>OZ242027.1:0-4310159 GCA_965204865.1 Dehalococcoidia bacterium | reverse complement strand
CAATCACCCTCCAATATCCCGCTCACTCCTCAAGGGCAGGCTACGCCTCCCTCAGAAAAGCCTGCCAGTCCACTGCCTTCCTCTACAACCTCATCATCAAACAGCGCAACTACGCCTCCAGCACCCACCGCTACAACCGTAGAATCACCGGCCACGACATCACCGAACTCTCCAACAACGAACCCGAATTCCAACCGTTCGCCCACAAGCTCCTCACCAACGTAGAACAGCAGGTCCACAGGGCCTTCAACGCTTACTTTGATTACCGTAGCAACATGAAGCAGGGTGTTCCAGCCGCCAAACGAGGCAGGCCCAAGACCAAGGACCCCAACATTTGCCGCACCCTCTCCTTGTCTGAGCCAGAGGTACACCACCTCACCATCCGCAACGAGACCCATAGGCAATTCAACCTCTATGAGCCCCTCATACAATGGGAGCAGGCTCCGAGCAGAAGACCCAAGGCCCTCATCAGCATAAAAGGCCTGCCCCAAGTGTGGTTCAAACCCGATCACCGGATCCCAAGGGGCGAGCAACCCCGGGAAATCCATATCACCCTCTCCGCCAAACGCCTACTGGTTGGCCTCGTATTCGACGTCAAGAGACACTGGCAGGAAGCCCCGTTCCACTCCATCGGCATAGACCCAGGCACCGTATTCTCCCTCACCTCCTCCGACAGCGAAGGAGAGGTGGTCCATTACCCGGACCACGATGACAAGGGACTCCTAAAGCTCAAACGCCGCCTACGGCGCAAGATGCAACGACAGCGCGACAAGGCCCTGAAGGAAGGAAGGGCCCGTTGGGTCTCCCAGCGCAACCGCAAGGGCAAGGTCACAAGACGCTTCCGGTGGATCGGCAAACCCTCCAAGTCATACCTGAAAACTCTGCTCCGCCTGAGAAAAGTTGAGCAATCCCGCTCCGATTCTCTCAAGGGCTGGCAGCACAGACTCACCACCCTCCTCGTCAATACCTACCAGACCATCTGCATTGAGGACACCAAAACCCGGAACATGACCAAATCGGCATCGGGCACCATCGAAGACCCCGGAAAGAACGTCGCCCAGAAACGGGGCCTCAACCGTAAAATCCTCGCCCAGAGCTGGGCCCAGTTCAGCAGACTGCTAGAGTACAAGTGCCTCATGGCAGGCCGCAACTTCATCCTCGTACCCGCACCCTACACCAGCCAGACCTGCTCGAAATGCAACCACGCACACCCAGACAACCGCAGGTCCCAGAGCCGCTTCAAATGCCAGAGATGCGGCTACGAAGCCAATGCAGACGCCAACGCAGCAGAAACCATCCGGCGCCGGGGACTGGAAATCCTCGGCAGGGCAGACGTATCTCCGCAAGGAGACCTGCGCGAGCCGCCGGAACCTCCCAAGGGAGGCCAGAAAGCCAAGCGGTCCCGCGTCAAACCGGGACCCGGCCGAGCTCGCAGGACTACGAAGTTGAACTCCAAGGATGCTAACGCATCACCACAACTCAATTTCGAAATCGTCTAAGAACCATCCGGATGGCATGGGCAGTGGCCGGCGAGGCCGCCCTGGTGGTCGAACTGACCCAACGCCAGGACGACCGGGAAATACTCCAGAAGATGGCCCAGGGCGTCGCACTGCTGGAGGAAGCCCAAGCGATATTCAAGAACATCGAGTGGGTCCCAGCCTAGCGGCAGCCTGCCGGCAGCCCCGCACCATATCGGGAAACGTAGGAGACACGATGAATCCCATGACCATGGCGGACTGGCCAGGTACCCCCGGAACCAGCCGGCTGGCAGCAGCACAACGCGCAATCGAAGCAGACGCCAACAGGGAAAAACCCCTCATAACCCCAGAGGCGAAACACCTCAACCAGACCCTAGAGGACGCCAAAACGCTCCTCCGCCAAATGGACATTCTCGACTTCACCTGGTGGGCCCAAGACCAACTGGAAAACCTGGACAACGCCGAACAGATCAACAACCCGCTGGACCTGGCAGAGATAGCAGTTCAGGAAGCCGGCGAGGATTTCATCCCCCTGATCATCACCATCAGCGCAGGCGAAGACACCGGCAAGGAAGCAACGGCGTCAATAACCAAGCTCAACCGCCATCACGAATGGATCGGACTCCATCCCCAACTGCCCTACCTGGACGGAATCGAGCTCCACGCCATCTACACCGCCGACGACCCGGAATCACCCTTCATGATCGTCGCCACAAACGACTGGACCGACGACCCCGATAACCCCCCAGTGACTGCCCCGGACAACCTCACCTCCAAGGCCATCGAAGAAATTGCACAATGGCACGGCGCCGCTGGATGCTTCTGGTACACCGCACAGCCCGCCACCTCACTCCAAGAGACCACGGCGTAGGGGCCAGCAACACGGTAACTTCGATGGACCCCACGGACAGGCCAGAGACCTACACGCCGAACCCCGTCAACCCGCGCAAAGAGACAAACCCCACACCTCTGCTACCGTTTGAACTTAAACTGAAACCAAGGCATCCAAGGTCCGCACAAAGAGACTTCACTGGAGCTGCCATGACCACGAAGCCCAACCAGTTCTCCCCAGCACCAGAACCCAGCCTCACCGGACTCGTAAGGTGCGGACACTGCTGTCTGCCCATGCTGGCAAGGCAAATCACCCAGGGTCAGAACGCCGCCATTTGCTACACCTGCCCAACAAACCTGGACAGCTACCCCACCAACTGCTCAACGCCGGCGATCCCGGTCAAAGACCTCAACCGCGCAGTCCTGAACCGAATCACTCAACACCTGACCGCAGACCACCTGGCACCAACGCTCATCGAACTCGTGAAGCAGAAGGCGTCAGAGTCGCTCACCCTGACGGCGACCGACCTTCAACAAGAACAGGAATCCCTCCAACACCTGCACGCGGAGAGACACGAACTCCTCCAGCAAATAGAAGCGGGAGAATTAACCTACCAGGAAGTCGGTCACCTGGCCCAAGCATCGGCCGCCGCCGGCAAAAAGATTCAAGCACAGGCTGAGGTCACCAAGCAGAAAGCCGCCCACTGCGAGCGGGCGGCCACCGACGAAGCCTGGATAATGGACCGGACCAAGAATGCCGCCACCCACCTCAACAGGACACCATCCCCAGCCCTCATAGGGCTCTTCCAATCACTGGTAAAAGAAATCACCCTGGACCAAACGGCCATCAGGGTGCAATACAACATACCCATGCTCGTCAACGGCGGCAGACTACCCGGAAACACGGAAGAGATCACCCTCAAGGAAGGCGCACCGCTTTACTAGGATGAACCGGCCCCCGTAACAGGGTCATGGCAAGTCAGGATTCCACTTCCCTCGCTTCACGAGAACGAACCCGGGCTCCAAGCCGTCCGGACCCTCCACCAGCCCGGGCCGGTACACGTCAAGCCCATCCTCCGGATTCCACAGCCCATGCTTGCAGTAGTTGGCAAACGCCACCAAGTTGGTCCCATACGTGTCCCAGAACTCGTCCGCATCCATCACCGTCCCCGGCCCGGCGGATTCTTCCACCGGCACCGAAGACCCATCAAGGTCGATGCCGATGATCAGCTCGGCCATGGCGTGCAAACCCTCCTGCAACGCCTCCCGCTCAGACTTGGAAAGACTGTCCCAGTATTCTTGGGAACCGCTCAGCTCGTTATCTCCCATAACCATCCCCTGTATTCCATGTTGAGACGGCCAGCGCCGTGAAAGGCCAACCTCACATGGCAACCAAGTAAACTCCGGTCGTGTTAGTACTTATATGATACGGCCACAGGCCAGACAGGAAAACAAGCAAATGTCATCAAAAACCGATTCCCGCATGGAGATCGCCGAGGCCGAAACCCGAGCGCTGCTGGAACAGGAGGAGCTGACCGCACCCGTTCCAGACGAGGATGCCCAGGAGGAACAGGCCTACCGCAGGCCACATATCGGCCAACTGCTGAAGGAGCTCAGGGCCCCCATCAGCCTGAGGGAGCTACACCGTCAGACCGGCATCTCCGTGGCCCACCTCTCCCAGATAGAGTCCGGAGCCCGCAATCCCGGCGTAAACGTTCTCCGCCGCCTGGCCGTATTCCACGGCGTGGACCTCGAAGAACTCCTGGAACAGGCAGGACACCAGAATACCGAACCGGCAGACCTGGAGGAGGACGAAGCCGCCAACATCGAACGCGCCTACCGCTACGTAACCGACGACCCGCGCATCAGGACCGTGGTCAAGCCAGAGCCTTCACCTCCCCTCGACACCCAACGGTTCATCGTGGAACTCTACGAGAAAATCACCAAAAGAACGTTACTCTAGAAATACGAACATATGCTCAGGTGTTACACTTGGTGTAACAAGGGCTACCCGCCTTTGTCCACACTTATCGGGAGGACAGGGAACAGCCATGAGAACCGAACACCGGAAATGGTCAATCTACGGCAGAGTTTCTACAGGCCCTCAGAAGGACAACGAATCCATCGAACAGCAGCTCGAACAGACCCGCGGGTGGGCAGAGGAGAACGGCCACGAAATCGTCGGCGAATTCACCGACGAAGCCCACAGCGACACAACACAGTAGCCGGGGAGGGAAACGGCATGAGCACCAAGCGCAAGAGAAAGCCGATGCCGCCCAGGGAAGGTGGCATCCAGAACGCAGCATTCTACGGCAGGGTCTCTTCGCCCCACCAAAAGGTGGAAGAGTCCATTGAACAGCAACGCGACCACTGCTACCGGTGGGCCGAGCAAAACGGCCACCGAATAATCGATGAATTCGTCGACGAGGCCTACAGCGGCAAAAGAGAGGACCGCCCCAAATTCAACGAAATGGTCGGGAAGGCCCTCTCCAACGAAAGGCCCTACGACACCATCGTAGTATGGAACTCGGCCAGAATAGCGAGAAACACCGTCTACGCACTCGTCACCAGGGAACAGCTCAAAGAGAACGGCGTCAACTTCGTCATGCTGAACATCCCCATCAACGAGGAAAACGAAGAACTCGCCGCCCTCATCATCCCCTTGATCCACGCAACCGACGAACTCACCAGCATACGGATGAGCACCGAAATCAGACGGGCCCTGCGCGACAGGGCGTCGAAAAGAGAATACGTCGGTTCCACCCCTCCAACCGGATACCTGGCCTACCATAAGCCTTTGGAGGAAATTCCCGGCGCAGAAACCAAAAAGAGCAGAAAAACCTTCAGGACCCTTGTCATCGACCCCAAATGGGCACCGATAATCAGGAAAATGTTCGAAGACTACAACGGCGGCAAAGCCGCAGACAGCATCCGGGCCCAACTGGATGCCGACGGCATCAAACCTCCGAAGGCAAGATTCTGGTCTACCACCGTCATCCTTCGCATCCTCCAAAACGTGGCCTACAAAGGCACCCTTGCCTACAGCCACACCGACAAGGCCAAGAAGTACGACCCCATCATAATCGAAAACGCATTCGAACCAATTGTTCCAAAAGAACTATGGGACGATGTCCAAGAAAAAATCAAGGAAAGGGAACCGCACAAACCCCGCGAGACCGCCCGTAATCACCCTCTGACCGGGCTCATCAAGTGCGCCAAGTGCGGCGGATACATGAAGAGGAACGGGAAGGATCCGGAAAAGTCGTACTACTACTGCAAGAACCGCGACAACCCGGAACCCGACCGCTGCGATGCCCCGGGCATCCCCGCATGGCTGGCGGAAAGAAGAGTTATAGAGACAGTCCTCCAGAAGATCCTGATCCCGGAGCACATCGACGAACTGATATCCATCCTGGAATCGGAAACCGAGGAAGCGAATCAACGCCAGAGACGGAACCTCGAAACGATTGAACAACAACTGGAAAAGAATATCCAGGAAAGGAGCAACCTGATCAGGTTTGTCAGGGAAAACGCGATCCTGAGGGACTCAATGATCGCCAGAGACTTGGCCGAACTGGAAAAACAGCAGCACGACCTGTTGAACGCGAAAATCAGGGAAGAGGTCGAATTCAACCGCCAGAAACAGATCGTAAACGGCAGAGCCAAGATAAGGGCCTTCGCCAAGACGCTGAGGGCCGGCATCGCCACCGGCGACCTGGCAAAAACCCGCGAGGTGCTCAGAACTGTCTGCAAACGTGTCACAGCCAAAAAGGACGACTACATAAACATCGAATACAGCATCCCCGTCCCACCAAGACATCCCGACTTTGACGGGAAGACGGAAAAGGTCCCACTCACGGGACCTTTTCTGACTTTTGACACACCGGCTGAGGCCGCCGTCATAAACACTTCTTCCGCCTGGGAATCGGCCGTCGCCGCCTTCAGGTTGTCTATGTCCTGCTGCACCGCCGGAAAGTCCCTCCAGCCGATGGGGCCGGTGCAGGCCGGTTGGGGCATATTGCGGGAGGACATATGGGTTTGCGTCGCAGCGAAGTCCGGGAAGTCGGCGTCGTCCAGGCGCGGGCGGGCGCGCACCAGACGCTCTCCCTCGAAGCCCGTGAGTCGCTCCTTCACGTAGGTCGCGTACTGCGAGCGGCCCTGCTCGCCGTCGTTCACCACGTCCACCCCGGCATCCTGTTGTCTGGCCACCGCCTCGGCGACCCCCTCGCGGACGCCAGCGGCGAACACCGCCGGGTCGAAGTCGCGCTGCTCCTCCCGCTCCCGCAGCAGCTCTTGTAGACGGGGCGATCGCGGCAGGCTGCCGGTGTGGGTGGTCAGAATCCTGGAGGCGCTTCTCTTCATAGTTCCTCCCTCGACGGCTGTGTGGCGTATTCCCTCTCCCTCCGAGGGAGGGTTAGAGCCTGCCCCGTACTTGATACGGGAGTGGGGGCGTCTCCTTGCGCAATCAGGCGAAACGCGGCATCACCTGTTCGCCGAACAGTCTCATTGACTTCTGCACCTTGTGAGTGTCCATCTCGCCGGTGTTCAGCTTGAGCATCAGGTTGCGGACGCCGATGTCGCGCATTTCGGCCACCTGCTCGGCCACCTGCGACGGGGTGCCGAGGATGAAGGAATGCTCCAGGCTCTCGCCGGCGGGAACCGGGGCGTTGGGGTCGGGGGGCGGGAAGCCACCAGGATTATACAGCTCGCGGGCGTGGCGGAAGTGGAAACGCTCCCGGGCAAAACCGGCGGAGGCGACTTCCAGGGCCTCATCGTAGCTGTCGGCGATGAACAGGTCTCGGGAGGCCCAGCACTGGTCCAGCGTGGCCTCGGTCTGCGCCTCGGTAAACCCGGAGTCCAGCATGGTGGCCCGGTAGCGTTCCAGCCGGGACCGGAGGTTGGGGAGCGTCTGGATGCCAATCATCACCGGGCGGCCAATTTCGGCCATCCTGATGGTTGACGCCTCGCTGATGCAGGCCCGGATAAGCGGCGGATGGGGCTGCTGGTAGGGACGGGGGCGTAGCTGGGGGAACTGCACGTTCCAGTGTTCGCCGTGGTGTTTCAGGTCTTCGCCGGTCCAGGCCGCCACCATCAGCTCTTCGGCCTCGTCCAGGCGGGCGATACCGTCCTCCATGGTGATGCCGAAGCCGATGTATTCGTAGTGGTTGTAGGCCGAGCCGCGCCCGGTGCCCACGATGAGCCGGCCGTGGCTGAGGTTGTCCAGCAGCGCGGTCTGAACGGCCAGCCGGACGGGATGGTGGAAGGCCAGCTCGACGACGGCGAAGCCTATCCTGATGCTCTCGGTGCGGGCGGCGACGGCTGCGCCCAGCACCAGGGGGTCGGCGTGGGCCGCCGCCCCGTCGAAGTGGTGCTCGGTGAGCCAGACCGAGTGCATACCAATCTGCTCGGCCAGCAGAATCTCGTCCAGGGTGCTGTCAATGACCGCCGAGTCTTTCTCGGGGTGGTGGCTGACGGGAAAAACGAAGGAACCGAAACGCATATATGCCCCTTTCTCAATGGGATGCCTTGTGAGTTGTTGCCCCGTATCCTGCTACGGACTTGTCATTCTGCTCAGTGTAGCGAACCCCTTATAGGGCGGCAAGGCTGGCACGGAGGCCGTCAGGGCCTTTCGATTTTATCTGAACTGTGATTTTTGTGATTAGGGGATTACGCTGATTGGGCGTCTCCTGAACCGGCGCAGTTTCCCAATCACGGCAATCCCCTAATCACAAAAATCACAGTTCAGACAAATTCTAGTCAAGCATCGAAAATCGCATCACGCCAGCGCCCGCACTCTCGGCAATCCGACGGCGCAGGCTACCGTCAACGCCAGCCCCAGCGCCCCCAGGGTCAGGATGGCCATGGACGCCGAAGTCGCGTCGGCCAGCATCCCCACCAGGACGCTGCCCACCGTCAGGAATCCGCGCTCGTAGGCCAGCACGCTGAAGGTGCGGGTGCGGAACTCGTCAGGCACGATGGTCAGTACCACCGTTCCCTGCGTGGTGCGGTAGTGGGACTGGAACATGGACATCAGCGCCAGGAACAGGAAGGCCGCCGGCAACCAGGATGAGTAGGCGAAGGCCATGGTGCAGACGGCGCTGCACGCCGCCGTCGCCATCAGCAGCCAGCCCCGGCGGGAGGGCAGGCCGAAGGAGGCGATGATGAGGGTGGACATGAACCCGCCCACACCCGTTATCGCCAGCAGGTAGCCGCCCATGTCGGCGTCGGCGTGGAGAACCTGGGCCGTGAACAGCGGCAGCAGGAACCATACCGGGTGCAGCACGGTGTTGGGAATGAACGACAACACCATCATCTGCAAGACTTCCCGCTGCCTTCGCCACAGGTGCAGGATGCCGTCCCGGAAGTCCGCCACGGGCGAGAACCGCTGGCCGGGCCTCCGCTGTACCGGATCGGCGTATCGCAGGCGCATGGACAGCAGGAACAGCACCACCGACAGGTACAACGCGCTCTCGAGGGCGAAGTTCCAGAAGAAGCCCAGCCAGAAAATCAGCAGCCCGCCGACGAAGGGGCCGAATATCCGGGTGCCGGTGATGGTCAGCACGTTGACGGCGTAGGCATTGCTCACTGCCTCCCGAGGAACGGTATTGGCGACCATCACCTGTTGCAACGTCTGCGTGATGACCATAAATGCCCCGGAAATCAGCACGTAGACGTAGGCGTGCCAGGCCCGGATGTTTTCGCTGTCCACCAGGAAGGCGAACGCCAGGGCCAGGGCCGCCCCCATGGCCTGCACCGTCATCATCAGCTTGCGGCGGTCCAGACGGTCGCCCAGCACGCCGGTCAGAGGATTCACCAGCAGGCTGGGCAGGGTGTTGATGGCCCCCACCGACACCACCAGCAAGCCGCCGATGGCGGAACCTTCGGACAGGTCCTTGACCAGCCATCCCACGCTGAGCAGTTGCAGCCAGGTTGCGGTGTTGGCGCAGAAGTTGGCGCACCACAACAGCCGGAAGTCCCGGTACTTGAGGAAAGAGTCCAGCGTTTGAGGACGGGGCAGTCGGCTTGAAGGACGGATGGCGCGGGCCTTCTACGGGAGGAGTAAGGGGCGAGAAGGGAGAAACAGTTGGAGGCGACGGGCGGATTCGAACCGCCGCATAGAGGTTTTGCAGACCTCCGCCTTAACCACTTGGCTACGTCGCCTCGATTGTCGGGGACTGGCCGCTGGGACTGCGGGCCAGTCGCCTGGCCGGTTAGTGGTGCCGAGGGCGGGATTTGAACCCACACAGGCGCACGCCCACTGCCCCCTCAAGACAGCGTGTCTACCAATTCCACCACCTCGGCCGGGCCAGTAAAGCTGTATTATAGCACCCTTTCGCGCCTCGGCAACACCTATTCCCGCTCCAACGCCAGGACGATTGCAAAGTCCGCTAAGTTGTCACCCTGAGCGGAGCGAAGGGTCTCTGCGCTGAGAATAGGATTCTTCGCTCCGCTCAGAATGACAGGTAGCAACGACGACTTTGCAATCGTCCTGGCTCCAACGCAGGGTCTTTCGATTCTTTGTCTGAACTGTGATTTATTTGATTTTGATGATTGCCATGATTTTTGATTCGGGAATCATGGCAATCAAATGAATCAGGCGAATCACAGTTCAGACAACCCATTGCGACCGACCTCACCGCTATGCCCACACTAAACCGACACCGGTTCCTGATATAATCCTGCTGCTGGTTGCCCAATTCCCGCCTTTCTCTGCCGGAGTTTCGTTATGTCTCCTTTTGACCCCGCCGCTGTCCGCGCCATCACCTTCGATCTGTATGGCACTCTGCTGGATTTGGAGGCCACTTTTACGCCCGCCTTCGACGGATTCCTGCGGAAGCAGGGAGTGGATGCCGACGCCGCCGAGCTCGTGCGGACTTGGGAGTGGGCCTACCTGCACGAGGGGATGGTGGATACCCTCCTCGGCGGGCCGCGGACGCCCTTCGAGCAGTTGCGGCGCACCACGCTGTCGCAGGTGTTCGCCCGCATGGGCATCGAACACAGCCGCGAGGACATCGAGGAACTGCTGGCCGTCCGCGCCACGCCAACGCTGTTTCCCGACGTTGTGGAGAGCCTCACTGCCATGAAGGGCCGGTGCACGCTGTCGGTGCTGTCCAACGGAGACCTGGCGGTGCTGGAGCGCATCGTGTCCACGCTGAACATACCCGTGCACCGGACGATTTCGGTGGAGCAGGCAGGCTGCTACAAGCCCAACCTGCGGGTATACCGCCGCGCTGCCGAACTGCTGGAGGTGGAGACCGGCGGCATCCTGCACGTGGCGGCCCACGCCTGGGACATCCGCGCGGCCCAAGCCGCCGGGATGAAGGGCGCCTATATTGACCGCCACAACATCCCCTTCGCCCCCTACACCGATTATCGACCCGAAATCGAGACCGCCAACCTGCCGGAACTGGCTGCCATACTGTCCTGACCTGCGCCCCCACCCTAACCCTCCCCCGGAGGGAGAGGGAACTATGAGAGGTTGGAGGGTGAAATGTCCATTCGCTACGGCATAGACCTGGTGTTGCAGCCATCCTTCACGGCGAAGGTGTACAAGACGCGACAGATTGTCTGCGGGCAATACTCCGCTTGGGCCGCCGAGATGCAGATGCTGCGGATGGCCCTGACGCCGTACTTCCCCTGCCCCGACGACCGGCTGCCCATCCTGGCGTCTCAGGTGGAGAGCATCGCCGACGAAACGCGCTCGCAGCAGCCCTGCCTGCTGCGCCGCAGCAGATTTGCCGCCGACCCGGCTATGAACGGCGTGGCGATGGAGTTCGAGGCCCCGGCTGCGCTGTTCGAGTTGCAGCGAAAGGCGATGGAGGCGGCGCAGAGCCACTCCGCCGGGTTGCAGGCGGAGCCCTTCCGCCCACGCATCGCGCTGCTGGAGTACGGCGCGTTCCCGGAGGCGATACTGCCCGATGCCGTGGAGTTCGCCGAGGGCGTGGCGTCGGGCCTGGAGGTAGCGCAGACCGCTACGCCGTGGCGCCTGCTGCTGACGCGGTACTCGTCGGAGGCCGCCGGAGACGACTGGAGCGGCGGCCGCTGGGCCGTGGACCTGTCGTGGCGGCAGCTATACAGCCACGCGCTGTACTCTGGAGCCAGATAATTGTTAATGATGCTGAACCCGGCGGAGCAGCGGCCCGGCCAGTAAGTGAACGGCGCCGCGGTTAGAGGTTGGCCGCGGTGGGTAATTTGCGAAGGGAATTATATCGAATCCTACACATTCCTCTGCCCATGGTCATTCTTGCCCATACCGTCATTCCGGCGAAAGCCGGAATCCAGAAGGTTCAACAACCCCGAAGCTGCTATTGGCAGGGGTGCTCTGGATTCCGGCTTTCGCCGGAATGACGGGGTGAAGGCGTGTAGGATTCGATATAATTCCCTTTGCGAATTTCTTCGCCGACCGCAGTTTCCGCATTGACAAGGTCGAACTGGGTTTGCAGGTTCATCCAGAATTGGGGGTCAACTCCGAACCAGTGCTCAAAGCGCAAGGCAGTGTCGCCTGTGATGGAGCGCTTGCCTGCGATGATCTGGCTGATACGGTTGGCCGGCACGTTAATCTGGCGGGCGAACTCAGCAGGAGTTATGCCCAACTCCTCCAACTCTTCCCTGAGAATCGCCCCCGGGTGAACCGCTCGCATGAACATATCAATCATAGCCTTCCTATGTAGAAACTATGGCATTAAATTAGCGCCCATCCCCGAGCTGCGGTATCATTCAGCCACCAATTCCACCTTGCACAGGAGAGCGCGCGATGAAAGCCACCACCAAGCTGCGACAGATGCTCAACTCCGGTGACATGGTTGTTGCCCCCTTCGTCCTCAACGCCCTGCACGCCAAGATTGCCGAGTCGGTTGGGTTCCAGGCGGTCTACATGACCGGCGCGGGGACAGCCGCCGAGCGGGGCTTCCCCGACGTGGGCCTGCTGACCATGACCGAAATGGTCGGCAACGCCAAGTACATCGCCAACGCCGTGGACATCCCGGTAATCTGCGATTCCGATTCGGGCTACGGCAATCCGCTGAACGTGATGCGCTCGGTGCAGGAATACGAGGCCGCCGGCGTGGCCGCCATCCACATCGAAGACCAAGTGTTTCCCAAGAAGTGCGGCTTCTTCGAGGGCAAGCAGGTCATCCCGGTGGAGGACCACGTGCAGAAGATTCGGGCCGCCCTCGACGCCCGCACCGATCCCGACTTCGTCATCATAGCCCGCTGCGACGCTTACGCCGTCACAGGCTGGGAAGACACCATCCGCCGCTGCAACGCCTATATCGAGGCGGGGGCCGACGTGGTGTTCGTGGACGGCATCAAGAGCGAAGAGGACATCCGCAACTACGCCAAGGACATGGCCAGCCTGCCCCGAATGTACAACGGCGACCTGATGAACACCAACGACCTGAACGACCTGGGCTACAAGATTACCATCTGCGGCAGCACCATCTGGCTCATCTACCAGCAGGTCAAGGACGCCTTCGAGGAACTCAAGGCCACCGGCGCCGTAGACCCCAGCCGCTTCGCCACCCGCTGGGACGTGGCGTCGCTCCTCGGCCTCGGCGAAATCTACGAGCTGGAGCGCAAGTACGGCGTCAGCGACACCGTGCCGACTAACGTGTAGGTTGTCTGCGGCACACGATATAATGATGCAACAACCATCCACCACCGGCGGCCAGTTGGAGCGGAAATGGCCACAATCCTTAAGTTAATGACCGCAGAAGAGTTGCTGCAGATGCCGGATGACGATATGCAGCGAGAGCTGATTCGCGGAGTGTTGACGGAAGATATGCCGCCAGGGTACGAACACGGAGTAGTGGAAGCCCAGATAGGTAGGTTGCTAGGCAACTTCGCCGCAGACAATGACTTCGGCGAAGTTCTCACCGGCGATTCCGGCTTCGTCCTAGAGCGCGGCCCGGACACGGTGCGCGGCCCGGACGTGGCGTGGGTTGCGCCGGACCGACTTGAGGGCCGGGTCGTGGGCTTCGCGGAACTGGCCCCCGACCTGGTGGTGGAGGTAAGGTCCCCCAACGACTCCCAGCGGCACATGGCGGAAAGGGCGATGATGTGGCTTTCCCACGGAGTGCGGATGGCGCTGGTGGCCGACCCGGGGCCTGTGACCCTCACCGTATACCGCGCCGGCCAGCCGCCGCTGCTTCTGGGCGAGTTCGACACCTTCGACGGGGGCGACGTGCTGCCCGGTTTCACCGCCCCCGTCTGGAGCTTCTTCCGCCGGCGGGAGTAGCATTCTCCGTTACGGGGCCGGGCCCTAATGTTCCCGGTGCTGCTGGAACTCGCGCTCGGTGGTCTCGGCTTCCACCTGCTGGTACTCCGGCAGGCTGATGAGCGCCTCCACCTCGGCCCGCATCTGGGCCACCTGGGGGGCGTTGATGCCTATGTGTCCGGTGTCGCGCAGGCTCTCGTAGATTTGGCGGATGCCGTCCACCGCCGCGATGATGGACGACGTGGCGTAGATGAGGAACTGGCAGCCGAGGTCGCGGTATTCCTCCACGGTGATGTCGTCGGCCCCGGCTATGACCATCAGCGGGACGTCAGGGACGCCGCGGCGGAAGGTGGCCAGGTCCTCGCGGCTGCGGACGCCGCGGGGCATCACCAGGTCCACGCCCAGGTCGCGGAGGGCGTTGCCCCGGCGGATGGCCTCGTCCATGTCGCCCTCGACGGCGGTGAAGGCGTCGGTGCGGCCCACGATGAGAAAGTCGGGATCGATGCGGGCCCGCAGGGCGTAGCTTATCTTCTGGAGGAACTCGTCCATGGGTATGACGTGCTCCAGCCCGGCGTGGTAGGAGGCCCGCTTGGGGAAGAACTGGTCCTCGATGTGGATTCCGGCCACGCCCGCCTTCTCGAAGGAGCGCACCGTGTGCATGGCGTGCACCGGCTCGCCGTAGCCCGCGTCGGCGTCGACGATGACGGGCAGCGGCACCGCCCGCACCACCCGCTCGGCCACGGAAAGCTGCTCGGTCATGGTCATCAGCGGCTCGGTCACCGCCAGGTGCGCCCCGGAGATGTAGCCGCCGCAGTAGACGGCTTTGAAGCCCAGCGACTGCACCAGCCGCGCCGATATGGGGTCGTAGGCCCCAGGGGCGACAATCTGCTCCCCGGCGTTAATCCTGGCTCGAAGATCGCTACGAACTGACATCGTTCCTGCCTCCTGAGATGGAATTATTGAGCCGTGAATGAATTGCTGAACAATACCGTCATTCCGGCGAAAGCCGGAATCCAGAAAACGCCAGGTACAGAGAACGTAGCCGGAGGGCAACATCTCTGGATTCCGGCTTTCGCCGGAATGACGGGTAACTGGCGCGGAATGTTTACTGATTCATTCACGCATCAGTAAACGCCGAGAACGCCGAGTTTTCCCTTATTATTTCTCTGCGCTCTCGGCGTACTCGGCGTTGAAAAACCCCGGTTAGTCCTGCGGAATGAGGGGTACTACTTCGCGGGTGAACTGCTCCATGTTTTCCTGGAGCGACGCCACGCTGTCGCCGGCGGGGAAGCCGATGATGAAGTTGGAGACGCCCAGGTCCATGTACTGGCGCAGGTCGGCGGCAATCTGCTCCGGGCGTCCGTTCATCCAGGGGCGGGAGCCGTCGGCGGCGTTGTTGAAACGGACGTCGGTGCTGAAGGTCAGGTCAACGGCCTTCTCGTCGCGTCCGGCCTGGACCGTCAGGCGGCGCAGACGGGCGATGAGGCCCGACAACTCCTCCGGCTCCAGGATGGCCGGGGGACGCAGGCCGATGGGCATCCACCCGTCGCCGTGGCGGGCGGCGCGGCGGATGGCCGGCCCGGTGTGGCCGCCAATCCAGATGGGCGGGTACGGCTGCTGCGCGGGCTTGGGCGAGAATCCGCTGCCGGAAATCTGGTAGAACTCGCCGTCGAAGGACGGGTTGTCGCTGGTCCACAGTTCCTTGTACAGCTCGATGAACTCGTCGGTGACCGCGCCGCGCCGCGCGTAGGTGTCCAGCCCCAGGGCCTCGAACTCCTCCTCCATCCAGCCCACGCCTGCGCCGAGGATGACCCGCCCGCCCGACAGCACGTCGAGAGTCGAAATCATCTTGGCGGCCAGCACCGGGTTGCGGTAGGGCAGAATGAGGACGTGGGTGCCCAGACGCACCCGCTGGGTGCAGCCGGCCAGGAAGTTAAGGGCCGCCAGCGGTTCGTAATAGGGTTCGTCGGGCCGGAAGGTGGCGACGCCGTCGGCGGCGTAGGGGTAGAAGGAGCTGACCTCACGCGGCAGGATGACATGGTCGCTGACCCAGATGTGGTCGAAGCCCAAATCGTCGGCCCGCTGGGCCAGGGCGCGCAGCTCGTCGGGCCCGGCCAGCGGGCCGCGGGTGGGAACGGAAGTGCCGAAGGTTACGGGCATGATGTCCTCCGGTGGCGCGGATTCGCGCTTTAGCTGTTCTAGAGTCGTGGCGCAAGTGTAGCAGATGCTCCAGTTGATGCGAACTAGAAGCCCCTATCCTGCGGCCCTCCGCCACGTTGCTTGCGGACCACGTAGCTGCCGCCCAGGTAGTCGTGCAGTCCGCGCTTGCGCAAGTCCAGAGCAACCCACAGGTATACGAAGCCCAAGGGGAAGAGCGCCAGCAACACTACCGATCGCAACAGTTCTCGCACCACCACGCGCGGAATGGACGGAATGTTTCCATCGGCGTTCACAACCTGAATCCGAAACAGCATCTTGCCAAGGGTCTGACCTCGCCAGGCAGTGAGCAGCATGGTATGAGCCGACGACACTCCCCAGAACATCAGCAGGAAGGAGTAGTTGATGTTTTCCAGAAGCACCGAGATGTCATCCGCTGTGTTTGGATCAACTTCGCTGGATATTGGCGAAATACCCAGGAACTGCGCAACCAGCAACACCACAACGTATGCGAGTATCCAGTCAGCCACGTATGCCCCGGCCCGAATCCAGAACCCCATGTACTCCGCTCCCGGGTATGGGGCAGAGCGCAATGTCCGTCCGCAGTTGGAGCAATAGTTCTCGTTGGGAGAAAGGGGCGCTCCGCAATTTCCACAGTGAAATCCGGCCGCGACAGTGGCGCTTTCTGCATAAGCCGGGGCCGCCGAGCAGTCGAAGCAGAGTCCGCTGTCGGCCCGGAAGTGCAGTTCGCACAGCGGCGTGACTCCGCATCGCTGGCAGGTGTGTCCCATTCCCCAGGGCACCCCCACGCCGCAGTTCCGGCAGTACGGTATGTAGTCCGGCGGGGGCGGGCCGGTCTGCTCTGCCGGCTCCGCCACCGGCTGCCCGCAAACGCCGCAGGCCCGGCTGCCCGCTTGCACCACCGCCCCGCAGTTCCCGCAGAATGACGGTTCCGCGCTCGATCCCGAATTGCTGGTCATCGCTCCAAAACATCCTGGCGCATCGCAATTTATCCGCCAACAGCATACGCGGCCCAGGTATTCTGCTCAACTACGGTGGTTTACATAACTGTAAAACTCCATATAATGCGTAGCCGCCGGAGGAAGCTCGGAAATAAGAGTATGGGGCGGGGTTGCCGGATGGGATGGGATAAACCGCAGGAAACGCAATTTGAGCGTCAACGGGGTCAGTCGCTCGCCAACGGAGCGAAGGTTCAGCCGGATAAGGCCAGGGGCATGGGCGTTGCCGTTGGCGATTCTGCTGCTGGCCGCCTCCCTCGGCTGCGGCCTGCTGGAGACCCCGGAGCCTTCACCGACCGCTGCCCCGACACAGCCTGCCGCGACGGTTGCGCCAACACCGACTCCCGAGCCGGGCCAACCGCCTACGCCATCCGAGGGCGGCCTGGTGTTGCAGGTTGCCGTTGCGCCGATTCCCTCTGACCTGCCCGAATATGACCGCAGGGAATGGCGCCACTGGACCGACGAGGACGGCGATTGCCAGAACGCCAGGCAGGAAGTCCTGATTGACGAGTCCACCGTCGCAGTTGAGTTCGCTTCCGACGACCAATGCCGGGTGTGGTCGGGCCAGTGGCAGGGGCCGTACACCGGCGAAGTGGTCAACGACCCCAGCGATCTGGACATTGACCACATGGTCCCGCTGGCGAACGCTCACCGCTCCGGCGCATGGGCCTGGGACCGCGAGCGCAAACGCGAGTTCGCCAATTCCATGGGCTATGAGAATCACCTCATCGCCGCCATCAGCTCGGCCAACCGCTCCAAGGGGTCGAAAGGCCCCGAACGGTGGCGTCCGCCCCTGGAAAGTTACTGGTGCATCTACGCCATTGACTGGATTACTATCAAGAACAATTGGGGTCTGACCGCCACCGAATCCGAATACGCAGCCCTGCGGGAGATGCTCGCCACCTGCCCCATGCCGGCGCTGCTGCAACGGGCGGACAGCGGGCAGCCAGTCGATGCGACGGCCGTTCCCACTCCTGTTCCGTCGGCAACTGAAAGGCCGACGCCGCATCCCACAATACCGCCCGGCTTGCGCTATGACCCCTTTGGCCCGGACAGAGACTGCGGCGATTTCGATACCTACCAGGAGGCGCTGGATTTCTACCTCGCCGCCGGAGGCCCAGCCGAAGACCCCCACAACCTGGATTCCAACGGCGACGGCAAGCCCTGCGATTCCCTGCCCCGCTCCCGGTTCCGCGGCCAGTCCGTGATGTTCGTGTCCTCTGAGGGTTTCGACCTTTCCGTTCCGGTATCCTTTCGTCCCAGTTTGGCCCTGGCGTCCGTGCCCCCGCCCTCGACACCTGCTCCGGCCACAAGTCCCGCCCCAACCCCAACTTCAACCCCGGCGCCAATTCCCACTCCCACACCCACTCCAAGCCCTGCCACTACTGCAACTCCCACGCCTGCGCCAACCCCAGCACCAACTTCCGCACCGACACCCATACCAAGCCCTACGCCAACACCCGCACCGGCAGCCGCGCCACTGTCTAAGGCGACGTTTCCAGGAATGTTCTTCGACCCCTATGGGACTGACCGAAGCTGCGACGACTTTGCCTCGTGGTGGGAAGCCCAGAACTTCTACTACGCCGCCGGAGGGCCTGACAGCGACCCGCACCGTCTCGACGGCAACGGCGACGGCGTGGCCTGCGAATCCCTCCAAACCAGTCTCGAAGGCGAATTTGAGCCGTTCCAGTCTGAGCCTGAAGCATCGCCACAGGAAACCGATACTTTCTATGACCACAACTGCGGCGACTTTGACACTTGGCAGGAAGCGCAGGACTTCTTCCTGTCACAAGGCGGCCCGTATGATGACCCGCATGGGCTGGACCGAGACGGCGACGGCATTGCCTGCCAATCCCTCCCCAGCACACTGGAGGATGGCCTTGAACCGTCCCAGTCGCCGAGTAGTACATCACCACAGGAAGATGATGCCTTCGTTGACCGCAACTGCGGCGACTTCGACACCTGGCAGGAGGCGCAGGACTTCTTCCTGTCGCAAGGCGGCCCGTATGATGACCCGCATGGGCTGGACCGAGACGGCGACGGCATTGCCTGCCAATCGCTCCCCAGTACACTGGAGGATGGCCTTGAACCGTCTCAGTCGCCGAGTAGTACATCACCACAGGAAGATGATGCCTTCGTTGACCGCAACTGCGGCGACTTCGACACCTGGCAGGAGGCGCAGGACTTCTTCCTGTCCGAGGGAGGGCCGGACGATGATCCGCATCATCTCGACGGCAATAGCGACGGTATCACCTGCGAATCTCTGCCAGGCGCGCCATAAGCAACACGAGATTGGCTCGACAAAGACCCCGGTCCGTGCCCGGTATTCTCAACGTGTGTTGGCGATGGTTCACTCAGCCCCGCCATTCCCGGCAGCCGCAGGAATCCGGAGGTCCATGATACCGGCAAATACGCTGGCGACTGGCAATGTGGATTGCCGCGGCTGCCGGGAATGACGGGTTACAGGGCGTCCAGCACCTGAGAAGCGGTTACCCGGCACAAGCGCGTCTGCTCTAACAATGTGCCGGTAAAATTCGGTATAAGTCCCAATTATTTCCTTAGCTGGAACCGGATTCCGGGGATGTCTCGGCGGCGCGGGGACGGGTGCGGGGCGCGGGTTGGCGGGGCGCGGCTTGCAGTTGGGCGCGTAGCTTGCGGTTTTCGTCTTCCAGATCGTCTATGCGCTCTTCCAGGCCGATGACCCGCTCGAACATCCGGTCAATCTGGCTGCGCGACGGCATATTGAAGGCCCGCAGCATGGCGTCGAGCTGGGGTTCGGCCTGCTTGGCCATGCGTTGCTGCCAGACCAGGGACTGCTCCATATAGCGCCCCAGCATACCGGCGAAGTCCTCGGTGCCCATGACCTCGGCGAAGGTCTTGGCCATGGCTTCGAGCTGGTCGGCCCATTGTTTCTGGGCGTTTAGAAGCGCCTCCGGCCCTGGCGCACCGGCAGCCATGGCCTGCTGCGCCTGCTCCGCCCACGCGCTGAAGAACTGCTGCCACATCTGTTGCAGGTCGCCGGTGAAGGGCGGCGTGAACTGGCCGAAGGGATTGAAGCCGGGCATGGCGTTGAACCCCGGCATTTGTCCGAAGCCCGGAAAGCCCGGTATTGCGCCGTTGGGGGCTGCGCCGAAGAACGGGGCCGAGAAGGGGTTGCCCGGCGAAGCCGCGGCGGCCTGCGCCCAGGCCTCGGTGGATTTCTGGAACATCTCGCGCCAATAGTCGAAGGGATTGGCGGCGTTTTCCTGCGTGGTCATTGGCTGCTCCTTGGGTTAGGGATGTGCCCTCACCCTAACCCTCTCCCGGAGGGAGAGGGGATTTTACGTGGCTCTGGCGGAGACCCACTGGTCTATCTTGGGCCAGAGGGTCTGGTGGGCCTGGCGGCCGGAGAAGACGGAGATGTGGCCGCCGGGCAGTTCGACGTATTCCTTGTCCTCGCTGGACACCGCGTCCATCAGGCTGCGGGCGCATGGGGCCGGTACGATGAAGTCCTGGTTGGCCGCCGCCACCAGCAGGGGTTGCCTGATTTGGGAGAGGTCAACCCGGCGGCCGTTGAGGGCGAACTCGCCGTTGTACAGGCGGTTGTTGGCGTACAGCTCCTTGGAAAGCTGGGAGAAGAAGCGGCCGGGCATTCCGATGAAGTCGTTGGCCCAGCGGCTCATGGCTTTGTAGCCGTCCACGTAGCCGGGGCGGTTGATGTTGTTCCACAGGCCGGAGAGGGCCTGGGCCTCCAGGGTGGGCCGCAGCATCTTGAAGCCGGCGCCCATCAGGCTGGCGGGCAGGCCGTTGTAGCGCTCCACGATGAGGTCGGCCGGGAAGTGCGGATCGTTCAGCCAGGTGCGGAACAGGCCGCCCTCCTCGAAGTTGATGGGCGCGACCACGGCGACGAAGTTCCGCACCGGCGCGTCCGGGGTCAGCGAGAGATAGGTGGCGCTGACGGTGCCGCCGAGGCAGAGGCCGTTGAGGGTGACTTCCGTCGCGCCGGAGGCCTCCAGGGCGCGGTCAATGGCGCGGGGCAGTATCTTGAAGGCGGCTTCCTCGAAGCCCAGCTCCTTGTCTTCCTCGGCTATCTCGCCCCAGTCCAGCAGGTAGACGTCGTGGCCGTGATTGACCAGGTACTCAATCATGCTGGCGCCGGGCATCAGGTCGAGGACATAGGGACGGCTGATGCCGAGCCACGGGACGATAAGGTAGGGGACAGGATAGGCGACGGGGGTTTCGGTGGAATGGTAGCGGTAGAGGCGGGTCTTGCCCCGCTTCCAGATGACCTCGTTGGGAGTGAGGGCCATGGGCGGGTCGGCGGGGTTGACCACAAAGGCGTCCACCATCGCCTGCGCCCGCTCCATATTCTTTTGCGCTTCTTCCTGGAATTTGGCAGAAAACTCGTCCGAGTTAACCACAAGCGGCTCCTAACTCTTCATTCCTTTGGCGGCTTCCATAGACCATTCCACGTAGGCTTCGCCGCACTTGATGGCGCTCTTCATCATTTCCTGACTGGCCTCGGCCAGCTTCACGTTGGCCTCCAGCATTCCGTTGACCAGGGCGTTGTTCTGTTGCAGGCCCACGTTGAAGGCGGCAAAGCCGCTGGACACTACGTCGCCATACGCCTTGAATAGCTCCTGGGTGGGGTTCATTATCCTATCCTCCGGTTGTTTCGGAATTGTTGCCTTTCTCTTCGGACTCCGCGGGAGGCGGGAATCCGAACACCTGCGCGTAGAGGTCGAAGAAGCCGTTGATCATCCGCTGGTAGCCCGAGACCACGTCGGTCCAGCCTCGCAGCACTTCCTCGCCCGCGTCGGTGATGCTGTACACCCGCCGGGCCGGGCCGCTCTCGCCGGCCTCCCACTCCGAGGCGACGAAACCCTCGCGCTCCAGCCGCCGCAGCTCCCGGTACAGCGTGGCGTGGTCTACACCGGCAAAGCCCATGCGTTCGAGCTGTTGCAGGATGAGGTAGCCGTGGAGGCTCCACTGCTTCAACACCAGCAGCACCCACGGGGTGATGAAGTTCTTGGGCAGCCTCTGGCCGCTGAACACGTTGGAATCTTCCATATATGTACTTTTATCACATAGACGCCGGAAATGCAAGCGTGTGGCTCAAGTCCGCAGGGCCTTTCGGCTCTTCGTCTGAACTGTGATTCGTGGGACAGGCCTATTGCATATGGATTGAACTATTCCCGTCATTCCGGTGAAAGCCGGAATCCAGTGACCTAAATCGCCAGTGCCGTTTCGGAAATCAAGCCTTTGAGGGTTTCTGGATTCCGGCTTTCACCGGAATGACGGGATTGGAATTTCATGTGCGATTGCCCTGATGTGGGTGCGTCTTAATCAGGGTAATCATCCGAATCAAATAAATCACAGTTCAGACAAAGAATCGAAAGGCCCCGGCAAGCCCGGAGTTTTTGCTGACAGTTGGTCATTGTTTAAGAAAAGTATGGGGTTATACACTGGTATGGAGCCGTCGCGGAGAACCGCGCGGCAGCAATCTAAACAACAGGAGCCGACAAGCGATATGCCGGAAGTCACTTCACACGCGCCAGGCGCGCCGTCCTGGTTCGAGCTTTCCACCACCGACGAGTCGGGAGCTCTGTCCTTCTATTCCACCCTGTTCGGCTGGGAGAACGAGCCGCACGAGATGGGGCCGAGCTGGAACTACAACATGCAGAAGGTCCAGGGGCAGTACGCCTGCTCCATCTACCAGCAGGGCGAAGAGGAGCGCAGCCAGAACGTGCCCCCTCACTGGAACGTCTACTTCACCGTCAACAATGTGGACGCAACTGCCGAAACCGTCAAGCGGAACGGCGGTAGCGTGGTGTTTGGCCCGATGGACGTGTTCGAGGCCGGGCGGATGGCCTTCTGCCAGGACCCCCAGGGGGCCTTCTTCGCCATCTGGCAAGCCAAGCAGCACATCGGCGCAGGCATCAAGGGCGAGACCGGCGCGATGTGCTGGAACGAACTGCTGACCACCGACCGCAACGCCGCCATTGACTTCTACATTGCATCCCTGGGCATCGAGCGCGGCGAGGTAATGGGGCCTATGGAGTACGCCATGCTCAGGGCCGGCGGGACCGAGGTCGCAGGCGTGATGCAGATTACCCCCGAAATGGGCCAGTTCCCGCCCCACTGGACGGTGTACTTCGGGGTGGAGGACGCGGACGCCGCCGTGGAAAAGGCCCAGTCGCTGGGCGCCACCGTCTACGTTCCAGGCACCGACATCGTGCCAGTGGAGGGCCAGCCGCCCATCGGCCGGTTCGCCGCGTTGGGAGACCCCCAGGGCGCGCCCTTCAGCATCTTCCAGCCCATCGGCTAGGCCCCCTATTAACCGGGGCGCTTGGCCCACCTTCGAGTTTCATTCTCCGCAAGGATAGCGCGACGGCTTCCGGCCAAGTCAACCGGAGGCCGTCAACGACTAAATCCACAGGAGCAGACAGGCGATATGCCGGAAGTAACTTCTCACGCGCCCGGAACGCCCTCCGGGGCCGAACTGCACACCACCGACGAGAGCGGCGCTCTTTCCTTCTACTCCGCCCTGTTCGGCTGGGCCGACGACCCCCAGGAAATCACCCCCGGCTGGTACTATCATATGCAGAAGCTCAACGGTCTGGAGGCTGCCTCCATATACCATCAGAGCGAAGAGGAACTGGCGCAGAACTTGCCGCCCCACTGGCACAACGCGCCGCCCCACTGGCACATCTACTTCACGGTCAGCAGCGCCGATGAAACCACCGAAAACGTCCAGCGGAACGGCGGCAGCGTGGTCTTCGGCCCCATGGACATCTTCGAGGCCGGGCGGGTGGCGATGTGCCAGGACCCCCAGGGGGCCTTCTTCGCCGTCTGGCAGCCCAATCAGCAAATCGGCTGCCGCGTCAAGGGCGAGACCGGCGCGATGGTCTGGAACGAACTGATGACCACCGACCGCAACGCCGCCGTCGACTTCTACCTGGCCGCGCTGGGCATGGAACGCGGCGAGACCATGGGGCCGCATGAATACACCATGCTCAAGGCCGGCGGCGCCGACGTGGCCGGCGTGGCGCAAATGACCCCGGAAATGGGCGAGTCCCCGCCCCACTGGAGCGTATACTTCGGGGTGGAGGACGCGGACGCCGCCGTGGAAAAGGCCCAGTCGCTAGGCGCCACCGTCTACGTTCCAGGCACCGACATCGTGCCGGTGGAAGGCCAGCCAGCCATCGGACGCTTCGCCGCCCTCGCCGACCCGCAGGGCGCGCCCTTCAGCATCTTCCAGCCCATCTGCGAGACGCCGCGGGAGTAGGGCACTTCGCTGGCGGCAAACTCGCTTTCATCAGGGTAACCACCCTTATCCTAACCCTCTCCCTCAAGGGAGAGGGGATTTTCTTTCTGAGAGAGGATGCTCTTTGTTCGGGAGGGGACATTTTTGTTTTTGCGCCGCAACGGGTACAATCACGCCACAATCATTTTCAACCAACCGACTACGGGGAGGCAGCATGACCAGCGCCACCAGCCTGAAAGAATTGCAGGATTCCGCCCTGGAGCATCTATGGGTGTACCTGCGGGAACCCAGCGACATGGCCGAGAAGGGCGAGCCGACGGTCTACGTGTCGGGAGAGGGGGTGCGGGTGACCGACTCCCAGGGCAACACGTCCATCGACGCCATGTCGGGCCTCTGGCTAAAGAACGTCGGCTACGGGCGGAAGGAAATCGCCGACGCCGCCTACGAGCAGATGCTCAAGCTGACCTATATGCCCATGGGCACCACCACCGAGCCTACCATCCGGTTGGCGGAAAAGGTGGCGCAGCTCACCCCCGGCGACCTGTCGCGCTCCTTCTTCACCAGCGGCGGGTCGGAGTCCATCGAGACGGCCATCAAGCTGGCCCGGGCCTACTTTAAGCGCGTGGGGGAGCCGGGCCGCATCAAGTTCATCAGCCGCAAGGACTCCTACCACGGCGCCACCGCCGGGGCCATGGCCCTGGGCGGCAACCATCTCTACCCCCGGGCTGATTACGAACCCCTGATGCCCGGCACCTTCCACGTGCCGCAGCCTAACTTCTACCGCTGCGAGTTCAACAGCCAGACGCCGGAAGAGTGCGGCGAGCGCAATGTGAAGGCCATAGAGGACGTCATCAAGTTCCAGGGCCCGGAGACCGTCGCGGCGGTGTTCGCCGAGCCGGTTTCCAGCCCCATGGGCGCGGTGGTGCCGCCGGACAACTACTGGCCCATGCTCCGCGAGGTGTGCGACAAGTACGGCGTGCTGCTCATCGCCGACGAGGTCATCACCGGGTTCGGGCGCACGGGCAAGATGTTCGCCTGCGAGCACTGGGGCGTAACCCCCGACATGATGACCGTAGCCAAGGGCATCACCAGCGGCTACATCCCCATGGGCGGCACCATCACGCGGAAGGAAATCGCCGACGCCTTCGTGGGCAGCCAGCGGGTCAGCTTCCGCCACGTCATCACCTTCGGCGGGCATCCGGTGGCGGCGGCGGCGGCCCTGCGCAACATCCAGATAATGGAGGACGAGGACCTGGTGGGGAACTCGGCCCGCATGGGCTCCTACCTGCTGGACGGCCTCAAAGAGCTACAAGAGAAGCACCAGATGATCGGCGACGTGCGCGGCCTCGGCCTCATGTGCGGCCTGGAGCTGGTGAAAGACCGCGAGACGAAGGAGACCTACCCCGCCGAGGCCGGGCTGGGCAACCGTCTGACGGCCGGTTTCCAGGCCAACGGCCTGCACCTGCGGGGCAGCGACAACATGAACGTCGCCCCGCCGCTGTGCGTGACTTCCGGGGAGATTGACGAAATCATCACCATTATGGACCGGGTGTTCACCGAGGTGGCGCGGGATCTGGGATAGGCTTCTCCCAGAATTTCACCCTCACCCCCTGCCTTCGCAGGGGCAGACTCTAACCCTCTCCCTCAAGGGAGAGGGAATTTTTTGACTGTCGAAGACTAGCGGGCGGGCATTATTGGAACGTCGTAGTGGGCGATGATTGAGTCGTCGGTGACCAGTGTCAACCTTTCGGACCGCGCCTGAGCTACTAGCATTCGGTCGAAAGGGTCGCGGTGATATGGAGGCAAGTTACCCGCCACTTCGGCGTGGTGGAAGGAAACGCGGAGTTCTCTGAAACCGTACCGCTCCACTGCTTCCAAAACTATTTCAAGATCAGGGACAGGAGGGAATCTCCCAGAAGTGAGTTTGATAGCAATCTCCCAGATGCTCACCGCACTAACATAGACTTCGTTGCCAAGCTCGTTAATGGCATCGAGAGTATCGGGGCGCAATCGCCATCCTCCCTCCGCCACCCACAACAAACCATGCGTGTCTAAAAGGAGTCGTTGGACCATTTACCCTCGAAGGCCTCAATGATTTCCTCAGACGTTTCCGGTAACTCTGGTGCGATCCAAGTCCGATCTTGATCCAAGCCTATACCCCGAGTACCGTTCAATTCATCGAAAGGAGATCCTTCGGGGTGGGGAATCAGCTTAAGATACGGCTTGCCCTTGTGGGTAATGGTAATTTCCCCGTCTTTCCACGCCACCCGACCAAGATGATCCAAAAGCCCGACAGCCCGCCGAAGTTCTATCTCCATGGTGTTTAACCTCGTCCCCTTGACTTTAGATCTATTTTACAGCGCAGCAAAGGTGTCGGCGAGACGGCGGACTCGGTCAGGATCTACCGGCTTGGACACGACGCCCTCCTTCTTCAGGCTGGTGCCTACTATGGCGCCGTCGGCGTGTTCGAGGATGCGTGTGACGTTGGATTCGGTGATGCCGCTGCCCACCAGCACGAAGCCGTCGGGGACGGCGCGGCGCACCGCCGACACGTCGAAGCTGTTGGTGGGCTGTCCGGTGGCCGGGCCGGAAACAATCAGCCCGTCGGCCAGGGCCCGGCGCGTGGTTTCCTGGGCCACCAGGCCGATGTCGGTCTGGCCCATCGGCGCGGCGTGCTTCACCAGCACGTCGGCCAGGATGCGGACGTCGGCATTGAGCGAGTGGCGGCGGCGGGTGGTCTCGTGGGCCTCGCCCTCCACGATGCCTTCGTCGGTGGCCATTACGCCGTAATGCACGTTGACCCGGATGAACTCCGCGCCCGTCGCCACCGCCACCGCCAGCGCCGAGATTGCGTCATTGCGCAGCATATTGATGCCGACTGGCAGGGACACCGAGGCCCGCACCTGCTCCACCGCCAGGGTCATGGCGGCCACGGTTTCCGGCTGGACCCGCCCGGTGCGGAAGGGAGCGTCACCGAAGTTCTCGACGATGACGCCGTGGGCGCCGCCGTCCTGGAGGATCCCCGCCTCCATCTTCGCGCGGTTCAGCACGGACTTGAGGTTGCCGTTCCACCGGGGCGAGCCGGGCAGCGGCAGCAGATGCACCACACCGATGAGTACCTTGCCTGGACCAAACAATTCCCGCGCCATCACCTAGCCCGCCAGTCTTAATATTCGCTTAATGATTTCTTCGATTGCCGCCATGTCTCCGTCGGTTACGCTGCCGACTTTACGCTCAAGGCGTGAGCGGTTTACGGTCACCAAGATTCCCACGTTGCCGATGGGCGCCTAAGCCCGGCGCTCCGCCAGTCAGAAATCAGATATGATCCGGCATAGAGGCGCCTGGTGTTGCCGGTGAACGGAAATGCGATGACTTCCTGCCTGCTGCGATGGTAGGCGGTGGAGCTCATTATCAGGGAAGGCCGTTGCTTGCTTCCGCTGCCGTCGGTGAAAGGAACGTCAACGACAAAAATATCCCCGCGCCTA
The DNA here is from genome assembly GCA_965204865.1 of Dehalococcoidia bacterium. GTDB lineage: Bacteria > Chloroflexota > Dehalococcoidia > Lucifugimonadales > UBA3495 > VXOI01. The sequence continues at coordinate 4,282,728 of OZ242027.1, read as the reverse complement.
TAGTTCGTCGTACTCGTCATCCAGCTCGTTGTCCCATATATCGGCAAGTACCCCGTCACTCCACGCCAGCAGGGCGTCTCGCGCGGACTGCTCGCTGGGATGCAGCACGGCGTCCAGGTCCTGCCGCCGGAATCTGAGCTGGATGGCCCCAGGCACTTGATAGCTAGGCAGCACTTCTTCGCGGACCATCCGTTGGATGGCTTGAAACGGCACCCGCAGATAGTCGGAGGCTTCGGTGGGAGTAAACCACTGTTGAGGTTCGTTAACCATTAGACCATACTCTCCGCCGCAACGAAGGCACTTGAGGCTGGCCATTGTTAGCGTCCTGCTCCGCAAGTCTTAATCTTACCCTTGATGATACACGATTGAAGGGCCAATCAGAACGTCAAAGTCGTGCTAGTTTATGACATAACGCAAGGGGTTGTTTGCTGCCAGCGTGCTAAAATTACGGTGATGCTCGGTGGGGAGGACAGCGACGAATGCCACAGGATTTCATACACGTCAAAGGCGCGCGGGAGCATAACCTCAAGAACATCGAGATTACGGTGCCCCGCGACAAGCTGGTGGTCATCACCGGCGTTTCCGGTTCCGGTAAGAGTTCCCTGGCTTTCGACACCATCTATGCCGAGGGACAGCGCCGCTACGTGGAGTCGTTGTCGGCCTACGCCCGGCAGTTCCTGGGGCGGATGGACAAGCCCGACGTGGACTATATCGAGGGCCTTTCCCCGGCCATCTCCATTGACCAGAAGGGAGTATCCCACAACCCCCGCTCCACCGTGGGCACTGTGACCGAGATATACGACTACCTGCGCCTGCTGTTCGCCCGTGTCGGCGTGCCGCACTGTCCCAAGTGCGACAGCCCGGTGGCGCGGCAGACCGTCTCGCAAATCGTGGACGCCATAATGTCGCTGGAGGAGGGGAGCCGCATCACCCTGCTGGCCCCCAAGGTGCGGCGCAAGAAGGGCGAGCACAAGGACGTTTTCGAGGCGGCCCGCAAGGCCGGGTTTGTCCGCATCCGCGTCAACGGCGAAATCATGATGCTGGACGAGATAGACAACCTGAACCTCAACAAGCAGAAGTGGCACTACATCGAGCTGGTGGTGGACCGCATCATCATACGGCCCGAGACCGAGCTGTCGCGGGTGGCGGAGTCGGTGGAAACCTGCCTGCGGGAGGCCGAGGGCGTGGTGGAGGTGCTGCGGGAGCCTACGGCGGAGTCCGCGGGCGAGACGCTGGTGTTCTCGGAGCAGTTCGCCTGCGCCAAGTGCAACGTCAGCCTGCCGGAGATCGAGCCGCGCACCTTCAGCTTCAACAGCCCCCACGGGGCCTGCGCCGAGTGCACCGGGCTGGGCTACAAGCTGGCCGTGGACCCGGAGCTGGTGATTCCCAACAAGAACCTGACCCTGTCGCAGGGCGCCATCACGCCGTGGGTCAAGGTCGGCACCTCCGGCGCATGGTACATCAGCCTGATGGAGGCGGTGGCGGAGGCCAACGGCTTCTCGGCCAAGGTGCCGGTGCGGGAGCTGGCCCAGGCCCACATTGACCTCATCCTGTACGGCAACGGCAACCGGAAAGTCACGGTGAACCACCGCACCCACCGGGGTCGCACCTATAGCTGGGACACCAACTTCGAGGGCGTCATCCCCAACCTGGAGCGGCGCTACCGCACCACCGAGTCGGACTACGCCCGGGGGCAGATCGAGCGTTATATGTCGGCGCGGCCCTGCCGTTCCTGCGGCGGCAAGCGGCTGCGGCCCGAGGCGCTGGCGGTGCGAGTGTGCGGGCTGGGTATCATGGACGTCTGCGCCAAGAACATCGGGGCCGCCGCCGAGTGGGTGGAGCAGATTGACCCGGACTCGGAGTACAACCGCAACGGGAACGGCAATGGCGTATATGCCAACGGGCACGACAACGGCAACGTCAACGAAACCTCCCGAAATGGCCGCCGGAACGGACGGCGCAACGGCTCCAAGAACGGCGCAAAAAACGGCAGCGCCGCGGACATCCCGCAGACTCTTTCCACCCGCGACAAGACCATCGCCAACCAGGTGCTGAAGGAAATCGACGGGCGGCTGAAGTTCCTCATGGGCATCGGGCTGGACTACGTGACAATGGACCGCACGGCGCAGACGCTATCAGGCGGCGAAGCGCAGCGCGTCCGTCTAGCGACGCAGATAGGCTCCGGGCTGACCGGCGTGCTGTACGTCTGCGACGAGCCGACGGTGGGGCTGCATCCCCACGACGACCAGCGGCTTATCAACACCCTGAGCCGCCTGCGTGACATGGGCAACACGGTGCTGGTGGTGGAACACGACGAGGCGATGATGCGGGCCGCCGATTTCATCGCCGACCTGGGGCCGCGGGCCGGGGAGCACGGCGGACACGTGGTCGCCACCGGCACTGTCGAGGAAATCGAGAACTCAGAAGAATCGCTGACTGGCCAGTACCTCAGCGGGCGCAAGCAGGTGCCGGTGCCGGAAACGCGGCGCGAGGGCAACGGGCTTTCGCTGACGGTGAAGGGTGCGCGGGAGAACAACCTGCGGAGCATAGACGTGGAGTTCCCGCTGGGGCGGCTGGTGTGCATCACCGGCGTTTCCGGTTCGGGCAAGAGCAGCCTGGTCTACGAAATCCTGTACAAGAAGCTGAACCAGCGGATTAACAACGGGCGCGACCTGCCCGGCGACCACGACGACCTGCTGGGCGTCGAGGGCGTGGACAAGGTGGTCAAGATTGACCAGTCGCCCATCGGGCGCACGCCGCGCAGCAACCCGGCCACCTACACCGGCGCATTCACGCCCATCCGGGAGCTGTTCTCCAACCTGCCGGAGTCCCGGGTGCGCGGCTACAAGCCGGGGCGGTTCTCCTTCAACGTCAAGGGCGGGCGTTGCGAAGCCTGCCAGGGCGAGGGCTACAACCAGATAGAGATGCAGTTCCTCCCCGACGTCACCGTTCCCTGCGAAATCTGCCACGGCCTGCGCTACAACCGTGAGGCCCTGGAAGTGACCATGCGGGGCAAGCACATCGCCGACGTGCTGAACATGACGGTGGACACCGCGCTGGAGTTCTTCCTCAACTTCCCGCGCATCCGGCCCAAGCTGGAGACGCTGCGCGACGTGGGGCTGGGGTACATCCGGCTGGGCCAACCGGCCACCACGCTGTCGGGCGGCGAGGCGCAGCGGGTGAAGCTGGCGACCGAGCTGTCCAAGCGGGCCACAGGGAAGACGGTATACCTGCTGGACGAGCCGACCACCGGCCTGTCCTTCGAAGACTGCGCCGCCCTCTTGGGCGTACTGCACCGCCTGGTGGACGCGGGCAACACGGTGATTCTCATCGAGCACAACATAGACGTGATGAAGAACGCCGACTGGCTGATAGACTTGGGCCCCGGCGCCGGCGACAAGGGCGGCCAGCTCATCGCCACCGGAACGCCGGAGGAGCTGGCCAAGCACCCGAGCAGCGTGACCGCGCCGTACCTGAAGGCGGCGCTGGAGGGACGGGCGTTCATCGTTGGGGGTGAGGCAACCGAGGCTACGGAGCTCGCCGGCGTGCGGTAGCCCCGGATTACAGCTTCAGCAACGACGTAAGCGTCTTCTGCCCTCCCTGTGGCCCCACCACAGCCAGGCGCAACTGCTCCTCGCGGAACAGCCGCGTTGCCAGCGCGGAAATGTCGGCGGGGGTGACAGCGTTCAGGCGGCCTACGATTTCCTCGACCGGGCAGAGCTGGTCCTGTAGCAGTTGCTGCGACCCCATCCACGATGCGACGGCGCGGCTGTCCTCCATGCGCAGCAGCAGGCGTCCCAGGGCGTACTCGCGGGCCTTGTTGAGCTCGCGCTCCTCGGCTTCCTCGCGCATCCCGTCGAGTTGCTGCATCACGGCGCGGACGGCGTCGTTGGTCTTGCGCGGCTCCACGCCGCAGTAGACGACCATCGAGCCGCAGTCGCGGAAGTGGTTGATGGAGCTGCTCACGTCGTAGGCCAGGCTGTGCACTTCGCGCAGGTTCAGGAACAGGCGGCTGCTCATCCCGTCGCCCAGCATCACGTTGAGCAGACTGAGGGCGTAGCGGTCGGGGTCGTTGAGGGACAGGCCGGGCAGCGCCAGGCACAGGTGCGACTGGTCGGAGCGGCGCCGCTCTATCTTGACCACCGGCCCGGTTGCGCCGTTCTCAGAGACCGGCTCCCAGTCCAGCGCGTCCTGGGGTTTCCAGTCGTGGGTGGCGTTTTGCAGCAGGCTGACGACTTCATCGTGCTGGATATTGCCCGCGACTGCCACCACCGCGTTGGCCGGGTTGTACTGGCGGGTCATGTACTCGCTGATGGTTGCCTGTCCGATGGCGGCCACGGTGTCCGGGGTGCCGCCCACGTCACGCCCCATGGCCTGCTCGGGCCACAGCGCCTCGTCTATGAGCAGGTCAACGCGATAGGAAGGGTTGTCGTAGGTCATCCGCAGCTCTTCCTGGATGACCTCGCGCTCCTTTTCGACTTCCTCCGGGTCCAGCAGGGGATTCATCAGCATATCCAGCAGCACGTCGAGGGCAGTGCGGAAGTGGGGGCGGGCCACCTTGCACCAGAAGACGGTGACCTCGCGGTCGGTACTGGCGTTCATTATGCCGCCGACGCCCTCGATGGCCTCGCTCACGTCGCGGGCCGTGGGCCACTTCTCGCTGCCCTTGAAGGGCAGGTGCTCGATGAAATGCGACACCCCGGCCAGTTCCGGCGTCTCATACCGGGAGCCTGCGCCGACGAATATGGCGATGGAAACGGACTGGGTGTGCGCCATCATCGAGGTGACAACGCGCAACTGGTTGCCGAGGACTGAACGCTGGAACATTGTTACTCCGTTTAGCATTACTCCCTCTCCATCCGGGAGAGGGTTGGGGTGAAGGCGTACCCGCGAGGGGCAATCACTGGTTTTCCAGGGTTTCGAGCCTCGCTTCCAGTTCACGGACGCGGGCTTCGGCCAGCAGGCGGGCTTCCCGCTCCCTTGTGATAGCTTCGTGGGCTTCCTGTTCAGCCCGGATGCGCGCCTCCCGTTCGCCCTCGAAAGTTGCGATGTGCTGCTCCGTATCCGGGTCGTGCCACCTGAGTTGCCCGTTTTCCCACCGCAGGAGCAGGTTCAGGGCGCGGCTGTAGCCCTGTAGAACGCCGTCGGCCACTTCTTCGATGGGAATGGGCTGATACCGCCCGTCCGGCTCCAAACGGTCGCCGGCCAGCCGCGTCAGGTGGTGTTCGCCCGTTTCGTCGAAGCGCCAGTATTCGGGAATGCCCAGCGTGGCGTAATCGTTCCGCTTTTCTACAGTATCCACCCTCCCGGTACGGGGGGACGCTATCTCCAGCACGAAGTCGGGCGGCTTCCCCTGCTCGTCTATGATGTAACCGTTGCTTTCCTTGTACGCTACGGGGTCCGCGTCGAATGCTACGAGAAGGTCGGGATACCTGCTTCCCGCCATGCTGCGGGTGGGTCTGACGACCATGTAGCGATCGCCCGCGACGAGGGTGGTGTCCGGGTTACCGAGGTGCTGTTTCAGGTAATGTGCATTTCCATTGATGCTCAAATGGTCGAAGTTGGTCATCTTGTCTTCCGGGTATTCCGGCGGGTCCGGCAGCCGGAACTTGCGTGGGCTTTTGGCGGTGGTCATTCCGGCACTCCTTTCCCGGTCGGATTCCGGCGAAATTCCACTCCCACCCCCGCTTTCGCGGGGGCAGGCTCTGACCCTCCCCTCAAGGGGGAGGGAAAAGAGGGGAGGTTGCAGGGTTAGCTTTCCAGCCAGTCTATATCTCCGAACTGGTCGGCGGGGTGGGACTTGGAGGCGTAGACGGCGTGGCGGCGCTTGGCCTCGACGATGGTGGTGTCGTCGCCGTGGCCGGGGTAGACCAGCACGTCGTCGGGCAGAGTGAGCAGCTTGGAGCTGATGCTCTCCAGGATGGTAGCCAGCGCCTCCGGGCTGCGGCTCTTGCCGGGGCCGCCGGGGAACAGGGTGTCGCCGGAGAACAGGTGCTTGCCCACCAGGAAGCAGCTTGCGCCGTCGGTGTGGCCGGGGGTCACCAGCACCCGGAGCTCCTGATTGCCGAAGGGGATGACCTGGCCGTCGGCCAGTTCAACGTCGGGGGCCTTGGGCAGCGGGCCCTTGTCGGCGGGGGTGATGCCCACCGGGGCGTCGAGACTGCCGGTGATTTCGTCGAAGCCCAGCAGGTGGTCCTGGTGGTTGTGAGTGATGAGAATGGCCTTGATGCTGACGTCGCCCACTTCGTCGAGCAGCAGCTCCGGCTCGGCGGGGGTGTCTATCAGGATGCCCTCGTTGGTCTCGGGGCAGGAGACGATGTAGCCATTGTTGTTGAAGGGGCCCATATTGACCTTGACGATGCGAACTTCGCCGTCGTAATGCAGCGCCATGTTTTCTCCTCCGGAAAGGCAGTGTTGGGCTGGATAAGGGTTGTTCCGTCAGGGTTTATTCTAGCAGAGCGGGGTGGAATCCGCCGAGGTGTCAACCGGGCGACGCCTGCGACGGCGGCGACGGCGGGGAGGGCGCCTGTCCGCCGGGGGGGCGCCGTCATCGCTGGCGGGCTCGGCAACAGCCGCGCCGGACGTGGACGCGGAGGGACGGGTTTCCGGGGCTTCATCGTCCGTGGGCGGCGGGCCGTGCTGGGCGCGGTGGGCGGCCCACTGAATCTGGGTTATCAGGGTCAGCAGCAGACCGGGCACGAAGATGAACAGGTTGACCACGTGCCGGTTGCCGTCATCGTCGGCCTGCACCCAGCGCACGGTGAAGACCACGCTGGCGATGAGGAAGAACCAGGCGACGCCGCCAATCAGGATGCCATAGAATCCCTCCCCCTTATGCCACGGCGAGCGCAGGGTCAGGATGGACCAGACCGGCGGAAAGATGATGAGGCCGTAGTATATCTCCGGCCGGTAGAACCAGGGCCGGGGATATTCCGAGATGTCTCGTATGGGGTGGGAGGGCATAAAATACTCGGCGTCCTCTGCGCGCTCGGCGTTTAGTTTCTTGCCAACAGCAACTGAAACTCAATTTCGGGAATCTCGCGCTGCTGCCGTATGGAGGCCACCGCGTACTCGGTGCAGAGCCGGGCGAAGCCGGAATACTCGAAGATGTTGTGGCCCATGACCACCAGCGGGACAGGGCGGGCGTAGTCCACCTGCAACTGGCCGCCGTTGTCGTCGTCGATGCGCAGTTCAATGTCGCGCCCGGTCAGGTTCTCGATTTTCTCCTGGATGCGGTCAATAAACTGCTGGTCGTTCAAGAAACGCTCCTTAACTCTCAGCGCTTGGCGTTAGCGCGGCGGACGCGAAAGGCTGCGCCGTCCTTCTGCTTGCTGGCCCATTTCAGGTATCCGGCGAACTCCGGGTCGGCCCGCAGCCGCTCCACTGAGTTAAGCTCGTTGGCCAGGGTCTTCTCCGAGAACATCGCGTGCAATTGCCGGTGGCAGGTGGGGCAAAGGCGGGCCTTGGGGCCGTGCTTGCCGCCCCGGGAACGAGGCACCAGGTGATGCTCGGTGAACCGCGCCGACTCCCGCAGGCACAACTCGCAGACCGGCGGCTCGCCGACAGGGCCGGAATGAGTCTTTTGACTCCGCTGGCCCTGAGCCCTGAGTTTATCGAAGGGTCGAAGGGCCGTCCGTTCATCCTTCGACCCCTCGACAAGTTCAGGGTTCAGGACGAACGGACTACCGCGGCGGCGCGTTGCCGATGACCTCATGGTTAACCCTGCTGTCCACCCTCGGGATTTTCCGGGTTGTCCGCCCTGGGATTTTCCATGAAGCGCCAGCCGGGGAGGTCAACCTTCCACTCGCCGTCCTCCATCAGCATGGGCAGGATGAGGCCGTTCATTGCCCGGCCCCGGCGCACCTCGGTGTTGTCTTCGGTGATGCCGAAGGGCAGGAAGGCGAAGGCGTGTTCGTCGTCGATATAGCTGGTGGGCGATATGCCCAGGTCGGTCAGGTCCTCCAGAGGCCAGAGGCGCAGCACCGTGGTGCGGAAGTCCTCCAGCATCGCCGCCCGCATCGGGTGGCCGGGATTGTACCCGGCGCGGTATGCCACCTGCATATCTACGCGGTAGCGCGTGGCCCAGACGCCCATGCGCATCCCCCGCGTTTCCTTGGACAGCATTGACCAGGCCAGGTCCATGTCGCCATTGCGCACCGCCTCGGCGAACACGCCGGCCCGGTTGCCGCATTCGTCGGGGAAGGGGCTGCGTTTTTCGCCGGGTATGGGCATTAGTTGGCCTCGTGTCGGTTGATTTGCCCCGGTTTTTGGGATGCCGCACACCCCGTCATTCCCGCGAAGGCGGGAATCCAGGGGGCGGCAGGGACAAAGCGGCTACCAGCCGATGGCGTAGCCGTCGCGGCGAGGGTCGGCGGCGCCGTGCAGGGCGCCGGTGTCGCCGTCCACCTGGATCATCATCTCGCTGCCCGAGGCTCCCCAGCCGTGCATCACGTCCAGAGTATGACCGCGCTGCCGCAGTCCGTCCAGCGTTTCCGCCGGGAAACGGGACTCGACGTAGAGCAGGTTGTCGCACTCGTGGGGGATGTTGGACTCAGTGGGACTGTGGGTGTTGCGCCAGCGCGGGGCCTCCACTGCCTCGGCCACGGTCATGCCGAAGTCCAGGACGTGGGTGATGACCTGCATATTGGTCTGCACCTGCGTATCGGCCCCGGGGGTGCCGCAGACCAGGGCCAGACCGCCGTGGCCGGAGTCGCCGTTACGGGAGCCGCCGTTCTGGAAGGCGTGCTGCGATTCCCCGGCGTTGCGGAAGACCATAATCGGGTTCATGGTGTGGCGCACCCGCTTGCCCGGTTGCAGGCAATCAACATGGTGCGGGTCCAGGTGCCAGTAGGTCATCCGGTTGTTGAGCAGGATGCCGGTCTCGCCCGCCACGATGCTGGAGCCCAGCGAGCTCTGGATGCTCTGGAGCTGGCAGACGGCGTTGCCCCAGCGGTCGATGACGACAAAGCAGGTGGTGTCTTCTTCCTGCATTGCGCCCGCCTTCGCGGGAACGACAGGGCGGCGGTGGGAGTTGGCCGGCTGGTGGCTCCACGGGTCTCCGTGGCTCGCCTCGGCAGCAGCGCGGGCCGGGTCTATGAGTCTGGCGCGCTCGGCGGCGTACTGCTTGGACAGCATACCGGCGACGGGAACGTCCACCCAGTCGGGGTCGGCCATATATGCCTCGCGGTCGGCGAAGGCCAACTTCTTGGCCTCGACCATCAGGTGGATGCTCTCCGGCGTGTTGCAGCCCATCGCCTTCAGGTCGAACTGCTCGATGAGGTTCAGCTCCTGCAACAGCACGTGGCCGCTGGAGTTGGGCGGCGCTTCGTAGACGGTGTGGCCGTGGTAGGTGGTGGAGATGGGCGCCTCCCACCGCGAGCGGCAGTCGGCCAGGTCCTTCAGCGACAGGATTCCGCCCTGCTCCTCGCTGAACTTGACGATGGCGCGGGCGGTCTCGCCCTCATAGAAGGCGTCGCGTCCGCCGTCCACGATGGCCTGGAAGGTGCGAGCTAGGCCCGGCTGCCGCAGGACTTGCCCCGGCCGCATCGGCGCGCCGCTGGGGGCGAAGACGGCCTGGGAGTCGGGAAACTCGCACAGCAGCCGGTCGCCCGCGATGACGCCGGACAGGACGTGGGTGCAGGGAAAGCCGTTCTCCGACAGGTCGATGGCCGCGTCGAAGACCTCGGCCCGCGACAGGGTGCCGTACCTGGCATGGGCGGCCATCCAGGCGTCCACCAGCCCCGGCACAGACACCGACAGTATGCCCTTCGCCGGTATACCGTTCTTACGATACCAGTCGACGTCGGTGGCGTAGGGGGCGGCCCCGGTGCCGTTGCAGACCTCGACGGTTCCGGCCTGGCGGTTGTAAATCATAATGAAACCGTCGCCGCCGACGCCCGACATATTGGGCTCGACGACGTTCAGGGCGGCGGCGGTGGCGATGGCGGCGTCAACGGCGTTGCCGCCCCGTTGCAGCGCGGCCATGCCGGCCTGCGCCGCCAGCGGGTGCCCGGCGCACACCATCCCGTTGCGCCCCATGACGACAGGGCGGTTGGACTCGAAGCTGACGCCGTGCGGTGTGTGGGGCATCGGGGGTGCCTCCTGAGAACTCAAGACTTGACTGAGCTGTAATATGGGCGCCCGAAGATGGCAGGAGGGAATCTCAAGGATTATCAGCGGCAACGCGGCAGGGAGTCAAGGCGAGGAAGGCCAGGCTCCGGGGCGTGACATAGAGAGGCCCCGGGGGTCGCCGGGGCCTCTGCGCGTCCTCGTGTATGTCGGTTCGGCCTAGTGGCCGCCGCAGCCTCCGCTGCCGCAACCGCATCCGCCGGCCCCGCAGCCGCAGCCTGCGCCGCATCCGCCGGCCTGGGCGAACATCGGGTTGTTGATGACGAAGCCGACCTGGCCGCCGAAGTTCTCGACGTAGTCTATGGTCGCCTCTTCCAGGAAGGGGGCGCTGTCGGAGTCCATCAGGAACCGGACGCCTTCCAGGTTCAGGACAGTGTCGTCGGCCTGGCTCTCGTTCTCCATGGTCAGCATATACTGGAGGCCGCCGGTCTCCGCCGGGATGGCGATGACCCGCAGCGAGCTTTCCTGCTCACCCTGGTCTTCCATAACTTCCCTGAGCTTTTCGATGGCGAGCGTCGTAACTTCCATAACCGCTGTGCGCTCCTTGCTTAACTTGGTCGGACGGCAGCGTCCGCCTCTGGCACACGATGAATCGGGGCTAGTTTGTTAAAGCTACCACAATCCGGGGGAATTTACCAGTCAACCATCCGGGCGATTCTCGTGTCGCGAGATGACACAGGCGCGTTGACAAGCCCGATTGCGCCTGCATAGACTCGAATCCAGGTCGAAATAGGCTGAATTCTTGAGGGACGCACCCCGCCGGGCGCGTCCCTTTTTTTTGGCGGGCGCGGCGGGTTCTGGAGGAAGTAATGGTATTGCAAGGGGCAACAGGCGCGCCGGTGGTGAAATGGAACGCTCTCGGCGTCTCGGCCGCGGCCGCCGGGGAGCAGGCCGCCGGGCCGGTGACCTTCGTGCTGTCCACCGACGAGGTGGACCGCCACGGCGACGTGGTGTGCGCCGACGGATGGCGGCTGGCGGCCTACCGCGAGAACCCGGTGCTGCTGTGGGCCCACGACTACCGCCACCCCGCCATCGGGCGCGCCGTATCGGTGTGGACGGAACCCCGCCGCCTGCTGGCGAAGGTGGAATTCGCCCCCAGCGCCTTCGCCCAGGAAGTGGCGGCCCTCTACGCCGCCGGATTCCAGTGGGGCGTATCCGTCGGCTTCCGGCCCATCCGCTGGGAGGAACGGCGGGACTCACGTAGCGGGGCGTTCGTCGGCGTCAAGTACCTGGAGCAGGAACTGCTGGAGGTCAGCGCCGTCCCCGTGCCAGCCAACCGCAGCGCCCTGCGGCGGGACGCGGACAGTAGCGGACTAGACGCGCTGCTGGCTGAACTTCGAAAGCATTGTCTGAACTGTGATTCATTTGATTAGGAGATTTCGCTGATTTTCCAGGGATACCGGCATTGAGGCAACCCAAAAATCATATACATCCCAAAATCACAAAAATCACAGTTCAGACAAATTAGCGCATCTGGAAATCCTGTCAATCCTGCAATCACAAAAATCACAGTTCAGACAAATTTAAGGAGGAAAGTATGACCACAGAAACCGGAAGCATTTCCACCACCAGCCTGGAGCTGGTGAAGCGGGAGCTGGGCGGCATCCGCGAGTTCTACGAGCAGCGCATGAACGCCGAGATTCCGCCCCTGCGCGAGGAGCTGGAGCGCATCGGCTCGCAACTCGCGAAGCTGCAGGACGCCCGGCGGCAGGGAGAGAAACAGTCCCTTCTGGCGCAATACGGCGGCGACCGGTCGCGGGTGATGTTCGGGAAGTATGCCGGGATGGACCACCTGGACCTGGCCTGCGCCCGCAGCCTGCTCTCGGCCCAAATCCGGGAGCCGTCCGGGGCCAACCCGAGGATGCTGGAAGACTGGCAGTCCAACCTCAAGGCCGCCATGGACTCCACCACCGCCGGCACCGGCGACGAGCTGGTGGACACCCAGGAAGCCCGCGCCCTGTGGGACGACGTGAACCTCGAAACCGCCGTCGCTCCCCTGTTTGCCACGGTGCAGATGCCCAGCAATCCCTTCCAGATTCCGCTGCAACTGGGCGATGTCAACTGGTATCCGGGGACGGAAAACACGGCGGTCACCGGCAGCGCACTGGCCACGGCCCGCCAGACCATGACCGCCCACGAGCTGGTGGCGGAGGTCCCCTGGTCCTACGACTTGGACGAGGACGCCGTCATCGCCATGATGGACGAGCTTCGCCGCAGCCTGCTGCGCAACGCCCACGAGGTCATTGACGACGTCATCCTCAACGGCGACTCCACCGCCGCCAACAACATCAACGCCGACGGCGCCACCATCGCGGCCACCACCGCCGGGTCGGGCCACTTCCTCATCGGCTTCGACGGCCTGCTGCATCTGCCGCTGGTGGACAACGCGGCCATGGCCAACAACCACAACGCGGCGGTCAGCGCCGATATGTTCAACGAGATTCGCGGCAAGCTGGGCAAGTACGGGGTGCGCCCTTCGGACCTGGCCTACGTCACCGACGTCAACACCTTCATCAAGTCCCTGACCATTGACAGCTTCCGCACGCTGGACAAGTTCGGCCCCCAGGCCACCATCCTCACCGGGCAGCTCGGCGCGGTGGAGGGCATCCCGGTCATCGTCTCTGAGCAGATGCGCCTGGCCGACGCCGACGGCAAGGTCACCAGTGGCGGCAACGCCAACACCAAGGGCCGCCTGCTCATCGTCAACCGCTCCCAGTGGCGGGTGGGCTTCAAGCGCGAGCTGACCATCGAGACGGTGCGCGACGCCCAGAAGCGCCAGAACATCATGGTAGTCAGCTTCCGCATCGCCTTGCAGGAACGCAGCGGCGCCCGCTCCAAGTCTACCCACACCGCCCTGCAATACAACATCACCGGGGTCTAGTTAAACGCAAAGACGCAAAGACGCAATGAGATACTTTCATGGGGATTCCTTAATTCCTAAATCCTTTGCGCCTTTGCGCCTTTGCGTCAAAAAAGGAGGGCAATATGATTCAACCCAAAGACGGGCGGGAAGGCCGCTTCTCGCGCCCCTGGGCCGTGGTGGCTGGCCTCGGCATCGTGGCGGTCTCCGGCATCGAGACCTACGCGCTGTCCCAGGGCATCGACGGCACGGCGCTCACCGCGTCCCTGGCCGCCATCGCCGGGCTGGGCGGCGCTGGCATCGGGCGGTTGCTGCGATGACCACCCGCCGCAACCGCCGGGTCCAGCCCCGGCCCCGGGTGTATGAGCCTCTGCTGCAAGCCTACGACTCCAACACCTCCAACGTCCACGAAACGCTGGTCACGCCCAGCAAGGGCAAGCGGCTGCGAATCCTGCGGGTTCGGGTAATCCAGGAAGCAGCCGACGGGCGGCGGCTCTACGAGGTCTACTTCGGCACGGGCGACACCATCGCCGCCGAACCCCCCAAGGCCGTGGACACCCTCGACATCCCCGAGCTGGGCGAAGAGTCCACCCGCGTCTTCCCCCGTGACGAAGGGCCCCGCGGCCAGCGCGACGAACCCCTCAGCGGGCGCTGGAACGGCGAAGCCCCCTCCACCGTCCACAAGATAATGGTTGAGTACACCGAGGAAAGCTGAAAGCAAATGGTCTGAATCAGGATTTACAGGATTAAAGGATTTTCATGATGGATTTCCGATAGCGTTCCAATTTGGGTGGTTTGCCAGCTTACGGTCCGTCATTCCCGCGAAAGCGGGAATCCAAACCCCCGGATGGAGCCTGCCCCCATGAAGACAGGGGTCAACTGATTAGACCACCTAGAGCGGAACCCCGCCTGGATTTACTCAATCCTGCTCATCCTTTAATCCTGCAAATCCTGATTCAGACAAAATCGAGGTTCGCCCATGACCACCCGCGCATCCCACAGAGCGCCGCTGCGCCGCCGTCCCTTCGTGCTGAAGACCGCCGACGTCACGCCCGGCAACCGGAGGGGCCGCCACACCATCCTGACCCCGGCCAAGGGCTACCGCATACGGCTGGTGCGGCTGAAGGTGATTCAGCCGGAGTCCGACGGGCGCCACCTGTGCGAAATCTACTTCGGAAGGGCGGGCAGCCTGATTACCGAGCCGTCCCGCGCGGTGGACATCCTGGCGGTGCCGGACAAGGGCACGGCCTCCACCCGCGCTTATCCCCGCGACCAGGGGCCGCGAGGGCGTCGCGGGGAGCCGCTCAGCCTGCGTTGGCGGGGCCGTTCCCCGTCAACGGCTCACAAGGTCATCATCGAGTACACCGAAGAGAGTTAGAGCTATCCGTTCCCTCTCTCTGGTAGCCGAAAGTGGCAGGAAATGACTGAAAATGGCAGGCATTTTATTTTTTGGCGCATCAGGCTTTGCTCAAAAAATCCAATTTAGAACAGAATAAAAAATTTTCTGCTCAAAAAATCAGGGCATGCCACGAACTCACGCAGCCCGGTTAAAGAGATGAGGACTCCTCATTCCAACGACCTGCCGGACGCTATCCTGAAGAATCCCCCAGTCTGTTCGCATGTCCAAAGCCAAGTTCTTCATCCTCAACTCACGGGCAAGCACTCGCAAGTTGTAGGCTACCACCAAGGCAAGAGCCTCGTTCACCTGGGCATTGAATAGCCTGGTACGAATTTTCCCGGCCCGTGTAGCTTTGATTGCCCCGATCGCAGACTCTGCATTGCTGCGGCGGTGATATTCTTCCATAAACGTCTCATAGGCAGCATAGTAGTGCTGCAAAATCCTGTCCCACTCAGAACCGTCATAAGAGGGCGGAAGGGTGTTCTCCTTGAACAGAATCCTGATGTCAGCCCCTATCAGAGGCCCTACCTCGTAGTTAGCATGGCTGAGGTAACCCATGTCAGCAACAACCAGATCCACATCAAAGTGCTTGGCCGTCTCGATCAACAGCGGAATGAAGTAGGGATGATCGTGGTGCGACCCCGGTGATATCGCAGCACGGGCAACCACATTGGTATTGCAGCCGACGACAAGATGCAGCTTCACCCACTGCTGACGGTCAGACTCCTCTGCCAACCGGTGGTCAAGCCACCGGTCATACCAACGGGTACTCCATCCCGTCCCGTCAACGGCAAACTCACGCTCCACTCCGCGCAGAGGCCGCGCGGTCAGAGATACAAGTTCCAGCAGAAGCGGAGTCAGCCATGGGGACCGCTCGAAATAGCCAACACCGTTGTAGGAAGGTATCCGAACGACGCCCGAATCGGCGGCACAGCCGGACCCAGGCACCTCCAGTGCCGGATACGTCGGCACATTGCGAAGATACCCGAATTCGACGGCCTCCCGCAGGAATGACTCCATCGGGCGAGTAGGACAACGATGGTATTCTTTCAGAACCACAGAGTGAACGACATGGCCCAAAGGGAACGGAGGTCTGCCCCTGCCACGCTGGGGACCTAGAACCTCAGCCTCCGCGAGGTTTATCAGATCCGAAAAACCGCCCAAGAGCGCCTTGACCTCCTCCGGCTCATGCGCCTGAGCGAGGTTGTAAGCATGCCAATCCCTGGGAAATCTCTTTACCGGCGACCGGGAAGCCTCGCAGCCACCAACAGGAGGAATCTGAACACCGTTGTCGCCGGGAACCGCAACAGACCCGCACGTCTTTCCACGAGGCTTCCCCACAACTCGCAAGACCTTAGAAACTTGGCCATCGTCCCGGTAGAGAGGCGGAAGGCCTTCGCGCCACCCCGCGGGCAACAAGAAATCCAGCAGGGAAGAGAAATCATGACTCCTCACATCGTCATGGGAAAACCGGCGCCGGATAGCCTCCATCTCCTCGGGAGAAAGAAGACACTCCTGGAAGCGAACCCAATTGGCGACCATCTCGCCAAGAGTATTCCTGAAAACACTGAGACTGGGAATGCCATCAACATAGCCACACTCGCGCCGGTATCCCTCATCAGCCTCCAGACGGCGTCGGGCCTCGGCCAAGTTGAAAACAGTCCCGTACTCAGGGTCGCAAAAGGGAAGGAGGTAGCAGACGATGGGCAACGGGTCCTTCGGCTTATTGCCCCGGCCGGGGTGCCCATGGATACGTGAGGGCCAGATGCTGTCGACCAGATCCAGCACCTCGACGGGGTCGTAGTGCATCTCCAGCAGCCGCCCGGTGAACGGGCTGGGCTGGCGGGGGCTGGAGCCGTCAGAAGACGCTAGAAGGGACGTGACCTTGCCCTGGTCATGCTCCAGCAGGAGACTGAGGAGACCACGGGAATGTTGCGGTGCTTCCGCACCGGCTGATATATTGGGAACTGCCACTTTGATTCTCTCTCGGTCAGGGTGGTGGTTCTTGCCCGGGGGCGTTGGAGCTGCAACTCCAACACCCCTATTTTCATGCCCGAAATTCAGGCGAACAGATGTTTCTATTCTAGCATTTCTGTGCTATGCTTTTCTACAAAACAGACTCCCATAATCGCCGTTTGTACCCCAATTCCGAATCCGAAACATCTCCTATTTCTGCCTTCATACAAAGCAAAAGCCCCGCCCAGAAGACAGCCTCCGGCTGAAAACCGGAGGCACTGTCAAGCTGGCGGAGCTATGACCAGGGCGATTAAGGTCTACTGGGAACGTAGACCAGAGCGCATGCCTCACCCTACATATTGAGTATACATAAAGAAATCCCGTGGTGCAAGCAATCCCCAACGCACTGCAGAAACATCTCCCAAGGAGGCGCCTCCAGACTATGTCCGCCGCATCGCGCAACTCACCGGACCCACAGTCCCCTGACCCCGAAGAAAGGCGGGAACCCGCGGGCAATGGAGCGAGCACCAAGCAGTCCCAACTTACCCGTCGCCAGATGCTGGCCCTGCCCATCCTCGCCTCCGCTCCCAGCATGACGCAGGCCGCCCGGGAAGCCGGCATCAGCGAGTCCACGCTGTACCGGTGGCGCCAGAATGAGCATTTCCGCAAGGAACTCCAGCGGCTCACCGCCGAGACCGCAGACCTGACCCGGCAGGAGATGGAGAGCCTGACCCGCCAGAGCAGCCAGGTCCTCTCAGACCTGATGCAGGACCCCGACCCGATGGTACGGCTCCGGGCCGCCCGCGCCGTCGCCGTTATGGGCGTACAGGTATCCGAGGCACACGCTCAGCGTCAACTCATTGATGCGCCAGAAAAGGGAACGGGCGCGTAGGCGCTGCCCCCTGAGTGTAAGGGAACTCGGTCAGCACCAGCTGGGCCATTTCCAAACATGGGAGTGCCCTGAAGAACAACGGCAGTGCCGACGCTACAGTCAACCCTCGGCAGATGAATGTCAAGCATCGGTGTTCAGTAAAACGCCTTTCCCAATCCAACCAAGAGAGACGGCCAACCCTCTCATTCGACCCATCAAGGTGGAAGCGACTCTGAGCATATTGAACCAAGACGCCTTCCATGTAACCGTGGTCTACAAGAGCGACAGCCCCCTGCTGGACTTCGCCAAGCTCAACCGAATCAACTCCCTGATGGTCGACGAGCCGCGGAACTGGGAATCGAAAACGCCGTCATCGAGTCCTACGTCTACAACCGCGAATACGTCGGCCAAGTTGACCACGTGGAAAGAACCGCTGGAGGAAACCACAGGCAATCAAGACTGGCACGGCATGCGCAAGCCCGCCAGACAGTTCCTGCACACAGGAAACCCGCTCAGCGAGGCCGGAGTCGGTCTCGGCGTCAACCAGTGCTACTTCGCCGTGTACCACGCCCCGTGCCACAGCAATGCCGGTGCCCTAGCGGGAAGACCCCAGGCACAACACCGGCGCAACTGGTCCAAGGTCTACATGGGTATGGACGAGAACATCATCCATAGGAAGGACCGTCTCGCAATGTCCAGAAATAAGGCCGCCATCTACGTCAAGGAAGCCGCAGGTTACCCCGACGGCGAGAACTCCAAAGAACTCCAGCAGCACCACTGCGAGGAGTTCTGCCAAATCCACGGCCTCGACATCGTCGCCCGCTACTACGACGATGTTGGCATAAGGCATGACTTCGACTGGATGATGGGCGAGGCAACCCAGGACGACCCGCCCTTCGACTTCATAGTAGTCTACAAGCTCAGGAATTTCTCGTGGTCTCTGGAGGAGACCATACTCTGGCGGGACCGGCTCAGAGCAAACGGCGTGAGCTTAGTGTCAACCGCTGAAACCTCCTGGTAAAGCCCAGGCATCAACCAACCCACAGCCATCAAGGCCAAAAGACCCAGCGAAGGGCGACGACAAAATGGGAGCGGATAATAAAATTCATCATGGAGAAGGAGAAAACCCCGCTGACGCGGTGGTGAGCCTCGAGGTGATCCTGAACGAGTTGTCTTTCTTTGGGAAACCCCGCAGGCGCGGTGGTGAGCCATGGCCGTGCGCCCGCCGGGAGTTTGCACAAAGGAAACCCCGCTGGCGCGGCGGTGATCCTGAGGGAACTGGAGTATCTGGATCTCTCCGATGGGAAGCCCCGCAGACGCGGCGGTCCGCCAGTATTAACAAAGAGCGAACTTTTGAACATTGCTTCGTACTGAAGCTCAAAGATCGTCGAAGGGCAGAATCACCAAGCAACCAAAAACTCCTACCCCAAGTCAGCTCCCGAAGCCCGAAGACCCAGAACTTCAAAAAGAACAGCGCCGAACCTACAACCGAATCTGGCACCAGAGTCCGGAAGGGAAGGAACGACAGCGCGCCAAAGGGAAGGAAAGATACGAAGAAGCCAAAGAACTGGGGCTCTGCAGGGACTGCCGCGAACCGGCCACAGATGGGCAGACCCGCTGCGAGGAATGCGAGCGCCTCCGAAAACAGCAACTTGAACGACGACAAGATGCTCACCTACAGAGTGTAAAGAGGCGCAGAGAAAGACTCACGGCGGCGGGCCTGTGTAGGGACTGCAGAGGGCAAGCGATCCCCAACCAGACCCGTTGCGAGGAGTGCGCCGAGAAACACCGGGTGCAACGCCGAAAGAACGACGCCGACAGGCGAGCTAGGATCAAGGCCGAGAAGGACCAGAATAAAGAAAAGTGATCACGGAGACCCGGCGTGTTGTCGGGTCTCCTGCCGTTGTCAATGCTGGGCTTGAACTGCGTCAAAGGCAAAGCCTCAGAGTCCATTTACAAGGGGACTATAATGAGCATCCCAAGTGAGGGAGCTCAGCCGAAAGTATGAACGAAGGGCCAAGCCGGAGATTGAAGAAGGGAAGGAGGCGTGAACCGGCGGGGAGCGCATCACATGCGTTGCACCGAATGCAACGGCGACACCAAGGTCCACCGGACCGTCAAAAGCCACGACTTCTTCGTGGTTCGCACCAGGGAATGCCTACACTGCGCTCACAGAACCAAAACGGTGGAGATGTACTCGTTCATGCCCATGGCCCAAGCCGTAGTCCAGATGACAAAGATAGCGAAATGCCAGAAGGCCTTGGACGGCCTCAACAAAGCGTGGGCCTCAGCAATGAGCCATGCCTCCCGGTACAACCTGCTGAGAAGATAGCCCCGAAACAGGCTTAAAACTGAATTAAGCGACAAAGCCCGATTGGGGAGCGCGCCAAAACCAAGAAGGACCACATCACCAGCACAGCCAGAGAAATAAAAAGCGGCAGGAGTGGCGTAGGGCCAGACCATAGGGCCCTACGAGTGGCGAAACTGCCAGCAGAGCAGGAAATGCTGGAACTGACCATCCTGCAGGGTATGGCGCCGGCTCCTGCACTCTCAGCGTGAAAGAGGCCGAGCAGGCCTCGTCGATAGTCTGAGAAGCAAAGAGGCCCCGGTCAACGACCGGGGCTTCCTTGCCGAGCGGATTACCGCTCGAAAGACGGGCGGCAGCATAAAGTCCCCGAACCACAATGTCAACGACGGGACGTGCCCTGAGCAAAGCCAGCGACTGCCGGCATTTCCGGTGAAACCTCACCCTCACCCGGCACCGCTTGGCCCAAGGCATCCCGGAGGCCTTGCTTCAGCCGCGATGGCTCCGGTCAATCCCCATACCCGGGGTGGCGGCTCTCAGGCATCGCCATGCGATAGCCGACGCAGGGATCGGTAAAGATATAGGCTGGATTCCTGGCGCTGTCCCCCAGCTTGCGGCGCAGCCTCTTGACGAAGGTGCGCAAAAGCTGCGAATCCCCCGAGTAGGACGCGCCCCAGACCCTGGTCAACAGCTGGTCCTGGGTCATGGTGCGCCCGGAGTTAACCGAAAGCTCGACGGCCAGCCGGTACTCGGTCGCCGTCAGCCGGGCGGGGCGGCCCCCCACCGTGACCAGGCGCTCGTCGTAGTCGATCACCAGCTCCCCCGACCGGTAGGGCTGATGCCCGCCGCCCCCGTTGGACGCGGTCCGCAAGCGCAGTACCGCTCCGATTCTAGCCACCAACTCCTCAGGCGAGAAGGGCTTGACGACGCAGTCCCCAGCCCCCCAATCAATCAGGAACACCACCGGCGCGTCCGTCATCTCCCGGATGCGCTTCATCAACTCAATACCGTTGACGTCCGGCAGCGCCAGGTCGAGCAGGATGAGGTCGGGCTCCTCCCCCCGGACGAGGCTCTCGACCTCACCAGGGTCGCTGGTGACGACGGTGGAGTAGCCCGCCGCTGAAAGAGTCTTCCGGATCTGGCGAAGGGCCCGGGAATCCTGGTCCACGACGAGGATGCGCACTCGCTTATTGGCCGGGCGAACCGGGCCGGAGGAGAGTCCGGACGGGGCGACCTGCCCCGCCGCTTCCCGCTGCTCCAGGCCGGCGCCGGAAGTGAATACGTCCTGAACGCTCCCCGAGTCGTCGAAGGTCAGAAGCGCGCCATACCTGGCGTCGGCCAGCGACCTGGCGAGGTCTATCACCCCCTGCATGACGCTATTGAATTCGATGCTCCCGGGGACGCGAAGGCCGGGCCGGTTCAGCCTCGAGACACCCTCTCGCAACTCCTGGCCTTCCCCAGACAGTCCGTCCGGTTCGCCGATAGGGCGATCCGGCTGGTCGCAGACCCGGGATGTTCCAGCGTTCAAGCTCATGCCGTTCATTGTACGGCAGGGAACGCAAGTAACCGGGAATGGACACGAAAACGTCACAAAAAGACGGGATACGGACACGTCAGGTTCACAGGCATCCCCTAATCTGCTCTAGACGCATCGCACGGCGCGAGAAGGGCCAAGCATTGGAGAATGTGCGGCTTCCGCGTTGTGGAGCCTCAAAACCGAAGGAAACCACGCGAGGTAGAGAAGATGGAAGGGATGACTCCAAGCGGAACGCCGGCAAAAACCGGCGCAGGAGCGCTGCGCTGGACACTCATGGTCCTCACCCTGATGGCCGCGCTCGTGGCCGGCCTGGCGCTGTCGCAGCAACCGGCGGCGGCCCAGGCCGAGGGCGAAACCCAGAGTTACGCAGGCGACACTATCGCGCCAAAGATAAAAGGCGTCTCATTATTCTCGCTCAGCGCCAGCCCGTACCGCGCCGGACAGGTCGTGTCGGTGCGGGTGATATTCGACGAACTGGTCTACTCAAACGGACCGTCGCACCTCTTCATACGGGTGGGCGACACCCAGCGAAAGGCCACCAACCCGGGCCGGCCGCAACAGGAGGCCACCCGGGCGCTGGTCTACAGCTACCGGATCCAGGAGGGGGACAACGACGCCGACGGCGTCAGCGTGCCGCCGGGCAGGATAATGCTCGAAAGCTGCACCTACATCCGGGACGAGGACAACATCGAGGAGAGCTACGGCAGCCAGGGCAATCACGCCATGCTCCACTACGATGGACTGAACCACGACTCCGATCACAGGGTAGACGCGGTGCCGCCCACGGTGTCCGGCGTCCAAGTAGCCGACGCCCCCGGCGGCGGCCCCTACGGGGCTGGCGACGAGATCGTCGTCGCCGCTACCTTCAGCGAGCCGGTGAACATATCAGGCGGCAATCCGGCCGTCGCCATCCAGGTCGGCAGCGCCGGCAAGACCGCCGCGTTCAAGGAGCAGGCGGCCGACAAGCGGAGCATCAAGTTCGCGTACCTAGTGAAGCAGGGCGACGCGGACACCGACGGCGTATCGGTCAACGCCGACAGCATAGGGCTGCCGGAGAACGCTACCATACAGGACGCCGCAGGAAACAACGCCAACCTCAGCCACGGGGAGGTCGCGGCCAACGCCAAGGCCACCGTGGACGCCGCCCCGCCCACCGCCACGGGGCTGTCCGTCGCCACCACCGGCACCTACGCCATCGGCGGCGAGATACGCTTCAGCCTAGCCTTCAACAAGGCGGTGCAGGTGAGCGGCGCCCCCACCCTTTCGTTCAACGCTGGAGCGGAAACCCGTCAGGCGACCTACTCCGCCACCAGCGGCAACTCCATCATGTTCGCCTACCAAGTGCAGGAAGGCGACAGCGCTCCCAGCGGACTGAGTGTCGGCGACAACAGCGTCTCACTGCCGGAAGGGGCCTCAGTAACCGGAGCCAAGGGACTGAATGCAACGCTGGACCACCCGGCGGTCCCCGCCAGCGCCTCCCAAGCCATTGACGGGGTGCGGCCCACCGTTCGGTCCCTGGCCATGACGGGCGCCTCCGGCGTGCGCACCACGGGCGACAGCCTGGCGGTAACCGCCATGTTCACCGAGGACATCTCGGTGACGGGCAAGCCCAGCATCAGCCTGACCATGGGCACAACGTCCCGGACGGCGACCTACTCGGGAACCGACCCCGGCGACGCCAGCCGGATCAACTTCGCCTACACGGTAACGCAGGACGACCAAGACACCGACGGGGTATCGGTCGCCAAGGGCAGCATCGCCCTGCCAGAGGGAGCAAGCATCAGGGACGGGGCAGGCAACGCCGCCGACCCGGCACACCCGGCCCTGAGCGACCAGAACACCCACAAAGTGGACCAGCCATACACCGTGACCGGACTGAGCTTCAGCCAAGGGCCGGAGACGGTGCTGGGCATCGGGGACACAGCGACCGTCACCGCGTCGTTCAGCGGCAGCGCCAACGTCTCCGGGTCCCCCGAGATCGGCCTGTCCGTAGGCGACGGGAGCGGTAAGGCCGTCTACGCGGCGTCCGCCGCCAACGGCAGGAGCGCCGCCTTCGAGTACCAGGTCGCCGAGGGAGACGAGGGCGCGGTGTCGGCTCCTGCAGGCAGCATCCAGTTGCCCACCGGAGCATCGGTCACCGGCGGCAACACCCTGGCCGTCGCCCTGGGCCACAGCGGAGCGACCGGCGGGCCCACGGTGGACGGCGTGCGGCCCACCATCACGGCCATAACCGTCGCAGGAGATGGAAAGACCTATGACACCGGCGACCGGCTGGTGCTCAATGTCCAGACCTCCGAGGCGGTGACCATCGGCGGCGGAACGCCCAGCCTGACCCTGCAGGTAGGAAACGCCAACCGGACCGCGGCCTACTCCGGGTCCGAGAGCGGCAGCAGCCACCAGTTCGCCTACACCGTCGCGGACGGGGAGGCCGACAACGACGGCGTGAGCGTCCCGGCCGGACAACTGGCCCTCAACGGCGCGACGATGACCGACGCGGCAGGCAACGCCGCCGACACGGCCCACCGGGGCATGGCCGCGGACTCCAAGCACAAGGTATCGGCAGGACCTGCGGCGGCCGGCAGCGTCTCCGTCGTGGGAGAGCCGAAGCACTACGGAGCCGGCGACACACTCAGCATCGCCGTCGAGTTCGACGAGCAGGTCAAGGTGTCGGGCCAGCCGACCATCGCCCTGCAGATCGGCGGCACGGAGCGCACGGCAAAGTTCCAGCGGGTCTCAGGCAAGAGCGTGGTGTTCGGCTACACGGTGGCCGTCGGGGATAATGACGCCAACGGCGTCAGCGTCAACGCGGGGGACATCGCCCTCCCCGGCAACGCCAGCATAGTGAGCGCCGAAAAGGGCACCGGCGTCCTGCTGAGCCACCCGGCCATGCCGGACCAAGCGGACCACGTGGTGGACACCAGGCGCCCCGAATACGACCGGTCGGAAGCGCCCAACGGCTTCGCCTTCGTCGGAGCCGGCAGCCAGCCCAAGACCTTCGCAGCAGGCTCGGAGATATTCCTGTCCGTCTACTTCGATGAGCCGGTGGAGGTCAGGGACAAGCCCACCATCCGGCTGACCATCGGCGACAATAGCCGGACCGCCGAGTACGCCGCCGACGGGGACCGGGACTGCGTTCAGGGAACGAACTACTGCCGGGTCCTGACCTTCCGCTACCTAGTCGCCGTGGGAGACTTCGACGATGACGGCGTGGAAGTGGAAGCGGGCACCATCCGCTATCCGGAACGACGCGGCTCCATCAGGGACCAAGCCGGCAACAAGGCCCGGGTGGACCACAACGGCTGGAGCCATGCCAACAACCCCCGGGTGGACGCGGTGCTCACGCCGGAGCTGGTGAGGGTGACGATGACGGGGCCCAAGTCCGTCCGCAAGCCCGGCGATCCCATATTCGCTTGGGCCAAGTTCAACGCCCCGGTCAAGATCACCGGCACCCCGGTCCTGACCTTCCGCATCGGTGACGGGAACCAGTACCAGGAGGTGCAGTCCGAATGGGCCCGGGCCTTCAACGGCCTGCAGTCGGGCATCCTGTTCAGGCTGAAGCTGCCGGCCGGACTGTCGGACACCGACGGCATCAGCTTCCCGGCCAACCCCATCGCGCTGGGCGAAGGCGACACGGTCACCTCGCTTGAGGGGAAGGTCGCCATCCTGACCTTGGCCGAGACGGAGCCCAATGACGGCTACCGGGTATCGCCGACCAAGTAAGGGGTAACATCCCGGCCGAAGGCCACCGGGATAATCCTCTGGAGCAGGCAAGGAAGGGCTGGGCAAAGACCGCGCGGCAACGCAGGTCGAGCCCAGCCCGGCAAGCCCGGCCACAGCAGGCTGAAAACCCAACACCTGCAAAGCGCCGGATCCCAGCGCCAGCCGCCACCGGGACGCCCCGCGCACGATAACCGGCGTGGGGCGTTCCCAAAGCCTCCAGCGGTATCGTTCGCTTTTGGCAGTTGGCCCAAAGACCTGAATCCCTAACTGCCAAAAGCGAACGATACCCCCTCAAGAGAGAAAGCACCTTAGAGATAGTTTCTAAGAGCGAACCAAACGAGCGACTTCCTCGCCTGGCTAGCCAGCCAGAAGGACGATGTGAAAGTGTGCTGCCGGACGGCCATTCAATTCAGGGTCGAAGCGTTTCTGCAAACTTCCCGGCCCGATGCCCGGCCTCCGGCAATTGCACATCGCATTTGGGCTTGGGAGATGGTGCCGACGTAGGCAGCAGCGAGAGCGGGGACCGTCTCGGTCCGGCAGGCAGGAACATCGGCATTAGCAACCATGCGACCGTAACCCCCGGCGGATCTCTCCCAGGGTTTCCCTGTGGAGAATCTATCCCATCTGAGCCAGCAGGCTGGCCAGGTCCTCCGCGTGTTCCTCCTCCATGGCCAGGATGCCCTCCAGCATCCGACGGGTCGTCGGGTCCCGGTCTCCCAGGTAGCGAATAATCTCCCCGTAGGAGTCGATGGCCACTCGCTCGGCCACCAGATCCTCCCGTATCATATCCTCCAGGGTTTCGCCCTCGACATACTCCGAGTGGCTGCGGGACGCCAGCCCTTCAGGCGAGAAATTCGGTTCTCCGCCCAGTTGCACTATCCGGGCGGCAACCTGGTCCGCGTGCAACTGCTCCTCATTGGCGTGCTGGAGAAACTCCTGCTGAGCCTGGGGCGCGTTGATCCCAGTGGCCATGTAGTAATGGCGCTTGTACCGCAGCACACAGACGATCTCCGTCGCCAGGACGTCGTTCAGAATCTTTACCACGGTCTCGACTTCGGCCTGATAGCCGGGTGTGACCGCTCCCTGTTCCATGTGTCGCCTGGCCCGCTCCCGCAGGTCCGTGATGTCAGAGAAGAAGTCCCCTGTCGCCATCGCTATGCTCCTCTTCCTCCCGGGTTGCTCGCCCGAGAGTCGGTTCTCTACTTGACAAGGACCGGCCAACCCCGGCCAAGAAGACCGGAGGGCGGCGGGCGTGAACACGCCTCCCGGTCCAGTGGCCTGACTCTTCATCTTGGCGGGGGCTAAATGGGCCGCAATGACAGCGGTGATGTCTAGGGCACCGACCGGGAACTCTGCCATCGCGTTGGTCTGGTCCACCGTTGCTGTTCTCAGCGGCTACTCTGAGATTCTGACGGATGTTGGCCCGCTCACGGACTTTGGAGCGGGAGGCCGGGGAATTGACCTGGACTCGGCGTAACTCTCCACCAGAAGAGACAGGTCAGGTGGGGATACCATTAGTGTCGCATCTCTAGCACCGGCCAGCCCCAATCTTACCACGCATCACCGACTCCCAACGGCACACGGTAGCCACCGTGGGATTTCTGAGCCCGCCAACGCCCTACCCTACCCTGCCCTGCCCTGCCGCCACAGCTGCTATCCCTGTAGCATGACCCGCCGGCGGCGCCTCCCCAACCTGGGACCATCGTCCTCCAGCGGCACCCCCCCACAATGTCGCTCTCACCGTACGGCCCGGGAGCGGGAGGCATTGTAGAATTGCTATTGTATTATAATGTGATAATAGATACATCATAAACAGAGGAGGACTCCCCTTTTGGTTACAGCGACCTTGACCCACTGCCCATTTTCGGAAAACCATGCTCAATATCAGGCGTTGCCCAGCGGAGAAGCGGCCTCGCCACATCACCGGAGGCCGCAGCAGGTGGACCTGAAGGCCCTTCGCCGCAACTCGCCCGCGTCGGATCCCATGGGCCAGGAATTCAACTACTCCGAAGCCCTGGAAACCCTGGACGTCGACGAGCTGAGGAAGGACATCGAGAAGGTGATGAAGGCGTCCCAGGACTGGTGGCCCGCCGATTACGGCCACTACGAGCCTCTCTTCATCCGCATGGCCTGGCATGCCGCAGGCACCTACCGCACCAGCGACGGCCGGGGCGGCGGCGGCTCAGGCCAGCTGCGCTTTGCGCCCCTCAACAGCTGGCCCGACAACGCCAACCTGGACAAGGCCCGCCGCCTGCTCTGGCCGGTCAAGCGGAAGTATGGCCGGCAGGTATCCTGGGCCGACCTGATCATCTTCGCCGGCAACTGCGCCCTAGAGGATATGGGCTTCAGGACCCTGGGCTTCGCCTTCGGCCGCCCGGACACCTGGGAGGCGGACGGGGCCTGCTGGGGAACCGAGGACTCCTGGCTGGGAGACGGCCGCCACGACGCCGACGGCTATCTTGACGAGCCCTACGGCGCCGACCAGATGGGCCTGATCTACGTCAACCCTGAAGGACCCAACGGCCACCCGGACCCGGTTGCGGCGGCGCGGCACATTCGCCAGACCTTCCGCCGCATGGGGATGAACGACGAGGAGACGGTGGCCCTGATAGCGGGCGGACACACCTTCGGCAAGGCCCACGGCTCCGGCTCCGAGGACATGGTCGGCCCCGATCCGAAGGCCGCTGGCATGGAGGAACAAGGTCTCGGCTGGAAGAGCGCCTTCGGCAGCGGCCGGGGCGGGGATACCTTCACCAGCGGTCTGGAAGGGGCCTGGACCAGCAACCCGGTGCAGTGGGACCACGAGTTCGTCGAGAACCTGTACGCCTACGACTGGGAACTTACGAAGAGCGTGGCAGGCAAGTGGCAGTATGCGCCCGAGAACGCTCTCGGCGCCGCCACCGTCCCGGACGCCCACGACGGGTCCAGGAGGCACGCCCCCATGATGCTCACCACGGACCTCTCGCTGAAGGTGGACCCTGCCTATGGGGTCATTGTCAGGCGCTTCCTGGAGAGCCCGGCGGAATTTGAAGACGCCTTCGCCCGGGCTTGGTTCAAGCTGACCCACCGCGACATGGGCCCCAGGAGCCGGTATCTGGGCCCGCTGGTCCCATCGGAGCCGATGTCGTGGCAGGACCCGGTCCCCGGCGTCGATCACCAGTTGATTGATGAGCGGGACGTCGCCAACCTCAAGGCCAGGATCCTGGCCACGGGTCTGCCAGTTTCCCATTTGGTGTCCACCGCATGGGCATCGGCGGCGACGTTCCGCGGCACCGACAAGCGCGGCGGGGCCAACGGGGCGCGCATCCGCCTGGCGCCCCAGAAGGACTGGGAGGTGAACGACCCGGCCGGGTTGGAGAGGGTGCTGCGGACGCTGGAACAGGTCCAGCGGGAGTTCAATGGCGCCCAGGGCGGCGGGAAGAGGGTTTCCATGGCCGACCTGATAGTTCTGGCCGGGTGCGCCGGCGTGGAGCAGGCGGCCAAGAACGCCGGGCATGACGTGCCGGTGCCCTTTACGCCGGGACGCACCGACGCATCCCAAGAGTGGACCGACGCCGAGTCCTTCGCCGTGCTCCAGCCCGCCGCCGACGGCTTCCGCAACTACCTGCGGGCCGGACACCGGGAACCGGCGGAGGAGCTGCTGGTGGAGCGGGCAGCCCTGCTGACGCTGACCCCGCCGGAGATGACGGCGTTGGTGGGCGGGATGCGCGTCCTCGATGCCAACACCGGGCAGTCCCAGCACGGGGTCTTCACCCACCGGCCGGGGGCGCTGACCAACGACTTCTTCGTGAACCTCCTGGACATGAGCACCGAGTGGCGGGCTTGCTCCACGGATGAGGGAGTGTTTGAGGGACGGGACCGCCGGAGCGGCGACCTCAGGTGGACCGGCACCAGGGTGGACCTGGCATTCGGTTCCAACCCGGAACTGCGCGCCCTATCGGAGGTGTACGGATGCGACGACGGGCAGCAGGCCCTGGTGCGGGACTTCGTGGCCGCGTGGGACAAGGTGATGAACCTGGACCGCTTCGACCTGGGGTGATTCGGGATAGCGCTCCCAGCAGTCCTGGGCCCGCACCCGCTGGCAAGGAGCCACAAGGGTTGGCCCAAGCGGCCTGTCCCGGACCACCCCCTTTACCAAACTAGACCAAGTCAATGGCATTCGGCATCAGGTTCAGCTTGGCTGCGTAACAGACTCTAACGTGGCTCGGCGAAGAGTAACTGAGACCCGCTTTGGGGATGGTGGCCAGAGCGGGTTTCCTTTATTGTTGTCTGGAGAGGGCGGGGTACCACTGTATTCGTCCAGCGAGTTAATGTGACTGTCAATGGCGGCGGGTATGTGATGCGAAGAGAGATAACAACTGTGTTATTTCTGATTAGTGCGGTCGCGGTCTTTCTCCCCTTAGTTCTCCCACTCATTTTCCCACCGGACCCGATGGTACAGGTTATATATGCCATCCCGTCTGACCGCCAATACAACGCGCACTACGAGACCGCAGTCAACGACGCAATTCTGCATGTTCGAGATTGGTACGCCGACCAATTGGACGGACGAACTTTCGCTATTGAAGACCCGACGCCGTTAATCTGCGAAGTCGAGAATCCTGCGAGCTACTATGAAAGGCAACACGGGTGGGATCGGACGATAGCGGATGTTCAGCACTGCGCTCCCGTCGAGCACTTTTCCGACGAATACGCTTGGACAATCTACATTGACGCCGGGTATGATTGCGGGGGCGAGAGCGAATTGGGTCGCGGTGGTGCTGGTATCGTAATCGTTCACAGTAGCGACCTCAAAGGTCTTGTCTCTCCTACCAGACACCTGCCATGTCCAGACTACTATCCGCGTGGGGAATTCGGGTGGATAGGTGGACTGGCGCATGAGCTTGGTCATGCCTTCGGATTACTTCATCCCCCAGGTTGCGACGACGCACACGCCCTCGAATTGCTACACAGTCCCGACGCCGCAGACCACTGCGACACCGATGCGTTAATGTGGTGGGGATTCTGGGACGATTACCCTGAGACCTACCTCACCGACGAGGACGTTGCCATCTTGGAATCATCGCCTTTCATCAAGCCGTGAAACATACAGGAATGGAATATGACCAACATCTTCCAGGAAACCCCAGATTGCATCCACGTCGCCTTCAAATAGGAAACCGCCAGCCAAGTCAACATCTACGCTCACACTCGGGGTTTCCAGAGTCCGCCCCGGTAGCATTCCATTTCGTGACCGCGGGACTGTCGAATGGAAATTAAATCTGGTTAACTGTTTCTATTTCCGTCACTTTCGCTTAGGTTAACTATATCCGCACAAGCGAGGAGTATTATGAAAAGAAACAACAGGTTGCCCTGGTTCGCGGTTATCTTCTTCATCATAGCGTGTGGTCTACTGGTGTAGGCAACCAGCACCCGGGGGCGCTCTCTACCGACGTGGAGGCGTCCCCAGTCTTTCTTGCCAACCCCTGCAAACCGACTCCTTCTGCATGCCAGCATATCCACAGTCCACTATTGGCTCCTCTTCACTTCCCTCTATGGCAACAATGATAGGCACCGCAATGAACAACCCGACAAATACCGCAATCATGCCAACGATAAATTTTAATAACAACATCTGACAACCCATCTGGAAACATCCTGATATGTATACTCTCCAGCACCTAGCGGGTTAACTCCTCCTCGCTATCTAGGCAAAGGCATTCCAGAGGAACAAGAGACCGGCGGTGATCCCGATTGCGATAGGTAACGCGGTCAAGAAGCTACCTCCTTCTCCCAAGCCTATGCGACAGAGTCCCTTGCGGATGAGGAAGAAGAGGGCAAGCGCAAACAGCACGATTCCGACGAGGAGCAGGCCCGCAAGCAACATATCGCCCAGAGTAAATTCTCCCATCGCTGGCGGTGTCATACCTCTCCGTACCTAGCGAGTGAATCCGTGTTTGCTTATGATAACATTAGGTCAGTCGTGGGGTGCTGTAACACCCCACGACCGCGCCTCGCACCCCGTCCCCGGAGACCAATCCTAGAAACTGAGGCACAGGAGGCCACAAAAATGTTGGATATCCTTGCCAATGTCGCAGTTATCTCATTTGTTGGAATTCCGCTCGGCGTGATAGCCGGACTTGCTCTCGATTACCTACTCAACCTGGCAACAACGGCCAGGAGGGGTATCTAATAAGGGGGATAGGCTCCGTGAAATCAAGCGCACCCCATTGCAGACTTTTCACTGGGAGACCAAGCTTTAGGTGAGTAGCGACGTAGTGGCCGGAACCATTCGTGCCAAGGACCGGCATACCCCGGGCGGGATGGGCGTCGCAGAATATGGACGTTCGGGTCTGGAGTGCCATGTCAGGTCTCACGCCGGAGCGAACGGCAGAATCAGACCTACGAGTTCCCCAGCCGTTCGCCGCGCTCCAGAATAGGTAGCATGCGTTCCAT
Organism: Dehalococcoidia bacterium; assembly: GCA_965204865.1. Lineage (GTDB taxonomy): Bacteria > Chloroflexota > Dehalococcoidia > Lucifugimonadales > UBA3495 > VXOI01. The sequence continues at coordinate 4,251,517 of OZ242027.1, read as the reverse complement.
CGTACCCGGTTCGCCGAAGCCCTGCGCTATAGCCACCTGCAGACGGTAAACCTCCTCCCCATCGCCACCCTGAACCTCAGCCAAATAGGTAAGGGCTCCCCCGTATCCCAATCCAAGAAAGCCCAGCCACAGGGCAAGTTGAAGGTAGTTTGCATCAGAATCGCCGCTGTAGAAAGCGCCAAGTGCCGTTGGACCGATGATTAAGTTGAAGGGTGTCGGATGGTCGTATGTGGCGAGTAACCCATTCCGCTCCTCATTGCCCCAATAATCACCTTCCATCACGTCAAACCCATGCTTTCGCTTGAACTCTGGAGGAATACACTTCCATACTGCGTCCATCTGCGCGTATGCGGCTCTAAGCTCGGGGGCCATCAGGTGTGCGATGTCTATGTCGTCGACCACCCAGTCCTGAATCGCGTACACATGGAGACATATCTTGCGCAGGCGATAAATCCATTCAGGCTCATCCGCTTCAATGCTGCGCGACGCCTCGTCGATAGACTTATGGATGCGAGCGAACTCGCATAGCGTGGCAAGAGCGCTCTCGCACTCAGCCCGTGAGTCTACTGCCTCGCGCATGGATGACGTGTAGTCCTGTTCAGCCATGTCAGACCTCACTCTATTCATTCTGCGTGGCCGCCGACCGAACGGTTCTCCAAAAAGCTGCGGCGGTTTCCAGCACCTCACCCAACTCCGTCAGGGCCTCATCGACCCCGCTGCCGACTGGGGTGTCATCGACGGGGCACAGGGATGCGTACGCGTTCATGCGCGCCATCTGATCTACAATCTGGTGCATCAAGCCGGCGCACACAAATTCGTAGTTCATTACATCCATTGGGCCGACACCGCCTTGCCATAAAGGTCCCGTCCAGTTCGCCTCGCCGTGGCAGAAGTACTCGCTCAAGTGGTCGTACCAGGCCTTGCCTCCGGGCAGAATTTCAACCTTATCTGCTTGTTTCAGGCCCTTGCCCTTGCTCCCTTTTGGTTCGGGCATCCCGAACTCCATCGCCGCCGTAGCCGCGGCCTCTGAGATCGTCTGAAGCAACCTCTTGTGAATTTCGTTGTCCTTCAGCGTTCTCATGAGCGTGTCGTAGTAGTCCGAGTCCAGATAATCGGTGAGCAGCCTACGGGCTCGCTCCCGCTCCATCTGGAAGTCCGGCGCAATCATCAGATAGTGAAATATGTGCACGACCTGCCCGGCACACTCCAGCACAGGTCGCATCTGCACCGCGAGCGAGTGGACGTTAAGGTTTTCATTGGCCCGAAGGACGGCAAGAGCGTGTATCCGTGCTTTGCGAAGCAACGGCACACACATGAGCCTATAGGTGCTGACCGGATCCTTCTGAATCTCGCTCTGCCAGGCCTCCGGCTTTGACACGTCCTCGCCCTCATCTACTTCGATGTCCAGCCGCCGCTCGATCTCGCCCGTTGCCTCCACCAAGTTGCAAAGCAACTTCGCCACGCCCTCGCGATAGCGGGTGACCTCTCTGGCAAATACCATTTCAAACTCCCGTCTCCGGCCCGGTGTTCAACCCCGTTCAAGCAACCTCTGCTGGTTCAGTGAGGCTGGCGCGAGCCGACCTTGGTGCCGATGTCGCTTCTGACTGGCCCTTATCGGAATGCTCGGGTGCATGAGCCGTGAGAGGCGACCCGTGCTCCTTTCCAAGTCTTGCAAGCGCGGCACCCTTGTTCGCAGTACGGTAAGCCTCGGCCCTTCGAGTTTCAGCCATGGCGTACCGTACTGCGAACTTTCCAATGGGAGGTCTCCCTCCAAATAAACGAGGCACATCGAGTTGGCGGGACCGTGAGACTACCCTAAAGCTCTGGGGGTGTCCAGAGCGTCGAAGAATCGGGCCTGGCGCACTATCGCCTCCGCCACTCACACCCACAGTTTCCGCGCGCGCCGCGTCTACGACAAGCCCGAATCCTGGTTTCCATGCTGTCACTGCCCGCCCTATGCCCTGCCATCGGACCGCTCCATCCGGTAGCCGACCCTGGGCTCGGCGAAGATATGCTTGGGGTTATCGCCGTTCCCGCCCAGCTTGCGCCGCAGCCGCATCAGGTGGATGGAGATCGCCCGGGGAATTCCGGGCTTAGTTCTCCCCCACACACGTTGCAGCTTCTACCAGGTAACGGAAGGCTTCAGCGACACCGACGGAGTGAGCATCCCCACCGCCCCCATCATCCTAGGCGAAGGCGGCGCGATCACCTCCGCCGAGGGGAGCACGGCGGAACTCGCCTGCGCCGTACTCCGGCCAACCCGGACTACAGGGTGAGCCCGCGCACGCGGCAAAAGGGCGATCTCGCACTGTCCAAGCAGGGCTGGCAGACCGTCAACCCGAGAGAAAAGCGGGTCCCGGCGCCGGGACCCGCGTCGACGTGAGTCTCGATGACGACAACATACAGGTGTCTCAATTACAACTGAGCATAAGCGGAAAGGACAGCAGCCAAGCTTATAATGAGTAGGTCCCGGCACCCTGAACCGCAGGACTCCAAATGGCGAAACTGTTCGCGACCCCGTTTCTGGTTATCCTAGCAGCCCTTATGGCCTGCTCAGGCCCAACGCCGACCCCGACCTCCACACCGGCGCCAGCGGTGGCGCCACAGCCTACGGAGATTCCGGTTCCCCCGGAACCGCCGACGGCGAAATCTCCCGGGCACTGCGGCGTGCTGTGCAACAGGGAATTCTGGGAGAGGGAGGCGACCGTTGCCTCAGTGCAGGCTGAAATTGACGCCGGAGCAGATCCTGCAACCAAAGGCTATGGGGGAACGGCAGCCCTGGTCTACGCGGTGGAATTCGGGAGCAACCCAGATATCGTAAGACTGCTGCTGGAACACGGCGCTGATCCCAACGTCAAGGACGACGAATCAGGACAACTCCCCCTGCACTCGGCAGTAGAGGAGGCTGCTTGCGCTTCCCAGCCGGTCGCTGGATGCCATTTCTCGGGAAATGCGGATTACCTCAGCGCGAACGCCCTCGCAACCATCGAGTTGTTGCTGCAGAGCGGCGCGGACGCCGCAGCCCGGGACACAGACGGGCAGTCGGCGCTGTTCTCGTACTTGGCGATGATCGAGGCGGTGGGCTCCAGCGCGGACGCACGGATTGTCAGACTGCTTTTGGAGCACGGCACCAAGTTTGCGGCGTGGAATGATACCGACGCATTCGTCATGGTTTTCGCCATGTTGACCAGGGCCGGTCCGGAGGTAATCCGGCTGCTGCTGGAATACGGAGCGGGTGACGTGGCGGAGCTCGGCGGGTACGAAACACTGTTGCACATGGCTGCAGGTTTTACCGCCGGACCTCAAGTCTTTTCTGTACTGCTGGACAAGGGATACGATGTGAACGCCGAAGGGGAGTTTGCCTTGACTCCTCTCCACATGGCGGTTCTCAACGGGGAGATCGATCCCCAGGTCGTCAAGCTATTGCTGGATAGCGGGGCGGAACTGTCGTCCAAGTCTGACGGGGGAACCACGACCCTGCATTTCGCCGCAGCCCATTCCGGCCCGGAGGTCATCCGGTTGCTGCTGGAGCGGGGAGCCGATGTTGCCGACCGGGATGACCTGATGAATACGCCGCTGCACTGGGCCACAGAACCCCCCAGCCGGTCCCATCACCCTGGGGCCGTCAATCTCCTATTGGAAGGCGGAGCAGAGGTTAACGCCAAGGACGAGGACGGAAATACGCCACTGCACCTGGCCGTGATGCCAAGCCAACACTGGCAGGACCCGTGGGCACTGGAAGTGATAGAGCTCCTGTTGAACGCGGGCGCCGACATCAGAGCGACCAATAATGACCATCTCACACCTTGCGACATAGGACCCTCAGATGAAGCAGGCATCCGAGGGATCATCTGCCGTTAACACTTCTCACCAAGTTACTACCCGCCGGTTTAACCGTGAGGGAAGCGTGCGGTCTACCGTAAACCTGCTTTTCCTCAGAAGGGGCGGCAGCGGCATCCCGCGCTCAGGGAGCGCCGGAGGGCAGAAGGAATGACGATCAGCAAGCCGGTCGACATCGAAGCGGTCATGGAGGCACTGGCCCATACCAGGCCCGTCTTTCACTCGGAGTCCGACTTCAAGCACGCCCTCTCCTGGCAACTCCAGCAGGACCATCCATCCATCAAGATCAGGCAGGAGGTCGGGAACCTGATAGATGGGCCGGACCGGCGCTATGTGGACGTGTGGCTCCCGGACTCCAAGACCGCCATCGAGCTCAAGTACCTGACCAGGACAGCGGTAATCGTCCACGAGGACGAGGAATTCCGGCTCAGGGACCAGTATGCCCAGGACACCAGGCGTTACGACTTTTGCCTGGATATTGCCAGGTTGGAGGGAATCATCGACGGCGGGAGGGCGAACGACGGGTACGCCATCCTCATCACCAACGACTACCTGTACTGGAACCCCCCAAGGAAACCCGACGCCAACGACGCCGACTTCGTCCTGCACGAGGGCAGGGAAATAACCGGCACCCTGGCATGGAGTCCCCGCGCCGGTACGGGGACAGTGAAGGGACGGGAGAGGCCGGTGGAAATCAGGAGACGGTACAGGGCGCTGTGGCAGGAATACTCTGACCTCGGCGGGACGGGGCATACGAAGTTCAGGTACCTTCTGCTTCAAGTGAGACCTTCGGAATGCTGACAGCTGTAGTGAGGGGAAAGGCGCAGTCAGCCAGTAGAATGGATCTCAACCTTCTTTGCAAACGTACATCGCCTTCCATACAGGCAAAAAGCGACAGGCAAAAAGCGCACTCACCCGGTCGCAAACCGGCTCCTAGTGGCATCACCGGCAGTCGCGTGACCCGCCTGCAATGGACTGAAGAGGTCAGCATGAACGTCATCTGGATAGTCTCCGACACCTTCCGCAGGGACCACCTGGGCGCATACGGCAACAGCAACATCAGGACACCGTCCCTGGACGCCCTCGCTGCCAGCGCGGTCAGGTTCGACAACCACTACTCCGCCGGGTTCCCGACCATGCCCACCCGGGCCGACCACCAGACCGGGCGCTGGACCATGTCGTTCATGGGATGGGAACCCCTCCCGGCGGGCGTCACCACCCTGGCCGAAATACTGGCCGGACAAGGCATGCACACAGCGGCCTCCGTGGACACCCCCTACTATCTGAGGGGCGGGATGAACTACGACCGCGGCTTCCAGTCCTTCTTCATGAACATGGGGCAGGACACCCTCTGGTCCCTGATCCCCGAACCCGGCTACCACAACGAGGCCCTGGACGTCCGGGCCGCCTGGCGCAGCGAGGCCGACAGGAACGCCCCCAAGACCTTCATGAGCGCCATGCGCTGGCTGGAGCAGCACTACAAGGAGGACTTCTTCCTCTACGTCGACACCTGGGATCCCCACGAACCCTGGGACGCGCCGGCCTACTACACCGAACTCTACTGGCCGGGGTACGACGGCGAACTGGTGCTGCCGGTCTACGGCAACTGGCACGACGTGCCCGGTTACCGGGAGGAGCAGCTGAGGAAGGGACACGCCACCTACTGCGGCGAGATAACCATGGTGGACACCTGGGCCGGGTTCCTGTTGAGAATGGTGGAGAACATGGGACTGGCCGACAGGACCATCGTCATCTTCACCACCGACCACGGCTTCTACTTCGGGGAGCACGGCGGGCTGTTCGGCAAGATGAGCTCCGACAAGTACCCCGACGGCACGCTCCGGCCCTACGACGAGCCCGGCTCGCAGTGGGCTTACTCACCGCTCTACGAAGAGATAGTCCACCTGCCCCTCCTGATGCGGGCGCCCGGCGTCCAACCAGGCAACTACACCGGCATGAGCTCCGCCGTGGACGTGATGCCCACGGTGCTGGACCTGCTGGGACTGGAGATACCCGGCTTCGTGCAGGGCCGCTCCCTGGCCCCGGCGCTGCGAGACCCGAAGGCGCAGGGGCGGGACTTCGTAGTCAGCAGCCTGCCCTTCGCCAACGTCGGAGACCCGGTCCACTCCGTGGACAACCTGCTCCGGGTGCTGACGGAGCCGCCAGTCACCACCGTTACATCCGAGGGCTGGAGTCTCCTTTACAGCCCACTCCCCGGGGTCTCAAAGCTCTACAACCTCACCGCCGACCCGAAGCAGTCGGACAACGTGATAGAGCGACACATGGACGTAGCCTCGGAACTGCACCGGAAGCTGGTCCACTTCATGCGCCAGACCGAGGTGCCGGAACGCCTTCTGCGTCCGCGGCTAGAACTGAGGATGTGAAAGTCAGCAGCGCTCTTGAAGGCTTACGGGACGCGAAACGGCGGTCCGCCATGCCCCGGCAAGAGGGAAAGAAATGACAAAGAGATACGACCACATCATCGTCGGGGCCGGTTCCGCAGGAGCAGTCCTCGCAGCCCGGCTGTCGGAGGACGAGCGCCGCTCGGTGCTCCTTCTGGAGGCTGGGCCGGACTACCCCTCACCGGACGTGACACCCGACGAAGTCAGGTACGCCTACGGCGCGGACACCTCAATCCGGGACGGGGGACATATCTGGAACTTCCGGGCCAGGGCAACGGACGAGGCCGAGATAGACGTTCCACGAGGGAGGGTCACAGGCGGCTCCAGCGCCGTCAACGACGCCCAGTTCCTGCGGCCCATGCCGGAAGACTTCGACCTCTGGGCGGAACTGGGCAATCCCCAGTGGAGTTTCGAGAAAGTACTCCCCTACCTGATCAAGCTGGAGAACGATCAGGACTTTCAGGACGAGTTCCACGGCAACGCTGGACCAGTCCCCTGCCGCCGGTACCCGGACAGCGATTGGGGGCCGCAACAACGCGCCTTCCACCGGGCCTGCCTGGACGCCGGTTTCCCTCGATGCCCCGACCACAACAGGCCCGGCTCCGCCGGAGTTGGACCCTTGGCCTTCAATATCGACGGGCGCACGAGGGTGAGCACCGCAATAGCATACCTGGAGCCGGCCAGGCGCCGGGAAAACCTGACCATCGTTCCCAACACACTGGTTCATGGCGTGGGCTTCGAGGGAACCCGGGCCGTCGGAGTCCGCGGGACCACCCCCGACGGCGAGAGTGAGTTCCATGCGGAGGAGATCATTCTCTGCGCCGGAGCCATAGGAACACCTCAGATACTGATGCTTTCCGGGATAGGGCCGGCCGACCAGCTCCGCTCCCTGGACATGCCAGTCACCCGGGATGTCCCCGGCGTCGGCAAAGGCCTGAGAGACCACCCGGACATGCCGATGTTCTGGCGCACGCGCCACGACTTCCCACTGGACACCAATCAGGTCAACACCGGTACGGTGACCCTCAGGTTCACTGCGCCAAGATCGCCCTACGCCAACGACATGGTCATCTACATGGGCAACTACTCGTCAGCTACGCCCATGCGCGGAGTCGACCATGTGGAACCCGAGGGAATAGGAGTCAGCCAGTGCCTCTACATGGCCCTCAGCCAGGGAGAATTGACATTACGTTCCAGCGATCCGAGACAGCCACCCCGCATCGACCTCAACCTTCTGGACCACCCCTTCGACCTGGCGCGCATGCGGGAAAGCGTCAGGATGTGCGCTCAACTGTTCAGACATGACGCCTTTGACGGCATCGTGGAAGAACGCTCCGGTCCCTCGGATGAAATCCTGGAGAGCGACGAGGCGCTGGACCTGTGGATGAGGAGGCAGGTCATCACGGCCCATCACGTCTCCAGCACCTGCAGGATGGGACCGGCGGATGACCCCATGGCCGTGGTCGACCAGTACGGGAAAGTCCACGGGGCCCAGGGGTTGCGGGTCATCGACGCCTCCATCATGCCCGAAGCGGTGCGGGCCAACCCGAACCTGACCGTCATCGCTATGGCGGAGATGGCCGCCGACTTCATAGAGGCAGGCTGATCCCACACCAGCAGAAGAAGGCTCACAAGTGTTTAGACTGCTCCTCACACTCGTAATGGCCGTCCTGCCGGCACTGATAGCCTGCTCCGAAACCATGCCGAGCCCGGAGACTGCGGGCCCAACACCCACTGACACTACAGTTTCGACGACAGAGCCGACGGTGACTCCCACCGCCGCGCCGACGGCGACACCGGCCCAGTCTCCGGCCCTGGAACCTTCACCAACTCCGCTGCCTGTCGTACAGATCACAACAAGCACGGAAACCAGACAGGAGATCCAGGCGCTGTTCAACACATGGACGGAGGCCCTTCACAACGCCGACGCAACACTCCTACACTCCACCATGGCCCAGGAACTGGCCCAGATCTGCGATCCGGACGAGATGCAGCCCTGGCTGGACGAAATCGGGCCCGGCATACCGGACTTTGAACTCGTCTCCGTATTCATCGACACCGAAGACCCTAATCATGGCATGGCCCAGCTGCAACTCGCTACGGAAAAGGACAACGGCGCGGGCCTACAGGCTCAGGCCGTCTCGCTATTCCCCATACAGGGCTTCCCCTTTCCAGTGAAAAGGGAGGCAGGGAACTGGAAAGCAGGGTTTCCTTTGCTGCAGGGACCCGGAATATGCCCCTGCCACGCACACCCACCCCCACCCCTACCCCTAGACTCGGAAGGCGGCGAGGGTTTCCCCAGCATCCCCGGCCTGGACTTCAGCGCGTGGGATGCCCCATCGCCGGACAGGGACCACGGTCCGGGAAGCCTCGAAAGTTTCTCCATCCGGGGAGTGGCCAGCTCCATGAACCGGGCATACGCGATCACCGCGTCAGACTTCATGAAAACCGACCTGAGACCGGCTGAGTTGATGACCCGCTACCGGGAAAACCTGACCCATCCGAGCTGGGACATCAAGGATGAAGGAGACAGTGAGGAGGCGTCATGGCTCACCTGGACAGTCCACGATGAAGAGGGCCATCTGTGGTACGGAACGCTGGTGGCCGCAACGGCCGGAGAGGGCTGGCAGAGGGTGTGGCTGTCGCTTCACTCCCAAGAGTTGCTCTGAACCCGCCAGCAGTTGAGAAGAACAGTTTCCAATGTCGCCACGCGACCCCAACGCTGCACCCCGGCGTCTGCCCCGAACCGGCGCCCACCCACAGATTGCAGACCTCCTGACCCTGCTGCTACTGCTGAGTGTCTCCTGCGGAGATGGCACACAACCCACGGCAAACCAATCAACGTCAGGCCCCACACAGACGCTGGCAGCCCCGGCTGCGGAATATCCGCCGGTTCCAGCTACTGCTGCTCCATTGCCACATGCAGACACAAGGTGAACGCGGGCAGTCCCTCCGACCCCGACACCGCAAGGCAGCGCCTCCCAGTGCGCCAACGGCGTTGCCCTGCCTGACCCCAAGGAAAACACCGGATTGGTCCAGGACTGCGATACCCTCCTGGAAATTCGGGATACCCCGCTCAGAAGCCCTGAGCTGGATTGCGAAGCCCTCATCGACATCCGCGACTTCATCGGCGGAAAGACCAGGGACCTGCCCTGCGGGCAGTTCAGACTGGTGCGGAGGAAGCCCTGAGGTCGCCACTGAACACGGATACCCGGAGACCAGGATCAGAGAGATTCCGGCAGTCCTATAGGAGGCGGAAAAGCAGCTCAACAAGTGAAAAGGGTCCCTCGCAATAGCGACCAGGGACGCGGATATAATGGGTTTTCACCCAACATTCCCTGAACGAGAATTCCATGCCGAAACTGGTCCTTGCCCCTCTCCTGGTCATCCTGACGGCGCTGATAGCCTGCTCGGACCCGACGCCGGTCCCAGAGACCGTGGCTCCGACCTACACGGCGATGCCGACGGAAACCCCGACACCCACGAAGGCGCCGGAGAAGAGGCCCACCTCAGCGCCACCGGCAACGCAGGCCGAATCTCCCACCCCTGACACCACGCGGGAAATCCTCTCCGTCCGCACGGGAACCCACCGCACGGGCACAGCGACACCCACCACGCCAGCAGCGGTTCCCACCCCAACGCCGACGCGGGCTATCCCACCCACGCCCAAGCGGACGACGGCGATTCCCACGGCGACGGCGACGCCCTCCCCCTTCGAGCATCTGGACGTTGGCATCGACCGGGAGACCTTCTGGCGGGACCTGCTGGACGACCTCTATCCCCACGAGCGCACGTGCATCGAGGTCGAGGCGGGAGCGGACGGCCTGGACGTGCCCGTCCTGTCCGATCTCGATTACGTTCCAGAACAGGAAGTGGCGATGTTCGCCTGCCTAGAGCCTGGCACGGCCCGGGCCGTCCTGCTGGGCACCACGGTTGCCCTCTTAGAGGAGGACGATGATTTCAGGATCCCCGAGGACGAAGTCGCCTGCATACGAGACGTGCTGACTGGCATGGCCGCCGCCGCAGTGGTGGCGGCCATGGCCCGCGACGCGGAGGACCGGCTGCTTGCCGGAGAGTTCATGGCGGGATTCTTCCGGTGCATCCCCAAGACGCTGGTAAACCCTCTTGCTGCCTTGGACACGCCGGAGGGCTTCGAAGAACGACTGGACTGCGCCCGGAGGGTCCTGGAAGGTGCGAACGCGGACATCATGGTTGCCCTGATGTGGGAAGAGGAGACACGGGAGGCCGAAGGGCTCGTGTCGGCGCTCTGGGAATGCACTTCTCTTGGGGACGGATACAGGGGCACCCCTGACGACCACGCAGACCGGATCGGGGACGCTACGGTCGTCGAGGTTGAGCATTCTCTCATCGCCGCCGTGGAATACGAGACCGACGTGGACTTCTTCGCCTTCGTGGCGGAGGAGGGAACCGTCTACCAGATCGGCGTCGGGCTGGGAACCCTGGAGGACGCATCGCTCTCACTATACGGCCCGTATCCTGAGTACGAGGAGTTGCACACTGCCACCTCCTACGAGAACGGCGAGAACGGCCAGATCACCAGCATCTTCTGGCAGTCGCTCTACAACGACATGGTCTTCGTTTCTGTGAACGGAGAGGGCGGGACCGGCGAATACTCATTCTTCGTCAACGTCGTGAATTTACACGACGACCACGCCAACATCAGGGGCAAAGGCACAGCCTTCGCCGTGGGACAGGAAGCGTGGGGCGAACTGGAATTCTACGGCGACGTGGACGCCTTCCAGCTGGATGCCGAAGAGGGGACGGTCTACGAGGTCACCCTGGACCTCTGGACTCTGGAGGATGCCTCCCTGTATGTGGAAGACATCCACGGCAAGTTGGTGGCGTCCGCGGCAACAGGCACCAGCCGCAACGGGCACAGCGCGTCGGCAGCCTGGAAGGCAGAGATGACGGGGTTCCACTATATCCTCGTGCAAGGAGACAGCACCGGCGCCTACTCCCTCTCGGGCAAGGCGTGGCAGGGAGAAGGGCAAGTCATGGCGATGGAGGTGACGGTCGGGCCAAGGCTCCTTGACTGCGTAGGAGTGGGGCCGAGAAAGTGCTTGGAAGTGGATGGTCAGTTTTTCTATGAGTCCATCAACGGGTTCAAGCATGAGGAAGGCTACACCTACCGGCTGAAGATCGAGCGTTACGAAGCATACCCGGGCGAGGAGGAGCCACCCCAGGACGCCTCCAAGTACGGCTATCGACTTATAGAAATCCTGAGTAAGACATCCGGTTAATTATCCACAGATGGCTTTGCACAGCGAATCCGAATAGCAGGGAATTAAAGTTATTCCGGCGCAGTGAATCGAAACTATATTAGGACGTGCAGCCGCAGTGTCGCGTGAACCGGACGCTGTCCCAAATCCCACAACCTCGGTAGATCCCCCCGAACAGGTGCCCTCCTCTGGGTCAGGCAGGACGCACTCCATGGCCTTGCCGCCCTTACGGGCCGGCCTTAGGCAGCGTAGAACCCGCGGTAGAGGCGATTCCCCTCGCCTGATTCTTCCCGGCCGACCACCCGGAGGGGACGCTACAATGCGAAGGGAGACTGTCGACAGCGCAGCCAGTCGGCAACCAGGAAGACTTCAGCGGGGGAGGGTTGACCATGACCTCAGTGATCGACAAGCCGCGCATCCAGTGCCGGTACCGTAACGCCGAGGGCTGGCAATGCCCACTGGACGCCCTCGAAAACGAGGAATACTGCAGGTTCCACCTCCCCAGGTTCCAGTAGCCACGTAAGACCGCAAGGCCGCCTCTGAAACCGCCGCCCCGGCACGGATGACGACGGACACCCGGGGACCGTTCACGCAGGGCCCCATCGCGCCACAATGGCCGCTCTCAACTCCCCAAGCGGGTCAGATTCCCAACATTAGCGCTGCCGAGCGCCGGACCGCGCCAAATGGCCTGAACCGGCTCGGAAGGTGGGCAGCGCCTCTTCAAGCGGCTGCCCCGGCACACGCGGACAATAAGGAGTATCCTCGAGCACTCCTTACCTCTCGCCAAGCCGGCCAATCCCGGACACGGGCAGCCTGCGGCACCACTGGCGCGCCTATCCGCCTGTGACCAAACCAGAAGCAAACTGTGCAGAATTCACCCGACCGCCACAGCAGCACAGAGCGCATTTTGCGCGGCTTCAGGTACGCCGCTAGAATCCTCCCACTATTCCTTCGAGAGTTGCGGCAACCTTGAGATGACGGCTCGCGGCGCCTTACCGATGCTCGGTCGGGTGACTTTCAGCCAGTTGGAGAACCGCTGGGAGAAGGAATAGATGAAGCGTTCCGAAGACGACAAGGAGAAGAAAAGCGGCTCACTAGCCGACGGACCCAAGAAACTCGCCGTCGCTGCGATGGTCTTTGGCATAGCGTATGTGATGTTTCCCTCATTCTGCTGGTTCAACAATTGACCTACAGGTAAGCGGAGCCAGACATGGAAGCCACCGGCAGGAGTCGTCAGCGCATACAGGAGCGAGACAGCTCGCGCCGCGGCCCGAGGTCGAACGGGTTCCAGGCAGTCAGAAACGCCAGCGATAAAGCCGCTGAAGCAAGGCCGTCCGCCGGGCATCAGGGAACGATTTCAACGTAAATGACGTATATGTCAATGAGAGACACGGCCTTGCGGTTTTTGAATTCTTCTGACCCAGTTCCAAAACAGAAATACGAGACACCCTGCCCAGGCAACAGCCAGTCCCGGCAGCCCATCAGTAACCGGAGCAACCATGATCTGCCATAGGGGCAAGCGGCGAACCGGTGCGCCACGGACTCGCCGTGTTCGGCGCAACCGAGAAGAGCGAGTCCCCGCCCACCAGGCAACACGAAGTCCAGTCCTTCCACCGGAGAAAGCATGGCCAGAAGAAATGCCGCCGTAACTCGATGCAGAATCTTACGCTGGACTTGGCCCTTGGCTATCGCTCTTCTCCTGCTGGCGGGGCATAGCGGTTGCGGAGGGGCATCCCAGACGGCCATCCTGACGGAGACCCCGGCGCCCGCTAAGACAACCACGCCCGCCCCCGGCCTCCCTTCGCCAACTCCAACAGAGGAACAACGGCGGGACATGGCCAGAACCTTATCGCTCCAGGACAGCAAGCCGCCCTCGACCCCAGCGGCCTCGCTGGCCTCTGTCACTCCTGCGCCGGCCACGGCGAAGGAAGTTCGGTCGGACAGGGAGCGCTCCGCCTCGCCACAGGCCGCCGCCCAAGACCTCAGGGCACTGGTGCAGGGAAACAATGCCTTTGCTTTCGACCTGCACCGCGAGTTGAGCAACGGTCAGGGCAACCTGTTCTATTCCCCCTTCGGCATATCCCAAGCCCTGGCCATGACCCTTGCCGGAGCCAGGGGTGAGACGGAACGACAGATGGCGGACACCCTTCACTACGAGCTTTCGCAGGACCGGCTGCACCCCTCGTTCAACACCCTGGACCGGGAGCTGGCCTCAAGAGGTAGGAACCCTCGGGACGAGGATGACCATTACTTTCAACTCAATGTCGCCAACGCCATCTGGGGACAGCAGGGCTACGAATTCCTGCCGGGCTTTCTGGACGTGCTGGCCGAGAACTACGGGGCAGGCCTGCGACCTCTGGACTTCGCCGGGGCACCGGAGGAATCCAGGGTGAGGATCAACGACTGGGTTTCCGGGGAAACCGAAGAGAAGATCAGGGATCTCCTGCCGCCCGGAGCGGTCGACCGGCTCACCCGGCTGGTCCTCACCAACGCCATATATTTCAATGCCTCTTGGTCATGGCCCTTTGACAAGCGGCTCACGCAAGAACGCTCCTTCCATCTCGTGGAGGGCGGCAGGGTGAAGGTGACGATGATGTCGGAGACTTCCAAGGACTTCTATGGCTACGCCAGGGGCGACGGTTATCAGGCTGTCAATGTGCCTACTCTCTGGGCGAGATGTCCATGACAATCCTCTTGCCGGACGAAGGGATGTTCTATGAGTTCGAAGACTCGCTGAACGCCGAGGTGCTGGACCGGATCCTTGACGGCATCGAGATCGACTACATCACCCTCACGATGCCGCTTTTCAAATTCGAGTCGCAGTTCGACCTAGGCGGGACCTTGGCAGGGATGGGGATGCCCGACGCCTTCGGCGCCGGCGCCGACTTCTCCGGCATGACCGGAACCCGAGGGCTGCGGATCTCCAAGGTCGTTCACAAGGCGTTCGTATCGGTGGACGAACGCGGCACGGAGGCGGCCGCGGCCACCGCGGTGGTGGTCCAGGAATCAGGTTCAATCAAGGAGCCTATCCCGGTGACGGTCGACCGCCCCTTCATCTTCCTCATCCGGGACAGGGCCACAGGCACACTCCTGTTCCTAGGAAGGGTGATGAATCCAGCAACGTAAGGCGCAGCGAACAGAGGCGGACCGCTGAGCTGGGGACCCTGCAGCGACGCATAGACACTGAAGGGCAGAGAAACTCCGTTGGAGATCAGGAGAAGTTACAGGGCGGACTTGCGGGAGTATTTGGTTCCTTCAGGAACGGGGTACACCAAAGTCCGGACCTGCTGGTGAGTTTGGGTCACCGGAACTGCTGACGGACAGTGGGACGGAAACTGGCCGACTGCCCAGTACAATGGGAGGAGGACACCCGCCAAAGAGAGGTAACCCCGAGTGATCAAACCCTCCCTCATAACAATACTTGTCGTCCTGGCGACCCTTGCGGCACTGGCAGCATGCTCCGGCCCGCCCCCGACGCCAAGGACCGCGGCGACGCCGACACTGGGTCCCGTGGCCGCGACCTCTCCGCCACCAGCGATTACCCTGCAGCCGACGGCCACAACGGCGCACACACCGACCATCGCCCCGACACCCACCCCAGGAATCCTCTCTCCCATGCACACCGAAGATCGGGGAGCCATGCTCTCCAGCCTCTCCGATGCCGAGCTCACCTGCATCGGCGGGAACCCTGAGAAAATGATCGCCGCCCTCACCGGAGGCGGCCCAACATCCATGGAGGAGCAGGCCCGGCTCATCGGATGTCTCGACGACGAGACCGTGCAACAGCTCTTCATGGCCACCATCATCCCGGTTCCGCTCAGCGTGGAAACCTCCAACTGCGTTTTGGCAGCGCTTGAGGTCATCGACCCCAGGGCGGTTATGACCGCCGGCCTGGAGGGAGACCCCGGGACGGCCATGGCCGGGAGCATGGCGGCGTTCACCGTGTCCGTGGCCTGCCTGAGCGACGAGGAGTGGGCAGCCGCCGCCCCCAGGGTGGGTATGGACCTGGACGAGCAAGAGGGAATGGTCTGCCTCCTAGAGGAACTGGGCGGACCTGCCGAGATGGCGGCCGCCATGATAGCGGTCAACGAAGGCGACACTACGGCGCTCTCGGCGGCAGCGATGGAATGCGGGCTGGATACAGGGCCCGCGCCCGGCCAGACTCCACCTGGACCGACCGCGACGCCTGCCGCCAAACCCAACATCGCCGATTCCACCACGGGGAGGCCGACACCGCAAGACCTGAACGAGCTACTGAACTTGGTGCCGCCAGGATTCGCGGACGATATCATCATGTTCTCATTCAACGCCCCCGAATCCCAAGATGAGCTCGGGCAGTTTCCCGAGGGACGGGCCATGCACCCTGAAATCGCCGCCAACATCGTCAAGCTGAACGAACTGATGGACCTGGATTTCCAGAGCTACGAGCAGGGCATCTGGTCATGGAAGCCAGGTAACAGGTCGAGAACGTTCATGGCGTTCCAAGGCCCGGTAGCAGGCCAGCAAACCTTGGAGAAGCTCGAAGGGCTGGGTTTCAGGGAAACAAGCTATCGGGATACGACATACTTCGAACTCCATGAGGATTTCAAGTTCGACATCAAACATGAACTCCGCAGGTCTGGGCTGATCTTCAACCGGTTGGCTCTTCAGGAAGACTCAGTCCTCGCCGCCTCCGCCACGGAAATCATCAAGAGTCTGATCGCAGCCCGGCAAACAGGCTCCCAGAATGCTTCAACCTCGTCTCCTCACTCGGCTCTGGCGAAAGCGGGCGGCGACGGGCTGGTGAGCGGCGCCTTCTTCAGGCCGGACTGGATAGCGGAGACCTGGAACACGGTCAATCCCAGACCGGCAGACCGGCTTGACCGCTACCGGGCAGGGCCGGAGGCTTGGGGGACCCTGTCCGGCTACACCCTGGCACTGCTGGGCTATCGTACTGCGGGAAGCGGTGACGAAATGGTCGTCGCCTTGTACTATCCCGAGCTCGTTGATGTCGAGGCCCACTCGAAGGAATTGGCATCCCGCTGGAACAGCTATGTCTATGATCCTTCCGGGCCGCTTGCAGAGGCCGACGAGATGCCTTTGAACCAAGCGTGCTCCCCTCTCTCGGTTCACACAATTCAAAATGCCGAGCATTCAATAATCGTCAGCAACTGTCCGATGGTCGAGAACGACACCACAGGTTCCGGGATCAGCGGTCCCTCAATATGGCTCTGGCTATTCGATACCAAGCAACTGGAATTCTTGGCCCCGGATATAAAAGATCTCAGCTAAGAACGCAGGACACGATGGCAGGCTGACATGAGAGAGGCATAACCCGGTTCCCCCCTCGGGCACAAAGGCACTCAGCGGACAGCCCAGTAAGGAAGCGCTGGGAACTCCGGCGAACCATGACCGGCGCCCCGTTGCCCGCCAGCAATCATGGAAACCTCCGTGACCGCCAGGGAGGCCCTGCAGCAGAGGGATCAGGACCTGAGAACCCAGCGTGGCTCCGGCCAAGGAGTGATCATCTGAACGCCGGTGGCGATAGCAAATCAGGGAACGAATTGGGCGGAAACTTCGAATCTATCAGCATAGCGCACTCCCGTACGGCAGGGGGAAGATGGCAAACCATTGCGGCGCCCCAACTGGTAAGACCCTGTTTCTTCTCATAGTCGCACTTGCCATGGTAGGCTGCGCCGCCGACACTCCGCAGCCCACCGCCAGACCGGACAAGTTCGAAATCTCTCCTGCCATCGAAAGCATCTTCATCAACAAGTCGGTCGACTTCAAGCTGGTTGATGCTGCAACGGGTGAACCGGCCGAACGATCCGGCTGGCGCATCGCCAGCCCCCACAACGTGCCGGGAGACCGGGGCGTCATGCGCCGAGACGGCAGTTACACCGCCCCTCGCCTGGCTCCCGACCCGGCCATCGTCCGGATAGAGGCCTACTCCGGGGGTCTCTGGACCCAAACGGAGTTCGTGGTGGTGAACCCCGACTGGCCGCCGGAAACGCCCAGGCCGGGAGACAGCCACCTGCATCCCGTATTCGGCGCCCCACCGACGATCAGAACGTCCAAGCCCATTGACGCCGGTCTGCGTACGGGAGAGTCGGTCCGCTTCACGGCGTTCGACGTGACGGGCCGCCCCCTGCTGGTGAGCCACTACGAGGTCGAACACAAGGACGAGGTCGTCGACTACGCCGGCAGCGTCACAACCGACGGTGTCTATACCGCGCCATCGGTCGTTCCCGATCCGCCACGGGTCTGGATCAACATCCTGTATTACCGGGAAGGGGCCGAGCCCGGCAGCATTGCCCTGACCGGACGCTCCATCAAAATACTGCCCTAGCGTGTTTTCAGAAGAGAACGGCTCAACTGCATGAGGCTTGGCGGGCGCAGTTGGAGTCCAAGGGATAGTCCAACCATGAAGATTCTTGCCCTCATATCACTGTTGTTGCTTGGGACCGCGCTGGGCACCTTGTCCTGTGCGTCTTCCTCGACCCACGAGGCGGCCGAACCTGCAGAGCCTGTCGTCCGGAACGAAGCGGATAAACCAACCAGCCAACCTGACCGGCCCCTGCCGACTCTGATCAACACGCTCATGCCGGAGGAAATGCCCGAAGGCGTTTCGCCTGCCTTGGTGCGAGACGCCCGGATATACGCGGCACAGCACAATGTCGAGTTCTCTGAGGCGATCACGCGACTGCTGCTGCAGGATTCAGTCGAGGAACTGGAAGCAGACCTCTTTTCCCACGAGGCCGACACCTTCGGAGGAGTGTGGGTTCAACATGAGCCGGAATACCGAGTCGTAGTAACATTCACCAGGGATGGGGAACGGACAATCGCCGAGTATGTCAAGGACGAGGCGTTGGCGGACCTCATCGAGGTCAAGGCCGTGGAGGCCACCTATCGGGAATTGATGCAATCTGTACGGGAAGCTGGGTGGACAGTGGCGGAAGTGGGGTTTCGGGTGATGTCCAAAATCAACGTACTCGAGAACCGGGTCGAAGTCTACACGCCGGACCGTTCCCGGCTCGAAGAAGCATTACGGAAGAATGGGAAGACGCTTCCAGTCCACGTCCACATCATTGAGCGGAAACTTGCCGTACGCCCGGAAGGCGGATAGGCCCCGAGCGGAAAGGGCAGGGGTCAGGGGTATAATCAAACCGCTCCGGTAGCCTGAACCGCAGGACCCCAATGTGGCGAAACTCCTGGCGACCCCGTTCCTGGTCATCCTGGCAGCCCTTATGGCCTGCGCCGGGCCGACACCAGTCTCTGAGACTCTGGCCCCGACTTCCACACCGATGCCGACGGAATCTCCCACAGCCTCTGACAGGCCGACGCAGAGCCCCGCCGCTGTGGCAACTGCGAAACCGGCCAGTCCTCCGAGTTCTGAACCGGCGCCAACTCCGGCGAAGGTTTCGGAGCCGACAAGTGTCCCTACGCCGACGCCCGCGGAACCTGCCAGGATCCCTGGGATTCAGCCAATGCCAAGGGTGATCACACCCCTGTCAACGGATGATTTAGAAAATGTGGCCCCTGAACTCTCAGACCAAGAAATGGCCTGCATGGCAGGGATCGCCGACACCGAGAGGCTGAGCCGGATATTCTCAGGCCCAGACGAGCCGAAACCCGAGGAGTGGAACGTGATCCTGGGCTGTCTCCAAGAAGAGACCCAACTCAGGATGCTGGTAGGCGCGTTCGCCGAAGACCCGGGGCCTCTGAGCACTGAGGCATCGGAGTGCATACGCACGGCGTTCGAAGGGATCAACCTCCGCCTGGTGATGCTGGCAGCTACACAGGACAACCGACTGGATGACACGTTGCTCTTGGGCGTCTTCGTAACCGTCGCCTGTCTGAACTATGAGGATTGGGACATTGCCTCAAAAGTCTTTGACCTGGACCCGAGCGAACGGCAGATTACGGAGTGTCTCATGGGAGCAATGGGCCGGACCAGAGGCTTGACCGCTGCGCTGGAAGCCAAGAACGAAGACAACAACCTGACCCTGCTCGCCCAAGCGACGGGCTGCGAGCCGGATGAGAGGGGGCCCGGACCGGCGCCCTCCGCGTCGACAGTAACCCCGGAGCCAGGCCCTGATCCCGCGACGCCAGAGCCAGCCGCGGGGCCGGTGATCACCACAGTCATATTGGTGGCCCCTGTACCACCGGACATCCCCGAGTACGACCACTCCCAGTGGAAGCACTGGGCCGACGCAGACGGGGACTGCCAGGACACCCGCCAGGAGATACTGATCCGGGAGAGCCTCTCGGAGGTGACCTTCGAGACGGATGGAAGATGCCTGGTGGAAACGGGCTGGTGGCACGGGGCCTTCACCAGGACGCAGGTGAACAATCCGTCGGAACTGGACATAGACCACCGGGTGCCGCTTCAAAACGCCCACCTCTCCGGAGCGTGGGCTTGGCCACCTGAGAAGAAGGAGGAGTACGCCAACCACCTGGATCTCCAGCTTCACCTGGTCGCCGTAGCCGCGAGCGTGAACCGCTCAAGGGGGGCGAAGGGCCCGGAGGAGTGGCGCCCCCCGGGCGAGGTCTTCTGGTGCGAGTACGCCCTGTACTGGTCGGCGGTGAAAACCAAGTGGGAACTCACCATGACCGGAGAGGAGGCGAACGCCATAAAGGAGATGCTGGACACCTGCCCGGGCGAGGTCAGAGTCATCGAGCTCAAAGGGTAGTCGGGCCGGGCGTCTGCACCCACGGTGAACCCCAGGGAGTTCCGTGTACAGATCCTGCGAGGAGGCCGCTGAGGCTGGAGAAGAATCAATGAAGGAGAGCTAGGGTGGTGAACGGGGATTCCCGAAGGAGATGGCGCCGAGCGCCAGAGACGGGGACGGCGATGGCGATGGAATCGTCTGTGAAAGAAAAGCAACAGTCGCCACCCGAACCCATGCCCTACATACCGACAGGCTGTGAAATCCTCAACCGAATATCAATCCCAACAGGAGTACACCGCCCAGAAAGATGGATTCTCAGAGCCTTCTGAGGAACACAATTTGATGACAGCAGGAACTTGTGAATCCGCCGCTCTTCAGAGATGATGGATTCAGGGCCAGGTTGCGATTGACCAACAGTACCGGTGGCGACGCCGACGCAACCTGGCCCGCTGAATCCAGCCAACGCCACCACAGACCCGGAACCGCCCCATCGCTCCCAATAGCGCCCAGCCACTCGCTTGGGTTAAATCCCCGGGAGACCTCCAACCATGAACGCCGAGGAACTGATCTAGAAACTTCAGAACTTAGACAACACAAATCTGGAGATCCACGTTCCCTGTCCGTACTGCTGCGGCCAACCAGGAACCGACTTTGAACTGCTGGACGGCGAGTTCGTCGTGACCATGAACAGGGACGGCCGTCAGGTCATCTTTCACCCACTACATCGTCGTCGAAACCCCTATCGGACTTTCAGTGAAGACGTAGACCATGTGGAACGGAACTCCCCCAATCGTCGCTGCCGTCACTGGATTGATTACCCACTCCGCCATTACCTGCGTCAAAACGGCTACAGCCGAATATCATCTGACGTATGGGGGAAGATGCCGAACTGGAATCAGAATAGGACTGCGCGGCTGTTTTGGATCCCAGTAACCTAAGCCCAGCACTTACGACTACCTCCACGGCGACCCCGTCGGACGCCGAACCCAGAAGAGTAGTTCAGCTTGCATAGATTACATAATGCACCAGATGTGGTATCCAGTTGCCAAACCCTACCACAACCCCTAGAATACCCCGCAATCCACCATCGGAGGACCAAGTAATGCCAGTTACCGTTGTAGTTGGAGGCCAGTACGGGTCCGAAGGGAAGGGGAAAATCTGTGCGTACCTAGCAACCACGGACGATGTCGACTACATGGTACGGTGCGGGGGCCCCAATTCTGGACACACCGTCTATCTGTCCGATAAACGGTATGAACTCAAGCAGGTGCCTTCCGGCTTCGTCAATCCTCGCACCCGTCTCCTCATTGCAGCGGGGGCACTCATCAATCCCGCAATTTTCATGGAAGAGTTGGATCTCTGCCGCTTGGACCACAGCCAAATCGGCATCGACGAAAACGCGGCGGTAATTGAAGCTACTGACATAGCCACGGAGAAAAACCTAGATCTACGTGGCCGGCTCGGCTCAACCGGTTCGGGTGTTGGCGCAGCAGTAAGCCGTCGAGTACTCCGGGAACAAGGTTTTCGCCGAGCGAAAGACCACCCAGACCTCGCACCGTACACCACGTCCGTCCGAAGAGAATTGTCCTTCGCAGCGAAGGGGAACGCCAACATCGTCGTTGAAGGCACCCAGGGCTTCGGCTTGTCCCTCTACCATGCTGAAAAATGGCCCTATCGCACCAGCAGAGATACAACTGCTCACAGCTTCCTAGGCGAGGTCGGGCTCGGAATTCGAGAATTTGAAGTGATAATGGCGATCCGCACCTTTCCCATACGGGTCTCAGGCGATTCAGGACCCCTAAAATATGAGGTCTCCTGGGACGACGTCCAAGCATTCAGCGGGTATCCCCACCCCCTCGCAGAATACACCACCACCACGAAACGGTTGCGCCGGGTCGCCCGCTTCGACTGGGAAGTCGTTCATGCTGCCATTGAGGCCAATGCCCCATCCCACATCGCACTCCACGGCGCGGACTACATCGACTATGAGAATAGGTCCCTTCAAAGCTTCGACGACCTCACTGCATCAGCCCGTGAATTCATACAAGAAGTCGAGGACCGAACTGGAATCCCAGTGAGTTTCATCGGCACCGGCCCAACCAACGACGAAATAATTGACAGACGGGAATTGATTGGACTCGGCAACCGAGATCCCGTGGCGGCCTCAGCAGGAGCCTAGCCTAGAGTTTGAAAGGGGATACTTTCAAAGAGAGACCCCATGGTCGACGACGCGCTCAAAGTCCTAGAAGAAGACCCTTGGCCAAGTGAATGGCCCGGCGCGGTACTGCCTGCTGAAGCCATCGAAGCATACTCAGATGTAAAACTGATCGGAGAACCCTATCCCTTAATTGACCCGTTTGACAGAGAACTTCTACGCGCCGCCAGATACGAACTCCGGTTGGGCGATGAAGCGCATCTGGGCGGTGCCCCCCATCGCCTCGACGAGAATAACCGCTTTCTCGTCCTGAAACCCCATCAGGTAGCTGTGGTCAAGACTCACGAGTACCTGAGGATCCCACGGTTCCTTATAGCCCGCTGGAATCTTCGTGTCAGAATGGTGTATGAAGGACTCCTGTGGGTAGGTGGCCCCCAAGTTGATCCCGGCTGGGCCGGACATTTGTACTGCCCCATATACAACCTGGCAGAACGAGACATCTACTTGGAATATAAACAACCCATATTTACAATGGACTTCGTCCGGGTCTACCCGACTAAGGACAAGCCCTTTCATGCTCGCAGAAGAACCATCGACCAACACGACAGCAACCGACTCAAGAGCGCTCCCTTTGAAGAACTGAACCGTCTCCTCAACCTGGAGCCCCGCTTCTATGGAGCGCTCGGCTTAATGTTCGTGATTCTCACTCTGATAATCGCTATCGTAGGAGTTATCGTCGCCTCTCCAGTATTTGATAAAGTCGGCGAACTGAAAAACATTTGGTTACCCTGGATGATCACCTTATCCGCAGTAACATTCGCCTCGCTAGCACTGAATATCTTCATAATATGGCGGTTCCGGCCCCGCCCCATTTGGGGCCGATGGCGATGGCGGTTCCGACTACCTTCCATTTCGGGCGTAATCCCAAAACTCTGGAGGTGATGGATGCAAAACCGCTACGTGGGAGACTTGGGCGACTTCGGTAAATTCGGTCTCCTGCGAGCCCTCTGCGCCAACACGGATACGGGAATCCCACGTCCCTTAACCCTTGGAGTAGTCTGGTACCTAGTGCCGGATGAAGGGCACAACAGCGACGGTAAGTTCACTCAGTTCCTTGACCCAACGGCTCAGAACCAGCAAAATTTCCGTTTCTGTGATCCCACCCTCTACGATGCGCTCCGAGACATTGTTGAATCAAACGCAAGGAGCGTCTCCAGTGTCAGAAACGCCGGCGTGTTGCCCCCGGGTACCAAGTACCACGAAGCACCCCTGACCTTTGCGGGGATCCACACGCCCAGGGCTAAGATGATAAGCCAACGAACCCGATTCAGAAGGAACTGGCTGACCCAGGCCCTCCAATCAACCGAAGGTTGCGACTTGGTTTTCATAGACCCTGACAACGGTTTCGAAGTCAAGGTAGGCCCGCATGAACCACGCGGCCCCAAATATGCCTTCTTTGATGAGTTGGTCCCCTTCGCACAGAGGGGACAGACTTTGATCGTCTATCACCACATTGGGCGCCGGGGTTCAGCCGCAGACCAAATAAAAGGCCGGTTCGACCAGATCGAGGAACGATTAGGGCGCACTTCGTTGGCCCTGCTCTATCATCGGGGCAGCGCCCGGGCATTCTTCCTGATACCAGCGGACAAGCACAGAGACGCGATAGAATCAATGGTGGAAAATTTCCTTGACAGCCCGTGGCGAAGGCACTTCGAACTGGTCGCCCCAGCGTGAGTGGACACATCAGACCCCAGTCCCGCAGCACCGAATGAATGACATGCCTGAACGCGCCGTGAAGGTCGAAGAACCGCAGGGCACCAACACTCGACAAGTAGTCCTGGTCTCAGGGCCCATAGCATCCGGCAAGACCACCCTGTGCCGGCTACTGGCTCAGCAGTTCGGATTTTGCGTGCTAAGCACACGTGAACTCCTACCTCATGGTGCGCCAGACCGAGTTGAACTCCAAGCCACGGGCGCCTCCCTAGACGAGTCCACCGGCGGCAGATGGGTTCTGGATGGACTCCTGCAAATGCAAAAAACGCGCCCTGATTCGGTACTGTTCGCGGTGGATGCGGTCAGGACTTTAGACCAAATCCGATGGGTCAGATATGCCGTCGGGGAATCTGTTGTTCACGTCCATCTGACGGCAACCAGGGAAATTCTATCCAATAGGTACGAATTCAGGGCCGACCGGTACAGCTATGACGAAGTTGCGGGCGACCAGATTGAGCAGGGAGTAAGCTCCTTAGCGTTCGCGGCCAATCTCGTTGTTGACACCACCAACCAGAGTCCTACGGAGGTGGTCGAACATTTTGCATCCTACTTGGGAATCGTTTCCTAACACGGCCTCGTTCACAGGGCGGAACGCCTTCTTGTCTCCGCCATCTCATCTGTCACAGCGAACCGGCGCCAAAATTACACTTCGGCCTACCATCCCATCCCCCAGCAAACGGAAAGCCCAGCTTTTCCCCACGAATAGTGGATTACTGCTTGGTCGCCCGGTGCCACAGTGCTCCCAGTAACGCCAGACCAGCTGCTATCAACGCGATGCTTGCCGCCAGACACATGGCATACGACCAGCCAAACATAACCGGAGTGCCCATGGACGCATTCAGGGCGAGCATGACCGAACCGCCACTCAGAACCGCTGCTCCAACTAGACCCATCAACGCCAACCCTGGACGTTTCCAAGGCACCGGATCGAACTTCAAAGCTATCGCAGTTACGCCAATTATCAGGCCAGAGCACTCGAACCCTAACGACACGATTGTCAACACCAATCTGCCGTTGTCGCTCTCCCCGAATCGGTCAACTCGGTTCTGGTGCCCGATCGGTTTCAGCAGGCAACCGTGATACGAGTGAACGGAAGCATGATGTCTCTTGTTTACGTTCGTGAAGTTATCTGGGCAGATGATTTTGCGGGATTGCCTAGGCGGTTCGCAGAATGGCACCGTCAAACCTCCGAGTAATTAGCCCGTTAACGTGATTCAAAGCCATCTCCAAATTGGTAACTCCAAAGCGCGGTGCCACACCAGCCACAAAATGGCTAACGCGAGAACTACCGCGGATACACTCGCGACTGCGGTAATACCCCCCAGACTGTGAGGCCAGGTCGGAAGCCCTGAAGTTATCCAAAACCCGATGAACCCAGAACCGGAGCCCAGAAACGTCGCACCCACGATGGACAGGATAGTTAAGCGAACCCTGCCCCTGGGAACAGGACCGTATCTCATGGTCATTGAGATAGAACCAATCAACAGACCGGCGAATCCGAATGCCACGGCGACGATTGCCAGAACTAGATTCACGCCACCACCATTGGCGATCCCCTGCGCCCCAGGCGATCCGTTGCCGTCGAATTGGCTTCCGCCCAGCGCGGCAATTACTCCGATTGCGGCAACCACAACGGCCAGCACCAGAAACGTGAAAGTGTTGAACGAGTTGACCCGTGCATCCAAGTTCGCCAATTGCCTCAGTTGCTCAAAAGGCGCACTTCTCAAACGGTTGACGTCGTGGGATTGAATCGTCTTCCCTCTTTGTCCCTGGTGGACTGAGACCTTATAGCCCTGCTTTGTGTGGCCGCTCTTGGTGTACCCTTTCGTCGTCGTATCCTCGGGCGGTGGAGGCGGTGTAGTGAGCACGAAGTCCATCGTGAAGATACGCTCTTTGTGCGGTATGACGATTTGCCTCTCCGCCAAGTTGTAGATTGGACAATAGAGATGCCCCTGCCATCCCGGGTCGACTTGCGGTCCTCCTGTCCACAGCAGGCCCTCGTAAACCCATTTGACTCTTAAGTTCCATCTGGCGATCAGGAACCTCGGAAGGTTAACCTCCTCGTGCGTTTTGATTACCGCCACTTGATGAGGGGGGATGACAAGCGGCTTTTCAGCGGAAACACTCACCCACTCGCCTCCTACATGCGCCTCATCCCCCAGCCGCAGTTTATACGAAGCAGCGTCCAAGCATTGATCGAGCTCCTTCGAATTGATTTGCTTTCCCTTGGGGTTGTGGATTAGAGGGGGGGTCAATTTATCAATGTAATAGTGGATTTGGTCGGACAGCAGAATCGCTCCCGAGCACGCGCCTGCATTCTTCCGGCTGTCGTTCAAAGGATCATTAACTGGCGGAGCGGCCTTTGCCATAAGATTCTCCCTTGCCATTCTGACCGTTCAGGTCCTTCCTATGTATCCAACACGTCGTTGGGCGGCCACGGCGTTGCGGGCCAATGGTATCCGCTGCCAGCCATCCGCGTCCAGTGGCGTGGCAGGGTTCTGTTTTGCAGATATACGGCGAGGTTCCTGACACCGGACAGGTATACCTGACCATCAGTCGGCGGCTGCATCTTCGCGGTCTGGATAAGACAGCCGACCGGAGGCTCCCTACATGACGGCGACAATACGACGGGGCTGAAACATCGGCGCCCGATGTCAAAGGGCGGAGAGCGTATTCAATTCGATCAAACTACGTGCACAACCTCGCTACGATGCTAAATGAAATCAAGATGCCAGGTATAAACATTTATTTCATCAACTCAGGATGACGAGTGCTTCTCAACTTACAGGGACTGGCGGAACTGGCACACCAAGTCATCACTGAATTCATCAGCTGGAGCCCGCAGTTTGACAAGGAAGACCATAGCTACTACCTCGAGAGGTTCCAGGTTGTTCGCTTACCCACGAGCGGCGGGTGAAGGGTCCTCAGTCAGTAAAGGAGCCAGGTGCGAAATCCCTTTCCCTCACTGGTTTCTCTGCGATGCAAAGGATTTGGCTCGGGACAGCAGAGACTCTTGGCTCAAGGTAGCATAAGGGAACTTCGCAATGAGCCCATATCAGTGCCCGCCATGACGGTAGTCACGACCCCGGAACCGACGACTACGAGCGCGTGCCTCACCTTGCGGTCAAGCTGCCGGGGAGGAGAAGCTGGGAATCGAACCGGGGATGCGGAGTCGAACCCGGGCGGAGCGCACAGCTGCGACGATTACGTTGTACGCAACAATCACACCAGCTTGACGGCCTAACACTGGCCTGGAACCGACAATCTCCTCGTGCTACCCCGCGCCAGCTAACACGGCTATAATCTCGTTCACCTAACCCCGAACTTACCGACGCAATCGAAGGAACAAGACACTGGCAGTCAGAGGAAAACTCAATCAACCCTACCGAGGGTCAGGAATGCAGAACTACGACGCACAAGACATCATCGGGAAAGCTATCGAGAAGGTAGCCGAGATGAGCCCGCAACAAACGGACGGCAAATGGCTGGAGGAACTTACAGCGGAGGTGGCACCGCTCATCAGAGAGTGGGACATAAACCAAGCCTGGACTTGGAGGAACTGGCCCAGCCGCTCCGACTACTATCGGAACGAGGCAGACATAGGTATAGACGTAGTAGCTGTAAGGAACAGCGACAACGCCCTACTGGCAATCCAGTGCAAGGCCCAACAATTGAACGAGACCCGTCGGGGAAAACCCATCCCTAAGACGCAAACGGACTCATTCATAGGAACGTCAGCACGGTCCATTTGGCGCGAAAGATGGATCATTACCAACGGAGACTTCGCGCCGACCAAGAACGCGATCGACGCTGCCAGCGAGGAAGGTAAGCCGCTCAAATTCTTCAACCTTGAACTCGAGTTGTTGAATGCCCAAAAGCCGGAGAGCCTCACTGACGACCCGTGTTCTCATTGCAAGGAGGGGCCACCAGACCACACCATACAGTGCCGCCAGTGCATGCAGAACGAAGCGGTGGAGAACTGCGTCCGCATCCTGCGCCAACACGAGCAGTCCGGCACAGGCGGCCTTCCCAGAGGTCAGGCCAGGGGCAGGTTGATCCTACCCTGCGGCAGTGGCAAGACCCGGGTTTCTCTGCGCATCGTGGAGGAACTGACTCCGCCGGGAGAACTGTCGATAGTGCTCTGCCCGTCCATCGCACTGGTGGCACAGATACGCAAGGAGTACCTGAACAACGAGGCGGAACCCATCCGGGCATTGGCCGTATGCTCCGACAAACAGGCGGGAGGCATCAACCGTGCTGAGGGGACAGCAAATACCAGGACCGACCCCACGGCAGATATAGGCTACGTCAGCGAAAGGGACGTTAAAGGGATGGTCACCACCAACCCTGAGGAGATAGCCCGCTGGATTGAGGATGGACGGGGCGGGCCGCGCCGCAGCGTCATATTTGGCACCTACCAGAGCGGCAGGGCCATATCCGACGGCCTACTGTCCACCGAGACCGTCGCCAAGGTGCTGGTATGCGACGAAGCCCATAGGACCGCCAGCTTACGCCGAGCGAAGAAGAAAGCCGACGAAAACAGTGGACTGAACAGCAGGCTGCGGGATTTCACGCTATGCCACGATAACGACGCTTTCCCGGCAACCTACCGCGTGTACCAGACTGCGACTCCCAAGACCTACGCCGTGGGAGAAGTGAGCAAGGATGTACGGGACCAGTGGATCGTACGCAGCATGGACGACGAGAGGACATTCGGCGTGGAGCTCTACAAGCGCGCCTATACGGATGCCGTCAGCAATGGCTGGCTGTCCAACTACAAGATCATCGCAGTTGCCCTGAATGACACCGAGGCCTACCACCTAGCCAATACCCTAGCGGGCCGGTATGAAGGGAAGGGGAAGAAAAGAGGCCCCACCACAACTAACTACCTGAGGGGCCTCGCACTGGCTTTGGCGATGAGCGGCGCTACCGAGGATGACGACGGCAACCCAGTGCCGGTCAAGTCCTGCATAGCCTTCGCCAACACCACGGAGAAGTCTAAAGAGATGGCCGACAAGCTCACCGACAAAGACGTGCGGCAATGGCTAGAGAATTACTACCAGAGAGCAGAGAAAGAGGGAGAGCCCGCTGCCTTTAGCATGGAACACTTGGAGGCCAAGCACCGTGTCAGCCAGCGGGAAGCCGCCAAACGCAACCTAGCGTCTGCCACCCAAGACACCCCGCACGTGGTCTCCAACGTGGGCATATTCGGTGAGGGCACAGATTCCCCAGCTCTGAGTGCCGTAGCCTTCCTGGAGCCACGCAAGAGCCACACGGACGTGATACAGGCCGTAGGCCGGGCCATGCGGAAGACGAAAGGCAAGGACCTCGGATACATCATCTGCCCGATAGTCATACCTGCAGGAGCCAATGCCGAGCAATGGCTGGCGACCAGCCATCCGGAGGACGGCTGGCGGGAGCTGGGCGACGTCCTGCGGGCACTGCGTGCCCACGATCCAACCATAGTGGAGAACTTGACCGACAAGCTGACGATCTACACCGACGACTCCGATAACGAAGAGTCTACAATCATCGCAACGGTAACCGGAGAGACCAAGTCAATAAGGTATCAGCTTTTCGTCGGGCCTCCGAAGACGGCGGAGCAAGCCGTATACAACATACTCTCTGGACGTAAACCCGAGGTGGGAAGGCTCGAAAGACTCGACCCCGAACTATGGCAACAGCCGGAAGAAAAGGCGGAGGGCGAACCAGACGCGAAGCGGGCACCGGAGCCGTACCGCATCCTGACCGGCAAAGTCCACAACGATGGTACGCAAGAGCTGCGGCAGGACGCTGTCTCACGGGAAAAAGCGGGTAACGACGGCACCCCCGGCCCAGTGAACATGAAACAGTGCAAGCGCACCGCAAAGAAGATGATTAACGAAGGTGAAGGGCAACCGGCACCGCGGCCGAAAAGGAATCTCACCGAAGAGGAAAGAGAGGAGCGCAAGCTCAAAAGAGGCATCATAAACCAGCTCAAATTGGCTGGGCTAGATGAAGAATCCAATGCCATTAGGCTGAACTTGCTGGCCAACTCGGGAATATCCGGGAACCGGGTTGACCGGGATCTGAACATCCTGCGTGACACCATAACAGAAGCCACCGTCCACCTCAGGGACGACTGTCTCTCCGAGACCCTGGACAAGCACTTCGGGCTTAACAATCTGGATCCGGGCATGCGCAGGGCGCAGGCGGACGGTTGCACCATAGCGGCTCTGCTGATGATGAATGCAGCCATGCTGCACCAGCGCATCAGCAGCGGCGGCTGGCTCAAGGACATACCCAGCTTAGCGAAGGTTAAGAATTCCATCAGGGTGATAAGGGAAACGGAGCGGGCATGGAACGACATACGAGCCCACGACTTCAAGCCGATAGTAGAACCAGCCCTGAACATCATTAAGACGATAGAGCAGACACAGAAGGAAAGCGGGTTGGAGAGGGCCTTGCGCCATATCGCCGCCGAGGCGGAGCAGATTGCCGAGACCTATGCCGACATGGGGGCCGACCACGCTGG
Source organism: Dehalococcoidia bacterium (assembly GCA_965204865.1). Lineage (GTDB taxonomy): Bacteria > Chloroflexota > Dehalococcoidia > Lucifugimonadales > UBA3495 > VXOI01. The sequence goes on along the minus strand of OZ242027.1, from coordinate 4,220,942 downwards.
TCCGTTGTTCAACCGTGTTATGGGCAATCAAGCGTCCGATGGAGCATTTTTCACGCGGCCAATGGCTGCGTCCATCGCCGCCCGCCTCACCCTGGACGCCTGCGGCAACGTGGATTGGACCGCCCCCGCAGTGTGGCGCGAGCACAAGACCATTGACTTGGCCTGTGGCAGCGGAACCCTCCTGACAGCCATGCTCACTGACATGAAACGCCGGGCTCGGGAACAGGGCGCCACAGAAGGGCAAATCGCCGACCTGCAAAAGCTGGCCGTGGAGGACACCATCAAGGGCCTGGACATTAACCCGGTATCCCTCCAATTGGCGGCGTCGCAACTCACCGCCGATAATCAGGAAATCAGTTACCGTCGAATGGGCCTGCACCTGATGCCCTACGGCCCGCAGCCCGACAACCCAGCTCAGATATCCGCGGGAACGCTGGAACTGCTTGGCCAGAAGGCCATCGTTGCTAGGGAAAATGAACTGGGACTCGCCGACGACCGAATCAGGTCCCAAGCAATATGGGGGCTACGCGACGACGCGGAACTTGAGGACGCCGTGGACGCGGTGAAAGACGCCCGCATCATCATTATGAACCCGCCCTTTACCGAACGTTCCAAGATGGGCGAAAAGTTTCCTGAAGGAGTTCAGCAGGCATTACGGAAACGTACGGATAGCTTGGAAGACCTGCTGGTCGGAACTGACTCAGAATTAAAAAATTTCGGATCACGAAACACGGTCGCACCGTGTTTCGTGATGCTGGCCGACCGTTGCTTGCTTAAAGATTCAGGGACACTGACGATGATTAACCCAACCATCGCCCTTTCGGGACCTTCCGGCGTTGATGAGCGGCGTATCCTGGCCCAGCGGTTCCATGTAGATACCATACTGACGTGCCATCAGCCAGGCAATATCAACTTGAGTCAGCACACCAAAGTCAACGAGAGCATCATCGTCTTGCGGCGGCATGAGGGCGAGTTCAAGCATCCGACTCGCTTCATCAACTTAGATAGGCTGCCAGCCGATGAAAGCGAAGTTGAGGACTTACACCGTTGCCTGTTGGATTGCGCTAATGGCACCATTGCCAACGGTCTGGGCGAAGTATCCGAGTGGCCGACAGAACGTATTCAAGCCGGCGACTGGACGCCAGCCATCTGGCGCTCACCGAGACTAGCGAAAGCAGCCGAGGAATTTGCGCAAGATCCAACCCTACGGCCACTTGGGTCATTTCCGGATTGCACCGCTCACGACGGGAGCCGGAGGGTACGTGAGAACTTTGACAGAGCAAAGCAGGCTAACGAAGAAAGCATACCCATATTGGAATCGAAAGGAGCTGAAGGTCAAAAGACGATCAAATCTACCCCTGACGGGCATTGGGTCTTTAAGAAGGGACGAGAAAGACAGGCAAAGCACTACCTCGAGTGGGCATCATACCTCCTGATAACCGCGGGCCAACGCAACAGTACGGCGCGTTTGACTGCAACCGCAAGCGAAACCAAGTATCTGGGGCAGACTTGGTTCCCCGTGGTTGGCTTGTCGCCCGACGAAGCAAAGGCAATAGCCGTCTTTACTAACTCGACGCCGGGGCGGCTTCAAGTCATGCGAGGTCCAGGGAAAACGCTGGCATTTCCAACTTACTCGCCGGATGCAACAAACAACCTCAGAGTACCCGACATCAAAGATGCACATATCCGCCAGGTCCTAACCGACTGCTGGGAGCGCACCAAGGGCATGACCGTGCCGCAGTTCCGCGACGGCGAGTGCGAAGTCCGACAGCTCTGGGACGAGGCCGTAGCCGAAGCCATGGGCTGGGACGCCGCCGAGTTAGAGCGGCTCCGCTTGTTGCTTCACCAAGAGCCGCACGTCCGCGGGCTTGGATACGGCCAGTATGCCGACGAAGTCGAGGTGGATCCCACTGAGCGAGAACGCTTTGAAGAACTGGCAGACCAGTGGGAAGAGGAGACTTTCTTACTGTCCAGATCAGACCGCGCAATTGCACACCCAGTTCACCGGGAGATCATAAACTTGGGCCAGCCAGTCGTACCGCTCATCCTTGAAAGGATGCGTGCTCAAGGAGGGCACTGGTTTGAAGCGCTACAACAGATAACAGGAGAAGATCCAGTATCGCCAGCCGACTACGGCAACATTGCAGCAATGCAGAATTCTTGGCTGCAATGGGGCGAAGACCATGGCTACGCCTAGGTGGATGACATGGCTGAATCTGTCATTCCCTAACCTGCGCAACGAAGGGGTTAACGTAGTAGAACCGCCATCAGACCGCTACAACTGCGTCGCGTACGCCGCAGGGGACACCAGCCAGTGGTGGGACCACACACCTCGCCGCTACTGGCCATCCTATGCGACGAGGTCAGCGCGAATCGAGAGCCTACAGGAAGTTTTCGCCGGATTGGGATTCGGGCAATGTGACGACGACAGTTTCGAACCTGGCTACCAAAAAGTTGCACTCTACGAGGATGACGGCGAATATCAGCACGCCAGCGTCCAAATGCCCGACGGAGCGTGGCACAGCAAAATGGGAGAAGGGCCAGTTATCAAACATCTGAATCCAGAGTCGCTTTCCGGGGGGCCATACGGCGAACCCACGATCTATATGCGACGGCCACGGGCGCAATCCAATGACCCCAAATCGTAGAAAAACCCCGCAACCCTTACTACCTTAAGGTGGCTCAAAAGAATGAGTACTGAGACACCATGCCCCTCTCAAATCTCGTCGACACCTGCCGGTACTGTAGCAACAAGGCCGGGGTCTTGGCCCGGGACCACCCGGAGTGCCGCCGGACCTTCGACGCCGGCTGGAACCGGATGGTCGAACTCGCCGCCGAGGCCGCACGCTCCCACAGGTTCGACGAGAAGTCCCTCCGGCTCTCCATGGCCGAGATAGCTAGGAACTCCTACCGCGACGGCGCCACCGTCAACGAGGCCCTCGAGGAGGGCTGGAAGCGGGGCGTAGGCCACGCCAGGGCCGACGGCATCATCACCAAGGACGAGGAGTCCAAGCTGAGAGAGTTCCGGGACAGGCTCTCCCTGGCAGACTCCGGCGCCGACCGGCAGGCCACCGCCCAGCTCGACAAAGCATCCCGGGACCGGCTCACCCTCGACGCCCGGCTCGGCGCCGTTGCCGTGGAGAACCCCGAATCACACCTGGCCGACCTCGCCCAATCCCTCAGGGACTCCAAACTCCCACAGGGGCAGCAGACCGCCATCCTGATCCGGGCCTGGGAAGCCGTGGTCGAGGGCGCCCTCGAGGACGGACTCATTACCCTCGACGAAGAGAACGCCTTAAACCGGTACATGGACCACTTCAACCTCACCCAAGCCCAGATGGACCAGAACGGGGTCCTCACCCAGGTCGCCAAGGCCGCCGTCATCCGGGACATCGCCGAGGGCATCGTCCCCCACCGACAGAACATCACAGGCCGCGTACCTTTCAACCTCGTGAAGTCCGAGAAACTCGTCTGGGTCACGCAGGAAGCCGACCACCTGGAAGTCGTAACCCGCCGGAAACGCCGGGGCAGCTCCCATGGGCTCAGCATCCGGGCGGCGAGGGGAGTCTACTACCGGCATGGCACCTGCCGCAGCCGGAGCGTGAAGTGGGAGGAGACAGTCCACCAGGACACCGGACTCCTCCGGTTCACCACCAAGCAGATTTACTTCTCGGGAGCGAAGAAGAAATTCAGGGTGCGGTACGACCGCATCGTGGACTTCGAGCCTTTCGCCGACGGGTTCGGACTGATGCGGGACGCCCAAACCGCGAAGCCCCAATAGTTCAAGACTGAGGACAGGCGGTTCGCCCTCAACCTAGCACAGACGTAGCTCCGCTAGACCTCCCAGCGACGGCCCTCTTGTCGCCACGGCAATTGACCTTGATAGCCAACTAACCTGCACAAGATACTGAAGTTCGTCCACGTGAGCAGCCGGTAATCGCTAAGCCAGCCCCCGTCCTCAATTCTCGAGGGAAATGTCCCCCTGTGGACAAGAGAATTTCTGGTTTCAACTATCCTCCCGAGTTCCGGATCCTCCAAGGGCAATTCGAGGTCAGCGACCATTCGCCTCAGCCTGCTGCGGAAGGATCTGCGAAACGCTCCCTTCAGGTAGCTAAGAACGTGGTCCCGAAACTGCTTGGAAAGTTGGGCTTCTCCTACGGCCGACTCCAACATCGGAAACAATTCCTGCTCGAACTCATGCTCTGGGACAACTTCGGAGAAACCATTCAGGTCGGCGTACTTCGCCGCCAGTAACTCAGTGAGGCTGGATGCCATCAAGCCTCGTGCTTCCAGATACGACCCGTCGTCGCAGGAGTTCGTGAAATGGTCTATGAGACTCCGTAACGTACTGCGGTCGATGACCGTATCACCAGCCCCGAGAAAGGCTTCAGCCAGCCTCATCAAGTCCACCTTCGGGACCCCACTCTGATAACCAGCCCTCAAGGGTGAAAGCCTTACGGTGTTAGAGTACGATGCCGTCTCAGCATAGTTGTAAACACCATCCAAGATCTTTCCAGTGGAGCCGTCAAGAACATCTCCGTGATACCAGTTCACCCGGTTACCGGAGACTAAGCGGAAGAGATAAATCACTGAATCCGCAAAATCAGTAAACCTGTCCATGGGCAAAAGCCCGCCGCCTTTCGTTTCAATGGTGACGTAAGCAGAAGGCTCAACGCCTTTCTCAGCAGCGAGCCTCTTCGCTACTTCGGGATAATCAACAACGGGATCAACCGTAACAGAGAATTCCCGAGTGGTGAACTTGATGAGTTCAGGTACGGGCCCCTGAAGGTCATGCCAGAGAAAATTGGAAATGAGGAACCGCACGCGGGAGTACCCGGCTTCAAAGACACCTCTACTCTTGATAATGAGACGGCGAGGATAGAAGTTCAGTTCAGAAGGGTGCCTATACATGGGCGCGAACAGCCACGAAAGCCTGGGAAAGAAAACACCCTCCTCGGACTCAATTGACCGGCCATCTACATCATCTCCGGAGAAGAAAAGGCCATCCTCCAGTCGTTCCTCACCCACAGAAGGTGAAGGTCTTAGCGGCTCGGTCGAAACAAAAGACACCATGAGCCGACCGGACGGAAATTGAGCGGCCTCAAAATAACCCTTGGCATGTGTAATCGTTTCGTTGTCGACAAACCTTACGTTCCCGACCCCCGAATAGCTCGCCAAGGGGATCCCATGTTGTTCCATCGACTTCATACAGCAGTGTCCTTTAGGAATGGTAGTGCCAAAGAGCGGGGGACCAGCGGTACTCTCTGGAGCCACAAAGTGTGAAGGGCGGCGCTAAGGTGTTCCAAGTGGGCGGATTGACCGACTGACAAACGGCTGTCGAAAATTGGGCCGCCAGCAACGACACAGTCAGGTTCCACCGAGACGAGGCACTGATGTGGCGGCGCGTCGAAAGCGTCCAGCCCATCACGGATCGGGAGGGCGCAGAGGCCATGGTGAACCTGCTGGCCGCCACCACGGGCCCCGGCAGGCTGGGATGCTCCCTGACCGCGTTCCCAGACAAAGGAGGGCTAATGGGGCCCCACAGGCCTCCGTCCCGTGTCCAGCTTCTGTAGCGAAGACTGCGCCCGCCGCCGAACCCCCTCGGATTCGTCAGAGGCCGCCGCCGTCAGAGGCCCGACCGCGCGGTGGTCATCCATTTCCCCAAGAGCAAAGGCGGCAGCCTCCCTCACGCTGTCCTGGTCGTCCCCCAGTGCCGCAATCAGGGGCTCAACCGATTCTGGCCCGCCCAGCGCGCCGAGGGACCATGCAGCGCGGGTTCGCCTCCAAGGGTCATCACTTCCCAATTCCTCCAGCATCTCGGGACCTGCAATCGTGTCCCCCAGCCCCTTGAGGGCCACAGCGGCGCACCAGCACTCGTATCCGTTGTCCGCGTCGAGCAACCCGCGCAGCCTCGGCATGGCCCGAACGTATCCGGACTCTCCTATCGTCAGGGCTATGCTGAAACCCAGAGACATATAGCCCATCTCAATGGCCTCAACGATCCCCTCCCACGCCTGGTCGCCGCCCAAACGCGCAAGGGCGTAACCCACCGACCGGGGATTCACGCCCCTGGGGTCTCTGAACACAGAGAGCAACGCCGGCACCGCCTCCCTGTCGCCCAGATGGCTCAAGGCGTCGATGACTTCCAACCTGACGTTCCTGTCCCACTCGTCCAAGGCAGCGACCAGGGCTGGCATCGCCTGCCGGTCCCCCAATTCCCCCAGAGCCTCGGCCGAAACTCGCCGTACCCAAGAGTCCGAATCCTTGAGAGCCGCGATGAACGCCGGCACCGCCTGGGAAACTTTCATCCCTTGCAGCACACTACAGGCGTCGTACCTGACCCGGCGGTCTGCATCCTCCATCAGCTCGAGCAGCATAGGCACCGACTCCGGCGCCTTCAGCCGCCCCAAGGCCAGCACCAACTGGGAGCGAACCCGGCCGCTGGACCGGTCAAGGGCGTCCAAGAGATGAGACTCCGCCCCACTGTCGAAGCTCCCCAGCGCCCTGGCGGCCTGCTCCCTGACATCCTCATCATCGTCCCGCAGAGCCCCGGCCAAATCCGGCACGGAGGACAGCAACGCCCGCAGCATTGCCTCCCTGGCGTCAACGCTCGTATCCTGCCAGGACATGGAGGCAGCCATCCCCCACAATGCCTCCGCCGCTGCGGCACGGACCACGGCTGAAGGTGCGGAAAGCGCCCCCGCCAGGGCAGGCACGGCCCCGGGAATTTTCAGCAGCCCCAAGGAACGGGCGGCAGCCTCCCGGGTTTCCTCATCATCGTCGCCCAAAGCGGCGGAGAGACCATCCAGGGCCGCAGTATCCTTGATCTCTCCCAAGGCCCTGACCGCCTCCCGGCGCACCTGCGGGTCCGCCGACTCCAGGGCGTCCAGCAGAAAGGGAACGATCTGCTCCTCCGACTCGATGCCCAGCATCCGGGCAGCATACCTTCGGACGGATCCGGATTTGCGTGACAGGTCAGGGAAGAAGTGGTGAATGTTCTCCGTGGTCATGGCCATCGCCTCCGATGCTGCAATTCATCGTATCACCGGAGACGGGCTGTGAACCACAACCAAGTGTCAGCAAACGGCAAACGGCGCCCGGCAAGGTGGCGGGAATAGTCTGGAACAATTCACTGCTGACCACTGATTAACCCAACCTGCGACCAAACTGCACCGGCAGCCATCCCCAGAGTCTGATCGCCGGACAGTCCGCAAATTCCAGCGAGGCCGGGGTGAGTCCCCGGCCTTTACATTTCGAGAAAAGACTGCCACCTCACGTTGACACTCAGCAGCGATGCCCGCGCCACAGCCGGGCAGTACCACTTGGAATCCACCAGCCCAGAACATCCCCATGGAGGAAGAGATGAGGAGAATAATAGCCACAGCCGCGCTGGCGGCGATACTCGCAACCACCCTCGCTGCCTGCGGCGGAGAGGGCGGAAATAGCGCAGAGGAGAGACTTCACCCCGTCCTCAGCGACGCAACCTATCTCCAGATCCAGGAAGGGCGCGAATACGTCACCATGATTTCCTACCAGACCCGCAGAGACCTGTCCGACAGGATAAACGCCATCCACCAAGGCGGCTATGAGATTGAGCACGCCACCAGCGACGAGGACGGCAATGTCCTCATCGTGTTCAGGAAGATTCCCCGTGCGGAAGAATCAGCGCCCCCGGCGGGCACGACACCCTCAAACTAACCTTTGGCGCAGTTGACTTCCCTGATAGCAGTCCGCGACTGTCCACGCTGACGCCAGCGTCCTCGATTCGACGACCACATCAAGGACTTCGAGCCGTTCAGCTTCGGCATAATGCGCGACGCCGGGACAGCCAAGCGCCAATCCCTCCGTACCGGAGACGGCTGGTTCGCCTACAACTTGGCAACGAACCCGGAACCGATGGAATAGCAAATCCACCACTCCCGACGGGCACGACACAGTTGGGACAACGAAGAAAAGGCGAGCCATACCGGCTCGTCTATTTTTGTCTGTGGCGCCTGGGAACGAAAGCTAGACGGCGGACCCGCCGAAGGGCACGACCAAGGCAGGGATAATTTCACTCCCTCACCTCGCTACCACTTTGAGAGGACTACACAAAAATGAGAGAAGAGAAGTACCGGTTCCTTTCGCCGCCGGAGCGCGGGACTCCGCGATACCGCGTCACGACCGCGGCCAAGGAGATCTCCGACTGGCTGCTCATAACCCTGGGCATCCTGCTCATCGCCAAAGGATGCGGCGCCGTCAACCCGTCACCCGGTTCCGCGGTCAACTGGCTGATACTGGCCCTCTCCGTGGTCTTTCTGGCGCGATACGCCATCAGGCCTACGGTGTGGCTCCTGAAGAAGGTGGCCGGAACCGGAAGAAAGGAAGAGCAGGGCACCTAGCCCCCAATGCCAGCAACAGCTGGGACGCGACGGCCTAGCCCGTTCCAGCGGGCAGCAGCACCAGGCGACACAATGAGCGGAGTCTATAACCGGACGCCATGGGCTGACGGCGCGGGCAATGGTCTCTGAATTAAAACAAATTTTGCACAACGAACCGGAATTAGAAATTATTCGTTGCGCAAAGCCCGGCGGATCCGCCGACACGCACGGCCAAAGCGGGCAAGGGGAATTTCACTCCCTCACCTGATTACCATTTTGAGAGAGGCGCACGAAAATGAGAGAAGAGATCTACCGGTTCCTTTCCCCGCCGGAGCGCGGGACTCCGAGATACCGGGCCATAACCGCGGCCAAGGAAATATGCAACCTGCTGTTCATTACCCTGGGCATCCTAGTCATCGCCAGAGCCTGCGGCAACTTTGACGCAAGCCCTGGGTCCCCGGGCAACCACGTGTTACTAGCGCTATGGGCGGTAGTCTTCGCGAGATTCGCCGCCGAACCCGTGGTATGGCTCCTGAAGAAACTGGTCGGAATCGGGAGAAAGGAAGGACAGGACATCTAGCTGCGGCGGCTGCCCGCAGTTGCGACAGCGCGATGGCCCAGCAACGACTGAGGCCGGGCCCGTTCCAGCGGACCACAGCACCGGGCGGCACAAGGGAAAGCCATGAGCGGCACGGAAGGCGCCGAATTAAAATAAAATTTGCACAATAAATCGGAATTAAAAACACATTTTTGGGCAAAGCCGGCGCATCAGGAGGAAGCATGGCCCGCGAAGCGTATCGCTCCCTTTACGGCGACCTGACCAAGCTCAAGGACGACAGCGTGCTGAAGGACCCGGCGGCCGGGGCCGACGATGACGACGAGCTGTTCGAGCTGCTCCTCGCGGTCTCGGACTGGGTGGACCACTACTGCAACCGCCACTTCTACCCGCGGGTGGAGACGCTGCTGTTCGACGGGACGGGCAACGGCCGGCTGCTGGTGCCTGACCTGATTTCGGTGAACGAGCTGGCTGAGGGCGATTCGTCCGGGCGGGAGTTCGGGAAGGTGTGGGATTCCGGGGACTACCGGCTGCTGCCCCACAACGCCGCGCCTCTGCGTCCCTGGGGCCGGCCCTACGGCGCAATCCTGAGCTCGTCGAAGGACCGGGTGTCGACGGAGCGCGGCGACGGGTTCTCGCCCGGCGAGGCCAACTTCCGGGTGAGCGGCGCCTGGGGCTACCGCCTGTTCGCCGAACCCTCCGGCGCAACCCTGGCCGCGCCGGTCGCCGCCGATGCCGCCGCTATAACTGTCAGCGAAGGCTCGCAGTTCCGCGCCGGGCAGACCGTCCTGTTGGGTGGCGACGCAGGCGCGACGGCGGCGGAGCAGGCGCTGATAACCGCCATTGACGGCAACGAGCTGAGCGTGTCGCGGGGGCTGAACGGCAGCGCCGCCGCGGCCCACGCCTCCGGCCGCGGGGTGGGCATCCTGCGCTGGCCCGCGTCGGTGGAGCGGGCGGCCCTTATACAGACCGCGCGCATCTGGACGCGGGCCGCCGACTTCGAGCCGTTCTACGTGGACGCCGATGTGGATACCGATGTTCGCCTGTTGCTGGAACCGTACCGAAAGCTATCTGGTTGATAACGAATTCCTTCGCATTTCGCATTCATAACCGTCATTCCAGATTTGAGAGGATGACGGTTTTTTCGATTCCAGCGTCGATAATCGTTGGGAGCTTGAGAGGTGGGCCGGTAAATTGCTCATCCAAAAAGGTTGACTAATCGGTATCTACGCCCTAGTATTTTCCATTTAGTAGGACAAGCGTAGCGGCGTGTCCCCGCCGTCGCTTTGTGCTGTCACACAGAGCCGGCAAACTCTCAGGACTGCGGCGGGAATGAACGCCGGGCCGATTAGGAGGAGAAAGGAGATAATGGCGATACACCGACTCTTCAACCTGCGACTGCTGCTTCCGCTGGCGGTGATGGCCCTCGTGGTCGTCGGCGTTGCCTGCGGTGAGGCGGCGGATCCTACGGCTACCAGCGCGCCTGCTGCGCCCGCGGCTACCGAGGCGCCTGCGCCCGTGGCTACCGAGGCCCCCGCTCCGTCGGGCCAACAGGCCACCAGCCCGCCCGCCCCGTCGGGCCAGCAGCAACAGGCCACCAGCGCGCCGGCGCCCACGGCTGTGCCGGACGCCACCATTAGGCCGACCAACACCCCGGCGCCCACGGCGACGCAGGTGGTGGCGCGGCCCACCCCCACGCCCGCGGGCGGCCCGCAGTACGGCGGCATAGTCAATATGTCGGCCTACGCCGACAGCCGCGACTGGGACCCCAAGGGTTCCTCGTCCCTTTCCAGCATCCAGGCGGTGAGCCAGTTGTACAACCAGATTGTCCAGTACGACACGGTGGACACCAGCCTGATTGTCTGCGACCTGTGCGAGAGCTGGGAATCCTCCAACGGCGGAGAGACCATCACCTTCAAAATCCGTGATGACGTCTCATGGCTGGATGGGGAGACCCTCGACGGAGAGGACGTCCACAACTCCATGCTTCGCTATGGCGACCTGGACTCCAAGATGGGCCGCTCCGGTCTCTGGCGACAGTACACCCTGGAAGCCAGTAACGGCGGCGTGAACCTGATAGACAACAACACCGTCGAGTTCAACCTGAAGTTCGCCTCCGGCGCCTTCATCAAGTTCCTGGCCGTGGACTACGTAAAGGTGCTGCCCAAGCACATCCTGGACCAGGGCGTTGACCTCAACCTGGCCGAGAGCGTCATCGAGCATCGCTCCGGCTCCGGGCCCTTCGTGCTGGACGAGTACCAGCGGGGCAGCTTCTACAAGGTGTCCAAGAACCCCAACTACTTCAAGGACGGCAAGCCCTACTTCGACGGCATTGACCACACCATCATCGTTGACCCCAGCGTACTGATTGCCCAGCTCAAGGGCGGCCAGATTGATATGTCCAACGGCGGCTTCACCAACATGACCCCGACCCAGGTGTTTGAGCTGGAGCGGGACACCGACGGCCAATACCGCGGCGTCGCGGTGCAGCCGACGGCGGACTGGGGCCTGATGCTCAACGTCAAGAAGGAGCCGTTCAACGACGCTCGCGTGCGCCAGGCCATTGCGCTGGCTATTGACTACCAGCAGTGGAACGACCTGGTCTTCGACAACACCTCCGGCGTGGGCTGCCCGCTGATGGGTCTGGCTCACAGCTTCGAGGAATGCGAGACCTGGCCCGGCCTGCGGCCCAAGGACACCCCCGAGGGCGAGGCTGACTTGGCAATGGCCAAGCAACTGATGTCCGAGGCCGGCTATGCCGACGGCTTCGAGACCCGCATGGATGTGCGGCAGGTTGGCACCTACCCCGAGCAGTGCTCGGTGGTCAAGGACCAGCTTGAGAAGGCGCTGAACATCGTGGTAACCGACTTCCAGACCTACCCCAGCGCCGCGGGTTACGACCTCTTCGCCACCTCCCGCCCTGCTGACCAGGTAGGCGACTGGGAGCTGGCCTGCCAGGGCGAGGGCCAGGTGGTGCTGGACGTGGACGGCATCATGGGCGGCGTCTACCTGAAGGGCGCCACCCGCAACTACACCGACTGGGAGAACGACTGGGTCAACCAGAAGTTCGAGGAACAGAAGGTGGAGCTGGACCCCGAGAAGCGCCGGGAAATCAACAAGGAGCTGGAAGCCTTCCTGTTCACCCAGGAAGATAACCACTGGATCACCCTCGGCTGGGGCGTGTTGCAGTGGGTCATCGGCGAGCAGATAAAGAACTTCCACGCTCCGCAGACGGTGCAGACGCACTTCAAGCACGAAGACCTCTGGCTGGAGCGCTAGGAGCGTGACGGCCTGCGCGAGGGCGGGTCTATGACCCGCCCTCGTGTGTTACACTTCGACTCCGCCTCTGGAAGAGGCCCCTATATTCTGCCCTGGTACGGGACTGGGTAGATGAGACAGTACATAATCAAGCGCGTAGGGCTCTTCATCCCGACGATAATCCTCATCACCATCATCGTGTTCGTGGTGATGCGCCTTATCCCGGGGGATGTGTGCCTAGCCATTCTCAGCGACGGCGAGGCCACGTTCACGCAGGAAGAGCTCATAGATTGCCGCATTGAACTCGACCTGAACAAGCCGCTGGTGAACCAGTATTTCGACTGGATTGGCGGCGTCATACAGGGAGACTTCGGGAACTCCTACTGGTTCAAGGCCCCGGTGATGGAGGAACTGGCCGACCGGATTCCGGTCACGGTCGAGTTGACCATCATGGCCATGCTCATCTCGGTGGTTGTGGCCGTGCCGCTGGGGATAGTCTCCGCGCTGCGCCCGGAAAGCCCGCTGGACTATGTGGCGCGGGTTTTCACCATGACCGGCATCGCCATGCCCACCTTCCTCATCGCCATCCTCCTCCTGCTGTTGCTGGTGCACGTCGGAGGGTTGGCCCCCCTGAACTACTCGCACCTGTGGGATGACCCGCTGGTCAACCTGCACCAGATGATCTGGCCCGCGCTGGCCCTGGGCTTCTACGAAATGGGCTTCGTGGCGCGCGTTACCCGCTCCGCGATGATGGAAATCATCCGCGAAGACTATATGCGCACCGCCCGCTCCAAGGGCTTGAGCGAAAACTCGGTGGTCTACGGCCACGGCCTGAAGAACGCCCTGCTGCCGGTGCTCACCACCTCCGGCTGGATTTTCGCCCGCCTGTTCGGTGGCACGGTCATCATCGAGACCATCTTCCTGGTTCCCGGCATGGGCCGGATTCTCATTGAGTCCATCTTCCAACGGGACTACACGATGATCCAGGCGGTGATTGTGATAGCAGCCTTGTTCATCGTGACCATCAATCTCGTGGTGGACCTGCTGTACGGCTGGCTGGACCCCCGCATCAGATACGCCTAACCGGCTCCGTGAGCGCAGGGGCCCACTGATGTGCGCCCCTGCAAAACCATTCAGGCAGGGATAGATATGGCCGTGTTTCGCACGGATGAGGTCCAGGATGCCGATTTAGAAGTCGCATCCCTGGAACAGGCGAGTTCCGCATCCGGGAGTATCCTCACCCTTTTCAGCGCTACTGTTGCCGTCTTTCTGGTCAGTTACGTCATCAGCCATTTCGGCACGGTATCGTGGCTGGACACGGTGATTCGCTTCATAGCGATGATCAGCTTGCCGGTGATGCTGGTTCTCGCTGCCGGCCTGAAGCCGGTCCGTTCCACCATACTCAGATTCTGGCGGCGCAAGCCCCTGGCCGCCATTGGCATGATAGTCATCGTTCTGGCGGTAGCTACGGACGTCTACGCCGATTACGTCGCTCCCCACGACCCGGAGGGTGTGGGCGTCGCCAAGTGTGAGTCCGGCGACAAAACAACGAGAAAGTTCTGCGGGCCGGGTACGGAAGGCGCTCCCCTGGGTACGGACAACATCGGCCGCGACGTGCTCAGCCGCCTGATTCACGGCGCGCGCATCTCCATGTACGTGGGGCTGATGACCGTCCTCATCGGCATTACCATCGGCACGGTCATCGGAATTGGCAGCGCCTATACGGGCGGCGTATTCGATATTATCGTGCAAAGGCTGGTGGACGCCCTGATGGGGTTCCCGCCGATTATCCTGGCCCTGGGGCTTATGGCGGCCCTGGGCGCCTCCATCAACAACGTGGTTATCGCGCTGGTGGTTATACTGGTGCCCGGCGCCACGCGGGTCATCCGTTCCGAGGCCCTGCGAATCAAGGAGCTGGACTACATCCTGGCGTCGCGCTCCATCGGGGCCAACCCGGTGCGGATAATGATCCAGCACATTCTCCCCAACGTTATCGCCACGTATATCGTGCTGATGACCATCACCCTGGGGTTCGCCATCGTGGTGGAAGCGTCGCTGAGCTTCCTGGGCGTGGGCGTGCCCGAGGGCGTGCCGACCTGGGGCAGTATGCTGGAGATTGGCCGCGCCCACATTGACGAGCAGGGCTGGCTGGTGGTATTCCCCGGAATCGCCATCGCCGCCGTGGTGTTCGCCGTCAACTTCCTGGGCGACGGGTTGCGCGACGTGCTGGACCCGAGGCTGCGGGGGCGGTAGAGCCTTTCCTCCGTTGAACCCGAAAAGGGGGCGTGATGGAATCACGCCCCTGCTGTTTTTCTGACGAATGCCCGCAACTGGCCTGCGCTAATCTGGCAAGGGAAGGCGGCTTGCGGTTATACTCTCTGGTGGACGGCCCGGAACCGGAGTCCGGGCCTGGAATGTGCAACTAAGGAGGTCGAGGGAAACAGATTTGAAGATTAAAGCATTTATCCCATTGGCAATACTGTCAGCGGTGCTGTTGCTGCTGGTGGCCGCCTGCGCCGCTGAACCGGAGACGGTTGAGGTCGAAGTAACCCGTATAGTGGAAGTGGAACCTGAGACTGTGAACCGCCTTCAAACCGTGAAGGACCGCGGCACCCTCATCTGCGCCAGCCGCAACGACGTTCCCGGCTACGGCTATCTGGACGCGGCCGGCAACAACGTCGGCTTCGACATAGACCTCTGCCGCGCCGTGGCGACCGCGGTGCTGGGCAACCCCAACGCCATCGAAATCCGCCTGATTACCGCCGCCGAGCGCGGGCCGACCATCCAGTCCGGCGAAGTGGATATGCTGGTGCGGACGGTCACCTGGACCACCTCCCGCGACGCCCAGTGGGGCAACTACGTGCAGACCATGTTCTATGACGGACAGGGCTTCCTGGCCAACAAGGACCTGGGCCTGACCAGCGCCCTGGAACTACAGGACGCCACCGTGTGCGTGACCCAGGGCACCACCACCGAGCTGAACCTGCAAGACTTCTCCAACCAGTACAACCTGAACATCACCCCGTTGACCTTCGAGGACACCGACGCGGTGGTGGCCGCTTACCAGGGCGGACAGTGCGACGCCTTCACCAACGACCGCTCGCAGCTCGCCGCCATAAGTTCGGCCTTCGATAACCCCACGGGCCACACCATCCTGCCGGAGACCATCTCCGAGGAACCGCTGGGCCCGGTGGTCCCCCACGGCGATGACCAGTGGTTCGACATCGTGAAGACCGTAATGGCCATCCTCATCTACGGCGAGGCCTACGGCATCTCCCAGGGCAGCGTCCCCAGCGCCGTCACCGGCGAAACCGCCGTAGACCGGCTGCTGGGCACCGAGGGCTCCTTCGGCCAGGAGAGCCTGGGCCTGAGCAACACCGTGGCGCAGGACGTGCTGCGGGCCGTGGGCAACTACGGCGAGATTTATAACCGCAACCTCGGCCCCGACGGCATCAACCTGCCGCGCGAGGGCGGGCGCAACGCCCTCTGGGCCGACGCCCCCTGCCAGGACTGCCCCAAGGGCGGGCAGATTTACGCCGCGCCGCCGCGTTAACCGCTGCGGCCTGAGTCCGGCGCAGGAAAGCAACGCCGGGGCGGGGTTCAACCCGCCCCGGCCTTTTGTCGCTAATCCACGCACCGGCAAATGACGCAAAGACGCGATATAAGGAGGCCGGAATGAAGCGCCGGGCGTTTGCTCTGCTGGCGGCGCTGCTTCTGTTGCTTGCGGCCGGCTGCGCCGGGGAAGCGGAGACGGTGGAGGTTCCGGCCGCCGCGGACGCGACCAGCCGTCTGGACATCATTAGAGAGCGGGGCAACCTGGTCTGCTCCAGCAACCGGACCCTGGCCGGTTTCGGTTTTCTTGACGAAGAGAGCGGAGGGGTTTCAGGCTTTGACATAGACCTCTGCCGCGCCGTGGCCGCCGCCGTGCTGGGCGACGCCAACGCCGTGGAATTCCGGCATACCGTCGCCGCCGAGCGCGGCCCGGCGATCCAGTCCGGGGAAGTGGACATCATGTCGCGCAACACCACCTGGACTTCCTCCCGCGACGCCCAGTGGGGCAACTTCGCCCAGACGATGTTCTACGACGGGCAGGGCTTCATGGTTCGCCAAGACCTAGGCGTGAGCGGACTGCTGGAGCTGGAGGGCGCCAAGGTATGCGTACAGCAAGGCACTACCACCGAGCTGAACCTCCAGGATTTCGACAATCAGAACGACCTCAACCTGGAGGTGCTGACCTTTGAGACCAACATCGGGACCAACACAGCCTACGAGGCGAAACAGTGCGACGCCCTGACCGGCGACCGCTCCGGCCTGGTCAGCACCCGCACCGGACTGCAAGACCCCTCGGCCCACGTCATCCTGCCCGGCACCATCTCGGAAGAGCCGCTGGGCCCGGTGGTGCCCCACGGGGATGACCAATGGTACGACATCGTGAAGACGGTTATGGCTATCCTGATTTACGCCGAAGCCTTTGGAGTGACCTCGGCCACTGTGCCGGAGGCGGTCACCGGAGACAGCACCACCGACCGGCTGTTCGGTCTGGAAGGTTCCTACGGTCAGCAAAGCCTGGGGCTGAATCTCACCGTGGCGCAGGACGTAATCCGGGCCGTGGGCAATTACGGCGAGATTTACGACCGCCACCTGGCGCCGCTGGGCCTGCCGCGCGAGGGCAGCCGCAACGCCCTATGGGCCAACGCCCCCTGCCAGGACTGCCCCAGGGGCGGACAGATATACGCCGCGCCGCTGCGGTGAAAACGCCTGGCAACGTCCAACCGGCAGATTAACAAGCTGGCCGGGGTATGTTAGATTTGTGGCGACTTTATGGCGGGTTCGACACGGGGTTATATGGCTCAGTTGAGGGGAATGCTCACCTACCAGGGCGTTGAAGTCTGGCGGCATACCAGGGTCATCCAGTGGACCTTGCAGATTGTGTCGGCCATACTGGTTGTGGCCTTGGTGTCCTGGTTCTTCACCAACATCGCCACTGCGGTGCAGGACCGGAATATCTCCCACGGCTGGGGCTTCCTGGACCGGGCATACCAGACCCCCATCGGCCATCACTTTCTGCCCTATGAATCTTCGGACTCCTACGGCTATGCCGTGGCAGTGGCTACGGTCAACACCGTTGTCGTATCCATCGTGGGCGTCATACTGGCCACGGGGCTGGGCATCTTCATCGGCGTGGCGCGGCTGTCCGGCAACTGGCTGGTGGCCAGGCTGGCCACGGTCTACATCGAGTTCTTCCGCAACGTGCCGCTGCTGGTGCAGTTGTTCTTCTGGTTCTACATCGTTCTGGCCCTGCCGCCGGTACGGGAGGGCTATATCATCGGCGGCGGGCTGTACATCAACAACGGCGGCTTTTCCTTGCCCTTCCCCCAAGCCGCCGGTTTAGGCCCGTCGCTGGTATGGGCGTTGCTGGGGGCCGGCTCCCTGTTGGCCGGCTGGATGGTCTACCGGCTCCTGACTGCCCGGGAGGTAAGCACTGGGCAAGCATCCTATCCCCTGCTTGCCGGAGCGTCGACGGCGGTGTTGCTGGGCGCAATCGCCTGGGTCCTGGTGAGTCTGGCTGCCGGTGATTCGCCATACTACATATCATCGCCAGCGCCGGAGGGCCGGTTCGGGCGCATCGGCGGCGGGTTCACCGCTCCGGCCGGGCTGGTGGGGCTGCTGGTAGGGCTGGTGACCTACACCGCCTCGTTTATCGCCGAAATTGTGCGGGCCGGCATACAGTCGGTCAACCGGGGACAGATCGAAGCCTCCCGCGCTCTGGGGCTGTCGGCCATGGAAACTCTGCGCAACGTCACCTTTCCCCAGGCCCTGCGGGTCATCATACCTCCCCTCATCAGCCAGTTCCTGAACCTGACCAAGAACAGCAGTCTGGCCGGGGCCATCGGCTACGCGGATCTGACCAACGTGGCCAAGACGATGACGCAGTTGGCGCCGGCGGTGTCCATCTACGCCCTGCTAATGGCTGCATACCTGGCAATGAGCCTGACCTACTCGCTCATCGGCAATCTCTACAACCGCCACATCCGGTTCACGGGGGGTTAGCGGTGGCCGCCGGTACTGACGCAGGCTCCGGTCAGCTTTTGCCGCCGCCCCTGACGGAGGTGGGGGCAATCGGGTGGCTGCGGGTCAACCTGTTCAATTCCTGGTTCAACACCGTCCTGACGGTCATATCCCTGGCCGTCACGATAGCGGGGTTGTGGTTTGGGCTGAAGTGGATGTCCACCGCGGCCGACTGGAGTGTCATCAGCGTCCTCGGCGGACGGCTGGTCATCGGGCCGTACAACACCGAGGCGGCCTGTGAGGGCCAGAACTGCTTCTGGAGGCCGCAGGTCTGCCTGCTTCTGGTGTCGGTTCTGCTGGGCATGGCGTGGGGCCTGGCCGGCAACCCGGTGGCGCGGCGGCTGGGGATCGGAGCCGTGGTGATTATGGCGCTGTTCGCCCTGCTGCCGTACAGCTTCGAGCGGATGGGGATGGACGTGCGGCTGCTGCTGGCGGCGAATATCCCCGCGCTGCTGCTGGGATGGGCCATAGCTCATTACACAGGCATGAGCGGCCGGGCCATCGTCATCTACGGCGTGGCGGCGTTCCTGGTATCGCTGCTGCTGATGCGCGGGTTGCCGGGAGTCCCCGGGCTTCAGCCGGTGTCGGTGGTCTATTGGGGCGGGCTGACGCTGAACCTGCTGCTGGCCGTAGCGGGAATCTCGCTGAGCTTTCCCATAGGCATTGCCCTGGCCTTGGGGAGACGCAGCAACCTGCCGGTGGTCAAGCTGCTGTGCGTGGTGTTCATCGAGGTGTTTCGGGGCGTGCCGCTGATTACTCTGCTGTTTATGTCGCAGGTGCTGGTGCCGCTGGCCTTCCCCGAGGACTTCCCGACCAACTCGCTGTTGCGGGCCAGCATTGTCATCACCCTGTTCAGCTCGGCATATATGGCGGAGAACATTCGCGGCGGACTCCAGGCCCTGCATCCCGGCCAGGCGGAGGCCGCGCGGGCGCTGGGGCTGGCTGCCTGGCAGACCACGCTGCTCATCTCGCTGCCCCAGGCTATACGCAACGTGATACCCGCCATCGTGGGCCAGTTCATCGCGTTGTTCAAGGACACCACCCTGGTATACATCATCGGGATGCTGGACATATTGGAATTCGGCCGGGCATACATTCAAGGCAACCCCGAGTACCTGGCCAACGTCAAAGAGCTGCTCCTGTTTATGGCAGTGGTTTTCTGGGTGTTTTGCTACACCATGTCCTACGTCAGCCAGAAGGTGGAGGAACACCTGGGCGTGGGACGGCGGTAAAATTCCCTCTCCCTCAAGGGAGAGGGAGCTAATGGGATGGAGCTGGAAGATGGCTGAAGAGATACAGGAAGCGCCAGTATACGATGGGCCGATGATAGTGGCGCGGGACGTGCACAAGTGGTTCGGCAGCTTCCACGTGCTGCGGGGCGTTACGACTTCGGTTGACCGGGGACAGAAGGTGGTCATCGTCGGCCCGTCGGGGTCGGGGAAGTCCACCTTCATCCGCACCATCAACCGGCTGGAGGAGCACCAGCGGGGCGACATCATCGTTGAGGGCGTGCCGATGACCCAGGACGTGCGGAACATTGACGCCATCCGCCGCGACGTGGGGATGGTGTTCCAGCAGTTCAACCTGTTCCCCCACCTCTCGGTGATGCAGAACATCACCCTCGCCCCAATCAAGGTGCGGAAGTGGAAGCGCAGCGACGCCGAGGACGTGGCCATGGAGCTGCTGGAGCGGGTGGGCATCCCGGAGCAGGCGGCCAAGTACCCCGGCGAGCTGTCGGGCGGTCAGCAGCAGCGCGTCGCCATCGCGCGGGCGCTGGCCATGCGGCCCCAGATAATGCTGTTCGACGAACCGACCTCGGCCCTCGACCCGGAGATGATCCGCGAGGTGCTGGACGTGATGCGGGACCTGGCCGAATCGGGCATGACGATGATGATTGTCACCCACGAAATCGGCTTCGCCACCGAGGTCGCCGACCGTATCGTGATGTTCGACGAGGGCGTAATCATCGAGGACGCGCCGCCCCGCGAGTTCTTCAACAACCCGCAGCAGGAGCGCACCAAGACGTTTCTGAGCCAGATACTTGCCTAGTGATACGCCCTCACCCTAACCCTCCTTCCAGAGGGAGAGGGAACTAAGGGTTACAGCACGGTTCCCAGCAGGTCGAGGGCGGCTTGAGCTGCGCCGCGCTTGGTGGCGTCGCGGTCGCCGTCTATGTGGACCTCTATGGCGGTATCCTCGCCGTCCTTAACTGAGAGGCCGACCCAGAAGGTGCCGATGGGCAGGCCGGAGCGTCCGGCGGCGGGGCCGGTGACGCCGGTGGTGGAGATGGCGTAGTCGGTGCCGGTGAGTTCGCGCACGCCGCGGGCCATGCCGACGGCCATCTCGCGGCTGACGGTGCCGTGACTGGGGGCCACCTCGTCGGGCACGCCCAGCACGGACTCCTTCAGCCCGCCGGTGTAGGCGATGACGCCGCCGGGGAAGTAGCGCGAGCTGCCCGGCACGGTGCCCAGCATATAGCCCACCAGCCCGCAGGTGCAGGCTTCGGCCACGGACACGGTCTTGCCCGCTTCGGTCAGCTTCGCGGCGATTTCTTCAACTTGCATTGGAATCCTCACCATTAGCGAATTTCCTGATGAAGACGGCCCTGACCTCTGCCACTGCGTCGGCTGCCCTATCGGCGCTAGCCGAGATCGCGGCGTAGGATGCGGCAACGTCCTTCATGGTATCTCTGAGGGTCTCCAGACTGCCTGAAACAGCTTCAAAGGCTCCCTCTGGTTTATGCGAAGTACAGGTTATTGGGCCATCGGGAATGTGAGGCATAATCCCCCTTCTCGGACAAGTCTACCTAGGACGATGCAAGACACTGATCAGGTATTGAGTATCGCCTCATTTGTGGATGACGCCCTCACCCTGGCCATCTCCCAGAGGGAGAGGAAATTGGGTGCAGAACTTCCCTTAAACGTCCAGCATCTTGTCCGGGGTCATCAGCTCCATTATCTCGAAGCGGTTGCCCTCGGTGAGTTCGCGGACTTGGGCGCCGACGGCGAGGGCTGCCTGGGGCAGTTCGTTGCCGCCGCGCATGGGCGACATCAGGGCCTCGTCGGTCCATTCCAGCACCACCGTGTCGGGGTCGGTGGGGGTGGTGTAGCCGTTGAAGTAGACCCGGAATTCGCTGCGCTGTCCCGCGTCATGATAGATTTGCGCCTGTTTTTGCACCAGGCTGGCGACGCGGCGGGCTTCGCCGGGCTTGCACTTCCAGATTCGCCTTAGCAAGTACATCGAACGTAACTCCATTCTGTATTGGTTCACGGCGTCCACGCCGTACCGGGTAATGTTAACCGATTGTAGGTTGCGGGGCAGGTTAGGTGCCTAAACGTCAGGGCAATTGCATTATAGGCCGCACACCCGTCCCTCCCGGCGAAAGAACGTCACCCCGTACTGGATACGGGCCGGAGTCCAGAAACCATGGCGTGAACGAAATCGAGAGGATAATTGATGATTTCGCTCTCAGGATTCCGGCTTTCGCCGGAATGACGGGGATAATACGATTGCCCTGCCTAAACGTCCAGCATCTTGTCCGGGGTCATCAGCTCCATTATCTCGAGGCGGTTGCTCTCGGTAAGCTGGGCCACCTGCCCGCCGATTTCCCTGACGGCCTGGGGTAGTTGCACGTCGGCGCGAAATGTTGACCTAAGCGCCTCGTCGGTCCACTCCAGCACCACCACGTCCTGCTCGGCCGGGGTGGTGAAGCCGTTGAAGTAGACTCGGCAGGGACTGCGCTGTCCGGCTTCCTCGAAGGCGTCGGCCTGCTTACGAACCAGAGAGGCCACACGCCGGGCCTCGCCGGGCTTGCACTTGAAGATTCGCCTCAGCAAGTACATATCCTTTTCTCCAGATGCAGATTGCCGTCGGCAGGCTGCCGACGGCGCTATCATACCCGATTTTCCGTTGGCGCAGGGGGGCGTCAGAGCTGGCAAGGTTCCGAATTAGGTGGTCAAATCGACAGGCGACGGGGGTTTGGATTCCCGCCTTCGCGGGAATGACGGGTTGTCTGGCGGAAAACCACCTAAATTGGAACGCTATCGTTAGAGCTTTCGCAGCAGTGACAGGAACTCGCGGTTGCCAGCGTCGCCGGTGATGGGCGAGGGGATGGTGTCCAGCAGTTCTACGTCGTCGCGGGCGGACAGCCACTGCTCCACGCGCATCAGGATGTCGTCGCGCAGGGCGTCATCGCGGATGACGCCGCCTTTCCCGACCTCGCCGCGCCGGGCCTCGAACTGCGGCTTGACGAGGGCAACGGCGTAACCGCCCGCTTGCAGGTGGGTGAGCGGCTGGGGCAGAGCCAGGGTCAGGGAGATGAACGAGACGTCAATGACCAGCAGGTCCACCGATTCCGGCAGTTGGAAGGGCAAGCGGGCGTTCAGTTTCTCAATGCAGACGACGCGGGGGTCGCGGCGCAGGGTGTAGGCAAGCTGGCCGTGGCCCACGTCGATGGCGTAGACGCGGGTTGCGCCGCGTTGTAGCAGGCAGTCGGTGAACCCGCCGGTGGAGGCCCCAACGTCAAGGGCGACGAGGCCCGCCGGGTCTATGGCGAAGTGGTCGAGGGCATGGGCCAGCTTGACGCCGCCACGGCTGACATACGGCAGACGCCCCCGGACCTCCACCTCGACATCGTTGGACAGAAGCGCGCCGGACTTGGCGACACGGCCCGAGGGGGTGAACACCATGCCCTCCATGATGAGGGCCTGCGCCCGCTCGCGGGACTCGGCGAGGCCGCGCTTCACCAGCAGAAGGTCTGCGCGGGTTTTTTGTCTTGAACTGTGATTCATTTGATTCATGGGATGACCCTGATTATAGAGAAATCCTGTCCATCACACGAATCAAATGAATCACAGTTCAGACTACCTGCCCACGAAGTTGGGGCGGCGCTTTTCGAGGAAGGAGCGGTATCCTTCCTGGTAGTCCTCGGTGTCGAACTGGGTCAGGGGGAGGGCGTTTTCCTCGTCGGTAAGGTCGGCAAGAACGGGCTTGGCCTGTACCTGGCGCAGGGTGAGCTTGTTGACGGCGTGAGACAGGGGCGCGAGGGCGGCTATCTCGTTGGCCAGCTTGTAGGTGGCGTCGCGGAGGTCTTCGGGCGGCACCACCTGGTTGACCAGCCCGATGCGCAGGGACTCCTGGGCGTCCAGCAGCCGCCCGGACAGCAGGATGTAGAGGGCGTTGCCCTTGCCCACCAGGTCCACCAGCCCGCGCATCTCGCGGTGGCCGATGGTGATGCCCAGGCGGGCGACGGGGATACCCAGGCGGCTGCCCTCGGCGGCGATGCGCAGGTCGGTGGCGACGGCCATCTCGCAACCCCCGCCGGCGGCGAATCCCTCGATCATCGAGATGGTGGGGGTGGACATCTCGGTGAGGGCCTCCAGCAGGCCGTTAACAGCGTTGTTGTAACCCTTGCCCTTAGCCGAGTCGGAGCGGTGCTTGTAGAAGTCGGCGATGTCGGCCCCGGCGGAGAACGCCTCGCCGCCCGCGCCGGTGATGACGATGCAGCGCACCTCGCTGTCGGCGTCGAGTTGGCGCATCAGCGCGGCCAGCTCATGCCACATATCGAAGCTGATGGCGTTGCGCTGGGCCGGGCGGTTGAGGGTAACGGTGACCAGCGGCGGCTGGCGGTCAAGGAGGATGTAGTCGTTCAAGGTTGGTGTTCCTTCAGGTCTGGTTTGATTAGTCGTCGGCAGCCTTTGGGGTGATTTCCAGCACGGCTTCGTCGGCTTTGATGCCGTATTTGGCGAGGATGGCGTCTACGAATGGTTTCAACACTACCTCGGCACGGTCGATGCGGATTGCCACCGCCGACGTTGGCGCGTCATCAGCGTCCCTGTCATAAAGGACAAGCACGCCCTTCGCCATTTCCTCGCCCACTTCGCTCGACTGCCCATTTTCGATAAAGAGCACCTGGTATTCAGGCTCATATAACACGTTTGCCTTCGGCAAGGGCGGCAATTCGATGCGTTTTACCGGATGTTCCACGGCCGTCCTCCGTATCTTGTTTCCAATCTTCTGTCATTATAAGCGGTCAGGAATCTCCCGGTTTCCGGGTCGCCGACAAAAACCAGCTTTATCCACTGATTTGATTCCGGCACGCGCCCCGCGACTATCGTTTGCCTTTCTCCTGCCGGGTCCAGTTCTTCGTAACGGTCGTAGGGTTCAGCGATGATCCGCATCACCCATTCGGGCAGGATATTATTGTGCCTCAAAAGCGCCTCATCGCCATGACCGGGAACCTTGGGCAATTCGTCGAACGCCCGGCGCAGCATCGAGATTTCTTCGGCATCGTATTCGTCATAATAGTTGTCCATATCACAGCAGGAACGCCAGGGCGCGCCTGATGGTGTTGCGGGCCATGGGAAGCTTGTAGCCGTTCTGGGGCAGCGGCGTGGCGTTGGGCAGGGCGAGAGC
This sequence comes from Dehalococcoidia bacterium, assembly GCA_965204865.1. Classification (GTDB taxonomy): domain Bacteria; phylum Chloroflexota; class Dehalococcoidia; order Lucifugimonadales; family UBA3495; genus VXOI01. The sequence continues at coordinate 4,196,285 of OZ242027.1, read as the reverse complement.
GGCGGCTTCGGCGGGGTCAAGGCCGCTGGCGAGGCGTCCGGTGAGGCAGTCCTCTACTTCCGTAGCCCGGTATGGGATTGGAGCGACACCACCGAGAACGATACGGGCTTGGCGGATGATGCCGTTGTCAAGGGACAGGGCCGCAGCAACGCTGACCAGCGCGAAGTCGCCCGACTCTCGCTCGCGGACTTTCAGGTAGACGCTGCGCCCCGGGGCATTGGCGGGCAGGACTATGCGGGTTATCAGCTCGCCCGGCTCAAGCACGTTCTCGCGCAGGACGTCTTGGCCCGGCCCGGCGAAGAACTCGCCCACCGCCAACTCCCGTCCGCCCTTGGGCCCGGCGGTTTCCAGCCGGGCGTCGAGAGCGCTGAGAGCCACGGCGGTGTCGGACGGATGCACGATGTAGCAGCGGTCGCCGCCGGTGACGCACAGCAGCCGGGTGTTGCCGGCCAGGGCGTAGCAACGGTCGCCGCCTTTCTTCAGGCACGGAATGAGCGGGCTGCGGTAGTACCAGCAACGGGGACGCTGGTTCAGGTTGCCGCCGATAGTGCCCTCGTTGCGAATCTGCGGCGTGGCCAGTCCTCCGGCGGCCTCGGCCAGCGCGGCGTAGCGACGGCGCACGACGGTATGCGCCGCAACGTCGGCGATGGTGGCCGCCGCGCCGATGGTCAGGCCGCCGGCAGTCTCGGCGATGGCGGACATACCGGGGATGGCGGCGACACTCACCAGTTGCTCGGCAGGGACGACGCCGTCTTTGACCTGGGGCAGCAGATCGGTGCCGCCGCCCATGGGCGCCGCGCCCGGCTGGGAGAGGAGGGCGACGGCTTCGTCTAGGGATTGGGCTTCGGTGTACTGGAAGGGGGACATTACTATTTGGCTTCCTTTGTGTGAAGGCGGGCTTCAAACCCGTCCTTCTTAGGTTGTTGATTGCAGCGCCGCCAACACCCGGTCCGGGGTGAACGGCGTGCGGCGGAGGCGGACGCCGGTGGCGTTGTAGATGGCGTTGGCTATGGCCGGGGCCGGGCCGACGGTGGGAACTTCGCCGAGGCCCTTGGCTCCGAGGGGGCCTACGGGGTCCACGATGTCGGCGAAGATTATCTGGATGTCGGGGTAGTCCTGGATGGTGGGCGACTTGTGCTCCAGGTAGCCAGGGTTGAGGGTTACGCCGGTGGCGGCGTCGGTCACCAACTCCTCGGACAGGGCGAAGCCCAGCATCTGGCTGACGGCGCCCTCGGCCTGGTTCAGCGCGGCGCGGGGGTTGATGATGCGCCCGGAGTCGTGGGCCGCGACGTAGCGCAGGATGCGCACCCGGCCGGTGTCGGTGTCCACCTCCACCTCGACGAAGTGGGCGCCGAAGGAGTTGACGATGTGGTTGGCGCTGCCGGGAATGATGGAAGCCGTCGCCGATAGGGAATCGCCGTCCATCCGGCTGGCGACCTCGGCCAGGGCCATGCGGCGGGAAGGGTCGGACTTCACGTAGACCCAGCCCTGCGCGGCGTCCAGCTCGTAGGCGGGCACTTCCAGACCCGCCGACGCAATCTCCAGCAGCGACTCGCGCACCTCGGTGGCGGCCTGCACCACGGCGGTGCCAGTGGAGAACGTGGCCGTGGAGCCTGCGGTGATGGGCGCGTCGGGCGTGCCGCGGCTGTCGGCGAAGACTGCTTCCACCTGCTCGTATTCCGCGCCTAGAACTTCGGCGGCCATCTGGGGCAGCACCGTGGTCGCGCCTTCACCTACGTCCATCAGGCCTGTAATCAGCTTGATTGCGCCGGACTTTTCGACCCTTACCTCTGCGGCGGAGGGTGAGCCGGGGCCGCCGCGGTAAATCATTATGGACATACCGCGCCCGCGTTTCAGAGCCGGGTCTGCCTGCTCCTCCGGGCGGTAGTCGCGCCATCCGAAGGCTTCGGCGCCCATCTCCAGGCATTGCCGCAAACCGTTGCTGGAGAAGGGGATGCCTCCTTCCAGGGGCTGGCTGTCTATGACCTGGTCAGGGGGCGTTGTGCGCCGGCCGGGCTGTCCCTCCGGGCGCACGTGGTTCATCAGGCGGAAGTCCAGCGGGTCCATGCCGAAGTGCTCGGCGGCGCGGTCCATCAGGCTTTCCAGGGCGAAGTGGCCTTGCGGAGCGCCGAGGGCGCGGTAGGAGCCGGCGGTGGGCCGGTTGGTGTAGGCCAAGTGCGCTTCGTACTTCGCGTTGGCGCAGTGGTAGAGGTACAGGATGCCCTGCCCGGTGCGGCGGGCCACGCCCGCGCCGGAGGCGATGTACGCGCCGGTGTCCAGCAGCGCCCTGGCCTCAATGGCGGTAATGCTTCCGTCGGACTTGAACCCGGCCCGGATGTGTATCTTGGCGGCGTGGCGCACCCGCCCGGCGATGAACTCGTCCTCCCGCGAATACTCCACGCGCACCGGGCGGCCCGCCCGCTGGGAAAGCGCGGCGGCAATCCCCGCCAGCCGGGTCTCGTCCTTGTTGCCGTAGCCCGCGCCGAGGAAGGGGCCGATGACGCGGACGCGATGGGAAGGCAGGCCAAGGGCGCCGGCGAGCGCATCGCGGTCCACGTGTACGCCGCGGGTGGTCTTCCAGACCGTCAGGTCTGTGTCATCGTCTTCACCCCACGACGCCAGGGCTGCGCGGGGTTCCAGCGGCGCGGCGGAGTGGGTGGGTATCTCGAAGTCGTCCTCCAGCACCACGTCGGCGGCGGCGAAGCCTTCGGCTACGCTGCCCCGCTCCAGCGACATCACTTCGCCCAGGGCCAGATTGCCGCCGGGGTGGATGGCGACGGCGTCGGGGGACAGCGCAGCTTCCGGGGTCATGTAGTGGGGCAGCACGGCGTATTCGACGCGGATGAGTTCCAGCGCGGCCCGGGCCGTATCGGGATCGTCGGCGGCCACCGCCGCCACCTCGTCGCCCACGAAGCGGACGCGAGTGTCGAGGATGCCCATGTCGGGGGCCAGCCGCCCCCACCCTGACCCTCCCCCGGAGGGAGAGGGGATGTTGGCGTCGAAGGGCGTGACCACGGCGCGGACGCCGGGTAGGCGCCGGGCCTCGGCGGTGTCCACGCTGAGCACGTCGGCGTGAGGGTGCGGGCTGCGCAGGATTGCCCCGTAGAGCATCCCCGGCAGCTTGAGGTCGGCAGTGTAGCGGGCCTCTCCGGTGAGTTTCACTTCCAGGTCGCGGCGGACGACGCTGGTTCCAGCAACGTTGAGCGTCATACGAAATAGTCTGAATCAGGATTTCCAGGATTCTAGGATTTTCAGGATATTATTTCCAATCCTGTGCATCCTTTAATCCTGAAAATCCTGATTCAGACAACCCCCGGTTAGAGTACGTGGAACAGCCGCAGGTGGTCGCGCAGGACGTCGGCGGCGAAGTCGTTTTCGATGTCGCGCCAGACGGAGTGGATGTGGTTTGCGCCGTCCTGCCGGTTGTCGAACTCCACCACGAAGTTGCCGCCGTGGATGCGGTAGTAGTGGGCGTCGTTCTTGGACACCGGGCCGGCCCAGGCCAGGTGGAAGTGGTCGAGGCCCCCCTCGCGGATGGCGGCCAGCTTCTGCTCTGCCAAGTCGGTGCGGACTTGGCCGACGTACAGGGCGACGAGGTTGAGCAGCGTCTCCTTCTGCGCGCCGGTCATATCAGCCGCGGCCAGCCCCTGCGGGCGGAAGGGGAAGGAGACCTTGGTAGCGTTGTAGGTGAGGATGTCCAGCGGGGCTTCGTCGTAGATGATGGCGGTCGCCTGCTGGTCTGCGTCCAGGCTCTCCATGAGCTGGAAGGCCAGGTCTTCACGGTCGCCCAGGATGCGCAGGCCGGTCTTGGGGCCTTTGCGGACCTCGGCGGGGTTGGCGCCGAAGAAGAAGGGCGTGACGGAGATGACATTGTCACCCCAGACGCTGAAGTGCAGGGAGACGTGATGCCCCTCGATGCGCCAGCCCCACGGTTCCTTGGGCCCCGGCTCGCCGAAGACGGTGAAGTAGTACAGTTCAACGTCGCGCACGAAGGTAATCATGCCCATCTCTTTTTCCAGCGGGCCGAGAACGTCCTCGTGCTCGATAATCTGGCGGCACTGCTCGTAGGACCGGGGAGTCAGCCCGGTTTCCAGCAGGGAGAAGGCCAGCTCGCGCTGGTTGGCGTCCATGTCGCGCAGGGCCAGGCCGTGGCGGTTGATGGGCGGGTAGTACCAGTACATCCGCTCGCCGTCCATGTACTCGAAGGTGGCCTTGCCCTTCTGCTCGGCGGTGAGGCTGTCGAGGAAGCGGCGGGCGGCAGCGCCCATCTGGGCGGCGGCCTGCGGCTGGGTTTGCACTGTTGTCATGCGGGAAACCTCCTGGGCAGGTGAGGATTTCGGATATTGCATCGGAGTTTATGGGCGGGGAATTGCGCCGTCAACTGCGAAGGGGAGCCGCTCAGGGCAATTGCGTCATATAGATCGGGGGCTGACTAACCCGTCGTTCCTGCGAAGGCAGGAATCCAGAGAAGAAAAACGGCAACCCGCAGCTTTGCAACCTGGCGGTCCCACCCTCACCCCTCCTGAGCTTGCCGAAGGGCCTCTCCCTCCCTTCGACAGGCTTAGGACGAGAGGGATTTTGCAACCGTCTCCTTTGTCTCCGGATAGCGTTCCAATTTAGGTGGTATGACCGCTGACAACCCGTCATTCCCGCTTCCTCACCCGTCACTCCCGCGCCCACCCGTCATTCCCGCGAAGGCGGGAATCCAAACCCCCGTTGTCAACTGACTAGACCACCTAAAATGGAACGCTATCCTTTGTCCAGCGGTTCTTGTGCGAATATGGCCGGTCTGATATAAGAATCAGTCCTATGGCCTCCGCTCTCTCCACCGTCCTGAACTGGCGTCCCAACACGCCCTTTTACTATGGCTGGCTGGTTCTTGGCTTGTCCGGGGCGGGCGCCTTCGCGGCGACAGCCATAGCGGGGGTGGTGCTGGGGGGAGTGCAGACCTACATACTGGATGACACCAACTGGTCCCGCACCAGCATCGGGCTGGCCGCCGGCTGCGGGGTCTGGCTGTCGGGCCTCTTCGCGCCCTTCGCCGGCCGGCTGGCCGACCGCTATGGGCCGCGGTGGCTGATGCCTGTGGGCGTGATTGTGCTGGGGCTGTCCATGTTTGCCATCGGCGGCGCCCACGCCGTCTGGCAGTTCTTCCTGGCGGCGGTCATCGGACGGGCCGTCAGCCAGCCCTTCCTCATAGGCGTGGTTCCCCGTACCATGGCCGTCAACTTCTTCAACCGCCGCCGGAACATCGCCCTGGCGTTGACGGGCATCTACCGCCCCATAAGCGGGGCATTGATTATTCAGGCTTTCTCGGTAATTGCCGTATTCGCCGACTGGCGGGCGGCCTTTCGCTACCTGGGGTTCTTCAGCCTGGCCCTCGCCGTGCCGATGGTCATCATAATGCGGCGGCGCCCCGAGGACATCGGCCTGTTGCCCGACGGCGCTGTGCCGAACCTGTCCGGCGCGGACGCATCTTCCGCAAGCAGAGGGGGACGCCACCGCCTCAACCCTCCCCGGGAGGGAGAGGGAACTGTCAGCTCCACCGCGAGAGAAGCCTTCCGTACCCAGGCGTTCTGGATGATTTCGGTCATTGCTCTCCTGGAAGTTGCCGCCACTTCCGGCCTGGGGTTCAGCCTGGTGCCATACCTGCGCGATTTCGCCGGGCTTACGACCCCGCAGGCCGCCGGGGTGCTGAGCATCAGCACTTTCCTGGCCCTCAGCAGCCTGGTCTGGGGGCAACTGGCGGCGCGGCTGACGGCCAGGTGGTGCATCGTGGCGGCGCTGGCCCTGTCCGGCGCGGCGTCCCTGGCGCTGCTGTGGGTAGACTCACTCCTCGCGGCCTACGTATTCGGAGTGCTGTGGGGCCTGTTCCACGGCGGGCTGGAGGTGCTGAAATACATCCTGCTGGCCGACTACTTTGGCCGCGACTCCTACGGAGCCATTGCCGGGTCGCTGCGCCCCTTTGAAGCCGGCGGGCTGGGCCTGGGCCAGCTTGTGGGGCCGCTCATATACGACTTCACCGGCAGCTACACCCTGCTGATTATCTCCTCGGCCGGTCTTCTGGTCTTGTCGGCTGCCCTGATGCTGCTGACCAGGCGCCCGGCGAGACCCAAGCCGGCAACCGAGTCAGTCCCTCGGGATGCTCCGGCCCGGCAGGTCTAAGGTAGCGTTCCGTTCCACGAGGACAGGCTTGGGGGAAGGACGAATGGCATGGGACAAATTTTGATTCCCGTCCCATTCCGTCCCATGATGTCCCATTGCCGGGGCGGCAGCCGCTAGAAGACGCCGGGGAGGACGAGGGAGTTGGCTGAGGGTGTACGTTTTTTCGTTTTCCTGTCATTTCCAGTCATTCTCGGTCATTGTCTGAACCGGGATTTTCCTGATTTTTCGACCAGGGGAATCCCGGTAGGAGTTACGCACTCCACCCTCGTAAGTCCTATTCCGGTTCGGACAGAGGACCAATAGCTCCGGGTGGTTGCTTTTGGTGATTGCAGCCACTACGTTAGGGAAGTGTCATAAGGGTTGGCAAGGGGCTAGTGTCAGACAAACGGGAAGGAAGATGAGGGAGAGGGTTGGATGCTGCCCCTGCGAAAGCGGGGGTCGAGGGTGAAATCGGACGCATCAGCGCCTTCGGAGGAGTGCGATATGACGGCAACATTCCTAATAACCATCCCGGCGCGGCGGGGCAAGGCGGCTTTCGTGTCCGAGGGGCAGCGCGTCAAGGTGGTCAATACCCACGGGCAGCAGGTGGTGGACACCTGGGCCTTCCGGCGCGACGACCTGACCGAGTTCATGTCCATGGAACATTCACGCACGGCTATCGAACGGACGATGCCCGTCGTGGGCCAATCAATGGCCACCAACCACCGTAGTCCCATCCTGACGCTGGTGGAGGACACGTCGGGCGGGATCCACGATACGCTCCTGGCGGCCTGCGACCGCTACCGCTATGAGCTCCTGGGCTGCGCGGAGTACCACGACAATTGCACCGACAACCTGGCGGCGGCCCTGGCCGAGCTGGGGCTGAGGCCGCCCGAAACGCCCAGCCCGTGGAACCTGTTTATGAACATCCCCGTGGGCCCGGACGGCGGCCTCAGCTTCGAGCCTCCCGTCTCCGGCCCCGGCGACTACGTGCTGCTGCGGGCCGAGATGGACTGCGTGGTGGCCTTCTCCGCCTGCCCCCAGGACATCGTTCCCATCAACGGCGTGGACTGCGTCCCGACGGAGGCGCACTTCCAGGTGTTGGTCTGAACTGTGATTTATTTGATTCGGATGATTACCCTGATTAAGGCGCGCCTACATCATGGCAATCATTTAATCACACGAATCACAGTTCAGACAAAGAACCGAAAGGCTCAGGTAGGCCCAGCATAACCTTGACACTGCGCCGCAGGCCCACCAGAATCTCCCCCAAAACGTGCGGAGCCGGAAGGACAAACTTGAGTTACCAGACCATCATTCTCGAAAAGAAAGACCACGTGGCCCGCCTCACCCTCAACCGCCCGGATAGTCTGAACGCGCTGAACCGGCAGATGTTCGCCGAGCTGAACTCGGCGCTGGAAGACGTGGCCGCCGACCGGGAAATGCGGGCGCTGGTGCTGACCGGCGCGGGCCGGGCCTTCTGCGCCTCCGCCGACATCAAGGAGGAGAGGCAGGAGGGCGACCGGCTGCTGGGCTATATGGAACCCAACGAGATTTACCAGTTCATCCGCAGCGGGCCGCAGGGCATCACCCTCAAGCTCCACCAGATGGAAATACCAACGATTGCGATGGTCAACGGCCTGGCCATCGGCGACGGGTTCGACTTCGTGCTGGCCTGCGACATCCGGGTCGGTTGCGAGCGCTCCCGGTTTATGAACGCCTTCCTGCAAATGGGGCTGGTGTCCAACACCGGCGCAACCTGGCTCTACCCGCGAGCCATGGGAGTCAACCAAGCCCTGGAACTGCTGTACACCGGCGACTGGCTGGAAGCGGAGGACGCGCTGCGACTGGGCGTGCTCAACCGCCTGGTGCCGTCGGAAGACCTGCTGGGGGAAACGATGGCCCTGGCAGGCAAGATTGCCGGAAAATCCCCGGTAGCCAACCGGCTGGTCAAGGGAATGGTTTACCGTGGCCTCGGTCAATCGCTGGAGGAGCATCTCCCCGAAGCCGCCCACGCCGAGGTACTTTCCCTCGCCAGCGAGGACCACCGGGAAGCGCTGGCTGCCTTCCTGGAAGGGCGGGAACCGAAGTTCAAGGGCCGGTAGCGTCCCACTGTCACCCTGAGCTTGTCGAAGGACGGATATGGCGGACTCCCTGTTGGCACAGTTGAAGGCCACTGTCGGGCGGGAGCTGGTTTTCCAGGCGCCCGACGAGATTGGGCGGTCGGCCTTCCGGCAATACGCGCTGGCCGTCGGCGACTTCAACCCCCTCTACTCCGACCGGGAGCAGGCCGCCGCCCACGGCCTGCGGGACGTGATGGCCCCGCCCACGCTGGTCTGCGATACCTGGCAGTACATTGACAGCGACATGGACGAGCGCGGCGACCTTCTGGGGCGAGGCCCTTTCCGTGAACTGGCCGGACTCCGGGCTGGCAACGAGTACGAGTTCTTCCAACCCATCCACCCGGACGACGTGCTCACGGCCCGCTGGGTGGTCAAGGACGTGTACGAGCGCACCGGGCGTTCCGGCTCGCTTATCTTCCAGGTAATCGAGGCCACCTTCCACAACCAGCGCGGCGAACTGCTGGCCCGCAACACCGAGACCCTGTTCTACCGGGAGGAGCCGCCCTAATGAGCAACAGCATGAGTGCTGGCCGGTTCTTCGAGGACGTCTCGGTGGGCGAGGAGTTGACCCCGCTGCACAAGCAGATTGACCTTCCCCGCATGATGGCCTACGGCGCGGCCACCTGGGACTTCATAAGAGTGCATTACGATGCTGACCACGTCCGGGAGATGGGATTTCCCGGCCCCTTCGTGGACGGTCAGATGCTGGGCGCTTTCCTGGCCCAGCACGTCCAGGACTGGGCCGGCCCCGGCTCCTTCCTGCGCAAGTTGTCCTTCCGCAACCGGGTCATGGTCTACCCCGGCGATTCCCTGGTCTGCTGCGGTGTGGTCACCGCGCTGTACCGGGAGGACGATGACCCTTCGGCAAGCTCGGGGCGATGGGCAGGACTGGCCGAGTGCGACCTGTGGATTGATAACCAGCGCGGTGAACGTGTAGTTGAACGGGCCAGCGCGCTGGTGCAACTCCCGCTGCGTACCCACGCCGGGCGGCCCCAATGAGCGCAGATGCCAACGCGAGCGCGACCCCACCTTCGGCCCTCGCCGGCGTGAGGGTCTTGGAGTACACAGAGACGGCGACGGCCTCCTTCTGCGCCCGCTTGCTCGGCGACGCCGGAGCCGACGTGGTTAAGGTGGAGCCACCTGGGGGAGACCGTTACCGACGCCACGGCCCCTTCCCCGACGGCCGCCCCGACCCGGACTGGAGCGGGATGTTCCTGTACCTGAACGCCAACAAGCGCGGCGTTGCCTTGGACTTGCAAGACCCGCCCCAGAAAACCGCCTTTGATGACTTGATGGGCAAGGCCGATATTCTGGTAGTCGGCGGACAGAGCGCGGAGATAGAGCGGCAGGGTCTGCGCCGCGACCTTCTGAAGCATCTCAATCCCGGGCTGATAGTCGCCGCCATCACGCCCTTCGGCCTGTCGGGGCCGAACAGCGGGTACGTGGGCGACGACCTGACGGCGGTGGCGTCCGGCGGGTTGTCCTTCGCCACTCCCGGCGTTCCCGACGGCGTGCAGGACCCAGCGAAGGAACCTCCGCTCACGGCCAATACCCCGCTGGCCGAGTTGATGACCGGAGTGCTGGGCGCGGCGGCCTGCGTGGCCGCGCTGCTGGCCCGGCAGTTCAGCGGCCAGGGCTGCGAAATCGACCTATCGTTGCAGGAGGGAGTGGCGGCGGTTATGCCCTACGAACTGGCCCACGCCGCCTACCATGAACCGAAGAAACGCGAGTTGCTGGGCTTTGCGCTGATGCCCAACGTCTATATGCCCTGCAAGGACGGCTACGTGGTAATCATGGCGGTCCTCGAAGGCCACTGGCGCAGCCTGATGGAGGCAGCGGGCAACCCGGACTGGGCCGAACTGGAAGTGTTCGCCACCGCCCAGGAGAGGGGTCGCAATTGGGACGCGCTGGAACCCCTGCTGCTGGAATGGACCATGTCCCACACCGGCGAGGAAATCGCCCGCCTGGCCCAGGAGCGCGGCGTTCCCTGTTTCCCGGCCTACACCGTAGGGCAGATGATGGACTCGGCCCACGTCGCCGAGCGGGGTTTTCTCCAAGAGTTGACCAGCCCCGGCGGACGCAGTTTCAAGCTGCCCGGCCATCCCATCCGCATGGGCGCTACGCCGTGGCGGTCGTTCCGTCCTGCGCCCCGTTTGGGACAGCACACCGCCGAAGTGCTGCGCGAGTGGTTGTCTGAACTGTGATTTTTGTGATTAGGGGATGGGCAGGATTTTTGGTTGGGCGTTAACGGGAGAGGTATGAGTTCTTCGGCGTTGCCCTTGCAGGGCATCCGCGTGGCCGATTTCGGGCAGGTCATCGCCGCTCCGGTCACGGCCCAGATGCTGGGCTGGCTGGGCGCGGAGGTTATCCTGGTGGAGACCGAGTCCCGCTTCACCACCCGCGTCTGGCCGCCCTTCGCCGACGGGGAGTTTGGCATAGACCGGAGCGGCGGCTTCAACCTGGTGAACAGCAACAAGCTGAGTTGCAGCCTCGACCTGCGCCATCCCGACGCGCTGAAACTGGCCAAGGGCATCATCAGCGTCAGCGACGTCCTGGTGGAGAACTACGCGACCGGGGTGATGGAAAACCTCGGATTGGGTTACGACCAGGTGAAGAAGCTACGGCCCGACATCGTTTATATGTCTCTGGGGGCCTTCGGGCGCAGCGGGCCTTTCAAGAACCTGACCGGATTTCACAGCGTCATCAACCTCTTCAGCGGCCTGGCGGCGGTCACCGGCTACCCTGGTTCCCACCCGAGAATCATGGGCGGCCTGATTCCCGACGCCTTTGCTGGCTGCTACTGCGTCCTGGCCGTCCTGGAGGCGCTGTACCACCGCTCGCGCACCGGCGAGGGTCAGTTCATCGAGGTGTCAATGACCGAGGCGCTCACCGGCATGATTCCCGAAGCGGTGATGGAATACTCCCTCACCGGCAAGGAACAGCCGAGAACCGCCAACCGCGACGGGCGGAAAGCGCCCCATAACGTGTTCCGGTGCCTGGGTGAGGAAAAGTGGGTGGCGATTTCCGTGGAGACGGACGCACAGTTCCGGGCATTGGCGCAGGCCACCGGCAACCCCGGCTGGGCTGAAGACGCCCGGTTCGTCACTCCCGCCGCGCGCCTGGAAAACCAGGATGCCCTGGAATCTCTCTTGCAGCAATGGACCGCCGGGCTGGAAGTTTCGGAGGTGGTCGCCACGCTACAAGCTGCGGGCGTTCCCGCTGCCCCGGTCTCGGACACCGCCGAGGTGCTCGCCGACCCGCATCTGCTGGAACGGGGTTTCGTTGCCCCGGTGCAGCACCCGGTGGCAGGCACGCGGCCCGTCACCACCCTTCCCTGGGCCGCCGACGGGCAGAGGGGAGACGCAGTGCGCCCCGCCCCCTCCTTCGGCCAGCACAATGAGTGGGTGCTGAAAGAGCTGCTCCAATTGCCCGGCGAGGAATACGAGCGGCTGGCAGCATCAGGCGCCATCGGCTGAGCCGTGGCACGAAGAGCGCTAACGATGAAAAACATTTCTGCCCTCATCGCCTTTGGTTTAGCGGTCATACTGGTTGTCGCATTGTCGGCGTGCGCCGGTGAGCCGACACCCATTCCGACGCAGACACCTGCGCCGACCGCGGCTCCAACTCCAACGTCGGCGCCCACTCTGGCGATAACGGCAACCCCGACTCCGACAGCCTCGCCAACCAGCACGCCCACCCAGGCGCCAACTCCGACACCGCCTCCATCGCCTGAACCGACCCCGACTACAACTGCAACTCCAACGCCAGCTCCGACACCAGTCCCCACGCCCACGCCCATGCCGACCAGCACCCCCACACCGGTCGCGACACCCACGCCTACCCCAGTGCCAACGGCTACGCCAACACCTACCCCAACACCCACGCCGACTAGCACGCCAACTCCCACGGCTACGCCTACACCGACACCGACAGCAACTCCTGTTCCGGTGGATCCCCTACTCGAGGCTCTCACAATGAATCGGCGATTGCTTATGGGCTACCAGGGCTGGTTTGCTTGTCCTGGCGACGGTTCGCCAATTGACGGATGGGTTCATTGGTTTGAAGCGGAAACACGGAACCCGAACGCAGGCAACGTGACCGTGGATATGTGGCCGGATACTTCTGAAATGGAAGCCGAGAACCTATGTACTACTCCGTTTACTTTACCGGATGGAAGTCCGGCATACCTGTACTCCAACTTCAATCAAAATGTTGTCCTGAAACATTTTCAGTGGATGGAGGAATACGGCATCCACGGTGTACTCTTTCAACGCTTCCTGGCCCCCTTGAGAGACCGGCGATATGTCAGGCTGTTAAATCAGTCGGCAATGAATGTTCGCTCCGGCGCTGAAACTTACGGACGCACTTTCGCCGTGATGTACGACGTCTCAGGCCATGATGAAGCCACATTGGTCGAAGACATAAAGGAAGATTGGAAGTTCTTGGTTGACACCATTCGCGTCACCGAGAGCCCCAATTACCAACAGCACAATGGGAGGCCGGTACTCGGTGTCTGGGGGCTGGGATTTACCGACCGGCCCGGGACCCCAGCGCAGGCCGCAGAGCTCATCAATTGGTTGAAATTCGATGCAGACCCTAAGTATCAGGTTACTCTCGTCGGTGGCGTTCCGACTCATTGGCGAACGCTGTCGGGGGACGCGAAATCAGCCGCTGAATGGGAAGATGTTTATAGTTCCTTTGACATCATTTCTCCTTGGGCGGTTGGCAGATATTCAGACGAAACCAGTGCGGATAATTTCAAACGGAGGCAGATTGAGCCAGACCTAGCAACAACCGCGAGCTATGAGGTTGATTATATGCCTGTTGCCTTCCCTGGTTTTTCATGGGGCAATCTTAAGGGGGGTGAATTAAACCAAATCCCCCGCGACTGTGGACGTTTTTTCTGGCGGCAGATATACAATTCCGTCCTGGCCGGGGCTGAGATGGTGTACGTGGCAATGTTCGACGAGGTTGACGAAGGCACTGCAATGTACAAATTGGCCCCAGCTCACGACAGGATGCCCGAACAAGGAACTTTCCTTCCCCTGGACATTGATGGTTGCTCACTGCCCAATGATTGGTACTTAACCTTAGCGGGCTTGGCGCAGCAGATGTTGGCTGGCGAGATCCCACTTTCGCCGAATCTGCCGGTTTCGCCCTAACATGGAGAACCCTCGCGCCCGTGGGCGAAAGGAAAAGGATATGCCCAGAAACGTTGTCGAGGTAGACCCACAGAAATTCCCGTGGCTGGACCTGAACCGCTACACTTTCTGCCTGGGAGCGGAAAGCGGTGGAATCCTGTACCTGGCCGGGCAGACGGCCAGCGAGTACGACCCGGATGTCGGCGCCGTCGTCTGCAAGGGCGACCTGCTGGCGCAGACCAGGGTCATCTACGAAAAGCTGGGCGTAGTGCTGGAAGCCGCCGGGATGACCTTCGACAACGTGGTGCAGACGGTGGACTACATAGACCCGGCGGCCCTGCCTCAATACCGCGAGACCGGCGCAATCCGCCGCGAGTTCCTGGGCGGCACGCCCGTCGGTTCCACCGGAATCTGCGTCGAGCGGCTGCTCCGGCCGGACGCCCTGCTGGAGGTCAGCGCGGTGGCGGTGCGCGGCGAGAAGCGGGCAGTCAACCCCGGCTACGACCGCTACGGCACCCTCACCTACGTCCCCGGCGTAATCGCGGGCGACACGCTCTGGACATCCGGCTTCGTCGGCAACGAGGAGGTGGACGGACAGGCTTCCTTCCCCCAGGACACCGGCGTCCAGATGGGGCTTACCTACGACATCGTGGGCAGCGTCCTTGCCGCCGCGGGCGCCGCTCCTTCCGACGTTGTAAAAACCCTGGAATACGTGTCGCCCCAAGCGTGGCTCCAGTATGACGGCGGCGCGGCGGAATCCCGCCGTGAGTTCTTCAAGGGCGACTACCCGGCCAACACCGGCATCACGGTCAACCGGCTGCTCCGCCCCGAAGGTCACGTGGAGGTCGAAGCTGTCGCGGTGCTGGGCGGCCCTTCGACAAGCTCAGGACGGGAGGAGATACAAGTGCCGGGGTGGGAGGCCAGCTACGGCGGCGCGACATACGTTCCAGGAGTGAAGAAGGGGCGGATGCTGCAACTGTCGGCACAGGCGGGCGTAGACCACACCACCGCCTTGGTAGTGGCCCCTTTCGACATAGTGGCCCAGGCCGAGCAGGCTTACGGCAATATGGCGCGAGTGCTGGCCGAGGGCGGCTACTCTATGGACGACGTGGTGAACACCATCGAATGGGTGCCGCCCAACGGCCTGTCAACCTACCGACGGATTGGAGAGGTGCGCCGCAAGTTCTTCGGCGACAGCTTCCCTTCGGCCACCGGAGTCTCCATGCACCGCATCCGCCGGCCCGGCCCGCCCGACCGGATGATTCCTGAGCTGCTGTTTGAGGTCACGGCGGTGGCTATAGTGTAGCCTGCGCCTTCCCTTTCACCCCCACCCTAACCCTCCCCCTCAAGGGGGAGGGGACTTTCTTTCAGGCATGGGGCGGGCGCATGGTGTGCCAGGGGGTGTGCTGCTCGTAGGCGTGGGCGACTTTCAGCACCGTTGCCTCGTCGAAGGGACGCCCGCCGATTTGCAGGCCGATGGGCAGTCCCTCGGAGTTGAAGCCGCAGTTGATGGAGATGGCGGGCGCTCCGGCGAGATTGAAGGGGCGGGTCATCACCGGGGGCTGATCGCGGGCCACTTCCTTGGACGTGATGACCGGGTCGGCCCCGACGAGAGGGGCGCAGCTCTTGGACGTGGGCAGGATCAGCACGTCGTAGTTCTCCAACGCTCCCAGCACCTCGCGGCGCGTGAGTTCCCGCAGCTTCTGAACCTTGTAATAGGCGTTAGCTGGCATGATGCTCCCTGTGAGCAGGCCGACCTGGTTGGAGTGGCCGAACTCGTGAAGCCGCTCGCGCAGCCAGTCGCGGTAGGTCATCGACGCTTCCACGTTGATGAGGACGGTGGACAGCGTGCCGCCGTGGACGGTGAGGGGCAGCGAGACGTCCTCGACCGTCGCGCCCAGCTCTTCCAACACCGCGCCGGCGGCGATGATGCCCTCGCGCACTTCCGCGTCGGTGATGTCGCTGTCAATCAGGTCACGGATTGCGCCGACACGCACGCCCTCCAGGTTGCCGCCCAGGGCAGCGCGGTAGTCGGGTACGGGCGCATCCCAGGTGTACGGGTCCCTGGGATCGTGTCCGGCGATGGCGCCGAGGGTGATGGCGGCGTCCTCCACCGTCCGGGAAATGGGGCCGACCTGGTCCATTGACCACGAGCCGGGAGCCACGCCGTAGCGGCTGACCCGTCCCCAACTGGGCCGCAGGCCGACGATGCCGCACCACGCCGCCGGACGCCGTATCGAGCCGCCGGTGTCTTCGCCCAGCGAGGTGGCGCACAGGAAGGCGGAGGTGGCCGACCCCGACCCGCCGCTGGAGCCGCCGGTAAAGCGGTCCAGGTCCCACGGGTTGCGGTTGTAGCCGTAACGCTGGGATGCGCCCAACGCGAACTCGGTCAGGTTGGTCTTGCCCAGCAGGATTGCCCCGGCATCTTTGAGTTTCGCTATGGCTGTGGCGTCCTCGTCGGGGAAGAAGTCGGCCATCAGCCGCGAGCCGACAGTGGTGCGAATGCCCTGCGTCCATATCTGGTCTTTGACCGCCACCGGGACGCCGTGCATCGGGCCGAGGTAGTCGCCTGCGGCGATGGCCCGCTCGGCCTCCTCGGCAGCGGCCATCGCCTCCTTACGGCAGACGGTCAAATAGGAGTTGAACTTGAAGTTCAGCGAGTCTATGCGATCGAGGTAGGCGGCGGTGGCCTCCACCGGCGACACTTCCCGCTGCCGGATAAGCTCGCCAAGCTCCGCCACGGAGAGGAAGGGAATGTCCTGCTTGTCCATCGTTCGCTCCTGTGGCGACCGGTCGCCTGGTTGTTTTGGCTGGAGCCCCTGGGAGGCCCGTTAGTCCAGAGCCTGTTGAAAGTCGATTCCCAAGTTCATACTTCGCTCTCCTATGCGAGGAGGTCATCTAGGACGACGGTAGGCAGTTCCCGGACCCGACGGAAGTCGGTGTCGTTGGTGATGAAGAGTGCGCAACCGGCCCGAAGAGCTGTTGCAGCATGGAGAGCGTCGGGAATTTTCAAGCCGGTTTCGGCCCGCAGGCGGGCAGCATCATCAAACACCGCGTAGGGAGCATCAAGTAGGCTCACCGCGTTGGACACGAACAGCTCACGGTACTGCATTTCAATCTCTGTGTTGCCAACTTGAAGTGGTTTCACAAGAACTTCGGTTATCAGAACGGGACTACTCACTATGGAGAGGTTTCCGTCCTGCGCTTGCTGCCACATTGGCTCAAGCAGCGTGCGGTACGGCTCTATCCGTTCCACACTGTAGATGAGACCGTTGGCATCAATATAGACCAGCCCCGCAGTAGGAAGGATTAGCGGTCCCATGACGCCTTTTCTTCTGCCAGATATTCCCTCACTTCTTCGGCTGTCTGGAACAGACGCTCATCCGGACCACTATTGAGAATTTCCATGATGGAGCGTCCTCTAGCAACGGACTCATGCAACACCACCACGTCCACCGTCTGCCCTGCCTTCAACTCCGGGCTGGCAAACTCCACTCTTCCCCCCGGCAGCACTGTCGTCCGTAAGCGCAACGTTTTCTGCATAGCCCTTTTCTCCTTTTTCGGGTTGGCGCAAGATGTCTCTTGTACCAACCCAACGACTTTCCCTAATCTTCCTTCAGCGCCGGTATCACTTCCTTGCCGAACAGCTCCAGCGACCGCATCGTGTCGGCGTGGGACAGCGGGCCGCCTTGCGCCTCCAGCAGCAGCGCGCCGATGCCCAGCTCTTCCTTGATGTAGCGCAGCTTCTTGATGACCGTGTCGGGGCTGCCGACCACCAGGTGGTATTCGTCCTGCAATTCCTGGTAGGACATCTCGTTCAGCGGCCGGGAGCGGCGCAGGGTGTTGGCGGCGGCGCCCGCTGCGGAGAAGTATCCCGGGGGCGCCCAGTATTCCCGCGGGCCTTTCAGCGGGTGGCCCATGCGCCACATGAACGCCTTGCCCGCTTCCTGCGCCTTCTCGTCGGTGTCGTTGACGTGGGCGCAAATCATGAAGGCGAACTTCTCTGGCTCGGGCTCCCAGCCGTCCTCGTTGGCGTGCCTGCGGTAGTTGGCAAAGAGGTTGCGGGCCTGGTCCATCCTGGTGAGAAAGGCGGCGTAGGTGTAGCGGTTCTCGGCGGCCCACTTGACCGTCTCGGGGCTGCCGGTACCGGGCACCCAGCAGGGCGGGTGCGGCTGCTGTATGGGCAGCATCCACGGGTTGACGGCCCGGTAGTGGTAGTGCTTGCCCTCCCAGCGGAAGGGGCCGGGAGTGGTCCAGGTCTTCTTGATGAGATCGTGGCATTCCTCGAACCGCTCGCGGTTGTAGACTGGGTTGGTGTTGTTGGCCCAGGTCTCGATGCCGATGCCGCGCACGAAACCGGAGATGATGCGCCCGCCGGATATGACGTCCAGCATGGCGATTTCCTCGGCCAGCCGCACCGGATTGTCCGACGTGGGCAGCATATTGCCCAGCATCAATATCTTGGCGCGGCTGGTGACGCGGGCCAGGATGCCGCCGGTGATGTTGACCTCAACGTCCATGCACGACGGCGTGTTGTGGTGCTCGTTAATCATCAGCCCGTCAAACCCCACTTCCTCAGCGTACTGGTATTCGTCCAGGTAGCGCTTGAACAGGTCGTGGGCCGTGCCGGGGTCGAAGTAGGTGTTGGGGAAGGTGAGGCGCATGGAAGGGAACTTGTCGGCCTCCGACTCGGGGAAGGCGGCGTAGGGAAACTCGGTGAAGTAAAAGACTTCAAAGGACATGGCGTGAACTCCGTTTCTCAGTTTTCCATCCCCTCCGGGGGATGGCGGGGGTTACTGGTTTCTCAGGGGCATCAGGACGTAGGCGGCGAAAGCACGGCGGTCGCGCTCGGGGGCCTGGCGGAATTGAGCGATACGCTGTTCCGCCAAGTCAATGTCCTCAATGACTCCCGATTGCGTGAAACTTGCGGACGGGTCATAGTCGGCAGTCTGACGCCTTTCCTGCATTTCAGCGAACCACTTGGCGAAATCCTGAATTTCTTGGGGGAACCTGCGAAGCCGGTCTTGGTCGGCCCGCTGTTTGGCGCGCCCATGTTCCAATGCCCGGTATGCTTGATGCCAAGCCGGCCGGCTCTGGCCGGAGCCTGACACTCCCACCAGCATATCGGCGCAGTTTTCCGCCATGCAGTGGAACAGGGCGTAGTAGGTGGTGCTGACGGCCCGTCGGAGGCTGGCCTGGCTGGGAGGCGTACCACTGGGCGCTCCGGCCAGTTGGCGCGCCGCAGCCAGTAAATCATTCTGGCTTACCACCATTCATCCCGTTCCTGTATCTCGCCGCTATCCCACTTGGATTTAGGGATGTAATCCACGGTAGGATAGAACGATTCTATCCACTCCTCCCTCATTCTGTCCCGTATCCTGTCCTTCGCGTTGTATTTCCAAATGTTAGGCGCCTCGCTCATGTCGCCTTCGTAGACGACCGTGATGAGGACATCCCGAGGATCTAGGGATGAGCGCTCCCGGAGGGCTTTGTGGTCGGGGTTCACCAATATCGGGCCGATGCTAAAGTCGTCGCCGCAATACTGGCGGAGTTCTTTGCTGATTTCTTCGGTGGCGAACTTTTCGACTTTGCGGATGAATTTCTTGCGTCTCATTGCCGCTCCCCGATTTTGCTGCTTTCAGCATACACCAACCAGCGCGGAGCTTGCAGTGAGCGGGCCCCGCTCACCGCTGCGCCAGCAGCCAGCCCAGCAGGGCATCGGCAAAGGCGTCGCCATAGCCGGGGCTGTGGCCGCTCCCTTCGCTGATCCAGAGCTCGATACTTATGCCCTCGGCACAGCCAGATTCCAGGCGGTAGGCTTGGGTTTCGGCGCCGGGTACGTATTCGTCCAGGTCCAGGGCGGCGTGGGGTTGCGGATCTTTGGGCCGGTCGCACCCGGCGCGCTCGCCCCAGCGTCGCACCATGTCCCGAGCGCCCACGTACCCCGGCGCTTCTTTACTCTCCGCGCCTGTCTCCCCGGCGACGCCGTCGAAACTCACCACCGCATCATCAGTGCCGTGGATGTGCAGGACGGACACCGGGGCTGCGCCCTCGCAGGCAGCATCGTCCATGTAGCTGGTCCCCGCCAGGCTGGCGACGGCCCGCAGGCCGGGCAGCCCCTGGCAGGCCATCCAGTAAGCCATAAACCCGCCGTTGGAATAGCCGAAGAAGTACACCGGCCCCATGTCGAACTCTTCGCTGGCTTCCTGAACCAGGGCGGTCAGGGCGCCCGCGTCGTCCTGGTCGGCCTTGCCGAACCCGTCGGTGGGGTTCCAGAAACGTTGGCCTTCGGCGTTCTCGGCCCCGTCGGGCAGCAGGAGCGCGAACCCCTCACGGTTCACCCGGTCGTGAAGGGGGACGTAAGAAACCTGGGAGAAGGAATCGCCGCCGAACCCGTGGAGGGAAACGATTAGAGGAATCTCTCCCTCCGGCAGCGGGTCGGGCAACACCAGCACAGCAGATCTCGCCCCGCCGTATGCCGCCCCGTAGTTGATGACTTGCGCCTGGCCGCCGCCCTCTGCCGCCAGCCTCAGCGTCCTCTCGATTCCAGTCCCTTCCAGCAGCTTCACCCGCTCGTCCATGCCCGTGAACCACTTCTCAATGGCGGGCAGGACCAACTCTAACTGCGAGGCGACTTCTTCCAGTTCCTGCAACCGCGAGTCCATGTCGTCGAAACGCCGGTCATTGCGGACTTGCTCTTCTTCGAGGACAGCCAACTGTTGTTCCTGGCCTTCCTCGAACTCGGCCACCTTTTCCTCATGCTCTCTGGCAGCCGCGGCAGCTTCTTGGGCCTGAATGTAGTCGGCCTGTTCCTGACGGAGTGCGGCGAGTTCGCTCTTCTGAGCTGCGTTTTCCTCCAGCTGGGCGGCGAGTTCGCCCTGAAGCGACGTGTTCTCCTCCTGTACTGTCTCCAGCGACTCTTCGAGGGAATGGAGCTTCGCTTCAAGCGCCAGCAACTTGTCGCTGGTGGCGTCGTGCCCCTCACTGGCACAGGCAGATAAAGTAGCGGCCAACGCGAGGCAGGCCGCTACAAAGACAAGGTTCCGAAGCACTGAGGGTAGACCGGTGAGCTTCATACGCTACGCCAGGAACTCCAGCGCCGTCTGGATGAACTCGTCGGGCTTCTCCACCTGGGGGGAGTGGCCGCAGTTTTCGATGACCACCAGCTCGGAGCCGGGGATGCTCTCCTGGTAGATGCTGCCGCACTCGACGGGGACGATGCGGTCCTGGCGGCCCCAGACCATGCGGGTGGGAACGTTGACGCGCTTGAGCAGGCCGCCGGCCAGGCGCGGGTCGTGCATATAGGGCTTCCAGGTGAGGCGCACTGCCATCTCGCGGTTCAGGTCGGCGGTGAGCTGCTCTTCCGGCGAAAGCTCGCGGCCATAGATGGCGTCGTAGTCCGGCACCTGGCTGGCGTCGTGGAACTGCAACTCCAGCACCTGGGCCGGGCTGATGATAAAGATGTCGGTGATTTCGCTTTCGTTGGGCTTCACTCCGGCGGCGCCCACCAGCATCAGCTTGCCGACGGCGTTGGAGCAGGTGGCCACCAGCTCGGCGGCAATCCAGCCGCCCATGGAGAAGCCGATGGTGCGCACCCTTTCGAGGCCCAGGGTGTCCAGATACCAGGTGTAGAAGGCGGCCATGTCGGGGATGCTTTCCAGCCACTCGGGCCGGGGCGACTTGCCGTAACCGGGATGCGACGGGTAGTAGACGGTGTAGTGTTCGGCCAGGGCGTCCACATAGCGGAGCCAGCCGCTGTTGCCTCCGGCCCCGTGCAGCAGCAACAACGGCTCGCCGCTGCCGCCCTTCAGGGTGTGGACTCCGACTCCGCCAACATCAACGATTTCCTCGGTAAACGCGGGCATTGCTTTCTCTCCTGTATTTTGTTTTTGCTATGGGGGAATGTCTGAATCAGGATTTTCAAGATTAAAGGATTAACAGGATGGACGTTTCCTATTCTGACAGGGGTTATGCAGTTGGAGAGCGTCGCTCCCGTCATTCCGACGAAAGCCGGAATCCAGAGACAGTAACCGTCAGTTTCGTCTCTTGGTTTGCCTACTTTGCGGCTTCTGGACTCCGGCTTTCGCCGTAGTGGCGGGTATGTAATTCCAATTGCGTAACTCCTATCCTGAAAATCCTGATTCAGACGATACTTTACGGGGCCTTCTGGAACGGGTCGGTCAGCTCCAGTTCCTCGCCGATTTCCCGTAGCGCAGGCAGGACTTCTTCGCCCATCAGCTTCAGGCAGTTCATGGTGTCGGCGTGGGTGGTGTCGCCGTCGTTGGTCCAGACGCCCAGGATGCCGGGGCGAAGCTGGCCCAGCACGTCGCGCAGCTTGCGGACCACGGTCTCCGGGCTGCCGACGATCCAGCGGTTGGAGGCGAGAATTTCGTCGTAGGTGGCGGTTTCCAACCCCAGCCCCAGGAACGGGTCCTTGCGCACGCGGCCCTGGTAGCGGGCGACGCGGGGGTCTTTGACGCTGCCGCTGTATCCGATGGGCATCATGTAGTCGCGGGGCATCGGCACGCGGCCCACGCCCACGTTGCCGGTGAGGAAGCCCTTGGCCGCCTCGTATGCCTTCTCGTCGGTGTCCTGCACGTGGATGCGGCACAGGTAGCCGAAGTGTTCCGGGCCCGGCTCGTAGCCGTTCTCGCGGGCCGTCTCGGTGTAGATGGACATCATGTCCTGGGTGCCTTGCGGGTCGGTTTCCAGGTAGATGTAGGGATAGTGGCGCTCGGCGGCCCACACCAGCGTCTCAGGGCTGCCCAGGCCGGGGATCCAGATGGGCGGGTGCGGCTGCTGGATGGGCCGCTCGAAGGGGTTGACCACCCGGAAGTGGTAGTGCTTGCCCTCCCAGCGGAAGGGGCCGGGCTCGGTCCATATCTTGATGAGCAGGTCGTGAGCTTCCTCGAACCGCTCGCGGTTGAACAGCGGGTTGACGTTGGCGGCCAGGCTCTCCACGCCGGTGCCGCGCACGAAGCCGGACACCAGCCGCCCGCCGGAGATCATGTCAATCTCGGCCAGCTCCTCGGCCAGCCGCTGCGGGTTGTCGAACACCGGCAGGGGGTTGCCCAGCAGCACTATCTTGGGTTTTGACGTGTTGCGGGCGAGGATGGCGGCCTCCAGGTTCATGGTGGCGCCCAGGCAGGTGGGGGTGTTGTGATGCTCGTTGAGCATCAGCCCGTCGAAGCCGACTTCCTCGCAGTATTCATACTCGTCCAGGTACTCATTGTACTGCCGCGAGCCGACCATCGGATCGAAGTTGCTGTTGGAGAAGGTGAGCCGCACCGCCTGGTTGGGGCTATTGCGAACATCCTCCTCCGTATAGTTGGTATAGGCCCGCTCGGTAAACCGCATCAGGAACATTGCATTCGTCTCCTATATTTGTCTCACAGCCAATCTAGTAGTTGCCAATCCAGCGAACACGAGGGTAAGGCGTTCTAGCTGCCCGGTAAAATGGTTGGTCGGCAGTCCAGAAATCGCAGTCAAGAGATTCGGCCAGGGCAAGGTAGTGGCAATCGTAAGCCAGCCTTTGATTAAGTTCCACGGCCAAGTCTATGGCGCGCTCGTGCAATAGCCAAGACGGACGAAAGGAAATCCTCAACCCGTAGAACCTTGTCATCAACTGCTTTGCGCCATCTAAGGTGATTATCTGCTCTGAAATCTTCTTGCGAAAGGCAGTAGCCATTTCCGACGGCATAAAGTCAGGTGCGACCAACTGGATTCCTGCGTATCTCCAGGAAAGGGCCAAGACCCTAGCCTGTGCAGTATATGCTTCCAACACAAACAGCTTGACTGCCAGGCTCGCGTCAAGTACCACCATTTTCTTCCATATCCTGGTGACGCTCCTCCCGAGCCTCTCGTATCAAATCGGCAGAGTCGGTTACACTAATACGTCCCTGAGTTATTGCATCGCACTCGGCGAACAGATTGTCTAAGGCTGCTACATCCCTATGCCGCTCTTCCCGCGCCTCGCGGATTAGGTCAACGGAGTTGGTGGAGCTGACTTGGCCCTTGAACAGTTTTTCCCGAAGGGCCGCTATCCTCTCCAGGGCCTTCAAAGATTCTTCCCTGGTGTTCTTAACTCCCCAACGCACCATTCCCTCGCTGTTGACTTCCCACACAACCTTTCTTTCCCGGGCTGGGTCGTCAGGGTCGTTAGCTGGCTCTTGCAGTTCGAGTATGGGCAACCAGCGGTCTTTCGCCCATTTGGGAATTTCTCTGGTGTCCTCGGGTTTCTTTCCATAAAGCAGGACCGCCAAGTCCGCCTTCGCTCTGGCGGCGGCAAGGCAAAATTGCTCTAGGGTCACGCCGCTCAGTGAGGCGGCATCCTTCAACAATTCTTCCGTTTCTGCATCAAGGACGATATTGATGCTCTTGTTTTCGTCGCTCATTGCTGCTCCGGCGAGGAGCCGAATTGTGGCTGGGTCGCAAGCCTATCCTACCCCCGCGCCTAGCAAGGGTCAAGGAAGCGGCCGCGCCGTCGGTTCTTACCTGTGTGCTATATTGAAGGCACAAATCCGCAGCGGAGGGCCGGGCTGTATGGCCTGGCCGTATCAGCCCGCGAGCACTGTTGAGGTTTCCACCTATGCCCAAAGTTCTGGTATCTGACCCAATAGGCCCCGAAGGTGTTTCTCTCCTCGAAACCGGGGCCGACGTAGACGTCAAGACGGGCATGAAGCCCGCCGAGCTGCTGGACACCGTGGGGGGCTACGAAGCCCTGGTGGTCCGCAGCGAGACCAAGGTCAACCGCGACGTAATCGAGGCAGGCAAGAAGTTGCAGGTCATCGCCCGCGCCGGCATCGGCGTGGACAACATAGACTTGGAAGCCGCCACCGGCGCCGGCATCGCCGTGGTCAACGCCCCCACCGGCAACACCGTGGCCGCCGCCGAGCATACCGTCGCCCTGATGCTGGCCCTCGCCCGCAACGTCCCCGGCGCGCACCAGTCGCTACAGTCCGGCGAGTGGCGGCGCAGCGCCTTCATGGGCGTCGAGGTGCGCGACAAGACCCTGGGCATCTGCGGCCTGGGGCGGGTCGGCACCGAGGTCGCCCGCCGCGCCCAGGCCTTCGGGATGCGGCTGTTGGGCTACGACCCCTTCGTCGCCCCCGACTACGCCCGGCGCATCGGCGTGGAGCTGATGTCGCTGGACGAACTGCTGGCCGAGTCCGACTTCGTAACCCTGCACACCCCGCTGACCGAAGGCACCCGGGGGATGCTGGGGATGCGGCAGATAGAGAACATCAAGCCCGGCGCCCGTGTCATCAACGTAGCCCGGGGTGAACTGGTGGACGAGGCCGCGCTGCTGGCCGGCCTGGAATCGGGCAAACTGAGCGGAGTCGCCCTGGACGTATTCTCGAAAGAGCCGCCCGACCCCAGCCCGCTGCTGGAGCACCCCAAGGCCATCGTCACCCCGCACCTGGGCGCATCCACGCGGGAGGCGCAGCGCGAGGTAGCCATCGAGGCCGCCGAGCAGGTGCTGGCGGTGCTGAAAGGCGAACCGGCTCGCAACACCGTCAACGCCCCCTTCGTCGCGCCGGAGGTCCACGAGGTGCTGGCCCCCTACGTCCCGGCGGCCTCCATGGTGGGCAAGCTGCTGGGTTTCCTGTCCGAGGGACAGGTCACCGGCGTAACCGTCAGCTACGAGGGCGAAATCGCCCACCACGACTGCCGGATGCTGCAAGCCGCGGTGCTGACCGGGCTGCTGGGGCCCGTCAGCACGGTCAACGTGAACCTCATCAACGCGCCGGTGCTGGCCCGCGAGCGGGGCTGGAACGTCACCGAGCAGAGCAACCGCGTCTCGCGGGAGTACGCCAGCCTCATCTCGGCGACCCTGCACACCCGGGGAACGGGCCCTGCCAACGGCAGCCTGACCCTGGCCGCCACCTCCATGCGCAACGAGACCCACATCGTAAAGTTTAACGACTACTGGATGGACATCGTACCCAACACGCCCTACCTGCTGTTCGTGGACAACCGCGACCAGCCCGGCTCCATCGGCGCGGTGGGCACCATCGCTGGCCGCCACAACATCAACATCAGCTTCATGGGCGTGGGCCGCATCCGGCTACGAGGCCAGGCCATGATGGTCATCGGCCTCGACGACCCGGTGCCAGCCCACGTGATGGAAGAAATCAGGGCCTTGTCCCACATCGAAAGCGCCCGGCTGGCGACGCTGGCGGGGTGATTGTCTGAATCAAGGTTTTCAGGATTAAGCGGCAGCTAAATCAGCGTTATGGTAGGTCACCTGAATGCCGGTGAATGCCGATAAACCACACCTTTGGAAGCAGGACATTGCGCTGTCGGTGGATATGTTCAACGGGTGGTTCGTTGAATTCGCCCCGGCAGCGTATCAGGACACCAGAGCGCAGACCAGTCAGCGGGTTCAATCGGCATTGAGCCGAACATCCAACTTGACGGATATTTCGCCGGATGTTCTCGCAGAAGAGCCTTCGATGGTTGCGATTCTTCGCATGGCTACCGCGCCCCCGATAGCCAGGGACAGGCTGATTGGCTTGGCCAATGTACCGTCCAACCTTGTGACAAATATGGAGAATCACAACAGGGTGCCTCCGCGAATGAGCGCTGAGGACTTGCAGACTCATTTCCGGCAGATACGCCGAGTCATTGAGCAATTGGCGGACAGGGATATATTCCATTGGCTAGATAGCGACCAGGAGCCGGATCAACTGGATTTGTACCGGGCGGCGACCATAGTGGCCGACCGGCTATGTGGCGCAATCTCGGATCCAATCATTCGTAACGCTCAGGAACAACGGCAGTTAACCGCTATCGGAGGCTGGCTGGAAGAACAGGGTTACTCGATGATTTCCGCCGGTCAGTCTCCGGCTTTCGATAAAATGGATCCAGGAACGTATGCTTTCAGGCTTAATGTTGCGGTACAGTCGAACAATAGGGCAGTGAACATCCCGATTGACACAGTGGTTATGCCTTTGACAGCCGAAGCAGACGACCGGCCGGTGCTAATCGAAGCGAAATCGGCAGGGGATTTCACCAACACCAATAAACGCCGGAAAGAGGAGGCCATGAAGGTCAGCCAACTGCGGGAAACTTACGGAGAAAATCTAACCTTTGTACTGTTTCTGTGCGGCTATTTCGACAGCGGCTATTTGGGCTATGAGGCCGCAGAAGGAATTGATTGGGTTTGGGAACATAGAATAGAAGACTTGAAGGGCTTTGGCGTATGAGGGAGTTACCCCGAGAAGACGTAGAGAGAGCGCGGGTTCACTATCAAGATATACTGGACTCCAGCAGAACCGCGGGATACCGCAACAAGCTGGGCCAGCACGCCACGCCCTCCGAACTGGCCAGGGACATAATGCGTTGCTCAATCCCATTGTTGCCCCACGGTCAGCCCGTCCGCTTTATGGACCCGGCCTTTGGCACTGGAGCTTTCTACTCGGCGCTGGAAATGATAATTCCCAGCCGGAGAATCACCTATGGAGCAGGCTTCGAGATAGAACATTGCTTTGAAGAAATAGCTGGTAAATTGTGGCCTGACGGCCGCCTGAAAATGCACGTCAAGGATTTCACCCTAGCTGAGCCGCCCAATGATGCGAGCCTTAAACCGAACCTGATAGTCTGCAATCCCCCATACGTGCGCCATCATCATATCGGACGTGAAAAAAAAGCGAACTTGCAGAAGCGAGTTAAAGAGAAGACCGGAATCTCGATCAGTGGCCTTGCCGGACTGCACTGCTATTTTTTGTGCCTCGCCCATGAATGGATGGCGGATGACGGGTTGGCCGCGTGGCTGATTCCCAGCGAGTTTATGGACGTTAATTATGGCCGCGCAGTCAAAGAATACCTGCTAAATAATGTTGCTTTGCAAAAAATCCATCGGTTTGACCCCCTCGACGTCCAATTTGATGATGCTTTGGTTACTTCCACGGTGGTCTGGTTTAAGAAGCGCCGTCCTTCACCTAACCAAGAAGTAGAGATTTCCTACGGCGGTATGCCCTCGAAACCTAACTGGCGGCGGACAATCTCGACAAACCTATTGCGCAGTTCAGACAAATGGACCGGGGTGTTTTCATCTGCGCTCAATGTTCCGTCTCAAAAAACCGATGGCGAAACAATAGCCGATCTATTTGATATAAAACGAGGGTTGGCTACCGGGTTTAACCGTTTCTTTGTGCTGACCCCGGAACAGGCGTCCGAAAATCAAATTCCCGCGGAATTTCTGACGCCCATCCTGCCGGCGCCGCGGCACTTGCCGGTCAATGAAGTTCACGGCGACGCTTTTGGCAATCCTGTCTTAGAGCGCAAGCTGTTTTTGCTGAACTGCAGTCTTCCCGAATCGCAAGTTGCATTACGCTCTCCCGCCCTTGCCAAGTATTTGGAAAAGGGCCGGATGCTAGGCGTACCTGAACGTTACTTGTCCCGAAATCGTTCACCTTGGTATTCACAGGAACATCGGCCGGCCGCCCCATTTCTGTGCACCTATATGGGCAGAATCCGTTCCGATTCGTCAGGGCCATTTCGATTTATTCGTAATCACTCCCGAGCGACCGCCCCGAACCTGTACCTCATGCTCTATCCGAAACCTGGCTTGGCAAGGCAAATCGAGGACAACCCAGACACAGCTAATAGCTTGTGGGAGGCGTTGAATTCGATTCCTTCCGAAGTGATGACAACCTGCGGTCGAGTATATGGCGGGGGGTTGTACAAAATCGAACCCAAAGAACTGAGCCGGGTTCCATTGAAATTCACGGGTTCTGCCCTAGACCCCCAGACTCGTATGGGCGATGGTGAGCAACTGAGATTGTTGAACGACAGAAGAAACCGATATTCAGTTGTTCCCCAGACACCCACACCGCCCTTGAATCTCTAACGACGCCTGTGTATCAGAAGCGTCTCACCCGAGCCGTTTGACGCACTTCCTTACAGTAATTAGTATGCGGGTAAGGAGCGAGCAATGATAGTGAAGATAACCTCGAAGCGGCAAGTGACCTTCCCGGCCCACGTCCTCGACGCCATGGGCGTCGGCCCGGGAGACCGCCTCGAGATTGTGGAGAGTCCTGATGGATACCTTCTAAAACCCATGCGTATAGACCATTCACGCCTCGGTGTGCTTAAGGACCTGATACCACCAGACGCCCCGCCTTTCGATATACGCGAGTTCCGAGAGAGCACCTACGACCCTGCGTTACGGGACTGAAACATCAGTTATTGATCAGGCTCATCTCAGCCTTGCCAGAGAAGGAGGAACGCCATGAGCGACAAAATCGGCATCATGGGCGCGGGCGCGCTGGGCAGCTATGTCGGCGCTTTCCTGTCCCGCGAGGGCGAGGACGTCACGTTCATTGATATGTGGCCGGAGCACGTGGAGAAGATGCGGGCCGACGGCCTGCACGTCACCGGCAGCCAGGGGCCCTTCACCGTGCCGGTCAAGGCCATGCACCTGACCGACGCCCAGGGCATCACCGAACCCTTTGACTTCGTGTTCATCTCCGTCAAGTCCTACGACACCGAGTGGGCCACCCACTTCATCAAGCGCTACGTGAAGGACGACGGCTTCTTCGTGGCCTTGCAGAACTGCTGGAACGACGTCACCGTCGCCGGCATCGTGGGCGAAGAGCGCACCATGGGCTGCATCGCCTCTCACATCGAGGTCGCCCTGTGGGAGCCGGGCCACGTCACGCGAGGTGGGGCGGTGGGCCGCGACCACGGGCACCACGTCTTCCGGGTGGGCGAATACAACGAGCGCCTTTCGCCCCGCTCCGGCAAGGTGGCCGCGCTGCTGGACTGCATAGACGGCTCCTACCCTACCGACAACCTCTGGGGCCAGCGCTGGGCCAAGCTGTGCCAGAACGGAATGGGCAACGGCATTTCCGCCGCCTCCGGCCTCGGCTCGCAGGAAATGGCCGAAGACCCCCGCTGCCGCCTCATCCGCATCCACCTGTGCAAGGAGGGGGCGCAGGTTGGCCTGGCCATGGGCCTGAACGTGGTGGACATCAACGGCCTGCCCGCCCAGACCTGGGCCGACGCCGACAAGGGCGACGTGTTCGAGGAGCTGGACGGCTTCCTGGCCGCCCGCGGCGGACGGGTCAACTGGCTGGCCTCCATGGCCCAGGACGTGCACAAGGGCCGCCGCTCTGAAATCGACTACATGAACGGCCTGATAGCCAGCAAGGGCCGCGAGGTGGGCATTCCCACGCCCTTCAACGACGCCGTGATCGAGGCCATGCGGGCCGTAGACTCCGGCACGCTGCCCCAGGAGCCGGAACACGTCGACCGCGTGCTGCGCGCGGCGGGGCGGTGACCGTCGGGCGGGAAGCATCATTAGAGCCGCCGGACGGTGCTACGTTCACCATCCCGGCGGCTTGGTGAACGCGCCGTTGGCGTCCTGCATCCGGTCGGGGAACTGGCTGGCGCCCAGAGGGCCGCGGCGGATATGCCGGTAAAAGCTGGCGTTACCCAGTAACATCTTGCTGGGTTTACGATGAGGATTCAACACCCCGACAGTCATACCGAATCTCTCCCGCACCATCTGGATCGGGGTAGCCAGGTCAGAATCGTTGGAAATCACTACTGCCATATCACAATCGCCGTCGAAAGCGTCGAATATCAGATGGGTTGCGATATTAACGTCAGTGCCTTTTTCCTCCGACTTCACTACAATTGCCGTTTGTTGGCCGCCAGTCGGAGGATGGGCCAGTCGCATGGACACGTTGCTGGTAAGGAAGTGTCCGTAGTGTATCGAAAGGTTGGGGATTGTTTGTAGCGCCCGAAGGTAAGTTTGTTGCCTTTGGCGCTGTCCAGGATTTTCGTTCCTGAAGATCAGAGGAGCGGTGAAATACCTGATTCTGTTGATGCGATGGGAAGGGAGATATATCTCGCACAGCTTGGAGAGGTCGAGCCAACGATACGGCGTGTCTTTCAGGCAACCGTAATAGAGGTTAAACCCGTCGACATATACGTTTGCGATCACTAAGTACACCCCAAAAAGCTGAAGCCGCCCGAAGGCGGCCTCGCGCCCGTTCGCCGAAGCTACTAGGGGGGATATAATTACGATAACACCCTTACTTGCTTCTGTCAACCGCCATATCCCGCGTTTTCCCGGCAGCAACACCTCATTCTGGCCCCGCAAGGAGGGCAGCCATGTTCATCAAAGTCGAACCCGCCGAGTTCTTCATGTACCGGGTCATCCTGGTGTTCGACCTGGAAAGCCCCAACTCCGAAGACCAGGAAGTGCGCGACTATATGACCGAGTGGGAGCTGGAGCCCAAGTACCAGCGCACCGGCGACTTCGAGGGCAGCAACAGCGAGATAATGCAGTTCGGCGGCTGCTACCTCGGCAGGCACCTGGGCAAAATCTCGGAAATCCAGCGCAGCCACGTGGAGCGGGAGCTGGTCACCGCCGAAATCGCCCAGATGCTGGACGACGCCGACGACCCGGTGGCTGTCCCCGACGACCGGCGCGAGGAAACCCTGCAACAGTTGGCAGCGACCTTCCACCAACCCGACGTGTTCCAGCCCAACGACGAGGGCCTGCTGGAAGCGGTGCTGGACGCCCCGGCCGTGCGCCAGGCCGCCCGCGAGCTGCTGGACGCTCCCGCCGGGGACTAACCGCTGGCCCGGTTCGCCCTTCGACAGGCTCAGGATAAACGGGGGATGGTTGCTCGCCCCAGATTAGCAACAGCCCCGCCGTAAATTGCGGCGGGGCCTTTCTCTTTCGTATGGAGCGGGTGATGGGAATCGAACCCACGTGGCTAGCTTGGAAGGCTAGAGCTCTACCATTGAGCTACACCCGCTCTTAGAGCGCCGGGAATCCGCAGCTTCCGGCACACTCAATTATAACACTCCCAGAGCGCCCTGCCAGTTGCTATGCGCCTTCTAGCAGGGTAAACGCATTCTCCCCGTCATTCCCGCTTTCGCGGGAATGACGGGTAAATGTCAACAAACCCTAGTCGCTGGTAGGCGCCGGTTCGATGTCTTCTTCGACGCTCTCGGCCGGGGGTGGCGCGGCGCCGTCCGTCGGGGCCGCGCCGTCGCTGCCGGGGCGCTGCCGGTTGCCGTCCTGTCCGTCCCTGCGGAAGCGGCGGGAGCGGTCGGATACGTTGAAGCTAAGGCGCTCCCGCAGTTGGTAGACCACGCGGTCAACCTCGTAGTCGGGCGTGCGGTAGCGGTTGAGGGAGTGGCGCAGCATTTCCAGCCCGGCCTCCATCTCCGGCCACACCACTTCCTGGACGCCCATCTGTTGCAGGTCTTCGCCTTCGGTGCGCGCCCTGACCCGGGCCACGATGTCCAGCTCCGGCTGGAGGTCGAGGGCGTGCTGAGCGGTCAACTCCACCGACAC
This sequence comes from Dehalococcoidia bacterium, assembly GCA_965204865.1. GTDB lineage: Bacteria > Chloroflexota > Dehalococcoidia > Lucifugimonadales > UBA3495 > VXOI01. Next base: position 4,164,555 of record OZ242027.1, on the reverse strand, counting down.
CGGGTCCCCGGTGGCTATCACCAGCAGCCCGGCCTGCGGCACCCGCGCCGCCCGCAGCACTTCCACCCGGTCGGCGGACCCCTGCACGGTCTGGTAGCCGTTGAGCCGCCACTCCGTCAGGGTGCGCTGGTCCAGGTCTACGGCTACGAAAGGCACATCGTGCTCATGCAGCACCTGGGCCACCATCGTCCCAACCTGTCCCAGCCCGCAGATGACCACGTGGCCGAAAAGCTGCCGGGGCCGCTCTTCGCCGTGGGGGTCGCCTATGCGGTAGGGCCGCAGCACGCGGAAACGGTTGCTCAACTTGGTTATCAGCCTGGAGCCGCCGGTGATAACGGGCGGTCCTGCGGCCATGGTCAGCACCGCAGACACCACTATCAGCGAATAGAAGTCGTGGTCAACCACGCCCAATGCCAATGCGCTGGCCACCAGAATGAAGCTGAACTCGCCAATCTGGCCCAGGCCGATTCCGGTCAGCAACGACGTGCTGGGCAGGTAGCCGGCGAAGCGGACTATCAGGGCGGTTACGGTGCACTTGATGGCCAGCACCGAGCCGACTATGGCCAGCACCAGGCCGTAATTCTCTACGATGAATACCGGGTCGGTCAGCAGTCCCAGCGAGGCGAAGAACAGCACTCCGAAAACGTCGCGCAGCGGGGCTATCTCCGCCAGCGCCCAGTGTCCCACGTCCGACTCGCTGAGCAGCAGCCCGGCCACGAAGGCCCCCAGCGCCGCCGACAGCCCTATCTGATTCGTCAGCGCGGCGACGGCGAAGGCGGTGGCCACCACCATCAGGACGAACATTTCCCGCGAGCCCATCAGGGTGATGCGGCCCATCACCCACGGCACTATCTTCATGCCCAGCAGGGCCAGTCCGCCGATGACCGCCGTAGCCTTGAGCACGCCCCAGCCGACTTCCCGCAGGACGGACGTACCGTCCCCGCCGCCTCCCAGCGCAGGCAGCATGGCAATCATCGGGATGAACATCAGGTCCTGGAGCAGCAGGAAGCCGGTCATAAGCCGGCCTTGCAGGCTGTTCAACTCTCCCATGTCCGAGAGTTGTTTCAGCACCACCATGGTGCTGCTCAGGGCGCCCACCATGCCGAGGATGACGGCAGTGGTCACGTCGAAACCCAGCGCAAGCCCGACCGGGACAATCAACAGCGTACAGAGAATAATCTGCAACAGTCCGCCGATGACTATCACCCTCCCCAAGCTCAACAGCTCGCGGAAGGAGACCTCGATGCCGATGGCGAACACCAGCAGCACCACGCCGATCTCGGCCAGCGTGTGCACCGTCGCTTCCTCGGCGATAGTGGCGAAGTCCAGCCAGTCGGTGTCAATGCGCCCCAATCCGTAGGGGCCGATGAGCATACCCATTGCCAGGTAGCCCAGCACTGGCGGCACGTGAATCAGGCGGGCCACGAACCCGCCCACGAAGGCGGCGCAGACCACCGTCACCAAGTCTACGAACAGGTGGTTCTCAAGCCCATGCAAGGCTTAAATCTCCATTGCCTGACAGCAACCCGAACCGGGATGATTGCGGTTATTATATGTTGAACGCCTGACTTCAACAGGTTCAGGAATTATGATACTACAACAGAATTTGGCGTCAGGAGAAAGAAAATGCCAGTAGAGCATAGGGACTACCCCGACATCGCCCCGGCAGGTCCCACCTACAGCCGCGGCACCAAGGCCGGCAACCTGCTGTTCGTCTCGGGCTGCACCGCCCGCGGCTCTGAGTTCCAGGGAAAGCCGCTGATGGAGCAGCTTGACGAAACGCTGAAGCGGGTGGTGGGCGTGGTCAGAGCCGAGGGTGGTTCGCCGGGCGACATCGCCAAGATTACCTGCTTCGTAACCAGCATCGCCGACTGGCAGAACAACCCGGAGAAGCAGGCGGAACTCTTCGCCAAGCACTTCGAGGGCCAGTACCCGGCCAACTCGCTAATCGAAATCAGCGCCTTGGCCGAGCCGGGCTTGGACGTGGAAATCGAGGCGATAGCCGTGCTGGGGTAGACAACTACAATTCCCTCTCACTCCGGGGGAGGGTTAGGGTGGGGGCGTCCCTCCAATCCTTACATTGGTCAGGCACCACGAAGCTGCCGCAACTCCTCTTCCAGTTCGCGGACCCGCGCCTCCGCATTGTCGGCCCGGGCGCGCTCGTCCTCGAAGGTAGCGATGTGCCGGCCCGTGGCCGGGTCGTGCCACCGGAGCTGGCCGTGCTCCCACCGGATGTGCAGGTTCAGAACCTCGCTGTACCCTTGCAGTATCCCATCCGCCAGTTCCTCGATGGCTATGGGTTGGTACTGGCCGTCCACCAGCCGGTCTCCCGCCAGCCGGGTGCGATGGAACTCCCCCGTCTCGTCAAAACGCCAGTATTCGGGGATGCCCAAGGCTTCGTAGTCGCGGCGTTTCGGGCCGGTATCCTCCCGTCCGGTGCTTCGGGAGGCTATTTCCAGCACGAAGTCGGGCGGTTTGCCTTGCTCCGATATGATGTAGCCGTTGCTCTGGCGGTAGAGGGCCGGGTCTATGCCAAAAGCTATCATCAGGTCGGGGTATCGCCTGGGAGAACCGCTGGGCAAGAGTTCCGGTAACATCGTGATATATCGCTCGGCGGTCACCAGGGTGGTTTCCGGGTTCCCGAAGTGCTGGGCCAGGTGATGGGTATTCCCGGGTTCGTGAAGGTGAATCGCGGTGGTCATTTTCTCGTCCGGTTCGCGCTCCGGGGGGTCAGGCAGACGGAACTGCCCGCGGGGTTGCGGGCTCTTGGCGGCGGCGTTGCGAGTGGTCATACTGGCCCTCCGGTGGCTTGGCTCCCGTCATTCCGGCTTCCGCCGGAATCCAGGAAGCCCTTACATCCAAAAATCCTGTCCATCCTGTTCATCCATGTAAATAGACCACCTGAAACGAAACGCTACCCTGCGTCACTGCGATGCGGTTCCCTCCGCAATCCAGCGGCGGATGTTGTCGGGGCTGAGGGGCATGGTGTTGACCTGCACCCCGAAGGATGCAAGGGCGTTGGCGACGGCGTTGCCCAAGGCCGCGCCAGTGGCCAGGATGGCCCCTTCGCCCGCGCCCTTGACGCCCAGCGGGTTCAGCGGCGACGGGGCATCCTCGGTTATCACCGTCTCGATGTTGGGTATGTCCTGGCTCGTCGGCAGCAGGTAGTCCATCAGCGAGCCGGACAGGAGTTGCCCTCCGGCGTCGTATACCAGCTCCTCCAGCATCGCGCCGCCGATGCCCTGGGCCGCGCCGCCCACCGACTGCCCGTGCATGGTCAGCGGGTTGATGCAGCGGCCCACGTCCTCCACCACCACGTAGCGCAGCACCTCCATCTTGCCGGTCTCCGCGTCCACGGCCACATGGGCGGCGTGGCTGCCGTAGGAGTAGGTCCACTCCTCGATGCGAAAATACTCGGTGGCGTCCAAAGCTGTCTCCCCTGAGCTTGTCGAAGGGTCGTCGAATTGCCGTTGCGACTCGGCCAGCGCGGCCACCTGTTGCAGCGTCAGCGTGGACTGTTCCGCCGGACCGTCCTTGAACGCCACCACGCCGTGCCGCAGGTCCAGGGCCTCGGGCTGGGTGTCCATGTAGCTGGCGGCCAGCGCCAGTATCCGCGCCCGCAGCGTCTGGCAGGACAGGTGGATGGCGCTGCCGGCCATCACCGAGGCACGGCTGCCGAAGGTGCCGATGCTCGCCGGGATATAGTCGGTGCTGCCGTGGAAGATGGTAACGTCCTCGATGGGAACGCTCAACGAGTCGGCGCAAATCTGGGCCAGCACCGTCTCGTGTCCCTGTCCCATCGTCGTGATGCCGAGATATACCTCGACGCTGCCCGTCTCCGTGACCAGCACCCGCGCGCCCTCGAAGGGGCCGAATCCGGTTGGTTCCACGTAAGACGCGATGCCGACGCCGTGGTAGCGGCCCTGCTCGTCCGGGCCCTGTCGCGCGGCCAGTTCATCGTATCCGATTTCGTTTAGCGTGCGGTTGAAGGCGCTGGGATAGTCGCCGCTGTCGTAGACGGTGTTGCGACCGTCGAGGCGGGTCACGCCCACGGTGTAGGGCATCTCGCTGGCCTCTATCATGTTGCGGCGGCGCAGTTCCGCCGGGTCTATATTCAGGTCGGCGGCAGCCAAATCCAGCATCCGCTCGCGGATGAAAGTTCCCTCGAAGAAGCCGGGGGCGCGGTAGGTGCCTGCGCCCATCTTGTTGGTCATCACGCAGTTGACCGAGGCGTGGAAGTTGGGGATGCGGTACGGCCCGGTCATCATCACCGCGGTCAACGCCGGCACCACGCTGCCGTGGGTGCGGACGTAGGCGCCCATGTCGCCGTAGACCGTGGCTCGCAGGCCCAGCAGCGTCCCGTCGTTGCGGGCGGCCAACTCCACCTGGCACAGCACCTCCCGGGAATGGTTGGCCGAGGTCAGGTGCTCCACCCGGTCTTCCACCCACTTCACCGGAAGTCCCAGCTTGAACGACGCGAAGGGAATCAGGAAGTCCTCGGCATAGAACTCGCCCCGCACCCCGAAGCCGCCGCCCACGTCAGGCTCGATGAAGTGGATACGCTCCTCGTCGATTTCCAAATGCCGCGCCAGTATGGCCCGGTTGGTGTGGGAGACCTTGGTCGGCCCCCAGACCCGCAGATGCCCATCGCCGGCGTCATAGCTGGCGACCAGCCCTCGGGTCTCCATGGGGTTGGCGGTGTGGCGGTTGGTGTGGAACTCCTCCTTGCGGACGTAGTCGGCCCCGGCGAAGGCGGCGTCCACGTCGCCCACGTTGATTTCGGCGGAACCGGCCAGGTTGGTGCCGTTGGCCGGATGCACCACCACGGCGTCGGTCAGCGCGTCGGACACGCTGGCGACCGCGGGCAGCGGCTCGTAGTCAACCTCGATGACGTCCAGCGCGTCCTCGGCCAGGTAGCGGCTCTCGGCCACCACCACGGCCACCGCCTCCCCGGCGTGGCGCACCGTGTCGGCGGACAGCGGCGTTTGCAGGTAGTTGTCCAGCCCCGGCAGCGGGAACACGCGCATGGGGATGGGCTTCATCAGGGCGGCCATATCGGCGTGAGTGAACACCGCAATCACGCCCTCCAGGGCCAGGGCCGCCGAGGCGTCGATGCCGCGCACCCGCGCGTGGGCGTGGGGACTGCGGAGGATGGCGGCGTGGAGCATATCCGGCAGGCGCACGTCGTCAAGATACTGCCCCCGCCCGGTGACGAACCGGACGTCCTCCCGCCTGCGGAGCGGCGCGCCGATGTAGGACTGCCGGGAATCAGAGGTAGTTATCGGTTGAGCGGTCACAGCCTCATCCATCCTTATCTATGTTGATTGGCGGATTATACCCCGGTATCGTCGGACTCCGATGGCCGGCTATGCTCTATTGGCTGGCGTTCCACGATAACCCTCCCCCGTTCCACGCCCAGCCGCATCCGCTCATACTCCGAGGAGAACTCGGCCCCGGTTATCAGGATAAGGCTCGAGATGTAAGTCCAGCCCAGCAGCACAATCACCGACGCCAGGGAGCCGTATACCCTTTCATAATCGGCGAAGTTGTCCAGGTAGAAGACGAAGATGCTCTTGGAGACCTCGAACAGCACGGCGGCCAGCAGCGCCCCGGGCCAGACGTAACGCCAATAGGTTTGGGTGTTGGGCGTGAACTTGTAAATCATCAGGAATATGGTCATTGAGAACAGGAAGGGCAGCGGCCGGGTCAGCAGGTTGATTGCGTCGTGGTCCAGAAATTCAAGGCGGCCGATTACCGGGACGTCGTGGCTGCCCAGGAATTGCAGCGCAGCCGTGGTGCTGAACGACATCAGGAACAGCGGAGCAACGCTGAAAGCCATCAGGATGTGACGCAGCTTGTCTATGTAGAAGGGCCGGTCCTGGTGTATGTCCCAAGCCCGGTTGACCGACCGGGTGATGGCCCCGAACAACAGGCTGGCCGACCAGAACAGGCCCAGAAAACTGACCACCCCCAGGAAACCGCGAATGTTGCCTGCGGCATTGATGTTGGCTGCCAGCAGCTCTTTGGAGCCGGGCAGATAGACCTGGAAGAAGCCGATTATCTCCCCCTCCAATGCGGCCGGGTCCAGCACCAGCCCCAGCAGGCTGATTAGCCCCACGGTGAGCGGGAAAAGGGAGAGCATGGCGTAGTAGGCCACCCCCGCGGCCATGTGCGTAGCGTCGTCGGCGCCCATCTCCCGCACCGTGCGATGGACCAGGTGCACGATGGGGATGGCGTCCAGCTTCCGCCCCAGCCGCCGCACCCGCACGCGGATGCGCAGGTAGTCGCGGTTGCGCGCCACCCGCGCCTGTATCCGCTCCACGGGAGCGGTCAAGCTGGACTTGAGCCGAGTTGGAGGTATTGCCATAACACAATTATAACGGCAGGGGCGAACTGGAAACCCGCCCCTGCCGTTGCGCAGAGCTAATTCAGTGAGAAAGACCGCTTTTTACGAGCCGTCCCGCTTCTCCCCGTCCCCTTGCTGCGCAGCGCGGAAGGGCGCGCGCAGGGTGACGGCCACGCCGCCCACGACGCCGCCCACGGCGTTGGTGACGGTGGTGGTGGTGGTATCGCCGAAGGAACCAGCGGCGCTTACCGCGCCGTTGGCCGCAGCGGACGCCGCGTCCTCGGCCCGTATGCCAACCCGCTTGGCGGCCTCGATGGATTCCTCCACCGCGTTGCGGGCCACGCTGCCCACGTCGCCACCCACTTCCGCCGTGCCTTTGACCAGGCCGCGGGTGGTGTCCTCGATGGCCTGAAGCACGTTGCCGCCAATCTGGTTTGCGCCGTCAACCGCGCCGTCAATGGTGTCGCGGGCCGTGGCCCCCAGGTCGCCGCCTATGTCCCGCACGCCGTGGACTGCGCCCCGGGCCGCGCTGAAGGCCGCGTCCTGCATCCGCACCGTCACCCCGCCGGTGGCCTCGATAGCTCCCTCCACGGCATTGCGGGTGACCGAGGCCACGTCGCCGCCCACGTCGGCGGCGCCCTGAATCAGCCCGCGGGTGCCGTCCTCCACGGCCTCCAGCACGTTGCCGCCGACTTCGGCGGTGCCGACGACCACGCCCTTGGCGCTGTCCCGCGCCGTAGCGCCCAGGTCGCCTCCCACCTCCCGCGTGCCTTGAATCGCGCCCCGGGTGACGCTGAAGGCCGCGTCCTCGGCCCGCAGGCCGACGCTCTTGCTGGTCTCCAGCGTGCCTTCCACCGCGCTGCGGGCCACGACGGCCACGTCGCCGCCCACCTCGCTGGTGCCTTTGATGGCGGCCCGCACCGTATCGCTGCAAGTTCCAACGGTCACAGTCGCGACCTCGCCCACGCCGCTAATGACGCCGATAACCGCGCCCTTGGCCGCGGAGCCCAGCTCCCCGCCCACGCTGCTGGTGGCCTGGATGGTGCCTTTCATCACGTCGGTCACCAGCCCCTGGAATTCCGTGATCGCATCGCGGGACCCCGAAAATGCTCCCACCGTGGCGTTCCGCGCCGCGCTTATGGTTCCCTCCACCACGCTGCCGGCGCCACTGATGGTGCCGGTAATGGAGTCTCTAATTGTCCTGCCGATGTTGCCCAAAACCATAACCCTGCCTCTCCTTTCCGAACCTGAGAATCTGCTGGCGCCGGGCGTTTCTCTTTCAGTTCATACCCCGTCAGATTCAAGGCGAAATATAGAATCCAGTTTACCACAACGCAGGAAACCCAATGGAGTATTCTTGTCAAGGACCAGGGCCAACGCATTCTAATTTCAGGTGGCCTCATAAACCGTCATTCCCGCGAAAGAACGTCACCCCCGCGCAGGCGGGGGCGGGAATCCAAACCCCTTGCCCATAGATGATTGTACCGGAGCATAACCCTCTGGATTCCCGCTTTCGCGGGAATGACGGGTGCCTGCATAGCCGGTAAATTAGAATGCGTTGGCCCTGTGTCAAGGACGAACTCCGGTTAGACATCCTCCGGCCCGGCTCCATCCGTCTGAGTCTCTTCATTGTCTTGGCTGACTGCGTCCGCGCCCGGGCCCTCCATCGGGCGGTTCCATTCCTGGACGAACCAGACGGCCATATCCTTGACCATGGCCACCAGGGGCGGGCCGAGGATAACGCCCCAGAGTCCAAAGTAATTGCTGGCGACGACGATGACCGTAATCAGCGCTACCGGGTGCAGATTCAGAGTGTCGCCCTGGATCCGCGGCACCAGAAGGGTGTTTTCCAGGAGCTGCACCGCCACGTAAAGCAGGATGACCCAGGGGACAAGATGCGGCGCCGTTGCCAGGGTCACCAGCACTCCGGCAGCCCCGCCAATCCACGGGCCGATGATGGGAACCAGCTCCGTCAGCCCCGCGACGATGCCTAGGACGAAGGAGAAAGGCACGCCCAGCAGCACCAACCCGACGGTAACCACCGCTCCCACCACCACCCCCAGCGTCAACTGGCCCCGGATGTATCCTCCCAGCGTCCTCTCCGCAATGTCCAGAAGGTCTTTCAGGTAGGGGCGCAACTCGGCAGGAAAAGGGACGCTAAGAGACTCCCTGATTTTCGCCGAGTCCTTAATCAGGTAGAAAACCAGCACCGGAGCGGTGGCCAGCCCCAGGATCAAGCTGAAGGAGCCGGAAACGACCTCCCAGGTCTGAGAGACCACCCTGCCGGCCGCCTCGCCTGCAATGCCTCCGGCGCCGGACAACGTCTCTTCCACCCGGTCTCTTATTTCGACCGGAATCAATTCCGCGTATCGCGCCAGCCAGCCTTCCACCGTCGTGCGGGCGGAATGGAGGAACCCGGGAAACTCCTCGGCGAATTGCTGGCTCTGCTCCACGGTGGGAGGAATGATGAGCGCCAGTATCCCGGCCAGGATTCCCAGCACGACCAGGTATATGACTCCGACGGCAATCCCCCGGGTCAGGCCGGGGCGGCCTCGCCGCCACGGCATCGCCCGCTCCAGCAGCCGCGCCACCGGCAGGAGCACATACGCAATCACTACGCTGAGGCCCAGAGCCAGCAGCGCCGTCCCCAGCAGGTACAGCACTGCCAGCGTCACGATTACCACGGCGGCAGAGGCCAGCAGCAGACGACGCCTGCGTCTTATGTCCGAGTCCATATATTCCTGCCCCGCGCCATAATCAAGCAGCCTTATTCAGCTTCGGCCACAGTATACCCCCGACGACGCGGCCTCCCAGGGCCAACGCATTCTAATTGAACCGGCATTGCGCGCGCCCGTCATTCCGGCGAAAGAACGTCACCCCGTACTCGATACGGGGCCGGAATCCAGAAAATCCCTGCCAGATACCAACTTGCCTATGGCGAGACCCTGCTGGATTCCGGCCTTCGCCGGAATGACGGTTTGCGAAGCCACCTGAACTTAGAATGCGTTTGCCCTGCGCGGCGAACCATAAAGTTGAGCCTTATGCAACGTTGCGGTTACACTTGGAATCACTGTTATAGTTTTGGCCCAGGGCTTAAGCTCCGCAGGCGGCAGGAAGGAGGGCGCTATGCCCAGCAAGGACAAGCAGCAGTGGGAAAAAGAAACCCTGGCTCCGGCGGTGGCGCGCTACCCGGAGCGGCGCCCCGCCTTCGAGACCGACAGCGGCCTTACCATAGATGCCCTCTACGCCCCCGAAGACCTGTCGGCCCGTGACTATGACTACGCCGAAGACATAGGCTTCCCCGGCGAGTTCCCCTACACCCGGGGCGTCCAGCCCAGCGCCTACCGCGGCCGTGTCTGGACCATGCGCCAGTATTCCGGCTACGCCACCGCCGAGGACACCAACCGCCGCTTCCGCTACCTGCTGGAACAGGGCCAGACCGGCCTCTCCGTCGCCTTCGACCTGCCCACGCAAATCGGCTACGACTCCGACCATCCCCTGGCCAAGGGCGAGGTGGGCAAGGTGGGCGTCCCGATATGCAGCCTGGAGGACATGGAAACGCTGTTCGACGGTATCCCACTGGGCCGGGTCAGCACCTCCATGACCATCAACGCCACCGCCTCGCTGCTGCTCTGCTTCTACATCGCCGCCGCCAAGCGGCAGGGCGCGACGCCCGACCAGGTAAGCGGAACCATCCAGAACGACATCCTGAAGGAATACATCGCCCGGGGCACCTACGCCTACCCGCCGCGCCCGTCCATGCGGCTGGTGGTGGACGTGTTCAAGTATTGCGCCGAAAGCGTACCGCGCTGGAACACCATCAGCATCTCCGGCTACCACATGAGGGAGGCCGGCGCGACAGCGGTGCAGGAGCTGGCCTTCACCTTCGCCAACGGCATCGCCTACGTGCAGGCGGCCCTGGACGCCGGCCTGAAGGTGGACGACTTCGCCCCGCGCCTGTCCTTCTTCTTCGTGGCCCAGAACAACCTGTTCGAGGAAGTCGCCAAGTTCCGCGCCGCCCGCCGGATATGGGCCCGCATAATGCGCGACCGCTTCGGGGCCAAGGACCCGCGCTCCATGATGCTGCGCTTCCACACCCAGACGGCGGGCGTCTCCCTGACCGCCCAGCAGCCCGACAACAACGTCATCCGCTGCACCGTGCAGGCGTTGGCCGCCATCCTGGGCGGCTCCCAGTCCCTCCACGTCAACTCCCGCGACGAGGCCCTGGCCCTGCCTACTGAGGAATCGGCCCAGCTATCCCTCCGCACCCAGCAGATACTAGCCTACGAGAGCGGCGCAGCCGACGTGGTAGACCCCCTGGGCGGCTCCTGGTACATCGAAAGCCTGACCAACGACCTCGAATCCCAGGCCCTCGACTACATCAACCGCATAGACGACATGGGCGGCGCAGTAGCCGCCATAGAAAACGGCTTCCAGATGCGAGAAATAGGCGACGCCGCCTACCGCCACCGGCAGGAAGTAGAGTCCGGCGACCGCATAATCGTAGGCGTAAACCGCTACAACACCGAGGAACCGCCGGTAGAGGGCCTGATGCGCGTGGACGAGGAAGCCGCCCGCCAGCAGATAGCCCGCCTGGAACGCCTGCGCCGCGAGCGCGACGGCGAGGCCGCCCAAACCGCCCTAGTTCGCCTGGCGGAGGCGGCCCGCACCGACGCCAACACGGTGCCGGCGATACTGGAATGCGTCGAAGCCTACTGCACCCTGGGCGAGATGTCGGGAGTGCTGCGGGAGGCGTTTGGCGAGCAGGAAGAGCTGGCGGCATTTTAGTACGCAGGAGAGAATCATGCCGCTGCATAAGTTCAACAACCCCGGCTTGGTGTACTACCAAGCTCTGAGCAAGTACCTGGAACTCGCGCAGGAAATCCCGGAAGTGGTCGAGGTGCGACTGACCGAAGATGATACGCTGTATACCATCATCGCGGCGACGCCTCATGACGACAAACCCTGTTACCGGGTATTCGAGGCGCAAGGAACTGTTATGGGAGAGGCTAAGGCTCAACCCTTTCTCTTTGACTTGATAAATCTCAACGAGTTGCCGGAGGGTGGCCGGGATGAACGCATAGCCCATTTGGGCAGTCTAGTATGGGAACGGAAGACGATACCGGAACCGTCGAGAGTCAAGGAGAGAACCATGAAGGCATCCCAGCTTGACAACCCCGGCTTGGTGTACTACCAGGCAATGAGCAAGTACCTGGAGTTGGTGCAGGAAATTCCGGAGGTGGTGGAGGTGCGCCTATCGGGCGATGATGAACTGTACGCCATAATCTCGGCAACTCCCTTTGACGCCGCTCCCTGTTACCGGGTGTACCGGGCTGAAGGAAAGGTGATGGACTTGGTATATCCCCAACCGTACCGTTTCCGGCTGGTCAACGCCCAAGAACTGCCATCGGAAGGCCGTGAGGAACACATCCGCAGTTTCGGCGACCTTGTCTGGAAGCGGCAATAATGCCTACCCTGAGTCAGCACTTGTCTCGAGCGGAAAGCAACGAGAGGTTCGCCGAGGGCATTGCAGCGTTGCCCACCAGGTTTCCCGACTGGGAAATCATAGCTCTGTTCTACTCGGCGCTCCATTACGCCGATGCGTTCCTGGCTACTCAAGGCATCCATCCGGGCAGCCACGACAGCCGCATAGCATCCGTTAAACTCTACATAGGCGCATGGGAAGATTACCGGCACCTCTACCGGCTGAGCCTAGCCGTCCGGTACAACATGGCATCGCCCACCCCCGCGGTAGCCGATGCAATCAAGGCCGGCGAGTTACGCCGGGTGAAGGAAGAAATCCTGGCCCTGTTGTCAAGCTAACGGGAGAATCAGCGATGCAAGAGAGCACAGCAAAAACCGCAGCCGAGTGGGTGTTCGTAGCCAGAAGCGTAGCGCAGTTGCCCGGCAGCCAGGACCATGCGTTGCGCTGCATGGCCCGCGCAGGTTTGACCGCGCAAGACTTGGTGGACTGGCTTGCGGTTGCGAAGGCGTGGGCGCAGGATTTCAATGACTCTGAAATGGCCCGGCAGTGTTTGGAAAAAGCTGAGTCTATTGCCGAAGGTTCTGATGATTCTGACGATTGGATACGGCTCGCGAGAATTTGGAAGGAGGATTTCCAAGATTCAGACAACGTCACTCGGTGTTTGGAGGTAATCGAAGCTGATGCTGAAGATACCGATGACTGGATACGGATTGCAAAAATCTGGAAGGAAAATTTTCAAGACACAGAAAATGCCATTCGTTGTATGACAGAAGCTGAAGAACTTGCGGAGTCTTTTGAAGACTATTCGGCCATTGAGGAAACTTGGCGTGTAGATTTTCGAGATGTGGACAGAGATATTGTAAACAGCGCGATTCAGCGCCTAGTTGATGCCGGAGACAACGAAGGATATTTCGACGGGTTTCGCGCATGGCTTGCGGCTCAGCACGAATCGGATAGTGAAAGCGATGAGTCCCCGTCCGCTCCTGTTAGACCCACTGCACCCATTACTGGAGCCTGGGACAGTGATTGCGTCTCGATGCGTCGACCAGGCTGTTACGCTAAGTATTACCGATTTACCCTGCGCGAAGCTGCTCAGGTCACCATAGACTTGTCTTCCAGCATAGACACATATTTGTATTTGATTGATGGCGATGAGCCGACTGGCACCGTGCTGGATGAGAACGATGACAGAGATGATGGCGCTGAAGGGCTTGGCGAGTACGATTCCCGCATCAGGCACAGTTTAGGCCCTGGAACCTACATCGTGGAAGCCACCACATTTCACGAAGAAGAGGCCGGAGAATTCACTCTGAATATCTACTATAGCCCTACGTAATGCGAGCACTGTTACCCAATACCTGAAACATCACAGGAGCAACCACCATGCCCGACCTGATACTCAACGAAGAGGAGCAGATGCTCCAGACCACCCTGCGCGACTTCGTGGACCGCGAAATCGCCCCCAAGGCCAAGGAGTCCGACGAGCGCGGCGAGTTCCAGTGGGAAGCCTGGCGCGGCTTCGCCGAGCTGGGCCTCACCGGCCTCGGCGTCGACGTCAAGTACGGCGGCAGCGGCCCGGCCGGCTACCGGCAGGTGTCCATCGCCGCCGAGGAAGTGGCCCGCGGCGACGCCTCGGCCTCCGTGAGCTGGCTGGCCCACCTGGCCCTCGGCGTGGCCTCCATAGACCGCTTCGGCACCGAGGAACAGAAGCAGCGCATCCTGCCGCCCCTGGTGGACGGGCGGGGCGTCGCCGCCTTCGGCCTCACCGAGCCGGGAGGAGGCTCCGACGCCGCCGCTCTCCAGACCACCGCCGTCGAGCGGGACGGGACGTATTTCCTCAACGGCAGCAAGATGTTCATAACCAACGCATCGGTGGCCCAGGACATCGTGGTCTTCGCCACCCAGGACCGCAGCCTGGGCTACAAGGGCGTCAGCGCCTTCATCGTGGAAAAGGGCTCGCCGGGGCTGACCATCAACCCGATGCACGGCAAGCTGGGGATGCGCAGCTCCACCACCGACGAAATCGTCTTCCAGGACACGCCGGTATCCAGCGAGAACCTGCTGGGCGAAGAGGGACGCGGCTTCAACCAGGCCATGGAAATCCTGACCTCCAGCCGCATCATCATCGCTGCCCAGAGTACCGGCATCGGCCAGTCGGCGCTGGAGGCCGCCGTGCGCTACGCCCAGCAGCGCCACTCCTTCGGACAGCCCATCGGCCAACACCAAGCCATCCAGTTCATGCTCGCCGACATGGCCGCCGAGGTCCACGCCGCCCGCGTGGTCACCATGAACGCCGCCACCCTGAAGGATGCCGGGCAACCCTTCCTTCAAGAAGCGTCCATAGCCAAGCTGATGGCGTCGGAAATGTGCATCCGCGTCGCCGACAAGGCATTGCAGATTCACGGCGGCTCCGGCTACTTCCAGGAAGCCGGCGTCGAGCGCATCCTCCGCGACGCCCGCGTCACCACCATCTACGAAGGCACCTCCGAGGTGCAGCGCCTGCTCATTGCGCGCCAACTGCTCAAGGATTACGCTATCTAAGCAAAGAATGTTAGGACTAACGCAGTCTACCTATCCCCTCCCCCAGCGGGGGAGGGTTAGAGCCTGCCCCCGCGAAAGCGGGGGGTGGGGGAGAAATCTCCAACTGCGTAACTCCTGAGCTTGCCCCAATCTCTACCGGAGCAGACAATATGGCCTCCAACCCGCCCCCGGAACCCGCGCCGGAATTCAACGCTGCGATGTGGCTTGCCCTAGGGCGCCTTCAGTCTGATGTCGCCCGGTTGATAGAGGGTCAATCCGAATTTCGCACCGACCTGGCTGAGACTAACCGGAGGATCGACGGTACGAACGGAAGAATAGACGAGACGAACCGGAGGATCGACCGGCTGTTTTACGCCATCTTGGGGGTTGGGGCCGGAATCATCGCCTCTCTGGTTGCCCTTGTGCTCCGCAGCGGATAGGCGCATTGCCGGTATTCCCCGAAAGGGACAAGAAAACCAACACAGAACGAATCGAAATGCAGAATAACGAAAGACCCATCCGCATCCTGGTAGCCAAGCCCGGACTCGACGGCCACGACCGCGGCGCCAAGGTCATCGCCCGCGCCCTCCGAGACGCTGGCATGGAGGTCATCTATACCGGCATCCGCCAGAGTCCCCAGATGATTGTCCAGGCCGCCGCGCAAGAGGACGTAGACGTTCTCGGCCTCAGCATCCTGTCTGGCGCCCATCTCGAAATCCTGCCCGAAGTGATGACCCTGCTGCAAGGCGAGGGTATGGACGACGTGCTGGTGGTGGTGGGCGGCATCATCCCTGCCGTAGACCGCCAGCCCCTCAAAGACCTGGGCATTACCGAGGTCTTCGGCCCCGGCACCTCCACCGGCGAGATAGTGGACTTCATCCGCGAATCCATGGCCGGGAAAGTCTAGCAAAATCCCCTCCCCTTCGAGGGGGAGGGTTAGAGCCTGCCCCTGCGAAGGCAGGGGGTGGGGGTGAAATCTCCAACTGTCCGACTCCTATCCTGTACATCCTGTCCATCCATGTAAGTTAAGCCGCCAATGGAAACCTTCCTGTTCGCCGTAGGCACCCTTGCCCCATTGCTGCTGATTCTGGTGGTGGTCCACGAGCTGGGCCACTTCGCCACCGCCCGCGCCATCGGCGTCAAGGTGCTGGAGTTCGGCGTGGGCTTCCCGCCCCGCGTCTTCGGCGTCTACACCGGGCGCACCCGGGTGTTGCTGCACGCCCAGACCCGTTTCGTCGGGCTGGACGGCCCCCAGTCCCTCCGGCCAGGCCAGCGGGTGAAGGTCGGCTCCATCCAAGAAGAAGAGCTTGGCCTGGTGGCAGTCGAAGTGGAACTGCACCGCAACCGGGACGAGGACGAAGACCCCAGCCACTTCAACCGTCCTGTGGACCACCTGCTGTGGCACGAGGGCAAGGTGCGCTCGGTCAGCGGCGGCTCCTTCGAGCTGGCCGATATGCTCTACTCCGTCAACATCATTCCCCTGGGCGGCTTCGTCCGGCTGGCCGGGGAAAACAACCCCACCGTCCCGCAGAGCTTGGCGGCCAAGGGGCCGGGCGCGCGCATCATGGTGCTGGCCGCCGGCGCGCTGATGAACGCGCTGCTGCCCCTGCTCATCTTCACCGTGATGTTCATGCTGCCCCAGGACGAAGAAGTGGGCCGGCTGGCGGTCACCGAAGTCCTGGACGGCAGCCCGGCGGCCCAGGCTGGCCTGCGGCCCGGCGACATCTTCGTGGCGGCCAACGGGCAGGCCATCGAAAACCGCGTGGACCTGACCCGCGAAATCAACCTCAATGGTGGCTCGGAGCTGACGCTGCTGATAGAGCGCGACCGCAGCCTGCAAACGGTGACGTTGACCCCGGCCTTCAACACGCGCAGCAGCCAGTGGCAGGCGGGCGTAGCCGTAGACCTCACGGAAACGCGGTTCGTCAGCCGCTCCCGGCCCTTATGGGAGGCCGTGCCAGCCAGCTTTGCCAGCACCTGGGACCTGCTGGTGCTGCTCAAGCAGACCGTGGGCGGCATGATTTCTCACGGCGCTGCGCCGCAGCTTTCCGGCCCGGTCGGCATCGCCCAGATGACCGGGGAAATCAGCCGAGAAGGGGGCTTCATCGGCTGGCTCACCGTAGGCATCCTGCTCAGCGTCAACCTCGCCATCATCAACATCCTCCCCTTCCCCATGCTCGACGGCGGACGCATCGTCTTCGTGGTCATAGAGTGGCTGCGCCGCGGCAAGCGCATCGCGCCGGAGAAAGAGAACCTGGTCCATCTAGTCGGCCTCGTCGTCCTCGTCGGCGGCATCGCCGCCATCACCATCAACGACGTGAGCCGCATCATAGAAGGCGTCAGCATCCTGGGCGGGTAGGGGCGTTCAGCGCATAATATCGCGGCCGTTGCTGATATAAGTGTATGCAACATTGCGACGGGCGGCGTCGGCTTCGAACTGCCCAGTGGAACCCTCACCCACCACCGCCGGCCTGACCTCGCGCCCCAGCGCATCAGTGAGCAGGGCCGCTTTATCAACAGCGCGGTCGATATCGTCGGCGCCAACAGTATAAGATACCTCAACCGCATACATCACCGCTGCCCCGCCGGAGTCGGTGCCTTCCAGCAGAAAATCAATGGCGCCGGCCCGGCTGAACTCATCTTCCGATATGTTGCCAGCGTGCCTGCTATGGCCGATATAGTGCTGTAACTCCATATCCGGATAGATGCGAAGCAGGTGTCCGCCGCACAGTCGCCGGAAAACGCTTCTCGCCCGCCGCTCGACCACCAGTTCCGTCTGCCACCCTTTCATCACGCCCATATCGCGTTGCATAGCTTCCATATTGCTTGTCAACGCGGCTATGCTGACCTTCATCTCGGCCTGGTCGCTGGCGATTCTCTCAACGAGACGCTCGATGCGGTCGAGGCGGTCGCTGTTGGGGTCTTGCTGGGTGGTCATTGGGTTACACCTGCCTGGCACAGCGGCGCCGGAACCGGCGCGGGGCAGAATCCCTGTACCCTGACCTTACAATCGTCCATCGTGGCTCGTCAAGGGATGAAGTACCGAAACTGCCGCACAGCCTTTGATGCCCTGGTCTTCTGTCCCCCAATGCTGGAATCCACCCCCGCTTTCGTGTAACATACCTCCAGCTTTACATTGGCTGGCTAGGTACTCCCAATACAAAAGGCAGTCCGGGCTGGCCGCATCGGCACAGTGGGGGGCAGAAAGGATGATTAAGCGACGGCCAACCAAACCGGTCTACGTCGGTGGCGTCAAGGTGGGCGGCGACGCCGAAATCACCGTCCAGTCCATGACCAAGACCGACACCCGCGACGTGGCGGCCACCGTGCGCCAGATTCACGAGCTGGAAGAGGCGGGCTGCGACATCATCCGCTCCGCCGTTCCCGACATGGACGCCGCCATCGCCATGGGCGAGATTAAAAAGCAGATAAACATCCCGCTCATCGCCGACATCCACTTCCACTACCAGCTCGCCCTCAAGTGCCTCGAAGGCGGCGTGGACTGCCTGCGCCTGAACCCCGGCAACCTGCGCAACGAGGACCAGGTGCGCGAGGTAGCGGCGGCGGCCAAGGCCCAGAACGTCCCCATCCGCATCGGCGTCAACTTCGGCAGCCTGCCCCCGGTGGGCGGCATCGGGCGCACCCGGGGCTTCTCCCGCCATATGGACCTGGTCAACAAGCTGCCCAAGGCCGGCGAGGAGCAAGAGGGCGATTACAGCGTCGTAGACCACATGGTAGCCACCGCCCTATGGGAAATCAGCCTGCTGGAAGACCAGGACTTCGACCAGATAAAAATCTCCATGAAAGCCTTCGACGTTCCCACCACCGTCGAAGCCTATACCCGTCTGTCCGAAATGATCCCCTATCCGCTGCACCTGGGCATCACCGAGGCCGGAACCAAGACCTCCGGCTCCATCCGCACCGCCGTCGGCCTAGGCGTCCTGCTCTACAACGGCATCGGCGACACCATCCGAGTCTCCCTCAGCGACGACTCGGTGGACGAGGTCATCGCCGGATACGAAATCCTCAAGTCCCTCAACCTGCGCAGCAAGGGCGCGGTACTGGTCGCCTGCCCCAGTTGCGGCCGCGCCGACGTGGACGTGCGCAAGCTCGCCAACGACGTAGACTCTCTCCTCCGCAAGAGCAACCGCAACATCAAGGTCGCCGTAATGGGCTGCGAGGTAAACGGCCCCGGCGAGGCCAAGGACGCCGACGTAGGCATAGCCGCAGGCGCAGGCCGCGCCGTAATCTTCCGCAAGGGCGAAAAAGTCCGCGTAGTCCCCGAAGCCGAAATGCTTACGGCCCTCATGGAAGAAGTGGAGGCCGAACCCGCCCCCGCCGACTAGCCCATCTTCCCAAAATCAAGGTCAAAGAGCGCCGAAGGTATTCATGCCAATGGAGACCTCGGCGCTTCCTCATCCGTCATTCCCGTTTCCCCATCCGTCATTCCCGCGAAGGCGGGAATCCAAACCCCCGCTGTTGATTGCGCCACCTAATTCGGAACGCTGACGTAACGCTCCGGGTGCTTGCCCACAGGCGGCTGGTGGAGTAGGCTGGAATCCCCGAACACTCCCCATACTCAGGAGGCTGCGATGACTACTGCGGCCACACAACTGCCTCCGGCGCGCCCTTTCACTCCACAAGAGTGCGCCGTCCTGGCTGCCGCCGGCATCATCACTGAGGGCGAGCAGGCCGCCGTCCTGGCAGGCAAGCGCCGCTTCACCGTGGACGAGTGCCTGGCGATGCTGGAGGCTGAAGTTCTGCACGAGGATGACCGCATCGAGCTGATAGACGGAGAGCTATTGATAATGGCACCCATCGGGGACAACCACGATAACACCACGGACTGGCTTGCCGAACTGAGTTTTAGAAACTTTGGCGACCGGGCCAGAGTGCGGGTTCAGGGATCAATCCGGCTGAACAACATGAGCGCGCCCCAGCCGGACATCGCCATCCTGCGCCGCCGCCCTCTGGCTGATTCGAGACCCTATTTCCCGGAGGACATTTTTGTCGTCATAGAAGTCGCCCACACTTCCCTCCGCTACGACAGCGGCCCAAAGCTGGCCCGCTACGCCGCGGCCGGCATCGTCGAAGTGTGGGTTGTCAATCTGCAAAATGGAACGGTAACGGTCTACACCGGGCTGTCGGACTCTACATACACCAACGTCCGAACTTACCTGCCCGGCGAAAGCATCAGCCCGCAAGCCTTCCCGGACGTATCTTTGGCGGTAGCCGATTTTGTAGTCCCGCCTGACGGATCCTTTGACGAAACAGACTAAACATTAAGGCTGGAATCCCCAAACACTCACTCGATACTCAGGAGGCTGCGATGACTACTGCGGCCACACAACTCCCTGCAGCTCGCCCCTTCACGCCGGAAGAATGCGCGGCCCTGGCTGCCGCCGGCATCATCACTGAGGGCGAGCAGGCCGCCGTGTTGGCGGGCAAACGCCGCTTTACAGTGGACGAGTGCCTGGCCATGCTGGAGGCCGGTGTCCTGCACGAGGACGACCGCATCGAGTTGCTGGATGGGGTGATAATTGTTATGGCGCCCATCAATGTCCCCCACCTGCGCGGCACAGACTACTCGAACCAGCGTTTGGTCATGGCTTTGGGGAACCGGGCCATGGTACGGGTGCAAGGGTCAATCCTGCTCAATGACCACGCTATGCCCCAACCCGACATCGTAGTATTGCGGATGCGCTCTCTGGACGATATGGAGCGGGATTCTGCCCCTGACGTGTACTGGATTATCGAGTTCTCCGACAGTTCGCTGGAGTACGACCTGGGCGTCAAGCTCGCCCGCTACGCTGAGTCAGGTATCCCCGAGGTGTGGGTAGGCAACCTGCGGGCCCGGGAGGTAATTGTCCATACCGAACCGTCCGGTTCTGAGTATTTGGCCGCCCGTACTTACCGAGTAGGACAAAGCATCAGCCCGCAAGCCTTTCCCGATGTCGCGCTGGCAGTGGATGACTTCATGCCTCCGGCTACCGTGCCGGAAGGAGAGCAAAGCTAAAACCCTCGGGAACCTGCGTCCTCCAAGACCTACTTTTGATTAGGCGGCTGGATATATGAAATTCACCCGAATGGTCAGCAAGACCCTCCGTTTCGACTCCCCCGAGGCGGAGACGGCCAGCCACCGCCTGATGCTGCGGGCCGGACTCATCCAGCAGGTGGCCGCGGGCGTCTACTCCTACCTGCCCATGGCCCTGCGCTCCCTTCGCAAGATTGAGAACATCATCCGCGAGGAGATGGACGCCGCCGGCGGCCAGGAACTGATGCTGCCCGCCCTCCAGCCCCTCGAGCTGTGGGAGCAGACCGGCCGCCGCGGCGCCTTCGGCGACAACCTCTTCTCCCTCCAGGACCGTCGCGGGCGGCCCATGGTCATGGCCCCCACCCACGAGGAAGTCGTCACCAACGTGGTCAAGAGTAACGTCCAGAGCTACCGCGACCTGCCCATCCTGCTCTACCAGATACAGACCAAGTTCCGCGACGAACCCCGCCCCCGCGCCGGCCTCATCCGGGTGCGCGAGTTCGACATGAAGGACGCCTACAGCTTCAACGCCGACGACGACAGCCTCGACGACAGCTACCAGGACATGGCCCAAGCCTACCGCAACATCTTCCGCCGCTGCGGCCTGCCGGTGCTGATGGCCGAGGCCGACAGCGGCGCCATCGGCGGCAAGGACTCCCACGAGTTCCTGCTGCCCACCGACACCGGCGAGGACACCGTCATCACCTGCAACGGCTGCGACTACGTAGCCAACGCCGAAAAAGCCGATTCGGTTATACCCCCTCTCCCTCCGGGAGAGGGCTGGGGTGAGGGCGTCCCCGTAGTTGAAGAAGAGCAGCCCCTCCAGGAAGTCGCCACCCCCGGCATCAAGACCATCGCCGGACTGGCCGAGTTTCTGAACGTCCCCGAGTCCAAGACCCTCAAGGCAGTCTTCTACATGGCCGACAACGAGCCGGTCTTCGTCACCATCCGAGGCGACCTCGAAGTCAACGAAGTCAAGCTCAAAAACGCGCTCCACTGCGACGACCTCCGCTTCGCCGAAGATGCCGAAGTCGAGGCCGCCGGGCTGGTGGCGGGCAGCGCCTCCGCCGTGGGCATAACCAACATCCGCAAGATAGCCGACCCCTCCATCGAGAGCGGCAACAACTTCGTCGTGGGCGCCAACAAGCCCGGCACCCACATGACCGGCGCAAACTACCCCCGCGACTTCCAGGTGGACATCCTCACCGACATCGCCCTGGCCCAGCCCGGCCAGCAATGCGCCCGCTGCGGCGGCACGCTGCAAGCCACCCGCGGCGTAGAGGTGGGCCACATCTTCAAGCTCGGCACCTTCTTCAGCGAGACTCTTGGCGCCAACTACCTCGACGCCGAGGGCCGCAACCGCCCCATCACCATGGGCTGCTACGGCATAGGCGTAGGCCGCCTCCTGGCCGCCGCCATCGAGCAGAACCACGACGAAAACGGCATAGTCTTCCCCCACCCCATAGCTCCCTACCAGGCCCACCTAGTCGGCCTCAACCTAGCCAACGAGGACGTGGCGGCCGCCGCCGAAGACCTCTACGCCCAGCTCAACGCCGCCGGAATCGAGACGCTGTACGACGACCGCGCCGACGCAGCCGCCGGCGTAAAGTTCAACGACGCCGACCTGATGGGCCTACCCGTCCGCCTCGTAATCAGCCCCCGCAACCTCAACAACGGCGTAGTCGAAATCCGGGGCCGCACGGATGCCGAAGCTATCACCGTCCCGCTGACGGAGGTGATGGACGTGGTGCGGGCGCGGCTGGCGTCAGAATGAAAATATCCTTCAGTTCGTACCTGCTCCCGTCATTATTCGTAGGGGTGAACAAAGAACTTGGCCAGAAGTTCTTTGTCAAATCTCATGTGCTTAACTCGACCGAAACAACTGCCTGATTCGGCCAGGATCTTGCATCAGACCGTTTACATTTTTGACGGCTTCCCGCACGACTTCCTGCTGTGTCCATCAGGGTGAAGGAATCTCTGGCGCAAGACTTCAACATTGTTCATGAGATAAAGTTCGGTCAGACGAGCTAGTGTTTCGCCGTAACGACCGAAATCGGCGCTAGCAGAAGGTGTCTTGGCCAACATCCTATCTGTACAACGGTCGCATCGTGCGTTTCCACCAGCAGTCTGCCGTCCACAGTCCATGCAAACGGTCATGAATCACTCCTGGCCCTCAAGATTTCGCGGATCAACTCGCATGGCCTACACTCACAAGCATCGGTATGACCGCCCTCATCAGGTGGCCGTTTACCATTGGCAAGAACCATACGAATCGTTCCATAGGCTATTTCTGCACCGTAGTGGAATCCAGTTGCAAAACCTTCATCAAAATCCTTGCGTCCGCCGAATATTCGTCCAACCATAGGAACTCCTTGCTGAAGTCCAGATAGGACTTACGCAGTTGAAAGCGACGGTTGCAAAATCCCCTCCCTCTTGAGGGGGAGGGTGGGGATGGGATTTTACATCCGGGCAAACTGTCTCACAGAAGTAATTTCATAGCCAACTGCGTAACTCCTATCTAGAGTTGTATGTGGTTGTGTGGCATACGTCGCCGTACAGCAAACTACTGAATTACAAAAGCTGACTTCTCCCTACCTAGAGTCTTTCGATTCTTTGTCTGAACTGTGATTCGTGTGATCGAGGGATTATCAGGATTCGCAAAATCATGGGAATCTCAAAATCAGAGAAATCACAGTTCAGACAATTTCGCCGAGAATCAAAAGACCCTGTCCCTACGCCCCGTCCCTCCGCGGCTCCAGCAGCTCGTTGAGCATCCGCAGATTGTCTTCCAACTGCTGCGCGAGCTGGTGCTGGCGTGAGTTTCGCAGCATCAGCAGCAGGCGGAACTGGGCCCCCAGGTCGTCGGCCAGCGCCCGCTTGGCCTCGGCCACCGTATCGGCCTCCACCGGAACGCGGACGCCGTTCAGCGGCAGGCGGTGCTTGGCCTCGCCCGCCCAGTACTTGTCCAGGCTGTCCAGCACCAGGATGGGTATTTCGTCCTTGATGACGAAATTGGCGTCGGGCGAGCAGTCCTCGGGCCGCAGCGTGTCCACCAGCACGCGGGTAATCTCCGAGTGGCTGATGTGAAATACGGCGGCATTGGGCTGGCTGCTGTCAACGTCGCGCCAGTTCCAGTCGGGCGGCTGGGCATAGTCCACCCCCGGTTCCACCACCACCGGCAGCGACAGGTCCTCGGCCAGTGTCCGGTCTTCCCCAATCCCCTCTCCCTCTGGGAGAGGGTTAGGGTGAGGGCGTCCCATATCGGCATCCTCATCAGGCATGGTCATGGTTCCCTTCCCCGTCCAGCTCCCACGCGGCGTAGACCTGCTCCGGCAGCGTGATGGGGCCGACGGCGTTCTCGTACTCGCGGACGTGCTTGGCGGTGAGCAGCGCAATGGCCTTGAGCATCTGCGGGCTGACCTTGATGCGGGCGCGCAGGATGGGCTCGCGCTCCTCCATCTGCTCGCCGAAGAACAGCACCGCCGAGTACAGGCTGCTGAAGATGTGCATCGAGTCGGCGTAGAAGGTGATGGGATCCAGGGAGCTGCCCTCGTTGGCGCTGGCCTGGGTGTCCCCCGGCCGGGCGTAGGTCTCTTCGTGGGGGGTCTGGTCTTCCGGCGGAACGTAGGGTCTCTGGACGACTGGCATAGCGCCTCTCCTGGGCCTGTTCAAGGGATAGCGGTGGTAAGTTGCCGCCATTATACAGGAATCGGCCGAGTATCCCTATCGCTCAGTCTCGCCACCCCAGAAACCGCTCCACCTCCGGCATCAGTGGCAACATGAGAACGCCGTCCACCTCAACGCCGAACCTGTCAAACGCCTCCCAAAAGCGTTTGTGCTGTTCCTCGCGTCCTTGCTCGTACCCTTCCTTCCACGCCCGCTCTTTCCATTCCTTCATTTTCATAGAAGCCAGCACCATGAACCGCACAACCTCCTCTTTTCGACATCAGGGACGAATGTCCCTGTTGCTACTGTTGCTGCTCCGGCTCATCCTCCCCAGCCAGGAACCGCTGGACTTCCGGCGTCCGCGGCAACATGAGAACACCGTTTACCTCGACTCCAAATTTGGCATAAGCCTCGTCCTCCCGCTTAAGCTGTTCTTTGCGCCCTTCATTTCTCAATTCTCTTATCTTCATTCCGGCCAGAACCATATACCACACCGCCTCCTTCAGAATTGTCGCCAATAGCGCGATGCCCACCGACACCGTGGTGATGATAGCCAGGTCCGGCAGCAGGCTGTCCAGCCGCCAGGCATCCCAGTACAGCCACCAGGCCAGGGAGCAGGCAACCAGGGAAACCACGTATGCCGAGCAATAGAATATGCCCAGGTCGCGCAGAGCCTGATTGCCGGAGCCGTCCATTTCCATTCATCCTATGGAGATGCGGACAGGCTGTCAACAAACGGCCCTTCCTGACATTTCCCCCCTTCTACTCCCGCAGCATCCGGTGGTAGTATCCCACGGCAATAGCCTCCCATTCGGCGGTGGCCCGGCTCTGGCCGATGAGGCCCATCCGTCGCATGACGGCATAGCACAAGGCGTCCCTGGAGGCGTTGGGTTGCCCGGCGACGGCGGCCCGCACTTCCTGGATGGTGTAGCCGAGCAGAGGGATGCCCAGGCTGTCGGCCCAGGTATGCAGGGCCTCGTCCAACTGCTCCAGTCCCGGCACTCGCCAGTTGATGCCATCGGCCCGGCTGCGGACAGCGCAGACCGCCTGCCACCGGACGGCGACGGCGCTCAGGGCGTCCAACTGGTGGGCGATGCGGTCCGACGGCTCCATCTTGCGGCGGACTTTCAGACCGGCAATGCCGCTGTCGGCCACCGTCGGGCCGTCAAGAACGGCCCAGCCCGTTTCCCGCAGCCCCGGCGCCAGGACCAGCAGCAACCCGGATTTGCTGACGCCATCGCGGATGGCGTTGTCGGCGCCCACGGCTTAGTCCGCTGCCGGGGCCAGTTGTCCGTCCGTGGCCGGGTAATTGGAGAATCCGTCCCCATCCTGAGCCGGTCGAAGGAGGAGCAGACCGTCGCCGGGAGTGCCGGACTGATTCTCAGCGTAAAGGCCAGTGTAGTAATAAGTGCCGCATTGGAGGCAGAGCCAGTCGCCATCGTCATAGGCCAGGTCGCCACGGCACTTGAGGCAAACGCCCAATCGGTACAGGTTCATGCTGCGTCTCGCCGGGGTCGGTCCGGTGTGTTGAATTGAGCACGTGGTGCCGACTTACAATAACAGAACATTAGTTCGATTACAAGATGCCAAGCCAACCCAATGGATTCATCAGATAGCAAAATCCTGAAAATCAGCTAATCACATAAATCACAGTTCAGACAAACACCCGGCCCAAATCAACCGCTCCTTGACCGCGTTGGGGCGTGATTCCTATAATCGCAATAGCCAGATTTGCAACAGCCGCAGGAAAGAACCCCCTTGGTTCAGCCAACACAGCAGAACATAGAAGACCTTACCGCTACCGCCCTGGCCGGGCTGTCGGCCCTTGACAGCCTGGACGCGCTGGAGCAGTGGCGCATCGCCTACCTGGGCCGCCGCGGCAGCCTCACCACCGTCCTGCGCGGCCTGGCCGGGCTGGACCTCGAGGAGCGCCGCCGCATCGGGGCGCTGGCCAACCAGGCCAAGCAGTCGCTGGAAAGCGGCCTGGAAACGCGCACCCGCGAGATTAACGAGGCCGCCCTGCTCCGCGCCGCCAGCGAAGACCGTCTCGACGTCACCCTCCCCGGCCGCCCCCCGGCCGAGGGCCGGCTGCAC
This sequence comes from Dehalococcoidia bacterium, assembly GCA_965204865.1. Taxonomy (GTDB): domain Bacteria; phylum Chloroflexota; class Dehalococcoidia; order Lucifugimonadales; family UBA3495; genus VXOI01. Next base: position 4,138,410 of record OZ242027.1, on the reverse strand, counting down.
CCCACCACGCAGATAGTCCGCGAAATCTGCGCCGCCTTCGTCGGCATGGGCTTCAGCGTCGTCGAAGGCCCCGAAGTCGAGTGGGACCACTACAACTTCGAGATGCTCAACATCCCCAAGGGCCACCCGGCCCGCGATATGTGGAACACTCTCTGGGTGGACTACACCAACGACGCCGGTGAGCAGCCCATGCTGCTCCGCACCCACACCTCGCCCATGCAGGCCCGCGTGATGGAAAGCCAGCAGCCCCCGGTTCGCGTAATAGTCCCCGGCAAGTGCTACCGCTACGAGGCCACCGACGCCACCCACGAATGGCACTTCTACCAGGTCGAGGGGCTGGCGGTTGACGAGGGCATAACCTTCGCCAACCTCAAAGGCACCCTCTACGAGTTCGCCCGCCGCCTCTTCGGCGAAGAGCGCCGCGTCCGCTTCCGCTGCGACTACTTCCCCTTCGTCGAGCCAGGCGTGGATATGTCCATAGACTGCTTCGCCTGCGACGGCCAGGGCGAAGGCTGCCGCATCTGCCGCGACAGCGGCTGGATCGAGATTATGGGCGCAGGCATGGTCCACCCCCGCGTCCTGTCCGGCGTGGGCTACGACCCCGACAAGTACACCGGCTTCGCCTTCGGCCTCGGCCCGGAGCGCATCGCCATGCTCAAATACGGCATCGACGACATCCGCCACTTCTATGCCAACGACCTCCGCTTCCTGCGCCAGTTCTAGACCAATTCCCGGCAGCCGCGGGAACTCATGGCAACAAAAATCATCCTGTCCATCCTGTCCATCCATGTGAATATATGAAAGTCCCCCTCAGCTGGCTCCGGCAATACGTCAAAGTGGACATCCCCCCCGCCGAACTCGCCCACCGGCTCACCATGGCCGGCGTCGAGGTCGGCGAAGTCGAGGAAACCGGCGGCTGGAGCGAGGTCTACGTCGGCAGCGTAATCTCCGTCCGCCCCCACCCCAACGCCGACCGCCTCCGCCTCTGCACCGTCACCACCGGCCCCGACGAAATGGAAGTGGTCTGCGGCGCTCCCAACGTGGCCGAGGGCCAGAAAATCTGCTTCGCCCGCGTCGGCGCCCACCTCTACAACGCCCACAGCCAGCGCCACGAGACCCTGGCCGCCGCCCATATCCGAGGCGTCGAGTCCCAGGGCATGATTTGCTCCGAGCTGGAGTTGGGCCTCGGCGACGACCACACCGGCATCATCGTCCTCCCCGACGACGCCCCCCTGGGCGAACCCCTGTCCGACTACCTGGGCGACACCACCCTCGACCTGGAGCTGACCCCCAACCGCCTCGACTGCCTCTCCATGCTCGGCGTGGCCCACGAGGTTGCCGCCCTCACCGGCGGCCAGGTCACCGAGCCGGAAGTCCGCTACGTAGAGACCGGCCCGCCCGTCGAAGACCGGGTCACCATCTCCATAGCCGACCCCGACCTCTGCCACCGCTACACCGCCACCGTAATCGACGGCGTCAACATCGGCCCCTCGCCCCAGTGGCTACAGGACCGGCTCACCCGCGCCGGCCTGCGCCCCATCAGCAACGTGGTGGACGTCACCAACTTCGTGATGCTGGAATACAACCAGCCCCTCCACGCCTTCGACCTCGGCGCGGTCAAGGACAACACCGTCATCGTGCGCCGCGCCCGCCCCGGCGAAAAGCTCACCACCCTCGACGGCATCGAGCGCGACCTCACCGTCGAGAACCTGGTCATCGCCGACTCCCGCGACCCCATCGGCCTCGGCGGCGTCATCGGCGGCGCCGACAGCGAAATCGGCCCCCACACCGCCACGGTGCTGTTGGAGTCCGCCAACTTCAACGCCGCCAACAACCGCGAGACGGCAACGTCCCTGGGCCTGCGCACCGAGGCCACCCTGCGCTTCGAGAAGGGACTGCGCCCCGAGCTGGCCCCCCTGGGACTGCGCCGGGCCACCGCCCTCATCCAGCAAGTCGCCGGCGGAACCATCGCCCCCGGCATCATAGACGTCTACCCCGAACCGGCCCCCCCGCTGACGGTCACCCTTACCATGCGTCGCCTCCGCCAGTCCCTCGGCATGGACATAGCTCCATCGGAAGCTCAGAAAGCCCTCGAGTCCTTGGGCTTCACCTGCTCCGTTAGTCCTGAGCCTGGCGAAGGTGGGGACGGGGACGCGCTGGCGGTCACAATTCCGTGGTGGCGCAACGACGTCAACATCGAGGACGATCTTGTTGAGGAAGTGGTGCGCATCATCGGCTACGACGCCGTGCCCACGGTGATGCTGTCCACTCCCATCCCCTTCCACAGCCCCTCGCGCTCCATCGCCTTGCGCGAGGAAGTCCGCGACCTGCTGGCCGCCGGCGGAATGCAGGAGGTCATCAACTACTCTGTAGCCTCCATGGACCTAATTGAGCGGGCCGTCCCGGTGGATGAAGAAGCGCTGCCCATGCGTCTCGCCAACCCCATGAGCGCCACCCATGAGTACCTGCGCCCTACGCTCCACGCCGGGCTGCTGGCCAACCTGGCCGCCAACCAGGCCGAAGACCCCGGTCCCTTCCGGCTGTTCGAGGCCGGCCGCGTCTTCCTCCCCCGCAGCGGCGACCTGCCGGAAGAGGTCGAAATCGTTGCCGCGGTGCTGGCCGGGCAACGCAGCGAATCGTCGTGGCTAGCCGCTCCTGCTCCTGAGCTTGCCGAAGGGGGCGGCATCGACTTCTACGACGCCAAGGGCATGGTCGAATGGCTGCTGGAAAGGCTGGGCATCACCGCCGACTGGGAACCGGCAGAGCATCCCGTCTACCAGCCCGGCCGCTGCGCCGTGGTCAAGTCTGGCGGTACGGAACTCGGCTTCGTCGGCGAAGTCCACCCCGCCATCCGGGACCGCTTCGGGCTGGACTTCGCCCAGGTCGCCGGTTTCGAGCTCCGCCTTTCGGCCCTGCTCGCCGCCCTCCCGGAGTCCGAGCGCAACTTCGTCTCCCTGCCCCGCTTCCCGGCCGCCACCCGCGACCTGGCCCTGATAGTCCCCGCCGACGTCTCCGCCGGCCGCGTTACCGAGCTGATTATGCTCAACCGCCTGGTGCAGCGCGCCGAGCTCTTCGACATCTATTCCGGCGAGAACCTGGCCCCGGGAACCAGGTCCCTGGCCTTCCACGTCCACTTCCAGGCCGCCGACCGCACCCTCACCAACGAAGAGGTGACCCGCTCCCTCGACGGACTCCTCCGCAACCTCCAGCGGGAGGTCGGGGCCACCCTGCGAGGCTAGAGATTCTGCCGATGCTACTTCTCCGTGTCAGGTCCTAGGTACACGAAGATTTCGTTCATCCAAAATATGTCTATTCCGGTGGCTTCGCTGCGACCCCAGACGTTGCCCTTTTCCAGCCTGTGCAGAGGTATAGGCTCGTAGACACCGCCTTCCAGCCTGTCGGCTGCCAACGGAGCGCCATACAACTCCCCTCCAGTGGGGTCCAGGCGCCAGTATTCCCTGATTCCAATCTCCTGGTAGAGCCTGCGCTTGACAGTCAGGTCCTCGCGTACCTTGTCCGGGGACGCCATTTCCAGCGCGAAGTCCGGCGGCTTTCCCACCACCCATGTGAGGTACAGTCCAGTGGCGAGAATCCCTGGACCCGGCACTCCCTTGGCGAAGTAGTAGTCTGGCGCTATCCGTATGTTTAGGTCTGATTCGTCGTAGCAAATATGACAGCGGGAACCGTGGATTGTCTCCTCCGTGGGGTGAATCGTCTCCAGCAGGTTGCTCAGGTTGGATTGCATCTTCCACCGACTTTCCTGATGGAAAAACGGGTTCGGATGGGGCTCCGGTCGGTCGAACACGTAGTCCAGCTTGTCGATGTCGACCCAGGTTTGTCCATCGTAGGTGGGAAGAATGGCGGGCGGGATGGGTTCGATGCCCTCCTTCCACTGTTTGAGCTTGGCTTTCAGGCGGAGCAGCGCTGCCCCGTTGGTGATGGGATCCTCGGGGAATGTTATCCGAGGCGGGTTGCCGGGGGCCGGTGCGGTTCCCTCTTGGGCCGCCACGGTGCGGGCCAGAAGCGTCAGATTCAGCATATCCCTCACATGCCACCAGACGGGCGGCTTATGGGGGTCGTCGTACATCAATCGGGCGGGGATGGTGCCGCGCTCATCGCGTTCCAGCCACGCGATGGTCTCCAGGGCTTCCGCAGCGTCTGCTGGGGTGAAGATTACTTCCTGCAAGTTTACTTTGCTCATTTCTCTCCCCGTTCCGGGACGCCCGTCTCGGCTCTTCGTCTGAACCGTGATTCTTGGGATTGATAGATTACCAGGATTCGGAAAATCATGGGAATCACAGAATCAAAGAAATCACAGTTCAGACAATTACGCCAAGAACAGAAAGAACCTGCCGACGGCAGCTCGGTGATTGCGAAAACAGTAACGTCAACGCTATGATACGAACACCGCAACATCTCCCCTCCTCTCCCATCACTCCCGAAACTGGAGGCGCATCATGGCTACACGGCATCGTCCTCACCACGCCCACCACGAAGAAGCGCCCCACCACCACGGCCACAGCCACGCCGGAGAGGATATGCTCAGCGTGGAGGAAGCCTACCAGCGGGTGATGGCCAGCTTCGCCCCGCTGGAAGCGGTAGATGTCCCCCTGCTGGAAGCCCTGGGCCAGACCCTGGCCGAAGACATCACCTCGCCTCTCGCCCTGCCCCCGCTGGCCAACTCCGGCATGGACGGCTACGCTCTCCAGGGCGCCGACATCGCGGGCGCATCACAGGACTCGCCCGCCCGCCTGCCCGTCGTCGGCATAGTAGCCGCCGGGCAGATGCCCCAGCGCCCCGTCGAGTCTGGCGTCGCCATGCGTATAATGACCGGCGCCCCGGTGCCCGACGGCGCGGATACCGTAGTCCCCTTCGAGGAAACCGACGAGGTGCAGCGCAAGAGCGAAGGGCGTCCCCTGGACGAGGTCGCCATCTTCTCCGAGATGCCCGTGGGCGCCAACGTCCGCCCGGCCGGTGAAGACGTCCGCAAAGGCGAGCTGGTGTTGGAAGCTGGAACCGTGGTCCGCGCCGCCGAGGTAGGCGTCCTGGCGTCCCTGGGCTTGGACAAGGTCAAGGTAGTCCGCCGCCCCATCGTGTCGGTGCTCGCCACTGGCGACGAGCTGGAAACCGCCGGTTCCGCCCTGTCCGGCGGCAGGATTTACGACAGCAACAGCTTCAGCGTCGCCGCCTCGGTGGTGGCCTGCGGCGGCGTTCCCCGGCTGCTGGGCATCGCCCGCGACAACCTCGACGACCTCCACGCCAAGCTGGCCGCCACCGCCGGTTCCGACCTGGTGATAACCTCGGCTGGCGTCTCCAAGGGCGACTACGACATCGTGAAAGACGTGCTGGAGCAGCGCGGCGCAATGAACTTCTGGTCGGTGCGGATGCGCCCGGCCAAGCCCCTGGCCTTCGGACACCTGCGCGGAGAGGGCGCGAAAGACCTTCCGCTCCTGGGCCTGCCCGGCAACCCGGTCAGCGCCATGGTGGCCTTCGAGATGTTCGCCCGCCCTGCCATCCACGCCATGCTGGGCCGCCCGGTGCGCCCTCGCCCGGCGGTGGACGGCGTGCTCACCGGCCCCATCCGCAACTACGACGGACGCCGCGTCTACGCCCGCGTCGAGGTGGAGAAACGCGACGGCGTATACTACGCCACGCCCACCGGCCCGCAGGGCTCCAACATCCTGACCTCCATGTCGCGGGCCAACGGCCTCGCCATCTGCCCCGAAGACCTGCCCGCCAAACAGGCCGGCGAGCAGGTGCGCATCATCATGCTGGACTGGAACGAAGAGGTGGAACTATGACCATTGCCGGGCCGGAAACCGCCGGGGCGCCGGAAGAAAATATCCAGGGCAGCGGGCGCTACCACATCAGCCTGCCTCGGCTGGAGCAGCTGAACCGCTCGGCGGCGCATCTCATCGCCGCCCGCCTTACCGCGGCCTGCCCTTCTCACGGCCAGCCGACCAATGGACTCGACTCCATGACCCTCATACGGGAAATACAGGAGTTCCATGCAGACACCGGGGACTTCATCCGGGCCGATATGCCCATCCAGGAAATCATCTTCCGCGCTCTGCTGACCCGGGGCAACAACCCCACTTCCTTGAGTGAGCTGCACCGCGAACTCACCGATCGTTGGAGCAGCGCCCTCCGCCCCATCTCCATAGACGTTGAGCGACTGCGCCGAGTCCTGCAAGCCGACACCTACTACGGCTTCGCCGAGGCGTAGCGCGGCAGCCGGGAAACGGTAACATCAGGTTTCGCGTACCACCTCCCCCGGCTCATAGACCGCTATCAATCCGTACCGGACCTCATACACGTATAGGGGCGGGTTTGAAACCCGCCCCTGCGATTACTTTTGAACGATAAACCGGGACGCACAAATGCGCGCGCCTTCGATAACGGTCAGGACTTCTGGCAACCCTGCTACTGGGCAGCAGCGGCAGCCAGTTCCTCTTTGGCGGTCTCCACCAGTTTGGCGAATCCCTCCGGATCCCGCACGGCCATATCCGCCAGTATCTTCCGGTCCAGCTCGATATCGGCCAGCTTCAGGCCGTGGATGAACTGGCTGTACGACAGCCCGGCGGCCCGGCATGCGGCTCCGATACGGACAATCCACAGGCTGCGGAACTCGCCCTTGCGCTCCCGGCGATGACGATAGGCGTAGGCCCAGGCGTGCATCACCGATTCTTTGGCCCACTTGTAGTTGCGGTGGGAAGAGCCGTGAAACCCCTTGGCCGCCTTGAGTATCTTCTTATGCCGGCGGCGCTTGGTCACGCCGCGCTTTATTCGTGCCACAGGTTAAACTCCGTTACTATACTCCCTCTCCCTCCGGGAGAGGGTTGGGGTGAGGGCGTTTCCACTCCCCTTCCCCATCACGGGAAGGGCATCCAAATAATTCCCTCCCCCTCAGGGGGAGGGTTAGAGCCTGCCCCTGCGAAGGCAGGGGGTGGGGGTGAAATCGCAAATATCAGCAATTCTGGATACAGCGGGAAGCCCTAACCGTAGGGAATCAGCTTCCGCAGCCGCGGAACGTCGGCGGCGGCCACATCCATCTTGTCGGAATACTTGCGGGTCACCTTGGTGGGCTTCTTTCGCCGCAGGTGGCTGCTCATTCGCTTGCGGCGGAGCATCTTGCCCGAGCCGGTTATGTGTATCCGTGCCTTGGCGCCTTTGTGTGTCTTCAGTTTAGGCATTTGCCGGTTCTTCTTCCCGGTTGGAATTATTGCCTTCGGTCTTGTTGCCTGCGGCTTTATTGTCGGAAGCGCGTTGCGCGTTTCTCTCCTCGCCCTTCTGCAACGATGGTATCAGCACCATGGACAGCGCCCGGCCTTCCATCGCCGGAGGCCGCTCCAAGCGCACCTCGTCCTTCAGCTCGTCGGCCACGCGCCGCAGCACCGAAAGGCCCAGTTGCTGGTGGGCCGCCTCCCGCCCGCGGAACCGGACGGTCAGCTTCACCTTCGAGCCGTCGTCTATGAACTCCCGCACCTTGCGGACCTTGGCGTCGAGGTCGTGAGTCCCGATGTTGGGACGGAAGCGCACCTCTTTCTGCTCGGTGCTCTTCTGGCCTCTCTTGGATTCCTTCTCCTTCTTGGAGGAGAGATACAGCAGCTTCCCATAATCCAGCAGACGGCACACGGGCGGATCGGAATTGGGCGCGACTTCCACCAGGTCCACCTCGGCGTCCCGCGCCATCTGGAGCGCCCGCCGGGTTTCCATGACCCCCAACTGTGACCCGTCCCCGCCGATGACCCGTACTTGAGGGCTGGTTATCCGTTCATTTACCCGATACTGTCTGGCGATGCTGACATACCTCCAATGGATTATGCCCCACCATTGCCGACGGGCATAGCGCAATCTATCACACCCGTATGCCCACGTCAACGCGCTAATGGGGGAACTTCCCACTCGCACCTGCTGGCTAATCGTCTCGCTATATCCTTGCGTCGGCTGTTACTGGCATCGGCAGGAAAAGACACGGACACATGGTCCGGTGTTGGGTCACCATCGTGCTCCGGTTGCAGCCCCATCTCTCGTATATCCGAAACCGTGAGCCTGGCAACTCCGTCCGACTGATAGCCAGCCCCTATGTGCGCCCGTTGAGCATCAGCGGCCGTAGTTATTCCCCCGTGAACCATAGACAGACGGTTGTTGTCTTTCTTCTTGGGGATAAAGGCTTGACTGGTCACCCGCCCGTTAATATGCTCGCTCCTCGCAATGTGCCGGAACAGAACCGTGTCGCCCGCCAGAGGTTCAGGGGTTGGCATTAGCCGCCATCCGGCTCAGCTCCTTCGCAAGCCATTGCCAGGTGTCCTCCGAATTTAAGTCCAGCTCTCGCTCGCCATAATCTTTTGATGCCAGGTCACTCCATCCCCAAGTTGCTTGGCGTGTGTGCAAATCGATTTCCAAGTCGGCAGCTATGTCGCCGAGCCGCCACTCGGCTTGCACCCCACCCGTTTCGGTAGGGTACAGGTGAGGCAATGTTTGGGCGGTAAACGCAACCTTGGACTTCAGCGCATTCCCCAGCCAGGCCAAGCCCTCTTCGTCTAGCGCCGGCTCGTCCCCGGTCAGCCATCCATATTCCAAGTCTCGGAGCTTCTCGATTTGCTTGGCTATGTCCAAGGTGTGGGCGAGCATATTAACCCCTATATCCTACCCCTGCCATTCCCGCACTCCCCCGTCATTCCCGCGAAAGCGGGAATCCAAACCCCCGTCGCCCGTTGATTGCACCACCTGATTCGGAACGCCGCCGAATCCAAGCCCCTGCTTGACTACCGCCCCCTACTCATCTCCCGCATCATCGTCCGGGTCCTCAGGCAGCGGCCCCGGCTCCCCGCCAAAGTCCAGCCCTTGCAGGAACTCCTCGATCTGCGGCGACAGCGGTGCCACCGGGTCCTCGCCGATGTCGGCCTGCTGGTTCTCCCGGTCGTACTTCTCTTCCAACCGCGACAGCAGCCGAGACACCTCCGACGTATCCGTCACCACGTTCTGCAACGACGCATACTGCTGCACCCCGCGCTCCCGGTCCTCCAAGCGGCTGGGCAGGCCGTACAGGTGGCAGAGAATCCCCGTCAGCCGCGCCGCGCCGGTGAAGTCCTCCTCCACCTGGAAATACTGCGGCAGATGCACCACGAAGATGCGCGTGTCCATCTTCATAGCTTCGGCGTGCTGGAAAGTCAGGTGCGTGATGGTGGTCGGCCCCTCGTAGTCGCTGGGCTTGACGTTCACCGACTTGTACTCTTCCTCGTTGGTGGCGTCCAGGCTGCCCCCCGACACCAGCAGCGGCCGGGTGTGCGGCACCATGTCATACATCGCGCCCACCAGCGAGTATCGCTTCACCCCCAGCCGATCCAGCATTTCATTCACCGAGTCGGTGAAGTCCTCCCCGTATGCGTGGGGTTCCAGCAGGTGCAGCGTAATCAGGTCGGGGCCGTTCTCCCGCACCGCGACCCTGATGGTGGTGGACGGTATCCGGTACTCACGCTTGCCCCGCCGTATCCGCGACCTGGGCCGGTAGCGGGTGAAGTCATAATACCGCCCCGGCCGGGCCAGCCGCCCCACTTCCTTGGCTTCCAGGTGCCGCTCGATGCGCCGCAGGCTGATGGTGCCCACCCGCCCCACGTCAATCCAGGGCCGCAACACCGCCAGAACGTGCGGGTCCTTCAGCTCCGGCAAAGGCTCGTCGAACTCAAAATCTCCAATACGCATAACGCTAGTTTGACAGCAAGGGCTGGGGTTGGCAAGGGCCGGACGCTCTCACACCGGGGCCTTTAGATTATCTCCTCCCCCTTGAGGGGGAGGGTTAGGGTGGGGGTGAAATCGCAAACTGTGTAACTAATATCAGGATTTGCCGGATTTGAGGATTTCAGGATACTCTCCAATCCTGTTAATCCTGATTCAGACAAACACGTAATTCACAGAACGGGAAAAATCACAAAAATCCCCTAATCAAAAAAATCACAGTTCAGACAAAACCCACTGACACCCGCCCCTTGCGCTTCCCCGTGACGCCTCCCTACTCTTTTCTAGCATCAGTTATGTCCACTGGCGCAGCATCGCCTGCGCCGGAAAAGCCAACATGGAAGAGTGGAGAGTTGAGTAATCCCCAATGCCGACGCTGCCTATCGTCAAGACTGCTTACCCTGGACAAGAAGCGCAAGGAGGACAACGACGTCTATCGCTGCCGCGACTGCGGCTATCTGTTCAGCCCGCCCCTTTCGTCAACCGCGCCACTCCGCAACACCGCCATGGAATCTGGCTCCGGCGGAAGCCCCTAACCGGCCGCCCGGAAGATGGAACCAACGGCCGTCCGCTCGTCCTTAGACAGGCTCAGGATGAGCGGACGGCCCATCCGACGCTGCCCTCCCCCATAGCCTTCGCCCGCGAGGTGCTGGGCGCCGAGCTGTGGCACAAGCAGGTGGAGGTGCTGAACGCCCTCACCGAGCATCGCCGCGTGGCCGTCAAGGCGGGCAACGGTCTGGGTAAGGGCTTCTGCGCCGCCGTGGCCGTGCTCTGGTTCATCCACGCCCACCAGGACGCCGCCATCGCCCTCAGCACCGCGCCCACCTTCCGCCAGGTGCGTCACATCCTCTGGCGGCAGATTCATCGCCTCTACCGCCCGGCCGCAGAAACCCTGGGCGGCAAGATGCTGGACACCCGCTGGGAGCTTTCCGACGAGCGCTACGCCATGGGCCTGTCCGCCGCCGGCGCCGACCAGTTCCAGGGCTTCCACAGTCCCAACGTGTTCATCGTCGTGGACGAAGCCGAGGGCGTCGGCGACGAAATCTACGAGGCCATCGAGTCCGTGATGACCTCCGCCGACCCTCTGCTGTTGCTCATCGGCAACCCCACAACGATGACCGGGGCCTTTCGCCGCGCCTTCCACGAGGAGCGCAGCATCTACTGCAACATCACCATCTCCGCCCTCGACAGCCCCAACGTCCAGGCCGGGCGGGTGGTGATTCCCGGCCTGACCACGTCCCGCTGGATCGAGGAGCGGCAACAAATCTGGGGCGAGGAAAACCCGGTCTACCGCGCCCGCGTCCTCGGCGAGTTCCCCGAACAGGGCGAGAACACCCTGCTCAAGCTCAGCGACATCGAGGCGGCAACGAGGCGCCCTCACCCTAACCCTTTCTCGGAGGGAGAGAGAACCCTGCCCGCTGGCCCTGAGCTTGTCGAAGGGCCGTCCGTTCATCCTTCGACAAGCTCAGGACGAACGGACTCCCTCCCCCTTGAGGGGGAGGATTGGGGTGGGGGTGAAATTCCTCGCGTAGTTGCTCCCTCTCTCCCGACTGGCGAGAGCGAAGACGTCATCCTCGCCGTGGACGTGGCCCGCTTCGGCGCAGACCGCAGCGTCATCCTGCGGCGGCACGGCGACTGCGTGGAGGACATCCGGGTGCTGCGGCAGATGGACACCATGCAGCTCGCCGGATGGGTGTCCGCCGCCATCCGCGAGTGCAACCCGGCCCAGGTCTACGTCGACGAAATCGGCGTGGGCGCCGGCGTTGTCGACCGGCTGCGGGAGCTGGGCCACCCGGTGCGCGGCGTCAACGTGGCCCACAAGGCCCGGCAGGATGGCCTGTTCGTCAACCTCCGGGCCGAAGGCTACTGGACCCTGCGGCAACGGTTCACCTCGGGGCGCATCAGCATCCCCGCCGACAACCAGCTCGTAGGCGAACTGGCGGCCCTGCGCTACGGCTACGACAGCCAAGGACGCATCAAGATGGAGAGCAAAGACGAAATGCGAAAGCGCAACCTCCCATCCCCCGACAAAGCCGACGCCCTGATGCTGGCCTTCCTGGCCCCCAGCAGCAGAATGAGGCTGTGGACGTAATCCGCCATCGTGCACAGGCTACTTTGTTCCAACCTGCCTGTCATTCCCGCCCTACCCGTCATTCCCGCGAAAGCGGGAATCCAAACCCGTTCAGGCGGATGCACTCTCTGGTGAGACAGGCTTGACCGTGCAGGGTTGCCGTCGTTCAGGCTCTGGATTCCCGCGGCTGCCGGGAATGACGGTGTACAACGAGACAATGACCGTAATCGAGCGGAAAAACAAAAGAGAGGCTCGACAATGCTGCAAAAACTAACCCGCCGCATCCCCCGGCGCAACCGCCAGTACGAAAACCCCAACCCCTCGTCTCGAGTCAAGGCCGGCGGCCCCGCCGCAGCCGACGCCGACCCCTTCTCCGTCCTCTCCGGCGTATCCGGCGGCTGGAACCGCGCCGAGTACGGCGAATACTACGCCGCCTCCACCCCCGTATACGCCGCCATCCGCCTCCGCGCCGACGCCCTCTCCCGTCCGCCGGTGGTGGTCTACCGCCGCGCGTCATCGGAGTCCGGCGGCCACCGCCTCCCCGTAGGCCCGGAGCACCCCGCCCAGCAGCTCCTCGACCGCGTCAACCGCTGGTACACCCGCGCCGACCTCTGGCGCGCCACCGAAATCTACCTCAACCTCTGGGGTTCCGCCTACTGGATGCTCGACCGCGACAACGCCGGCAACCGCGAGCTGTGGCCCCTGCGACCCGACCGCGTGTCCATCGTCCCCGACCGCGACGACTACATCCGCGGCTTCGTCTACCACGGGCGCAGCCGCATGATTGCCCTCACCCCCGACGAAGTGGTCTGGTTCCGCTACTTCAACCCCCTGGAGGAATACGCCGGCCTCTCCCCCATAGCCCCGTCGCGCCTCGCCGTGGACATGGGCAAGGACGCCCTGCGCTTCAACCGCAACTTCCTCCGCAACTCCGCCCAGCCCGACTTCGTGCTGCTGACCAACGAATACATGAACGACAGCGAAGTCGAAGACTTCTACCGCCGCTGGGAGGCCCGCTACCGCGGCCCGGCCAACGCCCGCCGCCCCGCCGTAGCCAGCTTCGTCCGAGACATCAAGACCCTCGGCCTGAGCCACCGCGAAATGGACTTCATCCAGGGCCTCCGCTGGAGCCTCGAAGAAGTCAGCCGGGCCTACGGCGTCCCCCGCCCCCTCCTCTCCGACCTCGAGCGAGCCACCTTCTCCAACGTAAACGCCGCCGAGCGCTTCTTCTGGCGCAACACCATGGTCCCCGAAATGACCTTCCTGGCCGAGCAGGTAACCCGCAATCTATTCCCCCTCCTCGGCTACCCCGACCTGGAAATGGAGTTCGACCTATCATCCATAGAAGCCCTGACCGAAGACCAGAACGCCCGCACCACTCGAGAAACCCAGCTCCTCGACCGAGGCGTCCTCACCATCAACGAAGTCCGCCGCGCCCGCGGCCTGCCGGACGTGCCGTGGGGCGACGTGTGGGCGCGGGCAGGGGGTAGGAGGTAAGTCGCTCTACCTGTATGCATTTTGGCCGGAAGAGAGGATGCGAATTGAAAGGGAATATAGACAATTCAATCGACTCCGATTATTGCTGACAGTTGGTTGCTGTGGAACCTTCTGCTGTACGGTACAATGACGCCACTCTGGTTGAGTAGAGGTTGAATCAATGGTACGCAACCCGTCGCCTGTTTTCCTTGACGAAAACTACCTCTTGAGTCTCAACCTCCCAACCGGCACCGTTGCACAGTCACGAACAAGAACCAAGGTTATCCCTTTCGGTTGGTACGGCGGAAAGTTCAATCACCTCGATTGGCTCCTTCCTCTATTGCCTGAGGCCCACCACTACTGCGAACCGTTTGGCGGGTCGGGTGCAGTCCTCTTAAATCGCCCTCCTTCGCCAGTAGAAACTTACAACGATCTGGATGGCGAAGTTGTCAACTTCTTCCGGGTGTTACGTGAACAGAGAGACGAACTCATTACCCAAATCGCCCTTACCCCCTTCTCTCGGGAGGAGTACTTCATCGCAGTTTCCGACTTACAGCAGGATATTTCACCCTTACAGCGGGCTCTTCGCTTCTATATACGGGCGAGACAGTCCAGAAGTGGATTGGCTCAGACTGCCTCTCTTGGTCGATGGGCAAACTGCAAGAACACGAGCCGGGCAGGCATGTCGGGAGTGGTTTCCCGTTGGCTGGGGAGTGTGGAGGGATTGCCGGATATAGCGATGCGTCTACTGCGAGTACAGATCGAAAACCGGCCAGCGACTGATGTAATTGCCTTATACGATGACGAAGGCACACTGTTCTACTGCGACCCGCCATACCCGCATGACTCCAGGGGAGATACCAAGTCATACAGCTATGAAATGACCGATGCAGACCACGTGGAGCTGTCAAAGGCGCTACACCAGATACGAGGCAAAGCCGCAGTATCTGGCTATCAGTGCGACTTGCTCAACGACCTCTACTCGGACTGGAACCTGCATCTAGCTCCGCTGAAGCAGTCGCACGCCATCAAACAGATAAGGCAAGAAGCTCTCTGGACCAACTTCTAGTTATGGCCGTCTCAATCGAATACGACTCTGTGTCGGAGATTCTGGAAGCCCTGTTTGACGCTGCCGAAACAGACTTACTTACCCAAGAATCTCCGCCCCAATTGCTCGAAATCGATGCCGCCCTCGATACCATCTTTTCCTCTCGGACACAGGCTTTTCGGGAAGCTCTCTTGGGATGCTTCTTGGCAAAGTTACATAACCAAGCAGTCAATGTTCGGAAGCCTTACGTTTCCCAAGGTGACGACGCATTCAACGGCCGGACTCTCGATGAGAGAGTGGTCAACCCCATTCTACAGCAGAGGCGTATCCCTTCCTCTCGTGGGCCGTTCCTTAGCGTATTCAGGCGTTCAGTAGAATTCACCGTAGCTACTCGCGATGGTGTACGGGACAAGTCCGGTTACGACGCCTTCCTTGAAGCCCTATCGTTTATCGAAACCACTCCATACGACGACCGCGACACTTTGACTCAGGCCGTCTACGCAGTCGTATACAGGTTCGTACAACTGCGGGAGGCATCCAGTGTCCCACTGACCCGAATACAGAGGATGAGCCTCAGCCAAATCACGTCACTCATTTCCCGGCTCTTGGACACCCCAAGCGGCGGCCGACTTCCGATGTACATTGTTGTTGCAGTTTTACAGGCTACAAATGAGCGTCTTGGGTTGGAATGGGAAATCCGGCGGGAAGGCATCAACGTCGCGGACGCCGCTTCGGGTCTGGGCGGCGATATCGTTGTCTCCTCCAGGGACAGAACCCTTTTGGTAGCCGAGGTCACTGAGCGCGAGGTGGACCAAAACCGTATCGTAGCGACGTTCAACAACAAGATTGGACCCGACCAGATCGAGGACTATCTATTCTTCACACGCTCGAAGGACCAACCGGCTGAGACCGTTGAACAAATGCGAAGATATTTCGCACAAGGCCACGAACTTAGTTTCGTCGTGATTCAGGACTGGGCGGAGGCTGTGCTGGTGACCATTGGGAATCCAGGACGCACCTTCTTCATCCGCCGGATGGTTGACCTCTTGGAGACTGCGGACACTCCTGCTTCACTGAAGGTAGCATGGAATGAGTCGGTGAACGCAGTCGTGAACCAATAGAGACACCTCTCCCTGTAAGCAAACAAACCCATACCCAGCCCTTGTTTGCTAGACACGGAGCTTCAACGAAGAAATCTACCGCGGCGTGCGCCACCTAGCCCGGAAATGGTGCGCCGGGCCTTCCGTCCATGGCGGCAATGCCCGCCCCAGGAACGCGCAGTATGCGGAGTGAGCGACCCGGATGGAGTAAAATGTAGCCAGCGCCATAGGGAGAAAGGGAAATGAAATTGAAAGGCACCGTTAAGGGGCAAACCATAGAATTTGAGGGACCCATAGGCATCCCCGAAGGTCAACGTGTGGAAGCGGATATTACAGCGATTGAGGAGACGGACCTCGAGCGTTACGGCATCAAACCCTTCCCCCTCAGTGACTACGTTGTCACCAACGAGATGGTGAACAAAATTCGGGAAGAGCTGGGCATCTGACCTTTGAGATTCCCTGTATGACGTGAACGCCCTGATCGCCCTGCTGGACAGGAACCACCCTTCTCACGATGCCGTGTCCTCTTGGTTTATCGGCAACATCGAACATGGATGGGCCTCCTGCCCATTGACGCAGAACGGTTACTTGCGCATCATCTCGCAGCCCAGTTATTCGAGACCGCGGAGTCTCGCCGAGGCTTATGACCAGTTGCTGGCCGCTACGTCCACCCAGCATCACCAATTCATAGCCGACGACATCAGTCTGCTTGACGGTATGTTGGTGCGGTTTCGCGATTTGTCCGGCCATCGGCAGCTAACGGACGTTTACCTGCTGGCCCTGGCAGTGACCCACGACGCCGGCTGGTGACATTAGACACCCATGTCCCTCTCGGCACCGTCCGCGGCGCCAACGAAAGCCACTTGGCCGTAGTTTAGTCCCCCACTGTCCGCGATGATGCGCCGAGCCTTCCCCCCATGGCGGCAAGGCCCGGCCCCAAAACGAGGTCTAGGTGGAGTGAGGGTTGCAGACACACCCTAAGTCCGCCCCCGCAGCCGCGGGTCCAGCACATCCCGCAGCGAGTCCCCCAGCACGCTGAACGAGAACACCGCCAGCGTGATGAAGATGCCCGGCACAATCGCTACCACCGGCGCGAAGAACAGGTCTTCCACCGCCTTGGACAGCATCTCGCCCCAGGTCGGCGTGGGCGGCGGTATCCCCAGGCCCAGGAAGCCCAGCGCGCTCTCGGTGATGATGGCCACGCCCACCAGTCCGGTCAGCACCACCATGTAGGGCGCCAGACAGCCGGGGGCGATGTGTTGCAGGATGACCCGCCAGTCGCTGGCCCCGATGGCCCGGGCCGCCTCCACGTACTGGCTCTCCTTGATTACCAGCGTCGTCGCCCGCACCACCCTGGCGCCGTATGGTATGAACGGCACTGCGATGGCTATCAGCAGCGTGTTCAGCGACCGGTCCAGCGCGGCCAGCAGCGCCATCGCCATTATCAGCACCGGAAAGGCCATCAATATGTCCACGATCCGTTGGATGATGGCGTCGGTCTTGCCGCCGAAGTACCCGCTGGCTAGGCCCAGCAACGCGCCGATGAGTGTTCCGGCGGTGGAGGCCACCACCCCCACCATCAGCGAGATCCAGGCCCCGTGCAGCACCCGGCTCAACACGTCGCGCCCCAGCCGGTCGGTGCCCAGGTGGTTGTCTCCCACGAAGGGAGCTTGGTACTTGGGGCCCGCCCCAATCTCTTCGGGGTCGTAGGGCGCGGCATAAGGCCCCACGATGGCAATGACGGACAGGGCCAGGATGATGACCACTGCCACGCCGCCCAAGGGCGACCGCCGGCAGAACCGGTAGAGGGCGCGCCATCCTCTGGTCAGAACGCCCCGGTTCAGGCCGGTTAACACTGATTCTGGTGCTGTGGTTTCAGAAGCCAACGGTGTGCCCTCTATCTCTTATCTTTACTGGTAGCGAATTCTTGGGTCCAGCCAGGCGTACAGCATATCCGTGATGAGGTTCGCCACGATGACTATGGCGGCGAAGATGAAGACCAGGGTCTGCACCAGGGCATAGTCGCGGTTGAACACGCCCTGCACCAGCAGCGTTCCCCATCCGGCCAGGTTGAACACCCGCTCGGTGACCACCACGCCGCCCAGGAGCGCGATGAACTGCAACCCGCCCACGGTGACCACCGGGATGACCGCGTTCCGCAGGCCGTGCCGGATGGTGACCGTCCGCTCGTGCAGCCCCTTGGCCCGCGCCGTCCGCATATAGTCCTCGTACAGTATCTCCAGCAGCGAAGAGCGCGTCATCCTCGCGATGAAGGCCACCTGGAAGTACCCCAGGGTTACGGCAGGCCAGAACATCCGCTTCATGTTGCCCCAGAAGTCGTCGAAGGGGCTGACCCACTGCACCTCGGGCGACCAGTTGAACCAGGTCACCTGGGCCAGGATAATCATGATGCCCAGCCAGAACACCGGCACCGACAGCCCGACGATGCTGAACACCCGCAGGAAGTAGTCAATCCAGGTGTTGTGCTTGACGGCGCTGAGCGTGCCCAGCGGCACTCCCAGGACGATCGCCACGATCATTGTGTAGATGGACAGGTTCAGGGTCACCGGGAAATGTTCCGCGATGAGGTCATTCACCAGGATGCCCTGCCGGAACACCGACTCGCCCAGGTCTCCCAGGGTAATCATGTCCCTGACCCAACGCCCGTATCGCTCGTACCACGGGTCATTGAGGCCGAGCTGGTCGCGCACTATCTGTAGGGTCTCGGGGTTGGCCGCCTCGCCCAGCCGGGCAAGGGCCACATCGCCCGGCATGATCGCCATGATGACGAAGATAATCAGCGAGACCCCAATCAGCGTGGGAACCGCCATAAAGAGCCGCCGGGCGATGTACTGCTTCATAATCCGCCGTCTGTATCAGAGTCCGTCGTGGAAACCCGCTCGTCCTGAGCCTGTCGAAGGATGAACGGGTTTCGTCAGCTTCGACAGTCCATTCTCCACCCAATTGTCCTTCGACAAGCTCAGGACGAACGGTTAGAGGTTCCTTCCTTACCTTATCAGGAATACCGGCAGGTATCCTCCCGCTACCTGCTGGTTCGGTTGGCTTCCGGCAGGTCAAGCCAGAGGTACTTGAGCCTCGCGTTGGTCGTGCGAGGATTGGCCGTCGCCGTCATTCCCTTCACGAAGTCCCACTTGACGAAGTTGGCCTGTAGCCATTGCAGGGGGAAATACGAGGCCTCCTTCATAGCTATCTGGTCCATTTCCCAGACCAGCTCGCGGCGCTTCTCGAAGTCCGGCTCTCCCTTCTGCTGGTTGAACAGCTCGTCAATCTCGGGAACCGAGTGCCGCTGGTACCAGCGTCCGCCGTTGGTGATGTACCACTGGCCAAAGGTGTCATTCGGGTCGTCGAAGTCCATGCCAGCAGCCAGGGTGGACATGAAGTAGTCGCCCGACACCTCGTTGCCCCGGTGGGCTGTGACGTCCAGCGGTTCCAGTGCCGACGTGACCCCGATCTTCCGCAGGTGCTGTTGCGCAACCTCGCCGTTGGGGCAGGACCAGGTCAGGTTGCTGGAGCACTGGATGGTCATCGAGTCCCAGTCAATTTCACCATGCTCGCTCTCGTACTCGGCCAGCAGCGCCATGGCGTTCTCTATGCGAACATCCATATCCGGCCCGTAGCCGGGCAGCGTCTCCTGTATCTCCTTGGGCAGCGCCCACGGGCCGAGAGGGAAGTTCCCGGTGCCGGGCGTGCCGCCCTGGGGGCTGAGTTCGTCGAAGGACTCCCGGCGTATGCTCTCGCTGAGAGCCTGCCTCACCCGGATGTCGTCGAAAGGCGGCCGCTCGGTGTTGACCACGAAGTGCGACACCGCGATGGTGGCTATCGGGCTGTAGAGCAGGCCAGGCTCCCGGTCGGCCACCGACTGCGCCAGCTCCGGGCTGAAGTTGACCCCGAAGATAGCGTCGTTGAAGTAGATTTTCTTGGTCAGCAGCGCCGCGGCCTGAGACTGGGCATCCTGAATGATCTGGTACTCAATCTCGTCGACGTAGGGCAGGTCTTCCTCCCAGTAGTCCGGGTTCCGCTCATATCGCCACAGGGTCGTAGTGGGCGGCTCGACCAGTCGGAACGCGCCGGTTCCCACTACCTGGGTCATCAGGGCGTTAACTGGGTCCACCTCGGATATGTGCTTGGGGATGATGGCGTTCCAGCCATTGGAGAAAAGCGGCACCAACAGCGGCGATCCCCCGTCCGCCTTGATAACCACCGTGTTCGGGTCGGGCGTCTCGACTGTCGAGAGAGTGCCGTTGAAGACCCCCCGGCGCGGGCTGACCATGCCTTCGGGCGGGTCCTTGATGCGCTCGATGGTCCACTTCACGTCCTCGGAGGAAAAGGGCTCCCCGTCGTGCCACGTGACACCCTCCGCCAAGTGGAAGGTGACCGTCGCTCCGCCGTCGCTGAGTTCCCACGTCCGCGCCAGGTCGGGGATGATTTCCAGGGCCAGCGGGTCGTAGGGACTGGAGGCCAGCAGCCCATTGTAGGCCGGAGCGGTAATCACGTAGACGCCGCCGAAGGATGTCTGGTGCATATCGTAGAAGGGTATCGGCTCCCAGTTGTTGGCCAGCAGGATGCCGCCGTACCGGGGCGACTCGCCGTTGGCTTCGGCCAGGGCCTTGGCGCCGCCGCTCATCAGCAGCTTGGCGGCGTCGGAATACACCGTCTCGCCGGTGGGTTCGGCCACCGCCAGCGGCGTGGCCGTGGGGCCAACCTGTCCGGCGGCGCGGGGTGGTGTGGTGGGACGGGCCACGGCCCTGGTTGGCTCTGCCGTCGGGGCCGCAGCCGGGGCTTCCGTCGGCTGCGGCTGAGCCTGGCCGCCGGGGGCCGGCGCCTGTGTCGCCTGGGGCGCGGGTGCGCTGGTGGGGGCCTCCGTCGGTTCGGTAGCGCCACCACAGGAAACTATCATGGCTATTGCTATGGATATTACAACCGTAAGAACCAGATGAAACCTTAATTTGCGAAACACTGCCAGCTCTCCTCCAAGTTGACTCTGCGATGGAGTTGCCTGCCACGTCTCGATGAATGGCAGTCCTCCGCCCGCCTTTCCCGGTCATTCCTGGTAGCCGCGGGAACCTAGTGGCGAGAGGACTGCCTACGGTTTGCTATCTGCTAGTCCGGTTGGCCTCCGGTAAATCAAGCCAGGTGTAAATCATCCGGGCGTTGGTGGTGCGCGCGCTGGCCGTGGAGGTCAGGCCCTTCACGAAGTCCCACTGCACCCGGTTGAACTGCCACCAATGAAGAATCAGGTAGGCTGCGTCGTTGGTGGCAATCTTGTCCATCTCCCAGACCAATTCCCGGCGCTTCTCGAAGTCGCGCTCGGCCTTCTGCTGGTTGTAAAGCTCGTCCAACTCCGGGATGGAGCGCCGCTGATACCAGCGTCCGCCCTCGGTGATGTATAGCTGGCCGAAGGTGTCTATCGGGTCGTCGAAGTCCAGACCGGCTCCCAGCAGAGACATATGGTAGTCGCCCGAGACCTCGTTGCCCCGGTGCGCCGTGACGTCCAGCGGTTGCAGGTCAACTTCCACGTCAATCCTCTTGAGTAGCTGCTGCACCACCTCGGCGTTGGGACAGGCCCAGGTGATGTTGCTGGAGCATTGGATGGTGATGCTGCCCCAGTCGATCTCGCCATTCTCGCTCTCGTAGGATTCCAGCAGTGACTTGGCGTTGTCGATGCGGACATCCATATCCGGGCCGTAGCCAATCAGGGACTCCTGCACTTCCTGGGGAAGGGCCCACGGGCCCAGCGGGAAGTTGCCGGTGCCGACGGTGCCGGCCTGCGGCCCCAGCTCGGCGATGGCCTCGCGCTGGATGGCCTCGCTTATGGCCTGCCTCACCCGCAGGTCGTCAAAGGGCGCTTTGGTGCCGTTCATCACGAAGTGAGACACCGTAATGGTGGGCACCGGATGGAACTCCAGCCCTTCTTCCTGACCAGCCACCGACTCCGCCAGTTCCGGGCTGAAGTTGATGCCGCCGATGGAGTCATTGAAGTAGACCTTCTTGGTCAGCAGCGCGGCCGCTTGCGCCTGTGGGTCCTGGATGATGTGGTATTCGATTTCGTCCAGATACGGCAGATTTTCGTCGAAGTAGTCCGGGTTCCGCTCGAAACGCCACAGGGTGGTCGTAGGCGGCTCCATCAGGCGGAACGCGCCGGTGCCCACCACCTGGGTCATCATGGCGTTGACCGGGTCCACTTCGGAGATATGCTTGGGGATGATGCCGTTCCACCCGTTGGAGAACAGGGGAACCAGGAGCGGCGAGAAGCCGTCGCTCTTGAGCTGCACGGTGTTGGGGTCAATTACCTCGACGCTATCCACAGTACCCCTGAACACGCCCTGCCGGGGGCTGACCATCCCTTCAGGGGGATTCTTGATGCGTTCGATGGTCCACTTCACGTCCTCGGCCGAGAAGGGCTGGCCGTCATGCCAGGTAACACCCTCGGCCAGGTTGAAATTGACCGTTGCCCCGCCGTCGCTGATGTC
Organism: Dehalococcoidia bacterium; assembly: GCA_965204865.1. Lineage (GTDB taxonomy): Bacteria > Chloroflexota > Dehalococcoidia > Lucifugimonadales > UBA3495 > VXOI01. The sequence continues at coordinate 4,116,486 of OZ242027.1, read as the reverse complement.
CCAGGAACGGGCGAGGTCGGGGATGATTTCGGCAGCGAGCTGGTCGTAGGGACTGGTGGCCAGCAGGCCGTTGTAGGCCGGGGCGGTTATGACATACACGCCGCCGAAGGAGGTCTGGTGCATATCGTAGAAGGGAATCGGCTCCCAGTTGTTGGCGAGGAACTTGCCGCCATAGCGGGGACTCTCGCCCTGGGCTTCCGCCAGAGCCTTCGGCCCGCCTTCCATCAATAGCTGGGCGGCGGCGGTGTATTCAGTAGCGACTTCACCCGTCTCCGGGTCGGGGGCCCTCGTCGCGGTTATGCCCGCGCCTGCGGTGGGAGCCGGGACTGCGGTAGGCCGCGCGGAGGCGGGGGCGGTGGTGGCTTGGGGCGCCGGGGCGGTGGTGGCCTGGGGCGCTGCCGTTGGCTGCGCTTGCTGCTGTTGCGCCTGTTGCAGTGCGGCGGTGGCCGGAGCGGTGGTGGCCTGGGGCGCCGGGGCCGCAGTTGGCGCGGCGGGCTCCTCGGTGGCATCGTCGCCGCCACAGGCGGCCAGAACTGTCAGGGCGAAGATAACTCCAATGACTAGAAGGACACGAAACTTGAGACTGCCGAACATTACAGGGGCACCTCGCTTCCTGACCGCCGGAATACAAGGGCAGCCGGTTGAATTTCAGGAATGATATATGACTATTCCTGAATAGGCAACCAAACTGCCGTCGAATTTCGCAGATCGCAAAATTATGATTTGTGAATTTTGCAATTATATACGTTATTCGTAATATAGATGTGCTTCTCTATAACAGCCAGTCGTCGAACCAGGCCAGCATCCGCGCCAGGTACTCCTCCCGCATCCTGGGGTGGCCGGTGCGGGGGAAGGCGTGATTGCTGCCTGGGAAGCGGACGAACTCGACAGTCTTGCCGAGACGCTTGAGAGCCACGAAATACTCCTCGCTCTGGGCCACCGGGCAGCGGGCGTCCGATTCGCCGTGGAGCAGCAGGGCCGGGGTGTCCACGTCCTTCGCGTAGGTTATCGGCGAGCGGGCCAGCAGCTTTTCCGGCGTGTCCATCACCGAGCCGCCCCATTGGGGTTCGCCGAAGCTGATGCCAATGTCCGAGGTGCCGTACATGGTGTACAGGTTGGTGCAGGGCGCCCCGATGACCGCCGCGCCGAACCGTCCGGTATGTCCGATGGCCCAGCCGGTCATGTAGCCGCCGTAGCTGTATCCGTGGATGCCCAGCCGCCCGGAGTCCACGTAGTCGCGCTGGCATACGTGGTCCAGGGCAGCCATCAGGTCGAGGTAATCCTCGCCTCCCCAGTCATCCAGCACCGCCCGCATGAAATCGTCGCCATAGGTGGACGACCCCCGCGGGTTCACCGCCAGCACCAGGTAGCCCGAGCCGGCCAGCAACTGCTGCCACGGCACGAAGGAGTCATAGAAGGCCCCGTTGGGCCCGCCGTGGATGTCGAGAACGAGGGGATAGCGCCCCGCCGGGTCGAAGTCCGGCGGGAACCACAGCCGGCCCTCGATGTCGTACCCGGCCCGCTCAATGCTGAACTTCTCCAGCGACGGCGCAGGACGCCTTTCCCGAAAGTCGGCGTTGAGTTCGCCCAAGGGCGTGGCGGAAGGCCCGTCCAGGGCGGCCAGGTGCAGCTCCGCCGGGGACGACGGCGTGGACGACGCCACCACAGCCCGCCTAGCCTGCCCTGAGCTTGTCGAAGGGCCACCGTCCAGGGACAGCCCAGAGACCAGACGCCCTCCACCCCAGAGTTGACTGGCCCCGTCGCCTTCCACACTGGCTTGATAGATGTAGCTCTCGCCGAGATGTTCCCCCAGGAAGATGATTCTCCCATCGTCCGTCCAGCGGATTTCCGGCTGGCGGGCCGCGCCCGGGCCGCCGCCGAGCACGGGCCGCTGGCCGTCGTCCGTGATGCGTCGGGGTTCCTGTCCCGGCTCCAGGATGTAGAGCCAGCCCTGCCACAGCACCATCCCCGACGGGTCTTCCGAGGCTACGGCGACAAGGCGCTGCGAGTCGGGCGACCAGGCCACCGCGCCGACGCTGCTAAGAGCTTCCGACCAGCACTCAGCCGGGCCCCCGCCGGTATGGACTACGTAAACCTCGGTAAGGGCGCGAAAGTCGCGGTCGTCGCGGCGCCCGGATATGAAGGCGATTTTCTCCCCGTCTGGCGACCACACCGGCCCGTAGTCGTCCCAGTCGCCCCGGGTGACTTGCTCGCCATCGCCCGTTTCCAGATTCACAGTGAACAGGTGATAGTGAGCGTCGCCCCGCCAGCCCTGAATGTCGTGACGGTAGCGTATGCGGTTGACCTCAACCACCCGCGGGCCGTCCGTCTGGCTGCCCGCCGCCGCGCCCGCGGCCGGCTCGGTGTCGGCGCAGTAGCAGATGCGCGAGCCGTCGGGCGACCAAGCGAAATCCTGCACGCCCTTAGCCGCCTCGGTAATTTGCCGAGCCTCGCCGCCGTGGGCGTTCATCACCCAGACCTGCCGTGGGTCGCCGGACTGTCTGGCCCGCAGGAAGGCCAGCTTCGCGCCGTCCGGCGAGAAGCGCGGGCTGCCGTCGGCGTTCCCTTGCGTGAACTCCCGCTGTGCGCCATCCGGCCCGGCCAGCATCAGACGGGAACGGTTCTCCGCCGCCCCGCCCATCCCTTCAACCCAAGACAGCGCGTAGACAATGCGCGAGCCGTCGGGCGAAATCGCCGGGTCGGATACGCCTTTGAGTTCATAGACCAGTTCGGCGGCAAGACTCATTTCATTCCACCTTTCAATTCAACACAGAGCGTACAGAGGACACGGAGCTTCCCATATAATAGCCTAAAATCTCTGCGCTCTCCGTGCGCTCTGTGTTGAATTAAAACCCCGGAGGACGACAATGCAACGGGATTTAATCGGCTACGGCAGAAACACGCCGCAAATCCAGTGGCCCGGCGGGGCGCGGATTGCGGTGTCGCTGGTGGTGAACTACGAGGAGGGTGCGGAACGCAGCACCCTGGACGGCGACCCGCATCACGAGACCAACAACGAGGTGCCCTCGCCGGTGCCGGCGGGCGACCGCGACCTGAACAACGAGTCCTTCTTCGAGTACGGCAGCCGCGTCGGCGTCTGGCGCCTGATGGATATGTTCCGCCGCTACGGCGTGAAGTCCACCTTCTACTGCTGCGCCCTGGCCTTGGAGCGCAACTTAGAGGTGGCCCGCGAGATACCCAAGGAGGGCCACGAGGTCTGCGGCCACGGCTACCGCTGGGAAGAGTACCACCTGATGGAGCGCGACGAGGAACGCCAGTCCATCGCCCGCACCGTGGAGTCGCTGGAGCGCACCACCGGCGAGCGCTCGGTGGGCTGGTTCACCCGCTACGGCCCCAGCCTGAACACACGGCAACTCGTCGTCGACCACGGCGGCTTCATCTACGACAGCATCGGGATGAACGACGACCTGCCCTACTACACCTCGGTCAGGGGCGCCGACGGCAATGATATGCCCTGGCTGGTGGTGCCGTACAGCATGGAGACCAACGACGCCCGCTTCTGGCGCGGCGGCCTGTCCAGCGTCGGCGCGTTCTACGAGTACCTGAAGGACACCTTCGACGTGCTGTACGAGGAAGGCCGCACTCACCCCAAGATGATGTCCGTCGGTCTGCACTGCCGCATCGCAGGACGCCCGGCCCGCGCCCGCGCCGTGGAGCGGTTCCTCCAGTACGCCCGCCAGATGCCCGGCGTGTGGTTTGCCCGCCGCGACGAAATCGCCCGCTGGTGGCTGGGAAAGTACCCGCCGGGTTAAAGGGACTGCCGGGCGGCCCTTTCCACCGCCTGCGCCAGCCAGGCGTTGAGGCTTTTGCCTTCCGCTCTGGCTGCTGCCGCGGCCGACCTGTGAACTTCTGGGGAGACCCGCAGGGGTATTCTGCCGGAGAAAGGTTTATCGGGAGTCCGGCCCCTTTCTGCGCATACTACAAGGTAGTCGTCTATGGAGTGCCAGAATTCCCGATGTAATTGTTCGACCGATGTTCCCTCGAAGACCACTACGTCGCGGGTGTCCACCACTTCGCCATGAAAGACGCCGGCATCAGAGTCAAACCGTACCGCCGCTCGATAGCCCTTGTACTCCATCATGGTTGTATCCGGCCTCCGCAAGGAATCTCCTTAACGATTCCACTGCACCCTTCCGAATTTCGTTTTGAGGATGTGGCACATGGAAATGAAGGGCCACGCCGTTTAACTCAACGTATACTCTGGATCCCTGCCGTTCTTCGATGTAAGCGCCGCAGGCAATAAGCAATGACGCAACATCGTCCCAGCGTATTCCTGCTTGGGTAGGACTCCGAAAAATAGCTGCCAGTGTCCTGCGGTGTCTTCTTCGCACAAACAGATGATATTATGATTTGGCGTCACTATCCAGTGTAGCCGATTAGGCCAGTTCCGCCACGGCTCTAGCCAGCGTATCCACCTCCCCCTCGGTGTTGAAGAAGTGGAGCGAGGCGCGGATGGACTCCGGGTAGTGCACCTGCCGCACGACGATGCGGTGGGCCTGCCAAATCCGGGCCACCACGTCGTCAGCCGACTGCCCGGCGACGGCGAAGGACACCAGCCCGGCGGATTGGGCATCGTTCATCGGCGACAGGACGTTGACGGCGGAAATCTCGGCCAACTGCGCCTTGAACCGCGCCGCCAGCGACACGTTGCGGGCCTCGATTTCCGGCACCCCCACGCTCTCGATGAAGCGGGCGGCCTCGACGAAGGCTGCCTGCAACGGGACGCTGCCTGAGCCGCCCAGGAATTTCTCCATGATTGACGAGTTAATGCGATAGCTGTCCGGCTCGCCCGGCTCCCTGACCTGCGTCACGCCACGCCCCCCGGTGTGCGCCGGATGCACCTGCTCGATGAGGTCGCGGCGGATGTACAGCGCGCCGACCCCTTCGTAGCCCAGCGCCCACTTCTGGCCGGGGATGGAGTAGTAGTCGAACCCGTCGCGGTGAACGTCCAGCGCGATGTGGCCGCCGGTCTGCGCGCCGTCCAGCATGATTTCCGCGCCGTGCTCATGCGCTAGACGGCACAGCTCTGCGGCGGGCATTCGCAGGCCGGTGGAGTATTCGATGTGGCTGACGAAGATGAGGCGGGTACGCTCGTTCAGCGCCGCCTCGAACTTGCCGACGATGGCGTCGTGGGAGTCGTGGGGGTCTATGTCCAGCACCCGCACCTTCGCGCCATAGCGGTGGGCGATGTGCCAGCTTGGCGACAGCACTGAGCCGTGCTCCAAGTTGCAGGTGACGATTTCGTCGCCTTCCTTCCAGTCTAGGCCGCTGAGGACGATGTTCAGGCCCTCGGTGGTATTGCGGGTGACCAGCGTCTCGTCTACGTCGGCGCCCAGCAGGCGGGCGGCGGCGCGGCGGGCTTCCTCCTGTATCTCGCGCCCGCTCTCGTAGACGCCGGGGGTTGTCGGCCCCTGCTCCGCCTCCAGCGCCACCCGGGCCTGCATTGCCTCGGCGGCCCGGCGCGGCGGCGGCCCCGACCAGCCAGTGTTCATATAGGTCAGGTTTTGCAGGACGGGAATCTCGTCGCGCAGCTTCTGTACGTCCATATCGGCCAATCACTCGCCTTCGCTTGAAGATGTGCCGGGCGGCGGCTCGTCGAAGGGTTCGCCGACAGCTTCGGCGGCCATGCGACGCTCGTTCCAAGCTTCCCACTCCGCGTGAATCTTTGCCTCAGCTTCGGCTCGGCCCTGAGCTCGGCCTTCAGCTCGGCCCTCCTCCCGGAGGCGCTCCTTCAAAGGATTCAGCCATCTCTGGGTAATGTAGTCAGCAACAACCATAACAGTTCGTGGCCCCTCAATAGTCAGCAGGGCCAGTCCGGCGGCGCCCACGGTGGTGACGCCGATGCCCTGCGTAATGGATAGAATGGTCTCCTGCCAAGTGTCCGTCCTGCGCTCAAATACATGATACCAAATCAGAAAGCCGATACCCGCAAGGGCATATATGGTAAACAGACCGAAGTATAACGCCCTTCGGACGAGCGGTATGCTCCAGATGGAATCCCGATCTTCCTGCGGAGGCTGTCTTTGCTCGTCGCCTGGTTCTTCCGACCTCATTGTGTCCTACTGGATAGCTAATCCGCCCCCTCTACATTCGGAGGGGGCGGAATTTCGTCCCTTATGCGTCTGATGACACACCGTTACCGCGGCGAGTAGGGCGTGGGGCGGAGGATGGAGTGGGTGGACACGCGCACCAGCGAGCCGTTCTCCTCCGAGGCGGCGCGGGCCGTCTGCCAGTCGGGGTCGGACTGGAAGGCGGCCCAGCTCTTCTCGCGGGCGCCCAGGTCGGGGTAGCCCAGCATATAGACCAAGCGGTTGCTGGTGCCCACGTCCTCGGTCCAGTAGGCCACGTTCTCGATGCCGTGCTTCTCGAACAGGCCCATGGTGTGATTCTTGAAGCGGTTGTGCAGGTCGGGCAGCTTGCCGGGCATGGCGTCGTAGATGCGTAGCTCCTGCACCGCGGTCTTGAACTTGGGCTCCGGCGAGTAGGGCGTGAGGCTCATCAGCGAGTTGAGCACCTGGGCCACGATGGGGCCGTTGGCCTCGGTCTCGGCGCGAACCTCGGCCCAGGCCTTGTCGGCCTGGAAGGCGGCCCACTTGTCGGCCCGGTCGGCCAGGCTGTCGAAGTTCAGGATATAGGTGAGCTGGTTGCTGGCGCCAATCTCGTCGGTCCAGAAGCCCATCATCCCGATTTCGTACTGCTTGAAGAACCCCATGGTGTGGTTGGCAAAACGGGCGTTGATGTCGGGCAGCCGGCCGGGGACGGCCTTGTAGATGCGGGACTCGTAAATCATCGCAGTCTCCTTATTACTCTGGATTTATTCCCTCTCCCTCCGGGGGAGGGTTAGAGCCTGCCCCCGCGAAGGCGGGGGTGGGGGCGTATCCCTACTTCTTCTCGATGAACTCCAACTGCACGCCGTCGGGGCCCTCGAAGAAGACGACGCGGCGGTCTCCGGACACCACGGCCTCTTCCAGGATGGTGGCTCCGTTGGCCTTGAGCATATCAATCATGCCCTGGATGTCGTCGGCGTCGATGGCTATGTGCTCCATGCCGTACTTCTGCTCGCGGGTCTGGGACTCGATATGCTTGGTGACGTTGAGGGTCAGGCCGTGCAGGTCAAGGCGAACACCGTTCTCGCCCACGTCGGCAATCTTGGTCGCGCCCAGCGTGTCGATGTAAAATTGCGCCGTGGTGAAGGGGTCGGGAGACTTGAGATGAACGTGGTTCAGGCTGAGGGCCATTTCGGGCCTCCTTGAAGGTAGAATTTTTGACGTGGAATCGGGTGCGAAGCTACGGGCCGTTATGTCTGGCAGAATAGTTTACCGGCCCAAGCCCGTCAAGCAAACGTTGTCAGAGTGCGTGGGAGTGCTATGCTTTTGTCTGGGCGATAGAGCAAAGCCATGCCCAGAGAACCGAGAGCGAGATGGTAGCGACTGACCGGGTAAACGAGATTTTCGCCGACGCCCATGGATTCTATGGTTCTGCCATAGAGCGGCTGGAAGCGGGAGACATCCGTGACGCCGCGGATAAGGTTTGGTGCGCCGTCAAGCGGGCCTCCGACGCCCTGATACTGGCTCGAACTGGCAATGAGCCGGAAAAGTCCCCGGTCACAACCCGCGAGTTGCGTAGACTGGGCGACCGCGCCCCGGATGTTTTTCCTCTCGTGAACCGGTATGCGGCGGCCCGGGATTTCCTGCACGGCGACTGCTTTTACCTGGGCCTCTGCGAACCCATAGAAAACACCGAGAGCCTGATACGCGGGGCGATAGACTATATCTTGGATGCCGAAATGCTGTCCTGAGCGTTTACTGGACGCTCCCTCGCATTGCTGCATCAGCCCTCTCCTTGCGTGAGGGCTTTTCCGTTGTTCTATCCTCTCCACACTGCCCCTTTCCGCTATAATGCCCCTATCAACTCCATTCAGAACCGGGAGGGGATTATGCCCATCGAGCAACACGCCCCGGAATTTGCGCGCCTCATATCCGCCGACGCCGAGATCGCGCGGCACACGCCCGACGACTACGGCGGCGACAACGGCCCGGCCGAGGGCCCGGTGTGGTGGTCTGACGGCGGCTATCTGCTGTTCAGCGACATCCACAACAACCGCCGAATCAGGTTCGTGCCGGGCGAGGGCGCCAGCGTTGACCACGAGCCGACCAACCGCGCCAACGGCCTTACCCGCGACCTGCAAGGCCGCCTCATCGCCTGCGAGCACGACAGCCGCCGGGTCACTCGCACCGAACCCGACGGCAGCATCACCGTGGTGGCCGCCAGCTTCCAGGGCCGCCGCCTCAACCGCCCCAACGACGTGGTGGTGAAGTCCGACGGCTGCATCTACTTCACCGACCCGTGGACGCTGCCCACGCCCCCCGAGCAGTGGGACCACCAGTATTCCGGCGTGTACCGCGTCACCCCCGACCTGGGCACCATCACCCTGCTGGTGGACGACTTCGTGATTCCCAACGGCCTGGCCTTCTCGCCCGACGAGAGCGTGCTGTACATCAACGACTCGCGGCGAGGACACATCCGCGCCTTCGACCTCAACCCCAACGGCTCGCTGGCCCGGCAGACCGACCGGATATTCGCCGACCTGACCGGCGACGCCCCCGGCGTTCCCGACGGGATGAAGGTGGACGTGGAGGGCAACGTCTACTGCGGCGGCTCCGGCGGCCTGTGGGTCATGGACCCGTCGGGCAAGAAGCTGGGCTGCGTGGTGCATGGCGCGGCCGCCACCACCAACCTGTGCTTCGGCGGAGATGACTGGAAGACGCTCTACTTCACCAGCCGCAACCACCTGGGCTCGGTGCAGACCAACATCGCCGGCATTCCGGTGCCTGTGGCGTAACGGGTTTGTCTGAACTGTGATTTTTGGGATTATGGGATTGCCATGATTTTTGATTCGAGAATCATGGTAATCAAATGAATCACGCGAATCACAGTTCAGACATTCCCGGCAATCAACAAAACCCATCGGAGAGGTAGGACTATGCCACGCATATCCCCGGTTACACGCGACCAACTCTCAGAGGAAGACCAGCAGTATCACGACGCCATCGTGGGCACTCGCGGCAGCGTGCGCGGGCCTTTCGGGGTGCTGCTGAACAGCCCCAAGCTGGCGGCCCGCGTCGCCGACACCGGCGCCTTCGTGCGCTTCGAGTTCGAGCAGCCGGAGTCTCTGAAAGAAACCCTCATCATCGCCACCGCCCGCGAGATGAAGCAGCAGTACGAGTTCTCAGCCCACGCCCGCCTGGCGCGGCAGGCCGGAGTGTCCGAGTCCACCATCCAGGCCATCGCCAACGGCACCGCCCCGGCCGGGCTGGAGGGCGACGAGGCGCTGCTGGTGAACTACGTCCACGAGCTGCTGCGCAACCACCAGGTCTCCGACGCCACCTTCAAGGCCATGACCGACCGCTTCGGCGAAAAGGACACCCTGCACTTCACCGTGCTGTGCGGCCACTACCTGCTGGTGGCCCAGGTGCTCACCGCCTTCGAGGTGGAGCTGGGCGAGGGGATGGAGAAGGAGATACCGGACTAGGGTAGAGCCGCAAGCCAAACTCCAAGGGCGCGGCTTTGCTTTCCCCGCGCCCTTACAATAGGATGGAATATAGCTGGAAAGCCATGGGGTAAAGGATATGGAAATCGAATACACGGACGCGGAGGTCGTCGCCAAATTCCCCGAAGTGATGCAGCACGTCCGGGCAGGCAAGACCATCGTTGTCCTGTGCGACGGAGAGCCGTGGGCGGAGATTCGCTTGGCCAAGGGCAAGACCGTCCCCGGCGAAACCAGGACGGAGTATCTGGAGCGGACGGGGCAGTTGACAAAGTCGGACGTGAAGTGGAATCCGCCCAAAGGAGTGCGGGTAGAGGGCGCATTAGACAGATTTCTCGAGGAACGGGGATCGTGGAAGACGCCTATGTAGATGCTTCGGCGATTCTGTCCATAGCCTTTCAAGAATCTGGGCACGAGACCGTAGAACAAAAGCTACGAGGGTTTTCGCGTCTGTGGTCCTCTAACTTCCTGGAGGCAGAACTGCGAGCGGCTTATGCGCGGAATAACCTGATTTTCGAGCCAAGATTTATCGAGGGAATAGAATGGATTGTGCCCAGCCGCCCATTGTCCCAGGAAATAGCGGCGGCACTGGAGATTGGCTACCTGCGCGGCGCCGACCTGTGGCACGTGGCGGCTGCGCTGTACCAGGCCGAAGACCCGCGCGAAGTGACCTTCGTGACCATGGACAACCGGCAGCGCACCGTAGCTGCCGCGCTCGGCTTCCAGACCTGAACACCGGAAAGAACGCTATCCATTCTCTTTGCCGTTATCCTGCTACCCCAACTCCACCCGCTCCACCAGGTGGACCAACCAGCCGCCCAGGCTTGCGGGGTGGATGAAGCCTATCTGGGAGCGGCGGCCTCCGGGGCGGCCCGCCTTGTCAATCAGGGTAAGGCCCGACTCGTCCAGGCGCGACAGCAGGCGGTTGATGTCCTTGACCTTGAACCCCGTGTGGTGCAGGCCGGCGCCGCGATTCTGGATGTAGCGGCTGATGGCGCCTTGGTCCTGGCGTGTGCTGCCCGCCTGCCCGTAGTCAATGACCCCCAGGGAGCGCGGGTCTACATTTTGCAGGAACTCCAGCTCCAGGTCGCCGATGGTGATGAAGGAGCAGCGCAATCCGCCGATGAACTCCGGCTGGTGATTCCGGTAGACCACGCCGTACTTGTCCGAGGTGAAGGACTCGGTCTTGGTGGAGATTTCCACGTCGGTCTGCCTGCTTTCCACCAGCCAGCCCAGCTTGCGGGCGAACACGTCGTCCACCTCGTCATTGTCGGCGCTGGCGACGCCCAGGTGGTCTATGCGCTCCACCTCGCCGTCGGGGTTGGCGGCGACGGGCAGTTGTAGCGGGTCGGAGAGGTAGGTGATGACGCCGCAGGTGCCGGCCGGGTCCAGCAGGAACCGACGGGTTCCGCCCAAGCCAGGCTGCGGCTCAGTCGTGAGCGTGTGCAGCCCGGCGGCGTAGGCGTCGAATCCGGCGCTGACCAGCCCGCCGACGGACACCGCCATATGATGCAGGCCAGTCTTCTCCGCGCCGCCGACGAAGGGGTCGCCCAGCTCGAACAGGGCCAGGGCAGTCTGCCCCACGGGGAACACCGGAGCATGCCGTCCACTGTCGCCCATATCGCATACGGCGCGAGGCAGCTCGAAGTCGCGCTCCAGAATCTCCGCCACCGCGGGAACATCCCGGACCACCACGCCAACATAAGCCAGACCGTTGCCAATCATGTGTTTCTCACCTTGCTCTCCCCCATCCGGAGAGGAGGAAAATCGTCTTAGATTCGTTCCGGCGCCGCCACTGATTGTCTGAACTGTGATTTACTTGATTTCGGGATTTGCATGATTCTCTTAATCCCGCTTAATCATCTAATCATACGAATCACAGTTCAGACGATAGTGTATCATCCAAGCAGACAGAACTTCAGGAGTGCGAAAATGCGCGTTATCAGGATTGCCGAGGTGGAGACGGTTCCCATAGACACGGCGACGCCGGTTCCGGGCTGGACGGGCGGTGAGGTACGCCGCACGCGCCAGCCGCTGATTCCCGAGGGGAGCAGCGAGAACTTCAACAGCAGCGTGGTCAACTTCGAGCGGGGCGCCACCACCGGCTGGCACACCCACGAGAGCGACCAGATTCTGGTGGTGACCTCGGGTGTCGGCATCGTGGCCAACGAGAGCGAGGAGCGGGAGATTGCAGTGGGCGACGTGGTGCACATCAGCAAGGGCGAGAACCACTGGCACGGCGCGCGGGCGGAGTCGTATATGTCGCACATCACCATCACGGCGGTGTAGCTGGCAAGTTCCCTTATCTACATCTGGGGCGACAACAAAGACAGGGGCGACCACAAGTCGCCCCTTTGCGCACACTCCCGAGGTCCTGTTCTAGGCTGCCATTGGCAGCGTCATCACTTGCATGTTTAACAGCAATGCGCCGGTGATCTTTCGAATGACGGCGGCACAGAGGCCATGGCTCTTCAAAATCCGCGACAACTCTTCGGCGCTCATTGCCATGTTGATGGAAATTTTCCCCGCTTCGTGCGCTCGCTGAACATCCATCCACGCGAGCCGTATAGTGTCCCCGTGTCCCAAATCGTCTTCGGTGGCAGCCTTGAGGTAGAGACAGGCCCTTTCCTCCGTGGTGAGAAACCCAGTGACATCCCATCTAGGGTATTCATCACACATGACCTGCCCTCCAGTCTGCCGCCAGCGATCATCTCTATAGCTAATACGGCTACTCCCAATTTACGGTTTCATAAGACGGCAAATCTGTATCTATGCTACGGCAACGCCTCCGCCAGCACTTCCGCCAGGTGACGCGCCCGGCGGCCCGTGCCGTGCTCTATCTGCTGGCGGCAGGACACGCCCATCACCACCACCTCCCAGTCGGAGCCCTTGGCGTTGACCTGCGGGAACAGGTGTTGGCTGCCGATGGTCATGGACAGGTCGTAGTGTTCCTTCTCATAGCCGAAGGAGCCGGCCATGCCGCAGCAGCCGGCGCTGGTCAGCTCCACCCGGTAGCCGGGGGCCAGCCGCAGCGCGTTCAGCGATGACGCCGTTCCGGCCAGCGAGCGCTGGTGGCAGTGAGCGTGGAAGAGCACCTGCTTGCTCGTGTCCTTGAACTCAATGTTGAGCTTGCCTTCGGCCTTCAGCTTGGCCAGGAACTCGTCGATGAGGAACGACTGGCTGGCCACCGTGCGGGCCTGCTCGCCGGGGACTAGCTGCGGGTATTCGTCGCGCAGGGTGAGCAGGCAGCTTGGCTCGCAGCCGATGATGGGTACGCCGTTGCCCGCATAGGCGTGCAGCAGGCCCACGTTGTGGCGGGCGTTGGCCTTCGCCGCGTCCATCATTCCCTTGGAAATCATCGGGCGTCCGCAGCAGGGGGCGTCGGCCAGTTCCACCTTGTAGCCAGCGGCCTCCAGCAGGGCCACCGCCGCTTTGCCGATTTCCGGGTAGTTGTAGTTCATGTAGGTGTCGTTGAGCAGCACCACCGTACCCGCCGTTGTGGGCCGGCGCTCCCGGCGCGACCGGAACCACTGCGGGAAGGTCTGGCGGGTGAACCTGGGTGCCTGGCGGTTGGGGTGGATTCCCAGCAGTGAGCCGGACAGCAGCTTGCCCAGCGGGCTGGATGCCATCCAGTTGGACAGGGGCGCGAAGCGGCTGCCCCACTTGCTGAGCTTGGCGATGTCGCCGAATATCCTGTTGCGCCGGGGCAGGCCGTTGGCCTTGTAGTAGTTATCCAGGAACTCGTACTTCAGCTTGGCCATGTCCACGCCGGACTCGCACTCGGCGCGGCAGCCCTTGCACTCGAGGCACAGGTCCAGGGCGTCGTAGAGGCGCTGGCTGGTCATCGTCCCTTCGGGCAGCTTGCCGGACATCGCCGCCCGCAGCAGGTTGGCCCGGCCGCGGGTGGAGTGCTCTTCGTCCCGCGTGGCCATGAAGGACGGGCACATGGTTCCGTCCAGCTTGCGGCAGGCCCCCATGCCGTTGCACATCTCGACGGCGCCAGCAAAGTTGGCGTCAACGGAGAAGTCCAGGCTGGTGGGCAGCGAGTCCGCGCTGTAGCTGGGCCCGTAGCGCAGGTTCTCGGTCATGGGCGGGCAGTCTATTATCTTCCCCGGGTTCATAATGCCGTCGGGGTCCCAGGTGGACTTCAGCTCCCGGAAAAGCTGGTATATTTCCGGGCCGAACATCTTTTCCGTCCAGACGCCGCGCACTATGCCGTCGCCATGCTCCCCGCTGAGGGAGCCGCCGAACTCGCGGGTGAGGTCGGCTATCTCCTCGGCGATAGAGTACATCCGGTTGACGCCCTCCTGGTTCTTCAGGCTGACTACCGGACGGATGTGCAGGCAGCCGACGCTGGCGTGGCCGTAGTAGGCGGCCTCGGTATCGTGGTTGCGGACTATCTCGTCGAAGCGGCGCACGAACTCGCCCATGGTCTCCGGGTCAACGGCGGTGTCCTCCACGAAGGGCAGGGGCTTGGCGTCGCCGTGCATACTCATCAGCAGGCCCAGGCCGTTCTTGCGCACGTTCCAGACGTTGGCCTGCGCCGCCCTGTCCAGCAGGTTGACGCAGGCGTAGCCCATCCGCCGCCGCTCCAGGTCCTGTTTAAGCCCCTCCATCTTGGCGGTCAGTTCGCCCTCGGACTCGCCGTAGAACTCGATGGCCAGGATGGCGCCCGGGTCGCCCTGGATGATGGACATGGCATTGCCCAACCCCAGCGATTGCCGCGACCGGTCGAGGACGTTCTTGTCCATTATCTCGATGGAGGACGGGCCATGGTTCAGAATCTCCTTCACCGCCTCGCTGGCCTGGAAGATGTCGTGGAAGTGGGCCACCGACAGCGCGGTCATGGTGGGGCGCGGGACGAGGTTGACCTTGGCCTCGGTGGCGACGCATAGCGTCCCCTCTGAGCCGACCACCATCCGGGTGAGGTTGAAGCCGTGGCTGTTGGCGGAACCGGCGTAGGGGCCGATGGACTCGGTGAGGAACTCGTCTAGGTTGTAGCCGCTGACCCGGCGCATGATGTTGGGGTAGCGGGCGCGGATGGCGTCGTCGTTGTCCTGGGCCAGCCGCCGCACGCCCCGGTAGATTTCCGATTCCAGCCCAGCGCCGCTGAGCTTGGCCTCCAGCTCGGCGCTGTCCAGCGGGCGGAAGTGGGTGGCGCTGGCGTCTGAAAGGATGACGTCCAGCTCCATGATATGGTCCAGCGACTTGCCGTAGATGACGGAGTGGGCGCCGCAGGTGTTGTTGCCGATGCCGCCACCCACGCAGGCGCGGCTGGAGGTGGTGGGATCGGGGGCGTACATCAGGCCGTAGGACAGCAGCTCGCGGTTGAGCTGGTCAAGGACGATGCCCGGCTGCACCCGCGCCCAGCTTTCCTCGCGGTTGACCTCAACGACCTGGTTCAGGTACTTGCTGAAGTCCATGACGATGGCGTGGTTGACGGTCTGGCCGGCCAGGCTGGTGCCGCCGGCCCGGGGCAGCACCGGAACGCCGTTGTCGCGGGCCACCTCCACCACCGCCCGCACGTCGGCGGCGCTGCGCGGTATGACCACGCCCACCGGCTCCATCTGGTAAATGCTGGCGTCGGTGCTGTACAGGACGCGGGAGAAGGGGTCGAAGCGCACCTCGCCCGATACCCGCTGACGGAGTTCCTGCTCCAGCTCGCGCCGCTCCGACGCCCGGATACGACTGGCGGTAATGGCGGCCATGACACTTCTCCTCAAGAAGGGACTGAAAACCGCCTTATTCTACACGAAGCGGGACGAGGGGGCCGGAAAAAGAAAAGGGGCGCGGAGTACGCCCCTAACCGAAGAGGAGATGGAACTCAAGGGATGGGTTGCAGAGTCCATCCCCCTGCATTGTGCCGGGTTAGATGGTGGGCTGGGAAAAGCGGCGAATCGGCTCGGTCTCGGCCAGCCGGTGCTGCGTCCGCTCCTGCTCGGTCATGGGCGGGCCGGAGACCCAGTCGTAGACCGCCATAACTCCGGCTTCCATCCGGTGGATGAACCTGGAGCCGGTTTCCCGCACTTCTCTGATACCCTGGTTCATGGTGACCATTTCCTTTCCTTCCTCTGCATCAAGCTGTGATGCCTGTGCAATACTGTGATGGATACTTGATTTATAATAATGATATACCCACAATAGTATTGTGTAAAGAGATATTATAAGATAATTAAAATCTATATTACGAATATAAATGAGCCAAGAGTATTGCCTTTACCAGGGGAAGAAGTACAGCCAGGCAGGGAGTTGCGCCCTAGCCGCGGAAGGAAGGCATGACCTGGGCGGAGAAGAGGCGCATGGAAGCTGCGGCGTCTTCCTGGGAAATGCGGTGGAAATTGACCTGCAATGAAGCGGTGTCGAACCCGCCCACGGCGTCGTGGTAGGACGCAATCTGTTCCCTGACATCGGCGGGCGTGCCGACCCATATCGTGCCGCTGTCCAGCAGCGTATCGAAGCTGGCTTGGCGCAGCTTCTCCATGTGGCTGTCGTAGCTGGGGTAGTCGCCCGATGACGTTCCCGCGCCCCAGCCTGAATCCAACTCTGCGGCGGCCACCAGCGACTGGAAGTAGGCGTCAATGTTGGGCTGGGCGATGCGGCGGGCTTCCTCGCGGTCTTCGTGGCAGAACATATGGAACCCCAGGGCGATGCGGCCCTGCCCGGCATGGCCCGCCTCCCGCCAGGCCTCGCGGTAGACGCTGATGGCCTCGCGCATCTGCGGCCCGGCGAAGGGCACCAGCATCAGGTTGAAGCCGCGCTCGCCAGCCCGCCGCAGCGATTCGGGCGTCCCCAGCGCGGCAGTCCAGAAGGGCGGCCGGGGCTGTTGCGTGGGGCGAGGCAGCGAGGTCACGTTGCGGAATCGGTAGAACTGTCCCTCGAAGGTCACGTTCTCCTGTTCCAGGAGCAGCCTGACCGCCTCCATGCCTTCCTCGAAGCGAGCGCGGGACTCGTCCATGGAACGCTCGAACCGCTGGAACTCGTGGGGCAGGAAGGCACGTCCGAAGCCGCAATCCAGACGCCCGCCGGATATGGCGTCCAGCATCCCGATTTCGCCGGCCACCTTCAAGGGGTGGTTGAACACCGGCAGCACCGCGCCGGTGAGCAGACGGGCCTTGTGGGTGCGCTGCGAGGCCGCTGTCAGGAAGACGTGGGGCGCCGGGCTGTATCCGCCGTATGGCTCGAAGTAATGCTCGACGGTGCGAACCTGCGTGTAGCCCAACTCGTCGCACAGGTCCACCAGCGACAGGCACTCGTTCCAGTACTGCTGCCCCGACTTCTGCTCCGGGGAAACGTCAGGGAAGAATTGCAGGCCAAATTCCATCTAAAGAGCCAGCTTGCCGGGGTTCATAATGTTGTTGGGGTCGAGGGTCTGCTTGAGCTGGCGGATGACGTCGTGTCCCGCGCCCTGCTCGCGGGCCAGCAGGTGGTTCAGCTTGACGCCGACGCCGTGGCAGTATTCCATGGCGCCGCCCATGTCCTGCGCCAGCTCCAGCACGCGGTCCACTGTACGGGCCAGCCGCTGCCGGGCCTCGGACGGATCGCCGGACTCGGGCAGGATGAGCATGGAGAACAGTTCGGGGCGGCTCCAGATGGCGTACTCGGCCACGGCGATGCCCTGGGTGGCGAGGATGTCCCCGGCCTGCCGCTTGTATTCCAACACCCTGGAGGAAGGCAGGGCCACGTGCAGGTAATCGAACCCGCGCCGACGTCGCCAGCGGTTCCAGCGCACCTTGCGGGGCTGGCCCAAGGCCGTCAGCTTGTAGTTCTCGGCGGATTCGCGGCGGTACGTCCAGTAGTGTTCGGTGGGCTCGGCGCCGAGGGAGTAGCCCCCGGCGGCGTCGCAGATTGCCTCGGCCCTCTGCGCCTGCGCCGCCACCCCTTCAGTGAAACCCTCGAACAGCAGGTGCAGGGTAACGTCGCCGTCTTCCTCGGTCAGGTCCAGCAGCGACGGGCGGATGCCCACGGCCAGCATTTCCGAGGCGGCGTTGAAACCTTCCTCGAAGCTGTCGAAGCCCACGCTGGCGAAGCGGCTGCACTCGGGAATGCGGAAGATGCGGATGGTGGCGCGGGTTATGACGCCGAACACGCCCTCCGCTCCGATGAACAGGTGGTTCAGGTTGGGGCCGGAGGAATACTTGGGAATGTCTCGGGTCTCGATTACGCGCCCGTCGGGCAGAACGGCCTCCAGCCCGACCACCTGCTCGCCCATGGGCCCGTGGGCACAGGCGCGGTAGCCCACGCCGTTGGTGGAGATTGTGCCGGCGACGGTGGCGATGGGAACGCTGTAGGGGTCGTGGCCGATCATCAGCCCATGCTCGGCCAGGATTGCCTCCAGGTCGCCCAACACGATGCCGGCCTCGACACGGGCCGTCAGGCTGTCGGAGTCCACCTCGAGGACGCGGTTCATCCGCTTCACGTCCAGCACAAGGCCGCCGTGCGCCGGAACGACGGCGCCCATAACGCCCGTGCCGCCGCCGTAGGGGATGATGGGAACCTTATGTTCGTTAGCCCACCGCACGACATCGGCAACCTCGGCAGTGCAGCCGGGCCGCACCACCACGTCGGCCAGCCGCTCGAAGGCGTCGGCTGCACCAAAGGCGCGGCTGGGCGACAGCGAGTCGCCCGTGTAGCGGTCGAGGGAGTCGGCGTCGGCCAGCACGTTCTCCGCCCCCACGATGCGGGCCAAGGATGCGAGGGCGGTGTCAGCCAGCATCGCTTTCACCAACGTCGCCGGAGGACGGTTTCACGGGAGGAAGGCCGTTCAGTTCATCGCCCTCGAGGGGCGGGGCGTGGGAATACTGGTTTTTGCGTGTGAGCATACGCAGACGGCGTTCTTGGTCCTGACGCTCCAAGGGCGACAGGTGGGAACGGTCAGCAGGAAGTTGGTTGAGCGGAAGAGCAGCCAGTTCTCTGATGAAGAATGCGACATTACTTATTCCAACACGCACTTCTCCGGCCAGTAGTTGATGTTCATAATAATTCGTGTGGAGGGCATCCAGATACCCGTAGGCGCTCATAAGGTCGTCCCGCCCAAACTCTGCGGCAACATAATTAGCGGCAGCGCGAAGGTGGTTATGGGCGTGGTGGTTCCAGCCCATGCGCTGGCAGACGGCCTTGATGGCGTGGGCCGTCGCGCCCCACACCTTGTCCGAGGCTTGCAGGATGTCACCCTTGTCCAGCTCTTCCTGCGCCTGCTCCAGCAAGTGGCGGCTGATTTCCTCGTACCTTTCCGGTGGCGACGCCTTCAGGTGGTCGGTCATTGTATCTTAGCCCTCGCCATCGACAGGCTGGGGAGGAACCACCGGCGGCAGGCCGGAGGTTTCCTCCGCACTGAACTGCGGGCCGTGGGAATACTGGTTCTTGCGTGTGAGCGTCCGCAAAAGGCGTTCCTGACTTTGGCGCTCTGGAAGCGACAAATGAGATCTATCGCTGGGTAGGCTACCAAATGGCAGCTTGGAGAGTTCGCTGATGAAAAAAGCGGCATTATCTATCCCAGTACGCACATCTGCCAATTCCCACTGGTGCTCATAATAATTGGCGTGCAGGGACTCCAAATAACCGAATGCGAGCCTCAAATCGTCGCGCCCAAACTCGGAAGAGATGTAACTCACCGCCGCCCGCAGGTGGTTGTGGGCGTGATGGTTCCAGTCCATCCGTTGGCAGACGGCCTTGACGGCGTGGGCCGTCGCGCCCCACACCTTGTCCGAGGCTTGCAGGATGTCGCCCTTGTCCAGCTCTTCCTCGGCCTGTTCCAGCAGATGGAGGCTGATTTGCTCGTACCTTTCCGGTGGCGACGCTTTCAGGTGGTCGGTCATTGCGGCTGACTAGCCCTCCGCTACAGTCGGAGAGCGCAGGAGCTTGGACTTATCGAGAACATCCCTGCGCCTGACACCATTGTAACCGAGGACTACGATGCCCGGAACTGCCAGACCGGGCCGTTGGGGGTGTCTTCCACCGACACGCCCAACTGCTCCAGGCCGTCGCGTATGCGGTCGGCCTGCTCGAACTGGCGGGCCTGGCGCAGGGCGGTGCGCGTTTCCAGCAGCAGCTCGATGAACGGCCCGGCCCCGGCGTTGCTCGCGCCGCCGTCCGCTATCCGTTCAGCGAAAGTCAGGCCGAGGATGCCTCCCAAATCGCGCAGGGTGTTTTGGGCATCCGACACCGGGCGGCCTTCGTCGCTGCTGCGATTGATATCGCGGGCCAGGTCGAACAGCGCGGCCAGGGCTCGCGGGGTGTTCAGGTCGTCGTCCATCGCCTCGAAGAACTGCCGGCGGTAGGGTTCCGCATCCAGTGCCCCGGAATCCGGCCCTTCGACAGGCTCAGGATGAACGGGGTTATTGCTGCCGCCGTCACGCTCTAGGGCGTGGCGCAGCCGTTCCAGGCTGCGCTCCATGGCGGCGCAGCCCTCGTCGGAGTAGGACAGCGGGCTGCGGTAGTGGGAACTCAGGAAGTACAGGCGAATGGCGTCAGGCGAGAACTGTTCCAGCGCTTCTTCCACCGACACTAGGTTGCCCAGCGACTTGCTCATCTTGTCGCCGCCCAGCCGCAGCAGGCCGTTGTGCACCCAGTAGCGGGAGAAAGGCACGACGCCGGTGGACGCCTCGCTCTGGGCGATTTCGTTCTCGTGGTGAGGGAAGACCAGGTCCTGCCCGCCGCCGTGGATGTCCAGGCTCTCGCCCAGGTAGGTCATGGACATGCTGGTGCATTCGATGTGCCAGCCGGGACGGCCCGGCCCCCAGGGGCTTTCCCACGACGGCTCGCCGGGGCGGGCGCCCTTCCACAGGGCGAAGTCCATCGGATGCTCTTTGTTCTCGTCTATCTCGATGCGGCTGCCGGCCTGCATCCCCTCCAGGGTGCGGTGGCTCAGCTTGCCGTAGCCCTCGCTCCTCTCCACCCGGAAGAAGACGTCGCCGCCCGCGGCGTAGGCGTGGCCGGAGTCCACCAGCCTGCCGATGGTCTCGATGATGGGGCCGATTTCCTCGGTCGCGCGGGGGTAGACGTGGGCGCGGCGTATGTTCAGCGCATCCATCGTCGAGAAGAAGTCGTCAATAAACTGCTCGGCCAGCGCGGTGGGTTCAATGCCCTGCTCCTGGGCACGCTGGATTATCTTGTCGTCCACATCCGTAAAGTTCTGGACGTGGTTCACCTCGAAGCCGATATGCTCCAGGTAACGGCGCAGCACGTCGAAGGCGACGTAGCTTAGGGCGTGGCCGATGTGGGTGGAGGAATAAGGGGTGACGCCGCAGACGTACATCTTGACGGTGTTGCCGTCGGCGGGGACGAACTCGGTGGCTTCGCCGGTTAGCGTGCTGTACAGCTTCATTCGTCTGAATACCGTCATTCCGGCTTTCGCCGGAATCCAGTGGTTCCCGTCTGAATCAGGATTTACAGGATTGAAGGATGGGCAGGATGGCCCCGGCGCTATGGCGACACGACGCAGGCGACGGCAACGGCGGCAATGCCCTCGGCCCGTCCGACGAAGCCCAGATAGTCGGTGGTGGTCGCCTTGATGCTGACGCGGCCGGGGGGAATGGACAGCACGGCGGCGGTCCGATCCTTCATAGCTGGAATGAACGGCCCAAGCCGGGGCGTTTGCGCCAGCATTGTAGCATCAACATTCGACACGCGCCAACCGGCCCCAGCCAGCAGCGCCGCCACCCGCTCCAGCAGCAACAGGCTGGAAATGTCCTTGTACTGCGGGTCCGATGACGGAAAATGCGTCCCCTTGTCACCCATATCCGCCGCGCCCAGCAAAGCGTCCAGCAGCGCGTGAACCAGCACGTCGCCGTCGCTATGCCCGGCCAGCCCCCGGTCGTGGGGGATATCAACGCCGCCCAGCACCAGACGGCGGCCGGGAGTCAGGGGGTGGGAGTCGAAGCCGATGCCTACGCGGATGTCTGGGGTGGGCTGGGTCAAGACGCCCTCGCTACTTGCGGGAGCTGGCGGATGGCGGCGGTTCGTCGAAAGGTTCGCCCTTCTCCTCCGCCTCCATGCGCCGCGCGTTCCAGGCCTCCCACTTGGCGTTGGTCTCGGCGCGACCCTCTTGGCGCAGTTGCTCTTTCAGGGGGTTCAACCATTTCTTGGTGAAATAGTCGGCTGCTACCATAACAAACCTCGGTCCCTCCACAATTTGTAGTGACAGGCCAGCGGCCCCTGCTGTATTGAGTCCCAAACCTTTGACGATTGCCATAGCCGTCTGCGGCAGGGTGTCCGACGTGTTCCAGAATATCTCGTACCAGAGCAGGAAGCCGAGCCCAACGCTGGCGAACAGAGTGAACAGCGCGAAGTATTGCGCCATTCGGCCCGGAGGCACGCTCCAGATAGACTCCCGTCCATCTTCCGGCGGGTTTCCGCCCAGCGTCCGGCCCGGAATCGAGTGCTGCATTGTCATAAACTGGATGATAGCGGGAAACAGTGCGCCGCGCTACCGAGCCGCCCCAATGGCGCGGTCTTTCAACTCTCCTTTCGCTCAAAGGTTTCTTGTCCCTCTGCAAGTGGGGTATCTGGGACATCCCCAAAAGATACTATATCCTTCCCGCAAAACCATCTTTTCCCCGCATCCGCGTTTGGGACATATTGGAAGGCTTTCAGTAATGTCCTGCATCCCGTCACCACTCTCCTCCACCATGCGCACTATGTCCCACGCGGAAATCAGTCTTATCGGCTTCCCCCGCGCAAATTTAATGACGCCGTCCGTAAATCCTCCGGTGCAGGCTAGAATTGCACTGTCCGCCTTAAAGTGGTGCATACTGCCAAATAGCTCTCTGGCTACCGATGGCCCGATAGGATTTTTGTGGGCCTTGCATTGAACGACCGTAGTTTTGCCATTCTTTGTTAGAATCAGGTCAACACCTTGATCCCCTGATGTGGGAGTTGATTTCACGCTGTAACCCTGTGCCCTGTACAGCTTCCCCAATTCCCGTTCAAACGCAATCCCGTTCAGAGACTCCCAGTATTGTTGCCGCTTCCTTTGTTGCGCTTTCAGGACAGCTTGCCTTGCTCTCCTTGCATCTCGTTGCTGCCGTTCAGCCTCCTGCTGTGCCTCCCAAGCCTCACGTTCCGCCGCAGCTTGCTGTGCCCTTTCGGCTTCCTGCCTCTGACGTTCCGATTCCCGTTCTGCCGCAATCTGCTTCGTCCTCTCAATTTCCAAACGGTGTTTCTTGTATAGAACGGTAGGCAGACGGATTAAGGTAGATATGACCCTGACCAGAGCGGCAGGTCCTTTTAACAGGTCTGCCACCAGAGTGGCCCGAATTGCTCTCTCAGCTTCTCGCTGCCGTAGTTCAGCCTCCCGCTGCGCAGCAACCTGCTTCGGCTTTTCGGATGCCAGTTCAGCCTCATTGACTGCTAACGGCAGTTCCTGCCCCAAGTAAGGCAGCGCGTCTCCGGTCGCCAACTCGGGCAAGGAAAGTTCTTTGGAGCCAGCGGACATTTTGGCCAGTTTGTCGAGAATCCAGCGGCTGCGCTTCCGAACGATGGCTTGGATTTCGTGGTCGGGCGTGCGTATGGGCGCGGAGACCATGATATTGCCGTTGAAAACGCTAAGTTGCACGGTCTTTTTCCGACGGCGGTCGCGCTGCACGGTATATTCGATGACGGCGTTGTCAAGCTGGAGCTTGTGGCTGACTGGTTTTCTGTTCATTACTGATGTCACCTTGACTCGCATCATGCAATGACTGTCTTGCACAAAACTTGCGTCTGAAAGGGGAAGCCTCCACCGATGCTCAGAACAACGGACTCCTAAAGGCCAGGCGGGTTCCAAGACATCAGCATTGCCTCCGGCACTCACTCAGGCTGACAGTTGGATGATTGGCCATGCGCCGCATCCAGCGGTTGGGGCTGACCGGCGGTGCAGGCCGAGACGTGGGCTTGAAGCGTCTGCTCAATAAGGTCTATCCAGGCGGTGCCGCCGGTCTCACCGTCCAGCCCACACCGCGCCTTGAACCAGTCTACTGCGTGGGTGAGCAGGGTAATCCGAACTTCCTGGGTAACTCCGGCCTCGAGGTCGGCCTTCCGCTGCATGGCCCACTGGTAGGTTTCGGGGAAGAGTTCTTTGGTGGGCCTGGCGTTCTTGAACCACCCTTCGTCCAGCTCGAAGTCGTCCGGGTCAGCGGCAATCTGGGCATTGATGGCGACGTCCTCTTCCAAGGTTGGCAGGATAATTTGATGACCGTCGGCGGTAATCAGCGTTTCAACTCCTTGCTCGCGCATATATGTTGGACTCTCTCCGGGTTCTTTTGATTCTCTAACTAACCCGATGTGCAAGTTCTACCATGCAAGCAACTTGTCGAATTGGAGTGGTGGATTTCCTTGCTCCTGATTGAGGCTGAAAGCCAGGGTATGGCTAAGCACCTTGCGCAGCAACCGAGCTTGCAGATGCCAGATGTCCCTGGCCCAGACCTGTTTGGCTTGAAAGCGCTCAACCAATTGACTGAAGACGGTCTCGATGCGGTAACGGGGCCGGCTGAGTTGGTAACTCCTCTGGGGCCAAGGGTCTTTTTTCTTCGACTTGAAGGGGGCCAGCAGGGTCAGGCCTTGGCTGCGCAACTCCCCAGTCAGGGTCGGGGACCAGTAGTTGCGGTCACCCAGCAGGACCCCCTGGGCATCTCCAGCCAGTTCGGGGACCATGGCCAGGTCATGCACGTTGGCTGGGGCCAAGCCGAAGCCGGTGATCAACCCCGGCCAGTTCAGACGCAAGTGCGCCCGGAAACCATAGAAGGTCTGCCGGGCTACGTCATCCCTCCCGAAAGCAGCTTCTCCCCGGAACCGCTGACAGCGGTGGGCTCTGGCGAAGCGGCAGACTGGCAGGGGAAAGCTGTCCACTATGGACAAGGCCGGGTCGTACCGGATGGAACCCAGGAGGATTTGCCAGACCTGCTCCTTGACCCACCAGAGGTTGGCGGCTTGGCGCACGAAAGTGGTGCGGCAGACTCGCGCCATAGCCGGAAAGAAGTGGCTGTAGTGGTGGCGGAAGTAGCGGTAGAGGGCCGTATCCTGGCCCAAGCCCAGAAATTCGCCCACTGCCTCCATGGTCAGCACTTCAGCATCGGACAACGAAGGTTCGGGTCCACTCCGCCGGAGCCGTTGTCTCTGGAAAAGGCTCTGCAAAGCATCATCTATCCGGCAAAAGACTGCTATGATTTTGGTATCCAGGTCCATCACACACCTCCACTGGGAACCGCAACTCTAGTAGAGGTGTTTGGACCTGGATTTTCAACCCCTTTATAACTTGCACATCGGGTTAACTAAGCAACCCTATCCTGTTAATCCTATCCATCCATGTAAGTTAAACCGTCCCCAGTATATTGTTAACATGGATGTACAGGATTAAAGGAGATGAGAGAATTGCGAAAGCCTCCAATCCCCCACCCTGGGTTGAAAATGTGGCTGAATGGCGAAAAGGGATGAGGGAGGTCAATTCGATGGTAGCGTGGGGTGCGGTGAAAAGGAAGGCGGGTGGAGTTGAGGTTCGCCGGAACCCACGCTATGATGGGTTCCGGCGGGGTTGGTGACTATCGTCTGGTAGCGACCATGACGATAAAGAGGGCGAGGATTAGTGCTTCCCACTCCATGTCATCACCTCCCTTGCGGTCGGATTTGCCGGGCGGGTGTTGGTTCCACCCGCGCGGCAGGACCGCGAAACGCAAAAAGAGCCCCCGGCTTGCGGGAACTCTTCTTCGATGGTGTGACGATAGCAGATTACGCTTTTTGATGCAACCGTTAGCGTGGGGTGCGGTGAAATGGGAGGCGGAGGTTGGAAAATGGATTTGCAGATTGGGTTGCAGAAGCCTTCCGTTCGGGTGGGGTGGACGGTATGTTGCTTGTGAGGAGGTGGCATCCGCCTCTGCCACTCTGCCGTGGTATGGCTGGTTCCGGCTAACGCTGGTTGCGTTGCTGGTTCACGACCAGCCAGATGAAGAAGATGATGGCGAGCATTTCGGACTCCATGCTCTCACCCCCTCGCTGGACGGGGTTACCTGGCAGGCTTGTCCAAGGCCTGATAAGCGGCAACTCCATCTACAAGCCGCCCCGGGTGGTATCCGGGGCGGTAACTCCATCGACCGTGAAAATCGCTGGTAGTTGACCCAGGCGGTGGTCTGTCTAAGCGTAGCAAATTGCCGAGGGTGATTTCAACCGTCGTTAGCCCGCCTCAGAATAGCCGCCAGCGCCCAGAAGTCGTCCTGCGACAGCTTTCGCCCCAGCGTGGTCATGGCGTCTTCGATTACCGTACGCATGAGGCCGCAGGCGCGGCAGGTGCCGCAGTTTGCGGGGTGGTCTTCGGAGTCGATGGCGGCGTAGAGTTCGGCGTAAGCGGCTTCGTAGCCGCGCTGGTATTCGCTGCTCATAGTCTCTCCTATAAATTGTGAAGCCCCCGGTGGTTACCGGGGGCTTTGCGTTGCGGAGGGAATCTGGTGGTTAACTGCTCCGTCTCTCGATACGCAAGAGCTTGGCTTCGCAGGTCCAGTGGTCAACGAACCCGAACGCCCGGTAAAAGGCGTATCTGGAAAATCTTTGGTCAGGATCGGAGTCCACGTAGAAATCCAGCCGCGCCTCGTGCCTGGGTCTGTCAGCCCAAACATCAGGGTACTCCGACTGAAGCCCAAATCGGGATTCTTTGTTGAGAGGGTTGAAAACCGTCGCGCCAAACTTGATATCCCTAATCTGCTGTTCTGACAGCGGAATGTCGAATTTCTTAACATCCGCTCCACTCAATGAGTACACGAAGAAATCGTGGTCAAAATCCTCTTGTGCCTTTTTCCCGAGTGTAGCCTCAAACGTCTCGGGGTGTTCAATTTCCGCCTTGATTTGCTCCGCCATTTGATAGCTCGGGTGAACATCGTCATCGATGTACTTGCAGTGCTCACCACTTATCAGTTCCTCTTCACCCCACCCACCGCGCGCCTTGTCTTTCGCCTTCTCCCATGTCTTTGTCTGCTCCGCTACCGCCTCTACCGTCTGTTGCTCCGGCGACGCCGGTGCGCCGCAGGCGGCGAAGGTGAGTAGTGCGGCGGTGATGATACAAATGAATAACCCCGCCGAGCGTGGGCGTCGGCGGGGCGGTGGTTTGCCGGATTCGGATTTACTTCCGCTTGCACGTAACCTCATGGTGGGAACCCCCTTACTGCAAGAATGTCGGGCGTACTCTGGCAAGCCACCACTGACAAAGCAGGCCGTAAGGGGGCATGGATAGCCCCCATTCCTTGCGCGGTAGCCTGCTTTTCGATTGTCGGTGGATACGGCTTGCCAGAGCCACAGCCCTTGTAACAGGAAGGGGCGGGGAAGTCAAGGCGGCGATTGACGTAATAGGGGCGGGCTGATAGAAAGCGAAAGACAATCGCCAGGAGGCAGTGTTGATGGACTATGCTCTTGCTCTGATGAGCAACCATATAGAATGGGTTAGACTAGGCTTGTCGGTGCTAGGCTCGTTCCTCATATCGTGGTACTTCACAAAGAAATACTACTTGAAGGAACGAACACCGCTAACAGAAGCTGTTGAACTTCAGGTTAGAAAGTATGACTTCTTGCTAGGGGTCGTGGTGGCTGTCGTCGTTGTTGTCGTAGTCGCTTTTGTTGTAATTTCCTATACGTTGCTCCAGTACGTAGAAATCCAGCAAGAAACGAGAGCCGAAGCGACTGCCACCACCGGTTCCGTCCTCAGCAGGAATTCAGGAGCACCTTCAATGACGCCCACCACCCATGCTCCGACCATTTTACCTACTCCCACTCCAACCCCGTTATCTATGCCAACCCCCACCCCTACACCCACACTCTCTTTGACTCCTGTGGCTACCCTAGCGGCTACGGATACCCCTGACCCCATCCTTTCTCCCACTTCACCTTCTACGGTTGCGCATATCGGAGCTGACCTGTGGGTGGGCATTTATCAGGAAAATAGCACTGAAGGGTCTTTGCGAATGGAGGTGTACAGCTACTTTGATTCCACGCCAAACAGTCTTTTCGTGGTAGTGAACGCCCAAAAATGCCATAATCCCGACTTCATTCTCGGGGAGACGTGGGATGAACTAATCTGCGAGTTTGCCTATGAAGAAATTGCGCCAATATCAGACGTGTGGGCAAGGCATATTCAACGTGGATACCTAAGTTGTGCTCAAGACGCAACCAGAAGTGCCGAGTCAGTTACCTTGTTCGCGTGTGAATGGGAATAAGCCAGATATGCCGACACAGTTTCCGATCTTCACTCTCACCAATTTGACAGCAAGGGTTGCGATTGGTACGGTTGCCGAGGTCTACACGGCAAAGGAGACGTGATGGCAACTGACCGACACAAGGAGTTCAGAAAGTGGCTCGAAAGCCAACGTCAGAACGAGAACAAGGAACTGGATGCGGTTCTTCCGCCAAACAACCCACTCGTTCCAGTTACCATAGTGTGGTACTCAGTGAATGACACCAATGGAACCTACCACCTCAGCCTGAGCTGCGACCGCATAAACAACGACATGCCAATCAAGAAGGCAAACTTAGATTTCGCCACGGCGGAGTCCATTGATACCTTCAACAAGGTTCAAGGTAGAAAAAAGGAACACAAGTTTGAGCAGTGTGGAATTTGCGGCGACAATGACCTTGTTAGTATCTATGTTAGGTCATAGCGTGGAATTCCAATTTCCATCTCGGTCTATGGTCGGCATGGCGCGGGAGATGCAACCGTTTTTTTGACAGGTACGCAACCCGATAGCCGTTTTTCCGGGCAAGTTCCCACGCACAAAGTCCGTCCTTCTTTTTGCCAATGACTTCGACAAATGAATGGGTAGGATAGAACGGGGGCAGTTCACGCTCTTGCCATTGAGTTACCTTAAACCCGTTATTCCGTAGTATCCCCACCAGCCGTGCCATTGATTTCTTCTGTTCATCAATCTCTACAGCCCTATCATCTACTACCTGCTCTGCAACCATACCGCACCTCGGATTATAAAAATCAGTCCCACCCCTAGCAGCTTCTGTCCGCGAATTGCAACTTCCGCCCCTACGCCGCCAACTTGACCTTTATCCGGCGCGGGTTCCGCTCTCTCCGCCGCAGACGGGTCAGCACCGTTGCTGAGTAAGTCAGCATGGATATGGTGCCGTGGAGTCGTATCTTCTCCATCCGGCGGAACAGGTGACCATCTAGCAGGCGGGAGTGTTTCGTGTTCTTGAATATCCGCTCGATACTCATGCGCTTCTTGTAGAGGGCCTTCCACTCTTCGCTCTGCCGCGGTAGAGGTCCGAGTACCCGTGGATTGTCCGCCGGGTCAAACCATTCCTCAGTGTCGCAATGCGTTATCGCCTTCGTTCCCTCGGTCTTCAAATGGCACCCTTCGCCGCGGCAGCGATACAGGTGACGACCCGTCTCAGGATGGGTCTTAACGTAGACCATCGGCTTCATGCCCATGCAGGTGGGTTCGCCCTTGTCGTTAAAGATGCCGTCATACATTTTGTCGTCGGCGGTGGGCTTGCGAATATGGATAACCGGCGTCGTCTTCTGGTCAATCAGGTACTCGTGATTAGGACCGGAGTCGTAGCCCCGGTCTGCGATGAGGTGCTTTGGCTTCCACCATTTGTAGGTGGTCTTTGCCTTCTTGAATACGTCTTTCAACAGCGGGCTGTCGTTCTCATTGCCGGGGGTGAGTATCATGTCCAGCGGAATCTCATGGTTGGCGTCGCTGACCATGTGCAGCTTGTATCCGAAGAACCACTCGGTCTTCGTCTCGTTCGGCTTTTTCTCCTTGGGCTTCGACCTAGCGGTGTGCTTCACGCCCCATGCGGCGTCCGGGTCGCTGACCACCTTGCGGTTCGGATTGCTGTAGGACTCGATAGACGTGGAGTCGATAGCCACGTCTTTACCGAGGTCCGGCAAGAATCCCCGCACCTTCTCGGTGACCTGGGCGAAGCACCGGTCAACCATGTCCTGATACTCCGGCAAGCGACTGGTAAAGCGGCTGATGGCGGTCTCGCTGGGTGCGCCGTGGTAGAAGCCGCAGACCTCCCGCAACCCGGAACTGAGCTTCAGTCGCTCCACCAGTTTGACGTTGGTGGGTATCTCCAGCAGATACTTACAGAGCCACGCCCGGAACATCGCCCGCGGCGAATAGCCGGGTCTGCCGTTTCGCCGCCGCCATATCAGCTTCTTTATTAACTCGTCGGCATTGATTGAATCCAGTATCTCTTTTAGATACCGCAAACCGCGCGCGGGGCCTTGATTACGGTAACTATCAGAGGTAAAATGCTCCCATTGAGGCATGGATAGCCCATCCGTGACGCCTCAACCACATAGGAGCCGCTTAACTTGTGGAAGGGTGCAAGCGGCTCCCTGAATCCTGATAATTAACCGCCGGGGGTGTTGACAAGCTACTCAATAACAAGGTAGAATGTACTTGTCGGTGGTGGAACACCGACAGCCCCGAAGGTAATCGGTAGGATGCTGGCTGGGGCGTGGGTTAGGATAGGTCGGGAAGAGGACCGTCAAATCTATCTTCTCGACCTTCTTCTTTTGTTAACGACCGCATTATACTACATATTGATATGAACTTCAATAGTTCCGGGCTTTAATTAAGAAAAGAACGGGAATATCCACCGGATGTAATAAACCGCTGGGCTACATACCCAGCGGTTTGTTCGTGACCGTATAGCCACTTATCGGCTAATCTTCGTCTTCTATCTGTTCCGCCTGCCTATAAATCCGCGCCATTCGCTTACTGAACCGCTCTAATTCGTCAAACGCACCGGTGTCGCTGTCCTGCGCCTTCTCGATTACGCCGTCCAGTATATCGCGGGCATCGGTTAGTGACTTGGTAAAGCGGTCCTCCTGTCGCTGTTTGGAATACCGTCGCCTAGTAGTCATGGCTATTACTCCTTATAGAGTTAGTTTATGCCGCAACCTTAGCGTGGCGATTCTCCAGAATGCAAGCGCTACTGGGCGGCAATTTGCAAGCTAGGTTCTCAGTTCTGCACGACACGCGGTACAGTCCTCGTGGACACCGTACATCTCGTGGCCCGGTCCGAACCAGGGTTCTTTGCCGCCGTAAGCGTCTTCTTGGATAACCCAGAAGCAAGCATGGCACATATAAACCCACCGGCATACGCCGGAATCAAAAGCGTTGTGTGCCCATACCCTATAGACCCTGATGCCGTCCGTTCCGATTTCTATCGCCTTCCCGTCATCGTTGTTGCACTGCTCGCAGAGCTGGATACTTCCGTCGTCGTCCAGCAACCGTGGGCGTGGGGGCTTGGACTTGTCTAGGGCTTCGTTGAAGGCGGCGTTTGTTTCTGGTTCAAAGTCATTGAACGCGCATTGACCGTCGAACAGGCATTCCGCTAGGATGCAGGCGGAGCGTTGCATCCATCGTCCACAGTAGGTGTCGGGCATGGCGGTTCCTCTGCAAGAAGAAGTTGAAGATCCACACACCCTAGCACCCTACCCTGACGGCGATAATAAGTGAAGGCGTCCGGCGGGCTTCTTTCCAGCAGAATCGGTATAATCAATAGACCCAGCGTTGGGGTACTGAGTCTCTTCGCTTGAGTGGAAGAATGCGATAGGCAGATGGAGTTACTTGCGGCGCAGTTGGCCTGTTTACCCAGGTGAAAGAGAGGAAAAATGCTCAACTCAAACTCGCGTGATGACCGATGTCTTATCTGGCCTGAATACCCTGCACAGGTCTATCGACATCTTGTGCGTAATTCTGTGCGGGCAGGCGGGAATTATACGCTGGACAGTAGGGTTTGGGGACTCTATCGGTGGGAATTGAAAAATCTCGAAGTACGTCATAAAGCCAAGCTTACGACTTGGCTAGTTGACCAGCGGAGATTGGGGAACGTAGAACCCACAATAACACCTGCGGTAATCGACACTACGGAAACAGCCCGCCCTCTCAGTGTCCAAGAAAGGGCAGACCGACTCCTGCGGCTTCTCGCGGACGCAACGGTTACTGTTGGGCAACCCGTGACGTTGGGGAAGGCGGCATTTGAAGATGAGTCTTCGATTCTTGGTGAGGTTCCCGGCATTCTCGTACCAGGCCCGATGTCATGGCTTTCTATGGCTCATAGCGAGTCTACAGAGCCGCATGAAGTTTATTTTCTACTAGATTATTTGAACAGAATGGGGTGGATAGAAGGGGACACTCCGCAACCGGACGGTCTAGGCAGCTTCATCGTTACTGTGGGCGGGTACGGGAGGATTGCTGAACAAGAGGTTAACGTAAGTTCGGATCAGGTGTTTGTTGCGATGTGGTTTGATCCCAGCATGGATGAAGCCCGTGATAAAGGCATTAGACCAGCCATACTGAATACAGGATACAGCCCTCTCCTCATAAACGAAAAACCGGATGTTGACAAGATTGATGACGAGATTATCGGGGAAATTCGGCGTTCCCGGTTTCTCATTGCGGATTTTACTCACGGCGATGGTGGCGTTAGGGGCGGAGTCTATTACGAAGCCGGTTTTGCGTTGGGCTTAGGTTTGCCAGTGATCCGGTCATGCAGAGAGGACAAAATCAATGAACTTCACTTTGATGTGAGTCATCATTACCACGTTCCTTGGAATACACCCGACGAACTGAGGGATGGCCTGGAGAAGAGGATACGGGCACTGGTGGGCGAAGGCCCGAACAAGGGAAACATTCTTTCGCGTAACTCATCTGACGTCGTCGGTTGACTCCTGCCGAATCCGTGAGGTAAGGACCTGGTTATACTCACGAATGGAGGTCATCTCGATGAAACAGGTGGGTCAATGGCAACGGGGCTGGGTCAGTGATGGCTCAGAGGAGATTTATAGTCCGCATGAAGTGGCTGATTTTCTCGAAGATAACGGGTTCGACGTGATAATCACTGAAGACGGTAGTGAAGGTCGGACTGAATATGTGCATCGGGTTCTCTTTGAGGGATGGGGAGAGAGCATGGATGACGCGGACGTAGGGCGTAGAGCGGCGGAGTTGGCGTTACAGCATGGATATCCTGTGTTCAGTGTTCGGAAGGTATGGGACTACTATCGTAGCAATAGGCCGGACTACCCTTATTGGCAGATGGATCTTGCCATTAGGATGTAGGGACGGGTAAACAGTCGTCACTACGTTCCAAATAGGCGCAGTTCTTGCATAGGCGACGCTCCCTGTTCATTTCTTTGTCCCAGCCTTTGCCCTCCTTTTGGTTCTTGTTCTTGAATATCATTTTTAGATAACGGCAGTTCCCGCAGATATGGTAACATGGATATATGATCTTGTCGTCCTCATAGTAGCCGTCTGATTTTTCGGAGTGCCATTCTTTATTGCTCTTTTTGCTTCGTCGAAAGCCGTATCTCCCGTATTGCCTTCGCCGCCTATACACCAAACTCACCTCGTCCTTCACGCTGAGTCCATTAAATCGGCCCCTATCCTACCACAGCAAACTAAAAAGCCCCACCTTCCGGCGGGGCTTCTCCTGTATCTGATTCCCTTACTCTGTGGATTCCAGCCGCTTTCGCCTTGCCACCAGCGTCTCTCCCTCGTACCGCCACCACAGCGGACCCTGCACACCCTTCGTCGTCTCTCTGCCTAGCGCCCTTGCCGCCGCCACCGTCAGCGTCATCTCCTCCCCTGCGTACTCCACCCTCGGCGGCTTCTGGTTAGTGACCGTGCAGACCGCCTCCGCCTCACCGGCGAACTGCAACTCCGCCCCTGCCTCGATACCCAGCACCGCGAAGTCAAAATTCCTGCCGCGCCCCTTCTTCGGTTCCTTCTCCTTCCTCCGGGGCTTCTTGCCGCCGCTGGTCAGCTTCACTTCCTTGCCCCGCGCCAGCTTCAGCACCCCCATCACCTCCTCGGTCACCGCCGCGTGGAAGAAGCAGGTGCTTACCTTCGATCCACTGAACAGGTCCCTGACCATCCGAATCCACGCTCCGGGATTGTCCACCTCGCTTGCGTACAGGACATCCCAGGGGAACGGCGACGCCGCCACCCGGTCCAAATCCCGCACCCGCTCCGCCAAATCCACCGTGAAGCCCACCTTCACGAAGTCGCTCATCGCCGCGTTGCCCAGAATGTAGACCACCCCAGTGGTCACCTCAGCCTGCTCCTCGTTCGCCTTGCCCTTCTCTGCCTTAGCCATCTCGTCCTTCTCCATCGCGCTTCTGCGCCCTCTTCTTTACTCGAATCT
Source organism: Dehalococcoidia bacterium (assembly GCA_965204865.1). GTDB lineage: Bacteria > Chloroflexota > Dehalococcoidia > Lucifugimonadales > UBA3495 > VXOI01. The sequence goes on along the minus strand of OZ242027.1, from coordinate 4,082,798 downwards.
CAGACCCTCTTGAACCACCAAGATTTTTTCCGCTTCCGCTTTCGCCTAGCCATGCCAACCCCCTTCGCCCGCGCGCGACCAGACAAAAGAAAAGCGGCTACGGGCATCGCCCGCACCGCCTATTCTTTCAGCTACCTTCGCCATCGCTGTCCATCCCGCCGCGCCCCAGGCGCGTTTTCTAAGATGGACATATTTTCCCGTGGCTATGCGAAACTAGCTAAGACTTTCGCAATTCTCTCGGAGATAGTCTCCATGTCTATAATGTTCCTCCCGCCGGGAGAGGGGACTCCGAAATCTCCCGCAAAAACGTCTCCGCCACTACCAAATCCCCGGCAGTAGTGACCTTGATATTCTCGTAAGTCCCCTCGAACATCCGCACCGGGTGGCCGATGGCTTCCACCATGGCCGCGTCGTCGGTGAAATCCCCCTCACTGCGGCGATGCGCCTCCAGCAGCAACTCATAGCGGAAGACCTGCGGCGTCTGCGCCGCCCACAGCCTGGCTCGTTCCGGCGTATCCTCCACCACCAGCTCGGGCGACACGCGCTTGATGGTGTCCTTGACCGGCGTTCCGGCCACCGCCGCGCCGTGTTCGGCGGCGGCCCGGATGCCCCGCTCCAGCGTGGCGGCGTCCACGCAGGGGCGGGCGCCGTCATGGACCAGCGCCAGGTCGCAGGGCGACAACGCGGCCAGCCCGTTGTATACCGAGTCCTGCCGCCGCTGGCCCCCCACGACTGGCTGCGTCACCTTGCGCCAAGCCCGCGACGCCGCCAGCTCCCGCCCGCGCTCCACCGACTCCTCGGCCAGCACCAGCGCAATTTCGCCGATGAGCGGATGTGTCTCGAACCGCTCTACGGTGTGCGCGATGAGCGGCGCGCCCAGCAGCGGCGCAAAGGTCTTGTCCACACCGCCCATGCGGGAGCTGCGCCCGGCGGCGACGATTATGGCGCTGACGGTGAGCGCAGGAGCTTCGCTGCCCATAGGTAATGCCTTACCCCTTTTGTTGTCTGAATCAGGATTTACAGGATTACAAGGATGTTCAGGATAAGAGAAATCATGAAAATCCGCTAATCATATAAATCACAGTTCAGACAACTCACCTCGGCTGGGCGAATATGATGCGGCCGGCGTTGGTTTGCAGCACGCGGGTGACCGTAACTTCGTGGCTGGCGTTGATGTAGCGGCGGCCGCCTTCCACCACCACCATGGTGCCGTCGTCCAGGTAGGCCACGCCCTGGCCCATCTCCTTGCCTTCCTGCACGATGTCCACCCGCAGGTTTTCGCCGGGCAGCACGATGGACTTGACGGCGTTGGCCAGTTCGTTGACGTTCAGCACCTGCACGCCCTGGATTTCGGCGACACGGTTCAGGTTGTAGTCGGTGGTCAGAATTGAGGACTTCATACCGCGCGCCAGCTCCACCAGCCGGGCGTCCACCTCCTCGCCGCCCTCCACGCCCACGTCCAGCACCCGCAGCGGTACTGAGGCGTCCTTGCGCAGGCGGTTCAGCACCTCCAGCCCGCGCCGTCCCCGGTTGCGCCGCAGCGAGTCGCTGGAATCGGCGATGTGGCGCAGTTCGTCCAGCACGAAGCGGGGCACCAGCAGCGAGCCGTCAATGAATCCGGTCTGCGTCAGGTCGGCGATGCGCCCGTCAATGATGGCCGAGGTGTCCACCAGTATCGCGCCGTTGCGCGACTCCCGGTAGGCATCGGCGCCGGACATGGGGGTTGCGCCGTTCCGGTCGGCGGGCATCGCGGCGGGGCGTCTTTCGGTGTCCAGGGCAGGCAGGATGGCGCGGATGTCCCTCTCCCGCTGCATACCCAGCCACAGCCCGCCAATGCCCAGGGCCGCGCTGACGCAGACCGGAATAACCCAGTCCATGATGCCGTCCAGGGCATAGAAGGGAATGGAGACCAGCGCGGCCACGGCCAACCCGACCAGCAGCCCAGCGACACCGGCAACCAACCTCGCGCCGGGCATCTCGGAAACCCCGCGCGCCAGTACGATGCCGCCCTGCGCGATGACACCGCCGCCCGCCAGACCTGCAACGGTAAAGACCAGTCCCCAAGGCAGGAACCGGCCATCCGAAGAAGACAATTCTGAAATAATGCTAATCCACCAGCCGATGGCGCCGCCGCCCGCCACCCCCAATATCCTGAGCGTCCAAAGGCCCAGCAAAACGAAACTTCTCCTTCAATTCAACGATTTTCGACGGCTGAACGCGAAATTTGCGCGGAATGACACTGTGTAGAGTAACACACACCGCTACTGCACGATAGGGCCAGCATTCGGGAACTGTTTATTCCTGACGCAATTGTCTGAACTGTGATTTCTTTGGGAATTATATCGAATCCTACACATTCCTCTGCCCATGGTCATTCTTGCCCATACCGTCATTCCGGCGAAAGCCGGAATCCAGAAGGTTCAACAACCGCAAAGCTGCTATTGGCAGGGGCGCTCTGGATTCCGGCTTTCGCCGGAATGACGGGGTGAAGGCGTGTAGGATTCGATATAATTCCCATTTCTTTGATTCTGTGATTGCCATGATTCGGAAAATCAGGGTAATCCATCAATCCCATGAATCACAGTTCAGACAATCACTTTTTCAGCGCATACAGCGTGACAGCCACCGAAGTTGCCAGGTTCAGGCTGGACACGCCCGGCGTCATGGGGATAGACAAGCGGCGGCTGGCGCGGGCCAGCAGTTCCGGGCTTGCCCCGTGCCGCTCCGTGCCGAAGGCCAGAATCGCGCCGGGCGGAACGCCGCTCCACGGCATCGGCTCGCCCTGCGGGTCCACGGCGATGACCGGGCGCTGGCTGTCGGGAATGCCGTCGGCGCGGGCCACGGGCAAGGCGAACTGCAACCCGGCGGCAGACACGATGGCCGCCGGGTGCCAAGGGTCCTGCTGCCCGGTGACCAGCAGGCCCGCCGCCCCGGCCGCTGCCGCCACCCGCACCGCCGCGCCGATGTTGAACGAGTTGCGCGGGTTTTCCAGCAGCACCACCGGCAAATCAGACGAGCCGTCCAGCACGTCGTCTGCTGAAACCGGCGGACGCCGGGCGATGGCGATTACCCCGGTGTCCGGCGGCACGGGCGAGAGCCGCCGGAAGTCGTCCTCCGAAACCTGAGCCAGCTCCCCGGCCAGGCGGGGGCCGATGTCCGGCGCGACGTCAGCGGCTAACCGCAGCGCGGCGTCCGCGTCGGGGCTGACCATCTCCAGCACGTCAGCACCGAAGCGCAGCCCGTGCTTCACCGCGTGCAGCCCGTCCATCACGGCCAGCGACGTATCCCGCCGCGCCTGCCGGAAGCGGTCAATCAATGCGTGGTCGGTCATGGGTGTATATTAAACGCAATGACGCAATGACGCAGAGACGCAAAGGGGGAATAGTTTTGTTGGTTTTCCTGAATCCTTTGCGTCTTTGCGCCTTTGCGTTTCATAATTCTGTTCAGGGGGTTGCCATGGTTGAGCAGACGCAAGTTATTCCGCCGCCTTCGCCGGGGGCGGGCGAATACCTGGAGCAGGCGATGGCCTGGTCGGACGAGGTGCGGGCCAGGTCCCGGTGCGCGCTGGACCTGGCCTACGGCGATGACGAGCGGCAGAAGCTGGACGTCTATATGCCCGACGTGGCCCGTCCTGGGCTTGCCGAAGGGCCGGCCCCGGTGCTGCTGTTCTTCCACGGCGGGTATTGGGTCATCGGCCACAAGGACCTTATGGGCTTCATGGCCCCGGCCATCACAACCACCCCGGCGCTGCTGGTTCCGGTGGGCTACCGGATGGCCCCGGGCGCCAAGTATCCGCAGCAGGTGGACGACTGCCGCGCCGCCCTGCGCTGGGTGTACGGCCACATCGCCGACTACGGCGGCGACCCGGAGCGCATCTACGTCAGCGGCCACTCGGCGGGCGGCCACCTGGCGGCCCTGATAACGCTGCAACGGGAGCGGCTGGCCGGTTTCGGGCTGCCGTCGGATGTCATCAAGGGCTGCTTCCCGGTCAGCGGCGTCTTCGACGTCACCGAGACGCCGCCTGACCGCCGCGAGGCGTTCCTCAAGTCCGACGCCGACGCCCGCGAGGCCAGCCCGATTTACAACACCGGAGGCAACGCCACACCCTTCCTGCTGGAGATAGGCAGCGACGACTTCGACAACCTCCGCGCCCAGCACCCCCGGATGCTGGCGGCCCTCCGCGCGGAGCAGGGCTACGTCGAGGAAATGGTGCGCGAGGGCCACAACCACTTCCAGATAAGCCTTGACCACGCCGACCCGGAAAGCCCGTGGACACGCCGCGTGCGGGAGTGGATGACAGGGTAGAGCGAGGCATATCATTCCCTCTCCCTCCGGGGGAGGGTTAGGGTGGGGGCGTCCTCCCCTCCGCTGGATGGGCAGCATCGGCGGTCTGGAGTAGCTCGGCAATAAGCTCGCGGGGGGTGAGGCGGATGACAGCCATTATCATCAGCAGGGTGAAGGCTACGTCGTCGGCCATGAAACCCGGGATCAGGTCTATGGGGCTAATCCAGTAGGCCAAGGCCAGCAATGGCAGGGCGCGGACGTACCACGGCAGCCGGGGGTCGAAGGCCAGCAGCCGCAGGAAGGTCAGCTTGGCCCTCAGGCTCAGGCGCATGAACGAGGCGAAGGGTTCGCGCCGCCGCAGGTACACGACGACGCCCCAGCACATCAATGCCGACAGCGCCAGCCCCGCGGCTCCCAGGATTATCCAATACTTCCAGTCCAAGCCCGACTTCCTGTGCGCGTTTCTTCCAGCATACACTAGAATGGATACCGATATTCCAAAGGAGAGGACGGTTATGGCAATTTACCGGGTGTACGCCACCGACGACGGGGAAAGCCACATGGAGGAACTGAACCTGGCCGAGTATCCCGAGCTTCACTCGATGATGAACGTGGGCGAGGTTAGAGTCCAATGGTGGACGGAGCCGCGCGTGATGGACTTTCATCCCCTGCCCGACCGCCGTTTCATCATCCACCTGAGCGGCGAGACCGAAATCACGGTAAGCGACGGCGCCAGCCACCTCTTTCGCGCCGGCGACTGCCGGCTGATGGAAGACACTTCCGGCAAGGGACACAGCCACGTGGACCGCGGCCCGAACTCGGCGGCCTACGTGTTCCTGCAAGACTGAGAAACCATCTCAAAAATCCCTTCCCCCTTAAGGGGGAAGGTTAGGATGGGGGTGAAAACGGGATTGTCACGCGCCTTCTACCGGAAGCGATTGCCGGGGGTAGTCCACCGCAGGCGCGCGCCCACGTTCACGAACCCGGCCCGCTCGTAGAACTCAATCTGCCGGTCGCCAACGCGGGGCGTCCCCAACTCCACCACCTGGCAGCCGTTGGCCACAGCGTGGACCAAGGCGAAGTCAATGACGGCCCTTCCAACTCCCGAGCTGCGCGATTCGGGTTCGACGTACATTTCCTGGAGAACGACGTACCGTCCAACTGTGCGAATAGCCTGGACGAAAGACGCCGTGCAGACCGCCTTGGCGGCTCCGTCTTCCTCTGCTATCACTATGAATCCCGCCCCTCCGCCTGATACCAATTCATCAAAGACCGGACTTGCTACTTCGGCAGGTCGAGGAGCGCCGCCCAGTTCGGTCAGCAGGCCGTTGACCAACCGCAGCACTTCATTGCGGTCAGCCGGTGTAGCGAGCCTGACATTCAGCACAACTGCAACTCCTGTACGTCGGTTCTGTTAGAGACAGCGGGCATTATATGAGGTGGACCCCATTGGTTGGACAGGATTAGGCCGCAATTAAGTGGGACTCCTGCGCTCCTTCGTATGGTACCAATACCGGTCGGTCCAAACACCTCCTCTCTTTCAACTCCTCTATTTCAGGCTCTCCGTAGAAGACCTCGGCCGGTGTCCGGTAGCCCAATGCCTGGTGCGGCCTGCGGTTGTTATAGAACCGGAAATATTCTCCCAGTCCCCGGCGCGCCTCAGTGGCGTTGGCGTAGGCCTTCAGGTACACCTCCTCGTACTTCACCGTCCGCCATAGCCGCTCCACGAAGATGTTGTCCTGATACCTGCCCCGGCCGTCCATGCTGATCTTCACCGAGTGATCCTGCAGTATCTGCGTGAACTCCCGGCTGGTGAACTGGCTTCCCTGGTCCGTGTTGAACACCTCGGGCCTGCCACAGCCCAACGCCTCAGTCAGCGCCTCGGCACAGAAGCCCGCCTCCAGGGTGTTGGACAATCGCCAGGCCAGCACGTAGCGGCTGTGCCAGTCCATCACCGCCACCAGGTACAGGAACCCCCGGGCCATGGGCAGGTAGGTGATGTCCGCCGCCCACACCTGGTTGGGCTGGGTGATCCTGGCCTCCCGCAGCAGGTAGGGATAGACCCGTTGCTCCGCCGCCCACACCTGGTTGGGCTGGGTGATCCTGGCCTCCCGCAGCAGGTAGGGATAGACCCGTTGCTCCGGCGCCGGCCGGCTGGTGCTGGGACGCCGGTAGATGGCTCGCAGCCCCATGACCCGCATCAGCCGCTGCACCCGCTTTCTGCTGGCCGGCTGGCCCTGCCTCTCCAGACAGGCTTTCATCCGCCTGGAACCGTAGAACGGCGTCTCCAGGTACTGGCGGTCGATCTCCCGCATCAGGGACAGATCCTGTGGTGAGGTCCCCTTGGCACGATAGTAGAAGCTGGAGCGGCTGACGCCCAGCAACCGGCACTGCCGCACCACGGACAGGCGCCCATATCGCCGGTCCACCAACTCACGCCGCCGTGCCGGAGTCATGGACCGGACCTTTCCTCCAAGAAATCCCGCTCCACCTTCAGCTGGCCGATCTGCTGGTACAGCCGGGCCACCAGGGCGTCGTTGTTCTTGCTCTTCTGACCCCTGTCCTTATTGGCATTGGTCCCGTTGCCCTGGTCAAAGATGACGGCCGCGCCGTCGACCAGCGCCTTCTTCCATGTCTGAATCTGGTTGGGGTGAACCTCGAACCGGGCGGCCAGCTCGGCCACCGTCTGCTCGCCCTTCATTGCCTCCAGCGCAACTTTGGCCTTGAAGGCCGGGCTGTGCTTTCTTCGCTCTCTGGACATTTCCCGCTCCTCCTCGACAGCTGTCGCTGCCCTCAGTCTAGGAGCAGGATTCCCACTTAGCTACCTGTCCAGTTTCTTGGGTCCACCTCAATATCCCGTCGAGGAAACTCCATCTCCCGGAAAAGAGCGGTGTGTGTAGAATTAAGTTTATGACCGTGATTGTGACACTTCTGTTGGGCTTGTTGGCCGCGCTGGTCGCCGGGTGCGACAGTCCTTCGGCAACGCAACTCCCGACGCCCGCTCCCATGTCCACCCCAGCCGCGCCTCATCTGGAAGCCCTGCGGCTGGAGCTTGTGCTGCATGGTGGCAAGGGGTGGCTTGAATCGCCCACCAGCTTCGCCCAAGCAGCGGGCGGCCCGATTTTCGTGACCGATCAGGAAGGGCTAATCTGGATTTTTGATGAAGAGGATTTGGGGGCTGAGCACGTCTTCATTCCTGACCCTCCCGACTTACGGGACAGAGTGAGCGACAGGGGCTGGGAGGAAGGTCTGCTGGGGCTAACCCTATCTCCCCACAATAACAGACACCTCTATGTCTACTACTCTGCGGCCAACCCTCGTCGCTCGGTGGTCTCGCGTTTTAACTACAACAAGACAGTATCCCCGGACAGCGAGCTGATAATACTTGAAGTGGCGCAGCCCTACCCCAACCACAACGGCGGGCAGCTCGCCTTCGGCCCCGACGGCTACCTGTATATCGGCCTCGGCGACGGCGGCGCGGCAGGCGACCCCCAGCGCAACGGGCAGGACACCTCCACGCTGCTGGGCACAATCCTGCGCATAGACGTTTCCGAGGCGACGGCAGAGCAGCCCTACGCCATCCCGCCCGACAACCCCTTCGCCGACGGCGGCGGACGCCCCGAAATCTGGGCCTATGGCCTACGCAACCCGTGGCGCTTCTCCTTCGACCGCGAGACCGGCGAGCTATGGGCCGGCGACGTGGGGCAGAACCGCTGGGAGGAGATTGACATCATCGAGCGAGGCGGCAACTACGGCTGGAACGCCATGGAGGGCACCCACTGCTTCCGTCCGCCGGACAACTGCCAGCAGGAGGGCATGATTCCCCCGGTGTGGGAATATCCGCTGGAGGACGACGCCTGCTCGGTCATCGGCGGCTACGTGTATCGCGGCGCGGCCATTCCGTGGCTGACCGGCGTCTATGTCTACGGCGACTTCTGCACTGGCCAGGTCTTCGGGCTGCGCCGTGAAGGCGCGGACTTCACCAACCACCTGCTCGCCGACACCGGCCTGCGAATTGCCTCCTTCGGGCAGGACAACGACGGCGAACTGTACGTGCTGTCGCAGGGCGAGGGCATCTACCGGCTGGTTGCAGGACAGTAGGGACAGGTTTCAAACTACCCTTCTGCGCTTTCCGTTGGCCCTGAGCTTGTCGAAGGGCCGTCCGTTCATCCTTCGACAAGCTCAGGACGAACGGACTTGCGGACGCAAGATACAACTTGGCCCTCTACGCCGACAGGTGCTGGCCGTAGAACTCCAGCACGCGGTGCCACATGTCCTGGGCTGGGGCGGCTCGGTAGCTGGGGCGGTAGTCGGCGAAGAAGGCGTGGCCAGCGTTGTCGTACATCACCCACTCGTAGGTCTTGCCGTGCTTGTCCAGTTCGGCCTTCAGCCGCTCGGCCTGCTCCGGCGTGGGGTTCTGGTCCTCGATGCCGAAGAGCGCCAGCAGGGGGCAGGAGAGATTGGCGACCATATCTATGGGGTTGACCGGGCGCAGGTCGGTGATTTCCTGGTCGGCGATGTGCCCGCCCGCCGAGTCCACGGCGGCGTCGATGTTGCTGCTGTGGCAGGCCATCATCAGGGTGTAGCGTCCGCCGGAGCAGAAGCCGATGATGCCCACCTTGCCGTTGCTGTGGGCCTGGGATTTCAGGAACAGCGCCGCGCCTTCCAGGTCGTCCATCGTCCGCGAGTCGGGGCTGGCGAACAGGGTTGCCAGTACGTTCTCCGGCTCCGGCGTACCCTCGCGGGTGTAGAGGTCGGGGGCGATGGCCAGAAATCCCCGCCCGGCGAAGCGCACGGCGATGTCCTTGTGATGGTCCATCAGGCCCATGCCTTCCATGGTGACGATGACTGCGGGGTAGTTGCCCGGTTCGGCGGGCCGGCTGTACAGGGCGTCAATCATGGTGCCGTCGCGGCTGGCGTACTGAATCATGCCGGTCTCAAGCTGCTGTCCTGCCAGTACCATCGTTCCACCTCCGGTTGCGTCGGATGGCCTAGTTTAACCGATGGCAGCGCACGGCGGCACTGCCGACGCCAGAGCCTTTCTATTCTCGGCGCAAATGTCTGAACTGTGATTCATGGGATTAAATTATTGCCATGATGTAGGTACACCTTAATCAGGGTAATCATGCAAATCAAATAAATCACAGTTCAGACGAAGAATCGAAAGACCCTGCGGGCTGAGAGCCATCTGCTTGACACGCCCTACCCCGCGTGCTTTGCTTTGCCTACGAAGAGGAATCAGCAACGTAATGGAATAAGGAGGCGCAATCATGGCTGACAAGCTGGTTGGCGTCGCAGTCGGCGGCGCGGGAATCCGCGAGATACAGGCGATGATCCTGCGAGCAGAGGAGCTGGGCATCCATGCGGCGTGGATGACCACCGGCGGGGCGCGGCCCGACAGCATGACGGCCTTCGCCGCCACCGCCGGGCTGACCGAGAGCATCAAGCTGGGAACATCCATTGTCCCCACCTACCCGCGGCACCCGCTGGTTATGGCGCAGCAGGCGCAGATAGTGGCCCAGCTCGCCCCCGGGCGCTTCCGGCTGGGCGTCGGCCCCAGCCACCGGCCCACCATCGAGGCCATGGGCATCGAGTTCAACGAGCCCTTGGCCCACCTGCGGGAGTACCTGCAAATCCTCAAGGCCATCCTGCAAGGCGGCCGGGTGGACTTCGACGGCGAGCATTACACCGCCCACGACGGCATCCCGGAGCCGCTGGACATCGAAATCATGGCGTCGGCCCTGCGCAAGGGTTCCTTCGAGCTGTGTGGCGAGGAGTCCGACGGGGCCATAAGCTGGATCTGTCCCGGCCAGTACCTGCACGACGTGGCCCTGCCCGCGATGCAGGCCGGAGCGCAGCGGGCCGGACGGGAGACGCCGCCGCTCATAGCCCACGCGCCGGTCTGCGTCCACGACGACGCCGAAGAGGTTCGCGCCGCCGTGCGCCAGCAGGTGATGAACCCCCGCCTGCCCTACTATCAGCGAATGCTGGTGGCCGCCGGCTACCCCGAGGCCACCGAGGGCGTCTGGAGCGACGCCATGATTGACGGCGCGGTAATCTGGGGCGACGAGGAGAAGTGCGCCGAGGGCGTACAGCGCCTCTTCGACCTGGGCGCGACAGAAGTACTTGCGTCGCCCATCTCCGCAGGCTCGGACGCCGCCGCGTCTGTGGACCGCACCATGCGTCTGCTGGGGCAGGCAGCGGCGGCGCAGGACTAGTGGAGAATCCTCAAATGCGGAGGAAACCATGAAATATGACGTAGTCATAGTTGGCGGAGGGTCCGCGGGCTGCACCCTGGCGGCGCGGCTGTCGGAAGACCCCAGCCGCTCGGTGCTGCTGCTGGAGGCCGGGCCGGACTACCCCGACTTCGAACTGCTGCCCGACGAAATCAAGTACGGCTACAACAACGGCGCGTCGGAGCTGGACTCGCCCTTCAACTGGTCGTACCAGGCCACCGGCAGCGCCCGGTCGTCGCGGCCTATGGACATTGCCCGGGGCAGGGTCATCGGCGGCTCCAGCTCGGTCAATGGGCAGGTCTTCCTGCGCGGCCTGCCCGAGGACTACGACTCGTGGGCCGAGCAGGGCAACACCGAGTGGAGCTATGTCAACGTCCTGCCCTTCTTCCGCAAGCTGGAAACCGACATGGACGTGCGCGACGACTTCCACGGCTCCGACGGCCCCATCCCGGTGCGCCGCGTGGCGCGGGAGGAATGGCTCCCCGTCTACGAAGCCTTCCACCAGTCCACCCTGGACGCCGGCTATCCCTACGACCCGGACATGAACAACCCGGAGACCACCGGCACAGGCGCGGTGCCGATGAACAACCCCGGCAACATCCGCATGAGCGCGGCGCTGTCCTACCTGAACCCGGCGCGCCACCGCCTCAATCTGACGGTGCGCGGCAGCGTGGCGGCGCGGCGGGTGGTCTTCGAGGATGGTTCGACAGGCTCACCACGGGCCGTTGGCGTCGAAGTGGAGAGCGGGGGCGAGGTGTTCACCGTCGAGGGCGAGGAGATTGTATTGTGCGCCGGGGGCCTGGCGTCGCCCCAACTGCTTTTGCTGTCGGGCGTAGGCCCGGCGGAACACCTGCGGGAGATGGGCATCCCGGTGGTGCTGGACTCGCCCGGCGTCGGCAAGAACCTGCGCGACCACCCCATGGCGCTGGTGGAGGTGGAACCCCGCGAGGGCGTGGCCCTGTCCGAGGACGTTCCGCGCATCCAGACCGGCCTGCGCTACACCGCCGAGGGTTCAGACCTGCGCAACGATATGCAGATTACGCTGACCTCCTACGGCGGCGAGGGCGGCGGCGACCCCATCGCCGGGGCCAGCCGGATGCGCAACGGGCGCACGCTGCACTTCACCGTCATCCTGGAACTGGCGGAGAGCGCCGGCGAGCTGACCCTGGCATCCACCGACCCCAACGACGGCCCGCGCATAGACTACCGCTACCTGGAGGACGAGTTCGACGTGCGCCGGATGCGCGAGGGCATACGTCTCTGCGCCCGCCTGCTGGAACACGACCAGTTCCGCTCGCTGGTCAGCGGCCTGGCCTTCCCCTCCGATGCCGACCTGGAGTCCGACGAGTCGCTGGACGCCTGGCTGTACGAGAACATCAGCACCACCTTCCACACCTGCGGCTCCTGCCGGATGGGCCCCGAAGGCGACCCGATGGCGGTGGTGGACCAGCGCTGCCGCGTGCGCGGCGTCGAGGGCCTGCGCGTGGTGGACCTGTCGGTGGCCCCCAACGTCGTCCGAGCCAACACCAACGCCACGGCCATTATGATCGCGGAGCGGGCGTCGGTGTGGTTCTGAACCGGGCGGCGGGGGGCTATACTGGAGCTATCCCCTCCCCCTTGCAGGGAGAGGGCTAGGGTGGGAGTGAAATCTCCAACTGTATAACTCCCGCCTTGAACCTTCCCTGCGGAGGCGCGGCTTTGGCATACGACACATACGAAGCGGCCCGGCTAATCTCATGGTCGAACAAGCAGGCTGGCATAGGGCCGCTCAGCGAGGCGAAGCTGATAGAGTGGATTAACGCCGGTGTAGGCGGGCTGGATTGGGCCTTCACTTATAAGGACAACCGGGAGGAAATCTGGTACATAGATTTCCCTTCCTTGATTTCCTTGCGGCTGATTTGCCTGCTGCATTTCGAGTCGCCGGACTCGAAGGGAGTGCCGCTGAAGGACATCACAGAAGCCACGGCATGGCTGGGGGAAGAGTTGGGCGTTCACTGGCCTTTTGCCAGTAAGGAAATGTGGAACCCCTACAAACCCATCTCGATGATTGCGGACAAGATACGAAAAACCGGGGATCTCAAAGCTGAATGGGAAGTCATATACAATTGCCTTGACCTTCAACGGCGCGGACGCCTTGACATCAACAGAGACTTGGAATTTGGCGAGGATGGGATAGCCTGCGCTTGGCTGCCTGTTGAGGGCATCAAAATCGACCCCCAATTCGTGTCCGGCAGCCCGTGCCTGACCGGAACCCGAATCCCAACAGGGATCATCATCGGGATGGTGAGAGCAGGCGACAGCATTGAGGAATTGGCCGAGGATTACGAAGTCGCAGAAGAGAGAATCAGCAATGCGGTGAAGTGGGAGAAGCAGCTTGCAGATGCCGCCGTCTGATCCCTTCTTCCTTCTGGACCAGTGCTTGAGCTACCGAATTGCTAGGGAAGTGACACGGGTTACCGGGTTTCCAATCACGTCAGTCAGGGATGAATGGCCGGACAGGAACTTGGACATCAATCCGCCCGGAGATTGGGAGATAATCCCGTATCTTGGGGCCAAAGCAGGACACCGCGGGCTGTGGATTACCGCGGACTGGGGCGCGTTCAGGCATCATTCGCAGCTAATCTACAACAACCGGATTTCGGTATTGTGGTTGCGTGGGGCGGAAAGCCTGAATTTCCCCACGTTGTCCAGATCGCAACACATCCATATTCTGGTCACAGTGATGGCAACGGTGCATCGTTTAATAGTTGCCAGCGACTCGCCCGTATTTCTGCTGGCTTCCCTGGACCCTGGATCAGGAGCGCCGCCGGTTCTCGAACGTCTTCAAAGCAGCCTGCTGGATAATCCGCAGCAGTGGGAACAAGTCGGCTTGAACTCCAGCGGTTAGCACAACAAATCACACTACAAGGATACAGACGATGGGCATTCTCAACGACGACATGAAGCGGGTGGTACGGCAGCAACGGATGGGGTTCATCGCCACCGTCTGCCCCGACGGCTCGCCCAACCTTTCGCCCAAGGGCACTACGGCGGTATGGGACGACGATCACCTGGTCTTCGCCGACCTTGCCTCGCCCACCACCATGGCCAACCTGCGCCACAACCCGGCGCTGGAGCTGAACGTGGTGGACGTGTTCGCCCGCAAGGGATACCGCTTCAAGGGCACGGTCAGCATCGTCGAAAAGGGCGAAACACTGTTCGACGAGATCCGCAACGCCTTCGAGACCGGCTCCCGTGGCGTGCAGCAGGTGCAGCTCCCGGCCCGTGCCTACGTCATGCTGAAAGTGGAGCGCGCGCTGCCTGTGGTCTCCCCGGCCTATGTGCCGGGCAAGACCGAACGCGCCACCCGCGAGGAGTGGGCTGTACACTGGGGCAACGTGCAGGAAAGCCGAATGGCGGAACTGGAAGACGAGGAATAATCGTCTCAGCGGTATGGATAGCGTTCCAATTTAGGTGGTTTGCCAGCTTAATACCCGTCATTCCCGCTTCCTCACCCGTCATTCCCGCTTCCTCACTCGTCATTCCCGCGAAGGCGGGAATCCAAACCCCCAGATGGAGCCTGCCCCCGTGAAGACGGGGGCCTGTCGATTTGACCACCTGATTCGGAACGCTGCCCACCGGCATGGCGGGTTTTGCTATTCCCGGCGGTCTGTAATATATTAAGAAGTGACCCCGCCGCCAGCGGGCGTAACTCAGTGGTAGAGTGCTTGCTTCCCAAGCAAGACGTCGTGGGTTCGAATCCCATCGCCCGCTCCATCATATCCCGTTATTGGTACGGCGTTCTCACCGTCTTTCGTATTTGCGCTTTAATTCGTTGCGATTCCGTTGCCCGTCAATTGGCCCTGTGGTAAATTACCGGCAACATTCGATATACATAAGGGACAAGGAGCATTGCATGGCTTACGTTACCCCCCGCGAGGGCGAAGGCCCTGAGAGCCTGGTAAACCGCTTTCGGGCGTCGGTACAGCACTCCGGCATCCTGCGGGAACTGAAAGACCGCCGTTTCTTCCGCTCCAAGGCGCAGAAGGAGCGCCTGGCCGCGCAGCGCGCCGCCCGTCGGCGCCGGCGCCAGAACCGCCGCAACCGCTAGGGCCGCTGGCGCAGGGCAGAGCCGGAACCGTTGGCGCAGGGCAACGGTCACGCGCCCCGGTACGGCAATGATACCGGCGCTCCCCGTCTCGCCCGCCCTTGGATAGCCTTCCAATTTAGGTGGTTTGACAGCTTACCATCCGTCATTCCCGCACCCCACCCGTCATTCCCGCGAAGGCGGGAATCCAAACCCCCAGATGGAGCCTGCCCCCGTGAAGACGAGGGCCTGTCAATTTGACCACCTAATTCGGAACCCTGCCCCGCCCTTGCCGCTGGCGGGAGCATTTGCTACCATGGAATGTAGCCGGAGGGATCGCATAGAGGCCTAGTGCGGGCGCCTGCTAAGCGCTTAACCCGTTAAAAGCGGGTTCATGGGTTCGAATCCCATTCCCTCCGCCACCTATGCCCTGCAATTCTCCAAGAGACTTGGGCCTGCGTTTCGCTCACACCCCACACGAATATCTCCCCAACGATGTCAGCAAGCAGTCAGTGTTCACGGTCAATTCTGGCCTTGCTCTGAATCCTGAAATCGACTCAGAGCGGCAAGTCCGGTTGACAATAAAAGGGGCCTTTGCTACCATCGGCGGCAACTTGGGGCAATCTGCGCCGGGCCTTTTGCTTTGCTTGCCGCGGGCGGGAATTGCCCTTCTACTCTGGGCGGAGGAACCTGGTTAGTGGCTTTCGTAAGTGGTCTCCAGTGCCGCGAGTGCGGGCGCGAGCAGCCCGCCGATCCCCTGAACGTCTGCGATTTCTGCTTCGGCCCGCTGGAAGTGGTCTACGACTACGCCACCATCTCCGAGGTGGTCAGCCGCGACCGCATCGAAGCCGGGCCGTTGAGCATCTGGCGCTACGGCGACCTGCTCCCCGCCGACAGCGACAACCCGGTGGACATCATGGCGGGCTACACCCCGCTGCTCAAGGCCGATAACCTGGGCAAGCGGCTGGGCCTGAACAACCTCTACATCAAGAACGACAGCGTCAACCCGTCCTTCTCCTTCAAGGACCGGGTGGTGTCCGTGGCCGCCACCAAGGCGAGGGAGTTCGGCTTCGAGACGATTTCCTGCGCCTCCACCGGCAACCTGGCTTGCAGCGTCGCCGCCCATGCCGCCCGCGCCGGGATGCGGGCCGTGGTGTTCATCCCTTCCGACCTAGAGCGCGGCAAGATTATCGGCGCAGCCATCTACGGCCCGACGCTGGTGGCCGTGGACGGCACCTACGACCAGGTCAACCGCCTGTGCAGCGAGTTGGCCGACAACGAAGACTACAGGTGGGCCTTCGTCAACATCAATATGCGCCCCTACTACGCCGAGGGCAGCAAGACCCTGGGCTACGAGGTAGCCGAGCAGCTCGGCTGGCGGCTGCCTGACCACGTGGTGGTCCCGTCGGCTTCCGGAGCGATGTTCACCAAGATATGGAAGGGCTTCAACGAGCTGGCCTGCCTCGGCCTGCTGGACGGCGTTGAGGCCAGTTCCTTCGGCCCCGACCAGAACACCGTGCATCATCCGGCAGTCACCACGCAGATGCACATGGCCCAGGCCGAGGGCTGCTCGCCCATCGTCAGCGCGTGGGACAACGACGAAGCCCGGATCACGCCGGTACGTCCCGACAGCCTGGCCAAGTCTCTCGCCATCGGCAACCCGGCCGACGGCATCTATTCGCTGCGGGTCATCAACAACTCCGGCGGCTCGGCCTACGCGGTGCCGGAGGACCGGATAGTCAGCGGCATCCGTCTGCTGGCCGAGACCGAGGGCATCTTCACTGAGACCGCCGGCGGCGTCACCGTGTCGGCCCTGGCCCACCTGGCGGAGAAGGGCGCCATCGGCCCCGACGAGCTGACCGTGGTCTACATCACCGGCAACGGCCTCAAGACCCAGGAAGCCGTCGAGGACGAGGTGGTCAACCCCCTGTCCATCAAGCCGACTATAACGTCCTTTGAGGCTGCGCTGAACGGTTAGCCAGCATGAATGCCGCGAATTGCGGAAGGCGCTTCAGACATTACGTTTTTGGCATTTAGCAAGGAGTTCCCCCAATGAGCGTTGTGGTCCGTATCCCCACCCCGCTGCGGCGGATGACCAACGGGCAGGACAAGGTGGAAGTGCAGTCCGGCAACCTGGGCGCAATGGTTGACGAGCTGGAGGGTGCCTACCCCGGCTTCAAGGACCGGCTGCTGGACGAGGAAGGCGAGCTGCGCTACTTCGTCAACATCTACCTCAACGGCGAGGACGTGCGCTTCCTGGACGGGCTGGACACCGCGACCAGCTCCGGCGACGAGGTCAGCATCGTCCCGGCCGTGGCCGGCGGCCGCTAACCTCTCATCTCTGTCTGAGCCGCGAGAGCGCCCAACGGGGGCGCTCTTTGTCTCTGAAACCAAACCCTTCCTGTCAGGATCATTCCATGGGTCAATCCGTGCCAATGGAGCCTTATGAGCAGGGCGACAATGCTGTTGCCGATTACGCGCGGCAGTCCAGAGAGTTTCTGGACAAAGGCCGGGGGTATCTGGCGGCCGGAGACCTGCATCAGGCTTCGGAAAAAGGGTGGGGAGCAGCCGCGTGGATGGCCAAGGCGGTAGCCGAAGCGCAAGGCTGGCAGTACAAAAGGCACGACGAGTTTTTTACAGTAATATATGAGGCGCAGATCCTTTCGAGCGATGCTAGGGTGCGGACTCTGGGAAATACCGCAAATACGCTACACGGGTACTATTACACCCGCAAGCGGTTCCTGCGTCCCGAAATCATTGGCGCGAGTCTTGAAGACATGGAAATGCTGCTGGACATCCTGCAACCGCTAACCGAACCGGATACGGGCGGAGTCGACCCTTCCTGAATTCACCCTCGTTCTTGCAGCCAGCGCAGCTTGTGTTCCTGGCGGGCCGCTTCGTTGGTGGGTCGGTAGCGGTCGAGGAACTGGCGGCGGAAGCTATCGAAGCGGCCTTCCAGTATGGCCTCGCGTATCCGCTCCATCAGCCGCAGCGCGAAGCGCAGGTTGTGGGCCGAGGCCAAGCGCAGCCCCAGAATCTCGCGGGCGCGGAACAGGTGGTGGATGTATGCGGCGGAGTAGTTGGCGCAGGCGTAGCAGTCGCATTCCTCGTCCACCGGCCCCTGTTGCTCCGAGTATCGCTTCTTCTTCACGTCTATGCGCCCGTCGGGGGTGAACATCGCGCCGTTGCGGGCCACGCGGGTGGGCAGGGCGCAGTCGAACATATCTATGCCACGCGCTACGCCCTCCACCAGGTCCTCCGGCGAGCCGACGCCCATCAGGTAGCGGGGCTTGTCCTGCGGCAGTTGCGACGCCACCTGACCGGTGAAGCCGTATAGCTGTTCCTTGTTCTCGCCCACGGCCAGCCCGCCCACGGCATAGCCGTCGAAGGGTATGGACACGATGGCCTCTGATGATTCGTCCCTGAGCTGTGGGAAAGTCCCGCCCTGCACGATGCCGAACAGCGCCTGCCCCGGCCATGCGCCGGACTCGCGGTGTATGCGATGGCACTCGGCGGCCCAGCGGTGCGTCCGCTCCATGGCCAGGCGCACTTCATCCTCAGTGGCCCCGTAGGCGATGCACTGGTCGAAGCACATGATGATGTCCGCGCCCAGCCCCACCTGGTTCATCGTCGCCAGCTCCGGCGTGAAGTGATGCTCGCTGCCGTCCAGGTGCGAGCGGAAGCGGATGCCCTCGTCGTTCACCTTGCGCAGCGAGCCCATGCTGAAGGCCTGGAAGCCGCCGCTGTCGGTGAGGATGGGGCCGGGCCAGCGCATGAAGCCATGCAGCCCGCCCAGCGAGTTCA
The DNA here is from genome assembly GCA_965204865.1 of Dehalococcoidia bacterium. Lineage (GTDB taxonomy): Bacteria > Chloroflexota > Dehalococcoidia > Lucifugimonadales > UBA3495 > VXOI01. Next base: position 4,064,408 of record OZ242027.1, on the reverse strand, counting down.
CCGTCCCTACGCCGGGCCGCAGGTACAGGTGGTAAGCGTTGCTCAACACCACCTGCCCTCCCACATCGGCCACCTCCTCCGGCGTCAGCCCCTTGACCGTGGCCTGCGTCGCCACCGGCATGAACAGCGGCGTGGGCGCGGAGCCGTGAGGCGTGCGAATCTCCCCGGCGCGGGCCGGGCCGTCAGTATGCTCCAGTTGGAACGAGAAGGCGGCAGCGGTCATTTCAGCTATCCGATGAACTGGATTTGCATTATCATCCCATAGTCACGTTTCAGTATAGCCCAGCGCGAACATGAACGAATTTCTGACAACCCTCAGTTCCGGCCAGCCCCTGCTCTGGGCTGTATTCGTATTGGGAGTGATGGCCGTTGTCGCGGTATCTCTAACCTTGTTCTGGGGCGCGTTTTTCCGTGCGGCGGCGATGCTGCGGCGAGGACCGAAGGGCAGGCCATCGGCGGACGGGGAAGATGTACTTCCCTAACGCCGATGTTGTGGTTCACCCGGCCCTGCTGGTATTTCTCGGCCTCATCGTGGGGATGCTGGGCGGGTTCTTCGGCGTGGGCGGCGGGTTCCTCATCACCGGCGGCCTGCTGGTGTTCGGGGTGCCGCCGGTGTATGCCGTAGGCACCGGCCTGACGCTGGTGATGGGCACCTCCATCATCAACACCTTCAAGCACCGCAGCCTAGGCAACGTGGACTTCAAGCTGGGCGCGCTGATGGTCACCGGCACCATCCCTGCCATCTTCCTGGCAGAGTGGGTGAACTCGACGCTGGAGGCCGCCGGCATAGCCGGGCCGGTCATCCGCTATATCTACGTCGGATTCCTGTCGGCCCTGGGGCTGTTCATCCTGTACGACTACTGGCGCACCCGACGCCGGGGGGCCGGAGGCGAGGAGGATGTTTCCACCGCCGGGCTCACCCAGCGGGTACGCTCCCTCCGCATACCGCCGCACTGGATTGGCATACCCGGAGTGGGAGGGTTCTCCACCTACGTTTCGCTGCCCGTTTCGGGAATAGACCGAATATCGGTCTTCGTGCCGGTGGGCATTGGCTTCGGCATCGGGTTCATCGCGGGAATGCTGGGCGCTGGCGGCGGGTTCATCCTGATGCCGGTGCTCATCTACGTGCTGGGCATACCCACCACCATAGCCATAGGAACAGACCTGTTCCAGATAATCATCACCGGCTCGGTGGGGAGCTTCGCCTACGCCCTGTCCGACCGGGTGGACCCGACGATGGCGGTGCTGATGCTGGCGGCGGCGTCCATCGGCTCGCAGCTGGGGGCCGCCGCCACCCGTCGAGTGGAGCCGTCGCGCATCCGCTTCCTCTACGGCCTGCTGATACTGACCGGAGCCGTGGCCGTGGCGCTGGAGGAAGTATCGCAGGCGGCGCCGGGCGCGGGCTTTCTGTCCATAGCGGCTTCGGCAGTCCTGCTGGGCAGCGGCGGCGGGATGTGCCTGGTGCTGCTGGGGTTGATGGCGCGAGCTAGAAGGCCAAGACGCGAGTAGCAATGGCACTAGGGGGACGACCCGCCCGCTTAATTCCCTTCTGTCAGCGGCTGTAGGATGTCCAGCAGCCTTTCCATGTCATCGAGCCCCTCTCCTATGGCGCTCTGATAGAGAAACATTTCGCGCTCGTAGTAATTTCCGTGCAGCGTTCCTGCCGTGTCTGCCAATGTTCGTAGCCTACCGTCGCCTGATAGTTGTCTGGCCTGATGCATTACTTTGAAAAACTCATTGTGCCTGTTGTATTTCCAGCCGTATGTTTCCGCCACCGCTTTTGCCATCCACGCCGCTGCTCCCCAACCTTTTTCGGAAGCCTGATGCAGGTCGCCCTCTGCCAAGAAACTTCTAGCCCGCTCCAGAAATACCCGCGACTGACGACGATAATCCGCAACTGACTCTGCGTCACGCTCGAAAGGCTCCATCGGTGCCATGTCATCCATTTTCGTCCACCCTGCGGCAACTGCCGGCATCAGATAACCCTTACCCCGTCAAATCCCGCACCGTCCGCTCCACCAGCTCCCACGGCACGTCCTGGCGCACCACGGAGCGGCCCACGTCCTCCAGCATCACCCAGCGGTTGGTGCCCGACTGCACCTTCTTGTCCAGCGACATCGCCGTCAGCACGTCCTCGGCGGGAACACCGGGGGCGCTGATGGGCAGGTTGAAGCGCTCCAGTAGGCGCTGCTGCCGGTCGACGACGGCGGGGGAGAGCAGCCCCATCTCGGACGCCATGCGGGCCGCCCCCATCATGCCCACCGACACGCCCTCGCCGTGGAGGAAGCGGCCGTACTCGGTGGAGGCTTCCAGCGCGTGGCCGATGGTGTGGCCGTAGTTGAGCAGGATGCGGATGCCCAGCGTTTCGCGCTCGTCCTGGCTGACCACCTCGGCCTTGATGGCCATGCTGCGGCGGATGACCTCGGCGGAGATTTCGGGGTCCACGTCCATCAGGGCCTCGGCGTGTTCCTCGAACACGTCCACCAGCCCGGCGTCCAGGATGAAGCCGTGCTTGATGGCCTCGGCCCATCCTTCGGCCAGCTCCCGCTTGCCCAGGGTGGACAGCGCCGAGGCGTCGGCGAACACTCCCCGCGGCTGGTAGAAGGCCCCGACCAGGTTCTTGGCCTGGGGCAGGTTGATGGCGACCTTGCCGCCGATAGAAGCGTCCACCATGGCCGCCATGCTGGTAGGCACCTGCACGAAGGCCATGCCCCGCAGGTAGGTGGCGGCCACGAAGCCGCCCAGGTCGCCGGGCACCCCGCCGCCAACGCTGACGATGGCATGGCCGCGCTCGGCCTTGCGCTCGGCCAGCCAGCCGTAGATGGCCTGGGCCAGCTCGAAGCTCTTGCTGGTTTCCCCCGATGGGATGATGAAGCAGTGCGCCGGTATCCCGGCAGCCTGCAACGACCGCTGCACCCGCCGCCCGTAGGGGTTCATCACGTTGTCGTCGGTGATGATGTACGCGGCGCCCCGGACGCCAACGTCCGCGAGCCGCTCGCCCAGGTCGTCGAGGATGTCCCACCCCGCGACGACGGGATAGGAGCCGCCGGAGTGGTGGACGGTGGCGGCCAAGTTGGGGTCGGTAGCGTTGGTGTCAGGCATGATATTCGCTCCGTTTCTTGAATACTGGTTGCTGTATGGCTATAAGCGGCGCCACCGTGTGCATTGCGAGAACTACCTTCGTCATCTCAGCGATACCGTCATACAAATTGCTCTCTTCAACAGAGACTCTCACCAAGCCTTCGTCAAAGTCTATCTCGAGACCATGAGTACGCTTCAAGTCCTCGAGCAACCTGAAAGCCGGAGCGTCCTGGTCGTCCTGCCCCAAAGAGAATAGCAGCCCCGCAATCGAACCAGCGTCGTCGATAGTGGCGTGGCCCAATTCTACTGCTACGGTGAGTTCTATGGGATCCCCATCGCCATCCCAAAAGGGGAGCCGAACAAGACACTCCCCGGAATCCAGAGGAATCACCTTGGTCCAGTCAGAAAGCTCGCCCTGTATACTTTCTTCAAGCTGCTGATAATCCATTCCATCCACTCATTTTCTAGTTTCTGGCAGAATCTATAATCAACTGGAAAGAGCCTAACTCTATATCGAGCAAAGCGCAGAATAATTCAACAAAGAGCGCCAGGTTTTCGCTGTCTGAGCAGTCTGACTCATAGGCGTAAGAACTTCTCCCATAGACTAACGGAAACGCGAGCGTAGGAAAATGTATGTGACCATTGGGTATGGAATAACGATCCTCAGGATTGCGATGTCCTTCATGGGTGTGCAGGGCCCTCATCTTGACAGACTGATGGTATAGATCAGCTATCAAGTCGCCTCCTTTCCGCCTGTATGCCCTGAGCAAGACCACATTGCCCTCATTTGTTTCTATTTGCAATTCAAAATTCTCTTTAGGTCTGAAACGACGACGGGGATGGCTCATTCTAGTTGACTGGAGATCTCTGATAATTCTCATGCGCGAATGGACAATTCGCTCAACCTCAGCGTTGGGAGAATCACTTGGTGGTAGATACTGAGTGACGTCACAGGACATTTACGCCTCAGAATATAGCAATTCCACAAATCCCCTCAATCTCCAACGCCACCCCCTCAGCCGTCATGGCGTCCGTCTCGACGGTGTGGTGCGCCTGGGCGTAGGCGGGGGTGCGCTGGGCAAGCAGTTCCGCAATCCGCGCCTCCGGGTCATCCACGGCCAGCAGCGGGCGGATGGGACCGTCAGCGTCCTCTTCCTGCACCCGACGTAGAATTGTCGCGGGGCTGGCCGACAGGAAGAACACTCGCCCGCCCGACAGCATCACGTCGCGGTTCCGCTCGCTGACGAAAGCTCCGCCGCCCGAGGCTATGACCTGCCGCTCACCGGCGCACAGGTCGGCGATTACCTGCCGCTCCAGCTTCCTAAAGGCCGGTTCGCCATCCTCGCTGAAGATGCGATGAATCGGCTTACCAGCGCGGGCCACGATAACGTCGTCGGCGTCCACCAGGGTCCAGCCCGTCCGCTCCGCCAGCGCCCGGCCCACGCTGGTCTTGCCCGAGGCCATGAAACCCACCAGTATGATGTTGCGGGGCGGCGTCGCCATCTCGTTACGACGAGCTGCCCTCAGTCAGGCAGCCGCGTGAGGTGCATCCGCGAGCCGAGGCTGGTGTCGGTGTCGAAGTAGAGCACCTGCTGACCGATGGAGTTGGTGGCGGGGGCGTCGGCGATGAAGCGCAGGCCGCGGTGCTGGCACTCCGGCATACAGGTGGGGATGTCGCCCACCACGTAGCCCACGTGGTCCATCTCGTGGACACCCTCGGGAATCACAGACGGGTCGCCCGGCTCGATGAGCTCCACCTGCACCTGGCCGAAGTTGACGAAGGCGTTGCGCCCTCCCCGCCGCGACGCGCCGCCTCCCACGTGGACGCCGGATAACCGCTGCACGTACCAGTCTATGGCCGCTTCCAGGTCTCTGACCAGATAGCCCGCGTGGACGATGCGCTCCACCTCCAGCCCCTCGCCGTCGGGGCCGGACGCCGTGGGCGCGAGCTGCGTCAGGTGCACCAGCGTTCCGTTGGTGGTTTCGGCGTCCAGGTAGAAGACCTGGTGGCCGAAGACGTTGACGAATGGCTCGTCGCTGCCGAAGGCGAATCCACGGGCGCGCAGTTCTTCCGCCGCCTGCTCGATGCTCTCCACCACGTAGCCGACGTGGTGCATATCCAGTATCTTGTTGCCGACGGCGGACTTGTCCTCCGGCTCGATTATCTCGGCCTCGGCTTGCCCGAAGCGCAGGTAGGCGTTGCGCCCGCCGCTGGGCACCGCGTAGCTGGGCGACAACGGCCCGCCGCCGGCGTTGACCGCGCCGAAGGAACTCTCGAACCAGCCGACGGCGGCTTCCAGGTCGGATGTCAGGTAGCCGATGTGCTGAATCTTGTCGAACATGGTTTACTCCTGCATACCCCGTCATTCCCGCGCAGGCGGGAATCCAGGGAGCTTACAGGCTACTTTGCTTCCTGCGTAACGAAGGATTCGGATTCCCGCCTGTGCGGGAATGACGGATGAGCCGCGCCTAGCAGCTCGAAGGCCGTGGCGGAGCGGGGGCGTAGCCCGACGCGGTGCAGAACTCGACGCGGTTGCCGTCGGGGTCGTGGATGAACAGGAAGGCCTGGCCGTCGTAGCGCACGCCCTCGCGCTCGATCTCGAAGCCGTTTTGCTCCAGGGTGGAGCGGGTTCCCTCGAAGTCCTCCACCTCGAAGGCATGGTGGATGCGGTCGGGCTTGGCCGGCGCTTCCTGGGTCTCGATGAGATGCACCATGATGCCGCTTTCCAGTTGCAGCCACGTGATTTCGGGGTTGTCCACCTGGCTCTCAATCTGCTTGATACCCAGCAGGTTGTTGTAGAACTCCATGGCTACGGCGGTGTCCTTGACCATGGTGGTCACATGGTTGATCTTGTGGGTGGTAATCAGTCCGGGCATACGGCCCCTCCTCGCAGTCTCAAATTGCGCTTCCCGATTATGCCACAGCCGCCCCCGGCAAACAAAATTCCCCGGGAGGCCGTGTGATAAAATTGCCACAAGGGGCTACCGCCCGAGCTTTAGCCCGTGTCAGGCGGTGTAGCGAAGGTTTAGGCATGAGAAAGCTAACAGTCATTCCCGTTGAATCGCCCTGGTTCATCAACGGCGTTGTGCCAATAGCAAGCGCCGGCGTGGGCTTGCCAGTCTCCGTATTATGGGGACTGGAAGTTGGCAATGATTGGGGCGGGATTGCCATTGCTGCTGCGCCTACCCTGTTCTGTGCTGTCGTGGGTTATTCGCTCTTTCGGCTAATCCTCTGGCTGGGCCCCTCTATCGAAGAATAGAATGCAAAACAATGTGCAGAATTGGGATTCTGCGGTATTAGGAATCGCTACTTTCGCCACCATCCTGGCTGCGGCGACTTCGGCGGGCATCTTTGCGGTAACAGCCCGGCAAGAAAGCTACCCTGAGTGGGCCAGAGTGGTTGCCGCGTCCCTGACGGCTATCAGCTTGCTGGCCTATGTGGCTACGGTTACTTTCAGCATGGCCACCTTTTCCGCGAAACTCAAGCGGCACAGAGAGCGATAGCCGCTTGGACTGCTATCGCAGTTCTCGCACAAACCTATACCGCATTGCTGGCGGCGGCTGTGCTGATTTACTTTCCACTGCTGGAGAGAATACGAGGGTAAACGATTTCGCGCTGCCCCTCACAGCGTGCTCCCCAGCACCACCAGCGCCACCCCCGCCACCGTGACTGCAATGCCCAGCACCAGCCAGCGGTTGACGTTCTCCTGCTGTTGCAGGAACAACGCCGCCAGCAGCAGCGTGAACAGCGGGTTGGCCGACACGATGGGCGCGACCACCACCACCTCGGCCCGTTGCAGCGCGAAGTAGGTGCAGTTGACCCCGGTGGCCGCCGCCAGCCCCGACAGCGCGGCGTATACCATGAACCCCGGCGACTGGCGCACTTCCCGCGTGGACTCCAGCGCCTGCTTCGCCGCCACCGGGGCCACCAGCAGTATCCCGAAGAACAGGCTGATGGTGGCGACCACCAGCGGCGACGTGTAGTCAATGGTCAGTTGCCGCACCACCACGTTGGTAGTGCCGTAGCAGCAGGCCGCCCCGAAGGCCAGCAGGTAGCCGATGAAGGCCACCCGTCGTCCGGCGCTCTGCCCGCCCGCTGTCTCCATGATGTTCTTGCCCAGCGCCGTGGCCAGCCCCGCCACGACCACCAACGTACCCACCAGCACGACCCAGTGGGGCCGCTCCTCGGTGATGGTGATGGCCAATATGGAGGCGAACACCGCCGACGTTCCCACGATGGCCCCGGCCCGGGCCGCCCCGATGCGTCCCACCGCCAGGTACGACAGGTTGCGCCCGCCCAGGAAGTTGAACGTCCCCAGCATCACGCACCACGCCAGCACTATCAGCGGCAGCGTGATGAAGTCGCCGGAGGCGAAGATAAGCGCCAGTATCCCGGAGGCGGCAAAGCTGAAACAAAGGGAGTAGAAGGTCACCGGCATCGGCCCCACCCGCGCCATCGCCAGCCGGGCGAAGATGGTGGCGCTGCCGAAGCCCATGATGGCCAGGAAGGAAAGCCCGATGGCGGTCATAGCTGCCCGCCCACGGCGACCGCCGCCACCCCGGCCACCGTCACTATGGCGCCGATCGTCAGGCGCAGGGTTATCTGCTCCAGCCGGGCGATGAAGATGTGGGCCAGCAGCAGCGTCCACAGCGGGAATGTCGCCAGGATGGGCGCCACAATCAGCACGTCGGCCCGCTGCACCGCGAAAAGCTGGGCCACGATGGATACCGTGGTGCTAAGGCCGGAAAGGCAGACGAAGCCCATGGATTTCCAGTCGAAGGCGCGGACGGCAGGACTGCGGACCGCGATGATGCTGACGACGGGTATCACGATGAACATGGCGGCCAACATTCCCAGGGCGGTGATGGTCAGCGGCGAGTCGGACACGCTGACCGTCTGCTTGGCCAGGACCGTGCTCCCGCCCGTGGCCGCCCCGGCCATCAGCCCCGACAGGCACCCCAGGAGATAGCGGCGGTCCGTCCGCCAGCCTTGAGTGATTGAGTCGCCGCTGGCCAGCAGCAGCCCGGCCATCACCGCCAGCGTGCCCACGGCAACCAGGGGCGTCAGGTTCTCCCCCGTGAAGGCGATGGCGAAAAAGGCGGCAAAGGGCACCTGGGTGGAAATGAACAGCGACACCCGTGAAGCCCCAATGGCGCTCATGCTCGCGTAGGCCGTAGACCGGCCGATGGCGAACTGCACCAGTCCGAAGGCCACTATCCAGGGCAGTGCTTCCCGCGGCACTTGGAATATGTCCGAGGGGTTGAGGGCGAGGGCCACTATGGCCACGCCAACAAACCCAACGACCAGGGCAACCCCGATGACCGCGATGGGATGCACTCCCTGCATTCCCATGCGGCCGGTCACGGCGCCGTTGCCAAGACTGGCAGCCGACAGAAGGGAGAGGGCGATTGCCAGCATTCAGTGGGTTAGGCCCGCCCGCTCGTCCTGAGCTTGTCGACGGATGCGCTTTCAATAATGGACTGGAAGATAAGCGCTCCGTCGGCGCTCCCCAGCAGTTCCTCGCAACTGCGCTCCGGGTGGGGCATCATCCCCAGCACGTTGCCCGCCTCGTTGACGATACCGGCTATATTGTTGGCCGAACCGTTGGGGTTGGCGGCGTCGGTAGCTTCTCCCGCGTCGTTGCAGTAGCGGAACAGCACCCTACCCTCGCGTTCCAGCATATCCAGAGTTTCGGCGTCGGCGTAGTAGTTGCCCTCGCCGTGGGAGATAGGCACTTGCAGCCGCTGACCGGCGTCGCAGGCGGAGGTGAAGCGCGAATCGTTCCTCTCCACGCGCAGGGTAGTCCACTGGCAGCGGTACTCAAGCTGCTGGTTGGCCCGCAGCGCGCCCGGCAGCAGCCCGGACTCGCAGAGAATCTGGAACCCGTTGCATATCCCGATGACCGTACCGCCCGCCTCCACGAACCCGTACAGCGAATCCATCACCGGCGAGAAGCGGGCCATCGCACCAGGACGCAGGTAGTCGCCGTAGGAGAAGCCGCCGGGCAGTATCACGCAGTCGAACCCGTCCAGCGAGACGTCCTTGTGCCAGACGTATTCCGCCTCCTGCCCCAAAACGCCGCTAACCGCATGGTGGCAGTCAACGTCGCTCCATGTGCCGGGGAATCGCAAGATTCCGAATCGCATTGTTACCCAATTTCTCCCTGCATCTATCCGTCATTCCCGCGAAAGCGGGAATCCAGGGGCCTGAGCCGGGTAGGCGCCCACACTCAGATTGCTTCACTGGATTCCCGCTTTCGCGGGAATGACGGATGCGTCGCTGTGGAATTGTTGTAGACCCGATGCCTACCCCAACGAGTCCAGAATCTCCCCCGCCAGCCGGTTGACCTCCGCGCCGTCGGCCTTGCCGCGCACCTGCGGCATCAGGCGGCCCATCACCTTGCCCCGGTCGCGGGGGCCGGTGGCGCCCACCGCTTCGACGGTCTCGCGGATGAGGGTGACTATTTCGTCCTCGCTGAGTTGGGGCGGCAGGTACTCTTCCAGCACGGCCAGCTCGGCGGCTTCCTTGTCCGCCAGCTCGGTGCGCCCGCCGTCGCTGAAGGCCTTGACGCTCTCGCGGCGGTCGTTGGCCTGCTTCGATACCACCTCGATCATGGCCTGGTCGTCCAGCGTTTCCCGGCGTTCCTTCTCCACGGCCTGCACCGCGAACTTGAGGAACCGCAGGGCGTCCACCCGCCCCTGATCGCGCTGACGCATGGAATCGCGGATGTCCTCTTCCAGCCTGTCCCTCAGCGTCATAATCAGCACCCACTCACAACAGAATTTCAGAATCTTCCCTCTCCCTCCGGGGGAGGGTTAGGGTGGGGGCGTCCATCCAGTCTATTCTAACCCCTGCCAAGCCTTTCGCGCGAATGTCTGCGGAGGCGCGGCAGGGTCTTTCGATTCTTTGTCTGAACTGTGATTCGTGTGATTAAATGATTGCCCTGATGTAGGTGCGCCTTAATCAGGGTAATCATCCGAATCAAATAAATCACAGTTCAGACAAAAGCCGAAAGACCCAGGTAGGCGCGGGTTATGTTTTTCCCACGCTTGTAATAAAATGCCCGTTGTTTACTAAAGCCATGAAACGGACGTATGACATGGAGGGAGGCCCGACAGCATGGTCATCGCAAACGTAAACTCGCTGGTTGACTTCGACCGGGGACTGATTAGCCCCCGCATCTTCAGCGAACACGACATCTACCAGGAAGAGCTGGAGCAGATTTTCGCCCGCTGCTGGCTCTTCCTCTGCCATGAGACCCAGATTCCCAACCCCGGCGATTTCTTCACCACCTACATGGGCGAAGACCCCGTGCTGGTCACCCGCGACCGGCAGGGCAAGGTCAACGCCTTCCTGAATATCTGCCGCCACCGGGGCAACCGCCTGTGCCGCGCCGAGGACGGCAACGCCGCCGCCTTCATCTGCGCCTACCACGGCTGGGCCTTCAGCGCCGACGGCAAGCTACAGGCCGTCCCCAACTTGCAGGACGCCTACTACAACGAGCTGGACCAGTCCAAGTGGGGCCTGATTCCGGTGGCACAACTCGACAGCTACAAGGGGTTGATATTCGCCACCTTCGATCCCGCCGCCCCGCCGCTGCTGGACTACCTCGGCCCCATGACCTGGTATCTGGACACCCTCTTCGACCGGCGGGAAGGCGGCAGCGAGATTGTCGGCGGCGTCCACAAGTGGGTGGTGCCTTGCAACTGGAAGATGCCCGCCGAGAACTTCGCTGGCGACGCCTACCACGTCCAGTGGTCGCACCTGTCGCCCATCCGCGCCGGTTTCAGCGTCGGCGTCACCGCCCAGCCGAAGATGAAAGGCGGCCCGGTGGCCATGGGCAACGGCCACAGCATGATCGCCGTGGGCGCGGACCAGTCCGGCGCGCCGATGCAGATTCTCAAGGACTACGAGGACGACACCCGCGAGGAACTGGAATCCCGACTAGGCCCCCGCGCCGCGATGCTGAACCCGGTGGTAGGCACCGTGTTCCCCAACTTCTCGGTCCTGCGGGGCAGCTCCCACTCCTTCCGGGTCTGGCACCCCAAGGGGCCGGACAAGGTGGAAATCTGGTCGTGGGCCTTCACCGACGTGGCCGCGCCGCCCGAAATCAAAGAGGCCGTCCGCAAGAGCGCCGTCTGGGGCTTCGGCCCCTCGGGCACCTTCGAGCAGGACGACATGGACAACTGGCAGGAATGCACCGTCACCAGCCGGGGCGTGATGGCCCGCCGCCAGATGCTCAACTACCAGATGGGCCTGGGCCGCGAGTCCTACAACGAGGACTACGACGCCGTGATAGCCGACTTCCGCTATAGCGACAGCAACCAGCGCTTCTTCTACAAGCGCTGGAGCGACCTCATGGCCGCGGAGAGCTGGGGCGAGTTGTCTGAACTGTGATTTTCCCTTTGATTCATTTGATTGCCATGATTTCTCGAATCAAAAATCATGGCAATCATCAAAATCAAATAAATCACAGTTCAGACAAATGACCAAGGAGACCTTCATGGTCATCGCAAATGTTAACTCACTGGTCGACGCCGACCACGGCCTCATCAGCCCCCGCATCTTCAGCGAACACGACATCTACCAAGAAGAGCTGGAAAACATTTTCGCCCGCTGCTGGCTCTTCCTCTGCCACGAGACCCAGATTCCCAACCCCGGCGACTTCTTCACCACCTACATGGGCGAGGATCCCGTCCTCGTTACCCGCGACCGCCAGGGCAAGGTCAACGCCTTCCTGAACATCTGCCGCCACCGCGGCAACCGCCTGTGCCGCGCCGAAGACGGCAACGCCGCCGCCTTCATCTGCGCCTACCACGGCTGGGCCTTCAGCGCCGACGGCAAGCTCCAGGCCGTCCCCAACTTGCAGGACGCCTACTACAACGAGCTGGACCAGACGAAATGGGGCCTCATCCCAGTGGCCCAGTTGGACAGCTACAAGGGCCTCATCTTCGCCACCTTCGATCCCGCCGCTCCCCCGCTGCTGGACTACCTCGGCCCCATGACCTGGTACATGGACGCCATCTTCGACCGGCGCGAGGGCGGCGTCGAGGTCATCGGCGGCGTCCACAAGTGGGTCGCGCCCTGCAACTGGAAGTTCCCCGCCGACAACTTCATCGGCGACACCTACCACACTCCCTGGTCGCACCTGTCGCCCATCCTGCAAGGGTTCAGCGTAGGCCCGACCATCCAGGCCGTGGATGGCGGCGGCCAGGTCTCCACCGGCAACGGCCACGGCATCTGGTGCGCCGTCAGCGGCACCACCAGCGAGCCAATGGAGGCGCTCAAGCACTACGAAATTGAGATTCGCGCCGAAGTGGAGGCCCGTCTCGGCCCCCGCTCCGAGACGCTCAACCCCATGGTCGGCACCATCTTCCCCAACCTCTCCTTCCTAAAATCCAGCGCCCGCAGCTTCCGGGTCTGGCACCCCAAGGGCCCGGACAGCATCGAGATATGGTCCTGGGTCTTTGCTGATGTGTCCGCTCCGCCCGAGGTCAAGGAGGCCATTCGCCTCATCGCCATCCGTGGCTTCAGCCCCTCGGGCACCCTGGAGCAGGACGACATGGACAACTGGCAGAATTGCACTCTCACCAGCCGGGGGGTGGTGGCCCGCCGCCAGATGCTCAACTACCAGATGGGCCTCGGCCACGACCGGTACAGCGAGGAAAACCAGGGCCTGACCAGCGATTTCAGGTTCAGCGACAGCAACCAGCGCCAGTTCTACAAGCGCTGGGGCGAGATGATGGCCGCGGAGAGTTGGACAGAGTTGTCTGAACTGTGATTTATTAGATTTTGATGATTGCCATGATTCTCGAATCAAAATCATGGTAATCAAATGAATCACAGGAATCACAGTTCAGACAAATGACCACGCAAGGAGACCTTCATGGTCATTGCAAACGTTAACTCGCTGGTTGACATCGACCGGGGGCTGATCAGCCCCCGAATCTTCAGCGAACACGGCATCTACCAAGAAGAGCTGGAAAACATTTTCGCCCGCTGCTGGCTCTTCCTCTGCCACGAGACCCAGATTCCCAACCCCGGCGACTTCTTCACCACCTACATGGGCGAAGACCCTGTCCTCGTTACCCGCGACCGCCAGGGCAAGGTCAACGCCTTCCTGAATATCTGCCGCCACCGCGGCAACCGCCTCTGCCGCGCCGAGGACGGCAACGCCGCCGCCTTCATCTGCGCCTACCACGGCTGGGCCTTCGGCGCCGACGGCAAGCTCCAGGCCGTCCCCAACTTGCAGGACGCCTACTACAACGAGCTGGACCAGTCCAAGTGGGGCCTCATCCCGGTGGCCCAGCTCGACAGCTACAAGGGCCTCATATTCGCCACCTTCGACGCCGACGCGCCCCCGCTGCTGGACTACCTCGGCCCCATGACCTGGTATCTGGACACACTCTTTGACCGGCGGGAGGGCGGGGCTGAAGTGCTCCGTGGCGTCCACAAGTGGGTTGTCCCCTGTAACTGGAAGTTTCCCGCCGAGAACTTCATCGGCGACGCCTATCATGTCCAGTGGTCCCACCTGGCCACCCTCCGCACTGGATTCGGCATCACCCGCGGCACCACCCCCGGCGGAGGGAACGTCTCCCCCGGCAACGGCCACGGCTTTATTGCTTATGGCGGCCACGACACCGCCGAACCCGTGCAGCTCCTTGTGGACTACGAGGAAGACACCCGCGAGGAGTTCGAGGCCCGCCTCGGCCCCCGCGCCCGGATGCTGAACCCGATAGTGGGAACCGTGTTCCCCAACTTCTCCGTGATAAAGACCAACTCCCACTCCCTCCGTGTCTGGCACCCCAAGGGTCCCCACAGCATCGAGATTTGGGCCTGGGCCTTCACCGACCGGGCCGCTCCCCCCGAGGTGAAAGAGACCATCCGCAAGATCGCCGCCTACGGCTTCAGCCCCTCGGGGACATTCGAGCAGGACGACATGGACAACTGGCAGAACTGCACCCTCACCAGCCGGGGCGTGGTGGCCCGCCGCCAGATGCTCAACTACCAGATGGGCCTCGGCCACGAAACTTACAATCAGGACTACGAGGCCCTCACCAGCCAGTACCGCTTCAGCGACAGCAACCAGCGCCAGTTCTACAAGCGTTGGAGCCAGATGATGGCCGCGGAGAGCTGGGCGGACTTATAGGTGCCCTTCCTGACAATTTCCCTCTCCCTCCGGGAGAGGGTTAGGGTGAGGGCGTTCCCATCCCGTCATAGGCTTCAACAACATAGGAGTTTCTTATGGCAACGATGCAAATGGCCTCCCTGGTGGACACCGGCAACGGGGTACTCAACCCCCGCATATTCAGCGACGAGGAAATCTACCAGCAGGAGCTGGAGCAGATTTTCGCCCGCTGCTGGCTGTTCCTGTGCCACGAGTCGCAGATTCCCAACCCCGGCGACTTCCTGACCACCTACATGGGCGAAGACCCGGTGCTGGTGGTGCGCGACCGCTCCGGCAAGGTGGGCGCGTTCCTGAACATCTGCCGACACCGCGGCAACCGGCTCTGCCGCGCCGACAACGGCAACGCCGCCGCCTTCATCTGCGCCTACCACGGCTGGGCCTTTGCCAACGACGGCAAGTTGCAGGCCGTCCCCAACCTCCAAGACGCCTACTACAACGAGCTGGACCAGTCCAAGTGGGGCCTGATACCGGTAGCCCAGCTCGACACCTACAAGGGCCTGGTCTTCGCCACCTTCGACGCCGACGCGCCGCCCCTGCTGGACTACCTGGGCGACGCCACCTGGTATCTGGACGTCTTCTTCGACCGCCGCGAGGGCGGCGTCGAGGTCGTCGGCGGCGTCCACAAGTGGCAGATTCCCGCCAACTGGAAGATGCCCGCCGAGAACTTCGCCGGCGACGGCTACCACACCGGCTGGAGCCACCTGTCGGCGGTGACCACCGGCTTCGGCGGCGACTTCCGCGCCCGCCCTTCCCGCGATGGCACGGTGGTCTCCCCCGGCAACGGCCACTGCATCGTCGGCCTCGGCCCGGACGACCCCTCCGACCCGGCCGTGCCGGAAATCATCGCCTACGAGGAGTCCATACGCGACGAGGTGGCCCAGCGCGTGGGCGAGCGCCTGCGCCTCATCCGCCCCCACGCCGGCACCATATTCCCCAATCTGTCCCTGCTGCGCAGCGTGGCCCGCACCTACCGCGTCTGGCAGCCCAAGGGCCCCGGCAGGACCGAAATCCAGGCGGCGGTGTACGTGGACAAAGCCGCGCCGCCCGAGGTCAAGGAGGCCTTCCGCGTCCAGGCCCTGCGCGCCTTCGGCCCTTCCGGGGCCTTCGAGCAGGACGACATGGACAACTGGGAGGGTTGCAGCAAGGCTGGGCTTGGCGTCGTCGCCCGCCGCCACCAGCTCAACATCAGCATGGGCCTCGGCCACGCCCGCTACGACGAAGACCTGCTCGGCTGGGCCAGCGACTACCGCCTCAGCGAAAACAACCACCGCGCCTTCTACGGCCGCTGGAGCCAGCTAATGGACTCCCAGGGCTGGCCCGCCTGACTAAGGGTCTTTGCAAAGAACTTCAAAGCTCCAAACCGTTAGTCCTGAGCTTGTCGAAGGACGGGTCAAAGGAATCCGTTGATGGTTCGACAGGCTCACCACCAACGGATTCTCTAAAACCTTGCAAGCATAATGGTAATTTAGAGGAAACAACTCATGCGTGACGACACCATCCGCGAGGTCGAGCAATTCCTGTACCGCGAGGCCAGGATACTGGACGCCCGCCGGTTCGATGACTGGCTCGACCTGCTGACCGACGACATCAAGTACTGGATGCCCCTGCGCTCCAACCGCTACCCGGCCTACAGCAAGGCCATCTCCATCCTCGACGGCTCCCGCTACGAAGAGGGCGACATCTCCGGCGAGGACGACCTGGCCATCATGGACGAGGACAAGGACTCGCTGACCCGCCGCATCCGGCGTCTCGACTCCGGCATGGCCTGGGCCGAGGACCCGCCGTCCCGCACCCGTCACTTCGTCTCCAACATCGAGGTCGAGCCGGGCAGCCGGGAATCGGAGCTGAAAGTCTACTCCAACTTCGTAATGTACCGCACCCGAGGCGAGACCGAGCAGGACTTCTACGTAGGCAGCCGCGAGGACATCCTCCGCCGCGAAGAGGGCCAGCTAAAGGTGGCCTACCGCAAGATAGTCCTGGACCAGACCGTCCTGCTGGCCAAAAACGTCAGCAACTTCTTCTGACGGGCCTGCCCGCCGTCTCCCCGGCCACCGTGTCCTTCTCCGATGACGCGGTGGCCGCTGTTTTTTCGCTCATATCTCCTGCACCCTAACCCGCAAATCAACGTCCTCTGATTCCCAGCCAACTACACCCGCCGGTGATGGTTTGCCTACGGTATGATATGAGGCAAGCCCAAAACGGCATCGGAGGCACGACAATGAAAGTAGGATTCATCGGACTGGGAACAATGGGCGCCAGCATGGCCTACAACTGCTTGCAGGGCGGCAACGAGATGGTGGTCCACGACATCCGGCGCGAGGCCGCCACCCGGCACCTGGAGGCGGGCGCGGACTGGGCCGACTCCCCCCGCGAAGTCGCCGAGGCGTCGGAAATCGTCTTCACCTCGCTGCCCGGCCCCACCGAGGTCGAGGCCGTGGGCCTGGGCGAGGACGGCATCATCGAGGGCATGAGCGAGGGCAAGGTATACTTCGATCTCAGCACCAGCACCCCCACGCTCATCCGGCGCATCCACGAGCAGGCCGCCGCCCGCGGCATCCACGTCCTGGACGCGCCGGTCAGCGGCGGGCCGCGGGGCGCGGCCTCCCGCAACCTCGCCATCTGGGTCGGCGGCGACAAGGAGGTCTTCGACCGTTGCAAGCCCGTGCTGGACAGCATCGGCGACAAGGCCTACTACGTCGGCCCCATCGGCTGCGGGGCCATCGCCAAGCTGGTGCACAACTGCACCGGCTACATAGTGCAGGCGGCGCTGGCCGAGGTCTTCACCATGGGCGTCAAGGCCGGCGTGGAGCCGCTGGCCCTCTGGCAGGCCGTCCGCAAGGGCGCCCAGGGACGCCGCGGAACCTTCGAGGGCCTGGCCGAGCACCTGCTCCCCGGCAAGTTCGACCCGCCCGACTTCGCCCTCCGCCTCGCCCGCAAGGACGTAGACCTGGCCGTGGGCGTGGGCCGCGAGTACGACGTCCCCATGCGCCTGGCCCAACTCACCCTCCAGGAAATGACCGAGGCCCTCAACCGCGGCTGGGGCCACCGCGACTCCCGCGTCGCCATGCTGCTGCAAGAGGAACGCGCTGGCGTCGAGGTGCGGGTGGACGAGGAACTGCTGAACGCGGTGCTGGAGGAGGAACGGCAGGCGGGGGCGGCGTAAATGTAGTAGAATCGGGCATCCTGATCCTGACCTCATCTGTCGAGGTTACGTTATGGCGGACAAGGCAATCGGCATTAACCCGGCAATGCTGCGCTGGGCGAGAGAGCAGGCCGGTTATCTCACGGTAGAGCCGGTTGCCATTAGTATAAAACGCCCTGCGGCGATGATTGAGGCATGGGAATCCGGTGCTGAATTTCCTACTTGGCGTCAACTGGAGCGGTTGGCACGGGATTTGTACCACCGGCCAACCGCCTTGTTTTTCCTGCCCGAGCCCCCGGAGGAACAAAACCCCTCCGCAGAGTTTCGCCGTCTCCCTGCATCGGCTCTTGATGACCTGGGGCCAGACACTTGGCTATCTATCCGCCAGGCTAGGGCTCGACAACTGGACTTGACAGAGTTGGCGTCCTTTGACGATTCCACGGAAAGGCACATCATCCAGGATCTAGCCCCCAGCGCAACGCCAGACAATGTCGGTGAATTGGCGATGGCAACCAGAAGATACTTGGACGTTACCATAGCCGACCAGTTGGAGTGGTCATCCGAAGAGGACGCTCTGAACATTTGGCGGGACACAGTGCAATCAGCCGGAGTCTGGGTGTTCAAGCGCCATTTCAAGCAAGATGATGTTGCTGGATTCTGCCTTGACGATCCCCGGTATCCGCTAGTGTATTTGAACAATGGGCAACCCAAAACACGCCAAATTTTTACTCTGTTTCACGAGTTGGCGCATCTGTTTTTCGGATTTAGCTACCTGGAACGTTCCGGCATTGAGCATTACGTGGATTCGTTGGAGGGGCATGATAGAAATGTTGAAATTGCCTGCAATAGATTTGCCGGCGAATTTCTGGTGCCTACCAGCCATTTTCAGAAGAATGCGCCCTTAGATGTGGCCGCCGGGATAACCGATGACGCCCTGGTCGCTCTCGCTCGAAGATACTGGGTGAGCCGGGAAGTTGTCCTGCGGAAGTGTCTGAATCAAGACTGGATTGACCAACAGTTTTATAACGAAAAGGTGGAAGAGTGGAGGCGCCGTTACTCGGAAGGCTCCGATGGCGGCTCCGGAGGTAATTACTACTCTAATCAAGGCACGTACTTGGGTGTCAAATATACCGCTCTGGCCTTTCGCGGCTATTACCAGGGCGCATACGACATTGAGCAACTAGCTGAGTACTTGGACATTAAAGCGTCCAACATTCCTGGTCTGGAAAGCTGGCTGAACAGGAGGCTGGCTTCCTGATGACTGATTATTCTCTGGACAGTAACACGCTTAGCCAGATCTACAGGTTCTATTACCAAGACAGGTTCCCCAGCTTTTGGAGCAGATTCCATGCCCTCATCAGTGCAGGTAGAGCCAGTTCCGTCAGCGAAGTCGAAGCCGAACTCACTCGTCGCCTCGGTCTTATTGCCGCAGTTCAGGAATTAAAGCGGTTGAATCAAAATTTTTTCTCCCTGCCTTCGGTTCGGGAGCAGGGGTTCATTACTCAGATTTTCAGTGTACCGCATTTCCGTAATCTGCTCGGCGCTAAAGCTATAGCGAAAGGCGATCCAGTCGCAGATCCGTTTCTAATCGCCAAGGCCGGGGCTTTGATGGGGACGTGCGTCGTGACTGAGGAGACGCGCCGCCCCAATGCTGCGAGAATCCCGAATGTTTGCGATTACTTCGGCATTGAATGCATAAATCTGCAACAACTGATGGAGCGAGAGGGCTGGCGGTTTTAATCCCTAACCTCCAGTCCACCGCAGGTTGGGCCGCCGCGCCGCCAGCGCCTCGTCCAGCCGCGCCACCGGCGTCGTGTGCGGCGCGTTGCGCACCAGGTCCGGGTCCTCGTCTATCTCCGCGTTGATTTGCTTCAGCGCGGTCACGAAATCGTCGATAGTCTCCTGCGTTTCCGACTCCGTAGGCTCGATCATCAGGCACTCGGGGACTATCAGCGGGAAATACATCGTTGGGGCGTGGAAGCCGTAGTCCAGCAGCCGCTTGGCGATTTCCAGACCGCCCGCGCCTCTGGCCTTCTGCCAGTCAGCGGAGAACACCGCCTCGTGCATACAGGTGCGGTCGTAGGGCAGGTGGTACACGTCGCGCAGCGCGTTCATCATGTAGTTGGCGTTCAGCACCGCGTTGCCGCTGATGGAGCGGACGCCCGCCGCGCCCAGCGTCCGTATGTACGTATACGCTCGCACCAGCACCCCGAAGTTGCCGTGGAACCCGGCCAGCTTCCCGATGCTCTGCTCCGGGGTCGCCAGCGAGTATCCATCCGCTTCCGACCCCGTCACCACCGGCGCAGCCAGGTACGGCGCCAGCCGCTCCGTGGCGCACACCGGCCCGGCGCCCGGTCCGCCGCCGCCGTGGGGCGTGCTGAAGGTCTTGTGCAGGTTCAGGTGACAAACGTCGAAGCCCAAATCGCCCAGCTTCACCCGGCCCAGCAGCGCGTTCATGTTGGCCCCGTCGCCGTAGACCAGCCCGCCCGCCTCGTGGACGATGCGGCAGACCTCGACGATGTTGGTGTCGAACAGCCCCAGCGTGCTGGGCAATGTAATCATCACCCCGGCCAGGCTGTCGTCGGCCACGTCGTGCAGCGCCTCCAGGTCCACGTTGCCCTGGCCGTCCGACGCCAGCTCCACCACCTGGAACCCGGCCATGGCCGCCGACGCCGGGTTGGTGCCGTGGGCGCTGTCGGGGATGGCGACCTTCGTCCGCCCGGTCTGTCCCTGGGCGGCCAGGCGGGCCTTGACCATCAGCATACCGGCCAGCTCGCCGTGCGCCCCAGCCAGCGTCGCCAAGCTGACCGCCGGCAACCCGGTTATCTCCCCCAAGAACCCCTGCAACCTGTACAGCAGTTCCATCGCCCCCTGCGACTGCTCGGCAGGCTGCAACGGGTGTATGCCCGCGAACCCCGGCAGGAAGGCGGTCTCGTCGTTAATCTTGGGGTTGTACTTCATCGTACAACTCCCCAGCGGATAGAAATGCGTATCTATGGAAAAGTTCCGCTGGCTAAGCCCGGTAAAATACTGCACCACCTCCGGCTCGGAAAGCTCCGGCAGGGGCAAATCATCCCGCAGCAACGCCGCGTCCGGGAGCGCCTGCAACGGCACGTCCGACTCCGGCAGCACGGCCCCGGCCCGCCCCGGCACGCTGCGCTCCATCAGCAGTTTGGAAGTATCCCGGTTTCCGCCTTGACGCATTTCTCTGTCTCCGTGGCAGTATGGGTTGTCTCGACCGTGATTCAGGAAGGTAAGGCTGTATATGCTCTATTGTGAAAAGATAGCGCCAGTTGGTCTATCCTGCCTTTGTTTTTGTAGTAGAAGAGGTCGTCTTCTTCCAGTCCACAAATGTCGAGGGCGAGTGACAGTATGCGGGGCTGGAGGCGACTGTTGAGAAACATCGCTGAGACTCCGCCAATGGCGGTTCCGGCGACACCAGCTATTGCAGTGCCTATTCCCGGTATTATGCTTCCTATTGCAGTCCCACCAGATGCTCCTGCTTTGAGAAGTAGAGCAGTCAGACCCATTCTAGAGATCAGGGTCAAGGTTTGTACCACTTGGATTTTGTTCTTAGTGGTTCGATCAGCTTCCTTGAACGTCATCTCGGTTGTGACAACACTGCCGAGAAGTCTTATGGACGCCACGATTGCCCCGGCGTAGGGCAGCATTTCCCCGAGGCTGTCGGGGATGTCAATACCCAAATTCCCTGTCAGGGTGTCCAGCCCGTCGTTTATTCCCTCGACTAGCTCATAGTCCAGGCCAATGTCCAACAGCTCTGCGGCTGCTTCCGGGTTAGTTTCGGCAATGGCGGCCTCTAATTCCGAGCTAACGGCGAAATTGACGTCGGGATTCTCCGTCATAGCGGTCTGCACGTTAGCAGCATAAGATTCCTGGCCAGTCTTGACCTGCCACCAGACAGTCTCGCCGTCCGGGGCAGTGGCGGTAATATCGAACACCGGCTGGTTCGAGTAAGGAGCTATGGTTACGTCTGTGTATCCGGCCTGCTCCAGCCTTTCGGCAGCGTTAAACTCGGCTAGTTTGCCCTTGATTCCGTTTATGAACCCACCGTAGGATTCCTCACCCCTTTCCGTTAACTCCTTTACCTTGTCGTATAGCGAGAGTTCAGCGGCTTCGTTTGGATATTGCGCTTGGTATGCGGCGTTGATCCGGTCATCTACGGTTACTTCGTCAAAGATGGACCAGAGTGCTATCGAAGCGGACGTTGCATACTCCGCGGCCAGCAGTTCCGGCCGGGAGTCGCGCAAGTCGACCAAGAGTTCCCGGCTGGACCTGCGAGTGCTGCCGGGGCCGCCGGGGAGCCGTGCGAGCCAGTCAGCGAATTCTGTGGACTTCATACTCACGGCTGCCTTCTATTCACAGCAAGACGGCCAGCACTACCGCAGCCCCGGCCAGAGTGACGGCTGCGATGGCGATGACGGTCATCCTGCGGCTGTGCCTTCTCATACCAGCGGTCTCTTCCGAGTGCTGGCGTTTCATCTCCTCTCGTTCCTCGGCGGCGGCTTCCAGTTCCTTTTGATGCTGCCGTCGCTCTGCGGCTATTGCCTCCCATTGCGCCGCTTGTGTCTGGCGTTCTTCCGTCGCCTGCCGCAGTTGCTCTTCTGCGGCCTGCCTTTCTTCGGTGGCCTGCCGGAGATGCTGCTCTCCCAGTTGCCTTTCTTCCTGGGCTTCCTGAAGTTGCTGGTTAATCCGGCTTTCCGATTCCTCTACAGTCTCCCTAACCATCTTCACGGCGGCGGTTTGGAGGTTGTCGTGGTTCTTGATATGCCCGGTCAGGACTTCACTTTGTTGTATGACTCTGGGTATAAGTTCTTGGTTGATGCGGTCCTGTTCTTCCCAGAAGGCGACTCGCTCAGCAATGTTGGACTGCTGTCCGTTTTCGGGCCGGGTTGGAGTTGTCTGCTGGTTTTCGCCTTTACCTTTAACGTAAGAGTTTCCCGTCTGGGATGTGCCGACAGAAGGCCGTTCACTGATGGCCTTCTGCCTGTACGCTATATCAACCAGTTCTTGAACGGTCTGATCTTTGCCGAAGCGGTGACTGTATGTATTGTCTCTTGTGTCTATGATTATGAGTGTTCGCCCATCACGCCTGATCGTTTTTATGCTGCCGAGTTTCAGGTTCAAGACTATACCATTGGACTTGTCGGCTATGAGAACTCGCTGGTCTGTGATGGCTATCAACTTTGATTTGAACTCGAATCCGGCACATGCTATGAGTGTTTCGTCGTCTCTGAGCTGTCTGTCTATACTGACAGCCGCTTCTTCGTTGCGATCTTCATCGCCGACTATGATTATTTCGGATTGCTCGTCATTCATTCCGCTTCCTACCCTTTGCTGTAGTAAAGCCTGGAACTGTAGCTGGGCCGGACTTTAGCAAAAGTTCATTTGAGAGGTCTAACTGACTTGTGGCGCCACCGAACTGATTGGCTTTATTCCCCCAACGCCCCCACCAACTGCTCAATCTCCTCCCGCGTATTCATCTCCGTAACGCACAGCAGCATCCCATTCGGATACCTGTCGCTGACGTCCAGGCCGCCGAGGATGTTGCGCTCCATCAGCCGCCGGTTAATTTCCGCGGGCGGCTGCGGGCATTGGACCACGAACTCGCGGAAGAACGGCCCGTCGTTGACCACCGAATACCCCGGCAGTCCATTTATCTGCGACGCCGCGTACTGCGACTTCTGGTAGCAAAGCTCCGCCACCTGCCGCAGGCCCGACTTGCCCAGCGCGGCCAGGTAGATGGTGGAGGCCAGGGCGTACAGCGCCTCGTTGGTGCAGATGTTGGAGGTGGCCCTCTCGCGGCGGATGTGCTGCTCCCGCGTTTGCAGCGTCAGCACGTAGCCCGTCTCGCCGTTGCGGTCCACCGTGCGGCCCGACAGGCGGCTGGGCATCTGGCGGATGTATTCCTGCTTGGTGGCGAACAGCCCCACGTATGGCCCGCCGTAGCTGGGCGGAATCCCCAGCGGCTGTCCCTCGCCGGTGACTATGTCGGCCCCGTAGTGGCCCGGCGGCTGGAACATCCCCACCGCGATGGGATCGCACGACACCACCGCCAAAGCCCCGGCGTTGTGCGCCATGTCCACCTGCGCCCCCAAGTCCTCGATGCTGCCGAAGAAGTTGGGGTACTGCGTGACCAGGCAGGCGGTGGAATTGTTGACTCCCGATGCGGCGTTGCTGACCGTCACAACTTCCAGATTCTGCGGACGGCAGTAGGATTCAATGACGGCTCGGTACGCAGGCGACACAGTGTCCAGCACCGCCACCCGCTCGCGCCGCGTCACCCGGCAGGCCATCAGCGCGGCCTCGGCCAGGCTGGTGGCGCCGTCGTACATACCGGCGTTGGCGACTTCCATGCCGTACAGGTTGCAGATGAGCGTCTGGAACTCGTATATGACCTGCAACGTGCCCTGGCTGGCCTCGGCCTGGTAGGGGGTGTAGGCGGTGATGAACTCGCCCCGCGTAACCAGCGACTTCACGATGGCGGGGATAAAGTGATGATACGACCCGGCCCCCAGGAACGACGGCCCGCTGCCCAGCGGCCGGTTGCGTCCGGCCAGCGCACCCAACTCCCGCTGTATCTCCAGCTCCGGCATCGGGGCGGGCAGCCGAAGCGGAGGATTGCGGTGTTCCGCCGGAATGTCGGCGAACAGGTCGTCAATGGACGAAACTCCCAGAGCGGCCAGCATCCCGGCCTGCTCCTCCGGCGTGTTGGGGATGTAGTGCGACTGGAAATGCCCGTTGCCGCCGCCGTTGACGGCGCTGCTGCTCATCAGTGCAGTCCGGCGATGTAGACGTCGTAGTCTTCCGCCGACATCAGCGAGTCCAGTTCCGACGGGTCCGACATGGTCACCCGCAGCAGCCAGCCTGCGCCGAAGGGGTCGGTGTTGGTCAGCTCCGGCTGGTCAACCAGCGCCCCGTTGACCTCTATGACCTCGCCGCTCACCGGGGAGAACAGGTCGGAAACGGCCTTCACCGATTCCACCTCTCCCATCTTGCCCAGGTGAGTAAGCCTGTCGCCCACCTTGGGCAGCTCGAAATATACGATGTCGCCCAACTCGGATTGGGCATAGTCGGTGATGCCCACCAGCGCCCTTCGGCTGTAGGCGTCTTCCACGATAATCCACTCATGTTCTTCGGTGTAACTGCGATCGGTAGGGCTCATGGGGATTGAATGCTCCTTGCGGCAAAGGCCGGACTGGGTGGTTTAGCCTATGCGGAACGGCTGGTGCTTGACCGCCGGTAGTGAGGAAGGGCGGTAACGGTAATCTCTTCGATGAGACCCCGTTTGTCCATTTCGAGGACGGTTCCGGGCCGTGAGTATTCGGGAAAAACGTAGCCCATCCCCAAGCTCATGTCAAGCGTGGGCGAGTAGCACCCGCTGGTCACCTGTCCCGCCGGAAACCCCAGGACGGTGAGAGCATAGGTGGCCCGGGGCGCCGACCGCCCCGGCATTTGCAGCCCCACCAGCGTGAACCTGGTGCCATTGTACTGCTGAGTCTGGAGCGAATTGCGCCCCACGAAGTCCTTCTCGAAATCAACGAATCGCTCCAAGCCGGCCTCGACCGGGGTAGTGGACTCGTCCAGCTCGTGGCCGTGCAGGGGCAGCCCAGCCTCGGTGCGCAGCACGTCCCGCGCCCCCAGCCCGCAGGGTACGGCTCCGGCGTCGGTGAGGGCCTGCCAAATTATGGGAGCCGCCGCGGCCGGGGCCAGGATTTCCACCCCGTCCTCGCCAGTGTAGCCAGTGCGCCCCACCAGCACCGGCGAGCCGCGCATCCGCGTTTCCGTCCACGCGAAGACGCGCAGGCGCGGCAGCCCGTTTTCCGCCAGATTGCGGGCGATCCCTAGGGCCGCTGGCCCCTGGCAGGCCAGCAGAGAAGTCTGCATCGTCTGGTCGTCGATCGTCACGCCGCCGGAGAACCGTTGCCCGATGACCAGCCCGAACCAGTCCAGCACCCGGTGGCGGTTGCCGGCGTTGGGAATCAGCAGGTAGCGGTCTTCGGCCAGCCGGTAGAAGATGGTGTCGTCAATCACCCCGCCCCGCTCGTTGCATATCATGCAGTACCGCGCCCGCCCCACAGCCAGCGTCGCCGCCGACCCGGTAAGCGCCCAGTCCAGGAACTCGGTGGCCGAAGGCCCGGAGATATACGCCCGCCCCATGTGCGAAACGTCGAAAATCCCGGCCCCGGTACGCACCGCCCGGACTTCAGCAAGAATCCCCGCCGGATATTGCACCGGCATATCCCACCCGCCGAAGGGCACCATACGCGCCCCGGCGGCAACGTGCGTGTCATAGAGGGGAGTGCGAAGGTTGGTGGAGTCCATTAATCATCCTCGCCTTCCAGGTTGGCTTCATTTGCTTCAAAGACAGACCTAGCGATGGCGGTAAGTTTTTCTTTGTAGGTTTCCCAGTCACTCATGGACTTCATCATGAACTTGACTTCTAAGACGCCTGATTCCTTTGCAGGGTCGTTCGGGGGATATGTAATGTATGGGATCTCTCTACGAAGCTGGGTGAATTCTGCTAGGCGTAATTGAACAGCGGACGGGAAGAAAATTACTTCAACGCACTGGCCCCACGGATGAAGTCCCTCGAGACTGAGTTGAACCGCCGCCGCTTGCATTCTTCCTCTTGGCCGTCGAAGGGAGAAATTTATGCGATATAGGGCCCAGTCGCTAGCCGATCTGGAAACTCTTTCGCGAAAATTGCCGAATGTTTCAAGAAACATTTGGCGGATAGCTTTCCAAAGGAGACAGCCTTCTTCCCATTGTTCTTCGGATTGTTTAATCCTGCTTTCGACTCTTTCGATAAGTTCTCTCTGAGGAGGTCGAGACTGCATAGTTCGAGTACTAGGGGTGGACGCCACTTCAGGTTTCACTTGCACCTGGCGTGCTAACAGGATTCTGCCAGATTCGTTGAATCCATGAAACGTCAGCAGCGAAATTTCTACATCCTTTTTGGCGAGAAACTGCACCATCCGGGTAGTAGCATCGTCAACTCCCAGACCTACCAGGACCAGGCGTATGGGGCGCATCTCGCTCAGTTCCAGTCCGCTCCTGTTCTCACCGTACCATCTCCCGAAATCGTCAATGTTGTCTATGCCGTGACGACCGGAATAGTCGGTGATGTGCCGGGCCAGCGTCTCGTCGTCCATGGCTTCTAGGAAAGAAGCGTAGTCAATAATCTGGGCTACGGCATCCCGGTTCAATGAACCGCGCTTCAACTCGAACAGCGTCAGCCGCCCGTCTGGATCCACGCCCAGCAGGTCCAAAGGCCCGCCTTCAGTGCGTGTCTGGCGTCCCATCAGCGTCAGGCCCGGCATCAGCATATCCGGGTTATTGACCAGTGTTTTCTCAAGCAACTGCTCGGACTCCGTTTGACCAGCAGACGACAACGGTGTCGCGCCCCCGGAACCGTCCATAGCCCATAGCCTGATTTCGTCCAAAGCCATTGCTTTCCACTCGTCTTTACTGAATCCGTCACTAAGATGATAAACAAGCCACCCCACCGCCGCAACTCTGAACCAGACGGTTGTTAACGCAGGGAAAAAGGATCATTCCGTTACAGCCAGCACATTTTCCCCCGCCCGTTGCAGCATGGCGTATTGCTGTTCAATCTGGCGGTGGAATGAGTCAGGAATTTCGTTCCACAGGAGCAGGTCTACGCGGATGGGCAGGTCGCTTTCCTCGAAGGCTTCCCGCAAGTCGTCGGCCTGCGACGACTGCCCCGGCTCCGTGAAGGCCACCAGGTCCAGGTCGGAGTAGCGACGGGGGTTGCCCCGGACGCGCGAGCCGTAGGCCCACACTTCTACTCCGGGCAGATGCGTTCGGGTAAGGTCCAGCACCAGCCGCAGTTGTTCTGGCGGCAGGATGATGTCTGTCGCTATGTCCACGATTCCCTTGTCATACCACAGGCCGATTGCAAAGTCTTTTACGGTGGCGATTGTCTGAATCAGGATTAAAGGATGCCCAAGACAAGGCAAATCATAAAAATCCCCTAATCAAATAAATCACAGTTCAGACAATCACCTCCAAGAAGAGCGTCCAACAGGATACCAGACAACCCTACCCCGACGGCGCCAACCGGAACCGCCACAGCGCCACCGCCAGGAACACCGCGGCGAACACCACCAGCGCCGCCATCTCCGGCCCAACGTCGCCAAACTCCGCCCCGAAGAGCATCAGCTTGTTCAGCCCGCCGTTGGCCCAGCCGTGGGGCGTGAGGCGGGCCAGCGACTGCATGAACGGCGGCGTGATGAACAGCGGCCACCAGCTCCCGCCGATGGGCGCCAGCACCAGCGAGGTCAGCACCCCGGCCGCCGACGCCGTCCGCACGTTGCCGACGAAGCTGGCCAGCATCACCCCGAAGGCCGCCGACGCCACCACCATCAGCAGCGACAGCAGCACCACCGCCACCGGCGACGCGCCCAGGTCGATGCCGAAGGCCAGCGCCCCTACAATCCACATCACCGCCACCTGCGCCACGCCGATGATGCCCCCGGCCAGGAACTTGCCCACTATCAGCGACTCCCGCCGCGCCCCGTTGGCCAGCAGCCGCTCCAGCGTGTGCGTCTGCCGCTCCCGTGCTAGGGCCTCGGCCCCCATGGCGGCGGTGAAGAACACGAACATAGTCAGGTAGCCCGGCAGGGCGAAGTTGGAGGCGTTGAACGGCTTGATGTCGCCCACCTGCTCCACCCGCAGGCCGATGGCCGGGCCGCTGGTGTCGGACAGCAGTTCCTCCAGCACGGCGGCGATGTCCTCGGGGCTGCCCAAGGCAATGACGGCGTTCAGCGTGGCCTGAGCCTCCCAGAAGCGTGACGCTATTTCCTGGGCGAACCCCCGAAGCGCCGCTTCGTCGGCAGAGGGAATGTCGCCTACAAACACTTCCAGGGACGCCGTTTCCCCCGACATCAGCCGTAGGGTGAAATCCGGCGGAAAGGCTACGAAACCGTCTATATCGCCTGCATCCACCGCGGCCAGCGCGTCGTCGTAGCCCATGCCAACAACTTGGGCGTCTGACGCGGCGACTATGGATTCGACGGCCTGAACGCTGACGCCCTCCGTCTCTTGGGTAGCTACCACAAACTGCAAAGTCTGGTTCTCCGGTCCCACGTCCCGCAACGCCAGCGAGAACCCAATGACGAACACGAAAGGCAACAGGAAAGCGAAGGCCAGCGCCGCCCGGTCTTTGAAGAATATGCGCGTGTCCTTCCAGGCCAGCAGCAGGGATTGACGGGCGATTGTGTTCATCCGTGTCTACCGTCCCTCCGGGGTGATGCGGAACAGCAGGCGGGCGATGGTCAGACCCACGACAGCAACCCCGGCCATCACCGCCATTTCCAGCCATTGCTGTCCCAGGTTTTCGCCCTTGCCGATGATATTCCGCATCGCGTCTATGGCGTAGGAGTTGATGGTGGCCTTGGATATGGCGTCCAGCAGAGTGCCTTCGGTAATCTCAAAGAATGTTCCCCCGAAGACTACCATCAGCAGCGTAAAGAACACCGCAGCCCAAGCCGCCTGGTTGCGGGTGCGGGCCACCGCTCCGATGACCAGCGCCACGCCGGTAAAGGCGGCCGCCGCCAGCAGCGCGAAGGCCAGCAGCTCCGCAAAGGCCAGCGACCCGGCGGGCCGGAATACGATGAAGGCCAGCGCCAGCATCACCACCGTCTGGAACATCGCCCGTCCCACACCCGACAGGAACTTGCCGATGAAGAGCTGGTTGACCCCCAGCCGTGTGGTCATCAGCCGCTCCAGGGTGCCGGTGCGCCGCTCCTCCACCAGGGCCTGGGCCGCCAGCGTCACGGAGAACATCACGAACATCACCACCAACCCCGGCATCAGCCGCGCAAACAGGCCGTCGTCCGAAGTTCCCTCTCCCTCCGGCGATGATTCAGACTGAGGGCGTCCTGATAAAGTTCCCTCTCCCTCTGGGAGAGGGTTAGGGTGAGGGCGTCCTGCCTCCCCTGCCCTGAGCTTGTCGGAGGGCCGCCGCACCTCCACCGCCACCGGCGGGCTGGCCCGCAGCGACGCCAGTTGCGCCCCGACTTCGGCGTCTATCCGCTCCTGCGGCACTCCTGAGTCTGCCAAAGCCTGTTGCGTATAGTGGCGCACCCGCGTTTCGGTTGCCATGTCGCGGGCGATGCCTCGCACGATGGCGGCGACAATCTGGCCCGTGTCGCCGCCGTTGCCCCGCTGCCGGAACACCAGCGGCACAGGCTCTCCCGCCTCCATCGCCTCGCTGAACCCGTCGGGTATCACCACGGCGAACAGGATGGCCGAGCGGTCCAGCGCGCCGTCGGCGTCGGCCTCGGTGCGTTCCTCCACCTCCACCTCGGGCAGCGAGTCCAGCCGAGCCACCAGCTCGCGGGCATGGACTCCGCCGTCCAGGTCCACCACGCTGGCCGGGGTGAAGACCTCGCTGTCGCTGCTCAGCGCGCCGTACATCAGCGCAAAGAGCAGGATGGGCAAGGCGATGCTGAAGGCCAGCTCGGCCCGGTTGTTCAGGAACAGCTTGAGTTCCAGCAGCGCAATGTGGAGGGGGCGCATCAAAGCGGGCCCTTATTCCGTCATTCCCGCGAAAGCGGGAATCCAGGGCGTCATGGGTATACCAACTGACCGGGAGAGCGGGAGTATGGATTCCCGCTTTCGCGGGAATGACGGCGCAAGGCGGAATAACGGTGTGGAGCTGGAAGGGCGAGCAAACAACGGCATAGGTTAGTCCCGCAGGCTGCGCCCGGTGAGTTCCAGGAACACGGTTTCCAGCGTCACTTCGGCGGGGTCGCCAATTTCCGCCTTCAACTCCTGCGGGCTGCCCAAGCGAATCAGCCTCCCGTTGTCCATGATGCCCAGCCGGTCGCAGAGGCGGTCGGCTTCCTCCATGTAGTGGGTGGTGTAGAGGACGGTCATACCGTCGTCGCGCAGGCCCTCGACG
This sequence comes from Dehalococcoidia bacterium, assembly GCA_965204865.1. GTDB lineage: Bacteria > Chloroflexota > Dehalococcoidia > Lucifugimonadales > UBA3495 > VXOI01. The sequence goes on along the minus strand of OZ242027.1, from coordinate 4,034,047 downwards.
GTATCGAAGATGTGGCTGCGCGACTGCGGGTCAATGCCCACCGTCGGCTCGTCGAGAAAGAGCAGTTGCGGACGGCTCATCAGGGCCACGGCCAGGTTGACGCGACGCTTCATCCCGCCGGAAAACTTGTCCACCTTGTCGCGGGCCCGCTCGGTAAGACCCACCGATTCCAGGTGCGCCGCCGCGGCCGTCTTGGCATCCCGCCCGCTGAGGCCGGCCATGCGCCCGAAGAACACCAGGTTATCGGTGGCCGACAGTTCCGGGTACAGCGCCAACTCCTGCGGGCAGACGCCCACCAGCCGTCGCACCGCGTCGCTCTCCCGCGCTACGGAATGCCCGCCGATGACCACGTCGCCGTCGTCCGGGGCCAGCACGGTGGACAGCATCCGTATAGTAGTGGTCTTGCCCGCCCCGTTAGGCCCCAACAGCCCGAAAATCTCCTGCTTGCCGATGCTGAAGGAAACGCCGTCCACCGCCTGCAACCCATTGAAGGACTTGCGGAGATTGCTGGCTACCAGGAAGTCAGGAGATTCGGACATGGGACCTCGCTCTGAAAATTATTGAGCCATTTTACACTGTTTCGTGTCTGCCGTAAGTCACAGCGACGCTCCCTACCAGGGCCAACGCATTCTAATTTCAGGTGGCCTCATAAACCGTCATTCCCGCGAAAGAACGTCACCCCCGCGCAGGCGGGGGCGGGAATCCAAACCCCTTGCCCATGGCTGATTGTACCGGAGCATAACCCTCTGGATTCCCGCTTTCGCGGGAATGACTGGTGCCTGCATAGCCGGTAAATTAGAATGCGTTTGCCCTACGCTCCCTACCGCTCCGGCGTTGGCACGGGCGGCGTCGCTTCCAGTTGGCGCGGGTCGTAGCCCACCAGCTCCACGAAGCCCCAGCCGCTCACCGGCTCGCTGTCGCGTCGCCCTTCCACCGACACCGCGCCCTCCCAGTAGGATACGCCGAGAATCCCGCTGGCGGACTCCGCCTGTTCCAGGTAAGGCGTCAGTTCCAACTCCAGCCCCATAGAGGCAACCCCTACCTGCCAGCCCATGGGGTACTCGATCCCGGTCTCGGTGCTGGTCCAAGACCCCTGCGCTATGATCGAGACATCATCACCCTCAAGATATGTCACCGCGCCGCCCGGCTCGACATAGGTGCCGTGCCCGGCCAGCCGCCGGCGTCCCTCGGGATGCCACACCACAGCCACCATCAGGTCCGCGCCGTCGTCCAACTGGACGCTGGCCCAGTCCCACCCGATGCGCCCGCTGGCTATCTCGCCCCACTGGTGGTCCATCCAGCCGGGGCCAACCACCGGGCGGCGTCCCTCGGCGTCCTCAATCCAGCCGGTCACGTGCAGGCGTGTGCGCGAGTAGTAGTAGGTGGAAGCCACTTCCGGGCCCATGTCCACCAGTCCGGTTCCGCCGTGCAGCACCGGGTCCCGCCGGGGAACGGCCCGCAGCTCCAGGCTGACCACGCCGTCGCCCTCATCGAAGTGAAATCGCATATCGTAGCCTTTGGGCCCGGCCCTCATCAGCCATCCGCCCGTTTCGGCGTCCACGCTCCGGGCGTCGGGCTGCTCCGGCAACAGCGCCCCCCTCTCCGCCGCGTAGTGGACGCCCTGCCCGTGGTCGCCCAGCGTAGCCTGCAACAGGTGGGGCGTAACCCCGGGCGCTCCCTCCGTTTGAAACGTGACGAAGTGGTAGCCGTATTCGCCCCCTGCCTCATCCCGCAGCATACCGTTGAAGTACCACCACTCGATGGGCGCATCGTGGGGAGCCTCGTCGGCGGGGAAGAACACCAGCGGCTCGGGCGTGGGTGTAGGCGTAGGCGCGGGTATCGCCGTTGGCGTCGGGGCGGGCGTAGGCGTGGGCCGGGCTGTCGGCGTCGCCGTCGTTTCTGCCGCGCAGCCCACGGCCAGCAAGGCCGCTACGGCCATCAGGGTTGTCAGAAGGAAGGAGACAAGCCGGACGGGTTGGAGGGACATGAAGAGCGTTCCAGGCATTGGAAATTTCGACGGGGGCCTATGCTATATTGGTGAAAGTTCTTCTCTTACCATCATACCCGACGGAGGGCGCAAGCATCATGGCGAATCTGACTGCCGAAGAGATAAACGCATTCCTGTCCCAGCCCCGGACGGCCCAACTGGTGACCCTGCGGGCCTCGGGAACGCCCCACGTGGCCCCGGTGTGGTTCCTGTGGGACGACGGGCGGGCGCTGGTCATGGCCGACGCAGGCGCGATAAAGGTACGCAACATACGCCGCAACCCCGCCGTCGCCCTCTGCGTCTGCACCCCCGACCATCCCTACGAATTCGTGACTGTCGAGGGCCGGGCCGACGTCTCTTCCGAGGGGCTGGAGGACATGGCCCGCCGCACCTGCATCCTCTACGAGGGCCCGGAGCGCGGCGCGGAGTTCGCCGCCGAACTGCTGGCCGACGAGCGGCTGACCCTGATAACCATTTCCGTAGACCGCTTCATCTCCTGGAAGGAAGACGAAGAGTAGGCGTCCCCCCGAAAGTTCCCTCTCCCCCTGGGAGAGGGTTAGGGTGAGGGCGTCCCCCGTGGCGGCAGCACGCCGTTCATCCACGCCACCAGGTCGCGGATGACCTCGCCGCTGATTTCGTGCCCCATGTTGTAGACATGAAACTCCGGCGAGTAGCCCGCCTTCTCCAGGTAGTCCTTGGCGGCGTGAGCGGTATTCTCGGCAATCATCTGGTCGTAGCGCCCGTGGGCCACGAAAATCGGCTGCGTGCGCTCGGCGGGCAGGCGGTGGTCCAGCTCCTCGGCCCCCGGCAGCGTGGCGCTCAGGGCCGCCAGCCCGGCGAAGGTGTCGGCCCGGCCCAGACCGCAGCGGTAGGTCATTCCGCCGCCTTGCGAGAAGCCCAGCAGCAGGCAGTTGCCCGGCTCCACCTTGAACCGCGACAGCGCCTCGTCGAAGAAGCCGGCCAGCAGCGATTCCGAGTTGGCGATTTCCTCCGGCGTCGAGCCGCCCCGGGGCGTCATCCAGCCGAAACCGGCGTGTCCCAGTCCCAGGTTGAAGGGGATGGGCGCGTTGGGGCAGGCGTAGACGTAGCCCGTCGGGTTGATGGCCGGAGCCAGCCCGGCCAGGTCGTGCATATTCGCCCCGAACCCGTGCAGCATAATCACCAGCGGATACGACGCCTCCGGGTCATAGTCGTCGGGCAGCACCGTCAGGTACGTCAGTCCCGGCCCCTCGTGAATCTCGCCTTTCATGCCGCCCCTTTGCCGTTGAGTTTGCCCTTCCATAGTAACACGAAGCCGCCCCCATAGTGGTGTACAATCAACACGAACCGCCCAGCCCAAGAGGTTCAGCATGACTACCAAGCCATCACAACTACCCGCAGTCAGACCACTCCCGGACCCGCCGGAGCGAGAGCCGGAAGAAATGACTAGCTATAGCCACCTTACCAAGACAGGAAACGCCCACTATCTGGCCCTCCATTTGGGTAACCCGGAGACCACCCTCGTAGAAAGGGAAAGACGCTTGTGGCCGACCCCGGACTCGCCCGTATCCGGACGGCTGGTGCCAGACCTGCTCATCTCCTTCGACACCGACCCGGAAGAGTTCAAACGAAACAACGGATACATCATTTCCCAACAGGGCAAACCGCCCGACTTCGTATTGGAAATAGCCTCCCCCAGCACCGGGAGAGAAGACGTTGACATGAAAAGGCCGGGGTACGCCGCCATGGGTGTGCGCGAATACTGGCGCTTCGATGAGACCGGGCAGTTCCACGGAACCAAGCTGGCGGGCGACCACCTGGTGGATGACCGCTACGAGCCTATTGACATCGAAGAAGTGGAGGACGACATATTGCAGGGCTACAGCGCAGCCATCGGCCTGTTCATAAGATGGGATCACGGACAGCTCAAGTGGCACGACCCGTCCACCGGAAGGCATATCCCGACCATCCACGACGAGAGAGCGCGTATCCGGCAACTCGAAGAAGAATTGGCAAGGCGCGACCCACAGGACTGAAGCCGCAAGCTCCGGTCGGCATCTATTACGCGATCCATCGGATGCCTGCGCACCGCCTTTGGAGTGACATCTTGACCGTCATATACCACATCACCACAGCCGACGCCTGGGCCGCAGCGCAAACGGCCGGCGAGTACGAAGCCCCCAGCCTGGCCGACGAGGGGTTCATCCACTGCTCGGGAGACGAGGCCCAGACCCTCCGCGTAGTCCAGCGTCTCTACTCCGGTGCGACCGGCTTGCAGGTCCTCGACGTGGACGTTATCCGCCTCAAGGCCGAGGTGAAGCGCGAGTCCAGCCGCTCGGGAGAGATTTACCCCCACGTCTACGGCAGGATAAACCTCGACGCCGTCGTCCGTGTCCGCGACCTGACGCTGGACGCCGAAGGTCGCCACCAGCTTTGACCTCAATTCCCGCTCCCATGAGGGAGAGGGCTAACCAAAATCCCCTCTCCCCCTGGAGAGGGTTAGAGCTTGCCCCTGCGAAGGCAGGGGGTGAGGACGTCCCCAAACGATGAACGAAAGCCCCGGCACCTATTCCCTAACCGAACTCGCAACGATTCAGCGAGCCATAGCGCCGCCTCCCCCACCTCCGCCAGCGGAATTTGTGGGAATCATGGGGACATTGCCGCCTGAGTGGATGCAACCTTTCTGGAAACTGAGCGACCTCGAGCCGGCCCTGTTCAGCCGTGTGTCAGAGGACCCCTGGGTGGTAACGCTGGCGCAGTATGCTTTCTTTCCGCCGGTACTGGAGTGGCGGGAGCAGGGCCGTCCCATTCCCAGGATTCGCATGACCGGGCGCACCCGCGGGCCGGTGGCCGTCCTGCGCCCCAGAGATGAAGCAACGGGCGAGACCATCGTCATCAAGCCCTTCCAGAACACGCGGGAGGACGAAATCGCCGCCATTGCTGCCGGGGTGAACGCCGGCCCGGCGCAGTTTCCGTCGCTGCCCGGCTACCTGACCGAGCGGTTCGCCGATGGGGTGTTCTTCACCGACCTGCCCCCGGAACGGCGCGACCCTTCGACAAGCTCGGGGCGGGCTACCCTGCAAGCCGTGGGCCTGGCGCTGGGCAGGATGCTGCGGCGGCTTCACGACGCCGGGGTCTACTACAACGACGCCACTCTCGCTGACCCGGAGGGGCGCTCCCATCTCATCGTCGCTCCCGTTAGCCCTGAGCCTGTCGAAGGGCTCCGCTGCACCCTGATAGACTTCGGCGTGTCGCTGCTGGTGTCCCGCCACCCGGACTACACCCGCGAGGAAGTCCACAACTTCGTCCGCACCCTGCCAATGTACCGCATCATGGCCGGGATGGCCGAAAACCGCGCCGAGATGGACGACTTCCTGGCTCAGTACGCCCGCCAAATGGCCCAGGCCACACCCGAAGACATCATGGCACGGGACTTGAAGTTCGCCCAGCAGGGGCTGTCCATCGCCGCCCGCCGGATGGGGGAAGGCATCATAGCGCCGATACGCGAGGGGTTCGTGGAAGGCTACCGGTCTACCTCTTACTGATGCGTGAATGAATCAGTAAACATTCCGCGCCAGCTACCCGTCATTCCGGCTTTCGCCGGAATCCAGAGATGTTGCCCTCCGGCTACGGTTTCTGCGCTTGGCGTTTTCTGGATTCCGGCTTTCGCCGGAATGACGGTATTGTTTAGGTTGTGTTGACATTTGCGATACAGCCGTCCGCAATCCCAAACCGTCATTCCCGCGAAGCCTGCCCCCGCGAAGGCGGGGGGCGGGAATCCAAACCCCGGCGGCCCACATCTCGACTGTCATTAACATACCTGCCTGTGCGGGGAGACGCGGGACACGGGGGACTGTGAGGTAACGGGGGTTTGGATTCCCGCTTTCGCGGGAATGACGGGTAAATGTCAACAAACCCTAATCAAGTAAGGGCAGGTTTTCACGCCTGCCCCCTTCGAATACTTTCGCTGTGCTCCCTCGCGGGAGAAACCTCACCCTAGTTCAGCGTCTTGATGTACTCGATAATCGAGTCTATCTCCGTATCGGACAGCCCCAGGACGGGCATCAGGTTGCCGAACCCCTCCACCATCTTCGCATCGGGGATGTGGATGGACTCCCGTATGTAGTCGTCGTCCACTGTGGCGGAGCCTCCGCCCTCCAGCGCTTCCTGGCTGCCGTATATGCCCTGCCACGACGGCCCCACCAGCACGGTCCCGTCGGTGGAGTGGCAGGCATTACAGCCGTATACCTCGTTGGCCAGCCGCTCGCCCTCGGCTGCGCTCGGCTCACCCGGAGGCCCGCCATCTCCGCCTCCACCAGTGGCGACAACCGCCGGCGCGGTGATTGCCAGCGCTTCCAGCGTGGGCGCCGGCGTCGAGGTCGGCTGCGGCGTCGGCTCCGGGCAGACGTTCTCCCCGTGCTCCCCTATGGTATGGTCGAAGGCGCAGGGCGCGGCCACGTGCGGGTTGCGCGGTTCCCCCCCGTGTGTCGGCATGACCGCGGTGAACAGCCCGATGAGCGCCAGTCCCACCATCACCGCCAGCGTCATCCCCGCAAGGAACGTCCAGAAGAAGAACTTGTTGTCGAACTTCAGGTGCATATAGAACAGGATGACGATGGCAAACTTGATGCCCGACAGCAGGAACAACAGGATGGTGGTGGACGGCTCACCTAGGGCGTCGCTGATTACCTTTTCCCGGGGGCCCGGGAAATCCATGATTATGACGAACTCAACGATGGTGATGGCGAACAGCAGTATAGCTATGAAGATATACTGCTTGAGGGACGGGTGCCCTCCGCCGCCGTGTTCCGTTTCGTGCGTTGTTGCCATTCGGGAAGCGTTCTCCAGGCGATACCGGGATTACCGATTGGCTGTCTGAATCAGGGCAATCATATTAATCCCACGAACCCCGGTCAGACAATTAGTGCCCCGCCGCCGGGCCGGCGTCGAAGCCGCCGACGAGGTACAGCAGTGTAAAGATTACGATCCAGACGATGTCAACGAAGTGCCAGTACAGTCCGCAGATTTCCACGTCCAGGGCGGTCCCGGGATGCAGGCGGCCCTTGAAGGAAATCACGAACAGCGACAGCAGCCAGATGATGCCCAGCGTTACGTGCGCCCCGTGGAACCCGGTCAGCGTGAAGAAGGTGGCCCCGAACAGGTTCTGCCCCAGCGTCAGCCCTTCGTTCTTGAACAGGTTGAACTCGTAGACCTGGAACCCGATGAAGATGCTGCCGAGAATCGCCGTCGCCAGCAGCCAGATTTTGATTCCCCGCTGGTTGTTCTCGTTGGTGGCCGCCAGCGCCCGCACCATGGCGAAGCTGCTGCACAGCAGCACGAAGGTGCTGATGGTGGTTATCGGAATGTCTATGATGTCTATGGGGTACGGCCCGGTGAGGCTCTGCCCACGGTAGACCATGTAGGTGGCTATCAGGGAGCCGAAGAACAGGCAGTCCGACCCCAGGAACACCCACATCAGCATCTTCCGGTGGCTGAGGCCGGTGGTGGTGTAGTCGTGGCCTACCGGCTCGTGATGGCCCGCGGCGTCGTGCGCCTCGTGGCCATGTCCATGCCCGTGGGCCGGTTCTTGATGGGCCGTTTCAGGTGCGTGGGCCAAAGTCCCCGTCTCCTACCTGTCTCTCCTAGTGTCCTTCCTCGGGCTCTGCCGGCGGCTCGTTGCTCCAGCCGATGACGCCGATGAAGGCTATCAACCCACCCAGGAAGCTAACGCCGTAGTGCGACAGCAGTCCGCCGCCGATGAGCCCCACGCCCGCCGCCACGATGATGGGCCAGTATGACGGGCTGGGCATGTGTATCGACCTGGGATCAACCGCCGGTTCCGGCTCCGTGATGGGGTTGCCGGCCTCGCGGGCCTCGTCCTTCTCAATCCAGTAGTGGTCCCGGCCCCGGATGTAAGGCACCTCGGCGAAGTTGTAGGCCGGGGGCGGCGACGAGATGCTCCACTCCACGCCGGGGGCGTCCCACGGGTCATGGCTGACCCGGCGGGCGTTGCGGTTCTGCCACACGGCGTAGATGAACACCAGGATTCCGACGAAGATGATGAAGTAACCGACGGTCGACAGCATATTCAGGGGGCCCCAGCCGAACTCCTCGGCGTAGGTGTAAATCCGTCGCGGCATCCCGTTCATCCCCACGTAGTGCATGGGGAAGAAGGTCACGTTCATGCCGATGAACACCAGCCAGAAGTTAATCTTGCCCAGCGTCTCGTTCAGCATCTTGCCGGTCAGCTTGGGCCACCAGTAGTACAGCCCGGCGAAGATGCCCATTATGGAGCCGCCGAACAAGACGTAGTGGAGATGCGCCACGATGTAGTAGGTGTCCTGCTGCTGGAAGTCCGACGGCGACACCGCGTGAGACACGCCGCTCAGCCCGCCGATGATGAACAGCACCACGAAGCCCAGGGCGTAGAGCATCGGCGTGGTCAGCTCGATACTGCCCTTCCATAACGTCCCCAGCCAGTTGAATATCTTGACGCCGGTGGGGACTGCGATGAGCATAGTCGTTATGGTGAACACCGAGTTGGCGATGGGCCCCAGCCCCACGGTGAACATATGGTGGCTCCACACCGCCCAGCCCATGATGCCGATGACGATGCCGGAGAATATCACGAAGGGATACCCGAACAGCGGCTTCCTGGAGAAGGTCGGCAGAATCTCCGACACGATTCCCATGGGCGGCAGAATCAGGATATACACCTCCGGGTGTCCGAACACCCAGAACAGGTGCTGCCACAGAATCGGGTCGCCGCCCCCGGTCGGGTTGAAGAAGTGCGTTCCGAAGTTGCGGTCCATCACCAGCTCGATCAGGCCCACGGTGATGACCGGCATCGCCAGTATCAGCAGGATGGACGTTATCAGCGTCATCCACACGAACACCGGCATTCGCATCAGCGACATACCCGGCGCGCGCAGGTTGATTATGGTCACCGTGAAATTGAGACCGCCCGCCACCGACGAAGTTCCCAGTATCAGCAGACCAATGGCCCAGAAGTCCAGCCCCAGGTTCTCGCTGAAGGGATACTCGGTCAGGTTGGCATAGGAGAACCACCCGGCGTCCGGCACCTGGTCAACGATGAAGCTGAAGTGCATCAGGATGGCGCCGAACAGGAATATCCAGTAGGACAGCGCGTTCAGCCTGGGGAAGGCCACGTCGCGGGCGCCGATGGCCAGCGGCACCACGAAGTTGAAGAAGGCCACGCTCATCGGCATGATGACCATGAAGATCATCACCGTGGCGTGCATGGTGAACATCTGGTTGTAGCGGGACGGGCCGATGAGGTCGGTGTCGGGCGTGGCGAGCTGCGTGCGTATCACGCCCGCCTCGATGCCGGAAAGCAGCATGAAGATGAACGCGGTCACGCCATACATCACGCCGATGCGCTTATGGTCAACCGTGGTTATCCAGCTCCAGATGCCGGAAGCGCCGTATGTCGGGCGGGCTAGTACCTCGGTTATCGTAGCCATAATTTGCCGTTCCCTATAGTCCCCTCTCCCTATGAGGGAGAGGGTTAGGCCTGTCCTGAGCTTGCCGAAGGGGTGAGGGTGAAATTCTTGTATCGTTCAGTCTAACGCAGGTTCAGCAGATACTCAATCAGCGCGTCGATTTGTTCGTCGGTCAAAGTGGCGTCGCCGTCTTCCTCGTAGAAGGCGGCCTTGTCGTACATCCAGTTGCCCGGCTTGATGTCCTCGGGGTTCTTGATCCAGGCCCGCAGGTTTTCCACCGTCAGGTCGGTGATGCCCGCGGCCAGCGTCTGCCGGGTGCGCAGGTCGGTCAGGTTGGGGCCGGGAACCGCCACCGCGTCGCCGCCCGTGAGGAAGCTGTCAATACGCGACTTGGCCACCGCCTCGATTTCCGGGCCGTTGATGGTGTGACACAGCGCACAGTGTATCTGGAACTGCGTCTGACCCTGCTGGGCCCGGGGCGTAAGGGCCTGCGGAGGCCCGTAGTTGGCGACCCAGGCCTGGTAGTCCTCCTCGGACATCACGGTGACGCGGAAGCGCATCTGGGCGTGGGCCACGCCGCACAACTCGGCGCACTGGCCGTAGTAGGTGGCGGGTAGGGGCTGGTCAATCATTTCCGAGTCCGCCATCAGCCACAGCGTGTTCTGCCGCGTCGGCACCACGTCCACCTTGCCGCCCAGCTTGGGCACCCAGAAGCTGTGCAGCACGTCGTCGCTTTCCATTATCAGCGAGATGGGCCGGTCAACAGGAATCTTCAACTCGTTGGCCGTGCTGATGCGCTTGCCGTTGCCATCGGCGTCGGGATACTCGAACTCGAAGTACCACTGGTGGCCGGTGACGGTGACGTTCAGTATCTCGCCCTGATCCGTGGGCGGCTGATCCAGCTCGAACAGCGTGAACACCGACCAGATGCCGAGGCCGAGAATCAGGGCGGTGGGGATGATAGTCCAGGTGACTTCCAGCGCCGTGTGGCCGTGAATCTGCGGCGGGCGCGGCTGTCCCGGCCGACGGCGGTAGCGGATGACGATGTAGAGCAGCGCCCCTTCGACCAGCACGAAGACGATAACCATCGTCCACAGCAGGACGTTGAAGAGCTGAAGCTGCTTGTCGGCCACCGGTCCGATGGGGTCCCAGGTGGACTGGAAACCCTTGCTGCAACCCGCAGCCAGCAAGAAAATGGCCGCCATCGCTCCGAAAAGGGCCAGCCTGGTCAGCCGGTTTCGGAGTGGAGCGGGCCGCTGCGTGTTTTCGTCAGGAGTGGGTTCCGGCGGGGAACCTGCCCTCTTCCTGGGCAACAACCCCATAGGTGGACTCCCCTAGTAGTTCGCCAACTGGAGTGTGTGCAATTTTTCACTTGCCGCGCGAAAGATTAACATAGCCACTTGTAGCTGTCAATCAAATTCAAGGCCCTTGCCCGCCCTTTTTCCGCCCCGTAAACCCGCCCCCCATGCCTGCCCTCAACCGCCCGCCTGTGCTACCATCGCTTTTATGCGCCGAAAGCCGCCCGGCAGCCCTCGCCATCTCAAGGATGCGGGGGCGGAGAAACCGCCATGACCACCAAGCCCAAATACTCCATGATCCCCTACCGGCGGGAAGACCGCGACATCTACGCCGGCCTTGAATTCAACCCTGGCGAAAGGCCGGAAAGGCCCGAAGCATTGTATCAAGAACCGCCCCTCCACGAATTTAACTAACCCGATGTGCAAGTTATAAAGGGGTTGAAAATCCAGGTCCAAACACCTCTACTAGAGTTGCGGTTCCCAGTGGAGGTGTGTGATGGACCTGGATACCAAAATCATAGCAGTCTTTTGCCGGATAGATGATGCTTTGCAGAGCCTTTTCCAGAGACAACGGCTCCGGCGGAGTGGACCCGAACCTTCGTTGTCCGATGCTGAAGTGCTGACCATGGAGGCAGTGGGCGAATTTCTGGGCTTGGGCCAGGATACGGCCCTCTACCGCTACTTCCGCCACCACTACAGCCACTTCTTTCCGGCTATGGCGCGAGTCTGCCGCACCACTTTCGTGCGCCAAGCCGCCAACCTCTGGTGGGTCAAGGAGCAGGTCTGGCAAATCCTCCTGGGTTCCATCCGGTACGACCCGGCCTTGTCCATAGTGGACAGCTTTCCCCTGCCAGTCTGCCGCTTCGCCAGAGCCCACCGCTGTCAGCGGTTCCGGGGAGAAGCTGCTTTCGGGAGGGATGACGTAGCCCGGCAGACCTTCTATGGTTTCCGGGCGCACTTGCGTCTGAACTGGCCGGGGTTGATCACCGGCTTCGGCTTGGCCCCAGCCAACGTGCATGACCTGGCCATGGTCCCCGAACTGGCTGGAGATGCCCAGGGGGTCCTGCTGGGTGACCGCAACTACTGGTCCCCGACCCTGACTGGGGAGTTGCGCAGCCAAGGCCTGACCCTGCTGGCCCCCTTCAAGTCGAAGAAAAAAGACCCTTGGCCCCAGAGGAGTTACCAACTCAGCCGGCCCCGTTACCGCATCGAGACCGTCTTCAGTCAATTGGTTGAGCGCTTTCAAGCCAAACAGGTCTGGGCCAGGGACATCTGGCATCTGCAAGCTCGGTTGCTGCGCAAGGTGCTTAGCCATACCCTGGCTTTCAGCCTCAATCAGGAGCAAGGAAATCCACCACTCCAATTCGACAAGTTGCTTGCATGGTAGAACTTGCACATCGGGTTAACTACCTGCTTAACTACTATCTCGCAACCGCCACCGGGCGGAGGGACGTGCTGGTCACCGGCGCGTGTTTCCTCTGTTACGACCGCAGTAACCTGAACGTGCGGGTCGAGCCCGACTGTCTCGTGGCTTTCGGCGTGGACGCCGCCGCCATTCGCAGCCGTATGCTCTACCTGCCCTGGGAGGCCGGGAAGATGGCCGACTTCGTCTTGGAGATGGCCTCCCAATCCACTGCCCGCAACGACGTAGGCCCCAAACGTCTGCTCTATGAGCGGCTGGGCATCGGAGAATACTGGCGCTTCGACGCCACTGGCGGCAGGCTATACGGGGAGCCGCTGGCTGGCGAGCGGCTGGTGGAGGGGCGCTATCAGCCCATCGAACTCACCCTCCAGGACGACGGCTCCATCCTCGGCTACAGCCCCACTATAGACGCCCTCCTGTCATGGGAGCCGCGGGAGGAAGGACAACATCGGGGGTGGCTGCACATCTACGACCCCGCCACGGGGCTGAGGCTGGAGTCTTACGAGAATGTTATGGCCGCCCGCCGGGCCGCCGAAGCTGAGGCGGAGCGGCTGCGCGAAGAACTGCGGCACCTGCGGGGACAGTAAGCAGAATGTCTGAACTGTGATTCGCCTGATTTGGAGATGGCCGTGATTACTGATGCGTGAATGAAATAGTAAACAATACCGTCATTCCGGCGAAAGCCGGAATCCAGAAATCGCCATGACGGGTGACTGGCCCGGAATGTTTACCAATCAATTCACGCATCAGTAAATCCTGCCCATCATGGCAATCACATAAATCACAGTTCAGGCTAAAGCACCCGGTAAACCCCGTCCGCCATCATCGCCCCGAACAGCAGCGCCAGGTACAGCAGGGAGTACAGGTAGAGGTTGCGAGCCTTCCGCCGCGTCTGCCCCCGCCACAGCCGCCACGCCGCCCACACGAACACCGCGCCCAAGACCGCCGCCGCGCCCAGGTAGACCCCGCCCACCGCTCCGGTGGCCGCGAACACCAGGGTCAGCGCCACCAGCACCAGCGAATAGGCGAAGATGTTTTCCACCGTCTTCTGCTCCCCGGCCACCACCGGCAGCATCGGTACCCCGGCCCGCTCGTAGTCCCGCTGTATCAGCAGCGACAGCGCCCAGAAGTGGGGCGGCGTCCAGAAGAAGATGATGGCGAACATATACAGCGCGGGCAGGTCGAAGCTGCCGGTCACCGCCACCCAGCCCACCGTCGGCGGGATGCTCCCTGCCGCGCCGCCGATGACGATGTTCTGCGGCGTGCTACGCTTGAGCCATCCGGTGTACACCAGCACGTAGAACAGGCTCGCCGCCAGCGTCAGCCCCGCCGCCAGCCAGTTCACCCAGTAGAACAGCACCCCGAAGGCCGCTATGTTCAGCCCAATGCCGAAGGCCAGCGCCATGAAGGGGCGGACTCGGTTTCCAGGCACCGGACGCTGCGCTGTCCGCGCCATCAGCGCGTCAATGTCCTGGTCCAGGTAGTGGTTGATGGCGTTGGCGCCCCCCGCTCCCAGCGCCCCGCCGACGCACACCAACAGCAGCGTCAGCAGGTCGGGCACGCCACGCGCCGCCAGGAACATCCCGCCGATGGCCGTAACCAGCAGCAGCGAGATGATAGGCGGCTTGGTCAGGGCAATATAGTCAGCCAATAGCCCCAGCGGGCCGCTCCTCGCCCTCCTCTCAGACTCACCGCCCAACACCCCCTCTCCCCCCTGTGGGGGGGAATGCAAGGGGGGGCCGGGGTGAGGGCGTCCCTCCCCGTCCGGTGCTGCCTCTTCCATTTCTATATGTCCTGCTTGGTTAACCATCCCATCCTAAACTCGTCGAAGGGTCATCGTGAGTTTGCCGGCCCAGAGGATTCCCGGGAGTAGGCAACGACCACCAACGCGACCACCACACCCCAAACCCCGGAGGCCAGCGCCAGGTGCAGCGCGCGCACCTCCACGTCCTGCCCGAACCCGGCCCAGATGACGCCTGCCCCAGCCAGGACCTGCGCCGCGAACAAGGCCAGCGCCGTCATCGAAAGCCATCGTATCACGGGCGGCTGCCGCTGTCCTGAGCCTGTCGAAGGGCCTGAGCCTGTCGAAGGACGCCGGAATCCCAGGTGCAGCGCATAGATTATAAACAGTCCGGCAATCAGCGCCACATAGCGGTGCGTCATGTGAATCAGGGCGAACTTGCCGCCGGGAAACACCCCGCCCCATTCGTTGGCGCACAGCGGCCACTGGTTGCAGGCCCAGGTGGCCGAGGCGGTGTTGGTGAGATACGAACCCGACAGCAACAATAAGAACAGCGCCACCGCCGCAGCCAGCGAGAGGGCCGGGAACAACCGCGTCTTGCCGACGGCCCACGTCGCCGGGCTATCGCGCAGCCCGCCCCGGTGCGCCATCACCGCCAGCAGCACGCAGCAGGCCAGCGTCAGCTCCGCCACGGCCAGGTGCGTCATCACGACGTGCCCCGAAAGCTCGGTGGTAACTGTAAGGCCGCCCAGCAGGGCCTGCACGATGACCAGCACAACGGCGGCGACCGCCGGCCAGATTATCCAGGATTCCCGCCGGTAGCGCACCCACGCCCCTATGAACGTAGCGACAATGAGCGGCCCCACCAGGAACGAAGCTGCCACTCGGTGAGCGTATTCAATGATGGCCTTGCTTTCCAGCGGCGGCAGCCACTGCCCGGCGCACAGCGGCCAGTCATCGCCGCAGCCCAAGCCCGACTCGGTGACCCGCACCACGCCGCCCAGCACCAGCATCGCGTATACCGACGCCACCGTGACCCAGGCCAGTACCTGGAACCATCCGTCCGCCCCCAGGCTGTCCGCCCGGAACCGCCCGCCAACGGCTACCGCCATGAGCATTCCTCACATCTCTCCCTCTCCCTGATGGGGAGGGCGGGGGTAAATCCTCCGTCCGGCAACAGGCGGGCGGAGAAAGGACGTGGAGAAGGCAAACGAATACAGCGAAGACCCATGAGACAGCCGACGGCAGACGCTCCTGGCCGGAGTGCCTTTGATGCGCTCAGGCCCGCGGGCCGCACCGCCCGCCCCGGCCTGCTCATCACAAGCACAGTAGCTGTCTTGCCGCGGAACGTTGCGCGCCCGTCAAACGCCCCAAGCCCCAAACAGCCGACGGAAAACGTATCACCGCCCCATTGGGATTGTCAATCGGGACACCAGGCTGGGATAGCGTTCCAATTTAGGTGGTATGACCGCCAACAACCCGTCATTCCCGCACCCACCCGTCATTCCCGCGCCCTCCCGTCATTCCCGCACCCACTCGTCATTCCCGCGCCCTCCCGTCATTCCCGCGCCCTCCCGTCATTCCCGCACCCACTCGTCATTCCCGCACCCACTCGTCATTCCCGCACCCACTCGTCGTTCCCGCACCCACTCGTCATTCCCGCGAAGGCGGGAATCCAAACCCCCGTGTTGCCGCACGCCTGGCATTCCAGGAAGAGCCATCTACTTCCCCTGCCTTCTCTCCCCTTTTTCTCCATTGATGACCATTGCCCCTTGCACAGTTCGGTGACTCCTCGCTAGCCTTATTTGTGTGAGAACCACAATACCCACCGGAACGGAGGACAGCCTTCCAACTCAGTTGGTTTGCCAGCTTACCATCCGTCACCACCCGTCATTCCCGCGAAAGCGGGAATCCAAACCCCGGATGGAGCCTGCCCCCGTGAAGACGGGGGCCTGTTGATTGCGCCACCTGATTCGGAACCCCGCCGGAACGGAGCCTTCCTATGACCCTCCGAAATACCCGACAAACCCCCCTCATTCACCAGGAGATACGGTTGCAAAGCCATGTCCATCCCCTGTCATCCCCCCGCTGATGACCAGCCCCTCCCAAGCTGCAATGAGCGGAAATGACTGGAAATGACCGGAAAGTAAAAATTTCAACCCTGAAACCACCAAGGAGCGTGACTATATGTACTCCATCAGCTACCTCAGGCGCCAGGTCGACGCCCTCCAGCGCCGCCTCAAACCCGTCCTCGCCATCCTCAAACTCCGCAACCTCGCCATGCAATTCTGCGATGAGTTCGACGAAGCCGTCCTCAGCGAAGACTCCCACAAGCGAGACCTCACCGGCATCTGCATGATGTTCCCGCCCCGGGTGGGACAGGCCGGCTTCCGCCTGGACAGAGGCCAAGAGCTGGTGCGCTACTTCCTGGGCTGCATCCAGAACAGGACCGGCCCCGAACCCCGGGAAGTGGTGTTCACCCTCATCCCCTGGGCCAGGAAAGGCCCCCTCCTCCGCCCCGACCTATGGGAGCGCCCCGCCTCTGGCTAGAACAGTTGCTTGCAGTCGTCCCGCCAGGCTGGCCAACCGTGTAAAATACTTTCCAAGAGTCAAAGCGGGATTGGTTCATCATGCCTAAGAAGAAAAGAAAGTGGCAGCAGCAAAGCTACGGGCTGCCCAAAAACCACCAGTGGACGGCCCGTCCCGGCAACAAGGTTTTCGTGGCCGACCGGGGGAAGGCCATGTTCGAGGTTCCCGGCGACTGGACCATCAGCCCCCATCCCGACGGCGGCGGCTCCATCCGCTTCTTCGACAAGCCCAAGGAAGCCGACGCCGATATGCGCCTGGAGTTCTCCATCATCTACCCGCCGCTTCGTTACCCGGACACCGGCCTGCCCATAGACTGGAGCGGTCTCCCCCTGACCAAGCTAATAGAAGATAGCGCTCTGGCCGGAGACACCAGGGCCACAACCAACCGGGGCCAGTACCAGCATTCGTGGCGGGACGATATGGAAATGGCCTGGCTGGAAGTGGACTTCCACGACCCCGGCGAAGACCGCCCGGCCCACTCCCGCATCAGCCTGTCCAGAGGCCCCGGCGTCTACGCCTTCATCACCCTGGACTTCTGGCCCGAAGACGCCCACCGCGCCCACAAGGTCTGGGACTGCGTGATGGAAACCCTCAAGCTGGGCGGCGAAACCCTCAACCTCGACGGCAGCAAGCAGTCCCCCCTGCGCCGCCTGTCCATGAACTAACCCGCCGGATATCGCTCTTCTCCCTCTCCCTTGAGGGAGAGGGTTGGAGCCTGCCCCGTACTCGATACGGGGGTGAGTGTGAAATCCTACGCATGGGCAACCTTGCATTCAGCAAGGAGGCACGGGTGTTAAAATAAATCAGTGAAGTGGCTCGAAGAGAACTGGCTTCAACTCCATCTGGCGTTGGCTCCCCTCGGCACTCTGGTGGTGACGTGGCTCATTTGGCTTTCCGGCGGCGACGGCTGGCAGTGGTGGAGCAACCGGGACAGCACGGCGCAGATGGGCCAGATTGTGCCTCTGGGCGCGGTGGTATACGGCTCGCTCATCTTTGCGATTGAGAGGTTAGGCAGGATGTTCTGGGCATTAGCGCAACGAGAGAAGGACATAGAAAGAGGTCGGCAGGAAGGCCGACAGGAAGGCCGACAGGAAGGCCGGGAAGAGGTGATAAGGAAACTACGGGAGCAGAAGGTTGATATTCCCCCGGAACTCCTTAAAGAGCTTGAAGACCTTGACCGGAAATCCCGTCAGCAATAAAGCGCGGGTGATTCCGGTTGTATTGCGCCGCCCCCGCCTGCGGGGCTGCAATGGCCGGGCGAAGGGAGGAGCTTCACCCCGGCCGGCCCCGCAAGGAGAGGCGGCTGGAGAGGTGGATGAGGGAAATCCCCCGCGATTCCCTCATCCTTCGACAGGCTCAGGATGGGCTAGTAATACTCATGATGGGTCGGTAATGCCTCTATCACTATGGCCGGTAACGGCAATCACCGCGACACCACGATGGGCTTGCCCGTTTCCGGGTGTTCCAGCACCAGCGTTTCCGCTCCGTATACTTGTCGTATCGCCTCCGGCGTAAGGGTCGTTTCCGGCGGGCCGCAGGCCACCACCCGGCCCCCGCCCACCAGCGCCACGCTGTCGCAGAACTGCCCCGCCAGCGTCAGGTCGTGCACTGCCGTAACCACTGTCTTTCCCGCCGCCGCCAGCTCCCGCAGCAGCCGCATGATGACCGGCTGATAGGCCAGGTCCAGGTTCGCCGTCGGCTCGTCCAGCAGGATTACCGGCGTCTGCTGCGCCAGCGCCATCGCAATCGCCACCCGCTGCCGCTCGCCGCCGGAAAGCTGGTGTACCGGCCGCTCCGCCAGCTCCTCGGCGTCGGTCATCCGCAGCGCCTCGACAGCGATGTCCACGTCGGCGGCGGACTCCCAGGCCAGCAGCCCCAGGTGCGGGTTGCGGCCCATCAGCGTAACCTCCAGCGCCGTAGTCCCTCGCGGCAGTTCCGGGTTCTGCGGCACCATCCCCACCAGCCGCGCCCGTTCCCGGCCGCTCATGGCGTACACCTCGGCCCCCATCACCCGAATCTCGCCTCGGACGGGGCGCAAAGCCCCGGCGACTGCCCGCAGCAGCGTTGACTTGCCCACCCCGTTGGGCCCGGCCAGCGCCGTTACTGTGCCCTGCGTTACCTCCAAGTCCAGCCCGTTCAGCACCGTCCGCTCGCCGTAGGCTGCGAATACCCCCGTCGCCTCGATTCCCGGCGCCGTCAAGCGTCCTTCGACAAGCTCAGGACGAACCGATAGGCCCGGTGTCCTTTCCAACTGAGGGACCGGCTCCGCCGGTGGCAGGCCCAGCTCCGTTGGTGGTGAGCTTGTCGAACCATTAACGGAGCTGGAATGTCCGTTTGTCCTCTTCCACATATCTACGAAGTCCCCAGCCGCCTGCGGCGCAGAAGGTACAGGAAGAAGGGCGCTCCGCAGAAGGCGGTCACCACGCCCACCGGCAGCTCGCCGGGCGACACGATGGTCCGCGCCACCAGGTCCGCCAGCACCAGGAAGGTCGCCCCAACGATGGCCGACATCGGCAGCAGGAAGCGGTAGTCCGGCCCCCAGACCAGCCGCACGGCGTGGGGCGCCACCAGCCCCACGAACCCGATGAGACCGGAGAAGGACACCGCCGCCGCCGTTACCAGCGTGGCCGCCGCGATGAGCAGCAGCTTGACCTTCTCCACCGGCACCCCTAGCATCGCCGCGTGGTCTTCGCTCAGTTGCAGCACGTTCAGTACCCGCCCGAAGCCCAGCAGCACGATGATGCCGGGGACGGCATAGGCCAGCACGATGGCGCTCTCCTTCCACTCCGAGGATATGAAGCTGCCCAGCAGCCAGCTCAGCACCGGCCTCAGCTCCGGGTCGCTCCGCATTATCAGCAGGCTGGACACCGCCCCGGTCAGCGACGCTATGGCCACCCCGGCCAGTATCAGCGTGGTCGTCGGAGTACCCTGCGAGTTGCGGGCGATGCTGTACGCCACCACCACCGCGCCCGTCCCGCCGGCAAAGGCCGCAACGGGCAGCAGGCTAATTCCCGCCAGGTACATCGGAATGCCGGTCAGCAACACCACCACCGCGCCCAACCCGGCCCCCGACGCCACGCCCACCAAGTAGGGGTCGGCCAGGGGGTTCTTGAACAGCCCTTGATACGCCGCCCCCGACATAGCCAGCGCCGCGCCCACCACGGCGGCCTGCGCCACCCGCGGCAGTCGCAACTGCCACAGGATGGTGTCCCAAGCCGCCGGAATATCCGCCGACAGCTCCACGCCCGGCAGTCGCGCCGCCACAATCTCCACCACCGAGCCGAAAGGCACGTGCACCGATCCCAGGCTGGCTGCGAAGATGGCCGCCACGGCCAGGGCCGCCAGCCCCAGCACAATGCGCCACCACGGATAGCGCAGCCCCACCAGACCGGCCGCCACCCGGAGCGCCCCTCCTTCTTCTGTCGCCCCGTCATTCCCGCGAAAGCGGGAATCCAGAGCCCTCCTGCCTTTCAGACGTATGCCTGCCACAGAGTATTCAACCTAACCCTCTCCCTTTAAGGGCGAGGGAATAATCAGGTTAGCCTTATGTCTGCCACTTATCTTGACTTTCGCCTTTCCAACATCTGAACTGTGATTCGCCTGATTCGGGGATAGACATGATTAAATCACGGCAATCAGGCCAATCCCACGTATCACAGTTCAGACTAAGGGAACAGATTCGGGTACACCCAGGCCGCGAATTCCTCCACCGCGTCCATGAAGCGCGGGCCGGCCACGCTGAAGGAGTTGCCTTGGCTCATCACGAATATGTGGTCCGCGATGTGGTCGGGGTCTTCGACCATGTGCAACGTGGATAGCACCGGGTTCTCCGTAACGCTTTCCACCGAGTCGGCCATGATTATGTCCGGCTCGTTGGCGACTATCTGCTCCGGGTTGATTTGCTGGTATCCCTCGAAGTCGGCGACGTTTTCCAGCTTCAGCAACTCGAATACGTCGTTGACCAGCGTGTTGCGCCCCGGCGTCCACCACTCGAAACCGTGGGAATAGACGGTCCAGGTCGGCTCGATTTCTTCCATCTTCTCTTCGATGGCGTGGACTCGCGCGTCGAACTCACCCGCTACGCGCTCCGCTTCTTCCGTTGCGCCCGTAATGGCTCCCCACATCCGTATCTGGTCGGACACCTCTCTGAAGCCGTGGGACAGGCTCTTGACGTACAGCACCTTCAGCCCGGCCCGCTCAAGGTCGGCGTTGAAGCGGTCATAGAACACGTATACCAGGTCCGGCTCCAATGCGACGATGGCTTCGATGTCCATGTTGAAAGCGTCGCCAACCTTGGTGATGCTCTCGGTCTCCGGGGGATAGGTAACGTAGCTGTGGGTGCCGACGATGCGGTGGCCCTGGCCGATGGTGAACAGCATCTCCACCGCCGCGCCGTCATAGACAACTATCCGCTCGGGCGGGGTCTCGAAGGTCACCTCCATGCCGTCCGAGGACACCACGGTCACCGGCTCTGGCTCCGGCGTGGCCGTAGGCGGCGCGGGAGTGGGCGTCGGCGTTGGTTCCGGGGTCGCTGTGGGCGCTGCCGTAGGAGCCGGGGCAGCCGTGGCGGGCAGGGGCGTAGCGGTTGGCTCAGCGGGCATAGCCGTCGGGGTTGCCGGGACAGGCGTAGCTGTAGCCGGAACCGCTGTTGGCTGGGGAGCAGTGGTAGCCGTGGGCGCGGGCGCGGGCGGGCTGGTAGGCGCAGCCGTCGGCTCGGAGCCGCAGGCCAGCAGGGCCGCCGCCATTGCGACGAGAATGGCAACCAGGGGCAGCAGGTATCGCGCTTGGGTCACGGATTCTCTCCTAAATCAGATATTCGAGCCGTCATTCCAACAAAAAAGCCCTGCCCAAGGGAGCAGAGCGCGTTGCATTAGCCCGAGCCATGCCGGCGCCTTTCCTCGAAGGCCGAAACATCGCTGAGAGCCGTAGACCGGACTCGCCTTGATTGCACCGCGCAATCAGGACCTACCGTTGCGGGACAGCGCTGGACTTTGACCAGCTTCCTCGTTCAACCCTCTTGAAGGGCACTCGCAGCGTCGGGGTTATTCGGTTGTAAAGGGAGTAGTGCCTCTGTCGCCCATAATGCCCCATCCGGCGGCGGCTGTCAATCGCTGGATTGGGGATGAAGTGGCCCATGACGGCTTCGAGTTTGGAGCAATGCGCCTGTGATATGATTTTATGCTGTCATGTCCCAAGCCTTGCAGGTGGAAGAGCTGGTCAAGCGGTATGGCGATGTCGTCGCCGTTGACCATCTTTCCTTTTCCGTGGCGCGGGGCGAGATTTTCGGGCTGCTGGGGCCCAACGGCGCGGGCAAAACCACCACGCTGGAAATTATCGAGGGGTTGCAAAAGCCCGATTCCGGGCGAGTGGCCGTGCTGGGGCTGGACGGGGCCACCCGCAGCCGCGATATAAAGGCCCGCACCGGCGTCCAGTTGCAGGCGTCGTCCTACTACGAATATCTCACTCTCAGCGAAATCCTCTCCCTGCTGGGCAGCTTCTACCCCCGTCGCCTGCCCCCGGTGGAGCTTCTGGAGCTGGTGGGGCTGGCCGACAAGGCCCGCCGCCGCATCCGGCAGCTATCCGGCGGCGAGCAGCAGCGCTTCGCCCTGGCCGCCAGCCTGGTCAATGACCCGGAGCTGGTCATTCTCGACGAGCCGACCACCGGCCTCGACCCGGTATCGCGCCGCGACCTGTGGGCGCTGGTGAGCCAGGTGCGCCAGCGCGGCGCGACGGTCATCGTCACCACTCACTACATGGAAGAAGCCGAGGAGCATTGCGACCGCCTCGCCATCATCAACCACGGACGGCTGCTGGCCTCGGGCCCGCCCCGCGAGCTCATCAACCGCATTGAAGCATCCTACGCCGTCAAGCTGGTGACAGCAGCGCCGCTGACCGAGGAGCAACTGGCGGCGCTCGGCCATCGCGTCGAAGCCGTCCCCATCGTCAACGAGAACACCTGCCTGTTGCGGGTGCACAACGACCCCGCCGACCTCCAGGACCTGCTGGACGAGGTGGGCCGCACAGGCGTAGCCCTGGAGCAGTTGGAAATCACCCCCGTAACCCTGGAAGACGTTTTCATCGAACTGACCCGGAGTTAACCCGGCAGCCTATCCGTCATTCCCGCGAAGGCGGGAATCCATACGTCTTGTAATGGCAAGGCCGGTGTTTGCCAGAGCACTCTGGATTCCCGCCTTCGCGGGAATGACGACGGTTCAGTAACTCACTGGAGGCCCCCTTTGCTGGCAATCACCCTGGCCAACCTGAAGATGATGGCGCGCAACCGCCAGGGCCTGTTCTGGGCCTTGCTCTTCCCGTTGTTGCTGGTGGTGGTCTTCGGGCTGTTCGACTTCCGCGGCGTCTCTCCCACCGGGCTGGCGGTGGCCGACTACTCCGGCGGCCCCAGGGCGGAGCTGCTGCGCCAGCGCTTGGCCGGTATATCCTTCCTCGAACTGGAGGAACTGGACCCGCAGGCCCCAGACGCGCTGGACGAAGCCCGACGGAGACTCACCGATGGCGACCTGGGCTACCTGCTGCTCATCCCGCAGGGATTGGACGACCCGGCGGCGGAGAACCGCGCTGGAGCCTCCGAGCCGGTCACGCTGACCTACGCCACTCGCACCCCGGACCGCAACCAGCTTGTCGAGGGCGTAGTCCGCAGCGTGGTCATCGAGCTTCGCTCTGGCGGCCAGCCGCTCCCGCCGACCGAACTTGTGGAGTCCGAAGTCATCCAAACGCCGGAGGTGGACTATTTCGACACCGTGCTGCTGGGGCTGCTCGGCCTCGGCATAATGACCAACAGCATCATCTCCATCGCTGTCCGCATCAGCACCTACCGCAACCAGCAGGTGCTAAAGCGTCTGCTGGTCACCCCCCTGCCGGTATGGAAGTTCTTCGCCGGGGAGGTCATCGCCCACCTGCTGCTGGCCCTGGTCCAGGCTTTCATCATCCTGGCCGTGGGGGTATTCGTCTTCGGAGGCGACATCCACGGCAACCCCGTCCTCATTCAGATAGTATGGGTGGCGCTCATAGTCCTGCTGGGAGCGGTGGTGTTCCTGAACATCGGCTTCATCCTGTCGGCCTGGGCGCGCAGCCCGGCGGCCGCGTCCGGGATGGGCAACGCCGTGGCCCTGCCGATGATGTTCCTAGCCGGCACCTTCTTTTCTACCGCCTCGCTGCCCTGGCTGCTGCCCTACGCCGCGCTGGTCCTGCCTCTGACCCCGATGCTGGACGCCCTGCGTGAAGTGGCAATCAACAGCGCTCCACTCTGGGAGACCTGGCCGCAACTGGCCGCCCTGGCCGCCTGGGCCGCCGCCACCGCGCTGGTGGCGGTGCGCGTCTTCCGCTTCAGTTAGGGCTATAATGTTGTTTGACACCCCAATAGGACGAATGCAATGGTAGCTACCGACAGGGTTAAAGCGATATTCGACGATGCCAGGGTGATGCACGGCTCGGCATTGGAGCGGCTGGCGTCGGGGGATATACGCGACGCCGCAGGAAAGGCGTGGTGCGCCACCAAGCAAGCCACGGACGCTCTGATTCTGTCGCGTACAGGAGAGAAGCCCGCGACGACAGCCCACACCTCGGAAGGACTGGACACTTTGGTATGGCACGATAGCCGGGTCAAGTCGTTGGTGGGCCGCTATTACAGCAGGTTGAGTCAACTGCATGACTCTTGCTTTTGCGTGGGCGTTTGCAACCCGGAAACCGAGCGGCGCATCCAACAGACTGCCGACTACATCCGGGACGCGGAGCAGTTGGCGGGTTCAACATCCTGACCCTTGGCTCAATCCCGCAATCCGGTGGCAATCAGCCGCCCCTCCTGCTCCTCGTACCGCACCTCGATGGTCTGGCCCAAGACCTGATGCAGGCGCAGGTGGGCGCCATTCTTCTCCAGCGAGCCGTCGGTAGTGAACGTCCACAGCCGCCCATCATCGTCGCGGATGCGCAGCGTTTCAATCTCGGCAATGTCGCGGTCAACGGCCTCCACCACCATGCCCCGCACCGTGCCCGGCTCCCCGTTGCAGGCCAAGATATAAACGCCGAGTACGCCAAGCGCGCCGAGAATCAAGGCATATCTTGATAATCTTATGAAATCTCGGCGCACTTGGCGTACTCGGCGTTTAATTCAGCACTTCCAGCAACGCGGCCTCAATGATGGCGGCGGAGGTGAACGCCTCGAACTTGGCCTGCACGATTCCGTCGGAGTCCACGACGAAGGTCCACGGCTCGGTGGGCAGTCCCCACTCCCCAACTGCATCGGCAATGTCGTCTTTTCCGGGACGCTTTCCATCCCCATACAGGTGCGGGTCCTTGTAGACCTCGACGTGGATGAAGTTGGCCCGCCCGCCATAGCGTTCCCGCAGGCTGCTCAGTTGCTCCAACTGAGGGCCGCAGGTGCCGGTGGTGCAGTAGCGCGGCGTGGAGAAGCCCACCACGAAGGGCTTTCCCTCGCTGATGGCGTCGTGTATCGAGACGGCGTAGAGCGCTGGGTCGGGCTGGCTGGCAGTGGTGATGTGCGTAATATCGGGAACGTCTGACGCCACGGCTGAGACGCTGGCCGGGGCCGGGTCGCCGACGGCCGGGGTGTCACTGCTTTCCTTCACCGCGAAGGCCGACTTGGCCACCACTTCCTGGCCATCAGGAGTCGTGAACTCCGTCTCCAACTCCCACGTGCCAGCAACATCAAAGTCGGGATACACCGAAAAGACCCCTGCCGAGAAGGGCCACGCCTCGAAGCTGGCAGTGAGCGACTGCCGGGCCTCTCGCGTCTCGGTGTTGGGCGGCAGGTAGTAAGTACGCACCGTGGCGTTCTCTCCCGTGAGCGGAGGCCCCTCGCGGGATACCACCCCGAAGGCCAGGCGCTCCCTCCCCACGCCCAGGTCGCTGGTGATGACCACCGCGGCGAACTCCGGCCCGCCGAACTCCTCCGTCGGCGGCACGATGACGCCCGAACCGCCGCAAGCAACCGCGAGGATTATTGAGCACAGGGCACACAGTAGGGAGAAAAACCCCCGCCTCCATTCCCTCCCCCTCAGGTGGAGGGTTAGGGTGGGGGTGATAACTCTCAACACCGAACACCGGTCAGTAGTTGATGGCACGGACTGCGCCGCCTTCCACCGCGATGGTCTGGCCGGTGATGGCCCCGGCGCGGCCGGACACCATGAACAGCACCAGGTCGGCGATGTCCTCCGGCTCCACCATGCGCCCGATGGGGATTCCTGCGACGGCGCGGGCCTCGGCTTCCGCCACGGTGATGCCGGCGTCGCGGGCTTGCCGTTCCAGCAGCATGGTCTGGCGGGGCGTGCGGGTGGTGCCGGGGTGGATGCAGTTGACCAGGATGCCATCGGATGCCACCTGGTCGGCCAGGTTCTTCGCCATATTGGACACCGAAGCGTTGGTGACGCCGTTGCTGTTGGTCAGCGGGTTGGAGTACCGCGCCGCCATGCCGCCGATGTTGATGATGCGCCCGCCGCCGCGCTGCCTCATGTGGGGGATACACTCGCGGGCGCAGCGGACGTAGCCCATAATCTTGACGTTGATGTGGTTCAGCCAGTCCTCGTCGGCCAGTTCCATGAAGGGGGCGGCGGTGGAGTTGACCGCGTTGTTTATCAGGATGTCCACCCCGCCCAGCTCGGCGACGGTGGCGGCGACCAGGTTCTGGATGTCCTCGGGCACGCCGGTGTCGGCCCGCACCGCCAGGGCGCGGCGTCCGGTGCGGGCGCGTATGTCGGCGGCGGCGTCCTCCAGCTCCTCGACGCCCCGGGCGCAGATGGCGACGTCCACCCCCTCCTGGGCCAAGGCCAGCGCGGTGGCCCGCCCGATGCCCTTGCTGCCGCCGGTGACGATAGCGATTTTGCCTTCCAGTCCGAGGTCCATGTGGCGCTCCCTATGAAAGCATAACTATATAGACTACATTGCATTAGCTCTGCTGACCTGACGAGAGCCGCATTGCAGCCTCGGCGCATCGCGCCGCCTTCACTTATTCCTGGCGTCCGATTATCTGGAAGAAGGTGACCTTCTCTTGGGCCGCCATTTCCAGGCTGGCGGGGGAGGCCGATTCACCGATGACTACCGCGTGGGTTGGTCCTCCGGTAGCTCTTTCGAGTACGGCAGCCCTTCGGGACGCTCGCTCGATGTCCTCTTCATGTACAGTAATTGATACCTCTGCAATTACGTGGACGGTGACTCCTCCGGGGCCTTGACCCCGGATGATTATATCGGCTAGGTCCAGATCATCGGCCTCATCGTCGGATACAATACCGGCATCAGCAACCCGGTTCAGCAGGTTGGTAACGTCCGGTTTGTCCAGCACAGTGCCGGAGCGGAGGATTTCCGACGGGTCAATGTTAAGGTGCCGTTTGAGCCGCCGGAGCACCACCCCGGCAGCTTGTCGCTCGTAGTCTGAGCCGCTGAGATTGTTAAGCTGCCCCGACATTCTATTCTGTCCTGCCGTCAGTCTGGCCACACTTGTGTTCAGTTCGGATACGTTGGAATTCAATCGTGCGAGAGCCATATTAGTTTGTTCGACGAACCTGGTGAAGGTCTCGGTCAGTTCCGCCAATTTACTGGCGAACTCCGCGACCAGTTCCTCCAAACGGGAGACCCTGGCTGGCAGTTGCAGCAGTTCTTCCGTGAGGAGGTGGCGACGCATAGCGTCCCGAAGGGCCGGGTTTCGCTCCATCGCTTCCAGGATGTCTTCGAATGTGTTGATGTTGGTCATCTTAGGTGTCAGTCTCCCGGCGCGGCGGTGCTGCGGAGTCTTTTTCGATGGTAGTGTATGAATGCAGTTGACGCAAGAAAACGAACCGCCTGACAGCTATCCCGGCACGCAGCACCCCACCAGCCCGGCCACGTCCGCCGCGCCTTCGATACTGGAGGCGGCGGTTACCAGGCCCTCCAGCTTGGCGCCCGGCCAGTCCATCTGCGGGAACAGCGGGCTGATACGGGCCGCTACGGTGGCGAAGTCCCACTTCAGCTCGTCGCCGGTGAACTCGTCGCTGAACTCATCACCCACACTGGTGCGGACGGTGATTCGCGGGGCGAAGGAGCCGCGCGTCCGCTGCCCGATGACCTCGACGCGCTCTTGCAGCGACATCACCTGCCGGTCGAAGTCGGCGGAGTCTATGCCGGGGTCCAGGCGTTGACGCAGCGGCGGGTAGCTGCCATAGGTCCAGGTGTAGGCGGTGAAGTAATGGGTGCTGCCCACGCCGGGCATCCGCCGGTCGGTGTTGGGGAAGGCGGGCGACGGATAGGTGGTCTCCAGCCAGTTCATCTCCACGGCGATGTGCTCCACGTCCTCCGGGGCGATGTCGTGGGCGGCGCGCATACGGGTGGTCAGCTCGATGACCGGGCAGTTGTAGCCCGCGGTGGGGTATATCTTGGGCGTGACGTGCAGCAGTTCCCATCGGTCGCCCAGGCCCTCGACGGTCGCCGCAAGGTCGGTGTCGCCTGGGCCACCGTCGCCGGGCGGATTGACGGAGAAGGTGTAGGACAGCTCTCCCCGGTTGTTGCCGACGAAGGCGTTGTAGAAACCGGCGTCGCCCTCCAGACAGGTCTCGGAGCCGCGCAGGTTCTCGCGGGCCAGCAGCGCGGCCATGATGCCGCTGCGAGTGGCGTTGGGCTCGTGGTACAGCATCTCGCGCCCGCTGACGCGCGGCCCCTCGGTGGTGCCGCCGGCGAAGGTGCAGGCTAATGCCAGCGCGGTGACCGTCTGGTCTTCGTCCAGCCCCAGCAGCTTGGCCGTCGTAACCGCCGCGCCCAGAGTCCCGTAGACCGGGCTGCACCGGAAGCCCCGAGCCTGGGTGGCCGGGATGAAGTCGCCGGCGATACGGGCTTCCACTTCGTAGCCCGCCGCCATTGCGGTGAGCAGGTCCGCGCCGCTGGCGCCGGTCAACTCCGCCGTAGCCAGCGCCGCCGGGATGATGCAGGGGCCGGGGTGAATCAGCATCCGGTAGGAATCGGTCTGGTTCGTGGCGTGCATCAGCTTGCTGTTGGCGAAGGCCGCACCGCTGCGGGTGGCCCGCGCGCCGTCGGCCAGCACCGTAGCGCCGTTGGGGTTGGCCTCCTCTTCCTTCACCAGCTCGATGGCCGCCTTGCCGTGGGCCGTCTGCACGCCGACTAGAGAGACGAACATGGCGTGCAACAGCGACGCCTTGAGCTTGTCCACCACTGACGCGGGCAGTTGCGAGTATTCCAGGTTTGAGATGAACCGGGCGTAAGTGCGGGCTAGGGGTTCGGGCATGGTGTTCACTCCTGAGAGGTAATTGGTATTACCGGCGCATCAAGGCCACGAACCGGCCTTCCTGCTCGAAATGATGGTCGCTGGTCAAAACAAGCGAAATGCCGAGTTCGTCCATAGTAATCATGGATATGCAGTCCACAAGACTGTACCCTTTATCCATGCGGTCGCGGTACAGTTCAAATCCTTTGGCGAAAGACTCGGTACTCTGTGGAACGATTCTTATGTTGGGATGCTGGTAGATCCTTTCTACTACCCTGACACCGGTTTGGCGCATATCGGTATGTCCCGAAACATGAGCCAAGAACTCGGTTAGAACCTCCTGAGTAGTAATCAGATCGAACGGAAATCCCATCTGACGTTCCGCATCAAGGGCCGCCCTGTGCCACTGGTCGTTGGGGAAATTCCGGCCCAGCCAAAACGACGTGTCGGCGAAGGCTCGAGGCATCATTCGCCCCGGCAGCATTGGCCATGTCGGTGAGCGAGGTGCCGGTCCACCATGTCTGTAGGAAACTGTTCCCAGAATTCCGGCGGATGTTCAGCAATCAGCGCGTCGAACATCTCAGTGATGGTGGGCGCGTCAGAGTCTACCTCGCCCCGCTCCCACCGGGCGACGGCGATGGTAATGCTTTCGGCCTTGACAATGCGCTCCAGAGTACCGCTGCGGGTGAACTCTCCCATACCCGACACCTTGATGAGCCGTCCCTCTGGGTTTTGCGCCACTTGAAAAACCCGGTGCTTGGTTTCCTCAGTGTAGGGAGCCTTCACCCGCAGGCCGTCGTCCGTCGCTATGGTGAAGGTGCGGCGCTCGGCGTTTATCTGAGTCACTGAGCCGGTGATTTCCACCTGCTTTCGGTACGATTTATCGCTCATTTCGCTCTCCACGTTCCGCTCTTGCTAGGTCAGGTCGCGCAGGTAGGGGCGGAGGGCCAGCTTGATTACTCCCAGCATTATTACCGCGCCGATGATGCTCAGGAAGATTAGTACGTCGAACTCGCGGCTGGCCATGCCGAGGGCGGTGCCGGCGGCCGGGGGGTGTTCCGTGTTGGTGATTGCCATCAGCAGCATCGCCCCGCCCACGGCCAAAGCATAGACGATATTCCGCAGGTGCACATGGTCAATGAGGAACATATCCGTCGGCCCCAAGAACAGGAAGACCGAGAAAATCGAACCCAGCGCCAACGCCACTATATGCCCGCCAACCACCGCCCGGACCCGGGCGGTGCGGTTGGAGGGGCCGATGAAGATGCCTACTACACTGGAGGCCAGACCGGCGGCGATGGCGGCATAGGACAGGGAATGCACGAACTCCAGGATAGCCAGCATGACCGCCGCCGCCAGCCCCGCCTGCCAGGCGAACCGCAACGGGGACCCGGCAAACCCCGGGTCTCGCCAGACCCACCTCTCGCCAGTTTCCGGGTCCCGCCCGGCCAGCAAACGCAGGAAAATCAGGTCGTGGTCAAGCCGCTGTCGCCGCCGCCGCTGCCGCCGCCGCCGGAGCAGCATCCCGGCCAGCAATATCGCAGCCAACCGGCCGCGACGCAAGCGGCGCCGGCCTGAGCCGGTGGAAGGGCGGCCCCAGAAGGTCACGAGTTACAGATTCCGCACCCAGTCCAGCCAGACTCGGGCGCAGGCAGTTGGCAAAACGTGCTGCACGAAGCCGGTGACGCCGGGGAACACCACCCGCTGGCCGTTGGGGAACAGGTCGGCGGCCCCGCGGAAGTCGCCCAGCACCTCCTCTCGCAGGCTGGACGCCGCCAGCACCAGCACCGGCGTCTGCACATCCTTCAGCAGCGGGCCGAGGTCGCCTCCCGCATTGGACTGGAAGCCGTGGACCACCTCGGCCGGGGTGGCTTTCATCTGGTCGGCATACCACTTGATATAGCCCGGGGGAACCATGTCCGGGTCCAGCCTCCGCCCGATGGAGTCGTCCACCCAGGCGGAGATGCCCTCCCTGGCGATGAGGTCGGCGCTCTCCTGGTGGTGGGAGTCGAAGCTGGTGGGCGAGGTGCAGACGGTGAGGGAGAGCAGCCTGTCCTGATGACGAGTGGAGTAGTTCATAGAAATGGAGCCGCCAACCGTTTCGCCGATGAGGTGAAACCGTTCCAGCCCCAGCTTGTCCACGACCTCTTCCAGGTCGTTGGTGAAGTTGTCCAGCGTCCACGGATAGCCGGCCGCTGGCACGTCCGACTGCCCCATCCCCCGCATATCAAAGCGTATGACCCGGAAGTGGCGGGCGACGGTGGGAACCCACCCGAACCACATCCTGTGATTCTTCGCCATTCCGTGGTGCATCACGACCGTTTCCGGCTCTTCCCAAGGGTCGGTAAAGTCGTCCACCGTGTAGAACAGTTCCGTCCCGTCGTTGAGTTGAAGTCTCATGCTGCCTCCGGCCCTTCATTTCCCTCCCCCTGAGGGGGGAGGGTTAGGGTGGGGGTGAAGGTAGGACCGCCCTGTGTCGTTGGTTCAGCTCGATTCGGCGGACGCGAACCCCTTCTCCACGAACACCGAGCGGGCCACCCGCATCGCCGTGCGCGAGTTGGTGTAGCTGCCATAGAAGATTAGCTGGAAGAAGACCTCCATGATTTCCTGGGGCGTCGCCCCCACGTAGAGCGCGCCCTCGATCAACCGGCGTATCTGCCGGTCGTACTGGCCCTGGACAGTCATGGCGGAGAGGCTGCACAGCGCCCTGGTCTTGGGATCCAGACCCGGACGGGCGTGTATTGCGCCCCAGTGGTATTGTTCGATGAACTTCTGCGCTTCCATTTCCAGCGAGTTGGGGTCGTCCACCGGGTAGAGGGGCGGCTCTCCCATCTGCTCATCGTAGATGCGGAGGCCATTCTGGTGCAGCTCTTCCACCGTCCTGTCGGTGTTGTAGGCCCTTGTGGGGGTGTACTCGATGCCCTGTTCCTCGAAGATGTCCTTGGTCAGCTTCATGGCGGATTCAACCGACGGAATGCCCACCAGGAAGAGCATCTGCATCACGACTTCCACCACCTGGTCGGGGGTAACGCCCAGGTTCAGGGCGCGCTCTATGTTGCGGCGCAGCAGGGGCATCTGGCCCAGGGCGGTGAGGGCCGCCACGGTGCACATGGAGCGGCTCTCCGGGTCCAGCCCGGTCCGGGTCCAGACAGAACCCCACAGGGCCTCGTCCACGATGCGCTTCAGGTCCGGGGCGAGCTGGTCTATGCCAGGCAGGCTGTAGTGGCTGGGGTTGCCCCCGGCCAGTATCCGGCGCATTTCCTGGCCTCGATTGTAGCGGTCATCCAGCGTTTCCACCGTTTTCTCCTCCGTTGTCCCTTACTACCGGGAATTCACCCTCTCCCCCTACCTTCGCAGGGCAGGCTCTAACCCTCTCTTTATACAAGGGAGAGGGAATTTATCAAGCGTGATTATTCCGCTGCCGCCATCACCTCTTCGGCGAAGCGTTCCATACGCTCCTCGGTTTCGGCGTGATGGGGGCTGCGGAAGTCGAATATCAGATGGGTTACGCCCACTTCCGCGTAGGCGTGGATGTCCTGCAACACCGCGTCGGGCGGGCCCGAGAAGCGGCGGCGGCTCCCGGCGCCATCGCTGGCCGCGTCATACAGCGGGGCCTTCATCGAGACCTGTATCTCCGCCGGGTCACGCCCGGCCCGCTCTGCGTGGCGGCGCATATAGGCCAGGTTCTCCGCCAGTTCCTCCGGCTCCAGCGGCGCGGCGGGGATGGCGCCGACGGGATGCCAGGCGTTGCCCAGGCGGGCGGCACGGCGCAGGGCGGCACGGCTCTGCCCTCCAATCCAGATGGGCGGGTGCGGAGTCTGCGCCGGTTTGGGCAGGAAGATGATGTCGGAAAAGCGGACGTGCTTGCCCTCGAAGCTGGGATTGTCGGCAGTCCACAGCTCGATGAATGCCCGCAGGTACTCGTCGGTGGCCGCGCCTCGCTCGGCGAAGGGCGGCGCGTCCAGCAGTTGGAACTCCTCTTCCATCCAGCCCACGCCCGCGCCCACGATGAGCCGTCCCTTGGACAGCATATCCAGCGTCGCCAGCATCTTGGCGCAGAGCAGCGGGTTGCGGTAGGGAACAATCATCACGCTGGTGACCAGCCGGATGTTCTCGGTCACCCCGGCCAGGTAGGCCAGCGTGGTAATCTGCTCCGGCCACTCCCCTGCGCCGGAGTTGCCCCCGGCCAGAATGTTGCCGGTGACGCTGTACGGGTAGAGCGAATCAACCTGGCGGGGCATCAGGATATGGTCGGGCGCGACCATGCAGTAGAAGCCCAGCCGGTCGCCCAGCCCGGCGATGCTGGCCAAGGCGTCGGGCTGCGCCCCTTCCCCGCTGTTGGGCAGATAGAAACCGAACTCCAAATCACTCCTCCAGCAGCCGATTTTCCGCCCCGATTTTAGCATACCAATCAAATTATCCTGTACATCCTGTACATCCATGTCGGTTAATATAAAATTGGTATTTTACCGACATGGACGTACAGGAAATATCAGGATATGTTGAGGTAGACGCAATGGCGTTGCAGGAATTTATCCGTGAGTCTTTCGAGGTCAATTGGGAGTGGCTGGAGCGTTACCTGGACGGGCTTACTCAGGAAGAAATCGAGTACCGGCCCAACGACCAGTGCCACTCCATCGGTTTCGTCGTCTGGCACTACGGGCGGGCGCTGGATATGTGGACGCAGTCGCTGGCCCGCAGGCAGCCGCAGCTCTACGAGTGGGAATGGGCCGAACGGCTGGGAATGAATCCAGAGGCCATGGACGTGGGGTTCGGCTACTCCGCCGAAGACCTGACCGACTGGCGCTGCCCCGACAAGGCCCTGCTGGTGGAGTACGCCGCGGCCGCCCGCGACAATCTGCTGGGCTTCCTGGCCGAGCAGGACGACAATTCGCTGACCACCACCACGATGACCAACCGGCAGGGCAACGAAATTACCCTGGCAACGATGTTCCGTATGCTGGTGTGGGAGGTCAACCAGCACGGCGGGCAGGCAGGCTACCTGCGCGGGATGCAGCGCGGGCTGGGGCAGTAGAGGACGTCGGCAGGGGCGATTGCCCGCTAACCATATTCGTCACACACTTCTCCACGGCATCGTTTTGATAGCATTATATGCCTGATTCAGGTTAGCGCATTGCTTGCCGGTAGCGTTAATTCGGCGTCAATACGCTAGTTCGCGTGACTATGTCAACCTTGACACCCCCCACGCCCATCGGTAGACTCGCAGGTTGTTAATAGGGTACGCCCCCACCCTAACCCTCCCCCGGAGGGAGAGGGGATAATAGAGGTTATTCGTGTCTACCACGCCTTCGTTTTTGACCGAAGAAATGCGCCAGCAGGCCATCGGAACGGTGAGCGAGCCCAGGACCCTGGAGGTCGAGAAGGGCGCAATCATCAAGTTCGCCGAGGCCATTGGCGACGACAACCCGGTGTACAACGATGAAGCCGCCGCCCGCGCCTCGCAGTACGGCGGGCTGATCGCGCCGCCCACATTCCTGCGCTCGGCGGTGGCCGCCCGCCCTGATCTGCCCTTCGATGTGCCTTTCGACCGGGTGCTGGATGGCGGCAGCGATTGGGAATACTTCGAGCCGGTACGCCCCGGCGACCGCATCACCGCCGTCTCCCGCATCGAGGACATCACCGAGCGCAACGGCCGCATCGGCCTGATGCTGATACAAACCATCGTCATCACCTACACCAACCAGTTCGACCAGGTGGTGGCAACCCAGACCAACACATCCATTCGCTACTGAGAAATCCCCTCTCCCTCTGGGAGAGGGTTAGGGTGAGGGCGTCTCCTAAAAAGTGCGCCCAGATCATTACCGGAGGTTTCATGATGGCCGCCCAGATAGTATGGGATGACGTTGACGAAGGAACCGAGATTCCTCCCGTAGTGCGCCACCCTTCCTCACAACAGTTGGTGAAATACGCCGGAGCCTCCGGCGATTACTACCAGATTCACTACGACAAGGACTTCGCCCAGAGCACCGGGCTGGAGGACATCATCCTTCACGGGGCGCTGAAGAACGCCTTTCTGGGTTCTCTGGTCACCGACTGGATGGGCCCCCGCGGCAACTTGCGCAAGCTCTCCTGCCAGTACCGGGGGATGGACATTCCCGGCCGGCCCATCACCGCCCGGGGCGTGGTGACCGGCAAGTACGAGGACGACGGCGAGTACCTGGTGGACTGCGAAATCTGGCTGGAAAACGAAGAGGGACAGCGCACCACCCCCGGCCGGGCTACGGTTTCTCTTCCCAAGAGCTAGGCCGGGGCTGGCGAAGTCCTGCGTTGCAAATTCTCAAGTTCCAATGGATTCCTGCTTTCGCAGGAATGACGGGAAAAGGTGGGTAGAACGTTGGTTGATTCACTAGTGGACAAGGTAGCAGTCGTCACCGGCTCTGGCCGCGGCATCGGACGCGGCATTGCGATGGAAATGGCCGCAGAGGGCGCGAAGGTGGTCATCGTTGACCCCGGCGTCAACGTGGACGGCAGCGGGCAGGACCACTCGGTGGCCGCGCAGGTGGCCGAGGAAATCCGCGCCGCAGGGGGCGAGGCCGTACCCTGCATGGAGTCGGTGACCACCATGGAGGGCGGCGAGAAAATCATCCAGACTGCCATTGACAACTTCGGCAGGCTGGACATCGTGGTCACCTGCGCCGGCATCCTGCGCGACCGCATGGTCTTCAACATGACCGAGCAGGAATGGGACGACGTCATCGCCGTTCACCTCAAGGGCACCTTCACCGTGGTGAAGCATGCCTGCATCCTGTTCCGGCAGCAGCGTTCCGGGCGCATCATCACCTTCTCCTCGGAGTCCGGGCTGATTGGCAATTCGGGCCAGGCCAACTATGGCGCGGCCAAGTCGGGCATCGCCGGTTTCACAAAGGTGGTAGCCAAGGACATGGGCCGCTACGGGGTCACGGCCAACGCCATCGCGCCCCGCGCCAACACGCGCATGATTGGCGACATTCCCGACACTGCCGCCGAGATCCGGGCCCGCAGCGGCGTCGCCGCCATCCCCGGCGAGGACCAGTTGACGGAACTTGACCCCACCCACATCGCGCCCTTCATCTGCTACCTCGCCAGCGACTACGCCCACAACGTCAACGGCCAGACCTTCCTGGTCTACGGCGACACCATATCGCTGATGTCCCAGCCGCGACCGGAGCGCTCCATCTACGAGCCGTCGGGCCACTGGGACCTGGAAACGCTGGCCCCCCTGGCCCGCGACGTGCTTACTAGGGGCATCGTCAACCCAGCTCCCGCCGCCCCGCCGCGGGAGTAGGGACACCAGGCATTTGATAAGAAGGATGAGTGGCGTCGCAGAGCATTTCACCGGAACTTGGCGGCTACTGGCCTGCGAAGGGCAGTGGTCTGACGGGCGCATCAGCCGTCCCTACGGCGTCGAACCCGGCGGACTGCTGATGTACGACGGACGGGGCTGCTTCTCAGGCCAGATTATGGCCTGGGAGCGCCCGGACTTCGCCACCGGCAACCTGCTCAAGGGCAACGACGATGAGGTACGGGCGGCCTTCGAGGGTTACGTCGCCTACTACGGCAGCTACAAAGTGGACGAAGCTGAAGGGCTGATGATTCATCAGGTGGAAGGAAGTTTCTTCCCCAACTGGATAGGAGAGCGCCAGGTACGAAGATTTGAGTTCACCGGCGACGGGCGGCTTCAACTTAGTACCTTGCCCATAAAGGGCGTCCGCGCCGACCTCACCGTCGTCCTGCTCTGGGAGCGGGCCTCATAATTGCAGTCCAGAACATACTCACGCAAAGGAATTAGGGAATGGCAAACCTGCTGAATGACAAGGTGGCGATTGTAACCGGGGCCGGACGCGGCATCGGGCGCGGCGTGGCCCGCCTGATGGCCGAGGAAGGCGCGAAGGTAGTGGTCTGCGACCTGGGCGTCAACGTGGACGGCTCCGGCGCAGATATGTCGGTGGCCGACGTGGTGGTTTCCGAAATCCGCGAGGCCGGCGGCGAGGCCGTGGCCTGCACCGAGAACGTCGCCAGCATGGAGGGCGGCGAGAAAATCGTCCAGACCGCTCTCGACAGCTTCGGCAAGCTGGACATCGTGGTCACCGTCGCCGGCATCCTGCGCGACCGCATGGTCTTCAACATGACCGAGCAGGAATGGGACGACGTTATCGCCGTTCACCTCAAGGGAACCTTCTCGGTGGTCAAGAACGCCGCCGTGCTGTTCCGGCAGCAGCGTTCCGGGCGCATCATCACCTTCAGCTCCACCTCCGGGCTGTACGGCAACTCCGGCCAGGCCAACTACGGCGCGGCCAAGGACGGCATCGCCGGCTTCACCCGCGTGGTGGCCCGCGACATGGGGCGCTACGGGGTCACCGCCAACGCCATATCCCCTAGCGCCGCCACCCGCATGACTACCAGCATCCCCGACGAGGCCCGCGAACTGCGCGCCTCCCGGGGCATCAGCACCGGCGCAACCATCACACTGCGCGGCGGCCCCGACGACATCGCGCCCATGGTCGCCTGGCTGGCCTCCGACGAGGCCCAGCACGTCAACGGCCACGTCTTCCACGTCACCGAGGGCCTGATAAACCTGCTCAACGAGCCGGAGCCGGTCAAGACCATCCAGAAGGACGGCAAGTGGACCGTGGAGGAACTGGCCCGCGTCTTCCCCGCCACCATCGGCCTCGAGCTCTACAACCCGGCCCCCAGCCAGGTGCGGGAGTAGCGCGCAACCTCAAACAAGGAAGTAAGATATTAAAGGCGAACTGGATAGCGATTCCCGAATTTCGATACCAGAGAGCGTATATGTTTAAGAACTTCTCCGCTTCCTATGCCGGACACGTGGTTGACGACAACCTGGGCTTCGACGGGACTCCGGCCAACGACCGCTGGTATTCCAACGAGAAGCTGGCCGAGACCTACGACTGGGCCCTGGAAATCGCCCAGCACCTGGAGGCCAACGGCTACGACGAGTTCTGGATGGCCGAGCACCACTTCCAGCCGGAAGGATACGAGGGCATCCCCAACCTGCTGATGCTGGGCCTGTACCTGGCGACACAGACCAAGACCCTCAAGTACGGCTGCGGCTTCAACATCACCCCCATGTGGCACCCGCTGCGGCTGGCCGAGGACTTCGCCATGGCCGACATCCTCAGCAAGGGCCGCATCATCTTCGGCGTCGGGCGCGGCTACCACACCCGCGAGGTGGAGACCTTCGGCTCGCCCATGCTCGACTCCAACGCCAACCGCGAGCTGTTTGAGGAACAGGTCGAGGTCATGGTCAAGGCCTTCAACGAGGACTCCTTTTCTCACCAGGGCAAGCACTTCCAGATTCCCGCCCGCGTCCCCTACCGGGGCTACGAGCTGGAGAAGCTGACCCTGGTGCCGCGCCCCCTCAACCGTCCTGTCGAAATCTGGCAGCCCCTCGTCAGCGGCAACCCCCGCGGCGTCGAGTTCATGGCGAAGATGGGCATCAAGCCCCTGTTGGCCAACACTCCCGAACCGACCCTGGGCGAGCGGATGCGGATGTTCCAGCAGGCGCAGTTGGACCTGGGACAGGAAACTCAACTGGGCGAGAACGCCGCCCTCGGCTTCAGAATGTTCCTGGCCGAGTCCAAGGAAAAGGCCATCGAGAAGGCCAGGCCCTACTACGAGGAAGCGATGAAGTTCGCTGCACCGCTGGGCCTGATGGCATTGAGCCAGGAGCAGATAGATGCCGTGGCCGCCGGAGGGCGCACAGGCGTCAAGCTCCCCACCCTCGAGGAAGCCGTCGAAGGCGGCGGGTGGATTTGCGGCCCCGCAGAGTCGGCTGTCGAAGCCCTGAAGAAGGCCGAAGAGAGCTATCCCGGCGTGGAGCGCGTCAACATCGGCTCCGTCATGGGGATGCCGCTGGAGGTCTTCAAGGACCAGCTCAGCATCTTCGCCGAGGAAGTGATGCCCGCCTTCAAGGGCTAGAACATCGCCCACGGCTACGCCTGTCGCGCTATAATGGCATCACGCACTCAACCGACGGAAGCGCAATGGTAGCAATCAGCAGGGTTCAAGAGATATTTGACGACGCGAAGGCGATGCACGCAGAGGCGCTGGAACGTTTGGCGGCGGGCGACATCCGCGACGCGGCGGAGAAGGCTTGGTGCGCTACGAAGCGGGCCACCGACGCGCTGCTTTTGGCTCGCACCGGCGAGGAACCTCGCACCACCGCGCGCACAACCAACGAGTTGGACTCTCTGGCTGACCGGGACAACAACGTCAAGCCGTTGGTAGGCCGCTACTACAGTCGAATAGGACAGTTGCACGGCGCCTGCTTCTACGACGGCATCTGCAACGATCAGACCGAGCGACGCATCAGGGAGACTGCGGCCTACATCGAGGACACAGAGCGCCTGGCATAGCGAAACCGGATCAAGTTCCCAAGCACGACCGAAAGCCCCCTTGCAGTTCGCAAAAGGGGGCTTTTGCTATTCCTCCCGCATTGGAATCGTTCCCCAGGTCAGCGCCCCGGCGTCGCTGGACAAGCCCTGCTCCCGGGCCAGTTCGCGGATGCTCAGCAGGGTAGCGTTGACCTCCGGGGTCAGGAACACCCAATCGGGTTCCTCGGGGAACCAGTAGGGGGAGTTGATTCTGACCACCTTCTTTTCCCCGTCGTTGAGGTAGATGCCGAACTTGGATGCCTGTTGTTGCATCGTTCATTCCTCGCTTGGGTTGCCAGTGGGGTCGTAGACGCCCCGAAACTCCGGGGGCAGTTGCAGCGCCACTCGCTCCATGACCGTCCGCAGCATACCCTGCATCACAGGGCGCGGTATGCGGCCCTCCACCGTGGGCAGGGTGAAGGGCGGGCCGATGCTGGCGGTGAGCCGGCACAGCGGCGCGGGCATTCTCCAAGCCCGCATCTTCTGGGTGCCGGTCACTCCCACGGGCAGGATGGGCGCCTGCGACTTGAGGGCCAGGTAGACCACCCCCAACTGCGCTTCCTGCAACGAGTGGCTCTTGCTGCGGGTGCCCTCCGGGAACACGACCACCGCCCGGTCCTGGTCCAGCAGTCCCAGCAGTGTTCGCATCGTGTCGGTGCTGGCCGTCGTGCGGTCATAAGGGAATACGTGAAATCCACGCATCAGGAAATTGCCCATCGGATTACCGAACAGCTCTCTCTTTCCCAGGAAGTGGAGAGGCCGGGGAATGGCCGCCACAAGCAGCGGCGGGTCGGTGAACGCCAAATGATTGCAGACCAGGATGACCGGCCCATGGGGCGGCACGTTCTCCTCGCCGATGACCTCCATGCGCCCGAAGGTGCCGAAACAGAAGCGGGCCAGCGGCCGGCCCAAGCGGTATAGCAGGGTAGAGCTTTCGCCCTTCGACTGGCTCAGAGACATCAGGGAACGCCCTCACCCTAACCCTCTCCCGGAGGGAGAGGGAACATTCGGAGGATGGCTTCCACTGCTTCGTCCACGGTAATACCGCTGGTATCCAACTGCCAGGCGTCGTCGGCGGGGCGCAGGGGCGAGTCGTCGCGGGAGGAGTCTATAATGTCGCGGACTTCGATTTCGCTCTGCACCGTTGCCAAGTCGATTTCCTGCCCACGCTCTCGCATCTCGCGCCACCGGCGCAGGGCGCGCTGCTCCGCCGAGGCGGTCAGAAAGACCTTCAGACTGGCGTCCGGCAACACCACGGTGCCGATGTCGCGGCCTATCATCACGATGCCGCTACCGGAATCTGCCGGCCCAACGCCGTTCAGCCCGTGAACCACTGTCGTCGCATAGTTCCGCTGCTGCTCCACCAGGGCGCGGCGCACCGCCGGATGCCGGGAAACGTTGGAGACGTTATTATCTACGCGAGGCTCGCGCAACTCCGGCCCGACGAGGCGTCCGGCCACTTCGACGGAATCGCCGTCCTTGGACACCGGCTTGACCTCAACTAACTCAACCAGCCCACCCAGTGCGTCGGCGGCGTCGGGAGACACGCCCCGCTCCAGGGCCAGCCAGGTGACGGCGCGGTACATGACGCCAGTGTCCAGAAACCACCAGTCCAGCCGCCG
Source organism: Dehalococcoidia bacterium (assembly GCA_965204865.1). Taxonomy (GTDB): domain Bacteria; phylum Chloroflexota; class Dehalococcoidia; order Lucifugimonadales; family UBA3495; genus VXOI01. Next base: position 3,993,331 of record OZ242027.1, on the reverse strand, counting down.
GGCCAGCCGACGCCCCACCACCGTCTTGCCCGACGCCGCAGGCCCGTCAATGGCGATGTCGTGAATCATGCGCTGGATTATAACATCGGTGGGGCGCCCCAAACCCGTCCTGTTCATCGCGGGCGTGGCGGTTATGGCGGGTCTGCTGTACCTTGCCCGCGCCCACGCGGTCTTGCCCGGCGACGAATGGGCGCTGCTGGAACTGCGGCAATGGCGCGTCGGGTGGCTGGACCTCGCCATCGGCGTCTTGTATATGGCGGCCTTTGGCGCCCCATCGCTCCCCTATCTCCAAATTATGATAGTGATATTCGTGGCGCTGGGGCGATGGAGGGACGGGCTGCTTCTGGCGGCGTCCGGTGTGTTGCCGCTCCTGCTCAATCTAGGGCTGAAGGAATGGGCGGCCCGGCCCCGGCCCGACGCGGCCCTGGCCCTGGTCGAGGAAACGGGATACGCCTTCCCCAGCAGCCACACAGTCGTTGCCGTCGCTTTCTATGGGGCGTTGATTTACCTGCTCGGCCAGTGGGACGCTTTCTCCGGCCGTCCCGCGCTGCGCCGGGCGATACAGGGCGCGTTGGCGCTGCTCATCCTGGCCGTCGGCGCATCCCGTGTCTACCTGGGGGCGCACTGGCCCAGCGACGTCATCGGCGGGTTCCTGTTCGGCGGGCTGTGCCTGGCCGCGCTGATTGCCGGACACCGGATGATGCAGAAGGGGCGCTAGTCCGTTACCGTCTGAGCTTGGTTGTGGGGGCTGGATTTTTACTTTTCCGGTCATTTCCGGTCATTCCGGCGGGGCGGCAGATTGTCTGAATCAGGATTTTCAGGATTAGAGGATTGGCAGGATTGGGGTGGGGATTTTTACAGAGCCTCTCATTTTCTCCTATTCTCTCATTTCTGTGATTCAGGCTGGGGCCGATGGCTGCCTGGATCAGGATTTCCGAATTGGCCGGATGGGAATTCTGCGGGCCAGGGGGCAGGTTGAGTCTTGCAGGAATTATGGTAGAGAAGTGTCATTGGGCTTGACAAGAAGGAAGTGTCAGGAGAATGGGAAGTTGACGGATGGCCCTAGATTCCCGCTTTCACGGGAATGACGGAGGAGGGGGGTGGCGGGGGGTAGCGGGGGATTAACGGTGGAATGCCGAGCCGATGTATGCGCTATAATGGACGATGACAGGGAAGAACGGCTAACAAAGAGGGGCCGGTGAGGCAACAGGCGTAGAACCCGGAGTTGGAGAACGGCGAAACAGCATCAGTCAGACCGGGAGGCGCAAGTATTGGCCAGAGTGCTTGAGAAGACCCAGGTTGCCCCGGTTAACGGCGTGGCCGTGGCTGGGGAGAATGGAAACGGACGGCCCGACCCCCAAGTGCTGATTCGCGCTCCGGTGCTGGTGCTGAACCTGAACTACGTTCCGGTCAACGTCTGTTCCGTCCGCCGCGCCATCGTGATGGTGGACAAGGGCAAGGCGGAACTGCTGGAGCAGCACGACGGCAGCCTTCACACCGTTTCCGGCGAGATTGAAGCCCCGGCCATCATCCGCCTGGTCTATCTGGTGAAGCGCCCCTTCCTGCCCCGCAAGCTGTCGAAGAAGGAAGTGTTCCTGCGCGACCGCTTCACCTGCCAGTACTGCGGCAAGAAGGCGCAGGACCTGACCCTGGACCACGTCATCCCGCGCCGCCAGAACGGAGCGCACACGTGGGAGAACGTGGTGACCGCGTGCAGCCGCTGCAACCTCCGCAAGGCGGGCCACACCCCGGTCGAGGCCAGGATGAAGCTGCGCACCACCCCCCGCGCCCCCGACCCCAACCCCTACCTGATTCTCCAGAACCGCACGATCCTGGAGGTCTGGAAGCCGTATATTCCGTGGAACCTGGAATAAGATTCCCTCTCCCCCTGGGAGGGGGTTGCGGACCTGTGCTAGCGGTTTGAAAGAAGCAATGGCCGGATTATCTGCTTGGCCTCCTCCACGTCGGCGGCGAGGTTCTCGGTGGGAACCCGGTCCAGTACCCCCATGGAGCGAACCGTGTCGGCCACGGTTTGATTCATACCGGCGATTACGATGGTTCGGGACTGTCGGGCCATAGCCACGCCGACCAGGTCGCCCATCATCGCTGCGGCGGAATCGTCCAGGTAGACCGTGCGGGACATATCGAATATGGAGTATTGGTGGCCGCGTATGTCCAGCCGGAGGATACGGCTGAGTTCGCGGGCCGAGGCCACGGTAACGCGGTCGGGGAACACCACCAGCCCGGTGCGGGCCTGGAATGGATCATCCTCGTCATCCCAGTCCTCATCCTCCAGCACGGCGCGGTCCAGCAGCGGCACGGAGACGACTGCGGCTGTTTCCAGGCCCTCCAGCCGGCGGGATCCCGCCAGGGCGGCAACCACCAGTCCAATCACCAAGGCGGCGGTGAAGTCTACGAACAGGACGAGGCCGAAGGTCAGGAGCATGACAAAGGCATAACTGCGGGAGATGCGATGTATCCGCTTGATGAATCTCCAGTCAATGACGTTCAGGGCAGTCACCATCAGGATGGCAGCTAATACGGCAAAGGGGATTCGTTCAGCCACGGGACTGAGAAACAGGGCTGCGGCGAGGATGATTCCGGCCACGGTGAGACCGGCCACCGGCGACCTGCCGCCGCTCAGCGCGTTGACGACAGAGCCCAGCGCCATGGACCCGGCCAAGCCTCCGGTAAAGCCCGCCGCCACGTTGCCGAGGCCCTGACCGAACAATTCGCGGTTCGGCTTGTGCTGGGTGCCGGTGATTGCGTCAATCCGCAGCGCCAATATGAATGTGGTAATTGACCCAAGCAGGGCCATGATAAATGCCGGTTGCAGCACCCGCAGGAAAAATTCCAGGGAAATAGCCGACAGTTGAATGTCGGGCAGGCCCGAAGGAATTTCACCTACGGTGGGGGCATCCCGAAACAGAAACATTCCGGCCAGAACGCCCGCAACGAGCACGACAAAGGGAGCGGGAGACAGCCGCAGGAGCCGCCCCCGCCACAGGAAGGACAGCGCGATACAGGCGGCGGTCAGCGCCAAGGCGTCGAGATTTACGTCCCTCACAGCCTCGGGCCACGCCATAATGTTGTCAAGGAAGCTGCCCCGTGGCGTCGCTAAACCCAGGGACGGAAAGGTCTGCTTGACTATAATCAGGGTCCCGAAGGCGGTGAAGATCCCGGATGTCAGGGATGTGGGAATGTAGGAGGCATAACGGCCCAGTCCCAGCAGTCCGAAGGCTATCTGTATCAGGCCGGCGAGTATGCCGATGGTGGCCGCCTGAGCGAGGCTGTCGGCATATTCCGCAACCACCACCCCCATGATGACGGTGATGGCGAGGTTGGGGCCGTATACCAGCCCCCTGGTTCCCCCAAACAAGGAGGCGAAAATACCCACCGCCACCGCACCGTACATCCCCGCCACCGGACCCAGGCCGGACAGCACTCCGTAGCCGATGGCGACTGGCAATGTCACGCCTGCGGCGGTGATGCCGCCGAGGACATCGCCTCGCAAATCGGCCAGCCCATAGTCAATGCGGCGAGGTACGGCTCTGGACAGCATACCAATGGCGCCTATGGATGGGGGGAGAGCGACTTCGTTACAAGTCCCTGTCCCCGTCCACTATGGTAAAGACGACGTTGCCCATCCTCCTGCGCAGCGCCCTGACTTCCTCGTTTTCCGGGGAATTCTCCCTGAAATTATTCCACTCCAGGGCCTTTTCCACATTCGAAAACTCCAGGACGATCATGCGGTTGCGTCCAGGGGGCTTCTCGGCCCCTACGACCTCAACAACCTCCCCGCGCACCAGTACCTTGCCCTCAAAAGCACCCACCATCGAACTGATGCGCTGGCGGTACTCGGCCATGGCGTCCACGTCCATCACCTGGGCATGCGCGAATATGAATCCTGCCATTCGTCTCTCCTCTTCAGTTCGCCCTAGAATTTCACCAAGCATGAGACCGCACGGGATATTATCACAACACTATTCGGAAGGAAATAACATTCTGATGAACTAGACGATTACGAAACTCCCTCTCCCTTGAGGGAGAGGCCCTTCGGCAAGCTCAGGAGGGGTGAGCGCGAAATCGCCGGCATCCAAATGCGATGGCCCTGCCATGCACTCGACTGCTTGTTGACAGCCACAGAGAAGGACACTAGGCTAACGGCAGCTTCGAGCAGACGCTGGGAAATACGGGTGAGCTTATGGAGATTGAGGACCTGATAATTGACGACCGCGAGAGGGGGATTTTCCGGGTTCACCGGTCATCCATGACCTCCACCGACTTGTTCCAGCGGGAACGGGAACTAATCTTCGACCGCTGCTGGAGCTACCTGGGGCACGAGTCGGAAGTTGAGAAACCCGGAGACTACCGCCGCCGCACGGTGGCCGGGCGTCCGCTTTTCTTCGCCCGCGGCAAGGACGGCCAAGTGCAGGTGTTCCTCAACACCTGCCCCCACCGGGGCGCTCTCATCTGCCGCCGCGACGAGGGGAACGCCGAAGTCTTCCAGTGCTTCTATCACGCTTGGACTTTCAACACCAACGGCGAGCTGATCGGAGTCCCCGGAGAAGATGCTTACGGCCCCGGTTGGGAACGGGGCGAGCTGGGCTTGAAGGAACCGCCCAGGGTCGAGAGCTATCGGGGATTCATCTTCGTGAGCTTTAACCCCCACGTCGAAAATTTGGTGTCCTACCTGGCGGGGGCCAAGGATTACCTTGACCTGGTTGTTGACCAGGCCGAGGAAGGGATGCGGGTGATTGCCGGCTCCAACAAGTACACCATGAAGGGCAACTGGAAGTTGCTGGCGGAAAACAGCTACGACTGGTACCACTTGGTGCCGACTCATTGGACGTACATGGAGTACATAAAGAGTCTGGGCACCGGCGACGTCGGGGAAACGACGGGGCCCTACCACCAAGGAGCAGCATGGGCGCTGGGCAACGGGCATTGCGTCGTCGCAACCCCGCCCCGCACCGGCCGCCCTATCGCCTCCTGGCACCCGCTGTTCGGCGAAGAGGCCAGGGAGCCAATCGCGCGGATTCGCCAGCGGCTGGTGGAGAAATTCGGGGAAGAGCGCACTTACCGGATGGCAGACACCTCCCGGACCTGCTTATCTATCCCAACCTGATCATCATTGACGCCATGGTCATCACCATCAGGTATTTCGAACCCCTGGCCCCTGACAACATGGAGGTCACCGCCTGGCATCTCGTCCCGCAGGAGGAATCCGGCTCCCTGCTGGCCAGCCGTCTGGACAGATACCTGACCTTCCTGGGGCCGGGCGGTTTCGCCACCCCTGATGACGTGGAAGCCGTGGAATCGTGCCAGATGGGCTTCCGCGCCACCGAAAACGAGTGGTCCGACATTTCCCGGGGAATGCTGAACCCCAGCCCACTACCCTCGGACGAGATCCAAATGCGGGGATTCTGGCGGCAGTGGCACGCTAATATGCAGGGCCGCACTCACACTAACGTGCAGGACAGCCCACCAGCGGAAGCGGAAGTCGAGGCGGCTTTGGCAACCGACGATTAACTCCCTGTAGGACCAAGTGAACGATGACGACCGCCAACACCTCCGCATTGCGCGAACAAGTAGAGGATTTCCTGTTCAGGGAGGCCGAGCTCCTGGATGACTGGCGCCTGGACGACTGGGTCACCTTGTTTACCGAAGACGCCCGCTACATTGTCCCCACCACCGATTTGCCGGAAGGCGACCCGGAACGCGACCTGGTGTTCATAGACGACGACATCACCCGTCTGCGAGGGCGGGTGGTGCGACTGAACAGCCGCCACGCTCACCGCGAGTATCCGTGGTCGCGCACCCGCCGGTTTGTCTCCAACGTGCGGGTGGCGGAAACCGAGGACGGCGAGCTGTCGGTCACCGCGAACGTTATGGTCTACCGCTTCCGCAGCGGTGAAGGGGCGCCCTACGTCGGCAGCATCCATTATACCCTGCGGCGGTATGGCGGGGACTTGAAAATAGCGTACCGCCGTGCGGTGCTGGACTTGGAGGCCCTCTCCTGGCACGGCGCGGTCAGCATCATTTTTTGATACCCCCTTTCCCTACGGACGCATGATGCAAATTACCGTCATTCCTGCGAAGGCAGGAGCCCAGTAGCTTCGTAGGTCAGGGAATACGTCTGTTGATCGGGATGCCCCTCCGGCGTCAACCCGCAACCGCCCGCCGCGGCGGCCGGGCGAAGAGCACCAGCAGCATCGCCAGCCCGCTGAGCACGGCGAAGGTGGCGAAGGCCAGTTCGTAGCTGTCGGTTAGGTCGAAGACCACCCCGGCCAGCACCGCGCCTATGGCCTGCCCGAAGCTGGTCAGCGGCTCGGTCACACCGCGTATCACCCCCAGCGAGCGGCGTCCGTAGTAGTCGGCGTAGGCTACGGGCGGGACGGACAGCAGCCCGCCTACGCCGAAGCCGAAGAGCGTGGAATACGTCAGCACCTCGATGGTGGAGTCGGCGATGATGAACAGGGCCGATGACCCCGCAACGATGATAGCGATACCCGCCATGGCGTAGCGCGGCGGGATACGCTCGGTTATCCAGCCCCAGAACAGGCTGCCCAGGCCCAAGAAAGCGGCGTTCAGGCTGATGCCGAACCCAGCGAAGGCGGCGCTCAGTCCCTGGTCGCGCAGGTAGGCGGCCAGGTGGGTGTTCACCCCGGCCTGCACCAGGAACACCGATCCGGTGGCGGTGGCGAACATCCAGAGGGCGGGTGTGCGCATCGCCTCCCGCAGCGTCCACACCGGCTCTTCGGCTGTCGTGGCGGCAGGGCTGGCAGCGGCTTCCGCGACGTCACTGGCGGGGAGCGGCGGGTCGCCGTCGGGTTGCAGGCCCACGTCCTCCGGCTGCTGCACCAGCAGCAGGCCCGTGGGCAGCAGGGCGATGGCCCATACCAGGATACCGAGGACAATCCACGCTTCGCGCCAGCCACTGACGCCGATAATCACTGAGGCGATGAGGGGGAAGGCCACCAGCCCGATGGAGTGAGAGCCGAACAGTATGCCGCTTGTCCGCCCCCGCATCCGTATGAACCACCGCGACACCACTACCGAGGAGCCAATCTGCACCGGGCTGGAGAAGATAACCCGCCCCACGCCATAGGCGACGTAGAAGGCGATGGGGACGGTGGCCCAGGCCAGCGATACGGTGGAAATCCCCAGGATGAATACGCTGGAGAACAGCACCAGCCGGGCCCCGTAACGGTCAACCAGCCATCCAACCATGGGGGAGGCGAAGGAAGCAGCCAGCCCTCCCAAGCTGGCGGCTCCGGCAATCAGGGCCCGGCTCCAGCCAAATTCCTCGGACAGCGGGAATATGAATACGGCAATGGTCAGGCTGGCGGCGGAGTTGCGCACTACCTGGGTGCTGGCCGCCGTAGCCAGGATGACCCAGCCGTAGAAGAAGGGCGTCCGGTGCGCCAGGCGAGGCCCGAGGCTGATGGCGGAGAAGAGGCTGGACAGCATGACGGGGGTATGTTAGCAGGCGGGGCGGGATATTTCAGCGTCAAGGCCGGACGATTGCGGTGTTACAATGGGAATGCGTTGCCAGTAACCGGCGAGTGAACATCCATGACCACCATCAACAGCCAGGAAGACTTTCTCCGCGCCCTGTCCGAAAACCCCGAGTGGCGAGCGGCAGTCCGCGCCCAAATTCTGGGCGACGAACAGTTGCAGCTCCCGGCCCGGTTCGATGCCTTCGTCGAAAGGATGGACGCCTTCATCGAAGAGCAAAAGCAGTTCAACGCCATGGTGGCTGGCTTCATCGAAGAGCAAAAGCAGTTCAATTCGGATATGAGGGAATTCGTCAGGGCGCAAAAGGATATAAATGAGCGGCTTGCCCGAAACATGGACAGAATCGCTCACGACATAGGCCAACTCAGAGGATGGTTCGCCCGCCTCAACGCAGCCGATTTCGCCCCGGTAATCGCTATGGACATGGGCATGGAGTTTGTCCGAAACCTGACCAGGGCCGAACTGGTGCAGATGGCCGGACAGGCGGTACGCAGCGGAATCCCCAGGGACAGCCTCAGAAGTTTCTATAACGCCGACGTGATAATCGAGGCGACGCAGGCAGACGCCACCACTTGCTACATCGCAGTGGAAGCGTCCTACACCGCCGACCACCGGGACGCCGACCGCGCCCTGCGGAACGTAGAGTTCCTGACGCAATTCACCGGCCTCCCGGCCTACCCCTGCATCGTCAGCGTCCGAAACGACCGCGAGCTGTCCCCCGACGTGTTGCAAGGCAACGTCTTCTGGTATCCCTTCCCAGACCAGTTCTGGGAGCCGGAGTAGGGGTTGCGTGTAGGGGACGACTGAAAAATTCATGGAAGGCGCGCCCGGCGTTTGACTAGGCCGCTGCCCTGTGCCATCGGCATCATAAGGCAACTTTCCAAAACAGAGGGTAGCCATGACGCTCACTGCGGAATTGGCGGGAAAAGTCGAAAGGCTCTATCGCGAGAGTTTGGAGAGAGAGTTCGGAAAATTCCTCACCTTCGACCCCATCCTGGTCGAACCGACCAAGAACAGCGAGGGCGAGGAAACCTTCCGGGTGACCATCGTCTACGCAGGAAATAGAGGAAGACCCAACCCCAAGAAAACTGTGGCGGTTCTTACTTACATGATGGGCCATATGGAGGAACTGGGGCTTCCTCCAGTCCCCATCGTGTCCTTCGTCCCGAAATCAGAGTATCCGCTTCTGTTGGAGCTCCGGGCCGAGTATTCCTGAGAAGGACTGGGAGAATGAACTGGCGCAACCTGATGAATACCGCCAGGCAGCTTGCAGGACAAACACAACCCCAACAACCAGGGCGGCCCAGACAGGAACCCTTGAAAAGGGCAGTTAGCAGCGGCTACTACGCAATGTTTCACGCGCTATGCCAGAGCAACGCGGACACCATAATCGGCAGCCGGAATGACCCTCTCAGCAAGCTCGCCTGGACAAGAACATACAGGGCGCTGGACCACCGTCAAGCGAAAAACCGTCTGACCCAGGCACAACGGGGTCTGCCGGCTCAAGCGCAGAGCTTCGCCGCAACATTCGGCTTTATGCAGGAACAGAGGCACGCTGCCGACTACAACCCACACAGCACATTCGTTAGAGAAGAGGTGTTAAACCTCCTGGATGCCGCACACGCCGCCACGCAAGAATATATGCGTATGCCAAGAAACGAGCGCAGGGCAATAGCCGCCGTGGTACTCCTGCAAGACAGAACCACAGGCTGAGACCTGAAAGCCCGCAGAATCAACACTTGCTACTCCACGTTCAGCATCAGCGTCTCCATCGCCAGCCGTGGACTGACGTTGGCATCGAGGGCGGCCATCGTTGCTAGTAGGCGGCGGATGAAGGCGGCTATCTGCGCCGTGGTCAGCGTCCCGGCGTGGGCGCGTAGGGCGTCGGCGTGGTCGGCGTTGTGCAGGTATTCGTCGGCGCCTTCCTTGACCAGCAGCAGGTCGCGCCACCAGCGCAGCCAGAGGGAGAGGAGTTCGCGGGCCGCCGGGCGGTTGGAGCCGAATAGGGCGGCAATTTCGTTGGCATAGCCGAAGCGGGTATCAAGGCCGGCGCTCACGGCTTCCCGCATTCGTTCCAGGTCGGCCTGCCGTTGCTCCAGCAGTTGCGGGTCGTCCAGCGCCCGCAGCGCCCATCCCAGGCAACCCCGCGACAGGCGGTAGAGTATATCGGCGTCGGATTCTGACGCGCCCCGCTGCTGCGTCAGATAGTCCAGCATATCGCGGCGCGACATGGGCAGCAGCGGCAGGGTCTGGCAGCGGGAGCGGATGGTGGAGAGGAGGGCATCCTCATCCTCGGCCAGCAGCAGGAACAGCACGCCCGGCGGCGGCTCTTCCAGCGTCTTCAGGAGGGCGTTGGCAGCCTCGGGGCCCATGCTGGCGGCGCCGTCAATGATGATGACCGTGCGGGCGCCTTCGAAGGGGTTGAGGTTGACGGTGCGCTCCAGTTCGCGGATGGCGTTGATGGTGATGGCGGTGACGTTGTCCCGTCCCTCCACACGGCGGGTGAACTCGATGTCCACCACGCGCACGTCGGCGTGCAGCCCGTCGGCGATGCGCTGGCACTGGACGCAGTGGCCGCAGGGCGCGCCGGGGCCTTCCAGGCAGTTGACGGCCTGGGCAATCTCGCGGGCCAGCGTCAGCTTGCCCACGTGGGGCGGGCCTGTCAGCAGGTATGCGTGGGCCGCCCGTCCCTGCTCCAGCGCAGGCTGCAAGCGCCCCAGCAGGTGGGCCTGTCCGAGGGTTCGCCACGTCATGGGGTTATATTAAACGCCGAGGGCGCGGATGTCTGAACTGTGATTTATCTGATTCCGGGATTTCCATGATTTCCCGAATCCTGATAATCCCTTAATCCAGTGAAACACAGTTCAGACAACGTCGCAGTACATCAGGTCCTGGTAGCTCTCGCGGCGGCGGATGAGGCGGCTGCTGCCGTCGGCGGCCAGCACCATCGGCGGGCGAGGGTTGAGATTGTAGTTGGATGCCATGGACGGGCAGTAGGCTCCGGACACTGGGATGGCCAGCAGGTCGCCCGACTCGATTTCCGGCAGCGCGACGCCCTGGGCCAGCAGGTCACCGGACTCGCAGTATTTGCCGGCGATGGTCACCGTTTCCGACGGCTCGGCGTTGGCCTTGTTGGCCACCACCACCTCGTACTGCGCTTCATACAGCGCCGGGCGGATGTTGTCGCCCATGCCGCCGTCCACGCTGACGAACTTGCGGACGCCGGGGATGTCCTTGATGGCTCCCACGCGGTAGATGGCGACTCCGGCAGGCCCGATGATGGAGCGGCCCGGCTCCACCACCAGCGTCGGCAGTTCCATGCCCAGGTCTTCGCAGGTGCTGGTCATGGCGGAGCAGATGGTCTCGGCGTAGTCGGCGATAGAGGGTGGCTGCTGGTCGCGGGTGTAGGCCACGGCGAACCCACCGCCGGGGCTGAAGTGCTGCATCTGCAAGCCCTCTTCGCGGAACTCGGCGGCGAAGCGCAGCACCAGCTCGGTGGCGACGCGGTATGGCTCCAGTTCGAACACCGGGGAGCCGAGGTGGAAGTGCAGCCCGCGCAGGTTCAGGTTCTTCGCCGCCAGCGCCTGCCGCACTGCAATAGCGGCGTGGCCGGTCTGGATGGAGAAGCCGAACTTGGAGTCGAGGATGCCGGTGGTGGTGTAGACGTGGGTGTGCGGGTCTATGCCCGGCGACACTCGCAGCAGTATGTCCTGGGTCTTGCCGGCCTCGCCCGCCAGGTGGTCCAGCAGTTCCAGCTCGTGGAAGCTGTCCACGACGACCCAGCCGATGGACTGGGCGATCGCTTCCTCCAGCTCCTGCGGGGTCTTGTTGTTGCCGTGGAAGTACACGTCCTCCAACGGCGTCCGTTCACCCTGAGCCGGTCGAAGGGCGTTGGCGATGGTCGCCAGCTCACCGCCGGAAACCACGTCGAAGCCCAGCCCTTCCTCGCGCAGCACGCGGGCCAGCGCCGGATTGATGTATGCCTTGCAGGCGTAGGCCACCTTGGCCCCGGGAGCGCGCTGGCTGAACTCGCTAACGAAGGCGCGGCAGCGGGCGCGGATGGTGGCCTCGTCCAGCACGTAGACCGGGGTGCCGTACTCGTCGGCGAGGGCCTGGGCGGTGCAGCCGCCGATGACCAGATGCCCGTCGGCGTTGATTTCGGCGGTGTCGGGGAAAACGGATTTCGGGAACATGGGCGTCACCTTAATAATCAATGTTCCCTCCCACTGAGAGGGAGGGTTAGGGTGGGGATGAAACGGCGGGAACCGGGTCGCGAGCGCACTCCAGCAGCGCGTCGGCGAAGGCGTCGGCGGAACTGACACCCTTGGTCTTGCACCGCGGCAGAAGGTTGATTTTCCAGTCGCCAGCGCCCCAATCCCGGCGCATCGCATCGTAGGCTGCTTGCAGCTTGGGGTAGCGCGGCGCGAATTTCCTGCGGAAATGAAAGATTTCCACGCCTACGATGTGGAGGTTTTCATCCTCGACTACCCAATGGAACTCATCATCATCGGTATCCAGCCAATGCAGGATGATGAAGCCCGGACTGCCGAATTTTAGCTGGAGGATGTCGGATTCATAGTCGTAATGGATGCGTCGGGGTTCCTTGCGAAGCTGGGTTCTCCAATAAGGGTTAGCATTGATAAAGCACTGATTCAATTCTTCTTCGGTGGCAATTTCGTTCACGTTCATAAGACCTCCTGGCCTTTGGGCCGACGCCTGGTCAAAAATGCAGTTAGCACACTGCCAAGCCGCCTGCCGGTGACTTCGTCTGAGTATGCCACGACCACTACCAAGAACTGACGTTGCCGGACATTTACGGCCCCCAGTCGCGAATAGGTATATGTCCCGTCTTCGGCTATGTCGACAAGTCGCGGGTCCCGAAGAACGTCCTTGATTTCCTCGAGGTAAGGCTCAACCTCTGAATGTCTGAGGAGGATATGGTGCCGCCATTGCGACTCGGTCAGCCGCACCTCGCTGCCGTCCCTGTCGAGCGTCGAGAATACCAGGCGGTAGGGGCGCATCGGCAGGGGGTTTTCGGGCTGCGTCAACGTCCCTTCCCTTGCATCCTTCTTGCCGTGACCAGTGTATCACGCGGCAAGAGACGGGGGACGCCCCCACCCCTTGCCTTCGCAGGGGCAGGCTCTAACACTCCCCCGGAGGGAGAGGGGACTATTGTGAAGGCCCCCCGCGCAAGCTGCGTCCGCGTTGACGTTGAATAGGGCCAACATTATACTGCGGCCATTCGGCTCAGGCCGCCGAATCTACTTCGGAGGGGTGCTGCATTGAATATTCAGATGACTGTCAACGGGCAGTCCCGGGGGGCGGACGTTGAGCCGCGTCTGCTTCTGGTGCATTTCCTGCGCGAGAACCTGGGGCTGACCGGAACCAAGATCGGATGCGACACCAGCCAGTGCGGCTCCTGTGTCGTGCGCATGAACGGCTCCACCGTCAAGTCCTGCACCACGCTGGCGGTCCAGGCCGACGGGGCGGACATCACAACCATCGAAGGTATCGCCGCCGACGGCGAACTCCACGCGGTCCAGGAAGCCTTCTGGAACAAGCACGGGTTGCAGTGCGGCTACTGCACCGCCGGCATGATTATGACCGCCGTGGAGCTGCTGGAGCGCAACCCCAACCCTACGTCGCAGGAAGTCCGCGACGGGCTGGAGGGCAACATCTGCCGCTGCACCGGCTACCACAACATCGTCCAGGCGGTCCTCGCGGCCGCCGAGGCCAAAGGAGGCTAGACGATGCGTCAACCGTCATTCCCGCGAAAGCGGGAATCCAGAAATAGGGAGGCCGGGCGATGACTACCAGGATATTTGGCTCAGGCATCCGCCGCCGCGAGGACCCGCGCCTCATCACCGGCGGCTCCACCTACACCGACGACGTCGTTCTGCCGGGCATGGCGCACGCCGCCATCCTGCGCAGCCCCCACGCTCACGCCCGCATCACCGGGATAGACACTTCCGCCGCGGCCTCCGCGTCCGGCGTCATCGCGGTCTACACCGGCGCGGACACTGAGGGCGCCCTGGCTCCCATCCCTTGCGCCTGGATTCCGCCGGAATCCGACGTGAAGGCCGTGGCCCACCCCGCCGTCGCCAAGGATGTCGTCCGCTACCAGGGCGACGCCGTGGCCGTGGTGGTGGCGGAAACCCGATACCAAGCCGAGGACGCGCTGGAGCTGATAAGCGTGGACTACGAGCCGCTGCCCGCCGTGGTCAGCCCGGTGGCGGCGATGGAAGAGGGCGCGCCGCAACTGCACGAGGACGCTCCCAACAACCAGGCTTTCCACTGGGTGGCCGTGGGCGGCGACCCGGACGCCGCCTTCGAGGGGGCCGACGTAGTAGTCAGCGACACCATAATCCAGCAGCGTCTCGTCCCCAACGCCATGGAGCCGCGCTCGGCGGTGGCAAGCTGGCTAGGGTCCATGGGCGAGCTGACCATCTGGAGCACCAGCCAGAATCCCCACATCGCCCGCTTCCTCGGCTCGCTGATTACCGGCGTGCCGGAGCACAAGATACGGGTCATCGCCAACGAGGTGGGCGGCGGGTTCGGCAGCAAGATTCCGGTCTACGCCGACGAGATGATTACCGCCTTCTGCGCCATGCGGCTGAACCGTCCGGTGAAGTGGACGGAAACTCGTTCCGAAAACTTCCAGGCCACCATCCACGGGCGCGACCATATCGAACAGGTGGAGATGGCGGCCACCAGCGACGGCAAGATTACCGGCGTCCGCTCGGTGGTCCACGCGGGCATGGGCGCCTACCTGTCCACCGCCGCGCCGGGAGTGCCCACCATCCTCCACGGGCTGATGTACAGCGGCCCCTACGACCTGCAAGGCACGCGGGCCGACATCTACGGCGTGTTCACCAACGCCACCCCGGTTGACGCCTACCGCGGCGCGGGCCGCCCGGAGGCCACTTTCCTGCTGGAGCGGCTGATAGATATGGTCGCCGCCGAAGTGGGCAAGGACCCGGCCGAGGTGCGGCGCATCAACCTGATTCCCAAGTTCGACAACGGTCACGACGTTTGCGCGGGCCTGACCTACGACAGCGGCAACTACGAGGCCGCGCTGGACCTGGCCCTGGACCACGTGGGCTACGCCGGACTGCGCGAGGAGCAGGCGGCGGGCCGCGAGCAGGGCCACTACACCGGCATCGGCGTCTCCACCTACTGCGAAATCTGCGGGCTTGGCCCGTCCCAGGTGGCGGGGGCCGTCGGCTTCGGCGGGGGGCTGTGGGAGAGCGCGGTGGTGCGCTTCCACCCGTCGGGCAAGGTCAACGCCTACGTCGGCGTCTCCCCCCACGGGCAGGGCGAGGAGACCACCTTCGCCCAGGTCGTATCCGACACGCTGGGCGTCCCGGTGGAGGACGTGGAAATCATCCACGGCGACACCGACAACACGCCCATGGGCTGGGGCACCTACGGCAGCCGCACCACGGCGGTGGGCGCCGGAGCCCTGCTGCTGGGCCTGAACAAGATAAAGGACAAGGCCCGCGCCCTGGCGGCCCACCTGCTGGAGGCCGCCGAGGCCGACATCGAGTACGCCGACGGGCAGTTCTTCGTGCGCGGCTCGCCCGACCAGAGCCAGTCCATCCAGAATATCGCGCTGATGGCCAACGTGGCCTGGAATATGCCGGAGGGCATGGAGCCTGGCCTGGAGGCTTCGGCCTTCTACGACCCGCCCAACTTCGTCTACCCCTTCGGCGCTCACATCGCCGTGGTGGACGTGGACGCCGACAACGGCCACATCGAACTGCGCCGCTACGTCGCCGTTGACGACTGCGGCCCGCAGATTAACCCGATGATTGTCGAGGGCCAGGTGCACGGCGGGGTGGTGCAGGGGGCCGGACAGGCCCTGTGGGAAGGGGCAGTCTACGACGACGGCGGGCAACTGCTCACCGGCTCGATGCAGGACTACGCCCTGCCCAAGGCCCACATGGTGCCGGACATCGAAACGCTGTCGTCGGAAACGCCGTCGCCCCACAACCCGCTGGGGGTGAAAGGCATCGGCGAGACCGGCACCATCGCCTCCACGGTCACCATCTACAACGCGGTCATAGACGCGCTCAGGCCGCTGGGCGTGACCCGCCTGGAAATGCCGCTGACCCCGGAGCGGGTCTGGCAGGCAATCCAGGACGCCAAGGCATAGGAAATCAGCCAAGCCGAAAGCACCCAGTCCGTTCGTGGTGAGCTTGTCGAACCATGAACGGACGGCCCTTCGACAAGCTCAGGGCCAGCGGACAATTGACACTGAAGCAAGAGTCAAAAGGGTATTGGAGTTAAGTAATGTATCCAGCCCAATTTGAATACAGCAAGGCGGGGTCGGTGGCCGAGGCCATCCAGATCCTGCAAGGCGACCCCGACGCCAAGATTATCGCCGGCGGCCACAGCCTCCTCCCGCTGATGAAGCTGCGGCTGGCCCGTCCCTCGCGGGTGGTGGACATCGGCGGCATCGCCGGGCTGCGGGGAATCAGCGTCGCCGACGGCGTGGTCAGCATCGGCGCGCTGACCACCCACTACGAGATTTCCACCTCCGCCGACGTACAGGCCAACTGCGGCATTCTGGCCGAAGCAGCGGGAGGCGTCGGCGACCCGGCGGTGCGGAACCGGGGCACCATCGGCGGCAACGTGTCCCACGCCGACCCGGCCTCCGACCTGCCCACGGTGCTGACCGCCCTTGGCGCCAGCTTCAACCTGCAAGGGCCGTCGGGCGCTCGCACAGTATCGGCGGATGACTTCTTCATCGGCCCCTTCGAGACGGCGGTGGGCGCCGACGAGGTGCTGACCGGTGTCAGCGTTCCGGCGCTGGCGGCGAACCAGGTTGCCGAGTACGCCAAGATGGCCCACCCGGCCACGTCCTTCGCCGTGGTGGGCGCGGCTGCGGTGGTAACGCTGGAAGGCGACGCGGGCGGCCACGGGCATGATCACGGTCACGACCATGACCACGATCACGGACACCATCACGCCCCGCGATGCACCGCCGCGCGGGTAGCCGTCGGCGGGCTGACCCCCAAGCCCACCCGCTCGCCCGCCGTGGAGGCCGCGCTGGCCGGGTCGGAGCTGACCCTGGGCTCCATCGCCGAGGCCACGGCGCTGGTGACCGGCGACCTGGGCGACGACCTGCTGGGCGACGTGTACGCCTCCGCCGACTATCGCCGCAACATGGCCGCCGTCGAGCTGAAGCACGCGCTCTACCACGCCGTGGGACTGGCTCACCATTAGAGGAAATCAAAGGCAGAGGGCGCAAAGTATCAGTGGTCATGGACAGTTACTGCTGGAAGCCGTTTGTCCTGAGCTTGTCGAAGGATGAACGGCTTTCAGTTGTTGTCTAACCTCTGAATTTGCGGAAGACCCGTCCTTCGACAAGCTCAGGACCAGCGGCTGGATTTTGTGTACCTTGGTACAAAAGTAATCTGAAAATCTCTGTGTTGAATGAAAATACTGGTAATCAATGATGACGGCATACGGTCGGCGGGGCTGTGGGCGGCGGTGCGGTCGCTGCGGCGGGTTGGCGAGGTGTCGGTGGTGGCTCCGGCAAAGGAGCAGAGCGGCGTCGGCGCGTCGCTTACGCTGCACTCGCCGGTAAAGGTGACGCCGTGGACTCCCGACGCGGAGTTCCAGGAATCCGGCGATGGACTGCATCCTGTGACGGCCTACTCCGCCGCGGGCACACCCGGTGACTGCTGCATACTGGCGCTGGAGACGCTGGTGGGCGCGATGGACCTGGTGGTGTCCGGCATCAACTCCGGCTCCAACTGCGGCTGGGACGTGATGGTGTCGGGCACTGTAGGTGGCGCGGTGCAAGGATACAATCGTGGCTGCAACACCATCGCCGTGTCCGTGGGATCAGTCACCGCCCCTCGCTACGACGTGGCCGGGCGGCTGCTGGAAGGGCTGGCCCGCCGCCTGTCCCAGAGGGAGGGCGAGCCGCTGTTTCTCAACCTGAACGTCCCCAACGTCGCCCCCGAACTGGTGAAGGGAATCCGCGCCACCCGGCTCGGCGGCCTGTCCTACCGCGAGTCGGTGCGGCTGGAAAGCACCGACGGCGACGTCAAGGGCTACCGCATAGCCCGCAACCGCCCCGGCAACCAAGCCCAAACCGCCGATTCGGACATCCAGGCGTTGAAGGAAAACTACGTCTCCATCACCCCGCTCAAGCTGGGCATGGGCGACGATGCCGGCGTTCCGCAGGTGGAGGCGCTGCTGGACTTCGACATACTTGGCTCAAGCGGCGCTTGGTAATCAATCCGCTAAGTAGTAGAATTCAACTGCCGGGGCTGGGGAATAGAGGCAGAGAGGAGCCGCAGCATGACTACGATGACCAATGAAGAGCGTTTGGGGCGATTGGAGGCAGAGCTGGCAGGAACAAACAGGCGATTGGATGATACCAACAAGCGATTGGATGATACCAATGTCCGTCTTAGTGAAACCAACTCCCGGCTGGACAAAGTCATATTCATGCTGTTCGGCATCGGCGCAGGGGTCATAGCCACACTGGTGACCGTAATTTTCACACTCATCACCAACGACTGACAGCCTTAAGGCAGGCAGAGAAAAGATGCAGACAAACAATTGGGGCAGGTTTTAAGCCTGCCCCTTCATTGTCTGTCGTCCTCCAGCTAATCGCCCGCGGCCACCGGCTCTGGCGCAAGGGCCCGTGACACCCCGATCATGGAGTCGCGGGTGACCAGGGCGGCCAACTCCTCCTCGCTCATCCCCTCGGTTCCTGCCGGTTGCTGGGGCAGCACCAGATAGCGCAGGTCGGCGGTGCTGTCCAGCACGACCACTTCGGTGTCGTCAGAGACTTCGGTGCCGAACTCCCGCAGGACGCTACGAGGGTCAACGACGGCCCGCGAGCGGTAGGCGAAGCTCTTGTACCAGTCGGGCGGGCGGCCCAGCAGGGCGCGGGGGTAGCAGGAGCAGAGGGTGCAGACCACCAGGTGATGCACGTCGCCAGTGTTCTCCACCACGCCCAGCTTGGGCGTCGGGTCGGGCAGTTCATAGCCCATCTCGGCCAGCGCCGCCTCGGGGTCGGACAGCAGCCTGGCCTTGTACTCCGGGTTGGCCCAGGCCCGGGCCACCACGCGGGCGCCGTCGGCGGGCGAGCGCGACTCCACGTTGTCCACGTTGCGCTGCACTTCCTCGATGGTCAGCACGCCCTTCTCGGCCAGCAGCGTCTCCATGGCGCGGACGCGGCGGGCGTGGTACGAGAGTTCCTCGGTATCTATTCCGGGGTGAGTGTGGTCGCCGTGGTCTATCTCGCTCATCATCGTCTCCTGCCCACGATTGTTTTCTTTTCCCTGCGTTCTCCCCCTCACCCTCTCCCGCCGGGGGGGAATTTAAGGGCCAGCCCTCTCCAGCCACTGCTCATAGATGTCCACTTGCAGGCGGTCGGTAGGCGGGCCGTTGTAGTCGTCCCAGAGGTCGGTCTGGGGGAACTCGACGCGGTAGAGGGGCTTGTGGGGCGTGCCGTCGCCGCCGTGGGCCAGCGATTCCGGGTCGGGGTAGACGCCGCAGAGGGCCACCACGCGGCCGGTCTTACCCTGGACGTAGACCGGCGTGCGGTAGTGGGTCGGCGGGTTGCCGGTGAGCACTCTCACTGTATCGCCGTTGCTGAAGGCTACCTGTCCTGCTGCGGTCATAGTCAGCCTCCTGCGCTTTCCTGCCGGGCCATCGTGGCGTCCAGCTCCGCGGCGGTCAGCACGCCCTTCTCTATGAGCAGGGCCTCCACCGCCTCGGTCCAGCGCTCGTAGTAGCTGAGCTCCTGGTAGCGTTCCGGGGACAGCCCTTCGATGGCGCGGCGCAGTTCGTCCACGCCCAGCAGTCCCTTTTCGCCCAGCACGCCTCGGATAGAGTCGATGCGCCGCTCCCAGTCCATCAGGACGTGCTCGCCCTGGTCAATGGGATCGTCGTTGGGCCGCCCGCCCATGTCGTGAACCTTTGGCGTATCCGTCATGTCAGCCGCTCCGGGTGGGTTGGCGGTTATGGTAAGCGCGAGGGGCGGCGTTGGCAAGGCTAGAGGGGTTCGGTGCCTTCGTACAGAGCATCCATGTATTCCCGGTATCCAAACAGGCGGTTACGGCGCTGTCCGGTTACTTCTTGAGCGATATCCAGTTCTTCCAAAATTCTCATGCCGGACGACGCCGCATTGAAGGATAAACTGGTCCGCTCCATTACGGACTGGATAGATGCTATCGGGTATTCCTTGAGGGCCTGATGAACGCGCAGAGCCGAAGCCGGAGCGCGGACTTTCTGCTGTATACGGCCTTCGTTGCCGTTGAACATTTGGAGCAGTCTTTGGGCGGTTGATTCGGCTCCCTCCGCTGTTTCAGCTACTCCCTGGAGAAAGAAATCAAGCCAGGCTTCCCAGTCGCCCGTTTGCCGCACCCCGTCCAGCAATTGATAGTAGGTCTGACGGTGCTGCTTGAAAAAGAGACTCAGGTAGAGCAGCGGTTCGCTGAGGACTCCAGAGTGGAGCAACATAAAGGTAATGAGCAGCCGCCCGACGCGGCCATTACCATCCAGAAACGGGTGAATGGTCTCAAACTGGACGTGGCATATTCCGGCACGGATTAAGGGCGGCATATCGTCGCCGGTAGCGTGCAGGAACTGCTCAAGCGCTCCCATGCAGTCTTGAACTACACGGGGAGGCGGCGGAACAAAATGGGCGTTTCCCGGACGGCTCCCGCCAATCCACACCTGCGACTGCCGGAACTCACCGGGGCGCTTGTCGTTGCCCCGCCCTCTGGAAAGGAGTTCGGCGTGAATTTCCCGGAGCAGGCGGTTGGAAAGGGGAAAATCATCCTGCCTTAGGCGGTTCAGCCCGTGGTTCATCGCCCGTACGTAATTGGAAACCTCTACTACATCGGTATTCTCAGGTACTCCGGGTGCATCCGCCGCTTCGAACCGCATCAAGTCGGCAATGGAAGATTGGGTTCCCTCGATCTGGGAAGACAGCACTGCCTCTTTTCGGATATAGGAATATAGAAACAGGCCAGCGTCGGGCAGGAGACGAGACAGGCCGTCCAACCGTCCTAGTGCCAAATGCGCCCTAGCTAGGGCTTCCTGTAATCCACCCAGATCCAGAGGTGGGCTAGGTGGTAGCTTGGCCGGGATGAATGCCCTGACCAGTTCGCCGCCGACGTTGGTGATTTCGTACTCCCCGGTTTCGGTGCGATTCATAAGGGGAATCCTTATTGCAGAAAATGAAATAGGCGGACTAATTATTTCATATTTACGGCAAATATGCAATAAAAGTCCGCCGTTTCTACCTTTATTTCACTTAGTGAAATAATCGGCAGAGTTATTTCAAATTACGCGAAAATACGCAACAGCCCTTATCCCATCACTCCCCCGGCGCGAACAGCCGCGCCGCGTCCAGCGCACGCATGAACTGGACGTTGGGGTAGGTCTTGATGTGCTCGATGAGGCGCTCCAGCATCATCAGGCGGCCGGGGCGGCCGATGTACTGCGGGTGCATGGTCAGCACGAAGGCGCGCCCGTAGCGGTAGAGGCCCTCGAACTCGGCGGCCCAGGTGAGGTAGACCTCGTCAGGGCTGCGCATCGGGCCGAGGCGGTTGGCGACGGGGGCGTAGACGAAGTTGGGAGCGTCGTCCAGCAGCCAGTGGATGGGAATTTCCACCAGCTTTTGCCCCGACTGCGGCGCGGTCTCGATGTAGGGCGCATCGTCGCCCATCAGGCTGCTGTCGTATAGGAAGCCGTGGCCGGCCAGCAGGTCCAGCGAGTGCTCGCTCAGCTCCCAGCTCGGCGAGCGGTAGCCCAAGGGACGCTGGCCGGTGATGCCGCCGAGGATGTCTATGCCACGCTTGAGGACGTCGTCTTCCTGCTCCCGGGTGAGGGTGGAGGGTGGTTCGTGCATATAGCCGTGGTGGGCAACCTCCTGCCCCCGGGCGGCGATTTCCTTCACCAAGTCGGGGTAGTTCTCGGCCACGTAGCCCGGCACGTAGAAGCTGGCCGGCACGTTGTGAGCGTCCAGCATATCCAGGATGCGGGGCGTTGCCACGGCCGGGCCGTACTCCGCCATGGACATCAGGCTGGGGTGATTGATGAAGTTGGGGTCGCGGTTCAGCCAGGACGACACGCCGTCAACGTCGAACCCCAGCATAGCCACGCATTGAGTTTCGCCGGGCCAGATTCCTGACATTTCGTTGCCTCCGTTTTCGCAGAGTTGATGATGTTATTCACCTTTGTCTGAACTGTGATTCATGGGATTGATGGATTACCATGATTTTTCGAATCATGGCAATCACAGAATCAAAGAAATCACAGTTCAGACGATTACGCCGGGAATCGAAAGACCCTGATGTGATGCGCCCGCCCAATCAGCTTTCCGGCGCCTCGATCCGCTCGAAGCCGGTGTAGGGCCGCAGGACTTCTGGAATAACAATGGAGCCGTCGGGCTGCTGGTTGTTCTCCATGATGGCGATGATGACGCGGGGCAGGGCTAGGCCGGAGCCGTTGAGGGTGTGGGGCCACTGCGGGCGAGCGTTAGGCTCCGGGCGGTAGCGGATGTTGGCGCGGCGGGCCTGGAAGTCGGTGCAGTTGGAGCAGGAGCTGACCTCCAGCCATTCCTGGCAGCCGGCGGCCCAGACCTCGATGTCGTAGGTCTTGGCGGCGGCGAAGCCCATATCGCCGGTGCACAGTTCTAGGACGCGCCAGGAAAACCCCAGGCGGCGGCAGATTTCCTCGGCATGGCCCAGCAGCCGCTCCAGCTCGCCGGACGAGGTTTCCGGCTCGACGAACTGGTACATCTCCACCTTGTTGAACTGGTGGACCCGCTTGATGCCCCGCGTGTCGCGTCCCGCCGCCGCCTTCTCTCGGCGGAAGCAGGGCGTCTGGGCGACGTAGTACAGCGGCAATCGCCCCGGCGGTATGATTTCGTCGCGGTAGAGGTTGGTGATGGGCACCTCGGCGGTGGGTATGAGCCAGAGGTCGTCCTCTTCGTCGTGATAGAGGTTGTCGGCGAACTTGGGCAGGTTGCCGGAGCCTTCCATCACGTCGCGGCGCACCACGGCGGGCAGGGCCAGCTCGGTGTAGCCGTGCTCGCGGGTGTGCAGGTCCAGCATCCAGGAGATGAGGGCGCGCTCCAGCTTGGCCCCGGCGCCGCTGGTGGTGTAGAAGCGGCTGCCGGACAGCTTGGCGCCGCGCTGGAAGTCTATGATGCCCAGCCGCTCGCCCAAATCCCAGTGGGGCAGGCCCTCGAAGCCCAACTCTACGGGTTCGCCTTCCTGTCGGTAGATGCGGTTGTCCTCGGAGTCGCCGCCGACGGGGACATCGGCCAGCGGCAGGTTGGGCAGGCCCAGCAGCAACTCGCGCATCCGGGCTTCGGTGGTCTCGGCGCTGGCCTCCAGTTCGTCCACCTGGCGGCCCAGGGTACGCATTTCTTCTATGACTTCGGGAGCGGGGGCTTGACCGGCGGAGCGGGCGTGTCCTATCTCGCGGTTGACCTGGTTGCGGCGGTTGCGTATCTCGTCGGCCTGGGTGCGGTCGCGGCGCCAAGCGGCGTCCAGTTCCAGTAGCTCGTCCACCGGGTCCGGCTCGCCGCGGGCCTGCATCGCCCGCCGGATGGCATCAGGGTCGCGCCGCACCTGCTCAATGGCAATCATTCGTTCCAGCCTTCGGTTGGTCTTGGGCTACGGAGTGCTAAGACAGCGTCAATACAGTATTATATTACATAGCAAATCACAGGCGGCTGCGGATATGAAATGCTGACCGAAGAACACGCTCAAACCGCGCTGGATTTTTTGGAGAAGGCCGACCAGTATTTTGCCGAGGGCGACCAGATACAGGCGTCGGAAAAGCTGTGGGGCGCCGCAGCCCACGCCATCCTAGCAGTTTCGATGGAACGGGGTTGGCGAGGCAGTTCCCATCGCGCTATGAAGGAAGCCGCCGACCGGCTGGCCGATGAGTATGGCGACCCGCTTATTGCGGCGGAGTTCAGCACAGCGCGGCAGTACCACCGCGACTTTTATCACCTGTTTTTAGAAGATTACGAGTGGCTTGCAGACCGCCCACAGGTTCAAGACTTCGTGGCGCGGGTGCTGGCTCTGCGCGGCGACAGCGGACGGAACGGGCAATCCTGAGCAATGCGGCTTTATGCGCCCAAGCTCCGCATCTGCGGGAACAGCACCACGTCGCGGATGGTGCGCTGGCCGGATAGCAGCATCACCAGCCGGTCTATGCCGATGCCGAGGCCGCCGGTAGGGGGCATTCCGTACTCCATCGCCGTCAGGAAGTCCTCGTCGAGGCGGTCCACTTCCTCGTCCTGGTACAGTTGGCGGATTTCCTCCTGCCCCTCGAAGCGCTCACGCTGCACCTGCGGGTCGTTCAGTTCTGTGTATGAGTTGGCGATTTCCATGCCGCATGAGAAGGCTTCGAACTTCTCGACGTATCCCGGCGAGCCGGGCTTGCCTTTGGCCAGGGGAGCCATCTCCTCCGGGTAGTCCAGCAGGAAAGTCGGCTGGATGAGGAGCGGCTCCACCAGGTCCGACAGCAGCTTGTCTATGATGCGGCCCCGGCTTTCCCGGATGCCGGTGTCTACGCCCAGCGCGCGGGCGCGGCGTTGCAGTTCGGCCAGTCCTTCTTCGGATTCGGGGAAGTCGTCAAGGTCGAGACCGCCCCGCCGTTGCAGTTCCTCCCGGAACGACACCCGGCGCCAAGGGGGCATGAAGTCTATGACCTCCTCACCCACGGTCACCTGCGCCGAACCCGTGGCGTCTATGGCGAGGCGGGAGACCATCTGCTCCACCATCTCCATCACGTCGTTATAGTCGGCGTAGGCTTCGTAGCTTTCCAGCAGGGTGAACTCCGGGTTGTGGTCCTGGTCTATGCCCTCGTTGCGGAAGACCCGGCCAATCTCGTACACCTTGTCGAACCCGCCGACGATGAGCCGCTTCAGGTACAGCTCGGTGGCGATGCGCAGGTATAGCTGCTCGTCCAGGGCGTTGTGGTGCGTGATGAAGGGGCGGGCGTGGGCCCCGGCGGCCACCGGCACCAGCACCGGGGTATCCACCTCCAGGAAGCCGCGCTCGTCGAGGAAGCGGCGGATGCCGCTGATGACCTTGCTGCGGAGCCGGAAAACGTCCATGTTCTCGCGGTTGGCGATGAGGTCGAGGTATCGTTGGCGGTAACGGGTCTCGGTGTCGCGCAGGCCGTGGTATTTCTCGGGCAATGGGCGCATACCCTTGGCGATGATGGTGGCGCGGACGGCGTCTATGGTGACCTCGCCGGTGCGGGTGCGGATGAGGTTGCCCTCGACGCCCAGGTGGTCGCCGATGTCCAGGTCCCGCAGCAACTCGAAATCATCGCCCAGGTTGTTCCTGCGCAACATGGCCTGGATGGAGCCGGAGGCGTCCTGGAGGTCCAGGAAGGCGGAGCGGCCCATGTTTCGCAGAGCAACAATGCGCCCGGCCAGGGACAGGCCCTCGGCGTCGGTGGCAGGGCGGGACTCGGCCTCGACGGCCTCGAAGATGGCGACGGCAGCCGCGTTGTCACAGGTACGGGAGTAACGGGGCGGGTAGGGGTCAATGCCCCGCTCACGGATGCGGGACAGCTTGGCTTCGCGGTTGGCTACGAAAGAGTCTTGCATATCGGAATTCGGAAACGCCCCGCCCTAACCCTCCCCCAGAGGGAGAGGGGACTGTTAAAACCTCATTCGATGGCGATGATTTCCAGCTTTATCTTGCCCGACGGGGCGCTTACCTCGGTGATTTCGCCAACTTTCTTGCCCAGCAGGCTCTTGCCGATGGGGGAGACGTTGGAGATTCTGCCCTGGGCCGGGTCGGCCTCGGCGCTGCCGGTGATAGTGTAGGTTAAGGGTCTTCCCTGCGGGTTCCGCACGGTTACGGTTGCGCCAACGTCCACGGCGTCCCGCTGGCCCTGTTCTTCGTCAATGATAACGGCGTTGTTAATCATGTTTTCCAACGCCTGGATGCGGCCCTCGTTGAAGGAGCGCTCGTTGTTGGCTTCCTCGTACTCGGCGTTGCTGACGGTGCCGCCGCGCTCGCGGGACTGCTGGAACCGCTCGGCAATCTCGCGTCTGCGGACGGTGCTCAGTTGCGTCAGCTCATCCTGCAACTTCTTAAGACCCTCACGGGTCAGGTAAGTGGGCTGAGGCATCGCGGAACCCTCCGGCAGGGGCAAACAGTATAGGAGAGCCAACGCGGAGCGCGACCCTCCCGACTTGGGCTGATTCTAGCAACGGGAGGGCCGGTTGTAAAGGCGATGTGACTGCGTGCCGGGGCGAGTTGTTACAGCGACACCGGGTACAGGACCTGTATGACCTTGTTGTCGCGGAGGGTCTCGAAGAAGGGGTTGGGGTTCTCGGGGGTCTGGAGCCAGCGCAGGGTGAAGAAGGCGCAGAGGTTGGCGAGCTGCATCGCGGGGGAGTCCTGGGCATTGAGGAGGCAGATGTTCTCGTGAATGCCGGTGGCGTCCACCCCATCGTCGGAGTGCAGGAAGTCGGTCATCATCCGCTGCCGGATGTTGGTGCCCTCCTGGGCCAGCAGCATGGCGAACTGGGTGACCGGGAACGCGCCCGACATAATCTGGTCGTGATTGAGCGTCGCCATGTTCATCTCGTCGAGGTACATGCTCAACGCGAACAGGAAACGGCTCATCACCGGGTCTATGGGGTCGCTCCATAGCAGGGCGGCGGGGGAGGAAGCGCTGCTTCGCGCGTCGGCGAAGGTCTGATTGTTGAGGAACGCGGACAGGACCGGCGACTCGCGCCGGATGAGAATGTCGAGGCAGTCCTGGATTAGCTGGGAGCGTTTTTCGGGCGTCCATGAGGAATAGTATTCCAGTCCCTCGAAGAGGTCCAGCGGCCGGAGCACCTGCGGCGCGTCGTCCTCGCCCAGGGGTGAGCCGAAGTGGCGCCGGCAGAGGGCGTCGAATTCCCCGTTGACCGAGGTGACCTGGGTCTCGTGGAGCATCAGGCCGGCGACGACCTCGAAGGGTTCATTGGGGTCGCCAGCGCCGTTTCCGGTCTTGGCCGACTGTCCCATGTATACCAAGTGCATAGCGACCCTCTCCTCTCTTTATTTACTGATGCCCCGCGTTTTTTACAGTTGCCGGGCCGGGGCTAGTCTTCGGTCTCGGTCTGGGCGTCGGACTCATCCGGCGCTTCCTCTTCCTCGACTTCAACGCCAATGGCGCCTCGCGGGACGTCTATGCGGGCCACCATCTCCTCCGGGTCGGTCAGCAGGGTGACTCCCGGGGGCAAAGGTATGTCGCCTGTCCGAACAACGCTGTCTTCGGAGGTCATCACTGCCAGGTCAAGCTCGGCCTGGGCCGGCATATCCAGGGGCAGGGCCGAAACGTCTATGGTGAAAAGCAACTGGCTCACGTTGCCGCCGCTGCGGACGGCCCCAGGCGCTTCGCCGGCGAACACGATATTTACTTGGGCTGAGACCGGGCGGGCCACGTCGGCGGCCAGCAGGTCCACGTGCAGCACGGTGTCGCGGGTGGGATCCCACTGGATTTCCCGGGCAAAGGCCAGGTGGCTGCCCGGCTCCCCTTCAATGGACACCGCGATGGGCGAACTGGCCCCGGCGGAGGCCAGTATCGGTATCAGTTGCCGCGCGGCGCATTGCAGGGCGCGGGACTCAATGCCTGGGCCGTAGAGATGTACCGGAATGATGCCGGCCCTCCGCAGCCGGCCTACTTTCTTGCCCAGCAACTCCCTGGGCTGTAGCTCCACTTGCACCGCGCTGGTCGTCATAAAGAGTCATTCTCCCAATGGTTTTCAAGCAACAATGAATGATACCACCCCAACAACTTAAAGGGAAATGGCGATTGACGCCGGGCAGCGTTCCGAATCAGGTGGTGCAATCAACAGGCTACGGGGGTTTGGATTCCCGCTTTCGCGGGAATGACGGATCGGAAACTGCAAAACCACCTAAACTGGAACGCTACCTTGCCGCCGGGCCGGGTCTTTTAATTCTCCCTCTCCTTTGAGGGAGAGGGGATTTTAGGGATAACGAAGCCGGATAAATTGACAGCGGGGTTATCATTGTAGGGTTGAATTGTAGCTGATATATGGGCCGGCTGACGGTTGTGGAGGGTCAAAATGGCGTCACATTCCCTGGGGCTTTCGCTGCACGAGGCGGCGCGGCGCATGGGCGTGCCGTTCGTCGAGGAGAACGAACCGGAGGGCCGGTTCGTTGACGCCAACGGCCTCCGTTTTCACTACCTGGAATGGGGCAACCCGGCCAACCCGACGGTGCTGATGCTGCACGGCGTGTCGCAGCAAGCGCACAGCTGGGACTTCATCAGTCTGCCCCTCTCGCACGACTACCATGTGCTGGCGCTGGACCAACGAGGGCATGGCGACTCGGACTGGGCCCCCGATGGCGACTACACGCTGGACGCGATGGTGAGAGACCTGGATGCACTGATTCCGGCCTTGGGGCTGGACGGAGGCCCCCTCGACAAGCTCGGGGCAGGCTCAGGGTTCCACCTGATGGGCCACTCAATGGGCGGGCGCAACAGCTTCGTCTGGGCGTCGCGGCACCCGGGGGCGCTGCGCTCGCTGACCATAGTGGACACCGGCCCAGAGACGATCACGCGGGGACGGCAGCGCATACAGCGGTTCCAGAAACTGCCCGACAACCTTGATACTCTGGACGAGTTCGCCGACCGGATCCAGGAATACACGGGGCGTACCCGCGAACAGGTGCTGGGAGCGCTGAAGTACAGCATCCGGCAGGGGGCCGACGGCAAGTGGACCTGGAAGTACGACCGGGTGATACGCGAGCGTGGCCGTCAGGACGGCCTCTGGTCCCCAGAGCAGCTCTGGGAGTGCTGGCGGCGCATCAGCTGCCCCACCCTAGTGACTCGGGGCGATCGCAGCGACGTCTTCTCCGACGAGACGCTGCAACGGATGGGCCGGGAGATCGCGGACTGCAAGACGGTTACCATCAGTAACGCCGGACACCTTGTGCAGGGCGACAACCCCCCGGACTTCCTGGCCGCGGCCCGGGCGCACCTGGACCGGGCGGAGGGGATGTCTGTCTGAACCGGGATTGATGTCTGAACTGTGATTTATGTGATTAATGGATTAGTATGATTCCCCAATCATGGTAATCTCGGAATCAGAAAAATCACAGTTCAGACGAAGAATCGAAAGCCCTTCCATCCGGCGGAGGGAGACCACAAATGACCACTGCCAAACCCGCCCACCAGATAGTAGACGAGCCCATAGATTACGACAGTCTGGAGTACGACCCGTTCGAGCCGGACCCAATGCCCGACGCCATGCTTCAAGAGCCGATTTTAAGGGGCCTCCTGGCTGTGCTGTCCAGCCGCGCCCAGGCCAGGAATCCCGGTCAGCCCCTGTTCGACAGCAGCAATACCATCCTCTGCTACGACCCCAGCAACCTGAACGTCCGGGTATCGCCGGACTACTACTTCGCCGTGGGGATTGACCCCGAAACGGTGAAATACCGGGGCATATACCGGACTTGGGTGCAGGGGAAACCGCCCGACTTCGTGCTGGAAGTGGCGTCGCCGTCAACGGCCAGGAACGACGAAACGACCAAGCGCAACATATACGCCAATATGGGAGTGCCGGAATACTGGCGCTATGACCCGACCGACCTCATTGACCCCAACCAGCGCCCGCTGTATGCAGTGCCGCTGATTGGGGAAATCCTGGTGGACGGGGCGTACCAGCCCTTGGAAATCAGCCCCGGCCCGGAAGGCTGCATCATGGGATACAGCCCGGCCCTGGGGGTCAGCCTGGCCGTAAAGGAAAAGCGGCTGGTGGTCTACGACCACGCGCTTGAGGCTTTCGTCGCCGAGTTCGAGGAACAGGAACAGGCCAAGATGCAGGCCCAGGCGGAAGCGCAGGCCGAGCGGGAGATGCGGGTTGCCGCCGAGGCAGAAATCCGGCGTCTTCAGGAAGAACTGCGGCGCTTGCGGGGGGAGGGGTGACGCTGCGTCCTGGCGGATGATGCACAGGATTTCACCCTCACCCCTTCGGCAAGCTCAGGGCAGGCCAACCCTCTCCCTCAAGGTAGGAGGAGATTTGGCTACGTGAACAGCCGCGGTATCAGTTCGCCCAGCGCGTAACCCACACCCGCCGACAGCGTGCCGATGCCCAGGATTTCGAGGCCCTGGAGCAGCGGCGAGCGCTCCACCATCCGGCCCTTGTACATCCCCAGGGCGAACAGCCCGGCCAGGGTCGCGCCCACGGACACACCGATGGCCTGGCCGCCGGTGAGGAAGAAGTGGGGAACGAGGGGGACGGCCGCGCCCCCGATGAAGGCCAGCCCCATAACCATAGCGTCCTTGACCGGGTTGGTGGTGACCTCGGGGCTGATGCCCAGCTCCTTTTCCACCAGGGTTTTCAGCCACAAGTCGCGGTCCTGCGATATTTCGTCGGCCATCTGCCGCGCCTCGTGATACGTCATACCTTCTCGCTGGAAGAGCACCACCAGCTCGGCCAGCTCCTCGGCGGGGTTCTCTTCCAACTCGCGGGCCTCGCGCTCGATTTCGGCCCGCTGCACGTCCTGCTCGGCGCGGGATCCCAGAAGGGCGCCGGTGGCCATGGAAATCATGCCGGGGAGAGCGCCAGCGAGACCAGCGATGACCACAGTGGTCTGGCTCTCTACGGCCACAGCGACGCTGGTGACCAGGGCAACGATGCTGAGCAGACCGTCCTGGGCGCCGAACACTACCTCGCGCAGGCGGCCCAGGCGGGCCACACGCCAGCGTTCCCGCTCAACCTCGCCGACAGCGGTGTTGTAGGTCTCGCGGTCGAAGGCCCGCTCGGCAGCTGCGGCGGCCTCCGATGAGCCGTCGGGCACCGGGGAATACGCCGCCGAAGCGCTGGCGGGCATCAGCGGGATTTCCGGCGCCGGCGCCGGGCGCGGGCTACCCGGCTGGGCGGCGAGCTTGGCCTCCAGGCTGCGCAGGGCCTCGGTGAAGGCCTCGATGTGGCGACGCTCGCGCTCCATGGCCATGGTGAAGGAGTCGGCGGCTTCCTGGTTGCCTTCGGCCAAGGCTTCCCGAATCATGCGGGGGTAGATGGTGGCCGCTTCCTTGGCCTCGCCCTCGATGATGGCCCGCAGGTTCTCGGCGGTGGTGGCCAGGTCGCCGGAGACTCGCAGGTGGTTGATGCCGTGGACGGTCTCGGCGCCGGCCACTTCCTGGAAAATCTGGGCCACCTCGGGGTGGCCCTCCTGCATGGCCCGCTGGGCGTAGGCGTTGTACTTCAGGTTGGCCAGAGCCTCGGATACGATGGCGTTCCAGAGGTTCTTCTCGGTGTTGGTGAGGGTGGAGGGATTGGCAGTCATGGCGATGCCTCTGTTGGTAGACCAATTGGTAAACCAATGGGGGAATTCTTGAATATATTATATCAAGAATTTAGGCGCGACAGGGTATTTCCGACCAGAAAAATACGAAATTCGTCGGATGCTTAGCCGCCGGGGGAGGCGTGGTGGGCAATCATCTTCCAGCCGTCAGCATGGCGGGCGAAGATGTTGGTGGCGAAGGTGGAGAAGTTGGCGGCCCGGCCCTGCACCACGCTGGTGACGCCCTCGACGCAGGTGACGCAGCCGAAGTCGCCCTGCACCACCACGTTGAGGTAGCGCACCGAGAACTGCATCAGGTTGGCGTTGTCGAAGATGCGCTCCCAGCTCTCGCGGATGGTCGGCCAGCCCACGATGGGCGTCCAGCCGGGATGCACGCAGAGAGCGCGGTCGGAGGTCTCCCAGACGTCTTCCATGCGCCCGATGTCCAGGGTGTTGAAGGCGTCGTAGAAGCGCTGGTTGGCGGCGCGGATTTCCTCGACGATTTCGGGTTCGGCGTCGGTCATAGCATTTGTCTGAACTGTGATTTGTGTGATTATGGGATTTCCCTGATTTCACTGTTTTTGGAAGCGCCCATAATCATGGTAATCATCTAATCACACAAATCACAGTTCAGACAATCATTTCCCCGATTTCGCTGCTTTTGGGGAGACAGTGGCAATCATGGCAATCATCTAATCAAACAAATCACAGTTCAGACAGTCCGCCCGGCGCGGACGGCCCAGTATTCCCAGGCCCGGCCCAGGGACGTGGGCCTGACTTGGCTCTGTGACATCAACTCGATTTCGCCGGGCGAGAGGTATTTCACCTCGCCCAAGGGCAGGGATTGGAGCAGCAGGCGGGCGTTGACTTGCAGGTACACCGAGGCCATGACGGCTTCCTTAAGCGTGCTGCCGGCGACGACGCAGCCGTGCCCACGCATGAGGGCGGCGCGGCCATCGCCCAGGGCGGCGGCCAGGTCGCGGCCCTGCTCCATGGTGGTGACCAGCAGGCTGGTGTCCTGGAAGTTGTCGCGGATGTCCCACACCGGCAGTCGCTCGCCGATGATGGCGGCCAGGTGGAACATGGGGCGCAGGGGCTGGCTGGTGACGCCAAAGGGCAGCACGGCGGGCGAGTGGTTGTGCACCACGGCCATCACGTCGGGGCGGGCCTCGTAGACACCGCCATGGATGGGCCGCTCGGAGTACATGGTGCGGCCCTGCTGGTCGAGGGGTTCGCCTTCCAGCGTGTACTCCATCAGGTCGGGGGTGTCCACCAGCTCTGGCGCGCGGGACTGCGACAGGATGTAGCGCCCGGGGCGCTCCGGGTGGCGGATGCTGACGTGGCCGAAGGCGTCCACCACTTCCTCGCGGGCGAGGATGCGGTTGGCGGTGACCAGGTCTTGGAACTGCTGGCCGAGGTCGGTCATGGGTAGGTTCCCCTTTATTCCCTCTCCCTCTGGGAGAGGGTTAGGGTGAGGGCGTCTCTCTTGTCCTAAGGATGACGATGCGTCAGGGGCGCACGGCCGTGCGCCCCTACTCTAGACGGCGTTAGCCGCCGCGGGTGCTCGTAGCGGCCTAGTGAGTGGGCGAGAAGGAGGCCGGCACCATTATCTTGTTTTCCTGGCTTTGCAGGAACTCGCGGGTGGGCGGGGGCCAGTGCGGCGACTTCACCGCTTCCTCGCGGATGCGGTTGCGCTCTTCGAGGTCGCTGTACGGCCAGATGTGCACCCACTTGTTCAGCCCGCCCAGCTCGGTGTACCAGGCGGCGGCCAGCGGGGAGTACTCCTCGCGGTGGGGGACGGCGGCCTCCCAGCGCTTGAGCACCTCGCCCATGGAGCCGGTCTTGTAGGTGTAGGAGCGCATCTCGTAGATGTTGCCCAGGGCCTGGTCGTCGCCCAGCGGGCGCATGAAGGGCGCGGGGATGAAGATTTCGGACTCCATGTTGACGTACATATCCGGGTCGTTGGCGGGCGGCCAGTTGGGGTCCTGGGCGGCCTCGGCGCGGATTCGAGTGCGCTCGTCCAGGCTCTCGTAGGGCCAGACGTGGATGACCTGGTTCAGGGGGCCGATCTCGGTGTGCCAGAAGGCGGCCAGGGGGGAGTACTTCAGGCGATGGGGCAGGGCGTTGGCGAAGTTCTCCTCGAAGGTGGGCACGCTGCCGGGCTTGAGGGTGTAGGTGCGGACTTCGTATATCATCTCCTATCTCCTTGGGCGGCGTTCTCCTGCGCTGTCCGGTTTACATAGTTGCGCGGTTTCAGTACGGCGCTAGTGTAGCAAATGGGCCGACGGCGGGCAATTGACGGAGCGGCATTGGCAGCGTTCCGAATCAGGTGGCGCAATCAACAGGCTACGGGGGTTTGGATTCCCGCTTTCGCGGGAATGACGGATCGGAAACTGCAAAACCACCTAAATTGGAACGCTACCGGCGGCATTCCGTTCAGTGTTACCGCCCGGCCGCCATCCCCGACAGTCGCGCCGCCTGCGCCGTCAGGCCGGCGAACTCGGACACGTCGGACGCTCCGGGCATCAGCTGCTGCAATCGGCGAGCTTCCCCGGCCACGGCGTCGAGACTGCCCTCGCGGGCCCAGTAGCTGCCGCGCAGCACCTCGGCGAACTCGGCCACCACCGCGGCGAGCTGGAAGCGGGCCGCGGCTTCCTCGAAGGATGGGGCGAGGTCGCTGATATGCAACCCCTGGCTGATTTCCGTTACTTCGTCGCGGAAAGCGTCCTCGTAGCGCATATAGACCGTGCCCAGAGTTCCATCGGCGCCCTCGCGCAGCTTCAGCTCGTAGAGGGCGGTGACGCTGTGGCCCGCGCCTATCTCGCCGGCGTCCACGGTGTCGTCGCGGAAGTCCTCGTCGGCCACGTCGCGGTTCTCGTAGCCCAGCAGGCGGTAGCGGCTGACGGTATCGGGGTTGAAGTCCACCTGCACCTTGGCGTCCCTGGCGATGTACTGGAGCGTGCCGGTCAGGTCATCCACGAAGATGCGGCGGGCCTCGGATAGGGTGTCCACGTAGTAGTAGGCGCCGTCGCCGTCGTTGGCGAGCTGCTCCATCAGGATGTCGTTGTAGTTGCCCATGCCGAAGCCGACGGTGGTGAGGGTGACGCCCTGCTCCACGTAGTCGCGCACCTGGTTCAGGATGGAGTCGGGGCCGGTGTTCCCCACGTTGCCCACGCCGTCGGACAGCACCATCACGCGGGTTATGCGCCCCGGCGCTACCTCGTCCACCGCCAGCTTGTAGGCCACCTTCAGGCCGTCCTCCACGTAGGTGGAGCCGCCGGGGCTGAGGGAGTCTATGGCCCGCAGGATTTCGCCCTTGTTGCGCCCGCTGGTGGGCTCCAGCAGCACCGAACCCCGGTCGCCGTAGGTGACTATGGCGACCTCGTCGCCGGAGCGCAGCTCGTCCACCATCAGCCGGAGGGACTGCTTCACCAGCCCCAGCCGCTCTTCGCGGGCCATGGAGCCGGAGATGTCTATGGTGAAGACTACGGTGGCGTCCTTGCGCTGTTCCTCGTGAATCTCCCGCCCTTGCAGGCCCACGCGCATCAGCCAGTGGTTGGCGCTGCCGAAGGGCGAGGGCGCACCCTCGACGTGGATGGCGAAGGCGTCGTCGGTGGGGGCCTCATAGCCCTGGTCGAAGAAGTTGACGAACTCCTCCACCCGCACCGAGTCCGGGTCGGGCAGGTTGCCGTCGTCCAGGAAACGCCGCGCCACCGTATACGAAGCGGTGTCCACGTCAATGGCGAAGGTGGAGAGATGGTCGTCCTCGGTGTCAATGAAGGGGTTGACGCCGTAGTGCCGGAAGAAGGTCATATCGTAGGCCGAGTCGTTGACCGTTGCCGAGCCGCCGACGGCATTGAAGCCCTCGGGCTGCGCGCCCTGCGTGGCTACGACGACCGGCTGCTGCTGCGGGGCCGCCGTGGCGGCGGGAGCGGCCGGGGCTGACGTGGCGGCCGGGGCCGCCGTGGGGGCAGATTCCTCGTAGGGTTCTTCATAGCCGCCGCAGGCGGCGGCCGCCAGCAGCAGCGCGATTGCCAGGGGCAGGGCTGCCTTTAACAGGATTGGGTGCATCTCATCGCCTCCGTAATTTAATGTGGCGATGAGGATTTTTGCTTTCTCCATATACACACACGACGACAGTTGTGTAACAATCAGCCCGTATTGTGTATCGGAGTTGTTACACTTGCCAACTTTTTCCGAGCTTTTGACCGCTCACATCGAACGGGTCGGCATCTCCGACGCCGACCTGGCCCGGCGCATCGGCATCAGCCGCCTGACGCTGATCCGCTGGAAGGAAGGGGTAACGGCACGCCCGCGCTACCGCGAGGACGTGCTGCGCTGCGCCGAAATCCTGCGCCTGACGCCGGAGGAACGCGACGAGCTGCTGCTGTCGGCGGAGTTCCATCCGGAAAGCGAGCCGCCCACCGAACCGACGCCGGAACCCCAGGGGGCGGCGCTGGCCGTGGCGGGCAACGCGCCGGGCGCTGCATCTCCCGTCATTCCCGCGAATGCGGGAATCCAAGCCACCGGAGGGGCGACAGTCCTGTCCCCGGCGCGAGCGCAGGGGCGGCGCAGGACGCGGAGCATACTGCTGGCGGCGGTGGCGGTCGCGGCGGTGGCGGCCGTCGCCGGGATTGTTGCCGTCCTGCGGCTGACCGGCGGGCCGGACTACCCGGTCGCCACCGGCCGGGAGCAGTTGATCGTGATCGCGCCCTTCGCCAACTACACGGCGGGGCAGCAGGGCTTCAACGTACAGGGACGGCTCCAGAACAGCATTGACCGGGAGATTGCCTCCGCCGGG
Organism: Dehalococcoidia bacterium; assembly: GCA_965204865.1. GTDB lineage: Bacteria > Chloroflexota > Dehalococcoidia > Lucifugimonadales > UBA3495 > VXOI01. Next base: position 3,957,688 of record OZ242027.1, on the reverse strand, counting down.
CTTGTAGGCGTGTGGACTGTACAGTGGCCCGAGGTGATAGACGACGCTTCGGACGCGCTGGAAGCCGTGCGTCGGGCCAGGGCAGCCATCGTCATCTGGGGCGAGTATGACAGCGGGCGGGTGGTGGCAAACGTAACCAGCTCCCGCAGCCGGAGCGAGCCCCACGGCCCGCAGGTCGTGGATATTGCATCCTCTCCCGCCGAGCTGCCCGCGGCCATCAACATAGACCTGACCGCCGAAGTGCGCTCGGTGGCCCTGCTGACGCTGGGACAGCTATACCTGTGGCAGCAGGACTTCGACCAAGCCAAGACCGTGCTGATCCAGGCCCTCGCCGAGCCGCCGTCTGATCCGGCGTCGCTGGCCGGCCTGCGCTACCGGCTGGGGCTGGCCTACCTGGGCGGGGAATATGCCGACCTGGACGAGGCCATCTGGCGGTTCACGCAGGTGCTGAGCGTCCAACCGCGCTCGGCGGACACGTACAGCAGCCGCGGGCTGGCCTACCTGGAGCGCGGACGCCCCGGCGATGCCGACCTGGCCGTCGCCGACCTGACCCGGGCCGCGGACCTGGCGCCACCGACGGCCTCCCACCACTACAACCGCGCCGTGGCCTACCTGGAGCGGGGGCAGACGGGCGACCTTGCCCGTGCCCTCAACGACCTCGACCGTGCCCTCGACTTGGATTCCGAGTCCGCCGAAGCCTACGTCAACCGGGCGGCAGTGTACCTGGAGCGAGGGGAAAACGGCGACCTCGAACTGGCTTTCGACGATCTGGAGAAAGCTATCGAACTTGACCCCGAACTGGCGACGGCCTGGGTCAATCGGGGCAACGCCTACCTGCAACGGGGGCAGGAAGGCGACTGGGATCTTGCCGAGGCGGACTTCACCAAGGCCACTGAACTGTCGCCCTGGTCGGCGGCAGGCTTCTACAACCGGGGTCTGCTGTACTCCGGCATGGGGGGTGTGGATACATCCGTCTTCGATTTTCGGAGAGCGCAGCAACTCGAGCCGCGCAACCCGGTGTACAACAACACCCTCTGCTGGCAGATGGGCATCCAGCGTCAGCCGGAACAGGCCCTGCCCTACTGCAACCTGGCGCTGGAATACGACCCGGACGGCTCATTCCACGACAGCCGGGGCCTGGTCAACGCCGTGATGGGTCGCGAAGACGAGGCCATCGAGGACTTCCGCGCCTTCCTGGCCTGGGTGGACACCTCGGTCAAGGAGACCTGCCGCTCCTACTATCGTCCCAGCCGCGAGTCGTGGATCGCCACGCTGCAATCCGGCGGCAACCCCTTCGACTACCCGACGCTGCACGAACTGCGCGTGCGCCCGTCCACGTCGCGGGAAAGCCCCTGTTGAGCCGGAGCAGACGCGGGCCCAGCGCCCCGCCGTTGTTGACAGCGAGCCGTATGATGACAGTAGCCGGGCCCGGTGAAGTCAGAGGACACGGAATTATGTCGAACACACCCGAAGAACGTCCTGAAAGCCCGCAGGACCAGCGTGATAGCCGGGAATCCCTGGCGGGTTACGTGGTCTCGCTGCCGGAGCGGCTGGTACGCACCACGGCGGCCAGCGGCGGCGGGCTGCTGCTGGAAGCTGCGGATCATATCCTGCCCCCGCCGGTGCGCGACGCCAAGATATACCAGTGCCTCATTGCCCGCCCCCTGCGAATCACCGTCGAGGCCGTCGGCGGAGTCAGTGGGCGCTTCCCCATGCAGGATATCTCAGGCCAGGAACTTATCCAGCGCAAGGTCGCGGGCAACTTCGTGGAAGCCTTCAGCGTTTTTACGGTGGGATTTTCGCCCCTGTGGTTCCTCGCCGCGGCATCCGACGTCACCGGCGGCACCCGCATTTATCTCGACGCTTTGGTCAAGGAACTCAAGAAAGCCGACGTTCTGCCGGACAACACAGATGTTTCGTCCGTTGACGACCTGCTCGCAGTGCTGGACAGAACCGTAGGCCAGGCAGCCGATACCATAGACATACCGCCTACGGCAATAGCCGATATGCGCGACTCGGTGGAACTGCTGCGGGAGAATGCCGAGCTGATTCCCGGCCCACAACGCTTGGCCGAACTGTTCTCTCAACTGAACGTTGCCGCAAGGGAACAAAGCCGGTCGCCGCTGGTGGTTTCCACGCTGGTTGCCGCCGGCGCGCTTCAGGCTGGCCTACAACTGGGCAGCGTCCACATACTTTCGTTCTACACGGATGCTCTCAACGCCATTCGCGCCGAAGGAGTCTCCTCATATCTCGGACGCATCAGCCAGCCCTACATCGACGCCGCCACCAGCCACCTCAAACGCGGCAGGCGCACCCACACGCGCCGGGCGCTCCGGCGGGTCCTGGACGATGTTCCCACATCCGGCCCCGACTCAAATAACTGGACGGAATTGAGATAGAAGCGCAGGAGGGCGCGTAGATGGTAGAGCAGGCGGAAAGGCTCTGGACCTATGAGGCCGTGCAGCCGGGACAGTACGGCGCCGAGACGGTGGTGGCGATTACCGCCGAGAACATCGACGGGTACGCTCAGGTGGCGCTGAACGGCGACCCGCGCTACCGGACCCTCCCGAGCTTGTCGAAGGGCGCCACGCTGGCGATGCCGACGATGGTGCTGGCCTACGCTCCGCTGCTCCGTGAGGAAATCGCCGAGGCCAACGGCTTCATCGCGCAGGAACAGTCCAAGACGGCCCGGCGGCAGACCCCCTTCGCCAAGTGCGAGATACGCTGGCACAAGCCGGTCGGCGACGGCGACACCATTACCGGAACCCGCGGCGTGCTGGAAAAGTACGAGCGTCGGGGCAGCCGGTTCGTCACCTTCCGCGTCGGCGGCATAAACCAGCGGGGCGAAACGGCGGTGGAGTACGACTACACCTGCATCTTCGACTATGCCAAAGGGCAGCGCGAGGTTCCATCCAACTCTGAGTCGGCGAGCGGAAGCGGCCCTTCGACAGGCTCAGGGCCAACGGATGGCAACGATGCAGGGCCAGCGGATGGGAATAGCTCAAGGCGGGCCATATCCGTTAGTCCTGAGCTTGTCGAAGGACGGGCCAGAGCAAACGGCTTACTGGACTTCGATTCGGCAGTAGAAGGAACGCCGCTGGCCGAGTTGAGCATCACCGAGAGCCAGGAAATCATCAACAACCGCAGCGCCTTCCGGCTGGCCGGGCGGCCCAACGACAGCAACATCCACACCGACGAGGAGTTCGCGCGGCAGAACATCTTCGGAGGCACGGTCAACTCCGGCCCGGCGACCATGTCCTACGTTGACCAGATGCTCCAACTGTCCTTCCCGCCCGAGGCCTTCTACAACGGCGGCAGCCTGCTGATGCGGGCCATAACACCCTTCCGCAGCGGCGACACGGTGACCTTCGCGGGCGAGGTGACGGGGCGTCGGCGCGAGAGTGGCCGGGGAATCGTGGAGTGCCGGGTCCGCGGCACCAACCAGCGCGGCGAGCTGGTCTGCCTGGCCGATGCGGCGCTGGCGGTGGGCTAGTCCCCGGTTGCGGGAATGCCTTTGGCGGAAACAGGGAGGTCTACTTCCACAAATTCGCCCCACGAGTCTGGTTCGGAAATCACATCCCCTTCCCACGACAGACCCTTCGGGTAAACTTCAATCTCCTTGCGGATCCTCTCCCGTACTTCCTCAACGCTGTCTCCCACCCAGACGCAGCCGGGGAGTTCAGGAACGAAAGCGGCGTGGTTGATTGACGATTGCTCGAACATAACCGTGTATTTTTTGGAAGCACCGCCTTCTTGCGGGAGGATTTCCATTTCCTCGAACCACACCTCCAGTTCAGGTAGCGGGTCGCCGTCCTCTATCATAAATTCCAAGTGGCCGTCCATCGCCTCCCGGATGTTTTGCTGAATCTCTTCCCAGGTTTCGCCAGTAGACATACAAATTACCGGCAAGTTGGGAACGAAAGCGCAATAGTTATTCGGCCCCTTCTCATAGACAACGAGAAACTTCACTTTATCTCCCTATTTTAGACCTGCCTGTTTTTGGATGTTGTTCCATATCCCAGGCCGCAAATCCTCACCCGGCTTCCCTGGGATTATCACCTTGCCTGGTTTGACCGGGTGCTTGAAGTTGCGGTGACTTCCTCGGGTGTACACATAATACCAGCCGTCATCCTCAACGATTCGGATCGCTTCCCTGACTTTCGGCGGCACTGTATCAAAACCCCGGTTACAGAAGTATTACTCGCCGTCAGCCGGCGGATTCAACAGAGCGTCGAACCCGCCGGTAATGGCTGTAAGAGCAGGCGTGCCTACCCCCGGACGAAGCCGTAGACCCGCTCCGGCTCCACCAGCACGATTACGGCGTCCTGCTCCACCATGGCCTGGTCGTATTCCTCCCAGTCCGGGTGGTCGCCGTGGGCGCTGCACGCGCGGTAGACTTCGCGTAGCTCGACGCGCATGGTCTCGGCGTCGGTGTCGTGGTAGCTCATGGTCGTAGCCGTGCCCTCGACGGAGACGCAGCTGCGCCAGCCCTCGCTGACGGCGGTGACGGTGCAGCGGTTGTCGCGCTGGAGGTTGCGCACCTTGACCGAGGTGCCATGCACAATGACGTAGGCCGCCTTGCCCTGGTACGCCCCCACGACCACGATGCTGATGTGGCCCGCGCCGTTGCGCCGGTAGGTGGTGATGATGCCCCGCTTGTTGTTGGCGTTGACGAAATTCTCGTAGTCCTGGAACTCCATATCCCGACTCCTTCGGGCCGTGGCCCGCATTTATTGGCCTCACTGGTATAACATAGTCGGGGACATTCCTGCATCCTGATTGTCTGAACTGTGATTTGTTTGATTTTGGGATGGGCATGATTGGGGCGCGGGGGGAATCATGCCCATCATTTCATCCCATGAATCACAGTTCAGACAATCATCCTTCAACCACGTAACTCCTACATGATTCAGAAAAAGGGGAAAGCGGGCATGGAATACCGGGAGTTGGGCGCTACCGGCGTGATGATACCCGAGGTAGGGCTGGGGACCTGGAAGTACCGGGGCGGGCCGGAGCCGCTGCGCCGGGGCATCGAGCTGGGCGCGACCCTGATAGACACCGCCGAGATGTACCGCACCGAGGACGCCGTGGGGCAGGCCATCCGGGGCATCCGCGACCGGGTGTTCGTCGCCACCAAGGTGCTGGGCAGCAACCTGCGCTACGACGACGTGCTGCGCGCCGCCGAGAAGAGCCTGCGCCTGCTGAATGACGATGTGATAGACCTGTACCAGATTCACTGGCCCAGCCGCAGCGTTCCCATCAGCGAGACGATGCGGGCCATGGAGACGCTGGCGGACCGGGGCGTCATACGGCATATCGGCGTCAGCAACTTCTCGGTGGCCGATATGCGGGAGGCGCAGGCCGCGATGTCCAAGTACCCCATAGTCTGCAACCAGGTGCTGTACAACCTGAAGCGGCGGCGCATCGAGCGCGACCTGATTCCCTACTGCCAGGAAAACCGCATAACGGTGATGGCCTACACCCCGCTGGCCGACGGCTCCCTCGCGGCCCGTCCCCGCCTGCGGACGGGTAGGGAGTGGGAAGCTCTGGAAGGCGTGGCCCGCGAGGTCGGCAAGACGCCAGCGCAGGTGCAGCGGCTGGAGGCGGCGTTTCCGGTGTGAGACAATGGGCTACCTACAATTTTGATTGCCAGCAAGTATGATGAATATGAACCTCAGAATTCCTTACGGGTTGAACCCTGCTACTAAGCGGTTGACTAAAGTTGATGATGTTCCTACTGGGATTGCCTGTGGCTTGATTTGCCCGTACTGCAACGAGGACTTGGTTGCCAAGAACGCAGGAAAGGTCAGAGCGCATCATTTTTCTCATCACCGGGAATCCACCTCATGTGAGGGTTGGCTACACGCCACTGCTAAGTTTGCCCTCTACCAAAGACAGCAAGACGCATTAGATGAGGGTACATCCATTCCTATGGAATGGGTGTGCGGAAATTGTGGATGCACCCACGAAGGAAATCTTCTTAAGCGTCTCCATTCCGTACAGCTAGAAAAGTTCATCCAAGGGAAGGAGAGCAGAGTTAAGCCAGATATAACGGGATTTGGGCCTGATGGTTCCGTCACAGTTTTCCAAGAAATCGTGGACAAACATAAACCGGAGGCTCATACCAAATTAGTTGCAAGGGAAAAGAGAGTTCCATTATTAGTGTTCAAAGTAGAATGGGCCGAAGACATTAACCGTTTGCTATTCGAGCCGCTGTCTCCGGAAGTTCACTATGATCGCTGTGAATGCGACGCGGGCAAATGCAAAGACTGTGGAACTAGACCCTGCGACTCTCAACATAACCCTCTACCACACTGGCGCAACGAAAGCTGCGGACTGAGGTGGACCCCATTGGTTGGACAGGATTAGGCCGCAATTAAGTGGGACTCCTGCGCTCCTTCGTATGGTACCAATACCGGTCGGTCCAAACACCTCCTCTCTTTCAACTCCTCTATTTCAGGCTCTCCGTAGAAGACCTCGGCCGGTGTCCGGTAGCCCAATGCCTGGTGCGGCCTGCGGTTGTTATAGAACCGGAAATATTCTCCCAGTCCCCGGCGCGCCTCAGTGGCGTTGGCGTAGGCCTTCAGGTACACCTCCTCGTACTTCACCGTCCGCCATAGCCGCTCCACGAAGATGTTGTCCTGATACCTGCCCCGGCCGTCCATGCTGATCTTCACCGAGTGATCCTGCAGTATCTGCGTGAACTCCCGGCTGGTGAACTGGCTTCCCTGGTCCGTGTTGAACACCTCGGGCCTGCCACAGCCCAACGCCTCAGTCAGCGCCTCGGCACAGAAGCCCGCCTCCAGGGTGTTGGACAATCGCCAGGCCAGCACGTAGCGGCTGTGCCAGTCCATCACCGCCACCAGGTACAGGAACCCCCGGGCCATGGGCAGGTAGGTGATGTCCGCCGCCCACACCTGGTTGGGCTGGGTGATCCTGGCCTCCCGCAGCAGGTAGGGATAGACCCGTTGCTCCGCCGCCCACACCTGGTTGGGCTGGGTGATCCTGGCCTCCCGCAGCAGGTAGGGATAGACCCGTTGCTCCGGCGCCGGCCGGCTGGTGCTGGGACGCCGGTAGATGGCTCGCAGCCCCATGACCCGCATCAGCCGCTGCACCCGCTTTCTGCTGGCCGGCTGGCCCTGCCTCTCCAGACAGGCTTTCATCCGCCTGGAACCGTAGAACGGCGTCTCCAGGTACTGGCGGTCGATCTCCCGCATCAGGGACAGATCCTGTGGTGAGGTCCCCTTGGCACGATAGTAGAAGCTGGAGCGGCTGACGCCCAGCAACCGGCACTGCCGCACCACGGACAGGCGCCCATATCGCCGGTCCACCAACTCACGCCGCCGTGCCGGAGTCATGGACCGGACCTTTCCTCCAAGAAATCCCGCTCCACCTTCAGCTGGCCGATCTGCTGGTACAGCCGGGCCACCAGGGCGTCGTTGTTCTTGCTCTTCTGACCCCTGTCCTTATTGGCATTGGTCCCGTTGCCCTGGTCAAAGATGACGGCCGCGCCGTCGACCAGCGCCTTCTTCCATGTCTGAATCTGGTTGGGGTGAACCTCGAACCGGGCGGCCAGCTCGGCCACCGTCTGCTCGCCCTTCATTGCCTCCAGCGCAACTTTGGCCTTGAAGGCCGGGCTGTGCTTTCTTCGCTCTCTGGACATTTCCCGCTCCTCCTCGACAGCTGTCGCTGCCCTCAGTCTAGGAGCAGGATTCCCACTTAGCTACCTGTCCAGTTTCTTGGGTCCACCTCAGACACTGTGTTCCTGTAGGTATTAGCCATGCCTATTGCACGTTCTGTAGAGATTGCATTGAAGATGAAGGATTACATTTGCATTGCGGCTGCGGAAATCTGATAAAAGGAGACTACCCGACCTGCTACTGTTGCTCCGTCGGGTGCAAAGAACGCAAGCGAGACCACAGGCACTGTCAGTCTTGTGAAGAGAAGGCGCCGATATATGACCGGTCGGTTTGTCGGGGTTGCTATCAGCCCAAATTGGTCGAGGAACGACAACTGACCAGTGCGCGGGAAGTAAATGGGAGGCTGGTAGAACAATGCAGTAATTGCAAATACGGATGTCAATACGTCTGTTTCCTATCTTAGTTATGCGGCGTGAAGCTACCGAACGGGTCTTCCTAACATATATCATACTTTCCAAGCGAACAATCCTAACCGTTATTCCTCTGTGCGCTCCGACCTGAACTGCATCAGCGCGAACGGGACGGCGGCGAGGGATATGATGGCGGCGGCGCGGAAGAAGTTGCGGAACACCGTCAGTCCCGCCGTGTTCAGGTCGGCGGAGTACTGCTCCAGTCGCGCCGCGTGCGCCTCTGACGACTCGCCGGGCTGGAGGATGGGGAACTCGAGGCCGGAGGTCAGCACCTGGAAGTGCTCGACCCCCCAGGCCGACATCGCCGCCAGCCCCAGGGTCATGCCCATCATCCGCGACACGGTGACCAGCGACGCCCCGGTGGCGCGGTAGTCCTCGCCCACCGCCGACAGCGCCCGGTGCAGTATCGGGGCGATGACCAGCCCGAAGCCGACGCCAGCGAGGAGCAGTTGCAGCGTCAACTCCGGGTCGTCCACGCCCAGCTCCCAGCGGGAGCAGAGGAACAGGCCCGCCGCCACCATCAGCAGCCCGGCCACCGTCAGCGTTCGCGCCCCCAGCCGGGCGGCCCCGCGGCCTGAGCGTGCGTTATGCGACAAAAGCCAGCCGCCGGCCACCGACGCCAGCGGTATCACTCCGGTCATGCGCAGCAGCCACATCGCGCCGGTGAACGGCTCCTTCTGCATCACCGTGTCGGCGGTCAGCGGCACGGTCACCATCGCCAGGATGAGCGAGACACCCACCAGCGCCTGCGTGATGTTGGACAGAATAAAATTCCAGGAACGCAGGAACACCTGGGCCAGCAACGGCTGCCAGACGCGCCGCTCCACCACTACCAGCATCCCGAACAGCCCCAACCCAGATGCCGCCAGCACGAAGGGTATGGGCGAATCGAGGGTGAAGAGGTCCTTGCGGGAAAGGGCCAGCGACAGCAGCAGCAACGCCGCGATAAGCAGCGTGCCGCCCAGGTAGTCCACCCGAGCTGCCACCTTTCCCTCTCCCCCCGGGAGAGGGTTAGGGTGAGGGCGTCCTCGGCGGAGAGGAATCAGTTGAGAGCCGGGCAGCCACATCAGGGCGGCAAACACCACCGCGGCCTGGGGCACGTTGAGCCAGAAAATCCAGCGCCAGCTCGACAGCTCGACGATGGCCCCGCCGTAGGCCGGACCGAGCATGGACCCCGCCTCCGCTGCTCCGCCGACCACGCCCAAGGCCAGCGCCCGGCGTTCCGGCGGAACCAGCGTAGTCGCCAGCGCCATACCGATAGGCACCGTTCCGCCGCCGCCGATGGCCTGGATGACGCGGGCGCCAATCATCCACTCGAAGTCGGGGGCGACGGCAACGAGGCTGGTGCCGACGCAGAACACTATCAGCGACGCCTGGTAGACCCGGGGGTAGCCGTAGACGTCGCCCAGCCGTCCGATGAGGGGCATGGCCACGGTGTAGCCCAGCAGGTAGGCGGTAATAATCCAGGAGACCCGGTCCAGCTCGGTGATGGGGATTTTCAAGTCCAGCATCACGCTGGGGAGCGCAGTGACCACCACCGTCTGGTCCAGCGCCGCGATGAAGGCCCCCAGCCCGGTGATGGTGAGGATGGCCCAAGTGGAGCGCATCCCCCGCGAGCCGGTTTCAGCAGCCGTAGCCATGACTAAATTCCCTCCGAGGAGAGGGAACTTGTACAGAGGAGCATATCCCGTTCAGAACCCCGGCGGCGGCTCGATGGTCACGGGCTGGTTGATGTTGTCGAGGGTCAGCACCCGCAGCGCGTCGGGAACATCGTCGTCGGTTACCTGGCCGGTGATGGTGGCCTTGCGGAGGGTACCGCTTTCCTGCTCCATCCACATCTCCAGCATCACCGGATAGCCCTCGTCGGCGTTTGGCACCAGCTCCCGCAGGTCTTCCGACTGGATGCTGCCGCGTATGTGGTATACGTCCGTATCGTCCAGTGCGGTTTTGCCCAGCAGTTCCGGCGACTGCACCGCATCCACGATTCCGGCCAGGGTGCTGCCCAAGGTAAGCAGATTGATGGGGATGGCCTCGGCAGGAACAACGGCCCACTGGCCGGTGATGGGGTTGGTCATATAGCTGACGCCATCAACGCTCGCCATCCCCAGCTCCACGTACAGGTTACCCAACTGGGCCTCCACGGTAACGTCGAACCTGCCGGGGATGATAACGCTGCCGTAGGCCCGGTTCATCTCGATGCCGGGGCTCAGCACGGTGGAGCCGACGGTCTGGTCCAGGACGAAAGACACCGATTCCAAGGCCAGCAGCCGTTCCACCGTGCGCCGCAACTCCGCCCTGGGGTCCACGGGCGTCGGGGATGGCATGAACGTGGCAGTGGGTTGTTGGGCGCAGGCGGCCAGCAATAGCACCAAGGCGCATAGGCTAACCGCTAGTCCTGAGCTTGTCGAAGGACGGGCCGTCGGGTAGCGCAGGCCGTTGGGCGAAACCCGTTCATCCTTCGACCCTTCGGTAAACTCAGGGCTCAGGACGAACGGGTTTCGCCGGACGCCCTTCCGGTGTCTTTTCAGTTCCAAGACCACACCGCCGTCTTGCCGGAGGCGATTCGCCGGGCCTCGCCGGTGCCTGCGTCAACGACGTATATCTGCCCCCCGGAGGGGCCGCTGCCGTTGCGCCTGCCCGACTCCGGGCCCTCGTTGCCCGCCACCACTAAGGCGGAGCCGTCGGGCGACCACAGGGAGTGGGAGTAGGCGTACTGGTCGAAGAAGCTCAGGTAGGTGAAGAACTCCCCGGTGGGACTGAAGCGGAACAGGCGGCGCGGCTCTCCGCCGCCGACGGGAGACAACGACAGCTCCATCTCCCGGGTGGAGGAATCAACTCCGACCCAGGCTATCCGGTCGCCCGCGGGCGACCAGAAGAAGGCCAGGTGGGCCTCCTCCACCAGCACGGAGGAAGACGAGCCGTCCGTCGACAGCAGGGACAGGCGGCTGAACAGCGGGGAGCCGGGGCTGGCCTGTTCCGACACCGCCAGGGCCGAGCCGTCGGGCGCCCAGGCAAAGGCGGCCAGGGCCCGCGTTTCCATTAGCAGGCGGGGCGGCTGCATCTGGTTGAACGGTGGCGGCCCGATGTCACGGACGAACACGCCGTGAACCTCCCCCTCGGTGGCGGCGTAGGCCAAAAGCGTCCCGTCGGGAGACAGGGCCGGAGCGCGAAAGCCGACAGCATCCACCTGAATCCGCGCCTGCGCCCCGTCCAGAGTGGGTTCGTTCACCATCAAGCGGTCGCCGCTATGCACCGCTATCACTCCGGAATTGGAGGCCCAGTGGTAATACAGAGGAGCCCCGATAGCCAGCGCAGAGGCATCGTCATCCCCTTGGTAGTCGCGCACGAACAGGGCCAGGCCCTCGCGGGTCGGGGCCAGCACCGTCAGGTATCGTCCGTCGGGCGACCAGTAGATGTAGTGGGCCGCGCCGTCGGCCACCGGGGAAGGCACGTCGTTCTCATAGGCCGACAGCATCCCGCCAGTGTTCAGGTCGAAGAGCTGAACCGATAGCCCGGGTTCACGCCCGACGATGGATACGCGGGAGACCGCCAGCTTCGCGCCGTCGGGACTCCAGGTAGGCCAGCTATATGAATCGCCGCGCTCCAGGGCCTGGGCCAGCAGCCCGGCCCGCGCGTCGCCGGTAAGCCGGTCATCGCCGGTTCCGTCGGGGTTGACCAGATGAAGGTCGCCGCTGTTGTCTATGTATGCGATCCGGTTCACCATAATGCTTCCAGTTCCGTCACCTTCGGCTTGGCTTGGGGCGGGCTGCGCTTGCTCCGTCGCTACTCGCGGCTGGCCGCAGCCCGCCAGAGCCGCCAGGCTCAGCGTGGCGATAATCGCAAACAGCAACCGGAGTCCCGACATAACCCCTTCTTACACCTTGAGAGGCCGCGATGGCAGCTAATTCATAATAGCAAAGAAGACTCTTAAAATCCGTGGATAACCCACCCCTCCGAGTTGGCAACCGGCTTATGACAAGTCCACAAGGACGGCATGAAAGTTGTTGGATGGCCCACGCAAAATCCTGGCTCGTGTGGAGCTTCCAGCATAAAGAGCAGAGTTTCTAGCCCGGCCCGCCGGTCGTCCACAAAACCCGCGCATCTCTCCATGCTAAAATACGGCTGATACAAGGCCGGTCAAGTTCAACACAAGACCCATACATGAACTCCCCGCAAATTATCCACGATATAAACGCTCTTACTGATATTGTTATCTTACAATATCGAAATAAATCAATTCAGATATGTCTTATAACTACAAGAAAGAACGTGGATAGAACATGATTGATACGGTAAGGCTGAATATCAGGGCTGGCAATGGCGGGAACGGCTGCGCCAGCTTCCTGCGGGAAAAGTACCGGCCCAAGGGCGGCCCCAATGGGGGTGACGGGGGCGATGGAGGCAGCGCCTACTTGGTGGGAGATTCTTCCTACAATACTCTGCTGCACATCAAGTTCAACAGCACGGTCTACTGTGAGTCCGGCGCACACGGCAAGGGCAAGAACAAGCGGGGCGCCAACGGCAGGGACACCTACATTCCGGTTCCCATCGGCACCGTAGTATGGCGCATGAACCGCGACGGCTCCCGCGACTTCCTGACCGACATCCACAACTCCGCTCCCTTCCTGGTAGGCCGCGGAGGTCGCGGCGGATGGGGCAACTCGCGTTTCGCCACATCCACCAACCAGGAGCCGGTGCTGGCCGAGCGGGGCGAGAAGGGCGACGGCGCGGTGCTGTTCCTGGAGCTGAAGCTGCTGGCCGACGTGGGCCTGCTGGCCCGCCCCAACGCCGGTAAGTCCACCCTCATCTCCCGCTGCTCCGCTGCCAAGGCCAAGGTGGCCGACTATCCCTTCACCACCGTGGAGCCGGTGCTGGGCGTGGTGCGCTCCGGCAATAGCGACTTCGTGATGATGGAAATTCCCGGCCTGCTGGAAGGGGCGCACAAGGGCGTTGGCCTGGGACACCAGTTCCTGCGTCATGCCGAGCGGGCCCGGCTGTACGTCCACCTGATAGACGGCCTCTCCGAAGACCCGGCCGCCGACTACCGAATGGTCCACGATGAACTGTTGCACTTTAACCCGGAGCTGGCCGGAAAGCGTCAACTGGTGGTGGTGAACAAGCTGGACGTTACCGAAGTGAGAGAACAACGCCGCGACATATCGGCCCGCCTGAAAGCCTCGGCGCAAGAGTTCGGGGACGATGTTGGCGACGTGATGTTTATATCTGCGGCTACCGGTGAGGGCATCGGCGTCATGCTTGCCCGAATCACGTCCATCTTGGAGGATATGCCAAAGGATGAGCCAGTCGACAGTGGCATTGCGGTGGTTGCCGCCGCTCCACCACGTCATTCCCGGTTGCCGGAATCGGTGCGGGTGGAGGATGGCGTATACATCATCGAGTCGGAAAGGCTGGAGCGGTTGAGCGCGCTGGCCGACACCCGGGACCAGCGGGTGCTGTTGCAACTGTGGCGCGAGATGCGTCGCAGCGGGATGGCGGAGCGGCTCATTGACGAGGGCATCGAAGTGGGCGACACCATCCGCATAGGCGAAGTGGAAGTGGAATGGTTCTGACCCGCATAGGCATCCTCGGCGGCACCTTCGACCCGGTGCACCGTGGCCACCTGGAGATTGCCCGCCGGGCGATGGACGAGGCGGGGCTGGAACGGGTCATCTTCATTCCCGCCGGCCAGCCGCGCCTGAAGGCGGGCGAGCCGTCCGCCTCTCCCCAGCAGCGGCTGGAAATGCTGCGGCTGGCCGTGGACGGCATAGCAGGGTTCGCGGTATCGGATATTGAGTTGCGCCGCACGGGGCCGACGCTGACCATCGAGACGCTGCGTGAGCTACGACAGGAACTTGGCGACGGCGTGGAACTGCGCTTCATCCTCGGTCTCGACGCTCTGCTGCGCTTCGACCAGTGGGTGCAGCCGGAGGGGGTGGTGGAGCTGGCGCGCCTTCTGGCGGTGAGCCGCCCGGGGTACACCGGGTTCGACTGGCCCGCCTTCTACGCCCGCAACCCCTACGCCGAGGGACAGGTGGACTGCCTGGACTCCACGGCCATAGACGTCAGTGCCAGCGAGTTGCGCGGTCGCATTGCCGCCGGGGCCTCCGTGAGCGGCCTGCTGTCGGCGGCGGTGGAGCAGTATATTCGTAAAAACGGGCTGTATGAGGCGGTTTCAGGTAAACCCATGGTGTGATAAGATTCCGCGCAATATCCAACGGAAAGCGGAACCGTGCGGTGAGGGGGCCGATGCGGCCCTCTTTGTTTATGGGAGGCATATATGGCTACTGTGCTGTCCGGGGGCGCTTTGGAGCAGTCCGAAGAGGAACCAGTCCGTTTACTGGAAGATTCCGGGGCATTGCTGTTTGGCGAGTTTACTCTTTCCTCGGGAAAGAAGTCGGATTATTACTTCGACTCCAAGAAACTGACGCTGGACCCTGCGGGGGCGAAGTTCGTCGCCCGTCATCTGGTCGAACAGCTTGACGCTGAGGGTATTCAATACGTGGGCGGCGTGGCCTACGGGGCGATTCCCATTGTGTCCCACATAGTGATGCTGACCGGGCTGCGGGAAGACAGGCCGATACGGGCCTTCTACCACCGGAAGGACTCCAAGGAACACGGGACCGGCGCTTCAGCCGAAGGGCAGTTCCCGGCTTGGGGCGAGCCGGTTGCCATCGTCGAGGACGTAGTGACCACCGGAAGTTCCCTGATGCAGTCCATCCATCACGCGGAGGAGAGCGGGTACAACGTCACCCACGCGCTGACTCTGATAGACCGCGACGAGGGCGGGCGGGAAGCCATTGAGGCGGCAGGCTACAAGTTCTGGTCGCTGTTCCGGGTGGAGCGGAAAGACGGTAAGCTGAACTTCGTTTTCAATGGGGGTTAGGGCTGGCGCTCATTGCCTGGCGTCCAGGCGCGATAACGTGCCGGGCCATGCGAGTATGCGGCGGTCTGATGTCACCAACTGGTGACCTTCCAGGGCTGTGGCTATGATTAGACGGTCAGCCGGGTCGCCATGAATATCAGGCAACTGGCCAGCGCGGGCGGCGATTTCACCGTTGACTGGAATCTCAATCCATCCTTGAGCCAGTTGATCCCGGCGCCACAATTGGACATCATCGGGAAATGTTATCCGGCCCTTGTCCTTCAGCATTGCCGTTTCCCAGAAAGTGATTGCGGAAACAGCTACCCCTTCGGACTGCCAAGCCCTTTCTATCTCCCGCCGCGATTGTGGCCCCAGACTGGCATCGCCAGAATCTAACCACAGAGCCGCTTGCGTGTCGAGCAGCATCAAAGCAAGCCATCCCAATTCTTTCCGGTTTCAGCGTCCCATTCCACATCGTTGAGCGCGCCGTCCAAGTCGCCATGAATTACATACCTGCCCCTGTTAAGGCCGAAAGGCGACTTGGGCTTCTCCCGGTAGGGCGTGAGCTTTGCCACGGGCTTGCCGTTCTTGGTGATGATGATTTCCTCGCCGCTCTCGGCCACCTCGTCCATCAGCTTCAGGCACTTGGCCTTGAACTCCGACGCCTTGATGGTCCGGTGGGCGGAGGGTGTTTCGCTGTCCGTTGGCATATCTGGCTCCTAGCTGAAGTCCTGGCCGGGGCCGAACAGCTTGGGTGTGTCCTCCACGCTGGCCGTTCCCGACGCCGGGGCCTGCAACTCCAAGGTCCGGCCCGGCTCGGCGGCGGCGGTGCGGACGTAGCCGAGGCCGCGCAACTCCCCGCCGGGTGTGCGGTAGAGCGACGTCACCTCGCCCGCCGTCCTGCCCTCGTGGGCCAGCGACGCCCCGACGGTCACTTCGCTGCCTTCTGAGAAGTGGAGTACTGCCATGTACTTCTGGACACGGTCGTAGCTGTCGAGCCGCGCGATGACCTCCTGCCCAATGTAGCAGCCCTTGGTGAAGTCTATGGCCCCGATCAGTCCGGCCTCCAGCGGGTTGTACGGCTCGCCCATCTCGGCGCCGTAGGCTGGCGCGCCGCTCTGCACCCGCAGCGTCTCCCATTCGTCGGCGTCGGCCACAATCGCCCCGGCCTCGGCCAGCGCGGTGACAGCGGACGGCGCGGCTTCGCCGGGCAAGACCAGCAGGCGGCAGGGGAGGCCACCCCCCAGCGGACGGCTGACGGCGATGGCGTCCCATCCGCCGACGTTTGCCGTAGGGGCCGGGTATTGCAGTCCCGGCAGGTAATCGGGTTCCGCGTCGTCCAGGCCCAGCGCGGCGGCGGCTCCGATACCGGCGAGGGCGATGATTGCCGTGCTGTCAGACACGTCGGTTACTTCGAGGTCTTCCATGATGGTGTACTTGTCCAGCCACTCAATGACTGGCTGCTGCTGTCCGGGGCTGGTGAGCAGATATACGCATTTCCCGGCGCGGACGACGCAGAGCAGGTCCACGATGCGGCCCCGGTCGGTGGTCAGCACGGTGGGCGCCCAGTGGCCGGGTTCCAGGTGGTCCACCTTGTTGGTGGAAAGCCGGTTGAGCAGGTCCAGGGAGTCTTCTCCGGTGGCCTTCAGGCAGCCGAAGGCGGTGTGGTGGGCGACCAGCGATTCCGCGGAGTCTGTGGCGATAGGACTGGCCGATTGTTGCAATGTCATTGAGCCTCCAACAAATTCCCTCTCCCTCCTTCGGCAAGCTCAGGACGAGAGGGTTAGGCTGAGGGAGTTAATACAGAAGCGCCGCCTTCACTGGAAGAAGACGGCGCTTGCGCCTTTCGTATCGGGCCGGGTCGTGTGTTCCGGCGGTGAAGCGGCTAGACGCTGCCTGCTAAACGCTGAAAGACGTGCCGCAGCCGCAAGCCTTCTTGGCGTTGGGGTTGTCGAAGGTGAAGCCCTTGCCGTTCAGTCCGTCGGAAAAGTCAAGCTGCGTGCCGACGAGATAGATATAGCTCTTCTTGTCGACGATGACCTTGACGCCGTACTGCTCGACCACCTTGTCGGTGTCGGTGTGTTCACCGGAAATCTTAAGGTCATAGGTGAGGCCGGAGCACCCGCCGCCCTTGACGGCGACTCGCACGCCCACTTCTTCCGTTTCGCCTTCCTTCCCAGCGAAGTACTTGATTTTCTCGGCGGCCTTCTCGGTAATTTCTACCGTCAACTCAACGCCGTCTCTGGTAATCGGCATAACTTCCTCCGAGGCTGTCAATCAACCGCAACACAGCATCGCCACCCCATTCCGGGCGGGCAAAGCCATTGTATGCCCGGTGCGGCGCGGGCGTCAAGGTTGACAAGGTAAGGGAGATGGGATATCATTTAACTAATTACCTCCCCTGGATTCCCCTACCCCTTTTAGTAATAACCTTGAATCCAGGGTTCAATGTAACCGGAAGTTGCGGCCGCAACTTCCGGTTTTTCATTACAGCCAGCAGTCGGACAAGAACTCTTGGTCTACGAGGATGGTACGGTCGGCGACTCGTTGCAACTCTCGCGAGGCAGACGGGTTGAACAAGGCAACCTCTACGTGCCGCCCGAAATCCTTGACCATCTGCAAAGCGTCGCAGAAATCCGTATCTCCGCTTACCAGAATGGCTGCATCGTAGTGCCTCAAGATTCCGTGCAGCACCATATCAGTAGCCAACTTGATGTCTACTCCTTTTTCGTATGGGGCGCCACCTGCGACGTTCCGATAGACTAATCGTCCGAGCCGCAATTCGAGGTAGTCCGTCTGGCGTAAGTGTTCAAAGAATTGTTGCTGGCCACGATATGCTTCGGGGTTCCTGGACTGGTCCAAGGGAGCGCTATAGTAGTATGCCCGTTGCAATTGGCCCTGCCCGGCCAGTTTCCTGGCAAAAGCCAGAAAGTCGAGGTCTGTCCTCACCTATGCGGTTTCGCAGTGAGTGGTACGTATTGCTCCCGTCCACATAGACGTTTACTTTCTCGTCTGGCAGTGCCATCGTCTTTCCTGACTCTCGGATTCCGTCGCCAACCCTACCCCATCCACCCCGCGCCGGCGTGCTGTTCCAGCAGGGCGGCGTAGTGGCGGACCTTGGCCAGGCTGTGGGGGGTGGCGGCGTCGATAAGGCGGTCGAGGGCGTCGGCGGCTTCGATGGTGGGCATGAACACTTGCAGCAGGGGGATGTCGCGCTCGCGGGCCTCGGCTTTGACGTACTCGGTGGGTTCGCCGGGGCCGGTGAGCACCAGGCAGCGGGTCTGGGGCAGCATACTGGCGAGTTGGATGTCGGGCCGCTGGGCGCGGGTGATGACAGCCTGGTTGTTGTAGCGCCCGTAATAGGTGGGGCCGTTGTCCATGATGTTGCCGCCAATCAGGTAGCGCTCCACCAGGGCGTCGGCATTCACCGGCTCCAGCGTCCAGACGGCGTCCAGATGCTCGGCAATCTGGGCCACGGTGGGGGCGAGCATAACACGGCTCTCGGGGATGACCAGCGCATCCACCTCTGCCCAGGACTCCGCCTCACCTTCGGAAACGATGTCCCGGCGATGGGGAGGCACGGCGTTGACCACCAGCATATCCAGCCGCGCCCCAAAGTGTCCGGCGGCCTCGTCCGCCGCCACCCCCCAGTCCTGCTCCGGGGCGTAGGGGCGTACCTCTATGGCACGGGCGTTAACGTCGGCGGCCAGCTCCGCCGCGGGCGAGCCGTCAGCGGCTTCGACAATGACGGTCTCGTGCTGGCGGCCCAGCTCGGCGATGGCGGCAGCAGCCTCGGCCACATCGCCGTCCAGCGGGCGTGGCGCCGGGCCGGCGGCGATGCCCAGCGCGTCGGCCAGAACCTCAGAGGCGAAGGCGTGGTCCGCGTCAGCATCGGGGGTCGACGAGAAGGGCTTGCAGTAGGCGGTGGAATGCCCTGCGTCCCGCAGGCGCGCCAGCAGGCCGTAGGCGAGGCTGGTTTTACCGGAGGCGGCGGGGCCGGTGATTAGGATGATGGGCATATCGGTGTGTCTCCCAGTTCCGTATTGCCCCTAAACCCCCACGTCGAGGAACTCGATGTCCTCCGGGTCGAACCCCGCTGGAAAGGTGGTGGTATCGTCCCACTTGGCGAGGGTGAAGTCGGCGCGGTGGAGGCTGGCCTGATTGAAGTTGGCGCCGGTCATGTTGGCGGCTATCCACATGGAGTCGCGGATCATGGCGCGGGTGAAGTCTGCGCCCTTCATGCTGCACCGGGAGAGGTCGGCCCCGTTCATGTTGGTGGAAACAAACAGGGCGTCGGTGAGGTCGGCGTTGCGCAGGTCGGCCTCGATCATGTTGGACTGGCTGAAGTCGGTGCAGTACAGGTGGGCGCCTATCAGCGTAACGCGGTTCATGCGGCAGTGGCGCACCACGGCGCCGGTCATGTTCGCGCCCTTGAGGTCGGCCCAGAAGAGGTTGACGTTGGTGAGGTTGGCCGACGTCAGGTTTGCGCCGGACAGGGCGGCGCGGCCCAGGTCGGCCTTCTCCAGGTTAGCGTGGGACAGGTCGGCGTCGCTCAGGCTGGCGCGGGACAGCGCCGCGCCGGTGAGGTCGGCTTGGGAGAGATTGAGGCCGCGTAGGTCCGCGCCGCGCAGGTCAAGCTCAACGCCGGGGTGGGCGACGCGCCACCGGGTGATGGCGTCGGCACCGGCCCGCACGGTTTCCACGTGTTGAGGGTCAGACAAATTGGTCCTCCGTCCAAGCATAACCGCCCGTCCTTCGACAAGCTCAGGACGAACGGTTGGGCCTAGGATGAGCGGTTGCGTCAGAATGAGCAGTTGCGCTTTGTTTGAACGCGCTAGGCGTCTTCGAGGTCGAAGAGCTTCTCGGCGATGGTCATCTTGAGTTCGTTGACCTTGCCGAGGTCCGGGAAGCCGCCGTCGGTCTTGCGGTCGAAAATCACATCGCCGTCCAGGTAGACCTCAAGGCGCCCCCGGTCGGAGGGGGTCATCTTGATGGCGATGTCGCCGGGAGCGTCGGACTTGAAGAACTCCATCGCCAGCCACGTGGCGACCGGGAAATAGCCTCAAGACACACAGTATACGATTTCCGCTTCAACCTTGCCGTGTTCGGAGCCTGGCATATCTCTTCTCTCTCAGGTTGTAAGGTTAGTCCTGCCGGGTGATTCGGCGTACAACGGCGGCGATTTCCGCTTCCGAAACGCCCCTGCTCCGCAGTTCCTCAGCCGCCGCCGAAGCTGCTTCTGCGACCCTCCGCTCGGTTTCTGCGGCTCTCCGCTCGGTTTCCTCCTCGGCTCTTCGCTCGGCCTCATCAGCGCGTCGCTCGGCCTCATCAGCTCTCCGGTCAGCGGCTGCGCTGCGTTCCTTGGCCGCGATCTCGATGCCTCGCTCGATACCTGCCATCAATATACTCATAAGACGCCACCTTTTTACCAGATAGGTTATCAGCCGTCCGGTCCAGTACAGTAACGTGAACACCACCGGGACAGCCATGGTAGCGCGGATCACCACGCCAACCCCGCCATCCATTCTTTCCGTCGGCCCGAAATCTGGAAGGAACAGGGCAATGACCGTGCTCAGGGCCAATGCCCAGAGATTTCCCGTCAGGTGCCAGTAGGACTGCGGCATTGGCCCGCCTTCGCAAGCGGTGCGCTACCGGATAACCGCCGTCCCCACGCCCACCGCCGTCCGGTCGCCGTTCTGGTTCTCGCAGTACAGGTTGACGGTCACCTGCGCTCCGGCGTCGGTCTGTTCCTGGCCTGCCACCTCGCCGGTGACGGTGATGGTGTCGCCGCCCTTGACCGGGCGCAGGAACTTCAGGTTGACGCTGCCGGTGTGGTTGAAGACCTCCGGCCCGAAAAAGCGGCGCAGGCTCTCGGCGGCGAAGGCCACGGACATCCGGCCCGAGGCGATGGGGTAGCTGGTGCCGAGGCGCTGCTGGGCCAGTTCGGGGTTGTTGTGGATGTTCTGGCGGTCCAGGATGCCGCAGTCCTCGAACTGGTTGATGGTGTCCTGGGTGACAGCCTTGGTGACCGATGGAATCTGCTGGCCGGGAGTTATGTTTGCGGATGCCATTTCTTGCCCACCTCGTCCGGCTTTTTCATCTGGTAGGTGCGGAGCTTTTCCAGCAGCCGCCCGTCTTCGTCGATGGCGGTAGCCTCGATGACCATGTAGGGCTTGTCGCGCCGCAGGTACTTGTCGGCGATGCGTCCGGTGACGCGGATTTTCTTGCCCGGTATCGGCGGGTTGAAGAACTCGACCTCGTTGCCCGCGTTGACGCCGCCGGTCTGGTCGTCGTAGACCATGGCGAAGGCGGTGGCGTCGTGCTTCACCGCCAGCGTGGGGAAGACCGCGTCCGGGTCGTTAATGGAAAGCCGGAAGTTGTCCAGCATTTCTTGGGTGAGGGTGTACTCGTAGGAACCTAATTCCTCGCCGATTTCAATCTTGTCGTAGTCGAAAATCTTCACTTCGGGATCGGGCATTTCCCGCTCCTTCACCTTCGCTCAACCGTCCCCTCCCCTCAGGGGGAGGGTTAGAGCCTGCCCCCGCGAAAGCGGGGGGTGGGGGTGCGATAAGTGGCTATACCATACTTATTTTGCCGCAAACCGTCAACGCTAAGTCTGCCCGGCGGGAGGGCGATGCTATAATTGCGGCAAGCCGCCGCATAGTGGCGGCTATAAGTCATTTGACGTAATCGGCCCTTCAATGGGCTAGGAGTGGCGGTGCAGCGATGGACCTTTATTTCGACCGCGGAGACCACGACAGCCCATCAGGGCACGCCCTGCTGTATTTCAAGGTAGATACAGAACCGGACAAGGTCTACGCCAGCTACATAGTGACGCTGCCCATCAAGGCCGACCTGACCAAGTACGTGCCGCCCTTTCTGGCGTCGCACCTGGGCGCGTTGCCGCTCAACGACCTGTCCGCCTTCGCCATGCCGCCGGTGCCGGAGCCGGTGGACGGCTACGAGGTGCTGGAGCGCCTGAGCCAGCAGCGGGGCGACGACTTGGTGTACGGCGGCAATATGTTCTCCTTCGACCTGCCCCGGATGATGGAGTCGGTGTCGGAAGCGGTCAACAGCTACGGCGAGCTGTACGTAGCGGCCGGCAAGTCCGCCGCGCCTGCCGGGGAAGTCGCCGCGCTCCCCGAAGACCAGCCGTCCCTCGAGGAACCGGAGGAGCTGCTGGATGCGTCGTTCAACGTCAACGACGTGCTGTTCAGCTTCATGAGCGAGGGCGACAAGCTGAGCGAGCTGGCCCGGCTGCTGGGCCAACTGCGCTTCGCCGTCGAGGGAGCCGACCGGGCCGCCGCCGACGAGGCGGGCGAGGAAATCCGTGCGCTGGCCCGCCACCTGCCTGAGGAGTTCCAGGTGTCCAACCTGCTGGCCGTGGCCCAGGACACCTCCGAGCGCAGCTCCGAACTGGCCAAGCTCTACCTCGACCGTTGCTTCCGCCTCTCCGCCGGCGACACCGGCCAGGCCGCCGAACTGGAGCGCGAGATACGGCGGTTGCAGGGGGGATAGGAGATTACAATTACTGGAAATCGGGTGAATCTATGATTCTCTTGGATATACCGCAGGGCGTGGTCACTTTTGCTTCGTCTTTACTTGCGGCCATAGGCGTTATCGTTGTTGCGTCTTTCGGCTTTGTGCTCTCGATTCACGGACGAGTGAAGAGGTTGGAAACACAGATTGAGCCATTATGGAATGGTATGACGCAAGCCTACGGACGCCAAGCCCAAAATTTTCGCGCGCCGGGTAATCCTATGTTGCAAGAACGATGGGAGTCCCTGCTGGAAAAGTTTGGAACCAACCAGCTTACCTTGGATGAGGGGGAGGAGTTAAGAGAGGCTTTTCTCGCCAAGCAGGAAGAAGTCAAGCGAGACAATGATGTGGATTCGTTGCACACCCTGCAAATGTGCGCCAGCATATTGAATGTGCAGCTCATGGAGAAGGGGCGCAAGAAAAAAAAATGGTGGCCTTGGTGACCGCCCGCGCAGGTAGAACGTTGATTAAGTTGTTGCTCCGGGAAAAGAAGTAGGTGCGCCTCTCCCATCTCCGCCTGAGCAACTTCCGCAATCTGGCCGACGTGGAGCTGGAGGTGCCGCCGGGCGTCTCGGTCTACTTCGGCCAGAACGCGCAGGGCAAGACGGCGCTGGTGGAGGCTGTTTACCTGCTGGCCATCGCCCGCTCCTTCCGCGCCGAGAATGAGCGCGAACTGGTCAACTTCGACGCCGCCCGCGAGGGGGGGCAGGCGCTGGTTGACGGAGTGGTGGAGGACAACGGGCCGGATTCATCTGAAAGCAATGCTCCTGAGCGACACCGCGTCATCATCGGCTACCGCGCTTCCCCCTCCGCGTCAGCCAGCGGGCCGGGCTACCGGGTGCACAAGGAGATTCGGGTTGACCGGATGCGCCGCACCGCCGGGTCGCTGGTGGGATTGGTCCACGCCGTCCTGTTCAGCGTGCAGGACATCGGGCTGGTGCAGGGGCCGCCCTCGGCGCGGCGGCGCTTTCTCGACATCCTCATATCCCAGGCCGACCCGCTGTACCTACAGGGGTTGCAGCGTTACCAGCGGGTGTTGCAGCAGCGCAACCGCCTGCTGCGGCTGCGGCGAGAGGGCCGGGCCAGGCCCGACGAAATGGAGTTCTGGGACGATGAACTGGTGCGGGAAGGGGCCTGGCTGACCTGGCGTCGGCACGAGGTGATGAACATACTGACGCCCGCCTGCGTCCGCCATCACCGCGACCTCGGCGGAGAGGGCGAGACCCTGGAACTGCGCTACCGGCCCAGCGTCCCCCTGTCCGTCAGCGCCGACGGTATGGAGGGCAGCTACCACGAAGTCCTGCAAGCCGTCGCCCCCCGCGAGCGGGCCACGGCGGCCACCGCGGCGGGGCCGCACCGCGACGACTTCGACATCATCGTCAATGGCGTGGACATGGGCGCCTTCGCCTCCCGCGGACAGGCCCGCACCCTGTCCCTGTCGCTGCGGCTGGCCGAAGCGGAAACGCTGTCGGCGGTGCGCGGCGCCCGACCGCTGCTGCTGCTGGACGACGCTCTGTCTGAGATGGACGCCACCCGACGCCGCCGCGTGCTGGAGAAGGCGGCAGACTACCCGCAGGTGCTGATAACGACTACCGACGTGGAGCAGGTCTCCGGCTTCTTCGGAGCGTCAGCAGCCTACTTCCGGGTGGAAGGCGGGCGGATTACGCCTTACAGCCTTTTCAACGCAGAGGGCGCAGAGAGTTAAATTTATCGGCACATCTCTGTGTCCTTTGCGCCTCTGCGTCTTTGCGTCAAAACCTTCCCCATTCCCGCAGTGCAGGTGGTAGTATTGCGAGGTAATCCCACGCATCCCGGCTGGTGTACCATGCCCGTTTCCCAGGAAGTTCTGGACGAGATTGCCCTGACCCGCGCCGAGTATGACCTGATTGTGGAGCGCCTCAGCCGCGAACCCAACGCCGTTGAGCTGGGTATGTTCGGCGCGCTGTGGAGCGAGCACTGCGGCTACAAGCACTCGCGGCCCCTGCTTCGTATGTTCAGCCACACATCGGCGGTGGTGCTGTCGGAGACCGGGGCGGAGAACGCCGGGGCGGTGGACATCGGCGACGGGCTGGCCGTGGTGTTCAAGGTGGAGTCCCACAACCACCCCTCGGCGGTGGAGCCGTTCCAGGGCGCGGCCACCGGCGTCGGCGGCATCGTGCGCGACATCCTGGCCATGGGCGCCCGTCCCGTCGCGCTGCTCAACTCCCTGCGATTCGGGCCGCTGGACGATTCAGCGCAGGGCGCGGTCAACCGACACCTGTTCGGCGGCGTGGTGCGCGGCATCTCGTGGTACGGCAACTGCATCGGCGTTCCCGACGTGGGTGGCGAAATCTACTTCGACCCGTCCTACTCCCACAACCCGCTGGTCAACGCTATGTGCGTCGGGCTGATAGAAACGGAACGGCTGGCATCGGCGGCGGCGCGGGTGCCCGGTAGCGTCCTGCTGCTGGCCGGGGCCGACACCGGGCGCGACGGTATTCACGGCGCGTCGGGCCTGGCCTCCCGCACCTTCGAGGAGGAAGCGGAGCTGCGGCCCACGGTGCAGGTGGGCAACCCGTTCCTTGAAAAGGTGCTAATCGAGGCCTGCCTGGAGGCGCTGGACACCGGCGCGGTGCTGGCGATTCAGGACCTGGGCGCTGCCGGGCTGACCAGCGCGTCCATCGAGTCGGCGGCGCGGGCCGGGCGCGGCGTCCGCATAGACCTGTCGCAGGTGCACCGCCGGGAGACCGGTATGAGCGCCTACGAGGTTATGCTGTCCGAGTCGCAGGAACGAATGCTGCTGGTGGCCCTGCCGGAGCGGGTGGACGAGGTAAAGGCCGTGTTCGAGCGCTGGGACGTTGAGTGCCGCGAAATCGGACAGGTCATCTCCGAGCCGGAAGCGCGGATATTCGACGGCTCGGATCCTTCGGGCCAGCCTCAGGAGGTGGCGCACCTTCCCATTCGCCCCCTGTCCGAGGCACCGGCCTACCGGCTGGAGGGCCAGCCGTCGGCGGAAGACTTGGCGCGGCGGGAGATGCCGCTGGCCGACGTGCCGCTGCCTGAATGCGGCCCGGCGGAGACGCTGCTGCGGCTGCTGGCCTCGCCCAACATCGCCAGCAAGCACGCCGTCTACCGGCAGTACGACCACCAGGTGCAGACCAACACCGTGGCCGGGCCGGGCGGCAGCGACGCGGCGGTGCTGCGGGTGAAAGGCACCGGCAAGGCCATCGCCGTGGCGGTGGACGGCAACGGGCGGCATTGCTTCCTCGACCCATTCGTGGGCGGGCAGATAGCCGTGGCTGAGGTCTGCCGGAACCTGTCCTGCACCGGGGCGCGTCCGTTGGCCCTCACCGACTGCCTGAACTTCGGCAACCCGCTGCGCCCCGACATCTACTACCAACTGGAAGAGTGCATCCGGGGCATGGCCTTAGCCAGCGAGACGCTGGACGCCCCGGTGGTCAGCGGCAACGTCAGCCTGTTCAACGAAACGCAGGGGCAGGCTGTCCACCCCACGCCGGTGGTGGGCGCCTTGGGGCTGCTGGACGACGCGGCCAAGACCGTCGGCGCGGGTTTCCCGTCGGAAGGGCTGGCGGTGATGCTGCTCGGCCCTGGCCTCGACGCAGCCACGGCCCAGGACCTGGCGGGCAGCGAGTACCTCCAGGTGATGCACGGGCTTACCGCCGGGCAGCCCAGCATAGACCTGGATTTGGAACGGCGGGTGCAGGAGACCTGCCGCGAGGGCATCAAGCACGGCCTGGTCCTTTCAGCCCACGACTGCTCCGACGGCGGGCTGACCGTGGCGCTGGCCGAGTCCTGTATCCTCGGCGGCGTCGGGTTCCGCGGCAATCTGGACTCCGCCCGCTGGGACTCTGCGCTGTTTGGCGAGAAGCAGTCCCGCATCGTCGTATCGCTGCGTCCCGCCGACCTGTCGGCGCTGGCGAGCCTGGCCCGCTCGCGGGGCGTGCCGCTGCTGTCGCTGGGGCGCACTGGCAGCGAGAGGTTCGCCCTTCGCGTCGGCGACGAGGCCACCAACGACGGCTCCAACGGCGGCCCGCCTGCCATCGACCTGCCGCTGGAGCGCATCAGCGATGTCTGGACTCAATCCCTGGAGGCGGCCAGTGGGTAGCGCGCCCCATAGTCAGGGCTCAGGACAGGCGTTGCGCGTGATGTACCTGACTCCCTACTACCGTCCGTACTTGGGCGGCATAGAACGCGCCATAGAAGAGCTTTCCCACCAGATACAGCAGTCGCCGCAGGTCGAGGCCGTGGGCGTCCTCACAACCAAGTATTCCTTCCCCCGGGTAGCCCAGCCGGAGTGGGCCGACCGGGAAACGCTGCCCGACGGCGTAGAGGTCTACCGGCTGCCCGGCTTTCCCCGCTGGTCGCCGCCGATATACTCGGTGCCGCTGGTATGGTTCTCGCCGCGCCGGGTGCGGCAGTACCTGGATGAGTTCCGTCCCAACGTGATTCACTTCGTGGGCGACGGCTGGTTCTGGGGGCATTACTGGACTCGTATTCACTGGGGCAAGCGGGCGCGGTTCGTATTTACGCCGTCCTTCCACACGCTGCCGCTGGCGCGGTGGTGGCTGGCCCCCATCAACGCCCTCCTCTGCCGCGTAGTTGATGACATCGTGCCTCTCACGCAGCAGGAAGCGCGAGGACTGGGCCGCGCCTACCTGGCGCTACGACACAAGCAGACCATCATCGGCTGGGGCGCGCCGCTGCCCGACCCGGAAGCGGTGGAGTCCGTCCGCTTGGAGATAGGCCCGGAACATACCGACGTGGGCGTCCCCCACTCGCCCGGCCTGCCCGCTTCCCGCAACGGGTATACCGGCGGGCCGCTGACCATTCTGTGCGTGGGACGGCTGGGGCGTCACAAGGCGCAGCTATGGCTGCTGGACGTCTACCGCGATGCGCGGCGCAGCTTCAACAAGCCGGTGCGCCTGGTGCTGGTGGGCCGCGACGAGGGCGACGCCGCGGCCATCGCAGCCTATGTCGCCCAGCATGGCTTGCAGGACGAGGTGGCGGTGACCGGCGAGGTGTCCGACAGCGAGCTGGCCCACTGGTACGCCCGCGCCGACCTGTTCGCCCTGTTCTCCCACTACGAAGCCTTCGGGCTGGTGTTCTTCGAGGCGATGGCCTATGGCGCGCCGGTGCTGTCCCACGACGTAGGCTCCAACCGCGAGCTGCTGCACACCGGCGCGGTGGTCACGCCCCGCTTCGACCCCCAGGCCGCCGCCGCCCGCCTAACGGAGCTGGTCAACGACGACGACGCCCGTCGCCAGCTCGGAGCTGCCGCCCGCGACTACGCCCTCGCCGAGTTCACTTGGCCCGCCGTCGCGGAGAAATACCTGGCCGTGTACCGGGGCGAGGGGTAGGCCGCTGCTCATTTCCCCGGAATAGAGATAACCCCGAATTGCCATATCGAGAAGGTATGCCTAAACTTTACACAAGCATCACTATGGAACCGAAGAATTATGAAGAAAATCACAGTCTTATTGGACGATGAAACCCACCGCCTTGCCAAGATAAAGGCTGCCCAAAAGGGAACATCCGTCTCCGCTATGGTCAGAGCTTATTTGGACGGCTTGGTCAGGGATGAATCTAGTGCAGATGACTTGATAGGGTCGGGATCAGAGAAACCCGAGAAAACCCTGGATGAGGTAATCGAGGCCATATTTGCCAGGGGTGGGGGACTCGACCCCAGAGAAAATCTGACCCGCGAGGAATTGCACGACCGCAATGCGTTTCGTTGATGCCAACATACCCGTTTACGCCGTGAGCCCTCGGCTGTCGGACAGTGCAAAACGGGGAATATCAAGGGATTTGCTGGCACAGGATTCGGGCAATCTTGCCGTATCTGTTCAAGTATTGGGCGAATTTTATACCCAAGCGACACGCCCAACTCGGCCTGGTGCCCTCACCCACCACGAGGCTATGACGTTCATCAGGGAGCTAAGGCGGCACCATGTCCAACCCCTTACACTGGAAACGTTTGACATGGCAATACGGTACCGGGAGAGGTTCGGCCTGTCCTATTGGGACTGTCTGATTCTGGCAGCAGCGAAGCAGAGCGGGTGCGAGGCCGTGTACTCCGAGGACATGAGCGCCACCCAGGACTATGATGGCATCCGCATAATCAATCCCTTCGCATCGCAGAATGAAACGGCTCGGGTTTGAAGAAGCTCAGTGAGCACTACGACCATCACACAAACACCCCAGGAGGCCAGCCAATGACAAGCGCCATAACCCGCGAGCAACTGGAAGAAGGTGCCCGCCGCATCCTGCTGTCCAACCTGCGGGAGGGGGTGGCCGACTGGAACGGCAAGGAGTTCAGCTTCGTCTGCCCCTCGCTGACTGGATACCCCTTCCAGTGGTTCTGGGACTCCTGCTTCCACGCCCTGGCCCTGCTGCACCTGGACCCGGAGCAGGCCAAGAAGGAAATGCGCTCGCTGATGAGCGGCGCTCAGCCCAGCGGTTTCATCCCCCACATCATCTTCTGGGAGATGGAGAAGCAGCCCGACTTCCTCAGCCGCAACATCGTGGGCATGACCCAGCCCTACGTCAGCGCCACCATCCAGCCGCCCATCATCGCCTACGCTGTGGCGCGGGTGTACCGCGTGACCGGCGACGAGGAGTTCCTGCGGGAGTCCCTGCCCATCCTGACCCGCTACTACCGCTACCTGCGCGAGGCCCGCGACCCGGACAACGACGGCCTCATCGCCGTCATCCAGCCCGAGGAGGCGGGCACCGACTGCTCGCCCAAGTACGACGAGATCCTGGGCCTGGAGGAACTGAGCAACCGGGGCTTCATCACCGCCCTGCGCAAGGTCTACGAAGCCTACGAACCCCTGCGCCACGACGACCACGCTGTGCTGGCCGCCGACATATTCCACGTCGAGGACGTGCTGGTCAACTCCATCTACTGCTTCTGCCTGCGCGCCCTGGCCCGGCTCCACACCGAAATCGGGGGAGAGGACTCGCCCGAGGCCGCCGAGTTCAGCCGCGAGGCCGACAAGGTGCGGGATGCGCTGGTGGAGAAGTGCTGGGACGAGGAGGCTGGAGCCTTCTTCGACCTGTCGGGAGTGGACGAAAAGCCCCTCAAGACCGTCACCATCAGCTCGCTGATGCCGCTGATACTGGCCGACCTGCCCCGGCACCAGGTCGAGACGCTGGTGGAAAGGTGGGTGCGCCCGCCGGAGCACTTCTGGACGCCCTATCCGCTGCCCTCGGTGCCGGCGTCGGACCCCAAGTTCATGCCCGGCAACCCCGGCGGCTTCATCTGGCGCGGCCCGTCGTGGATGAACACCAACTACTTCCTGTCCCACTCCCTCCGCGGCCACGGCTACCCGGAGCTCAGCGAGCCGCTGGTAGAGAAGAGCAAGGAGTGCATCGCCAAGTCCGGCTTCCGCGAATACTACCACCCCTACACCGCCGAGGGCCTGGGCGCGCGGGATTTCGGCTGGTCAACGCTGATACTGGACTTCTAGAGATAACGGGCTGGGGTGACACACACCCCTTGCGATTATAGAAGCCCGTTCGTGGTGAGCTTGTCGAACCATGAACGGGCTTCCCTTGTCATTGGCAAGACGCTCAACCGCCCGTCCTTCGACAAGCTCAGGACAAACGTTTAGGACTAGCCCCTCGCTCAGCTCCGCAGCAGGCGGCTGGTGAAGGGGCGGCGGCGCACGTTCCTCGGCTGCGGCTCGTCGAATATCTCGTCCGGGTCGTCCTCGGCGGGGGGGACTGGCGGTTCGGGCGCAGCGGCGGCGGAGAGCGGGGGCTGCTCCGGTTCCTCTTGGGGTTGTGCCCTGCGCCGTCCGGTTCTGGAGTTCCTCGCAGGCCGCTCCCGCTTCGCTTGGGGCTGCGGCTCGTCTGTATCGCCCACCGGCGGCGCTTCGGCTACGGGTTCGGCGTGCGGCGCACCGTTCCCTTCGGCTGCGCTCACGCCAGGGGCGGCAGGGCCGATGCGGGCCGTGAGCATCCGGCCCACCAACTCGTTGTCGCGGTTCAGGTTGAAGGTGCTGCGCTGGCGGCGGCGGCCCGTGCCTTCCTCGCGCCAGTGGTGCGTCGAGCGACGGAAGAAGTCGCCATCCGACAGGCCGCGCAGCATCCGGCTTACATAGTCCCGGGGGCCGTTGATGCTCCACCGCTGGGAAATCTCGGCGTTGCCCGCTTCCAGGCCCTGCTCCAGCGCCCCGCAGATGGCGGCCACCAAGGAGTTGTAGACCACCTGTTCGGCGCCTTCCTGCTGTTCCAGGGTGTGAGCCATGACGACGAGATCGGATACCCGCTCCGAAATCTGTCCGTCCTCCGGCTCGGCGGGCAGGGTGATGGCTGCGATGGCTTCCCGAACCGCATCGGCCAGTTCCGCGTCGTTGGCGAAGAGGTCCTCCGGCGCGGCAGCTTCCTCTGGTGTTCCCTCGTCCTCCGGGAGAGGGTCGGGGTGAGGGCGCACACTGTCCGTGGTTTCCTCCACCTCCTCCGGGGCCACGTCCACGACCTCGACTTCGGCCTCTTGGGGTTCCTCCGCGACGGCTTCCTCGACAGTGTCCACCGGCTGGGTAATCACTGGCGCTTCGAAGTCGGTGGCGGCGGTCTCCTCCGGCGATTCGGCGTACATCGCGCCGGCGCCGATGTAGGCCCCGGCGGCATCGGCGTCCTCCGCGGCCTGGGCATCCGCCGCGTCTTCCGCGGACTCGCCGTCCGTGGCGTCGGCGTCGCGCTGCCCGCCGTGTCGGCGGCGTCCGCCCCGGCGCCTGCCGGACCTGGCGGTGGTGGCCGCTTCCGAGGGGGCTTCCTCGGTGGCGCTCTCCGGCGTTTCCTCGTCGGCCATGATGGCCCAGTCCACCAGTCCGGCGTGAATCAGCTTGATGTTGCCGTCCTCGGCGACGCGGCCCATCAGCTTCTTGAAGCCCGAATAGCCCAGCTTCTTCTCGTCGAAGCCGGGGTAGCGGCGCATCAACCGCTGCTTGATGGAGGTCAGCAGCGGCTGGCCTCCGGCGGCGCGGTCGTCGCGGATGATTTCCTCGATGGCGCGGATGACATCGGTCAGTTCCGGCGCCTCGTTGTGGGCCTCCCGTTGCGGCGCGTGCTGGGGCAGCACCGCCGGCTGCGGGGCTAGGGGGTCGACGTCCTTGTCGTAGAGCAGCAGCGAGTCCACCTGGTCGGCCAGGCGGCGCGAGGTGCTCCACGACACGCCGATGATGACCACCCGCTTGCCCATGGTGCGCAGGGCGTTGACCACGTGCAGGAAGTCGGAATCGCCCGACACCAGCACGAAGGTGCCGATGTTGGGATAGGAATGGGCGCACTCGATGCAGTCGGCGGTCATCTTGACGTCGACGCTGTTCTTGACCCGGTAGGTGCGCATCCCGTTGGCCGAGGACGCCTGGGTGGACGGTACCCGCGTAGGCACAAACACCGGCTCGATGCCGGCGGCGTACAGCGATGGCGGGTCGTTGATGAACTGGCTGGCCCCGCGCAGTTCCGGCGCGCGGGTGACCCAGTCGGCGTAGGCTTTCGCCACCACCACCCGGCCATGCTCGGAAATCTCTTCCTTCAGGGACGAGAGATTGGGCGAGCGGTTGCCGGCGGCGAGGCTAATCTTGAAGTTTTCCCAGTCGATAAACAGCGCGACGTCGCCGCCGCGAACAATCGGTTCAACCATGCACTTGCGCCTTTTCAGTTCACGGCTCGTCTCCCTGCGAGTCAGTGAGGCGGCCTGCTGCGTCCAGGGGAATACCGCAACGGTCAATCCCCGGCGAGATAGATTCTGGCAGCGTCAGTTTAGGGGATGGGGGCGGGGGCGTCAAACGCGGGTAGCGTCGGAGGAAACCATTACCGCTCCTACCACTAGGATGGCTGAAGAATAGTAACAGTAACTGAGAACTATCTCATGTTGGGATCTTGCGGGGATCACTGAATCGTTTAATCAATTCCGCCACTAGCTTGTTCGATGTCTTTTCGTGCCGTGCGATTTAGAGGTCTTGCTGTCCACTCCGACTCTGACTTTAGGGCATCTGCATACTGGGTGATGATATCGGCGTGATTGGCGTCGAAATTTTGTATGCGAACATCAGCATGCCATAAGTTACGAGGGTCTGCCGAAGGCGATGGAAAAACATCCATGCCGTTTGACCGAACTAAATCAGAGGTGAAAGAATACCATCCGTAAAAGCTACGATTTTCGCCCCGGGATTTGGCGGCATCATCATGTACATCGCACAAGACGTCTAGATCCGCAAAATCCAGCCTGTCGGCCGAAAAAGCGCCGCTCCCATAGATGATAGCGTCTTCAAAAAAGCGTGCCCTCGGCCTTGCCCGCCCTGCATTACCGCTGTCGAACACGCCATGGCCTAGTTTCTCCCCTTCTTCTACCCTGGATGGATTCATCATACTGGACTATGATGCCGAACACCGACAGATAGCGGACTTGGCGAGACTTGGCGCAAGCCTTGTTTCACGAAATCGTCAGGCAAGAAACTTGAATCGCCATATCGGGCGTGACGCGAAACTCGATTTGCTGTAACCACGCACAGAGCTGTCCCACCAGGTTCACACACCACGAGCATTGACTTACCGAACTCCCCGTCAACGCCAATTCCTACCCGACCGTCGGACATTGAATAGGCGTCGTAACTCGCGCTACGATAATCGTGCATCTCTAGGAGGATCCTCCTAGCTTCAGCTACCACTGCTGCTTCGGGAACTGTATAACCCATGTCTTGCGCATCGGACGTAATGTTGTCCAGAGATGCAATGGCGTCCGAAATACTTTGATCCTCCTGCTGGTTCATTCCTGCATTTTCTACAATGCCGCTACGCCCCTGTCTGATCAGGAACTCCGAGACGAACCTGCGCCCAACCACTTCGACTATATGGTCCTCGACTTTGTGGGCGGGTGAGCTATGCCAACGATCTTGGTCGCTAGATCCCCAGTGGCGATCCAGTGCTATCTCCATCCTGTTTTTCCTCCCCTACTACTAAGAACCGAGTCGAGATAGATCGAGACCTGTCACGCAGGTATCGAAGCGACTTCCGGCTCAGTTCCGACGACGTTTCGAAATGAATTATGTGCGTAATTGTGTTTCGGTCTTCTGCAAGCGTTACCAAGTTTCGGAATTGAATACCTTCATCATCGCGGACGCTGAATTCAACTCCTTCAATGTGTGTTGCGCCCCCGTCGGGATCGGGGAATACGAGCGGTAAGGGTAGGGGCACTTTGGATTGGTACCCTTTTGATCTCTCGTATTCAAATATTGCATGACAACTCAGATCGAAGGAACCAAGACGCTCTGATGCGCCATCTATCAGTGTTGATAAAGGTTTATAGTCCCGTGGGGGCCGAGGTAAACTGCTGTCGGTTTGTTCGTATGAAATGTCTATCGTATATGTAATGACACTCCCTAGGTTCCTCCTGAGCAGAGTTCCTCCAGCTTTTTCTGCGACTCCGCCGCTGGTGAACTTGGAACCAAACAATGCTACTCTTGGAGAAGCGTCTGCATAACGGTGGGAATGGCTCTCAGACATCAAAGCCTTAATTTGCGCTTCTATTTCTTCAGGCACAGTGCACTGACCGGTTAACCGGAAATAGACGCAGCCAAATTTGGGGAGGCTCAGGTTCATGGCATCACAGCTGAAACTCTAGCTTTAACGGACTGGCATTTGGACAGCCGATTGTATCATCGGCTCTAAGAGCCTTGTCAAGAATGCCTCTGCCCTGTTCTGTCAGGTTGTTAGCTTGACTACCCTCCCTACTCTCGCAGGGGGTTTCGAGCAGGGTTAAGCTACCCTAAGCTTAGTACGGCAAAACACAGGGGTTGGTTTCAGCACCGAAACTCTATCAGCGCTTCCTGTCATGGGGTTCCCATAGTGTCTCTTAGTCAAGACAATACCCGGCGAATTCTGATTGAGCTTGACAACGACCGCCTTTTACTCGATTGTACCTCACAAAGCTGACAGATACACCCAGCAACTTACAGGAGTTGACCCCATGGCAGAGCGCGCTCCCAGGCTCGAAGGCAAAGTAGCCATCATTACCGGCGCAGGGTCCAGCGGCGAGGGCATCGGCAACGGCAAGGCGGCGGCGATTCTGATGGCCCGCGAGGGCGCCAGGGTGCTGCTGGTGGACCAGGTGGAGGCGCGGGCGGCGGAAACGCTGGACATCATCAAGTCCGAGGGCGGCGAGGCGTCGGTGTTCCAGGGCGACATGACCAAGCTGGACGACTGCCAGCGCATGGCTCAGGCCGCCGTTGACCGCTACGGGCGGGTGGACATCCTCGACAATAACGTGGGCATATCGCAGCGTGGCACCGTGGTCGAGGTCAGCGAGGAGGACTGGGACCGCGTGATGAACGTCAACCTCAAGACCATGGTGCTGGCCGCCAAGGCGGTCATCCCGCGGATGATGCAGACCGGCGGCGGCTCCATCATCAACATCTCGTCCATCGCCGGGCTGCGGGCCCACATGAGCACGCCCTACACCGCCTCCAAGGCCGGCGTCATCGGCCTGACCATCTCCATGGCCGCCGACCATGCCCGCGACAACATCCGCGTCAACGCCATAGCGCCGGGGCTGGTCTACACGCCGATGGTGGCGCCGCGCATGGACGACGACCTGCGCCAGTACCGCCGCAACTCGGCCCCGATGCAGGTGGAAGGCACTGGATGGGACATCGGCTACGCCGCCCTGTTCCTCGCCAGCGACGAGGCCCGCTGGATTACCGGCGTGGTGCTGCCGGTGGACGCCGGCCTCTGCGCCGTCCACCCCGGAACGTATTCGCCGATGTCGCAGCAAACTCGGTTCTAGGGGCGGGGTTTTTTGACGCAAAGGCGCAAAGGCGCAAAGAGTTTTCGGGAGGTTGGCTTATGCGTCTCGAAGGTAAGGTAGCGCTCATCAGCGGCGGCGCCCGCGGGATGGGCGCTGAGGAGGCCCTGCTGTTCGCCCGGGAGGGGGCGAAGGTGGTCGTCGGCGACGTGCTGGAGGCCGAGGGGCGGGCCGTTGCCGCGTCCATTCCCGGCGGGCAGGCGATTTTCGTGCGGCTGGACGTCACCAAGGAGGCGGACTGGCAGCGCGCGGTTGGCCTTGCCGAGGAGATTTACAAGCGGCTGGACATACTGGTGAACAATGCCGGGGTCAGCGCCGTGGGCGGCATCGAGGACACCACGGAAGAGGAATGGGACCGGGTGATGGAGGTCAACGCCAAGGGCGTGTTCCTCGGCACGAAATACGCCATCCCGGCGATGCAGCGGAGCGGCGGCGGCTCCATCATCAACATCTCGTCGCAGCTCGGCATCGTGGCGATGAACGAGTCCAGCCCCCAGTACATCGCCTCCAAGGGCGCGGTGCGGCTGCTCACCAAGTCCACCGCCATCCAGTACGCCGCCGACGGCATCCGCTGCAACTCGGTGCATCCCGGTCCCATCGTCACGCCGATGACCGAGGGGCGCCGCTCCGACCCGGCGGTGCGGGAGCTGATGACCTCGCGCATCCCCCTGGGCCGCTATGGCGAGGCCATAGACGTGGCCTACGGGGTGCTGTACCTGGCCTCGGACGAGGCGTCGTTCATGACCGGC
The DNA here is from genome assembly GCA_965204865.1 of Dehalococcoidia bacterium. Taxonomy (GTDB): domain Bacteria; phylum Chloroflexota; class Dehalococcoidia; order Lucifugimonadales; family UBA3495; genus VXOI01. The sequence continues at coordinate 3,921,620 of OZ242027.1, read as the reverse complement.
AGCGAGCTGGTAATAGACGGCGGCTGGGTGGCGCAGTAGATGACAAAGAGCGCGATAAACTCCCTAATCCTCCGGTTGCTGGGCGCCATTCTGATGCGGTGGCGGCGGTGGCGGCTCGTCGAACGGTTCGTCCCGCTCCGTGTGTTCAAGGAACCGCTGATACCAGGCCCGCCACTCCGCATCAGTTCGCGCCTCCCCGCGCGCCTCCCCTCGGGCTTCCCCGATGGCGATACCCCGTGCTTCGCCCCGGCGCTCGTGCCACCTGATTATGGGGCGGACGATTAGGTTCATTCCCAAGTTGTACATCACCATAAGCGTTGACACTCCTTCCACCACTATCAGGCTGGACATTGCCACGCCCAAGCCGTGGCTGCTGACGCCGCCCAGCGTCTCGAGAGCGACGAATTCCCATCCGCTGCCGGGATGTTCCGCCGCTGTGTTTCTGAATATGTTCCAGAACAGCCACCCGCTCTGAACGGAGAACAACAGCAGATACAGCCGGATCAAGGGGCGCGAAACGCTCCAGATGCTGTCTCGCTCCGCGCCGGTATCAAGGCTGACGCGGACGGCTCCTGTGAGGAACGCGCCCCAGCCTTTCGGTTCGTCCTGTTCCGTTTGTCCTGCCATGAATTACTGAAGATTATGTACTTGGGGGTGTTGCGCCGCAAGGCTACGGCGTCAGCAGTATCTTCCCCGTCGTCTCCCGGCCCTCCATGCGGCGGTGCGCCTCCTGCGCTTCCGACAGGGGCAGCTCCAGCCCGACGTACAGCTTGACCTCGCCCGACTGCACCCAGCGCAGCACGTCGCTGGCGCGCTGCGCCAGCTCGTCGCGGGTGGCGGTGTAGTCGCCGAGGCTGGGCCGGATGAGGGACAGCGAGCCGCCGCGCAGCATACCGCTGTCCACCTGTCCCACCGGGCCGCCGGCCTGCCCGTACAGCGCCATGACGCCCCGGCGACCCAGCAGGCGCATCCCCTGATCGAAGGTGGTCGCGCCCACGGCGTCCATCACCATCTTCAGGCCCTTGCCGTCCGTGGCTTCGCGTATCTCCGCCTCGAAGTCCTGCTGGGTGTAGATGATGGCGTGGTCTGCGCCCGCGCCCTTGGCCAGCTCCGCCTTTTCCTCGGTGGATACGGTGGTGAAGACCTCCACGCCGATATTCTTGAGCATCTGTATCAGCCACAGGCCCATGCCGCCGGCCCCGGCGTGCACCAGCACCCGGTCGCCCGCGCCGAGATGGGCGATGCCGTAGACCAGGAAGTGGGCCGTCATGCCCTGTAGCATGGTGGCCGCGGCGTCGGCGAAGGACATACCGTCGGGGATGCGCACCAGCAGCCACGACGGGACGGCGTGGTACTGCGAGTACGTGCCGGTGTGCATGGCGTAGGCCACCCGGTCGCCCACGGCCACCTCGGTGACGCCCTCGCCGACGGCGGTGACCACCCCGGCGGCCTCGCGCCCCGGCGTCCAGGGGAAGGCGTCGGGCGGGTTGGTGCCCTTGCGGCTGGATACGTCGGTGTAGTTGACGCCGATGGACTTGATTTCCACCAGCGCCTGCCCCGGCCCAGGCGACGGCTCCGATGCGTCCTCGTAGTTCAGCACCTCCGGCCCGCCGGTCTGGTAGATGCGGACGGTCTTCATGGCAAGTCTCCTTTTGGTGGGGTTGGATTATGGACGGGATTGTCTGAACTGTGATTTATGTGATTCAGTGATTAGCATGATTTTTCTCATCCTGTGCATCTAATCATGGCAACCCTCTAATCACAAAAATCACAGTCAGACATCAAACTGCGCCTCACTATACACCGTATCCGGCAGCTCACGGCTGTACTCGCCAATCTCGTCCCGCACCCGCCGGAACACCGCCAGCAGCTCGTCCTCATCCTTGGCGGGGTCGTCCGGGTCCTCGAAGCCCCGGTGCAGCATCCGCTTGGCCCCCGGGAAGACCGGACAGCTCTCCCGCGCCGAGTCGCACACGGCCAGGACCAGGTCGAAGTCCTGCGCAACATACTGGTCGACGTGGTCCGACGTGTGCCCCGATATGTCTATCCCCACCTCGGCCATCACCCGCACCGATAGCGGGTGCAGGCCCTTCGGCGCGGTGCCCGCGCTCTCCACCGCCACGCGCTCGCCGCCCAGTCGCCGCAGCCAGCCGTGCGCCATCTGCGAGCGGGCGCGGTTGCCGGTGCAGAGGACCAGGATGCGTAAGGGGGTGTGGTTGGGATAGGGAGCGCTCTGGATCAAGGTCACCCCTCACTTTGTGACATACTCGATTCCCATTCCTTTCGAGGGGTTCCAAACCAACGGTTCGCCAGTTCTAGCGTCAAGGGTCACGCCACCCAGGACTGGGGGGTTGCTCTTCATTGCACAGGCTTCCCATAACTTTTCGAACCGCATTCCAACCGCAGGGGATTCGAAGCGACGACCAGGTGTAAGGGACTTGCCACAGAACCACGTTCTAGAGATGTCAGCACCCCAAAGGTTAGTGCCTGAAATGTTGGCCGATGCTAGTATGGTCTTATACAGTCTCGCCCCGGAAAGACCAGCATTCGATAAATTTGACCCTGCTGCATAAGCTCCTGACAAGTCGGCATTTCGAAGGTCAACACGAGAGAGGTTCACGCCCCAAAGATTGGAACCTCTTAGGTCAGCTCCCCGAAAATCCACCTCAAATCTCTGCTTATCTTCCAATTCAATCAGCTTTGCATCTCTGGAGCGCATCATGTCCATCACCGCCTGCACATCTGCACGCAGCCGGATACCACCTCCCCAGCGTGTCATCTCCCTATCAGAGAGCGGGGTCAGATGTTCATCGATGGGAGGGTTGCGGACAAAAGCACACAACAGCCGCATACAGGTAACGTAGTATTGCTGAGGATGTTCTTCTATCAACGCTTGAAGTGCGTATATGCCGCCCAGCCGAACCGAAAGGTTTTCATTACCGAGCATCGCGGCAGCATTTTGAAAGCGCTCGTTTAATAGGCTCTGCTGCGCTGTGTTAGCCTGCCTCGTCGCAACCAAACTTCGCCATATAGCCAGAATAACCGCGACAATACCGCCGATTACGAGTCCGATGTTGCGGACCGTTGTGCTTACAGAGTCCACGTCTCCGTGTAGTGCTTCCCAAAAGTGCCATGAGGCGAAGCAGCCCCCAATCAACACAGCGCCCATAAAGGCAACCCACCAAAACCCCTCCCAGCCGGTCGCCTGCCACGCGGCCAGCTTTAGTCGATGCCGGTTGGTACGCCACAGCGCAGTCAGCGAACGGAGTTTCACTTTACCTTGGGCCGTGCATGAATGTTAGGAGAGAAAGCCAGGGGGTTGTTGGGTGCGGGGTGAATATGGCATAAGACTCTCAAAGCAGATGCTAACAAAGTATACCAGCGTCCCGGTTGCCCACGGTCTGCACCCGCTCCACCCCACCCCCTCGGTTGTGCGCTGGCCCGCTCCCCGCTAAACTCTGGGCAATACTTACGCACAAGCAAGCCCCGCCGCTTGCGGCGGACGGCAAAGGAGTCTTCGCAGTCATGGCCTTTGAGGTTATCTCCACCGACCAGGTGGACCGGGTCGCCATCGTTACCCTGAACCGCCCCGAGGTGCTGAACGCCCTCAACCTGCAACTGGTGCGGGAGCTGGACGAGTTCATCACCCAGGCCGAGGCCGACGACGGCATCGGTGCAGTTATCATCACCGGCGCGGGCGAGCGGGCCTTCTCCGCCGGCGCTGACATCCACGAGAACCGCGAGTTCACACAGGAGCAGCGCGACGCCGCCGCTGCCGAGCGCGCCAACTACACCTGGCACATGGCAACCAGCAGCAAGCCCATTATCGGGGCCATCAACGGCCTCTGCTACGGCGGCGGCACCGTCATGGCTACCAGCATAGACTTCCTCATCGGCTGCGAGAAGAGCAGCTTCCGCTTCCTCGCTGTCAACTACGGCCAGCTCAACGCCACCTGGAGCCTGCCCACGCTGGTCGGCTGGGGCAAGGCCAAGGAACTGCTGTACAGCGGACGCGAGGTCTTCGCCGACGAGGCTTATCACATCGGCCTGCTCAACCACCTGGTGCCCTCGGAGCAACTGATGGACAAGACCATCGAGGTCGCCGCCGGCATCGCCAAGAACCGGCCCGAGGGCGTCAACAACATCAAGCAGCTCCTCATCGAGCACACCGGCAACTCGCTGGAAGAGCAGTTCTGGACCGAGATCGAAGGCCGCCAGGGCCGCTTCCGGGGCCTGACCGTGGAGGAAGGATTCAGCGACTTCCTGAGCCGCAAAGGCCGCAAGCCCGCTGCCTCCTGACTGTCAGCCACATACTCAGGCACAGCCAGGACCCCCGGCCGTACTCCGGGGGTCTTTCGATTCTTCGTCTGAACTATGATTTCTCTGATTCCGGGATTGCCATGATTGGGAAATCATACTAATCCCTATAATCACATGAATCACAGTTCAGACAATTCCGCCAAGAATCGAGAGACCATAGGACCTCACAGAGACTCGAAGATGACGACGCACGAATCCACAGGCGGATTGAAAATCTTCGGCAACCCCCCAAGCGTTGCTGCGGTAAAGTTCGGCACACCCTTGCTGGCCTTCGTCTTGGTGTTGCTCGCCCCAACGCCGGACGGCCTGACGGGCGAGGGGCAGCGCGCACTGGCGGTCATGGCTCTGGCCGTCGGGTTCTGGACCACCGGGGCCCTCCCCCTGGCGGTCACCGGCATGGCGGCCGTCGTCCTGCTGACCCTGCTGCGGGCCGTGCCGGACATCGAAGCCGCCTTGTACGGGTTCTCCCAGCCGGTGCCTTACTTCCTGATTGGCATACTCGCCCTGGGACTGGGCGTGCAGCAGTCCGGGTTGGCGAACCGGATGGCCGGGTACCTGGTCCGCTTGGCCCGGGGCAGCCCGCGCGCGCTCTACGTGCAGATGCTGGTGTCCTTTGCCGCCCTGACCTTTGCGCTGCCCTCCGCCTCGACCCGGGGCGCCATCCTGGTGCACGTCTACGAGGAGGTCATGGAGCGATGGAATATCGAGAGGACGCATTCGCTGAACAAGGGCGTAATGATGGCGATGGGGTCCCTCAACCGCCTCGGTTCCACTGCCCTGCTGGCGGGCGGTATTACACCGGTGGTGGCATCGGCGCTCATTGCCGACTTTTCGTGGACACGCTGGTTCTTGCTGATGGCCGTGCCCTTCTGGAGCATCCTCGTGGTGGGCGGACTGGCCGTATTCCTGCTCTACCGGTCGGGGTTCGGCGGGTTCGCACGGGTCTCCGAGGAACGCGGCGCCGGGGCCTTTGCGCCAGCGGAAATCAAGGCCGCCCTCATCACCGTCGGCGTCGCCCTGCTCTGGTTCACCGACTTCGCTCACGGGCTGTCGCCCGCCATGCCCGCGCTGATTGCGATGGTGGCAATGCTGCTACCGGGGGTTGGAATACTGTCGTGGCGGAATTTGGAGCAAAACCTGGGGTGGAGCAACTTCTTCATCATCGCCACGTCGCTTTCCCTGTCCGGCGCGCTGGTGAACAGTGGAGCAGCGGCATGGTTCGCCAGCACGCTGGTTTCGGCGGTGGGAAGCTTGGCGGACTCGCCATTGCTGCTGTTGCTGGCAATGGCGGGCGCGGCGGCGGCGGTGCGTTTCGTGATGCCCAACATCGCGGGGTATCTGGCGTTCATCATCCCGGTGGCGATGTCCACCGGAGCGTCGCTGGGTCTGAACCCGATGCTCTGCGGCCTGGCGGTGGTCATCGTCGGTGATTCCGTAGTGTTCTATCCGGCCGCCGCGGCAGGAAGCGTGTTCATATACCAGCGGGCCGAAATATCAGGGCCTGAAGTGCTGCGGACAGGGATTATCATGACCCTGGTAGCCGTGGCGGTGCTGTTTGCCATCGCGCTGCCCTACTGGAACGCCATCGGCGAGAGCCTGACCATCGCAACTACATGAGGAAGGAAGTTTGTATGAGTGAGAGTGACGTCCCATTGCTGCCGCCGTCGCGCCGCGCCGCCCAGCCCGAAGCCACCGCGCCCGACGGCTCGGAGATACGCCTGCTGGCCGACGCCCGTCACGCCGCCACCAAGAGCAGCATGGTCGAAGTAGTCCTGCCCGCAGGCCAAATCTCCCGCCCGGTCTACCACCGCACCGTTGAGGAAATCTGGTACATCCTGGAAGGCGAGGGCCAGGTCTGGCGCTGCCCGCCGGATGCTGCCTCCGTTGGCCCTGAGCCTGTCCTGAGAGAAGCCGAAGGGCCGGTCGAAGGGCCGCCTCCGCAGCCCGTCTCCCCCGGCGACGCGCTGGTCATCCCCACTGGCTGGCGCTTCCAGTTCGCCGCATCGCAGGGCGCCCCGCTGCGCTTCCTCTGCCACACCACCCCGCCCTGGCCCGGCGAGAACGAAGCGCTGCCGGCGGAGCGCGGCGGGTTGGGGGAGGCGACGGTGTAGTATCATTGAGGCGTGAAGGAGATGAAGATATGACCAGCGTTGAGCAAGCCGGTAAATTCGTAACCTGGTATCTGAATTCCCAGACGACAGGCATGAGGGCTCACGAGAGAGACGGCGTCTGCTATATCGTCACGCCTTATTACAGGGCTGACGGAAATCGCATCGCCATCGAAGTGCAGATTCTTGACGAAGTGGACGCCCTCGGTTTCAACAGAGTGCGCTATACCGACTGGGGCGACACCTTGTCCGACGCCCGCCAGCAGTGGCTGACGCCGAACCATCCCTCCCTCGACGTAATCCGCCATATTGCCGGGCGGTTCCGCGTAGAGCTGTCCACCGACGGCTGTACGCTTATGTGCGAAGGATCGGGCGGTTCCGGCCAGCTCGAGGAGATCATACTGGCCATTGTGGCCGTGTCCGGCTTCATCGAGCCGCAGCGCGACCCAGCCCAAACCACCCTGAACCAGTTCAGCAACGCCGGGGCTTCCCTGCTGAAACTGTTTGAGAAAATCCACAAAGCTCATCCTGAAGCAACAAACGATGACACCGTTCCATCTGACTTAGCCAAAAACTATAAGCACTACCTCTACGGTTTTCCCAAAGAAGAGTAATGAGAACCGTTTTCGGAGATACAGGTTACTGGATAGCAATCTCACGGCGGGCTGATGGGTTGCATCAGAGGGCTAGACTGGTTGCTCAGCAAATCGGTGACGTGAGGATAGTTACCAGCGAGATGGTGCTTATCGAATACCTTAACGAGATGTCAAAACACGGAGAACAGCAGCGACGCATGGCTGTTGAGACAGTGAATGACCTCCGAAATGATGACAATGTGGAGATTGTGCCTGTAACCAGTGAGCAGTTTTGGGAAGCCGTCCAATACTATGATTCGCATCGTGATCAACGTTGGAGTCTAGTCGACTGCGTCAGCTTCATGATCATGGGAGAAAAGAAAATCCAGAACGCCTTGGCCCATGACCGGGATTTCTGGAGCGCAGGCTTCAGACCCCTCCTGCGCGACAACTGAATCCTAAAAGTCCCGCAACACCCCCTTGACACCCCGCCTCTGCCCACCTTACCCTGTTAACTACAACAATCGAATACTCCAAAGGCTGTGAAGGGGAGTAGTAGACTTCCAGCGGGGCGACAAGCGAGCCGGGTTTGGTGAAAGCCGGCGCCCAGCGCAGAAGACCGAATGGACCCCGGAGCCGCAGGCCGAACCCCCACCAGGGCTAGGCTGAGCCGGTAAGGGCGCCGTTAAAGGCCCGCGGCATGGGACTGATTAGACTCCAAGTCCCCCCGCCGGTTGAGATTCCGGTCACGGCTGTCTACATTCGAGCCAGCGCCGGAGAACGAAGGGTGGCAACACGATGCAGACTCGTCCCTCGAAGGACGGGTCTTTTTGTTTGGAGCGCGATTATGTACTACCCCACATTGGCGCAGGTCAAGGCAAGGGCCAGAGAAGGCAACCTCGCCCCGGTCTACCGCTCGATTCACGCCGACCTTGAGACCCCGGTCTCTGCCTACCTCAAGGTCGCCCGCGGCCCCTACTCCTACCTGCTGGAAAGCGTGGAGGGCGGCGAGCGGCTGGGCCGGTACAGCTTCATCGGCACCAACCCCTACAAGGTCATCACCTCCGGCCCAAGTGAACCCGCCGGTGAAATTGACCCACTGCTCCCGGTGGAAGAAGAGATGTCGAAGCACAAGCTCATCCCCGTCGACGGCCTGCCCGGCTTCCACGGCGGCGCGGTGGGCTACATCGCCTACGACGCCATCCGCTACTTCGAGCCGCGGGTGCAGGCCGCTCCGGTGGACCCCCAGGGCGTGCCCGAGTCGGTGTTCATGTTCAGCGACACCATCCTCGTCTTCGACCACCTGCGCCACGACATCAAGGTGGTTTCCCACGCCCGCCTCGACGGCGACGTTGACCGGGCCTACGCCGAGGCCATCGGGCGCATCGAGGAAGTCGTCCACCTGCTGTCCCAGCCGCTGTCACTGCCGGAGGACTTGCAGGGCTACGCCGACATACCGCCCAGCGCCATAGAATCCAACTACTCCGTGGACGGCTACGCTGACGCCATCGAGAAGTGCGTGGAGTACGTCTACTCCGGCGACATCATCCAGGTTGTCAACTCCCAGCGCTTCTCCCGCCAGACTGGCGCCCACCCCTTCCAGATTTACCGCGCTCTGCGCAGCGTCAACCCGTCGCCATATATGTACTACCTTGACCTCGACGGCTTCCAGATTGTCGGCGCGGCCATCGAGTCGGTGGTCAAGGTGGAGGACGGCGTCGCCTCCACCCATCCCATCGCCGGCACCCGGCCCCGGGGCGCAACCCCCGGCGAGGACGAGGCCAACGAGGCGGAGCTGAAGGGCAGCGAGAAGCAGCGGGCCGAACACGTGATGCTCCTGGACCTGGGCCGCAACGACATCGGCCGCGTCAGCGACCCCGGCACGGTGGAAGTCACGAAGATGATGGAAGTCGAGCGCTTCTCCCACGTGATGCACCTCGTCTCCCACGTCGAGGGCCGTCTCCGGGATGACCTCACCCCCTACGACGCCCTCCGCTCCTGCTTCCCGGCAGGCACCGTATCCGGCGCGCCCAAGATACGCGCCATGGAGATAATCGCCGAAATCGAGGGCGAAAGGCGCGGCCCCTACGGCGGTGCGGTGGGCTACTTCAGCTACTCCGGCAACATGGACACCGCCCTGGTCCTGCGCACCGGCGTCTACAAGGACGGCGTGATGTACGTCCAGGCCGGCGGTGGCATAGTCGCCGACAGCGTCGCCGAGGACGAATACCAGGAAACCCGCCACAAGTCCAACGCCCTCATGCGCGCCATAGACATGGCCGAAGCTGGGTTCTGATTTAGGCGCCTCTCCCGCAGACCCGTCATTCCCGCTCTACTCCGTCATTCCCGCGAAGGCGGGAATCCACAGGGGCAGCGGCGGGGCAAGATTGCAGGAGAACAGAGGCAATGGATTCCCGCCTTCGCGGGAATGACGGTAACAAGTTAAGAAAATCGAGGAGGAAAGCAATGCTCAAATCATTCTTCCACACCGGGTTCGTAGTCCGCGACATCGAAGAGTCCGTGCGCTTCTACTCCGAAATCCTGGGTATGCGGATAGCAGGCCGCACCGAGCGCCAAGGCGAATTCGTGGAGCAGGTGCTGGCCTTCCCCGACGCCCACATCAAGGGCGGATTCGTGGATATGGGCGAAGGACACCAGCTCGAGCTCATCCAGTACCTCTCGCCCCGGAGCGGCCCCAACACCGTCGAGCGTAATGACCTCGGCGCGGCCCACCTGGCCTTCTTCGTCGAAGACATAGACCGCTTCTACGCCGACACCCGCGAGAAGGGCCTGCAATACAACAACCCGCCCGCCTCCATGTTTGACGACAACGGCAACTTCTCCCGCAAGGCCTGCTACGCCCGCGACCCCGACGGCAACTGGCTGGAGTTCGTCGAACTGTTCTGAAAACAGTCGGCCTCAATTGGCAAATCCCCTCTCCCTCAGGGAGAGGGTGAGGGTGAAATCCTAGCCTACTAACACGCTGGAGGATAACAGGAACCCGCCATGCTGCTGCTAATCGACAACTACGACAGCTTCACCTACAACCTCTACCAGTACCTTCGGGAACTGGGCGCAGAGGTGGACACCCACCGCAACGATAAGATAACCCTGGACGAAATCGAGGATATGGCCCCCGACGGCATCGTAATCTCGCCCGGCCCCTGCACGCCCATGGAAGCCGGCATATCCAATGACGTCATCCGCCGCTTCGGGCCGCGCATCCCGACGCTGGGCGTGTGCCTGGGCCACCAGTGTATCGGCTACGTCTACGGCGCCCGGGTAGACCGGGCGGGCGAAATACGCCACGGCAAGACCTCGATGATCCACCACAACGGCGCCGGAGTCCTGAGCGGCCTGCCCAACCCCTTCGAGGCCATCCGCTACCACTCCCTGGTGGTCTACCCCGAGACCGTCCCCGACACGCTGGAGGTCACCGCCCACAGCGAAAACGGCCTCATCATGGGCTTGCGCCACAGGGAACACCCGGTCGAGGGCATCCAGTTCCACCCCGAGTCCATAATGACCCCCGACGGCAAGGCCCTGCTGCAAAACTACCTGGACAAGGTGGCCCAACACCAGAAGGAGCAGGCCCTATGACCGCGAAAGATGAGATACTGAGACTGCTCGAAGAATTGCCAAACACTCCCACCTATGCCGATGCCTTCGACGGGTTGCGTCCGCTGTACAATCGGGAGGTGGCGCCTATCATCGCTCAGTACGGCAACCCGCCCCGCCCTCTTGGCCACTGGCGTCGGGACATCACGGGGGTGGCGGAAGCGGAAGAACATAAGAAAGTGCGCACAACCAAAACCGGATTGATGCGCCTGATGGAACATCTACGCGCCAACGCCTCCGTAGCGGAGACAGTGGACGAAGCTATGTACGAGCTGTTCCTGTCTTACAGAATAGAGCACGGAGAGAAGCAAATCGCAGAGGGCAAAGGGATCCCCCACGAAGAAGTCAGGCTACGAATCGCCCGACGGCGCGAGTAGTTTCGAGAGAAGGTCCAATCGGAGGTGCTGGAGCAATGACCACCAAAGAAGAAATCCTGGAGCTAATGGAACGGCTACCGGACGATGCTACCATCGAAGATGCCATCGAGAAGCTAATCGTTCTGTACAAAATACAGCATGGCCTCGCACAACTGGATAGTGGAGAAGGCATCCCCCACGAAGAAGCCAAGAGGCGGATACGTCAGTGGCTTCAGTAACTTGGTCGCCCGACAGTTTGGCTGACCTTGAGCAAGTTGTTCGTGACTTGGCTCGCGTATCTATTCAGGCGGCTGAAGATCTTGCCGAAAGTTTCATCGAAATGTCTGATCTCCTGAGTGAATATCCCTATCTGGGGCGGATATTTCTGGATGCCAACAGGGAAGACCTTCGAGTGTTGATAGTTCGCAATCATCGCCTCATATACAGGGTCCAGCAGGGCGACGTTGAAATTGCCAGAATAATCCACGCAGCCAAGCAGATTAGACCATCGGATTTACCTTTCTGAACCAACTATCCAGTCATTTATCCGTTACGGAGCAGGCGAACCGTGGACATTCGTGAAGCAATAGACGCAGTAGTATCCGGCAACTCCCTGTCCATGGACGAGGCGGCGGCGGTCATGCGCCAGATAATGCAGGGCGAGGCCACCCCCGCCCAGCTCGGCTCCTTCCTGACCGCCCTGCGGCTCAAGGGCGAGTCCACCGAGGAAATCGCGGGCATGGCCACCGTCATGCGCGAATTCTCCCTCAAGGTGCGCGTCGAGGGGACGGTGGTAGACTCGGTAGGCACCGGCGGCGACGGGAGCAACACTTTCAACATCTCCACCGCCGCCGCGCTGGTGGCCGCCGGGGCGGGCGTCCGCATCGCCAAGCACGGCAACCGCGCCGCCTCGGGAAGCTGCGGCGCCGCCGATGTGCTGGAAGCCCTGGGCGTCCGCATCGAGCTGCCCCCCGAGGGTGTGGAGCGCTGCATCAACGAGGGCGGCATCGGCTTCATGTTCGCCCAAGCCTTCCACCCCTCCATGCGCCACGCCGGGCCGGTGCGCCGCGAAATCGGCATCCGCACCGTCTTCAACATCCTGGGGCCGCTGACCAACCCGGCTGCCGCCCAGCGCCAGCTAATCGGCGTCGCCTACCCTGAGTTGGGCGAGAAGGTTGCCGAGGTCATGCGCCTCCTCGGCTCCGAGCGCAGCCTGGTAGTCCACGGTGCGGGCGGGCTGGACGAAATCGCCCTGGATGGCGACACCTCGGTATGGGAGCTCCGCGACGGCAACGTGGAAAGCTGGACCTTCAACCCCGACGGCGCCGGCCTGCCCCGCTGGAATGTGGACGACCTGCGCGGCGGCGGCCGCGAGGCCAACGCCGCCGCCATGCGCCGCCTGCTGGACGGCGAAGGCGGCCCCATCCGCGACGCCGTGCTGCTCAACACCGCCGGCGTCCTGCTGGCCGCCGGCGCCGCCGCCACCATCCCCGAAGGCATCCAGCAGGCCGCCCAGGCCATAGACAGCCGCGCCGCAAAGCAACGGCTGGACGTGCTGGTCGAACTGAGCAACGTGGGGAGTTAAGAAACTATCTTAAAAGTCCCCTCCCCCTTGAGGGGGAGGGTTAGGGTGGGGGTGAAGAGGTAATGTAGAGAAGCTGACTGGAAGGCAAACAAACCCGTACTAGACGGTCGCTGCCCGCTTGGGGCGGATGTTTGCTCAATCTCCGATAGATGAACGCCACCTTTTACGAGTCCTGTTCGAGGAAGAAGCCGACGGATTGGTTATAATCACGGTATACGTCGGCGCAAGGGGACAATATGAAATTTAGGTACAGTCCCGAAGTCGATATTTTGATGGTGGACATCTCGGAAGAGGCTTACGGCTATGGCGAAGACAATGAGGGGGTAATTGTCCATCATGGCAGGGATGGCGTTCCCTTGTCCTTGGAAATTCTGGACGCCAAGTTGTTCGTAATGTTTGCCAATACCAGCTTGGTGACCGGGCAAGAGGTGACCAATCCTGACGTTCCTGAGGTTCCCTTCACCAAAGACCGCAATGTGCCAATACGGACAATCCCAAAGGGTAACGCCGATTGGCGCTTCAAGCATCAGGCGGACAGCGACACTCTCACCGTGAAGTTTGGCGACGGGGCGTCGGATTTCTGCCGTCGAAACCATGAAATAGCGGTTTACTATGACCGGAACGAATTGCCCATGGGTCTAAAAATTGAGAAAGCCCAGCAGTTCGTGTTGGGGTCCATGCAGAGCGTCCTGCTCCATGAAGAGGTGAGCGTTGCCTGAAATGCCTAGTATTCTCGACAAAATCGTAACCGCCAAGCGCGAAGAGCTGGCCGAGGCTCAACGGGTCGCGCCCCTAGCCGCCGTACAGCAGGCGGCGGCGGAGCAGCCCCGCCCGCTGAACCTGTCCGGCGCCCTCAACGGCGACGGCATCGGCCTCATTGCCGAGGTCAAGAAAGCCTCGCCCTCCCGCGGCCTGCTCTCCCCCGACTTCGACCCCGTGCGCCTCGCCGAAACCTACGTCGCCAACGGCGCGGCGGCGGTGTCCTGCCTCACCGACCCGCGCTTCCAGGGCGAGTTGGCCCACCTGTCGGCCATCAAGCAGACCGGAGCGTCGGGCCGCGCCCCGGTGCTGCGCAAGGACTTCATCTTCGACCCCTACCAGGTCTACGAGGCCCGCTCCGCCGGAGCCGACGGCATCCTGCTCATTGTCGCCATCCTTGAGCCCGCGCTGCTTAAGGAACTGCTGCAAATCGCGCAGTCCCTACGGATGCAATGCCTGGTCGAAGTCCACGACGAGAGCGAACTGGAAACGGCGGTAGAAGCGGGCGCAGAGATTATCGGCATCAACAACCGCGACCTCCACACCTTCACCACCGACCTCGCGGTCACGCAGCGGCTGGCCCCGCAGGTTCCCGGCGACAAGGTAGTGGTCAGCGAGAGTGGTATTTTCACTGCCGACGACCTGCTGCTCCTCGGTGCCTTCCGGGTCAACGCCGTCCTTGTCGGCGAGGCCATCGTCACCGCCCCCGACGTTGCCGCCAAGGTGCGCGAGTTGTCCGGCCAGCGTGAACCAGCCGCCCAGCCGCAGGTCCAGGCATGATTCGCGTCAAGATTTGCGGCATCGGCAACCCCGACGACGCCTGCGTATCGGCGGAGGCCGGAGCCGACTTCATCGGTATGGTCTTCGTGCCCGAGCGCCGCCGCCGCATCACGCCCGACGATGCCAGGGACATCGTCGCTGCCGTGCGTTCGCTGGACGCCCCACCTAGTCCCGGCTCAGGGCAAGCTTCGCCCCGCATGGTGGGCCTCTTCGCCGACCAGCCGCTGGAAGAGGTCAACGACGTAGTAGCCCACTGCGGCCTCGACACCGTGCAGCTATGCGGGCAGGAGAGCGTCGAATACGTTTCCGCAGTGGACTGCGAGGTCATCAAGGTGGTTCACGTCCCTGAATCCTATCGCGCCCCCGACGACGTGCCGAAGCTGGCCGAACAGGTGCAGGAGTACGCCGACTCCGGCTGCTTGGTCACGCTGGACAGGTTGGTCGAGGGTATCCAGGGCGGCACAGGGCAGAGCTTCAACCTGGACGTGGCGGCGTCCATGTCAAGGCGCGGCAGCTCCTTCCTTCTGGCTGGCGGCCTCACCCCCGCCAACGTGGGCCGGGTCATCAGCGTGGTCAGGCCGTGGGGCGTGGACGTATCCAGCGGCGTGGAAACCATCGGTAGGAAAGACCGCCGCAAGATCCGGCGCTTCGTCGAAAACGCCCGGCACGCCGACGCCGCCCTCACCGGCTCGGCCTGATCCGGCCAGCACGGTCAGGGGTTGGCGGCCCAGTCCTCGCGCTCACAGAATACCTGCTGCCCCTCGGGATATACGCCGTCAATCAGCGCCCGGTGAACGTGGCGGTTGACGCACCTGTTGTGGGGATACACGACGTGCTTGAAGTGGTCGGTTTCCAGCAGGTAGCCGTTGCTGAGGGTCTCGGACACCAGCTCTTCGGACTCGCTGAAGGGAGTGGCCGGGTCGCCGCGGTTACCGATTACCAGTATCGGCACGCCCCCGCCGTCCAGCGGCCCTTCAAGGGGTTCGGGGACGAACTGGTCGTAAAAGGGGCAGGCTGAAGCCAGACGGGAGTAAGGCCGAATTGCAGCCAGCAATGGAAGCTTTTCCGACATTTCTGAGGTCACTATGGCGTCGTCGGCCAGTTGAGTGGCGCGGTCCAGCTCTGGATGCAAGCTCCAGGAGTCCAGGCAATTGACGTGGGGCGCGAGCCTCGCCTTGCCGGGGTCCTGGCCCACAAACTGAAACTCCGCGGACTCTCGCAGAATAGATGGGTCGTTGTTTTCGTTCAGTTCATAGAGGGCCTGCCACAGGACGGGCCAATCCTGCTCGTTGTACAGAGTCGAGAGCACTCCGAAAAGTCCAGCCTGGGGATGGCCCAGAGCCGCATTGACCAAGCCCAGTTTCACAACCGCCTGGTGGAAGTAGCCGATTGGGTCGCCATCGTTGTAAATGGGGCATTCGGGATCATTGCACCCGTTCAACGCTCGCTCGAGAATTTCTTCGAACGGTCTGGCTTCCTTTATTTGCTCGGCTACCCGTTCCCGCTGGGTGGTGGCAATGCTCACCGGGTTATTGGCGCCGTCAACGACCATTGCTCTGACCGAATCGGGAAACAGGGTGGCATACCAGATCCCCAGAGCCGAGCCGTATGAGCCTCCCCAGTAAGAGATTTGCTCAGCGCCCAGGGCCTTGCGTATTTCGTCCATGTCGCGGGCGACATACTCGCTGCCGAGCAAGGCTCCCACCGCCCCCATGGACTCGATGCACAGGCTGGCCGCCGCTTCACCGTCGGCTATTTCCTCGGGGGTGTCGAAGTTCCCTTCGATGTCGGCCAGTAGCTCGTTCTGCTCGCCCAGGTCGCCGCAGACGAATTCGGGCCCGGAGCCGCCTCCCACTGCGCTGAGTTCGTTTCCTGACAAGGCCAAGACTAAGGCCACGGTTTCGGACAGCCCCACGCCGCGAGGGTCGAAACCGACGATGTCGAAGCGTTCGGCGATTTCATCTGAGAACTGCCCTATTCCAGCGCCGAGGGCAAATTCCAGTCCGCTCCCTCCCGGCCCGCCGGGATTTATCAACAGGTAGCCAACCCGTTTCTCCGGCAGGGTGGCGCGGTGCACGATGAGAGCGATGTTGATGCTGCCGGCATCACGGTCCCGGTAGTCCGCAGGAACTTCCAGGTATCCGCACTCGAAAGCGCCGAGATCGGGATAGTCGCACCGGGTCCAGTCTATCGTCTCGCCTGCCAGGGGATCAGGCATCGGTGTAGGTGTGGGCGTCGGCTGGGGAGTTGCCGTCGGCGCCGGTGTGGGCGCCAGCGTCCCCGGCTCGCCGCGCTGTCCCCGGGGACCCCTTTCGCCCTGCGGGCCCGGCTCGCCTTGGGGCCCTGCTTCACCCTGGGGCCCCGGCTGGCCGCGCTCGCCCTGGGGGCCTGCTTCGCCTTGCGGCCCCGGTTCGCCCTGAGCGCCTTTTTCGCCCGGCAGTCCCCTCTCTCCCTGATCCCCCGCCTCGCCCGGCGGCCCCTGCTGACCCTGGGAGCCCGCTTCCCCTTGCGGCCCCGGCAGTCCCCTCTCTCCCTGAGGCCCCGCCTCACCCGGCGGTCCCTGCTCTCCCTCTGGAACTTCGATGTTGGCAACCTCGGTTTGCGCTATCCTGCGTATCTCTTCCTCGGACGGCTGGCAGCCAATGACGGCAAACATCCCGGCTATGAGTACGAGCGCAATGCAGAACCTGGCCCTGACCTGACCAACCATGCGATGCGTCTCCCGATCCTCTTGGCTATGAACTGCGGTTCGGGCAGTGCGGCGCACTATATCATACCCCCACGCAAGCCAGGCAAAGGAATTGCGCGGCAGGGTCTTTCGGTTCCCGGCGCAAATGTCTGAACTGTGATTTATGGGATTCCATGATTACCAGGATTGGGAAATCATACCAATCCAATAATCACGTAAATCATAGTTCAGACAATGCCTTGTAAAGACCCCGACGAATTGCCCGGTGCTTGCTTATGCGGGTTATGCAGTAGAATAAGAGCGGGAAACACCAGCTCAACGAAAAAGGCGGATAGTAAGATGGCGACTGAACCGGCGGCAGTCTTCCCCGACGACCGGGGCCGCTTCGGCGACTTCGGCGGCAAGTTCATTCCCGAAACGCTGATGGCGGCGGTGGCAGAGCTGGAGGCCGCCTACAACGGCGTAAAGTACGATGAGGACTTCCAGTCCAACCTGACCCACCTGCTTACAAACTACGTAGGCCGTCCCACTCCGTTGTACTACGCCGAGAACCTCTCGCAGCACTTGGGCGGCGCCAAGATATACCTGAAGCGGGAAGACCTGGCCCACACCGGCGCCCACAAGATAAACAACGCCCTCGGCCAGGCCCTCCTGGCGCAGCACATGGGCAAGCAGCGCATCATCGCCGAGACCGGCGCCGGGCAGCACGGCGTCGCCGCCGCCACCGCCTGCGCCATGCTGGGCCTCCAGTGCATCGTCTACATGGGCGAGGAGGACATCCGCCGCCAGTCCCTCAACGTCTACCGTATGCGACTGCTGGAAGCCGAGGTCATCAGCGTCGAGTCGGGAACCCGGACGCTGAAGGACGCCATCAACGAGGCCATCCGCGACTGGGTCACCAACGTCGAGACCACCCACTACCTCATTGGCAGCGTCGTCGGTCCTCATCCCTACCCGCTGATGGTGCGCGATTTCCAGTGCGTCATTGGGCGTGAGGCCCGCGCCCAAGTCCTGAGCGTAGAGGGTCGCCTGCCCGACTACGTCATGGCCTGCGTCGGCGGCGGCAGCAACGCCATGGGCACCTTCCATCCCTTCGTTCCCGACGAGGCCGTGCGGCTGGTGGGCCTCGAGGCCGGTGGCAAGGGCCTGGACAGCGGCGAACACTCCGCCACCCTGACCGCCGGGCGCCCCGGCGTCCTCCACGGCGCGATGACCTACCTGCTTCAGGACGAAAACGGCCAGGTCAGCCCGGCTCACAGCATTTCCGCGGGCCTCGACTACCCCGGTGTCGGCCCGGAGCACAGCTACCTCAAGGACTCAGGCCGCGCCATATACCGTGAAGTCACCGACCCCCAGGCCCTCGAGGGCTTCCACCTCCTCTGCCGCACCGAGGGCATCATTCCCGCCCTGGAGTCGGCCCACGCCATCTACGGCGCGGCGCAACTCGCCCCCACGCTGCCGCAGGACAGCATCATCCTGGTCTGCCTCAGCGGCCGCGGCGACAAGGACATTGGCATCGTGGCCGAAGCGGAGAACATCGAGCTGTAACGGCGCAACTCCCTCTCCCTCAGGGAGAGGGCCGGGGTGAGGGTGAAACCCTTAGTAGCAACGGTGTTTCATTACCCCGCGGTTCCCTGCTCTAAGCCCTCTCGTAAGTTTGCTCGCCTATTCACCCCGCGATACAATCGAGCCACCCCCAAGAGCATAGGCAGATATGACCACCATCAACACTCTGGACGACATCCTTAAAGCCCTCGACAACAACCCGTGGTGGTGTGAGTTTGTGCGCGCCCGCATCTTCAGACAGCCTTTCAACGATGCGCGCGGAATTGCTGGCGATTTCGGGCTGGAATTCGTCCGAGTTCTTACCATAGCAGACCTTTCGCGTATGGCAGACAACGACCTTCCAAGGGACATACATCGTAGCTTTCGCAATGCAGATTTGGTAATCGAAGGCACCAATGAAACAGGCGCCTCCTACATCGTGGTCGAAGTTTCCTATACAGCCGACGCCAGGGACACCGGTCGGGCCATCCGAAACGCTGAGCTAATCACCCGCTTCACTGGCAGGCCGGCCCAACCTGTCATAGCCAGCGTCAGGAACGATTGCACAGTGGAGGAACTGATAGTATCCGGGGCCATTGATTGGTATGCGCTCAGAGACCGCACCGGGAGACTATAGTAAGTTCAGGGTCTTCAGGAGGCATCAATGCACACAGGACTATTCCTAGAGTTCCCGGCCCTCGACGACGTCACTGACCAACGTGCCTTCCAGCACGGCTTCCAGATGGCGGAAGAGGCCGAGCGGCTGGGCGTCGAGTCGGTATGGCTCGCCGAGTACCACTTCATCCCCTTCAGCGTCCTGTCGTCGCCCGTCATGGTCGCCACGGCCATCGCCGGGCGCACCCAGCGCATCCGCATCGGCCTCGGCGTGCTGCTGCTGCCCCTCGGCAACCCCATCCGCATCGCCGAGGAAATCGCCACCCTCGACCACATCAGCCAGGGACGGCTGGACTTCGGCGTAGGCCGGGGCACCTTCCCCGAACACCACGACGCTTTCCTGTCCCCTTACCCCGAGAGCCGGGGCCGTTTCGAGGAATACCTCGAAATCATCCTCAAGGCCTGGACCACCGAGCAGTTCTCCTTCGAGGGCGAGCATTACCAGTGCTACGATCTCGCAGTGCGCCCCAAGCCCTACCAGAAGCCCCATCCGCCCATACGTATAGGTGTGACCTCGGCGGAGACCTTCCCCATCATCGGGCGGATGGGATACCCGCTGTTCGTCAACCCGTCGCGGGTGTTCGCCCTCGACGACCTGGCCGAACACGTCAACGCCTACCAGAAGGCGTGGAAGGATGCCGGACATCCCGGCAAAGGTAGCATCGGCCTCCGCCTGCCGGTCTACGTAGCTGATACAGGAGAGAGGGCCTACGAAGAGCCGCGAGAGAGTATGCAGACCCAGATGACGGGCCTGTGGCAGCGTGTCGCCGCCAGCGCCGACCGCGTCGGCACCACCGGCAACTGGCAGGCCGAGTCCGACCACGTCAGGGGCATGACCTACGATGACTGGCTTAGGGACAAAGTGGTCGTCGGCACCCCGGAGTCCGTGCTGGACCGCCTGCTCCAACTGACGGAAAACCTGCAACTGTCGCACATAGTCTTCGAGCATAATTCGGGCCGCCGCATCCCCCACGACCTGCAAATGAAGTCCGTCCGCCTGCTGATGGACAAGGTAGTCCCTCACCTGCCCTGACTTCCGCTCCGCAAGTTCCCTCTCCCTTGAGGGAGAGGGTGAAATTCTGCTTGCCCACAACTTTGGCCGTACCCGGATGTCAATGCCGGTGTGATATAATCTCACCAAAATTATCGAAATTCGTAACAGCACCTGTGGAGGGCAGTTATGGACTTGGGACTCTCGGATAAAGTTGCCATCATCACCGGCGGGAGCGACGGCATCGGCAAGGCCGCGGCCCAGAGCATGGCCCAGGAAGGCGCGAAGGTCGTCATCGTCGCCCGACGGCCCGACGTGCTGGAAGAGGCAGTGCAGGACATCAAGGCCGCCACCGAAGGCCAGGTGCTTCCCATCTCCGCCGACGTCACCAACCCCGACAGCGCCCGCAACATAGTCCAGAGCACCCTCGACCAGTACGGGCGGCTGGACATCCTGGTCAACAACGCCGGAACATCCATGGCCAAAGCCTTCGAGGAAGTCTCACAGGAGGACTGGGAGTACGACTTCGACCTGAAGGTCTGGGGCGCGGTCCGGCTCATCCAGGAATCCATACCCGAAATGCGCAAGGTCGGCGGCGGACGCATCATCAACGTCACCAACCTCGGCGGGCGCACCCCCGGCCCGGCCTCCATGCCCACCTCTATCTCCCGCGCCGCCGGCATCGCCATCACCAAGGGCCTGTCCAAGGACCTGGCGAAGGACAACATCCTCGTCTCGACGGTCTGCATCGGCCTCATCAAGAGCGGCCAGCACCAGCGCCGCTACGATGCCCGCATCCAGAACGAGCCGGATCTCAACATAGACGCCTTCTACGACCAGCTCGCCATCGGACGCTCCGTCCCCCTGGGCCGCGTCGGCGAACCCGAAGAGGCCGGCGACGTCATCGCCTTCCTCGCTTCCGAGCGCGCCAGCTATCTCACCGGCATCGCGGTCAACCTGGATGGTGGAGCGTCCGCTGTCGTCTAAACCACTGTACATCGAGAATTGGCGACGAGTTTCCTGAACAGCCCGAATACCAGGCTCGGACAAGTAGCATGGTCACGCCCGGCGACAACCATGATGAAATCACGAGTTACGAGGCCCAAGCCCGCGAGTTTTTGGCCAGAGGCCGGAACTTTCTTGTTGCCGGAGACCTGCATCAAGCATCGGGAAAAGGCTGGGGAGCCGCGGCGCACATGGCGAAGGCTGTCGCCATAGCCCAGGGTTGGCGATACGCAAGGCATAGCCATTATCATCGCGTTATGAATCAGGCTGGGCGGCTGACCGGCAATACCCGCTTGCCTTTCTTGCATGGTAGAGCGGAGGTATTGCACGCCAACTATTATGAACTCAAAGAGGACTTGGACTCCGCCTTAATCCGCAACGACTTGGACAATGTTGCAGAGTTGCTGGAAATCCTGCACCCGCTGACCGGGCTGGCGCGCTGACTATTTGACCTTGAACTATGCCTGACAGCCTGTTGAAACTAACCACAAAGGCAAACTCGACAATGCTGAACACTTTCCCCGTCATTCCACACCCACGGGAATGACGGGCGTTTTACTGATGCGTGAGTCAATAGCTAAACTCTGGCCCGTCGAACCGTCATTCCGGCGGAAGCCGGAATCCAGAAAACCCCTGGTGAGGCAAACCCTGCCGGTGATATGAGACCCTGGATTCCGGCGGAAGCCGGAATGACGGTTGGTTCAGATACTCACTCACGCATCAGTAATTCCGGAGGAAGAACGTGACCGCTTCATACCTCAACGAACTCCAGCCCAGCGCACGCCTGCTGTTGGGCCCCGGCCCCAGCTCGGTGCATCCTCGCGTGCTACAGGCCATGACCGTTCCCGTCATCGGCCACCTGGACCCTGATTTCTTCCAGGTGATGAACGACATCGGCGATATGCTGCGGGAGGTCTACCACACCTCCAACGTGATGACCATGCCGGTGTCCGCCACCGGGACCGGCGCCATGGAGACCGCCTGCGCCAACATCCTCGAGCCCGGCGACACCATGGTCGTCTGCCGCAACGGCTACTTCGGCATCCGATTGGGCAACATCGCCCAGCGCTGCGGCGCAAGGGTGTACGAGGTGGACTCGCCTTGGGGCCAGCCCGTAGACCCCCAGGCCCTCGACGACGAACTCTCCCGGCACTCGAAGGTGAAGGCCGTCGGCCTGGTCCACGCCGAGACCTCCACCGGCGTGCTGACGCCGCTGCCCGACGTGCTGGAGGTCATCCGCAGCCACGGAGCCATCTCCATCGTTGACGCCGTCACCTCCCTCGGCGGCCACGATATGCGCGTGGACGAGTGGGGCATCGACGTCTGTTACAGCGGCACCCAGAAATGCCTGGGCGCACCTCCGGGCCTCGCGCCCATCACTCTCAGCGAAGCGGCGATGCAGGTGGTGAAGACGCGGGAGACGCCGGTGCAGAGCTTCTACTTCAACCTGCAAGACCTGGAGAGCTACTGGGGTCAGAGCCGCAGCTATCATCACACCGCGCCCATATCCATGACCTACGCCCTGCGCGAAGCCCTGCGGATGATGATGGAAGAGGGTATCGACAACCGCATCAACCGCCACGCCCGCGTCGCCGCCGCCCTCCGCGCCGGACTGGAAGCGCTGGGCCTCGAGCTGCTGGCCGACCCCGACTACCGCCTCAACCCGCTGACCACCGTCCGCATCCCCGACGGCATAGACGACGCCACGGTGCGCGGCTCCCTGCTCCGGGACTACGACATCGAAATCGGCGGCGGACTGGGCGAGTTCCGCGGCAAGGCCTGGCGCATCGGCCTGATGGGCGACTCGGCCCGCGACCGCAACGTGTTCGCCCTGCTCTCCGCCCTCGAGTCCATCCTCAATGCCAACGGCTACGAGGTGGCCTACGGTTCGAGCCTGGCCGCCGCCCAAAAGTCCCTCGCCGCCTTCGGAGGCTGAACCCCAGTGCGATATATCCCCTCTCCCTCTGGGAGAGGGTTGGGCTTGTCCTGAACTTGCCGAAGGGGTGAGGGCGTACCCCGCTTTTGCAGGAACGAAGTAAGCCACTATAATTCACTGACGACAGGCTCAATGGACTTGTCGCACACCTTCTAAGCGCCACTCTTCCCGCGGCGGCGCAAGATGATTGAAGCTCTTGGCGGAGTGATCGGCAGCATTGGCCTCTTCTTTATGGGGACCTGGCTGCTGACGGAGAATCTCAAGGTTCTGATCACTCGCCGGGTTCGCTTGATTGCCGTCAACTGGGTCCCCAACCACTACGTCGCTTGGGGCTGGGGAGCGCTCTCCGGGGCCATCATCCAGAACATGGCCGCCCTGACGTTCATCGCCGTCAGCCTGTTGCGCACCAACCTTCTTTCCATGAAACGGGCCTTCGCCTTCATTCTTGGCGGGAACATGGGCGGCGGAGTCCTGGTGCTGGTGGTGTCGCTGGATATCAAGTTGGCCGCCTTCTTCGTTCTTGGCGCAGCCAGCCTGCTGATTGTAAGCGAGAGGGGCATCAGGTTCCGGAACGTCGTCTCGGTACTCTTTGGACTCGCGTTGATGATTGTCGCCCTGGGCCTGCTCAAGGAGTTCGCTGCGTCTCTCGCAGGCCAGGGGGTGTTCGATGAATTCATGAAGCTGGGCGGGAGGTCTTTGTGGCTGACCTTCTTGGGGGCTGCCGCATTGGCTTTCGTCGTCCAGTCATCCCTGGTGGTGATAGTGCTGGCGGTCGGCATGGGAGCCGTTGGCGCCTTTACCAACGACCAGGTTTATATCTCCGTCTTTGGCGCCTATGCCGGGATGACCGTTATTCATCTGGGACTGTCATGGAGCCTGACCGGAGAGGCCAGCCGTGTCGCCATGTTCCAGGCGTTCTACAACTTGCTGGTGATTTTGACATTCGTTCCCCTTCTGTGCATCGAATTATGGTCTGGCGCGCCGCTGGTCAAGGCTCTCGTCCTGGCTATCCCCATGGAACAGCCGCTGGCCTTCCTGCCCCTGGTATCAGACGCTCTCATCGCAATACCCGCTGCCGTCCTTCTGCCCCCGGCAGTGGGGCTTTTCCCCAGGCTCTCGTCTGCAACGGCTGCGGAAACAATGTCGCGCACTCTATACATTCACGACCGGAGCTACGGGAATGTTGCCACGGCACTGGAGCTTATCGCCCTGGAGCAACGGCGGGTCATTTCGGCCTTCTCGCTCTACCTGGACGCCGTGCGGCAGGGGAGCGGAATTGTCTCCCTGGGCAACTCCGTCAGGACCCTGATAAGGGAGATTGACGAGTTCTTCACCGAGGTGCGGCTGCGCCACCCCGGCCACGCCGTTGATGATGTCAACTCCATGCTGGCCCAGCAGAGGCTGATTGCCTGGCTGGAAGAGCAGTTCGCCGAATTGTGCGCCGGGCTGAACGAGCTGCCCAGCGAGGGATCTGCCGGTCAACTGCGGGATTCCCTGGTAGAGGGCATAGATACGGTGGTGGTGGTCATCGTAGAGGAACTGACCAGCCCGGACCCGGAGCGCTGGTCAATGGTCGCGCAACTTACCGGAGACCGCTCCGATTTGCTGCGCCGAATCAGGAACAGCTATATGTCGGTGGAAAGCCCCCCGAGCGATGCCGTCCAGGAGGGCATTCTCAAAATAACCAACACGGCGGCGGAGATATTCTTCCTGTTCTCCCGGCTGACCCAGGAAATGAGAAATTCCCCCGTCCTCAATCCTGCTCCGCCGGCGTCGCCTCCCCTGCAATAACTCGAATCCCCAGGGGGTGTCGTCAAATTCACCCGTCATTCCGGCGAAAGAACGTCACCCCGTACTTAATATGGGGCCGGAATCCAGGGGTTTCCGTGGGCAAATCATTCTGCGGCATAGAGGGGTTCTGGATTCCGGCGAAAGCCGGAATGACGGAAACAAGGCTGTCGCCTGTCTGGCAACCCAATTTGACGACACCCCCTAGGGCGCTGAGACGATTGCAAAACTCCCTCTCCCTTGAGGGAGAGGGTTGGGGTGAGGGTGAAATCGCTTACTGTCTCAGTTTGAGCGTCTCAAATTTTTGCATCCATAGTCTCCATGTGCTAGGGTAAAAGAGGCTCGCCAGCCAACGTCCATAGCGCATAAGCATTCGCGCAGGTTCGGACATTTATGTCCCCTTGCGGTTTATGCGTTATGGTGGTTGGCGAGCCTCCGAGCCTATTTCGCAAGGGGGCCTTAGCGGTGAGGAACAAGATACGACAAGTCATACTTACGGGGACGATAGCAGTTATCCTAACAATCGGATGCGCGGGAGTATCCGAACAATC
Source organism: Dehalococcoidia bacterium (assembly GCA_965204865.1). Classification (GTDB taxonomy): domain Bacteria; phylum Chloroflexota; class Dehalococcoidia; order Lucifugimonadales; family UBA3495; genus VXOI01. Next base: position 3,896,339 of record OZ242027.1, on the reverse strand, counting down.
AGACGGGGTTGATTCGGCAAGCGAGTCAACCCCGTCTGCCTTGTCCAAGAGAAGTGAAGAATGGAGGAACAGCGACGAATACAAGCAGGAACAAAAAATGCTGGCGGATTGGCAGGAGATACGGGAAATCAACGGTAGCCACTACCTGGAGCTACGCAACATATCCAGCGAGATTAAGCGCATGACCGCCAATTGGAAGGGACGCATCCTGTCCAACAGCAAGGAGCGGTGTTACGAGATTAACACTTGGCGGTCTCATGGAGAATGGCGGGAGCGGACCGTCCATCTTTTCGAGGCTTTGTATCCGGACAGCCCTCTGGCTTTCAAGGAACTCTACGGAGAGATTGACGAATTTCACGACCGGCTTGATGGACACGAAAAGGCTTGCTGGGAGAAATGGAACATACGTCCTGCCTAGTCTAAGTTGGCACTTGACAACCTCTTGACAACCTCTTGACACTCGACAAACCGAAAGCATATACTGACGCAAGCTAATCCGCCGTTATAACGCTTGCGAAAACGGATTACGGAAAGGCTGGTGCGGGCGGAGAGACTTGCACTCTCACGGCATAGAGCCACCGACTTGGAAGGGCGGCGTGTCTACTATTCCACCACGCCCGCACACCAACTTAACCTTAGTCCTGTTCTAGCGAAAAGTCAAACTGAACCAAAGTAATTCGGTCACGAAAAGTCCGGGGAGAAATTCCCGGACTTTTCGTGACCGCCAAATCCGCATTTTATTGCGAATTTGGAATCCGGTGGCAGGGCTTGACAAAGTTACCGTCCGGGTGTATAAACAGAATGTAGCCCGCGGATGGCAGTCCGCGGGCATACTTGCGCCCTCGTAGCTCAATGGATAGAGCAAAGTCGTCGGAAGGCTTAGGTTGAGGGTTCGACCCCCTCCGAGGGCGCCACATTCCAGCGAGCCTGCGCGGCCTTGCGAGCGTTGGCAGACTTCTGTTCTGGACTAAGTTTGGAGAACTGCTCCGGAATCTCGCCTGTAGCTATCTTGGCTACCATAACTGCGGCGGAATTGCTGTCCGCTGGCCGCCATTCGCCATTTGGGCCTTTGGGCATTGTCAACCTCTTTAACCGAATTTCGGTAAAGCGACTAGACTAGAAGTAGTCTACTTGTCTTGCGACAAATTGTCAAACTGAACTTTTTTAGCCTTGACGCATAGAGCGTCCATGGAGTAAAATCTGGATATGAAACAGCTACCAACAACGAAAAGAATCCAAATTCTGCAAATGCTGGTTGAGGGTTCTTCGATGCGTTCCATTTCGAGAATCGTCGGAGTTTCTATCAACACGGTTACGAAATTGCTTGTTGATGCTGGAAATGCTTGCGGTATCTATTACGACAAGCATATACGAAATGTTGCCGCTTGTCAAATCCAGTGCGACGAAATCTGGGCTTTCTGCTACGCTAAGGAAAAGAATCTGTCTCGGATAAAAGGCAACCCAGAACACGCTGGCGACGTATGGCTATGGACCGCTCTTGACCCCGAATCCAAGCTCATAGTGTCCTGGTGGATGAGTGAAGAACGGGACGAGGAGCAGGCATTCTACTTTATGCGCGACTTAGCCAAGCGGTTAGATGGGCGCGTTCAGCTTTCTACTGATGCTTGGCGAGCATACAACAAATCAGTCCCAACAGCTTTCGCGGGCAAGATTGATTATGGACAACTTGTGAAGCAGTACGAGAAGAACCATTATGTCGGAAAGACTAAGAAAAAGATTTGCGGTAATCCAGATACGGATAAGATTGAAACCGTGTTCATGGAGCGACACAATCTCACTACCCGGATGAGCCTTCGCAGATACACCCGGAAGACTAACGCGCATTCCAAGAAATGGGAGAACCATCACCATTCTCTCGCGCTGTACTTCACTTGGTACAATTTCATCCGGATTCACTCAACGATAGGGACTGCGCCAGCGGTCCAAGCTGGCCTAATCTCGGAACCGCACACACTTGAATGGATATTGGATTTGATATACGCCTTGGAAATGTACGAAAAGGCGTTGCTGAGACTGAGACAGTAAGTGAAATCGCTGGATTGCAAAGCTGCCGATAGCTGTTTACTTCCTCTGGGACTACTAGGCCCCCGTCGGCGGAAGCTGCCCCATGTCCTGCGGGCGTGGGCGCGCGCGTTCTTCCAGCCGGTAGGCTTCGTCCAGTATGTCCACCACGTGTCGCACCGGCGTTTGCCGCCCGGCGGCGCGGAGACCCTGCTCCAGTTGCAGCATACAGCCGGGGTTGGCGGTGATGACCTCCTCGGCCCCGGTGTCGGCGATGTAGTCCAGCTTCCGGCTCAGGATGCGACGCGAAAGCACGGGCTGCACCGCCGAATAGACCCCGGCGCCCCCGCAGCACATGGACGAGTTCTCCATTTCCAGCAGCGTGACGCCAGGGATGCCCCGCAATATGGTCCGGGGCGCGGCGGAAATGCGTTGGGCGTGGGCCAGGTGGCAAGGGTCCTGGTAGGTCACCGCCCGCTGCAAGTGGGCCGCTGGGCGTTGGAAGGGAAGCTCCGTCAGGAACTCGGTGATGTCCTGTGTCTTTTCGCTGGCCTCCCGAGCCTTTCCCGCATACTTCGGGTCGTCCTTCAGCAGCTCCTCATACTCCTTCATGGTGGAGCCGCAGCCTGCGGAACAGGTGACGATGCGGTCTGCGTCCGTGTCGAGAAAGGCGTCTATATTGCGTCTGGCCATAGCCCGCCCCGTTTCCAGATCGCCGCCGTGCAGGTTCAGCGCGCCGCAGCAGCCTTGACCGGGCGGGACTGCCACCTCGCAGCCGTTGCGGGTCAGGGTACGCACCGCCGCCTCCATGGTCGGCCCCTGCATCAGCGGCATCACGCAGCCGGAAAGCAGGGCCACCTTGACGGTTGGCTGGCCGGTGTCGGGCAGGTGCGAGCGGCGCGACGTCCCGAAGAAGCGGCTGCTCATTTGGGGCAGTTGCGGCTCAAGTTGCCGTAGACTCCCGGGCAGCAGTCGTAACACTCCGACACGGCGCAAGATTGCCTGCGCCCCGCTGCGCTGGTAGATGCGGAGCAGGCGCGCCCCCAGCCGCATTATGCCCGGACGGGGCAGCGCCAGCCGCAGGAACCAGCGGTTCATCCGCTTCATCCCCGCCGACTGCCTCCCGTGGACGCGCACCTGGGCGCGGGTGCGCTCCATCATCCGCCCGTAGGGAACGCCCGACGGGCAGACCGCTTCACACGCCCGGCAGTTGAGGCAGGCCTCCCAGTGGGACACGATGCGCTCGCTGATTTCCACCCGCCCCTCGTTGACCGCCTTCATCAGCGCGATGCGCCCCCGGGGCGACTCCATTTCCAGCCCGGTCACGCCGTAGGTGGGGCAGGAACTCAGGCACAGCCCGCAGTGAACGCAGCGGTACATATCGGCTTCCGCCGGCGCGTCGGGCGCGGTGAAACCGGCGAACAACGCCGGCAGCGTTCCTCCATTCCCCCTCTCCCCCTGGGAGAGGGTTGGGGTGAGGGTGTCCTCTGAGGCAGATTCGGGCGCAGTCATCAATCAGGGCCTTATATTCAGAATGGTTGCATCTGAAGAGCTTTCCCTCTCCCTCAGGGAGAGGGTTAGGGTGAAAACGCTCGGCTAACGAAACTTCAGGCTTGCCAGCGTCGTCATCACAGCCGCCCCAGGAACCGCCCGCGATTCAGCAGGCGCTGCGGGTCGAACTGCTCCTTGAGACGGCGCATTATCTCCATGCTTCCCGGCTCCTCTCCCCACACGTCCACTGGTGTCTTGACGGAAGGACGGCAGATTTCCACCACCGCCGTTCCGTCGTGCCGCTGCGCTGCGCTACGGCACTCGCGGACGGCTTCCAGCATATCCTCATCGTCCGCCTCCCCCCAGAAGAACAGCCGCACCGTCCCGAAGCCTGGATCGGCCAGCATCTCCGGTGGCGTCTCCATCGGCCTGATGCCAAGGCAGTCAGCGGCGAGGGACGGTATCGCCCGCCGGGGGGCCGACAGCTTCAAGGCAAGAATGGGGGAGAAGTCCTCCCGCCAGCCCAGGTCGGTGGCCCACTGCCGGGCTGCCGCCGCGCCGTCGCTGCTAGTGCTGACCGTGCCGCCCGCACCCGCCCGGAGCAGGGCTGTCGAAGTTTCCTCCACCCGCCGCCGGACGGCCCCGGCCCGCCCGGAGAAGAAGCACAAACCCAACCCGGCCATTCTTTCCCACAGTTCCTGACTGAGTGGCGCGCCCTCGCTTCCCGTGGCCTCCAGACTGGAAAGCAGGTGCCGGGCCAGTCCCTGGGTGACCGCCACGTAGCTCATCGGCCCCGCCGGGCTGGCCAGCAGCTCCCGCCCGGCGGATACGGCGTCTTCCATGGAGGCGAAGGGCGCGGCCAGCATACATTCTTCCGGCTGGAGGGGCGACACCTTGAACGACGCCTCCACGATGACACCCAAGGTTCCCAGCGAACCGGTGTACAGCTTGTTCAGGTCATATCCGGTGACGTTCTTCACCACCCGTCCGCCGGCCTTGGTCTCCACGCCGTCGGCCCCCACCACGCCGATGCCGATGAGCCAGTCGCGGGGCGGGCCGTAGGCGTGGGCCATGGCGCCCACGCTGGCGGTGGACAGCGCACCGCCCACCGTGGCGTGGGCTGGCAGCGGCGACTCCAGCGGCACGAACTGCCGCGCCGCCGCCAGCTCCCGTTGCAGCGCGTCGAGGGTAATCCCGGCCTCCACCGTCACGGTCATATCGCCCGGCTGGTAGTCAATGACCCGGTTGAGACGCGACAAATCCAGCGCCAGCCCCACACTCTCCGGTGGGTTGCCCAGCGCCAGCTTGGTGCCGCCGCCCCGGGGAAACACCGTGACGCCGTTCTCAGACGCCCAGCGCATCACCTCCGCCACCTGCCGCCGGTCGTCGGGAACGACCACGGCCATGGGCGAAAGACCGTCAACGGCGTACTCGGCGTGCCTGGCGCTGGGCGGCAAGGCCCGCAGCGGAACTATCCCGCTGAGGCTGTCGGCGATGGAGGAGGTCAAGGGATGCTCCGGTATTTGGTGTCTCCGAACAGCCCGTTATTCTTCGGGTTTGGTGACAACGGCCACACCCCTTTGTCCGGCTAATTGTTGGCGAGGGGTGTCCCAATTGGCACTGACCACTGCGGCGAATGTTGTCTCTCCGGTAGCCCGCCTTAGAGTCTCCGCCCGATCAGCCGCCCGATTGACGTCGTGGTCTCCTGCGGTCAAGGAAACTTCCAAGGCCACGTACACGGTGGACTGGTCGATGCTTCGCCCGCGCAGTACCAGGTCGATGTTGTCGAAGTCCTCCCGTTCCTCTATTGTGATGGCTGCCTGTTCCTGGGCAGTGTCCATCAAGTCCCGGAAGGCTGCGTTTTCCGGCACCAGGTGGCCTTTCAGGATTCGGACTCTCAGCAGGTCCAGGTGTCGCCCGATAGTAGTGGCAATGCTCTTCCCAACTTTAATCTCGTATTCTGTGCCTCGCGAATTGCCAATCCGGCCTTCCAATCGGGAAACGTTGCTTTCCAATCGGGAAACGTTGCTTTCCAGTCGCGCTTGTCCTTCCTTCAACTCGGCAACATCGCCTTCCAGTCGCGCTTGTCCTTCCTTCAACTCGGCAACATCGCCTTCCAGTCGCGCTTGTCCTTCCTTCAACTCGGCAACATCGCTTTCCAGCGCGGAGAATCTCTTGTTGGCGGTTTCCACGAACTCTGCGAACCGCTCCGGCAGTTCCAGCAGCTTTTGACTCAGGAGCGCACCGCGCAGGGCATCCCCCCATTCGGGCTGCTCCCGGATGATGCGCAGGATGTCAGTGAAGTCGTTGACGGTGGTCATATCCCCTTCCTGTTTTGGAACCTCTCCTACGCATACATTCCCGGCGCCGGGCGGTGCGCCCCGGCCTGGTGGCGGTGACCGTCGGGGAATATCTTGCCGGGATTGATGTTGTTGCGCGGCGCGAAGGCGTCGCGCACCTTGCGCATCACCGCCATATCCTCCTCGGTATAGACCAGCGGCATCTGCTCCTTCTTCTCCAGCCCCACGCCGTGCTCGCCCGTCAGCGTCCCCCCGGCAGCCACGCAGACCTCCAGCACCTCGGCCCCCGCCACGGTGATCTTCTCCAGCGCCCCCGGCTCCCGCTCGTCGAACAGCAGGCACGGGTGCAGGTTGCCGTCCCCGGCGTGGAACACGTTGGCGATCTCGATGCCGTGCCTGCGGCCCACCTCCGCCACCTGGCGCAGCACCGTCGCCAGTTGCGTCCGCGGCACCACGCCGTCCACCAGGTAGTAGTTGGGCGCCAGGCTGCCCAGCGCCCCCAATGCGCCCTTGCGTCCCTTCCAGAGCTGCTCCCGTTCGGCGGCTTCCGCGGCGGCCTTCACCTGCGACGCCCCGGTGTCCCACAGCGACGCCTCCACCTCCAGCCCGATTTCGTCCACCTCGTCCGTCAGACCCTCCAGCTCGATCAGCAGCACCGCCCCGGCGTCGTCGGGATACCCGGCGTCCGACACGTTCTGCACTGCCCGTATGCTCAGGGCGTCAATCATCTCCAGCGCGGCAGGCACGATGCCGTGGCCGATGACCGTCGAGACGGCGGTGCAGGCCGATTCCACGTCCGGGAATATCCCCAGGTAAGTCTTCACCGCCTCCGGCGTCGGCAGCACGCGAACCATGATGCGCGTGGCGATGCCGAAGGTGCCCTCCGACCCGGTGAACACCCCCCGCAGGTCATAGCCCGGCGTCTCCCGCGCCAGGCTGCCCAGGTGCGTAACCGTGCCGTCCTCCAGCGCCACTTCCATCCCCAGCACGTGGTTGGTCGTGGTGCCGTATGCCAAACAGTGCGGCCCCCCGGCGTTCTCGGCGATGTTCCCCCCCAGGCTGCAAGCCCGCTGGCTCGACGGGTCCGGCGCGTAGCGCATCCCGTAGCGGCGGACGTGGGTGTCCAGGTCCAGGTTGATGACCCCCGGCTCCACCACGGCGTGGCGGTTCTCCGTGTCCACTTCCAGGATGCGGTTCATCCGCGTGAAGGCGACCTGTATCCCGTCGGGATGCGAAATCGCCCCGCCGCTCAGCCCCGTCCCCGACCCGCGCCCCACCACCGGCACCCCGGCCTCGTAGCAAAGCGCCATCACCCGGCTGACCTCGTGGGTGTTCAACGGAAACACCACCGCCCGAGGCATCCCCCGGTCGATGGACCCGTCGTACTCGAACACCAGCAAATCGTCGGGATGAAACACCACGTTTTCCTCCCCGACAATCGCCTGCAACCGGCCAACGAATTCCCTGACCCCGAAAGCAGCCAGCGCACTACCCGCCGATGGCTGAGAAATGTCCATAGAAGTCAAGACGCCCCCGCTAGAAAAGCCTGTTTACCCCATTCTAACCCAGATTCGGATGATAGCCCCTATGTCATAGGCAAGGCAAGGTAATCGCATTATCCCCGTCATTCCCGCGAAAGCGGGAATCCAAACCCCCGGATGGAGCCTGCCCTCGTGAAGAGGGAGGTCAACTGATTAGATTACCTAAAGCGGAACCCCGCCTTCACAACTCCCCTACCCCGCGCATCCCCAACCCTGTATACTGTTGCCCGTTCTCGCGCAGACAAATCCCCTCCCCCTCAGGGGGAGGGCTAGGGTGGGGGTGAACCCCTTGCAATTCAACATCGCAGTAATGGGCGGCGACGGCATCGGCCCCGAGGTTACCGGCCAGGGCGTCCGCGCCCTCGAGGCCGTCGGCAGCGCCTTCGGCCACAGCTTCAACCTCTCCTACGGCGACATCGGCGGCATCTCCATCGACAAGCACGGCATCCCCTTCACCGACGAGGTGCGCGCCATGTCCGGCGGCAACGACGCCGTCCTCTTCGGCGCCGTGGGCGGCCCCAAGTGGGACGACCCCAACGCCGCCGTGCGCCCCGAGCAGGGCCTGCTGGACATCCGCGCCCACATGGGCGTCTTCGCCAACATCCGCCCGGTCAAGGTCTACCCTTGGCTGGCCGACGCCAGCCCCCTCAAGCCCGGCGTGCTGGAAGGCGTGGATATGGTCGTCGTCCGCGAGCTCACCGGCGGCCTCTACTACGCCGAACCGCGCGGACGCCGCCAGACCCCCGGCGGCATCATCGCCGAGGACACCATGCGCTACACCGAGGGCGAGATAGAGCGCGTCCTCCGTGTCGGCTTCGAGCTGGCTCGCGGACGCCGCAAGAGGCTCACCTCCGTCGACAAGGCCAACGTCCTCGAATGCTCCCGCCTCTGGCGCACCGTCGCCACCCGCCTCGGCGAGGAATACCCCGACGTCGAGCTGGAGCATGTCCTGGTCGACGCCTGCGCCATGCAGCTAATCTCCCAGCCCTCCCGCTTCGACGTAATCGTCGCCGAGAACACCTTCGGCGACATCCTCACCGACGAGGCATCGGTGCTGGCGGCGTCCATGGGCCTGCTGCCCTCGGCCAGCCTGGCCGGCGTGCCGGTGGAAGGCCAGCCCTCCGTCGGTATGTACGAGCCCATCCACGGCACAGCCCCCGACATCGCCGGACGGGGCATCGCCAACCCCATCGGCTCCATCCTGAGCATGGCCATGATGCTCCGCTACTCCCTCGGCCTCACCGAGGAGGCCGCCGCCGTCGAGCGCGCCGTCGAGACCACCCTGGAAAGCGGCCTCCGCACCGCCGACATAGCGGGCGGCGGCAGCTCCGTAGGCACCATCGAGATGGGCGACCGCATAGTCGCGGCCATTGGAGGTGGCACGTGAACGGGGGGATAGTCGAAGAGATTACGTCCTTCGTTACCGTGCCGATGCGGAATCGTCTGGAACAGGAGCCGTAATGGAACTTGCCCTATTGTGGCTCCTGCTGGCCGGAACTGCGGTCGTCATCCTGATAGCCTCCAACTTTCTGGCCAAGTCGGCCGACGTCATCGCCTTCAAGACCGGCCTGGGCCGCGCCTTCATCGGCGTCGTCCTGCTGGCCACGGCGACGTCGCTGCCCGAACTCGGCACCGGCGTCAGCACCATCACCTGGCGCGACGAACCTGATCTGGCCGTTGGCGACGCCTTTGGCAGCAACCTGTTCAACCTTTTGATTATCGGCCTGCTGGACTTGTTCTGGCGCAACGGCCCGATTCTGTCAACGGTCAGCATCGCCACGGTATTGATTGGAGCGCTGGGAGTCGCGGTCATCTCCCTGGCCGCCGTCGGGATGCTGATTCACAGTTACACCGACGCTATGGCCTCGTGGACCCTTAGTCCGGTTTCCGTGTTGATACTGGGCGTGTTCCTGTTGGCTATGTTCCTGATATACAGGTTCGAGCAACGCCCCCGGAACGATGGCGACTATGCAGTGGCCTCTGCATCAGAGGAGGAGGATGATGAGGAGCAATACGCCGGCGATAGCTTGGTCCGGGCATTCGTGGTCTACCTCTTATCGGCATCTTGCGTAATAGGAGCGGCAATAGCTCTCGGTTACGCCGGAGATGAAATCGCCCACAAAATGGGCTGGCAGGCCAGCTTCGTAGGCACCCAGTTCCTGGCCTTCAGCACCTCGCTGCCCGAGTTGGCTGCCTGCTTTGCCGCCATACGCATCAACGCTCCGGAGCTGGCGATCACCGGCGTGCTGGGCAGCAACCTGTTTAACATGGGGTTCATCCTGTTTATGGATGATGTGGCGCTGGTAGGCGCTCCCCTGTGGCATCCGGACCACATCGCCTCCATTCACGCTCTGACCGCGGTGATAGCGATGCTGATGACGGCCGTGGTGATAGTCGCGGTGATAAACCGGGGACGAGGAAGGCCCAACAAGTACTTCACCTACGAGGGGTTGCTGCTCATCGGCCTCTACGCGGCGGCCAGCGTCCTTGTGTTCGTGCTTGGAGACTAGCCCGCCCGGGACCACTTGGCCCCTCAACACCCCGCCAGCCGAAATCTTGAGGCCCTTATAAAATTCCCTCTCTCTCGAGGGTGAGGGTGGTAATCAAGGGAAAAGCGCGGTCAGGCGGAGCCGGAGAACGAGGAAAGCAGGTCTTCATCTGAACTGTGATTTATGAGATTGATGGATTACCATGATTTTCCTAATCATGGCAATCATAGAATCAAAGAAATCACAGTTCAGACAATTACCCTGAGAACCAAAAGACCACATCGCAGCCCCAGGCTACCTATCCACCAAGTGCCGCATCGCCTGCGGCGCGGCGACAGCGGCCCGCTCCGCCAGCTCCTCCGGCGTCAGAGTCACGATCGGGTGGTCGATAACCGCAAGTCCGTAGTCGGCGTCGCCCCGCAGCCGGGCCATTGCCCGGGCCTGGCTGACGAAGGGCTTGGTCGTCAGCACCGTGGAGGCCACGCCCAGCAGTTCCATCTCCATCGCATCGTGCACACTGCACGACGTGCAGGACCCTCATTCCGCGGTGGCGTGAATCATCACGTCGCAGCGCCGCGCCAGGTCCTCCAGCGCGGAACGGTCGGCGGGCCACTGGTGGCCCCCCTTGTTGTACTCCACTATTCCGGCCAGCGAGTAACGCTGGCCGATGATGCTGGCCACCATCCGCAGCAAGTCCTCGGAGTGCGGCTTGTTGTTGGAAAGCAGCCCCAGCGTCTTGCCGTCCAGGCTGGCCGGGCGAAGGGCCCGCGCCGCTGGCGACGTCTCCGCCGTGTCCCTGGGGTCGAGAGTGTAGATACTGGTCATGCCTGGTCCGCCTCCTCAGGAAGGTACGGCTATTTCCCTGGTTACGGAGCGGCTGCTCCCCCAGGACGTAATCAGCGCCATGAACTCCCCGGCGTCGCCGCCCGCCGGCACGACGGTTATCCGCTCTGGCCCGGCAACGCAACCCATCAGCTCTTCCCGCTCTGCGTCCGGCGACAGCCTGTCCATGCGTCGCCATGCGTCCCACTCCCCCACCGTCCGCAGGGTCTTCTCGTGGAGGAACTCGGCCACTTGGGCGCGGCTCCAGCCCGAGGCAGCCACATAGGCCATCAGCTCCTGGCTGATAACCAGCACAACCTCCGAAATCCTCGGCCCGAACCCCAGCATCGCGTGAGCCGCGGCGGTGAGGAAACCCTCCGGGTCCCGGTCGCCGTGGGTCTCCAGTTGCAGCGGGGCGTTGGCGGCGACCATCGTCACTGTGCTGGAGCCCGGCCGAAAGCCCTTCGATTCGGCCATCGACGGCCAGGGGCTGGTTTCCAGGTCCTCCGCGAAGCAGAAGCTGTACTTTCCCGAGTGACCGAAGGTGCTTTTGTCCATTTCCTGAGAAATGGAGCCGTAGAAGTTGGCTTTGAGCAGATTGATGGCCCGGCCGATGGCGGCGTTGGCCCGGTTTCCGTTCCCGAAGGCGTTGACGCCGGTGTTCATCCCGATGCGCGAGGCGTAGGGCCCGCTGACCAGCACCAGGTTGGCGATACCGTTGGTTGACGTGCTGCTGGCGTGGAAGTTGTAGGCCCGGTCGCAGACCGCCGACACCGCCGCGACGACCACCGGGAAATGCTCCGGCAGGCAGCCGGCCATCACCGCGCTGACCGCCACCTTCCCCGCCGGAAACCGCTTGTGCCGGATGCCCTCGGTTCCCAGAACATCCTCCGGGGCCAGCCCGCAGTAATCCAACAGCCCTTGCACCCGTTCCGGCGTAGGCGGAACGACAGGTAGCCCGTCGGTCAGGCCCTCCCGGAAATAGTGTTCCAGGGCGCCTTCCCAATCATTGAATTGCCATTGCTCCATCTGCATCGTAGCCCAACTTTAAGCAAAATCATCCACTGGCGCAACGCTAAGGCCATCCCCGACAGAGCCTTTCGTTTCTTTGTCTAAACTGTGATTTCTCTGATTCCGGGATTACCATGATTGTGAAATCATACTAATCCAATAATCCCATGAATCACAGTTCAGACAATTACGTTCAGAACCGAAAAGCCCGCTGCCGGTGAGAAGCTACACCGCCTCCCCCTCGTACCTCGCTACTTCAATAAACCCCCCTTCCTCGTCCGACCAGGCGAACAGCGCCGCCGCCTCCACCCGCGTTTCCGTTATCCCCACCACGAGCTGCTGTACCGGATAGGCCGGGCCGTCGCCCCAAGGGCTGGTGGCGACTTCCCGGTCCGTCGGCGAGAAGTAGGCCCCGCCGTTGGGATGGGAGTGATAGATAATTTTAGCCGGTGCATCGCTGTCCAGGCTGTGGTTCAACGCCAGCAGATCGCTGCCGGTGATGACGTAGGCCGTTTCTGCGCCGCGCTCCGCTTTAGTGGGGTGAGTACCCGTATCCTGGGCGTTTTCGCAGCTTCGCACCACGTCCGCCACCGAGGAGTCGGCAGGCCCGGCCAGCCACCCGCAGCACTCGAAGGGGAACGCTCTACGCGCCTCCCGGTAAACCTCCGCAAGAACCTTGGCAGGTATGTCCAAGGGTGCTGGTAAATCGGCCATCAAAGTGCTCCTTCATATTCATATGGCAATTGGCGACGGCCCCAACCCGTCATTCCCGCGAAAGCGGGAATCCAAACCCCCGTCTACATACAAATCAAACAACTCCCGGAGGAGCTGGCAACACGTTGCTTGCGGAATCATTCCCGTGAACCCGTCATTCCCGCGAAAGCGGGAATCCATAGGCTTTAGCCACCAGTTGGAAAATGCCATTGGAGTCAGTCTGTTCCGGCATCGCCCCCAACAATCCTCCGTCACCCGGCGGCATCCCCTCCTGCTGCCCGTCGCTCCGCATACTCGTACACTGCCGCTTCCTGCTCCGGCGTCTGGATGGAGCCGGGCCGCAGCCGTCGCACCTCGTCGACGGCGTCCCCCGGCCATGCCCCTTTGCTCACCAGGTAGCAGGCCAGCACCGTGCCGGTCCGCCCGATGCCCGCGTAACACGACACCGCCACCGGGCGCCCCGCACCCGTCTGCGCGTCAATGAACTCCAGCATCCGGTCAATCTGTTCCTGCGTCGGCGGCGTGAAGTCCGGCACCGGCTCGAACATATCCACGATGTCCAGCATCCCGCCGCCGTCCGCCGGTATGGTGCGCTCCTCCATCCGAATCATCGCCCGCACGCCCTGCTGGTACAGGTAGAACAAGTCGCGCATCCCGGCCGGCCCTTGCGAGCCGCCCAGCTCGTTGTCCAGCACCCAGCTGAAGTTCATATACCGCATAAGTCCGGCGCCTTCCCCAAAGTATCCATCAGCGGTAATTGTCTGAATCAGGATTATCAGGATTGAAGGATACTCAGGATAAGGCAAATCCTGAAAATCCTCTAATCAAATAAATCACAGTTCAGACAATGACGCCGCCAACTGCGTAACTCCCTCCTATCCTGATTCAGACAACTACTTTGCGCAAGTCCGCATAATCTCCTCGGGCGTTAATCCCTCCACCGCCACCACCTTCGCTGATGGCGCAGCCGTTGGAGCTGTCCAAATAATACCTCTCTGAGCGCGAAGGCCGCCAAGTCGGGTATAGTATAGGGTATATCAAGTAAACATCGGAGTTGTTTTGGAATACGCGAATATCAAGCTGACAAAAGAAGAAGGTATCGCCACCATCCGCCTCAACCGCCCCGACGCCATGAACGCCCTGGGCCGCGAGCTATGCGACGATCTGTCGGCGGCTCTTACCGACGTCGCCGGGGACGAATCGGTCAAGGCGATGGTGCTGCGAGGCGAGGGCCGGTGTTTCTGCGCCGGGGCCGACCTCAAGTATTTCCAGGACGCCTTCCAGAGCCCGGAGTCCCTGCGCCACTACCTGCGGGACATCAACGAGGTCATCTTCCAGGTCGAGGATATGCCCATCCCCGTGATAGCCGTGGTTCACGGCTTTGCCCTCGCCGGCGGCCTCGAGCTGATGATGGCTTGCGACATGGCCCTGGTAGCCGACGACGCCCGTATCGGCGATCAGCACGTCAACTTCGGCCTGATGCCCGGCGGCGGCTCCACCATCCGCCTGCCCCGTCTCGTTGGCCCCCAGCGCGCGATGGAGCTGCTGACCACCGGCCGCTGGCTCAACGGCCCCGAGGCCGTCGAGTGGGGCCTCGCCCTGCGCTCCGCCCCGCTGGAGGAACTGGACGACGAGCTGGAAAACCTGGTGGCCCCCCTGCGCGGTAAGAGCCGCCCCGGCCTCGGCTGGATCAAGCAGGTCACCCACCAAGGCCGCGACCTTACCATCCGCGACGGCTCGTCCGTCGAACAGATGGCCTTCGCCCAGTACGTCGCCACTTCCGGTCACCCGGCAGAAGGTGTCCAGGCCTTCGTCGAAAAGCGCACCCCCCAGTTCTAACCGGACTATGGCATGGCATCCGTCCGTCATTCCCGCCGCACACCCGTCATTCCCGCGAAAGCGGGAATCCAAGCCCCAGCCACCTGTTGAAACAACTCTACAATGGGGGGCAAAAACACAGGAGGAACGATTAGCAGGTTTTGAAGATACGCGAAATGCTCCAAGAGGGGCGCACCATATCATTCGAGTTTTTCCCGCCGCGCAACGCCGACGGCATCCCCGCCGTGCTGGACACGGTGACCGAACTCACCGCCTACTGCCCCGATTTCATATCGGTGACCTATGGCGCGGGCGGCTCCACCCGCCACTTCACCGAGCAGATTACGGTGGAAGCCAAGCAGTCGGCGGGCGTCGAGGTCATGGCCCACCTCACCTGCGTCGGCCAGACCGTCGAGGAACTGGACGGCGTGCTGCAACGCCTGGATGACGCAGGCATCGAGAACGTCATCGCCCTGCGCGGCGACCCCCCGCGAGGCGAGGAACACTTCACCGCCACCGAGGGCGGTTTCAGCCACGCATCCGACCTGGTCAGCCACATCCGCGCCAACTACGGCTTCGGCATCGCCGCCGCCTGCTACCCCGAAGGCCACACCGAGGCTGAGAGCCTTGAGCGTGACCTCGATTACGCCAAGCTCAAAGTGGACAACGGGGCCGACTTCCTTATAACCCAGCTCTTCTTCGACAACAATGACTACTTCGCCTTCGCCGACCGGGCTGACGCCGCGGGCATAGACGTTCCGGTAATTCCCGGCATCCTGCCCGTGCTCAGCGCGCCGCAGATTCGCCGCTTCACCGCCCTCTGCGGCTCAAAAATCCCGACTGACCTTGACGCCGAACTCGACCGGCTGGGCGAAGACGACGAGGCGGTCCGCGAGCTGGGCGTCGAATACGCAGCGCGGCAGGTGGAAGAGCTGTGGGCCGCTGGCGTTCCCGGCGTCCACTTCTACGTTCTGAACCGCAGCTACTCTGTATCCAAAATCCTCGACCGTCTCGGCATCCCAGGCCACATCCCGGACTAGAAAATCCCCTCCCCCTTGAGGGGAAGGGCTAGGGTGGGGGTGAAACCCCATGCTTTCCACCGGCGTAGACATCATCGAGATAAGCCGGATAGCCCGGACGCTGGAGCGTTACGGCGAGCGCTTCCTGCGCCGCATCTACACCCCCGGCGAGCTGGAATACTGCCGCGGCCGCCCTTCCAAGCTGGCCTCCCGCTTCGCCGCCAAGGAAGCCACTATGAAGGCCCTCGGCACCGGCGTCCGCGGCGTGGGCTGGAAGGACATCGAGGTCACCCGCGCTCCCAGCGGCGCCCCTAGCATCCTCCTTCACGGACGCGCCAAAGCCCGCGCCGAGCGCCTAGGCGTCCTCGAAATCTCCGTCAGCATGTCCGACTCCCAGGACAACGCCGTGGCCTTCGTGGTGACCCGCCGCGAAGACTCGGACTGAATGATGGGAGCAAGGTACTAACGCCGTGAAAGTAGTAACCGCCGCGCAGATGGCCGCCATTGAGCAGGCGTCGGAGCGGGCCGGCGTCAGCACTGACACGCTGATGGAGAACGCCGGCCTCGCCGTTGCCCAAGCCGCTCGCGACGAACTCGGCGGCGCAGCAGGCGCCCGCGTCGTGGTCCTCATCGGCCCCGGCAACAACGGCGCCGACGGCCTCGTCGTCGCCCGCCACCTCCGCCGCTGGGGCGCCGGGGTCGTCTGCTGTCTCCTCACCCGCCGCCCCGAATCCGACCCCAAGCTCGACCTGGCCCGGCAGTACGGCGTCGAAATCCTTCCCTCCCCCGATGACGAGACGCTGGAGCGGCTGCTGCGCCGCTCGCATCTAATAATAGACGCCGTGCTGGGAACCGGCCGCTCCCGCCCCCTGTCCGGCCCGGTGCGCGACGCCATGCTGCGGCTGCAACGAGTACGCGAGCAGCTCCGTCACCCTGAGCTTGTCGAAGGGCCACCCCTGCTCCTGGCCCTCGACCTTCCCACCGGCCTCAACCCCGACACTGGCGAGGTTGACTCGGCCTGCCCCCATTTCGACGCAACCCTAGCTCTCGGCTACCCCAAGGCTGGCCTGCTGCGCTTTCCCGGCGCGGAGTACGCGGGCCGTCTGCGGGTGCTGGACATCGGCATACCTCCAGGCCTACCCGAAGAGCAATCCGTAGACCTGGAAATGCTCACCCCCGAATGGGTGGCGACGCGCCTGCCGCCGCGTCCTCTCGATTCCCACAAGGGAACCTACGGCCACGCGCTGGTGATAGCAGGCTCCCGCCACTACGTCGGCGCGGCCTGGCTGGCGTCGCAGGCATCGGTGCGTACCGGGGCCGGGCTGACCACCCTGGCCAGCCCCGAATGTGTCTATCCCATCGCCGCAGCCAAGGGGGCCGAGGCCATCCACCTGCCGCTGCCCCAGGACGACGCCGGGCGCATACACCCGTCCGCCGCTGCTGTAGTCCTCCAAGCCGTTCATCCCGCCCCCCAAACCGTTAGTCCTGAGCCTGTCGAAGGACGGGCAGCAAGACGCCGCTTCACGGCGGCGTTGGTGGGTTGCGGTATGGGCTGGTCGGAAGGCACGAGGGAGTTCCTCCGCCTGCTGCTGAACGAGACCCGCGAGAGACTCGCCGGACTGCCCATGCTGATTGACGCCGACGGCCTGAACAACCTTTCCGACATCGAAAACTGGCATACTCAGGTCAACGGCCCGTTGGTGCTCACCCCCCACCCCGGCGAAATGTCCACTCTCACCGGCATACCAGTGGGGCACATACAGGCAGACCGCGAGGGCGTCGCCCGCGAGTGGGCCCAGCGATGGGGCGCAACCCTCGTCCTCAAGGGCGCCCACACCGTCATAGCCAGCCCCTGCCAGCCCGTCCAAATTGCCGCCTTCGCCAACCCCGGCCTCGCCACCGGCGGCACCGGCGACGTCCTCAGCGGCGTCATCGTCTCCCTGCTGGCCCAGGGCCTGCCCCCGCCCGCCGCCGCCGCAGTCGGCGTCTACCTGCACGCCGCCGCCGGACAGAGCGTCACCGGCCGCATAGGCCAAACCGGCCTCGCCGCCTCCGACCTCCTAGACGCCCTGCCCTCCGCCATCGCCGCCATGCGCCGCGCCAAACCGGAGCCACGGCATCCCTAATCCTGTCCATCCTCTAATCACAAAAATCACAGTTCAAACAACCGTGCTACACTAACGCAGCCATGTCCTTCCAGCAGCTAATAGAAATCATCGCCGACCCCAGCGCACCGCTGGCCGACGCCCCCTTTCACGAGGCGTCGGACCCGTCGCCCGGAGAGTTGGCCGAGTTCGTCCAGGTCTGCGATTCCCTGAACGAAGACCGCCGCTGCGAAGTTGTGGCGGTCATGGTGGGGCAGGCCGAGGAGAACCTGGAGCTGGACTTCACCGCCATCTTCCGCCAGTGTCTCAGGGACGGCGACGACCGGATGGTCCAGCTTGGCGTCGAGGGCCTGTGGGAGTTGGAAGATCGCTGGCTCATCGCAGAGCTGGTTGGGCTGCTGCGCTCGGAGCGGGGACCGCAGGTGCGCGCCACCGCCGCCCTGGCCTTGGGCCGCTTCCCAGTATTGGCACAAGAAGGCAAGTTGCAGCCCCAGGACGGCGAGCTGGTCTACCGTGTCCTGATGGATTTCCTTGAAGACGAAATCGAAGACCTCGAAGTGCGCCGCCGCTGCCTCGAAGCCGTCGCGCCCTTCAACACCGAGGAAGTGCAGGACTACATCCGCTGGGCCTATGACGACGAAGACCAGGACCTGCGCTCCAGCTCCATCTATGCCATGGGGCGTACCGGCGAAATCGAGTGGCTGCCCGCGCTGCTACTGGAGCTGGAAAGCCCCGACCCCGCCGTGCGTTACGAGACGGCCCACGCCTGCGGGGAATTGGCCCATGAGGACGCCACGCCGCCACTGGTGGAGCTGCTCCAGGACGACGACCCGGAAGTCCGGCTGGCCTGCATCGCCGCCCTCGGCAAGATAGGCGGCGCGCTGGCCCGCCGCGCCCTGATAGATTGCGTCCGCGACGGCGACTCCGCCATGTCCGACGCCGCCCACACCGAGCTGGAGAACCTCGAGTTCCTCGACGACCCCATGCGCCTCTACCCTGGATAGACCCGTACAACCAATTCCCTCTCCCAGGGGGAGAGGGCTAGAGCCTGCCCCGTACTCGATACATGGGTGAGGGCGTCCCCGGCCCCAAATCCCCTCCCCCTTGAGGAGGAGGGTTAGGGTGGGGGTGAAAACGCAGGGAGACAATCATGCCCCCACTAACCGAATCCCAGGCTCGCTTCCTCACCGACGCCCGCGTAGCCCGCCTGGCCACGGCGGACGCCCACGGACGCCCCCACGCAATTCCGGTGTGCTTCTTTTACGACGGCGAGAATATCTACATCGTCCTCGACCGGAAGCCCAAGACCGCCGAACTGACCCGCCTCCGCCGCGTCCGCAACATCCTCACCAATCCCCAGGCCGCCCTCATCGTGGACCACTACGATGAGGACTGGCAGTCCCTCCGCTACATCCTGGTATCCTGTCGCGCCAGCCTGCTCACTGGCGACGAACATGAGGCGGCGCAGGCCGTTGCCGTTCTGCGCCAAAAGTATAGCCAGTACCGCGAGATGGAACTGGATGGCAACCCGGTAATCAAGCTGACCCCCATACGATTCACCGCCTGGAGTTTCAGCGGGGAGTAGGAACGCGATACCGCCTTCCCTTGACGGACAGCGTCAGGGTGAGTGTAGGGTCTTTCGGTTCTCGGCGTAATTGTCTGAACTGTGATTTATTTGATTCGGATGATTACCCTGATTAAGGCGAACCTACATCAGGGCAATCATTTAATCCCACGAATCACAGTTCAGACAAAGAATCGAAGGGCGCTGGGTCCACGCCCCGCCCCCTCGCTTGACACCCCCATAGTCGCTCCCTAGACTGGCATCCGACATAACGCAGGGCAATGGGAGAACATACAGATGGACGGAGTTACCGCAATCGCCAACATACTGCGGATGGAGGGCGTGGAGTTCGTCGCCTGCGTGCCTTACCAGCCCTTGCTGGAGGCCGCCGCCATCGCCGGAATCCGCCCGATGATTTTCCGCCAGGAAGTCACCGGCATCCACATGGTGGACGGCTACTCCCGGGCCACCAACGGCCAGAAGATTGGCGTCTTTATGATGCAGAACGGCCCCGGCGCCGAAAACGGCTTCGGTGGCGTGGCCCAAGCCTACTCCGAGTCCGTCCCCATCCTGCTGCTCCCGGCCGGCATGGCCCGTGACAAGCGCGGCGTCCATCCCAACTTCTACCCCACCCGCAGCTACGAGACCATCACCAAGTGGGCCGACGAGTTCAACATGGTCGAGCGCATCCCGTCCATGATGCGCCGCGCCTTCACCAAGCTCCGCAGCGGACGCCCCGGCCCCGTCCTGCTGGAAATCCCAGCCGACGTAGCCACTGCCGAACTGCCCGAGGAGCTGTTCGACTACGAACCGCCCCGTGCCGTAAAGCAGCAGGCCGACCCCTCCGACGTCAGCCGCGCCGCCGCCGCGCTGCTCGCCGCCGAGCGCCCGGTCATCCAGGCCGGACAGGGCGTCCTCTATGCCGAGGCCACCGACGAGCTGGTCGAGCTCGCCGAGTTCCTGCAAGCCCCGGTGATGACCACCCTGCCCGGCAAGAGCGCCTTCCCTGAGAACCACCCGCTGGCCCTCGGCTCGGGCGGCCCCAGCACCACCGCCATGGTCAACAAGTACCTCCACGGCGCAGACACCGTCTTCGGTGTGGGCGCCAGCCTCACCAAGAGTTTCTTCGCCGTCCCCATCGCCGACAACAAGACCTTCATCCACCTCACCAACGACGAGGACGCCATAGGCCGCGAGTACAAGTGCCACTATCCGCTTTTGGGTGATGCCAGGCTGGTGCTGCGGCAACTGCTGGACGCGCTGAAAGACCGCGCTGGCGCACCCCGCCCGACCAACCACGCCCTCCAGGCCGACATCCGCTCGGTCAAGGAGGCGTGGCTCGCCCAGTGGATGCCGAAACTCACCTCCAACGAGAATCCCATGAACCCCTACCGAGTAGTCTGGGACCTCATGCGCACCGTAGACCTGGACAACACCATCGTCACCCACGAGTCCGGCAGCGCCCGCGAGTATATGTCGCCCTTCTGGGAGGCCCGCAACCCCCGCAGCTTCATCGGCTGGGGCAAGTCCACCCAGCTAGGCTACAGCCTCGGCCTGGCCATGGGCGCAAAGCTGGCCTTCCCCGACAAGCAGGTCATCAACGTAATGGGCGACATGGCCTTCAGCACCGTCGGCCTCGACGTGGAAACCGCCGTCCGCTGCGACATCCCCATCCTCACCGTCGTAAACAACAACTCCTATATGTCCATCTACGACGACAGCCGCTTCCCCACGGCCATCCAGAAGTACCAGGTCAAGAGTCTCGGCGGCCAGTTCGCCGAAGTCGCCGCCGCCATGGGCGCCTACGCCGAGAAAATCACCGAGCCCGGCGAAATCATCCCCGCCATCAACCGCGGCATCGCCGCCAACGCTGCTGGTGAGCCCGCCGTCCTGGAGTTCATAACCCGCGACGAGGGCAACTTCTCCAAGTTCTGATACGGCGTATTCCAATTGCTCCCTCCCCCTCAGGGGAGGGCTGGGGGTGGGGGTGAGGCCGCTCTCCCAAGTTTCATCCCGCCCTCCGCGAGGCCCTCACCAACCCCGTCATTCCCGCGAAAGCGGGAATCCAAACCCCCGTCTGCACACGCATCAAACCACCCCCGGAAAAGCTGCCATCCTTCATTCCTGCGAAGGCAGGAATCCAGTGCCGTCAGCCTGTTTGCATTTTCCTGACACTTGCCCCTTGTGCCCCTCGCTACCTCTCCGCTGAAATACATTCAGCAACACAGCAACAGAGGGGTGGCGACATGGCAACGACTACGGCAGACAAGGAGCACCGCAACGGCAACGGCCCCACGGTCCGCGAGATGCCCACCGAGGAACGCCCCCGTGAGCGCCTCGCCACCTACGGCCCCCGCCACCTCAGCAACACCGAGCTGATCGCCATCCTGCTCCGCACCGGCTCGGCTGGCGAGAACGTCATATCCCAGTCCTCGCGTCTCCTCTCCCGCTTCGACGGCCTGCGAGGACTGGGCAAGGCCAGCTACGCCGAGCTGTGCGCCGAGAAGGGACTCAGCGAGGCCAAGACCTGCCAGATTCTCGCCGCCCTGGAACTGGGCCGCCGCTTCGTCTCCTTGTCCCCGGAGGAACGCGCCGTCATCAACTGCCCCGAGGACGTCGTCAACCTCCTCTCCGCCGAGATGTCATCCCTCGAACAGGAGCACCTCCGAGTCCTGCTCCTCAACACCCGCAACGAAGTCATGGGCGTCGAGGAAATCTACATCGGCAACGTCAACAGCTCCGTCGTCCGCCCCGCCGAGGTGTTCCGCCCCGGCATCCGCGCCAACGCCACCTCGCTGATAGTGGTCCACAACCACCCCTCCGGCGACCCCACCCCCAGCGGCGCCGACGTATCCATCACCCGCGACTTGGTGGAGGCAGGTAAGCTGTTGGGCATGGAGTTGCTCGACCACCTGGTAATCGGCAGCAGCCAGCGCTACGTGAGCATGAAAGAGGCGCGGCTGGGCTTCGATTGAAGGCCATAGCGCCGTTGTTGGTTCCAATCAGCCCATAAAAAGAAACCCGCGATCCTTCGACGAGCTCGGGACCAACGGGTCTCGGAATCCGACAAACGTTAAGGGCTAATTCTGCTGCGCCAGCCAGCGCTCGTTGGCCTCGGCGAAGGCCCGCATCGCGCCCTCCACGCTATATGGGGCTTCCGGCGATGACTCATCGGCCCACTCGCTGCGGGGTTGGGCGAAGAAGTCGCCCCCGTAGATGTGGATGGCCCCGGTGTAGACTTGGCGCGGGTTGTGGACAGCGTGAATGGCGTCCCGGCCCAGGTTGATGGCGTCCTGCGATTGCAGTTCGCGGAACCCGGCCCGCTCCAGCCCGTCGCCGTCGCGGTTGCGGCGGTAGAAGGTGTTGTCCTCCTGCCCGCCGTACAGCCCGATGACCGCCCATAGCTGGTGGTCGTGGGGATAAATAGCCATTCCCGGCGGCCAGATAACATTGATGATGGTCAGCTCATCTGAGCGGTGAAGCGTGGTAATCCCGCCGTCTTCCGGCGTTCCCAGCGCTGCTTCAATCTCTCCCGGCTTGGCGATGGCGGCGCTCAGCAGCTCCTTGACCGCCAACTCCGGCGTGTGTTCCTGCAATGCGCCGCGACAGGCGGCAACAAATTCATCAACGTCAAACATAGGTGCGCTCCGTGTTTCCGGTATTCTCAGCCTATCACGTCGGCTAGCCGCTCCAACTGGTCCATTTCGGCCACGCTGGGCAGGAAGACCACCTCGTCCATGCCGATGCCTTCCATGTCCCGTAGGGTGTCCTTGACGGCCTCGGGGTTGGAGATGGCGTTCTGCGCCATCTGTTCGGCGACATCGCCCAAGAAGGAATAGTAGTGGCGGATGTAGCCGCCCACTTGGTCGGCGGCGCTGGGGCCGAGGGCGTAGGAGGCCACGCCGGCCAGCCTGGGCTTGCCGGGGCGGGCGTTGTTGTCCCACGACTCCTGCACCACGGCGAAAAGCTCTTCCACCGCGCTGGCGGAACCGGCGGCGGCGATGAAGCCGTCGGCGTACCGTCCGGCGCGGCGCAGGGCCGCGGGAGCGCCCCCGCCGATAAGCACTTCGGGGCCGCTGGGCTGCACCGGGGCCGGGCCCATGGGGCCGACGCCGGGGGCAGCGCCCTCGCCGTTCCAGACGCGCCGCATGGTGGTCAGGGCGCGGCTCAACCGACGCCCCCGCTCCTCGAAAGCTGCGGGCGCGGCCTGGTAGTCGTCGGGCCGCCGTCCCACGCCCAGGCCCAGGGTCAGCCGCCCGCCGGACAGCGCGTCCAGGGTGGCGGCCTCTTTGGCCAGCACTCCAGTGTTGCGCAACGGTGCCAGCAGCACGCAGGTCATAAGCCGCACCCGGCTGGTCGCTCCGGCGGCCGCGGCCAGGGTTATCATGGGCTCATAGTTGTCGTAGACTATCCGGTCTATGACGCCCAGGCTGGAGAAGGGGCCGTCGTCGGCCCGCCTGGCCCACTCCAGGATGAAGTCGCCCTTAGTGCCCGGAACGTTGCCGGGCAGCCCTATGCCAACTTTCACGTCGCCGCTCCGAGTCAAGTTATTCAGAAGAGCCTGACGGTCCCATGAATTCGTATAAGGTAGGCAGATCATCAACTTGACGGACAAGGATTTTTCCGTCGATGCAGGCGCTCACAATCAGGTCTCCGTCTATGAGAAAGATAAGGCGTCCATATCCCCGACTTTCTGCTTCTTTTCTGGCACTGTCAGTGAATCTCGAAGACGTAACGATGATTCCTGCGTGAGCGTCATGCGAAATGCCTCTAACCCTCTGGACCTCGTCTGGTCCAACCGGCTGTGTATTCCAGTGTTTGGCTGAAACTATCGCCTTAAAGTGAGCTATACCCATCCTGTAAGTGCATTCCGCGTCCCGCCCTCCGTCTCTCGTACGCTGGGTTATACTCACCTCTTGAAAACCCAATGCCTTGAGAACTTGTTCCAAGAATGCATCTTCAAATTCTTGCCACGGCATGTTACTGATATAGGTCTTTACCTCATTCTTTACCCCCTCCACTTCTTCTTCAATCTGCCTGGCAATTCTACTACCCTTGTTGATGACATCTTCACCGCTTATGTGAACCAGAGAAACAAATCCGAATTCCTCGTCGCCACCACCGCTGCGGTCAAAAGTGCGAAAACGCTTAGCTTGGCCCCGTCCCATTCGGGAGAGATTATCGTTTCTTACAGCGCCTGGAACGGCGCCGTTTCTGCTAAGCACATTGGGGTCGGCCTGTTCACGGATAGCGAGAGCACTGTTTATGTCCCCCACCGTCATACGTCCGCTGTTCTGTTCTAGGATCTCTTCAATATGATCCGCTCTGCTCGCCACAGCTTTCTGCTCCTCAAAGAGAAAGATCGCCCTTGCTATTCTCAGATGCTCTCAGATCTGGGGAATAGCTGCAATCTGATTGTGGAATCCTTAGCTTTCTGTAGGTTAAAGCTCAACCCGCATATACGAAGTCCAGCTTCTCGAAGTTGCCGCCGACGATGGGCTGGGCGTCCAGCCCCAGCCACCTCTCGGCGATGGTGGTATATACGCTGCGGAAGTCAACCTGGAAGTGCAGGTCGCCGTCCAGCAGGGCCTCCTCTTTCAGAGAGGGGTAGATGCCGTGCATCCCGCCAGCCACCGCGTCGCCGATGACGAAGGCCGCCCCGCCGGAGCCGTGGTCGGTGCCGGAGCCGTTGTCCTTGACCCGCCGCCCGAACTCGGTGAACACCAGCATCAGCGCTTCGGACGACGCATCATGCTCCCGCAGGTCGGCGAAGAAGTCGTTGATGCCCTGGGCCAGCTCGCCCAGCAGTTGCGTCTGCACCGGCATCTGGCCGGAGTGGGTGTCGTAGCCCGCCTGGGCGGTGTAGAAGACACGGGTTCCCAGCCCGGCCAGGTGGGTCTGGGCGATGCCCTT
Source organism: Dehalococcoidia bacterium (assembly GCA_965204865.1). GTDB lineage: Bacteria > Chloroflexota > Dehalococcoidia > Lucifugimonadales > UBA3495 > VXOI01. The sequence continues at coordinate 3,871,530 of OZ242027.1, read as the reverse complement.
CAGTCCCTGGGCGATGGGCGTCGCGGTGTACTCAACGGTGGAGGAGTAGCCTGCGGTAGCGGTACGGAGAATGTCGGCGCCCTTGAGCGCGTCGGCGCCGGTGCGGCCCAGGTAGTCCAGGGCCGGGCCGGTGCCGATGGCCGGGGCATACATCCGGGCGAAGACATCCAGCGCCCGGGTTCTGCGTTCCTCGTCGGTGATGCCGGTCAGGAAGCCGTGGTTTTCCAGCGAACCGACCGACGCCACCGGCACGCCGGCCAGCGCCATGGCCCGGGGCAGCCCGCGCCCGAAGTTGACGCCGGTGAGCACGTTCCCGGCCTGCGGGTCCAGGTCGCGGATGACCCGGCCCAGCCAGCCCTCGGTGGCGACGCGCTCCGGCTCGCAGGTGTGCCAGATGTCCATGGCCCGGAAGTGGGAGCGGTTGGGGTTGGGGTAGCCGATGCCGTTGATGACGGCCACCCGCCCGTCGTCGTACAGCTCCTTGAGCGGCGCGAGAACGGGGTTGAAGCCGTAATGCCCGTCAATGTCCAGAACGTCCTCCGCCGCCACGCCGACGGTGGGCCGGTTGTCCCGGTACAGCGGGTCGCCGTATGGCGCCACTGTGTTCATGTAATCGTTGCCCCCGGTCAACTGCACCACAATCAGGACCGGGTCGCGGTTAATGCTGGTCATTGCCCCCTCCATCCCGGACTTCGCTTTTCGTGCTGAGTGTTGTCGTCGTCCCAATTGTATTCTGTGAAAGCACAGGATTCAAACCGGCCCTGCCGTTGTGGACAAAGCAAACCATAAACAAAAAGCCCCGGAACAGTCCGGGGCCTGCTTGCTTCATAGAGATGGCAGGAGCGGCAGGATTCGAACCCGCGACCACTGGTTTTGGAGACCAGCGCTCTGGCCAGACTGAGCTACGCTCCTGCGTACTCTGATTGTAACGCACCGGCGGCGCGTTTTCAACGCGGACACGAAAGGATTTCCGCCAGAGCCTATCCGACAATTCTTGCTTTTGTTCGCTACGATTCACGGCGCTGATTCTCTTGACATCGGTAGCCATTCAACCTAGAATCCCGCTAGTCGGCTTGGGTGAGCCGAATTATTTGTTTATATGGGGGCGGCAAAGGATGCAATCATTCCGAAAATTCAGACGCCTTATTTTCAATCCTCTATGGTTGTTGGGAATTTTGGTGACGATTATCGTTGCCTGTGGCGGTGAAGACCCAACGGCCACCTCCGCCCCAGCCGCGCCGGCGGCTACGACTGCTCCCGCAGCGGCGCCAACCACCGCCCCGGCGGCAGCGCCTACTACGGCTCCAGCGGCGCCCGCAGCTACCGAGGAAGCAGCCCCAACCCCCTTGGCCACCACCCGCGCCCCCGGCGCCAGGCCCCAGGTGCAGGCTACCCCGACGCCCGTTCCTACCGCCGCCCCGGCTGCCACTGAGGCTCCGGCCCCGGCAGCGACGGCCAAGATTACCAGGGTCATCATGGCCAACACGGTCCCTCTCAACGAGAGCAACCGCATCTGGGTCGGGCCTTGGTCCAACCTGGTGCAGAACGACCCTTACGGCGAGACTCTCATCGAGAATCACGATATTACCTCCGAGCCCATCCCGGCCCTGGCCAAGAGCTGGACGGTGGACGCCGGGTTCAACACCTGGACATTCGAGTTGGAAGAGGACATACCCTGGCACTTCGGCTTCGGTGAATTCACCGCGGCCGACGTGGCGCATACCCACTGGCTGCTGACACGCGAGGACAGCAACAGCAACTTCAAGGCGACTTGGGACACTGCCACTACCGAGATTCACAACGACTACAGCATTTCCTTCAACTTCGACAAGCCCCAGTTGACCGGAGGACGGCTCTTCTCCCGTCTCCAGGGCGACCTCGTAATCCAGAGCAAGGCCCAATGGGATGCAGCCGGCGGGGACGACTCGGCCTATGATGAGATGGCCGCCGGAACCGGCTCCTACCAGTTCGCAGGCCGCGACCTGGGCTCCAGCGTCTGGTACGAGAAGATAGACTATGACCACTGGGCCGGCGAAAACCCGGACTTCCAGGAACTGGAATGGGTCTGGTCTGCGGAACAGTTCACCCGCCTTTCCCTGCTCCTGGCGGGCGAGGTACAAGGCTCCGACCTGTCCCGTGAGGTGCAGGTGGACGCCAAGGCGGCCGGAATGAAGGTCGTCTCCTCCAACAACGAGAACAACCAGTCCTACGGTTTCTTCGGCGGCACCTACCTCAGCACGATGGACAGCGACCTGAACCCGTATCCGGATGGCAAGAACCCCTATTACACCGGCGAGGAACCCTGGCACGATCCGGTAGTGCGCGAGGCTTTCAACATAGCGGTGGACCGGCAGGCCATCATTGACGAGGTCTACTTCGGCAACGCCAGTTCGGTATACGTGCCGGTGTACGCTCCCTTCACCGAGGGCTGGAACGACCGCTGGGTGACCGAGTTCGACGAAAAGTACGGCTACGATCCCGACCGCGCCGTCGCGCTGCTGGCCGAGGCCGGCTATGGCCCCGGCGACATCTCCATTGATATGATGTCCACAGTGATTCCCGGCAACCCGGAGATTCCGCAACTGATTCAGGTGCTCTCCACCATGTGGGAAGCGATAGGCGTCGACACCAACATCATCGAACTGGAACTGGGCACCTGGCTGGATACCGTGCGGGCCCACGACATCCACGAAACCTTTACCATTCTTCGCAACACTCCCATCAGGACAACCCAGGAAGGTCTGCGGGTCTTCTGGGTGTCCGAGCCTGACGGCTTCCTCTTCGGCTGGGAAGACGATATTATCAACCAGAAGTACGACTGCCTCGAAAGGTCTCTGGACATCGACGAGCGGGAACAGTGCGCCCGGGACGCCGGCGACTATATGTTCGACGACTTCCTGACCCTGCCGCTGTTCCAGACCACCTTCGACATGACCATTGACCCCGAATTCATCTCGGACTGGGTGTATCCCGGCGTTGGTTCGGCCCACCCGACCCACGTCCACAACATCAAGGCTTGCCCGGTCGGCACGGACCGGTGCGACTAGGGGACGCCCCCACCCTAACCCTCCCCCGTAGGGAGAGGGGATTCTGATTCCGAATTGGCGGGAACCGGAGCCTGTCCCCGGTTCCCGCCAAAGCTATAAAGAAGTTTTTCGGCGCCAAGAATGCAGCGTTACATTGCCATAAGGTTTGGCCAGGGCCTCATCGCCTTGTTGGCCGTTACCATCATAGTATTCGGCTTGAGCCGGCTCACAGGCGACCCTGCGACCACCATATTGGGGCTGGACGCTACAGCGGAGGACTACGAGCGGCTCCGTATCCGGTTAGGATTGGATAAGCCCCTGGTAATTCAATATGGCGTTTACATGGGGAATGTCCTTCAGGGCGACTTGGGCAACTCCATCAAATATCCTGAGTTGGGCGCCGGCGGCGCCGTAATAAATCGCCTTCCCAATACGCTCAAACTGGCCGGAGCCTCCCTGCTCCTGGCTATCCTGATTGGCGTACCGCTGGGAGTATTGAGCTCGGTACGGCGAGATACCCCCTTCGATTCCTCATCCAAAATCTTCGCTCTGCTGGGCCAGTCGGTGCCCAACTTCTGGCTGGGCCTGATGATGATGTGGATTTTCGCCGTGAAGCTCGGCTGGCTGCCCCCGGCCGGCACCGGGGGGTTCAAGCATTTCATCATGCCCACCATTACTCTAGGTTCCTTCCAGATAGCCGCCATCACCCGCCTAGTGCGTTCTTCGATGCTGGAAACGCTGGACAGCGAGTACGTCAAGCTGGCCCGCATTAAAGGCGTTTCAGAGTCGAAGGTAATCTGGAAGCATTGCCTCCGAAATGCGTCTTTGACCCCGCTCACCTATTTCGGAGTCATCGCCGCCATAACTTTTACCGGCTCGCTCACCACCGAGGTGGTGTTCAACTGGCCCGGCACCGGCCTACTGGCCTTCCAGGCCGTGTTGTCGCGCGACTTCGAGCTGATTCAGGCGCTGGTGTTGGTCTTTTCGGGAATGTTTGTCCTGTCCAGCTTTGTGGTTGATGTACTCTACGCTTACTTGGACCCGCGCATCCGCTACGCCCAAGGCTAGGCGGAAATAGAGAAATGCCGAGCAATCACAACCATGGCCGTTGACCTGAGACCCGCACCCGAAACTATGTCCGGCAAAGCGGCCCGGCTTGCCGTAAGAACTCTGCGCCTGCTTGGGCAGGCGCAACGACTGCCCAAGTTTCCGTTAGTCCTGCTGTTGCTGATTCTGGTAATACCGGCCGTTTTCGCCGAGGTAGTTGCGCCTTACGGCCCCCTGGACTCTCCGCAGGGAATCCGCGGACGCTTGGAGCCTCCTGTGTTCGCCGGTGGAACTTGGGATCATATTTTGGGGACCGATTTGACCGGGCGAGATATGTTTACCCGCGTCATCTACGGCTCACGAGTATCTATCGTTATCGCCGGCATCGGCATCGCCATTGCCGGCACGATAGGCGTAACTCTGGGAATTATATCCGGTTACTACGGCGGTCTGATTGACGCCATAATCATGCGGCTGGTGGACATCTCGCTGTCCATCCCCCCGGTGCTTCTGGCGTTGACGCTGGCGACGGTGCTGGACCCCAGCTTCCGCACGGTGATTATCGTGGTCGGGGCGTTGCTCTGGTCGATATATTGCCGACAAGTGCGGGGGGACACGCTATCGGTGCGCACCCAGGACTACATAGCGCGGGCAAGGGTATCCGGAGCGTCGGACATCCGCATCATGGTCAAGCACATCCTGCCCAACATTATCAACACCGTCATCGTGCTGGCGACATTGCAGGTCGGCTTCGTCATCCTGCTGGAGGCAGGGCTGTCCTTCCTGGGCGTCGGCCTCTCGCGCCCGACCCCGGCCTGGGGGCTGATGGTGGCCGACGGGCGCGAGGTCATCATCCGCGCCTGGTGGGTGGCGCTATGGCCGGGGCTGGCGATAATGCTGACGGTCTTCGGATTCAACCTGCTGGGCGACTGGCTGCGCGACCGGCTCGACCCGAGGCTGCGGCAGTTGTAGCTCCCTGCCGACGGTTCACCCTCAACGATTCACCCTCGCCCTAACCCTCTCCCCCCAAGGGAGAGGGCATTTTTGCGGGCTACCAGGTTTGACCGGGCTGGCGTTCCTGGACGGGGTACTCGAAGTAGGCCGCGGTTATCAGGTGGTGGAGCTCGCCGCAGTATTCGTCGAATTCGCGGAGCAGGTCTTCCCGGTCTTCGCGGTCGGGCCACTCGTTGTTAATCAGGGAAGCCAGGCGTCCGGTTAGACGATGGACAGCGCGGTTGGAATGGCGGCGCGGCCCCCGCCCGACGGTCTCGATTTCCTCGGACACCAGGTTCATGGAGCGGGCGAGGGAATCGGGCAGCAGGGGGTCGCTGACCAGCAGGTCCAGCACCTGGGCAGGCACTATCTCGGCGCTGTATGCGCGATTGTAGACCTCCAGGGCGTGGAAGGCGCGCAACAGGGAGACCCAGTCGGTTTCGTAAACTTCCTCGCCGGCGTTGCTGATGTCAATTTGGGACAGTATCAGAGCGGAGGCGCACTGGGCCCGTTCTATGTTGCGGCCCAGTTGCAGGAAGTTCCATCCCTCGTCGTGGTACATGGTGGACTCGGCCAGACCGCTGAAGGTGTTGATTTCGGCCTCGGTGCCAGCGTAGAAGGCACGGGGTTCCTCGCGCCAGACTTGGGCCAGGTCCCGCTGCTGCAATCCCAGGTAGGCGGTGTTCAGGCAGGTCCAGACCTCGGGGCTGATGCAGTGGCGCTGGTTGCGGGCGTTTTCCCGGCCCATGGCGAAGCAGCTCAGCACCGAGCAGGGGTTGGAGCGCTCGAAAGTCAGGTCGTCGGCCAGGGCGAAGGAATCGGCTAGGGCGAACTCTTCGTCGCCGAACAGGTCAACGCGGCCACCGGGCGGGTCGCGTCGGACGCTGGCGTAGATGCGGTTCCAGCCGAAGTGGATTTCGCGGATGGGACGGTCAACCAGCGCCTCCGATTGCAGCCGGAGCAGACCGCATAGGCGCCCGGCCCGCTCCAAATAGCGGCCCATCCAGTAGAGGCTCTGCGCGCTGCGGGAAAGCATGGCTCGCTCCTGCTATGGTATCTGCGGTCAAATGGACAACCGTGTAAGAGTTCCCTCTCCCTCTGGGAGAGGGTTAGGGTGAGGGCGTCTCCCCGGCGGATTGCACGCCGGTCAGCGGGGCCAAGAGTGTCAGCAGTTCCGCGACGGTTTCTATGTCTTCGCCGATGGCGTCAGCGTTCAAGTGCCTTTTGCGCTTGTAGTAATTGATATGCAGTTCGTTGGGGACGCCGCGCAACTCGTGGATGCGGGGGTTGCCGGTCAACCGCCTGGCCTCGTACAGGATGCTGCTGAAATCCGCATGATTCGTATACTCCCAGCCTTGGGCCACTGCCACGGCTTTTGCCATGTGCGCCGCCGCCCCCCAGCCCTTTTCCGACGCCTGGTGCAGTTTGCCGACGGACAGGTACTGTCGGCTTTCAGCCAGGAACTCGCGGGCTTGCGTTGCGTAGTCGGCGGCTTCCGTTAAATCAGGGGTGGTCATAACGCCCTCAGTTCGTGAATTCGGCGGAAACGGGTATCCCTGAGTTCTTAATAGGGACGCCCTCACCCCCCGCCTTCGCGGGGGCAGGCTCTAACCCTCTCCCGGAGGGAGAGGGAATTTGCTCTCTTCCTAAATACTCTCTTCTATGCTGTCGTCCACCACCCACAGGTCCTTGCCGCCGCCGCCCTGGCTGGAGTTGACCACCAGGCTGCCGCGGCGCAGGGCCACGCGGCAGAAGGCGCCGGGGACGATGCGGGTGCGCCGCCCGGTGAGAACGAAGGGGCGCAGGTCCACGTGGCGTGGCTCGAAGGCCCCGTCTATCAGGCAGGGCGAGCGGGACAGGGCCAGCGTCGGCTGGGCCACGAACCCCGCCGGGTCGGCCCGCAGCCCCTTGGCGTATTCGTCGCGCTCCGCCTGGGTGGCGTGGGGGCCGATAATCATGCCGTAGCCGCCCGACTCGCCGACGCGCTTGACTACCAGGTCGGCCAGGTTGTCCAGCGTGTATTCCAGGTCTTCGGGGCGGCGGCAGAGGTAGGTCTCCACATTCTGGAGCTTCGGCTCTTCTCCCAGGTAGTAGCGAATCATGTCGGGAACGTAGACGTAGACGCTCTTGTCGTCGGCGACGCCGGTGCCGGGGGCGTTGGCCAGCGTCACGTTGCCCAACTGCGCCGCGTCTATCAGCCCCCGGACGCCCAGCAGCGAGTCGGGGCGGAATACCAGCGGGTCCAGGAAGTCGTCGTCAACACGGCGGTAGACGACGTCCACCTGTTGCAGCCCGTCGGTGGTGCGCATATACACGTAGCCGTTGCGCACTACCAGGTCCTGCCCCTCCACCAGCTCGGCGCCGATTTCGCGGGCCAGGAACATATGCTCGTAGAAGGCGGAGTTGTAAACGCCCGGGGTGAGCAGGGCGATGACCGGGTTGGCCTTGCCGCCGGGGGCCAGTTCCTGCAACGTGGTCTGGAGCGCCGCGCCGTAGCCCTCGACCTCCTGCACCCGGGAACTGCGGTATAGCCGGGGCAGGGTTATCTTGGCCGCCTTGCGGTTGGCAATCATGTAGGACACGCCGGAAGGGACGCGCAGGTTGTCTTCCAGCACGCGGAAGCCGTCGTTGGTGCGGACGACGTCGGTGCCGCAGACGGCGACCCAGGTGCCGTGGGGCGGCGAGAAGTCGCGCATTTCCTCGCGGTACTGGGGACATTCCCGCACCATGTCTTCAGGGATGACGCCGTCGTCTATGATGCGGGCTTCGCCGTATATGTCTTCGAGGAAGTAGTTGAGGGCGCGAATTCGCTGGGTCAGGCCAGCGTCCAGTTCCCGCCAGTCGGCGGCGGAGACCACGCGGGGTATGGCGTCCACCGGGATGATGCGCTCTTCGGCCTCGGCGTCGCCGTAGACGGTGAAGGAAATGCTCTCGTTGTAGAAGGTGCGGGTGACGCGGGCCTGGATGCCAGCCAGTTCCTCGGCGGAGAGGCGGCCCAGCGCGTCGTAGAGCCGCCGGGCGTGCTCCCGTGGCTGGCCGTCCGGCAGAAACATCTCGTCATAGATGGAGGGGTCCAGCGCGTAGCCGTCGAAGTCCACGGTGCTCGCTCCCAGTCCGGCTCGTAATCGCGCCCGCATACGCCGGGACGCCTGATTACATTATACACCGCGAGTCCTTCCGTCATTCCCGCGAATGTGGCAGGGACTTTCGGTTCTCGGCGTAATTGTCTGAACTGTGATTTCTTTGATTCCGGGATTACCATGATTTTCCGATTCATGGTAGTCAATCCCATGAATCACAGTTCAGACGAAGAATCGAAATGCCCTGGCGAAAGCAGGAATCCGTGGGCTGCTGTCTAACCAGCGGCGGCAGCTTCCGCTCCATAGGCCGCCTTGATTTCGTCGGGCGGTGTCTTGGGTATGACGATAATCATCTCGGTGTGGCTGCCCACTTCGGACTCGACCCGGATGGTTCCGCCGTGCTGCCGGATGATGTCGCTGGTGATGGCGAGGCCGAGACCGGTGCCTTGATTCGCCGGCTTGGTGGTGAAGAAGGGGTTGAATATCTTTTCGGCCACGTCCGGGGGCATTCCGGTGCCGTTGTCGCGGATGCGTATCTCCACGTCGTCGCCCAGGTTCTGTGTTTTGAGCCAGACGGTGGGCTGGTAGCCCTCGAAGCCAATGCCCTGTTCGGCCAGGGCGCGGCGCCTTTCGTCGGTGGCCTGGCAGGCGTTGCCGACGATGTTGAGGAAGGTGCGGCTCAGGTCCTGGGGGATGGCCTGCACCTCGCCGATGTCTTCGTCCAGTTCCTGCTCCAGTGTCAACTGGAAGTCGGAGTCGGTGGCCCGGGCGCTGTGATAGGCCAGCATGGAGTGTTCCACCAGCAGAGTGTTGAGGCTTATCTCCTGCCAGTTAGTGCCGCCGCGCCCCATGGCCAGCATATCCTGGACGATGCGGTTGGCTCGTTCACAGTTGTTGACGATGCGCCCCAGGTTGTCCGTGAGGTCGTTGGAGATTTCCGTGATATATTCAACGTCCGGGCTGTCGCCTCCTTCTTCCAGCACCTCGCGCATTTCCACCAGCAGCTCCCCGGAGACCTCGGAGAAGTTCTTGACGAAGTTGAGGGGGTTGCGGATTTCGTGGGCCACCCCGGCGGTGACCTCGCCCAGGGCGGCCAGCTTCTCGCGCATGACTATCTGGTCCTGCGCTTTTTGCAGGTCGGCCAGCACTACCTCCAGTTCGGTGTTCTTGTCTTCGAGTTCAGTGGCCTGGCTTTCCAGTTGCTTGTTGAGTTCTTCCACCAGATTGAGGCGGATGGCTTCCAGGGAGTTGTGGCGGAAGACTTCCAGGGCGGAGGCCATTTCCGCCAACTCGTCCTGCCCTTCCACCACCACTTCTTCTTCCAGATTGCCCTCGGCCATCTCGCGCATTCGCCCGGAGAGCATATTGATGCGTCGCAGGATTACCCGTCCGACGAAGAGCCAGCTAATGAGCAGCGCGCCGCCGACGCTGATGACGCTGATGGCCAGCAGGGCCGAGAGGCCGGTGGTAATGGCCTGGGAGGACGCCTGCGTGGCGTCCTGGGCGGACAATGCGGCGGCGCCCACCACTTCGTCAACTTCGATCAACAGGCTGGAAGACCGCTCCCGGGTGAGGGCCAGCAACCCGCTTTGAGCGTCGGCCAACTGCAACTTCGACCGCAGCGTGACAAATACCCCATCCTCGGCCAGCCCCAGCTCTTTCAGCCTGGCGTACAGCGGCGTGAGGCGTTCTTCCAGCTCGGCGTTGTTCAGCGCAGCCAGGTTGCGGTCAATGCTGGCGGTGGAGGACTCGAACCGTTCCGCCTGGGCCTCCACCAGGGTCGGGTCGAAAATGCTGAAGACGCTGGAAAGCTGCTGAAGGGCGATGTTGGTGTCGGCCTGTAGGGCCGTCAGGTGCCGGTAGGTGCCGAACTCGTCTTCCGAGAAGTGGACCGCATAAGGGGCCACGAAAGCGCCCAGCTCGCTCCGCCCGGTCAGGATGTAAAACAGTCCGTCGTCCACGGCCGGAACGAGAACCTGCTCCAGCTCGACGCGCAGGGCGACCATTTCCTCCAATAGCGCGTCGGACCGGCGCTCGAGGAAAAACACCGTTCCCATTTCGTCACGTATAGTTACGATACTGTCTTCCAGGGTTTCGACCAGTTCGCCAATGCGTCTGGCCCTCGCCGGGTCGGCCTGCTCCAGCGTAGCCAGGCGCTCCTGGAAGTGCTGCTCGGCGGCGGAGATTTCCTGCCACACGACGGACACCTCCCGGGGTGTGGAGGCGGTGGTCAGGCGCGGAGCGGCGGCCACCAGCTCGCTGCTGTACTCGGCCACCCCGAAGGCCGCTTCCATCTGTGGCAAGCTGCCCTCGTTGACCCTGGCCTGCGCGTCTCCCACCCGGTCCAGACTGAACCAGGCGACGAGACTGGCGGCCACGGTGAAGGCCACCGCAACGCCGAAGGCGGCAAAGAGCTGGGTTGAGATGCGAAAACGGAGGGCCAGCAGGCGTTTCAGTAAGTTCATCAGTCGCCAGCGTCCTTTGATAGTTCCCTCCCCTCCGGGGGAGGGTCAGGGTGGGGGCGTCCTCGAATCCGTCAGTTGACAGTATCGTCCAGGTTCTCTATGGGATGATACTGCCCGTCGGCTCCGATTACGGTGAGAAACACCGTATCGGAACCCTGGTTGTCGCCGCCCGAGTAACTCACGGGGAATCCGCCGATGTCCATGTTGCTGCCGCGCAGCAGGCTGTCCATGAAGCAGCTCCGGCTTACGTCCCTTCCGCAGCGCTCCACCCCGGCGATGGCCAGGCGGCCCGCCAGGTAGCCCTCGAAGGATACGAAACCGGGGACTGCGTCCGCGTCGAAATCGGAAAGGGCCTCCAGGTAATCGGAAACGATGGGCAGGGACGTGTCGGTGGGGAAGGGAACCACCTGGGTAACGTAGACGCCCTCTCCCTCGGGGCCGAGCTTTTCGGCCAGGGCATTGGAGCCGACGAAGGAAATGGCGATGAACTTGGCGTCATATTCGGCGTCATCCAACAGCTTGGTCTCTTTGGCCCAGAGAACGAACTCGCCGATGGGATTGTAGGCTCCCACCATGATGATGCCTTGGGGACGGCCTTTGCTCAGGTCCAGCAGGGCCGTCTTTACCGCCGTGGTGTTGCGGGGGTAGAGGCCCACGGCCACCGGCTCCATGCCGCGCCGCTCCAGGGCGGCCAGCGAGCCGTTGTAGCCGGCCCGGCCAAAGGAATCGTCCTGGTACAGAATGCCGATTCGTTCGATGCCCAGGTCCTCGGTGAAACGCTTCACCATCTCCTCGGTTTCGTCGTTGTAGGATGCTCGCAGGTTGATGATGTTGTCCCAGCTATCCACGTCGCGCAGGAAGGCCGCGCCGGTGAAGGGGGCAACGAAGGGGACGTTGGCGTCGCGGGCCACGGGGGTGGCGGAGCGGGAAGTGGGGGTGCCGACCTCGCCGATGAGGGCGAAGACGCTTTCATCCTGTATCAGCTCCCTGGTGTTGGTGGCGGCAAGTTCCGGCTCGTAGGTGTCATCCAGCGACACCAAGGACAATTGCCGCCCGTGTACGCCGCCGTTGCGGTTGGCTTCGGCAAAGGCCGCTTCGATGCCCAGGCGCATATTGATTCCCAATTGCTGCGCCGGGCCGCTGAAGGCCGCCGACTGGCCGAAGAGGATGCCATCGGGGGTGACGCCGGCGGTTTCCAGCATCGCGGCGGGCTGGGCGGTCGGCTCGGCATGGGACGGAAGGGCCGTGGCGTCGGGAACCGGCTCCCCGGAGCCACAGGCGGCAAGGCCAATCAGCGCAAAGGCGACAACCAGCGCGGCGATGATGGCGCGGCGCCTCCGCCCCCACCAGTCATTTCCGCGAAAGGGAGAATCCACCGGGCCGTTCATTCGGAGTCACTCCCTCTTGGCGACCATGGTCAGGCGGTTCTTTCCGCCGGAGTGCTGGTAGGATGTATCGTCCATCATCGTCTGCACCAGGAAGACGCCGAGGCCGCCGATGGTGCGCTCTTCGATCCCGGCGTCGAGAGACGGTTTCGGGGCCTCGCTGAGGGGGTCGAAAGGACGGCCCTCGTCGGATACTTCGATGGTCAGGGAGTCGTCTTCCGAGTTAATCACGATTTCAAATTTGGGCCACGGCCCTCCGCTTTCCCCCCCGTAGGACAGTATGTTGATGCCCACCTCTTCCAACACCAGGTTCACCTTGAAAACCAGGCTGTCGGGCCAGGCTTCCCGCTGCCCCAACTCCTCCACCGCGCCGGCAATGTGCCGCAGGACATCATCCTGGCTCGAGCCGGAGGCCGGCTCAAATTTCAGAGAGAGTTTCTCACTCATCTTTACCTCGGGGCCCGGCGGAGGACAAGGCAGGTGACGTCGTCGGATTGCGGCGTGCCGCCTGCGAAGTCCGAGACTGCCTGCATGATGGCGTCAATGGCCATCCGGGCGCTGGTGGGCGGCTGGCTGGCGAAGAGCTGTTGCAGCCGCTCGACCCCGAACTCTTCGCCAGCGGCGTTCATGGCCTCGGAAACGCCGTCGGTGTATAGGATCAGGGTATCTCCGGGGTTCAAAGTGGTCTGGGCCTCCTGGTAGTCAAGGCCCGGCATCACCCCCAAGGCGACGCCGCCGGTCAGGGCAAGCTCCTCCGAACTGCCGTCGGGGTGGACGACCAGCGGGTTGCAGTGGCCGCCGTTGGCATAGGTGAGCACGCCTGTTTCCGGGTCGTATAGGGCATACACCAGGGTGACGAACATCATCGTTTCGTTGTTTTCGGTCAACAGGGTGTTGACCTCGCTCAGCACGCCGCCGGGGGCCCCCATCCCGATGGCCGAGCCTTTGAGCAGGGTGCGGCTGGACATCATGAACAGGGCCGCCGGAACCCCTTTGTCTGAGACATCGGCCACGGACAGGCCGATGCGCCCGTTATCCATGGGGATGAGGTCATAGAAGTCGCCGCCCACGTTGCGGGCCGGGTTCATGTTGCCGTAGACCTCGTAATCGGGAGTTTCCGGGAAGCTGGCGGGGAGTATGCTCTGCTGCATCTTGCTGGCGACGTCCAGCTCGTTCTGCAAGGCGACCAGCTTGTCGCGGGATTGCAGGGCATCCTTCCACTCGGCCATGTGTTGCAGCGTGCGGTCAATGGTGATTTGCAGGTCCTCGAAGTCCAGCGGCTTGGTGACGAAATCGAAGGCTCCCCGGTTCATGGCGGTGCGGATGTTCCGCATATCTCCGTAGGCCGAGATTATTACCGAGCGCACGTTGGGGTCCACCTTGGGAATCTGCTCCAGCAGGGTCAGGCCGTCCATCTGCGGCATATTGATGTCGGAGACGACCATATCTATGTCGGGTTCACTGGTCAGCCGCTCCAGGGCCTCTATCCCATTACCGGCGAAGACGAAGGAATAGCGCCCGGAGCGAATGTTGCGCCGCATCCTTTGCAGAATCAGCGGCTCGAGGTCGGGCTCGTCGTCCACGACCAGGATTTTGTATGAATCTTGTAGTGTGTCTTGCATCATCCCGACTCTTTATCCAGGCCCGTCTATGGTATATGCCAGCCCGCTCATTCCATCACCCTGACCCTCTCGCAAAGGGAAAGGGAACCCGTCGGGGCGACGGGCTGCTCAGGCTTTTCGTCGAGACTAGGGCCTGACTGCCGAGCGGGCGGCCGACTGGGTTTCGTGGATGTCGATGATCTGGTCGAATCCGCTGATGGTGAAAACATCGTGAACCGGCTTGGAGAGAGAGCAAACGGCGAACTTGACGTTGGCCGCCCGCATATCCTTGGCGGTCAGCAGGATGACCCGCAGGCCGGCGCTGCTGATATAGGAAAGCTCTTCAAAGTCCAGGATAACCGCCTTGTCGTTGGGTTCGATGGCCTGTTTCAAGGCGTCCTGGAACTCGGTGGCGTTGGTGCCGTCGACTCTCCCGTCGGTCTTGGCGATAAGAGTTTCTCCGTCCCTTTCAGTGGTGACTTCCATCGTCCCTCATCCTCCGAAAAAGTAATGTGATGATGCCGATGCTTCGTCGCGTTGACGCTGCTGAGTTCCTGGCGGCGCTCTGCGACCCTTTCCTGAGTTAGCCTAGAAATCGTATCCCTTTTCCCCGTGGGTTGCCAAGTCCAGGCCGACCAGCTCATCCTCCCAGTCCACCCGGATGCCGCCGATGAGCCAGCCGGTGACCTTGACTATTATAAACGTCATTACCGCCGTCCACACGGCGGTGGCCCCGGCAGCCAGGGCCTGTACCCCTAACTGCTCCAGCACGCTGCCGTTCTCCAGGAACACCCCCGTGCCCCCTATGGCCTCGGCGCTCACGAAGGCCACCAGCAAAGTGCCGGTGATGCCGCCCAGCCCGTGAACGCAGAACACGTCCAGCGAGTCGTCGAGGTTCAGCTTAATCTTAATTATGTTGACTGTAAAGAAGCAGACCGCGCTGCCCGCCGCTCCCAGTATGAAGGCGCCCAGCGGGCCGACGTAGCCGGCGGCGGGAGTAACCGCGGCCAGTCCGGCAATCACTCCGGTGACGGTCCCGAAGAGCGAGGGCTTGCGGAACCGTATCCAGTCCAGCGCCGCCCAGGCCACCGAGGCGGTGCAGGCGGCGAAGTGGGTCGAGGCCAGGGCCATTACTGCGAGGCCGTCGGCCACCAGGAAGCTGCCGCCGTTGAAGCCGAACCAGCCGACCCACAGCATCCCGACGCCGGTGGCGACCAGGCCCGGGTTGTGGGGCGGCTGCAACTCGTAGGGGAATCCCCGCCGCCGCCCCAACTGGCTCACGATGACCAGGGCGGCTACGCCGGCGCTGGTGTGGACCACCAGGCCCCCGGCGAAGTCCATGGCTCCCATTTCTTTCAGCCAGCCGCCCTCGCCCCATACCCAGTGACACACCGGCACGTACACCAGCAGCGACCACAGGATGCTCATTATTATCACTGCGGGATACTTGGTGCGCTCCACCCAGCAGCCCACCATCACCGCCGGGGTAATGATGGCGAAGGTCATCTGGAACATCACGAACAGCATCTCCGGGATGCTGCCGTGCAGGGTGTCGGCCTTGATGTCCCAGAGAAAGGCGTGCTCCAGGTTGCCGATGAAGCCGAAGAAGGAATCCCCCCCGAAGGCCAGGCTGTAGCCCACTATCATCCACAGCACGCCCACCACGGCGGCGACGGAGAAGCACTGCATCGCCACCGAGAGCACGTTCTTGGCCCGCACCAGGCCGCCGTAGTAAACGGCCAGCCCCGGAACGGTCATAAACAGAACTAGAGTGGTAGCAGCGAGAAGCCATGCGGTGTCGCCTGTGTTCACGAACTAATGCCTGCGCCGCCGGGCCCGGCCCGGCGCCTAATCCTTGTGATTTTTCGCAACCCTGCGGCCTGGGAATCCCGTCGAGTTCAGGCGAGAATCTGAGACATAATACAATATGCTATCCGGGATTTACATATTTGGTACGTGTAATCACAGGGCCTTTCGATTCTTTGTCTGAACTGTGATTTATTTGATTCGGATGATTACCCTGATTAAGGCGCGTCTACATCAGGGCAATCCCTTAATCCCACGAATCACAGTTCAGACAAATATCGAAAGGCCCTGCGTCTAATGAGGGCTATCGTATCAGGATAATAATTCTCTCCCTCCGGGTAAGGCGTTAGGGCGAGGCCGTTCCTCCGGAGCCGGAATCGAACTCCACGGCCTCGCCGGGGTTGACCTTGAACCAGCTATCGCCCGGCTCCGGGGCGGGTTCGGGCCTGGGCCGCCGCACCACGCGGACGCCCAGCGCCGCCAGCATCCCGTCTATGCGCTCCACCGGAGCGCCCGCGGCCGCCGTTTCCTGGCGCAGGGCCAGCAGTTCGGAGGTCATCTTCAGGGCCAACTGTACCCCCGACAGGTTCAGGCCCATGCCGTCCACGAAGTGCTTGATGAGCCGCAGGCGGGCCACATCCTCGTCGGAGTAGGTGCGCAGCGCCCCCATCCGCAGGGGGACGACGAAACCCGCGCGCTCGTACTTGCGCAGCGTCTGCGGGTGCATATCCAGCGTCTCCGCCACCACGCTGATGAGGTAGATACCCCGTGTCTGCTGCATCGTCATGGCTGGCCCTCTCTGCCGGATACTCCCCAGCATACCTGTTTATACTCTCTGGGAAGATATATGTCAATAATATATCCATCTAATTATACAACTTGAATCAACTAAGATATGTTATTGATAATATACTTGACACGATTCATATCAAGTGATATAGTCTGTTCATACAGTCAGCAAGGAGGCGTGAGATGGCAGCGACAGAGTTGCAGAACAGGCCGGCGGCGGAAGCCAGCGCCGCCAAGTTGAGCGTCAAGGTGGCCGAGCAGGTTTCCGAGATACTGAAGGAGGCCGCGGAGTGGAAGAAGATTCCGCAGCCCGCTCTGGCCTACCGCGTACCCAGCCCCGGAGTCCGCTACTACTTCTAGGAGGAGGACAAGCTCCCTCTCCCTATGGGAGAGGGTTGGGGTGAGGGCGTCCCCGGCAACAAAACAACCAAACCGTTTGAGGAGTAAACCTAATGATGTTGCAGCGAAGAAACCATTTCAGCCCCTTCGGCGAACTCAGGCAGATGCAGGAGAACATGGACCGGATGTGGCGGCGCTTCGGCACGGTCTCCGGCGATGAGCAAAAGGGCATCGAAGCCTGGGCCGCGCCGCTGGATGTGGTAGCCGACGGCGACGACTTCGTCGTCCGCGCGTCCCTGCCCGGCGTGTCCCCGGAAAACATCCAGGTGTCCATCGAGGACAATGTCCTCACCATCCGGGGCGAAACGGCTTCCCACTTCGAGAATGCCGATGGCAACTACCTGATGCGCGAGCGCCGCACCGGCTCCTTCCACCGCTCCCTGCGCCTGCCCGACACCGTGGACCAGGACAAGGCGGAACCTCGCTACGAGCACGGCGTGCTGACCGTCACCATGCCCAAGGCCGAGGCCAAGCGGGCCAAGCAGTTCGAGGTGAAGGTCGCCGAAGGCCCGGCCGCCCCTTCGGCTCCGCTCGGGACAGGCATCGAGGGCAGCTAACCCTTCGATTATCCCCTCCCCCTTGAGGGGGAGGGTTAGGGTGGGGGTGAAATCTCCAACTGCGAAACTCCTATCCTGATTTAGACAAACAAGGGGCGCACAACCGTGCGCCCCTGTCGGCGTTTTCGGAGGCCAGGAGGTACGCCCTCACCCCAACCCTCTCCCGGAGGGAGAGGGGATTCCCGTGTTTTACGTGCCGTAGCGGGCGGCGGCCAGGGGGTCGCTGTACTCCTGGTTCTTGGTGGCCCAGAAGGCGGCGGCGATGTCGTCGCAGGCGGCCACCAGGTTCTCGGCGTTCTCCATGCTGACGGTCTGCTTGCACTGGCCGGCCAGCTTGAGGGCGGCGTTGAACTTGGCGGCGATTTCGTTGGCGTCGGTGTTGGGCCAAGCGTAGTCGGCCCAGAGGATGCGCAGCTCTTCCTTGCACTTCTCGGCGTGCTCTTCCTTCACCTGCACGTAGCGGCTGAAGGTGTTGGCGAAGGCCTGGTGCGCCGCCAGTTCGGAGCCGGGCGCCGGATGCTCCAGGTTCTGCATCCGCAGCACCATCTTCTGCACCGTCTGGGCCGCAATCTTGGCCGCGATGGGGTCATAAATGCCACAGGGAATGTCGCAATGGGCCTTGGCTGTCGCAGGCTTGAACCACCCGATGGGGTTGAACATCATGCCCCTCCATATCTGAAAATCTGAATCCGAACCGCCAAAAGGTTAAAGGAAATCCGCCTGCTACGCAACCCGCCGTCCGCTTCTGGCGCAGCCCAAGCGCAGGGTGCTAGACTGGAATCATGGAAAGTAGCGATTCCGTCACCATCCGCCGGGAACACCCCGGCGCCGAAGCCGCTTCCAAGCTCATAGCGGAGCTGGACGCCTACCTGTCGCCCCTGTACCCGCAGGAAAGCCAGCATGGGTACAGCATCGAGAAGCTGATCCAGCAGCAGGTAGAGTTTTTCGTGCTGTACTACCACGGCGAACCTGTGGCCTGCGGCGGGGTGCAGTTCTTCGAGGATGGACAGCGACCGGACGGCGCATACGGCGAGCTGAAGCGGATGTACGTCCGCGATAAGTTCCGGGGCCGCAGCTTCGGCAAGCGGTTGCTGGAGCATCTGGAAAAGCTGGCGATGGACAAGGGCGTGACCACGATGCGGCTGGAGACCGGCACCCGCCAACCGGAAGCCGTTGGACTGTACGAGAAAGGCGGTTACTACCGCATACCGCCCTTCGGGGACTACTGGGACGACCCGGTGAGCCTGTGCTACGAGAAGCGGCTGGGTGGCGCGGCTTCCTGAATCGCGGCGGCCTGGCGGCCTCAACACGCGGCGCCTAGGGAGTTGGGCAGTGCGGCAACCGGGGAAGGCTAATTTCGGTCGCCACGTTTCGCAAGACGCCCGGAATGCAGCCGGTAAACGGGTTGCCGTCCAGATACAATCTTTCAAGGTAGATCAGATTGCCCAGTTCCGGTGGAATCGGGCCGGTCAAGCCGTTATTTTCCAGGCTCAGAGCCTCCAGCAAGGTCAGATTGCCCAGCTCCGGCGGTATCGGGCCGGTCAAACGGTTATCTTGCAGGAACAGATGCGTCAGCCTGGTCAACTGCCCGATTTCGGCAGGGACTAGTCCTGACAGACTGTTCTCACTCAAGTTGAGATAGTCCAAGGACTCCAGCCGCCCAAGTCCTGACGGTATGCTGCCCGTCAACTGGTTGGCATAGAGGCCCAGCGTTTTCAGGAAGGTCAACTGTCCCAGTTCCGGCGGCACCTCACCCGTCAACTCGTTTCGTCCAAGAAGCATATCTCGCAATTTGGTCATTTGGCCCAGCTCAGGCGGTATATCGCCCGTCAGTTTATTGTGGTAGAGGTACAGGGTCTGCAATTCCGTCAGTTGGGCAAGTTCCGCCGGTAGGTTGCCGGTCAACTGGTTATCGGAAAGACTCAGCTTCTGTAGGTTAGCCAAATGCCCCAACTCCGGCGGTATATGGCCGGTCAACTGGTTGCCATAGAGGTCCAAACTTCTCAGGTTGGCCAGTTGTCCCAGCTCCGGCGGTATCTCCCCGTTCAGCCTGTTGCCATAGAGATCCAATTGTCTCAGGTTAGCCAACTGCCCCAGCTCTGCCGGTATGTGACCGGTCAACTGGTTGCCAGTGAGACTCAAATACTCCAATCGCCTCAGTTGGCCAAGCTCCTTCGGTATTTCTCCCATCAACTCCCGTCCGTAGAGAGACAGTCCTTGCACGCGGCTGGGCGACCCATCAACCTCTACTCCTTCCCACTCGAAAATCGAGACATCCGAACCCCAGTTGAGGGCAGCGGGCGGCGGGGGTGTTGACCCACCGCCTACGATCAGCACTTCCTTCGCCTCAAGAAGCGCGGTGCAGTCCCTGACCAGACCGGGGTTGTCTTGCCAGTCATAGATAACGACCCCGTTGGAACACAGGGACGCCAGCGCCGGGTCGAGGTCGCCAGGGCTGTCCGCCGCAGGTTTGTCGCAGTAGGGCAGGTCCACCTGGACATGCTCGATTTCGCGCCATTCCGCCGGGGCGCAGCCGGTCAGCACATTGCCGCGGAGGCCGACCCGCTCGAGATTGGACAGATTGCCCAGCTCCGACGGAATCTCGCCGGTCAACTGATTGCCGTAAAGCAATAGCGTCTTCAGGTATGTCAGGTTGCCCAGTTCCGGCGGAATCTCCCCAGTCAGTTCATTATCGTTGAGATACAGATGAATCAAGTTCGGAAGATGGCTCAACTCTACCGGAATCTCTCCGGTCAACCGA
This sequence comes from Dehalococcoidia bacterium, assembly GCA_965204865.1. Classification (GTDB taxonomy): domain Bacteria; phylum Chloroflexota; class Dehalococcoidia; order Lucifugimonadales; family UBA3495; genus VXOI01. The sequence goes on along the minus strand of OZ242027.1, from coordinate 3,851,621 downwards.
TTGCCGTCAAGCCGCAGCATATACAGATCTGTCAGATTGCCCAACTCAGGCGGTATCTTGCCCGTGAATTCATTCTCGTAGATGTACAATGAACGCAAGTTCAGCAGATTGCCCAGCTCCGGCGGTATCTCGCCAGTCAACTGATTTCGGCCAAACAATATGTTTCCCAACCTGGTCAGGTTGCCCAGCTCCTCAGGTATTCCCCCGGTCAACTGGTTGTCAGAAAGGCCCAGCTCCTCCATGTGGACCAGGTTGCCCAACTCCGGCGGTATCTCGCCGGTCAGTTCATTGTTGCGGAGCCCCAAATACATCAGGTTCCGCAGGTTGCCCAGCTCCGGCGGTATCTCGCCGGTTAACCCATTGGAGCCAAGTCCCAGCGCCTCCAGATTCGCCAGACTGCCCAACTCCGGCGGTATCTCGCCAGTCAGCCGGTTGAAAGAAAATCCCAGGAATCTCAAGCGGGTCAGGTTACCCAGCTCCGGCGGTATTCCCCCGGTCAACTGATTGGAGCCAACCTGGAGGCCCCTCAGATTCGCCAGGCCGCCCAGCTCCGGCGGTATTCCCCCGGTCAGCTCATTGCCATCAAGCAACAGCAACTCCAGATTGTCGAGGCCGGCCAGTTCCGGCGGTATTTCCCCGCTGAGTTGCATGCCACGGAGGGACAACTCCTGAACACGGGCGGTGACGCCGCCGATGGTGACACCCTTCCATTCCATGATGGACACTTCCGCGCTCCAGTCGAGCCGGCTGTTTCCGGCCAGCGTGTCCCTGGCAGCCAAGAGCGCTTCGCAGTCGCTCACCAGACCGGGATTGCTCTCAGGGTTGCGTACCGCGACGCCGTTGGCGCACAGCGGACTGGGTGTGGCTGTTGGGGCGGGCGTGGGAGTGGGTGTGGCCGTCGGGGCAGGCATGGGCGTGGCAGCGGGCGTCGGTGTGGGAGTCGGCGTGGCGGTGGGGGCCACGGTCGGCGTTCGCTGTGAAGTCTGTCTCGCCACTTCTGCGGCGACCCTGGCCTCTATGGTCGCTTGGCGCCTTGCGTCCGCCTCCAGCGTTGCCCGGACGCCGGCTTCCACCGTGGCGCCAACGTCCGGCGTAGGTTCGGGTTGCTCTCCCAGGCAGGCAATGAGTGAAGCTAAAACAGTTACACTAAAGATAATCAGTGCAGCACTCTTCATATCACGTCCACTATATCGCAGCCCCCCGCATTATAGGCGCAGGCGGAGTGGGAATATGTCCGCGCTGCCTCCCCCGCCTTGTGCCTGGTTATGTCGCAACCTATAATTGCGCGACAGGCATTCCTGTTATGTATCCTTGCGGCGCAAGGCGGCATTCGGCCCGCTGCGCCGACACCCCAACCTTTCCCGACGGAGATGACCCTGTGGCCACCATGACCAAGCCCGCCAGGACCAAGCACCGCAGCGCCGAGATAACCCACGACCCCCAGCGCGCGCCTGCCCGCGCCATGCTGATGGCCATGGGCATCACCCACGAAGACATGGAAAAGCCCTTCGTCGCCATCGCCAACCTGGCCAGCGACGTCACCCCCTGCAACGTCCACCTCAGCCGCTTCGCCAACGGCGCCAAGGAAGGCGTCCGCGCCGCCGACGGGGTGCCCTTCGAGTTCGGCACCATCACCGTCAGCGACGGCATATCCATGGGCACCGAGGGCATGAAGACCTCGCTGGTCAGCCGCGAGGTCATCGCCGACTCCATCGAGCTGGTCACCTTCGGCGAGCGCATGGACGGTCTCATCACCATCGCCGGCTGTGACAAGAATATGCCCGGCTGCATGATGGCCCTGGCGCGGCTCAACGTCCCCGGCATCTTCATGTACGGCGGCTCCATCATGCCCGGCCAGCACAACGGCCGGGACGTGAACATCCAGGACGTGTTCGAGGCCGTTGGCGGCTACGCCAAGGGCGACGTCACCTTCGAGGAGCTGCGCGACCTGGAATGCCGCGCCTGTCCCGGCGAGGGCTCCTGCGCCGGGCTGTTCACCGCCAACACCATGTCCACCGCCATCGAGGTGATGGGAATGTCGCTGCCCGGCGACGCCTCCATCCCGGCCATTGACCCGCGCAAGCTGGGCGAGGCCCGCGACGCGGGACGCACCGTGCTGAGGTTGCTGGAAGAGGACGTGCGCCCCCGGGACATCATGACCAAGCAGGCCTTTGAGAACGCCATCACTGTGGGCGTCGCTATGGGCGGCTCCACCAACATCGTGCTGCACCTGCTGGCCATCGCCAACGAGGCCGGGGTGCCCCTGAGCATAGACGACTTTGAGCGCATCAGCCAAAGCACGCCCTACATCGCCGACATGAAGCCGGCGGGCCGCTACGTGATGGCCGACCTGTCGCGCTACGGCGGCATCGCGCTGGTGATGAAGCGTTTGCTGAACGCGGGCCTGCTCCACGGCGACGCCATGACGGTCACCGGCAAGACCGTGGCCCAGAACCTGGAGGGCATCACCGTGGTTGACGACCAGCCCATAATCACGCAGGTAGACACGCCCCGCAGCCCCACCGGCGGCCTGGCCATCCTGCGCGGCAACCTGGCCCCGGACGGGGCGGTCATCAAGGTGGCCGGCCACCAGGAGAAGGTCTACCGGGGCCCGGCCCGGGTCTTCGACCAGGAGCCCGCCGCCTTTCAGGCCATCCAGGGCGGCCAAGTCAGGGCCGGAGACATCGTAATCATCCGCTACGAAGGGCCCAAGGGCGGCCCCGGGATGCAGGAGATGCTGGCGGTCACCGCCGCCATCGTCGGCCAGGGCCTGGGCGACGATGTGGCGCTGGTCACCGACGGCCGCTTCTCCGGCGCCAGCCACGGCCCGATGGTCGGTCACGTGGCCCCGGAGGCCGCGGTGGGCGGCCCCATCGCTCTACTGCAAGAGGGCGACGAGGTTGTCCTCGACATCCCGGCTCGCCAACTGAACGTCATGCTGACCGAAGAAGAGCTGACCGACCGCCGTGCCAACTGGCAGCCCCTCCCGCCCAACTACACCACCGGGGCCCTCGCCAAGTACGCCAAGCTGGCGTCGTCGGCGTCGGAGGGCGCGGTGACGCGGTAGGCTGGATGAGGGTTTCATTCACGTTAATTCTCGATTCCTGCTGCTGTAATACCGTGGTATGATTGCCTCGCCAAAGATGGGAGGAAAGACATGGCCAAGATAGCAATCAGCCTCCCTGATGAAGTGTTGGAGGCTGTGGAGCAGGAACGTCTCGGCCGCAGCAAAGTTCTGAGCCGCAGCGAGTTCATCAAGAGGGCTGTACAGCACTATCTCCAAACCGAATCTGAAAGGAGCCTGGAGGAACAATACATTCGAGGTTACCTGGAGCAGCCAGAGACCGCCGAAGAATCCGAATGGCTGGACAAGGCTGCCGCGGAAGTGTTTGCCAACAACCCCTGGAGTCAAGAGGGCCAGGATTGAAGCGTGGTGAAGTGTGGTGGGCGGAGTTTCCTGGCCTCGCAGGCCAACGCCCGGCAGTGCTCCTGTCGCGCGATTCGGCATACGCGGTCAGGTTGTCAGTCACCGTAGCCCCGGTCACCTCCCGCATCAGGGGAATCCCCGTTGAAGTCCCCTTGGGGCCGGATGACGGGTTGCCTATGCAGAGCGTGGCAAACCTGGATGATATAACCACAATCCGCAAATCCAAACTCGAAAGCAGAATCACAGTTCTAAGCAGCGAGAAGCTCCAGGCTGTGGAACGGGCCTTGCGGTTCGCTCTGGGTCTGTCTATCTGAAATCAGTCCATGCGCTCAGGCCGCGCGGGCCTTTTGCCGCCCGATCCGGCCTCGCCGGTTTAACCAACATTCCGAACAGGAGAATGGCGCCATGACAACGGACTACGGAACAGAGGCCATCCGGCGGCACCGGGAAAGCCGCGGCAAAGTCAGCATCAACTCCAAGATGACCGTGGAAACGCTGGAGGAACTGTCCATCGCCTACACCCCTGGCGTGGCGTCGGTCTGCATGGCTATTCACGCCGACCCGACCGAGTCCTACAACCTGACCAACCGGGGCAACACCATTGCCGTGGTCACCGACGGCTCGGCGGTGCTGGGCCTCGGCAACATCGGCGCCGAAGCCGCCATGCCTGTTATGGAAGGCAAGTCCATACTGTTTAAGAACCTTGCCGGGGTGGACGCCTATCCTATCTGTGTCTCCTCCCAGGACCCCGACGAGATTATCAGGACCGTGCGCGCCATCGCTCCCAGCCTGGGCGGCGTCAACCTCGAGGACATAGCCGCTCCCAAGTGCTTCGACATCGAGGAAGCCCTGCAAGACCTGGGTATCCCCGTGTTCCACGACGACCAGCACGGAACGGCCATCGCCGTCCTCGCCGCGGTCATCAACGGGCTGGCGGTCACCGGGCGCAAGATAGAGGATTCCTCCTTCGTGTTCGCCGGGGCCGGGGCCGGCGGCATCGCCTCCGCCAAGCTGCTGCTGGACTACGGCGCCACCAACATCACCCTGGTGGACAGCGTGGGCATCATCCACCGGGGCCGCACCGACCTGACGCCCATCAAGACCTCCATGCTTGACACCACCAACCCGGAGAACCGTAGCGGAGGCATCGCCGAGGCTATGCGCGGCGCAGACGTGTTCATCGGCCTGGCCGTGGCAGACATGGTGACGCCCGAGATGGTCTCGTCCATGGCCAAGGACTCCGTCGTGTTCGCCATGGCCAATCCGGTACCTGAAATCATGCCCGACCTGGCCGAGGCCGCCGGCGCCGCGGTGGTGGGCACAGGCCGCAGCGACTTCCCCAACCAGATCAACAACAGCCTGGTCTTCCCCGGCGTGTTCCGGGGCGCGCTGGACGCCAAGGCTTCCCGCATCACCACGAGCATGAAGCTGGCGGCCGGCGAGGCCCTGGCGGCCCTGATACCGGAGCCCACGGCGGAGCGGGTCATCCCGTGGTCCCTCGACCGCGCCGTCCCCGCCGCCGTGGCCAAGGCCTGCGCCGATGAATGGGCCACCAGCGGAGCCGAGGGCTGATCTCCCATACCCGGTGAATCGGCACAGACGCGCTTCGGAGCGCGTGCTATCTCCGGCGGCTGCTATGCACGGCAGACGAAGCTGACTGGGCTGGGATGATTTGGACAGAAAAGGGGTTGATTACAGAGAGAGGGAGAAGCCGGGGAATCAAAGGAGCTTATCCAAAGCGATTATCAGGGCGACACCGGCGACAATCAGGCCGCCCATACGCAGCGTGATTCGCAACTCCATCGCCTGCATCTCGGAACGCAGGCCGCTGCCCAGTGTCTGTATATCAGACTTGGATGCGTTGCGGGCCTCGACCACGTCTTGCTTGGTAGCGACGTTTCCGATGATGGCAGTGCCTACCGTGGCGACCACTGCTTCGGCCTGAGCTTCGTCGAAACCGGCTTCTTGCAGGTCTTTGACTGCTTTGTGAGTGTCGAACAGAAGGGCGGCCATGAAAATTCGTCCATTTACCTTGTCGGGTTGGGCCGATGGGGAACTTTAATTGAAATATACTTTATGCTATAAGCGAGTGTAAAGTAACCGGCATCCTGCGACGGGGTGCATTGGTAATCCTCAGCACTGTCGGCCCGTTTATTGGTTTGGGTGCTTTGTGTTTAAGCCCCCGTGATTGAAAAGGAGTCCCGGCTATGTCGGAAGAATCGGTCAAGTTCCAGGTATCTGGCGCGGTGGGAACCATTACCCTCAACCGCCCTGAGTCGCGCAACGCCCTCACCCCGGAAATGATTGGCGAGCTTGGCAAGGTGGTGGAGGGCTGCGCCTCGCCCAACGTGCGGGCCGTGCTGCTCACTGGCGCGGGCGGCGCGTTCTGCGCCGGTGCCAACGTGCGCGACCTGGTGGCGACGCTGGATGAGAAGGGACCGGAGGGCATCACCCAAGCCATCCGCGAACTGGCCGACGCGCTGCATAACAAGGTCGTGCTGCCCCTGCGTCGCCTGCCCAAGCCGGTGGTGGCGGGTATCAACGGAGCGGCGGCGGGCGCCGGGTTCAGCCTGACCCTGGCCGCCGACCTGCGGGTGGCGTCCCAGAGCTCGCGCTTCCTGATGGCCTACGCCAACATCGGCGCGCCCGCCGACGGCGGCTCCACCTGGCTGCTGCCCCGCCTGCTGGGGGCCGGGCGGGCCATGGAGCTCTATCTCGCCAGCCAGCCCATCGGCGCGCCCCGTGCGCTGGAACTGGGCCTGGTGTCGCAGGTGTGCTCCGACGAGGAGCTGGACCGCCACGCCCTGGAAACCGCCACCCGCCTGGCCGATGGCCCCACCGTCGCCTATGGTCGCGTCAAGGAACTGTATGAGCGTTCCTGGGACTCCACCCTCGAAGAGCAACTGGACGCCGAAACCGAAGCCTTCGCCAGGACGGCCATGACCCGCGACTTCCAGGAGGGCATCAGGGCCTTCGCCGGGCGACGGCAGCCGTGGTTTCAGGGGATTTAATCCCCTCTCCCTCTGGGAGAGGGTTAGGGTGAGGGCGTCCCCCGATAATCATTGAGCGGGTTCCTGATGACAAGGTCGATATACCTGGCCAACCCCTACGGGTTCTCGGCGCAGCAGAAGAGGCTGCTCATCCCGGAGTTAGTCCATGCCCTGGAGGCGCTGGGGCTGGAGGTCTGGGAACCCTTCCAGCGGAACAACCAGGTCGATTTCTCCGAGCCGGGCTGGGCCTACCGGATAGGACAGGCCGACCGTAGAGACATTGAACAGGCCGATGCCATCTTCGCCGTGGTCAACGGCACGCCCCCAGATGAGGGGGTGATGGTAGAGCTGGGCATCGCCATCGCCCTGGGCAAGCCCACCTTCCTATTCCGCGACGACTTCCGCAAGGTGACCGACAGCGAGGAGTACCCGCTGAACCTCATGCTGTTCACCGGAATGCCGCAGGACGAATGGCGGGACTACTACTACACGACGGTAGAGGAAATCGGCAGTCCTGATAGGGCGCTGGCTAAGTGGGCAAAAGAAAGTGGCGGCGTATCTCGAGTGTAGCCGAAATTGGGAGTGCAACAGGATTTCACCCTCACCCTCGAGGGAGAGGGAGAAATAGAAGGCTCCGTTACCCCCGGGCATTGCCTACTCGAACACCGGGCTCAACTGAATCGTCTCGGTGCGGCTGGGGCCGGTGGAGACTATCTGGACGCGGCAGCCCACCAGTTCCTCGATACGGCGGATGTAGGCCACCGCGTTGGCGGGAAGCTGGCACAGCTTGGTCGCGCTGGCCGTCGGCTCATCCCATCCCGGCAGCTCCTCGTAGACCGGCTGGCAGCGGGCCAGCAGCGAGGTGTTGGCCGGGAAGCGGGAGACTTCTTCGCCGTCGGCCCGGTAGCCGACGCAGATTTTCACCGACTCGAATCCGTCGAGGATGTCGAGACGGGTCAGCACCAGGCCGGTGAAGCCGTTGACCAGTTGGCTGTACTTGGCGGCCACGCCGTCGAACCAGCCGATGCGCCGTGCCCGCCCGGTGGTGGTGCCGTACTCCTGGGCAATCTCACGTATCCTCTCGGCGGTGTCGTCGTCCATCTCCGAGGGCATGGGGCCGCCGCCCACCCGGGTGGAGTAGGCCTTGAACACGCCCAGCACTCCTGCAATGGCCTGGGGATTCAGGCCGAGGCCGGTGCAGGCGCCGCCAATGGAGGGGGATGACGATGTGACGTAGGGGTACGAGCCGTGGTCCAAGTCCAGCAGTGTTCCCTGCGCTCCTTCCAGCAGCACTCGTCTCCCGTCGGCCAGCCGGTCCTGGACTATCTGCTCGGTTGGGTGGGCGTAAGGACGTAGCTGCTCGGCCCACTGGCGGCACCTGTCTTTGAGTTCCTCCAGTGACAAGGCTTCGCCGCCATAGATTTTCGTGATGAGCTGGTTCTTGCGCTCCAGCACGCGCTTGAGCTTCGGCGTCAGGGAATCCCAGTCCAGCAGGTCGCCGACGCGGATGCCATCGCGGCCGGTCTTGTCCACGTAGGCCGGGCCGATGCCGCGGCCGGTGGTGCCAATGGCCCCGGAGCCGCGGGCCTGCTCTTCCAGGGCGTCCAGCATCACGTGATAGGGCATGATGACGTGGGCGCGCTCGCTGACGTGGAGCTTGCTGGTGTCTATGCCGCGTCCGCGTAGCATCTCCATCTCGTCCAGCAGCACGTCGGGGTCAACCACCACGCCGTTGCCGATGATGCCGTCGCAGTCGGGCCAGCAGATGCCCGACGGCACCAGGTGAAGCTGGAACTCTCCCTGCTCGTTGACCACGGTATGGCCGGCGTTGTTGCCGCCGGCATATCGCACGACGCTATCCACCTCCCCGGCAAGGTAGTCAATGACTTTCCCCTTGCCCTCGTCGCCCCACTGGCCCCCGATAACGGCGTATGCCGGCATTCCTAGACCGCCTTACATAACACAAATAGACTGCGCCCCGCGCAAAAGGAAGCCGTCCCCGTGAAGGGCGCGGCAACACAAGTATCAAGTATAGCAAAGAACCCCGCCACACGAAAGCGCGGCATTGGCGGGCGCAGGGCAATCGCATTATCCCCGTCATTCCGGCGAAAGCCGGAATCCAGAGAGCGAAATCATCAATTATCCTCTCGATTTCGTTCACACCATGGTTTCTGGACTCCGGCTTTCGCCGGAGTGACGGGTGTGCGGCCTATAATGCAATTGACCTGTTGGCGGACGGCAGGGTTCTGAATTAGGTGGTCAAATTGACAGGCGACGGGGGTTTGGATTCCCGCGAAAGCGGGAATCCAGGGCCGGACGTCGAGTGCAGTTCGCTACGCTACCGGCCGGTGCACCGCTACTGCGTCGGCGTGCTGGCGGGCCAGGGCCACCGTTTCGTCGTCGTCTCCGCCGTTGTCCATCACGCAGACTATGGCCCACAGTCCTTCTCGGGTCTCGCGGGCGGCTCGGTTGACCATCTCCTCGCGGTTGCCGGGGTGCATCGTAAGCCGGACGCCGCGCACCAGGTGGCTGACGGCGGCCAGAGCGTCAGCCTCGCCCACCACGTAGTCGGCCATGTTCAGCAGGTCCTTCACCTGTTGCGACAGGCGGGCCGGGTCGCCGTCGCCCAGGGCGGCGATATTCAACGCCCGCTCTTGCGAGCGGAAGGCGGCGATGAACTGACGGGTGAGGTCAATCTGCCGGGCGTGGCTGGCCTCGTGGCCTGCCGAGCGTTCCAGCAACTCCAGCAGAGTCAGACCAGGGAAGGAGTTGGCCGGGTTGGGCGGCGTCGCCGGACGGGCCAACTGCTCCGGCGTCAGCTCGGTGAGCAGGGCGCGAAACCGCTGATGGGTGGCTTCCTGGCGCTCGAGTTCCTGCCGGAAATGCTCCTCGCGACTGGAAAAGGGCGGCAGCATTTCCATCTCGCCCCGGGCAATCTTCTCCAGCGCGTCCACGTACCGCTCCGAGTCCAGGTGCAGCAGCACGTCGCGCACCGACCATCGCTGGCCGAGGAACGCCTCTTCGGTTTCCAGCCCTTCCAGGGATTGCAGCAGAACCTGATGCCCTTCGTCGAGGCGTTGCAGCGCGGCATCGCGCCGTTGCAGGATTGATTCTCTTTCTTCGGGACTCAAAGACTTCTCCTTGTATTGTCTGAACTGTGATTCGTTTGATTATATGATTGCCATGATTGCTAGTGTATTGCAAAGGCGACGAAATCAGAGAAATCCCTTAATCAAACTAATCACAGTTCAGATGCCTCCCTTCTGACGCGAGCGGCAAGGCGGCGATGATACAATCGTTATGTATGAGCGTCAGAAACACGATGACCGGGGAAACGGTTTCCGCTGCCCGGCTGCGGCGTATGCTAAACGAGCTGGCGGAAGACGCTGGCACGGCCGCGTCGTCGCTGTACCTCGCTCCCGGCGACAGCCCTGATCCGGCGGCGATGGCCGCGACGGGGTGGGCGACGCCCTTGGCCGGGTTTGGGGAAGGCGCTTTGCGCGACAGCTGCGGGCTGGTGGGACTTCGGGCCGGCGAGCGCGGGCTGCTGATTGCCCCGCCGTTTCCGGTTGAAGAGACGTTCTTGGCGCTCGACTGGGATGACGCCCCCCTGCGGCGGATTCTGGACGCCGAAGCTACCGTGGGGGTGGTTCTGGTGCGACTGGGGCGGTTCTCGGTAGCCGTCTTTCGCGGCGGAGAGCTGTTGGACTCGAAAACCGATTCCCGCTACGTCAAGGGCAAGCACCATGCGGGTGGCACCTCGCAGTTGCGCTATACGCGGGTGCGCGACGGGCAGATCAAGCGGCTGTACGACAAGGTGTGCCAGGAAACCCGCGCCCACCTGATGCCCCCGACGGCGCAACTGGACTACCTGGTGCTGGGCGGCGAACGGTTCACCCTGAACGGCCTACTGAAGGAATGCCCGGCGCTGGCCTCGTTACAGCCCATAACACTGAAACGCCGCCTTAACATCCGCGACCCGAAACGGGATACCCTGCCGCAGGTCGCCGCGATGCTGACCGAGAGCCGGGTTTGGACCATTGATTTCAACGCGATGACGTAATGACGCAAAGCAGGTCTAATAAAGAAATCTTTGCGCCTTTGCGTCTAATCCTTCCGTGAAGTATGGAGATTGCTGAATGACTCTGGGCGGTTTTGAGAAGGCCGGGCGGTTGCTGGAGTTCGACCAGGTGCTGGGGCAGGTGGCGTCGTACTGCCGCACGGCGCTGGGGCGGGAGAAGGTGGCCGCGCTGGAGCCGTCGGAGGACCTGCTGGAGGTGGCGACACGGCAGCAGGAAACCACCGAAGCCCGGCGCTACATTGACGGCGGCGGCTCGCTGGAGTTCGGGCCGGAGAACGACATCACCGAGCTGATTCACCGCGCCATGCTGGGCGGCCTGCTGCGCGGCGAGGAACTGTACGCCGTCCGCGCCTTCGCCCGCGCCGCCCGCTACGACCGCGACGAGCTTGTACGCCAAGAAAGTCTGCCGCTCCTGTCCAGTCTCGCCAGCAACATACCGGAGCTGGGGCATCTGGACAGCGAAATCGGCGCGGCCATCAGCCCGGCCGGGGAGGTGCTGGACTACGCCAGCCCGCTGCTGGGGCGTCTGCGGGCCGAGTCGCGGCAGGCGCAGAACCGCCTGAACGAAATCATGGAGCGCAACCTGCGCCGCTTCCAGCGGTCAGAGGTGGTCCAGGAGCCGCTCATCACCCAGCGCAACGGGCGTATGGTGCTGCTCATCAAGACCGAGATGCGCTACCGCGTGCCGGGCATCGTCCACGACGTTTCCGACAGCGGCGCGACGGTGTTCGTCGAGCCCATGGCGGCGGTGGATATGGGCAACCGCTGGCGCGAGGCCCGGCTGGCCGAGGAGCGCGAGGTGGAGCGGGTGCTGCGGCACCTGACCAACCGCGTCGGCGACACCGGCGAGGACCTGCTGCTGGCCCTGGACATCGTGGCGCGGCTGGACTTGGACGTGGCGAAGGCGCGGTATTCGGCGGCGTTGCGGGCCACGGCGCCGGTTATTGAGGACAAAGACGAGGGTGCGGAGAGCGACAGCGAGGGAGAGCAGGCTACGCTGCGCCGCCTGCGCCTGAGTCGCGCCCGTCATCCGCTGCTCCTGGGCCAGTCGAAGGACGGCGACGTGGTGCCTATCAGCCTGTCGCTGGACTCGGAGCGCGGCGTGCTGCTCGTCACCGGCCCCAACGCCGGGGGCAAGACGGTGGCCCTGAAGACCGTCGGCCTGCTGGCGATGATGGCCCACGCCGGGCTGCACGTCCCGGCCGAGGACGCCCGCTTTCCGGGGTTCGACGGCATCTATGCCGACATCGGCGACCAGCAGAGTATCCAGCAGTCGCTTTCGACGTTCAGCTCCCACATCACCAACCTGCTGGACATTATGCGCCGGGCCACTGGCCGCTCGCTGGTGCTGGTGGACGAACTGGGAACCAGCACCGACCCGGAGGAAGGGGCCGCGCTGGCCAGCGCCGTGCTGCGCCACTTCCAGCGGATGGGCGTGTTCTTGGTCGGCACTACCCACCAGCGCGGCGTGGCCCGCACGGTGCAGGAACACCCGGGTATGCTGAACGCCAGCGTGGACCTGGACCCGACGACTCTGGCGCCCACCTACCAGCTAACCGTCGGGCTGCCGGGCCGCAGCTACGCGCTGACCATCGCGGCGCGGCTGGGGCTGCCGCAGGAAATCATCGAGGATGCCAGCGCCGGAGTATCGCCGGTGGAGCAGGCCACCGAAACGCTGCTGCGGGAGCTGCAACAGGAACGCCGCACTGTCGAGCAGTTGAAAGAGGAGGCAGAGTCGTCGCGTCTGGCTGCTGTCAGGATGCAGAAGGAAGTGGAGGAGCAGCTATCGTCGGTGGAGGCCACCAAGACCGAGCTGGTGGAGGAAGCCCGCCGCGAGCTGCAACTGCGGACCGCCGACATAGTGGACCGCCTGCAACGGGCGGAGCGGTCAATGGAGCTGGCGGCCAGCGCAGCAACAGTCCAGCCCGCCGCCGGGCGTATCCGAGCGCCTGCTACCGGGCAGGAGAGCCGGGATGACCTGCGGGAGAGCCAGCGCGACCTGCGCGAGGTGCAGCGGGAGCTGGACGCCGCCAACTGGCAGCCCATCGAAATCAGGCGTGCGCCCTGGCAGGAACGGCTCAAGAGTGGCGACCGGGTATACGTGCGCGGCATCAGCCAGCCGGTGGAGGTCATCACGCCGCCCGAACCCGCCCGTCCTTCCCGCACTTCCCGTCATTCCCGCGAAGGCGGGAATCCGGCGCAGGCGCAGCGGGTGGAGGTGCTGCTGGGAACCATGCGGGCCAAGATTCCGGTCTACCAGTTGCAGAGCCTCGCCGAAGGCCACCCCACCGCCGCACGCCAGGGGGTCTACCTCGACCGGGCAGCCAACCGCCCATCCGCGCCCCGCCGCCCCGACCCGGAGATGGACCTGCGCGGCCTGCGGGTGGACGAGGCCGTCGCCCGCGTGGACACCGCCCTCAACGACGCCGCCCTGGACGGCGCGTCGTTGCTGCGCATCATCCACGGCAAGGGGACGGGGGCGTTGCGCCGCGCCATCCGCGAGTACCTGGCGGACCACCCGCTGGTGTCCGGCGCAGGCGATGGCGAAGGCCCCGGCGGCGAGGGAGTGACGGTGGCGCAGTTGCGGTAGGATACCGGTTAAAGAGCAACATGAATGGCAAAGTCACTGGACGATGTTCGCAGGCAGCTTTCAAACTCCGAATTCGATCTTACACTGCACGTTGTCAGGCGACTTGTTCAACGGGAGATTAGCGAATCGGAAATCAGGCAGGCAGGGGAATCGGCAATCGTCATTGAAGAGTACCCTGATGACAAATACTCACCCAGTTGTCTTATGCTGGGATTCACTTATGCCGACAGGCCGCTGCATATTCAGGTATCTCTGGCGGATACCAGTGTTGTCAGGGTAATAACAGTGTACGAGCCTGACCCGGCCGATTGGATCGACTACACTACTCGGAGGTAACTATGTTTGAGTGTGCAGTCTGCGGATGCAAGGAGAGCCGCTCTGAAGTAGTGGACGAAGTTTTCAAGATTGACGAGGAGTATGTGTTGGTGGAACGTATCCCTGCCGAGGTCTGTGTTCGCTGCGGAGAGCAATCGTTCAGCCTTGAAACCGCTGAGACGGTGCGTAGGATGGTCAACAAGGGGGCTGCCCCAACCAGGTCAATCGAAATGCGGGTTTTCCAATTCGCTACAATGGAAACGTCCAATCAGTCAACGAGTCCTTTGCGTCATGCCACAACTGATTGATTAGCCCGCTCGTTCTTTGTTCCTTGGGAAGTCGAGGATTCGGGCTTTAAGAAACGATAGGGGGCATACGCCCCCTATCTTTGTTCCGTCGTGACTCTGCGGGTTCCGCAGGTTCAGCCGTCGCTAGACCGGCAGGTCTATGGTGTACTGCGACATCACCTTGTCGATTTCGGCGGCGGCCCTTTCGGACGGCGGGATCAGGGGCAGGCGGGGGTTGCCCACGTTGAAGCCCGCCTTGTTCAGGCCGTACTTGACCGGGATGGGGTTGGACTCCACGAACAGCACCTTGAACATCGGCAGCATCCGGCGGTGCTCGGCGGCGGCGCCCTCCACGTCGCCTTCCAGCAGCAGGCCCATCATCTGCTTTATCTGGCTGCCGATGAGGTGCGAGGCGACGCTGACCACGCCATAGCCGCCGGTGGCCATGATGTAGAAGGTCTCGTTGTCGTTGCCGCTCCACACCAGGAAGCCGGGCTTGGCCCCGTCTATGATGCGGGTTATCTGGTCCATGTCGCTGCCCGCTTCCTTGATACCCACGATGTTCTCGATCTCGCTGAGGCGGATGGTGGTCTCGTGGGTCATGTTCAGGCTGGTGCGGCTGGTCACGTTGTAGACGATGGCCGGCAGGCTGGTGCTTTCCGCGATGGCCTTGAAGTGCTGGTACAGCCCCTCCTGCGGCGGCTTGTTGTAGTAAGGCACCACCAGCAGCAGGCCGTCCACGCCGGTCTTCTCGGCTTCCATGGTCAGCTCGATGCTTTCGGCGGTGCTGTAGTTGCCGGTGCCGGCGATGACCGCGCCCCGCTCGCCGACAGACTCCTTGACCTCGGCGTACAGGCGCAGTTTCTCGTCGGTAGTCAGCGTGGGCGACTCGCCGGTAGTCCCTGAAACGATGACCCCGTCGCTGCCGGAGTCGAGAAGGGCGTTGGCAAGCCGCTTGGCCTGTTCGTAGTCCACCTTCCCCTCGGCGTCGAACGGTGTGACCATCGCCGTTATGAGCCTGCCTATCTCAGCCATAATTGCCCTCCCTTCATTCGTATGTCTCGGATGCTCGCTTTTGCGCCTATTATACGCGCGGTTGACATAGCCGCAACCCTATGGCGCGTCGAGGGGAGGTTTTCGTTCTTCCTCTCCCAGAGGGAGAGGGGACGTTGGCTCCTGATGCCTAGACGCGGGCGGCTGCGGCGCGCGGCTTCAGGCGATCGCGCTTCACCAGCTCCTCGGCTATCTGGAGGCTGTTGAGGGCCGCGCCCTTGCGCAGGTTGTCGGAGACGATCCACAGGGCCAGGCCGTTGGGGTTGGAGATGTCCTGCCGGATGCGGCCCACGAACACGTCGTCCTCGCCGGAAACGTCCCAGGGCATGGGGTAGGCGGCGTTGGCCGGGTCGTCCAGCACGGTCAGCCCGGGCATCGCCGTCAGGGCCTCGCGGGCCTCGCCGACGGATACGGGGCGCTCGAACTCCAGGTGCACTGCCGCGCTGTGGGACACGTACACCGGCACGCGGACGCAGGTGGCGGAGATTTGCAGCTCCGGGTCGTGCAGAATCTTCTGCGATTCCTGCCGCATCTTCTGTTCTTCGTAGGTATAGCCGGTGTCCATGAAGCGGTCTATCTGGGGAATCAGGTTGTAGGCAATCTGCCCCGGCTCGCTGGCGGTGGCGGCGTGGTCGGCGTCGATGAGTCGCCCGGACTGCTCGCGCAGGTCGGCCACCAGCGCCGCCCCGGCGCCGGAAACCGACTGGTAGGTGTCGGCGATGACGCGTCGGATGGGCGCAAGCTGGCGCAGGGGGTGGGCCGCCATCACCAGCGGCGTGGTAGAGCAGTTGGGTATGGATATGATGCCCTCGTGCCACTCCACGTCCTCGCCGTTGACCTCGGGCACCACCAGCGGCACGTTGGCCTCCATGCGGAAGGCCGAGCCGTCGTCTATGACCACCGCCCCGGCGGCCACTGCGTGGTGCGCCAGATCGCGGCTGACCGCAGAGCTGGCTGAGATAAACGCGACGTCCACGCCCTCGAAGGAGTCCTTCGCGGCTTCCTCGACCACCAGTTCCTCGCCGCCTACGGCGATGCGCTTGCCGGCGGAGCGCTGGGACGCCATCAACCGCAGGGTGGGCGGCTTGGCATAGCGCTGCTCCACGATGCGCAGGAACTCTGCGCCCACGGCTCCGGTAGCGCCAACAACGGCAATGGTCAATTCTTCCACGGGAACACCTTCTCCTTTTTGAGTTTCGTAAAAATACTATATCAGACGGGACCGCGGTATTGGTCTTGTCCGGTTGCTAAGGAAGTGGAAATTGCGGTGACACCGCGAGCGATTCCAGCGCTCCGTGGGCCTCAATTACAGCCCCAGCACGTTCTCCAACCCCACCACCAGGCCGGGCTTGGCGGCGGCTTCGCGGATGCAGCGGACGACGCCGGGCATATAGCAGTCGCGGCCCAGCGTGTCGTGGCGCAGGGTGACGGTCTGGCCCGCCGCGCCGAAGACCACCTCGTGGTGGGCGCTCCGGCCGGGCAGGCGGACGCTGTGGACGGTTACGCCGTTGACGTTGCCGCCCCGGGTCTCCGGCAGGTTCTCCTTCTCGGTCACGTTGCGGGTGAACTGCTTCTGCCCGGCCAGGCTGTTGGCCAGGGCCAGCGAGAAGCCGGAAGGGGCGTCTATCTTCATCTCGTGGTGGGATTCCACGATGTCCACGTAGTCGAAGAAGGGCGCGGCCTGCTCCGCCAGCTTCTTCAGCACGATGGCGCCGAGGGCGAAGTTGGGGGCGACGATGATGCCCACGCCATTGTCGTTGGCCAGGGCGTCCAACTGCGCGTGATGGTCGGCGTTGAGGCCGCTGGAACCCAGCACCAGGTTGACCTTGCGGGCGGCGGCGGCATGGGCGGCCTCCATGCAGGCGGCGGAGTTGGTGAAGTCCACCATCGCGTCGGGGCGGGTGTCGTCCAGCATTTGCGCCAGGTCGGTGGACAGCGGCACATCGCCCGACGGCGTGGGCAGCACGCCGCCCCGGTCGGTGCGGCAGACCGCGCCCACCAGCTCCATATCGCTCTCGCGGCAGACGGCGGCGACGGTCTCGACGCCCATCTTGCCGGTTGCGCCATGTATCACAACTCGAATCGCAGCCATCATAGCCTCCATCCGGGATGATTAAACAGGATAATTAAAAGCGAAGAGCGCAGAGAAAGACAAGCTCCCTGCGCTCTTTGCGTCTTTGCGCCTTTGCGTCGAAAACCCTAGCTGCGCGGGCCGCGTCCGCCGCCGTCGAAGCGGCGTTCCTGGCCTGCGCCGGGGCCGCGACCGCCGCCCATGGGGCGCCCGCCGCCACCGCCGTTGCGCCGCCCGCCGCCGCCGTTGCCGCCGCGTCCGCCGCCGAAGCCGCCGTTGCGTCCTCCCCGGTCGCCGCCGCGTCCGCCGCGGTCGAAGGCCGGGCGAGGGGAGTCGGTGCGAGGCGCAGGCGGGCTGTCGTCGCCGAAGAGAGCGCGGCGCGACAGGTTCACCCGGCCCTGAGAGTCGATTTCGTGGATCATCACCGTGATTTCCTGTCCCTCGGTCAGGTCCTCTTCCAGGTCGCCCAGATCGCCGTTGCGGATGAGACCGTCGCGGCCCGGCACCAGCTCGACGAAGGCGCCGAAGTTGGTCAGGCGCACCACCTTGCCGGTGAAGATGTCGCCGACGGCCAGCTCGCGGGTCAAGCTGTCCACCTTGGACTGCGCCATCTCCAGCATGGTCTGGTCCACGCCGCCGATGGTGACCGTGCCGTCGTCCTGCACGTCTATGTTGGTGCCGGTCTCTTCCTGGATGCCGCGAATTACCCGCCCGCCGGGGCCGATGAGAGCGCCAATCTTGTCGGGGTTGATCTTCAGGCGAATCATCTTGGGGGCGTGGGGGCTCATCTGCCGGTTGGGGCTGGTGATGGCCTGGGCCATCTTGTCCATGATGTACAGCCGCCCCACGCGGGCCTGCTCCAGGGCCTGGGCCAGTATCTCCTGGGTCAGTCCGGTCCACTTGATGTCCATTTGCAGGGCGTTTACGCCGTTCTCGGTCCCGGCGACCTTGAAGTCCATATCGCCCAGGAAGTCCTCGATGCCTTGAATGTCGCTGAGGATGGCGTACTGGCCGTCGTCGCCGGTCACCAGGCCCATGGCGATGCCGGCCACCGGGGCCTTGACCGGAATGCCGGCGTCCATCAGGGCCAGCGAGGTGCCGCAGACGCTGCCCATGGAGGTGCTGCCGTTGGAGGAAAGCACTTCCGACACCACGCGGATGGCGTAGGGGAACTCATCTTCCGAGGGCAGGGCGGGCAGGATGGCCCGCTCCGCCAGTGCGCCGTGGCCGATTTCGCGGCGGCCCGGCGACCCCACGCGGCGGGCCTCGCCGGTGGAGAAGGACGGGAAGTTGTAGTGGTGCATGAACCGCTTGGTGTTGTCCGGCCCCACGGTGTCGAGGGTCTGTTTCATCGACAGCGAACCCACGGTCACGGTGGACAGCACCTGGGTCATGCCGCGGGTGAACAGGCCGGAGCCGTGGGTGCGGGGCAGGACGCCCACCTCGCAGGTGATGGGGCGAATCTCTTCCAGCGAGCGCCCGTCGGGGCGGATGTGCCGCTCCAGGATGCGGCGGCGCACCTCGTCGCGCATCACGCTCTTGAAACCCTCGGAGAGGGCCTTCTCGCCGAATTCCTCGGCCAGCTTCTCGTTGACCTCATCGCGCAGGGCGTTTTCGCGGGCTTCCAGCGGCACCTTGTCCAGGTTTTCTTCCAGCGCGTCGGCCAGCCGGGTGCCTACGACTCCCCGGATGCTGCTATCCAGTTTCTCGGCGGCCTCCTTGTCGGTCTTGACCTCCACCTTGGGCTGTCCCACCTGGGCTGTCAGTTCCTCGATGAGCGAGATGATTTCGCTGTTGGCTTCCTGCGCCCGCCGAATGGCTTCGAGGATGACTTCCTCCGACACCTCGTCGCTGCCGGCCTCCACCATGATGATGGCCTCGCGGGTGCCGCCGATGACCATGCTCAGGGTGCTGTCGTCGCTCTCCTGGTAGGTCGGATTGATGACGTACTGCCCGTTGCGGTAGGCAATGCGGCAGGCTCCGATGGGGCCCTCAAAGGGTATCTGCGAGATGGCGAGGGCCGCCGACGCGCCCACCATGGCCAGGATTTCCGGCGGGTTCTCCTGGTCGGCGGAGAGGACGGTCAGGGTAATCTGCACGTCGTTGTGCAGGCCCTTGGGGAACAGGGGCCGGATGGCCCGGTCGGTGAGCCGGGAGGCCAGGATGCCTTCCTGTCCGGGGCGGCCTTCGCGCCGGAAGAAGCTGCCGGGGATGCGCCCGGCGGCGTAGAGCCTTTCTTCGTAGTCCACGGTCAGGGGCAGAAAGTCAATGTCCTCGGCGCGGGGGCGGTCCGACATCACGGCGGTCGCCAGCACGATGGACTCGCCGTAGCGGACGGTGACCGCGCCATGGGCCTGGAAGGCCAGGCGGCCGGTTTCCAGTACCAGGGTTTCCCCGCCGATGTCGCGGTGGACCACTGTGGGGGTTGCAAGTTCAGTTGCCATAATAAAACGAATGACCTCACACAAAGGTGAGTTAGGCGGGAAGACAGCAGGGGGAGGGACGTGGCTAGACGAAAATCAGCCCCGATAGCATCGGGGCTGCGGATGCGAAATTACCGGCGCAGGCCAAGCCTTGTTATGAGCGTCTGGTAGCGGTTGACGTCTTCCTTGCTCAGGTAATTCAGCAGACGCCGCCGCTGGGAGACCATGCCCTGCAAGCCGCGACGGGAGTGAACGTCTTTGCGGTGTGTCCGCAGATGTTCGGTGAGCCTCTTGATGTTCTCGGTAAGGACTGCTACCTGAACTTCGGCGGAACCGGTGTCCCGGTCGTTGATGCGGTACTCGCGGATGATATTGGCTTTGGTTTCACCGTCTAGCATTTGGCGCGTCTTCGCTTCTCTTGCTTCTTCTTTATCTAACTTCCGGGTTGATTCTATCACGGCCCGTTGCCATTAGCAACCGTGATGGTTAGCGCCATTGTCGAGAAGCCCGGCGACGGCTAGCCCGTGGAACTATTCCAACATCATGTCCCCAATAGGGTACAATTCGGGTATGACAACGATAAACACCATTGACGACCTCGCCCGAATCCTGAGAGAACAGCCCGCTTGGGCGGATACGCTCAGGGCTCTGCTCCTTACCGAAGACCTGCTCGACCTGCCCGCCCGGTTAGACCGGTTCATCCAATCCCAGGAGGAAACCAACCGGAACCTGTCCGAAATGTTGGCGAAGCAATCTGAACTGCTGGCCGAGCTAAAAGAAATTAACGAGGACACCAGGCAGCAGTTTGCCAGGATGGAGGGCCGGTTCGGAAACTTTGAGGGTATGCAGTACGAGCGAGTTGTGCGACCCAAGGCCATGGCCCGGTCCCATATCGTTCTCGGTTTTGAGGCTTATTACATTGCCCTCAGTCAGGAAGCAGGTCTCGTTGATCCGAGACTGACCAGCACCATTGCCCGTGCAACCCGGGATAAACTGGCAACTAGGGCGGATTCCGGCGACCTCTTTGAGACCGACCTGATTATCTCGGACGAAGAGAACCGCCATGCCGTCTTTGAGATCTCTCTCACAGCGGATACCCACGACGTCCGGCGGGCCAGACAACGGGCCAATATCTTGGAGACCATCACCGGCGGCGACGTAACGCCAGTGGTTATCACCGCCCGGATAGACGACGCGCGCACCGAACAGGCGGAGGCGGAGGAAGTGACAGTCTTCGTCATCCCTTACTCGGAACAGCGCTAACGCTGGTCGCGGTAGTTGGGGGCGTCTATCGGCACCCAGTCCACCACCAGCCAGTCCACCAGCCGGGAGGCGATGCGGGGCCTTGCTCTCTCTAGATCTTCCATTTGCGAGGCGGTGGTGATTACTGTGGGCAGACGAGCTTCGTGGCGGTGGACGATTATCTGGTAGAGCTTCTCCTCCGCCCAGGCAGTGCTGTTTTCCGCGCCCAGATCATCGAGAATAAGCAGGGGAACGTTTAGCACCTGCTCGAAAATCTCGTCGAAACCCACAGGACTATCGGGGCTGTAAGTGGTGCGAAGGTGGTCCAGCAGCGTCGGCACGAAAGCGAAGAACACCTGCCGCCCCTGTTGCAGGCTCTCCCCGGCTATGGCGACCGCCAGGTGCGTCTTGCCGCAACCCCGCGCTCCGGTGAAGAATAGCCAGCCCTCGGGAAAGCTGGCGAAGATGCGGGAGGCGCTGACGGCGTGGGCCAGTGTGTCCCGGTCCTTGTCGGTTGCCTTGGGGCTTCCCGCCGGATTGAAGTTGGTGAACTTCATCCGCTCCAGCATTTCAGGGCGCACTTCGCCGATGCCCAGAGCCAGGCGGGTGTTGAAGTGGCCCAACTGTAGGACAGCGGAACGCCCATCGGCGGCTTCCAGGCGAGTGCGCAGCAATTCGTCCATCCGGGCCAGCGGGCCTCGAAAGGTTACGACGGTTGGCAGGTTGTTGTTGTGGCGGTGGTTGATGACCTGGAACAGCTTTTCCTGCGCCCACGGCGTGGCGCTGTGGACGCCCAGGTCGTCCAGCACCAGCAGCGGCACGTTGCGCACCTGCTCGAACAGCTCGTCGTAGGTGGTGGGGCTGTCGGGCGCGTAAGCGGCGCGCAGGTGGTCCAGCAGGTCGGCCACCATGATGAAGAAGGTGGTCTGCTGCCGCTCGATGCAGCGGTTGGCGATGGCGGCGGCGAGATGGGTCTTGCCGCTGCCGGAGGGGCCGGTCAGCACCAGCCAGCCCTGCGGGTTCTCGGCGTATGAAGCGGCTTGGGCAAAGGCTTCGGCGAACATCCGCCGCGCCCCGGGATCGGCCAGCGGGCCTTCCGCCCGGGTGGCGGCGAAGGTAACGCCGGCTAACGCGCCCAGGTTGCTGTACCGCCGCAGCGAGTCCCGGCGGGCCGGGGATTCCTCATCGTTGCGGCAGGAGGGACAGGGGACGGCTTGACCGAACTCCGGGTGTCCGACGGGCATACGGCGGGTCACCCAGCCGGAGCCGTTGCAGGTGGCGCAGCGGTCAGCGGGCGCGGGTTCTGGATGATGCCCGGCGCCGATACCGTTCGTAGTCTTGGCTATACTTCCCGCGCTGATTCTGCGGAGAATGTCGCCCAGGCTTTCCATCGTCATTGCTTCCCCCCTTCCATCCGCCCTTGCCCTCCGATCCCCAGCGCTTCAGGATGGCGTCAATGTATTGCCAGTTGCGCTTGTTTTCCAGTTCCGCAATCTCGAATACTTCCCTGATCCAGCCCGGCGGGTAGCGTTCTTCGGCCTCCTTGAGCCGCTCGGCCATGATGGGCGAGATCAACCCAATGATGTTTTCGTACAGGGCGAAGATGTTGGGGCGCTCCTGCATTCCCGCCGGGGCCTCGTCTGCACCGAATGAAACGTCGCTGGGCTCCGCGCCTGTTTGCTTCATACGGGCGATGGTGCGGCGTCCGGCGTCGTTGTTGACCGCGAAATACACCCGGCCCGCTCCGGCCTCGTGGGCCAGGAAGACGCCCCGGCGCACCGCCAGCCGCAGGCCACGCCGTATTTCCTCGGCAACGTCTCCGGATTCCGCCCCCGTTTGCCCTGAGCTTGTCGAAGGGCTAGTGTCAGTTGAAGGACACAGCCCCCGCAGCAGCGTAGTGTCGGCCAGAAACTCGTCCAGCGAGACGGCCCGCACGCTCTGACGCTTGTGGTGCAGCAGCCACAGCCCCCGCAGCGTCACCTTCAGCTCCGCGATGTCGTGCATTTCCTCCAGCAGCGGGCCGAAGAGCGGGTCGGGCGTGGGAGTGTAGAGCGTGTCGCGGGGAAAGCCGTTGAAGGGCATATCAATTAACCACTGGCCCAATTATAGGAATCGAAGCGCGTAAGAAAGTCCCGGAACAAGAGCTGTACGGTACCCGTCGGGCCGTTGTTGTTCTTGGCTATGATGATGTATGCGATATTCTGGGGATATAGGTAACCCGGATGTAGTATCTCCCATTCTACTTCGGTGATGTACAAGTCTTCACGATGGATGAACATCACCGTATCCGCCTCAAGAGCTATGGAGTCAGGCAAGTCTAACAACTGCGGTTGGCGGCTATAAGGGCCCTCGCCCCTCGAATTAAGCTGAGAGCAGACTATGATCGGAACTTCGAATTCTTGGGCTAGGAATTTGAGCGACTGGAAGATTTCGCTAATTTCTTGAGTTCGGCTTGTTCCGGGACCACTGTTCCCCTCCACTAGCTGTAGGTAATCCACTACAATCAGGTCTATACCGTGCTCCAGAGCCAGTCGCCGTGCTTTGCTTATGATCTGCGTCGCAGTCTGGCCAGGGGTGTCGTCAATGTTAAGAGGCAGGTCGGAAAGATAGCCGATGACGTCGATGATACGCTGCTGCTCAGCTAAGGTGGTTAAGTCCAGCCGCAGGCGATAGGAATCAACCTCAGCCTCAGAAGACAGGGTGCGCAGGTTGATGGTTTCAGCTCTCATTTCTAGATTGAAAATGACTACTCGGGAACCGTTCTTGGCGGCATTGATGCAAATATTCAGAGCGAGGGCGCTCTTGCCTATAGAAGTGTGCCCGGCGATGACTACCAATTGGGATGGTTCTAGGCTAACGAACGAGTCAAGTTCTGGGTAGCCAGACATTACTTGTGTCATATTCTGGGTTCCTTCCGAAATGTTGTGGAGGCGTGGGCGTGTAGAGCGTGTCGCGGGGGAAGCCGTTAAAGGCCATGTCCAGCACCCCCGTCTAGTACTCGGGGACGCGGGCGAAGGAGTCGAATCGCACCAGGTTGTCGCGGAACTCCAATTGTATGTTCCCGGTGGGGCCGTTGCGGTGCTTGGCGACTATGATGTCGGCGATGTTCTTGGGGTAGGGCTGGCCGGGGCGCTGCTGCTCCCATTCCTCTTCGCTGGTGTAGACGTCCTCGCGGTGAATGAACATCACCACGTCGGCGTCCTGCTCAATGCTGCCGCTGTCGCGCAGGTCGGATAGCAGGGGCCGGTGGCTGGGGCGGTTCTCCACCAGGCGGCTCAACTGCGAGCAGGCGACGAGGGCGACGCCCAGGTCGCGGGCCATCGCTTTCAGGGAACGGGAAATCTCGCTGATTTCCTGCACCCGGTTGGCGCCGTAGCCGCCGCGCCTCGGGCCCTCCACCAGTTGCAGGTAGTCCACCACCAGCAAGTCCAGGCCATGCTCCAGCGACAGCCGCCGCGCCTTGCTCCGCATCTCCACCATGCCCTGGTAGGGCGTGTCGTCTATGTACACCGGCAGGTCTGAAAGCTGGCCGATGGCGTCAATGATGCGCTGCTGCTCGGCGAAGGTGGTCAGGTCCAGCCGCAGCCGGTGAGAGTCAACCTCGGCCTCCGAGGACAGGATGCGCATACCGAGCTGCTCACGGCTCATCTCCAGGCTGAAGATGCCGGCAGTGGAGCCGTTGCGGGCGGCGTTGAGGCAGATGTTCAGCGCCAGGGTGCTCTTGCCCAGCGACGGGCGCGCCCCCAGTATCACCATGTCCGACCGCTGTATGCCGCCCAGCAACTCGTCCAGGTCGGCATAGCCCGACATCACCGGCCCGCCCACGTCCAGCAGCGGCTCGGCCACTCCCGCCCGGTCTTGCAGATACTGGTCGTAAATCTGCCGCAGCGGTATGAAGCCCCTGGCCTGGCCCGCCCCCCGGACGGCGAACAGCGCGTCCTCTGCCTGCCGCAGCGTGGCGTCCACGTCGTCGGTGTCGTTGTAGCCCAGCGCCGAAATCTGGGCCGCGGCGTCAATGAGCTTGCGCATGGTGGCGGTGCGCGAGACGATTTCGGCGTATTCCTCGGAGTGAGCCGAGGTGGGGGTGATGGACACCAGGTGCGAAAGGTAGGCCATCCCGCCCACGGCGTCCAGCTTCTCGGTGCGCGCCAGTTCCCCGGCCAGGGTTAGCTGGTCTATAGCCTGGTCCCGCTGGAACAGGGCCATGGCCGCGGCGAAGCAGAGCTGGTTGCGCTCGCGGTAGAAGTCGCCGGGTTGCAGCACCGGGGCGACCCGCGAGAAGCACTCGCCGTCAATCAGCAGCGAGCCAATGACCGCTTCCTCCGCCTCCAGGTTGTGAGGCAGCAGCCTTTCCGCGTACATGGTCATGGCGAAACCGTTCGTCCTGAGCTGGTCGAAGGATGAAGGGCCACGGTTACTCTTCGGCCTCGGCGGTCACGTGAATCGTCGCGGCGATTTCGGTGGAGAAGCGCAACATTATGTCGTACTCCCCCGGCTCGCGGATGGGTTCGGCCACTTCGATCCAGCGGCGCTCCACCTCGCGCCCGGTGACCTCGGCCAGCGCCATGGAGATGTGGGTGCTGGTGATGGCGCCATAGTAGCGCCCGGTGGGGGTCACGCGAGCCTGCACGGTGATTTCGGTGTCCTCCAGGGCTTCCTTAAGCTCTTCCAGCACCTGGGTCTCGCGCATACGCACTTGATCGCCCGCCGACTTTATCTTGTGCAGGCGCTTCAGCACCTCCGGCGTGGCCATCAGGGCCAGGCCCTGGGGTAGGAGATAGTTGCGGGCGTAGCCGTCGGGAACCCGCCGCACCTCGCCGGCGCGGGCCTTGTTGGGCACGTCCTGGGTGAAAACAACTTCCATAGGAATCACATCCGTGGTGTTATAGGGATTGCCGACATTATACGCCGACTGTGGGGCGCGGCGAAAGCGGCGGGCGTCACAGGTTTGAGCATATAAAAGGTCGCTCCAATGCCTGATGAGCGATTCCGCTCTGATACAATCAACTTGTCCGGCGCGGAATCCCCAAATGCGCGGACATGGAGCCGGTAATGACCACCACAAAATACCGTACCGGAATGCGGATGTCCCTCGACGAGTTCCTGGCCCTTGACGAGACGGATGGCAAATGGGAGCTCGACGACGGAGTGCTTTATATCATGGCAACAGGTACACCCGACCACCAATTTCTGATACGTAGATTTTCTCGGAGTCTCGACGATTATCTGGATGATTTCGAGACCCCGCCAGCCCAGTTCTACCACGAAATGACCACCATCCTGTCGCGGGAACTGCAACGAGCCCCGGAGCCCGATATAGTCATTATCCTAAGCGAGCGCCGGGATATAGTGGGTCTAAGCCGAGTTGAGGCCCCGCCCGACATCGCCGTCGAGATACTGTCCACTGACCGCAATAGGGACCTGGTGCGGAAGCGCCAGATATACGCCGAGGCGGGTGTGCTGGAATACTGGCCCATAGACCCCCGCAACGACACGGTGACCCAACTGGAACTGCAAGACGGCGAGTACGTCGAGCGGGCCGTGCTAGGCGCCGATGACACCCTGACCACACCTCTGCTACCGGGCCTGTCCATCCCGCTGGGCGATATATTCCGGCACCGTCGGCGCCCGCCCCGGGACGGCGAGTAGGGAGTGGTCATGGGCTTCATAGAAACCGTCGAAGAGCGGGCGCTCCCCATCCGCCGGGCCATCCTGGAGCATCCCTTCGTGGTGGGCATCGGGCAGGGCGACCTGGACGTGGAGCGGTTCAAGTTCTACGTGGCCCAGGACTACGTGTACCTGATTGACTACGCCCGCGTGCTGGCGCTGGGGGTGGCCCGGGCGCCTGAGCTGGAGGTAATGTCGTGGTTCGCCGGGCTGCTGGACGAGACGCTGAACACCGAGATGGAGCTGCACCGGGGCTACTGCGCCCAGTTCGGCATCAGCCGCGAGGAACTGGAGGCCACCCGCCCCGCGCCGACCACCGTTGCCTACACATCGTACCTGCTGCGGGTGGCGTCGCAGGGCAGCTTCGGCGAGCTGGCCGCATCGCTGCTGCCCTGCCAGTGGGGCTACTGGGAGATCGGCGAGCACCTGGCCCGCCGGGGCGGGTCTTCGACAGGCTCAGGCCAAACGGCCCACGCGCCGCTGTACGCCGAGTGGGTGGGGATGTATTCGTCCGACGAGTTCCGCGACCTGGCGTTGCACCTGCGGACGCTGACCGACGGCTTGGGCAGCGCAGCATCACCGGCGGAGCAGGCCGCGATGGAGACGGCCTACGTCACCAGCCTGCGTCTGGAGTACCAGTTCTGGGACATGGCCTGGCGGCTGGAGCAGTGGCCGGGTTGATTCGGTTGAGGCCAAAACCTTTGTGATGTATACTGAGCGGTAAGACAACGCACTTTCAGAAAGTCCAACAGAGTGCCAAGGTTCCTGAACTAACCGGAGAAAGCTCCATGGCTACTATTGAAGACCGGGTCAGCAGACTGGAGGGAGCCAGCCCCCATATAGCCACCAAAGAAGATATTGCTGATTTACGTGGTGAGATGCGCGAGTTGCGCGGCGAGATGCGTGCCATGCGCTGGTTGATGACCGGCATAGGAGTCGCGCTAGCGGCGTTGACCCTCATCCTCAAGTATTTGGGATGAACCGCCCCGCGGCATCTCACCTCTTGACCGCCCGGAACACCCACACGGGAAACGAGAACAGAAAGTCGCCGTCCTCCTCCGGTTCGCCCACTTGGAACGCCTCCTTGATTTCCGCCGCTCCCTCCTGGAACTCCCGGCGCAGGGCGGCAGCCTCGTCTTCCGGCACTCTTGTCCGCATCACCCAGTCGTTGAACCACAGGTAGACCCGCTCGTCTTCGCTTCCCACCACCTCGAACCCCCGGTCCTCCAGCATCCGCCGGATGACGGAAATCTTCCGGTCCTCAACGTGGCTGAAGTCGCGGCGCAGCTCGATTTCGTTCTGCCACCGGGCGATGTCGTCGTCCTCCGGGGCTACGGTGTCGGCCATCACCAGCGAGCCGCCGGGCCGCAGCGCCCGCTGCGCCTCGTCCAGGGCCGCCTCGAAGTTGCGGAAGTGGTGGGCGGCTTTGCGGCAGGTAATCAGGTCGAGGCTGCCGTCGGCGAAGGGCAGCGACTCGGCGGCGTTCTGCACCAGCCCGACGTTGGGCAGCCCGCGCTCGCCGCTGATGCGCCCGGCCTGCCGCAGCATCGGCTGGGTAATGTCGCTGGCAATCACGCGCTCCGAGACCTCGGCCATGGCGAAGGCGGTGAATCCGGCCCCCGTGCCAATGTCCACGGCCCAGCGATAGGGCGTCGTGCCTTCCCCGTCGCCCTGAGCGCCCGCCCCGTCACCCTGAGCTTGTCGAAGGGCCGGGGCGGTCAGCTTTTGCACCGATTCCAGGCTGTCGTCGCTGATATGCACCTTGCTCCGGGCGTAGACCCCGGCCTGCGGGCCGAACATCTGCTGGGCTAACGTGCCACTGGATTGTTCCTGATTCTGGGTCATGGGCGCTCCATAAAGAGGGGCAGGCTCGAAGCCTGCCCCAAAGTTTCGGAAATCTTGCTATGAGTTGCCCTAATCCGTTGATGGTTCGACAAGCTCACCACCAACGGGTCGCCAGCCTCCACCCGTTCGTCCTGAGCTTGTCGAAGGATGAACGGGTGGACTTTCGGTACAGGACTAGACCAGCACCGGCTCGGTGTTCTTCTGGTAGACCTGGAAGCGGTGGCGGGTGGTGTCGGCGATGTAGACATTGCCCTCGTCGTCCACCTTCACGGCCACGGGGGCCCAGAGGACCTTCTCGGGGGTGAAGTCGCGGACGCCGTTGCGCTGGCGGATCATGTCCGGGTTGGACTCAATCTTCTGGACACCCAGCTTGGACAGGGCGGCGTCGCCGGTGAACTCGGTGATGAACCGGCCCTCCGGGGTCAGCACCTGCACCCGGTTGTTCAGCCAGTCGGCCACATAGACGTCGCCGTCCTTGTCCACGGCCACGCCCGTCGGGCGGTTGAAGAGGCCCACCGGGCGGTTGACCAAGTGGAAGCCGCCATGCTCGCGGGCGATGGAAGCGTCTCCGCCGCTGCCCGGCTGCCCGATGCTCTGTAGCCACTCACCATCGGGGGTGAAGGACTGGATGCGGTCGTTGCGCCAGTCGGCCACGAAGACGTTGCCTTCCTTGTCCAGACCGATGCCCCAGGGAGTGTTCAGCTCGCCGGGGCCGCTGCCGAAGCTGCCGAACTGGGAGATGTACTGCCCGTCCAGGGTGAACTTCTGCACCCGGTGGTTGCGGCTGTCCACCACGTACAGCACGCCGTCGCGGATGGCCAGGCCAGCCGGGCGGTCCAGCTCGCCGTCGCCGGAGCCGTGGGCGCCCCAGTGGCTGACGTAGTTGCCGTCCTTGTCGAAGATGGTGATGCGATGCAGGTACTCGTCGGATACGTAGACGTTGGTCTCATCGTCCAGGGCGATGGACATGGGCCAGATAAACTGGCCGGGGCCTTCGCCATAGCCGCCGAACTCGGTTACGTACTGCTCTGCGCCCTCATCGTCCAGGTAGAACAGGTTGATGCGGGTGCCGTCGGAACGGGACTCGTAGGAGCGGTTCACGACGTACATTGCCTTGTCGGGCCCGAAGGCGAAGTCCATCGGGTTTCGGAACCCGGTGCCTTGGAACTCGGAGCGACCGGCGACCCACTTGTAGGTGTACGTCCGGTCGTTGATGCCGAGAAATACACTTGCCACGGCTTGCCTCCTTAGTTGTTGCTGTTACCGGGGAAAAGATCCCAGCAGTCACGAGGGCACGGAGCGCCTTAGATTTCGGTCGCCAGGCGGCCGATAACCTGTTGGGCGATGGAACTGATGGCGTTGATCAGCCATTCCATCAGCGAGCTGATGACGCCTCTGACCGCGTCCACAGCGCCGGTTATTGCAGACCTGATAGCGCCGATCACAGCCCTGACAATTCCCAAAAGGAACTGGATGATGCCGCGCCCTTCTTCCTGGGTTGCTTCGGTTTCTTCTGGCATATCGGTACTCTCTTTTCATCCTGCCGGAACGCAGGATATTCATTGCCTGCGCTCCGGCGTCTTTCCCTTTTCCTGCTTGAACCGGCCGGGTTTCACCCGGCGGGCGGTTTAGATGAAGTCGTGCTTCTCCCAGGTTCCGCCAACGATGGGCTTGGAGTCCACGCCCATCCAGTTCTCCAGCAGGGTGGCGTAGGTGGAGCGGAAGTCGTTGTTGTGCAGCAGGTTGCCGCCGTCTTCCAGCTCGTTGGGCTCCAGGGACGGGTACTCGCCGTAGAGGCCGCCCTTGACGTTCTCGCCGATGACGAAGGCCACGCCGCCGGTGCCGTGGTCGGTGCCGGAGCCGTTGTCCATGGCGCGGCGCCCGAACTCGGAGTAGAGCAGCGTTACCACGTTGTCGCCTATGCCGTGGTGCCGCAGGTCGGCCATGAAGGAGTCCACGTTGCGGGCCACGTCGTTGAGCAGGTTGGACTGGCCCACGGCCTGGTTGGCGTGGGTGTCGAAGATGTTGTAGGGGGCCGTGGTGAAGAACACCCGGGTGCCCAGGTTGGCGTTGTGCACCTGAACCATGTCGCGCAGGTAGCCGCCGATGTTGCCCAGCAGGTATTCTTCCTCGCCCCGGTACATTCCGGGGGCGGTGCCCAGGATGTCGGCGCCCATCATGGCCTCAACGCCGGTGCTGCGGATGAAGTCTTCCACCGCGCCGCGCCCGATGGCCGGGCCGTACATCCGGCCGAAGAGGTCCAGGGCCTCGTTCCGCTGCTCTTCCCGCTCCAGCTCGGTGAGCAGGCCGTAGCTGTTCAGGTCACCCACGGAGGCGACGGGGACGCCTTCCATGGCCAGGGCGCGGGGCAGGCCGCGGCCGAAGTTGACGCCGGTCAGCACGTTTTCCTTGTTGGGGTCCAGTTCCTTGACCAAGCGGCCCAGCCAGCCTTCCACGCCCAGCTCCACCGGCTCACAGGTGGCCCAGATGTCCATGGAGCGGAAATGCGACAGGCTGCCGTTGGGGTATCCGATGCCCTGGATGATGGCCAGCTTGCCCTCGTCCCAATACTTCTTGAAGGGAGCCATGGCCGGGTGCAGGCCCAGGGTGTCGTTCAGGGGAACAATCATCTCTTCGGGGATCCCCAGGGTCGGGCGGTAGTCGCGGTAGCGCGGGTTGGTGTAGGGGATGACCGTGTTCATCCCGTCGTTCCCGCCGGACAGGGAGACTACAGCCAGGACCGGATCCTTGCTGGTGGATACCATCGCTATTCCTCCGTTTAGTCTGTGCTGTTATGGTTTGTCTGAATCAGGATTTACCGGATTCTAGGATTTTCAGGATGGCGAAAATTCTGAAACCCTGCCAAATCGTGTCATTTCCAGTCATTGGCCATTCACCCCCACCCTGACCCTCCCCCTCAGGGGGAGGGAATGAGGGGAAGTGGTTTAGCCGAACTGGAACTCCGAGGTGGTGGCAATCATCTGGAAGGTCTCGCCGGCGCGGCGGGCGAAGTCGGCCTGCTCTTCTTCGGTGCCGTGGCGCAACTCGCCTCCCTGGGCCACATGGCCCACCAGCTCCCTGTGGGTCTCGTCGGAGATGGTCAGCGGGCCGACCAGGTCGAGGCAGCCGTCAACCATCTGCTCGGCGGTCAGGCTTTCGCCTTGGGCCATCAGCCGGTTGACCATGGACTGCACGCCGGGCAGGCTGGTGTCGCCCAGCACCTTGGAGGCGAAGTTGATGCGGTCGATGAGGCTGCCGCTGTTAATCCACTCGCGGCCCATGTGCCAGCCTTCGACGGTGGGCGGGTTGAGCAGGTCCATCCCCATGTACTTCGGCTCCATGGCCACGAAGAACAGGCCGGGCTTGGGCTCGGTGTGGTCCTGGGCCATGCGCATGGTGCCGATGACCACGTCGGCCGGGCTCTTCACCTTGGCGTAGCGGACTCCCTCGGCCTTGAAGAAGTCGCTCTTGAACAGCACTTCCAGCATTGCCTTGATCTCGTAGCCGGAGTCGAAGTAAGCCTGCTCCAGTTGCTTGATCGCTTCGATGTCCCGCGGCTCGCTCAGGCGCCACGCCGGAACCGGCGGCTCGTCGGCCACGAAGAAGTCGTAGAGCTTGCGGGCTACGAACCGGGCGGCGGCGGGCTGCTTGCAGATGATGTCAACGACGTCGTCACCGTTCCAGTTGCCGGTCTCGCCCAGGAAGGTCTTTTCGCCGTAGTCGTGGTCGGCCGGGTCGAAGCGGAACTCGAAGGGGGTGCGGCCATAGGGGAAGACCGGGATCGTCGGGGCCAGGTTCCAGCCGGTGAAGGCGCGGGCGCAGGCCTTTACGTCGTCCTCGGTGTAGTTGAACTCCTGGTCCATGCCGACGCCGAGGGAGAACAGCTCCAGCAGCTCGCGTCCATAGTTCTCGTTGACCGCCGTCTTGTGGCTCTCGATGTTGTCCAGGTAGTACAGCATCGCCGGGTCGGTGGAGAGCCACAGCAGCAGCTCCTTGAAGTTGCCCATGCCCTTCTCGCGGAAGGTGTCGTACTGCATAGAGGTGGTGCGGGCGTTGTCCACCTTGTTGTCGCCGGCGCAGAGAATGGTGTGCCAGAAGAGGGCCATCTTCTCTTTCAACTGGTGCTTGTTGTTGATCATCCGGTAGACGATCTCGGTCTGGCCCGTCTCGATAGCGGCCTTGTCGAAATACGACGGATAGGCGCGATACATCAGGTCTTCATCGATGCCGGGGTCATCGGCGGGGTTGAGCAGCTCTTCAACCACAGCGTCATAGCCTTGGTGCGCCCTGGCCTCGATCTCGTCGCGGCTGGCGCCAAAGCCTGCCCGCCGCAGCAGGTGCGCCATCAGCGCAATGTCTTCCTGAGATGCTTCGTGATGCGACATCCATTCCTCCTTTTTCGGCTTCGTTCTAGTCTTGGCCTTTTGTCGCTGTTTCAGTCCTCGTAGTGGGTGAATATCCCGCCGGGCAGGGGATACTCGGTAATCGAACAACGGGCAAGCGAAGGCACAAGGCCGCTTGCCCTTTACTCACTCATCCATTTAAGCCGTTGCATAGGGCGTTGTCAATACTGATTCAAGCCTAATAATCAACGGCGGATAGCATCGCGGAAGGCGATTATGTCCGCTTCCGGGCGGTTTCACGCCACCCTGCGCTGGCGGGCGCGGATTTCCGCCAGCAATTCCGAGCGCAACTTGCCTCTTTCTTCCCGTATCTCCTTGCGCAACCTGGAATTATCTTCGCGTAGTCTGGTATTGTCCTCCCGCAGCCATTTGACTTCCGTCCTCATATCCACCCGGAGGTCGCGGCTTTCCGAGTATATTGTTCTCAGTAGCCACAGAAACGCTGCGACGATTATCCCGAGGAATACCGCTCCGACGAAGAATAACCATGCTATGGCTTCGACGCTCATGTCCTTAAACCCACTTGGCCGATACTTTGGAAACACACGGGTCTGAAATGCGCGGACAATGGCGGCGCGCGACTTCCATTATACCACTGGCCGCATATCTCCATTGGCCTCCACTGCTAAATCTCCCAGGGCAATCGCGTCTTAACTTTCTGCTCTCTGGTCAGGCTGGCGCCAGCGCGAAAGTGCCGTCATTCCGGCGAAAGCCGGAATCCAGGCAGCCTTCTCCATAACTTATTTCAAGGGCGGCCAACCCTCTGGATTCCGGCTTTCGCCGGAATGACGGGTTATGGGGCCTCCGCCTTTTAAGACGCGATTGCCCTGCTAAATCTGCAAGGTCTTTCGATTCTTCGTCTGAACTGTGGTTTCTCTGATTCCATGATTCCCATGATTTAAAAATCACGCTAATCCATTAATCCCATGAATCACAGTTCAGACATTTTGCGCGGAGAATAGAAAGACCTTTGCTAAATCTGGCGCAGCCGCGGGTCCAGCTTGTCGCGCAGCCAGTCGCCGAACAGGTTGACCGACAGCACCGTCAGCGCCATGGCGATGCCCGGGAACAGCGCCGTCCACCAGGCCGTCGCCAGCAGGCCGCGGCCGTCGGCTATCATCAGGCCCCACGCCGGTTGCGGCGGAGGCACGCCCACGCCCAGGAAGCTCAGAGAGCCTTCCAGCAGTATGACGTAGCCCACTTGCAGGGTGGAAATCACCAGCAGCGAAGGTACGATGTTGGGCAGTATGTGCTTCACGCTGATCCGCAGCCCGGAACTGCCCGCCACAACCGCCCGGGCCACGAAGTCCTGCTGCTTCAGCGCCAGCGCCTCGCCGCGCACCTGCCGGGCAAACCGGGGCCACAGCAGCAGACCAATGATAATGATGATGTTCTGCAACGAGGGCTGGGTGATGGCTGCCACCACCACCGCGATGAGGATGAGCGGCATGGATAGCACGATGTCGGTCAGACGCATCAGGATAGCGTCGGC
The DNA here is from genome assembly GCA_965204865.1 of Dehalococcoidia bacterium. Taxonomy (GTDB): domain Bacteria; phylum Chloroflexota; class Dehalococcoidia; order Lucifugimonadales; family UBA3495; genus VXOI01. The sequence goes on along the minus strand of OZ242027.1, from coordinate 3,817,735 downwards.
CAGCCCGCCCCGGAATCCTGCAATCAGGCCGATGGTAGTGCCGATGCTTCCCGCCACCAGAATCGCAACGATGGAGACAATCAGGGAGGGACGGGTGCCGTGAATCACGCGGCTCAACACGTCGCGGCCTTGGAGGTCGGTGCCCAGGATGTATGTCCAGGAACCGCCGGGGCGAAGGAGCTCCAACTCGACGCCGGGAACCAGCTCACCCCCGCCGGCCACCCGGGCCTTGCCCTCTTCAATTTCCTGCTGGGCCTCACTGAGGCTGATTTGGGTGATGAAGTCGAGAGCGCGCCCTTCCACCACTGTCCTGGTCTCCGCCACGCTTTGTCCCATCCAGACCGGGGGAGTCAGGCTGTCCTGCAATTCGCCCCGGGTAGGCGAGTGCGGGGCGATGAAGTTGGCGAAGATGGCGGTCACCAGCAGCAGAATCAGAATGGCCGAAGGCAGCAACGGCAACTGGCGCAGGCCGCGATAGGTGAAGCCTATCCAGTCCCCCGGTCTACGCTGGGGCGGTTCGAGAACGACTACGGCCACGGCTCACTCCACATCGCCAATATCCAACCATCCCCTCCCCCTTGAGGGGGAGGGTTAGAGCCTGCCCCCGCGAAAGCGGGGGGTGGGGGTGAAATCTCCGACTGCCTAACTCCTATCCTGATTCCGACAGCCCTACGTCAGACGGATTCTGGGATCGAGATACCCATACAGTATGTCCACCAGCAGGTTGGCCAGGATGTATATGGCGCTGAACACCACCACGCCGCCCTGTATCAGCGGGTAGTCACGGGTGCGCACGCCGTCCAGTATCAGGCTGCCCAGGCCGGGCCAGGCGAAGACCGTTTCCGTCACCACCGCCGCGCCCAGGAACAGGGTGAACAGCACCACCGAGAAGGTTATCACCGGGATGAGGGAGTTCTTCAGCGCGTGCTTCCAGATAACCTTGGTCTCGCTCAGTCCCTTGATGCGCGCCAGCTTGATGTATTCCGCGTTCAACACGTCCAGCATACTGGAGCGGGTGAGGCGCATTATCGCCGCCGTGGTCAGGTAGCCCATGGAAACGGCTGGCAGGATGATGCTCTGGGGGCTTTCCTTGCCCCCTGGCGGCAGCACGCCCAGAACCACGGCGAAGATGAGGATGAGCAGCACCCCCAGCCAGAAGGAGGGCATGGACTGGCCCAGCACGGCGAACAGCCGGGCCACCCCGTCCCACCGGGTGCCCCGATTCACCGCCGCGTAGATGCCGATGGGCAGGCCGATGATTATGCTGATGGCCATGGCCGCGAAGCCCAACTGCAAGGTGTTGGGCAGCCGCTGCCAGATTAGCTCCCTGACCGGCTGGCGGCTGGTCACCGATTCGCCCAGGTCGAAGACGAACATATCCCGGACGTAGGCGCCCCACTGCACCGCCAGAGGACGGTCCAGCCCCAAGTCTTTGCGAATGGCCTCCATCTGCTCTTCGCTGGCGCTGATGTCGGCCAGGAGCTGCACCGGGTCGCCGGACAGCCGGGACAGCATGAAGACAATGGTCATCACCACCAGCAGGCTGATGATGGCCTGAACAAATCGCAAAGCGATGTATCGCGTCATAGGCTGTTGTCTGAACTGTGATTTTTGTGATTAGCTGATTACGCTGATTCGGGTGGGCGCCAAATCATGGCAATCACTTAATCAAACGAATCACAGTTCAGACTGCTCCCTTCTATTACTCGGCCAGCGTCACCGGCTGTCCCGGCGGAGCCCAGTTCAGGTTGACGTATGCGGTGTTATGTATGAAGCCGTTGCCCGGGGCGGTCTCCCAGGTCTTCACAGACTCGCCGACGCCGAAGATGCCGAACACCTCTGCAATTTCAATGCGCGGCAACTGCGAGTACATATGCCGGCCCATTTCCTGCATCAGAGTTATCCGCTTGTCGAAGTCGGCGGTGGAGCCGAGTTCATCCAGGTAATCGCTGAACGTCTGGTCCTCGTAGGCCAGCATTGCCGCGCCGTCAATGTGGGAGTTGAGCCGCAGCAGTTGCCACGGTTCCCGCCCCACGAAGGGCATGGCGTAGGGTACCGCCACGCCGGGATAGGTTCGCTCCCGGAAGTCGGTGGCGAACACCGCCCGGTCCAAAGGCCGCCGGGTTATCTTGCAGCCCAGGTTGGCCTCCCACTGGGTTGCCACCGCCTCGCCAACGGCCGGCAGGAAGGCGCGGCCCGGCCATGGCACCAGGTTTATGGTGAACTCCCAGCACCCCTCGTGGCCGGCCTCCGCCAGTAGCCTACGGGCCTCGTCCGGGTCATAGCCGATGGGCGCAAACTCCGGTAGTGTCCAGGGCTCGCCTTGGAAGTAGAAGGGCAGGGAGACGTTGGCCTGGCCCAGACCGCCTAGGGCCACGTCTACGACAGTGTCTTTGTCAATGGCCAAGGCCAGGGCTTTGCGGACTTTGTAGGCGCGTTCCTTGTCGGCTTGCGCCCAAGGCACCGTGGGATCGTAGGTCGGCTTGGTCTCCCACTGTCCGCCCAGGGTGATGCCCACTGTGGCGAACCCTGGCACAGACTTGATCTCCACCTCAGCCGCCTTCAGTTCGTTGGCGAAGTCCACGCCGATGCCGATGATGTCCACCGTGCCGGCGCGCAACTGGGCCACGCGGGTGGAGTTTTCAACTGTCTTCAGGAAGCTCATGTTGGCGAAGGCCGGGGTCAGCTTCCAGTGGCCTTCCACCGCCTCGAAGTCCATCCGCACGCCGCGGTCGTGGTTCACCATTTTGTATGGACCGGAGGCAATGGGCTCCACGTCGGCAACCTCGTCGCCCACCGACTCAACGTAGTTCTTCGGGTAAATGTACTGGGTGCCGGGGATTCCCGAATTGAGGTCGCCGTGGAAGAGAATTTCCGGCTCTTTGAAGTTGACGATGATGGTCTGCGGGTCGACGATTTCGAAGCCGCCAATCTTGCGGAACAGGTGGGCCCGGGCATTGGCGCTGTCCTCCGCCCCGAACCTCTCAAAGGAGAACTGTACGTCCTCAGCGGTCACCGGACCATTGTCGTTGTGCCACTGGGCGCCTTCGCGGAGACGGAACTCCCAGACCAGGCCGCCGTCGCGAATCTCCCAGGACTCTGCCAGCTCACCCACGTTGTCGCCGGTACTAGGGTCGCGGGTAAGCAGGTTCTCGAAGATGGAATGCATGGAAGTGGCCTCTGCGCCCGCCGATGCGCCGGGCAGCCACCGTTCGTTGCCGAAGGTCGCCATCGCCACCCGAAGTTCGCCCGTCGGCGTGTGCGACGCAGCGGGAGCGGGCGCGCTGGTGGCCGCGGGCTGCGGCACGGGAGTGGCGGCAGGCGCAGCCGTCGCGGCTGGGGCTGTGGTAGCCGCCGGGGCCGCCGTTGCTGCCGGGGCCGCAGGCGCGGTTGTCGCCGCCGGAGCCGCGGTGGCCGCCGGGGCCGTGGTGGCTGCCGGGGCCGCGGGCGCAGTGGTCGCCTCTGGTTCGTCCTCAGCCGCCCCGCCGCAGGAGACGATGGCAGCCAGGGCCAGCGCCAGAATGAGCGGAATTATCGCCTTGACATACCGAAGTCTTCTGAATCCCACGGCTGGACCTCCCAAACGATGCTGGATACGGCCTGGTTACATAAGGCTGGATTACGCCGTTGGAGTTGCTGATTTCGTAAATTTGGTGGCAAATACTATATCTAATTCCCCTAATTAAGCCCTTATCGTCCTGAAACCTGTACTCAGCGCAAGTTGCACGGCATATTAGCATCGGGTATAGCGGCTGTCAACGACTGGCGACCGGAAAATCCACTTGGCAGTCAAGCAGGAAACCCCTCTCTTCCGGTTTGAAGAGAGGGGAAAGCAGCAGGATTTCCAGGTTCGACGGAGGGCAGCCGTCAACTCTTACTCCCCCGGCCGCACCGCCTGCGCCCCCAGTTGCGGCCACGCCGCAGGCGCTCCCGCCCGCTGGATACGCTCCTCCAGCGGCAGCGACTCGTCCCAGTAGTACCCGATGAACCGCTGCCCGTTGATACCGTCCGACGCTTCCGACGCCAGCCACACCACCGGCGCCCGCATCACGTCGGGCTGGATCATGCTCTCCCGGCGGTGCGCGGCGTCGTCGGGAATCAGGTTGGTGTTCGACATCCCGCCCGGCACCAGCACGTTCACCGTGACGCCCGTGCCTTCCAGCTCCCGCGACGCCATGGCGATGAACGCCTCGTGGGCCGCCTTGGACGGGCCGTAGGGCGTGCCCCCGGGGTTGTACATCGTGTTCAGGCTGGTGGTGACGCCGATGATGCGCCCCCACCCTTGCGCCAGGAAGTGGGGAACCGCGGCCCGCGTCATGTAGAACGGTCCGCCCGCGTTAACCGCCATCACCCGGTCCCACTCGGCGGCCGACACCTCCCAGAAGTTGTTGCGGGCATCGCCGCCCAGCAGCATATTGCGTGGCGCGATTCCGGCGTTGTTCACCAGGATGTGCAGCCCGCCCATCTCCGCGATGGTCCGCTCCACCGCTTCCTCCGCTTCCCGCACCGACGTCACATCCACCACCTGCGTCATAACGCAGTCGTCCCCGCCAATCTCCCGCAGGTCGTTGGACGACTGCCCCAGCCACTCCGGGTTCACGTCCATCATCGACACCCGCGCCCCGGCCCGCACCAGGGCCTCGGTCATGTTCCGCCCCAGCCCCATCGGGCTGGCCGCGCCGGTAACTATCGCAATCTTGCCGTCAAGGGGCCGTTCCTGCATCACTCGCTCCTTCAGGGGAAATGCGCCGGGCGCCTTTGCCCGGCATGGCAATGTTAAAATGAAACCATCGCGCCCAAGGAGGATGCCAGCGATGGCCGACAACTCCCCCATCGACTTCACTGACATTATCACCGTCGAGCCCGGCAAGCGATACGGAAAGCACTGCATCCGCGATCTCCCGGTGACCGTGGGAGATGTTCTCGGGCAACTCGCCGCCGGTATGTCTGAGGAAGAGGTCTTGAATTACTTCCCGGATTTGACCGGGAAAGACATCAAAGCCTGCCTGGCCTTCGCCGCCGCCCGCGAGCGCCGCGGCGTGACGGCGCCGCCGGATATGCCGGCGGTCAACGACTACTCCCACATCATCACCATTGAGCCGGGCAAGCGCAGCGGTCAGCCCTGCATCCGGGGTATCCGCATGACGGTCTACGACATCCTAGAGTATCTGGCTGGCGGCATGGCCTACGAAGAGATACTGGACGACTTCCCGTATCTTACGATTGAGGACATCCTCGCCAGCATCGCCTTCGTCGCCGACCGCAAGCGCCGCTTCGCGCTGGTGCCCCTTCACGGAGTTGAATGGACGAGAGAGGCGAGTGAAGTAGTTGACGAGCCATGGAGCAGTGTCTCTGAATGAAATTGCTGGTCGACCATAATCTGTCAGATAAGCTCAGCCTACTATTGCAGGATCAATTTCCAGGTTCGCTGCACATCAGCGAGGTGTTACCGCGCCGGGAAAAGGATACAAATATCTGGTCTTATGCCAGAGAATACGGCTTCGTCATAGTCACCAAGGACTCTGACTATCGCCGCTTGAACAGGGAGAGAGGCCATCCCCCCAAAGTCATCTGGATTCGTACCGGCAATACTCCGAATGCGGTAGTCGAATCCCTGCTCCGCGACCACTACGACGAAATCCTCGACTTCGAGCAAGACCCCGCCCGCGGCATCATCGAGCTTGGCTGACCGGGGCGCCAATCGAGCCCCTACGTCGCCGTAGCCCCGCCGTCAATCACCAGCTCCGCTCCCGTAACGAACGACGACTCGTCCGACGCCAGGTACAGCACCCCATAGGCCACCTCGATGGGGTGGGCAGTCCGGCCCAGCGGATTCCGCTCCTCCGCCTCGCGTTGCAGCTCCGGGTTGTTCAGCCGCTCCCCGGCCATCGGCGTGTCTATCGGCCCGGGATGCACCGAGTTCACCCGTATGTTTTCGCTGGCGTACTGGATGGCCGCCGACTTGGTGAAGATGCGCACCGCGCCCTTGGATGCGTTGTACACCGGCTGGATGTAGCTCTGCCCCACCATTCCTGACATCGAAGAGATGTTGATGATGGAGCCGCCTCCGGCCTTCCGCATTTCGGGGATAGCGGACTTGGTGCCGAGGAACACCCCCTTGGCGTTCACGTCCATCACCCGGTCCCACTCCTCGACGCTGGTGTCCTCCAGTACGCCGCGGGCCACCACGCCGGCGTTGTTGACCACCACGTCCAGCTTGCCGAAGCGCGACACCGCCGTAGCCACCGCGTCGGCCCAGGAGTCCTCGCTGGTGACGTCCAGCCGCACGAACACGCACTCCCCGCCGGCCTCGGTGACCTCCGCCTCCACCTGCCGCCCATCGTCCTCCAGCACGTCGCCGATGACCACCTTGGCGCCCTCCCGGGCGAACAGGCGCGCTTCCTCGGCCCCCATGCCGCGAGCGCCGCCGCTGATGATGGCAACCTTTCCTTCCAGCCGCATTTCAACCCTCCGTTTCCAAGCTGTCGCCCGCCATTATAGACGAAATCATACGGCGGTACTGACACTTGCCCGTTGACTGCCAAACATAACGCCCGGTAAGGTTCGCGGCAAATCCAGACAGGGAGGACGGTCCTGGAAACGGCCATCGGCAACATATCCGGCTCTGCCCAGCCAGCCCCTCCACGACTGGTGCTTGAGGGTGATGACCTTCACCGCGCCCTTCTGCCCCTATCCGGCGAAAGGGCCTGCCGGTGCAAGGCCGGCCATCTCAACTGCATGACCGCCAAAGAGTGGATTAAGAGCCAGTTGGGGGTATGGCAGTTCAATTACGAGCGCCGCGATGTCCGGGACAAGAAGACGCATCCCGCGACGTTCCCGATTTCGCTGGCCCGCCGGGTAATCGAACTGTTCACTCACGAGGGCGAGCTGGCGCTGGACCCTTTCGTCGGCAGCGGCACCACGCTGGTGGCGGCGCAGGACGCCAACCGCAACGCCGTAGGCTTCGACTTGCAGGAGGGCTATGTCCGCCTTGCCGCCGAAAGGCTGGGCGAGTCTGAGGATTCTGTGCAGGTAGCGGTGCAGGACGACGCCAGGGCTGTTCCTTATTACCTAACCCCGGACTCCGTTGGGCTGATTCTAACCTCGCCGCCCTACGCCAACCTGCTGAACCGCCAGCGGCGCAACAAGTCCCGCCGTGACAGGAAGAATGAACAACTGGGCGAGATTGAGCAGTATTCCCAAGACGCCCGCGACCTCGGCACGATGCCCCTCGAAGAATACTCTCATGCGCTGGCGGAAATTTACGCCGGGCTGCTGCCGCTGCTGCGCCCCGGCGGGCATTGCGTCGTCAACGTCCCCGATATGTGGTGGGAGAACGAGCGGATAACGATACACCTGTCGGTAATTGAGGCCCTACGCGGCGTCGGATACGAGTTCCGCAACACCATCATCTGGGACCGCACCAACATAGTGAACAAGGTCGGCATCTTCGGCTGGCCCAGCAACTACATCACCATGGGCGCCACCTTCGAATATATCCTCGACTTCCGCCGCAGACCGGACGGCTAGGGAATCACGTAGCCAGAGGGCAGAATTGCGTTGCGGGGCCGGCCTTACGCCCCGGTGGCTTCAGGGAAGTTCTTCCCCTCTCAACCGGCGGATCTCTTCTTCCAGTATGCGGACCCTGGCCTCGGCCTCGTCGGCCCTGCTTTCCTGGTCCTCGTAGGTGAGGATGGGCCGCTCCATAGACGGGTCCACCCAGACCAGCCGCCCGTGGTCCCATCTTATGATGAGGTTCAGTACCGGGCTATACCCCTGTAGGACTCCCGGCGCCACCTCATCTATGGGTACTGACCGGTAGGAGTCCCCTTCCAGGATGTCTCCGGCCAGCCGGGTATGGTGGTGCTCGCCGGTCTCGTCGAAGCGCCAGTACTCCGGGATGCCCAGGGCGGCGTAGTCGTCCCGCTTGGCCCCGGTATCCACATCCGCAGTGCTGGCCGAGGCCACTTCCATGACGAAGTCGGGCGGCTTGCCCTGCTCCGAAATGATGTAGCCGTTGCTGGCCCGGTAGTCCTCCGGGCTGACGTTGAAGGCGATGAGGAGGTCGGGTCTCCTGGCCCGCACACGGTTGTCGTGGGGCGAGGCGACCATCCACTTGTCGGCGGTCACCAGGGTGGTGTCGAAGTTGCCGAAGTGGATGGCCAGGTAACGGAGATAACCGTGGTCGTAGATTTGTTCAAATGCAGTCACTTCGTCCAGTTCTCTTGGCGGTGGGTCGGGCAACCTGAACGTTCCCGCTCTCTGGATGGTGTTTTCTGTGGTCATCTCGCACCTTGCCCCTTGGTTCGGGTTAGGTCGCCCGTTGTGGCTGGAACGCTGCGGGATTGAGGCGATGTTATGAGCCCGCGGTGAGTCGCGGTCAAACCTGGTTCTCACCTTCCGGGAAATCAGCAGCCGTGTTGCAAAATGGTCGGGGCGGGCAGATTTGAACTGCCGACCTCCTGGTCCCAAACCAGGCGCCCTGCCGCTGGGCCACGCCCCGGAGAAAACGCGAGGGAAGTATGGAGAGGAAGGGTTGCGGTGGTACCCCCGGAGAGGATCGAACTCTCGTCTCCGGCTCCGGAGGCCGGCACTCTATCCACTGAGCTACAGGGGCACTCTACTACAAAATAATAGCACGGGCCCCCGCCCCCCAACAACAGCCCTCCACCTTGTCTTAGGGCTATCGCATATGAAATCACTCACCCGTCACTTCAGCGAAAGCCGGAATCCAGAGAATCATCAATCAGTGCCATCCTGCCCATCCCTGAATCACAAAAATCACAGTTCAGACACTCCCTTGCCAAACCCGCCCCCAACCTGTACCATAAGAATACAGTATACGAACATATGTTCCCCAGCAACCCAAAACCCAACCCGCCACTGAGGCCCCAGTGCCAACCAATGCCCCAGAACCCCAGAAGAAAGGCCCGTAAAACCCCCAACCGCAGCCTTCCAACCCTCGTCACAACCTTCCCATCCTGAGCCTGTCGAAGGGCCAACCCCAAAGCTGAATGACCGGAAATGGGCGGAAATGACCGGAAAATAAAAATTTCAACCCCAACAGCAACATCAGAGGAGGAATAAAGATGTACTCCATCAGCTACCTCCGGCGCCAGGTGGACGCCCTCCAGAAAAGGCTCAAGCCCGTCCTCGCCATCCTCAAACTCCGCAACCTCGCCATGCAATTCTGCGACGAGTTCGACCAGGCCGTCCTCAGCGAAAACCCCCATAAGCGCGACCTCGCCGGCATCTGCATGATGTTCCCGCCCCGGGTGGGACAGGCCGGCTTCCGCCTGGGCAGAGGCCAAGAGCTGGTGCGCTACTTCCTGGACTGCATCCAAAACAGGACCGGCCCCGAACCCCGCGAGGTCGTCTTCACCCTCATCCCCTGGGCCAGGAAAGGCCCCCTCCTCCGCCCCGACCTCTGGGAGCGCCCCAACGCCGCCTGATTCCTGTCCTCCCGGAGCAATTCGATGATTCCCTCGCGCCCTGGGCAAATGCGATAGCCTGATTGCCCGGCGGCCTTTCTGGACAATGCTGTAAGGCAAGGCTAGACTTAGGGCGATTTCTCCCGCCCGACATAACCGCACCGCCAGAGGTTCCGCCATGCCCGTCTTTTCCGCCGAGTATTTGGAGAAAGTGGCCTACCACGTGTATCGCGCCAAGGGCACGCCCGATGCCGAGGCCGAAACGGTGGCCAAGCACCTGGTCAAGGCCAACCTGTGCGGCCATGACTCCCACGGCGTCATCCAGATTCCTACCTACGCCGAGCGCATCGACGTCGGCCACATCGTCCCCGGCGCGCCCTTCGTGGTCGAGCGCGAGGCCCCTTGCACCGCCGTCATCAACGGCAACTGGGGCTTCGGATTCGTGGTCACCGAGCGGGCCATGCGCATGGCCATAGACAAGGCCCGCGCCCACGGCGTCGCCGCCATCACCGTCCACAGCCAGAGCCACATCGGCCGGCTGGGCGACTATCCCACCATGGCCGCCGCCGAGGGCATGATCGGCCTGATTACCGCTGACTCCGGCGCCGCCCCCAAGCACGTCGCCCCCTTCGGCGGACGCGCCCGCAAGCTGGGCACCAACCCCATCTGCATCGGTATGCCCAGCGACCTAGAAGGCCCGGTGCTGATGGACATGGCCTCCAGCACCGTTGCCCTGGGCAAGATTGCCCTGTCCCGAAACCGCCGCGAGTCCATACCCCTCGGCTGGATTGTCGACCGCGACGGCAACCCCACCACCGACCCCAACGACTACTTCTCCGGCGGCGCAATCCTGCCCGTCGGCGTCGACCAGGGCCACAAGGGATACGCCCTTTCCTTTATGGTGGAGGTATTCTCCGGCCTGCTCACCGGCCTCGGCTTCGGCATAGACCCGGAGGGCCGCCACAACGACGGCTGCTTCATCGCCGCCTTCAACCTGGAGCACTTCCGCCCGCTGGACGAGTTCAAGAAGGACATGGGCGAGTTCGTCGAGTTCATCAAGGACTCGCCCCCCGCCGCCGGCTTCACCGAGGTCCTCTACCCCGGCGAAATCGAGCACCGCACCGAGCAGCGCCGCCGCCAGGAAGGCATCTTCGTCGAGGACGACACCTGGGAACAGATAAGCGGCCTGATGAAGTCCCTCGAAGTAGAGAACCTGGTAGGCGAGCCATAGTTCCCTCTCCCTCAGGGAGAGGGTGAGGGTGAGGGCGTCCCCAATCGCCATTAGCACGGAGGACCACGTGAGTACCCGAACTCCCTTCGGCCACAAGATAAGAGAAGCCTACCTGGAATCCGCCGAGTTCTTCGCCAAGCTGGTGGACGGCGTGGACATTGACGCCTGGGAGGACCACGCCCTGGGCCAGTGGACGCTCCGCGACCTGGCGGGCCACACCTACCGCTCCATCAACACCGTCGTCGGCTACTCCGAAAAGGCCGCGCCGCAGGTGGACGTCGAGTCCACCACCCAGTGGATTGTCAATGTCCGCCAGAATATGAACCCGGACCGCGTTGCCGAGATGGGCCGTTCCGCCGGTCTGGAAATCATGGACAACCCGCAGATGATGGTGCGCGGCTTCCTGAACATGGCCCGCGAGAGGGTCAACGAGCTGGATGACGACTTCATCTTGGCCACCCCCCAGGGCGGTATGCGCCTCATAGACTACCTCCAGCTACGCACCATGGAGCTGGTCATCCACGGCGGCGACTTCGCCCGCGCCCTGGGCGTCGAAGCGACTCCCCCAGCCAGCGGAACGCAGATTACCCTCCAGGTGCTCACCGGCGTAGCCGTCGCCGAAGGCCGCGGCCCCGACCTCGCCAACGCCCTCACCGGCAGAACCGCCCTCCCCATCGGCTACAACCTCCTCATCTGACGCCGGGCCGCTCCATTCCAAATGTCCATATCTGCGCTGATACCCGATTACCGCACTGCCGGAACTTTCCTTCTGCTGACTGCTCTGGCAACTGCCATATCCGTCCCGGCGCGCTTGATGGCTGACGCCGACGCCACGCCGCTCACGGATTCCCTCGCCCAAAGGACGAGCCTGGACGCAGCGGAAATCGCCCGTCTTGAGATGTCGGAGAAGCTGTCGGCCATCGGCGGAGCCAGCAACGCCTACGGCGTCGGCGGGGCCGCCCGGCTGGCAGGCGGAGTGATGCTGCTGGTTGCGGGCCTCTACCTGTGGCGGGCTATGAGAATGTACCACCCTGCCGCCATGGGCATAGCCGCGTTGTTGCTGGCTGCATCAGGAATCGCCTCGGCAGTATCCGGCGCAGCCGCCGTCGCGTTGGCCGTGATGGCGCCGGAACCACAGGCAACCCGCGTGTACACTCTCGGAATAGTTCAGGACCTCGGAGCCGAGGAGTCCCTGTTCGCCATCCGCTGGGTCGCCGGGTCGCTGGGCTTCACCCTCGCGGGCTTGGCCCTTGTTGCTCTCGCTCCGGTTCAGTGGCGGATGGGAGGCATCCTGCGCGTCACCGCTGTCGTGGACGCGGTGCTGGGCGTGGCGATGCTCTTTATCTGGCTGGACGCCGCCACCGTCGTACACCGCATCACCGGCATCGCCTTCCTCATCTGGCTGATACTCGTCGGCCTGTGGCTGGTTATCCCAAAGCTCAGGACGATTGGCGCGAGTGCGGCTACGCCGTAAATGAAAACTCGGCGTTCTCTGCGCTCTCGGCGTTTAACTCGTTTCCCGCTCTTGCAGCTTCTTCAGCAGCGGAATCTGCCGTATCTTGGCAGGCGTCAAATCATCCCAGTAAATCCCCGACGGTCGCGGCATATCGCCGTCGCACTCGATGATTTCGTCGGCGGTGACCACGTAGTCCAGGAACACGTCGTGGCGGGTGTAAGGCAGCTCATCTTCCAGCACCTGCATCGGATGCACCGTGCTGACCACCGGCGTTTCCGGCGACACCACCCCGGCGGCGATGGCCAGGCCGTACTCCAAATCGGCGAACCCGCCGCCCTTGCCCACCCGCGTTCCCATGCGGTTCACCGCCACCGAGCCGGAGATGACCAGTTCCACTGGCCGCATCTCCTCCACGTACACTGGCCGGCCCCAGCGGAAGGCGCCGGAGATGGTGGAAGCCTCGGCGGGCGACGCGCCCATAACCGTCGGATCCAGCTCCACGAAGCACTGCTCCTGGCGCAGGCGCGGCACGGCCATGTACAGCGTCTTGCCCTGTTCCAGCGCCAGTTGGCGCAGGGGCCGCTGCGCCTTGTCGGGGTTGCCCTTGATTACGCGGGCCTTCTGCCACGCTTCCAGCTCGCTCACCCGCTGGGCGGCGGCCTCGCACCCCCGGAAGTGCGGTATCTTGTCGTGCAGCTTGCGGGTATGGGCGGCGCGGGCTTCTTCCATCGCCGACCACACCGCCTCGCGCACTTCGTCCTTACTGCGCATGATGTTCTGTCGCTCCGGTATCCGGTTGAATCGGTTTCCTATTATCCGCTTCCGCTGCCCGAAACGGAATATCGCTACGCCCTGTTGGCAGGGACTTTCGATTCTCGGCGTAATTGTCTGAACTGTGATTCGCCTGATTCATTTGATTGCCGTGATTCTCGGATCAAAAATCATACCAATCATCAAAATCAAATAAATCACAGTTCAGACAATTACTCTTTGAACCGGACGGGCTTGCTATCCACCACAGCGCCCTATACAATCGTTTCATCGTGGTGAGGCGTCGAACCTGCCGTTTGACGATAGTCGCGACAGTGGCATTTTACGTTGTTTCCGGTCGCCGCTGCCTTTATCTTTATCCCGACGGACTCGCCGCTATCGCTATTATGAACAGCTATCACATCTGGACCATCGGCTGCCAGATGAACACGGCAGACTCCGAGCGTCTCGCCTCCGCGCTGGAGCAGATGGGCTTGGAGTCGGCCGGGAACGCAAAGGACGCCGACGTGGTGGTCCTCAATTCCTGTGTGGTGCGGCAGTCGGCAGAGGACAAGGTGGTCGGCAACCTCGGCGCCGTGTCGCGGCTGAAGAAGCAGGACCCCGACCGGGTCATCGCGTTGATGGGCTGCATGGTGGGGCCGAAGTCGGACCAACTGGCCCGCCGCTTCCCCTATGTTGACGTATTCATGCGCCCGCAGCAGTTCGAGCCGTTGCTGGACCTGGTGGGCCAGCGGCTGAGCCTCGACTGGGAGGGCTGTGTCGGTAACTTGGCGCCCACCCGGCCCGACGTTGCCTGCCACGTCCCCATCATCCACGGCTGCGACCTGATGTGCACCTTCTGCATCATCCCTTACCGCCGGGGCCGCCAGGTCAGCCGTCCGGTGGATGAGGTGGCGCGGGAGGTGGAGCTGCTGGTGTCGCGGGGCGTGAAGGAAGTCACGGTGCTGGGGCAGACGGTGGACGCCTACGGCCACGATCTGCCTGATGACGATGGCGGGCGCCCCGACCTGGCCACGCTGTTAACTCGGCTGAACGACGTGGACGGTCTCGACCGCATCCGGTTCCTGACCTCGCACCCCAACTATATGAGCCGCAACATCATCGGGGCCGTGGCCGGGCTGCCCAAGGTGTGCGAGCACATCAACCTGCCGGTGCAGGCTGGAGACGACGAGGTGCTGGCCCGTATGCGCCGCAACTACACCCGCGCCGAATACATCTCGCTGGTGGAGGAAATCCGCGGCACCGTGCCGGGCGCGTCGCTCAGCACCGACATCATCGTGGGGTTTCCTGGCGAGACCGAAACGCAGTTCCAGCGCACCCTGGAGCTGGTGGAGCAACTGCGGATGGACAAGGTGCATTGCGCCGCCTACTCCACCCGCCCGGGAACCATAGCAGACCGCACCATGGAGGACGACATACCCCAAGAGGAGAAAGTCAGCCGCCGCGAGCGGGTGGACGCCCTGCAAGAGAGCATCCTCACCGAGATCAACGCCGAACTGGTGGGCAGCGAGTTCGAGGTACTGGTCGAGGCCAGGAACAAGGGCAAGTGGCAGGGCCGCACCCGTTCCAACAAGCTGGTGTTCTTCCCTATAGCAGAAGACGACGGCGACCGGCTGGGCCAGTTGGTCAACGTTAAAGTCGAACGCGCCGGGCCGTGGTCGCTGCAAGCAAGGCCAACCGAAATAGAATGAGGATTGCGGAGCGAGGGAAAGGGCAGTGAGGTGAACCGAGACCCCGCTCCGCATTCCCATTGAGAGGGAATGGAAAATGACAACCCGTCGCCGTCCCATCGTACCTATCACCGAGTTGGAACACTCGGCCTTCTGCAAGACGGAAGACGAACTGCCCGCCAAGCCCCTGGCCGAAGAACTGTCTGTAAATGTCCGCTGGCAACAGATTCCCACCGAGTACCTCCACTACACAGCCGACGAACTGGACGCCCGCATCCACGACGCCCGCCGGAAGCTGGGCAGCTCGGTGACGGTGCTGGGCCACCACTATCAGCGCGAAGAGGTCATCAAGTACGCCGACTTCCAGGGCGACTCCTTCCTGCTTTCGCAGCAGGCGGCCAGCAAGCCCGATGCCGACTACATCATCTTCTGCGGCGTCCACTTCATGGCCGAGACTGCCTGCGTGCTGGCGGCGGAACACCAGCGGGTAATCCTGCCCAACATCACCGCCGGCTGCTCCATGGCCGACATGGCCCCGATGGACGACGTGGAGGACGCCTGGGACGACCTGATGGAAGTCCTGGGCCCGGGCGAAATCGTGCCGGTCACCTATATGAACTCCATCGCCGGCATCAAGGCCCTGTGCGGGCGTAACGACGGGGCCGTCTGCACCTCGTCCAACGCCGACGCCGTGCTGAAGTGGGCCTTCGAGCAGGGCAAGCGGGTGTTCTTCCTGCCCGACCAGCACCTGGGCCGCAACACGGCGCTGAAGCTGGGCGTGCCGCTGGACGAAATGGTGGTATGGAACCCCTTCCGCAACATGGGCGGCAACACGCCGGAGCAACTGCGCCGGGCGAAGATGGTGCTATGGCAGGGTCACTGCTCGGTTCACACCCGCTTCACTGTCAAGCAGATTGAGCTGGCCCGCCAGCGCTTCCCGGACGTCAACGTGCTGGTGCATCCCGAGTGCGTGATGGAGACGGTGCAGGCCGCCGACCTGGTTGGCTCCACCGAGTTCATCCGCAACCGGATAAATAACGCTCCGGCGGGCAGCGTATGGGCGGTAGGCACCGAGATCAGCCTGGTCAACCGCCTGGCCCTGAACAACCCCGACAAGACGGTGTTCTGCCTCGACCCGGTGACCTGCCCCTGCTCCACGATGTACCGCATCCACCCGGCCTACGTGCTGTGGGTGATGGAAGAGCTGCTGGAAGGGCGGGTGAGGAACGAGATTACGGTGCCGGAGGACATCCAGCGGGAGGCGCTGGTGGCGTTGGACCGGATGCTGGCGCTGTGGTAAGGGCTGAGGGGAGTAAGAAGGTGAGTGTAAGAATCTCAAAGAGCCGACAAATCACAATCCCCGAGGAATTGTTGGCCCACTTCGGAATGCGCCCCAATGACGAAGTGGACATTACTGTGACGGCCAGAGGGTTGCTCATACGCAAGCTGCCGGTTGAAAAGGACCCCGTTGAACAGGTGTATGGTATCTGGGGAACCGGCAGGAATACGGACGACTACATGGAAGAAGTGCGCAGACGTTGATCACTGCCGCAGATACAAACGTTCTGGTAGACATCTTCCTAGCCGACCCTAGTCATGGACCGCTTTCGCTGGAGCGGTTACAGGAAGCACGTAAACAGGGTGCGATTGTAATTTGCAACGTGGTCTACGCTGAGTTGGTTCATGGTTTCGAGAGTCGAGCGGCTCTTGACGCCACTCTGGACAGGTTGGAATTGACTGTCTCTCCAATAGATAATAATGCTGCCTATGAGGCGGGGCTTCGTTGGTCCCGGTATCGCCGGGCAGGGGGGAGTCGAAACCGGATTCTTGCTGATTTTCTGATTGGCGCCCATGCGCTCTTGGCAGCCGACTTATTTCTCACGCGAGATGACGGGTTTTACCAGACTTACTTTCCCAACCTCAACAGGCTAGTGGGAGCGTAGTAGCCGGACATACGTCAGGAGGTCACCCTTGCCCCAATTCCCCCCCGAAGTCTACGCCCTGATTGACGCGGCCATCGCCGAGGACCAGACCTTCAACGACCCCACCACCGCCGCGGTGGTGCCGCCGGAGATTCGCGGCGTCGGTATGCTGCGGGCCAAGGCCCACGGCGTGCTGGCTGGGGTCGAGGTGGGGCTGGCCGTGTTCCGGCGGGTCGAGCCGGATCTGGAGCTGGAGGCTCTGCTGTCCGACGGCGCGGCGCTGTCGCCCGGCGACGGCATCGCCCGCGTGGCCGGCCCGGCGGCGGGCATCCTGCAGGCCGAGCGCATCGCCCTCAACTTCATGCAGCGCATGAGCGGCATCGCCAGCCTGACCAACCGCTACGTCCGCGCTGTTGAGGGCACTCGCTCCCGCATCGTGGACACCCGCAAGACCGCGCCGGGGCACCGCTACCTCGACAAGTACGCCGTGCGAGCCGGAGGCGGCTACAACCACCGCTACAACCTGGCCGACGGCATACTGATCAAGGACAACCACATCGAGGCCAACCGCTTCCGGGAGATGGGGCTGCGGCAGGTCATTGAACTGGCCCTGCAACGGGCGTCCCACACCATCCGCGTCGAGGTTGAAGTCGAATCGCTGGAAGCCGCCCGCGAGGCGCTGGACGTCGGCGCCCACATCATCATGCTGGACAATATGCCGGTGGACATGATGCGTGAGGCCATGGGTTTCATCGGCGACCAGGCCGTGGTGGAGGCGTCCGGCGGCATCAACTTCGACACCGTCCGCGCCGTGGCCGAGACCGGCGTCCACCTCATATCCATCGGCGAACTGACCCACTCACTATCCGCCCTGGACATCAGCCTCGACCTGGAATTTGAGCAATAGTCCCCTCCCCTTGAAGGGGAGGGTTAGGGTGGGGGTGAATCCTCCGCCGGAAAACTCGAATGGGGGAACTATGGCACGCACCACCGATCCCATCAGCCACTGCCTGGAACGCAACTGGGACATGATTGAATCCGCGCTGGCAGGCATGGACGACGAGATGCTGACCCGCGCACCCGCCGACCAGTGCAACTCCGCCGCCTGGATCCTGTGGCATCTGAGCCGGGTGATGGATATGTTCGTCCACTTTCGCCTTCAAGATGCAGAACAGCTATGGACCAAGGACGGCTGGGCGGAAAAGTTCAACGTGCAGCCCGACATTGAAGACCGGGGCGTAGGCTGGACCGCCGAGCAGGTGGCGGCTTGGACTCCGCCGTCCCGCGAGGTGCTGGAGGGTTACTACCACGCCGTCAACGCCGCCATACGTGCCTACCTGGCGCAGGTCAGCGAGGAGGAACTGGCCCGCGAGATCGTGCTGCCGCCGCTGCCGGAGCCGCGCACCATTGCCGCTTGCTTCGGGCAGGTGATGTGGGACAACCTGGCCCACGGTGGCCAGATTGCCTACCTGCGGGGACTGTTCCTCGGTATGGGCTGGCACCGCTAAGGGGTCTATCGTTCATCCTTCGACAAGCTCACGATGAACGGGAACGCTGACGGTCCGCGCTGTCCAGCAGGACGGTGACCGGGCCGTCGTTCTGCGACTTGACCTGCATATAGGCTTGGAACTGGCCTGTGGCGACGGTCAGCCCTGTCTCCCGGAGAAGTGAAACCGCGTGCTTGTACATCCGCTCGGCTAGTTCAGGGGGCGCGGCGCGGGTGAAGTCGGGGCGGCGGCCGCGGCGGGTGTCGGCGTAGAGGGTGAACTGGCTGACCACCAGGACCTCGGCGTCCACGTCCAGGGCGGAGAGGTTAAAGCGGTTGGCATCGTCGGCGAAGATGCGCAGGTTGGCAATCTTCGGAGCCAGGTATTCTGCGTCGGCCTCTTCGTCGTCAGCGGCGACGCCCAGCAATATCAGCAGGCCGCGCCCGATGCGGGCCACCTCCGCTCCGCCGATTTCCACCGAGGCTTCGGACACCCGCTGCACCAACGCCCGCATAGGCAATGCTACTCTTTTCTGGGAATGGGAAACTATGAAAACCAGCCGGTGCGCCCAATGGCGCAACCGGCTGAGATGGCACTGGATGGACTGAATCCTCCGGGCAGCCCGGGGACGTACAGAACTAGCTGGAGGCAGCAGCCCCGGCGGTGGCAGACGCTGACTCGCTACCGTTGGAACTTCCTGAGTTGTCGGGGCCGGAGGAAGTCTCGGCGGGCTTGCTGTCGCTGCCGGACTTGGACGTTTCGCTGCCGCTCTTGCCGGAGCCGTTTTCGACGGGGGGCTTGGGGCGCCCGTAGTCGGTGGTGTAGAAGCCGCTGCCCTTGTAGATTACCGGCACGGCGTGGTAGACTCGGCGGCCTTCGCCGGAACACTGCGGGCAGGTTCCCTTGCCGGCTTCGCTGAAGCTCTGCCTCAACTCGAAATAGTTATCACATTCAACGCAACGGTAGTCGTATCGAGGCACTGGTCATCTCCTGACATTCCCTGGCTTTTCATTACATAGTATTGCCGCTGCTGCGGCTGGGCGGCGCGTCCGGCCTGCGGTTGGGGCTGCGCCGCGCCAAGCGGGCGGGTGGAGGGTTGGCACTCGGACGGGGTGACTGCTAACTGAAACAATTTATCAGCCACGGCCCATACTGTCAAACGCTGACCCTGGTGCCGGGAAGAATTATGTAAAATGTTATCCAGAGCAAATGCGGCGAGAATTTGCCAAATCGGACGACAATACTGCCAATATCCAGCGAAATGCGCTAATATAAACGTCGATAAGCTGAAATTCGCTATTGACACCCTGAAATGCGGGAAATATGATGTTGCATCGTGTAAACAGCCTTCGAGCCGGTCCCGGCCAACGGCGGAAGACAACAGGGACGTGGCTGAACCTCGCCTGCGGATGCCATATTAGCATATAGGGAGCATAGCGCGATGGACGAACTGGACCGGAAAATCATAGCCCTGTTGCAACTGGATGGAAGAGCCTCCAACGCCAAGATTGCCCGTGAGGTGGGAGTCAGCGAAGGCACCGTGCGGCGGCGACTGCGGCGCCTGGTCAAGGAGGACGTGGTGAAGGTGATCGCGGTGCCCAACCTGGAGAAGCTGGGCTACGCCACCACCGCCCTCATCGGAATTTCCACCGGCCCCGGCAAGTCCGATGCTGTGGCCGACGCCATCTCCGCTATGGAAGAGGCCCACTACGTCGCCATCACCACCGGCTCTTTCGACGTCTTCGTTTGGGCCGGGCTGGAGTCGGCGGAAAGCCTGGGCAACTTCCTTCGTACCAAGGTCGGCGTGGTGGACGGCGTGCAGGGCACGCAGACCTTCGTCAACCTCTCCATCAAGAAGCGGGCCTATGGCCTGGTGCTCTAGGCAAGGTTGCGCCCAGAGATTCACCCCCACCCCAACCCTCCCCCTCAAGGGGGAGGGAATGGTCTAAGGGCTCTGGGGCCACTCCCGGATTATTGCAAACGCCTTCCGCTGTGCTATAATCTGCTGGTGCCGGACGCTTTGCCGCCCCGCCAGCGGTCTAGCGAGCTTGGCGCCAATTCCTTGAAGAGAGCCGACTGCAATGACCTACATCATCGCTGAGCCCTGCGTTGGCCTGAAAGACTCCGCTTGTGTCGATGTCTGCCCGGTGGACTGCATCTACACCCGCGACGAAGACGACCAGTATTACATCAGCCCCGACGAGTGCATCGACTGCGCCGCCTGCGAGCCGGTTTGCCCCGTCACCGCCATCTTCGCCGAGGATTCCGTTCCCGCCGAGTGGCAGGACTACATCGCCAAGAACTACGACTATTTCAAGAACACCGACCCTGCTGAGATGAAGCGCAAGTAGTTCTCGATATTCCCCGGTTTCCCCAGCGACAATATAGGGGCGGGTGTGTATTGCCCGCCCCTAAAACTATTGCTCTGTCGAGTCGCGCCGATGCCGTCATTCCGGCGAAAGCCGGAATCCAGAGGAACTTGGGAAAGCCGACGGCCCGGCGGTGTCAGCGTATAGATTCCGGCGAAAGCCGGAATGACGGAAAATCAGCCTACCCCAGATCGTCCAGGCAGGCCGCAATCGGCTTGCTGAGGCAGGAGAATATGGGCGTGTCCAGCAGCGTGTAGGGCCGGGCCTTGGACTCCCGCAGCTCCATCACCAGGTCCAGGAAGTTGGACGGGTCGTCGGTCTCGAATCCCAGCACGAACTCTTGGTCGTCCAGTCCGAAGGAGTAGGCCGTGCTGATTTTCACGTCCGGGTACTTGTGGCCGATGACGAAGTGCTCGTTCATCAGTTCCTGCCGCTCTTCCTTGGGGAGCTGATACCAGTCGTGGGTCTTGACGAAGGGATAGACGAACAGGTACTTGCGCCCCACCATGCGCATGGTGGACGACGTTCCTTCCTGCCCCTCGTGCCGGTGGTTGACCACGTAGGGAGAGCGGCGGGTCATCGCTAGGTAGGAGTAGGGCGTCGAGAGGAAGGGAGCCAGCGCCGTGCGGTTGAGCTGGGCCGCCAGTTCGTTGATGGCCTCCAGCGTGGGGCTGACCATCCACAGCATCATGTCGGCGTCGCCCCGAGTCCCCACCAGGCTGTAGCTGGAAACGTCCACCCGGTCGGAGAACTCATTGAGAACGGCGGCGAACTCGGCCTTCATCTTGGCCGGGCTGGGCCGGTTTTCCGAGATTTCCGGGCCAACGAAATCGTACCTGGCAGGCGTCCGCCACTTCGGGTCAACCTTGAAGAAAGTGTACTTGACGAAATCGCGCCGGGACTGCTGTTCCTCGTGATGCGGCATAAAAGAAACGCCCTCGCCCTTAACCCTCTCCCAGAGGGAGAGGGGATTTTCATAGTCGTGTTACCGCCATCTTAGCAACCGGGCGTCGGGGCTGGCAAATTGCGTCGCAGCCGACGGCTGCCGTGCTAAAATCGCAGGCAGCCTGATAATTGATACTGAGTCAGCAGTGGAGAGGCCGGGACATTGCTGACGCGAGTCGAGGTTAAAAGAGTTGCAAATCAGCGAGCGTAGCCGAATCAAGAACCACCCGGAGCGGGCCGTGCCCGAAGAAACGGCGGAAATCCTGAGCGCCGGGCTGGTGGCCCACGTGGGATTTATCGAGAACGGCTTGCCCTATGTGATACCCCTTTCGTACCACTACGACAGCGAGCAGCCCGACCGGCTCTACCTGCACGGCTCCATTCGCAGCCGCGCGCTGGAACTGTTGGCCAGCGGCTCGCCGGTGTGCGTCACCGTTACCCTGACCGATGGGTTGGTGTACTCGCGCAAGGCGATGAACCACTCGATGAACTACCGGAGCGTGGTGCTGTTCGGCACCGCCCGTGAGGTGACCGACCACGACGAGAAGTTCGCGCTCTTCGACCAAATGGTGCAGCGCTACTTCCCCGACCGCCTGCTGGAGCGCGACTACAATCCGCCGCCAACCTCCGACTTGGGCGTCACGGCCTTGGTGGAGGTACATATCGAGGATTGGAACGCCAAGGCCCGCCGCGGCGGGCCCACCGGCCCGGACGACGACAAGCCTGACGCTCCAGGCTCGGCGGGCTACACGACCTTCCGGGAGCTGTAAAGGACCGGCAATTCCAGCCGAGTCCACAGGCAACACAACCAGAATCCGAAATGCGAGAGGCGATGTAATGGTGGTATTGGGTGAAGGCCAGTACAAGTACGAGGTTGCCGAGGGATGGGGCAAGCTGCCCGACGGGTGGGGGTTCAAGGAGTGCGCCGCCGTTGGCTGCGACGCCAACGACAACGTGTACGTGTTCAATCGCGGCGAGCATCCGGTAATCGTGTTCGACGCCGAGGGCAACTTCCTGCGCTCCTGGGGTGAGGGGCTGTATCCCCGGGCCCACGGCATCACCATGAGTCCCGACGACACCATCTTCCTGACCGACGACGGCGACCACACCGTCCGCAAGTGCAACCTGGACGGCGCCGTGCTGTTCACCCTCGGCATCCCCGGCACGCCTGCGCCCTTCATGAGCGGCGACCCCTTCAACCGCTGCACCCACGTCGCCATCGACCCCCAGACCGCCGAGTTCTACGTGTCCGACGGCTACGGCAACGCCCGCGTCCACAAGTACGACCCCGAGGGCAAGCTGCTGTTCTCGTGGGGCGAGTCGGGCACCGGCGAGGGGCAGTTCAACATCGCCCACAACGTCTGCACCGACAAGGACGGCTGGGTCTACGTGGCCGACCGCGAGAACCAGCGCATCCAGGTCTTCGACAAGAACGGCAAGTTCGAGACCCAGTGGAAGAACATGGCCCGCCCCTGCGGCCTGTACATAGACCAGAGCGGCGACCAGAAGGTCTACGTCGGCGAGCTGGGCGTCGCCATCGGCCCCAACTCCCAAGCCTACGGCCTCGGCCCCCGCGTCGGCATCCACGACGTAGCGGGCAACGTGCTGGCGCGGCTGGGCGACGCTCCCGAGAGCGAAGAGCCGGGGCATTTCATCGCCCCCCACGGCGTCTGCATCAACTCTCGGGGCGACATCTTCGTCGGCGAGGTGTCGTGGACGCACACCGGCAGCCACCTCAACCCGCCCCGCGAGATACGGTCACTGCAAAAGCTGACCAAGATAGGATAAATTGCCATGGCTCAGCCACCAATCAACGAGCCTCCCGACCCGGAGGCCATTGACGACTACAAACAGCAGGCACGAGATTTCCTGGCGGAAAGCCAGGAATACCTTGCCGCTGGTGACCTGCATCAAGCGTCTGAAAAAGGGTGGGGCGCAGCCGCGTGGATGACGAAGGCTGTGGCAGTGGCTCAGAACCGGGAATATGACCAGCACGCGCACTTCAATGTTGTCTTGAACAATGTGCTTCTTATGACCGGCAATGACCGCCTGCTGGCCCTGCGCGAAATCGCCAACGGCTTGCACCGAAACTACTACACCCGCAAGCAGTTTCTTAACACCAATATAATCAGGCGAGAGTTGGAGGCTGCGGCAGAGCTGCTGGACGTACTTGAGCCACTCACCGGGCAGGCCAGCTAGACGGCGAGAACACAAATCTACTTCGAGGCACTAAATGGAAATACGCATGGGCAGCCTGGTGCGCGATGCCCGGGAAGCCACCGGCACGGCCATCGTCATAGACGTATTCCGGGCCTTCACCACCGCCGCCATCGCCTTCGACCGGGGGGCGACGCAGATAACGCTGGTAGCGGAAGCGGAGGATGCGCTGGAACTGCACCGCAGCGGCGTCGGCGACCTGCTGATGGGCGAGGTGGACGGCAAGCGGCCCGAGGGGTTCGACTTCGGCAACTCGCCCTATGAGATTTCGCAGGCCGACGTCGAAGGCAAAAGCCTGGTGCAGTCCACCCGCGCCGGAACCGTGGGAGTGGCCGCCGCCCTCAACGCCGATGTCATCTACCTCGGCTCCTTCGTGGTGGCCCAGGCCACCACCGACGCCGTCCGCCGCCAGCGGCCCGACGTGCTGTCCATCATCGCCATGGGCGACCAGGGCCGGGTGCGCTCCGACGAGGACGAGCAGTGCGGCATCTACCTACGCAACATCATCGAAGGCCGCAAGCCCGACTTCGACGCCGTCAAGTCGCTGATAATGACCGGCGGCGCAACCCAGAAGTTCTTTGACGACAAGCAGCCGCAGTATCACCCGGAGGATGTGGCCCTCGCTCTGGAGGTTGACCGCTACGACTTCGCCATGCGCATCAGCCGGGAGGACGGGTTGCTGGTGGCGCGAAAACACGTCCTGCGCCGCTACGTGCTCTGACCTGGGCGCAACGGCAACTTAGTCCCTTCCCCCTTGAGGGGGAAGGTTAGGCTTGTCCTGAGCTTGCCGAAGGGATGGGGGTGAAAACCCCATTGTCACACAGCCTCTCAAACTCTGGCGAAACGGTCGGCCTTCAAGTGCTCCGCCCCAGCCACTTCGGCGCCATCCTGCATCACCATGTCGGTGATGATGTCGCACATCCCGGTGCTCCAGAGGATGCCCTTGCGGCCCGCGCCGGTGGCGACGTAGAGGTTGTCCCAGCCCGGCAGCCGGTCCACGATGGGGATTCCGTCGGGCGTTACCGGGCGCAGGCAGGCGGTGTGCTGCATCAGTTGGGCGTTGGCCAGGTCCGGGGCCATCTGGGCGGCGTTCTGCCGGATGATGTCGCGGGCCGCCGAGGTCGTCTCAGCGTCGAAGCCTGCCTCTTCCTCCGTGGAGCCGGTCCATACCAGCCCGTCGGGTTTGCTATCGGCGTAGTTGCCACGATAGTTCAAGGCAACGTCGAAGGCTGGCCCGTCGTAGCGCAATCGCAGAATCTGGCCTTTCAGGGGCTGCACCGGGAGTTCAATGCCACACCAGTCGGCCACCAGTTGCGACCACGGCCCCATGGCGATGATCACCGCTCCGGCTGCTACCTTGCCGTCTGCGAAGGTGACTGCGTTGACCCGGCCGCCATGGTGCTCGATGCCCGTGGCCCGCTGCGTCACCAGCTCCGTCCCATGACGCTCGGCGGCGCGGGCGGCGGCCAGGGTCAGGTTGTAGGCGTCCACCGAGGCCGCTCCCTGCTGGTAGAGGGCGCCGACGCAGGCAGGGTTCACCTTCGGCTCCAGTCGGCGGGCGGCGTCGCCGTCCACCCAGCCGACGTCAAACATCGAAACGTCCTTCATCCACGACAGGTTGGTGTCATACTCCCTGATGTCCTCCTCATCAAAGGCCAGGTACAGACGGTCGCGGGTCTGGAAGTGATGGTCTATTCCCGTTGCGCCATACAGTTCCCTCGCCATGTCCTGGTGACGCTGGAAGCAGTGGAGGCTGAAATCCAGCAGCGGCTCCGGCAACCCCATGCCATGCAGAGGGTCCAGACCGCCAAAGGCGAGCCCGGAGGCGTGGCTGCCCGGGGTATCGGCGTCCACAACGGTAACGCTCAGTCCCTGCTTGGACAGCAGGTAGCTGCTCATACTGCCAATAATGCCCGCGCCGATGACTACAACGTCTTTGGCGGCGTTTCTCAAAGTATCAACTCCCTCCCGTCATTCGGCAGCGTTCCGAATTAGGTGGCGCAATCAACCGGCGACGGGGGTTTGGATTCCCGCCTTCGCGGGAATGACGGGCTTCTGGAATGACGAAAAATGTCGGGGTAACCTAATCATACTCCCCGGAACCAGCTCTCGAAACGATCCAGTAGAGCAGGATCCCCTGTGATGGCGAACTCGTTGGCGGCGATGGCCTCCCGTCCGGTAATACGTCCGTAGATGAACAGCAGGAAGGCCGGGGCTTCGGCGCATACCGTCCAGCGCTCCGGGGCTTCATCCTCCGTCGGGAAGTCGAAGCTGTCGCCCGCCACCCGGACGATGATGCTGGTCTCGTGGGGCGGGGCCAGGTCGAACTCGTAGACCGCGGGCGCATCCAGCTTTTCGCCGGGGCGGAAGCACATACCCAGCCACTTGGGGGTGGCGCTCAGCAGGGTGGAGACGCAGTCGGCGTTGAGCTGCGGGGAGTCCTCCAGCCCGTGCCGCATATCCCAGTCGTGGATGGCCAGCTCCTGGATGCGAAGCTCCAGGTAGTCGGCGGCGGAAATGTCTCCCCGGCGCAGGTGCCAGC
Source organism: Dehalococcoidia bacterium (assembly GCA_965204865.1). Lineage (GTDB taxonomy): Bacteria > Chloroflexota > Dehalococcoidia > Lucifugimonadales > UBA3495 > VXOI01. The sequence continues at coordinate 3,791,694 of OZ242027.1, read as the reverse complement.
AGGGTGTTTCCCAGTCGTTGGGGCCGAGGGCGTCAATCTGCTCTTGCAGGCTGGCGTAGGCGGTATCGAAGGCCGAAAGCAGGCCGTCGCCCAACTGCTCCCGGCGCTGAATGTCGCGCTGGGCGTTGGTGGCCGACATCGCCGTGCTGTCCATCGGCGTGAAGCCCGGCGCGGGCCCGGAATCCCCGGCCCGGCCCCGGCGCATACTGTCGGCCTGCCGCTCGGCCCCGCCGATGAGGTGGCTCAGCACGTCGTGCACCTGCCAGTCGGCGCAGGCGCTGGGCCGGGCCAACTGCTCCGGCGTCAGCGCGGCGGTATTGCCGCGGATGCCGTTTACCAGGGTCTTTACCAACTCGACTTGCTGTTCGATGCTTGGCATAGCTTTGCTCCCGTCATTCGTCCTTTGTCTGAACTGTGATTTCTCTGATTCCAAGATTACCATGATTAGGAAATCATACTAATCCAATAATCATACGAATCACAGTTCAGACATTTGCCCCGAGAACCGAAAGACTCTGGTGTTACGGGTTGCGCCCGGTGGCGGGGCCTTCCCGTACAGTGTAAAATCCTGCGAAACGCCCCCCATGAAGGACCGTGTTGTTATGAAGCTGTGTTTCTTCCACCTTATGCCCTACCAGGGGCTGCCCGCCAACTTTGAACAAGATTACCACAGCGTATGGGTTGATGTGCCCAACTCGCTGTTTGATCCGGCCCAGGGCCACCGGCTGTATACCGACTACCTCGACGAGTTGAAGTTCGCAGAGGCCATGGGCTTCGACGGCATCTGCGTCAACGAGCACCACGCCAACGCCTACGGCCTGATGCCCTCGCCCAACCTGATGGCGTCGGCCATGGCCCGCGACACGTCCGACGCCGCCATCGTGGTGCTGGGCAACAGCCTGGCGCTCTACAACCCGCCCATCCGCGTGGCCGAGGAGTTCGCCATGCTGGACGTCCTCAGCGGCGGGCGGCTCATCGCCGGTTTCCCGCTGGGCACGGCCATGGACACCATATTCGGCTACGGCCAGGTGCCTATCACGCTGCGCGAGAAGTACCAGGAAGCCCACGACCTAGTGGTGAAGGCCTGGACCGAGCGCGAGCCTTTCTCCTTCAACGGCAAGTACAACCAGCAGCGGTACGTCAACATCTGGCCGCGCCCCTACCAGCAGCCGCGCCCGCCCATCTGGGTGCCGGGCAGCGGCAGCCTGGAGACCTGGGACTGGACCATCCGCAACGACTACGTTTACTGCTATCTCAGCTACTCCGGCTACAAGGTGGGCAAGACGGTGCTGGACGGGTTCTGGGAAGAGATGGACCGGCAGGGCAAGGAGTTCAACCCCTACCACGCCGGGTTCCTGCAACTGGTGGCGGTTTCCGAAACCGACGGACAGGCCGAGGAATACAAGGAGTCCATCGAGTACTTCTTCAAGAAGTGCCTGCACATCCACTCCGGCTTCGGCAACCCGCCCGGCTACCGCTCGGTGCGCAGCAACAACTCCACGGTAGCCAACTCCACCACCCAGTCGCGGGAAGACCAGCTCAAGGAGTTCACCTGGACCGACTACTTGGAGGCGGGCAACGTCATCGTCGGCGGCCCGCAGACAGTGCGCGAACACCTGACCCATGCCATCAAGGAGCTGAAGGTGGGCAACCTGATGCTGCTGCTCCAGTTCGGCGATATGCCGAAGGAGCTGGCGATGAAGAACACCGAGCTATTCGCCCGCGAGGTAATGCCCTACGTCCGTGACATCTGGCCGGGCTACGAGACCCGCTGGTGGCCCGAAGGCGTCGCCAACCCCAACGCCCCCGCGCCGGTGGCGGTGTAAGTCCCAGTCGAACAGCGAGAGCAAGATCGTGGGCATCCCACAGCCAACGGGACGCCCGTATGTGAGAAGAGAGTAGAGGTCCTTGAGGATGTCGACACCCAAGGAAGAATTGATCAAGCTAATTGAAAGGCAGCCTGAAGAGAGTACCCTTGAGGAGATTTCACGAGCTCTGGCCTTCCATCTCATGATCATGCGCGGTTTGGCGGATGCCGACACAGGCCGCGTTATCTCGGATGAAGAGATGGCGCAGCGAATCAAATCGTGGGCAGAATAACTTGGAGCATAGAAGCGCAGCTCTGTTTGGACGATATATTCCAGTACATCGCCGAAGATAACCGAAGGGCCGCTTCAAGGACGATTGAAGGCGTTAGACAACGCGTCCTTCCACTGGCAGACTTTCCCGAAATGGGCCATCGCTACCACGACTCAGACCGGCACATTTGAGTCATACTTTACGGTGGCTATCAAATACCTTACTTGGTGCATGAAAGCAGGGATGTCACTATTCTTGGTGTTTATCATGCATCGTTTGACATCAGCAGGTTTAAGCTTTAGGGAGTGCATCTTTGACTGATACTCCGATCTCCCCCCACGACCCCCACCCCCGCCACCGCGCCGACATTGGTGGCGTCGAGATGGTCTACGTGGACACCGGCAGCCCTGCCGCCGCGTCCGACGGCGCGGTGGTGTTCCTGCATGGCAACCCCACGTCGTCCTACCTGTGGCGCAACATCATCCCCTACGTCTCGCCGCTGGCCCGCTGCCTGGCTCCCGACCTGATGGGCATGGGCGAGTCTGACGCCACCCCCGAAGGTTCGTACCGCTTCGCCGACCACAGCCGTTACCTGGACGCCTGGTTCGATGCCGTGCTGCCCGACGGCCCGGTGACGCTGGTGGTGCACGACTGGGGTTCCGCCCTCGGCTTCCACTGGTCGCGTCGCAATCCCGAACGGATTCGCGGACTGGTATACATGGAGGCCATCGTGCGCCCGGTGACCTGGGACGAGTGGCCGGAAGCGGCGAAGCAGGTGTTCCAAGGGTTCCGCTCCGAGGCGGGCGAGAGCATGGTGCTGGAGCGCAACATCTTCGTCGAGCGCGTCCTACCGGGCAGCACCATCAACGGCATCAGCGACGAGGCGATGGAGGTCTACCGCCGCCGCTACACCGAACCCGGCGAGTCGCGCCGCCCCACGCTGTCCTGGCCCCGCGAAATCCCCATCGATGGCGAGCCGCCCGACGTAGTGGCAATCGTCGCCGACTACGCTGAATGGCTGTCGCAAACCCCCACGCCCAAGCTGTTCATAAACGCTGAACCCGGCGCCATCCTAACCGGCCCGCAACGTGAGTTCTGCCGCGCCTTCCCCAACCAGCGCGAGGTAACCGTCCCCGGCGTTCACTTCATCCAGGAAGACTCGCCCCACGAAATCGGCGCGGCCATCGCGGAGTGGTACGCGGGGTTGTAGCCGCGGGCAATAAGAATATGGTCAACGCTGATATACAGCAGCGATTCTTGGCAGCGATGCAACGGTCATATCAGATGGTGCTGGAGTATGGGACTCGCTCCAACCAGAAAACGAGAGTTCTTCACGGTTGGGTTCAAGACGAACTCCGCAGGGAGTTAGGCGCCGGTTACGCTTTCACCGGCCAATCGCCAGCAAGCACTCACGAAGCTAACGTTGAGGGTATGTACTACGGCAAGGACGTTGACGTCCTAGTATCAAGGGACGGGCAAGAGCTTGGCGTGATTAGCATTAAATTCGTTATCTCAAATTACTGGCAAAATTCAATCAACTACTTGGAACAGCAAATCGGCGAAACCGCCAACTTGCGCCGCCGAAATGTGGTATACGGCAATCTGTTCTGTGTCACCAATCCCATACCCTACAAGAACAGGGCCGGAGAAATTACCAGACTGGAAGCTATCAGGGAGCATGACATCCAGCGGTACGCCAGTCTCCGAGCCGACCACGAACATATACACGCGCCACAGGAAATGGCGCTAGGGATCGTTGAGCTGGACATTGAGCAGGATGCTGTAACCGGAATTACTAATCCGGCAGACTTGGATATAAGCGAAAACAGCCGCGGCGCACTGGCGAATGCCCTCAGCCTAAACCTGTTCTTCGTGAGGATGGCCCGGCGCATTGAGTTGAGGCATCTGTCGCCATGATTACATCCGAAAAGAAGCGGCACGGCGTAGTCTATACGCCGGAGCCGATTGTCAGCCTCATCCTGGATAATGTCTTGCCTGTTCAGGCAAGGGATTTGGCTGACTCGGTTATATGCGACCCAGCCTGCGGCAACGGGGCTTTTCTGACGTCGGTAGCACAGCGGGTCTTGACCCGGCTGCAACGAGACGATGCGCTGACCGTGTTGCGCAGGATGACCGGCTACGACATAGACCGGGAGGCCATCGCCCTTTGCCGCAACCGGCTGGACGGGGTGTTGTCCGGCTGGTATCCCGAGGAGCGGATTGAATGGCGGCTGCGCCAGCGAAACGCCCTTGATAAGAAGACGTTCAGAGGCGATTTCGGACGTTTCACCCACGTAGTCGGAAATCCGCCGTATGTGAGAGTTCAGCATTTGGAGCAATCCGGGCGCAGTCGCATTGCGGGTCAATGGGATGTGATTCGCGGGGCTACCGACTTGTATCTGGTGTTCTACGAACTTGGGCTAGACCTGCTCCGCGAGGGCGGCGTATTAGGCTACATTTCGCCGTCAAGCTGGCTGCGCTCGGATTCCGGTTCCATGCTGCGCCGTATGCTGGTCACTGAGCATACGGTAAGGAAAATCATAGATTTCGCTGAGCATCAAGTATTTGATGACGCAACTACGTACACCGTCATAGCGATAATCAAGAAAGGCGGGATGTGCGTGTCCATACCAGCGGAAAGATTTAATGGCTCGGGTTTTGAAGATGCTGGCACAATATCCGTTGATTACGCCAACCCGTCCCAATCGTGGGTGGCCTCAACCGGCGCTGAGCGGGAGCGCATGAACGATTTGGTGATGCGCGGCCCGGTTTTGTCCGATATAGCGGATATTCACGTCGGCCTCCAGACGCTGGCCGACGACGTGTTCATCTTGCCGCTGGCCGGACAGAGCCAGGTTAATCGTAAGGACGCTGATTGTTTGCCCTGCGACATTGGCGGAGAAACCGTATACTTGGAAAGCTGGATATTGCGGGATGTAGTCAAGGCGTCCGTTATGAAAGGAGGGGAAGACCCGGTAAACCGGGTTGTCATCTTCCCTTACTCCGCTGACGGCAAGCTACTGACGGAGGAATATATCGCAGAGCAGGCCCCAGCAGCTTACGAATGGCTGTCGCTCCATAAAAACCGCTTGCTGAACCGGGACAAGGGTAAATTTGACCCAACCAAGTGGTACGGATTCGGCCGCCAGGTTTCGATACTATCCGGTTTTGGCGACAAGATCCTGACCTCCGGCATGAACCGGCATCCGAATTTCCAGCGCTGCCCTAATCCGGAAGCGACTTTCTATTCAGGATACTGCATCAAACCCAAGCAGACGATTGACATGACCGCACTACAGGATGTGCTAAATTCGGACGACATGGACTTTTTCATCCGTCAAACCAGCCGGCCATATCAAGGGGGCTGGATGTCTTACGCCAAGTCGTTTATCAAGGACTTTCCGGTGCCGCAAAGTATCTTGAACCAGCGGAGCAACGATGCCTGAAACTATCAACCTGGAAATGCGCGGCGGCGACTTTCGCGCCATCGTCGAGACGAGCGGGGACGGGCCGCCGCTACTGTACCTGCACGGGGCGGTAGGGCAGAAGGGGTGGGCGCCGTTCCTGGAGCGGCTGTCGCGCCAGTTCACCGTCTACGCCCCGTATATCCCCGGCTACGGCGAGGCCGCCGGGCTGGAGCATCTGGCCGACCTCACCGACCTGACCCTGTATCATCTGGCGCTGCTGGACGCCCTTGGCGTTGAACGCGCCCACGTCGTGGGCCACTTCCTCGGCGGGATGATTGCCGCCGAGATGGCCGCCTTCTCGCCGCAGTCAGTGAACCGGCTGGCTCTGGTTTCGCCGGCAGGAGTGTGGCGCGACGAGGAGCCGGTAGCCGACCTGCTGGCCCTGAACGCCAACGAACTGTCGGAACGTCTGACCGCAACCCCCGACGGTGCGGCATCCCTCAACGGACTGCCCGATATGCTGGCCCGCGACCGGATGCAGGACATCGCCGCCGCTGGCAAGTTCCTCTGGCCCCTGCCCGACAAGGGGCTGCATCGCCGCGCCTACCGCATCAAGGCCCCGACGCTCATCCTGTGGGGCGAGCAGGACCGCATCAATCCGCCGTCCTACGCCGCCGACTTCCAGGGTCTGATTGCCGGGTCGCGGACGGGAACCGTAGCCGACGCCGGGCATCTGCTGATGCTGGAACAGCCCGACGCCTTCGCCGACGCGGTGACGGCGTTCCTCAATGAAGGCACTTAACGTCTGATTTTGGCGGACATTAACTTGGAAACGGAAAGTCTGGACATACGGCTTGAAGCGCTGCGCCGCATCCTGTGGGAGATGGGGTCGGTGGTGACCGCCTTCTCCGGGGGCGTGGACAGCGCGCTGGTGGCCGTGGCCGCGCACCAGACGCTGGGCGGCCACGCGCTGGCGGTGACCGCGGTTTCTCCGGCGCTGGCGGCCCGCGAGCTGGAAGAGGCCGAGGGGCTGGCCCGGCAGTTCGGTTTCGCCCACCGCGTCATACGCACCAATGAGATGGAGCGCGAGGGCTATACCGCTAACTCACCCCGCCGCTGCTACTTCTGCAAGACCGAGCTGTACACTCACCTGACCGCGCTGGCCCACGCCGAAAACTACGCCTGGGTCGCCAACGGCGCCAACACCGACGACCAGGGCGACTATCGCCCCGGCATGGAGGCGGCAGCGGAGCACAAGGCCCGCAGTCCGCTGCTGGAGGCCGGGCTGGACAAGGCGGCGGTGCGCGCCATAGCCCGACAACTGGACATACCCGTCTGGGACAAACCCGCCCAGCCCTGCCTGTCGTCGCGGGTGCCTTACGGCACGCCCGTCACCGTGGAAACGCTGTCGAAAATCGAACGGGCCGAGGACTTCCTTCGCGGCTTGGGCCTGCGGGAAGTGCGTGCGCGGCACCACGACAAGCTCTGCCGCGTCGAGGCGTCCGAGGCCGACATGGAAATCGCCTTCCGCCACCGCGAGGAAATCGTTGCCGGGCTGAAGAAGATCGGCTACCTGTGGGTCTCGCTGGACCTAGCTCCTCTGCGCTCCGGCAGCCTCAACGACCAACTGAAGCTGTCCGTTGCGGTGCCTCCCCGTTAGCGTATGCGGATCGTCTATATCCAGTCCATCGGCGGCGCCAGCGGCGATATGCTGCTGGGCGCGCTGGTTGACGCGGGCCTCTCACTGGAACTGCTGCGGAGTGAGTTGGCGAAGCTGCCCGTAGACGGATACTCCTTGGACGCCGCGGAAGAAACTCGCTGCGAAATCCGTGGCACCCACCTCAAGGTCCATCTGGAAGACCGCACTCGCTACTCTCCCGCCGTGTTGCTCCGCACAGTCGAGACCAGCCCCCTCGACCCGGCTGTGAAGGAGCAGGCCAGCGAAGTCCTGCGAATTCTGTGGAAAGCCGAAGCCAGAGTACACGGCGAGCCGGAGCAAGCCCTGGAACTGGAAGAGCTGGGCAGCGTGGACACGCTGGTCGACGTCGTTGGGTTCTGCATTGGCCTGCGGGAGTTGGGCGTGGGGGAAGTGTACGCCGCGCCGCTGGTGCTGGGCGAACCCTCGCCGCCGCGACGGCCCGGCGGCTACTCCAACCCCGCGCCGGCCACGCTGGAACTGATAGCCGCGACCAGAGCGCCGGTGGCCGCCGACAGCCCGGCCCACGCCGGGTCCGGCGAGCTGACCACGCCAACCGGAGCCGCGCTCATCACTACGCTATCCGAGTTCCGCCGCCCCGCCTTCTCCGTGCAGAAGGTGGGCGTCGGCCTGGGGATGAAAGACCCGCCGGGTTTCCCCAACGCCCTGCGAGTGTGGCTGGGGGAGACTGCCGATGCGCCACAACGCCCTCACCCTAACCCTCTCCCAGAGGGAGAGGGGATTCAGGGCATCTTCCAGCCGGCCAGCGTTGTCTTGCTGGAAACCAACCTGGACGACGCGCCGGGGCTGGTGCTGGGCTACGCGCAGGAGCGGCTGTTCGCCCTGGGCGCGCTGGACGTGTGGCACACGCCGGTGCAGATGAAGAAGAACCGCCCAGGCGCGGTGCTGTCGGCGCTGGTGCCTCCGCACCTGGAGCAGGCCGCCGTCGAGCTGATGCTGAGGGAAACCCCTACGTTGGGCATCCGCTCGCGCTTGGTGGACCGCTACGTGGCCCACCGCCACAGCGTCACCATCGAAACCGAGCTTGGCCCGGTCAGCGTCAAGGTAAAGTCGCTGGACGGCTCTCCGGTCAGCGCCGCCCCGGAGCCGGACGACTGCCGCCGCATCGCCATCTCGACCGGCCTGCCCTTCCAGGAAGTCTACCAGCGAGTTGCCGAAGCCGCCCGGCAGCAGCTCCTGGACTGAACCAATGGCCTCGAATCCGGCAAGCAACGGCGGCGGCATCCAGAGGTTGCTGGAGCAGGTGCGCGACGGGCAACTGTCCTCCGAGCAGGCGATGGAGCGGCTGCGCGACCTGCCCTACCAGGACCTGGGATACGCCCGCATTGACCACCACCGCCCGCTGCGCACCGGCTCGCCCGAGGTGGTGCTGGGCAAGGGCAAGACGCCGCAGCAGGTGGCGGGCATCGTGAGTGCGTTGCGGGGGCGCGGCCATCCCGTGCTGGTCACCAAGACCGGGTGGGACGTCTACGCCGCGGTTCTGGAAGTCGCGCCTGAAGCTGAATACCACGAACCTGCGGGCGCTGTCGTTATACCGGCAGAGTCGAGCAAGCCAGGTACGCCGGGAGCGTTGATCGTCACCGCTGGCACCGCCGACCTGCCGGTGGCGGAGGAAGCCCTGCTGACGGCGCGACTGATGGGGCAGGCCCCCGCCCTCATCGCCGACGTGGGCGTGGCCGGGCTGCACCGGCTGCTGGCCCGCCTGCCGGAGATACGTGAGGCGAAGGTCATCATCGTGATTGCCGGGATGGACGCGGCCTTGCCTTCGGTCATCGCCGGGCTGGTTTCGGCCCCGGTCATCGCTGTGCCCACCAGCGCTGGCTACGGGGCCAGCTTCGAGGGGCTGGCGGCGTTGCTGGCGATGCTGAACAGTTGCGCCCCCGGGGTGGCGGTGGTCAACATCGACAACGGCTTCGGCGCGGGATACCTGGCCGCCCAGATAAACCGCCGCGCCGCTCCATCTTTGGAACAAGCCGGAGAACAGGCCGAGGAGCAGCCGCAACCGTGAACCGCCGAGCAGGTTGCCTTATGCTCGCGCTCCTGTTGGCGCTGATTTTCATTTTCTGGGGGATGACGTGCCGCCTCACTCTGCCCCTCAGCCCGACACCGGCGGAGTCTCTACACATCGCCTCGCCTCACGCCACCCTTTCCGTCATTCCGACGAAAGCCGGAATCCAGAATCACTCTACGCCGCAGAAAGATTTGTTTACAGGGAAACACCTGGATTCCGGCTTTCGTCGGAATGACGGAAATGACAATGTCGCACGTATGACAACCCATTTTGGCGATACTTCCTAGAACTCCACCGCGTGCCTGATGTGATTGACGTTGAACAGCTTTCCATTGCTGTCCAAGTTCACGCACACGAGGTCTATGCGCCAGGGCGTTTCGGAGTCGTAGGGAAACGCGCTGCGCGATTGCAAGAACTCTTCGGCGACAGCGACCAGCCGCTCGGCCCTGACCGGGGATATGGATTCTTCTGCTAATCCGTAGGCGTCGCCGCGACGGGTCTTCACTTCCACGAAGACCAGCTCGTCGCCGTCGATGGCAACGATGTCTATCTCTCCGGTGCGGCACCGGAAGTTGGCGGCGACGATGCCGTAACCCTCGGCCTCCAGGTATAGCCGGGCCTGCCGCTCGCCCCACTGCCCCAATCTGGCGCGGCTGGTCACCGGAGGGACTGCTCCCGGAAGGCGAGGCGGGCTTGGGCCACTGGAGCGAAGGAACGGCGGTGGATGTCGCAGGGGCCGATTTCGCGCAGTTTCTCCAAATGAAGGGCGGTGGCGTAACCCTTGTGCCGGGCGAAGCCGTAGCCGGGATATGCCTGTTCGTAGTCGCCCATAATCCGGTCGCGGGTGACCTTTGCCACATTGGAGGCGGCGGCGATGCTGTAACTTCGGCTGTCGCCCTTGACCACGGCATCGTGGGGATAGGGGCAGTGGCGCACCGGGATGTAGTCAAGGAGCAGGTGAGCGGGCCTGACGCTGAGGGCGTCCGCCGCCGTCAGCATGGCCCGCAACGCCGCAACGCCTACGCCGATGCGGTCAATCTCTTCCGGCTCAACCACTGCCACGGCCCAGGCCAGAGCGTGTTCCTGCACCGCCTCAAACGCCTGCTCTCGCCGCGGAGCCGTGAGCCGCTTGGAATCGTTCAGCAGCCGCAACCATCCCTCGTACCCGGTGAGTTCCGGCGGCAGGACCACGGCGGCGGCCACCACCGGCCCGGCCAGCGGCCCGCGCCCGGCCTCGTCGGCCCCGGCCACCGGCCGCACGCCCCGCCGCAGCAACGCTAGTTCCAGCGAGAAGTCGGGCATTCTTATTCGGTAGCCCTCTTCGGCGTCTCGCTTTTCGAATGCCCCGAATTTTCGCCGTTGAGTATAGGTAACAAGAGTTCCTTGGCGTCCTCTACCATTATCCCGCTAACTCGCTTTTCTTCGTCAAAGAATATTATGCAACCGTCGAACAAATCCATTCCGTTTGGAGAGGGCCTTCCGTTCCCTATCCACAATGTGTCTGACTCTGGTTCGTACTCTATTTCACGAGGCAGGGATGCAGGCGTGATGGGTTGCTGATGACTTTTGGTCAAAAGTTTGTCTTCGTGCTCGGAGTAGGACAAGAATACACACCTCCTTCTTTTTCAGTGAAATAGTCACAGAATGCAGTATAAAGGGCTCCGGTGTCATCTAGGACAACTCGAAACCAAGCTCCACCCTCCGCGTCGGTTAACCCGACTATTCCTCCAGAACCACTCGGATAGTATCGGAAAAACGCCCGCCGTGGACCTTTCCTCCGAATTTGGGAATCAATTTCCGTTGGCAATTCAAGTACTGAAGCTATTATTTTCGGAGTCAATCCTCCTCGCCCTAAGTGAGCATTTGCTCGCGTTCTCCAGTACCTGCTTTTGGGCAAATCCTCAAACGCTCGACGCAACCGGCATTCCTTAGTTACGCGTTCTTCGCCTGGACTCATGCCAGTATTCGATAACTCATCGGCACAGATTCCTGATTGTGACCACCCTCACCCTCCGGCTCGATGGTGCCTCCGCCCAGCAAGGTGTCGCCGTCATAGAAGACCGCGGCCTGGCCTGGCGTGACGGCCCGCTGCGGGTCGCGGAAGCGCACCAGCGCACCGCCGGGCCGGGGGTGCAGCGTCGCCGGGGCCTCGTATGCCTTGTAGCGTATCTTGACTGCGACAGGCGCGCCGTCGGTGGGCGGGTGGCCGCTGACGTAGTTCACGCCCGACAGCCACGCCTCCCCGGCGTAGAGGGCGCTCTCCGGCCCGACAACCACGCGGTTGGCGGCGGCGTCCAGCCGGACGACGTAGCGCGGCTCATCGCTGTACGGCAGCGAACCCAAGCCCCGGCGCTGGCCCACAGTGTAGTATTCGATGCCCTGGTGACCGCCCAACACGGTGCCGTTAAGGTCAACGACTTCACCCGGCGCCCCCTCGGCTCGCTGGCGCAGGAACTCGCGGTAGTCGCCCAGCGGAATGAAGCAGATGTCCTGGCTTTCCGGCTTGTCGGCGGTGATAAGGCCGGACTCCAGCGCCATATCGCGGATTTCGTCCTTGCGGTAGCCGCCGACAGGAAACAGCGTGCGCGACAGTTGGACCTGCGTCATCCCGAACAGGACGTAGGACTGGTCCTTGGCGTGGTCAATGCCCTTGTGGAGCGTCGCGCCTTCCGGGGTTTGCCTGATGCGGGCGTAGTGGCCGGTGGCGACGTATTGCGCCCCCAGTGCATCGGCCCGGGACATCAACTGGCTGAATTTTATCTTGTCGTTGCAGGCGATGCAGGGGTGGGGAGTGCGCCCGCGGCGGTATTCGTCTACGAAGTAGTCCATCACCCGGTCGCGGAACTCGCGCTCCATGTTCAGCACGTAGTGGGGTATGCCCAGCCGACGGCAGACGGAACGGGCGTCCTCCACGTCGTCCAGAGTGCAGCAGCCCTGGTGTCCGGCGGGCAACTCTGATTCGTCTAGGCTGTACAGCTTCAGCGTGACGCCCACCACGTCCCATCCTGCGTGATGCAGCAACAACGCGGCTACCGAGGAATCAACTCCCCCGCTCATGGCGACGACAACCCGCCCCGGCGAAAAATTCTCAGTCATATTGGCAACCAACCTCTGAATCCAGCCTAGCATACCGCCGTCAAGCGGCACAACTTCGGTTAAGACGCGATTGCCCTGGGGAGCCGGTCTGTGCTGGCTATTCGCCTCTGAGTCGGCGCAGTTCTTCCTCCAGTTGCCGGGCGCGGGCTTCGGCAGCCAAACGGGCGCTGCGCTCGCTGTCCAGTTCGGCGGCCATTTCCGACGGATTGGGAAGATACCTTTGCTGTCGGCGGTCCCAGAAGCGCAGATGCCGCTCCACCCAGCACACTGACAGCCCCAGCGCTTCGCTGTATCCCGAAATCACCCCGTCGGCTTCGGTAAACAGCTCTATTGGGTGGTAGACGCCCTCCGCGGTCAGACGGTCACCGGCCAGGGCCGCGTGGTACTGTCGGCCTCCGGTGGGGTCGTAGCGCCAGTACTCGATTACGCCCAAGTCGGCGTATATGGGACGTTTGACGATGTAGTCCCGCCGGGCGGTGTGTTCCGAGGCGATTTCCAGCACGAAGTCCGGCGGCTTGCCCGCCTCGTCAATGACGTAGCCGTTGGTTTCCCCGATGCTGGCGGCGTCCACGCCGAAGGCGACCACCAAATCAGGGTATGGGCATCTTGGGAGGTCGCTGCGTCGGCGGCACAGGTAGCCCCGCCCGGCAACAAAGGTGGTGGTGTCCTCGGGCAGGGCGTCCAGATGACGCGCCAGGGTGTTGGCCACGGCGGGACGGTCGTAATGAAGGAATTCCCGCATATCCCATTTCCTCGGCGGGTCGGGCAGGGGCAGGAGCCTGCCGGAGTCCGGCGGTGATGGCTTGACAGGTTTGGTGGTCATTGCGGGCCTCCCGGGCGGGAAGGGAAGGATGGGGGCATTATAGCGGCTAAGGCGCGAGAATGGCGAAGGGCGCGAAGGGCAGGTTGCGCAGCAGCCAGAAGGCCAGGACGGCCGCCAGCAGCGTCCAAATCCAGCGGGCGGGGACGAACACCCGCGGCGGCACCGACAGCCCCCAGGCTCGCAGCCCGCCAACGCCGAGGGAGTAGGCTACGACAGGCAAGGCCAGCATGGCATAGGCGTTGTAGCCGAAGGCGGCGGTAATGTTGCCGTGCATCAACTGATGCAACGCCCGCAGCGTCCCACAGCCGGGGCAGTAGCAACCAGTCAGCCCGAAGAAGGGGCAGACTGGATACAACCCCGGCTCGCGCGGGTCGAACAGGTACACGACGGCAAGACCCACAATGCCTGCTATGGCCAACAGCGCATAGGACATCTGTCGGTGAGTTGCTCCCATTTTTCTGGATGGGTTCAACCTTTTACGACGCTATACGGTGCTGAATATAGCAGCTATGAAAAGGAAGTATATTAGATAGAATGCTGCGGCCGCTAAGCCCAGTCCAAACGAAATCCACGCCCAAGTCTTGGCGTTGTTGGAATCCCGGAGGGCTCCTTCAATGTCTCCTCTGTCCGCTTTACCGTTTACTTGGGCGGCGTACACGATGGACACGATTCCGGTCGGTAGGCAACAAAAAATGGTGACCAATATGGCCTGTGGCAGATAATTGGGTATGAATTCGGAAGGGCGACTTGGTAGTGGCGCGCGTGGTGGGACACCGCGTTGCGGTTGTGGAGGTGGCGTGTACGAACCGGATGACGGTGCTGCTCCTGGAGTCGATGGGGGTGAAACGGCCCGCCCGCAAGAGGTACAAAAGCGGGCGTCATCAGGATTTTGGTTCCCACAAGTCGGGCAGTAAATCACTGTCTTCTCCTAACCGCCGCGTTCCGCCGCAGTGCGGACGGACTGGAGGATGCGCCCGTAGGCGTTGCAGCGGCAGAGGTTGCCGGAGAGGGCTTCGCGGATTTCGGCGTCGGTGGGGCGGGGGTTGGCGTCCAGCAGGGCGCGGGCCGACATCAGGAATCCGGGGGTACAGAAGCCGCATTGCCCGCCGTCTTCGTCAAGGAACGCCTGCTGCACGGGGTCCAACTGACCGTCGTCAGCCAAGCCCTCGACGGTGAGGATGCTGCGGCCACGAATCTGGCCTACGAGGATGATGCAGGAGTAGACCGGCTTGCCATCCAGCAGTACGGTGCAGGAGCCACACTCGCCCCGGTCGCAGCCCCGCTTGGAGCCGGTGAGGTCCAGTTCCTCGCGCAGCGCGTCCAAGAGCGTGTGGTGGCCGGGGATGGTGAGTTCGTGGGTTTGCCCGTTGACTTGGAAGCGAATTTGCATAGCAGACATGGGGCTATGCTAAGGCAGGGAGGGGTTTATTTCAACGCCAAGACTCAGGGTCTTTCAGTTTTTGTCTGAACTGTGATTTATTTGATTCGGATGATTGCCCTGATTAAGGTGTACCTAATCAGGGCAATCATTTAATCACACGAATCACAGTTCAGACGAAGAATCGCAACACCCTGCCCTCTCGGCGTTTAATTCAAGGTTGTCTGGAGGGATTCTTCCAATTCGACGACGGTGGCAAAGCCCTCGAAGCGGTCTTGCACCCGGCCCTCGGCGTCGAGGACGAAGGTCCAGGACTCGTTGAACCAGTGGGGTATGGAGGTGAGGCCCCATTCGTCCACGGTGGGGGCGATGCGGGCGCGGTCGAGGTCGCCCTGGATTTCGTCGGGGTTGTCGTAGATTTCCACGTGGATGAAGTGGGCTTGGCCCGCATAGCTTTCCCGCAATTCCGACACGGCGTCAACCTGCGGGCCACAGGTGGCGGTGGTGCAGAAGGCGGGAGAGGCGAACACCACCACGGCGGGCAGCGGGCTTTCCACCGCCTCGCGGATGGTGACTTCGTACAGGGACAGATCGGGCGTGTAGTCGGTGGTAATCAGCTCGATTGCGCCCACGGAGCCCAGGGTCTTGTTTTCGCTGAGGGGGCCGACGCTGCCGATGAAGGGAACGGACGAGTCTTCCGAGACTTCGATTTCCACCGTTCCGCTGCCACCATCTGGCCCCTCGGCTGTGATGTCCAGCCGCCACTGGCCGGGGCGGTCGAAGTCAACCTCGGCGGCGAAGGCGCCGCGCACGCCGTAGGGCCACTGGTGGAAGCGGGTATCTACTCTGGCGCCCGCGGTGTCGTCGGGCAGATAGACGGGCGTGATGGATACGTTGGTGTCGCCCTTGACCAGGCCCGTCGGTGTGGCCAGCAGGAAGGCCACGCGCTGTTCGCCCACCTCCAGGACGGTGGTAGCAAGGATGACGTTAAGTTCCAGTCCTTCATCAGGCGTCTCGCCGGAGACCGCTTGATTGTCCTGCGACTGACCGGGCGCTTCCGTTGGCTCCGGGGCCGTGGCCGCCGATGTCGCCGGAGCTGCAACGGTTGCGGTGGCCGGCGCGGCTGGGGCCGTGGGCTGATGCCCTTCTGTTACCTGCGTTTCCGCAGGCTGTTGCTCCGTCGTTGGGGCAGGCACGTTGGTAGGGCGCGGCATCGCCGTCGGCTGAGAGGGAACGGGCGTGGCGGTTGGTTCGGCCCCGCAGGCCAGCGCCAGCAGCATGAGCAGGGCCGATGCCAGTACAAAGGGGGACGCCCCCACCCTAACCCTCCCCCGGAGGGAGAGGGAATTATGAATCAGCAGAGGGAATACAGGACGCATCATCAGTAACCGTCCTCATAGACTCCAAAGGTGAAGGAGTAGAGTCCGAAGTCGTCGGACATGGAGGACATCCGCAGTTCCTGTTCCCCCTGCCAGTCGTCATGCTCGACGAGCTTGTAGAGCTTGGGTTCGGTCACCCGGAGATAGGAGACTCCGTCCTCTCCGATGGTAATGTCGTCGCCCTTGTTTTCGTCGGTGAGGTATTCGCCGTTGACGGTGATTCGCACTTCATAGGGTTCTCCTGAATCGGAGGTAAGCACGGCGTTGACCGAGCGGGCGGAGTAGACCAGCGACAGATAGTTGTCGTGGTGCATGGTCATCTCGGCGTGGCGGGCGCTCTCAGGGCCGATGGCCCAAGGGCCGTGGAAGTAAATCAGGTTCGGCTCCAGCTTGCCGGGGGCCTCGAACTGGGCCACCACCGAGGGATAGCCTTCCCCGTTGAAGGAAGAGCGGGCCGCTTCCAGGTATTCGTTGGCCTGGGCGATGCCGCCCCGTCCCTGCTGCGCCGTGAACTTCCAGCCGGCGAACAGCTCGCGGGTGACGTCCATGCCGAGGCGGAAGGCGTCGTCGCGCTGCTGGTCTTGGGGCAGCGACAGGTTGGGGTCAATGGCGGCCATGCCGTCCTGTTCCAGCAGTTGGCGAATCCACTCCTCGGTCTCGGCGTACTTGCCCTCGCCGAAGTGGCGGTACTGGATTTCGCCGTTGCGGTCTATGAGGTACTTGGCGGGCCAGTAGCGGTTGGAGTAGCTGCGCCACACGGTGAAATCGTTGTCCTGCACCACGGGCCAGGCCACGCCCTCGTCAACGGTGGCCTGCACCACGTTGTCGTACACCTTCTCGAACTCGAACTCCGGGGTGTGGACGCCTACGATGACCAGGCCGTCGTCGGCGTAGCGCTGGTGCCACTCTTGCAGGAAAGGCAGGGTGCGGATGCAGTTGACGCAGGTGTAGGTCCAGAAGTCTATTAGCACCACGTTGCCCAGCAGCCCCTCCATGGAGAGCGGTTCGCTGTTAATCCACTCCTGGGTTCCGGCGAACTCCGGGGCGCAGTCGCCCACCGAGCCGCCCCGGGAACCCTCGCAGGGCACCAGCATGGCCGGTGCCGCCGTGGGTTCGGCGGCGGGCGCGGACTGCTGACTCTGGGGCTGAGACGCCGGAACCTCGGTGGCCGTCGGGCCGGGCATAATCGTCGGCTCCGGGCGGGCCGTCGGGTCGCTGCCGCAGGCTATGGCAATGGCCAGCATTGCTGCCGCGAATATAAAGACTAGCCGCATCATTTAGAAGCCGTCCTCATAGGTTCCGAATGTGAAGGAGTAGAGGCCGAAATTGTCGGAAGTCGAATACAACTGCAAGAACTGGCCCTTTTCCCAAGCGGGTTGTTCGACAATCTTGTAGGCCCTGGGTTCGGCGACCATCAGGTAGCTTTCTCCGCCCTCTCCGATGATTATGTCGTCGCCCTTGTTTTCTTCGGTGAGGTATTCGTTGTTCACCGTCACCACGACCTTGTACGGCTCGCCGGACTCCGAGGTCAGCACCGCGTTGACGGAACGCGCGGAATAGGCCAGCAGCACGTAATCGCTGAGGTCTTCGGTTATCCGGGCATGACGGGCGCTTTCCGGGCCTATGGCCCAAGGGCCGTGGAAGTAAATCAGGTTGGGCGACACTGATTCGGGAATTTCGAAATCGGCCACGACGCTGGGATTGCCCTCGGCGTCGTAGGATGCTTGGGCCGCTTCCACGTAAGCCTCCACCTGGCCGATGCCGCCGCGCCGCTGGATCGCGGTGAAATTCCATCCGGCGAACAGTTCCGGGGTCTGCTCCCGGTCTGCCGCCTGCGTATAGGCGGCGTCCCTCTGCTGGTCGGAGGGCAGGGGTTCCGTGAACGCTTGCGACTCCGCGCCCATACCCTCCAGCAGACTGCGTATTTGCTCTTCGGTCTCGGCGTACTTGCCCTCGCCGAAATGCCGGTACCGGATGACCCCGTTCTGGTCCACCAGGTACTTGGCCGGCCAGTAGCGGTTGGAGTAGCTGCGCCATACGCTGAACTCGTTGTCCTGCACCACGGGCCAGGCCACGCCCTCGTCAATGGTGGCCTGCACCACGTTGTCGTAGAGCTTCTCGAACTCGAACTCCGGAGTATGAACGCCCACGATGACCAGCCCCTCGTCGGCGTAGCGGTCGTGCCACTCCCGCAGGAAGGGCAGGGTGCGCAGGCAGTTGATGCAGGAGTAGGTCCAGAAGTCAATCAGCACCACCTGGCCGCGCAGGCTCTCCATGGACAGCGGTTCGCTGTTAATCCATTCCTGGGTTCCGGCGAACTCCGGGGCGCAGTCGCCGACCTGCCCGCCGCGGGTTCCCTCGCACGGCGGCAGCGGGGTGGCTGTTGGCGCGGGCGTGGCGGTAGGTTCTGGCGTAGCAGCAGGTTCCGGCGTGGCGGTTGGCTCCGGCGTAGCCGTTGGCTCAGGTGTGGAGGTTGCCGCAGGCGCCTCCGTAGGCTCCGGGGTCGCCGGCGCGGTTGGCGCCGGTGTAGGGGCGGCAGTTGCCGCAGGCGCAGGCGCAGCAGTAACCGTCGGCCTGGCCGTGGGCGGCGGGTCGGCGGTGGGATGAGGTGTTGCGGTAGGCGCGGGTGGCTCCGTAGGGGTTGTTACGGCCGCGGGAGCGGAGGTTGCCGGTTCCTCGCCGCCGCAGGCGGCCAACGCCAGCGAGGCCAGCAGCGCAATAGCCGCGATCAATACAGGGAGTTTCCAAGCCGTAAAGAGGACTTTGCGCTGCATCAACTCACGCGCTCCCGTTTGCTGTGGATATTACGCCCACGGGCGCGTGGCGGATTTATGAGCAGTTCCTCCTCTCCCGCAGGGAGAGGGGGCTTCTAGCGAGCCGCGCCGGGGATGGGGACGGTTTCCAGCAGGCGGTCTATGACCTCGCGGGGCTGGAGGCGGCGCATTCGGGCGGCGGGCGAGAGGATGATGCGGTGGCCCATCACGCCGTGGGCCAGGGCCTGCACGTCGTCGGGAATAACGTAGTCGCGATCCTGCACCAGGGCGTAGGCGCGGGCCATGCGGAACATCCCCAGCGAGGCGCGGGGCGATGCGCCGAGGGCCACGTCCTGGTGATTGCGGGTGGCCTCGGTCAGTCCCACGATGTACTCCCGCACCAGCCCGTCCACGTAGACGTCGCGCGCCGCCGCCTGGAGCCGCACCACGTCTTCGGGAGTCGCCACAGCGTCCAGATTTTCGATGGGGTGAATCCGCTCCTGTCGCTCGATTACCGCCAGCTCTTCTGCGAAGTCGGGGTAGCCCAGGCTGACGCGAATCAGGAAGCGGTCGAGCTGCGCCTCCGGCAGGGGGAAGGTGCCCTCGTACTCAATGGGGTTCTGCGTGGCCAGAACGATGAAGGGGAAGCCCAGGTAGTGAGTTGTGCCGTCCACCGAAACCTGCCACTCTTCCATCGCTTCCAGCAGGGCCGACTGGGTCTTGGGGGTGGCGCGGTTGATTTCGTCGGCCAGCACCACCTGGGCCATGACTGGCCCGGGCCGGAACTCGAACTGCCCGTCGCGCTGGTTGTAGATGGAGATGCCAGTGATGTCGCTGGGCAGCAGGTCGGGAGTGAACTGGATGCGCTTGAACTCGCAGCCCAATGAGGCGGCCAGGCTCTTGGCCAGCATGGTCTTGCCCACGCCGGGAACGTCCTCGACCAGGACGTGACCCTGGGCGATGAGCGCCGCCAGCGTCTGCTCGATAACGGACGTCTTGCCGACTATGACCTTGGAAACGTTGTCAACGATGGCCCGCGCCGCAGCGGGGGCGGAATCTGTCTGTATCACCGGAACCTCTTATGAAAAGGTGGTTTCAATGGGAGAATTTACGGCCCATAGAGAATTTAGTGTATCATACGGCATCGGAGCAGGCTGTAATGCAGTGTAAAGCCTCATCCCTGAATCAAGGAACCTGAATGAGCGCCTTAATCGCTGGCGGCATCACCGCCGGGGCAGCCTTGGTGATTGCTTTCCTCGGCCTTATCTCTAGCATCCATTACCGCTTGGGGAAGCTGGATAATAGCTATGGTTTGCTGCCCGCTGAGAATGAGAAAATCCGAGAACTCATAAGCTCGGAAGTCCGGCAACTGCGCTCCGAAAACGAGCAGACGCGGGAGCAGATGCGCCTACAAGAGGAGCGTTGGCGGGAAGAGATGCGCCTACAGGAGGAGCGGACGCGGGAGCAGATGCGCCTACAGGAGGAGCGGACGCGGGAAGAGATGCGCCTACAAGAGGAGCGGACGCGGGAAGAGATGCGCCTACAAGAGGAGCGGACGCGAGAATTGATACGGTCTGAAAGCGAGGCTACCAGAGCCGAAATCCGGCGTCTGGCGGATGCCTTAGTTTCTCATCACCACGAAGCCGATGGAAGTATAGTATTTCGTATACCTCCACCCCAAGAAGTCGGGGACTAACGGCGGCGAAACTGAGCCGCCCTAGCTCTAAACCCTCCCCTCAGTCGGGAAGGGACGATAAAGATGTTTACCGCCAACAAACGCACTATCGGGCTGCTGGTACTGTTCCTGGTGGTGGTCTTCTACGCTATCGGGACGGGATTCCCTTTCTTCTACCGGCTGCTCTACGTGGTGCTGTTTCTCATTGCCATCGGGGCCGGATGGGCCTGGCTGTCCCTGCGCGGGCTGGAAGTGCGCGTGTCGCGGACGGGCGATCGGGGACAGGTGGGCGGCTACCTGGAAGGACGGGTTACGGTGTCCAACCATACCTGGCTGCCCAAGTCGTGGCTGGAAGTTACCGAGGTGGCCGGGTCGTCCCTTGAACCCGGCGGACGCGGCCTGTCGCTGGACCGCCGCCAGGTGCGAAGCTGGCGCATAGACACCTTCCTGGCCCGGCGTGGGCTGTTCGAGGGCGGGCAGGTGCGGGTGGTGAGCCAGGACCCCTTCGGGCTGTTTCGCATGGGCCGCTACTTCCATGACCCGCACACCTACATCGTTTACCCGGCCACCGAGCCGCTGCCCAACCTGGACTCGCGGTTTGCTGCGCTGCCTGCCGACAGCCGCCTCACCCGCTACTTCGACCAGGTGACCACCGACGTAGCCTCGCTGCGAGCCTGGAGGCCGGGCGACGCCTACCGCCGCATCCACTGGCCCTACACCGCCCGGATGAACACGCCGATGGTCAAGGAGTTCGACGCCGGGCTGGCGGCCCAGTTCTGGCTGCTGCTGGACCTGCACCGCCCGTCCCACCACTACCCTGACATTTCCCGCGACGAAAGCCGCGTCGCCAGCCCCGCGGACAACACGGAGGAATTGGCGGTTACGATGGCGGCGTCCCTGGCGCAACGGCTGATGGAACTGGGCCTTCCGGTGGGGCTGGCGGTCAACGGTGAGAGCGGAGGGCTGCTGCGCCCCGACAGCGGCCCCGACCACCTGAACCGGATAATGGAATCCCTGGCCGGCGCCGAGGCAGCCAACGCCGAACCGCTGCCGGAGTTTCTTTATAGTATGCGCCCCCACCTCAACCACTTCCATTCCGTCACCATCATCACCCCCAATTCCGATCCTTTATGGATTCCTGCCCTGCTGGACCTCAAGCGGCTGAATGTCACCGTTGCCGCCGCGCTGGTGGACCCGGCGTCCTTCGGCAGCCGCCGCACGGTGGCGCCGGTGGTGGACGCTGCGGCAGCGGAACTGGTCCCCGTCTACGTCGCCAGCCGGGGCGGACGGCTGGACGAGGCGCTGGCCCGCCCGGTAAACCGCGAGAGCCTGGAGAGCCTGGAGGGAGCGGCCCTTCGACAAGCTCAGGATGAGGCGGCTCTACAGGCGGAGCGGACATGACCGGCAACGAAACGGCAAGGCGCGCCCTGACCTTCGGTTGGGACAGCGACGTCGCCCAGGACTCTGCCGGGCGCCTGCTGACCCGGCTGCGGCCCGCCGATGGCTGGATTGCCCTGCTGTTCCTGGTCGCCAACCTGTGCGTCGTGGTGATGTCGGTGGAGCGGGCCGACTGGGCCCCCACGCCCAGTCTGGTGGGACTGCTGCTGCTGGCGATGCTTACCGCCTTCGTGTTTCACAAGCTGCCGGTGTGGTGGTGGCTGGCGATTCTGCCCGGTCTGGCCCTGGGCGCCCTGACCGTGGTATGGCAGGTGTCGGGATACTCCTTCGACGGCGAGCCGCTGGGCGGCGCGGGGGCGCTGTGGGAGCGGCTGAGCCTGTGGGCGGAAGCGGCCCGCACCGGTTCCATCAACATAGACAAGGTGCCTTTCTCCTTTGGGCTGTGCGTGGCGTCATGGCTCACCGGATACCTGGGCGCCTGGCTGTTCCTGCGCCACCGCAACTTCTGGGGCGTGTTCGTGCTGGGCGGGCTGGGGCTGCTGTCCAATCTTACCTTCCTGCCGCCCCACACTAATCTGCACCTGGCCCTGTATCTCTTCACCGCGCTGCTGCTGGTGGCGCGGGTGCAGGCAGTGCGCCGACAGGGCGAATGGGACCGCCGGGGCATCAGCTACGACGAGGGGCTGCGCGCTCTCACGCTGTCCGACAGCTTCTTCATCACCATGGCCGTCCTGTTGGTCGCCTTCCTGTTGCCGGTGTGGGGAAACTGGAAACCTGTCACCAACGCATATGAGTCCATGCGGAAGCCGCTGACCAGCTACGAGGACGACTTCAACCGCCTGTTCGCCGGGCTTCCGGCGCGGCGGGCCATCGGCTTTCGGGTGTGGGACGACGTGATGGCCTTCCAGGGGACCATCAACCCGGCCACCACGCAGGTATTGCAGGTGCACTCGCCGGCCCCCCTCTACTGGAAGGCCCGCACTTACGCCACCTATACCAGCAAGGGCTGGATTTCGGAGGAAACGGAATATATCCCCGTCGCGGAACTGCCAGGCCTCGCCTCCTCCGATGAGAGCGAAAGGGTGCAGGTAAGGTACACCGTTGTCCCCCTGTACGACACCAAGGTGCTGTTTTCCGCCGGGCGCATTGTCGGGGTCGACCGGGAGGCCGAGGCTGAGATAGTAGTCCCTCCCGGGGATTCAACATCCGGCGTAATGGTGTCGGGTGTTGCCAGCGAAGGCATCCGCACGCTGTTGCAATCAATAGAAGCGGAAGAGCCGCAAAGCGGGGCTGATGTCCAAAACAGGGTAGCCGGGTTTCCGCTGCCGTCCAGCGTCAATGTAACCGTGAGGGAAGAAACCCCTGCTCCTCCGCCCGACGTGCTGTCCGTCCAAGCCCGCGACGGCGTGTTTCCAGCCTACGAACCTTACGAGGTTACGTCGTCGGTGTCGGCGGCGGAGCCGGAGCAGTTGCGGGCCGCTGGCGCCGACTACCCGCTGCACGTGGTGACCCGCTATACCCAACTGACGCGGGACCTGCCCCAGCGGGTCAAGGACTTGGCCGTGTCGCTAACCGCCGAGGCGGAAACGCCCTACGACAAGGCGCTGGCGGTGGAAGCCCACCTGAAGACCCTGCCCTACAACCTGCAAATAGAGCCTCCACCCTATGATGCCGATGGCGTTGACCACTTCCTGTTTGAGCAGGGCCAGGGATACAGCGAATACTTTGCGTCGTCCATGGCGGTAATGCTCCGCTCGGTCGGCATTCCGGCGCGGGTCGCCGTGGGATACACCACCGGCGACCAGGTCCAGTCTGAGCCAGCCTACGCGGTGAACGACAGCCACAGCCACGCCTGGGTGGAGGTGTACTTCCCCGGTTATGACTGGATTCCCTTCGAGCCAACGCCTGGGGCGCTTCTGCCGGTGGTGATGGTTCCCGGCGGCATCGCCGGAGAAGAGTTGGAAGGGCCGTTTATCGCCGGGTTGGATTTCGACTGCATAGATGAATTCGACCTGGAATGCGGCGTCCCATTGGAACCCCTGCCCGGCGAGGGCGGCCTTCCCGGGGAATTCGCCGATGGTGGGGCGTTCCCTCCCTGGGTGTGGGCGATTATCGTTCCGGCGGCCATCGCCGCATCGGGACTGGCCGGACGGTGGGCCTACCGCCGCTACCTGGCTCCGGCCCAGGAACCGGCCACGGTCTACGGACGGCTGAGGGGCCTGGCTGCCTTCGGCGGACTGAACGCCGCTGGGCCGCGAACCCCCTACCAGTTCGGCCAGCAGTTGAGCCGCAGGCTGCCCGCTTACCGGGAGTCGGTGGATGTCATCGTGGATTCCTACGTCAAGTCCCGCTACGGCGCGAGAACCCTGTCGCCCAACGAGCAGGGACTGCTGACCGATGCCTGGCTGGGCGTGCGCTACCCCCTGCTGCGGCTCTCGCTTCTGCGCCGGGCCAGGATTCTATAGACCATTGAAGCCCCCTGCTCTCTCAATAGAAAATGAAGCTGCTAACCAGGGAAGAAACTAAATGACACCCCTCAAATACCACATCCACCAGTTACCGACAGGGTGGATTGGGCTGGTCGCCGGCGACAAGGGCCTGCGACGGGCCTCCCTCAAGCCGACCCCGCAGGAAGTGATGGAAGACCTGGGGACCGACGCTGACGGAGCGGAGAACGACCCGGACCGCTTCGCGGACATAGTGGACTGCTTCATCCGGTACAGCGACGGCGACCTCTCGGCTCTGGACGACATCGAGCTGGACCTTGAGGGTGCGCCGCCCTTCTTCCGCGCCGCCTGGGACGCCTGCCGCACCATCCCGCCGGGGGAGACGCGCAGCTATCGCTGGCTGGCCGCCGAAGCTGGCAACCCGCAGGCCCTCCGGGCAGCCGGGCAGGCCATGGCCCGCAACCGCTTCACCCTCATTATCCCCTGCCACCGCGTCATATCCAGCGACGGCGGCCTCGGCGGCTACGGCGGCGGGGGCCTCGGCGTCAAGGCCAGGCTGCTACAAATGGAGTTGGAGCGCGCCAGCGATAATTAACCCCTTCCAGGAGAATGTGAATTGGCAGACAACAACACGGTCAAGCCAGCGGAAAAGTGGGCCAAGGTCAATGGCCTGGATATGCGCTACCTGGACTGGGGCGGCGACGGCGAGCCGATGCTGGCCCTGCACGGGCTGGCGTCGTCGGCCCATTGGTATGACATCGTGGCGCGACTGCTGCGGGACCGCTACCGCATCATCGCGCCGGACCAGCGGGGCCACGGGCAGACCACCCAGGCCGCATCCGGCTACGACTGGCACACGCTGTCCGGCGACCTGGCCGCGCTGCTGGCCCACGTGAGCGCCGGGATTCCCGGCTTCGGCCAGCCGGTGGCGGCGCTGGGGCACTCTTGGGGCGGCCACGTGGTCAGCAATTTCGCGGCCCACTACCCTGACCGGGTGCGGCGCATCGTAATGATTGACGGCGGCTTCCTCGATGGGCGACTGTTCCCCGAACCCACGTGGGAAGCCTTCTCCGACCGCCTGCGCCCCCGCAACGTCACCGGCGACCGCGACGAGTTCCTCAACCGCCTGCGGGAGCAGATGGCCGGCTGGTGGAACAGTGAAATCGAGCGGATAGTCCAGACGATGGTATACGAGGACGAGGACGGGCAGATTCAGGACATACTCCGCCCCGAGAACCAGGCCCAGGTCATCCGCGCGATGTGGGACGATCCCTGCTCCTCCACCCTGCCGCAGGTGCAATGCCCGGCCCTGATGATTGCCGCCGGGCCGGTGCCGGAGCGGGCCAACAGCGACTTCGCCCAACTCCGCCGCCGCATGGTGGGGGCCGCCGAAGCTGCATTGCCCAACGGTCGCGCCCACTGGATCCCCGAAACCGTCCACGACATCGGCTACCACAAGCCCGAGGAGCTGGCGCGGGTGATACTGGAGTTTCTGGACGAGTAGAAAAGAAAAGCGACGGGGGAGACGAGGAATAAGAAAGTGAGGTCTACCGATGGCAGATTGGTCGAAATGTTCGGCAGTAGAGAGCGACCCGGAGAAAATGGGGGGGGCTTGGGTGTTTGTCGGCACCCGAGTGTCAATTGCGAGCCTCTTTAACAACCTCAAGGCGGGGGCAACCATTCACGAGTTCGTTGAGTGGTTTCCCGGCGTGGAAATCTCTCAAGTGGAAGAGGTCCTCCAATTCGAAATTGATGCGCTCGCAGTTAAAGTTAAGGTTTGAGAATTCTCTTTGACAACAATGTCCCAGAGCCGCTTAAATGTTTCCTGTCAGGGCATCAGGTAGAGACATCCAGGGACAGGGGATGGGAGGGACTGCGTAATGGAAGCCTGCTCGATGCGGCAGAAAGGAACGACTATGAAGTCCTTCTAACAGCTGACCAGAGCATCCGGTACCAGCAAAATCTCAGTGGACGCAGAATCGCGCTGCTTGTCTTGATGGACAATGCGTGGCCGAGAATACGCGAAAGGACCGCAGATGTATAAGAAGCACTGGGCGGGCTACAGCCGGGAGAATACAGGGAACTCGAAATCTGAACCGGCTGGTCAGCGCACGGCAGACGTCCCTGTAATCCGTCGCCCGGCTCACGTCAGCGGCAAGGGCGGCTGCCAGAACTTGCCGGTGTCGTTGACGGTTATCTCGTCCACCCACTTTACCCAGTCGTAGCCCCGCTTGTGGGGCTCCACCATGCGGGCCGGGAAGCCGTGGCCGGGCGAGAGTGGGGCGCCGTCCACCCGGCTAGCCAGCAGGGCGCGTTCTGCCTCGCCCATCGAGTAACGCCGGTAGTAGCCGGTGCGCGAGCGGATGGTGATGCTGCCTGCGCCGGGTTTGACGTTGGCACGGACTAGCAACTCCGTAACCGGAACGCCCTGCCACTCCCGCGTTGTGTACCAGCCGCCGGTGCAGTCCAGGGTAGCCGTAAGTCGGCTGCTCCACGATTGCAACTCTGCAATATCCATCTCATACGGATTTTCCACGTGGCCGTTGACTCGCAGACGCCACCGCTCAGCGTCAATGCCGGGGGTGCGGTCGTTGAGCCACATGGTCACCGGGAAGTCGGGGCCGTCCTCTGGGTGCGAGCCGGTGAAGCGACGATCGGCCACCGGGCCGCCCGCCAGGATGTTCAGCCGGTCCGTTGCCTGCCACAGCGCCAGCCCGGCCACTGCCAGCCCTCCCAAGCGCAGGGCATTACGCCGGTCGGCTACATAGCGCATACGGAAGCTGATCTTGTGCCGCAGCGAGTGCCAGAGCAGCAGGGGTATGAGCACCAGGGCCAGGTTGAGGTGGATGGTGGTGCCTGAAAAGCCGAGGAAGCTGTACGGCCCGAAGTGGCTCCATGCCAAACCCAGCCCCAGCACGATGAGCAGCCCCACCAGCAGGACGCTGGAGGCCAGCATAGTCTCAAGGTGCAGCTTCCAGTTCCGGCGCGCGCGGAAAGAGCTGATGATGTTGCGCGACTTCCAGAGGAAAAGGGTGAGGATGGCGAAGCCGGTGATGCGGTGGATGTGCATGGCTGCAATCCACTCCGGGTTGTTGTGGGTCAGGCCCAGATAGCCCGTCACCAGTTCTACGGCGAACAGGGCGATGAGAGCGATGTTGGCCCACGGAAACCGCATATCGCCAACTTCCCGGCAGAAGTGAAAGACAGAGAGCGCGGAGGAATACATCCCCGCGCTCCCTTTACGCTCGTTGAACAGGTTTGGACTTTATCAGTTCACCTGGAAGGCCCAAATCTGGTGGAACACTTCCGGCTCGCCCTTGGGCATGGGCTGGAAGGGGTCGGTGACCTGCGCCAGCTTCCACTGTCCGGCGGCTTCCAGCTTGTTGAAGTAGTCCTGGTAGCCGTCTTCCACCATATCGGTACGCAGGCTGAACACTATGTAGCCGCCGGGCTTGGTGACCCGCACCAGTTCGTCGAAGGAACTGATGGGCGCGTGGCCCAGGGTGAAGACGCCGATGCTGATGACGGCGTCGAACTCACCGGTCTCGAAGCCCAGAGTCTCGCCCATCACCATCTGGTGGAACGAGCTGTAAACATTCTTCTCCCGGGCGACGTCCAGCATTCCTTGCGAGATGTCCATTGCCGCCATGTTGGTGAACCCGGCGGCGGCCAGGCAGACACCGGCCAGGCCGGTGCCGGCTCCGGCGTCGAGGACGTTGGCGTCGGCGGGCACCAGGCCGGCAAGGACCCGCGCGCCGTTGTCGGGCGCGTTCCAGGCGAAGTCGTCGGCCAAATCCCTGTCGTACTCGGTGGCCCACTGGTCGTAGCGCTCCTCCAGTTCCTGGTTGCTGGCGGAGCCGTAGACCCACTGGACTCGCCTGTGGCTCTCTTCCATAGCCATAGAATTACCTCCATTTCAAATTCCCTCTCCTTGTCCGGGAGAGGGAATTCGCGTAGCTTCTTACCGGGTTATGGACGCCAGGGCTATTTGCGGCAGATGTACAGGCCCCAGCCCAATTCGTCCTTTTCCACCGCCCGCGCCGTTTCCAGGTAGGCCGTGGTGAGCCACTCGTAGTGCTCGGCGTGCTCGCTGGTGTCGTTCTTGGGTGTCCGGTCAGCCAGGCACAGATACGACTGCCGCAGGTGGCTGGAAATGTCCTGGGCCTCCAGCAGCTCGAACCCCTGGGCTTTCAGCGCGTCCTGGTAGGACTCGAAGCTGAACTCGGTATCGTAGAGCAGCCGGTCATATACGAATCGCTGCGACTCCGGGCTGACTTCCTGCTTCGGCTTGATCAAATCGTCGAAGACGAAGATGCCGCCCTTCTCGAGAACCCGATAGACTTCCTTCAACACCGCGCGCTTGTCTGGCACATGGTAGATGACGGCCTGGCTCCAGACGCGGCTGAACGTGCCGTCCGGGAAAGGCAACTCGGTGGCGGAGGCCTTCTCGAAGGCCAGCCGGTCGCGCAGTCCCGGTTCCTGCCCCTCGCGGGAGACCTTGGCGTTGTCAATGCGCACGCCGCTCAGGTCTATGCCGGTGGCGTGGCAGCCGGTGTGGCGGGCCAGCCAGATGGCGGTGGTGCCGTTGCCGCAGCCCAGGTCCAGGACTCGGGACTCGGCTCCGATACCGCCCTTCTCAACCATGATGCGGTCGAGATTGGCGCAGCCCTTCAGGAAGTCTGTGCCGGTGGTCTCGTCGAAAAAGCCCCAGTGGACGCTGCCATCTTCATCCCAGACGGCGCGGTATATCTCGTCCTCAGCGTCGTAGTAGGACTCGGTCTCCTGCTCAGTGAACCGGCTCGACATGCTTGACGCCCTCCAGGTACTCCACGAATCGGTTGTCTTGGTCAACCAGAATCATCTTGGGCTCGATGGGGGTGTCGGTGACCTCGAAAGACATGATGATGAGGCAGTGGCCCTCGCCGGTGAGGCGGGCGGCTGCGCCCTGCACGGCGATGTCGCCGCGGCCCCGCTCGCCGGGGATGACGTAGGTCTCGAAGCGGCTGCCGTTGTCCACGTCGCAGACCAGGACCTTCTCGTTGTCCCACAGGTCAACTTTTTCCATCAGCGCCTCGTCGATGACGATGCTGCCGACGTAGTCGGGGTTGGCCTCGGTCACCCAGGCCCGGTGAATCTTGGATCGTAGCACTTCGCGCATGGTTCCCTCCTTGAATGGATGTGCCGCTCGTGCGGCCGGTATTTCCTTCCTGATGTTCCGGCTACTGCGTCAAAATGGCTGAAACTGGTAGCCGATATTATTGACATAAGTCAAATGTCGTGAATTGGTTTCTGGCTAAGGGGCAAAAACTTGGCGCAAGCTATCCCGCAGACTGGCTTGTGGGTGGTTGCGCGGCTGCCGACAGACGCAAAGGCGCGCTGGCGGCGGTTCGGAGCGAGGCGGGACAGGCGGACGGGAGGCCCCGGGCAGTCTCAGTTGGGAGGAGCCTTACGGCTCGCAGGGGAGGGCGTGGCGTTCTCGGTTGCGGATCTGGCGTTGGGTCAAACTGGAACGTCTAACCGGAGGCCGTGTAGAGTAATAAATCATGTTCACTTCCGTATTGTACCATAACCTGGCGTTAGCCCTGCGTTGGAGCGCCGCTCCGGCGGGCTGTGGCTGCCCATCTGCTTGAATTTGGGGCAGTCTAGCATCGGCGGCAAGGGGGGTCAACTTTTCCAGGATGTACTTGTGAAGCTATTTCGACGCATTTTACGGAATAAAAGGCGTAATTATCCATATTAAGGCTTGATATTGGAGTTTTATCGCCAAAATATCGGCAATTATCTACGTGTTCCTGTAAAATGCCGCAGGTTTTTCCGGCGCAAAGGGCGCACAGGCAAGGCGAGCGGAATTGCCTGGTCCGAATCCTCCGCAGCCACGCCTACACGCCCAATGACATCTCATGGCTGACTGTTACGGTGTCAGCCCCCAGCAGCTCTTCCAGGCGCTCGCGCAGGGGATCGCAGTAGCTGGTGCTGACCACGGGCATATCCATCAGCACACGGCGGCTTGGGGTACGGATTTCCAGGTTCACCCGGTCGCGGCCCGGGTATTCCAGGATCACGCCGATGACCTCCCGCAGCAGCATCGCGTCGTGCTGCGGGTCGTCGGACTCGGTTACGGACAACTGCACCAGACGGTTGGAGCCGTTAGCGTTGGGCGCAGGCGCGGCAGGGGCGTGGTTGCCGTTGCCACTCCCGTTGGCATAGCCGTTGCCATTGCTGTGGCCGTTGCCGTTGCCGTTGGGCTTGGCGGCGGACCGTCCGTTGCCATTGAATCCGTTCCCGTTTCCATTGCTATGCCCGTTGCCGTTCCCATTGGCGCGGTGGGGCTGAGACGGCGCGGCGGTCAGCGTGGACGGCTGGTCGTGGGCGTATTCCTCGGCGTCGTCGCAGACCAGCTCCACCTGGTCGCCCCGCAGTCGCACCTTGCCAGCGACGCGGACGGTGCGGGCGGGCTGCCATACTTCTTCGGTGCGCTGCAACGATTCGGGCCAGATTATGACCTCCAACTGTCCGCCCAGCATATCCAGCGCCACGATGAAGAACCGCTGTCCGTCGCGCCTGGCTCGTTCGGTGACGGTGGAGACGATGCCGAGGACGGTTATGGCCTGCCCCTGCATCTCCTCGCTAAGCTGGTCAACGGATACGATGGCGTTGCCGGCTGCCGCCGCGCTGCTGAGGGCCATCAGGGGATTGTGGGACAGCGCGACGCCCAGCAGTTCCCGCTCCCAGCCGGCCTTTTCCTCCGGGGAGGCGTCGTTGGTGCCGAGGGCTATGCCCGGCTCTTCCCGGACCGCGCCGCCGCCCGCTGGTCCTGAGCCTGATGAAGGGCTGAACAGGCTGCTCTGACCGCTGCTGCGCATCTGCGCTTCCCGTTGGGCGGTGGCGACTATGCGGTCGAGAGCGGACAGCATCGCTCCCCGCGGCGCCAGGGAGTCGAAGGCCCCGGCCTTGACCATGCTCTCCAGAGTGCGGCGGTTCAGGTTGGCGGCCCCGGCCCGGTTGCAAAAGTCGTCCATGGACAGGTAGAGACCGTTCTCTTTTCGCTCCTCCACCACCGGCTTTACCGCGCCCTCGCCCACGGTCTTGACGGCGGCCAGTCCGAATCGCAGGCCGGGATTGCCCTGTTTGTCGTGGTCTATGGTGAAGAACTCGCCGGAGCGGTTGACGTCCGGCGGCCACACCTTGATGTCCAGCCGGAAGCACTCGTTGATGGAGCTGATGGTCTTGTCGGTGTTGTCCAGCCTGGCGTTCAGCACCGCCGCCATGTATTCCACCGGATAGTGGGCCTTGAAGTAGCCTGTCCAGTAGGAGATGAGGGCGTAGCTGACGCTGTGGGCCTTGTTGAAGGCATACCCGGCAAAGGGTTCGATGAGATCGAAAATCTCCACCGCCAGGGCCTGGTCGAAGCCCTTTGCAGTAGCGCCGGACACGAAGTTTTCCCGTTCCTCGGCCATCAGCGAGGCAATTTTCTTGCCCATGGCCTTGCGCACGATGTCGGCTGCCCCCAAGGAGTAGCCGGCGAACTGCTGCAATATCAGCAGCACCTGGTCCTGATAGACGATGATGCCATAGGTCTCGTCCAGCAGTTCCTTGAAGCTGGGATGGGGATATGTGACCGCGGTCCGCCCGTGCTTGGCGTCGATGAATCGGTCGATGTTTTCCATCGGGCCCGGGCGGTACAGGGCGATCATGGCGGCGATGTCGTTCAGGCTGGACGGCTTCAGCTCCTTGATGTAACGCTGCATCCCCGCGCTTTCCAGTTGGAACACGTCGGTGGTGTTGCCGGAGGACAGCAGATCGAAGGTTGCCTGGTCGTCCAGCGGCAGCTTTTGCAGGTCTATCTCGACGCCGCAACTCTCCCGCACCAGCTTTACGGCCTGGTCCAGGATGGTAAGACTGGTGAGGCCGAGAAAGTCCATCTTGAGCAGGCCAAGATGGGCCACCGGGTCCATGCTGAACTGGGTCATCATCACCGGGCTGGATTCCTCGCCCCGTACCGGGCGTTGCAGCGGCACCGTCTCGGTCAGCGGCTCGTCAGCGATGAGCACCCCGGCGGCGTGGGTGCTGACGTGATGCACGATGCCCTCCAGCCCCTGGGCCCGGTTCACCAGCTCGCGCACAGCGTCGTTGGTATCTATTGCGCTCTGGAGTTCGGGACTGACGCGCAGGGCGTCCTCCAGGTTGCGGGCCTTGAAAGGCACCATGCGGGCGATGCGGTCAACGTCGCCGTAGCCCATGCCCAGGGCGCGGCCCACGTCCCGCAGGGCCGCCTTGGCCCCCAGGGTGCCGAAGGTGATTATCTGGGCCACCCGGTCGTTGCCGTACTTGTCTATAACGTAGTGCAGCACCTCGTCGCGCCGGTCGTCCTGGAAATCCATGTCGATGTCCGGCATTTCCTTGCGCTCCATGTTCAGGAAACGCTCGAAGACCAGGCGGTACTCCAGGGGGTCAACGTCGGTGATGCCCAGGCAGTAGAGGACGACACTGGCCGCCGCGCTGCCCCGCACGCCGAAGAGTATCTCGCGCTGGCGCACGAACTTGATGATGTCCCAAACCACCAGGAAGTAGTTGGCGAACTTGGTGTAGCGGATGACGTCCAGTTCGTAGCGCAACCGCTCCACGGCTTCGGGAGAGGCGTTAGGATAGCGTTCCCGAAATCCGGCCTCGCAGACCTGGGTGAGGTATTCGTCAGCGTCCATGCCATCCGGAGTTTCGTAGCGGGGCAGGTGGGTCTGGCCGAAGTCCAGTGACACGTCGCACATATCGGCGATCAGGTTGGTGTTGCCGAGGGCGGCGTTGCGGACGTTGGCGGGCAGCCCGGCGAAAAGCTGCTCCATCTCCTGCGGACTCTTGATGTAGTAGGAATCGTCCTCCATCCGCAGGCGCTTTTCGTCCCTGACCGTGGTGTTGGTCTGGATGCAGATGTATATGTCCTGGAGATTGGACTGGTTCTGATGAACGTAATGGGCGTCGTTGGTCGCCACGAATGGGAGCTTCAGGTCCTCGCCCAGGCGCAGCAGCCCCTCGTTTATCTGGTCAAGCTGCGGGACGTGAGAGTGCTGCTGCAATTCCAGGAAGTAGCCGTCGCCGAACAGCTCACGATACCAGCCGGCGGCGCGGACAGCGTCGTCATAGCGCCCGTCGGCCAGCATCCGCGGAACCTCTGCGGAAGGGCAGCCGGAGAGGCAGACGAGGCCGGAGCCGTATTCCTCCAGCAGGCCCTTGTCTATGCGGGGGCGGTTGTAGAAACCCTCGACGTGAGCCTTGGTCACCAACTGCATCAGGTTGCGGTAGCCGGTGTTGTCGCGGGCCAGCAGCACCAGGTGAGCCGGGCTGCGCTCGCTGGGGTTCTTGTCATGCCTGCTGTTGTGGGCGACGTAGACCTCGCAGCCGATGATGGGCTTGATGTCGGCGTCGCGGCAGGCGGAATAGAAGTCCACCACGCCGTAGAAGGTGCCGTGGTCGGTGATGGCCAGCGCATCCATGCCCAACTCGCCGGTGCGGGCGACCAGCTCCGGGATGCGGCTGATGCCGTCGAGCATACTGTATTCGGTGTGAACGTGGAGATGGGTAAAAGCCAAACCGGGTGGGCCTCCGAAGAAGAAAACTGCCGTCTGCGCCGGGCCCGGGTTGAGGCCCGGCGGAAAACCCTATTATATGGACTGACAGACTAGGGGCTGTCAACCTTTTTTCGACCCAACCACCATATATTGGGCGCAGTATTAGAAATTGCTACAACATACCTGACATAACAATCAAGCCAGGCAACGGCCGGGGCTGACGGCAATCCTCGCCGGGGTCATTGTGAACGGTGGCGCAGTTCCTCTTCCAACTCCCGGACACGGGCCTCGGCGGCGATGCGCTCCTCAGCTTCCTCGTCATGGGTGCGTAGGTAGCGTTGCGCCGTTAGGTCGTAGAACCGCAACTGGCCGCGCTCCCAGCACACGTCCAGGTTCAGCGCGTTGCTGTGGCCCCAGTAGCCGCCTTCGTTCGTTCCGACGATGTTGATGGGCTGGTACTCGCCGTCCACCAGCCGGTCGCCGGCCAACCCCGCGGGGTAGCGGTCGCCGTCCGTGGGGTCGAACCGCCAGTATTCCGGGATGCCGTAGGCGGCGTAGTCCACCCGCTTGCGGGTGTAGTCGTTTTCGGCGGTGGTCAGCGAGGCGATTTCCAGTACGAAGTCCGGCGGCTTGCCCTGGTCGTCAATGGCATAGCCGTGCCGGGCTATGACCTCGGCGCTGTCCACGCCGAAGGCCACTATCAGGTCGGGGTAGCGCAGCATTTGCGGCCCCAGGCCTCTTTGAAAAGTGTGGCGCACCGGTATGTCGCTCAAGACCAAGATGGTGTCCGGCGAGCCGTAATGCCGGGCCAGGGCGGTCATGTGGCCTGGGCGCTCGCGGTAGAGGGAGTTCTGCATATCGTACCTTGGGGGCCGCTCGGGGAATTGGTCTTCCGGCGCGTACTTTTCTTGGGCGTAGACCGGAGGGGTGGTTTGCTTGGTGGTCATAGCGGGCCTCGCGGCGGGGTGGAGATGGGGGATAAGGGAATTATACGCCAACGGCGCGGCTCTCCATAGCGCGGACTGACAGCAAAATCGTCTTTCGGACGTCACGGGCGGGGGCAAAATAACAAACATGAGTCACCCCGAATTTTGGTGAAGCGGGAAAAAGCGGCAAAAGCGGTTTAGGAATTCAGGCACAAAGAAAGACCCCTTCGGGTGGAATGGGAATGCGACAACACCATTCACCGAGAGGGGTCTTTTGTTATGTTGCGGCATCTGGAGGGGCGGAGGCAAGGGCAGGAGGTGGCCAATCTGTTGCAGTCATTCATTGGACCCTTGGAGCAGTGGTTGGACCAGCAGATAGACCGGCGATTGCTGCGTACTTTCTTTCTGGCCTTGGTGGCCATTGTGCGTCTGCGTAATTCCCGGTCCGGGCTGCTGCTCAGCGAGCTGGGCTCCCATATCCTCTCTCCGGCCCAGGCGCCGGCCGGCACCAAGCGGTTGAGCAATCTGCTGCGCTCTCCCAAGTGGTCCCACACCTTGCTGGAGAGGTTCCTCCGGCATCGGGCAGACCAGAGAGTTGCCCGTCTGGAGGAGCAGGGCCAGTTGACCTTGGCCATCTGGGATGAGAGCGTGCTGGAGAAACCGGAGAGCATCGCGCTGGAGGGACTGTGCCCAGTACGTTCCAGCAAGGCGGCCCGTCTGAGGCGCATCAAGCCCGGCTACTACCATCCACCGGGAGGAGGGCCGGTATTTGTCCCCGGCCTACAGTGGCTCACCGTCATGGTGGCCGGGATGCAGGGGCCTCCGGCGCTGGCCGCCATGCGCTGGTGGACCAGCCGTGGCAAGCTGGCCGGGGACCGCCGAGAGCAGACCGCCTCCCTACTCTTTCAGTGCGCCCAGTGGTGGCAAAGACGGGTGGTCCATGTCTTCGACCGCGGGTTCGCAGGCACGCCCTGGATCAGGGAACTGAACTCCAACCAACTGCGGTTCATCCTGCGCTGGCCCACCCGCTACCGCCTGAGCGACGAGAAAGGTGAGCGCCCCGCTTGGCATATCACCCGGGGTAAGCGTTCCCAGGACCACCGCCAGATCTGGGATATGCGCCGCCGCCAGTACCGCAAGACCGGCCTTGTGGCCGTCCCGGTGCGCCATCCCCAGATTGACATTCCTTTGTGGCTGGTAGTCTCCCGCCCCGGCAAGGGACGCCCTCCCTGGTACCTGCTGACCAATGAGGCCGTCGAAACCCCAGACGACGCCTGGCGGGTGGTGCTGGCCTACGCCCGCCGCTGGCAGGTCGAGATGTGCTACCGCGCCTGCAAGACGGACCTGGCCATGGAAAGTCCCAGGCTCTGGTTCTGGGAAAACAGGCTCAAGTTGCTGCTGATGGTCAGTCTGGTCTATGCCTTCCTGCTCTCCCTGTTGTCTCCACACCTGGCCCCCCTGGTGCAGGAACTGCTCAGAAACTGGTGCCACAGAACCGGAGAGCGGTACCGCCAAGCCGCGATACCGCTCTCCAGATTGAGGACCGCTCTCAGTGCCCTCTGGCTATCTCACCCACCCTCCCAAAATTCGGGGTGACTCATGTTTGCGATTCAGGGCATTAGATCCGATGTCCTGACGGAGAATCGGCTATTCGTCGTCCCAGGAGTCGTCAGAGGACAGTACGACCTGTGGGCTCACCGGGGCCGGGGCGGGCATCAGGCGGGTGTCGCCCCAGGTGGCCGTCTCCACATGGTTCTTGAACTCGCGGGTCTCCCCGCAGATGCGGCAGACGCCCTCGCTGGTCGGGCCGTCCGCGGCCTGAATCAGCCAGTGGTGCCGGCAAACCACGGAACCCTCGGAAACCTCTTGAACGGGCGCAACCTCCGCCTGCTGAACCATGACGCTCACCCCTCTGATGACTTTACGAAATTCTATCATTATATGCCTGCAATCGTCAATATATTGCCGGTATCAGTTCGCAAAAGAAAAGTGATACATAGCGTATCCGTCTATCATGTTTGATGATGTCGGCGGTAAAAGTCTCGAATTCGACTACTTTCAGGCCGAATCCGCGTTGACTTTTGGGTGCAAAAACTGATTAAATCGGGAGTTAAACCAATGTACTCCGTAATCCTCAACGATAAGGGGGTCAGCGATGGGGAGAAGGTTATTTAAGGAACTGGAGCGCTCCTACGGCTTCGACGAAGTTGCCATCGTCCCTGGTCAGGTGACCATCAACCCTGAACTCACCTCCACCAAGATGACCATCGGTGACCTGGAGTTCGAGATTCCCATCATGGCCTCGGCCATGGACGGGGCCGTCTCGCCCCGCTTCGCCGGACGAATGCACGAACTGGGCGGCCTCGCGGTCCTGAACGGCGAGGGCCTGTACTCCCGCTACGACGACCCCTACACCGTGCTGGAAGATATCATCGCCACCCCCCAGGAAGAGGTGACCGAGTTCCTCCAGCAGGTCTACACCGAGCCGGTGAAGGAAGACCTTCTGGCGGCCCAGGTCCACGAAATCAAGAAGTCCGGCGCGGTGTGCGCCGTTTCTTTTACGCCCCAGACCACCAAGCGGATGTCTCCCGCCGCCGTGGAGGCCGGGGCCGACATGGTGGTGGTGCAGTCCACGGTCACCACGGCGCGGCACGTCTCCAACAGCTACCGGGGCCTCATCTTCTCCGAGCTGATCGATGCCATCAAGGTTCCGGTGATGGTGGGCAACTGCGTGTCCTACGACGTGGCCCTGGAGCTGATGGAAACGGGCATTGACGGCGTGCTGGTGGGCGTCGGCCCCGGCGCCGCCTGCACCACCCGCGAGGTGGTGGGCGTGGGCGTGCCGCAGGTCACTGCCACCCTGGAATGCGCCGCCGCCCGCCAGGACTACTTCCGCAAGACGGGCCGCTACGTTACGGTCATCACCGACGGCGGCATCCGCACCGGCGGCGACATCTGCAAGTCCATCGTCAGCGGCGCCGACGGGGTGATGCTGGGCACCCCCTTCGCCCAGGCCGAGGAGGCCCCCGGGCGCGGCTTCAACTGGGGCATGGCCAACCCTCACCCCGAGCTGCCCCGCGGCACCCGCGTCAAAGTCGGCACCAAGGCCCCGCTGAAGCAGATACTCTACGGCCCCACCTCCAAGACCGACGGCACGCAGAACTTCGTCGGGGCGCTCAAGGCAGGCATGGGAATGTGCGGCGCCTACACCATCCGCGACCTGCACAAGGCCGAGATGGTCATAGCCCCGGCCATCAAGACCGAAGGCAAGTTCTTCCAGATGGGTGGGTAGGTCGAAGGAGATTTCAGGTAGAGTCGCACTTCGAACATCAGGGAGCGCGTTATGACCACCACTGAGCGCACCGTAGAAATCCTGGTCCCCGTCGCCGAGGACGTGCCGGAAGAAATCGGGCTGACCGACTCCCTCTCCGGGCTGGAGGGTAAGGTCGTCGGCCTGCTGGAGAACCGCAAGTACCACGCCGACACCTTCATGCAGGAACTGGAGCAGACCCTGCTAAATGACTACGGCGTCAAGAAGGTCATCTACTCCCGCAAGTCCACCTACAGCGCGGCCCACCCCGACGACAAGCTGGAGGCGCTGCTGCAAGAGTGTGACGCTATCATCCACGCCATCGCCGATTGAGGCTCCTGCACGGCGTGGGGTCTCCACGACACGGTATTTACCGAATCCAAGGGAAAGCCCTCGGTCAGCGTTATAACCAGCAGCTTCACCCGCGCGGCCAGCCTCCGCGCCGCCTCGCTGGGAATGCCCGGCGTCCGCATCGTAGTGCTGCCCAGCCCCCTAGCCAGCCGCCCGGCGGAGGACGTGCGGCAGATGGCCCACGAGTATGCGCCAGAGATCGTGGGGCTGCTGACGGGTGGCAAGAGCCTGGGCAGGAAAGACGGCGGCTCGTCAGACAACAGGCTCCCCACTATAAGGGAGTTGAAGGGAAGCATCCCAGACTTGACCGGCGGCCTCTCCACAGAGGAGTACATGAGGAAGATCCGGGGTGAGTTTCCAACAGAA
Source organism: Dehalococcoidia bacterium (assembly GCA_965204865.1). Lineage (GTDB taxonomy): Bacteria > Chloroflexota > Dehalococcoidia > Lucifugimonadales > UBA3495 > VXOI01. The sequence goes on along the minus strand of OZ242027.1, from coordinate 3,753,015 downwards.
TAGGCGAATCCATCTCGGTTCCTCCGTTTACATTGCCTTGCTGAAAGGTGAGACTATTCCAGCCTCCGGCGGAATGAATCGAGCAGATTTGGCGGAGTTGATTCTTGACGCGGGTGAAGCCGGACTGATAACTGTTTCAACCTCAACGGTTACGCTGGTGGAGGTTCGCCGCGGGGTGGATTCCCCTCCGGTTTCAGGGCAATCACGATTCGACCTGATTGATTCAATCTTCGGCAGGAGCTCCACTCGCTTTGTATATGTGGATCGCGCTGTGGCGTTGTCGGCGCGTCGAATCGCGAACCAATATAGCATCGGCGCGATGGACGCCATCCAGGTGGCAAGCGCAGAAGCAGCGGGATGTGATGAGTTGTTCATTTGGGATAACCGGGTTGTCAGCAAGTTCTCCGCTGATCCCATGCCAGGGTTGAGCGTCTGTGAGCCTTACTGGAATGTCCAGTGAGCATATCATCTTATTAACCCCGTATATATTGAGTGTTCCTAAGAAGTCTTTTAGTGGCCCTTTACTTTGCGTCTGACCTTCAACGGGCTCTGCGTTCTCTAATGACGATTAAGGAGCGCCCATGACCACTACCCTCCAACTCCACTCCCGCCGCGAGCGTGTCCCCGCCGACTTCGCGGCCATGCAGGACTACTTCTGGGAGCAGGGCTGGACCGACGGTTTGCCCGTAGTCCCGCCCACCGAAGACGCCGTCCGCGCCATGCTCGCCGCCGCCGACCCCCAGCGCTCCCTGGGCGTGATGCAGCCCAGCAACTCGCGGGCCACGCTGGAGAAGCTGGCCATCAACGCCGTCATGGCTGGCTGCAAGCCCGAGCATTTCCCGGTGGTGGTTACGGCGGTCAAGGCGGCCATGCGCGACGGCTTCAACCTGGCTGGCACCGCGGCCACCACCGGCGGCTGCAACCAGGTCGTCATCGTCAACGGCCCCGTCGCTCCGAGGCTGGGCATCCAGGCCGACGCCGGGTGCTTCGGCCCCGGCTTCCGGGCCAACGCCGCCATCGGACGCGCCCTGCGCCTCATCGTCCGCAACGTGGCCGGGCTGACGCCGGGCGAGATGGACAAGGCCACCCTCAGCTCGCCGGGGCGGTACAGCTTCTGCTTCGCCGAAAACGAGACCCGCAGCCCTTGGGAGCCGCTGCACGTCGAGAAGGGCTACGCGCCGGAGGACAGCACCGTCACCCTGGCCGGCATCCTGGGCGTCTACCGCATCATGGAAAGCACCTCCGGCACCGGCTTCGGCGTTCTCGGCACCATCGTCGGCAACATGAAGGCCGTGGGCATCGCCAACTACTACCAGCAGGCCACCGGCGGACAGGTGCTGCTGGTGCTCTGCCCCGAGCACGCCGCCGAGGTCGCCGCTTCCGGCCTGAGCAAGGCCGACGTCAAGGACTTCGTCTTCCACAACGCCCGTATGCCCGTCCGCCAGCTCCGCGGCGTAGCCCACTACGGCAACCGCACCTGGCCCGCCTGGATCGACGAGTCCAACGACGACGTGATGGTCCCCATAGTCCGCTCCGCCAGCGACGTGAACGTCGTAGTGGCCGGCGGCGACGGCCGCCACTCGGCCTGGATGGCCGGCTGGGGTGTGACGCTGATGTCAACGGAGCGGGTGGAGGAAAGGCTCGTTTGCTAATGTGATAACCAAGGAAAGGGAACTGTATGACAGACTCAGTTGACGTGAGCGGCTGGACCTTCGACAAATCGCCGCCGTGTACGGCGAGTAAGCGGCTATACCGGCCGGTATAGCCGCCGACTCCGATACTTGAGAACTAACCGAAGATGACTGTGTTCCTACATAGGCCTTCATAGGCCTTTTGGCGCCACTCTGGTGTTCTGGCGGCGACAAGTGCCGGTTGCAAGTGGCCCCCGAGCTACGCCTAGTGGACACCAACGCGGTACGGGATATACTCAGAGCGGGATGGAGCAGGAAACAGGCCAACCGGTAGGGCGGGAAAATCGGACATGTCGTACGACTGGCAACGACTACGGGGCTACCACGGAGCCGCCTGTACCTGCGTTCGATGCGAAGAGAGACGCCGCCAAGCCACAGGGAGCCGAGCACGAGGACAGAGGCGCCAGCCCACTCCGGTGCGCAATCTCTCTCCACGGTCGCCGGACCCGGCACAGCGCGGCCCCAGGCCACAGTCTTCTCGTCGGCCTCCACCCCAACCGCCAAGCGCGTCCTCAGGGGCGAGACAGGGCCGCCCCCGCGACGAGCACAACACCCCGTGGAAGATCGTGCGAAGGTGGCTAGTCATCATCGGCGCGGTGGCGGGCGCGACGGCCGTTATCCTCTATTTCACCAGTCCAGAGCTGTTCGCTCCACCCGAGGACAAGGGCCCCATAGCGGTTGCGGCCCCGCCGCCCACACCAACTGAGCAGGCGCTCACCGAGACCCCCGTACCGACGCCGGAGCCCGCGACTACGGAAATTCCGGCAACCGTGACGCGGGAGCCGACACTCACACCAACCGTCGCGCTGGAACCGGCGTCCACCCCTGACCCTACGGCCGAGCCGACACCGCCTCCGCTGCTGCTCTCCTACGGCGGATGGAAACTGGACTGCCCCGGCTGTCCTGTGGTGGTTCTGGACACGAAAGAGCCGGAAGTCATAGGGACTCCCGGCCTCGACCAAGGCGATACGGTCCGAGTGGCGGGCTGCACCAGAGCGCAGACCACGGTGCGGCACCGCTACGTTTTCGAGGCCGTTGACGGGAACTTTTCGGGCGTGGCGATTTTCGACCCCGAGGAGCATCCGGGGGCTGTGCCCAACCTCGAATGCTTCGAGATGCTGGGCGAGTACCTAGGGACGGACCAGTACGTCGTCAGCGTCCAACTCGTCGACAACCGGTGGGAATACGATCTGATTCAAGGCCAGGAGGCGCGGGCGGCGACTGGGCCGGAATGGGAACCTGCCGGTACGCTGATGGGGTTCGCTGTCGGGGAGTGGGTCAGTATCGCCGAGGACGAGTACGCTATGACGGTGAGAATCCGCACGGACCCTGCCTATGCCGCGGGACTGGCCGCTTTGGTGTCTGGCACACCCACGCTTGTACCCGCACTTACACCGGAGCCGACGTCGACGCCGGAATGGAGGCCCACACCAGCGGCAACTCCAGTGCCTACCAGAACGCCCCGGTCCACGAGTACGCTGCGACCGACGTCGACGCCGAAACCCACTCCAACGCCCGCGCCCGTATACGAGGAGACCTTGGCTTCGGCCAAGCAGCTTATGCTGGAGCTCATCAATGCGGCTCGCGCCGACGCAGGCTCGCCGCCGGTGGTTCTGGGCAACAACCGCGCGGCGCAGGTTCACGCGGACAACACCTTGGCGAGCTGCTTCTCGGGACATTGGGGGATGGATGGCACCAAGCCCAATATGAGGTATGCGCTGGCGGGCGGGTACCAGGCCAACGCGGAGAACGTCGCCGGGCTGGACGTCTGCATCCGTGCAGGGCAAGGGTACGCGGCCAACAGGAGCGTCGAGTACGAGGTGCGGGAGGCGATGCGGGGCTTCATGGGTAGCTCGGGGCACCGGAGGACCATCGTCGACCCCGCCTACCAGAAGGTCAACATAGGGCTTGCCTGGGACCGCTTCAATTTCCAGGTAGTGCAACAGTTCGAGGGCGACTACGTGGAGTACAGCCGCGCGCCCGCGATTGAGGGAGACCGGATTGCGTTTGAGGGAAGGGTCAAGAACGGAGCCGTCTTTGGGCAGGGCCAGTGGGTCCACGTTCAGATTGCCTACCATCCCCCTCTGTATGCTCTCACGCGAGGACAGGTAGTGAGGACTTACTGCGCTTCCTCAGACCGCCCCGTCGCCTACCTGAGAAAACCGCTGACAGGAAATCGGTATTATCCGAATGACACCCTGTCCACCACTTATCCAACCTGCGTTGACCCCAGGGGAGTGCCGCCCGACGCGCCCGCTCCGCAATCCTACCCGGAAGCGCGCGCACTAGCGAGGGAAACGAGGGCCAAGAGTCCAGTGGTTCAGGTTTCCGCGTCGATGGACGCGATAACCGCATCCAGATGGAAAGTCAGCGAGGACAACTTCTTCATAACCGCCGACATAGAGGACGTGCTCGACGAGCATGGGCCGGGGATCTACACGGTGATTCTGTTCGGAATCTTGGACGGGGACCCGGAAGTGATCTCCGAGTACCCCATTTTCCACGGCGCCCCGCGGCCACCGGGCTATGATTGAGCGCGGGCGATAGCGACTATGCCGTTGGCGGTTGGGTCCGGGGGCCGTCAGCGTCTGCGTATCCGCTTGTCATCTGTAGCCGATGGCCTGTAGCCGATGGCCGTGAACTGCAAGCCGAGCTCCACCGTCTACGCAACCTCTAGCCATAGCATCTGTAGGGTCTTTCAGTTCTCCCTCTGGCGATGGCTCTACTCCGTCATTCCGGCGAAAGCCGGAATGACGGAAACTGAAAGGCCCTGCATAGCGTCCGTGGCCGGTATCCGGTCCTTGACCAACCCGGTGCGGCGGTGCGGATGTTCGGGAACTCCTCTATGACATCGGCGAAATTTCAGGAATTTCTAGGAACCCGGCCAAACCCCTTGCGCGATTGTGAAAAATGGTGCATACTATCGCCCTGAATGCTCCCTGGTGGTTTGAGCGAGGCGGCCCCACCCGTTCCCATCCCGAACACGGAAGTGAAACGCCTCAGCGCCGACGATACTGCTTGGGTGACTGGGTGGGAAAATAGGTCACCGCCGGGGGTATTTCATTTAGCAACCCCTCTGAACCGGTACAGCTTGGCGCGGCCTTCCATTTAAGAGTACAGGAGTGGCTGGCGGCAGGTCGGGCATGGCGACGGCCCGGAGTAGACCGGACTGCATCCTCCCGCCCTCCGCGACTGTGCCCCTTCAGAACGGCAGGGACAGGCGATTCCCCGCATCCTCGCGCCTTTACACCCTTCGCGGCGCTCAATATAATTGGGTTTTCTGCTGGGAATAACGGCGGGCAGGACAAGCGGACGTTTCCCCTTGTCACCGGACACCATTTGACACCTCCCAACAGGCTAGGAGCGGAGTTATGGGCAGCAGATTCGAGAAGTTTTCGGAGCGAGCGCGACGGGTTTTGTCGCTGGCCCAGGAAGAGGCGCAGCGCTTCAACCACAACTATATCGGGACTGAGCACATACTCCTCGGCCTTGTCCGCGAGACGGAGGGTGTGGCGGCCCGGGTGCTGTCCAGCCTCTCCGTCGACCTCTCGAAGGTGCGTTCCGCCGTCGAATTCATCATCGGCCGCGGCGAAAAGCCCGCCCAGGGCGAAATCGGCCTCACTCCCCGCGCCAAGAAGGTGGTGGAGCTGGCGGTGGACGAAGCCCGCCGCATGAATCACACCTACATCGGCACCGAGCATCTGCTCATCGGCCTGCTGCGGGAGGGCGAGGGCGTGGCCGCCGGCGTGCTGGAAAGCCTGGGCGTCACCCTGGACAAGGTGCGCACCGAGACCCACCGCATCCTGAGCCACACCTCCGGCCAGGGCCAGCAGTCCAGGGGAACCAACACCAAGACCCCGACCCTCGACAACTTGGGCGTTGACCTGACCAACGCCGCCCGGTCCGAGAAGCTCGACCCGGTCCATGGCCGTAAGGATGAACTGGAGCGGGTAATCCAGATTCTCAGCCGCCGCACCAAGAACAACCCGGTTCTGGTGGGCGAGCCGGGCGTCGGCAAGACTGCCATCGTCGAGGCCATGGCCCAGATGATTGCCAAGGGCGAAGTGCCGGACACCCTCCAGAACAAGCGCCTGGTGACCCTGGACATGGGTTCCCTCGTCGCCGGCACCAAGTACCGCGGCGAGTTCGAGGAACGCCTGAAGAAGGTCATCGAGGAAATCAAGAGTTCCGGCAACTGCGTGCTGTTCATTGACGAGATACACACGCTGGTCGGGGCCGGGGCCGCCGAGGGCGCCGTGGACGCCTCCAACATCCTCAAGCCTTCTCTAGCCCGCGGCGAGTTGCAGTGCATCGGCGCCACCACCCTGGACGACTACCGCAAGTACGTCGAGCGCGACCCGGCCCTGGAGCGCCGCCTCCAGCCCGTGCGCGTGGAAGAGCCGTCCAGCGACGAGACCGTGGACATCCTCAACGCTGTCAAGGAACGCTACGAGGAACACCACAACGTAACCTACACCGACGACGCCATTCGCAGCGCCGCCAACCTGGCCGCCCGCTTCATCTCCGACCGCTTCCTGCCAGACAAGGCCATTGACCTGATAGATGAGACCGGCTCCCGGGTGCGGCTGCGCGGCAGCGTGACCCCCGCATCGGTCACCGACGCCATGCGGGTGCTGGAAGAGGTCAGCCGCGAGAAGGACGAGGCCATCGCCGAGCAGCGCTACGAGGCGGCGGCGGAACTGCGCGACCGCGAACTGCGCCAGCGTCAGGACCTGGACGAGCTGCGCAGCGAGTGGCAGGAAGGCAAGGGCAAGGAACGCACCATCGTCACCGACGACGACATCGCCGAAGTGGTCAGTATGTGGACCGGCGTCCCGGTGGCCCGCATGGCCAAAGAGGAAACCGAGCGGCTGCTCCAGATGGAAGGCGAACTGCACAAGCGCATCATCGGTCAGGACGAGGCCATCGTTAACATATCCAAGTCGGTGCGCCGCGCCCGGGCCGGGCTGAAGGACCCGCGCCGCCCCATCGGCGTGTTCATGTTCCTCGGCCCCACCGGCGTAGGCAAGACCGAGCTGGTGCGGGCGCTGGCCGAGTTCATGTTCGGCCACGAAGACAACATGATTCGCTTGGATATGTCCGAGTTCCAGGAGCGCCACACCGTGGCCCGGCTCATCGGCGCCCCTCCCGGCTACGTGGGCTACGACGAGGGCGGCCAGCTCACCGAGGGCGTGCGCCGCAAGAACTACTGCGCCGTGCTGCTGGACGAAATCGAGAAGGCCCACCCCGAGGTCTTCAACATCCTGCTCCAGATTTTCGACGCTGGCACGCTGACCGACGCCCGGGGCCGCAAGGTGGACTTCCGCAACTCCATCCTGGTGATGACCAGCAACCTGGGATCCGACCTCATCAAGCGCGAAACCACCGTGGGCTTCGCCGTCAAGGCCGACAACGCCCGCACCGACCAGAGCGCCTACGAGCGGATGAAGGACAAGGTGATGGAGGAGGTTCGCCGCTTCTTCCGGCCCGAGTTCCTCAACCGCATAGACTCCACGGTGGTGTTCCACCAGTTGGCCCAGGAGGAGATTCTCTCTATCGTTGACCTGATGATGAATCAGGTGCGGGGCGAGCTGGAAGACAAGCAGGTGGGTCTGGAACTGACCCAGGCGGCCAAGGAATACCTGGGCGAGAAGGGCTTCGACCCGGTGCTGGGCGCCCGCCCGCTGCGCCGCCTGATTCAGAACGAGGTGGAAGACCAGCTCTCCGACGAAATCCTGAGTGGCCGCCTCGGCGCCGGCGACATCGCCCTGATAGATATGGAAGAGGGCGAAATCAAAATCACCGCCAAGCTCCCCGCCGACACCGATCCGGTGCTGGAGGAGGAGCCGGCCCCCGCCGACTAGCACCCCTTTCTTTCCCGAACCACGGAACCGGCGCGTGAAGCCTTGAGCCTCACGCGCCGGTTTTTATTTCGGCAGGGCAGGAGGATGAGATGCGGGTTTTTTGGAAGGTGCTCTTTGTCTTCTGTGCGCTTATAGCCGCCGTGTATTTGATGGGGACGGTTGTGTGGATGATTGCCGCGGTCTTCGCAAACGTAGAATTAGGAAGTCTGGCCTACATATCTGTCGCAGGCATCCTGGTGATTGCCGGATTGTTCACGGGCGCCTTTTGGGTACTGCGGAAAGCCGTATCCACAGAGGCCTCTGGATTCCCGCGAAAGCAGGAATAACGGAAAGGCCGACGAAATTTTGCTGACAGTTGCCCGCCGACACGGAAGGCCCTGCGCCCATATAATTCTCTAAACAGGAATTTGCTGTAAGGAGCGGACGGCATGGCGAAGGTTGCCGAGTGGCGCAGGGCGGTCTACTTCTGCCAAGAGTGCGGGCACGAAAGCGCCAAGTGGATGGGCTTCTGCCCCAGCCCGCTCTGCGGCTCGCCCCGGCCTTTGACGGAAGGGGCGGCGGTTAAGTTGTCCGCCGGAGCGGGATCCAGCTTTCGTGGGAATGACGGGCGCAGAGGATGGATCGGCGCGACAGGTGGCGAAACGCTGGAGCTGTCCCAACTGTCCGCCGACTCCCAGCCTCGCATCACGCTGCCGTCTTCCGAGCTTAACCGCGTCCTCGGCGGAGGCGTCGTTCCCGGCTCGGTGACCCTGCTGACCGGCGAGCCTGGCGTCGGCAAGTCAACACTGCTGTTGCAACTGGCCCACTCGCTGGCGTCGCCCACCCCTGCACCCGGCGCGACGCAGTCGTCTGGGCTGGCGCTGTACGTAACCGGCGAAGAATCGCCGATGCAGGTGAAGCTGCGGGCGCAGCGCATGGGCATCGTAGGCCAGGGCATCCTGCTGCTGGCAGAGACCGATGTTGACGCCATCCTCGAGCAGTTGGACGAAAGGCAGCCCGGCCTCGTAATCATAGATTCCATCCAGACTCTGCACACCGACAGCGAGTCGTCGGGACCCGGCAGCGTGGGGCAGGTGCGGGAGTGCGGGCTGCGCCTCCTGCGCTGGGCCAAGACCCAAGGCAAGCCGGTATTCCTGTCCGGCCACATGACCAAGGACGGCGCGCTGGCCGGCCCGCGGGTGCTGGAGCACATGGTGGACGTGGTGCTGCACCTGGAGTCGCAGGAGTCCGGCAGCTACCGCGTGCTGCGGGCGGCCAAAAACCGCTTCGGCTCCACTGACGAGGCCGGCGTGTTCCAGATGACGGAGCGGGGCCTGGACGACGTTCCCGACCCATCCCGCGCCCTGCTCTCGCAACGGGCCGGGCCGCAACTGGGAGCCATTGCAACCCCGGTGCTGGAGGGGAGCCGCGCCCTGCTTCTGGAAGTGCAGGCGCTGACCAACTTCTCGCAGCTTCCCGCCCCGCGCCGGGTAGCCAACGGCGTGGACTACAACCGGCTGATAATGCTGACGGCGGTGGCCACGCGCCGGGCCGGTCTGGAGCTGGCCGGCCAGGACGTAATCGTCAACGTGGCCGGGGGCTTCCGCGCCACGGAACCGGCGGCAGACCTGGCTATCATCCTCGCCGTTGCCTCCTGCTACCGCAATGCCCCGCTGCCCCCGGCCGCCGCTTTCGGCGAAGTCGGCCTCAGCTCCGAACTGCGGACCGTCCCCCAAGCCCAACGGCGCGTCAACGAGGCCGCCCGCCTCGGCCTCGCCCGCTGCATCCTCCCGTCCGCCGCCGTGCCGGAAATAGAAACGCCGCCGGGAATGCGGCTCATCGGCGCGGAAACCGTGGGCCACGCCATCCGCGCCGCCCTAACTCCGCCGGCCGACGAGCTGGGGCGAATGTTTGAGGGAGAAAATGAGAGATAATGGGAGACATGTCAAAAAATTCCCTCCCCCTTGAGGGGGAGGGTTAGGGTGGGGGTGAAATTTCCAACTGCATAAATCCTATCAGGAATCAAATTTCGCCGTCTGTTGCTTCCTGCGCCTAGCTGCTTTGAATTCGTTAATCAGCAGCCCGAATACATAAATCGTGTAGCGTATCTTGCTACCGAATATGGGATACATCCGGTCAAAATCTGCCTGTGTCAGTAATCGACTCTCCGGTTGATGACGAACTGGAAAGCCGCTTCTCTTGCGGAGCGAGAAGCCGTACCGCTGGAGGCAACGGTGCCTCGATGTCATCGCCCGGCCTCCAGCGCCGCCTCGTGCTCGTGGGTGAACTCATGGTCTTCGCAGGCCACCCAGCGGGAGCCGTCCTCGTAGACTTCCTTCTTCCAGATGGGGACGACCTCCTTGATGCGGTCAACGGCCTTGTGGCAGGCGTAGAAGCCCTCCTTCCGGTGCGGAGAGCCGACGGCCACCACCAGGCTGATTTCCCCGATGGCCACGGCGCCGGTGCGGTGGCCGATGGCGATGTCGTCCAGCTCGAACTCGGCCATCAGTTCCTGCCGCACCTCCTCCAGCTTCTTGACCGCCATTTCGTCGAAGGCTTCGTACTCCAGGGTCAGCACCCGCTTGCCCTCGAAGTTGTCGCGGGTGGTGCCGAGGAAGGTGACCACCGCGCCGTTGGTGCTGGCGCGGACGGCGTTGGTGAACTTTTCCGGGTCTAGAGTCTGGGCGGTCAGTTCTATCATGCTACCCTCGCGCATAGTCCAGGCTATCCGCCGCTCACCGGCGGTATAAGGCAAACGTCGTCTCCGGGATGCAGGACATCCTCCGGTTCGGCGTAGTCAGCATTCACCGCGACCACGATCTTCACGTCCGGCGGCGCAAGCCGAGGAAACTGCTCCCGTACCGCATCTGTCAGGTCGGCCACGGTCGCCCCGCCGGGCAGTTCCAGCGAGAACTCCCTGGTTCCGGCCCGCTCCCGGTATAGTGCGAACAGTCTTACGGTCAGTTCCATAGGTTGATTGTAGACCCTGCGGCGTCTCGCGCCTAGTGCATCACCAGCCCGCCGTCCACGTTGAACGCCTGGCCGGTGATGTTGCGGGCGCCGGGACCCGAGAGGAAACGGGCCATCGCCGCGATGTCTTCGGGGGTGTTCGACCGCCCGATGGGGATGCGGGCGTCACGGGCCGCCTCCAGCTCGGCTATGCTCATGCCGGACGCTTCGGCGCGGCCTCTCATGGTCTCCGCCCCCATTTCCGTCAGCGTTGAGCCGGGGCAGATGGCGTTGACGTTGATGTCGTGCTGCCCCAACTGGTGCGCGGCAATCATGGTCATCGCCAGCACCGCGCCCTTGCTGGCGGCATAAGCGGCGTTGGACGTGCCGGAGTAGCCCTTGCCCGCGATGGAGGCGATGTTGATTATCCGCCCGCCCTCGCCCTGGGCGATCATCTCCCGCGCGGCCCGCTGCATCCCGAAGAACACGCCCTTGGCGTTGACCCGGTGGATGCGGTCCCAGTCCTCTTCCTCCACGTCCATGACATACAGGTAGCGGGTGACGCCGGCGTTGTTGACGATGATGTCAATGCGTCCGAAGGCGTCCTTGGCCTGGCCGATCATGCGGTCAATGTCGGCCACGCTGCCCATGTCGGCGTGGATGGGCAGGCTCTCCCGGCCCAGAGCCTTGACGGCGACGCTGGTGTCCTCGACGTTCTCGGCGTTGATGTCGGCCACGGCCACGTTGGCCCCGGCGTCGGCCAGTTGCAGCGAGATGGCCCGGCCCATGCCGCGCCCCGCGCCGGTAACCACCGCAATCTTGTCCTGAAGCTCCATGCTGTCCTCGCTTGTCCGCTTGTTATTGCGTTGGCGTTATTCTACACTCCGTTGGAGAGGTGGGAAACATGGTTCAGGGAAAGCATCATACGAAGGACTGGATTATCCTGCCCGGAACTACTGTCGGAGGCGAGGTGGGCACATTCAAGGTGGATTTCGTCATACGCAACCGGTTGGATACCGGGCGTTCCGAGACCCTGAGCGGCGTCGTTGATACCGGCGCGTCATACACGGTCGTACCCGCACCTATCTTGGATGAGTTAGGTGTCGAGCGGGAGCAAAGCGTCAATTTCACCCTAGCCGATGGCTCAAAGCGCGATATGGACATCGGGTGGGTGCAGATGGAACTGGAAGGTCGGATGGGACACGTCTACGTCGTTTTTAGACCAGACAATAGCCCGATTCTTCTCGGGGCAATGGCGTTGGAGACGTTTGCTCTGGCTGCTGATGCTAAGAACAGGCGCTTGATTCCTGGTCAAGCGACCCTATAGCCCTTACATCGGAGGGAATTATGACAGAATCGAGAGTTGACACCATAGTGCGCGGTGGGCAGGTTGTGACGTCGTCGCAGGTGCTAGACGCCGCCGTGGCGATCCAGGGCGAGAAGATTGTGGCGGTGGCTCCGGAGCACCTGCTGCCCCCCGCCGACCGGGTCATAGACGCTGAGGGCAAGTTCGTGCTGCCGGGCCTGATTGACGCCCACGTCCACCTCGACGGCCACGACGACTACGCCCTGGGAGCGCTGGCCGCGGCCCACGCCGGCATGACCACGCTCATTCCCTTCGGCAACTACACCTTGGACGGCGACGAGACCCTGCCGCAGGCCGGCAACCGCATCCGCGAGGAAATCAACGCCTCGGCGGTGGTGGACTTCGGCTTCCATTTCATCCTGCAAAACCGCCCGTCCATCCTGCGCTCCCTGCCCGAGGCCATGGACCTGGGCTTCAAGTCCTTCAAGATGTTCATGACCTACAAGAAGCGTCCTGGCCGGATGTGCGACGACGACTACATCTGCGAGGCCATGGAGATGGTGGCCCGGGGCGGTGGTGTGCTGCAACTGCACTGCGAAAGCGGCAACATCATCGAGTACCTGGAGAACAAGCTGATCGCCGAGGGCCACACCCACCCCGAGTACTTCCCGGTGGCCTGCCCCGACTGGGCCGAGGAGGAGGCCATCAACCGCGCCATCGCCATGGCCGGCGCCACCCGCTGCCCCACCTACGTCGTCCACCTCAGCACCCACCTGGGGCTGGAGCGCATCAAGCAGGCGCAGGCAATGGGTCAGCCCATCTGGACCGAGACCTGCCCGCAATACCTGCTGCTCTCGGACGCCGAGATGGCCCGCGTCGGGCCGCTGGCCAAGATCGGCCCGCCGCTGCGCCCCGAAGACGGCCCCGACCGCGACGCCCTGTGGGCCGGGCTACAGCGGGGCCACATCTCCATCGTGGCCAGCGACCACTCGCCCCACCCGCAGGAGCTGAAGAAGCCGGGCTGGGACAACATCTTCGTCACGCCCGACGGCGCGTCGGTGCCCTTCGGTTCGCCCGGCATCGAGACCCTGGCGCCGCTGATGTACAGCGAGGGCGTGGTCAAGCGCGGTATGCCCATCACCTGGCTGGCGCGGATAATGGCCGAGAACCCGGCCCGCATCTTCGGCCTCTACCCCCGCAAGGGCGTAATCCAGCCCGGAGCCGACGCCGACCTGCTCATCCTCGACCCTGGCGTCGACCGGGTAATCACTGCCGACAACCACATGAGCAACGCCGGCTACACCCTGTTCGAAGGCTGGGAAATCACCGGCCGCCCCTGGATGACCCTGCTGCGCGGCCAGGTCCTGCTAAACGACGGCAAGCTGGAACAGCGCCCCGGCTACGGCCAGTTCATGGAGTGCGAGGGTCCGATGACGCCGCTGGGAGGGGCGGTGAGCTGAGGGCAAACTAGAGGGATCGGAAAATAATTATGACCCCGCCAGAACGATACGGTGAACGATGGGAACGTCGTGAACTGCTGATAGCGCAGGACTTGGAAGAAAGATTTATTTATATGACTGGGGGTAAATTGCCTGGTGGTCAGAACAGGCTAATTGTTCGTATAGCCCCTTTTTTGGGGCGAAGTGCGGCTTCCCTGTCACGGAAGATTACCAATATCGGCAGGTTCGACCCTGAATGGGGTCATACTACTATTCGGAGAGATAGGGATTCCGAATCGATAATGGAGGAACGCCTGGAGAATCCGGTAGCCATCCGCGAAGCGGCTCAAGAAGAATATGTGCGTTTGGGCATAGATGTTTCTGATCTCCCGCCGTTGCCTCCGCTTACTGAAGATTATGGGCAACTAAATCAACCTATGCCCATTTCGCCCGACGGCATACCGGCACCTATGAAACTGACTATCGTGATACCTCGTTGGGGACAGAGCAAATTTCGCCGGGCTGTTCTGAACGCTTATGATGGCCGTTGCGCTGTTACCGGACTTCGATCTCCCCACCGCCTGCTAAACGCAGCGCACATCCGGCCATGGAGCGAGAGCGATTGGCGGGAGCGATTGAGTGCACAAAACGGTCTCAGTTTGGGCGTGAACTATCATGCCGCTTTCGACGCCGGGTTTATCACGGTAACGAAGCGAATGACTTGGGCTGTATCTCCCAAGTTAGCTCTGGCGTATCCTGACCTTTACCAGCAACAGTTTCGACCATATGATGGTGCGAGCGTAATTCTCCCCAATGACAACCATCTGTGGCCAGGCCAAGACGAGCTTACATGGCACAGAAATCACGTATTTGAGATACAGGCTGGTATGAGTTTACGACCGTAGCAATAGATTCCCCCGGTTTGGAGTGAGGTCACCACTCCGTGCTGGGAATGTACGCCAAAACGTTTTGCGTGTAGGTGCTGAGATAGCCTGTAGAATCAATATAGTTGGGGTACACCCAAGCACCATACTCGCCTGTGTCCTCATCTTCGCAAATATGGACATCTATCCCCAACGGAAAGTCTGCCTGCGGGACGCTAAACCATCCTTCACTAGGCCAATCCATAGGGTACCCATTTTCCAAGTTCCATTGCCGCCATTCGGCGAGGGCCTCCGCGATATTTATCGAGTGGTCTTCCACAACAGTTCCTTCCAACTCTTGAATTATCCAAGTGTTTACTGTGATTGTTCATTTTGAACTTCTTTGGCACGCTCCAGCAATTGCTGGACGTCCGACCTCGTTCCTTCCTCGTAGTTGGGTATGCCAGTCAGGTGAACCTTAGTGGGCTGATATTCTTCCCGACCAGAGTACTGATTGTATATCCATCCCTCAATGGTCAACCGGAAGCGAAATTCGGGATCGGCTCGGCGTACATCGCCAACCAGTTCATTAAGGTTGTGCGTTGTCTTGTACTGCCGGCCGCGGGCCGAAATCAGTGCTTTCATTGCGTGTTCGAGGGCTTGGTGAGCATGTAGCCCTATCATGTCGTCCAAGTCGGGCACCCCTGAGTTGATAGCCATATCGAACATGGTAAGATGCCTCTCGGCATGACGCAGGCGTTCCCCGGTTACAGTCCATTCGTTGCTATGGTCCGGTTCGCCTTGGCCGTAGCGGCTGTTGTAGTCCTCCGGGTCTCGCGGCATTATTACACCGTCCTGCAAGGCGCGAGCTACCACGTGGTTGACGGTGCGGCGCATTCGGTCAAACTCTTCGCCAGTGTACCAGACAGTCTGCACCGGCACAGTCCAGCCGTAGAGAGACCGGCTCAGTTTTTGCGCTTCCTGGTTAATCAGTTCTTTTTGCTTCAAATCGGGAACGCTGTCGCGGATTAACAGAACGTCTATGTCTGAACGACCCTCTATGTAGTCTCCGCGGGCCCTTGACCCGAACAGGACGGTGACTTCCGGCTGCTCGGTTTCGTGCAGTTCTTGTGCAACCCGAAGGGCGCGGGGGTCGCATCCGGTGGTGACGGTCATTTCGCCCCCTATCGGAACTCCGGCATCACTTCATCGCTGATGAGCCGTAGCGAGTTGTTGACGCGGTCGGCGGGGACCTGGCCTCCGTAGTTGACCTCCATCACGACGCCAGTTACTCCAAGCTCCTCCTGGTAGCTCCTGAAGGTGTCCACGATCTCCGCTGGAGTACCAAAAAGGACCCGCTCCTCCAGCACCTGCTCGTATGGGGCGGCGGCGATGCGGCGCATCCGCTCGGCGATTTCTGGGTTGGCGGCGGTCTGGATCAGCTCGGTGACAGCGTACTGGATAGCCCCCATCGCGCTCTCCCGGGGTTCCTCATGGGCCTTCTCGGTGGTCTCGGCGCAGTAGACCGGCACGCGGATGGCGATGTCGGGCGTTCCTGTTGCCCCCGACTCTGCCAGCTTCTCGCGGTAGGCGGCCAGCCGCTCCTTTAGCGCCTCGCGCCCCGTGTTGGCGCTGATGAAGATGGGATGCCCCATGGCACCGACGAGGGGAAAGGTGTCCTCGCCGGCCACGGCCACCCGCACCGGCGGGTAGGGCTGCTGGTAGGGCTTGGGGGTCACGGTCACGTCGTGGAAGGTGTGGTACTCGCCCTCGTGGGTCAGGCTGTCCTCCCGCCACGCCTTCATGATGATTTCCAGCGCCTCCAGGAATCGGGAGCGGCTCTCGGAGTAGGGGACGTTGTAGCCCTGGTAATACTTGGTCAGCCCGCTGCGTCCGATGCCGAAGTCGAAACGTCCCTTGCTGATGTGGTCCACGGTGGCCGCTTCCTCGGCGACGCGCAGGGGGTTGGTAAGCGGCAGCACCTGCACGGCCAGGCCGGTGCGGATGCGCTCGGTGCGGGCGGCGATCGCGCTGGCTATGACCATGGGCGAGGCCAGCACGGCCCGCTCGGGGCTGAAGTGGTGCTCGGCCAGCCAGACGGTGTCGAAGCCCATCTGTTCAGCCTCGGTAATCTGGGCGAAGGACTCGTCAAAAGCCTCGGCCTGCGACTTGCCCTTTCGGACGTGGAAGTCGGTAAACATTCCGAAATTCATGGGTAATCTCCGGGATAATCTGCCTGGTCAGAATCAGGGTAATTGAGGCGAGTTTAGTGGCCTGTGGGGGCAAGCGTCAATTGTTCGTGTACGAGCGGCGGGGTTCCGCTTTAGGTGGTCTAATCAGTTGACCCCCGTCTTCACGGGGGCAGGCTCCATCTGGGGGTTTGGATTCCCGCTTTCGCGGGAATGACGGATCGGAGACTGCAAAATCACCTAAATTGGAACGCTATCTGGACGAGCACCGTAAGCTGCGACTACACCGGCGGGCGGCGGGTGTGCCACTCGGTGGCCTGCTCATAGGCGTGGCCTGCGCGAAGGACAGTGGCTTCGTCGAAGGGGCGTCCCGCGATTTGCAGGCTGAGGGGCAGACCCTCGGCGCTGAAGCCGCAGGGGACAGCCAGCGCGGGAATGTTCGCCAGGCTCGGCACGGTGGTCAGCAGGTACGGAGTGCGGTTGACGCTCTCCGGACCCGTGATTTGCGGGTCCGGGGTCAGCGGCTGGGCGGGAACGCCTACTGTGGGCAAGAGCAACAGGTCCACCTCTTCCAGCGTCCGGAGGATCTGGGCGCGAAGAAGCGTCCTCAACTGCACGGCCTTGTAATAATAGGTCGAAGGCAGGATGGCGTTCACCATGTAGCCAATGCGGTTATCGTGGGCGATGTCCTGCGGGCGGTCAAGAAGCAGGTTGCGATAGGTCGTTGGCGCCTCGACGCGGATGCCGCCGTTGATGGGCCCGGCGTGGGCCGCCATCGGGACAGAAACCTCCTCCACGTCAGCGCCCAGCCTTGACAGGGCATTCCCAGCGTCGAAGATTGCCTTGCCCATCTCCCCGTCCACCGAGCTGTGGTAAAACACCTCCCGCAGAATGCCGATCCGCAGGCCGCTTACATCGCCGGTCAGGCTCGAACGGTAATCGGGAAGCGGTTCCTGACGGGTCATCCGGTCCTGGGCATCATGGCCGGCGATGGCCTGGAGCACTATGGTGCAGTCCTCCACTGTGCGCCCCAGCGGGCCGACGGTGTCCATAGAGCGGACGCCCGGCATTACTCCGAAACGGCTGACCAGTCCCCAGGTGGGGCGCAGTCCGGCCAGCCCGCACCAAGCGGCGGGGAATCGCACCGAGCCGCCGGTGTCCTCGCCCAGAGAGGCGGCGCACATGAAGGCGGCGGTGGCCGCGCCGCTGCCGCTGCTGGAACCGCCGCTGGAGCGGTCGCGGGCCCACGGGTTGCGCGGCGGATCGAACTGGTGCGAAAGCCCGGTGGTGGCGAACTCGGTCATGTTCAGCTTGCCCAACAGCACCGCCCCGGCTTCCTTCAGGCGGGCGATAACCGTAGCGTCGTATCCCGGCACAAACTCGTCGAACACCGGGGAGCCGCCGGTGGTACGGATTCCTTCGGTGTATATCTGGTCCTTGACTGCGACGGGGATGCCGTGGAGTGGGCCGCGATACTGGCCGCTGGCAATCTCGGCCTCGGCGTCGCTGGCGGCCTGACGGGCCTGCTCTGCGGTGACTGTCAGGTAGGCGCGGATGTCGCTGTTGAGCGATTCGATGCGTTGCAGGTACGCCTCGGTAGCCTCGACGGGCGAGACCTCGCCGCTGCGAATCAGCTCGCCCAGCGCGGCTACTGTCAGGAAGGGAATGTCTGCGCGATCCATCTGCTCCACCCCCAATTACGATGACGGAATCATAGGGGCGGGGCAATGGGGCGGTCAAGGCGAGGGGGAGGTGGATGTATGTTTCCCAGTGGGGGAGTTGAAAAGGCGCGAACCAACTGCGTTTACGGCGAAGTCTGACCGTTGCCGCCGTTTTCCCGCTCAACCAGACGTTGAGTGAGGAGTTCTATGGTGGCGAGAAGCTGCCTGCGTTCCTCGGCGGCCTGCGCCCGTTCCTCGGCGGCCTGCGCCCGTTCCTCGGCTATCTGTCTTTCCAAAGCCTCGCGGGCTTTGCGTTCCCGTGTGATCATAACGTAGCTCCAGAGTCCGCCGCCGCCTCCGGCGATAGCGGCATGAGTCACCATCTTGTTCAAAGCGTCAAGGCTGATATACCGGGCAATCCCGGACGAATTGCAACCAGTAGCCTGAGCCAACTCTGGCGAGCATGACGTACTTGTAAAATACCAGACAGCCCACGTTAGGGCAATCGCGATGAGGGCCAGTAAGACCGGAAGACGTAGTATTTCCCATAGGTCACTGTATGTGAGCGAACCGTATGCCGGTGTGGAGGGCTCGGCCATTGACGTTGCTCCAAAATTGTCAGCAGGCGGTGGTCTAGGTTACAGTCTTGCCTTCCTGTAGCCGTCGCACCTCCTCGGACGTATAGCCCAGCCACTCCAGTATCTCGGCGGTGTGCTGGCCGAGAGCAGGGGACGGGAGCGCGTGGGGCAGGGGGTTGCCGCTGAAGCGGGCATAGGGGCCGACCATCCTCACCTTGCCTTCCTCGACGTGGGTGAACTCATCCACGAGACCGTTGGCCACCACCTGCGGATCGTCGAACATCTCCTCGATGAAGCGCACCGGCCCGGCCGGGATGTTGCGCTCTTCCAGGATTTGCAGCCACTCGCCGCTGGTCTTGCTGTGGAACAGCTCTTCGGCGCGGCGTTCCAGGTCGCGGGTGTACTCGCGGGACTCGGGTTTGCTGGGGTCCCAGTCGGGGGCCATAGATTCGTCGGTGAGGCCCAGCGTCTCCAGCAATCGCTCCCGCAGGGGCTGGCTGAGGCAGCCGACGCCTATGGGGCCGTCGGCTGCCATGTAGACACGGTAGTAGATGTTGCCGTGATGCTCCCGGCGGCGGCTGCCGGGCGATAGCTGCACCAGGTCATCAAAGGAAGCGCCAGCCTCGCGCTGCTCGCGTATGTCCTTCAGAGTCTGCTCCCGGGTTTCCTTGTCCAGCTTTTCGACGTGCAGGAAGCGGGCGCCCATCAGGTTGAGGGCCTGCCCCAGCAGGGTAGTCTCAATCTTCTGGCCTTTCCCGGTGCGCTCACGGGCGTAGAGGGCGGCGCTGACCGAGCCGGCCATGGCGATGCCCGAGGAGGTGTCTATGAGCGGGCTGGACCACACCCACGACGGCACATCATCCACCGTCTTGGTCTCCGAAGCAATCATGCCGGTCATGGCCTGGATAATCATGTCATAGCCGGGACGGTGGGCGTCCGGCCCCCGGCGACCATAGGCCGTGAGTTCGCAGTAGACCAGCCGGGGGTTGATGGCCGAGAGCTTTTCATAATCCACGCCCAGCTTCTGCGCCACGTCGGGGCGGTAGTTGACCAGCACCACGTCTATTTGCGGCACTAAGCGTGACAGGATTTCCTGCACTTCCGGCTTGGTGAGATCGAGAGGCAGGCTGCGCTTGCCCCGGTTGTAGACCATGAAGGTGCGGCTTTCCGGCTTTGAGGAATCGGGAGGCGTGAACCGCTGCGTCAGCCGCCACGGCTCGCCCCAGGGCGGCTCAATCTTGATGACGTCGGCCCCCTGTTCAGCCAGGATGCGCCCGGCCAGCGGGCCAGCGATAATCTCGGTAAAGTCGGCTACCCTCACGCCTTCCAACGGACCGGGCATAGTCAGCTACCTCCGAGAGAATTTGGTATCGCTCAATTCTCCCTCTCCCCTGAGGGAGAAGGCTGGGGGCAGGGTGAAGCCTTTGCATCAACCAGCGTTATCTTTTTCCCGGAAACGCCCTCACCCTAACCCTCTCCCAGAGGGAGAGGGAACAGGAAGTATGGCTGCCGCTTATTTCTCCCCCAGCAGCGCCGCCAGTTCGGCGTTGACGTCGTCGGGGCGCTCGCAGTGGGGGAAGTGGCCGGCCCGTTCCAGCTTGATGTAGCGGGAACCGGGGACGGCCTCGTGGATTTCCAGCTCGTATTCGTCGGGCTGCATGGGGTCGTCAACGCCACGCACCAGGGTCAGCCGGGCCTTCAGCTTGTGGATGCGGTCGCGGGCGTCGAAGCGGTCTATGGTCAGCAGGTCGTTGTGCTGCGATATGGGGCCGACCTTCTTGTGGCATTCCATCAGCTCGGCGCGAAGGTCTGGATCATCTACGAACAGGAGCATATGTTCCATGGCGTCCAGCCACTTCTGCATCGGCTCCCCGCCCTTCGCGGCATTGAGACGGAACTCGAGACTGCCGGGAGCCCGTTCCTTGGGACGCATGGCCACGGTCATCAGCAGGAGGGCGTCAACTTCGTCGGGCCAGGTCAGAGCGTAGTCCAGCGCCACGCAGGCGCCGAGAGTGAAGCCCGCCAGCACCAGCCCGCCGGTGTGCCCCCGTTGGTGCAGCCAGTCGCGCAGCCAGTGGGTGTAGCCCGCCACGTCCTCAAAGGATTCGCCTTCCAGGTGGCCGGGCAACTCCGGGGCCAGCGCATCGGGGAACCGCTGCATCTGGTAGCGGTAGGACGCCGAGCACCCGCCTGCGCCGGGGCCGTGAATCAGGACTAGCTGGGGCATTGCACACCTCCGACTTATAAAGGTGCCTTCACCCAGAGGGAGAGGGAATGGGATGTTCAGACTACCGGCCAGGACGTGGGGAAGGACAGACCGGTGCGGGCCAGCATACTCTCGCCGACGGCCTGCACTTCGGCGATGAGGGCCTGCTCATCCACGAACAGCGGCGTGTGGTCTTCCACCACCACGCGGCCGTCAACGAGGACGGTGTGGACGCTGCGCCCGTCGGCATTGTAGACCAGGCTGTTGACCGGGTTGAAGAGCGTGGCCCACTCGGCCCGGCGAGTGTCGTACAGTGCGAGGTCGGCTTTCTTTCCCGGTTCGATGGAGCCGATTTCGTTGCCCAGCCCCAGCGTTTGCGCGCCGCGAATGGTCGCCAGCTCCAGCGCGGTCTCGGCGGTGATGGCAGTGGCGCTGCGGCGGGCGTCCTTGTACAGCACGGCAATGAGGTACATGGCACGGTTGGTCTCGATGAGGTTGGAGTTGTTGCCCGCGTCGGTGCCGATGCCAGCGGTGACGCCCGCCTCCAGCATCTCCGGCAGCAGCCCTTCCGAGGTCATGCCGAAGCCCGACTTCACCGCCGCCGTCGGCACGGCCACTACCTTCGTACCGGTGCGGGCCAGCGCGTCCACTTCCGACTGGTCCAGGCCGAGGCAGTGGGACATCACGACGTTCTCGCCGAGGACTCCCAGGCTCTCCAGGTATTGGGTAGGACGCATACCGTGGTCACGCAGGCAGGACTCCACGTAGGCGCGGCTGTTGTTGAAGTGCAGTGTCAGCGAGACGCCGCTGTCGTCTGCCAGCCGCTTGGATTCCTGTAGCAGCCGGGGCGTGGCGAAGTTGGGGCCGAAAGGCATGGCCCAGGCGCGAACCCGCCCGTCCAACGCCCCGTCGTATTCGCGGATGGTGCGCTCCACGATGGCGATGGCCTCGTCTGTGTCGTAGACCGGCAGGTTGACCGGGTTGGGCAGATCGGTGACGTGAGCGCCGACAACGATGCGGCAGCCGGACTGCTCGTAGGCCCGCAGGCCGGCGTCCAAGAACTTGGTGCTGCCGGGGTCAATGAAGGTAGTAGTGCCGTACTTGAGCAGCTCGGTAATGCCCAGCAACGAGGTTAGGTATTCCTCTTCGGCGGTCATCTCGCCCTGCAACCGGAACACGTTGGGCAGGTAGTCGGAGCCGAGGCTGTCGGGGAAGATGCCCCGCGTGGCATGGGCGTAGCTGACGTGCATATGCCCGTTTACCAGACCCGGCGCAAGCACCATGCCGTCGGCGTCTATAACCCGCTCGGCGGCAACGCCAGCCAGTTCCGCCGACTTCCCTACCTGTGAGATGCGGCTGCCCTCGATGACCGCCGCCCCGTCGCGGATGATGCGCCGCTCGTCGTCCATGGTGATGACGTAGCGCGCGTTCTCGATTTTCAGAGTAGCGTCCGGCATAGCGACCCCGGTATGAGTGGATTGTGGAAGGTATTCTACAAAAATTCCCTCTCCTTGAGGGGAGAGGGAAAAGTGGCTACCACTATGTTAGGTCTTGGTTATGGATTAAGGCTGGCCAGGAAGCCGGTGACTGCGGCGTTGAACTCGTCGGGCTTCTCCATTTGTGGGCTGTGGCCGCACTGGTCTATTATCGCCAGTTGCGAGCCGGGGATGGAGTTGCGGAAGATTTCGCCGCATTCCAGGGGAATGATGGCGTCGTTGGCGCCCCAGACTATCAGCGTGCGGGCCTGCACCTTGGACAGATAATGCGGCAGGCTGGGGTTGTGCAGGTAGGGCTTCCAGCCGAGGCGGGACAGCATCTCCCGGTTGGAGTGGTCCACCGCGGCCTCTGCTGGGGTAAGCTCGCGGGTGAAGTAGTCGTAGTTGGGCACCTGTTCCGGGTTGTGGAAGGCCAGTTGCAGGCGGGTGGCGCCGCCCACCATGAAGACCTCGGCGATTTCCGAGTTCTGGGGCCGGATGCCGGCGGCGTTGATGAGTATCAGCCCCTCGATGTCGCTGCCGCCCATGGCCGCCATCTCAGCGGCAATCCAGCCGCCGATGGAGTGGCCGGCCACCACGTAGTCACTCAGCCCCAAGGCATTGGCCAGTTCCAGGGTGAAGTGGGCCACATCGGTAATAGAGTAGACCCACTCGGGGCGGGGAGTGCCGAAGAAGCCGGGATGGGAAGGCGCGTAGACTGTGCGCCGGTCGGCGATGGGGCCGCTGGTGGGGTCGAAGGTGCCGAACCCGCCGCCGCCATGCAGAAAGAGAAGGGGAGGGCCGGAGCCGCCGGAAAATACCTCGACCGGCGTGCCGGAGACTTGCACCGTTGATTTGTTGCCCACTGCTGCCAGCGTCATGCACTTTACCTCGCTTTCAGTGAGTGTCGCGCTCCTGCCGAAATCGGAGCGTGCGGAAGCGGCAATACGTAGTGTCGGATGCCGCGAAAATGGCCTAAAAGCAATCCGATTCTGTTACATAACCCTGTTATTGTCAAGCTGGCGCAGACTTGACACCATACAGCAGCGCAAATACCATAAAAGAAGCCGCTTCGCATTATTCCATCCTTCGACAGGTTCAGGACAAGCGGGGCGGCGCTTCCAGTGGGGATTAGTCTAGCGGTAGGACACCTGACTCTGGATCAGGCAGCGGAGGTTCGAATCCTCCATCCCCAGCCACCCTCACTACCTGCCTACTCCAGCGGGAGTATGTTGCGGCCTTTCTGCCTCTCTGTCTCGATTACCTCCTATTAAGGAGCAGGCAGGGAAGTGCGCGCCTGTCTCGAAATACTGGTCTTGGGGGGCGGAATCGCCTTCCGGCTCGGGTGGCTGCTCTTCCTGCTCCAGTGGGTCAAGGTCTCCCGCGTCCTGCTCTTCTGACTAGGAGTTTCCTGGTTCGACGGCTCCCGGTCGTGGATATGATTCTGGTATTCGTCGATCATCTAGTTCGAGTCGCTGGGTGACGCGGATAGCCGGTAAGCCCGGCTACTCGAAAACCTCTGTCAGCGACAGGGAGAAGCCGGGCAGCAGTTCTTCGTCGGTAATCACGTCATCGCCGGTATAGGATATGACTCTGCCGTCGGCGCAGTGGACTACCACGCGGCGGACGGCCCTGCCGGTGGCAGGATAAACCACCCAAACCCGCTGTGAACCGGCAGCCAGGTATTCCCGTACCTTGCGCTCCATCTCCGTTGCTGTGTTGGAAGGCGAAACAACTTCTACGGCGATGTCGGGCGCATTCGGGACAAAGCGGCCCGTCAGCGTTGCGCCTGTGCCACGGGGCAGCAATACGAAGGACACGTCGGGGCCGCGGACTGTGTCGGGGTTCTGCTCCAGCCGGTAGCCGGTGTCTACCCGCGTCCGTCCCACGCCGCGCGGGCGGGAGTAGTTGTTAAACGCTGTGCCAATGTTTGCGGCGATTTCCCCATGCACATCATTTGCCGGCGCCAATTCAATCACTTCTCCCCGCACCAGTTCATAGCGCCCCTCATTCTTGCAACAGAAGTCGTAGAACTGGTCGGCGGTCAGCAGCGTTTTCTGCGTGGTCATCGGCGCCCTTCCTCGAGGTGGTCTACGGATACCCGCCATTGTAACCCATTGGAGGGCTGTGGCTATGTCTCGTTGGCCCACTGATGAGGCAGCGTCGCCAGGCGTTCTGATCCCAGTTCCCGGCACAGCGCTTCGTATTCGGCGCGGCGCGCGCCGCGCCAGCGGACGGCATCGGGAGCGGCGTCTATGGGAACGTCGCGGCGCAGGGTGGCGAGTTGGCGGTAGAGCAGCGCCTTCTCGTATTCCTGCGAAAGGATGCCTTGCAGCGCCGCCGCGCCGCGCACCGGAACGTCCCACGGCGCGCCGGTGGGGATGTCCTCCAAATGGCCGTAGCGCGACAGCGCGGTGGCGGCGCCCTTGGCTCCCCAGCGGGGCAGGCCGGGGATGCCGTCGGCGGTGTCGCCCGTGAGGGCCAGCAGGTCGGGGATGGACTGCGGGGCGACGCCGTACTTGGCGATTACGGTGTCTTCGGTGATGGTCTCGCCCTTTCGCCGGTCGAGGCAGACAACCCGCTCGCCCTCGACAAGCTGGGCCAGGTCCTTGTCGGGCGAGCAGATTATGATGCGCTCCACGGCGGGATTCACGCGAAGCTGCTGCGCCGCGGTGGCGATGGCGTCGTCGGCCTCGAACTCCACCATGGGCCAGACGCATATACCCAGCGCCGCAACCGCCCACTCCGCAGTCTCGAACTGGGCCAGCAGCTCCGGCGGCGTTCCCTCGCCGGTCTTGTAACCGGGGAACAGGGCGTTGCGGAAGGACGGTATCACGCTGTCGAAAGCGCAACCGATGTGCGTAACCCCGTTTTCGCGGATGAGGCGCAGAAGGCTCTGGACCAGCCCGTGTACCGCGCCGACAGGCTGCCCGGTAGGGGATTCCAGCGCGGGCAGCGCAAAATAGGCGCGGAACAGTTCATAGGTGCCGTCAACCAGGTAGACTTCCATTCCGGTTCCTCTCACGTTCATTTCATCAAATGCGTAGGGGCGCACAGACGTGCGCCCCTATGATTCCGGGGATGTCACTCGATGAAGTAGACGAATCTGAGCCGGGGAATTACCAGCGGCGACAGCGGCAGCCCCTTTATGTAGGGTTTGATGAGGTAATGCTCTCCGTTGGAATGCCAGAGGGGAACCCAGGGTGCGCCGTCTATAATCATCTGCTCCGCATCCCGGTAGAGGGCGAAGCGGGCTTCCTGGTCCTGCTCCACCCGCGCTTGCTCCAGCAGCGCGTCCAGCTCCGGGTCGCTGTAGTGGGTGTGGTTGTTGCTGCTTTCGCTGTGGAACAGCACGTCCAGGAAGTTTTCCGGGTCGGCGTAGTCGGCAATCCAGCCCAGCCCGCCGAAAATCTGGAAACGCCTGTCGCGCAGGTCTTGCAGATAGGTGGCCCACTCCGTTTGCAGCAGGTCCATGGTGATGCCCAACTGTTCCTCCCAGCCGACCAGGATGGCCTGCATAACCGGGCTGACCGGCGAGCCGAAGGAGCCCGGCAGGGTCATGGTGATGGGCGGGTAGTTGGAGGTGTCGCTGCCGTACTTGGACTCCGCCAGCAGTTGCCGAGCTTTCTCCGGGTTGAACTCGTAGCTGTCCAGGCTGGGGTTGTATCCGGGGAAGCCCGGCGGCAGTATGCCGTTGGCCGGCACGACGGCGTCTTCCAGCAGCACCTCGGTCAGCGTCTCCTTGTCGATAGCGTAGTTAAGAGCCAGGCGGACGTTGGGGTCATCGAAGGGCGGCTCGTTGGCGTTCATGCCGATGTAGGCCGTGTCGAACTCCGGTGGCCCTTGGTGAAGCTGGTCATGCAGCGGATTGGCGGGGTCGTGGAACTGTTCCAGCGCCCCTACGCCTACCCGTCCCCAGTGAAGCTCGTCGTTCTCGTACATCAGCAGCCCGTCGCCGCCGGCCAGGTTGAACTCCACGGCGTCCAGCATCGCCGGGCCCAGGTGGTAGCCGTCGAAGCGCTCCAGTCGCATCAGCACGCCGGGTTCGTAGTCTGCCAGCATGAAGGGGCCGGTGCCGTTGGGCGACTTCACCCACTCCCGCCCCGTTTCCACGTTGGCCTGGTCAACGACGAAGGTCGTGGGGTAGCTCATCTTGGACAGGAAATATGACTTGGGGGCGTCAATTTCCAGCCGCAGGGTCTCTTCGTCTATGGCGCTGATGCCTGATATGGAGTCCGCATCCCCGTTCAGCTTGTCCATCGTCCCAACGATGTCGCCGAGGAAGGTATCCACGGCCGGGGATTCGGTGGCCGGATCGGCTGCCCGCTCCATTGACCATTGAAAGTCGGCGGCAGTGACCTTGCGGCCATCGTGGAAGGCGGCTGACGGATTCAGGCGGAAGGTATAGCTCCGTCCATCGGGGGAAATTTCCCAGCTTTCGGCCAAGTCCGGCGCCACGACCAAATCAGGGTCAATAGTGAGCAGCCCGCCGAAAACCTCCAGTATGTAGCGGGCCGAAGTGGAGTCGCCGGTCTGGTGGGGGTCCAGGGTGGGCGGGTCGCTGCCCAGCAGTTTCAGCACGCCGCCCTCAATGGGAGTGCCCTTGAGCTCAGGTTCGGCGGTTGCGACGTTGCCGCCGTGCTGCGCCTCCGTAGGCTCCGGCTCCGCCGTGGGCGCTGGCGTGGGCGTAGCTGGGGAGGTGACGGGTGAAGCAGGCGTTGCCGTCGGTATGGGCGTGGATGTTGGCGCAGGAGCCTGCGTTGGCCCGGGTGTCGCCGTGTCCGCTGGCGTCTCTGAACCGCAGGCGGCCAGGGCGCCGGTTAGCAGCAACGCCGCTAACAGCAGGATAAGCCTCATCATTCATACCTCCTGAGAGTGAATGTAGAAAATGACTATTGCCCGTTTGCGAAAGCGCCGCCACTATATCTTGCATAGTGGCTGTCAGTCCTTACTATATCTCGAACAGCGATAGGCCACCCAACAGAATATCAGCACAGTTCGCCCATTGTCATTCCGGCCTGTCTCAATTATTGGGGTATAATCAGCGCGGCCGGGGACGCCCCCACCCCAACCCTCCCCCGGAGGGAGAGGGAATCAGGCCCATTCGACAAGCTCAGGGAGGCCATCGTGAAAGAGATATTGCTGGACTACTCGAAGCAGTGCGGCGATGAGCCGGACAAAGGCCATAACCGCTGGCATCCCGACATCCCGCCCGCCGTCCGCGCCGACGAGGGCGAGGAAGTGGTGATGCAGACCCGCAACGCCTTCGATGGTCAGATTACGCCTAACACCCAGGCCCCGGATTTATTGGCGACCGACCTGGGCTTGGTTCATCCTCTCACTGGCCCGGTCTACGTCAACGGCGCGGAGCCGGGCGACCTTCTGGAAGTCAACATCCTGAACATCGAGCCGGCCTCGTGGGGCTTCACCACCATCCTGCCCGGCTTCGGCTTCCTGCGCGACCTCTTCCTGGAACCGCACATCATCCACTGGCAGATGAGCGACGGCTTCGCAACGTCGGAGCAGCTACCCGGCGTGCGCGTGCCGGAGGCGTCATTCATGGGCACCATCGGCGTGGCCCCGTCGCGGGCGCTGCGGCAGGAGATACTGCTGCGGGAAGACGAGCTGTTGCGCCGGGGCGGAGCCGTGGTCGGCCCTACCCCGGCCGGGGCAGTGCCGGCGCAGGAACCCTTCGCCTCCGAGGGACTGCGGACCATCCCGCCCCGGGAGCATGGCGGCAACGTGGACATCAAGCAGCTCACCGCCGGAACCCGCCTGCTGCTGCCGGTGTTCACCGAGGGCGCCCTCTTCTCCGCCGGCGACGCTCACTACGCCCAAGGCGACTCGGAGTGCTGTGGCACCGCCATCGAGATGGACTGCACCCTGCACGTCAGCTTCATGGTGCGCAAGGGCGAGGCCGCCAGCCGGGGCATAAACTTCCCCTACTTCGAGCGCGATGACTACTTCACCAGCCCCGAAATGGCCGCCCCGCGCCGCTTCCTGGCTTCCACCGGAATGTGCATCGCCGACGGACGCAACGAATCGGAGGACGGCACCCTGGCCTCCCGCCAGGCCCTGCTCAACATGATTCACCTGCTCAT
The DNA here is from genome assembly GCA_965204865.1 of Dehalococcoidia bacterium. Lineage (GTDB taxonomy): Bacteria > Chloroflexota > Dehalococcoidia > Lucifugimonadales > UBA3495 > VXOI01. Next base: position 3,724,714 of record OZ242027.1, on the reverse strand, counting down.
GGAACGGGGCTGGTCGAGGGAGCAGGCATACTGCATTTGCAGCGTGGCGGTGGACCTGAAGGTGAGCGAGGTGGTGGACGTGCCGAATTTCGTGGTGTCGGCGTTTTTGCCGCTGGATATTTTTGTGTAGCCAAGTTGCGGGGGTTGATGGTTTTGCGGGTACGATGGGCGATGGTCAGTGGGCAGGTCAGGGTAGGCGCTTTGCGAAAACGGTTCGGCCTTCCATGTCGCCGTGCTGACCACTGTCCACGTATGCGATGAACTCTATCGCGACTCCGTATGATACGTGATCAAGGACTATAATGGCCCCGGGCATCGGCAGGCCAGTTCTTGCCCTGCTGTCCGCCAGTCCCCGCATCGAGTTGACGTCGTGCGTTATCACTATCCGGTTGTTGTCTGCGGCCCATTGGAGAATATCTTCGTCCGGTGTGTGATCTAATCCAACGTCCCTGACATCGATAATGTCTATATCAGGGTAATGTCGGCGCAATTGGACCTGTATTTGAACTTCTAGGTTTTCGTCGGCCAGAAACAGCATTATTCTCCGCGAGCCCATCTGTGGCGTTCGGCACGGCTGTCACACCAGTACTGCCAGTCTTCCTCCGACATAAACCCATCGGCGTAAGATTTCTCAGAGATCTCGTCAGCCCTTTCTTCTCTCTCACAGAGGTAGTCGTGAACAGCTTCCTTGTTCCGCAGATAGAAGGCGATGATCAGGTATATGTCCGATAGTTCAAGCCATGAATAAGAATCGACAATCATCTCCGGGGTGTAGCCCCTGCGGTAGCGAGAAACGATGAGGTCGAGATCAATTCTCGAGTTTTTCAGCCGTACTACCAGTCCGCCCTCTGCCCAGCGTAGTGGCACAGGCATCGGTGAGAAATCCAGGGGCGTTTCCAGTGGCCTACGCCAGTCGGGTCTTGTGTTCGTGTCGGTCATGTGCGCCTCGCATTAGCTCAACTATAGTGTTTCCAGTATACGCCCGGCCCCGTCTGACGCCAAACTACCCGCCCCGCCGGACATAAGGTATACTGGCCGCAGTTTGATACTGGGCATCCAAACGGAAAGGAGCGTATTCATGCAGTTTGGCCTCTTGTACGAAATGCAGCGTCCTTATGACGACGAAATTGACTGGTACTCGCTATACCAGGAAACGCTGGCGCAGTGCGAACTGGCCGACCAGGTTGGCTTCGACAACCTGTGGTTCGTGGAGCATCACTTCCTCTACGGCTTCTCCGGCTCGCCCTGCCCGGAGGTGATGTTCGGCGCCCTTTCGCAGCGCACCAAGAACATCCGCATCGGATTCGGCGTGTCCATCCTGCCCAACCATCACCCCGTCCGCATCGCCGAGCGGGCCGCCATGGTGGACCAGTTGACCGGTGGCCGCGTTGAGTTCGGCACGGGCCGCTCCAACGCCTACGAGCAGTTGGGCCAGGGCATTGATCCCCGCGAGACCCGCGACCGCTGGGACGAGGCCATCAACATGATTCCCCAAATCTGGCAGACGTCGGGAGAGTTCTCCTGGGAAGGCAACTTCTGGAACGTACCGCCCCGCCGCGTTCTGCCCCAGCCCTTCCAGAAGCCACACCCGAAGATGTACCTGGCCTGCACCCAGACCGAGAGCTTCCGCCTGGCGGCCCAGAAGGGCATCGGCGTGCTGTCCTCGGCCTCCTATGCCGTGGACGTGCTGGCCAACCACGTCAAGGTGTACCGCGACGCCATCAAGGATGCCGACCCGGTGGGCGCGGAAATCAACGACTTCTGGGGCAACAACGTGCATTCCTTCTGCGCCAAGGACGACCAGGCGGCCAAGGAGCTGTGCGCCGAGTCTATGAAGACCTTCTTCGGCCCGGACAAGCCCTACATCGCAGGCCGCATCGGCGCCTACGAAGAGCTGCTGGAGGCCTGGGGCGGCGTGCCGGAACACCTGAAGGCCGACTTCGGTCGCTGGCTGCGTCAGTCCGACGAGGAACACCAGGCCCAGGCCGCCGAGGCCGGCATCTCGCTGGACAGCGGCCCCGGCGCGGCCCGCGCCGCCGTGGCGCAGCTCGACGCCAACACCCTGGCAGACCGCGGAGTTATCATCGCCGGCGACCCGGAGAGCTGCATCAAGACCATCAAGACCTACGAGGACATCGGTGTTGACCAGGTCATGCTAATCATGCAGACCGAGACCATCCCCCACGACAAGGTGATGGAATCCATCGAGCTGTACGGCAAGGAAGTCATCCCCGCCTTCCGCAACGGCGGCAACGGGAAGTAAGCCAGCCATCCGAATCAGGACTAAATCGGCCCCCGGCCAACCGCAGTTGATCGGGGGCCGAAACTTTGCTATGACGAACGATAGTCCCCATTACAGCCAGTTCTCGCTGGACTTCTACCGGGAGCGAGCGTCGGAATACGCGGCGCTGCGCCAGGTGTTCGCCAACCGCTCCCATCCCGATTTTCGGGAAGACCGCGACCTGTACCGTCGGCTGGCGGAGTTGGCCGCCCCGGGCTCGGGGCTGGACGCTGGCTGCGGTCCCGGCGCGCTGGAGATGTCGTACCTGGCAGAGCTGGGGTTCGATATGTTCGGGCTGGACGCGGTGGCCGAGAACATCGAAGTCGCCCGCAGCCTGCGCCCGGAGTTCGCTAACCAACTGCAAGTGGCTGACATTCAAGAGCCGTTGCCCTTCGACGACTCCAGTTTCGAGGTGGTGCTGTGCAACGCTGTCATCCAGCACATTCCGCGCGACACGGTATTCGCCAACGTGCTGCCGGAGTTCGCCAGGGTGCTACGGCCCGGTGGTGTGATTCAACTGATGTTCAAGCCGGGTTGTGGCGTAGAGACGGCGGTTGACGGGGCCTACGGCAGGGAGGGAGTTGCCCGCAGCTTCGTGCTGTACGATGAGCGCGAACTGCTGAAAGCCCTGGCCGCCCTCGGCCTGCGCCTAATCGAGCAGGGGGCCGATGGCGAAATGGGCGGCCTGCTCTACTTCGACGACAACAAGCCCATGCGTCACTGCGTCTTCTGGACGCGGAAGGAGTGACGGGATTTCGGCTCTCTTCGCACGGACTGGTATACTTGGTAAAACTGGGAATGGAGATACCATGGGTACTTTCCGAGTCAATTTGCGGGTGGGTAATCTGTTTACAGATGCCGGTGCCTACGTTGAAGCGCTGGTGGACACGGGAGCAACTCATTCCATGATTCCCAGCAGCCTGCTGCAAGACCTTGGCATCGACCCCGTAGAAACAAGAATATCCCGAATCGCCGACCGGAGCAGGATGGAGCTGCAAACCGCATGGGCCAGATTTCATGCAGAAGGCCGCAATGCAGTGGCCCGCGTGTCTTTCGGACCCGAGGGGACCTATCTGATGGGTGCGACGACGCTGGAAGATATGGGGCTGGCAGTAGACCCAGTGGACCAGCGGCTAATCGTACAGGAAGACCTGCTGATGTAATAACGCCGACCGCGGTTCAATGCGGGGCGCACTTCTGTGCGCCCCTGTTCTTTCCTATCCCATGCCCAGATTTGCTGGTCTCTACCCGCCCTTGGCCCCGGCAATGTCGCGCCGGAGGAAGAGGGCGAGGGCGGCAGCGGCCAGCGCCACGGCGTAGAGGGTCACGAAGATGGCGCCGTGGGCCATCTCCGACATGCCGCCGATGGTGGCGATTTCGATTTCCAATCCGGAGGGCAGCGACTGCCAGGCCGCTGTGTTGGGGCCAAGCAGAACGCCAAACAGACGTTCCGCCCAGCTCAAATTGGCCGCCAGGAGAGGAAGGACTATCAACTGCTCGCTGAAGTAATAGCCCAGCGTCAAGGCCGTGGCCGCTCCCTCGGAAGAAACCAGCGATATGGCGAACAGCCCCAGCGCAATGTAGGGCAGAAAGCTGTAGACCACCCGTACGTACAGCATCAGCAGATCAAGCCACGATATGGAGCCGTAGCCTTGTGACGGTCCGGCGGCGACAACGGCGTCGGCAATGAAGCTGCTGACAGCTATGGCCGCGGCGACAATTATCAGACCGGCGGCGGTCACCAACATCATCAGAAGCAGTTTGGCGGCTAGAAAGGGACCTCGTCCCACGCCCCGGCTCAGCACCGGGCGCATTGTTCCCCAGCCATACTCGCACCCGGTGACGGCTATGGTCAGAAACATAGCCATGAACGCGAATCCGCCGCCGGACGCCAGGCCGTTGGCGATGTTTTCCCGCACTGTCCGGTGGGACAAGTCGCCGTCAATGAAAAAGACGCCCGCCCAGAAAAGCGCCTGGGTAATGACTACGGTAATGGCCAGCATCGTCCAGGGCAGCCACCGCCGCCGCAGCTTGAACCACTCCCACCGGGCCAGCAGCGCCACCTGCCACACCAGCGCCATTTTAATCAAGCCCGGATAGCGCAGAGAAAATAATAAGACTTACGCAGTTCAGCTATACCCTCTCCTTTGAGGGAGAGGGTTAGGGTGAGGGTGAAAATCTCCAACTGCGTAAGTCCTAAGTAAAACTCTCGGCGTTTAACTTACCCGCCCTTGGCCCCGGCGATGTCGCGGCGCAGGAATAGCGCGAGGGCGGCGGCGCCCAGCACCACGGCGTAGATGGTCACGAAGATGGCGCCGTGGGCCATTTCCGACATACCGCCGATGGTGGCGATGCCAGATGCCGGGTCGCCCTCGTTGCCGGGCACAGCCTGCCAGGCGCCAACGTTGGGGCCCAGCAGATAAGCGAAAACCTGGTCGGACCAGTCGAAGTTGGCAAGGATGGGAACCAGGATAACTGACTCAGCTATGTAGTAGCCCAGAGACAGCCCGATGCCAACCCCGTTGGAGCCGGTCAGCACCACGACGAACAGCGCCAGCGCGATGTAGGGCAGGAAACCGTAGACCATCCTGCCGTATAACGCCAGCAGGTCAACCCAGGAAATATCGCCGTAGCTCTCGGCTTCCGGAGCAGGTAAGACGGCCTCGGCGATGAAGCCGCTAATCGCTACGGTTATGGACAAGATAATCAGGACGGCGGCGGTGAACAGAACCACCACCGCGAATTTGGAAGTCAGGAAGGGCCAGCGTCCCGCCCCCTTGCTCAACACCGGGCGCAGCGTCCCCCAGCCGTATTCGCCGCCGATGACCGCAGCGGCCAGAATCACCGCAATGAAGGGACCGAAGAAGGCGGAGAATCCCAGGCCGTTGGCGATGTTCTCGGCCGGCGACCGATAGGACACGTCATCGCTCAGAGTTACAACCAGCCAGAAGATGAGCTGTTCGATAACCAGGACGAACCCCAGCAGTATCCACGGCACCCAGCGGCGGCGCAGCTTGAACCACTCCCACCGGGTCAGCAGGGCCACCTGCATCGCCATCGCCATCAGATAACATCTCCTTCCGTAACGTCGAGGAAGTACTGCTCCAGCGACATCTGCGCCGAACTCATCTCTGCGACATAGACCTCGTTGCGGCTGAGGGCGGCCGTTATCTCCCAGGAGCGGTCGGGGGCGACCCCGGCCACCAGGTAGCCGTTGTCGGCGCTCACGCTGTCCACCCAGGCCAGGGCGTTCAGGATTTCGTAGGCTTTGCGGTCGTCGGTGGTTCGCAGGCGCACCTGCGGCTGCCCCCGCTCCTGCAACAGCTCGGCGACGTCGCCCTGGGCTATCAGCCGCCCGTGGGACAATATGCCGACGCTGTCACAGACCTGCTCGACCTCGTGCAGCAGGTGGCTGGACAGGATTACGGTGCGGTTCTCGCCGCCCAGTCCGCGTATCAGCTCGCGGACTTCTGCCATGCCCGCCGGGTCCATGCCGTTGGTCGGCTCGTCCAACACCAGCAGTTCCGGGTCGCCCAGCAGCGTATAGGCCAGTCCCAGCCGCTGCTTCATGCCCAGGGAGTAGGTCTGGAACTTGTCGCCGCCTCGTCCGCCGAGGCCCACCTGTTCCAGCAGCAGGTCCAGCTCGGCGGGGTCGCCGCGGCCGGAAATGCCCTGGAAGTAGGCTAAGTTGTTGCGCCCGGACAGGTACGGGTAGAAGCTGGGGGTCTCGATGAGGGCGCCGATGCGGTGTAGTTGCCGGTCCAGCCCGCCGTGTTCCGGCGGCGTGCCGAAGAGGGTGAAGCTGCCGGTAGTGGGCCGCACCAATCCCAGCAGCATACTCATCAGCGTGGTCTTGCCAGAGCCGTTGGGTCCCAGCAGCCCGAAGATGCGGCCGCGCGGCACGTTCAGCGACAGCCCGTCCACCGCCAGCACCCGCCCGTACCGCTTGGTCAGCCCGTCGGTCTGTATTACCGTGTCGTCCATTCCCGCCTCCCCTTTCCTGTATCCAGCATAAGACGTTGCCGTATTCCGCACAAGACGGGCTAGGCGGACGGCGGCCAGTTCAGGGCTTTTTCGAGGTTGGACAGATAGTCGGTAAAGGCTATACGTCCAGCCTCGGATGCCTGGACCCAGGTGCGCGGCTTGGAGTCCACGAATTCCTTCGTAATAACAAGGTAGCCGGCGTCTTCCAGCTTTCGAAGATGTGTTGTGAGGTTCCCCCCGGTCAGGCCGAGGGTCTTCTGGACGAAGCCGTAAGCCAGCCGCCCATCTTCCGGCTGGGACACCAGCATTGTCATCATCCGCAAACGGGTGGGCTGGTGGATGATTTCGTCCAGAAAAATGTCTTCACCGTTCATGCTTGTCCGCTCTTGTGGACCCAGGCAGCGCCGAGCACCGCTACGGCCAGCATTCCCGCTCCCGTGCCCAATGCCGCGAAGTCGCCAGCGAGGTATGCGGGAATGTAAAAGGCTGCCGCCATGCCCAGACCGACCACGGCCAGCGCCGGGCGGTACATGATGCCGAACAGCACATAGCCGAGGTACACGATTCCGATGGCTACATAGGGCACTTTCTCCGCCCCGTCGGCGGACCATAGGCCCGCCGCCCCGGTAATCAGGAACGCCCCAGCGACAACCGCCATCCAGAACGCGAATACCCTGAGTCCGGCGCTGCGGGCCGTCGCGTGGTCGGCATTGCGTGAGCCTTCATGATGGCCAATGAGCGCGCTGCCGATCATTCCCGAAGTACCGATTACCATCCACAGCGCGCCTCGGTACCAGGGGTAGCTGGCTTCGAAACCCGGAGCCAATTCGGCGATGGCGAACAGGGCGAAGAAGTAGACAGATACGAGGGCGCCCCAAAGCAACAGAATATAAGCCGTGCCCGCAAGGTAGAGCGAGCTTTGTGACTGCGCGAGAGTGTCATGAATTGTGCGCCAGCCTTCCTGGGGGGTGAGTTCGCTTCTCTGCATCGCTGGTCTCCTGCGGAGTTGTCGTTCAGCTTACAATTTATCACAAACTAGTTTGTATTGCAAACTATATTATATCGTCTCCGGGAGCACACGGTTAGTGGGCTGCAACTGTACTAGCCGCGTTGAAAAAGAACGATGGGAACTTATAATGCAAGGGAGAATTCACGACCGGAAATCAGGAGGCAGCGATGCAACTGGGAGCCATCTTTCCGCAGACCGAAATCGGGGCCGACCCGGCCGGGGTGCGCGACTTCGCCCAGGCCGCCGAGGACCTGGGATACGAGCACCTGCTGGTCTTCGACCACGTGCTGGGCGCCGACGCCAGCAAGCGCGAGTCGTGGGAGCGGCCGTACAGCTCAGTGGACACCTTTCATGAACCCTTCGTGCTGTTCGGATACCTGGGGGCCATCACCCAGAAGCTGGAGTTCGTCACCGGCGTGCTGATACTGGGCCAGCGGCAGACCGCGCTGGTGGCCAAGCAGGCCGCCGAGGTGGACGTGCTTACCGGAGGACGCCTGCGCCTGGGCATCGGCGTCGGCTGGAACGACGTGGAGTACGAGGGACTTAACGAGAACTTCGGCAACCGGGGCCGCCGCTCCGCCGAGCAGATCGAGGTCATGCGCCTGCTCTGGACCCAGGAAGTGGTGGACTACCACGGGCGCTACCACGACATCACCCACGCCGGCATCAACCCCCTGCCGGTGCAACGGCCCATCCCAGTGTGGTTCGGCGGCGGCGCGCCCCAGGTGGTGCGGCGTATCGGGCGCATGGGCGACGGATGGTTCCCCCAGTTCCAGCCCGACGGCGAGGGCGCCGAGCGCATCGCCGAGATGCGCCAGATTGCGGTGAATGCCGGGCGCAACCCGGACAACATCGGCATCGAGGGCCGTATCGGCATCGCCACCGACGCGCAGGACGACTGGGGCAAGATCGCCGAGGCCTGGGCCAGCGTGGGCGCAACCCACCTCTCGGTCAACACCATGCGCGCCGGCCTAAAGGGCCCCGACCAGCACATCGAGGCCATCCGCCGGTTCAAGGAGACGGTTTCGGGGTAGAGTTTGTATGCGGCCCTGCTTAGGTCGATAACTTTCAGTGAGGCAGCCAAGCATCCGTTTGTCCTGAGCTTGTCGAAGGATGAACGGATGCTTGGCGGAGGGTGGAGCGACGCTGCTTGTCACTCTATACAAGGGAACTGCGAATTCCTTGAAAATCCGTTCATTTCGAACTCGTCTATCCTCTAACGAGTCTGACCAACCGTCCTTCGACAAGCTCAGGACTAACGGTTTGGGTTCCACGGTGACCTTTTATAGAGTGCAGTCTACTTAACTCCGCCTCTTGGATAATTCCTTTAACTTTTCCCAGTCTCCTGCAATCAATGCCTCTTTCTTGGCGCGAGACCATCCCTTGATTTGCTTTTCTCTATCTAGGGCGTCATCTCTGCACGGAAACTCATCGGAGAACACCAACTCCACCGGCAACCTCTTTTTCGTATACCCGGCAAGCATCCCTGCCTGATGCTCTGCAATCCTTATTTCTAAATCTTCGGTGTGACCCGTGTAATAGGAACCGTCGAGGCAACGCAGAATATAGATATAGAATGACAATTTGTTCCCCCGTCTGCCAATCCATTCATCCTTCGACAAACTCAGGACGAACGGATTGGACTTTGTCAGTATGTCGCTAATCCCGGAACAGCCCCGCCACCCGATCCAGTATCCGGTTGCCGACTTCGTACTTGGTCAGCAGGGGCAGTTCCTCGACGTTCATATCCCGATCTATGAGCGTGACGCGGTTGGTGTCCGTCCCGAAGCCGCTGCCCTCGCTGGTGATGTCGTTGGCAGCGATGAGGTCCAGGGACTTGGAGGCCACCTTGGCGGCGGCGTTGGCGACCAGGTTCTCGCTCTCGGCGGCAAAGCCCACGCGCACGAAGTCGCCCCGCGCCGTCGCCAGTATGTCCACGGTTTTGGCCAGTGGGATGTTCAGCTCGTCGTCGGACTTCTTGATTTTCTGGTCGGCGGTGGTCAATGGGCGATAGTCGGCCACCGCGGCGGCCATAATGAGAGCGTCGGCCTCTTCGGTCCGGGCCAGCACCGCGTCGCACATCTGCTGGGCCGTGCTGACCGGCACCACCTCTACCAGCGGCGGGTTGGGCAGCCCCTTGGCTGCGGACACCAGCACCACCATGGCGCCCCGGTCGCGGGCCGCCTCGGCGACGGCGTAACCCATCTTGCCAGAGGAGTGGTTGGTGATGACCCGCACCGGGTCTATCGGCTCGGCGGTTCCCCCCGCGCTCACCACGATGGTGCGGCCCGACAGGTCGCCGTTGCGTCCCAGGGTGTAGGCGATGTAGCCCAGCAGTTCCGGCGTCTCCAGCAGCCGCCCCCAGCCCGTCAGCCCGGAGGCCAGCCTTCCCCGGCCCGGCCCGGCGATGACCGCGCCACGCTGCCGCAGCCGCTCCAGGTTCTCCTGCGTGGCCGGGTGCTCGTACATATCGGCGTCCATAGCCGGGGCCACCATCAGCGGGGACTTGGACGCAACAACCGTGGTGGTCAGCGGGTCGTCGGCCATACCCATGGCCAGCTTGGCGATGGTGTGGACGGTGGCTGGCGCAACCACGATGACGTCGGCCTGCCGCGCCAGTTCCACGTGTTCCACGGCGTACTCGGAGTCGGCGTCAAAGGCGTCGGTGACCACCGGGCGGTGGGTGAGGCTGCGAAAGGCCAGCGGAGTGACGAACTGTGTCGCTCCGTGGGTCATTATCGTGTCCACCAGCGCCCCGGCCTGCGTCAGCTTGCTGGCCAGGTCCAGTGCCTTGTAACAGGCGATGCTTCCAGTGACGCCCAGTACCACGCGCTTGCCGCTTAACACGCCGCTACCCTCGAATCACTAAACTTTGGTTCCCACTCCGTAATTCCCGGCAGCCGCGGGAATCCAGAGGCGCGCTCGGCGTTTAGTCCGGGTTCTGGTTCAGGTCGTATATCTGGCGCAGGCCGATGAGGGTCAGGTTGGGGTTGATGTGGTCGAAGATGCCCGTCTCGCGGGAAATGACGTCGGCCAGCCCGCCGGTGGCGACCACGACGGCGAATCCGCCCAACTCGCCCTTGATTCGCTCCACCAGACCCTTGACCAGCTCAGCGTAGCCCAGCACCAGCCCGGCCTGGAGTGCTGCCGTGGTGTTCTGCCCGATGGCCGAGGGCGGCGGCGTCAGCTCGATGCGCCTTAGCTGCGAGGTATTCAGGAACAGCGCCTCGGCGGCCACGCTGATTCCCGGGGCAATGGCCCCCCCGAGATAGACGCCCTCCGGGGATATGACGTCGAACACGGTGGCGGTGCCGAAGTCCACGATTATCGTCGGATAGCCGTACATCTCCTTGGCCGCCACGGCGTCGGCGATGCGGTCGGCCCCCACGTCGCGGGGGTTGTCGTAGGCGATTTGCAGCCCGGTGCGGACGGCGCCGGTCACCGTCAAGGGCGTCACTCCGAAGTAGTTGGAAGCCACTTCCTCGAACACCCCGGTCAGCGGCGGGACCACGCTGCACATGGAGACCTCGGTGATGTCCTCGCGCTGCACGCCGTTGAGTTGCAGCAGGCTGGTCAGCAGCAACCCGTACTCGTCCGGCGAGCGGCGCGAATCGGTGGCGGCCCTTATGGTGGTGACCAATCCTGAATCGCCGAAGACGCCGATGGTCACATTGGTGTTGCCAATGTCTAGGGCCAGAAGCATGGCATTGTCCGTATGACACGCGCAAATGGTTGTGTGGCGGGATTATAAGACAGGGCAGAAAGGGCGGCAAGGAACGCGGGCGAACCGGCGTAGCCTTAACTATCCGTTGGGATGGAGCCAGTTTTCCATCACAATACCTGGAATTCTCCCAAAGTGACGAGCGTTGCCGGTTACCACAGTGAAGCCGTTGCTAAGGGCGATGGCGCCGATGCGCAGATCGGATTCATGCAGAGGAGTTCCTGCCCTTTCCAGTTCAGCCCTTGCCTGCGCAAATCGTCGGGCTGCCGCTTCGTCGAAAGGCAACACCTCGTGAACTTCTTGTATGATTACTTCAATCCGCGCCAGCAGTCCTCTGCCTTCTTGCCCCAGGCGAAGGGCGCCAAATAGCAGTTCAGCCAATGTGATGCTGGAAATGTACTTCTGTTCAGTCGGTATCGAAGCGAATCTGGCTACAAGGTCTGCCAAAGGCCGCCGGGCAGTCAAGCCGCTGATTGTATCGGTATCCAGCAGATACATCAGCCCTCGAAGGCCGAATGGCCACGGCTGGACCAGTAAATCATATCAACCCAGTCTCTATATTCCGCGTCAGTCCAATCGTCGGTGCTGACCTTTTCCAGCTTTGCCAGCAGGGCGTTGGCGTGTTCTTGGGGCGTTGACTCGCGCACACGCTCAATCAGTTTCAACTCTGCCATGCCGACGATGGCGGCCAGCGACTCGCCGTCGTGTTCGATGATATAACGCACGCCACTCTCCGATACCGCCTTTGCCAGCGTCAGCAGGTTCATCTCCGCCTGATTTACGCTTATCCGTTTGCTTATTTCATCCATATAGCCCCCTGCCCATGGGGTTGGCGGTTACCAAGCATATCAAGTCTATCATTTCTCAACGCCTGACACTTCCATTACTCCCTCTCAACCCGCTATGGAGTATAATTGCACCCGGAGCGCGGCCCCGGAGGGCGCGAGATTAGGACGGACGGGATATTGCGGGAATGAGTAGCAAGTTTCTGGAACGGCTGGATGAGATTCGCGAGGGCGCGCCGCCCCGCTTGGGCTTCGGCACGCGCCGCCCTGAAAAGACGCCGGGTATGGCGCTGATAGTGTCAGCGGAAGGCAGTGATGGCGCTGCCACGGCCAGCGGACTTGCCCCCGATGCGATTATCGTATCCGGGACGGCAGTGGTTGACGCCGGCGCAATTGGCGAAGCGTCCGGGAGCGTGCCCTGGGGAGCGCGGGCGGCGTCACTATCCGTCGAATCCGCTGCCGCCTGGCGCGAGGCCGGGGCCGACCCCATCGTCTTTTCGCTGGCGGATACAGCCCTTGGCGCAGTCACTTCCAAGGACTCGGCGCGAGTCTTGGTAGTGGACTCCGGGTTGCCCCCCGAAGACCTGCGCGACATCAATCCCCTGCCGGTAGACGCCGTGCTGGTATCCCTGCCCGGCGACCCGGCTAACTGGACGCTGCAAGACCTGTCGGCGGTGGCGCGCGTCAGCGGGCGCGTCGGCAAGCACCTGCTGGCCGAGGTCTCCGGCGCTCCCGACGGCGATACGCTGGAGGCCCTGCGCAACGCCGGGGTGGTCGGCCTGGTTATAGACGTGTCAGCCGGGGAAGAAACCATCAACGGGTTGAAGGAATTGCTGCTGAGTATGCCGCGCCCCGGCGCCGACCGCCGCAGCCGCTCCAGCGCCATCCTGCCCGGCTCCATCTATGCCGCTCGTCGTCCCGCCCCTGCCGAAGACGACCCGGACGACGACGATTAGCAAGTATAAGTTCCCTCTCCCAGAGGGAGAGGGTTAGGGTGAGGGCGTCCCATGACCGAAGACCACCACCCCGAAAATGAGCCGGAACACGGCCAGCACGAAACTCCTGAGCCTCCTGAGCCGGTCGAAGGACGGGGGCACGAGCTCCACGAGCATTACGGCGTGCTGCCTGCCGACGGCGTGGAGGATCTGACCGACAAGCTGACCGGATATATGTACGAAATCGAGCTGGGCGGCCTGTCCGACATCATGGGCCAGGTTCTGGACGACTTCGCCGAACAGTCGGGCGGAATGCCGGAAGACCTGAAATCCCGCGACGCCTTCGAGCAGATTTCCCGCAGCCAGCTAGCCGTCACCCTCGCCTACCAGTTGGGGCGGCTGGAGGGCCGCTCCCCCCAACTGGTCGAAAACCTGGTGGCCCGCGCCATCGAGTCCTACGGCTTCCTGCCTGTGGACGAGTCGGAGCAGATTACCGACGCCGACATGGAGAACCCCAAGGTGCAGGTCTACCCGCGAGTCCGGCGAATGAAATACGTGGAGCCTCAGATAATCCAGATTCAGGGCTTGGGCGACACGCCTGCTACGGACGGCGACGGGTCAGCATCTACATAGCCGAGACGGACGCCCTCACTCCTTCGGCAGGCTCAGGACAGGCTCTAACCCTCCCCCAGAGGGAGAGGGAACTTTTATACCGACGGGGGATGACCGATGACCACTACTGCCTATGACCTGTTGCTCACCGGCGGCACGCTGCTGGATCCGGCGCAGGGCATCAACGACCGCCGCGACGTGGCCTTCAAGGACGGCGTGGTGGCCGCCGTGGCCGAGCGCATAGACGCCGCGCAGGCCGCTATGACCGTAGACGTGTCCGGCAAGCTGGTAACGCCGGGGCTGATTGACCTCCACGGTCACTTCTACCACGGCGGCAACCCCACCTCGGTCAACCCCGACGAAATCTGCTTGTCCTCGGGAACCACGACCGGTGTAGACGCCGGCAGCGCCGGGTTCCTGAACTACCAGGCCATGCGCGACTACGTGTTCCCGGCCCACCGCACCCGGCTGCTGGCCTTCCTGCACGTCGGCGCCGTGGGGCTGGCGGTCAACCGGGTGCTGGGCGGCGGGCTGCACGATATGCGTGTCATAGACGTTGACGAGACCGCCGACCACATCAAGCAGAACCCCGGTTTCTGCTTCGGCGTCAAGGTGCGGATGCACGTCAATGCCGTGGCCTACTGGAACGCCCACGAGGCCATGCGCGCCGCCCGCGCCGTGGCCGACAAGTCTGGCACCCGCCTGATGGTCCACGTCAGTGGAACGCCCATCCCGCTGCCCGACGTGCTGGAGTTCCTCGGCCCCGGGGACATCTCCACCCACGCCTTCAACGGCCACCCGGAGCATATGCTCGACCGCAACATGAAGATACGCCCGGAGTTGAAGGCCGCCGTGGACCGGGGCGTCATCATGGACCTGGCCCATGCCGGCGTCCACTGCGACGTGGAGGTCACCCGCGCTGCCCTGGAGCAGGGTCTCGCGCCCCACACCATCAGCACCGACATCCACGTGCCGCCGCCGGAACGCACGGTCTACCTGATGAACGACCTGGTCAGCAAGATGCACGCCATGGGAATGCCGCTGGACGACGCCATCGCCGCGTCCACCAGCACCCCAGCCAGCGTCCTGGGCTTGCAGAACACCATCGGCTCACTGGCCCCCGGGATGTGCGGCGACGCCGCAGTCTTCGACCAGCGGGAAGGCCACTTCGTCTGGATGGACTCGGAAGGCCACCTGCAACGCGGCACAATGCGCCTCGACACCTACGCCACCGTCCGAGCCGGCCAGATGGCTTGGCTGGAAGGACAACTGGTCGAAATGGGCAACTGCTAGGGATACTGTTTGAATCAAGACAGGAGTCACGCACATGGATGGACAGGATATACAGGATTAAGAGTTATGCGGTTGATGGCAATTTCCTGCGAAATCATCCCCTCTCATCCTGTATATCCTGTCCATCCATGTCAGTTCGTCTCCTCCTCACCCATCCCCTTCAGCGCCTCCCGGATCTCTCTTTGCAGCATCCGGAAAACGTCGCCCACGCTGCCCCGGCCGTCCACGGTCACGAAATTGTGTTGCTTGGCGAGACTGCGGAACTCTTCAATCAACGCGCCCTGGTAGCGGATGAAGTTGTCGTACAGGTCCGGCCCGCGCAGGAAGTCCTCGCCGGACTCCCAGTGGTCAAGCTGGCGCACCGAGAGGACTCTGGGCAATAGGTGTTCCACGTCCACGTCGAGAAACAGCACGCGGTCCGGCACCAGGGCGAACTCGAACACGTCGTTCAGCCAGCCGGCCGGCACTCCGCGCACCCTGGCCCTGGCGATGATGGAGAAGATGTAGCGGTCCACCAGGGCCACCATGCCGGTGCGCAGGGCCGGCACGATGCTCTTTTCCATCCGGTCCCAGAAATCGGTGGCGTAGAACAGGTTCAGGGTCAGGGCGTCCAGCGTGTTGCCCCGCATCGCCCGGTCTATGCCCGAGGCGGCCAGCTCGGAGCGGCGGAACCCGGTTACCAGCACGGCGTAGCCCTCCGCCTCCAGCCATTCCTGGAGCATCGCAATCTGCGTTGACCGGCCCACGCCGTCGGTGCCTTCGATCACGATGAGGCGGCCCGGCACGGATTCAGCGCCAATCCCCGGCGGGGTGTGGCCGTAAAAGCTCAACGTACTCATTTCACTGCCCCCGCTGTCATACTGCTGGGGAGACACAACTATTATCCTTAGCCGTTTTGCTGGCGCAGAACATCCTGCTCGGTGAGCCTGCGGCGCGGCGGCTCGGTGATGTAGCGTCCGGTCAGGCCGGCGCTGCCCAGCGCCTCCGGCACGGTTTGCCCTCCCACTTCCATCGCGTCCTCGACAAGCGGTTCGACGTAGCGGCGCACCTGCTGTTGCTGCACCGCGATGGGCAGAGTGGCGTCAATGCTCATCAGGCCGTATTCTTCGGTCATGCCCTCGTATTCATCCAGCAGCCTGCTCTGGAACATGCGGAAGGACTCTTGCCGGTCGCTGGAAAAACCCATATCCTGCCCGGCCTCATAGTACTTGAGTTCCTCCCGCCCGGCGCTGAGGCGTTCAATGGAAACCTCCAGCGGACTCTGAAGTACAGGCCCAGGGAGGGCTTGACCGCGAAGGAGTAAATACGCCGCACCCAGTCGCGGTTCACGCCTCGGGTCGCGTCCCTGGCGAAGGCGGTATAGACGTAGCGGTCAGCCAGGACGATGGCGCCGGCCCGCAGCGCCGGCAGAATCTGCGCGTGGACCCGGCTGGCGAAATCGGCGGCGTGGATGAGACTGAAGGACATCGGAGTCAGGAGTTCCCTGACCTTGGCCTGCTTGGTAGTGCGCTTGACTATGGGCGACGAGTTCCATTCGGTGTATACCGTCACCAGGTTGCGGCTCCTGAGCCACTTCTGCAACAGGTCAATCTGGGTGCTCTTGCCGGAGCCGTCAATGCCCTCAACGATGATTAGAGTCCCCGGGTACTGGTCGTCGTCCGGGTGCTCCCCGTAGCGTTCACCCATTCTGTATGCGGCATGGCCTTGCAGTGTGGTCATGGTGGCACCTCGCTGTTAAGAGAGCAGTACCAGAATGGTTTGCTCTGCTTTTCCAAAAGTCGTGACAAGTTACCGTAATAATACACAAAAGAGCGGGAGAGTTCATAAACCCGGCCGAAGCGAACACCGGCGAGAACGCCAAGCCAATGAGTTGCGGTTTTCATGCCTCTCCCGTCGGGTAGTGTACATCGTTTACAGCGCCACCACCATCTGCAACTCGCTGGTGGGACGGCATAGCGCCTCGAAGGCATCCTGTATCCCCTCCAGCGGCACGAAGTTGGTGGCATTGAGCATGTGGTCTACGGACACGCGCCCGGTTCGCAGCAGCTCCAGGGCGATGCGCCAGTCCTCGGGCAGGGTGCCGAAGGACGACTGCATCCGAACCTCCCGCGCCATCCAGTTGGGCGGCAGCACCGGCGTCGGCTCCCAGGCGATGGCCAGCATCACCACCTGCCCGCCCCGCGCGCACAGGTCCAGGGCCTGCTCCATGGTGGAGGGAGCGGCGGCGCACTCGAAGACCACCTGCGGCCCGGCCCCGCCGGTCAGTTCCAGCACCTGCGCTTCCAGGTCGCCGTCCAGCGGGTTGATTACTGCATCCGCGCCCAGCCGTCGCGCTGCCTCTGCCCGGCCCGGCGCTGGCTCGGACACTATCACCGTCGTCGCGCCTGCTGCCCGCGCCGTCTGCATACACAGCAGCCCGATGGGCCCGGCGCCCAGCACCACCACGGCATCGCCCAGCTTGATGTCCGACAGCCGCATGGCGTGGACGGTGACCGCGCACGGCTCCGTCAGCGCCGCCTGCTCGTCGGTGACGTCGTCGGGCACCGGCGTTGGCTCCCAGTCCTCCAGCAGCACGTATTCCGCGTATCCTCTTGGACGGGCGTTCTGCTGGAAGCCCATGGTACGGTAGTTGAATCGCGGGTTCGTGCGCGTCGCCGGGCCTGCGCCGGGCGGAGCGTGGCCGCCGCCGCCCGTCACCCGGTCGCCCGGCTTCCAGCGGGTGACATCCGGCCCCACGTCCACGATGGAGCCGGTGTACTCGTGGCCCATCACCGTTCCCGGGTGGGCTAGGTCATACATGAAGGCGTGAACATCGGTGCCGCAGATGGCCGAGTACTTCACCCTCATTACCACTTGGTTGGGGCCGGGAGTCGGGTCGGGAATGTCCTCCACCTGCAACACCTGTTCGCCCTTGTACACTGCTGCCCTCATGGCTCACCCCCTTTTCACGGCCCGGCATGGTGTGCCGGAACGTGCTGTGAATCTATATCTACTGTGGAAGATGCGAGAAGTATAGCGGAAACGGCGTGATAAGATGGGCGGCAAGCATGGCATTTCCGGCGCAGGGCGGGAAACCGATGGCAATGACACGGGTGCCCAGGGTAATGACCATCGCCGGGTCGGACTCCGGGGCCGGCGCGGGCATACAGGCCGACCTCAAGACCTTCGGCGCCATGGGCGTTTTCGGCACCTGCGCCATCACCACCGTCACCGCCCAGAACACCGTGGGCGTGAACGCCGCCCAGGCGATGCCCACGTCGTTGATTGAATCTCAGATAGACGCCATCATGGCCGACATCGGCGCCGATGCGGTGAAGACCGGGATGCTGCCCGGCACCGACATCATCCGGTGCGTCGCCGAGCGACTGGAGTATCACGCCCTCACCACGGCGGTCATAGACCCGGTGCTGGTGAACAGCGCCGGCGTCCGGCTGTTCAACGACGAGGCGATGGACGCCGTAAAGTCGTCCCTGTTCCCGCTGGCGACGGTGATAACCCCCAACAGCCACGAGGCCAGTATCCTGACCGGGTTGGAAACCAACACCGTTGACGACCTCAAGAAAGTAGCCAGGGCGCTGGTCAACGAGCTGGGCGCAAGGAACGCACTGGTCAAGGCAGGGCGCATCGAAGGCCCGGCCACCGACGTGCTGTACGATGGCTCGGACTTCCTGGCGTTCACCTCCGAGCGTATAGACACTCCCAACAACCACGGCACCGGCTGCTCTTTAGCTTCCGGCATAGCCGCCGGGCTGGCCAAGGGCCTCACCCTCCCGGTGGCGGTACAGCAAGCCAAGGACTTCGTCACCGCCGCAATGCGCGCCAGCTTCCCCGTAGGCCGGGGCCGAGGCCCCCTCAACCACTTCCACCAACTGTGGTCACATCAGAGCAGTTAGCAACATCGGGCAGAACGCAGCGCACTCATCAGGTTCAGCCTGCCCATGAACTCACCAGTCTGTGAGGATGCGATGTCTCTACAAGTCCCGGAATGGGTGGTGTATCCCAAGGAGTCCTGGCAGCCAATCGCGCCTTTTGATGCGGGCCTTGATGTATGTAAATGGTCCCGCTTTCTGGAGACCTGCAATGTCCGGGGCGCCGCGCAGCCTGCTGAAGATGCTGCGGGGCCGCAGTGGGGCGCTACCCTGACCAAGGGAGGATTCCTGCTCCATACCTGGGGCGACCCGGAATACCGCGCCCAGACCGCCTCGGTGGGCAAGGCCCTGACTTGGGCGGTGTTCGGCCTGGCGGTGGAGGACGGACTGGTGGCCCCCGACGACCTGGTAAGCCACACCTGGACCGGCGAAGGGCAGCTATCGCACCCGCACAAGTACCTGGATCAGGGCTATCACCGGGAGCTGACCTGGCGACACCTCCTCGGCGACAAGGAAGTCTACGGCCATCTGGGCGGCTTTCCGGTGACCAACGGCTTTCATTGGCGAAACGCCACCTCCGTGGAGCAGCAGAACCCGGCCTCCGTGGCCCTGTTCGGCCCTTCGCAGGTACCCGACTGGGCCAACTATACCGGCGACCCGTTCTACGACAACTATGCCCATACCCGTCCCGGCAGCGCCAGGATATACAGCAGCGGCGGCGTGTGGCGGTTATCACAGGCCCTGACTCACCTGCTAGGCGAGGACCTGAAGCAAGTCGTCGACCGGCGGCTCTTCGGCCCAATGGGAATCCCCGCCGACCGCTGGGACTGGACCCCGGGCCGCGCTCTCTTTGAAACCAAGGACTGGTATCCCAACGCCCCGGGATACGGCGACTTCGTGGACCCGCCCTACGAGATTGGGGGCCACGTTGTCAGGGGCGGCCCCGGCTGGGTGGTCATCAGCGCCCTCGACCTGGCCCGGTTCGGGCACCTTGTCGCCACCGGCGGCCTCTGGGAAGGGCAACGGCTGATGCGCCCGGAATGGCTGCGCGGGCACCACGGCGGAGACAGCAACCAGGTGGGTGGAGAGTCCACCCACTTCACCGCCATAGCCCGCGTATCAACCCTGGGCATCGAGCACCCGCTGCCCGATGACCTGTTTGCCGGCTCGCCCTAGTGGTTCTCGAAAATCTCCTGGTACTCGGCCACCTTGGCGACGGTCGCGCTGCGCTCGGCCCTGGTCGGGTTCCGGGGGTCGCGGGCTTTGGGCAGGCGTCCCAGCTTGAGTATGGCGGCCATCAGCAGCAGCCGGGCCTTGTTGGTGTCCAGGTTGCTGCCGGCGATGGTCAGGTCGTCCCAGCCGCTGGGCACCCGGCCGCCGGGATCGGCCCGGCCCACCCGGGCCACCGGCATACCGCTGAAGGTGGCGATTTCCAGCGCCCGGTGCTGCGACATAGCGGCCAGCCCGTAGGGCGACGACCCTTCCAGCACGAAGCCGTGCAGCCTGGGCGCCTGCGGATCGCTGCTGCCCTGGTCCGCCAGCCCCTTCTCGATTCGGGCCATGATGTCCACTTCATTGTCGGGATTTCCCGCCTCGTCCTCATCCATATAGGCGCCGTACTTGACGATGTGGACTCTGGGTATGCTCTCCCCCAGCAGCCGGCCATTGCCGTCCTTCACTGCCACCCGCGCCGTTGCGGGGCTGTCGGCATACTCAGGGAACTCCAGGGTATCCGGCAGCCGCGACAGGTTGACGTCCGAGGACGCGGTGTGCCGGTAGGCGGGCTTGTACCAGACGGTCACTGGCGGCCCCACCGTGCCGAGGATGCCGCCGTGCCCGCCGGTGGCCTTGTAGTTGCCCGGGCGGTCGTCGGACTTCTTGAATTCGCGGGCGGCGTAGATTCTTTCGTCCTGCACCCCTACGGCGCCGATGCCGTTGCCGAGGCCAGACAGCACGTAGTCCACGGCGTCCACGATGTTGCGGTCGCCGTCGTTGGCGAGCTGGCCGTGGGGACGCTGCGCCGCGATTCCGGCGATTGCCAGGTCGGTGTCGATGAGCAGGCTCAGCCAGTAGGTGGTCTCTTCCACCGTAGGGCTGCCCTCCAGCCAGAGGCCCCCGGCGTATTCCCTGCCGGACAGCACGGCCTGAACCGAGTTGACCACGTGGGCCAGGTCCCGATACCTCGGCGAGCGCCGGATTGCCAGGGGCCGGTAAGGGAAGTAGTCCACCCCCGATTTCTCTCCCTTCTGCGTGTAGCCTCCGGGGGCAAGGACGCGGATGAACTCGAAATCGGCCTTGCGGTCCAGCGTGCTTCCTTCTCCCGATTCGTCCCGCCCGGAGATGGTGCGGTCAATCTCGGCGAACATCCGCGAGGCGTCGGGGTAGAAGAACTGTCTGCCCCCGAAGTTGAGGGAAGGCTCGAACAGGTCGGCCTCCTCGAAGGGCTGCCCCTGCTCCGAGCCGTTGGCCCGCCGCGCCACGTATGGCAAGGGATACGGGCCGTCCTCGGGCAGCAGCTCCACCTCATAGTAGTCCTTCCCGTCCTGGTGATAGACGGCGGCGGCATCCTCCTCCAGCGGGTGGGCGCTGTACTTCCTTATCTTGACCACCACCGGCTCGTGGAGAATCTGGGGCGCCAGGTGTTCGTAGCGTCCGGGCAGGACACGCTCGCCGGTCAGCCTGCCCTTGTTGCCGGTCACCAGCGTGGGCGAGTTGGCGATGGTGGCCCTGGGGCCGGAGAACACGGCGATTCTGGGCTTGGTCATATTCCCTCCCGGAAGCGGCGGTGAAACCGTCGCCTTTGGTCATAAAATGCGAACCCGCGGCATTGCCGCGGGTAGCTGCGCGTCGGTGGGTGGTAAAGCTGCCAGCCGTTAAGCCGGCTCCGCGACGAATACGGGAATCTTCCGAGAAGTCCGGCCCTGGTACTCCTCGTAGGGCGGGAAGGCCGCCACTGCGATGTCCCACAGCCGGGCCCGTTCCGCGTCGTCGGCAACCTCGCGCACCTTCATGGCGTAGACCACGGTCTCGTCCTGTATCTGCACGTCGCCGTCGGCCCGCAGGTTATAGACCCACACTGGGTTCTTGGGCGCGCCGCCCCGGGAACCCACCAGCACGTAGTTGTCGCCGTCCTTGACGCGCATCAGCGGCGTCTTGCGGATGGCTCCGGTCTGGTTGCCCGTGTTGGTAACGATGATGACGGGCAGACCGGTATCGCGCAGGGTCGTCCCCTGGGCGCCACCGCTGCTCTCGTATACCTCTACCTGCTCGCGCACCCAGTCGGTGGTTGACGGTATGTACTCAGCCATTGCTCGCTCCTGTGCTGTAATTGTCAGTTGATTTCCGCCCCATGATAACCCGAATCGTTGTTGTCCTCTACCTCGTTGCAGGAATCCCTGTGGTCTTTCTGTTCTTTGTCTGAACTGTGATTCGTGTGATTAGCGGATTAGTATGATTTCATAATCATGGCAATCCCGGAATCATATAAATCACAGTTTAGACAGATAATCGAAAGACCCTGCGACTATGAAGATGGTGCCGCCGGGTTCGGCGTGGCGGTCTGCGTGACCTCCGGCTGCCCGTTCAGCTCGAAGACGAACTCCACCGGCTCGCCCTCCGGGAACAGCGAGCGTTCCACCGCCACCATAATCATCGGCGCAAACAGGTAGGGGTACTCCCGTCCCTGCGGGTCTTCGTCCAGCTCCATCTTCACCAGCGCCCGGCCCTTCTCCACCTGCACCTCGGCCACCGACAGCGGGTCGCCCCGCACCGGACGCCAGACGTAGTAGGCCGCCAGCAGCGCCGCGCTATCGAACTCGATGCGTTCCAGGGTGATGGCGTTGCCGTAGATGCGCTTGCTGACGAAGCCGCCCTCGAATGCGTCCAGCTCTTCCTGGCTGCCGATGACGAAGGCCCGCAGTTCCATGGCGAAGGGCCCGGCTTCCTCCCAGTCCAGCGGCGACACCCACCCGCTGTTGACATAGCGGAAGACTGGGGCATCGGGAACCGCGACAAGCGCCGTTCCGTTCCCGTCGCCGCCCCAGCCCAGCAGCGCCGCCATGCCTGCGGCCAGCAGCAACACCGCCGCCGCCCACTGCGGCGACGGCCAATCCGCCCGCCTTGAGCTTGTGGAAGGGCGGGCGACAGCCGGGGCCGGGATTGCCTGTTCCTCAAAGGAGTTCATATCACTCGGTTCATCATACCAAATCGCCCCTCATAAAGACGAAATGGTAAAATGCTTCTGCGGATAAATGACAGCCAATAGCCGGGGCCCCATACCCTACACCGCCGACATCAGCCGCGCCAACCCCGCCTGCTTCCTGTTCCTGATGGACCAGTCTGGTTCGATGACCGGCCCGTTGGCTGGACAGCCTGGACATCTTTGAGGAGCGCGGGTAATTCCCCGGAAGCTGCGCCTTGAAAACGGGAATCAAAAATTAACGGCCCCGAAAACCGGGGCCGTTTGTTCTGTGGTTAATCAGCCGCCACCTAGCCGGGGTTGTGGCGGAGCACCAACTCGGCCACGCGGGGGTCTATGTCGCCGATTTCCACGCCGCCGTCCAGCCGGGCCACGCCCAGGTGGGCCGCCCGCTGAATCTCCTCCCAGTCGGGTTCAAGCTCATACTCGTCGCGCAGCTCGTCGAATAGGTTGTCGAGCGAATCTTTGTCAAACATAGCGGTTTTGCAGCATCCTCCTTGCCGAAAATTGCGCCTGGCTCTTAGTCTGGGCGCCGCCTTTCAACATCCGTCCAAGGGGCGCCGCGCGGCTCTCTGCGGGAGTGAAGCCGCATGGGATAGCGGGCATTAGTCTACCCAATAAGCCGCCTGCTGACAAGTACGGCCCTGCGATTCAGCTTTCGGGTTACGGCGTCCCGTCCCGCCGCTGCTGATAGAAGTAGAACAGCCCTATGGCTGCCGGAATGGCTATGACGATGCCTGCCGTCGCCGCCACCATCGCCCACGGGCCGACGCCGAGTATCTCGTCCATCCTGTCCTTGAGCCAGTGAATCAGCTCCGGGTCGGCGGCGTCGCCCTGGTGAAGCAGAAACAGTCGGAACGGCTGGAGCAGGTCAGGCATCGGTCACCCATACCGTGCGTGGCTGCTGGTAGCGAGCCGAGTACTTCTTCTCGCGGATGGAGAAGGCTGATATTGCGGCCAAACCAAGCAGGGACCCGATGATGGCGAAAGGCAGGGTGTAGGAGCCGGTCACGTCGTAGAGCCAGCCGGCCAGCATCACGCTACAGAAGCCGCCTATCTGGTGGAACATGAAGGTGATGCCGGAGATTGTTCCCATCGCCCTCAGCCCGTACACCTCGGCGGTCAACGACGATGTGAGCGGCAGCGTGGCAATCCAGGAGAACCCGGCAATGCAGGCGAAAATCCACAGCCCGATGATGGACATTCCCGAGATAAGGGGAGTTGTCAACATAATCAGGTAGGCAATGCCGCGCATGACATAGACCATGGTCAGCCAGTTCTTGGTGCCGCCAATCTTGTCGGACAGATACCCCGCCGAGGTCGCTCCGACGATGTTCAGGCCGTTCATCACCGCGAAAATCAGCGCGGCGGTGCCGGGGCTTGCCCCCCGGTCCTGGGCGTAGGGGATGAAGTGGGCCGACAGTATGAACGTGGTCGCGCCGCAGACGAAGTAGGCCCCGGACATCTGCCAGAAGGGGGCAGACTGCAAGGATTGGCGCCACGAGGTCGCTTCCAGCGGCCCCGGGGTGCGGGCCGGCTGCCCTGAGCCTGTCGAAGGGTCGTCCGGTTCCTCGTCGCCGTCGGGGCGCAGGTTCATCTGGGCCGGATTCTCCCGGATGAACATCAGACCCACGGGCAGAGAGAGCAGCACCACAATGCCTAGGCCGATCCAGGCGATGCGCCAGCTTCCCGTGGCCTCCATCAGGTAGACCGCAAGGGGCACCAGCACCAGCCCTCCCAGCGACAGCGCGGTGGAGTTGATGCCGATTACCGTGCCCCGCAGCCGCTGGAACCAGCGGGACAGCAGCGCGGAGGTATTGGTCAGCGAAAGCCCGCTCTGGGCCAGAGACGCCAGCACGCCGAAGACGAAGATAAAGAACAGAACGTGCATCGTCAGGGCCGTTGCCATGGTGACGGCGCCCAGCACCAGCACCGAAATCAGCACCAGCTTGCGCCCGCCGGTCCGGTCGAAGACCTGCCCCATGAAAGGCTGGATGATTCCGTTGAGCAGAATCCCCAGCGCGAAGGCCGTGGAAATGGTAACCCGGTTCCAACCGAACTCGTCGCTCATCGGGTTGACGAAGGCGCCGAAGCCATTGCGGGCGCCGACAGCGGCAAAGCCGACAAACACCGACGCCGCGACGACATACCATCCGAAGAACAGGGGGCGCCGCGCGGGCCTATTCTCATTCGATGCCATTCGACGCCTTTATCGCCCTAATGTCGCATCCGATGAAGTGGGCCTTAATCATAACACCTGCCGACACTGGCGTCGCGGGCAGGGCAATCGCGTCTTGATTTCGGCGCCTTATGGTTCGGCAGGCTCAACATTGCCGGGCTGCCGGGCCGGGCTTTGCTCAAAAATGTGTTTTTAATTCCGATTTATTGTGCAAATTTTATTTTAATTCAGCGCCTTCCCTGCCGCTCATGGTTTTTCCTTGGTTTCGCTCCTTGATGGGGCAGGGCATCGTGTCGTCCCAGCTGCGGCCGACATTCGCAGCTAGCTGTCCTGTCCTTCCTTTCTCCCGATTCCGACAAGTTTCTTCAGGAGCCATACCACGGGTTCGGCGGCGAATCGCGCCACAAAGACTACGGAGAAGGCTAGCATCACGTATTCGCCCGGGGACCCAGGGCTTGCGTCAAATTTGCCGCAGGCTCTGGCGAAGATCAGTATGGCCATGGCTATGAGCAGCAGGTTGGCGATATGCTTTACCGCAGTTATGGCCCGGTATCTTGGAGTCCCGCGCTCTGGCGGGGAAAGGAACTGGTATATCTCTTCTCTCATTTTCGTGTGTCCTCTCAAAGTGGTAGTGGTCAGGTCAGGGGGTGAAATTCTCCCCGCCTGCTTTGGCCGTGCCTGTCGGCGGATTCGCCGGGCTTTGCCTGACGAATATTTTTTAATTCCGGTTCGTTGTGCAAAATTTGTTTTAATTCAGAGACCATTGCCCGCGCCGTCAGCCCATGGCGTCCGGTTATAGACTCCGCTCATTGTGCCGCCTGGTGCTGCTGCCCGCTGGAACGGGCTAGGCCGTCGTGTCCCTCTGTTGCTGGCATTCGGGGCTAGGTGCTCTGCTCTTCCTTTCTTCCGGTTCCGGCCACATTCTTCAGGAGCCACACCGTAGGCCTGATGGCGTATCGCGCCAGAAAGACCACGGAGAGGGCCAGTATCAGCCAGTTGCCTGCGGAACTGGGGGGCGGGTTGAAGGTGCCGCATCCTTTGGCAATGAGCAGGATGCCCAGGGTGATGAGCAGCCAGTCGGTGGCCTCCTTGACTGCGGTCGTGACGCGGTATCGCGGAGTCCCGCGCTCCGGTGGGGAAAGGAACCGGTATATCTCTTCTCTCAATTTCGTGCGCCTCTCTCAAAGTGGCAGTGAGGTGAGGGAGGGAAATTCCTCCCGTCTGCTGGGGTCATGCCTGTCGGCGGGTCCGCCGCCTAGCTTTCGTTCCCAGGCGCCACAGACAAAAATAGACGAGCCGGTATGGCTCGCCGTTTCGCCGTTGTCCCAACGCTGTCGTGCCCGTCGGGAGTGGTGGATTAGCTACTCCATCGGTGCCGGGTTCGTTGCCCAATTGGACGCTTTGAGCAGACGACTCTGGCGGTCGCGGCGTAATTGGCCTGGGACGCAAAACCGGCCACCCCGTCGGTCGATGGTGGCCGGTATGCCGCCGTCAGTCGGCGACAGGTCCATTATCCTATGCCTTGCTGCGCCTGCGCTACGGGCGGCTGTCAGCAGTTAATCCGTCCACGGGCTTTGTTGCCGTTCGTGGAGTGCCCGGCGAGTATCGGGAAAATCCCGGTTCACATTTTCGTGCTGGTCATTTCCAAGGCGTTGACCGGTATGAGCTTCATTGAGTGCGGGTCCACTGCCAGCATGGCGTCTTCTAGGGCCATGGCCCCCAGCAGGTTCTGTTCCCCCTGCTCTCCAAAGGTCACCGGTGTGGGAAACTCCTTCCCCTCCAGCCGGATCATCGTCCTGCCCCGGGTACGCTCCACCCGGCTTCCATCCGCTAGTTCCGCGGTGTAGGTGCTTTCCACTGGCACGCCCAGCCGTTCCAGAAGTTCTCTGGGCGCCTTGGTGAACGTGGCCCCGGTGTCTACGAGCATATCCACTGCTTCGAACCGCTGGCCCTGTGGATCGGCGATCTCAACCGTTATTCGGAAAGTTCCCATTCCTGTTCTTTCTCCCATGTGGGACTTTGCCTGTGCTCATTCTAGCCGTCGCGGGCTGGCCTGAGCTATACCTCTACCTTGGGTTCATTGTCCGGAGATGATTGCGAAATTGGAAATTTGACCGGCCGCGTCCACCGCTAGCGGATTCGAAGGGGAATATATGGGGGTTTTACCCGCAAAGCTGTGCCTGTGAAAAATTCAGGTTTGTTCCCTCGCTGGGAATTTTTCACAAATCGCGCTTCGGGCTGCCCGCTGACGTGATGTGCCTTCTCCCCGTCGATCCGGCGAAAGGCGTTAGTGAGCGCGAGTCGCTCCGGCAACGGGTTACGGGCGTTTTGCGGGTTCGGAAACGGGAGTGCGTAGGCGTTTGCCAGCAAAGCTGCGCCTGTGAGAAGTTCCACGTCTTTCCTCTCCGGCAAAGACAATTCGCGTCCGTTGGCGGACTCCAAAAGTCGGCGGCCCGGCGATGTAATCACCGCTAGGCCGCGGACTGCGCGTTGTCTTTGCCGGTGTCGGCCGCGCCTAGTTCGCCTCGGACGTCACCGTTGCCGACCACGGGCCCCAGACGTTGCCGCCTTGCTGCGCATCAGGGAACTCCGCGCGGACCCGGAAATTGTATCTCTGTGACCCAATCTCATCACTGACTTCGTAGCTCTGACTGGCGCTGACGCCGACAAAGATGCTGCCTTGCCAGTCGCTTCCCCACTGCTCATCGCTGTAGACGTATTGGATCTCGTACTGGGTTGCCCCGGGCACCGCGTTCCACGCAAGCAGTACTCCGGCGTCCGTGCCCGTTGCTGTGCGTTTCCGTTGCTTGGGGCGGAGCCAGTAAGAGTGCAGGCTGGCGACCCATCTACCTATGCAGTGCACGGCCTATACGCGGGGTTCATTCTGCATCAGCACCTTGTTGCAATTCGGTAAGCGGATCGTCCAGTGTTTCCCTCAGAAAGGATTCCAGTATGGGATCCCATGGTAGAACGTACATGCCGTTGTCATCAACACGGGCTTTCGGATTGGTTACCAGGTCACTGGCGATACGGGCGCATAGCAGATGAAACTTTGTGGGATGGTCGTTGCGTACCGCGGTAAAGACCGCACCGTGGAGGTCCTGACCGCTTGCGTTGACTGCGGGGACGACGTGGCCATCGTTTGCTAAATGTTGTGACAATAAAATCGCTGCCACACCGATGCGCTCGCTATCTTTGGCTGATTCTTCGCAGAGCTCTTTGTCACGTGCGATGATGAGCGGGATATTTACCTTCATATTTTTCCTCCAAATTGTCCACCTGATTTGGAATCGCCGTTTCTTTTCTCGGCATACTGCTAGGCTGGCCTGAGGTATGCTGCTGATTGGACGGATGCACCAAATCAATGCAGTTGTTGCACGTTTGCGGCAAAAGCGTATGGCCGACCTCGCCCTGTTTTTTCTCTCCTCGGCTCCGGGAGTTTTGCCCCGTTGTGACAGGGCGATAACCACCGCAACGAGCACGCCCAATATAGTGGCGAGCGCACCCACCATTTGCCAATCTATTGCCATGTCCACTGCTTTTACTACCGCATTCGGATAGGGGATGTTTAACTGCCTTGAGTTTCCGAAAGCCGCGGGCTAATCCCCTTGCCCGTCGTCCATCTGCCGCTCGGCGAGAGCGGCCTGTGCCGGGTCGCTCAGTAACTGGACCACGGCGGACTCGATGGCTTGGGCGGCCTTGCTGTTGGGTTGCCATTCATGGCGCAGCAGGCGTCGGGCGGCGCGGGATTGGGCCTCGCCGGCGGGGTTGTCCTGGATGCCGCTTTCGGCTATGAGGGTCTTGCATTCCTGTTCGGCGGCTTGGCCCAGTTCGCTCAGGCGGATGTGGAGCGGGTCGCCGGCGTCGTAGCGGGGGATGGGCAGCTTCCAGCCGTGTTTGTGGAAGTGGCGTATTTCTTTGGCCCAATTAGTGGGGCAGAATGGTTTTGCCTGCCTGGCAAGTTCGTTGCTGTTGATGATGGCCAGTACGTAATAGGCTTCGCGCTTCGACTGGCAAACCGTTTGGTACGCGGTGCTTTCTACGACGGTGCTCGCATTTTCGATGATCGCAGCGGTTGGTTCTCCCGATGTGGCATAGGCTACTCGTATGGTGTCATCCCTGTTCGCTACTGCCCGCAGGTACTCCAACTGGTCGGTCATTTTGTTGAGGTGGTTCAAGTTGTCGAGCAATTCATTGATGCTACGGTCTTTGTGGGCTTCGCGGAACAGTTCGACGGCCTTGTTCCAACGTCTCTGCATCGTGGTATGCAAAGCCTCTACTTCTAAGCGACAGGCCTCGTGCTTGTCATCTGAGCAGTCGTCGTGGCTCAACGGCATGGTCATGGTGGTGCGGTGCACGGGAAGAACCGCTTTCAGCGGATCCAATGCCAGGTAGGGAGCTATACACTCCCCCAAGTACACGTCGAAGAGGTGGCCGTTGTGTACGACGCCTTCGAGTTGGTGCAACTGGTCCCTGTAGGTGATCTTATCCTGACTGCTCAATCGAGGCCTGACGTTGGTGGTGTTGGCGGTCGGCAGCATCGCCGTGTGGGGCACCGTTTCGACGAAGAAAAGCCGGCGGTCATATATGGTTGGTCCCTGATTGGACAGTTCGGCGTACGGGGACTTGAAGTTGCCGTCGTCGTGATGGAGTGCTTCGCTCCTTCGACTGATGCCGTCGTAGTTTTCCTGCCAGTTGCCGCGCCAGATCTGCACAGTTCCCGGTGCCATCGACGTTCCCTCGCCTGCTCCTACGTATGCCGCGAAAGCTACGCTGGCCGGCATGGGGAAGAAATCGGGCACCACGTTGTCGAGGTCCCACGGCTCGTGAATCTGGAAGCTCAGCCCAATGCTGGGCGCGTTGCGTCCCCCTTTTTGCTTGTAGTTGCCGCTTCGCCACTTCAGGTGCTGCCCTGTCCGCAGCGCGCTGTGCGGCATGACCATGCCGATGGCCGCCCCCGGACGTGCGTACAGCTCGGCGCACCTGGTGTAGAACAGCGTCGCAATGTCTTGGTGCGGCGCGAGCTTGCCGCCTGCCCAGATCTGGTACCGCTTCTCGCTCATTCCGCGCAGTTCCTCGCGGATGATGTCGGCGCTCTGTCCGTAGGTGAGCCACGGCGGGTTGCCGATGATCCGGTCAACCTTCTCTTCGGCAATCACCGCTGGCCGGATCATGTTGCGGATGTAGTAGGCCCAGACGTGGTTGCGGTCTGCGGCGTGCAGCTCCTTCATCAAGGCAGCTACGGCTTTCGTGCTCCGGCGGCACTCGTCGCTCATCTCATAGCCGTCGGCGATGTGCCCGGCGTCCCTCCCTTCGTCAATGGCGGTAGCCATCTCGGAGATGATCCGGTCAACGTCTGCCTGCTGGCGGGCCAGTTCCTTGGGAATGCTGAAGGTGACCTTGCCTGTGTCGTTTGGCAGGGTCTCGCCGGTTTCCAGCTCGATGAATTGGCTGGCGGATAGGGTGCCGGTGTCGTAACGTAGCTGCATCGAGTCGCCCAGGTAAATGGGCGCGCTGACGGCGCTGGAGCCGTTGCCTTCGGAGCGTGCGGTGCGGATGGTGTCAGCTGCGGCCATTACCCACGTGGCCTTGGCCAACTGCACGGCTACCGGGTGGATGTCGATCCCGACTACGTTTTCCTGCAACAGGCGTAGGGTATCCGGCGCCGGTAGTTCGTCGGAGTGTTCCAGTATGTGTTCAACGGCTGTTTCAATGAACGTGCCGCTGCCGCAGGATGGGTCCAGCACCCGTTGGTTCAGCGGGTCGTCAACTACCGTCTTGGTGATTTCCTGGGCCAGCCAGCGCGGCGTGTAGTATTCGCCGAGCTTCTTGCGCTCTTCCTGCGTGATTACGTTCTGATACAGGGTGGGCGCGACTTCCCGAGGGCTCTGCGTCCAGTCGAATTGTTCGACGACTCGCGAGATCTCGCGGAGGTAGGTGCTTTCCCCGACTTCCGTGGGCCAGGTGAACAGGTCGGCGTCGATGATGCCGTGGAGGTCGGACTGCTCGGCCAGTATGCGGCCTTTGAGCAGCGCGTCGGGACGCTCGGCAGCGTGGCGGGCCACATCGCCCAGCAGTTGTTGTTGCATGATGACAGCGATGAGGCTGGTTATGTAAGTGTGCCTGATGAACAGCCAGTCGCTTTCGTCTCCGGCAGCGGCGGCGTCCTTGCCCAGCGCTACCTGCAAGAGGTCCTGCCAGAGACGGCGTTTCACTGCTACCGTCGGGTTGTCGCGGTTTGACTCGTATGTCTCCTTCAGCAGAGTGTTGCTCACCCGAAATACGTCGGAATCGGTGCCGAAGTGTCGTTGGAGATGCTCCGCTGTGGGGATGATATTTTCCGCCGGGGCGGCGAGGACCCGGTATAGGTACTCCCTAACTAGGTGTGATTGCTCCGGCTTGTCGAAAACGGCGTGCCTTTCGCCCTTTTGCATGGGTAGTTGGTCGTCGCCTGGGCGCCGTATCAGATAGTTTGTGCCGTCTGTGAGGATGCCGTTCTGTACGCCGGTTCCGGCTTTGATGAGTTCCTTTAGGTAGCCGTCCAGTTGGGCGATGTATTCGGGCGCGATGGCGCCGGCCCGTAAGATGTCCCTCTTGAACTCGATGCAAGTGTTGTGAACGTAAAGGTCCATCCGGCCAGCGTTGCCGATGCCCAGCGGGACTTCGGTGGTCATCTCGGCCAGCCTGGCTATGCCGCACGTTTCGGCGAAGCGCTGGAAGGCGGTCCTGATGTCGTTTTCGGATGCCCCGCTCCGGTGGCGTTCAACGACGAGGTTGAAAGCCTCTTGCTCTTTTTCCTTGGACATGGGTATCTGGCTCCCCTGTTCCGTTGTTTTGTATCATACTCAAGGGAATTTATGTCGCCATGGGCCACATCCTTCGCACCGCAGGGACGCCGGTGGCGAGAAGTGTTTCGCGGTCATCCCCGTTTCGGCCTGCGGATCATTCACCCGCCGCGCAGCCGCCGGTTCTCCGCTTCCAGCTCGCGGATCCGGGCCTCGTTCGTGCTGGTCATTCCCAAGGCGTTGACCGGTATCAGCCTCATTGAGTGCGGGTCCACTACCAACATCGCGTCCTCTAAGTTGTCTCAATAGCGGTTTCCAGCCGCCGGGCCAAGGCGTCAAAGTCCTCGGGGCATTTTTGCCGGATGGCGCGGATGCGGCGGGACGCCTCTGTCCCCAAAACCCTCCGCCCGCCGCCCTCAGTGTCGTCCAACCTGCGTATGACGGCCAATCTGTCGAAATACCGTTCCTTAACATCTATCTCTGCCCGCACGTCCGCCCACCGCCAGTCATTGGGCAGGTCCACTCCGGCCAGAACCCAGGTCTCAATCTCTTCCCAAGCGTTCTCGGATAGGAAAATTCGATTGCTTCCGAATTCCTGTTCAATCTGGTCAAGCCTCTGTCGCCTTCCCAAGACTCCATCTCGGTCAACGCAGAGTATAAATATGTCTATCCTTCCCTCATTCTGTTCGACTATTTCAGCTAGACGCTCCAGTTTCAAGGCTTCTCCGATGCCGCCGAGCAAAGGGTCCCGGCAAATCAAGACCTCTGCCGACGCAACGCTCATTCGTTTGAAAAGCCGGTTAAAGAGCGGTTTCAGAATATATTGGTCATTGCGGAAGTCTTCGGGGATGATCATTACCTTCATTCGAGAGTTCCCTGTTCCCAGTCGTCTTCATCATCGTCGTCCAAAGGGGCCAAATCGGGATCCCCTTCACTGCACGCCATAGCATTCTCCAGCCAGCCGCCGGTGAAAAGCCGTCCTAGTCCCTGAGAATTCCGCAGTTCCCGCAGGTTGTACAAGTCCGCTATGGGCCGGATTACGCTGTCGGACCAATGGTCGTAGCGGTAGACGACAGACGTATTTTCAAAGGTCTCGTCGCGCATCCAGGACAGGAGGGCGGGCGAATGAGTAGTGGTAATCACTTGGATGTTGCCTTTGGCCGTCTGGCGCTCGATGAAGTCCATCAGCAGCCAAAGCCTGCTGGGGTGGATGCCGTTGTCTATCTCCTCGAAGAAGTAGAGGCCCCCTTCGTTAGGACCGAGCAGCGCGGCCAGTATACCCAGGAAGCGCAGGGTGCCATCGGAGGCGCTGTAGGCCGATACCTTGCGCCCGTTGCGCTCCACGATGTAGAGATGCACCCGCCCGCTGGGGTCCCGGGGAAAGTCGAAGTCCTTGACGTCCATCGGCGTAAGCTCTTGCAGCCAAGACATCAGGTTTCTTCCCTTCTGGGAGTCGGCGCAGATTGCTTCCAGTATCGACGGCAGGTTCTCGCCGTAGTCACCTAGCTTCGACCCAGGAAACGCCGGCTCTCGCATTAGCCCTGGAATCAATTCCAGAAAACGCACGTTAGCTAGGACATCTCTCAGATCTACCGCCGGGTCTTCTATGGGCGCAGTTTCCCCGGGAGGCCAATAGGTCGGGATGGCATCGGACAGAAAAGGCGCATTAGCCCTCCTTGGATACTTGTAATTCTCCGCATCACCAATGTCCACAAAGAAACCTTGTCCCTCGCGATAACAGGTAAAGAGTAGTCTCTCGTCTACCTTGAGCTCTTCGCTCTTCACTAGAAACTGACTGTCTTCAGAATAGCCGTAATCGGCCTCTAGGGCGTAATGGAAATGTGTATCTTCAAGACTAGCCTCTACCCCGAAGGCAAGGGCTTGCTGGCCGAAGCGAATGATCTCATTCATTGCCCCGCGAATACCCGCCCACTCCAGTTGTCCCCCCGGTCCATACTTCCCAGCCAAGTTTTCCGGCAAATAGTATCCCCGTCCTATGCCGTGGAGGAAGCGGAAGGCGTCGCGGATGTTGCTCTTACCGCTGGCGTTGGCCCCTACGATGACGGTGAAGGGACCGAGCTTCAGCGTTTCGTCGGCGAAGTTCTTGAAGTTGACCATGCGGACTGACGTTATCACAGGACGCCCTCCATGCTTGGCTACCGGTGGCGCGGCGCTCGCACGTCACCTTGGGCCGCCGCGTGGTTGCTCAGGCGGTACGCTTCTGGGTCTACGCCGAAGGCCACCAGCAGGTCGGGGTAGCGGCTGCCCGCCAGGTACCTGGTCGGCCGGATCACCATGTAGTGTTCGCCCGATACCAGGATGCCGTCGCGCTCGGCGGGGCGCTGCGCCATGAGGTGCTGCTTCAGGTGGTAGGCGTTGCCGTTGCCGCTAAGCTGGTCGAAGCTGGTCATGTCGTTGGGCTCGCGTTCGGGCGGGTCCGGCAGGCGGAACCGCTCTCCGGTTTTCGTTTGCTTGGCTGCGGTGTCGGGAGTGGTCATGCCAAACCTCTGGCTCTTGTGGCTCAACGATTTGATGGCGTGGATTATATGGCATCGGGCAAGTACCGGCGAGACTGCGGACTGGCATCGCCCGACGGTTACGCCGTATCTGATGGCTGCGGCTGATCCTTGCGGCCCGGTTTGTTGGCTTTCCGGTTTCGAGGGGGATGGAGTGATCGAAGGTACCGCCAATTGTCCGCGTGCACGGGGGTGGCTTTTGATAGCCCGTGCCTTGGCCGGCGGCGTAGCGGCTGCTCTCCGGGGCTGTGGAGTGGTCATACCGGGGCTGGTTACACTCGCAGCGGCTGATGGCGTATCCCAGCAGGTGCGGAGTGGCGATAATTTCGAACTGGGTTGCCTACGTTGCAGGTTGCGGCTGGTAGCGTTCGACGAGTATCAGGTCTTCGCTCTTGCGCGCTTGCGCCAGGTCGTAGGCGGCTTGGCGGCGCATCCAAAAGTCTGCGTTGGACCAGCCGGCCTTTTCGAGGCGAATAGCCATGTCGGGAGAGATTCCTGCATGACCGTTTAGTACCCGCGATAGCGTGTGCCGGGCAACGCCCAGAATGTTTGCTGCGTCAGTGACGCTCAGGTTCAATGGTTCCAGACAATTCAGCCTGATGCTGATGCCTGGGTGAGACGGGTTTTTCATGTTCATCTCTGCGTCTCCCGCTAGTGGTAGTCCACCAGGTCTACGTCGCACACGTCTCCGTCTTCAAACCGGAAAATTATTCTCCAGTTGCCGGAGATTGAGATGGCCCAGAATCCCCGGCGGCCGCCTCTGAGTGGATGCAGTCGGTGTCCCGGCAGGTCCATGTCGCCGGGCTTGCTGGCGGCGTCCAAGTCCGCTAGAGCTATCCTGATCCGCTCCAGTTGGTCGGGGGCTATCCTGCTTTGGTCGTCTTGCTCGTAGAGCCGTCTGAGACCCCGGTGCTGGAACGAGCGTATCATAGGATGATTATACCGTGTGCCGGTACAGCCGTCAGTGATTTTGGCAGGGTAGCCTGGCTTTATGTCCGCGTGTGCGGTGGCAGCAGGCTCTCAGTGATCTTCAGCTGGTTCGTGGGCGATCTCCGCGTGTGGGGGTTGTTTCACCCTGTTTTTCGCCGGTGGCGCCTGGCCAAGGCCATGAATTGTTCGGCGACGGGTCGTCACTTGCGAACTCTCGCCCTTTATTCCCCGAAGTGCGCTGCGGTTTCATTCGGTGACAGGCGAGTCAGCTGTAGTCGGTGTCCTTCCTCTTTCTCTGGGGTGAAGGAGTAACTTCCGCTGCCGATTCCGGCCCAGAAGTCCCAATGGTGCATCTGCTCGATGTGGAGCGAGGTATCGTACCCTTCCAGCCCCTCGAGAGTTCCTGGCTTGGCTGGGTCGGACGTGTGTTCCACCGTGCTGCCGTCCCTTGGCATGTGCTCCGGGTCGGAAAGCTGGAACAGAAGTGCCGGCAGTTGATCCTCGTTGCCGCCTTTTGGCCCCCGGTTGCTCATCCTGAACCCGTGCCCGTTGACCCTGATCAGGTACTCGGTCCTGCCGTTGCGTCTGATAGACACCCTGGCGGGGCTTGCCACGATTTCGTCCAGCAGTTCGCTCAGGCCGGTGAAGGGCCTGACTTCGAAGTAGGGTCTCCGTTGGTCGCACATTTCCCAGAACGGTTCCGTTTGTTTGTAGCGTCTGGAATGAGAAAACATCCCACCAGTGGAAGAGAGATACGCCATAAGCAAACGGAACCAGCTGTTACTCTGCATCCGCAGGGCGGGTAGGGGCGACGCATGCGTCGCCCCTACATTGGCATCGGTTTCAGACGCTCGGCGGGTTTACTGTTGCTGGGCCTGCCAGGCTTCGAGGTTCTGCTGCATCTGTTCGACGTGTTCGCGGACGTGGGCCTCGTAGGTATCCAGCCAGTCGTCGAGGGTCATGTCGCCATTTTCCGGGTGGTAGGCGGTGTTTGACCAAGTGGATTCGGGCAGGGCCTTGATGAGGGAATAGGTCTTACTGCGGAGCCACCTGAACAGGTTGAGCGTGTCGTCGATGTCTTGGTCGTGGTAGTCTAGGGCGGCGGCCCATTGGTTTTCGTCGTAGTCCATGAGCGTCCGGCCCGGCTCGGCGATGAGGCGGCGGGCGCGGATGTAGCTGTTGGCCTCGCTGTCCGTGATGTGGATGATGATCTCATGTATGCTCCAGCAGCCGCGCTCGTAGCGGAACTGCCACATCTCCTTGGGGAACTTGCCCAGCGCCTCTACGAGTTCGGTGTAGGCATTGGCGTAGGATTGGATTTTCTGCTGGCGCGCTTCGAGGGTCATTGGGGCGTCGCTCCACGGTCCTTTAGGATGGGTTGCATAAAATTCTCGGGCTTCCATTATACGGGTAAAGGGTGGTGGGTCATAGGTGGTGGCCAATTGTTGACAGGGCAACCGCGTCTTGCGGTAATCGGCAGGCTCAACCATTTTGTGCGTTGATATTGTCCATAACGACGGACTCTCAGATGCTCCAATTCAGGGTGATTGAGGTTCCAAGTTGGATGGTGCAAGCCCTACTGACGTACGTTTGGGGCATCGCAACCGCCTACGACACTGGGATTTGTCCGGCATTGCAGCAAGCTTAATTTAGGGATAGTTGGAGAATTTTACCGGGTGATCTGGGGCTGTGCGAAATGCAGTACTGCCAGCATCTCAATGACAGCCGTCGTTGCGAGGTGGTGCCATTCCCTTGGCGGCGTTGGCGTTCCCTTGCGAATAAGCAAAAGCCGGAACCATACGGTTCCGGCCGTTGTCGCCATCGCGATGTATAGCGGGTTTGGCATCTGGTTGTTCCTGCCGCTTTTCCGGCGGCAGGTTTTGCTTGGCGCGGTTCCGCCCAGCGATTATAAAACCAAACTCCCTCTCGTCGTTAGCGAGAGGGAGCCAGTCGCAGCCCGTAATTGGGCGCCCTTCACGGTTACCCAAGCCGTGCCGGTCGCCCCGTGCCGCGAGCGTCCAAAGGAGTACCACGGACAAAAGACACGGGGGGATGGTAAATCCCCGTGAGGCCTCTGTCAACGCCTAGTACTGGGTCAAACAGGGCTATCGCATGAGCGGCGATGTTTCTTGCATTTTCGTGATTGGCAAGTCTGGCGCAACCGAATGCGGGCGTCCAACCAAAGCTGAACGCCCGCCCGTTATGCTCCTGCGTTTCCGGTCTGCCGGATCGGCTTGCTGGTGGGTGTACCGGATCGCCCGCCATCTGCCCCAGCAGTTGCACTGTTTGTTGTAGACCGCCACCCGGAAGCGGTAGACGCCTGCGGTCAGGTCGTCCACTTCCACAGGAGTTGTCCGATGGTCGGTGCGCTGGATTGGGTAGTTAGAAAAAGCCGAAGGGATCCCTTTGCTTGGCGGTGCGGGTGTTTCGGGATCTCTTGGCCTTTGTGCCGGCAGTCTTCTTGGCTATCTCATCAAATCTGGACTGCGGTACTGGCTTGGTAGGCGGGGTCTGTGTTGTGGGTACTCCGGCGGCCTTGAACTTGGTTCGAAACTGTCGGTCGGTGGTCGCGCCCTTTCTGGTGTTGCAGGTTCTACAGAGAAGTTGGAGATTCCGTTTCTGGTCCGACCCTCCTTTGGCCATAGGGTTTTTGTGGTCGACGTCCATGAGGTCTATGCTGAGCTTCCTACCGCAGTACATGCACTTGCCCTTTTGGGCCTTGAAGAGCTCCTTTTTTAGTTCCGGGGAAAAGCTCTTGCGTCTTCGCTGTGGTTCATCAAACAGGTACATGGTTCGCGTCTCCTGAGGTACGTGTTCTTGTCACAACTTCCATTGCAAGCTCTTTATCGGCGTCTGTGAGAGATTCAGGGCCGGAAACCGTGGTGCCCGGCCCTTGACTATGAACCTGCTTTAGCCAGCTGATACCTCCACGTTTAGGGTGGCCGTGTTGCCGGTGGCCTTGCCGTCCAGCAGCAGCCGGTGGACGAAGTCCGCCTCCCCCGCGCTCTCCGGCGCGCTGGGCAGGACTGCGTAGAGGACCTGACCGGCGCTCCAGTTGCCGGAGTCGAACTCCCCGATGTGCTGGCTCAGCACGTGGGCCGCGCCGTCGTTCCCGGGGGTGATCTCCAGGGTCACCTTCCCTTGGGCTGCCGGCGCTTGGCTCAGGGACACCGTGTAGACCTCGTAGGTCTTGCCCTCGGAGAGCGTTACCGATGTCTTTGACAGGACCACGCCCGCCACGTAGCTGGCCCATGCCGTGGCGGTGGCCATGGCGGCGTCGCTGCCCTCGGTGCCGATGTAGGCCTTCACGCTGACGGAGTAATCTCCCGGCGATGCGGCCGGTATGTCGAAGGAGAAGGTGGCGGCGTCCGAGTCGCTCTGGACGGTCCCGGTCACGTCGTCCACGCCGGTCCTGGACAGCGTGTAGTCGTAGCGGGTGGTGTCGGCGTCGTGGTTGGACACGTTCACCCGCAGCACGGATTTATTGCTGGCGCCGTAGGCCGGGGTCACGGCGATCACCGGCTGGTCGGGAATCTTGACCTCCACCAGGGAGGTGACCGTGTACTCGGAGGACTTGCCGGCGCCGTGGGAGTTGTTGCCCGTCACCGTGATGGTGTAGCCGGTTGACGGCTCCACCAGGATCACGTGCCCGGCTGTGGCGGCGGTCTTGGTCACGGTGGCCGTGGTGGGGGTTCCCTCTGCTCCCGTCTCTTGGTGGGCGACGGTGTAGCCGGTGGTGTGGGTATCCGGTGAGGTCACGGTTACGGTGATGATGTTGCGCTTCTGAGCGTCGTACCCGGCGGTCACCGTGGCTTGGGGCTTGGCCGGGAACGGCGTCAGGGATCGGACGGTGGTGGTGGCAGCGGTTCCGGTGCCTCCGCTGTTTCGTCCTTTGACCGACACGGAGTACTGGGTGTCGGGTTCCACGGAGACTTCCACTCCCGCCGTTGCTGCGGCCTTGGTTTCCGTGGTAGTGGCGGCGGTGGTGTCGTCTCCCGGCTCTTGGGTGGTGATGAGGTACTCGGAAGTATGCTCATCGGCGTTGGTCACTGTTACCGTCAGGACGGTCTCCTTGTTGGAGTGTCCGGCAGCGACGCTGAACTCCGGCAGTTTCGGCAGCGGCGGGGGCGCGGTGACCGTCGTTGCCGCCGAGAACGGGCTGTCGCCGTTCCTGCCGGTGGCCGACATCCTGACGCTGTAGGTGGCGTTGTGTTCAACGGCGTGGTCGTACCCGGCCGCGGCCTGGGCCGGGGTGAGCGCCTGGGTGGCGGCGGTGGTGCCGTCTTCCTGCTTGGTCACTTCCAGGGAGTAGGCCGTGACTCCCGTCTGGCCATTGGGCACCTGGACGGCGATCACGGCCTGGGTGCCCTTGTGCCTGGCGGCGGCGGTGAATGCCGGGGTGTCCGGCACGAACCATTCGAGTTCCGAGCGTATGGTTTCCTCGGCGTAGGCGCTGGTGCGGCTGCCGTTGACCCCGGCCATGGCCACGTCGTAGGAGGTGTCGGCCTCCACGTCCATTAAGTGGCCTGCCCCGGCCGCTGTTTTGGTGACTGCGACTGGGGTTGACCAGTCCTCCTCGTCGCTCTTGCGGAACTTGAGCATGTAACTTTCGTTGGCTTGGTCGTGTGCCGATACTGTTGCGGTGATTACGGTCTCCTCGTTCCGGTGTCCGGCGCTCAGGCTGAACTCCGGCTCCACCGGCACGACGATGACCTCGCCGGTGGTGACGGTGCTGGTTGCGTAGCCGCTGTCGCCGTACTGGTTGACGGCGGCCAGGCCCACCTCGTACTCGGTGCTGGCCGACAGGCCCGTGATGACGTGGCCCGCGGTAGCCGCGCTGGCGGTCAGGGTGGTTTCGGTGTAGCTTGTGGCCCCGGTTTGGCGGTGCCTGAGCTTGTAGCTGTCGGTCCGGGGGTTGGCCGTGGCGGTGACGGTTATGACCGGGGTGTTGCCTTGGTGTCCCGCCGTCATGGTGGCGGTGGGGGTGGGGGGCTTCCGCACCAGGGTGATCTTGGCGGTGTTGGACCAGTTGTTGTAGGTGCAGAAGGATGATTGGGGCGCCACTCTGAACTGGTGTTCCACGTCCGTCTTCAGGTTGAAGATGGGTGCGGTCGCCAGGTTGTCTCTGAGCCGGTAGATGCTGGCTTGCTGCCACTGGCCCTCGCCCTCGCGCCGCTGGATGGCGAATTGGGTGGGGCTGTTGCCGGGGGCGTTAGTCCACGAGAGGATGGCGGCGTCGGCGCGTTCGGTGCTGGCGGCGGCGGTGAGGTTGGTGGGGGCTCCGGTGTCTGGGCCGACCTTCGTCTCGCCGGTGGCGAACCCTCCTGTTGTCCCGTCCTTGACGGCGGCGATCCGGATGTCGTACTTGACATTGACCTTGATGGGCGGGGTTCCCGCCACGACGGAGTTGCCTTTCTTCTTCTGTCCCAGGAGTCTCTTCCAGTCGCCGCCGTTGTCGGCGTCCCGGTACTGGGCGGTGTAGCTGTCCGCTCCGGCGACTCCGCTCCAGGTTACGATGAGGTGGGGAGCGGAGCAGCTGGTCACCTGCGTCTCGACCTGGCGCCACTCCCGCTTTTCGCGGTTCAGTTCCCAGGTGACTACGGTGCGTGTCTGCCCCTGCTGATAGGTCTGGACCGTTTCGATTACCGGGGTATCCGGGGCGTCGGCCTGGGCGGGCATGGTCGCGCCCAGGGCGATGATGATGGCGATGAGGGTTGCCAGCGCAACCCAGGGTAGTGCGGTTCGTCTCGTCAGTTCGTTCATTGAATTGCTGTCTCCTTTTCTATATTCACCTGTTGCTTTCTGTCCGTGATTCCAAGGGCGGGACTGGGGTATTTGGGTCGTTGCGGTCCCGTTTCTCCGGTCGTGCCGCTGGTCATGACGCGCTCCATAGCTCCGGCCCGTGGCGACGGCTGGGACCGGGGCGGTTGGCTGTTGGCGGGGGCCGCGGCCTCCCGGACTCGTCGGCGGTTTGCATGGCCGGGTTGATCCTCAAGCTGTTGGTTTGGCTGTGATTCCAGCCGGTCTTGGAGTCAGGCCGTTGACGCCGTTCACCGGCAGAATTCAATTCTGTATGGGGGGTTGAAAGACTTTGTCCGTTCGCGCGGAAATGAGCTCTGTGCGATGCGTCCCTTGTCGCGGGGAATTGCAGCCGGGCCTGTCCGGGGACAGGATGCTGTCGTCTTGCGCTGGGGGTTGGGGTGTGGGGGTGGTCAGGGGAGTTGCGGATGTTCTCCGCCGGAGCTGGTCAGATCCTTTCTGGAGGCGGGCGTGCAAAACCTCGGCTTCGGTCTGAAGCCGGGGCTCGGGTCCGTGGGACAGGATGTTATGGGGCCGCTCGGTCAGGGTACTGTTGCCCCGTTCCGGAGCAGGGAGAATTGACTCCGGCTCAATATCCCAGTGGGTGTGACCGTCCAGCGGGTCGGTGCCCTCCGGGGACCTTGCCGGTTTACGTGGTCGCGCTGCGCAACCAAATGCGGGCGTCCAGCCACAGCCGGACGCCCCTGTGAATAAGTCAGTGCTTCGGGAGCGCTACCCGGACTGCCTCCTTTCATCAACCCGCTGGAAGACCAGGACCTGCCCGCCTTCGCTGTGCAGCGTGAGCTGGTCCCCGGAGACCTCGAACCGCTCCACCGTCGCCAGCAGGTCCTGCATCCGTTGCTCCTGCTGGAACAGTGCCTGGGTTGGGCAGCCCGCTTCCGTCCACCCCAAGTTGTCAAGGCGCAGCTGCGACTCCCCCACACTGTACCTCGCTCCGTAGGAATTGCAGCCTGTCCACCCGGTCATATCCGTGCCGGTAGTGAACTCGGCGGTGGGGTTGCCCTCCACCACCTCGGTGGGAGCGTCAGCATTGCCCAGCGCGACCAGCCGCCATTCCGTATTGGCCAAGGGGTTCCCTTCGCCGCCGCAGGCCGCCATAAGGAGGGCGAAGATAAATAGAATCCAGAACATCGTTCCTTTCCCTCCATGGGTAGCAGTCCTTGGGCGGCGGCGTGTCCGGCCGCCCGCCGCGCCCAAACGCTAAGAGGCGCTGCTGTAAGCGCAGTCTGTCCGCGTCGTCAAGTCTAGTGCAACCTAAACGCGGGCGTCCAACCGTAGCTGGACACCCGCATCTTTGGGTTCAATTTACCCAGGGACTTTCTCTCCAATACAGGCGGCTACTCCGCGACGGTGCAGGTCCGCGTCGCCGCTTCGCTGTACACCACGCTCTCGTCAGCAAGCTCGTACACGGCCTTGACGCTGATGCTGGCGTCCTGGCCCACCTGGTAGTCGCCCTTTGCGCGGACCACCGGGTAGCCACGGAGCCTGACCTGCTCACTCCTGCCGTCGGGCCGGGTCAGGTCGTAGTCGTAGGCGTACAACGCGGCGCCGGACCACTCCGGCGCGTCCCACTGGAACAGCACCCAGTCGGTTTGCGCGACGCAGCTCAGGTTGGATACCGGCGTGGGCGGCCCCACCACTTTTACGTCGAACGTATCGCTTACCGTGTTGCCGTCGGCGTCTTGGGCCGTGACCGTGATGGTCGCCGACCCGTCGGACAGGCCCACTATGGTCAACGTGCCTTGGAACGGGAAGGCGTTCGCTACGGCGCTGTCCGAGGTGTCGGTGCTGTAGGTGAGGGCGTCGCCGTCGGTGTCGCTGAACACGGTGGACAGGGACACTTCCTGCGTATCGGCCACCTCTAGGTTCAGGTCGCTGATAGCCGAGGCCACCACCGGCGCGGCCTTGACTGTTGCGGTGAAGGCGTCCGAAACCGTTCCGCCCCGGCCATCGTTGGCGGTGACCGT
Source organism: Dehalococcoidia bacterium (assembly GCA_965204865.1). GTDB lineage: Bacteria > Chloroflexota > Dehalococcoidia > Lucifugimonadales > UBA3495 > VXOI01. The sequence goes on along the minus strand of OZ242027.1, from coordinate 3,681,830 downwards.
GATGGTCGCCGTGCCCCGGCCTTGGGCGGCAACCGTCAGGCTGGACCCGTCCGCCGCCACGGACACGGTGGCCACGGCCTCGTTGGAGGATGCGGCGGATACGCTCAGCGCGTCGTTGTCGGAGTCGCTGAACACTCCCGACAGGGAGACCTGCTTGGTCCCGCTCTCGTTGACGATGGTGACGTCGGCAATGCCCGAAGACACCGTGGGTGCCTCGTTGGGAGTTGCTGGCGGCGGCGGGGCGACGACCGACACGTTGAAGTCGTCCATCACCCGGTTGCCGTCGCTGTCTTGGGCGATGACGGTGATGGTGGCCGTCCCTTCGGCCACCCCGGCGACGGTGAGGGCGGAGTGGTCCGCCGCCACGGATACCGTGGCGACGGCCTCGTCGTCCGACGATGCGCTCACGGTCAACGCGTCGCCGTCGGCGTCGGTGAAGACCCCGGACAGGGATACGTCCCGGGTAGAGCCGGCCTCCAGGCCGGATACGTCGGCGATGTCCGAGGCCACGCCGGGCGCGGCCTTCACCCTCACGGTGAAGGCGTCATCCACAGAGCCGCCGTTGCCGTCGGCAGCGGTGACCGTGATGGTGGCAGTTCCACGGGCTTGGGCATTTATGGTAAGCGCGCTGTAGTCCGTCGCCACGGAGACGGTGGCCTTCGTTTCGTCCGAGGATGCGGCGGTGATGGTCAGGATGTCGTTGTCGGCGTCGTTGAAGACCCCAGACAGGGATACCTGAAGGCTGCCGCTCTCGTTGACGATGGTCGCGTCGGCTATGGCTGCCGCCACCGTGGGGGCTTGATTGGGCGTTACCTGCTGCTGCTGTTGGGCAACGACGGACACGCCGAAGGCGTCGCTGACCCGGTTGCCGTCGCTATCCTGGGCGGTGACCGTGATGGCCGCTGTGCCTTCGGCCACTCCGCTCAGGGTCAGCGTGGACCCGTCGGATGCCGCCGACACCGCGGCAATGGCTCCGTCCGAGGATGCGGCGCTGATAGTCAGGCTGTCGCCGTCGGCGTCGGTGAACACTCCCGACAGGGACACTTCCTGCGTGGCGCCCACTTCCAGGCCGGCCACGTCGGCAATTGCGGCGGAGATCGTGGGCGCGGCCTTGACCGTCACGGTGAAGCTGTCCTCCACCGAGCCGCCGTTGCCGTCGTCGGCGGTGACCGTGACTGTGGCCGTGCCTCTGCTCTTGGCTGTCACCGTCAGGGTTGACCGGTCCGTCGCCACCGATACGGTGGCAGTTCCGGCATTCGACGACGCTGCGCTTATATTCAGCGCGTCGTTATCAGCGTCGATAAACACGTCGGACAGCAGGGCCGTATGGGTTGCGCTCTCGTTAACGATGGTCGCGTCGCCGATGGGTTGGGCCACCAGGGGCGCTTGATTGGGCTGTTGTCGCTGTTCGCCGTCGTCCCCCTGGGAGCCGGAGTCCCCGCTGCCCGGCTGGGGCGACCCAATGGTGATGGTCGTTTGGCCCTGCTTGAAGCGATGCGGGTATCCTCCCGAGCTTGCCGTCAGGGTGATGGTTTCACCGGTGGTCGCATCGTTCAACGCGGTCAGGGTTAATGAGCGTGTGGCCTGAGTTTCCCCCTTTTCGATCCAGATGTAGGCCTCGGGCTGGCCCCCGCTCAGCTGGGTGGGGACCATCTGGTAATCGTGGCCGGTGTGAGGTTCGCCCAAGGGCAGAATGCTGGCCGTGCCCGAGGGCGTGATCCGAATCGCCGTGGTTTCCGGCGACGGCCGGTCCAGCGACAGGGTCACGGTCACGGGACCGCCGCCCCGGCGCAGCGTCGTGCCTGAAGGTCTCAGGATGATATTCGCCGGCGGCAGGTCGCGCACCGTGATGGTGATGGGGTCGGTCCGCTGGGTGGTGTCCAGCGCGTTGAAGCCGGTGAGCACGATGGCCTCATCACCTTCGCGAACCCCATCAATGACCGTGTCTATGGTGAGCCAGCCATCGTGGGGCGTCCCCCAGTGGTCGTAGCGACAGGTGGTCACCGTGGGGCATTCTTCATAGGTGGTGGCCGGCTCTATGAAGAAGTCGGCGTTTGCCACGTAACCCGGCTGGTTGTGGTTGAGGTGGGTTCCCACCTTGGCCCTGCCCGTGGACTCCACCGCCGTGAATGACGGATAATTCAACACTTGGACCCGTACCGAATCTCCCTCCGTTACGGTGAAACTGGACGGCTCCAGCCGGAAATCGTTGTCCTTGATGGTGACCTCCACTTCGGACGGGTTGCCCTCCGTGATTCCTTGAGGCAACGTTCTCAGCTTTACCGCGAATTTCTCGTGGTCGATGCCGGCGTCATGAGTCGTGGTGATTACGCCCGTGCCCGTGGTCTCTCCCGCAGTTACGGTGATGCTCTCAAGCATGCCGTAGTCGTCGGGCTCCGCCGTGCTGTTGATGATGGCGAGCGGAATGGTCTCGTCGTTCGCCGAGGCTGCGGACAGCGTAGCCGTGACGGTAACCGGGTCCCCCTCGTCAACCGTGAGAGGCGAGGCCGAGAGGGATACGGTGCAATTGCATTGCGCAACTAGGGCAAGCAGGACCGTATTGCCGGAAGACCAGGCCAGGTCGACGTCACTCCAGGTTGCGCTATTGGAGGATGTGGATATGACCGCGTCTGCGAGGGGAAAGTCTGTGTCGCCCACTCGCAAGGTCAGAGCCCTGAGACGGTTGGGGTCTCTGTTGCCGGTCGTGAACGTGAAAGAATTATCGCCGCTGTTGTGACTGATCCCGTAGACCTCATACTCCGCACCGCCGTACGAAAAGTCGTCGTCCGTGAGGGTGGCTGGTGTGGAACACCTGACCGCAGGGATCGTCTGAGTGCGGTCGCATCCGGCCGTATTCTGAGTTATTTCCTTAACCGTGAGCGCAGCGCTCCAGAGCGGCGTTTCCTTCCCCATAACGGTCATCAACAGGGAACGCCCGTCCGAGGGGGCTTCCCAGGTCGAGGAATCGGTCGGCGGGTTGTCGCCGGTCTCGTGAAAAGTATCCTCGATGGTCCAGTCGCTTTCACCGGTTTGAGCGTCGTTTACGGTGGTCTTCAGGCCGTTGTTGATTGGATCGGCCCAGGTCACGAACCAGTAGGTGTCATCGGCCGACAGCGCCGCGCCGTCCGGCGCGGTGAAGGGCACCGTGCCGGCTTTGATGGTATCCGGCACGGTCAGGTCGTGGAGCAGTTCACCTGGCGCGTCGCTGTCGCTGTTGGACCAGACCTGCGCCTTCATGGAGTCGCGCGCGGGCTGGCCCACGTTGCTGACGAACTGCACTTCAATGCTGCTCAGAATGTAGCCGTTGGCGTTGCTGCCCGTTTCGAATGCCTGGGCTACCGTATCTGATGCCGTGAGCGCCGCGTTGTCGGCGATGGGTTCGTCTGCATTGGTGGTCAGGGTGTCAACGGTTGGGGCCGCGCTGCCGCTTTCCTGGATGGTAACTTCCGCCCAGCTGGATTCGCCCACCGCCAACGTGGCCGGCAATACTCCGAGGAGGACGCTGAAGGTGTCGTCATCCGTGTCGTCATCGTAGGCGGTTGCGATCTGAGCTTCGCCTGTGGTTTCGCCAGCCAGAACCGTGATGCTCGTAAGCCGGCTGTGGTCGGTCGGTTCCGCCGAGCCGCAACAGAAAGTTATGGGAATGTCCGTGTCCTCATCAAGGGCTGCCGATAGCGTTACGGTTACCGTTACGGGCGAGCCCTCCGGTACTTTGTGAGGAGATACCGCTATGGATACCGCGGCATCCGTTAGTTCTAATTGTTCGTCCGGCGTACCCGCGATGAAAGCCCACGGACCTTTTTCCAATCCTCTAATAGCACGAACGCGTACCCGATACGTCGTGCCGTTATCGAGGGGGTTGCTGGGACCAGTGATCGTATACCTCGGATTGGTAGGATCACCTGCGAGCGCCCACCCCGCCGATGGGTTATTTGAGGATAACTGCGGGTCGTTGTTGCCAACGGCATCCTCTGAAGCCTTGGTATAGTGAACCTCGAAGCTGAGAACCCCGCTTTGCTCCTCCCAATTCAAGCGGAGCCTTCCATTGCCGGGTGCGACGGTAAGCCCAGGAGGAGCCTTCAGAGCGGCGGGTGTGCTCTTCCCAAAGGTCCATAAACCTGCTCCCAGGGCATTCCTCGCCCTCACACGGAACCGATAAGTCGTGTCGGATGTGAGACCGGTGATGACATAAGAGTTCCATACTACGCCGTTTTCGTCGGGAGCATAATTCGCGTCCACCCATGCGGTCGTGGAATCATCTCCAGACACCATGTCATTATTTCCGAGGTCATCAACCGATGCCGAGGTGTAGTGAATGTCGTATCCAGGAACGCCCCCGGGTGGTTCTGCCCATTTTGCAAGTACGCTGGTCTCCCCAGCGGATATCACCAGATTTTGTATCTGCGCGGGTGGATTGATGAGGGCATATCCTTTGACCGCTATTCTCATCATCTTGCTGTCAGCAACTTTACTCCACGGTCCAGTGTCTGGTTGTTGTTCGTTCTGCCAATACCGGATGTCTGCGATGCTCCAAGCTTCGACAGCTCCATCATCATCGTCAGTGGTCGTCGTACGGTCGATTTTTATATTTAGATCGTCGGTGGTGTACAAGACGAAGAAATAATTTGTCTCTGATGCCAGCGTGGTGGTTCCTCCAGCATTTCTCGGATTATCTTTAGGGGTGAAGGACGCTACGGCTCCGCTGGAAATATAGGGGACATCCAATGACACTATCTTCTCATCCGGTTCGCCGTTGGAGGCAGCCGACCATATTTCGGCCCTGATATCAATACGATCAGAGCCGGGATTGCTTTCAAGCACGGCATCGATTGCAGTGATAACATAACCATTAGGGCTGTTGCCCGTCGTGAATCCCTGCGCATAAACACCTCTGTGGGTGTTGAAGTTTTCTTCGTCAGTGTTCTGTCCGTGGTTGCTCACGAATAGGCCCGAGTCCGGCACGTCCGCAGGCACGGGAGCGTTGTTGTAGCGGGCCAGCGCGAAGTCGTAACGGGTGCTGCCGCCGGTGGGGGTGAATTGAGCGGACCCGGACACCAATATCTTCCCGTCGGGCTGCTGGGTTATGCCCCACCCTGCGGTTGCACCACGGACCGCGCCGGCGAGGCTAAATCCGGTGGTGACGATGCCGTCCGTGCCGAAGGTGGTGTCCAACGTCCCGTTGGCGTTGTAGCGCACCATGCCCAACTCGTTGACGACCCCGTTGTTGATGATCCCCGCTGTTACGATCCGGCCGTCGGGTTGCACGGCTACGTCGTTGATGTTGTCTTGCCTACCGCTGTGCGCGGCGGTGACCTTACCACCGTCTCCGAAGGTAGTGTCCAAGGAGCCATCGGCGTTGTAACGGGCCAGGCCAGAGTCATTCTGGGCCGACAGTCCGGCGGCTACGATTTTTCCGTCGGGTTGGAGGGCCATGGCATACGCCGCGTCGTGGCCGACTCCAATATCGGTACTGACCTTGCCGTCGCTGCTGAAGGAAGTGTCCAGAGAGCCGTCGGCGGTGTACCGCGCCAGGGCGAAGTTTCCGCCGGACTCTCCCGCCACCACTATCTTGCCGTCGGGCTGCAGCGCAATGGCGCTGATTCTGTCGACTGTGGAGCCGAGATCGGTGGTGACCTTGCCGCCGGTCCCGAAGTCTGTGTCCAGGGTCCCGTCGGCGTTGTAGCGGGCCAGGGCGAACCGCAGATTGTCGACGTTGTTGCTGGGGTTGTTGCTCTCGCCGGCCACCACGATCTTGCCGTCGGACTGCAGCGTCACGGCATACGCCGCGTCACCTGCGGAGCCGATGGCGGTGGTGACCTTGCCGTCGCTGTCGAAGGACGTGTCCAGCGAGCCGTCGGCGTTGTAGCGGGCTAGGGCGAAGTCGTTGTTGGTCCCGTTGTTGCTGGATCCGGCTACCACGATCTTGTCATCGGGCTGTATCGCCAGTTCGTACCCTTTGTCGCTCCCGGAGCCGATGGCGGTGGTAACCTTGCCGTCGCTGTCGAAGGACGCGTCCAGGGTCCCGTTGGCGTTGTAGCGCGCCACCGCGAAGTCGTTGTTGGCGTAGCCAGCCACCACGATTTTGCCGTCGGGCTGCAGCGCGACCGCGTTTCCGCTGTCATCGGCGCTGAAGTGGGTGGTGACCTTCCCGTCGGTACTGAAGGTGGTGTCCAGGGAGCCGGGCGTGACGGTCGCCTGCGCCTGGGTCGGCGGCGTGCCGGGCATGAAGAGTACTCCCAGAGCCAGCAGGACGGCGGACAGGAATAGGAGCGGGCAGTGGCGGAAGATGGAGGCCCGTATCATCGTGGGCCTCCGGCACTGGTCAGCGGCTGAAACTTGGGGGGCCGACAGGGGTAGGTAATGGCAGTTACGAGGGCGCATGATGGGTGACCTCCAGGTTGTCCTTCGGTTGTGGCCAGGGTTCGGGCAACAGCCAGACGCGGCTCCAGAGCCGTCCCTTGAGGGACAAGCGCCTGAGCCAGCCGATGCCGTGGCGGATCACGCTGACGGTGTTCTGTGGGCGGGCAATCTTCTGCCGCCGTCGGCACAGAGAGTGATGTTCTTCCGGAAGCGCGTACAGGGACGCCATCCCTGGGCGCGAATCTGCTTCCACAGCTTGGGCTGGATGTGCCTCTGTCGCAGAGCGCTATGACAGTCATTTCCTAGGGGACGGCTGGGGCCAGTTCCTTGAGCAATTCCACCGTGGGGTTGTCCCAGGAGCCTTTCCGGTTGGCCCGGCGAATGTGCCAAGCCACGGGGATGACGCAACTGCGGTAGAGGACGCTGATGATGGTGGCGGCGGTCTGGCCGCCCTTGAGGGCAGGGCTATCTCCTCTCTCTGCTTCTCCGCTTCGGCCTGTCCGGCGGCCGGGGTCAACGCCGTAGTCAGCAGGGTGCCTGCCAGCAGTGTTCTGCTGATGGTTTCTTCCTTTGGGACAGACGTAGGTTGACTGATGGTTGACCATGACTCATCTCTTCAGCAGTCCGGCAACAGGGATGTTGCATGGGAAAACGTGGGCGTTGAGGTCAATCCTGCTGCCTCGTTTGCCCCGGCAATTCAATTCTATGTATGGGGTTGAAAGACTTTGTCCGTTGGCGCGGGAACGTTGCCGGGGTGATGTTCCCGTGTCGCGGGGAATTGCAGCCGGGCCTGTCCGTCGACAGCACGCCTTTCGGGTTGGCCGGGGGATTACACCATGGGCGGGCAGTCTTGGGTGTTCCGCATGCCCGCCACCCTTGATGTTCGCCCTATTGGTTGGTGGTCCCGGCCGGGCCTGAGCCGGTGCTGCCGCCGCCCGGGCCTGGGCCGGTGTTGCCGCCGCCCGTGCCGGTGTTGCCGACCGGGCCGCGGGTGGGGTTAAGCGGCCCTCCGGGTTCTGTCGGCGTTGGCCGGTGGATCCTGGGCGCTTCGCTGGCGTCGCGGCAGTAGGTGAAGCTGAGCCTCGATCTCTGGATGTTGGTGCCTTCCACCAGGCAGATGACCCAGTGGCGCTCGTCCCCGACGTCGTACTGCGCCACGTCCTCCGCGTAGCGGAACTTGAACTGTAGTTCCCTCAGGTTTCCCGGGGTCCTCAGGTACAGGCTGTTTCCGACGATGGCGTCGATGCCGCCGCGGACTCCCTTCAGCTTCACCCGGACCCAGCGGTCCTTGTACTGGTCGTGGGCATAGTCCGACCGCTGGTACTCCTCCCAGATCTGGCCAGCCGTGAGGCCGTCGAAGTCCGGGGTGGGGTTGATCCGGTCCGGGGAGGTGGTGAACGGGCAGGCGGTCATGGCCAGGGCCAGTGCGATCACTGCAATGGCGGCCAGTCTGCCGAGGGCCCTTGGCCACGGACATGGGATTACGGATGCTTTCATCCTCTAACCTCGCTGTGTTTGATGGTTCCCACTATGGACGGCGGGTTAGGAGGCTTTGACCGTTGGCGCGGGAGAGGTCGCTGACCGGTGTGCATAGCAGGGCCGCTGTCTTGCGGCGAGGGTGTCTGGGGGGATTGGCTTGTGGAGCAGTCAGGGGGTTGCTCATGCCCTCCGCCAGAGTTGCTGTCGTCCCTTTGGATGCGGACGTGCAAAACCCCGGCTTCTGGCTGAAGCCGGGGCGTGCGTCCATTGAGCAGGTTTTTGCGGGTGCCGAGCTCCGGTGATGATGGGGAGCACTGGAAGCCGTGACACTTCCGGGTTTCCCTGGCACAGGGTGTCGGCGACGTGGGTGGCCGCTTCCACGATGTCCCTGAAGCAGCTGAGTAGTTCTTGGGCGTCGGTCTCCTCCCTGACGGCGGCGTTCACGGTGCCGTGGAGCTGTTCCATGGCCCATCGGGCCCTTTCGGTGTGTTCATCTTGGTAGTCGACTGCCGGATAGTTCAGCCGGTATCCGGTGCTTTCAGTGATGCGCGCTCCCCCTGATGCCCTTGTTTCGGCGCCGGTTGTCTTGGTTATGTTTGACAACTCGATACTATTGATGGGGAATTGAAAGGCTTTGGCCTTTCGGGAGGGAGCGGCCGGCACGGTTCGTCCTGTGGGAGAGTCTTTCGATGGGGCCGGTCCACCGGCAAGGTGGCCTCGGCAGGGGTTGGGGGCGGGTGACTGCTCAGGGAGTATGCTGGCGGCCGTGAGGCGGCGAGAAAAGCCCCGGCTTATTGAGGAAGCCGGGGTGGTTTGCCTCCGGTTTGCAGGTTCCCGCCGGCGTTGACAGCGGCGACATCATGAGGCTCAGGGACGACGATGTTCACAGACTGTGGCCGCTATCTCTAGTTGGCATCAAGGGCGCGACTGTACTATTGGCGAATGATTCAGTCAGGGGGTGAGCGATGACGCTGCTGGAATGGCTGGAAGGACTGAGCCTTTCGGGAGTGGGGGGAATCCTGGTGCCGGCGGCGTTGTTCGCCGTCAGCGTGGCGTTTTTCGGGTTTGTCATCTTCAACCTGCACCGTTCCATGTCGGTCCGGAACGCTCTTGGAATCGACCTGTCCGGGCTGAGAAGGCCGGGACGGCCTCTGTACTTGCTGCTGTACTCTCTGGCCTATCTGGCCATGTACGGCCTGGTGTTCCCCTTGCTCGCCTATGTATGGTTCTGGGTGCTGGTGATCATGCTGGCCTTCCTCTACAACACCAAGGAGCCCCAGGAACTGCTCCTGATCGGCATGGCCGTGCTGACCGCCGTCCGGGTGACGGCCTACTACAACGAAGACCTCTCCAAGGACATCTCGAAAATCCTTCCCTACGGCCTGCTGGGCATCTTTCTGGTGAACCTGGGGCGGTTCGACCTGCAGGAGTCCTTCTCCCTGTTGGATCGCGTCGCCGCCGAGGAGGATATCGCCTTCTACTATTGGGTCTACATTTCGAGCCAGGAGCTGGTACTGCGGATTTCCCAGCCTTGCGTCAGCGCCGTGTACAACTATCTGAAGGCCACCGTCGTCAATCAGGCGAGGGGGCTGGTCAACCGTTCGCGGGCGGATGGCGGCGAAGTCGCTGACTCTTCCGAGGATAGCCCTGCTGTTGCGGCGGAGGCCCTGGAAGCCACCGCCGATGGTCCGCCTGATGAGGGAAAGCCGCCAGTCCGCGATTAGACGGACTCCTTTTGTAGTAGCAACTCCGGGCTCGGGCTTGGTGGCCTCGCCAGGAGCATCGACCGGGGATATATCTCATTGAACGCGGCCCGTACGCAGGTGGAGTTTTCCGCCCAGCTCTGCGGGGATGAAGTTAACCCCGGAGCTAGTGGTGCAACAGCTCTGAATTGATGGACAAACCGGGAGTCCGTTCATGGTGAGCTTGTCGAACCACGAACGGACGGACCTTCGACAGCCTCAGAGCGAACGGAGGCACGTAGCCATCAATCCAAATTGGTTGAACCACTAGGGGCAAAGGACATAAAACGCGATTGCCCTGCTGGAGCCAATGCCTGAACTGTGATTTATATGATAATTGGATTGGCGTGATTTACCAATCGTCGCAATCCTGGAATCGGAGAAATCACGGTTCAGACGAAGAATCGAAAGACTTTGCTATCATACGGCCTTGACGCAGAAACACCTCATCGCGCCTGCTAACATACCGGCGTGTTGGTAACGCGGCGGATTTCCCCAATCACCTTCAAAACCCTGATGCTGGACGTGTAGCAGGGGGTATCTATGGTGGCCAGAGATAGCATTGTCTACGAGCCGGACGAGCCCTGTCCCCCGTTGGTGTCCCTGGCCGTGGGGTTTCAGGGGGCCATGTTCATTCTGGTGCAGACGCCGCTGCTGGTGTCCATTGCTCTTCTGGGCGACGCTTATGGGGAGCGATACCTGGCCTGGGCCATTTTCACCGCCCTGATAATCAACGGTGCGTTTACCGCCGTGCAGTCGGGCGTCATCGGGAGGTTCGGCTCTGGGCACCTGTTCTTCACCGGCACGGTGCCGGTTTACCTGGCGGTCTGCCGGATCGCCTTGGCGCAGGGTGGGCCGGCCCTGCTGTCCAGCCTGATCATCGTTTCCTCGCTGTTCCAGTTCCTGCTGGCGGCCTGGCTGCCCTTGCTGCGCCGGATCGTAACGCCGACGGTCTCCGGCACCGTATTGATTCTGGTGGCGGCCATAACCATACCCATCGCCTTTGAGGGGGTTGCCGACGTTCCCGAAGGTTCCCCGGCGGCCGGGGGAGTGGCGGCCGCGGGCGCGACGCTGGCGGTCACCACCGTCCTGGGGCTGCGGGCCACCGGGAGACTGCGGCTGTGGTCGCCCTTCATCGGAATTGCGGCGGGCTGCGCGCTAGCCGCCGGTCTGGGAATGTACGACGTTCAAGGCGTCGTTGACGCGCCTTGGGTCGGCGTTCCCTCAGGCGGCTGGCCGGGAGTAGAGCTGACGCCCGGCGTGGAGTTCTGGGCGCTGCTGCCCATGTTCCTGGTGGTGTCTCTGGTAAGCGCCATCAAGGCTATTGGCGGCGGCATCGCCCTGCAACAGGTCTCATGGCGCGGGGAGCGGGCCACCGATTTCCGCCGGGTTCAGGGCGCGGTCAACGCCAACGGCGCGGGCAGTCTGTTGAGCGGAATCGCCGGCACGCCGCCCGCGGGAGCCTACGAAGGCGCCACCGTCTCCATCGTCAGCTTCACCGGGGTCGCCGCCCGCAACGTCGGCTACGCCACGGGAGCCATACTGATTGCGCTGGCCTTTCTGCCCAAGGTGTCCGCCTTCCTGCTGGCGATTCCCAACCCGGTCATCGGGATATTCGTGATGATAGTCATGGGACTGCTTTTGGTTGAGGGTATGCGGACGGTCTTTCAGGACGGCATTGATTACCGGAAGGCGCTGGTGGTGGCGGTGTCCCTGTCGGTCGGGATGGGCCTGGAGAGTCAGGACGTCTTCTCGGACCTGGTGGGCGGCGTGTGGGGGGCGCTGCTGGGCAACGGACTGGCTGGCGGCACCGTCGCCGCTATCCTGATGACCGCGTTCCTGGAGCTGAGCAGCACCCGGCGCCTGCGCCTGGAGACGGAGCTGGATATGTCGGCCCTGCCCCGGATTGACGAGTTTCTGCAACGGATTGCGGGCCGGGCCGGTTGGGACGAGGCTTCCGCCGACCGGCTGCGCTTCGTGGGCGAGGAAGCGCTGTCCAGTCTATTGCAAGAAGGTGGGGACAACTCCGGCGACGGCCCCCAGCGTTTGACCATCGTGGCGCGGCCCTCCGCCACGACAGTGGAACTGGAGTTCCTGGCGTCGCTGTCGGACGAGAACCTGGAGGACAGGCTGGCCTATATGAACCAGCAGTCCGAAATGCAGGAGGAACGCGAAATATCCTTCCGCCTGCTGCGGCACTACGCCTCCTCGGTGCGCCACCGGAAATATCACGGCCTGGACATCGTTACGGTGCAGGTGGAAGGCTCACGTTAAGCTGGGGCCGATAACGGAAGGATCGAAGGTAATCCTGTCCAGTCATTTCATACTCTGTCTCCTCCGATGACTGGAGCCTGTCACTACCGAACAGGCGGAGACAGCACGACAGGGCTGGCGGAGGTTGGCAAGGGCAACCACCCCGCAGGGCTGAACTTCGGCGACTGCTTCTCCTACGCCCTGACCATAAGCGCTGTACGAGGCATTCGAGCCTGCGGAGGCCAGGCGGATTGCGGAACGGCTGGAAATCCACTACACGCCCAACCACGGCAGTTGGCTGAATATGGCGGAGATAGAGCTTGGAGTGCTGGCGAGACAGTGCCTGAACCGCCGGATTCCCTCTCAGGACATACTGAAAGAGGAGACTTGGGCTTGAGAGAGCCAGCGCAATCGCTGCGGGATCCGGGCGGACTGGTGCTTCACCACCGAGGACGCCCGCATAAAGCTCAAGTCCCTGTATCCATCAATTCAACACTGGTCCTCTACTAGTTGATCGGCACCAGCTCGACCAGCTCTGCGTGTTCGCAGCCCAGGGCCTTGCCTCCCGCAGAGGCCAGATTGGCGATGCGGTTGCGGGTATAGTTGACGGCGTCGCGGCCGATGCCTTCCAGATAGGCTTTGTGTGCGTCCAGGGAATCCAGTCCCTTGTCCAGGTAGCCGGTTACGTCTATGCCGTGAGTGGGGTCCGGGGAGCCGAAAACCGCTACGTACCGGATGCCGTTCCAGGGTTCCAGCCCCTCGTTTAGCAGTTCCTGGAATACCCATCTGTTGCCCGCGTCACGGGCGGCGTCGAACACCGACAGCCCCACGTTGCGGTGGTCGGCCATGTTCGGGTTGCCCGTGGGAAACCGGGGATGGTGATTGAGGGTCAGGATCACGTCGGGCCGGTGACGGCGGATGGCGCGGCTGAGGTCGCGTCGCAACGGCAGGCCCTGCTCGATGACGCCGTCCGCATGATTCAGAAACTCGACGGTTTCCACTCCCACCACGCGGGCGGCGCGGATTTCCTCCTCGGCCCGCAACGGGCCAGTTTCCCACGGGGGCATGGCGTCTATGCCCGCTTCGCCCCTTGACACCATCAGGTAGACTACGTGCTTGCCCTGGGCCGTCCACTTGGCAACGGCGCTGGAGGCCCCGTTTTCCAGGTCGTCCGGGTGGGCCGCGATGGCCAGCGCGGTCTGCCAGTTCTCCGGCATCGTTTCCATGGGGTCTGGTCGTTGCTGCATCAGGCGGCCTCCGTCGGCGATGAAGTCGGTTGATGCAGTTTACAGCACCGGGGACTGCCGACGGTGGTAGACCAAAGGTTGACTGCCCAGTCTGGACTTTTCACTGAAGCGGACGTCGGCCACCTGCTCTCTCCAGGGGCTGTTCACTGCTTTCGCCTCTCAGTCCGCCTTCCTCCCTCATAGTTTTCACGGCGTCTGGGGATCTCAGAGACTGTCTCCCAAACTCTGCCTCATGGTCATCCGAAGACGGAGAGTTCGTCCCGTCTTTGGTTTCCTAGAGTCCAGTGATTGTGCGACCCGTGGTCGAGGAAGTATCGCCTGACCGTCACGCCGTTCCCTTCGAGGATCCCCCGCACGATGTCCAACACGCATTCCTTGCACCTCGGCGGCTCTGGGTCATCGGGAAAGGCGTATAGTGCAGGAAGGCAGTCGACATCCCAGATCCTCATTACGTCCGTGCTGTCCAAGTCCGCGAAGATCTTCCACTCGTTGACATCCACTCTGAACAACGTGGGCCTCTTGGACTGTTGTGCGAAGCCTACTGCGGTTAACCTCTTGGCATTGCTGTTGACCAGTCTCCTCGTGTCTGCCCTGAGGAAGGAACCGAGTTTGTCCTGTTGAATGGGTACGGTCTCTCGGCGGCCTCGTCCAGCCTGAAGAGCAATGCTCAGGTTCCCCTTGATGCCTTCGAGCCACTCCCTATGGCGACGTTCCGTTTCCTTGCAGTTCCGGCAGACGTTGTCGACCACGTTCAGGGTTTCGTCAGCGACTGTCTGCTCTCTCAGCCCGTCGACTGATTCCCACGACGGTCGTACCTTGAGCACCGGAGTCCCGGATTCTATGTACCTTTCCTTGGTGAACTCTTCGACGTCGTGATGCACGATGATCTCGATGATAACTCTGGGACACTTCCCGTCGCCTCCGGTGATAACCAGATCGGACCGTGTTCCATGAACGACGCTTCTCTCCGTGGCGATGGCCGCCCCTTCTATAGCAACGTTGGCTCCAAAGGGCTTTCTGCATCTTGAGCATGGAAACTTAACTTGGTATTCCCCACGCTCTTGGACAGCAGTGAGGAATCCGTGGCATATCGCCGCTTTTGCGGTCTCGTGAAGGGCGTTGTCTGGATTGCAATGTTCCGCCCCGGCCTTGTGGGCGAAGTGGTGCCTCTTGATGTTGCCCTTTCGCGGGATCATCTCGTCGTGGCACCCGAGACAAAGGTACTTGTGGCCCTTTTCCGCGTCGCTGATGTGAGCGATGCCGAAGACCGGCCGGTACGCCATCGGGTACTGGATGTTGGGTTTTCCATTTCCTGTGCTGGCGGTCATCTACAATCCCTAGTCCTACTGGTCGTTTATCCTGCGGGGGCAATCATACTTGATTCCCCCATTGCTATCGTTCTACAGACACCAAACGCTGAAGCACCCGTTCAGAAGTGGTACGTACCGAACCGAACTACTCCGCGATGCCCGTTGCAGTGCTCCCGGTGCTTAGTTGTCTCTTCCTTCCATCGTTTGTTCACATTGGTGAAGTCCCTGGCAGGCTTGCACTCCATCAATATGGGCAAGTCTCTGGGGTGGCCGGTCATCGGCGTCAACGCCAGCTTGGCGTTGCACCGCTGTGTTGAAGCAGAGGGCTGACTCTCTTTACATCGGAGACAGGTTCATCGCCAGGTCGTAGGCGAATCAGCCGTCGCCAGTCCTGTCGTGCCGGATCCGAAACCTTTTCCTTCCCTCAGAGAAGTACGAGTACTTGGCGGTGAAGCCCAGGAGGCCGGTGCGGGAGTGGACGGTCTCCTCCCATTCCGCAGAGTGGTTGCGGAAGTATCTGGGGCGGTAGCAGATGCCCGGACCACTCGAATGTTTGGGTTGTGCGGGGAGGTGACCCGCTCCTTAAGGGTGGAGTTTCATTCCTGATCAATTAGCGTCAATCAACGCTATCTGCCACTACAGTCAGTATTTTGATGAACCCTGTGAAGCCAGTACCTTCTAATTCTCGAACCTCTCTGAAATCCGAGCTGTCCCACGACGGGGTTCCACCTCAGCCGAAGGCGGACACCAGTTCGACCAATGCCGCCTCGGCATTTCTCTCTGCCGGCCACGGTGGTCCGGGGCACTCGGCGGGTTTGAGGTTCTACGGGATATTCGCGACCGTCTCCAGCACACAATCACCTTTCAAGACTATCCCCAGATCAATCATTTCCTTGGTAACGACGATTTGTGGTGGTGATTGGTCTTCATCTGGTACGATCCCCCCAATGTTGTTCCGGTTCTGGGCTGCCGTTAGCACGCCAAGGAATAGAAATCGCTCCTCGTTTACCAACTGGCCGTACTTGTTTAGCCAAGGCGGTCGGTTGTAGATGAATACTGGGCTTCCACTGCTCCCCGGGAAGACGGAGGCGTCAATAAGAAATTCTGGCCTGCCGTTGTAGTCCACCCACGGTAGGCTTGCAGTGGTTCCTTTTCGCATCACTGGCAGGTTGTTTCTCTGGTCATATGCCTGTCCTGGATAGCCTACGAATATCACGTCTTCCAGGACATCCAGCTGTTCCAGAGCTTCATGTCCTGCTAACTCCCGGGTGGTGATTCCGACGTAGTACGGCGGGTGTCCAGCTCTGCTGGCGTGTTCTGAAATTGGGCCTAGCCGCATCGCCGCGATGTCTATCTCTCGCGACGGGTGGTAATGCCAGTGCCAGGCTTCATCTTGGACCGGCACAATCGCGTCTGGCCCGATTTGTGGGATCCCGCCGCTGATGGAATGGTTACGCCCGGTGAAAGTTAGTTCTCCACCGGTCGTTTCCTGAACAACATGACGATTGGTAACGAGGAAGTCCCGGTTTCCGTGAGAGAATACGAAACCCGTCCCTTGGCCTTGGTTCGTTACGACACGTAACGTGCTGAACATCATCTGCTCTGGAACCGTCATGGTTACCATTTGGTGACTCCTCAGCGGCAAACACTGCTCTTGGCTTTCCACGTTCTTACGAGAGCGGATTTTGTTCTGGGATTATATGAGGATTTAATCCACAAAGCTGGACCTGAGAAAAATCCTGGCTCCTCCTTCAGAAGAGAAAGGAATTGCTTGCTTACAGGCGATGGCCCTATCTAGGATACTTGCCACACCGTCTTCAGGCGCTCAACGGTGAAATTCCAGCTTTGCGCTCGTGGCCGCGCGACAGTGTGCTGGTTCCCGAAGAATCCAAGTTCCTTGACAGCCTCGTGCAATTCCACCGCTTTTAGCCACCTGACCTTAACAAAGTATTCCTCTTGCTCCCTGTCATACATCCACGAGTTTTCGATCTCCGCTTCGACAATGGGAGTCTCCATGCCTTCGACAGTCACTGTGAACTGTTCCAGTGGAACGGCAGCATTTACGACTTCGCCGACCCCGACATAACCTGTTCCGGGGACGTTGACCCACACGCGTTCGCCCGGCTGAAGCGACATCAGGGTTCCGACGTAGAACTTTCCGCCTCCTGCGGATACAAAGCCGTATTTCTTCGCGTCCGGCCAACTGCGTCCAGGGATGGGGCCGTAGGAGACATAGCACTCGCCGTTCCACTCCCTGAATGCTCCAGACCGTACGGCGGAGCGGGACGTGGACTCCGTCGCCGGTCCTGCTGGTTCCCGTAGCCAGGCCCGGGTCAGGTATCGTCGCTCGTCGTCCTCGAACACGCGGAAGAAAACGGCATTGATTTCGACTCCGTAGTCATCCATCAGGTAATTGACGATGCGCTCTGTGGATGGGTCGAGGCTGCCTGCGACTATGACCAGTTGGTGGGAGGAATTCAGGGAGTCTGGAACGGCGCCGAACTGCTCTTGAAACGCTTCGTTGATTGACCTGGGCGATGCCGACTTCAGAAAACGCACCTGGTAGTCGATGAAGGTTTCCGCTATTTCGTCGGCCGTGAGATTCCGTACCCACGAACCATAGTCAAGAATCTGGGCCACTATCTCTCGTGGCGTGCGATTCCGTTTCAACTCAATGACGGCCAGGTTGCCGGCGGCGTCAATCGCCAGTATGTCCACCCTCCCGCCGAAAGCGGTGGACACCTCCCTGCCAATCACCATTAGGCGGGAATCCACCACTGAGATATCGTCTGCTATGATTTGCTGAAGAACGGCCTCCTGCTCCAGCTCCTTGAAGTGGACCGCCTTCAAGCCCTGGTCAATTCGCCAAACCCCGACCTCAATCGGCATTGCCATTACCCCTGAATGCTGGGTTAATTCGCTTCTGCGCCTTTGCCGGAGGGAATCCTAGCAAGGGCCATCCTTAAAAGCAATCGGGACCAAGTGCCGGCTATCATTGGAGTTAAGGGTCCAGGCACGGTTGAACTCGCTCTTGTCAGGAGGTATCCCATCCTGGCGGAGGAGACCCTGCGGGATACCAGGTCAAGTGTTCATATTCTCGCGTTGTTCGTCCTCTTGGAGCTTCATTGAGAGATCCTGCCGGTCGTGGACGTTTCCGGCCTCGTCCCAGGACGCTAGGTCGATGCGCACGGCGCGGATCAGCAGCAGTATCCCGCCGGCAGCCAGTATTATCCGAATTCCTATTTCCCCTGTGACTTGGACAACCAATGTTGCCAGCAGGATGTAGGCCACCAGCATCCCGTAGGCAGCTGCCACGCGGCGGTTTATCCGGTTAAGTTGGTCGACGACATTGTCCCTTACTTCCATCAGCTTCTCTCCTCTGCTGCCGGAGTATTGGTTTTTGCAGATGAGGTTCCAGCGTTGGGTGCCCTTGCTGGCTTCCTCACTGGGTGCGCGGCTTCTGGCTCGTGCTCGCTGTTGTCTTCTGCTGCTTCCAGTCGTTCTTGGAATTGCGCGGCGGCGCGTTTGGAGCGCGTGAGAGCGAAGCGCCTGTGCTTTTGCCTGTATGTTTCCTCCTTGGAGACGAAGGTGGGGTTCAGCGGATCACGGTGAGATTCAGCTCTTGGCGTAATTCGCCTGCATAGTTCGATTCTATGGCGGGAGTTGAAAGACTTTGCCCGTTGGCGCAGGAACGTCCCTGAGCTGAAGTGTCCCGCGACCTGAGGCGGCGCTTCTGAGCCGGTCCCGGCGACTGTGGGGAATGGGGTCTGGAAGTTTGCTGACGTCCTCCGCCGGAAGACGTCTCATCCCTTCGGTAGGCGGATATACAAAATCCAACCCCGGCTTCTGGTTGAAGCCGGGGCTCGTTCCCGATGGATGGGGTATTACGTGTGCCTAGGCGCGCTCAGGGTGGGTCAATCCTCAATGGGCGATTTAGCTCATTTTGCATTGGCGCTAACATCAGTCGGTCAATCCGCCCACTTGGGACCCTTTAGCTCCGCCCTTCACACTCCTCTGAGTTTGCCCCGGAACCGGGCGTTTGAGGCCCTCGGCTGGAGTGTCCTATGAAAGGAAACGATACCGTGGCGGCTATTACTCGCCGCCTGGCGGTATCACTATGTAGCCCTTTGGAGACTTCTGTCCGTTCAGGATGGCTTTCATGAGTGGCGATTTGGGTGAAAGAATGATCTCCGGCTTCCGGCTGCTGTCCGATCTGTTGTTGAAGCTCAGGTAGTTCAGCTTTTCCAACTTGGCGAATGCTGTCCTGTGACCTGAGGTAGAAGCTGAGATTTCTATGCTTTGGAGTTTTGGGTTTTTGGAGAATGAGTCGTCATTCAGTGTGACTCTTTGAGCACTGATGTTGAGAGTCTCCAGCGCTGGGAGATTCATAAACGCGTCAGCTCGTACGCTGGTAGCGCCTACTTCCAACATGGTGACGCTGCTTATGTTCTTCAGGATCTGGTTATCCAAGCTTGAACCGCCTCCCATCATGATTTTAAGTTCCTTGAGATTGGGGACTTTAGAGATGACTCCTTTGCTGATTGGCAGATTTCCTGAGCCGTATATGGAGAGGGATTTCAGTTCCGGTAGGTTGTGAACAGCGTTGGAGCTGATGGTCAGCTCACCTCTTGAGATGAGGACCAGGTTTTCCAGCTTGGTCATCCCGTGGAATAGCTGCTCCGGTATAGTGCCGGTTTCTCCTTCGGGGATCTCAACCGTGATTCTGAGTTGCCTGAGATTGGTCATGCCAGCGAAATCGCCCTGTCTGGGGCTTTCGTTGAGCGTGGCGGCGAAGTCCCTGTCGAGCCGGAAGAGTTCGTCGACGGTGATAATGCTGCAACTCCTCAAGCCAAACTTGTCCATGAGGGCGTACTGTATTCTTGGACTCCTGTGGCAGATGTTGTCGGACGGCCTGTGCCTCGGTGGTGGCGGCATCGTGGCGGTTGGGTCCGGCGTTGCCGTTGCTGTGGCGGTTGCCGGTGCAACTGCTGTAGATGGTTCCTTTGTGGGCCTGCGCCCGTCGTCCTCGGTGGTTTCCGTCGGCTCGGCGGCCTTCGTCTGTAGGGCCGCTATCTCCGCGGCCATCGCCTCCATGGTCTGTATTGGACTGCGGTCCTCGCTCTGAGGGCGGTGCGTGGGTGGGGTCTGTTCTCCCTGGCAGGCGGTGATAGAGACGATCAAGGTGGCGGTCATGGCCACCGTGAGCAGTTGGACTATCGTTCGGATTCTCTTGGAAGGTGTGGACGTGTAGCGGGTCATACTGGTCATCCTCCGAATGATTTTCAGGGACATTGTCCGGTTACTCGGAGGCGCTTTTGCCCTTTGGGGGGTTCTTATTGAGGGGTTGGATGCTGGGGCGAGGCTCTATGTAGGTGGAGGAGCGGTTTATCGGCGTTCAAAGTCGTTGGTAGTGGCCGTTTCGGTGTGCGCTTGGCCTTCCACTCGCGCTGAGCAGTCTGCAGCTGTAGTGTGTCAACGCCCAAGAAGTTCTGATATTAACTGTCCACAGGGTAGGGGCCATGACTGGATGGCGAGGAATTGACCCTTCGGGTTTGGGTGACGTTCGGTCAGACAATAAAAGGCCGCCCAGTTGGGCGACCTTTCTTGGGAAAGCTCTTCTCACCCTATCTTCTCAGCAGGTTGTACCGCGAGGCGTGGCTCATGGCCGAGGCCCATGCTTTGTTGAGCCCGTCGAGGGCCTTCTGGCATTTGGCTATTTTCTGCACTTGGGTTACGGCTTGGGCCATGGGCATGAACGAGTACATCTCCACCGTTTTGGTTCTGTGGGCGCAGTGTAGGCATTCCCTGGTGCGAACCACGAAGAAGTCGTGGCTTTTCACCGTCCGGTGGACCTTGGTGTCGCCGCTGCATTCGGTGCAACGCATTTGATGCGCTCCCTGCCGGTTCACGCCTCCTTCCCTTCTTCAATCTCCGGCTTGGCCTTTTTTTATACTTTCGGCTGAGCTCCCCCATTTCGGATGCTCATTATAGTCTGCTTGTAAATAGACTCTGATGTTGATTGTTGATGGCCCAATTTCTCGGTGCCGTTAACATATTCCCGTGAGGATGAGGCTTCCGCCCCCTTCTTGCAGAGAGGGCGGTCAGCAGGGGCACACCACCACGCCTGCGGGGTTTCCCAACCTGACAGATGTCAGGTTCAATAATGGGGAGGCTCACCACCCCGTCTGTGGGGTTTCCCTGGAACCGGTACCGTGGCGCTGAGAACTCGGGGGCTCACCACCGCGTAAGCGGGGTTTCCAGTGGCTGAACGGTGCTCCTTTGTAAGGGGCGAGGCTCACCGCCGCGTCTGCGGGGATAGCGAGTTGTTCCGAACCCGTACGAGGCTGTATTTGGGATCACCTCCGCGTGCGCGGGGATATTCATAATACTCGGTAATCTGGTGCGGTTTGACCGGGATCACCTCCGCGTGCGCGGGGATATTGAGGCCGGTCGGCTGGTTCTGGGGGATGTACAAGGGTGACCGCCGCGTGCGCGGGGATAGCATTGTGTAGAAGGCCTCCAGCTGCTCCATCCGGGGATCACCTCCGCGTGCGCGGGGTTTCCTGGCTTTCTCCGCACGTCGGTGCAACTCCTTGTGGCTCACCGCCGCGCCTGCGGGGTTCCCGTGGGTATGGCGGGCAGGTGCTGGCCCGCCGGGGGCTTACCGCCGCGCCTGCGGGGCTTCCGCACATAGCTGTTGTTGATCCACTGGTCCTTGAGGCTTACCGCCGCGCCTGCGGGGCTTCCGATCCGCAGCGAGGGATCCCGCATCAGGGCGGCGGCTTACCGCCGCGCCTGTGGGGCTTCCTCCTTCTCCATGATGAATTTTATTATCCGCTCCCATGTTGTCGTCGGCTTTCGCGGCGTCTTATGGCCTTGATGGCTGTGGGTTGGCTGATGCCTGGGTTTCACCAGGAGGTTTCCGCGGTTGACACCAGGCTCACTCCATTTGCTCTGAGCTTGTCCCGGCAGAGAACAGTCTCGTCAAGGGACCATGAGAAATTGCGGAGCTTGTAGACGACAATGTAGTCGAAGGGCGGGTCGTCCTGGGTGGCTTCGCCCATCATCCAGTCGAAATCGTGCCTGATTCCCGGTGCGTCGTGGTACCGGGCGGCGATCTCGAGGTCGTGGGCCTTGCAGAACTCCTCGCAGTGGTGCTGCTGGAGTTCCTTGGAGTTTTCGCCGTCGGGATAGCCGGCGGCTTCCTTGACGTAGATGGCGGCCTTGTTGCTGGACATCGGCAGGCGGTCCTCCCTGTGGGTGGTGTTCTCGTCCATATCCATAAGGAGAGGGTTGGCCGTCCCTCTTGGCTGGATTGGGAAAGTCGTTATTCTGAACACCGATGCTTGACATCCATCTGCCTGGGGTTGGCCGCAGCGTCGGCATTGCCGGTGTTCTTCGGGGCACTCCCATGTTTGGAAATGGCCCAGCTGGTGCTGGCCGAGTTCCCTTCTACTCAGGGGGCAGCGCCTACGCGCCCCATCTTTTTTCTGGCGCATCAATGAGTTGACGCTGAGCGTGTGCCTCGGATACCTGTGCGCCCATGACGGCGACGGCGCGGGCGGCCCGGAGCCGTACCATCGGATCGGGGTCCTGCATCAGGTCTGAGAGGACCTGGCTGCTCTGGCGGGTGAGGCTCTCCATCTCTTGCCGGGTCAGGTCTGCGGTCTCGGCGGTGAGCCGCTGGAGTTCGTTGCGGAAATGCTCATTCTGGCGCCAGCGGTACAGGGTGGACTCGCTGATGCCGGCTTCCCGGGCGGCCTGTGTCATGCTGGAAGCGGCGGCGAGGATGGGCAGGGCCAGTATCTGGCGACGGGTAAGTTGGGGCTGCTTGATGCTCACTCCATTGTCCGCGGGTTCCCGCCTTTTTTCGGGGTCAGGGGACTCTTGGTCCGGTGAGTTGCGCGATGCGGCGGACATAGTCTGGACGCGCCTCCTTGGGAGATGTTTCTGCAATGCGTTGGGGATTGCTTGCACCACGGGATTCCTTTATGTATACTCAATATGTAGGGTGAGACACGTGCTCTGGTCTACGTACACCGGTAGACCTTAATCGCCCTGGTCATAGCTCCGCCAGCATGACAGTGCCTCCGGTTTTCAGCCGGAGGCTGTCTTCTGGGCGGGGCTTTTGCTTTGTATGAAGGCAGAAATAGGAGATGTTTCGGATTCGGAATTGGGGTACAAACGGCGATTACGGGAGTCTGTTTTGTAGAAAGCATAGCACAGAAATGCTAGAATAGAAACATCTGTTCGCCTGATTTTCGGGCATGAAAATAGGGGTGTTGGAGTTGCAGCTCCAACGCCCCCAGACCAAGAACCACCACCCTGACCGAGAGAGAATCAAAGTGGCAGTTCCCAATATATCAGCCGGTGCGGAAGCACCGCAACATTCCCGTGGTCTCCTCAATCTGTTGCTGGAGCATGACGAGGGCAAGGTCACGTCCCTTCTCGCGTCTTCTGACGGCTCCAGCCCCCGCCAGCCTAGTCCATTCACCGGGCGACTGCTGGAGATGTACTATGACCCCGTCGAGGTGCTGGATCTGGTCGACAGCATCTGGCCCTCACGTCTCCACGGGCACCCCGGCCCGGGCAATAAGCCGAAGGACCCGTTGCCCATCGTCTGTTACCTCCTTCCCTTTTGCGACCCTGAGTACGGGACTGTTTTCAACCTGGCCGAGGCCCGACGCCGTCTGGAGGCTGACAAGGAATACCGGCGCGAGTGCGGCTACGTTGATGGCATCCCCAGTCTCAGTGTTTTCAGGAATACTCTTGGCGAGATGATCGCCAACTGGGACCGCTTCCAGGAGTGTCTCCTTTCTCCCGAGGATATGGAGGTTATCCGGCGCCGGTTTTTCCGTGACAATGTGAGGCGTGATGTTTTCTCTCCCCTGCTGGGTTTCTTGTCGGCCGCGGGGTGGCGCGAAGGCCTCCCGCCTCTCTACCGGGACGACGGCCAAGTTTCGAAGGCCTTGCGAGTTGTTGGGAAGCCTCGTGGAAAGACGTGCGGGTCTGGTGCGGTTCCCGGTGCCAACGGTGTTCAGATTCCTCCTATTGATGGCTGTGAGGCTTCCCGGTCACCGGTAAAGAGATTTCCTAGGGATTGGCCTGCTTACAACCTTGCTCAGGCGCATGAGCCGGAGGAGGTCAAGGCGCTCTTGGGCGGTTTTTCGGATCTGATAAACCTCGCGGAGGCTGAGGTTCTAGGTCCCAAGCGTGGCAGCGGCAGACCTCCGTTCCCTTTGGGCCATGTCGCCTACTCTGTGGTTCTGAAAGAATACTATCGTTGCCCTACTCGCCCGATTGAATCATTCCTGCGGGAGGCCGTTGAACTCGGCTATCTTCGCAACCTGCCGACGTATCCGGCGCTGGAGGTGCCTGGCTCCGGCTGTGCCGCTGATTCTGGCGTTGTTCGGATACCTTCCTACAACGGCGTTGGCTACTTTGAGCGGTCCCAGTGGCTGACTCCGCTTCTGCTTGAGCTTGTAACTCTGACGGCACTACCTCTGCGTGGGGTGGAGCGTGAGTTCGCTGTTGACGGAACTGGATGGAGTACCCGTTGGTACGACCGGTGGCTTGACCACCGGCTGGCGGAGGAGTCTGACCGTCAGCAGTGGGTGAAGCTGCATCTTGTCGTCGGCTGCAATACCAACGTGGTTGCTCGTGCTGCCATATCACCAGGGTCCCACCACGATAATCCTTACTTCATTCCGCTGTTGATCGAGACGGCCAAGCACTTTGATGTGGATCTGGTTCTTGCTGACATGGGTTACCTCAGCCATCCCAACTACGAGGTAGGGCCTCTGATAGGGGCTGAGATCAGGATTCCGTTCAAGGAGAACACCCTTCCGCCATCTTATGACGGTTCTGAGTGGGACAGGATTTTGCAGCACTACTATGCTGCCTATGAGACGTTTATGGAAGAATATCACCGCCGCAGCAATGCAGAGTCTGCGATCGGGGCAATCAAAGCTACGCGGGCCGGGAAAATTCGTACCAAGCTATTCAATGCTCAGGTGAACGAGGCTCTTGCCTTGTTGGTAGCCTACAACTTGCGAGTGCTTGCCCGTGAGGTGAGGATGAAGAAGTTGGCTTTGGACTTGCGAACAGACTGGGGGATTCTTCAGGATATCGTCCGGCAGGTTGTTGGAATGAGGAGTCCTCATCTCTTTAACCGAGCTGCGTGAGTTCGTGGCGGCACCTGAATTTTTGAGCAGAAAATTTTTTATTCTGCTCTGAATTGTATTTTTTGAGCAAAGCCGCCGGGCCGATTTTTCGTTTTTCCGCTCGTTTCCGTTCATTTCCGCTCATTTTGGCTACTCCCGGCCAGTGGCCGCCAGTTCAAGGGAGGCCCTTTGACAAGCTCGGGAACGAATATAGAGCGTCCTTGTGGGACTGATTTTTTGATTCCCGTCCCATTGTGTCCCATTCCGTCCCATTCCTGCCCTCCGGCCTGAGCGCGAATTCAACGCCGACGCCGCCCCGGTCAATGGTATGCAGCAGGACTCACGGAATTTCAGGACGCCCCCGCCCCGGGCGTCCTGCGATGGCGAAAGTCCGGGTCCGGATAATCTCCGGTCTGCAAGACTCCGCCATGGTCCTGCCGGCATGACAGGCGGGTTGCGCCTGCCATGCGTAATAGATGCTAGAGAGGTGTCACAAGGCTTTGCAAGGGGGAGGCGTCAGCAAAATCAGGCCAGCCCCTTCGACAGGCTCAGGACGGGCACTTCGACAAGCTCAGGACGGGCCCTTTCGATTCTTTATCTGAACTGTGATTCGTCTGATTCGATGATTGCCCTGATTCCGTAATGGCAAATCAAGGTAATCGCCTAATCTCATAAATCACAGTTCAGACATTTGCGCCGAGAATAGAACGGCCCCGCATTTGACCCGGCATCCCTCCGCTATCTACACTGGCGCCAGATTGTGATGACCGGAAGGTGAAGCCCATGGCGTTCAAGCTGGTAATCTGCCCTCCCAACTACCAGGAACACTGGCCCGAACTGCTGCGCCAAGAGATTCCCGACATTGACGTACACCTCTGCCCCACTGTCGGCGAGGCGATGGAAGTCATTGGAGACGCCGACGCCGCCTTCGGCGACATCGTGCCGGAATTGCTGGCGCGGGGGGAGAAGCTGCGGTGGGTAGCCTGCCCCCAGGCCGGGCCGCGGGCAGGTTACTACACCCGCGAGCTGATCGAGAGCGACGTCACCGTCACCAACACCCGCGAAATCTACAACGACCACATCAGCGCCCACATAATGGCGTTCCTGCTGGCCTTCGCCCGCGGGTTCCAGGTCTACATCCCACAGCAGGTCGAGGGCGTGTGGCGGCAGGGCTACCAGACCATCTACCTGCCGGAAGCCACGGCGGTAGTGGTCGGCGTGGGCGGCATCGGAGGCGAGACGGCCCGCCTGTGCTCGGAGTTCGGCATGACCGTGCTGGGCGTTGACCCGCGGCTGCCGGAGCCGACTGGCGGATTGGCGGAACTGCACCGCCCCGACGCTCTGCTGGACGTGTTGCCGAGGGCCGACTTCGTGCTGGTCACCGTGCCGGAAACGCCGGAAACGCAGGGAATGTTCACCCGCACCCAGTTCCAGGCGATGAAGGAGACGGCGTTCTTCATCAACATCGGGCGCGGGGCAACGACGGTGCTGGACGACCTGGTGGAGGCGCTGCGGGCGGGCGAGATAGCAGGGGCCGGGCTGGACGTGTTCCAGACCGAGCCGCTGCCTGCGGGCCATCCGCTGTGGACGACGCCGGGAGTGCTGATAACGCCCCACGTCGCCGGAGTCGGGCCGTACCTCGACGACCGCCGCACGGAACTGTTCGTGGACAACTGCAAGCGGTTCAACGAGGGCCGCCCGCTGCGGAACGTGGTGGACAAGGCCAACTGGTTCTAGTTGGGGGCTTAGACCTGTTCCGGCGTCAGTCGAGGAAGCGCGGCATCACCTTGGTGGCGAAGTTCTCAAGGTTTCGGAGGGACTTGGCGAGGGGCAGGCCCGGGTGGGTGAACTCCACCAGCAGGTATTGCAGGTTGCACACTTCCCGAAGCTCGTGAACCCTTTCAGAGACGTTTTCGGGCGAACCGACCAGCAGGGTGCGAGGTTCGAGAAATTCCCAGTCGAGCTTCCCGCCGGGAGCCAGTTCCTCGTCAGGGTTGGAAAAGACCTGCCTGCCGCGAAAGGGATCGTTGTAGATGAATGACGACATTATGGCCGCCTCGGCATCCCGTCGCGCTTCCTCCATGGATGAGGCGACGTAGGTGGAACGCATCACGGCCTGGTCTTCTCCCAGCTCGAAGGGGCGTCCTTCAATGCCTGAGCGGACCTCCGCATATAGCTCCATGCGCTGGCGAATCCTGGCGGGCGGGGGCTGCCAGTAGCAGGCCCTCAGGCCCATCCCGGCGGCGGTGGACACCGAGTTGTCGGTGGACACAGTCATCCACAAAGGGGGATGAGGCTCCTGGAAGGGCCTGGGAGTGACACGCAGCCTGGTGACTTTTTCTCCATCCTGCCAGGCAGGGTCGGGCGGTAGCGACGGGTGCGAGAACACGGTGCCTTCGACCGGGAAACTGTAGTTTGGGCCTTCATGGGAGAAGTAGGGCTCGGTCCATATCTTGCGGACGACCTCCACTGTCTCCCGGAAGAGCTCGCGGTTCTCGCGGTCCTTGCGCGGGTCGGCGTTGGGGTGGAACTGCGGGCCCTCGTAGGGCCAGATGCCCCGGCCGAAACCGACTTCAATCCTGCCCCTGGTCATGTTGTCGAGAATGGAGATGTCCTCGGCCAACCTTATGGGGTGCCACCACGGCGCGATATTGGCCATCTGTCCAATGCGAATCCGCGAGGTGCGGGCGGCCAGGTCGGCTCCGAGGAGGATGGGGTTCGGGAGGTCGCCGACGCCGTAAGGGCCGAAGTGATGTTCTCCCAGCCAGATGGCCTCGAACCCCAGTTCTTCGGCCAGGATGGTCTGCTGACGAAGGTTGTCAATCATGTCGGCAGAGTTGGTGGACTCTCCCGCGGAGGCGGCAACGGTAGTGAATGCTGCGAATTTCATGGCTGACCTCGAATAACTATCACAGTAACGGCAATGCTCTCTCTGAGGCCGCTCCTGCGACCCTCTCACCCCCACCCTAACCCTCCCCCATCGAGGGGGAGGGGACTTTGGGAATAGTTCCCTAGTCCCGCAACGCGGCGGCGTGCTCGGCGGCGTTGTTGCCCGCCAGTCGCCCGAAGACCATGCCTGCCGCGAGGCCGGAGCCGCCGGGGTAGTTGTGGTAGAAGAGGCCGCCCACCATCTCGCCCGCGGCGTAGAGGCCCGGTATCGGCTCGAGGCTGGTGTTGAGCACGCGGCCCCGGTTGTCTATGCGGACGCCGCCGAAGGTGAAGGATATGCCGCAGGTTACGGCGTAGCCGAGGTACGGCGGCGTGTCTATGGGCTGGGCCCAGTTGGTCTTGTCGGGATTCAGCCCCACGGTGCGGCGCCCATCCTTGACCGTCGGGTTGTAGGGGATGTCGGTCTGGACGGCGGCGTTATACTTCTTGATTTCCGCAGCGAGGCCGTCCGGGTCTATGTCCAACCGCCGGGCCAGTTCCTCGATGCTGTCGGCCTGGGCCATGGTCACCTGGGGGATGTGATACTCGTCGCGGAGCAGGTGCTTCACCTTGTCGTCGAATATCTGGAAGGCCACGCCCTGGGGCTGGGTCAGCAGGGCACGACCGTAGGTCACGTAGGTGTAGTTGCGGAAGTCATAGCCCTCGTCGAGGAAACGCTCGCCGTCGAGGTTGACGATGATGCCGAAGGGGTATGAGTGCTTCTGGTACAGCTCGGTGATGGTGCGGTCGCCGTAGGCCGGGGCGTTCAGGTCCCAGGCCACGGCGTGGCAACTGCTCCAGTGACCGTGGGGCATGGCCCCGGCCTCCAGGGCCATGCGGATGCCGTCGCCAGTGTTGTAGGGGATGCCGCGCACCTTGACCAGCTCCCAGCCGGGGCCGAGATAGCGGCAGCGCATCTCGGCGTTGGCCTCGAAGCCGCCCGCCGCCAGCACGACGGAGTTGCCGTGGATGTCCTCGTGTCCGTCGGGGCCCAGCACACGGACGCCGTTGACGTGGCCCTTGCCGTCGCGCAGCAGCTCGACCGCCTGGGTGGAATAGCGGATGTCTATGCCCTCGGCGCGGCAGACGTCGAACTGCTGGTCCGACAGTCCTTTGCCGGCGCCCACGGCCTCCACCAGGAGGCCGCCCCAGAAGCGGAACTTGCCAGTGCTGTCGTCCTTGAACGCCTGTCGCCCGTAGGACAGCACGAACCGGACGCCCTTGGAGCGCAGCCACTGCATGGTGGGCCGCGACTGGCTGACCAGAATCTGGGCCAGCTCCGGGTCGCTGTTGCCCTGGGTAACGCGCATCATGTCGTCATAGAACTGGTCCTCGGTGTAGCTGCCCACGTCCACCGATTCCTCCTCGGTGGGCGACATATCGGGGATGACGGTCTTGATGTCCTCCAGCCCGTCGAAGGCGAAGCGGATGATGCCGCCGGTGAAGTAGGTGTTGCCGCCCCGGAAGTACTCCGGGGCCTTCTCCACCACCAGCACCGAGGGACAGCTCTCCCGCGCGGCGATGGCGGCGGACAGCGCGGCGTTCCCCGCGCCGACCACGATAACGTCATAGGGGTTGGGCATGGTTGTCCTCCTGATCTCTCGTCATTCCCGCGAAAGCGGGAATCCAAGTACGCACTCTATAATAAGGCCAGCGGGGGCGGTTGGGAAATGAGGGATTGGATTGACGCAAAGGCGCAAAGGCGCAAAGGCGCAAAGGGTTAAAGGCCATTGACTACCCGGTGGATACCGTTCGTTACCTTACGCTCGCCGAAGTTTATGACTATGCCCAGCTTCAGGCCTGACAGTCGTAGGTAGGTGAGGGCTTGGACTTCGGATATGCTGTTGTAACGTTCCGTAGCCTTACACTCGACGATTACTTTGCGTCCGACAATCAGGTCTATTCGCAGCGGCGTAGCCAACTTGTTGCCTTTATAGTTGATGAGCAGTTCGACTTGGCGGGCTATGGGCAATCCTGCCTGGCGCAGTTCCCAAGCCAGAGCTTCCTCGTACACGCTTTCCAGCAGCCCGGGCCCGCCCAGAGTGCGGTGGACTTCCAGAGCGCAATCGACGATCTCGCGGCTGATTTCGTTTTCATTCATGGGGGTGAGGTTAGACGCAAAGCCTCGATAGCGCAATGACATAATGTCATCAAAAATATCCTTTGCGTCTTTGCGCCTTTGCGTCAAAATAAGGCCATGAAAATCCTTACTCTTCTGACTTTGTGCCTAGGGCTGCTGATGGCCGCCGCGTGCGCCGGGGAAAGCCCCACTCCCGCCCCCACCACTACGCCGAACCTGGAGGCGACAGTGCAGGCCGCTGTCTCCGCCGCGCTGCCAACCGAGACGCCCACGCCGCTACCGGACATTGACGCCACCGTGGCGGCGGGAATCAAGGCTACTCAGTCCGCAGAACCAACACCCACGCCTACACCGCCACCAACGCCCGACGTTGACGCCACCGTCGAGGCCCGCATGGCCGCCACCGTCGCCGCTAGGCCAACGCCGACACATACCCCGATGCCGACGGCGACTCCTGTTCCTACACCTACACCCACCGAGACTCCGACGCCTACTCTCGTACCTACCCATACGCTCACGCCAACCCCGACTCCTACTGCGACGCCTATTCCAACTCCTACACCAACAGCAACAGCAACGCCCACCCCTACTAAGTCCACGGCGGCGCTGCTCAGCGAGATGGTCAGGCGGGCGCGGCCCGCCGTGGTGAGAATCGAGAGCAGTACAAGCGTCGGCAGCGGGGCGATCTTCGAGACGCAGGGACAGACTGGATACGTAATCACCAACCATCACGTGGTTGAGGGGGCCGCAGAAGTCAGTGTCACCGTAAACGACTCAACTTACTATCGCGGAACAGTTTTGGGAACGGACAGTGTCCGCGACCTGGCGGTGGTGAGAATCTGCTGCGGCAGTTTCAGCAAGCTGTCCTTCGGCGACGCCTCACGCCTCCGGCCCGGCGACGAGGTGGTAGCCATCGGCTACGCGCTGGGGCTGTCTGGCGAGGCCACTATTACTCGGGGCATCGTTTCCGCCATCCGCTACGATTCTGTCCATCGTAGCGATGTAATTCAGACCGACGCTGCAATGAACACTGGCAACAGCGGCGGGCCGATGCTGTCAATGGCAGGGGAAATCATCGGCATCAACACCTTTGGCCTGCCTGACGGAGAGGGACTGAACTTTGCCATATCGGGAACAATGGTGCAGCAGCGAATCCCCGCGCTCAAGACCGCCCGCGCCGCCCCAACGCCGACGCCTACCCGTCCCCCGACACCGACGCCAACACCGCGTTCATCCATCGATGGAATGGACGGCTTCGGTCCCATCAGCGGCGAACTGCGGCACGACCCGTCGGACGGGTTCATCAAGACCGAATACGCTAATGTTTCCATGGCTGACTTTATAGTAGGGGCCACATTTACCAACCCTTACTCTGCCAGTTCTAACGGTTGGGATTACGGATTCATTATCCGTGACAGCAACGCTCGAACCGCAGGAGGTTTCGTGCAGATAACGGTCAGCAGCCGCGGACGTTGGGAAGCGGCTTGGCGCAGAGAGGGGAGTCCTGACAGTCGTCAAATTGCGGCAGGATCGCTAGGCAGGTTTGATACCAGTGCCTACGGCAAAAACTCATTACTGCTCATAACCTATGGAAACCGCGGAGTGTTGTTCGTTAATTTTGAATTCATATCCATGCTGGATTTGTCGGACGTTTCCGGGTCAGGCGACGTTGCCGTCATCACCGGGGCGTTTACAGGCGACGAGGTAGCCGGAGCCGTAACCCGGTTCGAGGATTTTGAGGCATACCGACTCACGAAGCAGTATGGCCCCGCAAACGGGAGAATTTCAGATGACGAACCAGGTCAAATTGGGGGATACCGAAGCGGTATTTGGACGCAAGATCTGGTAGCGGAGGTTGAATTTACTAACCCGCAAAGCTCTGATTGGGACTACGGATTTGTTTTTCGCAACCCGGAGTTCAACCGGCTCGATGTCATCGGCTTAACTGATGAAGGCTGGTGGTTTCACCGGACACGCAATGTTGGTGATGACGATTACACCGAAGTAGCGGACGGTTTCCTGTGGGAGTCCGGGGTATCTCTCCGCAGCAGGAATCACCTAGTGTTGATCGCCCTTTTTGAGTTCGGCTTTTTCTTCGTCAATGGGCAGTTGGTTGCCTACCTGGACCTGTATCGTAATCAGGACTATGGTGCAGTCAGCGCCATGGGAGGCTTCTTCAACGACCATTATGGCTCGCCAAGTTTCTCCAACTTCAACGTTTGGACGCCGTAGTGATGCCAACCCGCTGCGCCTGGGCAACCACACCCCTCGGCATCGCCTACCACGACGCGGAGTGGGGCGTTCCGCTGCACGATGACCGGATGCTGTTTGAGTTCCTCATCTTGGAGGGTGCGCAGGCCGGACTTTCGTGGGAGCTTGTCCTGCAGAAGCGCGACGCCTATCGCATTGCCTTCGACGGGTTTGATCCCGCGCTGGTGGCCGCTTATGGCGACGACAAAGTCGCGGAGCTGCTGGGCAACCCCGGCATCGTGCGGAACCGGCTGAAGGTGGCGGCGGCCATCGGCAACGCCCAAGCCTTCCTCGAGGCTCAGGCGGAGTTCGGCAGCTTAGATGCTTATATCTGGGGCTTCGTGGGCGGCAGCCCAGTCAGGAACGCTTGGCAGTCGCTGTCCGACATACCCGCCAAGACGCCGCAGTCGGAGGCGATGAGCAAGGAACTGCGGCGGCGGGGTTTTCGCTTCGTCGGCCCCACCATCTGCTATGCCTTCATGCAGGCCACCGGCATGGTAAACGACCACACCACCGACTGCTTCCGATATCGGGAGCTTGCCGATGCTGCCCCTTGCCGCTAATATACCCGCAACGGTACACGCTACGCCGCGACTGAGCGGCAGCACATTTATCAGGGAGAACTGATTAGCATGAAAGCGGCCAGACTTGTCGGCCCCAAGCTCTTCGAGTTGCTGGAAGCGGACACCCCCACCGCCGATGACGGGCAGTGCCTGGTCAAGCTGGAGCGGGTGTCGGTCTGCGGCAGCGACATCCGCCACGGCTTCGCCATCAACCCCGAGGAAATGTACCCGATGCCCGTCGGCCACCCGTGCCACGAGCTGGCCGGCACCATCGTGGAAAGCCGCACCGACGCCTACCACGAAGGGCAGCGGGTCATCGTCATCCCGCCCCGCGGCTCCGCCGGACTGGTGGAATACATCGTGTCCGACCCCGGCCGCATGATTCTGCTGCCCGACGAAGGCTCGCTGGACGAGTGGGTGATGTGCCAGCCGTCGGGCACCGTGCTGTATTCCTGCCAGCAGATGCCCAACCTGCTGGGCAAGAACGTGGTGGTATTGGGCCAGGGCAGCATCGGCCTCAGCTTCACCATGATTACCTCGCGCATCGGCGCCCGCAACATCATCTCCGTTGACCTGCTAGACTACCGGCTGGAAGCCTCCAAGACTTTCGGCTCCACCCACCAGCTCAACCCCGACAAGGACAACGTGGAGGAAGCGGTGGCCGAAATCACCGGCGGCGCGGGGGCCGACGTGGTGGTGGAGGCCGCAGGCTACGCTGACACCTTCAATATGTGCTTCCGCCTGGTGCGCCAGAACGGCACCGTCATTGTCTTCGGCATCCAGGAGGAAGAGTTCATACCGCTGGAGCACAACTGGCTGATGGACAAGCAGCCGCGCATCATCCCCACCACCGGCGCCCGCAGCGGCGATCCCATCAGCCACATCCAGGAAATCGTGGCCCTGAGGCAGCGCGGCTGGTGCGACCCGGCCCCGCTGGTCACCCACCAGATGGGTTTCTCCGACGTGCAGAAGGCCTACGATATGTACGACCAGCGCCAGGACAACATCATCAAGGTGGTGATGGACCTGAGCAGCTAACTGAATCGTCATTCCCGCTTTCGCGGGAATCCAGGGTCTGCCCCGGCGAAAGCGGGGTAAGGCGTCCCGCAAGCTGACAGGCATAACTCCCCAAAGCGATGCTGGGTGGTGGTGTGTGAGGCCGGGAGAAGAAATCAGACTGGTAAAAGAGAATCTGGCCTTTGCGGTGGCGTTCTGGAAGGCCGCCGCCGCAGGCAACGTGCCGCCGAGGGCCTTGATGCGTCCCGGCTCCGGGGCTTCGCGGTCAAGCCGACAGGATATAGACCCTTGGGAATCGGAATCTGAGCTTTCCGCCGCGTTGACCCGGGGCGCGGCCAACCAAATGCGGGCCGCCTTCGCGCTGTCGGCCTTGCAGACCCGGCGCAGTTTGGCCGTCGCCTTCCCCGGCGATCCCATCGAACAGGAACTCCCCGAACTGCGGACCGCCCTGTCTGTGATGCACCTCATTGCTCTGGCGGTGCGGCGGTCGATTATCCAGCCCGTATGGGAATGTCCCCCGCCCTATCGCCGCCTGTTTCACATCCGGCGCTTGGGGTTCACCCTCAACGCCACCGGCCTTGGAGGGCAGTCCCTGAGTTGGGAACACTTCGGCGGGCTGGACAGTTACATTGAGTTGCTGGAATACTGCGCCGCCAGCGCCGACGAAGCTGGGCAGAATATCTCAGACTGGGGAAACGTCGTCCTTCCCGACCACCCGTCGGCCCTGGACTTTGACGACATCATCAGCCCGCCTCCGGTTGAGTCCGGTGAATCCACCGAAACTCCACCCATAAGGCCCCCCGCAGACTTCTCAGGCGATTACCTGCCACGCATCCCGCGCGACGGCGCGCCCGCCGTCCCTGCTGGACCACCGCTGCCCACCACGCGACCGCCGGATCCCCGGCCCCAGGAACCCCCTATCGTCATTCCCGCGAAAGCGGGAATCCAGGGCGGCTCAATAGCCCTCGATTCCCGCGGCAACCCCATAGACCGCTTCGTCACGGAACGCTGCGAGACCGGAGAGGGGAACCGGGTACTGGCCGGGGAACTTTACGCAGGCTTCCTCGATTGGCGCCGCAACGCCGGGCGGGAACCCATATCTCAACGCGCCTTCGGGATGCGCCTGACCGCCCTGGGCCTACGGCGCAAGCGTCGCGGCCACGGCAAGCACTGGTGGGAGGGCATCCGACTGGCCGGGTAGCCTCAACCGACATCTCTACGCCTGCCCGCCATTCCTGCTAGAGCGGGAATGGCGAGGTAGTTTAGCAACTCGTTCACGGCTCAGTAATGTCAGTGATGATGGCCGCCGCCCGGCGGCCCGACCTCTCGCAGTCAACATCCGGGCTGCCCGTAGTTGCCGCAGCAGCCGCGCAGCCTGCGAATCTTGGTCAGGTTGTTGTCCATTACCCGGCGCAGCTTGCGCCGCAGGACCATCGGAACGCGCAAATTCTCAAAGAAAGCGAATGACAGTCGCCGCTTGTCGCCCATAGTGCTGGGCATTATGCTGTTAGTTCACTGAATAGGCAAACCGGAGTCAGGGAGCCCGGACCCAGCCGAAGTACCGGAGGTGGGGTATCATGGGAGACTATCCTGAATACTTGGAACGTCTGGCCAGCTTCGTCAGCGAGACCCGGCTGGACAGCCTTACCACAGAAGCCGCGGACGCGGCCCGCACCGTGGTACTGGACACCTTCGGCGCCATCCTGGCCGGCAGCCGCCTCCCCGAGAATCGCAACCTTGCCAAGCTGGCGGTCAAGATGGGCGGCAAAGGCCCGGCCAGCATCCTCGGCCACCGCCGGCAGGCCACCGCCACCTTTGCCGCCTTGGTTAACGGGACGGCGGGCGTGGCCCTGGAGATGGACGAGGGCAACCGGCTGGGCGGGGGGCATGCCGCCATTCACGTCATTCCCCCAGCGCTGGCTGTGGCCGAGGAAGTCGGCGCCAGTGGCCGCCAGTTCCTCGAGAGCGTGATTGTCGGCTACGAGACGACCTCTCGCATCGGCACGGGAACCGTGGTGAGTTCAGATGTTCATTCCCACGGCACCTGGGGCACCATCGGCGCTGCCGCCGCCACCGCCCGCCTGCTGGCCCTCGGCCGGGAACACACCCGCGAGGCGCTGAACATCGCCGTCTCCATGAGTCCGGCCAACACCTGGACGCCCTGTCTTGAAGGCGCCACCGTTCGCAACCTGTACCCAGGCCGCTCGGCGATGCAGGGCATCATGGCCGCCAATCTGGCTCTCTGCGGCTTCACCGGAATCAAGGACGCCCCGGCAGACATATACGGCTCGCTGCTGGGAAAGGGTTTCAACCCGGATGCGGTGTCCGAAGGCTTGGGCGGGCCGGGGCCGCTGCGCATCCAGCAGAACTACTTCAAGCTGCACGCCTGTTGCCTGTACAACCATCCCGCTCTGGACGGGATGCAGCACATCCTGAGCCGCGAGGCGTTTTCCGCCGCCGACGTCGAGCACATCGACGTGCTGGCCCCGCCGCTGGCGACGATAATGACCGACCCGGCGCCGCCCAATATGCTGGCCGCCAAATTCTCCCTGCCCTACGCCGTGGCTGCCGCTGTCACACTAGGCGCGACTGACGTCACGGCTTTCTATCAGGACAAGCTGACCGACGAGGCCACCCTGTCCCTGGCGCAGCGGGTGTCGGTGGCCGCCGACCCGGAGATGGACCTGCGCCGCTACGACTACCCCGCCGCCCGCGT
Source organism: Dehalococcoidia bacterium (assembly GCA_965204865.1). Lineage (GTDB taxonomy): Bacteria > Chloroflexota > Dehalococcoidia > Lucifugimonadales > UBA3495 > VXOI01. The sequence continues at coordinate 3,645,722 of OZ242027.1, read as the reverse complement.
CACCGTGTCGCTGAACAACGGACGCACCCTCAGCGAGTCGGTGGTGGCCCATCACGGCGACCACCGCAACCCGGCGTCGCCCGAGGAACTGCGGGACAAGTTCGACTTCCTGGCCGGGGAGGCCCTGGGCGAAAAAGGCGTGAGCAAGGTGATGGAAGCTGTGGCGCGGCTGGAGGAACTGCCCGACATCGGGGAACTGACGGCGCTGTTGCGGCGCTAGAGGCTGAGTCTATTCCCCGCCGTGCTCCACTGTGACGACCGTGTGCAGGCCGCCGCGTATCTTGTAGTCCAGTTTGATTTTCATGCTGCGGGGGCTACAGCACTTGACCAGGTCGTTGAGGATGCGGTTGGCGGCGTGTTCCTGCACGATGCCCACGTCGCGGTACGACAGCAGGTAGTACTTCAGCGACTTCAGCTCGATGCAGCTTCGGGAGGGGATGTAGCTGATGACCAACTCGCCGGTGTCAGGCAACCCGGTCCAGGGGCAGACGGCGGTGAACTCGTCGGTGTCTATGACCACCTCGGTGTCCCGCTCCGGGTACTCGTACTCGAAGGTCAGCAGGCAGTCCGGGTCAATGGCCTCCTCGCTCTTGGTGGGGAGTTGCATGTCCAGACCTTCGTATTTTTCCTTTAACTCGGGGATCGTTACCATTGTGCGCCTCTCTGTGGTTCGTTCTTTCCAGCCATCTTACGGGGCGGTTTCCGATGCTGTCAAAACTGCCGCTTTGCTTGCGCCCCTGTGCCGCTGAGGACTAATATAGGTCATCCTTCGACTAGCTCAGGATGAACGGTTGAAACCCGCAGTCGGGCGTCCCTATCCCGGTTCAGTGGAGGCAGACCTACTATGACCCAGACCGGACGCGCCGCTCTCACCCTAGCCGACCTGGACGCCATGAGCATCGAGCAGGCCCAGGCGCTGCCCTTCGCCGAGCGCGACCGGCTGCTGGACCTGATCATCGCCGACGGGCGGCGCAATGCCACCGACTCCGTCTCCCACCGCACCGGTCTGTACGGCGACTACTTCGAGGAAGACTTTACCCGTATGCTCAAGGTGCGCGCGGTCAAGGTCTACTGCCGCGGCACCACGTCGTCGGACTTCGACGGCAACCCCGTCGGCGAGACCTACAAGGAACAGTATCGCGCTTGCTTCCGCCACGTGGAGACCATCCTGACCGCCGCCCGCACCAATTACGGGCGGGTCATAAAGATGATGGTCTTCCTGACTAACATGGACCTGTGGAGCGAGTTCAACGAAGTCTACCGGGAATTTATCTCCAACTCGCCCTGTCGCGCTGTCATCGGCACCACCGGCCTCGCCCAGAAGCCCCTGGCCATCGAAATCGTCGAGTGCGTCGCCTACCGCGTCGCCGACTAGTTCCCTCCCCCTCAGGGGGAGGGCTAGGGTGGGGGTGAAATCCCTCGCATCAGGAATCGAAGCGAATCCACCAACGCAAGGGAGGGATCATGGCTGAACTGACCCTGGCCTACAAGGCCAAGAGCTACAGCACCGGCACCCTGGGCCGCGCCATCTGCAACGCCCGCAACCACCACTGGGTGGCCGACGACCCCGGCGGCGATGAGGTCGGAGCGGGCGAGCTGTTCTTCTCCGGCATCACCGCCTGCGCCGTCAACATGGTCGAGCGCATCGCCAACAGCGAGGACATCCGCCTCGACTGGATGGAAGTGGACATCGAGTCCTATCGCGACCCGGACAAGACGCCGGGCGACCTCACCCTGTATGACGCCATTCGCATCCACTTCACGATGTGGGGCGTGGACGACGACCAGGCTTACGAGCTGGTGGAGACCTGGAAACGCCGTTGACCCCTCTACGGTTCGGTCGCCGTGGCGACCGTTGACACCACCGTCGGTCTGACCTCCCACACCGAGAAGAAGCGCTAGATACGGAGACGCCCGCTAATGAACATCTGCTCGTTTTTGCCCAGCGCCACCGAGATTGTCTACCAGCTCGGGCTGCAGGACAGCCTGAAGGGCGTTACCCACGAGTGCGACTACCCGCCCGAGGCCCGCAACAAGCCGTGGGTGGTGCGCAGCGTCTTCCACGGCCAGCAGCCCACCAGCGGGGAAATCAGCCGTGTCATATCCGAGCGGCTGGAACAGGGGCTGGGCATCTACGAGATTGACGAAGAGGTGTTGCAGGCCGCCGAGCCGGACCTGCTCATCACCCAAGCCATCTGCGAGGTTTGAGCCATCTCCTCTCGGCAGGTTGCCGAGGTTAGCATGAGCTTGGACAAGCAGCCCGAGGTCATTTCCCTCGACCCCCAGCTATTGGGCGACGTCATCGAGAACATACGCATGGTGGGCCGCGCCACCGGGGCCGAAGAGAGGGCCGACGAAATCGCCGAAGGCATGGAGGCCCGCATCGAGGCGGTGAAGGCCCGCGCCGCCGACGCCGACACCAGGCCCAGCGTGCTGCACGTGGAATGGGCCGACCCGCTGATGTGCGGCGGCCACTGGGTGCCGGAGATGGTGGACCTGGCCGGCGGCAGCAACACCTTCGGTGACAAGGACACCGGCACCTTCAAGTTGGAGTGGGACGAGGTTGTCGAGCGTCAGCCCGACATCATCGTGATGATGCCCTGCGGTTTCGACGTGAAGCGCGGGCTGGAGGACGTGCCCATCCTGGCCGAGCGTGAGGGCTGGAAAGACCTTCCCGCCGTCCGCAACGACCGCGTATACGTGGTGGACGCCAGCGCCTACACCAGCCGCTCCGGCCCCCGCTTGGTGACGGGCCTGGAAATCATGGCCGAGATGATTCACCCGGAGCTCTTCAGCGGCAAAATCCCGGAACAGGGCGCGCTGCGGCTGTTTGGGGCTTAGGAATAACCTGAACTGTGATTTTTGTGATTAAGGGATTGCTATGATTCGGCAACAAAAAATCAGGGCAATCATCCAAATCATACGAATCACAGTTCAGACAATCATCTCCAACTGCCTAAGTAGTATGTCTAGTTAAGTCGCGGGCCGCGGAAGGGGTTGCGGCGCTCGATCTCTTCTTGCAGCGCATGGTTGCGCCGCCGGAGCAGCGGTATGAGGCGGTTGAGGCGGTCGGCGGCGGTGGGCACTTCCAGCAGTTCCTGGCGCAGGGGGGTTGGGGCGTCCAGGTTGGCGGCAATCATGTAGGACAGTTCCACCGGGTCTTCGGGGATGGTGACATCCGACATATAGCCGCCGCTGAGAGTGGTCAGGCCGCGAATCAGCTTGGTGTATTCCTCGGTCAGCTCAGCAGAAACCCCGGTGAAGCCCTCGCCTATTGGCTCGTCCAGCAGCTTGACCAGCGCGGCCACGTGGGGCTCCTCCTGCGTAATCTCGATTATCTCGTAGCGGCGCTCTCCCTTGGTCAGGATGTTCATACGCCCCTGCTCCAGCAGTTCCGAGCGCAGCACGCGGGCGGTGGTGCCGGTGGTGAACGGCTCGGCGGGCGAGCCTACTTCCTGCCCCGACCGGATGAGCGACACGCCGAAAGGAGCATTGTTACGCATACAGTCGCCAATCATCGCCTTGTAGCGCTCTTCGAAGATATGCAGCGGCAACGGCATACCCGGGAAAAGCACCAGGTTCAGAGGAAACAGAGGCAATTCCGCTATTTCATCATTCGGGGTAGTCATAACCCTTTGAGTATAGCACAGGGGGCAGGCTCTTTCGATTCTTGGCGCGACGGGAAGTATCCCGGGGTGGTTGCGGAGAGGCCGCCGCCAGTCTCATCGCTCCCCCGGCGGACTGCCAGGCTAGAGTACCGGCCCGTTGCCGGGGATGCGGCGCCTGCTCTCGGGCGCAGGCGGTCACCTGATGAGCAGAGTATCGAAGGAGTATTCGGCCCAAGGCATTATGGTCGCGGCGGTTTCATCCGGAAAGAAGTAAACAACAGTTAAAACGAAGCGTTCCTCTTGAATGCTGACCAACCCCAACCCGGAAAGGAATCCACTTCCCGCTGAAACGTCAAACACAATTGCCGGAACCCCATGAGACGTGGTGATATTCCTGCGAGAGCTTACTTGAAACCCATCCTGGGCCATGGTTAGCTCAAAATCATCCACAAACTCTTCCGGTGATGTTCCGCCTTCGCCCGACGCAAACAGGTCCGCTTCAACTATAACTATTCCCTCCTCCTCTGGAGTGCTCGCCGCGAAGACTTCAACGCCATCCTCTTCGTTAGGCCAACTTTCTATCCAGTCCGCAGGCGCTTGAATGGAAAAACCGGACAACTGGCCTTCGTAAACGATCATTTTTCCGAAGGGGCTGTCCACCACTTGCGGGCTTGGCGGCACCTCGACTGTTTCATCCCCATCCCTGGCCTGCTCCACCGACAGATAGTAACCGCCAAAGCTGTCTCCGGCTGACTCATAGACGCTTATGTAATACTCGCCGGATTGCAGCCCGCGATAGACCAGTTCCGAATTTGTCCCGAACAACCCGCCGCCGCTGTCATCGTCGGAGACCACCTGGTTGTTGCGGGAGTGGGGGAAGTCAACGTACAGGATGGTGTCCACGTTGAGGGAATCGGTGGAAATTCTTACCGTTTCCCCTTCTTCAAGGCGGATTGAGTACCAATCTATGTCATTGAAGTGGTCAATGCTTCCGGCGACGGTTTCACCCGCCGCAATAATCTGTCCATCGTCCGGGTCGTCAATGGGATGCAAAGCGATGCTGCTGGTCAGGTCAAAGGCCGACGATTCGCCGGACGCCATCTCAACTTGCAGAAAATTGGGATAGTCTCCCAACTGTTCCACTCTGCCGAACTCAATGCCGGTATATTCATTACTTGCCGTTAATAATGTTGCGCCGAATGCGTCGGTTACATGGAACTGTCCGTCGCCTGGTCCGTCAATTTCGGCCTCCAGCGCCGTCCCGCCTCTGGTAAAAAACGCTTTGGTATCCCAATAGTTTTGCAAGTCCACTTGGAACTCGAACCTGGGCTTTCCGTCCAGGAAGCTGCGGCTGTTCAGCCCTGAAGGGTCTTGTCCGTTGATAAGACGCTCCACGATGGGCGCGATGTCAGCCGCCGACGCAACTAAGCCGAAGCCGGCATCGCTGAACTTGAACCCGGAGATTCCGATAACTTCGCCTCGGGCATTGACCAGCGCCCCGCCGCTCTGTCCGCCGGTAATGGCCGCGTCGGTCTGAAGATAGGTCATCCCCAGTTGTTCCCATTCCCGGACGCGGGAGAGAATGCCGCGGGTAATCGAAGCCTGCGGGTACAACTCTGCTTCTGCCGGGTAACCCACCAGATACAGCTCGCTGCCGATGGGCAGGCCCTCGCCGTCCAGCAGTTCCAAGGGCGGAGCCAGCGCGTCCTCCAACGGCCCCAGCACCGCAATATCGGCCATCGGGTCCCAGGCGGCTACCGGCACATAGAGTTTATGGGTATCCGGGAAGGTGACCTCGACCGATTCAAGGGGCCATATCACGTGGTAGTTGGTGACCACGTAACCGCCTTCAATCAGGACGCCGCTACCGGATGCTATCGGGGTTTCGACGAATGCCACCTATGGGGCAACCCGGCTGTACACGTCGGCCGACGATGCTCCCACAATGGAAGCAGGCGCCGGAGTGGGCCTTGGAGTTGCAGTAGGCGTTGGCGCTGGCGTGGCCGTGGGTGTCGGCGCCGGCGTGGCTGTGGGGGGCGGCGTGGCTGTGGGAACAGGCGTCGCCGTGGGCGTAGGCACTGGCACGAGGGTATTGGTTGGCTCCGCCGTGGAGCCTGCTACGGCGGTTGACGGGTCCGGTTCCTCCCCGCAGGAAACCGCCATTGCCAGAGCGCACAGGGCCGCCAATAGTCCCAGGTATCCCAGCCAGCGCACCAACCGAGGCATACGAAGTCCTCTTCCGCCGCCATATATACAGGCGGTCGTCCCCGGCAGAGCATTATACGCTTCTCGATGCTTGAGTATCGGGGCTTCGGGTTGACACTCCGCAACGGGCATTCCCATAATGACGCCATCCATGAATAAGTGAGCCGACGATTATGGCTGAGTTGATTTCCGACGCCGAGCTGGACGGCCTGCTCAAGGGCGATGCCCCCTTTGCCCTTATAGATGTGCGTGAGTCCGGGGAGTACAACAGTTCCCACATCCCGGGCGCCTGCCTCATCCCTCGCCGCCGTATCGAGTTCATCATCGAGGACTCGGTGCCAGCCAAGAATGTGCAGGTTGTAGTTTGCGACGACGACGGTCGCCGAGCCCCGCTGGCCGCCGCCACGCTGGAGCGGCTGGGCTACACCAGCGTCTCCATCCTCGACGGCGGCGTCAACCGCTGGTCGGCCCGTGACTACCCCACCGAGTGGGGCGTCAACGTGCCCAGCAAGGACTTCGGCGAGAAGCTGGAGGTGGTGCATCACGTCCCTGAAATCTCTGCCGAAGACCTGCACGAGCGCATCGAGCGCGGCGACAAGCTGGTCATCCTCGACACCCGCACCCCGGAGGAATACCAGCGCTTCGCCATTCCCGGCGGACGCAGTATGCCCGGCGGCGAGCTGGCCCTGCGCATCACCGACGTCCTGAACGAAATCGATGATGACACCACTGTCATCCTCAACTGCGCCGGACGCACCCGCAGCATCACCGGAACCCGCGTGCTACAGCGAATGGGTATCGAGGCCCTGGGCCTCAAGAACGGCACCTCCGGCTGGCTGCTGGCCGGTTTCGAGCTGGAGAACGGCGCGGACCGCGTGGAGCTGCCCGAGGTCTCCGAGGAAGGCCGCGCCGCCGCCGAGGAATACGCCGCCCGTGTTGCTGCCGAGGACGGCGTGCGTTACCTGTCGCCGGACGAGCTGGAAGCGCTGATAGCCAGGCGCGACACCGAGGCCGTCTACCTCGTAGACGTGCGCACGGATAAGGAGTTCACCGACGGCCACATCCCCGGCTTCCGCTGGTGGCCCGGCGGACAGGCAGTGCAGCGGGCCGACGACCTGGCCGTGGTCAAGAACTCCACCATCGTCTTCTGCTGCGACGGCAGGACCCGCGCCACGGTCACCGGTTCCTTCTACAGGCAGATGGGACACCAGGAAGTCTACGCCGTGGACGGCGGCGCCCCAGCATGGGCCGCCTCGGGCCGCGAGCTTGCCGCTGGCATGGAGCGCTCGCCGGTCGCCGGCCTCGGCGACGCCTTCCGCAGCGTGAAGCTGGTTGAAGCCCAGGAACTCCACGACAATTCGCCCGAAACCGTGCTGTTCGTGGACACCAGCCAGGACTTCTCCGGCGGCCATACCCCCGGGGCCAAGTGGGTGTCGCGCAGTTGGCTGGAAATCGAAATTGGCGACATCGCTTCCGACAAGTCCACGTCCATCGCCGTCACCTGCGCTACCGGGCGCAACTCCGCGCTGGCCGCCGTCACCCTCGGCGAGTTGGGCTACACCAACGTCTCGGTGCTGGAAGGCGGCATAGCGAAGTGGCGTGAGGCCGGCCTGCCCGTCGAGCAGGGCCTCACCGGCATCGTCCGCCCGCCCGCCGACATCAACTACCTCGGCGTTGACCGCAGCTACGGCGAGATGATGAACTACCTGCGCTGGGAGACCGAGCTGGGCGTCAAGTACGCCACTGCCTAGAATCCGTATATTCCCCAACCGCTTGTCCTGAGCTTGTCGAAGGATGAGCGGTTGGGCAGTGACCCGGCCGCGGGTTGGTCCGACTTGTCAATTTCGACCCAACCTGTCCCGCGGGCGGATTCCTACGGCGGGAATTTTACAGGGAAATGCGAACTATGACGCCGGAAGCGCGGCAACTCAAGATCGAATCCTACGGCAAGGCTTACGAAACCCTGATTGCCGGGGTGCGTCAATTTCCCGAGGAGATGTGGGACTTCCGGGACGAGCATGGCTGTTGGAGCATCCGGGAGCATTTGGCGCATATCGCCGACAGCGAGGCCAACAGCTATATCCGCTGTCGGCGTTTCATTGCGGAACCGGGGCAGCCGCTGATGGCCTACGACGAAAACGGTTGGGCCGCTTCCCTCGGCTACCCGCAGCAGGATACGGAAACAGTCCCTGGAGCTGTTCCGCCTGTTGCGCCAGCAGACGTATACTCTCATCAAGACGCTGCCGGAAAACGCTTGGGCCAACGTCTGCTACCATCCTGAAAACGGCGATATGATCCTGGATGACTGGCTTAACGTGTACGAGGCCCATATCCCGGAACACCTGGGCTTTATGCAGGAAAATTACGATGCCTGGCGCAAGACCCGCTAGGCGCCGTTGGCACGGGACACGCAGGGCTGAGAGCTAGAAGCGATGCTGTATCTTGCCGGACTGGTTGTCGTCGTTGCCTTTGCGTTGGCGTTCTGGTGGTTGTTCATCAGGGGAAATAACCGCCATGCAAGGGGCAGCGACTTGATGGAGTTGCGGCAGGCGGAGAACAAAGTCAAGGTGTCCGACCCGATTCTACGCAGAGACATCGACATTCTGGAGCGATATGGCTCTGACCTGTTGCAAGACGCGATAGAACTGCGACGCGCCCAGATACTGCGGGGCGAACACCCCGACAGCCCCTCCTCTTCCCAACCCCCGCGGTGAGGGATGATGACTCTGCCGGCGTGTCTCACGATTTGTCCACAGGCCCTGGGACAAGGGGTAAAATTTCCAGCCCGAGGAACGGGAGCATAAACGTGAACTAGGAAAGGAGGCTCTGGATGACTACCCGCGAAGAAGGGGCGGTGCCCGATTTTCTGCGTATGGACGATGCCATCGGCTCGGACGCGGCCAACGCCGGACTCACCGGCGACTGGTACGGCTGGCCATCCAAGGAAGTGAACCCGGTGACCCTGCTGGACGACGAGGGCCGCACCGTCCGCATCCGCACCCCGGTGATGGACCTGGAGGGGCTGATTACCCCCACCCACCTGCACTATACCGTGCAGCACTTCGACGTGCCGCCCATCATCCCCGCCGACCAGTGGACGCTGACCATAGACGGCGAGGTCAAGAACCCGCTGACCCTGTCCTTCGACGACCTGCGCCGCTTCCCCGGCCGCTCGGTGCGGACGGTGATGGAATGCTCCGGGTCCGACGCCACCTTCTTCGAGTTCTTCAAGGGCGAAGGCCCGCGACCCTCGCGCACCTCCGAGGCCATGATTCTTAGCGCCAGCGAGTGGACCGGAGTTCCCCTCTACGCAGTGTTGCAGGAAGCAGGGCTGACCGACAAGTCTCTGTACATCCGGGCCGAAGGCTGGGACATAGGCGTCCCGGCCACCGCTGAGGAAGGCACCGAGGCTTTCTACTACGACAAGGGCCTGCCGGTGCAGAAGGCGCTGCACCCCGACACTATCCTGGCCTGGGCGCAGAACGGCGCGTTGCTGGAGCACCTGCACGGCGCCCCGGTGCGGCTGCTGGTGCCGGGCTGGTCGGGCAACTGGTCGGTCAAGTGGCTGCGCCGCTTGGAAGTGACCGAGGAGATGCCCGACTGCTGGTATCACTACCAGTTCTACTACTACGCCGACTCAGAGGACTCTCCCGACAAGGAACTGATAACCACCATCGGCGTGAAGTCCATGGTCACCAGCCCCAACGACAATACCAAGGTCATAAACTCCGGCGAGCAGATAATTCGTGGCTACGCCTGGAGCGGGGCCGGGGCCATAGACAGCGTTGAGGTCAGCGTGGACGACGGCGAGACCTGGCACTCGGCCCACATCGAACAGCCCCGCGACCGGTTCATGTGGGTGCGCTGGTCCTACAAATGGGACGCCAAGCCGGGCGACTACACCATAATGTCCCGCGCCACCGACGAGGTGGGCCGGGTGCAGTCCCGGGAGCCGCGCTACAACAATATGCGCAAGAACTTCAGCGCCATCGTCGGCTACCCGGTGACCGTCGAGTAGCGAAATCCATCCAGTCCGTTCGTCCTGAGCTTGTCGAAGGATGAACGGACGGCCCTTTGATAGGCTCAGGGTCATTGGAGACCGGAAAGCCCCTGCTGCGTATTCTGCGTTAGAATGCGCTCTTAAGGCCGTAGTGGTAAAATGCCTTGAGTATTGGAGTGAAGATGCCGTACATTGACCATTCCGACATCAGGATGTCGGCCCCGGTGGACCGGCGGAGCGAGCGTTACCTGGTGTCCAGCGCGCAAGGGGCTGAGTCTCTGACCATCAAGGAAGTGCAGATTGACCCCGGCTGGGAAGGCCGGATGCACGTCCACAACACCGACGTGTCGATGCAGGTGACGTCGGGGGCGATCCAGGCGATTATCGACGACGAAGTGCGCACCGTGCGCGCTGGCACCACGCTCCTTGTGCCGCCGGGAACGCCGCACAAGCTCATCAACCACTTGTGGACGCCAGCAGTGTTGCTGATGACCTATCCGACTAACGAGCCGCAGACGAGCTATTTGGAATAGCTGGGGGTGGCGCAGAACGACGGTCCAGAAAGGCCGGAAGAGAATCAGCCACCGGAAACACATGACCGTGGCGACCGGGAGTCTATCTGGAGCATACTGTCCAAATACAAAGGTTGGTACTTTGGCCTGTTCAGCGGCCAAATGGTCATAGCCGTAATATGGCTGGCGCAAAGGGCCATCGCCGATGAATCTCTACCCGGCGTCACGGACAAAACCTTGTCCGTATGGCAGAACCTGGCCCCTGTAGCCATATCGTCGGCGGCCATTGCCCTAGCGCTAACCGACATTTGGGGAACAGTAATGGTATTTGCCAGTTGGCTGGAAGAAACACTGGAAAAACGCCGTCGGCGGCAGATAAGAGCCGCCGCCGACAATGCCCGCGCTGAGGTGCAAAAAGCGTGGCTGGAATGGAACCGTCGTCGCGAGGCGGCCGCTGCCGCCGGTGAAGAATTCGACGAACCGCCCCCTGGCGTTACGCCAGAAACTGAAAATACGCAGCCAAAATAAGAGGCGCAAGCCGCAGACATTCAGGAGGACAGCATGGCCCTACCGCAGATAGGAACCCGCGCGGAACCCCAGATAATCCCGACCAACGCCGGCTTGCGCACCTTCGCCGCGCCCCCTACGGCGTTGCAGGAGAACATTGTTCCCAACGACCTCTTCTATGTGCGCAATCACTGGAAGGACTGCCCCGAGATAGACGTCAACACCTACCGCCTGAAGGTTGACGGACAGGTGGAGCGCGAGCTTTCCCTGTCCCTCGACGACATCAAGGCCCTGCCCCAGAAGCGCTTCCAGGTCACCTTCGAGTGCTGCGGCAACAGCCCGGTGCCAGAATACTACACCAAGGCCCTACGCATCAGCTCGGTGATGGAGCAGATCAAGGGCCACGGCATCATGGGCAACGCCGAGTGGGCCGGCGTCTCGTTGCGCGACGTGCTGGAGCTGGCCGGCGTGAAGGACAACGCCGTCGAGGTGATGTTCCAGGGCGCAGACCACGGGCCGGACGAAGTCGTCGGCGACCCGGCCGAGGTCACCTACGAGCGCAGCCTGCCCATGGCCAAGGCCCTGCACCCCGACACGCTGCTGGCCTATGAGATGAACGGCGAGCCGCTGCCGCTCATGCACGGACGCCCGCTGCGCTTGCTGGTGTCGGGCTGGTACGGCATGAACTCCGTCAAGTGGCTGGTCGGCATCCACGTCCTGGACCACGAGTTCCAGGGCTTCTACATGACCGAACGCTACATGACCCAGAACGAGCCGGGCTCGCCCATCCCCTACACCTACTACACCAAGCTGAAGGTCAAGTCCATCATCACCAACCCGGTGCCGGGCGAAATCATCCCGGTCACCGGCTACCAGTTGGCTGGCGCCGCCTGGTCCGGCGAGCAGGAAATCGTCAAGGTCGAGTTCAGCGAGGACGGCGGCGAGAGCTGGGTTCCCGTAGACACGCTGCACCCCCGCATCGGCTACTCCTGGAACCGCTGGGAACACTACTGGCAGCCGCCCGCTCAGGGCAAGTACACCATCATGTGCCGCGCCATCAACAACCTGGGTGACACGCAGCCTATGGAGTTCCCCAACAAGTGGGACGGCCGGGGCTACGGCAACAACATGGTCTTCCCGGTGGAAGTGGAGGTCGGAAGCTGACCCTTATACGCAACATGCCGGCGCCATTCGTCTTCGTGGCGGTCATTGTCGTGACGGTGGCGCTGATAATCTTCTTCGGGGCCTGGGCTGTGGCGTCCGACGCTGAGGGCCGGGAGTTGACCTTTGGCTTTTCCAGCTCAACTCTCGAAGACTCCGGCGTGGCAGATTCCGAAGGCGGCGGCCCTGCGACAAGCTCAGGGCAGGCCGCCTTCGGCGTTGCTCCCATTGGAGAAACCTCTGACGAGGGCCTTTCCGACACCTGGTGGGGCCAGGGTTTCCTCAAGGCTTGCCCGCTTCACTGAACTTCGCAGACTAGATCCGGCATAAGGGTGATATGGCACAACTAGCCGCAATGGCTCCCTTCCGATTCCATCGCGCCTGGGTCATCCTGGTCATCCTGATAGTGGTTCAGGTCATAGGCCAGGCCATCAGTATGTCCGCCGGCATCATGGTCGTCCCACTCCGCGACGAGGATGGCGACTTCGGCTGGAGCATGGCCATCATCGGCGGGGCAATAGGCGTTTACTACCTGATCGGGGCCCTGATGTCTCCGGTCGCTGGCATGATGGGAGACAGGTTCGGCGCCCGCCCTATCATGTTCGGTTGCGGTGTGCTGTATCTGGTCAGTATGTGCATGGTGGGAATGGTCAGCGAAGTCTGGCACTTCTTCATTGCCTTTGGCATTTTTCTGGCTATAACTCAGGCCTTTACTTTCGTGCCCCTACAGGCGTCCATTGGCGGCTGGTTCCGGCGACGGCTGGGGCTGGCTACCGGCCTGTTGCAGGGGGCAGGCGGCATCGGATCGGCGGTTATCGCGCCAGGCATCGCGGAGTTGCTGGGTGTCGCGGGTTGGCAGGACACTTTCCTGCTCATCGGTTTCGCGGGCGGCGGGCTGATAATCGCCTGTAGCCTCTTCTTCCGTTCCGCCCCGGTCAACGCGGGCATCCGGCCCTACGGAGCGCAGCCCGACGATCCACCAGACCCAATCATACCCAAAGACATCCTGGCCCTGCGTCTCAAGGTCTTCGGCCAGGCCACGCGCCGGACTCGGGCTTTCTGGAACCTGCCCACCATTCACGGTCTCGGCTGCGCCGGCCACGGCATCGTCCTGATCTACGCCATCCCCTTCGGCGTAGAGCTGGGAATCGGACTCACCCAGTCGGCTCTCATACTGTCGTTCATCACGATATTCAGCATCATCGGCAGGTTTATCGTACCGATCCTGGCGGAACGCCTTGGCGGCAAGCCCGTTATGGTCGTGGCCCTGTTTCTACAGGGGATAACCGTCCTGGTGCTGTTCTGGGCGCAGGACGTGTGGGCGTTCTACCTGTTCGGCGCTGCCTTCGGTCTCGGCTTTGGCGGCGAAATGTCGGCTTACCTGGTGGTGAACCGCCAGTACTTCGGACAAGGCCCCCTGGCCACCCTCTACGGCTACCAGATTATGGGGGCCATGCTGGGCCATGCTATCGCTACCTTCCTGGGCGGCCTGGTATATGAGGCGACCGGCTCGTTTATGCCAGTGTTCGCCATGTCCATGGGATTCAGCCTGGTGGGTGTCCTGGCCATTCTGACCCTGGAATCCACCAAGCAGGTGCTTATCCCCGACTGGGAAGACTCGCTGCCCCCGGAGGCCCGCTTCGACGCCATCTCCAGACCGCCGCCCGAACCGCTGCCTGCGCCGCCTTCGGGCGCGGTTCCCGAAGCCACTCCTGGTGACTAGACCCCGAAAATTCCCTCCCCCTTAGGGGGAGGGTTAGGGTGGGGGTGTAAACTTAATGACCCGACTGATTGACCTGACCCTGACTCTCGGCAGCGAAAGAGTCAGCACCGTCCCGGGGTTGGCCGGCGTGGAGACTACGCCCCTTATGACCCACGAAACCCACGCCCGCTCCAACCAGCGGCTTTGCCTGGCGACCCATATCGGCACCCACGTGGACGCGCCATTCCACTTCGTGCCGGGCGCGGCCACTGTCGACGAGATGCCGCTGGAGAGGTACATGGGCCCGGCCATCCTGGTTGACTTGCGCAGCGTGGCCCGTGGATTGGAACCCCTGACCATCGAGCAGGTTCAGGCTGCCGGGGGAGTGCCCGATGCCCTCCCCGGCAAGATAGCCGTGCTGTTCACGGCGTGGGCCGAGAACGAGTCCGGCGGCCCCCGCTTTTACGGTCATGGCCCCTACCTTGGTACTGACACTGCGGCCTACCTCGCCGACAACGGCGTCAACGCCGTGGCCGTAGACTTTCCCATAGACAAGCACCCGCCCACACCCCAGTCCACCATCCACGACTTCCCGGTACACCGCCTGCTGCTGGGGCAGGGCATCCCCCTCATCGAAAACCTCATCAACCTGCACGAACTGGTGGGTGAAGAGTTCGAACTGTGGGCGCTGCCGCTCAAACTCAAGGGCGGCGACGGCACAGCCACCCGGGCTGTTGCGCGCATCGAGTAGCTTGACCCTGTTCGTTCCACCCTCACCCTCTCCCTCGAGGGAGAGGGAAGTTTTAGGATGCTGCCTAGTGCCCTCAACCCCCATCCTCCTCGCCACCGGCAACCGCGACAAGCAGGCCGAATTCCGCCGTCTGCTGGACGGTCTGCCCTTCACGCTGGTCACCCCCGCCGAAGCTGGACTTAGCGGCGTTCCTGAAGAAGAAGGCGACACCCACGAGGCTATCGCCCGCGACAAAGCGGCCCAATGGTCGAAGGCGGCCTCAATGCTCGCCATCGCCTCCGACGGCGGGCTGGTCATCCCGGCCCTGGGGCCGCGATGGGAGAGCCGCTACACCCGCCGCTTCGCCGGTCCCGCCGCCGACAACGACGAGCGCCTGCGTCGTCTGCTGGATTTGATGCGCCCCTGCCAGGGCGAAGGCCGTCGCGCCTCCTGGGTCGAGGCCCTCGCCCTCGCCCGCAACGGTCGAGTCTTGGTGTCGTGGGAGCTATCGGGCGGCGTTGGCTACGTCGACGAACAGCCGCCCGACGGCCCACTGCCCGAGTTCTGGGTGTTCAGCGTGTGGCGCTTTCCGCAGTTTGGCGCGACTTACAGCCAGCTTACGGCAGAACAGCGGGAGTCCATAGACGACCACTGGGGCCGCCTGAGTCGTCTAGTCCGCCGCTTCCTGACCTCCACCTACGTCCGGCCCGTCGGCGCATGAACGCAGAGCACACGGAGCAGACTGATTTCGGCTACAATGGATACAGCCGCACCATTGGAGAGCCGTCCCTTGACTTCCACCGCCACCATGCCGGATTCCATTGAAGCTGTCCAAGAACTGCTGCGCAGGCAGGGCTATGTCGCCGACCGCGCGCTGGCCGTTCCCATATTCCTGGCTATGCGTTTGCAGCGCCCCCTGTTCCTGGAAGGAGAGGCGGGCGTCGGCAAGACGGAAATCGCCCGCGCCCTGTCTGCTGCCCTCGACGCACCCCTCATCCGGTTGCAGTGCTACGAAGGGCTGGACATCAACCACGCCGTCTACGAGTGGAACCACCCCCGCCAGCTTCTGGAAATCCGGCTATTGGAAGCCAGCGGCGATGTTGACCGCGAATCGGCCACCGCCGGGCTGTTCAGCGAGCGGTTCCTCATCAAGCGACCCCTGCTCCAGGCCATAGACGCCGCCCACGACCGCGCCCCGGTGCTGCTTATAGACGAGCTCGACCGTGCCGACGAGGAGTTCGAGGGCTTCCTGCTGGAAATGCTGGCCGACTTCCAGATAACCGTCCCGGAGTTGGGGGTATTCAAGGCTACTCACCCGCCGGTGGTCATCATCACCTCCAACCGCACCCGCGAGGTCCACGACGCCCTCAAGCGCCGCTGCCTGTATTACTGGATAGACTACCCCGACTTCCAGAAGGAGATGCAGATAATCTCCTCACGTCTGCCCGACGCTCCCCGCAGGCTGGCCGAGCAGGTCACCGGCTTCGTCCAGGAACTCCGCGAGACCGAGCTGTACAAGATTCCCGGCATATCGGAAACGCTGGACTGGACATCGGCCCTGCTGGCCCTCAACCAGCGGGAACTGGAGCCGGAGGTCATAGACGACACGCTGGGCCTGATGCTCAAGTACCAGGACGACATAGAGCAGGTGCGCGGCGAACCGGTGCGGGCCATGCTGGAACGCTCCCGAAACCGGGGGCCGCGACGCGGCGGGCGGCGGTAAGGGTTAGAAGAATCGAATGACAAAACCAAGCTAGTTGTTGTTCCTAGCGACTTTGGGGCCAGCGAAGACACCAACTAGAGCCCCACCAAAAGCGTGTGCAGCTCGCTATGATTGTTCAATGGAAGAGTCAATCGCTTCGACGGGCTTGTCCAGCGAACCGGAGTAAATCGACAACCCTATGGCTGAACCCATGCAGAGGACAAAAAAGAAGGATAGGACAAGGAGGGCTAACCCATAGCGACTACCAAGTAATGAACCTTCAGCCACGGTCTAACCAAACATCACCTGTTCGGTAGTCTACTCGCATCGGCTTGCCTATATGCCGGTACGAGAAATACAACATCCGAGCGGATGCAAGAAGCCATGCCACAAAGGGATGCTTCACACTGCCCCTGGGCCTGTCTTCAGCTGGCTCCGGAATTGGGTAACCCATTTGATGACCTCATTGCAATCAGCTTGCCCAATTGATTGTACTATATCATAGCCTCAGTCGAAATCCGCTATGTCAATCTCCGTATACCCATATGGGACGTTTATGATCACCAACCTCTACGCACTCAACCGCGACGGCGTCAACGGCAGTGGCCACATCCTGCCCAACCTGCTGCGCTTCGCCGAGGTGCTGCGGCGGCTGGGGCTGGACGCCGGGCCGGCCAACGTGCTGGACATGGTGCGGGCCACCGAGCACGTCCACATCGGGCGGCGCGGCGAGTTCTACCAGGCCGCCCGCAGCATCTTCGTCCACCGCAGGCAGGATTTGCCCATATTTGACGAAGCGTTCAACGTTTTCTGGCGAAAGCCCAACACCGCCCGCAGCGGCATGGATCTGCGCTCCATGGGCGAGCAGCGCCGCTTCCGCAGGCCCCAGGTGTCGGCTGGCAGCGATGAGCCGATGGACGATGCCTTGGCCCTCGACGGCGACCCGGACGACGATTCGGTGTCGCGCATCGACCTGACCCGCACTTACAGCGCCCGCGAGGTGCTGAGGCAGAAGGACTTTGCCCAGTTCTCCGGCCAGGAAATCGCCGAGGCGCGCCGGATGATGGCCTCGCTGCGCTGGGACCTGGGCCAGAGGCGCACCCGCCGCATGATCCCCCTGAGCTCGTCAAAGGGCGGAGCCAGCCTCGACCTGCGCCGCACCCTGCGCCGCAGCCTGCAATATGGCGGCGAGCTGTTCGACCTGGCCGAGCGCGGCCCCAAGAGCCGCCCCCGCTCGCTGGCCCTCATCTGCGACGTCAGCGGCTCCATGGAGCGCTATACCCGGATGCTGCTCCACTTCATCCACACCATCGCCGTGGGGCAGCCCGCTGCGTACAATGGAATCGAGGCGTTCCTGTTCGCCACCCGGCTCACCCGCATCACCCGCCAGCTTCGCTATCGCAGCATTGACCAGGCCATCGCCGAGGTTTCCCGCGCCGTGCCCGACTGGGCCGGAGGCACACGCATCGGGGAAGCGGTCAAGACCTTCAACTACCAGTGGTTGCGGCGGACGTTGCGGGGGCAGGCCATCGTGATGATAATCTCCGACGGCTGGGACAGGGGGGAGCCGGAACTGCTGGCCCGGGAGACCTCACGGCTGCAACGGAGCTGCCACCGCCTGATGTGGCTCAACCCGCTGCTGGGTTCGCCGGACTACCAGCCGCTGACCCAAGGAATGCAGGCCGCCTTGCCCTACGTGGACGACTTCCTGCCGGTGCACAACATGAACAGCTTACAGGCATTGGCCGACCGCCTCAGTGACATCGGCCCGGAGCGTTCTCCCGTCCGCGCCTACCGTCCCCAGCCTCGAGAGCCGGAACCCGAACCGCCGCCGACCCACCAGGACCGTCCCATCGACCGTATCTTGCCGAGGCCAACCTTTCGCCACCCAATGTGGGGCAAGGAGCGGTAGTAGGTTTCCAGCGCCGGGGCCAGCCTCTGCCACCCCTCTACGATGCCGAAGCACAGGCCCGCAAGCACTCCCCCGACGATGGCGTCGAGGATGAAGTGGTTGCCGGTGACCGTGATGGCCATGAAGGTCAGTAGCGGATACACGACACCCGCCGCTTTGAACGGGCCTGGCAGATTACGGAACCAATACACGCCCAAGATGACTGTCCAACTGAAATGCAGGCTGGGCATCGCCGCCGACGTGTTGTAGAAGATTGCCATCGTATCCGAGCCATAGATGGCGGGGCCGAAGACCTGAATCGTGTCCGTCAGCTCCACCGTGGGAATGGCGAAGGGCGACGCCACCGGAAACAGCGCGAAAACCGCCAGCGCAGCGATGAGGTCCAGCAATACCACGGTGCGGTAGTAGTAGTATTCCCGCCGGTTGCGCAGGAACAAATAGATGGCCAAGGCCAGTATCACCGGCCAGTAGGTGATAATGTAGGCCCAATTGAGGAATACGACGATGCCGCGCACGTGTTCGATGGCCCAGGCCTGCCAGCCCGGTTCCCACAGGAACCCCAGCAAGCCCTGCAACGCAACGATGCGCTCGCCGTTGACGATGCCCACGGCTCGCGGGTCGTCGTAGACTAGCCCGCGGCTGAACACGTAGACCAGGTACGCGCCAACGTAGAGGGCAATCTCCGCCAGCTCCCGCCGGTAGGCCCAAGCCCACTGCGCTGCCGGATGCCTCTGGCAGGCGGACAGCCACTCCTGCGCCCACGGCGGCAGGGCTGGCGGCCAGGCTGGCCCGGCGTACCTGCCGCGGAACCCGGTCCGGCGGAAGTTTCCTGTCCTAATCACCCGCATCTGGCATCAATCCGTCACTGGCGTCATAACGGCTGTCTTAATTTCTGGATATAGGAAAATAAGGAACAACTGGCATTGCAACAACTGGAAAAGACCGTGAGAGTGGGGAGAGAAATGTACCGGCCAATTTAATCGGCCGCTACTCTCTCCTTACCTAGAGTGGCGTGGAAGGCCCGCCTGTCGGCCAGGTTTCCGGGGAGAGGAGGGTTTTTAAAGAAAGGGCTAACGAGGCACACATAATGCAACATCCCCTTTCAAAAGGGTCTTGGGATATGATACATCCTAGCTCGATTCTTGGGCAACAGATTGGAAAAGGGAATTAGCCTTTTCCTCCCGAAAATCTCGAATGGGCCGGTGAGAACGAAATAGATGTGCCCCAGTCTAAATTGCCATCAATTCTAAGTCGAGAGGAAAATGACGTTGGCGAGAGTAGAGTTGATAACCGAGCAGCAGGCCACCGGGCGGGTCAAGGAAATATACGAAGACATCAAGGGCACGATGGGCTGGGAGTTTGTGCCGCAGACCTTCCAGCTCATCGCCCACAATCCCGACCACCTGGAAACCTACTGGGAACACTACAAGCAGAGCATGGCCCCCGGCAGGCTGGACCTCAAGACCAAGAAGCTCATCGCCTACATCGTATCGGCCATGAACAACTGCGGCGTTTGAGTGCGCTTCCACCTGGATGCCGTGAAGCATCTCGGAGTGGACGACGCCACCCTGGCCGAAGCCGTGGAGGTGATGACCGAGGTCGCCAAAGGCAACCTGATAATGCACTCCACCGGCCACCGCCACTAGGATGGGTTTGTCAAATCCCCTCCCCCTTGAGGGGGAGGGTTAGGGTGGGGGTGAAAGGTAGTGCAGTAGCCGCCATCCCAACAGCCTTTTATTCCGATGGCAAGGAGTCTATATGAGCGCAATCGAAACCTGGGGCGAAATGGTGCGGGTGGAGCATGAGCAGTCGGACCGGATGCGGGGGGCGCGTCCCACGGACCACTGGAGGCGGTACGCCCACCAGTTCAAGGCCGACCCTCGTCGCACGGACGATGTTCTGGTGGAGCGGCTGCGGGCCCGTCTGCTGCCCGGCGATTCGCTGCTGGACGTGGGCGCCGGGGGCGGACGGCTGGCGCTGCCGCTGGCCTTGAGCTGCCGTTCCGTCGCCGCCGTCGAGCCGTCGCCCAGTATGTGCGCTGTGCTGCGCGAGACCGCCGAAGAGGCGGATATAGAGGTCGGCGTTGTCGAGTCGGGGTGGGTTGAAGCGACGGTTGACCCGGCTGACGTTGTTCTGTGCAGTCACGTGGTGTACGTCGTCCAGGACATCGAGCCATTCGTCCGCAAGCTGGACCAGCACGCCCGCCGCCTGGTCCTGATGGTAATGTTCCAGTCGTCGCCGCAGTCGCAGTTGTACGGCCTCTGGGAGCGGGTGCATGGCGAGCCGCGTAACCCGCTCCCCACCCTGCCCCAGTTCCGGCCTGTGCTGGACGAACTGGGAATCGCTTACCAGGTGGATGAACTGCCTGGCGACCGGCCCTTCGGTTTCGCCAGTGAAGAAGAAGCGCGGGAAATCATCGCCCAGCGCCTCTACGTGGCGCCGGGCTCCCGGGCGGAGTTCAGGCTGGCCAACGCGCTGGACGAGGCGCTTCAGGAAGAAGAGGACGGGGTGTGGCGCATCAAGGACAGCCGCCCGCTGCAACCCTGCATCGTCTCGTGGACGCCTGCTGGATAGCCTGGCTGCCGCTGGCCCTGAGCTTATCGAAGGGCCGTCCGTTGGTCCTTCGACAAGCTCAGGATGAACGGACTGCGGGCGCAATGGCTACGCTTCCTGCCGCCGTGTTTGCAGATAAACTGCGCCCAGCGTCCCCACCACCGAGCCGCCCGTTGCCATCCAGAAGACCCACTTCATTGCCACGTAATCGGCCACCAGTCCGCCGATGACGGGGGAGATGGTGCTGCCCAGCCCGGCACCCACCGACATCAGCGCGAAGGCCGCCGCCGAGAACCGCACCGGCACGTAGTCGCCCGCCGAGGCCGCGCATATCGTGTAGGTTGCCCGCAGCGTCACCCCCATCAGCACCGAGGCTATCAGGAAAGGCACGAAGCCCGGTATGAGGGCCAGCAGAACGAAGGACGCTCCCTGCACTACGAAGGAATAGGCGAATGCCTGTCCGCGCCCCAGCTTGTCGGACATCCACCCCCACAGCACCCCGCTGCCTATGCTCAACACGCCGATGAGGACGACCAACTGGCCGACGGTAGCCAGCGATATGCCGCTTTCCTGGGTGAGGTAGAGGCCGAAGAAGGTGGTGAACAAGTTCTGCGCCCATCCCGAAGTGAAGGCTATGAGCGCAATGAGCCACACGGCGGGACTCTTGAATGCCTCGACGGGCCAGGCGCTGCGGGTTGGCCTGCCTCCGTCGTTCCGCGGTCCCGCACCGTCATTCCCGCGAAGGCGGGAATCTCCTTCCAGGCTTTCGGGAGGCTCCTCGCGGACGAATAGCAGAGCCACCACCGCCACCGCCAGCACTATGCCGCCGAACAACTGCCAGCTATACCGCCATCCGTCTTCCCAACTGGCCCCGGTCAGGATGGGCACGAAGACCCCGGCGATGATATAGGAAATGCTGCCTCCCGAGGCCGCTATCCCGGCCGCCAGTCCCCGGTCGCGCATCAGAAACCAGGCCGACAGCAGCCCCATGATGGGGGTCAGCGCGGCGCCCCCGCCAATGCCCATCAGAACGCCGGCCCCGACAGCCATGCCGTAATTCTGGGCGAAGCCCAGCAGCACCATGCTGACGCCAACGGCCACTGTGCCGCCGACGATTATGGAGCGGCTGCCATAACGTGGGGCCAGTGTCCCCGAAGCGAATGAACTGCCTATCCGTATCGCGGCAGAGATGGTGATGAGCAGCCCCGCCTCGGTGTGAGACAGGTGGAGCGCTTCCTCCATGGATGGCAGGGTAAGGCTGAACCCGAACTGAACGAACCCGGTGGCCAGGTTGACCAGGAAGGCCACCAGCAGCATGACCCCGGAATACGTGCGGAGCCAGTAAACGGCCAGGCTGTTGGCTAGAATGAGCGGCTCCCGGAACTCACGGGGTTACGCCGCTCTTGCGGAAGCGGCGCATCCGTTCCTGCTTGTCGGGGTCGTAATCCGAGGGATCGTATTTGAGCAAGTCAGGAAGGAAATTTTCAGCGGCGCACTCCAGAGTAATGCCTACTATTTCTCCGATGCCCCATTCCTCGGAAGGGTCTTTGTTAGTGTCGTAATGAGCGATCCAGCCCTCGATGACGGTTTCACTGTGGTTGCCTGGTTTACCGGCATGGAGATGTAAGGCGTCGGAGTCCCTATCATAGTCAACTATCAGCGCGGTTTTGATGCCAGTTTCTTGGAATTCGTCAGGCAATAGATGAGGCAGAAGCTGTTCGGCGGCGTTCCAGAACTCGATGCCGATGCAGCGGCGTTCGGTAGTAAGGTCGGCAACCAGTCCTACGGGCCGGTCTTCGGTAATGTCCCAGCTCGTCTCGTATTTGCCCCGGCCTGGGGAAAGAGAGGCGAGGTGCAATCTATCCCGTTCCGCGTCGTATCTGTACTTTATGTTTTTATTCATAGCGCGCCCCTTCTGTTTTTCATACTCGAGTCTGGATGCGATGTAGTGATTTCACGATGAGTTTCCTGAATTTCCACGATTATCTTAATGTAATTTCCTCGCCGCCCCAATTCTGGAAACCATTTCCACAAAATTCTTGTGCTGTCGGTTTCGTCTTCTTCTAGATCCGGGCTTTGAACCGTATCTCTTATGCGTTCAACAGTAACCAGCCCTATTCTATCGGGATGATCGCGCCATATATGGGGATCTATACGGTATGCGATTCCGTTGAGTGTGAAAGTTAGTGGGTCATTCTCCATTGTAACCTGTTCCGAAGAGATATGACGCGCCCAACCGACCACCCTTCGACAAGCTCACGGCGGTCGGTTGGGACAGCCTGCGTTCTATGCGGCCCCCGGCCAATTGCCTAGCGCAGGGCGCGGAAGAAGTTGCGCATATCCTCCACCAGCAGCTCCGGCTCCTCCAGGGCGGCGAAGTGGCCGCCGCTGGGCATCACCGTCCACTGCTGCACGTTGTAGGAGCGCTCGGCCCACTCGCGGGGCGGCCGGCTGATTTCGGCCGGGAACACCGCCACGCCCACCGGCACGTTGATGCGCTCGCCCTGGGCGAAGTCCCACGGCTTGCGAAGCGTCTCGTAGTACAGGCGGGTGGACGAGTTGATGGACTGCGTGACCCAGTAGATGGTCACGGTAGTCAGCAGTTCGTCCTTGGTGTAGCTGGACTCCACGTCGCCGTGGCAGTCGCTCCAGGTGCGGTACTTCTCCACGATCCAGGCGCACAGGCCGGCGGGGGAGTCGTTAAGGCCGTAGCCCAGCGTCTGCGGCTTGGTGCCTTGAATGTGGGAGTAACCGCCCTCGGCGGCCAGCCACTCCTCGCGCTGGCGCAGCAGGCCATGTTCGGCCTCCGTAAGCGGTGCGGAACCCGGCCCCATATACGGAGTCGGGCGGGTGGTGGAAGTGGTGTGGATGCCGATACAGTGGGCCGAATGGGAGTGGCCCAGCCTGGCGGTCACGCTGGCGCCCCAGTCGCCGCCCTGCGCCACGTAGCGGTCATAGCCCAACTGCTCGGTCATCAGCTTCGCCATCACGTCGCCGACGGCCAGAACGTCCAGCCCCCGTTCCTGCGCCGCATCGGAGAAGCCGTAGCCGGGCATCGAGGGAGCCACGACGTCGAAGGCGTCGGCCGGGTCGCCGCCGTGGGCCGCCGGGTCGGACAGCAGCGGGATGACCTTGTGCATCTCGAAGAAGGTGCCGGGCCAGCCGTGAGTAATTATCAGTGGCAGCGGGTTCGGCCCCTTGCCCTTCTCGTGGATGAAGTGGACCTGCCGCCCGTCCACCGGCGCCTTGAAGTGGGAGAAGCTGTTGATGAGCGCCTCCTGCTTGCGCCAGTCGAAGTCGTTCTTCCAGTACTCCACCAACTCCTTGATGTAGTCCATGTTGGAGCCGTACTCCCAGCCCACGCCGGGCAGCTCGTCGGGCCACCGGGTGCGCTCCAGCCGGGCCTTCAGGTCGTCCAGCACGGCATCGGGGATTTCTATTTTGAAGGGTTCTGCGGGCATTCTCTCTTCTCCTGTCATTCAATTCCCTCTCCCAGAAGGAGAGGGGATTTTTCTCTACCCCGGCAGCAGCGGCTCCGTGCGATTGGGGGGCAGGTCGGGGTCGAAGGCGTTGATTACGAAGGCCAGGAAGCTGTAGTTGCCGATGACCAGAGTTAGCTCGATGAGGCCCTGCTTGCCGAGCTGCTCGAGGGCGTCTTGGAACGCGCCGCGTCCCACCTTGCGGTCGTTGAAGAACTCGCGGGCGTAGTTGATGACGGCTCTCTCGAGGTCGCTGAGGGCAGGGAGCTCCTGCCCGTCGCGGATGGCGTCCACCACGCCGTCCTGCACCCCGGCGGCGCGGGCGGCCCCGGCGTGGGCGTTCCAGATGTGCTGGCAGTCGTACTCCCGCGCCGCCAGCAGCATCGCCAGCTCCAGCGCGGCGTTGGGCAGCGATGATTCGTTGCGGAGGTAGTTGTTGAGGGCAGTGGCGGCCTGGTGGGCCTTGGGCACGTGAATCATCACCGAGCCTGGGCCGTAGGGCGGGACGCCGCCCAGGTTCTGCACCATCTGGTCGAATTCGGCAACCTGGTCCTGCGGAACGTTTTCACGGGTGGCGGCAGGGATTCTTGCCATGACGAACCTCCGTGGAATTGTGTCTGGCCCTGTGGGATTCACCCTCACCCTAACCCTCTCCCTCAAGGGAGAGTGAATTGGAAACGATGGGGCGAACCGCCCTAACCCTACGCGCCGACATATACCTTGTCAATCTTGGCCGGACCGCTGCGGTGACGCCAGCGGCAGCCCGTTAATTTTCGCACCGCAAGATAGTATCATCCTAACAGGACTCACCCTCACCCCAACCCTTACCTTAAAGGCCAGGGTATTGCGAAACAGGCCGTTCTAATGTTCAGCGCGTGGATTCTCACCGTCTTCTTTGCCTACTTTGCGGCGCTGATTGGCATAGCGGTAGTCGGCGCTCGCCAGATGCGGCAAATGTCGGACTACGTGCTGGGCGGCCGGCAGGTGAGCACCCTGACTTCCGCTTTGAGTTCGGCTTCGTCCAGCACCAGCGGCTGGACTATGCTGGTATTCCCGGCCCTGGCTTTCACCAACGGCATGGTGGAAATCTGGTCGGTGATTGCCATCGTTCTGGGCCTCTGGCTGGGCTGGGCAGTGGTGGCGAAAAGACTGCGACGCTACACCATAGCGGCCGGCGACACGCTGACCCTGCCGGATTTCTACGGCAAGCGCTTCGCCGACCGGACTGGAACGCTGCAAACTCTCTCAGCCCTGATTACCCTTTTCTTTTTGACCTTCTATGTCAGTTCCGGCCTGATAGCAGGCTCCAAGCTGCTGGAAACAGTCTTTGGCCTCGGCGCGATAGCGGGGGTTTGGGTGACGCTGATTGCCGTGGCGGCCTACACTTTTATCGGCGGCTTTATGGCGGTCTCCAGGACGGACGTGTTTCAATCCACGGTCATGCTAGCCGGTTTTACGATAATTCCCATCGCCCTCATCTTTATGTCCGACAGCCCCTTTGGGGGAATGGAGGGGCTGGCCCCGGGTTTCTGGAATCCCCTGACCGACATCGGCGGAAATTCCGTGAGCCTGGCCTTCATTCTCACCGCGTCGGGATGGGGGTTCGGCACCTTCGGCTCTCAGCGCATATTGCAACGGTTCATGGCGGTGGGCAGCGAGGACAAGATAGGGCCCAGCCGCGACCTAGCAACGCTGTGGACCACCCTGATATTCTGCTTCGGGCTGCTTCTGGGAATGGTGGCTTTTCCCGCTCTTGCGGAAGCGGGAATGCTGGAGGCGGTGTCGGACCCGGAGCGGCTGTATTTCGTGGTCTCGGAAGTGTTTTTCCCGACCGTCCTGACCGGTCTTCTGCTGACCGGGGTGATTGCGGCCATAATGAGCACGGCGGACTCTCAACTGCTTCTGGCTTCTGCCGTGGCCGCCGATGACCTGCCTTTTGTCAGGACTTTCGCGTATGCCATAAAAACCGAATCGCGGGTCTGGCTGGGGCGCCTGTTGCTGCTGATTGTAGGCATCCTCGCCGCCGTTCTGGCGGTACTGAGCGAGGAGTCGGTGTTTACGCTGGTATCCTACGCCTGGGGTGGGATGGGGGCAGCCTTCGGCCCGTTGACTGTCCTGGCGTTGTACTGGCGCAGGTTCAACTACTGGGGCGCCTTAGCGTCAATAATCGTTGGCACGGCCGTCTCCTCCCTCTGGCTCCCTCTCGAGGGAGGTCCCTGGGGGATGCTGGACGCCGAGCCGGCCACTCCCGGCTTCATCGCAGCCACTGTAGCGGCCATAGCCGTCACCATCGTCACGCCCCCGCCGTCCCAAGAGGCCGTGGAGTTGTTCGACCAGGTTAATCCGCCCCGAGAGTTCTCCCCAAGAAGCGAGCCAGGAGCGCAGAGGGGATGAAATCTAGGGTTTGTTGACATTTACCCGTCATTCCCGCGAAGCCTGCCCCCGCGAAGGCGGGGGGCGGGAATCCAAACCCCCGTTACCCCACAGTCCCCTGTGTCCCGCGTCTCCCCGCACAGGCAGGTATGTTAATGACAGTCGAGATGTGGGCCGCCGGGGCTTGGATTCCCGCCCCCCGCCTTCGCGGGGGCAGGCTTCGCGGGAATGACGGTTTGGGATTGCGGACGGCTGTATCGCAAATGTCAACACAACCTAAGACTCCTCAGCCTCCACCCTATCCGAAGCTGCGTCTTGGGGCAGCAATAAGCCGCAGATTAGAAGGGACCAACTTGCTGCGGCGCAAATGATGAATCCGGGATAGTAGGAGTTGAAGTTGTCATACAGCCAACCTACCAGGATTGGGAATATGAACATCCCCAGCCCCGAGAAAGTCATGTAGGAGCCCCAGACGGCTGCAACCCGCTCAGGAGTTGTCCCGGACAGTCGCATAGGAATGGTCAACAGGGCAGGCACATAGAACCAGGAGCCTACGCCCAACACCACCACGGAAATATAAATGCCTGCCTGTGTAGCTAAGAGGAACGCTCCCAATCCTCCCAGAATTGCCAGTATCCCGGAAAAGGCAAGGATTCCCCTGTAGGAGAACAGGAAGTCGCCGAGCCTGCCGAAGATGGCCAGCCCGGCGCGGAAAGACTCGAACAAGAGAGGGATGGCTCCCCCCGCCAATACGGCAAATATCCCAACGAAAGGAAGAATGCTGGTTATAATCCCAGCTTCCTGGGCTGAAATGCCTCTCTCCTCGCCATAGAAGGTGGGCAGCCATGTGGTCAGTGCCGTGTACTGAATGAATATCCCGGCGTCGGCGGCGACGAGCAAGGCGACTGCGCGTCCCCGCAGCACTGAAAAGACCTCGCGCACCGTAATGCCGGGGCGCCGTTCTACGCCAGCGCCGCGGTCCCTGGGAGCGATGGGCCACAGGATTGTCCCCACAATCCCGACTCCGGAGAATACCGTCAGAGTCATCTTCCAGCCCAGCAACTCGGCAAGAGGAACAGCGCCTGCCAGAGATGCCGCTACACCCCCACTCAGGATGGCGGTGTTAAGCGAGTTGACGACCAGCATTTCCCTGGGTTTGAACCACTGCATGACCAGCGGCCCGGTTGCGACCACCATGAGGGCCAGTCCCACACCATAGGCTAATCGCAGGAACAGGAGCACATAGAAGTTGGGCACTATCGGAGCGATGGCCAGCAACGCCATGCACACCCAGGCCCACATGTAGGCCCGCTTCACACCCACGCGGGCGATGAGGATACCGCCGGGGATGCCGATGGCCGCGCCGACCAGCATGGGGAGAGATACCAGCAGACCGGCCTCCCAGTGGCTGATACCGTACTCATCAATAGTCAATGGGAGGAGTGGCGAGAGAGCGAAGAGATTCAGTCCGGCGGCCAGGTGGGCGGCCAGCGTCATCCCTGCCATAAACAGGCGGGCGCGATTGGTGACGGGAGCGGATGCTTCTGCTGCTAACTGAACAGTCGCACCTCTTGGGGGGAGGCGGCCGGGGCGATGCAACCGGGGTTGTCATTGCGGACGTTGTTGACCGTCGGCGACACTTCGCGGACGTCCAGCAGTTCCGGCGGCGCGGGTATGAGCAGCGGCTCCAGTGTGTCCGGGGTTTCGGTCAATGGGTCCAGCCACAGCGGTTCCGTTTCTTCGGACAGGATAACCGGCATCCGGTGGTGTACCTGAGCCATAAATTCGTTGGCGGCGGTGGTCAGTATGGCGCAGGAACGCATGTGTTCCCCTTCGGGCAACTGCCAGCTTTCCCACAGCCCGGCGAAGGCCATCGGCTCGCCCGACTTCTGGAAGAAGTACATTGGCACCCGTTGCTTCCCTTCGTGCCGCCACTCGTAGAAACCGTCGGCCAGCACCAGGCAGCGCCGCCGCCGGAAGGCGCTGCGAAAGGCGGGCTTGGTGGCAGCGGTCTCGCTGACGGCGTTGATCATTCGAGCGCCGACCTTGATGTCCTTAGCCCACGACGGAACTAGCCCCCAGCGCAGCATCTCACCCCGTCGCACACCATCGTTAACCACGGCCAGCACCTGCTGCGTCGGCGCGATGTTGTAGCGCGGCTCCGGCGGCGGCGAGTCCATCACAAACCCGAACCGCCCCTGCAGCTCGCTGATGTTGGTGATTAGCGCATATCTGCCGCACATTCGCGGTTACTCCAGCGGCGGGATGCGGCCGGGGTGTTCCCTGCGCTCACGCCGGTTCCATGCTTCTCGCAGTTCATCTTGGTGGAGTGATGCCCATCGGATAATTCGCCGTCGAATTTGCGGAGGATAAGCGTTTCCCGAAATCACAAGGTCATCTATCCTCACCATCGCTTCTTGGCCTGCGTACTCAACATGGAAATGAGCCGGGTTGTGGTCGTTGAAATTTATGGTGATTTTGATTCCGCGAAACCGGGAAATCTCAGGCATCTGCCTCGTACCCTTCACCCCATCCTGGGAACAGGTCCTCCACAGTCTTTCCGGTCACGTCCATGTATAACTTGTATGGGTCAATGTCTATTTCATTGGGCCAGGAAACTTCTCCTCCTGCTCCGATGTAAACTTCCTCGAAGAACTCCCGGTCGAGCCATGCTTTGAATACGCCCCAGCCTGCCAAGTGCGACAAGTCCACTTCCCCAGAAGCTCCGTCTGAATACCGAAGCCAGATTCGATACCCTTCGCGGGCTTTGACTTCAACAACTGAAAGCCGGTTCAGAATGCTTTTTTCAGCTTCCAATTGCCAGCCGATTACCGGCGGTTCCGTTAGATCGGGGAACACTTCCTGAAACGGCAGCCCGGTTACCTCCAGGTAAGCCGCATCCGAGCAAATCTCGACGTTGCTGCCCCAAGTAATTGCCTCGGACTCAGGGTCAATGTGGACGCCCTTGAAAACAGAGGGATCTTCCAAAGCAGCATACGCACCTTTCCCCACTAGGCCAGACAAGTCCACTTCACCCGAAGGGCCATCGGCGTACTTTACCCAAATCCGGTAATTGGGACGGGCTTCAACAGCAACAGGTTGCGGGAAGAACATCGCTACCCCACCACCTCGCGGAACTGCCGGATGGCGTTGATGTGGTCTTGCGGCGACGTGTAGCCGGCGCGCATGGTGTTGATGGAGATGTGGGTCGCGCCCAGCCCGGCCCAGGTCTCAGTCTGCGCCTGCCAGAACTCCGGGTCGCCGTCGGCGGAGTTGATGCGCGGCTCCATCTCGATGGCGGACGGGTCGCGGCCTGCGGCTTCGGCGAAACCGGCCAGCCGTTCCAGCACCGCCGGGGCGTCGCCGGGGCCGACCTGCGGGAACCAGCCGTCGGCCAGCCGGGCCACCCGCCGCAGCACCCGGTCGGGAGGCGAGGGATTGGCCCGCGCTCCGGCGCCCAGCCAGATGGGGATGGGCCGCTGTATGGGCAAGGGATTGATGCCGGCGTTGGTGATGTCGTGGTACCTGCCGTGGAAGTCAATGACGTCGTTGGTCCAGAGCTGCCGCAGCACTTCTATCTGCTCGGCCTGCCGCGCGCCCCGGGTGTGGAAGTCTTCGCCCAGCGCCTCGTACTCGACGTGGTTCCAGCCCACGCCCACGCCGAGGCGCAGCCTGCCGCCGCTGAGCACGTCGCACTGAGCCGCCTGCTTGGCTACCAGCGCCGTCTGCCGCTGGCCGAGAATCAGCACCGCGGTCACCAGCTCGATGGACGTGGTGATGCCCGCCAGGTAGCCGAACAGCACGAAAGGCTCGTGGAACATACTCTCCAGCACATAGCCGCCTTGCCAGTTGGCGTGCTTGGTGGTGTCGGCCCCCAGCACGTGGTCGTAGACAATCAGGTGCGAAAAGCCCAGCCCTTCGGCGGCCTGAACATAGTCGCGCACCGCCGACGGGTCTGCTCCGATTTCGGTCTGCGGAAAAACGACCCCTGCTTTCATTCTGCGACTCCTTTGATTGACATGGATGTACAGAATTTACAGGATGGTTTGGCTATTTATCCTGTGTATCCATGTTAGTTCTTTCGGAAGTGGGGTATGACGTGCTTGCCGAACATACGCAGCGTGTTCATGGTCTCCTCGTGGCTGGCCGGGCCGATGGCGCTGAGGCAGAAAATCTGCTCGATGCCCATGGCCTGGTAGTTCTCCACGAAGCGGATGCAGTCGTCGGGGGTGCCGACGCAGAAGTTGGCGCCGCGCTTGACCACTTCCTCGGGCGTGGGGTCGCCCTCGTGTGGCCCGGCGGCCAGGCGCATATCCCGCTCGTAGTAGCCCTGGTAGTCGGGCGGCACCGTGGCCGGGTCAACGCCCCGCCATACCAGCCGCGCCCGCTCACGCTGCTGGTCCAGATACCAACTGACCAGCTCAGTGCCGCGCTCAACGGCGACCTTGGGGTCTTCGTGGCAGAAGCCGGCGGTCATCAGCGCGTTCTGGCTGTTGACCGTCGCGCCGTGCGCCCCGTTGAGGCTCTTGTAATACAGTTCTAGGGTGCCCGCCACCCGGTCCATGCCGCCCTCGCTGCCCACCAGCGCGCCTAGGCCCAGCTCACCGGCGCGGCGGGTGGTTTCCTCGCTGGCGCAGGCCGACCACAGGGGCGGATGGGGCTTTTGCAGCGGCTTGGGCAGCACCTGGCGGGGCGGAATGTGGAAATACTCCCCGTCGTGGCTGACCTCTTCCTCGGTCCAGATGCGGGGCAGCACTTCGGCGAACTCCTCCCACATCCCGCGGGTGTGCTCCAGGTCCGTGCCGTAGGGCGTTAGCTGATATGGGTAGCCGGTGCGGCCCAGCCCCACGTCCACGCGGCCCTTGCTGAGGATGTCCAGCGTGGCCATGCGGGCCGCAGTATGTAGCGGATGGTGGATGGGCGCCAGCACCACGCCGATGCCCATGCGGATGCGCGAGGTGCGCTGGGTGACCGCCGCCAGCGTCAGGTCGGGCGCGCTGTTGTGCGACCATACCGGACGGAAGTGATGCTCCGAAAACCAGACGCTGTCGTAGCCCATCTCCTCGGCGAAGGCAATCTGGTCCAGCGCCTCCCAGATGCGCCGGGCCTCGCTCTCCTCATCCCAGGGCTTGGGCACCTGAATCTGGTAGAAAAGTCCGAATTTCATAGCTATCTCCCTGCCATAGTGCCGCCATTATAGCAGGGTATTTCCTTTCTCCCTCTCCCTGGGAGGATATGGCAGGGCAATCGCATTTGAAGAAAAATCCCCTCCCCCTTGAGGGGGAGGGTTAGGGTGGGGGTGAAATCCCTCGCATCAGTCAACGTTGTAATGCCGTCACTCCCCGCCCCGCTCCCGTCGTCGCCTCAGCCATACCAGCCCGTACGCCACCGCTGCGACCGCCAGTATCACCGGGATGAACACGCCCAGCCACAGCAGCGCGGTCACTATGCCGTAGCCCACCGCCGACAGGGCGCGAACCGCCGACCGTCCGGCGTCGGCCAGGCTCCAGCCGGAGATTACCAGGCTTTTCGATTCCCGTATATGCACGCCGAGGTATCCGTCGGTTTTCACGCTGCCAGCGTCGCTTTCGGCGGTGACCGTCAGCGTGACGATGTACTCATTGGGCCGGTGGTTGGGATAGACGTGGGTTGCCGTCACCTGCGTTTCGCCCTCGGCGGGTGCGCCTTCGATGGCGGGCGAGCCGTCGCCGAAGTCCCAGCGGTAGCGGAAATCCCGCAGTCCCTCCGGGCGGGTGAAGGAGCCGTTGAACTCCACTGTCTCGCCCTCCGCCGCCGCTTGGGACTCCCCGGCGAAAACGGCGATTTCCGGTGTCTTGATTACGGTGGCGATGAAGGTATCGGAACCCTCGGCCAGCCCCGACTCGCCGGTGCCGGTCAGCATGAACTCGACGATGTAGGGCGAATCGCGCTCGTCTCCGTAGGTGTGGGTGACCGTGGCCGTGATGCGCTCGCCGGTGTCGGTGGTGGGCGCCGACGCCGCTCCCTCCACCGGACGGGAGCCGTCGCCGAAGTCCCACCGCCAAGAGAAGTTTTCGATACCTTCCGGCGGACGGAAGGTGGCGCGGAAGCGGGCCGTCGCGCCTACGGCAAAGGTCTTGTCCGGCCCGGCGTCCACCGGCAGGGCCAGCGGAGACGCCCGCAGATAGATGTTTATCAGCGAGTAGGCCGAGGTCTGCTCCAGGTACTTGATGCGGCCCTCAATCTGCTCGATCCGGGTTTGCAGGTTGGACAGCTCCAACTGGACGCTCAGGGCGTCCTCCACGTCATCGGCCTGCTGCATAATCTCCAGCAGCCGGTCTTCGGTGGCCCGCAGTCCCTTGAGGCGCGACTGGATGTCCACGTATTCGTCGGTGACGTCCTGGCTGGTGGAAATCTCCGACTCCACCTTCAACGCCAGTTCCCGCAGCCGTTGTATGGCGGAGTCCAGCGAACCGGCCGGCACGCGAATGGAGATATGTCCGCCGTGCCGGGCGCTACGGTCGGAGCTGACCACCCAGCCCCCCGACCGCCCGGCCAGCGCGGCCACCTGGTCCACCGACGCCGCCACGTCGGAAACCGTCAACTGCATATCCACGGTGCGGATGATGATGCGCTGCTGCGCGGGCAGCGACGCCACGACGTCGGCCCCGGCGGCCTGCGGCGCCGGAGTGGCAGCGGGCGCTGCGGCAGCCGCCGGCGCGGCAGTGGGCACAGCGGCAGGACGGGGAGCCCTTGTCGCTGCCGGGGCCGCCGGCGCCGTGGTAGCCGCAGGCGCAGCCTGTGGGCCCGCCGGGCCGGGCAAACCGTCGCTGCCTGCCTCACTTTCGGATTCGACTATTCTGGTGACATCGACCTCACGAAAGCGGATACCTTCTTCTTCGCCGCCTCCGCAAGCCAGCAGCGCCGCCGCCAACAGGAGGCAAATCACGGCCAGAACCCGCGATACCAGCGTCATATCCATACCTCTTGTCCTTTCCGGCTGTCACGGAGGGCGGAATTCCGTGGGGGGTCATATAGGATAATACGCCGAAACCCGGGGATTCGTTCCATAAATCCGGGCCAGAGAAAGCAAAAACCGCCTCATCGGAAAGGTGGGAAGGGAAGATGGAGCCCAGGAAATCGCGGGAGGCGCAGCCTGGGAAAGGCGCGCCCCACACCCACGCTCAAGCGCCGCCAGCGCTGGCGGGCCGGTTTGAGTTCCTAACTGCCTGCGGCCGCCGCCTGTTCAGCGGCAATCCTCAGGTAGCTGCCGGGAAGCTCTTTGAAATCGGTCATCAGCGAACCGAACCCCTCGATGACGTCGTCCATTCCATTGGTCCGCATGGCGTACCAGTAGGTTGCGGTGTTGATGGCGATGACCGGCTTTTTGAGCCACTTTTCCGCCTCTCCGGCCAGTCGCGCCATCGCCAGGTTGGTGCCGCACTGGACCAGAGCCTCAACGTTGTGCTCGTTCAGCTCGAGGAGGGCGTCCATCAACTCTTTTTCCGGGACTTTGGACATGGCGGTGGGACTGTCGCAGCAAAGCCCCTTGATGACCACGACCTCGAAGCCGCAGTCCTCGAGGAAGCGGGTCACGTTCTCATCGGCCACCGGCCAGTATGGTGTCAGGACGCCGATGCGCTTGATATCCCCGTAACAGCGGAGCGCCGCTTGGCAGGCATCGGACCCCATGGCCACGCCGCGGCCGGTCAGCTCCATCATGTGCTTCTTCAGTTCCAGGCTGCGCTGGAGTCCGCCCCAGAAGGTCTCGGACGACATACCCATCACGAGGTAGTCCGGGTCGCAGGTCATGACCCGGAGCAGGGCGTTATCCCACTCCCGGCGAATGTTTTCCATCAGGCGGTTGAAGTCGTCATTGCTGCCCACCGGGTCGTTGGGAATCCAGATGCGGACGATGTGGTTGGTCACGCCTCTGGGACGCATCTCGTCGAATTCAGGCTGTACCGATGTGTTTGTGGAGGGCACCACAACGCCCCAGTTCGCCCTCCAGCCCAAGGAGTCAGGCATTGGTCTATGCTCCTGGATCGATTAACGCAGCGGCCATTCGCCACCGCAAATTACTTTGGCTTGGCCGCTGTCTCGATTGGAACCCTTTCATACAGGACTGCGATGATTTCGGACGAGGTCATCAGGTCGGCGTACTTCTGCTCCATGTCGAACAGGTTGGCTTCGTGGGGGCCCAGGGCGCGGTCTCCGACGCAATCGGAAGCGACCACGGTCCTGAAGTTGTAGCTCATCGAGTCTATCACCGACGCCCTGACGCACCCGGAGGTGGTGCATCCGGTCACGATCACCGTGTCCACGCCCTTGCTGACGAACCAGGCCGTCAGGTTGGTGCCGAAGAAGGCCGAGGGCTGGGTCTTGCGCACGATGTATTCCCCGTCCCTGGGCTTCAACTGGTCCACAATCTGGCTGCCGTAGGCCTTTTCGGTGAGTTGGGTTAACGCTGGAGCCTTCAAGGTGAAAACGCCGGCGTCGGAGCCGTCATCGGCGTAGACCACCCGGGTGAAAGTAATTGGCAGCCCCAGGGCGCGGGCTTCGTCCAGCAACCCCCGGGTATTCTCGATGGCTTCTCCAATGTTGCCGCCACCGAACTGGTCCGGGTTGGCGAAACCATTGACAAAATCGATAATCAGGAGAGCAGGACGCTGGCCCATCCCGCTGCTATTGCCAAAACCCTGCTTTTGATAGATTTCCAGCTCACTCATAGTTGTTCCTTCCAGACCGGACGTTTCCTGTAACCCAGCGGTCTGTGGCTTCCCGGTGGAGACAGGGAGAGTATATCACTAGGCGCCGTTGCGTATTCGACGCTTCAACGAAGGGTGGCTTGTCGCCCAAGGCCCACGCGGCCTCACGGGTGTTATAGTAACCGCAAGGGAGTTGGTGAACCCGGGCGTCAGCGGGCAGTAACCGCTGCTCTGAATGGTCCTTATGGCCCGGGAACCTGCCGTTCCGGTTCCGGGACATTGGCTTCTATTTTCCGGATGACTGAAAGAGGGGCGCAATGGCACAAGTCTTCGATGGAATCACGGTCCTCGATTTCACCAGCGGCCGTGCTGGCGGCGTCGCCACCATGGTGATGTCCGACTTCGGCGCCGAGGTCATCAAGGTCGAGCCTCCCGGAGGGGAAAAGTTCAGGGACGCGCCCGGTTCCATCCAGTGGAATCGGGGGAAGAAGAGCATCGTCCTCGACCTGAAGACCCAGGACGGCCAGGAACAAGCCCGCGCCCTGGCGCAGCACGCCGACGTGGTCGTCGAGAACTACCGTCCCGGCGTGGCCCAGCGGCTGGGCATCGACTACGACATCCTTCGCGCCGGTCATCCCGGCCTGGTCTACACTTCCCTGACCAGCTTTGGCCGCCGCGGCCCGTACGCGCATTACAAGGGGTACGACGCCGTGGTGGCCGCCAAGAGCGGGCGGATGATGATGTTCGCCAACCAGAACCCCAGGCCGGGGCCCAACTACGTGGTCACCCAGGGCGTCTGCCACGCCGCGGCCACTGCCCTTGTGCGCGGGATTACGTCGGCCCTCTACCTGCGGGAAAAGACCGGCCGAGGCCAGCACGTGGAAACCAGTATGTTGCAGGCGGTCACGACTTACGACCACGTTTCGTGGGTCCACGGCCAGATGGTGCGGAACCGCCCGGACGAGTACCCGCCCGACTCCGGCGTCGGCACCGGTCGCGGCAACCCCACCGGCTACCTGCCCGCCCGCACCAGCGACGGCCAGTGGATACAGTTGGGCAACGTGGTGGAGCGGCTGTTCCGTTCGATGATGCACTCGCTGGACATGGACTTTATCTACGAGGACCAACAGCTCAAGAACGCGCCCTATCTTGATGCTGAGGCCGTCGCGGTCCTAGAGCGGATTATGCTGGAGAAGGTCCAGCAGAAGACCCTGGACGAATGGATGTCCATGTTCCTCAGCAGAGAGGGCAACGCGGCAGCCGAGCCTTACCTCACCTCGGAGCAGGCCCTGGACCATCCCCAGATCGTGCATAACGGCAACGTCCGCAATCTGCACGTTCCTGGGATTGGCCCCACGCGCCAGCTCGGCCCCGTGGTGAACATGAGCGCCACGCCGGGCAGCCCTAAAAGCCATACCCCGGTGCTGGGGCAGCACACCGACGAGGTGCTGTCCAAGCTGAGGAAGGGCGGCAAGACCCATGCCAAAGGCAAGGGCGGACCAATGC
This sequence comes from Dehalococcoidia bacterium, assembly GCA_965204865.1. Taxonomy (GTDB): domain Bacteria; phylum Chloroflexota; class Dehalococcoidia; order Lucifugimonadales; family UBA3495; genus VXOI01. The sequence continues at coordinate 3,609,085 of OZ242027.1, read as the reverse complement.
CGGCGCAGGCCCTGGAGGGCATCACGCTCCTGGACCTCGGCACGGTGATCAACGGCCCCCTCGGCTGCGCGCTGGTAGCCGAGCTGGGGGCTCGCGTGATCCGCATCGAGGCTCCCGGGGGCGACTGGGGCAGGGTGGGGCTGCCCTTCTCGGCACACCGGACCATGGCGGGTTCGGAGTGCATCTGTCTCGACCTCAAGACCCCCGAGGGCCAGGAGATCATGGGCAAGCTGGCCGCGAAGGCCGACCTGCTGCTCCATAGTATGCGCCCCGGCGCTCCCGAGCGCACCGGCATCGGCTACGAGCAGCTCAGGGAAATCAACCCCAACCTGGTCTACCTGTACGCCGGCGGCTACGGGTCCACCGGCCCCTACTCTCACCGCCCGTCCATGGCGCCCATCGCCGGGGCCGTCTCCGGCGGCGGCGTGGCCCAGATGGGATGGGACGCCTTTCCGCCGCCGCACCAGCCCATGTCCATTGACGAAATCACCGCCGTGGCGAAGCAGCTCAAGCGGGCCAACGACGGCACCGCCGACCACAGCACGGCCATGGTCAACGCCGTGGGCCTGGTGCTGGGCCTCTACGCCCGGGAGCGCACCGGTCAGGCACAGTACGTCGAGTCCACCATGATTAACGCCAACGCCTACCTGAACATTGATGATTTCTATTGGCACGAAGGCAAGCAGCCCCGCCCGCTGCCGGACCCGGATGGCTACGGCCTCCACGCCCTGTACCGCCTGTACCGGGCCAGCGACGGATGGGTGTTCCTCGCCTGCCTGTTCGACGACGAGTGGCAGGCCCTGTGCCGGGCCATCGACCGGCCCGGGCTGCTGGACGATCCACGCTTCACCACCGGCGAGGCCCGCCAGCAGCACGATGATGCCCTGGCCGGTGAACTGGCGGCCATCTTCGCCACCGGGGAGCCGCTGCACTGGGAGGAGATGCTCACTGCCGTGGACGTGGCCTGCGTCAGGGCCGAGGACCGGGGGATGTACTACTTTTTCAACGATGACCCCCACGTGCGCGAACTTGGTCTCTTAACGGACGTGGAGGCGCCCCGATTCGGCGAGTTCTGGCGCTATTCCCCGGTGGTGAGCTTTTCCGAGACTTCAGGCCGGGCCGGCCCTGGCCCTCTCAAGGGCCAGCACACCCGCTCCATCCTTAGGGAGCTGGGTTATACCGACGAGCAGATCCTCGACCTCAAGGAACGGAAAGTCGTGGACTGGGAAGAGGAGTAACCGCCAATGGTGCAGACCATCATCCCCGCCGACACCAACGGCATCAGGGACAAGGCCGCCATCGTCGGCATCGGCGAGACCGAGTTCTCCTGGAACTCGGGCCGCAGCGAGTTGCAGCTTGCCTCGGAGGCCATCAAGGCCGCCTGCGACGACGCTGGCATCGCCCCGCAGGACATTGACGGCCTCATCCGCTACGACATGGAGTCCAACCACGAGACCCTGCTGACGCAGTCGCTGGGCATCAGGAACCTGCGCCACTGGGAGTCCGTATCCTACGGCGGAGGGGCGGGCAACGCCACCATCGGCCACGCCGCCGCCACCATCGCCGCCGGGTACGCCAACTACGTGGTGTGCTTCCGCGCCGCCAACCTGCGTTCCGGTATGCGCCTGGGCCGCGCCAGGGGGCCGGAGCGCATCCTGAGCGGGGCGCAGGGCTTCGCCGCGCCCTGGGGCTGCATGGCGCCAGCCCATCATTTCGGTATGTTCGTGCGCCGCTACATGCACAGGTACGGGGCCACCAGCCGTCACTTCGGGTGGGTCGCCGTCACCCTGCGGGAGCACGCCTCCCGTAATCCCCGGGCCTTACGACGGGACCCCATCACCATCGACGACCACCAGAACTCCCGGATGGTGGTCGACCCATTGCACGTCCTCGATTTCTGCCAGGAGAACGACGGTGCAGCCGCCGTGGTCCTGACCACCCCGGAGCGCGCCAGGGAGCTGCGCCACTCCGGCGCCCTGACCCTGGTCGAGGCGGCGGCCCAAGGCTCCGGCCCTCGCAACGACGGCATCATCTACCGCCCCGACCTGGCCGTGGCCGAGTCGGAGAACACCGCCCGCGACCTGTGGGCCCGCGCCCGCCTGGAAGCGAAGGACATGGACGCCTTCATGTTCTACGACCACTTTACGCCCTTCTGCCTGATTAACCTGGAGACCTACGGATTCGTGCCCCCGGGCGAGGCCAAGGACTTCGTGGAGGGCGGCCACAATATACGGTTCGACGGCCAACTGCCCACCAATACTCACGGGGGCAACCATTCCGAGGCCTACATCCATGGTCTGACCCACGTGCAGGAGTGCGTGCGCCTCATCCGGGGCACATCCACCTCCCAGCCGCCGCACAAGACCATCAACCGCGTCCTCACCTGTAGCAGCACGGCCCAGCTCAGCGGCGCCGTAATCATCCGCCGGGGATAGCCCAGGCATGGCCCAGGAGCAGACATGACCCAGCAGCAAGAACAGGCCGCCAAGTCCCGTTCCATGGCCACTCCCCTCGAGGGCCTGCCCCTGCCCGACCTGGAGCGGATTCCCGACTACGAGCGGGGGTTCTGGGAGGGTTCCCTGAACGGGGAACTGCGGATTCAGCAGTGCTCGGACTGCGGCCTGTTCCGGCACCTGCCCATGCCCATGTGCCCGGAGTGCTCCTCTCTCAACTACGGATGGCCCAGAGTCAGCGGCCGGGGATTCGTCTACTCCTACGTCATTGTCCGCCACCCGGTTCACCCGGCCATCGCCGAAAAGGAGCAGACGCCATACAACGTTTGCATGGTCGAGCTGGAGGAGCAGGAGGGCCTCCGACTGTGCAGCAACGTCCTCAACGTGCCCCCCGAGGACATCCATATAGATATGCCGGTTCAGGTGGCGTTCTTCCCTGCTGTCGATGACCCCAACGTGGTGCTGCCGGTTTTCCTGCCCGCTACGGAGTGAACAGGCTTCGCTGGAGCCCTCGGCGGAAGGTATTCTCAACATAGTTGCCAAAAGAATATTCTGCACAATAAATGATCCCATGCCCAACCGTCTCAGTAGGACGGAAAGGACGTAGGGCAATCGCGTTTTATGAGCTATTGGCTGGCTAACCCGTCATTCCTGCGAAGGTAGGAATGACGGTTGCGCTGAATTGGAAGAAGATAACTTCAGTTAAAAAGCGATAGCCCCGGGAAAGGACCGGCCAAAACACCGCCGCGCTTGGCCCCTAGGTCAGTGCGAAATAACATCCAACCAAGAAGATGCAGCAGAGCAAGAAGACGACTGCTGGAGCGGTAACCCAGCCCCCGTTCAGAAAAGGGCGCAGTCATAGCTGGAATGAGAGATAGTTGGAGCCGGTGAGGGGATTCGAACCCTTGACCTGCGGTTTACGAAACCGCTGCTCTGCCACTGAGCTACACCGGCTTTGGCTACGGATTTCCTTTATTTTCGCATCCGTCAGACCCATTTGCAAACATTTTGCAAACGTCACGCTGCCAGCATCTGTTCGATGACCCTGCCAGCTTCTATGTCCGACGCGGGTACCACGTGGCCGTAGGTGTCAACCGTAGTCTGAATGCTGGCATGTCCCAACCGGGCAGAGACACGGAGCACCCCCATCAGCCGTAGCAGGTAAAGAACCTGGCAGTTTCCATGTATGCGGAGGGCACCAGCATTGGGCTATCAGCCGAGTGCTGGGTATAAAGGCCGGGACCGTGTATTCCTGGGTCAAAAAAAGCCGGTCTGGCCCGGAATCTGTCGCAGATCCTAGGGGAGCAGCGCCGGGACCGCAGCCGGGGACGGGCCTTGCCCAAGGTCATATCCTTCGATGAGATGTGGACCTACGTTGGTGCGCGGCACGGAGAGAAGCGCCAGGAGTGCTGGGTATGGACTGCGGTCGTAGAGGAGGCTGACGGGAGCAAGTGGGTGGACTTTCAGGTGGGGGACCGCTCCGAGGCCACCTTCTTCCGGCTCTATGAGCGGTTGCCCAAGGCGGAGAAATACCGCACAGACGCCTACCGAGTGTACGGATGGTTGCCAGCCAACAAGCACGAGGCGAGCAAGGGTGGAGAGGTGAACCGGAACGAAGGACTCCACTCGCGATTAAGGGACAAGCTGAACCGGTTGCACCGCCGGACCAAGGGCTACAGCAAGAGCATGGCCATGCTCAGCGACTCCATCGCTCTGGTCTGCCTTAGCCTCAAGCTGATTCTAACACCAACCCACGTTGGGAATACCGAATTTGGCCATCACTTGATGAAGAGGTGGGGAGGTGGCAGAGTGCAGGGATGAGGTGGAGGAGGTGGCCCGATGGCATTGACGGGGTGCATGAGTGCATTGCCGGACGGTTCGGACGGCCAGAGCCGTGCCGACGGTTACAGTAGCCGCTGTTGCGACAAGGGGCGCCAGAAGCAGGGCCCGCCCTCCGTGGAGAGCTTGAGACCGGAGATCCCGGTCAAGCCGGTCGGTCCCGAATATATGTCCCGCACCCGGCGGCTGGAACGGCGTGGCTACAGAAGCGCCCAAGGGCCCCACCGCAGACCCAGAGCGGCCGCGGCGAGCGCTAGAAAGGCGCTGATCGCCGTCAGCACTGCCGAAACCTCCATGCGCACCTTCTTATTTTCCATCTGCACTGGGATCGTCGAAAAGACTTCAAAAAGCTCGTCCGCGCTGTCGGCCTGGAAATACTCGGCGTCGGTGACCTCGGCGATACGGCTCAGGGTCGGCTCATCCAGGCTCAGGAAGTTCGCGCTGCCAAACCTGCCCCCCGTGGTACTGCCGAAGCCGCTCCGCCCGATGCGGATGGCCAGTTCGTCACTTCCAATCTGTTCTTTGGAACATATCAGCACCGCCGCATTGGTCGTGCCGAAGCCGATGGTGTACACCTGGACGCCCCGGTCACGCGCAGCGTGGGCGGCGTCCAGCGGCCGCACTCCCGACGTGCTTGCGCCGTCGGTCAGCAGCACGATTACGTCGGGTTGCAGGCTGGCCTCCGGGCTGGACTCATCCGATTCATCGCGGGGGCTTACGTAGGCGTCGACGGGCGCAATGTCCGGGTTCACTTCAGACAGCGCATCCAGCGAGCGGACTATGGCGCTGCCCACGGCGGTGCGGCGGGCGGTCGTCAGGTTGGATACCGCCTCGTGCAGCGCCTCCTTGTCGGTGGTGGGAGGCACGACGAGTTGGGCGATGCCCGCAAAGGCCACAATCCCCATCCGGGTTCCCGGCTCCAGGCCGTCTATGAACCTGTCGGCGGCTTCCTGGGCGACCGCCAGCCTATTGGGACTTATATCGTCGGCGCACATACTCAGCGACACGTCGAGAGCCAGCATAACCGTGGTCCTGCTGGATGCCACCGTCACGTTGGCATACGGACGCGACAGGGCGAGAATGAGCAGCGAGATGGCAAGCAGCGCCAGCACAAAGGGCAGGTGCCGCCTCCATCTAATGCTCCCGGGCATGGCCTGTGTTATCAGGGACAGGCTGGAGTAGTGGACGGCAAACCGCCTTCGCCTCCTCAGGATCAGAACATAGGCCGCCACTATCAGCGGCACGGCAATCAGGAGCAGCAGAAAGGCTGGCCAAAGCAGTCCCATGTTATTGACCTCCGGCTACGGAACCCGCCCAAACCAGAATAGAGAGAGAGCGCCGCTGGCGAGGAGCAGCAGCGCGCTGATGCCTCCCACGGCAGATGTGACCTCGACCTCGCGCGACTCGACCACGAACTCGGTCTCCAACTCCTCGTACACCGAAGGGATGTCCTCCATATCTTCCAGCCTGAAGAAGCCCCCCTCCGTCAGCAGGGAGATTTGTTGCAGGACTGGATCGTTCAACTGCGTGAACAGGCTGAAGCCCTCGACTTCTATGACCGCTCCCTGCTGGGTGCCGATGCCCACGGTGTGGACGCGCACCCCTAGCTCGATGGCCGTCTGAGCGATCTCCGCTGGGTCGGGCGGGTCCGTGTTCTCCCCATCCGTCACCATTATTATGATCGCGGGCGCGAAAGCGCCTCGAGGGGCCGTCCCGTCCCCGGCGGGGGACTCCCCTGAGTCGGGGGCCGGCTCCGGCGAAGCGAGGTTCAGCGCCGTCAATAACCCTTGCCCCAGCGACGTCCCGCTTTGGGGCGCCAATCGGTCGATGGTGGCATACAACGCTTCGTCATCGCCGGTCGGCGGCTGCACGATCAGACCGCCCTCGCCAAAGGCTACGACGCCTGTCATGGCATTATCGGGACGCCGGTCCACGAGTGACTTTGCGACCATCTTCGCAGCGTCCATTCTTGATGGCTCGACGTCATCAGCGGCCATGCTGCTCGACACGTCCATAGCCAAAATCACGGTGCCCTCCATCCGAGGCAACGGCAGCGTCACCTGTGGGCGCGCAGAAGCCAGAGCCAGGAGCGCGACGCCTATCAGGAGGATGATTGGCGGGATATGGCGCCGCTTCCCCGCCAGGGCGGCGGTTCCTCCCCGCATCGCGCCCAGGGCGCCCAGCCTGGACGCGCTGATGCCTCTTGCTCTCTGTAGGCGCAAGTACACCAGAATGCACACGGGCAGCGCAGCCAGAGAGACGAGCACCCATGGCCAGATGAAGGACACGGCTGCTGCCCTTACCGCCGCCGCGCCCTGCTCCGCAGGGAGACGAACCGCAGGATGGCCAGAACGATGTCCTCCTCCGTAGACAGCGACAACTCGTCCACGCCGGCGCGTTTGAAGGCGCGCGCCAGTTCCACCTCGCGCTGGTGCGCCGCTTCCTGGAACCGCCGCCTGAAGCCCCTGTCGCCGGTGTCAACAGTCAATTGAATGCCCGTCTCCGAGTCCTCTACGAGTATGACGCCGACGTCGGGAAGGTCCGTTTCCCGCGGATCCCAGATTCGGACGGCCAGCGTTTCGTGCTTCCTGTTCAGCCGGTCGAGGGCCCTGTCCCAGCCGGGCAGGCAGATGAAGTCGGAGACTACGAAGATGAGTGACCGCCGCTTGATGCTGTTGTAAGCAGACTCCAGCAGCTTCGCCAGGTCGGTCATCGCCCCGCCCGGGGACGACTGCTGCCTCTGAATGTCGCTGATCAGCCGGAGCACTTGGGGGCGGCCGCCGCGGGGAGGAATCGTTGACTCGGCGTTGTTGTCGTACAGGATGGCTCCAACACGGTTGCCGTTGCGTGTGAGCAGGCGCGCCAGCACGCCTACAAGGTCCACGATGACGGACTCTTTCTGACGCTCCATCGCGCCGAAAGCCATGGAGGGGCTCAGATCCACCAGGAACCATGCCGTAACTTCCCGGTCTTCCATGAATTGGCGCACGTATGGCGTGTTCATTCGCGCTGTGACATTCCAGTCGATGTGGCGGATGTCATCCGGCGGCTGGTACTCGCGCAGCTCGGCGAAGTCGAGACCGCCGCCCATGAAGAGGCTGCGATAGTCTCCCTGGAGGATCCCGTCCAGCCGACGCAGCACTTGCCAGTCGAGGCGGTGCAGCACCTGCTGGGGCGCCTCCCGGTCACCGGACAGGACTGGTGGCTGCATACTCACGTAAAGGCACCTCCGGCATTGGGACAGCCTCCATCACCCGGTGCAGTATCTCGTCGCTCTGGACACTGTCTGAGAGCGCTTCGTAGGAGAGCACCAGCCGATGCCGCATAACATCGAGCGCCACGTCGCGAACATCCTGCGGCAGCGCATAGTCACGGCCGCGCATGAAGGCCAGGGCCCGGCCTGCGATGACCATGTTGATGGATGCGCGAGGGCTGGCTCCGAAGAGTACGTAGCGCTTCAGCTCTCCGAGGCCAACCGCTTCGGGCTGCCGCGTGGCCGTAACCAGTTTCACGGAGTATTCGATAAGGGCCGGGTCCACATACACGCTGTCGGCGTGGCGTTGCAGGGCGATCATCGCTTCGGTATCGAGGACGGCCTGCACCTCCTGTAGAGCGCCGGTCATCCGCTCCACGATAACGAACTCTTCGGTGGCGCTGGGATAGCCCACAAGCACTTTGAGCATGAACCGGTCAACCTGGGCATCGGGCAGGGGGTAGGTGCCCTCCGACTCGATGGGGTTCTGGGTGGCCATCACAAGGAAGGGATTAGGCACCGGATGGGTCTCGCGTCCAATGGTGACCTGCCGCTCCTGCATGACCTCCAGCAGGGCGCTCTGCACCTTGGCCGGGGCGCGGTTGATTTCGTCTGCCAGCAGAAGGTTGGTGAAGACGGGCCCCATCGAGGTGTTGAACTCGCCCGTCCTCTGGTTGTAGATGCGGGTGCCTACGAGGTCGGCGGGCATGAGGTCCGGGGTGAACTGGATACGCTGGAACTGCCCGTTTATGGCCTGCGCCAGCGTCTTCACCGCCATCGTCTTTGCCAGCCCGGGGACTCCCTCAACCAGCACGTGCCCTCGAGACAGCAGCGCCACCACCATGCGTTCGAGCAGGTGGTCCTGGCCGACTATGACCTTCTTCACCTCGTAAAGTAACCGCTCCATCGGCTGGCTGCCTGCGCTGGTGGTCATGCCTGATACACCTCTCGGTCGGCTACTGGCCCGGCCCTCCGGCGGCGCTGGCCGCCACTTCGATGGGCACCGCGAATCCTATGCCAATGAAGACGTCCTGCTCGGTGGGGTTGAAAAGCCCCGTTACGATGCCGACAACCCGGCCGCTCGTGTCCAACAGCGGCCCCCCCGAATTGCCGGGATTCACTGCCGCGTCGAACTGGATCAGCCCCAGAAGCGGTTCCTCCCGCCCAGGCGGCGTGGACTGGCGTTCCAATCCGGACACCACGCCCGCGCTCAACGAACCCACCAGACCCAGCGGGTTGCCCACTGCAAACACCTCGTCGCCGACACGCAGCGCTGCTGAATTTCCAATGGTCGCAGGAAGCACCAGGCCCGGCGGCGCTGCCGGCGCCAGGACTGCGATATCTCTCTCCTGGTCCACATTGACGACAGTAGCGGTAGTCCTGGTGCCATCCGCGAATCCCAGCTCAATGTCCCCCGAGCTTTCGATTACGTGCAGGGCGGTAAGGACGTTGGCGTCGCTGTTGATTACCACTCCGCTTCCGATGCCAAAGCCATCCTCTTCACCGGCCTTGTCCGTCTGCACAACTACCAGGGACGGCAGTATGGCCTGATAGACCTGCGCAGACGCGGCGGGGGCCGAGGTCAGAGAGTCCATGGCCTCCGCGACTGCCGCATCCACGTCGACCGGCGGGAGTTGCTGTTCGTTTGTATCGAAGGTTCTCCAGAGTATCAGGGAGAGCAGGAGAGCCACCACGCAGAGCGCGACAACCGCCGGCGCCGCTGGCCGCCTCCGCAGGGTCTGCCAGGGCCTTCGCCACATTGCCGGGCCGGAAACCGAGGAACCGGTCGCCGTCCCTGTGGTCTGAGGCTCCGAGTCGGGCCTGTTTGGTGGAATCGTTCCGGCGCGCGAAACCTGCCTCCTGTCTGCCTGTCCATACGCCCCGCACCGGCATCTGCAATAGAACCACAACTATGGAAACGACGGGGCCGTTCAGCAATCGTATCACAACAATTCAACGAAAATACAAAGGAATCTAGACGCCACACCTAGCCTAACTTTCGTGGTTTCCGGTGGTTGTCGACGTTCAGGGGAAATGTCCGGCTAATTGTTCAGCAGAAATGTCCTTTTCCTACTCCGCGATGGTATCAGATGCGGGCCGCGGCTGCCGCCGTGTTGGCGGACTCTCGGCGTTGATGTACCTCCTGACTGTGTGCCTGTGAATGCCCAACTCCCTCGCCATCCTGCGAATGGACAGGCCTCTCCGCTTGGCCTGTTGCACTGCCTTCCGCCTATCCCTCCGGAGAAAGGTCGGCTTCCTCGGCATGGCGGATACCGTCATTTCAACCACGTCATCTTCGTCTATGGCAGGGCCTTCGTTCATTGTTGCAGTTATCTCAGCGCTCAGCGGCTCAGAAGTCGTGTCCCGAGGCGCATTCCGATCCCCGAGGCCGGGGGACGAGACAGCGTCAATCGGAGAATCCCCAACACCGGACCGTAGCGCTTCCGGACTGGGCGGGGCATCCTGGGAGGCGATGATGCGGCCCTCATGCTGTAGCGACAGCCGGCCGTCCAGCACCACTACCACCGCTCCGGCGTAGCTGGGGCGTTGCCGGCCTGGCAAGATTTGCAAGGCTGAGGTCATCCGTTGCCTCAACCGCTACGTCGCACGCAAGGTATTCTCCAGCCTGCGGAACATAAACCAGATAGCTCAAACTACCCCTTGACTTGTATAGGAGCATCAGGCTCTTTGGTTTAGCTCGCGCAAACCTCTCAATAGCATTGACAGTTCAGGAAATCCGTTCAGGCGAATGTCTATCGGATTGGCGAAACAGTCAGAATCCTAAGCTATTGTAAAATTTTTGATAATATGATAGCTTAATATGTGCAGTATTTGATGGTAATATATTTGAAATCATAGTTGTATTTCGTAATTATATTGCCTGACAATGCGACAGGAAGTTCATCAGCAGTGTTGAAGGGCGTCAACTCCCTAGAATTCCACATTGGGAGGTTCGACCATGTCAGCCACAACATCTCATGGCTTTCTGGCAATCCGACTCCTGTTGACATCGGTGTTCCTGTTATTTCTAGTGGCATGCGGAACGTCCGCTCCAACGTCCGAACCGGAAGGGGCGGACAGCGAGGCTACACCCATACCGGCGGCGACCGCCACGCCCGTACCGCAAGCCCAGCCCACCGAACCTCCTTCACCTGCGCCAGGAGGTCCCAAGTATGGCGGAATTCTCAATATGCAAAAGCATGGCCCGCCTGGGAAGTTGGACCCTCACCCCTCCGTAGCTGGCCTTGATGCGTCAGAGTTCGCCCATGTATATGACAACCTGGTTCAATACAACCCCTTCGAACCCACAGACGAGATTGTGCCGGACCTGGCGGAGAGTTGGGAAGTGAGCGGGGACGGTCTTGTCTTCACCTTCCATCTTCACGACCACATCGCGTGGACCGACGGCGAACCCTTCACTGCCGAGGACGCTTACTTCAGCCTGGAACGCATGGTTGAAGAAGGGAAGCCCAGGCCCAGGGCTGGGTTGATCCGCCAGTACTATGAGAGTTCCAATGTCATCGATGACCACACCATCGAGGTAAAGCTGGAATTCGCCGCGGCGGCCTTCCTCAACGTCTTGGGTATGGAATACGTGAAGATACTCCCCAAGCACGTGGTGGAGGCGGGCGTAGACATTGACCTGGGCGAGAACATGGTCGGCACCGGGCCCTACAAGTTCGTGAAGTACATCAGGGGAAACCGCCTGGAATTCGAGAAAAACGAGGACTACTGGAAGGAAGGTCTCCCCTACCTCGATGGCGTAAACAAGATCATCATCAGCGACATCAGCCGGATCATCGCGGCGTTCAAGGCCGAACAGGTCATGATTCCGACCCTCGGCTGGACCAACCTGACAATACGGGACTACCTGAAGCTGGCCGAGGACGCCAAGGACGTCCTCTCCGTCCCGCGGATGTGCTGTGACCAAGCAGGGTTCGGGCTGATCATGAACGTCAACGTGCCGCCCACAAATGATCCGAAGGTCCGCCGCGCCATTTTCCTGGGAATAGACCGGGATGCAATCAACCAGGCCAACATCGCCGGCGAAGGCAGTATCGGCAGTCCAGTACAGACCTGGGCCGGGCTGGGGATGAGCGCCGAGGAGCTGGCGCAGCAACCGGGCTTCCGCTACACCGCCGACGGTCAGAAACACCCCGACGACCTGCAAATGGCCCGGGACCTGCTGGCCGAGGCGGGCTACGCGGACGGACTCGACATTACTCTAAGGTTCAGCCTCACCGAGGGGCAGAACCCCGATTCGGCCGCCCTGATCAAGGACCAGCTCAAGAGCGTCGGCATCGATATCACCCTGGAGGGCCTGGAATACCAGACCGCCCTCGAGGCCTGGAAGGCAGAGGATTTCCAGTTAGGCATTCAGGGCAACGGCTACGTCGTGCCCGACCCCGATGTCCTGCTGAACGCTTTCTATATGCCCCAGGGGACCAGGAACTACAGCCACTGGGCCCACCCTCGGTTCATCGAGCTGTACGATCAGCAGTCGAGGGAGACGGATCCGGCCCGGCGATTGGAAATCATCAAGGAGATGGAACACATCATCCTGTTCGAGGACACGCCAGCCGTGATGCTGTACTACCAGCCTTTCTATTGGCCGGTGAACCACAAGGTGAAGAATTTCGCAGTACCCCTGACGGTGGCGTCAACCTATATGCAGTTCGATTCTCTTTGGCTGGATGAATAGGCGCAACCTCATTGTTTCCGGAATAGGCACTCCACTGTCCAGCCGGACCACGCCTTTGGTCCAAGGCGGCGTGGTCCGGCTGTTGCTTCAACAGATTCCGGCGGCGGAGAACTCATGGGGCAGTATGTAGCGAAAAGGATCCTTCTCTTTGTGCCTACCCTGCTGTTGATTTCCCTCATCATCTTTGTGTTGCTTCGCGTGATCCCCGGAGATCCGGCGATAGCTATTCTCATGGGTGATCAGGGAGACGCCGGCCAGTTCACCGAAGAGGAACTGAACGAGGTCCGTCGGCAATTGGGCACCGACCGTCCCATTATGGTCCAGTACGCCACTTGGATATACGACCTGATACGCGGCCATTTCGGGGAGTCGATGTGGTATGGCCAGCCCGTATGGGACGAACTGAAGGAGAAATTCCCCACGACCCTCGAACTTGTGGCCCTCGCCCTCATCCTCAGCTTTGTCGTGGCGGTGCCGATAGGCATCATTTCGGCGGTCAGGCAGGACTCCTGGCCGGACTACGCGGCTAGAGTATTTGCGATCGCAGGCACCGCCCTGCCGAACTGGTGGCTTGGCATTATCACGATTTACGTTCTGCTTCGGCTGTTCGACTGGGTGCCCCCGGTAGTGTATGCCAAGGTCTGGGAGGATCCCCTGCAAAACCTCCAGCAGTTGATTCTCCCAGCAATAGTACTGGGCTACTACAACATGGCTCTGGTCGCCCGTGTAACCAGGTCGGCCATGCTGGACGTCATGCGGGAGGACTACATTCGCACGGCGTACTCCAAAGGACTCCGGGAGAAGGCGGTCATCGTCCGCCACGCTCTGAAAAACGCTTTCCTGCCGGTATTGACCATATCCGGGTGGCAGGTGGGTGTGCTCCTAGGCGGCACGGTGCTGGTGGAGCAGGTATTTACCGTACCAGGTGTGGGCCTATCGCTCTGGGAAGCGTTCTTCCATCGCGATTTCACGATGATCCAAGGGATTGTGTTCCTAGTCGCCGGAGGCGTGCTCGTATTGAACCTGTTGATTGATATCGCCTACGGATGGCTGGACCCCAGGATCCGCTTCACTTAATCACACTCGGAGGCCTTAAGGGGGAGTCTTGTCGGCCGAACCAATCACCGAAGCAGTGCTGGACCGTCCCACTTCAATCCGGCGGGTATCGGGCGCAATTCAAACACTTATCGAGTTTGGACGGCGGCAGCCGCTGGGAACGGTGGGGGCGGCAATTGTCGCTTTGTCGATACTGATTGCAATCTTCGCTCCATTCATCGCGCCCTTCGACCCCTACGAACCCCATCCTCGATCGTCTTTTGCATCCCCGGGAAATGAGTATCTCCTCGGCACAGACCAGGTGGGCCGCGACGTTTTGAGCCGTCTGGTCTACGGAGCCCGTATTTCCCTGTATGTAGGGATTGTCAGCGTTCTGGTCGGCACGACAATCGGCACCTTCGTTGGGATAGCCAGCGCCTACTTCGGAGGAGCCTTTGATTTGATTATCCAGCGGGTACTGGATGCCATCATGTCGTTTCCAGGCATCATCCTCGCCATAGCCATCATGGCAGCCTTCGGGAGCGCGTCTCTGGAGAACATCATCATAACCCTCATGATAATTTTTGCCCCTGGAGCAGCTCGAACAATCCGGTCAAGGGTGCTCAGCCTCAAGGAAATTGACTTCGTAATGGCCGCCAGGGCCATTGGAGCCAGCGACCGCCGGATACTTTTCAAGCACTTGACACCAAACGTAGCCTCGCTCTACATCGTGTTCTTCAGTATCACAGTGGGCTTTGCCATCATTGCCGAGGCTTCTCTAAGCTTTTTAGGCATAGGAGCACCGCCGGATGCGCCCTCTTGGGGTGGAATGTTAGCGCAATCGACCTCGAAGGGAATCGACATCGCGCCATGGATGGCTATATTTCCCGGGATAGCCATCGGCGTAGTAGTGTTCGGCTTCAACCTGTTCGGGGATGCTTTGAGAGACGTCCTCGATCCCCGCCTACGCGGGCAGAACTAGGGGCGTGGTTCTGTTGGGGTCAGCATTGAAGCTCAATCGGCACATGAGGGCGCTGCACTCTTCGCCGGTGTTGGCGGCAAATCTCTTCGACTACTGGACCAACAGGCGCAAGACGTCTTTGTTGTATCAAGGGTGGCGCTAAAGTGTCCCTGGTGGGCGGATTGACCGACTGACATTTGGCTAGGGACGCCAGCCGAGAAAGCTGTCCCAAGGCCTAGCCGACGCCGTTGGCTCCCTCCGCAACACCCTTCCGGGCAGAGCACCGGTGTGTTCCGCTTCGTCAATGACCACCTCTCCGTTCACCACCACCGTCGAGATGCCCGTGGCGTACTGGTGAGGGTCGTCGTAGGTGGCTACCTCCGCTACGGTGTCAGGGTCGAAGACCGTGACGTCGGCCCAGTTTCCCTCTTTCAGGGTGCCCCGGTCCACCAACCGCAGGGCCGCCGCCGACCCGCCGGTCATCTTGTGGACGGCGGTGTGCAGAGGCATCAGGCCCAGGTCGCGGACATAGTGGCCGAGGACCCGGACGAAGGTGCCGTAGAAGCGGGGGTGCGGCTTCCCCTGGCCGGTGATGCCGTAGGGCGCCAATGAGTTTCCGTCGGAGCCCACCAGCACCATGGGAGAGCGCAGGATTTCCTGCACGTCCTCTTCCGCCATCGAGGTAACCACGATGCGGGTATGCCCCTGGTCTGCCAGTAGGATGTCGCAGGCGGCGTCCAACTGATCGATGCCCCTGGCCTCGGCCACCTGGCCCACCGTCTGGCCGGCCAGCTCGGGCGTCTCGGGGCTGATGGCGATGCGGACGGCGTGCCATGATTCCACTCGCCCGAAATTGTTGAGCCCGTTCTGTAGGATATCGCCCCGGATGCGCTCCCTTGCTTCGCCGTCCCGCAGCCGCCGGAGCATGGCCTCCACTCCTCCCTCCTGCACCCAGACGGGGAGCAGGTTGCGCAGAGGGTTGGTGCCTGCGGTGTAGGGATATTGGTCGCAGAACAGGTCGATGCCCCTCTCTTTCGCCTCGCTGATCATCGACAGCAGCGACGGCACGTCGCCCCAGTTGTCCGTGCCCGAGAGCTTCAGGTGGGCGATCTGCACCCGCACTCCGGCACTTTCACCGATGCCGATAGCCTCGCGTACTGCCTCGAACACATGGTTGGCCTCGTCGCGGATGTGCGAGGCATAGGTAGCGCCGTGCTGGCGCAGGACGCCCGCCAGGGCCAGCAACTCCTCGCTCTTGGCATAGTTGCCCGGCGCAGTGAACAGCCCGGTGGACATGCCCAGGGCCCCCGCCTCCAGGCCCTCGGCTATGAGTTGCTGCATATGCGACAGCTCGCTTGGAGTGGGGTCCCGCGCCTCCAGGCCCATGGCCATCAGGCGCAGGGTGGCGTGGCCCACCTGCATCACCGTGTTCACCGAGGTGGCCGGGAAGCCGTCCAGGTACTGGGCAAAGGTGCGCGGCTCGTAGTCCAGCCAGGGAGCACCGGCCCTCAGGTAGTCCTGGAGGGCCTGGGCCTTGCCGGGCAACACGGGCGCGGTGGAGTAGCCGCAGTTGCCCACCACCTCGGTGGTGACCCCCTGGCGGATCTTGCTTTCGGCCAGCGGGTTCAGGGGGAGGGTGAAGTCGGAGTGGGTGTGGATGTCGATGAAACCCGGAGCGACAACCTGCCCCGAGGCGTCAATTTCCCGTTGCGCCTCAAGACTTACGCAGTCTCCCACGGCAGTGATGCGTCCGTTTCTGATAGCAACGTCCTCCCGCCGTGCTGGTGTCCCATTGCCGTCAATCACATGTCCGCCACGAATCAGCAAGTCTTCCATCCGTTCCTCCTCGATGACGTGTCCGATGGCAGACGAGTCTGCCGCCAGTTACGAGCCCGCCAACAGTTCTTGGTCCGGGCGCTGCCTGGGACCGGTTCGGACGTCATACCGTCAGTGGTAGGGCACAAGTCAGACCAGCCCGTCTGAGCAGACGATGCGGACAACCTGGGGCTCAGGCTGGCTGAGGGCGTCGGCATCATCGGGCGGGTTGAGGCGGTAGCGCTCACGCAATGCCTCCAGCCTGGTGCGAAATGCCGGACCTTCCAGGCGGAGGTCTCGGATTTCACTCAAGGCGGTTTCCACTTGAGTCGGCAGGTCTCCGGTGAATATTCTGCGCAGTACGCCAATCTGACGCTGAGTTCTCCTGTCTCCCTCCGCGTCTCTGTCGGCAATGTTGAGTTGCCTGGAAATGTAGCGCCTGGCCCGGGTATCGCGGGGCCTGCGGGCCCGGCCCAACCGGCGCTGGAAGTCTGTCCGGAAGGCTCGAAACGCCGCCATGACCCGCTCGTTGGTATCTTCAGGCAATGGCTGCGTAGGAGTTTCCGGCGCACACTCGGCGGCGGCAGCGAACTGCGCCGGGCTGATGGGACGAGGCAACAGGTCCGCTCCGACGGCGTAGCAGCTGCTGATTCCGCCGGCGCTGAGCAACACCAGTGTCTCTCCCGCCCTTGGGTCGTCGAAAGGCGACGTACCGGGGTTCATGGTCCCGGGAGACATGAGTGGCGCCTGTGCGCCCTCTATAGGAAGCACGTTCTGAGCGTACCTGTCAGCACCGGCCTCTGCCTGCGCACCCCGGACCGCCAGGGCCGAGCGGATGCCATCGGGGAGGGCCGTGATGGTGCGCCAAAGGTCGGGATCGTCTTCCTGTATGCGCTGTAGCAGGGCAATAGCCCGCTGGTTAGCCGCCACTTCGTCCAGAGCGTCCTCAAGCTCGGGCAGTTCCTTACCGTCGTATATCCGGTACATGGCGTTGGCGTTCAGCCTTTCCGTATCTGACAACAGTCTGCTGTCTAGCCCGATAAGGTCGTGGAAGGTCTGGATTCTGCGGTTGAGCCTGTCAGTAAGAGAGAGGTCGGCATCCACCGCCATGTCAGGCCAGGTGTTGTGCAGATGGATGACCTCGTGCTCGGTACCGATGCGGTCGACGCGGCCGAACCGCTGAATTAGACGCACCGGGTTCCAGTGAAGGTCGTAGTTGACCACCCTGGCGCAGTCCTGTAGGTTCTGGCCCTCGGATACGATGTCTGTTGCCAACAGGACACGAATCTCCCGGCCGGGAAGAGATTCGTTTGATGAAAGGTTCCATGTGGGCGCGAAGCGCTTGACGATGTTTTCGGCCTCGTGGCGGTTGCTGCCGGTGAGCCGTGCAATTTCAGAGTTCTTCCCGTTGGGATTCAGTTCCCGGTGAAGGTACTCGATGGTGGTCTCAGCCTCTGAGAAGATCAGTACCTTTCCGGCCTTGACATCCCTTCTGGCCAGAAACCGTTTCAGCGCCCTGAGCTTGTCGTCGTCATCCGGTCCTATGACCTCCACCCTGGTCAGAATGCCGCTCAGGCACTGGTAGTCGTCGTCCAAGTCGGCAGTCCAGTCGGCAATTTTGAAGTCTTCGACGGAATGGACCAATTTCGCTCTCTGGCCATCTTGCTCCTGACGACGTTGCTCCTCCTGCCGCAGCACATTCAGCAGGTCTTCCGAGTCGAAGGACTGTCCTGACAGCAGCCGTGTTGCCGTGCGGCCTATGGGCACGAAACCAGAGTCGAGGGCTTCCCGGAAATTCCGGTTGCTCTGGATCAGGGAACTCAGGGTGGAGCGGAACGCCTCGATGCTGGACTCCAGCCGCTTGAGCAGCAACACCGCCATCAGCCGGGCTATCCGGTCCTGGGCACGAAAGAGATCGCGGTATTCAGGTTTTTTCTTGGCGTCATCGGTAAGGTACTCAGTGGCCCGGTACCTCGCCGCTTTGTGTTTCTTGAGTTCCTTGATCAGGTCCTCATAGGACCCTGCCTTAGCATAGACCTTGTCCAGCCGGTAGGCCACATTATCCAGTTGCGGTTCCGGGAAACGCACCGGCTGGCCGCTGACCAGAGCGGTGTCGCCATACAGGTCGCGAATGTCCCTGCGGCGCCGGCGGATGAACACCGGCGACAGCGCCTGCTCGATCTCCGCCCTCGGGACGTTCGGTCTGGAAGGCGGCAATGGTGGCGCGATGCCATTGGGACTGCGCTGCCAGGCCTGGTACTCCGTCAGATAGTTCTCGTAGTCAACCCGGTACTCCATCCAGCGCTGGGCAGCTCTGAAATACGCCTCCAGGCTGACCGGCTCCAGGTTCAGGCCGTGGTCGGTATCGTCCAGGAACAGTGTCAACTGACGGTAGATGTCCATGGGACCCAGGTTCTGCGGCGTAGCGCTGAGGAGCACCACCTTGTGGTCGCCGTGTTCCAGGTAGTTGCGCAGGCCACGGGAGCGCTGGTTGACGTTGCGGAAGTTGTGGGCCTCGTCCACCAGCACCGGCCCGCGGTTGGGGAACTGCTGCACAAGGTTGATGCCGTGGCCCGGCGGAGCTGAGTCCACATATCTGCCCGTCTCCTCGTCGTACTCCGGGTCTGGAGGGGCAGCAATCATGCTGTGGGAAACCACCTCGGCGCCCAGGGCGAAGCGCTCGTTGAACGCCTCCCACATGGGCTTGAGGCCCGCCGGGCAGAGGATGAGGGGCGGTCCATCGTGGGGGTAGCTGATCCGCAACTGGCGGAGCAATTCGGCGCCGATGAAGGTCTTGCCCAACCCGACCACGTCGCCGACGTAGCAGCCGCCGTGGGCGTCGATCATGGCCAGGCCCCGGCGCACGGCGTCGAGCTGGAAGTTGGCCAGCTCCTCCGTGCGCTGGGGCGCCAGTTCGGGCGTATGGACGCCGGTGTGGTACAGCTCGTAGAGGGCCTTCAGGTACACATGGTAGGGTGGAGTCTGCGCCAAGGCCCAGGAGCGCTCCAGCTCGACGGCCAGCATCCGGCTGATGTCCTCGGAGTCCTCCCACAGCGCGTCGAACCACTCGCGCAGGGCCGACATCTCGGCGTCGCCGGTTACCCGCACGTTCAGCTCGGTGTTGCCGCTGAACCCGGCCAGGGTCAGGTTGGACGAGCCGACCACCGCCGCGCCTGGCTCGGCGTGATTGCCGTACCAGCACAGGTAAGCCTTGGCGTGCAGCGGGCTGCGGCGGTAGGCTCGCACTTCCACCAGCCCGGACGCAACCAGGTCGCGCAGCAGCGACACTGCCCGTTGTGACTCGCCGGTCTGGGGCAACAGGGAGACGCCGGTGACGATGCCGTCCACGGCCTCGCGAGCGATGGCCTCGCGCTGGCGGCGCTGCACCATTCCGTCGGCCTCCAGCCGCGCCTTCAGCGCCTCGGACTGCTGTAGGCCCAGGGCCACCGACTCCAGCACCGGGCGGTCGGCGCGGCCTACCAGGATGCGCACCTTGTCCAGCCGCGCCAGGCTGTCGGCCACGGCCTCGAACCCGGACATGAAGAAGTAGCCCACGGCGATGTCGGCGCGGGCCGAGCTGTCCAGCATCTCCCGCAGCCGGGTCAGCAGGTCCGGGTCGGTGGTGGCGTGGAGGATGTTGGAGGCGGGCATCTACGGTTCCTCTTCCTCTATGGCTACGGCCCCATTTGGCCGGCAACTGACGGTCAGTCTGCTGCCCAGCAGGAGGGCCATACCCAGCAGGGGTTCGCTTCCCATGTCAAGAACCATCACGTCACGGCTCCGTCCTTGCCAGAACACGACTCCGTCGTAGGCCCGGACCGGCCTTTCCTGCCGGTCTGCCAGAGCAACCGAAACGTCGTCGATGTAGTCCAAGCCGAGAGATTGGATCAATTCCGAGGGCAGAGCCAATTCTCCGCTGAAACCGGTATCCACAACGACTTGCAGTGATTGAAAGGAACCTGTGCCGTTTCCGAATTCGATGTTGACCAGCGGGTCCAGTCCCGCGGATACCCTGCCGCTAATCATCTATGCCGCCAACCCGCCTGATGCTGACCGCTCTGTACGACAACTGTCGGCCGATGCGCCGCTCGTACAGTTCTGCCTCGGGTCGCCGCGCTTTCAGGCGGCGCTTGGCGGCGGCGGGGCTGGGATCAACCTCGTAGTCGCCGCTGACTGCGTCGATGACCACGAAACTGCCCTTGTCCGTGGCTTCCAAGCGGCTCTGCAACTTCGCGTATATGGCCCGTCCGGCGGTAACTACGTCGATATTGGCGTTATCATTCTTGGTAGTCATCAGGAAATCCCTTTTGCGACCGTTGGGTTAGACCATTTTACCTGACACGGAGCCGGTGGTGGCCGAGCCGTCTAGCATGTCTCGCAGCCGGGCCGGCAGGGTTGGACCGGTGGCGGAGTGGAGGATGTTGGAGGCGGGCAGGTGTGCACCGAATCTTCGGATAATGAGAGAAATCTAAAACCGAAGCTGGAAGCCTCCATTATTAGAGTGCAAGCGGCCGATCACCCTTAGTATCTCTAAGTCTGTAGCAATCCCACCACCAGGAGTAATTCGCTGCGTGGTTCTGACTTCGCACTCAAATATATCACCATATGTAAAACTTATTTCCTTTCCGGTCACTAGGCCTATGAATTCCTCATCTCTCATAGTATACCAATTAGCTTTGTTCCCATCATTAAATTGCCATCGTCGGGATCGTCTACTAAAACGAGTAGTAATAACTGTAAGATATTGTCTGTTTTCTGAAAATCCAAGAACTCCTTCTTGGGAATCTAATGTAAATGATTCTACGTCAGATTCTAATAATTCCTCCAACTCCTCACCTCTTTCACGTACAACCATTTTGTCTATACCTTCTCGCCGGAGTGGAGCGATTGTGTTTGATGCTGCCTTCCTAGTGTCTCGATCTTGAGAAAGCCGAAAAACATCGGTCGGGATAGTCATTCGCAGATTTTCAGCCTCGCCCACATTGTCCAACCTAATCCAGTCGGCTTCAATTGTGACATTTCCCCCTGAGGCTTCGACTACGTTTGGGGTCCGGCCTCGCAGTCGCTTTATTAGAGTAAATAATCCGGGAGTCTGGCTGCCAAAAAGCAAGCGCAACAAGTTCGTTGCGGATGTAATATAGTCGCTCCCTAAAAGCGCTGTTGACAAAGACGCAATGCTAAGAACAAATTCAGCTTCGTAGGAGCCAGGCCTCGGTGGCCGGATGTGTAAAGCCGATGAAGTATTCTCTCCATTTACTACGATGTTGGTTCTACGGAATAAATCATCAACAGCCAGCATGGAGTGGGCCAACTCTCTAACGTTCATGGAGTTGTCGTGTAAGCCTTCACCGTCGTAGACGATAGCGAACGTGCTAGTTGACATGTTAGCTTGGCTAGCCATTTGGTGCTTACCTTTCCTCAGGAAATAGGCTACTTAAAGAGCACCATTATATCATTTTCGAGTGCTATGCACGGCATGCAACGTGTCAACACTCAATGGCCATGCGAACTACACCAGTAGAACCTTATCAGAGGTCGAGGTCGGGCACGATCATTGGTTGAGCTTCTCCAAGAAATCCTCGTCCTCCGAGTCGAAGATGATGTCCTTGATGTTGTCGGCGGTTACGCCTGGGGCAAGTCCGCCCCGGTTGGGCGCTACCCTAAAGGCAGGCTTGTCCTTTGCCCTTGCGGCACCCGTGGGGTTGGCCGAACCCGACACGCTGCCCGCCCGCCGCTTGCGGTTGCCCACCAGCTCCGCCACGCCGGCGTACACCGCCTCGCGCTCGCCCTGCGTCAGCCCCAGCACGTCGAACACCGCATCGTCTATGTGCCGCCGCGCCGCCGAGGGGTTCAGCACGTCCCAATCGGCGGCGTTGAATGCAGAGGCCGCAGGGTCTGTCAGTAGCTCCGGGTTCACTATGGACGCGTTGGCAGTTTCGTAAGTCTGGATTTCCAACACCCCTTGGCCGAAATTCGACCTGGCTTCCGTATTTATCATCAACTGGAAGACGGTCGAGTTCAGCGCAACACAGAGTCGTACAGGATTGGCGGCGCTTCCAAGAGTCATTACTTGGAAGTTGTCGGTGAAGTATGCGCCGTTGGACGCAAGGAAAGTACGGGCAGTAGTGTCAACAAGCTTGTTCATTCCCAGATAGACGTTATCCCGCTCGCCTAAGTCGTACCAACGTTTCCGAGACTTTACGCTGGTGCGGGTGTGGTAGCCCTGCGACTCGCCCCATTGGATGTAGGCCAACGCGCCTGTGCCTTTCAGCGCGTCCTTGTCGTCATGGCACATGAACAGGCGCTTGGGCAGCCTGGACGGGTCAACGGCGATGCGGCGGGATTCCTGGGGCGTGGTCATCACCGGGCGGCAGTATTCCGCCTCTACACCCCAATGTTTGATGGTTTCTGGGGTGAGGTAGAAGAAGTCGTTGGCTCCAGTCTTGATTCCGAAGCGCACAGTTGCAACGTCGCCCAGGCGTACCAGCTTGTTGCCGTAGTTGTTCAGAATAGTGTGATAGATGTCTGGGGCGCGAAGGTACTTGCCTCCCCACTTGTCGCCAACGTGCTTGTTGCCGTCCCGTCCGGCGGCTCGCAGGGCGGCGCGTCTGCGGACGATTTCCCGACGGGCCGAGGCGTCGGCAAGCGCGGTTTCGAATTCGTCCCGCAGCGACACGAACCGGGTGGTGTCGCCGACGGCAACGGCACCGGTCTTGCGGATGACGCTGACGACCGTGTTGATGTCGGCAGTGGCGAACTGCCGCTCCACGGCAGACTCGTAAATCGCCTGGACATGAGCGTTGTTGAGCAAATATTCCTGCAATTTCGCGCCATAACCCACGTCCAGCCAACTGTTGGAACAGACGAAAACTTGCAGCCCGCCGTCGCGCAGCAATTGCAGAGCACGCGCATAGAAGTAACAGTACAGGTCGGAGCGAGACGTTGCCGCGTCAGCGTACTGTTTGGAGAGAACGGCCTTGTTGGTGCCGATGTTTTCCTGCCGGACATACGGCGGGTTGGCGATGGCGATGTCGAAGCCGCGGCGGTTTTCGGCGAAGACCTCGGCGAACTGCACCCGCCAGTCCACCACGCCCTCCCTGGCCTCCGCGCCATTTTCCTCGCGGATGGCGGCGGTAAGCCCAGCTATCTCCTCTCGCAAACGATCCTTGTCTACGCCGTTGGAGGCTCGCAGATATTCGCCCTTACGCTGACCCAGCAGCCGTACTCGCTCCACGTCCTGGCCCAGCGCCACCTGCACCTCCGCGCCGCTGCTGGGGTCGGGGCCCAGCAGGCTATCGCCCCAGACCACCTTGAAGTCCAGGTTGGGCAGCGGTTCCGGCGTGTCGCCCTCGTAGTCGATAGCCAGCGACAGCCACATCCGCAGCATGGCGATGTTCACCGCGAAGCGGTCGCTGTCCACGCCGTAGAGGTTACGCTGGATAATCTCCAGCTTCAGGTCGTAGAGGGACTTGGCGTCCTGGGTGACGTTGAACAGGCGGACTTGTAGCTCGATGAGTTCCTGCATCATGCCCAGCAGGTAGGCCCCGGAGCCGCAGGCCGGGTCCACGACCGTGACCTCGGCCAGGGCCTCGGCGACCCGCCGGGCCTGGGCCACGCCGATGCCGTCGGTTTCGTGATGGTCCACGAAACGGGCGATTGCCTCGGACGCCAGGCCGGTGTCCTGCCCCTCCAGGTAGCCCTTGAGGGCCTCGCGGCACATGAACGACACCACGGGCCGGGGCGTGTAGTAGGCGCCGGAGTCGTGGCGGCCGGTAACCAGCTCCTCGAAGACCTTGCCCAGCATCTCCGGGTCTACGGCCACCTCGATGTCGAAGGGCGTGGACTCCATCACCGTGAAGTTGAAGCGGTCGAACAGGCCGGTCAGCACCTGTCCGATGGCCTCGTCGGGCACGGCGATGCCGTTGCGCTTGTCCAGCTCGGTTTCCTCGAACAGGCCGCCGTTGAGGAAGGGCACATCGCCGATGACCGTCCGCAGCCCCTCGGTCAGGTCCCGGGAATTGGGGTTGTTCAGGCCGGAGAAGAACAGCGGGCGGAGCCGGTCGCGGTGGAAGTTGCCATCTCCCAAGCCCTTGCCGTAGTCTTGCCACAGGGCGTTCAGGTAGTCGGCGTTGCCGTCGAACCGGAGCCACCCCTTGCGCGACAGAAAGTAGACGAACATCAGCCGGTTGAACAGCGTCTGCACGAAGGTCCGCTTGCTTTCTCCCTCGCCCTCTCCGAATCCCCCGACAGCTCCCATCGCGCCTTCGAATATGCGTTTGTACTCGGCGAAGAACTCCCTGGTGACCGGCTCGACGTCGAAGGCCTCGTCCAGCGCGGCGCGGATGATGTGTTTGTCCCGATAGTTCCAGTAGATGCCAGCCACCTGCTGGACCGCAGTGCGGCGGGGCAGGTCGCGCTCCACCACCATGCGGCGCAGCGCCGGGCGGGCGCCCTCGAATTTTGGCAGGATGAGATGGAGCTGGCTGGCCGAGGTGTTGGTGAACACCAGCAGCAGGTCATCGCCCAACTGGTCAGCTATCAACCGGGCCGCCGCGTCAACCTCGGCCTTGCGCACCCGGTCGGTGCTCTCGATGTTCAACGGGATGTACACAACCTGGACACCTTCCAGCACGGCGATACGCTCGGCAGCGTCGGGCAGAGCCTGCCCTGAGCTTGTCGAAGGGGCGGAAGCGCCGGCCAGGCCGGCCAGGCCGAAAGCCCCGTTGAAGTCCAGCGTCTCTACGAACAGGCGCCGGATTGCGTTAGTCCGGCCACTGGGGGGCGCGGCAAAGATAGACGCTATCTGAGTTTCGACTTCGACAGCGTCGTCCCGGTTCTGAATTGGCATATTTGGTTCCCGCAGGCTTTGGATACTCTGTATTTTACCCGCCGGTGGCAGCTTTCGACACCGCCGGTGTGTCACTGAGGTCGTCCAGGCGCAAATCGGCGAGGCTGATATCGCTCACTTCTGTCAGGCGGAATCGCCCGGTCTCGAGCGCCGCAACCATAGGTACGAACTTGGGAGTTTTCAGTCGGGTGGGGCCCAATTTGCCCTTCAGACTCAAAGCGTCTTACTGCTTCCGCCTGTACCGAGAGTAACAACGGGAGTACAAATCACCAGTAATCCCGGTACTACGAGACGGTTGCAAAACTCCCGTCATTCCTGCGCCCTTCGGCAAACTCAGGGGCAGGAATCCAGAGAAGGCAACAGGCAACAGACAGCTTTGCGCTCCGGCGATTTCACCCCTCACCCCTCCTGAGCTTGCCGAAGGGCCTCTCCCTACAAGGGAGAGGGAGTTTTGCAATCGTCTCATCCGATCCCGTGTATTGACAAGAATACAGGGGCTTTGCTAGATTTTTCGCACGAATTGCGTCTATAATACCGATATAATACAGCCATTCCGATTGTTTGGGGGCAGTACTATGCTTCGATTCAGGTTCAATAACCTCTTGCTGCTGGTGTTATCGCTGATGGCGCTGGCTTTGGTTGCCGTAGCCTGTGGAGGGGACGACGCAACGACAGCCCCACCCACTGCTGCGCCCGCCGCTCCGGCGCCCACCGCGGCTGCGCCTGCTCCGACTGCGGCTGCTCCGGCGCCCACCCAGGCCGCCGCGCCCACGGCCGCGCCGTCCGGCCCTCAGCCCACGCCTACCAGGGCCACGGGAGCGTTCCGGGCCACGCCCACTACAGCGGCTGCCGTTCCCACTCCGGCGCCCACGGAAGCGCCGGCCATGATGACCGCGGAACCGAAAGTGGAAACGCTGGTCATCTCCGTCGACCCCTCGGCTGGCGAGACGAACCTGCCTTGGGCTGGAACGGTTGACCACCATCAGCAGATGGATTTGGTCATGGAAGTGCTGGTGGACATCGACCCCGTTAGCAACGTCTGGGTGCCCGAGCTGGCAAAGTCCTGGGAGCTCAGCCCCGATGGGACTGAATGGACCTTCCAGTTGGAAGAAGGCATCATGTTCCACAACGGTTGGGGCGAATTCACCGCCGATGACGTATTCCACAGCGTGGCTATGAACCAGAGAGAGGATGCCATCCTTGCTTATGCAACCGACTGGCGGGAAATAGACCTCGACGCCTCCAGCAAGGTGAGCGACTACGAGATAGTTATCAAGCTGAAGAACCCGAACCCCGACTACCTGTTCTACATCGCGCCCAGTGGTGGCGGCCTGATGATGAGCAAGGCCCAGTACGATGCAGGCGGTGATGTGGGCTATGAAGAAGACATGATCGGCACCGGCCCGTACCGCTATACTGGCCGCGAATTTGGCGTCAACGTGACCTTCGAGCGGCTGGACGATCACTGGAGGAGGGGCGGTAAAGATGGAATGGCGCCGCCCAGCTTCGAGAAGGTTGATCTCCGCTGGATTCGCGAAACCGCCTCGCGAAACGCCGGGTTGATCGCCGAGGAAATACACCTGACCGAGCTTACCCGTGACCTTGCTGACGCCGCGGTCGCGGATCACGGAATGAAGATCATCCAGAGCAACTTCCCCGGCAACCAGCTCAACGGCCTCTTCCAGGGACTGCACCCGGCTGAGGTGGGCAATTTCGACCCGCCCTTCCAGGATATGTCGCTCCCGTATACGGACGTCAGAGTTCGCGAGGCTATGAACCGGGCCATTGATAGAGAGACCATCAAGAACACCCTGTTCAGCGGTCGAGTCACCACCAGCCCGCAGATTGGGTTCTACTCGAACCTGCCGGGATGGGATCCCCGCTGGCTGGAAGATTTTGACGAGCACTATGGCTACGATCCCGAGCGAGCGAAAGAACTACTGGCCGATGCCGGTTACCCCGACGGGTTTGAGGTAAAGGGATTCCTGATGAACGTCTTCGGGTTCCCTGAGTCGGCCGACTTCATGCAGGCCCTTGATGTGTACTTCCGGGAAGTCGGTATCGAAATGAACCTGGAGGAGTGGGAATTCTCCAACTACTTCTCGTCCTTTACCAACAAGGAGCCTGAGGCCTTCGGCGTCTGGATAGGCCCGCCCTCCTACAAGACGGTATTCGCCCAGTTGAGCCTGTTCAACCGTTCTTCGGGGGCCATCCATCTCTACGAAACGGAGGTGCTGGATGGCCTGTTTGAACAGTTGTCAACGTCGGCAGACCTCGAGGAGCGCGACCGCATCCAGAGGGAGATGGGCAACATCCTGTACGACGAGTACGCCTACATGCCCTTCTTCTACATCTTCATCGAGTTCGTGGCGAACCCGAACATCATCGACAACTGGGAGTTCCCCGGGTCGGACGGGGCCAACTACGGCCACTTCGACCTCATCACCGCCTGCCTGACGGAGGAGCCCTGCTACAACTAGGGGGACAAGGCTCCTGGGTGAAGTGAGGTAAGAGACATGAGTCACCCCGAATTTTGGGAGGGTGGGTGAGATAGCCAGAGGGCACTGAGAGCGGTCCTCAATCTGGAGAGCGGTATCGCGGCTTGGCGGTACCGCTCTCCGGTTCTGTGGCACCAGTTTCTGAGCAGTTCCTGCACCAGGGGGGCCAGGTGTGGAGACAACAGGGAGAGCAGGAAGGCATAGACCAGACTGACCATCAGCAGCAACTTGAGCCTGTTTTCCCAGAACCAGAGCCTGGGACTTTCCATGGCCAGGTCCGTCTTGCAGGCGCGGTAGCACATCTCGACCTGCCAGCGGCGGGCGTAGGCCAGCACCACCCGCCAGGCGTCGTCTGGGGTTTCGACGGCCTCATTGGTCAGCAGGTACCAGGGAGGGCGTCCCTTGCCGGGGCGGGAGACTACCAGCCACAAAGGAATGTCAATCTGGGGATGGCGCACCGGGACGGCCACAAGGCCGGTCTTGCGGTACTGGCGGCGGCGCATATCCCAGATCTGGCGGTGGTCCTGGGAACGCTTACCCCGGGTGATATGCCAAGCGGGGCGCTCACCTTTCTCGTCGCTCAGGCGGTAGCGGGTGGGCCAGCGCAGGATGAACCGCAGTTGGTTGGAGTTCAGTTCCCTGATCCAGGGCGTGCCTGCGAACCCGCGGTCGAAGACATGGACCACCCGTCTTTGCCACCACTGGGCGCACTGAAAGAGTAGGGAGGCGGTCTGCTCTCGGCGGTCCCCGGCCAGCTTGCCACGGCTGGTCCACCAGCGCATGGCGGCCAGCGCCGGAGGCCCCTGCATCCCGGCCACCATGACGGTGAGCCACTGTAGGCCGGGGACAAATACCGGCCCTCCTCCCGGTGGATGGTAGTAGCCGGGCTTGATGCGCCTCAGACGGGCCGCCTTGCTGGAACGTACTGGGCACAGTCCCTCCAGCGCGATGCTCTCCGGTTTCTCCAGCACGCTCTCATCCCAGATGGCCAAGGTCAACTGGCCCTGCTCCTCCAGACGGGCAACTCTCTGGTCTGCCCGATGCCGGAGGAACCTCTCCAGCAAGGTGTGGGACCACTTGGGAGAGCGCAGCAGATTGCTCAACCGCTTGGTGCCGGCCGGCGCCTGGGCCGGAGAGAGGATATGGGAGCCCAGCTCGCTGAGCAGCAGCCCGGACCGGGAATTACGCAGACGCACAATGGCCACCAAGGCCAGAAAGAAAGTACGCAGCAATCGCCGGTCTATCTGCTGGTCCAACCACTGCTCCAAGGGTCCAATGAATGACTGCAACAGATTGGCCACCTCCTGCCCTTGCCTCCGCCCCTCCAGATGCCGCAACATAACAAAAGACCCCTCTCGGTGAATGGTGTTGTCGCATTCCCATTCCACCCGAAGGGGTCTTTCTTTGTGCCTGAATTCCTAAACCGCTTTTGCCGCTTTTTCCCGCTTCACCAAAATTCGGGGTGACTCATGTTCGTATTCCCGGAGTATAGCGCTCTGGATTCCTGGTATTCTTAACCTGCGCTGATAATTCGTCCTTTCCCGGCCTTGGCCGTCATTTCGGCGAAAGTCGGAATCCAGAGGCTTTAGAGGATATGGACTCTTGCAGCCTGAGCGCATGGATTCCGGCTTTCGTCGGAATTACGGACGCTGAAACCCCAATACCCACACACGTTGAGAATACCCTGGATTCCCCCGTATTGACAAGAATACGACGGCTTTGCTAGATTCCGCGCACCGAATTGCGCTTTTCGCACTGCGCCATTAGATATTCGGTAAATCCTCTTTATGGACAAGGGCAGTTTTATGCTTCGATTCAGATCCAATAGCCTCATACTGCTGGTGCTGTCGCTGATGGCGCTGGCTTTGGTTGCCGTAGCCTGTGGAGGGGACGACGCAACGACTGCCCCGCCCACTGCCGCGCCCGCGGCTCCTGCGCCCACAGAGGCCGTCGCCGCCCCCACCGCGGCAGCCCCGGCGCCCACGGCCGCGCCGTCCGGCCCACAGCCCACGCCCACACGGGCAACGGGAGCATTCCGGGCCACGCCAACCGCCGCCGCTGCCGTTCCCACTCCGGCGCCCACCGAAGCCCCGGCCATGATGGCTGCCGAGGCTAAGGTTGAGACGCTGGTCATCTCGGTAGACCCGTCGGCTGGCGAGACCAACCTGCCATGGGCCGGCACGGTTGACCACCACCAGCAGATGGACCTGGTCATGGAAGTGCTGGTGGACATCGACCCCACCACCAACGTCTGGGTTCCCGAGCTGGCCAAGTCCTGGGAACTCAGCCCCGACGGCACCGAATGGACCTTCCAACTGGAAGAGGGCGTTCAGTTCCACAACGGGTGGGGGGAATTCACCGCTGATGACGTCTTCCACAGTGTTGCTATGAACCAGCGGGAGGACGCCATCCTCGCCTATGCAACCGACTGGCGGGAGATAGACCTCGATGCCTCCACCAAGGTGAGCGACTACGAGGTTATCATCAAGCTCAAGAACCCCAACCCGGACTACCTGTTCTACATCGCGCCCAGCGGCGGCGGCCTGGTGATGAGCAAGGCCCAGTATGACTCGGGCGGCGATGCGGCCTATGAAGAAGATATGATCGGCACCGGCCCCTACCGCTACACCGGCCGCGAGTTCGGCGTCAACGTGACCTACGAACGGCTGGACGATCACTGGCGGAGGGGAGGCAAGGATGGGTTGGCGGCCCCCAGCTTCGAGAAGGTAGACCTGCGCTGGATTCGCGAGGTCGCATCCCGCAACGCCGGGTTGATAGCCGAGGAAATCCACCTCACTGAGTTGACCCGCGACCTGGCCGACGCCGCGGTTTCCGACCACGGCATGAAGGTCATTCAGAGCAACTTCCCCGGCAACCAGTTGAACGGCATCTTCCAGGGGCTGCACCCGGCGGAAGAGAGGAATTTCGACCCGCCCTATCAGGATCCTACCCTGCCCTACATTGACGTGCGGGTACGGGAGGCCATGAACCGGGCCATCGACAAGGAGACCATCAAGAACACCCTGTTCAGCGGTCGCGTCACCACCAGCCCACAGATTGGGTTCTACGAAAGCCTGCCCGGCTGGGATGAGCGCTGGCTGGAAGAGTATGACGAACACTACGGGTACGACCCGGAGAAGGCCAGAGAGCTCTTGGCCGAGGCCGGATACGCCGACGGCTTCGAGGTGCGCGGCATCCTGATGAACGTCTTCGGCTTCCCGGAGTCGGCGGACTTCATGCAGGCTCTGGAAGTCTACTTCCGCGACGTCGGGATCGAATTGGAACTTGAGGAGTGGGAATTCTCCAACTACTTCTCGTCCTGGACCAACAAGGAGCCCGAGTCATTTGGCATCTGGATTTCCCCGCCTTCGTTCAAGACGGTGTACGCTCAGTTGAGCCTGTTCAACCGGTCTTCCGGGGCCATTCACTTCTATGAGACCCCGAAGCTGGACGAGCTCTTTGACGAACTGTCATCCGCGGTAGACCTGGACGAGCGCGACCGCATCCAGAGGGAGATGGGCAACATCCTGTACGACGAGTACGCCTACATGCCCTTCTTCTACATCTTCATCGAGTTCGTGGCGAACCCGAACATCATAGACAACTGGGAGTTCCCTGGGTCGGACGGGGCCAACTACGGCCACTTCGACCTCATCACCGCCTGCCTGACGGAGGAGCCCTGCTACAACTAGGGGAACAAGGCCCCTGGGTGAAGTGAGGTAAGAGAGGGGCAGGCCATTGGCCTGCCCTTTCATTTGGGAATTATATTTAATCCTACACCCTGTCACTCCGTCATTCCGGCGAAACCCGGAATCCAGGCCGTCCCTGCCAATAGCAGTCTTGCCGTTGCCGAACCTTCTGGATTCCGGCTTTCGCCGAAATGACGGAGTGAGCAAGAATGACTATGGAGAGGGAGTTGTGTAGGATTGGATATAATTCCCTTTCATTTTATGAACGCCGGAAACTTTCGATGAAAATCGCTTGCCTTCTGACAGCCGCCCTCTTGGTAATCGTGCTGTTGGCGCAGTTGGCCTGCGAGACGCAATCGCCTCCCGCCACGCTCACCGATACCCCGCCAACTCCCACGCGAACCAGGGCGCAGCTCCTCACGGGCATCCCCCCGACCGCTACTACAATCCCGGCGCCTGCTGACCCGGCCACAGGGGCAACCCGCACCCAGGTAATCCCGCCTATGGAATCGCTGAGCAGGTTCACCGTGGAGTGCCTGGAAGAACGGCTCCCAACCCTCGAGGCCGGGGAAATGTTCACCCCCATTCTCAAGGCATTGGTTGACTGTCTCACCCCCCAGGAACTGGCTGGCACCAGGAGGTATGTTCCACCCGATGGCGGGCCGGTGCAGGAACTGGAATTTGAGTGTAACGATGCCTGGTTCGATTCCATCCGGGCCATGTTCGACTATTTCGATGCGGAACTGCCATCGGCGCCCGATTCTTCGGATAAAGCCACCAGCCCCATCGTCTTCGAGGAGCGCGCTGCGCAGGCCGGGGTGGCTTTCAAGCACACCAGGGACAGCGCCGTCATCAACCTCGGCGGGGGCGTCGCCGCGGGCGACTATAACAGCGACGGCCATCTCGACCTCTACGTTACCAATTCCATAGGCCCCAACGCCCTGTTCCGCAACGAAGGCGACGGCACGTTCACCGACGTGGCCGCAACCGCCGGGGTGGACGACCCCGAAGCCACCGGCTACGGCGCGGGCTGGGCCGACTATGACAACGACGGCGACCTGGACCTGTACGTCGCCAACTTCGGCGCCAGCAAGCTGTTCCGCAACGACGGCAGCGACTCGTTCACCGACGTGACCGCCGCGTCCGGCGTGGCCGACCCGGACGCCGACCATCGCACCATGGGCGTGGCGTGGGGCGACTACGACGGCGACGGCTTCCTCGACCTGCTGGTGGTGCGTCACCTGATAGAAATCGGCGGGAAACTGGCGCTGGATACGCCTGGGCTGGCCCGCGCCTCAAGGCCGCTGGCCCTGTTCCACAACCAGGGCGACGGCGTCTTCAGCAATGTAACTCACTTGCTCAGCGACAACCTTGAATACCCCAGCCCGGTAAAGGGCGCAGGATTCAAGCCTGCCTTCCTCGACTACGACAACGACGGCGACATGGACATATACGTCGTCAATGACTTCGGCGCCGCCAACTATCCCAACGTGTTGTGGCGCAACGACGGCAAGGACCCGGCAGGCAATGTGAAGTTCACCGATGTCTCCGAAGAATCCGGGACGGACTTGGAAATATTCGGAATGGGGCTGGCCGTTGGCGACTATGACAACGATGGAGACTTTGACCTCTACATGACCGACATCGGCGAAGGCGAGTTCCTGGAAAACCGGGGCGACGGCGCCTTCGTCAACCGGACGGAATCCACTGGCACCGGCAGGGGCAGCATCGCCGGGAACTGGTTCGACGATATGTCAGTGAGCTGGGGAACGGTCTTCGCCGACTTGGACAACGACGGGCGTCTGGACCTGTACGCCGTTGCCGGACAGATGGATAACGATCCGTGCTTCAACATGGAGAATCAGCCCAACGCCCTCTTCGTCAATATGGGCAATGGGACATTCTCCGATGTGTCCCAAGCATCTGGAGCAGATGACCCCGGCACTGGCAGAGGCGTGGCCCACGGCGACTTCAACGGCGATGGTCTCCTCGACCTGTTTGTCGTCAACATGGGAACACGGGATGGAGAGCCGGGCACGTCTCGGTTGTTTATCAACGCCTCTGAGAACGGCAACAACTGGCTGAGGGTCGCGCCCAAGGGAACCGGGAGTAATAGGTTCGGCATTGGGGCAAGGGTGGTGGTTACCGTCGGCGGCGCAAAGCAAATCAGGGAAATGGGAGCCAGCCAGTCCCACATGTCCAACTCGGTGGTCCCGGTTCACTTCGGCCTAGGCGACGCGAAAATAGTGGATGCGGTAGAAGTCCGCTGGCCCAGCGGGAAAACGCAACGGCTGGAGAACGTGCCGGTCAACCAGGAACTGACGATAGTGGAGCCTACTGGTACCTGATTCGCGGGTCCAGGTAGGCGTACAGGATGTCCACCAGCAGGTTGACCAGGATGAACAGCACGCTGAATATCAGCACCACGGCCTGCACCAGCGGGTAGTCGCGGATGATGACCGCCTCGAACACCAGGTAGCCCAGGCCCGGCCACGCGAACACCGTTTCCACGGTAACGGAACCCACCAGCAGGCTGCCGAGGATGATGCCGAAGTAGGTCAGCGGCGCGATGGCGGCGTTGCGCAGGACGTGTTTCCAGATTACCCGCCATTCGGCCAGTCCCTTTATCCGGGCCAGCTTCACGTATTCGCTGTCCAGCACGTCCAGCATTGCCGAGCGGATTAGCCGCATCAGGGCCGCCACCCAGAACAGTCCCAAGGCCAGCGTCGGCAGGATGAAGGACGTGACTCCGCCTTTGCCCGAGGTGGGCACCAGGTCCAGTTGCACGGCAAAGATCCACATTAGCACCAGCCCCACCCAGAAGGGAGGGGCCGATTGGCCGATCAGCGCTATTGACTTGCCGATGGAGTCGAATATGGAGTCCCGTTTGACTGCCGACAAGACCCCCATGGGAATGGCTATGACGGACGCTACGGCGATGGCCAGCAAGGCCAGCATGATGGTGTTCGGGAAGCGGTCCCTCACTAGGTCGGTGACCGGCTGGCGCCACTTGAAGGAGTCCCCCAGGTCTCCCTGGAAGATATTGCCCATGAAGACGGCATACTGCTCTGGCAGAGGCTTGTCCAGCCCCCAATAGGCTTTCATTATCTCCCGCTGCTCGTCCGTGGCCTCGAAAGACAGCAGGGTATTCGTGGGGTCTCCGGTAATCCGGGCTAGTCCGAACACCAGGATGCTCACCGCCCAGAGGGCCACGATAGCCCAGACAGCCCGTATGAATATGTATCTCTGCATGGGACTCCGTTCAGTGCCTCAGTTCCTTCCCCTTTGACGGGGGAAAGTCAGGATGGGGGTGAACCGGAATGGGCGTATGGGAGCAATGACTAGGGTTTGTTGACATTTACCCGTCATTCCCGCGAAAGCGGGAATCCAAACCCCGGCGCCCCAGGTCTCGACGGTCATTAACACACCTGCCTGTGCGGGGATACGCGGGACGCAGGGGACTGTGGGGTAACGGGGGTTTGGATTCCCGCTTTCGCGGGAATGACGGTTTGGGATTGCGGACGGCTGTATCGCAAATGTCAACACAACCTAGACCTGCCTCTGCTTCGGGTCCAGCTTGTCGCGGAGCCAGTCCCCCAGCAGGTTCATGGACATCACCACCAGCAGAATTGCCAGCCCCGGGAACAGGGACACCCACCAGGAAGAGATAATCAGCTCCCTGCCGTCGGACACCATCAAGCCCCATGCCGGGTTGGGCCTGGGGATTCCGGCGCCGAGAAAGCTCAAGCTCGCCTCCAGGATGATGACGAAGCCCACTTGCAGGGTGGCCAGCACTACCAGGCTGTTGAACACGTTGGGGAATACGTGCCTTAGCATGATACGGGCATCCGAAGCGCCCGCGACCTTTGCCCTGGCGATGAAGTCCTGAACGCGCACCGTCAGCGTTTCCCCCCGGGCCTGCCTGGCGTATTGCGCCCAGAGGAAAATGACCAGCACTATCACGATAGTTTGATAGCTGGCGCCCAGAGCGGTGACCAGCACCAGCGCCATCAGGATAATTGGTATCGAAAGGGAAATGTCCACCAGGCGCATGAGGAGCGAGTCAACCCACCCCCCGAAATAGCCGGCCGTGATTCCCAGAGTCGCGCCAATGGCCCCGGAAATGAAGATGGCGATGCCGGCTACGATGACCGAAATCCTGGAGCCGTAGATTATCCGGCTGAGTATGTCTCGCCCAACCTTGTCGGTTCCCAGCAGGTACTGGCCCTGGCCGCCCGCCTGCTTCACTTCGAGCAACTGGTCGCCGGTCGCGACCTCCCTGTTGGGGTCTTCCCCGGCGGCCGTAATAAGCGTCGCCTTCCCGCCCTGTATCTGTCTTGTAGCCTCTCCGACGGTGAACTGGTTCTCCCGGTCGGTGATCCGGTCAACCACGGTTCTTACGTTGGTATCCTCGCCAACCCACACCGGGGGCAGCAGCCGCGCGTTCAAGTCGCCGTCATACGGGTCGTGAGGCGCGATCCAGTTGGCCCCAATGGCGGGCACCACCAAGAGCAACAGGATAACCGTGATGGGGATAACAGGATACCGCCTGACCTCCGCCAGCGCCTGCTTTAGTTTCGGAGGGGAGTACCAGGGACGCTCCCTTGGGACCAAAATTTCTGCCAAAGCAATCGCCTCTGGAATGACTGATAGGATAGTTGCGCCGAACTGAGCGCGAAGGTTCAAGAAACTCTACCGATTTCTAGCTGTTATTGTCAAGAAATTCCCGATGCCTGTCGTTATGCGTCACCGCTGGAAGCCGGCTCAAGTTCCTCCGCCAGAGGGTCCGCAACAGCCGCCCGGAAGTGGTCTTCGGTTGCATAGCCTCTCTCTCTGGCATACTCCATATCCCACAATGCCAGCGCCACGTCGTATATTAGTGGCACGATGTCATCAGGGGGATCGTCCATGTTAAAGCTGACCCAATACCTGATGTCATCTTCGGCCGCATTTCCGTCAAGGTAATTTTGCAAGAGAGTACGAAATTCGTTAGACACGGAAGCTAATCCTCCAACGGTAAGAATTCGAGCCACGTCCGAGGAGTTGTGGGAATTCTACCGGGTGCTTGATCTTAGAAGGAAACTGGAAAACGGACAAGTCTATCTTGTGCCCAAACGCACCGGCAATCAACGGCCCCAAGGGGACTTCCCTCCCGGAACCCGTGGCCAGATGGTGGAAATCAGGCTTACCATCAACGACCATCTACCCTGCCGGGCCCACCACTACATCCTTGGGGATCGGGAGATTGCCGGTCCCGACCCCAAGTATTTCAGGATTGACGATCTCCGTATCGGTCAATCACCTACAAGGCGGTAATGCCATTCTACCCTACCGCCGCAGTTCGTAGCGGTAGCCCGTATGGGTGCCGCGGTCCGGGACGGCGGTGGGACTGGCCGCCGGGAAGGGATAGGACGTGTCGGCCTTCTTTTCGCCTAATGTGTTCCGCACTGAGCCAATGCCGTCAACCTCCATCTCCACCACGTCGCCGGGTTCGAGGAAGCGTGCCGCCTCGTAGCCCTTGCGGATGGCCTCGCGCACCGAGCCGCCGCCCACCGTGCCGCTGCCGATGACGTCGCCGGGCGCGATGCGGCTATCCTTGGACGCCCGCTGCACAATCTCGCCCCAGGTGTAGTAGGCCATGGCCGCGTCGCCGTCCGTCAGCCACGACTCGCCGTTGACTCGCACCTGGCACTTCACGGTCAGCCGCCCGTCGCGGATGTAGGGGGCCATCTCGTCGGTGGTGACCACCCACGGCCCTAGTGTCGAGGCGGTGTCCTTGCCCTTGGCCGGCCCCAGCCCGAAGGCCATCTCGTCGAACTGCACGTCGCGGGCGCTCCAGTCGTTGAAGATGCAGAACCCCGCAATGTGCGACAGCGCGTCGCCCGGCGCAACGTCGGCGCCGTTCTTCCCGATGACCGCCCCTATCTCCATCTCGTAATCATACTGGTCGGAGGTGGACGGGAAGGGCACGGTGTCGTCCGGCCCGTAGATGCAGAGGGTGTTGGAGAAGTAGAACACCGGCATCCGATACCAGACCTCGTGGGGCTCGCGGGTTCCCTGCGAACTGGCGTGCTCTTCGTAAACGATGAAGTCGCGCACCGTAGGCGGCTGCAATATGGGCGAGCGCAGCCGCACGGCGTCCAGGGCCACGGCGGGCGCCGCCGCGCTCCCGGCCAGCGCATCGCCCACCCGGTCAACCGACGACTCGTCCAGCGCCAGCAGCGCCCCCACGTCGCGGATGGTGCGCGGCTCGCCCAGCAGCACCGTCACGTCCACCACACTGTCGCCCTGCAATACCCCGCAGCGCGGCCCGGCGCCGGTGTCGTAAGTCAGCAGTTTCATATTCGACACTCCTTTCGCTATTGGCAGACGGGAGGAAGAGGACGCAGAGACTAACAATAATCTCTGTGCCCATAGCGGTTAACCTCGTCCTAGTGCATCGGCGAGAAGCTGGCCGGAATCAGTATCTTGTTCTCCTGCGACACGCGCCCCGGCGCCCCGCTGGGCCACTGGGGAATCTTGCTGGCGGCGGCGCGGACCTCGGCGCGGTGGTTCAGGTCCTTGTAGGGCCAGACGTGCATCCACTTGTTCAGCCCGCCGAACTCGGTGTGCATCCCGGCGGCCAGCGGCGAGAACTCCTCCCGGTAGGGCAGGGACTCGGCCCAGCGGCGCAGCAGCTCGGGGATGGAGCCGGGCTGGTAGGTGTAGACGCGCATCTCGTAGATGTTGCCCAGGGCCTGGTCGCCGCCCATGGGCTTCATGAAGGGCGCGGGCTGCCATATCTCGGCGTTCATGTTCAGGATGTTGCCCGGCGTAATCTTCGGGGGCCAGTTGGGTTCCTTGCTGGCCGCCTCGCGTATCTTGGCCCGCTCTTCCAGGCTCTCGTAGCCCCAGACGTGGATAATCTGGTTCAGCGGCCCGATGTCGGTGTGCCAGAAGGCGGCGATGGGCGAATACTTCTCGCGGTAGGGCAGGGCCTCGGCAAAGGCTTCCTCGGCTTGCGGCACCGCGCCCGGCTTCAGGTCGTAGGTGCGAACTTCGTAAATCATGCGCTCTCCTTGCTGTATGCGGCTGACTGCCGAATAACGGCAGTGTAGCAACCGCGCCGGAGGGCGGCAAGCCGAGAGGCAAGCGGCGAGGACTGCGGCGCCTTGCGTGTTCGCAGAGGCTGCTATCATTATTATCTCGATAAAGCACTACTCGGAGGTACGCGCCATGACCCAATCGGCTGGCTCAGGACAGGCTCAGGAGCTGGGCCGCATTGACCGCCCGCCAGCCGAGCAATACCGCGGCCGCCGCAAGCTGCTGCTGGTCCCGCTGGTCTACAGTCCAGCGCCGGATGATCCCGAGGGCGCCGCCGCCCTGCAAAACTACTGGGAGCAGATGCAGACCCAAGTGGCCGCCCTGGAGAACGCCCTCGGCGGCCTGCAACGCATCTACCACGAGACCATCACCGCCGGCGAGGAAGAAGGCATGGAGCAACTGCACGCCGGCGACCGACGCAGCCACGCCTTCGTCGCGGGCAAGCGCGAATCGGGAGCCGTGCTGGAAGCTACCGAGGACATCGAGATACTTCTGGAAACCCTGGACTTGCAGCGCTGCCTGATGATTCCCCTGACCAGCCCCACCGTCGCCAGCCGGTTGCAGGAGTGGCACGCCGAGGCCAACCGCCGCCGCTACGAACACATCGCTGCCCGCATTGACGAGACCCTGACCGAGGACGGCGCCGGTCTCCTGCTCATCAGCGAGCGCCACCAGGTGCAGTTCCCCTCCGATATCGAGGTCTTCTACGTCTCTCCGCCCGCCCTGGACGAGTTCCGACGCTGGCTCCAGAACTGGATGGCCCGCCAGCAGCAGGCCGCGGCAGAAGCCGTTACGGCCCAAGCCCCCGACCAAGAGGCCGATGACGAAACGCCAATTGACACCCCGCCCGGCTGATAACATACTGGCAATTACTTGGTACAGAACGAAACAGCCACCAGAGTTGAAAACGGGGGCGCATGATGGAGCGCGAATTTTTCTTCTTCACCGAAATGGGCTACACCGCCTACCCGCAGGACGAGGCCAAGCGCCTCGGCTACAACAACCTGATGTACCCCAACGAGCACTTCAGCCCGGAGAAGGCCCAGGAACTCTACGGGATGTACTTCGACGAGCTGCAATACTGTACCGAGGCGGGCTTCGACGGCGTGATGATCAACGAGCATCACAACAACCCGCTGTGCATGATGCCCTCGGTCAACGTCATTGGCTCGGTGCTGGCCTCGCGCACCAAGCAGGGCAAGATAGTATTCCTGGGCAACGTGCTGCCCATTCACGACAACCCCCTGCGCGTCGCCGAGGAAGTGGCGATGATTGACATTCTCTCCGGCGGGCGGGTGGTCTGCGGCTTCGTGCGCGGCATCGGCCAGGAGAGCATGGCCACCAACACCAACCCCATCTACAACCGTGAGCGCTTCGACGAGGCCCACAACGTCATCGTCCAGGCCTGGACGCAGCCCGGGCCCTTCCGCTACGAGGGCAGGCACTTCCATTACCGGGTGGTCAACCCGTGGGTGATGCCGCTCCAGAAGCCGCACCCGCCCATCTGGATTCCCGGCGTGGCCTCGCCGGAATCGGTGGTCTGGGCCGCCAGGCACCAGTACCCATACGTGGCCCTGGCCCCGCCGCTGCAACTGCTGTCGGACATCTACCAGCTATACCAGAACACCGCCGAGGCCGACGGCTGGACGCCGACGCCCCAGCACCGCGGCTACGCCGTGCGGGTGGCCGTGGCCGACTCCGACGAAAAGGCCTACGAGGAAGGCAAGAACTTCTACTGGCAGTTGGGAACGTCCTTCGGTGTTACGCCCAATCACTGGCTGGCCCCGCCGGGCTACCTGACCCGCGCCGCCGCCACCGGCGCCCGCGAGCAGGCCCGCCGCGCCGTCCAGACCGTCGTCCCCGGCGGCCCGGTACTGCCCTACGACGACGCCCAGGACACCTTCCAGATAGTCACCGGCAACCCGGACACGGTCATCAAGAAGATGAAGCACCTCATCGACATCATAGACCCCGGCTACATCATCTTCTGGGGCCGCGAGGGCCCCATGACCCACGACGTCGCCGTCCGCAACATAGACCTGCTGACCCAGGAGGTCATCCCGGCCCTGCGGGATTACGAGGCCCAGCGGGAGGAGTGAGGGCAATGAACCCGGAAGACAGTGAGAGCCCCTTCGACAAGCTCCCTTCGGCAGGCTCAGTATCAAGCTCAGGAGACGTGGCGGCAACCATCCGCGCCGCTCGAAATATGCGGGTAGACTCCGAGATTACCCAGGACGAGGTGGCTGAGTTCTCCGGGAAATACCGGGACATCCTGAACCATTACCGGGAGCATAGCCGCGAGTGCCTGGACTCCGGGGATTACCTGCAAGGCGCCGAAAAAGCGTGGGGGGCCTACGCCGCGTCGATAAAGGCCATCGCCGCTGATTACGGGTTGAAGATTTCTTTTCACGGCAGCATCATCAGCGTCGCCAGCCGCCTGGCTGCCTTGGCGAACCGGGATGACCCCAATGCTGGCGCCGTCCTGCGGGCCGGGCTCAATTCCGCCCGTAGCCTGCACCAGCATTCCTACGAAAACGACTTGGAGCCGGACGTGATAAGACTGTCGGCCGACGACGTAGATGCCGCCATAGACCTGATGCAACAGCAGTTCGCATCTGGTGCCAACGGAGGCGGCCGCCCCGGGTCTGAAACTCCCCTCTGACAAGCTCAGGGCAGCCTCAGTGCCACGGGAAGCACCCCTTCGGCCCGCTCAGAGGGGAACGACTGGGTGCAATCGTTCCTGATGCGGCTGCTCCAGGCGCCATTTGACAGGAGGTGGTATCCTTACCCACGAACCCACAGGCGAAACTGCGAACCTGAAGCGCGAAGTAATCGGGGTTTAGCACTCCCTTTGTGCAGAGTTTTAGGGTTGTGGTCTCAGTGGCAGTAGCCCGGCCCTGAAATCTGGCAAAGAGGAAGTCCCATGAAGCCTTCGCGCTTTTCTTTCTGTCTATTTCTGCGTCCCCGCATCGGGGTGCGGGGCAAGCTCTTCGCCTGTCAACTTGCCCCCTTCGGCTAACTCAGGGGATATGCGTCGGCCCTGCCAGCTTCACCTGGCAGGGCCGACGTGTCCAGGCGCACCGCCGAAGCGGGGACGCCCACAGCCCGGTAAGGCCGTCTGAATTTTAGCAACGGTCGCCGTGGGGTCAAGTTGGCAGGGTCGGTTGCCTCCCGCAAGGCGAGTCTTCAAAGAGAGGACTCCATACCTAATGATGGACTGGTTGAAGCGAAACGATTGGGTCCAGGAATCTGAGAGTGGCGTCTCTGAGGTCATCAGCTTCATCGCCTTCCTCGTGATGCCCGGCTGTGTCGTCGGGGCCATCATCCACCGGCTCTTGCAGCGCAACTAATAGCTTATCGCCCCCTTCGGCAGGCTCAGGGCAAGCTCAGGAGCAAAGCAAAACCGTCGTCCCGTTACCATCGGGGCGGCGGTTTTGCCTTTAAGTGACCGGCCGATATTCCTTCCCT
This sequence comes from Dehalococcoidia bacterium, assembly GCA_965204865.1. Lineage (GTDB taxonomy): Bacteria > Chloroflexota > Dehalococcoidia > Lucifugimonadales > UBA3495 > VXOI01. Next base: position 3,567,441 of record OZ242027.1, on the reverse strand, counting down.
ACCGCACATCTCCCGGCAGCCGCGTCGCCACGCTGCCCATGCCGGGCGGGGGCCAGTTGCCAGTGAGGTAGTCGTAGAGGTTGGCGGCGCTGATGCGCATCACCATCGGGGCCATGCCTTCCTGCTCCACGTCCATCGGGTAGCGGTCCGTCATGGCGGTCAGCGTTGCCACCGATTCCTCGCGTGTCATTCCGCGGTCTATGGCGTCCTGCACGTAGTCCTTCCACTCGAGGATGAACTCGCCCTGCTCGTCCAGGTAGTCCTTGCCGCATAGGGCGCCGTGACCGGGGACAAAGATGTCCTCGTCCAGCCTCCTCAAATCCTCCAGCGCCGCCAGCCACAGGTCGGGGTTGCACTCGTGGAGCCAGGTCTGCACCCCGTGGAAGATGTTGTCGCTGGTGAACACCACGCCCTCTTCCTTGATGACCACCGCCGCCTGGTACAGCGTATGCCCCGGCATATGAATCATCTCGAAGGTGTGGCCGCCAACGCGCAGGGTCATGCTGTCCTGGAAAGTGATTACCGGCGGGTTGGCCCGGTAGCCTTCCAGCAGGGCAGGCTCTTCCGGCCCGAAGGTGCCGACGCGGGCGGTGTGCTCGGCCATGTCGGTGTTCAGGATGCGGGTGCGGACGCCCTCGTGGGCGATGACCGGCGCGTCGAAGAAGGCGTTGCCGGTCCAGTGGTCGCCGTGGGGTTCGGTGTTGATGATGTAGCGCAGTCCTGAGCCTCCGTCTCCTGTACGGGCGTGGGGACTGCGCTTCTCGATTTCCGCCTTCAGCCACATCGCCGTGCTGGGCTTGTGGGGCGTGTCTATCAACACGATGCCTTCGGATGTGGTGACGAATCCGAAGTTGCACCCCCGCACCTCGGTTTCCACCCATACGTTGCTGGTAAGCTGTTTCATGGCTTGCTTCCTCGATGAGCGAATTGCGCTTGTCTCCGTACCACCCCCGCTCTGCCTAGTCTCATTCTACACGGTTGACCGTGCAGGCGGGCGCGCCCTATGCTGGAATCCGTAACTCAATCGCCTCGCTTGTACAGGAGACGGGGAAGCGTTGGACAATCTGGAACTGGACCTGCACGGCAAGACCTGGCCCGAAGCTCTCGAGGAGTTCGTGGCGGCCTACAACAAGGCGGTGCAACCCGGCGGCCACGCCTGCCGCACCTTGCGCGTCATCCACGGCTACGGCTCCACTGGCGGCCCCGGCGTCCTCCGCGCCCGTTTCCGCAAGTTCTTTGAGAAGCACGGAACACGGCTGGAGTTTACGCCCGGCGAGAAGGCCGACGGCAACCCCGGCTATACCACCGTGAAGCCCGTCTATCCCCTTCCCGGCGGCGATACCGCCCTGTCGGAATTGGTCTGGGACTACTGCGAACAGCCCAAGACACTGAGCAAGATAGTGGGGCAGTTCCGGCGCTACGGCACCCCGCGAGTGCAGCAAGCTGTCCGTTCATTGGAGCTCCAGAAGCGACTCCGCAAGGCAGCCCGGGCGAAGAACAGCGTGTACCAAGCGGTTTAGACCAGCGGCGCTTCGGCAAGCTCAGCGGGCTACAACTAATCTGCTGGTATAATCCCTTCTTAAGAATGCATGAGAGGGTCAGCTATGGGAGAAATGTTGCAACAGGGGGGCCGTTTCCCCCAACTGGAGTTGAAATTGCTGGACGGTGGCACGCTTACCCTGCCGGGCGACGCGCCCAGCCGCTACACCGCGCTGCTGTTCTACCGGGGACACTGGTGACCCTACTGCCAGCGGCAGTTGGCCGCTTATGAGGCAGCCAAGGCGGAGCTGGACGCGCTGGACGTCACGGTCATCGCGGTCAGCACCGACAACGAGGAGCAGGCGACTGAGGTGAAGGGCCGCGGCCTGAGCTTCCCCGTAGCATACGGCGCGACGAAAGCCGACGCCGACACCATCGGGGCTTGGTGGTCTGATGACCGGGGCGGTTTCGTCCAGCCAGCCGAGTTCCTGCTGGGACGCGGCGGCGTGGTGCTGGGCTCGATGTACGCCTCCGGCCCGGTGGGACGGATGGCTGTCGACGAGGTCATCCACTCCGTCACCAGCCGCGAGAACCGGCGACGGCAGGAAGAAGGCGAATCTGTCTGAACTGTGATTCTTGTGATTATGGGATTACCTGATTTTTCCTCCCCCAATCATGGCAATCCCATAATCAAACAAATCACAGTTCAGACGATAACAGGGTGGTCATAATGAACGAAGCCAATCAGCAACTGGTTGACATGATGGAGCAGGTCTGGCGCTCCATCGGCGAACTCTGCGACGGCCTGACCGAAGCCGAGTGGAAGACGCCCACCGACTGCCCCGGCTGGTCGGTGCAGGACCAGGTATCCCACCTGGCCGGGTCGGAGACGGGCATCCTGGGAGACCCCGACCCCGACCATACGCCCAGCGAGGAGGCCCTGGCCCACACCCACAGCGACCAGGGACGGCGCAACGAAATCGTGGTGGACTTCCGCCGTCCCTGGGCCGGGGCGCAGGTGCTGTCGGACTTCCGCGCCAAGACCGCCCGCCGCGTGGAATTCCTCCGCAGCCGCTCCGACGGCGACTTCGCCGCCGAAATGCAGACTCCCGTAGGCCCGGCCCCGATGTCCGAGTTCATCAGCATCCGCATCATGGACGCCTGGGTTCACGAGCAGGACATCCGCCGCGCCGTCAACCGCCCGGGCCACTACGACAGCCCGGCGGCGGCCCACGCCCTGAACCGCGTCATCCGCGCCATGCCCTTCGTCGCCGCCCGCCGCGCCCAGGCCCCCGACGGCGCGACGGTGGTGCTGGACATCTCCGGCCCGGCCGGACGCCTCATTTCCATCGGAGTCGAGGGCGGCCGGGGCCGCGAGCTGGACTCCTCACCGGACAGCCCCACCGTACGCATCAGCCTGGACGACGAGACCTTCGGCTGCCTCGGCTGCGGCCGCTGGGACCCGGACGAGGTGCTGCAATCCGGCAAGGTGTCCGTCGAGGGCGACACGGCTCTCGGAGAGTCCATAGTGCGCCAGATGAACATCATGCCCTGACGCCCCATTTTTTGACGCAAAGGCGCAAAGACGCAAAGGGCGCAATGGATAGGTAATCCGCTGTGCCCTTTGCGTTTAATCCGAGAGGTTTTAGTGCTATCATTGTATTCTCAGATAAGAGCGTGGCCCATTCATCAAAAGTAGAGTCGATATGTTGCGCAGGCGCACCCCTGCCGGTACCCCGGTCGCTCCACCCGAAGTACAGGGTTTGGCGGCTCGGCTTCCCTTCCACTATAGCTGGATAATCATCGCCATCCTGGCCACGGTGCAGATTTTCGCCAGCTCCATCAGCATGGCCGCCGGCATCATGCTGCCGCCGCTGACCAACCCCGACGGAGACTTTCGCTGGAACGAGAGTCTGGTTACGCTGGGCATCGCGGCCTACTACGGTTTCGGCGCCCTCTACGCCCCCGTCACCGGCTGGCTGGGTGACCGCTTCGGCGCCCGCAAGATGCTGCTGGCGGCGGCCACGCTCTACCTGATTAGTATGCTGCTGTTGAGCCAAATCACCGAAGTCTGGCACTTCTTCCTGTTCTTCGGCGTGCTGCTTTCCCTCACCCAGTCCCTGGGCATGGTGCCGCTGATGGCCTCAATCAGCGGCTGGTTCCGCCGCCGCCTGGGGATGGGCATCGGCATACTGTGGGCCGCCGGCGGCATAGGGACGGCCATATTCGCCCCGGTCGCCGGTTATCTCATCGGCGCTTTGGACTGGGATGGCACCTTTATGCTCATTGGCCTCGTCGGCGGTGGCGCGATGCTGGCCTTGGTCCCGCTGATGCGGAGCCGCCCCGCCGATCTGGGCATCGAACCCTACGGCGCAAGGCCCGGCGACCCCGTTCCCCTCAAGCTGGCACAGGGGATGGAGCGTCTGCGGATAGCGGTGTTCAACAAGAACATCCGCCGCACCCGCCCCTTCTGGAACCTGCCCCTGATTCACGGCCTGGGCTGCGCCGGACACGGCATCATCCTGATTTACGTCGCCAAGTACGCCATTGACTCGGAAGTATTTACCGGCCCCAACGCTCTGGCTACCGCCGGAATCATCCTGTCCATCATCTCGCTGGTGAGCATCATCAGCCGCTTCGGAACCCCGGTGCTGGCGGAAATCTACGGCACGCGCCGGATGATGGCCGTGAGCCTGGCCATCCAGGGCCTTACCGTTCCCATCATAATGTTCGGCCCTGCCGAGCCGTGGGTCTTCTACCTGTTCGCCGTAAGTTTCGGGGTGGGTTTCGGCGGAGAGTGGACCGGCTACCTGATAATCAACCGCCAGTATTTCGGCGACGGGCCGATGGGCACAGTCTACGGCTGGCAGACCACCGGCGCGCTGATGGGCCACTTCATCGCCACCGCCCTGGCCGGGCTGATAATGTACACCACCGGCTCCTATATGGCCGTCCTGGGCCTGTCCATGGCCTACAGCCTCGGCGGCGTGGTGGTAATCGCGCTGCTGGACAACAACTCGCAAGTGCTGATACCGGACTGGGAGAACGAACTGCCCGACGAGGCCCGCCTGAGACCGGCCCCGTCGCCAGCTCCCGCTCATCCTGAGCCTGTCGAAGGACGCCCGTCCCCGGCCCCCGCGCCCGCCGGCGGCGGGGATGGCTGACTTGGGCTATTAACATGGATAGACAGGATGGACAGGATTTTGGTGCATCGCCCTATCCTGTTTATCCTGTCCATCCATGTAAGATTCCCGGACTATCCTGAGCCTGTTGAAGGGCGTCTTATTCCCCCTCCAGGAACTCCCGCACGAACTCCGTCGCCGGCCCCTTGTCGTACAGCCCGTTCAGCAGCACCACGTTGCGGTAGGCGTCGCCCTGGAAAAAGCGCTCGTAGAGAATCTGCCGCTGGGCGAAGGCGCTGCAACAGGCGTCCCATGCCAGCCGGAACAGCCGCACCCGGTCCTCCGCCGTCGCCGTGTCGGTGTCCAGGTAGGCCGTCAGTTCTCCGGCCAGCGGCCCCGACAAGTCTGCCTCCGTCGGCAGGGCCATCAGGCTGCTGGAGCCCATCAGTTGCAGTATCTCGCCCATGCGCGGGTACATCTTGATGAACAGGTGCCGCGCTATCATCAGCGGCATCTCCGCCGGACAAAACACCCCCCACTGGTCAAACCCGGCCTCCGCCTCCGCCGCCCGCAGCAGGGCCTTCTGCGTTTCCAGAGACTCGATGATTTCCGCCGTCATCTGGAGCATCTGCGGCTGCTGTCCTGAGCCCAGCGTCTGCTGCATCAGGTTCGCCAGCCCCAGCACGAACTCCAGCTTGACCACGTTCTTGGTCACCACCTGGTGCCCCGAATGCAGGTACTGGTGGGTGTGCCGCGACATATTGTTGCAACGGTCGGGGTCGCCCAGCAGGAACACCCGCTCCCACGGCACGAACACGTTGTCGAAGAAGGCCAGCGCGTCCATCTCCTCGAACCGCGAGCCCAGCGGATGGTCGAACCGGGAGCGTCCCAGGTCGAAACTCTCCCGGCACAGGAACCGCAGCCCCGGGGCGTCGCAGGGCAGCGCGAAGGCGAAGGACGTCCGCCCCGGCGCGCCAGTGGGCAAACGATGCGACCGCGCCGGGTACACCGCGATTTCGTCGGCGATGGGCAGCGTCGCCAGCAGCCGCGCCCCGTGGACGATGATGCCCGCGTCCGTTTCCCTGACCACCGACAGCGCGATGTCCGTGTTGTCGTTAAGCACCCCCGCTGGCCCTGAGCCTCCGTCTCCCGTACCAGCGCGGGGGTCAGGCGCCCGGTTGCGCTGGAGGTTGACCAGCGTATGCGTCAGAACCAGGTCTTCCTCGCGCACCTTCTCATAGTAGTCCTGGATGTTCTGCTTGAACTCCGGCCGGTCTTCCCCGAAATAGTCCCCGGCGGCGGCCATGGCCATCAGCGAGACGTTCAGGAAGTCGGGCGTCCGCCCCATCATCCCGCAGGACACCTGCGCCCACCGCCGCATCATCCCCCGCCGCAACTCCAAATCCGCCGTGTTCTTGGGCGTGATGAACGACAGTCCCACCGGCTCCCCGCTGCTGGGCGAGGCATAGGTCATATCCGGCCCGTCTGAGTCATGCTGCAAGTCATACAGCCGCGCCACCGTCTTCACCCCGCCGCTTAATCCGGGGTGTACCGTGGCGTCCCTCACTCGCTCCCCCCGCAGATACAGCGCAGGCGGCCTCTCCCTCAACCTCTCGACGTACTGCTGCCCGTTTCTGGCCGGCATGACGCTCCCTCTCTCATTCGTCCCCGCACCCTTCGGCAAGCTCAGCCGGGCGCGGGGCAGGCTCCTTCCATTTTGGACGCAAAGAGGCAAAGACGCAAAGAAGTCTCGCATCGCAACCCTCCACCCCCGTCCGCCAAAAAATCTCAGCCCAGGCCCTTCGATAAACTCAGGACAAGCGTAGCTGAATCCCTTGACACCCTATTGACTGTGTGATAATTTTCACTCGCTTTATGGCCCGCCGCACTTGTACAGGTACGGGGATTCGGGCCGCTATTTTCGTAAGGCGGCAACAGACAGGACGCTAACCTCAGCAAATTCAGGCGATTGGCTCAGGTGAACAGGCTTCCCGATGGACGACCCCAAAGCTCTAACCAGCGCAGACTGGAACAACATCCACCTGTTCCTTCAGTGGTTCTGGATTTACTTCCCGCTGGTAGTAACCTTTGCCGTTACCATGCTCACCGCCTATGCCCTCATCCCGTCGGCCGTCGCCACCGGACACCTGCCCCCTTCCGCATCCAGACTGAAGCTGCCCCTGACCGCCTTCGCCCTCCTTATCGGAGCAGCGGCCATCGTCATCCTGATTTTAGGCATCAACCAGACCCTCGACGTGAGAAATTTCTGGGACCGGCTCCTAATCTAAGCCCCGTCCCATCCTGTTAATCCTGTACATCCATGTCAATGATGAGACCCTCAAGCAAAATGATCCCCCTCATGGTGGCCGGCGGAATTTTCACCGTCATCATAGGTTTCGTGCTTGTGGTGCTGTTTATTTCCTGGTTCTCCAACCCGCCCTTCGGACTCGGCAACGCATCGGCGCAGCCCATCGCCTTCCCCCACACCGTTCACGTGGTGGACAACAATATCCAGTGCGAGTTCTGCCACCGCAACGTCACCAAGGGCGACGCCGCCACCGTCCCGGCGGTGGAGCAGTGCCTCTTCTGCCACCAGGAAGTCACCGGCAGGGACGGCGGGGCCCAGACCGAAATCGCCAAGGTGCAGCAATACTTCGACGACGAGGAACCGATAGACTGGGAGCGGGTTCACCGCCTGCCCGACCACGTGCGCTTCGTCCACGAGGCCCATATCCGCTACTTCACCAGCGACCTGGACGCCGAGGGCATCGACGGACAGCGCTACGATATCAACGGCAACGAAATCAACCGCCCGTACAGCATCGCCGAAACCTGCTCCATCTGCCACGGAGACGTGGGCAGCATGGAAGAAGTCCAACCCAAGGACGGCCAGTCCCTCAAGATGGGAACCTGCCTGGACTGCCACCGCGACAACAACGTCCCAACCGACTGCACCATCTGCCACAAGTAAATAGTTCCCTCTCCCCCCGGGAGAGGGTTAGGGTGAGGGCGTAACTCCCGCCCCCAACAATCAAATAAATCAAATAAATCAGGCGAATCACAGTTCAGACAATGAAACTGACTAGGCGACATTTCCTGGCATGGGCCGGTCTGGGCGCTCTCGGCGCCGTGGCCTGCGAGGGCTTTGGCATCCGCGAGGGCGAGCTCAGTATCCAGTCCCCCGTCAGCCTGCCCGAAGACCTCGTCCGCGGCAAGGACAACTGGTACGCCAGCCTCTGCCGCAACTGCCCGTCGTGCGAGGGCATCCTGGTGCGGGTCATGGAAGGCCGCGCCAAGAAGGTGCAGGGCAACCCCTTCTACCCCACCAACCAGGGCAAGTCCCACGCCCGCTGCGAGGCCGGCGTCCAGGCCCTCTACCATCCCGACCGCATCCCCGGCCCCATGAAGCGCGGCGGCAACCGAGGCTCCGGCCAGTTCGACCCCATCGCCTGGGACCCGGAGGGGATGGACACCCTCACCCGCCAGCTCAACGACCGCGGCATCAATGCCGGACCGGGCCGGGCCGTGATGGTCACCAAGCCCATGCGCGGCCACTTGGGGATGCTCACCGACCGTTTCGCCCAAGCCACCGGCATCGAGCACCTCAAGTTCGAGGCAGTGGACAACAACGTCTATCGCACCGCCGTCAAGAACGTCTATGAGCAGGACGTCCTGCCCGACTTCGACCTGGAGAACGCCAATTTCATCCTGTCCTTCGGCGCAGACTTCCTCTCCACCTGGATCTCGCCCACCCGCTGGAACCGGGGCTACGGCGAGTTCCGCCAGGGCGAGGGCCGCTCCAACGCAGGCGGACGCGACCGCGGCACCCTGTACCACGTGGATTCCCGCTTCTCGATGACCGCCGCCAACGCCGACAAGTGGATTCCCGTCCGCCCCGGCTGGGAGGGCTACCTGGCCCTCAGCGTCGCCCAGGTCATCGTCGCCGAGAACCTGCAAGCCCCCGGCGTCGACGTGGACGCGCTGCTGGGCGGTGATGCGGGACGTAATATCCTGAACGCCTTCCGCCCCGAGGTGACCGCTCCCCTGGTGGGCATCACGCCGGAGATTGCTGGGGGAGACCCGGCCGAGTTCATCCGCAAGCTGGCCCGCGACTTCGCCGGACACGGCCCCAGCATTGCCATCGCCGGCGGCTCCGCCGGGGCCCACAGCAACGGCCTGTTCAACGTCGAGGCCGCCACAGTCCTGAACTGGCTGGTGGGCAGCGTCGGCGCCAAGGGCGGCGTAACACTCAACCCCGAAGGCCCCTGGGACGGCGTGCCGGCCACGGCCTCCGCTTCCAGCATAGACGACTTCGAGCGCCTCGCCCAGCGGATACGCACCGGCGACGTTCGTATGCTCCTCCTGCACAACGTGGACCTGGTGCACGGCCTGCCGGGCTCCCTGCGCCTGCGCGACGCCATCGAGAGCGCCCAGGACTTGTACATAGTCAGCTTCTCCCCCTTCATAGATGATACGTCCGCCCTGGCCGATCTGTTGCTCCCCGACCGGGTGTATCTCGAGGACTGGGGCGACGACATCCCCGACCCGGCCCCGGGCTACCAGACGGCCGGGTTCCAGCAGCCGGTGGTCAACCCGCTGTGGGACCTGGACCCCCGCAGCTTCCCCGACGTGCTGCTGGCCGCCGCCGACGGCCTGGAGCTGGGCGACCAGTTCCCTTGGGACAGCTACCAGGCCATGCTCAAGGAATCGGCCACCGCGCTGTTCGAAGAGAATCGCGGCTCCATCAATGCAGCCTCTGCCGACGAGTTCTGGACGGCCCTGCTGCGCCGCGGCGTGTGGCAGGACGAATCGGCCACCTGGTCATCCCAGCGCTCAGGCCGCGAGGCCGGCAATCCACGTCCCCGCGCCGGACTGCTGCGCGACATCGCCCAGAGCGCGTCCCAACCCACTTTCGCCGGTTTCGGCGGCGGTGATACGGTGTACCTGGCCCCCTTCTCGCACAACTCGATACAGGACGGCGAGCTGGCCCATCTGCCCTGGTTGCAGGCCGCGCCCGACCCGGTAACGTCCATCACCTGGCAGACCTGGATAGAAATGAACGACGTCACCGCCAATCGCTTCGGCATCCGCCAAGGCGATGTGGTCCGCGTCGAGTCCTCGCAAGGCTCCATCCGCGCCGTGGCTTTCCTTACCCCGGCCACCCCGCCGGAAGTGGTGGGCATCCCCTTCGGCGGCGGACGCCGCCACGGTTCCGACTGGGCCACCCATCTGTCCTGGGGCGACGGCCGCCCCGGCCCCGAAAGCTCCAACGTCAACGAAATCCTGGAACCCACCCGCGTAGCCGGGCCGGGTTCGCTGGCCTGGGCCGGCACCCGTGTCCGCATCTCCCCTACCGGCGAGAGCGTCATGCTCTCCAAGATGGAAGGCACCACCCGCGCCGTTGAAGTCGGCCTGAGCGCCGCCGAGGAAATCATCAAGACCATCCAACCCGGCAACTACTAGCAAAAATTCCTTCTCCCTTAGAGGGAGAGGGTTAGGGTGAGGGTGAAATCCCTCGCATCAGAAAACGCAGGAAACGCGAACAGGCGAGAAAATGGTAACGAAGCGAATAGACCACAAGTGGGGAATGGTAGTAGACCTGGACCGCTGCACCGGCTGCCAGGCCTGTGTCGTCGCGTGTCAGGCCGAGAACAACCTCCCCATCAACGACAAGGAGTCCTTCCAGCAGGCCCGCGCCTACGAGTGGATTCGCATCGAGCGCTACTGGGAGGGCGAGTTCCCCAACGTCAAGGCCCGCTTCATCCCCATCATGTGCCAGCACTGCGAGAACGCGCCCTGCGAGCCGGTCTGCCCGGTCTACGCCACCTACCACAACGACGAAGGCATGAACGTCCAGGTCTACAACCGTTGCGTCGGCACCCGCTACTGCGCCAACAACTGCCCCTACCAGGTGCGCTTCTTCAACTGGTGGGAACCCCAGTGGCCGGAGCGCCTGCGCAACCAGCTCAACCCCGACGTCACCGTCCGCAGCCGGGGCATCATGGAGCGCTGCTCCTTCTGCGTCCAGCGCATCCGGCGCGGCGAGATTACCGTGGAGCGCCGCGGCGTGGAGCCGATGACCGGCGAGAGCATCCCGGCCAGCGACCGCTACCTGAACTACCAGCGCATGAAGGAAGGCAACTTCCTCCCCGCCTGCGCCCAGGCCTGCCCGACCAACGCCCTGAAATTCGGCGAACAGACCGACCCCACCGGCCCGGTCTACCAATACTTCGAGAAGGCCAACGAACAGTACGACAAGGCGCATCACGGGGAGTACGTAGACGAGTCCAAAACCCGTGTCTACCGGCTCCTGGAAGAAATGGCGACAAAACCCAACGTCATCTATCTGAAGAAAGTGGACAAGTATCCCATAGGCGAGTCGGCCCATTAGTCTGAACTGTGATTCATGTGATTAAATGATGGACAGGATTACCCGAATCAAAATCAAGGTAATCCTATAATCAAACGAATCACAGCTCAGACAATCAAAATCAAGGCAATCTCATAATCAAATAAATCACAGTTCAGACGAAAGTATGGCAGCCACCGAATCAGAACATATCCACGACGGCGCCACCCACGCCGAAGACCACGGCGGGCATTCGGGCGGCCACTACCCCGGGATGTGGGTTTTTCCCAACCCGCGGGTGATGACGCGCGACATGGCGGATAAGGTGTCCTCCATGCCCAGGGCCTTCACTCTGGTCCTGCTGGCCAGCTTCGCGCTGCTGGTGCTGGGCGTGGTGGGCTTCGTAGCCCGGGCGGCGGCTGACGGGTTCGACGACCGCGCCCCCTGGGGCTACTACATGGCCACCTTCTCCTTCATTTTTATGATCACCAGCGGCGCCCCGGTGGCGGCGGTGGCCTTCCGCTTCACCAAGAGCCACTGGCGGCGCCCCCTGTCGCGGGTCTCTGAGCTGTTCGCCGTGGTGGGCATCTTCAACATCATCGCCTTCATACCCATGATGCTGATACTGCCCCCCATCCTGAACCCCGGTCCGGTTCAAGGCCACGACCTGGAAATCCGCCGCACCATCTGGTTCGAGGGGCCCATCGGCGCCCCCCATGCCTGGGACCTGGCCGGCGTCGTGGGCCTGGCCGTAACCTCCATGCTCATCCTCTGGCTCTCCGCCGTCCCCGACATGGCCGAGCGCCGCCACACGGCCACCGGCTTCCGGGGCTGGCTCTACCGCGCCCTGGCCGGACACTGGTACGGCACCAAGCGCCAGTGGAACGCGCAGAAGGCCGGGCTTGCCATGCTGGGCGCCTTCTACTTCATGACCCTGGTCTTCGTTCAGTTCGTCATCAGCTCCGATTACGCCCAGAGCATGATTCCAGGCTACAAGGACGCCATATTCCCGGTGTTCTACACCCTCACGGGCTTCCAGTGCGCCCTGGGCCTCTGCCTGATTGTCCTGTACATAATGCGGCGCTGGGGCGGCTACGGCGAGTACTACGGCAAGTCGGTGTTCTGGGCCGCCAGCAAGGTGCAGCTGGGCCTGACCCTGCTGTGGGCCTATCACCTGTTCTCCTTCGTCATCACCTACTGGTACGGCCGCCTGCTGGTGGAGGAGAACGTCATCCGCTACCTGATGGGCAATTCCTACGGCGGGGTGTTCACCGCCAACGTGATTCTCAGCTTCGTCATACCCTTCCTGCTGCTGCTCTGGAACCCGGTGCGCCGCAGCGCCTGGGGGCCGCCCCTGGCCGGACTGTCGGCCCTGGCCGGCGCCCTGATGTTCAGCGTGCGCGTCTTCGTGGGCGGGGCCAACTCGGGCAATATCTACCAGGCCTTCCTGGTCAAGGTGCCGCCGCCGGTCTACCCCGACGTCTGGGACATCTTCATAGTGATAGGCGGCATCGGCGCGGCGGCCTTCATCTACCTGGCCGCCACCAAGGTCCTCCCCCTGCTCTCGGTCTGGGAGGTCAAGGAAGGCGCCCTGTACCAGCGAATGTCCCGCTTCATCCGCGGCGAGTACCTGGTCCTAGCCAAACCCGAGTAATCTGAACTGTGATTCTTATGATTAAATGATGGCCCTTCGACAAGCTCAGGAGGATTCCCCGCACCCAATCAGCGAAATCCCATAATCAAAAAAATCACAGTTCAGACAATCAAAAGGAAATCTGATGCAAGAAGGCCGAACACCCATACCCTACCGGCAGATCAACCGCGAGTTGCTGGTCTCCATCCTGCGCTCGCCGAAATGGTTCGCGGTGGCCGTGATCATCCTCGGCCTGATTGTGCTGGGGGGGTTCAGCGCGGCCGGCCTGCTGGTGAACAAGGGCTTCGGCGTAACCGGCCTGAACCGCCCGGTAATGTGGGGCTTCTTTATAACGAATTTCGTGTTCTGGATTGGCATCTCCCACGCCGGGGTGATGCTCTCGGCCATCCTGCGCCTCAGCAAGGCCGAGTGGCGCAGGCCCGCCACCCGCGCCGCCGAGATCCTGACCGTCTTCTCGCTGATGACGGCCATGATGATGCCCCTGATTCACACCGGGCGGCCTTGGCGCACCATCTACTGGATTTACACCATCCCCTTCATGCCCTACGACTATGCCCGGGGCATCTGGCCCAATGTGCGCTCGCCGCTGGTCTGGGACCCCTCAGCGGTCTACACCTACCTCACCAGCAGCATCCTCTTCGTGCTGGTGGCGCTGATACCCGACTTCGCGGTGCTGCGCGACCGCACCACGGGAATGTCCCACCGCATCTACACCATCTTGGCCATGGGCTGGCGGGGCAACCCCAGGCAGTGGAAGCTGCAAATCATCGCGGGCGTGCTGCTCTCTGCCCTGATCCTGCCGGTGTTCGTCTCGGTGCATAGCATAGTGTCCTGGGACTTCGGCATGGCCGTGTCGGTTAAGACCTGGCACTCCACCATCTTCGCCCCCTACTTCGTTGTCGGCGCAGTGCACTCCGGCGTTTCCGCCGTGGCCTTCGTGATGATTATCCTGCGCTACATCTACGGATGGCAGAACTACATCCGCCACGAGCACATCGACGCCCTGGGCCGACTGCTCATTGTGGTGGCCACGGGTTGGTTCTACTTCTTCGTGATGGAAATACTCTTCGGCTTCTACGGACGCGAGGCCGACGAGTTGGCGGTGCGCGACCTCCAGTTCATGCAGAACCCGTGGAACATCTGGATGATGGTGTTCGTGTTCACTACCTACTTCCTGCCGGTAGCCCTGTGGCTGCCCAGGTCCTTCCGCCGCAACCTGTGGCTGATGTCCACGGCCTGCATCTCGGTGAACATCGGGATGTGGCTGGAGCGCTTCATCATCATCGTGCCGGGGTTGCAGAACAAACAGGTGTTCACCTTCAGCTGGTGGACCATCTACGCCCCGAGCGCGGTGGAGTGGACCATCATCGGGGCTACCTTTGCCCTGGTCTCCATGCTGATGCTGGTCATCGCCAGGGTGGCGCCCCTGATACCGCTGTACGACATCAAGGAGGCGGAGATTCTCCGCACCGAAATTCGCGTGGGCCGTGTAACCGTCCCGGCCGTCTACCGCGAAGACTGAGCAATTAACATGGATGAACAGGATATACAGGATGAAAGAATGAACCCAAAACCCTGTACATCCTGTATATCCATGTAAATAAAAGAGGAATCAGGCATGGCTAAACGACCGATACTGGGCCTCTTCGAGGACGCCAACTACGCCGCCGAGGCGGGCGACGCCCTGCAACAGGCTGGCGTGCCGCCCACCGACTATGACTTCCTGACCGACACCCCATACCCGGAGGGGGCCTTCGGCGAGCGCCACGAGGGGCACCGACTCTACATCTTCCCGCTGTGCGGCGCGCTGGTGGGCCTGACCATCGGCATCCTGCTGACCTCGATGACCCAGATGGCCTACCCGATGGTGCAGGCGGGCAAGCCCATCCTGTCCCTCCCGCCCATGGCCGTGGTCACCTACGAAAGCACCATGCTCACGGCCATCATCTTCACCATAATAGGCATCATCTTCGAGTCGCGGCTGCCCAGCTTCAAGCAGGGTCTGTACGACACCCGGATAACCGAAGGCTACATCGGCGTGCTGGCCAACGTCGAAGAAGAACAGCTTACCGAGGTTTCGACCCTCTTCACCCAGGCGGGCGCCATCGATGTTGTCCGCGAAAACCAGGGTTAGGCTTTCCAATGACCAGCAGCCGCAAGAATAACGCAAATCATTCCCTCCCCCTCAGGGGGAGGGTTAGGGTGGGGGTGAATCCTCGCTCCCCCAAATCTTGGTTCCGGCAGTGGAGGCTGCTTATAGCCGGGCTGGCGCTGTTCGCCGCCCTGGCCGCAGTGGGTTGCACCTCCGGCAGCTACCCTGTGGACATTTTCTACGAGCAGCACTACCAGCAGTCCTATAAGTCCCACGAGCCGCCGCGCTTGGCGGGCGTAGCCGGCGCTGTGGCCTTCTACCCGCCGCCGCCCAACACCACCGACGGCTCCGTCGAGCACCTGTTTGAGGTCAACTGCCAGATGTGCCACGGGGCGGGAGCCAAGGGCGACGGGCCAGTGCTCAACCTGATGATAAGCGGCTACGGCTACGAAACGGCAATTACGCCCGACCTGACCACGCTGACGCCTCAGGAGATTGAGGGTTTTCTGAGGGTGACGGTGCGTCCCTTCGGCCCCAACTCCGTGATGCCTCCCTTCGGCAAGCTGCTGAGCGAAGATGAGCGGTGGGCCCTGGCTAACTACATAGATTCCCTGCCCAAGTAAATCAAACGCAGAGGACGCAGAGCGAGCGCAGAGAACGCGCGGAGAGCATGATGAAAAAATCTCTGCGCCTTCTGTGTGTCCTTTGCGTCCTCTGCGTTGTAATGTCCCTGGCCCCCGCCACCTACGGCCAGACCCCGGAGGAAGAGCTGGAGCGGGAGGCGCAGGCCATTGACCGGATGATTATGTGCCCGGTCTGCCCCGCCGAAACCATTGACCAGGCGCAGGTGGAAATCTCCTTCCAGATGCGGGCCGTAATACGGGAGATGCTGGCCGAAGGCCGGAGCCGCGAGGAAATCCTGGACTACTTCGTAGACCGCTACGGCCCCGACATCCTGGCCGCGCCGCCCAAGTCGGGCGCCAACCTCTTGGCTTGGATTCTGCCCATCGTGGGTGTTGCCGCAGGTCTGGGCGCCCTGTTCCTGGTAATCCGCGCCATGACCGGCCGCAGTAAAGTTCCCTCTCCCTCCGGGGGAGGGTTAGGGTGGGGGCGTTCCCCGAGCTCATTCGATGAACCTGTGGGCGAATCAGCAATGCCTGAGCCTGCCGAAAGGCCGCAAGAGGACTCAGAGTTGTCTCCATACCTCGAAATCGTAGACCGTAACTTAGCGTCACGCCGAAGTATGCGCCCTGCGTCAGGAGAACGCCCCCACCCCAGCCCTCCCCCGGAGGGAGAGGGAGCTTAGTATGGGCGACCTCGGCGCAATCAGCCTGTGGATGGCCTTGGCGCTGGCCGCCTACTCCAGCGTGGGGTCGGTGACGGGAAAACTGCGCGGCTCGGCGGCCCTGGTCGAGAGCGCACAGGCGGCGATGTACGCCACCGTGGTTGTGCTCTTCGTGTCCACGTTCAGCCTGGTGGTCTCCTTCATAGCGCGAGACTTCGAGATAGCCTATGTAGCCCGCCACAGCGACCTGGCGATGCCTGACCGCTTCACGTGGGTCGCTTTCTATGCGGGCAACGAGGGTTCGCTGCTCTACATCGCCATGGTTCTGTCGGTGATGGCGGCGGTGGCAGTATGGCGCGCCCCGGAAAAGACTCGCGACGCCCTGCCCTACACCACCGGCGTGCTGATGCTGGTGCTGACCTTTTTCCTGGCAGTTATGGCCTTCATGGCCAACCCCTTCGACAAGCTGCCCTTCGTTCCTGCCGACGGCGAGGGCATCAACCCCCTGCTTACTCACTTCGGAATGTTCTTCCACCCGCCCGCGCTGATGGCCGGGCTGGTGGGCATCAGCGTACCCTTCGCTTTTGCTCTCGGTGGGCTGCTGGCGCGCAAGACCGGTGACGAGTGGGTTGACCCCGGGCGCGTCTGGGGCATCATCACTTGGGCGCTGTTGGCCAGCGGTCTGCTGCTGGGTTCCTGGTGGGCCTATACCATTCTCGGCTGGGGCGGCTACTGGTTCTGGGACCCGGTGGAGAACGCCGCGTTCATGCCCTGGCTGGCTCTCACCGCCTTCATTCACTCCATTATGGTGCAGAAGCGGCGGGGAATGTTCCGAATGTGGAACATCGCCTTGGTCAACGTGGCTTTCGCTCTGGCCCTCTATGGGATGTTTATGAACCGGGGCGGCTCGGTTCCCTCGGTGCATTCCTTTGGAGAGTCCGACCTGGGCTGGATTTTCCTGATGTTCCTGGCCGTGGGCTTGATAGTCCCATTCATCATCTTCTTCTGGCGCTACCCGTTGCTGAAGAGCGCCCAGAACCTGGACTCCATGCTCTCGCGGGAAGCGGCTTTTCTGGTCAACAACCTGTTGCTGCTGGCCATCGCCTTCGTCACCCTCTGGGGAACGGTCTACCCGCTTATCTCCGAACTGACCAGCGGCGAACAGATTACGGTGGCCCGCCCCTTCTACGACCAGGTCAACGGCCCGCTGATGCTGGGGCTGGTGTTCCTGATGGGCGTGGGGCCGATGCTGCCCTGGCGCCGGGCCAACTGGGCCAGCGTGCGGCGGGCCTTGACCGTGCCGGCTGCCGTTGCGGTGTTGACTGTGGCCGTCCTGCTGGCATTGGGAATCGGTAAACCCTACGCAGTAGCCGGGTTCGGATTGGCGGCCTTCGTCGCCGCCGGAATCCTGATGGAGTGGTATCGCGGCGCCCGCGCCCGGCACCGCAATTCCCAAGAAAACTACGCCATCGCCTTCCTGCATCTGATATGGGCCAACCGCCCCCGCTACGGCGGCTACATTGTGCATCTCTCGGTGCTGATGGTTGCTTTGGGCATCGTCGGCACGTCGTTCTTCAACACGCAGAAGGACGTCGTGCTGTCCCCCGGCGAGACTGCCGCCATAGACAACTACGAAATCCGGTATCTTGGCACTACCCAAGCGGTGTTTGGAAACCGGACTGAGTTCATATCGTCGGTGGAGGTCTACCGCGACGGAGAACTCCTGGACACCATCAGCCCCAACCGCGCCTTCTATCCCAGCTTCAACATGGCGTCCACCCGCGCCGCCATTCGCTCCACACCCGTGGAGGACTTCTATGTCGTTCCCAGCGAGAACCTTTCCAACGGCGACGCCGGGCTGCGCATCCTGGTCAACCCGCTAATCTGGTGGATGTGGGTGGCCGGGCCGGTGATGATTCTGGGAACCGTAATCGCGCTATGGCCCGAACCCTCCCGCGTTCCGGCGCCTGCGCCAGCCCGCGCTCCGGCGGCGGCAACTTCCGGCTGACGCCGGGCGCGTCGAACACCAATCCCTCATCTCCCGGGCGACGGACAGACGAAGTCCTTTCCTGCTAAACTGAACGCATGGACGGGGAAACGATTTTCGCAATTCTTGTCGGCCTGGCTCTGGCCGTATTCAGCCTGTTAATGGTCTCCTATTCCTTCTTTCGAGGCTCCTCCACTAGCTCCGCACAGGCGCAGTCTTCCCTGGCGGCGCCGCCCGCTAGTGACGACAACGTGGGCCTTGATTCCATTTACGACTCAATTGACACGCTGGAGCTGGAGTACCAGTTGGGCAACCTGCCGGAAGAGCAATACCGCGAGCAGTTGCGGGGATACCGGCTGGAAGCCGCAGCGGCCATCAAGTCGCAGTTGGAGCAGGGCGCAGCGCCGCCTGAGTTGCTGCTGGAGCAGGAAGTGATAGCGGCCCGCGCGGAACTGCGCTCTGTGGAATCTGCCGAAGGAACCCGTCCTGAGCCTGTCGAAGGATGGCAAGCCTGTCCTCAATGCGACGCCCCCATCCCTGCCGCTCTCGGACTGTCCAACGGCGTATGCCCTCACTGCGGCGCTCATTTGTCTGAATCAGGATTTGAAGATTCTCAAGATGCGGAATCCTGTTAGTCCTTCAATCCTGAAAATCCTGATTCAGACAATTGCCCTGCTAACCTGTGGGTCATTGCTGGCTCTAACCTTTGGGACAGTATCCGCATCCCCATCGGCGCAGGAAACAATTTCTATTCGGGGCAGGGTGGTCAATGGCACCGCGGGATTTTCTGCCCCGTCCGATATGGTAGTGCTGATGCTGATTACCGGGCCGGACGGGACGCTCACCGGCACCGGCCAGACCGTGGCCGCGCCCGACGGCAGCTTCGTCTTCAACGACGCCCTGCGGGTGACGGAAGGCGCTTACACTCTGAGCGTGGACTACGACGGCGTGTTCTACGGCCTGACCCTCGCCCCAGATGAGTTGGACGGGGAGCAGATAATCACGGTCTATGAACCGACGGAAGACGCCCGAATCATGGTCGTTGACCGGCAGGTAATGGTCATTACCGGGTTCGACGTGCCGCAGCGGATGGCGACTGCAACCGAATTCGTCCGCTTCACCAACCCCACCGACCGGACGCTGAAGCCCAACCTGGAAACCGCCCGCCCCGGGATGTTCAGCTTTATGCGCTTCGCCCTCCCGCCGGACGCCGCCAACGTAACGGTACAGTCCGACCTGCGGGGCGGCGAAATCATATCCGTAGGCTCCGGCTTCGCCTTGGCCGCCCCGGTGCCGCCGGGGGAGCACAGCGTGGACTTCGCCTATACCTTCCCCTACCAAGGCGGCGAAGTGGCCTATCGCAACAGCCTGCCTCAAGGCGCGGACATATTCCAGATTCTCGTCCCTGATAGGTGGGAAAGCGTCGAAATCTCCGGGTTGGATTCCCGCCCGCCGGTGGGCATACAGGAAGGGGTCTACCGGGCCTGGGAAGGGCGCGGCATATCCGCCGGCCCGGGCGTCGAGCTGCGGATTGACGGCCTGCCCCAGCCCGGGGTGTTCACCCGCATTGGAGGGACGTTGAGCGGCGGCCCGTTCTGGCTGACGGCCATCCCGTCGGCCATGGGCGCGGCCCTGCTGGCCCTGCTGGCCTTGGGCCTGTTCCGCCGATACCGGCCCGCCAGTACTGTTGCGGAAGAAGTTCCCTCTCCCTCCGGGGGAGGGTTAGAGCCTGCCCCGTACTTGATACGGGGGTGGGGGCGTTCCCCCCAACGCGCCATGCTGGTATCCGCCCTGGCAGAACTGGACGAGAGCTATCATAACGGCGAACTGGACGAGGCCGACTACCTGAATCAACGAGCCGAACTAGTAGCGCTCACCCTTCGACAGGCCCAGGATGAATCTGACGACTCCGAAAACGATGGCGCGGACAACGATGCCAAATCCAGCGGAAGAGACTCATAATCCCGGCCCTTCGACAAGCTCAGGGCCAACGGGAAGAATCGGGCGGCGCACGCTGATAATCGTCGGCGCGGGCATCCCCATCCTTGCGTTCCTGGCCGTGCTGGCCTGGGCTTCCTTCAGTTCCGACGGAGCGCCGGACGGCATCGCGGTCAACGAAAGCGTTGCCGAGGTGCGGCAGGAAAGGAAGACCGCGCCCGACTTCACCCTTCAACTGCCCGACGGCCACGCTCTCGGCATTGCGGACCTGCGCGGGAAGGTGGTGATGCTGGACTTCTGGGCGTCGTGGTGCCAGCCCTGTCGCGACGAAGCCCCGGCGCTGGCCCAAGTCTACCGGGAATACCGCGAGCGCGATGTCGAGTTCGTGGGCATCAATTTATGGGACAATCCCGGCGATGCTGAACTGTTCCTGCAACAACAGGGACACGAATATCCCAACGGCATTGACGCTGAGGGTAAAATCGCAATCAGCTACGGAGTGCGGGGCATCCCGGAAAAGTTCTTCATTGGCCGCGACGGCTCCATCGCGCGCAAATTCACCGGCCCGATGAATCCCGGCCTGCTGCGCCAGATTCTCGACACTCTGCTGTTGCAGGAGTGAGTAGTCTGAACTGTGATTATCAGGATTAGCCTGATTGCCTAGATTAAGCCAGCGCCTCATCAGAGTAATCCAGTAATCAGATAAATCACAGTTCAGACGAAGGGGCGAATACATGACTGCCCAACAGCCAATACCCGCAATGCTGGCCGTGGACTGGGGCGGAACATGGTGCCGGATGGGACTGATTGACCGGCATGGAGAGGTGCTGTGGCAGGCCCGCCGTCCCAACCCGCGAGGAAGCGGGCCAGAGCAATATCTTGCGCTGTCTGCCAGCCTGCTGAACGAGGCATTTACGGTCGAAGGTATCCGCGCCTCCGGCATCGGGATTGCCGTGGCCGGCCCGGTGGACCCGGACAGCGGCATCCTGTACCAGCCGCCCAACCTGATGGCCCTGGACGGCGTTTCGCTGAAGCAAATCTGGCAGGAGCAGTACGGTCTCCCAGTGGTGGTCGGCAACGACGCCAACCTGGCCGCTATGGGCGAGTTCCACTACGGCGCGGGCCGCGATGCGGCGCAGGCCGGGCATCCGCCCAAGAGCCTGTTCTATGTGACCGTGAGCACCGGCATCGGCGGCGGCGCAATCGAGGATGGCCGGCTGCTGCTGGGAGCCAACGGACTAACCGCCGAGGTGGGCCACACCACCGTTGACACTGCCGCCAATGCTCCCCTCTGCCAGTGCGGCAAGCGAGGCTGCCTCGAGGCCGTATCCTCCGGCACAGCCATCGCCAACTACGCCCGCGCCGCAATCGCTGAATTTCCCTCTCCCTCTGGGGGAGGGTTAGGGTGGGGGCGTCTCCCTCGAGAGTCGGCCTTGGCCGCCGTTGCGCCGGAAGAACTTACTTCCCGCTCCGTCGTGGCCGCTGCCGTTCAGGGCGACGCTTTCGCCAACTTCATAATGTCCCGCGCCTGCGAGGGGTTGGCCGTTGGTCTTGCCAACATGGTCCACCTGTTCAACCCCGACCTGATAATCCTGGGCGGCGGCGTGTCCGAGGGCCTGACCCAACTCAACCTGCTGCCCGCCATCCGGCAGGGCATCCACCACCGCCTGATGAGCGAACTGCACAAGGCATTCGACCTGGTGCCGTCCGTCCTTGCCGATAACTCTGGCCTGCTGGGAGCGGCGGCGGCGGCATGGGAAAAGTCTGAACTGTGATTCATCTGATTGACGTGATTGCCATGATTCCCCTCCCACAGAAACCATAATCCTGTAAATCATAAAAATCACAGGAATCACAGTTCAGACAATATACCGTCCGCCCATCACGTTCACGCTGTCCCCGGTGATGTAGGCCGACTCGTCGCTGGCGAAGAACAGGCAGGCGTTGGCTACGTCCTGCACTGTGGCCTGCCGGCCCATGGGCAGGTCGTTCAGGTGTTGGGCGGAGCCGCGGCTCATGCCGCCCTGGAACTCCGGGTACCATTCCGGGTGTTCCCGCGACGTGTCGGTGGAGCCGGGGTTGACCATGTTTGCCCGGATGTTGTGGGGCGCGGCCTCGGCGGCGATGGCCCGTATCAGCCCCAGCAGGCCGGTCTTGGCGGCGGTAACGGCGGTGGTGTTGGGCCGCCCGGTGATGGACGACTGCCCGCCCAGCGCGATGATGCTGCCGCTCTGCCGTTCCAGCATACCCGGCAGCACGGCCTTGCACAGGTAGAAGGCCGAGTTCAGGTTGGTGTTCATCACCTGCTGCCATTCCTCATCCGACACTTCCGTAATCGGCTTGTGAGGGCGGATGGCTACATTGGACACCAGCACGTCTATCTTGCCGAACTGTCCGATGCCGTCGGCCACCATACCGCGCACCGACTCGGCGTCGCCCACGTCGCAGACCGCCGACACGGTTCGCGCCCCCAGCTCGCGGCACCGGGCCGCCACCTCGTCCAGCTCCCTCGCGCTCTGCCGCGTGTTCAGCACCAGGTCTGCGCCCTCGCGGGCGAAGGTCAGCGCAACCTCCCGGCCGATGTTGCGGCTGGCGCCGGTAATCAACGCCGCCTTTCCTTCCAATCGCATATTCGCATTCCTTGAATTAGAATAGGGTTCGAGCGCGAGTCATTGCTAACCCGAACAACCGAAACAGCATAACATAAGACGAAATCAGAAAAGCAGGGAGGCGCTTTTATGAAGTGGTGCCGATACACCGCCAACGGCTCAACATCCTACGGCATTATCGAAGGGGATACGGTTCACGAGGTTTCCGGCGACCCCATTCGGCAAGCCCAGGGCGAACACGCCAGGACCGGGGCATCCCATAGCCTGGGCGCGGTGCAGTTGGAGGTTCCGGTCATACCGCCCACCTTCTACGCCGCTGGCATCAACTACCCGGAGCATGTCACCTGGGCGGCCCACATGAGGGGTCAGGAGCCCGACCTGCCCAAGAAGGCCGACGTGGGCTACCGGGCCAATAACGCGCTGGTGCCTCACGGCCACGACATCATCGTACCCGCCGACGCCACCGAGCAGTTGCAGTATGAGGGCGAGCTGGTGGTCGTAATCGGCAAGGAGTGCGGCCCAACTTCCACAGGCCCGGTCAGCGAGACCGATGCGCTGGACTACGTGTTCGGCTACACCATCGGCAACGACGTCAGCGAGCGCACCTGGCAGCGCGGCGACCGCACCATGTGGCGGGCCAAGAACACCGACACCTTCAAGCCCATGGGGCCCTGGATTGTAACCGGCCTGAACCCCGACGACCTCCACGTCATCATCCGCGTCAACGACCGCGTGGTGGGCGAGTACGACGTAGCCACCGCCCTGTTCGGCGTCCGCCACTACATCAGCGAGATGAGCAAGTACCTGACGCTGGTTCCCGGCGACGTCCTCTGGATGGGCACCGAGGGTGCCACGGAAAACATGGTGGACGGCGACCTCTGCGAAATCGAAATCAGCGAAATCGGCACCCTCAGCAACCGCGTCAACTGGCTGAAGTAGCCCTTCTGTTCTGTCAGATGACTGTCTGAACTGTGATTTGTTTGATTATAGGATTAACCTGCCCTTCGGCAAGCTCAGGAGGAGACGGCTTAATCCCGGCAATCAGGCTAATCCGAAGAATCACAGTTCAGACTAAGCCGAGAACCCCGTCTCCTGCGCCCACGCCTGCAACCCGCGCCGGAAGGCCAGGCCTCCCATGGGCATGGCGACGCATTGCAGGGCTTCCAGTATCTCGGTGGGAGTTGCCCCCTCCCGCAGAGCGACCCGTATGTGAGCGGCTATCTGGTCTACGTCGGCGCGGAGGGCGGCTTCCACCGCCACTTGCAGCAGTTCCTTGGTCTTGCGGTCCAGGGTGCGCTCGCCGGTGTAGGTTGCTTCAATGAAGGCGTTGTACTTCTCCACCCAGGCCGGGTCTGCGGCGGCCATGATGCCGTGCATCTCCAGCGTGTAGCCCCGGCTCTCGGCGATGCTTGCGAGCGTTTCCTGCGTATTGTCCGTTGCCATGCTTATCTCCTGCTTTATGTAGGGAATTCACCCTCACTCTAACCCTCTCCCTCAAGGGAGAGGGAATGTGGATCCGGGAACTTACAGCTCGTAGTGCTGGCGGGCGGCGGC
This sequence comes from Dehalococcoidia bacterium, assembly GCA_965204865.1. Lineage (GTDB taxonomy): Bacteria > Chloroflexota > Dehalococcoidia > Lucifugimonadales > UBA3495 > VXOI01. The sequence goes on along the minus strand of OZ242027.1, from coordinate 3,543,372 downwards.
CTGCCGGGGGTTATTCTGCTGGAACAGATCGGGGTGCGCGCCTCGGGCCAGCGCAAGGTAGTAGGTGAACAGTTGCAGCGGCAGCACGTAGACCAGCGGACTCCAGAATTCGGGAACCGCGGGCAGCGTGAACCGCTCGGTGGAGAGGTCGGAAAGCAGCACGTCGCCTTCTTGCAACAGGCCCCAGACCGGCGCGCCCACCGCGTTGGCGGCTCGGGCCACGTTCATCGCCCGCTCGTAGCCCGGCCCCGGCGGGGCCACCAGCGTCATCAGGCACTTTTCGTCCACCGAGCAGAAGGGGCCGTGCAGCAGTTGCTCGATTTGCAGTCCCTCGCTGTCGCAGGCGCTGGTCTCCTTGATTTTCAGGGCCACCTCGTAGGCTGATGCGGTGTTCGGCCCCCAGCCGGCGCAGATGAACCGCTCGCGGCTCTGGAACCGGCGCGCGGCGTCCCGTATTTCGCCCTGCCGGGCTAAAACCTGCTGCGCCGCCGCCGGAATCTCGTCCAGTCGCGCGCGCAGTTGGGAAACGTCGCCGCTCTCGTCAGTCCAGCCGCCCAATGCCGCCGACAGCATACCCATCACCATAAGTCCGGCGGTGTAGCTTATGGTGAAGGCAGCCGAGCGTTCCTGCGCCACCGTTTGCAGTTGGGTGTCGGCCGCGGCGATGCGGGGGCCGGGGTCGGTGGAGGTTATGGCGACAGTGTAGGCCCCGCTGCTCTTCGCCATTTCCAACGCCAGGAACGAATATGTTTTGGTGCCCCGGTGGCTGATGACGATTACGCCGTCGTCGGCGTCCAGGGGCGGCGGGTAGGCGCAGAACTCGAAGGAGTGGCGCACCTCGATAACCGGCCCGGCCCCGGCGAACTTGCGGAACCAGTGCCCGGCCACCAGCCCGGCGTGCCACGACGTGCCGATGCCGACCAGGTAGACCCGCCGCTTCTTCGCCAGCTCTGCCGCCACCGGCTGGACGCTGGTAGCGTGCTTGGTCAGCATCTCCTCCATCGCTTCCGGCTGGCGCATGATGGCGTCATACATGAAATACGGATGCCCCTGGCGTACATCCTGCTGCTGAACCATAACCGCACCCCCGATATTCGAGTTATCCTCCCCAAGACTGTGCCGGACTATATGAAAAGAAAATTTTAGCGGAAATTTCGCCTTTGCCTAGTCCCTGCCGTCGGAATGTCGGGACTTTCAATTCTTCGTCTGAACTGTGATTCATGGGATTGATGGATTACCATGATTCGGAAAATCATGGCAATCACGGAATCAAAGAAATCACAGTTCAGACAATTTCGCCGAGAATAATGGGCCGCCGTGGTAAAATTCCGGCTGAGACCCGGAGGAGGCAACGGCAATGACTCAGTTCTCGCCCCAGTACTTCGAGCGAGTGGACGAAGAGGACGACCGCGTTTTCTATATCCAGCCCCGCAAGGTGGTGCATATTGACGACGGGGCCATCGCTGCCGTGGGCCGCCTCTTCCGCGAGTTGGTGCCGCCAGACTCCGTGGTGCTGGACCTGATGAGCAGTTGGCGCTCCCACTGGCCCGCCGGACACCCCAAGGCGCGCCTGGTGGGGCTGGGTCTGAATCGGGAAGAGATGGAGGACAACCCCGACCTCGACGAGGTGGTGGTCCACGACGTTAACCACGACTTGGAACTGCCCTTCGGGGATGACACCTTCGACGCTGTTGCCATTACGGTTTCAGTCCAGTACCTGACCCATCCGGTGGACACCTTCAGCGAGGTCAACCGCATCCTCAAGCCCGGTGGCGTGTTCATAGTCAGCTTCTCCAACCGGATGTTCCCCACCAAGGCGGTGTACATCTGGCGGGCGTCCTCCGACCGGGGCCGCGTTGACCTGGTGGGAACCTACATGGAGGCCGCAGGCAACTTCGAGGACATCCAGGGCGTCTTCGCCAACCCGCAGGACAGCCCGCCCGGCGACCCCCTGTTCGCCGTCCACAGCCGGAAGTCCGCACCCGGTTCTACCACCCCCATCTTCCGCCCACCTCCACTGGAAGAGTAAGTTCCCTCTTCCTTGGACCCTATATCCCCTCCCCCTCAAGGGGGAGGGTTAGGGTGGGGGTGAAATCCCTGAATCAGTAACCCTCCGTCTAGTCGGCGGCACGGCGGCCAGCACCAGCAGCGCCGCCAGTGCCACCGCCGAACCGAAGATGACGAAAGGCACAAGGTAGCCGCCGCTGGCGTCGAACATGAAGCCGGAGACCACTGGCCCGATGGCCTGTCCTCCAATCTGCGCGGGCAGCGTCAACCCGCGAATGGCGCCCAAATTGACCCGCCCGTAGTAGTCGGCCCACGCCAGCCGCAGCAACGTGTGCAGCCCGCCCACTCCCGCGCCGAACAGGAACCCGAAGACTATGCCCCAGAGCAGCAGGTGGGTGAACCCGATGCCGAACACCCCGCCTGCCACCCACACCGCCGAAACAGCCAGCATTACCCGCACTGGCGCCCGCCGTCCTACCAATGACCAGACCATGCCGCCGGGAATCTGTCCGAGGGCAAAGGCAGTGGCTACCAGCGCCGCCTGTCCGTGGGAAACGCCAGCGTCAACGTAGTGCGCCGTCTGGTGCAGGCTGACCCCGGCCTGCGCCATGAATCCCACCATGGAAAAGAAGGCCAGAATATAGAAAGCGGGCGTCCGCAGCGCCTCCCGCACCGTGTAGTCCACGTCGCGCCACGCCGCTGCTTCCCTCTCCCTCCGGGGGAGAGTTAGAGTGGAGGCGTCCTTCCCGTCTGTCTCGCTCCTCTCGTCGGGGGCAAGTCCCATATCCTCGGGGCGGCGGGCCATCAGCAGCAGCGGCGGCAGGACGCCGGTAGCAAGAGTAAACACGCCCAGCGCTACCCAGGCCGTCTGCCAGCCAAAGCCGTCTATCAGCATGGCCGCCGCCAGCGGCAGCAGCCCCAGCCCCACGCCCTGCACCGCGCCGAACCACGCCAGGGCCATCGGACGGCGGCGGATGAACCAGTTACTTATGGCCGTAGTCGTTCCCAGCTCCAGCGGACTGGAGAACACCGCCCGGCCCGGCACATATATGGCGTAGAACGACCATGCCTGCGTTACCGCCGCCAGCCCGAGGGCGCATACCCCCACCACCGCCGAACACCCGGCGAGGATAAGCCCGGAGCCGTAGCGGTCAATCAGCCGTCCGGCGAAGGGCGACATCAGCAGCCCGCACACCGCCCCCAGGCTCACCGCGCCGGAGAACAGTCCCCGCGACCAGCCGAACTCGTCGGTCATCGGAATCACGAACACCGACAGCACCGCCACCGACGCCACCGGCCGCGCCCCGAAGCTGGGCAGGTTGGCGAGGGCGAAGATAACCCACCCGTAATAGACGGGCAGTCTTCCTGCCAATCGCGCCCTGACCCCGGCTCCGCCGAGCATAAGTCTCCCCTAACGGTAATCGCTTGGAATCCGGCCTAGTTTAACACTGCCTTCCGACACTCCATTCGATTGCTTCATTGTTCCGAATGTGTGCCTATGCGAGTGTTATACTTATGCCAAAAGGAAATCAGGCGCACGTCGCTTGTAAAGAGAAATGGCCCGCACGTTCCGCTTGGCGCTGGCGCAGCTCAACCTCACGGTGGGAGACCTCCCCGGAAACACCGCCCGGATGGTGGAATACCTGCACCTGGCCCGCGAGGCCGGGTCCGATCTGGTGGCCTTCCCAGAACTCGCCACCACCGGCTACCCCCCGGAAGACCTGCTCTTCAAGAAGTCCTTTATCGCCGCGAACGTCGCCGCCATGGAGCAGGTTGTCGCCGAATCTCAAGGAATTGCCGTGGTGCTGGGCTACGTCCGTCCCCTCGATGACGCCGCTCGTCCTGAGCTTGTCGAAGGGCGGGCACACGGCATCGCCAACGCCGCCGCCATCGGATACGACGGGCGCCTGATAGACACCTACGACAAGATTTTCCTGCCCAACTACGGCGTCTTCGACGAAGAACGCTACTTCGTTAAGGGCAACCTCTGCCCGGTCTACGAAATCGGCGGCGTCCGCATCGGCGTCAACGTCTGCGAAGACATCTGGTACGAGGTTGGCCCGTCGGCGGTGCAGCGGCAGGCTGGGGCGGAGCTGATTGTGAACATAAACGCCTCGCCCTTCCACGCCGGCAAAAGCAGATACCGGCAAGACGACATCGTGGGTAGCCGAGCTGTTGGCCACGGCCTGTTCGTCGCCTACCTGAACACCGTCGGGGGGCAGGACGAGCTGGTCTTCGACGGAAACAGCATGATCTGCGACCCCCGCGGGCAGGTCGTCGCGCGCGGCCCGGCCTTCCAAGAAACCCTGATTCTCGCCGACATTGACATTGATGCCGTCCCTCCGCTTCCCATCTCTCCTTCCGGAGATGCTTACGAGAAAGTCCTGGCTGCTGTTGGTGCTCCGAAGTCGATTTACGTTTCAGGCTACCAGCCCAGTGTGGAACGTCCGCCTCTACCCTCGACTGAGGAATGCGTCGAAACCGACGAGATCGAGGAAATATACCGCGCCCTTGTAATGGGCACGCGCGACTACCTGCACAAGACCGGGTTCAGCAAGGCCATCGTTGGGCTGTCCGGCGGCATAGACTCGGCCTTGACCGCCGTAATCGCCGCCGACGCCCTGGGCCCGGAGAACGTGCTGGGAATCACCATGCCCTCGCGCTACTCGTCGCGGGGCAGCATCGAGGACTCTGCGGAACTGGCGAGGAACCTGGGCATCGAGTTCTGGGAAATCCCCATCGAACCGGCCCATACCGCCTTCGCCGAAATGCTGGAAGAGCGCTTCGCTGGCACCACGCCCAACGTGGCCGAGGAGAACGTGCAGGCCCGCATCCGGGGCAACGTGCTGATGACCGTCTCCAACAAGTTCGGCTGGATTGTGCTGACCACCGGCAACAAATCGGAAATGGCGATGGGTTACGCCACCCTCTACGGCGATATGGCCGGCGGCTTCGCCGTGCTGAAAGACGTCCACAAAATGACGGTCTACGCCCTTTCCCGCTGGCGCAACGCCAACGGCCACAAGTTCCCCCTCCCCCCAGGAGAGGCGTCGCTAGTTCCCTCTCCCTCCGGGGGAGGTCTAGGGCGGGGGCGTTCCCCGGTCATCCCCCAGGCCATCATAGACAAGCCCCCCAGCGCCGAACTGCGCGAGGGCCAGTTGGACGAGGACAGCTTGCCGCCCTACGACATTCTCGACCCGGTGATACAAGCCTACGTAGAGGACGATTGCAGCTACGCCGACATGGTGGAGCAGGGTCACGACCCGGCGGTGGTGCGGCAGGTAATCACCGCCGTAGACCGCAACGAATACAAGCGCCGCCAAGCCCCGCCGGGCGTGAAAATCACCCCCCGCGCCTTCGGACGCGACCGCCGCCTCCCCATCGTAAACCGCTACCGCCAGACGTGAGCGTTACGGAGAGAAATCATGCCCGATAATCAAGAACTCCTGAAACGCATCACGGCCCGCCCGGACGTATTCGGAGGAAAGCCCATCATCCGCGACATGAGGGTGTCGGTGGAGTTGATACTTAGCCTTTTGGCCCAAGGGGTTTCGCCGGAAGACATCCTGGACGACTACCCTGGCCTTGAACCGGATGATATTCGCGCCTGCGCGGCATACGCGCGCGCAGTCATCGCTGGAGATACTTTGGCTACGGTTTCGGTTGCTGAAGCGTGAAGTTCCTGGTAGACCGGTGCGCCGGGCGGCGACTGGCGGAGTGGCTTCGCAATGACGGGCACGACGTCTTGGAAGCCCTGACGCTCGGCCCGGACCCCGGTGATAGGTCTCTGCTGGAACTGGCGGAATCGGAGAACCGGATCCTGATTACGATTGACACTGACTTTGGAGAGCTAATTTATCTACACGATGTTCCCCATAGCGGACTGGTCCGGCTGCCGGATGTGCCAGCCGAGCAGCGCATTGCACTGGTTTCAGAACTAATTCGTCGTCATTTCCGGGCATTGGAAGACCACGCAATAGTAACGATTCGTGGTAGTCGAATCCGTATTTCACACCCGCCTACGCTCTGAATTAGCAAATAGCAAGTCATACGTCTACTCGCCAGACGTGAGAAGTCGTTCCCCTCCACGCTGATACGCGCCTCTGTGCCCTCAAAATCTCAAATTCGTCACCCCATCTTTCCTGTGGCGCTCACCCAAATTCGGCCAACTGTAACACTTCTGGCACGCGAATTTTGGCCACTGTTACACATCTGAATCTGGATGTGCGCCTCGTTTCCCGGATGATAACGACGTGCGGCCCGTTCCCCCAAGCCTACCGGGGACTCTCCGCAAATCCGGGAATCGAGGTGAGGAAATGTCTCGCTGGAAACAACTCCTAGCGATGGTTTTTAGCTTGCTGGCGCTTACGGTTGCGCTGGCTGCCTGCGGCGCGCCCGAGGGCGGTAGCAACTATCCCGAGCGGGCAAGGCCCACGGCGGCCCCTGCTGCCACGGCAGCGCCCCTCGCTCCCGCTGCTACTGCGGCTCCGGCGGCTCCTCTGGCTCCGTCCTCCGACCCCGCTCCGCCGCTGGCTCCCCGTTCCCGCTCGGAGTCTAGTCCGCCGAGCCGCCGGGAGCGGAGCCAGCCTCCCCCCAGCGACCTCAAGGCAGGAGAGGTGGACGACAACGACCGCTGGGACGATTACCTTGAGTACCGCCGCGACTATCGTGGGCCGCGCATCCGCGAGGTGGACGTGACTGAGCGGTACATCATCACGGTGCTGGACCGTAACAACCGCCCGGTGCCCAACGCCCGCGTCTGGGTCTCCACCGACCGCGATACCGTGTTCGAGGGACGCACCTACGCCAACGGCAAGACCCTGTTCTTCCCCAGGGCTTTCAGCCGCACTGGCAACGCCCGCCTGTTCCGCCTTTACGTCGAGGCGGATGGCGACAGCCAATACCTGGACGCCGAGCGGCACGGCAGCGACCAGTGGGTAATCAAGCTGGACATTGACGCCGGGTATCGTGGAGGCCGGACGCCGCTGGATGTCCTCTTCCTGGTGGATTCCACCGGAAGCATGGCCGACGAGATAGACCGCATCAAGGAGACCCTGCTGTCCATATCGGAACGCATAGACAACCTGCCGTCGCGCCCTGACCTTCGATTCGGGATGGTCACCTACCGGGACCGGGGCGACGCCTACGTCACCCGCCTGTACGACTTCAATTCCAATGTCCGGCGCTTCCTGCGCACCATAGAGGGAGTGCAGGCCGACGGCGGAGGCGATTACCCGGAGTCGCTGAATGAGGCTCTCAACGCGGCCCTAGACGACCCGGACTGGCGCCTCCAGGACGCCGTGCGGCTGGTGTTCCTGATAGCCGACGCGCCGCCGCACCTCGATTACGCCCAGGACTACGATTATTCAGAGGAGATGATGGAGGCCAACCGCCTGGGCATCAAGGTATTCCCCATAGCCTCCAGCGGACTGGACGACCAAGGGGAGTACATATTCCGCCAGATAGCCCAGCACACCATGGGCCGCTTCATCTTCCTCCTGTATAACGAAGGCGGCGGAACGGATACAACCCCGCACAGCGTCAGCCAATACACGGTGCAGCAGTTGGACGATCTGGTAGTCCGCATCGTGGAGGAAGAGCTGTCCCATTTGGGACGCTAGGACAGGTCTATAAGCCCGATGCGAAACCCGTTCGTCCTGAGCTTGTTGAAGGACGAACGGGTTTCGCCAATCTCTTTATCGGCGACCCCTAGTCGCCGGGGGTGGCGGACTCCCCCGGTTGCGGCACAGTCTGCGCCGGTTGGGGCGCAGGCTTGACCCGGCCCTGTAGGAAGGATACGGTCATCGAAGCTATTACCAGCGCAATCAGCACGTAGAAGGCGTAGCGCATTCCCACGGCGAACGCGCCGCGCACTCCCTCCACTGCGCCAGTGCGCACCGCCTCCAGGCTCGGCTCATACCCCAGAGAGCCCATTGTTACCGTAACAATGGTGGTGGCGATGGCGAGGCTTATCACGTTGGCCGAGTTTCGCACCAGGTTCAGGAACCCCGACACCACGCCGTAACTGTCGCGCCCCACGGCGCTGAGCACCGAGCTGGAGTTGGCCGAGTAGAACGTCCCCATTCCGCAGTTGACCAGAATCAGGCCGGGTAGGACCGCCCACAGCGGCGAGGTCTCGGTGAGGCGGGCCAGTATCACCAGCCCCGCCGTCGAGGACATCATCCCGCCCACGGTGAACCAGCGCCAGCCGAACTTGTCGGACAGCGTGCCGCTCACCGAGCCCATGATTGCCATGCACAGCGCGCCGGGCATCACCACCAGCCCGGCAATCTTCGGGCTGTATCCCAGCACGTTCTGGATGTAGAACGGCATCAGGAACAGCACCGAAGACTGCCCCAGGAAGGTCAGGAAGGCTGCCGACACCCCGCAGGAGAATACGCGGTCCCGGAAGAAGCGCAGGTTGAACATCGGAGCAGCGGTCCGAAGCTCCCACCAGATGAAGGCGACGAACATACCGGCCGACAGCACGAATGCCGCCAGTATCGGGGCCGACATCCAGCCCCGGTTGACCGCTAGGGTCAGGCCCAGTAGCAGCGCCACCAGAACGCCGGTAGAGAGAACCGCGCCCGTCCAGTCGAAGCTGCTGCCCTGGGAAGCCCGCTCCGACTCCCACCGGCGCAGCACGTACAGCGTGGCGAACACCCCCACCAGTCCCAGGGGAATGTTCAGGAAGAACACCGCCCGCCAATGGATGAAGTCCACGACGGCCCCGCCGATGGCCGGCCCGGCCACCGCGCCCACGCCTACGGTGGTCATCAGCAGCCCGATGGCCCGGCCGCGCTCCTGCGCTGGGAACACCGAGGTCATAATCGCCATGCCGGTGCCCTGGGTCATGGCCGCGCCGACGCCCTGGAATATGCGGGCCAGCAGCAGCGACGCCAGGTCGGGAGAGAGTCCCGCCCATGCCGCCCCGGCCACCAGGATGATGCTGCCTAGGATGTATACGCGCTTCTGGCCAATCATGTCGGCCAGCCGTCCCATGGGCAGCAGCAGGGCGCTGATGACCAAGGCAAACCCGATGACCACCCACTGCACGCTGGGCAGATCGATGTACAGGTGTTCGGCAACAGAAGGCAGCGCCACGATGACGCTGCCGTGGTCAACGACCGAGGCGAACAGCCCGATGGCCAAAGCTCCGAATACCAGATATTTGTTGCTGCTGCTCTGGTTCACAATACGAAGGGCATGAAACAACCCCAGCCCGTCAAGAAAGTTCCCTCTCCCTTCGGGGGAGGGTTGGGGTCAGGACGATTGCAAAGTCCTGGGGGACCCACGCCGTTAGTCCTGAGCTTGTCGAAGGACGGCTTTGGAGAATCCGCTGGATGGTTCGACAGGCTCACCACCAACGGATTCTCATGGACTTTGCAATCGTCCTGGGTTGGGGTGGGGACGTCTGCCCCAGTTTCCAATCCTAGTATTATACTTTATTTGCCCATAGCGGGCCGCGAGCCAGTCATATCCTAAAGTCCGATATTGCCCGAAAAACAAGGAGGCGCAAAGTGGCAAGAATCCCTACGGCCAGCCGAGACACCGTGCCGCCCGACCAGACGGCGGCCTTTGACGAATACGTAGCTCAACGGGGCAGCATCCCCGAAACCGGCCCCCTGTCGGTCATGCTGCACGTGCCGGAGCTAATCAAGCGCGGCGAGCACCTGCGGGCCTATCTGCGGGGCGACGAGTCCAGCCTCCCCGCCAATATCCGTGAGCTGGGGATGCTGGTGGCGGCAAGGGAAATGGACTGCCAGTTCATCTGGAACGCCCACGCCGCCATGGGCCGTCAGTCGGGCCTAAGCGACGACTTGGTGGACAATCTGCGCGACAAGAAGGAGTTGAACGGGCTGTCGGAGGCCGAATCGGCGGTGATTGACTACGGGCGCGAGTTCTTCCGCACCCACCGGGTCAGCGAAGCCACCTTCAACGCGGCCATGGCCCAGTTCGGCACCCGCGGCCTGGTGGAGCTGACCACCCTGATGGGCTACTACGCCTGCCTAGCCTTCAACATCAACGCCTTCGAGGTCGGCCTGCCCGAAGGCATTACGGAGGCGCCGCTGCCGGTGTAGGGAGAACTACAACACTGCGTCGGCGATTTCCTCGATCTCCTCAACCGCGGCGTCGCCCTCTGTGTTGTTCAGCCAGATGGTGATGCGGTCGGCGCCGGCATCCACCAGTTCCTCCACTTCCTCCCGGGTGCGGAACTGGTTGCCGAAGCCGAAGGCCATGATGTCTATGGACTTGGGGTCTCGCCCCGCAGACTCCGCCAGCTCGTCCAGCGCGGCGCGGCCCGCCCGGATTTCTGCCGCCGAGGTGCGGTTGGGCATCCAGCCGTCGCCGTAGGCCACCACGCGGCGGAACACGTTGCGCGCCTTGCCGCCCAGGTACACCGGCGGGTGCGGCTTCTGCACTGGCTTGGGGACGGACTTGACCGGCGGGAAGTCGTAGTATTGCCCGTGGTACTCCGCCTCGTCCTGTGTCCAGAGCTGCTTCATCGCCTCGATGGACTCGCGGGTCTGGGTCCAGCGGCGGTCGAAGTCGCCGCCCATTATCTCCGTTTCCTCCCGCAGCCAGCCGGCTCCGATGCCGAAAATGAAGCGTCCGCCGGAGTAGCGGTCCAGGGTGGCGATTTCCTTGGCCAGCAGCAGCGGGTTGCGCTCGGGAACCAGGCAGATGCCGGTGCCCAGCTTGATGCGGCTGGTCACCGCCGATGCTCGGGCCAGCGCCACGAAGGGGTCGACGATGCGCCCGTACTCCTCCGGTATCGCCCCGTCGGCGGACCCGGCGTAGGGCGAGGTGGTATGCACCGGCAGGATGGCGTGCTCCGGCACCCAGAAGGACTCGAATCCCAGCTCTTCGGCCCGCTTGGCCAGCACGGCCGGGTCGGCGGAACTGTCCACCTCGAAAGAGAAAATCCCCACTCTGCTGGCATTTTCGCTCATAATCCTCTCCGGAAGGCGTAAAATGGAATCAGGACGAAACTTCGGGGAATCAGCAACGAGTGTAGCAACGGCTTCTCGCCGCCGTCAAACCGCTGCCCAAGCACAGGAATGACGGGTTGAATACTTGTGGGGCGATGGTATTTTGACAGGAAAGCGAGTAAAATCACGTCAATTATCAAGTGCAGGGAAGAGCCTTCGGTTGAATTCAGCGCACGGGGGTATAGACCTTGGGGTAGCTGCTAGTGACCGAATAAGCGAACTGCTGGACAAGGTATCGGACTACTTGCCCGAGGACGCTACCAGCCTCATTGAGGACGCCTACCGCTTCGCCGACCGCAGCCACGACGGGCAGTTGCGGAAGTCCGGCGAACCCTACATCGCCCATCCCCTGGAAATCGCCCTCTACCTCTCCGAACTTCGCTTGGACGAACAGACCATTGCGGCCTCTCTGCTTCACGACGTTGTTGAAGACTGTGAGGTGTCGCTGGACGAGCTTTCCCGCCTTTTCGGCCCGGAAGTCACCAAGCTGGTGGACGGCGTAACCAAGCTGACCCGGCTGGACAGCCGCATCCACGACCCGGGAGATGCCCCCACCCATGCCCTCCCCCAAAGGGAGAGGGAACTCTTGCAGGACGACCGGGACAGCCTCTATGCCGAGAGCCTGCGCAAGATGCTGGTGGCCATGGCCGAGGACATCCGCGTCGTGCTCATCAAGCTGGCCGACCGCCTGCACAATATGAAGACCCTGGACGCGCTGCCGCCGGATAAACAGCGCCGCATCGCCCAGGAAACGCTGGACATCTACTCCCCCCTCGCCCACCGTCTGGGCATCTGGGAAATCAAGTGGCAGTTGGATGATCTGGCCTTCCGGCACCTGGACATTGACAAGTACCGTGAAATCTCCCGGATGCTGGCCGCGCGTCGCGTCGAGCGCGAGGAGTACGTATCGAAAGTCTCGGAGCATTTGCGCCTGAAGCTGGAGACGGAGGATATAAGGGCCGAAGTTTCAGGCCGTCCCAAGAACATCTACAGCACCTACCGCAAGATCCAGAAGTACGAAGCCGAAGGCAAGATGTTGAGCGACATCTATGACCTGTTTGCCCTGAGGGTGCTGGTAGAGAAGGAAATCGACTGTTACAGGGTCCTTGGCATAGTCCATCAGCTCTGGCACCCAATCCCCGGTCAGATAGACGATTACATCTCCAACGCCAAAGAAAACGGGTATCAGGCTCTTCATACCACCGTGCTCTGCGAGGGCGGCACTCACCTGGAAGTGCAGATAAAGACCGTGGATATGCACCAAGTCGCCGAGTACGGAGTGGCGGCCCACTGGCGCTACAAGGAAGGCAAGACGGGCGACAATAACTTTGAAGAGAAGATGAGTGAGTTGCGGCAGTTGCTGGAATGGCAGCGGGACGTGACCAGCACCGCCGAGTTCATCGAGTCCGTGAAGCAGGACATTCTCCGCGACCAGGTTTTCGTCTACACCCCCAAGGGGCGCATCGTCGAGCTCACCGCCGGCTCCACTCCGGTGGACTTCGCCTACAAGATTCACACCGAGTTGGGCCATCGCTGCATTGGGGCCAAGGTCAACGGCAGGCTGGTGTCGCTGGACACGGCGCTACAGAACGGCGATACCGTGGAAATAATGAGCACCAAGGCGGAACGTGGCCCCAGCCTCGACTGGCTCAACCCCAACCGGGGTTACGTCCGCTCCGCCGGAGCCCGCCAGAGCATCCGCCAGTGGTTCAACCGCCAGAAGCGCGACACCAACATCCGGCGCGGGCGGGAGATACTGCGCCGCGAGATGCGCCGCCTCAACCAGAAATTCGACGACAGTGAAGTCCTGGCCCTGTTCAAGTACGACACCATGGACGAGCTGCTGGTCAATCTCGGCTCCGGCGGGGTGGGTGAGAGCCAGTTGGCCCAGAAGCTGGTCGAGGCCCGCCAGGAACCGGAACATCCCTTGGCCCAGAAACGGACCGGCCTGCCCCTGTCCAGCCCCTCCTCGGGCATCACGGTTCAGGGCGTGGGCGATATGCTCACCCGCATGGGCCCCTGCTGCAACCCCATACCGGGCGATGAAATCACCGGCTTCGTCACCCGCTCCCGGGGGGTTACGGTCCACAAGCGCGACTGCCCCAACGTCAGGCATGAAGATGAACCAGAGCGGTTCATCCCGGTGGAGTGGGGCCGGGAGAAGGAAGTCTACCCGGTGCGTATCACCATGGTCGCCTACGACCGCGTCGGACTGCTGAACGACCTGACTCGCAACGTGTCGGAAGAGGGCGTGAATATGTCCTCGGTGAACACCGGCGAGTACCGCGACGGCAGGGTGACCATGACGCTGACCGTCTACACCACCGGCATGGAGCAGTTGGGCAAGCTCTTCGCCAAGCTGGAGGGCGTCCGCGGCTGCATCTCGGTGCACCGCGAGCGTTCCAACGCCGTCGCCTCCCGCTAACCCGGTAATTTCACCACAGAGAACACAGAGGACATTACCGAGCCCGTCATTCCCGCGAAAGCGGGAATCCAAGCCCTTTCCGGCAATTGTTGTGGCAGGAGCCGTAGATTCCCGCTTTCGCGGGAATGACGGGCTGTTTCGCGCCATATGCATTTAATCCAAATCACGAAGGAGACAGTCATGCCAGAACGACAGCCCATAATTCCCCCCGGCGTATCCCCCAACCCCAACCTGTCCCCCGGCATCCGTGTCGGCGATATGCTGTACGTCTCGGGCCACGTGGGCGTGGATGCCGACGGCAACGCGGCCGAGGGCGCCGAGGCCCAGTCGCGGCAGGTGATGGCCAACATCCGCGGCGTCATCGAAGCCGCCGGCGGCCGCATGGAAGACGTCTGCAAGATAACCTGCTTCCTCACCAACATGGACGACTACGCCGCCTACAGCAAGGTGCGTCTGGAAACCTGGCCCGAAAACCCGCCCGCCAGCTCCACTGTCGGCGTCTCCACCCTCGTCCGCCCCGAGCTGGTGGTCGAGGTCGAGGCCATCGTCAAGCTGCCCGGCTAATAATCAGTGAAACGCCGAGAACGCCGAGAGCGCAGAGATTAAATGGGAAAAACTCGGCGTTCTCGGCGTTTAATAAAAGGGAATTATATCCAATTTTAGCCAAAGGCCCGGCAATAAAAAACCTCGCCAACTGGGGAGGTTTTCGTCGGGCAGGAAGCGATTATGCTTGCTCCGCTTCCTGTTCCAGTTGCGCCTTCATTTCCCTGATTTCCACAGGCGAAAGCAGCTTGGAGACAACGAAGGAAAGCATGATTTCAGACCGCGCTTGCCCTTTCTCGAGGCGCTTGAGAGAGGCCAAGATTTCCTCGGTTACTCCCTCTAGTCGGTCAACTCGCTGTGCGGTCGTCATTAGATTGCCTCCGTGTGGCAGTCTTCACATCGCCCGTCATTGTACAGCACTTCCGGGAAGTAAACGGGGCGCTCGCAGACCGCACAGCGATAGACCTGCTCTTTGACCTCCCCAATTGGCACAGGGCGGTTCAGCAACACCCGTGCCACTTCCTCCGCCGTCGCGTCAATCCGGGGCGGCAAAAGCCGTGTCGGGCGCCCACGGGGCTTTTTCGTTCTCGGCATGAACCGCTCCGCTTTGCGTCTCTTAGGATGGAAGCATATTGTAGCCAATAGGGAATTGTCAACAATTAAGGAAGGCGGTATCATAGCAGAGCCACAGTCTCGGTTTCAAACAGATAGCCAATGTGCGTTTCCCTGGGAGGCATTTATGCCCCCTTGTGGGCGCACATTGGGAACCGGCGACTGTGGCAGGTAGCCTAACCCAGCCGCAAGGGGGTTCCCAGACCGATATGAAAACGTAATACAACAACGCCCCGGCATTCGCAGTGCCAGGGCGTTGCCTTTGGGGAACTACCCGCTGTCACGGAGAGAACCCCGGCGACTGTGAAGCCGCGTGGATTGTAGCACACCCACCCGGACGCCGGACTCCGTTGGCATTGCGGTTGCCTCCCAGACAAACCGCAAGGAGTCCGCTATGCCTTTCAACACTTTCCCTCGCTGGATTACCGCGCTATCGCTCGCCCTGATGCTCCTGTTGATTGGATGTGCAACCGAGGCAGCATCAGGCGCTCCTCAGCAACCTCCGGCGGAAATCCCACCGACCTCCACACGCGCCCCTACGCCAACTATCCGGCTGCGTCCTACCTTCACGCCGATTCCCACTCCCGACCCGACAAAGCAAATGGCCGATGCTACCGAGGCGTTGGAATACCTTGCCGGTAACGCTTGGATGCTGACCGATTTCAGCACCTACGCGATTTGCCAAGACAAGTACAACCTGGACGACGCCCGCGCTCTCGACGGCAAGATTTACGGATTCCAGTTTGCCACGGGCCTCAGCAAGGGCGGTCAGGGAGAGCCGTTCTACGACACTCCTAGATGGCATAGGGAACTCCGCGAGCTGGCAAGGAAGCTGAAGTACGAACTCCGCCGGATAAGCCGGTGGTGCAAATGACCTATCAAAAACCTAGTCAAATGACGAGGTTTTTGAGCCGGAGAAGGAGAATGAATGTCGGCGTGGAGAAAACGCCCGTCAATCAACGAGCAACTAGCGGTGGCCTACCATGAGACTAATCTATGGCTCGCCCAATCTAGTAAAGGGACTTGGGATTATCGGGTCTACACGGACGATGATAGAGGATGGGCCTGCGACTGCCCCGATTGGAGGTACAAACTGAAAGATGGCGTCCGGGTCTGCAAGCACATTACCCGAGTCGTTGCTGCTTCCGGCCAGATTCCAAATCTGGAAGGCGCGGACGAGCAGTTTGTCCTTTGGTACGTGGCACAGTTGAGAGGGGCTGCCTGATGCTGATTGACTGGAATCTTGAAGACGAAAACAAGCTAAGCAATAGTGTTGGAGGACAGCGGAAGGACGGATTGATATATCCTCATCCTACGCCTCTCGGATGGACAGAACTTGCCGTTTGGACCGGCATTGCTGAAATGCCGCTATGGGCGGTAGTAGACAAACAACACGTTGAGAAGATTGCCCGGAGTGCCGCATACCGGCTGATTGTCCGATGCACACGCCCTTCGTCCTTGCCGATAGAGCCAACGGTACAGAAGGAAGTTTTGAGGCGGGTAGTATCCCCTGATTTCCGGCTCAACAAGAAAACAGGGAAAGCAACGCCGGCCATAAAGTACAGATGGCAGTTCTTGGAATTTGACCATTATGCCAGCGTAGACGACCTGAAAGGGAAGGCCGAGGAATACCACCAGCAGTTGTTAGCGGATTGGGAATCTCGTTAATGAGAAAGCCCCGGTTGGAATGCCGGGGCTTCGCCAATTAACGCGGGGCAGCCGATTCAGTGTCTTAACGGCTGCCCCGCGTTTGCTGCAAGGCAGCTCGGTCAACAGTACCAAACATACCAGCTTCTAGCCGCCTCAGGATAATCACCTCCTTTCCGAGAGGAGGTCTTGAATATAAAGGCGGAAAGCAATACACTACGCAAAGCGCAATGACAGTACACACCCGCCGAGTAGCTTCAAGACCAACTCGGTGGTTTCTGAGGCCCTTCGACTGGGAATCGGGGGGCCTCGTTTCGTGACAATACACTATATCTAGTAGGCGGTCAATTCCTTTACGCAATCAAGTCCAAGTACCGCATCCTCTTGCCGTCGGCTCCCTGCGCCATCGCGGTCATTTGCTCTGCGGTGTCCAGTGGGCGAGCGTTGTGGCGGCCCTCGAACTCACTGGTATAACTCCCTAAATGCTTGGGCGAGACGTGGTGATAGATTCCGTAGATTCCCCGGTCAAACAAGGCCCAATGACTCTCCATCCCGTTGGTGTGCGCCATATTCCGCACGTATTCTCCCGCGCCATGCCTAACGGCTTCGTGGGGCCGTGGAAGGCCGGTATAGGCGCTGGCCTCATCCGTGTAAACCTTCGTTCCCTGGGCCGTGTGGCGAAGGACGAAATCCTGAAGAGTTGGCTTATCGGTATGCTGGACTACCTCGGTGTTAATTCGGCCTGTGTTGCGATCCTTGACGCCAACAACCGCCGTCTTGCCGACGGTTCCCCTGCCACTATTCAGTTTCTTGTCGGCGTGTTTGTTGGTCTCCTTGCCTCCAATATAGGTTTCGTCTACTTCGACTGCTCCGGCGAATCTGTCGGCCTCCGCGTTCCACATCCGGCGGATTCGGTGTCCCATGTACCAAGCTGCCTTCTGGCCTATATCGAGGTCGCGGTGTAGCTTCATGGAACTGACGCCCTTCAAGCTAGTGGTGAACAGGTAGAAGGCGATGGCCCATTTGCTGAGAGGGAGATTGGAGCTATGAAGCAGGGTTCCGGTTTTGACGGAGAAGTGCTTGCGGCAAGTGCGGCAGCGGTAAGGCTGGGGCTTGCGGGTAGCAACGTCGGCAATGTTGGTAGATTCGCAATGCGGGCAAACCGGGCCGTCGGGCCATCGCTGGGCTATGAACCACGCTTCGGCCTTCTCCTCGGTATCGAACATCTTGACGGCCTGAATGAGGCTGATACCCTTGCGATGGCTCTTGCCGGGGCCGGATTGCGTGGTCATAACAGCACCAATCAGGAATGATTTAATGCCGTTATTTTAGCCAAATCGGGCTGTGGCGTCAAGCAGTTTTGGCTAAAATTTGCTATAATTCCCTAATAAAAAGGAGGAAAGCCAATGTCCGTTGAAGACAAGCTGCACGAGATGGGCCTGTCGCTGAGCGAGCCCAACGCGCCGGTCGCCAACTTCGTGCCAACGGTGCGCACGGGAAATCTGCTGTTCGTGGCCGGACACATCGGCTTCATGCCCGACGGCTCCATCCTGCACCCCGGCAAGGTGGGCCGCGACGTCACCGAGGAACAGGCCTACGAATCGGCCCGCCAGGCCATGCTCAACTGCCTGGCCGCCATCAAGGCCGAGACCGGCAGCCTGGACAGCGTGAAGCGGGTGGTCAAGCTGCTGGTGATGGTCAACGCCGACCCGGACTACGAGCGCCACTTCGCCGTGGGCAACGGCGCCTCCGACCTGCTGGTAAGCCTATACGGCGACCAGGGCCGCCACGCCCGCTCGGCGGTGGGCATGGTGGGCCTGCCGCTAAGGGCGCCGGTGGAGGTGGAGATGGTGGTGGAGGTGGAGTAGCGGCTCAGCGTTCAGGAATCAGCGAAATTTGCTGACAATTGCTGGTAGCGAGGATGTAGGGATGCGGCTATCATCTCGGAAAGGAGAGGAGGAGAAGAAATGCCAGCAGACCTATTGGACATCCTGCACTACTCGGACAATGATTCGGATACATACTGTTTCTTGGACTTAGACGAGCGCGAGACCATCTACACTGACGACCCACGCATGGATGGGATTAACTGCCCCAGTTGCCTGTCCGAAATGAAAGCCGACGAAGTTGGCATCGCCCGGCAGATAGCCAAACTGAAGCGGACCGAGTTCTAAGAGCAGCATGGCTTCAGCGACTTTATTGTTAGGCGACAGTCGGGAGCAGTTGCGGGCTGTCGAATCGGCCTCGGTTGACTTGATAGTCACGTCACCACCCTATGCCAACCAACGGGCCGCCACCTACGGCGGAATCAAGCCCGACGACTACGCGGCCTGGTTCCTGCCCATCGCCGACGAACTGCGGCGCGTCCTCAAGCCCACTGGTACGTTCATCCTCAACATCAAAGAACCGGCGGTTAATGGTGAGCGTCATACCTGCGTCCTCGAGATCATCCTTGAAATGCGCAAACGCGGGTGGCTGTGGACTGAGGAATTTGTCTGGCACAAGAAGAACTGCTACCCCGGCAAGTGGCCCAACCGCTTCCGCGACGCTTGGGAGCGGCTGCTCCAGTTCAACAAGCAGCGCAAGTTCAAGATGAACCAGGCATCCGTGATGGTGCCGGTGGGAGACTGGTACGAAAACCGGATGCGTAACCTCAGCGACACCGACCGGGTGCGCGATGAGTCCAAAGTAGGCAGCGGCTTCGGCAAGAAGGTCGAAAACTGGCTGGGCCGCGATATGGTATATCCCACCAACGTCCTGCACGGTGCCACAGAGTGCGGCAACCGCCAGCACAGTGCGGTATTCCCCTACTGGCTGCCGGAGTGGTTTATCGAGTTGTTTACCGATCCCGGCGATGTAGTGCTTGATCCCTTTGCCGGCTCCGGTACTGCGGTATTCGCGGCGCTGGCGATGGGTCGCAACGCTATCGGCGTCGAGGTGTACGAGCCGTACTTCGAGAAGATGCAGGAACAGTTAAATCAGCAGGCGCGGCTGCCCGTATGACGCCAATTAGCGATGAGCAGATAACCGACTACGTGGAGTCCAACATCGGGGCTTTCCACGACAAACGGCTCGAATCGCTTAACAAGTTGAACCTGCAATCCCTGTTGCGTCGCAAGAACCCGTACCTGTTCAAGAGCAAGAACATAACCGTCGCCGCTGACTTAATCCGTTCTCTGCTGGACGCCCACCTGAGTTCACAGGAAGAAACGCTGTTCGGTGATTTCCTGGAAGGCTTGGCAATATACGTTGCAGAAACCGTGCATGGTGGCTGGAAGTCGTCCGCCACGGGAATAGATTTGGAGTTTGCCATAGACGATGCCCGCTACATCGTCTCTATCAAATCCGGGCCCAATTGGGGCAACAGTTCGCAGGTTGCCAGGCTGAAAGACAATTTCGCCACTGCCGCCAGAGTCATCCGGCAAGGCAACCGCACCGTCAACATCGTAGCCGTCAACGGTTGTTGCTACGGGCGCGACACTAACCCGGACAAGGGCGGCTACTTCAAGTATTGCGGACAAGAATTTTGGGAGTTAATCTCCGGCGACGCCGAGTTTTACACTCGAATCATCGAACCGCTGGGCCACAACGCCAAGCAACGCAACCGGACCTTCGCAGAACAGTACGGAGCCGTGGTAAACCGCCTAAGCCGGGAGTTCACCGCCGGGTTCTGCAAGGCGGACGGCTCGATAGACTGGCCCAAGCTGGTAGCGTTCAGCTCAGCGAAAGGCGCGGCACCACGACTAAGATAGCTTTATAATATGAGATGCAGAGCGCAAGAAGCCGCCGCGAAAAAAGGCGAGCCGGAAGAAGGCGGCGGAATCACGAGCGCTGGCAGGTATACCTCGGTCTACTACCAGGGGCAAGCCTTGGAGACGCATCCTGAACCGATTGATGATGAATGGATCGAACGGACTGTTACGCAGCCGCACCGAATCGCGATTAAATCTGAAAATGAAACAATCTCATACTGGGCATATATTCAGGAAGCCGATAAATGCATCCGGGTGATACTCCGTGAAAGGGACGGAACGCTGATTAACCGCTTCTTTGATGGTAAAGAAACTAGGGAGTGGTTAAGGAGGCATAGCCAAACATGAAACTTAAAATCTCTTACTACCCGACCGACGATATACTGCTGATGGAGAACGGCCGTCCCTGGGCTTGGGGCGCTGATGTGGCCAAAGATGTCATAGTCTATGCCGATGCCAGGCACAATCCGGTCGCCATAGAGGTATCCAGTCCAGGCTCGCTACTGCGGCCGGTTTTGTACGAAGGTCGGCCAGATGTGTCTGCGCCAAATTGCGAGGGGTTACACAGCCGTCCGGATGAGATTGACTTGGACCGGATGCAACTGCAATTAGTCGTCAAGTATGACCGCGCCGCCGATGCCCTGACCTTGGAATGCGGGTTGCCCACGCCTTTCCAGTGCGCCATTGCCGACGGCCTCACCGCCTTCTACGACGGCGAGGACGAATATGGCAAGTTCATCAACGCCGTCAGGTTGGAGAACGCCGCCAAGCTGCTGAAACCGTACCTGTCCCCTTAGCTTGCTTTGGGTCCGAACTTACCTCCGCCTGCCCGCCCCGCGCCGTCCCTTGTAGACATCGCCCCGGTTGTTGGCGTCGTAGAAGTGGATCTCTTCGTCGTCATCATTGACATCGTACTTGATTCGATAGGAACCCTCATCCCATCGGTAGCTGCAAAACCAAGGGGCTTTCAGGTGGTCAATGTGCACGCCCAACCGTGGACTCTGCATGATTTGGTCTACAATGTCATCCCATTTGCTTTCCAAGTCTGGATGTGTTCTCAGAAATCTTCTGACGGCGCGATGAAGCCTTACTTGATAAGTTGGCATGGGTAATCGGCCTTTTCAGGATTTCTTTCTGCGCCTCGCGGCAATCCTGGACACGTTCCGGCCTGCGGCTACCGTTTCTTCCGCCGTCGCAATCCAACTGTTGAGAAGCTCGACGTATTCCAGCCGATCAATGTTCCCCTTCGCGTGTTCAATGCCGCTGTTGACGATTTCCGTCGCCAGTTCGCGGAGCGTGGAAACCCGCAGTGCCGAGAATAGCTCCTCCACATCCTCAGTCGGCGGCAACTTGTCAAGCTGGTCTGCCAGTTCCTCGTCGCGCTGCCGCTTTCGTTTGGCAAGAGCCATAGCTTACCCCCTAATCCTCCACCAGCGTCCGCGACACGTCCACCGTGGCATACGACCACGCGATGCGGAACGGCCCCTCGCCGGTGTTGATGAGGCGGTGGTGCGTTCCCGGCGTGATGAAGGCGGCGTCGCCCACGCCTACCTGGTGCTCCACGCCGTTAATCATCAGGATGCCCTCGCCCTCGATGACGATGACCGACTCCTCGGCGTTGTGGTAGTGGGTGGTGTTGGAGCGGCCCGGCTCGAAGCTGGTGATGCCGCTGGAAATCTCCGTCGCTCCGAACTCCTTGTTGATGTGGCTGGCGACGGTCACGCCCTCGGCCCGCTGCAGCGTGTCTACTTCGCTGGCCCTGATTACTCGCGGCTCCGGCATGGCTTTCCTCCTCTTCCTTTGCGGCTTTGCGCCTTTGCGTCTATTCCAATTCACTCCTGTTCCAGGAACTGGCGCACCCAGTCGGCGTGGGGCTGACGGTCTTTCATGTTGTAGAGGATGACGGCGTTGCGGACGGAATCGGCCTGGAAGAAGCGCTCGTAGAGTATCTGCCTGGCTCCGAAGGCGCTGCACGACATATCCCACGCCAGCCGGAACAGGCGCACCCGGTCGCGGGCCGAGGTGGCGTCGGTTTCCAGGTAGCGGTTGATTTCCTCGGCCAGCGGGCCTTCCAGGTCGGCCTCGGTGGGCAGGGCCATCAGGCTGCTGGAGCCCAGCAGGTGGATGATTTCGCCCATGCGAGGGTACATACGGATGAACAGGTTGCGGGCGGCCTGAAGGGGCAGCTCCGCCGGGGCCATCACGCCCCACTGGTCCACCTCGGCGTCGGCCTCGGCGGCCCGCAGGCAGGCTTTGGTGACCTCCAGGTTCTCGATAATCTCGGCGATCATCTGTTGTGCCTGCTGCTGTCCCGACGATCCCAGCGTCTCGGTCATCAGCGTCGCCAGGCCCAGCACGAACTCGCACTTGGCGACGTTCTTGGTGACCACCTGGTGGCCCGAGTGCAGGTGGCGGTTGGTTGCCAGTTGCAGGTTGTTGCACAGCTCCACGTCGCCCAGCAGGAACACGTTCTCCCACGGCACGAAGACGTGGTCGAAGAAGGCCACGGCGTCCAGCTCCTCGAAGCGGGAGCCCAGCGGGTGGTCGAAGTGGGACTGCCCGTAGTCGAAGCTCTCGCGGCACTGGTAGCGCAGCCCCGGCGCGTTGTTGGCGATGGCGAAGGCAAAGGCGTAGGGCTCGGGTGCCTGGCCGGGAAGCTGGTGCGACGTGGTGGGGTACAACGCGATTTCCTCGGACAGCGGGGCCAGCGTAGCCAACACCCGCGCACCGTGGACGTAGATGCCGGCGTCGGTCTCTTTCTCCACTCTCAGGGCGATGTCGGTGCGGTCTTCCAACGGCGTGGAGCCGGGGGTGCGGCTGCGCTGGAGGTTGAGCAGTGTGTGGGTGAGCACCAAGTCGTTCTCGCGCACGTGCTCGTAGTAGCTGTTGATGTTGTCCTTGAACTCCGGGCGGTTCTGGGCGAAGTAGTCGCCGGCGGCGGCCATGGCCATGATGTTGACGTTCATAAAGTCGGGGCTGCGGCCCATCATGCCGAAGGTGGCGCGGGCCCAGTGGCGCATCATCACGCGGCGGGCGTCCAGGTCTTCCTTGGTTCGGGGCATGATGAAGGACGTTCCCACCCGGTCGCCGGTAGTGGGCGAGACGTAGGTCATCTCGTCGCGGATGGCCGGGTCGTGCTGCATATCGTACATCCGCGCCAGCGTCTCCACGCCGCCGCGCAGGGCCGGGTGAGTGGTGACGTCCTTGACCCGCTCGCCGTGCAGGTAGACTTCCGGCCCGTTCTCCCTCATGTTGGCGATGTACTCCGCCCCGGTCCTGGCTGGCATGGCGCGGCCCCCTCGCTAGTTCTCAGTTGCCTTTCAGGAATGGTAACACGCCCGGCGCGGGGCGTCATTGGCTTTTCCCTTCTCCCTCTCCCTATGAGGGAGAGGGTTGGGATGAGGGTGATTTTTTGCGCCGATTGAGAATCAAGTTGCCATAATGTACGATGCTACCGATTCAACCCGTTGCAAGGAGATTGACCGATGTACGTAATCATCGCGCCCATCCAGATTAAGCCGGGCTGCAAGGAACAGTTCATGGAGGCCATCATCCCGGATGCCATAGGGTCAGTGAACGACGAGCCGGGCTGCCGTCGCTTCGACGTAATCCAGGACGCCGGGGACGAGAACCGCATTTGGCTCTACGAGGTTTACGACGACGAGGCGGCCTTCCAGGCCCACACGCAGGCTCCGCACTTCATCAAGTTCCGCGACGCCACCGCCGACATCCGCGTCGAGGGCATCCAGGGCGCGGCCCGCGGCAGCAGCAACGTCTGGCCCACCGACGGCGAATGGAAGTAAATTAGAAGGAGATGCGCCATGTACGTTATCATCGCGCCGATTCAGGTAAAGGAAGGGAGCAAGGAGCAGGTGCTGGAGGCGCTGGTGCCCAACGCGCGCGCGGCGGCCACTACCGAGCCGGGCTGCCTGCGCTTCGACGTTATCCAAGACGCCGGCGACCCCAACCTGCTGTGGGTCTACGAGATATACGTGGACGAGGACGCCTTCAACTATCACATCCAGACCGACCACTACAAGAAGGCCATCGAGACCATCGGCCCCAACCGCGCCGAGGGCAACCGGGTGGGCGCGGCCCGGGGCAGCACCAACGTCTGGCCCCCCGACGCCGAGTGGAAGTAAGGGAACGCCCCCACCCTAACCCTCCCCCGGAGGGAGAGGGAACTTTATCTGAGAGGGGAGCACAATGACAAAGGAAATACTGGTAAGCGACGCCGTGGCGAGGCCAGCGGGCATAATGTCCCAGGGCGTCGCCGTACCGGCGGGGCGGATGGTGTTCGCATCGGGCCAGGTGGCCCGGGGCGTTGACGGCCAACTGGTGGGTCGCGGCGACATACGCGCTCAGACGCGCAAGACCCTGGAGAACCTGCAAGCGGTGCTGGCCGAGGGCGGGGCGACGATGGATGACGTGGTGAAGGTAACGGTGTTCGTCACCAACCTGGCAGAGCACTTCTCCGCCATCCACGAGGTGCGGTCGGAGTTCTTCAAGTCGGACTACCCGGCCAGCACCCTGGTGGAGATAAGCCGCTTGGTGGACCCGGATATGCTGATCGAGATCGAGGCGATAGCGGTAGTCTGAACTGTGATTTTTGTGATTTGATGATTGCTTTGATTCCAACTCAGCGAATCACGGCAATCATTGAATCAGACGAATCACAGTTCAGACGGGATGTCGAGATTAACTGCGCTGCAACGCCGCAACGCCGTCGGGGACCAGGTCGGCTTCCCACGGGCCGGGGAAGTTGCCCTGGGGCCGGTCGCCGCTCATGAACAGGTTGTCCTGGCGGTGCCACTCCTCGCGCGGGGTCTCGTAGTAGACCTCGATGCCGTTGCCGTCGGGGTCCTTGAGGTAGATGCCCAGCGACAGACCGTGGTCGGAGACGCGCTGGATGGGCCAGTTCTTTTCCTTGAGGTTGTTGTAGAAGTCGGCCAGGTCTTCCAGGCTGGCCATGCGCCAGGCCATGTGATTCAGGCCCACCTGTCCGGCGCGAGGGCCCTCGGCGTTCTCGCCCACTTCCATCAGGGCAATCTCGTGGGACTGGTTCAGGTCGGCGGACATGAAGGCGGCGCGGCCTTCCATGAAGTCATAGGTATGCAGTCCGAGGACGGACTCGTACCATTCGCGGGCGTCCCTGGCGCTGCGGACGTAAATGTTGACGTGTCCTAGATAGCTAGGCGTGAATCCCATATCCAGCCTCCTAAAAGTTTGCCGTATATCGCCGTAAAACTACCACAGCGCCGCCAGACCTCGCAAGGGCGTGGGGCTGGATCCATCGCGAGAGGGGTGATCTTGAGCCGAAGGACACGGGAGCCGAACCGTCCCTGTGCTAAAATGGATTATAGCCTCTTAGGGGCTGTTTCATGGGCCGTTAGCTCAGCAAGGCAGAGCACCGGACTTTTAATCCGGGTGTCGTGGGTTCGATCCCCACACGGCCCACCACCCTCCTATTCTGGGGTATAATCAGATACGAAATGACGGCTTTTTCTCTCAGGTGCCACCAGATGAATGGTCGTCAAGCAGATTTTTGACCACAGTCTTCGCGCATGCGGCAAACGGTTCATCAGCAGCCTGAAGGCCTCCAACCGGTACTCCGAGGGCTACCTCGCCAGCCTGGAAACGACGGTGTCGATGGTTGCCCTGTACGCCGAGGAACAGGGATGGCCCGACGTACGGGAGATCACCACTGAGCACTTGGAGGAGTATCTCTCGTACCTCCAGGACCGGGTGAGGTGGTTCGGGGAACGGACCTATGCCAAGCCCAAGAAGCTCTCCAAGGGCCACATCAACGCCCAGTACCGCCGCCTGAACTGGTTCTTCAACTGGCTGGTTGAACGTGGACCCAACGACGAAAACCCCATGCTCTCCATCAGCGCGCCCAAGCTCGAGGAGAAGACGGTCCCCATTATCACCGAAGATCAGATGCGGGACCTGCTCACCCTCGCTGACCCCTCCCTCGCCGGAACGCCCACTCACCGCTTTCGCTTATCGCGCGACCGGGCTATTCTGTACGCCTTTTGGGATACGCCCGGGCGACTCGCTGAGACCGCCAAGTTGCAGCTTGCTGATGTGGACCTCGCGAACGGCACTCTGTTGGTGATGGGCAAAGGACGAAAGGAGCGAAGGATGCCCATCGGCGATACGGCCCGGTCAGTGATGTGGGACTATCTACGGGAAAGAGAAGCCCTGATGCCTCGCACCATGTCTCTATGGGTGTCGGAGCAGAGACAAGCCCTGCTTCCTGGTGGGATATGCCAGATTCTGAAGCGCTTGGCGAAGCGAGCCAACATCGAGGACATGCACCCCCACCGGTTCCGCCACTCCTACGCCATCAACGCCCTGCGGGCTGGGATTCGGGAGCAGGTAGCGAAAATAGTCGGCGGATGGAAGAAGATACCGGAGACCTACTTCAGGACGTTGGGGGAAGAGGACGCCAGGGAATTTCACCGGCAGGTGAGCCCGGGCTACCGACTGGGCAAGACACCCTCTGGGCGAGGAACCCGGCGACCCTCAGGAAACGGCAAGTCCAAGGGCAAAGCTATGAGGTTAATTTGCGAGGGGCCTCGTTCCGAAAGTTGGCAGTTACCCTGAAGTGGTCAGACTCACGGGACCTACCGATCTTGCCAAGCACCCCAGTCCGGTCGTAGTGTCTTCCCTCAAAATGGAAGGGGGTACAGTCGCAAGGCCACCGTGTTGCTTCGGAAATTACGAACCGAAAGGTCAGATAGTTTCAGATCGCGTTTAAAAAGCGAAATAATGTCTGCGTGGAAAGAGCTTCGGTTCTGGAGGTACTCGATACACGGTCTGGCGGTGGAAGTTCGAGTCCCGTTAGGTGAGCCTAGTGTTCGTCAACCACGTGGTCGATGAGTGGGGCTGTGCTGCCATGCTGACGCAAAGAGAACCGGACAGCGATTGGCTAAACTGCCGTCCTGCCCCGGCGGGCCGATTCACTTCCCCATTGCTGGATGATTGGGCATTGGCCGTTACGCAAAAGGGAGGGACGCAGAAACAGCGTCCCTCCTTGGCAGCGCATATATGGGACCCTTTTGCGTTTAAGGGACGTCGGCCCGTTCCGCTCCACCACTGTCGTCATCGACCGGCACGATGATGAACAGCCTGTGAAAATCGTCCCCGCCTAGGACTTGTTGCAACCTCTGCCGGACCTGGGACGAGGGGCTGCGCCTCCCGTTCATCAGATGGGACAGGTATCCTGAAGTGATCCCGCTCTTCACTCCTTTTCGATGGCATTCGCCCACGCCTTATAATCTAAATCCTCTGACGAGTACACGTGGTTGACAAGCCAATTTCAGAGTGATACTTTGTTAAGCCCACCCAAAATATGCGGCGACTTTTAGCGCAGACAATTGAGACATACTATCAATAAGAGGCTTTGTGATTCCACGCACAAACCTAGTGGCTGTGTTAAAGGAGCTAGGCTATAGAGCCACTGCTCCCAGGAAAGCGATAGCCAAGCTCTTGGAGCAGAAGCATGACAACTTTACAGCGGAGGCACTCAGCGAAGAACTGCCTTCGGTGGGCCGGGCGACGGTGTACCGCACCATAAAGCTGCTTCGAGGCGGGGGCGGTCTGCAAGCTTGCCACGATAGGCGGGTCTCAAATGTACAGCCTATGCCGAGTTGGTCATCACCATCACCACTCTGTGTGCATAGAATGCGGCGCAGTGGAGGAATTCAGGGCCGCCACAGTCGAGCAATTGATCAGCGCAATTGGCGCCGAGATTCCGGGAGAGGTCATTGACCACCGTATCGAGTTGTACTTGATCTGTGAGTTGTGCCCCTCCAACAAGGGTAAGTAGGGGTTTGTTCCAACCGACTGGGATTCCGGTGCTGCTTGTTACATATTGATACGATGTATCAGCATATGCCCAGGCCATAGCACGGTCCACGTCAAGCTCAATTCACGATCAAGCAGAGGACTCGGGATGCTATTGATACAATGTCGCAGCATAAATTTTGTCCGTCTGGTTCAGGCGTTGGCCCTGGGGCTCGCAGTATTTTGCAGGGCTTTCCTTGCCGAGCCGGCAAGAGTTCCTTGTTCAATGCAGTCGCCGGGCTGCTCCCTGTTCACCAAGAGAGAGTAACCCTTAGCGGGGTGGACCGGCGATGGGGGGCGTAGGCCAACGTCCCCCATCGCGACAGCGTCGGCAGTGTGTGTTGCCTAGTTGATACTTCATCGCAATAGAGGCTGGTTACTACCCCTAAGCGATACTTCATCTCAATAAAACCTGAAGGAGGATTCTATATGAACACGCTGCGCAAAGTACCAGTTACCATCCTCACCGGCTTCCTCGGCTCCGGCAAGACGACCCTGCTCAACCGGATCTTGACTGAGGAGCACGGCAAGCGCATTGCCGTGATCGAGAACGAGTATGGGGAGGTCGGCATCGATCAGGCGCTCGTCATCAACGCTGACGAGGAGGTCTTCGAGATGTCGAACGGCTGCATCTGCTGCACGGTGCGCGGGGACCTGATCCGGGTGCTCAACAATCTCAACAAGCGCCGCGACAAGTTCGACTATGTGTTGGTGGAAACCACGGGGCTCGCCGATCCCGGCCCGGTCGCTCAGACGTTCTTCATGGACGACGAGCTTCGCGCTGAATACGCCCTTGACGGGATCGTCACGCTCGTTGATGCAGCCCACATTGATCAGCAGCTCGGCCGAAGCGACGAAAGCACGGAGCAAATCGCGTTCGCAGACGTCCTCGTCCTCAACAAGACGGACCTCGTCAACGGCGAGACCCTTGACAGTCTGGAAGCCCGGCTCCGAGGCATGAACCGAATGGCGCGAGTCGTGCGCAGCGAGATGGCGAACGTACCCGTTGACACTGTACTCGACCTCGCTGCCTTCGACCTGGACCAGGTGCTCGAGCGCCGTCCCACTTTCCTTGAACCGGAGTATCCTTTCGAATGGACGGGAGTCTATTCGCTCGATGCCGGCCGCTACGAACTCAGCCTCGCCGATGGCCCTGATCCGGCGATGTCCCTCGTCGTCGTGCCCGGCCAAGGCACGGATGACGCTGCCCTCCGGGAGGGTGCGGAGTGGTGCGTACGGGAGTACGCCGAAGATGCGGAGACCATTCATCCAGGGGAAGAAATTCCGGTTGGAAAGCACGTGAACCTCCGGCTCGATTCCCCGGGACGCAAGTCCTTCTTCTTTGAGGTCGATACGCCGGGGCGGGTTGGTCTCTACGCCCAGCACCTCCCGGAGGAATTCGATCTCCAACTGAGGAACGCGGATGGAGCGGCTTTCAAACTGGGGGGCAACTTTTGCTCCGAGCCTGCCTGCGAAGAGACAGAGACAGACAAACAACGCATCAAGGGAGCGGCGGTTCCCGCCGAAGCCGAGAGAACCTGGGTCGCCCAGCACGAGCACGACGACACGGTGGGATCGATCTCTATCGAGATAGACGGCGACGCCGATCCCGAAAAGCTCAACGCCTGGCTTGGCCAACTGCTCCGGGAGCGCGGGGTGGACATCTTCCGAATGAAGGGCTTCATCAGCGTCGCGGGGGAGTCCCGCCGCTTCGTCTTCCAGGGGGTCCATATGCTCTTTGACGGCCAGCCGGACCGCGAATGGGGGGATGCGCCCCGCCGCAATCAACTCGTCTTCATTGGCCGCAACCTCGATGGACAGAGTATGCGGGAGGGGTTCGAAGCATGTCTGATTTAAATGCCGACGGCCCGAGAAGTGTCCTTACCCAGGGCTGGTTTGCGGCGGTCGGCGACTACGCTATCGCCGGGGGTTGGATCCTGCGTGGCGAGGCGCTGGTGGCCGGCGATGCCGAGGGTGGCGTCTACGCATTCGACGGCGAGTCTGGCACGGCCGCCTGGGAGCGGCGCGGGGTTCATGACGATGGTGTGCTCGCGGTGGCAATCCACCCCAGCGGAAGCGCGTTCGCTACGGCCGGCCAAGACGGCCGGGTCTTAATCTGGAGCGCCGCCGAAGGTCAGGTGAGCCGGACTATCGACGTCGGAAGCGGTTGGGTGGAAAACTTGGCGTGGTCTCCGGACGGCCAACGGTTGGCGGCCTCCTGCTCCCGGCAGGTTTACGTGTATGACGCGGACGGCTCGGAGGTTTGGCGCTCTGATGATCATCCCAGCACCGTCAGCGCCATCGCCTGGGCGAGCGCAAGGGAACTGGCGACAGCCTGTTATGGTCGCGTGGCGTTCTTCAACGCAGCCACCGGCAAGCTCCGCCAGAAGCTGGAGTGGCAGGGATCCCTGGTGTCGATGGTGCTGAGCCCGGACGGGGGCATCGTGGCCTGCGGCAGCCAGGACAACTCAGTGCATTTCTGGCGCCGCTCCACTGGGCAGGATTCCGAGATGTTCGGATATCCTGGCAAGCCCTCGGCCCTGGCTTTTGATGATACCGGCACCCTTTTGGCCACCAGCGGCGGGGATGCGGTGACGGTCTGGAGCTTCCGGAAAAAGGGTCCCGAAGGTACGCGGCCCGGCGTCCTGGAGTTCCATACTGAATCTGTTACCACCCTTGCCTTCGCTCCCGGCGCGATGCGCCTGGCATCGGGGGGACGCGATGGCGCTGTGGTGGTGTGGTCGCTACAGAGAAGTGGAAAAGGCCGCCCGATAGGGGCCGAGGATGTAGGAGCCGCAGTGTCCAAATTATACTGGCGGCCTGACGGGGGCGGCCTTGCCGCCCTCGACGCGCGGGGTGGCGTGATGACTTGGCGGATAGAACCAACAAAGGGCCGAGTGAGCCGCGCCCGCACAGCGCAGCGCCCCAGTTCGGGCGGCGGCTGATCCTCCCCCGCCCATCAAGCAATCACACCTGTTGCCCCTGAACCAAGACGTCGGCATTTGCCCATCAAAACCCATTCGGAGAATCGTTTTGCCAAATCTAATGACACAAAGTATCAAATATGTTGTCCCGGGGGCGTTTGCCCTGTTACTGGCCCTGGCGGTGGCCTGCGGGGCGCCAGCCGCCACCCCGGAAAACACCCCGCCGCCCGCGGTAGCCACCGAAGCGCCGGCGCTCCCGACAGCGACCATGGTTCCGCAACAGTCTGCCCAGGCGACCGACACGCCGGAACCGCCGACGGCCGAGGCTGCTGAGGCGGAGCGTCCTATCCTGACCGTTGGCTCCATCTGGCTGGACAGCCCGCTGGACCCGGTGGGGGGATCATGGGTGGCGATTCAGGGCGGTATGGCGGAGACCTTGTTCCGCCTGTCTGCCACCGATCTCAGCCCGGAGCCGTGGTTGGCCACGAGCGCTGAGCGGTTGGACCCCATGACTTGGGAAATTGAGCTGCGTTCCGGCGTCACGTTTCACAACGGCGCTGTGATGGACGCTCAGGCGGTCAAAGAGTCATTGGAAAGGACCGTCCGGTTATCTCCGGGGGACGAAGAAAGGCTGGCGATTGAAAGCGTGGAAGTCAAAGACAACCAGACGGTCATCGTCACTACTGCGAAGCCTCGCCCGACACTGCCGGGGTTGTTGACCAATTCCAACACGGCCATCGTCAACGTGGCTGCGGCTGACGCTGCCGGTGAAGACAACTTCGTGACTGCGGAATCGATGACCGGCCCATACATCCCCACCGAGTACGTTCGCAAAGAACGCCTCAGCAGCGTGGCCAACGACGATTACTGGGGCGGAGTTCCCCTGCTGGCCGGCATCGAGTACATTGCCATCCCGGACACCAACAGCCGGGAACTGGCCCTGCAAGCCGGCGATATTGACTTTGCCATCAACATATCTCCGGAAGGTGTGGAACTCCTCGATTCCCTCCCCGGTCTGCACAGCCGGACGGCTGGCGAGGGCGCCTCGGTGGTGATGTGGTGGGTCAATTTCGAGCGGGGCCCGCTATCCGACCCGCTGATACGCCAGGCCGTGAGCCATGCCATTGACCGGGAAAGCATCGCCGGAGCCGTTGCGCCGGCGGGGACGGGTTCATTCGCCGACCTTTTGCTTCCCGAGGCGATGGCGTCCTGCCCCGGAGTAGCCGGGCCGAGTTACGACCCTCAGCTCGCCCAAGAGCTGCTGGCCGAGGCCGGCTACGCCGACAGCGACGGCGACGGCATCGTTGAAAAAGATGGGCAGGCTCTGGAGATAATCATCGGCGGCTACCCGCAGCGGTTCCAACTGCCGATTATGGCGGAGGCCGCCCAAGCCATGCTCTCCGACGTGGGCATCAAGGCCGAGGTGCTCATTACCGAATGGTCGGTGGTAAAGGAGCCGTCCTGGGACCTCTTTGGATGGTTTAACAACGTGGTTGATGCCGGAGACCCGGTTTTGAACGTCAGCAAGTTCGTCGGACTGCACGCCGACGGCACCGACGGCGGAGCCAACAACTATGGACACTACTCCAATCCGGCGCTGGTGGACATCATAGCGCAGGCGGGGCCGGTGTCGGACATTCAGGAGCGGAAGGAAATCGCCTGCGAGGCATTGGCCGTGGTTGCCGCCGAAACCGCGCTTTTGCCGGTGGCGCACGTATACATGATGTATGGTGTCAACGAGCAGGTTACCGGGTTCGAGCCACACCCGTATCGGCTCTATATGTTCGACCAACGCATTGGCCTCTCCGAGTGATTCGGCGCGGCAGTAATCTGGAATAAGGGAGCGCGGACTTGGGAGCGTATCTAGTCCGGCGGTTGGCCACGCTGCCGCTGATGCTCCTGGGGATCTCTGCGGTCAGCTTTGCGCTGCTGAATCTGGCGCCGGGCGATCCTGCCGAGATTGTCCTGCGTCAGCGCAACCCAGGCCAGATGCCCAGCCCGTCCGCAGTGTCTGCCATGCGCGCCGAGCTGGGCCTGGACGCGCCCCTTCCGGCGCAATACATTCGCTGGATGTCCCGGGTGCTGGCGGGCGACATGGGCCGCTCCTACGTGACGGAACGGCCCGTGGCCGCCCAGTTGGCGCGCCGCACCGTCCCGACGGCCCTGCTCACTGGGGCTGCTTTGGCCCTGGCGCTACTGGTCGCCGTGCCGGTGGGCATCCTGTCCGCTCAACGGCGGGGCGGCGCCGTGGATGCCATTGCGCGCTTGGCGGCGCTGGTGGGCGCGGCGGCTCCATCCTACGCCCTGGCCTTCGGACTGATCATCCTGTTCGCGGTGAAACTGTCCTGGCTGCCGGCCCTGGGCTACGGTTCGGTTGCCCAGGTAGTACTTCCGGCCATCGCGCTGTCCCTTGCGCCGATGGCTCAACTGATGCGGCTGATACGCGCCAGTATGCTGGAGGTACTGGGGCAAGACTACATCCGCACAGCGCGGGCCAAGGGACTGTCCGAAAAGACTGTGGCCATCCGGCACGCCCTGCGCAACGCGCTGCTGCCGGCCATCGGAGCCACTGGCGTGAACCTCGGCTACCTGCTCAGCGGCGCTGTCATAGTCGAGACCATTTTCACTTGGCCAGGTTTAGGTCAGTTGATGGTGGGCGCGGCGCTGACCCGGGACTACCCCGTGGTACAGGGGTTCGTAACTTACATTGCCGTTGTAGTGTTGCTGGCCAACCTGGCGGCTGACATTGCCCTGCGCATCGCCGACCCGCGCCTGCGCTACGAACGGGACGCGACGTAGCCGCACATGATGGACGATAACGAGCACTCTGGAGAACTATTCCCTGCCCGGGCCGCCACTAGCGGTTCACGCCGTCGCCGCCAGTGGAATGCGCTGCTGCGCGAGCCGGGAACCGCCTTGGGGTTGTTCCTGGTGGTGTCCCTGCTGCTGGCGGGATTGTTGGCGCCCTGGCTCCCGCTGGATGACCCAACCGAGATCAACCTGTCCGAACGGTTGCTTCCGCCGTCTGCGGAGAACCTCCTGGGAACCGACCATCTGGGGCGGGACACCTTCAGTCGGATCATCCACGGAGCGCGCACGACGCTGCTGGCCGCCGCCGCAACTTTGGTCCTCAGTATGACCATCGCGCTGACGGTGGGCATAGTTTCCGGATACCACGGTGGATGGACAGACACGGCGCTGATGGGGGTAGTGGACCTGCTGTTGGCCTTTCCTTCGCTGATCCTCGCGTTGGCCGTGGCGGGAGCTTTGGGCCCCGGTCTGTTCAACGTGCTGCTGGCAGCCGGCGCCGTGTGGTGGGTGGGCCACGCCCGCATCATTCGCGGAATCACCTTGGGGACGCGACAGATGGAGTATGTGACGGCGGCGCGGGCCGTCGGGGCCAGCAACCTGCGCATCATCCTCCGTCATATCGCGCCGAACATCCTCGGCCCGATCGTTGTCATCGCCTCTCTGGATGTCGGCTGGATCATCCTGGGAATCGCCGGTCTCAACTTCCTCGGGCTTGGGGCGCAGCCGCCCACGCCGGAGTGGGGCGCCATGCTCAACGACGCCCGCCCGCACCTGCAAACCGCGCCGCGTCTGCTGCTACTGCCGGGAGCGGCCATCTTCGTCGCGGTGCTGGGGTTCAACCTGCTGGGCGACGGCCTGCGAGACCTGCTGGACCCTCGTATCCGGCGACAAGGGGGCTGACCGAAGAGGACGCAACTCCGTAAATGCCATCCTATTCAGGCAGGCCCAGCCTTGCAGCGCTGGTCGAGTTCCTCGCGGCAAAATGTTCTTTCGGCAGCGAGGACTGGCTTGAGTTCGCGTTAGTGCACTTCGGTGGGGCGCCTGTTTCACGGCTTTGGGGCGCGATTTGTGGCTGGTCGTGCAGTACCGGGGTTCCGTTTGCTTGTAGCGTAAACGTGAAGGAAACTACCAGTTGTCATACGCTACAAGCAAACGGAACCTTTCGTCGAAAGGTTTCTTTTCCTCAAGAGGCTCCTCCATTCACAACCAGCAGTTCCGCCAATTCCCGCACGTCGTCCATCTCGTCCAGGGAGTCGATCGCCGCAATGATCTCGTCCTGGCGATTCCCGGATATGACAGGCGCGGTTAATTCCTGAAACTTGTCCTTCATCTCCCGCCAGGTGAGCGCATTCTGATAGTCGCCCTTGGGATAGCCCGTGTAGCTGCGCAGCACACGCCCGTCGGTAGTGGCGACCTCGGCCCACGCGGGCCACTGGCTTGGGTACAGCGCGTCGAGCGCCGGGTCGGTCACACAATGTACCCGGGACATCATGCTCCTTACCTCGGGACGCTGGGCCACCGCGACCGTGTGTTCACCCAGGGATGCCCGCCCGTACAACAGGGCAACGGCCCCGCCGAAGGGCATGCTGAACTGTAGGTCCACCACCGACCTGGGGTTGCGCTTGTCCTCTTCGGGAGCGGCGATGGTATTGAATCCCGCGCTCAGGACGCCAATGGTCACAGTCTCTACGTCATCGGGTTGCAGGGCGTGCTTTTGCCGCAGATCGAGCAGGCAATCGATGGGGCCCTGGCTGTACCGGCAGCAGGAATGGGGCTTGATCCCCATCCGGGTGATCTGGAATTCGTCTCCCAAACCCTGAATAACCAGCTCTGGGTCTGGATCGCCGGAGTAGCCTTGGAGAAACCCGAAGCGGCCCTCGATCACGGTTGTCGGCGCGAGAAACCCGGCTCGAGCGAGCAACGCCGCCCATATCCCGCTGTTCGAGGCCCAGCCCGGATGCAATCGCTTGGTCCAGGTCCCGTCCGTCAGGAATTCCAGGCTTCCGGCTGCCTGGCTGCCCGACACACCCAGGGCGGCGGTGGTTGATTCGGCGCTCAGGTTCAGGCAGCGGGAGGCTACTGCCGACGCGCCGAAGGCTCCGCAAGTCGCGGTTGGGTGGAAACCCCTCTTGTAGTGCTCGGCTGGCTTCAGGGCCATTCCGAGGCGCATCATCACCTCGTATCCGGCCACAACCGAGGCGATGAAATTCCTGCCATCCAACCGGGCCACATCCGCCATGGCGAGGGCTGTCGGATACGCCACGACGCCACCGTGGATGGATGAATCGTTGTGGATGTCGTCAAGCTCCAGGCTGTGGAAGGCCGTACCGTTGGCCATGGCGGCGTACTCCGGCAGAGCCCTCTTCTGAGTGCCGATGATTACGGAGGGGCCGGGCCGGTTGACGCTCTCGATGGCCTGTACCACCGTGCGGGCAGACTCGGTGGTGGACCCGTTCAGGGCGACGCCCGCAAAGTCCAGGCACAGATATTTCGCCCAGTCCACCACCTCGGGCGAGAGGTCTTCGTAGGTCAGACCTGAGCAGAATTTCGCGAGGGTTGCGGCCAGGGTTTCACTATTTCCGTTGTCCATAGCTGCTTACTCCGTCCTTGAATAGGAGAAACGTTGGGGGATGGACCCTTACTGTGTGCCCTTGGCGGTCTCCTTTCTCTGTACCGCCTTGAAAGATGTGCAAAAAGGGTACTGCATTAGGCAAAGGATATTACTTCACTCGGATGTCATCAAGGATGCCCTGCGCTGCGACCCCATTGCTAGGCGAGCGCCACGATAGGCATATAGGCCAATGCCTCCATGAGCCGGGCTGGTTCCTGGATACATATGCCGGCCGGCCTACTCTACTGGCCGGCTGACCAGTTGCATCAAACGGTTCGAGCAGGAAGGCCACCGGGTGACGAACAGAGGGCCGAACCACTACGTCCTGAGCCTCGGCTGGGCCGTGCTGTCGGGCAGACCTGACTTCATTGCAACCAAGGGCAACGACTGTGTACCGAAACGCCACAGGTTCCCCGACCCGCCCGGGGATTTCGACTACTCCCAGATGCTGGAACGGGCCGAGTGGGCGGAGGCTGACCGCGACAGAGAGTACGAGGCTGGGAACACGGGGGAAGCCCGCATCAGGGAGTTGGGGGAGGAGGTCAGGCGAGTCGCCAGCCTCTGATGCTCCGACCGGCAGGCTCTGAGGGCGTGGTCTTCTTCCAACGGACGTTTCCCCTGAGGACGGGGCTGGGGAACCCCATGAGCCTGCTCAGGAGGCTCTTTGTGGACGTCGTCCCGGCGGAGGCGGTGCTACCGGGCCTGCTCCCAGCACTGTCATCACCTATGGCGCCTGCAACCCTTCGACACTTTCCTGCGGCTACAGTATTAGAAACTATCTCAAGACCCGCTCTCACTGCCTGAATCCGCTCCTCGACGGTTGAAGCGCATGGATTGCCGCTTCCTCGGGGATGACGGCTCGGGTACTGTAACACGTTCTGACATAGCCACTAACGACAACGGGAGTGGTCAACGCCCCTGATATTACTGGGCCGTCAGCCCTCCATCTATAACCAGTTCGCTGCCGGTCACAAACGAAGACTCGTCGCTGGCGAGGTACAGTACCCCGTAGGCCACGTCTTCCGATATGCCCAGCCTGCCGATGGGGTGACGGGCCAGGTTGAACTCCCGCCCCGCTTCGTCGGCCAGCATCCCGGCGGTCATCTCGGTGATGATAACGCCCGGATGCACCGAGTTGGCCCGGATGCCCTCGCCGGCGTACTGGATGGCCGTCGACTTGGTCAGCAGCCTTACCGCTCCCTTGGAAGCTCCATAGGCCGAGGTAGTGCCGCCAACCAGCCCGGCAACCGAGGAAATGTTGATGATCGAGCCTCCCCCGGCCTTTCTCATTTCCGGGATGGCGGCCTTGGTGCCTAGGAACACGCCCTTGGCGTTCACGTCCATAACCTGGTCCCACTGGCTTTCCGGCAGGGCCTCGATGGTCATACGCTCACCTGAAGCGTCCCTGGGGCTGCCTATACCCGCGTTGTTAACCAGGACATCCAGCTTGCCGAAGCGGGACACGGCAGCCTCCACGGCATTCTGCCAGTCCGCTTCGCTGGTGACGTCCAGGTGGACGTAAAGGCACTCGCCGCCGGTCTCGTTGATTTCCGCCTGTACCTGCATGCCCAGATCGTCCAGGATATCGCCAATGACCACCCTGGCCCCTTCCCGGGCAAACATCCTGGCTTCAACCGCGCCCTGCCCCCTTGCTCCACCGCTAATCAAGGCGACCTTTCCTTCCAGTCTCGGCATCACTTCCCCCTGCTTGAGTCGGATAAGTTTCGGTCTCACTGCCGGGCAACCCTGCTTCCCCGGGAATGCTAACCGGGAGAGTAGTCCCATGACCTGAACCGCGCCGGTGTCACCTTGATGTAAGCGGCGCCATCCCTCGGCTCCGTGGGCAGGTCTTGCTCCAGTACCCCTCGCAGTTTCGCCGCCTCCCTGGCGAAGTGCAACGTTTCGTCAGGATTGGAATGGACCGTTGCTGTGCCCTGGACCATCAGGCCCTTGATGTCCTGCATGGAACTGCCGCTCTCCAGCAGGAGAGATACCTTGGGGTTGTCCTGAATGTTCCTGAGCTTCCAGGTATTGCCTCTGACTCCCATCAGGATGTCGTTGCCCAGCCGGAAGTACCCCAGCGGCACCGTGTGGGGAAATCCGTCCGGGTCGAGGGTGGTCAGGGCAATCCAGCCGGGCTTGCTGTCCAGAAACTCATGGGCTTCTTCGATGCTCATTTTGCGGGGCATGGACATCCCTCCTGTTCGGCATGGGGAGAACCGGGCCGCTGATAGTCTATCTCAGAACTTCAGTTGGCCCTGACAAATGAACGGCAGGGGTAATTGAAAGCACCCGTGCCACGATTTAAGCAGTTGTGGCACGAGCTAATATATCCGGCTTTGGGTACCAAATCGGGATAACGCCCTTGGAACAATGTCGAAGCCGTTCAGTGTTACGAAACGGCCAAGTCAGACGCTTAGCCCGAAATAGCTGGGCTACACGCACCAGCATTCCGTTTTCGGGTTTCTGGGGGCGGTCCACGATGAATGCCCGAAGCGGCTGTACATCGGCCGTTGCTCAGCAGCAAGGCATCAGGCTTGCGTGACGCCTTCAGGCGCTGGCGGCCGCTCCAGCAACTCCAGCCAGTTGCCGTCGGGGTCCTGCATGTAACAGCCTTTGCTGGCCATGGGGTAGACCGCTCCGGGGCGTATCGCGGGTGGGCTTACGAATCTCACCCCCCGGCTGGAAAGCTCCGCATGGAAGGCGTCCAGATCGTCCACTATGACGCCCAGATGCGAAGCCCCCACTTGGTGCCGCTCCGGCATGGCCGCCGGAGTCCCTGTGGGGTTCAGGTACTGGATCAACTCCACCGAATGCCGCAGATCACCCTTTCCCAAGTAGATGATGTGCAGCCTTGCGTCGGGATACCCCACCAATTCGGAAATGAACTCCCCTTCAAGAATCTGGTTCCGCTCCTCCTTGAGTCCCAGCAGGTCCCGGTAAAATGCCAGCGACCGCTCCATGTCGCTAACCACGAACCCGGTATGGTTCATCCATTCAACTTCCATTTTCACCCTCCAAATTGGACTTCGTGGTCCTTACCTGCCCTCCTTAATCCAGTCCGCCACTCGCTCGGCAATCAGGACGGCGGTGCAGTTGGTGTTGGCGCGAATCACGTCGGGCATCACCGAGGTGTCCGCCACCCGCAGGCCCTCGATTCCGTGCACCCGGCAATACTGGTCCACAACCGCCGTCGCATCGGTGGCCGGCCCCATCTTGCAAGTCCCAGACGTGTGGTATTGGGTGCCGATGTTGTCCAACAGCCACGCATCCAGGGCCTCATCGGAAGCCAGGTCTGCGTCGGCAGGGAAAATCCGGCGGGTGATTAAGCCCCGGAATGCCGGGTGATCGCCGAGCCGCACCGCCAGACGCACCCCTTCCCGAGTCCGTTGCAAGTCCCAGGGGTCGCTCATGTACCTGAAGTCCATAACCGGCGGGTCATCCGGGTTGCTGGAGCGCAGTCTCAACTCCCCGGCGCTGAGGGCGTTCTGCACACTGGAGAAAATGGCGATGCAGTTGCTGTCAATATCCAGCGGCAGCCCTTCCGGCACGTGGGCCGGGTCGACCGAAAGTATGCCCAGGTGCATATCATCCCTGGTGGTTGACTCCTCCGTTGTGTAACGGAGCAGAGCTTGAAGCATCGCCTCGGTCTCATCCTCCAACTCACCCTGGTACTCGTAAAGGGCCATGGCCAGAGGATGGTCCCGCAGATTCCGGCCAACGCCGGTCAGGTCGTGGACCACGTCGATACCCAGGTCCGCCAGGTGGTCGGCAGGCCCCACGCCGGAGAGCATCAGCAACTGGGGCGTAGCGATGGCGCCGGAACTCACGATGATTTCGTTCCCCAGCGCCGTCATGCGCTCCCCGCCGCTTTCCACCTCCACTCCGACCGCCCGCGCGCCGTCGAACAGTATCCGCCTGGCGGGCGCGTTGGCGCGGATGGTCAGGTTCAGCCGGTGCCGGGCCTGCGACAGATAGGCCAGGGACATGCTCATGCGGACGCCATTCATGTGGTTCAGAGGCGCCGGACCGATCCCGGTGGCGTCGGGGCTGTTTTCGTCCAGGGACTCCGGGAATCCCTCGGCCAGGCACGCTTCATAGAAGGCCCGGGCAAAGGGGGCCATGTCCGCCCTCCGGTAACGCCGCACCGGGACCGGCCCGTCGGAACCGTGGAAATCGCCACGGAAGTCCTGATCGCTCTCCATCTTTCGGAAGTAGGGCAGCATTTTGGCGAAGGCCCACTCATCGTTGCCCTGTTCCGCCCAACCGTCGTAGTCCTCGGGTATCCCCCGCAGAAACACTTGACCGTTGACCGCGCCGGAGCCACCCACCACCTTCCCTCGCGGGATGGGTATCGCGGCGGTCTGCCGCTCGGTGATGTTGCCCAGGTACTCCCAACTGTGCGGCCCGAAGGCGGACCTCAGGAAATTGCTGCCCCGCTTCAGGTCATCGGGCAGCAGGTCCAGCTCCGGGTAATCCGGCCCCGCCTCCAGCAGCAACACGGAACGGTCCGTGTCCTCGGAAAGCCTAGCGGCCAGCACACTGCCTGCCGACCCGGCTCCAACTACAATCACATCGTAGACCATCCTCTACCTCCGAGCGCCCTTCAGGTACGGTGATGAGGCTTGAGCCGCTCCCATACGGCGCCGGTCATATCGTGGCGCCGGTGCGCTGCCGTCATACTTCCCACCTGCCACACTCTCCAGTTCCCGGCAATCTACCACCCTTCTATTGTTTTGACGACACCCCCTAAGAGAACTGCGCCGTTTTCCAGCAAGTGATCCTGGATTCCGGCCTCCGCCGGAAAAACGGCGTGTGGTTTTACGGATTTTGCACAAGCGGGCAGTCCACTGGGGCCACGGCAACGCTTAAAGCGCCCGGTGCAGTAGCTCCACGACTTCTTCTTGAGTGGCTATGGGACGAGGATTGGTTGCGACCACCAAGTCTTCCAGGGCGTCCTGAGCAATGAGGGCCAAGTCAGCCTCTGAAACACCCCAATCGCTGAGCCGGCGGGGAATGCCGAGAGTGTCTATCAGGTTCTCCAAGGCCGAGACCGCCGCGGCGGCGGCCTCGTTGTCGTCGGCGTTTCGGGTATCGACACCCATGGCCTCAGCAATCCGCCGTTGTTGTGGAGCCGTCACCGAGCGATTGAATTCCATCACCCGGGGCAGCATGATGCAGGAAGTCACTCCGTGGGGAACATCATTCCTGGCGCCAAGCTGATGGCCCAAGCCGTGGCTCAGGCCCACTTGGACGTTGGTCAAGGCATAGATGGACATCC
The DNA here is from genome assembly GCA_965204865.1 of Dehalococcoidia bacterium. Taxonomy (GTDB): domain Bacteria; phylum Chloroflexota; class Dehalococcoidia; order Lucifugimonadales; family UBA3495; genus VXOI01. Next base: position 3,501,915 of record OZ242027.1, on the reverse strand, counting down.
AGGCGGCTACCTGGCAGTAACCGGCTGACCCCAGGTCGTCACGGTCGCTGGTGGACCGGGGCAAGTGTTGCTGCAAGAGCCGCAGCGCCTCCAGGGCCAGTCCGTCGGAAAAGGGAAAGCTGATTCTGGAGCAGACGGTTTCAATGGCGTGGTCCACCGCCCGAATGCCAGTGGACGCCCAGAGCCATCCCGGGGTCGCCGTGGTGACCACTGGGTCCAGAAACGCCGCCGACACCCAAAGCCCATCGCCGGTATACAGGTCCTTTACCTTGCGTTCCTCGTCGGTGGCCCCGGCAAAGTTGGTGAACTCGCCGGCTGACAGGGTGGTGGAGATCGAAATGTGGGGTAAGCACGGGTTGTGCGCCGACGGTATTTCTACTTTATCAGGATACTGGAACCGGATACGGTAGCGGTCAAGTTGGCTCTCTTCAGTGACGTTTTCAGCCAGGCACAACGCTACCAGCTTGGCGGTGTCGTTGGGAGTGCCCCCGCCAAAGCTGATCAGGAGGTCTGCATCAGCGCTCTGGGCCGCTCGGGTAGCCGCCAGCACCGTGGCTCGGGGAACGTGCTGCCGCGTCTCGCCAAAAACTCCAACACAGCGGTCGCCAAGCAACTCTTGAATTCGCCCCAAGATAGTTCCCTGCTGCACCAGGGAATGCCCGGTGATGATGAACACCCGGGCGCCGCCCAGCTCATCCACCGCCGCCGGAAGACCGGATAGACAGCCTTCACCGTAGTGGACCCGTTTCACCTGAGGGGAGGTGAATGACCCTATCGGCAACGTAGTTTCGGGCATGATTTACCTCCAGACCCGTATTCACCTTGGGGCAGACTAAATCACTCGGGCCGATTAAACCACGAGTGGACTGGCACCGGATACCGGCGCCGCTTAATCGGCAGCCTAGTGTTGCCTAATTCCGGTGTCAATTATCAACGGATTACTGGCCAGGACAGGGCAACCGCATTCTCCAGAAAACTGGCAGAGCCGGAATGCGAGTTTTCTGGACCGGTTTTCGGGGGTCAGGTCAAATGGAGCGGCCCGTCATATTCGGCTCGTTTTCCGCGACAGAATGCGACGGGCAGGGGAGTCGGATGGGCCGGTCCAGTCAGAGACGTTCCCTTTGCTATTGTGGACAGGGAGCGTCCATAGGAATGAGTCCCTCGTGGCGTAGCTCCTCCCACAGCGAGGCGGGGACGGGATGCGACATCATCCGAAAATTCTCTTCCGCTTCCGCCACAGATCGCGGGCCCGGTATCACGGCGGCAACGGCAGGATGGCCGAAAACGAACTGAAGAGCGGCGGCCTTGAGCGGTACGCCGTGCCGGTCGCAGACCGCCTTGCAACGCCTTGCCTGCTCCAGGACTTCGGATGAGGCCGGCAGATAGTTGAAAGTGGCAGTCTCCGCCAGGTCAGAGGCCAGAATGCCGCTGTTATACGGGCCGCCAATGATTACGCTGATGTTTTTCTCTTGGCAAAGGGGCAGGAATTCGGGGAGCGCCGAATGGTCGAGAAGGGTGTACCGTCCCGCGAGCAGGAAGCAATCGAAGTCCCCCTCCCGGGCCAGACGGGCCTCCATTTCCCACTGGTTCATGCCGGCGCCTATGGCAGAAATCATCCCCTGGGAACGCAACTCCGTGAGGGCTTTGTAGGCCCCATCCATCGCCTGGTCGAAATGGTTGTCCGGGTCGTGGATCAACAGGATGTCGACGTAGTCCAGGCTCAGGCGTTTCAGGCTCCCCTCGAAAACCCGCATAACCGTGTCGTAATCGTATACGTAGGGCATGTCTCTCGACGCGTCATTTCCTATCACCGCTCCCACGGGAGCGGGAGGGTCCTGTTCCAACAGCCGGCCCACCTTGGTGGAAATCGTGAAACTGGAACGCGGGACTTCAGAGAGAATCCTGCCATAACGTTGCTCGCTGACCCCTCCGCCATACACCGGGGCCGTGTCGAAGTAGCTGATGCCCAGTTCGATGCACTTGCCCAGGGTTGCGGCGGCCTCCTCCTCGGTTGTCGACCGGCCCAAGGCTACCCCGCCGACCCCCAGTCTTGAAACTTTGAGCCCGGTGCTTCCTATCTCGGCCAATTCCAGTGGGTTCATACTGTTCCCTCTAGCCGTTGGTCAACGGGTCGTTTCCCCAGGTGAACAAGGGCTCCGATCCTCCCTCTTTGACCAAGAACACTTCCTCGATCCAGCAGCGTTCTTTCTCATCGCCCGGACACAGAAGATGAGCAGCTATCACCATGTCCTCTTCCAACATCCAGTTGGGATCGGCGCCGTCCTCCACCAATGCCAGCACATCCGCATGACTCAGGCCCAAGCCATGGAAGTAGGTGAGCACGGAGTCGTGTTGCGGCACTCCCAACTGTTGAAAGGTTCGTCGGCTCTTTTCCTGTAGGTCGCTAATCCGGGCTCCGGGTCGCATTGCATCGTGAATCTCGTTCATCGCTTCGGTGGTAGCGCGACCGATGCGGCGAGCCATGTCCGAGCCGTAGTCCTCCACGACCCAGGTCTTGCCGCCGTCCCAGCAGTACTGGTTCTTGGTCCCATGGCAGTCGAACATGATGTTGGTGCCTGGTTGGACCACGAAGTCCTCGGAGTCTACACGCAGCCGCACGGCGGGGTCGCCGTCCAGCGGGTTGGCGAAAAAGACTCCGCCCGGGTCGCAGACCCAGCCGCCCAGCGCGCTGATTTCCGCGTGATAGGTATCCACCAGCTCCTTCCAGGGCTTACCTCGGCTCCATGACTGTACCGTCCGTTCTATGGCAACCTGGTTCACCCGGGTGGCTTCCCGCAGCCATTCGATTTCCTGGACGCTCTTCCTCTCACGAACGAACATCATCAAGTCGAATGCGTCGAAAACGTCCGCCAGGGAGCCGGCCACCTTGGCGCCCACTCGCAGGTTATCGTAGCCGATGCGTCCGTGGGCGAGGCCCAGGTCCTGCGCAGCATCACGAATCGCCTCGGTAAAGCCGCCGGCAAACCGGTCGCCGGCGTTCTTTACCCAGCCGGAGTCCTGCCGGGAGGCCGGCATAAACCGGAAAAACTCAGACCGGTCGGTGGACGCGCCCACCGGGAGGAGGACGCTTCGGTGGGGACGGATGTCTTCGATCCATATTGGTTCATACAGGAAGGGCGATACAAATATGTCGGGCCCAATCAGGATGGGGTGTTGCAAGTCATGCCGCGAGATGACCACAGCGACTCCCGGTGGCTCGTCGGCTTTGGGCGCTGTGGGGTTGTGCCCCGAGAGGTATGTCACGTTCAGGGGTGTGGTAATCACCAGACCGTCTACGCCACGGGCTTCCATCGCCCCGGCTAGGCGTTCAGGATCGAATACAGGAGCCGGAGTTCCGTTCATTTCACTGGCCACGATCAACTCCTCCTATGTATTTGGATACCTTCTTGTCGTAGCGCACCAAGATCGCCCGGCACTTGGATAGCCAGGCCGGGGTGCGCTCCACTACCCCCTCCGGGCAAGTAGTCAGTCTTGGGTTCTAACTCCCGGTATTCTCCAATCCGCGGGGAGCTATCTGGAACGGCGGCGCCAGGTTGGGAATGGGAACCTCGATGACAACCGGGAGCTCTGTCCTCAGGGCGTCACGGAGAGCGTCCCCCAGACCTTCGTGGCTGTCCAACCTGACGCCCACGGCGCCGTATGCCTCGGCCAGTTGGGCGAAGTCAGGGTTGTGGAGCCGGGTGCCGATGACCCTGCCGCCGAAACGCTGTTGCTGGTCGTGGTGCGACGCCCCCAGCATCTCGTTATTGAACACCAGGGTCACCACGTTTATCCCTTCCTGGACTGCGGTGGCCAGTTCACTGGAGGCGTACCCGAACCCGCCGTCCCCGGTTGTGGCAACGACCTGCCTGCCGGGGTTGCCGACTTTGGCGCCCAGGGCCGTGGGGAAGGCATACCCTAGGGTGGCGAAGTAGGAGGACGTGAGGTAGGAACGCGGGGCCAGCACCGGGTAGGCCAGATGACTCCAGTAACCGATGTCAGTGGTCCCGGCGACCATGATCGCGTCGTCGTCCAGTTCGCGGCGTATCGTCTCGATAATCTCCACCTGGAGAGGAGCCATCTCCCGGATTTCCCCATCGGCCTGCTGGCGAATGGCCGAGAGCTCGGTCCCGGTCCACTGGCTGGCCCGTGTCCTGCCGCCCAATTCTGCCAGCAACGCCTGTACCCCCAGGCGGGCATCGGCGGCGATTCCCACTGTGGAGGGGATATTGCGGCCAAGTTCCTCGGGGTCGGCGTCGATCTGGACAACCTTCTGGTGGGGTTGGATTCCCCAAGGCACGTTGGGAGTGAACAGCATCCGGCTGCCGACGGCCAGGATGACGTCGGCCTGAGGGAGGGCGATATGGCCGGGGCCGTGGGCGTAGTAGAAACTGCCCAAGGACAGCGGGCTGTTTTCCGGGATTGCGCCCTTACCCTCCGGCGTGGTTATAACCGGGGCGTTCAGGGCCTCGGCAAGCTCCAGAAGCTCCGGGGAGACGGCAGCCTCCCTGGTGCCGCCGCCAGCCCAGATTAGGGGGCGGCTGGCCCCGGCGAGCAACTGGGCTGCCTCTCTGATTAGAGCGGGCTCGGGCTGCTGCTTGCCTGGGCCTTCGGGTTCCGGGAGTTCGATCTGGTCAGTCATTGGGAGAACGTCCCAGGGAATCTCTATCTCCACCGGCCTGGGCCGGCCGGAGGACATCTCGCGGAAAGCGTTCCGTACCATTCCCGGGATTTCATTCACCGTGGTTGATCGCCCACACCACTTGGTCAGGTGTTTGAAGACGTCCAATTGCTCGCCGATCTCGTGGAGCGCGCCCCGGTTCTGGCCGAGGTTATAGCTCTCTATCTGCCCCGACACCAGCAGAACCGGGGATGATGTGGCATAGGCGGTGCCGAGTCCCGCCGTCGCGTTGAGGGCCCCGGGGCCAGGCACCACCAGAGCGACGCCGGGCTTGCCGGTGGTCCGGGCGTAGCCATCGGCCATGTAGGTGGTCGCCTGTTCGTGGCGGGTCAGGATCATGCGGATGCCGGGCTCGTCGTAAAGGGCATCGAATGCGTCCATAATCTGTACGCCGGGAAGCCCGAACACTACCTCGACGCCGTGCCTGGCCAAGGAACGCACCAGCGCCTGTGCTCCGCTCATCACGGGCATTGCTCACCTCCCGGCGTGCTGCTCTCTCGGATACCCGAGTATTTTACCACTGCCTTCTCATGGCCGCCTGATGAGAAAAGTGGATGGCGGTGCCCCCGGTTTCCCTACCTCCGTGGCGACGGCCCCAGGTGAGAACCCGCGTCCACCAGGATGGTCTCGCCGGTAACGTGTTCCGCACCCTCCAGTAACCACACCACCGGGTCTGCCACCATCTCGGTGGTGCCGGCTGATTTCAGCGGGGCGGATTCCGCGTACCGGTCTATGAATGCCTCGTAGCCGTCGCCGAGGCCGTCCCGCCACCACCGCGTCTGCATCACGCCCGGACACACCGCGTTGACCCGTATCTCCGGCGCCAGGGCCCGCGCCAGCGAGTAGGTCATCACGTTCAGCGCCGCCTTGGAGGCGGCGTAGGCGATGGAACTGCCCGACCCGCTGAACCCGGAGCCGGACGACACGTTGACGATGGCCCCCTTGCCCTGTTCCTGCATGGCCGGCGTGACCGCCCGCGCCATCTGGAACGCGCCCACCACGTTGACATCAAGGACGCGCCGGAAGTCCTCAGAAGCCAGTCCCTCGAGGTTGTGGTGTGGCACGATTACCGACGTGGCGGCGTTGTTCACCAGCCCGTCGATGCGGCCCCACTGGTCCAGCGCGGCTGCCGCCATGCGCCGGCAGTCCTTATCCACCGACACGTCGGCCTGGCACAGGATGGCCTCGCCGCCGGCGGCGCCGCACGCCTCCGCCGATGCTTTGGCCTCAGCCTCGCTCCTGGTGTAGTTGATCACCACACGGCCGCCTTTTGCGGCGAGTTGCCGGGCCACCTCCGCCCCCAACCCCGTCGCTGAACCTGTGATTATGAACACGCCGCCTTGAATTTCCATAATCGTTCCCCAAATTACAATCGGAATCTGCGGATTATAGCGGATGCTCCGTTTTACATCCCTCATGGGGATGACATAGTCGCTGACCAGTTAGCAGGTGACCGAATCATAGACCATCAACACAGGTTTTCATGGTTTTTGACCACCCTGGGGTGACACAAAGGCGACCATTGCCGCACTTCGGCATCGAGGTGCAGCGATGGCGTACCAAGGAACTGCTCCGAGTGGAAATACAAGAGGTGATACGCCACTGGCAGGCGGAAGGCAGTCAGCGACAGATAGGGGTAGGGAGGGGGATGCGGCGGGAACAGACCTGGACCTTCATTTGTATAACAAGAGGCTCGGTGGAATAGTCTTCTCCAGCGATGACGAACAGTAGGGAGGAACTGACCAAATTCCATGGGAAGCGATTGGCTTTACAGCGCTAGCTGACAGCGACGATTACGGCCTGGTCATAACTCACGAGGGCGGCCCAGTGCCCGACTGGATTCAAATGAGGAAATCACTCTTATAACCTTTGAAATCTACCCGCCTCCGGGGTCTCATGCAATTCCTCCATCATCCTCGGCAGAGTGAACAGGCTCCCGAGGAACGAGACTGCAACCCCCTCTCCTCTGAGGGGGAGGGTTGGGGTGCGGGTGAAATCCTGCCCATCCGTAACTTTGCCCGCGCCCATCCCGGTTGCATTATAATCAGCGGTAAAGCTGAAACCGGGAGGATGACGCAATGCCCCTGAACAGAGAGCAGTTCGAATCCGGCATGAGCGCCCAGGAGTACATAGACCAGATTAAGGTCAACAAAGACCCCTTCGTGGAAATCTACAACGCAGTGGAACTCCCTTCCGACGCCACAGAGTGGGTGAGCGGCCTGAGCAATCCGGTCAACCTGGCCGTGTTCACCGCCGACTGGTGCGGCGACGCCGTCAGCACCACGCCGGTAATCCTGCGGCTGGCCGACAGCAGCCCCAACCTCAACCTGCAAGTGTTCAACCGCGACGACGACGTTCCTCTGGCCGACACCTTCCTGCCGGAACACCGCGCCGGAACGGTGCCCATCTTCGTGGCGCTGGACGACGACTTGAACGAAGTGGCCCGCTTCATCGAGACGGCTAACGGCCTGGTGCCGCAGATTGACGCCATGGACGACGCCATCAACCGCGACACCGAGGGCCTCGACGAGGCGGCCCAGCGCCAAGCCCGCCGCGGCCGCCGCATGGCCCACCGCGTCTCCCACGCCCAAGACTGGGCCGAGGTCATACTGCAAGAGTTCCGCGACGTGGTGAACGCTGGCCTGCAACTGTCCCCGTCCGACCGCCCCGCCGTAGGCGGCACCAAGTGGCCGCCGGAGGACTAGACGCCAACGGGAATTTCAACACAGAGGGCGCAGAGACTATTTTGGCAAAGTCTGCGCCCTCAACTGTTCATCGCCTTTCGCTGGTTCAGCAGTCAAGAAGTAGGACTCCGGGTACAAGTAATCCTCGCCGGAGTCGTCAACTACACGGATTAACCCGTGCTTCGCGGCTTCTTCATCAGGCAGGACAGTGTATGCTTCATTTACAGTAAGCGAGGCGGGGTATTCTTCGCTGTTGATGCAAATTACCCGCTCGATTCTAATGTCACTCATCTCAAAATACGCTTAATTTTGACTTCTTTCCTGCCGATGCCGTGCGCTTCATACCAGTGGACTTCGGCGCGCTCGATTATACCATCTGGAAGAACCACTCGAGCAAAGCCTTTGAGCTTGCGCCACCTGCCTTGCCCATAAAGACTGACCAACCGGTCGCGCTCTCTGATTGAGTTCCCGACCGCTATGGTTTCGATTCGTTCTATTCGCCCAACGACTTCAAACTGGTTCATGGCGAGGATTTCACCCCCACCCTAACCCTCCCCCTCAAAGGGGAGGGGACTTTAGGTCACCCGCTGATGTCCACCACCTGCGCCCCGGCGGCGTCGGCGAACATCTCGGCGGTGGCGGGGTGGCAGGTGAAGACCAGCACCTGGTTGGTCTCCGACAGTTGGGCGAAGGACTCGGCGGCCAGCCGGGCCCGCTCCGGGTCGAAGTTCACCAGCGCCTCGTCCACAACGACGGGCAACCGCTCGGCGTGCTCCCCGAACTCCCGTATCAGCCCGAACCGCAGGGCCAGGTATAGCTGCTCGCGGGTGCCCCGGCTCAGCTCGGCGGGCTGCTTGCTGCCTCCGGTTGCGTCGGTGACCGTTATGGTCTGCTCCCCGATGGGAGCATACAGACGCTGGTATCGCTGGCCGGTGACGCCGGAAAAGAAGTCTTGTGCGTGGCGGATGACGCTGGGCTGGCGTTCCTGCTCGAACTTCTGTCGCGTCTTTTCCAGCAGCGCCTCGGCTATGGTGAGCCGCGACCACTCGCGGGCGTGTTCCCGCAGTTGCTCCTCCAGCGTGCTGCGGCGGATGCGCAGGGCCGACGATTCCTCTTCGCTGGTGAGCTGAGCCAATTCGGTGTCTATGCCGCCCCGTTCCTCCCGCAGGGCGTTGCGCCTGGCATCTACTTCCGCGTGAAGCTCCGACAGCCGGGCCGACTTGTCGCCCAGCCGGTTGGGGTCGGCGCTTGCCAGGGCTTCGCGGAAGGCGTCGAACCGCTGGCCCGGCCCGCTGAGCCGCTCCAGGCTGCGGCGGTGTTCGTCCCGCCGCCGCTCCAGTTCCAGCCGTTCCTCGTGCTGACGCGCCCGGCGGCGGAAGTCCTCGGCGGCGTCCGCGCCCCCTGCCTTCAGCAGCGCCGCCAGCTCCTCCTCCGCCGACTGCAAACGCCGCTCCCGGCCTTCCAGCAGTTGCCGGTTTTCCTCGACTTCCCCCTTGGATCGTTCCCGGTTGGAAAAGGCAGTTTGCGTTTCTTCCAACCGCCGGATTAGTTCGTCGGCCACAAGCGCCAGTTGCCGCTGATCGCCGGAATCCAGCGGCAGACCGTGGCGCGCCGCCAGCGGCTCCACTTGCTCACGGAATTGTTGGATGTCATATTCTATTGCCGCCACGCGGCGCCGGTTGTCGTTCACCTGCTCCAGTCGGGCGCGGCCGGTTTCGACTTGGCCCATAAATTCGACTACGGTATCGGGGGTGAAACCGGCGGGCAAGCCTTGCCGTTCCAGCCAGCTTTGCCATTCCTGTTGCGCGGCGGCTGCGGAATTGGCGGCGGTTTCCAGTTGTTGGGCAGCGGATTCCACCTCGCGTTGTTGGGATTCCAGTCGGCGTTGCGTTTCCTGTATCTGTCCGCTGGCATCGTTCCAGGCCGACAACTCGGCTTGGGCGGCGTCCAATCGTTCCTCGGCATCCTCCAGCGCGGCGGCGGTGGGGTCGCCATCTACGGATAAAGGCAAGGCCGCTTCGATTAGCGACTGGTACGCCGACTGCGCGGATGATTCGGCATCTGCCGATTGCCCGGCCAGGGATACGGCCAACGGGTTGGGGGCGGCGACCGGGGCGGCGCGATTGCGGAATAGCAGCCAAGCCGCCGCGCCCACCAGCGCCAGGCCGCCGATGATTCCCAGAACCAGCGCGGCGCTATTGCCCAAGAAGATGCCCGCAACTATCAGGAATATGCCAACCACCGACAAAAGGGCTGGCAGCCATAGCGATGCCCGCGGTTGCAGGGGCGCCGGTTCCTGCCCGGCGGACAGGGAGTTTAGTTGCCCGCGCAGGTTTTCGTGGTTCTGACGGGCGCGTTCATATTCGTTGAGCCGCTGGCGGGCGGCGCGGACGGCGGCGCGTTGGCGCGACAGCCCGGCGGCATCCAGCGGCGGCGGGTGGGGGGACCGGCGTTCCTGGGCTTCGCGGGCGGCGGTTTCGCAGCCTGTAAGGGAACGCTGCTCCTGCTCCAGCCGCTGCTCCGCCCGGCGCCCGGCGTCTTGGCGTTGGGCCAGCTCAGCCTTTCCGGTTTCCACTTCCTGGCGGAACGCCATTGACGTGTCGAAAGTTCGCAGGCGGGATTCGTCCCAGCCCCGCCCCAAATCGCGCAGCCGGTCTTGAAAAGCGGATTCCAGGGCATTCAGTTCGGCTTTGCGCTCCGGCAAATCCTTGACGGAATCATCAAAGCTGCCCCGGGCTCGGCGAATGACTTCGATGAGGTCCTTGTCATACAGCAAGTTCTCATCGGGAATTTCGACGGACGCGGCTTCCTCGGCTTGGCGCAGTTGGACGGCGGCTTCGTCGCAGAGTTCGCGGGATTGGCGTATTCGCTCTTCGATGCTTTCCAATCGCGGGATGGGGTTATCGGGGAAATTTATGTAGCGGGGTATATCCCGTATTTGCGTTTCACAGCCGGACAGGGCTATCCAGTCTTCCCATCCGGCCAGCAGGCTTTCAATTTCGGCGCGTTGGGAATTGAGCCGCCCAAGCTCGGCGTCGGCGTCCTGCAACTCCACGTCAATCTCCGCTTTGCGGGCGGTCAGCGCCCCGTAACGCCCCGCGTTGCCTTCGATGGCCCTCAGTTGCGCGTCAACTTCCCTCAGCATGTTCAGCAGCCGGGGCACTTCCTGGTTGTTGCCCCGGCTCAGGTAGATTTGGCCCTTCTGGTCTCCCAACGACTTCCTCAGCGCCGGCAGTCCGGGCGTCCCCTGTCCGGCGCTGTATATGACGCCGCTGGAATCGTTGAGCGATGCGGCCGCTTGCAGTTCGTCCAGACTGAAGGCGAACACGTTGCGGAACAGGTCGGGGGTGGCGTTGCCGGTGAGCCGCTGCAACAGCGCGTCGGCGTTGGACGCCGGGCCGTTGGATGCGGCGATGCTCAGCCCGCCCCGCGCTCCGGCGTACCGCTCCACGCCGTAGACCGCCCCGGCGCTGTCGGACACCGTGATGCGCCCGCCGTGCCGTCCCCCGGCCAACGGCGGGTAGTGGCTGTTGAACCGGGCTGGGAATCCAAACAGGACGGCCCGTATGAATGCCAGTGTGGTGCTCTTGCCTGCCTCGTTGGGGCCGTAGAAAACCGTGACCGGCCCCGTGACCGGGCCCAAAATCCGCTGGTGGAAGCGACCGAAGCCATCCAGGTACAGTTCCTCTATCCTCACCCTTCGTCCTCTTCGTTCACCAGCGAGGCCAGGCATTCATCCTCGGCGGCGGCCATCAGTTCCCGTAACTCGCTGTCCGACGGTAAGTAGCCCCGAAGATACGGCGCGGCGTTGGAATTGGCGTACAGCGCCCGCAGGGCATCCCGCAACTCGCCCAGCGCATCGGGATCCTCCCGCAGCTCGCCGCTGAGCCGAGCCAGGTCGCCGGCGAAGTCCTCCCGCAGCGCCGCCTGCTCCCGGTCCACCGGCGACGCCGTATCCGCCTGTATCCGCTCGCACCACAGCCACCCTTGTCCTGAGCTTGTCGAAGGGGCTGAGCTCGTCGAAGGGGCGTACTGCTCGTTGACGCGCTCCCGCAGTTCCTCCATTGTTCCGGTACTGCGCAGCCATCGGTGCAGCGGCCCCCGTCCGCTCAGCGTCAGCCGGAACACCACGCTGCGCCCCCCGGCGGACTCGGCGCAGGAAGCGGCGGCGGAGTCAACGGCGTCCAGCAGTTCCTGCTCCGTTTCCAGCCCGGCGATGCCAACTTCCAGCGTTTCCCAGCGCACCACGTCCACCGGGCGGAAGTCCAGGCTGACCGCGCCGTAGTCGTCCACCTCCACCAGGTAGACGCCGCGCGCTCCCGTCTCCAGCGGATGACGGCCCTGCGGGTTGCCGGGGTATACCACGGTGGGCCGCTCCTGCCGCAGCACCTGCCGGGTATGGACGTGGCCCAAAGCCCAATAATCGAGGCCGGTATCGGCCAAATCGGAGACCGAACACGGAGCATAGGAATCGTGTTCAGGGTGTCCGCCCACGTTAGCGTGCAGCAGGCCGACATTGAAACCGTTGGACAACAGCCCGCGAAAGTGAGGCGTCAGGTTCTCGCGCACCTCTCGCGTGGGATAGCTGACGCCATATACCGTCGCCCGCTCCGGCTCATAAGGAAACACCGGCTCGCCGCCAATCTCCGGCCCGAAGCGCACGCAACCCGGCGGCAGGGTCAGCCGCGCTTCCCAGCCGTCCAGCGGGTCGTGGTTGCCGTGGCAGACGAAGGAACGTATGCCTGCGGCGTCCAGCCGGGCCAGCCCGTCCACGAACTTCAACTGCGCCCGCAGACTTCGGTCGGCCCCGTCGTAGATGTCCCCGGCCACCAGAAGCGCCTCCACGCCCTCCCGCAGGCACAGGGCGATGATGTTCTCGTAGGCATCAAAGGTGGCGCGGCGCAACATATCGGCGACGTAATCCGGCGCTTCGCTCCGAATGCCGCGAAACGGGCTGTCCAGGTGCAGATCGGCGGCGTGCACGAACCTCAGCCGCGCCATAAACACCCCCACCCTGCCCCTTCACCGTGGCAAATGCTACTCATCCTAGGGATCGTCGTCCCGCCATTCGAAGCTCAGGTTGGTGTAGCGCACGAACACCCCGCCGCCCGGTGCCCCCAACGGACCGTTGGCCGCCAGGATGGCGATGGTGTGCTGGTCGCCGGGGTTGGGGTTGTTGGCGACCTCGATACGCTGAGGGCGGTTGAAGCCCTCGAAAGTCCCTCGCTCCCGGTTGCACTCGCCGTTAATCCAGATTTCGCCGTAGTCGTCCACGCAGGTCTCGAACATCATGCGGGTACGGCGCACGTCGCGCCCGCCCACTGTCTGGGGGATGGTAAGCGTCATACGGTACCAGACGAAGGACAAGCCCGTCACGAACTCGCCGTCGAACTTGGCCCACAGGCTGGTGTCCGGGCATACTTCCCACGAAGAATCGTCGTAGTCGGCCAGTCGGCACGGGCTGCCCTCCAGCCGCTCCGAGAGGCCGTAATTGGCCTCGCCGGGAATGTATCCCTCGGCGTACCGCCACTGGCCCTGCATTACGGCTTGCCCTTCGGCGCTGTTGATGTCGATGGGGAATCTCGGCATATTTCCTCCTTACAGTTCCCTCTCCCTTGATTGTCTGAACGGTGATTTCTTTGATTCAATGATTACCCTGATTATCCGAATCATGGCAATCCCATAATCACCAAAATCACAGTTCAGACTACACCCCGGTTATCTTGATGCTCGCGTGCGTCCTGTAAATGCGGTTGATGTTCACCAGCATCGGCGTTATCTGCTCGACGTACCTGGCGTTGGCCAGCGCGCCGCCGTCGATGCCCCGCAGGCTGCGAATCTTGTCGGCCAGCCCCATCACCAGCTTCTTGGCCTCGGCGTGGTCCGAGCAGACCACCACGTCGCCCTCCATGTCCACCTGGGGGTCCATCAGTTCCTCGGCGCTGACGTTCTGGAAGGCGGCCACCACCTGGGCGCCGGGCAGAATCTCCTGCGCTTCCTCGGCGGCGGAACCGGCCTCCACCTCCACGGCCCGCGCTCCCTTGCCCCGCTCGAATACCATCGGAGCGATGACGCTGACCACGATCTTGCCGTCCAGCGAACCGGCCAGCTCCTCCAGCACCGGACGCTGCCCCTCGTAGGGAAAGGCCAGGAACACCACGTCGCCCGCCGCCGCGGCCCCGGCGTTGTCGGCGCCGGAGATACTGGTCCCCGGCGCGCCCTCGGCCAGCTCCGCCGCGGCCGCCGCGCCCCGCTCCGCGCTGCGCGAGCCGATCATCACCGCCTCCCCCGCCAAAGCCAGCCGCAGCGCCAGCCCCTTGCCCTCCGGCCCGGTTCCCCCAAGAATCGCAAGCATCGCCCCTCCTGTAATCCTGTGCGTGAAACTGACGGCCATACTATACAACACCCGCGCTCCTGCCGGTAACGGCGAAACGTCATATAGCGGGCTCGGACGGTCCAGTCGTAGATAGCAACCTTGCCATTGCCCTTGAGTGAGAATCAGCATCAGGGTATATTGCAGGAACACAAAAACATAAAATAGTGAATTGTTAAGAGTGGCCCATGAAAACCATCAGTGTAACGGTCGACGACGAGATCCATAGGCTGGCGCGAATCAGGGCTGCCGAGACCGGAACCACGGTTTCCGCGATGATGAGAGACCTTTTAACGGCGCTGCTGCAGCGTCCTCCGGAACCTGCCACGGTTGAGACGGAACCTCAGAGGCGTGCCCGAATGCTGGACGAGGTCATATCCAGGTTCGAGGCAGAAGGTGTGGGGCTGAAAGCCAGCGAACGGTTGAACAGAGAGGAGCTGTACAACAGGCATGCGTCTCGCTGACACGAATATTCTGATATATGCGGCCGACACCTCGCCCGAAGAGAGGTCCAAAAGAACCAGGGCAGTGGAGGTTCTTAAGGAAGAGAACCTGAGTCTGTCAACCCAGGTCCTACAGGAGTTCTACCATCAGGCTACCAGGCCGAGGGGCAGACTCGCTATGACCCACCAGCAGGCCCTGGCCTTTCTGTCGCCACTGATGGAGCTTCCCATTCAACCTGTAACCCGGGAATTGTTCGCTACAGCCACAGAGATAGCAGATCGTCACGGCATCTCATACTGGGACGCCGCAATCTTGGCGGCTGCTATGATGTTGGGCTGCGACGCGGTGTACTCGGAAGACATGAGCCACCTACAGGATTACGGCGGGGTTCAAGTCATAAATCCCTTTGTGGAAGGAACCGAAACGGAATCAGACCTCACCCGTCTGTAACTGCCAGCAACCTCCAATCACGATAGCGTTCCAATTTAGGTGGTTTTCCGGCTTATGATCCGTCATTCCCGCGAAAGCGGGAATCCAAACCCTCGTCCCCTGTAGATTGGACCACCTGAAACGGAACGCTCCCTCTAATCACGCCCGCCTTGTGCTATCGCACCCCCTCGGTGATAATGGCTGCACCTTTTTGAGACCAGTCGCCGACCCCAACCACTCCCGGAGGTATCCTGCCCATGGTTGACCTCAGACGGGCCGCCGCCATCGTCGGCGTCCACGAGCACGTTACCCGCTACGCTCCCGACAAGAGCGAGCTCCAGATTCAGGGCGAGAGCATCATCAAGGCCCTGGAAGACGCCGGGCTGTCCAAGAACGACGTCGACGGCCTGTTCACCGCGTCCATGTCGGTGCGCAACAGCGGCCTGAACCTAGCCGACTACCTGAATATGTACCCCAGGCACGTGGACAACACCACCGTGGGCGGCGGCTCCTTCGAGTTCCACTTGGCCCACGCCCTCAACGCCATCCACGCCGGGCGCATCAACGTCGCCGTCATCACCTACGCCACCCTGGCCCGCTCCGGCGGCGTGTCCGTCGGCACCGGCGGCGTGGGACGCTTCGGCCACCCCCGCCTCGACCCGTCGCCCGACAGCTTCGAGGAGCTCTACGGCCTGACCACCGTGGGCCTCTACGCCATGATTGCCCAGCGGCATATGCACCTCTACGGCACCACGCTGGAACAGCTTGCCGAGATTGCCGTGGCCGTCCGCCACCACGCCTCCATGAACCCCGAGGCCCTGTTCCGCGACGAAATAACCGTCGCGGATGTGATGCGCTCCCGCGTCATATCGTCGCCGCTGCGCCTGAACGACTGCTGCGTCATCACCGACGGCGGCGGCGCGGTGGTGGTCGCCTCGCCCGAGGTCGCCCGCAGTTGCCGTCACACCCCGGTCTGGGTGCTGGGCACCGGCGAGGCGGTGGCGCACCAGGGCGCGGGCAAGCGTGACCTCATCTACATCGCCGCCAAGCAGAGCCACGAACCGGCCTTCGCCGGAGCGGGCGTCACCCACGAAGACATAGACATGGCGATGATCTACGACTCCTTCACCATCACCGTGCTGGAAACGCTGGAGGACCTGGGATTCTGCGAGAAGGGCGAGGGCGGCCAGTTCGTCAGCGGCGGAACGCTGAAGGTAGGCGGCAAGCTGCCCATTAACACCGACGGCGGCGGCCTGTCCTCCAACCATCCGGGGATGCGCGGCATCTTCCTGCTGATGGAAGCCACCCGCCAGCTACGCCACCAGTTCGAGGGCACCCCGCGCCAGGTGCCCGACTGCAAGATTGCCCTGTGCCACGGCACCGGCGGCGCCCTCGGCTCCCGCCACAGCGGCGGCACCGTCATATTGGGGAGGGACTAATCATGCCAGAGTGGAACAAGCCGCTGCCCACCGTCGTCGGCGAGACCCGCGCCTACTGGGATGCCTGCCGCCGCGGTCAACTGCTAATCCAGCGCTGCGACAAGTGCGACGAGTACCAGTTCTACCCCAGGGGCATCTGCTCCCACTGCTGGACGGAGCAGCCGAAATGGGTGCAGGCCAGCGGCAAAGGCACAGTCTGGACCTACACCGTAACCTACCAGAACCGCACCACCGGCTTCGACCAGGGCCCCTACGTCCTCGCCCTCGTGGAGCTGGAGGAAGGTGTCCGAATGTTCACCAACATAGTGGACTGCAACCCCAGAGACGTCACCATCGGAATGCCCGTCGAAGTAACCTTCGAGCGCGCCACCGACCAGATAAGCGTCCCCTACTTCCGCCCGGCGACGGGATAGAGTGACTGTCCGAACTGTGATTTATGGGATTACAGGATACCCATGATTAACGGGATGCTCAGGATTGAATAATCAGGAAAATCCCCAAATCCCATGAATCCCGGTTCAGACAATCACTCCGCCCCAAACCGCAGCTCGTCGCAGCGTTCCTGGTCTGCCTCGGCCAGCTCCGGCTGGTCGTTGAAGTGGTAGACCAGAGCGCGTTGGCCGTAGTACAACCCGTTGTTGGGAGACAACTCGATGGCGCGGGTCAGGTCGGCGATGGCGTTCTCCAGCTCCCCAACCTCGTACCATGAGCAGCCCCGGTTGTACCAAGCCTCGACCAACTCCGGCTCCATCTCGATGGCCGCCGTGAAGTCCTGGATGGCGCGATGATACACCCCGTTGCGCCCGTACCGGCTGCCCCGGTCCAGGAACCCCGCCGCGTCCGTAGGCTCCTCTGTCTGTCTCCGCTGAAATACCATGCTATCCCCGCCTGCCTGTTGGCGTGGATTTCGTTACATCACCGACCGCACCAGCCCGCCGTCCACCAGTATCGTCGTGCCGGTGATATACGTGGAACGCTCCGAGGCCAGGAACGCCACCAGGTTCGCCAGCTCCACCGGCTCGCCCACTCGCCCCAGCGCGGTGTCGGCGGCGCGCATGGCCAGCGCTTCCTCTACGGTGATGCCCAGCTCGTTGGCGCGGGATGTCACGTTGGACAGCATCCGGTCGCTGAGGATGGAACCTGGGCAGACGTTGTTGACCAGGATGCCGTCGCGCCCCACCTCGTCGGCCAGGCTCTTGGCGTAGGCCACCACGCCCATGCGCGTCGCGCCCGAAAGCGCCAGGTTGGGGATGGGGTTATACACCGTGCTGGCCAGGATGTTGATGATGCGTCCGCCGCCCCGCTCCCGCAGGTGCGGAATCCCCTCGCGGCACATCCGCCCGAAGAAGATGAGCGAGCGCTGCACCGCCGTCTCCCACTGCTCCTCGGTGGCCGTCGCCGAGCGCCCCAGGGGCGGCCCCCCGGAATTGTTGACCAGCACGTCAATTCCGCTGAACTCCTCCAGCGCCGCCGAAATCAGCCCGGTGATACTCTCCAGCTTGTCCAAATCAGCGGGATAGGCCAAAACATCGGCGCCGGTGGATTCACGGATCTCATTGGCCGCCTTCCCCAGGTCAGCGGCGGTGCGACTGCAAATGACGACCTTCGCCCCTTCCTCCGCCAGCACCTGAGCGCAGGCCCGACCCAGCCCCTTGCTGGCTCCCCCGATGATGGCAACCTTGTCCTTCAGCCCCAAGTCCATACCAACGTCCTCATCCCGCCCCACTGACGGGAGCGGCCCTTTGACTCAATTTCGCCGGATTATAACACTCGCTTTATTTGCCGACACCCGCCGGTTGACCACTTGACACCCCTGCTCTACCCTTGCGCTATACCGCCCGGAATGGCAACCCGGTCGCTTACACGAATAGGCGGTGTGGTGGGAGAGTTGATCGTGCAGTTCCTTGAAGAAGCTCAGATCCTTGAAATCGAGCGCCACGGCGTCGAGTTGGCTCGCGGTGCCGGCGAAATCCTGGCCGCCCACTTTGGACGCCGCATCGAGGTCGAGTTCAAGGACGACAAACAGCGCGACCCGGTGACCGCCGTCGACAAGGCAACGCAGGCGTACCTGGCCGCCGAAATCATCCGCCGATTCCCCCACCACGGCATCCTGGGCGAGGAAGCCACCAAAGAAGAGCAGGAATCCGAGGAACCGGCCCGCGACACTCTGTGGGTGCTGGACCCCCTCGACGGCACCACCAACTTCCTCAACGGCCTGCCCGTCTTCGCCTCGTCCATCGGCGTCATACACCGGGGACGTCCCGTCGCGGCGGCCCTCTACGTTCCCTGGCCTACCGACGGCGGCGGCTTCGTGCTGCACTGCCGCAAGGGCGGAGGCTGCTACGCCAACGACGAGCCGGTCAAGGTGCTGGAAACGGAGCAGCCCATCCCCAACCGCCTTATCGGACTCCCCGGCTACTTCGGCGTCGCCAACCGCTTCACCGGCGACCTGGCCAACAAGGCCGGCGAGCCGCGCACCACCGGCAGCATAGCCTACGAGCTGGCGATGACCGCCCGCGGCGTGATGCAGTACGGCATCTTCGGAGCGCCGAGGATGTGGGACATGGCAGGCGGCGCGCTGGCGGTACAGGAAGCCGGCGGAACGGTAATGACCCGCTTCCGGGGCGAAAAGCGCTGGCATCCAATAGACAGCTTCGTCCCCTCATGGGACGAAAAGACCCCCACCATGAAGGAACTCCGCGCCTGGGTCGCCCCTTTAGTAGCAGGCAACCAGCACCTCGCGCCGCTGATAGCCAACAACGTGCGGCGGCGGTTCAGTCTCAAGGCCAAGCTCCGCCCGCTCGCCCGGGCACTGCGTGGGAAGCGGCAGCAGGGAAGAAAGGGTTAGTCGGGAACCAACGGCTGAAAATCCGGCCCTGACATTGGATCGTTACAGCCCAAGTTACCCGTAAGCTCGATCAACACTCGTTGCCGAGATGGAGCCGGGGCTGGGTTAACTTTTACTACCCTCGCTTCGAGGTCATTAAGGGCCTGATCTTGTAAGGCCAAGTCGTGGGTCAGATATTGTGGAGCCCAGCCAACTTCTTGACCTTCTACCGTTTGAAGGCTCAACCGCATAGGATCCACGGCTAGCCTGCCCCCCAACGAAACTGTGAGCTTTTCTCCAGGCCGCAACTCATCGACGATAGACCCAACGGACTGGTCTACGTGGACGCCTCCGGGGAGGAAAAAACGACAGGAGAAGTTACCATCCGCTCCGGTATCTGGTTCTGGGAAGACAGCAAAGGAGTCAGTAGCTCGTTTCCCTCCATTGGCCGATAGAATCTCAATCTGGTCGGCATCTTCATCAAGGGCAAGAACACGAACGTACTCGGCAAAATCCGGACGGTTTCGAGAAATCACCCGATTCTGGAAAACTGGAAACAAAGCAGGTGATTCGTAATCTCCCTCAAAATCGGGAAATTCCGGCAGCGGAACAAATCCAGCTTTCAGTTTGGCTTCTTTCGCTCCTTTGGTGTAACGGAAGCGATGACGTACACACTCCCCAATGTCCACGTCCAAACGGCCAATTGGGAACCAAGAAGGACTGTCATCATGACCATTTTCAGACTGGCAATTCTGCCAAGCCAGATACAGCGTTTTCGTTACCATCATGTAAGCTCTCTCAATTCTTGACAGTTATAGCTTATCAACTGAACCGCAAACCGTCTAGCAGCACTAGACATCCAATCAGAGGGTATACACTCGACTATTTCTTCAACCTCTTTATCATCCAGTTCCGCCACACTGGCTAGAGAGGGACCAAGAAAACCTCCATATCTATCAAACGCTGATTCCACAAGGCCCAAAGGACAGGGACCGTGTCTGTCTGATGCAGACCAGAAAATCCCACCCCTGCCCCTCCTGGAATAATTGCCAATATGACCACTGTTCAGGATTTGCTCTCGCCTTTCGTCAGATAACTCACGTCCCAGAGACGATGCGTGGTCGAATGATCTAGCCAAGTACCCTACCCATTTGTCCTGATCATACCGTCTTGCGATACCCCAATTCTCGTTATGGCGATCAGTATTTCCAATCACAGCGTCCAAAATCAGGAAATCCGCGAAGCGAGCCTTGGCCGCATCAGTGCCGTCCGGGTCTTCAAAAACACGTTCAAATGACTTCCAGATATTCTCCAGAGTGTGCTGCGACTGCTCAAACCTTCTCAGGGTTGTATCGTAATCCTCTAAGTGACTCTCCAAAATTTGGTTGCCCAAGAATAACTCCTGGTAATGATCAAGAAAACATTCCGAAGTAGATCCGCGATCTCCTTGAAAAACTGCTAACTCCACTTGTGCGCAGGGTATGTCGAGAAGACAAGCCACTTCCGAGGCTATTTTTTCAGCCCAGTGTTCACCGGAGTTAGAACGCGGATGCTTAAACAACCACTCCACTTCTTCTTCACCAGGCTTTAGATACCAGAATTTTTTCTTGCCTCCTAAATGCTCTGGTTCAAGTACCCACTCAGGCTGTACTTCCTCGATCTGATAATAGAAATTAGGCGGCACACCAACACCTCCACTCCCTAAGCCGAATCCGGCTCCCACCCCCACGGCCTCGGGCCCCAGGCTGCCTCGAACACCTGCCCCTTCTTCACCGACATCACCGGCGTCACCGCCCGCTCCGACTTGCGGGAGTCGCCAAGCACGTCGTAGACCACCCAGTCGCCGCCCTGGACGTCCAGCACCGACAGGTCGGCCTGCTTGCCCGCGTGCAGCGTGCCTATGCGGTCGTCCACCCCCACGGACTTGGCTGGGTTCTCGGTGCACATCGTCACCACCTGGTCGAAGGTGAACCCCATCGCCAGGAACCTCGTCATCATCTCGGTCATGCTGTGCACCGTGCGAGCGCGGCCCGGCACCGTCAGGTCGGTGCTGATGCAGTGGGGCAGGACGCCCTGGTCAATCACCCGCTCGCCCACGTTGAAGCTGAAGTTCATCCGCCCGTGGGCCGTGTCCAGCCACACGCCCCGCTCGTGGGCCTCCCGCGCCTCCGGCACCAGCTTGCCGTCGGCGTCCAGCACCCCGCCGGGGTTGGCCGTGAAATAGTGGGTTACGATGTCGCCCTCTTCCAGGATGGGCAGCAGCTCGCGTATGACATTGGCGTCGTAGCGCTTCTCCGTATCGCCGATATGCACCATCAGCCGGACGCCGGCCTCCTTAGCGGCTCGCTTGGCCATGCGGGGCATCTCCATGCCCATGATTTCCAGCGCCGGTGACACCATCCGCGCCTTGACCCCGGAGATGATGCCTTTGTGCTCGTTGATGGTCTCGACGGTGTGGTCCAGGTCTATGCTGGACGGGCTGAAAATATCCGGGGTGGTCGCCAGCCCGGTGCGGCAGATGTGCAGGAAGCAGATGATTTCCGTGTCGCTGTTGGGCAGGATGTGACGCGGGAACCCGCCGAAGGTGTCGCACCCGGAGCTGCCGGCGTCCACCATCGTGGTCACCCCGGCCCGCACGCCGCCGATGTTGGGGTCCACCCCGTTGGCGTTGACCCCGGCGAAGACGTGGGTGTGCAGGTCGATCAGCCCGGGCGTCACCACCCTGCCCTTCACCTCCACCACCTGCGAGGCTTCGGAGGCGTCAATGTCCGGCGCGACGCGGGCAATCTTGCCGTCCTCGATGGCTACGTCATTGACGCCGTGAATCCCCTGCGACGGGTCAACCACTGTTCCGCCCTTAATCAGCAGGTCGTACATCGTCGTTCGCCTCCATGCAATTGTTCCCTTCTTCTAGGGTGAGGGGGAATCGCGGTTAGTTGTTAAACATCTCCCCCACAGACTGGCCCTTGTGGATGCGGATAATCGCCTCGCCCAGCAGGGGGGCCACCGACAGGACGGTGAACTTGCCGTTCCGCTTCTCGGGCCCGATGGGGATGGTGTCGGTGACCACGATTTCCTTGAAGGCGCTCTTGGCCATGGTCTCCGGGGCGTTGCGCGACAGGACGGCATGGGAAGCGCAACAGTAGACCTCTTTCACGCCGTGGTCCAGCAGGGCCTGGGCCGCGTTGGCGACGGTGCCGCCGGTATCTATCTCGTCGTCGAAAGTCAGGGCGACCATCCCTTCCACGTCGCCGATGACGTTCATCAGCTCGCTCTTGCCGCTGTTGTCGGTGCGCCGCTTCTCGATGATGGCCAGCGGCGCCGACAGCCGTTCCGCCACGTCGCGGGCCTTCTTGCTGATGCCGATGTCCACCGCCACCACCACCAGGTCATCAATGCCCTTGTCGGCGAAATACTGGGTCAGTATGGGAACCGCGGTCAGCTCATCCACCGGCATATTGAAAAAGCCCTGCACCTGCGGCGCGTGCAGGTCAACGGTCAGCACCCGGTCGGCGCCGGCCGCGGTGAGCAAGTCGGCCACCAGCCTAGCCGTGATGGGAACCCGGGGCTGGTCCTTCTTGTCGGTGCGCCCGTACCCGTAGTAGGGCATGACGGCGGTGATGCGCCCGGCCGAGGCCCGCTTGCAGGCGTCTATCATTATCAGCAGTTCCATAAGATGGTCGTTGACCGGGGCGCAGATGGGCTGGACAATGAACACGTCGCGCTGGCGGATGTTCTCCAGGATGCGCACGAAGGTGTTGTCGTTGGCAAACTTGAACACCTCGGCCTGCCCCACCGGGATGCCCACGTAGTCGCATACGGACTCGGTCAGTCCCTGATGGGCGTTGCCGGAAAACACCACCAGCTCATCGTGAATACTGACCATTCGGCCCTCCTGGAAAACGGGAATTGCAGTATTCGGGGGCCGCTCTCAGGCGGGAATTCTCCCAAAGGAGAGCGGGCAAAAGTAGTATCAAATGCCGCAGGATTATAGCACAGGGCCGCCCGCAGATGCCGCGCCGGAGCCGCTCGGTCTGTGGCGAAAATTGCGCCGTGCGGAGATTAGAGCCGGTAATCTACGCAATATATGCGGTGAATCTCGGATTGTTCATAAGTAGAACGTCGTTTCTTTGCAACCACGATGCTTGCCATATGCGGAGATTAAGCCCTATAATCTCCGCATATTATGCAGAGATTATACATTCATCAGCAACCCGGCTGGCCTAGCCTTGAATGGCGGCAAGAGGAACTGGCCGACAAATTAGCGGAAGTGCGCTATCTACAGGGACGGTTGGTGGGGCGCACGGATGCCCTCGGTTTCCGCTCTTCCCAGGAAGCGATGCTGAATGCGCTGACCGGGGAAGTGGTGAAAAGCAGCGAGATCGAAGGGGAAATACTGGACATAGAAAGGGTCCGCTCTTCTGTTGCCCGTCAGTTGGGCTTGGATTTCGGTGGTTTGCTCCTCCCTGACCGCAATGTGGACGGCGTCGTTGAGATGATTCTGGATGCCACCCAGAACTATGCACAGCAGCTTACTGCGGAGCGGCTGTTTGATTGGCACTTTGCCCTGTTTCCCTCTGGAAAGAGTCGGATGATGCCTATTACAGTAGGCAACTGGCGCGATGACAGGGGCGGGCCGATGCAGGTCGTTTCCGGCCCCATCGGGAGGGAGGTGGTGCATTATGAAGCTCCGGCAGCCGCAAGACTTGAACAGGAAATGCAGGTGTTCCTGGACTGGTTCAATGAGCCTCCCTACACCGACCCGGTGCTTAAAGCCGGACTGGCGCACCTGTGGTTCGTCAACATCCACCCTTTCGACGACGGTAATGGGCGCATCGCACGGGCAATAGGCGAGACGGCGCTGGCCCGTTCCGAAGACAGTCCCCAACGCTTTTACAGTATGTCGTCACAAATTCGCTTGGAGCGCAACATTTACTACGACGTTCTGGAACGTACAGGCAAAGGAACCACGGACGTCACCGGATGGATGACATGGTTCCTGGGTTGCTTGGGCCGGGCCATTGAAAACGCCGAAGGGAATCTCGCTGCTGTCTTGGCAAGGGCGCGATTCTGGGAGCGAATCGCCGACATCTCCATCAATGAACGACAGCGCAAGGTAATCATTCTTCTGCTGGGCGATTTCCAGGGCACCCTTACTACATCCCGATGGGCCAGGATAAACCAGTGTTCTCAAGATACCGCCGGGCGTGACATCAACGACCTGGTTGACCACGGCATCCTGGCACGCAGCGCCGAAGGCGGACGCAGCACCAATTACCGCTTGGTTATTGACCCCTAGCCCGCTGTGCTATCATATCCCCGGCTATTCGCGCCCGGCTGCGCCGGAGGAGGGACGGTTTGGAGGTTCTGCTCAGTTCGCCCCGGGGGTTCTGCGCGGGGGTGGTGCGGGCCATTGACGTGGTGGACGTTTGCCTGCGGCGCTACGGCCCGCCGGTCTACGTCAAGCATCAGATTGTCCACAACCCCTACGTGGTTAACGACCTGGAGTCCCGGGGCGCCATCACCGTCGAAGAGGTGGACGAGGTGCCGGAAGGCTCGCTGGTAGTGTTCTCGGCCCACGGCTCTCCCCCGGAGGACTTCGAGAAGGCCCAGGCCCGCAACCTCCGCGTCATCGACGCTGTCTGCCCGCTGGTCACCCGCGTTCACAACGAGGCCAAGAAGTACAGCCGCGAGGGCCGCCGGGTGCTGCTGGTGGGCCACCGGGGTCACCAGGAAGTGCGGGGAACCATGGGCCAGGTGGAGATGACCCTCGTTGACGACAACGCCCCGGAGGAGTTGCCCAACTGGGGCGACGACGAAGAAATCGCCGTCCTCACCCAGACCACCCTCTCGGTGCGCGACACCGCTCACGCCATCGAGTCCATACAGGAACGCTTCCCCCAGGCCGTTGTACGCAACGACATCTGCTACGCTACCACCAACCGGCAGGAAGCGGTGACCAAGATGGCGGGCAGCGTTGACCTGGTCCTGGTCATCGGGGCGCAGAACAGCTCCAACTGCAACCGCCTGCGCGAGGTCGCCGCGGCCCAGGGCGTGCCGGCTCATCTGATTAACGGCCCGGAAGAAATCGACCCGGAGTGGCTGCGCGGCAAGGAAAAGGTCGGCATAACCTCCGGCGC
This sequence comes from Dehalococcoidia bacterium, assembly GCA_965204865.1. Taxonomy (GTDB): domain Bacteria; phylum Chloroflexota; class Dehalococcoidia; order Lucifugimonadales; family UBA3495; genus VXOI01. Next base: position 3,476,898 of record OZ242027.1, on the reverse strand, counting down.
CTCCACTCCGGAGGTGCTGGTGGAAAGCGTCATCGAGGCCCTGGCCCCGGACCGCGTGACCATGCTCAGCGGCGTCGAGGAAGACGTCTCCTTCACCATGCCCCGGGAACTGCGCTAGTCTGGTGTTCGCGCGGGCCTTGCGAAACCCGTTCATCCTGAGCTTGTCGAAGGACGAACGGGTTTTGCACGATGCGAACAGATTGGCGGCGCTCGTGACTTCCATCCTTCGACAAGCTCAGGATGAACGGTTGGCGTTTTACAAGCACGCCCTAGTCCCGGCTCGGTCAAACCGGCTCCGATTCTGATGGCCGCCGGCAGCGAGCCTGACGCCTCGCCCGGTTCCGGGCCTGAGCCCGCCCCGGAAGTCGTGGCCCCGGCCCGGTTCGATTCGTTGCGGCGGCAGGTGTTGTCCCTGCCGGTTCTCGTCTCCTTCCTGGTTGCCGGGGGCTTTTTGCTGTTCATGGTCACCCGGTTCGACGTTGACCTGGGCATCACCTGGGAGCAGGTGCGCGGCGCCAACCCCTGGCTGCTGGTTGCCGCCTTCGCCGTCCACTACACCACCTTCGTCTTTCGCGGCGCCCGCTGGCGGATGCTGCTGACGCACTCCGCCGATACCTCGGGCGAGGCCGAACCCATACCCAGCGTCCTGTTTTGCAGCCGGGCGGTGCTGCTGGGCTGGTTCATCAACTCCATCGGCTGGCTGCGGCTCGGCGACGCCTATCGAGCCTACCTGTATCGTGAAGAGCACAACGCGGCTTTTTCCGGCGCCATCGGAACGGTGCTGGCCGAGCGGGTGCTGGACGTTGTTCTGGTCGCGCTGATGCTCTTGGCCGCGGCCCCCTTCCTGGTCAGCCATTCGGGGGGCGGGGCGGCTTGGGCTTGGGTCACCCTCACCGCCGTCCTGCTGGTCTTGCTGCTGGTTATCGTCCTGGCGCTGTTGCTGCGGCTGCGAAGGCTGTTGCTGCGATGGCTTCCCGGATGGCTGGCCTCGAGATACCAGCGCTTTCTCTATGGCGCGACCGCCGTCCGGTACAAGCTGCCCCAGACGACGCTGCTGGGTCTGCTGGGCTGGGCAGCCGAGATGGGGCGGATGTACCTGGTGGCGATGGCCCTGGGGTTCGACCTGAGCGTGGCGATGGTCGTCTTCCTGACCCTGGCCAACTCGCTGCTGTCACTGGTTCCCACCCCCGGCGGCATCGGCGCCGTGGAGTCCGGCGTGGCCGGGCTGGCCGTCCGCCTTGCCGCCCTGGGCAAGGAAGCGGCCACCGCCCTCGTGCTGGTGGACCGCTTCATCACCTACATCAGCGTGATAATCGTGGGCGCGATTATCTTCGCCGCCAGGCCGCTCTTTCGACGCCGTCCCTCCCCCACGTCAGGCACATTTCCTGAACCCGCCGATGGCGCGTAGCCGATATGCTCTACACTGCCAGCTTCTACGAACCGGGCCACTGGGTAGGCGCCCGATACCGCATATCCCGGGCCCACCCCCGCGGCCGCAAGACCGAATGGGAAGTGCAGCCCGCCCTGTACCCGTCCCGCGCCCTGCTCACCGACTACCGTCAGGGCAATCTCAGCTTCCCGGAGCTGGACGTCCGCTACCGAGACGAACTCGACGAGACCTATGAGAGAGACGTCGACTTCCGTGCCTTCTTGGAACAACTGCCCGCCACAGGCGACTTCACCCTGCTCTGCTTCGAGCCTGCGGGCCAGCCCTGCCACCGTCGCAGCGCCGCCGCGTGGCTGCTGGAGCGCGTCTCCGGCCTGGCGCTGGGGCGGCTACGATAAAAATCCCCTCTCCCTCTGGGAGAGGGTTAGGGTGAGGGCGTCCCCACAAAGCAACTTTATGCTCCCTTCTACCACTCGCTGCCGACCGGGCGCTCCATCAGCTCGGCGGCGGCTTCGCGGGGCGACAGACCCTCGTGCAGGATGCGGTAGGTGGTCTGCGCTATGGGCATTTCCACGTTCAGCCTGGAGGCTATCTTGAGGGCGGCTTCGGTGGCGTTGACGCCCTCCGCCACGTTGTCCATGGAGGCCCGTATCTCCGGCCAGGAACGGCCATACGCCAACTGCTCGCCCACGTAGCGGTTCCGGCTAAGCCGGCTGGCGCAGGTGGCGATGACGTCGCCCACCCCGGCCAGCCCGGCGAAGGTAATCGGCAGCGCCCCGGCGGCCACCCCCAGGCGGGTAATCTCGGCCAGCCCCCGGCTGACGAAGGCGGCCTTGGCGTTCTCGCCGAACTCCAGCCCGTCGCAGATGCCCGCCCCTAGTGCCACGATGTTTTTCAGCGCGCCGCCCAGCTCCACGCCGGTCACGTCGCCACTGGTGTAGACCCGGAAACGGCCCGACAGCAACGCCGCCTGCGCCCGCTCTGCCGCCTCGGGGGTGGCCCCGGCGACGACCGAGGAAGCAGGCTTCCCCTGCACAATTTCCTTGGCCAGGTTGGGGCCGGAGAGGGCGCAGATGCCCGGACGCAGGCTTTGCGGCAGTTCCTCGGCCAAAGCCTCGCTCATCCGCAAAGCGGAGGGCAGTTCCAGCCCCTTTGACGCGCTCACCACCACCGCATCCGCGCCCAGGTGCGGGCCAATCCGCCGCGCGTTCTCCCGCATCCGGTCCGACGGCACGGCTATGACCGCCAGCTTAGCCCCGGACAGGGCTTCATCTGCATCCGCCGATACCCGCATCGGAGCCGGGAAAGCCACCCCGGGCAGAAACCGGGCATTCTCGCGGGCCGATTCCAGCCGGGCGCATTCCGTCCGGTCGCGGGCCAGCAGAGTGACTGGGCGGCCCTCGCCGGCCAGCACCAGGGCCAGCGTGGTCCCCCAAGTCGTCGCGCCGACTACCACCGTTTTCTCAGACAAGGAAAGAACTTTCTCAACACTTATTTCTGAATCAAGTAGGAGTTACGCAGTTGGCTATGAAATCCCCTCCCCCTGAGAGGGAGGGTTAGGGTGGGGGTGAAATCTCCAACTGTGTTACTCCTATCAGGATTATATGATGCTCAGGATAAGGCAAATCCTGAAAATCCTCTAATCAAATAAATCACCGTTCAGACAGCTACTCCACCGGCGTGGCCGGCGCGCCTATCCTTCGCTCATTGCCGTGTATAAGACGCTGGATGTTGTCGCGGTGCTGCCAGATTATCATTGCCGCAGCAACTCCGGCGAAGATCATATAGGTCTCCGAATACCATCCCGCCAGTGCCACCAAGCCGATGAGCGACGCGGCCCCGGCCAGCACCCCGATGATCGAACCCAACGATATGTAGCGGCTCCCCAAGGCGGTAGCCACCCAGATAGCCGTCGCCACCGCCGCTGGCACCGGAGCCATCATCGAAAGCCCGCCCAGCGCGGTAAGGATGCCCCGGCCTCCCCGGAACCCCAGGAACACCGGCCAGTTGTGGCCCACCAGCGCCGCCAATGCCGCCGCCACCTCCGCGCCGCTGGCGCCGGTGGCTTCCTTGGCCATCATCACCGCCAGCACGCCCTTGCCGACGTCCAGCGCGAACACCAGCGCCGCCATCTTCCCGCCGCCCGTCCGCAGCACGTTGGACATCCCGGTGCGCCCGCTTCCGTATTGCCGCACGTCCGTCCCCAACCGCCAGCGCAGCAGCATATAGCCCCACGACAGCGACCCCACCAGGTAGGCCAGCACAACCACAACTACATACTGCAACACTGCCGCCTGTCCCGGCAGGTAGATAAACGCCATGGCAATAGCCACCGCCAGCACGGGGATGGCGGCGGCCTGAATCAGCAGTGCGGGCGGAAGCTGTTTCATTGCCGTCTGAATACCAGCCGGAGGTGTGTGCGGTCGAACCCGAAGGCGTCGCGGATGCGGTTCTCCAGGTAGCGTTTGTAGGTGTAGTGTATCAGTCGCGGGTCGTTGACCGTAAACAGGAAGGTGGGCGGGTTTATGCCGACCTGGCGCACCCGGTTGATGCGCGCTCGCACTCCCCGGTTCCGCTTCACCAACGGCGGGCTGTGCTCCGACAATGCGTCGGCCAGCATGAATTGCAGGTCGCGGCTGGCTACCAGGCGGCGGCGCTCGTCCCAAAGCTCCATGGCGGTGTCCATAAGACCGCCGATGCCCTGCTGGTGCAGCGCCGATGTGAAACACACCGGCACGTATGACATGAAGTGCAGCCGCTCGCGCACCAGCGCCTCCGCCTCGGCGCGGGCGTAGCGGCCCTGCTCCTCCCGCAGGTCCCACTTGTTGACCACGATGATGACGCCGCGTCCCATCTCCCAGGCCAACCCGGCGATGTGGGTGTCCTGCGCCGTAGCCAACTCCGAGGCGTCCACCACAATCAGGGCGATGTCGCAACGGTCAACGGCGCCCACGGCGCGGATGACGCTGTACTTCTCGATGCCCCGCTCCACCTGCCCGGGGCGGCGCATCCCGGCGGTGTCCACCACCACCACCTCACGGCCCCGGTAGCTGAACTGCGTGTCCAATGCGTCCCGCGTCGTCCCGGCAGTCGGACTGACGATAGAGCGTTCCTGCCCCAGGATGGCGTTCAGCAGCGCCGACTTGCCCACGTTGGTCCTCCCCACGATGGACAGGTTCAGCTCGGCCTGCGGCGGCACGTCCTCTAGCGACTCTGGGAACTCCTCACTATCCTCAAACTCTTCCTCCCTAGTTTCTCCCTCTCCCTCAAGGAAGAGGGGTGGGGTGAGGGTGATCTCCGGCAGGCACTCCATCACCCGCTCCATCAACTCGTATATGCCGTAGTTATGGAAGGCGCTGACGGGACTGGGATCGCCCATGCCCAGCTCATAGAACTCCGGCGTGTTCAGTTCGCGGCGGTCGTTGTCCACCTTGTTGACTGCCAGAATCACCGGCTTCTCGGTGGTGCGAAGGCGTTGAGCGGCGGTCGCGTCCGCTGGCGTTATTCCGTCGGCCACGTCGGTCACCAGAATGATGACGTCGGCGTCGTTCATCGCCATCTCGGCCTGTTCCTGCACCCTGGCCCGAATCTCTCCCTCCGGGGCCGACTCCAGTCCGCCGGTGTCCAGCAGGATGAACCGCCGCCCCTCCCAGCCAGTGTCCGCCATCAGCCGGTCTCGCGTAGTACCCGCCACGTCCGACACGATGGCGTGCCTCCACCCGACGATGCGGTTGAACAGCGACGACTTGCCTACGTTGGGGCGTCCGACGATGGCGATAATGGGCAGGGGCATTGTGAGGCTACCTGATGAACAATTCCCTCTCCCTCCGGAGAGGGTTAGGGTGATGGCGTCCGAATTGCATTTTGAGGTGGGCTATACCAGAAAGGGTCGCAGGATGTTCACCATTTCTTCCACGTCGCCGATCTCTTCCTGGATAACGCTTGCGTTCAACAGCAGGCTTCGCTTGTAGTAGTTGCGATGCAGAGACTGAGCGGAGTTTCCGTATAGCCGCAGGCTGGGCTGGCGATACCTCTGACGGGCGTTGATTACAACGGAATCAAAATCGTCGTGCCGCTCGTACTCCCAATTGTTTGCGGCAACGACAGCCTTGATAATATGGGACGCCGCGCCCCAACCCTTCTCCGACGCTTGGTGCAGGTCGCCCTGGGCCAGGTAGGACTTGCTCCGCTCCAGGAAGTTCCTGGCAAGTTCCACGTGGTCAGCGACAATATCGGTAGCCATCCGTTGCTTCTCCGTTATTATGCCTGAAAGGGTGTCTCCAAAGTTCCCTCTCCCTCTGGGAGAGGGTTAGGGTGAGGGCATCCCCTCGCTAGATCCTCCCTCTCCCTTGAGGGAGAGGGCTGGGGTGAGGGTGAAATCTTCGTCTACCCCCCGCCCAGCAGGAACTCCATCACCGCCTTCTGCGCGTGCAGGCGGTTGTGCGCTTGAGGATAGGCCACCGACTGCGGGTGCTCCAGCATTCCGGGCGGTACTTCCTCGCCGTAGTGGGCGGGCATATCGTGCATGAACAGCGCGCCGGGACGGGCTTGGGCCATCAGCGCCGGGTCCACCGTGTACCCGGCGAACTCCTGCCGCCGCAGCGCCGCCTCGTCCTCCTGCCCCATGCTGGCCCACACGTCGGTATACACTACGTCGGCGGTCGCCACCGCTTCCGACGGCAAGCGCATGGTCTTCACTACGCCGGAGCCGCGTTCTGCTGCGGTTGACACCGATTCGGCGTCCAGCTCGTACCCGGACGGGGAGGCGCAGTTGAAGTTCATCCCCACGGCGGGCAGAGCCAGGCACAGGCTGCGGGCCACGTTGTTGCCGTCGCCGACGTAGGCCAGCGTCAGCCCCTCCAGCCCGCCCTTGTGTTCGTAGACGGTCAGCAGGTCGGCCATAATCTGGCAGGGATGCTCCCAATCCGACAGGGCGTTGATAACCGGCACGGAAGCGTACCCGGCCAAGTCCTGCAAGTCTTCGTGGCGGAAAACACGGGCCACGATGCAGTCCACGTAGCCCGACAGCACCCGCGCCACGTCCGAGACCGGCTCCCGCACTCCCAACCCAACCTCGTCGCCGCCCATGTACATCGAGTAACCGCCCAACTGAGCAACGCCCACTTGGAAGCTGACCTTAGTCCGCAGCGAGGGTTTCTCGAACAGCAGCGCCACCGTCTTTCCGGCCAGCGGCGCGCGACCGGCTTCAGCCTTCCCTTTCGCGGCCTGCTCAATCAGCCGCCGGGTTTCCGCCGGAGACAAATCGGTGATGGAAATGAAATCCCGCTTCTGTGACATAACTTCCGTCCGCTGTCAGATGTTAACCTAATACCATTATCGGTTCAAGCAAGCTCGCTCCGCGCTCCAGGGCAATCGCATTTTGGGCAGCCCTGCGACACGACAGCGTTCCAATTTAGGTGGTTTGTCAGCTTACAACCCGTCATTCCCGCGAAAGCGGGAATCCAAACCCCTGCCGCCTGTTGATTGCACCACCTGATTCGGAACGTTGCCCCTGTGACACCTGCCTCTTGTCAACCTCGATAGCTCCTCCCTACCATTATCCCTAAATGTCTTGTCAACCCCAACTTGCCTCCGCCCCTGCAAGTCCGGTGCAACCCGGCCAGCGAGCCAGGAATGGGACGCAGTGGGACAAAATGGGACGGAACTGAAAAATCCTGCCCATCCTGTTTATCAATGAGAATCCCCTAAGTTGACTACCTTCCCAACCCTTTATTACCATATATCCGCTTTACCGTTATGTTTTCCGGCAGGCCATGATAATAGCGTGTAGGTATGGCTGATATGCAGGCGGTCGAGAGCACATTGTCGGAGACTATTCCATTCACCTACGACGTCCCCGAGTTCCGCGACCTGTCCTATCCGGCCTACCGGGCGGAGTTGCGCGCCCTGCGCGTGCATCTCCTTTCGTTGCAGGAACGGGTGGTATCCGAAGGCAAGCGGGTGGCCATCGTCCTCGAAGGCCGCGACGCCGCGGGCAAGGGCAGGCTTTCTTCAGGCATCACCCACTACCTCAACCCCAAGTTCGCCAGGATAGTCGCCCAAGGCACCCCCACGCCCCAGGCCATGCGAAACTGGCTGGGGCGCCATTACAAGGTGATGCCGGAGGAGGGGGAAATCGTAGTATTCGACCGTTCCTGGTACTCCCGTGCCATGATTCAGCCGGCCATGGGCTACTGCACCATGCGGCAGTACCACTACTTTATGCACAAGGTCAATGACTGGGAAAAGACCTTGGTGGATGAAGGCATCGACCTGATAAAAATCTACCTCTCCGTGTCCCAGGAGGCCCAGGACCTGCGCTTCAAGCTGCGCAGCGCCAGCGATCTGCAATACTGGAAATACTCCGTCAACGACCGCAAAGCGGCGGAACGCTGGAATCTGCTAACCTATTTCAAGGAGCGTATGTTCGCCGTTACTTCGACAGATTATGCGCCGTGGACTATAATAGATTCGGATAATAAGCAACAGGCTCTGCTGAACGCCCTTCATTGCATATTGCAGCGGTTTGGATATGAGGAAAGCGGGTTGATTCACCCGTCTCTCCAGCAGGACGCTACGGAAAACACGGAATACCTGGACCTGACGGTGGATGGCGTCCTATTTACCGGACTGAACCGGGAGCAGGTAGCTGTATTGGACCGGATTCGCATACATGAATAGAGATGAACTGCCGCAGATGGCGGCCGCCGGGGGCCTGGTTCTCTCCGGCGGCCACGCATTGCTGATTCGCAAGCACCGTTTGTGGGACCTTCCCAAGGGCAAGCTGCACGAGGACGAACCCCCGGAACACTGCGCGGTCAGGGAAATCGCCGAAGAGACCGGGCTGGATCCCAACCTCCTCTCTATTCGAGCTCCCCTCTGCCGCTCCAGCTACGTTTCCTACTACGCCATTGGCCCGGTCAACAAGACGGTGGACTGGTTCCTCCTCGACTACGCCGGAAACCTCGCCGACCCCTTGACACCGGAGCTATCGGAAGACATTGACCTCTGCCAGTGGGTGGCTGAAGACGACCTGCTGGACTCCATGCACTCCGCCCGCCTGTACCTCGCCCCGGTGTGGCTCGCCATCGAGCAGGCCCTCTATCCCTCCGCCGCCGGGTAGGCCCTTAAATCCCCTCTCCCTCTGGGAGAGGGTCAGAGAGAGGGCGTTAGGGTGAGAGTGAAATACTTGTCTTCCCCCCGATAGCGTTCCAATTTAGGTGGTATGACCGCCGGCAACCCGTCATTCCCGCGAAGGCGGGAATCCAAACCCCCGTCGTCAACTGACTAGACCACCTAAAATGGAACGCTACCCTTCCCCCCGCCATTCTCCCATCCCTCGCTACACATCTGTTATCATAGATACATCGGTATCCGATGGAATCTCCCCCACCCGACGCAAGTGAGGAAGAATCATGCCAGGCCCAGACCTGAAGGCCGGACTGAAGGGCCGGATGGAAACCGTGGTCAGCGAGGCCAACGTGGCCCCGCACGTTCCCAAGTTCAGCACGCCCTCCATGATTCAGTTGATGGAACAGGCTTCCATGGAGAGCGTGGTCGCCCATCTGTCCGCCGGGGAGACCACCGTGGGATTCGAGGTGAACGTCCGCCACCTGGCCCCGGCCGACATCGGCGACACCATCCGCGCCTGCGCCGAACTGACCGAGGTGGATCGCAACCGCCTCACCTTCCGCGTAGAAGCCTACCACGATGAGCGCAAAATCGGCGAAGGCACCCACCGCCGCGCCATCATTCAAACGCCGTCGTAAACCCCATTTCCAAATTCCCCATCCTGAGCCTGTCGAAGGGCCGCCCGTGTGCTAAAATCCGCTCTATCATCTGAAGTTGTCCGGGAGCGGCAATTATGGCCAACATGGAGCATGTGCAACTGGTACGGCGGGGCCGGGACGTGGTAGCCCGCTGGAGGGAAGCCAACCCCAATGAGCTGCTTGACCTGAACGCGGCCTACATGAGCTACGTCCGCGCCCCCCAGGTCAATATCAGCGGCGCCGAACTGCGCCACGCCGACCTGATGGGCGCCGTGTTGCGCCGGGCCAACCTCTCCGGCTGCTTCCTCAACCCCTGCCACCTCTACCACGCCGACCTGCGCGAAGCAGACCTCAGCAACGCCCTCTTCAACGGCTCCAATATGCGCGGAGCCGACCTGCGCGGGGCCGACCTTACCGGGGCCGACCTGGACCGCGCCATCCTGTCCGACGCCAACCTGTCCGGGGCCAACCTGACCAACGCCAACCTCCAGCGCACCAGCCTCATCGGGGCCAACCTCTCCGGGGCCAACCTCGAAGGCGCCAGCTTCGCCGGGGCCTCTCTGGTGCGCTCCGACCTCAGCGATGCCACGCTGACCGGCACAGACCTGTTCCAGACTCAAATCTGGGGCTGCAACCTGAACGGCGCGAACCTGGCCGGGGCGGCCTTGGGCTACACCGTGTTTCAGGACTGCGATATGCGCGGCGCGGCAGGGTTGGAGCAGGCGCGCCATGACGCTCCCAGCACCATCGGCGTGGACACCCTTTACCGCTCCGGTGGGCAGATTTCCACCGCCTTTCTTGCTGGGGCAGGTATCCCTGCATCGGTGGCGGCGCTTCAGGAGACCATTTCCGCCGCTTCGCCCGACCTGGAGGAGTGCTACATTGCCTGCCGCGATGACGACGAAGAATTTGCTCGCCAGCTAAGCGACGGACTGAACGCACAGGGGGTCAGAACCTGGGTCTTCTCGGAGCGGGTGCGCGGCAGCGCCCTGGTGTCCCGCCTCAGCTCCTCAGACCAGGAAGAGGTGGAGCGCTGGCTGCGCAGCTACGACAAGCTGGTAGTCGTCGCCTCCTCCCGCGCCCTGGACACCGAGACCATCCTCAACGACATCACCGCGGCCCGCGACAAGCAGCAGGGCGCCAACCGCTGGCTGCTCTACTTCGTCGCCCCCGACGACGGTCTGATGCGCCCAAGCAGCCGAGCCGCCCGCACCATGTCCGCCGAGAACATCATCTTCGATCTCCGCCCCGGCGACGTAGCCACCTACGAGGCGGAACTGGCCAAGCTGGCCGACGCCCTGCGGCAGAACCAGCCCGCCAGCGCCGGCGTCCCGGTGGTGGACTTCCAGCTATAACCGCCGGGTTCTCCCATTGGCTACAAAAACAAGGGGCGGGTAAATACCGCCCCTATTTTCTGTTAGCGTCTTTAAGGCGCTTCCGGTGGGCCGAGGTCTTGCTGGCGGTTTAGCTGCGCTTCCAGTTCGCGGACTCGGGCTTCGGCGGCGTCGCGCTGGGCTTCGGCGGCGATGCGGGCGGCTCGCTCGTCATCGAAGTTGGGCAGGTAGCGCTGCCCCACCGGGTCGTACCAGCGCAGTTCGCCATCTTCCCAGCACAGATCCAGATTCAGCGCGTCGCTGTGGCCCCAGTAATGCCCTTCCTCCGTGCGGTGAACGGAAATGGGTTGGTACTCATCGCCTGCCAGACGGTCGCCGGCCAAAGGGGCGCTGTGGAATCTGCCGCCCGTATAGTCGAAGCGCCAGTATTCCGGGACGCCAAACCGGGCGTAGTCCAATCGCTTTCTTCCCTCATCAATCCGTCCGGTGCTTTCCGAAGCCACCTCCAACACGAAGTCGGGCGGCTTGCCCTGTTCCGGGATGAGATAGCCGTTGCGGGGGATGATGGCGGTGGGATTGGCATTGAAGGATATAAGCAGGTCGGGATAGCGGATACCCGCGCGATCCTCAGTGACAAAAAGCCCCGCGGCGACCTCGCTCAGGATAACGGTGGTTTCCCGGTTGCCGAAGTGGAGGGCAAGGGAGCCGGGATAACCCGGAAAATTGACGTGATGGTAACCAGTCACTTCTTCTGGTGGAACATTAGGAAATTGGATGATTGCGCCGGACTCCGACAGCGACGCAACAGGCTTGGTTGTCATAAGGGCCCTCGCCGTTTAAACGCGGGGTAGATGATGACATATCCACCATACTACTGGAACGCAAGAGCGGACTTCAAGCCCGCTCTTACATCTTTACCCGCATACCGGATTGAGGGAATTAACGGCTGACGAAGTCGAACTGCTCGAACTGGCCGTGGACTATGGGATCGGGGTCCAGCCCCAGCCAGCGGTCCAGGATGGTGGCGTAGGTGCAGCGGAAGTCGGTGGTGTAAGCCATGTCGCCTTCCGACAGGTCGGCCTCCCGCAGCGACGGGTACTGCCCGAAGAGTCCACCCTGCACCGAGCCGCCGAACACGAAGGCCACTCCGCCCGAGCCGTGGTCGCAGCCGGTGCCGTTGTCCCGCACGCGGCGACCGAACTCGGACCATACCAGCACCAGCGTGTCCTCCCACAGGCCCTGCTCCTTCAGGTCTTCGGTGAAGTCGGCGATGGCCGTGGAGGCATCCTGCCACAGCTTGCCGTGGGCCCGCAGCTCGTCGCTGTGGGTGTCGAAGCTGCCGTGCTGGGCATACAGGATGCGGGTTCCCAGCCCGGCGCTCATCACCTGCGCTGCGTTGCGCAGGCTCTGGGATACGGGCGTGTCGGCGTACTCCACGCTGGAAGAGTAGCGCTCCGGCGCAGTGCGGAGGATGTCCGCGCCCAACAGGGCCTGCGAGCCATTGTCGCTGAGGGCCTGGGCCACCAAATCCCTGCCGCCGGCCGGGCCGTACATCCGGCCCAAGGCATCCAGGGCATGATGACGTACATTCTCGTCGTCAATGTCGGGGAGCAGGCCGTAGGTCTCCAGGTTGCCCACCGAGGCCACGGGAACGCCCTTGCTTACCAGCGCCCGGGGCAGGCCGCGCCCGAAGTTCACGCCGGTCAGCACGTTCTCGCCCTTGGCGTCCAGGTCGCGGATGGCCGCGCCCAGCCAGCCCTCGGTGCCGATGCTCTCCGGCTCGGCAGTATACCAGATGTCCCGCGAGCGGAAATGGGAGCGGTTGGGCTGGGGATAGCCGATACCGTTGATGATGGCAAGGTTTCCGGCGTCCCACAGGTCTTTGACTGCGAGCATATTGGGATTGAAGCCGTAGTCGCCCGCGTCCCCTTTAGTGCCAAGGGGCAACACGTCCTGCTGCGCGATGCCGATACCGGGCCGGTAGTCGTAATACAGGCCGTTGTTGAAAGGGACAATCGTGTTCAGGGCGTCGTTGCCGCCGTTAAGTTCGAGGACGACCAGTGTCCTTTCTTTCCTGGTGGATACCATTGTCCTGCTCCTGCCGGGTTGTATTGCTAAACTCCTGGCACTCCCATGAAGGCGGGAATGACCGTTCTGGGGGTGCTATTCGCTCCTGCGGTAAATCTGAAGGCGGTGCCGGTTGGTCTCGGTCACGTAGAGACGGCCCTGGCTGTCCAGCTTGACCGAGACGGGACACCAGAAATACTTCTCGATGTGGGACGATTCCTCGTGGGGGTCATCAATGAAGTATTCGATTTCCATGTCCAGGTCAGCGGTGGCGCGGGCGGCTGCCTCCTCGCGGTTGATGCTGAGGAAGTTGGCGGCCCACTCGGAGATTGTAGCCTCTCCGCGTAGAAGTTGCACGAAGTTGCCCCCGGCGTCCAGCACCTGCACTCGCTCGTTGCCCCAGTCGGCAACGTAGATATACCCGTCGCGGTCCACGGCCACCGACGCCGGACGGGTGAACTGGCCCTCGCCACGCCCCGAGGAGCCGAAGGCGGCCAGGAACTCTCCGTTGGCCGAGAACTTCTTTACCGCGTCGTTGCCGAAGTCGGCAACGTACACGTTGTCCTGAGCGTCGCAGGCCAGGCCCCAGGGCAGACTGACGCCCCGCTCCGCATCTGTACCGGGTTCGGCGCCGCTGATGGACAGCAGGAAACGACCGTCGGCAGTGAACTTCTGCACCCGGTTGTTATAAGTGTCGGCCACGTAGATGTTGTCCTGGCTGTCGAAAGCCAACCCCGACGGCGTGTCCAACTCGCCTTCGCCGGAGCCGGACTGCCCCCAATGGAACAGATAGGCGCCATCGGGGTCATAGGCAGTGACGCGGTTCAGCTTCTCGTCGCTGATGAAGAAACGGCCCTGGCTGTCCGTTGCGCCGCAGGCGGGCCAGACGAACTTGCCTCCCTCGTCGCCGTATCCGCCAAAGTTGCCGTAGTACCCGCTCTCGGCGTCGCACAGCGTGACGCGGATGCCGCGTGCGGTCTCCTCCTTGCTGCGGCTGATGACATAGAGACGGTCATCCTTCCCTACGGCGGTGTCCACGGGGTAGTAGAAACCCTTGCCCTCCATGACCGTCATGCCCATGGTGTGGGAGTATTCCATCAGTTGCGTCTTCTGTGCTGTGGTCATTGTTGCGCTTCCTCGCAGTCCGCTCTCCTATTGGGAGAGGGTTAGGGTGAGGGGCTGTGGGGCCGGTTCAAAAGCCCGGCTCCCAGATGAATTGCAGGTTCAGAGTAAAGCCGGGCAGTTCCGGGTCGCCGGAAAGGGATTCGGGGCCTTCCAGTATCTCGACGGGCGTACCAGGGCGATAAACGTACACTCGGCGCACGGGGTCCAGCGGGTCAATCAGCCAGCCCAGCCGCACGCCGTTCTCCATGTACTCTGCCATCTTGCGCTGGATGCCTACCAGCGTATCGGAACTTGAGCGCAGTTCAATCACGAAGTCGGGGCTGATGTGCCAAAAACCATCCCTCTGCTCGTCGGTTAATTCCGCCAATCGGCCCTTCAGAATCCAAGATGCGTCGGGCGAGCGCACAGCGCCGTTGGGCAGTGTAAAGCCGGTGTTCGAGTCGAAGGCTACACCGGTTCCGTCTTCCTCAGACCAAATAGTTACGCGGGCGGTGATTCCCGCGTTCTGGCTTCCAGTAGTTGGAAAGGTAGGAGGCAAGATTTCCAACTCCCCTTTGGCGTTCTTCTCGAAGCGCAGGGTGTCGTTCAGCGAACTCAGTTTGAGGAGCGCGTCGTCCGTAAGCTCCAGTAGAGGATCAAGACGAAGCACGATGGGACCTAGCGGTGGCACCAGGGCCACGTCGTCCTGCGCTGAATCCCGCAACGGCTTTACGCTCTGAGTGGTCACTGAAACGACACCTGCCTGATTTGCCTCGTTTTCGGAGAACTGCCTACGACCGCTGGAACTCCTGCGTCGCCGCCACCATCTGGAGCACGTCGGCGATGTGCTGGCGGTCGGTGTTGTCTCCCTGGCTGCCCTGCGCCGAGAAGTTGACCAGCGTGCGGCGGGTGCTCTCGTCCACTTCCAGAGCGCCGACTTCCTCCAGGCAGGCGTCCACCAGCCGTTCGGGAGAGGTGGTCTCGCTCAACTCCGAGCGGATGCGGCCAATCATCGCGCGGATGCCGGGCTTGTCGGCATCTCCTATCTGCTGGCTGGCGAAGTTGATGCGCTCCACCAGCGTGCCGCTGTCCAACCAGTCGGTGCCTTGGTGCCAGCCCTCGACGCTGGGCGGGTTGTTCAAGTACTGGCCCATAAAAGTGGCCTGGTTGAAGCGGTCCAGGATCTCGTAGCGGGGCCGGTCGAACTCGCCGGTCAGCCGTAGCACACCGGCCACCAGCTCCACCGGGCTCTTGACCTTGGTGTAGCGCACATCCTCCGCCTTGAAGAAATCGGAGTTGAACAGCACCCGCAGCATCGCGCCAATGTTGTAGTCGTTGTCGAAGTAGGCCTGCACCAGGGTCTCGATGGCCTCTGGGTCGCGCGGCGGAGTGTAGGGCCACTCTGGCACCGGCGGCTCGTCGGCCATGAAGAAGCTGTACAGGTGGCGCGAGATGAACCGGGCGGTGGCCTCTTGCTTGCAGATGATGTCCACGATGTCGTCGCCGTTCCAGTTGCCCGTCTCCCCCAGGAAGGTCTTTTCGTCGTAGTCGTGGTCTTCCGGGTGGAACTCGAAGTGCCAGGAGATGCGGCCATAGGGCCAGTCGGAGTCCCGCTGCGAGCGCAGCTCCATGTATTCCCGGTTGGCGATGGTCCAGCCGGTGAAAGCGCGGGCACACTCCTTGATGTCCTCCTCGGTGTAGTTGCCCACGCCCATGGAGAAGAGTTCCAGCAGCTCCCGACCGTAGTTCTCGTTGATGGCCCCCTTGTGGTTGTCCTGGTTGTCCAGCCAGATGATCATGGCTGGGTCCTTGGACAGCTCCACCAGCAGGTCGCGGAAGCTGCCCATGGCGTGGTGGCGGAACATCCGTGTCTGGTCAGAGAGGGCCTTGCCGTGGATGACCTTGTTGTATCCGGTGGCAAAGATGCCGTGCCAGAACAGGGTCATCTTCTCCTGCAAAGGAGCGGTCGTGCTGGCCATGCGGTACAGCCAGTTCTCGCCCGGGGCCAGCGGCCCCATCATGCCCGATAGCTCGGGGTGGAAGCGGCGCACGAGGTAGTCGCTCATACGCTGCTCGTCCCTGGGCGCCAGCAGTTCCTCCACAGTGGCCTCGTACCCCTTGGCCGCATAGGAAGCCAGCTCGTCGCGAGTGGCGCCGAACCCGGCCCGGCGCAGCAGATGGGCTATCAATTCAACGTCAACTTTTGTTTCCGGCATACATTCCTCTCCCGTGGGGACAATGCAATAGGAATAGTCGCATTCTAGGCGTTCTGAAATGAGTGCGTCAATCGGCGCACATTATACGCGCTAAAGAGAAGGGGCCGGTGTTTGCCGGCCCCTGAGCTTCCGAAGAAGTTGACGGAGGGTGAGGGCTAGATGTAGTCCTCTTCCTGCATCATGCCGATGTTGTCGCGGGACTGTTGCAGGCCGCGGGCGACCTCTTCCCGGAACGACTCCAGCATATCGTCGGTGATGACGCCGCCGTTGTCCATGGCCTGCTGGCGGAAGTTGTCGAAGGCGAACTCCTCGGTGTCGCCGTGAGGCATGGCCGAGAAGAACTCGCGCTCGAAGACGGGCAGTTCGCCGGGGCCGAAGTAGCCCTTGCCCTCGAGTTCGTAGCCTTCCAGGTCGTGGGTGCCCTTGCCCAGCACCTGGCCGGTAGCGGCATAGTGTTCCATCACGGTGGACATGCCGTACTTCTGGATGGGGCAGACCTTCATGCAGATGCCGCAGCCCAGGTAGCGGGCCATGACGGGGCGGCAGCGCTTGAAGTAGAGCTTGTTCTTCTCAATTCCCCGCCACCAGATCTTGTCGCGCATCAGGGCGCGGCCCGGGCAGCGGTTCACGCAGACCTGGCACACCTGGCAGAAGGCGTGGATGCCGTAGTCCACCGGGCTGTCGTACTGGACGTTGGCGTCGGTGGTGATGATCATCAGGCGGCAGCGGGAGCCGACGTGGGGGGTCAGCAGATAGCCGCAGGCACCCAGGGAGCCGATACCGGCAGCGACCATCATCGGGATGTAGGGGCCGGTGTTGTCGTTGGGGCTGTGCACCTGCGCCCGGTAGCCGAGACCCTGGATGAACTTCGCCAGTTCCAGACCGGCCGCGCCCTCGGTGCGGTAAGTGCTGGAGTGGACGATCTCAGCGTCGATGCTGGGGATGGTCTGGGTGGGCTCGAAGTCCTGCTCGTAAGCCATACAGATGGCGTGCGGGAACTTGACCCAGTCCTTCTTGCTCTGGTAGGTGTAGCGGTGGTCATAAGCGGTGATGCCGACTTCGATGTAACCAAGCTCGCGGGCCTTCTGCTTGATGGCCTCGGTTACGTCTTCGCCGGTGGGCTCAGCGGTGGGCTCCTGGTCGCCGGTCATGCGGGCGGCCAGAATCAGCGGCTGGTTGAGGCGGTCGTGCTCCTTGCGGATCTCGCGCATCTCAACGTGCTGGTCGCGAATGGCGTTGGCCCAGTCGCGGGAGGCCCGCTCGGTGATGTTCATGGTCTCCAGGGGATATTCGCGAGCGTACCAGTCAACTTCGCGGTTGGTGAGGGGAATCCCCGGCGTGGTTTCCAGCTCTTCCGGAACCTGAATGGTTACTGGCTCTTCGCCGAGATACTTGCCAGGCCGTACGACCTCATGGCCTATCTTTAGCATACCTTCCCTCCAAAATATAATGCGCCGGGCAACGGGGGTTTGCCTTATGCGCAACGATAACCCCATTCACTTTTGATTGTCAACCCTTGTTTTAATCGGATTTTGATATTCGATTGCGACATACAAACCAATGCCGCCGGGAACCTGTGACGGTTTGCGTGACTTTTCCTTCGCTTCCTCTGTGTATCTCTGAATACAAGTCCTCTTTTCGTCACGTCCGCCAGGTTTAGCCGCCGGTGCGCCGCGCAATCATCGCAGTAGCCAGCGGGCTGGCCCCCGAGCGGACGGTTACGTCTACCAATGATGGTTGCCCGGAGGCCAGCGCGCGACCCACGGCATCACCGACATCACCGGGCTCCTCCACGTGTTCGGCATAGCCGCCGATGGCCTCCACCATCTTGTCGTAGCGGATGTGCCGCAGGTCAGTGCCCACGGCGCGCCCGAAATAGGCCACCTGGAAGGTCTTGTCGATGCCCCACGTGGCATCGTTGCCCAATACGGTGGTGATGGGCAGGTTGTGGCGGATGCAGGTGTCATATTCCATGGCGTAGAAGCCGAAGGCTCCGTCGCCGATGAACACCAGCACCTTGGCTTCCGGGTGGGCCAGCTTGGCCGCCATGCCGTAGGGTATGCCCGCGCCGAGGTGCGAGAGCGGCCCCAGGCGCATGAACCGCCCCGGCTTCCGCGCTTTGATGTAGGCCCGGCCCCACTGCACGTAGTCGCCGCCGTCGAAGATGATGACCGAATCGTCATCCAGGTGCTTTTCCAGCCCGGTATAGACGTCCAGCGGGTGCATCGGGTCTTCGCCGGTGGCCCGGCCCCGCAGTTCCTCGTCCCAGGCGTCGCGGTCCTGCCGCAGCTGGCTGACCCACGCGGACACTTCCTCCCGCTGGCCCTGAGCTTGTCGAAGGGCGAGCGCCGCCGTTATCTGCTCCACCACTGCGCCCAGGTCGCCCTGTATGCCGACGGCCACGCCCCGGTTGCGCCCGATTTCCGCCGGGGACGGGTCGGCCTGGATCAGCCTCGCCTCGTCGGAGAACACCCCGCCGTAGCGATAGCGATGGTCCAGCCGCTTGCCCAGCAGCAGAACCACATCGGCCTCGCGGAAGCGCCGGGCCGTGGGATTGAGCGCTCCGTCGGCGTATCCGAAGCACAGCGGATGCTCGTCATCCAGCAGCCCCCGCGACTGCTCCACGGTAAAGACCGGGATGCCGGAGGTCTCCACCAGCTTCTCCAACTGCTCCGGGGCCACCGAGTAGCGGGCCGGGTTCCCGGCGATGATTACCGGACGCCGCGCCCCGCGCAGCAGGGCCGCCGCCTCTTCGATAAGCGCCGGGTCTCCCTGGGGCCGCCCGGTGGGCCGGTACTCTTGGGGCATATACTTCGGCAGATCGTCCTCGCTGATTTCCGCATCCTGTAGGTCGATGGGCAGCGTCAGGTGCACTGGCCCCGGTCGCCCCGTGGTGGCAGTGCGGAAGGCCGTCGCCACGTACTCGGGGATGCGCTTCAGGTCGTGAATCAGCCATGAGCCTTTGGTGACTGGGTCGGCCATGCTCACCTGGTCGATCTCCTGGAAGGTCACCATGCCCTTTTCCGGCAGCTCGGCGCAGCCGGCCACGAACACCACCGGACTTTCCGAGGTATAGATGGCGGGAAGGGCGGATATGGCGTTGGAGAAGCCCGGCCCTCCGGTGAAGATGCCGCAGGCCGGGCGTCCGGTGATGCGGGCGTAGCCGTCGGCCATGTGCAGCGCCGCCCCCTCGTGGCGGGTGTCGATGAACTCGATGCCCTCGTCCTCGGCGGCGTCCACCAGCGGCAGGATGGTGTCCCCCACGATGGTGAACACCTTCTCGATGCCCTCCATCTTCAGGCAGCGGATGAACAGGTGTCCTCCGTTAAGTTTCGGCATGGGTTCCTCCAGGAGATACGGTGATTTGATAGCGGCCCGTTTCTGCCTTCGCAGGAATGACGACGGGGCCGGGGCCAGCTTACTTTATATTGACGAAATCGGGCAAGCCTTTCGCGGCAAGCGGCTGGCCTGTGCGCCAATCACCTTGAAAATGGCAGCGGGAACAATGTAACCGGCCCGGCAGCCAAGGTTAGAATGAGCGCATCAAGTTCAATGTGAGGAGACGGCGGGATGAGCGCTACCCCGGTTTCCAATGCCGGAAAACAGAAACGCAGCAACGAAGAAGTGATGAAGGATTTCAACTTCTACACAGACAACTACGATTCATTGGTAGTGCAGTACGCCAACCAGTGGATTGCCATTTTCAGAGAGCAGGTAGCGGCGTCCGCTCCTGAATACTTTGAGATGGAGGCCCAGCTCGAAGCGAAAGGAATTCCCTGGAACCAGGCTATTCGAGAATTTATGTCCGAAAGCAGGGAGTTCCTCGTAGCGACTTGCTGGGGTGATGATGAGCTTAGGGATATATTGAATGTTCAGAGGATACTTCGCAGGTGAAGGGACGCGGCGCGCCCCTTATATCACATGCAACTTCAGGTTTCCCGACATCCTGCATCTCGGAGCGACCGACGTTGATTTGTTGGTAGACACGGGCGCAGAAACAACAATCCTTGCCCGAAGGGTGGCTGAAGACATCGGCCTTGACCTTGCCACACTCCCAGACGGAGGAACCAGCACCGGCGTTGCTGGCGTGGCAGCTACACGAGTAGTGCAAGCTGAAATATCGGTGCAGGATTACACTGTCACCCTTTGGGTGCGAATTCAGGAATCCCAGCACTATGTTCCTTCCATTCTTGGACGCGACTTTAGTCGGCGTTTCGCTATCTTTATCGAAGAGCGCACTGGGCGAGTCCTTTTCCTCGACCAGACAGACGTTGAAACATACGGCTTGGCAACTCTGGGAAACCCATAGCCGCCCCTTGATCTACAACAAGGCCGGGGAAGATGCCCGGAACTCTCTACGTAGTCGGTACCCCCATCGGCAACCTGGAAGACCTGTCTCCCCGCGCGGCCCGCGTCCTCCGGGAGGTCGCGTTGGTGGCCGCCGAGGACACGCGCGTTACACGGCGTCTGCTGAACCACCTGGACGCTCACCCCCGCCTCGTCAGCTTCCACGAACACAACTGGCGGGAGCGGCTGGAGCCGGTGTTGCAGGCGCTGGAGGAGGGCGACGCCGCCCTGGTATCCGACGCCGGTATGCCGGGTGTGAGCGACCCGGGCCGCGAGCTGGTGGCGGCGGCCGCGGCGCGGGGCATCCGCATCGAGCCGGTGCCGGGGCCGTCCGCGGTCACCACGGCCCTGTCGGTCTCCGGCCTGCCTGCCGACGCCTTCCAGTTCCTCGGCTTCCTGCCTCGCCGCCGCCGCGAGCGGCAGGCGCGGTTGCGCGAGGCCGCCATCAGCCCTCTCACGCTGGCCCTGTTCGAGGCTCCGCACCGGCTGCGGGCCGCGCTGGAAGACATCTCCCTGATATTCGGCGACCGTCCCATCGTCGTGTGCCGCGAGTTGACCAAGCTCCACGAGGAGGTCTTTCGCGGCACGGCTTCCGCGGCATTGGAGCACTTCGATGCGCCGCGCGGCGAGTTCGCGCTGGTCATAGCCGGGGCTGCGCCGGAAGCGTCACCCCAAGACGACACCAACAGCATCCGCCATTTCCTGCGGGAGCGGCGGGCGGCGGGCGTCCGCGCCCGTGACGCGGTGGCCGAGGCCGCCGGCCGCTTCGGAGTCTCGAAAAACCGCGCCTATCAGCTCTGGCTGGAAACTCGCGCCGAAGACCGGGAATGAGGGCTGTCCTTAATGTCTCGCCGTTCAGACGGGATTAGCCCGACGCCTTCAGTTTGGCAATGTAGTTATTCTTCATTGCGATGATATACTAGGTCTTTAATCAGCTAACTAGATTCAAGAGAGAAGCGGGCATTTTCAGTCTGTTCAATACGCAGCGTCCCGGCGGAGAAGGCAGAGGCGGCATATTTTACGGCTGGTGGCTGGTGCTCATCACCGGCCTCGTCATGGTCATCGCCACCGTGCCGCTGTTCCACGCCATGGCCGTCTGGGCCGTGGCCTTGGAGCTTCACTTCGGCTGGACCCGCGCTCAACTGGGCTTGGCCCTGACCCTGACCCGCGTCGAAAGCGGCCTCATCGGGCCGCTGGAGGGCTATCTGACCGACCGGATAGGCACCCGCAAGATGGTGCTCATCGGCCTGGTAATCCTCGGCGGGGCCTGGATTTTCTTCTCCCGCGTAGAAAACCTCTGGATGTTCTACACGGCCTACGTCCTGATGGCGGTGGGCCAGGGCCTCGGCAGTTGGATACCCCTGATGACCATGCTGAACAAGTGGTTCACCCGCCGCCGCTCCTCCGCCATCGGGTGGGCCAACGTGGTCAGCCGTTTCGGCGCCCTGGTGATGGTGCCTGTCATCGCCTGGTGCGTCGCCGACGCCCCCGGCCGCATCGGCTGGCAGATGACCGCGCTGATTCTCGGCATCGGCACCGCCGCTCTTGCCGTGCCGCTGGCCAGCTTGCTCCGCAACGACCCCAAGGACTACGGCGAGGTCGCCGACGGCGCCCGGCAGCGCCCGGCAACCGCCACCGCAGGCCCCAACCCTGTCCCCTCCCAGCCGCGCCAGCAGGAGCTGACCGCCACCGAAGCCCTGCGCACCCCGGCCTTTTGGCTGATTGCCTTCGGACACGGCTTCACTTCGATGGTGATACTGGCGATTATGACCCACTTGGGGCTGCTCATGGTGGACAAGGGCTATACCGGCCAGGATGCCGGGTGGGTGGTGTCGGTTTACACCGGCGTAGCCATGTTCTTCCAGTTGGTGGGCGGGTATGCCGGAGACCGTATGTCCAAGCGCGTGGCCCTGGCCTTCTTCACCACGCTCCAGGCTGGCGGCGTGCTGATTCTGGTCATAGCCCAGACCTTGCCCATGTTCTACCTGTTCGGGATACTGTTCGGCGCCGGGTTCGGCGGACGCAACCCGTTGACGGTCGCCATCCGCGCCGACTACTTCGGCACAGGCTCCTTCGGCAAAATCCTGGGCTTCTCCACTGTCCCCATGAACCTGTTGCTTCTGATTGCTTCTCCCTTCGCCGGCTGGATGTATGACCGCTACGGGACCTACGATCTGGCCTTCCTTATATTGGCTGGCCTCAACCTCATAGGCGCCCTCTGCTTCCTCGTAGCCGCCCGTCCCAGGCCGCGCGGCCCCCAACCGGTCCGGGCCGTGCCTGCGGTGACTTAGCCGCCGGGCAGTCCGCTGGGATGTTTACCACAAGACTGCGCCGTTTTCGACGGAATGATAATTAAGATACGGCAAGGCAACGGCATAAAGAAGAAACGCGGAGGGCGATATTGGCGTCCCTCCGCGTTTCTTTTGCCTTCCTGGTTTTGAGGGCTACGACTCTTCAATCGTGATGTTGTTGATTATCAGACGCTCCGCGGGAGAGGAATTCTCGCCGCCGCGGCTGCGGGTCACAGGCGAGTTGGCCAGCGTGTCCAGCACGTCGCCGCCATCCGTCAGCATCCCGAAGATGGTGTAGTTGGGGGGCAGGCCCACGTCTGCGCCGTGAACGATGAAGAACTGGCTGCCGTTGGTGTTGGGCCCGGCGTTGGCCATGGCCAGCGTGCCTTTGACGTAGCGGCGGGTGACCGGCTCGTCCTGGAATCGGTAGCCCGGGCCGCCGGTGCCGTCGCCCCGGGGACAGCCGCCCTGAATCATGAAGTCCTTGATGACCCGGTGGAACTGGCAGTCTTCGTAAAAGCCGTCTTGGGCTAGGTGTACGAAGTTGTTGACTGTCAGCGGGGCTTCCGAGGCGAACAGTTCGAGGGTCATCGCACCAGCGCTGGTGTCCACGGTGGCAGTGTATGTTTTGGACGGGTCTATTGTGGTTGGCGGCGGGCTTGAGTATTGTTTTGGTGGCATCTGAAACCTCCGCAAGATAGCCCGCCAATTGTAACACCCCGCCCGTCGTTTCTGCGGGTGATTGTCTGAACTGTGATTTTGGAGATTCCAGTGATGAGCAGGATTGAGGTCCCATCAGCGAAATCTCAAAATCAAACGAATCACAGTTCAGACAACTACGGGGGTATAATAGAAGCACAGGAAACGTAGAGGGGGTGACGGAAATGGACATTCTCCAGCGAATGACCGCAGGGGGCCATGAGCAGGTGACGATGTTCTCCGACCCCGGCTCCGGCCTCAAGGCCATCATCGCCATCCACGATACCACCCTCGGCCCGGCCTGCGGCGGCGCCCGGATGTGGCCCTACGAGAGCGAGAAGGGGGCCCTCACCGACGCGCTGCGGCTCTCCCAGGCCATGACCTACAAGTCAGCGGTGGCCGGTCTGCACCTGGGCGGCGGCAAGGGCGTCATCATCGGCGACCCCCATGCTGACAAGTCCGAGGCCCTGATGCGGGCCTACGGGCGGTTCGTGGACACCCTCGGCGGACGCTACCTGACCACCACCGATGTTGGCACCACGGGCCGCGACCTTGAGTACGTGCGGCAGGAAACCAGGCACGTCACCGGCCTGCCCCTGTCGCTGGGCGGCAGCGGCGACACCTCCATAATGACCGGCCTGGGCCTCTACATGGGAATGAAAGCCTGCGCCGAGGAGGTCTGGGGCAACGGCGGGCTGCGCGGCAAGACCGTGGCGGTGCAGGGCTTCGGCAAGGTCGCCAGCCACCTGTGCCAGCACCTGCTGGAGGAAGACGCCCGGCTGGTGGTCACCGACGTTTATGACGCTGCCCTCGACCGCGCCCGCGACCTGGGGCTGGAGGTAACAACGCCCGACGCCATTTACGACGTGGACTGCGACATCTTCTCCCCCTGCGCTTTGGGCGGCGTGTTGAACCCCCAGACCATTCCCCAGCTACGCTGCCGCGTGGTGGCCGGAGGAGCCAACAACCAGCTATTAACCGAGGCCGACGGCGAGGAACTGCACCGCCGGGGCATCCTCTACGCCCCGGACTACATCGTCAACGCCGGCGGCATCATCAACGTCGAGGCCGAGCTGGGCGACGCCGGGTACAGCCCGGAGCGCGCCAGAGAAAAGACCGAGCGCATCCACGAAATCATGTCCAGCGTCATCAAAACCTCGCAGGCCCAGGAAATCTCCACCGCCGCCGCTGCCGACCTATTGGCAGAGGAACGTCTGAACAGCGTCCGACGCATCCGCCCCGTCCACCGCCGCTGCCCGTAGCGGTGGCGCGATGGCCGCCTTTCCTGCCGTGCTACAATACTAGCGTGGTATGGAGGACTTTATGACTACCCCGGAAAACACGACGGACTTCGACGCTGTGAACGATTACGAATCCCAAGCCCGCGAGTTTCTGGCTCACAGCAGGGAGTACCTAGCCAACGGCCGCCTGCATCAAGCCTCGGAAAAAGGCTGGGGAGCGGCGGCCCACATGGTGAAGGCCGTTGCGGAGGCCCAAGGCTGGGTGTACCGAAAACACCGGGATTTCATCCGGGTGATGGACCAAGCCAGCCGTTTGACCGGCAACGACCGTCTGCTCGATTTGCGCGGCAGGGCCACCGTCTTGCATGACAACTACTATGAACGCAAGAGGTTCCTAGACGCCGAAATCATCGGCAAGGACATCGAGAGTATTGCGGAGCTAGTAGAGCTACTGGCGCCGTTAACCGTTACAGACGGCAACGGCAACGTTGTCGGCGAATAGTCCCCGGCCATTCGCTCCTCTCAGGCAAAACAGTCGGTTATCCCGCGCCTGCCATTGTAGCAACACGCATCGCCACCCGCGGGAGCCAGTTGCGCGGCAGGCCATCCAGCGGTTCACGGACAACCTTGAACCCTGCTCGTCGAAACATCGGTTCGGTGCCGAAATAGGCGTTGTCGTCGCCGGTTCGTTCTCCATCCGCCCTGGGGTAAGCCTCCACCGCTGGCGCGCCGCATTTGCCCGCGTATTCCACGGCGGCCCGTATCAAGGCCAGGGCGATGCCTTGCCCTCGATATCCCTTGCGAACGGTGACGCAGGGAATCACCCACACCGGCTCGTCGTCAACCGGAGGCGTGGCGCGGGAGCGGGCCACCCGCGTAAACTCACCTCGGGGGGCGACCGCAACCCAGCCGACCGGCTCGCCGTCCGTGTAGGCCATCAGGCCAGAGGATGGTTCCCGTCCCGCCAAGCGAGTCATCGCCTCCCGCCGCCGGGGACTCAGCTTCCCCTCGCCGGGCAATTCGCGCATCTGCCCGTCGGTCAAGCGCGGGAACATACACCAGCAGCCAGCCCCGAAGTTCCCCCTCAACACTGTTCCGAAGTCGTCCATCAGCTCCGGCGTCAAGGGCTTGATTTCTACTGTGGCGTGGCCTGTCTGGGTCAATTGCCGCTCCTCCCCTGAGATGTTGTAAGGGCGCACGCCTGTGTGCGCCCTTACGCATATTACCGCGAATGGCGGCAGGTTAGCGGGCCTTCGACTCCGCCTGGAAGCCGGCGTCGCGGTGCGCGCCGTCGCAGAAGGGCTTTTCCGCCGAGTGTCCGCAGCGGCACAGGGTGACCCAGCGCCCTTCAGGAATGGTGTAGTTGGCGCCGCTCATATCCACGATTTCGATGGGACCAGTAACGCGATTGGGCCCGTTTTCCCGGATTTCGATTTTGACGTCTGCCACGGTTTCTCCTCCGCCTGTCCCCGGATCTTGTATGTTGTTTATGTTGTTTGCCGGGGCTGGGGCCTAGTGTAGCAACCGCCCCGGCCATAGTTCAACCGGCGTGCCTTGCTAATCGGCCGGACTCTGCGCCGGTTCGCGGCGTGGCGTCGCGGTCGGTTCCGCACGTCTGCGCTCCCCGCGTATCACCGCCAGGGCCACCCCGGTCAGCAGCATCGCGGCCATCAGGATGAAGGCCCACTTCAGCCCGGCCACGAAGGCGTCGGCCACCGCGGGCGAAACAGCGTCGAGGCTTGGCTCCACGCCGTAGGTTCCCATGGTGACCACTACCACCGTTGTCGCTACGGCGATGCTGGTGACGTTGGCCGAGTTGCGGATTAGCTGCGTCAGCGCCGAGACTACGCCGTATTGGCTGCGCTCCACCGCGCTGAGCAGGGAGATCTGGTTGGGCGAGTTGAACAGGGCCATTCCGGCGCTCTGGGCCATCAGCATCAGCACGATGAACGCCACCGGCGACGACTCGGTGAGGTTCACGGCGATGGCGATGCTGGCGGCCATGGACAGGGCCAGCCCCGAGACCGTCAGCGCGCGCCAGCCGAAACGGTCCGACAGCCGCCCGCTCACCGGCCCCAGCAGCACCATGCACAGCGCGGGCGGTATCAGCAGCAGCCCCACGTCGCGCGGGCCTATCTCCAGCACTCGTTGCAGGTAGAAGGGCATCATAAAGCGGGATGAGGACATTCCCATGAAGGAGAGCCAGGCCGCCGCCGCGCCGATGGCCACCAGCTTGCGCCTGAAGAGCCGCAACTCCAGCATCGGCGACGGGGTTCGCAGCTCCCACCAGACGAAGCCGGCCAGCAGGGCCACCGTCGCCGCCGCTCCTGCCAGTACCGCCGGGGAAGTCCAGCCCAGCCGGTGGCCGTTGCCCACCACCAGCAGGAAGACCAGCAGCGCCATGGCCGACAGCGCCGCGCCCGGCCAGTCGAACCGGCCCGCTGGCCCTGAGCCTGTCCTGAGCGAAGCCGAAGGGTCTTCTGCCGACTCCCGCGCTGGAGAAAGCACCAGCCACGTAATCAGGATGGTCAGAATGCCAGCGGGGACATTGACGAAGAACACCGATTGCCAGCCGAAGGAGGCGACCAGCAGTCCGCCGATGGCCGGCCCGGCGATGGCGCCGCTGCCGACCACGCTCATGTGGGTGCCCAGCGCCTTGCCTCGCTCGGCCCCGCTGAAGGAGGAGATGACGGTGGCCATGCCGTTGCCTTGGATCATGGCCGACCCGAAGCCTTGGAATACCTTGGCGGTAATCAGCCAGGGCAGGTTGGCGGACAGTCCGGCAAGGAGCGACCCGGCGACAAAGATAGCCAAGCCGCCGATGTAGACCCACTTGCGCCCGACGATGTCGCCGAGCCGCCCCATGGGCAGAATGAGGGCGCTGATGGCCAGAGCGTTGCCGACCACCACCCACTGCACCGTGGGCAGGTCGGAGTGGAAATGCTCCTCGATCTCCGGCAGCGCCACCAGTACCGAACCGCTGTCCACCACGGAAACGAAGGTGCCAATGGCAATGGCGGCGAACACCCACCACTTGTAGGAACGGCTGGTCCTCACGCGGGAAAGCAAATCTCGAACATCCTGAGACCCTGAGCGGTACGGAGGCCGCGCCTTGCGCCGCCGTATCGGAATACTTGCAGTCGCAACTATCTATTATAGCCGTATTGGGGCGGAAGCGAGCTTGACAGGAAGTTTGCCCGCATTCGTGAGTGATAGTACTATGGCCCTCGACGATAATGATGGGCTGGCGCTGGATTCAGGTAGCTAACCCGATGTGCAAGTTCTACCATGCAAGCAACTTGTCGAATTGGAGTGGTGGATTTCCTTGCTCCTGATTGAGGCTGAAAGCCAGGGTATGGCTAAGCACCTTGCGCAGCAACCGAGCTTGCAGATGCCAGATGTCCCTGGCCCAGACCTGTTTGGCTTGAAAGCGCTCAACCAATTGACTGAAGACGGTCTCGATGCGGTAACGGGGCCGGCTGAGTTGGTAACTCCTCTGGGGCCAAGGGTCTTTTTTCTTCGACTTGAAGGGGGCCAGCAGGGTCAGGCCTTGGCTGCGCAACTCCCCAGTCAGGGTCGGGGACCAGTAGTTGCGGTCACCCAGCAGGACCCCCTGGGCATCTCCAGCCAGTTCGGGGACCATGGCCAGGTCATGCACGTTGGCTGGGGCCAAGCCGAAGCCGGTGATCAACCCCGGCCAGTTCAGACGCAAGTGCGCCCGGAAACCATAGAAGGTCTGCCGGGCTACGTCATCCCTCCCGAAAGCAGCTTCTCCCCGGAACCGCTGACAGCGGTGGGCTCTGGCGAAGCGGCAGACTGGCAGGGGAAAGCTGTCCACTATGGACAAGGCCGGGTCGTACCGGATGGAACCCAGGAGGATTTGCCAGACCTGCTCCTTGACCCACCAGAGGTTGGCGGCTTGGCGCACGAAAGTGGTGCGGCAGACTCGCGCCATAGCCGGAAAGAAGTGGCTGTAGTGGTGGCGGAAGTAGCGGTAGAGGGCCGTATCCTGGCCCAAGCCCAGAAATTCGCCCACTGCCTCCATGGTCAGCACTTCAGCATCGGACAACGAAGGTTCGGGTCCACTCCGCCGGAGCCGTTGTCTCTGGAAAAGGCTCTGCAAAGCATCATCTATCCGGCAAAAGACTGCTATGATTTTGGTATCCAGGTCCATCACACACCTCCACTGGGAACCGCAACTCTAGTAGAGGTGTTTGGACCTGGATTTTCAACCCCTTTATAACTTGCACATCGGGTTAGCTAATTTGGAAAATCCCGCCGAAAGTCCCATTAGTAAGGAGACGAAGCCCATGCTTACACACAACTACACTTACCAGGAGTGTCTGGACATTTCCAAGAGGGTCTCGTGGCTGGAAGACGATGTCCTGGCCGACAAGAATTTCGACTTCTCGAAACGCTTTCTGCCCAACAGGTTGACCGGCGTAGACGAGATTGGATGTCTGAACGACAGCGAGAAACTTCAGCTGAATCAGATTATGGGCAACGCATACTGCCACATCTTCGCCTTCGTGGAGGAGTTCATCATCCCCACCGTCACGGAAGAGGCTATGAAAGATGTCTACGGAGATGAGGTCAGAGCCCGCTCGTTGTTGCGGTTCGCTGAGGAAGAGTTCAAACACCAGGAGCTGTTTCGGAGGTCGGTTGACCTTTTCGGCCAGGGCTTCGGCACTGAGTGCGGCTTGATCCCCGGCCGGGAAGAGGTGGCGGAAGTAGTCCGAAGCAAGTCGAAGCTGGCCGTCATGATGCTGACCGCGATTATCGAATGGTTCACCCAGCTCCACTACATAGAGCATGTGCGCGACGACTCGGACCTGGATGGGCTGATGCGGGACCTCTTGAGGTTTCACTGGCTGGAAGAGGCGCAGCACGCCAAGCTGGACACGCTGCTAATCGGCGAAGTATCCGAGGACCTGACCCTTGAAGAGCGGGAGGCGGCCATCGACGAGGTCCTGGAGCTCGGCGGGGCCATCGACGGGCTCCTGGCACAGCAGATTGAGATGAATATAGATGCCCTCCAGAGGGCGACAGGACGGACGTTCACCCCTGCCGAAAAGGAGGAAATCACAACGAATACCCAGCGGGCGTGCCGGTGGACCTTCCTCGTATCGGGGTTGGAGCACCCGAACATCGTCAGGGCAATCGCTGAGCTGACTATATCGGGGCCAGGGAAAATAGAAGGCGTCGCCGCAGCGCTCTCGGCCTAGCACCACAGCCACAGGTGGTCGCTCGGGGTATGGGACGGTCAGAAATCGCAACATTTGGCTGGGATCAGATAGGCACTTTGCCGGGGACTCCCTTGACCCCTGCTGACGGTTCAGTTAAATTTCAGACAACGACACTGAAATTGGAGCGGCGTTATGCCTCTGTACGAGTATCACTGCCCCACGTGCAGCCACAAGTTCGAGAAGCTCCAGCCGATGAGCGCCACCGGCGCCGACTGCCCCAACTGTGAACAGCCGGCCAAGCGGGCCATCTCCATGTTCGCCCGAGTCGGAGGCGCTGGCGAAGAGCAGTCCTTCAACCCCGGCCCTCTGCCGCCCCTCGGCGGTGGCGGCTGCTGCGCCGGAGGCTGCGGCTGCGGGCATTAGGCCGACGGCTTACTCCAATCATAGCGTACAGGCGCGGAGGTTTATCTCCGCGTCTTTCTATTTCCAGTGTTCCGGGTCATAAGTGTCCGGCGGTTCCACTTCGTGGAAGATGGAATACTCGGAAATCGGCACGTCCTCCCCGTCCACCTCGACCCACAGCAGGACGGTGTAAACGCCCGGCCCGTACTTGGAAAGCAGTTTGCTGATGTCGGCAGTAACAGAGAACTCCGTGCCTCGCGCCATCCATTTCGACGCTGTTATCCAAGGTACGGTGATGGTCTGACCCCTTCGGGCTTGGCTGGCCGCATATGCCTGCTCCCAGAATCTATGCGCCTCATCATGCGAGCGCGGCTCCGGGGCGTTCGGAGATACGTCATACGGGTCTGGGCAGGGCGAATATGTTTTTGTGAACTCGTCCTCGTTCCAGAAACTGTTGCCTGCCAGAGGATACCTGAACGTAGCTATTTGAAGCCCCGAATCGTAGCAATAGGTCCGTGAGACCTGCCCTCTGGTAAGCGAATGAGGCGGAGGGTCGTAGTAAATCTGCAGACCCAGTTCTTCCTTGCCGGAGAATCGCAGGTCACTTATCGTGCGCCCCGAAAAAGACAGCGTTCCGCTTGTTATTTCAGGCAGGCTTTCGTATTCCACGTAGTCTCCCTCGAAATGCTGGTAGCCAACCATGTTGTACTTGTCCCAAGCCAGCCCGATGTTCACTTTCTTGTGCCACTTGTCCAGGATGTTGCGGCGATGACCCGGACTGCGCATCCAGCCATCCACCATTTCCCGAATTTCGGTCTCGATGCTGCCCAAGGCGCGATAACGGTCGGACTTCCTGATGCAGTAGTCCAAACCACTGCCGTTTTCGCCGTTGGTCTGGTAGCCGCCTGCCAGGGAATAACGCATATACGGTTTCAGGCCGTCAACCCCCCAGTGGCCGCTGAAGCAGTTGGCGAGGGAACTTTCGGCGTGCAGTTGCGCCGCTATGTTATCGCCCAGCGTCACCAGCGGAACCCCGACCTTGGCTCGCTCCTTGTTGATCAGTTCCAGCATATAAGTTTTGTGTTCGTAGTACCGCTGGTTTGGCGGGGGCGCCGGTTGCTCTACTTCATTGCCCCTGTTCTTGTCGGCGCCGTTGCCTCCTATACGCTGACCGACTTCCTGATCTGCGATGCGAAGCGTGTCAGCCCCGGGGAAGTCGGCGTTTCTGCCGATGGCAAAGAAGCCTGCAATTCCGACGATGACGACCACGAGAATCGAAGTCAAGAGGCACCCGGATCTTGGTCGTCGACGACCTCCGCCTCGACGCCTGGCTCTAGATTCCATTTGTGATATACGTTCCTCTAAAACTGCGTTAGGCCAGTCTTCTCCTCTAACTATCCCGATTTCCGGGCTGGCGAAAACGCGGTTACAATTTCTACACCTCCAGATCATATTCCGATGTCGGCGTCGCCTTGTATTGATGCGGGGACTGCGACAATGAGGGCAAATGCCAACTCGTTCTTCGTGGAATCCACCATTTGGCACAGTATCCAACCTCCAGCGTATTTCCGCAGATTATAAAACGCCGGTTCCCTACTTCCACCGCCGCCACGCCAGATACCCGCCGCCCACCGCCACCAGCAGCGCGCCCCCGGCCAGGGCGCGCAGGGCGGCCCACATCGTCGCGTCGAACCAGAATCCTTGCGGGAACAGCAGCACCAGGTAGTCGGTGCGCGGGTCGAGCTGCCAGAAGTCATTGGTGAAGCTGACCCGGTGGAACAGCAGGAACAGCGCGTCGAAGCCCACCGTCGCCACTAGCCCGAAGGCCACCAGCAGCCCCACCGTCAGCCCGCCGCCCCACATCGTCCGGCGGGCCAGCGTCGGCACGTGGGCCCGGCGTTGCAACGCGAACCCGGCCGCCGTCAGCGCAACCAGACAGGCCGCCGACACCGCGAAGGCCCCATACACCCCCCACAACAGCCGCTTCACGTCGTACATGTGGATGATTTCTTTCTCGTTGAACAGCTCCCGCTCCGAGCCGAAGATACGGGTGCGCACGTCCAGCGGCTCGTCGCCGGAGTTGAAGTAGGCCCGCAGCTCCACCGCCACCTGACGCAGGTCTTCCGGTGTTATGCCGCTGACCCAGGCGATGCGATACTTCTCGAAGCCGCCTTCGTACAGCCCGACGTTGTTGAAGGCCCAGGTGATGCTGCCGGTCACCAGGAAGACCGGCACGGCCACGACGAACAACGCCGCAGGCAGCCAGCGCAGGCGGCCCGCAAACCGGGCTAGGGGTTTGTCGGGATGTGTAAGCGATTGAAACATGGGTATTACGAATTATAATCGCCCTATGAATAAATACGAATTGAACGGCAAAATATCCGACTTTCAGACGCTGGTGGACATCGTGGCGAAGCTGCGCGCCCCCGGCGGCTGTCCCTGGGACCGCGAGCAGACCCACGAATCGCTGAAGCGCAATCTGCTGGAGGAAGCCCACGAGACGCTGGAAGCCATAGACGCGGGCGACCCCTCGGTGCTGACCGAAGAGCTGGGCGACCTGCTGGTGCAGATTGCCTTCCACGCCGACATCGCCCGGGAAGCCGGGCGCTTCGACATGGGCGACGTGATGGAGCGCATCAACCGCAAGCTCATCCGCCGCCATCCCCACGTCTTCGCCGACGAATCGGTGTCCGATGCCCGCGAGGTGGAACGCAACTGGGAGCGCATCAAGGCCGAGGAACGGGCCGCCGCCGGAACGCGCAAGTCCCCGGTGGACGGCATCCCGGCCAGCCTGCCCGCGCTGGCGGCGTCGCAACTGATGCAGGACCGCGTGGCCCGCGCCGGGTTCGAGTGGGACGACGTTTCCGGCGTGCTGGACAAGGTGGCCGAGGAAATCGAGGAGTTTCGCCAGGCCAAGACGCCGGAAGAGCAGGTGCACGAGCTGGGGGACATACTCTTCGCCCTGGTCAACCTGTCGCGCTGGGCTGACGCCCACGCCGAGGACGTGCTGCGCCAAGCCAACAGCCGATTCGCCGCCCGCTACCGGGGCATGGAGGAACTGGCCGAAGAGAGGGGGCTGGACTTCGAGGCGCTGCCGCTGGAGGAGAAGGAGGAGCTGTGGCAGGAAGTGAAGCGGCGGCTGTCTAATGAGTAGCAAGGAGAGATGGGAATATGCCCGGCGGGTAGTGTCCAATCCAACCTACCATTACATCGAGGAACCGCATCGAGATGTAAGGCTGGAGTGGATTGAAAGGACGATAGCCGAACCAAATCATCAAGAGTATGATGGAAGAAACGTATACTATGGGTGGATTGATGAAATGAAGCATTGGCTACGGGTCGTAGTCGAGGATGATCAGCTTCACACCGCATACTTTGACGGAAGCCTAGACAAGGTGTTTGGG
The DNA here is from genome assembly GCA_965204865.1 of Dehalococcoidia bacterium. Taxonomy (GTDB): domain Bacteria; phylum Chloroflexota; class Dehalococcoidia; order Lucifugimonadales; family UBA3495; genus VXOI01. The sequence goes on along the minus strand of OZ242027.1, from coordinate 3,443,451 downwards.
AGATTATCGTGAGTCGGGAAGATATATCCATCAGATATTTTGACGACACGGATACACTGGTTTTCCATATTGCGGAGTCGCCAGGATGTGGAGAAACAGTCGCGCCGGACCTATGGGTAATGTATGGCCGGGACGGAGAAGTAAGTTCGGTTACGATTGACCACGCGGTCAGACTGCTAGGGCCGTATCTGTTTCCCGCAGACGGTCATAAAGGTAAGCGCAGCGGTGTTGACCGGAATATGAAAATCGTCTATACCCCGGAAACGGACACGCTGCAACTGCAAACCGGCGAGCCGCCCCTTGTGTGGAAACCTGTCACCCCGGGCCTATGCGTGAACTTCGACCCGGAGGGTTGGGCTATGGGCGTCGTGATTGAGCGCGCCGCCGAGCTGCTACGGCCCTACTTGCTGGCCGAGAGTGCCGGCGTTGCCTAGCTCTCCCCCGCCCAGCCCGCCAGATACGCCGGATCCAGGTAGTAGATTCCCCCGCTGAGCATCCGCTGCAAGCCACCGGCAAGACCGGCCAGCGTTGACGTCTCGGCGGACGTGCGCCCGAACAGCCGTTGCGACAGGCTGCGGCGGGGTTGCAGGAACTTGGGGCGCGGGCGCGTCTTGCCTGCCTCGGCTGCGGCGTTCAGGGCGTCGGTGAAGTCGCCGATGTGGTCCACCAGTCCTACCTCGATGCCCTTCTGTCCTGTCATTACCTCGCCGGTCGCCAGCTCCCGCACCGTCTCCTCCGGCAGCGAGCGGCCTTTGACCACCACCTGCACGAAGTTGTCGTATATTTCGGTAATCAATTCTTGAAGTTTCTCCGACTCCTCCGCGGTAGGGCTGCGCCAGAAGCCGGTCATATCCTTGTACTTGCCGCCCTTGAAGATATTGAACTCAATGCCTGCGCGCCCCAGCAGTTGCTCCAGCACCGGGCGCAGGTAGATGACGCCGATGGAGCCGACCATCGCCGTAGGCAGGGTATAGACCTGGTTGGCGGCGCAACAGAGGTAGTAGCCGCCGGAGGCCCCGAGGCCCCGCACATAGGCCACCACCGGCTTGCTCTCCGCCACCCGCTCGATGCTGCGATGCAAAGCCTCGGAGGCCGCTGCCGAACCTCCCGGCGAATCAATGTCCAGCAGCAACGCCCGGTAGGACTTGTTCTTGGCGACGTTCTCGAAGATGCGGGCGTAGGGGGCCGCCCGAATCTGCGAGCCGATAACGCCGTGCATTTCCACTACCGCAACGCCGGAACCGCGACGGATACCAAACGGCATAGCACCGCCCCCCAAGCATATCTAAACTTCCGCGATGGCTTTCAGACCCGCCTTGATTGTACCCCATTATCCAATGCTGCACAGGGTTTCCGGTCAACAGGCCAGAGTCTTTCGGTTCTTTGTCTGAACTGTGATTCAGGTGATTGAAGGATTATCAGGATTCGGAAAATCATGGTAATCCCAGAATCAGAGAAATCACAGTTCAGACAATTACGCCGAGAATCGAAAGCCCCCGCTCATTGTCTTTTGCCCCTTGACAGCGCTATGCCTTTACTGAGAACATAAGTTCTCATACTTGCGACAGGTGAACCCTCATGCTGATTAAACGCTCTCCCGATGCCTACGAAAAGCTCCAGATTCTGGGCGGGATGCCGGCGTCCGATGACATTCTCTCCCCGGTCTCTCAAGGCCGCGGCAAGAACGAATTTCGCCCGGCCTATTCCGACCCAAAGAAGAACCCCATGCCGGGAGTTTACCGGGCCTCCATGCCCAACGGGAAGTCCATCAACCTGATGCGGGTGATGTTCACCGACTTCTGCATGATGGATTGCGCCTACTGCCCCAACAGCGTCTACGTACCCCGCAAGCGCTACGCCTTCAAGCGGGAGGAACTGGCCGATACCTTCATGGAACTGCACCGGCGCCACACCGTAGACGGCCTGTTCCTCAGCTCGGGAATCGCCGGCAGCGGCTCCAAGACCACCGAGAAGCTCATCGAGGTGGTGGACCTGATACGGCGAAAGCACGGTTTCCGGGGCTACATCCACATGAAGGTGATGCCCGGCGCCGATTACGCCCACGTCGAGGCAGCCCACCGGCTGGGAACTCGGCTGTCGGTGAACCTGGAAACTCCCCAGGCCGATATGATGCGGCGCATCAGCCCCCACAAGCAGTTTCAGGAAGGCATCCTAGACCCCATGCAGTGGATTGACCAGTTGACCAAGGAGAAGACCGGCGGCACCGTGGGCCAGGCCACCCAGATGGTGGTGGGCGCCGCCGACGAGTCCGACCGGCAGATTTTCCAGCGCATCGACCAGCTCTATTCCGACTGGAACATGAAGCGGGTCTACTACTCCCCCTTCCGCCCGGCCCGGCACACCCCTTTGGAAGAACACCCGCCGGTGCCTTCCATCCGGGAGCATCGCCTGTACCAGATGGACTGGCTAAAGCGCGTTTACCAGTTCTCCAACGACGAGATTGGCCTGGCCTTCGACGGAGGCGGCTTTCTCTCGCCGGACAACGACCCCAAAACGGTCATCGCCGTGGAAAACCTCGATTCCTTCCCGGTGGACGTCAATGCCGCCACCAGAGAGCAGTTGCTGCGGGTGCCGGGCCTGGGCCCGGTGTCCGCCGACCGGATTCTAGAGAACCGCCAACGCCACAGCATAGACAACTGGCGAGACCTGCAAGGCATGGGAGTAGTACGCAAGCGGGCCTGGCCCTTCCTGGTCCTCCCCGGCCACCGGCCCCCTCGCGCCAAGCAACTGCGCCTCGACCTGTTCAACGAACCGGCGGGCTTCGGAACGCGGGAGCCCCGCAGTGAAACGCTGAAACCGGGCCTTGCCGCCGCTCCCTCCGCCGGGGCAGCGCCCTGCGGACAGGCCGCTTCATGCACCGGCTGCCCCATGTATGGCGCGCCCGGCCACCCCGGTACTCAGTAACTATCTCAAAAAGCCCCCTCCCCCTGGGGGGAGGGTTAGGGAGGGGGTGATGGGGTAATGCAGAGAACCGCTGAGAAAGCAATCGCTGGTTTTGAGATAGTTCCTAGGTAGTGTTAGGCCGCGTTCACGTCAATCGGGCATTACGGCGTCCCCTGCTCCGACTCGCGGAAGGCGGGGATGACGTGCTTGCCGAACATCTCGATGGACTCCATCACCTTCTTGTGCGGCACCGTCTCTGTGGCCATCAGGAACTGCAACTGGTCAACGCCGGTGGCCTCGTGCAGCCTGGCCGCCTTGATGCAGGACTCCGGGTCGCCGGCCACGATGATGCCCCGCTCGGCCATGGTGGCGGCGTCAAACTCTTCCCACACCTTCTGGGCCAGCGCGCTGCCGCCCGACAGGTCCAGGGCCGAGCCGCCGTTGCCGCCCTGCGCTGGCACGTCCACGTAGCGCGAGAAGTTCTGCGCCAGGTGGTCGGGAACGCCGCCCCACTGCTCCAGCAGCCGGGAATAGACATCCTTCTGGTCCTGGACGTAGGGACGCCCCGGCCCGAAGAAGGTCTTGAGCGACTGCGCCGACAGCTCCTTGGTGGCCGCGTCGTCTTCCCCGCAGAGGCCGAAGCAGGAGGAAAGCCACTTGTTGTTGGCGAAGGCCCCCACCGGATTGGATTCCTTGATGGCCGTCTTGTATTCGCGGATGGAGGGCTCCAGCACCGACGGAGCGTTGACGCCCAGGGCCATGGAGCCGATGCCCTTCTGCGCCGCGAGCTGGTAGGTGGCCGGCTGCAAGGCGGCGACCCAGATGGGCGGGTGCGGCTTCTGGTAGGGCTTGGGCAGCACCTGGCGCGGCGGCACCTTCCAGAACTTGCCGTCCCACTCGAAGTAGTCCGACTCCCATATCTTGGGAATCATGGTCAGGGACTCCTCCCACATTTCCCGCGTGTCCCGGGGGTCAATGCCCATCCCCAACTGTTCGTAGGGCGCGGAACGGCCGGTGCCGAATTCGACTCGGCCGTTGGAGAGATGGTCCACCATCGCCACGCGCTCGGCCACCCGGATCGGGTGGTGGTAGGGCAGAATGACGACGCCGAACCCCAGGCGGATGCGCTTGGTTAGACGGGACAGCGCGCCGAAGATGACCTCGGGACACGGCGACCCGGAGAATGTAGTCAGGAAGTGGTGCTCCACGAACCACACAGCGTCGAAACCCATCTCATCGGCCAGTATGCACTGTTCGATGGTTTCTTCGATGACGGCGTGGTCGTCCAGCACGGGGCGTTGCATCTCGTAAGCCAGCGAAAACTCCATCACAAACCTTCTTGTGTAAGCTAAGCGTCGCCCGCCATTCTACTGGCGGCAACGGCGGCGGGCAACCGGGGGCGGTCGGTATTGCTCGCTATGCAGCGCCGGGCGGCTCATACCCCAGAACCCATTGCGCTTGTCTGGCTATCCTGTTCAGTATTCCTCTGGTCTTCCTGCCGGTAATCTCGCAATGACCAGGGCCGCCCGACGATGGATCACGGACGATGCCGAGGCCCAACTCGCGCAACTCCCCAACAGTGATAGCAGCCAGATACGGCTCCGGCCCTTCGGCGGCTACTGCGCCGTGAGCAGTTTCGGATTCCAAGTATACCGACACAAGACCGTCAGGCCCGTTCTGGAGAAAGGCTTGGCTGGACGGACGAAATCTGCCCAAGTTTTCGTCGAAAGTATAGGCCCTTTCAGAGATGCGGCGCAGCACAACCTCATCGTCGTCAATTCCGGCGTCATCCCTCAACACTTCCCTCATGGCTGCCAGGCAACCTGCCGACTATACGATTGACTTGGCGCATTCCTTCAATTTCGCCCAATCGTCGAGAACAGCCCCTTCCCATTCGCCATCGCCATTGTTGAAGTAGTACTCAGCGGCTTCGCCGGGGTTGACGGATATTTCCAGGTCAACGCCATTGCGGTGCCACTCGGCTTGCGCCCCACCGAGCCAAGTAGGGATCACCGAAGGCGGCGGGGCATTATGAGGAAGAATCTGGGCCAGAACTTCCATAAGCTGGTTTACGGCCTTTCGGTCGGTCCGTTTGGCGCCGTCGCTCCAATTGTCCGTATGAAACGGCAAGTCGCGTATTTTTTGCCAAGTCGGGCTGAGCCAATTATTTCTCGGCGCGTTTTCAGGCAACTTTGTTGACATATTTAACCGTCGCTCGGTTGCGTATGAAATATGCCTTCTGTATCTCTACCCCATCAGCACCACTTCCCGCTGCACCGGCGACGACGGACGCGGCCCCTCCTCTGACACGAACACGTCTATCTCCGACCGCACCCCGAACTCCGGCAGGTAGATGCCCGGCTCCACCGAGAAGCAGATGCCGGGGATGATGCGGCGGGTGTCGTGGGTCTCGAAGCCGTCCAGGTTCACCGCCTCGCTGTGCACCTCGAAGCCGATGCTGTGGCCCAAGCGGTGGGTGAACCACTGCCCGTAGCCCTGCGCTTCGATGTAATCGCGGGCCACCTTGTCGGCCTGCCAGCCCTGAACCTGCTCGCCCCGGCGATGGGTGTCTTGCAGGTATTCCACCGCGGCGTCCCTGGCGCCGATTACAATGTCGAATATCTCCTGCTGCTTGGCCGGAACCCGGTCTCCGGCATAGGCGCACCAGGTGATGTCGGCGTAGACGCTGCCGGGTGCCACGCCCTTGGCCCACAGGTCTATGAGCAGCCAGTCGCCGGGGCGGATGGGACTGTGCTGCTGGGCCGACGGTTCGTAGTGAGGGTCCGAGGCGTTGGCGTTGACCGCCACGATGGGGCCATCGGGCGAGGCGATGCCCTCCTCGGCGAAGCGGTGGCGGATGAACTCGGCCACGTCATACTCGGTTACTCCGCCGCCGATGCGCTCCCCGGCGTGGGCGAAAGCCTCGTTGACGATGCGCCCCAGCTTGAGGGCGGTTGTGTGGTGGTCGGCGTACTGCTCCGGCGTCCACTGGTGGGTGGCGGCCTGCATCAGGTCGGCGGACGACACCACCTCAACACCCATGCTGCGCACCAGCTCCACAGTGCCGGCGTCCACGCGGGAGACGCGGGGCAGCTCGTTCATCGGCGAGTATTCCATCGCCAGCCGCCCGGCGCCGGATACCAGGTCGCGCAGGGCGGAGACCAGGGTGTCGCGCCCGCTGTAAACCACGCAGTCCACGCCGGAGTCAGCGAACTTGCCCGCGTCCACGTGGTGCGTCAGCAGGGTCGGCGTCCCCTCGGCGGGAAGGTAGAAGTAGCAGGGCCGCGTCACGTGGCCCGAGGGCTGTATGACCTGCCGGAATATGGGGTTGGAATCCCGGTAATCGTATACCAGCCAACCCGGCGTGTCGTCCTGCGCCATAAAATCCTGCGCGGCTCGGTAAACTCTCTGAAAATGCTCTGGCTGCCTGTCCATAACCACCCTCTAATGAATTTCCTGCTGCATACCGCCGTCGAGGATCACGCTGGAGCCGGTGATGAAGGAAGCCCGCTCCGAGGCGAGATAGACCGCCAGGTCGCCCACCTCTTCGGGCTTGCCCAAGCGGCCCATGGGCACGGCGGCGGCGGCTTCCTTGAGCAGATCATCCGCCGGGCGGCTCTCGGAGGAGCTGCGTTCCTGCATCGCCCCGGCCAATGCGTCGGTCATCACCGGGCCGTGAATCAGGTTGTTGACGGTGATGTTGAAGGGGGCCAGCTCGTTGGCGAGGCTCTTGGCGTAGCCGACCAGCGCCAACTGGTTGGCGTTGGCTAGAGAAGTTTCGCCGGCCACATCCCGCGCGTCCGTGCCAAAGGGCCCGCGGGAAAATTCCGGCAGCAGGTTCACGATGCGTCCCCAGTGCTGCTGCTTCATATAGGGAACCACTTCCCGGGCAAACCTCACCGTGCTGAGAAAGCCTTCGTCCAACGAGGAGACCAGCACGTCGTCGGCCATTTCCGAAGGCCGATCCGCCGAGTGATAGCCCATGTGGGTCACCAGTATGTTTATCTGACCGAAACGGCTGAGGGTGTCGCGCACCACGCGGCGGATGTCCCTGGCGTCCCTGATGTCGGCGGGGATGGCGAGGACGCGCTGCTGGGAACTGGCGCGGGCCAGCTCAATCTCGGCACGGCGCAGGTCGGATTCGGTGCGTCCGCAGATGGTGACGTTGGCTCCTTCGTGAGCAAACGCCAGGGCGATGGCGCGGCCCAAGCCGCGGGTGGAACCGCCCACGATGGCAACCCGGTCTTTCAGGCCCAAGTCCATTGCCGATACCTGTCCCATCCGTCATTCTCGCTTTCGCGGGAATCCAGAATGCGTGAGTTAAGAACCAGCGTCTGGCGCCTTAAGGTCTTTCCGGCTGTGTTCCCAAAGTCGATGATGTTCACTAAGTCGCATTGTTGTTCATTAAGTGCGCGGCTCTCTGGCGTCTGCCAGAGGGCATATCGGCGCGTAACGGACGCCAATGCGACGCCGGACACCACTCCTTCGGAGAACATTTCTCTGGGCTCGCTGGCCCAGGGCGGGCTGCCGCCCGCCATTGCTGTTGCTGTCCAAATTTTACCAGATGTGATACGCTGGCAGGAAATGAAGTGGCCTGCCAGCAACACCGCTATTGCTGGACAGGCCGGTGAAGGTGGCAATAACCCTCACTGGCAGGATACCGCTCCAGCCAGCCTGCGCCAAGTCCGATGTTGCCGTCCTTCGCCAAAGGAAGTACGGCAATGGCCCGCCAGCAGAAAGTACCTCCGCAAGCTGACACGTCATCGCTATCGCTCATGGTGGAGACTGACGACTCCGCGTCTCCCCTCCGACAGCAGGCACGGCCAAAAAACGACCGCCCTGCTTCGCCATCCCGTGCTAACCAGCCAGACGACAATCCGCCCCCCAAGACCCCGGCCCATCTCATCCGCCACTACGCCAAGCCCCCGCGCATCCCAACCCATTACCGCAAGTAGCAAGCGACGGGCCTCTGCCCGTCTTTTTGTTTCTCCCATCCTCTCCACTTTACCCCACTCTGCTAGAGCCATGCGTTGCAAAGGGTTGCATTATGCTATACTTCGTCAACAAAATAGGTCATTTTGATGACTAAAGGAGCATTCAATTGCCCTCGTCTTGGCACTTCTCTGGGTTTACACACGACCCGTCCGGCACATCCTGAGATGGCTATGGCGATTTGCCCTCGACTACATGGGGCTTCAACGGATGTGGGAAGAAGCTGTTGGCCGTAGCAACGCAAGTGGTGGAACGGCCATTTTCGCGGGCTGGATGTTTGTGTTTTCTGTCGCCCTGTGGGGTGCTACGGGGTTCATCGAACAACAGTGGTGGTCAGATGACTCGACAAGGACTAGAACGTCCGAATGGTTCGGGAATTCTTTCGGTACTGCCGGACTAGCAACATTAGTGGTTGAGGTGATTGTAATCGTGATGGCTAGAAATTTGAGGATGCACGCTGTGGAGAGAAGTAGGGTTGAAGGCAAAGAAGAGGGCAAGGCAGAGCTATTGGATGCCCAAAAAGCAAAATTCCAATCAATGCTGGAAAATGGAGAAATTGACCAGGCCACATTCGACCTCATGATGGAAAATTTGGTTATCCCCGGCACAAGTCTGATGCTACCTAGTTAGGTAGATGGAAATACACCCATCCCGCGAATGTTGATGGCCGCGTTCACGTCCGCATCTAGCTCCAGTCCGCAGGCAAGGCAACGAAACGCCTTGCCTGAGCGGTTCTCCCGGTCCACCGCCCCGCAACCCGAACAGGTCTGACTCGTATGGTGAGGTGCCACCGCTACCAGTCGCCTACCGGCCCACTCTGCCTTGTAAGCTAACTGACCGCGAATCAAGCCCCACGTCTGCTTCTGTATCTCCCTGTTCAAGCCGCTTTTGGCTTTGACATTTGTCCCCGGTTCTTCGACCGTCCCCCTGGCTGACCGGGTCATGTTCTTCACCTGCAAGTCCTCGACGGCGATGACGTCGAACCTGCGGACTATGTCGGTGGTGATTTGATGGCAGTCGTTCCGGTTGCGGACCCGCTCCTTGCTGTGGGCGTTTGCCAGTATCCGCACCCGCCGACGCCACTCGCGGCTTCCCTTGCGACACCGGACCAGCCGACGTTGCTTCTCTGCAATGTTTTCGGAATTTGATATCCGGCGCTCATAGGACTCGCCGGTGGACAGTGTCATGCGGTCGCTGACGCCCATATCGATGCCCACTGCCTTCCCGCCCTGCGATGGTAACGGCTCAACGCCGATCCGGTAGGTGAGGTTGATATCGACCCGGCGCCCTCGTCTGGTTATGGCGATGGACCTGATTTGTTCGGATGGTGGCAATCTTCCTTTGTCCTTGAATTTGATTTTGGGCATTCCCTTGATGTTGAGGTATCCCGGCTTCACCATGCCGCAGTAGGCACCGGCTAGGTGGATGGTCCGCCAGCGACGCCGCGACTTGAAGCGAGGGAAGCCGGGTTTCTCCCCTGCCTTGACACGGCGGTAAAAGGCTTGTCGGGCGTTTTCCGCCCGCCGGAGTACCCCACGGCCTACGAGGGTGCTGATGCCGCCCCAGAAGGCGTCCTGTGCCCTTACAGCGGTGAATTCTTTGTTCTGGTGAAAGACGTTGAGACTGACTCCGGCGCTCTTGTAGGCGTCCCGCCATTCTTGGATGGCGGCGTTGTAGAGGATGGCGCACTCGGCCAATATATCATCGAGTTGCTGGTAGCCTGCTTTGGAGAGGTAGCCTCGGAGTTGGAAGGTCTTGTGGGTGGTCGGCATAGTTGGCCTCCGTTTTGGGATGGGCCGACAATGCCGCAGGGCCGCACCGGACGCAAACGTAAAGCCGCCGTGGGTGTCGACACTCGCGGCGGCTTGGGTAATGTTAAACGTCTCTATGTGAGAGTTATCATTTGCTATCTATGTAATAAAAGAATATGATGTATACATCAAACAAAGAGGTGTTAGAACTATGGAAGACGAAACTATTGTGGAACTCTACAAGGAGCAACGTGAAAGGGTTATGGGACAACTTGCAGTAGTGAGTTGTTATATGGTGCGTTTGACTCTGGGAAACATCCAGCCTGGCCCCTACGCATTCGAAACTGCTCTCGTAGCACTGGATAACATAGCTCTGGAATGCGAAACGTTGCCAACCGAAAGTGCAAAAGAAGGCGCTGAGTATCAGATACTTTTTTTCAAGAAAATGTTGGGTGCGCATGGGGTAGACGAAGAAGGCAATATATACGACCCAAGCAAACGTTAGTCACAAAGCCGATGGCACATTCATTATCAAGCAATCAGGGCTGGTATCTACCAGCCCTGATTTTGTGGGGGAATACACGAAAGACTGGAACAAATTTTACTTAATTTCTACGCAGTACCTTTAGCTCAATAAGAGCTACATCACGGCCACCCATACGCCTCGCTTCCCATTCCGTTCTAATGTACCGCACTCGGTATCCAGCTCTACCCGCAGTACCGAAGTACTCTAAAGTAAATTCTCCCCATTGCTCAAATCTCTCCACGACTCTCTTCGCCCCAACATAAAAGGGGTGCAAAGATATCACGGACGGAATGCCTCCGCCTCCCTTCCTAATGTTTCTGGATATCAAAAACTCTCGCATTTTGTTGCATTCCAGCGTAGATGTTAGAGGCCCCGGCACCAACAACCGGGGCCTGGGAGGCGTTGCCCTCCGGAGAAGGGACCGAGGGTGGACTAGTCCCCGGCAGTATCGCCAATGGCGACGCGGCCACTCAACTGCCTCCCACACCGCGTCAGCGACAAACCTTGAGTTGTTCCTATCGCATCAAGACTCTCCTCTTAGCTAAATCCCCCACACATACTCACAGCCGTCAGTATGATGGCGCCGACGATGACCACCGCCAGGTAGACCGGACAGCCGATGCCCCACACCTTGTCCGAAATTTCGTTGGACGGCCCCTGGCTCCGGTGGACGTGGCAGTAGCGGGTGCCGGGGATCGCGTCCTCGTTGCATCCCTCGCCCGACCACGTGCCGAGGTACTGGCATTTCAACTCAGCTCTCCGAAAACATTTCCTTCGCCTCGTGGAAAGAGAGAGGCGTTTGCAGAGTAACGAAGAGACGCCCCCGTACCGGGTTGATGCCGTAATCCCCGACGAAGCAACCCTCAAATTCGCTTCCACTGGTTGTCATCGACAAATAGGCCCCACGGTCATACCAGTCGTAGAAGATGTTGGTCATCATATCTATGTACTCGCTGTTGCCGTCCAGCCTTAAACGTATAACCGACAGCAACTCCGAGTTCTCTCGCACTGCGTAAGATGTTGGACCGATGTATACGACCTTGGCATCTCCTAACGTCGCCAGTTCGTCCGTTCCGTATTCAAAAACAGTTATATCCAAAGCTCATTTCTCCGCGTCTATAACGTCCGGTCACCCTACATAAGTACGGGGATGGTGTCAATGACACCCAAAGATATAACCCGGTGCCAACCTGGACTGAGAGGCGATGCCCTCTGGCTGGACCGTCCGGTCGGGCCATGTCTGAGAGTGTCCCATTGCCTACTCGGTGGGCGCAGGTGGGGTCGGCAGATATTCATCGTCGTTCTTGACGTATGGTGGTGGCGAAGTGGGCTATAATGGGAGCCAAGGATGAGGGTTAGGGAAGAAAATGCCATTACCAGTCATTGCCTCGATTACGGGCTATTGCCAGGGCTGCGACTTAGGCCCCGGTCTTACTGGGGTCTTGATAATTATGTACGTCGTGATACCTCTCATTTTCATCATGGATATTGTTTTTTGCTACGCGGTCGCTAGGGCAGTCGGTTTAGGAAAGATTGGTAGCTTGCTAACTGCCCTCTCTGTTGGAGGCTCGTGTGCGGGAGTAGTTATGCTAATCTCTCCCTCTCCGGGTATATGGCTTTTGATTCTGGTCATCAGCGTCATATTGGCGTGGGCGGTGGCGGTGTTGGCAAATGCGGTGGCGAGGATGGGTGTCAAAGACGATGATGCCTCACTAGACTCTTCGGGGTGAAGGACAAAGGCGTCTGGTTTTATGGCGTCCTGCTGGCTATCCCCATGAGTGCGGGGCTGGTTCTGACATTCGGGCTGGCGAGCTGGGCAACTCGCCAACTAAGTCGGTAGTGCCGTTCTAATTCCTAACTCTTTTACGCCATACCCAAAGCACCGTGAGTACCGCGCATATCGGCCCGGCTATAAAGGGAGGCGGGTAATCGTTCCACCATTCACCGCCTACTGTTGCCGCGGTTACTGTGACCGGAATTGAGATGCATATGCCGATAGCTCCTATAATAAACCCTGAACCCATGCCGCTCTTTCCGGTAACACCCTTGACTGTTAACCCTGTTATTCCTCCTGCGATGATGGGGAGGATGATAGGGCTTACGAAAAGCAGTCCTATCAGAAGGACAATTCCAACCATCTCCCATCCAGAAATAGTTACCTCACTTCCCCACATATCACTCCTTCTGCCCGACGTGTATGGCCGGGGACATAGTCCCCGACTTTAGTATATCACGCAGGCAAATTATCACCACCTCTCGCTGTCCAGCAACTTCGCCGCCCGCAGGTTGCTTACCGCGTGGTCCGCCGCTTCCGCCGCCCTCCCTAAAGCCTCAGCCGCCCTCTCGACGGCCAAGGCCCCTGCTTCCGTCTCCGCAATGCTTATCAGCTTGGCAGTCCCGCTTTCCCAATTCCTGAACTGATTAGCCACCCTCACGATGCCATCAATATCTTTCAAGATGGGGTTCTTCTTTGTTGCATCCGCGCTGTACGAATCGATATCTATATGAGCCATCTCGTAGGCTATGTACGATGCCCTGTATGCGAGCATGGCTGGGTAGTATTCTCCGGCGGCAAAGGCGTCCTCGCCGGCGTTGTGGGCATCGAATCCGGCTATGATGGCGTAGGATGCTGGTATGTCGGCGTCCAGTATGCTTCCCATCATGTCCGGTGGCACGTTGTCCATGTGGGCATCTATGCTGGCATATACTTCACCGGACGCGACAAACGCCTCTACCACCATCTCTAGATATTCTTTTGGAAGATTGTCGCGGTTCAAGGTCTGGTACTGGACCGCTTGCCACTTGCGGGCATCCGCCAGGCGGTGAATGGTATCCAGAAACTCGTCGTCGATGTAGGTGTTGGTATCTGGTTCGTAGAGGTTCTCCATTATCTCCACGATGGTAATGGCGTCCCTCGTTGCGGCCGCGGCCCGGTACAGGATGGCCTTGACCTTGTGCTCGCCGTTGTAGTTAAGGGCCGTCTCGTAGCACCGCCGTCCAGCCCATTTGGCTCGCTTCACCAACTCGCTATTCATGTTGCCTCGCATCTGTTTAGCTTCGCTTCACTCTGGCTATGATTTCGGTGAAGGTCTGAAAGTCCTCGGCCTCCATCATCAAGCCGAGCCGGAGCAGGGAGTTTTCCAACGCGCTCCGCACGACCCCGCAAGGGCGGCAGGCGCCGCCGCAGATGCGGGGGTGGTCGTCATCATCGATGTTGCGGTATATCTCGGCGTAGGCGTCCTCGTATCCCTGCTGGTAGAATGGGTCGCTCATAGGCGTTGCCTCCTTATCAAGTGAGGCACGACGATAGTGGTTTGCCAGGACTAAAGCAAACGCGAAAACCCCGGCCACTGGCCGGGGTTTCTAAGGGGGCAACAACATTGACAGTCGATTTCCAGAATCTTGACGGTCGTCCTGGCGGGCATTCTTATGGCGATGGTCTCCTGCGGTTCCGGCTCAACCCATACGTTAGGCCCACCTAGCGTAGTTCAGCTTACAGAACAGCAGATGAAGACCGTCTTGCTGTCTCCAAAGCAGGCAAAGGCAGAGTTCCCCGATTTGATTTTCCTCGACGAAAAAAGCGGCCCTTTGCCCATCTTGTTATCGAACAATCCCAGCATAGAAGTGCGAAACGAAGTGACGGCCACTCCTGCCCCAGGCTAGCAGGCCGGATATAAACATTTCTATGATTCTTCTTTCTTTTCCCCAGTGATGCCGACGATGCTGTATTCTCAGTCGGTAGCCAGATAGACGTGCTGGATTCCAGCGAGGATGCGACAAGTTTCATAAATACATCGCTTACAGAAAATATGGAAAGACTGTCAATGCAACCCTATGACATAGACGCCCATTCGATTGAAACTATGACTTCAGACGAGGGCATAGGTGAAGCCTTCGGAGGGTATCGTGCCAGAGTAGATATACCCGGTCAGGGGTTATATCTACGGTGGTACAACTGGTACTGGAAAAGAGGAAATGTAGTGCTATCAGTGTATCTTCAAGGGAAGGCACTGACAGACCACGAGCCGACCGTGGCGAGACTTGCCGGAGAAATGGATGCGAGGTTGACAGCGGTAGTCGGCCAGTAAAGGCCCCGGTCAGTGGGCTGGCCACACTACGCCCGCAACAGTCAACTCCTCTCTACTCTATCTCTGTGTCGGACGATAAGTTCGTTGAGAATTTGGCCTGCGGTCTTGTTATCCACTGAAGCACGAACCCTCATCCATCGCCACAGGTCCCGGTCTATTCCCCGCACGGTGAGCATCTCGTGCCAGTCGCCCTTGTGAGGAGCTTCCCTTCTGTTCCGGTACTCGGTGACCACCTCGTTGCTGATTTCACCTAATGTCTTGCCCTCGGCCTCGGCGCGGTTCTTAAGCCAGTCCCACAGCTCCCAGTCCAGTCCGCTTATGGTCAGCGTGTAGTTGAAGCCGCGCCCTTGGTTTACTTCCAGGTCGATCCGGTGCCTCTCCATTAGCTCGTTGACCGTTTCGCCTATGGTCTTGCCGTCAAGGGCGGCACGAGACTTGAGCCATTGCCACAGCCCCCGGTCAACGCCTTTGATGGTGAGTATGTTGTGCTTTGGAGAAGTCATCAGCTTTCCAGTGTCAAGAGACTTTAACTCTCCGGAGATGGGGAATCGGGACTAAAATAAGGGGCACCCTAGTTTGGGTGCCCCTATAAGGTCGTTGCCGGGGGGTTAGGCGCGGCGTCCTGCGATGAACGCTCCGCCTGCCGCGACCACGCCGACGATGGCGATTATCAGGGCCACGATGGCCAGGACTCCGCCGCCGCCGTCAGCTCCGGCAGCTCCGGCGGGGCCGGTGGCGCCGGGGGCGCCGTCGTTACCGGCCGGGCCAGCGGCTCCGGCAGGGCCGGCGGGGCCGGCAGGACCGGCCGGGCCAGCGGGACCGGCATCGCCGGTGTCGCCCTGGGGACCCTGGGCGCCGGTGTGACCGGTGTCGCCGGCAGGACCAGCGGGACCGGCAGGGCCGGCGTCGCCGGTGTCGCCCTTGGCGCCGGGCGCGCCGCGGGCGCCGGCGGGGCCAGCGGGACCCGGCTCACCCTGGGGGCCAGGCTCGCCCTGGGCGCCCGTGAGGCCGCGCGGACCGCTCGGGCCGGTCACTATGGGCCTGCCGTCGTCGGTCCTGGGCGGGGCGTCGCCGACTTCCAGGTCGATGTTGGAAATCATGCCCTGCATGTACATCACCGGGTCTTCCATCATCATCATGGAGCCATCGTCCATCATCATGGACGGCATGGCGTCCATCTCGCCCACCATGAACATGATGTCCTTGCCGACATACATGGAGTCGCCCATGGTGGTCAGGACGTAGTTGCCCATGGCGTCGGTCGTCATGGTTGAACCAATTTGCTTGGTTTCTTCCATCATCTCGCCGTCCTCGCCCTCCGTCATAACCATGACGCTGGCGATGACCACGGTGCCTACCGGGGGCGCTTCCCCCTCCACCATGACCATGCCGTGGAATTTATGGGGCGGGACCGGCTGCTGGGCCAGGACCGTCGCCAGCGGCATCGCGGCCAGCAGCGCCAGCACACTCAACAATGCCACAATTCTGGTCTTGGTCATCCGTTCCTCCTCGTCTCTCACCGTTGTGCTTTTGGGGCGGGCCGTCCCCCGTTTTCACGAGGGCAGGCATTCCCGTGAAGACGGAAACCGCCCCGCGTATTCCTTAGACTTGCCGGGGGTAACGGCGGCTGGCCGTCATTCCCGCGAAAGCGGGAACCAGCCGCCGTTGCGCCAGGGTCTTTGAGCTTACTCCAGGGTTATCAGGCTCCAGCCTGCGTTGAGGTTCCTACCCTGGAATTCCGCGGACGCGGTGAGCTGAACCCAGACGATGTCATCGGTGGAGACCAGGTTGAGGTCGTTGAGCTCAGCCGGAGCCGTGGGGTCGTAGGATGCCCAAGTAGCGGTGGCGTTGTCGTAGCGCCAGACCACAGTCAACTGGTTGTCTGCGATCAGGTCCTCGAACACCTCAGCCGTCGGGCGGGTAACGATGTCCAGGATGTCGACGAACTTCGCCACCACTACGTCGGTGCCTACGGTGTGGACCGTCAGCTCCACAATGTGGGAACCGGGGGTGAGCTGCGGAACCAGCAGCACCTTCTCGTAGCGGCCCGAGCCGTCGGAGGCGTCGTCCTCGCCAATCACCCGGCCAGCGGCGCCGATGCCGCCGATGGTTATGCTCACCGGGGTGAACAGCGGCAGGTTGCCAGCGGTGACGGTCAGCCGTCCGCCGGAGGGAACCTCGGCCGGTGAAATCATCAGGGTTTCGTCAGGCACCCGGTGCATCGCCTTGGCGTTCAGCGAAACCCGGCCTTCCTGTCCGTCGGCCTTCTTCTCGGACTGGGCTACCACGTCGTGCTCCCGTCCGATGGTGGCGTCAACGGGAACCTCGAAGGTTGCCCGCCAATTGCCCCTCGTGTCGGTGGTGGCCACGGTCACGGTGTCCCCGCTGTAGGTGATGGTCAGCAGGTCTTCGGCCGGGAAGTTGCTCCCAACCACAGTCACCGTGTCACCGCGCTGGCTGCTGGTGGGAGTCAGCTCGATCATCGGCTTGGGAATCGTGAGATCCGCGTCTCCCACGCGGTTGTTGGCGTCCCGGACCTCCAGGGTATAGGTCCCGGCGGCCAGCTTGCCCGGCACCTTGAAGGAGCCGGACAGTTCGCCGTTGCTGTCCGTCTTCACGCAGTCGTCGCCGGGGCCGACGTCGTCGCCGTTGGTGGCCTCCGTTATCGGCTGTTCGCCCACCATTACGCTGGTGATGCAGGTCCTTTCGCCGAAGCCTGCGCCTTCAATCCGTATCGTCTGGCCGGTGACCGCAGTGTCCGGATTGACGCTCAGGGAGAAGGTGCCGACGTTGATATTCTTGGTCACATTGTCAGCAGCCGTGTCGCCCTTAGCGCCCTTACGGTCCGTGGTCGTGCCAGTGATCGTCACTTGCTGTTCTCCCAAGCGCGCCGAACGCGGCACTATGACCTTGAACGTCTTCTTTCCGCCGCTTTCGGAAGTTCCGCCGGCGACTTCTTGCACTGTCCAAGGATCGTCTTCACTGCCGCTGTCGTCGCCGTCCGGCAGCATCACGCCCAATCCGCCCACTGTCACATTCTGGATGTTACCGTAGTACCAGTCCGACACGCTCACTTCCATAAGCCCGGACCGCTTCACTTGCGATACGTCCAGCTTCACCGTGGGCAGTATCGT
The DNA here is from genome assembly GCA_965204865.1 of Dehalococcoidia bacterium. Classification (GTDB taxonomy): domain Bacteria; phylum Chloroflexota; class Dehalococcoidia; order Lucifugimonadales; family UBA3495; genus VXOI01. The sequence goes on along the minus strand of OZ242027.1, from coordinate 3,426,056 downwards.
CAACGTGGTTTGAATTCTCCTCTCGCCTTCCGGGAGATCAGTGTGGCCCGAGCCGTCCACCACGAATATCGTGTTCAGACCCGTGACTCCCTTGGTGTCGGTGAGTTCATTGACTCCAGCCTTGAACTTGCTCGTATTGGTGTCGATATCCAGCGACACCATGTTGTCCGACACCAGGCCCCGGCCCAGCACGAGGTCGTCTGCGTCAGACTTCCCGGCTTCGTCCAAATGCACCGTGGCCGTAGTGCCAGAGCTCAACAACCCTTTGGCCGTCAGCTTCACTGCATCCCCACGGCTCACTGCCTTCGGCTTTAACGTCACGTGCGGGGCGATGGTCACCGTCCCCGCCGCATCGGGAGACACAGAGGATTGGCCTTGGTCATCGGTATCCGACACCGTGACCTTCACATCCCCCCGCGCCTTCGGAGTCTTGATCCCGGCATCCTTGAAGAAGGTGATGGTGTATTTGCCGTCTGCGGTGTTAGCGGTGTCCTCCGCAGCCGTTCCGGTGTTTCCAGAGGTTTGCTCAATTTCCACGAGACGGCTGGTGGTTCCCAGAATCTCCCTGACCGGCAACCGCAGCGATATCGTGCTCCCGCTGACCTCGACGCTCTGCGGCGGCCCGTAGTAAGAGCCGTCACGGTCTGGGGCAGCAGCATCAGTGTCGGTGGGATGCCCGTCGATGACCACGTCATCCCGGTCAATGCTGTCGGGAACCTGGAATCCGGGCAGGCTCACCACAATGTCCGTCCCGCCTCGAATGTCACTGGCAGCCGTGGCCTTGACCATAACCCGCACCGCGGTGTCGGCATTGGTGCTGCTGAGTATCTTTGCCTCATCTGCACCCATTGCCGCGCCGTCCTCGGGCTTCGTCTCCGCCACTCCAGGGCCCCTGACAGGGTCAGCCCCGACTTCGAGGTCCACCATGTGATGCATGCCCTCGGCGATCTTTACCAGCTCAGGCTTGCCGTCAGTCAGAGCTTGATTGGTAACAGTCAGACCACCGATGGTGATGGTGATGGTAGCACCCTTGTCGTATCCTACAACAGTGATGGCATTGTTTGCAGCTGTTCCAGCTAAGGCAATAGTGTTCGTGGTCGTGTCCGCCGGGGTGCTAGCTGGGGCAGTGGTGGCAATGTCTACTGTGCCAGCGAAGTGCATCGGATCAGGCGTGATAACGACTTCGTAACCTACCGTGTGATCCCTTCGAGCCTTGAATTTGACCACAAGGTTATTGCCCACCAAGTCAGCCTCGGCGTTGTCGAAGATCTCGTTTTCATTGAGGTTGGTGTAAATTCCTTCAGTACTCGGTCGCTGTTCAATTGTGAGTACTCCGGACTTTTCCCCAGCGTCAGTGGGGAAGGCAACGCCCGTAATGACGACAGTTGTATCTTTGTTCGCTACCAGATTACTTCCACCACTTGGGGCCTTCGTGATTGTGACCTTCAAGCCATCAGTAGCGTCCCCGGTCAAAGTCAGCATTCCAACGGCGCTGCCGTCCTGCGTAACCGTCGCAGCGGGACTGCTTACAGAATCTAGTAGGCTGCCCGGCACGGAAATGATGACGTCGTCGATGATTTGATTACCGTTCACCATCCCGTCAACGGTGTCATCTACTTGAAACGTCACCGTAATGGTTTCGGACCCGGAAGTAGTATCCAACGCATGGCTTGGGGTGCCTTTCACGGCGGCTCCCACGCCCGCCGGGGCGAAGACGCCCATGGCGAAGAGGGCGGCCAAGAGGCCCGCCGCCAAGAGCAGGGCAATTCCTACGGATTTGCCAACTTGTGTATTCATGTTTTGCAAAATCTCCTTCGACAGGCCCGGCGGGAAGACGGGGCCACTCGAGCCCGCTGCTCCCTGGAGCCTGGTTACCGTTGTTCCCGCTGTTACGGGAATGAAGGTTATCCGGTTGGTGGGCCGCTGCCGGAAGTGGGGCGACTTGAGCCCGCTGCACCGGGTTGGCCCGTTGCGCCTACTCTGCGGGGGCAGGCCCTGAGCGGAGGCGGGGCGTCATGCGCCCTCTTTACCGCCGGGTCCGGCCTGCGTTTCGGCCTTCGGTTATTAACTTGGGTTGCATGGAATGCCGTGACGTCCTGTATATCCCGCCCCTGGCGGAGGTCTATGTCCACATAGGCTGGCTCTCCTAACGTTGTCCGTGATACGCCCGGCTCTCTGCCGGACTTGGATATGATAGGTCGCCAAGTGTTACCGCTGCATTACTGAGGGCGCGAATTTGGGGCAAATTTTAGAAACTGGTCAAATACGTTGTAGACCGATTGTCTCTCTACTCGCCCTCTATCGCAACGGTAAATGTCGCCGTTGCTTTGATTCTCCGATGGAGACAGGAATACAAAGCTGTATGTTTACATCAACATCTCAACCAAGCTATCTCGCATCCACAAGGCAGAGGAGGACGGCGGTTGCGGGCGGTCCGAGTCTCGTTGCGAGGACCAGCTCCCGCGTCTATGGTGGCATGGGCCGTATGCCAGCGTGGATGAGGCGGAGGTCGCGGCCAGGGCGACGGAGACGTTAGTATTTCAGTGCAAGGAGAATGGTTGCTTTGGCTAGGGTAATCAGAAATAACGGTAATCTTCGATAATATAAACTATGGCGCGATAGCTGCTGAATAGTTTATATTCTATTCAGTTATTTCTATGTTGGAGTGAATGCTATGTGTATTAGCGATATAGAATTTCTAGGTTATCTAGTAGCAACGATTACGGTTAGTGCATTCATCATAATATCTGCTATAACGGTATGGAGGCAAAGCAAAATAATATACCAATTATTAGAATTGCTATGCCAAGAGCAATCCTCCCAAAGCCTGGTCCCCGAAGAGGTAAAACACGACGATTGATTTTGGATTTATTTTTTGTGTAGTCAGCGTTCTTTATCTTCCAATACCCTTTTGAGTATGATATCGTTGCGGTAATTACTCCTATCAAGATTAGTAAAAGACCAACCGACAGCAGTGTACCACCCAAACTCATCGCAAATCACCTACTCCTGCCGACTGATGTTAAGATGCCTTGCTATCTCTCAACTATCAGTGTCGCCGTCGCAAGCAGTTTAACACCGTTGCGTTATTGTTCGCTCCGCTCAACAAGTTGATTTCCTTTTCGAGTTTTCTCACAAACCCCGCTCTGCCGGTTTTCATCTCCACGTTGTACAATCTCCAGATATTCCCGTTGCAAGATACCGCGTAGAATTTATCAAGCAACCTATCAGACTCAGCGATTTGCTTAATCACATCTGGGGCGGTCAAAGGCTTGACAAACCTTTTCGCTTCGAGCACCATTCTGGGCTTTCCTGTTGCTTCGTCGAAAAACACGTAGTCGATTTTCCTGCCTTTCTTCCTTCTGCTACTCTTGTAGTAAAACTCCAATGCCACATGGTTGCGGTTCTTCAAGTCCCATCCCAATGATTCCAGGACCGGATCAATCAACCAGTCGCAGGTACGTTTTTCGCTAATCTCCCTCTCCATCAAGTTGTACTGGTATATGTCGTCGACTACCTGCTGGACTGCTTCCCTTATATCAGTTACGGTCATCACGTCTCCTCGCGAGTGGCGATTTTTGGTTTGACTGGTGAGCCTTTGCCATTCACCTCCTCTTGCCCAGCAGTTTCTTGATTCTCCGCCGTACAGACCTGAATATACGCCCGTACATACTCCGCTTCCCCCGTCTTTTGTTCTTCTGCATCTTCCCCGTTATTGCTAGTCGCTCAGATGAATAGTCTCGCTTACTTTTGCTACTCTCCATCCTCGACAACATATAATTCAAGTCCTGCCTGGCATATGCTCCGTGGCCGCCATAATCTTCTTTTTCTGGATATCCCGAATCGCCGCCAAAATCTTGCGTGAAATACGTTACCCCTCTATCGTCGGTTGCCACCCCTATGCCTATATCAGCCCATTCTTCCCTTAACAAATTCCTTTTATGTCCAGGACTATTCATCCACGTAATGACAGCCGCTTTCCCCAGCTTGCGGTCGCTATTCCACCTGAATTTGCTTTTGAATGTTCCGCCTTTACCTTTTTTAGTATCAGCTCGCCATAAATTTTCGCCAACCATATCCCCTGAATAGTTCGCTTTCCTCGCTCTGTCTTTCGGAGTACTGCCACCGGCGCCAGTATGAGATTGCACTTTTCTTTTCGCCATCCAACGGCTATGGCCTCTGGCGGCTTTAATCAGGTCCGGGTCCCCTTCCAGTGCATCCAGACCTCGTTTGAGACGTTCTTTATTTGTGTAGTGTAATATGCTCTTTTCCACAGTCTTGTAATTCACACTCTTCTCCTCATCCTTTATCAGAACTGTCCTGTGCTTTCCTCCCGCCGGTCGCCACCTCGTATATCCCCCTTATCATCAGACCTAACCCAACCAGAATGAGTAGCAACGCAACGATGCTGGCCCCGGCGCTTCCGAGCAACGCAAATTTAAGAAGGACCGAGACAACCTGTATCACCACTCCCAGCACCAGGACTCCTATGCCAGTGAGAATCCTACGGAAGCCCCGCCCTCGTCGCCCGGCGTTATGCAGGGCCTCCGCCTGTTGCAAGTAATCAGTTATCGAACTGACATCAACACCTGCAAGCCGCATTTTGTTGGCGATTTCCCATTCTGATGCGTCCTCTTCCTTCTGTACTTGTGCGTAGGCAACAGGGTCGACCAGTATCGCGGTTCGCTCTTCGTCTTCCAGTTCCACAACTTCCATTGGGTTGACGGGCAAGTCGAGGTTGCGGTTGCTTGCTGATCCGGCTATCCGTCCGGTGGCCCTCCTGGCCCGGCAGTTGGCACAGCGACAGCCGGTGGAGTGAGTTGTAACCATAACAGCCCTCCTTTATCTGCAAGCCTCCAATACCGGCTTGGACGCTTCTGAAAATCCACGCGGGAAGAAATTGTGTGTGAGTTCGTATTCTTCGCCAGGGCGAATGACGACAACCAGCTTTTGCGGGTCGTTTTTCAAACTCTCAACCAAATCGGATGCGATGGCAGTCGGGGCAAACCAGTATTTCGTATCACCATCTGAGTCATAGGACCACCTTCGTGAAACGCTTTCATCGCCGCTTATTGAATACTTGACGGAGTCGCTACCAGACCCCCATAAGACTAACCCAAGCGTGTTAATTTCCTTCACATACACCACCAATTCGCGATTCCCACCGGAATCTTGGCAATCGACGTGCAGATAGATTTCGGTGGTATAGAAGTAATGAGCGTCGCCTTGCAAGATGATACGCGGCAATCCATCTATATCGTCTTCGAGTTCATACGAAAGTATGTCTTCCCATGTGAACCAGTTCCCTGTATTTGGTTCAGGGATGGGTGTATTGGTTGGTGTGGGCGTCGGGGTATGCGTGGCCGTGGGTCTCGGTGTCGCAGTTGGACGCGGAGTGGCCGTAGGCTCAGGGGTAGCGGTCGGCGTTGGAGTAGGCGTCGCGGTGGGTTCAGGGGTCGGTGTGGGAGATGGAGTCGGAGTCAGCGTTGCGGTGGGTTCAGGGGTCGGTGTGGCGGTCGGCAGAGGTGTCGGCGTGGGGGTGTTCGTGGCAGTCGGAGCGGGCGTCGCGGTCGGCGTTGGGGTCAGTATGGACATCGGTACGAGCGTAGCCGTGTCCTCTGGCTTAGGGAGCGGCGTAGGCGTGGGAAACGGCGTATAGGTCGGGTAGGGCGTGTAAGTGGGCAACGCAGGGGGTGGTGTGGGAGGAGGAGGCTCGGTGGCCGTGGGGTCTCCCGCGCAGCCCAAGGCGAAAGACAGTACCGCAATCAGCAAGCCAAGACGGGCCAGTGAAGCAACCACGGCTGGGAACCCCCTGCGGCGTAGGTTGAGAGGCGATTGCTTAGGTCACCCACTCCCATACAAGCAACAGGGGGCACGGATGCCCCGGTTACGCCCTTGCTTGTACGACCTAAAAAATGGGATGACCTAAGCGCATTGATAGTATCTTGGATTGATATGCAAGTCAATCAGAAATAAACCAGAGCGGACTACAAATTACTATGTAGTCCGCTCCGTCGGGTTAGACGCTTAGTTGCAATCAGCGGTCATTATTCCAGGAGGCTATGCGGCCCACGGCACCGACCTTCGAGACGGCAACTTGGCATCCATCGCCGGATCCACTCCCAGCATGACCGACGCCTTGTGTACCTCGACGATATTGTGGCACAAAACCTTCGCCAGTATCTCGTTGGCCTGGGCGATGGGGTTCTGACTCCGTATCGCATCCCCAAACTTGGTCTTCATCATACTCACCGCGGTCTCCACATTGCTCCGCTGATGATAGTGATGGTTGAACTCCTTGTGTTGATACCGGAAGAAGTGATACATCTGCGCCCACGCACTGCCGTCACCATCGCTGGGGATTCGAGTGTTGGACTTGAAAGGGATGTACGGCACCACCCCAGCCAGCATCGCCAGGTGGACGTTCTCGTGGCTGGAATATGCCTTGTCCGCGGCCAGCGATTCTGGGTCAAAGTATTCCATAGTGGTCTCCAACAACGGCACGAACATATTGGTGTCGTGGACGTCGAAGCCCGTAACTTGTACTGCCGTGATGATTTGGGTGCGGGCGCCGCAGACAAAATGGGCCTTTACCCAAATTCGGGTTTCGGTGTCTTTGCCCCACCTTTTATTGAACCACCTCACGAAGCGACTGGTTGAGAAGCCAGTGCTATCAAAGAGGATTTGCGTCTCCAGGTCTTTCATAGGAATGGCGCTGGCCGTTACCAGGTCCATCAAGATAGCAGTCATTTCCGGCATTCCCATATACTTGCAGACCGTGTTGAAGTTGGGCAACCGGTCAATGTATCCGAGGGCCTGGGCCTCCCGCAAGTCGCTGGTGAAGCGACGCAGGGAGAATAGCGTGTAGACTTTGTGAACAGTTGCGTAGACCATGTCGGCCATCGACATTCGAGGTCGCCCCATAATCTGCTGAGGTTCCTGTATGCCCTGGCACAGCTCCGCCAGCAGTTTCATGAATGCCGGTTTTTCGGTTTTCTGGGCGAGGTCGTAACCGGCGTAATCTCGGCCATACTTGGGTTTGCCGTAGACCTTGGGGTTGACATACATGGGCGACCAGGGGTCGCTGTAGTCCTGCGGTGCCATGCGGATGCCGGCGTCTTGTGGCGCGAACGTGGGCCAACCAAATAACTCTTGCATCCCCGGCGTAGCGGCAGGCACACTTCCTGACGCTTGAGCGTGGACATTTGCGAAGGGGTTTCGTGGACGAGTACTTCCTGACGTTTGAGCGTCAAGAAGTACCTCTGGCCGGGGCTCCGCAACGCGGAGCCCCTCCTCTGGGTCTGGGCCGGGCTTGGGCTTTACCGGGGTGGCCGAGGGCGCTGGGTCGGTGGGGTCGTCGGAATCGTCGTTGGAATCGTCGCCCTGGTTGTCGGCAACGGCGGTCTCCACGCCTTCGGCGTCGCTTATATAGGTGGAGTCGAGGGCCAGGACGCCCTGCACGGGTCGGTCGAGCTGGGACTTGCGGGTAGGCGGTGGGGTGCCAGCGACCCGCGTTCGCCGGGTGGCGACGAAGACCCGCTCGGTGTTCGCAACGCTGTCGAAGTCCATTACAGTCTGCCCCTTGACTACCACGCCGCGGCGCTGGGGGACGAGACGGCTGGAGGGCTTGCGGGGCCTGCGGGAGTATGCAGGGGTGCCAGCGACCGGGGTATCCGTAACTGCTTGCGGAAACAGTCTGGGCCTGGTAGACTCGTTGTGTGGGGAAACCATAGGCACACCGTCCTTGTAAGAGTTGTTTTCGGGACGCCTTCCTGGGTCGTGTTGCCGGTTCACCTCCCTCTCCGGGATTCCCTCTAGTGCTTGCGACGGCGGTGAGGGGGTCCCTATTTATTTATGTAGGAGCGGTAGCTCCTTAAACATTATTGTATACAAGTCTACTCCTCTGCGCAACCCCTAACCGCACCGAATCGGCACCAGTTTTTCGCCCTCTTTCGACCCCATCAGTAGTGCAAACAGCCTCTTCTTGCTATCATTCGTAGCTAAATGACGACTTTCGTAATACACTTTGCAACCGTTTGTTTGCAAATGTCCACATATTCTAATATAGTATCATTAAATAATAAACAAATGTTTACAAATGAGTATCAACTGAGAAGCAATGACTAACAACGATGAGAGAGTAGTTACAGATGGTAGCAGGGTGACATACAATCGCAACACCGGAGCCGGGCCTACCCTGCCGGTTCACGAGGCCCAATGTCTTGCCCATAGACAAAGCTGGCGAGAGCTGAACGCCGCTAGTTTCACCAGGTTGCAAACAGATGCGATGTGTTCATAAAGTAGAAGCGGTAGCAGAGATATGACGCTGGAGAAAGCCTACAAGTGGGCCGCAGTCGTTGGCGCCGGCGTAGCTCTACGGATGCCCCTCGTCATGCTTGGCACGATATTGGCCCTAGCCATAGTTGCCGTTGGTAGCTACTATGGCTTCTTCGCTCCAGACGGCGGTGTGGACAGGCCCAGATTGCCATCATTCGCAGAGGGAGCGGAGAACGTTGTGGTCACCCACGTTTTCTGGGTGCAACCCGACGATTACTCAAAAGAATTTGGAAGGTCGGATGTGATTGTCGAGGGCGTCATCAAAGACCTGCTACATACCAAATGGACTACCAGCGACAGCGTAGCCCCCGATGAAATCACCCCTGCAATCGTGATGGATTTGGACACGCACATTCGCACAACGGCTCTGCTTAAAGTGGAAAAGGTGTTTAAGGGGAATGATATCGGGGATACCCTCAATTTCTCTTTCATGGGTGGCAGGGTTGGCAACACGGCCCACGTCTTCGAGGGGCATGAAGATTTCCAAAAAGGTGCAAGGGTTATCCTGTTCCTGGCAGCAGAGGAGCCCGGAAGCCCCGCCAAAATGGTGGATGAACAAGGACTGTCTCCTCGAATGCACCTGATTGTCGAGAACGGTTCCATTCAAGGGCCACTCCGAGAGGTGGACCGGGCAACCCTGATGAAACAAATCAATCCTGATTCGAAGTAAGGAATACGCCCACCATTAGCCACCCGGCGAAGCACTCCCTGTTTTACAGAGGACGAGCAGGAGTAGCTCGCCTCAGCCAGACCAAAGCCAAAGCCCTGGCGCCGCTCGTCGGGGCTTTGGGGTAGTTGCAAAACTGCATTCGATTGCTTGCAAATGTTAGCAAAGTGACATACGATAGTGGAGCCAGCGGTCGGGATTGCGCCGACACTTCCGGGGTGACAAGCCACGGTGTCCTACAATTAGACGACGCTGGCAACCATGACGGTGGCGGAGTACGAGTCCAGCCACCGTCATATTGTCTGCCCGGTGTGACGGGAGGTCAAGTGAATAATGCTCCGAATTTTTCGTGACGGCGAGTCACGAAAACAATCTGGAAATTTACGATTTGCTTCAGATGCAGAGCAGAGTCATGACATTGGTAGCATATAGACCAGACAGGAGGCAGTAGTGAGCACGAAATTGAATCTCAACATGGATGTGAATTTGTCATACAGTGGCGATGGAATCCCTGGCACCTCTGGTCGATACAGTGATTGGCAACTTGGTGGAGTACTTTGATGGTGGCGAAGTCTTGAGGCTCACGTTGACGCCGGAAGCTACGACTGCGGTGCAAGGATTTGTGTCTGAATCATTGAAGTCATACAAGAACGTCATTGATACAACCAGCACCGAAGTAAGCGTTGCCTCAGCCGTAACGATGTTTACAACCATCGGGTTTCTCCAAGCGGTGTTACCCGACCTCCGGGAACGGGCAGGGGAGTACATCGCGAGGGTACGCGAGAATGAGGAAGCATTTGCTGATGTCAGCGGCGAGTGTTAACCTCGTATCTAGGACAAAGGTAATCTGTCTGGCTAGGAAATGTGGACGGAGTGGTGTACAATAGTGATGTCCTTCCCACCTGAAATTTAAGGACACGGAGACAAAGACGATGACCCGATACTATGAGCAGGGTTTGCCAACAAGCAACTATCACGGTGCACTGTCGGAAGTTGCGCTTGGCGAGAACAACCATATCGACAAAATTTTCGTCGATACGAGCAACGAGTACGGTGTTCGAGTAATAATCAAGTGCTGGTCTGAGCACGATGAAGAATCACACTGGTATTCCATTCGAGACCATAAGGGCGATGTCTTCGTTGCAAAACTGAATCCACCACCCGATGTAGAAATCTCTGATTGCCAACCTGTATGGGATAGACGAGGTGTTAGCCCGCAACACTAGCAGTCGGGCCAGGGCTACGTTTCCGGGCGGCAGACAGTCATGAGGGGCAACCATGTGACGGAGAGGCTGGCAACAGTGGATTGCAAGCTGTAGCCAGCGCAACTCTACTTAAAGGTCAACAGAAAGATGGTATATTCAAATCAACGGCTCATGGCTGTAATCGGAGAAGCGTTGCTCAATGTAAGTTCAGCAGAAGCTTACCTTTGGGTGGGTGTTCCTCGTACTCAACGATACTTAGATTTACCTGTAAGCCCCTGTTACAATAGACCCAATATTTCCAATCTGACTACTCAGCTAGAACCTTGCAAACGACTAGCCGAAGATATTGGAGAGATGCTTGAAAATGCCAAACTTAATTTGTGGTCCATGTACAGGGCAATGGATGGCATTAGCGATGACAATGCTTATTTACTAGGTGCTTATGCCGCGAAGATAGATGAACTGGAACTTACTCAGCTAACCCTATCTACCATTCACCATATTATTGGCAAAATAGGCCAAACAAGAAATATTCTGATGCACAGTATGCAACGCGAAGAGATAGATGTACTAATTGCGATGACGAACTCAGGGAGATATCAATTCACAAAAAAAGAATTAGAGTATTTCGGACGTAAAAGCAAACAGTTATCTCGTTTTGCATACAATCTTTTTCAGCAGAGTTTTGGTTTTTCGAATGCTTGCGTGATTCATGGATGCAAGAGTGTTCGTAAATTAAGAAGGCTGTATGGAAACACAGTTCTAAACACCCACAATCAGTGGCGTGTAAAAGACCACATTGCGAGATGTCTGTTTGACCACAGCGTACATGAGAATGGCAACTGCCCTATCCAATTACTGTTAGACCAATCAGAAGCCAATCTTCATCAACAGCATAATTCACACTGTCGAATAGCAATTTATTGACCAGACATTGACAGATAGCGTTTGCTGAAGCCAGCGGTGAGGGTTAAACTATAGGATAGGTATCTGTCTATTGTCAAATCACAAGGAAGGAAAATGGTAATGGAAGACAAACAAAGCGAGCAGGAGTACAGGCGCAGGGCTTTGGAAGCACTCATAGACCTAGCGGAGAACTCTAATTCTGGAAATGTCCTACGGAAAGCAGCCAAAGTAATCCTTATGCACACGACACCCTCCAAAGAAGAAGACGCTAAAGAATAACCACTAATGGAAGCAGGCGTCGGGCTTGCTGGCAACCGTGGCAATGGGCTAGGCAACGCGGCTATGAGGGGCTATAATAGCAAATGGCCCCTCCACCCAGGGGGCGAGCCTGGCATCCAGTCAGGTGTCGTCTCCGGAGGGGCCACTGCATTATTATACCACCGAGTGACGTCACTGTCACCCAAATCAGGACGAATTGTCTCAATCAATGCTCAACTCACTCTGACCTGCGTACTATCGTTCACAAACCGCCCGTTCCGTTTACCTGTTGTAGCCTCCGCCCGTGCAAATGGGTTGCCAACTAGCTTTCGTTTACTTGCAAAAGGTAGCAAAGTGACATACCATGGTTATGTCCCAACCTGCATTTTCTGGCGGTCTCCTGATTGGCAAGCGAGCTGGCTATGGCAAGCGACAGCGACTTGTTGAGAGGGTAAGCAGTCGCCGTATGGAGGCTAAGGCGATGGTCCTAGACCAGACGCGTTCCGCCGCATGGTTCCTCCTTACCGATTTGGAGTGGAATTTTCGCTACTACACAGCTATGTCTGACAGATTCCAGTGGAAAGCATACTTCTTGCGTCTCGCCATACTTTCAGGGGTTTTTATTGAGGCATCCCTAGCATTCCCATTGGCTCAAAGGGAGTGGGGATGGTTTGTTCTGATAGGAATCAGTGTAGGTTTGGCTGGATTGGCAATTTGGGACGCCTTGAATCATTACGGCCGCGATTCCGGCATCTTGAAGCTCACTGCGTTGGTCTGCGACGAACTTAAAACAGAGGCAAATAGGCTTTGGAGAGACATAGAGGCTGGCAGGATTGATACAGACGGAGCAGAGGCTCAGATTGCATCGATTTACCGAAGGTGGGAAAAAGCGACTGATAAGGTGATGTTAACGTTTGACAATAGACTCAGCGAGAAGTGCGAGAGAGAGGCACAAATGGTGATGGAGAGAAATTATGCCACGTCCGCGTGAGGGTGAAGAAGTTACATCCCCCGGTCCGCAGTCGTCGCCTGATATCCCTCGTACTCCACCACCGCCGCCGCGACCATCGCCTGAGCCACCGAGGACACCTGATAACCCTCCGCCTTCGCCGCGAGAGGACGACAAGAGAATCGGTAACAGCGTCCGACCAGCCTCTCTCCGTTCACAAACCGCCAGTCTTGTTCACCAGTTGTACACAAAGTCCGACTTTGGGAACACAGCCAGGACAGGTGTAAATTAAAATTCCAGCGATAGGGTTAGTCGCCTATGATATGGGATTTGGGGATGCACCCGGTTGCGTCCAGCGTGGCCGTCTACCTCGCTGGACCCCGAAAGCAACCGGGGACTCATTCGAGGCTAGGAAGATGTTTCAGTCGTTGAGCGCCTTCATTAGCCACGTTTCACCTCCCCCACCTGTCCTACCATATTTCTACCAAGCAGACGCGTTTGCGGCCTACATGGTGGTGGCGATGATAAGCAAACCGCCACTGATGAACATAAGGAACATGAACGCGGTAAACAGGAATGGCATCGCTGGATACTCCTCTTCGCTGGATGTGGGTTCCGGTGCCAGAGGTCGTGGGGTGTCCTACCACCCCATGACCGATATTCTAACACAGGCGATAAAGGACGCGACTAAGGCGTCCTAGTACAATCTCATCAGACTCTTTTTTATGGACAAAAACGTCTTTCGTCCACGGAATGTTCAGAAAGTGGTACTAAATGAACACGCCCGGTCTTTCCATTCTTGACGTAATTGTCTGAACTGTGATTTCTCTGATTCCGTGATTACCACGATTCGGAAATCATGGTAATCCTTACAATCACATGAATCACAGTTCAGACAATCCCCGGAAAATCCTAAATGACTTCCCGTTCCAACAGCGAGTCTATGGCGTCGTCGGAGTATCCCAGGCCAGCCAGTATATCGCGGTTATGCTCGCCCAGCAGGGGCGGCGGCAGGTCCAGCCCGCCGGGGGTCAGAGAGAACTTGACCGGGATGCCGGTCTGCTTGATCTTCCCCGCAACCGGATGAACCATCTCTTGCAACATATCCCTGGCTTCTATCTGCGGGTCGGCAAAGACGTCGGCTAGATCGTTGATGGCGCCGCAGGGAACGCTGACCTTCTGCAAGTCCGCCACCCACTCGGCCACCGGGCGGGTTAGGAACACCTGTTGCAGGTAGGGAACGAGTACCGAGCGGTGGTTCACCCGGTCGCCGTTGGTGGCATAGTCCGGCTTGCTAAGCTCTTCCAGTTGCATCGCCTCGCAGAAGCGCTCCCAGATACGCTCCGAGCCGACGGCGACGTTGATGAACTTGCCGTCCTGGCACATAAACGCCTGGTAGGGGCAGAGGTTGGGATGCGCCGCCCCCAAGCGGGCGGGCGGTTTGCCGTTGGCGAAATAGGTGGCCGCCTGGTAGGTGAGCCACGCCACCTGCCCGTCCAGCATAGAAACGTCTATGTACTGCCCTTTGCCATGCTGGGCCCGGTGATGCACCGCCGACATTATGCCGAAGGCGGCCCACATCCCGGCCCCGATGTCGGAGACGGCGATGCCCACCTTCTGCGGCTCGCCGTCGGGTTCCCCGGTCAAGCTCATCAGCCCGCTGACGCCCTGCATTATCTGGTCGTAGGCTGGCAGGCGGCGGTATGGCCCGTCCTGACCGAAGCCGGATATGGAGGCGTAGATGATTCGGGGGTTAATGGAGTTCACTACGTCGTAACCCAGCCCGAAGCGCTCCATCACGCCCGGCGTGAAGTTCTCGACGATAACGTCGGCGTCCTCCGACAGCTTGAGGAAAATCTCCTTGGCCTCGTCTTCCCTGAAGTTGAGGGTCAGGCTGCGCTTGTTGCGGTTGATGGACATGAAATAGGCGCTTTCGCCTTCGATGAAGGGCGGCCCCCAGTGGCGGGTGTCGTCGCCGCTGCCCGGAATCTCTATCTTGATAACGTCGGCCCCGTGGTCGCCCAGCATCAGCGTGCAAAAGGGGCCGGCCAGCGCCCGGGTCAGGTCCAGCACTTTCAGCCCTTCCAGTGCTTTCATTCCCGCCAATCTCCTCAATCCCGGCATAGGGCACTCGACCGCTATCATACCGGCGAAGTCTTACCGGAATCTTACCACAATGCGCCCCCACCCTAACTCTCCCCATGGGGGAGAGCAGGACGATTGCAAAGTCCTGGGGAACCCGCGCCGTTAGTCCTGAGCTTGTCGAAGGACGGCTTTGGAGGATCCGCTGGATGGTTCGACAGGCTCACCACCAACGGATTCTCATGGACTTTGCAATCGTCCTGTGCGGGAGAGGCAGGGCAATCGCGTTTTGGTGACAGTTGCCTCTTGTCAAGCCTTGTGGCCGGTCTCTAGCCTGATAACTGTACCACCCATACCTCCCCCAGGTTCATGGCCGGCTCCTTGTCCCGCCGCATTGCTCAACCGCGAAATCGCAACGGCGAGAGGGGATGGGAGAAAATGAGAGTAAAATGAAATTTCAGCGCCCAGCTCAGCAGAGTGAAAAACCATGCAGGCCTTTTTCCTGGGAATGGCTTGTTGCTCAGAGCCGGGTTCAGTTAAAACGCGATTGCCCTGGGGAGAGAGGGAACTTCGGCAATGTGGCAGCGTCGGTCAGGTGTACCCGGCTTCCGCCGGTATCCGCCGGGTCGAAGTAGATGAGGCGGTAGCCCATGAAGTTGGTGAACGGCTCATCGGTGAGGAATCGGAAGCCCCGGCTGCGGTGTTCCGCCACCACCCGGTCCAGGTCTTCCACCGCGTAGGCCACGTGGTGAACGACGTAGTCCCCGCTGCTGCTCTCCAGGGTTGCAGGGTCCTCGGGGCGGATGAACTCCACCTCGACGCCCCCAACCTGAAGGAACGCCACTTCGCCCAGGTTCGCCACCGTACCCCGTCCGGTGACCACCGCCCCATACATACGGGCGTAGGACTCAATGGCGGCGTCGAGGTCGGGGACCAGGTAGCTGACGTGATGAATGTCGGAAAACATGGACTGCTCCTATAATTCTCTCTCTTGAGGGAGAGGGAACCATTGGTAGTTGCTGTATGATGGCGCGGCGCATATTATATGTTTCCGCTGCGGAGGGGACACCCCCACCCTGACCCTCCCCCGGAGGGGGCGGGAAATTTTAGAACGCAGATGCTTATGGAGATGGGAATATGGCAGTCGGGAGCACTTACAAGATAGTCGAGCTGGTAGGCTCTTCCAACGAAAGCGTACAACAGGCCATTGACGGGGCCATCACCCGGGCCTCGCAGACCATTCGCAACCTGGACTGGTTTGAGGTGCGAGAGATCCGCGGCACCATAGACGGCGACCATGCCAACTGGTACCAGGTCAAGCTGGGCATCGGGTTCCGGGTAGACTCAGGCGAAGACGTCAGCCAGGACTAATGTTCCCTCTCCCAGAGGGAGAGGGTTAGGGTGAGGGCATTTCTATGGCCGGGCCCTTCGTGGTAAGCCGCAACGGGGCGGTAATTGGCGCTCCGCCCCAGCAGGTGTTCGATTACCTGGCCGACATGACGCGCCACCGCGAGTGGAACCCGGAGGAAGGTTTCCGTGTAACCGCCCAGCCGGAAGGGCAGCCCGGCGTCGGCTCGATTTTCTGCCGGGAGCGCACCGGCGAGTCCCAGGGGCCGTTGGCTATTCGCCCCGGCCCCGGCCCGGCCAGCAGCGTCACCGTGACGCTGATCACGGCCATCACCGTCTACCAGCCCCATGGCGCCTTGACCTTCGAGACCAGAGCCAGCTACAACGGACTGCTCTACAGCATTGAGCGGACGTCTTTCGAGCTAGAGCCCGCCCCGGAGGGCGCATGGGTTACGAAAGCGTCCGAGGTTGAGATTATGGTTCCCAGCGCTTTCATTGGGCCGGTCTACGCCATCCGCATGGTACGGGCTGGATTGGCCCGATTGCTGGGCCGCACTTCCCCCGGCCCCCACCTGTCCCGCATCAAGGAGATGATGGAAACAGGAAAGATTACCCGCGTGATATGACCTTTCCTCATCTTTACTTGAAAACTCAGCTAGTCTCCCCACGCCCGACGGCTCACTTCGGCCACCAGTTCGAGCTTGCGCCACTGCTGCTCCTCACTTAGCAGGTTGCCTGGCGCTGTTGACGCGAAACCGCACTGGGGACTCAGGGCCAGGTTCTCCAGCGGCACGTAGGCGCTGGCCTCTTCGATACGCCGCATCACGTAATCCGGCGATTCCAGCGCCGCTTCCTTGCTGCTGACGAGGCCCAGCACCACCATCTTGCCCTCTGGAACGAACCGCAGCGGCTCGAAGGTGCCGGCGCGTTCCGTGTCGTACTCCAGCAGGAAACGGTCCACCGCCAGTGTGCCGAACAACCGCTCCGCGATAGCCTCGTAGCCTCCATCCGCGTACCACTTGCTCTGGTTGTTGCCCCGGCAAACGTGGAAGGCAACGGTCACATCAGGCCGCTGCGCTCCTTCCAGGCAGTAATTGTCAACGGCAATGGCTTCTTCAAACATCCGGTCCGGGTCTTCGCCCAACTCGCGCAGATGCTGCCGCCATCGCGGGTCCACGTAGTAGCTGTACCGGGGCGCGTCTACTTGGATGTAGTCAACCCCGGATTCCAGCAGGGTGTTCACTTCCGACTTGATGATGTCGGCGATGTGCCATAGCAGCTCCGAGCGGGTGGAATAGAACTGATCGGTCAGGCCCGCCTGGAAAGTGATTGCCGGGAACTGGCTGGGGCTGGGTATGGTCATCTTGACTGGCCCCGGAGCGTTGTCTTGCAGGAACGGGCGTTGATTCTCGGTCAGGCTCCGCAGTTGCCGCAGCTTGCCTCCGACCACCTGTCGCGTGCCCTGCTCCGTCGGCTGGCCGCCCGGGCCCTGCCAGATGCGCACCACCGCTGGAGTCTCGACGTCGACGAACCCCTCGACCGACTCTATCAGGTCATTCTGGAAGCCGGCGCGCCGGAACTCTCCGTCGGTGTATACCTGTACGCCAGCGGCCCGCTGCCGTTCCAGGGCGGCGAGGATGGCCGAATCCTCGACGGCGCGAAGGTCAGCCGGTTCCATTCGCCCGTCCTGAAACGCCCTTCTGGCCTCCTTGACCTCGGCCGGACGGAGCAGACTGCCCACATGGTCGGCTCGGAAGGTGCCCGGCATGACGTTCCTCCTCAGTTCAACAATACGGCTCGCATTGGGCACAGGGACTGCTTACTCATCAAGGTAGCGCTCGCCCCACCTGTCTAGGAACACAACGTCCGGCAGCGGGCCTCTACGCACCGGCCCGAAATTACCCATGGGGTAGCCGATGGGCAGGATGGCGTAGGAATACACCCCGGGAGGCAGGCCCAGGATTTCCTCCACTTCCTTCTCGTGCATCAGGTGGCGGCAGGTGAGGGTTGACCCCAGCCCAAGGGCGCGGGCGGCCAGCAGCATATTCTGGACCGCCGGGTAGATGGACGCGCCCAGAGCCCGGTCGGGCAGCCCGTCTCCGCCTTCCATGCACGCCACGATCCAGACCGGGGCTTCGTGGTAGTGGTCGGTCAGGTATTCCACCGCGTCGTGCTGGCGGCGATACCGTCCGGGACTGGAGCCGGGCGGCGGAGTGCTGTTCTCGTAACGTGGTCCGACCACATCGTCGTAGGCTTTCTTGTACCAGACCTGGACCCGTTCCTTGATGCTCCTGTCCTTGATTACCATGAACCGCCAACGCTGGTTTGCTCCCCCGTTGGCCGCATACGCTCCCGCTTCCAGGATGCGCCGAATCAGCTCGTCCGGTACAGGATCGGGCTTCAACCGGCGCATCGAGCGAGTGGTGCGCATGATGTCGAAAAGCTCGGTGTTCTCTGACATATATCCCTCTACGATTGTCGAATTGGGAATTTCATGAATCTACGATATGGACTGCCACTGTCATAGGAAATATAGTCATGCGGCCCCTGCGAGACAAGCTGCGAGTACCGCCTGCCGGGGTCTTCCGATTCTTCGCCTGAACTTTGATTTCTCTGATTCCGGGATTGCGATGATTGGGAAATCATACTAATCCACTAATCACATGAATCACAGTTCAGATTGGGATCACCCGCCCGCCACCAGGAACAGCACGCCGAAGGCGAATACCATGGCGTTGATGCCGATAGCGAACACTTTGTCCGGAATCCGGCGCAGCAGCCTGGCGCCGAAGTAGGCGCCGCCCGCGGCGACAACGCCCAACGCCAGCCCCAAGCCCACCACCAGCGGGGTGATCAGTTCGCCGCCACCGCCGTAGACCGCCAGCTTGGGCACCTGTACCAAGAACATACTCAGCGAAAAGGTCGCCATATACGCGCGGGGCATGAGTCCGTAGGCAAGATAGAACACCGGCGCGAAGGGGCCGGGTATTCCCATCACCGAAGCCAGGAACCCGGATACTCCCCCCAGCGGCAGGAAGCCCCACAGCGTCATCCGCACCCGCTTGGCCCAAGGCAGTTGCGTCAGCACCACGAGGACAATCATCCCGCCGCCCATGATGCGTATCAGCAGGTCGGTGTCGGCAGCAATGAACAGGAAGCTGCCCAGGATAGCGAAGGGAGTCGAACCGGCGGCAAACCAGGCCACAACCTTCCAGTTTATGGAGTCGCGGGCCAGCCAGAAGCGGGTGGCCGTTCCGATGAGCTGGAAGAGGGCCACCACCGGCACCGCCACCTCCGGGCCATAGACCCACACCAGCACCGGCAGGACAATCACACCCCCGCCGAACCCGGCAACACCCGACACCGACATGCCGATGGCCGCGACGACGAAGAGGAGCGCCAGTTGCCAGACTGCTACGTCTTCCAGGACGGTGTTCCTTAACATGGATGAACAGGATGGATAGGATTTTACCGATTCGGGCTTGCCGTATTCCAGTAAAAGCCGGAATCCAAGTGCCTCACATCAAATAATCCTGTCCATCCCGTTCATCCATGTCAGGAAACTACCTGTATTCGCTACACTACCGGCGTTGTACAATACGCGCCAACACGCTCCGCCCCTTCGACAAGCTCAGGAGGAGGAATATGGCTAACCTGACCAACACGCAGCGAATCGGCGCACTGGTTCCTGCCACCAACCCCGTGGTCGAACCCGACTTCTATCGCGTGGTGCCACCCGAAATCACCGTACATTTCGAGCGGATGTGGAACGGCGCCTGGGGCAGCCAGCCGGAAGCCCCTGCCGACAGCGGCCACAAGCTCAGCATATCCAGCGGCGAGGCCAACGAAATAGACTGGGCGCTGTTCGGATTCGACGTGAACAAGATGAACGACGACGTGGCCCGCGGCGCCAGCTCGCTGTCCAACATCGGCCCCGACGTGCTGGTCTACGCCTGCACCTCCGGCACCTGGCACAAGGGCTACATGGCCTTCGACCAGCGGATGGCGGAGATTATGGAAGAATCCAGCGGCATACCGTCCATCACCGCCGTCACCGCCTGCATCGCCGCCATGCGGCACATGGGCAGCCGCCGCATCAGCATCGTCGGCCCCTACCGCAACTACCACCTGCGGAACCGGCTCAAGCCGCTGATGGAGGAAGCCGGATTCGAGGTGCTGAGCGCCGACGGCGAGCCGTGGATGCAAGACTCGATGAACCCCCGCGAGATAGACGCCGAGCCGCCCCAGACCATCATAGACTTCGTGCCGACGGTGGCCCAGGAAGAGGCCGACACCATCTTCCTGCCCGGCACGGCCTGGCGCGCCCTGGACGCCGCCGAAGAGCTGGAGCAGAAGCTGGGCAAGACGGTTATCACGGTGAACCAGGCCACCATCTGGCTGGCCCTGCGCCGCCTGGGTTGGACCAAGCCCATCCCTGGCTACGGCAGCCTGCTGCGAAACCTAGAGTAGCCCGCGAAGGCGAATCGTTAGAGGAAAGAAGTTGGTGCCGGGAGAGGGGCTCGAACCCACACACCTGTCAAGGTAGCGGATTTTAAGTCCGCCGCGTCTGCCATTCCGCCATCCCGGCATTAGCTTTGGTTAGGTATGAATATAGCAGACTCTATTCCATTTTGCCATTCCTTTTGCCATTCCCGCTGTTTTCTGGAATCTCAATGCCACTCCATGCGTCTCCAAATCGCTGAGCTGCCTCCTCCTGCACTGTTGGCTGGACATGAGAATACAGGTCCCCGGTAATGGCAATGCTGCTATGCCCGAGCCTCTCAGATGTGACCTTTAGATTTACATTTTCGGCGAGCATTAGAGTAGCATGCGTGTGCCGCAGGTCGTGCAGTCTCAACTTGCCCACACCTGCCGCAGTGGCAAACCTCTTGAACTTCTTTGAAACCTGGTCGGGGTCCAAAGGGGTTCCGTCGGAATGGCAAAAAACGAAATCGTCATCCCCCCCGAATCCCCCCCGGCGCTCCCTATGACTCTTGAGGGCATCTATGGACTGCGGTGGCATATGTACAACCCGCCCCTGCCTTGACTTTGTCTCAGACATGGTCTTGCTACCTGAGGGCAACTTAATCCAGGCCCTCCGCACAGCAAGCATGCCAATTGGGAAGTAAACATCTCGCCAACGAAGGCCCAATAACTCTGACCGCCTCAGCCCTGTCTGGATATCCAACAGGAACAACGTCCTGTATTGAGGGTCCTCCACGTGTTGCAAGAACCGGCCCACCTCTTGCCACGTCAAGGTGCGAACTTCGTGCTTTTTTGTTCTGGGAGGATCAACAACCGCAGCCACATTGCGCCGCAATAGTCCGAGTTTAACTGCCTCCTTCAATGCCTTAGACAGGATCCTGTGAACCTGAAGCACTGTACTCGCGGACAACGGTTGCTCATTTCGTCCGCCCTCCCTCAATAGTGTGGATTCCATTTCTTGCACGTGGCGGGCTGTGAGCTTCTCCAGGGGTATGCTCCCGAGCCTGGGCAGGATATATCTTTCTACATTTCCTCGATATCCCTCCAGGGTACGTTGGGCGACGTGCGACTCAGCATAGTCTCGCATCCATTGCGCTAGATAAGCGCCGACCGTGAGGCGGGTAGGTTCCACGAAGGCACCAGTGTCTAGTTCCCAATGAAGTTCCGTCAACCGACGCTCGGCATCGGCCCTGGTTCCCTTGACCGACTCAGAATGGTAGCGCTTTTTGCCCGTGATTGGATCCTTGCCCAAATAGATCTGGACAGTCCAAGAGTCTTTTCTGACTTTGGAACGCTGCCTGATAGTACCGCGTGCCATGTTTCACCTGCATCCCGTCCAGAATCAGCCTTTTTTGAGCGAGATTGGAAACCTTGATTATCGAACTACGCCGTGTCCGCATCAAGTCGGTCGCACCAAAGCACGGTCATCGTCTAGGTGTTGGCCTCCACCTCGCGAAACATTTCTGCCATTCGACGCTCAGCCTGAGCCTTCGTTCCCTTCACCGTTACGGAGCGATACCGCCTCTTTCCACTGCTAGGATCCATGCCGAGGTAAATCTGGACTGTCCAGGAGTCCTTCCTGATTTTGGAACGCTGTCTGATAAAACCTCGTGGCATCTGTCTTTCCTCCCATTGCGGAGTATGGTTTTGCGCGAGGAGTCTCGATTAGGCGCTGCGGGTCTGAATTCCACTCGGCAGCGTCTACGGCAGGGTACCTCGACTGGATTTGTTCCTCCGGGCCGTTTCTTCTGACCCAAGCCAAGCAGTTTGCAGCAACTGTTCCATTACATCATTATAGCCACCTAGTCCGGTCAAGAATGTTTTTCAACACTCCGTTGACCTGGTCTGGCCTTGAGGCTGAGCCCATGTTTTCGGTCCATAATTTTCTAGTTCCATCGCCTTCGGACAGTAGCAATTCGGATGAGACGGGTCGTGACATACATATTGTTCCTGCTGAACAGCCCTTTGATGCCTGATCGATGGTCATGAAGGATCCCCCTTTTCGGACGCCCGCTTCTCCGTTCTGCTCTTGGCTTGTTCGGCTATCATCTCCTGGAGCTTCCTGCGATTTCGCTGAAACTCGGGAGTCTGGGACAGGGCCTGAAATCTCGCCGCCATTTCCTCTTTCTCAAGAGGTGGCACGGCTCTTGTCCCCTGTTCTTGACCTTCCTGTGGACGCAGGGCCTCCGAAATCATGTCGGAGACCTGCAACACCCTGGTGAGAACTAGCTCCATGTCGGCCCGGTACTGCTCGCGTTCCTCCCTACTCTTCCGCACTTCCTCGGCCATCTCGCGAGATATCCTTTCCGAGTACTGCTTTACCGTGTCCATCTCGGCGTACCACGTCGTTGGCGGCCCCTGTCGTTCCCTCTCCAATTCCGCAAGCCGGTCACTGACCTCAATGGTCGCTCTCTTCTGAGTCTTGGCTTGCTGATCCAGGTGTTCAACCCGCCAGGCCATCTTCTCGATGGGGTTGTCAGACCGCCGCCTTGGGATGACCTGGAGCCGTCTCTGAATGGCGTCCTTCAGTTTATTCGTCAACCCCTTGCCCTCCCCCATCCTGTGTATGTTCCGGTTCACCAGTCTTTGGTCGACTCCCAGGAACTGGGCGGCCTTAGACTGAGAGCCAAGCCTGTCGATGAGGAACTGGAGGCCCTGTCTGGCCTCAATGTCTTCTGCATCCTCCTCGTTCACGACCACCTCTTCCCACCATTTCGGATCGGTCATGCGTGTCCTCCATAGCTAGGCAATATCTGTAGACCCAGGCACTCATAGCGGCTTGTCAGGGTCTGCGAACCTGACCATATGTCTCCATTTTCCAAGGCACTTTTGTCCGCACGTCAGATACGGATCCATCGTGAACCAACTGTGTCCAAAGGGCTTTCCCCCAAAGCGTAGGGTCCATTGGGGGGGTTATCCAAGGAATTACGACCATTTTGCGACAGATCGTATGTCGTCACTTTCTCCTGCCACTTTTCTGGTGCCTGAGTCTTATATTGGCCTATGACTCCCTCCCCGGGGTTTGTAGTTACCGGGGGATCTTGGTTTTTCTCCACACTTGGGGGACTACGGTCATCGGCCTCGCGCCGTTGAATCGCCTGCCTCTTCAGGATGGGAACCGAGATTCGCCGTTCAGCGGCATCGATGGATACTTCACCGTCGTGTCGATGTATTCAGAAGTAGTTGTCATTGTCGGGAGGTTAAATCCTGCCCTCTCTCCCCGAGCGGAGAGAAGTCGGGGGATGCGCCGGTGCCGGTCCTGTTACGACGCCGGTGATCCCCCGCCGTTCCGGGTCGCCTAGATCTCCTTGTCACCCCCGGTGGTGTAGATGCTCACCTGGTCGGCGTGCTGGATGACAACCTCGCGTGCTTGAAATTCCACCGGTGCCGCAACTGGCGGATTACCTGCCTTTCGTGGAATGACGAGGGCCACCTCTTCTTCGATCTCGTCGGCGGTTGGTGGGTACAAGACCTTGCTGTGAGGAGCCAGGGCGATCAGCCTCTCCACGATGTGGTCGGTGCCGAAGACCACGTGGGCGTTGGTGTGGTCGGCCCATTCTTCGATGTCTTCGTCCGGCTCCATGTCGGGCAGGCTGAGCACGGCCACCAGGAAGGGGGTCCTGTTGTCTCTCACCCCTTCCTTCAGGCTGTCGTGGAGCTTCATCGTGCTGGCCCAGATCTGGGCCAGCGGGCTAGGCTTGCGGATTTCGCCCTGTGGCGTGCTGAGAAACCACGAGCTTCCTGCCACGCGGTAGATGCCGCCTTTGACCTGCATGGCGTACCGCCCGACTCCCTCGATCCAGATGGCGAAATCGACCTCGGGGGTTCGGCGGTTCGGTTTGGCTTCATAGATGACGGTGCCGGGCGTGTCGTTGTTCTCGAACTCCCGGTAGACCGCCAGCTCAGCCTGTCGCTGTGGGTCCCGGAGCCGGTCCTCCGGGAATGGTGGGATTACGATCATGTTGCTGTCCTTCCTCCGATGTGGTGTTCCGGGCAACTGGTGCCCTCTTCGATCTGGGTGCCGAAGCGGTTAACCCTTCCCATTCGCCTGGCGTGGCCGAATGGCCGATCGGCCGCGTGGCGGTCGGGCCAGATGGAGACTTGGAAGGGTTGCTCCGGCGGTTGGGGTCCGTCCATGTTTCCATCAACATTGAGACGCCCCTGTTGGGGAGTGACTCCCGGTACAGGACCCGTACGAGACGACCCGGGCGCACACCCTCGGAGGGCGCCGCCCGGGTCGTCTTGCGGGTTGAGTTCTCACCGTCCTGGAATCTTATGGGGCCACAATCTGCCTTGGCCTTGAGGATGAATGTCCAGCACTCTCGACCACCGGTTGCGCAGCCTGGCGTTCACCTGCCCCAGCGCCTCCGTGGCCATGCCGCCGTTCTCCCGGCCATCGATCCAGGCCAGCAGTTCCAGGGTCTCCCTCAGCTGCCACTTAGCGGTGGAGTCCTCCTGGACCATCTGGGTCCCCGCACCCCGGTCACGGCAGACGGCCCGCATGACCTCCAATATGTCCCACTGGCGGGCCGCAGCGGCGAGTCCCATCTGGGGTCCAGCTCACTGGGCCTCAGGAGTTCGTCCAGCGCCCGGTGAGCCTGGGCCAGGCTTATTCCGGACAGGGAGCGTCGGCAGGTATCAGGCCTTCTTGACGCAACTCCTGCCACAGCGCGGGCGGTATCGGATGGGACATCATCCGGAAATTCTCTTCCGCCTCCGCCACAGACCCAGGGCCAGGGATCACGGCGGCAACGGCGGGATGGCCGAAAACGAACTGAAGCGCGGCGGCTTTCAGCGGGACCGAATGCCGGTCGCAGACCGCTTTGCAACGCCTTGCCTGCTCCAGGACTTCGGCCGAGGCCGGCAGGTAGTTGAAGGTCGCCCTCTCCGTCAGGTCCGAGGCCAGGATGCCGCTGTTGTACGGGCCGCCGATGATTACGCTGATGTTTTTCTCCTGGCAAAGGGGCAGGAATTCAGAAAGCGCCGAATGGTCAAGGAGGGTGTATCGTCCCGCCAGCAGAAAGCAGTCGAAGTCTCCCCCGCGAGCCAGCCGGGCCTCCATTTCCCACTGGTTCATGCCGGCCCCTATCGCCGAAATCACCCGCTGCGAACGCAACTCCGTAAGGGCTCTGTAAGCCCCCTCCATCGCCTGGTCGAAATGGTTGTCCGGGTCATGGATCAGGAGAATGTCCACGTGGTCCAGGTTCAGCCGTTTCAGGCTCCCCTCGAATACCCGCATGGCCGTATCGTAGTCGTAAATGTAGGGCATATCCCTGGACGCCTCCTGTCCTATCACCGCCCCCACCGGAGCGGGCGGGCCGGGTTCCAGCAGCCGGCCCACCTTGGTGGATATGGTGAAACTGGAACGCAGGATTTCAGAGAGAATCCTGCCGTAGCGCTGCTCGCTGACGCCTCCGCCATAGACCGGGGCGGTGTCGAAGTAGCTGACGCCCAGCTCGACGCATTTGCTGAGAATCGCGGCGGCCTCCTCATCGGTTGTGGATCGGCCCAACGCCACACCTCCAACCCCCAGCCTTGATACTCTGAGCCCGGTGCTTCCGATCTCGGCCAATTCCAGCGGGTCCATGTACTACTCCTCCCCGGCTGCGGCGCCGGGCTTTCGCGAGGATGACTACGGGTTATTTTAGCGTCAAATTTAGGGCAGGAAACCCCGAACCCAGAGTGCCGCCATTAGGAATCCGTCTCAAAATCAACTGCCTATGTTGACGGGGAAAAACTCGTCCGGTGATGCACCGAGAAGGGGCGTATCGCCGAAGTCAGAGGATCATCCCCTTCTTGAAAATGCCGGACGTCGCCCCTGGAAGGCCGACACGGAGGTCTTTCCGGGGTGGGGTGGCTATTGGGTCACTCCAGGTGATTTGAGGGCCTCAAAACGCCTCTGTGAGATTTTCACGTTTTTCGAGGGCCTCGCTGGATGGGTGGCCTGAAGATGATTGCGGCCTGAAGGGTCACTGTCTTCCACGGCGGAATGTCAATGGCCTTGCGCCGCCACATCGGAGGCGCCCATTGGTGGGGTCGCCGCTGACGTTGCCCATACCCTACGGAATATCGTCCTTAGGGTGGTCAGTGCAGACTGCACTAGCTAATCCCCTCGATCGTTCCAGTCCAGCAGGACTACCCGAGGCACCGCTGCTGTCCCCCGGTCGCGGCGTGTCAAGCTCGTTCCGGGTGAAATGTCGTCAACGCCGCTTCTTCCGTCTGCGATGCTGACCTCAGGGACCCAGGCAGGAAACGAGTCTTCGGAATTACTTAACCTAATAGGCAGAAAGGCAGAACTTTGACTGCGACACAATCCCGTTACGCCGCCACGGTCCCGTCCACAGTCGTGTGAGAGACGCTGGGTCTCTTACGCTCTGCATCTCCCTGATGTATCATCCGTTACGCTGAAGCTGAACACTGGGTCGCCCTGCGTCTTTCATCGAGTGTCGCAAGGTGGGCCGTATGGCCCCCTGCCGCTCGATGCGGTGTTCAGCTTCAGCAACTGTCCACCTTCGCTGCAGGGGGCTACCTATGCGTTCTACCGCCAATCTCCCCGGATTTCCACTGGCCACCTTCGTCTTCACCCTGATCCTCCTCTCCCTGTTCCTCGCCGCCTGCGGGGGCGGTGGTCCCGCTGCCACTCAGGTCCCCACGTCCGTTCCGGCAACCCCGGCTCCTCCGGCCGCGGATCCGTTGCCAATTTCCACCGCTGTTCCGGTGCCGACCGCTCCACCGGCCGCCACCGGGTCCCCGATGTCGGGAGCCGCTACTGCGGAGTCTCCCACATCGGTGCCCGCCGTTCCGCCCACTGCGGCGGCTAGGGTCACTCCGAGCCCGGCTCCGGCCGAGATCTTGGCTTCGAATGCCGTACGGGTCCTGCGGCGGTCCTGCGTCGAGGAGTTCCGGCAGATGTTGGTGCTCTATGACGGGCCGGAGGAGTTCGGTCCCGAGGTCGTTCGCCGTCTTTCGGACGAGTTCACCGGTCTCCGGCCCGACTGCTTGGCGGAGGGTTGGGATCCTGAGTTCCCGACCGACCCGGAAGTCTGCGTTCTCACTGGTCCTCAAGGGTCTTTTACATTCAAGAAGGATCCTCGCAGTCGCTTGGAATATATGAGTCCGACGATGCGCCGGGAGAGTGAATGGCCTTCAAGGGAAGGGAGAGTGACCACCGTCACCTTGCAGGTTCATTTCACCAGGGTTCCCCTCCTTTCGATGGTCCCTCCGGAGATGACCCCGGTGGTTGCCGGGGAAGTCGTCGGAGGTTGCTGGACCTACAGCGGACCGCCTGAGGGGGGCGGGCGGTGGATGCAGACTTTGATCAAGTACCGGGGGGAGGTGCATCCCGATGTTGGGGTGATGGACCGGGACTGGACCGGGGCCTCTTGGAATAAGAACCTTCGTAACGCCTACCCTGAGTGCGACAGCCTGCTCCAGACGGTGATTTCCACCCAGTTGGACGCAGGAGAGGTTCCGGACGCTTCTGCGGTTATGGACCTCGTGGAGGAGGTCAGGATGCAGGCCGGGGGCGGCTGTGACCGGGACAGTCCCTGGTCGTGGATGTATGTCTCGACGCCGATGGACGGCGGGTCGGGCGGGTGCCCCGGGACCCCTCTCACCGGGTTGCAGGAGAGCGGGAGTTACGTGGTGAACTGGGGTGAGCATCACTTTGACGGTTACGGGAATTCGGCCTGTTGGATCCGTTCGCCGGAGGGTGAGTGGGTCGGGTATCTTAAAGAGTAACCGGCGGGTCGATAAGAGCCGGCCCGGGTTTCCTGTCGTGGCACCGGGGGCTTGGGCTGGCGTCGCCGCGATGACGGCGACGCCGCGCTGATTGGGCACTACTCGATCCTGCCGATATCCCCGTACCACTCGGACGGATTCCTGTTGATGAACTCGGCCAGCAAGTCCTTGGCCTCTTGGAGGTCAAGGTCGATGACCTTGACACCGTGCCGGAGCATGAGGTCCTGCCCGTGTTCCTGGAAATTCTCGGACTCTCCGACCACTACCTTTGGTGAGACCGAACTGCACAACGGCTCCGGCACACATGTGGCAGGGCATGAGCGTGGAGTACATGGTCATCCCGCGGAAGTTGCCCGCGAGCTTGCCGGCGTTCAGCAGGCAGTTGATCTCGGCGTGCATGACCACGGCCCGGTCTTGGACCCGGCGGTTCCTTCCGGTGGCGACCAGGTTGCCCTCAACGTCGACTAGGGCGGCGCCGATGGGGACGTCGCCCTCCTCTGCGCCCCAGCCGGGCCTCGTCTAGTGCTGCCGCCGTGAACTGGTCCATCTCCCTCTCCTTCCCGGTCACAGATGACGTCCGCCTGTAGCGGCTGACTCGCCCGGTGTGGTACGTTGATTTCCATGAAAATCACGACGACGTGGATGAAGCACCCGAAGCACTTGGCGGCCGAGTGCTTCCTCCCTTATGTTTTCGTCGTCGGTCCTGTGGTTTTCCTTACAGCGCTGTTTCACGGGCTGGGAGGTGAGAACCCCGGTCGGGCCGGTGACTTGGATTCTCTCCGAGTCCTGGAACGAGCTCTCCCCCCTGATGCTGTTCGTGGCCGCAGCCTGGGGGTTTTACCTCATCTCCTACCTGCTGGTCGGTTCCTTTGCCAGGGACGTGTGGATTGTTGCCAGGGCGGTGCATCGGCTCGCCGTTTCCATCTGGCGCCGGTTCTTCGGTTCCTGGACCGCCCCGGCGTTCCCCCACAGCTTCACTCCTCCTCTCTCGCTGGCCCTCCTTTTCCGCCGGAGCCTGCCTTCGTGTCTGGCTGTCGGATGGCGGGCCGGGGATTCGGTGCAACTGGAATAGGGTCTGCCCCTCTTTCCGGCAGTACCTGATTTTCGGACTGAGAGGAGCATGATCTCACGTTTCAAATTCTTGCTGGGGCTTTCGTATTGCCCTTCGCTCTGCTGTGCCTCGACGCCGTCGGGTTTCTGCCCCTGCCCGGAGTGATTGAGAAAGCCTGCTACTTCGTTGCGGGGGTCGGCCTCACGGCCGGGGCTGCTCTCTTCGGGCCCAGGTTCCTGAAGGCTCTTTTCGGGCCGTAGTCTGTTTCCTCGTAAAGGGGGACACCGGTTGTGGCCCCCGAATGTACCGGTGTGGTCTAGCTTTTTGGCAATATCTTTCCGGGAGGAAGCTGTTGTATGAAGTCGATGGAACAACTTGGACGTCCCTTGGCGAGCTATTCAGGGGTCGGACACGTGAAATTTGTCGATAACAAAACGGTCACGAATGCCAGGGGCTACTTTGAGGCAGCTCAATTTCCTTCTGGTCGGCTCATGGTGTCTTTTGTTTCGACCGATCCGCTAACACCTTCATCCGCTGCGGATGGGGACCGATCTGAGGAGGGACTATTCTTCTCAGGAGATGATGTGGATGGCCGGTCAATTAAATCCGAGGAAGAGGTGTTCTTCCCTAGGCTCTCATGGTTGTTCGCGCCCTTATATAAGCACCCTTCTGAACTGAACTTCTATCCCCGCCGTCTCTTTGTCAAGAGTAGAGGCGTGTTTGAATCGGGGTATTCTCGTGTGCGATTCCTGATTTCCAATCTTCTCTGGTACGACCCTGGCCGCCCTGATCCTGAACCTGTCGAGTTCACTACTGAGGAATTCTTGGTGACGGTGGAGCCCGTGGAGGATTATTCCGATGTAGCTAAGAGGCTCGCCGCAGAGCATGGCATTGAGCCGACTGCTTATGTTGCCATTGAAACGAAGCGCGGCATGCTTTTGCCCATGGAGAGGTTTACGGACTATGCGGACTCAGTGATCTATCTTCTCCGCTTGGTCTCTGGCAACCGGGTGAACTGGTATCACGGAGCCGTCAATGACGTCTCCACCGGAAGAATTTTGGATGGCGTTTATAACTATGCGGCGACGGCTCCGTATTCTGAAACCGTGCGATTCTCACCCTTGCGGAGCGGCTTTCAGAGCGGAGTTCCGAAGGTGGACTTGGTAAGACTTGCTGAAGCCTTCTTGGAAGATGGGGATACAGTTATCGACCGAATTACGCTGATGAGTCTCATTGACCATTTTACGAACGCCTGCGACGACAGGGCGTATTTGGAGATGCGGGGCCTGATGGCATCCAGTCTCACTGAGTTGCTAGTTGCAAAATATGCCGACACTAGGGGTTTCTCAGAGTTTGTCTCCGAAGATGAGTTCGAGCGGGAGCTGTATCCTAAATTGGCGGCAGCAGTTGGAGAGGCCCAACTTACCCAACAGTTTCAGGATCACGTTCTGGGCTACTTGAAAGGAGCGTTTCGCAGATCCTTTCGCAGTAGGCTGAGGCGGCTGGTCACTGACCTCGCATTGCCTTTGGAGGAAAAGGATCTCGGGCGTATAGTGGACGTCCGAAATTCCCTCGTCCACAGGGGGACATATCCCTCGAAAATAGAGGATGGAGGCTGGCTTGGCGATTACCAAATGCTTACGTGGACGAATTTCAGTATCTTGTGCAGGCTAGTCGGCTATCAAGGTCAATTGCCGTGGCGAGAGGAGGGCCATCGCTGGAGGGTGTAGTCGGCCATTCTTCAGGCAGATTATTGGCTAGGTTCCAAGCAAACCACCCGCCCCTGTTCCTGAAGCTATTGGGTTTGCCGATAGTTGATGGGAGCGTCGGCGGTGCTTTGTCAGAACCCGCCCTTGCCCAGGATGACGTCCAGGGATGCAGAGGCACTGTGGAGGGCGCGTTCCAGGCAGCCAAGGAACCATGACATCCACGGAGTGATGTCCGTGCCAGCCCCCTGGGTCTGCTCAAGGATGCGGTAATAGGCGTTGCGCTCCCTGTGGATCACTCTGGACATGCTGTAGTAACGGTGGGGGTTGCCGTCGTCCCTGGCGAGGCACATGTCGGCGATGGCCCGGGCGATCCGTCCGTTGCCATCGTCGAAGGGGTGGATGGTCACGGACCACAGGTGGGCTAGTGCGGCCCTCAGGACCTCGCTGGACTCCGGTGTCCCGTTGAACCATTCCAGGAAGGCGGTCATCTCATCTGGCACCCTGGATGGCTCAGGGCCTTCGAAGTGGACCCGTTCCTGGCCGGTGGCTCCGGAGACCACCCGTATGGGATGGATGCGCCAGGTCCCGACGGTGATCGGGCGGCTACCTCTCCGGCCGGTGGGAAACAGGGCGGCTTGCCAGCCGAAAAGCCGTTCCTCGGTGAGGGTCAGGTGGAAGCGCTGGGTTGAGTCCAGGGTGACATGCACAATGCCCTCTATGCGGTCCTCTCCGGAGGGAACGCCCCGGTCGCCGATGCCGAGGTGCCAGGCGATGGAGGCGCGGACGCGGGCCGGGTCGAGGGTCTCTCCCTCGATGGCGCTGGTCTTCACCACGTCGGAGGTGAGAGCGTCAAGGATGGCTTGCTCCCGGAGGTCGGATCCCAAGGTCTGCATGCGGCCCAGGAGATCTCCCTGGAGGCGGCGGACCCTGTCGAGCTGGGCGGCGAGGGCGCGGTCATCCCAGGTGAGGGCGGGCCATTCAGGCCGTTGGTGGAGGTATTGGTGCTGCATGTCTGCTTGGCCAATGAATCCTTTGGTTCCGGTTCGTTGTGCAACCCCGGCTTCAGCGCCGGTTTCTTCACGCCGGACTCCGCTGGCCTGGATTCCATGCTTCCGCACCGGTCATCTCCAGGGCGTCCACGGGTATGAGCCTCTGTCCGTGCGGGTCCACGGCCAAGAGGGCGTCTTCCAGGGCCATGGCGCCGAGCAGGGCCGGCTCCCCCTCATCTCCGAAGACGACCGGGGTGGGAAACTGTTGCCCTTCCAGCCGGATGATTGCCCATCCCCGCTCTCTTGTCACCCTCCGTCCATCGTTCAGCAGGGCGGTGTAGGTCCGGTCGGCGGGTATGCCCAGGGCTTCCAGGATGGACCGGGGCACCCTGGTGAATGTGGCCCCGGTGTCCACCAGTGCCTCCAGTTCTTGGAACCTCCGGCCGCTCTGGTCGCCTATCTGAACAGTTATCCGGAAAGTTCCCATTCCTGTCCTCTACATCTGCTGGGGCCTCACGGCTGGATTGTATCCGAACCGGCCGTCTCCCGTGCGGAAGCCCTGCATCTTCGCGGTCCTGACATTTGGGTGATTCGTTGTGCAAACCCGGTTTCGTCGTCGGTTTTTTCGCGCCGGTCTCCGCTGGCTTGGACTCCATACCTCCGTACTGGTTAACGGGCTGGGCTGAAGGCAGACCACGTCACTCTCGTCGGTGCGGTGGTCAAGCGTTGTCTCGTCGCCTGCCGGTCTTGCTACTTCTCCGCGTCCGGCCCCAGGTACACGAAGGTCTCGTTCATCCAGAAAAGGTCTATTCCTGTGACCTCGCTCCGGCCCCACAGATTGCCCTTCTCCAGCCTGCGGAGGGGTATGGGTTCGTAGACGCCCTCTTCCAGCCGGTCCGCTGCCAGTGGAGCTCCGTAGAGGTCGCCTCCCGTGGGGTCCAGGCGCCAGTACTCCCTGATTCCGAGCTCCTGGTAGAGCTTCCTCTTGTCCGTGAGGTCCTCGCGGGCCTTGGCGGGAGACGCCATTTCCAGCACGAAGTCCGGCGGCTTCCCCACCGCCCACGTGAGGTAAAGCCCGGTGGCGAGGATTCCGGGGCCCGGCACGTCCTTGGCGAAGTAGTAGTCCGGCGCTGCCCGGATGTTCAGGTCGGACTCGTCGTAGCAGATGTGGCAGCGGGGACCGTGAATCGTTTCCTCCGTCGGGTGAATCTCCTCCAGCAGTCTGTTCAGGCCGGATGCCATCCTCCACCTGTCCTCCCGGTGGAAATCGGGGTCCGGATGAGGCTCCGGCCGGTCGAACCTGTAGTTCAGCCTGTCGATGTCGACCCAGACCTGTCCCTCGTAGGTGGGGAGAATGGCCGGCGGGATTGGTTCGGTGCCGTCCCTCCACTCCCTGAGCTTGGCCTTCAGCCGCAGCAGCGCGGCCCCGTTGTTCACGGGGTCTTCCACAAATGACATCTGGGGAGGGTTTCCGGGTGCCGGCGCCGTCCCTTCCTGGGCCGCGACCGTGCGGGCCAGGAGGGTGAGGTTCAACATGTGCCTCACGTGCCACCAAGTGGGCGGCTGGCGGGGGTCGCCGTACATCAATCTGGCGGGGATGGAGCCTCGCTCGTCCGCCTCCAGCCGGGCGATGGTTTCGAGGGCCTCGGCGGCGTCCGCCGGGGTGAAGAGAATTTCCTCGATGTTTACCTTGCTCACGTGGCTTCCTGTTCCGGTAGCTGACTTCAGAGGTTCAGGTAGTTTACCTTTCTCTCTCTCAGCGGTCCGGGGGTTCCCCTATCGAATCGTACGCTCATCAGGAACGCTGGTCCTCAGGTCCTGGGCCACGAACTCCAGTACCGCTGTCACGTCCGATTCTTCCACGGGGGCGAACCACTCCATGAAGTCGTAGATGGTTGCTCCCCCTGCCAGGTTCTCGAAGAGGGCGTACACCGGCAGCCGGGTGCCTTTGAACACCCAGTTGCCGCTGACCCTTCCCGGCACACTCTCGACCTCGGGGCAGTTGTTCCAGTCGACCATGGGTTCACCTTCCATCTAGGCGAGTCCGTTCCGTCTGCCCCAGTCCAGCCAGGACGTTTGCATCGCGGCGATTTTGCCTCGGTCTTCGGGGTTCATCGGGTCGGCGCCGGTGATGTCGCGGAGTGCCTGGAACCAGTGTCCGCCACGGGACTGCATCCTTTCCAGGATCAGGGGCACTGCCTTTTCGCCCTTGCCGACGATTTCCCGGTGTGCCGGGTGTTGGGCCGCCCGGCTGGAGTTGGAGAGGAACACCGTTTCTCGCTCCCATCGGTCCGCGAGTTCGTCGAAGCGTTCGGCGTCGGTTGGTTCCGACCTGCTGGTGTCTTGAGCGTTGTCGTTTTCCATTACCTGCCTTCCGTGGGGCTCTTCGTGCTTCTGTGTTACATCTGAGCCAGGCTCACTGCATGTTGTAGGCAACCGCCCGTCTCCGGTCCCGATGCTCTGCGGATTTGCTGCCTCGGCGTCCCGCATCACCCCGAAATCGCCGGCGAACGGTTTGAAGTCGACGATGTTGAGGGCGACCTAGCTGGCGACGAGTTCAGCGTTGGATGCCGCGAGGGTGCGGAAGGGGCATGGTATGGGGTGCCGACTGTTCTCCGGATGTCCATGTTGAGGGTTGTGGAAGCCACCGGTTGGCGGCCAGTGCCGGTGAGACCTTGCGGGTCCATCACGGCGTGGGCGTTCCCTCGCTGTGTAATCGCCGGGTGGGGTCGTTGATGTCCACATAGTGGACCATAGTCAGGTCTGTGACTCCGGCTGCGCGGATGGGCTCGTCGGTCCGTCTGTGGAGGCTGTTCATCAGGTTGCCGTCGAGGGCCTGGCCGGGGGCGGAGTAGACCAGTTCCACTCTCACCCACTCCTCGTCGTAGGGATCGACCCAGAGTGATGCGTTCGATTCCATGAACTCGACGCTGGGCGGGAAGTGGGCTCTTGCCTGTTCCAGAAAGATTTCCTCGGCCCTCCGGAGGTCCATTTCGGTGATGGTCATTGGGTCTCTCTCGTGGTTACTGTCTCGAATCTGATGTTATTGCGTCGGCTCTGGGTGGTCAACGTCCGGCGTTGCCGCGTGTCTGGTTGATGGCCTGCCGTTCACGTTACCCGTTGTGGTGCTGTATCTTTTCCCTGAATGTAAACAGGCCATGGGTCAAGGTCGTCATCTTTGCCGTTGGGAAGTTGCGACAGTTGGTGGTCGCCCGGGTCTCGGTCACTGTGCTAGGGTCACGGCATGGACTCGCTCAGGGAAATACTCCCGGCTCCCGGTGAAATGGGCTTGGCCCTTTTCCTGCCCTTCGTCCGGGTGATAGCCGGTTGTGCCGCGTTATTGGCGGCGCTTTACCTGCTCATCGGGATGGATCCGTCCGCCCCGGTTGGCAACCTCGTGGTGGACTACATTGACCTGACGTTGCCGTTGGCGGGCCGGGTCGCCGGTTTCTGGGTGTTCTACTCCATCTTCTACCTGTGCCTCCGGTCCTTTGATGTGGACCTGCGGGTTGCAGGCCTGTTTCTCTTCCGCGCGGTTCGTTTCTGGAGGCGTAGGGCCTTCCGTCCGTGGTTTGCGTCCAGCGTCGTCATCTGCAGTGTCGCCTCTCCATCTCTGCTCCGCCCTCGCCATTGATGTCTGCCCCTGTGGCTGGCCGTTGGCTGGCGGGCTGGGGATTCGGTTCAACTGGAATAGGGCCTGCTTCCCTTTCCGTTGGCGCCAAATTCTCAGACCGAGAGGAGCATGGTTTCATGTTTCAAATCCTTGCTGGGGCTTTCCTGTTGCCCTTCGCTCTGCTATGCCTCGACGCCGTCGGAGTTCTGTCCTTGCCCGGGGTGGTTGAGCAGGCCTGCTACTTCGTTGCGGGAGTCGGCCTCATGGGCGGGATTGCTTTCTTTGGACCCAGGTTCTGGGCGTATCTTTTCGGACGCTGATCTGATTTTCGGTAAGGAGGGCCACCCATCGTGGCCCTCTCATCGTTGTTGCCGGTTGGCTTGTTGCCGTTTCCATGAATTCTGGCCGCGTCGGCGTCCTCTACATCTGTGCCAGGTTGGTGGCGAGGTTGAATGCGAACCACCCGTCTCCGGTCCGGAACAACTGGGGCTTTGCCGTCTGGGCGTCCCGCATCAGTCCGAACCCGTCGTCGAACGGCTCGAAGTCCACGATCCGGTCGTACCTGACCCTGAATTTCTTCTTCGGTCCCGAGAAGTAAAGGTGCTTGGTGGTGAACCCCAGCAGCCCGGTGTCCTGGTGGACGTTCTCCTCCCACTCCACGCTTCTGCTCCGGAAGGTCCCGGGCCGGTAGTAGACTCCCCTCGCCACCCGGATGCTGAACCCGTGGGAGCTGCCTCTCCTCTCGCGGCGGGTGACCACCTCCAGGTAATCGACGCCGGTCATTACCCAGACCAGATTTTCCGACTTCATCAGGTTGAAGGGGACCCGGCCGGTGATGTTCTGCCGTTCCGGGACGGTGCCCTCAGCGATGTCCCGGATGACGGCGGCCTTGACCGTCTGGGTGAGGACTCCGTTCTGGTCCATCTGGGCTTGGGTGAGGTGGAAGTGTTCCATGTACCGGCCTAGGGCGTTTTCCTCGTCGAGGGTGAGGAGTCCATCTTCCAGGGCGCCCTCGACTGCAGCCTCCCAGGCACGGACCAGGATGGCGGTCTGTTGCCCTTGGGGCAGCCCTGATTCCTGCAGGGAGCAGGTGAGGTCGCGCAGGTGTGCCTCCGGGTCCTCCACTGCCAGGACAGCGAGCCGGGCGTCGAGGATGAGTCGGTCCCGGGATGCCTTGTCGATCTGGGCTGCGGCATGCTCGTCGGCCTCTGAGTCTGCCAGCGACAGTCGGTCCCGGAACTCCCGGAGCTTTGTCTCCTCGGCCTGAGTGATGATCCCGTCGGCCATGGCGTGGGTCACGCCCCGCTTCCAGCCCTCTTCAAGGGCCTGGTGGACGGTGGCTTCGTCTCCGTAGGAGGAACGGGCTATCTCGGCGAGGGAGAGCCGGAGTGATTTCTCGTCGAAGGTGTGGGTCCTGGCGGTGTTGGCAGCGAGCTCGACCATCCGGTGCCACCCGCCGTTGTAGGTCCGTCCGCACTCCGGGTGGTCCCGGGTGAGGACCCCGGCCTTGTTGCCGCAGTACCGGCAGATGCCGGCGGCGGATCGGAGGAGGTTGGAGAGTGACATTGGTCGCTCCAATAACTGGATGCTAGTAGTAGGGGAGGCCGGGGCAGATTCCCGGCTCCCTGGGCTAGGAGTCTGCCCAGCAGGTCTTGTTCGTCCATCGCGTCCTCGGCGTGTTCCAGGAAGGTTCCCTTCCGTTCCGTGTCCGGGCCCTCTTGGTCCTGCTCGCCCTTGCTCTCGGCGGGGACGCCGGTGCCAAGTTCCTCGCAGGACGGATCTTCCTTTGCTTGGCTGCTGAGCATGTCAGTTGCAACGGTCATGGGGTTAGGATTCCATCCGGGGCGGATTACCGGAATCGGGTGAGTCCCGTGGCCCGGCAGGTTAGTCAGGGAGTAGGTCTACTGACTGCAGTGCCGACAGGTAGCGAAGGCTGATTTCAGCAGGGTGGAGAGGGTCATGTCGATTCTTCGTTCACTGGAAGAGGATATGACAGATGGTTGTTCATCCGGGGCGGTCCTGTATGTATCCTAGAATTGTATTACTTTCGACAAGCTACTGGAGAATCTTTTGAAGCGAAAGCTATCAGTTGCCGACTACTCCCGTGGAATAGTGGAGGAAGGGAACATCCAGTTCGTTTCTCCCTCATTACTGTCCGATGTGATGGGCAAGCTTACTATTGCCAGTCGCGGTCTTGCGGACAGGGATAAGCCTTTATGTCTCGTCGCAGTGCGTCCTGGTGATGAACCTTGGTCCATTCCTGTTGAATGTGGCGAGCTAGCCAATCCTGACAACCACTCCATTCAAGAACACGGCTCGCTGGAGGAGATCTCCAGTGTCGGGAAAGGCGGTGCAGAAGTTCTTCAGTTCCTTCCGGACGTAGGATTTCTGACCCAGTTGACCAAAGGGGACGATGGATTACCCGGCCATAAGTGGCTTTGGGACATCGAGGAGATACCTCCGCATCCTGTACCCATAAGTGAAGCCAGTGTTGGACACTTCGCTTGTCGTTCTCACGACGGAGGGCTGTTGGGTCGTGCTGACAACTTGGTCGTCCCCGACCTGCATGGGCGACATCTCCTGGATGAAAGAAGTATCTCAGCAGATCTGGTTCCCTTTACTGAGGCCTTGTTTGCTCTGGCGTATCGTACCCTGATCTTTCGTATCAGCCAACTCAGGGGGGCTGCGAAAGTAGCTGCCGATGCTTTGAAGGAGCAGATGGATGACGGCAACTGGTACGCATCTGGCCTTGCAGTTCCTCAGGTTAGTAATTTCGTGGCTGTCCTTACTGAATTGCACAGGCTCAAGACGGGCTTCGACTTTCGCATATTGGAGGAATCCCCTGGTGTTCGCCTTATACACCATGTCAGAGAGTTCAGTCCGTTCATACGCTATACATGCTCGGAGTGTGTGCCACGGCTTCTAAGTTCGAAGCGTCAAAAAACCTATGTCTGGATGTGTGTCAATATACTCAATTTGGGAGGTACGACTTGGCTCATTGTTTCTCATCCCATTGAGTCGGAATTTGCTTCCGGAAGCGTTGAGCGTTGGGTGAAGAGAATGACGGAGTATGGTCCAGCCGCTCGCCGCAGAACCGACTTGAGGATGTTCAGCGAAAGCCTGAATCTGTTCGCCTCTCCAGCGGACTTCAGTGGCTTGCCAGAGTCGGATCAGTCTTTGGTAAAGAGTTCACTGGCGAGGTTGATCTGTCAGGATCCTCTCGAGAAGGGCCTTGAACTTTTGCAAGCTTCTCCAGGGGGCAGGGGCCTCTTATCTCGCATTGAAAACAGGTATGTTGATGTTTCCTAAGTGCGGTCTGGTGGTTTCACCTTGCCGACGTGTCAAGAAATCACACTGCCCACGGCCCTTCCCACCACCTCAGCCTCCCGTCGGCGGCTTGGTACGACTCCGGGTCCGTGGTGACCCTGGTTGGTCTCCCCTGAGGGTCCGTTACCTCCCAGTGTTTCCCGCCCTTATTCTCCGCGGCCCATCCCTCCGGGAGCAACTCCGGCTCCCGTAGCGACTTCTCCAGGTCGTCCATCGTGATTCTGGGGTTGAGTGGTGCGTTCCCACTGTCCCAGTCGGCGTTGAGCCTGTTTATGTCGAAGTCGTTCCGCTCCTCGATTTTGTCGAGTTCGGCGTCCGGATCTTTCCCGTCCTTGATGATGCTCTGGATGTTGGCGGCGATGATGGGCGGGTAGGTGCCCACGTTGTCGACGATGTCTTTGAACCTCCGCTCCACGGCCATATAGGCGTCGTGCTCGGCGGTGTTCTCGTAGAAGAGGTTCATCACGTCCACAACAGGCCGCTCCTGTCCGATACGGTCGACTCTCCCCGCCCTCTGTTCCAGGGTCATGGGGTTCCAGGGGATATCGTAGGAGACCACGGCTGTGCAGAACTGGAGGTTCAGGGATTCGGACGCCGTTTCCGTGCAGAGGAGGATTCCCTGTTTCTCTTTCTGGAAGGTTGCCAAGCGTTCTCCCCTGTCTCCCTCCAGGTGATCCTGCCCGTAGAGTTCAGTAACGAAGTGTCCAGCTCCTCTGAGGTATTCCGCCAGCCAAATCTGGGTGTCCCGGAACTGGGTGAACATCAGGATGTGGGAATGTCCGTCTTCCCGGAGGTCCCTTATGGCTTGGTTGACCCTGCCCCGCTTGGTGTCCTGTTCAGAGAGGCGCTCGGCTTCCTGGGCTGCCTTCAGCAGGAAGTCGACGTTCCTGCCCATTTGCAGGGCGCCCTCTGTCGTCTCTTGGCCCTCGTCCAGGTCGGCGTCGTCCATCATGGTGTTCCAGTCGTCGATGTTCTCCAACCTTCTCTCGGCGGCGTTCCTGAGGGTCTGGGCGTATGCGTGGGTGGAGGACCCGAGCCTCTTTCGGAAAATCGTCCTGATGAATCCCAGGGACTGCTGACTAATGCCCTGGCCTCCGTAGCATCTGTTCACGATTTCTGTGATCTGGTCGTACAATCCCCGTTCCTCTGCGGTCATGGTCAGTACGACGTCTCTGACCCTTCGGGTCGGTATCGGGGCGTCCAAGAGGCCCTGCGCCAGGTATTCGCGGAGCAGTTGTCTGGTATGCCGGCTCATCAGCCTTCTGGCAGGAGCTGTGTCTTCCATCGCTGCTATGGTCTGGTCCATCACCGTGGAGTCTTGAAGTCTGGCGGCGATGTAGTCGTCGTTGTCGCTGTTCAAGACTCCCGTAGCCCTTGCTGCGGGGTTGGACTGCCTCCACAGGCTTCGACGGAATTTCCATTCTTGAATGTCCGGCTTTTCGTCCCGGTAGAACCTGCGGTATTCCGGTTCATTCCAGCCCTCCGGCTCTAGCAGGACGAACAGTCCCCAGAGTTCCATCTCGTTCATCTGCATGGGCGTGGCGGTGAGGAGCAGGAGTTCCCTGGTTTTCCGGCAGAGTTGACGCAACATGTTGAGGTACTGGTTGGGTTGCCTCCGGGTATCGTCGTCAACGTCCCGGAATCTCGCACGGTGGGCCTCGTCGCAGATGACGAGGTCATATTCGCCGCAGGTCTGAAGGAACTCCCCGGCATTCCGTACCAGCCACTGCTGGCTGGCTATGCCCATAGGTACGTCCCAAGGGGGCTCTCCCGCAGCTTCCTGGCGCCCATCCCGGTAGGTCTTGGAATTGGAGTCGATGATGGGGGCGTCGACGGCGAACTTCATGAAGAGTTCGCCCTGCCACTGCTTTGTAGCCGCCTTAGGTGCGATGACTAGGGCCCCTTTTGCTAGTCCTTGGTTCAATCTGGTCTTCAGGATAATTCCGGCTTGCAGGGTCTTCCCCAACCCGACCTCATCCGCGATAAGCCTTCGGACGGGAGTCGCGGGGTCCACGTTCTGTTGCCGGAACTTCTCTTGGTGGGGCCAGAGGCTCGCAGGGATGGTGGCGGCGGTGCTGTCTGGGTCCTCCCTGATGGTCTTCCTGATGTGGGACCAGTAGGTTGAGGACAAGGCAGGGTCGGTTTTCGGCCTCAGCCGGGGCTTGGGTCGCAGCAGTTTCGGAGTTGAGGCCGGAGCCTTTTCTATGATGTAGTCCCGGTAGAGTTTGGGCAGGTTGATGACTCTCACTCCCGTTGCCCTGTTGTTCCAGAGGGCTTGGAAGTCCTCCTCGTCAGATTGCAGGTGAGCGAGGGTGTCCCTGTCGTTGAAAACGTGGACCGACTCCCAGTTCCTGGTCCACCCGGACAGGGTCTCGTTCAGGCTGCCTGAGAAGGAGACTCTGTTGCCGTCGGCGTCTTCGACGATGCCGCATTTCCCGTGGAAGATGCTGGGGTCCCGGATGGCGACCTTCACCTCCATGATTCCCTGGGCCACCAGCCAGGTTGCCAGTTCCAGGTGGTCCCCGTTCAGGTCGTCCGGCTGTATGAGGAGCAGGTCCTCCGGGTTGTGGGTTTGTGACACAGCAGTCTCGGCTTGGATTTGGCCGTCGTGGAGGGCCTGAAGAATGTCGGAACGGACGGTGTGATCGCAGATGAGCCGGATCCTGCCGCCGTTCTGGATAAGTCCTGCGGTTCCTGCGGCCGCAGCGATGAGTCCCTTGGCGGTGAAGGTGTAGGTGGTCCGGTCGTAGCGCACCGCCTCCCGGAGAAGAGGCTCGTATAGTCCGGCGATCATATCCGGGCAGTTGCTGTGGTTGTAGACCGGTTTCAGTTTCAGGTCTGCGAGGGACATTTCCTTAACCTTCTGAATCCCTGCTCCGTGCGATGAATTCTCTTATCTTGGTTTGGTTTGGGCAGAAATTGAAAATCATCAGTCCGGCGGAACTTCCGAGCAGGATTCCGATTACTCGTGCCGCCTCTGGTGCCAGGTAGGGAGCGAGTTCACTTTGCATCACAGCGATGGATTTTGTAGTGAAGATCATTGCCGTCAGAATGGCCACTGCCAGGTCTTGGTTGTCTGCAAGGTTTCTTACTTCAGGGTCGTCAAAGGACTTCCCGCTGGATGACGCGATGTTGAGTTGTCTCCCCTTCCTGTAGAGTTTCCGGGTCACGTGGTATAGGAGTAGTCCCAGAAGGAATTCTATTCCCAAGGATGAGATTATTGTGGTTGTCGTCCCTGCGGGGGATAGTTGGATCAGGTGTGCCAGTACCGTTGATGATGAGACTATCCAGATCCCGGCCACGATATTCTGTGCCTTTACCATCGGGCTCCGGTGTTCTTTCTTTATCCAGAACAGGAAGCCTATCGGCGGAATGCAGGCTATCGGAATCACTACCGCATTCAGGGCTATTATCGGCAGGTCGGCCATCAGGGACGCCATTGCCAGTATGGCACCTATGAATGCCATGCCAACCATTGAGGTCAGTGATATTACGGCGAGAAGTTTCCACATTGTCTTGCCATGTGTTGGGTGCTCGCTGGCATCAGCGGACTTCGAAGGTCAACCATCCCGACCTGTTCGGTGATCCGGAGAACAGTCTCCCTTTGGAAAGGCTGACCAGTGACGGCAGGTATTCCTCCAGTTTCCCTCCGCGCCGGATCATCAGGGCGACCGGACTGCCATCGGAGACCATCTTGGCTGCTTGGTACTCGCTCCCGCTCCACTGGTTGCCCCAATCGAGCCGGACGCGGATCGTGTTTCCCTCAATCACGTACTCTAGTTCCTCGTTGCTGTCCACCATCCCGAACCAGCCTTGGGGGGCGCTCAGGAAGGAGAAAGCGTTTCCCTCCGGTTCCGTGTTATCGGGAAGTGCGGGTGTTCCCGCAGCCGCGATGTAGATCACACCGAAGGTTGGTCTTGCCGGAACTGGGACGGTCTCTGACGTGGCAGAGACCGCCTGTTGCCGCTGTGGGCCGCCCAGCCTCTGGGAAATTAACTCTGCTATTTGGTCAAACGTGTAGTTGTTCCCATTCAGCAGGTTTATCCCGGCCAGGGCCGGGCTGTGGTTTCTGATTTCTTCGATGGTGATGCCGTGCTGGATGGGGAAAAACGGTAGCCCGTCCTGCATCCTCCTCTGGAATATCCCGTCCAGTTCGTACTGGGTCCAGTACTTGCTGAAGAAGATTCTGGAAAGGATAACTGTGGCTGACTGGCAGTTGGACAGTCCCATGTCAATGCCCTGCCGGATGCTCTCTCCCCAGGGAATGTCTGACTCATCCAGCCAGGCGTGGAGTCCCAGGTCCGTCAATGCCCTGTGCAGCGGACGGGCCATGGTTTCCTTGTCCTCGCTGGCGTGACAGATGAACGTGTCGGCCTGATCCTGGTTGACTCGGCAGTTTTGCACGATCAACGTCCTTTGTCCTGTTACAGCATTTTCATCTGGGTCCCTGCGGTCGCTGCCGGTTCGGGAGCATCCTCCCCGTACAGGGCCTGCCAGAGGCTCCTCTGGGCTTGGTGGTCGTCGTGTCCTGGCTTTGTCGTTCTGATCAGCGCTTCCAGGGTGTACTTGAACTGGTCTTCCTGGGGATTGTAGAGTTTCTGGGCTAGCCACTGCTGGGCGTCGAGAGTGTTCCGGCGCCCAGTGAGAGCGACCGCGGTGTGAACCAGATCCAGGTTCGTCTTTGGGGTTTGGTTCTCCCCTATATTACCCGCGGCCATCCGGTCCTTGGCACTCAGTAGTGACACCTTATCGGTCTTGAAGGTGGCTATGCTCTTTATTGCAGGGTCCTGCTTATCCAAGTGGGTCCCAAGTGCCCTGGCCAGCAGGTTCGCTTCGTCGAACTCCATCACTGCTCCGCCGTTTGCGTCGTTGGCGAGGATGTAGAACTTCGTCGCTTGGTCAACCGGGCTATCGGCCCATTCCTTGCTGATGGCCCGTGCGCGGTGTCTGCTAACCTCGGTCCGGGCGACCTGGAGCGCATCCGTGGGCGTGACTGAGAATGGGTCTGACCTTCCGTCATTTACGGCGGTTTCCCTTTCCGTTCCCCAGTGTTCACTGATGACCTTGAGGGCTGGGCCGAAGGCGCTCAAGTATAGGTCTATGGGTTTCAGGTCGGCTTGGCTGAGATTGTCTTCGATGTCTTCTCGGACCTCTTTTGCGATGAGTTCCTCGACCCTGTGCCAGGGTTCGGGTGCAGGGTTGTTCACGCGGGGGCGGCAGACCAGCAGGATAGTGGTCCGAGCCGCCGCCCTGTCCTTGATGTGGATGGACGATTCCGCTTCCGTTTTCACTGGCCAGGTGCGGGTGATGCTGAATCCTGCTTCCATGAGAGCGACTATTAGGGAATCCCAAGCGGCCGTGGACTTGTGGTTGAACATGACGGTCATTATGCCGTCGGACTTGATGACCCTGCGGCACTCGTCGAAGATCTGGGCCATCTTCGATTCGTAGTCAGCAGTGGCCTGTTGCCGGGCTGACCTGTCCCTGTCGCCAGCATTTCTGAACCGCGCGGGACTGGCGATGGCTTCCAGATCCTTCTCGGAAAGATGCCTGGTGAAGTCCTCGGGGAAAACGTACCCTGCTGTCCTCTTGAGCCAGACGTAGAAGAAGTCGGCAAGTTCAGCGTAGGCTACGTTGTCGTGGTACGGGGGATCGAAGACGATGCAGTCGATGCTGCCGTCGTCCAGTTGAGAGATGAACTGGGCCTCCCCGTTGATCACTTGGGTGGGCGCCGGGGTGCCTGTCGATTTATCTTGGTTAAACATCTGCTCTTGGGTCTCGGGATGGTTGGTCATTTCCAGCAATTCTGATAGGCAGTCCCCGACATCGTTGAGGGACCATTCAAGGCCCAGCCCCCGGCACGTGATGGCCATTTCGGCATAGGACCACTTGAAACCGAAGTCATGACTGTCAAAGGTGCCTACCACAGTACTTGTCTTTGATTCCCATCTGGTTAGCAGAGCATTCCGGTTGATCAGTTTGTCTATTGCTAT
This sequence comes from Dehalococcoidia bacterium, assembly GCA_965204865.1. Lineage (GTDB taxonomy): Bacteria > Chloroflexota > Dehalococcoidia > Lucifugimonadales > UBA3495 > VXOI01. Next base: position 3,381,398 of record OZ242027.1, on the reverse strand, counting down.
GCCGATGTAGGCCCAAGCGGCCCTCCGACGTTCGTCCAGCAGACCGGCGGTCTGCTCTTTTCCCACACATTCGTGGAAGGCGTCTACACAGTGGCCGTGCACCAGTTGCTGCCGAGGGTTGAACATCTTCACCCACTTCTCCATGCCGTAGGCGTGGGGTCTTCGGTCGTTGCCGGGAGGTACCTCCTCGCTGGGAAGCACGTCATCCGCGCCCCATCGGGGTTCCAGAAGAGCCAGTTCCCCTTCGATGAAGTCTCCGTTGTCGTGTTCGGCGTCAACCTCTTGGAATCCTCGGAATGTTGTGGGGCGCTTCTTGTCCTTCCCGGCCTTGGTCTTTTCGGTCCACGAGTCCCGATAGATCACGGCGTAGAGTTTATGACCCATTCGTCCGGCTTGGGCTTCCCTGGCCAAGTATCCCTTGGGCGTGGTGGTGCCGCAGTTCGGTTGTGGGCAGACAGCCACAGCCCGTGCGGTGGTACCGGCGCTGATCTCTCCGTCCGGGTGTAGGGTCGCGGTGTTGCACGGCTTCTTGGGATCGCCCTTGCGGCAGTCCGGGCATACCCTGCGGTCGTGGACGATTCGGAACCGGCATTCTTGGCCGTCAGGCTCGAGGTGTATGCCCGTACCCCTGTTGTCGAGCCTCCAGTTGGGGCTGAGGGGTATCACACTGTTACAGGCTGGGCAATTAACAGTCCGCGCCCAAAGATACGTTTGGGCGTATCTTTGGGCGCGGACTGTCGCGTGGTTTTTAGAACCTATATTCGTGTGATTGCATGAATCCGGGTCTTGGCAGTTTTCCACACACCGGTATCGTTGCGGGTGCGGGCAGTTGCCGCCAGCGCAGTCGGGCGGAGGTTCGTCAGGGTAGGCGTTGGCGAGTCGCTCACTGACCTTCACCAGGAACCTCTGGCTGACTTCGTGGTAGTCTTCCAGCAACTGGCGTCCGAATCTCTGGGGCCACTCGCAGGTGGCTCTGAGGATGAGGCAGGCCACTGGGTTGAGTTCGTTGGCGATGGTGCGGAATCCGAGGCGCCCTGCCTCGAAGGGGATGGAGCCTCCGCCAGCAGTGACGTCGAGTACCGTCGCAGCAGCGTTGATGTCATCATGGATGGGAATCGGGTTGTGCAGGAAAGCACGCTTGCTGGGGAAAGAGATGTCGGACCAACCACCTTCGGCTTTGATCGCATCCATCCGGTTTCTGGCTTTCACAACCTCGGGTGATGTGCCTAGTACTACAGTCGCAGATTGGATAGGCGCCGTTTGTAGTGGCATCGGCGGGCTCTGGCTTGATGGCGACGGCGCCACCAGGACCAGTACAGGACGAAATTTGGTGGTTGGTTTTCTGTCCATACCAGGCGTGTGAGCAGCCGCCGAACCTCCGGCACTGTGATGGGAATCAGCTCCTCGTCGGGGCCGTAGTGGCCCCCTTTTCTCCCTGCTCCAGGGCGTGATGCCGGATTACCGTCAGATAGGCGTGGGCCAGCATGGCCAGGGTGATGTGCCGGTACCAGCCATCCCACCGCCGCACCTCGTACTGGTCAAGACCCACCTCTCCCTTGGCCTCCTCAAAACACTCCTCTATGGTCCAGCGTCTCCCGGCGACTCTCACCAGTTCCTCCAAGGCCGTTCCCGCCGGGCCATGACAGACGTACCAGGCCAGTTCCTCCGGGTTGGCAATGCTGCGCCGCACCAGCAGCCAGTGGCCCTTGCCCGGTTCCCTCAGGGGCCGTATTTCCACGGCGGCCCAGTCGCAGATCCGGGGGCCCTTGGTCCCGTCCCCTGCGCTGCATCTGACCCATTCCGCCTCGCCAAGCTGTGCCGTCAGCCGGTCAGCCCGCACCTGCCTGGGCCCCTTCTCTGTCAGAGCCCACAGCTTTTCGTTGCGCTTGACGGCCAGCACGTGGGGAACATCCTGCCTCTCCAGCCAGAGCCGCAACTTGCGGTCGCTGCCGTAGACCTCGTCCCCTGTGAACCAGGCGAAGGGGACTCCCGATTCCAGTGCCCGCTGCAACATCTGCCGGGCCAGTTGCCCCTTGGTCTGAAAGCCGACACTCTCGGGCACCCCGGCCTCCCGCCTGCGTTCCCGCTCACCGGCCCACACCTGGGGCAGGTACAACTCCCGGTCCAGCAATGCCCGGCCTTTGGCTGAGGCATAGGCCAGGAACACCCCAATCTGACAGTTCTCGATCCGCCCCGCCGTCCCGCTGTACTGACGTTGCACCCCGGCCGACTTGCCGCCCTTCTTGAGGAACCCCGTCTCGTCCACCACCACAACCGCGCCACCGTCGCCCAGATGCTCCACCACATAGCCCACAAGGTCATCCCGAACCAGGTCCGCGTCCCACCTGTAGTTGTACAGCAACCGCTGCACGCCGTCGGGCGTGGCGTCGCCCACCTGCTCCGCCAACTGCCAGCCATTCTTGCGCTCTACTGGGCTTAGCAAACCTTTCAGGTACTCCAGCGCCCTCCTGCGAGGCTCCGGCCGCCGGAACCTGCCAGCAATGCACTGGTGTACCCGCTCAATGCCATCGGCCCACCGGGCAACCTCCGCCACCTCATCTCTCCCAACAACCATCTCGACACCTCATCCCACTTGACTACCCCGATTCTACCTTCTCTTAAACTGCGACTGTAGTACTAGATTGAAGATGAACGTGTCCCTATCTGCGGTTACCGGTAACATTGACGCTGCCACGGATGCCCGTGAGGCTATCAGGGGTCGGCGAGCCCACCAGACATGCAGTTGGTTGACTGGCGGATGTCCAGCCAGAGCCCCGCCCTCTCTAATGGCCTCCACGCTGATTTCGTTTATTGGTAACCATTCTTCGATGAGGCGTTCAGTCTTCTTGGTCATCTTCTTGTCCTGTCAGGTGGCTATCATCAGCCGGTGTGGAAACGATGGATATTCGACGTCTAGGTGTTCGATGATTTCGTCGACCAGAGACACCGCGTCGAATAAGCAGTCTTGGAGAGGTTGTCTTTCAGGGTAACGGTGCAACCTGTGGAGAGGGTTGCCGCAGATCTGGAACGACGATTCCCGGATGGCTCCCCACATCCCATGGGTATAGGCTGATGTCCAGGGATAGTATTGGTCGTAGAGGTCTTTCTGTTGGACCTGTTCACTCAGTTTTCTCAGGTCTCCTTTAGCCCAGTTTCCAATGTCTATCGTGAGGAACTCCTCCCAGAGGTCCTCTGAAGCGATGTGTTCGAGTCTTTCCATATCAATGTAGTGCGGCGGTTCTTCGAGTTCTTCGAGTTTCAGGAAGCTCAGTTTGGCCTGACCGGCTCCATAACTTCTCCATTTCTTCCATAGTTCGCTGTCATTGGTATCTATCAGGTATTTCAGGTTTATTCTGAGTTCCAGAATTGTCCTTAGTGCGAGTCGGCTCAAGATTCCACTGGAAATTCCGATGGCCATCATCTCTGCGAGGATCCGTAGGACGTAGAATGTAATGCCGAACAGTGCATCGTGTTTGGCATCAACGGCGGTCGTGGAGTGGGTCTGTTTCCAATGTTCAAGGAGATTTTCGATGACCTCGTTTATCTCCTGCCTGGTCGTTGACAGTTGCACCCGTTCGCTTTGCCCTGAACTGGAGAGTTGAAAGCACGGGCTCTTGTCCCAGGCTTCCTGCCAGAAGTTTGTCGGCCAATTCGACGTTTTGTACGCCACTTTGGACAGGGCTCCCTCGGCGGCCCTCACCCTTGCTCCCTCGGGTGCCCCCGGCTCCAGGTTTGGATAATTGGTCATTGTTTCCGCGAACCCTGAGAGAGCCTTGTTTACGTGTACTTTACCGGCAGCAGCCATACCCGAGGCCCAAAGCCATCGACAGTCTGTTGCTCCCGGAGACTGATGGAACAGGGTATCTCCCACGGCCTCCATAAGTAGATCGAGATTGGGCTGTGGGGTCTTGATGTGGTATTCCCATTCGTCCCTTACCGGTAGGCTTTCGAACAGCAGCAGTGTTGATAGGGCTAATGAGGTTCTTGGATTGGCCGTAATAAAGGCAATAACTTCCCCTCGCAGGTTATCGTCCAGACAGGTGATTCCTGTGATGGTCAAGTTTTCCAGTTCCCCCTTTCTGTCGTGTCCCGCGACGAAGTTCAATATCCGTGAAAATTCTCGGAAGGTCTCCTCACGGTCGGCTGAAGCGAGAATCAGTGCTGCCCAGAGCATTTCCGGGAGTCGGTCGTTCATCCAGGAAGCGAACTCGAGCTTATCTCCCAAGACGTGCATGACCGGAGGCACCAGTTTCTTGCCCGTTCGTCTATGCTGAGCAACTGAGCTTCGGCTGGAATTTTTCTTGGGCTTTCTGTGTTTTGACTGAGGCATTGCTTACTTTTCGAGGAAATTTCCCTTTGGGGTTATCCGTACATCAAAGTGAGAGCTTCCATTACCTTCTTCGGTCGGTTCCTGTTCCTTGCACAGGCGTGCCACCAGGAGCTCTCGCACGGGTGCATCTCTGCAATGGCCCTGCCTAGAGACTCCGCCTCTGCTGTGTCGTCCACGTGATCCATGGCGTCCATCAGGAGACGGATCTGGACGGCCTCCTCTTCGCTGATGGGATGGTACTGACGGGCCTCAACATCCTGTGGCTGCAGCCGCTTTCCCTGCATCTTCCACAGCACCGTGGAAGCGGGATGAAAGCACCGGTCGTACTGTTCATCCACGGCGTTCTGGAGACGCCGTCCGTTCCTCTTTGGTGTCCTGCCTGCCAGGGTGACGGAAATCCGGCGCCTCCCCTTGGAGTCATGGTCCAGCAGTAGCCCGTGGTCCTTGGGCGTTTCTCTGAGCAGTGTCATCAGGTTCCCGTCCTTTCGAAATGTCCCTACTCAAATTCTGCCCTGATTCTCGCCGTGTGGCTGTTGTTGAGCTTTCCCAGTATCTCCTCTGCCCCCTTGGCGTTGGCCCTAATGGTGACATCGACGGCGTCCAACCCCGCAAGTTGCAGCATCCTTCTGGCGGAGCTCGAGTACTTCTTGAAGTCCTGCGGGTCCAAGCCCCTGAGTTCCAGGTTGATTACCTCGCTCTCCGCGGTCAATGACACGGAGATTCCTTCACCTGATCCTTGAGGAATACTGGCCACGTGGTCGGCAAACTCCGGCGTGGTGGCGGTGATCGTACAGGACTTCATCTTATCCCAGGTATACTCCTGAGCTTCCATGAATTCCTTGACGGAGTTGGCTGCCACTCCCGCTTGGGTGAACTCGGTGTGGATGAATTTAGGTTTGGCGATAGGGTCCGGATTCGGCGCGGGATCCGGATCCGGCATGGGGTCTGGTCCCGGTCCTGGGTCGGGGGGTTCCCTGTTCGGCTTGTTGGGTGTCGCCCATGCCAGCCAGTTGGGATCATACCCGGATGGCGGGTTGGCTTCTCCCGCCTGAGTTTCCACGTACAGTCCGCCGTTCTGGATTCCTGTCCTTACCAGATTGAGCCAGGCATCCTGGTTCAGAATGCTTCTCTCGGCGGGACGTGAGGCGAAGTACTCCCTCAACTCCCTGAGCGTAATTCCGTCCTCTTTCTTCAGAATTGGAATCTGAGCCCATGCGTTCGGGCTGATGTTCGCCCCGGTTCCGTGGAGAACCCTGTCGCCCAGTTGGTCAAGGATTTGCTTCTGCCCGTTGCCGGCCGGGTCTCCGGTTGAGGACAATGGCCGGTGTTCCAGTGTGCTGCTCGACGTGGGCCACCGGAAGTTGTCGCTGGTGCCTGGACAGATTAGATGGCTCCACTTGTTCTGTATCCCGGTAGTGGCGTTCTTTTCCGCATCGGCCCTGATGTTTACCAGAGTTGCCCTGCGATGTTCGGGTATGTGCTGATCCGGGTCCTTGAGCAACCTGTCGGCGGCCTCCATGGTGGCGATGGCGTCCCTGATGATTTCCAGGTTCCTGTTCTGGGGGACCAGAAACATGGTGTTGTTCCGGAAGCGACGGGGTTCCGTCCCGTTGCTTCCCATGTTGTGGGAGTAGAGGTCGATCAGGTCGCTGCTGTTCATCGCCATGGTGGTGTCCTGGAAGTCTGCCCAGTTGAAGAACTCGGGATTTATGATTCCCAGGTACACCTGATCTGCGTCGTCCGGCACGTTGCTGGCCCTGTTGGGGAAAACATTCACCCTCATCCGGGGCACATTGTTGCCTCCACTCGAGTAGGCGCTGTTGATCGCTCTCTGAAGCAGGGCTTCCAGGTTTTGCGTGTCCGCTCTGATGGAGTCTCTCACCTCGATGAGTTGCTTCATCACGTTGGGTTCGCGGCTGAATCTCTTCCTGGCTGAGCCGGCGTAGTCGTCCACATGGATGGCCCTGCCGAGGAAGGACTGCACCGCCGTTGCCACGACCCCGTAATCCTGGTGTTCGGGGGATAGTATCGCGTCGGCTATCTGGTCGTCGTAGAGTCCGTTCGTGTTGTCCGGTGCCAGGGTACCCAACAGGACTGTCTTGGCGGCCTGGACGGCGATTTCCTCGCCCAACTTCGTTGAGGTGCTGTCGGGGCCGATGACGTCGGTGTCAATTGCGGGGTCCAGGGATTCGAACCCAATTCTGTTGATCATCTCGTTCCGGACCGCCGGGATGCCCGGGTCAATGTGGTGCGGGTGAATCAGCGGGGTTGGGTCGTCTGCGTTTCGCAGCGTCAGGACTGTGTTGCCTAGGAGTCTGAGTGTTCCCCTGACCCTTTGGAAGTTCCGGTTGTCGGCCAACCGGCCCGTTATGAGGTTGAGTACCGAGGGATGGAACGGGTAGCATTCCCGGAATCTCTCTTCGGTCAGTATGCCGTTGGAGCGGTTGTTCCTGGATGCCACGGAAGCGTAGGCTGCGGTGGTCTGTTCTTTTGCCCCGCTGTCGATGCTGTGGAAGAGCTTGGCCCGGAGGATGTCAGGCAGATCTGTTACGTCGGACGGTGCCACCGGTTGAGTCTGCCGTGCCAACTGGGAGTTGATCCTGCCCAACACGTCGATGAGGATCAGTGCGTCCTGCTGGAAGGCGTCCCCTTGACCTGCCGTTCCCTGTTCTGAAAGTAGCTCGTGGGCGTCCTCTGGACTGGTGATTATCATCACCGCGTTGGGGCAGCTTGATACAGCGGCTGCGAGGGCGCTGACGGTGCTGAGGGCCCCTTCCATGCTGACTTGGTCCCCGGAGGCTATCCGCTGCCTGACCTTGTTAACGTAGTGGACCAACTCGTCGATCATGATGATTGTGGGCTGGTCTCCGATCAGCCTCCGGAACTCGTCGGCTCCGGGGTCTGTGAGCCGGTCATCGCCATCCTTGAACTGTTTGAGTGCCTCGGATCCGCCCAAATGGAAGAGAAGGTACCCAGCCAAGCTCTTTGCCCGAAGTCCCTGGTCATCCAGGTTCATTCCTGTTGTGGGGTTGGAATTTTCCCCGTTGAAGGCGACCACCCTTGCACTGAATGCCTCTGTCCGAGCGGTGTCCTTCCAGTAGTCGAGGTGTGGGTGTAATGCGGCCGCGGCCATTACCAGCATACCGTGGGTCTTACCTCCGCCGTACCTGCTGTAAAGCTGGAATATGGACGGGCTGGTACTCGAGGCGCCCTTCTCCACCCTGTCCATTACCATCCTGAGCAGGTTGCGGGTGGTGGAGGTGAGGTGTGTCGTCTTCAGGAAGTCCGCAGCTTTCTCGGGGGTTGCCAGGTCCTCTCTGATTCCCCGGATAAGTTCTGCTGCATACTGATCCGCTGCCTGCGAGATGGGCCTAGGAGGGCAGGCCTGCAGAAAGGGGGTGAGAGTCGTCATAGACAAGTCTGCTCCTCTTGAAGGAAGGCTGTGTTCATCGTTTTCTCTGGCTTATGGAGCTGTGAAACTACTGTTCGCATACTATACCGTCACCGTCCCCATTGTGGGGAGTCGCCTCCATCAGGGTGGCCTCGGCCCTCTCTCTTTCTCGCGTCGGCCTCCTGATTGCTCACGGCGTAGATCAGTACGTTGGGGTCAGCGAGCCGCATTTCGGTCGTACAGTTCATCTCGGGTCAGGAGCTGGTTGGTGTCCACTCCGACGCCTTCCTCCCTGAACCACGCGAGGACCTCGCTACGCAGCCGCGCCCGTCGCTCCCGCTCCATCTCGACCGGCCCCGGTTCCGCCGGTCCTTTCAGCGTTTCCAGCAGCATTTCCCGTATCATCGCGGACACGGTGGAGCCGGTCTCGGCGGCCCTGACCCGTGCCAGCCGGTGGGTCTCGTTGTTGACGGACACGCTGATGGTCTTCACGTTTCCTTCCCCGATTTGTTCCCTTGTGTTCCTTTGCTTCACAGTGTACTTCGGGGTCGGGGGCCGTTCAACTTGCGATTGACAGTCCTGTCGGTGCCGTTGCTGTTGATCTGGGTGTCGGTAGCCGCAAGGTACCCGTGAAAAGACGATCTTGGCTGGTGGCACCGTTGTCGCAGCGAAGAGTCCGTGAGTTCCCACGCCGGCCCCGCGTCGACGCGCGTCACCCCGCTAACTGCGTCGGCGTGGTCGTTCCCTTCTTTGGCGTTGGTCTCGTCCTCCTAGTTTCCGCTAGGGTCTCCGCGGCGCAGTTTCCCGGCGGCCTGCGCATCGCGTCCGGGCAGGTGACACCGGAGCGGTACGGGTGTGTCGCGGTCAAACGGAATTTTCATTACGGGGAGTTGGCGCCGATGCTCTCAGAGATTCGGCCACCTGCTGGAATACGGCCCTCACCTTCTGTTCGTCCTCCATATCAAACCAGTCCATGAACTCCTCGACGGTGGCCCCGCCTGCCAGGTTCTCGAAGAGGGCATACACTGGCAACCGGCTTCCGGTGAATACCCAGTCGCCGCTGTGCCTGTCGGGGACGCTCTCGACGCCGGGGCAGGTACTCCAGTCGATCATGAGGTCATCTCCTCTTCGTCAAGGTCTTGGCGTCCATTCTCGGACGACAGACTACACTTACGTCCATAATCCTCTTCGGTATCGCCTTCTCGATGTCTCGATCCTCCAGAAAGGGGTTAATGGCAAGGAGGGGTAGTTTGTTTGCTGTATCCCACGAGTTGAAAATCCAGATGGCGGCCAAGTGCCTTCTGTGGTTGCCTCGCTCATCGCTCCAGATGCCGTCTGGCATCAGTTCTTTCCGGACGCCTTTCGCGATGGCTGGTCCACCGCTTGGGCTCTTGGCTAGGCTTATCGAGGTAACCGATGTACCATAAGCTATTTCAGCGGCGAGTTCGTGGTCCCAGGCATCGTGGCTGTACAGCGCGACTATTAGGGGCCATCCATCCAGAGTTTCCTGCTTGTACGTCTTGATCTTGTCTATTATCCGGTTTCGGTCGTCTTTGTAGCGGTCGCCAATGTCGCTCCCCCCGCTGGCGCTTTTCGTGAATCCTATCGCGCAGGAGGAGTGACCCATGTGAACTTGCCCGGGATCGGTGGGGCATTTCCAAACATGAGCTTCGAGTTGCCGTCCTTTGATCTCTATTTCGCCGCTCCACTCTTCGGGGTTGTCAGGCGATTCCTGGGTTATCGCAACTACCTGTTCGAGAGCGGAACTGGAGTCTGCCCCCGATACAGGGTCCTCTAGGGCTACTGCCCTGTGGGTGTGTGCGAATCCCCACTCATCTTTCTTTTCTGTCTCGTAAGACAGCATTACCGACAGGTTCCGCTCTATGAGTCCGGGCGACATCAATCTGCACAGGTCCGTTTCCCCTCTCGCGTCTTTGAATTCCTCTGGCCCTTGTGAACACACAGCTTCGATGTAGGTCCTGCCGTTCGCGTGGTAAATCACCCCGTCTGGAGTCTTGTTGTTAATTTCGGGATGCGGCTGGTACCGCATTCCCGCGCTCTCCACCAGTTCCTGCACAGTTTCCTCGAACCTTTCGGAGACGGCTTCGGTTCTATCCTTCTTCCTCAATAAGCCATCTTTCAGCCTCGCTTCGAATTTCTCCTGCAACTTCGCATCCATGCGGTGCCTCACCTTGTCCGTTTTACTGCTTCCCGGCAGAACCCATTCCTTCCGACGCCTTTGGGCATGGTTATGGACGGCGGCGGTTGCCAAGTCTGTCGGCTACTGGTTTTGGCTGGTAGCGCCGATGCCGCGGCAGCGGGTCCCGGAGTTTCTGCGGCGTGGACGGTTCCTAGCGTCAGCGTTCAGGTCCGTGGTCGTAGGGTTTGTGGACGTTCGGGCTAACCGTCCCCTACCGACCTTCCGAGCCGTCAGGGTGGAGGCTGGAGCCGGAGAAGGTTGTCCTCGCCCTGCTGCGCCGTGTCTATTGCGCTCCGCACCAGGGAGATGTTGGTTCGGATGGTCTGCCAGTCGTTGGTGGTGATGGTGAGCACCGTGATGGGTTGGCGGAGCAGGTTCTGCTGGAACCGGATGCTCTGGTCGCAGGTTATGAGCAGGTCATAGCCTTCCTGGACGGCGTTCCTGATCAGGTCTCCGTTCCGCAGGGTTTCCCAGCCCAGGTACTCGGCAGTCTGGATGTCGTGGTCCGGGAGGGAGTGTCTCAGCGGTTGCGGTACGCTGTGGTCGAGAAGCAGTTTCAAGAGTTGTCTCCGCGCAGGCGGTCCTCCTGGAGCATTTTCGAGGCGTGGGCCAGGACTGTCCTGACTTGTTCTTCGCTGACATGGAAATTCTGGGTGATCTCCTGAATGGTGGAGCCGCCGGCCAGGTTTTCGAAGACGGTCCATATTGGCAGCCGGGTGTTGCCGAAGGTCCAGGCCCCGGCGAGGCGGTCGGGGTCGCGTTCCACGCCGGGGCAGTCGCCCCAGTCCAGTCTCTTCCCGGCGATTTTCTCCTCGGTGGACATATGGTCACCTCCCGGTGAGTTCTGGTATCCATTCTACTCCCCCATATAGGGAGCCCCTGAAGGCCTGTCGGCCGGCAATGAACCCGAACCCTACGAGATGGGAGAGGTGAATGTCCACAGACCCAGGTGTTCATCGTTCGCGAACACTCTTGCACCATCCCGGAGCCACTTCCGCTCGGTGCCGCCATTCGCTGGCAGCTTACCGGCCACGCCCCCTCCGGCGGTCTCGTTCTTGTTCCATGTCGTCCTTGGACGCCTCTGCTCTGGTCAGGGCCTCTTCGATCAAGGCGTTGACCGCCGGGGCCAGGTGCCGGGTCATGGCCTGCCACTCCGTCTCCGTCGGGTCGGGAACGACGCCTCCACGGCGCCAGGCCTCCGTGAACCTGGTCAGGCTGCACCTGCTCCCGTTCGGCCCCTTGGTGGCGGCCAGCAGGTTCTCCACCGCCTCCGTGCCCTTCTCGTCCGTGATGGGGCCTGTTTCCTTGATGTGCCGCCACATGACGGCAGCGTCCCGGCGGAACCTGGACCCGTCGTTGCCCGCGGCCAGCAGTCCCTTGAATGCCCGCTCCAGCGCCGTCTGCCCCTGGAAAGCCGGGATATGGCTCCGGCACAGTTGTTCGTCCTCCGAACTAATGATGATGTCAAAGGACTTCAGGTGGGTCTCGGCGAGGTAAAGCCAGAAGACGGTGGCCTCCCTGATTTCCTCCGGTTCGGGGTCCCGTTCAGGGTGGTAATCCAGCGGTTTGCCTTCGGGTGTTACCCCGTGGCGAGCGGCCTGTCCTGCATAGGACTGTCCAAGGGGTGCCGTCCGCCGGAACTCGTCCTCGGCGATGGTGGCGACGTTCACGACGGGGGCGGCGTACTTCCCTTCGAGTAGTTGCCTGAGGGTCTCGTCCGCCTCCCTCACGGCGTCCTCGTCGGGACAGACGGCCATGAGGTCGACGTCGGAGTCGAGGCGGTGGTCGCCGGCAGCCCTGGATCCCAGGAGGATGATCTCTGCGGGGCGGAGCCGTTCCTGCATCTTCTCGGCTACGGCCAGGCCCACGGGGTCGGGAGTACCTAAGGGAGGACGAGCTTGGCCGGTATCTGTCATCGTGTTCCTCCGGTGAACATCATCTTTCGCACACCACTCCATCTCCGTCTCCGTCTCCGTCTCGTACTGAAGGCACCATCTCCGCTACGAACCCCCGTCCACTTCCTTCGCTCCCCTGCACCCGCTCTGCTCCGGCGGCTTCGGCCTCTTCGCAGGACCCGTACACCGGCGCATCTGGCTCCGGCGTCGGCTTGTCCACTCCAGTCCTCACCACCATGCCGGTCAGGACCTCCACCGTCGGCGGGTCTTCGCATGTCCCAAGCATGTCCATCACGATTTCCGACTCCCTCGGGGTCATGGTCAGGAGCCACCGGTACTTAATCTCCATCGAGTCCGTGGCGTACCGGCCCGGTAGTACGAATCCGGGGAGGCCCACTCCTCCGGCACCTTACCTGGCTTGGTTGTACCGGAACAAGTTGAGTTGGTGTCGGTTCGGAACGTTTAGATATTCATACCAGGGCGTACTTTCCTTCCTGTCCAGCCAACTGTACTGACCCGATAGCATTTCAGGAAAATTGGCGAAGGCGGTCAGAATGGCCTCCTGTTTCTTGGCGCCATAAGCGTTCCAAACACTGGGGCTGAGGAACCAATTTTCGGAGAAAAGGATTAGTTCTGCCGATACGGCCTCTTCCAGTTCCCTGCCTTGTACACTCCGAAGATATTGAAAGTAGAACTGAGCCTGACTTCCATCCAGCCACGAGGCTAAGACCATGTGCTCTTTCTCTTGGGGAATTATCGTCAATCCCCAGCAGGAGTAGGGCTCTATTCCCGTTCCAGTACGGATGTCCTTGGCTGATAGCACCTGTTGCCTGTTGTGGTCATAGGCCAGCACGGAACCGCCGGATGCAGAGGACGTAGCTAGAATTGGAAGGTCGCTTTTGACACGCCGTACTATGTGTTTCACCCTGTTGTTGTCTGTGGCAGGATCACTTGCCGTCAGCATCGGTCTTACGCACTCTCTGAAATACAGCAAGGACTCCAGGCGGGTGTCTGGATGGATGGGAGGTCTGTGTATACCGGGTGCCTTATCGTCCATCCACTCTATAAATCGCCCAGATTTTGACAGAAGCCATATTTCTCGCAAAACCGCCCTGTAAAGTAGCAGGTTCAGAGTTTCAGGGTCTTCGAAGTCCATCGGTACGGTGTCGATTTTCTTGAAGGCATCTTCGTGCAATTGGCAGGCGAATGTTCCTATGGATGCCTGCCTGATTCCGACATTTTTGAACTCCACACGCGGGTGAGAACGTCCTTGCTCATCCTGCTCGTATATCACCTGGGGATTCTTGAGGTGGTTCTCACCCTGAATTGTTCTCAGAATAGATTGCGAAACTGCGTGAGCGTTGACCACCTTTCCTGCACAGCCCTGGTCGAATAAACAGTTGCGGTATTCACTTTTCTGAAGCAATGCCAGTGCTTCATGGATATCCCTATTCTATTCGTTAATCCCTTTCGCCAAGGTTCTACCGCCTTTCCAAGTTGTGAGAGATTCCTGTTGACGGAGTGGTCGTGGTTCCCGTTGTTCCCGGTGCGGACGTTTTCGCCGTCGCCACCGGCGGGGTGGAGGGAGACCACCTAGGCGGTGGTCTCTGTGTTCAGGACCGCGAGATTCTCCATGTCTATCATCGCCTTGGATTGGGTTTGGACTCGTTCGCGGTCGGCCAGCCGATCATCTCGTGGCATGTAACTTATCCTTGACGTTCTGCTCTGATTGTCGAGAGTTCCGTGGAGGAGAACTACTCGAACACGAGCAACTCCGCCATGCGGTTCAGCAGCCTCTCCCACTCACGCTCGACGAGGTTTTGCACCTTTGGCTCCAGCGACGGGCGATGCTCTTCGAACCACTCCTCGTGGAAGCGCATGACGTCAGACCGATATCCGGAACCCTGTCCCCAGCGGTTGTCGCACCGTTGCCAAAGGGCTGAAGCCGGCTGCATGTCATTGGCATGGATGGTCGCCCCCATCTGTCGGCTGCTTGCCAGCAATGATTCTATTCCCGAGTCGAAAAGCCGCTGAACTTGGGAGACCAGACCGTGAGCCTCCTCCATCTGGGGATCGTCCATCATGATTTTCACATTGGCTTTGAACTCAATCTGCTTTTGCGCCACTGTCCGTAGCGCCTTCACCCTGGACCCGAAGCCCATCTGGTGGGAATAGTCCAGCTTGTCCCACTCCCCCAGCCGGCGGACGCTCGCACGCACTGAACTGGCGTAGACTTCGCCCATTGCGTTGAGCAGGCTTTTCTCGAGAGGCAGAGGAGAGGGTTGCAGGTCCTGGTTGCCTTCGATCCAAATCTGAAGGCGGTGCGCTGCGTCCCGCAATACCTCAGACTTCTGCTCGCTCTCGAAGTTCTCGACCAGGGCGTTCGCTTCCGCTATCACTTCTCCTAGGCGTTTGATATGCAGTTCCCTCAGACGTTTTACCCGGGTCGCCAGAAAGCCGTTGAGCCGCTGAAGGTCGTCCTCCCGGACATTGAAGAACTCCAAGCCGCTTGCCGGCAGGTTCCGGGACGTCAAGATCATCATCGTTTGTTCGCCTTTCAGGTCGTACCCGTCCTCAGCGTCCTCAGCGGGTTCTCCTTGGTCGGTCTTTACGGCCAACGCCTCTTCGGGCCGGGGCAACACCAAGACAGCCGCCTTCGACTCCACATCGGGGAACTGCCCCTCCACCGCTCTGTCCAAGAGCCGCTGCGCGGAAGTGGATGGAGCGTCGTTGAATCTGGAACAAAGGACGGATATGGTCCGGGGATCGTTCAGATGAAATTCCAGATCTTCTCGCTCGGCCGTTCCGTCAATGCCTTTGGTGTCGATAATGCTGATGTTCAAGGAATCGTCTGCCATGACAGGCTTTGGGATCGTGACGCCTATCCGCTTGGGAAGGGAGAAGTCGGGATTTCTGCCGTTGTTGATGTCCAAAAAGGTGTCTCTGAGCCACCGCAGCTCGTCCTTGCCGGACATCGCGGAGTACCACCCTTCCCTTCCCGTCCGCTGGTGAAGGTTTATCCTGGACAGGATTTCGACAGTGAGCGCATCTGAATCCAGGCCTCGATCTTTGAAATCTCGCGCCAGATTTCTGGCATGATCCACGGTGCGTCTAACCCCTCCCTCACCCCTGACTCTCTCGCTGCGAAGACCGCTCATGTTGCGGATTGCCCGCTCGATCTCCTTGGTGGTCCCATGAATTTCCTGATCCTCCTCAGCGTTCTCGTTTTCTGGATCCAACGACCGGAACTGATAAAGGGCGAATTCGTTGACCTCTCGCCGCAGTTCCACGTCGCTGACAGGCTCGATGAAGATGCCGTACTCGGGGCCTTGCACCAGATGGACCTCGCAAATCGTTATCCCGCCCGCGCCGGCTTCCAGCACAGGATCCGTCCTTTGGTTGTCCTGAACCTCCAGCCCCGTGGCCCGGCAGATTGCGGTCGACTTTCCTACGCCGATGTCACCGATGAATGCGAGGTTGTAGTCAATCCCGGAGACGAGGTCAGCTGCTACTTTGACACTGGATTTGTACTCCTGGAGGCGGGTTACGAAAGCGTTCCTGATGTCGGGAGACTCCAAGAGGTCGTCAATGTCCCTGAGCGCCAGTTCCGCTTCCCAGAGAATTTCTTCCTCGGAATGCCCCAGGGTTGGTTCAGGCAAATTGAGCCACTGTCGATCGAGGGTTTCCGCAAATCTCTGCGCCTCTTCCGTTCCAATGACGCCAAGGAGATTTACCAGCTCCTCTTGAGAAATCTCCCTTTCGCCCGACTCGACCCTGGACAGGACAGCAGGACTCCAGGTCATTTGCTGGGCCAATTCGTTCTGCTTTAGCCCTGCCCGCTCCCTGAGTTGGGAAAGGTACCTGCCTATCTGCACGCTTGATACCATGATTCCTCCTGCAATATGGAATTCTGCACCAAACATACATCAAGAATGCTACATTGTCAAGCATTATTCCAGCAACATTGTTGGCACATTGCGGCAGTCAGGAGGTCAGGCTTCCAGAGAAGGCACCGTACTCTGCTCAGAAGTCGCTCTCGGTCTGAAGTTCCTGCTCCTGGCCGGTGGAGGGCTGCCACACCTGCCAGTCGAACGCGGAACCCTGCGGCAGCAACTGCTCATCGGAGGCCAGCACCCGGCCATGTCCTCTGATCTCCACCCAGTACCTTATCCCGTCCTGCCACGCGGCCTCCACCAAAGTCCCCTCCGCCAGGCCGTCCCTTTCCCGATGGTAGAGGCGGACCTGGGAGCCGGGACGGATGATCCGCCACCATTCGTCCGGGCCAATGTCGTCGGCCGAACCTTCCGGCTCATCGTTGTCCTCATGCAGCCACTGGAGAAGCCGACGGGCGTTCTCAGGAAAAATGACAACCCTGCCCCATCCTCTCCGTTCCCGGTCAGCGCCGCGGAGTAACTGTTGCGCGTATTCCTCCAGGTTCCACCACAGCGCCTCAGTGAGGCCCAGCCCCCCGTACACGTTGTCGTAAACCAGCACCGAGTCGGTCGACAGCAGGTATCCCTTGGAGGTCTGAACGAACACGTTGTCCACCGCAGTGCTGATGTCCGCCGGCGCAATTGACCTGCGGTAGGCCAAGTGGGTCTTCAGGGCGTCAGCCACCTGGTGCTTGGCCTGCCAGGGCTCCCCGGACTCTCCTTCGAACCATGGCTCCCTGATTCGAATGTGGACTCCGGAAGAAGGGAAGTCCCATTGCTTCCTGGAGCGGTTGGGGTCTGTTGCCTGTAGCCGGTAGTACTGCTGAATCTCACCCTTGTGGTCCAAGTACCCCTCCACGGACTCGGCGACCACCAGTTTCGCCTGGGCAACCTCTCCCCTCCGCCGCACGTTTCTCCGGCGATCCACTACGTGTTCACGGCCGACGCCGGTGGTGATCACGCGCCGGTTGATGGGTTTGGTCCGGGCGTTGCCCATGCCCTTGGCCGCGACCACGTTGACATGCGGGGCCCTGGACTCCCGATCCCGTCCCCACCGCCTGACCGTGTAGGTCCGCCCCTGATGATGGTAGATGGCGCCCGGGTACGCTTCCCGCATGGCCACGCTGACGTCGATCTCCTCAATCTTTTTGCCCCTGTTCCTGGAATCAGAGGCGACTTCGTATATGGCCAGCTTCTCCTCGCCGGAGTTCCTCAGACCGTAGGCCAAATGAGGGTCTACGTGGGACGTCCGTTGCAGCACGTCGTCCAGGTGCCGGAGTGCACGGCCATGGGCGTTCCGGAGAGCATCGGCGAACCCTGCCGGCCAGGCGCACTGAGTGGGCGGCGACATAGCGTCCGCGTGTTGCGCCTTCATCTCCCCCACCATGCAGAGCGCCTGCTGGAAGGCTATGTACTCGTTGTCCAGGTACAGATTCGACGGCTCCACCGCCTCCTTGAAATAATCCTCCATGCTCTCCCCGTGCTGGGCAAACTGGTCGTCCGAGGCGAGGATCACGAATGTGCCTGGCCGGGACCGCCCGACCCTGCCAATGCGCTGCAACAGCTGCTTCCGGCTCTGAGGCAGGTACAGGTTCACGCCGTAATTGAGGTCGGGCATGTCGATGCCAAGCTCCAGGGCTGAGGTCGCTATCACCCCACGGATCTCGTTTCTCTGGAGCTTCTGCTCGATGCGCCGCCGGTCCTCCGGACTGTAGCCGCTCCTGTAGGGCATCACGTCGCCGCGGCCGATGGACTTGGCCACACGTTCGATTCCCTGCCGGGAATCGTGGAAGGCGATCACCTGGGCGTCGGGGGCATTCTCGATGATAGAGCTCACCAGTGCGGCGAGTTGCTCCTCGGCCGTACCTCGCCCCACCTGTAGAGGCAAGTGAAGCAGCTTCCTGGGATGACGTGGGGACCCGTTCTTGTTCTCGTCCACCACCGCGAACTCCTGCCCGGTGAGCTTCCACAAGTGGTCCCCGGGACTGCGGATAGTCGCAGTGGCGGCCACGAACTGAGGAGGCTTGGGGTTGCCCGCATTCACGGCCGCTATGGCCAGCCTCCGGAACAGGTAGGAGGCGTTGGAGCCGAACACGTCCTCGTAGACGTGGGCCTCGTCGATGATCACGTTGCGGAGCCTGGCCAGAAAGCCTCGCACCGCCTCGCTGTCGGCCCGGCGAGTCATCCAGGCATGGCAGACGTCGGGGGTCATGATCACCACTCTGGCGCGTTCGATGATGGGATCCCGCTGGTTCAAGGCCACGTCGCCGTTGATCTTGCCCACGGTTTCCCTCGGCAACCCCACCAGCTCGCAGGCCTCGAGCCAGCGACGCTCCTGGTCGTTGGCCAGGGCCTTTGTGGGATAGAAGACCAGCGTGGTGGGATCCGGACTGGCCTTGACCCCGTGGAGGGTCCATGTCTGGAACACCAGGGACTTCCCAGACGCGGTGGAAGTGGCCACCACGACGCTCTCGCCCCGGGTCAGCACCTCCAGCGCTTCGGCCTGGTGCAGCCACAGTTCACCGCCGGTTCCTGCCCCGCCGGTCATCGCCCATGCGGGACTCTGGACTATCTCCGCTGGAGCCGGGCTTCGGCGTTCCTGGCTGGCCGGTATCTGAAGACCTGCGACGGAACTGCAACTTAGGCATTGTCCCAGGCCTTTCTCCCAAGGGATCTCCCCGGCCGTGGCCAGGCTGCCGCATCTTTTGCATCTCATCGCCCTGTTAAACTCCCGCCTTCTCCTTGACTTGGGCATACCTTGGTATAGCAAGCGCATGGTTCCGGGCAGTCGCGGGGCGGGCGTTGTCGGTCATATCGGCCTCCGCCGGGTTGTCTGTGAGTGCGAACAATGCCACGGTCAGGGGACTCCTCAGGTCAACCATTTCAGCGCTTCACCCGCCGCCTCGCCCCGCGTGTACCTTGCCACCATGTTGCCGTTCTTCGACCGGCCTTGGCGCCACACTGCCGCATTGGGCGCCCCTGCCGCCATTATCCGCCTAGCCATCCCGACGTGGCCGCTGTGTCCGGTGAACCCGTCGCCCAGTCCGGCAGCCCTTGCCGCGGCTCTCATCCGGTTGGCCAGAGTCTCACCGATCAGCCCGAACACCAGGACGGTGGGGGCAACACCCTCCGGCCGGATCTACCGTAGGGCGCGGGCGGTGACCGCCACCATTGCCGGCTACGGTCGGTTCTTGCCTTCTGAACCGTCGGCTGGCCCGTGCCGTCAGCCTACAGCTCCACGTCGCCCAGGTCAGGACGGCAGTTTTTGCACCCATCTGACCAGGAGTGGATACAGACTCTCTATTGCCTGTATCCCCTACCACACCCTTAGGCATGAACTGCCTACTCGTCTTCCTTATCTGTCATCGCTCCCAAACAAACGCTCCCATCCCAGCGCCCGTCCGTCAGGATTCAGCCGGTAGTCCGCCTCTCCCAGGATCCTCTGCATATCCGCTTGAAGACATTCAGTGCACCAGGGAGACTGGTACATTTCTCGCACCCTCTCCACCGCTGCCCAATTGATCCTGTTGGCCTCGTCCACGACGTCCTCTCTGGTGGGGTCTGTGCTGTAGGCAAGTCGCTTGGGGCCTGTCAGGTAGTAGGTATGCCCGCACTCCGTGCCCACCATCTCCACAGGACGGCAGATGTCCTCCGTGTACATTGGTTTTCCGTCATGGGAGTAGATCGGTGTGCCGTCTGCCCGTGTCATTTGTTGCGCCATCTCTCTTCTCCTTCCCAGACCTATCGGTCTGATTTCGCTTCGATTATGCCCAGAGGGGGAATCCTTTTCCGCTTGGCCACCTTCGAATTAGGCCTCCTTGGGTCGGAAAACGCAAAAACCCACCGGAATTTCGGTGGGTCATTTCCGTTATACCAGTAGCTTGGTCTATTCTTGGCTGAGCCCCGTTGAACCGGGGCGCCAACAGTGTTCTAGTAATCATCCCCGTTGACCGGGGGTACGAGACTGGCGGGATCGTGTGAGCGATTCCGTCGCACCTCGGATAGAGTGTCCTCCACCCTACGCATCCTGCCAGCTACTATTAAGCGTATCATCTTGCACTCATTGGATGCAATACCCACTGCTGTCCGTCTCAGGGCCTTTCCAAAGTTCCCTCTCCCTCTGGGAGAAAGTTAGGGTGATTGCGTCCCTATTGCAGTTCGGGTTTGCTGCTATCGGAAAATCCTATGCTCCTCCCTGCGTTGCACACAAATCTCACGATTCTGGGCCTGTGAACGGCTACCTCGTCGCCCGTCAGTCCACCGGGGCTACGACCTCCGGCGTGTTGTTGGCAACGCGGTTGACCAGAGCGGATACCTCATAGATGTCCATTAGGATGGGGTCATAGAGCCTGAGCACGTCGCTCAGCACCTCGGGGTCCTTTACTACCCAGTCCAGCCAGACGGCCTCGGCCTCTCCCGGTCGGATGACCGGCATCCGGTTGGCCTCCGTGGTGATGATGGCGCAGGACGTGATCACCTGGCCGTTCGGGCGCTTCCATGTCTTCCATAGCCCGGCGAAGGCGAAGGGTTCCTTCGTCCTGAGTACGATCCGCATGGGACGTTTGGCCTTGCTCCCTAGCGCCCGTTGTCACTCGTAGAACCCGTCGGCCGGTATCAGGCACCTGCGCCTGCGGAACGCTGTGCGGAAAGCGGGTTTTTCCCCAACTGCCTCCAGTCTGGCGTTGACTATGCGGCTCCCGGCTGCCGGGTCCTTGGCCCAGGAGGGGATGAGGCCGCAACGCATGAAGGCGGCCTGCCGGCCCTCGCCGTCCTCCCGGACCGTGAGCACCTCCTGGGTCGGAGCGATTTTGTGGGCGGCTTCAAGGGAGAACTGGCGGCCGTCGAACTTGAACCTCCGGGCCGGTCGCCCAAGTCTGCTATGAGACTGTATCTCCCGCACATGTTGATGTGTCCCCCTGAAGATATTTCCCCACGGCGAATGGGCTTTGTCACATCAGCGCCAGTCGTGGGCGGCGGGCATGGAAACGCGGGGGTGGATGCCCCGCACTTCCGAGGCGATGACGTTGGCGGTGCCGTCCCACCGGGAAACGGTTCCCCGCACCAGCAGCACGTGACTGCCCAACTGCTTTCGGCTTTGTTGGAACACCTGGGGCCACAGGATAACCTGGGCGTCCCCGGTCTCGTCCTCGATGGTTACGAACACCGTGCCGTCCTGCCCCTTGGGGTGCTGCCGGGCGATGGGCCAGCCCGCCACCAGGATTTCCTCCCCTTCCCTGGCGTAGTACACTGCCGCGGCGGGCAACACCCGGGGGCCAAGACCAGGCCGCACAAACTCCATCAGGTGCCCCTTGGGGTAGATGCCCATGACCCGGTACTCGCCCGCCATCTTCTCGTAGGGGGTGAAGTCTGGCAGGTCGGGAACAAATCCTTTTACGGCGCCGGAGAATGATCTTTGCCCGTTCCTTCCCGGCCGGATGCCCAGTCCTGCCTCCCACAGCACTTTCCGGCGGTTGGGGGTGAGAGCGTCGAAGACTCCCGCCATGACCAGGGACTCCACCGCCTGCGGCTTCAGCCCGGTGCGCCGCACCAGGTCGGCGGCTCCGGCGTAGGGATCGTGCCGTTTCCGTTCTTCGACGATGGCTTGAGCCGATGCTTCGCCCACGTTCTTGATGAACCGCAGTCCCAGCAGCACCGACTCTCCGTATGGTGCGCAGTCCACGCCGCTGCGGTTGATGCAGGGGGTCAGGAAGGGGACGCCGAAGCGCCGGGCGTCCTGCTTCAGCGTCTCCACCGGGTAGAAGCCCATGGGCTGGTTGTTGACCAGGGACACGAAGAACTCCACCGGGTGGTAGCGTTTCAGCCACGCGGCCTGGTAGGCGGTAACGGCGAAGGCGTGGCTGTGGCTTTCCGGGAACATGTACTGCCCGTTGATCTTGGCGAAGATCCCCTCGGCCACGTCCTCCGGCACTCCCTTCTCTCTCGCGCCTTCCACGAAGCGCCGCCGGTGCATGGATATGAGGTGGGCGTTGTTGGGCTTGGCGAAGGTCCTCCTTACCTCGTCGGCTTGGGCGGCGGTCATGCCGGCCACGTCCCTGATGAGCTGCACCACCTGCTCCTGCCAGACGATGACGCCGCAGCCCCGTTTCAGGGCCCGCTCCTCCAGGGGATGGTCGTATTCCCAGGAGACTCCGTGGCGGTAGCGCTCCACGAACTGGCTCACGGCGCTGCCCTGCACGCCCACGCCGGGGCGTATCAGGGCCACCTGGTAGGCCAGATCCAGCAGGCTGCGGGACCTCAGCCGCTGCGCCATCTTCAGTTGGGCCGGCGATTGCAGGAGGAACACCCCCTTGGCTTTTCCCTGGTTGATCATGTCGTACACGGAAGAGTCGTCTGCGGAAATGCGGCTCAGGTCGGGCCTTGCGCCTTCCCGCTGCTCAATCAGGTCCAGGGCCTCCTCCAACTGGTCCAGTACCGGCAGGGAGAGCAGGTCTATCTTGGCGAAGCCGGCGTCGGCCACGCTGTCTTTGTTCCAGTCCATGATGTGGCGGCCAGGGGTGGCCCCGGCGCGGACGGGCACCATTTCCGGTATCGGCGAACTGCTGAGCACCATGCCGCCGACGTGCTGGCCCAGGCTGCGGGGCGCGTGCATCAGTTGGGGAGCCAGTTCAGTCAACTCCCGCCAGCCGGGAGCGTCCACGCGGTCGCGGAAGCCGGGCAGGGTCAGCATCTCCTCCCGCAGCACGCCCCCATCGTGGGAGTGGAGCTGGTTGGAAAGCCTTTTCAGGTCCTCCTTGGGCAGTCCCAGGGCCTTGCCCAGGTCCTGGACGATGCCCTTGACCGAGTAGGTGCCAATGGCCCCGGCCAGGACGGCGTGGTCCGGCCCGAAGCGTTGGTGGACGCTGCGGATGAGTTCGTCCCGCAAAGCGCGGGGGAAGTCCAGGTCGATGTCCGGCAACAGGGCGGTGTCCTCGGAGATGAACCGCTCCAGAGTCAGGCCCCAGCGCAGGGGGTCCACGTGGCTGATGCCGATGAGATAGCCGGTGAGCAGGGCCACCGAGGAACCCCGGCCCCGGCCCGGCGGCCTTACCTCCAAGGGCGTCTCAGGGTCGGTCAGGCCCTTCTCCTCCATGATTTCCTGGGCCAGCATGACGATTTCGCGGTAGAGCAGCAGGAAGCCGGCTACGCCGTGGCGCCGGATCAGACGGAACTCTTCATCCATCCGCTCTCTCACCTGGCGGGAGAGTGAGCCGTAGCGCCGCTGGGCGGCCTCATAGCACAGTTGCCGCAGGTAGCTGTTGGGGGTGTGGCCTTCCGGCACCGCAGCGTCGGGCAGGGTGTAGCCCAGGTCGTCGGCCAGGTTGAATTCGCACTGTTCGGCTATCCAAACGGTGTTGGCGGTAGCCTCCGGGTACTGCCGGAAAATTTCTTTCATCCGCTCTGGGGGCTTGAGGCAAAGATGATGATTGGGCCGGATGTGGGGCAGGGCCTGCTCGATGGTGGTGTTGCGCCTGGCGGCGGCCAGGGCGTGTTGCAGCCGGTAGCGCTCAGGACAGTGGTAGTGGACATCGTTGGTGGCGGCCAGCGGGGCGTCCGCGCCGTGGGCCAGCCTGGCCAGTTCCCGGTTGCGCGGGGTGTCTCCCCTGATGTAATTCTGCTGGAGTTCCACGTACACACCGTCCGGGCCAAACCATTCGCGGTATTCTCCCAACAGCCGGCAGGCGTCCTTCCGGCGGCTTTTCTCAAGCAACCTGGACAGCGGCCCGTCCCGGCCTCCGGTGAGCAACACCATGCCCCCGGCGTGTTCCGGCAGATGGGCCGGATCCAGCCGGGGTTCCTTCCGGTCAGCGGCGTTGGCCAGGGTGAACATGCGGGAGATATTTCCGTACCCCTGGCGGGTCTTGGCCAGCAACACGATGCGGGAGCCGTCGGTGAGAGTCAGTTCGCCGCCGGTGATGGGCCTGATGCCCAGGCTGTTGGCCAGCCTGGCGAACTCCAGTGCGCCGCACAGGTTGGCGTCCGTTAGAGCCAGGGCGGGATAGCCGTACTCTCCGGCCTGGGCCAGCAGCTCGTGGACGTGGGAGGCACCCATACCGAAGGAATAGAAGCTCTTGACGTGGAGTTCCACGTATGGAGTGGACACGGGAGGCCATGCGCTCTACGGGGCCTGCCGGTACCAGCGCTCCTGATGCTGGTCCCGGAACAGGGTCGCCTCCCGGCCGTCCTCTCCGCCCACCCGGTAGTAGGTTCTGGTCATGGGCTGGGGCATCCACCAGAGGTCGAAGCACCACAGGTCTTCGATCCGGGACACTCGCTGCCAGCGTTCCCCCAAGCGCACCGCCGCCGGTTCTCCATCGGGTCCCTCCCTGACCTCCGCTGGTGTCGGCAGGGAGAGAGGCTTCATGGTCCCCGGTCCGGAAGCGTCCAGGGGGACCTGCATGGTCCGCATCTCCGGTGCCGGGTGCCAGGGAGCGACTTCCACCACCCGGTGCAGGGCGGGTTTGCCGCCTGTCCGGGCCTGAAGTTGCCGTTCCGCCCGGGCCAGCCGCCGCTCCCGGTCTCCCCGCAGGTCCGCCAGCAGGCTCAACTGCATCCCCGAATCCCCGGTGAGGTTGGTCAGGGCCAGGGTCGCCTCTTCCACCGGGGCCTGCGGGTGGTCGGCTTCCAGTTGACCTCGGAGGATGCGGGAAGCCCGCTCCCAATCGCCCATGGCCTGCTTGAAGCGGAAGTCCTTCCGCCAGGACTGGGCCCGGTAAAGGACGCACTCAAGCTCAGCCCCGCCCGCGTACCTGCCCTGCATCCGGGGCTGGGCGTAGGCCCGCCGCAGCAGGGTGTCAATGGCCGTCAGCAGCAGCTCCAGGGACGCCGAGGCGAAGGGCAGGGCCGTCCGCTCGATTACCGACTCCTCGTATCGCAGGGGTACGAGGGGAGTGTGGTCAATGCCCTGAGCCAGCTCCCAAGCCCTCCGGCCTACCGCTCCGAAACGGTCGGCGAGCGCATTGACCTCCATGGCCGACACGTCGCCCAGGGTGTCCAGGCCGAAGCGGCGCAGTTCATCCCTGAACTCCGGGGGGATGGGCAGCAGGTCCACCGGCTGGGACGCCAGAAACCCGGCCGGGTCCGGTGGAACCTTGGTAGCCCCCAGGGGCTGGCTGGCGCGGGCGGCGACGTAGGCCGGAAACTTGGCGTCTCCCACCCCGACCCGGGGCGCCAGTTCCTGGGGAACGGCGTTCAGCAGGGTCGTTACCAGGCGGGCCTCTCCGCCGTACAGGGCTTCCAGCCCGTCCAGGCCCACGTAGGCCGTGCCCTGTTGAGCCTGCCGAAGCATCCCGCCCTCCACCCGGTCGCTGACTCCCTGTAGGGACACGAGCATCCGGTGAAACTCCCGCCGGTAGGCGGATTCGTCCGCTTCCAGCACGATCCCGTCAGCCTGGCGGGACAACGCTTCCTCAACGGCCATGCCCACTGCCACCCCGGAAGTGGCGGGAAAGTGGTCGATGACCAGGGTCCGGCCCTGGGACCGGCTGGCTATCAGGACGGGCTGGTCCTTCAGATCTGGCCGCTTTCGCATCTCCACCTTGGCTCGCAGGTGGGTGACCAGGACGCAGGCGACTTTCATGCCGCCTCCCTCGCCGGTGTGTCCGATGGGTCTGGCAACGGCAACCGGCCCCGCCCGGTCAGCACGATGCTACGGGCGGTTCCGGGCTTGCGGGTCAGATACTTCCAATGCTCCAGCAGCCGGAGGTTGTAGTCCGTTACCGAAGTGCTGCTGATACGGCAGGCCATGGTGATTTCCCGTATGCTGGGCGGACGGAAATGTTGGGCGGTGAATTCCTGGATGAAGGCGAGCATCTTCGTCTGGCGTTGACTGAGCGGCTTTTCTCCAGTGCCTACGGGAATTGCTGGTCCAAGGACCCTGGCGGGCCGTGTCGCCCGTTCCCTGGCCGGCCTGTCGGGCTGGGCGGCTTCCCCCGGATTGAGTTCCTGTTCCGGGAGACCGGCGGCAGTCTTCGGCCGGCCGCGGCGTTTCCGGTCCGGCGCGGTTTTCCGTTGGTAGTGCTTCATGGTTGTCTTGGGAAGCTTGGCCTTCCGGCCGTCGCCCGGGTGCTCGGCAGGGGCGGGCGCGTCTGGGACTGGGTTTGTCCACACAATGTTATGGAACTTATGTTCGTATGTCAATACCCGACTGCCGAGAGTCAGGGCCTTTCCAAAGTCTCGCAATCTGCCAATCCATTAGTCCTGAGCCTGTCGAGGGACAGGCCGGGAACATCCAGCGATGGTTCTGTAGGCTCGCCGTAAGGCCTCCAGCCCCACCGCGCCGCTGGCGTCCTCGAGGAGGACTGAGGATGGCAAGTGGGGCTTGGCCACTTCCGGGACTGTTCCCTCGACCTTCTCCATTTACGGCTGGGTGGTTGGCATTTGGGGTCTCCCGTTGTGATGGTCGTGGTGCGCGATCAACGAAGCCCATAACCTGTCGGCAGCCATTCTGCGCTTCCGGCTGGTGTCGAAGACGGCGGAGACCAAACTCTCGCCCATGAGGACCTCTTGCCGGGCTTCATGGCAGTGCCCGACCTGGTAGGCACGGAGCTTCCGGTCTGAGTGGTGGTATTCGACTATGCCGTCTGCCCCCGGGCCGCAGTGATGGTCAGCGCCACCCTTGTCTCCTTGACCGGCGCGGGCGCGACCGGTTCCCAACTGCCTGGGGATCGGGCTCACCACCGTGGATCCCGGCGCAGAGCTGGCTTTCGGCTTCGCGGGCGCCGGTGTCTGCACCTCTCTCAACTGTTCCGTGGCCGGGATCGGAGTTGCCGTCTCCCCGTGAACCGGTCCCTTCCCCAAGGGGCTTTGCCGTTGCCGGGATTGGTGTGGATGCTGCCGGGGGCAGAGCAGGTCACCGCTCCCCGGGGCTAGGGTGGAGGTCCACGCAGCCTTCCTGGTTCCGGTTGGCCCTCGGTACGATCTGCCTCGGGAGAGGCCACTGCGGTCATGAGGATGCCGGACAGCGGGGTGCGTTATCCGGCGGATCTTTACGTTTCTTCTGGTGAGGCATTATCATTCGTCGGCTTCAGATTTTGGAGGTGCGATATGCCAAGGAACGATGACAACCGGGCGAATCAGATGAATCCGAACAACGACGCCTACTGGCAGTCCCGCGGTCATGATGAGCGCCCCGATGACTGGGAGGGCCGGATTGAGGACGATGGTGGCAGTGACGACGACAATCGGGCGAACCAGTTGAATCCGAACAACGGCGCTTACTGGTCGTCGCGGGGTCTCACCCGGCCGGACTAGGCGCCGACCCACCGCGGCGGATAATGCTTGGCATCCTTCCGCTCCCGGGAGACCATGGTAAAAAGGCCCGGCGCTCTGCCGGGCCTTTTCCTGACGTTTCCCTCGTGCTTTACTCCGCCGAGATCACGACCTTGACCTTTTCCGGCGGCTCCTTGCCGAGGGCGTCCTTGTCGATGTAGACGCTCTGTATGACGGTCCCGTCGGCAGTACCGTAAACGACCTTGTTCTTCGTGTCCTTGGCCTTGTGGAGGGTGAGCCTCAGGGTCTCCATGTCAATCTCCTGTTCGCTATGGGTTTCCCTTCCACGGTAACGGGATTGACCGCCGTCATCAACAGGGCGCTGTCATCAAAATTCCCCGGGCCGTCACTCCGGGATGTCCTCCAGCCTCGTTGATTCCTGGGCGTAGAAGCCCGCGTCTTGGTAGGCTTCCCGGGCGTACTGGAAGGCCCACGAGGCCAGGGGCTCCAGGTGGTCCCGCAGGCCCGCGCCGGTTGACAGGTACTCCAGAATTGCCGCCAGGCACAACTCGCTGTCGTTCATGAGTCGGCCTATCTGGGGCCAAGACTCTTCGGGCCATGTCTCCTCGTAGGGTATGACCGACCACCTGATGATGTCCCGGAGATCTATCGCTCCCCGGATCGCCCTGACCACCCTTTCGCCCAGTTCGTCCTGGTGATCCTCCATGATGGCTGCGAGCCTGTCTCCCAGCCGGTCCTCGTGGGCGAGCACGGCCTCAAGGTCGGCTGTCTCGGTCGCTTGGGACTCCTTCCACTCCCGGTATGCCTCCCGGAGCTCCGCGAAGGTGGCTGCGAGGTCCGGGCTTTGGAGGAGTGGCGCCACAAACAGCCCCCGGATCCTGTCGGCCTCGCCCTGACGGGCTTTGTCCTGCTCGGAGGCGCCCATCAGCTCGGGGTAGAGTTCCGGCCACCGGGTCAGCATCAGTTCAAGTGGTCGCGGCATCATTACCTCTCATTGCCGGTCGTCTGGCCATGATGCGCTGGCGGACCCTTTCCCGGAAGTCGTCGGGCAATCTCACTCGAATTTCCTCCGGGACATCCGTCCACGCCGCCGCGAATGCCTCGTCAAATACCTCCTCGTAAACCTTTCCCCGGAGTCCCTCCTCAATCTTCTCGATCTGCTTCCTTTCTCTCCGAGCGAAGGCCTCGTCTCCGAGATAGTGGTCCAGGACTCTGTGGAGCAGTTGTGCGAAAGTCATAGCCGCCTCCGTGACAATGACTGGGAATTGGAGCCGCCGCCGTGTCGGCTTGGTCTCTCTCTACATGGGCATCCCCACATCTCAAAAATCCTCGGTCCTTCCGTCTGCCGCTCCCGTCTCCTCCACCCGCTCTTGGCAGTCGGCGGCGGTGATGTCGCACCACCGGCACTCGGAGGCGCTGGGTACCTTTCTCGCCGGGTTCTCGTCGGCCAGCCGCCGGACCAGGGCGCCGAGCCGGTCGATGAACCTCCGGTCCAGGCCGCTGGCCGGGATCTGGACGTTCCCGTCCGGGTAGATGACGTGGCCCCGGAATTCCATTCCCCTGTATTCCGTCTTGGCCAGCGGCACCGCATACATGTAGGTCAGGACCTGGACGCTGTGGTGAGGGCTGGGCCTGCCCGTCTTGGCGTCGACGATCACCAGGTCGTTGCCCTTGACTGCGATCAGGTCCGGCTTCCCGGCCAGGGTTGCCGTTGCTCCCTGGAGCCGGAAGGAGTTCTGGTCTTCGGTGAACACCTCGTATCCGAGTTTCTCCCGGCTCCCCCTTGCCTCGTTGACCAGTGCCGTGTGGTCCATCATCCACCGGGCGGAGTCGAAGTCGGAGGGTCGCTTTACCCAGTCCTGGTAATGGGCCCGGAACCACCCTGCCCATTCACACTGGGAGTCTCCGGCCAGGAGCCGGGCGAGCCACGTTGCCCAGATGTACGGGTGTTCGCGGGCGCGCGCCATCGGATTAACTCCGGCAGGGATGACTGGGGAGAAAAAGAGTACGTTCCTCCAGTCTAACGGTGTCTCCGCGCTGGGCGTCAACGGGGCACCTGTCATCAGTTGGCCTGCCCGGTTTCCTCCCTGGCGATGATTCCCGCCCCGGCGATGCCGACAGGGACGCTACCGTCGTCGGCACTGGTCTGGGCAGTAGTAGCTCGTAGTTCGACGTTCAGGCTGATGCCGTGCTTCCCGACCCTACGTCTGACCTTCTTCCTCGATAATTCTCAGCAACTCGAAGACGGCGCGCCTCGTCGACTCCCTGGCCGTTGCCAGTTCTTCTTCACCCAGGTGTCCATGGAGGAAGTGCCGCTGGAGTTGGGCCGCTGCTTCGAAGTCCTGCCGCCAGCCGGTCTCGTTCCGCAGCTCCGCCAGGCGGTTGGACACATCCCTCATGTCGTCCTCGCCCACGCACTCCCATCCGTGAATTCTTGCCACGGCGATCAGGCCCTGGGCGAAGGCTCCCCAGAGCATATTGGCGGCAACCAACTGGTCCGATCGGTTTCCGCTGGCCTGAAATTCCAGGTCGGATCGCTCGACCAGGCCTCTGATTCGTGTTGCTGGAATCATATTCGACCTCTCCTGTAGTTAGTGTTATTTCAGGATCCTGATGGGGCCATTGGTCTTGGCGTTCAGCCCCTTTTCCCTGAGACTTCCCCGTTGATGCACTGGTGATGGTTCCCGGCGTGAACAGGCCCGGCTTCTGCCGGGCCCTGCTTCCTTACGGCCTCCGTGGCCTTTCTGCTCCGCGGGCCTGTGCCTCTCTCACCTTGGCAGGTGAAACTGGCAGTATTCCTGGTTTTCCACGGCGTCCAGCGGACACTGCCGGCCTTGGTGGTCCCGGTGTCGGCACTGGATGCGGGGTTTTTCAAGTGTTGCTGGCACGGCGTACCTCCTGCCTTCCATTCTGCTCTCTCATCGCCGGGTTTTCCGGTCTGACCTTCTTTTCCGGCCATTCCGGTTCATGCCTGACGTCGTCGAACGGATCTACGGGTCAGGTTGCCGAAGTACCTTTCTCCGGGTCATCCCCGTGCATCCGGGGCTATCGGACAGCCTTCTGGAAGGAGGACCGTCCCGCTAGGGTCATCCCCGTGCATCCGGGGCTATCTCTAGCCGGCCATGGTCGCAGTGGATGATATCTGGTTCATCCCCGCTCGTCCGGGGCCTGCGTTGTTCTTCGCCGTTGCAGGGGAACCCCAGCGGGTCCACCCCCGTACACCCGGGGCCTGCTTCGCTTCTCCGGTATTCTCCATCGCTTGCCCTGCCGCCGGTTCCCTCGCCGTTCCCTTCCCGGCCTCCACGTCGGAAAGAGGACGGCTCCTCCGTCCTGGTTCCGTGGCCTGCTTCGGCATCGGCTTGCGCCGCCTCTCCTGCCCTTCCCTCATTGTGCGCCGCGTGTCCGGTGGGAATCGGCCCTGCCCGGTGCGGGCAGGAGGCCGGCGGCCTTGCCGCTCTTCGTTGAGTGACGTC
The DNA here is from genome assembly GCA_965204865.1 of Dehalococcoidia bacterium. Taxonomy (GTDB): domain Bacteria; phylum Chloroflexota; class Dehalococcoidia; order Lucifugimonadales; family UBA3495; genus VXOI01. The sequence goes on along the minus strand of OZ242027.1, from coordinate 3,350,948 downwards.
ATACCTCCTCTCGTCTGCTCGCCGCATCGGCTGCTATCCTCCTGGCGAGGTCGACGTGTTCGTCTGTCAGCGGTACGTCGGATAACCCCGCCAGGTTGTAGGGGATTGGCTCACCCGGTTCGATGAGGATCCAGCCAAACTCCTGATGGGCGTAGTCCGCCAATTCGGTGGCATTGAAGTTGGCAAAGCGCTCCAGTTGCTCCTTGAGGATGGCTTCTTCCCGAAGAGAGAGGATTCCTGGAACTACCGGACGGTTTGCCGTCCGCCTGTGTCCGCGGTCGTCGCCCCCCGACTCCTCGGAGAATATGTCCACGTCGCCATTCAGTTCCATGGCGCTCTTTCGGGTTGCCCATGCCTGGGGGTAGGGACCGTGGGGGTAACGCAGGTAGGTGGCTCCGGTGATTGGCTCACCGGTTTGCAGGAATGCTGCGCAGTCGGCGCAATAGAGCAGCTTGACCAGTTTGGTTTCGCCGAAATAGCGGTCGTTCCGGGACCCGTTGACCAGGTACACCACGGCCTCGGTCAGCTTGTCCAAGCGCAAGTCGAAAGTCGGTGTATCCATGGCTCATACTCCTTCGCTTTCTGTCCTCCAAAGCGTGCCGTTGCGGCCCCGGCATGCTGCGGCAATGCGTCCGGAGCCGTTGAATGGCGGTTGACCGCCGCCGGGGTTCGAGTTCCCGGTCATCGGCGAGCGGGGTGATTTTCATGTTGTCCGCCTTTGCGTCGCCTCCCCCTGGCTTTCCTTCATTGTGCCCGCCTTTGATGGGGGCCGCCCGCGCCCCCGGAGGGGAGAGAGGGAGAGCCGGCGGCACCTCCGTGGCCTGAAAAAGCCCCGTGATTCACTTTCACGGGGCTGGGTGAATTGGGAGCTGCCGGAGGCTACTCCGCCGAGATCACGGTCTTGACCTTCTCCGGCGGCTCCTTTCCGAGGGCGTCCCCGTTGATGTAGACGCTCTGGATGACGGATCCGTTGGCGGTCCCGTACACGATGTATGGCAGGAGCGCTTGTGCTTTGGTGGTCATGACTGGCCTCATGAGGCGGGCGGTTCTGATGGACAGATTCTGTCGTGGCTAAGGGTGCTCGATAAGCGGGGCGCATCGTCGAGTTCGATCTCAAGGCTGGGACAGGACGAAGGCGGCGACTCGCCAGTCCTCGGATAGGACGAGCCGACCGAGGTGCGGGAAATGTAATGATGTTCCGTGCGGGGAGACATCACCCCCGGTGGCAGGGATCCGGGTGTACGCTGCTCCTCACTACCCTTCCCAGTTGTCTCCAGCCTCTTCATCGTTCTCTGCGTCTGGCTCGTCGGGTTCGATTTCGCCGACTGTGTCTGTTGGGGTGTCGGCGTCGATAGGCCATCTCTGTTTCGCCCATTCCAATAGCTTGGTACGTCGTTCGTCGATGGCATCGGCATCCCAGTTTTCCCACTTGGTCAGTTCCCTTTCTACGAAGAAAGGGGATTTTGCGTAACAGTGGCCCTCAGTGTTCACCGAGCCTTTTTTCTCGGGAAATGGCTTGTTCAGATACGTCGAGTTGTGTCTTGTCAACGTGAGGTTGCCAAGATCATGGGCGTATTGAGCGTGCCTTGCCCCTGTGAATCTTTCCTCCCAGTATGACTGACCGGAGATGGATTGAGGCAAAATGTGTTCGATTGAGTCCTGAAGGTCGCGGCTGTTCAATTCGTCCCATGGAACTAAGAGAGTCCCTCTCTGCTCTGTTGCCAGAGCCGTCTCATACTCGTAAAGGAAGTAACGCAGGCCTGCCCACCTGTACCATGTCGCCGGATCTCCAATGGGGCCCTCGTCTTTGAAGTCGTCGTTGCCGCACCAGTACGCCAGGTGCTCCCTCAGCCTTTTGGATGTCCCTTCGAACGTTCTCTTGCCGGTGGCCAACTCATTGCCCAATCGGAAAAGCAGAGCTTGTCCGGCGTTGGATCTGTATTGGTTCCAGCTGTAAATGCGGAAGGCGAAGAGCTCGCAGAGTTTGAGGATTTCAAGGTATTTCTCAGGGTCGTGAGGCCATCCTCTCCTGACCGCTATCAGCAGTGGGAGGAACGTGGCGAGGTACCCTGTTCTCCTAAGCTTGTTGCTCCACTCCACAACTCCGGTGCGGATGCCGGGTTCATTTTTGAAAGATGCAAAAGCATCGGCTCTGCTTGGGTTGTAGGCGTCGCAGATGACGATTGATGATGCCCTTAGCCCTTCGGTGTATGTCAGCAGGTCGTTCAAGAATTCCTGGTGTCGCCCGGAATAATTGCGAAGGCTGAATTTTCCCTTGACGCTTCGGCTTCCTTGCCAATCCCTCGACTGGGGATTGTGGTAAACCAGCCAATGGGATCTCAAAAGGCGATCCTCGTCGTTGCTGGAGACGAGACCAGCCGACATCAACTGCTGAAGGATTTCCGCCCACGCGGAGTTGACGGACTTACTCAGTTCATTGGGCACCGTCAAGGAAGTTGATGCGTAAAGGAGATAGTTTTTGACCTTCTCCAGGTTGGTGAGGGGTTTCCCTCGGTCGTTCATGACCTCGAATATGACGCCCACCTCGGCGTCATCTTCCACCTCATACAGGGTGAATCTAAGTTGTGTCGCCAGTTTCCTGTATAAAGTCCTCAACCATTCTTCCTTTGCGCTATCTCCGTTATCGGCCTTGTCAGCGAGGTAGCGGGCTATCTGTTGCTTTGCATCCGCCAGACGGCGCTCTGAAGTGATCTGTGGACCTTCCACGCCTGGCTGTTCAGATAGGATGCTGTCCTTGAAGAAGTGGTCAGTGTCGCTGTTGAGCGATAACTTGAATAGCGGCAGTCCGTTGATCTCCTGAGCGGAAACAAAGTTCTTTTTGATTCCTTGAGAGAGTCCCTTGGCGGTATCGGACAGGTCGGACAGGGTTCTTCGGATCGCGTCCAGGAGCAGGACTATGGTGGTCAGTCTCTGTTGGCCGTCAACCACGTCCACCGGATCGTATGCGTTCCCATCCGTATCCATTCGCCCGTCGTCTGGGTCCGCTTCATGGAGTACGATTGTTCCCGTGTAGTGGTATCGGCCGTCAGGTAGCAAGTCCAGATCGTCCAAGAATTCTCTGACCTGCTGGCTCTCCCATGAATAGCCCCTCTGGTAGTCGGGAACCCTAAACAGGCGCTTGTGAAAGAGCTCGTCTAGAGAGACTATGTTGTTCATCCCGTTTCTCCTGACTAAAAATGGAAAATCAGTGTGTCAGTCTTCAGTGCCCCCTCGGACAGAGCCGTTGGGGTGTCCTTTCCCGGGCGGCGTCTCGACTTTCTCTGCTCGCGTCTGGGCCGGGCAAATGTCCTCCTGAGCGTCACTCCGGGAAATCCTCCAGCTTGGTGGAGTTCTGTCCATAGTATCCCGCGTCCCTGTAGGCGTCGAGGGCATACTGGAATCCCCACCTTGCCAGGGTTTCCACGTTCTCCCTCCCGTCTTCCCCGGTGGCTATGTGCTCGAGAATCCCGGCTAGGCACAGCTCGCTGCCGGTCATCAGGCGGGAGATCCTTTCCCAGGACTCTTCCGGCCATGTCACCCGGTACGGGGTGACCGACTCCCTGACGATTCTTCGGAGGTTGACGGCTTCCAGGGCGCCTTTGACGGCCTGCTCTCCCAGCACTTCTTCGTGTTCGTCGAAGGTGGCAGCCAGGGCGTCGTCGAGCCGGGCCTCCCGGGCCACCACGGTTTCCAGGTATGGTTCCGCTGTCGCCGACGAGTCCTTCCAACTCCGGTATCGCTCCCTCGCCTCCTCGAAGGCGTGGACAGGGTCGCTCGTGTCCAGCAGCGGCCTCACGACCTCCTCCCGGACCCTGGCGGCATCGTCGTCGGCGTTCTCCAGGGCGGCGCCTGCTATCTCCGGGTACAGGAGCGGCCACTTGGCGAGCATGATCTCCACCGGGATGTGCACGTCATTCGCTGGGTCAGAAGTCATCCGTGGTACCTTCCCTTCCCTGCGGCTCTCCTTCTACCCTCTCCGGGCAGTCCTCCGTGGTGATGTCGCACCACCGGCACTCCGAGGCGCTGGGTACCCGCTTGGCCGGAGTCTCGTCGGCCAGCCTTCGGATCAGGTTGCCAAGCCTGTCGATGAACTTCCGGTCCACTCCCGAGACCGGGACTGCGACGTTTGAGTCCGGGTAGATCACGTGGCCCCGGAATTCCATCCTCCGGTACTCCTCCAGCGCCTTGGGGACGGCGTATTGGTAGATCATGACCTGGACGGCGTGATGCGGGCCGGGTTTCCCCATCTTGGCGTCAATGACCACGGCGTCCCGGTCTTTGATGGCGATGAGGTCCGGCTTCCCGGCGAGCGTGGCATATTGGCCTCGAAGCCGGAAGCTGTTTTGGTTCTCGGAGAACACCTCGTAACCCAGCGACTCCCGGCTCTCTCGTTCCCTGCTGACGAGTTCGGTGTGGTCGAGCATCCACCGGGCGCTGTCGAAGTCCGACGGCGGCTTGGTCCACCCTTGGTGGTGGGCCCGGAACCGAGGAAATTCCGCTACTCCGCTTTGGCTTTCAGCCCGTCCTGAATCCGGCGCTGGGCTGCTTAAAGGCGGTGGTGGGCGCGAGTCCGGCCAGTGACCGGGCGGGGTGGCCGGCTGGAGGTCATGTGGCCTTCTACCGGTCCGTCAGCGCGCGTTCCGGGCTGCCTGGAACGCAGCGGCAGGGATTGCCGGGTTCCTGTGTCCGCCCGCACCTGCGGCACTGCTCGCCGCGTTCGATGCGCGCCAGCACCTCGGCTACCAGCTCCCTGACTTCGGCGGCGGCGGCAGGCGTGGTCCAGTAGCGCAGTTCCAGGGTGGGGGTATCGGCATCGGGTTCGGTGGTCATCGTCTGCTCCCTGCAATCCATGGTTCTTCATGCTTCCTGCTCCGGGAACATGGGCTGGTAGTCCTCGGCCTTCCGGAGGTATCCGAGGGAGGAGAGGATGCCGCTAGGGTGTTCCCCGGATCCGGTGTGGTACCCGTCGTCGTTTCCGGCCGCGTAGGCTTCGGACAGGGCGTGGTTGAACAGGGTCAGCCAGTCTGGGTGTTGTTTTTGCAGTTTCCGGTAGAGCTCTTGGCAGTTGACGAGTTGGTACATCGGTGTTTCCTCGGGCTTTGAACAACGCGCCTTTTTAATTCTGGTCCGTTGTGCGGGATTTGTTTTTATTCGCTGATTTTACTCGCAATGTCGGCCCTGCGGAGTCGCAGCGGCGACTAGTGGTGGGCCTCCCCGCCACTGCGCCTCTCCCGCCGCAGGTCCTCCCGGGCCGCTCCCGATCGGGCCAGCGCCTCGGTTATCAGGGCGTTGACCGCCGTCGGCCAGCAGTTCCGCACCGCCTCCCATTCCGGTTCGCTGAGTTCCGGCGCTGGTTCGTCTCGCAGGTGTGCCTCGGTGAACGCGGCAAGGGAGCATCCCAGCCCACCGGGACCCGTGGTAGCGGTCAGCAGGTTCTCCATGGCTTGGGCACCCTCCCGGTCCAGGATGGGCCGGACGCTTTCGACATGCCGCCACATCAGTGCCGCGTCCCGGCGGAACCTGACGGTACCGTTGTCGGCGGCCAGTAGCCCCTTGAATGACCGCTCCAGCCCCCATTGGGCTTGGATCCCCCATAGTTCGGAATCGTGCAGGCAGGGGTCTTCTAGGAAGTGCTTGAGCGTGTTCAGGTGGCGCTCCGCCATCCTCAGCCACCAGATGGTCAGCTCCCGTATCTCCCCGGCTGAGGGATCCCGCTCCGGCCGGTAACCCAGACTCTGGCCCTCCGGCGTCACGCCGTAGCGGGCGGCCTGCCCGGCAAAGGACTGGCCCAGCAGCGCCGTGCGGTCAAACTCCTCCCGGGTCGTCGTTATGACGCTCACCTCCCGCATGCCGCGCCGTCCTTCCGGGATTTCCCGGACTGTCTCCTTCGCCCTGTTGGCGGCGGCCTCGTCCGGGGCTATGGCGATGAGGTCCACGTCGGAGCCGGGACTGTGGCTTCCGTCGGCCCGGGAGCCGAACAGTATGACCTCCGCTGGGCGTAGCCTGTCCTGTATCTCGCGGGCTATGGCCAAGCCTACGGGATCGGGAGATCTGTGTAGTGTGCTCATGTAGGCTCCTTGGGTGAGGGAATCCCTCTGCTTGGGCGTGCTGGCAATGTGTTGGACGACGCACGTCAATCCTTCGGCAGGCTCAGGATGGGGGTGCAGCGCCGGGCGGGCGTTGCGGGGAGTCACGCAGGGCTGTGACTCAGGCTGACTTGCCGGTCGCTGGCCCGGAATAGCGAAAGGCCGCTCCGGTCGTCCGGGGCGGCCCTGCTGGGTCCACGGTTGCGGGTCGGCTTGCGGCTACGGCCCGGATCAGGCGAACTCGTAGACCTGCATCGGCACCGACTTGGCGGGGGCGTCTGCCGGCGGGTCATGCACCAGCAACCGGGCTCGTTCCGTTGTCTCACGGCTAAAAGACCTCTCGCCGCAATCTTGGCAGACTGTTGACGGCATCCCGGTCACCAGCACGTAGCGGCCGTCGGCGTTGAACACCTTGTCAACCGGCTCCGCTCGCAAACGCTTGCCGTGGCATACGACACATTCGGACATATCTATCTCCGCCTTTCGTAGTCTTCCCACTCCGCAGGGTCCGGCTCGTACAGAGTAATTATCCTGACCAGAGGCGAAGGGGAATCGGCCCGGAACCACCCGGCCCACTCGCAGTGGGCCTCTCCGGCAAGGAGCCGGGCCAGCCACGTTGCCCAGATGTAGGGATGTTCCCGGGGTAGTGCCAAGAGGGAAATCCTGCAGGTGGGAATGACCGGGTGGAAAAATGCCTTCCCTCCAGTGTACCGGGGCCCCTGTGCTGACCGTCAACGGGGCTTCCGTCATCAAATCTTCCCTCAGCCCGTCCCTCCGGTTCTGCTATTATCCGGAGAGTTGAGGTCTCCTTGTGGTACGGGGAGGTGGCGATGCTCGGCCGGGTCTCTCGGGTCGCGGTCCACTTGTTCCTGTTCCTGGTCGCTTTCGTAGTCTTCTACCTGGGACTGGGGTTGGGGCTTTCGTGGAACCCGATGGCGGGGACGGTCCTGTGGCTTGTCGCCTTGGCGATAGCCGGCGGGAACATCTGGTGGATGGCCAGGAGATCGGGGCGCTGAAGCTGCCTTCTCATCTTGCAGGGGCCGGGCGTTTCCCCGTCTCAGTCATACAGTTCCTCGTCCCAGTCGAAGTTGGTCAGCCGTTCCGGTCCGTCCTCCTTCAGGTGGTAGGTGTCCTCGAACCGGACTCCGCCCGTTCCCGGCACCGACAGCACCGAGTGGCCCACCGTCACTGTCATCCCGGCCCTGAGTTCCACCTGGGCGTCGGCGGCGTGGATGGTCGGCCGGGGCTTCTCCTCGAAGTCCAGCCCGATGCTGTGGCTGATTCCAGGCACGTAGAGGTCTCCGTATCCCGCCTGGGTGAACACCTCATGCGCCGCGGCGTCTATCTCCCTGTTCCTCGCCCCGGGGCGGAGTGCGGCGACCCCGGCCGCTTGGGCCCGCCGGTAGGCGTCCAGCATGTTCCTCTGCTTCGGTGTGGCCTTCCCTATCACGAATGTCCTAGTCAGGTTGGCACAGTAGCCCATGTACCTGGGGACCACGTCGACCACCACCAGGTCGCCGGCCTCGACCGTCTTGTGGGAGGCGGCCCCGTGGAGCTATCCGGAGCGGATGCCCGAGTTCACGAACACCGGGGTGGCGACCCCGCTCCCTCCGGCCTTCCGCATGGCGTACTCGATCTCCGCGCCCACCTCGTTTTCGGTGACTCCCGGTCTGAGCCAGCGGGTTGCCGTATCCATTCCGGTGACGGCTATTTCCGAAGCCCGGCGCATGAGCTTGACCTCGGACTCGTCCTTTATCATCCTGAGTTCGTCCATCACCGGGGCGATGTCCACAACGTTCACGCCGGGGTTGGCCCGCTGGAACAGGTTGAGCAGGAAGGCGGGGGTGTTGAACCACATCTGTACTCCCACGGTCATGGAGTCCCTGTCTCCTGCCAGTTCCCGCATGGCGCCCACCACGTCCTTGATCTGCTGGCCCACCGTGCCGAACACCCTCACGTTCGCTGTTCCGAGGGACTCCCTGACCTCGGCCTCTTCACCGACGAAGGTGACCACGATGGGGTCGCCTTTGGCCGGGATCACGGCCCTGGGCTGAAACCGGTCCTCTCCGAAGAAGTAGATGTAGTCGTCGTGGGTCAGTATCAGGTAGGCGTCAATGCCCAGTTCCCGCATGCGTTCCTGGGCTTGGCCTATCCGTCCGGAATTCATCATGGCTTTCTCCTGGTTGGGGGAATGGAGTCTCTCCCTGGATGGTGCGTCCGCCTGGCGCTCGGGTGTGGAGGTGGAGTCGAGCATGGCGTTGTGGTTGTTCTCGTGGAGACCTCGTAGGCTCGGCCTCGTACCTGTGCCGGGTCTGTGACTTCAGGCTACTACCGGCTGTGCCCCGGTGGAATACCGGAAATTCGGTATCTCTGTCTGCAGCCGGCGTCCGGGGAGTCAGATGAGATGTTGCCTTTGGGCTGCCAGGACCGCGGCCATGGCTCCGTGGGAATGGAGTTTCCCGGTGGCGTTGCTGATGTGCTTGCGGACGGTGTGGACGCTGATGGAGAGGTCCCCGGCGATATCGGCGGGCCTCTTGTCCTGGGCCACCATGCCCAGGATCTGTCGTTCTCGGGGCGTCAGGGGCAGGGCATCAGCCTGGTTATGGTTGGCTTCTTCGTCGGCAGTTTCGTGGAACATGTGGACGAGCAGGGTCCGGCCCAGGGCATCGCCGGCTATCAGCGGGATCACGGCCACTCTCTTCAGATCTCCGGTGGAGCATTGCATCCGCGCTTGCTTGGCCGCCGGGATATTGCCGGTCCTTGCTGCTGCCATGGCCGGACAGTCGCGGGCGCAGAACGGAGTGGCGCCGTCGAGGGCGAGGCCCTGGAGGACCTCGTGGCACTTCCGGCCCAGGACCTGTTCGGGTCCATATCCCAGGATGCGTTCGGCCTTGGCGTTCCAGAAGATGATGTTCTGGTCCAGGTCAATGGCGAAGGCGCCGTAGGGGGCCGCTTCCAGTCGCTCCAGTATGTCCATGCGGCTGACTCTCGAATCTGTAACGTCTCCGAATCGACCTGCTCGCTTGCAGTTGTAATGGCCTGGGTGGGGTCCGTGTCTCCTGTCGCGGAGACCCGGACCATCCATGCCGCTGCCCCGAAGGTCTGCCTCGTCAGGCGTCCGATTTCAGCAGGGCGGGGCGGACCCTAGTGTTCCAGTAGTCCCGGTTCCCGGCCTGCCTCAGTTATTCAACCAGGTCCGCGCTCTCCATTCCCACGGTTCCTCTGAGTTCGGAAGCGGTGCGGTCTCCGGCCAGTCCGGGCACCGCCGCCCGGAGTTTCATCACGTGCTCCGCGACCTCAAGGGCGGCTTGTACGGAGGCGGAGCGGGCCTACAGTGCTTCCGGTTTCTCCAGCCATTCCGATCCCCTCTTGGCGTCGTCGAACCGGTTATCCAGCGCGTTGGTCGTGCTCATCTCGTGTACCCCGCTTGCTCTGTTGCAGCCGGGTGGGATCGTTTATGTCCACGTAGTGGACCATGGTCAGGTCCGTGAGGCCGGACGCGGTCATGGGCCCGTCGGTCCGCCTGTGGAGGGTATTCATGAGGTCGCCGTCGAGGGCGGGATCCGGCGCGGTGTAGAGCAGTTCTATCCTGATCCATTCCTCGTCGTACGGGTCGGTCGTAACCGATGCGTTGGCCTCCTTGAACTGGACGCTGGGCGGGAAGTGGGCTCTCGCCTGCTGGAGGAAGATTTCCTGGATCTTCCGGAGTTGGCTTTCGGTGATGGCCATCGGGGCTCCCCCGCCGGGACTGTCTCGTGTTTGATGCTATTGCGTCGGCTCTGGGCAGTCAACGTCACGCATTGCCGGGTGTCCGGTTGATGGCCTGTCGTTCGTTTTGCCGGTCTTGTCGCCATATTCTTCCCTGAATGTAGACAGGCCATGGGCCGCAGCGGGCCTTTCGGAGGAGGCGAAACGGTCCTCCGGCGATACCGGTGTTTCCCGCTCTCGCCTACGGCGCACCCTCCTCTATGAACTTCAACAACTCGGAGACCGCGCGTTTGGTCGACTGCCTGGCCTCCGCCAGTTCCGCCTCGGTCATGTGTCCGTGCAGGAAGTGTCTCTGCAGTTGCTCTGCTGTCTCGAAGTCCTCCCGCCAATTGGGTTGGCCCTGTGTTTCGGCCAACCGGTCGGCCACGTCCTTCATGTGCGCCTCGCCGTGGCAGTCCCACCCGTGGATCCCTGCCACGGCGATGAGGCCCCGGGCGAAGGCCCCCCAGAGCATATCAGCGGCAACCAACTGGCTTGTCCTGTTTCCGATAACCTGAAACTCCTGGTCGGACAGCTCGACCAGTTCTCTGATGCTTTCCGTACTCATTTTTAACCTCTCGTATACGGGCGATTGTCCAGTTGTGGTGCCCGGCATGTTGGCGTCGTTCGCCTAGGGTGCCCTCCTGTCATTGGTTTCCGTGTCTGGCCTCATCCCTGGTCATTATGCCTTCCCCGTGGGTCTCCACGGTGACGTCCCTCTGGCATGGCTCGACAAAGCCGCAGGCCTTGATGACGCCCTCCCGGCAGTACACGTCGGTGCCGGATTGCCCTGACCCGCTGTTCTGACCTGGCCCCGGCGGCGTCCAGCATGTTTTCTTGCGGGAAGATTCGGACGCAGGTGGCTCCGCCCCGCTAGGTGGAGATAAGGACCGTTTTCTCCCCGTCGGGTTTTTCGTGCCTCCCTGAGCGATGATTTTCTTGGCCCGGTCGGTGATGGCCCGGGGTTTCTGGTTTTCATGCGTTTCTTCTTCCGGCGACCGGCTGCTCCCTTTTCCCGTTCTCCGGTCGGTTTGGGTGCCGGGGTCTCGGTTTCGATGCAGGAGCTTGTTTTCAGGGTGGTCGCTCCTCCCTTCTGGCGGGACTGTCTGTTGGTTGCAGATGCGCCCCCATGCTTCCTTTCCTGCCGATTCGTCGTCGCTCGGATTTCCCCGGCTCTTGCTCTCCCCGGATTGATGACAGTTGCTCCTTACCAGATCCCGCCCTCGGGGTTTACGGTGACTGGAGGAATTCCAGGAGGTGCTGGCCGTGGAGACGTCGGAGTTTCTTGCCCATCATCACCGGCGGGTGGTGGACGAGTTCATCGAGTCCGTGCTGGGTGAGCTGGACTTGACGGACCTGGAGCGGAACGTGGTTGGCGTGATGCTTCGCCGGGAGGTTCAGGAAGAGTTGGTGCCGGGGTTGGCTGCCGTTCAGGCGCTATTTCACGCCGCGGATGCAGCGATGTTGAGGAAGGAGTTGCCGGACTGGCTGGAGCGGATGTCGTCCGTGATACCCGCGGAGTCTGAGTTTCTGGCGGAGATGGGGCGGCGGCTGGATCCGCGTGGAGCTGGATTGCTGGACGAGAGTTTGGGGATCAGGCCCGGGGAGTCGGAGGTTCGGCGATCGTTCGACGCACACCTGTGGGAGATGGCGCCCTGCGTCTCAGGGGGTGCTGGTTCCGTGACGTAAAAGAGGCCCGGCGTGTTGCCGGACCCCTGGCTTCATTGTGTCTGTAGTCGGCTTCAGCCCGCTTCCTGTCCCGGTGTGTCTGCGGGCACTTTCTCATCTTACCTCGTGAGCCTCACGCGCCGTCTCCCCTTAGTCCGTCGGCGCATTGCAGTCGGGGCAGGGGCCTTGGGCCTATCGTTCCTGGTGCCGCTGGGTACGTGGTTGCTGGATGACCGCCTTTCTTCCTAAGGGATGCGTGTGTCCGCTGCGGCTTGCGTTGCCTCCTTTCGGTGAAGGCTGGGAGTGCCTCCAAGGGGTGTTCGCGTTGGCCGGTGCCGTCGACACCGGTGCTGGGGTCATTCCTCCGTCGGCGGTGTAGCGTCCTCAGAGGCATTGGACTTGGCCGGTATCTCTATCCGGGCCGGGATGGTTGGAAGTGAGCGTATGAGTCCTATCATTTCTTCCATGGTGGAGTCGCCGAAGGTGGACTCGAAGTCTGGCCGTTCGGGGTCGTCAGGATCGTAGCCGTTGATGGAGGCCAGGACGGCTTGGTGGTAGTCCCCCAGGTAGGAGAGCAGGTGAGCCAGGTTGTTCACCCGCTGGGAGAATTCAGGGGTTCGTTCGGCAACGGCCTGCCTGATGCGAGGGATCCTCTCCTTCCAGAGGTCCTCATTGTCTTCAGGGTACCGCGAAATCGCGGCGTTACAGCCGAAGTCGGCGCGAGTGACCAGGGTCAGGCTCTGCTCTCCGCCCGGTACCGGCCCGACGGCTACGGGGATCATGGGTGGTTGCGGTTCCGGTCTACTCGCCAGTGTGCATGGGGCGGTGCGGGCAACTTCCCTGTCCTCGCCGGCGCCCCAGTGGACACAGTCCCTGCAGATTATCGGCTCCCTCATCATCTCGTGGCTCTCCTTTCCTGGTTTGGTCATTCTTTGTTCTAGGCCCTCAGGCAGGTCCGGGAAGTCCGCCCGGCGTTCCTGCCCGCTGAGGTTGCCAAGGCTTGCACCTCCCTGGTCGGCCACAATGTCCCTGTAGTTGCGGCCGGGCTTCGTCCTGAAGTCATTGTAGAGGCGTCGGCATATCTTATGCAGAGCATTCCTGTCTGCAGGGAGGAGTTTCCTGCCCCTTCCGGCCGAGGTGTCCGCCGCGGGTCGGCGTATCAGCGCTCTCAGCCGCTCCACGAACTTCCTGTCTACACTGTTGGCGGGGACGCTGACGTGCTTCCAGTCGGAGTAGACGATATAGCCCTGGGACTGGGTCCTTTGAAACTGCGCCAGCGTCTTGGAGGCGGCGTACTTGTGGATTTTGACTTGGGCGGCATGGTCCGGGTTGGGATTCCCGGTCTTCGCGTCGATGATGCCTGCCTTGTGGCCCGTGGCAGCGATGCCCGCGGATGCGGAGTTTCTGTCGGAGATGGGGCGGCGGCTGGATCCGGACGAGACTGAGTCCTTGGATGAGAACTTGGGGCTCCGGCCCGGGGGTCGGAGGTTCGCAGTGTTTTCGAGGCCCACCTGTGGGAGATGGCGCCTTCGGTTTCTCGGCCGCCGTTGCTGCCGTGATGATGGTGCCTTATGAATCCCGGTCATGTATCTTGAAACTATCTGCCTGATTCTTCCGGTTGAGCTGAGGTCCCATGAAAAAATCTACCTAGCCAGTCCCTACGGTTTTTCCGAGCAGCAGCGTCGGCTGCTCATCCCTGAGTTGGTGCGGGCCCTGGAGGACCTTGCGCTCGAGGTCTGGGAACCCTTCGCGAGGAATAACCAGGTCAATTTCACCCAGCCCGGCTGGGCCTACCGGGTGGGTCAGGCTGACCGGAGGGACATTGAGGAGTGCGACTCGATCTTCGCAGTCGTGAACGGCTGCCCGCCTGATGAAGGCGTTTGCCTCGGGCTCGGACTCGCAATCGGCTTGGGCAAACCCACCTTTCTCTTCAGGGACGACTTCCGCCGCGTGACCGACTCCGAGGAGTATCTGCTGAACCTGATGCTCTACACCGGAATGCCCGAGGATACTTGGCGGGACTACTACCATACCTCGGTGTCCGAAATTCCGGAGAAGGCCCTTGCCCGGTGGGCTAGAGCGTGTTTACATTCAGGTGCGGCGCATGGCTGCTGGATTCCAATTGGAGTGCTCCGTTGGGGGTGGCTGGTGGCATGTAGTTGGCGGGTTGGCAGACGTTTGGAAATAGGAGCTGGCCAGTGCCGGGCACTTGCGGTTCTCGCTCTTTACTCGTCTGCCTTACCTCTCGGCAAACGCCTGTTCCAGTGTGAGTCTGCTGTCCATCATCTGGAGCAATTGTTCCCGCATCTCTCTGGCCAGGCTCTGGCTCATCTGTGGACTTGCCAGATATATGGAGGCGAGGGCCATGTTGTCCGGCAGGGCTGTGTCTATGACCACGAAAGCCTGTCGCTCTTGGTTTGTTATGGCTCTCACCGCCCCTGCGGTGAAATTGGCCAGACCTTCCAGTCGTCTTCTTCCTGCGGCGGTCGTCCTGTCGGCTAGCGCCTGCGCTGCTGTCCTAATTTCCTGCTGGTTGGTGTATTCCTTGCGGTGAACAGAAAGTCCTCTCTGGGTCAGGTCCCTGAGTTGGACGGCTGAGGGCTGTATTCGGCCTTCGCTGATGTGGTCCGGTTCGATGATGATTCTGAGAAGGGTTTCATGGTCTTGGACCGGTCCTGGGGAGAGCGCCGGGCTGGCGCTGGTGGACTCGTCGAGGTGGGGAATATGCTGTTGCATCCGGGACTCTTTATCCTGACAGGATCTGCATCAGATTGTCCGGTATTGGTCCGCTGGCAGGTACGTCGTCCCCGCGATGTTTGCGCCCCTGCTTGTCTCGGGCGAAATAGGAGTAGGTTCCTGTGCCGTAGAAGCCCAGGTCTATGTATGTCGGACCGCCGTTCCAGGCGGAGTTTAGTTCTCCGTCGTCTGCCAAAGAGATGTGTGGCATCTCGCGGAGATGCGAGGGCAACTGTCGGGCGAAGGCTTCAGCGTCAGTGAAGGCTGCGGATTTCGGTGTGTCGGCGCTGGGTGCCGTTTCCCTGTGCCTGAGTTCTTTCAGTCGGCTCTCGATTGATTTCTTCTGCTGGCAGGACAGGTTCTTCAGCATGTTGTCCTCCGCTTAGATTCCTTGATTGGAGACTTTTGTGTTGGAAATTGTATCAGCAAGTGAGTTTTTCTGAAGCCTTGCGCTGCTGTGACGGTGTCGGAATTCAATTGCTTGTTGGTGAATGTAAACACGCCGTAGTCTGTCCGGCCCTCAGGCCGACCCAACGGCAATCCAGCATTCACGGTCCGCTGCTCCTGTTGGCATAGTACCTGGCCACTGCCCCCCTGGCAGCGGCTTCGTTCCGGGTATACCGGGCGGGCATGGTGGGAGAACTCCATCTTCCCGCAGTCATCAGGGCCGGGAGCTCCACTCCGGCGGCGCTGAGGTCCCGGGCCATGCCGATCCGGCCGGAATGCCCGGTGAAACCATCGCCAAGTCCGGCGACTTTGCCGGCCTCCTTGATCCGTCGACCTATCTGGGAAGCGGACAGCCGGAACACCGGCCTCTCCGGCTCCGGGACGCCGGAGCGGATGGCCAGCAGATCCCGGACGCAGTCGGGGCCGATGAACAGCACTTCCCCCTCCCCCTCCTGGTCGCTCTTCGAGACCCGCACCAGAATCCGTCCGGTTCCGTCATCCCGAAGGTCCACGTCGCCCCAGCACAATTCTGTCAGTTCGCTTCTGCGGAGCATCGCGTCCCTCAGAGTGGAACAAATGGCTATGTCCACCAATCCCCGCCGCCGGGCAGCCGGCTCGCTCTCGACCGGGCTGCCGCGTCCACCCACAGGGCGCCGGTTGAACGCGGTGGCCCGGATGGCGGCCATGGCCTCGGCCGTGAGGCCCGAGGCCTGTCTCTGGGGCCGGCGGTCTCCCCTGGCCAGACCCGAAATGGTGCGGCGGATGCCCAGGTGCTCAGCAACCTCCGGGTGTCCGGCTTGACGATGGGCATCGGAGATGGCTGACCAGGCCACCCTGATGGTGGCAATCCTCCATCCTGACTCGGCCCTCTCGGCCAGGTAGGCGGCAATGAACTCCGGTTCCGCCGGCATTGGTGAGATTCCTCGCTCCAGACACCACCGCTCGAAGGCGGTCCACGCCCGGGCATAGTTCTTTCGGGTGTTCGCAGACCGCGAACCCTCCAGGGCTCGGGACACCCGCTCCCGGTCCTCATCCGGGAGGACCGCGGTGAGAGGGACGGCGCCGGTCGGACCATCTGAATGTTCCAGGTCCTGGGACACCGCCAAGGGCGCCTCAGCCTGTTCGATCAGGTCGAAAAATGACTGTTGGCCGGGGATTTTCACGTCTGGAATTGGCTCCTGTCCGATGCTCGATAAATACCCTTATGGTGCAGCCGACCAGGGCTGGTTCCCGTCTCTCCTGCGAGCGGTCTCGCCAGCATATTCGGCGGGTCGAACCGAGGTCTGGCTGCCGCTGTCCGAATTCTTCCTCTAGAAGTCGTTGGTGGTTCCCTCCCCAGTGCCACGTTCTTCAATCCGTTCCGGGCAATCGGCCTTCGTGATCTCGCAAAACCGGCACTCGCTGAAACTGGGGGCCTTTCGGGCCGGAACCTGCGAAGCCAGCCGGTTCAACAGTTCGCCCAGCCGGTTGATGAATTCCTGGTTCACTGCCTCCGGCGGGACATCGACCACATGGTCGGGGTATACCACCTGGCCGCTGATGCTGAGTCCCTTGTACTGGGGCAGGGTCCTTGGCAGCATGTACATGTACATCATCACCTGAACGCCGTGGGCCGGACTGGTACGGCCGGTCTTGGCATCGACGATGGTGACGGCGTCATCCATTCTGGCGATCAGGTCCGGTTTCCCGGCGAGAGTGGCGCTCCGTCCTCGAAGGGTCATCGAATTCTGCCCCTCGACGAAGACAGAGTAGCCATTGGCCTCCCGGTCATGACTTATCCTGTTGAGCAGGCTAGTGTGGGCCGTGAGCCACGCAACCTGGTCAAAGTCAGAGGGCATCCGGGTCCAACTGGTCCCCTCGTACTGAGCCTTGAACCAGGATGCCCATTCGCAACTGGCGTCTCCTGCCAGCAGCTTGGCAGCCCACGTCACCCAGATGTAGGGGCCGGTATCTCGGGTTCTTGCCAAGATAATTCTCCTCCCATCCGTGGAATTGGAGCTCACTGGAGTTACCATTTGACGTCGCCGTCTTCGCTGACTACCACGTACAGCCTGCTGCCCCGCTCCCGGGAGAGGGCGCTCCGGGCCCGGTACTCTAGGACATAGCCGAACTGGTTCTTGATCGGCGTGGGTCCCTCTTCAACCCAGGCGTCCCGCTGTTCCTCCGTCGCGAAGACGTGGATGTCCCCTGCGGGGTGGAGGGTAGATCCCCACCTGACGTCCTGATCGATGGGGACCGGCGAGGAATAGGCACTGCGATATGCCTCGTAGCCGTAGAAGAGGGGTTCCCTTTGAGTAGCTTGCTCGGCTCGCCAATCTTCCACCGCAACCTGGCAACCTTGATCTTGGCATTGGACCATGTCATCACTCGGTTCGAACTCCATCTCTTCCCGGCAGCTTTGACATACCGGCAGGGTCTGGCATCTCATGGTTCCTGGGTAGTCGTGGAACTGCACAGCCGGAGCGCCCGCAGGCACCACAGTCAGTGTCCCTGTGATGGCGCAGACTCCGCAGTATCGCAGTTCCAGCGACTCTGCGAGGCTGAAGTCGCCCGTTGCCTCGATGAATTCGCGATGGACCTCGTTGTTGATTTCCATTACCTCTCTCCAGAGTTGGTTTATCTTGTTTATAGCCGGTCCAGTTTGACCGTTCTTTTCTCTTTCTACAGGAGGAGTGCAGATGAATAACGGCTTCGTCGAATCCCCATCAGTTGGAGATTACTGGTGAATCGTCAAGCCAAATCCAGCCCGCAATTGGCATCTACAAAGGCAATGCCTGCTGAGGCTCCTTAACTAATCTTCGGTAGTCCTCGTTTTGCTCAAGGCCCTCTGCCTCTAGATAGTCCACGGCGGCCAGAACGGCTTGTTCAGCCCGAGGCCTTTCCGCTCATAGCTCCCCACGCTCCGCCCTCCCCTCCTTGATGATATTGTCCGCGGCGTCCGTCCTCCGGTGCCTCTCCCACATTTGAGGGGTGCAGATGTCGGTATCCAGGCTGTCCAGTACCGCGGTTTTCAGAGATCTCATACGAGTCTCTCCCGAGGTATACTTGGGATGCCTCCTGTCCGCTTCTGCCCATTCGTTTGGTTTTTCTTCCGTGAACTTTGTGAAGGACAGCGCCTAGCTAAGCATGGTGATCCTTCAGTTCTAGGTTGAGGACCATTTGCCCGGGTGTAGTTCTAGACCTCCTCCTTCTGCGCGAGACCGGCGCTGGTGATCCCGCCGCTTCAGGCTCGGGTCGTTGCTCCTTTTCAGCGATGAGGGTTGGGATAGGAAACAATGTCCTCATTGTCTGAGGTTGGTCCTGATCCGTCTCTGGCATCGTCTGCTCCTCTTCTGGCTGGATGGCCCTTTTCATTGTGCCCGGTGATCACCGCATTTTCCGTCGGACAAGACTCCTCATGGAGGTTTCAGATAGTTTGGAGTCCATGTATTCGCAGCACGTTTGACGTCAACAACCCCAGTCAAAGGGTCTTGAGTTTCCGTTTCATTCTTTCTTCATCTGATCTCTGGCCCAGTTGTGCCTGACCAAAGGCCTGCCTGCCCCGAATTTAGGCCCTTGATCCTCGCCGCCGAACTTTTCTTATCCTTACGCTAGTGATCCCTGATTTCCTTCGCCCACCTATTACCTGAATTCTTCCCCGCATCTGTCGCGATTCTCAGGTGAGGGGCGAAAGGCCATACCTGCCTTGGTCCCGGTAGCGTTCGATGCACCCAGTCGTCGGGCGGTTCGGGATCTGGCCCATAGTATTCACCCCGGCGACCAATGACCCAGGGAACCTTGAGTCGTTCAGGGTCAGGATTAGACTCATCCCCGTTTACGTAGGTTTGCTGCTGCGTCGGCATCTCTCCTGCCTCCGCAACTCGCCGTGCGTCATTCAGGGCCCTGACAAGCCAGACTTTCGAAACTCTGGGGATAGGAAGCCCTTCCTCGGAATTGTCCAACGGATTGCCGAGCCGCAACGCGACGTGGCGTTTAGCGCCGGCCGGGAATATCTCAGCTACCGCACAGCCCCCTATCTTTTTCTCTGACTTCCCGGGGTGTCGGTCTTCTACACCATCCTCACGGGCTAGGCGGACGAAGTCAGCGTCCATTCGGAGGATGGCATGCCAACTGTTCCCCGATGTCGACGAGAACATTGGAGCTCCGGCCTCTTTCAATGTGGCGGCTAGGGAATCACGGAAGACTCGACCGACACCATCCTTGTCGGCTTCTGGCGTGTAGTCCAAGTCGATTATCAGGATGTCGAGGGGGTGCGGATGCTCCGCGTCTCCAGACAGGGCAAGGCAAGGCCGGAGGTCGTTGTCCTTCGGGCGCCGGGCTATCCGTTCCTCGAGGGCCATCAGGGCCATCCGTGGATAGACATTGAGGTGCCACGCTGACTTCCACGGTCTGGCTTGGCTCCCTGGTCTCCTTAGTGATGGCGTCCGGCGTCGCATCGCCGTCCGGAACCGGCGAGATGACGTCGGGCCAGGAAGGGTCCAATCGGGCTGCGGCCAGCAGGGCGGCCCAATACTCGAAGTCGGCTAGGGCCGACTTGGCGAGAGCTTCGGGTGCTGACTTCGCCCGGGCCTTATGTGTGGAGTTGGGGCGGCGACTGTCGCCTCTCCCAGCCAGGCTCGCGGCCACACTGCCAGCATTTCGCCTCTCCGTAGCGAGCCGTCGACCAAGACGTCGCCTCTGCACCTAGTGCAGAGGCTGTCCTGACCTCTCTCTGCGGTCCTGACCATCTCCCCCCTGGGACCGGTCTCTCCTCGCGGCTGGCGTCGCCGTCATCTATATATCTCGGAACCCAGCACTTTCCGGCGAAATCCACTGCCCTTGCGTCTGGGATGAATCCGAGGGAATCGCTCGGGAATCTGCCTGGAGGCCCGAAACCAGAGTTCTTGGCTCGTGCTTTGTGCAAGTTGGACCCATCCCCCCGGCCATCTGGGCCGCCTAGAGACATTTCCCACTTCGGCTAGCAGAACAAGGAAGAACGCCTGCTTTTCTGGTCTTGCTGCCCGCATCGCTCACACCCCTGGTTGAGTGTCGCATCTGTCGCGTTCTCGCCCCATTACAAGCTGAATGTACCCTATCCTACGGAATCGGTCGCTCCACAGAGGGCCGTAGAGGCCCCTGAAAACCCCGAGTCGACCCTCAGCACCTGAAGCCCTGGGATCCCCGGAAGTATTGCCGGCGCCGGCTGGCTGCCCTCCACATGGCAGCGGTAGCACTGATGAAACTCCCGTCCAACCGTGCTTGGAGCAAAAACAAACTTCTGGGTCGACGTGCGTTGTGCAGCGGTACCGGGAACGGAGCTTCCGCTGCTTCTGCGACGCTGGCACCGCCAAAGCTGCCCTACCAGGGGTGTACCCGCGGTCTTGCCGCCCCTGGGCGCTCCTGCCCGGCATCTCATCCACCGAGGCGGGGATATTCTCCTCGATGTCCCGCCGGTGGCCCCATCTCGATAGATCGATCGGCCTGCCTTCAGGTTCTGTTAGAGCTGTTGGATCTCACTGCCCTGTGGAATTCGCCCCTGCTGATCTTTAGTCTCTCAGCAGGGGCTTGGCTTGTCAGTCAGCTGAGAATTGATTTTGTTGCTCCTCCTCTGGTTTGCCCGTTTCGCCCGGTTTTCCCTTCGCCTCAGCACGTCGCTTGGTCAGTGTTCCGGCTTGTACCAGCCCTCCCTGATGGCCTTACGGATACCCGCAGGGGTTCGCATCATCTCCTCCCTACGCTGACGCTGCTGTTCGGACCTTGCTGGGGGCGGTGCCTGTTCCGCCGGGTCTCCTCCCGGGGTGACGGGCAAATCCGCCCTGACGGGCAAAACATCCGATTCCTGGGTACTCACATCTCCTCCTGTGAGGGTGCTGTGAAATTGACCGTTTTGCCCGTCAGAGTCGTTTTGCCCGTCAGAGCTTCCGTAACCCTCCTCATCGTCCCAATCGTCGGCACCGGGGTAGTTCTCGATCTCCACTCGTTCCTCCTCCACACCCGGATTCGGGTTGCATGGGCATTGCCCGGGCATTCCGTCAGGCCGGTACAGCCGGGACACGTTCGGCCCTTTCTCCCGGTGGGTGCACGCCTTCCAATCATCTCGCTTGCTCAGTCTCGCCGACAGGGCGCGAGCAGTGAGGTTTTTGATAGCCTCCTCCCCATTGAACTCGCTGCTGTCGCTCTTCCAGGTCTGGATAATCTCGGTCAAGGGCTTGCCCACGTCCCCTCTGCCGATGACCTCTCCAGTCCCGTTTACCTCGAAGTCGGTGAGCGTGCAGATTGCATCCTCTACGGCGTCGCTGGCCTTCAGGGCGGCGGTGGTGTCGGCGTCTGTCTCGGGGAAGGCATCCCATGCCTCCGGGCGCTGCCACATCGTCAGGGCATCGTGCAGGACCACGGTCGTCAGGGCATCAGCCTCACACTGTGTCGTTTTGTCCGTCGCCATCCCGCGAGGCACCCTCACCTTCCGTGGATACCACAGGGCCACCATTCGCCGCGAGGCACCGGTGTCCATCCTGGCTTTGGGGGCGTCAACAGCCGTTATGACGACGCCAGCGTTCAGTCGCCTCTCCACGGTGGCCTTATGAGGCCCGCGGGCGCTGAGATCGTCCGACCCCGTCATAGACAAGACCTTGGCCATCATCACCCTAACGACCTCGTGAAAAATAACGATCCTCGGATTTGCTTCCAGTATCCGGGCCAGGGCCTCGTTGATTTCGCCCTTCACAAAGATAGAGTCAATATTCCCTACCATGGCGTAGTCGCCGAACGAGTCGCGGATCACCCGCGCCGTATTTCCCTTCCCGCCGCCGCTCTTACCCAGCAGGAACAAGAGCGAGCCGCGGTCCAACCCGCCGGCCTGTCCGCCCATCATGAGCGTTAGGCACTTGTAGAGAGTCGTCCTGTGTTCCTCCCGAGGCAGGGCCGGCTCCAGCCGGGCGTCGATCACTGCCCTCAACCGCTCCAGATCGTCCGGGAGATAGCACCCTCGCGTTACAGCAGTGACTAGATAAGGACCTCGTGGATCGTGAGGGCGGAGCTCCCCCGACAGCAGGTCCAGCACGCCGTTGGCTACAGCCACTATGTGATTGGGCGGGAGCTCCAAGGTGCGGGCCATCTCTGCCCTGCAGCCGCCCCACAGTGGCGACTTGTCCATGCGAACCTGGTCTTGGTACGTTTTTTTGGCCACTAACTCAGCCGAGCCGAGGGCACCGTCCGTCCGGAGTTCGTGTGCCAGGAGATACTGCACCTCGAGGAGGTTGTCGGCGAGTTCGTGGCTGTCCCTTTGGAGCATCTTCCAGTGAGTCCCGCGCCAGCCCCACCAGATGTTGGACTCCCGGTCATAGTAATAGTTGTCCGCGAGAATCTTTCGGGCAACCCAGCGTCCGATCTTCCACCATTCTGGCGCCGGCAGTCCCTCTGACTCAGCTGTCTGCTGCTTGGCCTTCTTCTCGCCCCGGGTGTGTCCGGACCTCCCGTCGAAGGGACCACCGCCGTTCCTGATGTAGCCTTGGGCGGCTAGGGCGCTCAGGTCCATCTCGGGCAAGGTGTCCCACACTCGTTCAACCTCGCCGGGGTCGTAGTCAGAGCCAAGGGCAAGGGCGACCCATCCCTCGACGTCCTCGGGTCGCAGTCCTGCCCGCTTGGCCAGTGCCAGCGCCTGTTTCCTGGCGTCCGAATCCTGCGGCACTGAGTGATCCTTGAGCTTCTTCAGCAGCCGATTGTACTGCGGCTTGGTCAGGGGCGCTTCCCTTTCGGTCTTCACGAAGTCAATGGCATTGCGGATCGTGTTGAGGAAATAAGCCGGATACTTGGCCTTTACAGGTCGCCCGGCCTTTCGCGCTGCCCGCCGGAGATCCAGCAATGCCCGGTGAATCGGACCTATGTCCCACTCACCATAGTTCTCTTCCGGCTCTCCCCAGCCCGCTGCAACCAGGGTGGCGGCGAGCGATGCGTCGTACGTCGAGTCACTCTGGTCGCTCAGGTCCGGGAGATCGAAGGAAAAAATTTTATCCCATTTCTTCCTGAATCCACGCCCGTTCTCACAGGAAATTCCGTGGAGGACCCAGTCGGCATCCGTCATGCCGTCATCAGCCGCCGTGTCGTCAATGGCTGTGAAGGTCATATGCTGAGTCTGGGACTCCCCGAGAGCCTCGCTCGCCTGAGCATAGGCGGGTATCTCCTTTGCCTTGGCATCGAGGTCCGCAGGGATGACGGTCTCCGCCAGGTAGGCGTCGGGGTCGTGGCAGACGAAGCGAACTCTGTTGATTTCGTTTGAGTTGCTCGCGGTCGATACGTGGATGTTCTTGGGGAACTGCCCCCGGCATTGGTACCACTTCGCCCTGTACTCCTCGGGCGTTTCTGCCAGGGTGCCGGCGATATAGGCGTAAAGTCCATTGGCGCTGGAAGACTTTGCCACAAAAAGAGCTGCCGGCATCGCTGCGACTGCATTCTGCAGTTCGTCCCAGTCTGACTTTCCCTGGTCGATGTCATAACCGTAGAGGCCGTTGTGGTACAGCCCTGGAATTCCCTTTATCGGCGTACCTTGGGGTGCGTCCACTGCGGGCATTACCTGAGGCAGATCAGATTTGGCATTGTCGAATCCGGAGGTCTTCTCGCCGCCTGGACCCAGCAGTGCCCTGGCCTCGGCGGTCTTCTTGGCAAGGGGGGTATCGGGGGAGGTAATCCTGGCGTGGTACTCCCTAATGGTCTCGGTGCGGGAGACGACCTTGTATCTCTTCGCTCTCTGACCAACGATTTGCACCACCGCAAGGCGGTAGTCATCGGGAGTCCGGGGCGCGGGGTCGCGCAGGTCTTCCGCTTGACCGGTCTGGTGAGGACAATCGGCCACGGAGGCCGGCTGTGGTCCCATTACCGGGGGTTCTTGAACTATTCCTCCGATGGTCGGTGGGGGTCCTCCCAGAGCTTCCCCGAGGGAGAGTTTGGCACTGGGCTTTTCGTAGTGGTTGACGTTCTCGCCAATTTTCTCTGCCGGGAGAGCGTCGAGCGACGATGCGGAAGGTCTGTGGGGGTTTTTCGTGGCAGCCATCACTCCTCAAGGGCGGCTGTCCAGTGGGTCAGACCGGACGCCGGAAAGTGGAATACCTAAATTTTGGAGCACGTTTTCAAAAAAATCAACTGCCCGACACTTTAGGAATGTCGGGCAGTACTTAATTTGCCGTAACCAGGTGGCCCTTGAGCTCCACCTGGGGACGGGCCGGAGAGAACCGACAGGTGTAGCGGCACCGGAGGACCAGTCCGGTCGGGAGAGAGAATCCCACAAGGCCGTTACAGCCCTAAGTATATCATCCGAGTCTGTCCTGTGCACCTAGTGCAGGAGAATGCATGTGCCTGGAGAGTGCAGAAACCGCGGTCTTCTGGAGTATCAATAGCAAGCTGGAATGGACTCGGTGTCAATGTTGGGCTGGAAATGAGCAATTCATGCGGACGTTATTGTAGAGCAATAACATTTGTGCCGATTTGGAATTGAGCCACTTGGCAGTAGTCGCCTTCTTCGCGGGGCGCGTGGTTCAGGTGTTGGGACGGGAATAGACCGGCCTGCCCTTTCTCTATGAGCGGGTAACTCTCGCCGCGGATGTTCAGCACGTGGCTGAGATGCAGCAACCGATCCAGGATGGCCGAGGCGATCACGGTGTCGCCGAGGAGTTCGCCCCACTCGCCAAAGCCCTCATTCGAGGTCAGGACGATGTTGCTCCGCTCGTAGCGGGCAGAGATCAGGGTGAAGAAGGCGGTGGCCGCCTCCCGGTCGTAGGGCCAGAAGCCGAACTCGTCCACCACCAGCACCTTGGGCGCCAAGTAGATCCGCAACCGGCGGTGCAGATTATTCTCGGCCCTGTCCTTCCTGAGGTCCTCCATCAGGTCGTAGGCCCGGGCGAAGTAGGCCCCGTGACCGCTCTCGATGGTCTTCTTGGCCATGGCCACCGCCAGGTGAGCCTTGCCCACGCCGGGCGGTCCCCGCAGCAGGATGTTGGTGGCCTCGGACACGAAGGCCTGGTCGGCTAGTTCCTTGACCAGCCGTTCGTCGATGGAGGGCTGGAAGCCGAAGTCGAATTGCTCCAGGGTGCGCTGGAAGGGGAAGTGGGCCATCCTGGTCCTGGTGATGAGGTAGCGTTCCCGGCGGGTCTCCACCTCGGCGCCCAGCAGTTGCTCCAGCATCTCGGGATAGGTCAGTTGCTTGCTGGCAGCGGAGTCCAGCGTGTTGTCCAGGACCTCGACCGCCTGCTTGATCCCCAGGCTCTCCAGGTACTTGGCGGGCCTGCTCAAGAGCGATCACCTTGCACCTCCCACGGCAGCCAGTTCGTAGACGTCCAGGGAGCGCCGTTCTACCTCACCCACGGGGATCTGCACCGCCATCGTCTCCCCCGGGCCGTTTGTCTCCCACCGGCAGTCCCGACCACTGGCCGGGCAGGATGAAGCGCTGACCGGGCCTCCGCGCCCTAGGATGCACCGCGATGCACTCGTCGCCGGCCCAGACCTCCACGGTTCCATGACGTTGACCCACCTGTACAACGCGACCAGCCCCTGGCGGTGATAGATGATAATTCCTCGCTTCCGTAATGATCCCTTCCTTCAGTTCGCCTGTTGCTCTATGTCCGTCCCGGCACATCGCAGAGACTCCGCCCGTAGCCATTCCATCAACAAAAAATGAGCTACCCGGGTCAGCCTGCCGTCCTTGATATGGGGTATTGGATCATGTTTCCGGTCCATCCACTCTTTGATTTTCGCAACAGAGAACCCCAATATTTCCGCCACTTCCTTTTGGTTATAACAGGCCAAATCCTGTGCTTTGTTGGCCGTCTCTTCCGTGGCGGTATCCAACCATCGGCACAGGGCTGCTGAATCCTCTCTGGTCCACGCTCGCACCCCTGTTTCCGAGGCGCTGTCCCGGATCAAAGGAAGCTGCTCCTCGCTTCCGGAAAGCATTTTGAGCTGGGTCTCGATGTCCTCAGGAGTGATCATCGACTCTCCCTCGACGTCTTCAGGGTCTGATGACCAAGCTACAGCAGATCCCTCAGGACTCGTTTTGTTGTTATCTGGGAAATTATTCCCGGGCTTGCTCTTGTAATTCATTGTGCCCCGACAACTCCCAGACTTCTTTGACGACGAACGGCCCGGCTCTTCGCCGGGCCGTTGTACTGTTTCCTCTTCAGGTCTATGCCACCGCTGCCTCCGATGAGTCTCAGGGCGGTTCGATGATTAGTTGCCTCCCCGCCGCCTCAATTGCCTCCAGAGCCTTGTGAGTGGGCTTTCACGGTGACCATAACCATTCGATGGCATCTCGTCGTAAGCAACTCCTGCAGGGCAGGAGTTTGCTCCGTTCCGGGGACTACAGGCGTCTGGACGTATCCATGGGGCAGCACCCCCCGTGGTCCCCAACCCCAACGACAGGCACCTACTAATACCCTGACCTGTTCAGGTGGTGATAGAGCCTCGCGGCGATTTCGTGGTGCCCCGCAATTTGATACCGAGTAGGCGGCCGCTCCGGGGTTCCAGTCCCCGCTGGCGTTCCAGAACGGCATGGCCCCGAACTGGCCGTTGGTCACAGCGGCTACCCCGGCGGTTCGGACTTCGTCAGTTTCGCCGTAGTCTTGCTCCCGATTCTCGTCTCTTTCAACGTGGTAGTCGATTCTCTTGGCTTAGATAAGTGTTACGGGGATGCCTCTGTCGTCCAGGGGACATAGTCAACAGCCCTCTAGTTTTACGCCGGCCTGCTCCGCTCGACGATGCGGTCCACGGGATGGGAGCAGCCTCAGCCAAAGGCCCTGAGTACGAGGCCCTAAGTTCCATCCCCGTTGAGATATTGTGGTAGTTGGCAGGGCCGCTGGGATTGGTTTCCTAAGTGGGCCCAGCTTGTAAGGCAGTTGCACTTTGGGAATAGCTGCTGCCACCTCTCGGGCGCTCGTGGCCTTATCCAGGCCCTCTGTCAACGCCGACGGAGTTTTGACCCGGTATCGCCGATGGTGGATTGACCCACCAGGGTCTTGTTATCCCTGATCGCCAGTTTCGAGTTGACCCACCTCCTGCTTGGTTTCAGCATCGCCGAAGTAAAGTTGACCCACCTTGTCGCTACTGTTCAACGTTTCCGCCGATGGCCTATTGGTCAGCCCCTTCGTCAGCCGGCGTGGTTGTCGTTGCCGCTCTCCGGGGCGACGCCCAGCAGGTGATGGGATCTGAAGAGTCCGGCCTGCCGTTTCTCCCGAAGCCGGTAGCTCTCGCCCCGGATGTTCAGCACGTGGCTGTGATGCAGCAGTCGGTCCAGGATGGCCGAGGCAATGACGGTATCCCCCAGGAGTTCGCCCCATTCGCCGAAGCCCTTGTTGGAAGTGAGGATGATGCTGCCCCGCTCGTACCTGGCCGACACCAGAGTAAAGAAGGCGGCGGCCGCCTCCCGGTCGTAGGGCCAGATGCCGAACTCGTCCACCACCAGCACCTTGGGGGCCAGGTAGACCCGCAGCCTCCGGTCCAGGTTATGCTCGGCACGGGCCTTCCTGAGATCCTCCATCAGCTCGTAGGCCCGGACGAAGTAGGCCCCGTAGCCCCGCTCGATGGCCTTCTTGGCCAGGGCCACCGCCAGGTGCGTCTTGCCCACGTGGGGCGGTCCCACCATAAGGATGTTGCTGGCCTCGGCGACGAAGGCCAGGCCAGCCAGTTCCTTGACCTGGCGCTCGTCGATGGGGGGCTGAAAGGCGAAGTCGAATTGCTCCAAGGTTCGCTGGAAGGGGAAGTGGGCCATCTTGGTCCTGGTGCTGAGGTAGCGCTCCCTGCGGGTCTCCACCTCGGCGCCCAGCAGTTGCTCCAGCATCTCCGGATAGGTCAGTTGCTTGCTGGCAGCGGAGTCCAGCGTGTTGTCCAGGACCTCGACCGCCTGCTTGATCCCCAGGCTCTCCAGGTACTGGCGTGCCTGCTCCAAGGCGATCATGCCATACCTCCCAAGGCGACCAACTCGTACACCCCAAGGAGCGTCGCTCCACCTCGCCGACGGAGATCTGCACCGCCATCGCCTCCCGCCGGGGTCGGTTGTCTGATTAACGACAATTAGTCCTGCCGGGGCATTGCCTCAACAGAAACGTTACTTTGCAGAAGTAATTGCCGCAAATAAAATGCTACCGAAAAATCGGGGGCATTGGCGTGGTCGGAGGCATGAGCAGGATGGCAAAACAGGAACTGCTGGCGGCGATACGGGAGCGGTACCGGGGGTCCTCCAAGAGGGACAAAACCCGGATTCTCAACGAGTTCATCACGGTCGCCGGCCATCACCGCAAGCATGCCATCAGATTGTTGGCCCAGTCCGGGGAGGACGGCGAGAGAATCAGCGTACGCCGGGGTAGGGGCATCTATGACGACGCGGTGCGGGAGGCGGCGATCCTGATCTGGGAAGCGTCCGACCGCATCTGCGGCAAACGCCTGAAGGCGGCACTGCCCCACCTCGTGGACTCCATGGAACGGCACGGTCATCTGGACCTGGATCCCGAGGTGAGATCGCGTCTGTTGAGCGCCAGTGCCGCCACTCTGGACCGGTTGCTGAAACCAGTGAAGTCCAGGGTGTCCAGCCGGCGCAAACGGCGGCGCAATCTGGACCGCGGCCGACATATTCCGGTTCGCACCTTCGCCGACTGGAACCGGCCGCCGCCGGGTTTCCTGGAGATTGACTTGGTGGCCCACTGTGGGGACAACATGGTCGGTTCCTTCGTGTACAGCCTGGTGGCCACTGACGTGTGCACCGGCTGGACCGAGGCGGTGCCGCTGCTGGCCAGGGAGCAGTCCCTGGTGGTGGCCGGACTGGAGGCCATCGCGGCGCAGCTGCCCTTTCCCGTTCGTGGCATCGACTCCGACAACGACAGCGTGTTCATCAACGACACCCTCACCGATTACTGCGCCGAACGTGGCATCGAGTTCACCCGTTCCCGGGCGTACCGAAAGAACGATCAGGCTCGGATCGAGCAGAAGAACGGAGCTGTGATCCGCCGGTTCCTGGGCCATGAGCGTTACTCGGGCCAGGTGGCCGGACAGACCATAGCCCACCTGCACCGGGCGCTGCGGCTGTACGTGAACTACTTCCAACCTTCATTCAAGCTGATTGAGAAGACCCGCAACGGCTCGGCGGTACTCAAGCGCTACAGTCCACCCTTTACGCCCTGCGACCGGGTGATCAGCCACGAGGCGGTCGGCGCCGGGACGAAAGCAGCCCTGGCTGAACGCAGAGCAACTTTGGACCCAGTGGCGTTGCTGCACACCATCAGGGAAGCCCAGTCGGCCCTGGTGTCCATAGTATCCCCTGAACTCGAGTCGAGTCCTCGCGTCGAGAGCTTGGAGCGCTTTCTGGCCCGGCTACCCGGCCGGTGGCTGGAGGAGCAAGAGAATGCCGGCCGGAAACAGAGAGTGAGAGCGCCGCGTACGTGGTGGACGCGGAAGGACCCGTTCGAGGGGGTATGGTGCAAGGTGCTGGGCTGGTTGGAGGAAGACCCGGACGCCAGCGCTGTGGTGCTGCTCGAGCGGTTGCAGGAAGCTGAGCCGGAGCGTTTCAGCCGGGCTAACCTGCGAACGTTGCAACGGAGGGTGCAGAAATGGCGAGGCATCATGGCCAGCAAGCTGGTCTACGCTGGGTCTGCAGAGGTTGCTCGGGATACTTGCGACCTGTCGGAATTAGCGTTATCAATGGACGGCCTCAAGGGCTGATTTTTCGGTAACATTTCTCAATGAGGCAATGGGGATCGGCAAGAATGCTTGACGCGGGACAGTCCCGCCAACATGAGTAGGACTCTTCGTGTCGCTCAACCGGAGGGCCGGGTTTCACCTTCACCCCAACCCTCTCCGGTGAGCGAGAGGGCGACAGAGGGTCCAATGCGATAGCCCTGCAACAGATGGTATTCCCAGCGGACTGACAATGAGCCGTCAGCTGGCGCTCCAACCGGCATTCCGGCACGTTCAGCAGAACGGCAAATCGGAACGCACCCTGATTTCTCGCAGACTTGCCGGCACACACCCGCTCAACTGGTTACGCTCAAGATACAGATCCTTCAAGTTGGCGAGGCCGCCCAAGCCCGGGGGAATCTCCCCGCTCAACTGGTTGGCACCGAGATTCAGCCATCGCAAGTTTGCCAGGTTCCCCAACTCCGGCGGAATCTCCCCGCTCAAAAGGTTGTGGGGGAGGTCAAGCGATTCCAAATTGGCGAGGCCGCCCAAGCCCGGGGGAATCTCCCCGGTCAACTGGTTTTCGCCAAGGCCCAGCGATTCCAGGTTGGCGAGGTCGCCCAACTCCGGCGGAATCTCCCCGGTCAACTCGTTGTTAGCGAGGCTCAGCGATACGAGGTTGGCGAGGTTGACTAAGTCCCGGGGAATCTCCCCGCTCAAGTTGTTGCCGGCGAGATACAGCGATTCCAGGTTAGCGAGGTTGCCCAACGTCGGCGGAATCTCCCCGCTCAACAACTGGTTGAAGGTGAGGTTCAGTACTTCCAGGTTGGCGAGGTTGCCCAACGTCGGCGGAATCTGCCCGCCCAGCAGGTTGAGACTCAGGTCCAGCACTTCCAAGTTAGCGAGGTTGCCCAGCTCCGGAGAAATCTCCCCGCTCAGTTGGTTCTCGGGGAGGTTCAGCCGATAGACCCGGCCCTGGTCATCGACTTCGACGCCTTCCCAATCACCCATTGGAGCGTCGGTCAGCCAATTACGGTTCACTGTCCAGCTCGGCCCGCCACTGGCGTGGTAAAGGGCAATCAGGGCTTCCCTATCTGTTTCCGCCGTAGTTTCCGTCAGTGGTTCCGTTATGGCGGCGGCAGGCATTGTAGGTTCGATTTTGGCCGCGGTAGATGCCGGAGATTCGGTCTTCGCGGCAGCAGGCGTTGGACGTTCGGTCCTGGTACTGCCAGGCGTGGTGGGCTCGGTCCTGATGGCAGTTGGCGCCGTGGGCTCGGTCCTAGTGGCCTCAGACGTCGTGAGTTGGGTCTTGGTGGCAGTTGGCATCAGCGGTGTAGACTCACCACCGCCGCCGCAGGCCAGGAACAGGACCAGGGTGAGCAGACTAGCCAGCAACGGCGACCGGTGGAGTTTCATCCGGGCCTCCCGGGTCTCGATTTGATGCACTGTCCGTAACGGGTACTGTAACACAGGCACGATCTGCAAGATATTACCCACCCAGCGCCTTCATGGAACAGTAGGTTACAAACCTGCGTTGGTTGCCTGTCGTTTTGAGCAGAACGAGAAATCCCGCCTGTGTCAAAGCTGCGACCCACAGGTTGGACACGACCAGAACGGTTGACGCCACTGCAGCGCAGGCCCCACACTGGCAACTGCGAACGGACAGGCACGAGAGGACGGAGGGCACGGTGGAAGCACTGACCTACCAGGAGTCCAGCCGCCGCTTCCTGGAGAACGCAGGGGAGCAGCTGGCGGCCGGTGACCTGCAGCAAGCATCGGAGAAGGGCTGGGGTGCCGCCGCCCAGATGGTCAAGGCCGTGTCCGACGACCGCGGCTGGCAGCACAGCCGGCACAGGCACTACCTCCAGACCATCGGCCGCCTGCGCTCCGAGACCGGCGACGGCGAGCTCCGCCCACTGTGGAACTCGGCCAGCGCCCTGCACGAGAACGCCCTGGACGCCTACGAGATCGAGGAGGCCCTGGGCCATGTCCGGGAGCTCACCCTCAGGCTCGCCGCCCTGCTGCCACAGACGTAGGCCAGGAGCACCTGCCCCGCCTAGGCCGCCTCCAGACAGGTCCCCCAGCCAGCGGCCGACCCGGCCACGACCACGGCCGTCCCGTAGCAGTTGACCAGGATCTGGTCGGCGTTGTCGGGCGCAATGTTTTCGCCCCGGGCCAGAAGTTCCCCGGTCAACCGGTGGGCCTCAGCCCGCTGGCACAGCCAATCGCAGCAGCCCAACAGCCAGTCGCGCCACGTCGCGGCGTCCCGGCAGTGATAGTACGGCGCGGCGAGCCGACGATGGCCTCCGGCACCAGGCCGCTGTCCGTACCGTACCAGAAGGCCCGCAGGTCCTCGGAGACGTCCAGCGCGGAACGATGCAGCAGTCGGTACGGGGAGTCGGCAACGGCAGGCAGCAGCTTGTCCTCGGCCTCCACCAGGCCCGCGCCGTACACCTCCATCAGGTCGCGGCGCAGCTCCTCGCCGCTCTTGCCCTCCTCCACCGCCTCGCAGACCACGAACTGCACCGTGCCGGCCCACTCCTCGTAGGACGAGCGGCAGTAGCCGCCGTCCTCCCGGAAACCGCGGACCACCTCCGCGCCCCGCACCACCCACTCGCCGTACCTGTCAATGGAACCGGTCATCCTCGGCACCCCCTTCAAGCCGTCTGCTTGTATCCTACACAAGCGGCGGATGCACCCGGTAGGCCCCCGAGCGGCCATCCAGGCAGGCAACGCCACGCAAGCAGGCCCTGTGGAAGGCGGTGCAGCACGCCAAGCTACAGGGAGTCCCCCTGAGGGGCATCGCCAGACAACTGGGCATTTCCAGAAACACGGTCAGGAAGTACGTCGACCTGCCAGCCACACCCATAAGCCGTACTCCCAGACGGACTGCCCACTCAGAAACTCAGCGCAATACAAACGGACATTTTCCCTGAACACTCGGGCGGACACTTTCGCTGGACAACGACAGCGGTGACACCTCCGTTAAGCCGCTCCGCTCACAGGAATTTTCTGGTGCGGTCTTTGGTAGCTGTAATCGTCACGGCCGTGGAATATCTGGGAACGGCGGATGGGGGTGAAATCCATTATTGTCTTCGAACAGCGGGTCAATGCGGTTATCCCTCACCTGTCTGCCGACGGTCAGGTGAGGGAAGTGGAGCATGAGGAAGTCCGGGTGCATTATCGCCGTCATAGTGCTGTCGAATATCAGGTCAGCTATGACGGGTGGAGATGCGGGGTTGGCGGGATCCCAGTTGTCCCTGTATGAGATTTCCACCAGCCAGATGTAGCGGGGCATGGGGAGTCCCCTCGCGAATTCCACGAGGTAAGCCGGGTAACCTACGGTAGAGAGGCCGCTGTCCCTATGTTCCAGCAGAGTCTGCTTGAAGACATTGGACCTGACCAGAATGGTCCGATAGACGACGTCCCGGTCTTCGATCACTCTCAAGGATTTGGCTTGGACAATCCATTCTTCAGCCTGCGTCTGAACCTCCATGACGTCCAGCATGACCCTCCTGGGGAGGGGAACCAGAATGGCATTGCAGGTGGCATGGGCTACTCCGCCCTCAGTCTTGATAATGAGTTCGGTTATGGGATTCCCGTCTCCGTCGGTAGATCCATTGGCTTCGGTCAGCAGGTACATTCCTCGCTGGTCGTCGTGAATTATCAGCTCCGATACGAACTGGTGCGCTGGAAACGCTCCTGGGATCGAAGCCTTGGGGCAGGTGGGGGATTGCAGGGTATAGCCGATAACGGTTACCGCGTGGCCTACGCCGTTCGATTCGATGAGGAGGATGGGCGGGATACCGCTGTCGGAGAAAAGATGGCAGATCTCTACCAGTTCTTGAGGTGAGGGACGGAAATATATGCTCGGGTCGAAGCCCATTTCCAGCAGGGCCTGCTCCATTTCGGAAAGGGTAAGGCCTCTCTTGCCCACTGCGGGCCCGAAGGGCCTGTTGAGAGACATTGCCTTGCTGGTGATTTCCGCGGTGTTGTGTGGCGCCATTCCTGAGATCTTTTCAGCCAGGGGGGTTGTTGACATCCACAGAGCTGCGGTGGCGCAGGCCATGATCTTGGTGTCCTGGGACATATAGGGACACGATTCTACTGCGAGGGGGATACCGGCCAAGTCCACCGGAGTGGTATTCCGAGTGGGGAGCCTGGCTGGTTTTCCCGATATAGTTGATGGACAGGAAATCAGGGTTCGCCCCAGCGTAACTGGTCGGTCTGGACGCACGACGGTGAAGCCCATGTAGCTGGATTTCATGGCCGCGATGGTTTGCCGGGTCGCATTGACGAAACGCCGTTTGGTCAGTTGGTCGGAGAAGAAATGAATTCGGGTGGTACCCCGGTCCGTGGGAGAAAACGACCTTACTCGCTGGTCGTAGTAGGATGCGGAGTAATCTACGTCGATATAGTCTCTTTCGACGACGGCCGTTGTTGCGGCGGTGGCCAGCGAATTCAGCAGCCGGCCGAGTCCGAGGGCCGGTCCGGTTTGGGACAAACCTACGGTTTGTTCGCTGAGGGCCTGCTGTACCGTCATTACCTCGTATCGTTCGAATGACATTCCCCGTCCTTGGACAAGAGATTACTCAAGAACAAGGGCGGGATTTATTCCCGCCCCCCGTTGAAGAGTCCAGCCGGCTGATGTTTACCCGGTTCTCTTGTTCATCAGCTCTCCTGAGTTGGTCCCGGCCTGAAGTTGGCGGCGCTGCTCGAGTCGCTTTTTCATCCTTTCCATGACCTCGGGAGGGGTCTCATTGACGAGCTGCTCTATCTTTCTGGCTATCTCCTTGGTGTCTAGGTGATTGCCACTCTGCTGGGTCATGCGCGCTCCTCCGGGTCGTGCTGCATTGAGGTCTGCAGTTACCTGTGGGGTGGAATGATTTCCGCTTATCGTGATCGAATTCGGCGCCACGCTGAATTGGTGGGCATTATCTCCGAACTCTTTTGGATTGGCAAGGGAACATACTTAAGATTGAGCGAGGGACATGTGCCAGTTTCTCCCGTTCCGGCGCTGAGGTATCAGTTGCTCGCCGTGACAGAAAGAGAAACTGGTCCCAGACACTCGTTTCTGTAATTTCGTGCATTGTAACGGATACGAACGGAAACGGCCATCGGGATTCCTCGCCGAGTTGTTCGTGTCTGCCCAATTCTGTACGGCAGTGGCTTTCCGTGATTGAACTAGGATTGAGGTGTCCGGCGCCGAGGTCAAGCTGTATGGGTGGCGTTCTCCGTTCAATGAGAACCGGGCGAAATCTTAACAGGACTACCGAGCGGCTTGGCGGCGCACAGTTGCCGCAGCCCACCCTCCACTATACGGACCTGTCCTTGTGTTGAGCCATTCGAACTGGAGCCAGTTGCTGGACACGGGTACGGATTTGACCCGGTGGCCAAGGTACCCATCGTTTAGCGGGCAGGCTACGGAGGATAATCAACGAGCGAGAGAGCTGGCCTTTCCACTGGTCACGCATTCCGAGGGTTTCCAGGACCCCGGTTCCTGAATCGGCCTCAAGGAACAGCGGGGGCGGTTTCCTTCGCGGCAGCGGCACACAACCAGACCACGAGGATTGCGGCGTCACCTCGGACAAGCATGTTTTCGGGTTCCCGAGACGTTTCTCAATCTCAGGAGGAATGTGGAAATGGCAGCCTCAGATTCCTGATGCCTCCCCACAGGGACTTTGAGCTTGCCCGATGGCGTTCGTGGAGAGCTCCGTCGAATACCTTTCCGATTGTCTGGGCGGTGTCATCCAACCATCTTAGGAAGCGTACCCCTGTGCTGGGTGAATGGGCCAGTTCCCGTAGCTGTTCGGCCTGCTCATGCCGTTCGGTGAGTGTGGCACGCTGGTCTCCCAGGGACTCCTCGCTCTCGACGGGGCAGTGAACTCTGGACGCAACTTCCAGATGCTCCAAGTGGTGGGAGCTGAGCCAGTACTGGATGGGGCCCGGCTCGCCTATCCTTGCTGGAGCCACATTGAGGCTGACGTACTGGGACAACAAACTGGCGGCTCCGCTGATGGAGAGGACGGCCACATTCTGGTTGCCTGGTTCGGGCGATCCGCCGGCACCCATGATGTAGCGGGGGTCTCCCAGAAGGCCCTGTCTGTCGAGGGCCACCCTGGCGAGATCCAGTTGTGCGCTGCAACTCATGCACGGTCTTCCTGGTCTGATGACATGGGAACGCCACGTGGCGTTCCGCATACTGCCGTCGGGGAAAGTGTCGATAGACACGCCCCCATCGATAACGGGGATCAGGTCGGAATAGGCCAATGCGTTCAGCACGCTCCGTGGCCAGGGCCTGTCGACGCAGGAGAAGATGATGTCGTGGTCCAGAGCCAAGCTCAAGCCCTCCGGTTCGCAGATGGAAAGGTCCGAGACCTCGACCTTGAAATCCGAGGCTGTGGCGGCCCGCGATGACTCCCGGTGTGCCACATGGATTTTCTGCCGCTTCAACCACACGTCACGAGAGCTCGCTCCAATGAGCCTATCCAAGTTGCGGAGTTCGACCATGTCGAAATCCATGACGGTTAGCTGGCGGATTCCAGACGCTGCGAGGCGAACGATGACGTCCAACCCTATGCTGCCTGCGCCCACGACCAGTACTCTACGACGGGCGAGGTCGGCCTGGCATCGCTCTCCCCAGGAATTCACGGTGCGGGCTTGCCGTTCCGTGTGCTTTGGAGGTGGGCGCAGGTTGTCATTCCAAGACAAAGCAAGTTTGTCGCCGATGACCCGGACGCTGGTGGAATGGCTGTAGTCCATGTGTCTGCCGGTACCGATGTCCCATTGGCGGGCGGACCAAGTCCCGTCGCCGGTTGCCAGCGTCATGCCCACGAGGGGATAGCCGGTCATCTCGCGCACCAGATATGCGTAGCTTGACTCGGTTTCGCGGTCCGGACCGCTCATTGACTGCCAGCGGTTGCCCTCTGGATGGCTGTGAAGGAGTACTAGCCCGGAGTTCCGGTTTCTGGCGACTTCTGCGGCCCTCAGGATGTAGTCCGCGGTTACGGTCACGTTGCCGTGGACTTGTCTTTCGCCGGGTTCGGGTGGCACCGCAGCGGCAACCAGGGCGGTCGAGCGGGTCACCCCCGTGGAGGGTCGGTAGGTCGCTAGGCAAAGATCCTCCTGTCCGTCCTCACGGACCAGCAGTTCCAAGAGTTGCTGTTCAGTTTGTGCCGTCATTGCTACTGAATTGGTGCGCCGAGTCATGAAGTGGCCTCACATAGAACCGATTGGACATGGCTTGCCCAGCACACTGCGGCCGGGGCATCGCCCCATCCCTTGAGATCCCGGCTGTGCATGAGCCAACCGGCTCTTGAAGAATCTTGGCTGTTGGTCTTGGGGAAAACCACCTCCTTCGGGAGATGGATCCAGTGAGGAGGCACTTGGGGCCAGGGTTTGAGTTCTCCCAAGGTGACTCCCGTGCCGACAGGCAGGCCGGCGTGCGCGCCTTCGACGGGAATAATCTGAAGGATGACCAGGTCGGCTTCGACCCTGGGGTCAAAGCCGATCTGCGTCATGTCGTCGATGAACCTTTGGACTCCCGGATTCATTAGGCCACATCCGCAGTCTGGCGAATGGATACGAACCGGGCGTCCTTCTGAATCTCGACGACTTCCTGGTCATCAAACCTTTGGGTCTCAGGGCGGTCCTTACCCCTGATCTCCCCGAGGTCGTAGAAGTCCGGGTTGAGTCCGGCCAAGAGCAGGAGGTCGGAAGCCTTTTGACTGGGATCATCGGTGGTGAATGGTTGCCCGTCGATGGTGAATGGGATGGAGCGCTGGGGAGTGTCGGGGAACTGTACTTCGGCCATTGCCGTCTCCTTTGCCTCTGTCCTGTGAGGTGGGCCTTGAAATTTGCCACCTGAGGCGGTAAAGTGATTGTCAAATCGATTATCGATTCGACATGAGCAATTATTGCACAGGTGGCGTATGATTGCAAGAGGGCAATTTCAAGAGGGCGAATCCGACGATTCTCAGTCTGGCGCGCCCAGGAAGGTGAAGTTCGAAGCGGAGGCTTTTTACACGGCCCTGGATGCAGAGCGAAGGTCCCGACGTTACACCTGGAAGCAGGTGGCGGAGGAGGCGCAGGTTAGTGCATCGACCTTGACACGTATGGCCCAAGGACGCCGTCCTGACGTTGACAGCATGGCGGCGCTGGTTTCTTGGTCCGGTTTGAGTGCGGACGACTTCGTAGGTGACGATCAGGACAAGCCTGGACCCGGGGCGTTGGCGATGATCTCCACCTATCTGAAGAGCGACCCTCACCTTTCCCCAGAAGCTGCGGAGGCGCTGGACCAACTGGTTAAGGCTACCTATGAGCGAATGAGGAAGTAGGGTTAGCGCCGGTGAGAAGGGGGTTCAAGACCGAGGCCAACAAGATCGCCCGTGAGGTCAGAAATGAACTGGGTCTTGCCCGCACTTCTCCCATAAACGTGTGGCGCTTGGCCGAACACCTTGGCATACCGGTAGTGCCGCTTTCGGATTTCCAGGAGGACGCGCCGCTTGCTGCTGAACTCTTCCTGAACGGCGGCCGGGGCGTTTTTTCCGGCCTAACCGTATTTCGGGGTCGGGAGCGGATGGTCGTTTTCAATGATGCCCACGTGCCGGGGCGGCAAGTCAGCGATGTAGGGCACGAGCTTGCTCATGGGCTATTGCTGCATGCTCCTTCGGCCGTGATGGATGAACGGGGGAGCCGTTTCTGGGACCACGAGGTAGAGGACGAGGCAAACTGGCTTGGCGGAGCACTGCTGGTCCCAGAGGAGGCGGCACTGATGGTTGCGAGGCGCGGCTGGTCCTTGGCTGAGGCCGCAGAGCATTACCAAGTAACCGAGCAGATGATCCGGTTCCGGATTAACGTGACCGGAGCCGAGAATCGAGTTCGACGTGCTGCTTTGGTACGGGGTGGAAGTCATCGAACACCGAAGTGAAAGAAGAAGGGCAATAGCTTGCCCTGGTTCATCGGTCGGTTAGTGAGGGTCCTCTTGGCTTGAACCGAAGGGGCATTGAATTACTCCGCTCTGCGGGATGGCGACAGTCGTTGGGTCGGTTATGCCTACTCGTGGACCGGGCACCACCACAGGAAATAAAGAGGATATATGAGAGCTAGTGTGAGCTTGGTTGCGGGGCCTAATTTGCCATTCTTTTGCCATTCCGACCAGTGATATCCAGCGCTGCATGGTGCTACAAGAGATGGGAAAAGAAGTAAATCTAGCTATGAAATGTCGCTCCATGCGCCCCAAATGGTTTCGTCCGCACCGCCATTCGCGGATTTTAAGTCCGCCGCGTCTGCCATTCCGCCATCCCGGCATTAGCTTTGGCTAAACCGTCCCGTCATTCCTGCAAAGCCTGCCCCTGCGAAGGCAGGGGGCAGGAATCTAGGGCCTTTGTATCCGCGTGCCGTCCTTCATTCTTGCTACCGATACCAGCCAATGCCCCGGTAGTAGCCCCGCAAGTAGGCAATCTGGCCGCCGTGGGCGACACTCTCAAGCACAAGCTGACCCAAGGCTGTGTTCAAGGTGTGCTCCTGGCGCAGCGCCGTGGGAGGGAACACCACCCGTTTCTCCAAGTCTTCGGCGGACAGCGATAACACGTACTCTCTTGTAATTGCCTTGGCAGCCTCGAAGTAGCCCACCTGCACTCCCTTTGCCGGGGGTTTCCACGTTGCCAGGTCAGCCCCTCGGCCCAGCCCTTCCACGTTGTCGGACAGCCCGTATTTCTCGCACCAGCCGTCGGCAAACCACAGCTCCGGTTTGGACTGCAACCGGTGCATGATGAACATATCAGTAACCCGGCTGATATGCCCGAAAATCCAGGCGATGGAATTGCTGTGATCGTTAGGCTGCTGGGCCATAGTCTCGTAGTCCAGGTCGGAGATAGCGGACTCCACCATCTCCCAATTCCGCTCCAACGAATACATTATCGAATCTGTGGCTGCCACTTCCTGCTCCCCGATATGTCAAAGTACTGGTAGTGTAAGGCGTAGCCCGATCCGCCCGGCGATTGAGACTGATACTAGCATATCAAAGGGCCAGCGGTTTCTGACAGGGTTCTTGGACAAGGATATAATAAACACCGGGAATACGCGGGCCGTCCTGAGCCTGTCGAATGACTGGAGAATCTGCCCCGGGGATAGCATGGAAGTAATCGAATCCAACATCCGAACCGCCGACCGGGATTTCCTGGATAACCAGGCCCGCATGGAGGCCCTGGTGCGGGACCTGAAAGAGCGGCTGAGTCAAGCGCGGGCTGGCGGCGGGGAGCGGGCCGTAGAGTTGCACCGTAGCCGGGGCAAGCTGCTGGCCCGGGAGAGGATCGAGGGGCTGGTGGACGCCAACACTCCCTTCCTTGAGCTCTCTCCCCTGTCGGCGTGGGATATGTACGACGGCGAGGTGGCGTCTGCCGGTATCGTCACCGGCGTCGGCGTGGTGCAAGGCAAAGAGGTGGTGATTGTCGCCAACGACGCCACGGTCAAGGGTGGCACCTACTACCCGATTACCGTCAAGAAGCACCTTCGCGCCCAGGAAATCGCCTTGGAGAACCACCTGCCCTGCGTCTACCTCGTGGATTCCGGCGGGGCCTTCCTGCCGTTGCAGGCGGAGGTATTCCCCGACCGCGACCACTTCGGGCGCATCTTCTACAACCAAGCCCAGATGTCGGCCCGGGGCATTCCCCAGGTGGCGGTGGTCATGGGGTCGTGCACTGCCGGGGGCGCCTATATTCCGGCCATGAGCGACGAGGTGGTGATGGTGCGGCAGCAGGGCACCATCTTTCTCGGCGGGCCGCCGCTGGTGCGGGCCGCCACCGGCGAGGAGGTAGACCCGGAAACCCTCGGCGGCAGCGACGTGCATACCCGCGTATCCGGGGTGGCCGACCACCAGGCCGCCGATGACGAGGACGCCCTGGCCATCACCCGGGACATAGTCGAGAACTTCGTGCGACGGCGCGAGCCTCCCTTTGAGGTCACCACGCCGGAGCCGCCGGAATACGACCCGGCGGAGCTTTACGGCATAGTCTCCCCGGACAACCGGCGGCAGTATGATGTCCGCGAAGTAATCGCCCGCATCGTGGACGGGAGCCGCTTCCACGAGTTCAAGGCCGGGTACGGGGAGACGCTGGTCTGCGGCTTCTCCCGCATCTGGGGCTATCCTGTCGGAGTGGTCGCCAACAACGGCGTCCTCTTCTCGGAGAGCGCGCTGAAGGGGAGCCACTTCATCGAGTTGTGCAGCCAGCGGGGCGTCCCCCTGCTGTTCCTGCAAAACATCACCGGCTTCATGGTGGGCAGCCAGTACGAGGCCGGGGGCATCGCGAAGGACGGAGCCAAGATGGTCATGGCCGTATCCAACGCCGCCGTCCCCAAGTTCACCGTAATCATCGGCAGTTCCTTCGGCGCGGGCAACTACGGAATGTGCGGGCGGGCCTACCAGCCCCGCTTCCTGTGGACGTGGCCCAACTCCCGCATTTCGGTGATGGGCGGTCAACAGGCGGCGGAGGTACTGGCCACCGTAAGGCTGCAACAACTGGAGCGGCAGGGCCGGACACTGGAACAGGAAGATCGCGACGAGCTACAGCAGCCCATCCTGGAAAAGTACGAGCTGGAGAGCGACCCCTATTACAGCACCGCCCGCCTGTGGGATGACGGCATCATAGACCCGGTGGACACGCGGACCGTGGTGGGCCTGGGAATCGCCGCGTCCATGAACGCCCCCTTCCCGGAGAAGCGGCAGGGCGTGTTCCGAATGTAAAGCCAAGCCCCTATCCTCCCCATTGTCTGAACTGTGATTTATTAGATTAAAGGATGGGCATGATTGGGGCGACCCTTGGAAATCATGGCAATCCTGAAATCACATAAATCACAGTTCAGACAAGGAGGATGGTTGCTTGTGTTCTCCAAAGTCCTGGTAGCCAATCGAGGGGAAATCGCGGTTCGGATTAACCAGACCCTCCACGCCATGGGCATTGCCCCCGTGGCCGTATACTCCAACCCGGACGCCGGCGCTCCCCACGTGACCACCGCCGGGCAGTCCGTGGCACTGCCGGGCAACACCGCCGAAGAGACCTACCTGAACATCCCCAGAATCGTGCAGGCCGCCCTGGACTGCGGGGCCGACGCTATACACCCCGGCTACGGCTTTCTGTCGGAGAACCCGAGCTTCGCCCGCGCCTGCCGGGAAGCGCATATAGCCTTCATCGGCCCACCCCCTGAGAGCATGGAGGCCCTGGGAGACAAGCTGAGTTCTAAGGATATTGCCCTGACCGCCGGGGTGCCCGTGGTGCCAAGCTCTCCCGAATACCTGCCGGGAGACAAA
The DNA here is from genome assembly GCA_965204865.1 of Dehalococcoidia bacterium. Taxonomy (GTDB): domain Bacteria; phylum Chloroflexota; class Dehalococcoidia; order Lucifugimonadales; family UBA3495; genus VXOI01. The sequence goes on along the minus strand of OZ242027.1, from coordinate 3,309,329 downwards.
GCAGCAGCAGAGTTCGTGGAGCGCTGGGGGTTCCCCCTGCTGGTCAAGGCGGCCGCCGGGGGCGGCGGCCGGGGTATGCGCCTGGTCAACCAGCAGAGCGAGTTGGACAGACAGATTGAGTCGGCCAGCCGCGAAGCCCAGGCCGCCTTCGGCGACGGGAGGATGTTCCTGGAACGCTACATCGCCAGCCCCCGCCACGTGGAGGTGCAGGTGCTGGCCGACGGGTTCGGCCACACCATCCACCTCGGCGAGCGGGAATGCAGCATCCAGCGCCGCCACCAGAAGATAATCGAGGAGACTCCCTCCCCGGCCCTGACGCCGGATTTACGCGAGCGCATCTGCGACGCCGCCGTCGCTGTGGCTCGCACAGCCGGATACGTCAACGCCGGGACAGTGGAGTTTCTGCTGGACTCTCATAGCGGCGAGTTCTACTTCCTTGAGATGAATGCCCGGCTCCAGGTCGAACACCCGGTCACCGAGGCTGTTCTGGGATTGGACATGGTGGAGTGGCAGGTACGCATCGCCGCAGGCGAACCCCTGACCCTGCAACAGCAGGACATAGAACCCAGGGGCCACGCCGTCGAGTGCCGCATCTACGCTGAAGACCCGTACCGCGACTTCGTTCCGTCCACCGGCACGCTGCTGCGCTGGCGGCCCCCCAGCGGCCCCGGGCTGCGACTGGACAGCGGAGTGACCGAAGGACGGGAGGTGTCCATCTACTACGACCCCATGCTGGCTAAACTGACAGCCTGGGCGCCGAGCCGCGACCTCAGCCTGCGCCGGATGGAGGTTGCCCTGTCGCAGTTCCAGGTGCTAGGCGTGGTGACTAACATCCCCTTGCTGCGGGCAGTTCTGAAACATTCCCGGTTCCAGAAGGGCGAATATGATACCGGCTTCCTGGACTCCCTCTCTCTTGAGGGAGAGGGTTGGGGTGAGAGTGAAAGCTCAGACGTCAACACACCGGGCGGATCCCGCATGATGGCCCGCGCGCTGGCCGCGTGGGCATCCCATCAACCCGGCGGCCCGGCTCTGCCCCAATCCCCCGTCATTTCCGCGAAAGCGGGAGTCTACCGCGACAGCGCCAGTCCGTGGCAGTCAGCCGGAGAGCAGAGGCTGCCGTGACCCAGGACCAGGGACAGATGCGGGAGATGTACCCGGATGCGGAGGAAGTCTATCGCTACCTGCTGAAAGAGTCGGAAGGCAGTTTCACCTTCGAGCTGGAAGGTGATGTACCGGTGGGTTTGCCACCCTCCATTACTTTCAACATTGAGTCCCGTGAAACCGGCGAAGGGTTATGCCGCCCTTCGACAAGCTCAGGACAGGCGGGCCGGGCCTACTCCTTCGCCTGGGCCTGGGTTGGCCCGGAGCTGCACCTGTGGCTGGATGGCGATCTGTTCGTCTTTCAGCGGGCGGAGCTTGCGACAGGCTCAGGGCGGCGAAGAGGCGGCGGCGCAACCAGCGAAGCATCCGGCGACGTCTTCGCCCCAATGCCCGGCGCGGTCCTGGAGGTATTGGTCGCTGAGGGCGACCATGTAGAGCGAAACCAGACCGTCGTGGTAATGGAGTCCATGAAAATGGAGCTGCTAATCACGGCGCCACGCGACGGCGTCGTGCGGCGGGTATCGGTGCAACCGGGCCAGCAGGTGGAACGAGGTATGCGCTTGCTGGAACTGGCCCCGGAGGGCGAAGCCGGGGAGTGATAGCAGACCGGCACGATTGTCGTTGTCCGGTGGGTGCTCTGCCCACTCACGAAAGACCTTCCAAGCCCGGAATTATTGTCTCCCGGAAGGCGTCTACCTCGGCCCGAGGCATATCGTAACCACCCTCCTGGGTATGGGTGGGAAAGATGAAGACGTGCTTGATGTCCGATTCGTCCCTGGCCCGCTTCAGCCTGGACAAGCATTCCTCGGCTGTGCCGAACAGCCCGAAGGCGTCGCATATTTCCTCCGCCTGAGCATCGCCGATACTCTCGGGGACGAAATCGTCGGCCAGTTCGATGCCGGCCTCCCGCAGCCAGACGAGGTTGGAATCGCTGGGGTATTTCAGGTACGGCTGGTCGGGCCTGAACCACTGCTGAGGAAAGCGACGGGCGGCCGGGCCGTCGTCCGACACCGTCGTTGGGGTGATGAAGATTGTCTCGAAACCCTCGAGGCTGCGTCCGGCCCGCGCCGCCCCGATTTCCAGTCGGCGGCGGGCCGCGTCTACCGCCTTGGGATGCAGGCCGACCAGCAGCAGCGCGCCGTCGGCCACCTCCCCGGCCAGCTCCACCATCCGCGGCCCGGCGGCGGTCATGAACACCGGCGTCGGCCGGTCGCTCACGTTACGTAGCCGGGTTTCCACCCCGTTGAACTCCACCCGCTCACCCCGCAGCAGGCGGCGGATAGTCAGGATGGCCCGGCGCATGGCCGTCACCGTGGCCCGTGGCCGTCCGATGTTGCCCACGGCCAGGTAGCCTGGGCCCACGGTCAGGCGCACCCGTTCCGGCGCAATCTCCTCCAGTGAATGGGCCAGCGACGCCAGCACCATCGGATGCCGGGTGACCGGGTTGGTGGTTGCCGGGTACAGGGCGAGCCGGGAAGTCCGCTCGGCGGCCAGGGCCAGGGTGAGAAAAACGTCCCGCCCGCTGTGCTGGTGGTCGTGGATTCCAACCCCGGAAAATCCGGCGGTCTCACATCCCGCGATAAAATCGGCGGTCTCCCACACCGGCAAGCCGACGGGCACCCTGATGTCAACTTTCATAAAACACACCTGCTATTCGCTATTCCCTCCCTCTTGAGGAGGAGGGTTAGGGTGGGGGTGAAATCTCCAACTTCGTAAGTCCTACCAGAGCTGAGCAAACCGGCTGGCGACCACCTGCTCATAAGCCACGTCGCCTGAGAGCCGGCCAAGATTCCGGCAAAACTCGTTGAGGCTGGCCACGGATTCCGGGGAGATTCCGGCGGTGTAGTAGGGAGCATCCCGCCGCACCAGGTCCTCGATTAACGCGGCCTCATCGGGCGGGAACAGCCGTTGCCCGACTTCGGCAGCCAGCGATGGATCGGCCCGCAGCGCCCGTTGCGCCTCCACCACCGCCCGCACCGCACCCTCCGCCGTGGCGGGCGAATTCTCAATCAGCCTGTCGGTGGTGACCAGCGCGGCAAAGGTATAGTCCCTTGCCGCCGCCGGGCCGAGACCCTGCCGCGGGTCCAGCACCACGATTCCTATCCCGCTCCGCACGGCCACCTCTGCCCCCATCGCGTTGGCCCAGAACCCGTCAATTGCTCCCTGCTCCAGCGCTTGGGCCGCATGGACGCCGAAGGACACCCCGGGCTCGCCGCTGCCAGGCACTGGAGCCAGCGCCACGCCGTCCCTCTCCGGCTCAATGCCCGCCTCCGCCAGCAGCGCGCGAAACGCGGCGTCCGGTCCCGGCGCCGCCCCTATCCGTCGCCCTTTGACCGCCTTCACATCCCCGGGTTGCGCTCCCAGGTCGGCGCGCATCACCAGCACCCAGAAGGTATGCTGGGACAGCGCGGCCAGCAGCTTTGTCCCTTCCCAGCCGGGAAACGCCGACAGTGTCGCGTGGGCCGGCCCGGCTACGAAGTCAATGCCGCCGTCCCGCAGCCCCTCCATGGCCTTGGGGATCGGGAAGACCATCTCCAACTCCACGTCTATTCCATGATTCTGGAAAAACCCCAGTTCTACCGCGGCCACCGCCGGAAAGTAGGAGTTGGAAACCAAGTCGGGTACTGCGATGCGCATTCAAGTCGTCTCCTGGCCTTTCGATACTCCCTTTCCCTTGAGGGAGAGGGTTGGGGTGAGGGTGAAGTCTTGAACTGTGATTTATATGATTAAGGGATGTATATGATTAGCGGATGCAACGGCTATGACAATCTTGTCAATCATCTAATCAAATGAATCACAGTTCAGACAATTAGGACTGCGCCAAGTTTACCACCGCCCCCGCATCCGGTATCCTCTGCGGGAGAGCCTACGGAAAGAATCAGGAGCGTGGAATAATGCCTGATACGCCTTTGCACTATCAGACCATCGCGGAAGTGGGCGCCCGGCTCCGGGCCAGGGAGCTGTCGCCTGTGGAACTGACCTCGGCCATCTTGGAGCGCATCGAGGCCCTGGACGGCGACTTGAAGAGCTACGCTACGGTGATGGCCGACTCGGCAATGGCGGCGGCCCGAACCGCCGAGCAGGAGATTGCTGCCGGTAACTACCGCGGCGGACTCCACGGGGTGCCCATAGCCGTCAAGGACCTGTGCTTCACCACCGGCGTCGCCACCATGGGCGGCGCCCGGGTGCTCCGCGACTTCGTACCCGACTTCGACGGCACGGTGGTGCGGAAGCTCAACGCCGCCGGCGCAGTAATCCTCGGCAAGCTGAATCTCACCGAAGGAGCGATGGCCGGTTACAACCCGGAGTTCGACATACCCGTCAACCCCTGGGGCGCCGACCGCTGGTCTGGCGCATCCTCCAGCGGCTCGGGGGTGGCGACCGCCGCCGGACTCTGCTACGGCTCCCTGGGCAGCGACACCGGCGGCTCCATCCGGTTCCCGTCGGCCGCCTGCGGCACGGTGGGAATCAAGCCCACCTGGGGGCGGGTCAGCCGCTACGGCGTGCTGGCCCTGGCCGAGTCCCTGGACCACATCGGCCCGATGACCCGCAGCGCCTCCGACGCCGGTATTATGCTGCAAGCCATCGCCGGACACGACCCCAACGACCTTACATCGCTGACCGCTCCGGTGCCGAATATGCTGGCCGGGCTGGGACAGGGAGTCAGCGGCATTCGCATCGGCGTAGACGAGCGATACATCGGCGACGGCGTTGACTACGAGCTGGCCGCGTCGGTTCTGGAAGGCGCACGCCTGCTGGAAAGCATGGGAGCGAGACTGATGCCGGTGCGAATGCCTGACACCGAGCCTTTCTCCCGTGCCTGGGGCGTGCTGTGCTCGGCGGAGGCTGCCGCGGCCCACCGCGACACCTTCCCTTCCCGCGCTGACGAATACGGCCCCTGGTTCCGGGGCTGGCTGGAGCTGGGGTCGCGCCACAGCGCTACCGACTATGCCGTCGCCAGCTACACCAGGTTGGCCTGCAACGGCACCCTGGCCGGGATATTCGACGGCATCGACGTGCTGGTCTGCCCCTCCATGACCACGCCCCCGGAACGGGTCACGCCGGAGTCCCTCTACGGCCCCATGGACGAGGAGGAATGGACTTGGGGACGCTTCACCATACCCTACGACTTCAGCGGAACGCCCACCATATCCCTGCCCTGCGGACTGAACAGCGAGGGCCTGCCCCTCAGCATCCAGTTCGTAGGCCGGCGCCTGACCGAGCCGCTGCTGGTCCAGGTGGGCCACGCCTACGAGGAAGCCACGCAGCACCGGCTGCAACCGGCTCTTTGAGTTGACCCCCTAGGGGTTGCCCCCTATGATGGCTGGCAACCCCGCAGTGAAAATCGGGAGCCGTTAACCATTGGAGGCCCTTATGGTTCGGAGCGAACTTCCTCTCCACTCCGCCTCAGCCCTCGCCAGCCTCATTGAGAGCAAGGAAGTATCTCCGGTGGAGGTGGTCGAGACCTACCTGCAACGAATTGATGACCTCGACTTCAAGTTCAACTCCTTCATCACGGTGCTTCATCAGCAAGCATTGGAAGAAGCAAGGCAGGCCGAACAGGAAATCCTGGCCGGCAATTACCGCGGCCCCATGCACGGTATCCCGGTGGGTGTCAAGGACCAGATTTGGACCAAGGGCATCCGCACCACCGGGGGAGCGCGCATCACCGCCGACTTCGTGCCGGACGACGACGCCACGGTAGTCGCCAGACTGAAGGACGCCGGTGCTATTCTGCTGGGCAAGACCAACCTCAGCGAATTCGCCATCACCGGATTCACCCACAGGTTCAGCACCCCCCGCAATCCCTGGGACCTGAGCATCTCCGCCGGCGGCTCCAGCGGCGGCTCGGGGGCGGCTACCGCGGCCTTCCTCTGCGCCACCTCCCTGGGAGAAGACACCGGCGGCTCCATCCGGCGCCCGGGGGCTTGGTGCGGCATCGTCGGGCTGAGGCCCGGCTGGGGACGGGTCAGCCGCTATGGTCTGATGCGGGGCGTGTGGTCCATGGACACCATAGGCCCCATCTCCCGCACCGTGGAGGACGCGGCCATCACCCTCTCGGTCATCGCCGGCCACGACCCCAAGGACCCCACCACCTGGAACACGCCAGTGCCCGATTACCGCCAAGCCCTGGACGGAGACATCCGGGGCCGCCGCGTGGGCATCGTAACCGAGTTGCTCCACGCCGATGTTGTGGAGCCTGACGTAGCCGACGCCGTCACGGCCGCTGCCAACACCCTGGCGGAACTGGGCGCCGAGGTTGAAGAGGTTTCCATTCCGCTGGCGGCCCACGCCAACGCCATCTCCGGTACGCTGCTGGCGGTCGAGCCGGCCCTCAACATGAAGGAATGGGTGCGGGCACGGCTCCACGACTTCGGCCACGACAATCGCATCGGACTGCTCACCGGCAGCTTGGTCCCAGCCCAGGCCTACTACAAGGCCCAGAAGCTCCGCGCCCTACTGCGCAACGATGTGCTGGCCGCCTTCGGCGCCTACGACGCTCTGGTGATGCCGACCTCCGGCAGGCAGGCCGTTCCCCTCACCGAAGACCCCCCGGTGACCAGCAAGGAGACCGCGTCGCGGCTGCCCTTCATGCGCACCAACACCTTCAATCTGTCCAGCGCCCCAGCCATTTCCGTCCCCTGCGGGTTCGGCGGGAGGGGCCTGCCGGTGGGCCTTCAAATCGCCGGGCCGCCCGGCGGCGAGGAGATGGTGTTCCGACTGGCCCACGCCTACGAGCAGAACACCCCCTGGCACACCATGAGACCCCCAACCGCTGACATATAGGGTAGGGTCTTTCCATTCCCCCTCTCCCTTGAGGGAGAGGGTTGGGGTGAGGGTGAAATCCTGCGAGGAAAGATTCACGGAGGTTGACGATATGTGGAACAAGCCAATGCTCAGCCTGGAACAGGCCCAGAACGCCATCGCCGCCATGATTGCCGATTACAACCGCGACCCCGACCGGCGCAAGGTAGACATGGCCGTGGTGGACGATGCCGGAAACCTGCTGGCCTACGCCCGCATGGACGGCTGCCTGAGGCCCACCTTCGCCATTCGCAAGGCCTACACCTCCGCCGTCCGCTCTATGGATACCGCCGCCTTCGCTGAGCAGCTCAGCAGCACGGGCCGGACACTGGAGTCCTTCGGCGATCCCCAGTTGATAGCCATACCGGGCGGAGTGGCCGTCTTTCACGAAGGGGCGGTGGTCGGCGCCATCGGTGTGGGCGGCCTGCCCAGCGGCCTCGACGACGAGGCCATCGCCAGGGCCGGGGTAGCGGCGCTGGGCATTTAACAGGCGGCAAGTTCAACGTGGAAGCAACCGTTAGGAGCTTTGGCTGCCAATGGCCTCCACGTACAACGAGTAAACGGACTGGCTGCTCGTCATAAACAGGCGGTTCTTCTTGACCCCGCCGAAGCACAGGTTTGAGCAGGGTTCGGGCAGGATAATCCGGCCGATCAATTCACCGTCAGGCGTCAGGCAATGCACGCCATCCGTCCCCGGCCCGGCCCAGCCTCTGCTGGCCCACAGGTTGCCGTCGCGGTCAGTCCGCATCCCATCGGCAAATCCGGGGGACATATCGGCGAAAACCTCGCCGCCCCGCAGCCTGCGGCCCTCCACCACCTCGAAAACCCGGATGTGCCCCGGCGCATCGGGGTCGTGGGAAATGCCGCTGTCAGCGATGTACAGCCGCGACCCATCGGGGGAAAAGCACAGCCCGTTGGGCTTGATCAGGTCGTCGGCCACCACCGTGGCTTCGCCGGTCGTGGGATCCAGACGGTAGACCCGCGTGGGCAGCTCGGCCTCCGCCCGCTCTCCCTCGTAGGACATCAGGATTCCGTAGCCGGGGTCAGTGAACCAGACTGCTCCGTCGGAATGAACGACCACATCGTTGGGCGCGTTGAGGGGTTTACCGTCGAAGCGGTCCATAAGCACGGTGATACTACCGTCGTGCTCGGTACGGGTAATCCGGCGCGTCAGGTGCTCGCAGGTAACCAGACGCCCCTGCCGGTCGCGGGTGTTGCCGTTGCTGTTGTTGGAGGGCTGGCGAAACAGAGTGACTTTGCCCGTTGCCTCGCAGTACCGCAGCATCCGGTTGTTGGGTATGTCGCTGAAGACCAGTGACCTGAAGTCGCCGAACCAGACCGGCCCCTCGGCCCAGCGGGTTCCGGTGTACAGGCGCTCCACGGCGGCGGTCCCGACTCGGTAGGCGCGGAAGCGCGGGTCCAGGACCTCCACCGCCGGGTCCGGGTAACGAACAATTCCCTGGTCCCAGCGTCGGCTCAGTTCGGGAGTCCATTGTGAATTACCGGCCATTGTGTACTTCCTCGACTGCGCCACACCGCCGAAGCGAAACTTTACGGTTCAGCAGGTTTCAGCGCCGCCCTTTGCCTTTTCTCGCATTATCGGCTCTGCGTCTTTGTTGAGGCAAGCAGAACTAGACTCCTTGTAGGGCTACGCAGTTGGACTTTTAGGAACCCGTCATTTCGGCGAAAGCCGGAATCCAGAATCACCTCTACCGCAAAGTGATTTGGCTAAGGAAACACCTAAACCCCCACATCCGAGAGACACGCCGCGGGCGCCATAATTCTGCGACATTTCACCGCTATCGTGAGTCTTGTCAAGGATGCTTCACGAAAGGAGTGGAATGATGATACGCAAGAAGTTGATGCAGAGGACGATCCTGATTGGGCCGGTCCTAGCGGCCCTGCTGGGCGCCGGCATAGTGCTCGGCTGCACCAGCGACACCGGCATCGTCGACGGTCGGGACACCGGCAACGGCGCGGTGGCGACCCAGGAGATTTTCGAGCGGGGCGGCGGTGAACAGGGCGGCGGCGAAGGCGGTGAGGGTAGCGGCGGCGAGAGCGGGCCGGATGGCCCCGAAGGCGCCGAGAGCGGCGGGGCCGGCAATGAAGCCACCATGTCCAGCCCCATCGTCCCCCTAGACCAGACCTGGGACGGCGTTCTCGGCGGACTGGCGATTTCCGCTCAGTACGACGCGGCAACCCAGTCCGTCAACGCAACGGTGCAAACCACCACTTCGCAGGCGCTGTGCTACGTGCAGGCCGAACCTCACCTGAAGTCGGGAACTCAGACGGTAGGGGAGCTGGGCCCCGATATGCTGGGAGACCTGAATCCTGGACAGCAGGCAACGTCCGGCGTGTCGGTCGCCAGTGAACCCAGCCTCTCGGGAGTTGCCTTCGACGGATACGTCGTTCACATGGAGGTGTTCGACTGCGGCGGCCCCGGCCCTGTGCCTCACGCCGGAGGAGAAGGCGCTGAAGGCCCCGGCGGCGAAGGGCATGGCCCCGGCGGTGAAGGAGGCAGTGAAGAAGGCAGCGGCGCCACCCTGGCCCTGGATGAGACCTTCGATGCGGTTCGCGGCGGCGCCCGGCTCATTCTCAACTACGACGCTCCAAGCAATTCTTTCATAGGCACTGTGGAGAACACCACCGGCAACGTCCTGAGCAACGTCAGAATCGAAGTGCACCTCTCCAATGGAACGGAGCTTGGGCCGACGACCCCGGTGGACATGGCTCCGGGCGAGGTGATGGCAGTCAACCTGCCCGCGACCCAAGCGTCCTTCACCGGCTGGATAGCCCATGCCGAGGTCGGCAGAGGCGAAGGGAGCCAATCGGGTGGTGAACACGGCGGCAGTCAGTCCGGTGGCGAGCATGGTGGCGGTGAAGGTGATGGTGAGCACGGCGGCGGCGAGTCCGGCGGTGAACACGGCAGCAGCGACGAGCGGCGGGGCGGCGGCTAGAGCCAGTCGGAACCTGCCGGGGGAAGATGTCAACATCTCAAGGGGTATAATCTGACCACGGGAGCATCCCGCAGATGGACGCGGCGTCTTTATCAGGCGCCGCGTCCAAGACGGCTTTTAGGGGCCTGGTGATGAGCGGCAGAGTGTTGATTATCGAAGACGACACGAGGATCGCCAACTGGGTCAAGGTGTACTTCGAGCGCGCCGGATTCTCAGCCGACGTTACTCATGACGGCGAATCCGGTCTGTCCTTGGCCCGTAATCTGGCTCCGGACCTGATAATCCTCGACCTGACGCTTCCCCGTCTCGACGGCGTGGAGCTGTGCCGGATCCTGCGACGGGAGTCGGACGTTCCGATAATCATGCTGACGGCCAGGGAAGCCCACGCCGAGCGAGTCATCGGACTGGATAGCGGCGCCGACGATTACATCGTCAAGCCCTTCGATCCAGAGGAAGTCATTGCCCGCGCCGGCGCGGTGCTTCGTCGCGTAAAGGGCAAAGTCCAGCAGGTTCTCACGCGCGGCAACATCACGCTGAACGAGACCACCGGGGTCGTAACTGTCAATGAAGAACCAGCGACCCTGAGCCAGGCGCAAACTGCCCTGCTGTCAACATTCATGCGACACCCCAACCAGGTGCTCACCCGCGATCAGCTAATCTCGTTGACCTTCAACGACGAATTCGATGGGCTTGACCGCGCCATAGACAGCCAGATAGCCCGCCTGCGAAGGCAGATTAACCGGAATGGCAGCCAGCCTATTCAAACCGTTTACGGCGCCGGTTACAGATTCGTGGTGGAGGACGAGTGATGTCGTTGCGCTGGCGAATCATGGGTTCGATAGTTTTTGTCATCGTTCTTACTGTCCTGATTAACATTGGAGTGGGCTATTACGCCACGCAGGCCCGCCTGGGCGTGTTCGTGGAGCAAGTAGGCGGTGATGAGGCTAACCAGTTAGCCCGAAATCTGAGCCGGGAATATACCGCTGCTGGTGGCTGGGAAACGGTGGACAGACCGCTCTCCGAGGCCGGATACATTTACTCCGGAATTTCGCAGAGGGAGGGGTCAGAAGAAAGGGAGGGAGAGCACTCCGAGCCATTTCACCAAGAGCGTGTGCGAGTGGTCATCGCCGATGCCGACGGGCTTGTGGTGAAGGACAATTTTTCCGAGCTGCTGCCCGGAACCACCGCGCCAGACCTGAGTGGGCATCGCGAGACGGTGTTCGATTTAGCTGCGGACCGGCCCGCAGGTCACGTCTATGTGGATGTAAACCAGGAGTTCCTGTCGTCCGAGTCCCACGGGTTTCTGAACACGCTACTGTACATCACCCTGATTGGCGGAGCGCTGACGGCCGGCGTTGCCATCCTGTTGGCTGCCTGGTTGTCCAAGCGCATCACGGCGCCTGTGACGGCTTTGACCGAGGCGACCCAGGCAATTGCCCAAGGGGATACGACACAGTTGCCGGTCACATCCTCGGATGAGTTGGGACGGATGAGCGCGGCCTTCAACCAGATGACCTCCGCCTTGGAAACTCAGCGCGAGCTCCGCAGGCGGTTGATAAATGACGTCTCCCATGAGCTGAACACGCCCCTGAGCGTCATACAGCTAGAGGCAACAGGGCTGCGCGACGGACTTCAGACGCCTGAGAGCGCCTCCGGCCACATCATCCAGGAAGTAGACCGGCTGCGCGGTCTCGTAACTGATTTGAACTGGCTTGCGGAGACAGACCATGGCGAGTTGAGGCTCACTCTCGAAGCGAGTTCGGTTCGCGAGCTGCTCACGGAAGAGGTGCAGCGCTGGCAGCCGCAATCCCAGGCGCGGCAAATCGAATTGTCGCTGGAGGTATCGGGCGACCTGCCTGAGATGGCCCTCGACCGGATGCGCATGAGCCAGGCATTGGGAAACGTCGTGAGCAACGCCATTCATTGCACCGAGGCCGGCGGGAATATCATGATTAGGGCGGAGATGGATAGCGGCAAGGCGTTAGCTATCTCGATTACCGATGACGGTATCGGCATCGACGCCGCAGACCTTCCCCACGTCTTCGACCGCTTCTACCGCACTGGACAGTCCCGCCGTCGCGGGATAGCGGGTACCGGACTGGGACTGGCCATCGCCAAGGCCATAGTCGAAGCGCATGGGGGCACAATCGCCGTAGCGAGCGAAGGACTAGGACAGGGCGTCACTGCGGCTATTCGCATTCCCTGAAGAAAATGGAGTCGGTGGAGGAACTAAAGGACGAACTACAGCAATACCACCTCTACTACAATACAGTTCGTCCTCATCAGGCTCTCAACGGCCGGACACCTCTGGAAACGCTGCAATTTCTGTCAACGAATTAGCTGACTCATACAGGAATGACCGATTTGCTTGGATTTACCAGTGCGTATTGATAATACCTCACCCTCGTCACCAGGGCGATTGCAAAGTCGTTGTTGCTACCTGTCATTCTGAGCGGAGCGAAGAATCCTATCCTCAGCGCAGAGACCCTTCGCTCCGCTCAGGGTGACAACTTATCGGACTTTGCAATCGTCCTGCCTCGTCACTGGTAGGTACACTGCCTTTTTTTGCGATAAACTAAGGGTTATAGGGTATTGAGACGGCTTGGAGAGAGGGGCGGCAATGAGTCTTTCTACAGTGGATGTGACGAGCCATCCATTAAGTTTGCCGGAAGAACTCGTCCTGATGCTCCTCAACGAAGAGAACGGCTACTTTCACCAGGTGCCCGGCTGGGATTTAAACTGCGCCGTCATCGGCGCCGTGCTGGCGGAGCTTTCTCTCAATTCCCGCATTGACACTGATATGGAGTCCCTGTTCCTCGTGGACCGCACTGAAACGGGCAATCCTGCCCTGGACCCCATCCTGAAGGAAATTTCAGATGAGCCGGTTCAACGGAATACCCAATACTGGATAGAACGGCTTGCTCCCCAAGCGGAATCCATCATTGATTCGACTCTGGACCGCTTGGTTGACCTTAAGCTCTTGGACCGCCACGAAGGGGATTTCTATACGCTGGCCCGTACCGCCCGGCAGACGGAATCCTTCGGGATGTCCCCGGAAGGCACTGCGGTTCAGTTTGTCAAAACCCGCATCAGCAACGCCATCTTCAACGACGAGATTCCTGATCCCAGAGATGTCATCATTATCTGTCTCATCAATACGTGCGACGTCTTTCGTTTCATGTTTCAGCTTGATGATGCGGCAGAGGAGCGCATCGACTTCATCTGCAAGATGGACTTGATCGGCCGGTCCATTGCTGCCGCGGTCTCTCATAACCTTGCCGGCCCGCTGCTTCGGCGATCCGCTTTTACCAAGAAAATTCCGACTGTCTCTCTGAGTAAGTTGCTGCTCAATCCACATATTCGCGACGGCAACATTCCGGCGCTCTTCGCGGACATTGCGCAACAGTATGGCCCGGTGTTCGAGATCCGGCCTCCCTTTGTTGAGCCCATGATCTTTCTGGCCTCGCCCCAGACAAACCACTGGGTGCATCGCAGAGGGCGAATGTACCTCAGGGCCAAGGACTATTTTTCTGACTTCGAGGAAGTTTATGGCGCCTCCGGAGTGTTGCCTTCCCTGGACGGCGCCGATCATTTCCGGCTACGCAAGGCCATGTCGTCGGCGTATTCTCGCGGAAGACTGGCGGGGCAGCTGGACCAACTCTATTATCACGCCCGGGAATATATGTCGGATTGGACAGTTGGGGACACCTACTCTGCGACAAGGCTATGCCGGCGAATGATAAACGCGCAAATCTCGCCGCTCTCCGTCAGCGTTGATTCGCAGGACATCATCGACGATCTGATGATGTACAAGGAACGAGCGCTCCTCACGCACATCGTGAAGGTCTTGCCCAAATTCATGCTGAAGACTCCGGGTATGAGACGCCGGGCGAAGGCCGTCGAAACGTTGCTTGAACGGATTCAGAGCGTACACACCCCGGCCCAGCGGGCTGAAAGTCCGCGGGACTTGGCGGATGACATCCTGAGCCTGCACGCGAGCGATCCGCAGTTCGTCCCGGAGTCGAATTTGCGATTCGCTCTCTCGGCAGCGCTGATTGCCAGCGTGTATCTCGGCGATGCCTTCAGCTTCACGTTGTACGCCATGGCGTCACAGCCGGATATCTACTCCAGAATCCAGAGTGAAGCCGATGCTCTCTTCGCAAACGGTGACCCGGAGGGCATGGATTTCACTCCGTCCGCCATTGACGTCACTCACCGCTTCCTGATGGAGTGTCTGCGCCTGTACCCGATCGTGCCGATGTCCATGAGAAACGTGATGAATTCCTGTGTGGTCGAGGACTACGAACTGCCGGTGGGGTCGCGGATCGTCATTGCCCAGACAGCGTCGCATTACATGGCCGACGTCTTTCCTGACCCCTTGACCTTCGACATCGACCGCTATCTGCCTCCGCGCAATGAGCACCTCAGCCACGGGTACGCGCCATACGGGCTGGGCACCCACACGTGTCTTGGGCAACGATGGATGGAGTTGCAACTGGCCGTCAATGTGCTGATGGTCGCCCACTACTTCACCATCAGGGTGTCTCCCTCGAACTACAAGCTCCGGTTCAACCCTTTGCCCTCGATGAAGCCGAGCAAGAAGCTGAAGTTCCACATCGCTGAGCAGAGGCGCGAATTACCCCCCGCTTCTTGAGGCAGCTTGCCATATATGCGGCCAAGACACCCCAAGGCCAAGGCCGCCAGGTCATTAAGCGCCGGCCGCAAACCTCCATAGCGTTCCGATTTAGGTGGTTTGCCAGCTTATGATCCGTCATTCCCGCTTCCTCACCCGTCATTCCCGCGAAGGCGGGAATCCAAACCCCCGTCCCCTGTTGATTGCGCCACCTGATTCGGAACGTTGCCGCAAGCCTCGCCGCCCTTGACCTTAAGGCGAGTCCCGTTCCTCGTCGTAGCCCCGATGCGTGGCCTCGATAGCCTCGTCCAGCTCTTCCGCCCAGCGCCGCACCATCGAGCGCAGTCGCATATTCTGGTACGCGCCCCAAACCGTCATCGCGGGCGGCACCACCAGGATGGAGACTATCAGCGAGTAGGCTATGGTAATCGCCGCCGTGATGCCGAACTGCTGGGACGCAGCCAGTGGAGAGGCCACAAGCACTCCGAGGCCCAGAGCCGTCGTCAGGGCGGAGCCCAGCAGCGCCGAGCCGGTGGTCGCCAGCGTCTGCACCGCCGCTCTCTCGGGGTCGCGCGCGATGGTGTACTCCTCACGGTAGCGGTGAATCATGTGGATGGTGTAGTCAACCCCGATCCCGATGGAGAGGGCCGTGATGATTGACGTGATGATGGTGTAGGGGATGCCCAGCAGCGCCATGGTGCCCAGCACCGAGATGAGCACCAGCACAATCGGCCCCACCGCGATGAAGGCCAGGGCAGGCTGGCGGACTGTTACCCAGAAGAAGACGGCAAGGACGATGAATGCCGCCGCGATGGTGGTGCTGATCGACTCGGTCTGCCGGTCTGTGATGGAGTCCGTGACCGTAACCGAGATGATGCTCTCCGAAGTAGCCGTGACCGCGTCGTCGTCTCCAAACCAGAGCGCCTCGATGTCCTGCTGGATGGCCCTTGTTTGCTTCGGGTCGCCCGAGTAGACCGGGAATTGGAGCAGCAGGGCGTCGACGCCCTGCGGATTGTTGACCAGGAGGCGCGAGACGGCGGGATCCTTCGCCTCCAGCTTGTCTACGAACTCCTGCATCAGCACCGGGTCCAGTTGCACCCCGGCAGTGGCCTCCCGGAAGAGGGCTGCCAGCTCCGGGTCGTACTTGTCGCCGGGCTCTCCACTGTCTTGGGTCCAGTCATCCACCAGCAAATCGTATGATGCCCGGATGGGTCCCGCTGCCGCCCGCGGGCGACGCCTCTCGTCACGGAAAGCAGTGGTCACATCTTGCAGGTTCAGAAGGGTACGGGTCTCCGTGACTTCCGCCCTCACCAGGACGCTGGCCATCTCCGTTGAACCGCCAACGGCGGCATCGAGGGTGTTCATATCCTCCATCAAGCTCCCGCCTCTTGGCAGGATGTCGCGGATGCTGAATTCCGACTCGAGGTCAGTGGCCGCGAACCCCAGCCCAATGGTCGCCGCGACCACCACCACAATGAAGGGAGCCGGCCTGCGCGCGACTCCCCTTCCCAGCAACTCCGCCATCCGCCTCACGCCCGGCAGGGCGTTGGAGATGGGGCGGGGCGTCCCCAGTGTGCCTCGCGCCTCGCGTCTCCGGTCGATGATTGTCCGGCCAGCCGGAACCAGCGTCAGCATCACCACCAGGCTCATTCCCACGCCCAGCCCGGCGATGATGCCGAAGTCGCCAACTATCCCGATAGGGGAGAACAGGCTCGCCAACAGGCTCACAATGGTTGTGACGGCGGCCAGCGCCAGCGGGACGGTGACGTTTCGCAGTCCCGTGCGGACGGCGCTCACCACTCTCTCGCCGGCAGAGCGCTGCTCGCGGTAGTGCGAGACGATTTGAATCGCATAGTCCACCGTGAGGCTGATAACGATGATAGGCACCATCGTGGTGAGGGAGTTCGGAGGGCCGGTAAGGCCCAGCGCATTGGGCCCCAGCCAGCCTTCCGCCCCGACAATCCAGATCATCGCCATCAGAAGCCCCACCAGGGTGAGCGCGAGATCTGAGAGCGCCCGCATGAAAAGCAGAATCAGCGCCGCAATGAGCAGGAACGCCAGCCCTATCAGCGGCGCCATCCCTTCTTCCGTGGCTTTCTTGTACTCATCCTCAATCACCACGGACGAGATGCTGCTAACGCGCAGCGGGCCTTCAGCCATTGTCGCTAGGTCGCGGACCCTTCTCTCGGCGTCCTCGATTCCCTCGTCGCCCGTGTCGCGCAGGCGGATGGTGGCTATGGCTACCGGCGAGCCGTCGGCGTCGTTGCCGGTCATCGCCTGGAGGGCGTTCCGAATCTCCGGGGAACCGCGGACGGAGTCTATTTCGGCCTGAGTGACGGACTCGAAGCTCTCCACCTGGAGCAGGGCCTTGACCAGCGACGAAGGCGCCAGCACAGGATCGGCCGGCGCCAGCAAGTCTGCCACGCCCGGATCGCTGACGATGTCAACGAGCAGGGTGTCCATCTGCGAGAGCCCGGCGGGCGTGAGCGCCTCTCCGCGAAAGAGGAGCGTTACCACACTGACCTCGCCGGAGTCTCCGAAGAGCTTATCAAGCTCAACCAGGACTTCGGCCACAGCGCTCCCTTCAGGAAGGGTAGCCGCGGTCTCCGGCGGAGGCGCCCGCCTTGTAACCCCGGCGGCCAGCACGACGGTAATTATGACGAGGACAAGGAGCGTGACGTATGGGCGAACCGTGACCAGCCAGCTCAGCCAACCGAGGGTCTTGTTCATGGCATACCTTTCTCTATTAAGGAAGCTCCGGGAGTCGGCGGGCGGGACTTTCAGCCTTACAGCCGGCTCGAACTTTCCATTACAGTCACATCAGGAGCGCCAGGGAGCGGACTGGCCGGATCGGACGGATCAGGATAAAACTGGGCGCAATAGGCACGAAAGGGCATAATCTCGCCGTCGGAACGACAGAGACGCGGGCGGTTCTGGTACCGCTTTCGACCCCAGATGACCACATCCTGCAAGACGTCCCGGTGCTGCATGGCCGCGACGAACCGGTTCATGATGGGGGCGCGCAGCCTCACAGGGAGAAATCCCAAGCCCGCAATCCGCCGCCTAGGGTTGCGAATCTCCCCAACTTGAGAGACCAGGGACAGGTCAATGAAATTCCCGTCCACCGGCGTCGCCAGTACCCAGAGACGCATATCCATTCCGATGGAGCGCTCACGGATTTCCACAAACGAATAGCCCAGCCCATAGACCAGTGTGGTGGCGGAGACGTCGAGCGTAAACGTTGCGATTTTGGCGATCCTGCGGTCGGTCCTGAAATCGAAGCGGCTCTCGAGACGGGGCCCGTCCACCGACACCCGTTCAACGCGGTTCACGCTGTCATAGCCGTGGACGTAGCGCAGGTGGGCCAAATCCACTGAGTTTTCCGTGGTCTCCTGGGGATGGCCGGGAAAGCGGATGGTCCTGATATCGAAAGGGCTCCATCCGGCTTGGTCCGGCGCATCGGCGGGAAGGCTCCATTGCGGCTCCCGTCCCCGGATTCCCCACCAGGCGAAGATCAGGCCGAGAATCTCCCGTGTCTCAAAGACTCGCAGCCTCGCGCTACTGGGAGGGTCGGCGTAAGGAGTGGCGACGCACTGGCCGGTTGTATCGTACTCAAATCCATGGAAGGGACAGACAAGCCGGCCTCCGCATACGCGGCCCCCCACCGCAGGCCCCAGGTCGGAGCCCAAGTGCGGACAATAGGCTTCGGCTACGCAGACGCTTCCGTTTTCGTCACACCAGACGACGATATTCTCCCCCATCCAGGTCTTCTGGATGAGCTTGGCCTTCAGCACGGCCTGGCGGCTTGCCACGAAGTACCAGCCCTCGGGAAAAGGGGAAGGCAACCCGGAGTTCACGAGCTGGGCATAAGAGGTTGACATCTATCAGGACTCCCTCTCCGGGCTCTCGGTTCGGCGGCTTCCTCGCAGCCAAGGCGCCCACGCAGGATATGACAACCCCCTGCCCATCCGTCCTCGTATACTAGCACTCTACCACGCCCGGTTTCAGAATAGCTAACCCGATGTGCAAGTTCTACCATGCAAGCAACTTGTCGAATTGGAGTGGTGGATTTCCTTGCTCCTGATTGAGGCTGAAAGCCAGGGTATGGCTAAGCACCTTGCGCAGCAACCGAGCTTGCAGATGCCAGATGTCCCTGGCCCAGACCTGTTTGGCTTGAAAGCGCTCAACCAATTGACTGAAGACGGTCTCGATGCGGTAACGGGGCCGGCTGAGTTGGTAACTCCTCTGGGGCCAAGGGTCTTTTTTCTTCGACTTGAAGGGGGCCAGCAGGGTCAGGCCTTGGCTGCGCAACTCCCCAGTCAGGGTCGGGGACCAGTAGTTGCGGTCACCCAGCAGGACCCCCTGGGCATCTCCAGCCAGTTCGGGGACCATGGCCAGGTCATGCACGTTGGCTGGGGCCAAGCCGAAGCCGGTGATCAACCCCGGCCAGTTCAGACGCAAGTGCGCCCGGAAACCATAGAAGGTCTGCCGGGCTACGTCATCCCTCCCGAAAGCAGCTTCTCCCCGGAACCGCTGACAGCGGTGGGCTCTGGCGAAGCGGCAGACTGGCAGGGGAAAGCTGTCCACTATGGACAAGGCCGGGTCGTACCGGATGGAACCCAGGAGGATTTGCCAGACCTGCTCCTTGACCCACCAGAGGTTGGCGGCTTGGCGCACGAAAGTGGTGCGGCAGACTCGCGCCATAGCCGGAAAGAAGTGGCTGTAGTGGTGGCGGAAGTAGCGGTAGAGGGCCGTATCCTGGCCCAAGCCCAGAAATTCGCCCACTGCCTCCATGGTCAGCACTTCAGCATCGGACAACGAAGGTTCGGGTCCACTCCGCCGGAGCCGTTGTCTCTGGAAAAGGCTCTGCAAAGCATCATCTATCCGGCAAAAGACTGCTATGATTTTGGTATCCAGGTCCATCACACACCTCCACTGGGAACCGCAACTCTAGTAGAGGTGTTTGGACCTGGATTTTCAACCCCTTTATAACTTGCACATCGGGTTAGCTATGTTGCTCAATAAGGGGCATTCCAGACGTGTGTTGGTGTTAGTGTGGTTATTCAGGGTCATTAGGCCAGTGCTATTCACAGACATCCGGCCACCCTAAGCGCTGGTGGGTTGGACTTTAATCAGGTCACAGTGGCAGGGTCAATCACCTCCTTTGCGCCCAGCAGGGCACGGTGTGGCGAGAGCCGTTCCCGGTAGCTGCTGCCCTCGATGACGATCTGGTAGCTGGCGTTGGCCAGCCGGTCGAGAGCGCTGTTGCCAAGGATGGGGTCCTCGAAGAGTCCCAGCCACTCGTCCACGGCCCGGTTGCTGGTGATCACGAAGCTGGAGGCCCGGTACCGGTTGAGGATGAGTTCGTACAAGTCTGCTGACTGTTGGGCGGTGAATCGGTGCAGGCCGAGGTCGTCCAGAATCAGCAGGTCCGGAGCGAGGAAAGACCGGAAGGTCCGCTCCAGGGAGTTGTCGGCCCTGGCCTGGTTCATGGCCCTGAAGTAGTCGTCGGCATGGATGAAGCGGACGGTGTGCCCGGCCCTTACAGAGGCGTAGCCCAGGGCCTGGGCCAGGAAGCTCTTGCCGACGCCGGCGGGTCCCACCAGCAGGACATGCTCGTGTTTCGCCAGAAATTCCAGCGAGAAAACAGCGTCAAGCAGGCGGCGGTCTACGGTGATCGACGCCGACCAGTCGAAGTCCTCCAGCCGGCAGGTCTCCTGGAAGCCGGCCTGCTGCAGGCGCACCTCGATGCGCCGGTGAGCGCGGCGATTGACCTCGTCGCTCAGGATGATCTCCAGGAAGGAGGCGTAGTCCAGCTGCTCCCTGCGGGCCAGGGTGATGCGCTCGGGCAGGGTGGCGGCCATGGGCCCCAGCTGCAGCCGCTTGAGCAGCGGAGTCAGATCGGTGCTTCTGGTCATGGATGATCTCCTCATGCCGAATGGCGAATGTATAGGTCGGGGTGGGCGAAGGCAGAGCCGGGCCTGGCGAAACGGCCACTGGGCATCGGCTTTGGCAGTTCGGGCATGGCCTCCTGTTCCAGGGCCTGCACCAGGATCCGTTCCACCCGGCGGACGTCGATGAGGTCGACCTCAAGGGCCCGTCTGCAGGCCGCGTCGAGGCGTTCCGGGGTGTAGCGTTTTCCCAGACGGATGAGCTTGTGTCCCTGCCTCACCTTGGCCCACGGCAGTGGCCCGTCGAACAGCCGCTCAGCGAATTCGGCGACAGCAGGGCCGTACTCGGCGGCACCGTGCTTGATCCTGTCGGGCGCGCGCATGGTGTAGGCGGTGATCTCTGCCGGGTAGTCGTCAGGATCGGTAGCGCGGCCACCACGGGGCTGGCACAGGTGAGTCTTGATCAGCCGGCCCCGGAAATAGATGCGCACCAGTTTGCTGCCAAGTCCGATCTCCACCTGCTGGCCCGGAGGGCATAGGGATGACGGCACCGAGTACAGGGCGTACTGACAGGCCACGTGATGGTCCGGATGCACCTTTACCGTGCGCCACTGGGTGATCTCGTAGGACTCACCGTCCCAGGGTGTCAGGGTGTGGCGCTCCTCATCCAGGAAGACGGCCAGGGGCTGGCGCCGGGTGGTGCCGTGAATGCGCTGACCGGCAACGTCGCGGCACCAGCGGGCCGCCTGCTCCCTGAGATCGGCCAGATCCCTGAATTCGCCCCCCTTGAAAAAGCGCTCCCGGACGTACTGGACACCCCGTTCCACCTTCGGCTTGTCCTTGGGGTGGCGCACCCGGGCCGGATCGCAGATGAAGCCGCGGTGCTGGGAATATTCGATGAATCCCCGGGTGAACCGGGGGTGCAGGGCATCCGCCCCCGCCACGGCGGCAGGGAAATTGTCCATCACCAGGTACCTGGGAACGCCGCCGAAGAAGGCCCAGGCCGCCTCCAGCCCGGCGATGACGTCCTCCAGCCTTTGGCTGAAAGTGGGCCAGACGAAACTGTGCCTCGAATAGGCCAGGACCACGATCAGCGCCCAAGCAATGCGGCGGCGGCCAGTGTCAGGGTCATGAATCTGACCCAGCCGCCCGAAATCCACCTCGGCTACCTCTCCCGGCTCAGTCCCCTCCATCCGCACTGTATGCGGCGTGTGTCCCCGCCAGTTGCGGCGGGCCACGAAACGATGCAGCGAGGAATACGATACCGGGCTGCCCCGCTGTGCCAGCAACTCCTGGACGCGGGTGAGCTGCAGATGGTCGGCGGTGAGCCACTGGTAGATCTGGTCGGCCCAGGGCGCCAGCCTCTCCTCGGTGGGTATGCACGCCTGCTGCGGGCCCGGCCGGCTGATGCCCGCCAGGTGGCTTAGCTGCTCCTCGGTGGGCGCCGCCCCGTCGCGGGAGACGCCCATCCCCTCGGCCGCCGCGATGTACTTGCCGACGGTTCCCGGGACAACCCCGTCCCTGACGCTATCTGCCGCCGGCTGATGCCGGCCTGCCAGCGGCGTATGACTTCCGAAATGTCCACTCTGAGAACCTCCTTGTAGGCCATCGCCGCACCTCATTCCGAAGTGCTGCAATGGTCTCTGATCAGGCGCTCAGAGTGGCCTAATGAACGTGAATAACTGGCCTAATGAATGTGAATAACTCCCGATTTTCTGGCCTGAAGTCCCTGAATAATCACAACCACCGCGCTGACGCGCTGCAAATTCCTTTTGGCTCAGAGGATCCGGGATAAACTCAACGAATTCCGGTTCGAGGAAAGGAAGGCTGCCTACCGGCGCTACCTGTTTGAACCGGAAGCCCAGGTTGAGATATCGTTCGATTCAGGGTTTGAATTCAAAGACGGTATGTACAAGGGACACCTTCTCTACAGAGGGCGCTGGAAGCCGAATAAGCATTTCCTCGGACCTGATCGAGTTCCCGCGATGGGCAGCACTCAAGATGGGGAAGAAGTTCAATGCGCTCAAGCACTAGATAGCTTGCCGGACGTTAAGTACTGGGTTCGGAACGTCTCCCGGGACCCGCAGTCATTTTGGCTGCCGACTTCAACGGACAAGTTCTATCCCGATTTCGTCGCCCAACTCAACGACGGGCGCTTCTTCGTCGTTGAGTACAAGGGCGAGCATATCGCGGAAGGGCCGGACACCCAGGAAAAACGTACCATTGGGGAGTTGTGGGAACGCAGGAGCGATGGAAAGGGACTCTTCCTAGTCGTCGAGAAAAGCCGCGACGGCCTGGATATGAGAGACCAACTGCGCCACAAAATCGCTCAGGCGCGGCCGGCCCCCTAAGTTCCCTTTAGCATTTGCCTCCAATCATGGACGACTGCCGCGTGTTGCCATTGGCCGTTTCATGTGGCTGTTTGTTGGGCCTGCACATTATCGAGTCCTACACGAACGGGACTCTAATGAAAGGAGGAGTTCACCGAGACAGGGGACCGAATCTCTGGCAGGAGCGTCGGGATTCTCACTTAACCCGGCCCTGATCCTGTCCAAATAATGGGTTCCACCTCACTCACCTGGATTTCTCACTTTTCACCAAAAGTGCGGGAGATCCAAATGACGGGTTCCACCTCAGTCCAACCGGCCATACCAGTTCAATATGTCGGCGACTGTTTGGGCATCTCCTCCAACCACCTCTATAGCTATCTGCCTCACATTATCAATCGTTAATCTATTGTCGATAGATTCTGCGTCTAGGCGTTGACCAATTGCTCGAGCGATTTCCCTGTCTTCCACAAGGTTGTCGTCAAGTATTTGGACAGCCCAATTGTTATCGACCCCCAGTTCTAGAAAGCGAGCCCACTCGAGCCAAGGATGCCTAATATCCCCTTCAATCTCCTCGAAGTACCTCGCGGCCCTTAAAATCCAAGGTAGGAAAAATTCTATGCAATCGCTCATGAAGTCATGGAACTTCGCAAACTCCTCGATCCAAGTGCTGTCTTCAGGCACGCCTGCCAGCCACTCCCGGAGGGCCGGGCGTCGTCTAGAACGTTGATTAGAAGGTAGTTCCGGGAAGATTGCCTCGTAAGATTTGCCCGACAGCCATGAGTCTAGAACCATTTCTAACGCATCCAAGCGCACTATTGGTCGGCTCCTAGGGTTTGCAACTGCTTTCCGCAGGTCTGGGTTAGTCTGCTCATCCACATTGCCAAGAGACTTAAGGAGGGCAACTCCGATCCCAATCAGGGCGTCTCTTGACACCCCCTGGTCAGATATTTCGTCAAGGGCTGTTCGGAGTATCTTTGCCGTCCTAGGGGAAAGTCCTGAACTGCTCGCGGCTCTACCGAAAGGCGTGAGTGTTGCTGGGCTTGCAGCAATCGCTAAGGGTTGACCGTCAGAATCGTCGAGTATTTCCTGAAACGCCGCATCTACACGCGCTTCAGATGTACCCGCACTTTCCGTTTGCCCAGCGAAGCTCAGTTCATAGAACGAAGAGGCCAAGTTATCTAGGCAGGGGTTTTCAGGAATTGCAGCTAGCAATTGGGAGCCTACTGTCGAGATGGCAACTTGCTGGTTTATACGACCAATTGCACTGGTTAAGACTGGCTGAGTATCTCTGAAGAAAATATCCTCCTGTAATATTTGGCGCGTACTTGGCTCAGTCAGCCTCGATTCTCCAACAGGGTTATCGAAGACAACGGTATCCCCTTCGGTGAACTGTCCAGCCCGACCACATCGCCCCGCAATGTTCTTGAAGAGCAGACTTTCCATTGGACGGCCATTCTCCCCGTCGAATGTCAACCAGTCCGCCAGAATCGTTACACGGAATGGGAGGTCGACGCTCTCGGCTAAAGTCGTGGTAGCGGTGACCACTTTCAATGCACGATCCTCTACCGCCTTTTCAATCGCCTCTCTAAGGTCGTGCGGAAGGCTGGAATTATGATAAGCGACTCCGCGTCGCAACGCTTCCTTGAGTGGGCGAAGATAAGGATGCCTTCGTTCTATCTGTTCAATGATGTTCACAATTGGCTGGGGGGGTGGCTCGTCTTCGGGAAGGCGTTCCGCAATTTGGGCAGCGAGACGCCTCGTCCTGTTTTTGGATGTGCAAATACAAAGAACCGGTTGCCGATATTGCTTGTATTCAAAGTCGGCCAAATACGCAACGTTTTCCAGCGCTCGAGGCTCTTGCTGTCGAATACCCCCATAATTGCGTGCCAGATAAAAGTCAACTCTTGGCCAAGGTAAATCAATCTCGCCGAGGACCTCAGATGGACTAACCTTGTGTAGAGGATCGTCCCCAGCATGTAGCTTGAGCTTGCCATCTTGGGTCCATCTCAATAGACGCTTGGCACTTGGGCGCCACGTACCGCTGATAACATTTTCAGGGCCCAGTCCAATCCACTTAGCGAGGGAGTCCGAATTTGAGAGGACAGCGGACAAGAGAACGAATCGTGGTACCTGGTCACCACGGCTGGCTGCCAATCGAAGGCGCGTCACTACTCCTTCCAACCTAATCCCGCGTTGGTCATTGCCTATTATGTGCGCTTCATCAAAGACTACGCACCGAATCGACGAGGAAAGATCTCCACGGAGTCTAAGTAAAGCGTCAAACCGCTCAGGAGTGGCTACCAGGACTTCAAGACGGTTCTCTGGGTCAATGTCGTCTGGCTCTCGATATCCACCTACCAGCAGATGAACACGGACCTCAGGGGGAGTGTGCCGCCGTATTTTGTCCGCTACTTGACGCCCCAATGCTACGTAAGGCGCAATATAACAAACAAGTCCAGGTTTCCTTCCCAGAGAGCTGAGAAGAGCTATCTCACCAAGTAGTGTTTTGCCTGTTCCTGTGGGCAACGAAATTAGAAGATTCCTTTCGGGAGCTACAACATCATACTCTGTTATCGCTTCATACTGAGACGGCAGCAGTATAGGAGAGTCCGAAACCAAACGGTCAACATACCCAGGAGGAAAACTTGAGTCGCCCAAACCTAATATCCTGGCGACCGAGAGTCGCCCTATATGTGCCAGTGAAAGACGACTGAGCCTGAGCAAGTATCCTTCCCAAGCACCCACTTCTTCCCAAAGCGCCTCGTCTAAAGATTTTCTAGCCTCGTCGAGTAGCTCTTCTCTCCCTGTTGCCAAGAAGACAGCTATGTTTTCTATGCATCTTCGGTGCTTCGACCCTTCAGGAAGCCGTTCGGACAGCGAGCGGCAGAGATTAGGTGAACTTAGAGCGAGTGCAGTTATCTCACCCGGGGTCAAATGTTTATCTAGCAGTTTGTGGCCATTGATGACTGCACTTGCGGACACTGCCGTTCCGGACATCCCGAACGCACACGCCGCTAAGACCGCTGCGTTTGTCTGATTCCGGCCCCCACTGACTCCGAATTCCGTCGCGGACAGGTCTAGGATTCGTGCCGCAGCTACAAGGTCGCGCCATTCCTCAAAGCTGTATGAGTCCTGCTGCTCAGAATCTCGGGAATCGGTGCGCACCGCCAGCACGGCTTGGGCATCCGCAAAGAGTCTTCCCCAGTCGGCGGACGTGCCTGAAAGGCGACGTGCCATGACGGCAGCGTTGCGTTCAGCAAATTCGAAGCCAACCCACGATGGGAGAACCATTACTCCTGTCCCTGTGCGATACGCTTAAGTCGTTGGTCTATTTCACCCAAAGCCACCGACCAACACTGGACAGCATCCGGGGACCATCCTCGACCGATCAGTGCTTGGCGAACGAACACCATTTTGCCTGATGGATCGTGTGCTGCGTCGTGCAGAAGTGTAGGAATGAGTCGAATTTTGACGGCGAGGTCCGGGGAAGGAGCTGTGAGCGCAGTAATTCGGGAGGCCAAATGCCCCTGTCCCATTTGCTCCAGTTTGTTCTTGAGGACGCCCAAGCGGGCCTGTAAGGTCAAGCTAACATCGTGGCCAAACAGCTTGTCGTAATCAGTAATTAGTGCATCCGCCAATCTGAGCGACTGCTCACCAGTCGTTTTTACCTCTTGAAGCACTGCCCAGTCCTCTGATTGGTTCTCACCTATGAATAGCCATACAATGTCTACATCTGGCTTCGAGATTCTTCCAAGAGGATCTGGCGTGTTGGCACCGGACGCGATCTCTCCGTTAGTGAAAACGTAAGTTTCCCCAATGCAGTAGGCAATAAACTCTCCGAGGTTGCCTTTGACGGGATTCGGCAAGTCGCCTGAGACCTCGATAAAACCACTTGGGGCCACTTCTGCAAGCCGATCAAGAATTGAACGGTGTGCGGCAGAATCGTCAGGGTCGGCTGCCCACGCGAGCCACCCTGCTGTATCTCCTGCCACGCTGCTGAATCCAACCATCCGCTTCACCTGCTTGCTGGTCCTGTTTATCCGAGGCAACCACTCAACCGTACCTAATGGCCAACATCATAATCTCACCGATCGTTCTTGGTCAACAAAGGGAGCCTGTCCATGTCTGAGTTACGTCAACAAAAATGATAAAGACACCTATTTTCGTCGCCGTTTGAAATCAAAAGGCCTCAAACCAGCTTCACAAAGAGCCACTTCCCAGCGGAAAATAAGGTAGGAGGACGGCCCTACACGCAAATATCAAAGTGGCGGTTCCCGCGACGCTGATGAACGGGTGCTTGCCTAAGTGCGTACCGGAATCAAAGCAACCATGATTTCTCGCCAGGCCAAATGGCATCAAGCATGATGATCGATTAGCTATCAAGACCGCTTGCGAGAGGTAAATGCAACTCGAGGGTCTTATCAAGGTGCCTCCGAATCTGGTCTGCTTAGCGGAAAGCGGGGCAGCTACCGTGCCGGTATCATAGAGGGTTCTTCATTGACTCTAAAGGAGGAATGCCAGTGAACTAGGAACTGGTGGGCATCCCTCTCCGTTTGGTGGAACGACACGCCCAAGACAGGGATCTGCAGCAAGACGGCTGCCTTGGTGCATTCAGTCAAACTACAACCTGGAAATGCTCTCAGTACTCTCGAAACTCCAAGCGCATCTCGAAGACAGTTCGGCCTATCGTCAAAATAGGCCCACTTGGCGGGACTCGAACTTTTCCTTCCAGCCCATTTGTCAAGGACCTTCGAACGCGACGGTCAGGCTCTACAGGTTATATGTAGTCTTATCCCACGACCGGAAACAATCTGACCTCGCATTTTACAGCTCCCGAATCAGCGCAGCGATCTCACGACTTAATTCCTCACCGCTTTGAGGGGAGCCACGTTGACTTGACCGGGTGACTGGCGAACCCCCCGGTGCCATTGGTGCAACCAAGGCAGGCACCAACAATTTGGAACGAGATCCCGCCGAAAATTAACCTCATAACTTGCCCTTGGACTTGCCGTTTCCTGAAGGTCGCCGGGTTCCTCGACTGGATGCCGCCTTTCCTAACCGGTCCCCCGGGCTCACCTGCCGGTGAAACTCCACGGCGTCCTCCTCCCCCAACGTTCTAAAGTACGTCGCGGGTATCTTCCTCCACCCGCCGACTATTTTCAGTATCTGCTCGGGCATGCCTGCCCGCAGGGCGTTGATCGCGTACGAGTGGCGGAACCGGTGGGGGTGCATGTCCTCAATGTTGGCTCGCTTCGCCAAGCGCTTCAGAATCTGGCATATTCCACCAGGAAGTAAGGCTTCTCCCTGCTCAGACACCCACAGAGCCTTGGTGCGAGGCATCAGGACTTCTCTTTCCTGCAGATAGTCCCACATTACTGACCTGGCCGTATCGCCGATGGGCATCCTTCGTTCCTTTCGTCCTTTACCCATCACCAACAGAGTGCCGTTCGCAAGGTCCACATCAGCAAGCTGCAACTTGGCAATTTCAGCGAGTCGTCCGGGCGTATCCCAAAAAGCGTACAGAATAGCCCGGTCGCGAGACAAGCGAAAGCGGTGGGCGGGTGTTCTGGCGAGGGAAGGGTCAGCGAGGGTGAGCAGGTCCCGCATCTGGTCTTCGGTGATAACGGGGACCGTCTTCTCCTCCAGCTTGGGGGCGCTGATGGAGAGCATGGGGTTATCGTCGTTGGGCCCACGTTCAACCAGCCAGTTGAAGAATCGGTTCAGGCGGCGGTACTGGGCGTTGATGTGGCCCTTGGAGAGCTTCTTGGGTTCGGCGTAGGTCCGCTCGCCGAACCACCGGACCCGGTCCTGAAGGTACGAGAGATACTCCTCAATGTGCTCGGTGGTGATTTCCTGCACATCGGGCCAGCCATGCTCCTCGGCGTAGAGGGCGGCCATGGCAACGGTAGTTTCCAGACTGGCGAGGTATCCCTCGGAGTACCGGTTGGAGGCCTTCAGACTGCTGAGAAACCGTTTGCCGTATGCGCGAAGACTGTGGTCAAAAACCTGCTTGACGACCATTCATCTGGTGGCACCTGAGAGAAAAAGCCGTCATTTTGTATCTGATTTTACCATATGGAAGCTGGTTGGTGGGCCTGGATGGACTCGAACCAACGACCTCGGTCTTATCAGGACCGCGCTCTAACCGCCTGAGCTACAGGCCCACAGGAAAAAGAGGAGTGACTGCTCTGGTCCAATGGCGTCCGGGCAGACGCCGGGAGCAACACTGTGCGCCTATTATATCTGCCGGGTATGGGTTAGACAAGCCTCAGCACGTCCGCTACCCCGGCCCGTCCGGCCCATCGACGCCTGCTATCTCCGCGCTGGGCATATCAGCCGGAGGCGGGCGGCGCACGATAACCGGCGGCGGGAGAGGGTGGCCGTCACCCTGAGGCGACGTTCCATTGGGAAATTGCAGGGCGCGCACCGGGTAGTTGATGACGATGCCCTCTTCATCAAAGCGTTGGTGCAGTTTGTTTATCAACTCCGAACGCAGCTCGAAGCTGGCCAGCCGGTCCTTGGCCTGCACGAACAACCAGAAATCCACGTTGGATTCACCGAAGTTGTCGAATCCGAAATACGCGCCGTATTCCTTCACCCCGTGAGGGCTGCTCTCCAGCACGCGGTTCATCACATCCATGGACACCGCTTCCACCCGAACCAGGTCGCTGCTGTAACTGACGCCGCAGGTCAGGAACACGTTGACTGGCGGCATCGGCTCGTTATAGTTGGTGAAGATGGTCTCGGTGAACCGCGCGTTGGGTATGACCACCAAGTTGTTCTCCCAGGTGCGGATGCGGGTGCTGCGCCAACTCACCTCAATCACGTAACCCGCCACGCCGCCTTGCAACTCGATGTAGTCGCCCGGAGATATGACCCCCTCGGTCATAACGTAGGTGCCAGCGAAGATGTTGGTCAGGGTCGGCCGTATCGCCAGCGCTACCGCCAGGCCGCCCAGGCCCAGACCGGCGATGAGGGGGCTGACCGAGATGCCCAAAGCCTCCAGGGCCAGCAGGCCGCCGATGACGTATACGCCCATGACTGCCAGCCTGCGCAGCATCGGTATGAGGTGGGCGCCCGCGCCGCGCTGCGCCGCCTCCAGCCCGGCGATGTACCAGTCGAGGGTGACCGCCAGCACCCGGCCGATGAGCAGGACAACCGACATGATGGCGGCGGCGGTGAACAGGGCGTTTATCACGTCCCGCTGCGTCGCGGCCAGGTCGGTGGGGATAATCACCGCCAAGTAGCCGCCCAGCACCATTATGATGATGCTGACCGGACGGCGCACCGCCCGGAAGACCAGGTCGTCCAGTTCGGTCTCGGTGTGATGGGACAGCCGTTGGGCCAGGGGAATGATGGCGTAATGCGACAGGGCCGACACCAGTACCGCGATGCCGAAAATTATCAGCCCGATTACCGGGTCCACCCAAGCCTGGTCTTCCAGCCCGAACCGGGCGAGCAGCGAGTCCATTTGCCTTCCGGTGTCTCTCTATATTTGCCCTTTGCAGTCGGCCCTCTGGTCGTTGAGATGAATTATAGCCGATTCAGCAGTTGAGGCAGAATATCGTCGGCGGGGCCGGTGAGCACCACATCGCACCAGGGGGTGAGGGACGTTGGCTCGGGATTGACCTCGATGAGGGTGGCGCCTCTTTCCTGGGCCACCAGCGGCAGCCGCGCCGCCGGGTTCACCGTGCCGGAGGTGCCGACCAGCAGCATACAGTCGCACCGCTCCGCCGCCTCGCGGCAGGCTTGCAGCGTGTCCTGCGGTATCGGCTCACCGAACATCACGGTGTCCAGCTTGAGCACGCCGCCGCACTCGCCGCACAGCGGGGGCCCTTCGACAAGCTCAGGGCGAGCGGCATTTGTACCCGTTGGCCCTGAGCCTGTCGAAGGGCGCAGGGCAGGCGCGCTGTCACGGGGAAAGCGCAGGCCGCATTCCAGGCAACGCAGCCGGTTGCGGTTGCCGTGAATCTCCAGCACCGCGCTGCTGCCGGCGACGGTCTGGAGGTTGTCCACGTTCTGCGTGATGACGCAGCGCAGGATGCCCCGCCGCTCCATTTCCGCCAGGGCCAGGTGTCCGGCGTTGGGGGCGGCCCGGTCAACGGCCTGCTTCATCTGGTATACGGGATGCGACGGGTCAACCTCGGCGGCCAGCCGCCGTTGCCACCACGCCGCCGGGTCAAGGGCGAACTCCTGGTACGACAGCAGCGGCGGAGTGCCGTGCTGCGTCCACAGCCCGCCCGCGCCGCGGTACGTCGGAATCCCGCTGCCCGCCGACAGCCCGGCCCCGGCCAGCGCCACCACGTAGCGGGCGCTGGTGATGAGGGCGGCGGCTTGTTGGATGTTGTCAGCTAGTTGGGTCATGGGATTGTCCGGCGAAGGTTGGTTCTTTGGGCCGCCTACTTGTCCAAGCCCAGACTCGTCAGAACAAAAGCGTATTCCTCGGCGATTTCGTACCACCGGGCGGTCCGTCCCGACCTCCCGCCGTGCCCGGACCCCATGTCGGTCTTTAGCAGCGCCAGGTTATCGTCCGTCTTGACTGCCCGCAGCTTGGCCACGTACTTGGCCGGTTCCCAGTACGTAACCCGCGGGTCGTTCAGGCCCGCCGTCACCATTATCGGCGGGTATTCTCCCGGCATAAGCTGGTCGTAGGGCGAGTAGGAACGGATGTACTCGAAGGCGGCCTTGTCCTCGATGGGGTTGCCCCACTCCGGCCACTCCGGCGGAGTCAGGGGCAGGTCGGCGTTCAGCATCGTGTTCAGTATATCCACGAAGGGGACCTCGAGAAATGCCGCTCCCCAAAGCTCCGGGGCCTGGTTCACCGCTGCCCCCACCAGGCTCCCGCCCGCGCTGGCCCCGGATATGGCGATCCGCCCCTCTGATCCATACCCCTTGTCTATCAGGTGACGGGCCACATCTACGAAGTCGTTGAAGGTGTTGGTTCTCTCGAACAGTTTGCCGGCCTCATACCAATGGAACCCCAGGTCGTCGCCGCCCCGGACGTGGGCGATGGCGAAGATGACCCCCCGCTCCAGCAGGGACTGCCGGGAGGAGGAAAAGTACGGGGAAATGGCGTACCCGTAGGCGCCGTAGGCGTAGATATACAACGGCGCCGAACCGTCCACCGGCGTGTCCTTGTGGCGCACGATGGACACCGGGACCTGCACGCCGTCCCTCGCCGGGGCCAGTTCCCGGTGCGTCACGAACTCCGAGGCGTCGTACCCGCTGGGAATCTCCTGCACCTTCCGCACTTCCAGTTCCTGGGTGTCGATGTGATAGTCGAAGTCCGTCCACGGCGTGGTCATGGAGGTATAGACCAGGCGGAGCGTGTTATCGTCGAACTCGGGATCGAAGTCGATGTAGGCGGTATAGGCCGCCTCGGGAAATTCGATGTGCGCCGATTGCCCTTCACGGTCTATGATGCGCACCTGGTCCAGTCCGTCGATCCGTTCCTCAACCGCGACGTAGTCATCCGTCACGTGAAAGTGCTGGATGTACAGGGACTCGGAACCCTGCAAAAGGGTTTCCCAAGACGGCTCGGTGGGGTCGTCCTCGGGTGCAATGGCAATGCGGAAGTTCTCGTGATTGTCGTTGGTCATGATGACGAACCGGTCGCCCTGGTGGTCAATGGAGTAATCGTGCCCCTCCCTTCGGGGCGCAACCAGGACCGGTTCTTTCGTGATGTCGTCCGATGGAATCAGCCGGTACTCGGAGGTGACATGGTCACCGGCGGCGATGATGACGTACTCCTTGGAGTTCGTACCTCCCACCCCGACGAAGAAACCGGCGTCGGCCTCCTCGTAGACCACGGTGTCGTCCTCGACCAGCTCACCCAGGATGTGCCGCAGCACCCGCCAGGGACGCCCGTTTTCGTCCAGCGAGGTGTAGAAGAAGGACGTATCGTCGGAAGACCAGACGGGCGCCCCCCTCATCTCCGTAATTTCGTCCTCCAGCAACTCCCCGGTTTCCAAGTCCTTGACCACCATGGTGTACCGTTCCGACCCGTTAGTGTCGGTGCTGTAGGCTACCAGGGAGCCGTTGTTGCTCACCCTTAGAGAACCCAGGCGGAAGAATTCCAGGCCCTCAGCCAGCTCAGGCTCACTCAGAAACACCTCTACGTTGTCGGTGGGGCCCTCGCGCGCATCAGGGTCCGATGCGGGCCAGCGCAGCCACTCGCGGTACTCGCTGCCTTCGCCGTACCGCCACTGGTAGTACCAGTCCCCCCGCCTTCGAGGGAGGCTGGTCAGTTCAGCCGGTTGACGCCCTTCGATTTCCTCATAGATGACGTCAATCAAGTCTTGGTAGGGCGACATGATGGCATCGAAATAGTCGTTTTCTAATTCCAGGTAAGCGAGCACGTCCTCGTCGTCAATCGTAGGGTAGTCATCATCCTCCAGCCAGTGCCAGGGGTCTTCCACTGTAATCCCGTGATGGGTGTAGCTGTGAGGGCGCTCCCCGGCAATCGGCGGGGTGGGCTCCGGCTCGGGCGTGGGTTCCGGTGTCGGGGCCGGAGTGTCGGTCGGTTGCGGGGTTGCCGTGGCAGTGGGTTCCGGCATGGGCGTCGGTTCCGGCGTGGGTTCCGGCGTCGGGGCCGGAGTAGCGGTCGGTTGCGGAGTTGCCGTGGCGGTGGGCTCCGGCATAGGCGTCGGTTCGACCATCGCCGTCGGCGCGGAGGTCGGAACCGGGACGGCGGTCGCCGGCGCGGGAGGCGGTGTCGGAGACGTTGGGGACGGCCCGCCTTCGCAGCCAACAAAAAGGAATGCAGCCAGAGTGAGGGTGGTCAGCGGAATCAGAGCGAGGCGCAGATACGACAAATTGGGACTCTCCGGTGTTCCATATAGGTAACGGGATGAACGTCCGTATTTTACAACGAAGCACTACAACCTACCGGACGCAACGCTCCCAATCCTGACGGATTCCGCAACGAGGTAGCGGATCCGGCGAAAAACAGGGGCGAGGCGACTCACGGAGGTCAGTGGTGGCGCAGACACCGGCTTCGGGCGGGCTTCGCGAGAACACTGATGGTCAATCCTAATTTCCATGCAAAGGCATCATCACCCCCCGAACCCCTCCGCCCCCAGCAGCGGCACGAACCGGCAGGGGCCGAGGGCGCTGATGGACACGCCCTCGCCGGTCCTCAGCACCAGCAGCAGCTCCTGCTGCTCGCGGGGGCCGACGGGCAGCGCCATGCGCCCGCCCACCCGCAGTTGCGACAGCAGCGACTGGGGTATGGCCGGGGCGGCGGCGGCCACCAGGATGGCGTCGTAGGGGCCGCGCTCCGGGCAGCCGGGGACTGGCCCGGCCAGCTCCACCACCACGTTGCGGTAGTCCATTTCCCGCAGCGTCGCCTCGGCCCGCGCCGCCAGCGCGGGCAGCCGCTCGACAGTCACCACGAACCCGTCCGGCGCGGCCTCGGCCAGCACCGCCGCCTGGTAGCCGGAGCCGGTGCCTACTTCCAGCACCTTGTCGCGGCGTGAAAGGCGCAAGGCCGCGGTCATCTCCGCCACCATCGTCGGCTGCGAAATCGTCTGCCCCTCGCCGATGGACAGCGGTATATCCAGGTAGGCCAGGCTCCGCTGTTCCGGCGGCACGAACCGTTCCCTCGGCACCGCGGCCATCGCCCGCAGCGTCTCCGGCGAGCGTATGCGCCGGGCCAGCCTGGAAAACAGCTCGGCCCTTTTCGCCTCCAACTCACTCATACCGGATTTTAGCACGGGACTGATTGCCGATTTCGATAGCGTTCCAATTTAGGTAGTATGACCGCCGACAATCCGTCATTCCCGCGCAGGCGGGAATCCAAACCCCCGTCACCTGTCGATAGGACCACCTAATTCAGAACCCTACCGCCGGTTTCCGGGCGTTTGACACGCCATAAGGTGCAACCTAGAATCGAAAGCCAATAGACAGTTTCCAAGGCTGGAGGGTTCATGCACGTCGGACTGGTGATGGAATGCGACTACCGCTATGGAGAGACCGAGGAGGCCGCTTTCGACGAAGCCTTTGCCATGGCCGAGGCGGCGGAGATGGGCGGACTGAACGGCGTCTGGCTGGCCGAGCGGCACTTTGCCGCGCCCCGCAGCCCGCTGGACACCGGCGGCGCCGGCATACCGTCAGTGGTCTCAGCGCCCCTCATCATCTCGTCGGCCATCGTGGCCCGCTATGAGCGGCTCCGGGTGGGCGTGGCGGTGAACGTGCTGCCCTTGGCCCATCCCATCCGCGTTGCCGAGGAAGTGGCGACCGTGGACCAAATCAGCCGGGGCCGGGTGGAGTTCGGCGTGGGCCGCAGCGGTTTCGCCCGGGCCTACGAGGGCTACGGCATATCCTACGCCGAGAGCCGCGAGCGTTTCCAGGAATGCCTGGACGTGGTCCTGGCCGCCTGGAGCAACGAGCGGTTTTCCTACGAAGGCAAGTACTACCAGTTCAACGACGTGTGCGTGATTCCCAAGCCCTACCAGAAGCCCCACCCGCCCCTGCGCATCGCCGCCACCACCCGGGAGACCTTCCCCCAGGTGGGCCGGGCCGGGATCCCCGTCTTCGTCGGGCTGCGCGGAATGGACCGCCCGGCGCTGGCCGACAGCCTGAGCCAGTACCGCGCCGCCTGGAAGGAAGCGGGACACAAGGGAGACGCCAGCGTCTTCCTCCGCATCCCGGTATACGTGGGCGAGACCGACAAGCAGGCCCACGCCGACGCCGAGGAATCCACCATGCGGGCCTACCGGCGACTGGCCCAGACCTTCCTCAACAGCGCCACCGTCGCCGGCGCGACACCCGACGAGGAGCGCGTCGAGCGCGGACAGCGACTTTCGGCCATCACCTACGAAGACCTGCTACGCGACCGCCTGGCCTACGGCGGCCCGGAACGCGTGACCAGCCTGCTGCGTGAGATAATCGAAGAGCTACAGCTCGACGGCGTGGTAGCCGAGGTGAACGTGGGCGGAGGCATCCCCAGGGACAAGGTGCTGGCCTCCGTCAAACGCTTCGCCACAGAAGTCGCCCCCGCCCTGCGCTGACCGGGGTTTACCGCCATCCCGTTCACGGCTTAGTTGAGACTCGCGGCAGGATGTGACTGTCAATGGCATAGGCCAGCCCGTCCGCTTCTACGGTGGGGGAAGACAAGTGGGCAGCGGCCCGGATTTCCTCCGGCGAGCCCCCCATGGCAATAGCCAGCCCACAGGCCGCGAACATCGGCAGGTCGTTGTAGCTGTCGCCGACGCATACCATGTCCGACGGGGCCACCCCCAGCATCTTGCCCATTCGCGCCACTCCGCTGCCCTTGTCCACTCCCTTCAGGGTGAAGTCCACCGCCCACAGTCCGTTGTAGGGCAGCGACGCCAGGATGACGCTCATCCGCGGGTGGCTGCTGAAGCGCACGGTCAGCGCCTCCGCCGCCTCGCGGGACAGGTCGAGAGCCGAGATACGCACGATGTCCCAGTCGGGGATGTCGCCGACCCGGCGGAAGGTGCCCTGAACGTGGGTGGCGACGAAACGGGCATCCAGCTCCCCGATCAACTCCAGCACCTCGGAGGCCAGTTCCGGCCCCAGGTTGGCGCTCCAGATGTGGCGGCGCCCCACCGGGTCGAGGATGGCGGCGCCGCCATCGGATAGCTGCGGCCCGGTCAGTCCAAGCTGCCGGGCGTAGTTGAAAACGTCGTGCGGCTCCCGTCCGGTGGCGATGAACACCGGAATCCGCGCTGATAACCGTGCGACGGCGTCCTTCACCGCCGGGGTGATGAGTTCGTCCGGGCCGATGATTGTCCCGTCCAGGTCCAGTGCCGCCGCCCGGATGATTCCTTCAGATTCAGGTTCCATACAGATGTCCGCTGCA
This sequence comes from Dehalococcoidia bacterium, assembly GCA_965204865.1. GTDB lineage: Bacteria > Chloroflexota > Dehalococcoidia > Lucifugimonadales > UBA3495 > VXOI01. The sequence goes on along the minus strand of OZ242027.1, from coordinate 3,272,787 downwards.
CAAATATAGGGGCGCACGGCTGTGCGCCCCTAGGTCATCAGATTGCCAATGAATCTAATCCGGTTTGAGGCCCACTTTTATCCCGCCAATCCATCTGGATAGCAGGTTATATATCAGGGGCGCAGTGATGCCCACTGCCAGTCCGGTGCCCGAACATCCCCGTCATGGTGGGAATTGCGGCAAAGGCAAGTCCTGTTCCTCCCCAGGACACTTGACCCACGATAACGTCGTAAATCGCGCCGCCAACGGAATAGAGTATCCCCAGGATCAGGCCCACGATTCCCATGAGAGTGGTCACGAATTTTGCCGAAGACAAAATCTCGATGTGCTTTACTTCTCTCATTTTGAATGATTCCCCTGACTTCGTCTGGCTTTGTTTCCTTGCATCGCAGAGTTCATGCCAGGGTATGTTTGCGATTCCCGTTTGTCCTTAGACCAATTCAGGCGACCCATCCAGGATGAACTGGCCTCACGCACCAGGCGGTTGCCGAACCGCCCCTCAATCGAAAGGCTCGTGACGGGCGGTCGGCTTTTTCCAACGCAGTCTAGTCGAAGACCAGCGCGGTGTTCTGGCGGCCGGGGCGGCGCATTTCGGCCAACCCTTCCTCGGCGGTGTCGAAGGTGTTGCAGAACAGCTCGATGCCGTTGCCGTCCGGGTCCTTGATGTAGATGCTCTTGGTCATGCTGTGGTCAACGGTGCGCAGCTCGTCAACCTCGTAGTATTCCTGGAGCTTGTGGTAGTAGTCCTTCAGCTCCTCGTAGTCCTCGACCTGGATGGCCATGTGGTTCAGGCCCAGCCCGCCCTCGGCCACTTCCTGCGCGTCCTCTTTGGCCTGGAACAGGGCCAGGTCGTGGTGGATGCGGCCGCAGGTCAGGAACGTGCCGAAGCCCGGCCGCTCCACGGCAACCTCGAATCCCAGCACTTCGGTGTAGAACCTGGTTGAGGCGTCTTGGTCCTTTACGTTGATAACCAGATGCCCGATCCTCTTCGGCTTCGCCATTTTTCCCTCCGTGTGGACTCCATCTGAGTCTCATTGCTAGTGCTGCCTACTATACGCCAGCGGGTTGCGTTTGCCAATACGTTTCAAGGCGATGCGTTCATGCAAGTCGGTTTAAATCCACAGGTAAGCCAGCCCGTCTCATCTCTCTTGCAAGCTCCATCTGCCAAGCCCCTGGTTCGTCCAGCTTTATGTATACGACTCCAGCATAGTCTGAGGGAATCTCGATGTCTTCTTTTAGGAGGGCACATACTCGATTGCGTCCCAACCTTCCGAAGAAAAAGCCCCATTCCAAAACAACATTCTGTCGCGGCCGGGGTCTCAGATTCTCCTGCTCACTGGCGAGCGCCCCAACGTCGTCTGGAGTGCAGAGGACAACAGCATACCCAACGTCCGAGAAGTCTTCGAATTTCTCAATAATGGTCCGACCTTCGTTAGCCTGCTCCTGCAATACCACGGGATTCAATTCTAAGGATTCCAGGAATCTCGCCACGGTATCCTTGACTCCCAAATCTCTTCCGTGGACCACGAACACTCTATTGGACACCGGTGGCTCAGATATCGCTTGACTTTGAGCAATAGGTTGCACCGTACTGCCATCGGGCCAGTACCTTTGCACCTCGTCTATTATAGATTCGAGCAGTGTTTGGGCTCTAATGAATCCGCTGCGATAAGCCTCAGCAGCGGCGGCAGCGTCACGTGCCGCGTTAAAGGATATATACCCAGCTGTGAACATGATCCTACTAAATTCCTCTCTGTGCCTAGATCCTTCGGGGAAAGTGTTGATTATCATGATCTCAGTGCCGCGTCTCCATTTGGCAAAATCTGGAGCATCAGCATTCAGAGTCATCAGTTCAGGTATTGGTTCCAAGGCCTCGTTAAGGCGATCAATTGCTTCAGTCTTGGTAGGCATTTCCGCCTCTCCCGTACGCAAATCCTCGAACAGCATTATGCAGCATTTTAGTTAATGCCTAACGGACTAGTAGGTGATCAGTGTTGTATTGATGGATACAGGGACTTGAGCTTTATGCGGGCGTCCTGGGTGGTGAAGCGCCAGTTCGCCCGGATTCCTTCGCGGTTGCGCTGGCTCCCCCAAGCCCAGGTCTCCTCTCTCAGTATCTCCTGACAGGGAATCCGGCGGTCCAGACACTGCCTCGCCAGCACCGCGAGCTCTATCTCGGCCATATTCAGCCAACTGCCGTGCTTGGGCGTGTAGTGTATTTCCAGCCGTTCCGCAATGCGTCTCGCCTCCCCGGGCTCGAATGCCTCGTACAGCGATGATGGATGGTGGGTGTTCAGATTGTCCATCACCAAGACTATCCGGTCCTTGTCCGGGTAGTCCACGTCCACCAGTTGCTGCACCACCCGGGCCCAATCCACCTTGGTGCGCTGGTCCGACACCTCCACTCTGCGCCACCCCTCCAGGGGCGCGTACAGCATGAACAGGTTGCTCACCCCATTGCGCTCGTATTCGTAGTCGTAGGCCGTGGCAACCCCGGGACGCGGTGGGAGGGGTGTGCGGGTCTCCTTCACCTGTTGCTTGCTGGTCTCGTCCAGGCACACCAGAACCTCGTTGTCGGCATACTGGCGGTGGTAGACCTCCAACACGTCCTCCATGGCGCAGACGAACTCGGCGTTGGCCTTGGGCGGAATGCACCAGCACTGCTTCAGCCAAGGCTTGACCTCGTTTTTTTCAGTGTCTGGCGCACAGTCTCGGTGCTGATGCAGTCCACTATCTCCCACTCCACCAGCCGGTCAGCCAGCAGTTGCAGCGTCCAGCCAACGCGACCCTCCGGCGGCTGGGAGCAGGCCATTGCCACCAACCGGGCCTCGCCATCGCCGTCCAGTTTCCTGGGACGCCGGTTCACCTGCTGCCTGCGGCCCAGGGCGGCCTCGACCCCCTCCTCCACACAGCGGCGGCGCACCCGTTCCACCGTGGCGCTGCCTACCTTCAGGAACCGGGCGATCTCCTCGTCCCTCATCGCCCCACCCTCCTGGGCCTCATCGACCAGCAGCAGGATGCGGGCGTGGGTCTGCTTGTATGCCACCTCGCGTCCCCGGGACACCATCCCCTTAAGTTCCTCTTGCTCCTCCGCACTTAGCCTGACCCGGTACTTCTTGGCTGGCATACCCGTCCTCCCAACATCACCTTGACCTTCAACCTATTCCCAGCAACAGGTAAACCAATTATCCATCAATGCAAACCTGTTGTACTACTAGCTCATTTCCTTAAAAACCAAATATTCTACCACCCCTCCCGCCCCAGGAACTCCCGCACCCTCGCCACCGCCCCGTCGCGGTTGTAGCCCTGGTACAGCAGCAGCGCGTTCCGCGTCGGGTCGCCGCCGAAGAAACGCTCGTACAGCACCTGCCGCCCGCCGAAGGCGCTGCACGCCACGTCCCACGCCAGCCGGAACAGCCGCACCCGCTCGCGGGCGTCGGCGGCGTCGGTGGTCAGGTAGCGCTCCACCTCCGGCCCGATGTCGGCGTCGAAGTCCCCCTCCGACGGCAGCGCCATCAGGTTCCCCGAGCCGAGAAGCTGCACAATCTCGGCCAGCCGCGGGTATATGGTGGTGGGATACAGCGCCCGCCCCACCGTGATAGGCCCCTGCGCCGGGCAGATTACCCCGTAGTCATTGAACCACGCATCCGCCTCCGAGGCTCGCATACAAGCCTTCAGGGTCTCCAGGTGGACGATGATCTCCGCGATCCTTTCCTGCACGTGGGTCAACCCGCCCGACCCCAGCGTGTCCACCATCATCTGGGCCAGCCCCAGGATGAACTCCGTCTTGACCGCGCAGCGATTGACCACCTGGTAGCCCGCGTGAGTGACCGACTGCGTGGCTGCGGAGTAGTTGTTGCACATATCCACGTCGCCCAGCAGGAACACCCGCTCCCACGGCACCAGCACGTCGTCGAAGAACACGATGCAGTCCATCTCCTCGAACCGCGAGCCGAGAGGATGGTCGAAGTTGGAGCGTCCGTAGTCGAAGCTCTCGCGGCAGATGAACTTCAAGCCCGGCGTGTTGTTGGGAATGGCAAAAGAAAAAGCCTGCCGCCACGCCTCCGGCCCGATCATGTGCGTGCGCGTCGGATAAACCGCAATCTCATCGGAGAGCGGCCCCAGCGTCGCCAGCACCCGGCTGCCCCGCACGACGATGCCCGCGTCGGTCTCCTTGACCACGGTGAGGGCCACCTGCTCGTCCAGGTCATCCACCGTCCCGCTGGTGCGACGGGGTTGCAGGTTGACCAGCGTATGCGTCAGCGTAATGTCGTTCTCGCGGATGTGCTCATGGTAGCGACGCACGTTGTCCGCGAACTCCGGGCGGTTCTGGCCGAAGAACTCGGCCGCCCCGGCCCACCCCGCGATGGACACATTCATAAAGTCCGGCGTCCGCGCCATCATCCCGCAGCCCACCCAGGCCCAGTGGGTCATCATCTTGCGCCGACGCAGCAGGTCATCTTCCGTGCGCGGCACCATGAACGACAGCCCCACGGGGTCGCCCGATGACGGCGAGGGGAAGACCATATCGTCCTTGGTCGCCGGGTCGTGCTGGAGATCGTACAGCGCCGCCACCGACTTCACGCCCCCCTTCAGCGCCGGATGCGCCGTAACGTCCTTCACCCGCTCCCCGCGAATCCACACCTCAGTGGGGTTCTCCCGCAGGTTAGTGATGTACTGCTGTCCTGTTTTCGCTGGCATGGCTGATCTCCTAGCCTTGCCCGGTCTATTAACGGGAGCACAGGCGAGAATGTGACGATTAGAGTCCCATTGAGTTTATCATCACCAGCACTTGGCCCGGACTCGTGCCTACAGCGTATAATCCCACCATCCCTCTTGCCCGGAGGCCCTGTATGACCCTCAAGCGCCACGCCGGCGCCACCGGCCCGATCCACTGGATTCCAAACCCGCCGCCGGGCTACGTCCAGTTCCCGGACGCGCCCCGGAAGGAAGAAATGACCAGCCCCAAATACCTGCTGGATCCTGGCAAATCCCGCGCTCTGCGCCACTGGCTGGGCAATTTTGAGACCACGCTAATCACCTTCGACCTGTTCCTCAGCCCTGCGCCCTTCGCCGAATTGCAGGAAATCGAGGGCCGCAGCGACGTGTTCTACCCCGACATGATGGTTGCCTTCGATGTGGACCCGCAGGTGGTTGCCAACCGCAACGGATACGCCATCTCGGACCATGACAAGCCTCCTGACCTGATAATGGAGGTTGCGTCCGGGAGCACCTTCCTCAACGACGCGACCCGGAAGCGGGAAGGCTATGCTGCCCTGGGCATCCGGGAATACTGGCGGTTCAACTCCAGCGTCGGCCCCCGGGGCTTCCCGCGCTTGTCAGGCGACCGGCTGGCCGACGGGCGCTACGACCCGGTTCCCATCGAGGAATGGGCGCCGGGCCGCTACCGGGGCTATAGCGAAGTGCTAAGGCTGTACGTATGCTGGGAACAGGCGGCCGGTGAAGATGCCAGTCTGGAATGGTACGACCCGGCGGAAGGCTCCTACCTGCCGGGCTACGATGCAGTTATGGAAGCCCGCGACGCCGCTGACGCCGCCCGCCTGGCCGCCGAGGCCCGCGCCGACCAGGCCGAGGCCCGCATCCGACAACTGGAGGCCGAGAACCGTGGCCTGCGTAACCAATAGCCCCAGTTCCCGAAACGCTGGCGACGCGCTCGCCTTGAACGCGACCGGCTGAAAGTGACTGACAGCAGGCCGTTGACCGTATGGATGGTCAGTCACTAGACTTTCACCTGACTGTGCTGACCTGGCTGGCTTTCGCAATGGGACCATTGGGGAGGAGAGAATGACGCGATGACTAGGCGGATGCCACCCAATGAATCGAAGCAAGCTGCCCTGTTGCCGCGTGAGAAGGAACAATGCCCGCCGGTATACCGCGGGGGACAAGCCAACTTGTACCTGGGCGATTTTTCGGAAGTGTCGGAAGAGTGGCTGTCGCCTACGGTGATAGTCGCAGACGGGCCTTATGGCGTAGCGAGTTATCCGGGCGACCCCGTATCCCACGAAGACTTGGCGGAATGGTACTCTCCCCATGTCGCCCATTGGTCCAAACGCGCTTTGCCCGAAACAACGCTCTGGTTCTGGAACACTGAAATAGGCTGGGCCAGCGTACACCCGGTATTGGCGCGGCATGGCTGGGAATACCGATCGTGCCATATATGGGACAAGGGAGTGGGACATATTGCAGGCAACGCCAACAGTAAGACGCTGCGCCGTTTTCCCGTAGTTACCGAAGTCTGCGTTCAGTACGTGCGCAACGTAACCGTTGACTCAAACGGACAGTCGATGACACTGAAACAGTGGGTGCGGCACGAATGGGAAAGAAGCGGCTTGACCCTTAACGAAGCCAACATAGCTTGCGGCGTCAAGAACGCTGCGACCCGTAAGTATCTCACCAAGTGTCATCTTTGGTATTTTCCTCCGCCGGAAGCGTTTGAGCTTCTGGCGCAATACGCCAACCAACACGGACGGCCCGAAGGCAGGCCCTATTACAGCCTGGACGGCGTAAGCCCGGCAACTGCGGAAGAATGGGCCAAAATGAGAGCCAAGTTCCATTGCGGCGTGGGCATTACCAATGTCTGGAGGGAACCGCCGGTACGCGGCGAAGAGCGTATTAAGGACGTGTATAAAAGCGTCCACATGAACCAGAAGCCCCTCCGTCTGCTGGAGCAAATGATACTGGCCTCTTCGGATTCGGGCGATGTGGTGTGGGAACCCTTCGGCGGACTTTGTTCCACTGCTATAGCCGCCATTAACACGGGAAGGCAGTGTTATAGCGCCGAAATACTGGAGGACTACTATAGAGTGGCGCTGGACAGGCTGGCGAACCATGACATTGCCTAACCCTTCGCAGCCTGATGCCGCTTGGCCTCATTTCCAGGTGTACCGGCGGGTTATCGAAGCCATCTACGCGATTCCGGCGCACTTCAACAGCCGGACGGTTATTGAAGGCATACCCGCCACGGACCTTCAAACCCTGAATACCGTGTTGGGTGCCGCTATCGAGGAGCAGGTTGTCGCCACATTGAACCGGATGCGTTCCGTGTGGGACCCCGCCGAGGAATATCAGACTTATTTCTTTCAACGCCAGGCGCAGGTGTTCCCGGATGTCTTGCTAAAGTCAGACCGCAACGGCCAAGATATTGTGCTTGGCATCGAGCTCAAGGGCTGGTATCTCTTGTCCAAAGAGAGAGTTCCCAATTTCCGGTTCACCACCACGCTCAACGCCTGCGCCGACGCCGACCTTATAGTCGTGGTTCCTTGGGCTTTAAGTAACGTCCTTTCGGGCAGTCCAGTGGCATACCGGCCGTTCGTTACTCCGGCGAAGTACGCGGCGGCCTACCGCAATTACTGGTGGACTGAGATCCGGAGTTCCCGAAGCGATAAGGGTATCGTAGTTCCCCCTTCTGTGAGTCCATACCCATCAAAGAGCGATCAGGTCGCCGACCGCCCCAATAGCGATGGAGGCGGCAACTTCGGACGTCTTGCCCGCACTGGGATGATGGACGAATACATTGAGCAAACCCTTGACCTTCCTCTTTCTGGAATCCCGACAAGAGACTGGATAGATTTCCTCCGGCGATTCGAGCAATAGCCGGGCTGCCCTTCCATCGCCATTGGTTTGCCAGCGACTGCCCCGGCCCGTATCAAAACACCCGGCCTTGTGATACATTGCGTCCACCTCAAACCCCACTAGGAGGTACGCGATGAAAGGCCGAGTTATTGCCTGCGTAGAGTATGGCAAGCCCTTCGAGATCCAGGAATACGACGTCCCCGAACCCGCTCCTGGCGCGGTGCTGCTGCGTATGACCCAGGCGGGCATCTGCGGCTCCGACCTGCACGTCTGGCGCGGCGACCAGGTCAACGTGCCGCTGCCGCCCACGGGCCGCGCCATGGGCCACGAGGGCACCGGCGTCGTGGAGATTCTCGGCGACGGCGTCACCACCGACTCCTCCGGCGCGCCCATTGAGAAGGGCGACCGCGTGGTCTACGCCGCGGTCTTCCCCTGCTATGCCTGCCACCAGTGCCTGCGGGGCAACACCAACTGGTGCATGAACCGCAACTACCCCGCCGCCGGCACCTGGCCCTACTTCACCGGCACCTACGCCGACTTCCTCTACCTGCCGCCGCGACACCCCTTCTTCCGCGTCCCCGACGAGTTGGACGACGACCTGCTGGGCCCGGTCAACTGCGCCATGGGCACCGTCACCACCGGCCTCATCCGCGCCGGGGCCGGCGAGGGCGACTACGTGGTCATCCAGGGCGCGGGCGGCCTGGGCGTCCACGCCACCGCCATGGCCAAGGAGATGGGCGCCGACCGGGTCATCATCCTCGACCGCCTGGAGAACCGTCTGGAGCTGGCCGAGGCCTTCGGCGCAGACCACACCATCAACATCGAGGAGTTCAACACCCCCGAGACCCGCCTTCGCCGCGTCAGGGAGCTGACCGACGGCCGCGGCGCCGACGTGGTGATGGAGCTGGTGGGCCGCGCCGAGCTGCTGGCCGAGGGCATAGATATGCTCAGCAACGGAGGCACCTTCATCGAAATCGGCGACATCGTGCGCGGCCGCGAGGTCTCCATAGACCCGTCCAAGCTGCTTCAAGGCAAGAACATCATGGGCTCGCTGATGTACAAGCCCGACCTGCTGCCCCGTCTGCTCAACTTCCTCATCCGCAACAAGGACCGCCTGCCCTTCGAGCGCATAGTCTCCCACAAGTTCCCGCTGGCCGAGGTCAACGAAGCCTTCCCCCAGTGCGAGTGGGACCAGCGCCAGCCGGAAATCACGAGGGCGATGCTGGTGCCGTAGGTCTCGGTTGCTACTGCATCCTTGTCAACACAGCGGCCCCGGACAATTCCGGGGCCGACTTTTACTGTGATCCTGGTCAATCACAGAAGTTAATGTCAAATCTAAGAAAGCTTAGATGGAGTCAGCATGGGGCCAAATCCTGATAATATGGTCTACCAACTTAGTGCTTCTATCTCGGATCGCTTTCTCGTCCCAAATTTCGGGAGGATCATCAAGTAGCTGTTTGTTCAAAAACAGAACGCTATGGTTTCGGAGGGTTTCTTTCTTTTGGTTCCAGGGCCCGTTGGAAACTGACGAGTTAAGCTTCTGAGTAACCAATGTGAGATTACCCAATTCTCTAACTGAATTGTCCCTATTCGTATGATCTGTATCTTCCCCTGAAGCGCTTGAGGGCATCGGCCAGTTGCCTGATGTTGCCCATCCTTGAGGCATGATATGTTCTATCGTCAGACTTTGAAAATCCCCGACACTTTCAGCAAATTCACTTCTAAGATAAGCCTCAACAGCCTCCAAGATCATTCTCTGCCGGGCTGCATTACCTCTCATTCGGTTTTCGACCAATGTTTCTTTTATTTCATTGTCGGTGGGCCACCACCGACCGTTGCTGTCTTGCCTTTTGAGGTGTTTGATTAACTCGGAATCTACGCTGGTTGGTTCTACTTCCCCTAGGTGCTTTATAGTTTCCTCGAAGAACCTGTTGAGCCCGGTTGACTGGTACCCGCAAAGCATTCGACGCACTAGATAGCTCTCCAAGGCCGCATGACACCTTTCTCGAATTTTCCATGGAATCCGCGAACCATACAACCACATTAGGAGCGGGGTAACGGTACCCACTTCCAAAGCCTTAATTCTTTTCAAAAAAGTTTTCATCTCTGGTATGGAATCTTCTTCCATTGCCCTGTAAAAGACCCCTGTATATTTAATTTCTTCGACAATCTTGTCAATATCAATTTGCCTGTATTCATCTGAATCCAAAAGATTGCGAAACTCTGCTGCTACCCTTTCTGAAGTCACTTCTCCCAAACTTTTGCTCTTCATTACTACCCAATAGTTCAAGAATCGGTCGTTGTGAGCTCTATTCAAGCGTGCTTCCCCTGTGTTTTGACGCCACCAGTTCCCCTCTTCAAACATCCCCCACAACTCCCTTGCGCGGTTAGCGTTGTCAATGACGTTTGCTCGGTACATAATTGTGTTTTTTATTCGGTCAGACTGAGTAAGCTGCTCTCCACGTTCATTAAGCGTTTCAAAGATAATGTGGGGCTGTTCTTCTTGATCTAAATCAATAACTGCAATTTGGATCAGCTGCGTTATGGCGTGATACAAGGCGTCGGCTTTATCTGAATAGGCTTCGGCATCAGAATTAATCCATTTCGTGATGCTTGTCGCAAAATAGTCAAGAGCTTGTAGAATTGCGGATTCGGAATCTGCAACTCTGTCTTCGATGGCACGTTGAAAGTCGCGCTGGTCGCCGAAATTTGATTGCCTGATCTTGGGCTGGTTCGTTGGGTCATTTGCGAGAAAGTGCTCTTCATTCTCGAATAGAGGGCGTAGGCGGGCTGCCCTGGCGCTATCATTTCTGCCGACAAAAACTTTCTCAAGTGCTTTAATCAATAGCTGTAACGTCGTCAGACGTTGTTGTCCATCAACGACAATTCTCTTCTGTACTTCTCCGGTGCTGTTGTCTTGGGGCTGTAATACTATTGCACCCATAAAATGCGGCAATATGGGAGATTGCACACCATTAACTAGGTATTTCTCTGATATCTTCAGGACGTCTGCCCACAGTGGCTCCCACTGTGTTTCCTGCTTCCAAGCATAAGCTCGTTGAAACTGCGGAATGCGATATGATACGGGTCCTCGGTAAAGAGTCTGCAAATCACGGATATTGGCGTCCATATATCTTTCCTTGATGCCAATCGAAAATGCGGGACCTACCTGCCAAGCAAGGATGCTCTTGCCAGCCAGCGAGGATACTAGCGTGTGCCGACAGCTCTGTCAACTTGGAAGTTGTGTTACAATCTTGGAGAATTGGGTTTTCTCAAGTGAGGATTGACGCATGAAATTTGGCCTGATGTATGAAATCCAGATTCCCGAACCCCATCACCCCGGCATCGAGGCGGAACGCTACAAGCAGGTACTGGCCCAGGTGGATTTGGCCGACGAGGTCGGCTTCGAGTACTTCTGGACCGTGGAGCACCACTTCCTGCGGGAGTTCTCCCACTGTTCCGCTCCCGAGGTGCTGTACGGCGCCATCTCCCAGCGCACCAAGCGCATCCGCATCGGCCACGCCGTGGCCCTGCTGCCCTCGCAGTACAACCACCCCGTCCGCGTCGCCGAGCGCGCCGCCGTGCTGGACATCCTCAGCGACGGTCGCATGGAGCTGGGCACCGGGCGCTCCACCACCCTCATCGAGATGGACGGCTTCGAGGTTGACCCGGCGCAGACCCAGGCCCAATGGAACGAAGCCATCCGAATGATTCCCAAGATGTGGACGGAAGACCCCTTCTCGCACCAGGGCGAGTTCTTCAACATCCCGGAGCGGTCGGTCATCCCCAAGCCGGTGCAGCAGCCGCACCCGCCCATGTGGGTTGCCTGTAGCCAGCCTGACAGCTTCCGACGGGCTGGCGAGCAAGGCTTGGGCGTCCTCTGCTTCAACCTTGGCGGATACGCCCAGATGGAGGAACGGGTCGCCGCATACCGCGAAGCCGTCAAGAACGCCAACCCCGTCGGCTCCTTCGTCAACGACCAGGTGGCTGCCCTCTGCATCGTCCACTGTGGCGAAGACGGCGAGGAAGCGCGTCGCGTCGGCGGGCCCGAGGGCGCCTGGTTCGTGCAGATGGCCGAGAACCTGTACGCCCCCTGGGCCGGACGCGAGGTGCCCGACAGCTACAAGTTTGCCGTGGACGCCATCCAGACCGAGCGCGTGGACAAGACCGCGCAGGACCACCTGGACTCCGGCGCCTTCGCCATGGGCACGCCCGATGAAATCATCGAGGTGATGAAGAAGTATCAGGAGGCCGGCGTGGACCAAGTTCTATGCTTCGTCCAGCCCGGCAACCTGTCCCACACCCGCATCATGGACTCCATCAAGCTGATGGGCAAGCACGTCATCCCCTACTTCAAGTAGGTGGGAGCGCGGCGGCAACGGCAATATAAACAGGGGCGCACCACCGTGCGCCCCTGTGAATTGTCTGAACTGTGATTTTTGTGATTATTATGATGACCGTGATTAAGAAGAATCAGGGAAATCCCAAAATCACAGTTCAGACAAAAAGCCTCGCTTAGTCGGAAGAAGGCAGCTTGCGGGGTTCCTGCAACTCCATCTTGGCGTCGCAGCACTCGATTTCGCCGTCTCCGCTCTTGGTGCAGAGGACGCTGCTGCCGCAGGTCTCGCAGGTATATCGCTTTCCCAACTGATTTGCCATTGCTGAACCCTCTACTTGAGCTGCATCGGCTGGCCGCAGCAGCCAACGCTGCCAGTGCCGCCCTTGGTTACGATGAATTCGGCCTTGCATTGCGCGCAGACATAGCGCTTGCCGGTCTGGTTAGCCACGAGACGCGCTCCCTGTTGCGGAGTTAAGTATCAGTAATTGTAGCTTGCTGACAACGGCGTTTCAACTTAGCGCCGCCGTTGCTCTACTCCGACTTGAAGCGCACCAGGAAGCTGGCCTCGCCCAAGGGGATGCCGTCGAACAGGATGGCGGCGGAGTGCTGCCCCGGGGCCTGCACCGGGATGCGGAAGGTCTTGATCCACCGTTGGAACAGGATTCCTTCGTCCCACTGCACCCGCTGGGCCGGGGGCGTTTCCAGCGGGACGCCGGGGGTTTTCAGCGCCACGAAGAGACGATGTTCCCCCGGCAGGGCTCCGCCAATACAGAAGGCCAGATTAACGTCCACCTCGGCCAGCACCGGCCCGGCCTCGCCGCCCGGCGGCGGTTCCGGCAAGTCCACCAAGTCCACGATATTGTTCAGGCTCAACTCGCCGTCGTCTCCCTCCGAGGTGCTGCGGCAGAAGAGAGCATATTTCAGATAGGGATCGTCAATGCCTGTAGTCAACCGGCGCCTCCGCCCGCGATTCGTATTCAGCAGGCTATTTTATCACGGGCTGGGGCGCAACGCAGGGAGCGCAATTGAATTTACGGCATCTCTGGTGGTTCTCTTTCCCGCCTAGTTCGTTGATTTTCGACAGAGGACTTTTGGCGCGGACACCATCGACACCCGATGCCCGTGGTGTTAGGATGCCAACACTCTTGGATGCACCCACAGGCAACGTAAGCCGATAAAAGTGGAGGGTCAGCCCATGCCCGGAAAAGCATTGGATTATTCTTCGCTCTTCAACCGGGAACTGCCTCCTCCTCCGGCTCCGTGGGAAGGCCACCCGAAGTACAACTTCATCGGCGGCCACAGCGACCCCGACATGGTCCCCATGGAGGGTTTCATCGAGTCAGCCTCCAGGGTGTTCCGGGGCGACCCGAGGAACATATCCATGTACAACTTCGACGGCGGCCCGCAGGGAATCTTACCGCTGCGCAGGTTCCTGGTAGACAAGCTGGCGGCCCATCGTGGAATCAACACAACGATAGACGAGGTCCTGATTACCTCGGGTTCCGGCCTGGCTATCGAGTTGATTAACGAAATCCTGCTGGAGGAGGGCGATACCGTAATCGTGGAAGCGTTCAGCTTCTCCGGCGCCCTCGGCAACCTGCGCCGCCGCAAGGTCAACATGGTGGCTATTGAGGTTGACCACGACGGCATGAACATGGACCACTTGGCCCAGGCCCTTGAAGACCTGCGGGCCAAAGGGGTGCGCCCCAAGTATATCTACACCATCCCCACGCTCCAGAACCCCACCGGCACCGTAATGTCCCTGGAGCGCCGCTGGCGGATGCTGGAACTGAGCGAAGAGTACGGCGTCCCCATATTCGAGGACGAATGCTACGCCGACCTCATATTTGAAGGGGAATATGAGAACGCCATTCGCTCCCTGGACGACAGCAACCGGGTGCTGCACATCGGCTCCTTCTCCAAGACCCTCGGCCCCGGCACCCGCCTCGGATACATCGTCGCCGAGTGGGAGGTGATGGGCCGGCTGCTGTCCCGCAAGAACGACGCCGGCACCGGCGTAATGGACCAGATGATTGTGGCCGATTACTTCACCAACCACTATGAAGAGCACATCCTGAAAATGCGCGCGGCCCTCAAGCGCAAATGCGACGTCCTCGCCAGCGCCCTCCGAGAGTCATTTGGGCCGACCGTCGAGTTCGAAGTTCCCCGGGGCGGGATGTACCTGTGGGTCAAGCTCCCTACAGGAGTTGATTCGCGCGCGTTGAATATGCCCGCTCTCAGGGAAGGCGTGGCGTTCAACCCGGGACCGGACTGGTCCGCCGACCCGGATGCGGCCGCCAACTACATCCGGCTATGCTTTGCCCTGCCCTCTGAAACCGAGATATGGGAAGGGGTCGAAAAGCTGGCGGACGTGTTCCGGCGAGAGGGCGCAGTGCCCTAAGCCTCATACACGGTTCTGCCGCCGACGATAGTCTTCTCTACCGCAATATCCTTGATGCCGAACGGGTCCGCCTGCGTCGGGTCTGCGTCCAGCACCACCAGGTCGGCCAGTTTGCCCACCTCGATGGAACCCTTTACGTCCTCTTCAAAGGAGGCGTAGGCGCTGTGCATCGTGTATATGCGCAGCGCCTCCTCTACGCTCACCTTCTGGTTGGGCCCCCAGACGTTGCCCCGGCTGTCGGTACGGGTCACGCAGCTCTGGATGCCCAAGAGCGGCTCGAAGGGGCCGGGGGGATAGTCGGTGGCCCCGGTGCCCACCACCCCGTAGTCGAGGAAGGAGCGCTGGGCGAACATCCATTGCAGGCGTTCCTCGCCGTAGAAGGGCATCTTCTCGCCGTGGTGGTAGACGTAGGTGCAGAAGGGCGTGGCGATGGTTCCCAGCCGGTGCATCTTGGTGAGTATGTCCGGGTTTACCAGCGTGCAGTGTTCGATGCGGTGCCGGGGATTGGGGCGCGGGTCCGCGGCCTGCGCCTTGTCGTAGGCGTTCAGCACCATGTCTATGGCGAGGTCGCCGTTGGCGTGGATGCACACCTGGAACCCGGCCCGGTGCATCTCCATCACGTTTTCTTCGATTTCCTCGGCGCTCATCGCCAGGATGCCGTGATCGCAGTCGCTGCCCACGTATGGCTCCGACAGGTAGGCGGTGCGGGCGGCGATGGCCCCGTCGGCCACCATCTTGATGCCGCCCAGTCGCAGCATATCGTCGCCGAATCCGCTCTTCAGTCCCGCTTCCCGCAGGGACGGGAAATGGGGATGGTACATCAGCGCGTAGACCCGCATGGACAGGTCGCCGGCGTCCCTTCCTTCTTGGTAGGTGACGAACTCGTCCCTGACAACCCGCGCGTCGTGGACGCTGGTAAGGCCAACCTCGGTCAGCATCCGGCAGATGGCGCGCAGCCCTTCGCGACGAATCTCCGGCGTGTCGGAGGGGATGAGCTGGAATCGCACGTGTTCGATGGCCCGCTCGTAGACCACCCCGTTCAGTTCCCCGGTGTCCGGGTCGCGGCCTAGCCTGCCGCCGAAGGGGTCGGGGGTGTCCCGGTCGAACCCGGCCAGCTCCAGCGCCATGCTGTTCAGATAATAGATGTGTCCGGCGCGGTGGGCCACAAAAATGGGATGGAAAGTGCTTACCGCGTCCAGTTCCTCACGGAAAATGAATCGGTTCTCCGCCGTCTTGGTGTCGTCGAACTTGAAACCCTGCACCCACTGGCCCGGCGGCGTGGTCTCCGCCCGGTCCCGCAGGGCCGTCTGGATGGCGGAAATGGTGGGCAGGTCGCAGTCGGCGGCCATCACGTGGCGGATGCCGCTGTTCAGCACGTGGATGTGGGCGTCAATGAACCCGGGCAGCACCGTCCTGCCCGTGAGGTCCAACACCTTGACGCCCGGGCCGATGAAGGTCTCCACGTCCTCGTTGCTGCCCAGACCGATGAAGCGGCCGTTGCTCATCGCCACGGCCTGAGCGCGGGGCCGGTTGGCGTCCATGGTGATGACGTTGGCGTTCCTGATGACCGTATCGGCCTTGTATGTTGGAGTTGACATGATGCCCCGCAGCAAGTATTTGACGGTATCAGGGCTAAAAGTTCAGAGCCATCGCCTCTTAACTTTCTCCCCCGTGGACAGGTGAAAATCACCGGGAAATATCCCGTCATTCCCGGTTTCGCGGGAACCCGGAGGCTTGGCGTATACGTCTTTCCACAGCCAGGGAAGGTGAACTCCGGTTTTCGCGGGAGTGACGGGATCTGAACAGCTCATTGCCCACTCACGTTAAGAATACCAACGGTGGGATACGATTGACACCCCACAGTCAGATTGATAGTATGCACCCTGATACATAGCTAATACGAATAGCGTTCCAGCGCATTTGGAGGTAATTGGATGCGTCTGCATCTAGGCAGCCGACTCATTATGACGATATTCGTCATTATGTCCCTCGTTTTAATTCTGGCCTGCGGGGGCGCCGCAGAAGAGGAAACTGACGCGGCCCCCACGGCGGCGCCCCAGGCAACTACCGCCCCCCAGCCTGCCGCCACCGCTGTGCCGGCGGCAACGGCGGCCCCCACCGTGGCACCCACCACCGCCCCTGCAATGATGGAAGGGCCGGAGGGTGTTCTCAACATCGGCTTCAAGGAACTGGGACCCTACAGCGCGAGCAACAAGCTGACCGAGAGCACAGTTTGGCTCTACGTCGCCACCGCGTCCCACGAGCAGTTGAATTTTGTGGATGCAAACGGCGAGTTTAAGCCCAAGGTGGCCGAATCCTGGTCTGTCGACGATTCTGGCAGTGTCTGGACCTTCAAACTTAAGAAAGGCGTCGAGTTCAGCAAGGGCTATGGTGAGGTTACCGTCGACGACTATATCTTTGGAGCTGAGGGCCAGGTGGCCCCGGACAGCATTTCGTCGATATCGGGCCCGGTTAGGAGGATTTTCTTCCATCCGGATGGCGGGCTAACTAAGATCGACAGCCATACCTTTGAATTAGACACCGTCGAACCCCAATTCGACACACTGCTCCAGACCTCTCTTACCACCTCCAATCTCTTGACCAGCAAGAAGCACTTCGAGGAAAAGGGCGAAGATGTAGCCATGTTCGAGGGCGTCGGCACCGGCCCTTGGGAATATCAAAGTTCCACCACCGGCGAGGTGTGGCGGTTCACAGCCAGGGAGAACCACCACCGCAAGACGCCCGAATTCGCCGAGCTGATGATGTGGGAAATTGCGGAGGAGTCCACCAGGGTGGCCAACTTCCAGGCGGGCAGACTGGACAGCTTCCAGATGGCGCTGGACTCCAAGGGAGCAATGGACCAAGTGGAGGACATCCGATACATCGCGGTGCCCAACGGCGCCACCGAGCACCTCGGGTTCTATGGCAACTGGTACGTCGGTCACGGTGAACCTGACTTCGCGGAGCGTCGGCCGGGCTACGATCCGGACCTGCCTTGGGTATCTGCCAGTCCGGACGTAAATTCCCCGGAATGGGAACAGGCCCGAAAGGTCCGCGAGGCCCTCTCTATCGCTATCGACCGGGACCTGATAGTGGAGACCCTGCTGGGCGGCGAGGGCTCGGCGCAGCCGTTATGGATGTGGGAGAACAAGCTCGATTTCCTGGATGAGGACCTGCGAACTATACCCTACGATCCCGAGCGGGCCGTTCAGCTCCTGGAGGAAGCGGGCTACCCGGACGGGTTTGAAATCACCCTCACTCCCAGCATTCGCGGTGTTGCCGCCGAGGTGGAGGCTTGCGAGGCAATATCGGAGATGTGGGAGGAAATCGGGATCGACACCACCATCCAGCGGGTCCCCTACCTGACCCAGGGCCCACTGATCCAGGCCCGTAGCTACAACCAGGCCAGTTGCCACGGCACTGCTGGCAGGCAGCACCCCCTCGAGATCATGGCCCTTGTCTTCGGTAGTGACTCCGGCTGGTCGGCTGGATTTGATCACCCGATAGTGGATGAGTTGCTTGCCGAAGCCGGGGTACAGACCAACGACGAAGACCGCTGGGCTGTCATGAACGAGTTGGCACGCTTCATCTACGAGAACGTCTTGGAGACCGGACTCTACAGCGTCAACGTGCTCTGGCCTCTCAGTTCCAAGGTCGATTCCTGGGCCGAGAACCTAGAATATGGCGACACGCGATCCTTCGGAGCATACGAGTGGACTAAGCATCGCAGCCAATAAGAGCGCACAGCCGACGGGCTAGGAGAGCCCGCAAAGGCAGGCTCTCCCCACTTGGTTCACGGGTGAGGGAAATGACTCCGGGACACAGGCAGCGCCCCGGTGATTACCGTCCAAGCACCTGCGGAGCGCGTGGATAATCTTTACGGCTGTTGGCCCTCGGTCGACAGCCGATTAGGACTCGGCTTCCAATGCAAAGGTTTCTGGTCCGCAGATTTCTCATTACCATCGTTACGCTCTTTGCGGTCTCCATCATCATTTTCGCCATGGCCCGAGTTTCAGGAGACCCTCGGACCATGATGCTGGGCGATTTCGTCACCCAAGAGCGATACGACTTGGTGGGCGAGAAGCTGGGACTGGACAAGTCGTATTTTGAGCAATACTGGATATTCATAAAGGACTTGGTCAGGGGCGATTTCGGTCAGTCCATAAAGGAGAACCGGCCCGCGGGTGACATCATCTGGGAACGGTTTGTGGCTACCTTCGAGCTTGGCGGCGCCGCTTTTCTCTTCTCCATAGTCGTTGGGCTTCCCCTGGGCATCCTGTCGGCCGTCCGAAGGGGCGGTATCATAGACAATTTCAGCAAGATAGTTGCCCTGATTGGCCAGTCAGCGCCAAACTTCTGGCTGGGCTTCATGCTGATTGTCGTCTTCGCCATCCGGCTGGAATGGGTCCCTCCGTCGGGCCGGCAGGACTGGAACAGCATTATTCTGCCCGCCGTCACCCTGGGCTGGTTCTTTGTCGCGGCCAATATGCGGCTGGTGCGCTCGGCTATGCTGGACGTGCTGGACTCGGAATTCATCAAGCTCGCCAGGGCCAAGGGAGTCCCCGGCTACTCCCTCATCTGGAAGCACGCATTCCGCAACGCCATCATTCCGCCTCTTACCTTCGCGGGCGTCACCTTGGGCAATCTCGTCGCCGGGTCCATCACCACGGAGCTGGTGTTCGCTTGGCCGGGGCTGGGGCTGCTGGCCATCAACGCCACGTTGGGGTCCGACTACCCGGTACTTCAGGGAGTGGTAATCATCTTCACCCTGCTGTACGTTGGGGCCGCCCTGTTGGTGGACGTACTGTACGCCTATATCGACCCCCGAATCAGGTACGCCTAGGAGCCGTGTACTGAAGTGGCAGCCGACCTCACTCTGAGAACGACGACGGCCAATCCCCTTGGAAGGGTGATTTCGGGATACCGGGCCGCCCGCCGGCTCCCCATTATCCCCATCATCCTGCTAGGAGCGGTGGTTGTCTGCGGCATCTTCGCCAACTTCCTGGCTCCCCACGACCCCATCGACGGCGACCTCAGGTCTCGCACTTTGCCCCCTGTCTGGGGTGAGGCAAGGACCGCAGAGAAACTGGTGGTGGAGGTGCCGCAGAGCGGCCAGTTGCTTTACCAGGTGTCGCTGGAGGAGGCTAGAGAACAGGACTCCAACGCGCAGCTCGGCGAAACCATCCTTATGGAAAGCGGATCGGGAACGCGGGCCGGGGGTAGTTTCAAATACGCGCTGGGCACCGACCAACTGGGCCGGGACATCCTGAGCCGCATCATCTATGGCGCGCGCATCTCCCTCATAGTTGCCGCTGTCACTCTCGGAGTGGGCGGAGGCATCGGGATAATCATCGGCCTGCTGTCCGGGTACTACGGGGGCTGGGTCGACGAACTGCTGATGCGACTGGTGGACATAATTCTGGCCCTGCCCCTCATCCTGGTGGCGCTGGTGCTGGTGGTGGCGGTCGGACAGTCCTTCGAGATGATCATCGCAGTGCTTGCGCTTTGGATATGGCCCCGGTTTGCCCGCATGGTCCGCGGCGAGGTGCTACAGCTGAAGAACCTTGACTATGTGTCGCTGGCCCGCGTGGCCGGTGCTTCGACTCCTAGGATACTGTTCATCCACCTTTTCCCCGGCACCATCAACACGGTAATTGTAGTGGCCACGTTGCAGGTGGGCATCGTGATATTGGTGGAAGCGACGCTCAGCTTCCTGGGCGCCGGGGTGCCACCTCCCGACCCGGCCTGGGGGTCAATGGTTGCCGACGGCCGCAATCATCTTGTCGACGCCTGGTGGGTGGCCACGATGCCGGGAATCGCCATACTCCTAACCGTAATGTCGCTGAACCTGTTCGGCGACTGGCTGCGGGACAAGCTGGACCCCAGGCTGAGGCAGATGGAATAGCCGGGGCTGGGCCTGCCTGCGCCGGTCAGTCTCTTGCAGCAGGTTTCATTTCAGACCTCCCGGAAATGCAGAAGCTGCCCTCTGATTAACGCCTGCATTGCATTGCATTGCTATTCCTGATAGTGTTTACGATTTCCTATCAATTATGGATAAATTATAATGATAGTTGACACCTTGATTAGTAGCGTGATAATTTACGCCGACATTCAATAGGAGAATGGAGCATTACGAAAAGCGTCGCCAAGACTACTATCGGATTCGTTTACACTTGGAGGTCCAGCATGACACGAAGCCGGTTCAGGAATCCTGCGTTTTTACTGTTAGCAGCCTTGGCGCTGGTCTTTTTGACGGCTCTCGGTTGCGGGGGCGCTGCCACCGACGAGCCGGAGGCCACCGCCGCCCCGGCGGCCACAACTGCCCCGGCAGCGACCACAGCCCCGGCCGCCACCGCCGTGCCTGCCGCCACAGCTGCCCCGGCCGCCACCGCCGCCGCGCCCAGCGCGCCCACACCCGCCGCGGCGCCCACGGAGGCTCCGGCGCCGGCTCAACCCAGCGTGGTTGCCTCGGGCAAGATGACCCTGGCCTGGCACGCGGGCCTGTCGTCGAGCTGGCTGGACCCCCAGGACAACCCGGCCATGGCCACCCCGTACAACTTCGCCTACGCGCTGCACGATGCCGTGGTGAAGATAATGCCCCAGGCTCTCAACACGCCCAGCCTGGCCGAGAGCTGGGAGTGGGCCGACGACTTCTCCAGCATCACGTTCCAGATGCGGCCCGGCACCTCCTTCCACAACGGAGAGCCGGTCACTACTGAGGACGTGAAGTTCACCTTCGAGAATTACAGCGGCGCCCAGGCCGACATTTTGCATGGATTCAACGCGGGTGTGGACCTGGTTGACCCCAGCACCATCCGCTTCAACTTCACCGAGCCTTTCCTGGACTTCCTGTTGCTCTACGGCACTTTCTCCAGCGGTTCCGGGTTTGTCGTGCCGTCGGCCTACTACCAGGAGGTCGGCAACGAGGGGTTTATCCAGGCGCCGATAGGCGCAGGCCCCTACAAGCTGCTGGAAGAAATCCCGGGCGACAGCCTGCGGTTCGAGGCTTTCGAGAACTACCACCGTCCCGTGCACGTCAAGGAATTCACCATGCGCTCGGTGCAGGAAGCGACCACCCGCCTCGCCCTTCTGGAAGCGGGTGACGTTGACATTGCTTATAACATTGCGGGCGAGCTGATCCCGCGGGTCGAGTCCAACGAAGACCTGGTCCTGGTTCCGACGAATACCACCGCGGTCTTCTGGCTGGAATTCCCGCACATGCACAACCCGGACAACCCCTTCAGCGATGCCAGGGTGCGCGAAGCGGTGGGTCTGGCCCTGGACCGTCAGGCCATCAGCGACGCGGAGACCAGCGGACACTCCAAGCCGGCAAACTACTGGATTCCGCCCAACATCCTGCTGGCGCCGCCCCACGGAGCGCCCGAAGAAGACTTGGACCGGGCCAAGGCGCTGATGGCCGAAGCGGGATACGGGGACGGGTTCGAGGTTGAATGGCTCAGCCCCATTCCCAACTACTTCAGCCTGGGTGAGCGGATAATCAGCCAGATCGGGCGTATCGGCATAACCGCCAAGTTGCAGACCATGGAGCGCGGCACTTTCTTCGACCGGCTGGCGGAGGGCGACACCTGGCAGGAACGTAATGACGCCTGGGGCCCGGAAACGCAGATACTGCTGGTTGGCACCGGAACCGCTGGCGCGTTCATCGCCCGCTACGATGCTTACGTCGGGTGCGAGGCTGCCTCATCCCGAATGTGCGACCCTGAAATCGACGCGCTAACGGACCAATACAAGGCGTCGGTTGACCCCAGTGAGCGCGAACGATTGGCCGCCGATGCCCAGGCGTTGCTGTCCGAAAGATTCTACAAGATCCCAATATACTGGTTCAGCTTCATCAACGCCGTGGGCCCGCGCATCGCCAATCGCGACAATTGGGGCGAGGGCAATGAAATCTTTGCCAACCCGCAGATGGAGTTCTACGGCCCGCCTTGGGAGAACTGGAAGCTGGTAGACAACTAATCACGGACTGAATCTGAATGGGCGCCCGGCACTGATTTTCCGGGCGCCTTTGGGAAGGGGCAGGGTTGAAGGCTCGGCTACTGGACATAGGCGGTCACATACGACTGTTTGACCGGCGATTCCGGCACATACCGCTCTTGGCCGTGCTGCTGGTACTGGTCGGTGCGGCCGCCGCGGCCTACTATCCCCTCTCCGGGCCCGGCGTGAACGCTGCCAGCCTGCACGCAGCCGAAGCCTATGTCCGCAATTCTCCCACCTTCCAGTTTGACGGAATCGAGGACACCTTCAAGTTGGAGTCCGTCAGGGAGATTGAGTTCTGCCCGGGGTGCTACGAGTACACCTTCTACTTTGAGAGCAGGCACCCCGGAGTGGGAGACCGCGCGGAAGTCCAGCCGTTGAGGAACATCATCACGCCCCACCGCGTGGTGGTGAATATGACGTATGAGACCAACGTGGTGATGGGAGTGATGGATGAGAGCTGGGACATTGGCCGCCAGCTCATCATCGACCGCGAATGAGACTTCGAGATTTAGCGGGCCCGTGAGGCCCGGCGGACGGGGGACACCCCCACCCCAACCCTCCCCCGGAGGGAGAGGGGACTATAAGGTGAGGTAAAGTGCGACAGTTCATCATACGGCGCTTCTTTTACAGCATTATTACCCTCCTGATAATCAGCATCACCATCTTCAGCCTGGTGCGGATCGCGGGCGGCGACCCGGCGCGGCTGTATTCCGAGCCCGGCGCGCGCGAGGAGGACCTGGCCCGGATGCGGGCCCAGTGGGGCTTGGACAAGTCCTACCCCGAACAGTATTTCTCCTTCATCAGCAATATCTTCAAAGGGGACATCGGGCAGTCCTTCCAGTTCAATCGCCCGGTGCGGGAGTTGTACTTCCAGCGGTTTACGGCATCCCTCCAGCTTTCCGCTGGCGCCCTGATCTTTGCCGTGGTCGTCGGAATCCCCTTGGGCATCCTGTCGGCGGTCAAGCTCAACACCTGGTGGGACAGCGTGGGGAAGATAGTCGCCCTGTTTGGGCTGGCCATTCCCAACTTCTGGCTGGGGCTGATGCTCCTCATCGTGTTCGGGCTTTACCTCAGCGTGCTGCCGGTGGCCGGCAAGGGAGGCTTTACTCACCTCATCCTACCCTGCATAGCTCTGGGGTGGTACTACGCCGCCTCGTTCATGCGCCTAACCCGCTCCAGTATGCTGGAAGTGCTGGGCAGCGAGTACATCAAGCTGGCGCGGCTGAAGGGTATGCCCGACTACGTGGTCATCGGCAAGCACGCCTTCAAGAACGCCCTGATTCCGGTGGTGACCTGGGCGGGGATATACCTCGTGCTGCTGCTGAATACTGCGGTAGTCATCGAGGTCATATTCGCTTGGCCGGGCATAGGCAGCCTGCTATATTCCGGCATATTCCAGCGGGACTTCCCTCTGGTGCAGGGTGCGGTCATTGTAATGGGCGTCCTGATTGTAGCCGCGAACTTCGTGGTCGACATCACCTACGCCTATATTGATCCTCGCATCCGTCTCACGCGATAGAACGCCCTCACCCCCGTATCCAGTACGGGGCAGGCTCTAACCCTCCCCCAGAGGGAGAGGGGATTTCTTGAAGGATGAGCGCTTATGGTTTCGGCAAGCGATCCAGTGCCTGAACTGTCCGTTCCCGCTCCGATGAGCGCCACAAGGGCGCTCCTGATGGCGAGGTTGCGGACCATACGCGAAATGCCTTTGCTGGCAGTCTTTGTCCTCACGGTCCTGGCCATCATGGCCATCTTCGCCAACGTCATAGCTCCCCACGATCCGACGCTGCCCGTGGAAGGCGTAGAGCCTGCTTTCTTTGCGCCCCCGATGTGGGCTGAAGGAGGCAGCGCAACGGCCATTTTGGGGACCGACTTCCAAGGCCGCGACGTGTTCAGCCGTCTGGTCCACGGGAGCCGCGTCTCCATCATTGTGGGGCTGGTGGGCACCCTCGTCGCCGCAGCCATCGGCACTGCCATGGGTGTGCTGTCCGGCTACCTGGGCCGATGGATCGACACGGTAATCATGCGTATCACCGATGCCTGGCTGGCCCTCCCCGCGCTGATATTCGCCATATTCTTGGCGACTCTGCTAGGGCCCAGTATGTGGAACATCGTGATCATCATAGGAGCGATCTTCTGGACCAGATACGCCAGGGTCATCCGCGGCGAGGTGCTTTCCCTGCGGGAGCGGGAGTTCGTGAAGCTGGCCGAGGTGGCCGGGGCCAGCAAGCTCCGCGTGATGATTCGCCACATCGTGCCTAACGTGATGAACACCACCATAGTGCTGGCCAGCCTGACCATCGGCGTGGTCATCATCGCCGAAGCGTCTCTGAGCTTCCTGGGCGTTGGCGTGCCGCCCCCAGCCCCGGCGTGGGGTTCGATGCTGTCGGAGGCCCGGCCCACCCTGTTGACCGGGCGGTGGTGGCTGACGGTCTTCCCAGGGCTGGCGATTATGCTGGTGGTGCTGGCGACCCAGTTAATGGGCGACTGGCTCCGCGTCAAGCTGGACCCGCAGTTGCGGAATCTCTAGTCTGAACTGTGTTTCGTTTGATTCACGGATTACCATGATTATGACGGCCATCCATCAGCGTAATCACCCCAATCAAACGAATCACAGTTCAGATGCCAGGAGGGCCTCATGCCTCCCTTGCTGAAAGTGTCGGGCCTCAAGACCCACTTCTTCACCTTCCGCGGGACGCGGGTGGTGAAGGCCGTGGACGGCATAGACTTCACGCTGGAAGAAGGCGAGACCATGGGGCTGGTCGGAGAGTCGGGGTGCGGCAAGACCACCACCTGCCTCTCGCTGGTGCGCCTGCTGCCGCCCGCCGGACGCATCGTGGAGGGCAGCATCGAGTTCGACGGGGATGACATCGTTCCCAAGTCCGCCAGCGAGATGCGCCGCATCCGGGGCAGCCGTATTGCCATGATTCTCCAGGACCCTATGGCCTCGCTCAACCCCCTGTTCAGCATCCGCACGCAGGTGGGGGAACCGGCCTACTACCACCAGGACCTGCACGGGCGGGCCTTGAGGGAGCGGGTCAGGAGCCTGCTCCAGTCGGTGCGCATCCCGTCTCCTGAAACGAGGATGAAAGAATACCCCCACCAGATGAGCGGCGGTATGCGCCAGCGCATCGTGGGGGCCATCGCCCTCGCCGGAGGCCCCAGGCTGATTATCGCCGACGAGCCAACCACCAACCTCGATGTTACCATCCAGGCCCAGTACCTCAATCTGCTCCGGGACATCCAGCGGGAAACCGGGGTGGGCCTGATTTTCGTCACTCACAACCTGGGCATCGTCGCCAAGATGTGCGACAAGCTGGCCGTGATGTATGCAGGACAAATCGTGGAGCAGGGGAGCGTCCGGGAAATCTTCCGCAACCCCCAGCATCCATACACCCAGGCGCTCTTGGGATCCATCCCCAAGATAGGCAGCAAAGACCCGCTGTACGCCATACCCGGACAGCCGCCCAACCTGGCCTCGCTGCCCCAGGGGTGCTATTTCCACCCCCGCTGTCCCCAGGTCATGGACCGCTGCAAGGTGGAAGAACCGCCCATGGTCAGCCCCGGCGACGGCTGGCAAGCTATGTGTTGGTTGGTGAACCAGAAGGAGGAAATGCAGGGTGCCGGAGCCGCTACTTAAAGTCGAAGGTCTGAAGAAATACTTCCCGGTGACCGACGGGATGGTCTTCTGGCGCCCCAGCGCGTATGTGAAGGCCGTGGACGGGATTGACTTCGAAATCTATCCCGGCGAGACGCTGGGCGTCATCGGTGAATCGGGCTGCGGGAAAACCACCACGGCAAAGCTGCTGCTGCTACAGGAAGCCCCCACCGAGGGGTCAATAAATTTCGATGGCTCGGACGTGACCAGCCTCACTGGCAGCCAGCTCAAGAATTACCGGGGTTCCGTCCAGGTGGTGTTCCAGGATCCCTTCAGCTCGCTGAGTCCCCGGATGCGCATCCGCGACATCATCGCCGAGCCGCTGGAAATCCATACCGACCTGTCGCGCAGCGCGATTCTGGACCGGGTGGGCGAGGTGATGCGGCTGGTGGGGCTTCAGCCTGATATGTCGCCCCTGTTCCCCCACGAGTTCAGCGGCGGCCAGAGGCAGCGCATAGCCATCGCCAGGTCGCTGGCCACCGAGACCCGGCTGATAGTGCTGGACGAGCCGGTTTCAGGCTTGGACGTTTCCATCCGCGCCCAGATAATCAACCTGCTGGAAGAGTTGCAAGCCGACCTGGGCGTGAGTTATCTCTTTATCGGCCACGACCTTGCCACCGTCGCCCACATGAGCCATCGCATCGCCGTGATGTACCTGGGCAAGATTGTGGAGCTGGCCGAAAGCCAGGAGCTTTGCGAGAACCCGCTCCACCCATACACTAGGGCGCTGTTCGCCGCCGCCCTGCCGTCCAGCCCGGACGATGAGCAGGAAGAAGACACCATTGCCGGGGAAGTGCCCAGTGCGCTGAACGTGCCGCCCGGCTGCCGCTTCAACCCCCGCTGCCCCTTCGTGATGAGCCACTGCTCACAAGACGAGCCCGAGCTGAAGGAAGTCTCCCCCGGCCACTACGTCGCCTGCTACCTGCACTAGGGCGTGTCGTCAAACTGAGTTGCCAAACGCGCGACGACCTTATTTCCTTCATTCCGGCAAAAGCCGGAATCCAGAGTTTTGGTGGACACGGTCTTTGGCAGCCTGTGCGCATGGATTCCGGCGACAGCCGGAATGACGGACGCTGAAAACCCAATACCCCCGCACGTTGAGAATACCTCCAATGGCGTCGCATTGAGGGTTCCTCCACCATTACTGATGTGTGAATGAATCAGTAAACATTCCGCGCCAGCTACCCGTCATTCCGGCGAAAGCCGGAATCCAGAGATGTTGCCCTCCGGCTACGGTTTCTGCGCTTGGCGTTTTCTGGATTCCGGCTTTCGCCGGAATGACGGTATTGTTTAGCAATTCATTCACGGCTCAGTAATATTAAACTGAGGGAATTGAGGATAAGTAGTGAAATACAGAGTCTTCAATGGGGATACTGTGCATCCGGTCTTGGGGGTGGTATTGAATGTGGCGGATGTTGTTCGTGTTTGTCACTCTTCTCCTCGTCGTTCTGCTTTTGGGATGTGAAGAAGATACTGAGGTGACAACCCACGTACCGACCGCGCTGCCCTCCACTTCAAGCCCTGCGACTGCCTCTCCTTTCCCCACTCCTGTTCCCGATGTTTTATCTACCGCCGCGCCGCCAACACCTGCTCCAACGGCTGCTGTTGCTGCGGCCCCCACGCCGCCGCCTTCCCCAACCCCAACCCGCGCTGCGGCCCCCACGCCACCACCGCCTTCCCCGACCCCTGTCCGCGCTGTGGCGCCCACGGCGCCGCCGCCAACATCCTCTCCCGAAGAGGTCGCTGCCAGCCATTTATCGAAGATAATTCCGTGGTTTGAAAGCCCTCCCGACCGCTACCATCGGCAAATGAAAGATGCTATCACCAACATCTGGCTAATCGACCGCGACATTGGCGATGCCATAGCTCTCCTCCCGTGGTTCCCAGACGGGGAACCTGTGCCCGGTGAAGCCGCTGTTGTACTCAACATGGCCAACATCAGCGCTGTTGATTCATCCGTATTAGGACCGCTGCTGGCACAGCCTTGGGTGGCCGACGGGGTCGCCGTGAGAAAAAGAGGCGCCTGGCCGTTTCTGAGGGATGCCGCTGAATCGAACCCGGACCTCGCAACAGCGTTGGTAGGCCGCCCCTGGTTTGTGGACGGCATAGATGATGGCGAAAACTCCGTCATTGAGGCGATGTGGTCGAACCTGGAGAACAATCCGGGCCTGGCCAGCAAGTTCGTTGATCTCCCGGATGTGTCGCCGAGACTTTTCGGAAGGTATACCGTGACCAACCAAGTCCTGATCGATATCGCCCAAGAGGATTTTCCCATGGCAATGCGGCTGGCTGAATATTATGAGGCAACGAGCAGAGACCTGGCTGCGTATCTTATAGAGTCCATAGGCCAGTTTATCTACCACAATCCCGAAGACCTGGAGAAGTTGGTAGCCCAGCCTTGGTTTGCCGACGATTGGACGGACGAGGAGGCGGCATTCATTTCCACTCTATTCGTACAGAGGTTCCATAGCGTCGAGCTGCTGGATGACCTTCTGGATACCCGCCATTCAATATCCAGGACCCTGTCTTCGCCATTGGCTGGTGAAGTCACCATCTGGGTATTCCAGCACGAACCCTTTACCCGGTCCAGTGAAGAATTATTGGATACCATGGAAGATACCGTCTATTGGCTTGAGGGATTCTTGGAAGTGCCTTTCCCTACGTCGGACATTATTCTGCTCGTGGTAGAAAATGGTCACCCTCGACACTGGATAAAGCAGTTGCATTATGGAAGACACATGCGTCTGTATTCCTATGACGGCGAAGTAAGGAATGCCTCGCATGAGACGGCTCACTATTATTTCAAAGGCGCCCTCTTTGAACCGCAGTGGTTGCGCGAAGGCGCGTCCGAGTTGACCCAGACTCACGTCACTATCCCGGACACCGAGCACGGGTTAGCCGGTTACAGAGACGATTTGGAAGCGCGGATGGAACGATATTGCGTAGCGAGCGACCGGGAGATAGAAAACATCCTGCATTACGACTACAGGCACGAGCGATTGAGGGAATGGTTCCGCTTTCCCGGTCGCTGCCACTACATCATGGGTGAAAACCTGCTGCATAACTTGTACGACATCCTGGGGGAATCGGAATTGGGCTCTGCCCTGGGTGAGCTATACCTCTCGGCCAGAAATTACCTTGATACCTTTGGAGAGGAAGAAAGAGTTGGACATGAGGCTACGGACGAAAGGATATACCAGGTCCTTCTGCAACGTGCGCCGCCGGACCGCCAGGGCGAATTCCGGGCGCTGTACCGCCAGCTACACGGCGGCCCGGACGGGTTCAGAAGCACCGAGCATCCGTTGGATGATCACGGCAACGATGTAGATGGCGCCACCCACGTCGAACTGAACAATCCGGTTGGAGGGGTCTTGGATTATCCCTTTGATTTCGATTACTTCCGGTTCAGAGCGGAAGAGGGTGGAAAATACCGAATACTAGTGGCGCATCAATCGCTAAGGCGCTCCAGCTTGGGCCTTTTCACGGCTGATGGCATAACGATTGAAGCGCAAAGAACTGGACGCTGGAAAGCACGAGAATATACAACATCGGGCCTACGGATTCTATGGCAGGCCCCGAAATCCGGCGACTATTACGTAGCAGTTGAGAACTTTGGAGGGAAGACAGGCCCCTATGAACTCACCATTGAGTCCATCGTCCCACGCACCGACGACCACGGCGACGCGGTCTCTTCTGCCACCCGGATAGCTGTGGGCGAGACGGTTGCAGGCTCGATACAGGACGAGCTGGACTTCGACTTTTTCCGGTTTCAAGCCGCTGAAGGACGTGTCTATAATCTGGAACTCGTCGGTGATACCTTGGAGCATTTTCGCATTAGCCCGGAACTGCCAGGCGCTGACTGGCCTTCGGACTGGTTGATTGAGGATTTGGCGTGGTTGAGAGAAACATCTTATTCTTGGGAGGCGCCGAATACTGGAGAGTACTACATCTCGGTTGACGGTCGTTACGGGAGCACCGGCACATACTCCTTTACCGTTTCCCAGTATGAGTAGCTTGGCCCGTTCGCCGAAGGATTGCTACAACCCGGTACGATAGGAGCGGATGTGACGGTCACCGGTTGCAACGGCATTGACTGCCAAATTCCCATTCTTCACGCCCTAGAACAGCTCCCGGCTGGCGATTTCCGCGCCCTCCCGCATAGCCCGCAGCTTGAGCCATACGATGCCCGCGTCCACCCGGTTCGACCCGGCGGAGGTGTCGAACCCGCAGTCGGTGCCGGCCAGCACGCGGGCCGGGTCGCCTCCGGCGGCGGCAACGGCCTGGTGCAGCCGGTCGGCCACCAGCCTCGGATGCTCCACGTAGTTGGTCTTGGTGTCTATCACCCCGGCCACCAGCAGCATCCCCTCGGGCAGCGGCAGGTGGTGGTATACGCGGTGCTCGTGGGCGTGGCGCGGGTTCGCCATCTCCATCACCAGCGCCCCGACGTTGGCCCGGTAGATGATGGGCAGTATGTCCTCCAGCGGCACGTCGTGGTGGTGCGGCCCTTCGCTGTTGCCCCAGCAGACGTGCAGCCGCACTCGCTCCCGGGGGATGTTCACCAGGGCCCGGTTGATGGCGTCGATGTGCAGCTCCACCACTGCTTGGAACGCCTCCAGCGGCTCGTCCTGGTAGGAAATATGTCGCTCCATCGCCAGGTCGGGGCAGTCGAGCTGGAGAATCAGCCCTTTGGACACCACCAGCTCGTACTCCTTGCGCATCTCCTCGGCCACGGCGTAAACGTAGTCCTCGTAGGTGGGGTAGTGGTCGTTCTTCATAGTGAGGGTGATGATGCCGGGAGAGGCGGCGGTCATAAACAGTTCCTCATGGGGAACCCCGGACTCGTCTACCGCAGCGGCCAAGTCGTCACATTCCTGTTCGGCGATGTCCAGCCGGTCGTAGGACAGCGGCCCGACGCACGTAGGCACGTCGCGCATCAACTGCACCACGCGGGGGCGCACGATGGACGGAAACTCGTTCTGGTCGCGGTGTCCCCGCCTGGTCCAGGAACCGCCGAAGCCCGACATCCGCTGGGTGACATAGGTGGAGAAGCTGATGCGCGACTGCTCGCCGCTATTGATGACGTCAACGCCCGACTCCACCTGCGCCCGCACCACGCCGACGGTTGCCGCCCGCGTGGCCTCCACCATCGCCGCCTCGTCCACCGGCTCGCCCCGCGACACCGCGCCCAGCATATCCACCAGCCCCTCGGGCCGGGGCAGGCTTCCGGTGTGGGTGGTCAGGATACGTGTCTCGCTGCTTTTCATGGCCGATCACTCATCCAGGATTATTGATTTCCCTGCCATTCCCTGCCATTCCCTGCCATCTCTCCGAATTTCCTCATGGCTCCGTGTTAGGGGGTGTCGTCAAATTGGGTTGCCAAACAGGCGACAGCCTTGTTTCCGTCATTCCGGCGAAAGCCGGAATGACGGGTGAATTTGACGACACCCCCTAGGGACGGATTTACGCTACCGGCCGGTGGCGACAGATAGGGAATATGCTAGGGGTGTGTAATAGGGCTTGGCAAGGAGCAGGTGTCAGCTATGGGTTAGTGGAGCAGAATGCCAGCTCAACTTCGTGTATCAACTGGTCTTGCAAAGAGGCTGGTAAGCACCCGCTCAATAGGTTTCCAAAGAGGTATAACTCATCCAGATTGGACAGATTCCCGAACTCCATCGGAATCTCCCCGGCCAACTGATTTCTGGAGAGATCGAGCCATACCAGATTGGTAAGTCTCCCCAGTTCCGGCGGTATCTCCCCACTCAGTTGATTCCAGCTCAGTCCAAGGTTCTGGAGGCTGGTAAGGTTGCCCAACTCCGGCGGTATCTTTCCACTGAGCTCATTTTCCCAAAGCCGCAACTGCTTGAGGCTGGAGAGGGCGCCCAGTTCCGAGGGAATCTCTCCTTCCAGCATATTCCCATTCAGGTCCAGGACTTCCAAGTTGTCGAGGTTGCCCAGCTCGGGTGGTATCTCCCCGCTTAACTCGTTCCCCCAAAGCCACAGCTCGACCAGGTTCGTCAGGTTACCCATCTCCCGGGGTATCTCCCCGCTCAATCCTGTTCCGCCGAGACTCAGAATCCGGAGTTCGGCCAAGTTGCCCAACTCGGGCGGAAGCTCCCCCTTCAGGATGTTGTAGCGAAGACGCAACTCTATTACTCGCCCATCACTGTCGGTGATAACGCCAAACCATTCGCCGACCGGCCTGTCGCTCAGCCAGTTGTCGCTGAGATTCCAGGACGCACCGCCGGTGGCCTCGAATAACCTGACCAGGGCATCCCTTTCCACATCGAGTACCGGCGCAGGAGCTTCGGCATCGGTATTATGGGCCCCCACCGTGACGGCAATGAGGTCCCGGGAGTCATCTTCGCCAAAAGGATTTGTGATGACAATTACATCGGGTTGCCGAGTCGGAACGGGCGTGGAAGTGGCAATGGCCTCCACGGTGGCCGAAACAGCCAGGTGGATCCGCCGGGCCTCCAGGGTGGCTGCAACGCCTGCCGCGATTTTGTCGGCTTCCGTGGTGGTATTCTCCTCCGTTTCCGCAGCACATCCCGTCAAGGCAAGCAGACATAGCCCGGATATGAGGATGTACCTGACCATCAACAAACCAATGCTCATCCGGTCTCGGCGCTGCAAATGACTGGGGGGCGGAGAAAATCCGCCCCTCGCCTCTACTTCCCCTCCTTGATGAAGTCGCAGAGCTTTTCGGCGATCATTATGGTGGTGGCGTTGGTGTTGGCGCGGATGCAGTCGGGCATTACGGAAGCATCGGCGACGCGCAGGCCCTCTACCCCCTTGACCTTGAGGTGCTGGTCAACGACCGTCATAGGGTCGCTGTCCGGCCCCATCTTGCAGGTGCCGGATATGTGGTGCGATGTGCCGGTGTTGCGGCGCAGCCAGCCGTTCAGGGCCTCGTCCGTTGCCAACTCCTCGTCGGTGGGTGTTACGCGGTCCTCGAGGATGTCTTGGTACATGGGCTGTTCGGCAACGCGGACGCCGAGGCGGATGCCGTCGCGCATCCGGCGCAGGTCTTCTTCTTCCTGGTAGTAGTTGTAGTTGATGAAGGGCTGGACGTGCGGGTCAGTGGACTGGAGGGTCAGTTCGCCCTGGCCCAGCGCCAGTTGCAGGCTGGCGTTCATGCCGATGTAGTTGGAGTCGTCGTCAATTTCCACCTGGGCCGGCCGGTGTTCGCTGGTCATCAGCATCGGCTGGAGCTGCATATCATTGCGCAGGGTGGAATCGGTGGCGGTATAGCGCATACCCACCTGGGTCATCGGCGCCTGCACGTCGGGCCGCTCGCCCGTTGCGCGGTACAGCACCGCCGCCGAAGGATGGTCGCGCAGGTTCTTGCCCACGCCGGGCGAGTCGTGCACCACCTCGATGCCGAAGCCGCGCAGATGGTCGGCTGGCCCGACGCCGGAGAGCATCAGCAGTTGGGGCGACGCCACCGCGCCGCTGCAAAGGATAATCTGGTCGCCTTCGACGGTGAACATCTCGCCGCCGCTCTCGGCCTGCACTCCCACCGCCTGTGGTGAGCCGGTCGAACCAGCCTGAAACAGCACCCGGTGGGCGGTCACGCTGCCCCGGATGGTGAGGTTGAGCCGGTGGCGGGCAATGTCGAGGTAGTTGAGGGAG
This sequence comes from Dehalococcoidia bacterium, assembly GCA_965204865.1. Lineage (GTDB taxonomy): Bacteria > Chloroflexota > Dehalococcoidia > Lucifugimonadales > UBA3495 > VXOI01. Next base: position 3,239,166 of record OZ242027.1, on the reverse strand, counting down.
TTGCTCATGCGCACGCCGTCTATGGTGTTACGGGCGCGGGGCGATACTCCGGTGGATTCAGGGTCGTTCTGGTCTTCGTGGACCGGGTAGCCCTCGGCCACGCAAGCCTGCTCGAAGGCGACGGCGTGGGGCAGCCATTCCGTGCGCGGGTAGCGTCGCACCGGCACCGGCCCGTTGTTGCCGTGGAAGTCGCCGCCGCCGAAGTCCAGGTCGGTCTCCATCTTGTTGAAGTATGGCAGGCAATTCGTGAAGCCCCACTCGTCGTTGCCCCACTCGGCCCAGCGGTCGTAGTCCTCGGGGATGCCGCGCAGCAGCACCTGGCCGTTGATGGCGCTGGAGCCGCCGGTGGCCCGGCCGCGGGGAATTTCCAGGTCGGGCAATTCGTCGGTCATGTGTCCCCGGTAGGCCCAGCTATGCGGCCCATAGGCCGACAACCAGACGTTGTTGCCCAGCTTCAGGTCGTCGGGAAGGGTTTCAAACACGGGATAGTCCGGCCCGGCCTCCAGCAGCAGCACCGTGACTTCCGGGTCTTCCGACAGCCGCGAGGCCATGACACAGCCCGCCGAGCCGCCGCCGATAACGATGTAGTTGTATCGCATCGCATTCCTCCAGAGGTCTAGAACTGAAAAAGCGCAGAGGAGAATGTTGGGGATTCTCCTCTGCGCCTGGAATCGGGGAGCAACTGCGCCTACTTCCCTTCCTTGATGAAGTCGGCGCAGCGCTCGCCGATCATTATGGTGGTGGCGTTGGTGTTGGCGCGGATGCAGTCGGGCATTATGGAGGCATCGGCTACGCGCAGACCCTCCAGGCCCTTGACGCGCAGGTGCTGGTCCACCACGGCCAGTGGGTCGCTGTCCGGCCCCATCTTGCAGGTGCCGGAGATGTGGTGCGAGGTGCCGGAGTTGCGCTTCAGCCACAGGTCCAAGGCGTCGTCGTCGGCCAGCTCGTCGTCGGTGGGCATTACCCGTTCGATGACTATGTCCCGGTAGAACTCGTGGTTCTCGGCCATGCGGACGCCCAGGCGGATGGCCTCGCGCATCCGGCGCAGGTCCTCGGGATCCTGGTAGTAGTTGTAGTTGATGAAGGGCTGTTCGTGGGGGTCAGCCGACTGGAGGGTCAGCTCGCCCTGCCCCAGGGCAAGTTGCAGGCTGGCGCTCATGCCGATGTAGTTGAGGTCGTCGTCAATGGTTATCTGCGCCGGGCGGTGCTCGCTGGTCATCAGCATGGGCGAGAGCTGCATATCGTTTTCCAGCGGGCTGCCGGGCACCTGGTATCGCAGGCCCACCTGGATTACCGGCGCTTGCACGTCGGGCGGGTCGCCGTGGGCCTGGTAGATGGCGGCGGCGGAGGGATGGTCGCGCAGGTTCTTGCCCACGCCGGGAGAATCGTGGACCACCGGAATGCCCAAGCTCTCCAGGTGCGCCCTGGGGCCGACGCCGGAAAGCATCAGTATCTGAGGCGATGCGACGGCGCCACTGGAGAGGATGATTTCCTCGCCCTCGACGACGAATACCTCGCCGCCGCTCTCAGCCTCGACGCCGACGGCCTTATTGCCATCGAACAGGATGCGCCGACAAACTACGCTGCCGCGGATGGTGAAGTTCAGGCGGTGGCGGGCCATGTCCAGGTAGTTCAGGGCCATGCTCATCCGCACGCCGGTGCTGCCCTTGAAGTTGAGGGTGTTGCGGGCGCGGGGCGAGACGCCGGTGGACTCGGGGTCGTTCATGTCCTCGGAAATCTCGAAGCCTTCGGCCAGGGCCGCCTGCTCGAAGGCGTTGGCGTGGGGCAGCCACTCGCTGCGCGGTGCGCGGCGGACCGGCACCGGGCCGTCGGAGCCGTGGAAGTCGCTGCCGCCGAAGTCCAGGTCGGTCTCCATCTTGTTGAAGTAGGGCAGACAGTTGGTGAAGCCCCACTCGTCGTTGCCCCAGGATGCCCAGCGGTTGTAGTCGTCGGGGATGCCGCGGTAGAGCACCTGGCCGTTGATGGCGCTGGAGCCGCCGGTGGCCTTGCCGCGCGGAATCTCCAGGTCGGGCTGCTCGTCGGTGATGTGGCCGCGGTAGGCCCAGCTATGGGGCCCGTATGCCGACAGCCAGACGTTGTTGCCCAGCTTCAGGTCGTCGGGCAGCGCCTCAAAGTCGGGATAGTCCGGCCCAGCTTCCAGCAGCAGCACCGACTTGCTGGGATCCTCCGAAAGCCGCGTGGCGATGGTGCAACCCGCCGAACCTCCCCCCACAACGATGTAGTCGTACTTCATGCGTGAACCTCCGTTTATTAGTATTTCCGCTAATGCCCAGTCCTCGCGGTCCCAAGCGTCGAAGATTTTATCGGCTTGGGCTTTCACGTACTCCTGGTCTGCCAGCTTGGGATTGGCAGCTATAATCTCGGCGTTCAGGTATTCGGATTCGGTGGCAATTTCTTGGCGGTCTTCCTCGGTGAAATGCTTGGTTAGCTCGGAATATGGGCGGCGCCCACTCATGGAATCAAACCCTCCCGACGCAATTCGTCAAGATGACGGTCATAAACGCGGTCTGCTATACGTACATATTCTACATAAAAACGGTCGTTTCCAGTCTTGTCCCCGCCCATCAGCAGTATGGCTGTCCGTCTGGGATCAAAGGCGTAAAAGATTCGGAGTGGCCTGCCATCGCTCTGCACCCTTAGCTCGCGCATACGTCCATGGCGCGACGAAATCACCTTCTGGAGTAGCGAACGGGGAGACTTGGACCATGCTCGGCAAGCTGCTGGAGGATGCGGTCTATGGATTTCTGTTGTGCCAACGAAAGCTCATGCCACCATTCCAGGTACTCGCTGGAACTTTCGATTTCCCATGCCATTAGATTACAACGCTTGATATTGGGTAGCACATTATACACAAACTCCCTGCCGGATTGGGGAGTCATTCCTGAAGGCAGCCTCAGTATCACAGTTCATCAAGGCGATTCTCGCCGACGCTTTCTCCATGTACTCGGGAACGTAGTCTATGCCGATGTACCGCCGCCTTTCCCGTATCGCCGCAACTGCCGTAGTGCCCAGCCCCATGAACGGATCCAGCACTAAATCCCCTTCACCAGAGAAGATGCGGATTACGCGGCGGGGCAGCTCCAGGGGGAATTGGGCTTCGTGTTCGCTGTTGTTCCTTACCGACGGTATCTCCCAGACGGCTCTTGAACCCCATTCGCTCCACTCTTCCCGGCTCAGGCGGTTGCGGTCTATTACCGTTATGCCGGGCTTCCAGAAGACGTAGACGTACTCGAACTCGTCCACGGCGCGGTAGGACAGGCTGTGCCAGCGGGAGTTTTCCCAGGCGGGGTCCTTGACCCAGGCGCGGCGGTCGTAAAGGAAGAAGCCGGCATCCTCGGCCCATTGCTGCACCAGGCCGCCGACCAGCTTGACCTTGGTTTGGGCAGCGTATTTGCCGCCCCTGACGTTATTGTGGTTCAGACGCCGGTCGATAGTTTGCTCGCTGCAACCCAGCAACTCGGCAAGCTGATAACGGTTGAAGTCCGGGTGGGCCTGCTTTGCCGAAAGAACCTGCTCCCTGGTGATTCCCGACCGCTTGGAGGATATGTTGTCGGCTTGGATGCGGGGCATTTCGGAGTCTGGGAAGGCCAGAATGTCGGCTATGTTGATGGCGAGAAATCCGCCGGGCTCGATGATGTCGAAATGCAGCCGGATTACTTCGCGGAGCAAATCCTGCCACTGCTCGAAGGACAGGTGCTTTTCGTAGCTTTTCCCCACAAAGTAGGGGGGCGACCAGAAGCTCAGTGAGACCGTTTCCGGCTCAACCCGGCGCAGGAGGGCGCGGGAGTCGCCGCAGTACAGGCGGTTAGCCGCAAGATAATCGCCATCCGCTGCTTGCCCGAGGCTTGACCGGAAAGGCAGTTGGCCCGCACTGGCTGATTCTCGGTTCACCAATAACACACCCGCAAAAGCCGGATAGAGGACACTGGCCTATTTCACTACATCAGCCTGCTGTCGGGCAATGCCCTATGGTCACTCTCTCGAGGGTTCACCCCCACCCCAGCCCTCCCCCTCAAGGGGGAGGGAACTTTAGGGGTCTGCCCCTCTACTCCAGCTCCATCAGCGGGTCGTTGGTGCGGACGGAGTCCATGGGCTGGACGCGGATTTCCTTGACCACGCCGTTCTGAGGGGAGCGGATGCTCTGCTCCATCTTCATCGCTTCGACGACGCAGACCTCTTGGCCGACGGAGACGGTGTCGCCGGGGCGCACGAGGATGGATATAACACGGCCCGGCATTGGAGAGCGAATGAAGTTGCCGTCGCCGCTGGTGGGGTTAACCCGGCTGGCTGGCGGCGGCACCAGTATGCCCGGCGTCTGCGTGCGGCCACGACGGGGACGGGCAGGCGCCTGACCCGGCAGCCCCTCTACTTCGACGGTGAAGGTCTCGCCGTCAACGTTGACCTGTACCGGAGACCGGTCCAGATCGCCCACCTCGACGTTGTACCAGTTGCCGCCGACCCTAACGCGAAGTCTGGTTATCGCCAACCTCGGCTCCCCATGCTCCGGGAGTGGAGTTGCTCGCGGCGTCGCTGGGACTTCCACCCGCTGGATTCCGAGGCAGGCGACTTCGCCGCCATGGCCAATGCCACGCCGATGGCGGCTGCGGTCTCTTTCTCCGTTCGCCCTGAGCTAGTCGAAGGGCTGCTTTCGCCGGTCATGCTGTCGCCGACATCGTTTCTATGGTGCAGGTAGAAGTGACCCGCGCCGCCGGGCTGATGGGCCAGGTTCCGCTGACGCAATTCGTTCACCCAGTGCGGCACCGACCCGGTATGATAACTCGCGTCGGTAAATTCCCTGCTGGCGAGGATGCTCTGTAGCAGCGGCACGTTGTTCGTGACGCCCTCCAGCCGCATTTCCAGCAAGGCCCGCTGCAATGTTTTGATAGCCTGCTCCCGGTCTTCTCCCCAGGCCATCACCTTGGCCATCAGCGGCTCGTAGTCTAACCCAACGGTGTAGCCATCGCAAAGGGCGGAATCCACGCGCACGTTGTCGTCGTTGGGCGGCAGATGCAAGTCGGTGAGTTGCCCGGCGTCGGGCATAAAGGTTTCCGGGTGCTCTGGATAGATGCGGGCTTCGATGGCGTGGCCGTTGCTGACGACGTCTTCCTGTGCTATTGGCAGCGGCTCTCCGGCGGCCACCCTTAGCTGCAATTCCACCAGGTCGAGACCGGTGACCAGCTCGGTCACCCCGTGCTCCACCTGGAGGCGGGTGTTCATTTCCAGGAAGTAGACCCCGCCCTCCCGGGAGACCAGGAACTCCACCGTTCCGGTGTTGTTGTAGCCGATGCGCTGGCCCAGGGTCAGGGCCAGGGACGCCAGCCGCCGCCGCGTCTGCGGGGGGAGCTTGGCCGAGGCCGGGGTTTCCTCGATGAGCTTCTGATTGCGCCGCTGCACCGAGCAGTCGCGCTCGAACAGATGGACCAGGTTGCCGTGATTGTCGCCCAGCAGTTGCACCTCGATGTGCGAGGCGTCTTTGAGGTAGCGCTCGAAATACAGGCGGGCGCTTCCGAAAGCCCCGGAGGCCACCTGTCTCGCCCGCTCTATCAGGGGAATCAGGTCCTCTCGCGACTCAACGACGTGGATGCCCATGCCGCCGCCGCCCTCTGCCGCCTTGACCATCAACGGGTAGCCCAGGTTCCACGCGGTCTCCGCCGCCAGGTCGTCCGGCACCGCTTCGTCGGTCCCGGGCAGCAGCGGCAGACCAGCTTCTCTTGCCAGTTGGCGTGCATGGAGCTTGTCGCCCATCTGCTCCATCACTTCGGGCCGTGGGCCGATAAATGTGATGCCCGCTTGCTCGCATTCACGGGCGAACCGTGGATTCTCCGACAGGAAACCATATCCGGGGTGAATTGCGTCGGCCCCGGCGAGCTGGGCGGCAGCCAGCACCTTGCGTATATTCAGATAGCTCTCTTGAGGCGCCGCGCTACCCAGTGGCACCGACTCGTCGGCCTGTCGCACTGGAAGCGACCCGGCGTCCACGTCCGAGTACACCGCCACGGTCTTGATGCCCAGTTTCCGGCAGGCGCGTATCACCCGGCAGGCGATTTCTCCACGGTTTGCTATCAGTACCTTGGAAAACATCGGCGCGCCCCTCCCCTGATTTTCCCCGTGGATGCCCGAATTTCGTCGAACATCCCCTCAAAGGCAGTCCTATTTGACCGGACATAGTACCATCAACTGGGGAAATACGTATAGCTCCCAGGTTGCGGATTTATGCCTTTGTGGACACCCCGTTGCGCCTTTCCTCGTCCAGTTGCTCCAAGAAGTAGTTGGAGCGAATTTCCTTGCCCAGCCAGTAGCGGACGGTGTGAGACAGCACTGATTTCAGTTCCGACGTCAGTAACGGGTTGAGAGTGAGAGCGGCGGTTTCGGCCAAGCTGCCCCGGTGCATCAGCCGCAGCACCTTCATGGCCCGCAGCGACAGAGGGCGCACCAACGCCTCAGCGGGACTGCAAGCCGGGCACAGCACGCCGCCGAGGTTGACGCTGAAGCGGTGGGCCTCGGGCGCAATCTCCGAGCCGCACTCCACGCACTGGTACAGCTCGGGCAGCACCCCGGTCAGCCGCAGCAGGTGGAACTCGAAATAGCGCAGGGGGACATCCGGGTCCTTTGCTTGGGGAAGCCCCCGCAGCACATTTGCCGCCAGCCGGAACAGGTCTGGCGAAGGGCTGTCCTCCGGCCCAAAGCCGTCCAGAAGCTCCGCCACGTACAGCCCCCGGGTCATTGAGGACAGGTCCTCCTTGAGGACGGAAAAGCCGTCCATGACCTGCGCCTGGGTGATGATTTCCAGTTCCCGGCCTCGGGCCAGCGACAAACGCACCAGAGTCAGGGGTTCCAGGTGGCCCACCATCTTGCTGCTGGAACGTCGAGCGCCCTTGGCCACAGCCCGCAGCTTGCCGTGCTCGGCGGTGAACACGGTGACCACCAGGTCGGCCTCGCCGATGGCCGCCTTGCGCAGGGTCAGTCCTTCGCAGCGGTAGGTGCGCGGCGGAGCCATGGCTTACAAGTCCTGCCGTCCCTGGAAAGCGCGGCTCAGGGTGGTCTCGTCGGTGTATTCCAGCGAGCCGCCCACCGGCAGGCCGCGGGCCAAGCGGGTGACACGCAGGTCGTCGCGGGTGAGGTGGCGGCGGATGTACATGGCGGTGGCTTCGCCTTCCAGCGTGGGGTTGGTGGCTACCACCAACTCCGCGACTTCCGGGTCGGAAAGCCGGGACAGCAGTTCCCGCAGTTTCAACTGGTCGGGGCCGATGCCGTTGATGGGTGATATGACGCCGTGCAGCACATGGTACAGCCCGCGAAAGCTGCGGGTGCGCTCCAGGGCCAGCACGTCCAGCGGCTCTTCCACCACGCAGATGATGGAGCGATTGCGACGCGAATCGGCGCAGACGGCGCAGGGAGTGGCCTCGGCCAGATTCTGGCACTCGCCGCAGTAGACGGTGTTCCGCTTGACCGCAGTCACCGCCTCGGCCAGGGCATAGGCTTCCTCCGCAGGCAGGCGGATGATGTGGTAGGCCAACCGCTGCGCGCTCTTGGGCCCGATGCCGGGCAGCCGGTTAAGCTCCTGCACCAGCCGGGCAAGGGAGGGAGAGGCGGAGGGCAGATTGTCGGAGGTCATTCCGAAACTCGCGCTTGGAGCAGAATGCCGACGGCTCTAAGTCAGCCCCGGAATGTTCATGCCGCCGGTGATGACGCTCATCTTGCTGGCAGCCAGTTCCTGGGCCTTGGTGGCGGCGTCGTTGAAGGCAGCTACCATCATATCCTGCAACAACTCGATGTCCTCCGCCGCTTCCGGGTCGATTTCGACGGACTCTACTGCCTGTTTGCCTGTCATAACGACCTTGACAACCCCGCCTCCGGCGGTGCCTTCGACGGTGAGGGTTTCCAGTTCTTCCTGTACCTTTTGTAGCTGGGCCAGTTGCCTCTGGGCTTGGCGCATCATGTTCCGGTTCATTCTTCCACCTCTTGCTCCTGGAGGATTCGCGCGCCCATACCCAGGGCGGCGCGGACCAGCGGGCTTTGCTGGGCCGTCTTGTTGGCGTTGCCGGAAGCCTGCTGTCCGTTGGCCAGGGTCAGCTCGTATTCGCATCCTTCCCCGAAGAACTGCGACAGCGCGTCGGCCATTCGCTTGCGGGACGCCGGGTCTTCCAGCTCTTCCTGCATTCGCTCATAGTTCGCCTTGTTGGTGAAGGGCAACACCAGCCTCTTGCCGTCCAGCGATATGCTGTTGACCTTGCAGTCCCGCAGCAGCGCCCCCAGATTGTACTTCCTGCCCTTGTGCCGCGACAGGGACTTGACGGTGTCGTTCCATTGCACCCACAGCTCATTGGAGCCGCCGCCCGTCCATCCGCTGCCTGCTGCGGCGGGCTGGGGCGTGGGGCCGCGCGTCTCTGCCGGCGCCGGGCGCTCGCGGGGCGGTGGTCGGTCAGGACGCGGCTCGCGGGGGCGTCCTTCGACAGGCTCAGGACGAGCGGGGCGTGGCGGCGGCGCGCGTTCCGACTCACTCCCTCTCCCTCTGGGAGAGGGTTGGGGTGAGGGCGTCGGCGGCGCTTCAGCCGGAGGGGCCGGGGCAGCCGATTCCTCGCAAATCTCTACCGCCGCCAGCTCCAGCGGCAGCGTCGAGGGCGAGTCGTAGCGCATATTGACCGCGCCCCAGACCTTCAGCGCGTGGACGATGCGCCACGGCGGTTGCTGGCCCACCAGCTCCTTCAACTGCGCCCGTACGTGCTCCGGCAAGTCCACGGCGTCCTCGGAACCCCATTGCAGGTGCATGAACCCGCGCAGCAGGTCGGAGGTCTGCCGGTGCAACTGCCGCAGGTCGCTTCCCTCCCACGCGGCCCGGTTCACCGCCGACAACGACGCCGTGGTGTTGCCCAGCAGCAGGTACTTGACCAGCTCCAGGGCCGTCTCGTCGCTGCCCATGCCGAGAAGCTGCTCCACCTGCGGCGCGGTCACGCCGTCAGGGCAGGAAACGACAAGCTGCTCCAGCAGGTTTTCGGCGTCGCGCAGGCTGCCGGAGGCGTAACGGGCGATGATGCGCAGCGCCTCCGGCTCCACGGCCACGCCCTCGGCGTCGGCGATTTCCGACAGCCGCCCGAACACCGTTTCCGACGGGATGCGCCGGAAGTCCAGCCGCTGGCAGCGCGAGATGATGGTGGGCAGAATCCGGTGGGCCTCGGTGGTGCAGAGGACGAAGATGACGTGCTCCGGCGGCTCTTCCAGCGTCTTGAGGAAGGCGTTGGAAGCGGCGTCGGTGAGCATATGGGCTTCGTCTATGATGTAGACCTTGCGGCGGCCCTGCACCGGCGCGAAGTTCACCTTGTCGCGGATGTCGCGTATCTCGTCAATGCCCCGGTTGCTGGCCGCGTCCAGCTCGATGATGTCCATGAAGCGGCCTTCGTTGATGGACTGGCAGACGGCGCAGGCGTTGCAGGGGTCGCCGTCCTGTAGGTCGAGGCAGTTGGCGGCCTTGGCGATGATGCGGGCAGTGGTGGTCTTGCCGCAGCCTCGCGGCCCGCAGAACAGGTAGGAATGGGAAATCCGCCCCAGCCGCACCGACTGGCGCAGGGTGGTGGACACGTGTTCCTGCCCGGCCAACTCGTTGAAGCTGGAGGGACGCCACTTGCGATAGTAGACCTGCGATGTCATGGCTGTGGACAACCCCAGTTGGTCCTGAGCTTGTCGAAGGACAGCAACTCGAGAGCTTCTCTTTCCCGCGCCTGCATCAACGCGGCCTCCTCAGGCTCCACATGGTCGTAACCCACCAGGTGCAGGGTGCCGTGTATGACGAGATAAGCCAGTTCCTGCATAGCGCTTACCCCATGCTCTCCAGCCTGCCGCTGCGCTTGCGGCCAAGATATGATGATTTCCCCCAGTGGTTGGGGCAGTCCCGGCGGCAGGACGAACTCGCCATCTTCCTCGTCATTCCCGCGAAAGCGGGAATCCGTCGGCCTGCCCCCTTCTCCTTCCCAGTGCCCGGGGTGTTCGGCAGAAAAGGACAGCACATCGGTGGTCTCATCCAGTCCTCGGTACTCCGCGTTCAGGGCGCGCACCGTTTCGTCGCCGGTTACGAGCAGGCTGACCTCAGCCGCACCCGTAACCCCCGCTGCGGCCAGCCCCGCCCGCGCCACGTCTTCCAGCCACCTGGAGGCGATTTCGCCGTCGTAAGGCTCATCCACGGAGACTAGGACTTGCAGGCCGGACAGTTTTTCCAAAGGAATAAATCTCGAAATGCGACTGTGGAATAAGTCTATCCGCCATTTAATGGGACACCCCTATCATACATCCAAAGGGAGTGGGCATACCAGCGAATAAGGACGGCAAAGCGGCTGCTTGAAAGCGCGTAAGGTTGCAGAGATGCGTGATTCAGCCGCCGTTATCCGCCGGGCGGCGGCGGTGGCGAAATACGTCGGCCAGCGGTATGGCAAGGCCGGGAAGCAGGGGCGTGGTCAGTGTGTCATCGGCGGTCAGCGCCGCACGCTGGACGTACTCGCCGTTTTGCAGTTCCAGGAGCGTGGCGGCGTCGTTGCGAGGGTCGAAAATCCAGTATTCCTGAACACCCCCTTCGGCATAAAGCTGCCGCTTTCGGACCAAGTCGCGGTTGCGGTCGGATGAGAGCACCTCAACCACGATGTCGGGGGCGCCTTCGATCATGCGATTGCCGGATACAGCCGGGTTGCCCCGAAGCACGATGCACAAGTCAGGGATTAGCAGGGTACGGTCTTCCAATGACAGGGCGATAGTGAAGTCAGTCAACAGCTCGGCCGGCGGCTCAGAGAAACCGTCAATATAGTCGTCTATGTGTCGGTACATCCGTAACTGCAAGAAGCCGTGGACTTTCCTCGGACGCGGCATAATATACAGAACTCCCTCATCCAGCTCCATCTTCCGCCTGTCCCAGGTTTCGGGCAACTCCATGAACTCTTCGACGGTCAGCCGCATCCCGGAGCGTGGTTTCAGCATCGTCATAATCAACCCTCCGCTGTCTCGCCATTATAAGGCTAAGCAGTTGGCGGCGTCTCTCTGCTGGTGTCATTTCCCGGCGATGTCGCCTTTGGTATCATCTGCCCATCCATTTCGATACGGGAGATAATCATGCGCGGAGTCACGTTCAAGGGCAACCGGGAAGCGGAGATAGGCGAGTTCCCCGACCCTCACGCCGGACCAGGCGAGGCGGTGCTGCGGATTCGCGCCTCCGGCCTGTGCGGCACCGACCTGCACCGCTACCGCGACGCCGAGCCGACGGAGATGATTACCGGCCACGAACCCTGCGGCGTAATCGAGGAACTGGGGCCGGGCGCCCCGCCGGGCCTGAAGCTGGGCGACCGGGTGATGTGCCACCACTACGAGGGCTGCGGCGTCTGCGAAATCTGCTCCATGGGCTACGAGCAGCTATGCCCCCACGGCCACGTCACCTTCGGCGGCGGCACCGGCCACGGGGCCAACGCCGACTATATGATCTGTCCGTCGCGCACCCTGGTGCACCTGCCCGAGGAGCTGTCCTTCGAGGAAGGTGCGGCCATATCCTGCGGCACCGGCACGGCCTGGAACGGGCTGAACAAGATGGACGTCAACGGCAAGGACATCGTGGCGGTGTTCGGCCAGGGGCCGGTGGGCCTCAGCGGAACACTGTCGGCCAAGGCCATGGGAGCTCGCGTCATCGCCATTGACGTCATGGACGAGCGCCTGCGGCTGGCGACGGAACTGGGCGCAGACCACACCATCAACGCAGCCAGCAACGACCCGGTGCAGGCCATCCGAGACCTCACCGGCGGCCAGGGCGCGACAGCGTCTCTGGAAACCTCGGGCAACCCTGCGGCGCGACAGCAGACGCTCTCATGCCTGCGCCCCTTCGCCCGCGCCTGCTACGTCGGCGTAGGCGGCCCGGCGGAGATTGACTTCAACCGCGACGTGATTTTCAAGGTTTTGACCGTCTACGGTTCCTGGACCTTCAGCAAAGCCGAGCTTATCGAAATCGCCCGCTTCTTCGTGGACACCAAGGCCCCGCTGGACCGGCTGATAACCCACCGCTACGGCCTGGACCAAGCCATCGAAGCCTTCCAGACCTTCGACGGGGCGACTACCGGCAAGTGCGTGTTCGTGTTCGACTAAGTTTTTGACGCGAGGATGCAATGGCGCAAAGACTTTATCTATTTTCTTTGCGCCTCTGCGTCTTTGCGTCTATCATTCGCCTTCCAGACTTGGCGGTGAAACTGCCCGTCGCGCAGTTGAGAGAAGGCGATGCTCTCGATGGCGATGGCGAAGCAGTGGAACTCCGGCTCTTCGGGCCGGAAGCCAATGGCGGTGTACACAGCCTCGCCGAACCGCCCGCGTTCCTCAAGGTCAGTCACCTCGACGGCCCGCCCATAGACCTTGAACTCACCCTCCGTCCCGTCGCGGTCGGACACCGTGCTGTGCACCACGCAGCGAGGGTCGCGCAGCAGGTCCAGCGCCTTCACCGACCGCCACATCATGCCCAGGTACAGCTCACCGTCCACGATGAATGGCTCCACCGGCGAGATGCGCGGCCAGCCGTCGCGCCGCAGCGTCCCCACCAGCGCCAGCCCGGTGCGGGCGAACTGCGTCTCGCCTAGGGCCGCCAGCTCCGGGGCTTGGGCCGCGAACTGCTGCCAGGTGGCTATCATGTTTATATCACCCTTGTATTTCCTGTGAATCGGAAGACAGAAAAATCCACGCCTCCGTGAGGGGCGTGGATTCTAGTTTTGAGATGTTGGTACCCCGGAGGGGCTTCGATCCCCTGATCTCCACCTTGAAAGGGTGGCATCCTGACCTGGCTAGACGACCGGGGCACACTATACCCTTTCAGTGTAGCACACCCGGCCTTCATACGCTACGGGTATACCGCCAGTTCGTCCAGCGACGTGTCCTCGGGAAACCCGGCCATCAGGTTCATGTTCTGCACGGCCTGGCCTGCCGCGCCCTTGACCAGGTTGTCCAGCACGCTGAACACCGTCAGCCGCCCGGTGCGGCGGTCTATGACCGGATGAATCAGGCACATATTATTGCCCAGGGTCTGCTTGGTCTGCGGCGGAGCGGACACCACCTTCACGAAGGGGTGGTCGGCATAGTATTCGCGGTAGATGTCCACCAGCCGCTGCTTGCCCTCGTCGCCCGCCCAGGCATCCGGGTTCGCCAGCGGGGCGTAGCATGAGCTGAAGATTCCCCTCGTCATCGGAATCAGGTGCACCTGGAAAGTCACCCGCAACTGCTGCTCCGTCAGCGGGTCCAGTTCCTGCGTAATCTCAGGCAGGTGGCGGTGCCCGTTGACCGCGTAGGCGAAGGCGTTCTCGTTCACTTCCGAGAAATGGTTGGTCATCACCAGGCTGCGCCCGCCGCCCGACACTCCCGACAGGCTGCTGACTATGATGTCGGGGCTGATGACGCCCGCCGACACCGCCGGAGCCAGGGCCAGGATGGCGCCGGTGGGGTAGCAGCCGGGGTTGGCTACCAGCCTGGCGGCGCGAATCTCGTCGCGGTGCAACTCGGTCAACCCGTAGACCGCCTCCTCCAGCAGTGACGGCTTCTGGTGTTCCACTCCGTACCATTCCTCGTATTCGTCGGCGTGCTTGAGGCGGAAGTCGGCGCTGATGTCCACCACCTTAACACCCTGCTCCAGCACCGGAATGCAGGCTTCCGCGCTGGCCTTGTGCGGCAGGGCCGAAAACACCAGGTCCAGGCTGCCGCTCAGTTCCGGCTCTATGGTGAGGTCCAGGCTCTCGAGGTGGGGAAACACCTCGCCCAGCTTCTGGCCGGCGGCGCTCCGCCCGGTGACCGACGCGATTTGCACTTCGGGATGGCGACGTAGGATGCGGGCCAACTCTGAGCCTGAGTACCCCGTGACATTGATGATTCCAACCTTCACTTTCCTGGCCCTCCTTGTCGCAATCCTGCTCTCTATTGAGATTTCCAGTTTATTCCGAACTCGCCGGTGGGGGAATATGGGGCATCGGGCCGGGCCCGCGCTGGGCGGCCCTGGACGCGCGGATTGCCTTGGCCCCGGTTTCCGTTCCGGTGGGTTTAGCCATCATTTTCTTGCGCGACGGACACATCCCGCCCACGACGCACGACTCGCAGAGGGGACGCTGCGCCTTGCAGACCCGTCGCCCGTGGTTAATGAAGGCCACGTGGAAGTTGAACACTTCCTCGGGCGGCACCTTGGCCTCCATAACATCATGGGCCTTGTCGGCGTTGGTCTTGGCGTCTATGGCGCGGAGACGCTGGCACACCCGGAAAATGTGGGTGTCTATCGCCATGGCCGGCATACCCAACGAAAAGTTCAGGATGATGCCCGTGGATTTGGGGCCGATGCCCGGCAGTTGCCGCAGCCACGCCTTCGCCTCGGCCAGTGGCATCTCCCGCAGGAAGGACAGGTCCAGCGAGCCGCCGTTGAGTTCCAGCACCTTGCCCAGCACTTCCTTGATACGCGGGGCCTTTACCTTGGCCAGCCCGCCGGGGGCGATGGCCTCTTCTATGGCGGCCACGTCGGCCCGCGCTACCGCCTCCAGCGTGCCGAACCGCTCCATCAGCCGGTTGAAGGCGCGCCCCGAATTGATGTCCGACGTGTGCTGCGACAGGATGGTGAACACCATCTCGTCGGTTGGGGGCAGCCGCCGCTCCGCCTCGAAGGGCCCGTACTCCTGCGCCATAAGCTCTACGGCTTGGGCGATTCGAGCCGGGGACATAGTGGGGCTGCGGCGCTGCTTCTTCGTTTGTGCCTGCGTGGGCATTGACAGATTCTAGCATCGGCGCAGCGGCGGCTTCAAGGTTCGGGCAGGAAGTGGAGGCTTTAACAAAAAGAGACGCCCCACAAGAGGGGCGTCGGCCTAACGATGCTATCGTTAGGGGGGTAAAGCAATGATATATTAACCCCTGCCTATTGTCAATCCCGTTTTCGTGCCTCGGAGAAACAATAAATGCAGCGTGTATCGGTGTATGTTGACGGATTCAACCTCTACTATGGTCTCAAGTCCAAAGGCTGGCGGCGGTATTACTGGCTGAACTTGCGCCGCTTGGCAGAAAATCTGCTGAAACCAGGCCAGCGTTTAACGTTGATCAGGTATTTTACTGCGCGGGTTTTCCCAAATGCTGATGACCCGGAGCAGCATGAGAGGCAGAAAACGTACCTTGAAGCTCTCGAGACACTCCCAGACTTGCTCATTCATTACGGGTACTTCCTTCCCAAGAGAGGGGTCTGCCCGGAATGTGGGGCGCTCCGGGAAACCTACGAAGAAAAGATGACAGATGTGAACATTGCCGTTGAACTGATGGGGGACGCCCAAGACGATGCTTTTGACACCGCGATGATTATCTCTGGCGATAGCGACTTGTCTGGACCGGTGGAGACCGTCCGCCGCCGCTACCAAGAGAAACGGATGATCGCCGCTTTCCCTCCGAATCGAATTTCCTTGCGGTTGCGTCAGGCAGCCACGGCCTCGTTTGTTATAGGCCGGGATGCGTTCAGGGACAGTCTCCTCCCGGAGCAGGTAGTCAAGTCTGACGGATACGTCCTTGCCAAGCCCCCGCAGTGGAGTTGACCGGCGCGCCCTGTGTTGAGAGCCTAAAACAGGTGACAGGCGACGGTGTGGCCCGGCGACACTTCCTTCACCACCGGGTCTTCCAGGCTGCAACGGTCCATCACGAAGGGGCAGCGGGTGTGGAAGTGGCAGCCCTCCGGGGGGTTCAGGGGCGATGGCACCTCGCCGGTCAGTATCATCTCGTCCTGCACGATGTCCGGGTGCGACGGCAGGGCCGCCGACATCAGCGCCTTGGTGTAGGGGTGGGACGGATTCTCGAACAGGTCCTTCACCGGCGACAGCTCGACGATGCGGCCCAGGTACATCACCGCCACCCAGGTGCACATATAGCGCACCGTCGCCAAGTGGTGGGCGATGAGCATATAGCTGACGTTGTACTCCGCCTGGAGGTCTTTCAGCAGGTTCATTATCTGGGCGCGGATGGACACGTCCAGCGCGGAAACCGGCTCGTCCAGCACGATGACCTTGGGGTTGAGGGCCAGAGCGCGGGCGATGGCCAGGCGTTGCCGCTGGCCGCCGGAGAACTCGTGGGGGTAGAGGTTGGCGTGATATGAACTCAGGCCAACGTCGGTGAGCAGCTTGAGAACCCGTTCCTGGATTTCCCTCCGGCTGATGTCCCAGTTGATGACCATCGGCTCGGCGATGAGGTCGCGCACCCGCATCCGGGGGTTCAGGGAACTCCAAGGGTCCTGGAACACCGCCTGCACCGACCGGCGGTATTCCCGCCGCGTTTCCGGGTCGGCTTCCCTTATCGCCTTGCCCTCGAAGAGGATGGAACCTTCCGTCGGCTCTTCCAGCATCAGCGTCATCTTCGCCGTGGTGCTCTTGCCGCAGCCCGACTCGCCCACAATGCCCAGCGTCTCGCCGGGACGCAGCTCGAAGGACACGCCGTCCACCGCCTTGATGTGGCCGGTGGTCTTGCTGATGAGCAGGCCCTTGGTGACCGGAAAGTGCTTTTTCAGCCCCACGGCTTCCAGCAGCGCCCCGCTGCCGTTGGCCGTGGGGGTTGTGTTATCTGGAGCGATTGCAGTCGTCATATCAGCTTAACCGCCAGCACGAAGCGTCGTGGCCTTCGCTTACCGTTACGCGGGTGGGGTATTCCTCGAGGCAGTGGTCCATCACGTACTGGCAGCGGGGAGCGAAGGGGCAGCCGGTAGGCAGGTCGTGAAGCGTCGGCGGCTGGCCTTCTATGGAGTACAGCCGGTCCACGTCCTCTTCCATCTTGGGCACCGAGGCCAGCAGCGCCTCGGTATAGGGGTGCGACGGGTGGTTGAATATGTCGCGCACGCTGCCCTGCTCCACGATGCGCCCGGCGTACATCACCGCCACCCGGTCGCACATCTTGGCTACGATGCCGAAGTCGTGGGTGATGAATATCAAGGCCACGTTGGAGTCCCGCTGCAACTCCTTCAGCAGGGCCAGGTACTGCGCTTGGATGGTCACGTCCAGCGATGTGGTCGGCTCGTCGGCGATTAGCACCTGCGGCTGGCAGGAGATGCCAATGGCCCCCACCACCCGCTGCCGCATCCCGCCGCTCATCTGGTGGGGGTAGTCCCGCATCCGCGACTCGGCGGCGGGAATGTTCACCTTCCGCAGCACCGAGAGGGCCTGCTCCATCACCGACCGCTTCGGAATGTCCTGGTGAATCTTGATGGCCTCCGATACCTGGTTGCCGATGGTGAACACCGGGTTCAGCGAGGTCATCGGGTCCTGGATGATGAGGGCGATCTTGCTGCCCCGGACACGGTTCATCTCGCTGTCAGATAGTTTCAGCAGGTCTTCGCCGTCCAGCTCGATGCTCCCCGACACGATGCGTCCCGGCGGCATGGGAATGAGGCGCATCAGCGACAGCATGGTCACCGACTTGCCGGAGCCCGATTCGCCAACGATGCCCAGCGTCTCGCCCCGGCGCAGGTCGAAGCTGATGCCGTCCACCGCCTTGACCGTCCCCCACCGGGTCGTAAAGTAGGTTCGCAGGTCATCTACTTTCAGAACAACGTCCTGCTCGGTTGCCACTTCAGTTGTCATAACGCCCTTTGGCCTTTGCGTATGTTGCCATTATAGCAGTAGGGGCGCACAGCCGTGCGCCCCTACACGGAATTGTCTACTCTATCTGCCGCAGCCGTGGGTCCAGCTTGTCGCGCAGCCAGTCGCCGAAGAGGTTCAGCGACATCACCGTCAGCACGATGGCGATGCCGGGGAAGGTGGAAATCCACCACGAGCCGGTCTCGAACCCCCCGGCCAGGTGATTCCGTCCGTCCGACACCATGCCGCCCCAGGTTGCCGTCGGCGGCGGCACGCCCGCGCCCAGAAAGCTCAACGTGGCTTCCAGCAGGATAACGATGCCCACCTGGAGGGTAGCCACCACTATCAGGGTGTTTATTGTCCCCGGGAATATGTGAACGAACAGAATCCTGGGGACTGAGGCCCCGGCCACCCTCGCCAGC
The DNA here is from genome assembly GCA_965204865.1 of Dehalococcoidia bacterium. GTDB lineage: Bacteria > Chloroflexota > Dehalococcoidia > Lucifugimonadales > UBA3495 > VXOI01. The sequence goes on along the minus strand of OZ242027.1, from coordinate 3,221,147 downwards.
GCCACGAAATCCATATTCTTCAGTTGCAGCACCTCGCCCCGCAACTGGCGGGCGAAGCGCGGCCAGATGAATATCGTCAGCACCGCCACGATAATAGTCAGCGATTGTCCGAGAGTGGCCACCATCGCCAGGGCTATCAGAACCAGGGGGATGGCTAGCAGGATGTCCACGAAGCGCATTACTGCCTCATCGACCACCCCGCCGTACCAGCCTGCCACCAGCCCCAGCAGCACGCCGATGGAACCGCCGACGCCCAGGGTCACAGCGGCTGCCAGCAGGGAAATGCGGGCGCCGTAGATGATGCGGGAAAGTAGATCCCGCCCCAACTGGTCGGTGCCCAGCCAGTGCTTGCTGCTGCCGCCCGCCCGGGTTACGTCCTCGACTTCGATGGAATCTCCAATCTGGACGTCAGGGTTTACTGCCTGGGCGTCTGCCAGGGAAACCTGGTCATCCTGTCCGGGCAGTACCCGCTGCACCACCGTCTTCGTGGCGCTTTCCGTTTTCGCGTCGTACCAGAAGGGAGGCAATTTCCGGTCGGCCAGCGACTGCTTGTTGGGGTCGTGGGGCGAAATCCATGGCGCGGCAATCCCGGCGAAAAGAACCAGGCCCAGCAGAAGCACAGGTATTACCGGCCAGCGCCGGAAGGCTCGATAGATCCCTGATAGACGCGCCCCAATGCCGCCGCCGGCAGGTGTCAGAATGTCGGTTGTTGCGTTGACGGCCATAATGCCCTCTTACTACCTGCCTATGCGTACCGGATGCGGGGGTCTATGTAGGCGTAAAGCACGTCCACCGTGAAAGCGACCAGGACGTAGAGCAACGTGAAGACGACCACCACTCCTTGAAGCAGCGGGTAGTCGAAGGCGTAGAGCGCGTCTATCGCCAGCTTGCCCAGTCCGGGCCACGCGAACACCGTTTCCACTACCAGCGAGCCGGTGACCAGCGCGCCGAGGGTGACGCCCGCGAAGGTCAGGGGCGGTATCAGGGCATTGCGGAAGGCATGGCGCATCACGATGCCCCAGTAGGGCACTCCCTTTGCCCGCGCCAGCTTGATATATTCCGAGTCCAGAACGTCCAGCATCGCCGAGCGCACCAGGCGCAGGTTGGCCGCAGCGTAATACCAGCCCAGAGTGACGGCCGGCAGGACTATACTGTTCCAGTCGTCCCGCCCATAAGGGGGCAGTAATTCGAAAGATACCGCGAAGAATATGATCAGCATGATGCCGAGCCAGAAGGGCGGAGCCGACTGGCCCAGCAATGCGATTATCTTTCCTGCCTGGTCAATCAGGCTTCCTCTCTTGATTGACGACAGTATTCCCAGCGGAATCCCCACCAGCAATGAGACGACGAAGGCGGTAACTCCCAGGTACAACGTGGCTGGCGTGCGCTCCAGGATGACCTCCGTAACCGGGCGTCCCTCCTTGATAGACATACCGAAGTCCCCACGGACGGCGTCCCGCAGGAATATGAAGTATTGCTGGTAGTAGGGCTTGTCCGTGCCCAGCTTCGCCATCATCCGGTCTATGTCTTCCTGCGTGGAGTATTCGTCCAGCATCAGAGAGACCGGATCACCCGCAGACCGGCTCAATATGAAAATGATGAGCGAGACCGCTAGGAGAGTGACAATCGCCAGGACCAACCGACGGACTAGGTATCTCTGCATATCTCACTAAATCCCGTATGCGTCATTCCCGGCAGCCGCAGGAATCCAAAGTCTCACAAATACGCCGGTATGCCTGCTTGTGGATTCCTGCGGCTGCCGGGAATGACGGGGAAGCGCGATGGTCAGCTTCCCCGCCATTCCCCAATGGGTTGTTGTCCTGTCGGACGCGGCAGCTTATTGACGGTGCTTGATGTACTCGAAGCCGGAGGGAGACCGGACCTCACTGAAGTCAATGGGCCGCCACTCGGGGTCGAGCCTCGCTCCAACCGGCCAGATGCCGTCGTGAGCGTAGAGGGCGAAGGCCATGACGTTGTCATAGAACCAGCCGTAGACCTTGCGCTCCTTCTCGGCTACCTGCACCGGATTGGTCTCCGCCAGCAGGTCGGTGATGTTTTCCTCCATCCACGGGTGTTCCGTGCCGTAGCTGAAGGTGGACTTCGCCACGTAGTTGGAGGCGCCGATGGCCGGTGTCAGGCGCTGGCTGACCGTGTGGCAGGTCGCGCCCTGGAACGTGCGGGTAATAAGCTCCGGCCTGATGGTGGCATAGGGAATGCTCTGGAGGTCCACATTGATGCCGACTTCCTCCCAGTAGCCGCCCACCGCTTGACACGCTTCCACCTCAGCGGGCGCTCCACGGATGGCGGGAACCAGGGTGATGGTGAACTTGTTGTCGGGGCCGTAACCGGCCTCCGCCAATAGCTGCTTCGCCATTTCAGGGTCGTACTCGTGGACCCAGCGCGGATCGGCCTTGGCTTCGTGGCCCATCCAGTCTCTCAGGTACAGGGGCTGACCGAAGCCGAACAGCAGGTTGTCAACAATCGCCTGCCGGTCGATGGCGATGGCCATGGCCTTCTTGACCTTGACCGAGTTCAGCCATTCCTCGGAGGTGGGGTCGTCGTTGCAGGACACCCAGGCGTTGTTGCAGTCCAGGTGCTCGTAGGGGTTGCCTTCCTTGTCCACGCCGTAGGTCTGGCCGTAGATGTTCAGGCCGGCCTGTCCGGCGTTGGGCCAGGCGACGATTTCAGTGCCTTCCACCGCCTGGACAGCGTCCAGGGAGTCGAAAGCCATCTCCATGATGTCCAGTTCACCGGCCTGGAAACCCGCTATGCGGGTGGCCTCTTCGGGGATGGACCACATATTGAATTCTTCGAAGTACGGAGTCTGCCGCCAGTGGTTCTCCACGGCCCGGAAGCGCCAGACGCGCCCGCTGTCGTGAGATTCGACCTGCCACGGGCCGGTGGCGGAGATGTCCTTGCTGGCCTCTTTCGCGGCTGCCTCGTATTCCTCGGTCGCCACGCCGGGCTCACTGTGGCGGTCGTCCCAGTTGCCGCCAGCCTGCTCGAATTTGTCCCGGGTCTGCTGCATGCTCACGATGGTGGTGCTGACACCGCCCAGGTGGCGCATGAACTCGAAGGCCCGCTGCTGGAGCCAGGGCTCGCCGGTATCCAACTCCACGGTGTAGTCATCAATGATTGTCTGGGAACCGCCGGCCTTGCCGACCCAGAAGTCGCCGATGATGCCGGCGCGGGCGTTGAGAGAGCCCTCGTGCCATTCCTTGTAGTTCCACAGTACATCGTGGATGGTCAGGTTGCCGCAGCTCTCGGTGCCCGAGGCGCCGCACTTGTTATGGAATTCGACGTCATCCCTGACCTTGAAGGTCCAGAACTGGCCGTCAGGGGAGATGTCCCACTCTGTTGCCAGCAGCGGCCCAGGCGACAAATCCTGCTGGATAGCGACCAAAGACTCGCCGAAGCTCACGGCTGAGTACTGGACGCGAGGGCTGGACATGAACCTGGGATGCCCCTCAAAAACGCCGGTTTCCTTGACGCCATAGTTCATTACGCCCATCGGCTCGTGGGTCGCTGGCGCCGCCCTGGTGGGCGCGGGCCTGGGCGTCGAGGTTGGCGCAGGTGCGGCTGGCGCCGTGGTCGCGGCCGGCGCTGCAGGCGCTGTTGTGGCGGCCGGCGCGGCTGGCGCCGTGGTCGCGGCCGGCGCGGGCGCTGTTGTGGCGGCCGGCGCGGCTGGCGCCGTGGTCGCGGCCGGCGCTGCTGGCGCTGTCGTAGCCGCAGGCGCTTGGGTAGGCTCCGGCTCTTCGGCAGAGCCACAGGCCACTATCAGCGCCAGCGAGAGCGCCAATACAATTGGTAGCCAGAGTTTCGAGAAAACTGTTCTTGGGTTAATCACTTCTGCTCCTTTCAGGATACACACAATTACACTCCCGAACGGGACGTGGCCTGCCGCCGGGAGTGTGCCCTTAGCGCAAGTCTTATATTGATTTCCCAGGGCTTTGTCAAGGGGCGTACTAGGGCGATGCTCCGTAAAGCCGCTCAATTGGAAAGGAAACTAATTCGTCACTCAGAGAGGAAAATAGAGCTGAATACGGTAGCACTGTGCTTTGATTCTCACCATTATGACCCCGGAAAATTGGCCGAACTCAACAAAAATTCGTTGGGCCAGGCCGCCGTCAGCGCTCGCCCCGCAGGAACCGTTCCACGTCGCGCAGCAACTCCTCCGGGTCAAGGTTGCTGTTGGCCGCGGCCCTTTCGTCGTACTGCCCCTCCAGCTTGGCGACGTAGGAGCCGATTTGCTCATCGGCCTGTACGGCGCGGACAACTTCGTCGTCGAACTTGGCGGCGGCCCCTCGCAGTTCCTCCAGGTCCAGCGGCAGGCGCAGCAGGCGGGTGAGGGGCTGCAACAGCGAGTAGGCCACCCGGTAGTTGGGCGCGGCTTGCAGGTAGTGGGGCGTGTGTCCCCAGATGGACGAGTAGCCCAGTCCCTGCTTCACGCAGGCGTCCATCACCGAGGAGCTGATGCCCGTAGGCCCCTGGTAGTTGGAGGAGCGAATCTCCCTCCCTTCCAGGAACTCCGACAGGTCGGGCCGCGTGGCCGTGCCGCTGAGCTTGACAGGGCGGGTGTGCGGCACTGCGTCCAGTAGCGCGCCGATATGGATGACGGTCTCCACGCCCTGCTCATGGGCCAGCCTGGCGATGCCCTGGGAGTAGGTTCGCCAGCGCAGGTTTGGTTCTACTCCCATAAAAATCATCAGCCCGTCGCCGGTGTCGGGGTTGTCCAGATGGAAGAACTCGTTGGCCGGCCAATGGATGTGACGCTTGCCGTCGCGGGTGCGCGTGGAGGTGGGCCGGGTCTGGGTGAAGTCGTAGAACTCCTCCGGATCGAACTCGGCGAACTTCTGCGCCTTCAGCTTGCGCTTGAGGAACTTCACCGCGCTGGTGGCGCCCTCGGCGGCGTCGGCCCAGCCGCTGAAGGCAATCAGCAGGGTGGTCAGCTTGCGGTCCGGCTGGTGGTCAACGGAAAGAAAGTCCATCGTGCTCCCGCCCGTGTTTGACTGGCGAAATTAGTCTAACACAAACACCATCGGCCGTTGGCCTTTACGCTGCCCTCACTCCCCATCGAAGCGGTTTAATCTGAATAGACCCAGATCGTGGGGAGTATCGCCGAACATGGCCAGGTCGGCCATGATTTCGCCGATGACGCTGGCGAACTTGAAGCCGTGGCCCGAGAAGCCCGAGGCCAGCGAAACCTGCGGATACTCCGGGTGCAGGTCTAGGATGAAATGCCCGTCCGGGGAGTTGGTGAACATACAGGTCTTGAGGGACAGTGCCGGGCCGGCCGCCGCCGGGAAGTAACGCTCGACGAAATTCCGCAGGACTGCCTCGTCCTCCTCATAAATGTCGCGGTCGAGCTGGTCGGGGTCCACGGTCTGGTGCAGGTGGTGCGAGCGGCCCACCTTGAAACCCGGCACACCGTAGACCGGAAAGCCGTAGAACCGCCCTTCTTCAACGTAGAGGCCGAAAACAGGGAAGGTGTCGGTCCGAAACAGGTCCGGCTTCTCCGGTTGGAACCAGCCCAGCACCTGCCGCTCCGCCACGGCATACTGCGCCAGCGCCGGCGCAATCTTGGCGGCCCAAGGGCCGGCCGACACCACCAGCCGCGCCGCCCGGTAGCTGCCCCGGACAGTGCGGACGACGACGCCCTCGCCCGTCGGCTCCCAGTCCAGGACGCGCTCGCGCCCGTGCACCTCGGCCCCGGCCTCCAGCGCGGCGTTGACGTGGTTGACGATGCACCGCTCCGGCAGCAGGAACCCCCCGTCGGCCTGGTAGACGGCGGATAAGTCGTGGTCGAAGTTATAGCCGGGAAATCGCCGGCTGGTTTCCGGTCCGGTCAGCACTTCATAAGGGATGTGATGCTCTTCGCAGGCCGCGATTGCGCCCTGAAAATACTCGTCCTCGGCGTACCCGGCCCTGATTGAGCCGGTGGTCACCAGCAGCCGCTCCCGCGATGCGTTCTCCAGTTGGTGCCACAGCTCATAGGCCCGGCGCACCAGCGGAACATAGGAAGGGTGTTCCTGGAGCGTGTAGCGAATCATGCGGGAATAGCCGTGGGACGAGCCCATCTCGTGAGGCACGTCGAACTGCTCCAGCCCCAGCGCCCGCCAGCCCCGCCGCGCCAGGTGGTACAGCGCGGCGCTGCCCATGCCGCCCACGCCGATGACGATGGCGTCGTACTCGTTCATAATCTCGTCCCGCCGTAAAAATTCCCTCTCCCTTGAGGGAGAGGGTTAGGGTGAGGGTGGTTCGCTGGGTAAGACCGCGCCATGTTTCCTGCCCTATCCCGTCGGAATGGCTGTGCCGGGGGTCGTCATCCGCAGGGAATAGACCGAGGTGCGGGCGGTGAAGAGCATGGTGCGGTTGTCCTCTCCGCCCCAGGCGCAGTTGGCCGGGATTTCGGGCAGTCGGATGATGCCCCTCAGGTTGCCCCTGTCGTCGAAAACCCAGCATCCGCCCGGCCCCGTGCAATACACCCGGCCCTCCACGTCCACTTTCATGCCATCGGGTACCCCATCTTCGGCGGAGTGCATAGTGGCGAACAGCCTGTTGTTGCTGAGCGAGCCGTCGGCGGCAACATCAAAGGCGCGTATGAACTGGTGCGCGCAGACCTCCCCCCGCTCCTTCTGACCGATACAGTCATCGTTCAACCGCGTGATGGCGACGTACAGCACGCTTTCGTCGGGCGAGAAGGCGAGGCCGTTGGGATACTCGGTGTCGCGGGTGGCGACGGTATGGCTGCCGGTGAGGGATACGCGGTGAACGCCGCTGAAATCCAGTTCCCGCTCCTCGGCGGTGAGGCGTCCGCTGGGGTCGGTGAAGTACAGCGAGCCGTCGGAGCGGCCCACCACGTCGTTGGGCCGGTTGATGCGCTGGTTGCCGACGTGGGTAGCGATGGCGGTATACGAGCCGTCGGCGTTGCGCCGGGCAAGCTGCCGGTTGTCGCCCTCGCACAGGATGAGGTTGCCGGCCAGGTCGAAGGTCAGCCCGTTGGAGCCGCCGCTGTTGTCGCGGTAAACCGAGGTCTGCCCGTCCGGGGTCATCCGGTGCACCAGCGAGGCGCGAATGTCCACGAACAGCCAGTAGCCGTCGGGGTGCCACAACGGCCCTTCGGTGAACCCGAAGCCGGTGGCAAGCTGCTGCGCTTCCGCGTCCGATTCCACGATTCCGGGTAGCAAGTCGGCCATGATTCCCCCTTATGGTGTATTCCCTCTCTCCCCTGAGGGAGAGGGTTGGGGTGAGGGTGAAATCCTGCGTATGAGCAAACTTCGCATCTCCCGTCACTCCTGAAGATGCGCCAGGTACTGCTCCTCGAAGTCCATTCCCGCCAGGTCGCTGAAGGAGCGCATCAGCCGCCGTGTGACCGGGCCGGGAGGATTCCCGTCGCCGATGGCCGCGCCGTTGACGGAGGAGACCGGGCAGATGCACAGGCTGGTGGAGGTCAAAAAGGCCTCGTCGGCGGTATAGGCGTCGAACAGGTCCAGGTCGCACTCCGCCGTTTCCAGCCCCAGCCCGTCGGCCAGGTCCAGCACCGTGCGGCGGGTGATGCCCTCCAGCACGTACTGTCCCTGGGGGGTGGCGACTACTCCGTCCTTGACCAGGAAGATGTTGGAGCCTCGCCCCTCGGTCAGGTTGCCTGCCTCGTCCAGCAGCACGGCCCAGGAGCCGGGGTCGGTCCCTTGAACTTCCAGGTCGCCCAGCACCAGGTTCAGGTAGTTATGCGTCTTGGCCCGCGGGCTCATAAAGCGGGGCGGCACCCGGGGCACCGAGGGCGTGGTGACCCGCGCCCCGTCGCGGTAGAGCGGCGCCCGGGCCACGAAGGGGATGGCATGGGTCTCGATGAGAACCGTGGGCGCTCCGTCTCCCGCCCCACCCTCGACACCGCGGGTAATCCGCTGCATTACCCACATATCCTGGCCGGGAGGCAGCAGCGGATAGTTGTGCTCGACCACCTTCCGCGACCACTCCTCCATCTCGTCCATCCCGATGCCGGGGTCAATGCGGACGTAGCGGAGGGAGTCGTAGAGCCGCTTGACGTGTTCCGTCAGCTTGAAGGGAACGCCGTTGAAGGTTCGGGCGGCGTCAAACACCGCGTCGCCGTAGATGAAGCCCCGGTCGCGGATGGGAATGCCCGCCTGCGATTCAGGGACAAGTTCTCCGTTGAGAAAGACGATGGGTTCGGTTTCAGACATATATTCCTCCGAACACTACAGACACGGGTGAGGACGCCGCCAAATGATACCAGCAAGCTGACGGCCCTGCCAGCGGACAGCCTGTCTCTGCCGGAAAAGGGGAAGGCCGGAGGCATTGCCCCCGGCCTTCGTCGGATTCCCCGTTAGGCATTGGCGAGCTAATTGGGCATCATTATCGGGACATCCAGGATGCCGCGTTCTTCCGCGTCTCCGGGGAAGGTCACGTCTTCGCCCAGCAGGTCAATGCCGTGGCCGATGGCTTCGTACACGATGCTCTCCGTAGTCGTGGGCAGAGGCACGAAGTCGCCAACCATCGCTATTGATACGACGCGCCACTCCCAAGTCTCGCCGGGCTCCATGATGCCCATTTCGCCGGCATCGTTGGGGTAATCGCCGCCAACGAATTCCGGTGATTCGTTGTTGAGGATGGCGCCGGTGGGACTCAGTTCGACCCAGATGTCCGTCAGCGGCGAGTCGCCGTCGTTGGTTTCGGTCACTATCACGTGGTGCACCACCAGGCGGATGACCGACTCGGTGAACTCCGACTTTACCACGATGTTTTCCAAACCGACGGCAGTGCTGGGGCGCAGGATGACGACGGAAGCCGAATCCTCAGCGCTTACCGGAGCGCCGTCCGCAGCAGTCGCCACGACGCTGACAGTGGTGACCAGGTCGTCCGAGACGGCATCGCTGACGCATTCATAGGTTTGAACCTCTGTCGGCGCCAGAGTCACGAAGGTTATGTCGCAACTGGGGACCGTCTCGTTGGTTACCACCACGTCGGACAGAATATCGTCGCCTTGATTGCTGACGTTGACTGTGAAGCTGGCCAAGTCGCCGCTGCGGATGGTCTGTTCCTCGGGGTCTATGGTGATGTTCAGCGCCAGGCTGAAGACCGACACGTCCACGGAATTCTCGGCGCTCAGGGGCACGTCAGGAACGGAGCCCGTGACTGTGCCGGTGACTGTCGTCGTGCCTATGGGCAGGCTGCCTTCAATGGCGGGGTCTGTTTCGACCACACAGGTGTAGGTCTCCACCGCGCCTGCCGGCAAGCTAGCCCAGAAGTTGTCGCATTGCGGGGCCTCTGCTACGGCAACGGTAACATCGTTGACCGCCGACTGCGGGGGCATGATAACCGTGACGGCGATCTCGCCCTGGTTTCCTACCCGGATATGAGGGGTAGCGGTCTGGACTAAAATGTCGATGGCCAGACTTTCCACGCTTACGGAAGCGGTGTCTACGTTGGAGGCAACCGTTTCCATGCCCGCAGGCGGGCCGCCGGGAACTGAAGCCGTTGCCTGCGCTTCGTTGGTGACGCTGCCGTCCAGCGCCGTTGCGCACATGCCGAGCTTTTCTTCTCCCACGGCCAAAGTCCCGAAAGTCATGCCGTCGCAGGCCGATACCTGCGAGTCGGATACGGTGACGTTGGACAATGCGTAGCCGCCGGTGTTGATTACCTTGATGTTGAAGCCCGCGCTCTGCCCATGGAAGATTATCGGCGTGGTCGTAATCTTTTCTATGGCAATGGACGGCGGAATCATGCGCAGCACGTTGGACACGGAAGCCGAGGCTTCGGGTGCCTGTTCGCCTTCCGCCACGCTGAGCGACGAGCCGCCGGAATAGTCGGCGCGGACGCTCAACTCGCCGTTAACTGCGTCGTTCTGGTCCACAGTGTAGCTAACGGACTGGGCCGTGAAGGGGGCGCCTACCTGGATTGTAGGGATGGCCTCGGTGCCTTCGGTTCCGGCGACAGGCACTTGGGCGCCGTTGGGCAAGGTAATCGACAGGGCGCCGCCCACGTAGTTACAGGCGACTTCGCCCGCGGGCAACTCCGGTATGGACAAGGTGACCCGGTAGCTAACCACATCCCCGTTGGACACCACCGTCACCGGGCTGCCTTCCTCGTCGGTGGTGTATATGGAGATACCGACGGCGGCAGCGTCGCAACCCGCCGGCTCTTCACCGAAGGCGAAGGGGCTAGTGGAAGTGAACACCCCGACTCCCACGGCGATAACCGCCAGCAGGATAAAAAGTGGGACAGCATTGCGTTGAATCAAGCTCATCGAAGTGGCTCCAAACAAAGATGTGGTTTCCAAAATAGCCGGTATCCTCACTACCGGCTTCGGGCCAATTGGGCCTTAGCCTGCTATCCTGACTCTTGCTGGGCAGGCCCCAACATGACGCCTGCCTATGGCGCAAGGCGTCCGCAACATCTTACTAATACCCGTGCAGTAATTCAACTGTTTATGTCCAGGAAATTTAAGGCTTTCCCATTATTCGCCGGATGAATCATCCCGCGAGCCTGGAGGCTGGCAGATTTCCTGTGGGCGGTATTCAATCACACAGCCGTGTCAAGGTCAATCTGTTCACGTAATAAAGACAACAGCCGGAGGGGAGAACCTCCGGCTGTTGCCAAGCTGATTCGCCTTTGCGCCTCGTGGAGAGGCGGTGCAGACAGAAAACAATACCCCGGCCGAAGAAGCCGGGGAAATTCACGCCGTCTTCGGAAAACTGTTGCCAAGAGCGCCGGCGGAGGGAAAACTCTAATTCCCCCGCCAACTCAATTTGCCCAGAAGGCTAGGAAAGGGCCTTAGCCAATTCTTCGGCTTCCGCCTTGCTGAGAATTCGGAACACCGACAGGCTGGGGTCTTCCTTGGCAACGCCCTTGGCGGCGGGACGGCCGTTCTTCATGGTGACCAGTTCAATCTGGTCCATCTCCACCTTCTTGCGTAGCTTGGTGCAATAGGCGGTCAGGACGGGCATCGCAGGCGTGTTGTCCTTATTGGCGCGGGACCTTCGTGGAGGCATATTCTCACCTCGTCATGGGAACAAGATGTTGACTGAGCATCTTCCCTGGCAATATCAACATAGTGTAGGAACAGCAAATTTGCCTGTCAATATAATGTAGAAGCGAATTTAAGCCAAAGCTGAACAGGTTTTTCGCGCCCTTATGCGTGTTAGAATAACGGGCAACCCGGAGACTCACCCTGAATCTCGCAGGAAACGATGGGCAAACTGTATATTGTCCGGCACGGTGAAACTGTCTGGAACCGCCAGGGCCGCATCCAGGGGCATACCGACGTTGGCCTCTCGGAACGGGGTCGTCAGCAGGCCAGCCTGCTGGCCCAACGGCTGGAGTCCGTTCCCCTCGATGCCGCCTACGCCAGCGACCTTTGCCGCGCCTCCGATACCGCCGCCGCGATACTGCAAGGCCGCGGCATCCCCCTCTATCCCACGCCGCGTCTGCGCGAGTATCACAAGGGCGCCTTCGAGGGCCTGACCGAGGCCGAGCTCCGGGCCCGCTATCCTGCGGAGTACCCTGGCTACGTCGCCAAGGACCTGGACTACGCCCCTGAAGGCGGCGAGTCCACCCGTGGCGTCAGCGCCCGCATGACCGACGTCATCAACGAAATCAAGGAAAGGCATCTGGGCGACAACGTGCTGGTGGTGGGACACGGCGGCTCCCTTCGGGCGGCCATGATGGCCCTGCTGGGAATGCCCATGGACGCCAACTGGCGATTCGTCTTCGGCAACTGCACCCTGACCATCGTAGACACCTACTCCGACAACGCCGTGCTGCGCCTGTTCAACGACGGCTCCCACCTCAATGGGCAGTTATCCCCTCCCCCTCAGGGGGAGGGTTAGAGCCTGCCTCGCGAAAGTAGGGGGTGGGGGTGAATCCTGCAATGACCCAGACGAAACCGGAGACAAATCCTTGACTGGCCCTAACCGCGACACGGACTTATCCCAGCCCGTAATAGGCTCCGCCACGGCGCGGGCGCCGGGTGTCTGCGGCGTTCTGGCCCAGGGCGTCCTGGGAGAGATGCCGTTCTCCGTCACCTGTCCTGTGGACTTCTTTTCCCGGGTGCGCGTCGAGTTAAGGCCCGGTCCGCCGAAGGTGAGCGCCCCGGCAGGATGCGAAAAAACCGTAGCTGCGGTAAGGCGTACTCTTATGCACCTCCGGCAAGCCAAGGTGAGCGCTGACGTGCGCGTCAGCAGCCCCATTCCGAGAGGCCGGGGACTGGGCAGCAGCAGCGCCGACCTGTCCGCCGCCATCGCTGCCACCGCCCTGGCCTTGGGCGAAGAACTCAGCCCCTATGACATCGCTCAGATTGCCTTGTCCATCGAGCCCACCGGCGGCGTCATGATGCCTGGCCTGGCCCTGTTCGACCACCGCGCCGGGATGGTCAGGCAGTCCATCGGCCCGCCGCCACCCATGGAAATCGTGGCGCTGGATTTCGGAGGAGCCTCCCGCTCAGACCTTGACGGCAATTCCCAGCAATGGAGACTGGTGGACGCCCTCACGGAAGAGGCGTTGAGCTTGATACGAAGAGGCGTCGCCGAAAGAAGTCCTGCCCTGGTGGGACGGGGCGCAAGCGCTGCTTCCGAAGCGGCCGGCCGCGTGGCGTCTCGCCCCAGGCTGGAAGCCGTCGCTGAATTTGCCCGCGAGGTCGGCGCCGTCGGCGTCAACGGCGGCCAGAGCGAGGGCGTGACCGGCGTGCTGCTGGATGCCACCCAGCGGCGGGGCAAGTCCACCTACATCAAGGCGAAGCAGGCCTTCCCCGACGCCGAAACCGTTTATCATTTCCGAATGATGAGTGGAGGAGTGCAGACCCTCTCCGGCATATAGCAGTGCCGAGGCCGCAAGAAAGGGGGGATGACATGTCATCAACACAGGACGGTCAGCGGGCTACGGAGGGTATGGCGCAAGGAGGCGGCTCTTCCCTCGTTGTATGCCCGGATTGCAAGCAATCGCGGCGCGCCGACGCCCCGGAGTCCAGCACTCATTCCGTAAGAGCGCTCTGCGATTCCTGCTGGCGGAAGCGCATCGAGTACGGGGAACTCTATCTGATGGCCGGGCCGGACAGGCATCATTACGTCTGCCGGTGTGGTTGGCAGACTTGGGCCAAGTCCTCTCCCTTGGCCGTCCGGTTATTGGGATTGCCCTGCTTTCACTGCGGCAAACGGTGGCGGCAGGCTCACCGCTGCCCCGCCTGCGAAGGCAAGACAAGGGGGTTGAGCCGGGGCCGATGAGGTGGGTGTGAGGTCCCATTACCGATTCTGGATCTAGCTAAATCAGGAGGGAGTTACGCCCCTTCACCTTCGGCATTCCTGCGAAGGCAGGAATGACAGGAGCGACGCTCTCCAACTGCGTAAGTCCCATCAGGACATCATTTTGCGTTAATGTAAGGACGGCAAGACGATGGCGGAGTACAACCTGGCAGTGATTGGCGGCGATGGCGTTGGCCCGGAGGTCATCGCCGAGGGCCGCAAGGTTCTTGAAGCCCTGGCCTCCTCCGGCGGCCCGGCCTTCCGGTTCACCGAGTTCCCGTGGGGCAGCGACTACTACCGCGAGACCGGACGCCTGATGCCCGAGGATGGCCTCGAGCAGCTTTCCGGTTTCGACGCCATCCTCTTCGGCGCGGTGGGCGACCCCAACATTCCCGACCACATCACCCTTCACGGTCTTCTGCTCCCCATGCGCCGGGGCTTCGACCAGGGGATATGCGTGCGCCCGGCCTACCTCTACCCCGGCGTGACCTCCCCCCTGGCCGGAAAGCAACCCGGCGACATAGACATGGTCATCTTCCGCGAGAACACCGAGGGCGAGTATGCCCCGGTGGGCGGACGCCTGAACACCGGGACGCCCCACGAGACCGTCATCCAGAGCAACGTCTTCACCCGCCGCGGCACCGAGCGCATCATCCGCGCCGCCTTCGAGCACTGCGTCCGCCGCAACAAGCGCAACAAGGTAACGTCGGTCACCAAGTCCAACGCCCAGTCCTTCGGAATGGTCTTCTGGGACGAGGTGTTCGAGGATGTGGCCGCCGACTACCCGCAGGTGGAGACCGAGTCGCTGCTGGTGGACCGCGCCTGCATGGACTTCGTGCGCTGGCCCGAGGACTTCGACGTGGTGGTGGCCTCCAACCTGTTCGCCGACATCCTCTCCGACATCGCGGCGGTGGTGTCCGGCAGCATGGGCCTGGCTCCCAGCGCCAACATCAACCCCGACAAGGTTCACCCGTCGCTGTTCGAGCCGGTCCACGGCGCGGCCTTCGACATAATGGGCAAGGGCATAGCCAACCCCCTGGCCACCGTCTCCGCCGTCGCCATGATGCTGGACCACCTGGGGGAGCCGGAAGCGGCGGCGCGGGTGGACGCGGCGGTGGCCCGCTGCCTGGAGGAGCGCCGGGTGCTGACCGCGGACCTGGGCGGCAACGCCAGCACGGCGCAGATGGGCGACGAGGCGGCGCGGCTGGTGCGCGAGGGTTAGGGCCTGGAGCAGTTGAGATGCGTGTGCCGCCTGCGGTGGATAATTCCAAGAGGACGGTTAATCTTCATGTAGGCGGGAAATCTAATTTCATGCGTAACTGGCGACTCGGCCTGTTGAATTTTTTAGGAGTTCCCTGAGGTGGACCCAAGAAACTGGACAGGTAGCTAAGTGGGAATCCTGCTCCTAGACTGAGGGCAGCGACAGCTGTCGAGGAGGAGCGGGAAATGTCCAGAGAGCGAAGAAAGCACAGCCCGGCCTTCAAGGCCAAAGTTGCGCTGGAGGCAATGAAGGGCGAGCAGACGGTGGCCGAGCTGGCCGCCCGGTTCGAGGTTCACCCCAACCAGATTCAGACATGGAAGAAGGCGCTGGTCGACGGCGCGGCCGTCATCTTTGACCAGGGCAACGGGACCAATGCCAATAAGGACAGGGGTCAGAAGAGCAAGAACAACGACGCCCTGGTGGCCCGGCTGTACCAGCAGATCGGCCAGCTGAAGGTGGAGCGGGATTTCTTGGAGGAAAGGTCCGGTCCATGACTCCGGCACGGCGGCGTGAGTTGGTGGACCGGCGATATGGGCGCCTGTCCGTGGTGCGGCAGTGCCGGTTGCTGGGCGTCAGCCGCTCCAGCTTCTACTATCGTGCCAAGGGGACCTCACCACAGGATCTGTCCCTGATGCGGGAGATCGACCGCCAGTACCTGGAGACGCCGTTCTACGGTTCCAGGCGGATGAAAGCCTGTCTGGAGAGGCAGGGCCAGCCGGCCAGCAGAAAGCGGGTGCAGCGGCTGATGCGGGTCATGGGGCTGCGAGCCATCTACCGGCGTCCCAGCACCAGCCGGCCGGCGCCGGAGCAACGGGTCTATCCCTACCTGCTGCGGGAGGCCAGGATCACCCAGCCCAACCAGGTGTGGGCGGCGGAGCAACGGGTCTATCCCTACCTGCTGCGGGAGGCCAGGATCACCCAGCCCAACCAGGTGTGGGCGGCGGACATCACCTACCTGCCCATGGCCCGGGGGTTCCTGTACCTGGTGGCGGTGATGGACTGGCACAGCCGCTACGTGCTGGCCTGGCGATTGTCCAACACCCTGGAGGCGGGCTTCTGTGCCGAGGCGCTGACTGAGGCGTTGGGCTGTGGCAGGCCCGAGGTGTTCAACACGGACCAGGGAAGCCAGTTCACCAGCCGGGAGTTCACGCAGATACTGCAGGATCACTCGGTGAAGATCAGCATGGACGGCCGGGGCAGGTATCAGGACAACATCTTCGTGGAGCGGCTATGGCGGACGGTGAAGTACGAGGAGGTGTACCTGAAGGCCTACGCCAACGCCACTGAGGCGCGCCGGGGACTGGGAGAATATTTCCGGTTCTATAACAACCGCAGGCCGCACCAGGCATTGGGCTACCGGACACCGGCCGAGGTCTTCTACGGAGAGCCTGAAATAGAGGAGTTGAAAGAGAGGAGGTGTTTGGACCGACCGGTATTGGTACCATACGAAGGAGCGCAGGAGTCCCACTTAATTGCGGCCTAATCCTGTCCAACCAATGGGGTCCACCTCACCCGACTGGCCAACGATGCCCTTAAAGGCGTCCCTAGCTTGGGTGTTCGAAGATATAACACCATTTCGTACAATTTGAACAAATGCCTCTCTAGGTATTTCCTTGAGTTTGAGATTTGCTTTCGGACCCGTCGGGTACCTTTTTCCACCTCTTCGTACTACAGAGTTGCTAGATACGAGAGATCCCGGGACTACGAACAGGTCTGTCACAGTCCAAGACAACTTGGAGAAACCCAAAAGAATGTAATGAGGCAACCGTCCCGCTTCTATCGCCTCCGCGATTCTTCCATAGTCCCCGCTGGGAACAACTTTGTTGAAGACCCCCTCTCCCCTTAGCTCTGTTGAGGCTTTCAGTTGGTATTGCGATTCGCAATCATAACAACTGTAGTCCTTAACAGGTGTATTGGCTTCTTCTTGATACAGGACGATTGCAAAGTCGTCGTTGCTACCTGTCATTCTGAGCGGAGCGAAGAATCCTATTCTCAGCGCAGAGACCCTTCGCTCCGCTCAGGGTGACAACTTAGCGGACTTTGCAATCGTCCTGCTTCTTGATATAGGCTGTCGCAATAACAAGACAAGCAATAAAGGTTATCCGAGGCCCAAGCCTCGGTTACTTTCCGCGTTATTTGCCTGTTGCTTGTGTACTTGGCTGCAACCGACGGATCTAACTTTAAGTCCATCTCCGTTTGCTAAACCCCCAGCACCACCGCCGCCATGCGCTTCTCCAGCGCCTGCCCTATCTGCATCGTCAGCTCAGGGCGCTGGTGGTTGCCTATGGTGCCGATGAAGGCTACGCCCAGCAGGCGGCCCAGGCGGAAGTCCACCACCGTCGAGGAAATCAGCCCCGTGGGGCCGCCCTGTAGGACGTGCAGAGCCACCGATTCGTCGAAGAAGCCGTTGGTTTCGACACGGCTGGCCGCTACCAGTTGGTGGCCCTGTCCCACGCTGTCGCCCACGTGGTCCTCGAAATCCTTGAGGAAGATTTCGTGCATCCAGCGGCTCACCGATTCAGGGGTGTCGAAGAGATGCACCACCGAGGCGGCCATGAAGTCGAATCCGTCAGACATCGCCATGTTGGACGTGGGGCCAAGCTCCCGCATAGTGCCGGTCACCCTTCCTGCCTCCAGGAACCGCTGGGCGGTGCTGCCGACGAACCCATTGCGGGCCAACTGCTCGTTGTCCAGTTCTCCCTCGCGGACAACCTGGTGCGCCTGGAAGTCGCTGGGAAACTCGCTCTTTTCCAGCACCATATCCGGCAGCGTTTCTTCGGTAACGCGATAGGTGGCTCGTGTAATCGCAGAGGTCGCCAAAACCGGCCCTCCTCGGTGTCGGCATTCCCTCCCCTCCAGGGGAGGGTTAGGGTGGGGGTGGCAGCTTTTCCCCGACGGAATCACCCCCACCCCGCCCCTCCCCCATCAAGGGAGAGGGAACAGGGGGAAGGGAGTCAATCAGCCGCAGACCATGGGGTACACGTGGAGGGAGCGGGTGGACTCCACGGGCAGCATGGTCTTCTTCCAGTTCCGGCCTTCGTCGTGGCTGTGATAGACCTCGCCGGAATAGGACGCGCAACTGATGCGGGTGGGCGCGGCCTGGTCAATGGCGACCTGCATCATCCGGCCCGGCGGAACGTCGCCCAGGTCCAGGCGCTCCCAGGTCTGGCCCACGTCGCGGCTGCGGAACAGCGCCCCTTCCGGCACCGTGTCCGGCGGGGCCGCGCCGCCGCCGGCTCCCGAGGCCAGGTAGATGGTGCTGGGGTCGTCCGGGGCCACCGCCAAATCGCGGCAATAGGAGCCGCCGGGGAACATATCGTCCACCTGCACGTGTTCCCAGCGCGTCCCGTTATTGCGTCCCCGGAACATGGCTATCTGCGTGGCAATCTGCACGGTGTCATGGTCCGCCGAGCTGACCACCACCTGGTGAAGGTCGAGGGTGTTGTTGCGGAGATACGGGCCGTCCATAAGCTGCGCCCAGGTCTCGCCCCCGTCGCGGCTGGCCAGCAGCCCGCCCACCTCGATGGCCGCGTACACGTTGTTGGAGTCCACCGGGTCCACCGAGATGCCGATGACCCGCTTGCCCAAGGGCGGCATATAGGTGGTGATGTGGGGGTATATGACCTTGCTGGTGTCCATTTCCTGCCACGTCTCGCCGCCGTCCTGCGAGCGGGCGATGGCGCAGGGTTCGTAGCCGACGAAAATGGTGTCCGGGTCCGAGGGATGGGCCGCCAGCGACCACACCTCGCGCGCCTCGGCCGGGTCGGGCAGCCGTTGCCAGCTCGCGCCCCGGTCCGGGCTGCGGTAGACGCCATCCTGCGTCCCGGCGAACACCACGGCGGGATTGTCCGCCTTCAGCAGCAAAGCCCGTACCTGCGGCTCCCCCGGCAGCCCGGCGGATATGTCGTCCCAGCCGTCCTCCCCGTCGGCCTGCCGGAAAATCCCGCCCTCGCCGATGAAATCGCCCTCGCCGGCCATCCCGACGTAGGTATATGTCCGATGATTGGTTGCGACCATAATAAAGGCTCCTCTAAGGGTCGATTACTCTTTGGATATTTTGGCCTAACCCTTCCCGTTGTCAAGGGGCGCGGCGTGAAGAGGCAGAGCCTTTCGGTTCTCGGCGTAATTGTCTGAACTGTGATTTCTCTGATTCCGTGATTACCATGATTAGGAAATCATGCTAATCAACTAATCACATGAATCACAGTTCAGACAAACAATCGAAAGGCCCAATGTCACGCTGCTGCCCCATGCCGCCGTGATAAAATGTGGCGCGCCGCCGCTCTCTGCGCTAGTATTTGTCTCAACTACCCTACGGTCATTCCCGACTACCCTACCGTCATTCCCGCGAAGGCGGGAATCTATCTGGAAGGTACACGCCCATGAAGAATAAGGTGTACGCCACCATGGACGAGGCGGTGGCCGACATCCCCGACGGCTCCACCATCATGTGCCCCGGCTTCTCCGGCGTCGGCGTTCCCCGCAACCTGCTCGCCGCCGTCAACCGCCAGGGCGCCAGGGAGCTGACCTGCATCTCCAACAACGCCGGCACTCTCGACGAGCTGGTGGACGTCGGCACCCTGGTCGAGGCCGGGCAGGTCAAGAAGATGGTCTGCGCCTTCACCGCCCCGACACACCCCTCGATGGTCACCCCCTTCGTGCGGATGTACAACGAGGGGCTGGTGGACGCCGAGCTGGTTCCCCAG
Organism: Dehalococcoidia bacterium; assembly: GCA_965204865.1. GTDB lineage: Bacteria > Chloroflexota > Dehalococcoidia > Lucifugimonadales > UBA3495 > VXOI01. Next base: position 3,201,927 of record OZ242027.1, on the reverse strand, counting down.
GGCACCCTGGCCGAGCGCATCCGCATCGCCGCCGCCGGCATCGGGGGGTTCTACACCCCCACCTCCGTTGGCACCGAGCTGGCCGAGGGCAAGGAACACCGCGAAATAAACGGCCGCACCTACGTCCTGGAGTACCCTCTCCACGCTGACTACGCCCTCGTCCGCGCCTGGAAGGCCGACAAGTTCGGCAACCTCCAGTTCCGTCTCTCCCAGCGCAACTTCAACCCCATAATGGCCATGGCCGCCAGGACCACCATCGTAGAGGTCGAAAACGACGTCGTCGAGATCGGCGAAATCGACCCCGACCAGGTCCACGTCTCCGGCATCTACGTTGACCGCGTCGTGAAGATTCCCGAAGACGGCATCTGGTCCGGCGCAAAGCCCGGGCTGTAACATCCGTATCCTGCCCCTCTCCCACCGTACATCCGTCATTCCCGCGAAGGCGGGAATCTAGGGATTCCTGATGGGGCAAACGTAAATAGACGACACTCTATCTGGATTCCCGCCTTCGCGGGAATGACGGTTTGCAAAGGAGTATCGAAAATGACCGCCGAAAAGACGAAGCTGACCCGCCAGCAGATGTGCGACCGCCTGGCGATGGAGTTCCAGGACGGCTGGATTGTCAACTTGGGCGTGGGAATGCCCACCCTCTGCTCCAACTACGTTGACCCTTCGCGGGAAATCATCAACCACTCGGAGAACGGCGTGGTGGGCTACGGCCCACTGGCCACCGAAGGACACGAAGACCGGCATCTGGTCAACGCCGGAGGGCAGCACGTGACGCCTCTGGACGGCATGGCGATTGTGCATCACGCCGATTCGTTCATGATGATTCGCGGCGGCATGATTGACGTCACGGTAATGGGCGCCTACGAGGTCGCCGAAAACGGCGACTTCGCCAACTGGCGCATCCCCACCCGCAAGGGCGGCGGCATTGGCGGCGCCATGGACCTGGCGGCCTGCGCCAAGCGCGTCTTCATCGCCATGGAGCATACCACCCGCGAGGGCGAGCCCCGCCTGCTCAAGCGTTGCAAGCTGCCCATCACCGCGCCCGGCGTGGTCAAGATGCTGGTCACCGACCTCGGCCTCTTCACCATCACCCCCGACGGCTTCGAGCTGGTGGAGAGCGCTCCCGGCTGGAACCCCGAGGAAATCCAGGAATTCACTGAGGCCAAGCTGAACGTGTCGCCCAACCTGAAGGAGTTCCGTTTCCGCGACTAGCTCCCCTGTCATTCCGGCGAATGCCGGAATCCAGAATCACCCTATGCCGCAGAATGATTTGCCTACGGAAACCCCTTGGATTCCGGCTTTCGCCGGAATGACGGGTGAATTTGACGATACTCCCTAGGCGCGGGCGCTACTTCAAGGAAATCAGGTTCCAGCCTGCCGCCAGGTCGCTCCCTTGGAAAGATTGCGGTCTGCTCAGGCTGAGCCAGACTATGTCGCCGCTGCCGACCTCGGTCAGGTCGTTCAGCATGGCAAGCTCCCCGGAAAACAAGGGGTCAAACAGGCTCCAGCTCTGAGTGGCGTTGTCATAGCTCCATACGGTCAACAGGTTGCCGTCCCTGATGAGATAATTGAACACTCGGCCGGGCGGACCGCTGAGGGGCGGGGGAGCCACCTTGATTATGTGAGGAACAATTACCTCCGCTACCTGGACCAGGAGGGTCTGGTCGCCGAATTCGATGTTGGGAACCAGGACCTCCGTCTCGAAGGAGCCGTTTTCATCCGTTGTGGCAACCCCGGACCTGTCCAGTACCCTGATGCCCTCAATGCTTATAGGCCCCACCCGGGTGAAGGACGGCAGGTTCTGGGCGCGAATGGTCAAGCGGTCGCCGGGCGACACAGATTCCGGGGACGTCGTGATGGTAACCCCGAGGACCAGGTGGCTGGCCTCCGCGTCTACTGTCAAGACAGTTTGGCTGGTATCAGCATCGGCGACTGCCCTGACCTTGTGGCTGCTTCCAATCTTGGCGGTCAAAGGCACCGTGAAAGTCAATTCAAATTTGCCTTGGGAGTCCGCCAATACAATATCGTCTCCATAGGGAGAGCCTTCAGGGCCATAGGTCAAAATGACCACTTCTCTGGCTATGAAACCGCTGCCGGTTACCGTGAACTTCGTGCCCCTCTGGCCCTGGGAGGGTTCGAGGGCTATCGAGGCATCGGGAACCGTTAAAATCGCCTGACCCAGGGTGTCGTCGCTCCCTTCTACCCGCACTTCGTTGGGCCCGTCTGCGACGTCCAGCGGGACAGTGACGGCGAAGGCGATGTTGCCTTCTGTTCCCACCTCGAACCCGGAAGGATCGTCGTCAACCCTCTTGCCGCCAATCCAGACCGAATCAATGTGGTCGCTTCCCCTGGCGGCACGGGAGAAACCGGAGCCGATGATGGTGACCTTCTGCCCCCGCGCCGCCGTAGCCGGGGACAGCGTCAAGTCTTCCGTGTCAATCTCGATGGTTGCCTTGATTATCGCTATCGGTTCGCTCTTCAGCCTCGCCGTCACACCCTTGTTGACCGGATTCCCTTTATCCTCCGGGTTCGGGAGGTCTACACATGGGCCTTCGGGAACTACATCTCCGTCGCGGTCAACGTGCTCCAATTGTTCGTGGTCATAGACCGCAACCGTCTGCTCTCCCCCAGGCACAAACCGCGGGACATCAACCTCTAAGGAAACCACGCCGTCGCTGTTGGGCCGGAACACTCCGGCATAATCGAAGCATTTGGCGTACTCTCTTACCTCTGCGACGTAAGCCTGTTTTCCGGCAATGCTGACGGCGGCCACGTCCGGGAAGTTAGCCTGCCAGTCCGAAATGGTGATTTTCAGCGGCGACCCAACCCTGGCCGGGGACGGCTGGAAGAACATACCGCTCCTGATACGGAATTCCACCTCATCATCCACCCCTTCGCTGTCCTTGGCCTTGACCCAGTAATGAAGTGGATCAAATGGGAGGGGATCAAATGGGCGCAAGTCTGGTGGGCACCCAAGGTCCCTCGGCTCGCGGGCTACCAGGTCAACGCTGAACGCGCCCCTTATGGTGTTGTCGGATGCCAGGGTTTCCCCGGCGTCGATATTCCCGTCGCAGTCGGCGTCGTGGTAGACGGTGACCGTGCCCCTGGCGTAGCCCTTGCCTTGCAGGATGAACTCCGTCCCCCGGGGGCCTTCCAGGGTATCTATCGTGGTTGTCCTCCTGATAACCGCCTTTATCACGTCTTCCAGGTCACCCTGGACGAAGGACAATACCTTAATGTCCCGGGTGCCTGCGGCGAAGGGGTTACGGATGCGGGCGAGATTAGTGAAGATGATTGTGAATTCGCCTTGCTCTACCGTCCTGGCATTGGTTCCTGAAGGAATGGTCAGAATCACTCTTGCGCCTTGTACCTGTACCTCCGACGGATTGAAGGTTCGGCCGCCGGACCGAATCGAGACCCTGGTGTTGGAGATGCTTGCCGGCACGAAGAATTCAGAATCAAGGGAAGGGCCGGAAAAGTCCACGACTATTTCTTCGGAACTGCCTATTACTACATCGGCATAGGCAACGAGCTCAACCCGCACCGTGGCACCGGGGACAGTGGAGCTAATGGGATTTTTCACCACAACAATGTTCTCATCATCAGTATCAATACCCGGCCCGGCCGAATCCGCGTCAATGAAGGTGATTGTGACCGGGTATCCTTCATCGTCATCGAACCCTCGGGGAATTTCAGGCGTCAGGATGCCAGTTCCCTGCTTGATGGTGATGATCAGATGTTCGTCGGCGCCGTGGGCAGTGGAGCCGGGTAGGGTCAGGATTAGTTTCTTGTTAATGTCATCAGGAACAACTCCGGTCGGCGTTATGTGAGTATCGTCCGAACTGCCCATAATCTCTATGAGTTCCCGCTGTTCCTGAGGATTGAACGCCGCCCCCGACAGGTCAAACCCCAGAAGACTGATTTCAATTTTGTCGCCTGTGTCAAAATAACTGCCCGGGTCTTCGCGCGGGGGGTTCACCTCGAACTCCAGTTCTTGGTCCAATCCCCCGTCCACTTCAAAGATATTCACTCTCCGAGCCGGTTTCGGCAGCTCCGAAACAATCTCGATGGTTTTCTGGATTACCGGCATCGCATTGGGTTTTCGGGTTACCTTCTCGTTGCTTCTGGTCGGTGTCCCTGTTCCGGGGGCATCCGTTGTACAGGGCAGCTTACTAGCATCCATCACGCCAGTGTCATAGGCGTCAGTGTCATAGATGGAGACCGTTTGATGTCCTCGAAGGACGCCTTCAGGCACCATGACCGGAAAGGACACTACGTTATCATCGGCCTCTACCGGATCGGTATATTCATAGCAGTTCGTGTACTCTGTTACCTTTGCGATATAAGCCTCTCGCCCAGCAATGTGTACAGCGCCCACTCCCGTATCCCCAAGCTGCCAGTCCGTGATGTTGATTGTCACCCTCGAGATGACTTCGGCTGTGGACGGCTCGGCTGTGGACGGCTCAAAGGAAACGGTAGGCTCCGTGATGCTGAAGATGACTCTGCGAAGCACCCCTTCACTGTCAATAGTCCGGATCACATAGAAAAGATCGCCGGGTTGGCCGCGGGCCGCCGTCAGCGACCTGCTGGTAAAAGTCCCACTGCTGGTTACTTCTCTGGTATCAAGGATTTCTCCTTCATCGACAATGTCGTTCTCTCCGTCAAAGATGGTTACAGTGCCCTCGGGATAGTCATTGCCCCGAATTCGGAACGTCTCTCCGCGAGGGCCTTCCCATGGAGTGATCCTTGTCCTCCCTGTCAGCGCCGTTATAGTGTCAGGAGCGTCTCCGGTTACGTCAGAAGATACTATAATGCGCCAAGGGCCTTCGTAGGGAGGATTCGGATTCCCGATGCCTGCCGCCGTATTGAATATGATTGCGTATTTGTCATCCTTGCTCACGTTCTCGCCACTCGGAACGGTTAGGATCACTTTCTTGCCATCAACCTGTACCGGCGACGACGGTGAGAAAGGTGCAGTGGTAGTTTCGGTTACGTCAGGGTCTATCTCAATGTCCGTATTCGTGATGTTTGCTGGAATGGAGAAACCGGAATCTGCGGTAGGCCCGGAAAAGTCCACAGTGATAGTGGCGTTGCCGCTGATGGTGGCCTCTGCTGTGGCGGTTAACTTAATCGCCACGTTTTGAGTGCTGGGTTCTGTGGAGCTAAGCGCCGCATGGCTAGACGAGGTGCTGTGGCGGGTAGTGCCGCAGGCATCGCCGTCGGTGTCCTTGTGCACGTCGGGAAGATTTGTACCCAGGTCATCGGCGCAATCATGCGCCCCCACACCCGGCGCGAAAGCGAAAACGACGGCAATCAGGACGGCGAGAAGGCCAGCCGCGAGGAGCAGGGCAATCCCGTTTCGCTTGCCGGGTTGTGCGTTCACTATTTGCATATAGCTGTAATGAGGGTTTCCCGGCTGACAGCCGCCTTCCCTAGAAATACGCCGTCCCCCCGTTCACGTGTATCGTCTGCCCGGTAATAAACCCGCAGTCGTCCGTCGCCAGGAACACGCAGGCCGCGGCGATGTCGTCCACGTGGCCCAGCCTACCCAGCGGTATCTCCGCCGTATCGGCCATGTTCTGCCCCGGATACCAGGCCAGGTCGCGGCTGGTGTCTATGCGGCCCGGCGAGACCACGTTGACCCGCACGTTGTGGGGCGCGAACTCCGAGGCCAGCCCCCGGGCCAGGCCCACGATGCCCATCTTGGCCGCCGACACGTGGGAGCGCTCCGCCGAGCCGTTCCAGGCCCCGTCGCCGGTGAGGAACACGATGCGTCCGAACCCGTTGGCCTGCATCGCCGGCAGAGCGTTGCGGGCGCAGTAGAACGCCCCGTCCAGCACCACGCCGCGCACCCGCTCCCAGTCGGACAGCGTCAGCTCGGTGAAGGGCTTGTGCGGCCGGATGGCGGCGTTGCTCACCAGCACGTCCACCCGTCCGAACCGCTCCGCGGCCGCGGCGAACATCCGCGACACCTGCTCGTGGTCGGCCACGTCGGCCAGCGCCGCCATGGACTCCACGCCCAGCCCGCGCACCTCCTCGGCCACCGCTTCTGCCTCCTCGCGGTTGGAGCGGGCGTTGACCACCACGTTGGCCCCCTCGCCCGCCAGCTTCAGGGCGATGGCCCGCCCGATGTTCCGTCCCGCCCCGGTCACCAGGGCCGTCCGTCCTTCCAGTCGCGTCATAACAGCAAACCTCTCTATGTCGCCTACTCTCCCTGCCATTGTCTGAATCAGGATTTACAGGATGGAAGGATTCACAGGATTGGAAATATCCTGAAAATCCCAAAATCCTGTAAATCCTGATTCAGACAACGCGCCATAGATTATACTTGCGTCGGCGCCCGTAGCGGCGCGCCAATCCGAACATGGAGACAAATATGCTGGTTCGCATCTACACCGGCGACGACGGCCAGTCCCACTTCGAGGACCTGGGTATGCCCAGCGACGATGCGCTGCGCGTCGCCACCAAGCCCGGCGAAGACCTCGTCTTCCGCCGTTCCGCCGAGAACAGCTTCAGCGACTGGCACCACCCCACGCGCCGACAGTACCTCATCGTCTTGGAAGGCCAGATGGAGGTCATCTGCGGCGACGGCTCTACCCGGCAGTTCCAGCCGGGCGACGTGCTGCTGGCCGAGGATATGACGGGCCAGGGCCACCAGACCCGCGCCATCAACGGCAGCTATCGCAGCGTCAGCATGGGCATCCCCGACCTGACTACGTGAATGCTGCGTCGCATGGATTTCAGCGCGTCATCATAATGAACCTTCGATTTATGAGAACCTCCCATTGGTAGCCGACACGCCGCCGGCATCGGCAGCTCCCTCTGTATGGAGCCGGATAAAGGGGCCGTGGGAGGTTCCTTCTTTCCGCTGGTACTGGGCCGGGTCGCTGGCCCAGGCCATGTCCCAGGGAATGCAGTTCCTGGTCCTGGGATGGCTGGTGCTGGAAGTAACCGGCGACAAGACCCAACTGGGACTGACCATTTCCCTGTACGGCCTGCCCAACATCGCCTTCCTGCTGGCTGGCGGCATCATCGCCGACCGTATGGACCGCAAGCTGCTCCTGATGGTGACGCAGGCGATGGTGGGCGCCATGATCGCCGGGCTGGCCGTGCTGACCATCACCGAAAACGTGGCGCTCTGGCACATATACCTCGCTGCGGCCTTGCTGGGAGTTTTGCAGGCGTTGAATATGCCCGCCAGGCTGGCCATGCTTGCCGACCTGGTGGGCGAGCGCAGGCTGCTGGACGCCGTGGCGCAGTTCAACGCGGCGCAGCACGCCGGCCGGATCGTCGGCCCGCCCGTGGCCGGGGTGCTGATAGACCAGTGGAGTATCGGCGCGGTGCTGGTCCTGAACGCCGCTTGCTACGGAGCCAGCGTTCTCCTGCTGGCCATGGTGCGCGGGGCATACCGGCCCATCGCGGCAGGCCGCCAGCCCCTCCTGAGCCATATCGGAGATGGACTGGCAGTCATCCGCGATACCCCGATGCTGCTGACGGTGCTGGTGATGACCTGCTTCTTCGGCGGCTTCGGCATGGCGCACCTCCAGGTGATACCCGCCTTCGCCAAGGAGCAGCTCGGCAGTGGCGCGTCCGAGGTCGGCCTGCTGCTGCTGGGCTCGGGAATCGGGGCCCTCATCGGCAGCCTGACCCTCACGTTGATGCACCGGGCCTGGCTCTACCGCTGGCTGCTGTTCTGCCTGATAACCTTTACCGTGCTGCTGACCGCCTTCGCCTGGAGCGGCTCTCTCGATGACCTGACCGGAACATCCTGGGGCGGCTGGTTCTGGGCAACCTGGGTGTTCACCCTGCTGGTGGGGATAGTCGCCATCGGCTGGGTATGGCCTCTGACGACCACGATAACGCAACTGGCATCCCCGGCGGAGGTGCGCGGTCGCGTGATGGGAGTGCTCCACCTGGTGCCCGGCCTGCACTTCCTCGGGGCCTGGCCCCTGACACTGGCCGCTGCCGGAGTGGGCTGGCCGCTGGCGATAACCGGAGCCGCAGGCGTCTGCCTGCTGGTAACGCTGTCCTATGGCCTTGGCCGCAAGACAGGCCGGGAACTGGCGGCGCACCCGGCGGCGGCGTGAATAAGCTGGGATGGGGCATCATCATCTCTGGATTCCTGCCTTCACAGGAATGACGATAGAATAACCGGACGACCCTGTTGAAAAAGAGACGACAATTGGGAATCTCAATTTGGTAACGAACGCATCGCCCTCCCAACCGGCCCCGTCCTACTGGAGCCGTATGCAGGGGCCGTGGCGCGTCGGTGGCTTCCGCTGGTATTGGATGGCGTCTTCCACCCAGTCGGTAGCCCAGGGGATGCAGTTCCTGGTCCTCATCTGGCTGATGCTGGAGCTCACCGGCTCCTCCCTCCAGTTGACGGGCGTGATGGTATTCCTCTACGGCATACCCAACACTGTCATGCTGCCCTTCGGCGGGGTGATAGCCGACCGGCTGAACCGCAAATACCTGCTGATAGCCACCCAGGCCGGAGTTGGCGCGCTGATTGGCGTCCTGGCCGTGCTCACGCTGGCCCAAGTGGTCGCCGTATGGCATATCTACCTGGCGGTGGCCTTGCTGGGGGTATTGCAAGCCCTCAACCAGCCGGCGCGGGTCACCACGCTATCCGACCTGGTGGGCCAGGGTGCGCTTCTGGACGCGGTGGCCCAGTTCAACGCCGCGGTGCACATCGGACGGATAATCGGCCCGCCACTGGTGGGAGTTCTCATTGACGGCCCGCCGTTGATTGCCGACAACTTCAATGTATGGGGGATCGGCACCGGGCTGATAGCCAACGCGGCCTTCTACGGTGCCAGTGTGCTCTGTCTCCTCCCGATTCGCTGGACTTCCAGCGCCGCGGCGCCGGCCCGCGAGCCGCTGCTCCAGAACTTTATTAACGGTCTGTCAGTCATCAAAAACACGCCGGTGCTGCTTACCGTCATCGTCCTGTCCTGCTCCTTCGGAGGCTTTGGGATGTCCCACCTCCAGGTTGTACCCGTCTTTGCCAAGGACCAACTGGGCTCCGACGCTACCCAGGCAGGCGTGATGCTGCTGGCCTCGGGCATTGGCTCCCTGATCGGCAACCTGGCTATAACCTTTATGAACCGGGCATGGCTCTACCGCTGGCTGCTGGCCTGCCTGGTGACCATGGCCGTCGTACTGACCCTGTTCGGTTGGTCAACCTCGTTCTGGGTGGCATGGGCCTTGTTCCTTGTCGTCGGTATAGTGAGTCTTGGCACCGTCTGGCCCTTGTCAACCACCATCCTGCAACTGGCTACCCCGGCGGAAGTGCGCGGGCGGGTGATGGGCATACTCCACTTCACCCCCGGCTTCCACTACCTGGGCGCGCTGCCCCTGGCCTTCGTCGCCGCCAATGCCGGCTGGGGCTGGGCGATAACGGGCGCGGCAGGGCTGATGCTGCTGGTAACCTTCTGGTTTGGCCTGGCCCGCAGTGCCGGGCGGGAGCTGGCGGTGCACCCCGCGCCCGCCGCGTGACGCGCAAGCACCCCTATGATAGCGTTCCAATGTAGGTGGTTTACCCGCTTACGGCCCGTCATTCCCGCGAAAGCGGGAATCCAAACCCCAGTCCCCTGTAAATTGGACCACCTTAATCGGAACGCTGCCCACCGCCATCCCATCCTTGACACTCCGCCGCCCGGTGGTTAGATTGCGAATCAGCTACGCAAATTCCCAGGAGCCGCTTCGATGAAAGACACTATTGAGGTTTTCTGGTTCTCCGAACAGCCATACGCCCACGTCACCGACTCTGACCTGGAGCAATACGACTCCGGCAGACTCGGCTTTCCCAACACCTTCTTCGACCCCGAGAAGGCCCACGAACTCTATAACCAGTACCACGAGCAGTACGCGCTGGCCGACGAAGTCGGCTTCGACGGCATCATGTCCAACGAGCATCACGCCTCCTACTGGTGCATGAAGCCCGCCGTCAACCTCGACGCCGCGGTCATCTCCAAGATAACCAGGAACACCAAGATTGCCATCCTCGGCAACGTCATCGCCGTCAACGACCCCATCCGCATGGCCGAGGAAATCGCCATGCTGGACTGCTTCTCCAACGGGCGCATCATCTCCGGCTTCGTGCGCGGCACCGCCGTCGAGAGCCTGGCCGGGGGCATCATCCCCGCCGAGAACCGCGCCCGCTTCGAGGAAGCCCACGACCTCATTATCAAGTGCTGGACCCAGCCCGGCCCCTTCCGCTATGAGGGTCAGTTCTACCACTACCGCGCCGTCAACCCCTGGGTGCTGCCCGTCCAGGACCCGCACCCGCCCATCTGGTTCCCCGGCCTGTCCAGCGCCGAGAGCGTCGTGTGGGCGGCCCGCCACCAGCACCCCTACATGAACCTCGGCTCGCTGCTGGACTACACCGAAGGGTTGAAGGGTGTCTACATCGACACCGCCAAGGAAGTCGGCTTCACCCCCGGCCCGGAGCATTTCGGCTACCTGCTCCGCGTCTTCTGTGCTGACACCGACGAGAAAGCACAGCAGATAGGCGAGACCTTCCTCTGGACGGAAAACCATCGCAACCGCGGCCCGGTCGAGCACAACGACCCGCCCGGCTACCAGTCCCGCGAGGCCGTGCGCATCCAGCGTCAGCTTCCCGGCGCCGGCGGCTTCGGACGCCGCATGACCTACCAGGAACTACAGGACGTCGACAACGTAATCGTCGGCAGCCCCGACACCGTCACCCGCAAGCTAACCAATATCATCGAGCGCCTGAACCCCGGCTACCTGCACATCTACGGCAACGAGGGCGACATGAACCACGCCGACGTCATGCGCTCCGTGGAACTGCTGGGCCGCGAGGTTATACCAGCTCTCCATGAAATCCAGTTGCAGCCTTACGAATAGTCTGAACTGTGATTTTTGTGATTGAGAGATTGCCATGATTCGGGAGCTCAAAAAATCAGGGCAATCACGGGAATCACACGAATCAAAGTTCAGACAATCAAAGCCAAGGTAGGAGATGCCATGATTACTAAATTCGACAGCCTCTTCGCCGGCCACGTAGACATGACCAACATCGGCTACGGCGGCACGGCGGTCAACGACCGCATCTTCGACAACGACCATCTGTCCACCGTCTTCCCCAAGTCCGAGGCCATCGCCAGGACCATGGACGAAAACGGCTACGATACCATGTGGATGGCGGAACACCACTTCCAGCCCGAAGGCTACGAGTGCATCCCAAACCTCATCATGCTCAACGTCCATCTGGCCCACGTCACCGAGAACCTGAAATTCGGCTGCGGCTTCAACATCGCCCCCATGTGGCATCCGCTGCGCTTGGCCGAAGACTACGCCACAGCCGACATCCTGACCGGCGGGCGCGTCATCTTCGGCGTGGGCCGCGGCTACCACACCCGCGAGGTCGAGAGCTTCGGTTCTCCGCTCCAGGACCAGGACGCCAACCGCGAGATGTTCGAGGAGCAGGTCGAGATAATTTTCAAGGCGTTCAACGAGGAGTCTTGGTCGCACCAGGGCAAGTACTACACCCTGCCGCCCGAGGTGCCTTATCGCGGCTACACCCTCAAGGAATTGACCCTCGTGCCGCGTCCGACCAAGCTGCCGGTCGAGTGCTGGCAGCCCATCCAGGGCGGCACCCAGCGCGCCCTCGACTTTATGGTCAAGCACAACATCAAGGGCATCATCGGCGGCGGCGTGGCCGAGGGTGGCGCCATGGACAACGTAATCTACGGCTACCGCGACGCCATGATTCGCGCCGGCCACGAAGAGCCGCAACCCGGAACCAACCTCAGCGTCGGCTTCCACTTCCACCTAGCCCCCAGCGTCGAGCAGGCTATGGAAGAGGCCCAGGGCTTCTTCGAGGAGAACCTCAAGATGTTTGGTCCCCTGCGCCTCACCCGCCGCCTGTCCGATGAGCAGATACGCGACATCGGCGACCCCCGCCGCGCTCCCACCGCGGGACTGCCCACCATTCAAGGCGCGGTCGAAGGCGGCGCGTTCCTGGCCGGGCCCCCCGACCGGGTAATCGAGCAGCTAAAGGCCGTCGAGAAGCAGTACCCCGGCCTTGACCGCGTGGGCGTAAGCCACCCCGTGGGCACTCCCCAGAGCGTAATCACTGAGCAGCTCGAATGGTTCGCTAAGGAAGTGATGCCCGAATTCAAGGGCAAGTAAGGAAGAGTCTCGGTTCGCGCCCATCCAATCGCGAGTAGTCATAGATGCTTTCGACTGAACTTACCGACGCCATAGAGTTGATGTACGAGACTGGCTGGACCGACGGCCTGCCGGTGGTGCCGCCGTCCGAGGAACTGGTGCGCCGCTTCGTGGCCCACACCGGGCGCGACGGCGATGAGCTGATAGCCGAACTTCCGCCCCTCGGTGGGCGGGCCACTGTGGAGCGTATCGCCGTCAACGCGGTGATGGCAGGCTGCGTTCCCGAACATATGCCCGTCGTCATCACTGCCCTACAGGCCATGATGGACGAGCGCTTCAACCTGCGCGGCGTGATGTGCTCCACCGGCATCCACACCCCGCTGCTCATCGTCAACGGCCCTGCCGTGCAGCAACTCGACATCAACGGCGGCTACAACTGCTTCGGGGCGGGCTGGCGGGCCAACGCCACCATAGGCCGCGCCGTCAAGCTGGCGCTGGTAAACCTCGGCGGCGCAATCCCCGGCGAGACCAACAAGGCCACCTTCGGCCACCCGGGTGCCTACACTTACTGCGTAGCAGAGGACGAGCCCGCCAACCCGTGGATGCCGATGCACGTCGAGATGGGCTACGCCGCCTCCGACAGTACGGTCACCGTGTTCCCCGCCGAGGCGCCGCACAACATCATGTACCACGCCTCCAACTCCCGCGACTTCCTGACCGTGCTGGCCGATACCATGTGCCCCCTCGGCAACGTGCAGATGTACGTCATGGGCGACACCTTTGTCGCCATCGGCCCGGAACACGCCAAGTTCCTGCACGCCGACGGCTGGAACAAGCGCGACATCCGGCAGTTCCTCTTCGAGCACGCCCGCAAGCCGGTGCGTATGCTGAAACATGGCGGCCCGCCCCAGGGTGGCGCCCGCCGCGGCCACTTCTGGCCCCGCTTCATAGACCCGGACGACGACGACCAGATGGTGCCGGTCGTCCGCGCCCCCGACCGCATCCACATCTTCGTAGCCGGTGGCGCCGGCGGCCCCCACTCGGTCTACCTGCCCGGCTGGGGCTCCCGCGCCGTAACCCGAAAAATAGAGGGTATCTGAACCCACAATCGCTCCCCAATCAAAATCCCCTCTCCCAGCGGGAGATGAGGGAGAAAGGCTGAATCAAAGAAAACGCGAGAGATGATATGACCACCGCATCCAACGTAGAAGAACGCCTGAGACAGATGGGCCTGATGAGTCCCATAGACCCCGACGCCGCCAACCGCTGGCGGCCCGCCCCGCGCCTGGACACGCTGCACGGCAAGGTCGGCGGCTTCCTGGGCAACCGCAAGGCCAACGCCGCCCTCCTGCTCCACAATGTCCGCGAACTGCTGGACCGGGACATGGAGTTGGGCGACTCCCTGGCCGTGGACAAGTACGTCTACTCCCGCCCGGCTGCGGATGACATAATCGAGCAACTGGCAGTGCGCTGCGACTTCGTTGTGACCGCCATCGCAGATTGAGGCTCCTGCACCGCGTGCAGTGTGCACGACGCAATGACCCTCGAAAACCGGGGCATCCCCACCGTGGTGCTGTGCACCGACCCATTCCTGAACTCCGCCTTCCGTCACGCCAACACCTTCGGGCGCCGCGACTTCCGGCCCCTCGGCTTTCCCCACCCGCTGGGTGGCCTGACGCCGGACATGGTGGCGGTCCGCGCCGTTGAGTTGGAGCAGGCGGTTATCGAAACGCTGACATGGTCTGAACTGTGATTTATGGGATTAAGTGATTGCCTTGATTTCGATATATCAAATCAAGGCAATCACAACAATCAAACGAATCACAGTTCAGACAGTCACAGTTCAGACAAAAGGAGGCCCGCGATGGCAACCGTTGGCAAGGGCAAGTACACCTACGAGCTGGTCCCCAACTGGGAGAAGCTGCCCGAAGGCTGGGCGCTGGGGCAGACGGCCATCGTCACCGACTCCCAGGACCGTGTCTACCTCTTCAACCGCGGCGAACACCCCCTGATAGTCCTCGACCGCGACGGTAACTTCCTCACCTCGTGGGGTGAGGGACAGCTTCCCGACGCCCACGGGATGTACATTGACGACGACGAAAACCTGTATATGCCGGTTAAAAACAGCCACGTCGTGCTGAAGTACGACCCCAAGGGCAACCTGCTTATGACCATGGGCGAGTGGGACCAGCCCTCGGACACCGGCTGGTCGGGCCGTTACAGCGATGTCGTGGAGCGGGCCGCAGGGCCTTTCAACAGCCCTAGCGACATCGCCATCCACCCCAACGGCGACCTGTACATCTCCGACGGCTACGGCAACTCCCGTGTCCACCGCTTCACCAACAACGGCCAGCTCATCGAGTCCTGGGGCCAGCCCGGCAAGACCGGACACGGCGAGTTCCACGTCCCCCACGGCGTCTGGGTGCATACCGACGGGCGCGTCTTCGTCGCCGACCGCGAGAACAACCGCATCCAGATTTTCGACGACCGCGGCAACTTCCTGGAGCAGTGGCTCGGCCTCGCCCGTCCCTGCGACATATACATAGACGCCGACGAAGCCATTTTCGTGCCGGAGTTGGACGGCTTCATGTCTATTCTCGATATGGACGGAGACATCCTCGCCCGCTGGGGCAGTCCCGTCGAGGTCGGCCACGGCCAGGGCGCCCACGCCGTCTGGGTAGACTCCCACGGCGACATCTACGTCAACCAGAACCTAGAGGGCCACCGTCTCGTCAAATACCGCCACGTCGGTGAGTAATGTTCCCTCCCCCTCAGGGGGAGGGTTAGGGTGGGGGTGAGACCCCCGCTTGCATCGTCTCTGGATTCCCGCTTTCGTGGGAATGGCGGACATAGAACATCCGGGTTCAGACGGAGGCGCACCAATGCGAGTAGGCTATCAGGTAGGCCACGTCGTCCAGCGGGACTCCATTGACCACCAGCAACAATGGCAGAATCATTTGGCGCAGTTCCGCGCCTCGCGGGATGCTGGATTCGACATATACTGCTGGGCGCACCACTACCTGATAGACCCTTTCCAGCACTTTCAGCCGTGGCCCGTTTTGGCCCGGCTGGCCGCCGAGCCGGGCGATATGAAGCTGGCAACCTCCATCCTGCTGCTTCCCCTGCTCAACCCCGTGGACGTGGCGGAACAGGCCGCCACGCTGGACCACATCGCTGAGGGCCGCTTCATCCTAGGCATCGGCCTGGGCTACCGCCCCGAGGAATGCGAAGCCTTTGGCACCCGTATGTCCCAGCGCGGCGCCCGCTGCACCGAGGCCATGGGCCTGATGCGGCGATTGTGGAGCGAAGACGAGGTCACCCACCACGGGCGCTACTACCGGGTCACAGGCGCCCGCCCCACGGCCCGGCCCTACCAGAAACCCTGGCCCAAGGTCTGGCAGGCCGCCATGAGCGATCCGGCGGTGGAGCGCGTTGGGCGCGAAGGCGAAATCCTGTACGTCGGCCCGGCCCAGTCCAACGAGAGCATCCGCCACCAGATTGACCTCTACCACCGGACCCTGGAAGCCAACGGCCACGACGTGCCGGAGGATATGGTCATCGTCCGCGAGTTCTTCTGCGCCCCCAACCACGAGGAGGCTCTGGCCCGCGCCCAAGCCAACTTCGCCAAGAAGTACGAAGTATACGCCCAGCACGGGCTGCACGGCACCGACGGCGAGTTGACCCGCAAGGTCACCGGCGACCTCGAAACGCTGATGGACGACACCTTCCTGGTCGGCGGCCCCGAAGAGTGCATTGAGCAGATTGCCGCCTACCACCGGATGGGCTTCACCGACGTAGCCATCCGCCTGTTCTACCCCGAAATGTCCCAGAGCGAGGTGCTGGAGCATATAGACCTCGTGGGCAAAGAGGTGATTCCCGCCCTGCACGCCCTCTGACGCCTCGCGGCTCCTCATAGAGTTTCCCGGCTGCTGATACAATTGTCTTTTACGCGGTCTCCGGCGTGTCCCGTCCGGGAAGGCCGGAACTTCATGGGGGCGCTTTGACGCCCCGGCCGCTGCGGCCATGAAAGATGCTTGAAGCCGCAATATGGATTGGAGTCGCTCTGGCCGGCCTGGTTCTGCTGGGCCTCTTCGAACGTGTGCGCTCCAGTTCCTTCGTCCGGGCCAACAGCGAAGCCATAAGGGCAGCCCTTCCCATCGCCGCCCTGGCCCTTCTGGGCTTTATCGCCGGCTCCGTCGCCACTCTCTTCTTCTTTCTCTTCTTTCTTGTCGACTTCTGGCAGTATGCCCTCGTCATTGGCTTTGTGACCTTTGTCCTGCTGTTTATCCGCATCAGGAGGAACTGGTCGGAATTTGCCGGAGTTCCGCGACCCGGACTTGTGGAACAGGGTCAGGTTGCTACGCCCGGCCCGTTCCCCCGGTTAGGCCCCATTGTCCTACAGGCTGCCGGGGCAATGGCCGTCTTGTTCTTCATGCTCCCGGTATTGACCGGAGGCTTTCTCCTCTATATGTTCGTAAGCCGTGTAACCGGGCCGGTAATCGCCAATCTGCTTTTGGCTGTCACTGCCCTGTGCCTGGCTGGGTATCTGTATTCGCGTTTGCGCGCCCCTTCTCCCCCCGATGGGGAGGAATCAGAGTGACGCCCCTCGCTCCCCGTTGCTAATCTGTCTATTAGGAGATAAACATGACCACGCAGAACACCCTGCTCACCATCAACGACTACGAAGCCCGCGCCAAGGAGACCATGCCGAAAGCGCTGTTTGACCGGCTATTCGGCGATATGGACGCCCCCGACTGGACCACCAACACCGCCAACGTCCGGGCCATGGAGGCCGTCAAGCTGCGCCCCCGCGTCCTGGTGGACGTCAGCCAGCGCGATATGTCCACCGAGGTTCTCGGCCAGCGCATCAGCTTCCCCGTGATGTTGGCCCCCACCGGCACCCACCAGCGCGCCCACCCGGCCGGCGAACTGGCCTCGGCCCGCGCCGCCGCTGCTGCCGACACCATCATGGGCCTCAGCACCGCCTCCAGCTACAGCATTGAAGAGGTGGCCGAGGTTGCCGACAACCCCCTCTGGTTCCAGCTCTACTTCTTCCAAGACCGCGAGTTGACCGAGATACTGGTGCGCCGCGCCGAAAACGCCGGATACACCGCCATGATGCTCACGGTGGACAACCTGGGCGCCAACTCCCGCGAGCGCGAATACCGCTACGCCTACATCCTGGACCAGGAGCGCATACTAAAGAACTTCGACGGCATCGAGCTGCCCAACCTGCCCAACCAGGGCAACTTCTCCGAGAGCTTCGAGCATGGCCTGAACTGGCGCGACCTGGAATGGCTGCGCTCGATTACCACCATGCCCCTGGTGGTCAAGGGCATCCAGACCGCCGAGGACGCCCGCCTCTGCGTCGAGAACGGGGCCGAGGCGCTGGTGGTCTCCAACCACGGCGGCCACGCCCTCCAGGGCACCGAAGGCTCCATAGATATGCTGCCCAGCATCGCCGACGCCGTGGGCGACCGCCTGGAGGTCTACCTCGACGGCGGCGTCCGCAAAGGCGCCGACGTCCTTAAAGCTCTGGCCCTCGGAGCCAAGGCCACCTTCGTTGGCCGTCCCATATTCTGGGGCCTCTCGGTCGCCGGCGAAGCGGGCCTCACCCACTGCCTTGAAATCCTGCGCAACGAGCTAAGTGTAGCCATGGGCCTCTGCGGCGTCACCGACGTCCGCCAGGTTGACCGCTCCGTAGCCCAGGACCCCGCCGCCAACACCACGTCAGTAGTAGGCGACCTCGAGCGCCTAGCCCGCCTCCTCGACCAGGGCTACCTCACCCGCGAGGAGTTCGAGACGCAGAAGTCCCGCCTGCTGGGGTAAAATGAAGGCGGGAGGGGAGCTATGACAATGAAAGTACGCGCCTGGTACGCCAACGGTGTGCTGACGCCGCTGGAGCCTCTGGATCTGGAGGAGGGAGATGTGGTGGAGTTGGTTATTGCCGTGGCGCGTCGGAAGGAACTGGGTGGTGCTATTGCGGAGGTCAAGGCAATCCTGGAACATATCTACCAGCTTCCTGATGGCCACCCAAAGAAATACAAGCTGTTCCTTGACACAGAGGATGCTCTGGTCTATTTGGAAGGGGAGCGCGAGTTGAGGGACCGCTTGGCATGAAAGAAGATACGCCTAGGGCTGGAAACCAGTTTCGGATGGCTCTGCAACCGGAGGGCCGAAGGAACCGGCGAGTGCAGGGCGGCATCGCTACCAGCGATGTCACCCTGTCGGCTCATATTGGCGGAAACGCCGATGTTTTCGCCCAAATCCTGCGCCTGCACGTCCCGGAAGGCGCAATCGTTGCCGATGTAACCTGGGGCAAGGGTGTTTTCTGGCAGAAAGTGCGTGAAGGAACCTACGATGTCCGCGCTACGGATATAGCAATGGGGGTAGACTGCCGCGACTTGCCATATCTTGACGGTGAAATAGATTGCGTGGTGCTTGACCCGCCATATATGGAAGGCTTTTTCCGGAACGACGCAAGCCAGAAAGCGGGTGGTGGTAGCTATTCGGCCTTCCGGCAACACTACGCCAACGGCGACGAAAAACCTCAAACCGCCAAGTGGCATGACGCCGTAGCTCAGCTATACCGCGATGCCGGACGGGAAGCGTTTCGAGTGCTCAGGCGTAACGGCGTTCTAATCGTGAAGTGCCAGGATGAAGTAAGCGCCAACCGCCAGCGCCTCACGCACGTAGAGATAATCAACGATTACGAGTCATTGGGCTTTTATGCCAAAGACCTGTTCGTTGTCGTGCGTCCGAATAAACCGGCTGTCACCAGGTTGAAGAAACAGGTTCACGCCAGAAAAAACCACTCGTATTTTCTGGTGTTCGTTAAGGAAGGCAAGCGCGGTTAGGGTTCAGTTGCTGTCGCCGCTGACTAAATCGTCAAGCACTGTATGCAGATTATCGGTAAACGGTGGCTCAGGAGGCCAAGAAACGGGCACAAGACTGGCAATAAGCTGCCTACGGACTTCATCGGTGTAGTTCCTGTAGCGGCTGCGCGGCAAATCCTCGTTCTTGGCGAACACGAAGTTCCACCCTTGACCAAAGGCAAAACAGTTGACTGCCAGCACGTCGAACTCGCCAACTGTCAGCAGCGTTGTTTCAAGAGCACTCCCATCGGCTAAAATCACCGTCCGGCGGTCACTGGCGTCAACTTGCGCTCTCCCGCGCCAAATATCGCCATCTTGGGTGACCAGCCTGGTTTGGAGGGATTTAATCTCGATGGTGAACTGATGACCTTGGTATTGGATTACGTGGTCGCCTTTATTCTGGCGGTCGTGGTCATCCGGTTTCCCGATATAAGTGATGTCATCGCGGGATTGTAAGTAGTCTTGGAGTTTTCGTTCAGCGGCATATCCGACGACCATACCCCTCAGACTAGGGTTTTCGTGTATCAGTACGGTTAGCTCGGTTACAGTCAGTCCTAATTCTTCCAGTATACTTATATGAGAGGAAGAATCTTCTCCGGTGGCTATTTGCCGTACAAGGTCGTGAACGTCGGCGTTTAGTATGTCGGCGATACGCAGGAGTTCAATAACGTCCAGTCGGCGCTCGCCAAGTTCATACTTGGAAACGAATGACTGAGAAACGCCCAATCGAGCGGCGACTTCAAGCTGTGTCAATCCGCTCTTCCGGCGGGCATCTACGAGGAGCCGCCGAAATCTCTCGTAGGCGTCTGGAGGAATCATATTCATGGTAATGAGTAGAATAAGTTGACACCTTCTAATATCCCAAATTAGGATACTGAACGATCCTATTCCAACCTAACGGGGCATCCATGGAAATCGGAGTCATCTTCCCGCAGACCGAAATCGAGCCTGACGTGGCGGCCATCCGCGACTTTGCCCAAGCCGCGCAGGATATGGGCTACTCCTACCTCTTCATCGCCGACCACGTCCTCGGCGCTGACGCCAGCGCCTATGACCACCCCCTCTTCGGGATGTACAACCACGAGTCGGTGGTGCATGAGTCGCTGACCACCATGGGATACCTGGCCGCCGTCGCCCCCGGCATGGGCTTGATGTCCGGCATCCTCATTCTCCCGCAGCGTCAAACCGCGCTGGTGGCCAAGCAGGCCGCCGAGATTGACGTCCTCTGCGGCGGCAGGCTGCGCCTCGGCATCGGCGTCGGCTGGAACTTCGTCGAGTACGAGGCTCTGCGCATGAACTTCCACGACCGGGGCGCCCGCAGCGTCGAACAAATCGAGGTGATGCGCCAGCTTTGGACCAACGAGTCCGTTGACTTCCACGGCCAATGGCACGACATCACCCACGCCGGCATCAACCCCCTGCCAGTGCAGCGGCCCATCCCGGTCTGGCTCGGCGTCGGCAGCCCCGCCGCTCCCATCCCTCCCGACGTCGCCCTGCGCCGCGTCGCCCGCATCGCCGACGGCTGGTGCCCCAACTTCGGCCCCGACGAGGCGGGCTATGCCCTGCAAGACAAGGTCCACGGCTACATGGCCGAGTACGGACGCGACCCCTCCGAACTGGGCCTCGACGGCCGCCTCAAGACCGCCGGCAACTCCCCCGAGGACTGGGCCGAAGAAGTAGCCGACTGGCGCAAGATGGGCGCCTCCCACCTGTCCATCGAGAACCGCCGCGCCGGACTGAAAACCGCCGGCGACCACATCGAAATGATGCGCCGCTTCAAGGAATCCGTGGAGTTCTAGAGCCGCCGATCCCATTATCCCCTCTCCCTTGAGGGAGAGGGCTAGGGTGAGGGTGAAATCCCCGCAACAGCCCCCGCCAGAAGAGCAACGTATCCATGACCCAATTCCAGCCTCGAGACTCCGCCTACGCCGGCCGCGTAGCCGCCGCCTTCCGAGACGAGTCCGCCGCCTCGCGCTGGGGCGGCGAACTCACGTCCGTCTCCCCAGGCGTGGTAGAAATCGTGCTGCCCTGCCGGGAAGACCTCGCCGTCGCGCCCGGCGAAATACATCGCAGCTTCGTAGCCGTGCTGTTGGACGACGCCTGCGTCTTGGCCGCCCTGAGCCTGACTTCCCCCGGCGACTTGGTGACCACCGCCGAATACAAGCTGAACTTCCTCGCCCCGGCGACCGGCAGCCAAGTCACCGCCCGCGCCGAGGTCCTTCGCCCCGGCCGCAGCATCACCGTCTGCCGCGCCGACGCCTTCGCCGACGGGCAACTCACCGCGCGGATGCTCGCTACCCTGGCCATCTCCCGACAGGAAGTTCCCTCTCCCTCCGGGAGAGGGTTATGGTGAGGGCGTCCCCGACAGTAGCGCACACACCTCCCCTTTGCTAAACTCGAAGCACCAACCGCCAAGGAGACCGTAATGATCGGACAGCTAGTTCGCTACGAATTGCAGGAAGGCGTCGCCTTCCTCACCCTCAACAACCCCGGACGCCGCAACGCCTTGTCCACCGAACTTCTGGGCGAACTCAAAGAGCTGTTCCACCAGTTCGAGAACGACGATGCCGTCCGAGTGGTGGTGTTGCGCTCTGAAGGCCCGGTCTTCAGCTCCGGCCACGACCTGAACGAAATGATAGACCGCGAGGCCCAAGCCTACACCGCCGTCTTTGCTCTCTGCACCGAGGTAATGGAGGCCATCCGCCTCCTGCCCAAGCCGGTCATTGCTCAGGTGCAGGGCCTGGCCACCGCCGCCGGCTGCCAGCTCGTCGCCACCTGTGACCTGGCCGTGGCCGCCGAGTCCGCCTCCTTCGCCACCCCCGGCGTACAGATTGGCCTCTTCTGCACCACCCCCGGCGTCGCCCTGGCCCGCTCCGTAGCCACCACCAAGAAGGCCATGGAGATGCTGCTCACCGGCACGCCCATCCCGGCCTCCGAGGCCCTGGAAATCGGCCTCATCAACCGGGTAGTCCCCGACAACGACCTAGACGCCAACGTAGCCGCTCTAGCCAGCCATATAGCCTCCGCCAGCGCCCAGACCCTGGCCATAGGCAAGCCCGCCTTCTACCGCCAGATAGAACTCGACCGCCCCGCCGCCTACGACGTGGCCCAGAAGGTGATGGTGGACAACCTGCTCAAGGAAGACGCCCACGAAGGCATAACGGCATTCCTGGAGAAGCGCGAGCCGGAGTGGCGGTACTGAATCCTGTATTCCGGGCAATGCAGACTACAATTTCCGGTATTTCCGGGCGTTTTCGCCTTGCCCTTTGCCAATGACTATGGTATCGTAGTCGAATGAAAGTTCTACCTGCATTCGTCGACGAAACTGGCGTGTTGACCACCCGTATCAGGGAGCAGCCCGTGTTTGGCATCGGGTTGCTCATTGTGAACGACCCAGGCAAGGTCACTGACAGCTTCTATAAGTTGCACTTTGACCTCGCGTCGCAGAAATCTTGGCACCGCGAATACAAATTCGCAAAAATAGCCAAGCACAATCTGCCGCAATACATTGAGTTGCTAAATCTGTACTTTTCTTTCCCTTGCTTTGAATTTCACGCCTTGCTGGTGGATAGAACTGAACCGGGTTTCAGTTTGTCCCGCTGGGGGCACAATGCTTGGGAGGCATACATTTCTTTGGGGCGCGATCTGCTTGAAAAACGGCTCAAGCGCCCGGTGTTTGCGATCGTTGATTTTCAGCCGCCACCGAAGAATTCTTCGGTCTTGGTCGAGGACGAGTTCTGCTCAGTTTCAGAAGTCGCCGGGTGTATTCGTGCTTCGTCAGAATCACAGGTATTCTTGCAGATGGTTGATGTGCTTTTGGGGTGTGTTCAAGCTGACTGGAGGGACTCAAACGGGTTGTACCCCCAGAGTTCTAGCAGGGCTGACGTAAGGAGAAACCTGGTTGGATATATGAAAACCAGACTGGGCGTTTCGACGGACGAGCCGATAGTCACGCACCAGCGGCCTCTCTGGGAAGCGGACAAACCTTCCCCCTTTACCGTGTCTTTGTACCGATGAAAAGGGAAATCCGTGGCTATGTCCGGCACCCATCCCGCTCTCGGGATGGGCGTTTCCCCGGCCACTCCACGGATTTGGGGAAACCCGCGGCTATGTCTGGCGTCTATCCCGTAAAACGCGACGACTTATCCAACCACTCCGCGGATTAACACTATTAATCTACCAATTCTTGACATAGTTGTCAACGCTTGTCAGATGTCAAAGCGACCGCCCTCGCCTACTCCACGTACACCGCCCCCGCAGGCCGCCGCTTGCCCCCGTGCACCGACGGCTCCGCGCACCACTTCGCCGCCAGCCGCCGCACGCCCCGGTACGCCTCCTCCCCCAGCCCCAGCAGCTCGCACACCACCCGCCGGTCCAGCAGCGCCCGGTTCCCGTCGGCGTCCGCCAGGTACGCCGGCAGCAGCTCCAGCCCCCGGAACTCGTCGAAGATGCTCTCGGCTGCGGCAAGCTGCCCATCGCTCAGCGCCCGAAAGTCCAGGACGGGTAGAGTTTCGGCTGAACGAACTGAGATGATACCCCGGCCAGGTTGTTGGCGGCTGGAATGCCACCAATAACTGAGCAAACCCAAGGTGCTGTTGCTCCAAATTGAAAAAGCATAATCAAACGGCCCTTTGTCAAAAATGACATTAGGCCAAGCTCGACCGCCGATGCTTGCTCGCTCTGTAAATGAGACAGTTAGTGGCTGGGAATTAAACCTAAAATCTCGGTTTAGATGGGCGCGGCTGGAAGTAGCCCACACTGTAGCGGCTTTCGCTTCCATTCTGGGCCTTACTTCCAATTGGGAGTCGGGAGCGCATACTATTCGCGTTTCATTCTCCGCATCGTGATTCCACAGGCAGGGATAGGTTGCCGTAGGACTTGGCGGTATTTTGCTGAAAGGGCCGCGAGGAAGCGGGCCGTTTATATCTATATGGTACATCCCCATTTTGCCCACTTCATTTAGAGGCGCAACCTTGAGGTCAATGGCATTGAATGACCCCGGCAACCACAGTTTGGAATCCGCAAGCGCATAGGCGGTTTGGGCCAGCGAGTAATCGGACAGTCGCACACATCCCCACGCTTCCCCGTCCATACTACAAGGCGCGGTCAGCATCTCCCCCGCCAATTCATCGCCAACCGTCAGTCGCGTGCCGCCAAACGGCCCGTCCTCAATGTTTCTGGGATAAGTGGCGTTTGTGACGCTTCGAGCTATCGCACTTGACGAGGCGAAACCGCTAGGCCGCTTCAACAGTGACGTAAAATGCGCCCGTTCAGTGCCAGATTCCTTGTTTCTGGTCTTGCGAGCAATTACAAGGCATTCCGCCATTCCGGTATCGGACGAGAAAGACATATCATCGCCGTTGGCGGATATGCTGAGTACGGATACATCCGTGTAATCCGTGGCTAACATTTTTCGGAAAGCCTGCCACGAAAGCCCCGCCGCTGCGGATAATGGAAGCACCAAGGCCAGAACGCCGCCGGTTTTCAGCTTGCGATGCCCCAGAGCCGCAAAAGCTGAAGCGATACCGGCATTGCCGTGGTAGCAAGTGTCGGCTTTTAGCCTGTCCAGACGCTTTCCCATATCCTTTTGGTCTGAGTCACTGGCGTCGAAAGCAGCAAAGGCCCGGTTTGACGTTCCAATGTGTTCTCCCTCTTGCCCCGTATTCCGGGTAAACGGCGGATTCATTATCACCAGGTCAAACCCGGCGTCGGGAATTTCGGCGTTAATCTGCGCCGCCGTTTCCTCCCCCGCGCTGCCCGTCCGCATCGCCGGGTCGCTGGTGTTGAACAGTGTCATCACCGACGACGACTGCAACAGTTCCAGCGAGCCGATTTTCACGCTGCCGTCGTCTTGCCGTCCGTAGGGCATGGTGTAGAGCCGCGACTGGCCGAAGCCGGTTTCGGGCTGTATGCCCGACAGGGTGGAGCCGGTGATATGAATGGCCGACGGCATAACGTCGCAGCCGTACAGCACTTCCTCCATCATCACCGGATGGATGGCCGCCGCGTCGCCCCCGGCCTGTTCGTGGCGGGCCGCTATCTGCTCGTACACCGCCGACAGCAGCGCCCCCGTGCCGCAGGCGAAGTCGCCTATCCGCAGCCCGCCGATGGCCCCGGCGTTGCTCCAGTCCACGCCGTCCAGCTTGGCGACAGCCAACCGGGCCAGCAGCGCGGCGGAAGGCGGCAGCGTGTAGAAAGTCGCCAGATACTTGCGGTCGGAAATCAACCGCTGGAACACCCGCCCGGTCAGGTCGTGGGCGTTGTTGACGCCGGTTCCGTTCACCTTCCCGGTGGTCTCGCGCAGGGTGTCCAGCAGCCGCCTTGCCGTGTCGGGCGGCAACTGTTCCAGGATGTCCTTGGCGATGGCGAAGATGGGCCAGTAGTTGATTCGCAGGATGTCGGCCCAGGCGTTCAGCGTTTGCTCCTGCGGGTTGGCGACGCCCGGCCCGCAGACGAAGCGCAGCGGGCGGATGTTGTCGTGCATCCCGGCGATGCGCTCGTGGAACACCATCGCGTTGGCGATGATGGCGCAGGCCATCCGGCGGGTCTGCGCCACGTTGTCCATTCCCAGCAACCCGGCAATCTCCCTGGCGATGCCGGGGCGCAGCTTGTCCACTTCCTCGTCCAGTATTTCCGCCCCGCGGTCAATGCCCGCTTGCAGGAAATTGGCCGCATCGTCAACGGCGCTCTGCGGAACCGACACCAGCCGCACCAGGTCGGCCAAGTCCGCCGCCTTGCCGTTCAGCCAGCCCGATTCGGGGAAGCGGTCTATCCCGCCGCCGGGCCTGCGGGTGAGGGCCGCGTACTCCAGCGGCGTGTCGGCGGTCAGGGCGGTCATACCGGCGGGATAGCGCAGGGCGATGACCGCCTCCAGTTCCCGCCCGCCAATGACGGCGTTGAGGGCGAAACGGGCGGCGGCGTCCTCTTCCAGGTTGGCCGCAGGCATCTGCCGCGCCTCGATGACCACCGGGCTGCGGCCCGGCGCGGTAATCAGCAGGTCGGGCCGCTTGCCTCCGGGGAAAACGTCCGGCGGCTCCGGCTCCACCGTCGCCGGCCCGGTCATCCCGTCCAGCAGCCGCGCCAAGTCGGTGTTGGCCACGGGTTCGTACATCGAGGTCATAGACAATTCTTGCCCATCGGACTGCCCGCCCCTAGAACGTAATCACGCTCCGCGCCACGCTGCCTTCCTTCATGTACTCGAAGGCGTCGTTGATGTCCTCCAGGCCCAGCCGCCGCGACACCAGCTCGTCCAGCTTCAGGCGGCCTTGCAGGTAGAACTCCACGTACTGCGGCATATCGGTGCGGAAGTGGTTGCTGCCCATGCTGCTGCCCTGGATGCGCCGCTCCCGCAGGAACGACGGGCCGTCCAGCTCGATCTTGGTGCCTTGCGGTATCATGCCGATGATGGTGGCCGTGCCGCCCGCCCGCAGCATATGGAACGCCTGCTCCGCCGTCTCCTTCTTCCCGATGGCCTCAAAGGAGTAGTCCACGCCGCCGTTGGTCAGGTCGCGCACCTTTCTGACCACATCGCCGCCCGAGGCGTCTATGACCTCGGTGGCCCCGAACTCCTGGGCCAGCGTCAGCTTGGTCTCCACGGCGTCTATGGCGATGATACGCAAAGCGCCCGCCAGCGCCGCGCCCTGGATGGCGTTCAGGCCCACGCCGCCGCAGCCGATGACCGCCACGGTGCTGCCGGGACGCACGGCGGCGGTGTTCAGCGCCGCGCCCAGCCCGGTGGTCGCCCCGCAGCCGATGAGCGCCAACTGCTCGAAAGGCACGTCGCGGTCAATCTTCACCACCGCGTTCTCATGCACCAGCATCTGTTCGGCGTAGGACGACAGGTTGGCGAACTGCATCACCTCCTGCCCTCTCTGGCTCAGGCGTGGCGTCTCGCTGGGGCCGCGAGTAAGCCCTGTCCGCGAGCACAGCACCGTCCGGCCCTCGGTGCACCGCTCGCAGGTGCCGCAGAACACCGACAGGCAGGTAATCACCCGGTCGCCGGGCTTCACGTAGTCCACCAACTCGCCCACCGCCTCGATGGTCCCGGCGGCCTCATGCCCCAGGATAATCGGCGTCGGCGTCGAGTACAGCCCCTCAATGAAGTGCAAATCGCTATGGCAGACGCCGCTGGCCCCGGTGCGCACCAGCACCTCGCGCGGGCCGGGCGACGCCACATCCACGTCCTCGATTTCCAGGGGCTGGTTCACTTCCCGCATCACTGCTGCTTTCATAGCTCACCTGTCTCAATTACTGTAAGAGTGGGTTGAATTTAACCAGCGGGGCAAGGTTATGTCAAAAATCTGGACTGTGATTTTTGTGATTAAGGGATTGCCTTGATTCAGTAGCGCGAAAATCAGGGCAATCATCGAAATCCCACGAATCACAGTTCAGACAACCCCTCGAACCACGGCATCACCACCCGCTCGTTGATACCCGAGCAGTAGGAATGCCCCCAGTCCGGCAGTTCCTCGTACCGCGCGTTGTAGCCCAGGCGTTGCAGCAGGGCGTGGCCTCTGCGTATCGGGTCCACCGCAAAGATGTGGTCTTGGGCGCCGTGAACGATAAAGATTGGGAGTTGCTGCCCCTGCTTCCGCCGCAGCATATCGTCCATCATCCCGGTGAAGTCGGCGGCCACCGGCGCAATCCCGGCGAACAGCTCCGGTCGCCCCAGCCCCAGCAGGTAGGTGAACGTGCCGCCGTCGGACAGCCCCGACAGGTACACCCGGTCCCGGTCAACCGCGTACTCGCCGCACACCTCCTCCAGCATGGCGGCCACCGACCGGGTGTCCCGCTCCGGTTGCAGGATGGACCAGGTAACATCCAGCGACTTGGGAGCCAGCAGCATATAGCCCCGGCTCTTGGCGGGGCGCAGCCACGACCAGATGAAATGGTCGCCCCGACCGTAGGCCCCATGCAGGCAGACGATGAGCGGCCAGCTACGGCGCGGCGTGTAGCTTTCCGGCACGTACAGCGAGTAGTCGGCCAGCGGCGCAGCTCGCCTGCGGTGCATCAACCCCGCCGTAGCGTCGGCATCCGGCGAGGGAGTTTCCAGTGCCTCCCGCTCCGCCATCGCCTCGGGCAGCAGCCAGTAATGTTGCAGGATTGACGTGTGCGCCCGCGCGCCATAAAGCAGGTTCAGCCCCCGGCACAGCGCCCGCCGCATATCCAGACCGGCAAGGGAGTAGCCGTTTTCGTCAGCGCCCAGGAACGTCTGGGAAGCATTGCCCAGATGGCGAATTGCTGCGGTAAAGGCGTCGTGGAATCGCAGCATGGAATCGGGCGGCGCTGACCGTCCCAATCCGGCAATCAGGACATCAAGGCCATCCGGCGCGACTTCGCGCAACTGCCCCTGGAACTCGCCCAGCCGCTCCACGCGCATATTTTCCTGGATGTACTCAAAGGTACGCAAAAAAGCAAGCAGTTTCTCTTCCGCATCATTGACCGCTTGGAAATACCGCTCGTCCGACATGAGGCCCCCTTTCACGGTTAGCCTGTGTTGGCATAGTAGTAGTCCCCTGAAACCCGGTCAACTTTTGCGATAGCATTCCAATTTAGGTGATTTTGCCAGTTTCCGACCGTCATTCCCGCGAAGGCGGGAATCCAAACCCCCAGATGGAGCCTGCCCCCGTGAAGACGGGGGCCTGTTGATTGCGCCACCTAACTCGGAACGCTGACAACTTTTGCCCAAGACTTGACATAAGCCTATAATCCACATCACTCCCAACATACCCACGTACAGGAGGCCGGATAATGGCGACAGCAAAAGTGAACGGCGCGGAACTGTACTACGAGGAGGCTGGCAGCGGCCCGCCCATCATCCTGTCACCGGGCGGATTGCAAGGTGTAGCCAGCAGCTACGGAGAGGTGATCGAGGCCCTGTCCCAAGAGCACCGCGTTATCGTCTACGACCGGCGCTTCGGCGGCCAGTCCCGCAGCCCCATGGTGGTGCAGACCTGGGATATGGTATGCGACGACGTCTTCGGGCTGCTTGATGCCCTCGGAATCGAACAAGCCTACCTAGGCGGCGGCTCCTTCGGCGCAGCCATCTCCTTCGGATGCGCTTACCGCCGACCGGAGCGGGTGCGGGCCATCTTCCCGTCCAACATCGCCGGCGGGGTCATCTGCGACGGCTACCTGACCTCCAAGCTGTTCAAGAGCATGGAAATAGCCGCCGCCGACGGCATAGGCGCCGTAATTGACGCCTTCGACGCCGACGACCGCTTCGCTCCCTTCAGCCCCGAAATCGCCCAGACCGACGCCGACTACCGCGCGAACCTGGAAGCGATGGACACCGAAGAGTTCATCCAGGTGATGCGCGACACCATCTACGCCCTCTTCGCTGGCCCGTTCCCCACCCTCGGCAGCACCAAGGAAATGCTGGGCAGCATCAGGGTCCCCACGATGATTATGCCCGGCTACAACGACGTCCACCCCCGCGCCGTAGCCGAGATGGCCCATCGCCACGTTCCCAACAGCCAGTGGGGCGAATGCAAACCCCACGCCGACGAACCGGAAAAGTACGCCAAGCGTGTTATCCAGTTCCTTTCGGAGGTGGAGGGATAGTGGGGGCTGACATCCGAGGATGAATTACGCCAGCTCGATAGCGCGATTCAGAGGCTGATAAACTTGGCGACGGGAGCCTGCAACAAGCTGTCGTCCGGGGGAGGAACCAGCGGGACGATGAAGCTGGTATCAGTGGAAAGCTGGGCCATCTCCAGTTCGTACAGCTTCTGTAAGTTCAGCCAGAGCTCCGGCGACATATAGAAAGCCTTGCCGAGGCGGATAGCTATGTCGCCGGTTATGGGATGATTTCCGTCAAGAATCGCGTTGACGGTATCCGCAGGCACCCCGATGGTTTCCGCCAGCCGCTCCGGGCTAATCTCCAACTCTCCGATGATTTCCGCCAAATCTCGGCCGGGATGAATAGGCGGTACAGGCTCAAAATCTTCCGGGGGCGTATCTTCGGGAATGAGGGTGTCAGGGTTAGTCATGGCCCGCTCCTCCCTAACGGTAGCCGGTAATTTCGATTTCAATGGCGCCCATCGCAGTCCAAGTGAAGCACACTCGCCATTGGTCGTTGATGCGGATGCTGTGTTGCCCTTCCCGGTCGCCACGCAGCGCTTCCAGCCGTTGGGAAGGCGGAAAACGCAGGTTTTCCAGGGAAGGCGCAAGAGCCACGCGCCGGAGACTCTCTTTTGCCCGGCGGCGGATGTCAGGAGGAAGCCACCGGACATATCCCCCTCGGAAGGCTAACTCGGTGTCCCGATTGGCGAATCGGTTCGACAGGATTTCTGACACCAGTCTACACGGTAACCCCCGTGAAGTTGAAACTCCTCAGCTTCAGCGCCGGAACCCGGGTGGCGAAGCCGACCTCGTTCAGCACCAGCTTGGCTTCGTCGCCCACGCCCTCCACGGCGTTCAGAGCGTCCACATACGACTGCGTGAAGCGCAGGTCCTTCACCGGATGCCGTAGCTCCCCGTCCTCGATCAGGAACGTCCCGTCGCGGGTCATCCCGGTCATCACGCAGCCCCGGTTGTGCGACAGGCGGGTATAGAAGAACCGCGTGATGTACAGCCCCCGCTCCGTCGAGGCAATAAGCTGCTCCACCGTCTTGTCCCCCGGCCGCATGAACAGGTTGGACGCGATGGGCGGCCCCACAAAATAGGCCTGGTGCCCGGTTGACGCCACGCCGTCCTGCGCCGCCGTATAGGTGTTATGCACCGGAGCATTGACCACTCCGCCATCGACCAGCTCCACGTGGCGGCGCGGCATACCCTCCACGTCGAAGGGCATCGGCCAGCCGTCCGGCGACCCGCCATCGTCCCAGATGGACACCGACTCGCTCATCGCCCGAGTCCCTTGTATCCCGCACATCCAGCTGCGCCCCTCCTGCACCGCCTGCGCCCCCATCCCGTACAGCGACAGCGCCTCCAGAATGTCGTCAACGGCGTAGTGGTCCAGCACCACCGTATACTCCCCTGGCGTAATCGGCTGCGGGTCGCGCCCCCGCACCGCCTTGTCCACCGCCTCACTCGCCAGCGCGGGATAATCAATCTCGTCCAGCCGCCACGACCCGCCCTTCGCCCACCCCGCCGATGTGTCGCTTCGTGTCGTGATAATCAGCCCCGCGAAAGTCCCGGCATGGTAGGCCCGGACGCCCCGGCTGCTCACCACCGCAATTTCCTGCACTCCCGTCCGGCAGGCCCCGGCGGTGTCAAGCCCCTCGGCAGCCCCTTGGCGGCAGACCTCGCCCACCATCTGTGCCCGCGTGAGGGGTGAGCAGGCGGCGGCCGATTCGTCCCAGCTCGCCACTCGCGGCGCGCCCTGCGGCTCCGGCAGGCCCGGAAACGCCGGGTCTTCGGGCATCAGAAGGGCGTTGCGCCGCGCCGCCTCCATCGCCCGCCGTATGCCGTCGTCTGATGCGTCGTTGGTGGTCGCGCGCCCCAACCGCTGCCCCTCCACCGCCCGGATGTTCAGGGTTACGTTGCTGTGGGAGACGTTCTGATGAATGGCGTTGCCCGCGAACCGGGTCAATCCCAAATCCTGGCTGCTCAGGTAGACATCGGTCTGTTCCGCCGTAGACAGCGACAGCGCCCGCTCCAGCAGGGCGAGGGCCGCATCTTCGCCGATCATCGCATCACCCCCACACGCACGTTGCGGAAGCGGGCCGGGGCCGCGCCGTGTCCTGTATGCCCCAATTGCCCCGGTTGCCCCTTGCCGCAGTTGGGCGTTCCCCACATGGTCCAGTGGTTGGCGTTGCACACCGCGTCGCAAGAGTTCCAGAACTCCGGCGTAATGCCGGTATAAGTGCAGTTGCGTAGCAGCCGCCCCAGCTTGCCATTCTTGATTTCGTACCCAACCTCGGTGCCGAACTGGAAGTTGTAGCGGCGGTCGTCTATGGACCATGACCGGTTCGTGTCCACCAGGATGCCGTCGTCAGTGTCGGCAATCAGGTCGTCCAGCTCCCACTCGCCCGGTTCCAGTGAGACGTTGGTCATGCGAATCAGCGGCAGCCGGTTCCACGACGACGCCCGCATCGTCCCGTTGGACTCCAGCCCCAGCGTCGCCGCCGTCTCCCGCGACATCAGGTAGCCGACGAACCGCCCCGCCTCCACGATGGGCGTAGACTGCGCTGGCACCCCCTCGTCATCAAAGCCGAAGGAGCCCAGCCCCGGCAGCCGGATGCTGTCGGCGGTGATGTTCACCTGCTCCGAGCCGTAGCTGAAGTTCCGCAGCTTCTCGGTGGTCAGGAATGACGTTCCGGCGTAAGCCGCCTCCGAACCCAGCACCCGGTCCAGCTCGATGGCGTGCCCGCAGGACTCGTGGATTTGCAGCCCCACCTGCGACCCGCCGATAATCAGCGTGGTGGTGATGTCCGACGGACACCTGTCCGCCGTCAGCAACGCCACCGCCTCGCTGGCCACCCGCTCGGCGTTGCCCGCCAGGTCGAAGTCCCTTACGAACTCCCACCCGCTGCACCCCTGCTGCCGGCCCATGGAATTAGGATATGACCGCCGCTGCACCTCGCCGTTGCCCACCGCCGTGGCCTGTATGCCGCCGCCCGCCTCGTAGATGGTCTGCTCCACGTCCGCGCCCTCGCTGTTGGCGAAAGCCTTCCGCTCGCGGATGAAGATAAGGTTGCCTGTCCGCGCCGAGATTCCTTCCACGCGCCCCATACGCTCGTCCACGTCCAGCAGCAGCGCTACCTTTTCCTCCGGCGAAACGCTGAACGGGTCCACCTCCACCGGCGTCGTGTAGACCCCCCGGCTGGTCACCGGCGGCCCCAGCTCCACCTTCGGCCCGCCCGAAGTTGCCGACGCCTTGGCAATCTCCACCGCCAGCGCCGCCGCCTGGTCCACCGACTCCGCCGTCATAGTGTTCGTAGAAGCGAACCCCCACGCGCCGTCCACCACCACCCGCACCCCGATGCCCAGCGACTCGTCAGAGCTGATAACGTCCACCACTCCCGTCCGCACCGAGTACCGCTCCTGCGCTGTCTCCACCATCCGCGCGTCCGCATACGACGCCCCCCGCGCCGCCGCCGTATCCAGCGCGCGGGCAATCAAGCTATTCATATCCGAGGCTCCCCATAGAAGGTTGCCGTGATTGTGGGCTATTGTATTCGCAGGTGCAAGGGTGAAGCTCGTATTGAAGTGGTCAAGGAATGCAGGTATGCTTCCCTTGCAAAGGAGAATTGCACTATGGAAATCACGATCAGCGAGAAATACTTGGCTCATATCAGCGAGTTGGTGGACTCCGGCCGCTACTCATCGGCGGATGCCGTGATTGCCCGGGCTCTGGGACTTCTGGAGGAACGCGACTTGGCTGACAGCGACCCGGCCATCGCTGCCGAATTGGCTGATATTCGCGCTAAAGTGATGCAGGGTGTCGAAGACCTAAAGAATGGACGCGCCACCAGATACGATTCCAAAGAGCAACTGGTGGAAGACATCAGGCAACGAGGACTGGAGCGTCAACGGCGGCGCGAGGAGCGGTTGACTCAAACTCAAACGGAACAGATTTGATGACATCGTACTATCTGTCCGACATTGCCAAGAGAGAACTTGACGACATTTGGGACTTCTATTTTGAAAATGTGAGTGAGTCAGAAGCTAATCGCCGAGTTGCCTATCTGTCGGACCATTTCGAGCTACTGACAGAATTTCCACACATGGGAAGGGCACGTCCAGAATACGCACCCGGTATCAGAAGCCATATAGCTCACGCCTACGTAATTTGTTATTACATCTGGCCGAGCCAAATAGAAATCTCTCGTATTGTGCACGGTAGCCAAGATGTCTCGCGGTTATTCGCCGATATTCCCTAATCCCCCAGCGGCGGCCTCCGCAGGTGCCAGTCCGTCGCCTGCTGGTAGGCGTGGGCCACCCGGAACAGCAGCCCCTCCGCCATAGGCTTCCCCACGATTTGCAGCGACAGCGGCAGGCCATCCGCCGTAAACCCACAGGGAATGGACAGCGCCGGAACCCCCGCCACGTTGAACGCCCCCGTGAAGTTCCTCACACCGGCAATACGGCTCCGCGCATCCTCCTGGCTCTTGATGCCCGCCTCCTCCGGCAGCAGCGGCGCCCCGGTCGGCGACGTCGGCAGCACGATGACGTCCACCTCCTCCAGGGCCTCCAGCACCGCCTGCCGAATCAGCGTCCGCACCTTCTGGGCCTTGTGGTATGCCTGGGCCGGTGTCAGTATCGCCGTCAGCAGTCGCACCCTCGTATTGTGGTCGTACTCCGCAACCCTGGTCTTCAACCGCTCGTAATGCACCGACGCCCCGTCCATGTCCGTGATGCACTTGGACACCGCGCCCGCGTTCTCCACAATGGGAATGGAAATCTCCCGTGTAGGGGCCCCGAGCTCGCCCAGTTGCGCGACCGCCGACTCGATAACCTGCCGCGCCTCCGGCTCCAGACCGCCTTCGGACACCTTCTCGCGCAGTACCCCTACGCGCAACCCGTCTATGCCGCCCTGTATCTCCTCCGCGTAGTTGGGAACCGGCGCGTTCCACGAATACGGGTCCTCCGGGTCGTGTCCCGCGATGGCCTGAAAGGTCAAGGCGCAATCCTCTGCTGACCGCGAGATAGGGCCGACGGTATCCATTGACCACGACACCCCGGCCACCCCGCGTCGGCTGACCAGCCCCCACGTAGGCCGCAACCCGGTCAGCCCGCTCCACGCCGCCGGGATGCGCGTCGAGCCGCCCGTGTCCTCGGCCAGCGCCATGGCGCACAGGAACGCCGCCGTCGCCGCCGCCGACCCGCTGCTGGATATGCCCGGGTTCCGCGACAAGTCCCACGGGTTACGGGGCTGCCCGCCGGGATGGTGAAAGCTCTCGCCCAGCGCGAACTCCGACAGGTTCAGCTTGCCCAGCAGTACAGCCCCGGCTTCCTTCAGCCGTGCCACCACCACGGCATCCTCAGTTGGCACGTGCTCCCACGCTAGCGCCGACCCGTAGGTGGTGCGAATCCCTGCGGTGTCGAACTGATCCTTCACCGCCACCGGAACCCCGTGCAGCGGCCCCAGGTAGCGCCCGGCGGCAATCTCCCGCTCCGCCTCCTGTGCCGCCTGCCGAGCTTCGTCAGCGCACACCGTGATGTACGAGTTCAGCCGCTCGTCGATGCGCCCAATGCGTTCCAGGTAGGCTTCGGTGGCTTCGACCGGCGAAACCTTTCTCGCCTTAATGAGCCGCCCCAATTCGGCCACGCTGAGAAAGGGTATGTCGTTGCGCTGAACATCTGCCATCGGGACTGCTCCGCCGGATAGAATTTACGAAAGGGGCGCTGAGAAATCTCCCAGCGCCCCTGCATTGTACCTTCTGTTGTGCTCTTGCGCCCTAG
The DNA here is from genome assembly GCA_965204865.1 of Dehalococcoidia bacterium. GTDB lineage: Bacteria > Chloroflexota > Dehalococcoidia > Lucifugimonadales > UBA3495 > VXOI01. Next base: position 3,166,555 of record OZ242027.1, on the reverse strand, counting down.
TCGTCGGCGGGTGCGGCTTCCAGCTCGTAGGGGTCCAGCACCGCGCCGGTCTCCCGCATGAACTCGCGGGCTTCCTCATCGAACAGGTGCTGGAAGAAAATCTCGATGCGGTTGCCGCTGGGGTCGAAGCAGTAGAAGCTCTTGGTCAGGCCGTGGTCGGCGGTGAAGTCAATGGGATAGCCTGCGTCCTTCACCCGGCCGTAAATCTCCTGCAACTCCGGCTCGCCGCCCTCCAGCTTCAGCGCGGTATGCGACAACCCGGGGCTTCCCGTCTCTACTCCTTCTGGGGCCTTTATCAGCGCGATGTCATGGTCCGACTCGCCGAAGGACAGGAACGCCATGTCCATCCCCTGGTCGTGGTTCATCAACTCCATGCCCAGTGCGTTGGTGTACCAGTCAATGGCCTCAACGGTGTCCTTGACGTTCAACACCACGTGGCCCACACGTTCGATTCTCGCCATTCCGGTTCCCTCCCGTAAGTTTGTTGCCAGCATAACGCTAACGCGCCTGCTACGCAATCGCAGGATTGGAGTACATTACTCTCTCAGCAGATACCGCTGCACCTTGCCCGTCGCCGTCTTGGGCAGGTCTTCCACGAAGTTCACCCAGCGTGGATACTTGTACCGCGCCAGCCCTTCCTTGCAGTGCTCCAGCAGCTCGTCGGCCAGGGAGTCGCTGGCGTCCCCTGCTTCCTTCAGCACCACGAAGGCTTCCGGCTTGATTAGCTCATCGGCGTCGGCGCGGCCAACTGCTGCCGCCTCCAGCACTCGCGGATGTTCAATCAGCCGACCCTCGATTTCCACCGGCGAGCACCAGATGCCGCCCACCTTCAGCATATCGTCGCTGCGCCCGCAGTAGACATAATACCCATCGTCGTCTTGGTAGTAGGTGTCGCCCGTGTTCAGCCAGCCCTCCACCATCGTCTCTGCGGTTCGCTCGGCGTTGTTCCAGTAGTGCGTGGCAGTCGAGTCCCCGCGAATGAACAGCCGTCCTGTCTCCCCCGCTGCCACCGGCTCGCCTGTTTCGTCCACAATGCGCGCCTCGTACCCCGGCACCGGGCGCCCGCTGGTGCCGGGACGGTAATCGCCGACGGTGTTGGAAATAAAGATATGCAGCGCCTCCGTCGAGCCGATGCCGTCCAGTATCAGTGTCCCCGTGCGTTCCCGCCAGCGCCGGAATATATCGGCGGGCAGCGCCTCCCCCGCCGACACGCAACACCGCAGCGACGACAAGTCCCTCGGTGATTCGTCCAGCGCCCGCAGTTGCGCCGCGTACAGCGTCGGCACCCCGAAGAACAGCGTCGGCTGGTGCTGCTCGATGATGTCGAAGGTCATTTCCGGCGTGGGACGCTGCCCGCTCAGCACCGACGTCGCCCCGACCCACAGCGGAAAGGTCATAGCGTTCCCCAGCCCGTAGGCGAAGAACAGCTTGGCCGCCGAGAAGCAGATGTCGTCTTCCACCACGCCCAGCGTGTCGGCGGCGTAGTGGACGCAGGTGGTCACGATGTCCCGGTGGCGGTGCACCGCGCCCTTGGGCCTGCCCGTAGAGCCTGACGAGTACAGCCAGAAGCACTCCGAGTCTGCCGAAGTCTCCGCCGGGGCCAGCATCGCCGACGACTCTTCCATCATGTCGGCCACCGAGCTCGGCCCCTCGGTACACAGGATGAACCTGGGCTGATGCTCTGCCCCGGCCAGCGCCCGCGCCACCTCGCCCCGGTACTCCTCCGAATAGACCAGCCCGGCGCATTCCGAATCTTCGACGATGTGCCGGTAGTCGTCGGCCCGCAACAGCGTGTTTAGAGGAATGGGAATCAGCCCGGCCTTTATGGCGCCCCAGAACAGGAAGAAGAACTCCGGGCAGTCCTTCACCACCATCAGCACCCGTCCGGTGGACTCACCGGCCAGCGACCGCAACAAGTTGCCGCAGCGGTTGACGCGGTCCTCCAACTGCGCGTAGGTGATGGTGTCGCCGGTATCGTCGAAGACTATGGCGGTCTTCCACCCCCGCCCCTCGTCAATGTGCTGGTCTATGAAGGGCACCGCCACATTGAACACGTCCGAATAGGTAATGACGGACGGGCTTACGGAAGAGTCAACTACAACGGTGTGCTGCTGCATATCCTCTCTCCTGGGCCTGAATAACCACCCGTCAGTTGAAGCGCACGTACTCGAAGTCCCAGGGCTTGCCGTCTATGCCCCGCGCCGGCGGGGCTATCCAGCCCGCAATCTTCCCCGCCTCGATAACCCGCTGCATCAGCGAGTCCACGTAGGCCATATCCTCGTCGGTGGGTAGCCATCGCGACACGTTGGCCTGCCATTCTTCCTCGCTGACTACCCGCCCGCCGGGCGAGACGCGCACGCCTGCGGCGTTGCCAATGCGCCGGTTGAAGAAGCGGTGCGGCAGTTCCAGCCGGAAGTCCACGCCCAGCGTTTCCAGCGCCCGGTTCCAGCGGGCTAGCCCCCGCTGGCAGTCCTTGATGTAGTCGTCCCGCAGCCGCTCGTTGACCGCGCTCAGGGCCGACAGCTCCTCCACGGCGATATGACCGTCCCGAACCGTATGCACTGGCCACAGGTCTTCCGTCAGCCGGTGGTCGTCATCCAGTCGCGCCTCCAGGTAGCGGCCTTTCAGCCCGGCGGTGAAGTAGTTGGCGGCGTTGGTCGACACTTCCTGCCCGAACAGGTCCACCGAAACGCTGTAATGGAAGTTGATGTATTTCTGCACCGTGGGCAGGTCTATGACGCCGGCAGCCCGCAGACGCTCTGGGTCGTCCGTTCCCAGTTCCCGCATCACCTCCCCCGTGCGCTGCGCCACCCGCATCACTCCGGTCTCGCCAACGAACATATGGTGTGCTTCCTCGGTGAGCATGAACCGGCAGGTGCGAGACAGCGGGTCGAAGCCCGACTCGGCCAGCGCCGCCAGTTGGTACTTCCCGTCCCGGTCGGTGAAGAAAGTGAACATCAGGTACGACAGCCAGTTGGGCGTAGCCTCGTTGAACGCCCCCAGGATGCGAGGACGGTCGGCGTCGCCGGAGTGCCGCTCCAGCATCGCCTCCGCCTCCTCGCGCCCGTCGCGTCCGAAGTAGGCGTGCAGCAGGTACACCATCGCCCACAGGTGACGCCCTTCCTCCACGTTAATCTGGAACAGGTTCCGCAGGTCATACAGCGACGGACAGGTCAACCCCAGCCGCCGCTGCTGCTCCACCGACGCAGGCTCCGTGTCCCCTTGCGTCACAATCAGCCGCCGCAGCGGAGCGCGGTACTCCCCCGGCACCTCCTGCCATACCGGCTCGCCCCGGTGGTCGCCGAAGGATATTACCCGCTCCGTTTCCGGCTTCGCCAAGAAAATACCCCAGCGGTATTCCGGCATCTTCACGAACCCGAAGTTGGCCCACCCGTCCGTCTCCACGCTGATGGCGGTACGCAGGTAAACGTCGTAGTCGGTGGAGCCGTCCGGCCCCATCTCGTGCCACCACTTCATATAGTTCGGCTGCCACGACTCCAACGCCCGTTGCAGCCGCCGGTTGTCCGAAAGCCCCACGTTGTTGGGAATCTGGTCAGTATAGTTGATGCTCATGATATGTCTCTCTATTGAGGCCGAATGGTCTAACGCATCAGATGTAGAGTAGCTGGTTTCGCATTTCGTCGGCGGTAATCCTGTTGAGTAGTGGGAGCAGGCGGTTGAAAACTTCGCGTGGCCGTCTGCGAAACGCAATGATGATTCCAGCATGGTCCCGGTCTTCGGCTAGATACTGGTAATGCAAATCTTGGAAATGCCTGCGGTTGTGCGTTACGACGCACAACCCTTGCTCCACGGCGTAGGCTAGCTGTTCTGGGTCCGGATAACCCAACCGACCTGCATCTCGCGCTGTTGCCGACCTGAATCCCCTTGCGGTGGCCAGATCTCCAATGACAGGGTCTACGTCCTCGTCAAGGTAGATTGCTACGAACAGTTCGCCGTTCAGAGATGCCTCACGCTGGGATGTATTAGTTCGTCCGGCACCCTGTTCTCTTTGATGTATTCCATTATCTCTTCCGGGTGGTCGCAAAAGTAACTGAGGGCGTCAAAGACGGCGGCCAGGCTCAGGTGGGGCAGCCCGTTGCGAATCTCTTCCGGCGTGTATCCTATGCGCCAGAGTTCCACAATGGCCCGCACCGGCGTCCGTGTGCCTTTAACGATAGGCTCTTCGCTCAATATCCCCTTTTTCCTGATGATGTAGCAGTGTTCGGTGGGAGTTACTCCCGCTTCTTCAACCATTATTCGACCTTCCCTCCCTTATCCCGTATATCATCACATCTCCGCTACTGCCGCCGCCGATCCTTTACGCCCGCCGCCGGTCAAACTCCGCACGCGCCCCGGTGCCGTAGGCTTGCAGCGCGCCCTGGCTTCCCGAGGCGTTGGGCCGCTGGAAAATCCAGTTCTGCCACGCGCTCAGCCGCCCGAAAATCTTGCTCTCCAGCGTTTCCGGCCCGCCGAAGCGCAGGTTGGCTTCCATCCCGGTCAGAGCGTCCGGCGAGAAGCTGGCCCGCTCCTCCAGCGCCAGCCGCACCTCATCCTCCCAGTCAATGTCGTCGGGAATGAACGTGACCAAACCCAGCTCGTGAGCGTCCGCGGCGTCCAGCTCCCGACCGATATGCTCTTCCAGTTCGTCGGTGTCCAGGAACCGGCCTTCGGCCCGCGACAGACCGTTAACCATCGGCAGCGGCCCGAAATTCATTCCGGTCAATCGCACCGTGGGCGGCTCCTCATCCTCCTCCAGCACGCCATCCAGCATATAGCAGCGGTCGGACGCCAGCGCCAGCTCCAGCAACGTACCGGCAAAGCAGCTCCCCGGCTCCACCAGCGACATGATAGACCGTGAGCTTACGTCCAGCCGCTTCAGCGTACGCTTCAGGTATAGCGTAACCTCCCGCGCCAGCCAGTGGTCTCCGCAAGCCAGCAGCAGGTCGTCGTATGCCTGAACCAGCTTGGCGTCGCCGACGGTGCGGAACACCCACGTCCCCACGTCGCCCTCGTTGGCCCGCAGGTGCAGGATGGCGTCGTCCAGTTCCCGCGCCAGCGCCAGCGGCCAGAACCGGCGCCCCTCGGCTCGGATGCCGTCGGCATCCTGCGGCGGCAGACTGTCCGGCCCGCGAACCTCAAAGAAAGCAGCCCCTAGTTGCCGGTCAATCTCCACGCTGACGTATTCATAGGCAACCCCATTCTCCCTGAACTCCCGCGCCAGCGGACTCAGTGCGATGCCCTCTCCCGCCGTCGGGCGGACGCCCTCCGCCGAAAATTCCTCTGCCCGCTCGGACACCGCTTCGTCGAATCGGGAACGCGCTGCCAACTCGTCCACCAAACGCCATTCCAGCGCCCGGGCGCCGCGCACCCCCTCCGACGCGGTGCAGAGAAAGTCGGCGTGGTCGCGGCGCACCCGGCGCTTGTCCACCAGCCGCGTCAGCCCGCCGGTGCCGGGCAGCACTGCGAGCAGCGGAAGTTCCGGCAGCGCCACCGTGCTGGCCCCGTCGTCAATCAGGATGATGTGGTCGCAGGCCAGCGCCAGCTCATAGCCGCCGCCCGCCGCCGGGCCATTGACGGCGCAGATGTACCGTTGCCCTGAGTGGGCGCTGGCGTCCTCAATGCCGTTGCGGGTTTCGTTGGTGAACTTGCAGAAGTTCACCTTCAGAGCGTGGTCAGCTTGGGCCAGCATTCGGATGTTGGCCCCGGCGCAGAAAACCCGCTCGTGCCCCGAAGTGACTACCACCGCACCCACTTCGGGATGCTCGAACCGCAGCCGCTGTACTGCGTCATACAATTCGATGTCCACCCCAAGGTCGTATGAGTTCAGCTTCAACTCATACCCCGGATATAGCGTTGCGTCCTCTTGCACCCGCAGAGTCAGCCGCGCCACTGCTCCATCAACCTCCAGCCGCCAGTGCCGGTACTGCTCCGGGGAGGTGGCGAAGTCTATGCGGTCGCCGCTCGCTTTACCCTCTTTTAGAACGCTTTCCGCTGATGCCATAGCCGCCCCATCCCTGCGTGATTCTTACTATCATTGTATCAAAACGACCCGAAGAGAGACTAAAACACTACCCGCGCCGGTAGTCCGGCTCCCGGCCCTCGCGGATTGCCGCCAACGCTTCCGGGTGGTCCGGCGACGCCATAGCTACGACCTGGCGGCGCAGGTATTCCTCGAAAAACTGCCCGTGCGGATAGTCCTGGAAGGCCGACAGCATCAGCTTGGTCTGGCGCGCCCCCTCGGAACTGATAGACAGGTAATGCTGCGTTATAGCCTCTACCTCGGCGTCGAAGTTGTCGGCTCCAACAACGTAGTCCACCAGCCCGATACGCAGCGCCTCATTGCCGTCCACGTTTTCTCCCGACAGCGCCATCCGCTTGGCGCGCCCCAGCCCAATGTAGCGAGGCAGGCGGTACGTCCCCAGACCGGGAATGAAACCTTCCTTAGCGGCAGGTAGCCCCAACTGGCAGTCTGGCGTGGCGATACGTATGTCGCAGGCCAGCGGCAGTTGCAGCCCGCCGCCCAGCGCATAGCCCTGCATCGCGCACAACACCAGCTTGTCCGACAGTTCCAGCAGCCGCAGCGCCCGGTCCCAGTGGTAGAAGTAGTCCTGCGGCGTATCCCCGGCGGCCAGTTCCTTCAGGTCTATGCCGGCACAGAAGGCCCGCCCCTCGCCCCGTATGATGACCGCCCGCGCCGTCCTGTCGTCGTGAATCGCCTGCGCTGCCCGGTGAAGCTCCACCGTCCCCTGATAGTTGACGGCGTTCAGGGCATGGGGACGGTTCAGCGTCAGCCGTATCAAATCGCCGTCGCTCGCATAGCGCATCGTTTCGAGATTCATAATTCCTCAGCGGGGGGTCTAAATCCGCCGGTTATCAACGACGCGGGCGGCCTTCCCCTCGCTGCGCGGCAGCTCCCGGGGCGCGACCACTTCGACGTGGCAGCCGACGCCCAGCCTGCTCTGCAACGCTACGGCCAGTGACCGCCCGGCGGCTTCCTGCCCGCCGACGCGGCGCAGTCCTTCCGACGCCTCCACTCTCACGGTCAACTCGTCCATTCGCGCCGCGCCCCGGTCCAGTACCAACTCGTAATGCGGTTCCAGTCCCGGCATTCGCAACAACTCCCCTTCAATCTGCGATGGAAACACGTTCACGCCGCGAATGATGAGCATATCGTCGGTGCGCCCTATCGGCTTGCTCATTCGCGCCGTGGTGCGCCCGCACTGGCACTGCCCGCGCTCCAGCCGCGTCAGGTCGCCGGTGCGATAGCGCAGAAGAGGCAGCGCCTCCTTCGTCACGCAGGTCAGCGCCAGCTCGCCAATCTCTCCATCGGGCAACGGCTCGCCGCTTCCGGGTCAACTACTTCTGGGATAAAGTGGTCTTCGGCCAGGTGCAACCCTTGCTTGCCTGGACACTCCATAGCCACCGCTGGCCCCATCACCTCAGACAGCCCGTAAATATCGAGCGCCGTTAAGCCCATCCGCGCCTCGATTTCCGACCGCATCTCCTCTGACCAAGGCTCCGCCCCGAACACTCCCACCCGTATCCTGCTCAGGTCAACGCCGGCCTCCGCCGCCTGCTCCGCGATGAGCAGCGAGTACGACGGCGTGCAACACAGCACCGTCGCCCCGAAGTCCTGCGCCAGCTCCACCTGCCGCCGCGTGTTCCCCGCCGACACCGGCACTACCGTCGCGCCCAGCCGCTCGCCGCCGTAATGTAGCCCCAGACCGCCGGTGAACAGTCCGTACCCGTAGGCGACGTGGATAACGTCGCTCCGGCCAACTCCCGCGATGCTCAATGCCCGCGCCGCCAGGTCGGCCCACATCGCGATGTCGTTGGCGGTATAGCCCACCACCGTCATCTTGCCCGTGGTCCCGCTGGACGCATGGAGCCGCACCACCTCATCCATCGGCACGGCGAACAGCCCGTAGGGGTAGTTGTCGCGCAAGTCCTGCTTGACGGTGAAGGGGAGCCGTTCCAGGTCGTCCGGCGAGCGCACGTCCTCCGGCCCGACGCCCGTCGCGGCCAGCTTCTCGCGGTAGAAAGGTACATTGGCAGCAACGCGAGCCACGCAATCCCGCAGACGCTCCGTCTGCAACGCGGCCATTTCATCCCGCGATATGGTCTCCACTGGATCCCAAACCGGAATGTCCAAAGCTATACCCCCCGTAACCTAACCAGTATACTTCATCTGCGTAAGGACAGGTTTCCTGGAGGCTCCGATGACGACCACAGTGACCGGACTACCGCCAATGCGCCCGTTCACCCCCCAAGAGTGCGAGGCCCTAGTTTCCGCTGGCATCATTGCCGAGGGCGAACAAGCCGACGTGCTGGCTGGCGTCCGCCTCTTCAACGTGGACGAATACCTGGACATGGAAAAGGCTGGCATCCTGCACGAAGACGACCGAATCGAACTGATGGATGGGAAGATAATCGTTATGGCGCCAACAGGAGACCCGCACATTGGCGGTACTGCATGGCTCACCATGCTCCTGACCCCGGCCCTGGTAGGCCGGGCTCTGGTCCTGGTGCAATGCCCTATCTACCTGAACGACCACAGTGCCCCTCAGCCTGACTTCGCAGTAGTCAGGCTGCGTCCCATAACCGAGATAGCCCGCTACTACCCCTCCGATGTGTACCTTGTCATCGAAGTAGCCGACAGCTCCCTCCGCTACGACACTGGCGCCAAGCTGGCCCGATACGCCGCCGCAGGCATCCCCGAGGTCTGGGTCGCCAACCTGCGCGTCCGCCAAGTGACAGCCTACACCGATCCCTCCGGTTCAAGCTACGCCACCGTCACCACCTACCATCCCGGCGACAGCGTCAGCCCCCGCGCCTTCCCCGACGTCACGCTGGCCGTGGACGAGTTCATGCCCCCGGCGACTCAAGGCCGCGACGCCCAATAACGCCCCCGTTTGACCGCCGCCGCATCCCGCCCCTAGAATAACCCGCGACTCCAACCCCATCGTCGGAGAGAGTTGCCTTGCCCGTTTCCTCCGCCAACTCCCGAGTTATCTACAACGCCCTCAAGGACTCTGGGGTCAGCATAGTCTCCGCCCTCCCCGAGACCTGGCTGGTACACCTAGTCAGCATGGCCGACGACGACCCCGAGGTCACTCTGGTCCGCCTGAACAAGGAAGAAGAAGGCGTCGGCATCTCCGCCGGGGCGCACCTGGCCGGGCGCAAGTCCGCCATGCTGATGCAGAACCACGGCCTGTTGACCTCCATCAACGGCATCGTGTCGCTGGCCCAGCTCTACCGCATACCCCTGCTAATGCTCATCAGCTACCGGGGCGAGATGGGCGAGCGAGACCCATGGCAGACCGAGGGCGGCCTCGTAACCGAGCGAGTCCTCGACGCTCTCGGCATCATGTACCGCAAGATGTCTGACCCGGCGCTGGTGGCCCGCGACATCCGGCAGGCCCAGACCCTGGCGGAAAGCTCCCTGCGCCCCGTGGCGCTGCTGCTCACCCGCGAACTGATGTGGGAGGACTAGAGATGCTGCGGGCAGACGCACTAGAGGCCATCTACCCCAAACTCAAGGACCAAGTAGTAGTCACCATCATGGGCGCGGTAGCCGTCGAGCTGTACAACTGCGGACACCGCCCCAACTTCTTCTACCTCGAGCACGGCATGGGCTTAGCTTCCTCCATGGGCCTCGGCCTGGCCCTCTCCCTCCCCGACCGGCAGGTCACCGTCCTCGACGGCGACGCCTCCCTCCTGATGAACCTCGGCACCCTAAGCACCATGGCCCGCTACCGCCCGCCCAACCTGACCCACATCGTCTTCGACAACGAAAGCCTGCTCTCCGTAGGCGGCTTTCCCTCGGCCACAGGCACCGGCACCGACCTCGCCGGCATAGCCCGCGAAGCAGGCATCGAGCACGTGGAAAAGGCCGACACCGTGGAAGCCCTCGAAGAAGCCTACGCCGCCGCCACCGGCCGCCCCGGCCTCTCCGTAATCCACTCCAAGGTAGAACCCGTAGGCCCCCCATCCTTCGCCATGGACATCGGCCTCCTCGAAAACCGCTTCGAGTTCGCCCGGAATTTGCAGGGACGCTGAACTATGGTAGCCCAGTGGTGAACAACTCGTCCGGCAGTTGGTCTACCGCCGCGATGATGCCCTCGGAATCGTGCGGAGGTTCTGCCAAGGTGTTGTTGACTCTGTCATTCAGGAAAGCATACAGCTCGGTAAGAGGCCGGTTGTTTCTGATTTGGATGAAGCAAACCTGGCGATTCTCCGCAGTCTGCCGGGCGTTGGAGCGAGGCCCAATCTGGTCAAATATGACTATCCAGCCCGCGCCGACGCGCTCTATTTGCCCTCGATAACTTCCTGATTGCCCCGCTCAATCAAAGCCCATCTCCGCTCGGATGCGACTCCCCAGACCGTCATTCCGGCGAAAGCCGGAATCCATGCGCTCAGGCTGCTAAAGACCGTATCCGCCTATCCCTCTGGATTCCGGCTTTCGCCGGAATGACGGGGAATGCCAACAGAGGTCAGGCGTCATAACCTGCGCTCCACCAGTATTGCAGATCATCAAAGTCCACGGACTGAGACAGGGAAATCTGCCGCAATTCCCGCTGCATCACCTCGAAATAGTCCGGCTGTTTCTCGATGAGAATGAATCGTCGGCCCATAGCGTTCGCAACCCGCCCGACGGTGCCGGTTCCAGCGAAGGGATCCAGCACGCAGTCTCCCTCAAAGGAGTAGTATCGCAGGACACGGCTCACCAGCTCGTCGGGAAACACCGCCGGGTGCAGCGAGTGGTTGGACGGAGTGATGTCCCACACGTTGGTCTTGTCGTACTCCCCCAGGATGCGGGAGCGTTCCACGGCCTCCGGATCGGGGTGGCCGCGAAGGTTCCAGTCAATCAGCCGGTCGGTCTTCTTGCGGTATACCAGCACGTATTCCGTAACCGTGACCGGCTTGTACTGCAACGGCTGGCGGTCTGCGGCGAAGCGGCGGCCCCGCCCCAGGTGCCAGCCAGCCCCTTCCGGCTTGCGCCAGATGATGTCGTCAATAAACTCGAACCCAATACCATCCAGGATAGGATGCAGGTCAAAGGGAATAGGCAGCCGCTTGCTGGCCGTGCTGCGGGAAGTGCGCCGCACCAATACCGGAGAAACGTTGACAATCAGGAAACGACCCTCGGCAAGGATGGCGTGACAAGCGTCGAAGACCTCCCCCAAGTATTCAAGGTAAGATGGATAGTCCACGTACTCCGCGCATTCGGGCTTGGCGTTGAAGTAGGGCGGCGAAGTGAACACCAGCTGGGCGCTGTTGGGCGGGAACTCCGACAGCACGGCCCGGCAGTCACCGAGAATGACCTTGTTGGGAGTGGGCGGAAACGAAATGCGGGCGGCCCGTCGGCCAGAGGCAGACAAGAGACTCCCGTTCCGGCCCGGCTGACGACTTCGCCGCAGGGAATTCAGCCGCTCGTCCACCATCGTGGGGGCCGGGGCCCGCAGAATATCGCCGTTCCGGTCAACCTGGATTTCGCCGACGGGTTGGCCGGTATTATCGGCAGGAACCAGAGCGACGCGCCAGCGGTCCAGCCGGTCGTCCCACTCCGGCAGTCCCAGGGATAAGGCATCGGACAACGGGTCGGGCAGATATTCTTGAAGCCACCGCCGGGCCAGACGCCGCACATCGTCAGTGAATAATTGAGTAGCAGTCATATTGCTTTGAGCGGGCTTGAAATTCACAGGTTAGGGAGTGTCGTTGCCCATTGTAGGCAATTCGCTTCACCCCCCACAATGCGCTTGTGTCATATCTTTCACCCGAACAGAAAACTACAACGCCCCCTCCGCCACCCGCTCCAGCTCCTCCAGCGTTTCCCGTTCGCCCCGCGTCGTCAGCAGGTGCACAATATGGTCCGCCCCGGCGTCGAAGAACCGCCGGTTCTGCTCCCGGTCCGGCGGCGCGTCCCACATCGTGATGTTCAGCGCCGACGGGTCCCGCCCGTTGGCCCGGTACAGCTCCTCGATGTGCGCCCGAGCCCCCGGCAGCTTGCCCGGGTCGTGGTACACTGACGTATTACGCGCCCGCGGCAGCCACCCGTCGCCGTAGTCCGCCACCCGTTGCGCCGCCCGCGATAGCTCGCCGCCCACCATCACCGGCGGATGCGGCTGCTGCACCGGCTTCGGATTGCAGATTATCGACGGGAAGTCCACCCAACGCCCATGAAACTCCGACACCGGCTCCGTCCAAAGTTCCTTCATCGCGTACACGTACTCCCGCGTCTGCGCCCACCGCCGCGGGAAGTCCGCCCCTAGGACTTCCGCTTCCCCTTGCAGCCAGCCCGCTCCGATGCCGAACACGAACCGCCCGCCCGACACCAGGTCCAGCGTAGCCACCTCCTTGGCCAGCCGTATCGGATTCCGCTCCGGCACCAAGCAAATCCCCGTCCCCAGCCTGATGTTCTTCGTAACCGAAGCCGCTGCCGCCAAGTACACCAGTGGGTCAATAATCTGGTTAATCCGCCCATCCGAATACGCGCTGGGCGCCCCCGCCGCCGCCCCTGCCGCGCCCACGCTGAAATCCGCCGGCACCACCCCATGCTCCGGCGCCCACAGCGACCCGAACCCCAGCTCCTCCACCTTCCGCGCCAGCCCCACGATGTCAAAATCGTGCTGCGTCATCAGCAAACAAATCCCAACTTCCGCCATCAAGTCCTCCGTAACTCTCCGTCGTTCCCGTCTCGCGGTCATCATGGGCTATGCAGCCGTCATTCCCGTCCCTATCCCGTCATTCCCGCGAAAGCGGGAATCCAAACCCCCGTCTACCTTCGTAATCCAATTTCTGAGAGATGCCCGGAAATGGTTTTCAGATATTCATGATAAATTGCCTGAATCGCGATTTAGGAATTAGGGGGTGTCGTCATATTCGCCGTCATTCCGGCGAAAGCCGGAATGACGAAAACAGGCACTTTAAGACCGCTATACTTGAATTGACGACACGCCCTAGCAAGGAGCCCCAATCCTGATAATCCCGTAATCACAAAAATCACAGTTCAGACAACTGAACGGGCAACCGAAGCCAACTCCCCCCACTCAACCCCTTCCGCCCCCAGCCGCCGCTCCGCCACCTCCCATGCAGCCGCCGCATCGTCCATCCCGACGAACCGCCGCCCCAGCCGCGCTGCCTCCAGCAGCGTCGTGCCGCTCCCTGCATAGCAGTCCAGCACCGTGTCTCCCGGCTCCGACGACGTCAATATGATGCGCTCCAGCATCGCCGAGTTCTTCTGCGTGGGATAGACGGGACGCTGCGGGTCCTTGAACACCCAAACGTCCTGCGGCAGCTTCCCCGCCGATTCATCGGCGTAGATTATCTTCCGCGGATTCCCTGTGGAACTCCACGCAATCAGCCCGGCGGCGTCCAGCTCCTCCAGCTTATCCGGCGGATAGCGCCAGTGCCGTCCCGCTGGTGGCGGCATCTCCCGCCACAGCCCGCCCGTCGGCCCGTTGCGCGTTACCCCCGGCGCGTGCAACGGCGTTGTCGCGTAGCGCCGTCCCTCCATGTCCACCAGTGGATAGCGCGACGCCGCATCGTCGCCGGTCAGCGGCTCCTCCTGCGGGCGCCACTTGATGCGGTGCGGCGACACCGAGTAAAACAGAATCGTGTCCTTGATATTCCCATAAGAGAATCGGTTGAAGTTCTTGGGGTTGCACTTGACCCGCGTGATGCTGTTCCGAAAGTTACGCGCGCCAAACACCTCGTCCATCAGCAGCCGGACGTGATGCTCCATCTTCACGTCTATATGCACGTATATCGAGCCGTCATCCGCCATCACCCGCCGAATGGCATCCAGCCGCAGCCGTAGTTGCTCCAGGTAGTCTCCGCCCCGAAGGGTGTCGGCGAAGGCCACCTCCCCCGACGCGCTGACCGTGTTGGCCCGTTCCGAGTCCATCAGGAACTCCGTGTTGGTGGCAAAGGGCGGGTCAATATACACCAGGTCAGCCTTGATGCCCGACTCAGCAAGCAGGGCCAGCCCTGCCAGGTTGTCCCCGGCGTGAAACAGGTTCTCCATGCGACAACCCTCGTCGTAGCCTTATAGATATGACATAACAGTTAGCCGCTAGAAACGAAAAGCCCTCCTTTGCGCCTGAAAAGGAGGGCGATGGGTTCCATATTGCTGCCGCTCTTACGGGAAAAGCTGCTCGCCGGTCTCGGCGTCCATCACGCTGATGGCGGCCATTGGACACTGCTCCGCCGCTTCGATGATGACCTCCTCCGTGTCGGCGTCCACGTCCGCCGGAATCGCCTGCCGGTCGTCGTTCAGGGTGAGCGCCTTTGTGGCGATGCTGATGCACATCTGGTTGCCAACGCAAAGGTTATGGTCGACCGATACGTTCAACTTCCTGGCCATGTCCTCCCCCAGCATTGCGGGATTCGGCTGCCCGGCAGCCTCGCGTCTGTTAGCTGACCAGCGTCCGGCCAACCCGGACAAGGTGGCCGCATTCTATCAGCGGCCCATATCACGGTCAACCACGAAAGCGCCGCCCCATTTCACTGACACTGCGCCCTTGCCAACCCCGAAAACGCCTCCCTACCATAATCCTTGAGCAGAATCCAAACCCCCTTGCGCTATTCGTGCGCTGTAATATCAACTGCCCAATCATATAAATCCCATAATCCCAAAAATCACAGTTCAGACAATCACTCCATGCCCATGCAGTTCCAAATGGTAGGATATGACTGGAAATGACCGGAAAACAAAATTTTCCGGCCCCCGGAATCCGTGTACAATGGCCCAAACCAACGAAGAGGGCTGCCCAAATGAAATACGACCACATAGTAGTCGGCGGCGGCACCGCCGGCTGCATCGTCGCCGCCCGGCTGTCCGAAGACCCGGCTCGCTCCGTGCTGCTGCTGGAGGCCGGCCCCGACTTCCCCGACTTCGCTCAGCTCCCCGATATGCTCAAGCTCGGCTGGGGCTCGGTCAACCTCGAGGCCCGCGCCGCTGACTCCCCCTACAACTGGTCCTTCACCGGCGCCGCCACCCCCGAGCAGGGGCCGATGCCCGTCCCGCGCGGCAAGACCATGGGTGGATCCAGCGCCATCAACGGCCAGACCTTCATCCGCGGCGCGCCCGAGGACTACGACACCTGGGCCTCTTGGGGCAACGACGGCTGGGCCTACATAGACTGCCTGCCCTACTTCCGCAAGCTGGAAAACGACGCCGACTTTCACGACGACTTCCACGGCACCGACGGCCCGGTTCCCGTGCGTCATCACCCCCGCGAGACCTGGCCCCCGACCCAGGAGGCTTTCTTCCAGGCCGCCACCGCCGCCGGATACCCCTTCCACCCCGACGTAAACCACCCCGAGGCCACCGGCGTCAGCCTCCGCGCCGAGAACAACATCGACGGCGTCCGCTGGAGCATGGCCCTGGCCTACATAGACCCGGCGCGCCACCGCCTGAACCTGACCATCCGCCCCAACGTCCAGGTCAACCGCGTCGTGCTGGACGGCGCCCGCGCCGTCGGCGTCGAAGTGGAGAGCGGCGGCGAGACTTTCGTAGTCGAAGGCGGCGACATCATCCTCTGCGCCGGAGCGGTGGCCTCACCCCAACTGCTGATGCTGTCGGGCATCGGCCCAGCCGACCAGCTCGCCGCCCAGGGCATATCCGTCGCCGTGGAGCTGCCCGGCGTCGGACAGAATATGCGCGACCACCCCAACGTCACCGTGCGCTTCATGGTCAACGAGGGTATTCCCGTAGACCCCGACGCCATGCGCGCCCTGCGCCTGCGCTACACCGCCACCGGCTCCGACACGCCCCACGACATGATTCTCTCCCCGGCGTCCCTGAACACGGTAGTCCGCGACGACAACCCGGCCCACACCGTAAACTGCGGCCTATACCTGGCGGCGGGCAAGGGCGAACTGCGCCTGACCTCCGCCGACCCCAACACCCCGCCCAGCATGGACTACCGCTACCTGGAAGAGGAATGGGACCGCGAGCGCCTGCGCGAGAGCGTCCGCCTATGCGTCTCCCTGCTACAGCACGAAGCCTACCACGGCATCATAGACGAAATCCTGGCCCCCACCCCCGCCGACCTCGAATCCAACGAAACCCTGGACGCCTGGCTCCGCCGCAACGTAAGCACCTCCTACCACATCTCCGGCACCTGCAAGATGGGCCCCGCCACCGACCCCATGGCCGTAGTAGACCCCCACCTCCGAGTCCGCGGCGTAACCAACCTCCGCGTAGCCGACGCCTCCGTAATGCCCGACGTAGTCCGCGCCAACACCAACGTAACCACCATGATGATAGCCGAGCGAGTCTCCGACTTCATCAAGTCCGGCAACTGACCCCACTATGAAAGAAAATCCCCTCCCCCTCAGGGGGAGGGTTAGGGTGGGGGTGAATCCGGTAGGAATGACGGAGCCTCCCAAATCACACCATAAGCATCTTGTCCTGCGTATCTCCAACCAGCGACCGAGGATCAACCGGCGGCAGAGCCGGACGTTCATCCCGTTGCAGCATTTCCTGAACGCTTATAACCTGCATCGCTGGATACTCGGCTGTGCCGGTTTCCAGCGTGTTGATGGTCACCCGGCCTTGTTGGGCCGCGAACACCCGCAGCGAATCAGGCGGAGGATACAGGCTTATCATCAGGGACATCGGCGCGTTCAGTCCTCGGTTCTGCATTGCCGTCTGCGTTCCCAACAGCCGGTCCATATCCGGGCGGCCTACCGATGCCGGGTTGCGGTGCATCTTGACCTGTATCGGGATGACCACGCCCTCATTGCGGTCAATGTCCATCGCGCCGAAATAGCGGGCGTCAACGCCCCCGTCGCCTGTTTTGCGCTCATTGGGTACGGCGTTGAGCAAGCCCGCCACCTTGTCTTCGGCCCAAGCCCAGCCGGGAGTTCCGTCTTCGGAATCGTCCCGCGACATCAGCGCCCGCCGCTCAAACTCTTCCCAATTGAAATCGTCCAAATCCAAGCCATAGACCACCGGGGCTGTGGCGGCGCCCCGTGACTCCAGCCGTTGCTGCATTACCCGCACCGCGATGCCGCTGATGTCTATTCCCAGATACTTCCGCCCCAACGATGCCGCCGCATCCGCCGCCGTGCCACAGCCGCAGAACGGGTCCAGCACCAGGTCCCCGGGGTTGGACGACGCCTTGATGATGCGCTCCAGAAGAGCCAGGGGCTTTTGCGTAGGGTAGCCGACCTTCTCGGTAGAGAAGCTCATAATCATAATCGAATTGAGCACATCTGCCGAGCTACAATTCCAAGTGTCTTCTATTGGAATTCCTTTGCCAGTAGGTTTTTTACCATCTCTCCGGACATAGTCCGGCGGGTAAGGAATGTACTCTTTGTTGAATAGCCTTTGAGCTTCCTTTGTTTTCGTGTAATACAAAATAGTGTCGTGGTTGCGAATCCACCCCTTCTTTTGTGTCTTAAACCCACTCAGCCAACCAATCCGCCATATTATCTCGTTCCGAAAGCTTTCCTCTCCAAAAACCGAATCCATAATTATCTTCAAATAATGACCTGCGTGAGGATCGCAGTGCAGGTAAATGCTGCCCGTAGGTTTCAGGATGCGGTGCATTTCTGCAAGGCGGCGGCCCATATACACGCAATACGCCGCCATTTTGGACTTCTCGCCAGTTTGCAGTACGATGCCGCGCAGGCTGTCCAGCAAATGACCGTGCGGCAGACGCTGAAAGGTGTTTTCCGTCTCCACCGTCCAGCGCCATACGTCGCGGAGCTGTTGGGCTACCGTTCCCTTGTCGCCAAAGGCAGCGACGTAGAACTGGTTGGAGTTGAAGGGAGGGTCGAGATAGATTAGGTCAACGCATTCGTCGGGCAGTTCGTGCAGGACGTCGATGTTGTCCCCGCAGACCAGCGCGTTGCCAGTCAGATATTTGTGGCTAAAGTCGGGGGGGGGGGGGGATGAACGTCGGCGGCGGGGCGGCATGGTCAACCCTCGTCAGTAGATGATTGCGGGCAATATATGAGAAGCCGCCCCGTGTGTCAAATTCGACTTGACCACTGGAAGTGCTAGGGAAAACAAGGAAAACTCTGCGCCCTCGCCCTTCAATTCCGGCCCAACTGGTATAATAGCCCGGCAGCCCTTACCGCGAGGCCCGCTATGACCACCAGACCAATTGCCCGTCCGTCAACCCCGCCTCTCGGCGAATTTCCCGAACCGCCGCCCCGGGAGGATATGCAAAACATCGACTTCCTGCACAAACCCAGCCATCTGGCTGCGCTGGAACTGCACTTCGCTGGCCGCGACGCCATGATCACCGGCGAGGCTCCTTTGGGTTGGCGGGCTGGCCGCGGCGTGGACTTCGTCGTTCCCGACCTACTGATTGCCTTCGACGCCGATGTCAGTGTGCTGCGGACGCAAAACGGCTACTCTATCAATCACCAGGGCAAGCCGCCGGACTTCGTGCTGGAAATCGCCTCCAAAACTACGGCGGGCAATGACGAAGAAGGCAAGCGGCAGAAGTATGCCGACTATGGCGTGCCGGAATACTGGCGTTTCGACGACACCGAAGGCGAATACTACCAGGCCCCCCTGGCCGGCGACCAACTGGCGAATGGTGAATACCGCCCCATCCCAGTGAACGAAACAGCCTGGGCGCGAATCCGGGGCTACAGCGCCGCGCTGAATCTGTACGTCTGCTGGGAATACGGCCACCTCCGCTTCTACGACCCGGTGCGCCAACGCTACCTGCCGTCCCACTACGAGGAAACCGCCCGCGCCGACGCCGCCGAATCCCGCAACCGGGAGCTGGAGGCTGAAATCCAACGCCTGCGCGGCCAGTCCTAGCATCGCCGTAACACTGCTGGACTGGTAATCACAAAATTTCCCTCTCCCAGAGGGAGAGGGTTAGGGTGAGAACGTACCCCTACTCCTCAAACCCATACAGCCGCGCGCAGTTATCCCACAGGAACTTGCGCTTCGCCTCGTCCGACAGCGGCAGCTCCAGGAACCGCTCCACCGACTGCGGGTACTTGGAGTCGGCGTGCGGATAGTCCGTCGAGAATACCACGTTGTCCTCCAACCCGAACCGCGACACTATCTCCGCCGGTTTCTCGTCGCACTCCACCGACAGGTAGCACTGTCGCCGGAAGTATTCGCTGGGCTCCATCTTCAGGTCGGGATGGTCATACGACGCCGACATCTCGTAGTGCTCGTCCAGACGCCACAGCAGCCACGGCGCCCATGAGCAGTTGCCCTCCAGGAACGCCACCGTCAACTCCGGGAACCGCTCCAGCACGCCACCGCCCACGACGTCCACCACCGCCAGCATCATCCCCATCGGATGCGTGCAGGTGTGGTACAGCATATGCGTGTCGAAGTTGTCGCCCGGCTGCGGCAGGTTCACCCGCCCGCCCTCGTGAAAGCTGAGCGGCACTCCCAGGCTCTGCACCTCGGCCCACAGCGGATCATAGTAAGGGTCGTGCCAGTTGCGCCCCGCCACCGGATTGGGACGCACGAACACCGTCCTGAACCCCAGTTCCTTCACAGCCCGGCGCGTCTCGGCCACCGCCCCATCGATGTCCTGCGGCGGAATCATCGCCGCGCCGAACAGACGCCCCCCTGAGCTTGTCGAAGGGCCGCCGCCGCAGAAGTCGGCCAGCCAGTCGTTGTAGGCCCGCGATATGGTGGTCGCCAGCGCCGGATCCAAATCGCTGTCGCCCAACGTGAACAGCCCCCGGCTCGGAAACAGCACCGCGACGTCTATCCCCTCGTTGTCCATCGCTGCCAACTGGGAAGCGCTGTCCCAACTCCGCTGTTCCGATTCGACATAAACATCCTGCTGGTTGGTCATCAGAGGCGTAATGGCGTTGGCGTAGCTCCGGTTCGGCAGCGGATACACGGTCTCCCCCACCCGCACGCCCAGGTCCCGCGGGTGGCGGTTCGTCCCCTGCGGAGCCCGGTCTCGGAACGCAGGATCAATATACCGCTCCCACAAGTCCGCAGGCTCCACGATGTGCATATCCGAGTCCATGACCCTGAAACCGCTCTTCGCCATTAAGCGCGCCTCCTGCCGCTGAGTTAACGCCTGCGATGATAGCAGATGCGGCCGCCGGGCGTTTACGCTGCCCAACTGCCGTGATAACCTGACCTTAGCTGGTCGAACCGAAGTATGAGCTGGATGCTATATCAACCCCGGCTTAGTGAGCAAATGAGATGCTAACAGAGCGCGAGCAGAACCAGATTCGAGAAGAGCTTGAGCGATTGCGAAAGAACAGTCAGTTCTTCGACAAGCATCTCGCCGAATGGCGAAAACAGTACCCCGATATGTATGTGGCAGTTCACCGACAACAACTGATATGTGTAGCCGCCACTGGAGAGGAACTCCTCCAATCCCTTGACCAAAAGAACATTCCGAGCGAAGAATGCTACTGCAAATGGGTTTCGTCTGGATCCGTAATTCTCGCGCCCGCAAACCGAGCGGTGTAGTTAGCTGAATTGGCTATCACAGGGCGTTATAGGTCAGAAGAAAATAGAGAACTCGGTCCGTATGTTGAAGCTCGTATTCGCCTCCCCCGGCTTGGCATTCAGGACGCGATGCAATTCCTTGTAGACTCAGGTTCGGACAGGACTATTCTGCATCCCGATGTAAACTTGGTTATCAGAATCCCATATCACCGGCTGCGTTCCAGCGAGACCAGAGTGGTAACGGGAATAGGCGGAGCGCGAACATATTATGCTGAACATGGAATTCTGGCATTTGATGACTCTGAATCTAACATCCTCCAGTGCAATCTGATCATTTTCCTTGCAGAGTCCATCGAATCCGATCAAGTCCCGTCTATCTTGGGCCGAGACTTCCTCAACCTCTGCGACGTGAGACTCAATCACGCGCATAACCGTGTCACCCTCGTCCCCCTGAACGTCGACAGTGGCGGCTTTATCCTGCCTCCTTAGTCCGTCCGCAAAACACCAAGCCCCGGAGCGTATCGCATCCGGGGCTTGCCAGTCCCTGCCGTGCTGCCGCATCCCCGTCTACCCCTCGCCCACGTCCACGATGACGTTGCCGATGGCGTTGCCCTCCACCGCCCGGTGCGCCTGCACCGTCTGATCCAGCGGGAAGTGCGGCCCCACCAGGTGGGTCAGCGCCCCCGCCTCCAGCCAAGCCGTGATGTCTGCTATGGCGGCGTCCTTCGCTGGCTCCGGCATATCGTAGACCAGCACGTTGCGCACCACCGTGTTGCTGCGGCGGAACTGCAACGGCACCGCCGGCTGCTGCCCCGTACCGGCGGCGTAGATGGCCACCACTCCCGACGACTTCAGCACCTCGCTGGTCACCGTGAAGTTGGCGGCGAAATCCACCTCCACGATATGGTCAACGCCCTCGCCCCCGGTGATGTCCATTACCCGCTCTATGACGTCTTCGGTGCGGTAGTTGATGGTGTGGTCTGCCCCTGCCTCTCTGGCGATACCAGCCTTGTGGTCTGAGCTGATGGTGCTTATCACCGTGGCCCCGGCCAACTTGGCCTCCTGTACCGCGTAATGCCCCACGGCCCCGGCCCCTCCCGGCGCCAGCACAACCTTGCCGTTCAGCGGCCCGTCGGCGAACAGGCAGCGGTGGGCGGTCATCGCCGGCACGCCCAGGCAGGCCCCCTGCTCGAAGCTCACCGAATCGGGCATCCGCACCACGTGCCCCGACGGCTGCACGGTATACTCCGCCGCCGAGCCGAAGGGCCGCCCGAACTGCGACTCGAACAGCCACACCCGCTCGCCCACCCGCGACTCCGGCACGCCCGGGCCAACACGGTCAATGACGCCCGCGCCGTCCTGGTGCGGTATGACCCGGGGAAAGGCGATGCGCGCGGTTAGCCCAGCGCGTCGCTTCCAGTCCGAGGGGTTCACGCCCGACGACACGATGCGGACCCGCACCTCGCCGGGCCCCGGCTCCGGGTCAGGCATCTCCCCGAACTGCATTATCTCGGCGGGGCCGTTCTGCTCATACCAGACTGCTTTCATGGCCTACTCAACTTTTCGCATAAAAATTCCCTCTCCCCGAAGGGAGAGGGAGCACTCAAAACTTGGTAGTTTAGTTCGCGCGGTTGGCGTAGTCCGTCTTGGCCCGGTCTATGGCGGCGGCGCGCCCAGCCTGCAACACCTCGCGTCGCTCGTAGGCCCACTTGTTGGACCCGGCGGTACTGGCAACGCTGCCTTGGAAGGCAGGCATCACGTAGCGGGCCATCAGCTCGTAGCTGTGCAGCACCTGCTCCCGGGACGCCCAGTCAATGGCCTGCACCATGAACCCGCCGAAGCCCCCGCTGCGCTCTTCCAGCTTCTTGATGCCCTCGATGCAGTCGTCGGGAGTGCCGATGATCCAGGCTCCCCGCTCGTCCATGACCTCGATGATGTCTTCCAGGGGCCCGTCCACGATGGCGGCGCGGCCCATGGTGTGCTCGAAGTATTCCCGCTGGTAGCGTCCCGCTCCCAGCCTGGCCTGCTCCATCGCTTCCTTCTTGGTTTCCGCCAAGTGCACCGGCAGCACCAGCCGCCAGTCGTCCCGGTTCACCGTCTGCCCGTGCTCCGCCGCCGAAGTCTCGGCGATGTCCCACAGCGCCCTGAGGTCCGAGTCGGGAGCGCCCGGGTCCCGCGGCACCGTGATGGTCAGCACCGCGGCCCCGTACTTGCCCGCCAGAGCCACGCCCGACGGCGACTGTACCGATGCCACGGCGATGGGCATATGCGGCTTGGTGAAGGGCCGCAGTTGCAGCATCGCCTCGCGCAGGGTGAACCAGTCGCTCTCGTAGCTGATAGGCTCGGTTTCGGTCATCAGCCGTAGCACCATGCCGAAGCCCTCGTCCATCTGCCGCCGCTGTACCGTCGGATCAATGCCCAGCATATAGGCGTCGCCTGGAAGCGCCCCCGGCCCCACCCCCAGCATCACCCGTCCGTGGGTCATGTGGTCAAGCTGCACCATCCGGTTGGCGACGTTGAAGGGATGGTGATACGGAATGCTGATAACGCCGGTGCCCAGCTTGATGTGCTTGGTGCGATCAGCGGCGACGGCGATGAATATCTCCGGCGATGAAATGGTTTCCCACCCGGCGCTGTGATGCTCGCCGATCCAGGCTTCGTCGAAGCCCAGGTAGTCGAGCCACTGCACCAGTTCCAGGTCCCTGTCCAGGGCTAGAGTAGGATTCTCGCCCACCCGGTGGAAGGGCCCCATAAAAATTCCGAATTTCATACGTTCAGGCAAAGGCATAACGCTCATCACTCCTATTAACTCTGTCCGCGTTGCCGCAATTATAGCCCCAAAGCGGGATGATGCCAACGAAGAGACGGCAGACGGGCATCCGAAGCGCCTGAAATGGCGGATTCTGCCGCTTAAACCCGCCCCGGCCTCGCCAGCCCCAGGTTGTCGCGCAGCGTTCCCGGCGCGTACTCCCGGCGGAACAGCCCCCGCCGTTGCAGCTCCGGCGCGACCAGCCGCGCGAAGTCCTCGTAAGCCCCAGGCATATGCGTGGCTGCCAGCACGAACCCGTCGCACGACTCCGAGGCGAACCACCCCTCCATCTGGTCGGCCACCTGCGACGGCGTCCCGGTGAACACCGGGAACTCCCGCAGCGTGCCACGGCCCGACCAGCGCACGAAGTCGTTCAGCGACGGGTTCGGGTTGCCGCTCAACTGTATCACCCGGTCGAGAAACCCCCGCAGCCCGGTCATGGACGCCATCACCTCGTCCGACAGCGCTTCGTCGGGCCGGTGCTGCGAAAAGTCGTAGTTGAACACCTCCGACAGCAGCGCCAGCGAGTCCACGGGCCGCGCCAGCCCGTCAATGAAGGCCAGCTTATCCGCCGCCTCCTGCTCCGTCTCGCCCGCCACCACGTACACCGCCGGAGCCACCTTGATAGCGTCGGGATCCCTGCCGACAGCAGCGGCGCGGGCGCGCAGGTCGTCGCGGTAAGCCTTGCAGCCCTCAGCGGTAGGAAAGATGACGAACAGCAATTCCCCCCATCGCGCGGCGAATTGGCGTCCCCGCTCGCTCTGCCCGGCCTGTATGATGACCGGGCGCCCCTGTGGAGGACGCGGCACCGTCAGCGGCCCCCTCGAATGCAGATAGCTCCCTGCATAGTCTGCTCGCCGCACCTTCGCCGAATCCGCAAACCGCTCCCCTTCCCGGTCGGCCAACACCGCTCCGTCATCCCACGAGTCCCACAGCGCGATGGCCGCCCCCATGAACTCGTCGGCCACGTCGTAGCGGTCGTCGTGCTCCAGGTGCTCCGACACTCCGAAGTTGTGCGCCTCCGAGTCGTTCAGCGATGTCACCACGTTCCAGGCAGCCCGCCCGGCGGTGAAGTGGTCCAGCGAGGCGAACAGCCGCGCCACGTGAAAGGGCGAGTAGTAGGTGGTCGAATAAGTCGCCCCCAATCCCAGGTGCGATGTCGCCAGCCCCATCGCCGTAATCACCGGCACCAGGTCCAGTTTCACCACCCGCACTCCATGCTCCACCGCCTCGGCGAAGGAATCGCCATAGACGCTGGGCATAGCCAGCCGGTCGTCTATGAACGCCATGTGAAACTTGGCCGCCTCCAGAGTCCGCGCAATGTCCTGGTAATAGCGCAGGTCAAGGAACTCCGGCGATGTTTTCGGGTGCCGCCATGAGCCGGTGTAGTTGGAGCAGTTGGACGCCTGCATGAAGGCGACGAGCAGCATTTCACGGTTGGCCGGTTGCGTCATATCAATTCACTATACATGGCATCGAGCTTGAAGAAATAAATTCCCTCTGGGAGAGTGTTAGAGTCTGCCCCGCGCTTGATGCGGGGGTGAGGGCTTCCCCCGCGCCGGCCGCCGGGCATACAGCACCAGCAGACTTCCAGCCGCGGCGGTTGCGGCATAGGCTATGAATATCAGCGCATAGCTGCCTCGCAGGTCGAACACCAGCCCTGCCAGCAGCGGCCCAGTGGACTGGCCCAGCAGCACGCCGGTTTCGCCGATGCCCCTGATTTTACCCAAAGACGCCCGCCCATAGTAATCGGCGTAGACCACGGCGGGAGTGATGTTGCCCCCAGCGGCCACCATCCCGATAAGCACTGCTGCCCCGAAAGCGCCCACGATGTTGCTGGCCAGGAACAGCAGCAACACCGCCCCGGCTAGCAGGGCCATCATCACTGAATACATCAGCCGGGCCGGTATTCGCTCCATCATCCAGCCCCAGCCGATGCTGCCCGCGGCAGACACCACCCAGCTCGCTGTCACCACCGAGGCCGCGCTGGTAAGCGACAGCCCTTGGTCCCGCAGGTACGCCGCGATGTGGACGTTGACCCCGGCATGGACGAAGAAGGTGGCAAACCCCATCACCACCAGAATCCAGAAGGACGCGGTGCGGACTGCCTCCCGTGTCGTCCACGAATCATTTGTTCCCTCTCCCTCTGGGAGAGGGTTAGGGTGAGGGCGTTCCTCACTATCCCCATCGGGCCGCAGCCCCAAATCTTCGGGCCGCTCCGCCACCAGCAGCAGGTTGGGCAGCAGCGACACGGCCAGCGTGACCGCTCCCAGCGAGACCCAGGCGGCGGCCACTCCGTGGCTGTCAATCACCGCCGCCGCCAGCATGGTGAACACCACGCCGCCAATGGCCCCGCACAGGAAGATGACCCCGATGGCGCGGCCACGCATCCTTATGAACCAGCGAGACGCCACCGTACCGGCCCCGATGGGCGCTGCAGTATGGAACACCACCCGCGCTGAGGCGTATGCGACATAAAATGTGACGGGTATCGTCGCCCACGCCAGCGAGAGCATGGACGCGCCCACCGTGAGCACGCCGCCCACCAGCACCGGCCGGGAACCGAAGCGGTCTATCGCCCAGCCTATCGCCGGTGAGAGCGCTATCGAAAGCAGCGCCCCCGCGCTCACGGCCCCGGCAATCAGCGTCCGAGACCAGCCCAACTCCTGGGACATCGGGTATATGAAGACCGTCAGCGTCGTGATGGCGGGCGCCATCCGGGCGAATACCGCCGTCCCGGAAGCCCCGACCACCACCCAGCCATAGTAGAAAGGCAGGATTCGCTGAAGGCGGGCGGCTAACAGCAATTCAATTCCAAAAAAGTCCCCTCTCCCAGCGGGAGAGGGTTAGGGTGAGGGAGAAATCTCGCTGACAAACGCCCTCGGGGACCGGAAATGTCCACGACAATGGCCCGCTTGCGCCTTGCGGATTCACCCCCACCCTAGCCCTCCCCCTCAGGGGGAGGGAATTGGAGGGTAAGATAAATGCGGCCTACCCCAGATGCTTGCCGAAGAATCCCAGCACCTTCTCCCAGCCGTCATTGGCCGCCTCGACCCGGTAGCTGGGCCGGTCTACGGCGAAAAAGCCATGCCCTGCGTCGTCGTAGCGGTGGAACTCGTAGTCCTTGCCGTGCTTCTTCAGCGCCTCCTCCGTCTCGTCCACGTCGGCCGGCGAGGGGCGTGGGTCATCGTTCCCGAACAGGCCCAGCAGCGGGCAGTTCAGCCCGTCGGTGAAGTCCACCGGCCACGCTGGCATCGCCGGGGTGAGCTGGTCGTTGCCCTGGGTCACGCCGCCGCCCCAGCAGTCCACCGCCGCATCCACGCCCTTGAGCGTGCAGGCCGCCAGGTAGGTCTGGCGTCCGCCGGAGCAGAAGCCGATGAGTCCCACCTTGCCGTTCATGTAGGGCAGCGTCCGCAGGTAGGCCATTGCCCCTTCCACGTCGCCCATGGTGCGGACGTCGGGCATCCCGCCCTTCTCACGGATGCTGGCGCTGTTCTCCTGCGGCGTGGCCTGCCCCTCCCGGAAGTGCAGGTTGGGCGAGATGGTGACGAAGCCGTGATAGGCCAGCTTGCGGGCCATCTCCTTCGACGCATCATCCCACCCCGGCATATGGTGAATCAGCACCACGCCGCCGTGAGGCCCTCCGCCCAGCGGGCGCGCCAGGTAGGCGTCAATCATGTCGCCTTCGTGCCCTTTCATCAGCACTGTTTCCGCCATCATTCCTTGGTAGCTCATATCAACAAATCCTCCGCCAATCCTAATAACGCCCTCTCCCTCCGGGGGAGGGTTGGGGTGGGGGCGTCCAACCCGTCAGTAGCCTACTATCGGCGCAAACTTACGTCAATCTGCCGCCCCGCAATCGCGTGGTATGCTAGACTTATCGCCCGCCGCGCCGTGTGCAACTGGACAGGGTGGTGGGGCGTAACTCCACCGGAGGAGGTGGCCGCCATGCGTATCGGGTTGTTTGTGGGCGCCCTGGAGCTCATGCGGGACGTGGCCGAGCGGTTGCGCCGCATTTCCGCCGCCGAAGAAGACGGGTTCGACAGCTACTGGCTCCCCCAGCACTTCGGCGCCGATATGCTCACCATCATCGCCATGGCCGGAATGCAGACCAGCCGCATCGAGCTGGGCACCGCCATAATCCCGACGTACCCCCGCCATCCCGTCGCGCTGGCCCAGCAGGCCCTCACCGCCCAGGTGGCCGCCGGCGGACGGCTCACTCTGGGCATCGGCGTCTCCCACCGCTCCACCATCGAGGACTGGCTGGGAATGTCCTACGCTCATCCCGCCCGGCATATCGAGGAATACCTGTCGGTGCTGCGCCCCCTGCTTCACGAGAGCGGGGTGGACTTTCAAGGGCAGGAGTTCCGGGTTGCCGGGGAGTTGCAGATACCCGATGCCGACATGGTTTCCGTCCCCGTGGTGATGGCCGCCCTAGGCCCCCGGATGCTGGAAATCGCCGGGCGGCTGGCCGATGGGGCCGTTACCTGGATGACCGGCCCTGCCACGTTGCGCGACCACGTGGTGCCGCGCCTCAACGAGGCCGCCCATGCCGCCGGGAATCCCGCGCCCCGGGTCTGCGTCGGAGTGCCCATTGCCGTCACCGACCACCCGGAGCGCGCCAGGGCCCGGGCCGACCGGCTCTTCCAGCACTATGCCGCCCTGCCCAGCTACCGCGCCGTGCTGGAGCGGGAGGGAGTAGAGAGTCCGGGCCAGATAGCCATCGTCGGCGACGAATCGGCGGTTGAAGACCAGTTGCGGACTCTGGCCGACATAGGCGCCACCGACCTGCTGGCCACCATCTTCCCTGTGGACGGCTCCCAGACTTCCTTCACCCGCACCCGCACCTTCCTGCAAAGTATAGTCGGCAGGATATGACCCTGATAGCGTTCCAATTTAGGTGGTTGCCAGCTTACGATCCGTCATTCCCGCGAAGGCGGGAATCCAAACCCCCATCGCCTGTTGGTCGCACCACCTAATTCGGAACCCCGCCTATGACCCTTTCCCCATTGCAATAGTCGCAGAGGAAGTGGACAAATCCCCTCTCCCTCTGTGAGAGGGTTAGAGCCTGCCCCTGCGAAGGCAGGGGGTGAGGGCATCCCCAGGCTCTGTAGCAACGTAGAGTGAAGCCGGAATCCCAAGCGCAATTTTGTGATTGTTTGCACATTGTTGACCGCGTTTCCCTGCATAACTAGAATGTTAGTTATCCGGTAATCCTATGGGAACAGGTCTTCTCAAAGACCTCATATTTCGGGGCGGGAGATTTCCAATGTATCAGAATGTGTTAGTGCCGCTGGACCGCTCGGTGGAATCCGAAGGAGTGCTGGACGTAATTCCCGACCTTGTTGCCTCGGATGGGCATGCCACTTTGCTGTCGGTCATACCGCCCGGCCGCACCAGGTCATTGGGTGAGCTGGTGGTGCTGGGTACCCAGCAGGAAGAAGAAGACCGGGCCCGCGCCATGGTCTATCTCAACCGCATCGCCAACCGGCTGCGGGAATCCTCAGTGGAGGCTAATACCGCCGTGGTGGTTCACGACTCCGTGGCCTCCGCCATCGTTGCCTATGCCAACCGAAACTCCGTGGACCTGATTTCCATGTTCACCCACGACCGCCGCGGGCTGGCCAAGCTGGTCAAGGGCAGCGTGGCCCGCGAGGTGGAGCGCCGGGCGGTGATGCCGGTGCGGGTGTTCCGGCCCGAAGACCTCGCCGCCGGAGTATCCCACAGCCCGGCTGCGGACGGCGAAGAATTCGACTACGCCACTGTTGACGTGTTTGCCCGGCTGTCCCGGGAGCAAATTGCCGCCGTAGTGGCCTTGGGCAACCGGGTTTCCGTTGCTGAGGGCGACACCCTGGGCGCCGGCGGCGAGGCCGGCCAGAACCTCTTCATCATCCAGTCCGGCGAGGCCCAGTTGACCGCCCAGTCGGAAATCGGACAGATTGCTGTTCGTCTGGCTGGCCCCAGCGAGTCCTTCCCCCAGGCTGTCCTCCTGGGCGAAGGCACTCTGATTACCGCCGGGTCTGCCCTCAGCGATATGACCCTGTTGCAGATTCCCCGCTCCCGGCTGCTGGACCTGTGCACCCAGGACGCCGCCATCGGGCGCGGAATCTATGCCGCCACTGCCCAACTCTTCGCCAACCGCTACAGCCGCACTCTGACCCAGTTAGGCATGAGCGCCACCCGCGAGATGCAGCGGGACAGCGAGGAAGACGACACCCCATAGTCCCCTCCCCTTTGAAGACAGAGTCTTTCTACCCCCTCTCCCTCAAGGGAGAGGGCCGGGGTGAGGGTGAAACCCCAAGCACCACCAACCTTGCATATATGAGGAGGTACGGCGGCAGGCACCCTATCCCGTCATTCCCGCGAAAGCGGGAATCCAGAAGCGAGGTGTGTGATGGTTACGATTCTGGAACCCAGGGAGGTCATCCCGGTCGAACCCCCTCCGGTCCCTGAGCCGCTGCCACCCCGGACGGAGCGCCGGATGGAATGGGGCTACTCGATGCCTTGCGCGGGCGTCAAGTACTACGCCTTCCGGCCCGAACCCCGGCCCGCTCCGGTCCCGGTGCCGCAGTTCCTGCCGCTCCAGCTCATCGACGAGCGGGTCATTCTCTTGTAGAATCTCAATCCGTGGCCGGCCCTTCGGCAAACTCAGGAAAAGGCGTGAGAAATGTACGTACAAATGGCATGGGGACGGGCGCGCTCCGGCGCTTGGGAAGATTTGAGGAAATTCTACGTCGAAAAAGTCATCCCCTTCACCATGGGGATGCCGGGCCTGAAGGGACGCCAACTCTGGCGCGGCACTTCCGACCCCGACGAAATGGCGTTCTGGAGCGAGTGGGAGTCATTGCAGGAACTTCGCAATTACGAAACCAGCCAGACCCGCCGGGAACTGGCCGGTGACGCGGAACAGTATTTTCACCCCATGGCCTACCCCATGGGAGAGACTTGGATCAAGCACTTCGAAATTGTGGCCTCCGGCAATGACTCCGCCACCCTCCCCGCAGCGGCCGGGTCGCTGATTATGATGGCCTGGGGCAAGCTCCGCCTCGGTTCCTGGGACCAGTACGAGGAGTTCTATCGCAGTCAGGTGTTGCAAGGGGACAGCAGGAAAGTCGAGGGTATGAGCGAGCGCCTGCTCCTCCGCAGCACCGAAGACCCCGACGAAGGCATCAGCGTCAGCGTCTGGGACAGCGAGGAAGCGCTGCTCCGCTACGAGCGCAGCGACCTCCGCCGCAACATGGCCCGGGAAGTGGAGGGCCTGTATCGCGGCGAGTTCTGGGTCAAGCACTTCCAGGTCACCGACAGCAACAGGTAGTCGCCACCTTGCCCGATGTCTAGGGAAAGGCGGGAAAGAATAGGGGCGGGATTCAATCCCGCCCTTTTGCCGTTCGTTCAATGCAGTCCTAGCCGCCGCGCGTCGTCCTCTGTCCATTGAGTGCCTCGGATGATATTGGCGAGGGTTCCCCGAGGCAGTGTTTCATTGGATCTGTGGTAATGGATGAGTGCCGTTCTGCCGTCTTCATGCTCATACAATCTGCCTGAACCTCTGCTTCTGCGAGAACGAGAGAAACCATCTCGCTCCAAAGCCCGCACTAATTCCCGGATGGGGACATTTCTCAGAAGGTGAACCAAGCCGCGGGAGGTTGTCATGCAGTAACCGCCGCGACAGTTACGGTTACCATCGGGCCGTCGAAATTCTCGATTTCTTCTATGGGAACCGGCAAACCGCGATCCAGCATACTCTCAATGAAGATTTCCGTCCCGTCCTGCAAAGCCTGCAATGCTTCCTCCCTGGTGTAGCCCCACGCTGCGCATCCGGGCAGGGAGTCGATCCAAGAACTCCACCGCCCGTCCTCCTCTTCCTCAAGGGTTGCCCTGAACACATAAGTCGTCATGGCTTTCGCACCTTTGCCGGAGATTCTTTCAGGCTATTCTAACACTGGTGAGAAACGTAACAGGGGGCGGGATTCAATCCCGCCCCCTGTGGTTTGATTGCCGCGCCGTTTACCCGGAGCCTACTGTCTTGCGCCGTAGATGGCGTCCGGCAGCGCGAGGGCCAACTCAGGAATGAACAGCACCAAAGCAGTGGTGATGGCCATGCAGCCCATGAAGGGAAGCACTCCTATCCATACATCTGCAATGGTGCTTTGTTGCAACACCTCGTTTGCCCGTTCCGCTTGTTCTCTGTCCACGTCCAGCCGCACGCCGTGCAGCACGTAGAGGTTGATTCCCTCGGGCGGGCTGATCAGTGCCGCTTCCACCAGCAGCACCATGATGACGCCGAACCACACCAGGTCAACGCCCGCGCCCTCCAGCGTGGGCAATAGAATTGGCACGGTGGTCACCATCATGGCGAAACTTTCCATGAACGTGCCCAGCACCAGGTAGAACACCACCAGCACCAGCACCAACTGCCAGTCATTCAGGCCGAGCCCGGAGATGGCCTCCGCAATCTGCTGGGAGATGCCCAGCCGGGCGAAGGCGAAGGACAGGGTGAACGCCGCCAGCACTATCAGGAAAATCATTCCCGTGGTGCGCACCGTCGAGACGAAGGCGTCCTGAACGATGAGGAAGTTTCGCCGGATAAGCTGTCTCTGCACCGCATTGTCGGGGAAGCGCGCGTCTCGGAGCTCTTGCTGAGTAGCGTTAACCAGGAAGGGCACCCAGCCCGTCCAGGGGACAATCACCACCTCTACGAGGAAGATGTTCTCGCCGAGGATAGCGGCCATGGGGATGTCCGGGGCGCCCAGGTCCGCTCCGGTGAGGGCTATGGCTATGTGCAGAATCAGGTGGACCAGAAGGGCGCCCACAAGCAGCCCCAGCACCCACTTGACCAGTGATGAAACATTGATCAGCCCCAGCGCCCGCATCATGCCGCCGAACATCGGGAGCAGCAGTTCTTCCGTGTTGAGGATGCCCGCCAGCACGAAGGCGCCATACACGCCGAAAGCCGCCGCCTCAGAGGGAGTGGCGATACCTCCGTATATCGAGCCGATCACCACGATAATCAGGGCGACTATCGGCACCAAGGCTATGGAGCCGACCAGGCGATTCACCCACCCCTGTATTGTGATGAAGCTGTCGCCCGATTCGCGGGGAGCCAGGCCGCGCCATACAATAGCCAAGAGGAAAATCATCGTCATGAACGAGAGGGTCAGCACCATTCCGGGAACGAACCCGGCCATGTAGAGGCGTCCGATGGATTCCTCCACCAGCACCCCATAGATGATGAGGCTGATGCTGGGCGGAATCAGAATGCCCAGCGTCCCGCCTGCGGCCAGGGAGCCGATCACCATCCGCTCCGAGTACCCGCGCGCCCGGAAGCTGGGCAGCGACACGCGGCTGATGGTGGCCGAAGTCGCCACGCTGGAGCCGGAACAGGCGGCGAAGATGGCACAGGACACGATGTTGGTGTGAATCAGACCGCCCGGGAGCCACCAGATCCAGCGGGTGATGCCGGCGTACATCCGCTCACCCATGCCGCTCCGGTTCATCAGCTCGCCCATCAGGATGAACAGCGGCACGGCCACCAGGATGAAGCTGGTGTTGCCCTCCCAGGACTTGTTCGCCATGATGTTCCACAGGGGAGCATCAGAGAAGAAGAACATTATGATGAGGGACAGGGCGCCCAGCGCGGCGGCCACGTACATACCCGCCAGAAAGAAGGCCCCCATCAATCCGAATGCGACGCCAATAGCCACAGCTTAACCTCTCATGCCGGTATAGGCCGTTGGATTTGACCGGATCCGGTGGTCGAAACTTAGTCCGCCGCGCCTGCGGCTTCGCCTTCGGTGATCGCTATCGCCTCGATTTCCTCGCCGCCGCGCCATGCGTTCCAGCGCACCAGCAGCCCCTCCGCCACCATCATGTACATCATTTGCAAAGCGGTCAGGCACAGCAGCGTGAATCCCAGCGATACCACTATCTTGGGTATGAACAGGGGAGTGAGGGGGTAGTCGTTGGTCACAACGCCGCGCTCGTAGTTGTTTATGACGTTTTCCCACATCTTCCACATCGTCACCCAGCCCAGGAACAGCACAGCAGCCATGGCCAGCCAGTCTGCCGTTGCCCGCGTCTTCTGTCCCATATAAGGCAGCAGCACGTCAATGCGGACGTGGGCGCCGGAGCGCAAGGAGTAGGAAAATGCCCAAGTGGCAGCCATTGCCAGCACGTAACCGCTCATCACGTCCGTGCCGGGGGCCTGCGTCCAGTCCAGCTTGCGGGCCACCACCTGGTAGGTGATGAAGAATCCCAGCAACAGCAACTCAACGCCGCAAACATATCCCAGGAAGAAGTAAAACCGGTCCATCCTCTGGGTTAATGCCCGCGTTCCCAACAGCGCGCTTCGCGGCCCGAAAGCCAGTCCCGAAAGCACCAGGATGCCACCCAATGCTCCGATGGTTACCAACATCCAAATCATTTCACTAGGCATTGTGTTACCGCCAACCCATTGAATTTTGGGCTGCCACAAGGCTCAGCCGGAGAAACAAGCAACAGCATGGCTGCCACCTGCTTTCGTTTGGCAATGATACACGAATTTTCAATTAGCGCAATCCCTTAGCGCAATTCCTTTTGGGAAGAATTACGGGCTTTGCCGACTGCCCAACCGCTCCTCTCTCTACTCGAAAATGAAAACGCCCCTCCGTTGAAAAGGAGGGGCGCTTTCATTTCTGACCTATGGTTCTCTACTGTGCATGAGGGCCCTTGGTAATATCGGCCGTGCCGACCGAGCCGTCAGCGCCGATGCTCACGCCGACGTAGGGGCCGACGTGTTCATTGAACATCACCACGGCGTCGTCGTTCCTGCCGGGGTAGCCCAGCCGCCGCAGCCAGCCGGGGACGACGTGTTCCATTACGGCGACGTTCAGGCTATATTCCGCCAGTTCGGGCGTGAACTCCACCAGTTCCATGCCGGCGTCTATGTTCTTCTGGACGCCGGTGACGTTCTGGATGGAAGTGAGCCGCAACTGCTCCAGCTCGGACTTGGTGCCTTCCTCGATGAAAATCTGTTGCAAGTCCGGGGGGATGCTGTCCCAGACTTCGGCGTTGACGATATTGTTGGTGGACAGCAGGCTCTTGAGCGGCCCATTGAGGTATCCGGCGACCTCGTACCACCGCTGGCCGTAGCCGGGGGTGGAGCCGGTCACGCCGGCGTCTATGATGCCACGCTCCAGGGCCGTATAGACCTCTGAGAAGGCTATGAACTGGGCGTCAGCGCCCATGCCGTTAATCCAGTCGGAGAGGGCCGCGGCGTGGCTGCGGGTCTTAAGGCCATCGAAGTCCTCCAGAGTACGCAGAGGCTTCTTGCTGAAGAAGAACTGGTCGTTGCCGGAGTACCAGTTGTGGTTGACCACGATCCCGCCTCCGGTCTCCCGGGCCACCATTTCTTCCAACTGCGCGTGCATATCGGTCAGCGAGTAGTACATCGTCTCCCAGTCGGGGTAGATGCCCCACAGGGACTGCACCTCGATGGCGGGCAGTTCGCCAGCCACGTAGCCGGTGTAGATGTTGGCCATGGACAGAGTGCCCTCGGAAACCAGTTGCAGGGTGTCCGGCCCGGCCAGCCCCAACTCCGGGAAGGAACTGACTTCCAGTATCAACTGTCCGTTGGTGCGCTCTTCCAGGTTGGGAGCCCAGTACTGCTCGATAATCTTGCAGGGCAGCAGGGCGCGGTTGATGCAGGCGTGTTGAATCTTGATGCTCTCCCCGCTGGAGGTCAACTCAGTGGGGTCGGTCAGGTTGGCCTTCTCTATGAGAGACTTGTAATAGTCGCTCTCATACAGCCACAGGTGGTCTTCCAGCGCGCTCAGGGGCACGTTGCCCTCTGAGTCGCCCAGGTCGGCGTCCGGTTCGCCTGCGGGGGTCGACGGGGCCGGACCGACCAACTGATTGATGTCGCCGACGTAGATTGCGCCTGGCCCGCCGGCCATCATCGCGGCGTACTCCATCAGGGGATCGTCTTCCGATGTCATCGCCTCGGTAGGCTCTTCGGGCATAGCCGTCGGCGTTTCCGTGGGTTGCGCCGCTGTGGTGGCCGTTGGCGCCGCCGGGGCCGGGGTGGCCGTCGGCGCCTCGGTGGGCGGCACCGGAGTTGCTGCTTCGCCGCACGCCGCCAGCCCTAGCGCCAGCAACAGCGAGAACATCAGCAGTATGACAATGGGCAGTCTCGGGTGGAACATCCTGGTTTATCCTCCTGAAATTTAGGTTTCATGCGGGACGGGTTGCCTGGCGTCTGCCCCGGTACTCCGGGGGCGGACACCAAGCCCGCCCCCGGAATTTCCGCATCTGGGTTAAGCCCGTTGGCCTCTCGTCATTCCGGCGAAAGCCGGAATCCAGGGCGGTTTGACGCACCCCCTAGTTGGCGGCGCGGGGGCCTTTGGTGATTTCGGTTCTTGATATAGTGCCGTCGTCCTCGATTTTCAGCCCGATGTAGGGGCCGGCGCTTTCGTTGAAAATGCGCACTGCGTCCTGGTTGCGCTCCGGGTAGCCCAGCCGGTCCAGCCAGTCGGGAAGAACGTTCTGCGGCAACACCACTCCGGCAATGTAGCGGACGATGTCCTCGCTAAAGGGGATGGGCTGGACTCCCGCCGCCTGGTTGGCCTGCACCGCCAAGACGTTGTGATACGGCGCTATCCGAAGGGCCTCCAGCTCCGCCCTGGCTCCTTCTTCGAGAATGATCTGCTGGAGGTCGGGCGGTATGCTTTCCCACAAGTCACCGTTGATGATGTTGGTGGTGTAGCCGAACCCGATGACCGGGCCGGTCATGTAGTCCGTTAATTCGTAATACTTGCCGCCAATGGCCAGCAGGGCCCCGGTGGTGCCAACGTCCACCGTGCCGTTTTGCAG
Source organism: Dehalococcoidia bacterium (assembly GCA_965204865.1). GTDB lineage: Bacteria > Chloroflexota > Dehalococcoidia > Lucifugimonadales > UBA3495 > VXOI01. The sequence goes on along the minus strand of OZ242027.1, from coordinate 3,130,490 downwards.
CGCCAGGTAATCGGCTCCCGGGGGAACGAACAGAGCTTCGGCGCCCAGCCCCTCAATCAGGCTGGACAAGACAGTGGAGTGGGAGCGAATTTTCTTGCCACGGAAATCTTCCAGCGACCGGATGGGCTCCTTGCTGAAGAACCACTGGTCGGCCCCGGCAAACCAGTTGCGGTTCACTACCATGCCGTCGGTTTCGCTCATCAGCATCCGCTCGATGTCCGGGACCATATCCACTAACGCGAGGTAGGTGGTTTCCCAGTCCGGCCCCATGCCCCAGAGAGACTGCACGTCGATGGCGGGCAGCCCGCCGGCCACGTAGCCGGTGTAGATGTTGACCATATCCAGCGTGCCGGCCGCCACCAGATTCAGCGAATCCGGCGCGATGTTGCCGCCCCCAGGCCCGCTAAGCTCCGGGATGGAAGTAATCTGAAGCTCGACCTGCCCATTGGTACGGGCGGCCAGCCGGGGGGCCATGTAGGCTTCCATAATCACACAGGTGGGCAGATTGCGGGAAATGCAGACGTGCTGGATTGTGATGTCTTCGCCCGAGGAAGTCAGCTCTGTGGGGCTGAGCAGGTTGGCCTTTTCAATCAGTTCCCGGTAGTAGTCGCTGGTGTAGATGAACTGGTGGCCGGGAACGCCAAGCTGCTCCAGTCCGAACAGCCCTATCTGGAATAGCTGCTGGAACTCCGCCGCCTGCGTGTCGCTGGGCGGCAGGAATACCAGGCCCTCGTGGACCGGCGGGCCGATGAGCTGGGCGTAGGTGGCGGGCTGGGTTGGGTCGCCGAAGAAAATGGCGCCTGGCCCGCCTGCGTGTTCGGCGGCGTATTGGGCCAGCAGTCCCTCCTCTGTGACCGGTGGCGGCGTCGCGGTGGCGGCAGGCTCCGGCGTGGCCGTGGGCGGAATGGGCGTAGGCTCCGGCACAGCCGTAGCGACAACCGCGGCTGGCGCGGCCGACGTAGGCACCGGGGTATCCGCCGGCCTCTCGGTAGGCGCAGGCATCTCCGTGGGTTCGCGCATCGCGGTGGGCTCGGGCATGGCCGTGGGAGTAGGTTCCGGCATCGCTGTCGGTTCAGGCATGGCCGTGGGCGCCGGGGCCGTCGTCGCCGTGGGCGCGGGTTCTTCCCCGCCGCAGGCCGCAAGACCGACTATCAGGCCGATAACCAGAATCACCGGAACAATCAGGCGCGCCATGACTGCCTCTCTTTACCGGATGTTTCGGAAACTCGATTGCCGTATATGACGGCGCATTTTAATTGCTGAAAGCCGTCGGGTCAATGAACGCTACCAGACGGATTCCCCAGTGAACATAACGGAAACAGACATCTGGGCTACCGGAATCAGTTATGTAAAAACTGGAGCAAAGCGCAGGGCGGCTATGGTCACCGGGTGCCTTTGGCCTGGTCGGGCAGCCATGTGACGATTTCCGGGAACAACATCAGTATGCCGATGACCAAGGCCATACACCCCATGAACGGCATCACCCCGATGTAGACGTCGTTTATCGTCTCCGTTTCGGTCACCCCCCGCGCGTCCGCCGTTTCGTGTCGGGCGCCGTGCAGCACGTAGAGGGCAAGGCCCTGGGGCGGGCTGATTTGCGCCGCCTCCAGCAGGATAATCATTATGATGCCGAACCACAGCAGGTCTATTCCACTCTGGAACAGCGTCTCCAGCAGGATGGGCAGCGTGGTCGCCAGCATCGAGTAGCTTTCCATGAAGGTGCCCAGCAGCAGGTAGAAGACCACCAGTATCCCCACCAACTGCCACTGCTCCAGCTCCAGGCTCACCACCAGGTCGGCCAGGGCGTGGGAGATTCGCAGGTAGGCGAAGGCGAATTGCAGGGTGAACGCCGCCATCAGGATGAGCATAATCATGCAGGTGGTGCGCATGGTAGACAGGAACACTTCCTGCAACATGGACACGTTGGAGCGCATCATCTCCCTCACGTAATCCATAGAGGGCAGTTGCGCTTCCTCCAGTTCCTCCCGCGACACTTCCGTCAGTATGGAGACCCACCCCATCGGCGGCAGGAACAGCACCTCGATCATGAAGATGGCCTCGGCCAATTCCTGCTCGACGAATAGGGAGCGGTTCGGGAAGAAGACCAGGTAGAAAGTCTGCATTGCCAGGTGCAACACCACCAGGCCGATGAACGTTAAAAGGAAAACCCGCAGGGGAGCATAGGCTCCTAGCAGTCCGGTACTCCGCAGCGCAGCGCCCACCAACGGCACCCATAGCTGCTTCGAGTTGTACAGGAAGGCGAGAACAAACGCGCCGTAGACCCCGATGGCTGCCGCCTCGCCGGGGGTGGCTATGCCGCCGTATATGGAGCCCAGCACGGCCAGAATCAGGATGACCACCGGCGCGATGGCAATGGTGCCGGTTATACGTTCCGCCCATCCCTGCCAGCCACGGAAGGTCTCGCCGGGAATTCTGGGAGCTATGCTAGGCCAGATGACGGCGCAGATGCCGATGAGGAGCATAAAGGTCAAGGCCATCAGCGCGCCGGGAATGAACCCGGCCAGGAACAGCCGTCCGATGGACGTCCCGGTGCTGAGGCCGTAGATGACCAGCAGCACGCTGGGCGGTATCAGGATGCCCAGCGTTCCTCCGGCGGCCAGCGACCCGACCACCAGCCGGTCGTTGTAGCCGCGGGTGTGGAATGTCGGCAGCGCCACCCGGCTGATGGTGGCGGCGGTGGAAATGCTGGAGCCGGAGCAGGCGGCGAAGATGGCGCAGGAAACGATGTTGGTATGCAGCAGTCCGCCCGGTATCGGCGCCACCCAGCGGTCCAGCGCCCGGTACATCCGGTCGGCGATGCCGCTCCGCAGCACCAGTTCGCCCATCAGGATAAACAGCGGAATGGCCACCAGCAGGAAGCGGGTATAGGTGTCCCACGCCCGGTTGGCCATGATGTTGGTCAGCCGGTTTTCGGAGAAAATCTCCATCAAAAGGATGGCCAAAGTCCCCAAGGCCCCGGCCACGTAGAGCCCGGCCAGGAAGAACACGGTCATCAGGATGAATGCTATGGCTACAACCAAGAGGTACGACCTTCCTTAAAGATGGTATGCGGCCAAATCCCCTCTCCCTCTGGGAGAGGGTTAGGGTGAGGGCGTTCCCTGTTCCGGCAAGAGCCGTTTCACACACAACGGCCCCCGCAGGAAATCGGGGGCCGTCTCCGTTTCATGCCCTCTGCCTGGACCGCCCGGAACAAGTTCCGGCTAACTTATCATTAACAGGCCGTCTTGAAAAGGGCGGCGGGCAAAACGTAACACATTCGCAATACAATGCGCCCTACTCAGTATTCGACGCTGTAGACCCGGGTCGCCACGTCGTGGAACATATCCGCCCGCTCCGAAACCGAGTACTGCGTCGTCAGCCGCTTGAAGGCGTTGTACATCACCGTGTACGAGTACGATACCTTGTCCACCGGGAAGTTGCTCTCGAACATACAGCGGTTGGGGCCGAACTGGTCAATGCAGTGGTCAATCAGCGGCTTCATGTCCGCCGCCAGCTCCTCCGAGCCGATGGGCGTGGCGCGGGCGTGCCAGCCGAACCCCGTCCGGGGCATACCGATGCCGCCCAGCTTGACCACCACGTTGGGAGCGGACGCGGCGGCGGAGATACCCTTGCGCCACTGGTCGAACACCTCGTCGTCTCGCCCGGCGTAGGGGCCTTCCCGTATCAGTCCGCCGATGTGGTTCAGGATGATGGTCAGGTTGGGCACGGCGCGGGCGAACTCCGCCAGCTCCGTCATCTGGGGGAAGAACATCCAGCCTTCCAGCGTCAGCCCCATGTCGGCCAGCACCCGGGCGCCGGCGCGGAAGTTGTCGCTGCTCATCTGGCCCTCGGCCTTATGGGCCGCCGTGTTCTCCACCTCGGGACTCGGGTCCCAGGTCACCGAGTGTCGGATGCCCCGGAAGCGATTGGGGCTGGCCGCCTGCAACGCCTCCAGCACCGGCTTTACATTCTCGCCCAGGTTAAGGTTGGCGTGGCCCACGATGGACGCCGCCGCCTTGCATGGGCCGTACAGTCCGTTGTCGCTGGCCGCCGCCAGCCCCTGCACGAACTCCACCTCGCCCACCGGCCGCATTTCCTCCGGGCCGCCGGGCCGGTACATCGAGCGGGCCTCCACGAACACCGTCGAGCGCACGTTGTGGCCGCCGTTGACGTCGTCGGCCAGCTCGTGGAGCAGGTAACGCTGGTAGGGAATCCGCCCGGTGCGGAAATCCCAGAAGTGATGATGCGGGTCGCAGATGGGTATCTCCGGCTCCAGGGCCTCCTCCGGGGTCAAGGCGAGCCAGTCATTGCCTCCGAACGGCATAAGCGGGCCTCCCTACAATTCGCGTCTGTGGATATGGACTTGGCAAATGATAGCACAACAAAAAAACTCCCTCTCCCTTGAGGGAGAGGGCCGGGGTGAGGGTGAAAGTCCCGCACCGATGAACGATGATGAAAGCTGGTCGGGGTGAGTGGATTCGAACCACCGGCCTCTACGTCCCGAACGTAGCGCGCTAGCCACTGCGCTACACCCCGATACATCTATTCTAGCACAGAGAACACGGAGCGCACAGGGGATTATCCCGCCATTCCGTCATTCCCGCGAAAGCGGGAATCTATGCCTCATTACCGAGTGAATGTCAGTCTATGTCTGGACGATCTGGATTCCCGCCTGCGCGGGAATGACTGAATGTAGATTGCTTCCCTACCCGTCCAGCATCTCGTCGGCCTTCTCTATGAGGACTTCCTCGTTCAGCGCGCCGGTCCACTTGGTGTGAATGGAGCCGTCGGCGTTGATGAATACGGTGGTGGGCAGGCCGAGAACCTGGTACTTGGGCAATACCTCCGAGTCCTCGGTATGGCCTGCCGGGAAGCCGACGCCCAGCTCGGCCAGCAACTCCCGCCCCTGCTCAACCGTGCCCTGTCCGGTGAACTGGCCCAGGTCTATGCCCAGCACGAGCACCCGGTCATGGTATTCGCCATAGAACTTCTGGAACTCCGGCAGTTCGGCCCGGCAGGGCGGGCATTCCGCCGCCCAGAAGTTCATTATCACCGGCTTCTCGCCCACCAGGGACGCCATGGCCACCTGCTCGCCGCCAAGAATGTCCTGGCCCTGCGACACTATGATGGGGAAATCGGCGGCCAGTTCCTTGTCGCCGTCGTCCCCGGAACCGCTCGAATCGCCGGAGCCGCCGCCCGAACCGCCGCCGCAGGCCAGCAGCAGCGCCAGAAGCAGGGGCATCAGGGCCGCGATGAACAATCCTGCGCGTTTTCTGATGATCATCTCTGTGTCTCCCTTACACTCTGCCCCTCTCCGCGGGGAGAGCGAAATCATGGGCGAATAAACCCGTTAGTGCAGGATTTCCGCTGCGTTTTCCCGCAGGTCACTCTCCCACAGGCCGCCGTACACCCTAGCGCGGTAGTGCCGGTTCTTATTGTAAAAGTAGGTGGCAGGGAAAAGATTCAATTCGTTCTCTTCAATAACGAAACCGTCGTCGGTGAACCCGGCCGGGAAAGTGGCGCCCGCCTCGTCCAGCAGTCGCCTAGCGTCTTCATCGCCGCCCTTGCCGGTCAAGCGGCCAACGTAGACGCCCAACACTGTCGGCCTACTTGGGTTTTCTGTGTAGAAATTCTGCAACACCCGCAGTCCGCCAAGGCACGGCTCACACTCCGCGTCAAAATAGTAGAGAATGAGAGGGCCTTTATCCTGTACCTGCTCTGGGGTGACCATTTCGCCGCCAATCACGTCCTGCCCCTGATACATTGTCACGGAGTAGCTGGGTGCGTCGCCAATGCTTCCCCCGAAGTTACCGACTTCAATATCACACGCAGCCAGAGAAGCCGCCAACGCCGCCGCTATAAACAACCCGGCCAGTTTCTTCAACATCATCTTTGCGTCCTTGTGTCTAATTGCCCCGGTGCGCGTCGGCAGCGAGTTGGCGCATATTATCCATAAACACTTGCAGCCGTTCCAGCGTCCGAGTGAGACGGGCGAGCCACTGGTCACCCAATGGCCGCAGCGCCATCTGAATCTGGGCGTTCCCCACCTGCGCCGCCGGGCCGAGGGCGCGTTGCAACGGGGCCTTCGCGCCGCCCACTGCGTTCCTCAATGATATTACGATGGAATCGCTGGTGCGGATTACCGACTCAACCCCGGCGGCCCCGGCGATGGCTCGTATCTCGGCCACCTTCATCAGGCTCTCCACCTCCTCGGGCACCGGGCCGAAACGGTCGCGCAGCTCCTCCCGTATCTCCGGCAGCTCGCGCCGCTGAGTCAGCTTCGCCAGCCGCTGGTACACCGACAGCCGCGTCGGCAGATGCGCGATATAGTCCTCCGGTATACCCGCCGAAAGAGGCAGTTCAATACGGGGCGGCTCATCTTCAACGTCGGGAGTAGTGACATCGGCCTCGCTCTGCTCCCGCGCCAGTTCGCGTACCGCTTCCTGCAATAGCTGGGTGTAGAGGTCAAGGCCGACTTCCTGGATGTGGCCGCTCTGGTCGGCCCCCAGCACGTTGCCTGCGCCGCGAATCTCCAAATCGCGCATGGCGATGCGGAAGCCCGCGCCCAGGTCAGAGGCATCCAGGATGGCTTGCAGCCGCATCTCCGCCGCCTCGGTCATACTGCGGCCCCGGGGAGCCAGCAGGTAGGCATAGGCCCGGTGCTGGCTGCGGCCCACCCGGCCCCGGAGCTGGTAGAGCTGGGCCAACCCAAAGCGGTCGGCCCGCTCCACTATCAGCGTGTTGACGTTGGGCATATCCAGGCCCGACTCGATGATGGTGGTGCAGACCAGCACGTCGGCCTCGCCGTTGGCGAAGTCCACCATCACGTCCTCCAGGTCCGACTCCGCCATCTGGCCGTGACCGATAATCACCCGGGCCTGTGGCACAAGTTTGCGTATGTCCTCGGCGGCTTGGTGGATGCTCCTGACCCGGTTGTGCAGGTAGAAGACCTGCCCGCCCCGTTCCATCTCCCGCAGGATGGCTTCCTTGACCACGTCCTCCGAATACTCGGAAACGAAGGTCTTGACCGGCAGCCGCTCTTCCGGCGCCGAGGTCATGGACGACAGGTCGCGCAGGCCCGACAGCGCCATATTAAGAGTTCGTGGTATAGGCGTGGCGCTCAGCGTCAGCACGTCCACCTGGCGTCGCAACTGCTTCAGACGCTCCTTGTGGCTGACGCCGAAGCGCTGTTCCTCGTCCACCACGGCCAGCCCCAGGTTCTTGAACTGCACGTCCTTTTGCAGCAGCCGGTGAGTGCCGATAACGATGTCCACCTCGCCCGACTTCAGCCCTTCGATAACCTGCTGCTGTTCCTTGGGCGTGCGGAAACGAGAAAGCACCTCCACCCGCACCGGGAAGGGGCTGAGCCGCTCGGTGAAGGTGGCATAGTGCTGCTGGGCCAGCACGGTGGTCGGCACCAGCAGGCCCACCTGCATCCCGTCGTTCACCGTCTTGAAGGCCGCCCGCAGCGCCACCTCGGTCTTGCCGTAGCCCACGTCGCCGCAGATGAGCCGGTCCATGGGCCGCGCCAGTTCCATGTCGGTCTTGACGTCGTTGATGGCCTGGGCCTGGTCCGGCGTCTCGACGTAGGGGAAGGAGTCTTCCAGTTCCTGCTGCCATACCGTATCGGGGCTGAATTCGTGACCCCGGGCAATCTGCCGGGCGGCGTTGAGGCGGATGAGTTCCTGCGCCATCTCACGGGCCGCGCCCTTAACCCTCTGCTTGATGCGCGTCCAGTCGGCGGCCCCCAGCCGCGTGAGCGTAGGAGAGTGTTCCTGCGCCCCCACGTATGCGCTGACCCGGTTGAGCTGGTCGGTGGGAACGTACAGCTTGTCGCTCTCGGCGTATTCCAGCACCAGGTATTCCCGCCCTGAGCCTGTCGAAGGGTCGTCGCCATTGTCTCCCATCTGCGTAGTCCCGGCGAAGCGGGCGACGCCGTGGTCAATATGTACGACGAAGGTTCCCGGCACCAGGTCGGCCAGCGATACATCCGGCCCCCGCTCGGCGCGGCGCGGTCTGCGGTGTCGGCGTTCCTTCACCGTGCCGAACAGCTCGGCGTCAGTGAGCAGGTCAAGCCGAGGAACGGCCTCTTTGCGTCCCTTGCCGCCCCCCTTGACCGGAAGCTCAACGACCCACCCGCCGGACAGGGAACCGGGAACGACGCACACCTGCCCCGGTGACGGCGCGACATTCAGACCGTCCTGCACCGACACGCCTATGCCCTGCTGCTCCAGGATTTCGGCAACGCGGCGTGCGTGCTGCGTAACCGCCACCAGCGCCGCGCCCTCGCCTTGCCGACGCCTCAGGTCTGCCGAAAGCTGTTCCAGCCGCCCGTAGTAGGGCACCGCAGGAAGAAATATAGGGTCGTCCTCCTCCCCAACCCATGACTGCAAGTCCAAAGTCTGGAACTCGCCAAGTCGCGCCGCAAATTCCGACCAGGACATAAAGGGCGATGGGAAGTTGGCGGGCAGTTCACCCCGTTCCTCCCGTGCCGTCCGCATCCGTTCCAGGCGCTCTTCCAGTTCCGACGCCTCGGCCTCGACCCGCCCGCCCCGCTCCAGCAGCACGGCCGCCTCCCCTGAGCCTGTCGAAGGGCCGAGGTAGTCCAGCAGGCAGGCCTGGTTGACCAGCCCGCTGTAAAAGGAAAGGGTTTCCGGGTTGGTGGTGTAGGCCAGGGTTTCCAGCTCCTCCTCGATACGCTCCCGCGCCTCGACTCCGCAGCGTGAAAAGTCCATGGCGGCGGCGCGGGCAGCCAGCGTATCTGCCCCGTCCTGAGCTTGTCGAAGGGCCAGTCCAGGCAACTGCTCGCGGGCCGGAATTAGCCGAACTTCCTCCGCAGCGCCCACCGACCTCTGCGTCAGCGGGTCAAACCTGCGGATGGTGTCTATCTCGTCGTCGAACAGCTCGATGCGCAGGGGCAGTTCGCAGTTGGGCGGAAAGATGTCCAGGATGCCGCCCCGGTGACTGAACGCGCCAGGAGACTCCACCACTGGCTCGTGCCGGTAGCCAAGTTCCAGCCATTGGGAAAGCACGTCGTCTATCCGCACCCGGTCGCCCACCCGCCAGACCCTTCCGCCCGGCCCGGAGGACGCTTCAGCACATCCTGAGCTTGTTGAAGGGCCGGCCATCAGTTCCGGCGGCGCGGTGTAGAGCAGGGCCGAGCCGATGGAACACACCACCACCGGCCCGCGGCCCATATCCCTTCCATCATTGCGTCTTTGCGCCATTGCGTCATCGCGTTCCCAGGAATGACACGCCAGCGCGGCCAGCGCGGCGAGACGCTGGTTGCCGGTGTTGGCGTCCACCGCCAGCCGCTCGAAGGGCAGCACCTCCGGTTCCGGCAGCAGGTGTACCGGCGCGTCGTCGCCCAGCCAGCCCAGCAGTTGGTCGTGCAGGCGGCGGGCGTCGTCCGGGCGCGGCGCGATAACCAGCAGCGGCCCCTTACGCCGACGGGCCCCCGTCATTCGTCTGTATAACGAGGCAATGAACGCCGGGCGCGCTCCCTGCCGCACCATGGCGCTCTTGGTTCCGCCGTTTTCCGCCGACTCGATGGCGCGGCGGAACTCCGGGTGGTGTTCCAGAAGGTCCAGGATGCCGTTAAGAGACATGAAACCGTCCGTTGAATTTAGATCCCCTCCCCCAGCGGGGGAGGGTCAGAGCCTGCCCCCGCGAAGGCGGGGGGTGAAGGAGAACCCTGACAAGACTATTCCCACGCCGAATAAGGGGTTGGCCCCCAAGCCAACCCCCTGCCAATGCAGACGGCGCGGCACAATGCTCGGCGATTTCAGTGGCGATGGCAGCTAACAGAATGCGTCGGTGGAATCCCTATCAGCCGGAGAGGATGTCCAGGAAGTTGCCCAGCATGGAAGAATCGCCCCGGAAAATTTCGGTGTACCCGCAACGAGTGCAGGAAACCGCGGTGAACTTCTTGTTCTGTATGTCGAAGAACCGGGAGTACTTGCCCGTGGTGCGAATCTCTTCCGTTTCGTACTGGGTATTGTGGCACTTGGCGCAGGAAAAATCGGTTCTGGTATAGGCCATTTCCAATCCTCCAACCGGATTATCCGGCAAGCCTTTCAGGAGGGTATCTATTCCAGCCTAGTCTATCTTGTTTCCCGTTTCAAGCGCGAAGGCGTAGCCATTCAGTGCTATTCAGGCGATGCTGGTTCTGTTGCAACCGACGGGATGTTTCAAGATCGAAGACGTGAGGACAGGTTGTGGCGCGGTTCGGGGCCGCTATGGTGCTATAATCGTTACGCGGTGACGCAACTCGCGTATCGACTTCTCCATCCTGAACCGGACGGTTTCCTTCCCCCATGGCTCGAACCAGCCTGCACTCCCATACGCCCCAGTCAACCTGTCCGGCATACGACAACGCCCATCAGCCGTTGTTGTACCGGCGCATCGTTGTGAAAGCCGGCACCGCCATCCTCTCCGGGGGCGGCGATGACAGCGCGGGCGTCAACCTGAGCGTTCTGAGCAGCATCGTACGCCAGATATGCCAGCTCCGGGAGCAGGGGGCCGAGGTGATGCTGGTGACCTCCGGGGCCATCGCCGTCGGACGTGTGGCCCTGGCCCTTCGACAAGCTCAGGATGAGCGGTGGGGCGCGGCCTCCCGCGACATCCGCTCCCGGCAGGTGGCCGCCGCCGTAGGGCAGAGCAGGTTGATGCAGATTTATCAAGAGCAGTTCGCCGTCCACGGCGTCACCGTGGCCCAGGCCCTGCTCACCATCGGCGACCTGTCCAACCGCCAGTCCTACCTCAACGTGCGCAACACCCTGCAAGGCCTGCTGGAGCTGGGAGTGGTCCCCCTCCTCAACGAAAACGACGTAGTGGCCGTGGACGAAATCGGCGCGGTCTTCGGCGACAACGACCGGCTGTCGGCGCTGGTGGCAAACCTGGTGGACGCCGACCTGCTGCTTATCCTTACGGACATTGACGGCCTGTATACCGCCGACCCCCGCGTTGACCCGTCGGCAACCCTCATCCCCCACGTCGAGCGGGTGGACGAGCGCATCGAGGCCCTGGCCGGGCGGCACTTGCAGCCGTGGGCTAGGGGCGGAATGCCCACCAAGCTGGAGGCGGCCCGCCTGGTCACCACCTCCGGCATCCCCATGATAATGGCCCACGGACGCGACGACGGCGTTGCGCTGCGTGTCGCCCGAGGTGAAGCCGCCGGAACTTACTTCCAGGCCGCCGACGAAAAAATGGAGGCCCGCAAGCGCTGGCTGTTGAATTTGCTCACGCAAGGCGGCGTCTCCCAGCGCGGCCAGGTGACCGTGGACGAAGGCGCAGCCGCCGCCCTGCTGGAGCATCATCGCAGCCTGCTGCCCGCCGGGGTGCGCCATGTCGCCGGAGATTTCGGACGCGGCGACGCCGTGTACATCGTGGACGGCTCCGGCAATCGCATCGCCTGCGGGATCGCCAACTACAGCGCCGAGGACATCGCCCGCATCCGCGGCCTCCGCTCCGGCAAGATCGAGGAAACCCTCGGCTACCACTACGGCCAGGAAGTAGTCCACCGCAACAATCTGGCGCTGCTGTAAAGTAACTGGACGCTGAGAGCGCAGAGACCGCAGAGGAGAAAAGAGATGGGCGTAATACTGCCATCAATGCCGCCGGACGAGTTGCTGACCGAATACATAGAGATAGCCATGCGCGACGCCGATTTCATGATTTTTGTTGAGGACGGAACCTACTACGGCGAAATCTATGGGTTTCAAGGGGTATGGGCCAACGCCGACACACTTGAAGAGTGCCGTCAGGAACTAAAGGAAGTCTTAAAGGGCTGGATAATCCTCGGAATAGAGCGGGGGCATGAGATTCCAGTGCTTCCGTCGATGAATCTCGCAGATCAAGTAAAGACCGTCTAGTGCCCGCTTTTGGCCCCATCGGCAGGAGGGAACTGGTGAACTATCTCAGGCGATTGGGCTTCGAGGGTCCGAATCCGGGAGGCAGGCATGAGTACATGGAAAAGGTTTCCATCAAAGTGAGCATTCCAATTCCTCACCGCTCGGATATTAGCCGAACCCTGCTTGCTCAGATATTGCGTCAAGCTGGAATAAGCAGAGAAGAATGGGAAAGGCTTTGATTGGTAGAGCCGTAAGTAAAAAGCAACAAACTATCGAGTGCGAAATGACTACCAGAACCGTCGAAGACCTGCTCAGCCAGGGACAGGCCGCCCGCAGCGCCGCCCGCCAGGTGGCCCGGCTCTCCACCGAGGTCAAGAACCGGACGCTGCACAACCTGGCCGGGCTGCTGGAAACCGGCGCCGGTGAAGTGCTGCAAGCCAACGCCGAGGACTGCGCCGAGGCCCGCGCCAACGGGCTGAGCGAAGCGATGATAGACCGGCTGCTGCTCACCCCGGAGCGGCTGCAAGGCGTCGCCGCCGAGCAGCGCAAGGTGGCCTCCCTGCCCGACCCGGTGGGCGAGTCCATCGAGATGACTACCCTGCCCAACGGCATGACCGCCGGGCGTCGTCGCGTCCCCCTGGGTGTCATCGCCAGCATCTACGAAAGCCGCCCCAACGTCACCGTGGACATATTCGGCCTATGCTTCAAGTCCGGCAACGCCTGCATCCTGCGCGGTGGCAAGGAGGCCCTGCGCTCCAATAGCGCCCTGATTGGCCTGATTCGCCGCGCTCTGTCGGATGCGGGCGCCCCGGAAGGCGCTGTCCAGTTCGTGGACAACCCCGACCGCGAACTGGTGGACGCGATGCTGAAAATGAACCAGTACATAGACCTGATAGTGCCTCGCGGCGGCGACGGGTTGGTGCGTTTCGTCGGCGCTAACGCCACCATGCCGGCGGTCACCGGCGGCGTCGGCGTCTGCCATACCTACATCGACCGCGCGGCTGACCTGGACATGGCCGCCAGCATCGCCCTCAACGCGAAAGTGCGCCGCCCCTACATCTGCAACGCCCTTGACACGCTGCTGGTGCATTCCGCCGTCGCTGGCGAGGGGCTGCCCCGCATCGCCGCCGGGCTGACGGCTTCCGGCGTGGAATTGCATTGCGACAACCGCGCTCTCAGCATCCTGGGGCCTGGGGCAGTCGGGAGCATCCAGCCGGCTGCCGAAGAAGATTGGGGCCGGGAGTTCCTCTCCATGGCTGCCTCCGTGAAGGTGGTAGACTCCATAGACGAAGCCCTGGAACACATTGAGACCTACGGCTCCGGCCACTCCGAGGCCATTATCACCGAGGACTACTCCGCCGCCATGCGCTTCCTCGACGAGGTGGACGCCGCCGCAGTCTACGTCAACGCCAGCACCCAGTTCACCGACGGCGGGCAGTTCGGCCTGGGCGCCGAGGTGGGCATCAGCACCCAGAAGATGCACGCCCGCGGCCCCATGGGACTGAGGGAACTCACGTCCTACAAGTGGGTTATCATGGGCAACGGGCAGGTGCGCCCCTAATCATTGCCCTGCGATTCCCTCTCTCTTTACGAGGGAGTAGGGTGGTTCTTTATTTCCCTCCCCTTTGAGGGGGAGGGTTAGGGTGGGGGTGAAGGGTATGGCAAATAACGTGCTACCAGGAGGACGGCGGTGGCCGATTTCACTTTCGAGCGGGAAGTTCGCACCCCGTTTTCCGAAGCCTATAACATAGTAGACGAGTTCGACCGTGCTGTCGGGCGGATTGACATTCACTTCACCGCCGAAATGGTGCACGTGTCCCTGGCCGTGGACGAAAGCCTCACTCAGCAGGCCATCCAGGAAATCATGGACCAAGTGGACGACGAAATCGCCGATGCAGTAGGCATCATCCGCAACAACTTCGTAGTCCACGTATTCCAAGGCCGCGAGACCGCCGTTTACAGCGACAACGAATTCAGCGACAACGGGCGCGACCATTAGGGAGTCTCGTCAAACTAAGTTGCCAAACGAGCGACGGCCTTATTTCAGTCATTCCGGCTGCTTCCCGTCATTCCGGCGAAAGCCGGAATCCAGAGAACCCCTAACCGGCGCATCCTGTATATCCTGTACATCCATGTAAATAAACCACCTAAAGATGATTATTGACGCCCACTGCCACATCCTCCCGCCGTCTTTCGCGGAGCGCCGCCCTGAACTGGCGGCCCGCGACGCCACCTTCGCCGCCATCCTCGCCAACCCTTCCGCTCGCATTGCCGACGCTCCGTCGCTCCTCGATGCCATGGCCCAAGACGATGTTGACCACGCGGTGGCAATGGGGATGGGTTGGACGGACTATGAGGTTGCGGTCGAGGCCAACGACTACATCATAGAGGCAGTGACGGCCCACCCCTCGCAGATTACCGGCTTTGCCTCGCTCAACCCCGCGTGGGGTGATGCCGCAGTAGACGAAGCGAAACGCTGCGCCGCCGCCGGACTACGCGGCATCGGCGAGCTGCACCCCGACACGCAGGACATAGATATAACCGACGCCGCGACGATGACCCCTCTGATGGAACTTGCGCACTCCCTGAATCTCCCGGTGCTGCTCCATTGCTCTGAGCCGGTGGGACACCAGTACCCAGGCAAGGGAAAGACCACCCCTGACAAGGTATGGAGGCTCATCGAAAACTTTCCAGACAACACCATCATCTGTGCCCACTGGGGCGGCGGCTTGCCCTTCTATGCCCTGATGCCCGAAGTGCGCGCAGCCTTGGACAACGTATATTTCGACTCGGCGGCGTCAGCCTTCCTGTACCACCCGGATATTTATCGGGCAGTGGCGAGCCTAGTAGGTGTGGAACGCATATTGTTCGCCTCCGACTACCCGCTCATGCGCCCTTCCCGCCCAATGGCGGAAATCAGCAACGAACCGTTGCCCGAAGGCGACCGCAGCCTCATCCTCGGCGAAAATGCTGCGAAACTGCTCGGCCTGTAAAATGCGAGGTGCTGGCGTAAAATCCCCTCTCCCTCCGGGAGAGGGTTAGAGCCTGCCCCGTACTTGATACGGGGGTGAGGGCGTACCCCGAATGACAAAAGCCAACGAAACAGAAGAAAGACGAACCCTGCCTGACCTGCTGGCGCCGGAGCTGTCGCTGGTGTTCGTCGGGCTGAACCCCTCAGAATACTCGGCGCGGGAGGGACATTACTTCGCCAACCCCCGCAACCGTTTCTGGACCGCCTTCAACCGTTCCGCCCTGCTGCCGTCCGCGCTGGGCCGCGAGTGTTCTCCGACCGACGACGCCGCGCTGCTGGAGCATGGCATCGGCTTCACCGACGTGGTAAAGCGCCCCACGCCGCAAGGCAGCGGGTTGAAAGCCGCAGACTACCGGCGCTGGGCGCCCCTGCTGCGCGAAAAGCTGCTGCAATGCCAACCCCGGCTGGTCTGCTTCCACGGCCTGATGGCCTACAAGGCATACCTGCGCTACGCTGAGGGAGAGAAAGCCGCCCCCGAGATCGGCACACAGCCTCGCCCCATCGGAGAGTCCGGCGTCTTCGTCGTACCCAACCCCAGCCCGGCCAACGCCAGGTACTCGGTCGAGGCGCTGACCGAGTGGTACAACGAAGTGGCCGCTGTCCTTCGAGGACAGTCATAGCATGAATATGATCTACTAGCTAGGCGGTAAACGTAATGGCCGCAGTGAATTGAGGAACCGCTTATGCCTGCCCGCACCGTCCCGCTGGCGATAATCTACGACTTCGACGGCACCCTGGCCCCCGGCAATATGCAGGACAGCCAGTTCATTCCCGACGTCGGTATGACCACGGCGGAATTCTGGCGCGAGGTGGACGCGCTCTCAGACGAAAACCACGCGGACAGAATCCTCTCGTATATGTACGTTATGCTGGAAAAGGCCAAGTCTGCCGGGATGCCGGTTCGCCGCGAAGACCTGGTCGCCCGGAGCCGGGAAATCGAGTTCTTTCCCGGTGTGGAAAGCTGGTTCGACCGCATAGATGCCTACGGACAGGGCAAGGGAGTATCCGTCGAGCATTACGTGATTTCCTCCGGCAATTCCGAAATCATCGAAGGGACATCCATCGCTCACAGATTCAGCGAAATTTACGCTTCCAGGTTCCTGTATGACTCCGACGGTATCGCCGTCTGGCCTGCCCTTGCCATAAACTTCACCACCAAGACACAATACTTGTTCCGCATCAACAAGGGGGCGCACGACCTGAACGACAGCTCGGCTATCAACAGGTATGTACCCCAGAGCGACCGGCCCGTTCCTTTCGAGAACATGGTCTACATCGGTGACGGAGAGACCGACGTTCCCTGCTTCCGTCTGGTGAAAGACCTGGGCGGGCTGTCCATAGCCGTCTATCCCGAGGGTGGGAGGGAGCAAGCCAAGCGATACCGCGAAGAGGGTAGGGTGAACTGCGTCGTTCCCGCGGACTACTCCGAAAGCGGCGAACTGGATAATGCCGTGAAGTCCTACATCAACCTGCTTGCCCTATGACCGCCCGCATCCGCTCGACGGAAGGCGCTGTCCGCGTGTTCGTCGCCGTCGGCATCTCCGCCGAGGCGCGGGAGCAGTTGATTGACGTGGTGGAGCGTATCCGCCGGGATATACCTCAAGGAATCCAGTGGGCCAACCCGGACGGTATGCACCTTACGCTGAAGTTCCTCGGCAACATCCCATCCGTAGGCGTCGGGCCTCTGCTCGAATGCCTCGTGCCCGTGGCGTCGGAATCGAAGCCCTTTCCGCTGCAACTGGCCGGCCTCGGTATGTTCCCCAACCGCCGCAAGCCCCGCGTGCTGTGGGCCGGGGTGGGCGGCGACCTGGACGCGCTGGCCCGTTTGCAGCAGACGGCGGAGAGCGCCATAACCGCCCTGGGCTACCCGCGAGAGCAGCGTCCCTTCCGTCCCCACATCACCCTGGGCCGCCCCCGCCGCAACATTCCCGAGGCCCAGTTGGCCCGCATCGGCGCAGCGGTGTCCGCCCTGTCCCCGCCGTCCCCGACAGGCTGGCAGGTGGAGTCAGTGGACGTGATGCAAAGCGAACTGCACCCCACCGGCGCGCGCTACACCATCCTCGGCTCGGCGCCCCTCAACTCCCTCTCCCCAACGAAGAGGGCGGCCATAAATCCCCTCTCCCCTGGGGGAGAGGGCTAGGGTGAGGGGGAACCCATGCAGACAACAACTCTCTGCCTGCAACCAACGCCTCCCTTCGACTTCGAGTTGACCGCCGGATACCACACCTACTTTCAGGGCCGCAGCGGGACCGACAACCTGGACGGCGGCGTATACCGCCGGCTGCTGGACTTGGACGGGCGGTTGATTCTCGCCTCGGTTAGCTCCACCGGAAGTGTTGATGCCCCGGAACTGGCCCTCGAACTGCGCGGACAAGGAATCACCGACGCCGACGGGGAACGCGCCGCCACGCAGGTGCGCTGGATGCTGGGAACCGAACAGGAGCTTGCCCCGTTCTACGCGCTGGCCGGACCCGACCCGACCCTCTCAGAGCTGTCGCGGCAGTTCCGCGGCCTGCACCTGCCCCGAACGGCCACGCTGTTCGAGTCCCTGGTTCTGGCTATCTTGGGCCAGCAGATTTCCGCCAGCGTGGCCAGAACGCTGCGGACGCTGCTCATCGAGCGGTTCGGCTCCCGTTACGTTACCCCCGCGAAGGCGGGGGACGACGGCGCAACCTACTACGCCTTTCCCCGACCCGAAGCCATCCTGTCGTCGTCGCCCGAGGAACTGCGCGACCTCAAGCTGTCCCGCAGCAAGGCGGAGTACGTCCGCGTCATCGCGGCGGCGGCCCTGGAGCCGGGATGGAACGAGCTGTACGACCTGCCCGACGATGAGTTCGTGCCCCGCCTCACGTCGCTGCGGGGCGTGGGCAACTGGACGGCGCAATGGGCGCTGGTGCGCGGACTGGCCCGGCCCGACGCGCTGCCGCTGGGCGACCTGGCCCTGCGCCGCGGCGTCTCCCGCTTGTGGCGCCAGGGCGACGCGGTTACGGATAGGGAAGTGTCGGAAATCGCCGAGCGCTGGCGTCCCTGGCGCAGCTACGCCACCGCCTACCTCTTCGCTGGGATGCGGACGGGGATGGTGTAGATAGAGAAAACCCCTCAATTCATTCTGAGGGGTTTTTACCAACTTGGAATCCTCCTACCGCCCGAACATCTTCATCAGGTTGGCCGGGTTGCGGGAGCGGGACATCTGCCGGACCAGCTTCTGCGACTGCTTGAACTGGTTGAGCAGTTGGTTGATGTCCTGCGGCGTCGTCCCGCTGCCCCGTGATATGCGGCGGCGGCGGCTCCCGTTGATGATTTCCGGGCGCTGGCGCTCGTCGGGCGTCATCGAGTGGATGATGGCCTCAATGCGGCGCAGCTTGGTTTCGTCCAAGTCTCCCGCCATCATCTTGCGGGTGGCGTTGCCCATGCCGGGGATCATCTCCACTATCTGGTCCAGCGAGCCCATCTTCTTCACGCTCTGCAACTGGTCCAGAAAGTCGTTCAGGTCGAAGCTGGCCTGGCGGAACTTGCGTTCCATCTCCTTGGCCTTCTGCTCGTCAACGGCCTCCTGCGCTCGCTCGATCAGCGTCAGCACGTCGCCCATCGCCAGGATGCGCGATGCCAGCCGGTCGGGGTGAAACACCTCCAGCCCGTCGGCCCGCTCCCCCACGCCCATGTACTTGATGGGCACGCCGGTGACTTTGGTGATGGACAGCGCCGCCCCGCCCCGTGCGTCGCCGTCCATCTTGCTCATAATCAGCCCGGTCAGCCCCACCCGCTGGTGGAAGCCCTCGGCGGTATTGACCGCCTCCTGGCCGGTCATGGCGTCCACCACCAGCAGCGTTTCGTGGGGGTTGGCGGCGCGGCTGATTTCCTCCAGCTCCTCCATCAGGTCGTCGTCTATCTGGATGCGCCCGCCGGTGTCTATGATGGCCCAGTTGACGCCCAGTTCGGCGGCCCGCGCCAGTCCGTTGCGCGCCACCCGGACGGCGTTGGACGACTGTGGGTCTTCCGAGTAGACCGGAATGTCCAACTGCCGCCCCAGCGTCTCCAACTGCTGGATGGCCGCCGGACGGCGCAGGTCGGCGGCGATGAGCAGCGAGCGGTGGCCCTGCTTGCGCTGCTCCAGGGCAATCTTGGCCGCCGTGGTGGTTTTGCCCGAGCCTTGCAGTCCCACCAGCATCAGCGCCGACACCGGCTGGCTCGACAGCGTAACCCCCGCAGCCCGTCCTGAGCCTGTTGAAGAGCCTGAGCCAGTCGAAGGCCCGCCGCCCAGCAGCTCGGTCAGCTCGTCGTGGACTATCTTGACCACCTGCTGCCCCGGCGTCAGGCTTTCCAGTACCTCCGCGCCCTGAGCCCGTTCCTTGATGCGGGCCACGAAATCGCGGGCCACGCGGAAGTTGACGTCGGCCTCCAGCAGCGACCGCCGCACCAGCGACAGCGCCTCGTCAATGTCCTTGTCCGTCAGCCGCCCCTTGCTGTTCAGCCGGTTGAAGATGCCGGTCAGCCGTTCCGTCAGGTTCTCAAACATTTCGCCACCCGCCCATGCCGTTTAGTCCCGGTCTGTTTCACTGCAATTATACTCCCCTTAAAATTATGTTGTCGGTATATGACAATAGGCATCTCTGCGCCGAATCCCTCCGGCTGTTAAACTACTCCCATGCCAAACGCTATACACATCCGCCGAGCCACGCCCGCTGACGCCGACTTTATTGTCGAGTCCAACATTGCCATGGCCCAGGAGACCGAGGGCATGGCGCTGGATCAGGCGGTGGTCGGCCCGGGCGTAGCGGCGGTGCTGGCCGACCCGTCCCTCGGCTTCTACCTCGTAGCCGAAATCGAAGGCAACCTCGCTGGGCAACTGATGGTCACCTACGAGTGGAGCGACTGGCGCAACGGCCTCTTCTGGTGGATTCAGAGTGTCTACGTCCGCCCGGAGCACCGGCGCGAGGGCGTCTACACTACGCTACACCGCCACGTCGCCGAGGCAGCCCAGGCCGCGGGCGGAGTCTGCGGCATCCGACTCTACGTCGAGCAGCAAAACACCACCGCCCAGCAGGTCTACGAATCGCTGGATATGTACCGCACTCGCTACCAGATGTACGAAGTCGAATTTTGACACTCCCGTTGCCAGCAACTCGCCCATTAATCCCTCCCCCTTGAGGGGGAGGGTTAGGCTGGGGGTGAAAGCCTCGACTTCAACGCCGCTCTGATAACCAGACCACCTAAATCTCAACGCTAACGAGGCTGAGAGGAAGAGATGCTACCCGACAACGTCCGAGAGTTCTGCGCCAACAACCACCGGGGAGTGCTGACTGCCTTCCGCCGCAACGGCGCGGCCCAGATGAGCATCATCACCTGCGGCGCCTACCTGGACGGCGTGGCCTTCACCGTCACTGAGACCCGCGCCAAGCTCCACATCCTGCGCCGCAACCCCAACTGCACGCTGCTGGTCTCCGCCGAGGAGTGGCGGCCCTTCGTAGTGCTGGAAGGGCAGGCCCGAATCATGTCGGCCAACAACACCGATGCCGAGGAACTGCGCCTGGCCCTGCGCGACGTCTACCGTGCCGCCGCCGGCGAGGAGCACTCCAACTGGGAAGAGTACGACGCCGCCATGGTCACCGACCGCCGCTCCGCCATAATCGTAGTCCCCACCCACATCTACGGGACGGCGCTGGATTAGCTGCACAGGGCGCACAGAGAACACAGAGAGTTTTGGAGGCAACCAATGGACAAGACGGCTAAGAAGGCAATAGTTCGCGCCCAAGTCGAGCCGGAATTAAAGAAGCAGGCCGAGTCCCGTTTCTCGGAATGGGGGATGACGGTGGATGAGGCTATCACGCTGTTTTACGAGCGGGTGACCGGTGGCTATTGCAGCGATCCGTTCTCCCCGCATATCCCTAACGCCGAAACCATCGCGGCGATAGAGGAGACCAGAAGGGGAGAAGGGTTGACAGAGTACGCATCCTTTTCGGAATTTTTGGAAAAACTTGACTAACCCATTGCGTCTTGAAATATCGCGGCGGTTTCATAGAGATGTCAGGTGGCTAAGACGGCGCGGTAGGGATATAGACAAGTTGCAGTCAATTGTAGACCGCCTTGTGGCAAGGCAGCCCTTGGAGCAACACAATTGCTTGCACCGATTATCCGGCGACCGGGCCAGTCAATGGGAATGCCACGTTGAAAATGACTGGCTACTTATCTGGACTCAGGATGATGATTCCATATACCTGATGCGTACCGGCACTCATTCCGACTTACTCTGATGTTGGCGCGGGCGTAGGCTAGGATTGGCACGCCGGGCAGTACCACGTAGTACGCGCCCGAATCCGAGTAGACGCCATCGTTCCCCCGCAGTTGGGGCAGGGCGTGTGGGTCTCCCTTGGATGGCTCCACGTCCCCATGGGCTCCGGCGGTTCCGGCCAGTGCAGGTCCCGCGCCCGGTCATACACCGCGAACCCGGCGTTGATGCAGTCGATGATGCCCTGCCGCAGCCGCGCCACCTCGTCCGCCGACAGTTCCGATGCCGCCCGGTCCGGCCGGATGCCCGACAGGAACAGCGCTTCGTCGGCGTAGATGTTGCCCACCCCCGCCGCGATCGACTGCTCCAGCAGCAGCGCCTTCACCGTAGCATTGCGCCCGGCAAAAGAGTCCGCCAGCCACTCCGTGGTGAACTCCTCCTCCAGCGGCTCCGGGCCCAGAGGAGGCAGAATCGAGGCCAAATCCTCGGTGAACCACAGCTTTCCAAACTTGCGTCCGTCCACGAACCGCAACTCCCGCCCGTCGTCCAGCGCGAAGACATGGCGTGTCATCGGGTGCGGTGTTTGCTCGCTGGGCTGCACCACCAGGTTGCCGGTCATGCCCAGGTGGGCGACGAGAGTGGCCTCAGGTTGACCTGCCAATGGAAAAAGCAGGTACTTTGCCCGTCTGCCCACGTCCTCCACCTCCCGGCCTGCTACCGATGCCGCGAATTCCTCAGCCGATGGGCGCTTTACGCTGTTGGCCCAGCCAATATCGGCGCTGGTTATCGTATGACCGGCCAGCCCTGACCTGAGCAGGCTGCGTCGCACACTCTCGACTTCGGGAAGCTCCGGCATGGTGTCGAGGCCCTATACCCGGCGCACGGCGAGCGTGATTTCCTGCCCCTCGATCTTGGCGTTCTCCGACTTGGCGCCCTCCGGCGGCGGGCCGGCTTGCAGCAGGTCGCTCAAGGTTTCCTCTCTGATATAGACAGAGAAGTTGCCGCGCATAACTTGCGCCAGTTCATCCGGGCCTTCATACCAGGTCTCGATATGATCGGTGACCTCGAAGTTGGCGGCGCGGCGCAACCCCTGTATCCGGTGCACCAGTTCGCGGGCCAGCCCTTCCTCGGCCAGTTCGGGCGTGATTTCGCCGTTCACCGCCACCATGTAGCCTGCCTCCAGCGACGCGGTGTAGTGGCCTACGGTTACGGTTGTCTCCGGCTCGCCGCCTGCCTGTTCCTGCGCCTGCCGGTACAGGCCGGATTCGTCGTCCAGCACCTCGATGTCCTTGATGTTCAGTTCATCAAGAATCTGAGGACGCACCTGATGCACGTATGCCCGCTCCGATGCCGCCCGCGTCCTGATGGCCGCCGATGCCAACGGCTGCCGCACCTTCAGCCCGGACTTGGAGCGGGCGGCGCGGCCCATGCTGGAAATCCGCATCGCCAGCCGGGTGGCTTCCATCAGTCCTTCTTCCACCAGCGAAGCATCGGCTACCGGGAACTCGGCCAGGTGAACGCTGTCCGGCGCGTCTGGATCAACGGAACACACCAGGTTCTGGTAGATTTCCTCGGACACAAACGGGGCCAGCGGCGCCATCAGCTTGGCGACCGTTACCAGGCAGGTATGCAGGGTGACGTAGCCCGACAGCTTGTCGGCGTCGCCCTCCTCGCTGCGCCAGAAGCGGCGGCGGCTGCGGCGCACATACCAGTTGGACAGCCGGTCAACGAACTCCTGTATGCGCCGCCCGGCGTTGGTGGGGTCGTAGTTCTCCATGCAGCGGTCAACTTCGGCCACCAGCTCGTTGAGTTCCGACAGCACCCAGCGGTCCAGCTCGTTCTCCGGCTTCCAGCCTTCGGGCTTCTGCGACGGGTCGAACTTGTCGATAGCCGCGTAGCCGACGAAGAAGGAGTAGATATTCCACAGCGTCAGCAATACCTGCCGGAGCGTCTGGTTGACCAGCCTCGACGAGAAGCGCCGGGCCTCGCCGGGCTGGGACGCGGTGAACAGATACCAGCGCAGGGCATCGGCCCCGTGCTCGTCCAGCAGCGGCAGCGGCTCGACCACGTTGCCGACCCGCTTGCTCATCTTCCGTCCGCGCTCGTCCAGGATCAAGCCGAGGCAGATGACGTTCTTGTAGGACGGCTCACCCTTCAGCAGAGTGGAAAGCGCGTGCAGGCTGTAGAACCAGCCGCGGGTCTGGTCCACGGCCTCGCAGATATAGTCTGCCGGGAACAGTCCTTCCCGTTCCATTTCGGGGTTCTCGAAGGGATAGTGGGCCTGCGCGAAGGGCATCGCCCCGGAGTCAAACCAGCAGTCCATCACCTCCGGGACGCGCGACATAACGCCGTCGCACTGGTCGCAGGGGAAAGTGACCTCATCCACGTAAGGGCGGTGCAGGTCAAGGCCGTCCACGATTGCGGCATTCGGCCCCAGCCGTTCCCTGAGCTCATCCCGCCCGCCGACGCAGACCTGATTGTTGCAACTGCCGCACTGCCAGATGGGGATGGGCGTTCCCCAGTAGCGCTCCCGGGAGATGGCCCAGTCCACATTGTTCCGCAGCCACTCGCCGAACCGCCCCTCCCTGATGTGGTCGGGATACCAGTTGATGCGGCTGTTGCCGTCAACCAGGTCATCCTTCAGCGCCGAGGTGCGGATGTACCACGAGCTCTTGGCGTAGTACAGCAGCGGCGTGTCGCAGCGCCAGCAGAAGGGGTAGGTGTGCCGGTAGATGTCCCGGTGATGCAGCAGCCCCCGCTCCTTGAGGTCGTCCATGATCTCCGGGTCGGCGTCCTTCACGAACTTGCCCGCAAAGGGATAGTCGCCGGTGACCATGCCCTGCAAGTCCACGGGCTGCACGAAGTTCAGCCCCTTCTCCCGCCCCAGCCCCAGGTCCTCGTCGCCAAATGCTGGCGCAATATGGACGATGCCGGTGCCGTCCTCCATCGAAACGAAGTCGGCGGCTACGACCCTCGTGGAGTAGCCGCTCTCAGCCACAGTCTCCAGAACCCCGGAGTCGAACCGGCTGATTCTCGACCCAAACTGCCCCGGCGAATACAGCGGCGCGTAGCCAAGTCCCACCAGCTCGCTGCCCGATACTGTCCCGACGACGGTATGCTCCTCCCGGATATTGTCCTCCAACAGCGCCGACGCCAGCGCGATTCGCTCCACGCCATTTTCGCTCTCCAGCTCCACTACCGAATACTCCGCATCAGGATCTACGGCCAGCGCGGTGTTCCCCGGCAGCGTCCAAGGCGTCGTAGTCCATGCCAGCAGATAGGTCGGCGTGTCGCCTGTATCGAG
The DNA here is from genome assembly GCA_965204865.1 of Dehalococcoidia bacterium. GTDB lineage: Bacteria > Chloroflexota > Dehalococcoidia > Lucifugimonadales > UBA3495 > VXOI01. Next base: position 3,106,077 of record OZ242027.1, on the reverse strand, counting down.
GGCTTCCGGGATGGACGGACGCGATCCCGCCGATTCAACCCGGAACTTTACAAACACCGACGGGTCGGGCGTGTCTTCCTGGTATCCCAAGGCCAGCTCGTGCGAACTCAGGCTGGTCACGCAACGCGGACAGTGCGGTGTCCCCCGCATCCCCTGGTAAAGCAGCCCCCGGTCCCACAGCGTCTTGAGAATCCACCAGCCGGTTTCGATGTAGTCGTTTTCCAGCGTTACATACGGATCGTCCATGTCCACCCAGAAGCCGATCCGGTCGGTCATCTCCTCCCACTCGCGGACATAGCGGAAGACGCTCTCGCGGCATTTCGCGTTGAACTCTTCGATGCCGTACTCTTCAATGTCGCGCTTGCTGGTCAGCCCCAGCTCCTGCTCGATGCCCAACTCCACAGGCAGGCCGTGGGTGTCCCAGCCGCCCTTGCGGAGCACCTGGTAGCCCTTCATCGTCTTGTAGCGGCACATCACATCCTTGAAGATGCGGGCCAGCACGTGATGAATGCCGGGGCTGCCGTTGGCCGTGGGCGGCCCGTCGTAGAGCATGAACCGCGGCAAGCCCTCACGCTCCGACTCAGCGCGGCGGAAAACATCGCGCTCCTTCCAGTGTTGCAAGATGCGGGCATCCAGTTCAGGGAAGCTGACACGGCTGGAAACGGGGCTGAACATAATGCAATAACCACCGGGGTTTAAGGTCGGGAAACGGGCGCAATCGCCCGGCATAGCCAAGGGGCGCCGACGCTCATTATAACGCAGTAACGGGGCTGTGAAACTCGCCCCGCCGTCCTGCTGGAACTGAAGGAAAGAAGCGATTGCGGGGCTGACCGGACAGAGGAAATCCTATTCAAACACCTCTCGCACCGGCAGAGTGAAGCCGGGCAGGACAAGGTCGCCGTCAAGCGTGGCATCCTCGAAAAGCGTAATTGTTGTGCCGTCTTGGCGATAGACATCCACCGTGCGGGTGTCCGGGTCTGCCACCCATACTAGCGTCACGCCGTGGCGCAGCCACATACAGGCCCTGTCATACATTTCGCGCACGCTATCGCTGGGAGAGACGATTTCAACAACCAAATCGGGAACCACATCTGAGTATCTGGTAACCCTTGTTCCCAAGGGCAACCGCTCGGCAGAGATAAAGCCTACGTCAGGTTCCCGGACTGTATCAGGGCCCCGTTCCAACCGAATGCCGGAGTCGGATGTAAATACTCTACCCAGCCTTCGGGGTTTGATGAAAGTCCTTATCTCCCCGGAGAAATTTGCGGCGATTTCCCCATGCTCAATTCCGGTAGACACGGTTTCGCAGAATACCCCCCTTATCAGTTCCCCCTTGACCCCCTTGCTGTGCAGTTCCAGCAGGTCTTCCGCGGTCAGCAGCTTTCTCTTTGTTGTCGTCATGGCAGCGGTTCGCCTTTGCGTTGATTTTCGTAATTATACTCGCTGGGCGGCGGCCCTGATGTTGTTCACCCTCTCCGCTCCGCGGCCCAGAAGTGGTGTAGCGGCCCATGCCCTCCGCCGATAGGGAACGACGCCCGTATCGCCTCGGTGACGTACTCTTTCGCCTGCCCTACAGCGTCCTCCGTCCCCAGCCCCTGCGCCAGACCGGCCGCCACTGCCGACGCGAAGGTGCAGCCCGTCCCGTGCGTATTCGGCGTGTCGAAACGGGGCGCGGTGAACTCGCGGAAGCTCTCGCCGTCGTAATACAAGTCGGTGGCCGGCCCTTCGCGGTGCCCGCCCTTGACCACCACGGCCCGCGCGCCCATGCTGACGATGCGCCGCGCCGCCTCAGCCATCCCCTCGTCATCCGTTATGCTCAGGCCGGTCAGTGTTTCGGCCTCCGGGATGTTGGGTGTCACCACCGCGGCCAACGGTATAAGCCGCTCCATCAGCGCCGACACCGCTTCCTGGCGTAGCAGCGAGTCGCCGCTCTTGGCGACCATCACCGGGTCCACCACCAGCCGCGACACCCCCGGCAGCGCAGCGTGGCGTTGCAGCGAGTCGGCGACGCACTCGATGATGGCGCTGCTGGACAGCATCCCCGTCTTGACCGCATCGGCCCCGATGTCGCTGAGGATGGCGTCAATCTGGGCCGAGATGGTCGCCGTCGGGATTTCGTGAACGTCAGTTACCGCCAGTGTGTTCTGCGCCGTAATGGCGGTTAGGGCCGACGTTCCGTAGACCCCCAGCGCGGCGAAGGTCTTCAGGTCGGCCTGTATGCCTGCTCCGCCCCCGGAGTCGGAACCGGCGATGGTCATGGCCCTGGGCTTGGCGTTTTGCGGCATCACTGGCTCCCTAACGACTCTATTGACTCGATAAATTCCTCAAGTTCGTCAAAACGTTCCGGCATCTCGTCAAACTCGACTATGCCTTCGTAGTAGCCGTCAACGTGAAACGTTTTCCACATCTCACTGTAAGTCCTTCGCATCTCCCGGTTCATATAGCGGCTGACGAAGAACCTTCGTCCCCGCTCCTTGTCGGGCAATTCCGACTCCGCAACGCCCTGGTTCAGGAAATGGGCGTTTATTGCTTCCACGGTAGCCAGCCAGCCCTTGCCGCATGAATTTCGCAGGCCAACGACCGCCGCGCCGCCCCGCGCTTCCTCGGCGCGGGCGAATTCGTCGCGGGCGGCTTGCAGCAGCTCGCGGGCGAGATTCAGCCGGTTGCCATTGGCGTCAGTCATCTGCGCCACCTCTTATTTCCACTGACGTTTCATCCGGTACGCCGCCGGAAGGGTCCTGGTCTGCCAGGAACCCCACGGCCACCGCCGACAGCGTCTCGAAGTGGAGTCCGGTGCGGACGCCGAACTCCGCCGACAGCCGGGCCACCGCTTCGTTTTCGTCTGCCAGCACCATGGTGATGAAGTCGTAATGGCCCAGCACGGCATACTGGCCGAGGATTCGCGCCCCCTCTATTTCCAGAGACGCTGCCGTGTCGGAAACAAGGTCAGGATTGCTGTGCAGCATCCGCTGACCTTCGTTAGTCAGAGTTCCCAGCAGGAAGTAAATCGCCATTCGTGGTTCCTCCGTTGTTGCTTCAACCTTTTCTATAATAGTACAGAAATAATAAAGGGGCGATTCGCAAACCGCCCCTATGGTTCCCTTTTCTGGTAGCGTTCCAATTTAGGTGGTTTTGCAGTTTCCGATCCGTCATTCCCGCGAAAGCGGGAATCCAAACCCCCGAATGGAGCCTGCCCCCGTGAAGACGGGGGCAGGCTGATTGCACCACCTAATTCGGAACGCAGCCCCTTTTCTGCTGTTCCTGCAAAGGCTTACGCTTTCTGGTATATCTTGCTGCCGGCTTCCCGGAACTCGCGGGACTTCTCTTCCATGCCCTTGTCGAAGGCGGTCTCCACGGTCACGCCCTGGTTCTTGGCGTACTCCCGCACGTCCTGGGTGATTTTCATGGCGCAGAACTTCGGCCCGCACATCGAGCAGAAGTGGGCCACCTTGGCCCCCTGGGCCGGCAACGTCTCGTCGTGGTAGTCGCGGGCGGTGTCCGGGTCGAGAGCCAGGTTGAACTGGTCTTCCCAGCGGAACTCGAACCTGGCCTTGGACAGCGCGTCGTCCCACTGCTGGGCCATGGGATGCCCCTTGGCCACGTCGGCGGCGTGGGCGGCAATCTTGTAGGTGATGACGCCGGTCTTCACGTCCTCCCGGTGCGGCAGGCCGAGATGCTCCTTGGGCGTCACGTAGCACAGCATCGCCGTCCCGTACATCCCGATCATCGCCGCCCCGATGCCGGAGGTGATGTGGTCATAGGCCGGTGCAATGTCCGTCACCAGCGGCCCCAGCGTGTAGAAGGGCGCCTCGTGGCACACTTCCAGTTGCTTGTCCATGTTCTCCTTGATCTTGTGCATCGGCACGTGGCCCGGCCCCTCGATCATCACCTGTACGTCGTGCTCCCAGGCTATCTTGGTCAGCTCGCCCAGCGTCTCCAGCTCGCCGAACTGCGCCTCGTCGTTGGCGTCGGCGATGGAGCCCGGGCGCAGGCCGTCGCCCAGCGAGAAGGAGATGTCGTAGGTTCGCATGATTTCGCAGATTTCCTCGAAATGGGTATAGAGGAAATTCTCTTGGTGGTGCGCTAGGCACCAGCTCGCCATGATGGAGCCGCCCCGCGACACGATGCCGGTGATGCGGTTGGCGGTCAGTGGCACGTACTGGAGTCGCACACCGGCGTGGATGGTGAAATAGTCCACGCCCTGCTCGGCCTGCTCTATCAGGGTTTCGCGGTACAACTCCCAGGTCAGTTCCTCGGGATTGTCCCCCACCTTCTCCAGCGCCTGGTAGATGGGCACCGTGCCGATGGGGACGGGCGAGTTGCGCAGGATCCACTCCCGCGTCGTGTGGATGTCCCGCCCGGTGGAGAGGTCCATCACCGTGTCGGCCCCCCACTTGGTGGCCCACAGCATCTTTTCCACTTCCTCTTCGATGGAAGAGGTGATGGCCGAGTTGCCGATGTTGGCGTTGACCTTCACCAGGAAATTCCGCCCGATAATCATAGGCTCGGATTCGGGATGGTTGATGTTGGAGGGGATGATGGCCCGTCCTAGCGCCACTTCCTGCCGCACGTATTCGGGGTCAATGCCCTCGCGGATGCCGATGAATTCCATCTCCGGCGTGACGATGCCCTCGCGGGCGTAGCGAATCTGGGTGGGAGCCTTGCCGTTCTTGGCCCGCAACGGCTTGCGGGTCAGGCCCGGGAAGGGCTGGGCCACGTTCTTGCCCCGCAGCGGCACGCCGTACCCGTCGTACTCCTCCACGTCGCCCCGGGCCATAATCCACTCCCGGCGCAGCGCGGGCAGTCCCTGGCGCAGGTCCAGGGATGCGCTGGCGTCGGTATAGGGACCGCTGGTGTCATATATGGACAGCGGCGCGTTTTCTTCCTGACCGAAGCGTCCGGTGGTGGGGGTAAGGGTCACCTGTCGGAAAGGCACCCGTATGGATGGCTGTGAGCCTTCCTTGTAGACTTTCTCGCTGGCCGGGAATTGGGACTTGCCCTGAAACTGGCTGGTGTATTCCGTTTGAACCACGGCGCTCCTCCCAAGTTGAAGAATCGTGCCTGAAAGCCATTTGCCTTACTGTGAGACCCTTGTAAAACTCCCTCTCGTCCTGAGCTTGCCGAAGGGGTGAGGGTGAGACCCCCAACTGCCCAGCTCCGATCAAAGACAAAGCCGCCAACGGTAGGTTGGCGGCCCGTGTATCACCTGCACTCAAGCGCCGCTTCCCTACGCTGGCATTACCCAGGTCAGGTTCGCAAGGGTCGGCGGCATCCGGCCACCCTCTCAGCCCGGCTCAACCGAGCTCCCCTACGTGCCTAGAACGTCCGGTTGTTAATCTCCGGCCTACCCCCATAAAACAGGGGAAGGATTGGATTGCCGGAATTATAGGATTGGGCTTAGGGAGGTGTCAACCGGGTTGACAAAAGGCTGGATGGGGGTATAATGATTGGTTACTGGCATATGCCTAGAGTAACGCCTCACTCACACGGCCCCACACCTCTACCCCTATACTCGCTTGCAATTCGCCTTGGCCTATCTGCGCCCCTTCGTCGAACTCAGGGCAAGTCCCTGGCTGGCCGTCACCGCTATTCTCGCTAAGGAGATTAGGAATGGCTTTGTCTCCCGTTCATACCCACAACGGCAACGGGCATTCCCTGTCCAGGCAGGATGTCCGCTCCTACGCCCGTATCCCCCAGGTGCTGGAAGTCCCCAACCTCATCGAGAGCCAGATTCAGTCCTACGGCTGGTTCAGAGATGAGGGGCTGAAGAAAGTTTTTGAGGAAGTCTCGCCTATCCAGGACTACACAGAAAAGAAGTATGAGCTCCACTTCAGGGAGCATAAGTTCAGCGAACCTAAGTATTCCCCGCAGGAGTGCAAGGAACGGGAGATAACCTACTCTCAGCCGCTGTACGTCACCACCCACCTGGTGGTGAAGGAAACCGGCGAAATCAAGGAAATGCCCATATTCATGGGGGACTTCCCCATGATGACCGACAACGGCACGTTCATCATCAACGGCGCCGAGCGTGTCGTGGTCAGCCAGTTGGTGCGCTCGCCGGGCATCTATTTCGTCACCGAGCGCAACCCCAGCAGCAACCGCGGGCTGTGCATGGCCAAGCTCATCCCCTCCCGCGGGGCCTGGCTGGAGTTCGAGACCAGCAACAAGGACATCTTGTCCGTCAAGGTGGACCGCAAGCGCAAGGTCTCGGCCAGCATCTTCCTGCGCGCCCTGGGCTTGGCTTACGATGACGAGATTTTGGCCCTGTTCGAGGACATAGACACCGAAGAAACCCACCATTATATGCAGGCCACGCTACGCAGCGACCCGGCTGAATCCAAGGAGGGGCCCTTCCCGGAGGAAGCCCTGCGCAGTCTCTGGAACGAAAGGTGGCTCCGCGAAGGCGAGGAGTTCGACAAGGACGCGGCCCAGCGCATCGCCGCCGCCCAGGTGGAGTTCTATCGCCGGCTCCGTCCCGGCGAACCGCCCAGCCTGGACAACTCCCGCACCCTGATTAAAAACCTGTTTTTCGAGCCGCGCCGCTACGACCTGGGCGACGTGGGACGCCACAAGCTCAACGGCAACCTGGGCCGCCCCGCCGATTACGGCGGCGACAAGATATTGACCCGCGACGACATAATTGCCGTCTTTCGCAAGATGATCCGCATCAACAACGGCGACGGCCAGGTGGACGACATTGACCACCTGGGCAACCGCCGCGTTCGCGCCGTCGGCGAGTTGGTGCAGAACCAGGTTCGCGTCGGCCTGCTCCGAATGGAGCGGATGGTCAAGGAAAAGATGACCCTGGTGGAGCAGGAAAACGCCTCGCCCCAGGCGCTGGTCAACATCCGGCCCGTGGTGGCGGCGGTGCGCGAGTTCTTCGGCGGCTCCCAGCTCTCCCAGTTCATGGACCAGACCAACCCGCTGGCCGAACTGACCCACAAGCGCCGCCTCTCGGCTCTGGGGCCCGGCGGCCTGTCCCGCGAGCGGGCCGGCTTCGACGTGCGCGACGTTCACTTCTCGCACTATGGCCGCATCTGCCCCATCGAGACACCGGAAGGCCCCAACATCGGCCTGCTCAGTTCGCTGGCTTCCTACGCCCGCGTCAACGAGTTCGGCTTCATCGAGTCCCCCTATCGCAAAGTCCTACGGGAGCTGACCAAGGACTCGGACGACCTGCGGGGGCGCGTGGTGACGGAGGCGGTAATCAACCCGGAAAACGGCCACACCATCGTCAATGAAGGCGTGGCTATTGGCGCCAATCGGATAAACGCCATCCGCGCCCTGCCGGCGGGCACAATGATTCCCGTCAGGCCCTTCGTGGCCGGCCCCCCCATGAACGGCGGGCCGGACGACTCGGTCATCTGGCTGTCCGCCGACAAGGAGGAGCAGTTCAAGATTGCCCAGGCCAACGCGAGGCTGGACGACCTCAACCAGTTCCAGGACGACCGTATCGAGATCCGGGTGGGCGACCAGTACACCCAGGGTTCGCCCACAGAGGCCGACCTGATGGATGTTTCGCCGATGCAGATTATGAGCGTGTCGGCGGCCCTGATTCCCTTCCTGGAGCATGACGACGCCAACCGGGCCCTGATGGGCTCCAATATGCAGCGCCAGGCCGTTCCTCTGCTGCGCCCCGAGGCCCCCACCGTCGGCACCGGCATCGAGGACCGCGTGGCCCGCGACAGCGGCCAGATGGTCACCTCGCAGGTCAACGGCGTGGTGACGTCGGTCAATGGTCGCGAGATTGTGGTCACCGACGTGGACGGCGATGAGCACGTTCACCCGCTCATCAAGTTCTCCCGCACCAATCAGGGCACCTGTTTCGACCAGCGCCCCATCGCCACCCGCGGCGACGTGGTGAAGGCCGGGGACGTGCTGGCCGACAGCTCTTCCACCGAGAATGGCGAGCTGGCTTTGGGCCAGAACGTGCTGGTGGCCTTCATGTCCTGGGAGGGCTACAACTACGAGGACGCCATCATCGTCAGCGAGCGGCTCTACCGCGACGATTACTTCACCTCCATTCACATCGAACGGCACGAGATGGAGGCCCGCGAGACCAAGCTGGGCCCCGAGGAAATCACCCGCGACATCCCCAACGTGGGCGAGGCCAGCCTGCGCGACCTGGACGAGCGCGGCATCATCCGCGTCGGCGCCGACGTCGGCCCGGGCGACATCCTGGTGGGCAAGGTGACGCCCAAGGGCGAAACCGAACTCACCGCCGAGGAAAAGCTGCTCCGGGCCATCTTCGGCGAAAAGTCCCGCGACGTTAAGGACACCTCCCTGCGCGTTCCCCACGGCGAGCGCGGCAAGGTCATCGACGTCAAGGTGTTGAGCCGCGAGAACAAGGACGACCTCAACCCCGGCGTCAAGGAAGCCGTCCGCGTCTGGATTGCCCAGACCCGCAAGATTTCGGTAGGCGACAAGATGGCCGGACGCCACGGCAATAAGGGTGTGGTCGCCCGCATCCTGCCCGAAGAGGATATGCCCTACCTGGAAGACGGCACGCCCGTTGACATAATCCTCAATCCCATCGGCGTGCCTTCCCGCATGAATCTCGGCCAGGTACTGGAAACCCATCTGGGCTGGGCCGCCCGCGGCCTCAACTTCCGCGCCAACACCCCGGTCTTCGACGGAGCCAGCGACGCCGCCATCGAAGACTCCCTGGCGCGCATCTGGTTCCAAGAACGGGAGGATTCCATACTGACCGGCGAGGGTCTGACCGACGATGAGCGCAACGTCGTCGTGCGCTGGCTGAAGGAGTACGGCCTTCCCCCTCGAGATATGCTGAACCGCATATTCGACGAATCTGAAACGGGCTTTTCCCGGGAAGCCTGCCTGCGCCTGTGGCTGGCCTTGGAGGCTGGCCGTGACCCGTGGGGCAAGGACATCCAGGGGATGCACGATCAGGCCCTGGAAGTCCACCGGCAGCGAGGCATCGCGCCCCCCACCTTCGGCAAGTTCAAGCTGTACGACGGGCGCACCGGCGACGAGTTCGACCAACTGGTCACCGTCGGTGACATTTACATCCTCAAGCTCATCCACTTGGTGGAAGACAAGATTCACGCCCGCTCCACCGGGCCCTACTCGATGATTACCCAGCAGCCCCTGGGCGGCAAGGCTCAGTTTGGCGGCCAGCGCTTCGGCGAGATGGAAGTCTGGGCCCTGGAAGCCTACAGCGCCGCCTACAACCTTCAGGAGGTGCTTACCGTCAAGTCCGACGACGTGGCCGGACGGGTCAAGACCTACGAGGCCGTCGTCAAGGGCGAACCCATCGGGCAGCCCGGCGTGCCGGAATCCTTCAACGTGCTGCTCAAGGAACTGCAAAGCCTGGGGCTGTCGGTGCAGCTGCTCAACGAAGAGAACCGCCCGGCCGTCGGCCAGGACCTCAGCCAGGAAATCGGAAACGCCCTCGGCCAGGACTTTGACCGGGAGCTGGACAGCGGCGCCGACATATTCCAGTCTGTGGAGGCGATTTAACTTATGGTATCCATTGCAGACAGGACGGAAACGCAGGCCACCAACTTCAACGCTATCCGCATTTCCATCGCCTCGCCCGAACAGATTATGGCCTGGTCCCACGGCGAGGTCACCAAGCCGGAGACCATCAACTACCGCACTCTCCGCCCGGAGAAGGACGGGCTGTTCTGCGAGCGTCTCTTCGGCCCGACCAAGGACTGGGAGTGCTTCTGCGGCAAATACAAGCGCATCCGCTACCGTGGCGTCGTCTGCGACCGCTGCGGCGTCGAGGTCACCCGCGCCAAGGTGCGCCGGGAGCGCATGGGCCACATCAAGCTGGCCGCTCCCGTGGCCCACATCTGGTTCAGCAAGACCAACCCCAGCCGCCTGGGGCTGCTGCTGGACCTCTCGCCCCGCAACTTGGAGCGTGTCCTCTACTTCGCCCAGCACATCATCATCTCGGTGGACGAGGACGCCCGGCAGGAAGCCATCGAAGCCGAGCAGCTAAAGTATGACCTGGACATCGAGAAGCGCCGCGAAGTCGCCGCCGACCGGCTGGCGGAACTGAACGTCGAACTGCTGCGCCTGACCGGCGGGCGCAGGCCGGAAACCGACAACCCCGCCGTCGAGTTCGCGCCCGAGGGCGGCGAACCCGTCGCGGAGCTGCTGGAAGTCCAGCAGCAGATAAACGCCGTCAACAACCAGTTGACTACCGACGAGACCGAACTGGCCAGCCAGTTGAAGCTGGTGATGGACGACATCAACGACATCCAGAAGATGCGGCTGCTGGCCGAATCCCGCTACCGGGAACTGAACGACCGCTACCAGGAGGTGTTCGTGGCCGGCATGGGCGCCGAGGCCGTCCTCGCCATCCTGCGGGACGTGAACCTGGAAGCCCTGCGCGACCAGTTGATTACCGATATGCACTCCACCTCCGGCCAGCGCCGCCAGAAGGCCATCAAGCGCCTGCGGGTGGTGGAGTCCTTCCGGCAGAGCGGCGGCGGCGGCAGCGAAGGCACCCGCGTCGAGGACATGATTCTCACCGTAATGCCCGTACTGCCCCCGGAACTGCGCCCCATGGTGCAGCTAGACGGCGGCCGGTTCGCCACCAGCGACCTCAACGACCTCTACCGCCGGGTCATCAACCGCAACAACCGCCTCAAGCGGCTGATGTCCCTGGGCGCGCCGGAAATCATCATACGCAACGAAAAGCGTATGTTGCAGGAAGCGGTGGACGCCCTCATCGACAACGGTCGGCGCGGGCGCCCCATCCAGGGCAGCCACAACCACAAGCTCAAGAGCCTGTCCGACCTGCTGCGGGGCAAGCAGGGCCGCTTCCGCCAGAACCTGCTGGGCAAGCGGGTGGACTACAGCGGACGCTCGGTCATCGTGGTCGGCCCCGAGCTGAAGATGAACGAGTGCGGCCTCCCCCGCCGCATGGCCCTGGAGCTATTCAAGCCCTTCGTCATGCACCGCCTGGTGATGCTGGGCATCGCCCCCAACATCAAGAACGCCAAGCGGATGGTGGAACGCGCCCGGGGCGAGGTCTGGGACATCCTGGAAGACGTCATCAAGAACCGCCCGGTGCTGCTCAACCGCGCTCCCACCCTGCACCGCCTCGGCATCCAGGCCTTCATGCCGGTGCTGATTGACGGCCACGCCATCCAGATTCACCCGCTGGTCTGCTCGGCCTTCAACGCCGACTTCGACGGCGACCAGATGGCCGTCCACGTCCCGCTGTCCCGCATGGCCGTGCTGGAAGCCCAGGAAGCCATGCTCAGCACCCACAATATGCTCTCGCCCGCCTCCGGCGACCCGCTGGTGGCCCCCACCCTGGACATGGTGATGGGGTGCTTCTACCTGACGGAGATGAAGCGGGGAGGCAAGGGAACAGGAAAACGCTTCGCAGACATCAACGAAGCTCGCAATGCTTACGAAAACGAGGATATTGAACTGCATTCTCCCATCCGGGTGGGATACATCCGCGGTAGCCAAGACAATGAGTTGGACAAAGCAGAAAAATTGCGTATCGGTCGCGACCCAGATGACGAAAAGCGAGACTATTACGAGACTACACTGGGGCGATTGATTTTCAACGAAATCCTCCCCGACAAGTTTGTTAACAGTGACCAACTTCTGAAAAAAGATCGAATCCAGAACAAGCTCATTGACCGCAACGCCCTTAACGACCTCACCAGCGAGCTTTACCGCCTGCTGAGCAACGATGAGACAGCGGAAGTGCTGGACAGCATCAAGAAACTAGGTTTCGAGTATGCCACTTGGTCCGGCACCACCATAGCCATCAACGACATCCAGGTGTCTCGGGACAAGGACGAGGTGTTGGAGGAAGCCGATAGGAAGATAGCTCGGTACAACGACGATTACCAGATGGGCCTGATTTCGGAGGACGAACTGTACAGCATGACCATCGAGGCTTGGGCTGAAGCATCGTCTGAGACCGCAGGACTGGTCAGAAAAGACATCGAGGGATACAACGAGAAATACGGCAGTCTGGGACTGGGCGGCGACCACCTCAACGACTATGACGCCCTTGGCTACGGCGGCATCGGTGTCATGGCCCTGTCGGGCGCCAAGGGTAACACCTCCCAGATTAACCAGATGGCCGGAATGCGCGGCCTGATGAACCGCCCCAGAGGCCGGATTATCGAGCTGCCGGTGAAGTCCAGCTTCCGCGAGGGCCTGACCGCGCTGGAATACTTCATTTCCACCCACGGCGCGCGCAAGGGCCTGACCGACACTGCCCTGAACACCGCCAACAGCGGCTACCTCACCCGCCGCCTGATTGACATTGCCCAGGAGGTCATAATCCAGGACGAGGACTGCGAAACCGCTGATGTTTACAACATAACTCTCTTCGCCGGCGATGAGCGCACCGACGAGCTTACCGACCGGATAAAGGGCCGGTACGCCGCCGAGACCATCGCCGACCCCCAGACCGGCGAAATCCTGGTAGAACGGAATGACCTGATAGACCTGCCTCTCGCCAAGCGAATCGAAGAGGTATACTCGGAAGCGGTGGAAGCCGGCGCTCTGGAACGGGAAGACGCCATCATCCCGGTGCGGTCGCCGCTGACCTGCGAGGCCCCCCGCGGTGTCTGCCGCAAGTGCTACGGTTGGCTCCCGGCCACCGCCAAGCCCGTGGAAATCGGGCAGGCCGTGGGCATCATCGCTGCCCAGAGCATCGGCGAGCCAGGCACTCAGCTCACCATGCGCACCTTCCACACCGGCGGCGTCGCCAACGTGTCCGATATCACCGTTGGTCTCCCCCGCGTCGAGGAGCTGTTCGAGGCCCGCGTGCCCAAGGGCGCCGCCCTGCTGGCCGAAATTGACGGCCAGGTCGAACTCCAGACCATGGAGGACAGCCGCATCCTGCGGGTGGTGTACAGCGAGGAAGTGCGCGAGGAATACCCCCTGCCCGAAGGGGCCGAGGTGATGGTGGACGACGGGGACATCGTGGAGCCGGGCATGATTCTGGCCTCCACCCTCCAGGCCGCCGAAACCGGGGAAAGCGAAGAAGCAGAGTCCACGGAACTCGCCAACGTCCCCATCCTTGCCACTGTCGGCGGCCGGGTGGAAGTCAACGGGGACTCCATCTCGGTTATCTGGGAAGACGTGGAAACCCGGGAACACGTCATCCCCGGCGCCGCCTACCTGCTGGTTAACGATGGCGACAGGGTTAACGCCGGCGCCCCCTTGACCAGTGGCCCTTGGAACCCCCACGACATACTGCGTATCTTGGGGAAGGACGACCTCCAGTCCCACTTGGTGGACCAGGTGCAGGCGGTCTACCAGTCCCAGGGCGTGGGCATCCACGACAAGCACATCGAGATTATCCTGCGCCAGATGCTCCGCCGCGTCCAGGTCAAGGAGCCGGGCGACACCGAGTTCATCCCCGGCGAGGTGGTGGACAAGTTCGCCTTCCAGGAACAGGTGGCCAAGGTGCTGGCCGAGGGCGGCGAACCCGCCACCGCCGACCAGGTGCTGCTGGGCGTAACCCGCGCCTCGCTCCGCACCGACAGCTTCCTGTCCGCCGCATCCTTCCAGGAGACCACCCGCGTCCTTACCGAGGCGGCGGTGCGGGGTCAGCAGGACTACCTGCTGGGCCTCAAGGAAAACGTCATCATCGGGCGGCTGATTCCGGCCCAAGTGGAAATCCCGGGGATGGCCGAGCTGCTCAAGCCCCAGCCTGCGCTGGACTTGGCCGCCGTCTCCCCCGGCGGCTGGCTACGCGGCCCCTCTGAAACGGATGAGGCTGAGCCCGACCTCGGAATCCTCGCGCTCGACGCCGATGACGACGGCTTCGAGCGCATGGCCCGGGCCGTGGCCCGCAGCTATGCCACCGAAGATACGGATGACGACGAGCCGGAGGACCTCTTGGACGAAGAAGAGGACGAAGAAGAGGAAGTGGTGACGGAAGCTGCCGTCCCCGCCATCGGACTGGCCGAGGAAGTGGAGGAGGACGCTACCGCCGAAAAGACGGAGGATTAGCTGGCGCAATAATGCGGAGAGCGCTCAGAATTGGGACTGCCCCGGTGGTCCCCAGGTTTTCTGAGCGCTCTCCGTGTACTCTGTACTGGAAAAGGTGAGGGTAGACCCAGTGGCAAATATGGAAGTTAACTTGGCTCCCGGCCACCCGCGCGGCCTTCCTTTGGCGAACCCAGTGATGATTGCCTCCGGGACCCTGGGCTACGACGGTTACGGGCGCGGCCTGGCGGGCAACTATCCCCTCAACGAGCTGGGCGCGGTCATCCCCAAAACTGTCACCCGTCTGCCCCGCGAAGGCAACCCGGAGCCGCGCTGGTTCCCGGAATCCTACCGTGTTGCCTGGGACGAGGGTGATCACCTGTTCCTCAACGCCATCGGTCTGATAAACCCCGGCATCGAGACCGCCGTGCGCGAGTGGACGCCCCAATGGGCTGCATGGAACGCCACCGTCTTCTTCAGCTTCGCCGCCCATAGCGTCGGCGAGTTCGGCGAAATGGCCGCCATGACCGCCGAGGCGACCGGAATCAGCGCCCTGGAGCTTAACCTCAGTTGCCCCAACATCGAGAACGGCGCGATGTTCAGCTACAGCGCCGCCCTCACCCATGACGCGGTGGCGGCGGTCAGGGCCAACACCGGCCTGCCCGTGCTGGCCAAGCTGGCCCCCAACGTGCCGGACATTACCGAAATCGCGCTGGCGGCGGTGGACGGCGGAGCCGACGCCCTGACCATCTGCAACACCCTGCCCGCCATGCGTATCGACCGGGCGACCCGCCGCCCGGTGCTGGGCAACGTCACCGGCGGGCTGTCGGGCATGGGGCTGCGCCCGGTGTCGCTGGCCCTGGTCTACCAGGTGGCGCAGGCCCTGAAAGAAGTAGGCAAGAACGTACCCATCATCGGCGTCGGCGGCATCTTCGAGGCCGAACACGCCATCGAATACATCCTCGCCGGAGCCTCCGCCGTACAGATAGGCAGCGCCAACCTCATCAACCTCGGTGCCCCCTGGCGCATACTGGACGGGCTGCGGGAATACATGGCCGAGAACGGCATATGCAGCTTGGACGAAATACGGGGCGCGGCGCATCCCGCTCTGGCTGGTATGAGTAGCGTTCCAATTTAGGTGGTATGACTACCAGCTACCCGTCATTCCCGCGAAAGCGGGAATACATGGTGGACAACGGCATCCCCAGCTTGGACGAAATACGGGGCGCGGCGCATCCCGCGCCGGCCGGTATGGGTAGCGTTCCAATTTAGGCGGTATGACTACCAACTACCCGTCATTCCCGCGAAAGCGGGAATCCAAACCCCCGTCGTTAATCAACTGCGCCACCTGGATCGAAACCCTGCCGCTGGTATGCCCTGAATTTCCTTCTCCCCGCGTGAGATGGTAGAGTTAAGGTGTACTATTCCGCCCATTTTTCCGGGCGGGCTGACATCCTACCCGGAAAATCTTTTTATCAGGACAATGCTCTATGGTCTCCGTTCTTCAGAAGATAATAGGCGACCCCAACGACAAGGCACTGAAGAAGCTGGCCTCCATAAAGGAAACCGTTAACAGGCTGGAGCCGGAGTTTCAGCGGCTCAGCGACGAACAGTTGCTCGCTAAGACTGCCGAGTTCCGCCGACGGCTGGAAGGGCGGGAGTCCGCCGACGACCTGCTCCCCGAAGCCTTTGCCGCAGTGCGCGAGTCGGCCCGCCGCAACCTGGGCCAGCGTCACTACGACGTACAGCTCGTAGGCGGTGCGGCCCTGCATCAGGGCAAAATCGCGGAGATGAAGACCGGCGAGGGCAAGACCCTGGTGGCGACGCTATCGGTCTACGCCAACGCCCTGACCGGCCGCGGCGTCCACGTGGTCACCGTCAACGACTACCTGGCCCGCCGCGACCCGGTGTGGATGGGGCCGGTCTACCACTCCCTGGGCCTGAGCGTCGGCTGTCTTCAGCACGACGCCTCCTTCGTCTACGATCCCGAAATCACCGGCGGCAAGCTGCCCTTCCTGCGCCCGGTCACCCGCGCCGAGGCCTATCTGGCCGACATCACCTACGGCACCAACAACGAGTTCGGCTTCGACTACCTGCGCGACAATATGTCCCTCACCGCCGAGCAGCGCGTGCAGCGGGAACTGCACTACGCCATCGTCGACGAGGTGGACAACATACTCATCGACGAGGCCCGCACTCCCCTCATCATCAGCGGCCCGGCCGAGGAGCCGGTGCAGCTCTACCAGAACTTCGCCCGTCTGGTGCCGCGTCTGGACCCGACCGAGGACTACACCATTGACGACCGCACCCAGGCGGTTTCCCTCACCCAAGAGGGAATCGCCAAGATGGAGCAGTGGACCAGCACCACCAACCTCTACGACCCTGACAACTTCCACTTGGTCCACTACATCGAAAACGCCCTCAACGCCCACGTAATGAAGCAGCGCGACAAGGAATATGTCGTGCGTGACGGCGAAGTGGTCATCGTTGACGAGTTCACCGGTCGCCTCCAGCCGGGCCGCCGCTGGTCCGACGGCCTGCACCAGGCAGTGGAGGCCAAGGAAGGTCTGCGTATCCAGCGAGAGAGCATCACCTACGCCACCATCACCCTGCAAAACTACTTTCGAATGTACAGCAAGCTCGCGGGCATGACCGGCACCGCCGCCACCGAGGCCGACGAGTTCTTCCGCATCTACGGCCTGGAGGTAGTGGAAATCCCCACCAACCTGCCGATGCAGCGGGGAGACAACTCCGACCTGGTGTACCAGACCACCGACGGCAAGTGGAAGGCTGTGACCGACAACATCGTGCAAATCCACGAGACCCAACAACCCTTGCTCATAGGCACCACGTCCATCGAAGACTCGGAATATCTCAGCGAAAGGCTGCGGAAACGCGGCGTCCCCCACCAGGTATTGAACGCCAAGAACCACGAGGGCGAGGCAAGCGTCATCGCCCAGGCCGGAAGACTGGGCGCCGTCACCGTCTCCACCAACATGGCCGGACGCGGCACCGACATCGTGCTGGGCGGCTCCGACTCATCCCGCGACGACTGGCAGCAGGAGCACGACCGCGTCGTGAAACTCGGCGGCCTGCACGTCATCGGCACCGAGCACCACGACGCCCGCCGCATAGACAACCAGCTCCGGGGCCGCGCCGGACGCCAGGGCGACCCTGGCAGTTCCCAGTTCTACGTGTCCCTGGAAGACGAGCTGATGCAGCGCTTCGGCGGCGAGCGCATCAAGACCGTCATGGGCTGGACCGGCCTGGAAGAGGACACGCCGGTGGAGAACAAGCTGGTCACCAAGTCCATCAGCGGCGCGCAGGTCAAGGTGGAGGGCTACCACTTCGACATCCGCAAGCACCTGCTGGAATTCGACGACGTGCTGAACAAGCAGCGCGAGGTCATCTACACCGACCGCCACCAGGCCCTCGGCGACGGCGACCTGCGCGAAAAGACACTGGGAATGCTGCGCCAGGAATTCGTCCGCCTGATGGCCCAATACCTGCCGGGCCGCCACGCCGACGACTGGAACGCCGAGGGACTGATTGACGAGCTGGGCCAGATTTGCCCGCCGCCGCCGGAACTGGAACACGAGGACAACGTCTATCAATACAGCCGGGACCAGGTGGAGCGCCTCCTGTCGGCCCACGCCGAGACCGCCTACGCCCAGCGGGAGGAAGAAGTCACCTCGGAGCAGATGCGCCTCATCGAGCGGTTCCTGCTGCTGCGGGCCATAGACTCCCACTGGGTGCAGCACCTCACGGCCATGGAGAACCTGCGGACGGGCATCGGCCTGCACGCCTACGGCCAGCGCAACCCCCTGGTGATGTACCAGAGCGAAGGCCAGAAGATGTTCCACGACCTCCAGAACCGCATCCAGCGCGACGTGGTGCGAACCCTCTTCCACGTGGCGGTGGACCCGGCGCAGATAGCCGCCATGAGCGGCAACGCCAGCCGCGGCCGCCGCAACGCCGCCGCCGACAGCCCGATGCGTGCCGTCAACGGCGCCAACCGCAACGCCCAGCCCGCCGGCGCCGCCAAGGTGGGCCGCAACGCCCCCTGCCCCTGCGGCAGCGGCCGCAAGTACAAGCGCTGCTGCGGCAAGGCGGCCTAGAAGGGCAGGCAAGCCATTATGCCCAGACGGTACCGACCCAGAGAAGTGATGCGGGTCCTAAACAGTCTCGGCTATGAACTTCACCACTACTCCGGCAGCCACGCAAATTTCAGGCAGCGAGGTCGTCCGACAGTAGTAGTGCCTGAACACCGGGGTGAAGTTCGCCCGAACACCTTTTCGAGCATTCTGCGACAAATGGGAATGACCAGAGCCGAGTTTGACGAAATTGCCGACGAGGTTTTGTAGTGCATATACAGAAATTCACAGTCATCCTCATTCCGCAGGATGAGGGTGGCTATCAGGTCTTCTTCCCCTACTATCCCAACTGCACCACTGACGGCGATAGTGTGGAAGAGGCACTGGCAAATGGCAAGGACGCGATGGAAGGGTTGCTGATCACCGAATCCGAATGTGGGGGCGATCCGGTGCCGCCTTACGTCCACGCCCCTCACGTGGTTGTTGCAGAAGTGGACATCAAAGTACCACAGGGCTTTCTGGAGCGGCAACCCGCTGCCGCAACAACGTCGGAGTAGCCGGAGGGGTACGGGCAGCACCTGCCCATCACTCGGGGCTGACTCATCAATCCGAGAGGCTCTTCCCGCCGAAGAGCCGCCGCAGCCACCCCATGATGCCCCCGCCACCCGAAGGGGGCGACTCCCCGTGTCCGTGGTCGCCGTGCTCCATCGGCACCACGCCCTCGCCGGAAAGCACGTGCTCCGGGTCCCGGTCGAAGGCCACCTTGCAGCCGGGCCCGCAGAAGTAGTAATCAACACCCCGGTACTCGCTGTGTCCGCCCGGCGGATTCTCCGTATCGACTTCCATCAGGCATACCGGGTCTATCGCTACTGCCATTGCCTGTACCTCTTATTCATAGTCCAGGGTCTAGATTTTAGACCCGCGCAGCCGCAGGGAGTTGCTCACCACCGTCACCGAGCTGAAGGCCATCGCCAGCGCCGCCAGCACTGGGTTCAGGAACCCCTGCTGCCCGAAGAAGAACTCCAGCGAGACGGGAACGCCGCCCACGGCCTGAAACACCGGGAACAGCACGCCCGCCGCCACCGGAATCAGCAGCACGTTGTAGAAGAAGGCCCCAAACAGGTTCTGCTTGATGGTGCGTATCGTCTGACGGCTCAGGTCGAAGGCGGTAGCCACCGCCCCCACGTCATCACGCATCAGCGTAATGTCCGCCGACTCGATGGCGACGTCGGTTCCGCCGCCCATGGCCAGGCTCACGTCGGCCTGGGCCAGCGCCGGGGCGTCGTTGATGCCGTCGCCGACCACCGCCACCACCCGGCCCTCGCTCTGCAACCGCCTCACCACCGCCGCCTTGTCCTGCGGCAGCGCCTCGGCCTCCACCTGCCCGATGCCAAGCTGTCGGGCGATGGTGTGGGCCGTCGCGGCGTTGTCCCCGGTCAGCATCACCACCCGCAGGCCCATATCCCGCAGCCGCTCCACGCCTCTGATAGCGCCCGGTTTCAGCGTGTCGGCCACCGAGAACACCCCCATAGCCTGCCCGTCGGCCGCCAGGAACACCGGCGTTCCTCCGTCAGCGGCAAACCGCGCGGCAGACTCGTTCAGCCCATCCAGGAACACCCCCGACTCGTCCATCAAGGCCCGGTTGCCCAGCAGCACCGGCGTGCCGTTGACTGATGCGCTCACGCCCCGGCCCGGAATGGCCCGGAAGTCATCGGCTGTCTTCGGCTCAATGCCCTGCTCCTGAGCCCGCTGAACGATGGCCTGGGCCAGCGGATGTTCCGAACCGTGCTCGGCAGAGGCCGCCAGGAACAGCAGGTCCCGCTCGCTCTCGGACGGGTTGGGCACTACGGCTGTGACCGCCGGCTTCCCGGTCGTCAAAGTGCCGGTCTTGTCTAGGACAACGGTATCAACACTATGAGCTTTCTCCAGCGCCTCGGCCTGCCGGATAAGCACCCCCTGGGCCGCGCCCTTGCCCACGCCGACGATGATGGCCGTGGGCGTCGCCAAGCCCAAGGCACAGGGACAGGCGATAATCAGCACGGCAACGAACACCAGGATAGCCAGCGTAAGCGTCGGGGCTGGCCCCAGCAGCAGCCACAGCAGGAACGACAGGGTAGCCAAGCCCACCACAATCGGCACGAACCAGGCCGAAATCCGGTCGGCCAGCCGTTGGATGGGCGCCCGCGAACCCTGCGCCTCTTCCACCAGCCGGATAATCTGGGCCAGCGCCGTTTCCTGGCCGACACGGGTGGCGCGGTAGTAGAGCGCGCCGTGTCCGTTCAATGTCGCCCCGTAGAGCGAATCGCCGGGAGCCTTCTCCACCGGCATACTCTCGCCGGTGAGCATCGACTCGTCCACCGCGGAATGGCCGCTGGTCACCTCCCCGTCCACCGGGATATGCTCTCCGGGCCGCACCAGCAGCAGGTCGCCGGCCGCTACCTGCTCCACTGGCACCTCGACCTCGCCCCCGAATCCGTCAGAGGCGTGGCGCAGCACCGTGGCCGTGGCCGGGCGCAGCTCGATGAGCCGCCGGATGGCCTCGGAAGTCTGCCCCCGGGCCCGCGCCTCCAGGTAACGCCCCAACAGGACCAGCGCAATAATCACCGCAGCGGTCTCGAAAAAGACCTTGCCCTCTATGCCAGCCCTCGCCAACACCGACGGCGCAAACGCCTCCAGCAGAACCACGGCAACGCTGTACCCGTAGGCGGTGCTGGTGCCGAGGACGATGAGCGTGTGCATATTGGCCGACCCGTGGCGCACCGCGCCCAAGCCCGACCGGTAGAATCCTGCGCCAGCCCAGAGCAGCACAGGAGTGGCCACAACCCATAACAGGAAGGGGTAAAAGCTCAACTCCATCCAGCCCGGCACCCAGGGAAATCCCTTGAAAGCCCCCAGGAAAAGGAGGATGGCCCCCGTGGCAGCCACCACCAGCCGATTACGGAGGGCGCGCATCTCTTCCGTCTTCGACAGCCGCTCCAGTTCCTGCTGACGGTCCCCGACGGCCTCGACGCGATAGCCCGCCTCCTCCACGGCGCGGCGCAAGTCCTCCATGGTGACGAGGCCAGGGCTGAACTCGACAGCGGCCCTCTCAACGCCCAGGTTGACGCTGGCCTTGCTCACCCCCGGAACGCCGCTCAACGCCCGCTCCACGTGGTAAACGCAGGCGGCGCAGGTCATCCCGCCGATGTTCAGCGATGTTGAAACCGTCGCGTTGTCTTTGAGGTCAGTTGCCATGGTTTACTTTCCCCTCTCCCTCGAGGGAGAGGGTTAGGGTGAGGGTGAAAAGGCACGGGAAATGGGCCCACACGAAAGCAACTTCGGGGCCTGCGATAGTTTCTATACGCCCTCGACAAAGTAGAGGTCGCCGTTGGATGCCTTCATCCGCATCTCCTTCAACGGCGCGTACATCTCGGAGTTGTACCACTCCTTGGCCTTCTCGACGCTCTCGAACTGCAACACCACGATGCGCTTGGGCTCGTAGTTCCCTTCAATCTTTTCGGGAGTGCCGCCGCGCACTACATAGGTTCCTCCAAATGCGGCGACAGTCTCCGGCACTCGCCTACCATACTCGGCAAAGGTCTCCGGGTCAGTGATGGTAATGTTGCCTATCATGTAGCCAGCCATGCTTGCGAGTCCTCCAACTGGATATTCTCGAATAACAGCGTAGCACCGCAGCGTACTGTAATCAAACCGGATGCAGACTGGCTACTACCCAAGGGATAGCGTTCCAATTTAGGTGGTTTGCCAGCTTCCCCATCCGTCATTCCCGCTTCCCCACCCGTCATTCCCGCGAAGGCGGGAATCCAAACCCCCAGATGGAGCCTGCCCCCGTGAAGGCGGGGGCCTGTTGATTGCACCACCTAATTCGGAACGCTGCCTACTCAAGGCGGGGCTTCTCCTTCCACAAAATAACGGGAGCGGTGGCGTTCCGCTCCCGTGGCGCATTACCTTCCGGTACGGCTACACGTAGCGCGGCTCCACGTCTCGGTGGAGGCCGAAGGCGTGCTTGCCGATGAGTTCCAGGGCGTCGAAGCCGCTGATAGGGTGCATGGTGCCCGCCCGCACGTCGCGGTAGTAGCGTTCCAGGGGCAAGCGGCGAGCCAGAGCCGCGCCGCCCATCATGTCCACCGCCTTGTTCACCACGTCCTGCGCCGCCTTCATGCAGAAGTACTGCATCGCCACGGCGTCCACGATAGTGGCGTCGTCGCGGTTCTTGACATCGACCAGCTTCTCGGCAACCTGATATTGGTAGGCCCAGGCGGCGTTGAGGGCGATGTCCATTTCGGCGGCCAGGAACTGGTGGCCGGGGTAGTAGCTTTCCGGCTGCTTGAAGGGTATTCGGGTGCGGTCGCGGGTCTGGTTGATGGCGAAGTCGCGGGCCGCCTTGGCAATGCCCAGGTACACCGACCCAAAGGTGCCGCCGTGCCAGGCCCACAGGCCACGGGCGTAGATGTCCCATTCCCAGGGTTTATGCTTGAAAACGTGGTCCTCTTCAATGAACACGTTCTCCAGTCGCCAGCTATGGCTCTGACTGGCCCTCATCCCCATCGTATCCCAGTCGTTGAGGCAGACCAGGCCCTCGTGGTCAATAGGGAGGATGAAGATCAATCCGACGTCGCCTTCCTCCGGGTCCGTGTAGATAGCGCTGCTGGCGAAGAGGTCGCCGCCCGGGCTATTGGTGCCAAAGCCCTTGCGTCCGTTTATCCGAAAACCGTTGCCTTCCTTAACGGCCTTGACCGTGGTGTACCCCATGCCGGTGATGCCCTTGTAGCTGTCCACCTGTGGGTCGGTGATCGCGCCGAACACGATCAACTTCTCGTCGGCGATGCGAGTCAGGAGCTCCTCGACTTCAAAGCCATCGGCCCGGAGGTCGGTCATCACGAAAGGCAGGCCGAAGTGCATATTTACGGCCAGGGCTGTTGCTCCACAGCCTTGGGCCAGCCGGTTCTGGGCGATGCAGATGTCCAGCAGGTCGGCTCCGCCGCCGTTGCAGTCCGCCGGAATCGGCATGGCGGTGTAGCCCGACTCCTTCATCTCCGCGTAGTTCTCGAAGGGAAACTCGCCTTTCAGGTCATACTCGGCAGACCGTTCGGCGAACACGTCGGCGTGCTTGGCTGCCAGGTCGTACCACTTGCGCTGCGATGGGGTGAGTTCCTCTACCATATGCTCCTCCCGTTCACGCACTGTGGGCGTAATTCGACGTCATTTGTCTTGATGCCGCATTCTAGCGCAATGAAAAGGGGGCGTCCAATGGGCAAAGCAGAGTAAAGCAAGGAAGGAACGGGCGAGAAGTTCCCTACGAGTCCAGCCAAGGGTCCAGTGCGCTTTTTTGTGTTACGACTCTGGACCCCGATGTTCGTTCAATGCAACCGGCATTCAACAGCGCGTTGACGATGGCTCGCCCCAGCGCGCCGCCCAGATGCCAGCGCCGCTCCGTCCAGTCCAGACAAGAAAAGGCAACAGGCTTGCCAGCCTTGGGAGTAGGAATGACCACGCCTCGCTCCATCAGCGAGGCGGTCCCTTCTGAGGTTGGTGTGTAGAAAACACGGCAGTCATCCGGTGGAGCTGGTATAGTTTCGAGCCACCCGCCGCGGAGCAGTTCATCCATCAAGGAAACGCCGGCAACTCCGGCGAGGTGGCCGTATCAGGTGCGGGCCCGCCGCAACGGAGTGTCCCGACGCACCTCGCGGGCGGCTTGGGGGCTGGGAGGGCTGACAGGAGGCTGGAGCGGATCAGTCACGGTAACTGGCCTCTCGTCGTCCTTCACCCCCGCCAATCGCCGGCAGGAAGTGTACCTCGCTGTTCTCCTGCACCCGTTCCAGCAGGCCCAGCAGGCTCGTTTCGCCGTCCACCACCACCGCCAGCCCTGGCAGCAGGTCGTCCTCCTCCACGTCCATTAGCAGGTCGCGGGAGCCGGGGTACTCGCGCTCCAGGTTGTTGATTACCTGGCGCACGGTGGCCCCCGGGACCACCACCTGCTGGTTGCCTCCGCAATGGGCCTGCATTCGCGGCGGGAGCCATACTTCCGGCATTGCTCTCACCCTGGCCCTTCACCCATTGATGGTGAAGGGATTCCTTCTCAAAGTTCGGAAACTAGGGTTTGTTGACATTTACCCGTCATTCCCGCGAAAGCGGGAATCCAAACCCCCGTTACCCCACAGTCCCCTGTGTCCCGCGTCTCCCCGCACAGGCAGGTATGTTAATGACAGTCGAGATGTGGGGCGCCGGGGCTTGGATTCCCGCGGCTGCCGGGAATGACGGTTTGGGATTGCGGACGGCTGTATCGCAAATGTCAACACAACCTAAAGCGGGGGGCTGGACATTTCCAGCCCCCCAACCCTTCGCGGCTATCCCGGTTAGCCGCCGTTCTTGCCCCACAGCCCTTCCAGCACCTTGTCCGGCGATATGGGCAGGGAGTCCATCCTGACACCAATGGCGTCGTGAACGGCGTTGGCGACGGCGGCCAGCGGCGGTACCAATGGCACCTCGCCGACGCCCCTCAGCCCGTAGGGATGGGCCGGGTTGGCAATCTCGACGATGACCGTGTCAATCATCGGCAGGTCGAGGCTGATGGGCATCCGGTAGTCCAGGAAGCTGCTGTTGAGCATCCCGCCCTGGTCGTCGAATCTGTACTCCTCGTTCAGCGCCCAGCCGATGCCCTGCACCACGCCGCCCTGTATCTGGCCCTCCACATAGCTGGGGTGGATGGCCTTGCCCGCATCCTGCACTGCGGTGTAGCGCAGCACGTCCACCTTGCCGGTCTCGGTGTCCACCTCCACGTCCACCAGGTGAACGGCGATGGACGGCCCGGCCCCGGGCGGGTTCACCCCGGCCCGGCCCACGATGGGGCCTCCGGTGCCGACGGCGCGGGCGGCAATCTGCCTGAAGGTCAGCCGCAGTTCGGGGTCGGAAGTGTGCTGCAACACCCCGTCAACGTATTCCACATCGTCCACCGGGATGTCCCAGATGCGGGCGGCGCGCTCGCGCATCTGCCGCTTCACGTCCTGCCCCGCCTCGTAGGCGGCCCAGCCCGACTTGAAGGTGGCGCTGCTGCCGCCGGTGTTGGAGGTGAAGCCGATGCTGTCGGTGTCGCCCACCTGCGGCTTGATGTCGTCCATCGGGACGCCCAGCACCTCGGCGATGTGCTGCGCCACAGCGGCGCGGCTGCCGCCGATGTCCGGCGAACCCTCGGTCAGGCTCACCGAGCCGTCCGAGTTGACCACCGCTAGGGCGCTGGCCGGGCCGGTGTTGTTGCCCCAGAAGCCGCTGGCGATACCCCGGCCCCGCTTGATGTGGCCGTTCTCGTCGTCCGTCCTGCCTTCCAGCGGCGTGTTGAAGTGCGGATGGTCCTTCAGGGCTTGCAGCGTCTCGATGTAGCCCACCTTGGGCGTCATCGGGCCGGTTACGCGGCGCACGCCCTCCTTGGAGCTGTTGAGCAGGCGGAACTCCATCGGGTCCATTTCCAGCTTCTCGCACAGCTCGTCAATGGCGGTCTCCATGGCGAAGGCCGAGGCCGGCGCGCCGGGGGCGCGGTAAGCAGCGGACTTGGGCCGGTTGATGACCACGTCGTAGGCGATCAGGTGAGCGTTGGGAACGTCATACTGCGCCATCATGCACTGCGCGCCGGGGGACACCGGCGAGCCGGGAAAAGCTCCGGCTTCATAGATGAGCGTGGACTCGGCCGCCACCAGCTTGCCTTCCTTCGTCGCGCCCAGCTTCACCTTGATTTTCGTGCCGGAGGTCGGGCCGGTGGCCTCGAAGACCTCCTTGCGGCTCATCTGAACCTTCACCGGGTGGCCGCTCTTGCGGGAGAGCAGCGCCGCCACCGGCTCCACGTACAGCACCGTCTTGGCCCCGAATCCGCCGCCGATTTCCAGCGGAATGGCCTTCACGTCGGCTATTGGAATCCCCAAGAACCGGGCCGTGTGGTCGCGGACGGTGAACTGCCCCTGGCTGCTGGACCAGATGGTGAGCTTGCCGTCAACGCCCCATTGCGCCGTTCCTGCGTGAGGCTCGATGTACCCCTGGTGCACCGGCACCGTCTCGGTCTCTTTCTCGACGATAACGTCGGCCTGCTTGAATCCCTCCTCTACGTCGCCCAGCCGGAACTCAAACTGGTTGGCGATGTTGCTCCCCGCGCCGTCTTCACCCTCGTCCAACAGCCCGCCCGGTCGTAGCGCCGGGTTCGAGAGGCTGGCCAGCCTCTCGTGCACCGCTGGCGCGCCGTCCTTCATCGCTTCGTCGGCGGAAAGCACCGGCGTCAGCACTTCGTAGTCCACCTTGATTAGTTCCAGCGCCTTCTCCGCAACGTGAGCATTGGCCGCGGCGACGGCAGCGATGGCATGGCCCTTGTACAGCGCCTTGCCCCGCGCCAGCACGTTCATGCTCAGGAACCCCAGGTTCTGGATGGCGCCCTCGGCCAGATCCGCCAGCCGCCCCGAGGTCTCCGGCCAGTCGGCGGAGGTCACCACCGCATGGACGCCCGGCAGCGCCTCGGCCGCGCTGGTGTCAATGGACTTGATGATGGCGTGGGAGTGGGGGCTGCGCAGTATCTTGCCGTACAGCAGGCCGGGAAGGTTCTGGTCTGCGCCGTACCGCGCCCGCCCCGTAACCTTTTCGGCCCCGTCGGGCCGCACCGGGCGGGTGCCGACCACGTTAAATTCTTCGTTGGACAAAACAATGTTCGGCTTGTAGTCCAGCATCAGCGTCTCCTGACAATCAACGGTGTAATGAGCATACCGCTACGAGCCATATAGTATCACAAGACAGCATGACGGTAGCGTTCCAATTTAGGTGGTATGACCGCCGACAACCCGTCATTCCCGCGAAAGCGGGAATCCAAACCCCTGTCACCTGTCGCTTGGACCACCTAATTCGGAACGCTGCCCAGCATGACGCATTGGTTGACATACTTGTCGCCAGGGCCTTTCTACTATCCCCCCTCTTTGCAACCAATATGCAGCTTCCCGCACATCCCCCTACGCTTCTGCCAATCGTTCGGCCCGCCGGATGAGGCTGTCCGTTTCGCGGATTAGCTCCAGTATGTAGTCGTCATATACGATGCCGTAATAGTAGCCTTCAATGTGCAGGTACTGGGCCCGCTCGGAGTATCTGGCAGGCAGGTCAGTGTACCCGTTGGCGCGGGACAACCGGCGGAAGTTGCTGGAAATGTGGGTGGTTGTAGTAGTGTCGCCGCCGTGGGCCAGCACTGCGGCTTCGGCGGCGGCGCGGGTCGCGTTCCATGCTTTGCCGCAGGCGTCACGGACGTCTCCCGCTTCCAGGCGGTCTATGGCGGAACGGTACTGCTCTCAAGCATCGTCGAACCGGGCTTGAGAGTTCGTTGTGTCACGGTTAGCGGCGGTCATATAGTTTCCTGCGGAACTCGGTGTTGCTGCCATTAGTCTATCAGGTTTCGGCGGCTTGTTAACCGATACTCTTACTCTCAACGAGCGCTGGCATTCGCGCCAACCGTGTCGCGGGGGGTACGGATTACCGCTTTCTAGGTTATAGCGGCTTCCGGCACTAGCCGCGAATCGGCCCTTACGATATACTGCCTGCGGAAATCGCAACCGTCTGCCGCCTCGCCTGCCACAGCGCCCTGAGCGTGTCGAAGGGCGGGCCGGGGCGCAGGCAACCTTCATCGGGAGAGAACAGCAAGGATGCGTATACCGGGCAAGCGCGTCGGCCGGGTGATCGTGGCACTCGCTGTCGTCGGGCTGATTCTCGTATCAACCGTGGCCAGCCACGGATGCAGAGTCCAGGGGCACAGTCCGTCTGAGGGCGCGGCAGTGGTCTCATCTGAATAATCCTGAGCTTGTCGAAGGACGGGCCGGATAAGAGTTAGGACACGGAACATACCTCCGTACAGGGCCGTCCAGATTCCCCAAATCCACGGGCCGAGTCATGGCTGTAGACAATAGCCTTTCCCCCCACGGCGGCGAACTGAAGGTATCGGTCGCACCCTCCGGCCAGGCGGCGCATCTGGCCGGGGGGTTGTCGCGCTTGGCCGTCAACGAGCAGATTGCGCGGGAGGTCATCAACCTGGCCTACGGCGTCTTTTCGCCGCTGGACGGATTCATGGGCCGCGCCGACCTCGATTCCGTCGTCCGGACCATGAGGCTGGACAACGGACTGGTGTGGAGCATCCCTATCATATTGGACGTGTCGCCCGCGGAATGGGCGTCCACCGGCGCAACACCCGGCAGCCGCGTGCTGCTGACCCACCAAGGGCAACCGCTGGCGGTGCTGGACGTGGCCGAAGTCTATACCTATGACAAGATGGTGATGGCCCGGAACGTCTACGGCACAACCGACCCGGAACACCCGGGAGTGGCCCGCACCATGGCGCTGGAGGACACGCTGGTCGGCGGCAAGGTCACGCTGGTCAACCCGCCCCGAGTCAACCCGCCCTTCGACCGCTTCTGGAAGACCCCGGAGCAACTGCGGGCTCGGCTGGCCGAGCTGGGCTGGGACTCCGCCGTGGCCCACCAGACCCGCAACGTGCCCCACGCCGGCCACGAGATGATGATGAAGGGCGCCCTCCTGGCCTCCGGGGCCGACGGCATTCTCGTCAGCGCCGTGATAGGCGAGAAGAAGCCCGGCGATTACATAGACGAAGCCATCGTTCTCGCCCATGCCCTGCTGCGGGATGAGGGCTTCTTCCTGCCCGAAATTCACGAGACCTCAACCCTGATGTGGGATATGCGCTACGCCGGGCCCCGCGAGGCTGTGTTCCATGCCCTCGTCCGCAAGAATCTGGGCTGCACCCACCATATGTTCGGGCGCGACCACGCCGGCGTTGGCGACCACTATGGACGCTACGCCGCCCACGAAGTCTTTGACACGCTTCCCGAACTTGGCATAAAATCCGTTCTCACCCTGGAGTGGTGGTACTGCCCGGTCTGCGAGAGCGTCGCCTATGAAGGGATATGCGGCCACCGTGACCGCAAGCAGGACCTGGCCGGAACGCTGATTCGCAGCATAATCAGCGGTGGCGAAGGCCCGGCGGCCACCACCCTGCGGCCTCAAGTGCTGGAGGTTGTGCGCGACTGCGCCGAGAAATACGGGATGGGCTCGCCTTTCGTAACACCCGAATACTTGGAAAACCGCACGCCGGTCATCACCATGCCGGAGATGGCCTGTTGCACCTGTACGGAGTGTCAGCCCGCCTAGTTTGCTGGTTCGCAAACCCCCTCTCCCAGGCGCGAGGGGGTTTTACTTTGCTTGCAGGCATCCAACTGAGAACTGAAAATCGAGGATAAGCTATGCCGACATTCGTAGACCCCAACAAGTGCACCGCCTGCGCCGGGGAGCATCGCGGGCCCCTTTGCGTCTACATCTGTCCCAACGACCTCATGGCGCTGGACACCGGGGCTAACAAGGGCTTTAACCAGGAGCCGGACCTGTGCTCTGAATGTTACGCCTGCGTCAAGCTCTGCCCCGAAGAGGCCATCAACGTCCGCGGGTACGCCGACTTCGTGCCGTTGGGCGCTATCGTCCAGCCCCACCGCACGGAAGTTGAAGGCATCGAGAACGGCGGCCTGCATTGGGAGGTCGTATTCCGCGACGGGCGCCGCTTCGACTTCACCTACCAGTCCCGCACCCGTCCCCCCGGTTCGGTGGTGCCTTACGAAGGCTTCACCGAAAACCGCGACTCCGACCTGCGCAGTCAGAACCTGGCTGGCGACTCCAACTGGCTGGGCGTGGACAGGCTGCCCGTCCCCGACTCTCGCTAGGGTGTGTTTGCGAAGCCCAACCGTTCGCCCTGAGCTTGTCGAAGGGCGGACGGTTGGGCGGGTAGTCCAAGCATTCGGCGGCAAACCCGCTCATCCTTCGACAAGCTCAGGGCGAACGGGTTTCGACAGACAATATCAACACAACTCCCCATTAGGATGGGGAATAGGCACGGAGGAAAAGCCGTGGCATTCGAGACCACAGAAACGGTTGATTGCGACATCCTTATCATCGGCGGCGGCATGTCCGGCTGCGGCGCCGCCTTCGAGGCCAAGTACTGGGCCGGCGACAAGCGCGTGGTGCTGGCGGAAAAGGCCGTCATCGAGCGCAGCGGCGCCACCGGCGAGGGCCTCTCGGCCATCAACTGCTACATGGGCCAGCGTTACGGCTGGAACACCCCCGAGGACTTCGTCAACTACGTCGTCAACGACATGATGGGCCTGGCCCGCGAAGACCTCGTATACGACGTGGGCCGCCACGTGGACAACTCCGTCCACCTGCTGGAAGAATGGGGCCTGCCCATCTGGAAGCAGGAAAACGGCCAGTACGAGCGCATCGGCCGCTGGCAGATTCCCATTCACGGCGAGTCCATCAAGCCCATCGCCGCCGAGCCTGCCCGCACCGCCCTCGGCGATGAGAACATCTACGAGCGCATCGCCATCACCCACCTGCTCACCGACGACGAAGACCCCGGCAAGATTGCCGGCGCCGCAGGATTCTCGGTGCGCGACAACAAGTTCTACGTCTTCCGCTCGCCGGTGGTAATCATCACCACTGGCGGCGCGTCCAACGTCTTCCGCCCCCGCTCCGTCAGCGAGGGCCTGGGCCGCACCTGGTACTCCGTCTTCGCCACCGGCTCGGCCTATGGCCTGATGATTCCCGCCGGGGTCGAGATGACCCAGATGGAGCACCGCTTCGTCCCCACCCGCTTCAAGGACGGCTACGGCCCGGTGGGAATGTGGTTCCAGTACTTCCACGCCAAGGTGCTCAACGCGCTGGGCGACGACTACACCGTCACCCGCGCCGCCGAGCTGGACAAGTACGAGCCCTACGGCTCGGCCATCCCCACGCCAACGCCGCTCCGCAACCACCAGATGTTCCTCGACGTCCGCGACGGCTACGGCCCGATGTATATGCGCACCGACCAGGCCATGCAGGCCCTCTCCGCCGGTCCAGACGGCACCATTGACCCCGACAAGATGGAGCAGGTCCGCAACGAGGCCTGGGAAGACTTCCTCGACATGACCATCTCCCAGGCCCTCACCTGGGCCGCCCAGAACATCGCGCCCGAGGAAACGCCATCCGAGGTAGTGCTGGCCGAACCCTACATCATGGGTTCCCACTCCGGCGAGGCCGGCGCATGGGTCAGCGGCCCGGAGGACATCGCCTCCGACGACTACTTCTGGGGCTACAACCGCATGACCACCATCCGCGGCCTGTTCGCCGCCGGCGACGGCGTGGGCGCCGCCCCCCACAAGTTCTCCTCCGGCTCCTTCACCGAGGGCCGCATCGCCGCCAAGGCCGCCGTCAACTACCTGACCGACAACCCCGGCCGCCCCACGGTGTCCGGCGACCAGGTGCAGGGGATGCAGGCCAGGATACTTGCCCCGCTGACCACCTATGACCGGCACAAGGGAGCAACCACCGCCGAGGAAATCAATCCCAACTACCTGACCCCGAAGCAGGGCTTGGTCCGGTTGCAAAAAATCATGGACGAGTACGGCGCCGGCGCATCCGCCTGGTACACCACCAACCGCCCGACCCTGGAGCGCGGCATCGCCCTGATCGAGATGCTGCGCGAGGACCTGACACACCTGGCGGCCCGTTCACCCCATGAGTTAATGCGCTGCTGGGAGGTGGTGCATCGCGCCTGGGTCGGAGAGGCCCACCTGCGCCACCTGCTCTACCGCGAGGAGACCCGCTGGCCTGGCTACTACTACCGCTCCGACTTCCCGGACCTGGACGACGTCAACTGGCGCGTCTTCGTCAACTCCCGCTACGACCGCAACGCCGATAGCTGGAACCTGGCGACGCGACCCTACCGCAACCTCATCACCCAGTAAGGTCTGTACAGATAGGCGAAAGGCATCGGGGCGTCCCCTAGTGGGACGCCCCTTTCATATAGTCGTTAAAACCCGCCCCCCGCATCGCCGCCACCGCCGTGAAAGCCGCCGTCGAATCCACCGTGGCCATGGCCATGCCCGTGGTCAATGTGCGGCCCCACCAGGAAAGCGCCCGTAGCGCCAGCCGCCCCCGCATCCAGGGCCGACGGACGCCCCCGCCGCCATCGCCTCCTGCCGGACTTGGGCTGTTCCGGCTCAGGCTCCGCAAACGCTTCTCCTGTCTCTTCCGCAGCCATCCGCCGAGTATCCCACTCCGCCCAGACCCGTTGCGTATGAGCGTCCGCGCTTTCCCTTCGTCCCCTGAACAACTTGTCAGCAAGCCAACTGAACATATCTCTACCTCACCTGGTTCATACAGTGAGATCGCCTATAGAATTGCACCTACCCGCTACCGTTAGAGTTAGTGGAAGACGGAGGTGGCTCGGTAAAGCCCTCACCAGCAGCCTCCGCCGCCAAGCGTCGCTCGTTCCATTCCTCCCATTTCTGACGTTCTTCGGCTCGTCCCTTAGCGCGCTCGCGCCTCAGATATCTGTCTGAAATCATCGTAAACAGCATCTTGGTCACATCCGTCAGGAAAATGCTTTCCGCCGCCACGAGAATGATCAGCCCCGCCATGCTCGATCCGACGGCGATCAACACATCAATCGCCACTCCGCCGTCGGGAGCCGTAGCCACCTCATGCCAGCATACCAGTCCCAGCAAGCATAATATCTGGATGTTGAACAGCGCAAGATACCACCTCTGCCAGTCCTCTGGCACGCTCCAGATGGTTACGCGCTGGTCGCTTTCTGGTTCCTGCTTCAAGGTAATGCTCCGCGTCCACGGTGGGAATGCGCTGAATCCGCCGGGCGTTGCCTAACCATACGAATCGTCCTCATCCCGCCAGTAGCCCCAAGGCTGCGGGCGACGGGGCAGCACCGGCCTGCCGGTGAGCGCGCGGGCGGCGGCAATCAGCGCCACCCCGGCCACGAACCCGCCCACGTGGGCAAAGAACGCCACGTTTACCGCGTTGGACAGCCCCAGCGACGTTAGCCCCTGGATTAACTGCCAGACGAACCACCCTCCCAGCAACCATATCGCGGGCAGCTCGATTACGGTGATGAGAATCATCAGGATGAGCGCCCGTATACGGTTGAAGGGAAAGGTCAGCAGGTAGGCCCCCAGCACGCCGGAAACAGCGCCGCTGGCCCCGATGAGCGGCGCCTGCGACTGCGGCTCAATGGCCAGGTGGCTTAGCGCCGCCGCGACCCCGGTAGCGAAGTAGAGCAGCACGAACCGGCCCGGCCCCAGCGATTGCTCCATGCTGCTCCCGAACACCCAGAGGAACAGCATATTGCTGGCAAGATGCAGGAACCCGCCATGGATGAACATTGAGGACAGTATTGTGGCCCAAGTGGGAATGGGAGAGGCGATGTCAATTCCGCCCAAAAGCCGCTGGTAGTCCCTGCCCTCGGCTAGTTCGGAGGGAATGAAGCCCCACTTGAAAAAGAAGACGTCGATGTGGAAGCTGCCGCCGCCGGCTAGAACTCCCAGACCGCCCGTTTGCAGTTCGTAAAGGAATACCAGGCAGTTGAGGCCGATCAGCCCCACGGTGACCGGGGGAAGACCGGTGCGGCGGGCCCCTGCGTCAGCGAAGGGAAACACTTCTCAGTCCCCCGGCGACTGCCGTCATCCTGAGCTTGTCGAACATCCTGAGCTTGTCGAAGGATGCCCGCCGCCTTTGCCTGGCGGATGCCGCCAGGGTCACGCGGTGGCAGGTGCGGCAAAGGTGTCGCTGGTGGCGTGAACGATGATTCCGGCGGCCGCCTCGGGGCTCATCCGCCCCATGTTCAGCATCATGTGGTAGTGGGTCGGATCATAGAAGTTGTAGTTGAAAAAACGCCGGAAGAAATTCTCGTGCGCCTGCTCCAGCTCCGCCCCGTAGTTCTCGGCCTCTTCGCGGGTGTAGTTCTCGCGCTGCATCAGGGTCTGTACGCGCACTTCCAGCGGCGCCAGCAGGCCCACGTGGAAGGTGCCGGGCATACTCTCCAAGATGGCGTTGGCCCCCCGGCCGATGATTACCGCATTGCCTTCCTCGTAGATGTCCTTCACCACCTTCTCGGTGGCCTCGATAAACTCCTTGTCGCTGACCTGCCGGTTTGTACTGCCCTCGCCCATCATCTCCATGAAAGTCTCTGGCGGCAGGTTTTCAATGCCCCGGCCGAAGTAGGGCTCGCCGCTGACGCCGGACATCGCCGACCGTTCCAGCATGGTTTGCAGGAACCGGCCCAGCCGGTCGCGAAAGCGGTCAACGCGCTGCTCCTTGGCGATTACCGCGCCGACCGGAGTGCCGATAAGCCGCGCTGCCTGCGTGAAAATCAGCCGGTCGTAGAAGTTCAACTCCAATTCCCGGGCCACCATCTGGCCGATGGAAACCGCGCCTGCCCCCAAGGGGCCGTTGATTGTTATTACTGGCATCGCTCCTTCCTCCTGTGTAGAGTGAGAGGGCTTTTCATTGAGGCTCAAACCGCTCGAAGGTTAAGCATTGGTCTCCATCAGGCGGGCGCGGCGTCGGGGATACTCCTCGGCCAGCAGGCCCAGGGCATAGGAATCGAACCACTGGTCTCCCCGGCGGTGTGCCTTGCGGAAATGGCCTTCCACCACGAATCCTATATGCTCAACCATATCCAGCGCCGGCCTGTTGTACTCCGGCACATCGACCCAGATGCGATGCAGACCCAGATCGTTGAAGGCGTGGTCCAGCAAGCTGACCAGCGAAATGGTGCCATAGTGGTGGTGCCACAGGTCTTTGCGCCCCACCAGGATGAAGGCCTGGGCCTCCAGCAGAGGCCATTCGATGACCAGTTGCGCCTCTCCGATATGCTCGCCCTCGCTGGAGTAGACCGCAAAGACCTTGCGATTGTCGTCGTTGAACACCCGGTCCCAGTCATTGTCGTCGCCTTCCAGGACGTGCGACGGCACATAACCGGCGTGAAGTGGTTGCCCGTCGTCCCCCAGGCCGTACCAGGACGTGTTAACCTCATCATCCTCGAGCCAACCCATCAGCCGTTCCACGTCGCTGCGGGTAGGCGCCGTCAGAGAAACCTGCGGAAACATATCGTACCCCCTGCTTACATCACCCTGAGCCTGTCGAAGGGCGGGATCCAAGAATCCCGGCCGCCCGTGTCTCCATGATACTTTCCATTATATCAATATGGCTTCAACGGTTCACTGCCGGGTTATGTAACCCGGAAAAGTGGCGAGTAGTATACTCCCGTGTAGTGTCAACGGCTAGACACTTCGCGATAGCGTTCCAATTTAGGTGGTTTTGCAGTTTCCGGTCCGTCATTCCCGCACCCCACCGTCATTCCCGCGAAAGCGGGAATCCAAACCCCAGATGGAGCCTGCCCCCGTGAAGACGGGGGGCAACTGATTAGACCACCTAAAGCGGAACCCCGCCACACTTCGCAACCCATTCGACAACAGGATGAGAGGACGTATGCGCGAGAACACGCTGAAAGAAACCCTGCAACAGGGAAAAGCAGTCTTCGGGGTGATGATTACCTTCCCTTCGGCCCCGGTGGTGGAAATGCTGGGCTGCCTCGGTTTCGACTGGGTGCTGCTGGACAACGAACACGGCTCCATAACCGTGGATAACTCCGAGGACCTGGTGCGAGCCTCCGAGCTTTCCGGCATCGCGCCCATCGTCCGCCCCGTAGCCAACAAGCCGGAAATCATCGCCCCCTTCCTTGACCGGGGCGCATGGGGCGTACAGGTTCCCCACGTCAACACCGCGGACGAGGCAAGAGCGACGGTGGACGCGGTCAAGTACTACCCCGAGGGACACCGCGGCATCTTCAGCCGCAGCCGCCCGGCGGGCTACGGCTTCAGCGGCTCCACCGGCGACTACGTGGCCGAGGCCAACCGCAACACCCTGGTCTGCCTCATGCTGGAGGAAGTCGAGGCCATCGAAAACCTGGAGTCCATGGTCCAGGTGGACGGCGTGGACGTCTTCTTCATCGGCTCCGGAGACCTGTCCCAGTCCATGGGCGTCCCCGGTCAGCAGACCCACCCTGAAGTCCAGGCGCAGATGGAGCGCGGCGTGGACGTCATAGTAAAGGCCGGCAAGGTGGCTGGCGTAAGCTGCCCCGACAACCTGGTGCCCAAGTTCCTAGACCTCGGCGTCCAGTACTTCCACGGCAACGTCAACAGCCTACTCCAGACCTCCAGCCTTGCCTACCTGGAGAGTATGCGGGAGTCGGCAGTCAAGGCCGGCTTGTGAGATGGTGCAAGACAAATCCCCTCTCCTCCTGGGAAAGGGCCAGAGTGAGGGCGTTCCCCACTTGTGCAGGAGGGTGTGCAACAATTGCCGAGCGCCCACCCGTCATTCCCGCGAAAGCGGGAATCCAAACACCGGTCGTCATCTTAATGGACGACCTATATCGGAACGCTCACCCCGCTTGTTCGTCCTGAGCCTGTCGAAGGATGAACGGGTTTCACCTTCGCCTCTACTCCAATGAAGCGCAGGAAAACGGTGGCGGGCAAATCCGCCACCGCTTTAAATTTCTCCACTACGGTTGCCGAACCAGGGCGCGGGAATGATGGGAGGGCTGGGGGAAGACAAACCGCCGGGGGATTGGGCAACCCCGGCGGTTTCTGTAGTCTGAGTGCGGAAATGTGGCTAGACCGGAGCGGCGGCGAGGGCGCCCATGGCTTCGTAGGCCCAATGGAGCAGCTCCTCGGTCTCCCCCCAGCCGATACAGGCGTCGGTGATGGA
This sequence comes from Dehalococcoidia bacterium, assembly GCA_965204865.1. Lineage (GTDB taxonomy): Bacteria > Chloroflexota > Dehalococcoidia > Lucifugimonadales > UBA3495 > VXOI01. The sequence goes on along the minus strand of OZ242027.1, from coordinate 3,069,427 downwards.
GACGCCGTACTGCAACTGGGAAAGGTCTTCGCAGAGGCGCTGGTTGCCCTCGTTGAGGTTGCTCTCCAGCATCGCGCCAATGATGTCACTCCCCCCGCTGGTCCTCTGGGAAACTACATCCTTGAAAGCGCGGGCTTGCTGCCTGTAGTCTTTGTTGGAGTTGCCGTGGCTACAGTCAACCATGAGCTGGGAGCGGACGCCGGCCTTCCCCAGGCGCTCCTTGGCCTCAGCGATAGCTTCCGCGCCAAAATTGGGGCCCGCATTGCCGCCTCGGAGCACAAGGTGCCCGTCGGGGTTGCCGGTGGTGCGAATCAGGGCGGTCTGCCCATCGCCGTCCATGCCCAGAAAACCATGCGGGCTGCGGGCCGACAGCATGGCGTCCACCGCGACCTGGGCATTACCGTCGGTGCCGTTCTTGAATCCGACCGGCATACTCAGGCCGCTGGCCATCTGCCGGTGGATCTGGCTTTCGGTGGTGCGGGCCCCGATGGTGCCCCAGGTTATCAGGCCAGCCAGATATTGAGGGACAACCGGGTCCAGGAACTCGGTGCCCGCGTACATCCCCATCTCACCAATCTCGAGAAGGAGAGAGCGGGCGGTGCGCAGTCCGGCCTCGATGTCGAAGGTGTCATTGAGGTGGGGGTCATAGATAAGGCCCTTCCAGCCAACGGTGGTGCGGGGCTTTTCGAAGTAGACCCGCATCACTATGAGAAGGCGGTCGCTGAGTTTTTCGGACAGTTCCTTGAGGCGGCCCGCGTACTCCAGGGCGGATTCCTTGCTGTGGATGGAGCAGGGACCGACGACAAGGAGTAGCCTGAGATCCTCGCCATTGAGAACCTTTCGCACCTGTTCCCGACCCTCTAAGACAGTCCTTTCCACGAAAGGAGTGATGGGGAGGGAATTGACGAGATTTCGCGGCGTGGTGAGGGGCTGCATGGACTCGATGTGTACATCTCTGGTTGCCGACGGTTGCATGGTGTTCCTTCCAAACAAATATAGTGACTCAGGTAACGGTCTTACATCCACCCCCACGCCCGATCAGCCAATCCAGGCCCGGCCTCCGGCACAACTACAAAAAACCCCCAACCTATGCCGGCTGGGGTTTGGTGTCCTCCTGGCTGCCTTTGGCTAGCACACCAATCCTTCGCCGGCTGGCTGGCAACCGGTAAAGAAATAGCAGCGATAACCGCAAGCGTCCCAGGTAATTCTCATTATGTAATAGATACTACTCGCCCTCCGGGTTGAAGTCAACAAGTTTTGATAGCGGTTTCAGCGCAATCGCACCCGGCTCCTCTCCTCGAAGGGCCTGCGACTTACTGATGGGTGAATTGATTGGTAAATATTTCGGGCCAGTTACCCGTCATTCCGGCGAAAGCCGGAATCCAGAAAACGCCAGGCACAAAGAACGTAGCTGGAGGACAACATCCCTGGATTCCGGCGAAAGCCGGAATGACGGTATTGTTTACCAATTCATTCACGAGTCAGTAATTCGAGACCCGCATCAGGATCTGAGAGTCTCGGTTCCTCGCAAATAAACGTTTACCAGCTCCCCGGGTTGTTTATCGGTGTTCACCAGTATAAGTATCCTGATGCAGCGGTTCAAGCTGCCCGGCACATCCACTTCCACCGCGCCCAGCAGGGCCGTGCTGTTCCACCCCAACCGGCGGGCGGCGGCGGCGGGAAACACCGCGTTCAGGTCCGGCGTCATCGTGAAAATCACCGACGCCAAATCCTTCTCCTCCAGCCCGTTGGCCTCGATAAGCGCCTCCAGCAATTCGGTGGTCGCGCCATGGATGGCCTCGCCGGTGTTGGCCTCGGCGGTCGTGGCCCCCCGTATCCCCCGGCAGACGGTCATCGGCGTCCTCCGTCTGCGGACTGCGCGGCGGGAGTCCGCCCGGCCAGCGACGCCACGAAGGCGCTCGCTCGTTCCACCACTTCGTCCCGGGGCGATTCCAGCGTAATCCGCACCAGCGCGCTGCCCACCACGGCGGCGTCGGCTGTCCTGCCGACCTCGACCACGTGCTCCGGCGCTGAAATTCCGAACCCGAGGGCCAGCGGCAGGCCGGTATGAGCGCGAACCCGCTCAAGCAGTTCCAGCCCCCGTCCGGAGACCTCCATTCGCGCTCCGGTAACGCCGGTAACGCTGACGCAGTACACGAACCCGCTGGCGTTGCGGCAGGACTCGGCAATACTTTCCTCGGTGCTGGTAGGCGCCAGCAGGGGAATAAGCGAAATGTCGCGGCTGTCGCACTCGGCGGCCAGCGGCCCCGACTCCGTTCCGGGCAAGTCCACGGTGATGAGACCGTCCACCCCCACGCGCTGGCACTCGGCGGCAAAGGGCGAGATGCCATAGGAAAGCACCGGGTTGTAGTAGCCCATCAGTATCAGCGGCGCGTCGGGAATCCGGTGGCGCAGCGTCTCGGTGGCCCGCAGGCAATCGGCGGTGCTCACGCCCTTCTGCAACGCCAGAAAGCTCGACTGCTGGATGACCGGCCCCTCGGCCAGCGGATCGCTGAAAGGCACTCCCAGCTCCACGGCGTCGGCACCGGCTGCCACCAGCGCCGGAACCAGTTCCAGCGTGGCCTCCATGTCGGGAACCCCGGCGGTCAGAAATACGATAAGTCCGGGACGCTCCCGCTCCCGGACGCTGGCAAACATCCGCTCGATACGCTCTTTGCCCATTACCCGGAAAATGCCCTGCCCAGATTCCGTAGATATGATTACCGAATACGCCAAATGTAACCCACAGCAATAGCGGTGTCTAGGGTTTGTTGACATTTACCCGTCATTCCCGCTAAGCCTGCCCCCGCGAAGGCGGGGGGCGGGAATCCAAACCCCGGCGCCCCAGGTCTCGACGGTCATTAACACACCTGCCTGTGCGGGGAGACGCGGGACGCAGGGGACTGTGGGGTAACGGGGGTTTGGATTCCCGCGGCTGCCGGGAATGACGGTTTGGGATTGCGGACGGCTGTATCGCAAATGTCAACACAACCTAGTCTTCTGCAATCTGCAAAAACGTTTACAGGAACCTCACCGCCAGCAGCGCCAGGGCGTTCTGCCCGGCGTGGGCCGCGATACAGGGCCACACCGACCCGGTCCTGACATACAACAACCCCAAGGCCAGCCCGGTGATGAATATGGGAATCATCACTTGCGGCTCCAGGTGCAGGACGCTGAACAGCAGCGCCGTGGCAACCACGGCAGGCCCGGCGCCTATGCTGGGAAGCAGCCCCCGCAGCACGAACCCCCGAAACAGCACCTCCTCGCTGAGGGGTGTAACAACAGCGAGGGCCTGGAGAGTAAGCAGAATCCCAATACCCGGAAAGATGGTCCCGTCCTCTATCTCCGGCGGGCGCAGCGACTCCAGCCCCAGGCTGTCCACGGCCAGGCCGTAAACAAAGGTCGCCAGTATGCTGGCCGCCAGCGCCGCCAGTGCCAGCGTCGCAGACATCCCCAGCGACGTGCGTGGCATGACCAGCCCCAGCGCCCGCGCCGGAGAAACCGCCCTACGCGCGCCCATGAACCACACCACAGCGCCAGCGCACAAGGCCAGCAGGTGGACTCCAACCCAGGTCTGCAACGCCTGCTCATGCGCCGGATACAGCGGCCCAACTCCCCTGGCGACAAAGGCGGCGGCAATCAGCAGCCCCAAGAACAGGAAGAGGCCAACCGTGACATGCACCGGAGTCCACGGAACCTCGCTGTCTTCTCCGGGTGCCGGAACCGGCGCCGACGCTAGGGGCAAAGATGCCCCACAGCCAGTGCAGTAACGGCCGCCGGGAGCTGACAGTAGTCCGCAGTTAGCGCAATGCAGGTCGGGATTCGTCATATTCATCGCAGTCAGCGGGTAACAACATACGGGCAATCCGGCGGCGGCGCAAGCGGACGCAGACGGGCAGTTTGCAAGGGCAGGGGCGGTGGGACATAATGGCCCACAGGCTGGCCCATACTTTGACCTTCTGCCGCAGGCAAGAGGGATTCTCAGGAGGCTGCACAATATGCCCGACGATGCGCCCATATCCCGCCAGGCCTTCGACGAAGCGGCGGCCCGCTTGGGCATCACCGGCACCGACGCCCACATGGACGAGCTGTACAGCCAACTGCGCGGCGTCCTAGCGGGCACGGCATCGCTGCGCAACATCGACGTGAGCGATACCGAGCCGGACATGGCCTTCATTCCGCGTGGCCCGGGCTCCGGAGCCTCATAACTTCATTCCCGGCAGCCCGGGAATCAACATTCCAAACTTCCGGGGGTAGGCCGTGGACGAACTCGAAATCTGCTACATGAACGCCGGTGACCTCGGTCGCCTCATCCGCGACGGCGAAATCTCGCCCGTCGAAGTCATCGAGGCCCATCTCTCCCGCATCCGCGCCACCGAGCCGGTGCTCAACTCCTTCATCACCCTCCTGCCCGACGAGGCTCTGGCGTCGGCCCGGCAGGCCGAGCGCGACATCCGCGCCGGGCGCTACCGTGGCCCCCTCCACGGCATCCCCGTGGGCCTCAAAGACCTGTTCAACACCGGCGGCGTCCGCACCACCTCCGGCTCCCGTATCTTCGACACCTTCGTCCCTGCCGAGGACTGCACCGTCGCCGCCCGCTTCCGCGAGGCCGGCGCCATCCTCATTGGCAAGCTGAATATGCACCAGTTTGCCTACGGGCCCACCGGCGAGAACCCTGACTACGGCCATATGCACAACCCCTGGAACCCGGAGCGTGTCAGCGGCGGTTCCAGCGGCGGCTCCGGCTCCGCGACGGCGGCGGGCCAGTGTGCCATCACCACCGGCAGCGACACCGGCGGCTCCATCCGCATCCCCGCCGCCCTCTGCGGCATCGTCGGCCTCAAGCCCACCTACGGGCGCGTCAGCCGCCATGGCCTGACCCCTCTCGCTTGGTCCATGGACCACCCCGGCCCCATGACGCGCACCGTCGAGGACGCCGCCATCACCATGAATGTCATCGCCGGACACGACCCCCGCGACGTCGCATCGTCCACCCTGCCCGTCCCCGACTACGCCGCCGCCCTCACCGGCGATATACGCGGCCTCCGCATCGGCGTCCCTCGCCAGCACTTCGAGGCCCCCCTCGACCCCGAAGTGCGCGGCAGCGTCAACGCGGCCCTGTCGCAGCTCGAAGCCCTGGGCGCAGAGCTGGTCGAGGTAGACTTCCCCGAGTTCAACGACGCCGCTCCCATCTCCACCACCATGCTGATGGCCGAGGCCTCCGCCGCCCTGCGCGACGTGCTGACCAACGACGGCGACAAGCTCTACGAACCCGTCCGCCTGCGCCTCGAAGCCGGCCTCTTCATCTCTGCCGCCGACTACCTCCGCGCCCAGCAGGCCCGCGCCGCCTTCGACCGCGCCGCCCGCCGCCTCCTCGACGACGTCGACCTCCTCGCCGGCCCCACCGAGCCGGTCACCGCGCCGCCCCTGTTGCAGCAGCAGGTCCTCGCCGGCGAGCAGGAAATCGGCACCGTACCCGCCCTCACCCAGTACACCCGCCCCTACAACATCACCGGCTTCCCGGCCATCTCCGTACCTTGCGGCTTCTCCGCAGACGGCCTCCCCATCGGCCTCCAACTCGCCGGCCGCCCCTTCGACGAAGAAACCGTCCTCCGCGCCGCCCACGCCTACGAGCAGTCCACCGACTGGCACACCCGAAGACCGCCCCTGTAGGGCAGCTTTCCAAATTAGGTGGCATTACCGCCGACAACCCGCCATTCCCGCACCCACGCCGTCATTCCCAGCCCTCCCCGTCATCCCGCGCAGGCGGGAATCCAAACCCCCGTCGTCATTCAATCGGACCACCTGAAAACGGAACGCTATCCCATATCCTGTCCATCCTGTCCATCCATGTTAAAATCCCGTATGAGGATACCGCCTTGCCTGAACTCACCGCCGTCACCTTCGACCTGTGGCAAACGCTGCTGATTGACAACCGGGAACTGGGACTTACACGTTCCGAGGCCCGGCTTAAAGGTGTGCGGCGCGTCCTGGCCGACTGCGGCGAGGTATTCGACGCCCAGCGCATCAGCGAAGCCTATTGGGACTGCTACCGCCAGTGCGTGGCAATCCGCGAGGGGCTGCTGGACGTAAGTTTCGATGAGCAGATTGGCATATTCGTCGAGAACATCAGCCCCGGCCTGGGAGACCGGCTGAGCGCCGATACGTTGGCCGAAATCACCCGTGTCTACGCCGATTCCTTCTTGGACTACGCTCCCCCGGCCCACGCCGACGCGGTAGACGTGCTCCAGAGCGTCCGCGACATGGGCCTTCGCATCGGACTGATTTCCAACACCGGAATGACGCCGGGAACCACCTTTCGCACCTACCTGGCCAACACCGGAATGCTGGACTACTTCGACACGCTGACCTTCTCCGACGAAGTGAAGCTGTCCAAACCGGCGGAAGAGATATTCCTGATGACCCTGCGCTCCCTGGACGCCGCCCCAAACCGGACGGTCCACGTCGGCGACAGCATCCGCAACGATGTGGCCGGTGCCAGGAAGTGCGGCCTCAAGACCGTCTGGATTACCGGCTTCAGCGAGCGCGAAGACCCCTCCGACCCGGCCACCGAGCCGGACGAAACCGTGGACGGGCTGGGTGCGGTCGTCCCGGCCATTGAGCGTCTCTACCGGCGCGCCTCCTAAGAGGTGTGTGCCAAATCCCCTCTCCGTTTGAGGGGGAGGGTTAGAGCCTGCCCCTGCGAAAGCAGGGGATGAGGGTGAATTCCCAGCATCAAACAACGCGCCCACTTTTAATTCCGTCATTCCGGCGAAAGCCGGAATCCAGAATCGCACTATGCCGTAGAATGGTTTGCCCACGGAACCCCCTGGATTCCGGCTTTCGCCGGAATGACGGTGAAATGTCAACACGCCCTAATTCGTCACGGCGGAAACCACATCCATGGCGATAGATAGCCACAATTTCGGCGAAGTCCTCGAAGACGGCGCGGCAGACTTGAACGAACTGTGCGCCGCTGTTCTCTCGCGGCGTTCCCTGATACTGGTCAGCAACCGCGGCCCGGTCGAGCATCAGGCAACGGACGGGAAACCCCAGCCGCGCCGGGGCAGCGGCAGCGTCGCCACCGCCTACGGTTCCCTGGCCCAGGACTTCCCCTTCACCTGGGTATCCCACGCCATGGGCGAGGGCGACCGTCAGGTGTCCGCCAGCGGCGTCGGCATGAGCGTCAAGTCCCAGATGCCCGACCACCGGATAAGCCTGCGTTACGTGGTCACGCCCCGCCGCGCCTACCACAAGTATTACAACGTAATCTGCAACCCGCTGTTGTGGTTCCTGCAACACTACCTGTGGAATCCGCCCTACAATCCCACCGTGGACGCCGGCATCCACGACGCTTGGGAAACCGGCTACGTTCCGGTCAACGAAGCCTTCGCCAAGACGGTGATTGACGAAGCCAGGACCAGCAGAAAGCCGCCGGTGATAATGGGCCACGACTACCACCTATACCTGCTGCCCGAGCTGGTGCGCCACGAGCTGCCGGAGGCGGTAATCCAGCACTACGTTCACGTCCCCTGGCCTACGCCCCTGTACTGGAGCATGATTCCCCGCTACATCGTCCGCCGCATCTGCGAGTCCCTGTGCCTGGCCGACATCGTGGGCTTCCAGACGCCCCAGGACCGCCGCAGCTTCTTCGACACGGTGGAGGAGTTCGTGCCCCAGGCCCAGGTTGGCCGGATAGCCGAAGTGGTGGAGCTGGCCGGCCATCTCTGCAACGTGAAGGTCTACCCCGCCTCCATCAACGTCGAGGAAGTGCAGCGCATCGCCGACGCGCCCCGCACCCTCGAATACGAAGCCCGCTTGCAGGCCGAAGCCGGCGAGTTCACCATCGTCCGCATAGACCGGGCCGAACCCAACAAGAACATCATCCGCGGCTTCCGCGCCTACGGGCAAATGCTCTCCCAGCGCCCGGAATTGAAGGGGCGCGTCAAGTTCCTGGCCTTCCTCGTGCCATCCCGCACTCACATCCGCCAGTACCAGCGCTACCTCGACGAAGTGAAACAGACCATCGAGCAGGTCAACAACACCCACGCCTTCAATGGCTGGCAGCCCATTACTCCCTTCATCGAAAACAACTACGCCCAGGCCGTCGCCGGAATGAAGCTATACGACGCGCTGCTGGTCAACACGTTGGTGGAAGGCACAAACCCGGTGGCTCAGGAAGGGCCGGTGGTCAACCGGCGCAACGGCGTGCTGGCCCTCTCTCAGAGCAGCGGGGCCTACCGCCAACTGGCCGAGGGCGCCCTGACCCTAGCCCCCGCCGACGTCGAAGGCACGGCCCAAACCCTCTACCGGGCCATCACCATGCCCCCGGAGGAACGCCGGCGCCGCGCCGCCCTCCTCTACAACGCCGTCTGCCGCCACGACAACGACGACTGGCTATCCCGCCAGTTCCAGGACATCGCCGCCCTGCTCTAGGATTATTGACATGGATGGACAGGATGCACAGGATTTTGGCAACATCCATCAAATCATCCTGTATATCCTGTCCATCCATGTCAATTAATGAACCGCTGGATTATTCCCCCACATAGGCGTAAAGTGACTGTCATGGAACAGTTCTTCAACCCCGCCCATCCCGAGGCCGGATTTCCCGACCTCCAGCTCTGCATCTTCCCGCACCTGCGCGAGTTCCTCGTGTTCGACTCCCGCGCCGGGCAGCCGCCGGTACGGTCGCTGAACGTCGACGATGTCTTCGGCGACGATTTCTTCCGCGCCGTCGAGCACGAGTTCTCCCACGCCCTGCGCGAGATGGGAGACTACCCCTTCGCCCACCTGATGAACCTGACCATGCACTTCGAGGAAGCCATCCGCGAGGTGGCGATGATGTTCATCCTCGACCGGCTGGGCGTGCATCTCAACGACCACGATATTCTAGGCTCTGAAATCAACGCCGCCGACCTGCCCACCGTGGTCGTCTACGTCGTCACCGGCGGCGCGGTCTCGGTCCACTCCGACGCGGTGCTGGCCGCCCTCCGTGATCTGCTGCAAAGACCCGGCGGCAACGAGTCCCTGCCCGATTGGGAACGCAGATTCACCGACCTGGCCGCCCAGGAATCGGAAATAATGCAGCGGCTCAACCGCCAGGAGCTCACCCAGGCCGTCCGGGGCGAGTCCCCCGACTACTTCGCCCTCTGGGACAACCTGAACTGATCATGAGCGTTCATCTACCGCCGGAGCACACCCTGGATCACGGGCCGGACCTCCGTCATTCCCGCACCCCGCCCGTCATTCCCGCACCCACCCGTCATTCCCGCGAAGGCGGGAATCCAAACCCCCGTTTGCCTACCTTCCGGTGACCTTAACTCTTCAACAAGCTCGGATACCCCTGGAAGAACGAAGCGGATTCCGAAACCTCGCCTCCATGATAAATCACCTATGAAAATCGGCCTCATCTCCGACACCCACTCCGCCGGCAGCGGCCGCGACCTCCCCCACAAGGTCTTGCAGGCCCTACGCGGCGTTGACCTCATCCTCCACTGCGGCGACCTCGAATGCCTCGGCGTCCTCGACTACCTCGAAACCGTCGCTCCCGTACTCGCCGTCCGCGGCTACGAAGACCCGGTTGAAAAGGGCGACCGCCTCGCCTACGCCACTCGCGTAGTCCAAGCCGGGGCCCTCGCCATCGGCATGACCCACGACATCCAGTGGCCCGGGCCCAAGATAGCCACCACCGGCGACGGCACCGGCTTGGTCCTGCCCAAAGGAAAAGCCGAGGAAACCCTGCGCAGGAAATTCGGCCAACCCGTAGACGTAGTCCTCTTCGGCGACACCCACGAGGAACTAATCTGCCGCTGGGACGGCGTCCTGATGGTCAACTCCGGCAGCCCCACCTACCCCGGCAGCCGCCACCCCCGCGGCAGCCTCGGCACCATCGGCCTCCTCGAAATCAACGGCGAAGAAACCAACGCCCGCATCATCAGCCTCGAAACCGGCGAGAGCATGGACCGCACGGCGTAGAGAGCCACAGCCCGGGCAGCAAGAAAACACCTTGCCATTGTCCTGCCCCGTCAGCCCTCCCGCTCGCAGAAAACCCGCCGCTCGCCGGGGTACTCCCCGTCAACCAGCGCCTTGTGAACATGGCTGTTGACGCACGCATTGTTGGGGTAGACGGTATGCGTGGGATGGGAGACTTCCACCAGGTAGCCGTTGCTCAGCGTCTCGGTGACCAGCTCTTCAGACTCTCCGAAGGAAGTAGCCGGGTCGGAGTGGTTGCCGATTACCAGTATCGGCACATCGCCGCCATCAAGAGCGACATCCAGAGGGTTGGGTGCGAACTGGTCGTAGAAGGGGCAGGCGGAGGGAGCCGAGAAGTCCATCACCGCCAATAAGGGGAACCTCTCCTCGATGACCGCATCAATGATTTCGGAGTCCTCCAGCCTGGTCTGACGGTCCAACTCCGGGTATATGACCCAGCCGTCCAGGCAATTGACGTGTCCCGTTAATCTAGGGACGCTGGGGTCTTCGCCAAGCTGGATCGAGGCGAGATCAAGCAGAAGGGAAGGGTCGTCCTGCTCCTGTAACAAATACAAGCCCAGCCACAGATAGGGCCAGAACTCTTCGCTGTACAGGGCCGTGATTACTCCAAACAGGCCGGCAAGAGGATGGTTGGCTGCCGCCCGGTTGACCAGGTCCAGTTTCTCTGCGGCCTGCATATAGTAGCCCACCGGGTCCCCGTCGTTGTATATCGGGCATTGCGGGTCGGCGCAGGCTTCCAGCGCCTCTTCCAGCAGAACGGCGAAGGGCCCGACCTCCTCGATACTCTCGTCTATGCGTTCCTGCCGGGTGTCAACCGGGTCCACCGGATTGTCAGCGCCGTCAACAACCATCGCCCTGACCGACTGGGGAAAGAGCGTGGCGTACCATACCCCCAGCACCGAGCCATAGGAGAATCCCATGTAAGAAATTTCATCAACGCCCAGGGCCTTGCGTATTTCATCCATGTCCCTGGCGACATACTCGCTGTGCAGCAACCCACCCACCGCCCCCATAGACTGGATGCACAGGTTGGCCGCCGCTTCCCCGGCCGCTATCTCCTCCGGGGTATCCACGGGCAGTTCGATACCGGCAAGCAGTTCCAACCGCTCGCCCGGAGCGCCGCAGGCAAACTCAGGCTCCGACGCCCCGACCCCGCGAGGGTCGAACCCCACAATGTCGAAACGTCTCCTGACTTCACCGGCGAAAATCTCGTAATAAAAGTCTCTGACGACATCCACCCCGCTCTCGCCCGGCCCACCGGGGTTCACGAACAGGTAGCCTATCCGCTCGTCCAGGGAAGCGGCCCGGCGCACGTTGACCGCTATCTTGATGCTGCCGGCCTCGGGATTGCGGTAGTCCGCAGGCGCCTCCACGAATCCGCACTCCGCCCCAAGGCCGCACTCGCTCCACTCTATCCGCTCGGCCGCCCAGGGAACCTCCGGCTCCGCCGTAGCTGTGGGCGTTGTCGTGACCGTCGGAGCGGCCGTGGCTACGGGCGACGGAACCGGCGACGGGGCAACAGTGGCTGTTGGCGTCGGCACCGGCGTGGACGTCGGAGGCAACGTGGGGGTGGGGGTGGCAGTGGGTTCAGGGTCGCCGCAGGCAACAAAGCCCATCGCGGCCAAGGACAAGAAAACGGCCGCAAGAAACCAATTCATTCTCGTTATAACCGGCTTTGTAAGGATAGTCTTCGCGGGCCTCCGGCAGGCCGGAAGGCTTCGCCTGCGGAATACGGCGCACAGCAAGGTGAATGGCGTGCTGTTGCCCGGCCCCCGAGGACTCCCTCAGCCCGCTAGGGGTGCCCCTCCGCCTGCCCGAACCCCTCCTCCGGCAGCGCAATCGGCCCGGGGTACTTCTCCAGCAGGGCCATAAAGAACTCATGCCGCGGCGGGTTAGTAGCGTCGTCCTCCGACTTCCGCAGGTAAATCCGCATTGCCGGATTCCCCTCGCCGTCCCGCATCCAGAGCTGGTACGAAGGCAGCCCCCGGTCGTTGGTCGTGTGGATGAACTCCGCCTCCCGGATTTTCGACATGTCCAGGTGCATATGCGTCCCGTCCGGCATCATCAGCGTAACCACCCGACCGTCCGGCGTGAACCGCAAATCGTCGAAGTCCATCCACACTTCCGCAGAGGCGGCGGTGCTTTCCAGCATCACCACCACCTCATTGAAGGCGCCGCCATCCCGGCCGTCCCGGCACTCCTCCAGTATCCCCCTCAGAGTAACGCCCTCAGCAGCCATCCCGGCTCCCTCCAGAAAAATCATTCAGCGACGGCCCCTGGTTGGAAGACCATCGCTGAAGAATCAACTCTACCGAACACCCCTGTCGTTCTAGGCGTCTAATTCACAGCCGTCATTCCCGCTGCCTCCCGTCATTCCCGCTGCCCCCGTCATTCCCGCGAAGGCGGGAATCCAAACCCCCATCTCCCTCTGCGCCCTCGGCGTTGAACTCGTCTCCCTACGCCAGGTTAATCAGCGGCGAAACTTCCAGGAACACCGGCGCGAACACCAGCGACACCACGGCCATCAGCTTCAGCAGGATGTTCAGCGACGGCCCCGACGTATCCTTGAACGGGTCGCCCACCACGTCGCCCTCGACTGCCGCCTTGTGCGCCTCCGAACCCTTGCCGCCGTAATTCCCCAGCTCCACGTACTTCTTGGCATTGTCCCAGGTGCCGCCCGCCGAGGCCATCATGATGGCCAGCATGAACCCCGACGCCACCGAGCCGATGAGCAGCCCGCCCAGCGCCGCCTCGCCCAGGATGAACCCCGTAGCAATGGGCGCAATCACTGCCATCAAGCCGGGCACGATCATCTCCCGCAGCGCCCCGCGCGTGCTGATGTCCACGCACCGCGCCGAGTCCGGCGTACCCGTGCCTTCCATCAACCCTGGAATCTCCCGGAACTGCCGCCGCACTTCGTCCACGATGCCCTGGGCCGCCCGGCCCACGGCCTGCATCGTCAGCGCCGAGAAGATGAAGGGCAGCATCGCCCCGATGACCAGCCCTACCAGTATCTCCGGCTGCAACAGGTTGATGCCCAGGCTGCCCGACACCAGCTTGCCGTCCTCCCCGATGGTTATCAGCCCCGCGCTTACCGAGTACGCCGCCAGTAGCGCGAGAGCCGTAAGCGCCGCCGACCCGATGGCGAAGCCCTTGCCCGTAGCGGCGGTGGTGTTCCCCAGCGCGTCCAGCGCGTCGGTGCGCTCCCGCACCTCCGGGTCCAGGTTCGCCTGCTCGGCGATGCCGCCGGCGTTGTCCGCCACTGGCCCGTAGGCGTCGGTAGCCAGCGTGATGCCCAGCGTCGAAAGCAGCCCCACGCCCGCCAGCGCCACCCCGTAGAACCCGGCGAACCAGTACGCCAGCAGGATGGCGATGGACACGCAGATTACGGGAATCAGCGTGCTCAACATTCCGCTGGCAATGCCCTGGATGATTACCGTTGCCGCGCCGGTTTCAGATGCGGCCGAAACCCTTTGGGTGGGTTTGTAGCTGTATGAAGTGAAATACTCGGTAGCCAAGCCGATAATCGTGCCAGCCACCAGCCCGGCCACCACGCAGCCGAACCACCACCAGTTGCTAGTCAGCGTAATTGTCAGTATCGCCGCGAAGATAATCAGCAGCCCGCCCGCCGCAAAGATGCCGTACCGCAGTGACCACAGCAGCTTGTCGAAGTCGGCCTGCTCGCCGCTTCGCACCAGGAAGGTGCCGAGGATGGCGGCCACGATGCCCGAACCCGCCAGCAGCATCGGGAACACCGCCTGCGAACTGGTATAGTCGAACTCGTTGGCAGCGCCGGTGGCGAACACCACCGCCGCAGCCGACAGCGCCACCGTCGAGATGATGGAACTGACGTATGACTCGAACAGGTCCGCGCCCATCCCCGCCACGTCGCCCACGTTGTCGCCCACGTTGTCGGCGATGACGCCGGGGTTTCGCGGGTCGTCCTCCGGTATGCCCGCCTCCACCTTGCCCACCAGGTCCGAACCGACATCGGCGGCCTTGGTGAAGATGCCCCCGCCCACGCGGGCGAACAGCGCGATGGAGCTGGCCCCGAACCCAAACCCGGCCACCACGCTGATGTTCTGGAATATCAGGTACAGGATGGTGACGCCCAGCAGTCCGATGCCCACCACCGAAATGCCCATAACCGTGCCGCTGGAGAAGGCCACCCGCAGTGCCGGGTTCAGCCCCCGCATTCCGGCGGCGGCCGTCCGCACATTGGCCCTAACCGCCACGTTCATCCCGATGAACCCGGCGGTGCCGGAGCAGATGGTCCCCACCAGGTACGAAATGGCCGTAGCCGGCACCGCCATCTCATGCTTGAAAATGGTGTAGTCCAGCACGCCCAGCACCACGGTAACGACCACGACAAACGGCAGCAGCGACATATACTCGCGGCGCAAAAACGCCCCCGCCCCGGTGCGGATGGCGTCGCCGATGCTCTGCATCAGCGCGTTCCCGGGCTCGGCGCTAAGCACCCGCATGGCGGTAATTCCGGCAAAAACAAGGGCGACAACACCTGCGGCCAGTGCAACAATAATTGATTCCATGCAGTCTCTCGGAGGGTGAGAATAGGGGAAAAGAGGATAATTTCAGCCCCCGAAATCTATCACAATCGGGGATGAAGCGTCAATCCGAATTTCGTCGCCCCCGACCCTCCCAACCGCCTCTCTCCCCTTTCGGACACTAGCTCCCTACCCTGTTAAGGGAAGTACGCAATGAGGGTGAAACCCCAGCAACAATGAAGAGAACATCACCGTCGTTCCCATCCCCAACCGTCATTCCCGCGAAAGCAGGAATCCAAACCCCCGTCGGCCTCCCAGCCAACACCGATCAGGAACCCCCAACATCCTGGCATCCCCCAACCGTCATTCCCGCGAAGGCGGGAATCCAGACCCCCGTCTACCTTCGCGACCCTACAAACCCCACCCCGTTCATCCTGAGCCTGTCGAAGGACGAACGGGAGGCCAGACGATGCCCAGCCCGCCTGCGGCCGAATCATCCGTAGCGAAGAAGACACCGCCATAAATGCGGTGTCCTCTCGCCTTAATCCTCACAATCTCGTCAACCGGCCGGATTCAATACAGGAACACCCGTCGGCTCAAAGTGTCTCACATTCCTGGTAACCACCGTGAGCCCGTGCTCTATCGCGGTGGCGGCAACGAGCAAGTCCGCGCCGTCGTGCCCAAGCGTCGCCGACAACCGTCCCCAGAGTCGCGCCGTTGCCGTGTCCACCGGTAGAATCCGGTCGCCGTATGATGACAGTATCCGGTCCAGCCATTGAGCCAGGTCACGGGCGAAAGACAGGTTATCTCGCTGTTGCTGCGTGATGCCCCGCTCGACCTCGCCCACCGTTACAACGCTTATGTACAGGTCCGCCGTCCGCTGTTGCTCCACCCAGCTCACGGCCTCCGGATTCCGTTCTCGCCTGGGCAGCGCGGACAACACATCCGTATCAAGCAGAAACATCACAAATCCAGTGGCCGGGCCGGTACGGATAGCCGCTCAAATTCCCGGTCATCCTGTGGAATCTGCGCAAGCAGTTCGCCCAGACTGGGAGCCGCTCCCTTCTCTACTCGGCAGAGCCGTTCATATTCATCCTCCGACAGCACCACCACCGCAGGCTGTCCCCGCCGGGTCACCCTCTGCGGTTCCCCCGTCAGCGCTGCATTGACCAGCGCACTGAACTTGTTCTTGGCTTCCTGTAAGGACCACTCCACCATTTCATCATCCAGCTAGACCGACTAGCTAGATTATACAACGGTCTGCCGCCGACACTCCCACACTGACCCTCCATTCCCGCGAAATCATGGCGGACGCCCATTCCCTGGCACGATAGCGTTCCAATTTAGGTGGTTTTGCAGTTTCCGGTCCGTCATTCCCGCACCCCACCGTCATTCCCGCGAAAGCGGGAATCCAAACCCCCGTCGCCTGTTGATTGCGCCACCTAATTCGGAACGCTGCCCACTGACACCCGCCCCTAGACAACCCCTGTGACACCTCTCTAACCTAGGAACTGCGATCCTATGGAATCCCTGACTCTGGTCATTATGAGCCGTCAAGTCCTCTGTCGAAATCGCGAGCCGCCCGACAGAAAATCAGGGAAATCCCATAATCCCATAAATCACAGTTCAGACATGCCCAATCCCAACCCGCCACTGAGGCCCAGTGATGACCAATGCCCCAAAGCCCCAGAAGAAAACCCCGCAAAACCTCCAATCGCAGCCACTCCAACCCCCGCCATAACCCCATCAGCCAAGCCCAACGGCAAGCTGAACGACAGGAAATGAGCGGAAATGACAGGAAAAGAAAATTTCCATCCTAACCACCCGACAGCAGGGTGCCCTCCCGGTCATCGCCGCCGCCCCCACCATCGCCCAGGCCGCCCGCGACTGCCGCGTCAGCGAGTCCACCCTCCGCCGCTGGCTCCGCGACCCCGCCTTCGCCGAGGAACTCGACCTCCTGCGCCAGGAGTACGCCGACCAGGTCAGCCAGCAATGCCTCGGCCTCATCCTGCGCGGCATGAACGTCCTCGCCGAGGCCATGGAAGACCCCGACCACAACCTCCGCCTCCGCGCCACCCGTTACGCCATGTCCTTCGCCGTCCACCTTCACGAGTCCATGAAGCTGAACGCCGACATCCGCGAAATGCGCGACTCCCTCGACTCCGTACTGTCCGGCAGATACGTAAATCAGCCCGAACCCGAAGATTAGCACTCCTGATTAACTGATTATGACTGCCAACACCCCGTCATTCCCGCGCCCACCCGTCATTCCCGCGAAGGCGGGAATCCAAACCCCCGTCGCCTGTCAGTTGGACCGCCTTAACCGGAACGCTACCGAAACAGAAGAGGAATAAAGATGTACTCCATCAGCTACCTCCGGCGCCAGGTCGACGCCCTCCAGCGCCGCCTTAAACCCGTCCTCGCCATCCTCAAACTCCGCAACCTCGCCATGCAATTCTGCGACGAGTTCGACCACGCCGTCCTCAGCGAAAACCCCCGCCAGCGCGACCTCACCGGCATCTGCATGATGTTCCCGCCCCGGGTGGGACAGGCCGGCTTCCGCCTGGACAAAGGCCAAGAGTTGGTGCGCTACTTCCTGGGCTGCATCCAGAACAGGACCGGCCCCGAACCCCGGGAAGTGGTGTTCACCCTCATCCCCTGGGCCAGGAAAGGCCCCCTCCTCCGCCCCGACCTCTGGGAGCGCCCCGCCGCCGCCTGAACACTACAACCGAAACGCCGCCGGCAGCGTCGCAATTCAGGTGGCTTGGTTCCCGTCATTCCGGCGAAAGCCGGAATCCAGGAATCCCCTACATCCAAAAATCCTGTTCATCCTGTGCATCCATGTAAATTAACCACCTAACATGGAACGCTATCGACTCGCCGCCCCCGTGCTGCGCCAACTCCCCGAAGTGGTATAATGCCCGCAATTACCGCCCCCTGAGCTAGCGAAGGGGACAGACAATTGCCGACTGAGGGGAGAAGACCATGCACATCGGATACTTCACCGAGCGGCCCTACCAGGACCCGGATTCCGGCTACTTCGGCGCTACTGGCAAGCCCATCATGGACTTGACCGTCAGTAACGAGATTTACGACTCGCAACTCGGCGCCCACCTCTACAACCGCTACCTCGACGAAAAGTTGTATGCCGAAGAGATGGGCTTCGACGGCCTCATGCTCAACGAGCACCACGGCACTCCCTTCTGCATGGGCGGCGCCATGAACGTCGAGGCCAGCATCCTGGCCCGCATCACCAAGCGCGCCAAGATTGTCCTGCTGGGCAACATCATCCCCATCTGGGACGACCCCCTCTGGCTGGTCGAGCAGCTCTCGATGATTGACATGATTTCCCACGGCCGCCTGGTCTCCGGCTGGGTGCGCGGTACCGGGCGCGAGAGCGTGGCCCACAACGCTCCGCCGCCCTACAACTGGGAGCGCTTCCAGGAAGCCCACGAGTTCATCGTCAAGGCCTGGACCACCCCCGGCCCCTTCCGCTGGGAGGGCAAGCACTATCAGTTCCGCCACGTCAACCCGTGGGCGCGGCCCTACCAGAAGCCCCACCCCCAGGTCTGGCTTCCCGGCGTCATCAGCCGCGACTCCCTGCGCTGGGCCGCCGAAAAGCGCATCCCCTACATCATGCTCTCCACCGAGCTGGAGCCTACCAAGGCCGCCTTCCAGCTCTACCACGACCACGCCGCCGAGCTGGGTTACGAGTCCGGCCCCCAGAACCTCGGCTACCTCTGGAAGGTCCACGTCGATGAGACAGAGGAGCTCGCTGAGGAAGCCGGCCGCAAGTTCGTGCAAGGCCCCAGCAACCCCTTCCTCGCCGGCAACGAGGGCACCCTCAACCCGGCCCTGGCCAACCTGCCGGGTCTGACCTCCCGCCGCCGCGTGCTGCCCACCCAGGCCTTCGCCCCCGCCGCCCGTCAGGGCGGACTGCTCCCCAGCACTGCCGGCGCGGCCTCGGTTCTCAGCCGCCCCTACGAGCAGCAGATAGCCGACTACACCATCATCTCCGGCACTCCCAAGACCGTCATTCCCAAGATTCGCCACGTCCTCGAGTACCTGCGCCCCGGTAGCGTCTTCTTCTGGGACGGCGACGGCGCCATGACCCACGAAGACTCCATGCGCAGCCTCCGCCTGATGGGCGAGGAAGTCATCCCCGCCGTCCGCGAGATTGCCAAAGAACTGGAACTCCCCAGCTCCTTCGAGGTCAACCCCGCCACTGGCAAGCCCTACACCGAGGAGACCGCCTCCGCCGAAGGCGGCCACAGCGCCGACTAGCGGCGCGGGCCAAAGACACGGGCGACAACGTGTCGCCATTGCCAACGAAGCAGGGGCGGGTCATCAACCCGCCCCTGTCCTTCCAACTCCTTATGTGGAGTACCAGAATGCCGCAGCAACCCACGGCAGACATAGCCGTCATAGGCGGCGGCCCGGCTGGCAGCGCCGCGGCCACTATGCTGGCTCGTCAAGGATGGCGCATCGTGCTGCTGGAGCGCGAGCGCTTCCCCCGCGACCATGTCGGTGAGTCTCTGCTGCCCGCATCCATGCCCGTCCTCGAGGAGTTGGGCGCGATGGATGCCGTCCAGGCGGCCGGATTCCTGCCCAAGTACGGCGCGACCATGGTCTGGGGCCGCGACCCCGACCCGTGGAGCTGGCGCTTCCGTGAGACCAGCCTCCAGTACCCCCACGCCTACCAGGTCTGGCGTCCCACCTTCGACCACATCCTGCTGAACAACGCCCGCGCCTACGGCGTAGACGTGCGGGAGGGCTGCCGCGTCTCAAACGTGGCCCGGACATCGCCGGACGCCGGAGCCGCCGTCCGCTACGTCTCCGATACCGACGGCCAGTGCGAACTGCCAGCCCGCTTCGTGGTGGACGCCACCGGCCAGGCCGCGCTACTGGCCCAACAGACCGCATTGCGCCGCTGGGACTCTTTCTTCCAGAACCTCGCTGTCTACGCCTATTTCGAGGGCGCGGAGACGCTGCCCTCCCCCGACGAGAACAACATCTTCATCGAAGCCTACGAGCACGGCTGGTTCTGGACCATCCCCTTGGGCAGCACAGCGCCGGTCAAAGCTGGCGAAACCGGCTGGAGCAGCGTCGGCGCGGTGGTGGACAACCGGACAGGCCAGGAGGGGATCCAGCGAATGGGAGCGCGGCAGTTCCTGCTTGACCAGCTATCTCAGACCGTGCACACCAAGTCCAACCTTCGCGATGCGCGATGGGCCGTCGGGCCCAACGTGGTCCGCGACTGGTCGTATTCGTCGGAGCGCACCACCGGCCCGGGGTTCGTGATGACCGGCGACTCTGCCTGCTTCGTTGACCCCCTCTTTTCGTCGGGTGTCCACCTTGCGCTGATGTCCGGCGTGATGGCCGCCGCCTATGCCACCACCACGCTAAAGACAGCAGAGGGCGGCGACGAACAACTCCGCGACCAGTCGGGAGAGGTATACCAGGAACTGTACTACAAGGAATACAACCAGTTCCGGGAGATGGCCCGGCTCTTCTATTCCAGCAATCTCACCTCCGACTCCTACTTCTGGGAGGCTAGGCGTATCGTCGAGCGCGACGGCCAGCAGAGCGAGTTCTCGCCGCGACAGAGCTTCGTACAGGCCGTGGCGGGCCAACCGCCACGCGGCTACGAGCGGGCGGTGCTGGACCGGGGGGAAGCTCCGCCTGGGTTCACGTCCAGCGTCCGCGCCGTGGAGTCGGAGCGGGCGCGACGAGCCCAATGGCTGACCGCCCTTCGCGCTGACCCGCAACGCAACTGGCTGTTGCCGTCGGTTCCCCGGCTTTCCGCCAGCACAGAGGTGGCCCGCAAGCCGGTGCTGGCCGAGGGGGAGTTCGTCTGGGGCATGACCCTCTCCACCCCCTCGCAACCCGAGGGTGCGCCGTGCAGTCCGCTGGTGGCGGCCATAACAAGACTAGCCGACGGGCAGACGCCGGTATCCGCAATTATCGAACGACTCTCGCAGGGCCTCGACGATGCTCGAAAGGCCGACCTCCGTACTGCCGTAACCCGAACCATCGAAATCCTCTATGTAGACGGCGCCGTGGAGGAACTGCGGCTGGGTTAGCCGGAATTGACCATGAGCCAATTGAGACTTACCCTACGCCAAACGGTACAGGAGGCTCGGCATGACCACGAGACAGATTCCTTCCGAGGAACAGGTCCTCGAGTGGATGGATACCCTAAGCAACTGGGGGCGGTGGGGTGACGACGACCAATTGGGCACCGTCAACCTGATTACCGACGCCAAGCGGGCCCAGGCCGCCGCCCTGGTCAGAGAGGGCATCAGCGTCACCTGCTCCCGGCTAATCGTGCCGGAAGGCGCCGCCGACGTCACCTCCATCCCGCCGCTGCATTATATGCTGCGGGCCGGCGACAGTTGCCCCGACGAAGGGCCTGGCGGCACGTCCGACTTCATCGGCTTCTCCTTCCACGGGTTGACCATCACCCACCTGGACAGCCTTTGCCACCAAGTTTGGAACGGCAGGATGTACAATGGCTTCCCTGCGTCGGACGTCAACTCTGAGACCAAGGCCAACAGCCTCGACATAGACAAGGTACAGAACGGCGTGGTTACCCGGGGTGTCATGCTGGACATCACCAAGGTCAAGGGTAAGCCGTGGCTCGAGGCGGGCGAGTTCGTGTTCACCGACGATCTGGAAGCTGCCGAGGAGGCCCAGGGAGTGCGGGTCGAGGAAGGCGACGCGCTGATACTGCGCCTCGGCTGGTACAAGCGGCGCCTGGAGCTGGGCCCGCCCGCCGCCGGACGCCCGGGCCTGCATGCCGAGACGCTGCCGTGGCTCAAGGAGCGCGGCGTGGCCTTGGTGGGCGGCGACGCCTCCCAGGACGCCGAACCCAGCGGCTACCCCGGCATCGGCCTGCCCGTCCACAAGGTCGGCATCGTCGGCATGGGCTTGTGGCTCATTGACGCCGGCAACTGCGAGGAGCTGGCGGCAGTCTGCGAAAGGCTGGGCCGATACGAGTTCATGTTCAACGTCGCCCCGCTACGCTTCAAGAACGCTACCGGCTCCCCCGTGAACCCCCTGGCTATTTTCTAGTCGAGGCCCCGTGACCATTTTCTAGTCGAGGAATGAAATGACCACCCAATCCAACACGCTGGAAGGCAGAATCGCCATCGTCACCGGGGCAGCCAGCCCCATCGGCATGGGCCGCTCCATCACTACCGGTCTGGTGCGTGCCGGGGCAAGAGTGGCGATGCTGGACGTCAATGAGGACTGGCTGGACCAGTCCGCCAACGATATGCGCGAGATAGGCGGCGATGACGCAGTACTGCCCATTGTAGCCGACGTCACCGACCCGGAGTCGGTGGAGAGCGCAGTGCAGCGCACCATCAACGAAATGGGCGGGCTGCATATACTGGTCAACAACGCCGGCATTAACGCCCGCACCGGAGGGTTCGGAGCGCGGGCCGCCGGAAGCCAGAACGACTTCTGGACCTTGCCCGCCGATGCCTGGCTGCGAGTTATCAGCGTCAACCTCAGCGGCCCGTTCCTGATGTCCCACGCCGTCGCGCCTCACATGATCGAGCAGGGATTCGGGCGCATCATCGGCGTGACCACCAGCATGGACACCATGTGGCGCAAGGGCGGCGCGCCCTACGGCCCGTCCAAGGCGGGGCACGAAGCGCTGGTGGCCATCATGGCCCAGGACCTTGAAGGCACCGGCGTCACCGCCAACGTGCTTACCCCCGGCGGGGCCACCGCCACCAACATGGTGATACCGCCCGAAGGCGCGTCCACTGATGCGCTAATCCAGCCCGAGGCGATGCAGTCGCCGGCGGTCTGGATAGCCTCAGACGACGCCAGCCACTGGAACGGCCGCCGCATCATCGCTTACTACTGGGACGACTCGCTGCCCCTCGATGAACGGCTGGAGAAGTGCAGCGCCCCGGCAGCGTGGCCGCAACTGGGGTTGCAGGCGGTGCACCCCGACTGGTTCGGGCGGGCGTAGACCTTCGTCTGGCGGAGTAGTGAAGAAGTATAGCCGCGTAATTGGAATGGCGCGGTCTAATTCAGGAGTAATTCAATGGCCTGGATTCGTGAAGAAGAAGTCAATCTGCCGGAAGTCATCAAGATAATGTCGATTCAGCCCCAGGCGATGGAGGCTGTGCAGCGGCTGAACATGGCGGTCACCTTCGGCGCATCCGCCCTGACCAGGGTGCAGGAGGAAGCCATTGCCACTGTGGTTTCGGCCACCAACCACTGCCGCTATTGAACCATGGCTCACGGGGGGTTCCTCCGTGACCATTCGGACAACCCGGAACTGGCCAGCCATATGATGCACGACTACACCCAAGCCGAACTCGACCCTCAGACCCGCGCGATGTTGGACTTCGCCGCCAAGCTGACGCGCACGCCCGCCGCCATGACCCAGTCCGACGTGCAGCGGCTGCGAAACCACGGACTCAGCGATGAGCAGATACTGTCCACCGTACTGATAACCTGCAACTTCAACTTCATGACCCGCCTCGCCGACAGCCTCGGCGTGGAGCCGCCTGCGGGCCGCCAGGAATCCTACTCCCAGTGGATGAGCGAGGATGCCAAGAGCCAGGACTGGCTGATGACGCCACGAACCTGACAGCGGATCAGGCAGAAAACGTAAGGCCACGGGGCGAAAGGTCCGCGGCCTTAGTGTGCTTGGCAGTGCCTCTTGGGAAACCTGTTAGTCCACCATCTTTACCGGCTGATGGGTCAGGTAGTGGCGGCAGTACGAAGGCGGAGGGGAAGTACGCCTCCTCAACAGCCTGTGATACAGAAACCCCATAGCCGAAATCAGAAATAGAGACATTGCCGACTCCCTTTCCGGTGTGTTTACCTATGAAAATGGGGGAGACAATAGCCCTCCCCCTACTTCCCCGCCTTGATGAACTCCGCCACCCGCTCGCCGATCATCATCGTGGTCACGTTGGTGTTGGCGCGGATGCAGTCGGGCATTATGGAGGCGTCGGCCACCCGCAGGCCCTCCAGCCCGTGCACCTTGCCGTACTGGCTGACCACGGCCATGGGGTCGTCGGCCGATCCCATCTTGGCGGTGCAGGATATGTGCTGCGAGGTGGTCACCTCGCGGAACAGGTACTCGTCCAAGGCCTCGTCCGTCGCCAGTTCGTCGTCGGTGGGTTCGATGCGCTCCTGGATGATGTCCTTGAAGGCGTCGCTCTCGCCCAGCTTGACGCAGAGGCGCACCGTCTCCCGCAGCCGCTCCAGGTCGAAGGGGTCTTCCAAGTAGCGGTAGTCGAGGAATGGCTGCTGCGAAGGGTCGGCAGAGTTGAGCCGCAGTTCGCCCGCGCCCGCCGCGAGCTGGATGCCGCTGGTCAGGCGGATGCCCACCGGCTCCATCCGGTCGCCGCCCCGATTGATGCGCTCGGTGGCGAAGGACTGCATGGACATCTTCATGTCGTTGCGCAGGGGCGAGCCGTCGGCGGTGTAGCGCAGCGTCACCTGCATCCGGGGAGCCAGGCCGTCCAGCGGCACCTCCGGCCTGGTGCGCCAGGTCACCCAGACCAAGGGATGATCGCGCATATTCTGGCCCACGCCGGGCAGGTCGGCCACCACCGGGATGCCATGCTCTTGCAGGTGCGCCGCCGGGCCGACGCCCGACAGCAGGAGGATATGCGGCGAGCCGATGGCGCCGGAGCTGAGGATTATCTCGTTGCCCTCGACGGTAAAGACCTCGCCCCCGCTCTCTACCCACGCGCCGACGGCCCGGTTGCCCTCGAACAGAATCTTCTGCACGTGGCAATTGGCTCGGATGGTTAGGTTGAGACGATGGCGCGTCTGATCCAGATAGCCCAGGGCGGTGCTCATGCGTACGCCGCCGGGGTTGTTGAAGGGCGTGGGGCCGACGCCGGTAGATTCCGGGTTGTTGTGGTCTGGGCTGTCCGGGAACCCGGCCTCGCGGCAGGCTTGGTAGAAGGCCGTCTGCGCCGGGTGCCAAGTCTCCGGCTTGAATCGGTGGCACACGATGGGGCCGTCGGTGCCGTGGAAGTCGTCGGAGAAGTCGCTGTCGGTCTCCAGCTTACGGAAGTAGGGCAGGCAGTCGGTGTACTTCCACTCGTCGTTGCCCATCTCCGCCCAGGAATCGTAGTCCTCGGGCACGCCGCGCAGGAACACTTGGCCGTTGATGGCGCTGGAGCCGCCGGTGACCTTGCCGCGCGGCACCATCATCGGCGGGGCGCTCTCCGTCGCCTTGCCGATG
Source organism: Dehalococcoidia bacterium (assembly GCA_965204865.1). Taxonomy (GTDB): domain Bacteria; phylum Chloroflexota; class Dehalococcoidia; order Lucifugimonadales; family UBA3495; genus VXOI01. The sequence goes on along the minus strand of OZ242027.1, from coordinate 3,044,695 downwards.
AACTGCCAGTTATGGTCGCTGACCATGATGTCTATTTCGGTGGAGTAGCCGAACTTGACCTCTTCGGGCAGCCGCTCGAAGTCGGGGTAGTCCGGCCCAGCCTCCAGCAGCAGCACCGAGACATTGGGGTCCTCGGTCAGCCGCGTGGCGATGATTGAGCCGGCGGAACCGGCGCCAATCACGATGTAGTCATACTTCATATTTCCCTCCTTACAGGAGACGGATTCAACACAGAGCGCACAGAGAACACGGAGATTATTATCTGTTGTTTTTTCCCCGTCCGCCGGGTTCGAAGTCGTCGTCGAGCCAGCGGACGAAGTGCTTGGCGTGGAGCAGGTAAGTTTTCTTGGTCTGCTCCGTTAAAAAGCCGGATTCCTCGGCATCTTGAACCTCTTGCTCGTACTGTTCCAAAGCGTCCTGAACCGCTACCAGAACCTCCTTGCCGACTTTTGCCATCGCTTTACCTCCCCAAATGCTCCTTGCCCTCTGCGTTCTCTGCGGTTAAGCCTAAATCAGCGCGTCCGGCGTCTGGATGCCTTCCAGGTCGGCGTCGGTGGCCGGGTTGTCCGGGGTCATGCCCAGGTCAGTGGTCATGTAGTGGTAGACCTGCTTGAGGTGGTGGGTGCTGTGGCTCAGCACGATGTTGAGCAGTTCTAGCACCGTGACCTCGCCGCCGTAGTGGGCCGGCACCACGCGCTCGAAGCCCTCGGTGTTGCCGCTGTCCAGGAAGGCGATGATGTCGTCCCGAACCTGTAGGCCGTACTCGGCAATCTGCGGCGCGGTGGTGACGCCCTCCAGCCGCTTGTCCTGGGCTTGCATATCGTCCCAGCTCATGCTGCCCACCTCGTGGGACAGGTAGGCGATCTCCGGGAAGGCCAGGATGTGAACCACCGTGTCACGCAGACTCCAAGGCCGCCACGGCACGATGGCGTCGAGTTGTTCCTGGCTGAACTGGTTGTTGGCCCGTACCGCCGCGCTCATTATGGCGTCGTACTTCTCGGCCAGCCACGCGGTCTTGCCCGACAGGTCAACGGACACGTCCAGCTTCAGAGCCGGTATCAGCTTCTTGGGGTAATAGCCGATGATGATCTCGGTGTCATCAATGATGGTGACTGGCAGCGACTTGATGCCCCGGCTGCGCAGATGCTCCACCGCGGCGGGTTCGCTGAGCAGGTCGTGATGTTCGTAAGGAACGCCGTTGGACTTTAGGAACTCTTCCAGAGTCCGGCAACTGAATCAACCAGGCTGGGTATAGACCTGAACGTCCATGGCCATACCGCTTACCTCCATTCGAGTGTTGGCGGTATCCTACCACGTGAGAGCGTGAAACGGCAGATGCTGCGTTTTGTTGACAACGCTCTGCTGGGCTATAATCTGTCGCAAATGCGCGGATAGCACATCATCACAGACAGCGTAATCTCGTAGCTGGGAGATAATGCGCCAGATTAGCTATACCATCTGACGGAGGGAAGAGATGGCTTCATTCTGGGAAACAATACCCGTGGGCGGACTCGATATGCACGTCTACGCCAGCGTGCCCAGCGGGGGCGGCCCGTTCCCGGCGGTCATCGTCAGCCAGCACGGCGGCGGCGTGGACCAGTTCATCCGCGACATGGCCGACAAGCTGGCCGAGGCCGGGTTTGCCGCCGTCGCGCCCAACCTGTTCCACCGTTTCACCGAGGAGCAACTGGACAATCGCACCGGCCGCATCCAGCACATGAGCGACCCGGATATAGTGGCGGACATCGGGGCCACGGTGGACTGGCTGCGGGCCCATCCGGCCATTCAGGGCGAGCGCATCGGCATCACTGGCTTCTGCATGGGCGGGCGGGTCGCCTGGCTGGGCGCGGCCACCAACCGCCACATCCGCGCCTGCGCCCCCTACTACGGTGGCAACATCTTCGTCACCTGGGGCGCCGGGGAGCAGACGCCCTTCGAGCTGGCCTCCGGCATCCAGTGCCCGGTGCTGTTCCACTTTGGCGAAATAGACGAGAACCCGTCCCTCGAGGACCGGGACAAGCTGGACGCCGAGCTAGGCCGATTGGGTGTGGCGCATGAATTCCACACCTATCCGGGGGCCGATCACGCCTTCATGGACTACACCGGGCTGCGCCACCAGCAGGAAGCGTCGGAAGCGTCCTGGCCCCGGACGATAGAGTTCTTCAACGCTCACCTGAAGGGTTAGGGGACGCCCTCACCCCAACCCTCTCCCAAAGGGAGAGGGAGCATTAACAAAAGGAGACAAGCATGAAATACGACTACATCATCCTCGGCGCAGGCTCCGCCGGCTGCACTATGGCCAGCCGGTTGTCGGAAGATCCCTCCAAGTCCGTCCTGCTGCTGGAGGCCGGGCCGGACTACCCGGACTTCGAGACCTACCCCGACGACCTGAAGTTTGGCTATGACCAGACCGCATCGGCCATTGACGCGCCACACAACTGGTCCTTCCAGGGCAACACCACGCCGTTGCAGACCGAGCCGATGCCGGTGCCGCGGGGCCGGGTGGTGGGTGGCTCCAGCGCCATCAACGGCCAGGTGCTGTTGCGCGGCGTGCCCGAGGATTACGACGCCTGGGCCGCCCTGGGCAACGACCAGTGGGGCTTCACCAGCGTCCTGCCCTACCTGCGCAAGCTGGAAAGCGACATGGACTTCGGGGCCGACGACTTTCATAACTCCGACGGCTTCATCCCGGTGCGCCGCTTCGCGCGGGAGACTTGGCTGCCGGCGCAGCAGGCGTTCTACAACGCCGCCCGCACCGCAGGATTCCCCGATGACCCGGACATGAATCACCCTGAATCGGGCGGAGTCGGCCCCATCCCGATGAACAACCCCAACGGCGTGCGGATGAGCACCTCCCTGACCTTCCTTGGCGCCGCCCGCCACCGCCTGAACCTGACGGTCAAGGCCAACGTCACCGTTCACCGCGTGCTGTTCGACGGCAAAAAGGCCATTGGGGCCGAGGTGGAGAGCGGCGGCGAGCGGTTCACCGTCGAGGGCGAGGAAATCATCCTCTGCTCCGGGGCCATCGCCTCGCCGCAAATACTGATGCTGTCCGGGGTCGGCCCGGCGGCCACGCTGGAAAAGTTCGGCATCCCGGTGGTGCAGGACACCCCCGGCATCGGCCAGAACCTGCGCGACCATCCCAACATCCGCGTGCCCATCGAGGTTAAGGAGGACTTCCCTCTGAACCCGCAGGACCCGCGCACCCAGGTGGCGCTGCGCTACACCGCCACTGGCTCCGAGTTGCGCAACGACATCCAGATTATGGCGTCGTCCTTCTCGTCGCCCATCTCCGGCGACCCGCTGGAGGCCGAGGGCATCCGCTTCACCTGCATCCTGGAGCTGGCCTACGGCAAGGGCCACCTGACCATCACGTCTACTGATCCCAACGTGCAGCCGGAGCTGAACTACAACTACTTCGCCGACGACCCCCGCGACCTAGCCCGGATGCGCGAGGCCGTGCGGCTCTGCGTGGGCTTCCTCGACCACCCCGACTACGCCGACATCGTGAAGGGGCTGCTCGAGCCACTGCCTTCCGACCTGGAGTCGGACGAGGCGCTGGACAACTGGCTGATGCGCAACGTCACCACTTCGCAGCACATCTCCGGCACCTGCAAGATGGGGCCGGACAGCGACCCCATGGCCGTCGTTGACCAACAGTGCCGGGTCAAGGGCTTGGAAAACCTGCGTGTCATTGACGCCTCGGTAATGCCCGACTGCATCCGCGCCAACACCAACTGCACCACCATAATGATTGCCGAGCGGATGTCGGACATCATCAAGGGCGGGTAGAAGTCGCAGTTCTCGCTCACTATTGCGCCGGATTATGGTGCGACGGTGGCCGCATTACGAAATTGCCCCTGTTGCATGGCCCCCTCCTTTGTTAAAGTGGAGAGGAGGGGGTTTTCCTATTGAATCACCCCGTGTTTCGTGAAGAGGTGGCACAGATGAGCGCCGTAACTACCACTCTACCCAAAAATCTGCCTCCGGGTCCGCGCGGCATGCCTGTGTTCGGCTCACTGCTGGAGATACGCCACGACACTCACCTCGCCATCGACCGGCTGGCCCGGCGCTACGGCGACATCTGCCTGATGCGCTTCGGCAGCGTGCCGACAGTGATAATCAGCAACGCGGAAATGTTGCAGGACGCCTTCGGCAAGACCGAACTGGCCGATCGCTGGGTCAGCGAAATTATGAACGCCCTCAGCGGGCAGAAAGACCTGGTGATGGCCCCTTACGGCGACCACTGGCGGCAGATGCAGCGCTTCGCCAACCGGGAACTGTTGAGCGCCCGCAACATTGATAACGTCCGCGAGCAGCACATCGAGCGGGTGGTGAACAGCCTAGTGGAGCAAATGGCCCGGCACGGCGACGCCGGCGAGCCGGTTCTGCCCATGGTGATGACGGCCCGCAGCAACTCCCTGCTGATGTTCCGCTCCGTCTTCGGGCGGGAAGATGACGACACCGCGGAGTTCCTGCAACAACGGGATACGCTGCTGGACTATATCAACTTCATTTTCGCCAGCGCCACCGCCACCAACCTGGCTGACTACATCCCCTGGCTGCGTCTCCTGCCCAGCAATGCCTTGAAGGAAGCCGTTCGGCAGGCGGAAATCGGCGGAGCCCTCATCCGCGACCTGGTGGAAGCCGCCCGCAACCGCCCCGGTCTCGACCTTTCGGCGCCCACCTGCCTGGTGGAGGTGATGCTGTCCAGAGAGGAATCAGGCGAAATCACCAACGACATGACCTGCGACCTATGCATGGACTTGCTCATCGCCGGCACCGACACTTCGGCGCAGACGGTCAACTGGTTCCTGTTGCTGCTGGCCAACCGCCCGGAGATTCAGGCCAGAGTCCACGAGGAACTGGATAGCGTCATCGGCCACGACGCCCTGCCCACAGTGGACGACCGGACGCGCTTGCCTTACACCTTCGCCTGCCTGGCCGAGTCCATGCGCTACCGCACCATCGGCCCGTTGGGCCTGCCGCACATGGCCTCAGAGGACACGGAAATCGGCGGCTACCGGATACCGGCGAGAACCCAGGTCCTGGGCAACATCTACTCCATCCACCACAACCCGCGTTACTGGGACGCGCCCGACGAGTTCATCCCGGAGCGATTCCTGCCCCAACCTGACGGCTCGATGTCGCCCGTGCTGACCAGCCCGGCCTACATCCCCTTCGGCACCGGCCACCGCCGCTGCCCCGGCCGCCGCTTCGCCGAAACCACGGTCTGGCTGCACATCACCCGGATGCTGCACAAGCTGCGCTTCGAGAGGCCGGACGGCAACCCGCTGCCGGAGGACGAGGTGTTCGGGCTGGCGATTTCGCCGCAGTCGTACTCGCTGCGGGCGGCGCTGCGACGGTAGAAAAAGGAATTTCACACGTGCTGGACACAGAGAAATTCGTTCATCCTGAGCTTGTCGAAGGACAGACGGGTTTCGCTTCGTCTTGTGCAACTCCTACCCCAACTGCTCCAGCGCCTGGCGGGCCAGCATCATCTTCACCGGGCTGATGGGGCGGAAGGTGCGGGACATCCGCACGTCGCCAGCCAGGCTCAGGAGGGTGTAGGCGTCGTAGGGTTCCATGCCCTTCTCGCGCACCAGGAAGTCAACTATCGCGCGGACGGCGCCCTTCATGGCCGGACCCAGCTCTTCGCCGTAGTACAGCACCACGAAGTAGTCGGGCGTCATGGCTTGGGGGCATTCGATGCCCATGCCCTTCTCGACGGTGACGCGGATGTGGCTGTCAGCGGCGCACTCGGCGCCGGTGCCGCCCACCGCGCCGTCGCCCACCACGGCGTGGCAGTCGCCCATGGCCAACAGACCGCCCTCCACGAACACCGGCAGCCACAGCGTGCTGCCCTCCACCAGCTCCTTGATGTCAATGTCGCCGCCGTATGGCCCGCTGTCGCTGGCCGTCTGCTGCGGATAGGTGGGCGTGGTGGCAACCAGGCCCATGGACGGGTTCAGCGGCAATTTGATACCGCTGGGCAGCACCACATGGCCGTCCGCAATGGTCATCACCGTGGGATAGGCCCGGTCGAACTCCTGCTCTAGGAACCCGCGCCCCGGCGACACCATGTGCGCCGCTCCCTCGTCGGCCCGGGGCGTGACGCTGATGAAGTCCACGCGCAGGGCATCCCCCGGCTCCGCGCCGTTCACATAGATAGGCCCAATGGCCGGGCCCTTGAGCTGCTTCTCGTCCAGCGCCTGCGGATCGCGGATGCCCTCAAAGGCATCCCACGTCTCGATAGTCAGCTCCTCGCCGGAATCAATAGTGATGGCCGGCGGATTGGCCGGGTCGAGGACATATATCTTGTGGTCGCGGGTGAGCCGTTTCATAGTAGTCTCCTCCAAAAACAGTGATAGTGACTGACAGCAAGGCAAAGACGACTTCTTATGACCCAAGTATAATGCGCTGGTGGGGACGCCGATAGCCAACTCGACCCGGATGGAACTCCCATGCAAATCGCCAACCGCACCATATTCACCCGCGACAATCTGGAAGTTATGCGGGGAATGGACAGTGAGTCCATTGACCTCATTTATCTTGATCCGCCTTTTAATTCCAACACCAACTACGCTGCCCCCATTGGCAGTGAGGCGGCGGGCGCGGCGTTCAAGGATACTTGGACGCTGAGCGACTTAGATGAGGCGTGGATCGGCCAAATCGCGGACGAGCATCCAGGCGTCCACGAGATGCTCAACGCCACTGGAACCGTCGCAAGCAGAAGCACCAAGGCATACCTCACCTATATGGCTATCCGCCTGCTGGAAATGCAACGGATACTCAAACCTGGCGGCACCCTGTATCTGCATTGCGATCAGACGGCCAGCCACTACCTGAAAATGTTACTGGACGCGGTGTTTGGTGCTGCACTGTTCCAAACTGAGATAACTTGGCGGCGCACCTCGGCCCACAATGACTCACGGCGCTTCGGTAATGTATGCGACCGCATCATCGTTTACGGTACCGGCGATATAAACGCAGATTCAATTCGAGTTCCATTAGACCGCGAGTACGTTGAGTCTTTCTACCGGCACTCGGACGCAAGGGGACAGTATCAGGTTGGTGATTTAACCGGGGCTGGTCCTAGGCAGGGGGAAACAGGACTTCCTTGGCGCACTTATGACCCGAACTCCAATAATCGCCATTGGGCAGTGCCCCGTACAGGAAGATACGCGGAGTGGATTAGCAATCAGGTGATTCCCGGATATACGGAAATAACCGGTGTACACGCCAGGCTGGATGCTTTAGACGCCGCCAACATGATCCAGTACTCCGAATCAGACGGGATGCCTCGAATCAAGCGCTACTTGGCTGCCAATCCTGGACAGGTGCCTACCAACCTGTGGGATGACATCAGGCCCATATCAGCCCGTTCCAGAGAGCGCACGGGCTATCCCACTCAAAAGCCGCTGCGCCTATTGGAGCGTATCGTTGGCGCATCATCCATTGAGGGCGATGTGGTTTTCGACCCGTTCTGCGGGTGTGCCACGGCCTGCGTAGCAGCGGAAAAGCTGGGGCGGCAGTGGATTGGGATAGACATCAGCGAGATGGCCTTCCGGCTGGTCAGAGATCGGCTGGAACGCGAGGTTCACGTTGGTAACGGTGACCGCCCCAGTATGCTGGCCAATGTCACCCATCGCACCGACGTGCCAGTGAGAACGGACAGCGGCGAGGCAGTACGCTCCCGTGACATAAAACACGTCCTATACGGCAGGCAAGAAGGAATCTGCAACGGATGCCAGACTCTATTTCCCTTCCGCAACATGACCATCGATCACATCATCCCCACAGCACGCGGCGGGCAGAACATTGACAGCAACCTGCAACTGCTTTGCCAAGCCTGCAACTCGGTCAAAGGGGACCGAACTCAAGAGCACTTGATTACACAGTTGCGAATTCGAGGCATACTGCCCAACGGCGGAGGCCGTTAGCTACCCCGCCAGCAGCTCCAGACGGTAGCTCACCCCCTCCTCCGGGTCCAGCTCCACCACGCAGACCGCGCCCTGCTCCGGCGCGCCGATAGGGCCGTAGGGACAGCCGGAGTATACGGCGGTGGTGTCGGCGCGGGATACGTCGGCATGGCGGTCCCAGTGACCCAGGGCGAGGTAGTGGCAGTTGGATGCGGCGACGTCGTCGGGATAGATGGGCGACGAGCGTTGGTCCCGGTCGTTCTCGAAGTGGAAATGCCCGTGGGCCAGTGCCACCAGCCAGTGCCCTTCCGTCGGCTTCGGCATCCCGGCCAGCGGGCGGAAGTCCGGCGTGTGCGACAGCATGGCGCGGCCCCAAAGCTCCAGTCTCAGGTCAGGGAAGGCCAAGGTTTCGCCTTCCGGGTTGTGAATTACGCGCAGGTTGGACGGAGCCTCATCGAAGGGCGGGCGGCGGTACACCGAGGTCTTGTGGGCCAGGTCGTGGTTGCCGGGCAGCACGATGGCTGGCGCGTCCAGCCGCGTTATCTGTGCCACGAACTGCTCCACCACATCGTCGGTAACTCGCTCGTTGTCGAACACATCGCCAGCCAGCAGCAGTGCGTCGGCGTTCAGGCGATCCACCACGTCCACTACCGACGCCAGCACCTCCTCGGCCCGGGGGTGTCCGGCAGGGTCGCCTAGGTGGGTGTCGGACGTGTGGATGAGGCGGAGTTTCTTCATAGGTAGGGCTGCTCCTAATGCTTCCGATATACCTTTATCCGGACTGGCTTGCCTAGTTGTTGCCAATAACCCCCCGCTCTCGCAGGTCGGCAATCTGTTCTGCGGTGAAGCCCTGCTCCTTCAATACTTCGTCGTTGTGTTGGCCCAGCAGGGGCGGCGGCCGGCGGATGAAGGCCGGCGAGTCGGTGAGCTTCAGCGGCGAGCCGGGGGTCTTCAGCTTGGGGACGTTGGGGTGCTCCATCTCGGCAATCATGTTCCTGGCCAGCACCTGCGGGTTGGTAACTACCTCCGACACCTTGTTGATCGGCCCGCACGGCACTCCCGCCCCATTGATGACCTTCACCCAATGCTCCGTGGACTTGTGCTTGAACTCTTGCATCAGGATTCCGACGCACTCTTCCCGGTGAGCCACCCGGTCGGTGTTGGTGACGAAGCGGGGGTCCTCCAGCAGGTCATCCCGCCTGATGCCCCGGCACATCCTTTCCCACAGCCCCTGGTTGGCGCAGCCGACGATGAAGTAGCCGTCGGATGAGGCGAAGCTCTGATACGGCACCAGGCTGGGGTGTCCGGACCCCATCCGCTCCGGGTCTTCTCCAGTGCCGAGGTAGCGGGTGGCGTGATAGCTGAGGGCAGCCACCTGCCCGTCCAGGAGCGCGGCCTCAACCCACTGGCCCTTGCCGGTGCGGTCTCGCTGGCGCAGGGCCGTCAATATCGTCCCGTAAGCCATCATCCCGGTGAAGAGGTCCACCAGCGAGAATCCCACCCGCTGCGGCAGCCCGTCGGGTTCGCCGGTAAGGTGCATCAGGCCGCTGTATGCCTGGATTATCAGGTCGTAGCCCGGCATATCGGCCATGGGGCCGGTGCGTCCGTAGCCGGAGATGGAGCAGTAAACGATGCCGGGGTTCGCCGTGCTGATGTCGTCGTATCCCAAGCCCATGCGCTCGAGAGTTCCGGCCCGGAAGCTCTCAATCATCACGTCGGCGTCGGCGGCCATCTGGCGCACCAACTCCACGCCCTCCGGCTCTTTGAGGTTGACGGTGATGCTGCGCTTGTTGCGATTGAAGGTTACGAACTGGGTGCTTTCGCCGTTCCAGAAGGGGGTCCAGTGGCGTATTTCGTCTCCTAGCGAGGGCTCCTCAATCTTCACCACGTCGGCCCCCATGTCGCCCAGCAGCATGGTGCAGAAAGGGCCGGCCAGAGTGCGGGTCAAGTCCACAACCTTGATGTCGTCCAACGCAGCGGCCATGTCTATGTTCTCCGGTAAACTGTAATTGTAAATCTTTTCACAACTCGCCGATTATAGCACGGAGATAGCCGGTCACAGTGATTGACCGGCAATTGCGGAGGGTGCTAGGGTTGGCTGAAAGTCCATTCACCGTATATTGGGATGGACTGTGAGGGGAGGGGATTATGAGCTTGGGCAGAGCGCCGGGGGTGGTGGTGCTGGGCGGCATCAACATGGACTTGGTGACTTACTCTGACCGGTTCCCCGGAACCGGAGAAACTATCGCTGGCGACCGGTTCCTCACCTACGCCGGCGGCAAGGGGGCCAACCAGGCCGTCGCGGTGGCTAGGATGGGGGCACGGACGGCGATGGTGGGCCGCGTCGGCGACGACATCTTCGGCCCGCAACTGGTGGACGGTCTGCGCTCCGAGGGAATCGACGTGTCCTGGGTGTCTGTTACGCCGGGGGAATCGTCGGGCATAGCCTCCATCTGCATAGACCGTACCGGCCAGAACCGCATCATCCAGGTGTTGGGCGCAAACTCCACCTGCGGAGCAGAGCAGGCCAGTGCCGTGGCCGCAGCCCTGCTGGGCGCACACACGTTGATGCTGCAACTTGAAGTTCCTATGGAAGTATCACTGTCCGCAGCGCGGGAGGCGCGGGGCACAGGCAAGACGGTTATCCTGGACCCAGGCCCCGTTCGCGCCATGCCGCCTGCCCTGCTGCACTATTGCAACATCGTTACCCCAAACGAGACTGAGGCCGAAGCCATAGTGGGCTTCCCAGTCAACAACCAGGATACGGCAGCCAGGGCGGCGGAGGCCATAATATCCCGTGGGGCCGAGGCCGCCGTGGTCAAGCTGGGAGCTCAGGGAGCCTTCTACGTGTCGGCGGAAGCATCGGGGTTTCAACCTGCCTTCTCCGTTCGTGCAGTGGACACGGTGGCCGCCGGGGACGCCTTCAATGGCACGCTGGCCGTCTGCCTGGCCGAGGGGATGCTTATGTCCGACGCGGTGCGCGTCGCCTGTGCCGCCGGAGCGTTGGCGGTAACCACCACTGGGGCGCAGGACTCGATGCCGACGCGGGCGGCGGTGGACGCGCTGCTGGCGTCGGGATAGGGCGAGTTACCCGTCGGCATTTCGCCTCCGCCAGAATCGCAAGGCCATGAGCGCGACGCTTGCGCCCAACCAACACATTACCGGCAGCACGAAGCCCCACCAGTAGGGCGTGGCCCCGATTTCAAACGCAATCCCCAGCACGGTCATCACAGTCATCAGTGCCGCTAGGATTGCGGAAAGCCATGCCAGAATTCTGGCCGACCTTATGCCCGAACCGAGGCCGAGCGCCAGCCCAGCAAAGGACATCCCAAACGCCACGAAAGTAATCCCGGCGGCAGACTTCCAGAACTCGTTGGAGTCGGGAGTCGCCCACAGACCAAACAACAAGAGAAGCAGGGCCAAAGTTGCCCAGCCGAAGATTGCGGCAAAGAGCCAGCGCATCGCCCCGTCTTTCGGCGCCCCGGTGGCTATCAAAGTGGTCAGGAAGTAGCCTGCCATCAGCAGGGCGCTTAGCAGCAGTCGTCCCCGCATCTTGGTATACTCCAGCGTGCCTACCATGAACGCGACGACCGCCACCGCCGCCAGCAGCGACAACAGCAGCGCCGCTGCGTGGGTGTAAGGGTGCCCCAGCCAGCTGGGCAGCTTCATATCCGGCTCGCGGCGGCGGATTTCTCGAAGTCAGACATAGCAAACATCATTATAGCTACGGCCCTAAGGGAAAACCCCCTCTCCTTCAAGGGAGAGGGTTGGGGTGAGGATGAAAGGCCAAGGAAAAGATTGACTACGTCACCCGACAAATACTGTTCATCCTGCGCCACACCGTTGGAGCGGCGGAAGGTCTTCGGCGTGGAGCGGCCCGTCTGCCCAAAGTGCGGGCGAGTTGTGTTCTACGACCCGAAGGTTGCGGCTGTCTGTGTTGTGGAGCGCGACGGCAAGGTGCTGATGATCCGGCGCGGCACCGATTCGGGCTATGGTCTCTGGAGCCTGCCGGGCGGGTTCGTAGACCGGGGTGAGGTGGTGGAGTCGGCAGCAGCCCGTGAGGCTTGGGAGGAAACTGGCCTGGAAGTGACGGTAGAAGGCTTGCTCGGGCTGTTCTCCCTCCCCGGCGACCCAGTTATCGTAGCCGCCTTCACTGCTCGAGAGACTGGGGGTGAGCTGGCCCCGGGGCCGGAGGCCCTGGAAGCTGCGTTCTTCCCGCCCGACGCGCCGCCGGAACTGGCCTTCAGCCGCGACACCGAGATTCTGGCCCGCTGGCAAGCCAAATTCTCTCTCCTTCCGGGGGAAGGTTAGGCCTGTCCTGAGCCTGTCGAAGGGGTGAGGGCGTAACCACCTTGCTGTCCAAGCTCGTCTGTTCTGCCCTTGACCTCGTGTTCCCCATCCACTGCGCCGGCTGCGGGCGTGAGGGCGGCGTCGTCTGCGCCAGGTGCGTTGACGGGCTGGACAAGCTGACTCAGCCCTACTGCCGTGTCTGTGCCGCCCCTGGCGTCGGCGGCCTCTGCCACTGGTGCAGCCAGTCCCCGCGGGGCTTCGACTGGTTGCGCTCGCCCTTCCTCTTCGATGGGCCGGTGCGGGATGCGACACACCGGCTGAAGTACAAGGGCGAGCGAGCGGCGGCCGGGCCGCTGGCCGGCTTGATGGCGGAATATCTGGGGCGCAACCCAGCACCTGCGGACGTGCTGGTTCCCGCGCCGCTCCACCCACGACGCCTGCGCAGCCGGGGCTACAACCAGTCGGCGCTGCTCGCCCGCGAGATTGGCAAGCGCTTGAACCTGCCGGTGCGGGAAGACCTGCTCATCCGCGTCAGGAATCCCCGTCCACAGGTGGAAACGCAATCACAGCAGGAGCGGCGCGAGAACGTGGCCAACGACTTCGAGTGCCGGGCCGACGCTACTGGCTTGACCGCGCTGCTGATTGACGACGTGGCGACCACCGGCAGCACGTTGTCGGAGTGCGCGACGGCTCTGAAAGCCGCCGGAGCGGTCAGGGTTCACGCGCTGACGCTGGCGCGGGAGGGGTGAAACTTCGTCAAGGGCCGTTGTTCTGAACGATTTCACCCTCAGCCTAACCCTCTTCCTTGAGGGAGAGGGAGCATGAGTTTGTTGCGTAAGTCAGCCTGGAATTGACAATAACAGGCGTGTCTGCTGAAATTGGGACATAACCAGACAGAATGACAGGTATGGAGGAGAGCGTTATGGCAGGCAGGACTTTGATTTACGTCGGCGCCGAGGCCGACGGGCTGTACCGCAAGGAAGCCAACGATACCCGATGGGAAAAGCTGGCCAAGGGTATGCCGCCCTCCCCGCAGGTGCGCGAGATTGTGGTGCATCCCAACGACTCACAGACCATCTTCGTGGGCACCCAGCGCGGCATCTACCGCTCCAAGGATGGCGGTGACAGCTTTGAGCGCATGAACATGACCGAGGGCCGCATCGTCTGGTCCATCAAGTTCCATCCTCATGACCCCAACATCATGTTCGCCGGCACCGAGGGCGCCGAGATCTTCAAGAGCACCGACAGCGGCGAGAAGTGGGAGTACGTGTCCACCGTCGCCAACCCCGACGCCGTGCAGATGGCCTTCGCTACGCGCATCCTGGGCATCGGCATCGAGAGCAGCGACACCAACCAGATGTACGCGGCACTAGAAGTGGGCGGAGCCGCCCACAGCTCCGATGGCGGCAAGACCTGGACCATCGTCAACAGCGTCTTCGACGGCGACGTTGACCTGATGGACCTGCACGGCGTCACCGTGGGAGCCAGCGAGCAGGTGTTCATCTCCAACCGCACCGGCGTCTGGCGCACCCGCGACCGGGGGCAGAGCTGGGACGACCTCCAGTTCGAGAACTTCTCCAACATCCGCTACTCCCGCGGCGTTGAGGTCGCGCCCAACGACCCCAGCACCCTCTACGCCTGCGTGGGCCTGAACTTCGGCAGCGAGGAGGGCGGCGTGCTGCGCTCCACCGACGCCGGCGAGACCTGGAGCCGGTTCGACCAGGGCGTGGAGCCAGCCAGCACCACCTTCGGTATCGCGGTCAACGAGCGCGACCCGCAGACGGTCTACTTCTGCACCCGCAAGGGGCAGGTGTTCGGCACCCACGACGGCGGGGCCACCTGGCAGGGCCACGACCTTCCGGGGATGGCCGCCAACGTCAAGGCCATTGCCTGCACCTCCGTCTAGTCCATTAAGAAATCCCCTCTCCCTCTGGGAGAGGGTCAGGGTGAGGGCGTACAAATGACGACCGCATCCAAACAGGACATGGTGGCCGCAGCAAAGGCGCTGCGGCCACAAATAGTTGCGGCGCGGGATGAAATCGAGGAATCCCGGCGGCTGCCCCCGGACATCATCGAACAGATGGACCGGGCCGGGCTGTTCCATATGTATACGCCAAAGTCCTTGGGCGGCCCGGAAACCGACCCGCTGACCGCCTTCCGGGCCGTGGAGCAACTGTCCATCGCCGACGGCTCGGTGGGTTGGTGCTGCCTAATCGCTGGCTCCATCTCCTTGTACATGGGCTGGATGGACGCCGCGACAGCCCAGAAAATAGTCGGAAGTCCTCCCTCGCTCCGGGGAGCGGGTTCCTTCCGACCGGAGGGAACGGCCCGAATATCCGATGGCGGTTATGAAATCAATGGCCGCTGGGACTTCGCCAGCGGGTGCCTGCACGCCAACTGGCTGTTCTTCAACTGCGTGGTGACCGACGAGAACGGGCCGCGTTACAACAGCGACGGCCTGCCCGAACTGCGGATGATGTCGCTCCCGGCCGGGGCGGCCACCATCCACGACAACTGGTCGGTCATCGGGCTGCGCGGCACTGGCAGCAACGACGTTTCAGTGACCGGCCTGTTCGTTCCGGCGGAACGCACCTTCGCGCTGGCGTCGGAGTCCATGAACGCCGCCCCGCTGTTCAACGCCCGCGCTGCTCTGGCCACCGCCTTTACGCTCTTGGCGGCCAACGCCCTGGGGATGGCCCGGGGTGCTATGGATGCCTTCCTGGAGCTGGCCGGGGCAAAGGCTACCACGATGAACCCGGCGCTGCTCCGCGATCGGGGGCCGGTACAACTGGCGGTAGGCCGGGCCGAGGGCATCATCAGTGGTGCCAGGGTCTACGTGCTGGACGCGGCGGGCGAGTTGTGGAACGCGGCGCAATCGGGCAAGGCGGACCTTACGAGCGAGATACTGCAAAGCAGGCTTGCCACCACTCACGGCGTCCACGAGGCAGCCAGGGCCATAGATATGCTTTACCATGCCTCCGGCACCAATGCAGTCCGCCGCGGCAATCTGCTGGAACGCTACTTCCGCGACGTCAACGCAGCGATGATGCACGCCGCGGGACTGCCCGCCAACTTCGAGCAGGGCGGGCGGGTTGCGCTGGGCCTGCCGCCGGGCGCGCCGGGGTGGTAGCTCATCAACCACTGGCCAGGGTTTTACGGTCGTCACTGAATCGCCGCCGTTCAGGAGAAGGTCAATGAGGACGGATACCGTAGAATTCTGGGACGACGTCTGGGCCACCATGGAGCATACTTTCGCCGACCATGACACGCTGCTGGAAGAACACACTAGGGAGTTGAAGCCGGGACGCGCCCTCGAGCTGGGGTGCGGATCGGGCGGAAACGCCGTATGGTTGGCTGAGCGTGGTTGGCAGGTGACTACAGTTGACTTCTCTGCCGTTGCCATTGAGAAAGCGAAGCTGCGGGCCGCTGACCATCGGGTTGAGGTGGAGTTCACAGTCTCAGACGTAACTGTGTACCGGCCAAATGGTCCCTATGATCTGATTACTTCTTTCTACATACAGCTCTGGCCTGAGCAACGGGCGCAGATGCTCTCCGCCGCTGTCGAAGCCCTGGCTCCGGGCGGCAGACTCCTCTTCGTAAGCCATGACCAGTCGTCGCCCCCCGCCGGGTGGAGCCGCGAAGACCTGGAGTCACTGACCACCCCGGATGAGGTAGCCGCCGAACTCCCTAGTCTGAGGATAGAGCGGGCGGAGGTTGTGCGAGAGATTGGCGCTCACGCAGAGGATATGCCACACCCCGAGGAGCAGGAAGGGCACAGCCACCACCAAGACCGCCTTCATTCCCACGAAGAACCGGAACATCATGGCGGCCTCCACGGAGCAGCCACGGTGGTATTGGGGGTGATGGACTAGGCGGTCCCATTCTCCTGAAAAGATTGGGCGCCAAGCCAAGCACCCGCCACCAAGGTAAGGGCGGCTATCGTCGGGGCATCCATAATTTCGCCATTCCTTTTCGGTGTGCCTGAGTTTACCCGCAGCCACCTTACGGGCGCACCCAGGTCTCGGACCAGGCCAGGCAGGCGGTGCTGCTCTGCTTTTCGCCGCGCATTTCGAGGGCGACTTGGCCGTCGGCGTCGTCGCCGTTGATGGTTACCCGGCCGGAGCGGGACGGGATGAAGCAACTGTATACGCCGTGGGGACGGCCCGGGGCGCTGCCGGCTGGGACGGTGAGCATGAACGGTTCCAGGAAGTCGTGCCAGGTCAGGGTAATCTGGTCGTCGTCGGTCTCGATGGTCTCCGTCCAGAAGGTATAGGTGTCGCCCTTCCTGCTGAACTCGGCGTCAATGACCTGTATGGACTGGTCGGCGAACTCCGGGAACAGGAGACTCTCGATTTCTTCTTGCAGCCAGCGGGCTAGGGCGATGTTGTCGGCATAGATGCGGACTCCATCCACCAGGTCGCTCTTGATGAACAGCACGTGTCCTGCGCCACCGGGTGAGTACAGGACGCGCCAATGGCTGGTGCGGGTGGTCTGTTCTCCGTCCTCCACCAAACGGATGAAGGAGTTTTCGCCGGTGAGCCGGATGCTGTTGGGGTCAACGGGATTAGCCGAGGTCATCATTGGCCTCCTGTATTTTCGCGGTTCGGTTAGAGTTTGCGCCTCTTCCTCAAGAAGAAATCCCGGGTGTACAACTTCCTTCGCACCTGTGCCTTGGAGATGTATACCGAAACGGACACCGCTATCGCTATATTGACTCCAACAATGGAGAATCCGGCCGAGTCATTGCCGGAAAAAAGCAGGTACATGGCGCTGGCGGCCAGCAGCAGCGACAAGATAAACCCGACAGCCATGCCCCAATAGCCCTGCCTGGCCCGTTGCTTCAACAACTCAAGCTCGACTTTGCCGTCGTGGTCGAGCCTATCGGAGGCCCTGCTCATAATCCTGTCGCAGGCGCCCGCGACCATTTCCTCGTACCGCAGAATGACTTCCTGCGTGGACAGCGGGCCTAGAAGAACATCGGCGACGGCAAAGGAACGGCGGTACAACATCGGGTCTTCGGCCAGCCTGACAGATTCCGCTCTCTCAAAAGCGGCTATGGCGTCGCGGATGTACCAGTCAACGATTCGGTTGCTCCATTCCTTATCTTGCGGGGAATCTGATTCGGGTTCCGACTGACCCTTGCGCCATCTCTTCCTAATCTCCAGAAGGGTGCCCCAGTCGAAGACGCGCACCATGCCTTCCAAGAAAGCGAGAAAGGGGGTGGTGCGATTGTAGTAAATGCTGTACATCCCCTTGGTTCCTCAGTCTCAGGTTTCAGCAATGGGTCTATTGTACTCCGGTATAGACGACACGCAACGCCGCCCGTCCAGGCGCGGGCGGCGTTGCCGTATTCTCCGAAGGCTCCTCTGAAATTACTCGTCTTTGGAGGGGAACCAGTCCTGCTTCCAAGGGAAGTCGCCCTCGGCGGAGTCGAAGGCCGGGAGGCCCGCTTCCACGCGCTCGCGGTAGGGGCTGGTGATAGGCTCGCGGTAGGGGTAGATGCCGCCCTCGTAGACTTCGGGGCCCTTCTTGAAGTGCCTGGCCTCTTCCAGGGTCTCGATGAAGGGAGCGTTCATGTCGTAGAGCTGGTCCACGGTCTTGGGCCGGGGGCCGGCCTTGGAGACGTGGCCGTAAAGCTCGCGGCCGATGATGCGCTCGGCGGTCCAGACGGAGTCTATGAGCTTGTCTATGTCTACGCCGGTCTCGATGCCCATGTCCTCCATCATGTGGAGCAGGTCTTCGGTGGGGGCCATGCCGGTGGCGCGCCCGTTGCCGCAGTAGGGGCAGCCGCCGAAGCCGCCGATGGTGCCGTCAAGCTCCAGGGTGTCGTCGGGGCCGAGGGTGCGCATGGCGGCGTAGGCGGAGGCGATGGCCATGTTGCGCCCGTTGTGCAGGTGCAGGCGGAAGTGGTCAATGTCGGGCCAGCGCTCCTTGACCCGGTAGAGGCTCTCCTCGACCTTGGCCGGGGTGCAGTGGCTCATGGGGTCGCCCATGGAGACGCTGCGGACGTTGATGCCCACCTCGTCCCACATGGCGTGTTCCTTCTCCAGCAGGGTCATCAGGCTGTCCACCGGGAACTCGCCGAGGAAGTTGGAGCCCCAACTGGCGTTGCAGCCGATGCCGGCCTCCTTGACGTTGAGTTCCTGGGCCTGGGCTACTCTCTGCGGCCAGGTTTCCATTTCCTGCATCTGGGAGCGGTTGGTGTTGCGGCGGGTGAAGACGTCGCACATGTGGCAACTGAGCCGGGGGTAGGGGTCGCGCTCGATGGTCAGGGGCGGCGAGTACTGCCGGGCGCGCTCGACGCCACGGGAGTTCAGGGCCAGGGCGGTATAGGTGACGCCGGGCTTGGGGGTGAAGCGGGTGAGAATTTCGTCTATGCGCTCCATCTGGGGGGTCCACTTGGGGCTGACGAAAGACCCGACTACGATGTTCTTCAGGCCGGTGTCGGAAAGCTGGTCGAGGAGCTCTATCTTGTCGTCAACGGAGATGTTGGCGTCCTCGATTTGCATCCCCTCGCGCATACCCTCTTCTTTGTAGATTACCTTCGGGTAGCTGGGCATTTTGGGCCTCCTTCGGGCTGGCAATTTACTAGTCCAGTTGGAGGCGATTTTAGAGTTGGGGCGGGGCGACTGTCAATCGCGGCGGTCAGGCGGCGTTGGGGCGCTCCCAGAGGTCGGCGCGGAGGAGGGGGCCTTTCCTGGCCCAGGGGATGAGGGTGAACACGACCTCGCGGGGTTCGGGGCCGGTCCTGTTCTGGATGCAGCCCAGGAAGTAGCGCACCAGCTCTTGGCCTTTGTCCAGGCGGAAGCCGGCCTGTCCCACCCGGGGCGGGAACATCATGCAGATGCCGGTGAGGTCGCGCTGGCGGGGGTTTTCGCTGAGGACGGCTTCGTCGAACTCGTCGCAGAATTGCATGGCGAGGTTGCGGAGTTTGAGGATGGCGAGGACGGGTTTGAGTTTGCGCTGGAGGGCGTCGACCTGGCGCCGGAGGTAGCTGATGGAGTACATCTTTATTCCTCCTCTGATGTTCTTGGGGTTGAAATTTTTACTTTCCGGTCATTTCCAGTCATTTTCGGTCATTGCAGCTTTGGACGGGTTGGGCATCAGCGGGGGAATGAAGGGGATGGACATGGCTTTGCAACCGTATCCCCTGGTGAATCGGGGGGGTTTGTCGGGTATTTCGGAGGGTCAAAGGAAGGCTCCATTCCGGCGGGTATTGTGGTTCTCACGCAAATAAGGCTAGAGAGGCGTCACCGGACTGCGCAAGGGGCAATGGTCATCAATTGAGAAAAGAGGTGAGAGAAGGCTGGGGAGGTTGATGGCTCTTCCTGGAATGCCAGGCGCGGGGCAACACGGGGGTTTGGATTCCCGCCCCCCGCCTCCGCGGGGGCAGGCTTCGCGGGAATGACGGGAGGGCGCAATGCTGGTTTCAATTAGAATGCGTTGGCCCTGAGCGGCCAATCCAGGATAAAGCGCCGAGGGTTGTCAGCCCCGGTTTGCTGGCGCAGAATCTTGCAAGGCTGATAGCAAAATGGGAGTTTAGGCTATAATGCCCTTTTGCGTTCATCCCCACTCCCTGCCTTCGCAGGGGCAGGCTCTAACCCTCCCCCTCGAGGGAGAGGGGATAGGGAATAAAGGCTTTACCGTATGGAAACTGCTCCCCGGTATTCCTTTCGCCTCAGCAACCTGATTATCGCCGGGCGGCCGGTGCATTATGCTTGGGTAATCGTGGGAGTGGCGGCGGTGATGCGGCTGTTCAGTTCCTCCTTCCGCTCGTCGTCCAGCATCCTGATTCCCCGGTTGGTGGAGTCCTTCGGGTGGAGCTATGGCGCGGTGGGGTTCGGGTTTGCGCTGCAATGGGTGGTGTCGGGAATGCTGGGGCCGTCGGCCGGGTGGCTGGGCGACCGCTACGGGGCCCGCGTGACCATGACCATAGGCGCCTTCCTGTTCATCGCCGGGATGGTGCTGACCGGCTTCATGACCAATCTGTGGCAGTTCTATCTCTTCTTCGGGATCATCCTCAGCGCTTCCATGGGCATCTTCCAGGTGCCTCTTACGGCGTCGGTCACCATGTGGTTCAAGCGGCACCTGGGAACCGGCATGGGCCTGTTGCAGTCGGCGCAGGGAGTCGGCCCGCTGGTGGCGGTGCCGATAATGCTGCTGATCATCGCGCTGTTCGGCGGCGGGTTGCCGGGGCTGCGGGCTGCCTTCTGGGTTCCCGGCATCATCGGCGGGGTGGCGATCCTGGCGCTGGTGCGGCTCTTCTACGACGAACCGGCGCAGATTGGTATGCGTCCCCTGGGGGCTTCGGAAAACGAGCCCGTCCGCAAGATGCAGGTGGGCGAGATAGCCAAGCTGCGCACCCGGGTCTTCTTCAAGCAGGCCCAGCGCACCCTGGCCTTCTGGAACCTCATCGGCATCCACTTCTGGGGCTGCGCCGGACACGCCATCGTGCTGGTCTACCTGGTGGCCATCGCAGAGGCCGAGGGCGTGTCGCCGGGGCTGGCGGCGGGGGCCTTCGTCACCCTGTCGGTGACCAGCACGGTGACACGGTTCGCCGTGCCGGTTATGGCCGACCGGGTGGGCAGCAAGGGTGTGATGGCCGTCTGCTTCTCGCTGCAAACCCTGCCCATCGTGCTGCTGTTCTTCTCCACAGACGCCTGGCACTTCTACCTGTTCTCGGTGCTGTTCGGCATCGGGTTCGGCGGCGAGATGAGCGCCTTCCCCATCATCAACCGGCAGTATTATGGCAGCGCGCCCATAGGCACTACCTACGGCTGGCAGATGATGGGCGCGGGCGTGGGCATGGCCGCGGGGTCGCTGATCGGCGGCTGGCTCCGCGACTGGACCGGCAACTTCGACGCGACTATGGGCCTGTCGCTGGTGCTGAGCCTGGTTGGAGTGCTGTCCATCGTCGCGCTGCCCAACACTCGCCACCACCAACTGCCGGACTGGGAGGAGGAACTGCCGCCGGAGGCGCAGACGCAGCCCGCGGAGGCAACCCGACCCGCACAGACGGAAGGCACTAGGACGCAGCCGGCGGCTGGGGATTAGCATCACTGGTCCTATTGGGGCCTTTGCATCGGGTGGCCTAGCCCTCTGGTCTCAGTCGTGTGCTAAACTGCCGCATAAATCAGCGGCGGTTGAGCCAAAACTGAGACAGGGGGCTTTCTTATGCTGGACTTGATTATCCGCGGCGGGCAGGTCGTTACCCCCATGGGGGTAGGGGATTGGGATGTGGCGGTGCAGGGCGAACGAATCGTGGCGGTGGCTGCGGCCGGGGCGCTGGGGGACGAAGCGGGGCGGATTATTGACGCTTCGGGCAAGGTGGTCGTGCCAGGGGGCATCGAACCCCATGCCCATATTTCCGCGCCCATCATGGGGCACGGAAATCTTACCACCGCTCCCCCGCCGGAGGTGAGCCGGGCCGCGCTCTTCGGCGGCACTACGACCCTGATGGACTTCGCCATCCAATACCCTGGAATTGACATTCCCCAGGCCATCGCAGAGCGCACGGCGGTATGGCAGGGGAACTCTTACTCCGACTACGCCCACCACCTGATGATGCTGGGGCAGATTCCCGAGAACATCCTGGGTTCCCTGCACGAGTTCGTGGAGGACGGCTTCGCCAGCGTCAAGATATTCACCACCAACATCCGCCCTCCCACCACCGCTGGCGAACCCCGCATGGTGGGCACCGGCCATCTTCACGACCTGATGACTGAGATTCAACGCTTGAGCGCCATGCTGCTGGTCCACGCCGAGGACGACGACATGGTGCAGCACATGTATCAGAAGCTCACGCGGGAAGAGCGCACCGAGTGGTTCAATATGTCGGAGGTGCACAGCGCGGAGTCGGAGGATGTCTCGTTCACGCGGACGCTGCGGGTGGCCGAGTGGACCGGCTCTCCGATCTACTTCGTTCATGTCAGCGCCCAGCAGGGCGTTCGAAACATCATGGAGGCCCGCCGCAATGGCCGCCCGATTTACGGCGAGACGCTGCACAACTACTGCTGCTTCAACGAAGAGAACTACAAGGAAGAGAACGGTATGAAGTACCATACCTATCCCTCGTTGAAGTCGGAAGACGACCGGAAGATGCTATGGGACGGCATCATAAACGGCGGCCTACAGACCATGGCGACCGACGAATACTGCACGTCGTGGGAGACGAAAATTTCCGGCAGAACCATCTCCGATACTACCGGCGGCCACAACGGCGCCGAAGCTCGCATGGGCATTACGTACAGCGAAGGCGTGTCGAAACAGGGAATGACCCTGCAACGGTTTGTGGACGTAACCTCGGCCAACGCCGCCAGGATTATGGGCCTGTGGCCCCAGAAGGGCGTGCTGGCCCCGGGCAGTGACGCCGACATCTGCGTGATAGACCCCGGCATCAAGAAGACGCTGACCATGGACGACTTCCACATCTCCGACTACAGCATCTGGGAAGGCACCGAGGTCGAGGGCTGGCCGGTAATGACCATCCTGCGGGGCAAGGTGGTTGTGGAGGACGGCAATTTCCACGGCACCCTCGGCGATGGGAGGTTCCAGCGCCGCAAGGTGGACCCGGCGGTGGCCGACCGCCCGGTAGTGTAGGGTTAATTCACCACGGAGAGCACGGAGAACACAGAGTATTGTTTAAATTCTCTCTGAGTCCTCTGTGCTCTCTGTGGTTAAAAAGGGGAAAAAGATGGCCCGGATTAAGCTGGTGCCAACCGAGCAGCTAACGCCCGGAATGCAGAAAATCGCCAAGGCGGCAGCCGAGCACAAGCTGAACCCGCGGATATTCCAGGCGGCGGGCAACCTGCCGGATGCCTATGAGGCGTTCTGGGCCTTCTATGGGCCGCTGAAGCTGGAGGGTCTGCTGGACGCGCGGCTGAAGGAGTTGGTGCGGCTGAAGATTGCCGAGCTGAACGAGTGCGCCACTTGAAAGCTGGGTCGCGCTGTGCCGGCGGTGCAGCAGGGAATGACCGAGGAAATGGTGGCGTCACTCGTACACTTCGAGGACACCGATTTGCCCTACAGGGAGAAGCTGGCCGTCCGCTTCGCCGAGCGTATGTCCGTCGATCACCAGAACGTGGACGACGAGTTCTTCGCGGAACTGCGGCGGGAGTTCACCGATCCCGAGATTTTCGAGCTGGGGATGATTACCGGAATGTTCATCGGGTACGGGCGATTGCTGGCGATGTTGGACCTGGAGAACCCGTCCGAACCCGCTGATTGATGGAGGACGCCATGACTGCATCTGCCCAAGACATCGAGGCCAAGCGCGAAAGGCTGCAGGCGATGATTCCCGCCGAGGGCGCCGCCGATGCCCCCACCGGCGGAGTCGACCACATTGCGGTCTTCGCCAAGGACCTGGAGCAGACCGCCCGCTTCTACAGCGAGGTGATGGGAATGCCGGTGACGCGGGTGACGCCCAACCGGGACGTGGCCGAGTCGACCCACATGAACGTGGCCATCGGCAACGGCATGACCCTGGCGTTTTTCGACTTCCCCGACGTTCCCCGGCTGCAACGCCGCGCGCCCGAGGGAGTGGGCAACGTGATGCACATCGCCATGCCCATCCCTCGCGACAGTTTCGAGAAAGTGAAGACCCGGCTGGATGCCAACCGGGTCAAGTACCAGGAAGTGGGCCATTCCCTCTACTTGAGGGACCCCAACGGGCTGGGAATCGAGTTGATGCCTCGGGGTTAGGCCACCCTAGCCCATGACCCCGTGGCGTTCCAGGATGCGGGCCAGCTCGGCGACGCCCTCATAGTTTTCCTCCGGCGTGGGGTAGCCGAAACAGAGGCGGGCGGAGTTGTGTCCGCGGCCCTCGGGCGAGAACGGCACACCGGAGTAGTAGCCGACGCCTTCCTGGAACGCCTGCTCTTGGATGGCTTCCAGGTCTGCGCCTTGGGGCAGGGTCAGCCAGACGTAGAGGCCGCCCTCGGGCTTGGTCCAGGCGGCGGCGTCGCCGAAGTTTTCGCCCAGCGAGGCCAGCATGGCGTCGCGCTTGGCCCGCAGCGTTTCGTTCTGCTCGCGCACGTGGCCTTCCAGGTCGCCGTGGTTCATGTACTCGGCGATGGTGAGGGCGGCGAAGTGGTTGACGGCGCCGCCCATCTTGAAGGCCCAGGCGCGGCTGATGACCTCGGGCGGGGCCACCAGGTAGCCCATGCGCATCCCCGGAGCGATGGTCTTGGAGAAGGAGCCGACGTAAATCACCTGCCCGGTGTCGTCCAGCGAGTGGAAGGAAGCGACGTCCTCGCCCTCGAAGCGCAGGTCAATGTAGCAGTCGTCCTCGAACACCGGGACGCCGTGCTGGCGGGTGACTTCCAGCACCTTCTTGCGGCGCTCCAATGTCATGGTCCAGCCCAGGGGGTTCTGGAAGGTGGGGATGGTGTAGAGGTACTTGACCTTGCGGCCCTCGCCCTTGAGCCGCTGGATGGTGGCGTCCAGGTCTTCGGGGATGATGCCGTCATCGTCGCACTTGACGCCCACCACGTTGGCCTTGTAGCGGCGCAGGGAGCGCAGGGTGCCGAGGTACAGGAACTCCTCGGTCAACACCGTGTCGCCGGGGTCGGTGAGGGCCTGGATGACCATGGAAATGGCCTCGCCGGAGCCGCCGGTCAGAACCAGGCCCTCGGGGTCTACGGTCATGTTGCGGCTGGCGCGCAGGCGCTCCGCCACCAGTTGCCGGAGGGGCAGGTATCCGCCGGGGTCAGTGTAGTAGGCTAGGTCGCGGCCCTCCCGCGACAGCACGCTGCGAACCGCGTCGGCCAGCCCGTCCAGCGGCAGGGTGTCGGGGTTAGGGTAGGCGACGGCGAAGTCGTACCTGGCGTGGCGGGTCTTGCCGGGCACTACTTCGGGCACTCCGGCGGCGAACAGTCCATCGTAGCTGAACTTCTCTGGCATGGCGGCAGCTCCTTTGCGGGCTAAATTGGCGGCGGATAACGGACGGGTATGTCATTGGTGTCAATGAACACGTCTAGGACGTAGGCTCCAACCCAGGGGTGCAGCGCGTAGCCGGTCTGCGCGGCTTGGCGCACTCCCATAAACGTTTCCTGCAACCGGATGGCGGCCTGCCATTCTTCAACGGACTTGGGGCCGTTCATTTCGGAGTCGTTGAGAAAGAACAGGTTGACCAGATAGGCGTCGTGGCCGTTAAGCTCCCGCAGCCAGTACAGATGGGCCAGGCGGTTGGCGTACTGGTAAAAGCTGGCCGACCAGTCGGCGGGTGACTTGGATTCTACAAAGGACTTGACTGTTTGCAGGCTGTCCTGAATCCGCTGCCGCGCCGTCTCTCCCCGCGCCTGCCCCGGAGCGGTGACCATCTCAGGGATGTGGGCTTTCGCCTCGACGAGGATAATCTGCCCCCTGTCGGTAACGGCAAGGCCGTCCCATTGCGGGCCGAACCGGGGCCAGAAGTCGGACAGGTCATGCTGCGCCTGTGACAGGGGACGGTAGTAAGGCGACCCGGCCAGCCGGTCGAGGAAGGACTGATCCCGGTACTCTGCATAGTGGTCGGCGGCCACCGGCGAGCGCCAGTCAATATCGCCGGGCGCCTCTGGCAGCCGCTGGCAAATCGCGTCGTCCAGCAGCCCGGGGCGGCAGTTGACCAGGACTTGCAGCCATCGGCGGCTGCCCCGGTTGGCGGAGGCGGGGTCGGTTACGGTGCGGGTCATTGTTCTTCATCCAGCGGATTGGACCAGCGCACAAAGGCCACTGAGCGGGACAATCGCTGATAGTCTGCTTCTGTCAAATCAGTTCGGTAGGGCAAGGCTCGCTGAATAGCCTCCGGTTTCCCAGCATAGCGGCTGACGATTTCTTCAGCATTGGTTTGGGCGTCACCGTATTGCAGCACGATGACGTAGCTGGAATCATATCCGCCTTGTTTTGCGTACCAGGAACCAACGTCAAGTAGTCGAATTACTTGATCTCGTGTTTTATCGTAGGTGGTTTTCTCACTGACGTTGGAAAGATATTTCGCTTCAACAAGTGCGATAGCGTGTTGCCCCAAGGTTATCAGCAGGTCTGGCTCAGATGGGCCTTCCTTTATTAGGCGGCTGGGTGGTGGGTTAATCTTTTGCCAAAACTCAAACCCGGCGCACAGGACAGTTTCTAGCACTTTGGCTGTCAGAGTTTCAGGGAATGCTTGACGCAACAAAGATGTTAATTCCAGCTCTTTTCTCCGGTTATCAGAGAATAGTGGGCTGAAATAGTGCCAAGTTCTCGCATCCTCGGAATTCACGCTGCAAATTCTTGGAAGCCCCTTCACTCGCCCCCTTGAATAAATTTCAGCGAGTTTGTCCTTGAACGCCGGATGAGTTGTGTCGGTTTGTCTTAGCAATGGATGGGACTCCGGGGTTTTCCACACCTTAACCCCGGAGTTGCTGATGACATAATCATCCATGCCATTCTCCAAGAAGGAATGACCTAATAATACCGCGAGAACACTGGCTCTTCCCGCGTGATGATTTCCAGCACCACCGGCTGGCCGCCTGCGGCGATGTCTTGGGCGCGGGCGAGGGCCGGGGCGATGTCGGCGGGCTGGGTGATGGTCTCGGCGTGGCAGCCGAGGCTGTCGGCCATCTTGGTGTAGTCGCCGGTGAGGAACTTGGAGCCGTATTTTTCGACGGCGATGGGGATGTTCTTTTCGTAGCCGCCCATTGCGCCGTTGTTGATGATGACCGTGATGGTGCCTATCTTGTTGCGGCTGGCGGTCTCGAAGTCGGTGCCGCACATTCCTACGGCGGTGTCGCCCATCAGGTTGACCACGGTCTTTTCCGGGGCGGCGAGCTTTGCGCCCATGGCGTAGCCGAGGCCCGCGCCCAACTGGGTCGAGTTGCCCCAGCCGATATAGCCGCGGGGCGTGGTGGCTTCGTAGAAGGGCACTATCTGGTCGCGGGGGTTGCCGGAGTCGTGGGTGACTATGCTGTTGGCCTTGTCCAGCCCGTTGTTCAGTTCCCAGACTACGCGGTAGGGGCTGATGGGAATGTCGTTGGAGGTGAGGCGCGGCATCCACTCGGCCAGCCACTCCTGCTTGATGGACGCTATTTCGGCGGCGGTCTCCGATTGTCCTGAGCCTGTCGAAGGACGCCGTCCGTTGTCGCCGAGGGCGTTCTTGACCTCGTCAATAAGCTGTTGCAGCACCAGCTTGGCGTCGCCGAGGAGCATATCTTCGAGGCCGTATTCCCCGTTCAGGTCGCGGTCGTCCACCGTGGACTGAATGATCGCCTTGCCCACTGGCACCGGGGCCGATGCCAGGGTCTTGTTGAAGCTGGTGCCGATGCCGAATACCAGGTCGGACTTGCGAAGGAACTCGCCGACGGCGCGGGTGCCGGTGTTGCCGCCGGTGCCCAGGGACAGGGGGTGGTTCTCCGGGAAGCCGCTCTTGCCTAGGGTGGTGGTCATTACCGGGGCGTTGAGCAGTTCCGACAGCTCCACCAGCTCCGGAGTGGCCTCGGCGTAAAGCACGCCCTGTCCGGCGTAGATTACCGGGCGGGCGGCGTCCATCAGGCGGCGGGCCACTCTCGCGGCGTCCACCGGGTCGGCGGCGGTGCGGCGCTTGGTGATGGGGGTGTAGAAGAAGTCGGACTCGTCAATCTCGCCGTTCATCACGTCCGTGGGGGTTTCCAGCACTACCGGACCGGAAGGGCCGGCGCGGAGCTGGGTGAAGGCGCGGCGCAGCATCTGCGGCACCCGCTCCGGGGAGTTAATCATTCCGGCCCACTTGGTTACGCCGCCGTAGTTGCGAGTGGCGGAGAAGTCGGAGGTCATGGTGGTACGGCTGGAGCCTTCGTGTCCCGGGAGCATCAGGATGGGCACGCTGTCGGCGTATGCCTGGGCCACGCCAGGGAAGGCGTTTTCGATGCCGGGGCCAGCCTGCACGATGCAGACGCCGGTCTTGTGGCCGTTGTTGATGCGGCTGTATGCGTCGGCCATGTTGACCGCGCCGCGCTCCATGCGGGCGATGACCGGGCGGATGCCGGCGGCGGCAATGGCGTCAATCAGCGTGTTGTTGGGGAAGCAGAAGGCCAGTTCCACGCCTTCCTGCTTGAGAATGTTGGCGATGGCAGTCTTTCCCTGCATCATTCCTCCAGGGACTTGGATTGCGATGATTGTACTACGAAGGGGATGTGGGCGCAGAGCGGTTCGATGATACGCCCTCACCCTAACCCTCTCCCGGAGGGAGAGGGGACTGGCCACCCGCCCGCTAATATAGTTCTTCGTCGGAGAAAAAGGGCTGGTTGGCGTATTCGCTGGTCTGTCCCATGAGACGGGCGGTGTTGAGCAGGCAGGCGCGGCGGTAGAGTACGAGGATGGCCTGGTCAACGAGGATTTGCGGCTTGTTGATGCGCCGCCCATGCTTGTGAGCCAGCCAGGCCGAATGCCCGGCGGCGAAATACTGTTCGAGGAAGTCCGTCGGCTCCACCTCGACGGCGCAGGCTTCGAGGATCTCGTCCGGCGCGTCGGCGCAGAGGACGTCGGGCTGCTCTGCCGCCATGCGAAGGAAGTGTTGCTCGCGGTCTGGGTCCATAAGCTGTTACCCGCTTGAAGTTGGTCTAGGACAATGTGATACGATGATGCTATATGGAGGTGGGAAATGGCAACAGTGAATCGGGAAGAGGTTACCATCCAGGCTGACGCCGCGCTGCTGACCTGCCTGCGCCAAATCGCCAACGATGACGGGCGAGACCTCCAGGCGGTGCTTGAGGATGCCGTACTCGTCTACATCAGGCTCCACCAATCCGAAGGAGTGAGGCCTGAAGTAGCCGCGCATCTCAGGGCCAGTATCGAACGCCATCGGCGCCTGTATGAGTTGCTTGCGCAATGACACGTCAATTTCTCACCATCGGACAAGTTATTCACATCCACGACGAACTGGTTAGAGAGTTTGGCGGCGCCTTTGGGGTACGGGACGAGGGCGCGTTGGCGTCGGCTGTTGCGCGTCCCAGGATGGGATACTATGACAGCTTGGCAGCCGAAGCCGCAGCATTGATGGAGAGTCTGTGCAACAATCATCCCTTCGTAGACGGCAACAAGCGTACCGCGACTGCAGCAACGGAGATATTTCTGAACCTGAACGGATTCTTCATTGACTGTGATGACTTCGCGGCTTACGAGTTCTTTATGCAACTCTTTGATGAGGGAACCGTGCGGTTCGTCAATCTCCTACCTTGGCTGGAAGAGCATATCAGCCCGCTGCCCCGTCGATTCCTGTGAAAGGGCTGGATGGAATTAACGCAAGAGTCCGCCGGGCGGCCTAGCAGCTAACCCGGCGGACTTTCGCTTTTCTGCGCTTTCGCAGGGAAGGGATCAGAGGTTGAGCTGAGGGATGAGGTAGCGGCTGAGCTTGTTGTAGATCTGGATTCGGCTGCGCTGGGTGTCCACCACTATCAGCCTGTTGTTCTCGGTGTCGTATTCGATGGCTGTGGGCTGGGCGAAGGTCCATTCCGGCTCGGTAGTGCGCACCTCGCGGCGGCGCTTGGCGTAGTCGGCGTTGGCGTCCACCGTCATCTGCGCCCAGGCGGAGAGCTGCTGGGCGTCGCCGACCAGGCTGGTCAGGAACTTGCCGTCGGCGTCGAAGATGTGGACTCTACCCTTGCCCCAGCGGTTGTCGCTCCAGTCGCAGACGTAGACATCGCCCTCGGGGTCAACAGCGACGTCGGAGGGGTAGTTGATTTCGCCGCGCTTGGTGCCGGGGCGACCGAACTGGGCTACGAACTGCCCGTCCTGGGTCAGCTTCTGCACCCGGTGGTTGCCGGAGTCGGCCACGTAGACATAGCCATTGTTGTCTATGGTGATTCCCCAAGGGGAGTCGAACTCGCCCTCGCCGGAGCCCTTGCTGCCGAAGGAACCGATGAATGCGCCGCCGGTGGTGAACTTGCGGACCTGATGGCTGCGCCCGTCGGTTACGAACAGAGTACCGTCGGTGGAGATGGCGATTCCGCAGCTTCCGTTCTCCCCGGCGTCGTCGGCCGGTACGGTGGAGAAGTGGCGCTGGTAGTTGCCGTCGGCGTCGAAGACCGAGATGCGGTTGAGCCATTCGTCGGCAACATAGAGGTTGCCGTCCTTGTCGGCAACAATGCCGGCGGGCCAGATTACCTGCCCGTCGTTGTTGCCGTAGCGGCTGAACTCGCCCAGGTACTCTTCCTCGCCCCAGGTGCCGCCGAGGGTGACCCTGGAGATGCGCTGTCCAACGCCGGTGCGGTTCCAACCCACGTTGCTGATGGACTCGCTGCCGCGGTTGGCGACGTAGACCACTCCGTCGGGGCCGATGGTCAGGGCCACCGGGGTGTTGAAGCCCATGCCGGTCTGCGCGCCGCGGCCCACGTTATGGCTGTAATCGAAGGTGCGGCCGGCCACTGTTTCCGTTAGCATTGATTATCCTCCCTTGTACGGGTAGAAGCGTGTGGCGTAAGGGCGGGTATCAAAACCCGCCCCTACACTTGGATTCTGCCGAAAGATTGGCGCGCTTAGGCCAGGATGGGCAGCTTTTCGTAGGTTCCGCCCACCAGGGGCTTGGCGTCCAGGCCCATCCAGTCTTCGAGGACGGTGGTGTACAGGCCGCGGTAGTCGTAGTTGGGGACGACGTCGCCCTGCTCCAAGTCCTTCTCTTCCATGGAGGGCATTTCGCTGTACTGGCCGCCCTTGACGCCGGAGCCGAACATGAAGGCTGCGCCGCCGGCGCCGTGGTCGGTGCCGGAGCCGTTGTCGTGGGTGCGGCGGCCGAACTCGGTGAACATCAGCACCACGACGTTGTCGTCGACGTTGTGCTCCTTCAGGTCGTCCAGGAAGGCGTCGAGAGCGTGGGAAACGTCGAACCACAGCTTGTCGTGCATACCGGTCTGGTTGGAGTGGCTGTCGAAGCTGCCGTGGTCAACGTAGAAGACGCGGGTGCCGAAATCGGCCATGTGCACCTGGGCGATGCCCTTCAGCTTCTTGGCGATGGGCGTGTCCGGGTACTCGACATCGGAGGAGTAAATTCTGGGGGCTTCCTTCAGGATGTCGGCGCCCTCGAGGGTGTCGAGACCGGTCTGGCCCATGTAGTCCATGACTGCGCCGGAGCCGATGGCCGGGGAGTACATCCGGGCGAAGCGGTCAAGGACCTTGTTGCGCTGCTCGCCGGCGATGTTGGGCAGCAGGCCGTAGTTGTCCAGGTCGTCAACGACCGCCACCGGCACGCCGGGCAGGGCCAGGGCGCGGAACAGGGAGGGGCCGAAGCTGACGGTGGTCAGGACGTTTTCCTTGTTGGGGTCTATGTCGCGGGTGGCGCGGCCCAGCCAGCCCTCGGTTCCCAGCTTGTCCGGCTCGCAGGTGTGCCAGATGTCCATGGAGCGGAAGTGGGAGCGGGGGGAGTTGGCATAGCCGATGCCGTGGACGATGGCCATGTCGCCGCGGTCGTAGACGTGCTTCAGCGGGGCCATCTCCGGGTGGAAGCCAATCTTGTCGTCAATCTGGATGACGCGCTCTTCGGCGATGCCCACGGCGGGGCGGTTGTCCCGGTACAGCGGGTTGCTGTATGGGATGACGGTGTTCAGGTAGTCGTTGCCCCCGGTGAGCTGGAACACTACCAGGACCGGGTCTTTCTTGGTGCTGGTCATTCTTGTATTTCCTCCTGCCGCCGTCTCTTGTACTAATGGCGGGGCGACTTCTTGATTGCTTGACCGGTTCAGGCAGGCGCGGGATCCTGATCCCGCGCCCGTGCATTCCAACTCGGTTAGGCGTACTGGTACTCACGCAGGGAGACGATGAGCTGCAAAAGCTCCGAGACGCGGCGGGTGGAATCGGCCACTTCGCCCTCGGCGCCCCAAGCGAACTCGCCGCCCTCACCGACGAAGCCGATGAGCTCGTCGCGGCTCTCGCTGGTGACTTCCAGCGGGCCCATCAGGTCGAGGCAGCCGTCCACGGCTTCGGCGGCGGTGCGGACGCCCTGGGCCTGGAGGCGGTCAACCATGTAGCGGATGCCGGGGCGGGAAACGTCGCCCACCAGGTCGGCGGTGAAGTTGACGCGGCGCATCAGGGAGCCGCTGTTAATCCACTCGGCGCCGGTGTGCCAGCCTTCCACGCTGGGCGGGTTGAGCAGGTCCTGGCCCATGTAGCTGGGCTGGCGGGACAGGTCGCCAATGCCGGGGGCCGGGAACTCGGCGCCGCCCACCATGCGCAGCGTGCCGACCACGACCTCGGTGGGGTTCTTGAGGCGGGCGAAGCGGGCGTTCTTGAAGAAGTCGGAGTTGAAGATGAGCCGCAGGGCAGCCTTCATGTCGTAGTCGTTTTCGCGCAGGGCGTTGGCGATGGCCTCGACGGCCTCCGGGTCGTTGGGAGGGGTCACCGACCAGGCGGGGACCTGCGCTTCGTCGGCCACGAAGAAGTTGTAGAGGTGGCGGGCGATAAAACCGGCGCAGGCGGGATGCTCGCTGATGATGCGAACGATGTCCTCGCCGTTGAAGTTGCCGGTGTGGCCCAGGAAGGTCTTTTCGGTGTCGTCGTGGTCGTCGTCGCGGTACTCGAAGAACCAGTCGTGGCGGCCGATGGGCCCGCGCGGCAGCTTGGGCTCGATGGTCCAGCCGGTGAAGGCGCGGGAGCACTCGCGGACGTCAACCTCGGTGTAGTTGCCGACGCCCATGCTGAACAGCTCCAGCAGCTCGCGGCCCCAGTTCTCGTTGACTGCGTCGGCGTGGTTCTCGCAGTTGTCCAGCCAGTAAATCATGGCCGGGTCCTTGGCCATTTCCACCAGCAGTTCGCGGAAGTCGCCCATGCCCTTCTCGCGGAACTTGACGATCATGTCCATCACGTCGTCGTAGTGGTCAACCTTGGAGACGCCCGTGGCGAAGATGCCGTGCCAGAAAAGGGTCATCTTTTCTTCCAGCGGGCGCTGGGTGTTAATCATGTCGTGGAGCCATTCGGCGGCGCCCATGCCGGGCAGAGTGCCGGGCCGCCAGGTCCAGGGGTGATACCGCATCATTTCGTTGCGGTCCAGCGCGGGCTGGTCTTCGGGGTTGAGCAGTTCTTCGACGGTGGCCTCGTAGCCCTTGGCTACGCGAGCCTCCAGCTCTTCCCGGGTCGCGCCAAACCCGGCGCGGCGCATCAGGTGAGCCATCAATGCGATGTCCTGGTCGCCCATGGTTTCCCTCCCTGTTAAATGTTTCTTCGCTTTTGCAAGACCCTGAGCGCGGCGACACAAAAAACCGCCAGCGCCCAAGCTGGGTTGCGGGTATCTTAGTCGCGGCGTCGGCGGGTTGTCAATAATTCCGCGCCGGCTGGCAAGGTTCCGAATTAGGTGGTCAAATTGACAGGCGACGGGGGTTTGGATTCCCGCTCCCCGCCTTCGCGGGGGCAGGCTCCGCGGGAATGACGGGTGTCTGGCGGAAACCACCTAAATTGGAACGCTATCCGGCTTCTTACCACAGCCGCCTCAATCCCCGCGCAACCCCACAGCGACTGTGGCAACTGCAACGATAGCCAAAATGCTCCGAGTGGCAATGCCGTGCCCCCTGTCAATTGACCGCCCCGGCCGCCCACGGCTACACTGCGGCCACCGATTTCCGCAACTACTACCGAGCGAGGGAAGCTATGCGACTGGAAGGAAAGGTTGCGCTGATTACCGGCGGCGCCCGCGGTCAGGGCGCGGCGGAATCCCGGCTGTTTGCCCGCGAGGGCGCGAAGGTGGTCATAGCCGACGTGTTGGACGCCGACGGGATGGCTGTGGCCGCTCAGATAAACGAACTGGGCGGTGACGCCACCTACGTTCACCTGGATGTTTCCAGCGAGTCCGACTGGCAGCAGGCCATCGCCGCGGCGGTGTCGGCCTACGGCAAGCTGGACGTGCTGGTGAACAACGCCGCTATCTGGCGCGGCGGGCACGTGGCGGACACCAGTTCGGAACAATGGGACACCGTTCTGGACATAAACGCAAAGGGCGTGTTCCTGGGTACCAAGCTGGCCATCCCCGAGATGCGAAGAGCAGGGGGCGGCTCCATCATCAACATATCGTCCACCGCCGGGTTGGTGGGCAGCCTAACCAGCAGCGCCTACAGCGCATCCAAGGGCGCGGTGCGCCTCTTTACCAAGTCTACGGCAGTGCAGTACGGCGCCGAGAACATCCGGGCCAACTCGATCCATCCCGGCCCCATAGATACCCCGATGGGCGACCAGGTGTGGCCCGATGCCGGAAGCCGCGAGGAAGTCATCGAGCGAACGGTGCTCAAGCGGATAGGCACGCCCGAGGACATCGCCAACGGGGCTTTATTCCTCGCGTCGGACGAGTCGTCGTTTATGACCGGCTCCGAGCTGGTTATTGACGGAGGAGTGACGGCGCAGTAGGGGGAGGGGAAAAGCGTGGGGCTGTCAGCTATAAATCCCGGCTGACAGTCCCCATGTCGTGGTTCGCAGGTGTGGTAGGATTAGGTCCACCCCCAATTTCTTTGCCTGGATGGTTTTCGGGATGACTGAGCAGGAAGTTATCGACGCAATCTTGGCGGAGATTCCGAGCACGAAACGGCCGGCCCACGTCAGCGACCGCGAGTTCGTCGCAATTTATCGTTCGTTGCTGCGCGGGGCTAAAGAGCGGCGGGACGGTGTTCCCCCGTTGAAAGTCAGCTGGAGCGACGTAAAGAAAAGGTTTGGGATAGAAGACTAGCTTTGCAAGAAAGCGAGAGTCCGTTCTTTTTCCTGAGCGACGCCCGGGATGTCTACCAGAGCATCACCAGAGTTCAAGAGATCATCGAAATCTGGGATCAGCTAGCGTTTCTGCTAGATCAAGGCGATGTAGACCACGAAACCGTCTTTGAAATAAGCGACGGGTTTGATTCGTACAAGGTGATGTACGGTCCGGCTTATACTATTGCGTTCCAAACTGAGCCGGATGGTTCTTTGATACTTTTCTACATTCGTCGTTCCGGGTTCTTACGGTTAGATGGATGAGCGAAATTGCGGCGCTTCTCCTTAACTACCCCCCAGCAGTTCCGCCAGCGGGCCTACGGGACCCGAGTCCTCCAGCCCGTCCAGCATTGACAGGGCGATTTCGGCGTCCTGCGGGGCCAGGGCTACGGCGGCGCAGTCGCGGAACTTCGTCCGCACGTCGTCGCGGGTTACGCCGCGGAGGGCGCCGGTGGTGGCGCGGTCGGCGCGCTCGGTCAGAACACGCCCGTCCTTCAGGTGTACTTCCACGCGATTGTGGGCCTCGGTCCAGCTTGTTTGTCCCTCGTAGCCGGGATGGCGGCGCATTTCGATGCGGGGGATCATCTCTTGGGCCTCAGTCCGCATCACCTGTTCGTCGCTGAAGCTGCTCAAGCCTATCTGCCCGTCTATGATTTCAGCGGCAAGGCAGTATTGCATACTGAACTTGCCCTCCAGCCCTCCGGTGGGGCGGGAGTGGATGAGGGAACGGGGCGGGTCGAAGTCCACCAGCACGTCTATGTAGTCAACGTCGCCTGCGGAGAAGGACTCGCGCCTGAGCAGTTGGGAGGTGGCGTCCAGGGCCAGGTGGGCGCTGCCGCAGCAGGGGTACTTCTTGATTTCGATGCCCGACTCCACCATGAAGCAGCGGCTGCCCAGAGAAGCTGCGGCCTTGTCAGGATCGTAGCCGTTGCCGCCGGAGAAGGCGCGCATGAAGCCGAACCGGCCTTCAAGGGCGTCGGACGACGCAGTGAACCCGGCTTGCACCAGCTTGGCGGCATTCACCCCGGCGCGGCAGGCGGCCCCGGCGTGGTAGGGCTTGGTCATGGTGCCGAAGTTCTGGCGCAGTCCCGATGCTTGGGACGCCGCCAGGGAAACCGCCATGGCCGTCTGCTCCGGCGACAGGCGCAGCAGACGGGCCGCTGCCGCCGCCGCGCCCAGCGCGCCCAGCGGCCCGGTGGGGTGCCAGCCCAGGTCGTCGTAATAGGCCGGGCTGATGGCGTCGCCCACGGCGCAGGCTACCTCGAAGCCCAGCAGGTAGGACAGAAGCAGTTCGCTGCCGGTGGCGCCGACCTCCTCGGCCAGCGGCAGCGCGCCGGGAATCAGCGCGGCGCTGGGATGCGTCTTGGTGATGAAGGTGACGTCGTCGTAGTCCAGGGCGTGGGACATCGCGCCGTTGACCAGCGCCGCCTCCAGCGAGGTGGTCTTGAAGCCCCGTCCAATGACGGTGGCCGTCGGCGTTCCGCCCATGGCGGTGACGTAGTCGCACAGCACGTCGGCCAGCGGCTCGCGGGAGCCGGCCAAGGCACAGCCGAGGCAGTCTATGATGGCGGCTTTGGCCGCGTCTATGGCGTCGGGCGGAAAGTCTTCCAGCCCGGTGTTGGCGATGTATTCAGCGATTCGTTCAGTTAAATTCATCATGGCTCCCGGCCCATTGGGCCCTATTTAACGATGTCGTTCACGCTCAGTTAACCACGGGCTGAACGGATTGGCAATTCCATGTCCGGCGGTTTAACAGCCGTTGACGGCGCTGGCAACAAATGCCGTCAAAGACCGTTCATTCGTGGATAACTGCCCCCTGATTCGTGGATAACCTATGCGCCGGGTGGACAAATTGCCTGTTGGCAAGGCTGGATGGCGTAGGGCACGCATTTGGGCAAGGAGTTCCTTAGGGTTGCGAGACGAAGGGGGCATGGCTGCCCCATGGAATTCGGCGCTGGCCGTCTTTCGGCAGCCGGGGTACAGAATTTTTTACTTCCCTCTCATTTACTCCCATCTTCTCTCTTCATTGCTTTGCGTCCCAGCCGCCGGGGCTCTGCCAGCAGTGTTCGAAATAGGTAGCGCCATCAACAGGCCCCCGTCTTCACGGGGGCAGGCTCCATCTGGGGGTTTGGATTCCCGCCCCCCGCCTTCGCGGGGGCAGGCTTCGCGGGAATGACGGATCATAAGCTGGCAAACCACCTGAATGGGGATATGGGAATGATGGTAAAGAGCCGCCGCCGGGCTTGGCAAGGGGGAAGCGTCACCAGAACAGGCCAAATGCGATTGCCCTGCTGGATGGCGCGTGTTGTCTTGTCGCCAAGTAGTGATGGCAGTATCATGGCGCAAGTCCAACAGCACTTCCCAACCAACCTACCCGGAGGCGATATGAGCACCCACATCAAAGGCAGGGAGTTGAAGGTCGTCCATGGCGTCGCTGCTCCCGAATCCACGGCGCAGACCCCCGGCATGATTCGCAAGCCCGGCATTGACGGCAACACCGCCGGGGCGGAGAAAATCTGGCTGGGCCACGTGGAGTGCGTACCCAACACCATGGGGCCGCCCCACAACCACGGCGAGGCGGAGACGGCGGCCTACGTGCTCAAGGGCCACATCCGCGTTTACTACGGCGAGGACTACAAGGAATACATCGAGGCCGGCCCGGGCGACTTCATCTTCGTTCCGGCCCACTTCGACCACATCGAGGGCAACCCCTACGACGAACCCGCCGAGGCGGTGCTGTCGCGTGGCCCGGACAACATCGTCATTAACCTGGACGAGTAACCTGTTCCCTATTCCGATTCCGGCAATGCTCTAAACGCTCAGGGGCGCACAGCCGTGCGCCCCTGAGCGTTTGTCTCGCTCCGATTTGGCCCATTCCGGCGGGCATAGCAGGCGTTGCCGCGTTATACTAGGCGCTTTCAGTCCGCTTGCCAGATTTGGAAGGATTTCCAGCCGTTGCTCTACTCCGACGCAAAACGATTGCTGCAACTGCCGCAGAAGGTGTTCTACGGCTGGTGGATAGTTGCCATAAACGCCTGGGCTGACGCCCTGAAGCACGGCACCTTCAACCGGGGTTTCAGCAACTACGTGAATCCGCTGAGCAGAGAGTTGGGCGTGGGAGTGGGCATCTTCTCTCTGGCCGAGGCGTTGGGGCGGCTAGAGGGCGGCTTGCAGGGGCCGCTGCTGGGATGGCTCAACGACAAGTTCGGCCCCCGGCCCATCATGGTGCTGGGCAGCACTACCTCGGGACTGGGCTTCATCCTCCTTTCCCTGACCGACAACTACATATTCTTCATGCTGGTGTTCGTGGGGCTGATGTCCCTGGGGTTTCGCGCTGGTTACAACAACGCCCTGATGCCGGCCATTAACCAATGGTTCCGGCGGCGCCGGGCGCTGGCCATGGCGGTGGCCGGCATGGGCAGTCCCGTGGGCGGCCTGTTCATCGCGCCGGCCGTGGGCCTGCTGGTGGTGGAGATTGGGTGGAGGCCCATAGCCTTCGCCTCTGGCGCGGCGATACTGGCCTTGGTGTTGCCGCTGACGCTTTTCGTCCACCGTTCTCCTGAGAGTCGAGGGATGCTGCCCGATGGCGAAAGGTCGCCGGATGCCGCCGCGGGAACCCGGTTGGCTGGTTCCCGCATTCGCCGGAGTGACGGAGAGAGCAGGAATGGCGGACAGGGCAGTACGGCGACGGCTTACCGCCCGGTTCCTGGACAGGCCGACTTCACCGTCCGGGAGGCGATGAGGACGCCCACGTACTGGATTCTGGTGCTGGCCGTGGGGCTGCGGAACACTGTGCATTCGGGTATGCAGTGGCTCTTTGTGCCGATAATCGTCTGGTTCCTGACGGGTTCGGGCCGCCCGGAGGACGACGCCAGCCGCATCGCCGCCCTGATGCTGGGACTGCTGTCGCTGAGTTCGCTGGTGCTGAACCCCATCGTCGGGTGGCTGGGTGACAGTATGTCAAAGCAGCGGCTCAGTGCGGTGGCGATGATCGGCGGCGCCCTGTCGCTGGCGATGCTGCTGAACCACACGGGAGCCCTCTGGCAGGTTTACCTGTTCGTGGTGCTGCTGGCGGTCTCGGAGACGGCCAACCCGCTGGCTTGGGCCATCATGGGGGACTTCTTTGGACGCCGCAGCTATGCCACCCTGCGCGGGTGGCAGCACTTGCCGGACCAGATGATGTCCATGAGCACGCCGGTGTGGATGGGGTTCATCTTCGACCATACCGGCAGCTACTACTGGGCGCTGCTGCCGCTGGCGGTCATCTACGCGCTGGCGGCGGTGGGGTACTGGCTGATACCACGCCCGAAGCCGCCGGTCCGGGTGCTGGCAGCACAGGGGGCGTAGGCGTTATAGGGGACGCCTTCACCCTAACCCTCTCCCAGAGGGAGAGGGAACTTTACGCGGCGACCGCTTTTGCCAGACCTTCCACTGCGCCCTCTAGCACCCAGTCCTCGACACAGTAGGATATGCGGAAGTAACCGGGCGTGCCGAAGCCCCGCCCCGGCACTACCAGCACGTTGGACCGGAGCAGCTCGCGGGTGAAGGCGACGTCGTCCTCGATGGGGGCCTTGGGGAAGAGATAGAAGGCGCCCTGGGGCTTGACGGTGTCGTAGCCCATTTCCATCAGGGCGGTGTGCAGGAAGTCCCGCTTGCGCTGGTAGTAGTCGGGGTCGATGCTGACGCCCTGGAGGTTGCGGACTACGTGCTGCATCAGCGCCGGGGCGTTGACGAAGCCGAGAGTGCGGTTGCAGAAGCTGAACCCGGCGGCGAGTTCCTCTTTGCCCTCGTGGTTGGGGTTGATGGCGATGTAGCCGATGCGCTCGCCAGGGAGGGCGAGGTCCTTGGCGTGGGAGGTGACGATGACCGTGTTGTCATAGGCGGGGAGTATTTGGGGGAACTCCATGCCGTCGAAGATGATGCGCTTGTAGGGTTCGTCGCTTATTAGGAAAATCTCAGAGCCATGCTCGGCTTGCTTGCGGTTGAGCAGATTGGCGAGGTCGGCGATTTCCCCGGTGGAGTAGACGACGCCGGAGG
The DNA here is from genome assembly GCA_965204865.1 of Dehalococcoidia bacterium. Lineage (GTDB taxonomy): Bacteria > Chloroflexota > Dehalococcoidia > Lucifugimonadales > UBA3495 > VXOI01. The sequence goes on along the minus strand of OZ242027.1, from coordinate 3,004,799 downwards.
GGTTGTTGGGCGAGTTGATGATGATGGCGCGAGTGCGCGGCGTGATGGCCTGTTCGATGGCGTCGAGGTCGAGTTGGAAGCGGTCGTTGGTGTTGACCACCACGGCAACGCCATCGTGGTTGTCAATGTAGTAAAGGTACTCGAAAAAGTAGGGGGCGAGGATGATGACCTCCTCGCCGGGGTTGAGGATGGTCTTCAGCACCACGTTGGCCGCCGCCGCCGCGCCGCAGGTCATGGTTATCTCGTTGCCGGTGAAGGGGAGGCCCAATTCTTCGGTGAGAGTATCGGCCACGGCCTGACGGGTGTCCATGTAGCCGGGGTTGGGCATATAGCGGTGCATCCCGGCCATGGGCTCGTCGGCGAGGCGGCGCAACTCGTTCTTGAACTCGGCGGGCGGCTCGATGACCGGGTTGCCCAGCGATAGGTCGAAGACGTTCTCGGCGCCTATCTGGGCCTTGAGGGCGATGCCTTCCTCGAAGACCCGGCGAATCCAGCCGCCTTCCGCCACGAATTGCCGAATCTTCTCCGATACCGCCATGGGATGACCTCCGCCGATGCAAGTCTGCCCGCGAGTGTAGCAACGGGCGGATAAGGGTGTCAAAGCAGGGAGAAGATGCCAGGGTTTCCTGGCAGCGTTCCGAATTAGGTGGTGCAATCAGCAGGCCCCCGTCTTCACGGGGGCAGGCTCCATCTGGGGTTTGGATTCCCGCCTTCGCGGGAATGACGAGTTGTCGGCGGTCATACCACCTAAATTGGAACGCTATCGGGTTTCCTGTTAATCTGGCGCGACAGACGGTTCGACTGTACCCTCTACCATCGCCAAGTCCATCGCCGCCCCAAATGCCCGCGCCAATGCCTGGTGAACCGCCGCCATGTCCACGTCTATGCCCAACTCCGCCCGCATCGAAGTCACCGGGCGGTCGGTGATGCCGCAGGGGACGATGTGCCGGTAGTAGGAGAGGTCGGCGGTCACGTTGAGGGCGAAGCCGTGGAAAGCTATGCCACGGCTGATTTTCACGCCGATGGCGGCTATCTTGCCGCCTTCGGTCCAGACGCCGGTGAGGCCCGGCTCGGTGTGGGCCGGGATGTTGAAGTCGGCTAGGGTATCTATGATGGTCTGTTCCAGGGTGCGGACGTATTGCAGGGGGCCTATGCCAAGCTGACGCAGGTTGATGATGGGGTAGCCGACTAGCTGGCCGGGGCCGTGGTAGGTAATCTGGCCGCCGCGGTCGGTTTCGTGGACGGGGACGCCCAATGAGGCCAACTCCTCGTTGGGAGTGAGCAGGTGCTCGTCGCGGCTGAGGCGGCCGCAGGTGTAGACGTGAGGGTGTTCGAGGAGCAGCAGGGTGTTGGGGGAGAGGCCGTCGTGGACTTGGTTGACCAGTTCTTCCTGCATTGCGCGGGCGTGGAGGTATTCGACTGTGCCGAGCCAGCAGTAGCGGCAGGTTGGCATCTTGGTAACGCCCTCACCCTAACCCTCTCCCAGAGGGAGAGGGAATTTAGTAGACCGGGGTGTCGGGGCCGATGGACTCGAGGCGGGAGGCGACCGCCTCGAGGAAGGCGCTGGCCTCTGCGCCGTCGTTGATGCGGTGGTCGAAGGACAGGCAGATGTTCATCATTGAGCGGATGGCGATGGCGTCGTCTCGCACCACGGGGCGCTTCTGGATGATGTCGGTGGTCATTATGCCGGCCTGGGGATGGTTGATGATGGGGCCGGATATGACAGAGCCGAGAGCGCCGGTGTTGTTCAGCGTGAAGGTGCCGCCCTGCACATCTTCCACGCGCAGGCGGTTGGCGCGGGCGCGCTCGGTGAGGTCGTAGACGGCGTGGGCCAGCCCGGCCAGGTTGAGGCGGTCGGCGTTCTGAATCACTGGCACGATGAGGCCGTTGGGCGCGGCCACGGCCAAGCCGAGGTTGATGCGGCGCTTGATGATGATATTGTCGCCGCCCCAACTGGCGTTCATGGTGGGGACTTTTCGCAGAGCCTCAATCACGGCGCGGATGACGAAGGGCAGATAGGTCAGGGAGACACCTTCCTGACGCTCGAAGTCGGCGCGGATGCCCTGGCGGAGAGACACGAGGCCGGTGACGTCTACTTCCTTCATGCTCCAGGCGTGGGGAATCTGGCTGACGCTGCGCACCATAGCCTCGGCAATCATGCGGCGCACCGGGCTTACGGGCATCAGCTCTTCGTCGGGGCCGGGGGCAGCGTCCAGGGCGGGAGTTGCCGCTGCGGGAGCAGGCGCGGGGGCGACGGGCGCAGGCGCCGGCGGGGCTGCCTGCGGCGCGGGGGTTGTTTCCAAGAAGCGCAGGACGTCGTTGCGGGTGATGCGTCCGCCGAGACCGGTGCCTTGAATCCGGCCCAGGTCTACGGAGTGCTCGCGGGCCAGACGGCGCACGGCGGGGGAGAGGCGCTGCCTGCCGTCCGCTGATTCAGTTGCAGGGGGAGTCGTCTGCGGCGGGGTGGCGGTGGCCGGAGCAGCAGGCGCTGGTGCGGCAGGGGCGGGTTGCGGCGGCGCGGCGGCGGCCTGGGCTACCGCTTCGATACCCACCATTGGCTCCATGGCTTCCACGGCGGCGCCTCCGGTGGGGCCGACGGGGGTTACGCTCTGCATCAGGTAACTGGTGGCCGGGGCCGGAGTAGCGGGCTGTGGCGCCTCCGCCTGCGCAGGGGCGCCTGAGGGGGCCTCACCGGGTTCGCCGACCTCGGCTATGGGAGCGCCCATGGGCAGAGTTTCGCCTTCCTCGGCGAGGACGCGGAGTAGCTCGCCTGCGACGGGCGAGGGTACTTCCATGGTGACCTTGTCGGTCACGACCTCCACGAGGGGCTCGTAGCGGCGGACGGTCTCGCCCGGCTGCTTGAGCCACTTGCCGATGGTGCCTTCTACTACGGATTCGCCGACGTGGGGTAGTTCAACCGTTACGGCCAATTGCTCACCACTTGCCTTATAGAAGTTACGCACATGGATGGACAGGATATACAGGATGGGAGGAGTGGGTTTCGTGTGAGATTGTCCTCAACTGTGTGAATCCTGTCCTTTGAAGGTTGTCTTTACCGGTTCTTTGGGTTCCCTTTTGGATTCCCGCTTTCGCGGGAATGACGGTGATGGAGCTCAGTAGGCAGCGAGACGGCGCAGCGCGGCGGCTATCTTCGCGGTGTCGGGGGTGTAGGCGTCCTCGAGGGTCTGGGCGAAGGGCATGGTCGGGACGTCGGGGCCGCAGACGCGGACGATGGGGCCGTCGAGGTACTCGAAGGCTTGGTCGGCCACCAGAGCGGCGATTTCGGCACCGATGCCGCCGGTGATGTTGTCCTCGTGGGCGATGAGCAGCTTGCCCGTCTTGCGCACCGAGGTCAGGATGGTCTCCCGGTCGAGGGGGGACAGGGTTCGGAGGTCTACGACCTCGGCGTCTATGCCCTCGGCGGCCACCTGGCCCGCTGCCTCGAGGCAGTAGTGCAGCGTTAGACCGTAACTGACCATAGTGACGGTGCTGCCGGGACGCTTGATGTCGGCGACGCCAAGGGGCAGGGTGTACTCGCCGTCGGGGACCTGGCCGCGCACGAGGCGGTAGGTCTTCTTGTGTTCCAGGAAGACGACCGGGTTGTCGTCGCGGATGGCGGTCTTGAGCAGGCCCTTGGCGTCGTAGGGAGTGCAGGGGGTGACCACCTTCAGGCCGGGGGTGTGGAAGAAGTGGGTCTCGACGTTCTGGGAGTGGAACAGCCCGCCGCGTATGCCTCCGCCGTAGGGTATGCGGACGGTCATAGGCACCTTGACCGCGCCGTTGGTGCCGTAGCAGGAGCGGGCGGCTTCGCCGATGAGCTGGTTGACCGACGGCCAGACGAAGTCGGAGAACTGTATCTCGGGCATGGGGCGCTGGCCGCGGAAGGCCGCCCCGAGGGCGATGCCGACGATGGATGCTTCGGCGAGGGGAGTGTCTATGATGCGGTCTTCGCCGAACTCTTCCACCAAGCCCTGGGTGGCTAGGAACACGCCGCCGCGGGCACCCACGTCTTCGCCCATTACGAAGATGGAGGAGTCACGCTGCATTTCTTCGCGGATGGCCTCGCGGACGGCTTCGATTACGCTCTTGTCTGCCACGGATTCAGGCTCCTTGCTCGGTTTCGTTTTCCCTTCGCAGAGGGTACGCCCTCACCCTAACCCTCTCCCAGAGGGAGAGGGAACTGAAGGTATTAGCCGGAATAGACCATGTGGTGGAGGGTGGATACGTCGGGCGGGCTGGCGCTGTCGGCGGCGTCGGTGGCGGCGTCGACGGCGTCGAGGGCCTCGGTGGCCGCGGTGTCCAACTGCTCTTGGGTCATGATGCCGTTTTCGAGGAGCAGGTTGCCCAGGGTTATGAGAGGGTCGCGCAGGCGGGCCTGCTCGACCTCTTCGGCGGGACGGTAGCGGCGGTCATCGTCGTCGGTGGTGTGGGACATGAACCGCTCGACCTTCATTTCCAGAAGTACCGGGCCTTCGTTGCGGGCGTGGTTGATGGCCTCGCGGGTGGCTTCGTAGCAGCCGATGAAGTCCATTCCGTCGATGGCGAACCCGGCAAAGCCGTAGTTGGAGGCGCGGCTGGCGACTTCCTCCACGTTCATCTGTTTGCGCTGCGGCACCGATATGGCGTAGCGGTTGTTCTCGCAGATGAACACCACCGGCAGCTTGTGGATGGAGGCGAAGTTCATCGCCTCGTGGGTCTCGCCCTGGCTGGAAGCGCCGTCGCCGAAGTAGACCAGCACGACGGTCTGCTCGCCGCGCATCTTGCAGGCCAGCGCATAGCCGACGGACTGTGTGAGGCCGGCGGCTACGACGTTGGAAATCTGGATGATGTTGCGGGGGATGTCTGCGCCTTGCAGAGGGAACTGGCGGCCGTTGCTGTACGGGTCGCCTGCCTTGCCCATAAAGGAACGCATTACTTCCTCGGCGGTGAGGCCAGCGGCGAACTTGAGGGCCAGGTCGCGATAGTAGGGGAAGAGGAAGCAGTCGCCGTCTTTCTCAGCGGCCAGCAGGCTGCCCAACTGAGCGGCCTCGTGGCCCTGGCTGGAGGCCGCGATAGGGACCTTGCCCTGACGGTTGAGCGCCCAGATGCGCTCGTCAATGGTGCGGCAGAGAATCATCCTGCGATAGAAGTCGGCCAGGTCGTCTGACGACAGGTTCCCAGGCAGGGCTGTAGCTGCTGCGCCGTCTCGGCTTTTGTCTCCCGCCCGCCCGCGAGATTTTCGAGGTGGCATCTTGGCAATTCTCCGTATCCCCCGAATCCAGTCCGAGGCGCGCTTTCCTGCGGTCAGCCCGGACGCGACGGGGCAATTATAGCCAACGCGACGAACTGCCGCAAACGCCCGGGCGGGGATGGTCTGAACTGTGATTTTTGTGATTTGGGGATTACCCTGATTTCTTTAATCATGGCAATCATGAAAATCACAGTCCAGAGGATTCTTGCCGGCTTGTCATTAGTGGACATAACTAGGAGACATAAGAAGAAAGGTGCGGGTGATACCCTTGGGGAGCGGATTTCGTCGCCAGATACAATCTTTTGACACTTCTAAAATTCGGGCTTGCAAGCCCTGAAAATGGCTCGATTTTGGCCTTAATTCTCCGTTGACATCCGCAGCCCGGCGTTGGTAATTTCGGGATTTAGCCGAGAGTTACGCTGTTGGAAATCTCACCCCCACCCCCCGCCTTCGCGGGGGCAGGCTCTAACCCTCCCTCTCAAGGGGGATGGGATAGTTTGGAATCAGGCATGAGAAACGCATCAGCCCGCGAGGTCTGGCGGGCCGTGCTGGGCGACCTACAGATGCAGTTGCCCCGTCCGACCTTCGAGACCTGGCTGAAGTCCACAGAAGGGGTTGCCGACGACGGACAGACGTTCATCGTCGAGGCGCCGACGCCCTTCGCCGTGGAGTGGCTGGAGCGGCGGATGTTCCACGCCTTGCAGGGCACCCTGGAAAAGATAGCAGGGCGCCCGGTGCAGTTGCAGTTGCAGGTCAAATCCGAGGGGATTTCCTACGCCGTAGATCCCCGTTATGAGGAAAGGGCCGGGCTGCCCCCCGGGGTGAGCCAGGAAGCGAACCAGCCGCTGTTCGAGTTCCGCTCGCTGAACCCGCGCTATACTTTCGAGTCCTTTGTGGTCGGCCCCTCCAACCGGCTGGCTTTCAGCGCGGCCCATGCGGTGGCCGAGACGCCCGGGGTGGCCTACAACCCGCTGTTCCTTTACTCCGGGGCCGGGCTGGGCAAGACGCACCTGCTCCAGGCCGTGGGGCGCACCTGTGCGTTGCGGGGTATGTCGGTGCTGTACGTCACCTCGGAGCAGTTCACCAACGAGTTCATCAGCGCCATTCGCACCCGCACCACCGAGGAGTTTCGCAAGCGCTACCGCTCGGTGCAGATGCTGCTGGTGGACGACGTGCAGTTTCTCAGTGGCAAGGAACAGACCCACGAGGGGTTTTTCCATACTTTCAACGACCTGCACAACTCCGGCAACCAGGTGGTGGTGTCATCGGACCGCCCGCCGCGCGAGCTGCCGCTGATGGAAGAACGGCTGCGCTCGCGGTTCGAGTGGGGCCTCATTGCCGACATTCAGCCGCCGGACCTGGAAACACGAATGGCGATTCTGGCCAACAAGGCCGATGAGATGCACGTCGGGCTGGACGATGCGGTTATCGAGCTTATCGCCAAGCGGGTGCAGCGCAACGTCCGGGAGTTGGAGGGAAGCCTCAACCGGATGGTGGCCTATGCCCAGCTAATGAATGTTGAGATAACGCTGGACACCACCGAGCGCATCCTAAACGAAGTGACGCAGGAACAGAGCCGGGCCTCCATTGACCCGCAGCGCATACTGTCGGAGGTGGCCGGCTACTACGGCCTGGCGGTGGAAGACCTGATGACCCGCAACCGCAGGCGGGCGGTGTCGGTGCCGCGCCAGGTAGCGATGTACCTGCTGATTCACGAAATCGGGCTGCCGCCGACACAGGTGGGACGACTGCTGGGGGGGCGTGACCACTCCACGGTCATACACGGCGCGGGCAAAATCAACGGCGAGATGAACGAGGACAGTTCGCTGCGCCATGACGTGCAGGCTATCAAGGAGTCCATCTTTGCCTGAACGTTGGTGGTTCTGAGCGATTCACCCTCACCCCCTGCCTTCGCAGGGGCAGGCTCTGACCCTCTCCCTCAAGGGAGAGGGGATTTTTGTCCTGCGTTCCGCGCGACGGTTGTGTACAATGGCGGGGTGAAAACTCACGTTATCGTCAAGACTCACGAGTTGGCCTTGAAGGGGAAGAACCGTCCCTGGTTCATGCGGCGGCTCACCGAGAATTTGCGCCGCGTCACGGAAGGGGCGGGGGTCAGCCGCGTGTGGCAGGGCCAGTTGATGATTGGCCTGACTCTGGACGACGAAAGCCACTGGCCGGAAATCAAGGCGCGGGTGCAGGAATGCTTTGGGGTCGCCAAGTTTTTCCTGGCCTATGAGTATCCGCAGGATTTGGAGCTGATTCGGGATGCTCTGCGCCTGCGTCTGCCTGCCCTCGATTTCGACACGTTTCGCATTGTCACCAATCGGGCCGACAAACGGTTTCCACTGACTTCGCCGCAGGTCAACGTGGAGTTGGGCCGCTTCGTGGAGGAGCTGACCGGAGCGAAAGTTGACCTGTCCAACCCCGACCTTTCGATATACCTGGACATCCAGACTCGCGGCATCCTGCTCTACTTCAATGAGACGCCGGCCCACGGCGGGCTGCCGGTGGGCGCCAGCGGCCGGGTCGCGGTGATGCTGTCGGGCGGCATTGACTCGCCGGTGGCGGCCTGGCACATGATGAAGCGGGGATGCCCGGCCTCATACGTCCACTTCCACAGCTACCCGCTGGTTGACCGCTCATCCATAGAGAAGGCCACCGAACTGGCGCAGTTGCTGGGCCGGCATCAGAATCAGTCGGAGGTCTACTTCGCGCCACTGTCCGAGATACAGAAACGGGTCATAGTGGAAACGCCGCCCTCTTACCGGGTGCTGCTGTACCGGCGGTTCATGCTGCGTATCACCGAGGCCCTGGCGAAGCAGGCCGGGGCCAAAGCCATCGTCACCGGGGAGAGCTGCGGGCAGGTGAGCTCGCAGACGCTGGACAACATCGCGGTGGTGGACAAGGCGGCGGATATGCCGGTGCTGCGCCCGCTCATCGGGATGAACAAGGAAGAGATTGTGGGAATGGCGCGGAACATTGGCACTTTCCCCATTTCCATACAGCCTGACCAGGACTGTTGTTCGCTGTTCGTGCCCAAGCACCCGGAAACTCGGGCCAAGCTGCCGGTTATCGAGAGGCTGGAGGAAGGGCTGCCAGTGGACGAGATGGTGGCAGAATCGCTGGCGGGGGTTGTCCGCGAGCAGATTGCATCGCCCTATAAGGCGGCGGTTTAGAACAGAGTCCCGAGGATGGCTTGGTAACGCCGGTGGTGAAGCGAGTGGACAGCCGGATGTTACTAGGAGAGATTCTCAAAGGCGTTTCCCGCTCCTTCTATTTGACCATCCGTGTGCTGCCGCCGGGTATGCGACAGCCGGTGGCCGTAGCCTACCTGCTGGCGCGAGCCGCCGACACCATTGCCGACACCCGCGCATTGCCGCCGCAGGAACGGCTGGAAAAGCTGCTGGCCTTCCGCGCCCAAGTGGAAGGCCCAGTCTCAGAAGAGGTAGTTAGCGGCATTGTGTCCGGCGTCCGGGGGCCGGGCGACGGGGTGTCCCCGGCTGAAACGGCGCTGCTGGGTTGCATGAGCAGTGTCTTTGCCCTGCTGGAAGGACTGCCCGTATCCGACAGCGCCCGCGTTCGTTCCGTGGTAGTCACTCTCACCCGAGGCATGGAGCTGGACCTGACCACCTTCCCGGCCGAGGATTCGGGAATGGTTGCCGCCTTGCAATCGCCGGAGGAGTTGGACTGCTACACATACCTGGTAGCGGGCTGTGTAGGCGGCTTCTGGACTTCGGTGGTGATGACGCACCAGCCCCGGGTCTCGCGCTGGGACGCTGGGCGGATGAGTGAGCTGGGGGTGCGCTTCGGTAAGGCCCTGCAACTGACCAACGTGCTGCGGGATGTTCCCCGCGACCTTCGCAACGGACGGTGCTACCTGCCGGAGCCAGAGCTGGCAAGCGCCGGTCTCTCGCCTGCGGACCTGCTGGACCCGGCCAACTCCGTCTGTGCCCGGCCTGTACTGACGCCGTGGATTCGCGCTGCGCTGGAGCATTTCGACGCCGCCGAAGCCTACCTGCTGGCTACGCCGCGCCGCTGCCTGCGGCTGCGGCTGGCGGTGCTGTGGCCCATCCTGCTGGGGCTGGCGACGCTGGAAAAGCTGGCTCTAAGCGACGCATGGCTGGACCCGGCGCGTCCCTCGCGGGTGAGGCGGCGATGGGTCTACGGGATGATGGTACGGTCTCTGCTGGCCGCGCCGTCGGATGCGCTGCTGCGCTTCTGGATTCGCGGACTGCGCCGCAAGGTGGAGAAGGCCCTGAATGGAGGGTGAAACGCGGCGAGGCTCCTTCCTGGAAGTGCTGGCCGTGTTTTTGCGGTTGGGGTTGACCTCTTTCGGCGGGCCGGTGGCTCACCTGGGGTATTTCCGGGAGGAGATTGTCGCGCGGCGGAAGTGGCTGGGCGAAGCCGCCTACGCCGACCTGGTGGCCCTGTGTCAGTTCTTGCCAGGCCCGGCCAGCAGCCAGGTCGGCATCGCACTGGGACTGCGGCGGGCCGGACTGCCCGGCGGGCTCGCGGCGTGGGTGGGTTTTACCACGCCATCTGCGGCCGCCCTCATCCTCTTCGCCTACGGTGTCGCGTTCTTCGGCGACGTTGAGAGCGCTGGCTGGCTGGGCGGGCTGAAGACGGCGGCGGTAGCGGTGGTGGCGCTGGCAGTGTGGGGGATGGCGGGCAGCCTGTGTCCCGACAGGCCTCGGGCGGCGATGGCAATCGCGGCGACCGTCGCCATGCTGATGTGGCCGACGGGATGGGGGCAGTTGGCGGTGATTGGGGCTGCGGGGGTAATCGGCTGGAGTTTTCTGCGGACGGAGCAAGTTGCTGGGGAACGCGAGAAGCAGTTCCGGGTCAGCCGGTGGCTGGCGGTTGCGTGCCTGGCAGTGTTCGGAGCGCTGCTGGTGGGGATGCCGGTCGCAGGAAGGGCGCTAACGTCCGGGGCGCTGGCGGAGCCGCTGGAGGTGTTCGACAGCTTCTACCGGGCCGGTTCGCTGGTGTTCGGCGGGGGCCACGTGGTGCTGCCGTTGCTTCAGGAGCTGGTGGTCGCGCCGGGGTGGGTGACGAACGCCGGGTTCGTCGCCGGATACGGGGCGGCGCAGGCAGTTCCGGGGCCGCTGTTCACCTTCTCGGCCTACCTGGGGGCTACGCTGGACATTGAGAGCGGGCCGACGGGGTGGGCCGGAGGACTGTTTGCGCTGGCGGCCATTTTCCTGCCCTCGTTCCTGCTGGTCATCGGCGTGGCGCCCTTCTGGGACCGGCTGCGAAGCTGGGCGAGCTTCGGCGGCGCGCTGCGGGGCATCAACGCGGCGGTGGTGGGGCTGCTACTGGCCGCGCTGTACGATCCGGTGTGGACCAGCGCCATCCACGAGCCGGAGGACTTCGGGCTGGCGCTGCTGGCGCTGGGTCTGCTGGCTATCTGGAAGTGGCCGCCATGGCTGGTAGTGGCGCTTTCCGCCGGGGTGGGACAGGCGCTGACTTTCGTGGTCTAAGCTGGCCGTTCCTTGACGGCCCTTTGAATTACTGTACCATTAGCCCGAACCTGAATTACTGAAAGCAACTGGGGGAGCGATGGCAACTTTTGTCCACGTGTACACCGGGGCCGATGGTCAGTCGGTGGTTGAAGAGCGGGAATTCGAGATGCAGAGCTTCGTTGATACCGAGGGAGCGCACGGGCTTTCGACAGAGCTAATCAGGACGCCGGGAATCACCTTCCGGGTGTACGAGCCGGGGTATTTCCTGGACTTCCACACCGCGCCTCGACGGCAATACAGCATCACGCTGACAGGCGAGATTGAAGTGGGTACGCCCGATGGGACCATCAAGCAATACGGGCCGGGAACGGTGCTGCTGGCGGAGGACCTGACGGGGACGGGGCACTCGACGCGGGTGGTGGGGACGGGGCCGCGGTTCGCCATCATCATTCCGCTGGCGGATTAGTTTCTGAACTGTGATTTGTGTGATTGTTGTGATTTACATGATTGGGCGTCTTGAATCATAACAATCCTGAAATCAGATAAATCACAGTTCAGATAAGAGGGAAACGATATGACTGCATACTCCAACCTGAGCGGGGAGTTCAATCCCACGGTTCCCACTCGGGTCATCTTCGGGCAGGGCAAGACTGCGACGCTGGGCGGCGAAGTCGCGGAGTTGGGCGGCAGGCGGGCGCTGGTGCTGTCGGGCCGCAGTGTCGCGGAGCAAACGGATGCCGTCCGCCGGGCGCAGGATGCGCTGGGCGACTCGGTGGCTGGAGTGTACTCGGGGCTGACGCAGCGCGCGCCGCTGGCCACGGCGGTGGAGGCGGCGAACTTGGCGGTGTCGCTGGAGGCCGACACGCTGGTGGGCGTGGGCGGCAGCACGATTTCGGACGCCGCGCGGATGATTGCGGTGCTGATGGCCGAGGGCATCGATACGGTGGAGGAGCTGCGGGTGCGTGGGCATCAAGAGGACGGGATGCTGCGGCCCAACCTGGACGGGAAGGAACTGCCGTTGCAGGTGTCCATCCCCACCACGCTGTCGGCGGGGGAGTTCAACATGGGAGGCGGGAACGTCCTGGACGACGGCGAAGGCCACAAGATACGAGTGGGCCATCCCAGGCTTTACGCCGACCTTATAGTCCTCGACCCGGACGTGACCGCCGGGACGCCGGACTGGCTGTGGCTGTCTACCGGAGTAAAGGCGCTGGACCACTGCATCGAGCGGCTGTACTGCCGGGGGAACCAGCCGGCAATAGACGCTCCGGTGCTGTCGGCGGCGGAGATGCTGTTCGACGCGCTGCCACGGTCGCGGCAGGGCGACGGTGACCTGGAGGCACGGCTGCAATGCCTGGTGGCGGCGTGGATGTCAATGATGGGCGCGCCCAACTTCGCGGTGGGGCTGTCGCACGCCATCGGGCACATCGTGGGGGTCAAGTATTCAGTAGGGCATGGGTATACGTCGTGCGTTACGCAGCCCTACGTGATGGAGTACAACCGGCCGGTTTCAGCAGCCAAGCAGGCGCTGCTGGCCCGCGCCGCCGGGCACGACACCACCGGGATGAGCGATGAGGGGGCGGCGGAACTGGCGGCTCGTGCGGTGGACGACTTCATACTTGGCTTGGGGATGCCGCACCGCCTGCGGGAATTGGAGATACCGGAGGAGGATCTGCCCGATATTGCCGACCTCGTGCTGACCGACCGGGGCTGCCGCTCCAACGCCATACCCGTCACGGAACGGGAGCAGGTGATGGAAGTCCTGCGGCGGGCTTTCTAGTCTCAATAGTTCCCGTGATGCAGGTGTGCATCACTCAGCAAGGAGAGAAAGATGAAATACGGCTTTACGTTGCCGGGGCGAGGGCCGCTGGCCACGCCGGAGACGCTGGGACGGATCGCTCGGGCGGGCGAAGAATTGGGCTACGATGCCCTGTTCACCGGCGACCATATTCTGGTGCCGCGGAACATTGCTTCTCCATACCCGTATACCGAAGGCGGAGAGTTCCCCGGTAGTCCGTCAGGCGAGTCTATGGAGCAGTTGACGCTGCTGGCTTTTCTTGCCGGTCAGACTTCGCGCATACGGCTGGTTACCAGCGTTATCATCGTGCCGCACCGCAACCCGCTGGTGGCGGCCAAGGCGCTGGCGACGCTGGACGTGCTGTCGGGCGGGCGGCTGGTGGTGGGCGTCGGCGTGGGCTGGATGCGAGAGGAGTTCGAGGCGCTGGGCCTGCCGCCCTTCGAGGAGCGCGGGGCGGTCACCGACGAGTATATCCGCGCATTCAAGGAGCTGTGGACCAGCGATGATCCGCACTTCGAGGGCAAGTACGTCAGCTTCGACAACATCAGCTTCCTGCCCAAGCCGGTGCAGAAGCCGCATCCGCCCATCTGGGTCGGGGGCGAGAGCCGTCCAGCGCTGCGGCGCACCGCCGAGCTGGCCGACGGGTGGTATCCGCTGGGGTCGAACCCCACGTTTCCGATGGGGACGCCGGAGCAACTGGCGGCGGGGCTGGAGCGGCTGGCGTCATACGCGCGGCGCTTCGGGCGGGACCCGTCTGAGATTGAGACCATCTACCGGACGCACCAGTTCGAGTTGACCGATACGGCGGCCCCTTCGATAGGCTCAGGACAAGCGGATGGCCGGCTGCCCTTCGTCGGAAACGCGGAGCAGATGGCGTCGGATATACGGGCTTACCAGGACATGGGCGTGGGGTCGCTGGTGCTGGACTTTCTGAGGCAGACGGAGGAGCTGGACGTGATGCTGGGGCGGATGGAGCGGTTTGCACGAGAAGTGTGGCCGCTGGTGTAGAGGTGCGTTGGCATTTGCGGCAAGACGGCTTGGAAATTTCCAAGCCGTCTATGCTGTTAGGTTGTGTTGACACTTGCGATACAGCCGTCCGCTATGCCAAACCGTCATTCCCGCGAAAGCGGGAATCCAAACCCCCGTTACCTCACAGTCCCCTGCGTCCCGCGGATCCCCGCACAGGCAGGTATGTTAATGACAGTCGAGACGTGGGGCGCCGGGGTTTGGATTCCCGCTTTCGCGGGAATGACGGGTAAATGTCAACAAACCCTAAAAGCCCTGGATTCCCGCTAAGGCGGGAATGACGGTTAGCGGAAGTCCCGCTCGTACAGTTCCCGCAGGCGGGCTAGGTGTGTGTCGGGTATCGGTGGCAGGTCGGCGCAGCGGGCGGTTTCCTCGGCTTCGGCGACGTTCTTGACGCCGGGGACGGTGGTGTCGATGCTGCGGTTCATTATGCTGAAGACCATGGCGGCCTGGGACAGGGTCTCGATGGGGCCTTCGAGCAGGAAGTCCAGCATGGCGGCCTTGCGGAGGTCGGCTTCCATCAGCGCGTCGCCGGGCGTGGGCGGGCGGTCGAGGGCCGGGGTGAGGGCGCCAGCGGCGTGGGAGCGGATGCCGATGACGCCCATGCCCTTGCTCTTGGCCAGGGGGATTATCTGGCCGTTGTCGAAGACGTCGGTGCCGGGCGGCTTGGGTTCCTGGGCAGTGGTGTTGAGCAGGTTGTAGTAGGCGAGGACGGTGTCCCATTCGCCGCTGTTGAGCAGCCGGTGCATGGTGGGGACGTGGTGGTCCATGGCGGAGAGGCCGATGTAGCGGGTCTTGCCCTCGCGCTGCATTTCCTTGTAGGCCTCCAGCACCGGGCCCATTACGTCGTCGCCGGTGATGGAATCGCGGGCTTCGCCTCTGCGCTCGGTGAAGCGGTTGTGGACATGGAGCACGTCCACGGAATCCCGTCGCAGGCGGTTGAGGCTGCGCTCGACGGAACGGCGTACCGCGCCAGCGATGTCGTCCATCTCGTCGGCCTGGAGCCGGACCTTGGTGGCGATTATGAAGTCTTCCGTGCGTCGTATCAGTGCCCGGCCAAGGGCTTCCTCGGCCTTGCCGTCGCCGTAGGACGGGGCGACGTCGAAGAAGGTGATGCCCAACTCCAGAGCGCGATGAACGGAACGGATAGCCTCGTCCTCGGTGGTGGCGCCCCAGACCTGTCCGATGCCGCCACCGCCGAATCCGGCGCGGGATACTCGAAGGCCGGTGCGGCCAAGTGTGCTGTATTGCATGACGCTTTAATCCCTCCCTTCCACTGCCGCGGGCGAAAGCCTTTGGGAAGTGATGATGTAGGCGCGGCGGATGTCCTTGCTAAAGAGTTCCACATTGACCAGCTCGACCAGATCGTGCTCAACTTCCAGTGCATCGTGAATCGGCTCAAGGTGATGATCGGAAGGATGCAGGAGCGAGGTGTGAGGGGTTCGCCACCACTGTTCAAGCTCCAGCACCTTTCGGACACCTTTGGAGAACGCCTCGCGAGCCGGATTGTCGTAGGAAGACGACCATGGGGCCGATGCCGTCACAATCCAATCACCGCCGGTCAGTGTATATTCGTTGTAGTCATCCAGTGCGAATTCGGTTTCGGTCAACAAGAATCCGAAGAAAATGAAAGGGCCATGCTCTTCGGAAAATTCGCGCTCGAATTTAACCAGACCTTCAATCGTCGGCTTGTGATTTACGAGTAGCGGTCTCACAGGGCCTCCAAAATTCTTTCGGCTGACGACATCATGGTTGCTGCGGTTGGCGTTTCAGTGTCGGCGGTGGTGGTTGCGTATCGTAGTTCCGGTTGCCACTTCAGCACTCTTGCCCAATCTTCCTTCAGGTCGACCGCAATCCGCTCGTAAACTCCCGACAGATACAACAGCACTTCCAAGTCGTGGGTTCTGAAAGAGCGATAATCGGCTGCTTCTTTTCCGGTGTCCGGGAACCAGCGCCAGCCTAAAGTTTCGCATATCTTGGCTTTCAAGGCCAACTCGACGGCGTAGCCGCACAAGTACAGCGAGCCTTCGTTCCTCCCCGCCAAAAGCAGGGCGCGGGCATCTTCCAGACGCGCCTCGGATAGTGCGCTCAGTGTTGCTATGGTGAGCAAATTACGTCCTTTACGAGCCTCAGATTGTGGGCGGCCATTGCTCCCGCCGCAAGTTACGCTGTCACTTCGCCCTCGGCCAGTTGGAAGAGGATGCCGTGGGAGCTGCTGGTCTCGATGTTGAGGTTGCGGTAGCCGAAGGGGCTGACGGAGGGTGCGTCGCCGCGCATTTCGTTGCCCTTGGCCTGAAGGTCGGCGAAGACCTGGTCTATGCCGTCCACGCCCCAGGCCACGTGCATGACGCCGGGACCGGTGGCCGCTAATTGTCTGGCGGTGGGGGTGTCGTCGTGCAGAGGCTCGAAGAAGTCGACATAGGTCTCGCCGATGCGGTAGAGGATGGACTTGAAGCCCCGGTCCTCGAACTCGTCGGTGGAAATGGGGGTAAGGGAGAAGTTGCGCTCCAGATAGTTTGCCATGTCGTCGATGCTTTCCACTACGAAGGTTACGTGGTGCACTTTATTCAGCATTGTGGCCTCCGTTCCGTATCGAATTTGCCCTCGGCTACCAGCCTTCGGCATCAAGAAATGACTATGGGGTGAAGGGCTGATAGACTTGGCGCAAGCCTATTGCTTTTTGCGACCCGGCACAAGCCCCGAAGGGTTGCCGTCAGCGTTCCAAATTAGGTGGCGCAATCAACAGGCCCCCGTCTTCACGGGGGCAGGCTCCATCTGGGGGTTTGGATTCCCGCCTTCGCGGGAGTGACGGTCGGAAACTGGCAAAACCACCTAAAGTGGAATGCTATCAGGGTTGCCTGCGCCGGGATCCCTTATGTTTCGAGGAGAACAATTATGCCCACGTTTGCCGCGGCCGATGGCGTGAACATTTACTACGAAACCGCCGGGCGGGGTATCCCCTGCTGCTCAGCCACGAGTTCGCCGGGGACATCACGAGCTGGGAGCCGCAGGTCAATTTCTTCACCCGCCGCTACCAGGTCATTACCTACTGCCACCGGGGCTATCCGCCGTCGGACGTGCCGGATGACCCGGAGGTCTACTCGCAGGAGCGCCTGGTGTCGGATATGCGGGACCTGCTGCTGCACCTGGGGATTGAGCAGGCTTACATCGGCGGGCTGTCTATGGGCGGGAGCGCGGCGGTTTCCTTTGCTATCGCCCATCCTGAGATGTGCCGCGCCCTTATCGTGGCGTCGGCGGGTTCGGGGACCACCGACCGGGAGCGGCTGCTGACCTCGTGGCAAGAGCTCAGTGAGCTGATGCTGACCGAGGGTATGGAGAAGTTTGCTGAAGGTTACGCCAACGGGCCGGAACGGGTGCAGTTCCGGCGCAAGGACCCGGTGGGATGGGAGAAATTCCGGTCCGGGCTGGCGGCGCACTCGGCGCAGGGGTCGGCCTACACCTTTCGAGGCGTGCAGATGAAACGCCCTACCATCTACCAACTGGAGGAGCAGCTACGGCAGATCGAGGCTCCGGTGCTGATATTGGTGGGCGACGAGGATGAGCCTTGCCTGGAGCCTGGGCTGTTTATGAAGCGGGCCATGCCGCGCTGCGGGCTGGCGATTTTGCCGCAGAGCGGTCACACCATCAACCTGGAGGAGCCTGCGCTGTTCAACGAAACGATCCTGGACTTCCTGACTGCCGTGGAGGCGGACCGCTGGCCGCGGCGGGGGGAGTGAGGATAGACTGTGGCCAACCGCTCGTCCTTCGACAGGCTCAGGATGAGCGGTTGGGACTTGCTCGGTTGACGGATTGAGTCATGGGGTTTGGATTCCCGCTTTCGCGGGAATGACGGTTAAGGGTGGCGGCTCAGGATGCAGATTCCCTATCCAGCGTATTGGGAAGGCTACTCCTGCAACTCTGACACGATTCTTCGGAGGATCTGCTCGTCGTCCGCGCCCATTACGTCCATGCCGAAGACTACTTCGTTGAGCAGACCGTCGTAGCGTTCCTTGACGGCGGCGGCCACGTCTGCGTATTCCTCAGCCACGGCGAACTTGTCCAGGATGTCGTCGGTTATCAGGCCGGTCATTTCCTCCCACTGGCCCTTGAGGGACATTTCGTGGAGGCGGACTCCCACGTCCTCGAAGCCGTGGGTCTCGAGGACGGTGGTGTAGGTGCGGGTGGAGGAGTAGAAGGCTATCTGCCGCCGGACGGCGTGCTTGCGTTCCTCGATTACGGAGCGGTTGGGGCCGGTGATGATGAAGCCGGAGCCTGTGAGGTTGATGTCCTTCGCGTCGCGCCCGGCCCGTGCCGCGCCATCGGCTATGGGGGGCAGAATGCGCTGCTTCAGGAACTCGGGCGACATAAGCGGGTGTAGGGAGACGCCGTCGCAGACTTCCCCGGCAACTCGGCAGTTGTAGGCGTTGACCGCGCTGACGTAGACCGGCGGGCTGGGCAGGTCGGACGGGCCGGGGCTGAAGAAGGGAGTCATCAGCGAGAAGTTGTAGTGTTCGCCGTGGTAGGAGAGCCGGGTGCCGTTCTGCCAGGCGTCCCAGATGGCGTGGAGGGCCTGCACGTATTCCCGCAGGCGCGGGCCGGGGGATGACCATTCGGTGGAGAAGCGGCGCTCGATGTGGCCTTTGACCTGGGTTCCCAGCCCTAGGCGGAAGCGGCCGCCGGAGAGGTTCTGTAGGTCCATGGCGGCGTAGGCGAAGACCATGGGCGAGCGAGGGAAGGCGATGGCGACGCGGGGCTCCAGCGTCACCCGCGAGGTGGTGGTGGCCGCCAGGGCTAGTGGGAGCAGCGGGTCGTGGCCGGTTTCCTCGGTGCAGAGGCCGCCGTAGCCGATGTTTTCGGCCCACCTGGCTTCTTCGGGGATGCCCTTGATGTTGCTGGTGTTGAGATGGTAAAGCACCCGGAATCCCATCGCTTCCTCCGTACTTGCTGCCCAACTGCTCGTCCTTCGACAAGCTCAGGATGAACGGTTGGGATTTTGTTTCAGTGGTCTGGTGGAATTTCTCTACCGGGCGGTGAAGCCGCCGTCTACCACCAGCTCAGCGCCGGTGATGTAGGAGGCCTCGTCGGAGGCGAGGAAGAGGACGGCGTTGGCGACCTCGATTGTTTCGCCTTCGCGGCCCATGGGAACGTCGTTGACCAGCCTCTCCCTGCGGGAGTCGCCTCTCTGGAAGGAGGTCAGCATCGGGGGCATCATGCCCGGATGCACCGAGTTGATGCGAATGCCGTCTTTGGCGTGCTGGACTGCCGTGGCCTTGGTCAGCAGCCGTACCGCGCCTTTGGATGCATTGTAGCCCGGGTGCACAGACTCCTGGCCCACAATACCGGAGATGGACGATATGTTGACGATGGAGCCGCCGCCAATCTTCTGCATCTCCGTGACGGCGTGCTTGGTGCCGAGGAACACGCCGCGGGCGTTGATGTCCAGCAGGCGGTCCCAGGCGTCGGTGCTGCGGAAGTCGCGCTCGCCGCTGCCGCTGATGCCGGCGTTGTTGACCAGCACGTCGAGCTTGCCGTAGCGGCCTACGACCTGCTCCACTGCCGCTATCCAGGAATCTTCGTCGGCAACGTTGAGGTTGATGAACATGGCGTCGCCGCCTGCCTCGGCGATTTCGGCCTCGACCCGCTTTCCGTCCTCTTCGCGGATGTCGGCGATGGCGACTTTCGCGCCCTCGCGGGCGAAGAGGCGGCACTCCTCGGCCCCCATGCCGTTGCCGCCGCCGGTTACCATGGCTACTTTGCCTTCCAGCCGCATAAGACCCCCTCGCGGATGCTTTGTGTTCCGCGCCAGAATTTCAGTTTGTGCCGGTTCTCGTCCGGTTCGTGCTAGGATACTCCAAATGTGAGCAGTTCGCAGTATCGGCGAGAGCTTACACGAAATTCAGAGAGGTTGATGCCATGGAAAGCAAATTTGTCCAGGCCGGGGATGTCCGGCTGCAATACTTTGAGGATGGCAGCGGCCCGGAGACCATGGTGCTGGTGCATGGCTACGCATCGTCTGCGATACTCTGGAAATACACCATTGAGGCTTTGGCACAGTCCGGGAAGTACAGGATTATCGCCATAAACAACCGGGGTGCGGGCGATTCGGACCGCACCGGGTCCGAAGACGACTACACGGTGCGGAACTTTGCGAACGACCTGTACAACGCGGTGTCGGCGCTGGGGTTGAGCGACTTCATTCTCGTGGGACATTCTATGGGCGGGGCGACGGTGACGCAGTTTACCCTGAATCACCAGGATATGCTGCGGGGGCTGGTGCTGCTGAACTCTGCGCCGCTGGCCGGGCGTGTCTTGGCAGACAATTGGGAGGAAGAGCTACGGGCGTCTTTCGCCGAGGGCGGACTGACCCGGGGCGATATGGGGTATCAGGCTCCGCATATCACGCAGGACTTCGTGGACGAAGTGAACGCCATTATCCTGCGCAACCCCATCGAGCGGGCCATCGGCGGGCGGCGCTCTATGGGCGCCCTGCGTCTGCGCGAGCGGCTGGGCGAGATTACGGCGCCAACGATGGTGGTGGGCGGCGACCGGGATACGACGGTGGGGGTGGACAACATCGTGGCGGAGTACCTAGCGCTGCCGGAGGCGACACGGCACCTGCATATGTTCCATGGCATCGGGCACAGCCCCAACGTGGAGGTGCCCAAGCGGCTGGCCGGACTGCTGGTGCGGTTCGCGGCGGAAGTGGCATCCCGTGATGTTGCCGGGGTAAGATAGGGTTATGCCCCGCCGGTACCGGCCGAGAGAAGTTATCAAGGTACTTCTGCGCTTGGGCTGGGAGCGTCTCTGGCAGCGGGGCAGCCATGTCAGACTTGCGAAGCCGGACGGCAGTTATCCCGTGTCGGTTCCCGTGTCTGACCCGGTGCTGGATCCGGGAACCTTCAGTTCCATAGCCAGACAATGCGGCATGAGCGGCCCGCAACTCAGGGAGTTGATGGAGGAATATCTGTAATGGCGACAAAGAAGATTACCGTAGTAGTGTATCCGAGCGAAGATTGCTACGTTGCGTATATGCCGCTGTTCCCGGGCTGCACTACCCAAGGCGATTCCGTCGAGGATGCCTTGCGGATGGCTAAAGAGTCGCTGGAGTTGGCCCTTTACGAACCCGACGAGTTTGACCTGTGGGCGCTTGACGCATATGCCGACGACGTAGTGATTGGAACAGTAGAGATTGAGTTTCCGGTCACTCCTGGCCCGGATTGGAAATTTGGCGAAGAAGCTCAACGGTATGTGGACGAATTGCTCGCAGAAGAGACTGCCGGTGTAGCAGAAGCAATGGAGGATTAAGATGCGACTGGAAGGCAAGGTGGCCCTCATCAGCGGGAGCGCGCGCGGGCAGGGAGCGGCGGAGGCGCGGCTGTTCGCCCGGGAAGGGGCGGCGGTGGTCATCGGCGACATCCTGGACGAGGAAGGGCTGAAGCTGGAGGCGGAGATCCGGGAATTGGGCGGACGGGCGACTTACGTGCATCTGGACGTTACCGAACCGGAGCAGTGGGAAGGGGCGGTGTCGCGGGCCGTTTCCGAATACGGCAAGCTGGACGTCCTGGTCAATAACGCGGGAATCGGCAGCGTACAGACTGGCGGGCTGGATGCGCCGAAAATCGACGGCACATCCGCTGAACTCTGGGACCGGGTCATGGACGTGAATAGCAAGGGAGTGTTTCTCGGCACCAAGGCCGCCATACCGGCCCTGCGAGCGGCTGGCGGGGGGTCCATAGTGAACATCTCTTCCATCGCGGGAATGGTGGGACTTGCCCCGGCCAATGGCGCTGCCGCGGCCTACGCTTCTTCCAAGGGGGCGGTCAGGTTGCTAACCAAGTCCACCGCCGTGCAGTACGGAGCAGAGGGCATCCGGTGTAATTCCGTGCATCCGGGATTTATCGAGACGGCTATGACGGAGCTCAGGCTTTCGGTGCCGGGAGCTCGCGAGCAGGCCATCGCCGAGACGCCCATCCGCCGCATCGGGACGGTGGACGACATCGCCAACGGCGTGTTGTTCCTGGCGTCGGATGAATCGTCCTTTATGACCGGCAGCGAGCTGGTGCTGGACGGCGGCTGGACGGCGCAGTAGGGGCGGTGGACAACCCGGCGTACTGTGCTAAACTTTGCGCCGTCCTTGAAAGCGATTGGGGTGGACATGGACAGTCCGCCCCACTGCTTTGCCCAAACCCAGGAGCCTGCCGAAGTGGATAAGAAGAAGGTAACGGTAGTTGTCTATCCCGATGAGGACGGCGGCTATACCGCAGTGATGCCCTACTTTTCCTGCCACCTGATTACACAGGGCGACTGCCTGACGGCGCAGGGTGAGACCACTGAGGAAGCGCTGGCGGAGGCCGGGAGGGTGCTGGGAGCGTACTTGGCCCGAAGCGGCGCCGAGGGGAGGCAGCATCTGGAGTGCGCGCTGCTGGAGGGGCTGGAGGTGCGGGAGCTGGAGGTGGATGTGGCGGACGGGTGAGTTTATGAGCGGTGGCTGGCGTGCAGGATGGTGAGTCCTATGATTTCGTCGCCATCATAGCGCACGATGATGTCGTCGTCCGTTAGTTCGCTGTCTGTGGCCGGTCTGGGTTGACGCCCGAAGTGGACGTACAGCACGTCGCCCTCTTCGTCGTAAGAAGCCTGCAATCGCCCGTTGGGGGAACGGCGCACTGCCGGGAGCAGGTTTAGGAAATCGCTTAGATTTTCGGTCGGGTTCTTCAGGGCCATATCTGCCTTCTGTTATATGCTGTGAAACTAGGGATTTCTCGTCTGTCCTCTGTGAAAGAAAGGTCCTGGAAAGTTAGACGTCATCCTCCATCGTTATTACCACTTTGCCCCGGGCTCGCCCTGTTTCCAGATACCGGATGGCTTCAGGAACTTGCTCCAGCGTGTAGCGCCGATCAATAACGGGCACAACTTTCCCTGATTCCAGCAGTTCTTTCAGCAAAGCCGAGCTATCGGCGTTTGCTTTCGCCCTCCAGGAAGACTGCAAGGCGCAGAATTTCTTCTTTGCGGTCATCGAAATCCAGGGGCCCAGTAACAACGCCTGGAACAATCGCGCCGGAGCACCGCCAACCAGAACATAAATCCCGTGGGGACTTAGAATTCGCTTATAGTCTGAAACTGAACGATATGCCGCCGCATCAATGATCAGGTCATAGAGCTGCCCACTCCGGGTGCAGTCTTCCTGCGTGTAATCAATAACGTGGTCGGCCCCCAGCGAACGCACCAGTTCAAGATTCCGTGTGCTGCACACGCCGGTCACCTCTGCGCCGAAGGATTTGGCAATCTGCACCGCAAAAGTGCCCACCCCGCCGGACGCCCCGTTAATCAACACTCTTTGTCCCGGCTGAATCTGCCCCGGACCGCGCAGCGCCTGGAGCGCCGTCAATCCCGCCAGGGCCGCCGCTGCCCCCTGCTCGAAGGTCAGCCCCGACGGCTTGAGGGCCACAGCGGTCTCACGAGCGCATACGTATTCTGCGAAACTACCCCACCCACCTTGGGGTGGTGATAGCTCCCCGAATACCTCATCGCCCGGCTGAAACCGCGTGGTACTTGCGCCTGTCGCTTCAACCCTCCCGGCAAAATCGGCTCCTAGTATGCTGTGCTTGGGCCGTAGCAACCCCATGCCCATCAGCCGGATCAGGACCGGATCGGCTCTCATAACCCGCCAGTCCGCCGGGTTCACTGATGCCGCTTGAACTTTCACCAGAACCTCGTCATCCTTGGTAACCGGCTTTGGAACATCCTCAAGCCTCAGCACGTCAGCCGAACCATACCTGTTTCGAACAATGGCTCTCATTGTATTTGCTTCCATCTTCCGCTCTTGTCTTTCCAGCGCCAGCAGGAATCCAGAGAATTTACAGATAGGGCTTTTCTAAAGAAAAACCGGACTCATCAAGTCCGGCTTTCGTTTCGCTGCCTTAACCGCTGAATAGTGGAAGGGAGGGTTGGTGATGTTCAATGAGTGGTTAGCAGGTCCCCGGCGGAGCCGGGGATTCGGTGGACTTTCTCAGGGAACCTCTCCGTGGGCCTGGGAGCGCATTGGCGCTCGATCGCAGGGCCTTGCGGCCGCTGGCCTTTGGGATGAGGAACACCCACCGATCGACCTGGGAGTTGGGTCTCGCCGCCACCCCAGCAAGCTGGGGCAACCGGCGGGGCCGTGTGCTCCTTAAAGGAGGTGATCCAGCCGCACCTTCCGGTACAGCTACCTTGTTACGACTTCGTCCCAGTCACCAAACCCGACCTCGGCGCCTGCCTCCCTTGCGGGTTAGCTCAGCGACTTCAATCGTTCTCGGCTTCCATGACGTGACGGGCGGTGTGTACAAGGCCCGGGAACGTATTCACCGCAGTATGCTGACCTGCGGTTACTAGCGATTCCGCGTTCATGCAGGCGGGTTTCAGCCTGCAATCCCAACTGGGGCCGGCTTTGGTGGGATTGGCTCCATCTCACGATTTCGCAGCCCATTGTACCGGCCATTGTAGCGTGTGTGTAGCCCAGGGCATAAGGGCCATGATGACTTGACGTCATCCCCACCTTCCTCCTCCTTGTGGGAGGCTGTCTCGCTAGAGAAGATAACTAGCGACAAGGGTTGCGCTCGTTGCGGGACTTAACCCAACACCTCACGGCACGAGCTGACGACAGCCATGCAGCACCTGTGACGGCTTCCGGAGTTACCCCCGGATCGTTCCCCTTTCGGGGTTCTACTACCGACATGTCAAGCCCTGGTAAGGTTCTTCGCTTAGCATCGAATTAAACCACACGCTCCACCGCTTGTGCGGGCCCCCGTCAATTCCTTTGAGTTTTAGCCTTGCGGCCGTACTCCCCAGGCGGAATGCTTATCGCGTTAGCTTCGGCACAGCAGGGGTCGATACCCGCTGTACCTAGCATTCATCGTTTAGGGCGTGGACTACCTGGGTATCTAATCCAGTTTGCTCCCCACGCTCTCGCGCCTCAGCGTCAGGCACGGCCCAGAAAGCCGCCTTCGCCACTGGTGTTCCTCCCGATATCTACGCATTTCACCGCTACACCGGGAATTCCGCTTTCCTCTACCGTCCTCAAGCGAGGTAGTATCCCTTGACCTCTCCCAGTTGAGCCGGGAGCTTTCACAAGAGACTTACCAAGCCGCCTACGCGCTCTTTACGCCCAGTAATTCCGGGTAACGCTCGCTCCCTACGTATTACCGCGGCTGCTGGCACGTAGTTAGCCGGAGCTTATTCCCCGGGTACCGTCCTTTCTCTTCCCCGGGAAAAGGGGTTTACAGCCCGAGGGCCTTCATCCCCCACGCGACGTCGCTGGGTCAGGCTTTCGCCCATTGCCCAAAATTCCCTGCTGCTGCCTCCCGTAGGAGTGGGGGCCGTGTCTCAGTCCCCCTCTGGCTGATCGTCCTCTAAGACCAGCTACCCGTCATCGGCTTGGTAGGCCTTTACCCCACCAACTACCTGATAGGACGCGAGCCGCTCCTCCGGCGCCCGAAGGCTTTCCTCCGGCAACCAAGGCCACCGGAACGTATGCGGGATTACTCTCAGTTTCCCGAGGCTATACCCCACCGGAGGGCACGTTACTCACGCGTTACTCAGCCGTCTGCCACTTGCCCGAAGGCACGTTCGACTTGCATGCATTAAGCGCGCCGCCAGCGTTCACCCTGAGCCAGGATCAAACTCTCTAAACAGAACTTACCTAGCTTCCTTCCACTATTCAACTGTTAAGGTACGCGACCGCCCGGCGATTTCTCCCGCCGGTGCGGTCAAGTTCCAGTATGATAGTCGGCACCGCTCCGCTTGTCAACACCTCTTTGCCCAATTTCCCAAATTCGTTCAAATACGGGCCGCTCCCCAATCATTGCCCGCATTGGACTATACTACCAAGTGGCGCCGGGCCGGGTCAGCCCGCCGGCCGGGGTACGAGAAGCCATAAGGGGGGAGAACATGAGCGTGGTCAAGATCAACGCCATCACTGTGCCGGAGGGACGCGGGGCCGAGCTGGAGGAGCGGTTCGCCCACCGGGCCGCTGCGGTGGAGAACGCGCCGGGGTTCGAGGGATTCGAGCTGCTGCGCCCGGTGGAGGGCGAGACGCGATATTTCGTCTACACCCGGTGGGAATCGGAAGAGGCTTTCCAGAACTGGTTCAACAGCCAGGACTTCCAGCGCGGCCATGCTCAAGCCAACAGCGAGAGCAGAGCCCCGGCTCCGGTGGGCACCGCCGCCGACCTGCTGTCCTTCGAGGTGGTGACCAGCGCGGGGCCGAAGGGGGAGTAGGACTGCGGTTCAGGGGTTTGTGGGCAGGGTTCTGAAGCAGGTTGTCCAATCGACGGGTGACGGGGGTTTGGATTCCCGCCTGCGCGGGAATGACGGGTGGTTGGCGGTCAAACCACCTAAATTGGAAAGCTATCGGGGTTGGCGTCGGACCGCAATTCGTAGAGGGGCAGGAATCCCGTGCCGTCCACCACTGGCGTTCCGCCCTGCTGCGGGCTGGCGTCGAGCAGAAAGCGGGTCGCCTGCAACTCCCGGTATCCGTCAGCCTTGAATCGCGCTCTTGCGCGCCATTGCCGCCGTGTCGGGCGAGAATCTATGCGCGTTGGAGGAGGATATGGCAGGAGCAAGTCGGCAGAGTACAGTAGAGCCTTGCCTGGATATGCCGCCGTGTTTTCGCAAAGAACGGCAGTCTGGAATACTTTTGCTGCCGTGTGTTCGTGGTAGCCGTCCAGCGCCGTCCGGGAGAAGTGGGTGGTAAGCAACACCAGTTCCAGACGTCCACAGCGGATTTGGAAGGGTTCCAGGGGCAGCAGGCCGACCTCCAAGCACACGCCGCCGCCAGACTCCTGTTCCGGCGGCGTGTCCTTGCTGAACTCAAGCCGCAGTTCGGCTCGAGGTCGCCGCAATCGGCGGGGCAGTCGCGGCATGGCCTAGCCGAACATCTTGGAGGGCAGGAAGGTGCTGATGGGCGGCACGGCTATCAGGATTATCAGCGCCACTATGGACAGGAAGAAGAAGGGCAGTATTCCCCGGAAGATGTCCTCAAGCGTCATACCCTCGCCCTCTCGCATCTGGACCGCCACCGAGCGGACGGTGTAGACGTTCAGCCCCACCGGCGGGGTAATCAACCCGATTTCGATGGACATAATCACCAGCATGGCGAAATATACCCGGTCGATGCCCAGCCCGGTGATAATGGGGTCAACGATGGGCAGGGTGATGGACATCATGGATATGGAGTCCTGGAACATTCCCAGGAACACGTACATAATCAGGAAGAGAATCATGATGAGCAGGGTGGGTATGTTGGCGCCCTGCACCACTTCCACGAACTCGCCGGGCAGCCCGGTCAGCACCAGGAAACGGGCGAAAATCATCGCGCCGATGAGGATGAAGAACACCAATGCGGAAGTCTGGGCCGCTTCCTTCATCGCCTGGCTGAACCGCTCCCAGTTCAGGCCCGGCTGTTCCAACTGCGTCGCGGCGGGGGGCGCTATCGGCCCCCGTGCTCCGGCGGCAGCGCTCGTTTCCGGCGGGTTGGCCGCCGCGCTGTCGGAAGCCGCCGCGGCGGTCTCGGAGCGGAAGACCCAACGCTCCATCAACGGGGACAGCAGGGCCAGCACCAGAGCGCCAGCGGCGCCGGCGGCCCCGGCCTCGGTGGGGGTGAAGATGCCGGTGTACATACCGGCGATGATTCCCACCACCAGCACCACGATGCCCACGACTCCCACGGTGGCCTTGAGACGCTCCAGGATGGGGGGCGCGTAGTCGGCCCGGGGGGCGCGGTCGGGGAAGCGCGCGGCCACCACCACGATGCCTATGGTGAATATCAGCGTCAACAGGACACCGGGGCCCACGCCGGCGATGAGCAGCTTGCCGATGGACTGTTCGGTGAGGATTCCGTAGACAATCATTAGGGCGCTGGGAGGTATCAGCATCCCCAGCATCCCGGCGGCGGCGATGGTGCCGCAGGCGAAGGCCTTGTCGTAGCCCCTACGGTCCATCTCGGGCAGGCTGATGCGGGTGAACACGGCGCAGGCCACGACGCTGGAGCCGGTGCAGGCGGCGAACATGGCGTTGGCCCAGGTGGTGGCGATGGCCATTCCTCCCGGCAGCCTGCCCACCCACTTGTAGGCGGCGTCGAAGGCCCGCGCCGACAGCCCAGCGTGCATGGCGAACAGACCCATGATGATGAACAGGGGCAGGATGGCGAAGGCGTAGACGTTGGTGGTGGAGTAGGGCGTGGTGGTGAACAGGGCGAGAGCCAATGACATCTTGCCGGTCATGAGGAACATACCAATGAAGCCGGTGGCCGCCAGCGCCAGCCCCACGTGGACACCCAGCGCCATCAGCGACAGGACCGCTACAAAGCCTATGATTCCCCAGTAGAGATCGTCCATTCCTAGACCTTATACGCAGGGATTGAGGATTTCCTGGCCAGGGGGTGCGTTTTGCCCCTAATCGGGGGTCGCCGGCTCTCCGGCTGGTTCGGCGGCGGGCAGCGCTTCCTCCGACGAGGTGGGCGAGCGGAACAGCGCTACCACCTCGGCGGCGCGGTTGACCCAGTCGGAGAGGAACTGCAACGAAATCAGCAATGCCCCGAAGGCAACCGCGAACTGGGAGGGCCACTTGGGAATGTTAACCAATCCGGCCACGTATTCGCCTATCTCGAAGGAATGATAAGACCACTTGAAGGTCTGGTAGAAAATCGCTCCGTAGATGGCGATGCCCAGGGTGAAAGCCACAAGGTCCATGATGGCGCGCATCCTGGGAGGCATACGGAGGGTTAGGAACTCGACGCGGATGTGCGCCCGCTGCCGCTGGCTGTAGGCCAGGCCCATGAAGACGATGAAGACCAGCATGAAGGCGCCGACCTCGTAGGACATCGGCACCGGCTTGTTCAGCACCTTGCGGCCAAATATGTCGGCAACCACCATCGCCATCAGGATGACGACGATGCTGGCCGCGCCGAAGGCGCTGGAGTTGACCACCCAGCCGAGTATCCGGCTGAGGAAGCGGCCCACTGCGTACAAGTCCATTTCAACTCCGAATTCCCTCTCTATGGGGAGAAGGGGGTGAGGGGGTATTCGTTGTGCCGGAATGCGCTTTTATTTTCAGGTTTTCACCCTCACCCCCTGCCTTCGCAGGGGCAGGCTCTAACCCTCTCCCTCAAGGGAGAGGGGATTGCGGCCCTTGACCTAGCGGTAGTCGGCGGCCCAGTCGCGGGGGAACTTGTGGCCCATTTCTTCCAGGATATTGATGTAGGTAACCATAACCTTGGCGCCCGGCAGTCCCTTATCTTCCATTTCCTTAATCCAGTTGCCGGGGATATCCTCGAGGGCGTTGGCCCACTGGGCGCGGTCTTCCTCGGGCATCTCGTGTCGGGTTATGCCCAGTTCTTCCCATTCCGTGAGGGCCGCGTTGCGCCGCTCCAGAATTAGCGAGGCGTTGAGGTCCACGGCCTCTTCGGCCACGTCCATCATCAATTGTTGCAGGTCGGGGGGCAGGCTTTCGAAGGTGTCCTTGTTCACTCCCAGGCCCACGGGCATGGCGGCGCCCATGTCCACCCAGGTGATGTGCTTGTTGAAGTCGTGGTACTTGTAGGCGTGGGAGATGTCCCAGGGCAGGAACTCGGCATCGATGACGCCGGTCTGCAAAGCCTGGTAGCGTTCCGCCACCGGCATGGCGATGGCCGTTGCGCCCGCGCCTTCCAGAATCTTGGGGTGATAGGAGCCGATGGAGGCAATCTTGATGCCGTCGAAGTCCTCGAAGGTGACGATGGGTTCCTTCGAGGTCAGGTTGTAGGTGTCAATGACCGACGGGGCGAGGAAGACGAGGTTGTAGGCTTCCACTTCCTGCTTCAGTTCCGGAACCTCTTCGTAGAGCCGCTGGGCCGCGGAGAGGATAAGGTTGGGGTCGCCTGGGCCGAAGGGCACGGCGTAGGTCCAGTTGCCCAGCGGGAGCTTGCCGGGGTAGTAAGGCAAGGCGACCATGCCGGCATCGGCCAAGCCCACCTGAACCGCTTCCAGCGTTTCGCCGGCCTTGGTGAGCGCCCCGGACCAGTAGAAGTCAGTCCAGACGATGCGTCCGTTGCTGCGCTTGGCTACCTCGTCGGCCCACCACTTCTGCACTTCGCTAATGAGGAAAGGCGGCGGCGAAAGGGGAGAACTGTATTTAAGCTCGAACACTTCCCCATCGGAAGCCGCCGGGGGCGCAGTGGTGGGCTCCGGGGCTTGGGTAGCCGCAGGCGCAACTGTCGCCGCGGGTTCATCCGCTGAACCGCAGGCCACCGCGAGCATACTCAATAGCGCCAAAACCGATGTCAGGACAATAATCTGGAACAACTTTACGTTCAACATCCGATACTTCCCATATTTTGTAGATGAGCTCGCCAGCGCAACGTCGAATTCATCTGATATAGTTACGAATATCGACAGCACCGGGAACACCATGATTATAAACGGCATACTAATGAGCTCAGATATAGATTGTCAACCATTATCAATTCCCTATATGCTGCTGAATCCGGTTATTGTCTCCTACATCCACGGCATAGGCTATAATCGGAAGACAATGCTGGTTAAAGACATCGGGGAATTTGGCGTTATCGAGCGGCTCAACCGCATGGTTGTGGGCCGGGGTGTGGGCAATGAGGCCGTCCGCGCCTTTCCGCTGGTGGTGGACACCGGCGATGATACCGCCGTCTGGCAGGCTGGCGAGGGGCGGGAGCTGTTCACCACCGACACCATGGTCAAGGGAGTTCACTTCACCCGCGAGACCACCCCGTGGCGGGAGTTGGGGTGGAAGGCCATAGCATCCAACATCAGCGACGTGGCGTCCATGGGCGGACTGCCAACCTATGCCCTGATTACCCTCGGACTGCCGCCGGAGACCGTGGTGTCAGACATCGAGGAAATGTACCGGGGTATGCTGGAGATAGGGGAAGAGTACGGTATGGGCGTGGTCGGCGGCGACATCGTGCGGTCGCCGGTGTTCTTCGTGACCACTGCCCTCACCGGAGTCACCCGGCGTCCGCCGCTGTTGCGCTCTACCTCCCGTCCCGGCGACGCGGTGGCGGTGAGCGGCTGGCTGGGAAGTTCGGCGGGCGGCCTGCGTCTGATGCTGGCCCCTGAGCTTGCCGAAGGGCCGGGCGCTGCGGGGGAGGCCGCCGATTTTTTGCGCCTTGCCCACCGGAAGCCCGCTCCGGCTGTGCAGGCCGGGCAGATTATCTCCAAAATGGGAATAGAAACCGCGATGGACGTTAGCGACGGGCTGGTGGACGACTTAGGCAAGCTCTGCGCGGCTTCCGGCGTTGCGGCCCGGGTCAAGGCTTCAGCAGTGCCGGTTCATCCGCTGCTGCGGCAGATGTTTCCCGACGAGTGCTTGTCGCTGGCCTTGGGTGGGGGCGAGGACTACGTGCTGCTGTTCACCGGGCCACCGGGGGTTGTGGGGCCGCTTATTCCCCAATTGGGGGAGGGCAGCGCCGTCATAGGGACCATCGTGCCGCCCGAAAATTTGGGCGGCCCGGGTCAAGTCATGGTGGTAGACGACAGAGGAAGGGAGCTTTCGCTGTCCGGCGGCGGTTGGGACCACTTTGGTCAAACGGGGGCAGATTAGTGACCCGTTCCGTGCGACTTAATACATACAGTCCAGAGCAAACGCAGAGCATTGGCCGCATCATAGGCGAAAAAGCCCGGCCTGGGGACGTGTACCTGCTCAGCGGGCCGTTGGGGGCGGGCAAGACCTGCCTGACCCAAGGGCTGGCCTGCGGGTTGGGGGTTGAGGGCTATGTCCGCAGCCCGACCTTCGTGCTTATGACCCGCCATCACGGACGGCTGACGCTGCACCACATAGACCTCTACCGCATCGGCAGCCCTGCCGAGGCTTGGGACTTGGGACTGGACGAACAGCTTTTCGACAGCGGCGTTTGCGTTATCGAGTGGGCCGAGCGAGCCGAGGAGTTGCTGCCGGAGGATGCGCTGTGGTTGGAGTTCAGCTACGGCGAATCCGGCGACGAGCGCGAAATTGTGCTGGACGCCGAATCGTCGCGGTATGATGCGCTGATGGCGGAGCTGGCAGGCTTGTGCTTTCCTGATCCCGGAATTTCACCCCCACCCCCGCATCAAGCGCGGGGCAGGCTCTAACCCTCCCCCTCAAGGGGGAGGGAATAATCGAACCCCCTTCCCTATTAAGGGAGAAGGGAATAAACGAACCCTCCCCCTTCCCTATGGAGGGAGAGGGGATAATTGAAAGGCTGAGCCGATGATCCTTGCCATTGACACGTCCACCAGGAACGCATCGGTGGCGCTGGCCGACGGGCCGCGAACCATTGCCGGGCGTTCCTGGCATTCGGTGGTGAACCACACCACCGAGCTTATGCCGGCGGTGGCGCAACTGCTGGACAGCCGGGGTGTCCATGCCCGCGAACTGGAGGCTGTGGCCGTTGCCCTGGGGCCGGGCGGGTTCAGCGCGCTGCGCACCGGGTTGAGCGTTGCCAAGGGGCTGGCCATGGCGGCTCGAATCCCTATCATCGGCATCGGCAGCCTTGACCTGGAAGCGTACCCTTGCCGGGAATCCGGGCTGGAGGTCTGTGCCCTACTGGAAGCGGGCCGGAGCGAAGCGGCATCAGCTCGCATCGCCCCGGATGGAACTCGACTTAGAGAAGACCGCATCACCGGGCTCAATGAACTGTTGCAGGAAATGGATTCCCGCGCAAGCGGGAATGACGGTAGGAGAGAAACGGACGGCCCAGTGCTGTTCTGCGGCGAGGGTATGCCGCCGTGGGGGGACAGCATCCGGGCGGCGTTGGGCAGGCAGGCTGGTCTTTTCCACACGCCGCCTTCGGCACGGGCCGGTTCGTTGGCGGCGCTGGCTTTCGATAGGTTGGAGCGGGACGATGCCGACGATTTGGACGCCTTGCAGCCCCACTACCTGCGAATGCCCAGCATAGGTGTCCCCAAACGGCGGGACCGCCGGGTGCAGGCGTCATCCCGTCGCCGGCAGGGCGCAGATAGGACGCCCCTATCCTAACCCTCCCCCGGAGGGAGAAGGGATTTGGAATGACTGCTGACGTGGCCTTGCTGGTGGGGTGCGGCTCGGTGGGCCGGGCCTTGGCGCGCCTGCTGGGACACAACCGCGCCTTCGAGCGCGTTATCGTGGCCGACCGCTGTTTGAAACGGGCGGCCGCGACGGCGGAACTGTGCAACGGCAAGGCTGACGCCCTTCGCCTGGACTGTACCGACGACGAGTCGCTGGCCCGCGTTCTGGGTGACGTAAAGGTGGTGCTGAACACCGTCGAACTGCCTTTGGACACCCTGTTGCCGATGATTCGCGGCGTGGTGGAAGCCGGAGTTTCCTATGCCGACGCCAACGACGACCCGGAGTCTCTGCAAACGGTGTTCGATTCCGAGTACCTGGCATCCCTGGCGGAATACCGGGGAGTGAGCGTAATTCCGGGAATGGGCGCATCGCCCGGCCAGACCAGCGCCTTGACCAGCTACCTGGGCCAGCGGCTGGACCGGGTTGACGAAGTCCGCTTTTACCAGGTTGACGACCTGAGCCTGCGCCGCCCTAAGCAATGGCGCCGCCGCCTGGCCGCTTTCGGCTCGCCTGCTTTGGTGTGGCGCGACGGCGATTGGCGCCATGTTTCTCCGATGAGCGAATGCGAGGACGTTGCCTTCCCTCCGCCGTGGGGCAGCGTCCGGTGCTGCACCGTCGGCCTACAGCCGGTCACCCTTCCGGTGAGTATGCCGTCCCTTATGGACGTGTCCAGTCATCGGGGATTTGCCGACGAAGAGGCGGAAGGAATAATGCGCGATCTGGTGCGCTACGGTCTGGCCGGCGACCAGCCCGTGGAAACCCCGGCCGGGTCCCTCAGCCCGGCTGAATTTGCCGCGGCCTTCTTTTCCGGCCCGTGGTCGCCCTTTCTCTTCAGCTCAGGACGGGCGTTCCAGTCCGGGTTTGGCGAACTGTCCGGGCTGCCCCGGCGGATGCAGGTGCATGGCGGGTTGCATGGCCGGACGACCCGCTTCACGATGACCTGGTACTTCCCTGAGGAGCGGGACGCTGACAGTATCGCCGCCCCCCTCGCGGTGGGTGGGCGTATGCTGCTTACCCGCGAGCTTCCCGCCCCGGGCGTCCACGCGCCTGAATCGCTGGATCCTGCTCCCTTTCTGTGGGACATGGAGCGGCGAGGTATGGAAATCCAGTTGACCAAGACCGTCGAAGATTGAGGGCGGCATAATGTATAGAATAGCGCTGATGATTGTCGGGCTGGCGGTCGCTCTTCTGCCGTCGTTCATAGCAATTTACCGGGACAAGCGGCACAGGAATACCATCGTCGTGCTTAATCTGCTGTTCGGCGCGGCGCTTGCCGTAGGGTACGTGCTCAAGGTTTGGGGGTTGTCGGGCGCTGGACTTGCCGGATGGGCAGTCCTTATGGTCTGGAGCCTGTGGCCCGAAATGCGGAGCTTGACAAGGCAGGACTAACCCTAAATTCCCTCTCCCTGCGGGGGAGGGCTAGAGCCTGCCCCTGCGAAGGCAGGGGGTGGGGGCGTTCACCCCCGGGATACTGATTTAACAGGAAGGCGATAAATGGAGCAAACACTGGTGTTGGTGAAACCCGACGGGGTGCAGCGCGGACTGGTCGGCGAAATCATCGGACGGTTGGAGCGGCGTGGCCTGAAGCTGGTGGCGATGAAGCTGATGCAGGTGGACGAAGCCCTGGCCCATCGCCACTACGGCGAGCACGTTGACCGGCCCTTCTTTGCCGGGCTGGTCAGCTTCATAACCTCCGGCCCGGTGGTGGCAATGGCTTGGGAGGCCAACAACGCCGTGGAGATCGTCCGAAGCACCATGGGCGTCACCAACCCGGCCAATGCCGTCCCCGGCACCATTCGCGGCGACCTAGGGGTTGACATTGGCCGCAACCTGATTCACGGCTCGGACAGCCCGGAGTCGGCGGAAAGGGAACTGGCGCTGTTCTTCCAGCCGGGGGAAATCGTGGCCTACGCCCGCAGCAATGACGGCTGGATTGTGGAGGGCTAGGGCGCGTCGTCAAATTGCCCTGTGATTCCGGCGAAAGCTGGAATGACGGGGTGAGGCGGGAATGACAGCTTTCCGTAAAGGCGAGTGTATGGATTCCCGCTTTCGCGGGAATGACGGTTGGTTACAGCACCCGCACCACCTGGGGGGCGCGGCGCCAGAGGCGTTCCAAGTCGTAGAACTCCCGCTCTTCCGGTGAGAACAGGTGGACGATGACGTCGCTGAAGTCCAGTAGCACCCAGCCCGAGGCTGGGGTTCCCTCCCGGTGGTGGCGGGAGATGCCGGACTCTTTGAGGGCTTGGGTAAGGTCTTCTTCCAGCGCCTCTATCTGCCGCGAGGACTCTGCCGACATAATCACGAAGTAGTCGGCGAAGGGGGCCAGTTCCCGCAAGTCCAGCAGCACGATGTCCTCGGCCAGCTTGTCCGAAGCCACGTCCACTATGAACTGAGCCATTTCCAAGGGTTCCAGAGCGGTTCCTCCACGTATGGGCGGCTGTCGTTCGATACGCGCCGCAGGCTGTCAAACGGCTTGGCGGAAGTTGTTTGGCGAGTATAGGGCTGCCACTCTCTATGGTCAATGACGCCGCGCCTGGCATTCTCGATAGGCGAGAATCCGGGGAAGAGGCAAGGGCGTAAAATCATGTGGGATACTACAATGTAGCTGTCCCACCCGCGGTTTGGAGCGATTATGAACCTCAGTTACCCCCTGTTGTCCAAAGCCGCCATGGTTGGCGTAGTTCTGGTTGTGCTGCTGGTTCTTGCCTGTGGCTCGGACCCGACTCCTACGCCTGAGCCGACGGCCACACCGGCGCCCACAGCTACGCCCGTTCCCACTCCGACGCCTACACCAGAGCCGACGGCCACCCCCGCCCCGGCGCCGACGGCGACGCCCGCGCCTACCGCCACGCCCACGCCCGAACCGGAAATGACCGCCACGGTCACTGGCGATTCGTTCCTGCCGGAGGGAGCGGCGCTCATCATTGACGGCAACCCTGCTGCCGTCCTCTCTTCTCAGTCTCCCCTGATTGCGATGCTGATGGGACTAAACGCGGCAGACCCGGACGGTGGTATAGGCGACGCGGTGGAGGAGTTCCGCGAAGAAAGCGGCATTGACCTGCTTTCCGTGACCTACGCCGAGATGTATATGGACCGGAATGCGCTGCTGGAATTGGGTATGGAACTGGTGGAGGAAACCGAGGAGCCCAATGTCGGAGTGGTCCTGCACGGCGAGTTTGATGAAGCGGAAATCGTCGCCAGCTTTGAAACCGCCGGGGACATGGATTACGAAATCTCTGACTACCGGGGTTTCACCGTTTACCGGCTCCCCGACGAGTACGGCGATTTTGCGGACATTGCTTTTGTCGGCTCGGACGTCGTCCTGATGGGGTCGGACTCGACTGTCGAGGCGATGCTGGACGTGGCCGCCGGAGCCGCCCCGCCGGTATCGGGCGAGTTGAGGCAGGCCCTTGACTCCTTGGGGGACCGGCACCTGGGGTTTGTAATGAAGCTGCCTCCGGAGTACCTGGAAACCCTTGTGATGGGGATGGACGGCGAGGACGCGGCGCCGCAGATGGGACTGCTGGGCGCGCTGGACATGAGCGCTCTCACCGCCCCGCTGAGCGCGATGAAACTGCTGCTGCACGATGACGACATGGAAATCATGGCGAGTTCGTTCTTTGACGACGACGAATCCGCCGCCGCTTCCAAGGAGTATTCCGAGGGCATCGTGGCGATGTTCAGCTTGATGTCCGATTCCCCGGAACTCGAGGAGTTCGCCTCGGGCATGGAGGTAGTCCAGTCCGGCAACGTGGTCACCTTCACGATGACCGTCACCGCCACGTTCATAGAGCAGCTTTTCGCCGGTCTGGGAGCAACGATGATGGGCCAGAACTGACGGCGGCAGTCCAATTCCACAGGCGGCGCGGGCCTTTCGCATAGCAGGGACGGGATTCCAACCCGTCCCTTTGCGCTGTTCGCCACGCGGCTAGGCAGTCTGGGCTGCGGCGGCTATAATTCTGCTTGCGCTTTCGGCCCTTTTGCGGCGTGTATTGGGCTGGGCCTTGTATCCAGCGTATATTGTGATATATTACACAAATCAAGCCGCACCCTGGCTGGGGAGGCTGTCGCCACCCGGCTACTGTTCATTTTCCCTCACCCCTCGGATTGCGGCAGCAATCCGAGTGCATAAGTTTCTCTACAGGGTATCGTTAAGAGATGGACCCGCTGAAAGAATTGGCCGGCAAGGGACTTTATTCGCCGGAACAGGAGCACGATAGTTGCGGCGTTGGCGTCGTGGCCGACATCAAAGGCCGCAAGTCCCATACGATTATCGAAGAGGGTCTCCAGGTGCTCATCAACCTGGGGCATCGCGGGGCGGCGGGCAGCGACCCGGAGACCGGGGACGGGGCCGGCATCCTGCTACAGATGCCCGACTCCCTCTTTCGCCGGGAAAGCGAGCGCCTGGGTTTCCGGCTTCCACCCCAGGGCGAATATGGCGTCGGCATGGTCTTCCTGCCTCCGCAGCCGGAGGCCGCCGGAAAAGTTAGCTCGCTGATTGAAGGCGTCATCACCGATGAGGGGCTGGAGTTGCTGGGCTGGCGCGACGTGCCTGTGAATCCAGACAAGATTGGACGCGACGCCCGACGCCGCAGCCCCCTCATCCGCCAGGTGTTCGTGGGCGCCGGGGATAGCGAATTAAACCCGGCCCAACTCGAACGCAAGCTGTACGTAGTGCGCAAGGTCATCGAGCATTCCTTGAAGGACTGCGGGCTTTCCGAGGAAGAAGCCGACTACTTTTACGTGTGCAGTCTTTCCTGCAACACCATCGTATACAAGGGCCAGCTCATGGCCTACCAGATTTCCGGCTTCTATCTCGACCTCCAGGAAGAGGAAATGGTCAGCGCCTTTGCGCTGGTGCATTCCCGCTTCAGCACCAACACCCTGGGCCACTGGCGGCTGGCCCATCCCTACCGCTACCTGGCCCACAACGGCGAGATAAACACCCTTCGCGGCAACCTCAACTGGATGCACGCCCGCGAAGCGATGTTCGAGTCGCCGCTGTTCGGCGATGACATGGGCAAGATTCCGCCCATTATGAAGGTGGGGGACAGCGACACCGCCAGTTTCGACAACGCCCTGGAACTGCTGCTGATGACCGGGCGTGAGTTGGACCACGCGATGCTCATGATGATTCCCGAGGCTTGGGAACAGCATGAGACCATGCCCCAGGAAAAGAAGGACTTCTACGAGTATCACGCCGCGCTGATGGAGCCGTGGGACGGCCCGGCGATGATTGTGTCGTCGGACGGGCGGAACATCTGCGCTCTCTTGGACCGCAACGGTCTGCGTCCCTTCCGCTACCTGGTGACCACCGGGGACAAGCTGGTGATGGCTTCCGAAACCGGAGTGCTGGACGTTCCGCCCGCCGAGGTGCAGTTCAAGGGCCGCCTGCAACCGGGCCGGATGTTCATGGTCAGCCTGGAGCAGGGCCGCATCATCGGGGACGAGGAGCTGAAGCGCGACCTGTCGGCGCGACAGCCCTACGGCCAGTGGCTGAAGGAGAACAAGGTCAATCTGGATGACCTGCCGTCGGCCACGCCCGAGCCGCCGATGCACCCGGACGATCTGCTGCTCAACCAGCGAGCCTTTGGGTACAGCGTCGAAGAGCTGCGAATGCTCACCACGCCGATGGCCGAGTCGGGTTACGAAGCCGTCGGCTCCATGGGCAACGATGCGCCGCTGGCGGTGCTCTCCGACCAGAATCAGCTGCTCTTCAACTACTTCAAGCAGTTGTTTGCCCAAGTGACCAACCCGCCGCTGGACGCCATCCGTGAGGAAATGGTCACGTCGCTGGACGGCTTTATCGGCAGCGAGCAAAACCTCTTTGAGGAAACGCCTCTTCACTGCCGCCAGTTGATGTTGCATTCCCCTATCATCAACAACGAAGAAGTGGCCCGCATCAAGGCCCTGGATTTGGAAGGCATCCGCGCCATCACGTTGAGCGCTCTCTTTGATCCTGCGGTGGGACTGGCAACGGCCCTGGACGAACTGCGCCGCCAGGCTTCGCAGGCAGTGGAGGACGGATATAACATCATCGTGCTGTCCGACCGGGGGGTGGGCCACCGGGGGGCGCCCATTCCCAGCCTGCTGACCGTCAGCGCGGTACACCACCACCTGATACGAGAGGGCAGCCGCACCCGCGTGGGACTGGTCATAGAAACGGGCGAGGCCCGCGAGGTGCATCATTTCGCGCTGCTCATAGGGTACGGAGCAGGGGCTATCAATCCATACTTGGCCCTGGAAACCGTGCAGACGATGAACGAGAGCGGCCTGCTGAACGGTCATTCGTCAGACTACGCCTGTAAGAACTTCATCAAGGCCAACGAAAAGGGCGTGCTTAAGGTAATGTCCAAGATGGGCATTTCCACGGTGCAGAGCTACCGGGGCGCTCAGATTTTCGAGGCCATCGGCCTGGACCAGGCCTTTGTAGACGAATACTTCACCTGGACGCCTTCCCGGGTCGGCGGCATCGCTCTGGACGCCGTGGAGCAGGAGACGCTCCAGCGCCACGAGGCGGCCTATGACGCGATAGACGTGCCCGCCAGCCGCTCCCTGCCCATGGGCGGCGCGTACCAGTGGCGGCGCGGCGGCGAACATCACCAGTGGAACCCCGACACCATTGGCATACTCCAGCACGCCGCCCGCAGCAACGACTGGAATGTCTACAAGAAATTCGCGCGGCTGTCCAACGACCAGAGCCGCCGGATGGCGACCCTGCGCGGGCTGCTGGACTTCAGGAAGGACAACGAGCCAATCGCCATTGAAGAGGTGGAACCGGCGTCGGAAATCGTCAAGCGGTTCGCCACCGGGGCGGCTTCTCTCGGCTCCATCAGCCGGGAAGCCCACGAGACGATGGCGATTGCGATGAACCGCATAGGCGCCCGCAGCAACACCGGCGAGGGTGGCGAGGACTACCGCCGCTATACCCCGGACAGGAACGGCGACGACCGCAGCAGCGCCATCAAGCAGGTGGCGTCGGGACGCTTCGGGGTCACCGCCAACTACCTGATCAACTCCACCGACCTGCAAATCAAGATGGCCCAAGGCTCCAAGCCCGGCGAGGGCGGACAGTTGCCGGGCCACAAGGTGGACGAGTACATTGGCTGGGTGCGGCGCACCACGCCCGGAGTGGAGCTGATTTCCCCGCCGCCCCACCACGACATTTATTCCATAGAAGACCTGGCCCAACTGATTCACGACCTGAAGAACATCAACCCCGATGCCCGCATCCACGTGAAGCTGGTGGCCGAAGTCGGCGTGGGCACCGTGGCCGCCGGAGTGGCCAAGGGCCACGGTGACGTGGTGCTTATCAGCGGGCACGACGGCGGAACCGGCGCGTCGCCGGAGTCGTCCATCAAGTACGCCGGACTGCCGTGGGAGCTGGGCATTGCCGAGACCCAGCAGGTGCTGGTGGCCAACGGGCTGCGAAGCCGCATCGTAGTGCAGACCGACGGGCAGTTGAAGACGGGACGCGACGCCGTGATAGCCGCGTTGCTGGGGGCCGAGGAGTTCGGTTTCGCCACGGCGGCGCTGGTGGTCAGCGGTTGCATCATGCTCCGCAAGTGCCACCTCAACACCTGCTCCGTGGGCATTGCCACCCAGGACCCGGAACTGCGGAAGCGGTTCGCCGGGCAGCCGGAGCATCTGGTCAACTACTTCATGTTCGTCGCCGAGGAAATGCGGGAAATCATGGCGGAGTTGGGCATCCGCACCGTTGCCGAGATGATTGGGCAGGTGGATGCCCTGGACGCCCGCAAAGCCATTGACCACTGGAAGGCGCAGGGTATTGACCTGTCGCGGCTGCTGTATCACCAGAAGGCTCTAACCCCCGGGGAGACGGTCTACTGCTCAGAGGAGCAGGACCACGGACTGGAGCGGGCGCTGGACCATAAACTGATTGCCTTGGCCGAGCCTGCGCTGGACAGCCAGACGCCGGTCAGCGCGGCGCTCCCTATCAGCAACTCCAACCGCACCGTGGGCGCAATGCTCAGCGGCAAAATCGCCAAGGCTTACGGCGAGGCCGGGCTGCCCCCGGATACCGTGCGCATAAACTTCACCGGCTCGGCGGGCCAGAGCTTCGGCGCCTTCCTTGCGCCGGGGGTCACTCTGAACCTGGAAGGCGACACCAACGACTACATGGGCAAGGGAATGTCCGGCGGGCGCGTCGTGGTGAAGCCTCACCGGGATTCCACCTTCGTTCCCGAAGAGAATATAATCATCGGCAACGTGGCGATGTACGGCGCGACCGGAGGCCATGCGTTCATCAACGGCGTCGCCGGCGAGCGCTTCTGCGTGCGCAACAGCGGCGTGAGGGCGGTGGTCGAGGCGGTGGGCGACCACGGCTGCGAGTACATGACCGGCGGTGTAGTCGTTGTGCTGGGCGCCACCGGGCGCAACTTCGCGGCGGGAATGAGCGGCGGCATCGCCTTCGTCTACGACGGCGACGGCGACTTCCACATACGCTTCAACGACGGCATGGCCGACATGGAGCCGGTGGTAGAAGATGAGGACATCGCCACCCTGAAGGGACTGATCGAAGAGCATTACAAGCATACCGGCAGCGGCCCTGCCGGACGCATCTTGGCCGATTGGAGTTCGGCCCTGTCCAAATTCAAGAAAATAATGCCCCGGGACTACCGCCGGGTGTTGGAAGAACGCAAGAACCGGGACCTGGCGGCCCGGGAGCTGGAAGCCGTAACACATGGGTAAACCCACCGGATTTATGGAGTCAGGCCGACGGCCCCCGGAGCGTCGGCCGGTAACCGATCGCGTCAAGGACTACCGGGAGTTTTATCACCGCTGGTCCGAC
This sequence comes from Dehalococcoidia bacterium, assembly GCA_965204865.1. Lineage (GTDB taxonomy): Bacteria > Chloroflexota > Dehalococcoidia > Lucifugimonadales > UBA3495 > VXOI01. The sequence goes on along the minus strand of OZ242027.1, from coordinate 2,963,403 downwards.
GACACGGCCCGGGAGCAGGGCGGGCGGTGCATGGACTGCGCCGTTCCCTTCTGTCATACCGGCTGTCCGCTGGGCAACGTGATTCCTGAGTTCAACCATTTCGTGTACCTGGGCGATTGGGAGAGTGCGCTCCATACCCTGCTCTCCACCAACAACTTTCCCGAATTTACCGGGCGCATCTGTCCCGCCCCCTGTGAGGCCAGTTGCGTTCTCAGCATCAACTCCGACCCGGTCACCATCGAGTACATCGAGAAGGAAATCTCCGACCGGGGGTACGAGGAAGGCTGGATTCGGCCTCAACCCCCTGCCGTCCGCACCGGCAAGAAGGTGGCGGTAGTTGGCTCCGGCCCGGCCGGGCTGGCTGCGGCGCAGCAGCTCAACCGCGCCGGTCACTGGGTGACGGTCTATGAGCGGGCGGAATACATCGGCGGGCTGCTGGCTCTGGGCATTCCCGACTTCAAGCTGGACAAGGAAGTGCTGCGCCGCCGCCTCGACATAATGGCAGAAGAGGGCATCACCTTCGAGACCGGCGTCAACGTTGGCGTGGACCTGTCAGCCGACCAACTGCTCAACGATTTCGACGCGATTTGCCTGGCCTGCGGCTCCACGCAGCCCCGGGACCTGCCGGTTCCGGGCCGGGAGCTGCACGGCGTTCACTTTGCCATGGAGTACCTGACCCAGCAGAACCGGCTCAACGCCGGGCAACAGGTGTCGGCAGAAGACCGCCTGACCGCCGAGGGCAAGCGGGTGGTCATCCTGGGCGGCGGAGACACTGGGGCCGACTGCCTGGGCACGGCCCACCGCCAGGGAGCAGAACTGGTCAGCCAGTACGAGCTCCTGGCCGAGCCGCCGGTGAACCGGCCGGCCGGGAACCCGTGGCCCCAGTGGCCCCTGATACTACGCTCCTCGGCGGCCCACGAAGAGGGCGGAATCCGGGATTACGGCATACTCACCAAGTCCTTCTCCGGCAGCGACGGCAAGGTGGAGAAGCTGCACGCAGTGCGGGTCGAGTGGAACCAGCCGGAAATGGGCGGACGCCCGGAGATGACCGAGGTTCCCAACAGCGAGTTTGAGGTGGAGACCGACCTGGTGCTGCTGGCCATGGGCTTCCTGCACCCGGAGCATGACGGCCTGCTGACCCAACTGGGGGTGGAACTGGACCCTCGCGGCAATGTCAAGATTGGCTCCGACCGGATGTCCAGCGTTCCCGGCGTCTTCGCCGCCGGGGACACGGCGCGGGGGCAGTCGCTGGTGGTCTGGGCTATCGCCGAGGGCCGCGAGACAGCCCGGGCCGTGGACCTGTTCCTGATGGGGGAGACCAACCTGCCGCCCTCGCTGCCAGCCGCGTTGTAAGAGCGGATTCCAACCGGCTCAGGCGGCCGGTCTTTACAGCCATCGCAAGCGACGGCCCCCGTTCCCGGCGCGGAACGGGGGCCGCTCTTTGTTTGCGTCCGCCGACTGCTTCCGGTTTTGTAGGTTGGCGAGCAAACACAATGTGAGGATTAACAGAGCGGCCAGCACAACAACCACACCGGCGAGAGAGAACGTCATGAAAACCAAAAATTCCCCGATGGCCGTACCCGCCGCCATCCAGGCAAGAGCGCCATAGACGGCTATCAGGGCCACCGATGCCCATGACACTCTCCCCGGAAAACCTTTGCCCTGTCTTTGAGTCTTCCTTGGGCCAAAGGCTTCATTAAACCTGGTCACGATGTCGCGGAGACCAAGCAAACACAGCCCGAGGATTAGCAGAAAGGGCGCCACAAAGAATGCGCTGGCGAGAGAGAACTTGAGGCCGAGCAAAAATACCCCAATGAGCGTGGTCGCCGCAATCCAGGCGATACCGAAATAGAAGGCTTCCTGAGCCACCCATTGCCACGATACCCTCATCTGAAAGCCTCCTCTCTGTTTCTGGACTTTCAGGACCTCCGCGGAAAGTTGCCGATGCCCGCGATTTCACTCTCACCCCAACCCTCTCCCTCCCTCGACAGGCTCAGGACGAGAGGGAGAATCAGAAGACTCTACGCCCGCAGTCCGACCACCTGCTCGGCGCGGGGCAGGCCAACGTTTTCCAGGTATTCCTGCATACTCAGCACTTGCACCGCGTTGGTGGTGCCGGAGACGCCGGTGAGGAAGCCGTGGACGATGGTGACCACGTCCTGCTCGCTGACGGCGCCCAGGTCCAGGGCGGATTGAAGCACCTGCCAGACCAGCTCGGCCACGTCGGGCTGGACTGGGATGACGCCGGTGGGCTGGATGCCCCAGCCGAGGCACAGCTTGCGCAATACCGCCGGGTCGTGGGAGAAGGCCAGGATGTCGTTGGCCGGGCGGAAGCGGGCCAGCTCCAGGGCCGCTCGCCCGGTGCTGGTCAGCACGATGGGCTTGGAGTCTAGGGTGCGCACCAGCCCGGCGGCCGCAGAGGTGATGGCCTGGGTGCGGTCGCGGGTTCCCATATCCTTATAATAGGGATAGGCGTCTCCCGATTCGGCCTCGTTGATGATGGACACGGCCACCCGCAGCGCCTCCACCGGATACTGCCCCATGGCGGTCTCATCGGACAGAAGGATGGCGTCGGTGCCTTCCAGCACGGCGTTGCTCACGTCGGATACCTCGGCGCGGGTCGGGGCGGGCGAGATGACCATGCTGAGGAGCATCTGGGTGGCAATTACCACACCCTTGCCGGCGGCGTTGGCCTTGTCCACGATGTGCCTTTGCACACGGGGCACCCGTTCCATGGGAATCTCCACCCCCAGGTCGCCCCGGGCCACCATCACCGAGTCCACTTCGGGAAGGATGGAGTCTATGTTGTCAATACCCTCGCCCCGCTCCAGTTTCGCCATGACCAGGGCCTTGCTGCCTGCGGCGTTCAGATGCCGTCGGGCGTAGTGGATGTCTTCGGCGGTGCGGACGAATGAGACTGCCACCCAATCCACCTGCTGCTCGACACCGAACAGCAGGTCGTCCTTGTCCTTGTCGGTGAAGACTGGCTGGTCGATAGCCACCCCCGGCAGGTTGACGCCCTTGAAGGACGACACCACCCCGGAACTCAACGCCCGGCAATAGACGCGGGAGGGGGTGGCCTCGGTCACCTCCAGGCGGACGCTGCCGTCGGCGATGAACACGAAGTTGCCCACCTGAAGGTTCCGCAGAACGCCGGGTTGCGGGAAGGGCAATACCCCGGGCTCGTCGGATTCCTCGTCCGCCGTTATTACCACCTCGTCGCCCAGGTTCACCGGATGCGCTTCGTCCAGCCATCCCAGGCGCAGCTTGATTCCGCCCAGGTCTTGCAGGATGCCCACGGTGCGATTGTGTTCCTTGGCGAGACGCCGGATGCGCTCGATGACTGCGGCGTGCTGCTCGTGGGTGCCGTGGGAAAAGTTGAGCCGGGCGCAGTCCATTCCGTCGGTAATTAGTCGGCTCAATGTTTCTTCGTCATTGGAAGATGGGCCGATGGTGACGATTATCTTGGTCTTGCGCATACCGCTACTCCTGTTCCTTGCCTCCCGGGGATGGTTGTCCGCCCGTAAACCTCCGGCCTCTGCCGCGCCGTGCGCCCGCTGATATGTCAACTCGATAATAGCAATTCTGGCCGCAGATAGCGACGGATTTTGTAGCCGGATTGCCGTCCGTTGCTGTAGGCAGTCAAGCCGTAGGCCACAGACTCGGCTGGGGAATCGCCCGGCGCAGAAAACATCACAATAATTGATATATATTATAATCCTATACTCGTATGGATTTATAATTATCAAAATAATGATTTACAATGATAAGCAGCTTTTTATAGAATAAGTCATTAACTTGCAGGAGGCGCTTATGTCTCAAGGGCCAGCGGAACCCTGGAATTGGCGGCGAGCCAATGGCGAATTCCTTATCTGCCCAAACTCAACCTGGGAACAGGGAGGTTTCTATGCTGAAACTCGTTTTGATGAGCCTGACCGGGCTGCTGGCTCTGCTTGTCGTGGCTTGCGGAGCGGCAGTCGCGCCCCAAGGAGAGGAGCGTTCCATGACCGCCCCTGCGGCTACCGGGCCGCCGGAGGCTGCGTCCATCCCGGCGCCGCTATCCGGGGAGACCCTGGACCAGGCCGCCGCCCGGATGGCCGGCGGGCCGGGCGCCATCTACGTGGGCGACCTTTCCCAACTGGTTGGCCCGGCGCCCCTTCCTGAATTGGGATTCGGGTCCGATGGCCTGGTTCCCCTCGGCCTCCTGGAGGGCGAGCGGTGGATTTACGATTCCGAATACTACAAGACCCTGCTGGACCGGGCCAACTTCGACAACCCGACGCAGTTGGCGACCCAGGGTGAATTCATCCAGATACAGTACGCCTGCGTCAACCGCGCCGTGTACCCCTGCAAGGTGAAGGAGAGGTTCTTTGCGCCCAACGTGCTGGAGCGTACCGGAGGCCAACTGGAAATACAGGTGGTGGCCTACCCGGAGCTGGGCATTGCCGGCCCCGACAGCCTGACGCTGCTGTCCAACGGCGCGCTGAGCTTTGCCGAAATCGCCGGTGCCTACGTGGGCGGCGAACTGCCGGTGCTGGATATGTACTACTTCTGGGGGCTGTTCGACGACCGGGAGACCGACTTCCTGGCACTGACCGCCGTTCTGGACGACCTGGACCAGTACATCGAGGAGGCTTCCGGCGGCGGAGTGGTGGTGGGCCACAACTGGTACGGGGGCAACGACCAATGGTTCTTCAGCCGCAAGCGCCTGGACACGCTGGAGGACTACGAAGGGCTGAAAATTCGCAGCCACGGCACCACCATTTCCGACCTGATCAACGGCCTAGGGGCGGACGCTCAGTTCGTGGCCTTTGTCGAGGTATACACGGCCTTGGAGCGGGGCATCCTGGACGCCGGCGTCACCGGCGGCAGCGCAGGCTTCAGTCAGCGATGGTACGAGGTGGCGGACTACATCACCGGGCCGGTCACGTCAATGCCTGCCGACCTGCTGATCATCAACCCCGAGGTATGGGAATCCCTTCCCGCGGACTTCCAGCAGATAATGCTGGAAGAGGCCGCCAAGGCTGAATTGGAGGAACTGCGGATGGTCCCTGTCTGGAACGCCACCGCCCTCCAGAAGAACATCGAAGCCGGTAGGGAGTATATCCCCTGGGACGGCGAGATGTATAACTTCATCCGAAACGAAATCGTCCTAGGGCGGATGCTCCCCAACTGGGTCGACCGGGTGGGCGGCTATGACAGCGGCGCGGTGAGGCTGTTCAACGAGAAGTTCGGCCCCATAGCCGGGGTTAAAATTCACCCCGACGGCACCGCCGCCCTGATAAGCCCGGACACCGACGGCAAAGCACGACGCTAGACTTCCGGCGGCTCGCTGCCACAGAACGCAGGCCCGGCGAAAGCCGGGCCTTTTGGCGTTTCGCCCCGGTGTTACCCGGATGTCTGATTACGCCAATAACCGAAATTTCCTACTGGATTAACGGAATGGGCGCCGAGGCGCAGTTCGTGGCCTTTGCCGAGGTGTACACCGCTTTGGAGCGCGGTATCCTGGACTGCGGAGTCACCGGCGCAGACCCGGCCTACGGCCAGCGGTGGTACGAGGTGACCAGCTATATGAACGGCCCGCTGCCCAGCTTCACCGCCACCAACAACATCCTCAACAGCCAAGTATGGAGCGGAATGCCCGAGGACCTGCAAAAGATTTTCCTGGAGGAAGGGGCCAGGTCCGAGCTGGAGCAACTTCGCCTGACTGCCATCCAGAACGAGGTGGGAACGGAAAAGAACCTCAGAGCAGGGTTGGAACTGGTGAAGTTCAACGATGAAATCAACGCGCAGATTCGGATAGCCACCAAGACCCACGTGCCGCCTGGCTGGCTGCGGCGACTGGGCGGCCCGGACGACGAGAGGGCTCTGGAATGGGTTCCTCTCTTTAATGAAAGAGTGGGGTCCTGGGTGGGCTTGAAGATTGAGGACGACGGCTCAATCTCGGAGGTGCCGGTTACCCAGCGGTAAAGGGACTCCCCCAGCAGGGCAGCGTTCCGTTTCAGGTGGTCCAATTGAATGGCAAGGGGGGTTTGGATTCCCGCGAAAGCGGGAATAACGGGTTGTCGGCGGTCATACCACTAAATTGGAACGCTATCCCCCCAGCAGCTTCGGCTTTGCTACCGGTAGCAGAAGACACCGCCCCACATCGGAGCGGTGTCTTCATTTGCTCTACCTGTAGGCTTCTCTGCGGTGGAGGACTCTGAGAACAGTTAGAATTCTCTCCTCATAGTCGAGTAGCATCCTTACCCGCCAATCTCCCACTCTCAAACGGTGCTCACTTCCTCGTCCTCGCAATTGTCTTAAGTCGCCCTGTTCGGTTTCGGCGAATCGTCTTACCGCCGCAGTAATACGATCCCGCAACGGACGATCCAAGTGGGTTAGATCTGCCTCAGCTCGGGGAGTCCATAGAGCTTGCCAAATCATGGCAGATTTCTAAGACGTTCCTCGATTTCTTCCTGCGAAATTAGCCGTCCGGCTCTGACATCTTCCAGTGCCTCCTCGACGGCGATACGTTCTTCTTCAGTTTCCTCCTCGTCGTCTTCTGGCGCAGTCATGAGCCGCCAGAGCAGCGGGTCGTGCTGTTTGAGATGGGCGAGCAACACCCAGTAGGACACTTCCCACTCACATTCAGGGAGATAGTCAACCAGCTTGTGCAAGTCCTCTCTGGTAATCTCCATCGGTTGCTCGCCTCCCACTAGGGCTAGTTGCGGCTGCGGCTGGCGTCGAAGGTGTCTGTGGCCGCTTTGAGGCCGGCGTAGCGGTTGGCCTGGAGGACCTCGATGCGTTCCGCGGCCCACTGATTGGAGGTCTCGATGCCGATGAGGGAGCCCTGGAAGTGGGGCATGACGTAGCGGGCCAGGAGCTCGTAGCTGCGGTGCAGCTTGTCGCGGGGGGCCCAGTCCTCGACGCGAATCATGAACTTGCCAAAGCCGCCGCTGATTTCCTGCAACCGCTCGATGCCAGCGATGGCGTCGTCGGGGGTGCCGACAATCCACTGGTTGTGCTCGACCATGTAGTCCACTATCTGGTCGCGGGGAACGTCTGGCACCGGGTTGCCGAGGGTGCGGCCAAAGTATTCGGTGACCACGCGGGCGCTGCCCTCGCGGATGTCCTCGAAAGCCTGCTTCCTGCTGTCGGCCAGGTGCATCCCCATGACGATGCCCCAGTCCTCGCGGTGCATGGTCTTGCCGTGTTCGGCGGCGGTCTCCTCGGCAATCTCCCACAGCTCCATCAGGGAGGTGCGGCGGATGGTGTCGCGGGGCACGCTGAGGGACAGTACAGATGCGCCGTGCTTGCCGGCGGTGGTGACGCCGGCAGGGGACTCCACGGAGGCTACGGCCACGGGAACGTGGGGGTACTGATAGGGGCGGAGCTGGATGACCGCTTCGTTAAGCTCGAACCAGTCGCTCTTGTAGGTGATGGGGTCTGTCTCGGTCATCAGGCGCATGATGATGCCCAGAGACTCGTCCATCATGGCCCGCTGGTTCTCGGGCCTGATGCCCAGCATGAGGGCGTCGGAGGCCAGCGCCCCGGGGCCTACGCCGAGGATGACCCGCCCGCGGGTAAGGTGGTCTAGTTGCACGAAGCGGTTGGCTACCATGTAGGGGTGGTGATAGGGCAGGCTGACCACGCCGGAGCCGAGCTTGATGTTGCGGGTGCGCTCGGCAGCGGTGGCCATGAACACCTCCGGCGAGGCTATGGTCTCCCAGCCCGCGCTGTGGTGCTCGCCGATGTAGGCTTCATCGAAACCGAGGGTGTCCAGCCATTGAATCAGTTCAAGGTCGCGTTCCAGAGCCAGGGTGGGGTTCTCGCCCACGCGGTGGAACGGGGCCATGAATACGCCGAATTTCATCCTGTATGGGACAGTCATCGCTTTTCCTCCCGATAGCTGCCAGCATTTTAAGCTACGATTTCCAGCCCATTTTATCACGGCGCGAAAGTTGAGAGTGAAGGGAACAAGGCTTTGCTGAGGGCTGAGTTCAGCAAGCAATATGGCGGCCTATGCCTAAACGTGGTATCTTTACCGCACCAAAAATTTGCCCAGGCAGGATAATCTGATTCAGAGAGGTTGCGAGATGCCCCAGATCAAGCACATCGCCATCGCCACCAATGATGCGGAAAAGACCGCCAAGTTCTACTCCGAGGTGTTCGGGCTGCGCCAGGTCGCCGCGCTGGACAGCGAGAACGCCAGAGGCTTCATGCTCAGCGACGGCAACGTGAACATGGCCATCCTGGACTTCCAGAACGACGCCGTGGCCGGCGAGCGGGGGAAGGACTGGGAAGGCATCCACCACATCGGCTTCGAGGTGGAGAGCCTGGAGGAAATCGAGGCGCGGCTGGCCTCTGCCGGTTCCACGGAGATGGCGTCGGTCAACCAGGCGCTGCACGCCGGGCAGACCGGGCCCCGCCACCAGAACGTGGAGACCAAGTACGAAGGGCCCAACGGCGAGATGATCGACGTCTCCCAGGTGGGTTGGGTCGGTACGCGGGGATTGGACTAGGCTATCTCGACATATCGATGGACGAAGAAACGCCCGGCCAGTACGGCCGGGCGCTCTTTATAATATGGATGACTTCAGTTCAACGAATCTTTGACAGCTTGGGTCATCTCGTAACGGCGGGGTGATTTGGGCTTCGTTAGAAGGACGCCCTTACCTCTCAGTATAGTCCACACTTTGTTGGAAAATACTGTACCGAATTGAGCATCACCGAGGGAAGCCATAGAATGTTTGGGGTAATGATCCTTAATTATCTTTTTGCAGTCCGAGCTAGCAAATCCACCTACTGGTAACTCGCGGATGAGCGTCTCTGCTATTTCTGTATACGACACAGATGATTTGCTGTTAGCGGAGCTGGCCGCTGATTGATGATTTTTAGCAGTTGCAGAGGCGGTGGGTACCGTAGGAGATCCAACGAGATGCAGATATTCTTGTGGGAAGAATTGCTGGATATTCGGCGTCTTTGTGCCATCTCGGTTTGATAGTACCCACAGAAATGGGATACGCCCAATTTCAGATTGAATGCCTTTGGTTTCGGTCCGTATCTTGGCGAACAAAGAAATGAAGTCGCTATCATCGCTGAAGACTGTAACGTGGTGCACCATGCCATTGAGCAAATCTGCCATTGCGTCCACTGCAATTGCTATGTCCGCAGAGTTCTTGGACTGCTGAGCAGTGAAATGCTGAATGCCCTTTACCTCCACTACCGGGGCCCTGATGTTTGTATGCGCCCACATTGTCCATAGTTCTGCCATGTCAGCGCGGACATACAAGATTACCCGCGTGGGGCGCGGCGCGGCAGGCGACCAGTCCTCCAGCAGGTTAACTATTAACTCCTGAGCCTCAGCTTGGAGGTTTTCAACATCTATGTACAGACCGGATGACACGCTGTATTCCAACTCGGTCATTGATACACCTCATTACATTGAAACGAGGTAAAGTCAACCGCCCGTACAAAGTATACCGGGCGGTTTTCGATTTCCTGGGTTGGCGATGTACGCCCCCTACATAAACAGCGCATAGTGGCCTATGATGATTTCCTGCTGCACCTGGTCCCACTCTACTCGCTTTGCCGTAATCATGCGTTCCATGATTCCGGTGTCGCCCAGGAAGTGGTCGTTCCAGAGGGTGTCGCCGAACTGCATCGCCTCGAGGTGCAGGGCGAAGCCGTTGAGAATCATCCCGTTGCGGTTGGCCGGGTCTATGATGGAGAGGCAGACGCCTTCGTCGTCGCCCTGGGAGCCGTCGGCGGGTTCGGCGTAGTGGTATACGCGCATTTGGATGCCCTGGGGTTCAGGGGCGTGGTTGATGAAGTAGACGTTTTCGTCCGCGCCCGGCCCGGCGGCCGGGCCCTCGGTTCGCTCCCACTGACAATCTTCCATTTGGAGGTAGCGGTTCAGGTCGGCGGCCTCCTTTTGCCTCATCACGCGCATCAGGAAGTAGACCGCGCCGGCCACCAGCACGACGGCAGCTACTACCGCCACGACCACGACTACAATCACCATTGTGTTTTACTACCCTCCTAGCGGTTGCCCGGTATCAGAGCCGGGGCGGTATGGATTCCCGCTTTCGCGAGAATGACGGATTATTTACGCTGGCCGGAAGGCCAGCGAGGGACGCTCCGGGTCCAGGTCTTCCAGGTCCAGCTCCAGCGCTATCCCGGTACGGATGGACTGCGGATTGGAGCCGTCCACGCCGGTGATGCGGGCGCTGATGCGCGGGCCTTCTTCCAGCGTCACTATGCCGCTGCAATAGGGGTTGTTGCGTCCGTAGCCCTTCTGCCCCCAGTAGTCGGGGACTACCGAGATGCAGGTGAAGGTGCTGAGGGTGGCCCGGCCGCTGAAGGCGTGCCAGGCCACATCGGTGCTGCGGCAGGCGGCGCACATGGGACGGGCCTCCGGCGAGAGTTGTCCGCAGGCGTTGCAGCGGATGCCGGTGAGCTGTCTGTCCTCCACCAGCCTCTTGTAGTAGTTGGCGGCGTTAAATTCGCTGCTGGGCATGGCTGCTACTCCATCCGCAGGACGTTGACGACGCAGGTACCGCCGGTGCCGCCGACGTTGTGGGTCAGGCCCACTTCCAGCTTGGACTTCTTGGCTTGCCGGTCGCCCGCCTCGCCGCGGAGCTGGTGGTAGATTTCGACGACCTGGCCGACGCCGGATGCGCCCACCGGGTGGCCCTTGGACTTGAGGCCGCCGGAGGTGTTGATGGGCCGGTCGCCGTCGAGGGCGGTGCGCCCCTCGTCAACGGCGCGGGGGCCTTCGCCGGGAGCGAAGAAGCCGAGGTCTTCGCTGGCGACGATTTCGGCGATGGTGAAGCAGTCGTGGACTTCGGCCACGTCCACATCGTCGGCGGTGATGCCGGCCATATCGTAAGCCTGCTGCGCCGCCGCTTTAGCCGCCGAGAGGGAGGTCAGCTCGTCGGCGTCGTGCAGGGGCTTGCCGGAGGCCTGGCCGAAGCCCGCCAGGGCCACCGGGCGGTCGGTGAAGTTGTGGGCGATCTCCGCGGACACTAGCAGGATGCACGATGCGCCGTCGGTGATGGGGGCGCAGTCGTAGAGGCGCAGGGGCCAGGCAATCCAGGGGTTGGCGGACTGGTCGTTGAGGAAGTCCATCTCGTCACGGTATTCGGGGACGGGCTGACCGCGCTGCTCGGCGCGGGCCTTGCGGCGTTCCATCAGGTCGTGGATGGTGACGTTGAACTGGGCCTTGGGGTTGAGAGCGCCATTCTGGTGGTTCTTGATGCCGACCTTGAGCAGGTGGTCGAGGTTGGTCTCGTAGCGGTCCATGTGGGCCTTGGCGATGGCGCCGAAGATGCCGGGGAAGGTCAGTCCGGCGGGCACCTCGTACAGGCCGTCGGCGGCGGAGGCCAGCACGTCGGTCACGCCCTCGGTGGGCAGGTTGGTCATCTTCTCCATGCCGCCGACGAGGACGATGTCGTACATACCGCTGGCGATGGCCATGACGCCCTCGCGCAGGGCGCTACCGCTGCTGGCGCAGGCGTTCTCGATGCGGGTTATAGGGATGGGGGTCATGCCCAGCCAGTCGGCCACGATGGGGGCGGTGTGGCCCTGGGTCTCGAAGAGATCGGACGAGTAGTTGCCGATGTAGGCGCACTCGATGTCGTCAATGTCGAAAGGCTGGTCCATAGTTTCCATCATGTCTTGGAAAGCCTCGACGAAGAGGTCGCGGCTGTCCTTCTCTGGGAAGGCGCCGAACTGGGAGAGGCCGGCGCCGACGATGGCGACCTGGCGGCCCAAAGTGCGCTTGCGCGTTGTGGTTGCCATGATGCTGCTCCTTATCTGAATGTGGGAATATATGCTTGACATTGCTAGTGGCGGTTAGTCGTACTCGATTTGGACAGCAGAATTGTATTCTTGTTGGGATTCGTAGCACAGAAAATCAATCTGTGCCCTTAGAATATCCGGTTGCGGGTTAGGTATCCCCAGCTTTTTCAAGTTGACGTATTCGGCCCTCATTATCTCTGAAATAACGCCCGGATTAGGCGGGGGAACGCCATCTTCGTCGCAAGTGTCCAGCCACAGCGCAATCGCTTCCTGAGCGCTGGCAAGGGCCTCTTCATGGGTGTTGCCGTGGGCCGTGCAGCCGGGAAGTTCCGGCACATCTGCGACAAACACCTGGTCGCCGGGGTCTGCGCTCCAAGAGATGATTACCGCGTATTTGTGCATTTCATTCTTCCGCGATGCCATATTTCTCGAAGACCCGTCTCACTTGCTGAATTTGATATGTCTTAACCTGGCCTCCCCTGGGTTGGACGTTTATCTTTTCCGGGATGCCGCTTCTTGTGAATATGTGATGACTTCCGCTGATTCTTTCCTCAAACCCCAACCGGAAAAGCAAGCGGCGCAAATCGCTGAAACGTATGTTGGCGCCGGTTTGTCTTGCGAGGATTTGCCGGAGCAGTCTTTCCCGGTCAAGCATAACGCATTATCGTTGGCTTGTGGTGGAGCGTCAACCGGACTGTAACCCGCCGGAACCCTCGTCCACGTACAGCGTCGCCTCCACCCGCGACACGGTGATGGCCTGCCGGTAGCGTCCGCTTGGCGTACTGCGTTCAGCCTCGTGCGTCTCCGTCCGCCACTCCACGGCGCCGGGGCCGCCTTGCAGGGTTTCGTGGAGGACTCGGCCGTGCATGGTCTCGCCGCCGGGCAGGGCCAGCAGGTGGAGGATGGTGGCGGCAAGGTCTATGTTGCCAGTGGGGGTGGCGACGGTGGTTGACTGCTTGAAATCGGGGCCGCGGGCGAAGAACACGTTTCGGGTTTCGTGGGGGCTCATGGAGCCGTGCTGTCCCCGGCCGGGGCCGAGGTTGGTGGAGTAGGCATGGCCCGCGAATCCGGCGGTGTTGGGTGTGGAGTCCCAGCGGAAGGACATGGCTAGAGACGGGGCGCGGGGGCCTTCGAGGCCGATGAGGCTGGCAGGGAGAGTGCCGGGGATGTCGCCGGTGGCTTCCGACGCCACCAGCGCTCCGCACCAGGGTTGGGAGGTCAGCCATTCGGCCAGCCGTTCCGTCGCGTCGCCTGATGCGTAGAAGAGCGCGGAGCCTCCGTTGGGCGCGACGGCAACGCCGCCCGGCTCGTCTCCCGGCGGGAACCCGGCTTCACGCAGTTCAGCTTCTACGTCAATTACCCCGGATATTGTGGAGTAGCCGTGGTCGGACACCACTATCACGTTTGTGCCGGAGGCCCGGCCTCGCTCTTCCAGCCACGCAAGCAGTCGCCCGAACTGTATGTCAGCTTCTCTTATGGCGGCTACGGCCTCTTTGGAGCCTATGCCGTGGGCGTGCTGGGATGAATCGGGTTCTGAGAACCAGAGCAGGGATACCGCCGGATGGCGCTCCGACAGGACATAATCGGTAATGATGTCCACCGCACGAACCATCTTGGCCGATGATGGTTCCCGTCGGTCGGGCCACGGGCCGAACCTGGCGGCTACCTCGCTGTGCAACGGGCGGGGCAGGCAGAAGTCGGGGTGAATGGTTGCGCCGCCGCAGGTCTCGGCGTTGGGGTTTTGCAGGTAGGCATTGCCAGAGGTGCCGGTGCCCACGGCGATGTATTCGTGACCGTGCTGGTGCAGGATGTCGCCGAGGGTGGGCTTTAGCAGGACAGGGCGCCGGGCGGCGACTTCCGACAAGGTTGGTTCCAGGGCGTTGATGGCGTGGTGCGGGTCGAATTCGGGGATGACCAACATATTGCCGGTCAAGCCGTGGGCGCCGGGATGGTGGCCGGTGACGACGCTGGCGACGTTGGCGCGGGTGACGGTGGGGAAGACGGCGTGGTGGTTGTCGCCGGTGACTCCCTCGGCGGCGAAACGGGACAGGTTTGACATAAGCGCAGGGGTGACCTGGGCCGGTTGCAGGCCGTCGAACACTACTATTACTACGTTTGTCATCAGTTGCCGTTCACGTCTAGGATGGCGGCTTGGCACATTTCCGCCCCTTGCAGGACTTCGGGGATCAGGGCGGTCTCCCAGGTGGTGTGGAAGGAGCGGACGCCGATGCCGACGGGCAGGGCGGTGATACCGCGCTCGATGAAGACGTTGGCGTCGGAACCGCCGCCGGACGCTTCCAGGATTGGGGACAGGCCGAGGGTATAGAGGGCGTGGCCAATGGTGGCGACCGCCTGGTGCTGGGCTTCGACCCGGTATGCCTGGTAGGTGTTGCGAATGTCCAGGGCTATGCGGGCGTCGGGGTAGCGGGCGGCGGTCTCGTCGAACACCTTGCGGAACTGGCCTTCCAGCCAGGCCAGCTTGTCGTTGCTGCGGCTGCGGAACTCGCCGTCCAGCGAGGCGCGCTCGGGGATGATGTTGCGCTTGAGGCCGCCCTCCATCCAGCCGATGTTGGCGGTGGTTTCGGAGTCGATGCGGCCCAGGGGCAGGCGGGTGAGGACGTCAGCGGTTACCAAGAGGGCGGACAGGCCGTTTTCCGGCTCCAGCCCGGCGTGGGCGGCGCGTCCCACGATTTCGGCGGTGACGACGTTCTGGGACGGGGCGGATACGGTGATTCGGTTGGGAGGGCCTTCGCCGTCGAAGACGATGCCGTTCTTCGCGGTCAGCAGACTGAAGTCCATGTGGTGGACGCCGACCAGCCCGCCCTCTTCGTGGCGGGAGAAGGCGACCTCGACGGCGCGGTGCGGGCCGCCGGACTCGGCAACGCAGGCCAGCGCCTCCAGCACGATGGCGACGCCGGCCTTGCAGTCGCCGCCGAGGATGGTCGTGCCATCGGAGCGCAGGGTGTCGCCGTCGAGTTGCGGCTTGATGCCGCGGCCGGGTTCGACGGTGTCGAGGTGGGCCGACAGAAGCAGGGGTTCGCCGACGCCCTCCAGCCGGGCGATGATGTTGTTGTAGGAGTCGTGCTCCACGGTCAAGCCCAGGGACGACAGGCGGGCGCTGACCTCTTGGTCGATGGCGTCCTCTTCGCCGCTGGGGCTGTCGATGCGGATGAGGTCTATCAGGGTCTCTGTGAGGCGTTGGCGGTCTGGCATAGTCAAAGCTCCTAGCACCGGGCAATGGGCCGGATTTGGCCAGTTTAGTTAGTGCGGATGCGAGCATAGCCGATGAGGTCTACGTTCTTGCCTACATATGGCGTTCTTGTATCGTCTGTGAATCCCCAGACAAAGACCTCGTAGTCCGTGGGGTTGCGGAGACTTTGCCGGAGACGGAACTTGATGCTAAATGATCCGTCTTCCAAATGGTATTCGAGGGCGTTGGTGTCCCCCGGATCGTCCAAAGGCCAGTACCATTCGTCACTTAGCGGGGGGAATATAACTCCAAGGAACTCGTAGTCATCGGCGCGATGCAGAGTGAAGTTCTGGAATGTGCCACTGGTTGTTGCGTCTTTAAAAGTTTCGTTAGACAACACCGCATCGCCCAGTAGCCTGCCGCGGAATGTGACGGAATCGCCATCGTAAGTGGGGAATTGATCCCACTGAATGTGGAGCGAAACTGGTTGAGGTTTTGGGGTAGGCGGCACGGGTGTGGCCGTTGGTGGAACCGGCGTGGGGGCAGGTGGCACCGGTGTGGCCGTTGGTGGAACCGGCGTGGGGGTAGGCGGAACTGGCGTGGCTGTCGGCATTGGTGTATGTGTTGGCGCCGGGGTAGGGGTAGGTGTGGCGGTTGGCATAGGTGTCGGTGTTGCCGTCGGCGCCGGGGTGGGCGTAGGCGTAGCGGTTGGTACCGGGGTAGGAGTAAGCGTGGCGGTCGGTGTCGCTGTCGGCACCGGAGTAGGTGTAGGCGGCACCGGAGTAGGAGTAGCGGTTGGTGTCGGTGTCGTCGTTGATGTCGGTATAGGCGTAGAGGGAACCTGCGTGGCCGTTGCCGGTATCACGACCGGGGAGGCCATTGGCTCTGGCGTTGTAGCCGGTATGACGGTAGGGACCGGGGTGGGCGTAGGCGCTGGAGTAGCCGTCACTACGACAGTGACCTGCTGTGGTGTGTCGCCGCCGCAGGATGCCAGAGTAGACAGCAGGGTGATTAACATGGCTAACGCTAGAAGGCTTCTAAGCAACATTCAATTTATACCTCAGTCGTATAACTGCGGCGCGCCGGTGGTTTCGGGGAAGGTGTCGTCATGGCCGAGGGCCCAGTAGACGGCCTTGACCAGGGCGCGGCTGTTGTCTGCGCCGCTGAAACGGTGGTCGCAGTCGGGTACGGGGCGGCCAGTCAGGGAGCGAGCGGCCAGCGGGCCGACGCTGACCACGTAGGCCAGCATCCCTGCGGGCGGGTCCTGAGCGCCGTAGGCCATGAAGATGTCGCCGGTGAAGAGCGTGATGCCTTCGTAGAAGGGGTCGCCTACGCTGTCGTAGGACGATAGCAGGAGCAACTGCTTCGCCTGCGGATAGCGGAAAGCGACGGCGCCCACCGCCGAGCCGCCGGAGGAGAAGCCGGCCATGCAGATTTCCGGCGTCTCCTTGCCGCACAATTCCACTCCCCGTTGCAGCGACCAGTCTGCTACGTGGCAGACGCTTTCCATGAGGATGCGATTCCAGCTTGCGCCGCGGTAGGAATAGGCTTCCCACTCCAGTTGCACCTGGAAATCGGGGCGCGGGGCGTTGTAGGTGACGGTGGCGCACAGCCCCAACTCGCCCAGGTGCTCGGCCAGCTTGCGCCAGCGGTCGTGCCGCCCGTCCTTCAGCTCGCCGGAGCCCGGCGATATGATGAGCAGGCGCCCGGAATCGCAGGGATAGGCCGTCAGCGGGATTTCATACTCCACCGGCTGCCCCTGGGGCGTTGCAGTGCGCCGGTGGAGAATGGTGTCAATGGTATTCAACAAGACGCCCTCACCCTAACCCTCTCCCGGAGGGAGAGGGGATGTTCTTTTGCCCCGTCCGGCTTGGACAATTGCCACCTACGGAAGAGCGGCTACGGCCTTGATTTCGACGAGGAACTCTTCGCGCACCAGGCCGTCCACGACCAGCAGGGTGTTGGGCGGGTAGTCGCCGTTGGGGAAGATGTCGGGGAAGACCTGGTTGCGGCCGTCGATGAAACCCTGCACCGAGCTTCGGCCAACGACGTAGGTGGTGAACTCCACCACGTTGCTGAACCCGGCCCCGGCCGCCTCGAGGACGCCGCCGATGTTCTGAAGCACCTGGCGCGTTTGGGCCGCCGCGTCGCCTGGGCCTACCAGTTCGCCTGCGGTGTTCACTCCGACCTGGCCGGCCACGTACACCAGCCGTCCGGCGTTGACTGTCATACCCACCGAGTAGGCCCCCAAGGGCGCGGGCGCCTTATCACTGGTCACGGCTGTTCGTTGCAACTCCGCCATCGCTCTCGCCTCCGTATCGGTCTCAATCTGCCGCCGCGATTATATCTGATTCCCCGGGCAATAATCTTTGCGTCATTGCGTCAAACACCCCTGTGCTATACTCGCCGGGATGTCGGCGGCAAATTCAAGGCCCCTGGTGGGCGTTGGCGTGGTGTTCGTGCGAGAGGGACGAGTGTTCCTGGCGCGGCGCAAGAGCGCGCTGGGGGGCGGTTCCTGGGGTTCCGCCGGAGGGCACCTGGAGTTCGGCGAGACTTTGGAGGACTGCGCCCGGCGCGAAGCCAAGGAAGAGTTCGGCGTCGAGGTGGGCGAGCTGCGCTACCTCTGTACGAGCAACATTATCGCCTACGGTCGTCACTACCTGGATGTGGAGTTCCTGGGCGACATCGCGGAACAGGAGCCGCAACTGTTGGAGCCGGACGCCTTCGAGGGCTGCGGCTGGTTTCCTTTGCAGTCGCCGCCGGAGCCGCTGTTCCAGGCTATGCGTTACGCGATAGACAGCTTGTTGAGTGGACGGCAGTATTACCCAGGTGACTCACCTCCACCCTAACCCTCTCCCGGACGGAGATGGGACTGTAAGGAGTTGATTATGGCGGCTAAGAAAGGCGACGGCCTGTTGCTGGTTTACAGCGGCGTGGCCCCGGAGAATGACGAGGAATACAACCGCTGGTATAACGAGGAACACATCCCGGAACGGCTTTCCATTCCCGGCGTGCTCAGCGCCGCGCGGTACGAGGCGGTGCAGGGCGGGCCGAAGTACCTGGCAGTCTATGAGCTGTCCAGCCACGAGGCGTGGTATTCCGAGGAATGGCAAAAGTGGCTGAGGGAACCCACAGAGTGGTCGAAGCGAATGTCGCCCGGCGTCATCGGCACCGAGTATATCCGCAACCTCTACCGCCGGGTCCACCCGGAGGACGTGCCGGCCGAGACCGCCGAGGCGGGGATGTCGCCGGTGTTGCTGGTGGGAAGGATGTCGGTTCCCGACGAGCTGGACGCCAAGTTCAACGAAGCCTACAACAACGAGCGGCTGCCTCTGTGTCTGAGCATCCAGGGCTACATCCGCGCCCGCCGCTGGGAGGCGGTGATGGGGGCGCCCAAGTATGCCACAGTCCACGAAATGGAATCGCTGGCCGTTGCGGAAAGCGAGGGCTGGGAGAACTGGCGCACCGCCGTCACGCCCATCTGGACGCACGAGGTGCGGCCCCACATGGTCCACGAAACCGGCTCGCCGGGCGTGTATCGTCGCATTTTCCCGGAGTAGAACGGGAAGCGCGTGTCGGCACTGGCCGAAATCGGAAGGGCGGGCATCAAGCCCGCCCTTTGACGTTGCGGAAGTCTTGGAGAAATCACAAAATCATTCCGAAATCAAAGCTAATTGGATACTAATGTGCTATAATGCAAGAGTGACTTTTTCGCCTCTTCATGCGTCCTCTGCGTGTGCAATTGGCCTGTCTCCCCGATAGCCTCAGCCTTCCTGATTGGTGGATTTCATGCAGCAGACCTTGCCCATTGCCACTGCGCCCGATACATCGCCGGACTACACCGCCCAGGACATCACGGTACTTGAAGGACTGGAAGCAGTCCGAGTCCGCCCCGGGATGTATATCGGCAGCACCGGATTGAGTGGTCTGCAACACCTGATGATTGAAATCCTCGACAACGCCGTTGACGAGGCGATGGCGGGCTACTGCACCCGCGTTGAACTGAAGATAGACGCGGATGGGCTTATCACCATCTCCGACAACGGCCGGGGCATTCCTATTGACGTTCACCCAGCCACGGGCAAGAGCGCATTGGAAACGGTGATGACCACGCTCCACGCCGGGGGCAAGTTCGGCGGCGGGGCCTACAAGGTCACCGGCGGGCTGCACGGCGTCGGCGCGTCGGTGGTCAACGGCCTGTCGGAGTATCTGCGGGCCGAGGTGCGGCGCGACGGTGTGCTCTATTCCCAAGAATACTCCCGGGGGTTTCCCACTACTGCGCTGGTCAAGGAGGGCAAGACTGCGGACCACGGCACCACCGTCCTCTTCCGCCCCGACACGGAAATCTTCGACGATATAGACTATGACTTTGACGAACTGACCCGCCACTTCAAGGACATCGCCTACCTGAACAAGGGACTGGAAATCAGCTTCACCAGCTACTGGCACTACCAGCGTCGCAACGGCGACATCGAGCGCACCTACTTCTTCGACGGCGGCATCCCCAACTTGGTGCGCAACGATAACCGCAATCGCCGGGTGTTGCAGTCCATCCCCTTCTACTACGAAAAGACCATTGACGACACTGCTGTGGAAGTGGCGGTGCAGTACAACGACGGCTACTCGGAATCGGTGCATTCCTACGCCAACTGCATCAAGACGCCGGACGGCGGCACGCACCTGACGGGCTTTCGCTCCGCGCTTACCCGGGTTATCAACGACTTCGCCCGCAAGCAGGGCCAAATCAAGGACGACCAGGCCAACCTCCTCGGCGAGGACGTGCGTGAAGGCTTGGCCGCGGTCATCAGCGTCAAGCTGACTGCCCCTCAATTCGAAGGCCAGACCAAGCACAAGCTGGGCAACCCGGAAGTCGCGGGCATCGTCCAGTCGGTGGTGAACGAGGGGCTCAGCCGCTACCTGGAGGAAAACCCCACCGAGGGCAAGAAGGTAGTAGAGAAGTGCCTGACCTCGCAGAAGGCTCGGGAAGCGGCCAAGCGCGCCCGCGACCTGGTCATCCGCAAGAACGCGCTGGACGGCTCGTCCCTTCCTGGCAAGCTGGCCGACTGCGCCGAGCGGGACCCGGCCAAGTCAGAGCTGTACATTGTTGAGGGCGAGTCCGCCGGCGGCTCCGCCAAGATGGGCCGCGACCGCCACTTCCAGGCCATCCTGCCCCTCAAGGGCAAGATTCTCAACGTGGAGCGGGTGCTCCAGCAGCCCGACAAGATTCTGGGCCACGAGGAAATCCGCGCCATGGTGGCCGCCGTAGGCGCGGGCGAGGGCGAGGACTTCGACCCCAACAAGGTGCGTTACCACAAGGTCATCATCATGACCGACGCCGACGTGGATGGCTCCCATATTCGCACCCTCATCCTGACCTTCATCTACCGGCGGATGCGGGGCCTGATTGACAGCGGCTATCTGTACATCGCCCAGCCACCGCTCTACCGGATTCAGAACGGACGGCGCGTGGAATACGCCTACACCGAGGAGCAGAAGGACGAAATACTGGCCAAGCATACCGGGCAGCGCAACCCCACCGTGTCCCGTTACAAGGGCCTGGGCGAGATGAACCCGGAGCAGTTGTGGGAAACCACGATGAACCCGGATACCCGACATATGCTGGAAGTGAGAATCGAAAGCGAAGTGGAAGCCGACGACGTGTTCACCACCTTCATGGGTGAAGTGGTGGCCCCTCGCAAGAGCTACATTCAGGCCCATGCGCGGAGCGTCAAGAACCTGGACGTGTAGCCTGTCTTCTCTCCCTCTGGGAGAGGGTCAGGGTGAGGGCGTTCTCTCCCCGGTTTGGCTTTCCCAGTGGCATCGTTTATAATGTTCGCCGTGCTCCCCCTAGAATGGAAAGAAAAGCGCAGTTGATTAGGAGTAGACCAGTTGCCCGCCAAGAAAGCAGGCCGTCAGGCAGTGAAGCGCGCCCAGCGCAACCGCAGCGCCAGAACCGAAACCCGCACCATCGTTGGCCGGGCCAACCGCTCGCTGGCCGCTGGTGACGCCGAGGCCGCCCGTCCGGCGGTGATGAGCGCCGTCCGCATACTGGACCGGGCTGTCCGCAAGGGCATCCTGCACAAGAATAACGTCGCCCGCCGCAAGTCGCGGATGATGACCAAGCTGGCGCGCCTGGAAGAGTCCGCCGCCGAAGTCTGATACGGCCAATTCCTGCGACTTAATGCTGCCGCCCCGTAAGATGGGCGGCTTTCTTGTTGCCTTGCGATTTTTCGACTGCTGACATTTTAGCGTTGACACTCCGCGCGGCCTTTGGTAGCCTTCACTAGAACAAAGGTTTTGCGCCTACGCTGGGAGGAGTATGGTCAGCAGAAGAAAAATGCCGGCGCGCCGCCGCCGCATCCTCGAGTTTCTCCAAGAGTTCTACCTGGAAAACGGCATCCCGCCCACGGTGCGAGATATTCAGCAGGCGTGCGACATCAGTTCCACGTCGGTGGTGGACTACAACCTGAAGCAACTGGAAGAGGCGGGTTACATCAACCGGCGCAAGGAAGTGGCCCGGGGCATCGAGCTGCTGGACAACGAAGGCCAGCCGGTTTCCAACGCGCCCAGGGTGCAGATAGTGGGCTCCATCGCCGCCGGGCAGCCCATTCCGGTCTTTTCCACCGAGGACTCCGCGGCCAGCGAGGAGTTCGACACCGTGGAGATTTCCCCGGACCTGCCGCGCCGCCACGGCAAGCTCTTCGCCCTCACCGTCAACGGCACCTCGATGATAGACGCGCTGATTGACGACGGCGACGTGGTGGTCATCAAGCCGGCGCAGGAGGCGTCCAACGGCGAGATGGTGGTGGCCTGGCTCAGGGAAGAGGAAGAAGCAACGCTCAAGAAGTTCTACCAGGAAGGCGACCGGGTGCGGCTCCAGCCGGCCAACAGCACGATGTCGCCAATCTACTGCCAGGCGGAGAACGTGGAGGTACGGGGCAAGGTGGTGACGGTGCTGCGAAAGTACGGCTAACGCCGGGCGGCGGTTAGGGCGCCGTAGGTCGCCACCAGGAAGGGAACGCAGTAGGTGAGCGGTATCTTCCAGTAGAGAGCGTTGTTCCAATTGCCGGAGAACAGCCCGTCGCCCTGATTCAGCAGGGTCAGGATGGTGCCGACTACCACTGCCACGATGGCTGACCGCCGCAGCATCGGCCGGTGGCGCGGCCCGCACAGGACGCACTTGACGGTTCCTGCCGCCGCTGGGTCGGCTCCCGGCGGGCGGAAGACGAAGGTCCGCCCGGACCGGGCCACTCGTCCGCAGTTCTGGCAGGCGTTTGCTTCCGCGCTGCCGGACTGGGCCTGTTCTTCACTCTGCCGCAAACTCGCTCTCCGAACGGGAAAGTGCGGGCATTCTAGGCAGCACCGACAGCGTAAGTCAACGCGGCGGACGAGCCGCTTTAGCTTGTGCGGGCCGGGGCCTCACTCTATACTTGTTGGTGGAATTCGGGGCGCGGGCCGTAACGAGGAAACGATGTACGATTTTCACACCCATACCTTCCTGAGCGACGGAGTGCTGTCGCCCATCGAGCTGATTCGCCGGGCGCTGGTGCGCGGCTACAAGGCGATGGCGATCACCGATCACGTGGGTCTGGGCAATGTGGAATACGTGGTGAAGACTCTGGCAGTGGACTGCGAAATCGCCAGCAAGCGGTGGGATATCCTGGCCCTGCCCGGGGTCGAAATAACCCACGTGCCCAAGGACGACATAGACCTGGTGGCCCGCACGGCCAAGGAGATGGGCGCAAAGCTGGTGGCGGTGCATGGGGAGACGCCGGTGGAGCCGGTGGAGCCGGGAACCAACGAGGCAGCCATCCGCTCGCCTTGGGTGGACGTGCTGGCCCACCCAGGCCTGATTACCCCCGATGAGGCGCGGCTGGCAGCGGAGCGGGGCGTGCGGCTGGAGGTTTCGGCGCGGCGAGGACATAGCCTGGCCAATGGCCACGTGGTCAAGGTGGCCCGGGAAGCTGGGGCGATTATGGTGCTGGATTCCGACGCCCACGCGCCGGAAGACCTGCTCACGCCGGAACTGTGCCAGAAAGTGGCAAAGGGCGCGGGCCTCGATAACGATGAGGTCTACGCCCTGTTGCAGGATAATCCACGGGAGTTGCTGGCGAAGCTGGGGTATGCTTCATTGACGCCGGACTGACGCTCAGGCCGACAGTTCGCTTGGCGCGAAGTTAGGACGGTTACGACTTGCCTATGCGGAACACCTTGGTGCCGCACAGCGGGCAATCCCCCTTGGTGGCTGGCCGTCCGTTCTTTAAGGTCACCTGCTCAGGGTTGCTAATCTCCCGTTTGTCCCGGCACTTCAGGCAATAAGCCTCCATGATAAACCCCCTTAGTCAAATGGCCCTGATGTCGCATGGATTCGCAGGGTGTCCCTGCTTCGCCGCAATCTAATCCGGCTTCCGCTGGGTGTTATTGTAAACTCGCAACAAACTACACAGCCGGGGAAGGATTGTCAAGGAATATGGCGGCCAGTTGCGAGAATTCATGTTTTTGAGTGTAGCGGCCTGGTCAGGGAGCGGGCGGTGCCAGCGGGGAGCGGGTGTTCGAGTTAAACACCTTGAGGGGTTTCCAGGAGTTGCCGGCGCGGTCGAAGCGCACCAGCGCCAGGAAGTGGCCGGCCGTGCTGTAGGCGCGGAACTGCTCCAGGTATCCGGCGTTGACTTGGGGTCGGCCGAGGCTCACCGATTGTCCGTTTCGCAAAAACTTCTCGGCAGCTGGGCCTACGGTCACCGTTTTCATGTCGCGCACCACCCAGTCCACCGGATGCAGATGGCGCCGCCAGCCGTCCGGTTTCTGGGCGTCGGCTTCCAGTTGCTCCAGGGTGACGCCGTCGGCAGAAGAAAAGCCCCCGCAACTGCGGCGCTCCAGGTCGGTCACGTGTCCTCCGCAGCCCAGCGCCTCGCCGAGGTCATGGGCCAGGGACCTCATGTAGACCCCGCGCCCGCATTCCACGTCCAGGGTTAGCATGGGCAGTTCCAGCCTAGTCAGACGGATGCCGTGGATTTCCACGCTTCGGGCTTCCCGCTCCACCTCGATGCCGGCGCGGGCCAGCTTGTAGAGCCGCTGGCCGTCAACCTTCACCGCACTGTACATTGGCGGCACCTGGTCCACCACGCCGATGAACGACTCAAGGGCCGATTCGATGTCGCTCCGGGTGATGCCGCCGACGTTGCGGGCGGCCGTGATTTCGCCCTCCGAATCGTAGGTAGTAGTGGACTCGCCCAGCTTGACGTCCATCACGTACCGCTTGGTTCCGCCCACCACGTAGTCCATCAGCCGGGTGGCTTGGCCGAAGCAGACCGGCAGGACGCCCCGGGCCAGGGGGTCCATGGTCCCTCCGTGGCCCACCTTCTGGCGCTGCCCGGTGATGCGCTTCACCCGCCTGAGGGCCTCCATAGACGTGATGCCGACGGGCTTGTACAGGTTGATAAACCCGTTTACCGTCGGCGGTCTGTTGTTTCCCGGTTTAGCCAAAATCATGGCCTCTGTTGGCTTGGGGCGCACGGATGCGCCTTCGCGGTTCGGTGCGCGCCAGGTATTCGGCGGCAAACTCCTCTGGAGACAGGTCATCCATCAGCCGCAGCACCCGGTCTCCTTCCTCAATGGAGTCGTCGAGCTGGAAGGTGAGGTGTGGAGCGTGGCGCAGGTTGACCCGGCCCCGCAGTTCCCGGCGCAGGAAGGAGGCCGCGGAGCGTATGCCATCCAGCGCCGCCTGGCGGTCGCTTTCGCTGCCCATCACGCTGACATACACCCGCGCGCTGCGGAGGTCGCTGGAGGCGATGACCTCGGTGATGCTGATGACTCCCGCCACCCTGGGGTCTTTAATCTGGCGCGCAATCAGGTGGCTGATTTCCGAGCGCAACAGTTCATTGACGCGGTCGATGCGCCGGGGCATTGCGCACCTCCAAGGGGGATGCGGGGTGTATTGAGCCGTTCCATCCCGTCATTCCCGGCAGTCGTGGGAATCTATGGCCTTTGCATACAGCAGTGTCTTACTTGGAAACTCTGGACTCCCGCCTTCGCGGGAATGACGGTTGATAATGCCGCAATGACGGGAATGAGGCCGCCAGCGCCCAATGGCGCGGGTTAACGCCGCGCCCGCTCCTGGCGGTAGACTTCCAGTATGTCGCCGGTCTCGAAGTCGTTGAATCCCTGAAGGATGATTCCGCACTCGGTGCCGGCATTCATCTCGTTCACTTCGTCGCGGAAGTGGCGCAGGCTGGCGATCGTGGTCTGGTGGATGTTCTCGCCGTCGCGGGTGACGCGCACCGCGCCGTTGCGGACCATTCTGCCGTCGGTGACGCGGCAGCCGGCAATCTGGACGCCGCGCCGCCCGCCGAAGATTTCCCGAATCTCGGCCCGACCGACGACTACTTCGGTGTACACCGGCTCCAGCATTCCGTGGAGAGCCAGTTCGATGTCATCAATTAGCTGGTAGATAATGTTGTAGGGGCGGATTTCCACGCCCATACGGTCGGCCAGCCGGTCGGCGCTGGGTTCCGTGCCTATGGAGAAGCTGATGATGATGCCGTCGGAGGCGCTGGCCAGCAGCACGTCGGATTCGGTGACCGCGCCGACGCCGGTATGCAGCACCCGCACCTTGGCGTCTTCGTCCACCAGACGCTCCAGTGACTGGCGGATTGCCTCCAGGCTGCCCTGGACGTCGGCCTTGAG
Source organism: Dehalococcoidia bacterium (assembly GCA_965204865.1). Lineage (GTDB taxonomy): Bacteria > Chloroflexota > Dehalococcoidia > Lucifugimonadales > UBA3495 > VXOI01. The sequence continues at coordinate 2,937,746 of OZ242027.1, read as the reverse complement.
GACCAGGTTCAGTTCCTTCACATCTCCGAGTTCCACCCGGTTGACCACTTCCTCCAAGCTGAGGGCCCGGCTTTGCGACAGTGTGGACGCCCTATTGGAGCGTTCGCGACGGCCAATCATGGCGCGGGCTTCGCGGTCGCTACGGGCGACTATGAGGCGGTCGCCAGCTTCTGGCAGGGAACCGAATCCCAGGATCTCCGCCGGAGCGCCAGGGGTGGCCTTTTCGATGTTCTTGCCCTTGTCGTCAATCAAGGCGCGGACGCGCCCGGAGGCGTTGCCGGCCACGATGTGGTCGCCCACGGACAGCGTGCCGTCTACGACCAGCACTGTGGCGATCGGCCCACGCTTGCGGTCCAGCTTGGCTTCGATGATGACGCCCGACGCCTGCTTGTCCGGGTTGGCTTTCAGTTCGGAAATCTCGGCCACCAGTTGCAGGTTTTCCAGCAGGTCGTCTATGCCTTCGCCAGTGCGGGCGGAGACGTTGACGGATATGATGTCGCCGCCCCAGTCCTCCACCAGCAGTTCGTTCTCGCTGAGCTGGCGCTTGACCCGTTCCGGGTCTGCGCCGGGCAAGTCCATCTTGTTGATGGCGACTACGATGGGCACCTCGGCGGCCTTGGCGTGGTTGATGGCCTCTACGGTCTGGGGCATTATGCCGTCGTCGGCGGCCACTACCAGCACAGCTATGTCGGTAACGCGGGCGCCGCGAGCGCGGATAGCGGTAAATGCGGCATGGCCGGGCGTGTCCAGAAAGGTGATGGCGCTGCCTCCGGCCTCGACCTGGTATGCCCCCATGTGCTGGGTTATGCCGCCCACTTCGCGGTCGGCCACGTGGGAGTTCTTGATGTAGTCCAAAAGGGAGGTCTTGCCGTGGTCCACGTGGCCCATCACCACCACCACCGGAGGGCGGGTGACCAGGTCCTCCTCGTCTTCTTCGTCGGCGAGTTCCGAGGCTCTCACCGAGGACGTGGAAGGCTCCGGGGCCATGCTGGTGCGGATGCCGAAAGCAGTGGTTACCAGGGTGGCTACCTGATAGTCGATGACCTGGTTCATGCCGGCCATTATGCCGTTGCGCATCAATTGCTTGATGACGTCTATGGGCGACTGGTTCAGCACCTCGGCGAGGTACTGGACCGTCATGGTGGAAGGCAAGACCAGCGAACGGGACTGCTGCCCGCCGCGCCGCTCGCCGCGCTCCCTCCGGGGCCTGTGGCCTCTGGCCTGTTCGTCTCCAGCGTCCGCAACCGCCACTGTAGTCATCTATTCGCTCACCTGCAAAACCGCGTAATACTCGCTGAACCGAAGTCAGGAAACCGGCCCGCTTTCAATGGGCCGAAACGCTGGCGGGCTATCGGCCCGCAGGGACTCCAAGTCTCTCTTGGAAAGTTGCCTGCCCAGGCTGCGCGCCAGCCGTCCCCGGCCCAGGGAGGTATCCCAGCATTCCGCGCCGCAGACGTATGCGCCGCGCCCCGGCGCCTTGCCGGTGGAGTCCACGGAGACCTGCCCCTGCGGCGAGCTGGCTATCCGGACCAGTTCGCGCTTGGGCTTCTTGCTGCCACAGGCGACGCAAGTTCGCTCCGGTATATGACGCTTTCTGGGCAAATTATTTCTCTTCCTTTCGGTTTGTCGCTTGGGCCGGACGGCTAACGCCGCCGCGAGCCGCCTCCGCCTCCCCCGCGCCGGGAGCGTCCCCCGCTCCGGCGTCCGCCGCCGCGTATGTCTTCGACGATGTCCTCGGCGAACCGGATTTTACCCGCGTCCGGCGTGAGCACCGGCATCTCGGCAAACTCCAGAGGCTCGTCATCCAGGTCCTCGTCTTCTTCCTCCATATCCATGACGGGCAACTCATCCAGGGAGAAGGAGTCCAGGTCCTCGACGCTGAGTCCCACCGAGGCATCGGAAGTCTCCTGGGCAGCTTCCCCGTTTCGTTGCTGTTCTAGCTGTTCTTCTTCCTCCATGATGAGGGCTTCGAGAATGGTGTCCTCGTCTATATCGGAAACTACGGGTATGGGTTCCGGGATGGTTTCTTCTTGAACTGCCTCTGTGGCTGCGGGAGCTTCGAGGGAATCAACAGCCTGTTCCTCAACAGCCTCCTCGGTAGCGACTTCCTCCACTATTGCCACCGCTTCGGCGACTGCGGCTTCCAACTCGGCTTCCTGTTCTTCAGCCTCCAATTCGGCCAGAATTGCTGCCTCCTCCAGCGCGGCGGCCTCGGCGGCAGCCTTGGCAGCGGCTTCGGCGGCAGCCTGGGCGGCGGCCTGTAGCCGGGCCTCCCGTATTTCCTCCCACTCGGTCATGCCCTTGATGTCCAGTCGCCACCCGGTGAGGCGGGCGGCCAGACGGGTGTTCTGACCTTCCTTGCCGATGGCCAAGGACAACTGGCGGTCCGGAACGACCACGACTGCGGTCTGCTCTGCCTCCATCAATTCCACTTGCACCGGCTCCGAGGGGCTGAGAGAGTTGGCGATGAAAGACCGGGGGTCGGGATCCCAGGAAACGATGTCTATCTTCTCGCCCTGGAGCTCGTTGACGATGCTCTGGATGCGATTGCCGCGGATTCCGATGCAGGAGCCCACAGGGTCAATGCCCGGCTGGTTGGCGGACACAGCCACCTTGCTGCGGAACCCGGCTTCGCGGGCGATGGCCTTGATTTCGACGACGCCGTTGTAGACCTCCGGCACCTCGATCTCAAACAGGCGGCGCAACATATTGCGATGGCTGCGGGACACCAGGATCTCAGGCCCCTTGGGGGCGCTGCGAACACTGAGAACGAATACTTTGACCCGCTGACCCTTACGGTAACGCTCGGTGCCGACCTGCTCTTCCTGGGGAAGAATCGCCTGCGCCCGTCCCAGGTCGAGGGTGATGGCGCGTCCGGAGTCGGAGGTTTCGACGATGCCGGACATAATGTCGCCTTCGTGCTGGGCGAACTCTTGGAAAAGCAGTTCGCGCTCCGCTTCCCGCAACCGTTGCAAGACAACCTGCTTGGCCGTCTGGGCGGCGATGCGGCTGGCATTGTGAGGCAACGGTTCGGCAGCGGCTATCTCGTCGCCGACGGCGGCCCCTTTCTTTATTTTCGAGGCATCGGCCACCGTGATTTCCCGTTCCGGGTCTTCAACCAGGTCCACCACGGTTTTCAGGGCGTAGACGCTGACTTCCCCGCTGTTGGGGTTCAGCGTGACGGTGATATTCTGCCCCGAGGCCGGGTTGTCTTTCTTGAACGCCGAGGCCAGCGCGACCTCAATGGCGCCGAGCACCTGCTCCATGGGCAGGTGACGCTCCGCCGCCAACTGTTTCAATGCAACTATAAAATCGCTTTTCATAGTTCAGCCCCTACTCCGATTCTGGACGCAGATGGCAGGTCTCCATCAACAAGAAAGCGGGCTGCACCCGCTTCCATAAAGGAGGAACCATGTTGGCGAAATTATAGCACTGCCGCCGTGCCGGGGCAACCGTTACGAGGGGCGTCAAAAACCGCTTATCTTCTCAATAGCGCCATATTCAAAGGGCAAGAACCGGGGCAAAGGGCAAGAACCGGGTTTTGGCGTCACTCGATTTCCGGTTGCTCCAAGTCGGTCAGTCTGTAAAGCAGTTCCATATTGAGGCTGTTTCGCACCGTTTGGGCCAGTTTGTCGTATTCGCCGTCGCGGGACAGTTGGCCGCCGGTGTCGGAAGGCAGAGGCAGCTCCACGCCTTTCCACCCGGCCAGTTGCTCCAGCAGTGCCCGGCGCAGGGCGTAGCTGTTGAACAAGCCGTGGACATAGGTTCCCAGCGCCCGGCCGTTGGCGGAAATCACGCCGTCGTCCGCCGCGGGCTGCCCGGCGCGGCTGATGCGGAAAGGGCGGGCGGCTTCACTGACAGGAGTGGAGGAGCCCATGTGAATCTCGTAGCCCTCCACGGCAGCGCTTCCCGCTTGCGCCAGCAGGCCGGTGTCCGACGATACTACCCCGCGCACGCGATGGGTTTCCTTGACCGGCGCGAAAATCGTGTCTACCGGCAGCAGGTCAAGGCCCTCGGCTTCCGGGTCGGACGACTCCACGCCATCGGGGTCGAATATGCGGCGTCCCATCATCTGGTAGCCGCCGCAGATGCCGATGACCGGTGTGCCGGCGCCGGACTGTCGCCTGATTTCCGCAGCGAACCCGCGCTCACGGAGCCACCACAGGTCGGCCATGGTAGTCTTGGTGCCGGGCAGGATAATCAGGTCCGGCTCCCCTATGCTGTCGCGGTTCTCCACGTAGCGCAGCCGGACGCCGGGTTCGCGCTGGAGAGGATCGAAGTCGTCGAAGTTGGATATGTGCGGAAGGCCCATCACAGCGATGTCCAGCACGTGACCGGTCTGGGACTTCATTTCCTGCCGCCGTTCCAGCGACACCGAGTCTTCCTCGGCGATTTCGATGTCCCGGTAGTAAGGCACCACACCCAGCACGGGCTTGCTGGTGCGCTCTTCCAACCAGACCAGACCCGGCTCCAGTAAGGAAACGTCGCCCCGGAACTTGTTGATGATGAAGGCTCCTACCGCGTCGCGCTCCTGGGGGTCGAGAATTTCCATGGTGCCCAGCAGCGAGGCGAAGACGCCGCCGCGATCTATATCGCCGGTCAGCAGCACCGGTGCGCCGGAGTGCAGGGCCACGCGCATATTGACGATTTCGTTCTGCTTGAGGTTGATTTCCGCCGGGCTGCCCGCGCCCTCTATGACCACCACGTCGTACTGCGACCGCAGCGTGTCCAGCGAATTGGCTACCGTTTCCCAGAGCATTGGCTTGGCAGTGGCGAAGTAGCGGGCCGAGGCCCTGGCCATTGGCTTGCCCAGCAACACCACTTGGGAGCTGTGGTCCGCTTCCGGCTTGAGCAGGATGGGGTTCATTTCCACCATCGGCTCAATGCCGCAGGCTTCGGCCTGCACCGCTTGGGCCCGGCCCAGCTCGCCGCCCGAGGGGGTGACGAAGGAGTTGTTGGACATATTCTGCGCCTTGAACGGGGCCACGCGGTACCCGTCCTGCCGGAAGATGCGGCACAATGCGGTGACCAGCACGCTCTTGCCAACGTGGGACGCGGTGCCCTGCACCATCACCACGCGGCCCTGGGGCGCGGAACTTGGACGGTTCTGCAAACTTCTACCTCTGGATGCCATCCTACTAGGAATAGGGATTATACGGCGTATAAACCAAACGTCCGTCCTTCGACAAGCTCAGGACGAACTGCTGGGGCTACTCAGGACGAACGGTTTGGGCTACTCAGGATGTCTCTTTGTTGAAGGAAGGTTGTATCTTACCACCAGATTTTGCCCTTGGATTCATCGCGCAGTTGGTCGTAGTCCCGGGTCCACAGGGCGGTGCTGAGGTACTTCCAGCCGCCGTCGGCCAGCAGGCAGACGATAGAGCCGCGCTCCATGCGCTCGGCCTGGCGTATGGCGCCGTAGACCACGGAGCCGGAGGACACGCCGGCGAAGATGCCCTCCTCGGTCAGCAGCCGCTTGGTGGTCTGGAAGGCCTCGAGGCTGCCCACCAGCATCCGCGAGTCCAGCAGATTGATGTCCAGGATGGGCGGGATGAAGCCGTGCTCCAGGCTGCGGAGGCCGGAAATGAAGTCGTCCGGGTCCGGGGCGACGGCGACGATTTTCACGGCGGGGTTGTATTCCTTGAGCCGCCGGGCCACGCCCATCAGGGTGCCGCCAGTGCCCAGGCCGGCGACGAACATATCCACGTCGGGGATGGCCTCGATGATTTCCGGGCCGGTGGTCTCGTAGTGCGCCCCCGGATTGCCGTCGTTGCCGTACTGGTACATCATGAGGTAGTCGTGGGGGTGTTTCTCGATGACGTCCTGGGCTACCTCGATGGAGCCGTTGGTGCCTTTGGAGCCGTCCGAGGAGATGATTTCCGCGCCGTAGGCTTCCAGCAGTTGCACACGCTCGACGCTGACGTTCTCCGGCATTACCACGGCGACCTTGTAGCCCTTCATCCGGCCGATCATCGCCAGCGATATGCCGGTGTTGCCGCTGGTGGGCTCCAGGATGGTGCGGTTGCCGTTGAGCTCGCCGTCGGCCTCGGCCCGCTGGATCATGGTGAGGGCGATGCGGTCCTTGACGCTGCCGGTGGGGTTGGCCCCCTCCAGCTTGGCGAAGATGCGCACGTCCGGCTTGGGACTCAGGTTTTGCAGTTCCACCGTCGGCGTGTTGCCGATGGTGTCCAGGATGCCCTTGTAAGTCAGCTTCGCAACCATCTATGACCTGTTGCTGTCGAGAGTGGCGCCCTTTGACACGCTACTTAACTGTCACCCTGAGCGGAGCGAAGGGTCTGGCCGCCGAGGTTGAGATTCTTCGCTTCGCTCAGAATGACACGATTATGGTTCGGAATGACACGGATGCCGCCTAGTGGGCGCCTACGGCGGCGGGTTCCTCGTGGGGCGCTGCCACGCCGCAGAAGACCTCGTAGTCTATCAGCTCGGTGACCGTGGGGTTGTCGCCGCACAGCGGGCACTTGGGGTTGCGCTTGAGGCGCACCTCGCGGAAGCTCATGTCCAGCGCGTCCACGATGAGCAGGCGGGAGGACAGCGACTGCCCGATGCCCAGGAAGTGCTTCAGGGCCTCGGTGGCCTGGATGCTGCCCACCAGTCCGGTCATGGAGCCCAGCACGCCGGCCTCGGCGCAGTTGGGCACCATACCCGGAGGCGGGGGCGACGGGAACAGGCAGCGATAGCAGCCCTCGCCGGGGATGAACACAGTGGCCTGGCCGTCGAAGGTCAGGATGCTGCCATCCACCAGCGGCTTGCCCAGCAGGTAGCAGGCGTCGTTGACCAGGTAGCGGGTGGCGAAGTTGTCGGCCCCGTTCACCACCAGGTCGTACTGCTCGATGATTTCCATGGCGTTTTCGGAGTTCAGCCAGGTCTCGTGCAGGACGACGTTGACATCGGGGTTGTAGGACTTGATGTTGTCCAGTGCCGACTGCACCTTGGGGCGTCCCACGTCGGCGGTGTGGTGCAGCACCTGGCGCTGGAGGTTGGACAGGTCCACCACGTCCAGGTCCACGATGCCGAGAGTGCCGACGCCGGCGAGGGCCAGGTAGATGGCGCTGGGGGAGCCGAGGCCGCCGGCGCCGATGATGAGGGCCTTGGACTGCATCAGGGCGCGCTGGCCCTTGGAGCCGACGTCGCCCATGATGATGTGGCGGCTGTAGCGTTTGACCTGTTCGGGAGTCAGGGCAAGGGGTTGAACCATGGCGTTGGTCCTCCTGGCCGCCGCGCGGGCGGTGATGTTATGGCGCGTTCCGGGGCCGCGACGGAAAGGGCCGTCGACAGCCCAAACAAAAAACCTGCTCCTGCCCTCTGAGGGGCAGCCCATCCCCGTTTTCCGGGGTGGGCGGGCGCAGGCTTCCAGCGAAAGGCAACGAAACCCGCCCCCTATGTCGGGGGACAGGTACAAGCGCAATCGCAACGGTTGTTCGGCAGGTTCATTTGACGATAGCGAGTTTAGCGCGGCGGTATGTTTGGTGTCAAGGTTAGGAAGCCTTCGTGCCTTGCCGAAGAAGTTGCCCATTGGGCGTGTTGGCGCTGAGCGCCTGCCTGATATTTGTTGACCAGTAGTTCAAGTTGTACTCCGCTCGACGAATGGTGTTCCCCCGGTGTATTCGTCGGGGAGTAGCCCCCATAGGATTTCCAGCAGGGGCACTACGTCTTCCAAGGCCAGCTCGACGGTCCGGAGGGTCATATAGACCTCATAGAATTGTCCGTGCAAATGTTCCGCTGCTCTTATTCCCCGGATAATCTCCGGCCCCTGGCTTGGATTTTCCTCAGCTAATTCGTAGGCACAGTCCCGGATGGCCACGTGGTCGTAATGGTTCCAGCCTTTCAGAGTTGCTACAGCTTTCGTTATCTGAGCTACGGTTCCCCACCCTTTTTCCGCGGCTTGGCACGTGTCTTCTTCGCGGAGATGCTCCGCGCCTTTAGCCCAGTACTCTATGGCTTGGGCCACGTGTTTGCGGATGCGCTGGTCCCGGCGCTCCGGGCTCTCGCGGAAGGGTCTGGGGGGCATTCAATTGCTCTCTAATGGTTTGGATGGAATTTAGTTTACCACGGGCTGTGCTGCTGACAGACAATGGAGAGGCCCCGGAATGCTCCGGGGCCTGTGTCGTTCTCACCCCCACCCTAGCCCTCCCCCTCAAGGGGGAGGGAATGTTGCTTAGGGGGAGAGGGATTTGAGGGAAGCCTAGCCGCGGCCGTTGCGGAGCAGGCGGCCGGGGAAGGCGCCGGTGGGTTCGCCGTCCTCGAAGGTGATTTCGCCGTTGACCATGGTGTAGCGGTAGCCCTTGGCCTTCTGGATGCGGCGCCACTCGCCGCCGGGCAGGTCTTCGGCTACCTCGCTGGGGAGGACTTCCAGCCTCTGGAGGTCGTAGATTACCACGTCGGCCGGGGAGCCCTCGCGCAGGGCGCCGCGGTCCTGGAAGCCGCCGAAGTGGGCGGGCAGGAAGGACAGCTTGTAGTGGGCGTCCTCCAGGGTGATGACCTTCTCGTCGCGCACCAGCCAGGTGAGCATGTCGGTCGGGTAGATGCCCGCGGTCAGGAACTTGACGTGGGCGCCGCCGTCGGACACGCCGGCCACGATGTGGTTGGAGTCCAGCACCTCGGCGGTGTACTGGGCCTGGTCGCGGCCCTGGGTGTCGGCGTAGAACTCGGTGGCCAGGTCGTCTTCGACCACCATGTCCAGCAGGGCGTCGATGACGTGCTTGCCCTGCTCGTCGGCAATCTGCTGCACCGTCATACCGGCCTGCGGGCTGGAGGCCTCGGTTTCGTCGGGGGCCAGCGCAATCATGCGCCCGTCCACGGCGTTGACCACGAAGGACTTCATCCGCAGTTCGGGGTTGGTGATGCAGCGTCCGCCGTCGTGCTCGTACTCGTAGGCGTGGGTGTCGCAGACGAAGGCGTCGCCCTCGTCGCCGATGGTGCCGCCCTGGTGCGGGCAGACGACCGAGAGCAGCTTGTAGCCGTCGCGGGTGTTGACCAGGAAGTAGTCGGAACCGGCGACGTTGACCTTGGCCGGCATCCGGGTGAAGTCCGACTCTGCGCCGATGTCAATCCTGACCTTGCGGGTCATCACCTGGAGGCTGCCCACCGAGCCTTGAACCACCAGGGTGGGGCGGGTGCCCGAGTCCCACTCGTCCTTGAGGCCCTGGCGCATGGCCGGGTCGGACATCTTGGCCTTGCGGGTGGCCTTGTCGCCCAGGGTGACCTCGCGCCACATGGGGGTGTCGTCAAACAGGTTCCAGTCCTCGAAGGTCAACTCGAAGCCGCCGCGGCGGGTAGCGCCCTGGCCGTAGACGCGCAGGCCGCGCTCGGCGCAGCTCTCCAGCCAGCGGATGCGCTCGCGGTGCTGCTCGGGGTGTACGGCGTTGGGGGCGACGGCCTGGTAGAGCACCGGGCGCCCGGAGACCGCGGCCACCTGCTCGAAGAAATTGCGCGTCTCCTCGCCCAGGGGGCGGCCATCTTCGCCCGTTTCCTGGTACGCCAGCTCGATGAAGCCCTCGTCGCGGTCGCGGAGGACCTGGGCGAAGGTGAGCACCTCATGCTCGGAGAGCAGGTCGGTGATCATCGGGGTGCCGTCGTAGTCGCGCTGCACCGAGGTCTCTCCGAGGACCTGGGCCGACCAGCCGCACGCGCCGTGGTCCATGGCCTCGTGAATCAGCCGGACCATCTCCTGCAGCTCTTCCTCGGTGGGACGGCGGGTCTTGGCCTCGTCCCAGCCCATGACCCAAGCGTACAGCGGGGTCAGCGGGACATAGGTCAGGCAGTTGATGCCCTTGGGGGTGTTCTCCAGGCTGTCGATGAAGTCGGGGAAGGTTATCCAGTTCCAGGGCATTCCGGCCTTCATGGCATCGTAGGGGATGGCCTCGTTTCGGGTCATGCTCAGCATGGAGCGGTCCCGGTCTTCGACGCGGGAGGGCGCGAAGCCGAAGCCGCAGTTGCCCAAGGCTATGGAGGTGACGCCGTGCCAGCCGGACAGGGTGCAGTAGGGGTCCCAGAAAATCTGGGCGTCGTAGTGGGTGTGCAGGTCGACGAAGCCGGGGGCCACTATCAGGCCCTTGGCGTCGATTTCCCGCTCAGCGTCGCCGCCGTTCAGACCGCCAATCTTGGCGATGCGCCCGTCCTTGATGGCGATGTCGCTGATGTAACGGGGCGCCCGGGTCCCGTCGACGATGGTGCCGCCTCTGATAATGATGTCGTAGGTTGCCATTGGCCCTTCTCCTCCGATTGATTGAGAGAAATCATAAGGATGGGGTAGCCAGAGGTGCTAATGCGAAATTGTAATGATTGCCCTTCGTGCTGTCAAATTGCTGCCGCTTGCCCGGTTGCGTTGCAGTTGTCATAAATTTGCGACGTATATCGTAATAATAATGGGTACAAAAAATTGATGACGCCGATAGAACAGGCGTCATCAGGAATGGCCGAGGACGTTGGGAACGGGTTGTCAGGAAGCGGTGGCGGCGAGGCTGAGCTGACGTTCCGCGAGGTCAGCGAGCGTGATGTTGCTCAACACCTCGCTGATGGCCTCTTCCACGGACTTCCACACTTCCTGCTGGGCGCATGAGTCGGATAGCACGCAATCGAGGGGGTTGATGAGGCAGTCGAGGGGAGAGCTGTTGGCGTCCAGCTTAGACATCACCATGCTGAGGTTGATTTCCTCGGGACGCATGGCGAGGGAGTGGCCGCCCCGGGGGCCGCGGCGGCTGACCACGAAGCCGAACTTGTTGAGGGAGGCCATCAACTGGTCGAGATAGGCGACGGGGATACCCTGCTTAGCCGCGATTTCAGCGGTTTGAACCGGCCCGTCTCCGTAGTGGAGGGCCAGCTCAACCAGGGCCCGCACCCCATAATCAACGCGCATGGGGATTTTCATCTCGCCGCTCCTTGGGGGCCTGAGCAGTCTGGATTATACACCACAACAGCGACAGTTCCAAACACAGGCTAAACGTAGGCGGGGTTCTGTTTCAGGTGGTCCAATTTACAGCAGACGGGGGTTTGGATTCCCGCTTTCGCGGGAATGACGGGTGGGGTGTGGGAATGACGGATCGTACTGGCAAACCACCTAAATTGGAACCCTATCCTAAACGCGTAGAGCACAGAGACTCATCTCCTCTGCGCCGTCGGCATTTAATCCTGTCCGCCCATCACCAGGAAGGTGCCGAGACCCTGTGCAATGAGACGGCCATCCTCTGAGGATACCTCGACGTCGGCTACTTTCAGCCGGTTGCTGTTGCTGATTATCCTAGCGGTGGCAGTGAGGCGGCCGGAGTTTGCGCTTTCAAGGAAATTTACCTTCAACTCCACCGTGGTTGTGCCTTGCCCCGGCGACAGGGTGGAGCGGACGGCGCGGAAGAAGGCGGTGTCCACCAGCGCGGCAATCAGCCCGCCGTGGACCTGCCCGGCGGCTTGCAGGTGGTGCGGCTGAATCGCCAGCGAGACGCTGCCGACGCCGTTCTCGGACAGACCTTCTTCGATTCCGATGAATCGCAGGAAAGGAGAATTATCGTCGCTGGGCAAAACAGGCCCTCCACAATCACTGGTTCCGCCTTGTGACGCGCCGGGAGAGGCGGCGGTTTTCGGATATAATAGCGGGGCTGTTTATACTCTGGACGGTTGATTTGACGCAATGGTTAAGGGTGTTTTCATCGGGCTGGGAGTGGTGGCGCTTCTGGCCCTGATTCCCGTCGTTCACTTCGTTGGCGTTCCGGCGGGGCCGTTCATTGCCGGGTACTTCGGCATCAACTCGGCCAGTGACTACCCCGGCGGGCCGGGGCAAAAGGCCCTGGCCTTCGGATTGTGGCTGGGTGGGGTGGTGGGGGTAATCACAGTTGTAACCGCCGTAATCGTCACCCTCGTTGGCGATTTCGCCTACCCGTTCCTTTTGTGGGGCGGGGTGGTGGTGGCGACCTTCTACTACGGCAGTATGTCGGCCTTGGGGGCCTGGTACGCCGGGCTGCGGGCCATCGAGCGTGCCGCCGCTTCGGCCAGCCCTGGGGCGTCGGCAGGCGCACCGCGCCGTTAGGCCGGACGATGGCTGACGTATTACGCCTGTTGCGCCCGTTGCAGTGGGCCAAGAACGGGCTGGTATTCCTTCCCTTCCTGTTCGCCGTGGACATCGCTTGGTCGGTGGAGTCCGCAGGCAACGTCCCGGAGTTGCTGTTTCGGCTGCTGCTGGTGTTTCTGGGATTCTGCGGCATGGCCAGCGGAGTCTACGTGCTGAACGACCTGATGGACCGGGAAGCCGACCGGCAACATCCCACGAAGCGCAACCGCCCCATCGCCTCGGGCCGGGTGGGCGCTCCCGTGGCCGTCGCGCTGATGGCCCTGCTGACCGGGGGCGGACTGGCCGTTTCCTGGTATGTCGGCCAACTGCTGGGACTGGTGGGGCTGATTTACATAGCAATCAACGTGGGATACTCCTTGGGCGGCAAGAACATTCCGTTGCTGGACGTGTTCGCTGTCGCCAGCGGCTACGTCATCCGCGCCGCCGCCGGGGCCTTGGCCATCGAAGTCGAACCCTCGCCGTGGTTGTACACCACCACCGGGGCCGGGGCGCTGTTCATCGTGCTGGGCCGACGCTACGCCGAGGTGCGGCTGGCAGGGGACAACGCGGGCGAGCAACGTTCCGCGCTGAACTATTACGCCGGGCCATTCATCTCGCAACTGCTGACAATCTCGGCAACGGCAGCGCTGCTCAGCTATACTCTTTATACGATAGAAGCGGACAATCTGCCCGACAACAACGCCATGCTGTTCACCCTGCCGCTGGTGGCGCTGGGGCTGTTCCGGTATCTGTATCTGCTGAACACCAGCGACCGGGCGGAAGCCCCGGAACAGTTGATGGTGCGCGATCTGCCCCTGGTGGCCTGCATCATCGCCTGGCTGGCGGTATCGGCGGCGGTGCTGCTGCTGAACGGGTAGCCCTGAATAGGTTATTATATGAATATAGGGGCGCACTGCTGTGCGCCCCTATTCGGGACGGTTAATGCCGCGGCGAGAGAATCCCTCGGCGAACTCAGGATTATTCGGCCAGCTCAGGATGATTAGATGCAGACACAGCCAGCCCCGGCTCACCCCTCAGCGCGAACCTCTACGGCCCCGGTGGTCGCCGTAGTCTCCACCACGCCGGAAACGGTGCAGGACGACATTGCCCGCGCCATGGACCTGGCAGGCGCAGCGCAGTTCCTGCCGACGGGAAACCGCACGCTGCTGAAGGTGAACATATCGTGGCAGCACTGGTATCCCGGCTGCTCCTCTACGCCCTGGCAGATTGAGGGCGTCGCCAACGCGCTGAAGGCGATGGGGCATACGGACCTGATAGCCGCCCACAACGGCACCGTGGTTGTCGATTCCTACGAAGGCGAGGAGAACAACAAGCACAAGGCCGCCCAGGATAAAGTCGGCTTGCCGTCAATCCACCTGGACAGCCCTCCCAACCGCTGGATTGACTACCGGCCCCGCGCCGAGATGCTGGCGCTGGACGATATTTTCCCCGAGGGCATCCAGATACCGGAGTGCTTCCCCGGCACAAACATCGTCCAATTGCCCACGATGAAGACCCATGTGTTCACCACCATGACCGGGGCGATGAAAAACGCCTTTGGGGGGTTGCTGCACCGCAAGCGGCACTGGACGCACTCGGTGATTCACGAGACGCTGGTGGACCTGCTGGCGATACAGCAGGAAATCCACCCCGGCCTGTTCGCGGTGATGGACGGCACCTTCGCCGGGGACGGCCCCGGCCCCCGCGCCATGCGCTGGCACGTCAAGAACCGCATCCTCGCCAGCGCCGACCAGGTCGCCATAGACGCCGTGGCGGCCAAGATGATGGGCTTCGACCCTATGAGCATTCCCTTCATACGCCTGGCCCACGAGCGAGGGCTGGGCTGCGGCGAGGTGGCCGACATTGACGTGCGGGGCGAGGACATCAGCGGCGTCAACTGGCAGTTCTCCGGCGTCGAGAATACCTTTGCCAGCCGGGGCCAGAAGCTCATTTACTGGGGGCCGCTCAAGCCGCTGGAGAATATGCTGCTGCGCAGTCCCATAGTCGGCTGGGCCTTCTTCGCCTCCAACCTCTACCACAACGGCTACTGGCTCAAGACCAAGGGCCGCCGCCGCATCGAGGCCGCCCTGAAGACCGAATGGGGCCGACTGTTCCAGTCTTACTAGGCTTCGCTAAATTCAGATACAGGAGCGCAACCCAGGCATGGACATCGCTATCATCGGGCTTCCCCAGAGCGGCAAGACCGCCACCTTCAACGCCCTTACCTCAGGACACGCCACCACCGAAGGAGGAAGCGCCGGGCCAGTACAGGTGGGCGTGGTGAAGGTCGTAGACCAGCGGCTCTCGGTTCTCGGACAGATGTACCACCCCCGGAAGGTGGTCTACGCGGAGATAAAATTCTGGGACTTGCCTCCTGCCCCCGCCGAGCGCGCCAATCGTATGCAGGCGTTGTCCGGACGGCACCGCAACATCCTTCAAGGAGCCGATTCATTGCTGTTGGTAGTGCGGGCTTTCGAGGACGGACTTCAGGGCGCCGCTGACCCGGCCCGCGATTTGTCGGAAATGCTGAACGAGTTGGCGCTGGCTGACCTGGAGACGCTGGAACGGGCTGAAACCCGTTTCGCCGACGCCCTGAAGAAGACCCGGCCCGCCGAACGTCCGGCGATACAGATTCAGGCCGATGCGGCGCATAAGGTAAAGGACGCCCTCGAGTCGGGCATCCGTATGCGCCAGCAGGAATTGTCTCCCTCGGAACGGGCGGTCATGACTGACTACCAGTTGCTTACCGATAAGCCCATCATCGTTGCTTTCAACACCGGCGAGGCCGCCGAGGCTCCCGCGTTGTCCGAATTGGGGTTATCGACGGAGATGACCGACGGGCTGGGCGAGGTCCAGTTGTGCGCCCGGCTGGAGGAAGACTTGGCGTTGATGTCCGACGATGAAGCCGAGGAGTTCCGCGACGCCCTTGGCATCGCCGAATCCGCCATCGAACGGGTCAAGCAGGTGTGCTATGACACCGTTGGGCTGGTGTCCTTCCTCACCGTGGGAGACGACGAAGTGCGCGCCTGGCCGGTGCCTGACGGCATACCGGCCCTCCACGCCGCCGGAACGATACACACCGACTTCACACGGGGATTTATCCGCGCCGAAGTCATCCACTACGACGACCTGGTGCGCTGCGGCAGCGTGGCGCAGGGGCGCAAGGAGGGCGTGCTGCGCTCCGAGGGCAAGACTTATCAGGTGAAGGACGGGGACGTTATCAATTTCCTCGTGAACGTCTAGTTGGCAGAAACTTGGCGAAACTCAGCTCGTGGCCGTCGGGGTCGTCTATGTGGAAGTAGCGCTCGCCCCAGGGCGCATCGGCGGGAGTGGTGGACGGGGTCAACCCGAATCCGATCAGTCGCTGGTAGTGGGCGTCAACGTCGTCAACGTGGAAAATCAGGCGTCCCCACCACTTCGGCTGTTCTTCCGCCAGAATGAGGTTGACGAAACTGCCGCCCAGTCGAAAGCTGGTGAAGGAAGCCTGCTCTCCGCCGTAGAGCAGTTCCAGCCCGACATAATCGCGATAAAACACCACCGACCGGGCCATGTCCGTTACGGCCAGAGTGATGGCGCTGATGGTTTCCACTGCCATGCCCTTACCCCCTCGCCCGAACCTTCGTCAGCCGCGCCGCCGCCGGGGGCGCGACAGCCCCGGGTAGGCGCGCTCGGTCAGCACCCAGTCCAGCCGTCCTTTCAGGGCCTCCACTTCCGGCGGGGTCAGCAGTTCCCGCAGTTCCCGCAGGCGTTTGGGCATACTCTTTTCCGGGCCGGTGAGTCGGGCCTGAAACTCGGTCAGCGAGTCCAGCAGCGGCTCCGGGATTGGCTCTCCGCCAAAGTCCCAGATGACTGTGCGAATTTTCACGTCGGAGTGAAAGGTCAGGCCGTGGTCTATGCTCCACAGCTTGCCGTCGTTGCCGGTGATGAGGTGGTTGGGCTTGCGGTCCGTGCTGTTGGCCACCAGGTCGAAACAGCAGACGAGGCGCAACTGGTCGGCGTATTCTCCACCCAGGGTGTAGTAGTTCTCCTTGGGGTTGTGGTCAATGAACTGCTGCACCGAGCCGATGCCATAGGGCCCGTCGCGGATGATGGTGAAAGGGACCAGGTTCCAGCCGAGGATGTCGCTGAGCAGGTAGGCGGCATACTCCCGCTTGTAGAGGGTGCCGTTGGGGAAGTCCCAAAGCGGGGCCTCGCCGTCCCGCGGCTTGTAGATGCCCAGCGCTTCATACCCGTCCTGTGCGACGTTGACGACGAAGGTGTAGTTGGAACCCAAGCGCGTCAACTGGCAAGACAAGATATCGCCGTGACGCAGCACATCTTGGACTTTGGTATCGGAGGTCAAAGGCGAAACCCGCTAGTCCTGAGCTAGTCGAAGGATGTCAGGAGTTGCCTGCCCGCCGTCAGCCGGCTTCGAGGATTGTGTGTCCGTTGGCCCGTGGGCAGACGTGGCCTTCGGGATTGATGGGCTGCCCGCACAGGAAGCAGGTCGGGCGGCCGGCGGCGCAGATGCGCAGGGATTCTTCAGCCAGTTCGCTGGCCTGGGTCAGCGTCATCCAGAAACTGACCGACTCGGCTTCTTCCGGGGACCGTTCCCTCCCCTCGTCGTCCATCTCCCGCTCGTGGGCCTGCATATAGAAGGAGTTGGTCTCCTTGTCGTGGCTCAGGAACATCTGCCCGGCTTTGAAGTCCAGGGTGGTCTCGCCTCCGGGCCAGCCCGGTTCCTGCGGAGCGCTTTCCCGATCCTTCTCTTCCGCCGATAGACTACCCACGTAGTCGCGAAGGTAGACGCCAAGCTGGAACAGTTGCTCTTTCTCCAGCCACAGGGAGCAGAAAGCCGAGCCGGAATGCAGGTCCAGCCGGAATGTGCGTCGCCCCGGCTGTCCGAAAGTAACTGCCTCAACCTGCGAAAGCCGGCCCAGCGCGTATTTAACCTGTTTTTCTTCCATGGGCTATATGATAGTAGCCCCGCAACACGCTGGCAAGCGCAAAGAACAGTCGCGTCTTTAAGTCAGGGCGCTCTTTGCCTTTTGACTCATCCTGTTCCATATTTCCTACCCCATCGCCACCCGCGCCCGGTATTGCAAGGCTTCGGCAAGATGAGACACGCTTATAACGTCCGCGCCGTCCAGGTCTGCTATGGTGCGCGATACCTTCAGCACGCGGTGGAAGGCCCGGGCCGACAGGGTCAGACGTTGCGCGGCGGTCTGGAGCAGGCTCCTTGCGCCGTCTTCCAGTTGGCAGTGCTGCCATACTTCCGCCGGGCCCATCTCCGCGTTGCAGAGAAAGCCGTTGTCCAAGAACCGCTCACGCTGCACTTCGCGGGCCTGCTCCACCCGTTGACGGGGATGGCTGGAGTCTTCCGCAGAGCTGTGTTCCACCAGCTTTTCGTACTCCACCGGGGGCACTTCGACGAACACGTCCACCCGGTCCATGAGCGGGCCGCTGATTTTTTTCTGGTATCGGGCGACCGTGGAGGGGCTGCAAGTGCATTCCTTCACCGGGTGGCTGTGGAAGCCGCAGGGGCAGGGGTTCATGGCGGCAACCATCATAAAATTGCTCAGGGGACAATTACAACGAAGTCATTAGGTACTCCTGGGAGGCTATTCTGGATACGACCCGAAGGATTCGGATTGACCGGCGCTGTGGTGAGACTGGATCAGGGAACCAAGAAGGCAAGGAGTTCGACAATGGCGAGGAGAGTCTGCTTGGCCTGTAGCTTATGGCTGAGATAGTCCACGCCTTCGAAGACGGTTCAAGCGAACGGGGAAGGGGGAATGATGTGCAGAGGTGACCAGCCGCGGGTTCGAGGCGGAGTTCATGGCCCGTGCAGTGGGGTGTCCTGAAATCACCCGATAACAACAAAGCCTGGGCCTCAATTCCCTGGTACGGTCATCTGTGACCCGACCGACTGTGGGGAGGCAACGGAAATGACCGAACGGTACTGGATCCTAAATCAAGAACGGGGAGGAAAGGAGAAGCCGGTGCTGCTGCTGGTGGAGCAATACGGGGTGGTCTCTACAGACCAAATCACAAGAGAAGGGGGATTCAGCTCCACTACGGAGAGCGAGGCGACTCTTGAGGCGGTGGAGGCAACGGGGCTGATCACCGGTATCAACAAGACTACTCTCTGGATACAGATGCTGATGATGGACTGGGCGCGAGACAGGGACATGATTGGAACCACCTGCATGGATGAGGACGGAGAGTATCTCCACCCTCCGGAACAATGCGTCGAGGAATTGCTCGAGTATGCGGAGTGGGAACGAGACCTTCGCGAGGCTGGAGAGTGGGTGTACAGGATGATTCTGGATGCCGCAACGGACGGCTGGCGCAGTGAGCCACACGCTCCTTGGCTTGGTGGCCGAGCCATGGAGGAACGGGCATCTGCCTGGGTGGAATGGCGTCGCTCTCTACAGAATGGAGACTAACTTGGAATCGGAGAACCATCGTCCAGTGGCGGGAAACGCCCCGTTTTCGCCACTGGCGAAAAAGCTGACAGTTCCGCCTTGTGACCACCTGGCGAAAAAGGGTAAGATGGTCCCCATGACCACCTACGGCTATATCCGCACCACCCGGGACCAGGAGCCCGGCCACCCAGGCAGCGCCCCCGCCGTCCAGCGGCGCCAGCTCGTCGAGGCCGGCGTGGACCCGGCGCACATCTATGCCGACGTCGCGGCATCAGGGGCCAAGGACTACAATAGCCGTGACCAGTGGCACGTCCTGGACGAGTTGCTCGCCCCGGGCGACGTGCTGGTGGTTGCCGCCATCGACCGCCCGGGACGGCGCTACCTCGAGACCATGTGGGCGATCTACGACCTGCAGCGCCGCGGAATCCGGCTGCGGTCTCTGGCCGATAGCGAGGTGGAGTGGACCAAGTACCTGGACGCCGATCCCGACTCTCCCGAGGCCTTCATGGGTAACGTTCTGGCCAGCATGGCAGCTTATGTGGCCAGCCAGGAGCGCCAGAACATCAGCCGGCGCACTAGGGCGGGGCTGGACGCCGCAGGGCGAAGGGCGTGGAGCTGGGTCGGCCCCGGCGTCTGACTGGCGAGCAGGTCGTCGCCATCAGGCAGGACCTGGAGGAAGGGATGCCCGTGGCGGCGGCCCGGAAGTACGGGGTGCCCAGGTCCACGCTCCGCAGCACCCTGGACGTACGGCGTGAAGTTGCTCAGGGCGACGCCACCTTCAGACGACCCGGTAGGTTGTACATGACCCACCTGGCGCCAACTCTCGCCCTGCGGCCAATTCGGGCAGCAACTGCCCTTATTGCACTGCTCAGCTTGGCAACGCTGCTGGTCATGACCGCCTGCGCCGGAGACCAGGCAGCGCCGCAAGCGCCAACTCAAGCACCCGCACCTGCCACGGCAGGTTTACAACCCTCTCCCACGCCCGCGCCTCCTGCGAGCCCGGCCATTGTCACGGTTGCAACCGTTACCGCGAGCGCTCCACAGACTCAGACCCCGACTCCCATACCGACCTCCACGCGGGCCGTCCCAGAATTGTCGACACCCACAGTGCCAGTGCCGACAGCCACTTCGACGCCGACTCCTACCCCGACGGCCACGTCGCCTCCAGGTCGCGGAGCAGTGGCCCCCACCGGGAGACACTCAGTAGCGGCAAGGGCAATGTTTGCGTCTTGGATCCCCAAGGCAGGCCTGTCTGCTGGGGCGGACAGGCACCCCCTCAGGAGGAACGCTTCATAAGCATCAGTAGCGGCGAGGAGCACACCTGTGGACTACGGACCGACGGCAGCGCCGTTTGCTGGGGGAACCATGGCTTCGGGCGGGCATCCCCACCCAACGGGCGGTTCAGCGCCATCTCCAGCGGGAACTTGCACACCTGCGCCCTGCAGGACGATGGATTCCCCGTTTGCTGGGGAGCCGAGGGCAATGGCCAGGGATCATTCCCTCCCGGTGAACGGTACGAGGTCATCGACAGTGGCAGGTGGCACGTGTGCGCCCTGCGCTCTGACGGCACCCCTGCCTGTTGGGGAGACGGCGACAGTGGGCAGACATCGCCGCCGGAGGACGCACGATTCATCGCCGTGAGCGGCGGCAGGTGGCACACCTGCGCGCTCAGAGCGGATGGCGTACCGGTCTGCTGGGGGACTTCCCCCAGCGTTCCGCCCCTGAGAGAAAGGTTCGCCTCCATCAGCAGTGGCGAGAAACACATCTGCGGGCTACGGGCGGACGGGACGGCAGTTTGTTGGGGGAACAACGACTTCGGGCAGACCGAAGTCCCTGACTCCGAGCGGTTCGTATCAATCAGCAGTGGCTATGAGCACACCTGCGGCCTTCGGTCCGATGGGAGCGTTGTTTGCTGGGGGCGGATTGACCAACCGCCACCCAATCTTACAGTGGCGCTGCCGAAAGAGGTTCCCGTGCTGACCGGTGTTGCGGCCTCGGATAGTCAGGAACCCCACACTCCACAGGGTCAGTGCTCGGCCTATGATCCAGATATCTCATGGCTCGAAGAGGCGTATACCGGGTTCTCCATCTGCTACACACAGGGATATCGCCGCGACCTGGAGTTTGTGGCGCGTTGGGTTAACCACGCCAAAGACTTGCTGCTCACCAAATATGAACTGCCCCGTTTCGAGGATCCCTATACGCGACATCCTCTTCACATCAGCATAATGCTGGTCCCTGAAGCTGATGACTATGCGGATACGAGCTCCTCAGCGTTCCAGTGCTGTTACGACGCATCGGGACAACGGAGTAACAGCGGATTATTTGGGCGCATCCCATACCTGGCACCGTCGCATGGGGACTGGGACCGCAGGTCCCGGTGGGGAGCCCTACAGCTACCCCCTGATGATTACCATGCCAAGGTCATTGTTCACGAGGTCTTCCATGCGGGACAACGCAGCATTTGAGGGTTCGACCGCCGGGTGCCCGAATGGGTGCATGAGGGCTTGGCGGAGTACGAAGGCATGTTCAACAGCACCGAGCACAACAAGACCCACCTGTTCGATTCTCTGGTCCGCTATTTCCGCGACCGCATCCCTGACAGCATCTCCCTGGAAACATCCGAGAGCGGGGACCCTTCGATTAGGTCGTCGGACATCTACTTCGGCGGGTCGTTGATCCTGACGTACTTGGCCAACCGCTTTGGAGAGGACATCCATAGGCGAATGGTTTGGCACGAATACGACACATTCGATGAGGCGATGGCGGCCGAGTTCGAGGCGGCCGGTACAACCACGGAAGAAGTTTTCAACGACCTACTAATCTGGATAGGGCGGAACTGACCAAATTAGCGGGTGGGATAGATCCTCGTGCCAGGCTGGTAAGACCACACTACGGCAAACGTGGTGGACCGATGGCACTTGGGAGCGGGTCTAGGAGGCGCTGCGTCCCATGGTCCGGGAGAGCGAGGGATTGGGATGCCACTCCCTCCTGAGCTTGGCGAAATGGGCGCTATCATCGACAGCTGTTCGCCGGCACCGCCAAGTGGTTGAGGAAGTCTCCGGAGAAAAACTCCGCCATGTTCAGCAGGTTTACCACCCTTGCCAGCGTCCCTTCTGTCTCCAGTCCGGACACCTCTACGCAGGCGATTAGCAAGGACAACGCGGACGACCGGAAGCCCACTATGGGAGCGCTACCTCGGAAATCGGCTTGTAAGCTCAACTCGCAGCATCCGTCGATACCGTCCTCTTGTAACCCTCCCTGCATAAGGCCCCAGAAAATCGCCCGAAAACAGCCCCTCCGCCGTTGCCGTTACCATGCATGATAATTAACGCTATTACCCTCTAAACGCGACCGCTTTTTCCCGCCCATCCTGCGACCGATTTTCAGTGGGGACTCGCCTACAAGCTGCTAAACTGTTCCAGCATTGGTACCCAGTGTGTCAGGAGATAGCATGAGCGGCGAACCGCAGTGTTGATGGTCTACGATTCGGTCAGTAACTAACTGGTCAGGGAAAATGTCAGTCCTATGAAGGACGTGACATTGAACCAGCTAGAACAGACGAGACTCCACGTGCTCAACTCAGTATTGGAACACCAGCTACCGGTGGCCCAGGCAGCCGAGATCCTAAGGGTGAGTGAACGCCATGCCTGGCGACTTCTGGCGGCCTATCGGAGGGAAGGTGCCGCCGCACTCGCTCACGGGAACCGCGGCCGCAAACCACGCAACGCCGTCTCCGACGACGAGGCCAACGCGGTGATTCAGCTAGTGCTGAGTCAAAGCTGAAGTGTCAGGATATAACCGGCGGAGTTTGGATCTGGCGTCCTTGGCGGTGAAACGCCAGTTGATGGTGGCTCCTATGGCATTTCGCTCCGCCTCGCAAGCGCTGATATTCCTTTTCAGTGCGTCTTCATCAGGATTGCGGCCCTTGAGACAGGCCCGGGCCAGCACGCTGAACTCAATCTCCGCCATGTTCAGCCAGCTGCCATGCTTGGGGGTGTGGTGGAACTCCAGGCGTTTGGTTATGCGGCGCGCCTCAGCCGCCGGAAAGGTCTCGTAGAGGGACGCCATCCGGTGGGTGTTCAAATTGTCCAAGACCACTCGGATCACCGGGACATCCGAGTAGGCCTCATCCACCAGCCAGCGCATCTGATGGGCGAAGTCCTGCATGGTGCGTCGTTCCGTCACCTCCACATGCCGCCAGCCCGCCAAGGGCTCGCAGGTAAGGAACAGGTTGCGGGTCCCAGCCCGCAGGTATTCGTAGTCCTCCCGCCTCAACCTTCCGGGCTTGGCGGGTAGCGGTTCGCTGATGTCTGCCAGCAACTGTGTGGAGGTCTCGTCAAAGCAGACCACCGGCCTTTCCGGGTCGTAGGGTTCGGCGTAGAGATCCAGCACGTCCTCCATGTGGGCCAAGAAGTCGGCGCTCACCTTGGGAATGCACCACTGTTTCTTGCGCCACGGCTTGAGCGTGTTTTTTTCAGATGCAGCCGCACTGTCTCGTGGGACAACGACTCCACCAAACCCAGTTCCACGGTCTTGCCCGCCAGGGCGCGCAACGTCCAGTGATCCTGGCCCTCGGGTGCCGGGCTGCAGGCCAGGGCAATGAGGTGAGCCTCCACTCGATCGTCCAGCTTCCGGTACCGGTTGACCTGGTTACGGCGATGCAGCACCTCGTCCAACCCATCCTCGGCGTATCGCCGCTTGGCTCGGAACACCGTGCGCTCCGAGATGTCCAGAGCCGCGGCCACCTGGGTGGCGGTCCAGCCCTCGTCAATCTTGAGCAGAATGCGCGCGCGGGTGATTGCCTGGGCCGAACTCCTGCCCGATCGGACATTCTCCGCAGCTGCCCCTTTTCCTGCGATGAGAGCTGAACCTCATACTTTTCCTGAACCATGAACGCCACACCTCACCCAACACAATTCCCTGCCCAAAGATAGCATCACCCTTCATCGGAAGACATGCCTGACATCACCAGTTTGACCCGGTACTAGCTACAGCTGGAGGCCACCCACTTCAGCCGGGCCATGGAGGAACTGGGCATCCAGCAGATCTTCGCCCGCTCGCCTCAGGCCAAGGGCCGCATGGAACGCGCTGCCGGAATCTTCCAGGACCGGCTGGTAACCGAACTGCGTCTGGCTGGCGCCAAGACCATCGACCGGGCCAACGCCGTGCTGCGGGACTTCCTGCCCCGCTACAACACTCAGTTTGCCGTCCCAGCCGATAACCTGACGGAATCCCTGGACAACGACAGCGATACCGGGTCAAAACTCCGCCGGCGTTGACACCAGGGGAAGATCCTGAAACGGGCTGCCTATCATCGCCGCAACGCCAGCTATCAATACGTGGCCCGTCAGAAGGACTGCCAGGCCTGCCCCATCAAGGAACAGTGTCTTCCTCCCCGCCAGAAGCGCCGGTACCTGGGCCTTAGCATCTATTACCCCCTGCACCTCCAAGCCCAGGAAAGGAACCGCACTCCCGCCTACCGCAGGGAGATGGCGAGGCGCCGGACCATCGTTGAGGGAGTTCTCGCATCGTTGGACCGGCTGGGGTGGGCGAAGTCGCGGCTGCGGGGATTGTGGAAGGTGGATTGCGAAGGCTTCGTGGCATCCATCACCCACAACCTACTGAAGGCGCTGCGCGGGTTGACTCGCGGCAGGGGACCGCTGAGACCTGGTATGTCCGCCAACCATCCCCATCACCATGAGGCAGCAAGTTCAGATGATCCCAGTGTCGGCAATGCCGTGCTTCAGCCCAGCATGATCAGGACATCCAGACCTCGACCAGAATGGATATTCACTTACCGTCTACTTACCCACTAAACCCAGGTTTTTCAACAAGCCGCTTAAAGTGAGCCAAATGACCAAGAGCCTCAAACTCCAGCAACAAATGCACTCCCCCTTGATACCCCTTCCACGAGTTGCTTTCGAAACCTGCGTGCCCTCTTTCTCCTGTCGCAGACAGAAGGCCACCTGTCTCGGACCATAGAGGGATTTTTCAATGGTGCCATTGCCCTGAATTTCCAGCTTAGATCATGCCCAAACTTACACTTCCTCTGGAGCAGAGTTCGGGAGGCGATTACCTGACCTGCACTCTGGCTGCCGGGATTGCCTCCGCCGTGGGAATTCTTCTAAGGAGTGATCGCCTCGCTGCTCATTCAACCCTTTACACGTTAGGCTTTGATTTTGTAGAGTTGTAGAGAAATCTGGAGCGACTTGGACCTCCGTTAGGGACGTAAGATGACTGGTTCAGTTTCAACCCGCTGGGGATTTGTCGACGACTCGGCTCTCAATTACATGGTGGATAAAGTCTCGGCCGGGCAGTGTATCCTGTTCATCGGTGCTGGTTTAACCAGAACCTGTGAGGATTCTCAAGGAACCAAAGGTCCAAACGCAACGGAGTTGGCGCGTCGCCTATCCGCACGCTTCCTTGGCCAGAATGATATACAAGATGATCTGGCGCTGGCAGCGGATTACTCATTAGCTTTCCATAACAAATACGACATCGATTCGTTCATATGCCGACAACTTGAGGGATTGATGCCCAGTCCCGCAGCGTTGACCATACCGCAAATACCTTGGAAGGCCATTTATACGACCAATTACGATTTAATCATCGAAAAGGCTTACGAAATAGCCAACAGGCCGGTTCAACAGGTCCGGCCCATTTACAGCAATTTGACGCCGATTTCCAGCCTACCAGATGGAACTATTCCTCTGTATAAGCTGCATGGTTGTATTTCAAGGATCGATTCACCCGAAAGCCCGCTAGCTATCACATTCGAGGAAATGGCAAAGGCTCGAGACAAAAGAAGGAGATTGTTTCGGCGATTCTCCGACGACCTGTCCGAATACACGGTGCTCTATGTCGGATATAGCCGTATGGACGCATTCTTCCGGGACATCATCGGGGAGATTGCTGACGAAAGCGGTGGAGTGGATGGACTTCGCAGATCGTTTGCAGTTACTCCTGGAGCCAAGGAGTACGAGAAGCTTGCCTGGGAACGTAACAGAAAGATTTCACTGATAAATACCGACGCTGAGGAATACCTACCTTGGCTGGTGGATTCAGTTTCAGTCCATGCCGAGTCAGAGCAAGCCAGAGACTATTCGCTTGAAGGTGCGCTTCCTGAGGCTCCGGAGCTTACTCGGGATGACATCAGGGCAATTCGCGACCACTATCTGTTTCCTTTGGAAGAAATGCAGTTCGGCTTGGCAGACGCTGAAGGATTTTATAAGGGCAATGAAGCACAATGGTCTGACATAGCCGCAGACCACGACTCGAGGCGAGAGCTTGCCGAAGAGGTTATCTTGACCTTGATCGGAGATGTCGATGCTACTCAACTGCGCACTGCCGTGCTCTTCGGCGAGGCAGGTTCGGGAAAATCAACGCTGCTAAAACGGATTAGTGCAGACCTATTGAACGATTGGGCATTGCCCGTACTTTTCCTCCGAAACCAGCGCTCCCTCGACTACAATGTCCTGCGCCCATTGATTCTGACCTTAGAAACCAGGCTGTATTTGGCGGTGGACGATATAGAAGACCGTGTATTGGAGTTGGAGAATTTTATTCTAGCGGCCAAAAGGGACAAAGCCGATATAACGATCCTCGGATGTGGTCGGTTTAACGAATGGAGCTACAAGAACCAGAACCACGGCCTTACATTCGATATTTCATTTGATTTGCAATACTTGACTACACCAGAGATTGATGCGTTATTGGAAAAGCTGGAATTAGCAGGTCAGCTAGGAATACTAGGACAACAAACCCAGTCAGAGCGACGGCAGGCATTTATCCGACGGGCGGATCGTCAACTGCTTGTAGCACTACGAGAGGCTACTGAAGGCAAGCGTTTTGATCAAATCATTCAAGACGAATACTCCGCAATTCCGGAAGAATCTGCCAGGGAGGCGTACCTACTGATATGCTGCGTCTATCAGTCTAGGGTTACAATGCGCGCAGGAGTGCTTCGCCGCTTAACCGGCGTGTCCTTTGAGGACTTTCAAACCAGGATCCTAACTCCTGCTGAGAGAATCATTATAGAGGACAAGGAGGATGGAGAAGTTGTTTATCGTGCCCGTCATCCAATCGTCGCTCAAATAGTAGCCGACTATAAGATCCCTGCGGCAGTGGAGAGGCTATCAATATATCGACGAATCTTAGAGTCGCTCGACCTGGGGATTGCTGAGGACAGGCTTGCATACCAGCGCCTCTCCAGAAGCAGAGATTTGGCGGATTCATTGATATCTTATAGCTTTAAGGCGGCTTTTTATAAGGCATGTCGCGATGCGAATCCTGGTGATGCTATCGCGGCACAGCACTGGGCCATCGCAGCGATGGACGACAGGCGATTTGACATTGCTCAGCGACAACTAAACGTGGCAAGGGAACTGGATCCGCGAGACCGGTCCATTCAGCACAGCTGGGGTATGCTTGCACTCAGGCAGTATGAACATAGATCTGGATTGTCGTGGGAGCCGATTCATTTTGCAAATGCAGAGGAAAGATTTTCAGACTTGATTCGTACGAAACCCAAGGAGTTCGTGTCGTATGTTTCTTTGGCGGCTTTATACAGAGCACGGGCGCGGCGTACAAGTGACGGTCCTAGCAAGGTCGACTGGTATTCGCGAGCTCTGAGTGTGTTGGAAGATGGGGAGAGATTAACTTACGAACCCAGCACACTAACGGCTGAGAAAGGACGAGTGTACGACGAGTTGGGTCAGCTGCATGATGCTGATACGGCTTTTCGGAAAGCGTTGACCGATAGTCCTTCAAATGCTTCAGCCAGATACGGGTATGGCCGGTTCTTACTTCGGCAGGAACGGACCAGAGAAGTCATAACAGTTTTACAGGAAGGACTTGACATCGACTCTGAAGATATGAAACTACGACATCTAAAGGGAATTGCGTTAGCATGCGTGGACGCTCCCCGAGACGCTGTAGTGACTGAACTGAGAGCCGCAGCTGGGCCAAACATGAGAAATTGGCAGGCCGGATTTGATTTAGCGGTTTATTTCTATATCAAAGGAGAGGAAATACAAGCTGACGGTCTGTTCTCCACACTGAAGGAACTCGAGCTCGAATATCGAGAGAAAAGACGCCCGCGACCGTTGCCACCGTTTTGCGACCGCTCAAGCATGAAGGGAATCGGAAGAATCAGCTCCCTTAGGGATACCTACGGATTCATAAAGAGAGCCGAGCATCCATTGGATGTGTATTTGAACCGATACTTCATTGATAGAATGGTTGATGCTGAGTTGAATTATGGAAGCCAAGTTAATTTCAATATACGAATATCATTACTTGGCCCCGTGGCAACTTCAGTTCGATTGGCGAGTGATAACACGTGACAGGTCTTCTGAGGTGGAACCGAAATTCCGGGTCCACCTCAGGCATCGGGACAAACGGGAAGGCATCGCCGCGGACACTATCGGCGCCGTAACTTTGTCCTCTGAGTTTCCCCCGGCGGCATTGGGTCAACGCCCTGGTCAGATGGTGTCATCTGAATCGGATGAATCGTCATACCCCAGTTCACGGGCGCGGCGGTAATCGATCTCCGCCCCTTCGGGGTCTCCCGACAGTTCCTTGGCCAAGGCCCGGCCATAGTGGGCGCGGCCACTGTCGGGGTTGCACCCAATGGCTGAGTCATAACTCTGAATGGCAAGCCCGAAGTTCCCACTGAAGAGACTGGCCTGGCCGATGTAGAAATAGGCAACCTCGTCCGGGCCAGCGATGCTGAGGGCGGCCTCGCAGTCGGCCACCGCCAGTTCATACTCTCCGGTGGCGAGATGGGCATCTCCCCGAAACCGGCGGGCATAGAAATCACCTGGGTCCAGACGCACCGCCTCGTCGTAGTCCGCAATGGCTCGGTCGAATTCCTGCTTCATTCTGTAAGAGGATCCCCTCCCGCGATACGACCAGGCGTGTTCCGGGTCCAGTTCCAGAGCCGAGTCGAAGTCGGCGATCGCCAGGTCGTAGTCTCCCTTCATACGGTGGCAGTCGCCTCTTCCACGGTAGGCGTCGGCGTTGCCGGGCTCCAACCGTATCGCCTTGGTCAGGTCGTCCAGGGCGCAGTCCAACTCGTCCAGCTCAGCGTAGGCCAATCCTCTACGATAGCAGGCCTGTGAATTGTCCGGTTCTATTCTTAGCACCTCGGTCATGTCGAACACAACCAGCTCATACCGCTTGAAATTGCCGTGGAGAATGCCTCTTATGTAGTGGACGCCAGCGCTGTCGGGGTTCAGTTGCAGGGCCTCGTCGAGGTCCGCTATTGCCCGGTCTTCATCTCCGCGTTCAAAGTGCAACCTCCCTCGGTACAGGTAGGCAGTAACATCCTGCGGGTTCCGCTTGATGGCTGAGTCCAGGGCGGCTAGCTGGCGGTCAGCGTTGCCGGCAGATCGCGTATTGGGCATGTGGGCCCTGATGGCGTTCGCGAACTCAAGGCGCAATGGAAACTCCTCAGAAGCCCCCAGGTAGCGGGCAGTTCGGGCATGCCTGGTGGACTTCACCTTGTCCCCACACAATGCGGCAGCTATCGCCGCGGCCTCCGCAACCGCAGGGTCTTCCGGATTCAGTTCCAGCGACGCCTCGAAGGCCCCCAGAGATTCCGCGAACCGTCCAGTTTCCCTCAGGGCCGCTCCTAGGGAGGAATAGTATCGCGTATCAAAGGGACGGCGCTCCGGCGGTATTGCTCTAAGGTGCTCAACCGCTTCCTCGGGCCTTCCGCTCTGGAGGAGTATGAACCCGATTTCAGCCCATGGGAGGACCCAGGTATGATCCAGGGCAGCGGCGATCCAGCAGGCTTCAATGCCCTCCTGAATTATGGCGGCGTTCCCCAACTCTGCGCCTATTCCCCCTTTGTAAGAACCCAGCGTGAAATGATTGGCCGGGTCAAGAGGGTCGAGCTTTGCGGCCATCTCCACTTCTGCGATAGCCTCGCGCATCCTGCCCTGTAGTTGCAGTTCCCCGAAGCGCCGGTAGTGAGCGTAAGCCTCCGGGTTGCTGACGTCCCAGTCGCGGAGGACCTGTCCGTCCGTGTCCTGAATCAGGGCATCCACCTCGGCCCGATGGACTTCCAGATTTACGGCCAACACCCGGCGGGTCCAGTTCGATGCGGCGGCCGCCAGGTCCTTCTGCCACTCTGCATCCAGTTCCTGGGGAATCAGGGCAGCCAGCAGCCCGCCCGAGAACTCGGAGTGGGAGCCGACCGCTGCGAGACTGCCCAGCACATCGGAACGCACGGCCGCGTCGATCTTATGGTCGATGGCGGCGTAAAAAAGGGAGGAGTACCGGTGCAGGCGGCCGGTGATTTCGTCCGTGGCATCCGCGCCGATGAACCCGGCCAGGACTTCGGCCACGTCGCTGACCCAGTACAGCCTCCGTAGTTCCCGCAGCGCTCCCTTGTACTCGTCCGCCCCGGCATCGGGTGCTAGAGCTGCAGCTATACCAACGAGGTGATTGTCTACAGGCCGGACCCCCTCATAAAGCCAGGCCTGTGCCGCGTTATCGGTTACGTCCGCCGCCTCGGCGAAATCAATCAGGGACACCCCGGCCTCGGCGCGTCTTCTGTTGAGATACTCGCCCCTGCGTCCTACGCTGGCGAACTCAAGGAAATCCAGTGAGGCAGGGGAGGCCCCGGCCAGGTGGAGATGGGCGGCAGCCCGGAGGGCCAGATCGATAGCGGCAAGCCTGACGTAGGCGCGCCAGACCTGGTCCATGTGCTGCGGGTAGACCCGCATCACCCTGGGCAGGAGGAATGCTCTGAGCTGGTCCCATGTGGCGGCATGCCAGTCAAGCAGGACAGACAGTGCGGCCGGCGAGGACGCTACTTCGTCGTCGTTGCCCGCAACAGGATCGGCGAACAAAGCGGCGGCCATGGTCTCCGAGATGGCGCCAATGATCCTCAGCCGGTTGGATTCGAGCACGCGGTCCTGAGACCGGCCCGAGAAATAGCGCTGGGCGGTCTTGCCTCCCAGGTGAGGGTGGGTGATGCCGAGGCTTCTCACCAGGACTCCCAGAATCTGTCCGCTGGTTGGCAGGCCAGGAGCCGCCTCGCCCCTGACTTCGGCGGCGTTTTTCTTCACTCTCCGGCGGCGGGAAGTGTTCTTCTTACGAGGCTTGCTGTTACCAGGCATACAGACCGCTCCTGGAGAGGAATTTCCCAGCGTCCACTGAAACCTCCTTCAGCGCCTGCTCCACACCCACCTCCAGTATGGGGCGGCTGTAGGTGTGGAATCCTGAGACATTGTCAAAGAACCTGCCGGCAGGGTCGACCATCACGTAGCTGCCGGTCATGAGATCGTTGGCCTCCGGTACCACTGTAACTCCGCGTTCTTCGACACGGCGGTTCCGCTCAACGTATCGCCGGAACTCTTCGGCAGATACCAGCAGATCACCGACATTGGAATCATTCTGTCCCGTCACCGGAAGCACCTGGAGTAGCTTCCACCTTTCAGGGCTGGCGTCGATGATGAAATCCGCCATGTCTTCGTTCAGGTTGGCCTGGGACACCACGGTGTTGACCTTGACCCGGATATCGCTTTCTCCGAGGATACCAATCGTACGCAAGTAGTTGTCTGCGGTCATCGGACCGGAGCGAGTGGTCCTGCCGGTCCGCAGCAACGTTTCCGGGTCCACCGAGTCGATGCTCAGTGCAGCCCAGTCGAGGCCGCCATCAAGGCGGTTCAGCCACTCATGGGAGATTAGGCTGCCGTTGGTGACCACCGCTGTGGTCAACCCCAGATCCTTAGCCCTCCTGATGAGGTCAGGAAGCCAGGGGCAGAGCGTCGGCTCGCCGCCAGCGAAGTTGAGCTTTCTGAAACCGGCCTGGGCCAGCGACTCGACTATGGCCAGGCTGCCCTCACACCCAAGGTGTCCTTTGGGAAGCGCCGTCGGTTCAATATCCAGGAAAGTAGCGAAGCAGAAATCGCACCGCATGTTGCAGGGCTTCCACAGGTGATAGTTCACGGAAGGAATCTGGTCGGATACTGGCATGCTCCCCCTCTGATTTCTCTTGCTTGCGGGTCCACCTTCTTCGGCGGCTTCACCTGTTTCGATAGTACGGGGACTATCGGCAGCCCGAAACCCCAGTTGGGTGGACAATTCACTTGCTGGACATGAAAGTGCTGGCAGAAAGGACATATTCCCCTCGCTGCCATGCGTCAAGTTTTGAGAGTAGAGCTGAGCAAAGCATTCCGGAGTTGACACTCCGAGATGAACAACCAACCGGTGCATGTCGGCGCCAACAGAGGCTGAGATTCGCATACCCCGAGCAATGACACCGGGAGGTAATCCCGGTCTGGCCTCATCACTAAGACAGAGAACCACCCCAAACTTCTAACTGCTCAAGGCAGGGCAATTCGGGGATGAAATCCATTGGAAGGCATCGGAACCGGCCACGGAACCGGAGTCGTCCCGAAGTCTTCAAAGCCCGTCCTCCGGCTTTCCTGCAGAATTCGTGCATAGGATTCCGACCATGCAAAGGAGGACTGAGCATGAATGGCTGGGAAAACCTGGAAGTTCATCCCTATGCCGCCATTGTCCCGAGGATGCTGCCCCGGAAATACGAAGACCTGAAGGAGAGTCTTCGGCTCCGCGGGCAGCACGATCCCATCATCATTTCCGGTGAGGACCCGCCGAGAATCCTGGATGGCCGTCACAGGTTCTGGGCATCCCAGGAACTCGGGATTGAGCCGACGTTCGCTCCCCTTGAAGAGGGTAAAGATGAGCTCGAGTTCATCTTGGATAAAGAGGAGTCGCACAAGGAACTGACCGAATCACAGAGAGGAACTTTCGGATATTTCCTGTCCAGGCTCTCGCCTGTGGGCCGCCCGCGAGCTGTGGACGAAAAATGCGAAGATCTTCTCAATTACACCCAGGAGGCTGCGGCCCGGCGAGTTGGGGTCAGCAGAAAGCAGATCGGGCTCGTCAAGAGGATACTGGAGAGCGACAGTCCCGTGGTGGATGCCCTCGGCGAGGGCCTGAGTCAGGGGAAAATCACGGTGAACTACGGACTGAAGTTCATAGCTGAACCTGCTGATGTGCAGGTACGGGCAATGGAAAGGTTCCAAAACGGCTTGGCCAAATCCTTGGTGAAGGCCACGGTGCAGATTACCGAAGAGATGAGGCATGAGGGTGCAGCCCTCGATCCCAGAAAGGGGTGGCCGGAGACAAACAACCATGCCGTCACGATAGTACATTCAACCGTGGCCGACCTGCTTGTCATGGTGGACGACGCCAGCTTGGATGTCGTCATCACCATTCCTTCCACGGACCCCAGTCAGTTGCACTCACTTGGCGAACTGCACGAGTTTTTGGTCCGTGGACTGGCCCCGACCGGCATTGTCGCCGTGATCGCCGACCCTGCAATCGTGGGTCGCGTGATCGCAAGCACAGGGCAACCCGGCCTTCAGTTTGTCACCGAACTGGCACTCGTGAGCGACAGCCCGTTGGGGAGGAAGAACCAGCCTCACCGGATGACCTACTATCACAAGCCAGTCCTGGTATTCGGAAAGGAGGGATGCCGGATAAAGCCCGGGGGTAGTGTGCTCCACATCCCATCACAGGAAGGGAATCCGTCTTGGAGCATCGGCCGGTTGATGGAAGCGGCAACAGAACTCCTGCTGAAGAGGGTCGCGGAACCGGGGCAGCGTGTCTGCGACCCTATAATGCTTGACCGCCCTTACACGGCCTTGGCGGCCCGGAAGCTTGGGTGCGCCTTCACCGGGGCGTCGCACGACATGGGCTGTGTGGAGAGAATCAGGAGGGCGTTGTCCCTGGATTCGGCAAAGGGCAAGATAAGCGAAGTCGCGGAAAGCTCCGCCCCAGTGGCCCACAATCACGACGCCCTTGACTCCGAAACGCCCCAGCAGACGCAGCAGCAGGCTTACCTTGAGTTGGATGGTGCCTGATAGACTCTCGGGATCGTGGGGACAGCCAAACGAGGACGACCTTCCTCAACGACATAGTCGCGGATAAATTTAGAGGACCGGACGGAAAGGATAGGCCTCCATCACCACTCCGTTGTGGAAGGTGATGTAGCGAGGAGCTTCAGCCCATTCGCCATGCTGCCCGGCCGGTACCGTTCCAACGAGACGGCCTGTGGCAGGCCTGTTGGGGATGATGCCCACCACGCCGGTGCGCCGGGGTATGTCCTTGTTAAGCCGCTCCGGCGGGTTGCTGTACCACAGCTTCTGCCAGAGCGCCGCCAGATTCCCGGCGGTCAAAAACCTGGACACCTTCGACTTCCCAGTCATCTCCTCGGTGAACAAATCCATGGTAATGGAACCCGGAGAGACCCGACAAGTCGAATTGGGTAACGGAGTCATCTCCTCGGTGAACAAATCCATGGTAATGGAACTGGCACGCTGTGAATACATCCAGCGCCGCGAGAATGTCATCGCCCTCGGCAACAGCGACACCCGTAATGCTCACGGCGACGTGAGCATTGGCCTGGCCGCCTGTCAACGGGGGATGTCCGAGGGCTTCACCACCGTCGCAGGCCTGGGCCCACGATCTCATGGAGGCCCGGGACGGGAGGCGAATGCCCATTCTCCAGCGGCAGCTCTCCAGACTGAATCTGCTGATCATCGATGGCCTGGGCTTCGTACCCCTGTCCCGCGCCGGGGCGGAACTGCTATTCAAGTCAGCGCCAACATCAGGGCCCCATCAAAAGGACCACTGATCTGCATTTCGACGACTGGCTCGGTGTCTTGGGGTCGGAACGCCTTGCCGGAGCGTTGCTGGACTGCCTCTCCCACCATGTCCGCATCCTGGAGATGAATGGCGACAGCTACAGGCGGAAGCGCAGCCGGGAAACACCGCGTTCCAAGCTCCAGACCGTCCAGAGTAAGAATAGGCCGCAACGTCTGCGGCAACTGTTCCCTTTTCCATATCGCCGCCATTTTGCCTGATTGACCGTGGGAGTCGTCAGGAAAGTGGTACACGATTCCTCCGCCGCAGTAATCCATGATTTCGTCGCCATTGACACTGAGGGGAATGGAAGATGGACCCGTATGTCCTGTAACTAATGCAATAATTGTTGCCAGCCAGCGGAGCAAGCCCGCTGGCTGGCGACGATGGTTTCGTTTGAGGAGGCACTAGCTGAGGCCCAGCTTCCACTCAGGGTTGGCCAACTCTGAATCCCAGTCCAGTGGTTCGCTGATACTCATGATGTAGAGCCACTCTCGCAGGTACGCCTCCGCCAATACGGTGTCCCTGATAATAACCGTGTTCTCCAGGGACCGGTGAGCCGTGCGGCTCAGGTTGCAGGATCCCGTCCACACCATGATCGGTTCCCACACGATGGCATTGGAGGAGTCCTCTTCCTCTCCGGCGACCGGCTCCTCACCAAGCCTGGCAAAGACCAAGAATTTGTTGTGCATCAACGGACGTCGAAGTACCTTGTTCTCTCGATCATTTCGCATGCCAACGCATCTGACGCCGGCAATGTCCTGAGGCCCCAGCAGAGACATGTCCCCAAGGGGGTGGGGGAAATTCTGCCGAATGAACAAGGGGGAGTGGCGGTCAGAGCGACCAATTGCCGCGTACTGGGATTGCAGGTGCGCCTTCCAACCTACGTCGCCGTCCGAAATTGGATATTCCGGCCGGAGAAAATCCTCCTTCTGAACAACGACCGAAGTTGGCAGCTTTGCCATGGCGTGGAGGATCCCGGGGTCCGTCAGCCAAGCCACTGCTCCCAGGCACACCAGTCCATCGTCGACCGCCTCATCGAAGATTTGCAGCAGACGGGCGTGGTGGTCGCGGAATACGATCTCGACCGGGCCGCTGACGCAACCGTTGTCCGGAAGCATCGGCAGGCCAAGGCCTTCCAGGCGGTTGAGGTCCAGCTTTTCCATGATTCGCCTCCAGGTGTTTTAGGGTGTGTTCATATGCGACCAACCTGGAGGGACCAGCAATCCGCGATTCGGCGGGAAACCCATTCCCCGACAAGAGCGGGTCCTTCACGAAATAAGAAAGAACCCGCCCCTGCCGGGTGCGGGTCTGCGTGTAGTAAAATACTACCGCATCACCTGTCCCCACAGGTGGCGCCGCGGCTCGGGGTGTGTCAGCACCGCCGAGCCACTTACTTTTCAATCATATCTACAGACCGAAATCGTGTCAACTTCCAACAAGGCCAGACGAAACGACGATTACCGCCTCGCCTGCTTGTCGGATCATACACCCTTGCCTGCCGGGCGAGTAAAAAGGCAGGACGCCCTCATCCGCCACCGTCGAAGCCCAGCATCTCAGCCCGGGGCCGGAATGTGGAGCCCGCCGTCCCCGGTGCCGTAGACAGGTCTCACAACCTGAACCTCACCGTCTGCCAAGGCCAAACGGAGCGGTCCTGGAAGACCCGGCCACCGCTGGGATAGCACTCCGCTCCTCTCGGCAATGCCTCAAGCGAGACGAACGACTGGTCAGCCCGGCAGGCTCGAGGTGTCGAGGCATAACATCCGCGAGAGTCATTTCCCCTGACTGAGCCGCACCGCCCTGTTCAGATTTGTTGGACACACCGCAGCCAGTCCCGGTTTTCCCGATGTCTTAAAAGTGGGCAGTCCATCTGGATGCCTACACTGATGGAGTACCACTGCGGCGGCAGTGTTGCCATCAGGCCCCGTTACATGAAGAAAGACGCACGCAATGATTGGGATATCAGATCGGTATCTCGCCGTCTCTAAAAATCGATGGGAGGGGACAGGTCGCTTGTGCTTGAGCGGGAGTCGCTCGCCGCAATTCATTCACCTGTTGCTTGCCAGGGTGAAGGACCGAGACCGATGCAGAGCCGTGCTGACCCGCCGTAGCTAGGGGGCGGAAAAGATGCCCTGGCCCGTAGGAGACAAGCCTCACGCACCACTCGGGCGTGGCCATGGCGAGAAATCACCGACGAGAGTAGAGGGCCAGGGGCGTGGCTAGGGCATTCCTGATGGCAAGGCTAGTTGGTATGACAGTGCCCCAAACCAAGAGGAAAGTCAGTGAGGGGACGCATATGTATCAATCGATGGAGAAACCAATGGAACCCAGAGAAGAAGCAACCAGAATTGACTCGCACGCGAACCTGGCTTCCGCCTTCTCAAAGTCAGGAGAGCGGGCGGCATGGGAGGCGGCATTCGGAACCAGCGGAGCCGACCGGAAGGGCGCCGGGGATAAACCCGCCGGCAGCGGGAAGGGAACAACAGCAGGAACTATCCCTGTGGACGGCGGGAATTCCCCCGGTGGGAAAGCGAAGAGTCGGAGGACGGGAGGTGAAAGGAGGGAATGGCCACCGCTTTCCCAAGGCCTGGAGGTGGCCGGTCCCGGCCAGCAGGAATATCCGATGCTGCCCGGATTTACCGGACAGATTGTTGACAGCACAGTAAGGCTGAGCGGCTGCTCTCGCCCGGTGGCGGCTCTTGGTGCCATTGGCGCCCTGTCCGCCCTGAGCGCCTGGGACTGGGACGTGAAGACCTTGGCGCCCGACCCCAAGCCCCTGTCCGTTCACGTGTTGGCAAGCTCGGAGACCACGTGGAGAAAATCGACGGCTTGGGAGCCGCTTTGGAGGCCCCATATCGAGGCAGACGAGGAAATCGAGGCTGCCTGGCTCGCCGCAACGGCACAGTTCGATGGCCTTTCGGAAGAGGACAGACGACGGGAGAACAGGCCGAGGGGCCACAATCCGCAAATGACACGCGGAGAATTGACGACCGAGGCCCTCAAGGTACGCCTCGCCGCCGGTCGGCCTTGTCAGGCCCTGTTCTCCGATGAGGCTGGAGAGGTCCTGAAATGGTCGTATCAAGGAGCAAGAATGAGCGGCACCCTCAGCTTCCTCAGCAAGACCTTCGACGGGGGACAACTGTACGACGACAAACTAGTCATAGCACGGGAGATAGCCCTGCGCCGGTACCGATTCCAGGTCGTGCTTGCAGGCCAGGGCGCAGTGATGGTACCCCTGATAACCCACCCCGCCGCTGGGAACGGATTTTCTGGCCGTGCGCTGGTAGCCAAGGACGACAGGCGGCCTCCAAGATTGGAGCCACCCAATGAGAAGGACCACGACGTGCTGCGGCAGTACTCAGCAATGGTCAAGGCCCATCGGCGGCGGCAGGACGAAGGTTTGGAACTGGCGGCAACGGCTTGGGCTGAACCGCGGGTGTTGAGAATTGATCCTGCGGCCCACGGATACCTTCTCCGGTTCCATGAAGAGATGGAGAGCAAGGCAGACAATTTTCACAACGAGGGGCGCGTTCACGAGCAGGGATTCGCCGGACGGGCCGCGGAACTCGCTGCCCGCCTTGCGGCCGTCTTTTCTGCAGCCGACTGGTACGTCGCAAACCTCGGGCGAAGACCTGGCGCCGAGGATGGACACCCCGGGCTTGACGAAGTGAGGTATGCCTCCCAGGTGGTCCGGTTTCACCTCGATGAGTTGGGCCGGATTCTGGCAATTGCCAGCAATACCGAACTGGGCATGGCTGTCAACAAGGTCGCTGAATGGGTCAAGGAGGCGCTTCTCGAGAACCTGGAAGGCGGGACATCACGGCACGTCAACGAAAGTGGACAAGTCGCTCTTGTCAGATTGATCAACGACCGGGTTCGCACTGGGCGACTTAGAGACCCAGAGTTCCGGAGCCGAGTGATCAGGATTCTGGAAAAGGAATACATCGTGGTTCCCGTCAAGGGACGGCGAGGATGGCACTTGGCTCACCCAGACCTGTAGACACAAGTATCGTTAGTGGAAAAAGTGGAAGAAGTGGAATGTGTTAAACCGGCTTGCCCGGAACTGGACCCTATCCAGGGTAGCTGCGAGGACCATCACTGCACCCTTATAGTTACACCGTCGTCCTCAAGCCCAGACCTGACTAGTGGCCGTTTCCTCCGCTCAGGCGCCCACCAGCGGCTACTCCCGAAGAACGGAGGGAACGGCGACTCGCAGGAGCTGCAGCCCGGCGTCAAAAGGCCAGGGACCAGGGACTCTGCACCAGGTGCCGACGAGAACCCCCAAAGGAAGGGAGGGATACCTGCCAGGCCTGTGCAGATTGGGATATGTGGCGACGGCACCGATTCGTCGCACAGGGAATATGCACGGCATGCCGCAAGAGAGTGGCGAAGGAAGGAATGACCAAGTGCCGGATTTGCCTTGAGGGGCAAAGCGAGGAAGAAAGGGAAAAACGGGCCAGGAAGCGCGAAGAAAGAGCGAAGCTGGAAGACCCCAAGCCGCGACTCAGCCACCGGGAGCGCAAGGCTCTCGGCATCTGCCGGGACTGCGAAGAGGAAGTGGGCGGCGGGAGCACGACAATGTGCCCGGTCCATATCGAACGGATGCGGGGCTACCAGAGGAGGCACAAGGCCAAAAGGAAGGCGGAGCGGAACAGGACAAGGTCCGGCTGGACTGACCAAGCCAGAGGGGTCCGGTAAGAACCGGGCCCTTTTCACGCCGCTAACCGGCGCCTCGCGGGAGGAAAGGCGCATCTCCCACAGGTGGGCCTCAAACACCATCCGGAACTCAGACTCCCCCGCCAACAACCCGAGGTTATCGTCCAGCAACTCAGCACCATCGGAGTCGAGGCGCCACCCCATCTCCAACAGGAACACGGAATCCTCGGCAATCACGCTGGAAACGCGATCCAGCCATTCGGGCATCTGATTCAGAATTTCTGCATCCGCGGCGTGAAAAACCGCCTGGATTACAACGATCCCGGGGACAAGCTCGGTCTCGACCTCCCGGCGAATCGCCAACCCCAGGACGTTCCGCTCCAGGTCCCCCAAGTCCAGTTCGCCCAGCACCGACTCGATGGACTCGTCCACCACCCGCCGGTGATGACGGGCAAACGTCATCAACTCACGGCACAATGAACCCGGAGAAGAGATGAGGATAGGAACATGATCAAGACTGGAGAGCCCGAGGAGAGAACCGCCGCCGTCAGCGGCAAGAGCAGGGACGAGGCGAGCAGCAGGTACATCAGCACCAAGGCACTGGAGATAGTTTCGCAGGGAGCCAGGATCAACCCAGATGGTGAAAACACCGTGGCCGTGACCGAGTCAGGCGGAGAGACGACGGTGTACAGGATATTCCGACAGCGGCACATGGATGGGGAAAGCCCGCTGGCGGAAGCGGACCAGTGGATACGGGACGTCAATGAACTTTGCAGAGGCGCCAGCGGAGAACTGAAGGCATCCGCGCTGTGGACCGGCGTGGACGAAGGGAGCGTGCTTGTCTGCGTCACCGGACGGAGGATCGCCGCAAAGGGGGAGACGGGCCAGTTCATTTCATGACAGCTACTTGCCGACGGACCGACGAAGACCCGGCAGTCCGGAAGGACGCACCCTTGGCAACTACAGGGACATTGTGGGCCACCAAGGAGGTGCAAGCCTTGGCACCTCAGCGGGCAGGAACGCCGGGCGAACCTCCGGGCCTGCCTGAGGGCCTAGAACAAAGAATGATCAACCAGGCAAAGGAGAGCCGCGAGATGATGAAGGAGCCGATAATCTGTAGGGACTGTGTCCACTGGGACGCCGGCGAGGACAGGGAAGTTGCCGGCACCGCCCCATGCACACTGGCGAGTAGACGGGAACCGCAACCACCCATGATCCCCGTAGCCGTCGGCCCGGTACCGGGCGGAGAGCAGAGCCTGACCCTGGTCACCCGCGCCGACTTCGGCTGCAACGCCGCGATTTCGCGGTACCCTGAAGACAATGAGGACCTCTGGAAGGAGAGGATCCCCCGCATCAGGCAGGCCGTTGCCGAACGAACCCCTGAATTCTCCCAGCGGGTGAACAACCTGGCTCGCCTGCTTTCCTACCTGGGGGACTACCACCAAGCCGTCCTGGCGTCCATCAACGGCTACGATCCTGACGACCCCGAACGGCCAGACTTCGAGTCCACCTTCGGCGACTCCACCATGGAAGAAATGATAGGACTCATACGCTCACTTCCAACCATCCCGGCCCGGATAGAGATACCGGCCAAGTCCAATGCCTCTGAGGACGCTACACCGCCGACGGAGGAATGACCCCGGCACCGGTGTCGGCGGCACCGGCCAACGCGAACACCCCTTGGAGGCACTCCCAGCCTCCACCGAAAGGAGGCAACGCAAGCCGCGGCGGACACACGCATCCCTTGGGAAGAAAGGCGGTCATCCAGCAACCACGTACCCAGCGGCACCAGGAACGATAGGCCCAAGGCCCCTGCCCCGACTGCAATGCGCCGACGGACTAAGGGGAGACGGCGCGTGAGGCTCACGAGGTAAGATGAGAAAGTGCCCGCAGACATACTGGGACAGGAAGCGGGCTGAAGCCGACTACAGACACAATGAAGCCTGGGGTCCGGCAACACGCCGGGCCTCTTTCACGTCACGGAGCCAGCACCCCTTGAGACGCAGGGCGCCATCTCCCACAGGTGTGCGTCGAACGATCGCCGAACCTCCGACTCACCGGGCCTGATCCCCAAACTCTCGTCCAGCAATCCAGCTCCACGCGGATCCAGACACCGCCCCATCTCCGCCAGAAACTCAGACTCCGCGGGTATCACGGACGACACCCGCTCCAGCCAGTCCGGCAACTCCTTCCCCAACATCGCTGCATCCGCGGCGTGAAATAGCGCCTGAACGGCAGCCAACCCAGGCACCAACTCTTCCTGAACCTCCCGGCGAATCGCCAGACCCACCACGTTCCGCTCCAGGTCCGTCAAGTCCAGTTCGTCCAGCACCGACTCGATGAACTCGTCCACCACCCGCCGGTGATGACGGGCCAGAATCTCCCAGTTTTCCACAGGGCAGCACCTCCCTGAAATCCTCCAGTCACCGTAAACCCCAAGAGAGGGATCCGGTAAGAGGCAACTGTTATAAACCCGCGGCACTATGCCTTCGTAGAACGGACGAGAAAGGTATCGAGACCGAAGTCCACGACACCGACGGCCCGAATATGGATACCAGGGAAGCAGAGTAACCATCAGCACCGCGGCCAGGATCGCGGAAAGCCTTCACCCCATCAACCCGAAGTCATGTGAGTAGCGTCGAGCATGAAGCGAAGCACCGGAACGCCCCACTCTACTTGCAGGTAAGAAAGGATTTCTCCAAGCTCCTCTGGATAAGATTCAGGGAACCTGGGCAGAGAAGAACCGGAGTACCCGAAATGCTCCCATCGGGTCCGATGGGAGCACCCCGGCGTGTACAATTCTAGTGGAAGGTCTTCGACTGGTCGCAGTGGTAGAAGCCTCCGTGCGGATCGGGCTGGTCATATGGGAGTGGCCACAGGCTGGCCGGGAAGCTGAAGGCATAGGGGAGCCCACATACCCCGGGAGTGAAACCCGGACAGATCTCCGTGAATGATAGGTCAAACCCCACAATAAGAAAGAAAGACGAGAGAACAAGGAATGGTGAACCAGAAGCAGATAGTCTGCCGTCGCAACTCCTGCGACCGTTACGAAGATGCCCCCCTCCTGGAATCTCCGGAAGACGGCCAGGAATGGTGCCAGCCCGGAGTGACGTGCAACCGACCGAATGACCCTATGAGGGATGACCTGGGTCTTTATGAACTTGAAGAGCGCCTCTGGTTGAACCATAAACTGCTGAGCTCTTGGAACAGGTGGACGAGAAGCCCGTACTGCCAGTGCACCTACTCAACAGGAAATCCGCCGTCTACAGGGTTATGCAGAGCCTGTGTTCGGCCTATGAACCCGGACTCGGAAAGAGGACTGAATGCAACGGAGTTCAAAGAACACGAACGGATCCGCAGACTGCGAGCAGGCCCCACCTGGATAGTGGTCTACGAATACACAGTGAGGGCAGCCGAGGTGGCCCTGAAACTCATGATCAAGGCCATGGGGCCAGCACCCGAGGGGCAACTTCCGAAATACGGGAAACACAACCTGAGGGCGCTCTGGGAACAATTGCCGCCATGTTCCAAGCACGAAATTCTTGCGGAAATGCAGGTCAACACGCTCGAAGCCAGCAACCCCCGCGTAATCACGGCTACTGGCGAGACCGTATCGAATCCTCGTCCCATCCAGGAACGCCCGGCTTTCGAAAAATTCGGAGAGGAGTTCGACACCGTCAGATACG
Organism: Dehalococcoidia bacterium; assembly: GCA_965204865.1. Classification (GTDB taxonomy): domain Bacteria; phylum Chloroflexota; class Dehalococcoidia; order Lucifugimonadales; family UBA3495; genus VXOI01. The sequence goes on along the minus strand of OZ242027.1, from coordinate 2,895,252 downwards.
CTTGGGACAAGCTGCCGGACGAGGGAATTGACAAGTTCAACGAACTGGCTCAGAAATGGCCTGACCCGATTGAACTATACTACCTGCACCTGTGGACTCAAGGAGTGCTGTCAATTCTCAGAGGGAAGTCATGGGATTCCGGGACGAAACGCGCCCGGTGGGATAGAGAAGTGCGGCTTTCGCCGGGATTGGATGACTCCAGTTTCCACAGCGATTGGCCGAGCACGTACATAGACGAAGAGCCAAAGGTATTGAGGGCAAGCCGTAGAAGACCAAGCCTGGATACAGGCGACGAACCCCTCTAACGACGCTTTGGCACGGAAGCTGGCCCGAATCCAAGACGGCATTATAGAAGCAACCTTTATCGGCAGACCAAGGGGAGAGGAGAGAGGGCAAACCAATGGAAACTCAGTCTTACACTGGCCCGATCCAGTCACGAACCAGAAGCCTTGCCCATCAATGGTGCCACGCTCCAAAGGCTGGACTTGAACATGCTCACTGCCACGGACTCGCCCGGCAACAGCCCCAGGTTCTCCTCCAGCAGTGCAGAACCAGCCGAGTCAAGGCACCGGCCCGTCTCGGCGAAGGAATCAGCGTCTCCGGGGATCACCTCCTGCACCCGGTCCAGCCATGTCGGCAGGTCCTTCCCCAGCACCCCGGAATCGGCCTGAAGGAGCAGGGCCATCACCACCGCGAAGCCCGGCAGCAGCCGGGCTTCCACCTCCACCCTGAGCGCCACCCCCAGAATGTTCCGCTCCAAGTCGCCCAGTTCCATATCGTCCAGGACCCCGGCGATGAACTCATCGACCATCCGCCGGCACTCGCCGGCAAGGACCTGCTCACTTTCCACGAACTCATCCTCCGCATGGCATCGCCCGTCACCCTATCCACCGGCCACAGGGCCTGTCAAAGGGCAACTGTCATATATTTCACATCACATCTCTCGGCACGACCCAGAAGCAGAACCAAGCCACGGACAGCCCGGTAATTGGCTGGGTACATTAAGGAGGACAACAACGTGACAGCGATAAAAAATCCCTTCGGCGACGAGACTGACTGGGACCTCATCGCCGACATACTGGACCAGTTCAAGAAGGACACCCTGTATCTGAACAATCACCAGAGGGAGTGGACGGAGACTCACCCTGACCACTGGGCTGTGGTGTTCAAGGAGGAACTGGTGAGCATCTCCCCGACGCTGGAGGACGCCATCCAGGCTGCCGAAGACAGGGGAGTTCCCTGCAACCTGGCTGCGGTGGAACACCTATCCAGCAGACTCTACGAAAGGACGCCGTAATGTCTCGGCCGTGACCAAGCAGAAAGGCAACTGTCCAAGAACGGCGGCACCGCCACCCGCGTCGGTATCTTCCGGCAGATACATCTGTTCGGTACCCCCGGGGCAGGGCGGACCACTGAGTCAGGGAAATCCGGTAGCGACGTAACTGCCAAGAGGGCGTCATCAGGGCCTGCGGCGTTGTGGAACCACGCCAGAGCAACGTAACCGTGGCGGTCCACAGGGGAGGCATAATGGCCCGGGAGGAGGCCGGACACGGAAACCTATGAAGGGAAGGCACCCCCGGCGAACGACCACAAAATGCAGGACACCATACTTGGACATTCCCACGTAGACCAGAGGTGAAAAATGAGTGCAGAGGGCATCAGGGAATTGGTCGAGCTGTCCGACCAGGAGTTCCAGGTCATCGGAGACAGTACAAGCCGGATGGTTGCCGCCGATATGCTCTGGGGAGCCTTCGCCCGGGGCCTCATTGCCGTAGCAGGAATCCACGGGTGGGACTGCCACGGCGAGGCGCACATGAAGGACGTGGCCGACCGGTTGGCGGAAGAACAGGACCAACCCACGTGGCGGCAGGACTTCGAGACAGCAGAGCAACTGCAGAGACATTTCCTGCACGGACACATGACCGAGGCAGAGCTGGCGGAGGCCAGGCAGTCGACCAAACGCGCGGTCTCTGAGTTGCTGAAGATCATAGAGGAGGAGGGTGCGGCGTAGGCCGGGAGCGAAAAGCGCCGGAATCGCAGAGGACCGTTTCGCCTCCTCCGAAAGGCCCGCTGCGGCCCATGGCCTGTCTACATTCAGGGAAGAATATGGCGACAAGACCGGCAAAACGAACGACAGGCCACCAACCGGACACCCGGCAATGCGTGACGTTGACTGCCCAGAGCCGACGCAATAGCATCAAAAACGAGACAGCCACAGAGGGAGATCCCCGATGGCCATCACCGAAAGCCAACTCCAGAAGGTCCAGGAAATCTTCCTCCAGCAGGCGAGAGCCCACTTCCCGCCCAGCGTTCAGTTCAAGGAGGCCAACGCCTCGGTAACGACCGACCCGTACGACGAGGAATGGATCAGGATAGAACTGCTCTACACCGCGCCGGACCCCGTCCTCGACGGCGACCTCATGAATACCCTCCACAGGCGGACCGACGGGCCCATGACCGCGTCCGGCCTCACGGACCTGACCATGGTCCACTACGTGGACATTAACGATCCCACCCGGCTGCGACACAGCAAGCGGAGGATACGAGATGAGCACCACCAACGCGCTGGATGACCGGTTCGACGACGCCCGGAGGGGCCTGGAATGGCTGGAGAAACTGGAAGCACTCCAGGCACGTTCCGCCTCCGACCAAGCCGCCCTTGAGGTCGAGGGATAGGTGATGATGCTCGGGGCCGCAGTGACCGGACTGGCCGGAGACCGCACCGCCTCCGAACTCAGAGAGACCGTGGGAAAGGAGACCGCGGACCTAGTGGAGGAACTCAGAGAGGCCGGGGACCGGGACTACTGGAACACCAGGATCCGCCCCGCCCTGCTGAAGTCGGACGCCTGACAAGGCAGACCTTCGGGGCAGCCGCCTGAATGGTCCGGGCTCCCGCGACAGGAGACACGGCCCCACCCAAGCCATTAAAACTGCAAGCGAGCAGGCCGATTCGGAGACGTTACAGATTCGAGAGTCAGCCGCATGGACATACTGGAGCGACTGGAAGCGGCCCCCTACGGCGCCTTCGCCATTGACCTGGACCAGAACATCATCTTCTGGAACGCCAAGGCCGTACGCATCCTGGGATATGGACCCGAACAGGTCCTGGGCCGGAAGTGCCACGAGGTCCTCCAGGGCCTCGCCCTCGACGGCGCCACTCCGTTCTGCGCCCGCGACTGTCCGGCCATGGCCGCAGCGAGGACCGGCAATATCCCCGCCGCCAAGCAAGCGCGGATGCAATGCTCCACCGGAGCCCGGAAGAGAGTGACCGTGATCCCGCTGATCGCCGAAGATGCCCTGGGCCGGACCCTGCTCGTCCACATGTTCCACGAAACTCCCGACGAAGGACCCAACCCCAACCAGGCCGATGCCCTGCCCCTGACGCCCCGGGAGCGCGAAGTTCTGGGCATGCTGGCCCAAGGGATGAGGCCCGCGGACATTGCAGGAGACCTCTTCATCAGCGTTCACACCGTCCGCAAGCACATCAGCAACGCCACAGAGAAACTCGATTCCCACGGAGCCATGGCCGCGGTCCTGGCAGCCCAAAGGTAACATCTCATCTGATCCCAGGACGCCGGCTGCGGACAGAGATACCGAATTTTCGGTATTCCACCAAGGCGCAGCCGGTAGTAGCCTGAAGTCACGAACCCGGTGCGAGTACGGGGCCGAGCCTACGAGCTGTCAACGGGAACAACCCAAACCCAGGTTCAACCCCCCTCCACACCCGAGCGCCGGGCGGACGTACCATTCCGGGAGAGCCTCCATTCCCCAACCAGGAGAAATCCATGATGAATTCCGGCCGGATAGGCCAAGCCCAGGAACGCATGCGGGAACTGGGCATCGACGCCTACCTGATACTGACCCACGACGACTACATCTACTTCTTCGGAGAGGACCGGTTCCAACCCAGGGCCGTGATCCCCGCCAAAGGCGACCCCGTCGTGGTCACCTTCGCGGGTGAAGAGGCCGAGGTCAGGGAGTCCCTCGGAACAGCGAACGTGAGGGTGTACGGCACGGTGGGGCAACAGATCAAGGACGTTGTGGGCGCCATGCGGGAACTGGCAGGAAACAGGGACTCGATGACCGTGGGAGTCCAGATGTGGTTCAACACCCCGGCCTTCCTGCTCAACCTGTTCCAGCGGGCCAACCCCGGCGTGAACGTCGTCGACATCGCCCCGGTGATGGACGAACTCAGGATGGTCAAGGACGAGTCCGAAGTCGAGCTCATGCGCCGGGCTTCGGAGATAGCCGTCACCGGAATGGAGACGGCAACCCGCTGGCTCAGACCGGGAGTCACCGAAAACGAGGTGGGCGCGGAGATCGAGTACGCCATGCGGAAGGCCGGAGGGAGCGGGGTCGCCACCCCGGTGTTCGTGAACTCGGGCATCCGCTCCGGATGGCTCCACGGGGCCGCCTCCCACAAGACGGTCGAGGCCGGCGACCTGGTGGTGGTCGACGTGGTCCCCAGGTACATGGGCTACTGTGCCAACCTGACCAGGACATTCGTGATAGGGAAGGCCACACCGAAGCAGAGGGACATGCTGGACGCCTACCGGCGGGCCCAAGCGGCCGGGGTCGCCGCACTCCGTCCCGGGGCGAGGAACCGGGAGATAGACGCCGCGGCGCATGAGGTGTTCGCCCAGGCGGGATACGGAGACCTCTACGTGCCTGGAATCAGCCACAGCATCGGGCTGGACTTCGAGGAGAAGCCCCGGCCGACCATCCACGCCGCCGACGCCCAGGTGGAACTCAGGGCGGGGATGACAGTGACGGTGGGCCACTCGGTGCTGTCGGTGCCTGGAACGGGCGGAGTCCGGTTCGAGGACACCTACCACCTGAAGGAGGACGGACCGGAACGGCTGACCAACTTCGACTGGGACGAGGAACTGTATGCCTGAGACGGGGAAACGCCCGGCCCCTGCAAGATGAGCAGGCAGCTTCAGTGTCCCGATCTCCTGACCATCCACCGGATGTTCCCGCCGGCTATCGCCAAGGCGACAAGCCACAGGACCGTCCCCGCCATCGGGTTCCACGAAAGCCCCAACCCCAGTCCCAGGTAGAAGACTACGAAAGCGACCAGGAACAGGAACAAGTGGACCGCGACCCGAGAGACCCGGCTGAGCATCGCCACCTCCCCGTACCACAAGGAGACCTCAACTCTCCTGATAATAGCAGAACCGGAGGGACGGGCTGAGGGAAGATTTGATGACGGAAGCCCCGTTGACGGTCAGCACAGGGGCCCCGGTACACTGGAGGGAAGGCATTTTTTCTCCCCAGCCATCCCAACCCGGAGGGCCTACCTTTGGCACTACCCCGGGAACATCCCTACATCTGGGCAACGTGGCTGGCCCGGCTCCTTGCCGGAGAGGCCCACTGCGAGTGGGCCGGGTGGTTCCTGTCCGATTCCCCTTCGCCTCTGGTCAGGATAATTACTCTGTACGAGCCGGACCCTGCGGAGTGGGAAGACTACGAAAGGTGGAAATAGCTATGTCCGAATGTGTCGTATGCCACGGCAAGCGTTTGCGAGCGGAGCCGGTTGACAAGGTGTTCAACGCCGACGGCCGCTACGTGCTGGTGACCGGGATGCCGTCAACAGTCTGCCGGGACTGTGGGGAGAGGTCTTTTAGCCGTGAGACAACGGAACGAGCCCGGTTGCTGGTGCATGACCCGCCGGCAGACTCCCCCGCCAAGTCGGTGCCGATGCAGGTCTACGAGTTCGCGTGACCCGGGCCGTAGCCGCAAGCCGACCCGCAACCGTGGACCCAGCAGGGCCGCCCCGGACGACCGGAGCGGCCTTTCGCTATTCCGGGCCAGCGACCGGCAAGTCAGCCTGAGTCACAGCCCTGCGTGACTCCCCGCAACGCCCGCCCGGCGCTGCACCCCCATCCTGAGCCTGCCGAAGGATTGACGTGCGTCGTCCAACACATTGCCAGCACGCCCAAGCAGAGGGATTCCCTCACCGAAGGAGCCTACATGAGCACACTACACAGATCTCCCGATCCCGTAGGCTTGGCCATAGCCCGCGAGATACAGGACAGGCTACGCCCGGCGGAGGTCATACTGTTCGGCTCCCGGGCCGACGGAAGCCACAGTCCCGGCTCCGACGTGGACCTCATCGCCATAGCCCCGGACGAGGCCGCCGCCAACAGGGCGAAGGAGACAGTTCGGGAAATCCCGGAAGGACGGCGCGGCATGCGGGAGGTGAGCGTCATAACGACGACCCGGGAGGAGTTTGACCGCACGGCGCTGCCGGGCCAGTCCTTTGCCGGGCAGGCCGCCCGCTACGGCGTGACGCCGGAGGGCCAGAGTCTGGGTTACCGGACGGAGCGGGATCCCTCAGCCGGGGAGATACGGGAGCTGACCATCTGGTGGCTGAGGATGGCGGAGCGCCACCTGAACACGCTCAAGCACTTCCTAGAAGACCCCTGCCTGCACGATTCCGAACTATGGGGGATCCAAGCCCAATGGGGGCTGGAGCGGTCCTTTAAGGGGCTACTGGCCGCCGACAACGGTACCGTCAGGTTCCGCCGGGACGCGGCACTGATGTGGCGGCATGTCGAAAGCGTCCGGCCCATCCTGGACCGGGAGGGTGCCCAAGCCATGGAGAACCTGCTGACCGCTACCACGGGTCCCGGTGGGCTGGGATGCTCCCTTGCCGCGTTCACCGAGGCACACCTGCGAGACGAACCAGCGCCGGAACTCAGCGAACCGGAATGGGAGGCGGTGCGGAACTGCTGGCCGACGGCGGTCAACGCCCTGATAACCGAGGCACTGGCCCGATCGGGAGCGGCCCGGGAGGACCTGCGGCGGGAGAGGCGCAGTGGCGGGGAGGCCCACCACTAGTCGCCGCTGCGACTCCGCAGGGCCGACATTGCGAGTAAAATCAGCGAATAAAAACAAATCCCGCACAACGGACCGGAATTAAAAAGGCGCGTTGTTCAAAGCCCGAGGAAACACCGATGTACCAACTCGTCAACTGCCAAGAGCTCTACCGGAAACTGCAAGAACAACACCCAGACTGGCTGACCCTGTTCAACCACGCCCTGTCCGAAGCCTACGCGGCCGGAAACGACGACGGGTACCACACCGGATCTGGGGAACACCCTAGCGGCATCCTCTCCTCCCTCGGATACCTCCGGAAGGCCGAGGACTACCAGCCCATGTTCCCGGAGCAGGAAGCATGAAGAACCATGGATTGCAGGGAGCAGACGATGACCACCGAACCCGATGCCGATACCCCCACCCTGGAACTGCGCTACCGGACCACGCCTGCCGCCGCCGCCGAAGTCAGGGAGCTGGTAGCCGAGGTGCTGGCGCGCATCGAACGCGGCGAGCAGTGCCGCAGGTGCGGGCGGACACAGGAACCCGGCAATCCCTGCCGCTGCGTTCCAGGCAGCCCGGAACGCGCACTGACGGACCGGTAGAAGGCCACATGACCTCCAGCCGGCCACCCCGCCCGGTCACTGGCCGGACTCGCGCCCACCACCGCCTTTAAGCAGCCCAGCGACGGATTCAGGACGGGCTGAAAGCCAAAGCGGAGTAGCGGAATTTCCTCGGTTCCGGGCCCACCACCAAGGGTGGACCAAGCCGCCGTCCGACTTCGACAGCGCCCGATGGATGCTCGACCACACCGAACTCGTCAGCAGGGAAGGAGAGAGCCGGGAGTCGCTGGGTTACGAGGTGTTCTCCGAGAACCAAAACAGCTTCCGGCTCCGAGGCCAATATGCCACGCTCGCCGGGAAGCCGGACCTCATCGCCATCAAAGACCGGGACGCCGTGGTCATTGACGCCAAGACCGGCAGACCCAGCCCCCATCACGCCGTCCAGGTCATGATCTACCAGTACGCCATCCCCAGGGCGCTGGAGGAGTACCGGGGGATGGAATTCCGGGGCCACGTGATCTACCCGGACTCAAACGTCGCAGTCCCGGTCTCGGGAGTCGACCGGAAGTTCGTGGACCGGCTGGGAGCGTTGATCCGAAGGCTGGCGGACGAGACGCCGGCAAGAAAGGCGCCGCCCGGGGGAGAATGCCGGTGGTGCGACATCACCACGGAGGACTGCCCGGAACGGGTGGAGGGGGAAGGACCAGGACGGGAAGGGACCACGGATGACTTCTGATCGAGAGAATGACATGCCCACCCCGGTTGAGGCCATGCTGGCCAAGTGGCCGCTCCTGTACCCGGAGGTAGCAGGGGCCGATGAGGAGAACGACAACGGCGAGGCCACCCGAATCCGGGAGGAAGTCGTGAGGCCGCTGCTGGACAGCGGCGACCTTGTCCACGCATTCCAGGAGAAGAGGGAGGAATACAAGAGGAGGAAGGAGTCCCTGGCGGGGACGGAAATTGGGCTGGACCACGTGATGGCCCGAGAGGCCCGGATCGACGACTCCCTGGCCGCCGCCTTCAACGAACACCGGGATGTAATCGGAGAGAGGGCGGTCAAGGGATCCCTGGAAGCCGTCAACCTCCGGAGGATCGTCAGGGAATCGGTCATCCCATACCGGGAGACCTGGCCGGAAGAGTCGTGGGAAAGGATCGCCCGGCTGATGACCGGCAGCGAGCTGTGCCTCGCCGGAATTCTAGAGTACATAGACACCGGGGGAGACCGGGGGGACAACGTAGAGACCCTGGCACGCTGGGGATTCCAGTATGCCCTCGACGCCTATTGGGACGCCGGCTATTACGCCCAGGACTCCGTGAGGCTGGACGACATTCCGGAGTGACCGCAAGGCGGCTGCCACCGTGCGGGATTTGATGACGGCAGGCCGTTGATTGAGTTCGCCTCGCCCCTGTAGAGTGGAAGGAGCATCAACTCGGCAACAGGCATGGAGAGGATAGCAATGGAAACCCTGACCCTCACCCTCAACAAGGCCAAGGAAACGAAGAACAAGATCGTGTACGGCACCGAAGACGGGACCATCATCCAGAGCGTCTACATCGACAGGGACGCCCTCGGAAAGGAGCTGCCGGAAAAGGTCAAGGTCGTGATCTCCGAGGAGTGAGATCCGGACACAGCCCATAGACCCTCGTGATAGCGAGATACGAGTCCCCTAACCGACTGGCCAAGAACGAACCATCGCCCGAGATGCCGCAGGACCTCAACGGTGGACGGAAGTGTCTCCGCCCGGCATAATCACCGGACAGGAAAAGCAAGCCGCCATCAGGCACCACCACCCACCTCCAGACAAGGACAGAGCCGTGGCAGACCTCAAGCCCCTCATCGCCTACCTGATTGACCAGGTTAGGGACCAAGAGGGGAAACCGAACAAGACCGCTCTGGTAAAGTTCGTCTATCTGGTCGACGTCGAGCACTGGCGGAGATACGGCAGGTCGGTCACCGGGCTGGAATGGCGATTCCACCACTACGGCCCCTATTCGGCCCAGCTTGACCGGGAAATTAACGACAACCACCTCTTCCAAGTGTTCGGTACCAGGAACTCCGGATACGGATTCTCCCCATCCCCGGCATGGAAGGAGATCCAGGCAGCCTTCAACACAAACTTCGAACCGGTGGTGAAAAACATCGCTGATGACGTGGTGAAACAGTGGGGCCTTGAAGATCTCGATACGATCCTTGAATACGTCTACTTCGAGACGGAGCCCATGCAGGATGCCCTGCGAGGAGAAATCCTGGACTTCTCGAAAATACAGGTCGAAGAGGCCTCAATAAGGAGAGAACCCCGGCTTTCCTTCTCCGACGAGTTCATCACCGGCCTACGCACCCGGTGGGACCAGAGGAAAGAAACACGCAGAAACGTCAGCCCAAGGCAGGAAACTCCCGTGGAACCGCTCTATGACGAGGTCTACCAAGAGGACCTCGATATGATGGCGCGGGAGGAAGGCACGACACCCACGTTCCCAAGAAGACGTCCGCTCAAGGGGTCAGACAGGAGCGGAACAGGGTGATAGGGCTTCTCAGGGCGGAAGAGTACTACAGCACCTTGGGCCGGGGGAACATCCTCAACCAACTTTACCAGATAGGCCAGTTCTTCCGGGCCCCGTCCCTGTTCCTGCTGGACAACAACCGCCGTCAAGCGGTCAAGAGCACTTACTCGGAAACCGCCGGTGAACAGTTCCGGCTGGACCCGGTAGACTTGAGGACGGAATTCAACCAACCCGGGAACATCAGCCATCCACTGGGCATCCGGACCGACGAACGGGCCTTGGTAGTGGGAGCAAAGAGGCGTCCCGTCATCATCCTTTCCCTAGAGGCTTCCAGGTGGTCGGACGACACTCGTAGAAGTGATGACTGTTTCCTGGTAGCCCCGGTCTACTCCTTCGAAGGCGACGACACCAAGCTATCCTACAGCCGGACATTCATTGAGCGCGTGAAGGCCTACATGTACCGGCAACTCTTCTATCTCCCGCCGGGCGGAAACGGGCGCATCAGGGAGAGCTTCGTACGGCTGGACCGGATCCACGCAGTCCATAGGGAGCTGCTAGAACATATGCAAGTAATGCTGAGCGACGACGGGATGGGAATTCTCCGCGACTGGATACGGGTCTACATGGGAGAGGACCTGCAGGTGGTCAACGACGTCCTGTTCGATTACCAGCGAGATGCTGTCCGCCAAATGTCGCAGGGACGATGACAATGGGCAACAGGCCCCTCTGTCTCAAAGGAATTCACCCCGTGAACGTGAATCACGGGGTTTTTCATGCACCCGGCCACTCGGACACCGGAACGGAACGCCGGGTGAACGGACGGAAACACGCAGGGAAGTCCCGTATCCGCCCCCTGAGACCGCAGGCGCATGACAACTGCATCAAAGGAGCGACAAACTTCGCGGGATACCTGGCCCAGGATTGGGCGGAGGGACCGGCCGCGGCGGCGGCTTCGGCGCCGGAACTCCGCCAAGGCGAGGTGCCCCGGGATTCTGTGGGGGCTCGGATACGTCACGGAACATAACGAGCCTCGACCACCTTGTAGGCTTCCTTGGCAGCCTTGACATTATCGTGGTGATGAAGCTCCAGCGTCACCCGCTGCGTCCAACGAATCCACCGGTCCATGAGCATGGAGTACAGTTCCTCAGCCCTGTCGTCATCGACACGATAAGCCTCAATGTCCCGCCAGAGCCGCTCGACTTCAACCTTGATATCGTCGCAAAGCAGCGACGTCGTACGGAGCACCGCAGAGGTTTCCGCATAACTGGTAACGGCATCGAACACCGTGAGGATTCCCAAGGCCAAACCCAAACCGCCGCCCGCCACGACGAGCCACAACGGTTCGTTGGAAAAGGCATAGAGTACGCCACCCTCAGCCAGAATTCCCATGAGGAGAAGATACCGGATCACCCGGTATCGCAGGCCAAAGCGGTCAGCAAGCGTCCCGTAGTAGCGGACCTGACGCTCCAGATCCAACATCATTTCCCACACGTCCCCGCGGGTGACATCGGATACAGCCATCGCAACCACCGTCCATCCATTTGCCAATCAGTATAGCCACGACGGCCGGGACCGGAAGGAAACCCCTACGGGTGGCTCAAGGCCAACCCGGACGGACGCGGCGGAGCCAAGCCACCGGAACCGGGGAACCACCCCGCATTCGTCACGGTCGACACCATGCACAACGCGGGCCTGGGGATGTTCTTCGTCATGATGAAGGGAGGACTCGCGGCAGGTATGGCTTCGGTGGCGCTCCTGATAACGGGAACCTTCAAGATGAGCCGGACCCTACGGTAGTGAAGGCGGACCACCAAGGCCGGCCCCAGGGAACGAGAGGCGGACCGAACAGGTCCCGGACCGCCAACGAAAAATCGCGAGATGACAGTCCCGGAACTGGGAATGTCCATCGGAATCTGAAGAGGATGACAGGAAGCCATCCACCCGGCCAACCGAAAAAGAATCCCCAGCCCCGTGAACGTGAATCACAGGGCCTTTTCATGCCCCGGACCTGCCGCCGGCTTCCCCCCTCTCCCCTCCCGGGGCGCCGGCGGCACCCACCAAAGGCGGGCACAATGAAGGAAAGCAAAGGGTGAGGCGACGCAAAGGCGGACAACGTGAAAACCACCCCGCCCGCCGATGACCGGGAACCCGCACCCCGGCGGCGGTCAACCGCCATTCAACGGCTCCGGCCGCATTGCCGCAGCATGCCGGGGCCGCAACGGCACGCCTTGGAGGGCAGAAAGCGAAGGAGTATGAGCCATGGATACACAGACTTTCGACTTGCGCTTGGACAAGCTGACCGAGGCCGTGGTGTACCTGGTCAACGGGTCCAGGAGCGACCGCTATTTCGGCGAAACCAAGCTGGTCAAGCTGCTGTATTACGCCGACTGCGCAGCATTCCTGCAAACCGGTGAGCCAATCACCGGAGTCACCTACCTGCGTTACCCCCACGGTCCCTACCCCCAGGCATGGGCAACCCGCAAGAGCGCCATGGAACTGAATGGCGACGTGGACATATTCTCCGAGGAGTCGGGGGTCGACGACCGCGGACACAGGCGGACGGCAAACCGTCCGGTAGTTCCAGGAATCCTCTCTCTTCGGGAAGAAGCCATCCTCAAGGAGCAACTGGAGCGCTTTGCCAACTTCAATGCCACCGAATTGGCGGACTACGCCCATCAGGAGTTTGGCTGGATCCTCATCGAACCGGGTGAGCCAATCCCCTACAACCTGGCGGGGTTATCCGACGTACCGCTGACAGACGAACACGTCGACCTCGCCAGGAGGATAGCAGCCGATGCGGCGAGCAGACGAGAGGAGGTATGACGTCACTCAACGAAGAGCGGCAAAGTCCGCCGGCCTCCCGTCCGGCACCGGGCAGGGCCGACTCCCACCGGACACGCGGCGCACAATGAGGGAAGGGCAGGAGGGCCGGCGCAAGCCGATGCCGAAGCAGGCCACAGGACCAGGATGGAGGAGCCGTCGGCTTCCCGCCGTGGAGGCCGGAAAGGGAACGGAGAGGGAACCGGCGGCAGTGCATGCGATGGAGAATACCGGAGAGGCGAGACAGGCCCCGGGTGTACGGGGGTGGACCCAGCCACAAGGTGACCGTCAATCTGCTGGAAGCGCAGGCCCCGGATGTACGGGGGTGGACCTCGTCTCGCGACGCTGGCCGGATGGAGTGAAGCGCAGACCCTGGATGCACGGGAGTGGACCGATAAAGGCAGCGAGTTTTCTCTCACTGGACCAGTGGCCCCGGATATACGGGGGTGGACCCGATGACATCGACGGACTGCCGCTGAAAGCGGCGCGGGCCCTGGATGCACGGGAGTGGACCTCCCTGAGCGTGTCCCACAGGTTTATCAGAGGCGCAGGCCCCAGACGAACGGGGAGTGGACCAGGGACATCGAGGCGGAGGCAACCGCATTCGTCGCAGGCCCCGGACGAACGGGGGCGGACCCGCACCGGCGGCCGGTCCCATGAGCCGCCGCCCGCAACCCCCGGAGATGACCGGGGACGACCCCTGAAGTCACCGGTGAAAACCGGCGACGGGTGAAGAGATGAACAGAGCCGCACTGGTCCTGGCCCTCGCAATGATGATAGTCACCGCCTGCAGCGGGGAATACACCGGAGAACGGGACCCGCCCAGCGAGGACGCCGGCAACATCGTCGCCCAGTACGTGTTCAACGAAGACAGGGCCGACGAAATATACGAAGACCGGTGGTTCTCCGTGACCGCAGGCCCGGCGGTCCGGGTAAGGGACGGGTCCAGAGTCCGCTTCAGATACCAAGGTCTGAACCTGGAGATGCACTTCAAGGACAAGGCGGACGTCAGGGACCTCAACCAAGGGGACCATGTAACCGCCGTCTGCAAGGTCCAGGGATGGGTCGGATTCGCCGGGAGAATCTACCTGAACAACTGCCGGAGAAAAACCGGCTGAAGGAATGGAAGCAATCCATGACGGCCCCGGACCCGACGGGGATGAACTCCTTCCGGCCGACCCGTCGATACCAAGAACTTCATCACCCAGACCGGTCACAGCGGCAAAAGAGATGAGAGAGCCCACACACAGCCCATCGGATGTATAGTACCTGCCGATAATCTGATCCCGGCCCAACCGGACCAAGCCATAGAGAAGAAGCCAGAGCGGAACCCGTAGGGAAACATCCAGACAGCGGAGCGAAGGCATGCCAAAAATGAAAATCAAGCAGACGCCCAATTTCATCAGGGGAATGCTCAAGTCAGCAGACCTAGTTTCAGCGGTAATAGAGGATGGAGAATTCCACCCAAGGGAGAGCTTGACCAAGCAGAATGATATTTCGCACTGTCCTCCAGAAAGGATAAGAGAGTACGGGATGTACCAAGGTCGGGTCATCTTGGTGGCATTCGCAGCGGAACTGGCCCTTAAAACGCTGTGGGAGTTGGAAAACGATGACGCTGCGGCAAATTTACACCCCCTGCACGACTGGTTCTGCAAGCTATCTCCCCGCCATCAGCAGGCTATACGGACGGAATACCAGAGGCGGACAGCCACACCCCCCAAAGGCTGGGAGTCCGTTGACAAGGTATTCAAGAGGTGTAACAGGGCCTTCGAACACTGGAGATACATAGTCGAGAAAGACAGTTTTCCAAATTACGTTATGCAGGCGACACACTTGAAACACGCGACCTTGAGCGTCCTTGAAGTGGCGGAATCAATAAGCTGACGCAGAGAATAGAGAAGACACCCAATCTGATTCCATGACAGGAGGCCGTTGACGGCGAGCCGCAGGGCCCCTTTATGCTGGAGGGAAGCACCCTTTTTTCTTTCCAGTCATCCCTGCCGGAGTTATCCCGATGGCCCGCGTCCGCGAACACCCGTACATCTGGGCAACGTGGCTGGCCCGGCTCCTGGCCGGAGACTCCCAGTGCGAGTGGGCCGGGTGGTTCCGGGCCCATTACCAGGACTGGGTAAAGCGACCCTCCGACTTCGACTCCGCCCGGTGGATGCTGGACCACACGGACCTGGTGAACCAGGCACGGGAGAGCCGGGAGAAACTCGGATACGAGGTGTTCACCGAAGACCAGAACTCCTTCCGGCTCCGGAGAGCAACGGCAACCCTGGCCGGGAAGCCCGACCTGATCGCAGTCAAGGGCAACGACCTGGTGATCGTCGACGCCAAGACGGGCAGGCCCAGCCCTCACCACAGCGTCCAGGTCCTGACCTACATGTATGCGGTGCCGCTGGCCAAGACGGAATACAGGGGAATGGAATTCCGGGGCCACGTCATCTACCCGGACGGGAACGTCCAGATCCCGGCCAGCGGCCTGGACCGGAGGTTCATCGACCGGCTCGGCGCCCTGATCCGGCGGCTGGCCGGCGAGAACCCGGCCCGTCGAATACCCAGTGCTTCCGAGTGCCGCTTCTGCGACATCACAAAGGAGGACTGCCCGGAAAGGGTGGAGGATGTAGAGGGGCACGAGGGAACCACGGAGGATTTCTAGGAGGGCGAGATACCCATGTAGCGGGAGGCCAAGCCGACACGGCGGCTGCTCCAATTCCCAGTCATTGTCACGGAGGCGACTATGACTTTCGCACAACTGCTCCACAGAGTCCTGGACCACTATCTCGGAGACGAGGCCTTCGCTCGGAGAGAAAGGAAGCAGATCGAGAAGATTGAAGAGCGACTCCGGAGAAAGGTCTACGAAGAGGTATTTGACGAGGCATTCACGGCGGCGTGGACGGAGGTCCCGGAGGAAATTCGAGTGAGATTACCGGACGACTCCCGGGAAAGGGTCCGCCGGCGCATCCTGGCGAGACGACCGGCAATGAGAGGTAATGATGCCGCGACCGCTTGAGCTGATGCTGACCCGGTGGCCGGAACTCTACCCCGAGCTGATGGGCGCCTCCGAGAATGACAAAGCCCGTCAGGGCGAGGCCGACAGGATACGGGAACTGATGGTGAAGCCGATCCTGCAAAGCCCGGACCTCGCAGCCACCTTCGCGGAGCTCCGGGAGGCCTACCGGGAGTGGAAGGAATCCCTGACGACCGAGACAGCCGATCTTGAGGTCGTGCTCGCCCACGAGGACCGGCTGGGCGACAGCCTCGCAGCCATCATGGAGGAGCACCAGGACGAATTGGGCGAAAGGGTGGTCAGGGCGATCCGGGGGACGATAGATCTCCGGGGCATCATCAGGTGGTCGGTCATACCCTACGAGGAGACATGGCCCGAAGAGTCGTGGCCCCAGATAGGCCGACTGATGAACGACGGCGAGCTGTGCCTGGGGGCAATCCTGGAGTACGTGTCAAACGGGGCGGGCCTGCGGGACCACCTGGAGCCCCTGGCCTCGTGGGCCTTCCAGTACGCCCGGGAAGCCTACCAAGACGCGGGCTTCTACGCCCAGGAATCAACGAGGCTGGAGGACATCCCGGAGTGACGGCCCGGGGAATTTTGATGACAGCGCCCTGTTGATGACGGCGGTCAAACCCGTTGCCGTGGAAGGGAAACTCACAGCGAACAGGAGAATGACATGGAGACCCTGACGCTCACCCTCCACAAGGCCAAGGACACGAAGAACGAGGTCGTTTACGGTACTGCCGACGGGACCGTCATCCAGTCTGTCTACATCGACAAGGACGCCCTCGGCAAGGAGCCGCCGGAAAAGGTCAAGGTCGTCATCTCGGCGGAGTAAAGCACGAGGGAAACGTCAGGAAAAGGCCCGGCAGAACGCCGGGCTTTTTCTTTACAGTGGGCCCTCCTTCGCACCAGGCGGACCACGGGCCTCCGTTCCAGCGGCTATAAAGAAGGAGAGATGTCAATGGCGGGGAGGGCGAGGTAGCTCTGTCACCAAAATCCCCCTGATGAAGGACATCCTGAACGGGAAGCAGAGACCCCACGGGTACACTGTCAGTCCGCCGGGAGCGGACTGAGCAGAGAGAAGGACGCACAATGTGAACTCGCGCAGTGCGGAAGTGGCTTATACTGCCGGACGGCAATCAATCCGTGAAAGGAGTCCTCCCCATGCACTGGACCGGAGACGGAAGAATACAGGTCAGCAGGAACTTCGCCCTGGGAGTGGCCGCGGTCATCATCGCCCTGGCCCTCGCCGCAATGTTCCTCATCGGGATGGTCATAGGCCAGGACGGGGAGGAAAAAGCCCAAGCCGAAATCGGCCCCACGCCCAGCGTCATGGCCGCCGAGCAGGAAACGGAAACGGCCACAGAGACAGCTCTGGCGGCCAGCCAACAGCCAGCCAACAGGAGGAAGCGGAGACGCCGGGGCGACCCCAGACCGGCACGAAAACAGAATACTCCACCTGCCTGTTCAGGACCCACAGGTCCCTTCTCCTGGACGTGGAAAGCGCCCGGTTCACCCCGTGGCCCGACTACGGGGACAACCGTTCGGTGTGGGACGTGATCAGGTACCGGCACGTCGACTACATCAGCGACTACTGCGAAAAACAGGCCCCGGCGCCCCCCACCACCTACTCGAGCACCTGCATCCCGCGGGAGCTCCAGGCCTTTTACCGGAGGCACATCCCGGAGGGGTCGGACAGCGACGACTTCAGGGCCGTTGCCGCCGAGTACGCCCTCACCGTCTGCCAGCCAGCGGCCGACAGGTAACTCCGGCAGCAGACTCCGTCGATGGACAAGTGGAACAGGGCCTACACGTACCTCGGGTTCGAGAGCCTGGACCAGGGATGGGAACGGTTCATCGTCTACGGGGCTGCCGCAGCGTTCTGGGTCAACCTAGCTGCGTTCCTGATCACCCGGGGCGGGATTTTTCCCGGAATTGACGGCCCCCTGGAATGACTGGCATTTGCCCTGCTGGCGACCGTCGGCACGGCCAGGGCAGCGTTCCTGATCGCCCTGGGACCCGGTAGCCGGGGAGGAATGGTCCGAGGTCTGGAAAAGCCCCGCTCCTGAACCGGCAGCAACAAGGCCAGCATCAGCACCTGTAGATGCCTCGGCCACTGGAGAGACTCCGGCCACTCGGAGGTGGTGGAAGCTCAGGATGCGGGTGCGGAGCGAGTTCACCCGCAGGCGGCGAAGGCCCAGGCACGAGCCGGGAAACACCCGTCCACGGGCAGCCACTTGGTCAAGACCCCAAGCCGCCGGGCAGGTAGCTCCACTTCCACGGCCAGCCCCCGCACGATCACCGGCAGCAGCGCCGGCACGGCCCCGCTCCGGAAAGGGCGGTTCAGTCGCAGGGACCATCGTTAAAATCCTCGCGGTGCTGGCCCTGTTCGCCGTCTGCGGCGGATACTGGCTGACCGGGGGCAACTTCGTGGATCCATCCGACTCGGCGACGGAGCCGCCGAGGCTCAGGAACTTGGCTGATAAACGGCACATGCTGGACCTGATCAACGAGGCTCGCCGCCGGGCCGGAGTCCCGCCGGTGGCGATGGGGACCAACAACGTGGCCCAGGTCCAGGCAGACCGGCTACTGGAGGACTGCGTTTCCTCCCACTGGGGGACCGATGGCCTGAAGCCGTACATGCGATATTCCCTGGCCGACGGGTACCAAGTGAACGGAGAAAATTTTTCGGGCCACGGGGAGTGCGGGCTGGCGGATACCCTGCTTCACTGGACCGACGATCCCATGGAAATGGTCGCCGACTCGGTGGAGGGACTGCTGGACAGCCCGGGACACCGGGAAACCATGCTTAGCCCGGAGTACCGGAAGGTGAACATCGGCTTGGCCTGGGACCGGAACGTGTTCAAGGTCATCCAGCACTTCGAGGGCGACTACGTCGAGTTCGAGGTCCTGCCGGTCATCGAAGACGGCATGCTCGAACTGGAAGGGAGACTCACCCCCGGACACGCCTTTACCGGATGGGTTCCCATGATGGCCCTGATCGTCTACGACCCCGCGCCCCGGCGGCTCAGCGCCGGGGCAACTGGCAAGGACATACTGCTACGGACACGGGGAAGTGGTAGGGACGTTCATCCCGCCCTCCCGGCTCCTCAGGGATGAGTTCGAGTTCACCCACGCCTTTGAAGAGGCGGAGTGCGTCGACCCCTATGACATCGGAAGAACCGCCGCCGAGCCGGAATCCCAGGCAGAGAGCATCAGGATGTTCGAGGAATCCAGGGCGAGGTCCGAGCAGACACGGGAAACCGAACTGACGCTGGTCTTCCGGAAGGCCGAGGATACGACGGCCGAGGGGAGGGAGTTCAGCATCAGGGCGGACATGACCGGACTTCTGGACGAACATGGCCCGGGGGTGTACACGGTGGTATTGATCGCGGAGCTGGAGGAGATATCGAGGGGAGAGCCGGACACGATGATCTCGGAACGCTCGATATTCCACAAGGTGAGGGCGCCGGAAGGATACGGCCAGTGAGACAGATTCAGCCCTCACCCTTCGTCCGGTACCGCAATAACCTCCCTCTCTATTCCGACAGCCCTCCGGATGATGGCGTAGACCAGTCCCAGCACTACCGAAATCGGAACGACCCAAACTCCGATGACGATGGGCATCAGAATCATGCCGTTCCTGAATGACACCCAGCCTCCGCCTCCACCGAACACGAAAATCGTCACGACCACAAGCAGGAAGGCCAGCACCAACGTGACCAGGCACCCCCACAACCCTCCGGCTAAGCCCGGATCCACCGATGGAGTGGGTATTAGAGGTGTCCTGAAAGCGTGAAAAGGTGCTCCCGCGTATCTGGGATAATGGTTTCTGTTCGGAAAACCGACCCCAGAGAAGGAGCACCTTTTGGATGTTACCACTTGAACATCCCGATCGCATCCAGATTGCCTTCGACGATCACCGTCTGGTAGCCAACGCCGGGCTGTTGCTGCCCGCCACCCTGGCCCGGCGTCTTGGTCTTCCCCAACTGGCTGACCGGTGTCTGGACTTGGGCCGCGCTCCGGGTAGGGCGAACATCGGCGACAAGCTGATGACCCTGGTTGCGTCTGCGCTGGCCGGCGGCGACTGCATCGACGACGCCGACGCCTTGCGCAGCGGCGGAACCGGCAGTGTCCTGGGCTGCACGGTCAAAGCCCCGTCCACTCTGGGCACCTTCCTGCGCAGCTTCCGCTGGGGCCACGTCCGTCAGTTGGACCGGGTGAGCCGGGAGTTGCTGGCCCGAGCCTGGGCTGCCGGGGCCGGTCCCGGCGACGGGCCGTTGACCATCGACCTGGACTCCACCATCTGCGAGACCCACGGCCTGGCCAAGGAGGGAGCCCGCCATCACGGCTACACCCACCGGCGTGGCTATCACCCACTGCTGGCCGTGGCCGCCGGCACCGGCGACGTGTTGATGGCCCGCCTCCGGGAGGGGCAAGCCCACACCGGCCGGGGCGCTGGCCATTTCCTCCGGGAGACCGTGAGCCGGGTGCGCTACGCCGGGGCCCAAGGACAGCTCACGGTGAGGGCTGACAGCGGCTTCTATACCCACGGCGTGGTCCGGGTCTGCCACTAGCAGAAGGTCCGCTTCTCCATCACCGTCCGCCTGCGCCAGAGCCTGCGCAACCTCATAGAGGCCATACCCCAGGGCGACTGGCGGCCCATTCCTTACTGGATGGAGGGCGGGGCCGACGTGGCCGAAACCACATATATCCCCTTCAGGACTGAATCCGATGCCGCTCCGGTAAGGCTCATTGTCCGGCGGGTGAGGCCCTCCCCGGGCTCCCAACTGTCCCTGTTCGCCAGCTACAGCTATCACGCATTCATCACCGACCGGGAGGGGGACACCCTGGAACTGGAGGCCGATCACCGCCGCCACGCCGAGATTGAGAATGCCATCCGCGACCTCAAATACGGAGTGGGCCTCAACCATCTCCCTTCAGGGCGTTTCGCCGCCAACGCTGCCTGGCTGGCAGTGCAGGTCATGGCCCACAACCTGGCCCACTGGACCTCGCGCATCGGTCTGGACGAGGGGGTGGTCACCACCAAGACCCTACGGCGCCGTCTCTTTTCCCTGGCCGGAAGGATCACCCGCAAGGCCCGACAGCTCATCCTGCATCTGCCCCGGCGCTGGCCCTGGGAAATCCACTTCATCTCAGCTCTGGCACGGCTGCGGGCCATTCCGCTGCCCGCTTGACCCCATCCTCATCCAAGGAAACCTACTCACCCGGCCAGCCAACTGAATGACCCTGCAAGCTCGCGCCACTCAACCCGCGAGAATACCTTGACGGCTCTCTCCCAAGAATGAGCCTTCAACGAGACCCCAACGGACCACCATCACCCCAATCCATCGCCAAATGAACCCGCTCATCGCCCCTCACATCCCCGTCATTTCTCTTTCAGGGACACTCACCCCACTCCTTCGGTGGATTCGGGCTAAATTGGAGCGGTTGGCTATGGAACTGGCCTGCTGGATAGTTGCTGCCCTAGCCCTAGCCGGAATGGTCAAAGTCTGGAAGGCGGCTTATGAAAACAGCCAGCTATTCAGGTCAGCAATGTTGCAGTTGGATGCATGCGGTTCTGTTGCATTTGCAGGGTAATTGGAGGCTCACATGTCAAACATCGGCAGAAAACGGGTTATCGCGTGGCTAGCCGGGAGTTTAGCGCTCATTGTCGGCTCAATCCTGTACGATGTGACTCTGATTTTGCATTATCGCAACCTAGAAACCGGAGTTGTTGATTTGCACCGCACCATTCGGCCTTTTGAGTGGGAGGGTTGGGTGCTAATGGGATTTGGGGCATGCCTGATATTGGGGTTCGAGGCGGTGGACGCCAACAGACGCGCCAAGGTGCGCAAAGACTAATACCCCGCAAATGCAACAGAACCCTTGGGACACTTCGGCCCCACCCTTCAAAGTATTCAAGAGTTCATGAAATACGTTCCTGAAGAACGATGCTTCGATTGTCAGATAGCACGCCTTGAAGAATTATAAGCAGGTGTTATTACCAGAGAACGGAAGCCACTCCATCGGGTATACTTTTTTGGAGACCATCCAAAGCGGCCAGCGAGCAAATTAGGGATGGCTTTCTCCGTGGTTGCAGAATCCGTGCGCCCCGCGTTACTCCTAGATTTAGGGGAGTCACAACGCATTCTCCTGCACGGATATCTGCGCATAAGTGTGCTTGGACCAGAGAGGAGCACGGGACAGACAAAAGTGGAACTGACCGTTCCTTCGGCGAGGCACCACCAAAATTTCTTCGGAGAGACACGATATTACCTGCTCAAGACTGGGAGACGCAGGGTGCGCTCCCAATTCACGTCTGACCATTACCGATTCTTGTCGCAAGAGCAGGGTGGCAAGTGCAACGGGTGTAAACAGGACTTGTCCGCCGTCACCAAGGTGGAGTTGGACCACTATATCCCCCTTGCATTTGGTGGGCCGGACGGGTTGAGCAACTGGCAATTGCTCTGCCGAGACTGCAACCGGATTAAAGGGGATCGTCCGATGGCGTATCTCACGTTTGCCCTTGAACAACGGTACCCCGAAGGTTTAGACGCATCAGTTGTCCATCGTCCACCTCACAGACGTAGGAAAAAAGCGCCCGCTCCATCGCGTCAATATCCGCTCTTCTGATCATAAACAATGAGAGATAAGCGTTTGCAATCATGTACTTGTCATTCTTGCATCAAAACAAGGCCAGAAGCAGGGCAGCACACGAAAACCACGCGGAACCAATGAATTCGCCCAATGAGGTCTACGGTCCTGCGAGAACTACTGCGGCGCAGACGGCCAACCGTCCAATTCAAAAATGATAGCGCGCTATTTCCCCGTGTGTCGGCTCCACTGCGTCGTTGACCGCGCCCTGCGTACTCTCTCAAACGCTGTCATCTGCAATCCAATGGGACCCGCCTATCGACGGCTTCCTGGAGGATCCGCCTAGTATCATCTGAGGTCGGCGTGACGATGTAACCAGTATCCAAGTCCCCAATCACGCACATGCCATCAATTTGCCGCCCTCGCCTCCACTGTAGGGCGATGATCAAGCATAATGCAGCGTCAACCTTGTCTTGATGCTCCTTGGCGGGCGCGGCTATCTCCCTCATTTCACCTGCCCAATCTGAGAGTGTCTGAAGGTGGAATTGGTCCGCATAACTAACCACCGTCTCGCATACGAGCCGCCAGTCATCAAGGGAAAAAGATGGCCTGTCAGGGTTGTACCTTGCGGCCCACCTGCGACCATTATTCCTGTGCTCCATGAACGTAGGCTGTAGCGTCGGCAAAGAGAGCGCAGGGTAAACCTCAATGAGGTGGATGGTTTGCTCACTTGGGATTGTGGCAGTGTAATAATCTACGAATGCGCGCCGGTCGCCGTTGTCGGTGCGACCAGAATAACCTTGAGGCCCGATCGTGCCAGCGAATTGCCACACAGGAGCGTTGTCTCCGAACATTGAAATGTTCCGACGGTCTCCTCGTCGATTGGCAAATTGCCCGATACTGTGAAGTGCGTCCATCAACGAGTGAGCAACAGGGTCCACCGGGCGGACGCCATAATTGTTGGACACAATGATCGGCTGGTCTATCGCAATCAGCACGTCGTCGCAATTTCCTCTGAGTCCTACGATGTCTTGAGCTGCATCCGCAAACCCGACGAGACGAGGCGGTGCCAAGCTCACAAAGTGGTCGTCTTCGAAAATGGCCCATGCCATGGCCCCCTCACGATGTCCACCCCAAGCGGAGTCGAACCCCACGAATGCTTCTTTCATCGCACTAATACTCATCCTTCGGCTAATTGAAAATCGGCAGGTAGGCTCTGCGGGGTTAGACCCATCGCCTAGAGATTGGGACCAGACGCCCTTTCAGTGGGCAACCGACCTTCAGAGCAAAAGCCTTAAGCAAGCCCATTTCCGTTAGCCTGTGTACTGCCTCCCCATATCTCATGAAGACGGGGACGTGACGATGGCCTCAACAGACACTGGACCTAAAGGGACCGTATTGCGAACCTTCCAGTGGGGATTCTCCCACTGAAATCACGAGGTACGCTCAACGGGCTAAGCCGTCAAGCTAACCCCAATCTCTCGGCGTGTCCAAGACGTCGGAGGAATGCCCTCGCGCACCAAGGGCTCCGCCACTCCCGTCCCTAGTATCCGCCCACGCCGAGCCGACGGCAAGGCCAGAGCCGGGTCTCAAGGCCGTCACTCTTGCCCTGTGCCACAGCCCAAGAATCCAATACTTCTCAAGAATCCAATACTTCCTCACCCGGCTCCTCCCCAACGGCCATCCGGTAGCCCACCCTGGGCTCGGTGAAGATGTAGACGGAGTTGTCGGCGTCATCGCCCAGCTTGCGGCGCAACAGCTTCGCCATGCCTCGTACCAGTCCACCCTCACTAACCCGCTCTGGCTCCTTGGAACCGCTAAACCAAACTGGCAGTTCAAGTCACCTCAGAGTCGGTGAGCCAGCCAGCTGAAGAGAATCTATGAAGACGGAACCTTGATCTCGAATCTCGTGGAGATCTCTTCCTCACTGTTAAAGTGCAGTGTCAGGTAGCCGTGTTCAATGCGCAACTGGTCAGGCCCCCATTCAAGATCGGCCTGCACGGTGTAGAGATCTTCCATTATTTCCGGATAACCTCTGACAACGCGTTCACGAAGAGCGGAGTTGGCCGAGACGGACGCCGCAAATTGGTTGCTCAGGTAAATCCCAACCCTGAGAGTGAAGATGTTCAGATATATGCCGTGGAAGTGCTCGCTGATCTGCCGCCTGATGGTATCCCTTCGGTGATCCGAGTGCGCTCCCTGAGTGTTTGCTACCTCGGAAAGCATGGCTCTCATGTCATACCGGTCGCGGTCTATTTGCAGAACGGGTTGCTTCAGCCACCAGTCCAGCCTAATAGGGGTCAATCCCCTGGCAAACGGGTCTGCTGAGGTCCACACATTGGAGCCTTTCTGAAAGCAAAGGCCATACAACGGATGTATTACAACAGTATGCTTCATCGGGGTTATACCAAACTCTGCTGATGTCCCTGCACCCGGCCCGTCCACCTTCGTGAACCGCACGGTACCTCCCTGCACGCCGAAGGAGTCCTCGAAGGGGTCACCGTTGAGTCGGTTTGGTCGAATCAGCTTGTGTAGCCTTGGACTTCGCACACACTTCCTGATCAGTGCATCCCCAAGCAACAGTTTGCGTAACTCGACGGAGATCGACCTTGAGACACCAACAAGATTGCGTCCAAAGCTGCGCACATCCTTACCACTTGCGCGCAGTTGGGTAGAGATGTTGAGCATCGCAGCGGTGAAGTCCTCAAAGGTTCTGTCTTCAGCATGTTCATTAACTTCCCAAATCATGCTGGTCTACCTCGGTTACAAACTCGCAGGCCCCACAGCTAATTAGCACTCGGATACGTGCTTCGCCAATCCTGCCGCTGACGGCTACGATTCCTTTGTCTCGTCTCGCTCCCCCGCGGCCATCCAGTAGCCCACCCTCGGCTCGGTGAAGATGTAGACGGGGTTGTCGGCGTCCTCGCCCAGCTTGCGGCGCAGCCCCCGGACGGCGGTGCGCATCGGCCTCAGGTCCGTCTGTTGCGGCTGGCCCCACACCCGTTCCAGCAGGTGCTGGTAGTCCAGGGTCTGGCCGGCGTTGGCCGCCAGCTCCGCCAGCAGCCGGTACTCGATGGCCGTCAGCCGCAGGCTGCGGCCGGCCAGGGTGACGCTGCGCCGGGCGTAGTCGATCACCAGATCCCCCCGCACGTAGGGTTCCGCGGTGCCGGACTCCTCGGCGGCGGCCCGCCGGCGCAACGCCGCCCGTATCCGGGCCGCCAGCTCCGTGGGCGCGAAGGGCTTGACCACGTAGTCCGCCGCCCCCAGGTCGAAGGCCCGGGCCACCACGTCCTCCTGCCCGTAGGCCGACAGGAAGATCACCGGAACGCCGGAGACGGCCTGGATGTCCTGCATCAGCTGGATGCCGTCGATGCCCGGCAACATCAGGTCCAGCAGCGCCAGGTCCGGGTCCCCGGCCTCGGCCAGCCTCAGGGCCTCCCGGGGGTCGGCGGTGACCAGCGGCGCGTAGCCCGCCCCGGCCAGGGCGTCCCGCACCAGGCGCAGCGCCTGGGGATCGTCGTCCACCGCCAGCACCCGGACCCGCTCCCTTTCCGCCGGCTGCCGCCCCTTGGGCTGCCCACGGCGCCCCCCGCCGGCAGCGGCATCCTCCGCCACGGTCAGGGTGAAGGTGAACCGGGACCCCTGGCCCGGCCCGTCACTTTCGGCCCAGATCCGGCCCCCGTGGGCCTCCACGATGCCCTTGCTGATGGCCAGCCCCAGCCCGGTGTCACCGCCCTGCCCCTCGCTCCCCACCCGGGAGAACTTGCGGAACAGCAGCGGCAGCCCTTCGGCGGACACCCCGCTGCCCTGGTCGGCCACGGTCACCGCCACCTGGAACTCCTCCACAACCGCGCTCACCCGGATGGGCGAGGCAACCGGCGAGTAGCGGGCGGCGTTGGCCAGCAGGTTGCCCAGCACCTGGACGATGCGCCGGGGGTCGGCCATTACCTGGGGCAGGACCGGCGGCAGGTCGATGCGGACGCCGTGCTGGCCGCCCCGGCCGGCAAAGGCGCTGCGGGCCTGCTCCACCAGGGCCGCCAGCAGCACCGGCTCGGGAGTCACCGACAGGGCGCCGGTCTCGATGCGGGCCACGTCCAGCAGGTCGCTGACCAGCCCGCTCATCTGGTCCGCCTGCTGGTCGATGATGTGGAAGAACTGGACCATCTCCGCCGGGCCGAAGCCGCCCCCGCCGCCCAGCACCGTGGCGGCCGAGCCCTTGATGGAGGCCAGGGGCGCCCGCAGTTCGTGGCTCACCATCCCCAGGAAATCGGCCCGCAACCGCTCCTGCTCCTCCAGGGGCGTGAGGTCCTGGAGGGTGACCACAAAGGACTGCAACTGCCCGTCCCCGGAGCGGATGGGCGTGGCGTTGACCAGCACGCTGACGCTGCGCCCGTCAGGCACCCGCAGCGCGATCTCCTCGGCCCGCACCGTCTCCCCGGCGTTGAGCAGTTCCACCAGGGTGAAGTCCCGCAGGGAGTATTCCCGCCCGTCCGAGCGCACGCAGGTAACCACCTCCAGCAGGTCCTCCGCCGGCCGGTCTGCGTCCCGCAGGCTGTCCACGATGCGCAGCGCCTCCCGGTTGACCGACGCCATCTCCCCGGTCCGTCCGTCGAAGACCACCACCCCCACCGGCGAGGTGTTGACCAGGGTCTCCAGGTCCGCCCGGGCCCGCTGCTCCTCCCGGTGGGCGCCGGCGTTGGCGATGACCAGGGCCGCCTGGGCGGCGAACATCACCAGGGTCTCCTGGTCCTCCGGGGTGAACTCCTCCCCGCCGTCCTTGTCCCCCACGAAGATGTGGCCCACCCGGGTGTCCTGGCGCAGGATCGGCGACGCCATGAAGGTGCAGGCCCGGCCCACCGGCACGGGGATGCTGAACCCGGTGAAGCCCAGGGCCCGGACGTAGGCCACCACGTCGGGGATCCGCAGCGGTTCGGGGAGGCCGCTCAGGGCTTCCATGACCCGCTGACCGTCCGGGGTGAGCCACAGCCCCTCGGCCTGGGCCGGGGTCAGCCCCGATGACAGGAAGTGCTGCACCTGCCCCCCGCCGTCCAGCAGGGTCATCACGCCGACGCTGGCGCCGGTCAGGGACCGGGCCGAGTCCAGGACCCCCTGGAGCACCGCCGGGAAGTCCAGGCTCTGATTGATGCGCAGGCTGGCCTGGGAGAGGGCGGACAGCCGCTCCCGCAGCGCCTGGTTCTCCTGTCTCAGCTCGTCGTCCTGCATTCCACTCCTCCGCCTGGCGAGGGGCCATCGCCCGGTACAGCCCCGGTTACGGGACCGGCGTATTCTAGCTCATGGGCGAACAGTTCACAAGAACTAATGGAAAAGCGGGCTTAATCTCACCCCTGCCTCATGGTCTTTTTGGTAGATTGTTTCGCGGTCACCTTCATCGAGGTGGCGCAGTCTTGCTTGAAAAATTCAGCAGCGGAATATTCAAACCGGCGCTGTGGCCGGCAGCCCGGCCAGAGGGTCCAATTCGAGGTTGAGCACATCAGCCCAAACCGGGTGACCATATTCCTGCGGGAGCATGCCATCACTGGAAGGGTGAGCGACGGAACCGTTGATTATGACCCGCTGGAATGGAGAATTCCCTCATTGATTCACGGAGCTAGCCCGGTGTCCTGATGGGCTGACAGGCCAGCGCCAGCCGGCGGAGCCGGGATCCGACTGTGGCCGCCCTGGAAACAACCGCGACGCCGAACCCGATAGAAAGCGCCGATCCGGCTGGAAAAGGTTCGGGCGATAACCAGGAGACTACGGAGCAATGTCCGAAGCCAGCAACCTCAGTAGCAATGCCGGCCGCCTGTTGAGGGCGGTCTTGCCCGGCAACCTCCCTACCTACCCCTCTAACCCCCTGAAAGGGGTGGTATTTTCTCGTCACGTTGATGAACCTCATTTCAGATGGTGCTCGGTCTATGATTCTCAAGCCTAAAAACTCGGCTTTGGCGCACTCTCAAGGACCAGAGGAGCCTGTGCTCGACTCTGGCAATTTCCAAGGATTTATACCTAAAATCAGCCCTTACCTACCCCTGTCAGCCTCTAACCCCCCCCCCCCCCCGACTTTCAACCTCTGAACAGCGCCGGAGGCCCGGCATGACCCGGGGCCTCCGCCTTCCACCCCTATCCCGATTCCTTTTCCTGGCCGCCGCCCTGGTCGCCCTGGCGGTCCTGATCGTCGGCGACGGCGCACCGCCCGCCCAGGCCCAATCCGCCGTCGAACTGGTGACCAACAAGGGTCAGTCATCCAGCGCTCTCAATCACGATTGGAGCGATGCATTCGGCTTGATCATCTTCACGGGCGCCGGCAACGCGGGGAAGACCTACACGCTGACGAAGATTCGTGTCCTCCAGGGCAGTGCCATGACCAACCCCGCTGCATTCAGAACGGAGTTGTGGTCGGCCAGCAATACGGAGTTCGTGCCGGTTGAGAAGATCACCGACTTGACGATCACGCCCATCGACGGGGTTAGTGCGGTCGATCTCGTGGCGCCCGAGGGCACCACGCTCGCGGGGAACGACAGGTACGCCCTAGTGGTGTATCGGCTGGCCGGCTTTAGCACCGCCACTTGGAGCTACTCGGCGACGGTATCGGCGTCGGAGACCAGCAGTCTCGGGTGGCGTCTCGGCAACAACCGCAAGGCGGCCTCTAGCCCCCCGACCAGCTCTTCGACGTGGGGAGACCCCGGCGACACCGTTTTCGTCAGAATCCCCAAGATCACCGTCTTCGGCTTCGAGGGCGTGCTGCCGACGGTCACGCTGACCTCGGACGACGCCGACGGCGAGATCGCGGAGTCGGCCGGGTCGGTGACGCTGACGGCGACCCTGAGCGAGGCGGCGCCCAGCGGCGGGGTGAGCGTGACGCTCTCGACAGCCAGCGGTACGGCGACGGCGACGGACGACTACTCGCTCTCGTCGGCGACGATCACGATCGCCCAGGGCGACACCACCGGCACGACGATCCTGAACATCGTTGACGACGCGACGACCGAGGGTGATGAGACGCTGGTGCTGAAAGCCGCCGCGAGCGGTCACACCTCGGGGTCTCTGAGCCTGACGATCAAGGACAACGAACCGGCCCTGTCCGGCCTGACGGCGGAGAGCAGCACCGACGGCAGCAACTTCACCGCCATGACCGGCGCCGCGACCCTGGCCCCGGCCTTCGACGCCGCCGCCACCGGCTACCGGGCCACGGTGGGCAACGGCGTGACCCACGTGCGGCTCACGCCCACGCTGGCCGACACCGGCTCCTCGATGCAGGTGGGCAAGGCGGGCAGCCTGGCCACGGTGGCCAGCGGCAACGCCAGCGCCGCCATCCCCCTGGACGTGGACGACAACGAGATCACCGTCCGGGTCACCGATACCAACGGCAACACCCAGGACTACACCGTCACGGTACGGCGGGTGCCCACCGGCTCCCAGTGGTGGGCTACGCTGACGCCAAGCGGAACTACCAATATTGGCTGCACTTCCTCGGCCAACTGCGATTCGTTGCTCACCGACAACGCCTTCACCTACTCCAGCACGAACTACAAGTTCACGCGGATCGTCAGCACAAGCACCGGCGGGAGCGTCCAAATCAACCGGAACTCGGCCGGCGGCCTCTATAGCGATTCTCTCAATTTCTGCGTGGGCGGGAGGGCATTCCCATTTGCGCTTGGCGCGACCACGCTCCTGGGCGGCAGCAGTCTGGGCTGGACCGCGGGCGTGCCGGTCTCCCTGAGCGTGGGGGCCTCCTGCGTCCAGCAGGTCAAACCAACGGAACTGGCCTCCTTGACGGCGGAGAGCAGCGCCGACGGCAGCAATTTCACCGGCCTCAGCCTGGCCCCAGCCTTCGGACGCCGACACCACGACTACCGGGCCACGGTGGGCAACGACACAACCCACGTCAGGCTGACGCCCACGGTGGCCGTCACCGGCTCCACAGTAGAGGTGGGCAAGAGCGGGGGCACGCTGACGACGGTGGTCAGCGGCAGCCCCAGCGACGCCATCCCCCTGGACGTGGGCGACAACGAGATCACCGTCCGGGTCACCGATACCAACGGCAACACCCAGGACTACACCGTCACGGTGCGACGGGCGGCCTCCGACCAGTTGGTTAGCAACCTGGGCCAGTTTGCTCTTGCCTTCCTGGACACCAACGGCACAGTTTATGCTTCGGGGTTCACCACGGGCAGCAACGCCGCCGGTTACACGCTGTCGAGCATCGAGGCTTACTTAAAAGCTGACCCAACTGCCGCCCAGAGCGGGAAGTTCCGGGCCGAGCTATGGTCGGCCGACACCAACGGGGGGCCGGGCGCGAAGCAGGCGGACCTGGACGTGCCATCAGACATGCCGTCGGGCGTAGTGTCCTTCGCGGCGCCAGCCAGTACCAGGCTCAGGGCAGGCACGGAGTACTACGCCGTCTTCTACACCACCGACGGCACCACCATCCAGCTCGAAGACACGGACGCGACCCACGAAGACGCCGCCGCCGCCGCCGGTTGGTCGATTGAAAATACGGGCTATTACCAAAAGCGACAATCGCCCGACGACACCCAGGCTTGGACTTCATACTCTGCTTCGAATGGCCTCATCAAAATCGGCGTCAGGGGCGCGGAGCGCCAGTTCGATTCTGTTGATCTGAGGGCCCTGACGGCGGAGAGCAGCGCAGACGGCAGCAATTTCACCGCCCTCATCCTGGGCCCGGATTTCGACCACGAGACCACCAGATACTACGCCACGGTGGACAACGACGCGACCCATGTGCGGCTGACGCCCACGCTGGCGGACACCACCGCCTCCCTGACGCTGGGCAAGGGAGTATCGCCTACCCCGGTGACCAGCGGCTCCGCCTCGGACCCGATCGCCCTGGACGTGGGCGTAAACCTGATCTGGATTGCAGTCCAAGCAAGCTATACGCAGGAATACTTGGTCTATGTGCGGCGGGCGTCCCCCGACCTGCTGGTGAGCAACGCCGGGCAGCCGCCCGAGTTTGTTGGAACGACTACGGAGAGTAGCAGCATAGCCCAGGCCTTCACCACGGGAAGCGAGGCCAGGGGTTACACACTGGAAAGCATCGAGGCGTTTCTGGGCGCCAGCGCGACGGAGACCGAGCGGGACACAATCCGAGCCGAATTGTGGTCGGCCGACACGAACGGCGCGCCGTATTCCAAGCTCGCCGACCTGACGGTGCCGGCCCATCCGATTGCCCCGTCCACCACGCACGCAGGTGCCCCGGCAAGCGTGATCTTCACCCCGCCCGCCAGCACCACCCTCGCGGCGAGCACCATCTACTATGCCGTCTTCTACACGGCCGGCAGTCTTGACCTGGCTCTCACCCGTACGAATTCCGATAGCGAGGACGCCGGCGGGGCCGCGGGCTGGAGCATCGCGGACGGCTTTCGAAACGTAGAGGATGACGAGCCCACCTCGTCCTCCGCATGGTCATCCGAACAGGACGCCCCCTTGAGAATCACCGTCAACGCTCCCGCCGAGGATGCCCCCGTCGCCCTGTCCGGCCTGACGATGGAGAGCAGCACCGACGGTATCACCTTCACCGCCGTCACCGGCGCCGCGGTGGTGGCCCCGGCCTTCGACGCCGCCACCACCGGCTACCGGGCCACGGTGGGCAACGACGTGACCCATGTCAGGCTCACGGCAACGGAAGCTAATGGCGGCAGGGTGTATATCGGCTCGGGCTCATTGTTTGGGTACGACAGCGGCTCGCCCAGCGACCCCATCGCCTTGCGGGTGGGGGACAACGACATCGGAGTCGCCGGCGCTCGACTCGGCACGCCTGACTACACCATCACGGTACGGCGGGTGCCCACCGGCTCCCAGTGGTGGGCTACGCTGACGCCAAGCGGAACTACCAATATTGGCTGCACTTCCTCGGCCAACTGTGATTCGCTGCTCACCGACAACGCCTTCACCTACTCCGCCACGAACTACAAGTTCACGCGGATCGTCAGCACAAGCACCGGCGGGAGCGTCCAAATCAACCGGAACTCGGCCGGCGGCCTCTATAGCGATTCTCTCAATTTCTGCGTGGGCGAGAGGGCATTCCCATTTGCGCTTGGCGCGACCACGCTCCTGGGCGGCAGCAGTCTGGGCTGGACCGCGGGCGTGCCGGTCTCCCTGAGCGTGGGGGCCACCTGCGCCAAGCAGGCTGCCCCCACGGACCTGGCCGCCCTGACGGTGGCGGGCAGCGCCGACGGCAGCAACTTTGCCGCGCTGACCGGCGCCGCGACCCTGGCCCCGGCCTTCTACGCCGACACCATGGTCTACCGGGCCACGGTGGGCAACGACACAACCCAGGTCAGGCTGACGCCCACGGCGGCCGTCACCGGCTCCACAGTAGAGGTGGGCAAGAGCGGCGGCACGTTGTCTACGGTGGTCAGCGGCTCGGCCTCGGACGCCATCGCCCTGGACGTGGGCGACAACGAGATCACCGTCCGGGTCACCGATACCAACAGCAACACCCAGGACTACACCGTCACGGTGCGGCGGGTGCCCACCGGCTCCCAGTGGTGGGCCACCATGACGCCGAAGAGCAACATCGGTGGCGTTAGCGGTTACGCCGGCTGCCATGCCACCAATCCCGCCAGCGCCCATTGCGATACGAACCTGACGGAGGACGATTTTACGGTCGGCGGCACGAGCTATGAGTTCCTTCAAGTCTATACCGGACCCGCTGAGATGATCATGCTTCTCTCAGCGGCGCCCACATCCGCCCTGCAGCAGTTGAAGTTCTGCGCCGGGCCGGTCGGGTATTCCATCGCCTCCACGCAGCAGACTCGACACACGAGCAACCTCCCGACCTGGGCCGAAGGCACCCCGGTCTCCCTGAGCATCGGGACCTCCTGCGCCCAGCAGACCCTGTCCGCCAACACCAACCTGAGCAACCTGACGGCCAGCAGCGCCACCAGCGCCACGGGGACCTACACGACGCTGGCGCTCACGCCCGCGACCTTCAACGCCGCCACCACTTCCTACACCGCCACGGTGGTCAACACCATCAGCCACGTCAAGCTGACCCCCACGGTGGACGACACCGGCAAGGCCACGGTGGCCGCGGGCAAGCAGGGTGCGACGCTGACGGCGGTGACCGACACCCAGGCCAGCGCCGCCATCGAACTGGTCGTGGGCAGCAACGCCATCACCGTGCGGGTCACCGCCGAAGACTCGACCACCAAGGACTACACCGTCACCATCACCCGGCAGGGCCAGCAGACGCTGTCCGCCAACGCCAACCTGAGCAACCTGACGGCCAGCAGCGCCACCAGCGCCACGGGGACCTACACGACGCTGGCGCTCACGCCCGCGACCTTCAACGCCGCCACCACTTCCTACACCGCCACGGTGGTCAACACCATCAGCCACGTCAAGCTGACTCCCACGGTGGACGACACCCGCAAGGCCACCGTGGCCGTGGGCAAGCAGGGTGCGACGCTGACGGCGGTGACCGACACCCAGGCCAGCGCCGCCATCGCCCTGGTCGTGGGCAGCAACGCCATCACCGTGCGGGTCACCGCCGAAGACTCGACCACCAAGGACTACACCGTCACCATCACCCGGCAGGGCCAGCAGACGCTGTCCGCCAACGCCAACCTGAGCAACCTGACGGCCAGCAGCGCCACCAGCGCCACGGGGACCTACACGACGCTGGCGCTCACGCCCGCGACCTTCAACGCCGCCACCACTTCCTACACCGCCACGGTGGTCAACACCATCAGCCACGTCAAGCTGACTCCCACGGTGGACGACACCGGCAAGGCCACCGTGGCCGTGGGCAAGCAGGGTGCGACGCTGACGGCGGTGACCGACACCCAAGCCAGCGCCGCCATCGCCCTGGCCGTGGGCGACAACGCCATCACCGTGCGGGTCACCGCCGAGGACTCAACCACCAAGGACTACACCGTCACCATCACTCAGCAGAGCGCGACCCCGCAGGCGCCCACGGTGTCGCTGTCGGCCTCGCCCAACCCGGTAAACGAGGGTTCCAGCGTGACCATCACGGCGACCCTCTCGAAGACGGTGACCTCGAACGTCACCATCCCGATGACGCTGACGGCCGGCTCGGCCGAGTCGGGCGACTACGGGACCCTGGCGTCCATCACGGTCGCCTCGGGCCAGACCACGGGCACGGGCACGATCTCGACCAACCATGACAGCGGAGAGAACGACGAGACCTTCACCGTCGCCGTGGACACGGCCAACCTGCCCTCGTCGGTGCAGGCGGGCAGCCCGTCGTCGGTGGTGGTGACCATCACCGACGACGACAAGCCGTCCACCAATGCCGACCTGTCGGCCCTGACGGCCAGCAGCAGCACCAGTTCCAGCGGGTCGTACACGGCGCTGGCCCTGGCCCCGGCCTTCAGTTCCGCCACCACGTCCTACGCGGCCACGGTGGAGAGCGCCGTGACCCACGCCAGGCTGACGCCCACGGTGGAGGACACGGGCAAGGCCACCGTGCAGGTGGGCAAGTCGGGCAGCCTGGTCACGGTGTCCAGCGGCCGGGCCAGCGCCGCCATCGGCCTGGACGACGGCGCCAACGCCATCATCGTCCGGGTCGCCGCCGAGGACGGCAACACCACCCGGGACTACACCGTAACCATCACCCGGGCGCCCCGGCCCACGGTGTCGCTGTCGGCGTCGCCCAACCCGGTGCGACCGCAGCACGACCCCAACGACCCGGACGTGAAGAAAAACACGGTGACCATCACGGCCACGCTGTCCCGGCCCTTCCCGGAGGTGCTCTGGATTCCGGTGACGCTGGACCAGGACGCGTCGAACCCGGACCATAGTACGATCAGCGTCATCGGCATCAGCGCCAACTCCCTCACCGGCACCCACGTGATGAATGTGCGGGAGGACCGGGACACCCAGGACGACACCTTCACGGTGGCGCTGGACACGGCCAAGCTGCCCAGGGAGGTGGCCGCCGGCTCCCCGGCCTCGGTGACGGTGATCATCCAGGACACAGACAATCCGGCGGCGCCCGGAGCGCTGCCCAACTTCAAGGTCACGCCCAAGGTGCGCTATCTGGAGCTGACCTGGAAGAAGCCCGCCACTAGGACCACCCATTACGAGGTGCAGTTCAAGACGGCGGCGGCGCCCAACCAGGCTGGCAGCGATGGCGACCCCACCACGGGCTGGATCTCGCTGCCGCGGTACGCCAACGAGGACGCCACCACGAGGCGCATCACCCGTCTGACGGCTGGCACAACCTACGACGTGCGGGCGCGGGCGATGAACGATCAGGCGGCCGGACCCTGGGCGACGGGGCAGGGAACGCCCAAGGGCAGCGAGGAGAGCAGGCGGAGCGGCGGCACCGAAGGCGCTACCGTCGTCGAGGGCCGTCCGCAGACCCTGCCGGAAGACGAGTCTTCCAAGGAAAGGCGACCGGAGCAGCCGGAGCAGGGGCCGTCGGCCGGGAACGAGGGCGGCAGTGGCGACCCGCCGGCCAATCAGGAGCCAGAGCGACGGGAAGAGCAGCAGCCGGCCAGCGGGGAGCCCAACGGTTCCGACGGCGGCGGCGGCGAAACAATCGCTGAACGCAGGGTGGCCCCCCTGGGCGCCCTGGCATTCAACGCTGACCGGGCCGCACCGGGCGCCACCATCACCCTCACCGGCGCCGGGTTCGTCGGCTACGCCCCCCTCCAGTCGGTGCTCATCGCCGGCGTCGAGGTCTTTCCCGGCGGCCGGGTCATCACCGACGCCCAGGGCAGGTTCACGGTGGAACTGCTGGTGCCGGGCGTGGGCCGGGGCCGGCAGGAGGTGGTGGCTACTGTCGGGGGCCAGACGGCCAGCGGCTTCCTAGTCATCGACCCCAGCGCCGTTGCCGACACCACCACGCCGGTGGCCCGGGCCTGGGCCGGCCTGGCGGACCGGGACCTGGTGGTGGCGCACCACGACAACGAGGGCAAGAGGTGGCGCTTCTACTACCCCAGGGTGCCGGCGAGACCTACATGGTGCGGGTTGATGCGACCACGACGGCCGTGCTCAACGGACGGGAACGGAGCCTGACCTGCCACCAGGGCAACTGCTGGAACGTGATCGTGTGGTAGTGATCAGGGGTTCCACCCGTATCGCTTTCCTGCGCTGCGACGTGACCGGCGGGTGCGCGCGGTGCACTGGAATGCGGCGGCATCCTGCCGCTGCGGCCTGGTAACTGCCAGGCTGGGAGCGAGGCCAGCATGAGCGTCACGGAGGTGTACGAGCTTGCCGACGGGAGCGAGGTGAGCCGCAATAGCCAAGCGAAAAGCCCGCCCCGGCGCCCGGGAGGGGCGGGACGGCGGGAGCGGGAGGTTGGGCAATCCCGGGCAATGACCAGCGGGGGGAGGCATCCAGGCTGCTGGAGCCTGTCCCCCCGGAGTTCCGGTAGAGGACGCCAGCGATGCCCAGACATCGCACCCACAACAGCAGGATGGTCTACGTCTTTCCCGACGACTTCCCCCAGCGCCTGGAGCGGTTCAAGGAGGAATCGGGGCTGACGTGGGCGGAGATCGCCCGGCGGGTGGGAACGTCGGACCTCAACCTGAGACGCTGGAGGGAGGGGGTGCGGCCCCACTGGCGGCACCTGGCGGCGCTGCTGGAACTGGCCGAAGACTTCGGACTGGGCCGCCTGTTCACCGATTGGGGAATGGGATTGTGGGGCAGGGTCATCACCCCGGCGCTGGAGCCGGTCAGGTATCGGGCCGAGTCCAGGACTCCCTGGAGCACCGCCGGGAAGTCCAGGCTCTGATTGATGCGCAGGCTGGCCTGGGAGAGGGCCGACAGCCGCTCCCGCAGTGCCTGGTTCTCCCGTCTCAGCTCGTCGTCCTGCTGCATTCCGCGCCACCCCCTGGCGAGGGGCCATTGCCTGGGACTGCCCCTTTTGCGGGACCGGCGTATTTCAGCTCACAGGCAAATAGTTCACAAGAACTAATGGGAAATTGGGCATTCCCTCACCCCTGCCTCATGGCCCTTTTGGTAGGTTATGTCACGGTGGCCTTCATCGAGGTGGCACCGTCTTGGTTGGAAGAGGCAGCAACGTCGGCTCTAAAGGGAGGAAGAAATCTCATGAGCTTCAAACGGACCCGATTGATGAAACTGGCACTGGCCGTGCTACCAGCCATACTCATACTCTCGGCCACTTTCGGCGTTGTCGCAGCCTCTGAAGAGAAGCCGGGAAAGCCCGTAGTATACGCCCATCAGATGGGAAAAGATCTCGTCATCAGTTGGGCAGTAGAGAGGGAGAGCGGGGGCGAGGTTAAGAAGTGGCTGGTGCATGTAACGCGTGATGGGAATAAGCTCAAGCGGCGCTGGCTAAAGGCTGAAAGGTCGAGGCTGATAATTGAGAACGCAGAACCCGGCGACTACAAGATAAGGGTGCGCGGCAAGAACAGCGCCGGAATGGGTCCGGTAAGGGTCATAGAAACTCACGTCTCGGACATGATAATGATCCCCCTGGAAGAATAACAGGAGATTCGAGACAACCTAGAATAGCTAACCATCACATCTTGACCGCAACGCGAATGGGCGACCGCTGAGGAATGGTCGCCCACTTTGTCGCCCGTTGGGGTAATCCTCAGCCCACATCTGACTCGGGAGGTGATGACTTAAGGGCAGTCATTCCCGGCAACCCCCTTAGAGGGGTGTGACGAACACCAGAATGCGGGAAGCCGATGCGCATTCCCAAATTGATTCCAAAGCCAATTTCAGGCTTTACCTACCCCTCTAAGAAGGTGGCCCAGGGGTCGGCGACGGTCACAGTAACGGCCCGGGACGGCGACGGCAACCAAGTCAGCGACAGGTTTGAGGTGTCTACGAGAAATAAATGCGCCGGGCTGGTTGCGAGATGAAGAAGCGGCGCATTGACCGGAGCTGGAGCAGGTGAGAGCGAGTGGCTGCCGCCCTGGAACGTCGGGTCGGACGGCGGATGGGACTGAGGGACATTCAACAAGTGGAGCAGCGCCAAATGTCCACCCAACGGAAGGATCCGAAGGTGAGACGGCCCCGTCGGAAAGACCTGCCGCGGGGGCCCAGGGAGTGGCCCGTCATCGGTCAGGCCCTGTCCCTGCTGCGCGACCCGCTGGGGCTATTCCAACGAGCGGCGGCCCACGGAGACGTGTCCACCGTTTCGGTCAGGCCCATACCGCTGTGCCTGGTCAACCATCCAGAACTGAACCGGGAAGCAATGGTCACCAACCACCAGCGCACGGGCCGGGGCAGCGCCACCTTCGAGGTGTTCGGCTGGTTCCTGGGA
Organism: Dehalococcoidia bacterium; assembly: GCA_965204865.1. GTDB lineage: Bacteria > Chloroflexota > Dehalococcoidia > Lucifugimonadales > UBA3495 > VXOI01. The sequence continues at coordinate 2,856,707 of OZ242027.1, read as the reverse complement.
CGGGGCGTCTCGGCCAGCGATGGGGCCTACCACCGCCAGCAACGCCGCATCATGCAGCCGCTCTTCCACCGGAACCGGATCAACGGTTACGGGCAGGCCATCTACGAAGTTGCGGAAAAGACCGCGCGCTCGTGGCGGAACGCCGGCAACGTGGACATGGAAGCCGAGATGATCCGGCTGACCGCCCGGGCCATACTGGCGACGGTGCTGGGAACGGAGCTGCCCGGCAGCGAGGACGAGCTGGCGGACGCTATCAACGAATGCGACCGGTACATGGCCGTCAGGCTGAAGCAGCCGGTGACCCTCCGAAGGATGCTGCACCGGGCGCCCCTGGCCTCCACCCGGCGGTTCCGCCGCGCCCGCAACCACGTCGACCGCGTTATCAAGCAGGCCATAGAGGACCGCCGGGGCGTCCGCAGCGGCGGGAATGACCTGCTGACCCTGCTGATCCAGGACGACGCCGGACTGAACGACGCGCAGATCCGCGACGAGCTGGTCTCAATGTACCACGCAGGACACAAGACCACCGCCGCGACCCTCACCTGGGCCTGGCACCTGCTGGCGGAACATCCCGAAGCCCAGGAGGAACTCCACCTGGAGCTGGACCGGACGCTGGGCGGGAGGGCGCCCACCCCGGCGGACCTACAGCAACTGACCTACACGGCCCAGGTAATCACCGAGACGCTGCGACTGTTCCCGCCCCTGTGGCTGCAGGGCAAGATGGTGTACGAGCCGGTCAGCATCGGCGGCTACGACATCCCGCCGGGCTTCAACCTCATAACCTGCCCCTACATCACCCAACGGGACCCCAGATGGTACGAACAACCGGACCGGTTCATGCCCCAACGCTGGACGGAGCGGTTCACCAAGGAACTGCACCCCTTTGCCTTCCGGCCCTTCGGCGCAGGGCCATACCAGTGCATCGGGGAACACTTCGCCTGGATGGAACTGAACATTGCACTCGCCACCCTGGCGCAGCGCTGGCGGGTGGTGTCCGTCAGAGGGAGCACTGTCGAGATGTCGGCCGACGTCACCCTGCGCACCAGGCGTGGACTGCACCTGACACTCACGGAACGAAGACCATAGCAACCGGGAGCGCTCGTGGAGCAGAGCCTGTTTGTTCCCTCGGATTACCGGGCCGGATACCGCGCCGCCAGGGACCACGACCCGGCGCGGGCGGATAACTACGTCGCCCACACGACCGTGGGCGACCCAGAGGCCGACGCGCTGATCGGCGCCCTCCGGGAGTACGGCGAACCCCGCCGGACCGAACTGATTGCGGCCGTCATCGAGGGAGACCGCCAAGGGCTGGAGGACGCTCCCCCGGAGCTTTGGAGGTTCGTCGAAGCCGTCGAGGGGACCGGCGACCGGCCGTCCCCCGAGGAACTGATGCCGGCCGTCAGGATGTTTCACCGCAACTCGAACCTGGCGTTGGCCGCCTTCGTGGCCGGCGTGCTGGTGGATGGGTTTTCGACCAGCATCGGCAAGCCGTTCTTCATCACGGGGCGACTTCGGGACCAAGGAATCCGCAGGCTCAGGCAGAACAACCGTTAACTGGTCGAAGTGTTCATGCCGGGCAGCCTTGAGCCATACGGCGACGGCTGGAAACTCAGCTTGCGGGTAAGGCTCATCCACGCCCAGATCAGGGACCTGCTCATGGAGTCCAGCGAGTGGGAGCCTGCTGCGTGGGGCACGCCGGTGAGCGCCGCCCACCTCGGCTTCTCGCTGTCGGCGTTTTCCGCGCGGCTGCTGGCGCACATGCGAAGGCTGGGGGACGCCATCTCCTCCGGGGAGGCCAGGACCTAATGGCGACCTGGCGGCGCGCCGGCCTACTGATGGGCATCCCGGAAGCCATGCTGTTACAGGACGAGCCGGACGCCCTGGAGATCTTCCGCGTGGGGCTCATGTGCGAGCCCCCGGTCCAGGACGAGTCCATCGCGATGGCCCACGCGCTCATCAACTCGGCCCCGCTGATCATCGGCATCACCGACCCGGAGGACCGCCGCGCCACCGCCAGGTACGTCTACGCCGTTTCCCGGGCCCTGATCGGCAAGGAACTGGCCGACCGGCTGAGGTTCCCGCCCCAGCGCTCATTCGGCGTCATCGCGTCGTTCCGGGCACGCGAACGGTACCGCCGGCTGGTTTCCAGGGGCCTTCCGCCGTTGGGCCGGAGGGACGGGTTCGACCGGTTCGTCGAGCTGATGAACGCCTCGACGCTGGAGGAGGCCGACATCAGCTACCGCCTGCCCGACCACGTCCACACTGAGGAGTCCAGCAGGTGGTGATAGGGCCGGGACCCGGAGGCGCCGGCCTGTTCAGACCCCGTCGCGTCGCCGGCTCACGAGGAGGTCGAAATATGATACACCCGCCGGCTCACTACGTTGAGGGGTACCGGATGGCCCGGGCCTGTGACCCGGACCTGGCGGACACCTACGTGGCGAGCACCCTCGTCGGCGATCCGCTGGCCGACGCCGCGATGGCGTCCCTGGCCGGGTTCGACCAGCAGGAGGCATACCGCCTGATCGAAGTAGCACGGCCCAACGGGGAGCACAAGATGGCGCTGCAAAACCCGGCCGACGACTTCGGCCTGGGCCACCTGTTCACCGACTAGGGAATGGGATTGTGAGGAAGGTTCATCACCCCGACGCTGGCGCCGGTCAGGTATCGGGCGGAATCCAACGCACCCTGGAGCACTTGGTCGAAGTGCAGGCTCTCGTTGATGCGCCGGCTGGCCTGGTTTAGGCGGCACAGCTCGTCGTCCTGCTGCATTCCGCGCCTCCCCTTGGCGAGGGGCAAATGCCTGGGACTGCCCCGTTCACGAGGCCGATTTTAGCGTGATGGCGGATATATCACAAGAACTAATGGGAAATTAGGCATTATCTCACCCCTGCCTCATGGCCTTTTTGGTATCTTGTTGCATCGTCACATTCATCGAGGTGGCGCAACCCTGCAACCTTGCTTGGAAAATTCAGCACCGGAATATTCAAACCGGCGCTGTGGCCGGTAGCCCGGTCACAAACGCCGATAGCCCAGGAAGTGAAACCACGAGACCGAAGATCGCCCTTTCCAGCGTGTCGTCCGCCCCATGCCGCCCCTTGAAGGCGACAATCTCCGTTGCTCCCTGGACGGTTGCCGAGCAGGGCGTTTCCGCAAGCGCCAGCCAGTAGGGACAAGTCTCTTTTTTGAGCATAATTGATACTTCCTATCACTAATTGACCAGTTATGAGACTCCATATCAATAATGCGGCCAATGATGGCGAGTATCAGTCAGGCAGCCATCGGCATCGTCAATCAGTCTCGCAAGGAGGATGAACCAATGTAGGATTGCCACCCGCGCCCGCGGCGCGACACCAAGGCTGGATACCCGGAGAAAAAATACTAAGGAGTACCCAAGTTTCCCAATGAGCACCATTATCAACGCACCCAAGCAAATCAGGTTCTACGCGGCCGCCATAGCGTTGGCCGCCCTGGCAATCACCCTGCTGGCGGTGAGCTCCGCCACCGGCCCGGCCCAGGCCCAGAACAGCGGCAACCTCGCTACCTACCCCGACCCCCAGCCCTGTGGCCCCGGCGCGAACACCGCCTTTATGGAAGAGCCCCACGAGGTGAGAACCGGCCACTACGCCCTCTTCGACGCCTACTGGCGCATAACCGGCCGCAGCCTGGACGGCGACTCGCCCGACACCGGCGTCCTCTACATCAACGAGTGCCCGCCCGAGATGGTTCCCGACGGTTTCGGCGGAGTAACCCGCGTCGCATCCGGCATCGACATCGACGAAGCCATCATGCACGTGCTGGACAAGCACAAGGCAGGCGTGGTCGCCACCAACGCTCAGGCCACCGCCGGCCAGTTGTCGCTGGAAGAGTACGATAGGGTCCGCAAGGGTCTGGGCCTGATTGGACCAAACAAAACGAAACTGCCGGTGCCCGCCGGAACCCAGGTCTGGTGGCTGCAGCTGGACGACCCGGACACCACCGACGACGAGACCTCCGACCTGGGCATGGGCTTTTCCACCGCCCTGTTCGACAGCAAGTACTGGCTCACGAGCGCCGAGGGGAAGCCCATGCGCTATAAGCTCGAGGTGGAGAGCTACCCGGGCGACCCGACCGACTCCAGCGACGTGCCTCACTTCTTCACCTACAAGGCCCCCAAGGCCGGCGGCGCAGCGGCGGTCCTCGTCTGGGACGGCTTCAAGCCCGGCGATGAAGAGCGTGACATGCTGATGGACCCCGGCGAGTACGAGGCCCTGCAGTGGGTCTTCACCAAGCCCGGCACCTACGTGCTGTTGGTAGAGTTCCAAGGCCATGTCCGCCAATCGAACCCTCACACATCGGATCATCCCGATTACGACGCGAACTGGAAGCCCATCAGCTCCAACTTAACCGAGACCAGGGCAGCGAAGTACACCTTCCACGTCGGCCCCAAGCTCGACGAGACGGAGCCGCCCATATTCGGCGTCAACCTCAGCGTTCCTGAGAACTCCCCTGCCGGCGCCAAGGTCGGCGGCCCGGTACCGGTCTATAACGCCGATGCCGAGGTCCTTTACTACGATCTGATCGGGGAAGGGAAAGAGAACTTCAAGACGGTAGCGGGCACCAACCCCCACACCGTCCAGATAGTGGTGGCGGAGGGCGCCAGCCTGGACTTCGAGACGAGGCCCTCCTACGATCTCCAACTCACCGTCACCGACAATTTGGACCACCAGGGCAACCCCGACAAACCCAAACCCGTGATCGACGACACCCTGATCGTCAGGATATCCCTGGATGACCAGAAACCGGGTCTGGATCTCCAGGTTGACCAAGCATACCCGGCGGTGGGCGAAACGGTGTACTTCATCGCCAGGTACGAGCCGACGCCGGAACAGCGCGGCCAGACGTTCTCCTACCAGTGGGCAGAGCAAATCCAGACGAAAGAGGATGGCATTAAGTGGCATGTTCTAAGCTCCGGCCCCAGTCCCACCTGGTCCGTTTTGCAGTCCACCGGGGTGAGCAAGGTGTACCGGGCGTCCGTAGTGGTGGGGAATGACACCCCGCCAATCCTCGTGAATTCCGAAGATATCCGGGTCACCTGGGAGAACTAGCCGGACCCGACGGGCCAGTCGGCGGTACTTCACCGCCCCCTGGCAAAACCCTGTCCTGATGCGATTGCAAAAGGTCCCTTCCCCGTTGAAGGGGAAGGGACCTTGGGAAACTAGACGCCACCGCACTTACGAATCTCAATGACAATAGCATCCCACATCCTATTTCGCCTCGTGACGACGCTGGTTGTCTTGCTGGGAGTTGTCGCGGCCGTCTGCGCCAGTACTGCCCGCGCCCAGGATGCGGACGATCCCCCCACTCTCCTTGCCGACCTGTTGATTGCTTCCGAACAACATTCGTTACCCAATCCGACCCAAAATTGGAAAATTACCGTGTGGAACAACCCGGTGGGGGACCAGGGACCGAAGTTCCGCGTCGTGAAGGTGGAAGTTGTCATAAATGATGGAATCAACGCCCCGGTCACAGAAGTGCATACCATTCGGGACCTGCCGGCCGGGCGCAGCGCAGACCTGTTTGTTCCGTTCCCGGTAATCTCACCAGGAGTCTGTGGTTCGTCGCCGGTACTGTCGCGGGTTCATGCCAAAATCATCGAAACAGACCCCTTGGAACCGCCGGGCTTACGGTTCAACAATGCCACGGAGAACGTGGGCCTGGCCTGCCCTAGCACGAAATTCAACAACGGAGACGCCGGCGTCCGTGTCAAGGTATCCGACCGGTCTCCGCAGCCGGGGGGAACGGCGACCTTCACGGTGCTTGCTAATAATGACGCTGGCCCCTTCATCACTGGCGCCAGTGACCATAACGATGTTCAGTTTGACGTGCGGGTCAAAATCAGCCTTTCGCCGGGCCTGAACTTCGGGACCACCACGGCGCCGGACGGCACCACCTTCAGCACGACCACCGGCAACTGGGACGTGGGCACGCTGACGCCCCCGGACCAGGACTCGGCCGGGTCCCATAAGTCGCTCCCGGTGGCGGTCAACCTCACCGCCGACAGCGTGACGGAGATTCCCCTGGAAAAGCGGTGCCTGACGGCCGAGGTGACCAGGGCCAATCCCTGGTTCGCCTGGGACGGCTCGAAGCGGTTGAACGACACCTACACCGCCTGCTTGGGGGAGACGATTCCGGTGCGGTTGAACCAAGGCGATGTAAACCTGTTCCATTACCTCGACTGCGTCGGCGTCGCGACTGCCCCCTGCACCAGCGCGGACACGCTGGAACTTTTGGCGAGAACGCCAATCGGGTCTACGGCCCCCACTATTTCAAACGCGCAGCCCGATGAACTCATCGTCCACATCAGGGACCCCGAAGGACGGCATGGCTCGACTCGCTCTGCCTTCCGGGGCACCATATGGAGCACCGGCACGGCATCGAGGCATCCGTCTACGGGTCCTCAGGTAGAAGGGGTTGGCGTCAACTTCCAATTCGTGCGGAGCGGTTGGAGCGCATACCGGTGGACGATCAGCGACGTGTCGCCGAAGCAAAGGCCCGGCGCGCTCAAGATCATACACTCACCAAGATTCCTTGTCCTCCTAGACGCCGATACAATGACCAGCCTGGGCCCGATCAACCTTCAGAGTGGCGTAACTGGGAGTGAATATCCTGCTTTCGTAACTTTCGGCGCTCTCGGCACGTACAAGATAAATCTGACCGTCAGGGCTTCCAAGTCCAGTACGCCATATACCGACACCGGCACCTACACCTTCCGCGTGGGTCCCATGGCGGACCTGGAGCTGCGGGACGCCGGGACCAGCCCCGCCGTGGCCGCCGGCCGGCGCGGCTATACGGTGATGGCATTGAACAACGGGCCGGACATCCCACCATCTGTCCAGGTGACACTGAGTGGCGTGCCGGAAGGGGCGGAGGCAGTCCTCAGCCACGGACATGGGAGCTACGCCCAGGGGACCTGCCAGGACGGCCTCTGCGAAGGCGTCTGGGCCATCGGCGAGCTGGGTCTCGGCGACTACCGCGCCTCCGGCCATGCCAATGAAGGCCCGACTCTGACCCTCATTACCGATAACGCGATGCCCGCTGACATCACCGCCGCCATCACCAACACCCAGGACTACTCGGTCTGCCTCGACAGCGACGGTGCGGACGTGGCGCTCACCACCCCTTCCGGGACAGACTGCACCAACGAGGACGCCACCAACAGTTGGCACAGCACCGAATACTACGACCACATCGAGCGGAACAACACGGCGACCATCGCGGCCCGCGCGGGGAGCGGCGATGGCCGCCCGGACGCGCCGACGAACCTGAGGGTGGTGGAAACCCCGGTGGGTAACATCGTGCAGTGGGAAGCGGTGGAGACAGTGAACGGACATGGGGTGACCCACTACCAGGTGCAGCGGTCAGCCAGCCCGTGGGAAACACTGTCAAACAACCTGAAGGGAACGGTGTACGCGGACATGGCGGGCTCCGGCAGCGCGTCCTACCGGGTGCGGGCGGTGAACCAGTTCGACGTGCCGGGGTCGTGGTCCCAGCCTTCCGGGCGGCCCGGCGCTCCCGGGAACTTCCGCGCCAGCATCGGCAGCGGGCAGATAAACCTGTCGTGGAGCGCGCCCCAGGGCGTGACGGTCACCGGCTACCACCTGGATTATTCGACGGACGGCGGCGACACCTGGAACTGGCTGCCGGCCGGGCAGACCAGGACAGCGCTGGCCGCCACGCCGACGTCCTACGGCCACACCGTAACCCTGACGCCGGGGGCAGCCTGGCATTACCGCCTTCGGGCGGTGGGCGACGGCTTCACCAGCGGCTGGGAGGAGGCCAGCGTCACCGTGCCATACCCGAAGCCGGGCGTTCCCGTGAACTTCGCCGCCGAGGGCGAAAGCGAAACGCAGGCCGAGCTGACGTGGACCGCGCCCGCCCTCGTGACAGGCGTGAGTGTCACCGGCTACGAACTCGGGTTTTCCACGGACGGCGGCGGCAGCTGGACCTCGGTGACTGGGACGCCAACGCAGAGCGGAATGGACTACACTCTAACCCACAGCGACACCAGCCTGGGGGCCGACGCCGTGCGGCAGTACCGGGCGCGGACGAAGGGCACGGTGGGCAGCGGCAGCGACCAGGTGACGGTGCAGAGCGGCTGGGTCTACGCCCTGGCCACGGAAAACTACCCGTCGCCGGGGGCGCCCCAGGCCTTCACTGCCCGAGCCATCAACCAGTCGCAGGTCAATCTGTCGTGGAGCGCGCCCGAGGCCGTGTCCGGCGTGAACATCACCGGCTACGACCTCGATTTCTCGACCGACGGCAACAACTGGACCTCGCTGGCGCAGGGGCGAACCCAGACGGACTTCGAGCACATCGACGAAGACCTGGCGGCGGGGGCCCTGCGGCAGTACCGCCTGCGGGCGGTGGGCACCGCCAACAACGCCGTCTTCAGGAGCGGCTGGGTGTTCGCCAGCGCCGCCACCGAGGCGGTGGGCCCGCCGCAGAACCTGACGGCCGCCCCCGACCCGGACGCCAGCAGGAACCGCATCGACCTGACCTGGGGAGGGCCGGCATTCGGCGCGGAGCTGGTCACCGGCTACCGCATCGACTACGCTCTGGGCTCCTCCGACGCGTGGCAGACGCTGGAGCACGGCTACCGGACCATCCCCAGGAGCTACGAGCACACCGGCCTGAGTCCGGGGCAGCAATACTGCTACCGGGTGGCGGCGACCTACGCCGGGGGCACCGGCCCCTTCGCCGCCCGGACCTGCGCCACCACGGAGGGCGCACCCACTGACCTGCCGGGGGAGCCGGAGAATCTCCGCTTCTCCCAGGTGGGCAGCAACTACGTAACGCTGGAATGGGACCCGCCCAGCGCCGGCGGGGAGCTGGAATACTACCAATGGCGGTCCAACATCCACGACCCGCAGGAGGTGGCGCCCAGGACGGCCACCAGCGTCACGGTACGCGGCCTGTCGCCCTCCTGGGCCTACGGGTTCCAGGTGCGGGCCGGGAACTCCTACGGACCCGGCCAGTGGTCCCGGGAGATCCAGGTGACGCTGAACCCGGCCGGTGGGGCGGTGAAGGCGTCCCCCGCCGAACTCCAAGTGGACAAGGGCGGTTCGGGCAGCTTCAACGTGTCGCTGAACCGGGCTCCCCAGTGGCCCCTGATGTTGTATCTCAGTTTCGATGGCCCGGACTGCCTGACCGAGGGGCTGCTGTACCAGCAGGGCAAGATCCTAGTGCCGGACAACCCGTCTCCCAGCAAGGAGTTCTGGGAAGACCCTTGGTGGGGTCCCCAGGGGGACCGGCTGGCGAGGCCGTGGCGCAACGGGCTGGACATCCTGGTAGACGCCTCCGGCTGCCGGGGCGGGGAAACGGCGGTGGTCCAGTACGATCTCACCAGCCTTCCGTTCAGCTACCTGGACGGGCTGCCCATGTGGGAGGAACTGAACCTTAACCAGGAGGAGTGGCGGGAGAAGTGGGGCGTTGACCCGCTGGACGGCGTCAGCGGCCCCAGCGTCAAGGTGACCGTGGAGGACGGCGGAGCAAGTGGCCAGCAGGGCGGCCCCGGTGCCGCTGGAGAGCTCACCGCCGTGACCCTGGCCCTGGACGCGGCCACGGTGGGCGAGAGTGCTGGCCAGGTGACCCTCACGGCCACCCTGGACGGACCGGCCCCGGAGGGCGGCATCGGCGGTTTCCTGTTTGCGGGTGAGGACGGCACGGCGTCCGAGCACATCGACTTCACCATGCCGTTCGAGGTCTTCATTCCGGGCGGACAGCGGTCCGCGACGGCCACCGTCTCCATCACCGACGACGACCTGGACGAAGCGGACGAAACGGTGGTGCTGTCGGCGCTGTTCGACATTGGCACAGCCCTCCTGGAAGACAAAGTCACTCTCACCATCACCGACGACGACACCGCCGGGGTGACCATCACCGCGGTCAATCCCCTGAGCGTCAGCGAGGGGAGCACGGCGACCTACACCGTGGCGCTGGACAGCCAGCCCACGGCGGACGTGACCGTCAGCGCCAGCAGCGGCGACGGCGCCAAGGTTTCCGTGTCCCCCGGGACGAACACCTTCACGCCGTCGGCCTGGGACATTCCGCTGACCTTCATTGTCAGCGGACTGGCCGACACTGACACCAATGACGAGTCTGTGGTGATCAGCCACTGGATAACCAGCGACGACTGGAAGTACGCCGTCCTGCCTGTGGACACGATGGCGGTGTCGGTGTCGGACACCACACCGGAGCAGCAGCCGGACCCGGCCAACCAGGCACCCACGGTGTCCAGCGCCATAGCGGACGCCACCATCATCAACGAGAGTGGAACAAAGCGGGTCTCCCTCTCCGGGGTGTTCAGCGACGCCGACAACGACGCGCTGACCATCGCTGCCGCGTCCGACGACGAAGCCGTGGCCACGGTGTCGGTGGCGTCAGACTACGCCACGCTGACGGTGGCGGCAAAGAGCAAGGGGACGGCGACCATCTGGGTGGCGGCCAGCGATGGCAGGGGAGGCACGGCATCGGACTCTTTCACGGTAACGGTGAAGGCTGCACCGGTGGTGGCCTCAGCCATGAGCGACGTCTCCGGTATGGAGGTGTTCGCCGCCCGGGAAATATCCCTCTCGGGAGTGTTCAGCGACGCCGACGGCGACAGCCTGACGCTGAGCGCCGCCTCCTCGGACAATATGGTGGTTGACACAGCCCTCGTGGAGGAGGCGTTGACCATATTCGCCCTAGAGCAAGGGACGGCGACCATCACCGTAACGGCGAAGGACCCGAACGGCAACACCGTCAGCGACAGTTTCGACGTTTCGGTGGTGGGGCCGCCAACCCCGGTGGCGAACCTGCGCTGCATCGCCGAAACCGACCGGGTGGCCTTCCTGTGGGACGCCCCGAAATGGCCCGGCGGCAGGACCTACGCCTACGACTACCAGCTCACTCTGCCGGGCGGCAAGAGCGAGGGCGGGAGGATCATCAACAGCACCCTGCTGCTGCGGACCGGCACCTACCAGGCGGGGGCCGAAACCAGCGTGACCGTTACGGCGGTCTACGAACTCCCCGACGGGAGCGAAGTGAGAAGTGTCGAGGAGACGCTGACCTGCACCGTGGCGGAGTAATCGCCAACGGAAAAGCCCGCCACGGGGCCCGGGAGGGGCGGGACAGCGGGAGCGGGAGGACGGGCAATCCCGGGCATACGACTAGCCGGGGGACAGTCATTCAGACTGCTGGAGCCTGTCCCCCGCGTTCCGTTAGAGGAAGCCAGCGATGCCGAGGCAGCGCATCCATCAAGGCAGAACAGTCTACGTGCTGTCCGAGGACTTCCCGCACCGCCCGGTTCTCCCGTCTCAGCTCGTCGTCCTGCTGCGTTCCGCGCCTCCGCCTGGCGAGGGACCATTGCCCGATACAGCCCCGTTTACGGCACCGGCGTATTCTAGCTTACAGGTGAACAGTTCACAAGAACTAATGAAGAAGCGTGCTTTATCTCACTCCTGCCTCATGGCCTTTTTGGTAGATTGTTTCATCGTCACCTTCATCGAGGTGGCGTAACCCCGCAACCTTGCTTGGAAAATTCAGTTCACGCTGGAACGGAGAATTCCCTCACTGCTTCACAGAGCTGGCCTGTCGGCCCATCAGGACGCCGGGCCAGCGCCAACGGTCAGCGCGACGCGCTCAACGTAGATGAGCCGACCTCGACCACGACGTGGTCAGCCCAGCGAGGCTGGTCCCTGAGAATCACCGTCAATGCTCCCCAGTCCGCCGCCGATCCCACGACGCTGTCCGGCTTGACGGCGGAGAGCAGCACCGACGGCAGCAACTTCACCGCGCTCATGTGATAACGCGAGGGCAGCGGAAATACATGCCAAGTCATACATAAAAGAGTTCAGGCAAGGAGACAGCAAAGCCATGTTGAAAGCAAGGTCGCCCCGCATCCTGCGCCATCTGCCCCCGCTGCGCCGGCTTTACGCCGGGCTGCCGACCCGGCGGCGTACGCTGGGGGTGACGGCGACGTTGCTGGTGGCGGCGTTGCTGCTTGCCACCGGCTGGATGTTTTGGCCGCCAGAACCTGCGGGGGCGCAGGACACATCACGAAAGAGTCTGGTGTATTTTTATGCGGCTGTCGACGACACGAAGTCTTCCGCGGAGGCGCTTTCCTTGGAGAATCTGGGTATGTCGGGCGGCGTCACCATAGATCCGGCGTTCAGCCCCGACCACTACAGCTATACGATGACGGTACCCTACCAAGAGCTGGGGTTTACAGGAAAATTCATCTCGCCATATAGCGGAAGTGGATACGTGAACTGGGGTTTTGTGGTGGTAGGGGACCTTACGGAGTATGAACGACTTGTAAACCGTGGTGGAAACCGCGAACACATGCTCTTGGCCAACAGCGCGCGGTCATTAAAAAGCCGCTACTTCACCTTGAAGGCGGACGAGGCTGAGACGATTGAGATAGGCGTGTACAAGTGGCGCTCCCAAAGTGCGATCGGGGATCCGTGGCCGGGAGCGATATTCAAGAGAGTCTATACGCTGACGGTGAACTACGAACCGCCCGACGCGGACGACACCGGCCTGTACGATCTGACCATTTCCGATGGTTGGCTCGACTTCGACCCCTTCGACACGGAGGAGACCTCTTACACGGTGTACGTGGCGCGCGACACGGAGAGCGTCGTCATCACGCCCACCACCACGCACCCCGATGCCACGGCAACCGTGAAAGGGGGCGACCCTGCCAACGCAGTCGCCATTAGCAAGGGCGGAAACATCATTCCCATAGTCGTGACCGCGGCGGACGGCAACACCACCCAAACCTACAGCGTTACGGTGTTTCGTGGCGCGACCCATGACTACTCCGCATTCGTCACGAAGATGTACAAGTGGCGCAACAATCCCGAGTGGGCAAGACACAAAGATCACAGATACCGCTGGGACCGGGCGCTGAAGGCATTCGGAGAGACGGTGCAAGACACGACTATTGAGCCCTTGACTTCGGCCGAGGCGCAGGGCTTTGCCGACCGTGGCAGCGCCTGGCATCGCTGGGTCTCGGTAGCAGACGCGCTGCGGGACATAGAGGCCAGCAGGGAGATGATGGAGGAGCAAGAACGACAGTCTCAAAAGGCGCGGTCGCCGGTACGACTGCAGTTGTCTTCCACGGTTGACACTGAGCCGCAGGATTCGGATACGCAGGATTCGGACCCGCCCAACGGCGCGCCGGTAGTATCCTCTGCCCTCGCCGACGTGAGCGGATTGGAAGTCGGCGACACGCAGGACATCTCCTTGTCCGGCGTGTTCAGCGACGCGGACAGCGACGCGCTGACCATCACCGCCGCGTCCTCGGATGAAGCCGTGGCCACAGTGGCAGTGGCATCCGACGGCTCCAGCCTGACGGTGACAGGGGTGAGAGAAGGCTCGGCGGCGATAACGGTTACGGCGCAGGACGGCGACGGCAGCAGCGTGAGCGATGCTTTCGACGTGTCGGTGGTCGCAAAGTACACCGCTCTAATCGCGCAGGTGCGCCAGTGGCGCAACGACCCCCAGTTGGCGAGTGATGATGCGCACACCGACCGCTGGGACCGCGTTCTGCTGGCCTTCGGCGAGACGGTGGCAGACACGTCACTCACGGTGATGACGGCGGATGAGGCCCAGGGCTACGCCGATAGAGGCTGGACGCGCTGGGTGGAGGTGACGGCGGCGCTGGCGAAGCTTGAGGCCGCCGCGCAGCCCGACCCGCAGCCGGAGCCGCCCAACAGCGCGCCGACGGTGGCCAGCGCCATCGCCGACACCACCATCCTCAATGTGACCGGGACACACCAGGTCTCCCTGTCCGGGGTGTTCAGCGACGCCGACAGCGACAGCCTGACCATCAGCGCCGCATCCTCGGACGAAGCCGTTGCGACCGTCTCCGTGGCTGCGGACTACTCCACGCTGACGGCGACGGCCAAGAGCCGGGGAACGGCGACCATCACGGTCACCGCGGACGACGGCAACGGCGGCGCGGTGGAGCACACGTTCACGGTGAGGGTGAAGGCCGCGCCGGTGGTGGCATCGGCCCTGGCCGACGTGAGCATGGAGGAGGAAGAGACCCGGGACATCTCCTTGTCCGGGGTGTTCAGCGACGCCGACGGCGACAGCCTGACCATCAGCGCCGCATCCTCCAACGACGCCAGAGCCACCGTAACCGCGGCGTCGGACGGATCCACTCTCACGCTTACCGGGGCGGCGGGTGGAACGGCGACCATCACGGTGACGGCCCAAGACTCAGACGGCAACGCAGTCAGCGACTCCTTCGATGTGACAGTCACCGCCCCGCAGCCGCCGGAGCCGGCCAACCAGGCGCCCACGGTGGCCAGCGCCTTCAGAGACGTGAGCATGGTCAACGAGAGCGGGACGCAACAGGTCTCCTTATCCGGCGTGTTCAGCGATGCCGACAACGACAGCCTGACCGCCACCGCCGCATCCTCGGACGAGGCCGTTGCGACCGTCTCCGTGGCGTCCGACTACACCAGCCTGACGGTTTCGGCCAAGAGCAGAGGCACGGCGACCGTCACGGTCACCGCCGACGACGGCAACGGCGGCACGGTGTCGGATTCCTTCACCGTCAGGGTGAAGGCCGCGCCGGTGGTTGCATCGGCCCTCGCCGACGTGAGCATGGAGGAGGAAGGAAACCGGGACATCTCCCTGTCCGGCGTGTTCAGCGACGCAGACGGCGACACGCTGACCCTCACCGTCGCGTCCTCGGACGCGGCCGTGGACGCCCTCGAGTTCCAGGGCACGCTGACGCTGGTGGCCGTATCGGCCGGCTCGGCGACTGTCACGGTGACGGCGACGGACTCCGACGGCAACGCGGTCAGCGACGCCTTCGACGCGACGGTCACCGCCCCGCAGCAGGACCCGCCGCCGGAGGAGGAGCAGGAAAACGAGGAAACTTCCAACGGGGCGCTGTCGGTAGCCGCGCCCCTGGACGACATCAGCCTGCAAGGGCCAACGCCGCGGGAGATCGCCCTGGACGGCGTGTTCAGCGGGGACGGCCTGACCATCACCGCCGTATCGTCGAACTACGCGGTCGCCACCACGTGGGTGTCCGCCGACGGCGCCACCCTGACGGTAATGGGGACGGGCACGGGAACGGCGACCATCACCGTGACGGCCCAGGACTCCGACGGCAACCGGGTCAGCGACGAGTTCGAGGTGACGGTGTCGCCGGCCTCGCATGAGGAGTAGGGGAAGAGGCGGTCCGGGTGGACCTCCCGAGGCACGGCTTTACTGGAGCTGGCGTCCGGCGCCGGTTGGACGCCCGTTTCGCGTTGTATTGCGCTGGACGCCGCGCAGGAAATAGCCGACAGCGTCGCGCAGGCCCGCCTGGAATACGGCTTTGCCATCCACCACGCCTGAGCCGATACGATGACCACCGTTCTCACGGCGTGCCACTAGAGGGAGCAGGCGGTGCTGGCGCCCACGACAAGGGAGAATCAGCCATCCAAGCCGTTCTTCGCGGAATCTCGGGATACGGGTAGCCTGTCGACGCCACTGGCACGTCCATCCGTCTCTATGCCAACCAGAGGCAAACTGTGCGAAATTCACTGGGCTAACGAGCCCGTGAGGACCGAATTTTGCACAGCTTCAGATACCCCCGGCAAAATTCTCCCACTATCCCTAAATAAAGCCTACTGCAATGCTCCAAAGGTATGTCCCTAGGGCTTGCACCATCCAACTTGGAACCTCAATCACCCTGAATTGGAGTATCTGAAAGTCCGCCGTTATGGACAATATCAATTCACAAAATGTTTGAGCCTGCCGATTACCGCAAGATGCGATTGCCCTGTCAAAACTTGGCCACCACCCACGACCCATCACATTTTGCCTGTATAATGGAAACCCGATAATTTCATGCAACCCATCCTAAGCGACCGTGGAGCGACGCCCGAATGACCCCCGAAGCGCGCCAGCAGAAAATCCAATCCTACGCCAACGCCTACACCGAACTCGTAGAGGCGCTGGGCAAGTTCCCCAGGGAGATGTGGCAGTTCCGCTACGAGCGCGGCTGCTGGAGCATACATGAGATCATCATCCACATCACGGACAGCGAGGCCAACAGCTACATCCGCGCCCGCCGCCTCATCGCGGAGCCCGGCCGGACGCTCATGGACTACGACGAAAACCAATGGGCCGCCGCCCTGGACTACCACGACCAGGACATCGACGACACGCTCAACCTGTTCAGGTGGCTCCGCAGTAAGACCTATACCCTCATCAAGGCCCTGCCCGAATCCACTTGGTCAAACACCGCCTACCACCCGGAAAATGGCGACATGACCCTCGACGACTGGCTGGATACCTACGAGGCCCACGTCCGCGAACACGTCGAACAGATGCAGCAGAACCTCGAAGCCTGGCAGACCCAGCAACCGTGAACCCGCCGAGCGTCTGAAACCGATGTCAATGTAGGGGCGACGCATGCGTCGCCCCTACCCACCCTGCGGATGCAGAATAACTGCTCACAGATGGGGAAACTGCCTCAATCCAGACTGTTCTGCCGGCCTTGAGCCGGAATCCAAGGCAATCGCGCCTAAATTGGGATCGGGTGATACCGGATCAATCCCCGAGCTACGGCAACTTTCGACGGTTAGAACATACGGTGGTGAGGCTTGCATTCGCGGACTTGGGGCCCAATCGGACAGAATCGCGGTGTCTGGAAGGCCGCAACTAACAGGCATTATCAAAGTGCAGAATGTTAGTGCGCAATGGTTATAACGGCTCCGTTTGCTTGTAGCGTCTGGAATGAGAAAGCATCCCACCAGTGGAAGAGAGATACGCTATAAGCAAACGGAACCGCGGGAACGCGATTCTTAGCGGGAGCCCTGGAAATCCGGCCCCGCTGCCGACGTCGATCACCCTTGCGTCGGAGGCAAACACACCCGCCGGAAGTACGGTGTAGACGGCTAAGGAATCGAGGAAATGGCGGACTAGGACCTGTTCTCGATCGGTGATGGAGGTGAGGTTCGTCTTTCTGTTCCATTCGACGAGCTCGCGATAGTACAGCTCGAACTGTTCGACCTGAGCGGCTTCTAGACGTATGCCGAGGGAGTCCGCGCCGTCTACGAGCAGGTCCAACGCCGCCTCCTGGAAAACCTGCGGGATTATAGCACGCCGACCGGTCCATCCCTGGGCAAAAGAGGTCCAGCAGGATGCGCAGGCTTGGAGGGCATCTGATAGGCGCCTTCAGGAGTTGTACACGAGCCCGTGTACGAGTCCGCGTCTTGTTATTGACACTGGCTCCGGTCGCGAGCAGTCTGTCGCTGCGGGCTCAGCCCGTGCCCATTTAGAGGTCCTTGCGTAAGCGGGACTTCTATTTGGTTAACGAACGAAGCGAACGGGCGGGAGGAAAGGCCGTGCTGAGAATCGTCGACCAGGGAATCATCTCCTGTGTACCAGGGTGCGGTGCATACATGCCCGTCATCACCCCATTACCCGACGGGACGTTCATCGCGTCCCAGCACGTGGGCACAGAGCTGGGCTCGCCGGATAATCACATCGAGGTGCTCCGTTTAACCGACGGCAAGACGTGGGAGAACCAGGGCAGCATCCACCCCGGCGGCGGCCCGCCAGACGACGGCTGGGCTTATCGTGGCCCGAAGATCTCGGTCGTGCCCGACGGACGGCTGGTCATGACCGCCTCGCGTTTCGTGCAACGAGAGAGCCTTTTCGACCCGGACTCGGAGGCCTCGGCCCGCTGTGACATGCTGGTCCTCTGGTCCCGAAGACGGAGGCGGTACCTGGTCGGAGCCCGAGGTCGTGCCGGTGGGCCTGCCGCGCGACCGCTACAATTGGAACGGCGCTGGGTCGCTCTTGCAGCTAGCCGGGGACCGCTGGATGTACCCTCTCGAAACCTGGAAGCCCGAGGAAAGCACCGCCGAACCCGACCAGAAGGCGGCCGCCGTCTTCTCCTCCGACCAGGGCAAGACCTGGGGCGAGTTCTCCGTCGTGGCCGACGACGAGTCCGGCAAGATTCTCTGGTGGGACCAGATGTGCTCCATTATGCCGGACGGCCGGATATACACGCTGATTCTGGACCCAAAAGTACGGCACGTCCGAGGACCTGAACAACCATTGGACTATCTCGGAAGACTAGGGGCGCACGTGGACGGAGCCCAAACCCACCAACCTTAGGGGTCAGGTCTGTACGCCCATCCCCCTCCCCGACGGGCGGGTTGCGGCGATCTACAACTTCCGGCACGAGCCGCAGGGCATACACGTCGCTCTGACGGAGGACCTGTCGAACTTCGATACCGACAACGAGGCCGTGGTCTTCGACGCCGGGGCGGAGGCGACCTTGGGTGATCCCGACCACCCTAACTTCCTTGCCGAGCACATGCTCATCGGTTTCGGCAAACCCGGTGGCGTCCTTCTCGCCAATGGCGACCTGATGACCTACTTCTGGTGCACGTCCCAGGGCTTTAAGCACACCCGCTGGGTGCGGTTGCAGGTTGACTGAACGTCGAGTCGCCGAATTCCGCCAGAGGGACTCGTTCGTCGTTTGGACGTCGCGGCGAGTTGCGAATATACGCCCCTCCAAGTAGAATGACCCTGATCGCAAACAGACCTGTCGAACCAAAGCGAAGGAGGTGAACAGATGGCAGAAGTCCTATCGACATCCATACCTGTCTTGTTCGCCTCGTTTCGGAAGGCCTGAGCCTGTAATACCTGCACGGTAGGGCATCCAAACCTAGCCGGATAACCATGAGCGCGGCAACAAGGCCGCGCTCATGGTTTTTCTCCAACCCAACTTAGAGCCGTTCCGGCGGCATCCCCAAAGGGCCATGAGCTATAGGTTCATGGCCCTTTTGTTATTCCCGAGTCCCGAAAATCGTACGGAGAAGAGATGGCCTTTCCGGCAAACATCGACAGTCGCGAGCTGCTCGAAATCGAGATGGCAACTAACTTACTGATGACGGAGTCCGGTCGTATCCAGTGCTTGAATACCCCGGACCGCAGAAAAGCACCGCGCATGGTCATAGCGGGGTGTGAGTCGGGCAACGACTTTCGATTTCGCCACGACGTCGGAACGGATACCGCGCACGAGATCGAGGCACTCGCCGCCGCCGAACCTCCGTTGGTCGATGCAGGCGCAAGACCTCTGCACCTCGACGACTACGTCGCGTTGCTCTCTCGGGAGGCGCAGGTTAAACGCCACAGCGGCGGGCCGACCTTCATCGTTCCACCAGGCTTCGAGTACAAGCATGATGTTACCGTGGCGTGCTCGGACACGCCCGAGGGCGAAGCCTTGATGGCTGGTCTTGTGGCTGACATGCCAACGGCGCTTGCTGAACTCGAGTTCCTGACGCGGGCCGACTTCGACGAACCATGGTGCCTTGCCCTCCACGATGGCGAGGTTGCCTCCGTGGCCCAGACCGTCAGGCTGAGCCCAGATGGGGCTGAATCGGGGATAGTCACAGTCCCCGAGTGGCGAGGACGTGGCTTCGCCGCCGCGGCCGTGTCCGAGTGGGCTTTGCGTCCGGAGCTGAGCGACCATGTCCTCTTCTACAGCACGGACTCGAAGAACGTCTCTTCACAACGCGTTGCCCAACGGCTCGGGCTTCGCTTGTTCGGCTCGGGCTATGCGATCACGTAGCGACCGTCATATGCACGGTGGAGCCCGTTGTATGCACGATAGAATCGGAGGAATTGACCTTGCCTTCTGATGAACAACAACCGGAAAGCCCCCGGTCTTCGGACAAGGCGGTCAGGGACTACGAGCGTGCAGTCGAGAAAAGCGCGCGTCGCCAGCGTTTGAAGTCGGCCCGTAAGGGGCAGCGGCGAAACCTGGAGCCCAAGCCGCCTCGCCGAAAGGACTGGGACGTCGCATCCGTCGACGAGTGGGACGAGGTCGACCTGGGCCCGCGCGAGCGGATCATGCCAATCGATGAGTTCGACCGCCGCCGGGCCATCGAAAACGCCGCCTTCAGAGGCGCCAGAGCGTCGGCACCGCACGAACTGGAGGCCGAGGTCGCGCCGGCGACGGTGATCTCCGTGGCCAGGGGGCTCTGTGTCGTGGAACGCGCCGGCGAACGGCTCCAGTGCCGCATCAGGAGCGGCCTGACGGCGAAAGAGTCGGCCTACACCAACGCCGTAGCCGCCGGTGATCGAGTGGTAGTGACCGACGACGGCGCCGGCGGCGGGATCATCGAGGAAGTGCTTCCACGCCGCACCACGCTGGTCCGGCCCGAGACCGGTGGTCCGCGCAGCCAGGTCATCGTGGCGAACGTGGAGCAGGTCCTGATCGTGTCGTCGTGGCGCGAGCCCTTCTTCTGGCCGGAGCTGGTCGACCGGTGCATCATCGCTGCCCAGCGCAGCGACCTGGTGCCCATCGTCTGTGTCAACAAGGTCGACCTCGTCGACGACGAGGCTGAACTCGACAAGACCATTGCGCCGTACCTCGCTCTGGAGCACCGTGTCATCAGGACCAGCGCGGCCGCAACGGAGGGGATCGACGACCTGCGGGGCGTGCTTCGCGGCAAGACCACCGCGCTGACCGGCATGTCGGGGACGGGTAAGTCATCGCTCATATCCGCGGTGCAGCCTGGTCTCGACCTGCGCACCTCGGAGGTGAGCACGTCGACCAAGCACCTGGGAGAGGGCCGCCACACCACGACCATGGTCGAGATGCACGGGCTCGAGGTGGGCGGCTTCGTGGTCGACACGCCGGGCATCCGCGAGTTCGGCCTCCGCGGACTGCACCGGCCCGAGCTGGCCGGTTTCTTTCCCGAGATATCGGCGCTCGCGCCCGAGTGCCAATTCGCAGACTGCGCCCACCTCGAGGAGCCGGGCTGCGCCGTTGTAGCTGGGAGAGCTTCAGGCTCTGTGCCCGAAAGCAGGTACCACAGCTACCGAACGATTCTCGACACGCTACGGTGATTGATCCCTTGCGCAGGAGGGCGGATTGAAACGCACGAAAGAAGAACTGGCAGAGGCGTTCAAGCTGGAAGAATTCCCTCGCTCTGCCAAATACGACCCCGGCTGGGTAATCGAGAACCTGATGGGACCCAACGTCCTTTGGTTGACGGAGTCTCTGAGCCAGGTCATGCAGCTTGAACCGGGAATGCGAGTCCTTGACATGGGTTGCGGTCGGGCCATCAGCTCAATCTTCCTGGTGAAGGAGTTCGACGTGCAGGTTTGGGCAACCGGCCTGTGGATCAAGCCCAGCGAAAACGCCGGAAGGATTCGCGACGCTGATGTGGAAGACCGCGTCTTTCCCGTCCACGCCGAGGCCCACAGCCTTCCGTTCGCCGACGAGTTCTTCGACGCCATCGTGAGCATGGATGCCTACCACTACTGAGGGACTGACGACCTGTACCTGAGGAAGTACTTCGCTCGGCTGTTCAAGCCTGGGGGCCAGATGGGGATCGTCGTTCCAGGTCTGACCCAGGAACTCTCCTCCTCTGAGCCGCCGGATCATCTGCGCCCCTACTGGTATTGGGACTTCTGCAGCTTTCATAGCCCGGAATGGTGGCGCAGACATTGGGAGAAGTGCGGAATCGTGACCGTAGAGCTCGCGGACATGATTCCGAACGGCTGGAAACACTGGCTCGCCTCGGGCGAAATCGCCGTTGAATGGCAAGACCGAGAGGACGACGAAACTGAAATGGTACGCCTCGATGCTGGCAGGAACCTGGGGTTCACGAGAATGGTCGCGCGTCGAACGGAGGCGAGATGGCTCGGTTGAAGAACATCAGTCGAGCAAGAGAGGAGGTCCTGGCCTTGTCCATATGGAAAGACCATCGCAGTCAGCTAGTATTACAACGACAGTTCAAGGCGGGAACGTCCGATATGCGCGCAAAGCGGACCGACGCCTGTTGGGCACTGAACAGGCAGCTGCGAGGCCCCTGGCTCCCCTGGGCCACCGTGATCTCCTGCCAGGCATCCTCCGGCAGTTCATCACTGCGCTCCTGCATTGTCCGCCGCTGTCCGCTCACCAGTCTGGGTTTCCGCGGCGCCCCCAGGCCTTGGTAAACCGGACTGGTCCGCTGGGGATCCACCGGCCACACCGTAAAGCCCGCTGGCACGTCCAGCACGTAACGCATTCCCAGGTCTGCCAGTCCCTCGCGGAAGGACGGCGACATCCCGAAGGCGTCGTCTGCGGCGACCCATCCGGCCCTCAGGTGGCCCAACTCTATAGCCCGCTCCAGCATCTCCAAGCCCAACTCTGTCTTGGACCGGTACCCCTGCCTCTCAACAGGAACCCCGCCAGCCGCACAGCGGTCTTTGTCCGAGGTCCAGCTCTCCGGCAGGTACAGACCCTTGTCCACCAGGCCCCGGCCCAAGGGACTGATGTAGGCCAGAAACATCCCTGCCTGACAGTTGGCCACCTTGCCCAGCCGGCCGCAGTACTGCCGGGCCACTCCTGCCGACTTCCTCCCCTGCTTGGGAAAGTCGCTGCCGTCCAGTACCCAAATCCCCTCCGGATGACTCAGCCGTGGCCCCAGATACTCCTGCAGCCGTTCTGCAACTGCGTCATCATCCCAAGGCGATTCGGTGAGAAAACGCTGCATCACCCTGGCTGAGGCCGGAACCGTCTCCGACAGATTCTCGGCGTTGCGCCGCTCCCCGGATTGAACCAGCAAGGCTTGCAGATAATGGCCGCTGCGCTCTCGCGTCTCCCGCCGGCCAAACAGCCCAGCGAAGTAAGCGTGAAAATCCTGAAAGTCCTGATATACCTGCCCGAAAGCCGCCGCATCCACTTCCCCACCCCACCTGACCAAGCCTATCTCAACTTCCCAAAGATCTTATCACGACAACTGTCGTTGTAATACTAGGCCGAGGTTGCCCGCCTACTCGGCGTCTATCCCCATACCGTGTGGCGCTGGCAGAGCGGAGTGGCGAGGCCCAATGGTGAGCACATGATGGCACTGCAAAACCTGGCCGACGACTTCGGCCTGGGCCACCTGTTCACCGATTAGGGAATGGGGATCGTGGGGTAGGGTCATCACGCCGTAGCGGGCGCCGGTCAGGGACCAGGCCGAGTCCAGGACTCCCTGGAGCACTTGGTTGAAGTGCAGGCTCTCGTAAATGCGCCGGCTGGCCTGTTTTAGGCGGCACAGCCGCTCCCGCAGCGCCTGGTTCTCCCGTCTCAGCTCGTCGTCCTGCATTCCGCGCCTCCCCCTGGCGAGCAGCAATTGCCCGGTACAGCCCCGTTTACGGGACCGGCGTATTCCAGCTCACTGCCGAATAGTTCACAAGAACTAATGGGTAATCGGGCTTTATCTCACCCCTGCCTCATGGCCTTTTTGGTAGGTTATGTCACGGTCACCTTCACCGAGGTGGCGCAATCCTGTTTGGAAAATGTAGCACCAGGATATTCAAACGGGTTGTGCGGCCAGTATCCCGGTCGCAAACGCCGATAGCCCAGGAAGTGAAACCGCGAGACCGAAGATAGCCCTTTCCAGCGTGTCGTGCGCCCCGCGCCGCCCCTTGAGGGTGGCCCTGCCCGTTGCCCCTTGGACGGTTGCCGGACAGGGCGCTTCCTCCGGCCCCAGCCGGTGGGGGCAGCCCTCTTTCTTGAGACCGCCATCCGGTGCTGGCACGAATAGCCGCAGCAAGCAGCAACGGCGTCCCCTGGGGCTCTGGATCCGGGTTGAACCGGTAGGGAAGTGAAGGCGGGGTGCCGCCGCAGGGAGAGTTTATCGTCATGTTCGATGCCGGCAGCAGAGTAAGCAAAGCGCGCCGCCTGTTGAGGGCGGTCGTTCCCAGCATCCCCCCTCCCTCCCGACTTTCAGCCTCTGACCAGCGCGGGAGGCCCGGCATGACCCGGGTCCTCCCTCTTCCCCCTCTATCCCGTCTTCTGTTTCTGGCCGCCGCCCTGGTTGCCCTGGCGGCCCTCTCTTTTGCCCTGGACTCCACGGCGCCGGCCCTAGCCCAGGACGGTGATGATGAGGTAACCAAGATCGGTCCGGGCAAGGCGAAGGGCTACGAGCCGGTCAACGTGCAGGTGGTTCCGGGCGACGGCGAGCTCACGTTGTCCTGGACCGTCTCGGCCCGCCCCGACGTGAATGACGAAGAGATCTATCACGCCGTGCGGTGGAGCCAGACGTACGGCCAATGGGACAACCCGAGGATGGTCCAACACCCCGACTGGGACGACGGGACCACCCTGGACCCCATACACGGCACTATAGTCGAACCCGGGGTGACCAGCTACAAGATAACGGGCCTGAAGAACCGGGTGGTAACGGGCGTGCATGTGCGGTCTTTGACCGGTATCTTCCGAAGCGAGGGGGCGGAGGCATCCAGCCAGTGGGTGCGGGTGAAGGGAAAGAGCACCACGCCGCTGGCCGATGAGGTGACCTTCGACGCGGGCGGCTACGCGGTGGCCGAGGGCGGAACCGTCAGCCTGGGGCTGACCCGCTACCTCGCCGACGATGATCCCATGGACACTCCGCTCACCGTCACGCTGGCCACTGCGGACGGCACCGCCGCTTCTTCCGACTACACCGGCTTCACCGGCCGGGCGGTTACCATGGCTGCCAACGTGGCTGCGGCCAACTCCGCGGTCGTAACCGCAGCCGACGACCTGGTGGAGGAAGACGAGACCCTGACGGTCACCATGACCGTTCCGGATGGCTCGGTGTTCGCGGCAGGCGATCCTTCCACCGCCACGATAACCATTGAGGATGACGACCGGGCCAACGCCAGGATCGCCTTCGGCGCCGCCGCGGCGTCCACGACGAAATACACGGCCACGGTGTCGGAAGCGGTCACGGGCGGCACTCTGAACGTGCCCGTGACGGTGAGCCACCTGCCCGGAGCGTCCACCACCTTCGGGGTGGAGGTGCTCTCCGGAGGCACCGCGGCGGAGGGCAGCGACTTCAGCATCGCCACCAAGAGCGTGACCTTCGGGCCCGCCGATACGAGCAAGACCAAGAACGTCGCCATCGCCATCACCAACGACGCCGACTATGAGAACGACGAAACCATCGAGTTGCGCATCGTCGCCGCGGACGCGGTGGTGGACGACCTGGGCGACCACTACGCCCGGGACGTAGCCGGCGCCACCGCCACCGTTACCGTGAACAGCGAGGACGCGCGCTCCGCCACCAAGACCTACTCCATTCCCAGCGCCGTCAGCGTCACCGAGGGCGGAAACGCCGAGCTTGCCCTCACCCTGGGCGAGGCCATTACCGAACCCCTGGCGTTCCAGGTCTCCGCGACCTATCGCAATCCCGGAGAGGGTGGGGCTCTCCCGCTCGACACGCGCAATTTCCGCTCGGCCACCCATACCGTGGCGGCCGGCAAGAGCAGCGACACCATCAGCATCCCCATCCCCATCGACGGAGTGGTGGAGAGATCCGAACCCTTTACCGTTACCGTTTCCACCGCCGACATCAGGTGGAGCGTGGCCTCCGCTGGGGGCAACAAGGCCACGGTGACCATACATGACGGCGACCGGGCGACGGCCAAGGTCGCCTTCGGAACCAGAGCGGTCTCCACGACCAAATACACCGCCACGGTGGCGGAGACCGTGGCGGGCGGGACGCTGAACGTGCCCGTAAGGGTGAACCACCCGCCCGTCGACGGCGTCACCTTCAGTATTGAGGTGCTCAATACCGGCACGGCCACGCAGCCCGGCGACTACCGCGTGCCCAATTCGGTGACCATCGGCCACTACCAGACGGGCACCAACCTGCAAATCACGATCAACGATGACATCGACTACGAGGACGACGAGACCATCGAGCTGCGCATCGTCCCCGCCCGAGACCCGGCGGTGGACCGGAGCGACTACTACGCCCGGCACGCCAACGGGGCTACCGCCACCATCACCATTACCAGCGAAGACTCCCACTATGTGCTGGTCAACCAGGGTTCGCTTTCCGTAGAGAAGGGCAAGACCGCTACCTACACCGTCGTCCTGACCGACCAGCCGACCCACGACGTTACCGTCACACCGCAAAGCCTTGGCTATGCGACGGCCAGCGGCCCGGTGACCTTCACCTCGACCAATTGGAGCGCCCCCCAGGAGATCACCGTCACCGGGGTCGAGCTGGGCCAGGACCGCATCAGCCACTCGGTCAGCGGCGACGACGCCAACTTCAGCAGCAGCAAGACCCGTTCGGTCAACGTGAGGGTTACGGCCTCGGCGCAAGAACCCACGCCCACACCGACGCCCACGCCGACACCGACGGCCACAAAGTTCTACGAGATTTCCTCCTCCGTTACCGCCGCCGAGGGCGAGAACGCGGAACTCACGGTCACCCTGAGCGAAGCCGCGCCGGCGGACATGACGTTCAACGTCACCTACGACTACGACGGCAGTACGGCCATAGAGGCCGATACCGGCGCAGGACGGCCCGGCTCGGTCACCGTGGCGTCGGGGAACACCACCGCCACGCTGCGCATCCCCATCGCCCACGACAGGGGCGTGGAGGATGACGAGACTCTCAAACTGTCCATCGCGCCCGGCCAGGGCGTATCGGAGGACTGGGGCAAAAAGGCCGCCGGCGCGGAAAAGGCCACCGTTACCATCAAGGACGCCACCATCACCGTCTCCTTGGGACAGGCCGCCTACAGCGCCGGCGAAGGCGACCGCTCCATTTCCATTCCCCTCACGTTCAGCAGCCCAATCCAGAAGGGGAGAGGCGTGCGGGTCCACATTGGGATCTCACGGGCCTCGGGCAACACCACGAAGTCCGTGAGCGTCGCCCATGGCAACACGTCTCCCTCTTTTTCAGTGTCCATATCTGACGACAACATCCGGAAGCCGGACGAGACAATCAGGATAGAGATCCTGGGCGTTTCGCCCTCCGCCGGTTATGAGACCGTCGCTCCGCTGAATGCCGTCATTACCGTCACCGACAACGACACCCCCGGCGTGACGGTGAGCGACGACGCCCGGTCCGTGATTGAGGGCGGCAGCGTCACCTACACCTTGACCTTGGACAGCAGGCCCACGGCCAACGTGACCGTCACGCCCGCCAGTGGCGCGACGGACAAGGCCACGGTCAGCGGCGCGGTTACCTTCACGCCGGCCAGCTGGAACCAGCCGAAGACCATCACCGTCACCGGCGTCAAGGAAGGCAAGGCCACCATCAGCCACCGGGCCAGCAGCACCGACCCGTTCTACCCAAGCAGCCTGAGCATCGACTCGGTGGATGTTACTGTGACCTCCTCCAGCGTGTACGGGGTCTCCTCCACGGCCGCGGCGGACGAGGGGGAAGACGCCGAGCTGACAATCACGCTGCAGAGAGACGCGCCGGCCGGCGGGCTGGAGTTCACGGTAACGCCCGCCTACGTCGTTGGCGCGGACCAGACCGCCGCCGCCGCAGCCGACCTGGGTTCGGTACCGGCCACGGTCAGCGTGGCCGAGAACCAGCGAACCGCCACGTTGAGCATCCCCATCGCCCGGGACGCCCTGGTGGAAGGCGACGAAGCCTTCACGGTGACCATCGCCACCAGCGCCACCGGTTGGAACAAGAGGGCGGACGGCGCCGATACCGCCACGGTCACCATCAAAGACCTGACCCGGGAAGTGTCCCTGGCGGCGTCGAGCTACTCCGTGGGAGAGTCCGACGGCAAGGTTTCCGTTGGCCTGGCCGTCAGCGGCGCCCACGCGGACACCGTCACCGCCACGGTGACCTTCACCGACGGGAGCGCCACCCGCAACGCGGACTACGGCGACGACTCGGCCACCGCGCAGGTGTCCTTCGCCCCGGGCGAGACTTCCGCGACCCTGGACGTGGCCATCATCAGCGACGCGCTGGCCGAGGGCAGCGAGACCTTCACCGTAGCCGTCACCACGGTCTCGGCGGGTCACGCAATTCACAGCAGCAGCAACTCGGCCACAGTTACCATCGCCGACGACGACTCAGAGGGAGTGAAGGTGAGCCCGGTGACCCTGTCCGTCGTCGAGTTCGACGATGGCGCCTACACCGTCGCGCTGGGCGCCAGGCCGACGGCCAACGTGACCGTCACTCCCACCAGCGGCTCGACGGCCAACGCGACGGTGAGCGGCCCGGTGACCTTCACCCCGGACAACTGGAGTACCCCGCAGGAAATTACGGTCTCCGGGGTCCGGGAGGGCAACTCCACCATCAGCCACGCGGTCACCAGCGACGATACTTCATACGCCGCCCTGACTCCCGGCCCGGTGGCAATCACGGTGACGGCCTACCCCAAGACCTACACGCTCACTCCCGAGGTCGCCGTTGCCGAGGGCAAATATGCGCGCCTCTTCATCACCCTGGGCGAGAACGTTCCGCTGCTTGAGGGTCTGACGTTTGAAATCGAGGCGGCCTTTGACAGCCCGGCTACCGGCAAAGCCCAGGCCGGCGATCTGCAGGGCGTGGTACCGAGCGCAGTGACCGCGCCTTTTAGCCACAACCAGGTAGGGCTCTCGATTCTGACTGCCGAGGAAGACCTGGCGGGCGAGGCGGACGAAACTTTCACCGTGTCCATCAAGAGCGTTCACAGCCAGGGCGCTGCCGTGCCGGAATGGAAATTGAAGCCCGGCGGCACGGCCACGGCCACGATCACCATCAAGGACGGCGATGCCAGCATCGCCTTCGGCGCAGATGCTGCGGCCACGACGGGGTACGCAGCCAGCGTAGCCGAGAACGTATCGGGCGGAACGCTGAACGTGCCCGTCACCGTCAGTCACCTGCCGGTGGAGGCCACCACCTTCACGATAGAGGTGGCGGAAACCGGAACGGCCACGGCGTACACCGATGACGCCAATCCCGGCGACTATCGCATCGCCGACAAGTCGGTGACCTTCGGGCCCACCGACTCCGGCAAGACGAAGAACCTCGTCATCGCCATCACCGACGACGATGCCGTGGAATCTCCCGAAACCATCGTGCTGAGCATCGCCGCCGCCGCCGATCCGGCAGTCAGCGTGGGCGACCGCTACGCCCGGGACGCCAATGGCGCCACGGCAACGGTCACCATCAACAGCGACGAGGTGGCGGAGGGCTCCACCACTACCTACTCCGTCACCCCGCCCGCCGCGGTGGGCGAGGGCGAGGACGCCCGGTTGACCGTCGTCCTGGGCGAGAATGCCCCGGAGGGCGGACTGGGGTTCAGCGTCTCCTACGGAAACGCCAGGACGAGGCCGGACTCGCTCACCGTACCGGCCGGCAGCGACCGGGCCACCCTGGAAATCCCCATCGGCCGGAACGGCGCGGCGGGAGACGACCGGACCTTTACCGTCACCCTCACCACCACCGCCCCGGGTTGGGGGGTGGCTGCCGACGGCACGAACACCGCCACGGTGACCGTGACCGACACCACGCAGTCGATGGGCTTCTCCGCCGGGGGCTACACCGTCATTGAGGGCAGCGCGGCCAACGTGGTGGTCACCCGCACCGGGCCCACGACGGATGCGGCGTCGTTTTCGCTGACCGGGTTCGGCGTAGGCCCCGTCAGAGGGGTCAGCCGCTACTTCAAGAGGACGGTCACCATCCCCGCCGGCGCGTCCGCAGCTACCTTCCTCATCGACACAAGAGACGACAGCCAGGTCGAGGGCGACGGGACTGTCGGGCTGGTCCTGGGTGGCCCTTCGGCCGGCTACCGCCTGGTCGGCTCCACCTATGTCTCCCTTGTCATCAAAGACAACGACGGGGCGCAGCAGTACGCCAGCACCTATACCATGGACGGCGACGTCACCGCCAAGGAGGGCGGGACCGCGCAGCTGACCGTCACTCTGGGCGAGAACGCCCATGAGGACGGCCTGCGGTTCACCGTCAGCTACGACTACTCCGGCGGTTCGGCCACGGAGGACGACACCGGCGACACGCCGTCCACCCTCGCCGTGGCGGCCGGCAGCAGCACGGCGACCCTGAGCGTTCCCATCGCCAGGGACGCCGAGGCTGACGACGGGGAGACCTTTGTGGTTAGCATCACCCCGGGCGCCAACGATACCGACTGGACGGTGGCGCCGGCCGGCTCGGCCTCCGCCACGGTGACCATCACCGGTGAGGCCGCGCAGGCCAACCGGGCGCCCACAGTGTCCAGCGGGATCAGCGACGCAACCATCGTAAACGAGAGCGGGACCAAGGAGGTCTCCCTGTCGGGGGTGTTCAGCGACGCCGACAGCGACAGCCTGACCGTGACCGCCGCATCCTCGGACGAAACCAGGGCAGCGGTGTCGGTGGCCGCCGACTACTCCAAGCTCACGGTGACGGCCAAGGCCCGAGGCACGGCCACCATCACGGTAACGACCGACGACGGCAACGGCGGCACGGTGGAGGACTCCTTCACCGTCAGGGTGAAGGCGGCGCCGGCGGTGGCCTCGGCCATCAGCGACGTTTCCAGCCTGGAGGCGGGATCTACGCAAGAGGTGTCCCTGTCGGGAGTGTTCAGCGACGCCGACGGCGACTCCGTGACCATCACCGCCGCATCCTCGGATAACGCCAAGGCCACCGCAATCGTGGCCGCCGATCAATCCAAGCTGACGGTAACGGGGGTGGCCGAAGGCACGGCCACCGTCACGGTTGCCGCCCAGGATACCGACGGCAACCGGGTCAGCGACGCCTTCGACATAGCGGTGGTGAAGTCCACTGACGCCAGCCTGAGCGCCCTGTCGCTGTCGGCCGGCAGCATCGCCCCCGCCTTCTCATCCACCACCTACGCCTACACCCTGGCGGTGGGCAACGACGTGTCCAGCACCACGGTTACGGCCAGCTCCGGTCACAGCGGGGCCACACTCAAGGCGGGGCTGGCCGGTTCGCTGACGACCCTCACTGACGGGACGGCCAGCGGGACCATCAGCCTGGCGGAGGGAGCCAACGCCGTCCAGGTGGAGGTGACCGCCGGGGACGGGACGACCAAGCAGACCTATACCGTAACGGTGTCCCGCAACCGGGTGCCCACGGTGGCCAGCGGGATCAGCGACCTAACCATTGGCAACGAGAGTGGAACGCAGGACGTTTCCGTGTCGGGTGTGTTCAGCGACGCCGACAGCGACAGCCTGACCGTGACCGCCGCTTCCTCGGACGAAACCAAGGCAACGGTGGCGGTGGCTGCTGATTATTCCAAGCTGACGGTGACGGCCAAGGCCCGGGGAACGGCCACCATTACGGTGACTGCCGACGACGGCAACGGCGGCACGGTGGAGGACTCCTTCACCGTCAAGGTCAAGGCCGCCCCGGCCGTGGCCTCGGCCATCAGCGACGTTAGCAGCCTGGAGGCGGGAGGTACCCAAGAGGTGTCCCTGTCGGGAGTGTTCAGCGACGCCGACGGCGACTCCCTGACCATCACCGCCGCGTCCTCGGACAACGCCAAGGCCACGGTGTCGGTGTCTCCCGACTATTCCAAACTAACGGTGACTGGCGTGGCGGAAGGGACGGCCACCATCACGGTGACTGCCGAGGACGGCGACGGCAACCGGGTCAGCGACGAATTCGATGTGTTGGTGGTGGAGCTGCCCGGCCTGGTGGTTAACCTTGCCGTGTCCGTGACTGACACGGGGGACGGCATCATCGTGAGCTGGCAGGCTCCGGAGACCGGCGGCGCGGTCAAAAACTACGTCGCCCACGTCCGGCCGGTGAAGGGCGGTGCGGGCAGCGGCAAGACTAGGAATCCCAAGGCCGACGAACTGTCCGTCACCTTTCCCAACCTGGAACCCGGCTTGGAATACAGATTATGGGTGCGGGCCGAGAACGCAGCCGGCAAGGGCGAGCGCGTCCACGCCAACATTGAGCTGTCGCCGGTGCCCACCGAGGCGCCCGGCCCGGTGCTCAACCTGCAGCTGACGGCCACGGCGGACAGCGTCACCGCGACCTGGGAGGCTCCGGCCACCGGCGGCGCGCCCACCCGCTACATCGCCCACATCCGACCTGAGGGCGGCCCAGCCGGCAGCGGCGAGACCAGGTATCCCAAGACGAAGAAGCCGGAGACCACCTTCCGCGACCTGGAGGCCGGCACGATCTATAGGGTCTGGGTGCGGGCCGAGAACGCAGTCGGCAAGGGGGAGCGGGTGTACGCCACCATCACCCTGCCGGAGGCGGAAGGGTCTGATGAATCCGGACAGCAGGACGGTCAGTAGCTCCGGCGAGGCAAATCCGATTAACGCAGGGAGAGGTAACCGTCATGAACGGTAACCGACGGCGGAGGGCCTTGGCGAGGACTACGCTGGCTGGGTGTGGCTGCCCCGCCAAACCATGATTGGCTGGGGCGTCCGGTTGTGGACACCCCATTCTGGTTGCGCTGGCCGCGGCCGGTCCGGCGCGGCGGAGCATCTACGGACAGGTTCCAACGGAAAGGAGCTATTCATAAGTCGCAGATTGGCAACCTTGGCAGCCATGCTGCTGCCAAGGTGACCTGGAAGGGCGTCATACGCGTGAAATGGGAGCGCAGCGTGGCAGCCGGCACGGAGGACAAGGGAATGACCCGTCCTTACGCCAAGGTCGTGCCCACCCTGATTGGGGAACCGGTATTGGCTGGGGAGAAGGCTCCGCCCTACGTGATCGGGGATGCGACGGCCTACATTGTCATTGACCCTAGCGCCCCCGGTGGAAGGGCCTGGTTCGATTACCCGAATGCCAGCAAGGACTACCGCGACCATTATGAGCGTTTCGGCCAGAAGGCTGACCAGGCGGCGAAGGACGCGCGGCGGGCGGCGGAGTTCCAGGAACGGGTGCGCCTCAACCCCGCCAGTCCGACCTCGCTGCCGCCCAAGCGGCGAAGCAGAAGTACCTGGACGATACGCCTGAAGGGGAGCGTGACCCCGCCAAGATTGCGGACTTTGACGCCAATATCACCAAGCGGCAGTCCGAGGTTGCCGCCGCCGAGAAGATACTGGCCGACTTGGTGACCAAGCTGGAGACCGAGTGCGCCCGGGCCTATCAGGTGGTCGAGAACCTCACCGAGGACGACAAACGCTGGTACCAGGTTGCCCAGACCAGGGAGACCGAGCCAAGGGAGCGGTAGACTCTCAGAACAACGGCCTTTGCCGGTTCGCATGGGTTGCAGAATTTACCTACGCCCCGCCTTGGCCGGCGGGTCCATCTCGGCTGACCTGTACTGTGGCGGAGTAATCGCCAACGTGAAAGCCCGCCCCAGCGCCCGGGAGGGGCGGGACAGCGGGAGTGTGAGGACGGGCAGTGCCGGGCATACGACCAGTGGGGGGAGGCATCCAGGCTGCTGGAGCCTGTCCCCCCGGAGTTCCGGTAGAGGAAGCCAGCGATGCCCAGACAGCGAATCCATCACAACACGATAAGCCGGTCCTTTCCCGCCGACTTCCCGCAGCGACTGCTGCGGTTCAAGGAGGAGTCGAGGCTGCCCCGGGCCGAGATTGCCCGCCTCCTCGGCGTATATCCCCACACCGTGTGGCGCTGGCAGAGCGGACTGGCACGGCCCAACGGGGCGCACATGATGGCGCTCCTGGACCTGGCCGACGACTTCGGACTGGGCCACCTGTTCACCGATTAGGGAATGGGATTGTGGGGCAGGGTCATCACCCCGACGCTGGCGCCGGTCAGGTATCGGGCGGAATCCAGCGCACCCTTGAGCACTTGGCCGAAGTGCAGGCTCTCGTTGGTGCGCCGGCTGGCCTGGTTTAGGCGGCATAGACGTCCCCGCAGCGCCAGGTTCTCCCGTCTCAGCTCGTCGTCCTGCATTCCGCGCTTCCACTGGCGAGGGGCCATTGCCTGGGACTGCCCCGTTAACGAGGCCGATTTTAGCCCATAGTCGAATAGTTCACAAGAAATAATGGAAAAACGGGCTTTATCTCACTCCTGCCTCATGGCCTTTTTGGTAGATTGTTTCACGGTCGCCTTCATCGGGGTGGCGCAATCCTGCTTGGAAAATGCAGCACACGCTGGAACGGAGAATTCTCTCACTGCTTCACGGAGTTGGCCCGGTGTACTGATGGGCGGGCAGCCCCGCGCCGACGGGCGGAGCCGGGACCCGGCCGTGGCCGCCCTGGAAACAACCGCTACGCCGGACCCGACACAACGCGCCGACCCGGCCGGAAAAGGGTCGGGCGATAACCAGGGAGGCAACGGAGTCATGTTCAAGAACACCAGCAGCAGGTCAGGCCGCCTGTTGAGGGCGGCCATGCACGTTACCCCCCCCCCCCCCCGACTCTCAGCCTCCTGACCGGCGCCGGAGGCCCGGCATGACCCGGGGCCTCCGCCTTCCCCCTCTCTCCCGACTCCTCTTCCTGGCCGCCACCCTGGTCGCCCTGGCGGTCCTCGTCATAGGCGACGGCGTTCCGCCCGCAGGGGCAAGCCACGGGACGCTGGCCACGCCGACCAGCCTGCAGGCCACGGCAGGCAATACCAGCGTGACCCTCACCTGGAACCAGCCGGATACGGTTTCAGGTACCATCCCAACCGATATTCAATATGGTGAGCATCCCAGCGGGACGACGCAGGAGATCGAACACTGGTCCGTAGACCGGCAGGGCCGTACCCGCACCATTTCGGGGTTAACCAACGGCACCACTTACCGTTTTCGGGTGAGGGCGGGAAATTATACCACTCACGCCGCTAGTGGCTGGACCGACTGGGTCACAGCCACACCTCTCGCCGCAGACTCCCTCGACCTGTCCGCCCTGACGGCGGAGAGCAGCACCGACGGCAGCAACTTCGCCGCGCTCACCCTGAACCCGGACTTCGCCGCCGACACCACCGAGTACCGGGCGGCGGTGGCCAACGACGTCACCCACGTGCGGCTTACCCCCACGCTGGCGAACACCAACTCCTCGGTGAAGGTGGGCAAGAGCGGCGGCACGCTGACCACGGTGTCCAGCGGCAGCGCCAGCGGCGCCATCCCCGTGGACGTGGGCGCCAACGAGATCACCGTCGAGGTCACCGACACCAACAGCAACACCCAGAACTACATCGTCACCGTCTACCGGACGGCCGCCGACCTGCTGGTGACCAACCTGGGACAGGAGGTGTTCACCGGTGACAGACTGGCTCTGTCACCGGTTGCCCAGGGCTTCACCACCGGCAGCCATGCCGGGGGGTACAGCCTGCGGAGCATCGACGCGACCTTTGAGGTGGTCGGCACGGTGAGCGCCGCCGACGCCGCCAAGGTGAGGGCGGAGCTGTGGTCCGCCGTCGCCAGCGGAAGCGAAGCGGGTCAGCCGGATGAGAAGCTCATCGACCTGACGCCGCCGACGAGCATCTCGGCCGGCGTCCTCACCTTCACGGCGCCCCCGAACGCCGGGCTGGGGCCCAACACCACCTTCCTTCTCCTCCTGTACCTGAGCAGCGACCTTGCCACGGGCGTCGCAATCCGTTGGACCGCCACCGACTCGAACAGCGAGGATCTCGGCCAGACCGGTTGGAGCGTCGAGGACGAGAATTTTAGTGCTTTTGACATCGTGAACGTGGGACGACTGTGGACCCGCGACGCCAATGCGCAGCACATCAGCGTGAACGGGGCGGAGGCCGACCCCGTGGCCCTGACCGGCCTGACGCTGGAGAGCAGCACCGACGGCAGCACCTTCACCGCCGTGACCGGCGCCGATGCGCTGGCCCCGGCCTTCGACGCCGCCACCACCGGCTACCGGGCCACCGTTGGCAACGACGTGACCCACGTCAGGCTCACGGCAACGGAAGCTGGCGGCGGCAGGGTCGGCATCGGCACAGACACATTGCAGCTCTGCGACAGCGGCACGCCCTGCGACCCCATCCCCTTGCAGGTGGGGGACACCAACATCAGCGTCGGCGCCATCGGCATCGGCACGCTTGACTACACCGTCATCGTGCGGCGGGTGCCCGCCGGCTCCGAGTGGTGGGCCACATTCACGCCGGGGACAGGCACGAACCTTGTGGGTTGTGGAAGTAAGGCGGAATGCGATTCGGCCTTGACGGATAACGGATTCACCCTTGGCGGCACGGACTTTTACTTCGGCTGGATCGATGACCACGACGGAAACCACTCAACCCCCAACGCCCTGTCGATCGGGCTCGTCGACTCCACCGGTACAACTGCAATAAATCCCAACGACGCTCTGAAGGCCCTGAACTTCTGCGTCGGCCCGGGGGAGTACCCCTTGACGACTCCTGGTGCTCAAGATAACGACTATGTGTGGGCCAACGCCAACCTCCCCTGGGTTGCCGGCGCGCCGGTCTCCCTCAGCATCGGGACCTCCTGCGGAACCGACGGCGCCGCCGGCCCGGGCCCCGGCGACCTGGACCCCGACTTCAGCGCCGACAGCGCCCTCACCACCGCCATCGGCTCGGCGGGGGACCGGGGCTTCGCCGTCGCCCGGCAGGACGACGGCAAGATCGTCGTCGCCGGCTACAGCTACAACGGCTCCGACCAGGACTTCGCCGTGGTCCGCTACACCGCCGGCGGCGTGCTGGACACCTCCTTCGGCACCGGCGGCATCGTCACCACCGACTTCGGCGCCTCCCGCAATGAGGAGGCCTACGCCGTGGCCATCCAGGACGACGGCAAGATCGTGGTGGCCGGGCAGGCCGGCAACGGCAGCAACTGGGACTTCGCCGTGGTCCGCTACACCGCCGACGGCGAGCTGGACACCACCTTCAGCACCGACGGCAAGGCGGCCGTCCACTTCGACAACAACGAGTACGCCCGCGCCGTGGCCATCCAGTCCGACGGCAAGATCGTCGTCGCCGGCTGGGCCGAGATCACCGGGCAGAACAACAACTTCGCCCTGGCCCGCTTCAACGCCGACGGGACGCCGGACACCTCCTTCAGCACCGACGGCAAGCTCCACACCCGCTTCGGCAGCTCCAACACCGCCATCCAGGAGGCCACCGCCCTGGCCATCCAGTCGGACGGCAAGATCGTGGTGGCCGGCAACGGCGGCAACGGCACCAACCGGGACTTCCTGGTGGCCCGCTACACCACCGCCGGCGCCCTGGACACCTCCTTCGGCGCCGACAACGACAGCAGCGGCGCCCCGGACGGCTGGCGCCTCACCCCCGTCGGCAGCGACAACGACAGAGCCTACGGCGTGGCGGTGGACGGCAGCGGCAACATCGTCCTCGCCGGGGAGACCGACGCCAGCGGCGGCCCCGACGTGGCCGTGGTGCGCTATACCTCCACCGGAGCCCTGGACACCTCCTTCGACTCCGACGGCAAGGTCACCACCGGCATCGGCAGCGCGGGGGACCGGGGCCGGGCGGTGCGGATCGACGCCAACGGCAAGATCGTGGTCGGCGGGTACAGCTACAACGGCTCCGACCAGGACTTCGCCGTGGTGCGCTACGACACCGACGGCTCCCTGGACACCGACTTCCACTCCGACGGCAAGGCCACCGCCGCCGTCGGGACGGGCAACGACGAGGCCCACGCCATGGTCCTGGACGCCGACGGCAACATCCTGCTGGCCGGCCACAGCGTCGTCGGCAGCCATCCCGACATCGCCCTGGCGGCCTTCACCGCCGGCGGCGAGCCCGCCGCCATCCTGGACCGCGGCATAACCACCACTGCCGTCGGCTCCGGCAACGAAATAGCGGAAGCCGTAGCAGTGCAGGCCGATGGCAAGATCGTACTGGCCGGCTACAGCCACAACGGCAGCGACAACGACTTCGCCGTGGTCCGCTACGACACCGACGGGTCCCTGGACACCGGCTTCAGCAGCGACGGTAAGGTCACCACCCCCATAGGCTCCAGCGAGGACGTATCGCGCTCCGTGGCGGTGCAGGCCGACGGCAAGATCGTTGCGGCGGGATACAGCACCGCCAGCGGCATCAACAATTTCGCCGTGGCGCGCTACAACGCCGACGGGTCCCTGGACACCGGCTTCCATAGCGACGGCAAGGTCACCACGGCTGTCGGCTCCGGTCACGACGAAGCGAGAGCCGTGGCGGTGCAATCCGACGGCAAAATCGTGGCCGCCGGCTACGGCAACAACGACTTCGCCGTGGTCCGCTACAACGCCGACGGGACGCTGGACACCGGCTTCCACAACGACGGCACGGCCACCACTGCCATCGGCTCCGGCGCCGACCGAGCCTATTCCGTGGCGGTGCAGTCCGACGGCGAGATCGTACTGGCCGGATACAGCAACAACGGCAGCGACGACGACTTTGCCGTGGTCCGCTACAACGCCGACGGATCGCTGGACACCGGCTTCGGCACCGGCGGCAAGGTCACCACCGCCATAGGCTCCGGCATTGACATAGCGCGCTCAGTCGCCATCCAGTCCGACGGCAAGATCGTACTGGCCGGATACAGCAACAACGGCAGCGACGACGACTTTGCCGTGGTGCGCTACAACGCCGACGGGTCCCTGGACACCGGCTTCGGCACCGGCGGCAAGGTCACCACCGCCATAGGCTCCGGTACTGACATAGCGCGTTCAGTCGCCATCCAGTCCGACGGCAAGATCGTGGCGGCCGGGTACAGTGGCAACTACTTCGCCGTGGTGCGCTATAACGCCGACGGGTCTTTGGATACCGGCTTCGGAACCGGCGGGGTGGTCACCACCGTCATCGTTTCCGGCCAAGATCGAGCGTACGCCGCAGCCATCCAGCCCGACGACAACAAGATCGTGCTGGCCGGCTACAGCGTCCACGGCTCCAACCACGACTTCGCCGTGGCCCGCTACCTGCCCGGGGAGGTGGTGCCCCTGGAAGAGCCCCCCGCCTTTTTGGTGAGCAACGCCGGGCAGACGAAGCACACGGTTGCATACAGTCACGGCGCCCAGGGGTTCACCACGGGAAGTGAATCCGGGGGCTACGCGCTGGGCAGCATCGACGTAGTGATAGGTAGCGCCCCGACCTCCGCCCAGCGCGACACCATTCGGGCGGAGCTGTGGTCGGCGACCACGGGTGGCGCCCCAGATGAGAAGCTCGCGGACCTGACCGTGCCGGCCCATCCCATCGCCGCGGGCACCGTGTCGTTCCCGGCGCCGGCCAACACCACCTTGTCGGCGAGCACCAAGTACTTCGTCCACCTACACTCGACCACGAGCCATCAACTCGAGTTAGCTACCACGCTCTCGGATGACGAAGACAGCGGCGGGGCCGTGGGCTGGAGCATCGAAAACACCGCGTACTACTTATCCAGTGGGAGTTTCATCAGGAACACTGTCACGCCCGATATTGCCATCCAAATCACCGTCAAGGAAGCGGAGGCGCAGCAGGCGACCAACCCCCTGGACCTGAGCGCCCTGGCGGCGGAGAGCAGCACCGACGGCAGCAACTTCACCGCCATGACCGGCGCCGAGACCCTGGCCCCGGCCTTCGACGCCGCCACCACCGGCTACCGGGCCACCGTGGGCAACGGCGTGACCCACGTGCGGCTCACGCCCACGCTGGCGGACGCAGGCTCCTCGGCGCAGGTGGGCAAGGCGGGCAGCCTGGCCACGGTGGCCAGCGGCAACGCCGGCGCCGCCATCCCCTTGGATGTGGGCGACAACGCCATCACCGTCCGGGTCACCGACACCAACGGCAACACCAGGGACTACACCGTCACCGTGCGGCGGGTGACCGCCGGCTCCGAGTGGTGGGCCACCCTCACGCCCGTGACACAAACCGATAATTTAGGAGTCGAGGTCATTGGCTGCCATGGCTTCAGTACGTGCAATACGGCGCTGTCCGACAACACCGTTACGGTCGGGACCCACAGCAATTCCTTTGACCGTATAACCGACGCGGCAAACGACTATTTCCAGGCCAACTTTACTGTCGCTCCCACCGCTGAGCTCGAGGCGCTGAAGTTCTGCGTCGGCGACAGCACCTATTCCATCGACAGCAACTCCGATTCGGTTGGCGTGAGCATCGACGTCGGCTGGACCGCCGGCGTGCCGGTCTCCCTGAGCCTCGGGACTGCCTGCGCGCAGGCCACCCAGGCGCCCGGCGCGGTCACCAACCTGGCCGTGGATTCGGGTGTCTATTTGGACATGAGGCTCCCCCTGTCCTGGACGGCGCCGTCGGGCGTGGTGACCGGCTACGACGTGGAGTACAAGAGGGACATCGCCCCGGACCAACCCGCCACCGGGTCCAACGTTCTGACCGGCTGGGTGGACGCGGGGCACACCGGCATAGCGACGCAGATCACCATCAGCAGCCTGACCAACCACGTAACCTTCGACGTGCGGGTGCGGGCGGTGAACAGCCTGGGCAGCGGCCCCTGGGCCCAGACTCAAGGCCGCACCTCCAGGGACCAACCCGGCCCGGTGACCGGCCTGACCGTGGTGACGGGGAACCAAGAGCTCCACCTCTCGTGGACGGCGCCGGTGCAGAACGTGACCGGCTACCAGGTGGAGTACAAGAAGTCCACCGCCTCCGCCTGGACGGCCGCCACCCACACCGGCATAGCTACAAGGGCCACCATCGGCAATCTGACCAACGGCACCACCTACGACGTGCGGGTGCGCGCGGTGAACCGCATCGGCAACGTTGACCGGCTGGGCGAGTCCTGGGTCCAGGCCCAGGGCACGCCCACGGACACCGTGGTGAAGACCCTGGCCGACGGCGGCCCCGGCAAGGGGCACATCGGCGAGGTGGACGAGGGCGACACCACGCTGACGGTGGCCTGGGGCAAGCCCGCCACCGGCGTCACCGCCGGGGAGGGAAGCGCCGTCACCGGCTACGACCTGGAGTACAAGGAGTCCACGGCCGGCAGCTGGACCGACGCCGCGCACACCGGACTGGCCCGGTTCAAGACCATCACCGAGCTGACCAACGGCGCCACCTACGACCTGCGGGTGCGGGCCAGGACCGAGGGCAGCGTGGCCGGGGAGTGGTCGGACACGGCCCAGGGCACGCCCCGGGCCGCCAACCTCCCGCCCCAGCCGCGGGCGGCCAGCGCCACGGGCTCCGGCGCGTTGGACAGCACCTTCGACACCGACGGCAAGGCGACCGCCGACTTCGCCTCCTTCGACGACCAGGCCCGCGCCGTGGCGTTGCAGCCCGACGGCAAGATCGTGGTGGCCGGGTACAGCTACCAGGCGAGCAGCGACAGCGACTTCGCCCTGGTGCGCTACAACGCCGACGGCTCCCTGGACGCCGGCTTCGGGACCGGCGGCAGGGTCACCACCGGCTTCGGCAACCTCCAGGATTTTGCCCAGGCGGTGGCCGTGCAACCCGACGGCAGGATCGTCGTGGCCGGCTACAGTGGCAACGATGTTGCCCTGGCCCGCTACACCCGCTCCGGCGCCCTGGACGCCAGCTTCGGCGACGGGGGCAAGGTGACCACCAGTTTCTTCTCCGTCAGCTTGCACCAGGCCTATGCGGTGGCGCTGCAGCCCGACGGGAAGATTGTGGTGGCGGGCGCGGTGGGCGGCGACGGTCTGGTGGTGCGCTACACCCGCTCCGGGACCCTGGACGCCTCCTTCGGCGATGGCGGCAGGGTCGTCACCGACCTTGGCTCCGACTTCGACTCATTCAACTCCATGGCGTTGCGGCGCGACGGCAGGATTGTCGCCGCCGGGGAGCGCCGCCACAGCGGCCGGAATGAGTTCGTGCTGGCACGCTACACCGCCGACGGCAAGCTGGACGACTCCTTCGGCAACGGCGGCATGGTCACCACCGCCAGCTCCGAGGGAATCGTGGCCCGGGCGGTGCTCCTGCTGCCCGGCGGAGAGGTGGTGGCGGCGGGGTATGACCGCGGGGCCAACGAGAGGTTCGTGCTGGTCCGCTACACCCACTACGGCGCCCTGGACTTGGGCTTCGGCAACGGCGGCCGGGTCTTCACCCACGTCCGTTCCGGCGACGACCGGGCCTACGCCATGGCGTTGCAGCCCGACGGCAAGATCCTGCTGGCCGGGTACAGCCACGGCGGCGGCAACAAGGACTTCGCCGTGGCCCGCTACGACGAGTACGGCCGCCTGGACCCCGCCTTCGGCTCCGGCGGGGTGCTCACCGTCGCCGTCGGCTCCGGGGACGACCGGGCCCACGCCATGGCGTTGCAGCCCGACGGAAAGATCGTGCTGGCCGGGTACAGCCACAACGGGAGCAACGACGACTTCGCCCTGGTCCGCTTCGTCGCCGAACCCAGGAAGGCCTGGATCGACAGCATCGAAGCGGGCAACGCCAGCCTGACGGTGACCTGGGGACTGCCCCTGGGCGACCCCACCGGCTACGACGTGGAGTACAAGGCGTCCGCCGCCGCCGCATGGACGGACGCCAGCCACGCCGGCGAGACCCGAACCATCACCATCGGCAGCCTGACCAACGGCGCCACCTATGACGTGCGGGTGCGGGCCACCAACGGAATCGGCGCCGGGCTGTGGTCCAACGTCCGCCAGGGAACGCCTACGGGCAGCGGCGCGCAGGGCGCCGAGGGCGGTCCGGCCCAGCCCACCGCCGTGACCCTGGCCCTGAGCACGGCCACGGTGAGCGAAAGCGCCGGGGATGTGACCCTCACGGCCACCCTGGACGCTCCCGCCCCGGAGGGCGGCATCGGCGGCTTCCTGTTTGCGGGCGCGGACGGCACGGCGACCGAGGACGTCGACTTCACCATGCCGCTCAGCATCTTCATTCCGGGCGGACAGCGGTCCGCCACGGCCGCCATCTCCATCACCGACGACGCCGTGGACGAGGCCGACGAAACGGTGGTGATCTCGGCCCTGTTCGACATGGGCACGGCCCTCCTGGAAGACAAGATCACCCTCACCATCACCGACGACGACCCGCCGCAGCAGCAGGACCCGGCCAACAGCGCGCCCACGGTGGCCAGCGCCATCGCCGACGTCACCATCGTCAACGAGAGCGGGACGCAGACGGTCTCCCTGTCCGGCGTCTTCAGCGACGCCGACAGCGACGCGCTGACAGTCACCGCCGCATCCTCGAACGAGGCCGTGGCGACAGTTTCCGTGGCGTCCGACCACACCAGCCTGACGGTTTCGGCCAAGAGCAGAGGAACTGCCACCATCACGGTGACCGCCGACGACGGCAACGGCGGCACGGTGTCGGACGCCTTCACCGTCAGCGTGAAGGCCGCCCCGGTGGTGGCATCGGCCCTGGCCGACGTGAGCATGGAGGAGGAAGAGACCCGGGACATCTCCCTGTCCGGCGTCTTCAGCGACGCCGACGGGGACAGCCTGACCATCACCGCGGCCTCCTCGGACAACGCCATAGCCACCGTGACCGTGGCCGCCGACCAGTCCACGCTTACGCTCACCGGAATGGCCGAGGGAACGGTGACCATTACTGTCGTGGCCCAAGACTCAGACGGCAACCGGGTAAGCGACGCCTTCACCGTATCGGTAGAAGCGGAGGAAGGGGAGGAGCAAAGGTTCGGCGGGCCGCCCACGGTGGCCGCGTCCCTGCCCGACGTCAGCCTGACGGGGCCGGAGTTGCGGGAAATCTCCCTGGACGGCGTGTTCAGCGGCGACGGGCTGACCATCACCGCCGTGTCGTCCAACTACGGCGTGGCGTCGGTGTGGGTGAGCGGCTCCACCCTGACGGTGGTCGGAACGGGCACGGGCACGGCGACGATCACGGTGACGGCCCAGGACTCCGACGGCAACCGGGTCAGCGACGAGTTCGAGGTGACGGTGTCGCCGGCCTCGTAGTAGCAAGGGAAGGGGCGGTTTCGGGTAGGG
Source organism: Dehalococcoidia bacterium (assembly GCA_965204865.1). Taxonomy (GTDB): domain Bacteria; phylum Chloroflexota; class Dehalococcoidia; order Lucifugimonadales; family UBA3495; genus VXOI01. The sequence continues at coordinate 2,813,248 of OZ242027.1, read as the reverse complement.
ACTGCGAGGAACGGACTCACTGGCGCGGGCGTCCGGCTGCGGTTGGACGCCCGCTTTGCAAGGACCCGGTTATAGTAAAATACGCGAAATTCCCGCTCAGGAGATTCAAGATTGGCGGTGTGGGTCATTCGTGGAGGAAGCCACGGCGAGCGCGAGGAGGAAGCACTCCACAACAACGTCATGACTATCGGTTTCGGTCGTGCCCAAAACCTTGCGGATAGTCAGACCCAGGAAGACATCGTAAGGGAAGTCCAACGGGACAACCCCAATGCGACACTAAAGCAGGTCGCCATCTGGTCCAATGAACTCTGGTCCTTCAAGGACAAAATCGAAAACGGGGATCTGATAGTCATGCCCCGCAAGGGCCAGCCATATGTCGCGATCGGCACAATGGCAGGCAGCTATACGTTCCGTCCTCAGATGCCGCTTGAACTGCGCCATGGCAGGCCGGTGGAATGGATCAACACGGAGGTCAGCCGAAACTCCCTGCCTGAAGACTTGAGACGCTCCCTGTCCGCAAACATGACGGTTTTCCAGCCACGGGCCACCGATGCCGAGAAGCGTCTGAGAGCCATCGCCACGGGCAGGAGCGAGCCGTCGCCGCATGGAGGAGGACCGTGAACGATGCAAAGCTCGCCGAAATCCTGTACAGCATAGGCCACGAGGTTTTCGCGGAATACTACCGGGAACTGTCCGACGGGTCGTTCTCAAGGGCTGACCTTATTGAACGCCTCAGGACCGATAGCCGTAATGCCGGTAAGGGACGCAGCGGCGGGGGATACACGATAGGCACCTGCCGCTCCAAGGTGTCCCACGGGAGAAGAATCATCCGGGCCGGACGCGGCGTGGACGCGCTCAGACTGATTGCCGGCTCGACAAACGAGAGGGCCATGGTCTACGCGCTGGCCCAGTTGAGAGCGATGGAAGAATGATGGACCTGGACGAACATGACCTCCGGCAATGCTGCCGACACCTCTACGAAGTCTTCGCCGACCATGCCTGCGCCACCGAGGCGGCTTAATTCTGAGTCAGCGACAGTGAGAAGAGTTGCCAAGAATCGGGAAGGGCAAACGAAAGTGGTCGGGAGTGGGTTATTTCGGTGAGCGTTGACACGGGAGCGGGAGCGTTGGTACGCCACGCTGCTCCCGACCCAAGGTTGGACAGCGGAGACCAAGGAAGGAAGTACTGGGGCTCGACCCGCGCACCATCGGACCCCTTCGACAAGCTCGGGAGGGCAGCGGCCTTTGGCGAGGGGGGCCTACGGCCATGATATTCGACCAGACCGACTACCATTCTGCGCTGTGCGTGAAGACTGGGGAGACGGAGTGGATGGATGCTTCCACAGACTCAGCAGGAGGACAACAGCAACAGCGAGGCATCGGCAACCTTCCTGGAGCAGTTGCGGAGAGACGCGGCGGGGGCTACAGCGGGATCCAAGCAGTCGAGGTGTGGATCCTGCGATTGTTTATTTCCGGGGCCGTTGTCTCTCTCCAGAGGGATGAACCGTCACGGCCGACTTTAAGGCCTTCAGGCAATTGCCCATACACTGAGGAAGTGATGTGCGTTGCCGGAGCCTCGCGCGAAGACAGTTTGGCGGCGTGATTCGCGGCGCGGCCCACCCAGACCAGGTCGTTGGCCGAGCGCGGTCCCGTCCTGGTCACCAGTAGCCTGCTGGTGTCCACTCCGCACGACTGTTTCATCTCAAACCGGGCATTGGGATGGAGTTCCCGGATGGCCGGGTTGATGATCTCCCTGACCGCAAAGCCGATTTTGAACGCGGCACGCACGGCGCGCTCCGCTGTCCTGCGTCCGGTGTACACCGCCATTATGCGGTCGCCGTCATAGGCGGTGATGCTCCCCTGCTCCGACGAGATGATCCTCGCCGCGCACGCAAGGTAGGTCTTGTACATCCGCGCGGCAAACACCTCTTCCTGTTGATCGACCAGCTTGGTCGATTCGTCGAGATCGGCGTACAGGACGGCACCGTTCACGATCGCTCCGTGATTGTTGAGCTCCAGATCATTGGGTTGTGGCGCAGCCCTGGATGGTTGGATCCTCCACCGCTCCTGCATGATCTGTCTGACTTGGGAGTTCAGGTCGTTTCGCAATGTCATATCGCTAATATCTCATAAACCGTCAGCGGGGGCCGGCGGAAACGATGGCGGCGACCAACTGCGCGCAGACAGGCCCCAGCGCCTCGTACGGGTCGGATTCTGCTGCGAGGGTGTAGGTCAACGGTATGAAGCCTCCAAGGTCGCTTGGTATCTTAACCTCGGTATCCCTCGGCTTTACCACAAATGTCCGGGCGTGCCCAAGGGCTCCCATGAAAAGCCCGAGCTCGAATACGACGTTGTCCCTGGGCGCCGCCGCTGTTTGAGACCGGCTGGTCACCTCGTCGTCCGGCGCCAGGACCAAGGCCGCAAAGTCGGACCGAGCCAGCTGCGTCTCCAAGGACTCCAAGGTGAACGTGGAGGGTTTGAAAACGCCATCGGTCCAGAGTGTGACTTCGATTTCCGTCTCCCCCAATCGCGCCCTGATAGCCTCCGCAATGGACAGGGATTCTACTGAGCAACCGATGAACAATGCCGGAGTCGTGTTGATGCTCTGGATGAATGCGCTCCTTTGACGAAGGCGGTCGGCCAATGACCGGGCCAGATTGCGCCAAAGCGATGGCTGGCAGTTGGCAAGGTCGATGAAAGCCTGGGCTGGCGTGCGGGCCAAGACGACCTCCTGCCTGGCAGTTACCGTGGCCGATCGTGGCCGCCCAGGATTTAGCAGAGCCATCTCGCCCACATGCTCTCCCGCATCCCGGACCGCAACCTCCCGTCCGCTGATCGAGATTGACGCGGAACCGGAAAGAACGAAGCAGATGTCATTGGCGAGGTCTCCCTGCGCCATGATGACGGAACCAGGTTCCACTCCTTCAATTCTGGAAACGTCGCAAAGCGTTTCCGCCACTAGGGCATTGCCTGCCACCACGGGCTGAGTCTCCAAGGCTTCAATAACGAAGCGCCGGCCCTCTGTCCCTGAAAATCGTTGCAGCATTCGCGAAGTGCTCTGGGGCGGATTGAGAAACACAGATTACGCGATTTTACCAGCAAGGACAATCGCATACGTCCGGCACCACCCGGCGGAAGAGAGGACGCACTAACATTGGTCGGTGCCAGGGAGCGCAGGAACCCGGCGAAGCGGATCGACTTCAAGGGAAACAATGACCGTACACGGATATAATCCTGGACAAACCGGATATTCCGACAAGAAGGTTCCCAGAGTGCAGAGAATCATCCTGACCGACGCCTTGTCTATCCTGGTGGCACTGGCCGGCTGTTCCAACCCGACACAGTCTCCGGAAACGCCGACGCCGAGCCCGGCACCAACTCAGGCGCCGTCCCCAACCCAAGAACCGACCGCATCTGCGGCGGCTACGGCGACGCCAGCAACATCCCCGGCAACCATACCCACTCCGGTGCCAGCTGCCACCGCAACACCGGAAGCGCCGTCAACGCTGGCCCCCAAAGACGACAGGCAGGCAGGCGTCCTTTCTCCCTTGAGCCTGCACAACACCGAGGACGTCAACTCCGAACTCTCGGAGGCCGAATTGTCCTGCCTCAAGGAAGGCAGCCCCGGCCTGCACCTGAGCTGGGCATTCATTTTGCCGGGTTATGGCGACCCGTAGGAACGGGTGGAGATCATCGGCTGTCTCGAAGACGAGACCGTGGCCAGGATTTTCTTCGCAGACATTGCCGAGGGAGTCGCAACCCTGAGCCTCGAAACCTCTACCTGCGTCCGGGCCGCGTTCAAGGTAATTGACCCCCGTTCCTTGATGCTGGCAAAAGTCGAGGGATTCCCCGAAGACACCTTGAACTCGGCAACGACACTTCACTTCGTAACGATGGCGTGCCTGAACGATGCGGAATGGGAGACCGCAGCTGAGTGGCTGCGGGAGGAATCGGAACTCCGGGAAGTGATGCAGTGTCTGATGGAGAAACTGGGCGGCCCGGGGGAGATGGCGACGGCGATGACGAAGGAGGATGAAGGCGCTCAAGAGGCGCTGACAGAGGCGGCCGAGGACTGCGCGGCTGAGACGGGACCAGAGCCAGGCGATACACCCGCCGCCACAACGGCAACACCCGAACTGGCTTCGACGTCTGAACCCAGCAGCATAGCCCCTTGGACCCCGACGACTCGGCGGGGCTTTTATCAAGGCTGTCTCAGGAGGAGCGGAACTGCGTCACCGACGTCGAGTTGTTAACGGGCTTCCTGGCAAATTATCCCGATGCGGATTACGAGGACATGGTCCAGCAAATGGGATGCCTGGGGGACGAGACCCTGCTGCGGCTCGAGCTTGCTCGCCTCGCCTGGTATTTCCAGGACCTAGGCGGAACGTTCAGGGCGGGCACCGCCTCCTGCATACAGGACGGTCTCAGAGGAATCAGCCTCGGCAACCTCATCCATGAAGCCCATACTGCCGAGCCCCGCTTCGTCAGGGAGATGTACACCGCGCTCTGGGACCTGACCCTCTTCTACTGCCTGAGTGAAGAGGAAGCCGCCCTGGCCGCACCCGACTCCGGCATCACGGACGAGGAGTACGACGGAATGATCTGCATCGTCGATGCGTTCGGTGGGCTGGAGGGGATGAACAAGGCGTATAGGAACACCGGCGCCGAGGAATTCACGGAAATGTTGATGACCAACCTTTACGACTGCCCCGGTGGATGAAAATGGCAACTGGACAGGCAGTAAGCCAATCCGAAAATCTGCGAGTAGTTATCTCCAACAAAGCGGACTTCCTTTGATAGACCCAAGCCCATGCCTCGGCGTGTAATCGGAACCTTGGAAAACTCAGACTCATCACGGTAACCGCCGGTGCCAATCACAGCAAGGGCACCAAGTGCCCAAAGGATATGTAACCATCGAACCTGGGCTACTGCCGCGAATACGCCTGGGACTGGACGGAGATAATCCCCGATGAGGGCTGACCAAGGCCGAGATCGAAGCGGAGTCTGATTTGACTCCAGACCACTGTCTGACCAACCGTATCGTGGATGGTTTGAGCACTACTCGTCGTAGTCAAACGCCAACAGCCATTGCCCACCCGCTCGCACGAAAATCATGTACTCAATCCCAGGTTTAAGGTCAGTTTTGATGCCCCGCTCCCAAAAACTCCCTGACCGCCTGTAAACAGTGGACCGATGATGCCCGTCAATACTGAATGCTTCGGCATGGAATAATCCAGGGAAGTTCTGAACCCTAATAGTTGGGCACGACCCAAATACCAGCGATCCGTAGACCTGAGGTTCTGTTCCGGCCATCGTCTCATCAGGCCCCAATTGCATCCTCTGGCCAGGTCCAGGCTGTTTGAATGTACACGACCATTCACCAGCGGAACGCACCTCTAGCCGATATTGGCCAGGGTGTATCGCTCGCTCATACCCTTCTATGACTTGTACGACCGACCAATCGGTGGACATTCCCGCACCGGCAGCGGGACTCCAAGCCGAGGGCTCAGTGAGTCTGGCCAGCAAGGATTGTGCAGCCAGGGTCAGAAGTGCTGTGGAGAGACCGGTCGCTATTTGGATCACGTACTGGGCCGACGTAACGTAACCCAAGGCTATGCCTACCGAAGATCCCGCTACCACAGCCAATGCAGTCCCAATGGCCACACGCGATACCCTGACCTGGCGCCTGCTGAGGATTCCTGACTTGACGAAATCTGCTTTGAATTCCCCGTCACCGCGGTGGTCAAACCTCGTGATCAGTATCCCCGAGCACAGTTCAAGATCTGAACCTTCTCCACAGCTACCGCGGTTTCCCGCGGATGATGAAATCGTTTTCCATGACATGGGCAACTCTCCACCAGTTCATCAACCCCGAGAGCCGACTCGGACGGACAGCGTCGCCGCCGTGCATACGCACCATATGGAAAAAGCCAACGTCCTCATCAATGCCCCAACCCCAGTGGGCATTCAGCACCAGAACCCGCGACAAGGTCTGAACATGCCTGAAATAATGGGATTACAATACCAGAACCAAGACGCCGCCCGATCGTCCCAGAGTGCCCCTTGCTTTTTTATCGGGTTTGAAGTCAATGAACACTGAAAACCACGAGCTACCGCAAGGGAAAAGCCGAGAGTGCCTCTGGAAAGTAATCGTCGTGCTTCTCGCTCCTGCGCTAATAGCTGGAATAGCCTCCTGCGCACTCTATGAATATGCGAAAGGTTGGGAGGACTTTGGCCCCCGTGTTGCTAAATGGCCGGTGACGAACCCTCGCTGAATCGCAAAACCCATCGAGGCGGCCTTCCTGTGGGACGCTCCCAGGTGGTCCGGCGGCAAGACCTAGGCCTACCACTACCAACTCACGCTGCGCGACGGCCGTAGCGAGGGCGGCAGACTCATCGGCATCACCTTGCTCAGCCGGGCCAGTACCAGGCAGGCACCGAGGCCAGCATGAGCGTCAAGACGGTCCACCAACTCCCCAATGGGAACAATGTGAGCAACACCGATGGGACGCTGACTTCCACCGTAGCGGAATAACCGTCCACATTAGGGCGTGCGTCCTTGGGTACCCGAAACTCGTCAGGACTTTTCGCACAACCTGGAAACCAGGGAGAAACATAAACTGGCGGCCACCCTGCTCGCCGCGGCTCTGACACTGCCTGCCGGATGCGCCGACGAGGAGAACAAAGAAAGAGAAGTGCAAAGACGAGTGGCGGCCACCCTGACCGCCGCCCATTGATGAGACACACGACCCTAAAATCCCGGCATCAGCGGCGGCTCCCCCAAGAGCAGCAGCCCGCCGTCGGCCAGGGTGGCCGGACGGACGAAGGCATGGGCGGCGACGGCATGCACGTCCCGGAAGTAGCCGTCCAGCGCCGAGGGCACGTATATGGCACTGGTACCGGCGGCGCTGTGGGCCCGGTCCACTGCCTGCACAGAAGCAGACACGGCATTGGTGCAGGCCAAACGGTACTGCGCCCGCAGGCGGAGACCGGGCTCTTCCCCGGCCATCACCGCGGCCCACAACTCCTCCAGGGCCTGATAGAGATAGGCCCGGGCCGAGCCGGTCAAGGCCTCGGCGGCAGCCAAGTCCATCTGCCGGTCGAAGGCGGCCGCGGCCAGCCGCCCGCTGCGTCGGTCAACCTTTGCATCCAGCAACTCCAGCAGGCTGTCCACCGCCCCACGGGCCGCTCCCAAGGCCACCCCGGACATCATCGCAATGCTCACGCCAGGAAAGGCGTAGTGGCGTTCCGGGCGCACCGGCGCTCCCGCCAAGGGGTGGGGAAACACCCGGCGGCCGGGAACGAAAACGCCGTTGACCACGAAATCGTGACTGCCGGTTCCTCGCAGTCCGCTGGTATGCCAGGTGTCCAGAATCTCGCAGTCGTCCGCGGGGACCAGGAACAGCCGCCATTCCGGCCGGCCATCGGCGGACTGCACCGGGCCTTCGCCGTCATGTAGCCACGCCCCGCAGGCCAGCCAGGCTGCCTGGTGGCAGCCGCTGCCAAAGGGCCACTGTCCGGAAACCCGCCAGCCGCCCGGGACGCGGTCGGCCCGCCCGTGAGGGACGACGGTGCCGGCGATGTTGTCGGCACGCCCAGCGGGAAACACCTCGTCCCGAGCTTCCTCGGGCAACACCCGGGCCACCCAGAACAGCGACGATGCGATGATCATCACCACCCAGCCCACCGAGGGGCTGGCGGTGGACAGGATTTCCACTACCCGGGCCGCAGTCACCGGGTCCACTTCCAGCCCGCCCGATTCCCGCCCCAGGGTCATGCGGAAGAAGCCTGCCTCGCCCAGCCTGGCCGCCAGCGCGTCCGGCAACCGCCGCGCCGCCTCAGCCTCAGCCGACGCAGCCCGGATTTCCGGGAGCATTTTCTCGGCGGCGGCCAGCAAGGCTTGGGAGGTCCCGGTACCGGCGCTCCCATTGGCTGTACTCATCCCTGCCTCCTAAGGAGTTTTTCATGTTGCCGCCATTGCCCAAGAATACACTGGAGTGGGCCGGCCTGATGGCCCAAGCCAAATACACCGGAAAGTTGGACAATTTAGTGGGTCCTCAAGTACAAAGGCAGTGCCGGGTGGATTGAATGAGCCACCACCAGCTCGCCGTTCTCCTTGCAGAAAGACAGGATTGACTCAGAGAGGCGGACAGAAAAACCGATGAGACAGCTTACCATAGCCCTGCTGCTCCTGGCCGGGGCGCTGGCCGCCTGCAACGGCGGTCCCGCACCTTCACCGGCGTCAACGCCGACACTCGTCCCGGCACCCACGGAGACGCTGGTTCCGCCGTCTACGCCGACTCCGGTAACCACCTCGACGGAAACGCCAGCGGCTACTCCTGCTCCGACAGCGGAGCCAACCGCGACGCCCACCCCCCCTACGCCTACCTCGCCGCCACCTGACGCCGGGCTTCATATATTCATCGGCCCCGACACGTCATGGGGAGAACTGTTCGAGAAGCTGACCGGGCCGGAGCAGTCCTGCATCCGGGACTCCGTGGAACCTCTTGACCTGTACAAGCCCGTCCTGGAATGGGTGGACGGCCCGGAAGACTGGGAGGCCCGGATATTCCAGTGCCTGGACCCGGAAATGGCACAGAGCCTCCTCTTCTACGGCATCATCCATGACCAAGAGGAATCGCATATTCCGTCCCGAGGCGAATTGGACTGCCTGAAGGAACTGACGGCGACCACCGACGCCGCCAGTGTGTTTGCCGGAATGGCCTCCGAGCCGACGGACCCCCAGGACACCGACACAGCAGTGAAATTCATTGCAGGCGTATTTCTCTGTGTTCCCGACTGGTTCATTGCATCGTCTGAGATGGATGCCGGCGATATGCAGAAGGAATGCCTGCGGGACCTGATCCTGGACCTCGACGCCGACCTCGTGGGCGCCATGCTGGTCGATGACGAATACGGCGATGCTGAACTGGACGCAATCATGGAGTTCTGGAACGCCTGGGACGTTTGCATGTCCCGTCCGTCTGGCGCCGCCGACACGCCGCCCACTCCTTCGCCCGCCACTCCCATGCCGGCTACCGCCACGCCGGTACCCATGGCTCCGCCGGGCGTGGAGGACGACCACGCCAACTCCCGCTCCGGCACCACCCGCATAGCCGTCGGGCAGGAAACGGCGGGCACACTGGAGTACGAAGGAGACGTGGACTTCTTCATGTTCGAGGGCGAGGCCAAGGAGATTTACCGGATCGACGTCACCCTCGGTACGCTGGAATACTCCGACCTGGACCTGTACGACTCCAACGGGGAAAGATTCGCAATCAACGAACACCGGCGGGCCAGAATGGCCGCCAGGCTGGACTGGCAGGCTGTCGAGACCGCCCCCTACTACGTCAGGGTCAGCGGGTACGGCACCGGCTCCTACACTTTGACGGTTACGACCGTGGCAGACGACCACGGGAATGACATGAACACCGCGACTCCCCTGGAAACCGGAGTGACGGCGAAGGGGAGGATAGACCACGACGGCGACCTTGATTATTTCGTCTTTGAGGCCGTAGAGGGAAAGAACTACCGGATCAGCACCGAGCTGGGCTCCCTGCGGGATTCCACCCTTGAACTGCTCACAGCCGGAGGGCTGCTGGCCTTCAGCGACGACTACGGGGACAGGTTGGCCTCCCGAATCGACTGGCTGGCCCCGGAGACCGGCGCCTACTGGCTTGCGGTGGGCGGGTACGGCCCCGGCACCTACGCCGTTGAGGTGAAGGCCCTGACAGCGAAGAAGTAATGCGCCGCGCCCGCAGGCAAGAACCCAAACCCGGCCACGTATCGTAATGCTCCATATCCCCAACTCCCCACAAGGAGTCGTACCACCCCATGACCAGATCCCTCGTTGCCGCAACGCTGCTGCTCATAGCGATAACCGCCTGCTCCAGCCCGCCTCCGACGCCCCAGCCCACGGTCGTGCCGACCGACGCCCAGGCCCCGGCACCCACGGCAACGGTTGAAACCTCAGCCGCGGCAACACCCGCCGCCCAAGCCCGGCAGGCGGACGATCCGGAAACCACGCCGGAAACCGGCGACACCGCAGGCTCCAACCTGTCCCAGCCCCAGGAAAGAAATCCGGCGGCCACCCCGGCCGACGCCGGGCGCCGCCAGCCCTCAGCCTCCGAAGAGGACGTAGCCCAGCTATCCGCCAACAACAACGCCTTCGCCTTCGACCTCTACCGCGCACTGACCGCCAATGACGACAGCAACGACGGCAATCTCTTCCACTCCCCCTACAGCATCTCCTCCGCCCTGGCCATGACCTACGCCGGAGCGAGAGGAGACACCGAAACCCAGATGGCCGGCGCGCTCCGCTTCTTCAAACCCCAGGACCCGCTTCATCCGGCCTTCAACGCCCTCCACCACCGGCTGACCCGTCAACCTGAGACCGCCGCATCCGGCGACAACTTTACCCTGAACATCGCCAACGCCGTATGGGGCCAGCATGATCACCCATTCGCCGAAAACTTCAGCCGGACCCTCTCGGACAACTACGGCGCGGGAATCCGCACGGCGAACTTCAAGGCCGACCCCGAGACCTCCCGCAACACCATCAACGAATGGGTGGCCGACAGGACTGAAGGCCGCATCACCGGTCTCATCCCCGAAGGGATCATCGACTCCCTGACCCGCATGGTCCTGACCAACGCCATATACTTCAAGGCCGCTTGGCTGACCCGGTTCCCGCCGCCAGACACCCGAAACGAACCCTTCACCCTCCTGGACGGCTCCGTGATCCAAACCCCCACCATGAGCACCGAAGAGGAGTTCGCCTACGCCCGGGGCAGGGGATACCAGGCCGTGGACCTCCCCTACGCCGGCAACGACGTATCCATGACCATCCTACTCCCGGACCAGGGCCGATTCCAGGAGTTCGAGGAAGGCATGGACCAGGAGACCGCAGCCCGAATCATCCAGGAGATGGAATTCCGCCAGCTTCGCCTCAAACTCCCCAAGTTCCGGTTTGAGTCCCGGTTCATGCTATCGGAGACCTTGCGTTCCATGGGCATGACCGAAGCCTTCGACCCAGGGTCCGCCGACTTCTCAGGCATGGACGGCAGGTCCTGCAAGGCCGGAGACCGGGAATGCCTCTTCATCCGGGAGGCGGTCCACAAGGCCCACGTCTCCGTGGACGAGCAGGGCACCGAAGCCGCGGCAGCCACCGCAGTGATGATGACCACCGAGTCTGAGAAGCCCGAGCCCATCAACCTTTTCGTTGACCGCCCTTTCATATTCCTGATACACCACCACGACACCGGGGCCATTCTATTCATAGGACGAGTGCTGAAACCGTAGCGTTCCTGCCACAATGGCGCAGGAGACCGGCAACCCGGGGAACCTCTCGAACATTCCCGCATAAAGAACCGGGACGAAAACATCTCCGGGCAACGCCGGTCCACGACAGGGAACAGTCAGCCCTGTCGAACTGAAAAGAAGGGCGCCAGAAGCCGACGGCAGGGCAGCGGAAGAACCGGAGGGCGGCGATATAATCGAAGTTGCCCCGGAACTCCGCGAAGAAGGTTCCCTGCGTGCATCGACTCCTATTTCCCCTCGCCTTGGTCATCCTTGCGGTGTTGGCAGCCTGCTCCGACCCAACGACGACGCCGGCCCCAGGGAACATAGCCGCGACTCCTCAGCCACCAGCGAATACCCCGGAGCGGGAAGGCACGGCCTCTGCGCCAACGCCAACCACGGAACCGTCTCCTACCGCCGTACCCACGGCGAAACCGGACCCGACCCCAACCCCGGAGCCCACATCGACACCGCCCTCAATGCCCGAAGACGAGACGCCACCAGGCGTCCTGTCGCCCCTGAGCCCGCACGACACTGAGGAAATCAACTCCGAGCTCTCAGAGGCCGAACTGGCCTGTCTTAAGGAAGGCAGCCCCGGCCTGCACCTGGGCTGGGCGTTCATTCTGCCTAGTTACGGGGACCCGCAGGAGCGGGTGGAAATCATCGGGTGTCTCGAAGACGAGACCATAGCCAGAATTCACCTCGCTGACATTGCCGAGGGAGTCGATCCCCTGAGCCTGGAAAGCTCTACCTGCGTCCGGGCCGCGTTCAACGAGATAGACCCCCGTTCCATGATGCTGGCGAAGGTCGAGGGATTCCCCGAAGACACCCTGAATTCGGCAACGACACTTTCCTTAGTAACGATGGCGTGTCTGAACGACGCGGAGTGGGAGACCACCGCTGAGTGGGTGCGGGAGGATCCGGAACTTCGGGAGGTGATGCAGTGCATGATGGAAAAGCTGGGCGGACCGGGGGAGATGGCGGTCGCAATGACGGTGGAAGACGAGGAACACCAGAAAGCTCTGGCAGAGGCGGCTGCGGCATGTGCGGAAGAGACGCGACCGGTGCCGGACGGGGCGCCCGCCGCCCCGGCGGAGAAACCCGAACCGGCATCGACGCCTGAACCGGCCAGTATCGCTCCCTTGGACCCCGACGACCCGGCGGAACTGCTGTCAAGGCTGTCGCAGGAGGAGCGGGACTGCATCACCGACGTCGAGTTGCTGGCGAACTTCTGGTCAAGGCACCCCTTCCTGGATTACGTCGTGGATTACGAGGACGTGGCCCAGCAGTTGGGATGCCTGGAGGACGAGACCCTGCTGAATCTGCACCTCGCCCAACTCGCCTGGCATTTCCAGGACCTGGGAGGAACCTTCAGGGCGGACACGGCTACCTGCATCCGCGGAAGTCTGGATGGGATCAGCATGGGCAACCTCATCCGGGAGGCACATACCGCGAAGCCCAGCCTCGTTAGACAGATGCACAACGCGGTCTCGGACCTGACCTTCTTCTACTGCCTGAGTGAAGAGGAAGCCGCCCTGGCCGCACCCGACTCCGGCATAACGGACGAGGAATACGACGGGATGATCTGCACCGTTGATGCCTTCGGCGGATTGGAGGCATTCACCGAGGCGTACAGGACCACCGATGCCGAGGAGTTCGCGGAGATGTTCCTGACCAACCTCTCCGGTTGCCACGGAGGCTGACGATGAAATTCGTTGCCGGCGCGCCCCGAACCGTCCCGAAGGCGCACCGGGAGTAAAATCCTCTCAACTCCACAAGGAGCGTGAAGGGGACGAAGATGCCGGTCAGCAAGAACAGGCGCAAGAGCAAGAGGGGACGCAGAAGGAAGGAGAACCTAGCGAAGGTGGATGCCGCCTTCGGAGGCGGCGGGGCGCGGGACCAGTTCGTCAGTCCGCCCCAACCGGCTCCGGCAGCCACCCCGCCGGACGTGGAGCCGCAGGGAGAGGGGACGACGGAGCCCCCCGGTACAGGGTAAATTCATCCGATGAAAAGGCCCTGTCCGAGATGGAGCAGTTGGACGCCAGCGACCCTCGAACGGAGGCCAGCCAACAGCAGTTCCACAGCATCAATACCGTTCCTCCTGTTCGCCCAGTGACGGTGGAGAACGGGAGGGGCGGCAAATGCTGAGACTATCCCATCCCTCGGTGGCGGTAGCTACCCCTCCCCGGATCTCTAGCGAAAACACCACAAGGAGTGGTAAGGTGTGGTCACGGACACAAGATACTGGGGAGGGCAATCGCCGGAATACATCGTGAAAAGCGAACCCCCACCGATGTTTGCGACCCCGGTGGGGGATTCCAGACAAGAGACCCCTCGGGGAGGAGGGGACCCACGAGCACCCGCTCAAGGGAGACATTACCGTCAGCGGTCACCCACTGTCAACGTCCTCCTCCCCCAAGAACGGAGGAGGACCTTATGGACATCTACATTTCCTTGGCAACGCTCTTCCTGGCCGCAGTACTCGCCTGCGGAGGATACATCCGAATCCACGTCGAGCAAGGCGCCACTTGGGGCCCACCATTCACCAAGGCTTTAGCCGAGCTGAGCGCTTGGTTCGGACGGTCCCACAAACTGGTCGCCGCAGGATTGCTGGCCACCGGCGCAGCCCACGCCACATACGAGGGTTGGGGAATGGTAGCCCATTCCACCGAAGTTCCGGTGGCTCTTGGAATCGCCGTGGTGATCGGGTACGCGGCTACATTCATTGGACTGGTCATGGCTTGGAATCAAGGACGGCGCCGAGACTGCCAACTTCCGTAGGAACCGTTCAAAAGAAGATACCAAGGGTTCGGCGCCCAGGTGAGTGCCCGGTTTCGTGGTACTGAAGAACCGACATCCGCGCCGATCCCTTGACGACTTGGCGACCGACGGCTGATGCAACGAGGTCTCCGGTAGCTACAGGGGCGGACGATTCCGCCCCATTAGTGTCTTCGTCGCTGACACCGAATAACCGGACTAGCGAACCGGTCGTGCCAGTACTGACAGTAGTTCCCGAGGAGCCAGAATCCAGACTCAGACTGGCCATCACGACAGAGACACGCCTGTCTTCATCGTCGGCAACGTCGATACGCCAGCATCTACAATGACGACAGTTCCGTCGACACTGGGAGCAACGCCAGCGACTGCTCTTATCATCAGGTTGTCCTCGGTACCTGTGGACATCTCCCAGAATGATTCGTTTTCAGTTTACCCCAGCAAATGTTCTGCCGTTACTATCAATCCAGGAACGTCGTAAAGATACGGAGTGACAAAGATGAACATCGAACAACGCAGTCAAGACGCCCCCGCCGACGGGCAGTTCATCATCATCACTGGAGAGGCAGACCAAGGTCAAAACATCGCAGCAATGAGGTATATAGGGGAGGAACTCCGGTATGGAGGAATACCATTTCATAACGGGTGCTCCAACAAGGGATTCCGAATCAGACCGGAAACGCTGGCAAACCCAAAAAGTTTCCTGGAACTTCTGGCCGCGGCACCGGATAGGTCAACCTTCGTGATCGCGGACGCCGACTCTTGTATGGCTGTAATCGGTGAGGAACCAGATGCAGATCAAGGGTGGTACCGGCTTTGCCAAACCAAGGGTCATGATGTAGTCCTGACTACCGTTCGTGGCTTTGAACATAAAATCAGGGGGCCTCTGGCAGACACTGCTACATTGCACCTATACGTGGCAGGCGTGCAAGAGCCACCTGGACTCTTCATAGCGGCCTCATGGGGAGCGATGAAGGAGAGGATACCAACAAGCTGGTGGTTCTTGGATGAGGATAGAACAATTTCCTTGGCGGCGCTAACGGACGGGACGTACGAAGGTCCCACCCGGCCCAGGGACGGATTGATCGTGAGTCCGATCAAGAGCTCAATCACAGCAACGGATTACTCCGATGCCGTCCGATCAACGGAAACACCGATGCCAAAGCACCCGGAAAACCTGATGCTATTAACAAAGACAGTAAGGCGCGATGAAACCCGACAGGAGAAGACTACGGAGATAATTACATTGCCGTGGCTGGAGTCAGTAAACAAAAGGCGAGACGAAGACATGGCGGTAAATGTTATTGAATGGACTTGTGAGAGGTGGGGAATTGATCTGACAAACATCACGATGAACCCAGCAACCACCTACCCCGACGCTTGGGCCCAGCACGAGGGGCGAAACATAAATCTTGAAGTTCGGAAGGTGCAGCCAAAGTGGCCCAACGGCAAAACTCTTGCCGCAATGGCCGACATCATCAGGTCAGGAAGAGCAGCAAAACCGAAAGAGGCACCCATAATTCAGTGCAAGCAATGCGACAAGCCTTGGGAGGACCAGTCAATCACCGATGTCCACACGTTGCCATTACACGACAGCAGTCACGAATGGGTTTGCACCTACCCCGCACGAATGATAGGGCCTGAATGGATCGGACCACTCACGGCACTGCCGAACCTCCTCATTAAACCTGGGGACTTGCGAACCGCTGTAATCGAGGCTGTGGACGATAAGGATGATCGTGTCAAGCGATTCGGGAAGGGCAAGGAGAACTGGCTGATCCTCAGCATAGAGGGATTTCCAACGGACCAAAGTCTGCACGATGAACTAGCAGGCATTAACTGGAAGAGCCTGGACGCAGTATTTCTCATTTTGACAAGCCAATTCGGGAGCGCAATATATCAAGACGAAATTGACGACAACAGAATCATAGCAATTGCAAGGTGCCCCAAAGCAGATGATCACGCCTGTTACCACCCCGGTGTCCGAACTACCATAAGAAAAACGGGCCAAGAGGTTCAAAGCCTTCGTGAGAATCCTATGGAGGGCGGTCTCGTGTTCCAAGTGGTCAACTTGAACGGGGAGGTACTGGCAGAAGAAGTGAGGGAACCCGAACTTCCCGTTTCGGATGACGATGTTGAGAAGGGAATAAAGAGAGCGACTAAGAAACTGCCATTCCAACCATCAGAAAGGGCTTCAGGCTACGGGATCATCCAGACAACACAGGAAGCTAATCCTTATCATGGATGAGGTAGAGCAGGTAGCGGTCTAGGCCGGGTGTCGCTATGTCTGGGCAGAAAAGGTGGCCAACGAGCTCCTGCCTGAGAAGCTTGAGGCCCGAGGTTACGGGAGGCTCAACGGCACCCGTGGATTCCAGAACCCCGATTACATGACCTTCTTGTGGTAGCGCAACTGCAGCCTGTTTCACGGACACCGATGCACATCCGAATTGGTCGGACCCAAAGGCATCGGTAGACCGATATGAGGCCACGACGCCAGCCATCTCTCCAAAACCAGTAGTTACGGCGAACCTGACAAGGATGGAACTCGACGCGCGATGACTGGACAGCTACTGAATATGCACACCGTCATGGAGGCACTGGCCCAGTCCAGGCCTGTCTTCTACTCGGAGTCGGACTTCAAGCACGCCCTCTCCTGGCAGATCCAGAAGGACAACCCTTCCATCAGGATCAGACAGGAGGTCGGGAACCTGATAGAGGGGCCGGACCGGCGCTACGTGGACATCTGGCTTCCCGAATCCAAAACCGCCATCGAGCTAAAGTACCGGACCGCGCCCGCAGAAGTCCGCTTTGACGGAGACGACTTCGACCTGAAGGGGCAGGGCGCGACCCTGATAGGCAGGTATGACTTCTGGCATGACGTGGCCCGCTTGGAAGGGACGATTCGGAACGGACGGGCGAAACACGGATACGCCGTCCTCCTGACGAACGACCACCTTTACTGGAACCCGGGGAGACCCGGCACATTCGACCAGGAGTTCCGGATCCACGAGGGGAGGGAAGTCGGCGGCAGACTGGCCTGGAGCAGCGGCACCGGCGCCGGCACCAGAAAAGACAGGGAAGAGCCGATAGATCTCCGGGGCACGTACAGGACGGACTGGCGGGAATTCTCCGACCCTCCGGGATCAGGGTACACCCGGTTCCGGTACCTGCTGGTGAGCGTGGGCGACCGGAACTGCTGACGGGAAGTGGGACAGAAACAGGACGGCTGCCCGGTACAATGGGAGGTGGACACTCGTCAACGAGAGGTAACCCAGAGTGATCAAACCCTCCCTCATAGCAATACTTGTCGTCCTGGCGACCCTTGCGGTGCTGACGGCATGCTCCGACCCGGTGCCGACACCGGAGACCGCGGAAACGCCGACACCGGGAACCGCGTCCGCGACATCTCCGCCGTCAGCGAATACCACGGAGCCTACGGCAACAACGGCACCCACGCCGACCACCTCGCCGACGCCGACGCCGGAAGCGAATTCTCCCCTGCCCGGCCAAGGTCAAGAAGCCCTGCTTTCCAGCCTGTCCGAGGACGAGCTCGACTGCATCGGCCAGGACCCGGAGAGGATGATCGCCGCCCTCACCGGGGGCGCGCCGGCGTCCATGGAGGAGCAGGCCAAGCTCACCAAGTGTCTCGATGACGGCACCGTAGACCAGCTCTTCATCGCCACCATCATCCCGGTTCCGCTGAGCCAAGCGACATCCGGCTGCGTCATGGCAGGTCTGGACGTCATCGACCCCAGGGCGGTGATGACCGCGGGGCTGGAGGGAGACCCCCAGACGGCCATGGCCGGGAGCATGGCGGCGTTCACCGTGTCCGTGGCCTGCCTGAACGACGAGGAGTGGGCAGCGGCCGCCCCCAAGCTGGGGATGGTGCCGGAGGACAGGGACGGGATGATGTGCATCATGGCGGCCCTGGGCGGACCGGCTGAGATGGCCACGGCGATGACCGAGGCGATGGCAGCGGAGGAGGTGGCGGAAGATTCGGCCCTGTTCATGGCTGGGTTGGAATGCGGAATGGAGCCGGGGCCCGAGCCAGCCGCGACCCCGGAACCGGCGACAGAAACCCCGGCACCGGGGCCCACGCCGGACGTGGAACCAGCCATGCCGACGCCGGAACCGGCGAGGGAGGCATCCACGCCGGCGTCTACGCCGACCACACCCGGATCCACGCCGTCCGCTACGCCCGTGACCACCCTGGTCATCACCGTCGCCGCCATCCCCGAGGGACTGCCGGAGTACGACCGGGACGACTGGAAGCACTGGACTGACGAGGACGGTGACTGCCAGGACGCCCGCCAGGAGGTGCTCATCGAGGAGAGCCTGGAACCGGTGGAATACGAAGATGACCGGCAGTGCCGGGTGGAGTCAGGCAGATGGTGGGCGCCCCACCTGGGACATCACCTGGAGAATCCCCGGCATGTCGACGTCGACCACCACGTGCCTTTGAAGAACGCTCACCTGTCGGGAGGTTGGGCTTGGGACGCGGAGAGGAAGGAACAGTACGCCATCTACCTGGAGGACCCCGATCACCTCGTCGCCATCAGCTCCCGGCACAACCGGAGCAAGGGCGTCCGGGGCCCCGGCGGGGCGGCGGCCCCGGACGCGAGCCTTTGGCATAGCTACGCCACCGACTGGGCCGAGATCAAGGAACGACGGGGACTGACGATGACCGAGCGGGAGGGCAGTTGCAGTGATGATGGGAATCTAACAAGTCCGGCGTCAGCCGATTACTGACAGATGGGCTGTGACAAACTACTTCACACAAAATACAATTCATTAGAGGAGAGTCCGTTAGTAGTCAAGGCACGCGCCAAGACTACATGAAAGCGGCCGAAACTGTCCCAACTCAAGCTCTGTCTCCCAGTTGAAGCCTCGCCTACCAAGCTTGTCTCTTGGCACAGGCTCATCAAACCTAAGTCGCGGTTACACAGCATACCCTCCTAGCAGGGTTAGAAGGACAAGTTCTTCTTGAACCGGCAAAAGGAGACGAACAGCTTTGCTATTTGCTCACTCTGCCAACGAACAAGGTGAACGACAACTACTCACCGACCACCTCCGGAATGTTGCCAAGCTGTCCGGCGAATTGGCCGAGCCATTCGGAGGAAGAGACTTAGCCTTTCTGGCTGGACTGTGGCACGACGTCGGCAAGGCGGACCCCGCCTGGCAGAAAAGGCTCATCGAGTGCGAGCAAGGCTTGCACCAAAAAGTTGGGATCGACCACAAATGCGCCGGAGCCATGCTCGCGGAACTTACGGGAGGTACCGCCAACCTGGCAGGCCTGCTTATCCACGGACATCACGGCGGTCTGGCAAACCCCAAAACCGAATTCCCCCAATGGCTCCAGGGACAACGGCAAATGCGGGGACCACACCGGGCCATAGAGGAACTGAAAAAGGCCATGCCGGACCTGACAGACCAATCCGCCCCCGAAGTGCCCCTGAACGCTAAGAAAGACCCGCTGGCCGCGGAAATGTTTCTCAGAATGACATATTCGGCCCTGATCGACGCCGACAGCCTGGATACCGAAGCCCACCAACACGGCAACGACACCCAAAGACACCCGGAAAACTCACGGCCACTGAGTGAGTTGTGGGACAGATACTTGTCATTCCTGAACATGCAACGGAAACCGGAACCATCAAAGGTGAACACCGTAAGGAGGGAAGTCTACGAGGACTGCCTGGAAGCAGCCACGAGCCCCCAAGGCATCTTCAGGTTGACTGTGCCTACAGGGGGAGGCAAGACCCGGTCCGCATTGGCCTTCGCCCTCCGACACGGCGCTCTGCATGGACTCCGGCGCATCATCGTCGCAGTGCCTTTCAACACAATCACCCAGCAGACCGCCCGTGTCTACCGCGACATCTTCGAGACAGGACCCACAGGGAGCGATTTTTCAGTTCTGGAACACCACTCAGCCGCGACCGAGGCGCAGGACGACGACAGCTTTGGACCCGCAGAGGTGTGGCAGAGACTGGCCTCAGAGAACTGGGACGCTCCCATTGTCGTTACCACAACGGTGCAACTATTTGAAAGCCTTTACTCAAACCAGAGAACGAAGACGCGCAAACTGAACAACCTAGCCAAGAGCGTCATCATTTTGGACGAAGTACAGGCCCTTCCAAAAGAACTGCTCTCACCCATACTGGACGGTATTCGGCTTCTGACAACAGACTACGGCGCCAGCGTAATCCTCTCTACAGCAACGCAACCCACCTTCGAGTTGGTGAAAGAGTTCCGGGACACAGAAGCCCGAGAGATTAACACCCGGAGCAGGAGGCACTTCGACATCCTACAGAGGGTGAAATGGGAGTGGAGGGTAGAGGAGCCAAACCCATGGTCCGAAGTTGCAACATGGGTCAGAAATGAACACAGCGCCTTGGTCGTCGTGAACACCAAGCGCCATGCAATGGAACTGCTGGACGAAATGCAGGACGATGAGACTCTCCATTTATCAACTCTGCTGTGCGGCAGACACCGAACGGAGATTATCACGGAAGTCACGAAGAGACTCTCTGCGGGACAACCCTGCCGGCTGGTCAGCACCCAAGTGGTGGAGGCAGGAGTAGACCTGGACTTTCCCGCAGTGTTCCGGGCAGAAGCTCCTCTGGACTCAATCATTCAAGCCGGAGGCCGGTGCAACCGGGAGGGATCCGCAAAGGAAGGCCAAGTGGTGGTATTCCGGCCACCCGACGACGCATCCCCATTGGGAACGTACCGTTCGGGAAGAGAAGTCGCCAGAGTTATCAGGCAACTCCCTGGATTCGACCCCAACGACCCCGAAACCATCAGGGAATACTTCGCTCTTCTCTTCGACACCGCCGTGAACCCCGACCAAAAGGGGATCCAGGAAATGCGGAAGAAACTCGATTTCCCAAGGGTAAGAGAGAACTTCAAGATGATACAGGCCAACACCTACGACGTGATAGTGGAGTACCCGGCAGAGGACTCGAAGAGAATAAGGCAGGCGTTGGAACAATTGCGAAGAAAAACAGGGAACCCTCGGCACATCATCAGGCAACTGCAACAGAACATGGTTTCGATGCACCAGAGGGAGGCAAACCGTCTTCAGAACCAAGGCCTCATTGAAACCATCATGCCGGGCTTGGGAGCCTGGCACGGGAAGTACGACCCGATACGGGGAATCGTCGAAGCTGGCCCGGACCTGATTGTATGAAACACACAACCGGGGCCACAGGAAAGCGAGAATGACCAGTAACCAAACACCATTGGAAGTAAAGTTGTGGGGCGAATACGCCTGTTTCACTAGGCCTGAAATGAAGGTGGAGCGGGTGTCCTACCCGGTGATGACACCCTCCGCCGCACGAGGCGTCCTGGAAGCTATATTCTGGAAACCGGAAATGACCTGGAGGGTGGAAGAAATACGAGTCCTACGTCCCATCCAGTACACATCTATCGTACGGAACGAAATAACCAGCCGACAGAGCGAACGAACCGCCGCCAACTGGTCCAAGGACGGAGGAGGCTTTGACGCATCAAACCCGAGGAACCGGGCTCAGCGCCACACCCTAGCCTTGCGGGATGTCGCCTACGTCGTAAGAGCAATTCCCGTCTTACGGGAAGCGGGCCAAGACGATATTGCCAAGTACCGGGACCAGTTCCGCCGCCGCGTTGCAAGAGGAAGGTGCTTCGCAACACCGTACCTGGGCTGTCGAGAGTTCAGTGCGTATTTCTCCAAGCCAGAACCCGAGGACAGCCCCATTGAACTCACTGAGGACTTAGGGCTCATGCTCTTGGACATCGAATACCACGAGGGCGGCAACGGGCACGGGAAGCCCCGATTCTTCAATGCACTGCTGGAATCCGGAGTACTCCGAGTCCCGAAGAACTGCCAGGAGGCACAGTGATGCTCCAGAAACTGCTGGAATACGCCAACGATACAG
Source organism: Dehalococcoidia bacterium (assembly GCA_965204865.1). Taxonomy (GTDB): domain Bacteria; phylum Chloroflexota; class Dehalococcoidia; order Lucifugimonadales; family UBA3495; genus VXOI01. Next base: position 2,791,260 of record OZ242027.1, on the reverse strand, counting down.
AGGAAAAGCCATTGCCCCCGCTGTACGAGATGACCCCAGTTGCCCACATCGTTCTGATCAATCACAACGGCAGCCCCATCTCGCCAAAGCCCATACCCAGGATAGATGACAGCACGGCTCGGGGGAGACGAGGAATAGAGATGGCAGCTCCAGAGATAAATAGGAGCGGCACGAACCCTAAGCCCTTACTCCTTGCCGAAAAGGGCGAGTACGCCTTCGGAGTGGCACAGGAACCTAAAAAGCAAAAGCGCGTATCCCGCGTCCACCAAGCTTTCCTTGATCTGCTGGAACGGTGTGGAGAAGCCACCCAAGAACCGTCGGTAACATCGGTTCAGAGGTTCTACGAACGGGGAGGAGTCGAACAGCTCGAGCTAGAAGATGATTGGAACCACAGCCTGAAGGTCACCTTCGAGGTCATCACGGAAGAAGGCATCCGGCAGAGACCCATTGACCTCCCCTCAGTCCAGAAATTCTGGCTGGAGGAGAACCTGCCCAAGCAGGATGACACTGAACAATGCTTGGTTTGCGGCCAACGAAAGCCGGCCTTGGACAGGCTCCAAGGCAAGGTGAAAGGAATAAGAGGGGGCCAGTCATCCGGGACATCTATCATATCGGCCAACGAAGACGCCTTCGAGTCTTACGGGCTCAGAGCTTCCAGAACTGCTCCCAACTGCCGGGATTGCGGCGAGGGATTCACCCGGGGACTAAACAAGTTACTGGAAAACGAGCATACCCGCCTGTACGTGGGAGACACCACGTTCGTCTTCTGGACGAAGAACAGTGATTTTGACCTGTTGAGCTACATGCAGAGCCCGGACCCGCAGGAAGTGGGAGCACTCCTCAGGTCAGTGACAAGGACGAGAACTCCGTCGGAAGCCGACCCGACGAATTTCTACGCAGCAGCGCTCTCCGGGAGCGGGGGGCGAGCAGTTGTCAGAGACTGGATAGATACAACGGTGGGCAGGACCCAAGCCAACATAGCCAGATGGTTCCGGATGCAGAAAATAACGGATCCCAGAAATGAGGACCCAGAAGGCAGGCACCCCAGACCCCTAAGTCTGTTCCAGTTGGCAACGTCCACGGTCAGAACGGCCAGCGACCTGACGGCCACAACCCCAAAAGCTCTGTTCGGAACTGCAATACAGGGAACGCCCCTTCCGATGGACACGGCCTTCCAAGCAGTTAGACGCAACCGGGCCGAGCAGGGAGTGAGCAGGCCCAGGGCAGCCCTCATCAAACTGGTACTGCTCAGCCGGGAAACCCAAGCAATGGAGGAGGACTACATGGTCGCCTTGGATACCGAACACCCGTCACCCGCTTACCACTGCGGCCGACTGCTGGCAGTCATCGAACGGATCCAGAGAACGGCGCGCCCACGCATCAAGGCCACTATCGTGGACCGCTTCTACGGGGCAGCATCGTCGACACCCGCCACGGTGTTCGGCAACCTGCTAAGAGGAGCGCAACCACACCTTTCCACTCTGAAGCGTGACAACCCAGGAGCTCAGGTAAGACTACAACAGGAGTTGGAGGAGGTCTGCGGGCAGATAGGAAATCTCCCGGCGACCTTGACACTGAAGGAACAGGCCCTGTTCTCCCTGGGGTACTACCACCAGAGAGCCGACAACGCGGCAAGGGCTTTATCCCGGCGCAACACCAACAACGACCACGAAGAGGAGCAACAGGAATGAACAACAGCCACGAGGAAAGAACCATCACCGACGTAAAGCGCAGGCACGACTTCGTCCTACTGTTTGACGTACGGGACGGAAACCCCAATGGGGACCCGGACGCAGGGAATATGCCCAGGGTTGACCCGGAAACCATGCAGGGCATCGTGACCGATGTGGCAATCAAGCGGAAGATAAGGGACTTTGTGGACACCGCCCACGGTAACGGCAAGTTCAAGATATACGTCCAGCACGGGGAATTCCTGTTTAACCAACGAGACAGGGTATTCAAGCAACGCCAGAGCGGAGACGGAACTCCGGCCCCCGCCACCGCCAGGGAATGGATGTGCGAGGAGTTCTTCGACGTCCGGATGTTCGGAGCCGTCATGTCCATGACCAGCCGGAATGCCGGCCAGGTCAGGGGACCCGTGCAAATGACCTTCGCCAGATCCATAGACCCCATAGCCCCCCTGGAACTTGCCATCGTGGGTCCAGCCCAGAACGAAAGGGACGTGAACCGGGAGAGCGAAGAGGAAGACGCCGCGACCAACTACGGCACCATGGGCCGCAAGAGCACCGTGCCATACGGACTGTACAGAGCCCACGGTTTCTTCAACCCCAACTTCGCTGAGAAAACCGGCGTGGACGCTCAGGACCTGGCAGTATTCTGGAACGCACTGGAGATGACCTGGGACCTGGACCGGTCGGCCACCCGGGGAGAGATGGCTTGCCGGGGGCTGTACGTGTTCAGCCACGAGAGCGCCATGGGCAACGCCCCGGCACACCGTCTCTTCGATCTGGTGAGCGTCGAAAAGAACGACGGAGTCGAAGCTCCTCGGAAGTTCAGGGACTACAACGTGACGGTTAATGAAGAGGGCATCCCGGACGGGGTCAGCCTGACCAAGCTGGAAGGGTAAGCAGATCCCCAGGAAGTCCATTACAGAGAACCAGGGGGAACCTTCCATGACGACCATGACGAGTGAAGATCACGGCTTGGATGACCCGGTGCTGCTCTCGGCCCTGGAGCATTACGGGTACTGCCCGAGGCAGTGCGCCCTGATACACCGGGAGCAGACCTACGACGAAAATATATTCACACTCCAGGGGAACGCCGTCCACGAGCGGGTGGACCAGCCCGGCGCCGGCACGTCCGGCGAGGTCAGGCTCGAATACGCCGTCCCCCTATGGTCCCGCTCGCTCGGCGTCGTGGGAAAGGCGGACCTGGTGGAATACCGGGGTGAGATCCCATACCCGGTGGAGTACAAGCACGGGCGGTCACGCAAGGGCACCGCGGCCGAGCTACAACTCTGCGGACAGGCCATGTGCCTAGAGGAAATGCTGGGAGTGGAGGTCCCGAGGGGCGCCATCTACCACCACTCATCCCGCCGGAGGCGGGAGGTGGAATTCACGGCGGAACTCAGGCAGGCGGTGGAACAGGCCGTGACAGAGGTGAGGAGAATCCTGTCGGAGGACACGCTCCCGCCGGCAGTAGCCGACTCCCGCTGCCGGAACTGCTCCCTCATCGAGTCATGTCTGCCGTTCGTCGTATCGGCCAAGGACCGGAACCGAGACTACCAGAGACGCCTGTTCACGCCCGCCCGGGAGGAGAGGCAATAGCATGGCAAAGGAACTGCTCAACACCCTCTTCGTCACGACTCAGGGCGCCTACGTCCATCTTGACCACGAGACCCTCAGGGTTGAGGTCGATGACGAAACAAAACTGCGGGTGCCGGTGCATCACCTGGGAGCGGTGGTATGCTTCGGAAGGGTGAACGTGTCCCCCGCCGCCATGGCCCGGTGCGCCGCAGACCAGCGCGACCTAGTGTTCCTGAGCAGAAGCGGACGCTTCAGGGCCAAGGTCATCGGACCGACCTCGGGAAACGTCCTGCTGCGGCTGGCCCAGCACCAAGCGTACCAAGACCAGGAACGGGCGGTGGACATCGCCCGGAACATCGTTGCCGCCAAGGTCCAGAATGCCAGGCTCCTTCTGATGAGGGAAGCGAGGCAGACGGAGGAAAATGAGGCGGAGGACTTGCTCCGCGCCGCCGCCAAGGAGATGGGCCACGTCATCGAAGGTCTCCCCAAGGCCGATGACATGGGCAAGGTCAGAGGCCGGGAGGGCTACGCCGCCGCAGCCTATTTCTCGGCGTTCAGCAGACTGATACGAACCTCCGACAAGGCATTCGCCTTCGACGGCAGAAACCGGCGGCCTCCCCGGAATCCCGTGAACGCCCTCCTGTCGTTCCTGTACTCGCTGGTCAGGGTGGAATGCCAAGCGGCATGCGAAGGAGTCGGACTGGATCCCCAGATAGGGTTCCTGCACGCGGTAAGGCCCGGTCGGCCTTCCCTGGCACTGGACCTGTTGGAAGAACTGCGGGCACCGGTGGCGGACAGGATGGCACTGACCCTGATCAACCGCCGTCAGTTGACCCTGAAGCACTTTCTCGACACCGCAGGAGGGGGAGTCTCGCTCAACGACGAAGGAAGGAAAGTAGTGCTGGCAGCCTACCAGAAGCGAAAGGCCGAGGAGATCAGGCATCCGGTGACCCGGTCAAAGACTCCGGTAGGACTGCTGCCGCACTTACAGGCCCGGCTCCTGGCCCGGCATCTCAGGGGAGACCTGGAACACTATCCAGCCTTCGTGAGCAGGTAGCAGTCATGTGGATTCTCGTAACGTATGACGTCAGCACCGAGACCGCGGAGGGACGCTCCCGGCTCAGGCGGGTAGCCAAGACCTGCGAGGGGTACGGGCAGAGGGTGCAGAAGTCGGTCTTCGAGTGCACCGTAGACGACGTCACGTTCCACAGGATGAAGACCAAGCTGCTCGAGATCATTGACGTGAGCGAGGACAGCCTCAGGTTCTACAAGCTGCCGGAGGGAAGGGAACGACGGGTGGAAGAGTACGGACAGAGCAACATCGTCGACTTCAAGGGGCCGCTGGTGGTCTGACGCGAACCCATAGCTGAGGCGTCGTCAGCTTGGAGGTTCGCGCCCATATTGGAGCCGTAGCTGAACAAGGTGAGAAATCTGAAGGGAAACCGGGATTCAAGAGGCCTGTCGGTGGAGGTTCGCGGCGGGCAGATAGGAAAACCAAGAGCCAGAGTGGCATCCGGCCACCGTGCCGGATGAGGATTGAAACCCGCCCGGCGGCCGCTGTCGGCCCGGCTGGTCCCAGGGTGGCATCCGGCCACCGTGCCGGATGAGGATTGAAACGTGTCGCGGGAGCCGGCCACCGTGCCGGATGAGGATTGAAACAACCCGATTGTCCGGCCACCGTGCCGGATGAGGATTGAAACATGTCTTCTCCCAGCGGAGGCTTGATTTCGTCGGGGGTGGCATCCGGCCACCGTGCCGGATGAGGATTGAAACAACTGCCTGGGCGTCACGGGCGACCTCTCGGGCGGGTGGCATCCGGCCACCGTGCCGGATGAGGATTGAAACAGGATGTCCAGCAAAGTGAACTCTCGGCCATCGTGGTGGCATCCGGCCACCGTGCCGGATGAGGATTGAAACCTGCGCACCGGCGACGGCCCGGCCCGCCACGGCCGTGGCATCCGGCACGGTGGCCGGATGAGGATTGAAACAAGACCCCGGCGGAGGAGCGGGGCAACATCGACCTGTGGCATCCGGCCAGCGACCGGATGAGGATTGAAACGACCCCACCGAGGACAACCTGCATTTCATCTTCGACATGGCAACCCACCCGGCGACTGGATGAGCATTGGAACAGCATGACCGGAAACTACAGCGCGGTGACCTGAGCAGTGGCATCCGGACTGTCGACCAGATGTGGATTGAAACGAGTGGGGCGTTGACGAGAACGAGTTCCTCGGAGAGAGTGGCATCTGGCCGGCGTGCCGGATGAGGATTGAAACGAGGTAGAGACCTTCGTTGACGACAAGGTTCGTTTGTTGCATTCGGTCAACGAGCCGGATGAGGATTGAAATAGGTCGTCCTCCAGCAGCGTCTCCCACAGGATCTCAGTGGCATTCGGTCAACGAGCCGGATGAGGATTGAAAAATCGACGAGACCGGCACCGGGGTCAACCCGCCGCGCAGTGGCATCCGGTCAACGAGCCGGATGAGGATTGAAACGCCTACAACCTCTTCGACGACCACGTCCGGGCCGATGTAGGCATCTGGCTGGTGGACCGGAGGGGGATTGAAACAAGCTCCAGATACCTATAAGAGTCTATCGTCTGAACCAACCCGGGGTTCACGTTGTGAAAGTAGGGAGTCGACAACACACAGGAGATCAACATGGCCCAAAAAGCACCAGCCCCTTCCACGGTCAAAGAGGCCGTGGGAACGGTGATCGCCCAGAACAAAAGCGTCGGCTACAACCCTGCCAGGTTCATCCAGATTACCCAGGGCGGTTACGCCAACGATCTGATTGAGATCTGCGATAGGCTCATCCAGAGGGGAGAAACCCTCGACGCCGTGTCAAACCAACTGGGCAACTACCCAGACATCCTTACGTTGGAAGACCTGATAGTTCACTCTCCGCACGGGAAGGAATGGGGCCTGGACGAGTCGACGATAGAAATAGCGAAGGCCCGCGTGGAGACATGGGACATTGAGGTCGGACATCAGAGGTGGTGCCAGCAGCCAAATGAAGCTCCTAGATGAGGCCCTGGTAATGAAATTCGCCACCCATGACATCCTGATCGTGATCTCTTGAGCCAGACCGACCAATCTACGGATACTCCCGGTCTCGCTGCCGCGACCACGGCGCCACCAGCGACTATAACGGAACCGAAGACCGGGCAATCACCTGCGTCAGGGAGACCAAGTGCAACCCCGACGGAACTGACACGGCCGAGTTGAACGGTCTCGGGTCGGGAAGTACACTGAAAACCACCTGACCACGGAGCATTAGCCCGGCGGAGAAGGCGATGAAAATCATCAGCGTGTCCGTTGACGACGAGACGCACCGGCTGGCACGGATCAGGGCCGCCGAGACCGGCACCACCATGTCCGCGATGATGCGGGAAATGCGGCAGGCGACGCTGAAACGACCGGCAGAGCCGGTGCCGGTCGAAGCAGAACCGGAGAGACGCGCCCGGCTGCTGGGCGAGGTCCTCGAGAGGTTCAAGAGGGAAGGCATCGGAGTCGATACCAACCAGGTACTGACCCGGGAGGAACTGTACGATAGAAATGCGGCTCGGTGGCACCAACGCACTGGTCTACCCCGTGAGCAACCGGGAAGCCGACGCGAGAAAGGGAGAGGGCCGAGGCCATCCTGATGGAGCTGGGCCTAGCACTAAAGGTGACAAGCCCAGCGACCCATCATTACAAAGACCTCGATCGACTAGCCAGGAAAATAATAGTCGCAAGGAAACTATGAAATGCCCTTAAGGAATGGACTGCCATGAGCACTCAAGGCGCAGAATCACCTACACTTAGCCCAGTGGTCCTTATCACTGGCGAAGGTGACCAAGGGCAGAACCTAGTAGCAATGGCATGTGTGGAAGCAGCGATACAAAATGGTCAAACAATACTTCACAACGGATGCTCCAAAGCAGGTCTTAGGATCTCAAAGACGGCTCTCTCCCAGGATGAAGACCTCGCCGAACTGATGAGACTGATAGGAGAGGAGGCGGTCTTCGTATTATCCGATGCTGATTGTATCCCCGCACTGAGGCCCTACCCAGAAGGAACCGACCCCCAATGGCTCCGTGTTTGTAAAGAACAAAGACATATGGTTGTTCTAACTACCGTGCGAGGCCGCGAACACACACTACGAGACGTCATCGAAAACGAGGATACGTCCCATGTTCAAGTTGAGGCAGGTTATTCCGTTGACGGCGTGTTCCTGACATGGGCATCAGGGGACCTCCGCGAAAGACTACCTGTAGGGCGCCAATTCACTGACCACGAGACAGTCGTCCAGTGGACAAGGCTGAGCGACGGGTCATACCAATCGCCCCAGCGACCAGAGGGGGAATTGATAAGAACCATCCCCAGATCAACAGTGACACCTACAGACTACACTGACGCCGTCCGGTCGACCGAGACACCAATGCCAAAGCATCCGGCGAACTCATTTCTATTGACGAGAGTCATAAGGCAAGACGACAACCACCGCACCAAGACCACGGAGATGATCGGGTTAGGCTGGTTGGAATCCGTCAACAAACGCAGGGACGAAGAAGTAGCGATTCAAACCATAGAATGGGCATGCGAGAAGTGGGGGTTTGTACTAGGTGAGGTAGAAACAAATCAGGAGACAACATATCCTGACGGAACGGCATTAACAATCGCCGGCAAAGTAAACATCGAAGTGACCAAAGTGCAGCCGAAATGGCCGTCGGGAGCAACTTTGGCAGAACTAACCGCTAGTATACGTGAAGGCAAAGCACCCAACCCTGACAAAGAGCCAGTAATACAGTGTCGAGAGTGTGGAACACTAAGAGTCTCACACATCAGAGATATTCACATCATCCCCGAACACGACGAAACGCATGCCTGGACCTGCACCTATCCCAAAGCTATGGTCGACCCAGACCATCCCGAAAATCTGACAGCACTCCCAGAATTACCGCTGGGCATCGAACAGTTGACGAAATCCATCGCCGAAGCGGTGAGCAAGAAAAATGATAGGGCACAGAGGTATGGGAAAGGACAGAAAAACTGGCTAGTCTTGATAATAGAGGGGTTCCCACCCATTTCCGGTGCCGATTCCCTACTTCTCAACTTTAACTGGGAAAGCTTAGATGCAGTATTCGCCGTCATGAGCGATGAGTTCGGCAGTGCCATACATGGCTTCCAGCCGGACGACTACAAGAGAATCACAGTACTCAAGTGTCCTGAGCAAGACGGCCACATATGCTATCACCCCGGACTCGTGACGGTGACACGAAAGGGAGATAGTAACTTCGATCCCCTACGGGGGCGCAGGAAAGATCAAGGTATCACGTACCAGATAACGACAAGTGACGGCGACATTTTGGCGGAATTCGAAGAGGAACCTCCACAGCCGATGTCATTCGGAGATTTATTGAAAGGTATCCAAACGGCAGCCAAAAGGCTTCCGTATCAAGCACCAAATGTCTTCGAGTGAATCATAAAGAGCGAGATGACTCAGCCAATGTGTAGCAGGCGAGAGATTACATCCGTCATGAAGGGAGAACTCTAAGCATGCCGGTAGACGAAAGGACATTCGCCGCAGAGATAGCAGGCTGGGTGACCGATTACCTCAGCGACAACCCCGACCTGCCTTTTAACCGTGCTACCGTCGAGAAACACGTGGAGGGAAGCGCACTACGACATGATTTCTGCCTGTACAGCCGCCGCACGAACCAACCAGTCCTTACAGGCGAGATCAAGATGCCTGACTCTGTACAAGGCCGACATCCTCTCAATGGGGACCTGGTAGACGACGCACTCCAAAAGGCATCCAGAGAGGGAGTCCGATACTGCTTCACTTGGAACGTGCGCCAGTTCATTCTGTTCGACTCCCATATGCAGGGCGTGCCATACACGCAACGCCACATCGAAGGCCCTTCAAACGTGGCCGAAGTCAGGGTCAGCGACGATGTCAACCGACAGTGGGTACGAGACTCCATCAGAGAGTACTGGAAGCAGTTCCTATACAGATTTGGGGAACTTCTGGCCGGTCGCAGGTCATTCGAACCAGCACCAATAGACCAGCGGTTTATAGCCTGGCTGGAAGCAGCCCTAGAAGACCCGATAATGAACACGATGGACGCCCTATTGGAGCAGTCCGGCAACTCCCTGGATTTCAAAGGGAGGGTGGACTCGTGGATGCTGTCTCAGGGCTGGGAGCCATCTTCTCAACGTGAACAGCAGATGCAGAATCTGGAAAGAGTCTCCCGATTGTCATGCTACATACTCGTGACCAGGCTGGTCTTCTACCAGGTACTCCGGCGACGCTTCACCCAGATGTCCACCATCTCGCTCGAAGGAGTCGAGTCGCCTGCCCAATTGCAGCAAACTCTAGAGGCCAGATTTGAAGAGGCCGTCCGCTACTCTCGAGACTACGAAACGGTATTCCGCCCCGACGAGAACGACTTCGGATACTCCATCCCTTTCCTTTCACCGACCGCTCCCAATGACTGGGCGAGGCTGATCCGGCGGATCGAAGACTTTGACTTCTCCACCCTGGACTTCGAAGTAATCGGCCAGATGTATGAAAGACTTATCTCCCCCCATGAGCGTCGGCGCTTCGGGCAATTCTACACTTCACCGGACGTCGTCGACCTCATCAATGCCTTCTGCATCAGAAATGCCGATGATCGTGTCCTTGACCCTGCATGCGGTGGAGGCACCTTTCTGGTACGGGCATATTACAGGAAACGCGATCTGGCCGGGATAACTGAGGATACACCCACCTCTCACGAGCAACTGCTGGACCAATTATTCGGAGTGGATATCAGCGCCTTCCCTGCCCAACTTTCCACCATCAACCTGGCAGTCCGTCATCTGAGTGACCAAGGTAACTACCCACGAGTCGCTCGGGCGAACTTCTTCGACGCTCAGGCAGGAATCCATCTTTACGATATACCCCTATCCGGGGACTCGATGCGTAACGTCGCCCTGGGAGAGGTGGACGCCGTCGTGGGTAACCCGCCCTACATCCGCCAAGAGAGGATCAACCAAAGCGAAAAGAAACGCTACGGCGAGCTGTTCCGCGCCGAGTGGCCCGCTCAGACCCCGTTTTCGGGGCGATCCGACATATACGCCTATTTCTTTTCTCACGGCGCTCACTTCCTGAAACCCGGCGGATACCTGGGATTCGTCACCAGCATCGGCTGGCTGGACACCGACTACGGGTTCAAGATCCAAGAGTTCTTCCTCCGCAACTTTCGTATTGTCGCGGTGATAGAGTCGCAGGTGGAGAAGTGGTTTGAGGACGCTCGAGTAACGACCGCAGTCACAATCCTCCAGCGGGAAGTCGATGAAGAAAAGAGGAACAATAACACTGTCCGGTTCATACAGCTGAGAGAACCCCTCGTCGCCGTCCTTTCCCAAGTCCTGAGTCAGCCGGTGAGCGAAGAGGGAGATCACGCCCAACGGAAAGATTGGGAAGCACTACGCGACATCATCGAAAGGTTGGACAGACCCACCACCACCGATTACTGGAGGGTGCGGTTCCGGACCCAGAGGCAGCTTTGGGAAGATGGGCTGACCGCCAATGATCAAGAGCACGACGAGGAGGACATCAAGGAGCCTCTCAAGTACGGCGGCGGCAAATGGGGCCAATATGTGCGAGGGCCGGAGTCCTGGTTTGAACTTACGGAACTGGTTGGGGACAGAATGACCCCGCTCCGTAACCTCGCCAACATTACCCGGGGATTCACAAGCGGTGCCGACCGCTTCTACTGTGTCAGAGACGTCACTCAACAACACCTCGACGCCACACCCGATCCTCAGGATTTCCTGAACCGGTGGGGAATTGCCAGAGGAGATACACGCCGTATACGCATAGTCCGAGACGGAGACGGCGTGGAACACCTGGTTGAGGGCCGGTATCTCGAACCGGAGCTCCACTCATTGATGGAGGTCAAGAGGGCTGAAGTTCGGAGGGGAGATGTGGGCCGTATGGTAATAAACGCCTCCGCCCCCCGGGCCAGGATCAGAAAAACGCACCTGGGGGCATACGTCGACTTCGCGGAACGGAATGGCTGGCATACAGGAATCACCATTGAAAGTCGTGCTCGAACCCGTCCTTGGTGGGACTTGGGTTTGAAGGCAAAGGAGCAAAGAGCCGACCTGTTCTGGCCCATGGCCCAGCAGTATCGCCACATAGTGCCACTCAACGTCGACCTGCTACCGGCGAACCACAATCTGTTTGAACTGTGGGCAATCGACCAAGAGCAAAAGGATGTTTTGTGGGCGGTCCTTAACAGCACTGTAACTGCCCTTTCCAAACACCAATTTGGCAGGGCCGCCGGAGTAGAAGGAAACCTGAAAACCGAAGTCGTGGACGCAAAAATGATGCTCGTCCCTGACATTCGTCGGGCGGATCCCGAATCCGCAGCACGAGCGGTCGCCGCCTGCAGGAGGATTTCACAGAGAGATTCACTGCGGTACCTCTACCAGGAATTCGAACTCGAGGACCGTCGTGAACTGGACAATGCCGTATTGGAATTGCTTGGTATTGGGGGTCAGGAATCACGAGCAATGGTTAGAGAAAGCCTCTATCAGGACATCACTGAAATCCAACGGTCCACCAGAGACCGGGAGATCATAGCCCAGGAGGACCGCAGACGAGCCAACCGTACAACCACCTATTCATCACAGGACATTGCGGACGAGCTGTGGTCAGAGTACCAGTCCACCCTTGACTTGCAGCAGTTCCCCGAAGACTTCGTATCCCGCCTTAATGCAGGAGAACTCTTCGACCTGCCCCCAGGAGAGGTGCAGGTCGGTACCGCCATGATGCAACAGGGCAACCTGCTGAGGGCCGGCACGGTCAGAGTAGGAGGCGTGAGCGGGGAAGTCCTGGATGTTGGCACAGTGTCGCGGAGCAGGTTCCTGGAAGCACTCTCTGCTTGCCGCCGTTCTGGCGCAGTCAGGCTGCCGGACGACGCGACGTGTGAAGATGCCGTCATTAGCTTCAACCACTACCGGAAGGAACTGGAAGAGAGATGCCTCCAGTTAGCCCAGCAGAGGACCCCAGATCAACAGCGTCAGAGGTCGGTGACGAACGCCCTTCTACGCAAAGCTCTTCAATGGAGAAGGGAGTGAATATGGCTCGGACTGGCTAGAGGCCAGGAAACTTAAACGCCCCAGTGAAGGACCCTAGTGGGGTTACCAAGGGGGTTCAGAAGTACCTGTCCCGAGGCGAGGAACTTGGCTTCACCGAAGATGAACTGGTCTTCCACAACGCTGTAGAGACCCCCGACAGCACCGTGAAGATAATAGATGACTGGACGCTCTATACGATCGTCCAAGAGTTGGAGGAAACGGTTAGGGAGAACGCCACCACCGACGGGACGGCGAGGGAGAGTGTCAGAGCCGGGATGAGGAACGCGGTCAGACGGGTGCTTCGGAAGCACAGGTATCCGACGGACAAGCAAGAGGAAGCCATCCAGTAGGTGATTGAGCAGGCTGGGCTGTTGTCGGAGGAGTGGGCGAACTCCTAGAGTAAACTCGAGGAAGATATGTCAGATTCAGGTCCATTCGTGTGCATAGGATGTATTGATGAAACAGGTATCCAAGATTTCATAGAGAACAACGGTGTCGATGAAGAATGCTCGTACTGCAAGAACAAGGTCAATCCGGTTGCCGCCCTGGACGATGTCGCGGATCACATGGAGTCATGTATAAAGGAAGAATACGACGACACGAACGAATGGGCAGTATATGACAGCGAATCGGGATATAGGGTCAGAACCTGGGATACCTGGGACTTGCTAACCGATGAGCTTCAGATAGGCTTCCCTAACGACCACGATATGGAACTACTCAATGATATTATCGGCATTCTGCCCGATAACATCTGGTGTGATAGAGACCCCTTCGACGTTACTGACCATGAAAAGGCCCGCTACGACTGGGCGTGGTTCTGTGAGGTCGTTATGCACCGGCGGCGCTTTTTCTTCGAGAACTACGGAGATCCCGATGACAGCAACATATCACCCGGAGATTTACTGGAGAAAATCTTCGAGTCCACCGAATCCTATGAATTGTTTGAGGTCCTCCCTTCCGAGATGCAACTGTTCAGGGCAAGGTTCCAAAGACCGGATGAGAAGCACACATCAGCTCAGGATTTAGGTCCCCCTCCAAAAGAACTCGCTACCAAATCAAACCGAATGAGCCCTCCTGGAATCCCCATGTTCTACGCCTGCGATATTCCCGAGACCGCCCTTCGGGAAACTGCTTACGAAGAGGGCAGTTTCGCTGTAGGACTCTTCGCCACTTGCCGCCCAGCACTGATACTGGATCTGACCAAGGTTCCACCCACTCCAAGCCTCTTCCAGACGCATTCGGACAACCTGGAATTCCGCCCCAGAGAGGTGTTGGGATTTCTCAACCACGTGGCCAACGAAATTTCAAGGCCCATCGAGAGAGACGACAAAGTCCACTTCAACTACACACCAACCCAAGTAGTCACCGAGTTTGTCCGGGGCAAATTGGTCCGGGATGGCTCCCCAATAGACGGAATCAGGTTCAATAGTGCCGTTCACCCAAAATACTCCTCGTACGTGTTTTTCGGAAGCCAGGAGAACCTACTACCTGTGGCAGAGGGGTCTAATTCCTGGAATACCGATCGGTGGTTGAAACTCATACGTGTTTGTGAATACGACGTCACTAAGGACGACATAGAACAGTGGGAGAAAGAGATCCCGGCAAGGTACCAAAGGGACTACCGGCAGATGCTCTACGGAGGGGAATAATTCCCCAAGTACCGAATGGAGGTCCCAATAGGGACATAGCCCCGACTTCGAGGTAGGTACCCCTGTCATTGAGTATCGGTAAGACCCGTCGGAGCAAGAACAGGAGTGATGGCATGCTGAACCTCCGACACCGGCTGGAACGGGTGGTCGAACTCGCCTCTAACACCGCACGCTCCCACAGCCTCGAGGAGAAGAACCTCCGGGTTTCCATGACCGAGATGGCCAGGAACTCCTACGGCAACGGCGCCACCGTCAATCAGGTGCTGGAAGAGGGCTGGAAACAGGGCATCGGCCACACCAAGGCCGACGGCATCATCAACTCTGAGACTTCGTCACCCAAGCCGAGGAGACAAAACTTAGGGAATTCCGGGACCGGCTCGCCCCGGCAGACTCCGGTGTCGACCCCAAGGCCACCGCACAGCTCGACAAGGCATCCCGGGACAGGCTCACCCTCGACGCCCGGCTCGCCGCCATCGCAACCAGCGACCCGGAGGCCCATCTGAACGGCCTGGCCCAGTCCCTCACCGACTCGGGGCTGCCCCAAAGCCAGCAGATCGCCATTCTCATACCGGCCTGGGAGGCCGCCGTCAAAGGCACCCTGGAGGACGGACTCATCACCCTGGCCGAGGAGAACGCCCTCAACCGGTACATGGACCACTTCGACCTCACCCGGAGACAAATGAACCAGAACGGGGTACTCACCCAGGTCGTCAAGGCCGCCGTCATCCGGGACATCGCCGAGGGCATTCCCCCCGACCGCCAGAGCATCCAGGGTAGAATTCCCTTCAACCTGATGAAGTCCGAGAAACTCGTCTGGGGCATGACCGGAGTCGACCACCTGGAAGTCGTAACTCGCCGGAACCTGGGGATCCTCCCACGGCCTCAGCATCCGGGTGGCGAGGGGAGGCTACGACCAGCCCGTCGCATTGTGGAGCAAAGCAGAGCTACCACATATGGAGTGATAGCCTCGCCAAAACCGTTTCTGCCCCCAATCTCTCGACTTTCGCATCAGCATTCCGGCGACGGTGGGAATGACAGAACCTCTCAATTCCAAATAAGATAGCCCTGTTGGCCTCCCCCTGCGTGGAGAGCTTTGGAGCGAAAGCGTATGACGAGAGACAGTTTTCCGGCCGGAGTCACAGAGCAACTGAAATGGTACGTCTACCGCCTGATTGACCCGCGCAATGGCGAGACATTCTATGTCGGCAAGGGAAAGGGGAACCGGATCTTTTCCCATGCCAAGGGAGATTACACCGCCACCGTCAGCCAAGGCGAGCTCCCTACGGACGAGGAGGACAAAGAAGACGCAACCGACCTGAAGATGAAACGCACCCATGAAATCAGGTCCGCGGGGCTGGAGGTAAGCCACATCGTCCACCGGCACGGAATAGACCTGGAGGACGTGGCATACCAGGTCGAGGCGGCGCTCATTGATGCCTACCCCGGTCTGACCAACAGAGTCGATGGCCGGGGGTCCGGTGATTTCGGATCCCGGCACGTTGAGGAGATAGTTTCCCAATACGCCGCAGAGGAGTTTTCCGTCGAGGCCCCCTTCATGCTCATTTATATCGGCAGGTACCTGGATGCTGTGGGCGACCCCTACGAAGCGGTTCGCTGGAGGTGGAAGATCAATGTCGAAAGGGCGCGACGTTACAGTTTGGTATTGGCGCACGCAAACGGGTTGGTTATCGGCGCCTACCGCCCCTCTGAATGGCTCCCAGCCACCCGGGAGAATTTCCCAAGCAAGTTCGGCGAACTTGAAGAGGATTCCGTAGACTCCGAGACCGGCCGCCCCACCCGGTGGGGCTTCATCGGTGAACCTGCTGAGCGGGATATTTGGAGCCTATACGTGGGGAAACGGGTGCCCCGGCAATACAGGGGCAAACAAAACCCGGTGCAGTACTGCGCCCCAGAAGACTGAAGATTTCCGATATGCCGGACATTTCCCACTCGGATTCTTTAGGCTCGCCTGGGTGGAAATGGGACCATCGGCCACGGATGATGGGCGATGGATGACTGGAATCCGATGATTCCGCAGCGGAGTCCCCAGAATTTACGGCGAAAGACACCAACATGCCGGTTGTAGTTCCGATAACCCGCTAATGGGATTACCCTGGGCCGTAGATCAGGAGGCGACATCGGGGTACCCATGGGCACCGCAATAATCCCGTCCACCCGGCCCAGAGGCACCAATGCGGGCAAACACCCCGGTAACCGGCAAACACACGAAGAACGCAGCCACTCCCGTGGAAGGCCGAGAATTCAAAACCACGACGCACAGGACATCAACAGGTCGGAACCAACAGACGACGAGCGCTTCGACGAACTGGCAGACCGGTGGGAGCGAGAAACGGTGCTGCTGTCCAACTCCAGCCGGGCGGCCCGACACCCGGCACACCGGGAAATCGTCGGCATGGGCGAAATTGCCGTGCCCCTGATCCTGGAAAGGATGCGGTCGCAGGGCAGACACTGGTTCCAGGCACTCCGCGACATCACCGGCGCCGACCCCGTGAAACCCGAAGACCGCGGCAACGTCGCCTCGATGCAGGCATCCTGGCTGGACTGGGGCAAACTGGGCGGACTCGTTTAGACGGGAGATGAACCCATGGTCGACTGGAACAAATGCCCCGAGGTCGAGAGCGTGCCGAATAGAGTCAGCGGCAACTGGGTATTCAGAGGCACCAGGCTGCCAGTGTACGCCCTCTTCGAAAACCTGGCAGGGGGAGCAACCATCTACGACTTCATGGAGTGGTTCGCCCCCGTGGAGGAATCCGACGTGAAGGCAGTACTGGAGTTCGTGGCCCAGGACCTGCGTACCAGCGTTCCTGATGAGCGTACGGTTGGATAAGGGGATCCACAAGCCGCTACGCCGCCGGCTCTTCGGACATATCGCCGACACGCTCTGACGGCCTCCACGGGGCAGAGAAGGAGAGACACGCCGTGAATCAGCGGTTCAGCCGGGACCTGGCGATGTTGCTGGAACTGGAGTTGGAACGGAACGACCGGGTGCGGGCAGTCCTCGCCACCTACGAGGAAATGACGGAAGAGGAGAAAGCACTGTTCCGGCTGGCCGCCGGCATCAGCCAGGACGCCGTAGTTACGGCCCGGCGGACCGAACAGCGGGCAAGCAAAGAAGAAACCGGCCAGCCCCAGTCCGACAGATTGCAGCCCCTCGTCAGGAACCTGATGAAAACAATCCTGGAGGACCACCCCTCTCTCCTTACGGAAACCGACATTGAAAACCTGACGGACCGGGACTACACCCAGAACATCCTGGGCCTCCAAATTGGCGGCTTCCCTCTCCTCCGGCGAAGGGAAGCGGGGAGAAGGGGATCGGAGAACGACAGACGAAGCAGGTACTACGCCAAACTCTACGGCGGCAGATTCTATGTCTGCTCCCAGTGGTGGCGGGACGACCATCTCGACAACGCCAGGAGCCTGCTCCGGCTGGTGGAAGAGATCGCCGGACGAGACCCCGAGCATCCGGGAGTCCCCGAGTTGGAGCGGCACAAGAGATCACTCAGAGAATACATAGGCACCTCCGCGCAATAGGGAAAGATCCTCTCCGAGGGTGCCATCAACCCTTTGACGAACCCTGACTCACAGCAATTCCTTGCCCTCAAAACAAGAACTTGCGGCGGCCTATGGAATGTCGTTCGGAAAACCGCCTTGTGATAGGAACCCTTGTGTCTTTACGGAATGCAGCACCTTA
This sequence comes from Dehalococcoidia bacterium, assembly GCA_965204865.1. GTDB lineage: Bacteria > Chloroflexota > Dehalococcoidia > Lucifugimonadales > UBA3495 > VXOI01. The sequence goes on along the minus strand of OZ242027.1, from coordinate 2,773,514 downwards.
AAGCGTGCCCCAATTTCGTTCTGCCTTCGTCGGCAGCCTCGACGGATAGCGTGTACAATGTGTCAAATCAAGCCTCAAAGTCGATAGAATGCCGGGTCGCCACCCAAGGATTCTAACTGCTAACGGACGAGAGCAACCGCCCTACCTTGGGCGAGGATGGTATCGCACCGTAATCACGGGAAGCCCATGCACTTTCTAGCCGAAGTATCGCTCAATCCCTAGGTGCTACGGATCACACGGAGCAACTGTGGTATACCGCGAGGACCTGCCCAAAGGCTGCCCCCTCAGGGAGCGGCATCCCTAGAACAGACCACCAGATTCTACAGGCTGGTAAAAACGCTACCCCCCAAAGAGGATGATTTCGACTCCCGTTGGAAAGAAAGACCGGATATGAGAGAAAGATGGGAAAGAGAGGATAAGGTATGTGAGGCCAAAGGTGTCTCTCTATTCACCACCGCTGAGTCAGCCCTGGCAATAGCCAAATGGGAAGAACATCGCTCAAAGACGGTCTGCGAGGTGAACGTCACTCCGCAGTGCGGCCCGGTAAAACAGACTTCGTCCAATCATTTCGCCTGGTGGCCTTTGCAATCTTGCAACGTCTTGGCCCTGTGCCCGGGGTATACGCCATGAGAACTAACGAGATTCGCTACACGAAAACACTTGTCTTTTACGACGGCATCCTGCTGTTCGAAGCCAAGGATCCCATCGGGGGTACATATCTGGCCTCCCATGTTAAACCTGTACCAAAGGGCGACAGGTACCTGCTCGTCGGTTGTAGACCGGAAGACCTTCGCATGCTCAGACAGGGTGCCATCGAACCGAGAAGCCTGATGCAGGAATCTGCCGAATACGGCTGGTTCCTCGCCGACCTCACTAGCACGGAGAGGCCACTGGACATCCTAGATCAAGGATTCGAAAGTATACCGGAGAAACATCTGCCCGGTGAGGGGATAACCATTGCCGAGTTTGAAGTCGACCATGAAACGACCCGGCAGGCCAGAGAAAGGGACAACGTAATACTCCAAGTCTCCATCGAGCCACCCGAGGCAGTCGGGGAGTACCGAGTCAGAACCGACACGCTCACCGGTCTCCTAACCAGAGTGGAGAGGCTAACTCGGTATGCCGCCGAACGGACTGCCATAGAGGGGGCAAATCCAAGGACGAGAGGAAGAGTCAGCAGGAACGTAGGCCGACTGGAAATAGTGGGTATATCGCACGGCTCAATCAAGGTCACCCTCCAAGAAGCACGCGGACTCGATACCAATAGAGAGTCCCTCTTGGCAAAAGCCCTCGAACAACTGGATGGCCTGTTCAATGAACAGGACACATCCAACCGAGCGGAGGCATACCTAGCCGCATACGATTCCAGGGTGGCCAATGCTTACATCAGCCTAATGAAATTTCTGAGGGCCAGGAAAACGGGCTTCAGCTACACTTGGGCAACCCCCACCAGCAGACACCCTTCCCACAGGGGCATCTCTTTGGAAAGGGTCCGAAAGATCGCCAGTGAACTACCAGAGTTCGTCGAGGATTCCGACAACGAGACTCCAGCGGATGAAATCGTCCTGGAAGGAACGCTGGAGATGGCAGACGAACCGGCCAACCGATGGCGGCTGAGGGACCTGGAACATGGTGTGAGGGAAGGTACTGTCGCAGAGGACGGGCCCAGCCTAAGCAATCTGGTGATTGACAGGTGGTACAGGTTCCTATGCTCAGAGGAAGCGGAACTGACAGGGCGAAGGGGGCGCAGAAAACCCGCCCTGTTTCTCAGACACATCACCCCAATGTGAGAACACCATGGTGCAACCACCCCCGTTCTCTAGAGTAACCCAGGTAACTTCGGACTGAGCGAACCACTCAAGCGGCGATACGGATGTACGGTTTGTCATGAAGCATGAATTTTCAAAGTGCAGAGGTTCAAGGGCTGCAGCATTACACCATTTGAAAGGGAATCATTAACAGACACACCAGGAACGGTTTCTCACAGAACGCCTGGGTTGAAATTACAGGGCCCGCTCTGAGCGGGCCCTGTCAGTCTCATGGCTGTTGCACGAGTAGTGTCGGTCAGGAAATGCAACCACATTTGCGAAGGTAGTGGCGAGACGTGCCGTAGGCGCCAACCGCCATGGAGGGAACAGTAGTGACCAAGAGCAGAGGGTGCACAGCCTGGATGCCCAGCACATGGATGAGGACCAGACCGACCCCAACGCCCAGCAGCACCGGTGCAACGTATGTGTCGAAGTAACCTTCCAATTCATTCTCCCAATGAATGAGAATTCGGTGTTGCAAGGAAATTGACCGGGCGGGCGATCCTATTCCCGATGCACCGAATCCCCGGCCCGCCATCCGAAGGCCAGCCATGGGGGCAGGCTCCGGGGGAATGGACGGACCAGCGAAAGCGAGGAGATGAGATCAGCGGAGAACGATGATCCGGTCCAGACCCCGATGAACCGGGACCGGATGAAAGCAGCGAGCCGCTGCGCCGACCTGGCAGCGATCCAGACGTCCCTGGCGAAAGACCCGACCAGTAGTAGGATACGAGGTGGAAGCCCCACAGAGCGGCGACAAACAGCCCCAAGGGCGATAGGCCCTCCCAGCACTCGGAGAGGAACCAAACCACCGGCCCAACGGGGTCCTCGCCGCCCAGTAAGGGGAACAATGCCGTCAGCGCAGTCAAAGCGCCCACGATGACCAGGAACGGCAGGAAGCACTCGGCCGCCGAGTCCCTCGGGTGTTTCATCCACTTCGTCGTGATTTCCACGGAGTCACGTTAACATTAGGGGAGGGGATTCAGCCACAGGCATCCCCGCCGCAGGTCAACCGGAGCAGGAAGCCACGTGACCAAGGTAAACATAGAGGAAATTCTCTTCACCCCGGCGGACGCCGCCGAGGCCCTCGAAACCATCGCTAGGCTGGAAGAAGACCAGCGAGGCTCCGTCCCAGCCAGGCTGATGTACAACGACCCTCACCAGCCGCCCCACTGGTGGCACGTGAGACACATGCTGAACCTCACTCTCCTGGCACGCACGGTCGCCGCCCAGGAGGGGACAGCGCCGGCACCCGGCAACCCTCCCCAGATGTCATTCGTGGAGGACCCCGTAAACAACGGGGCCGCGCTGCTGCGGTTGAAGGCCAAGCTCAGGGAGTGGAGGGACGGCACCGAACCCATCCCGCCAGCCATCCTTCCCACCTACGAAGGACAGGTATGGATCGACATCGACAGCCTGAATTACAGATTCGATCGGCCGGAGCCTCACCCGGACCCTGAGTTCCACCGGGAAGCGAGGTGGAGGATGGCATCCAGCCTGAACAAGCTGCTGGAGGAGATTCACCCCACGGAGGAAACGATTCACGGACCCCGCTGCCACATCTGCTACGACGAATCCGACCTGAACATCCGGGTAGCGCCGGACTACTACTTCGCCAAGGACGTGCCGGGCCCTGGAATCCTGGCCACCGGGCTGTACCTCACGTGGTCGGTGGGAAAGCCGCCGGACTTCGTGCTGGAAATGGCGTCTCCAGCCAAGGCCCGCGAGGATCTGACGGTCAAGAGGAAGCTCTACCAGGAGCTTGGAATCAGGGAATACTGGCGCCTGGATCCCACGGGAGGCGACCTGTACGGAGCTCCAATGGCCGGGGACAGGTTGAACGGCGGCGTCTACGAACCCATACCCCTTCGCAGGCTGGAGAAGGGCAACGTGTGGGGCCGGAGCGAGGTCACAGGGATAGACCTGTTCTGGATGAACGAAAATTTCGTGTACCTGGGGCCGGACACGGAGAAGTAGCAAGACCGGCAGGCGACGAGACAACGCTCGATATCCGCCTTGATAAGTGTGCAGTGGTCTGCCTTCAGCCCGGCCCGGTGCCCAGCACGGAATTATGGAGTCCAAACTGGAGGAGACCGGCGCGAAAAAACCGACGACGAAGCCAGGTTCGCACAATGAATAGGAGTCAACACGAATTAAAACAAATTCTGCACAACACGAATGAGTCAAGCCGAAACGGTCAAGCAGCCCGTCCAGAGAAACCACACCCGGGCATCACGATCACCCCAACGAGATGATAAAATTGGAAGCCGAGCAGGAACATATGACTACCATCAACGACATATCGGACCTGATCAGGATACTCCGGGACGACCCGGCATGGGCCGACGCCGTCCGAAGCGTACTGCTGTCAGAAGAACTGCTGAACCTGCCTCAAGAGGTCGCCGCCCTGATCAGAGCCTTCCGGGAATTCGCCGAGGCCACTAACCGGAGACTCGAAAGCCTCGAAGCAGGCCAGGACGAACTCAGACAGGGCCAAGCCCAACTCCAGACCACCGTCAATGGAATGCGGGGAGAGTTGGGCAACCTCTCCGGATCCCTCTACCAGCGGCGCGCCGCCAACTTCGCAGGCCGCGTGGCCAGGAGGGACTTTCACCTCCGGCAGACCAGCCTGGTACACCATGCCGACCAGGTCGGAGACAGCGCCCTCAAGCATATGCTCGACGACGCGGCCGAAGACCCCTCCCGCGATTTCACCGAGGACGACGCCGCCCTGGTCGAACAGGCAGACGCCGTCATCGTGGGCAGGGCTCCGGACGGCACCCAAGTCTACCTGCTGGTCGAAGCGTCCATCACAATAGTCAAAGGAGATGTCGACCGGATAAAGAACAGAGCGGAGATGCTGCAGCGCGCCGTCGGCGCGACAACTCACGCCCTCGTCATAGGTGAAACCATCACCGGCGAAGCCAGAGCGCAGGCCAAGGAGCGTACCGTCACCTTCGTTCCATTCACCCTGGGAAGGTCCCTGGCACAGGACCTCCAAACCTCTCAGGAAAGCTGAGAATCCCCAGCCCGGATGAAGAGAGCCTGCGGAGGCCCGGAAACCTCCGGAGGGCTCCCTCGGGCACCGTCAAGAACACCACAGCCAACCCCAAGCCAACTGAGAAACGGCGACATCGGGGCCAGATACCGCCTGGACCAACGCCGCGGACAAACAGCCCCGAATTGAAACGAAATCTGCACAATGAACCGAAATCAAAAAAGATTCGCTGTACAAAGCCGACGAAGCTGGGTTTGCACAACGAATCACCCAAATGCCAGGACCGCGAAGACGCGGGGCTTCCACAACGGAGACGGCCGGCTCGGATACAATCCAGCCATGAGGCTCGCGCAAACGCAGAGGACAGGAATGGGAACTTTCCGGATCACAGTTGAGATCGGCGACCAGAGCGGTCGGAGGTTCCAGGATCTGGAGGCGCTGGTGGACACCGGGGCCACATTCACCAGGGTGCCCCGGTCCGTCCTGGAAGCCCTGGGCATATCCGCCGACCGGACCTACACCGCCCTGCTGACCGATGGACGGAGGGTGACAAGAGAGCGGGGATGGGCAATCATCCGGCTGGAAAGGCAACAGTTTCCCACGCCGGTCGTCTTCGGCGATGAGAGGGAGCCGGCCCTGCTCGGCACCATGGCCCTGGAAGACGCCCTCCTGGCCGTGGACCCGCACGGACAGAGGCTCATACCCGTGGACGCCCTGGAGATGACCGGTGCGAAAGCATGGAATCCAGGCCAGCGGAGTCCGGCGTGAAGAAGCCGGCACTGAAGCCGGGTTTGCACAACGAACCGGAACCAAAAGATTCATTGGCCAAGCAGACATGCAGCCTAGATACCTGCACCACCACCCAGAGTGGCCCAACCTGACCTGGGACGACCGCGCCCTCGCCGCCCAGCTCGACAGGGTCCGCCGCCTCCAGGGCAACCTCCAGGGCCGCATGCAGACCTTGGGATCCGACCTCCGGGAGCAAGCCATCCTTGACGCTCTCACCTCCGACGTGGTGAAGACCAGCGCCATCGAGGGAGAGACCCTCGACCCGGCCCGTGTCCGCGCCTCCATCGCCTGGCACCTCGGCATTGGCGACCGAGGCGCCCCCTCCGGCGACCACCACATGGAAGGCATAGTGCATGTCACCCTGGACTCAACCCAGCGCTTCCACCTGACCCTCACCGAGGAACGGCTTTTCGGCTGGCAAGCCACCCTGTTTCCCACCGGCCGGAGCGGTGGCCGCCCGATCACCGTCGGGACCTGGCGCATCCATCCCATACGGGTGGTCTCCGGAGTCATCGGCCAGGAACGGGTCCACTTCGAAGGGCCCGAGCCATCCAGAGTGTCAGATGAGATGGCAACTTTCCTAGAGTGGCTCAACGGGACACCGGACACCAGCGAGGTCCTGAGGGCGGCCCTAGCCCACCTGTGGCTCGTGACCATCCACCCCTTCGACGATGGCAACGGACGGATCGCCCGGGCCATCGCCGACATGCTCCTCGCCAGGGACGACGGCAACCCCCACCGTTACTACAGCATGTCCAGAGTGATCCACAGGGAGCGCTACGCCTATTACCGCATCCTTGAGCAGACCCAGGGGGCTGGCACGGACATCACACCGTGGATGTCATGGTTCCTTGGCTGCCTGGAACACGCCCTCCACAGTGGCGAGGCATCCCTGGACGTCATCCTGGGCAAGGGCGGATTCTGACAAAGCACCGCCGACGTTCCCATCAACGACCGGCAAGCCTCATGGCTTCGAGGCCGGGGACGGGTGGTTCACTTCCAACCCAGACACCAGCCTACCGCAGATGTGGTAACGGCGACGCCAGCCAAGATCCAGAGAAACGGGACTAAGCAAACTGGCATCAACGATGAGGGGGGCCACCTAGAGCAGCCCCCTTTTTGAAAGCGGCTCAGCGCCCGAAAAGGAACGCCAAGAACCTGGGCCCGAAGAGAGCAGCCCCGGCCACGAGGCCGACCCCCGCAACGAAGTAGCAGGCTTTCTCAATCACTCCGGGCAGGGGCAGAACCCCGACGGCGTCGAGGCACAGCAGAGCGAAGGGCAATACGAAAGCCCCAGCAAGAATTTGAAACATGAGACCATGCTCCTCCCAGTCTGAAAATCAGGTACTGCCGGAAAGAGGGGCAGACCCTATTCCAGTTGCACCGAATCCCCGGCCCGCCATCCGACAGCAAGCCACGAAGGCAGGCTCCGGCGGAAAAGGAGGACCAGCGAGAGAGGAGGAGCGAAGCTGTGGGGGAACGCCGGTACGGTCCAGGAACCGAAGAACCGGCGCCAGATGGAAACGGCGAGCCGCTGCGCCGCCCTGGCAACAATCCACACGTCCCTGGCAAAGGAACCGACCAGCAGGTATGAGATGAGGTAAAACCCCCAGGCTGCGGCCACGAACAGCATCAGGGGGGAGATCTCGTTCCAGGACTCGGAGAGAATCCAAGTCACCGGTCCGACCGGGTTCTCACCTCCCAGCCCGTGAAACAGCGCTGTAAGGAAAACCACAGGACCGACGATGAAAACATAAGGCAGGAAGCACTCGGCCGCCAAGTGCTTCGGGTGCTTCATCCACGTCGTCGTGATTTTCATGGAAATCAACGTACCACACCGGGTGAGTCAGCCGCTACAGGCGGACGTCATCTGTGACCGGGAAGGAGAGGGAGATGGACCAGTTCACGGCGGCGGCACTAAACGAGGCCCGGCTGGGCGCAGAGGAGGGCGGCATCCCCATCGGCGCCGCCCTGGTCGATAGGAAGGGCAACCTCGTCGCCACTGGAAGGAACCGGCGGATCCAGGAACGGGCCGTGGTCATGCACGCCGAGATCAACTGCCTGCTGAACGCCGGCAAGATTGCGGACAGTTTCCGGGGGATGACCATGTACTCCACGCTCATGCCCTGCCACATGTGTGCCGGGGCCATCGTCCAGTTCGGGGTCACGAAGGTCGTGGTCGCGGAATCAACGAGCTTCCAGGAACACGGGCAGGACCTCATGATCCGGCACGGTGTCAAGGTCATCGACCTGGACCTGACTGAAGCCAAAGAACTGCTGGCCAGGTTCATCGAGCGCAACCCCCTCGAGTGGCACGGGGATATAGGACAAGATCCGGCGAAGGCATGAACCGGACACTCGGAATACCCAAGCCCTGGCCCTGCGACGAGCGGACATGAGCACACCGAGCCTGCCCGGAACCGGAGCTTCAACCGTCGCCGTCGTGACGGCGGCGGTGATTTTCACCGCGCTCGCCATCCTTGCGGGCTGCGGAGGGAGACAGACCACCCCCCCGACTGACCCGCCGGTCGCACCCGGGCCGACCGCAACGGCAACAACGTCTCCAACAAAGACTCGGCCAGCCGCGGAGGCGCCAACGGGGACGCCGGCCCAACTCCCCGCGGTTACGGGAGTCTCCGCCCAGGATATGTCCGCATCTCCAGGCCAAAGAATCTTCCAGGCCAACTGTGCCGTGTGCCACGGAGCAGACGGAGAGGGGCAGCCCAACTGGCACCTGAAGAAACCCGACGGGGTGCTGCCGGCCCCGCCTCTGAACGGGGACGGACACACCTGGCACCACGGAGACGGCACCCTCTACACCTACGTCAGCAGGGGCGGAAAGTTCTTCGAGTCCCCGGACATTCCCAGCTTCAAGAGCGGGGTGCCCGCCTTCGGGGAAGTACTCTCCCACGACGAGATCATCGCCGTTCTGGAGTACGTCAAGGGGCTGTGGGGCGACAAGGTCTCGGAGGGGCTGGGGCTGGAAAAGAGGGAGTCCCAGGCCGTGGTGAGCGAGACGGACCCGTACCCTGAACGGTAGGGACGGTGGCACGAGCAACCTGCGGCCTCGAAGACGCCGCCCAGCGGTGCGAACATACCCTGGCACGCCTGGCCTCCTTCACCGGGAACCACGACCAGCTCATGGAAGGACTCCTAGCCAACAAGGAAACTCTGCACGCCATCCGAGAGAAAATCGCCGGCCTGATGGAGGAACTGACCCGTGACTCGGCCACCCGCCGCCACTGGCTCCGCCTGACCCAGCACTACGGGTGGCTGGGCGACGAGCAGAATGGCACAGCATGTCCTTGACCCACACACCACCGGCCAACTAACACCCCCGCCACGGAGGCCCACAATGCAGCAGCCAATGGAACAGCGCGTCGGCGCCCTGGGAGAAAAGATCAGGGACCACGACCAACTCTTGGACAGCCTCGTCACCATCTCGGGTCAGTTGACCTCGCTACAGGACCAGCTCCAAGGCGTCGTCATACACCAGCAGGCATCCCCGGAGGACCTCCAGGAACGCCAACAGGACCTCCAGGCACGCCAACAGGAATTCCAAGAGCGCCAACAGGAACTTAAAGAGCGCCGAGAACGGACCGATCAGCAGAACGCCCGCTTGATGAACCTCCTGATGAACCTCGCCCGCCGCTACGGCTGGGACGAAGGCCTGGACGAAGACGAAGACGCCCCGGCCTTCCCCTGACGCATCCGCAGACCCACTCCCCTCCGGCCAGCCCCAGGTCCGCCTCAACCGTGAACTCCCTGCCAGCAACCCGCATCTCCCGGGCCCGAACCAGCACCGCCGACACCCCCACCCCCACCACACGGCCCGCCCGGTGCCGGGCCTGTTCGTGCAACTGGTCAAGCTCCCGCCAAGTCCCAGGCCGCACCGCAGAAGAGGGAGCGGGTACCGGGACTAAAGAGGCCCTGACCAAGGACCGGGCAGGAACAAAAACCAGGATAACCACCGGCACCAAAGCTGAAAAGCCACCAAGCAGATTTGAAAACCATTCTTTGAGCAAAGTTCGTGGGGCTTCCGCTATTCACAGGTGGAGTCAGCCTCGGAACCCGCAGGACAGCGCCCGTCCTCCACGGCAGCAAGAACACCGGCACCGGCCCGGTTGCGGGAGATCCCGGGCACTGGTACGGTGACAAGCGACCCAAAACGCCGCGGCAACACGAAACGTGAACATCACCGCAAAACTGGCCCGTGACACCCTCGCTCTCATCGCCGACATCAACCGGACCCAGCCAGCAGTCGAGCAGGAGACCACGCCGGCGAGTCCCCTGGGCACGATGTCCGTGGAGACCCTGGCAGCGCTCAACCACGCCGGATGGATGAAACTCCTCATGGAGAGGGACGACTGGAGAGAGACCGAAGAGAAGCTGCAGGAAGTGTTCGGCAACTGGATGGGACGGTACCGCCGGAGGGACCTCCTCCACATGGCCAAGGACTGGGTCCGGGAACCAATGGATAAAGCCACCGACAGACTCCTGGAACTCTGGGGGACGGAGGATGAACTGAAGAGACTGGCCCAACTCGTGTCGGAAAGGAAGTTCCCGGAACCGCAAACACCGGTCTGCTTCGCCATCGCCAACGCCCGGATAACAGTACGATCCGTCCTCGACTTCGTACGCGACGACCGGAAACTGACCCCGGAAGAAATGGCCGAAGGCCTCCGGGAAATGGAAGAGAACAAGGACGAGGACGACTACTTTGCCTCCCTGGGCATGCTGAGCAAGTCAGAGGAGTAGGAAACCCGGCAGGAGAAATCCCCAAGCCAAACATCGTCTACGCCCTGATCAACCCCGCCATGCCCGGCAGGGTCAAGATACGCATGACCGAAGTCTGCCGAGAGCCAAGCAACGAGAAACACAAACGGGGTAGAACGACCCGGTCATAGCATTATCGGAAAGCGGACCACATTCCGTAAGGGAAGATCCACCTCCGTATTGCAGTGACCAGCAGCCGGTCACGAGTCGACACAGGCCCGGTTGCCGCAGCCCCCGGCACTGGTACGGTGACCAGCGACCCGAGACGCCACGGCACCGCGCGAAATGAACATCAGCGCAAGATTGGACCATGACACCCTCGCACTCATCGCCGACATCAACCAGAGGAATCCGCCAGCCTTCGGGCAGGAGACCGCGCCAGAAACCCATGTGGAGCCGGTAGAGACCCTGGCAACTTTGGATTATGGCGGGTGGATGCAACGCCTGATGGAGCAAGAAGGCTGGCGGGAAACAGAAGAGAAGCTACAGGAACTGTTCGCCAACTGGATGGGACAGTATCGCCGGAGGGACGTCCGCCGCATGGCCAAGGACTGGATTCGGGAACCGAAGGATAGAGCGACCAGCAGTCTCCTGGAGCTCTGGGTCACGGACGAGGACCTGAAAAGACTGGCCCAGCTCGTGACGGAAAGGGAGTTCCCCGACCCACGAACACCGGTGTCCTTCGCCATCGTCAACGCCCGGACCGCAGTGTAGTCCGCCCTACACCTCGCAACCCACGCGCGAAAGCTCACCGACGAGGAAATGGCGGAAGTAATCAGGGACTTGAAGGAGAACAGGGACGAGTACGACTACCTGGCATCGCTGGGCATGACCGGCGATCCCCCGGAATAGACAAGCCGCCGGACGACGGGAACCAGCGTTCACTAGGGAGCGACGCCGGCCAAGGCCGCCAGCTCCACGCCGGATGGCCCCGGTCGGCTCTCGTCGCCAGGAAACTTGGGAAGTTATTCCTTCGGCCTCAGGTAACCGACCCAATCGCCCTCCGAAGACCTGATCCAGCAGGCCGAATTCCCGTAGCCGTCAAAGTGATGCTCGCCCCAGTTCAGGACGTAGCTACCGTTCTCCTGCGACCCGGTGAGAGGGGTCCCGGGGCATCCGCCCGCCCCGCCGTCCATCGGCGTCGAGACATACATCCACGACCAGGGTTTTTCCCGGTCACAGCCGCCCCCGGCCTGCGTCCTGACCTCCTCCACGAGGTCCATAACCGCAGAAGCGTCCGGAACCTCTCCTGCGTCCAACTGGGTGGAAATCACCGTCTGAAGCAGGCTGTCGCACTCGGGGTAGGAGTTGGGAAGAAACTTATTCAGAGAGGTACGGACCCAGTCCCGGTCCATCACCCCAACGTCGGGATGCACCTCCCCCCGGTACTTGATCAGGCTCTGCATCCACTTCCCGCCCCCCTCGAGAGGTCCAGAGTAGGACCAGCAACCCCCAACGGTCTCCCCGGCAACCACCGGGGTCATCACCGGAGGGGCCATCGAGAGGAGGGGAACCCTGGTGAAATGAACCTGCAGGCTGACGCTGGTCACTCTCCCTTCCCTTGAAGGCCATTCACTCTCTCGGCGCATCGTCGGACGCAGCCAATCCAAGCGGCTGCGAGGATCCTTCTTGTAGTGATTACCGTCCGCAAGGTGACCAGCGTAAAGGCAGACTTCCGGGTCGGTCGGGAACTCAGGATCCCAACCCTCCGCCAAGCAGTCGGGCCGGAGACCGGTGAACTCGTCCGAAAGACGGCGAACGACCTCGGGACCGAACTCCTCCGGCCCGTCATAGAGCACCAACATCTGCCGGAACTCCTCGACGCAGGACCGCCGCAGGACCCGTACGGCATTCGAAGCCAAGATCTCGGCCGGAGCCGGGCTCGGAGCGACCCTAGCCGCCGCCGTGGGCGGAACGGCGGGCACCGATGTGGGAGACTCCGCAGTAGCGGCTCCCGACATCGGGGACCCGGTGGCAGCCGGTGGAGCGGTCGGCGACGGAACAGCGGTGGCTGCCACGGGCTGGTCCGTGGCCGGAGGAGCCGGGGTCGCCGGAACGGACGTGGGGACCTGGGTGGCAACGGGATCGCCGCCCCCGCAGGCGGCGAGGAAGAGGGAAGCCAGGATGACCGCGGAGATGGCAAACGGGGCGATGAAAAACTTTGGGAGTGGAAATCCGGAGAGGTTGACGCTACAAAGCATGGAGCCCCCTGCAACGACTTGATGGGCAGTTGCTGAGGCTACGCCACCATGTTGGGCGCAGGGGGCACAGGGCCCACAAGGCATCCCAACAGGCACAGAGCCACCCCATGACGTAACCTCAGCATCTGAATATTAGCCCAGAGAGGGACAGCAGGGAAAGGGCCGGATGTCAGGCCTTGATGCCGGTTCTGTTCGCAACGCGCCTTCCGGTGCGGAGAGGCCAGGGAGGCTTCAGCTACTACGAAAGAGGAGCCGGACTACATGGATATGCAGAGGAAGATGCAAGCATTGGCGAGGATGGTATTGTCCGAAACCGCGGTCCATTATGCGCCGGATGGAGAAAATCCACTCTGCGGAGATGACGTCGGTTCAGAGGTTTGCAGCGATGACTCGGATGAGGTGGAGGGCTGCATCGACTGCCTGATGCAGGCTGTCAAAGCGCTGCCTGACGACAACTGATGGCAACGCCGCTGTCTCCAACGCCTGCCGGCAGACATTTTTTCGTCCTCAAGTAAGACATCAACGCGGCCAAACTCAGTCGCCAGTTATAATTGGGAGCGGCAGCAAAATGCGAAGTCCACCAGCGAGAGGCAAGGCCACTCTGGGAATGCTGCTCAACTGCCGGCCCCGGAGAGGCCCAATGGCCTCATGCCCGCCAAGTGTGGACTGACCAAGACAGACGCGAAAGGGGAGGACAGGACCGGCTGTGGCCACCCACGGTGAAAACACAGGCCTGGAACTCCTGCCCGGCGAGCTAAACGAGTGCCTGTCCATCGACCTCGAGGTCGACGTCAACACGGCACGCATCAACGCCCTCGCCGCGTGGCGCCCCGACACCGGGGAGCAGCTCACCACCCGCAGCGGACCGCCGGACGCCGGAGAGTTGAGCAGGCTGGACCACATGGCCCAGGGGGCCCGGTTTGTCCTGGGCCACAACCTCATAGCCTTCGACGTCCCTCACCTGCAGGCCATATACCCGGGCCTGGGACTGCTGAGGCTACCCCGTCTCGACACGCTGCTCCTGAACCCCCTGGCCTTTCCCCGCCGTCCCTACCACCGGCTGGTGAAGCACTACAAGGACGCGGGCCTGTTGCGGCGGACCATGAACGATCCCCTGATGGACAGCCAGCTGGCCTACGAGGCCCTGTTCGGCCAGTACCGGGAGCTCGGCAAGGCGTCCCCGGAGGCCCTCACTATATGGCACTGGCTGAGCAGCGCCGCCCACGGAGAAGCCTTCGATGAATTCTTCGCCCTTAGACGTGGCGCACAGCGGCCGACAAGAGAGCAGGGGCAGGAGGTCCTGCGTCAATACCTGTCGGAGCGGGCCTGCCGCACCGCCGCCGAGGAGGCCGTCCTGCAGGCCGAGAGCAACCCCTGGGCCACCGCCTACGCCGTGGCATGGATGGAGGCCGCAGGCACCGGGTCGGCCATACCCCCGTGGGTGCTGCTAAACCATCCCGAAACCCAGGAACTGAGCACCCGGCTCAGGGACAGTCCCTGCCAGGACTCCGCCTGCCAGTGGTGCAGGGAGCACAACAACCCCGAGCGGGAGTTCCGGAGATGGTCCGGTTACCCGGGCTTCCGGCCCGCGCCCCAGACCGCCGACGGGGCATCCCTGCAGGGGCAGATCGTCGCCGGGACGATGAACGGCGACGACCTGCTGGGCATCATGCCCACCGGCAGCGGCAAGTCCCTCTGCTACCAGGTCCCGGCCCTATCACGCTACGAGAAGACCAGTGCCCTCACCGTGGTCATCTCCCCCCTGGTGGCCCTCATGGCCGACCAGGTGGCCGGCCTCGAGAACCGGGGCATCACCAACGTCGTCGCCATCAACGGGCTGCTGTCCATGCCGGAAAGGAAGGACGCCCTGGACCGGGTCAGGCTGGGCGACGCCGCCATCGTCCTGATCTCTCCGGAGCAGCTGAGGTCCAGGCCCACCCGCACGGCGCTGGAGCAGCGTCTCATCGGAGCGTGGGTGCTGGACGAGGCCCACTGTCTCTCCAAGTGGGGCCACGATTTCCGGCCCGACTACCGCTACATCGGCAAGTTCATCCGGAAACAATCGGGCGCGGGCAGGCCCGCTCCGGTTCTCTGCCTCACCGCAACGGCCAAGCCAGAGGTGAAGGAGGAGATCCGGGACTACTTCTGGCAGACCAACGCCATCGAACTGGAGATACTGGACGGGGGCGCCAGGCGCAGCAACCTGGACTTCGACGTCGTCAGGGCCGAGGCCGGCACCAAGATGGGCCTGCTCAAGGAACTGGTGGAGAGCCACACCGGCGACGGAGACGGCCGGGCCATAATCTACTGCTCCACCCGTTCCCAAGCGGAGAACGTGGCCGAGTTCCTCAGCGCCAACGGCCTGGAGACCCGGTTCTTTCATGCCGCCATGACCCCCGACCGCAAGATGGAGGTGCAGAACGCCTTCATCTCCGGCAACCTCCGCGTGATCAGCGCGACCAACGCCTTCGGCATGGGCATCGACAAGGACAACGTCAGAGCGGTGGTGCACAACAGCATACCCGGGTCTTTGGAAAACTACCTCCAGGAGGCGGGGCGGGCCGGCAGGGACGGAAAGCCGGCCCACTGCATCCTGATCTTCCACGATGAGGACGTCGAGACCCAGCACACCCTGCTGGCCAGGAACCGCCTCAGGCAGGAGGACATACAGTCGGTCCTGGACAGCCTGAGACGGATGCGGGAGAAGAACGCCAGGCGCACCGGTCCCGGGGAGGCGGACACAATCGTCGCCACCGCCGGCGAGATCGTCGCCCACCTGGAGGATGAGGATGACGGCCAGATAGCCGCCGAGGTGGCGGACACCAAGGTGCGCACGGCCGTGGCCTGGTTGGAGGAGAGTGAGCTGGCCGAGAGGCTGGACAACCAGACCACCATCTACCCCTCGACCCTCAGGATCGACCGCATGGCCGATATTAGGAGGATCCTCAATCACCAGAGGGGCCTGGAGCCGCGCTACGTCGGGCAGCTCATCAACATAGCCCAGAGGCTTCTGAACGCGGACCCGGCTGTGGGGATCACCACCGACGAGCTAGCCGCCCACACCGGGATGTCCCCCGAGCACGTGGCCAAGGCGCTGGGAGACCTGGAAACCCTGGGCATCACCAACAACAACCTGCGAATCACCGCCTACGTCCACGTCGGCGTCGCCAGGCCCTCGGGTAGAAGATACGACCAGGCGGCACGGATGGAGGAGGACCTGATAACCCTCATGCAGGAACAGGCCCCCGACCAGGAGATCTGGGAGACTTTGCCCCTGCAGCTGAGGGAGACTGCCCAGGAGCTACGCACCCGCGGCCACGAGCAGGCATTGACCCTCCTGGTGCTCCGCATCCTCCGGTCCGTGGGCCAGGGCGGCACGGAGCGGAGCGCCGGCACCCCCAACCTGAGGGTCAGGAACCACCGCAACGAGACCGTCAGCGTCACGCTCAATACTGAATGGAGCACTGTGGCCGAGACGTCGGCCAACCGGCGGAAAGCTGCCCGCCATGTCCTGACCCACCTCCTGGCCCAGGTCAGTGGCCAGAGGGGCGCGGACCTGCTGGTCGACACCACCCTGGGAGACCTCACCCGCGTCCTCCGGGAGGCCCGGAGCGTCCCGTCCGGGGTGGACGTGGACCGGCTCCTGCAACAGGCCCTGCTCTGGCTCCACGACCAGGAGGTCATACGCCTCAACCAGGGAATGGCCGTCCTGCGGCCCGCCATGACCATAAAGCTGGGAGGGGAGAAGAGGGCCTTCGGGCCCGAGGACTACGAGCCGCTGGACCTGCACTACGGCGAGCAGACCCAGCAGATCCACATCATGGAGGAGTATGCGGAGCGGGGACTCCGGAGGATCGAGGACGCCACCGCCATGGCGGAGGACTACTTCGCCATGCCACAGCAGCAGTTCATCGCCAAGTGGCTGGCCCACAAGGCCGACACGCTGCAGCTGCAGACCACGCCGCAACACTACAGCAGGATCGTGGAGCAGCTGAACAACCCGGTGCAGAGAAGGATCGTCACCGACCCCAGGAGGAACCCCAACGTGCTGGTGCTGGCCGGGCCCGGCTCGGGCAAGACCAGGGTGCTGGTGCACCGCATCGCCTACCTGGTGAAGGTGAGACGGGAGAGGCCCGAGAGTATCATCGCCCTGGCCTACAACCGACACGCTGCCGCGGAGATACGGCAGAGATTGCGGGATCTGATCGGCGATGAGGCCTACGGGGTGACCGTACTCACCTGCCACGCCCTGGCCATGCGGCTCACCGGCCGCACCTATCAGAACTCCAGCGTAGAAAATGAACGCGACGCCAACAGGGTATTCCAGCAGATCCTCCTGGAGGCCACCCGGTACCTCGAGGGGGAGGGCGAGGACCCGGAGGACACCGACGAGCTCCGGGAGAAACTCCTCGCCGGCTTCGGGTGGCTGTTCGTCGACGAGTACCAGGACATCAACCAGGACACCTACAACCTCATCTCAGCCCTGGCGGGACGCTCCAGGAAGGAGACGGGCAAAAGGCTCAACCTCTTTGCCGTGGGCGACGATGACCAGAACATCTACGCCTTCAGCGGCTCTTCCACCAGGTACATCCGGAAATTCGAGGAGGACTACAGTGCCAGACCCCAGCCCATGCTGGAGAACTACCGCTCCACCAGGCACATCATAGACGCCGCCAATGCGGTGATCGACGCCGCCCAGGACCGGCTGAAGGCCGACCACGCCATAACCATCGACAAGGTCAGGACCATGGAGGTGCCCGGGGGCAGCTGGCAGGGACGAGACCCCGTGGGTCAGGGGCGGGTCCAGGTCATAACGGCAGGCCTTGGTGACGCTGCCCAGGTTCACCGTGCCCTGGACGAGCTCCTCCGGCTCAGCGAGTTGGACCCCGGCTGGGACTGGACCAGGACCGCCGTTGTGGCCCGCCAGTGGGACACGCTGGAGGTCATGCGCGCGGTCTGCCGCGAACGGGACCTGGAGACCCAGATGGCCCAGGAAGACTTCACCGCTGCCTGGCAGCTCAGGGAGACCCAGGCACTGCTGGGGTGGATCGATGCGCAGGAACAGGGCGTCACGGCCGGGGAGGCGCTGGAGTGCGTGAACGCCATGCTCGGCAACCGGTGGACGGAACTGCTGGCCGAGGCCATTGAGACCATGGAGGATGAAACCGGCAGTGACAGGATCCCTCGAGCCGCCGCCCGGGAGTGGATCGCTGAGTGGGCCCGGGAGAACCGGAGGCGTCAGCACGCGCTGCTGCTCACAACCGCCCACCGGGCCAAGGGTTTGGAATTCGACCACGTGGTGATCCTCGACGGCCACTGGCAGCACCGAAACCGGCACGAGGCCGAGGAGCAGCGCCGGCTGTACTACGTCGCCATGACCCGGGCCCGGCACACCCTCACGCTGATGGACACGGGCAGCGGCAATCCCTTCACCAGGTCACTGGCGGGGCACGATTCCGTCCTTTTCCGGGAGCCGCCGCGACGCGCTCACGGACCTGAACCGGAGCCGGGGGAGATCCGCCGGAGACTGAGCTTGCAGGACGTGGACCTATCGTTCCCAGGCCGGGCCAGCGGCGACCTAGTCCCCAGCGCCATCGCGGAGCTCCAGCCAGGCGACAATCTCACCATCGACCAGACTAGCCAGCCCTGGGGCATCAGAACCCCCGGAGGTATCCTGGTAGGCAGGCTGTCCCGACGAAGCCAGCGAGAAATGCCCAACTGTCCGGCAAGGGCCGAGGTGATGGCTATCGCCGCGTGGGACGCCAGCAAGTCCACACCTGAGTACAGAAGGGGCTTGCGCCGGGAACGGTGGGAAGTCGTGGTGCCCGAGTTCATATTCGCCCGGTGAACAACGGCGCTCAAATCCTCGAAGGCGTTGACAGTGGATGGTTGCTCCCTGCCGCAACTGGCGATGACTGGCACAGCCTGGCCTGCCTCGTGATCGTCCGGGTCAAGCATGGCCATCGAGAGTTGGACAGCAAGAACTACAACCGCCCCTCTACGCCCATGAACCAGGGCTTCCCGGCCCTGGCAACGACCCCGGCCGGGTGCTGGGCAACGCCACCATCACGGCGCTCAACGCCGCCGATAACAGGACCTCCACTTCCCAGCCATTCGTCCTTTCGAACATCAGCGAGGCCGAGGGAAATGATCCACGGTCCCACGGAACCCACGACCCCACGCCGGGCACAGACGGCAAGGGGGAGGAAGCCTGGGCATGGTCGCCACAGATCAGGCCATCGCCGTGGCTATGGATGAGAGCCTCGGAGGCCCGCCGGGCCTCGTGCTCATCTGCGCCGCCCCACCTGCCAGGCATCAGATTCCGAATGCTGGCGAACCGGGACTGGCCTGAGGCAAGAGATTCGCGGACGAGGAACAAAGCTACGAGTTCCGCGGCAGCAGGGGCATGTATCCTGGCGGTTCGGCAAGGGCCTGCCGGTGAGCCTTGAGGCTGTGCTGGCAAGGCGACGCCAGCGCTGTGAACCACTGGGTCGGGTGATGGTGGCTAGGCCTCAGCCTTTCACCGAGAGCGTCGGCCTCGCCGAAGAGGGGTTGCCATTCCGGCATCGCCATGATGTGCAAGGAGCAAAACCCCCTCAACGGCCTGGATAACGATGTCCGATATTTCCTCGTCGGCCACGACGACTCGGAACCCGGCACTAGGACTCCTGAGCACCTGATGCAACGGTAGGGTGCGGAGGACTGATGACCCGTAGAGAAATGCGAACCCGCTGGAATCACGGGCCAAACAGCCGCTGCGGGCATGAATCGAAGATGTCCTAGCTGTCGGGTGGGAGGGTGGGTCAGTTCCCGCGATTCCATTCATTTTCTCAGCGAGGACAGACCAGTAGTCGGATCCATCGAAGGCCGCGGTCTAGGCCGCGTGGCCCTCGGCCGTTTCGAGCATTCAATCGCTGGTGATAACACCGGCCTGAAGAGCACCAGGAGATGCCAGGGTTTCTCCCGATACGTTAAAAGCGCGAGTTGGCGGAGATTCGATACGATCTCAGGATCCACCAGAATTCGTGGTGGCCCTCGGCAAACATCGAGGAACCTGATGGTGGCAGGCTGCCATTTAAGTTGACTGCGGATGCTCCACGAGAGGGCATGAGGAGGGCGGTGTGATCAGAAATATCGTCCCAATGGGCGACGCCCAGGAGTCGGCTGCCAAGGCGGATGAAGGGCCGGTCTTCGTCACAG
This sequence comes from Dehalococcoidia bacterium, assembly GCA_965204865.1. Lineage (GTDB taxonomy): Bacteria > Chloroflexota > Dehalococcoidia > Lucifugimonadales > UBA3495 > VXOI01. The sequence continues at coordinate 2,753,742 of OZ242027.1, read as the reverse complement.
GCGGTCCAGGCTGCGGAAAGACTCAGGTGATGGTAGGGCGACTGGCCCATCTCATTCTCAGCGGTGCGAGAGCCGACGAAATTGTGGTGCTCACTCCCGACCGAGAATCCGTCTACGTTTTCGAGCAGCGGTTGTCTGACATGATCGCTAAGCTCAAAAAAAGACAAGAGGGCTCCTCTGCCCCTGAACTACAGGCGGAGAAACACCTGCTCAAAATCCTGGAGGCGGAACCCATAGCGGTGAGAACCTTCAGGCAGTACGCATCGGAATTGCTGCGACAAACGGGAGAAACCTACACTCACACGGTGTGGGACGACAGAACGGCAAGGCGGGTAATCTCACGATTGGCCCGAACCATGAGCAGCGACCGGGTGATGCCCAATGAACTCGACGCATTCCACCACTGGTATGGATCGATCAAGCGGAAGGATCCCCTTAACCCGCAGACTCCCCCTCCCCACAGGGGCTGGCTCGAGCTCGAGAAAAGGTATGACAGTGAGAAGGCTGCTCAGCGAGTGTTGGACCAGCACGACCTGCTGCCAAGAGCGATAGAGACACTGGAGCATGAGCCGGTCCAGCGGCAGGAAAGGGCGAGCACTCATACCCGTCATATCATCGTGGACGGCGCGCAGGACATGGGGATATCCGATTACCGGTTCCTCAAGCTCTTGGTCGGCCCCACCCGGTCCTTATCCCTGGCGGCGGACCTTGCCCAACGGGTGTCTCAGGAAACGCCGGTCGACCCGGTGGTTGCGGTGTTGCTGGACCACGCCGGGCAACTCCAGCGACACCACTTGCCCTTCTCCTACCGTGTGAAAGGGGGCTCATGGAAAGGAGTGATGAATCTGAAGGGCACCCTGACCGGCAACGTCGCAAAGCCCAATTTCTGCCCCCAGCAGATGGTTAGTATCAGACCGGGAGGCGAGCCGCCATTGGTGCTGCTGGTGGACGGACCGCTTCCGTTCCTGTATGGACAGGTCGTGGACGTGCTCCGCGAGCTCACCCCTGACGACCCTCCTGAGAACGTGGCGCTAATTTTCCCGGCCAGCGGATTTCCGGTGGGGAGTCTACTGCTCCATCTTCTGGCTCTGGGCTGGCCGCACCAGATCCGTGGAAACCTACGCACTGTTAGCGAAAGGAGGAGGACCAACCGGGAATCCGGACGGGGAGTCGTGCCCCGGATCATCCACATCCTCCGGTGCATCCTGAACCCCAGGGATCTGGAGTCTTTTGTGGAAGCGGTGGCCGGGGGCCCCACTGACTCAGGTAGGCCTCTGGGCGTATCAGACCAGAACAGGATCCTGGAGATATCCCGTACACACGGCGTCGACCTAATCCAAGCGGCGGCGATGCACATCCGAGACGTCGACCGTCGCAGCAACTCTTACCGGTATTCGCGGTTCATCGTCGATATGTGGCACGCCCTGGAAGAGGCACTAACTGGTGGCACACGGACCTTGGTGCTAAAGGCACCCGAAATCTGGGCCGCGCGAACCGGGATCAGACCGGATGCTGACCCAGCCTGGCGATTCCTGCTGGAGGCCGCCGAGAGGGCATCAGTCCTCGACAACGGTAACCCTTTGCGGGGGCTGGGATTGATGCTAGACCAGCTGGACCCGGCACTCCGCCCCGGCAGCATTCCGGCCACGGATGAGCCCGCGATCTCACCTGGGTCCGGCCTGACCCTGACCACCGTCGATGCCGCCAGGGGACGGGAGTGGGAACACGCGATCGTGATCGGCGCGCCTCATCAAATGGGTTTCGGAGTCGGCTCATCCCGCGATACCAGGGATTCCGATGCAAGGCAGCGGCGGCTCCATGTCGCGGCCACCCGCACGAGAGGGCGCATAGCCGTTGTTATCCACGGGAGTCACGGCGAAGGAGCCGATGCCGCGAGCCTGCTCGTGGAAACCCTTGGGGAGGGTACCGAGTACAGGAGCGTCAGACCGCAGGTGCCGGCCGATCCCGATTGCCCCGACGGGGACGGGGACTTGCACACACGGATGGTACCGGACAGGATAACCCGTCAGTGATGAGGACGGCGCGCTAATGTGGTCTGGAGGGGCACACCCCGGCTCGTCGGAGCCAGCGGAGTTGCGGTGGGCCAGCACCGGGCCACGAAAACTGAAAAAGCACACGCTGCAAGGCGGTTCCCTTATGGATTCTGTTACAACCCCCTGCCGCCCCCCTGCCTCGTTGGACGAGGCAATATTGGAAACCGAAAAGGCACATCTCAACGAGTAGTCCCAGTGTGAATTTCATATACGCAAACTTCGCAGCAGCAAAAGTGATTAGGCACAACTCGCAGTAGGGAGTGCCTGTGAAAAGCAAAGTACGGAGTTCCCGCAGGCGGATTTCAAGGGAAAGCAGGTGATCCCTGCCGCTCCGGGGGAGGATGCCGGCAGTTCTCTGGAGGTCGGAGAGCAATGTATGGGACGGATGACTCCTGCCAATACTTCATAGGAACCGGGTTCGACCCGGCGCATGATCAACCCGGCAGATGATGGAGGTGCCCCTTGGTCAAAGTGTTGAGGAACGAGGAAGAACCCCCCTCGGATGATGCCGAGATGGTGCTTGCTCACTTAGCGGAGTGCCCCTTGGCGTCCATGGAAGACTGCGTGTCCAGCATAGATCTACCGGGTCCTAGGGTGCGCGATGCCTTGCAGGAGTTGAGGAACTGGGGATGGTTGGAGACCGAGCGGCTTGGCTGGATCCGACCCCGTGTGGACAGAATTCGCCTTCCTGAGAAGGCGATCAGGCGACTAGGCATCCCTTCACCTACATGGCATGACGAGGGCAACCTCGCCCATCTTCTTCAGCGGCTCCCACTGACGGAAACCTTCTACCTGGCCGCAGGGGCCGTGGGTGGACTGGGGCCGATCGAACGATTCCAATGGATTTCCGGCAGAAGCCTCGATGCAGCGGTCGATTACCGGGATGGCTGGGTTGCCATTTTCTGGAGCGGGCTGTTGCATAGCGAGAGCGACATTTCCGCGCGCCTTGAGGGTCTGGGGCAGGACCTGCTGGACCTGGCATCGACCGGGGAGAGTCCCTTTCCGGCAAAGCTCCTCTTCGTGGTGGAGGACTGGTGGCAGAGATGCCTGGTGCAGCGGGCAATTCGCCATCTTCCCAGTGCGGAGGAGCTGGTGGAAATATGGTGCATCGCCGATGGAGACTGCCCCGAAATCAGGGCCACTCTCGGAAGCCGGGGCCGGATCAGTCAGCCGGTGCCGGCGAGGAGGGCAGGGAATTGGCCCTGGGCTGCGAGAGTCGAGAATTCGCCCTGGTCCAAGAATGGCAATCTGTCTCTCGGCAGGACGCTGAACGCGGTTGTTCAATTCTCCGAGGTGCGTGCCGAGCTCCTTAAACAACTACTTCAGGAAAGTGATAAGGAACGGGGTGCCCAGAGGAGTCTGACCAGGTTGCTCGATGAGAAGTTCGTGACCAGGCGATGGGATGGGAAGAGCTATCTCTACAGGCCGACGTCAGCCGGATACGACCTGCTGGCCCGGAGGGACGGAGTCCCCGCACCGGTTGCCGAAAGCGATGAGGAGTGCGCCGGGCGCCCCGACCGGGGCCTGCAAAGGCACGAGGACGGCTGGAAATCCCTGCTCGGTCCCTGGGCCGCCGCCGGAGCCTTCGTCGCCTCGGGCGAGCGCTCATGGGAGGACATGGGGAATCCAGGCGGCGGCATTTCCCCCGACGGGATGGCACATTTGAGCACCATCTTCGGCCTGAGTCGCTGTTACATTGAATATGAGCGCAGCGCACGGGGACGGACACGGATCACCAAGAAACTCAACGGCTACATGTCAAGGTTCAGGCAGGACCGGTGGCCCGTGCTGTTCGTTTGCTACAACGACAGCGCCGAAAGAATTTTCCACGATGTCGGGAGACAGAATGGCCTTCGCATGCTGACCACGACCATCGGACGATTGGAAAGAGAGGGTCCCTGGAGGTCTTGGTCTTGGTATGGCGATCAAGTGGAGGTGAGCCTCCCCGGTATTACAACGACGTCCTTCGCGCGCAGGTTGATGGCTTGGTTGGGGCAAGAGCGAGCAGGTTGGGTCATGGATGAAGAGGAATTTCAAAAGGCCTGCGAAGCCTTTGCCGGGAGTGATTCACTCTTTCGCCGCGCCTTCGGACACAGGAAATGGTGGAAGCACACCCGCGAATATCTTTCGGCCTTGCTGGTGCAATCCCAGGGCTGGCGCAGCGACGAGAACCCCTCCGAATGCGAGGGATGGCCGCCTCGGCCGCTGCACAAATTCCCCTCCAAGGAGGGGTGGAACGATGAGGCGACCATCGGCCGGTTGCAGAAGTATTTGGCCGGCCGGATGTTGCATCCGGCTGCGGTGTGGGAAGTGTACGGAGTCGACTCCTACGAGCAGGTCCATGAGGATGCAGAGGTAACCGGAGAGGGCCTCGGCACCCTGACCGGGGTTGCCGATTTTCAATCCGGTGTGTTGTTGGCCTACGTCAGCCCGCTGGGCCGTGCCTTGGTGGACAAACGGCTGTATCTGCCGAGAGCATTTACCTCCGACAGCGACTTTTGCGCCGCGGTAGGAGTGCCCAAGGAGAGGCAAAGCCACCGGCCAAGGATGGAGTTGGCCTTGGAGATGTTGGATGCGGCCCGGGGGGGCGGTCATCTCGTCACCAAGTGGGTTGCAGGGGACGACATCCCGGGTAAACCCCAATCATTCCGGGAGGCACTGACTGACAGGGATATGCGGTACGTCCTGAACGTGCCAGCAGACACCAAGGTCTGGCTTCTGCCGGCCTCCTCAAGTGATCCGGCCCTTCGGGACACTGGTCATCTCCACATGCCCTGGACGGCAGATGGGCATCAGCGGACCATGAAGGAGCACGCCGATGCAATGCCCAGGGAGGCGTGGCGGGTGATATCGGTGACCGAAGGAGGCCGGGAGTCCCGAACTTACGCCTTCGCAGCCCGCCGGGCCCGGGAAACCCGGGGAGGGAAGCCCGGAGAGGAACTGTGGGCTATCTGGCGCCGTAATTTGGACGGTAGCAATCCCCACTGCTACTTGTCCAACGCTCCCGGGGATGCGCGCTTGGAAACCCTGGCTTTCTTCTCCAGATCCCGGTGGATCGCCGGGACGGAAATTGAGGGCGGGCAAGGCAACTTGGAGCTGGACCTTTACGAGCCCTGCAGTTGGTCCGGCTGGCACCATCGTGTCGATGTGTGCTTGCTCGCGGCGGCCCTCTTGCTAAGTATGCAACAGGATTGGGGGTAAGTCCCTGGGCTGTGCGGCAGAAACGACGAGGTGAAACGTCACTGCCGCACTTTCCTTTCAGCCGGGACTGAAGCCCCTGTCAACGCTCACTGAAAAATAACCCACTCCCGCCCACTTTGACTTGACCCGCCTGATTCTTGGCAACCCTTGTCGCCCACTGGGAATTGACCCACCTTCCCGCGTCTGGTCAGCGACTTTGTCAGTCGGAGTCGTTGTCGTTGCCGTTCTCGGTGGCTCCGCCGAGTAGCTGATGCGAGCTGAAGAGGCCGGCGTGCCATTTCTCACGGAGCCAGTAGCTTTCGCCCCGGATGTTCAGCACCTGGCTGCGGTGCGGCAGACGGTCCAGGATGGCTGACTCTATGACGCTGTCTCCCGGAAGTTCGCCCCACTCGCCGAAGGCCTTGTTGGACGTCAGGATGATGATGCCTCTCTCATAGCAGGCAAAGACCAGGTTGCAAAGGTGGTTGCCGACTCCCGACCGTAGGGCCAGAAGCTGAACTCGTCTACCACAAGACCTTGAGCGTTAAGTAGACCCGTCTCCTCCGGTCCAGGTTGTGCTCGGCGCGGGCCTTGTGCAGGTCCTCCTTCAGGTCGTAGGCCCGGACGAAGTAGGCCCCGTGTCCATTCTCGATGGCCCGCAACGCCAGGGCGATGGCCAGATGGGTCTTGCCCATGGCGGGCGGTCCCCGCAGCAGGATGTCTGTGGCCTCGGACACGAAGGCCTGGTCGGCCAGTTCCTTGACCAGCCGTTCGTCGATGGAGGGCTGGAAGCCGAAGTCGAATTGCTCCAGGGTGCGCCGGAAGAACAGGTTAGCCAGCTTGGGCCTGGTGCTGAGGAAGCGTTCCCAGCGGGCGGCGACCTCGGCGCCCGGGAATAGGGCCAGCATATCGGGGTAGGGCAACTGCTGGTTGGCGGCGGCGTCCAGGGTGTTGGCAACGTCGGATTGAGTGAGGCTGGTGCGAATTCTCTGGTACGGCAAAGCAGAGCATTCTTCCCTGGTGCCACTCGCGGCGGTGGACAGCCCCACCGCACTCCCGGCCACTCTGGTGGACGACCCATTTTTGAGCTACGTTATCCGATTTTCCGCCAAACCCGTTAACCACAAAGCCTATGTCAATACGCTCCGTCTATGGTTTCCAGACAGGGCTACACACCCAAATTCAATCATTCCGTTCGACAGGTGGGGCTGCTGGATGGTTACAGCGCTCCAGTCGAGGTAACCCCGCCTGGTTGGTGCGGAGGACGTCTGGAAAGCCGACAGTGGCGGCGCCGAAGAAAAAGACGGGAGCGAGGAAGAGTCCGGCCAGTCGTGGTCCGGACCTTGAGGTCGTGGAAGTCAGGTACTGCCCGGCTCCTGACGCCCTATTGCGACTACGCAGAGCTTTCTCCATTATTTTGCAGGCTGCGAGCCAGGACCCTCTGGATGGATACCAAGGAGAAAGTGGGGGTGGCTTCGAGGGAACGGACGATGGCCCCATAGAGTGCTGATTGTGTCAAGAGCATCCCATTCATTGTTGACGAGGCATCTAAGACGGGATAGTCTCACTGGCTCAAGAGCACGGCGCCATCGCACAGGACCACGACGTTGAGGCGATGTCTAGCGGAAGCAGATGGGGAAGATAGGACACAGAAAATCGGAACCAGAACCCTCCGGACCGAATCCCGACGGCGCCGTGAATCCTGGCTCCAAGAGCATCAATTCACCGATTGACTTTGAGGCTAGAGCCATGGCGAGAGCAGCGAGAATGCAGTCCAAACCAATGCCAATGCGGAAGAGGGCTTTTCTCTATGGGAGAGTCTCCGGCAAGACCCAGGCTGAAGAAGACAAAGCGTCCTTTCCGGAGCAGTTTGCTGAAATGGAGGCCCTGTGTGCTCGCGAGGACTGGGAGATTGTCGGTCGTGAACAGGACATAGGCCCCGGGTGGTCCAAACATCGGGCGGGGTTTCAGCGCATATTGAAATACTGCGAGGAAGGAGTCTGCGACATCATAGTGTGTTGGAAGTCTGACCGCCTCAGCAGGGGCATGTATCCCGCCGCCGCGCTGATGGAAGTGGTGGAAGCACACAACATCGAGGTCGTGTCTGTTACCGACACCATAGACATGAACACCTTCGGCATTTATGCCGTTGTGGGCAAGATAGAACTTGATAACCTGAAACAGCGTACGGCAATGGGGAGAAGAGGAGCGGCCAAAATGGGCCGGATCCCCTGCAACGGTCTGCCATACGGGTATCGCATCGGGGAAGACGGGAAGCCTGAAATAGTGGAATGCGAGGCCGAGGTGGTGGCGAGAGTCTTCGACCTATATGTTTACGAAGGACTCGGCATCAAACCCATCGGAGCGATGCTTACTGCGGAGCAGGTTCCAACTGCGAGGGGTAAAGGGACTCGATGGCACGATTCCCACCTGAGCCGTATGTTGGGGCAGGAGGCTTACAAGGGAGTATGGTGGTACGGCAGGAGTCGGCAAATCTCGACCCCACTAGGTAGGAGACGGTACGACCAGCCTGAGGAGACGTGGATTCCGGTTCCGGTTCCGGCAATCGTTGACGAGGAAACTTGGAACGAAGCCCAGAGACTGAAGGATGTCCGCAAGAGCCGTTCGAAGCGGAACACCAAGGCCGAATACATGGTGCAGCACCTCGTGCGTTGCGAGGTGTGCGAGATGCTGATGGGAGGGCGTGCCACGAAGCAAAATACAGTCAAGCGTGGCGGGAGAACCTACGTTTACGAGATTGATCCACCGCGCAGGTATTACAGATGCTACGGGATGCAACAGCGCCTCACCAATTGTCGGGAGCCCAAATTTATCCGCGCCGAATTGCTCGAGGACCTCATATGGGATGAGGTAGCAGGGGTACTACGGCAACCTGAACGGATTACGTCCAGTCTGGGAACCTTGACCGAAGAAAATGGCAGCGAATTGATCAAAGAAATCGGAGCCGCCGAACTGAAGGTCAAGGAGTCGCAAGAAGAGGATGACCGGGCAATAACGCTCTTTGTAACCGGGAGGATTGATCAAGATCAACTCGACCGCCAACGCGAGGTGATTGCTGCGAAATTGCAGCACCGCACGAAAAGGCTTGAGGCCCTCCGGGGCAGGGAGGCGATGGCCGAAAGCAGCGCGTGCCTATCGGACGACATTGGTCTCTGGGCAAAGAAAGTCTCGCAGGGTCTGGAAAAGCTGACGTTCGGACAGAGGAAGGAGATTCTGGAACAGCTAGTGGAAGGTGCCACCATAGATGGCGACAACAAGGTAACCATCACTTTGGCCATTCCTGGCGAATTGGTTGTAGCTGAGCAACAGGCAACAAGCTGGCCGGATAGGTGACGCTGCCCGTAACCCGGCTGATGGTCACCACCTTGTCCTCCAGCGGCTGGCGCAGCGACTCCAGCGCGGCGTGGTTGAACTCCGGCAGTTCGTCCAGGAACAGCACCCCGCGATGGCTCAGGGTGATTTCGCCGGGCCGCAGCGAACGCCCGCCGCCCACCAGCCCGGCGTTGGAGATGGTGTAGTGGGGCGAGCGGAAGGGGCGGTTCATCATCAGCGGGTTGTCGCTTTGCAGCGCCCCGTTGACGCTGTATATCTTGGTGACTTCCAGCGCTTCCTGGGGGGCCATGCGGGGCAGGATGGACGGCAGGCAGCGGGCCAGCAGGGTCTTGCCGCTGCCCGGCGGCCCGCTGAAGAGCAGGTTGTGGAAACCGGCGGCGGCCACTTCCAGCGCCCGCTTGGCGTGGTCCTGCCCGCGGATGTGGGACAAGTTCATCGGGTCGGCCACTGGCGGCAGAGCCGAACAATTGGCCCAGCCGTCGCCCTGCATTGGTTTCAGCAGGCTCTCGCCTCGCAGATGACGCACCACCGAGTCCAGCGTGGTTGCAGGATAGACCGTGATGTCTTCCACCAGCGAGGCTTCCTCGGCGTTCATCGCCGGGACGAAAACCGAGTCGTAGCCTTGATCGCGGGCGACCGACACCATGGCGAGGATTCCGTTGGTGTGGCGCAGGCTGCCGTCCAGCGACAGTTCGCCTAGGAACACGGCCCCGGCGGGCGCGGATTCCAGTTGGCCGGAGCTCAGCAGGATGCCGATGGCGATGGGCAGGTCGTAGGCCGGACCTTCCTTCTTCAGGTCGGCCGGGGCCAGGTTCACGGTGATGCGCCGCATGGGGAATTGAAGGCCGCTGTTGCGCAGCGCGGCGCGAACGCGCTCCTTGGCTTCCTGCACCGCCGTGTCGGGCAGGCCAACCATGTTGAACCTGGGAACGCCGGGAGACAGGTCAACCTCGACCCGGATGATGAATCCTTCCAGTCCAACGGTAGCGCAGGAATTGGTGCAGGCTAACACGGGCTCCTCCTCGTCCTCGCTTGCCCCGCGCTGGGCCGGATTCGGACCCGGCTATCCGGTGGCGGGGAGTCAAGTTGCAGGTTAGTCCGATACTCGGCTCCCGATACTTTATGTTAACAGAACATAATTTCGCCAGTAGCAAATGTCATCAAATTTTTGCCGCTCGGATAGGAGTTACGCACATGGATGCCCTTTCGACAAACTCAGGATGATAGACAGGATGGGATGGTTTTCGGGTGAACTTGCCCATCAACTCTGTAAGTTCTATTTAGGGGTTACGCAGTTGGAGATTTCACCCCCACCCTAACCCTCCCCCTCAAGGGGGCAGGACGATTGCAAAGTTCGGTAAGTTGTCACCCTGAGCGAAGCGAAGGGTCCCTGCGCTGAGGATAGGATTCTTCGCTCCGCTAGAATGACAGGCAGCAACGACGACTTTGCAATCGTCCTGCTCAAGGGGGAGGGGATTTTTTGTGGGCGTTGCTTTCGCGGCGACCTGTCTGCACTATCTCATCACCCTAATCCTCTCCTTCTGGGAGAGGGGATTTTTGAGATAGTTTTTTAGTCTCGGCTGGTGAGGGCGGGGTGGATTAGGTGGCGGGTGGCGTTCCAGGGAAGCAGGGCGCGTATGACTTCGTAGGGCTGGGGAATCCTGTTTTTCTCCCGGCAATCGTCCATGTAGCGGTGGAAGGCCATGAAGGTAGGAAGGCGCAGGCCCTTCTCACGCACCTTGCGGATGAAGCGCAAGGGGTCGGGAGCGGGCTTGTTTTGGGTTACGGCTTCTTCCCACTGTTGGCACATTTCCTCGGCTACGGGGCAGAGGCGGACTACGGCGAGGGGGATGGCCATCTTGCGGCGGAGGGCGTCTACGCGGCGGCGGAGTTCTTTCATGGGTGTTTCTCCTCGAGCGTGTTGGCAAATTCTATTAGGTTCTGTTGACATTTTCCTGTCATTCCGGCTTTCGCCGGAATCCAGGAAACAGCAGGCTTTCAGTGATGTTCTCTGGGTTTGGACACCTCTGGATTCCGGCTTTCGCCGGAATGACGGTATGGGGTTGTTGCATCGCCATATAGCAAAATGTCAACACGCCCTAGTAGAGGATTTGGGCATAGACACGTTGTTTGGTGCTAGGATTTCACCCTCACCCCAACCCTCTCCCTCCCTTCGGCAAGCTCAGGACGAGAGGGAGTTTGAGTCTCAAGGGAGAGGGGATTTTGAGTGGCTTTCATCAGGTTGGCTTGTTGTCGAGGCCCCAGATGGGGAGGGCGGTTTCGATTTCCCGCAGGTCGGCCCTGATTTCCTCGACTTCGGAAAGCTGGATGGCGAAGGAAATGAGGTGGCGGGCGTAGCGGGTGCGGACGACTTCGTTCTGGGATTGGAGAGCTTGGGCGAGCACGGAGACGCTCTCGATCAGGTGTCCCCGGAGTTCTTGGAGGGCGAAGCTGGCGGCTTCCTTGCGGACTCTGGTGAGTTCCTCGCGGAAGGAAGGGTCTTCGAGCCAGCGGTAGAGGGTGCTCTCGGAGATGCCGGCATTGAGGGAAGCCTCGCGGTTGGATTGGGAAAAGGCAATTATGGGGATGGCCGCCTGCTGGCGGTTTGAGAGAGAAGAATTTTCGATAGGTCTCTCATTTTCTCCCATTATCTCTTGCCGGGGTTGATTGTCGGGGCCGGTGACCAGCGTGTGGGACTGGGGGGAGTCTGCGGAGCGGCGGGGGTTCTTGCGCTTGGTTGACATGGAACATCTCATCGCCTCAGTGGCTGTCCGGGTTTGGGTTTGGCTCCGATGCGGGGCCGGGGGCGATATGTAAACGGTAGGGAAGGGTTATCGGGGTTGGCAATGGGGAAGTGTCAGGAAAGGGGTGGTGGAAAGGGGATTGTCTGAATCAGGATAGGAGTTACGCAGTTGGATACGGAATCTGATGCGAGGGATTTCACCCTCACCCCAACCCTCTCCCTCCCTTCGGCAAGCTCAGGACGAGAGGGAGTTTTGCGGTCGCTCAGGGTATGTAGAGCCGGGATAGGGATTACCGCGTTCCCGGGGGGCCGACGCGGACCGTGATGATGTCGGTATCGTGATACTGCTGATGCCTTACCGACGAGGCGAAGCTGCGCAGCAAGCGCAGGGAGAGTTCGTTCTCCGCCGGTTCTTCGGTGTCGTGTTGCTGGAGCTGGCGGACCTGGTCTTCAATGTTGCCTTCGCCGCCGCCGCCGATGAACTCCAGGTCCGCCACCTGGCCTTCGCCGGACACGAGGACGACCAATTGGCGCTGTTCCCCGGTGTCTTCATCCTCTTCGTCGGACATCAACCCTTCCAGGTCCAGCGGGGCCAGCGTCAGCAGGGTTTCCTCCGCGACTGCGCTCAGCCGGTCCTTCATGGCGTCGTCCCAGCCCCGGCGCGTGGCGAACCTGGAGATGAACTCATTGAGTTCCGGCAGGGCGTCTATGTGGAGCCGCGACTTGAACCGCATCCGGCGCGGATTGGTGAACTCCAGGTACAGAATCATTACTACTACGGCCACCCCCCCGGTGGTTATGCCGCTCTTAATCAGCGCCCCCCATACCGGCCCGATGCCGGACAGGGAGAAAAGCCCAAACTGGAAAGCCGCGCCAATCCAGAAGCAGACCCCGGCCACCAGCACCTTTTGCCGGTTCTGCTCGTTCTGGAGAACGGTCCGCGCTCCCTCAATAAACAGACCTCCCGACAGCACGATAAGGTATCCGGCCATCACCGGGCCCGGTATGGCGCTGAGCAGTCCCGACACCTTGGGAAGAAGGGCCACCAGGATAAACAGGCCGCCGATGCAGTAGCCGAGTCTGCGGGCGGCCACTCCGGTGGTCTGGGTGTAGGCGACGGCGCCGGGATTGATGATGTTGGGCACCGCGCTGGCCAGCCCGGCCAGCAGATTGGTCACGCCGGTGCCGGCCAAGGCCCCCTGCACCTGCCGGAAGTCAACCGCCCGTTCCTCCCGCCAGGCGACCCGCTGCTGGGCGATGGATTCCCCGTTGGCCTGAATGGAAATTACCACGCCGAGAAACAGGAAGGCGGGGAGTAGTGTCCAGAAGGGGAGGCCAAAGTCCAGTCCCAACCCCGGCCACTGGCCGGGCAATCCGACCCAGGGGGCCTCGATAATCCTGGCCGCATCGTAGAAACCGAAGCCCGCCGCCGCCGCGCAGCCAATGACCAAGCCGATAACCGGCCCCCACAGGCGCAGTATCGCCGAACCGCGGAGGATGAGAGCGGCAATGACCGCCAGGGTAATCAGCGCGGTTATTGGCCCTCCCACCGGCTCGTCCGGCACGTCCTGCATCAGGCGAGGCACCACCGAGGCGAGGGTGATGGACAGTATCATCATCACCGTGCCGCCCACGGTAGGCGTCACGATTCGCCTGAGAATGAACAGCCACCTGGAAATGACCAGTTGCAGCGCTGCCGATACGAGAACCAGCGCGGTCAGCGTGGCCGGGCCTCCGTCCACCACCGCCGAGATGCAGAAGGGTATGGAAAAGGCGGCGGTGAACATGGGCAGGACAGCCCCGGCGCCGACCGGGCCGATGCGGCGCACCTGTATAAATGTGGACACGCCGCAAACCACCAGAGAGGCGAAGACCATCCACGTCAGATAGGATTCATCCCCCGACGCCTTTGCCACCACTACCGGGGTTACCAGCAAAGTGGCGCAGGCAATCAGACTGAACTGCGCCCCGTAGCCAAGGGAGGGCAGGAAGGGCGGATTCTCATGCGCCTCATATCGGGGGTTCTGGGAAGATGCTGAAGCCAAGACAGTCTCTCGCGCTCAATCTCACAGTAGGCTGAAAGCACTGTACACGATACCACAACAGAGCTTGCGACTGGCCTCTGAGACTGAGCTAAACGCGGTTGTCCAGGCAGACGCGGTAGAGGTCGTAAGCGGCGCTGATGGGGCCGGTGAAGTGAAGGGCGGCATCTTCCAGCAGAGGGGTCTGGTCTTCGTGAAAGGCGTTATCCAAGTGGGTGAGAACCAGTCGGCCTACCGACGCTTGGATTGCGACCCGCGCTGCATCTCCCGATGTGGAGTGCAGGCGGCCCACCACCCTTTCGTAATCGTTGTCGGCGCCCAGAGCTTCGTGAATCAGCAGGTCTGCCCCTTGCGCCGCTTCCACCAGATTCCGGCTGTAGGTGGTATCGCCGGAGAATACGACCGTCAAGCCGCAGGACTCGATGCGCCAGCCGATGGAGCCGGGGATGTGGTCAACGTCGAAAGACCAAGCTAAGGTGTCCGGCCCCAGCTCCAGCTTGTGGCCGCGCGGGATTTCCTGCCAGCGCATCACCTGTCGTCCGCTGTTGTTGTATGCTGCGTCGTCCCGGACGTCGGGAACCCGGCCCGCCACTGCCGCCTTGCGCAGACCCTCCAGCGCGGCAGAACTGCCGTAAATCGAAAGGGGCGTTTCCTCCGGGGTCTCGTGGGAGCGCCGTCCCTGGACGAACATCAGCCCCGAAATGTGGTCCTGGTGGTCGTGAGACAGCAGCACGTGGTCGTAGTCCAATGCCCGGATGCCGGCGGCCTGGCCGTTGCGCAGCGCCGAGTTGCCGGAACTGCCGTCCAACAGCAGGGTCGTGCCGTCGGGGCAGCGCAGCACTATGGCGGTATGGGCGCGGGTGGTGGACATACCCGCGCCGGTGCCAAGAAAGATGATTTCCAAGCTCTTCATCCCAGCGTGATTTGGTGGAGGTCGTAGGCCAGGGAGATGGGGCCGGTGAAGTATTGGGCGGCTTCCTCGCCCAAGGGTTGAGCGTCGGCATGGTAGGCATCGGTGAGGTGGGTCAGGGCCAAAGCGGCAACTCTGGCTTCGGCGGCGGCTTGGCCGGCCTCGCCGCCAGTGGAGTGGCCGAAGTTGCGGGCGTAGTCCACATCGCCGACGCTCCAAGCCTCGTGAATGAGCAAGTCCGCCCCGGCTGCGGCGTCTACCAAGTCGGTGGTGTACCTGGTATCGCCGGAAAACACCACGGCTTTGCCGTCGCACTCAACCCGCCAGCCCACCGCGCCGGTTATGTGGTTGGCCGGGAAGTGCCAGGCCGTGGTCCTGGGGCCAAGCTCGATAACCTGCCCCGATGCGGCTGGCCGCCAGTGCAGCACCTCTCGCCCTTGAGCGTTGCGTCCGAAATCTCCGTAAACGCTGGCGACGTTCAGCCGGGTGCCGAGACAGTGGCGCTTCAACCCGTCCATCGCCTCGTCGGAAGCGTGGACACGGATGGGAGGGTGTTCGTCGCTGTACAGCATACGGTCGAACTGCACGAAGAGCAGCCCGGCCATGTGGTCGGGGTGGTCGTGGGACAGCAGAACGTCGTCGAACCGGCGCAGGTCGATGCCGAGGGCGTTGGCATGGCGCAACACCGAGTTGCCGGAACTGGCGTCCAGCAGCAGGTTTGTGCCGTCGGGACATTCCAGGGCGATGGCGGAGTGAGCGCGGTTACTGGAGTTTCCTGCTCCTGTGCCGAGAAAGCTAATCTTCATATACAACCCTATTGGTGCCCCTCTGGGTGGGCCTGCTCACGCAGCAGGCTCAGCGCCCGCAGCACGGGGGCCTCGGTGAAGCTGAACAGCACGGCGGGATCGGTGTCCGAGGCGTTGGCGTGTTCGTGCCAGTTCCAGCCGGGGACGGCGAAGACGTCCTTGTCCTCCCACCCCAGGGTCTCGCCGTTGACCACCGAGCGGCCGCGGCCCTGCACCACGTGGTAGATGGCTCCGGCAGTGTGGCGATGGGCCTTGGTGGCTTCGCCGGGGCGCAGCATCTGGATGTGACAGGCGATGGTAGGCATCACCGGGCCACCGGTGTTGGGGTTGGTGTACTCCATAATTACGCCGTCGAAGGGGCTGCCGTCAACCTCGGGGGCGAGGCGTTGCAGCGTTTCCCAGGTCTGCTTCCACGGATAATGGAGCAGCGGCGAGTGGGATGCGCCGCTGGTCTCCCACGTGGGCCGCAGGGTGCCCGCGCCGTAGCGGGTCAGCGAGGAGTCGGTGGGTTCGGTGACCGGCTGCACGTCCTCCGGGTAAGGTTCGTAGTACACCGCCTCCAGCATATGCACCAGCGGAATGTCCAGCCCGTCCAGCCAGACGATGGGGTCGCCGGTGTCGTTGGCGTGGTCGTGCCAGGTCCAGTTGGGGGTCAGCACCAGGTCGCCGGGGAACATGGGGATGCGGTCGCCGTTGACCGTGGTGGAGCCGCCCTGGCTGTCTATGATGAAACGCAGAGCCGCCGGGGTGTGCCGGTGGGCGCGGGCCGCCTCGCCGGGCATCACGATTTGCAGCCCGGCGAACATCGAGTTGGTGGTGGCGATGCGGTTCAGGCCGGGATTCAACAGCATCAGCACCCGGCGCTCGGCGTCGGCGGTGCCGATGAGATCACCTGCCCGCAGCGCCTGGGGCTGGAGGTCGCGCCACCGCCACAGGAAGGGCAGCGCCTTGCTCTTCGGCTCGGCCACCAGCGCCTCTTCCTGCACCAGCCAGAGGGGCGAAGTGCCGATTTCCCGCAGGTCGTCGTAGAAGCGTTCCAGGGTTTCTGCCGTTGCTGCCGAACTCGATAGCATTTGTGGCCCCCTTGACTGTATATGGTTACGGACTGGGATTTGCCTTCAACGATTTCACCCCCACCCTAACCCTCCCCTGAGGGGGAGGGGATTTTATCGAGGGAGAGGGGATTTGCGGGGATGTGCGTTTAGGTTTCGCGCTGTTCCTGCCAGGCGGCCAGTTGCGATTCCAGCGCGCGCTGGCGCAGGGCGATGGTCAGGTCGCCTCTGGTGCGTTCCAGCACGGCGCGCATGGCGTCGGTGGTGTGGCGCAGGCCGCCGGTTACGGCTTCGGGGAAGTCCACGGTGACCAGCACGCCGTAGATTTCGTCCATCACTTCCATCAGCTCTTCGCACCGCTCCACGCTGTCCCGGCGCAGGGCGTCGAGGATGTAGCGGCGCAGCTCGCCGATGACCTCGGCCATGCCGTTGAGGTAGGCCGGAGGGTCTATGCCTAGCTGTTCGGCGGTGGGGATGTCGTTGCCGGATATGATAGCGAGAGTGATGTTGGCCTCGGTGAACTCCTTGCGGGCGTCGTTCAGGAAACCGGCGTTGTAGATAAGCGGGTTGTCGGCGCGGATGTGTTCGGCGTCCTGTAGACGGGACTCGGCGGACTTGATGAGCCGCCGCGCTTCGTCGAAGTCGGAGCGGTGGACGGCGCGGATGGCGTTGGCCGACGAGCGAATCACCTCGCGGGACACCGACAGCCCTTCCTCTCGATCGCGGTTGCGGCTGGTGAGCTGCTCGATGGCGCGGTTGCCGATTTCAGACAGGTCGGCGCTGTATCGTGAGGGCATCAGACCCGGCCTCCCGCTCCCTCGATGGCCGCGGTCATCCGGGCCGCCGCCGCTTCCGGCTCGTCGGCGGAGCCGACGGCGGCGGTTACGCAGATGGCGTCCGCGCCTGCTTCCACCACCGGAGCCACGTTGCCCAGGTTGATGCCGCCGATGGCGACGAGGGGTGTATCTCCGGCGATGTTCTTGGCCTCGCGCACCCGTTCCGGTCCCTGGGGATTGCGGGCGACGCCCTTGCTGGTGGTGGCGTAGATTGCGCCGAAGGCGACGTGGTCTGCGCCCATCTCCTTGGACTCCGCCAACTGCTCGTACTCCCGGTTCGACCGGCCCAACACTTGGTGCGGCGCGAGAATCTGCCGCGCCTGGGCCACCGGCAGGTCGGTCTGGCCCACGTGCAACCCACCGGAACCGACCGCCGCGGCAACGTCGGCGTGGTCGTTGATTATGAGCAGCGCGCCATTGCGCTGGCACAGGTCTTGCAGCGCCATCGCCAGCGGCAGCGACTCGCCCTTGTCGCGCAGCTTGTCGCGCAGTTGCAGCATCCGCGCCCCCCCGTTGACGGCGGCCACGGCGATGTCCAGCGGGTCGCGCCCTCCGGTGACCTGTGGGTCTATGATGACGTAGAGGCCCCGCACCTGGTCGGCCTTCTCCCGGCGAATGGCCGAGCCGACTTGCGACGACAACTCGCCGAGGGCGTGGCGGACGCGACCGGCGATTTCCCACGGAAGGGGGCTGGATGATTCGTTGGCTTCCAACTGCGAGAGGAGCAGTTGCGCCGTCGCAATCAAGGCCAACGTCTGCTCGCTTGTCTGAGGAGGGGCTTCTTCGGGGGAATCCAGGGCTAGCGGCGAGGGCAGGGACGGCAGTAGTTCCGACAGCCCGATATGGGCGCTTGTAGCCGTAGCGGACGGCGCGGCGGCCAAAGCGCCGAGGCAGTGGTGAATCATCGAGTAGCGGTTGTGTCCGGTATCGCTCACAGGTCAAGTCCCTTGGGAGTTTCGCCCGAGCGGGCGGCGTCTATGTTGTCGCGCACCGACTTAGGCATCTCCACTCCGAATTTGTCGAAAGCCGCTTCCACGTTGCGCCCTATGTTGCGAGGGTCCTGGTAGTACTCCGGCGAGCGGTGCTCACTACCGGGCGCGAACTGCTCGTGCACCGACGCCACGGTCTTGCCCATAGCGAAGGACGACATCCGCCGCGCCATATCGCTGCTGCCGCAATGGGAACAGACTGCCGTCACCTCGCTGTTGATGGAGCGCACGAAGAAGGACGACACCCGTCCGCAGTCCTGGCACCGGTATTCGTATATGGGCATCGAGCCCTCCGCCAGCTATTGTCCAAAAATTAAAATAATGTTTAGAACCATTAAACAGCCCTATTGCGCCTGCCGCCTGCGCCCTGTTTCGCGTAGGACTTCTAACTGTCCTGAGTTACTATTGACCCTTATCGGAGCCGCCAATCTCCCGCCGCATCCGGTCGAAGTCAGGCGTGGTCTGCCCGCCCATCTCCCGCTTGATGCGTCCCATGTAGCGGTCGATGCTGGCTGGGCTGTCCTCGTTTACGTCGCTGGAAGTCTCTCGACTGGGCACCCAGTTCAGGCTGTCGCCCCACGACGGACGGAAAGAGAAGGCCGACATCAGCCGCTCCATATCCGTCCCGCCGCATTCGCGGCACACCACGGCGCTGTCGGCCGACCAACTGTATACCAGCTTGGAAGTGACGGCGTTGCAGTCAGCGCAACGATACTCGTAGACGGGCATAGCGCCGGTATTTTAGCACGGCGGGCGGTGTGACGCAGTGGCTGAATCTGATAGACTGCTTGGAGGTATTAGCTTGATTCTTCCGGTGAGGCGGAGCAGAGTTGGAACTACGGAACCCGGACATAATGGACCTTGCCGAAACGGAGTAAGTTATGGCGATGCTGAAACCGCGCACTGGAACGCGGCTGTCCGTCGAAGAGTTCCTGGAATTGCCGGACACTTTTGACAAGCGGAAGATGGAACTGGACGAGGGGGAGCTGTTCATAATGCCCCGGCCACGAACCGGACACCAGTTTTTGCAACTCAGAGTAGTCGGTTACGTAGACAGATACCTTGACGAATTCGATGACCCCCCGGCCCAGGTGTTTCACGACGTAATCGTTGCGCTGTCGTTGGAGAACCGCATTCTCTTCTCGCCGGATCTCGTAATCATCCTGCAAGGCAGCCAGGCTGTTGTGACCGACCGGATGGTTGAGGGTGCGCCGGACATAGTGCTCGAGATCCTCTCCTCCGACCGCCGCCGCGATTTGGTGCGGAAGCGGCAGGTTTACGCCGAGGCGGGCGTCCCGGAATACTGGATATTCGACCCGCGCAGAGACACCGCTACCCTGCTGGAACTGCGCGACGGGCAGTATGCCGAGCGGGCTGTGCTGAACGCCGACGGGACTCTGGCCACGCCGTTATTGCCCGGTCTCGCCATCCCGCTGGCCGACGTGTTTCGCCACCGCCGCCGCCCGGCGCAGGGTGGACAGTAGCGTCCGCAAAGCGCGATTGCCCCAACTGAGCCGGAAGAACGAAACGGCCCGTCCCTCGTCCTGCTGTATAATGCGGCCACCCAGCCCATAGTTGCCGAGGTGCCGCCATGACCATGCCCCTCTTTCCCCAGGAGCGCCAGCCCCTGCTGATGATCATGGACGGCCATGCGATGGTGCACCGTTCCTTCCGCGCCATTTCCACCCAGCGCAACCTGACCAGCAGCGCCACCGGCGAGGACACCACTGGCGTCTACGGGTTTGCCAACGTGTTCCTGCGGGCGTTGCAGGAATGGAACCCGGCCTACTGCGCCATCGCCTTCGATACCTCGGCGCCTACGTTCCGGCACGAGCAGTTCGAGGACTACAAGGCGCAGCGTCCGCCGTCGCCGCCGGAGCTGCGGCCGCAGTTCGACCGGGTGAAGCAGCTCATGGCGGCCTTCGGCGTTCCTGTATTCGAACTGGACGGCTGGGAGGCTGACGATGTTATCGGCACTCTTACCAAGCAGGTGGAGGAGGCGGGCATTGACTCGGTGATACTCACTGGCGACCGCGACACCTTCCAGCTAGTCTCTCCCCGCGTCCGGGTGGACCTGGCGTCCAGCATCCAGGACCGGCGGGTTTACGACGAGGCGGAACTGGCCGAGCGCTACTCCGGCCTGACCGCGGCCCAGCAGCCCGACTTCAAGGCGCTGGTGGGCGACAGCTCCGACAACATCCCCGGCGTCCCCAAGGTGGGCGAGAAGCGGGCCGCCGCTCTGCTGGGGGACTACGGTAACCTCGAGGGCATCTACGAGAACCTGGACGCCGTGAAGCCTCCCAGCGTCAAGGCAGCGTTGAGCGAAAACAAAGAGCGAGCTTTCGAGAACCGTACCCTGATGATCATTGACCGCGATGCCCCGATTTCGCTGGACTTGGAGCAGTGCCGCTTCTGGCAGTACGACCGCCGCGACGTGGTGGCGCTGTTGACCGAGTTGGAGTTTTTCAGCGTGGTCTCCCGCGTGCCCCATCCCGACGGTTCAGATACCGGAGATGCCGACGCCGCCTTTCGTCCGGAACAGGAAACCGATTACATCGTGGTGCAGACTCAGGGGCAACTGGACTCGATGATTGCCGCCATTGAGGAAACGGGCAGTTTTGCCTTTGACACCGAGACTACCGACCTTGACGCTATGCGGGCCCAACTGGCCGGATTGTCTTTCGCCACCGCGCCGGGGCGGGCCTGGTACGTGCCGGTGGGCCATCGCGAGGGCGAGCAGTTGCCGCTGGAGTCCGTGCTGGCCGCCCTGCGCCCGCTGTTTGAGTCGCCGGACATCGCCAAGTGCGCCCACAATGCCAACTACGATATGACCGTGCTGGCCAACCACGGCGTCAGGTTCGCCAACGTGGACTTCGACACCATGATTGCCGCCCACCTGCTGGGCCGTAGCTACAACCAGCTTGGCCTCAAGGACCTGTCGCTGAACGAGTTGGGTCACGAAATGACGAACATCAAGGAACTCATCGGGTCGGGACGAAAGCAGATTACCTTCGATCAGGTGGAGATTGCCGCCGCCGCCGATTACGCCGCTGCCGACGCGGACATCACCTTTCGCCTGCGTGACGTGTTCGAGCCAAAATTAGAGCGAGACAACCTGCGTGGGTTGATGGACGACACCGAGTTGGCCTTGCTGCCCGTCCTGGTGACCATGCAGCGCCACGGCATCAAGATGGACGCCGGCGTGCTGCACGAAATGTCCGCCGATTTGTACCGGCAGATGGAGCAGATTAAGTCCGACATCTACCAGTCCGTAGGCCACGAGGTGAACCTGGATTCGCCGAAGCAGTTGAGTGACCTGCTGTTCGCCGAACTGGGCCTGCCAAAGACCAGAAGGACCAAAACCGGCTATTCCACCGACGCCAACGCGCTGGAAGGGCTGAAAGGGATTCACCCGGTGGTGGACGGCATTCTCGAATACCGCCAGGTAGCCAAGCTCAAGTCCACCTACGTTGACGCCCTGCCGGATATGGTCAACCCGCGCACCGGTCGGGTGCATACCAGCTACAACCAGACCGGCTCGGCCACTGGCCGCATATCCAGCAGCGACCCCAACCTGCAAAACATCCCCGTCCGCACCGAGCTGGGCCGCCAGGTGCGCCGCGCCTTCGTGGCCGAGGGCGCGCCCGACTGGCAGCTATTCTCCGCCGACTACTCCCAGATTGAGTTGCGGGTGCTGGCCCACCTGTCCCAGGACCCGGGGCTGCTGGACGCCTTCCGGCGTGGCGAGGACATCCACGCCTCCACCGCCTCGCTGATGTTCGAGGTGCCGATTAACGAGGTGGACTCGGAGATGCGCCGCATCGCCAAGGTGCTGAACTTTGGCGTCATCTACGGACTGTCGCCCCACGGCATTTCCCAGCAGACGGGCTTCAGCCGCGAGCAGGGCCGGGAGTTCATTGACACCTACTTCGCCAAGTACCCCGGCATCAGCGAGTACCTGGAGATAGTCAAGGCCCAGGCCCGCGCCGACCAATACGTGGAGACGGTGCTGGGCCGACGCCGCTACCTGGCCGACATCAACAGCCCCAACTTCAACACCCGCGGCGCCGCCGAGCGCATGGCCATCAATATGCCCATTCAAGGCACCGCCGCCGACATAATGAAGCTGGCCATGGTGCGGGTGCAGCGCCGCCTGGACGCCGAGGAAATGCGCACCAAGATGCTGCTGCAAGTCCACGACGAGCTGGTGTTTGAGACGCCGAGAGAGGAAATGGATGCGCTGCGCGACCTGGTGTTTGACGAAATGCCGGCCGCGATGGAACTGGACGTGACGCTGAAGGTGGACGCCAAGTGGGCGGATAACTGGGGGGATATGGAGTAGGGTGAGGTACTAACCCTGAAGCAATATTAGGAGTTGCCAGAATGGGACTTACCGAAGTGAGGGCCAGTGTATTTGGCGAAAGGGAAACTCGCCAATATAGTTTCATGGTCGATACTGGTGCTACATACCTCGCCCTTCCCCAAGAAGAGATTGAAGCCTTGGGCCTTCGACGAGCTCGGGGAACAGTCAGGCTGATGAGCGCTACTGGATTGGTTGAGGTGGAAACCTACATCGCTGGTGGAGAGCTGATGGGCCAAGAGTTCACTGCGATCTTGGTTCCCGCACACACGCCTCTGCTAGGATACGAACTGTTGCAGAACCTCCGGTTCAAGGTAAATCCAGTAACCCAGCAGATAGAAAAGGTGCCAGACGATGAATGGCATCCACCATTCTTGTAAGAAGTGAGCATACTTGCATGGAACTAATCCGCAGCCTCGTCTTCGTTCCCGGAAACCGCGCCAATATGCTGGAGCGGGCGCGCTCCTTTGACGCCGACGTCATAATGGTTGACTTGGAGGACTCCGTGCCTCCGGGCGAGAAGGTCGCCGCCCGCGATATGGCCCGCGAGTGGGTCCCGGCCCTGCGCGCCGAGGGCAAGCGCGTAATGGTGCGGGTCAACTCGCTGGACACCGGCCTGACCCGTGCTGAGCTGGAGACCGTGGTCTCCCTAGACCTATACGGCGTCAGCCTCGGCAAGGTCGAGTCGGTGCGTGATATTCGCACCCTCGACAGTCTGCTCATCCCGCTGGAAGCGTCCGCCGGTCTGAAGGCCGGCTCGCTGCGCGTCATCCCGTGGATTGAGACCGCCAAAGCAGCCTGGGACGCCCGCGCCATCGCCGAGTCGTCGCCCAGGGTGGTCGCCATCGCCTTCGGGGCCGAGGACTTCACCAACGACATGGGCATTGAGCGCACGGACACCGGCGAAGAGGTGGCCGTTCCCAGGGCGTGGGTGCCCGTCGCGGCCCGCGCCGCTGAGGTGGGCGCCCTTGATTCCCCCTTCGTCCGTTTCCGTGCCCCCGACGCCCTGCGCGAGGACGCCGGGCGGGCGCGGCGGATGGGTTATACCGGCAAGTTCGCTATTCATCCAGCCCAGTTGGAAATCATCAACGAGACTTTCAGCCCATCCGAGGAAGAAATCGAGTACGCCCGCCGTGTGGTCGAGGCATGGGACGCCGCAGAGGCCGGCGGGCGCGGCTCGCTGGCCCTTGACGGCCGGATGGTTGACGTGCCTGTGGTCAAGCGGGCGCAGAATCTGCTGGCCTTGGCCGAGGCCATCGGCAAAGCCGGGTAGAATGGCTTGGCGGCGGAATGCCTGACCGCATCATACTGGAGGGGATGCAGTTCTACGGCTACCATGGCGTCAACCCTGAGGAGCGGACGCTGGGGCAGCGATACGTCGTAGACCTGACCGCCGACCTGGACTTGAGCCGGGCCGGGGCGTCTGACCGGCTGGAGGACACGGTCAGCTACTCGCATATCTACCGTACGGTGCGGGCGGTGATGGAAGGGGAGCCGCGCAACCTGCTGGAGTCCGCGGCCCAGGCCATCGCCGACCGGGTGCTGGGCGAGTTTCCAATAGACGCCGTGACGGTGAAGGTCAGGAAGCCCAACCCGCCGGTGCGCGGCTCGTCTATCGAACTGGCGGCGGTGCAGATTCACCGCGCCCGCCCGCCGCAGAACCGGGAATAAGACCGCAAGGATGAGGGGCATGAAAGTTCACGACTACCATGACGGCAATCTCCAGTTGCAGGAGCGTTTCGACACCCGCAGGCTGGCCGACCGACTGAAGGAAAGGGTGTCAGGGACCATCAACGACGAGGCCCGAGCCATCATCGAAGAGGCTAGGATGTTCTTCCTCGCCACCTGCGACGACCGGGGCCTGCCCACCTGCTCCTACAAGGGCGGCGATCCCGGTTTCGTGAAGATAGTCGGCCAGGCGACGTTGGCTTTCCCCAACTACGATGGCAACGGCAAGTACCAGTCCATGGGTAACCTGCTCCGCAACCCCAACGTAGGGATGCTGTTCGTGGACTTCGAGGGAAGCCAGCGACTGCGGATTCAGGGAGTGGCCCGCATCGAGGAAAACGATGAACTGCTGGCGGAGTATGCCGAGGCCCAGTTCATCGTGCGGGTGGACATAACCGAGGTCTACAAGAACTGCCCTCGCTACGTCCACAAGTATCGTTTCGTGGAGCCGTCAGAGTATGTTCCCCACCACGACCGGGAAACCCCGCAACCGGCGTGGAAGAGCAGCGAAGAGCTGAAGGACGCGCTGCCTCGGCCCTAGAGCGTGTCGTCAAACTATCCCGTCATTCCGGCGAAAGCCGGAATCCAGGGGTTTCCGCAACCAAATCATTCTGTAGCGGAGAGTGATTCTGGATTCCGGCTTTCGCCGGAATGACGGAAATGCGGCTGTTGTATCCTTGGCAACTCAATTTGACGACAGGCCCTGGAGAACGCTAGTCGCCCCGCCCGGCATGGCTGAACGGCTCCCGCGCGAAGATGCGCCGCACCATCGGCTCGAAGAAATCCAGAGGCAGCGATTCATAATCCGGGTCGAAGGACGACTGGTCCCAGCGGTGGCAGAAGTCCACCGTGTCTTGGTACCAGGGATGGTCGCGGTAGGCGTCGCGGGCGTTGCGGTCGCCGCCCGTGTGGTGGGCATAGTAATAGCTCTGAAACAGCCCATGATGGCGCACAATCCAGTAAGTGCGCTCCGAGACGTAGGGGCGCAGCACGGCGGCGGCCAGTTCGCTGTGGTTGTAGGGCGACAGTAGGTCGCCGATGTCGTGCAGCAGGGCCGCCACCACCATCTCCTCGTCGGCGCCGTCGCGGTAGGCGCGGGTGGCGCTTTGCAGCGAGTGCTCCAGCCGGTCCACCTCGTAGCCGGATAGCGAACCGGCCAGGCCGCGAAGCTGGGCCAGGACCCGGTCAGCCGTTCCCTCGGCGAACCTGACCTCCAGCCGCTCCAGCAGTTCGTAGTCCTCGCGGGTGCCTTCGGCCATGCTGGTGAAGGCTACCGTTTCGTTCGCATCGGTCATTGCGCCGCTCCGTGCCTCGGTAGATCACGATGATGTGGTGTAGTATGCAGTCCAATTTTACCATTCTTGGACCCTAAGGGCTTTCGGAGGCGGTTGGATGGCTGACCGGAAAAGGCTTGACGGGCGCGTGGCCCTCATCACAGGCGGAGGGCGCGGCATCGGGCGGCAAATCGCGTTGGCTTACGCTGCGGAGGGAGCGGGGCTGGCTCTGTCGGCACGCACCGGCTCCGAGCTTGAAGAAACGGCACAGCTTGTTTCCCAGCAATACGGCAGCGAAGTCGTTACCGTCGTCGCTGACGTTGCCGTGCGCGAGCAGGTGGACAGCGCCGTCGCTCAAACCCTCGAACGCTACGGCGCTATTGATGTGCTGGTCAACAACGCCGGGAACATTGGGCCCGTGGGCCGCGTCTGGGATAACGATCCCGAGGACTGGGCTCGCACCATTTCGGTGCATCTGATGGGGGTGTTCTACGGTTGTCGCGCGGTCATTCCTTCGATGCTGGAACGGGGCCGGGGCCGCATCGTCAATGTGTCCGGTGTGGGCGGCCCCAACATGACGGCCTACGATGCCGGCAAGACGGGCATTGTCAACTTCACGGAAAACCTGGCGCTGGAACTGGCCGGTACGCCCATTACGGTGAACGCCATCAGCCCCGGTTCGATTCATACGCGGATGTGGGAGGAAACGCGGGACCTGGCTCTCGCCGTCGGCGACACGGCCACCTACGAGCGGGGTGTGCAGGTAACGTCGGGGGAGGGAGCGTCCATTGAGCGCGCGGCGGAGCTGGCCGTCTTCCTCGGCAGCGACGACTGCGGGGCGTTGTCGGGACGCCTGGTTCGCGCCTTCGCCGACAGGTTCGAGGAATTTCCCCACCGCGTAGACGAGATAATGGCGTCGGAAGCCTACCTGCTCCGCCGGGTTGACCCGGAGCGTCCTTTCGCTACGTCGCCGTCCTACCCGACGCTGCCCATAACCGGGCCGTAGGAGGCGGAATCACCGATACCGTCCTTGTAATCGCCGACGGGCCTGTGATAACCTGAAACGCCTACCGAAGAGTGAAATTCGGGCTGCTGTGCTTGCTGTCGGCGGCCTAAGCAGAGAGAGAAAACCGTTATGCGCTGCCAGCTATGCCTGAAGTCCGGGATGAGCGGCAACAACGTCAGCCATTCCAACCGGCACACCAAGACCCGCTTCAAGGCCAACGTCCACAAGCAGACCCTCGACCGCGACGGCACGCCGGTCACGGTCAAGATATGCAGCCGCTGCCTGCGCTCCCTCCACAAGTCGCCCAAGGTGCGGAAGGCTTTCGCCGCGCTGAAATAGTCTCCTTTCCTCGTCGATGTCATTACATGGATTGCGGCCATCGCAAAACGCCTTGGTCGCCTTTCCTGTTAATTTCCCTATATTGACCTTTTGGGAGCAGCCATGGAAGGGAGCGCACAGAAATTCATAGTGATATTAGGGCCGGAAGAAAGGGGCATATTATCCGTCCACTGCCCGGCAGTCCAATGCTCCAGTCAGGGTTATGACCGGGCCGAGGCGCTGGAGATGATTGTCGAGTGTATTCAGATTATGCTCGACGAATATGAGAGAACTAAAGACAGCAATCCGTCGCTGATTCCCTTGCCGCTGGCCGAGACCCCGGAATTGATCTCTAATGAAGTCAGAGAAATTTTGGAGTTTTGCGACGAATACGAAGTGCCAATGACCCTGGAAATCGTCGAGGTCGTCGTGCCCGCGCAAGTACTGGTGTAATGTGCCGCGTCTCCCGGTCGTTTCCGGTCGTGAAGCCGTTAGAGCTTTTGAGCGGGACGGATGGCGGTTTTCAAGACAGTGGGGCAGTCACATGGTACTGAATAAGCCGGGTGTGCGTCATAATCTCAGTATCCCCGATCATCGCGAAGTTTCCCGCGACTTGCTCTCGAAAGAAATTAAAAAGGTCGGTCTGACCGTCGCCGAGTTCATCGAACTGCTGAACCGCTAGACCACCCCGGCCAGACACCCCCGCATTCCCCGCATCGCCTCCGGCACCGTTTCGTTCTTGTTAAAAATGGCGCTCCCGGCCACCAGTATAGTAGCTCCGGCCTTCACCGACTCCTGCGCGGTCCAGTCGGCCTTGACGCCCCCGTCCACTTCCACCTGCGCCGACAGGTTCGCGTCGTCTATGAGGCCCCGCAGTCTGCGGATCTTGCCCACACTCTCCGGTATGAACGACTGGCCGGCGAATCCTGGGTTGACCGACATCACCATCACGATGTCCAGCAGCGGCAGCACTTCCTCCACCGCAGAGACGGGCGTACCCGGATTGATGGCCACGCCAACCTGGTTGCCTTGCTCCCTGACTCGGCTGATGGTGCGGTGCAGGTGGCGGCAGGCTTCGGCGTGGACCAGAATCTGGTCGGTGTCGGCCTTCATAAAGGTGGGCAGCAGGTTGTCCGGCTCCTGAATCATCAGGTGGATGTTCAGCGGCAGATGGGTGGCGGCGCGGATGGAGTCAACCACCACTTCGCCGAAGGAAATGTTGGGCACGAACAGGCCGTCCATCACGTCCACGTGAATCAGGTCGGCCCCGGCCTCGGTGGCGGCCTGTACCTGCTCGGCCAGCCGCCCGAAGTCCGCCGAAAGCACCGAGGGCGCAATCAGCACTCCGGCCCCATTGTTCTCACGCTCCATCGCCCGCTTCCTCCAGAATTTGCTCCGCTTGAGCCAGCGCCTCGGCCACCCGGCGCGGCGCGGTGCCGCCGGGAATGTCTCGCGCCGCCGCCGATGCCGTCGCCGTTATGCCGTAAACGTCGCTGTCGAAGAGTTGGGAAAACCGCCGGTAGTCGTCCAGTGGCAGGTCTTGCAACGCCATACCCCTGTCATCGCAGTGACGGCACAGCTCGCGCATGATGCCGTGGGCCTCGCGGAACGGTACGCCCTTGCCCACCAGGTAGTCGGCAAGGTCGGTGGCGAGCATACCGCTTTCCCCGGCCAGCGACTCCACCCTCTCGGACTGCAACTGCAACCCCGGCAGCATCGCCGCGAACACCGCGATGGTGGTTTGCAGGGTGTCCACGGTGTCCAAGAAGCCTTCCTTGTCTTCCTGCAAGTCGCGGTTGTAGGTGAGGGGCAGCCCTTTCAGCGTGGTCAGCAGTCCCATCAGGTTGCCGTAGACCCGGCCGGTCTTGCCCCGGGCCAGCTCGGCGAAGTCGGGGTTGCGCTTCTGGGGCATGATGCTGCTGCCGGTGGTGAACTCGTCGGCCAGGCGGATGAACCCGAACTCGCCGCTGGCCCACAGAATCAGCTCCTCGGACATACGGGAGAAGTGCATCATGCACAGGGCCGCCCCCGCCATGAATTCCACCACGAAGTCCCGGTCGGACACGGCGTCCATGCTGTTGGCGCTGATGCGGGAGAAGCCCAGCTCCCGAGCCAGGAACTCACGGTCGGTGGGGTAGGGCACGCCGGCCAGAGCGCCGCTGCCCAGGGGCAGCACGTCGGCGCGGCGGCGGCAGTCGTCCAGCCGCCCGATGTCGCGCTGGAACATCTCGAAGTAGGCCAGCATGTGATGGGCGAAGAGTACCGGCTGCGCCCGCTGCAAGTGGGTGTAGCCCGGCATGACCACTGCCTGATACTTTCGCGCCAGCCCCAGCAGCGCCCGCTGCACGCCGCGCAGCCCGGCCACGGCCTCGACGATGACCTCCCGGGTGTACAGCAGCATATCCAGCGCTATCTGGTCGTTGCGCGACCGTCCGGTGTGCAGCCTCCCCGCCGCCGGGCCGATGAGTTGGTGCAGCCGCCGCTCGATGTTCATGTGCAGGTCTTCCAGCGAGGCGTCCCACGGGAATTGGCCGGACTCGATTTCCTGCTTGACACGCTCCAGCCCGTCCACGATGGCGGAAGAGTCTTCTTCGCTGATGATGCCTTGCCGGGCCAGCATACGCGCGTGGGCCACCGACCCGGCGATGTCCTGGCGGTAAAGGCGATGGTCGTAGTGGATAGAAACGGTGTAGGCAGAGAGGTCAGTCATACGGCTACCCAATATAGCGCGGGCCGGTACGAGGCTCAAGGGCTGCTGTGGTATGCTGGCAGACGAATAACGTATGAGGTTCACCCATGACCTTGTTAGCCCGTGAACGCTGCACCGCCTGCCGCCGAGATTCCCCCAGCGTCACGTCCGGCGAAATCGCCGCGCTGCATCCCCAGACGCCGGAGTGGGAACTGATAGATATAGACAGCGTCCCGAAGCTCGACCGTGTGTTCCGCTTCCCGGATTTCGCCCAGGCCCTCGACTTCACCAACCGCATCGGCGAACTGGCGGAAGAAGAGGGTCACCACCCCTGCCTGACGACCGAATGGGGACGTGTGCGGGTTTCGTGGTGGACTCACAAGATTCGCAACCTCCACCGCAACGACTTCGTCATGGCTGCTAAAACCGACGAAATATACACTGCTATGTCGTCACCTGAATAGGTGAGAAAGTCAACCATCCTACTTTGCTTGAACTCATTTGAGGCGCAGTAATGAGAGTAACCCACCGCCTGGCGTCCCAGTCGTTAGCCGCCATACCCGCTGAGGCCGCATGGGCCGAAGCGATGGGCTACGATGCGCTGTCCAAGAACGAAACGGCCCACGACTCGTTCATTCCGCTGACGCTGGCCGCCACCTCCACCACCCGCGCCATGCTGCAAACCAGCGTCGCTATTGCCTTTCCCCGCTCGCCGATGATTGCGGCCTACACCGCCCGCGACTTGCAGGATTTGTCTCAGGGCCGTTTCCGGCTGGGGTTGGGAACGCAGGTGAAGGGGCACATTGAGCGGCGATTCTCCACTTCGTGGGAGTCGCCCGGCCCCCGGCTGCGGGAGTACGTGCAGGCGCTCAAGAGCATCTGGGCGGCATGGGAGACGGGCGAGCGGCTGGACTATCAGGGCAAGCACTACCAATTCTCGCTGATGACGCCCTTCTTCAGCCCCGGCCCCGGTGAGTATCCGCCGCCGCCCGTGTTCACCGCGGCGGTCAACGCCTACAACTGCCAGGTGGCCGGCGAGGTGGCCGACGGCCTGATGCTGCACAGCCTGACCTCGCCCGAATACGTCCGTGACGTGGTGCGCCCGGCGCTGGCTCGCGGCGTGGAACGGGCGGGCCGCGACGCCGGCAAGATTACCGTCAGCGGCGGCGGGTTCCTCATCACTGGCCCCAACCGGGCGTCGCTGCGGGCGGCCCAGGCCGAGGTGCGGCGGCGCATCGCCTTCTACGCCTCCACCCGCACCTACCACTCGGTGCTGGCTCCCCACGGTTTCGAGGAAATCGGGCAGCGGCTTCACGAGATGTCTCTGCGCGGCGAGTGGGCCGAGATGGGCGAGCTGGTCAGCGACGAGATGCTGCACGCCTTCGCCGTTTCCGGCGAATACGACGAAATCGCCGGTGAGTTCGCCCGTCGCTACGGCGGGCTGGTGGACGAAGCCAGCTTTACGCTGTACTCCGAGCAGCTGCCCAATGAGGCGGAATTGCGGCGAATCATACGAGACTTCCGGGAGTTGTGATAGCAATGCCAGCCAACGCAAGCCATCCCCACTTGGTCGGTTCAGTGCCCTTAACCGATTCCGAGACGGTCTTCCGCGCCGTCTGCGCCGAGTTGGGGCCGCACCTGCGCCGGATTCCCGACGGCGAGACCGGGGAACGCATCCGCTGGATCTGGTTCCAGCGCGATATGTTGTGGAATCACCCTGGCATGGAAGAAGACCCGGACGCCGGCCTGTACGCCGTCTACCAGTGGGATGGCAAGCTGCTGCGCGAAACGCCCTACGTGCGCATCAAGCCGTCGGTTGACCCGGACACCCTGCATTTTCCCACCGGCTACGCCGAAGCGGCGGCGGCGTCCTACGCCGTCTACGCCCGGCTCAGGGATGAGGGTGTCATTGCCCCCGGAACACGCTTCCAAGTGTCGCTGCCCACGCCGATGTCCACGGGCTATATGTACGTCAGCCAAGTCTCCCGGGATGCCTACCTGCCGACCTATGAGCGTTCCCTCACGGAAGCGTTGGACGGTATCCTTGCCACCGTTCCCCACGACCGGCTCTCCATCCAGTGGGACGTCTGCCAGGAAGTGCTGCTCTTCGAGGACTACTTCCCCCATCGCCCGGACGACTACAAGGAACAGGTGTTCGGTCTGCTGTCGCGGCTGGGAGGTAGGGTCCCTGAAACGGTGGACCTCGGCTACCACCTGTGCTACGGCTCCCCGGCCGATGAGCACCTGGTGATGCCCAAGGATATGGGCATCCTGGTGGAAATCGGGAATGGAATATCCTCCGGCCTGGGCCGCCGCCTAGACTTCATGCACATGCCCGTGCCGAAAGACCGTACCGACCGGGCCTACTTCGAGCCGTTGCAGGGGTTGAATCTGCCCGACAGCGCCGAGCTAGTCCTGGGCCTGATTCACTTCGACGACCGGGAAGGCGACGCCGCCCGCATCGCTGCGGCGAGGGAGTTCGTGCCTATGTTCGGCGTGGCCAGTGAGTGCGGCTGGGGCCGCACCGACCCCCAGCGCGTTCCCGGCCTGCTGACCAGCCACCGCATCGCGGTGGAGCGGCTGAACCGGGGGAACTAACGCTAAACTCTGTCAGACTCTACCCGTCATTCCCGCGAAAGCGGGAATCCAGAGGGGCTTGCTTATGTCAGGCCCGCAGTAGCACGGGCTTATAGATTCCCGCTTTCGCGGGAATGACGGGTCAGCAATCAGCTATACAGGAGTTGCCACTCGATGCTGCCGAGGCCGAGGCGTATGCGGCGGAAGGCTTCGGTGTACTCCACACCCGTCAGGTCCCGGTAGCGGGTGGCGTTGTTGGTGATGCGGGACAGGCGTTCCTCGGTGGTGGCCGGGGACATCTGGCTGGCGTGAGCTTCCAGGGACAGGGTTTTGGCCTCCAGGTAGCCGCCGATTTCGATGAACACGTCGGGCGACTCGCTGCCCCACATATACGCCTGCTCCACCATGTGCGGCTCCAGCCCTTCCTCGGTAATCTGCTCCGGGAAGTGCTGGTAGCTCCAGGCGTAGGTGAAGGCCGCGTCCAGAGCCACCCGCCCGCTCATGCGGTGGTCGCGGTGGGTGTGGCTGGTGCTGCGGTAGGGGTCGATGCACATTATCAGGTCGGGCTTGTACTGGCGGATGGCCCGCGTCACCTGGCTGCGGAACAGCATCGTGTCTTCCAGCCCGCCGTCGGGATGGCGCAGGAACACCACGTCTTTAACGCCCGTGACCTCCGCGGCCGCGAGCTGTTCCTGCTCCCGGGTGGCCGCCAGGCGCTCCGGGGTCATGTCGCGCTCCTGGGTGCCCTTGTTGCCGTTGGTGCACATAACCACCACGGCTTCGGTGCCGAACTCCTTGACCCACTTGGCAATCGCCCCGCCGCAACCGCCCTCGCAGTCGTCGGGGTGGGGAGTGACCGCCAGAGCGACACGGGGAGCGGTGGTGACTATCTCAAACTCAGCGCCCGACGTACTGCCGGGCGCGGTGGGGCCGGACATGCCAAATTGCGTGTTTCGGAGCATTCGCTTATCCAGTTTCAATCAAGAGATAATGGGCAATCGTTAACCGCTCAGCGTCACCGAGCGGCCAAGCTCGGTGGGGGCGTAGCAGCCGGCGCGACCTGGGACGCGCTCGAGCCAGCCGAACTTGGAGCGGGCAGCGTTCCGCAGCGTCTGAGTGAAGCTGTTGGCCCGCCGCCAGCCAGCCAGGTCGAACAGTTCGCCCAATTCTTCGGCGTTCACCCCGTCGGCCCGGAAGAAACGGGCAGCCCCTTCCGCCGCCACTACCACCCGGCGCATATCGCCCATGGGGTTCACTGCTTGGCAGAAGACGGTGAAGTCTTCCCGCGATTCCGGCGTCTGGGCCTCGAGGAACAGCCCGTCGTCGTCGGGGTCGTTGGGGGGAAGTGCTGGCTCGGTGTGCATCCCATTGGTTGCGGGCGGCGCGGGCTGGGCTGGTGGAACGGCTTGGGCCATTGCCCCGTTGGACGGCTGGACGTCGGAGGGTTGGGGGTGAGATGCGCCGTTGGACAGCGGCAACGCACCGGGCTGTTCCGACGTTGCATCTGTACCTTTTTCCACTGCGCTGTTGTGTGTATTTGCAACTGTTGTCGTATGCACATTAACCGGCGCGGCGCCGGAAGCCGCCCCTTGCAGTAACATACTCAACACCTGGTTGATGACGTCGAATTCGTCCGATTCCAACGTAATCTGGGTGCTGTTAGGTAGAGATATGGATAATTTCACCATGTCGTACCCATCAAATCTGCCAGGTTTGCCGTTACCGCAGACTCGTATCATACCCTCTCTTAACAGGTTATGCCAACTACTTGCGTTACCAATTTCCCCATTTCGACCTTGGTGACTGCCCTTGAAAAAGGTCAGAGAGAGGGGCGGACTGGATAAAGCAACCTACGGAAGTGTAGTCCGAAACGGGAGGGCTAGACCATCTGCTTGAGACGGATGGCCAGGGAGCGGGTCATGCCGGGAACGGCGGCTATCTCGTCCACAGCCGCTTCCTTTATGCCCTTGAGGGAGCCGAACCGGCGCATCAGCATCCGCTTGCGCTTCGGCCCGATGCCGCTGACCAGGTCCAGGGGCGAGCCGAGGCTGCCCTTGCTGCGGAGGTTGCGGTGGTAGGTGATGGCGAAACGGTGAGCCTCGTCGCGGATGCGCTGCACCAGGTAGAGGGCCTGCGAGTCGCGGGGCAGGACGATTGGCTCCGGCGTGTGCGGCACGAAGAGCCATTCGTTTTCCTTGGCCAGCGAGGCCAACGGAATGTCGTCCAGCCCCAGCTCCAGCATCACCTCCAGCGCCGCCGAGAGTTGCCCCTTGCCGCCGTCAATCAGCACCAGGTCGGGGATGGCGGCCCAGCCGTCTTGGGCTGGCCTTTCGTCCGCATCGCCGTCTGCGACTTGAACAGCCCCGGCAGCTTGCCGGGCGGCGGCCAGCCGCTTGAAGCGGCGGCGCAGCACTTCGCGCATACTGTCGAAATCGTCCACTCCCTCCACCGTCTTTATCTTGAAGCGGCGGTACTGGGAGCGCTTGGGCTGGCCCTCCTCGAAGACCACCATGCTGGCCACGGTGTTGCTGCCCTGGATATGGGAGATGTCGTAGCACTCCATCCGGTTCAGTGGCAGCGGCAGGGAAAGCTCTTCCTCCAGTTCCTCGGTAGCCTGCTGGATGATGTCCTGGTTGTCCAGCCACTTGATGCGGTGTTGAGCCAGTCCCTGGCGGGCGTTGTCGGCCACGGTTTCCACCAGTTGCCTATTGACCCCGCGCTGCGGCCATATCAGGCGCACCGCTCCGCCCCGCAGCCCGCGCAGCCACTCGGTCACCAGCTCTTGGTCCTCCACAGGGTGCTGCGTAACTATCCGCGGCGGGATGGTCAGGGCCGAGCCGTAGAACTGCTTGATGAACTGGCCTATAACCACGCCCGGCATATCATCCTGCGCGCCCTCCATGAAGAAGTGCTCACGCCCGATGAGCTTGCCCTTGCGGATGAAGAACACTTCCACCCAGGCCTCGGCGGAACCCTGGGCCAGGGCGATGACGTCCATGCCCGCCTGCCAGGGGTGGTTCTTGTCGGCCTCTGGGCCGGAGTCAACCTTGATGCGCCGTTCCTCGGCCACCCGCTCGACGGCCTTGATGCGGTCGCGCAGCACCGCCGCCCGCTCGAACTCCAGGCTCTCGGCGGCCTGGGTCATATTCTCTTCCAGGTCCCTGGTGACAGCGTCGGTGTCGCCCTCCATGAACATGATGACCTGGTCAATGACCTGGGCGTAGTCCTCCCGGCTGGCGTAGCCGGTGCAGGGGGCCACGCAGCGGTTGATGTAGTACTCCAGGCAGGGGCGCGGGTCGGTTCCGGTGATGGTCTTGGTGCAGGAGCGGTAGGGGAAGAGCCGCTTCACCAGATCCATGGACTTGCGGACGGTGTTGGCCGTGGCGAAGGGCCCGAAGTAGCGAGCGCCGTCCTTTGCGACCCGCCGGGTGATATAGACGCGGGGGAAGTCTTCGTTGAGGTCTATCTTCAGGTACGGGTAGGTCTTGTCGTCCTTCAGACGGGCGTTGTAGCGGGGCTTGTAGCGCTTGATGAGGGTGTTTTCCAGTATCAGCGCCTCGGCCTCGGTGTCTGTCACGATGTACTCGAAATCGTGGACGTGACCCATCATACGCCGCGTCTTGTTGGCTTGGGCCGAAGGTGAACCGAAGTAGGTACGCAGGCGGTTCCGAAGCACGCTGGCCTTGCCGACGTACAGCACAGTACCCCGGACGTCCTTCATCAGGTAGACGCCGGGGCGCTCCGGGGTAGCCTCAAGCCGTTGCTCGACTAGGGGTAGAGGCATAGCAGCCCGCGCGGTAGGGGTATTACAGAACGATGGAGATGGCGATAAGCGCCGCCACGACCACAGTGGACAGTATGCCGATACGCCGCAGCTCGGCTCCGACGTAGTTGTACGCAGCCGGCCGCTCGCCTCGAGGGCGCCCCTGTCCCCTGGTTTGCGCGGCGCTCTGCGGGGCCGGACGTTCCGTTGCGGCAGTCGCCACCTGCGGCGCAGACGCGGCCTGCGGAACGGCAGCAGCCGGGGCGGCGCTTCCGGCGGTTTCAACGGCTAACACAGGCGCTCCGCCACCGTTCTGCTGCGGCTGCGGGCGGGCCGGAGTTGCCGGGACTCCGCTGGGGCCTCGCTGAGCCCGCTTTCTGCGGCGGCTCAATTCACCTTGCCGGGCCGCAACCCGGCGCGACTTTCCAGCCATCTGAATACACCTCTCTCGGGAGGGTACGGGCGCCGGGCAGTCCAGTTCAATCCTGATTCAGGAGGGGACGCTCCGGCGATTTTGTCGTAAGAGTGTTAATCAACTATACCAGCAATCCCGGTAAAAAGGCAGCCCAATCAGGGGCAGTTATCGTCAACCCGGGGCCACGCCCCGGCGGGGTTCCGATATAGGTGGTCTAATCATCTGACGACGGGGGTTTGGATTCCCGCTTTCGCGGGAATGACGGATCGGAAACTGCAAAACCACCTAAATTGGAACGCTATCCCACGCCCCTTGCCGGTGACCAGTAGGGGCGCACAGCCGTGCGCCCCCCTGGGAGTGATGCCCTTTTGATACGAGCTTTATTGCCCTGAGCTATGCCCGCGGATGGCTCCTTTCGTATTCCTCGCGCACGTAGGGGCTGGTCAGGTGGGTGTATACCTGGGTGGTGGAGATGCTGGAATGGCCCAGCAACTCCTGGACGTGGCGCAGCGAGGCCCCGTTTTGCAGCAGGTGGGTGGCGAAGCTGTGGCGAAGGGTGTGAGGGGTGATGCTGGACTTGATGCCGGCGGCCTGAGCGTAGTTCTTCAGGATAGACCAGACCCATTGGCGGGTGAGGCGCTCGCCCCGGTGATTGATGAACAGGGCGGGCTCCTGCTTGCGGTTCCCCAGCATCACCTGCCGCGTGCTCTTCATGTACTTTGCCAGTTCTTGCAGCGCCTTGGGATAGAGATGGACGATGCGCTCCTTGGACCCCTTGCCCAGGCAGCGGATGTAGGATTCTTCGGTATTGACGTCGTTCACGTTCAGGGACACCAGTTCCCCCACCCGCAGCCCGGTGGCATAGAGCAATTCCATTATGACCGCATCGCGCTGCCCCTCGTTGGTGCCGGGCTTGTAGCTCACTTCCAGCAGCTTGGTGATTTCCTCTTCGGTGAGGTACTTGGGCAGCGACCGCCCCACCTTGGGAGTTCCCAGCGACTCCGTGGGGTCTTCGGTGATGATGCCGTTCTCCGCCATGAATCCGAAAAAGGACTTGACCGAGGCCACCTTGCGGGCAGTGGTGGCGTTGCGGTATCCCTTGCGGTCTTTCAGGTCGGTGATGTACTGGTTCAGGGTGTCTATATCCACCCGTCGCCAGTCAAAGGCGTCATTGCTGGCGCGGGGGCCGCCCCAGTTCCGGTCCAGGAACTCCGAGAACTGGGAGAGGTCGTTGCGGTAAGCATCACAAGTGTTCTGGGAGAATCCCTTTTCCACCAGGAGATGCTGTAGGAAAGAGGAAATAGTGCGGTCCATAAGCTCGTATCCTTTCGCCGAAGCGTAAAACAGATGAACGAGTCATCGTCCTTCGGCCCTGCTCAGGACGGGATGCTCGTCCAGCACTGGCAAGGATACTAGCACAACTAATCCCAGCGTTTACGATAGAAGTCTATGCGGAGTTTTATGATTTTGACCAAAATTAAACTTCGTTAAACGTCTTACAATCAAGAAATGCCCCGGTCAAAGCCGGGGCGTTGAGAGCGCAGCGGAATCGTAAGCCAGGGCTAGGTCGCCAGCAGCACGGTGCCGGTGGAGGACAGGGAGCCGCCGGTGCCGTTGACGATGGCCGTCTTGGCCGCCTCGCCCGGCGAGCCCTTGCTCATCACCTGGCGCTCGCCGCACTCGCCCCGTAGCTGGCGCACCGCTTCCACCAGCAGGAAGATGCCGTACATCCCCGGATGCGTGTAGGACAGCCCGCCGCCGCTGGTGTTCAGCGGGAAGTCGCCGCCCGGCGCGGTACGCTGGTTGGCCACGAAGTCCGCCGCCTCGCCGCGGCCGCAGAAGCCCAGAGACTCCAGGGTGACCATGACGGTGTAGGTGAAAGAGTCGTAGATCATCGCCAGGTCCAGGTCGTCGTGGCTCAACCCGGCCCGCGCCATCGCCCGCGGCCCCGACTCGCGGGCCGGGGTGATGGTATACGACGGCATCTGGCTGATGATGTTGTGGTCGTGGGACTCGCCGCCGCCCAGCACCCAGACCGGCTGCTTGCGGCAGCTTGCCGCCCGCTCCGCCGTGGTGACGATGACTGCCGCGCCGCTGTCGGTGACCAGGCAGCAGTCCAGCAGGTGGAAGGGCCAGGACACCCAGCGGGAGTTGTGGTAGTCGTCGAAGCTCATCGGCGTGTCGTGCATCTGGGCCACCGGGTTCAGGTTGGCCCACTTGCGGGTGGCGACGGCAATCTCC
Source organism: Dehalococcoidia bacterium (assembly GCA_965204865.1). Taxonomy (GTDB): domain Bacteria; phylum Chloroflexota; class Dehalococcoidia; order Lucifugimonadales; family UBA3495; genus VXOI01. Next base: position 2,715,405 of record OZ242027.1, on the reverse strand, counting down.
GCCATCCCCTGCCGCGTCTTGTCCTCGCCGTAGTCGTGCATATAGCGGGTGCAGGCCATGGAGTAGTTGATGGGCGCGCCGATGATGCCGTAAGGGGACTCGTACATCGCCGCAGGAAGATTGCCGTCGGCCGGGACGCGCACGCGGGTAGAACGCCCGGCCTGCCCGTGGGTGATGAGCGCGGTCTCGCAGTACCCGGCGCGGATGGCCGCGATGGCGTGGGCCACGTGGATGACGAAGGATGAGCCGCCGACATAGGTGCTGTCGGTGAACACCGGCTCGACGCCGAAATACTCCGCCGTTGCCATGGTGGAAAACCCGGCGGTCAGGATGCCGTCGATGTCGCTCATTTGCAGCCCTGCGTCGTCCAGGGCGTTGTGGGCCGCCTCGGCGTGGTGCTGTAGCGACGACTTGCCGGGCACGTTGCCCATTACGTCCGACTCGGCAACCCCCACGATGGCGATGTCCCGCGGAGCAGAAGAAGTCACGGCCAACCCCCAATTCAAGACGAAATGATGGGCCAGATACTACAACACCGTCGCCGACGCCGCAACGAGGGAGACACCCCGCCCTACCCGTCATTCCCGGCAGCCGCGGGAATCCATACCCCATTGCCACCGGAAAGTAGCGTACTCATAGAGTCGTGGATTCCCGCTTTCGCGGGAATGGCGGGATTCGCCGTCGAACACCATAGGCGCCTTGCGTGCTAAAATAGTCTTTTACGCAATCTCCAATTCCCAGAGGGGGCAATGCCGAGCAACTTCTGGATGATTATCAACAACGAGCGGAATTTCCGCATCACCCAAGAACGCGGCTTCTCCGTCATGGGCCTGAAATCCCAGCACCGCCGCAAGGTACAGCGCATCTCCGACGGCGATCGCATCCTGATGTATCTCACCCACATCCGGCGCTTTGTCGCCACGGCCACCGCCACGTCGGACTACTTCGAGGCCGAGGATACTGTTTGGGAGAGGGAAGGCAGGGCAGGTTTTCCCTACCGGGTCAACATCCGCCCCGAGATAGTCTTGAAGGACGAGCAGTTCATGGACGCCAATCTCATCGCGCCGAGGCTGGAGTACGTGAAGCGGTGGGCGCCCGAAGACTGGTACATGGCCTTTCAGGGCAACCTGCACCTGCTGCCCAAGAGCGACTTCCTGCTCATTGAAGAGGAGATGAAGAAGCTCCACTTCGGCAAGGACTACCAGCCAACCCCGATAGTCCCTACCCGCACCCAGCAGCGCCGCCGCCGCTCCGGCAGCCGCAGGCCCGCTGCCTCCGCCGACGGCCAGCCAGCCTCCCGGTGTTAGAAAGTTCCCTCTCCCCCTGGGAGAGGGTTAGAGCTTGTCCTGAGCCTGCCGAAGGAGTGAGGGCGTCCCGCCAGCCTGAATTGCCAAGAAGCTATTGCCGGACTTAGTCGGCTGGGGAAGGGGCAGAGGCTCTTCTGTCCAATGGAATGGAGGTTGGCTTCTTGGCCATCAGGAACAGCACACCGCTCATCATTCCCAATCCTCCGATGATAAGGAACGCAAGGGTGTAGCTTCCGGTAGAGTCAAACAGGAACGCCGCGAAGAGCGGGGCGGCCAGCATGAACACGTACATGGGGGCGCTGGAAATGCCGGTGATGGTGGCAAAGGCGTTTTTGCCGAAGTAGTCGCCGCGTATCGCGGTGGTAAGCGGATTTCGCCCGCCGAATCCTGCGCCGAAGATTACGGCAAAGAGCATAGCCATCGGGAAGCTATTGACCAACACCGCCATGAGAAAGCCGCCCGCCTGAATGAAGCCGAAGATGGCTATGGCGATATGTATTGGGATTCTGTCCCCCGTGTACCCACCGATTAGCTGAAAGATCGCGGCCGACCCCATTACCACCGAAAACACGTATGCCGCCGACTGCAAGGACAAGCCTTGGTCCGTCAACATAGGGACCAAGTGCACGGTCAAGGTCGCAAAAAGTATGGTGGAGCAGGCGTGGCCGAAGGTAATCAGCCAGAATGCGTGAGTCCGTATTGCCTGCCGCGCGGTGAAATTCAGTTGGTCTGGCGAAGCCGCTCTGCCGAAGGGTCTGGCCGCTTCCCGCGCCCCTTGCTCCGGCGGGTCTCCGTCGGGGAGAACTCCGTGGTCTTCCGGGCGTTCCCGGATCAACCAGGACATGGGCCAGGCCAGGCACAGGAACACCACCCCGATCCATTGGGCGGTGACGCTCCAGCCGTGATTGCCCGGCGTGACTGCCCACGCCAGAATCGGCACCAGCACCAGCCCGCCCAAGGGTGAACCCTCGGCGGCAATCGCCATAGCCAACCCCCGCCTCCGCACGAACCAGCGGTTGACCACGGTCATATACGGCAGCCAGGTGCCCGCCGCCGTACCCAGCATAATCAGCCCGTATGACACGTAGAAGGTGAAAATGTTCCCGGTGCGGCTGAAAAGGAGAAAGCCCAGGCCGGTTATTACCATCCCGATGAGGACCATCCGGCGGGAACCCAGCCGGTCGATCAGATACCCCATCAAGGGGCCGATAATGCTGCCCTCGAGCTGGGCCATGGAAAAGGCGCCGGTCAACTGGGCCCGGCTCCAGCCGAAATGCAACTCCAGGGCCTTGATCCACACGCCGACGCCGCTCCAGACCGGGCCGCTGGACAAGCCGTTGACGATTAAGGCAAAGGTGACTATCACCCACCCATAGAACAATGTTCTCACCGCTTTCGTTTACTTTGCTAAGGTAGCGTTCCGGTTTAGGTAGTTTATTTACATCGATGAACAGGATGGACAGGATTCTTTTGATTGGAAAAATCCCAGGTTCCCGCGAAAGTAGGAATATCAGGTTGGATACTTTACGATGTTATAAGATGGTTTCCAAGCGCTGCCTCGATTTCCTCGACCACGTCAGGTTCGATTTCCGTGAGTGCGGCTTCTGAGAGCAAGGCAGCGGCCTCCGGGCCGCCGATGCGCCCCAGCGCCCAGGCCGCGTGACTTCGGACCAGCGGCTGGCCCCGCCGCAGGGCGCGCCCCAGCGCAGGTACGGCTGTGGCGTCGCACAGGTTGCCCAGCGCCACGCAGGCGTTGCGCTGCATCCCGGAACACTTGGCCCGCATTACCGGCGTTCCGGCGAAGCGGGCGCGGAAATCGTCCTCGGACATTTCCAGCAGCTCTAGCAGGTCCAGCAACCCCATTCCGCCCGCTCGTCCTGAGCCTGTCGAAGGGCCGTGCCGCCTGACAGCGACGGGGAACGGGATGGGTTGCTTGGTCGGCTGCGCCTTGCGATTGACCGGGCAAACGTCCTGGCAGATGTCGCAGCCGAAGACCCAGTCCTGCATCAGCGGGCGAAGCTCGCGGGGAATCGGCCCCCGGTTCTCGATGGTCAGGTAGGAGATGCAGCGGGCGTTGTCCACCACATACGGGGCCACGATAGCCCCGGTGGGGCAATCCTCGATACAGCGCACACAGGCGCCGCAGGACTTCTTCAGAGGAGCGTCCGGCTCCAGTTCCAGGTCGGTAATTACCTGCCCAAGAAACACCCAAGAACCGAACTGCGGAGTCAGGATGTTGGTGTTCTTGCCGAACCAGCCGATACCCGCCCGGTTAGCCGCGGCGCGGTCCAGCATCGGCCCGTCGTCAACGTACCAGCGGGCGGCGACCGTCGAACCCAGCTCCCGTTCCAAACCCCGCACGAACTCCCGCATCCGCCGCTTCATAACCCGGTGGTAGTCGCGCACCCAAGCATAACGGGCCACCCGGCCCACGCCTGCTTTATCACCGTCATTCCCGCGAAAGCTGGAATCCAGATCCCTTCGTCTGCTGCCCCCAACCGTTTGTCCTGGGCCTGTCGAAGGACCCTCCGGCCAATCATCCCCGAGATAGCTCAACCCCAGGCAGATGATAGACCGCGCCCCGGGCAGCAACTCCGACGGGCTAGTCCCTCGCATCACCCGCGATTCGGTATACCACGGCAGGCCGTCCATCCGCCCCTCGCGGATGCGCTCCAACGCCGCATTACGGTCGTCGGCGAAGTCGTCGGCGCTGGTGACGCCAACGAGGTCGAAGCCGCAGGCGCGGGCTTGGGCGGTGACGGTGGCCTTTAGGTCGGTCATTGCCCCGCGATAATAACGCGAAAGGTATAATTCAGCCAATCAAGACTCAGAGGACCATTCATGCCGCTTTACCGTTGGAACACCGACAATTTGGAAGCCGTGCCGCCCACTACCTTTGAGGCCGAACAGTTGCAGGAACGGGCCGACCTCCAACGGATGTTGCGCGACCAGCCCGACGTTCTGGAAGAAGGGCTGTTCATCGTCGCAGAAGAGTTTGGCAATTGGGAGGACTCAAATCGTAGCATAGACTTGCTGGCTTTGGACAATCAGAGCAATCTGGTGGTCATCGAATTAAAGCGAACCCAAACCGGAGACCACAGCGAGCTACAAGCTATCCGCTACGCCGCGATGGTTGCGAACATGACACTGGAGCAGGTTATAGACGCTCATCGCAGCTACTTGGCAAGGCGTGGCTTAAACGAAGACGCGAGAAGTAGAGTTCTCAATCATCTGGACATTGCCGAAGAAACTGACACCGAAATCCGTACCGAGCGCCCGCGGATTATTCTCGCCTCAGCAGGATTTTCCACAGAGTTGACCACCAGCGTTTTATGGTTGCGAGATGGCGGCATGGACATCGCTTGCATTCGATTGGGCCTATATCGTAACGGCACAGAAATCCTGATGGATACTGAGCAGGTGATTCCACTGCGGGAGGCGGGAGAATATCAGGTCCAGATTCGCCGCAAACAAGAGGAAGAACGAGACAGCAGAAACCAAGACAGGTTGGTCAATGGAGGAGGTGCATTTCAGGATCAAATTCCTTCTGCCTCGCCTGAACACCGAGAATTGTTGCTCCAACTATACCAGTGGGCAGTGAAATTGGAAGAGCAGGGACTCTGCGGACTTCAGACTTTCTTCAGTAGACGACATGGAGAGATCATTCTACTGCCAAGACTACAGCGAACTGGTTCCGGGTTGGCCAGTGTATATAATCAGAGAACGGGGCCGCGAATGCAATTCTTCAGGAGTGTATATGAAAGTCAGGCCCCCAATTCCATCGAACGAATCGAAGGACTGATAGGCGCTCGTATAGGACAAGGGAACTGGATTGCAACCATCTCCGACGCTCTCCTCGACGCCCTCACCGACGCCTACCGCGAGGCCAACGGCCTCCCGCCTACAACCCCTCCCCTTGATACCGCCCCCGGTAGCCCTCTTCCGGTGGAGTAGCTAGGGGGAAGAACACCAGTTGCGCCACTCGCGCGTTGCGTTGCAGTCGGAAGCCGTTGGGGTGATGCACTGTCAGCAACGACTGCGAGCGGCCGCGATAGCCGGCGTCCCACACCGCCGTGTGCAGGGCGACGCCGCTGCGTAGCAGGCTGGAGCGGGGGCGGCCCAGCGCCATCAAGTCCGTCGGGAGGTTGACCGCCTCGTTGAAGGCTATTAAGTAGGCGCCCTGGGCGAGTTCCAGCCAGCCATCTCCGTCAAAGGGCAGTGGTTCGGTTTCGGGCAATACGCGGTCTGTGTTCGATGCGCCGAGTTGCGGGCTGGCTTCTTCGCTTCGCTCAGAATGACAGCGGGCAGTGAAACGCGCTACTTCCCGCAGGCTCAAGTCGAAGCCGTTGGGTTGAAGCTGGTCTTCCAGCGTGACATAACCCTCGATTAGCGGCGGGTTGCCCTCCAGCAAGCGGATGATTTCCTCGCGGTTCAGCGGATTGCCGGTCATATCGCGCTCAAAAGTTCGGCCCGGACAGGAGAACCGTCCGGGCCGTGATGATTTCCTGGGAGTGAACGGGCTGCCCTAGTCGTGCATGAAGTCCTGCATATCGGCGGGCAGGGGCTTTTCCTCGGGGATTTCGGTGATGATGGTCTCGGTGGTCAGCATCATGCCGGCGATGCTGCCAGCGTTCTCCAGGGCGGAGCGGGTCACCTTCACCGGGTCTATGATGCCCGCCTGGATCAGGTGAGTATACTCGCCCAGCTCGGCGTTGAAGCCCCAGTCGCCCTCGCCGGAGCGCACGCTTTCCACCACCACCGGGGCCTCGTATCCGGCGTTCTCGGAAATCAGCGACAGCGGCGCGGTCAGGGAGTCCCGCACCAGCCGGGCGCCCAGGGCCTCGTCGCCCTCCAGCGAACTGATAACTCCGTCCAGCACGTGGCCTGCCCGGATGAGGGCCACGCCGCCGCCGGGAACTATGCCTTCTTCGATGGCGGCGCGGGTGGCGGACAGAGCGTCCTCGGTGCGCGACTTGCGCTCGGTGACCTCGGGCTCGGTGGCCCCGCCGACCTTGACCACGGCAACGCCGCCCACCAGCGCGGCCATGCGCTCTTGCAGCTTCTCGCGGTCGTAGTCGGAGGTGGTTTCCTCAATCTGCACCCTTAGCTGGTCCAGCCGGTCCTTAACCCCCTGCTCCGAGCCGTGGCCCTCGATGATGGTGGACTCGTCCTTGTTGGCCACCAGGCGCCGCGCCGTGCCCAGATGCTCGAATTCGGCTTGGTCCAGCTTCAGGCCGCGGTCGGCGCTGATGACCGTGCCGCCGGTGACGATGGCCATGTCTTCCAACAGGGCCTTGCGCCGCTCGCCGAAGCCGGGAGCCTTGATGGCTACGCAGTCCAAGATGCCGCGCACCTTGTTGACCACCAGCGTGGACAGCGCCTCGCCGTCCACGTCCTCGGCAATCAGCACCAGCGTCCGGCGTCCGGCCCCCACCATCTTCTCCAATATGGGGATGAGGTCGTTGGGGGAGCTGACCTTCTGGTCGGTGAGCAGGAAGTGGGGATTGTCTATGGCGACTTCCATGCGCTGCGTGTCGGAAACGAAGTGGGGCGACAGATAGCCCCGGTCTATCCGCACGCCCTCCACGAAGTCCAGTTCGTCGGTCAGGGACTTGGATTCCTCGATGGTCACCACGCCGTCGCGCCCCACCTTCTCCAGGGCGTCGGCCAGTTGCTCGGCAATCTCTTCCTCGTGGGCCGACAGGGCGGCGACGCGGGCCACCTGCTCGCGGCCCTCCACTGGGATAGCCATATCACGCAACTCGGCGACCACTGCGTCTACGGCGGTCTCGATGCCGATGCGCAGGCCCATGCCGTTGGCGCCAGCGGCCACGTTCTTGAACCCGTTGCGCACGATGGCTTCGGCCAGCACCACCGAGGTGGTAGTGCCGTCGCCCACCGCGTCGTTGGTCTTGGAGGCCGCTTCCTTCACCAACTGCGCGCCTAGGTTTTCGTAGGGATCGGGCAGTTCGACTTCCTTGGCGATGGTGACGCCGTCGCTGCACACCACCGGGTTGCCGAACATCCGGCTGAGCATCACGTTGCGCCCGCTGGGGCCGAGGGTCAGTCCGACGACGCGCCGCAACTGCTCCACGCCGCTCAGGAGACTCACATGGGCTGCTTCGTCAAAAGATAGCTGCTTGTCCGCCATCGTTGGCTCCTTGCATTTCTATGTTATCGCTTTATAAAGTTCCCTCTCCCTCTGGGAGAGGGTTAGGGTGAGGGCGTCCCTATTAGCGCCATTTGAAGCCAGCCAAAATAACGCATTCAAACACAATAAAATATGCGCCAACAGGGTAGGATTGTCAACCGCAAATTAGCACTCGGCGCTATCAAGTGCTAATTGAATCGTACCCAGGACGCTAACGCCATCCCTCCCCTCGATGGCCTGCGCCAACTCCCCAATGCAGCGGCTCAACGCCGGGTGGACTGCCGAAGGAGCCAGCTCGGCCAGCGGTATCAAGGCGAAGGCCCGCAGGTGCAGCCGGGGGTGCGGAATTTCCAGGTGCGGCAACTCCACCACCTGCGTCCCGTAGAGCAGTATGTCCACGTCGATGAGGCGCGGCCCCCATCGCGGTCCCGGAACACGGCCCACTTCCCGCTCGACAGCTTGGCACCGGGTTAGCAGGGCCTCCGGGCTCAACGTCACGGCAACCCCGGCGACACAGTTGAGGAAGCGCGGCTGTTCGGTAACGCCCCACGGCTCGGTCTCATACGCCTGTGAACAGCGCAGCAGGCGCAGCCCCGGCCCCGACGCCAACAGCCGCAGCGCCTCCCGCAGGTTGCGCCATCGGTCGCCCAGGTTCGTTCCCAAGCCGAGGTAGGCAATGACTTCGGTCATACAGCGGCCTCCCACCCGTCGGGCCGCCAATTGCGGATGATGGCGTCGCTCACCCGGCAGACCCGCGCCATCTCCCGCACGTCGTGAACTCGCACTATGTCGGCCCCGGCGGCGATGGCGAGCGCGACGGTAGCGGCGGTGCCCTCCACCCGCTCCAACGGCGGCAGGCCGCTCAGCAACCGCCCGATGGTGGACTTGCGCGAAGTGCCGAGCAGTAACGGCAGGCCGATAGTCTTGAAACGGCCCAACTCTCGCAGCACTTCGATGTTCTGGTCGGCGGTCTTGCCGAAGCCGATGCCGGGGTCAACCATCAAGTTGGTCCGAGGCACGCCCGCAGCCAGCGCAACCTCGACGCTCTGTTGAAGCCTGGTGAAAATGTCCTCCAACAGGTTGTCATAAATGTGCCCCTGCTGGTTGTGCATTAGAACCAGCCCGGCCCCACGCTCCGATGCAACCGCCGCAATTGCAGGGTCGGCCTTCAGCCCCCACACGTCGTTGATGATGCAGGCCCCGGCATCCAGCGCAGCCCGGGCCACTCCCGACTTCCAGGTGTCCACGCTGACAGGAATGGAAACCCGCGCCGCCACGGCCTCCAGCGGCGGCAGCAGCCGGGCCAATTCCTCCGCTTCCTCAACTGGCCGATGCCCCGGCCGGGTGGACTCCGCGCCGATGTCCAGGAAGTCTGCTCCCTCTTCCTCGAATCGCAGCGCTTGCTCTAGGGCGGCCCCCACATTGCCTTTGAGACCGTCTCCGGAGAAGGAATCAGGCGTCACGTTAATCACGCCCATGACGTAGGTGCGTTTCCCCCACGATAGGCGCTCTCCTTTGGCAACGGCAAGCTCGGTCAGGGATGACAGTCCGGCGGGCATAACGTCGTCCACAGGCAGGCGGTTTGGAAGTGTCATTAAATTTTATCACCGGACATAGCGCAGGGATGAGATGCGCGATAGAATGCGCATTGCGAATTTTGGGAAGGATGCCACCACAACGGCGGCGACTTAAACCGCTAACTCAGGGAGGCCCACGTGACCGCGGAGCAACGGCAGATAGACCAGCAGTTGGAAGAACTGGATTCCATGCGCCGCCAGTCCCGGCTGGGCGGCGGGCAGGACCGCATCGACCAGCAGCACCGCCGGGGCAAGCTCACCGCCCGCGAGCGGCTGGAACGCCTGATGGACGAAGGCACCTTCCACGAACTGGACCCCTTCGTCACCCACCGGATCACCGACTTCGGCCTCGGCGACCGCCGCCCGCTGGGCGACGCCGTGGTCACCGGCTACGGCAAGGTGGAAGACCGGCAGGTCTTCGCCTTCGCCCAGGACTTCACCGTGATGGGCGGCTCCCTTTCCGAGGCGGTCAGCCAGAAGATATGCAAGGTGATGGACCTGGCCGCCAAAGCCGGCTGCCCGGTGGTGGGCCTCAACGACTCCGGCGGCGCCCGCATCCAGGAAGGCGCGTTGAGCCTGGCAGCCTACGGAGATATCTTCCTGCGCAACACCCTGTACTCCGGCGTGGTGCCGCAGATTACGGTCATCGTCGGCCCGGCCGCCGGCGGCGCGGTCTACTCACCGGCCATCACCGACTTCATCTTCATGGTGAAGGACATCGGCCAGATGTACATCACCGGCCCGGACGTCATCAGAGCCGTCACCGGCGAGGAAGTCAGCCACGAAGATCTGGGCGGCGCTGCCCCCCACGCCACCCGCAGCGGCGTGGCCCACTTCGTCTGCGAAACGGAAGAGGAGTGCATCAACGAGGTGCGCCACCTGCTCAGCTACCTGCCCGGCAACAACATGGACGACCCGCCCCAGGACCCGGCCGACGACCCCGCCGACCGCCTGGAACCCGACCTGCGCTACATGGTTCCCGAAGACCCGGGCCGCCCCTACGATATCCGCGACGTGGTGTACAAGGTGGTGGACCATGAAGAGTTCATGGAGGTCCACCAGAACTATGCGCCAAACATCGTCGTCGGCTTCGCCCGGATGAACGGCAAGCCCGTGGGCATTGTCGGCAACCAGCCTGCCTACCTGGCCGGGGTGCTGGACATAGACGCCTCGGTCAAGGCGGCCCGCTTCGTCCGGTTCTGCGACTGCTTCAACATACCGCTGGTCACATTCGTGGACGTTCCCGGCTTCCTGCCCGGCGTCACCCAGGAATATGGCGGCATAATCCGCCACGGCGCCAAGCTCATCTTCGCCTACGCCGAGGCCACGGTTCCCAAGATTTCCGTCATCACCCGCAAGGCTTACGGCGGCGCCTACATCGTGATGAGCAGCAAGCATCTCCGATCCGACGTCAATCTCGCTTGGCCCGGCGCCGAGATAGCGGTAATGGGAGCCGACGGCGCCGTAAACATTATTTATCGAGAGCAAATATCCAACTCTGAAAACCCCGACAACACCCGCCATGAACTCATAAACGAATACAAGGAACGCTTCACCACCCCCTACATCGCCGCCAGTAGAGGTTTTCTGGACGACGTGATAGACCCGGCGGAGACCCGTCCCCAAATCATCCGCGCCCTGGAGATGCTTCAAACCAAGAGCGACAACCTGCCGCCCAAGAAGCACGGCAACATCCCGCTGTAGGCGAATGGGAAACTCTCTACAAGACAAAAAGAAACAGGGGTGGGTGTTAATCCCTGCCCCTTTGCTCTTGCATTTACTCCGCAGTGTTAGGCTCAGTTCCCAGCGGCAGCAACTCCCCCGTAAGCCGACGCCAGCGGTTGCGTTGTCCGAGAGTTGTGACCTCAATGGTTCGGGGCGGTTGATCGCGTAACGCTGCCAACTGTCCAAGCAGGTTCTTCGCCGTGCTTATTCGGGACTCTATTTCGTCCAACTCCATAGCGTCTTCGTAAAAGTTGATGTGCAATTTTTCCACAGTGTCGTACATAGAGAGCACGTCTGGGCGATTCCACTCCTCGGATAGCTGAAAGGTGGCATCGTTCAGCAGATGGTGGCCCCAATGGTTCCACCCTCGCTCTTCGGCTATGGACTTGATGGCTTCCGCCACCGCACCCCAGCCTTTCTCCGAAGCCTGTACCCTGTCTCCCGCGAGCAAATAACCGTTGGCCTGTTCGATGTACTGGCGGCTCAGTTCAGCGTACTTCTCAGATTCCGAATTTGATGGTTCCATTTCTCTCTCAGTTCTATGGACAGTGGCTTCGGTAAATTATTGTACCAGTTCCTCCCGTCGCAGGCTGGCAGTGTAGTGTAGAATCAGGGCATACACAGTTATACGAGGGGCCATCCATGAAGTTCGGCGTTTTCTACCAGTTGCCTTGCGCGGAAGACCAGTCGCCGGCGCAGCGCTACCAGGACACCATCGCCCAGGTTCAGTTGGCCGACGAGTTGGGATTCGACGCGGCCTGGCTGGCCGAACTGCATTTCAACTCCCGCTTTTCCGTCATGCCCGCGCCCATGGTCATCGGAGCGGCCATGGCCCAGACCACCAGCCGCATCCGCATCGGCACCGCCGTCCACTTGGTGCCCCTGCACCAGCCCATACGCCTGGCCGAGGAAGCGGCGGCGCTGGACGTGCTGTCCGGCGGGCGCTCCATCTTCGGCATCGGACGGGGCGCAATTCCCGCCCACTTCCAGGGCTACGCCGTAGACTACGAAGAGGCCCGCGGCCGATTCACGGAAGGGCTGGAAATGGTGTTGGGGATGTGGGCCAACGACGAATATAGCTACCAAGGCAAGTACCATCAGGTTGAGGGAATCAACCTCGCGCCCAAGCCCGTCCAGAAGCCCCACCCGCCGGTCTACATCGCTTCCAACAGCCCCGACACCTTCAACCTCGTGGGCCAGTTGGGCCATAACATCCTGGTTGCGCCCACCATCGTCACCGTCCAGGGCGCCCTGACCGGGCTGGAGACCTACCGAGCGGAGCTGGAAGAGAACGGCCACGACCCGGCAGCCCGCGACGTGAATGTGACCGTTCACGTCAACGTCGCCGAGGACGAAACGAAAGCCCGCAGCGGCTTCGAGAAGACCATCAACAACTATTTGGGCACCCTGCGGAGCGGCTCCGGGCGCGGCTCGGCCCGCGCTCAAACTTTAGACTACGAGACCGTCTTGGACGAATACGCCGCCGTCGGCACACCCGAGCAGGTCGCCGAAAAGCTGGACAAGTTCAAGGGAATGTATGGCCCCGACGGCTTCATCTGCTGGTTCAACACCGGCGGCATGATTCCCCACGAGGACGTCGCAGACTCCATGACCCTTTTCGCAGAAGAAGTGATGCCCAAATTCACCTAAATGGTCCCCGAAAATAGTTCCCTCTCCCAAAGGGAGAGGGTTAGGGTGAGGGCGTACTCCGCATCCCTAACGATGACAAACCGAAGACAGAGTACCAACGAATCTCTTTTCGACCGCCAGAGACGCCTGGACGTGGAGCGCAACGCGCCGCTTGCCGAGCGAATGCGCCCCAGGACCTTCGACGAGTTCATTGGTCAGCGGCAGGTCGTGGGTCAAGACCGTGTACTTTTCCGCGCCATCGCGGCCGGGCGTCTGCCATCGTTCATCCTCTGGGGGCCGCCCGGAACGGGCAAGACGACGCTGGCCCGTCTTGTAGCCACCGCGACGCAGGCCACCTTCGAGCCGGTCAGCGCCGTCACCTCCGGCGTCGCAGACCTGCGCCGCATCGTCGCCGAGGCCCGCGACCGGCGCGGGATGCACGGCCAGGCCACCATCCTGTTCGTGGACGAGATTCACCGCTTCAACAAGGCCCAGCAGGACGTAATCCTCCCTCACGTCGAGGATGGCACTGTCACATTGATTGGGGCTACCACCGAAAACCCGTCCTTCGAGGTTATTGCCCCCCTTCTCTCCCGCAGCCGGGTATTCGCTCTCCACAGCCTAGCCACCGAGGAAGTGGAAGCCATCGTCAACCGCGCTGCCAGCGACCCGGAGCGCGGACTCGGCGATATGAACGTCAGCATCGCCCCCGACGCCATGGCTCACTTGGTCAACATCGCCAACGGCGACGCCCGCGTGGCCCTCAACGCGCTGGAAACCGCCGCCTACGCCACCGCGCCCAACGATGACGGCTCCCGCCCCATAGACCTGGACACCATCGCCGACGCCCTCCAACGCCGCTCGCCGCTGTACGACAAGGCGGGCGACAGCCACTACGACACCATTTCCGCCTTCATCAAGTCGGTGCGCGGCTCGTCGCCCGACGGCGCCCTCTACTGGCTGGCCCGTATGGTTGAGTCCGGTGAAGACCCGCTGTTCATCGCCCGCCGCTTGGTGATACTGGCGGCGGAGGACATCGGCCTCGCCGACCCGCAGGCCCTCACCGTGGCGGTGGCGGCCCAGCAGGCCGTCCACTTCATCGGTATGCCAGAGGGCCGCATCCCCCTCGCCGAGGCTACCGTCTACCTCGCTACCGCGCCCAAGAGCAACACTGCCTACGCCGCCCTCAACGAGGCGATGGCCGACGTCCGCCGCCTGCCCAATGACCCGGTGCCGCTGCACCTCCGCAACGCCGTGACCGGCCTGACGCGCGAGATGGGCTACGGCAAGGACTACAAGTATTCCCACGACTACGAGGGCCACTTCGCTCCCCAGGAGTACCTGCCACCGGAATTGCAGGGTCGCCGCTACTACCATCCGGGCCCCGAAGGCGCCGAAAAGGAGATCGCGGAACGTCTGCGGCGTTGGTGGGGAGCCGAAGGGCAGTGATGAACTCAGGAAGCGACTGCTAGGTAGAGAAAGGACAGCGACTATGGTTAAAGCATCGGAAATTCCGATAAGGTGGAGAACAAAGAGAGCGACGGCTGACCGTCTATTGGGAGACGCTGGACGTCTTATGCTGGACCAGTGGTTGGACCAGACTAGAGAAGTCGCCGCAGAACGCGAATGGCCGCTGAAGAGGATAAAGGTCGAGTATTACCAGGATGAGGAGTTCACTGATTGGGAGTATATCCTGCTAGTAATGGACTTTGACTGTCCCAGCGACGAAGCAGGAAAAATCTTTTGGGAAGACTACATAAAAGGAATTGTCGGAGCAAGGCAGAAAGAATTGACCGGGCTGGAGAAAGAGATTTTTGCGACGATGATACATTATGGTTTCGAGAGCAATTCGTAGGTTTGACGCAATCACTCCCTCGGAGTACCTTGCTTTAGCTACAGAGTTGGCGGCATCTTCTAGCGCAGCATACTGCCGATCCGCCATAGATCGGGCTTACTATGCGGCGTTTCTGGCAACCCGGGACGGATTGATCAGCAAAGGCTACATAAGCGCAACCCAAGGTTCGCGCGTTCACAGACAAGTGGCTGAGGCTCTACTTCATATAACTAGAGACGCCGGCGAAATGCTGGTCGACCTGCGTTACGCTCGCAACAGGCTTACCTACGAAACGGGCCTCCTGACTCTCCCACGCAGGCAGTCCCTTCAAAGCCTGCTTGAATCGGCCCGCGCGGTGATAGAAACAGTACAGGCGTTGCCCCGAAACTCGCCTTGACCCCCTATCCCGTCCCGCTCAAATCGAACACCTCTGCCCCGCAAGCCGCCACCAGATTCTCTGGCCTAATCATAATTTCCTGGCCCCACACTCCCGCGCCTACGCCCAACTCCTCCTCGCTCATCAGGCACTCGTCAACAATCGACCGGAACCCCTCGGGCTGCCAATGGAAGGGCGGGATGGAGCCGATTTCGTACCCCGTAACCGTCTGCACCGTCTCCGGGTCCGCCAGCCGGATGTTCCGCGAACCCAGCGCCCGCTTCAGCCGCCCTGAGATGGCGTTCTTGTCGCCGCCCAGCATCACCAGTGCCCGCTCCCCGGCCGCCGTCTCGAAAATCAGCGTCTTGACCATCTGCGCCTCGGCGTACCCCAGCGCCCGCGCCACGTTGGCCGCACCCTTCTCCGTATCCGCCGGAAACTCCAGGTTCCGGTGGGGGATGCCCCGCTCTTCCAGGAACTTGCGCGCCGGTAAGTCCATAACCCTCGTTCTCAACAGACCCAACGCCACGTCATTGCAAAATGGGTGATGCGTGGAACACGTGGTCGCGCAGGATGGCGTAAATGACGTGTCCAATGGCAATGGCCAATGCCGCAAATGCGATATACCGGGTGCGGATTCGCCGTCGGCGCGACGGCCCATAAACTCCCTCTCCCTCTGGGGGAGGGTTAGGGTGGAGGCCCTCTTCGCCCATCAGCTCGCCAGCGCCGCGATGACGTCCGCCGACGTAACCACCTCGGCCTGACGCGGGAATATCCGCCCCGTCAGGAAGTCGTGGACCTCGGCGTCGGAGTCCGAGCAGCAATCCTCCACCACGTACAGGTTGTAGTCCAGGTCGGAGGCGTACCGCACGGTGGACAGCACGACGCCGCTGGTGGCGTAGCCCAGGATTACCAGGTTGTGAATGTCGTTGGCCCGCAACGCCACGTCCAGCCCGGTGCCGTACAGCGCGTTGACCCGGTGCTTGCCCACCGCCACCTCGCCATCGGCGGGCGCCACGGCTGGGTGAATCACCGCCAACGGGTCGAATACCGCCGGCTGCCCCGACGCCTTGCGCTGGCCGAAGGTCTTGTTCCGCGCACCGATTTCGGGATAGCCGGGCCGGAACACGGTGGCGCAGTAGCACACCATGATCCCGGCATCCCGCGCCGCCTTCTGCAACGCCGCTGTTTTCTCTACTACCCCGCGCTCCACGGCATGGGGAATGGTGGTCATCATCGCCTCGTAGAAGTCGGCGATGAGCAGGGCGGTATGCTCCTTGTCCAGCGTAATATCCGCCATTGACCGTTCCTCCTACGCTGCCGACCTAACTTCCCGCACTGCGGCCGAGGTGCGCGACAGCGCCTCCTCGATGTCCTCGGGCGTGATATGCCGGTGGGTCACCATGCGGATGGACTGCTTGCCGGGATAGGACACCAGCACGCCCTGGTTCTTGAGGGCGGCGATGAGGTCCGCCGCCGTCCCCAGGTCTTCGTCCACCTCGAAGAACACGATGTTGGTCTGGATGCTCTCCGGGTCAACGCTGAGGCCGTCGATGTTCGCCAGCCCCTGCGCCAGCCGCCGGGCGTTCTGATGGTCTTCTGCCAATCGGTCAATCATCGTGTCCAGAGCTACCAGTCCCGCCGCGGCCAGAATTCCCGCCTGACGCATTCCGCCGCCCAGCATCTTGCGCCACCGCTTGGCGTTGTCTATGAACTCCTGCGACCCCACCAGCACCGAACCCACGGGACAGCTCAGCGACTTCGACAGACAGAAGCTCAGGTCGTCTACGTCGCGGGTCAACTCGACGGCAGGCACTTCCAGGGCCACCGAAGCGTTGAATATGCGCGCGCCGTCCAGGTGGACCGGTACCCCCGCGTCGTGGGCCACATCGCAGACGGCCTTCGTGTCCTCCGGCGTCAGCACCTGTCCGCTGCAACGGTTGTGGGTGTTCTCCAGGCACACCATGCTGGTGCGGGGGAAGTGGAGGTTGCCCGGCGGGCGGATGGCGGCGGCCACGTCGTCCGGGTTGATGCGGCCCAGTTCGTCGTTAGGCACCAAGCGCGTCTGTACCCCGCCCAGCGCCGCCTGGCCGGCGCTTTCGTTCCAGAACATATGGGCCTGGTCGCCCATGATGATTTCGTCTCCCTTGCTGCTCCACGCCAGGGTGGCGATGAGGTTGCTCATGGTGCCGCTGGAGGTCAGCAGCCCGGCCTCCTTGCCCAGCAGGGCGGCGGAACGTTCCTGCAACTCGTTGATGGAGGGGTCTTCTCCGAAAACGTCGTCGCCCACTTCGGCGGCTGCCATCGCCCGACGCATCTCGTCGGTCGGCTTCGTTACCGTGTCGCTGCGCAGGTCAATCGCTGTCATGCGGCCCTCTTCATGCTTAGCAAAATCCTTGTGGAAGTTCGCCTATTCTAGCAGTATTGAGAACAATTGGGAAAAAGCGGGCCTTTACGCTCGTGGTATCACGCCTTGCCAAACCGGGTCGCCCCGCCTAAGATGATTCCGGTATGCCAGCAGCAGCGCGGGGGTGAGCGTCTTGCGACAGAGCGCCGTTTCTTTCCAGACCGCCGGACTCAGCTTCGAGGGCGTCATAGCCCAACCCGACGCTACCGGAGGGCCGTGGCCCGGCGTGGTCATCTGCCACCCGCACCCGCTGCACGGCGGCTCGATGCACAACAATGTCGTGATGGCCTTGGCCCTGGGCTTGGCGGAAGAGGGCTTTGTCACCCTGCGATTCAACTTCCGCGGCGTGGGCGAAAGCGAGGGCGAGCACGGGCAGGGCGAGACGGAATACCAGGAAGCGCTTGGCGCTCTGGACTTGATCAAAGCCTGGCCCGACACGCGGGGCAAGACCGGGCTGGTGGGCTACTCCTTCGGTTCCGGCGTCATCCTGCGCCATGAAACGCTGTATAAGGAAGTCGACGCCGTCGCTCTGGTGTCGCCCGCGCAGAGGTACGTCAGCGACACCCCGCTCAAGAACCGCAAGCTCCCCGCGCTGGTTGTCGCTGGAGACCGCGACCGTATCGTGGACGCTGAGCAGTTAGACGCGGAGCTGAATACCTTTGACCGCAAGCCGGAAAGCCACATCTTCGAGGGCGTAGACCACTTCTGGTACGGCCACGAGGGGCGGCTGGTGCCGGAGGTCGCCCGGTTCTTCATCGAGCAACTCAAGTAGGCGCGCATGACCACTCGTTCCGGCACAGCCCGGCAAGAGGAACCCGGCAAATTGTCCACCCGGCGCCTGCCAATCTACCGGGACTTCATCCTGATTCAGTTGGCCGTTCTGGTCTTCTTCCTTGACCAGTTTTCCAAGTACCTGGTGCGCGAGTTCCTATACCTTTACGAGTCCTTTCCGGCCTACGGCTTCTTTCGCATCACGCACACCTTCAACACCGGCAGCATTTTCGGGATATTTCAAGGCCAGAACACGGCCTTTATCCTGGTTTCCTTCGTAGGTGTTGCGGTCTTGATGCTCCTCTACCGCAGCCAGCGGTTCACCACCGGCCTGCTGCGGTTGAGCCTCGGCTTGCAGTTGGGTGGAGCTTTCGGAAACCTGCTGGACCGGGTGCGGCTGGGCCACGTCACCGATTGGGTGGACATCGGCCCCTGGCCGGTTTTCAACGTGGCTGACGCCTGTATTGTGACCGGGCTAGTTCTGCTGGCATGGATGTTCATAATGTCGGAGCGCTCGCAGCCTGCCCAACCCGCAGAGCCGGACGCATACAACTACTGCCCGCTCTGCGACGGCGAGATGCGCCCGCTGCCATCCTACGGTGGTCAGGGCGGCGGCTGGCGCTGCTCCACCTGCGGCGTCCGCGAGCGACTGCTGCCGCTCTAATCCTGTCATTCCTGTGAAAGCAGGAATCCATAATGATATTGATGCCAATGCCGGCCACATACGACATTAGCGTGGAAACCGGAGAGGCCCGGCTTGACCAGTTCCTCGCCCGGCAGGATATCGGCCTCACGCGCAGCCGCCTGCGCCAGCTCATAGACGGCGGCGATGTGCTGGTTAACGGGGCGGCGGTCAAACCTGCCCACCGCGTGAGGCCCGGCGACCGGGTGCTGGTATCGGTGCCGCCGCCGAAGCCGTCCACAGCTATCGCGCAGGATATACCTCTCAACGTGGTATACCAGGACGCCGAGCTGGTGGTGATTGACAAACCCGCCGGGCTCGCCGCCCATCCCGGCCCCGGCCACCCCGACCAGACCCTGGTCAACGGCCTGCTCGCCCTCTGCCCCGACATCCAGGGCATCGGCGGCGAAATTCGCCCCGGCATCGTCCATCGCCTCGATAAGGACACCTCCGGCCTGATGATTGCCGCCAAGACCGAACGCGCCCATCACAATTTGTCGCAACAGATCAGGGACAGGTTTGTGGCAAAGGGCTACCTGGCATTGGTTGAGGGAACACCATTCCCGGAGTCCGGCGCCATAGACGCCCCCATCGGACGAGACCCGCGCCGCCGCACCCGGATGGCTGTGACTGTCGGGGGCCGCGAGAGCCGCACCGGCTACCGCCTGCTGGAGAGCGTAGGACGGCACAGTCTCTTGGAACTGCGACTGCACACCGGGCGCACCCACCAAGCCCGCGTACACCTGGCCTGGCTGGGCCACCCCATCTTGGGCGACGCGGTGTACGGCAAACGCAGTCCGTTGCTGCCCCGCCACTTCCTCCACGCCCACCGCCTGGCCTTCGCCCACCCCGCCACCGCCGAGCCGCTGGAGTTCCGCTCGCCCTTGCCCTACGACCTACTAGCCGCGCTGGGGGCGGTGCAGAGAGGGGAAACCTGACGGCAGGAACAGGAAGAGGAGGGCCAATATGCCCGCTCCAATCGCTTCTTACACCGTCTGGCTATGAAATCAGTATCAGTCCTCCATCCCATACACCTCACGCCTTATCCGCTGAGCATTCCGCCGGTGCCCGTTGCCGGTCAGCCCCGCGAATTGGGCCGCGGTCAAGCCGGCTTTTTCAACGATACCGCCCAAAGTGCGTGGGTTCAGGTCACGGTGCCGGTGGTCAGGCAATTCGAGACGGACTCTTGGCATATTAGGATGTACCAGCCGACGATGTGAACCCTCTTGTCCGTCTTCCTGCCAACCAATCAACTTAAATCTTCTCAGAGCCTCGACAAAGCTGACGCCTCTAATGAACGGTGGCATTGGCCTTTATCCGGGCAACGCTGACGGTGGTTCGTTTAGCCTGGCAGCCGGCTTCCTTGTACTCATCCAGCAGATTCAGAATTTCAACCTCTACATCCCGGGTTTCGCCTTTCAGCCACCCGGTTATGGCTTCCTGTATGTTTTCCAATGCTTCGGCTTCGGAATCACCCTGTGAAACGCACCCACGCAGAGCGGGACAAAACACCGCCCAGCCCTCTTCCGACTCTACTAACACCACGTCATAGGAAAGCATAGTATCCGGGTCTTGGCTTACCACTACTTTGTACTTGGGCGGGGCTGGTGTAGAATCCACCAACCGAAAACGGCGCGGCCGGCGACGATTTTCGGAATTGGTAACGGTCACTTTCACCCTTCGACGGGACCCGATGTCGAATATCAAGCCCCTGAGTTCGCTAATGTACATACCTACTTTGATATTGCGGGTGGGAGCAGGCTCGTGGATTTCCATCAGCCCTGTTAGCTTGTCCATCACGTCAGCGGGAATGTCGCGAGTCAAAAACTCATTGAACCCAAAATGGGAGAACAGCACCTCAGCGACTTTTTCTTCTTCCATATACCACCCCTTATCGCTCTAGCATATACTCTCGGCGCCGCCAACTGTTGGCGGCGCCGAGCCTTGGCTTCCGTATCTACTTCCCCTCCTTAATCCAGTCCGAAACCTTCTCCGCAATCATTATCGTGGTGCCGTTGGTGTTGGCGCGGATGACGTCCGGCATCACCGAGGCGTCTATCACCCGCAGCCCCTCCAGTCCGTGCACCCGGCAGTACTGGTCCACCACTGCCATGGGGTCGCTGGCCGGGCCCATCTTGCAGGTGCCCGCGATGTGATGCTGAGTGTAGGCGTTGCGGAGCATCCAGTTGTCCAGTGCGTCGTCGGAGGCGAAGTCTGCCTCGGTGGGGTTCAGCATCTCGGCGATGTGGGCCGCCATGGACGGGTGTTCCGCTATGCGGACGGCGGTTCGCAGCGCCTCGCGCATCCGCTCCCGGTCGTAGGGCGCGGAGAAGAGCTGGTAGTCCAGCCTGGGCTGTACGTGGGGGTCGGCGGTGGTCAGGGTAATCTCACCGGCGGAGGTGGCGTTCTGCAACCCCACGCTCAGGCCCCAGTGGAACTTGTCGCCCTCGTAGCTGACGCTGGCCGGGCGGTGTTCGCTGGTCATCAGCGTCGGCGTAATCTGGAAGTCGGCGCGGGTGGGCGATCCCGGCGTGCTGAAGCGCAGGCCCACCTGGATCGTGGGCGTCTCCACGTCGGCGGGGTCTCCGTAGCCGCGGAACACCATGTACGCGGCCGGATGGTCGCAGAAGTTCTTGCCCACGCCGGGCAGGTCGTGAACCGATTCAATGCCCTGCGCCGCCAGTTCGTCTTTCGGCCCGACGCCCGACAGCAGCAGCGCCTGGCACGATCCTATGGTGCCGCTGCTCAGGATAATCTGCTCGCCCTCGACGGTGAAGACCTCGCCGCCGCTCTCGGCCTGCACCCCCACGGCCTTCTTGCCGTCGAACAGTACCCGGTGGACGGTGACGTTGCCTCGCACGGTGAGGTTCATGCGGTGGCGGCCCTGCGACAGGTAGGTCAGCGCGGTGCTCATCCGCACGCCGTCAATGTTGTTCAGCGGGCGGACGCCGATGCCGTTGGAGTCCGGGGAGTTCTGGTCGTGGTCTTCCGGGAAGCCGACGCCCACGCAGGCATCATAGAAGGCGGTGGAGACTGGGATCCACTCCTCCTTCTTGAAGCGTCGGATGGGCAGCGGCCCCTCGTTGCCGTGGAAGTCGTCGCCGGGGTGGTCCCAGTCGTTCTCCATCTTGCGGAAGTAGGGCAGGCAGTTGGTGAATCCCCACTCGTCGTTGCCCCACGACGCCCAGTTGTCGTAGTCCTCTGGCACGCCCCGGAAGATGACCTGTCCGTTGATGGCGCTGGAGCCGCCGGTGGCCTTGCCCCGGGGAATAATCATCGGCTCGGTCTGCGACGGGTTGGCGATGCCCCGCAGGTCCCAACTGTGGGGGCCATAGGCCGAGCGCCACACGTTGTAGCCTCGCTTCAGGTCGTCGGGCAGATGCTCGAATTCGGGGTAGTCCGGCCCGGCCTCCAGCAGCAACACCGACTTATCCGGGTCTTCCGACAAGCGGGTGGCCACCACGCAGCCGGCCGACCCGCCGCCCACCACGATGTAGTCGTATTTCATTGCCAATACCTCCGCTAATTACATAATGAAGAACCGCCGTCCCGGCGGCAATCGGCAATTATTATAATGCCAGTGCGTGGATTGGCGGCAATCGGCCTTTGTTGACAAACCGGGCGCATCCCCCTAACTTAGGGCCACCAACTTGGCCCGCTGGCCTGAATGAATCACCGCGCCGACCGAAAGCGGACGACATTGAAGGGTGAGGAATATGGCTACGACCACCGATCAGACCGTTGTAGACCCGGACAGCCAGTTGCTGACCGGACTCGACGCCGACGGGAGATCCGGCCCCATCATCAAGGTGGATTCCGTCTGGAAAGTCTTCGGCAAGAACGCGGAACGGGCGCTGGAGCCCGAGAACGTTGACAGGAGCAAGGCTGAGATTCAGTCGGACCTGGGCGCCGTCGTCGGCCTGCACGACGTCTCATTCGAGGTACAGAAAGGCCAGACTTTCGTCATTATGGGGCTGTCCGGCAGCGGCAAGTCAACCATGGTGCGTTGTCTTATTCGCCTCATCGAGCCCACCGCAGGCAATATCGTCATAGACGGCAACGACGTTACCGCCATGAGCGACAAGGAACTGATGGAATTCCGGCGGGACAAAATCGCCATGGTCTTCCAGCACTACGGCCTGATGCCCCATCGCAACGTGCTGGAAAACGCCTCCTGGGGATTGGAAGTGCAGGGCGTTTCCGAAGCGGAACGCCACGCCCGCACCCGCGAGGTTCTCGAAATGGTGGGGCTGGCCGGCTGGGAGACTTCATACCCCCGCCAGCTCTCCGGCGGAATGCAGCAACGCGTCGGCCTGGCCCGAGCGCTGGTAGTGGATACCGACATCCTGCTGATGGACGAGCCATTCAGCGGCCTTGACCCCCTCATCCGCCGCCAGATGCAGGACGAACTGCTGCGGCTCCAGGACGAACTGCACAAGACCATCGTTTTCATCACCCACGACCTCAACGAGGCCCTCAAGCTGGGCGACCGTATCGCCATCATGCACGACGGGCGCATCGCCCAAATCGGCTCGCCGGAAGACATCGTGCTGCGCCCGGAGGACGAGTATGTGGGGGACTTCACCCAAGACGTGCGGCTGGAGAGCGTGCTCACCGCCGCCAAGGTTATGGTGACGCCCAAGGCCACCGTGCTGGGGCATCAAGGCCCCCGCGCCGCCCTGCACACCATTGGCGAAAGCGACGGCGACGCCGCCTGGATTGTGGACCGCCGCCAGCGCTACATCGGACTGCTCACCATCACCAGGGCCAATGACGCCCTGAAGGCCGGGATAAACCGGCTGGACCTGGGCTTGGGCTACGTGGACCAGGGCTACGAGCCGGTCAGCCCGGACACCACCTTTGACCTGCTCATTCCCCGCGCCATGGCCAGCGACTACCCCCTCCCGGTCACCGACGGCGACAACAAGCTCGTAGGCGAGATACACCGTAGCGCCCTGGCCGAGGCCCTGGCCGAAACCTCCACCGCCGACCCGGACTACGAAGCCAACGCCGCCGCCAACGCGGCCTTGGCCGCCGAGTCTGAGCGATCGCCTTAGAGGGTGTGTGACATATCCCTTCTCCCTCCGGGAGAGGGTTAGGGTGAGGGCGTACCCGGGCTTTTGCAGGAACGAAGTATGCCACTATAACTCACTGACGACAGGCTCAATAGACTTGTCACGCACCCTCTTAGTTAAAAATTGCCGAGGGTGTCGAGGATGTTATGGCAGTCGACTTGAAAAAAGTGACAGGGTGGGTCACCGGAAACTCGGATAAGGCCCAAAATGGCGAGTCCAAACGGGGACGCGGCAGACTCTCTGCTGTCATAGGGGTAATTGCGGCGGCCATTTTGGCATCCCTGCTGATTCGTGGTTCCGGTATGGAATCGGCGATGAAGTACCCGGTCAATGTAGGGCCTGAACTCACCGGCGGTATTGACTCGATCATTACATGGGTGATCGTAAATCTTGGTTGGTTGTTCGACGCAATAAGCGACAATCTAAAGGTGGCCTTGGGAAAGCTGCGTGACTTCCTGGTCTGGATTCCATGGCCGGTAATGGTGGCGCTTATCTTCGTGACGGGATGGAAGGTGGCCTCATTCAGGGTTGGTATCGCCTCAGCCATAGGGATGATTGTCATCGGCATAGTTGGCCTTTGGGAACCTGCAATGGTCACTGTCGCGATTATGATTGTGTCAGTAGCTATCGCTGTGGGTATCGGCGTGCCCATTGGCGTCGTAGGTGCTCGCAGCAATACGGCGGACACTCTTATGCGTCCGGTGTTGGATGCAATGCAAACGATGCCCAGTTTTGTTTACCTGGTCCCTGGCATCATGCTATTTGGGTTGGGTAACGTAGCTGCCATTATGGCAACCGTCTTGTATGCCATCCCTCCTTGCATCCGGTTAACCAATCTAGGCATCAGGCAAGTTGACCCGGCGGTCGTCGAGGCAAGCCGTTCTTTCGGCCCCACTCCGTTTCAATTGTTGCTGAAAGTGCAAGTTCCGATGGCAGTTCCGACCATAATGGCCGGCATCAATCAGACGGTGATGATGGCGCTGGCAATGGCGACCATAGCGGCGATGGTGGGAGCGGGTGGTCTGGGTATTGAGGTTCTGCGCTCGATGGGACAACTTGAAGAGGGAAAGGCTTTCGTCGCAGGCGCCAGCATAGTGGTAATGGCAATCATCATTGACCGGATCACTCAGGGATATATTACGTCCAGGCAAGGTTAGCTGCCCTCGGCAAACCCGGAAATCCCGCGCCAGTCGCCACAGCACGAGACGATGATAAGGGCCTTCGCACTGCGAAGGCCCTTATCGTGTAATCACCAGTGTTTGCGGTTAGCGCTATTCGTTGGCCAGCGCTGCTTCGACCTTAGCTGCGACGTCTTCGGGAACCCATTCCTTCCAGATGTCGTGATTCTTCAGGAACCATGCTCCCGTAGCCAGCCGGGCCTCTTCGTCCGAAGTGAAGTTGTCCTTGTTCTCGGAGTACCAGGTCTCGGCAGCCGACTGTTGCGTCAAAGCCCATTCCCAATTACGGAAGAAGGGAATGAGGTCCGATGCAACCGAGGCTGTCTCTGTATTCATCGCGACCAGAATCTCGGCGGTCGGGAACTCACACCCGAACTTGGGGTCGTTGTCGGGGCATTCCGATGGGTTGGGTTGTTCAAGGACGCGCATATCGAGTGAGTCGGCTAACTGAGTCGGACCCCAGTAGTAGAATAGTATGGGGTCTTCCTTGAGGTATGCGCCTTCGATAGCGGCGTTCAGGGCGCCGGTCGTGCCCGGATCCCTCAGTTCGACGTGGTCACTGAGTCCGTAGGCTTCTATCTGACCTTCGTTTACCGCTCGGCATGCCCAACCCGCCAGACAACCGATCAGCACCGCTTTTCCACCACTGTCGGCCTGGACGAACAAATCCTTGAACTCGTCCTTTTTGAGGTCCTGCACCGACATCAAGTCAGGATTGGCATCCTGGACATATCCGGGAATGATGAAGGTGCTCTGCCAGTTGTCGGGCAGGCTCTTGCCTACCGAAATCACCTCGCCCAGCTTGATCGCCTCATTCCAAGCGTCAATCTGGTTGGGAAGCCAAATTTCCATGGTAACGTCGATGTCGCCTCTCCTCAAACCCTGGAAAAGCGGCACCGTGTCGCCCTCGATCTCGCTCGTAGGGTATCCGTAACCGTGCTCAACGATGTAACGGGCGACCCCGTTCTGCACCAACGCGCTTTGCCAGCTGAGGCCGGCAAAGACCAGTTCAGGTCGTTCCCTTTCCGCCTCGACTTCTACTTCAACAATCTTGGTGACTTCAACCTCCTCGGTCACTACCACTTCCTCAGTCACCACCACTTCCTCGGTAACCACCACCTCCTCGGTAACCACCACTTCCTCGGTTACCACTACCTCCTCAGTTACAATTTTGGTAACTTCGACAGGTACTTCCTTTGTAACTTCCACTTGTTCAGTTACAACTTTGGTAACCTCAACAATTTGGGGTTCGGGGGTAGCAGAATCACCGCAGGCGACGGCGGCAAAGATGACCACTATGGACATCAGCACAGCCAACGGAATATGCCTGTATCTGCGCAGCAAAGTAAAACCTCCCTTCAAGAAAATTGCCCTGAACCCTAGGTTAGGGCTGGGCTAGGTAGAGACAGGTTATATCAGTGGCTATATGGGCTTGTCAAACCTGTGCGTCTTTCTTCACCTTACTTTGCCACACAGAGCAGGTTGAACGGCACTGCTGTCGAGTCTATGATGGAATAGTCATGCTTCCGTTCTCCCCACAGCAAGCGGCGCGGCTGACGCGCTACCACGGCCAGAGCGTCCGGCTGCTGCGCGACGCCATGAACGAGGCGCGGCAGGCTAGGTGGCTGCGCTGCGAGGAGCTGCTGTGGGGCAGCGCCACCCTGGCGGTCCGGGGCGTGGCCCTCAGCCGGGGCGATGAGGTGGACGACCGCCAGGCCGTGGAACAGTATGCCCAGGGTCTGGGCCGCGAACACAACGACCGGCGCATCCGCGACGTGTTCGCCCGTCTCGGCTCCTTCGCCGACGTCGCCGACCGGGTGCGCGAGTCTCGGTCCGAAGCCCAGCGGCTGATAGCGATACTGGAAGACGTCACGTCGGCGGTGGAGCGACTGTGGGATATGCTCCCGATGGATGAGCCGCCAGCCCCGGACTACCCGGAATCGCCGGATTCGGATGATGAGCCAACTCCCCCGGCGCCGCGCCGCCGCAATGCCCGTCGGCGGCAAAGACGCATAAACAGAGACGATGACGAATAAGGAACCGCCGCAGCGCACCGTCGCCATTCACACCCACGGCTGCAAGCTGAACCAGGCCGACAGCCAGGCCCTAGCCCGCCGCTTCCGCGAGGCCGGCTACCGCGTGGTGGCGCCGTCCGCCCCGGCCGACGTGGTGGTGCTGAACAGTTGCACCGTGACCGCCGCTGCCGACGCCAAGGCCCGGCAGTACCTCCGCGCCGCCCGCCGCCGCAACCCCGGCGCCGTCATCGTCGCCACCGGCTGCTACGCCCAGCGCGCCCCGGCCGAGCTGGAAGGGCTGGAAGTGGTTTCGCTGGTCATAGGGAACACCGGAAAGGCAGCATTGGTGGAGGCCGTCCACAGTGCGCCGGAGGCCCGGACGCTGGCCGGAGGACGCCTCCACCCTAACCCTGTCCTGAGCGGAGCCGAAGGGCCTTCCCCGAAGGGAGAGGGAACTTTAGCGGTCGGCAGAACCCGCGCCATGGTGAAAATCCAGGAGGGCTGCGACCAGGTCTGCGCCTACTGCATCGTGCCCAAGGTCCGGGGACGCGAGCGTAGCATCCCGCCGGAAACAATTATCGCAGAGATTAACCGCCTTGCATCTGATGAGCGCGGGGCCGAGGGCTTCCGGGAAGTGGCGCTCACCGGCACTCAGTTGGGCACTTACGGCTTCGACCTGCCAGACGCCAACCTGCAACGGCTGCTGGAGCGCATACTGACGGAAACCGCCGTGGAGCGGGTGCGGGTGTCATCCTTGCAGGCCCACGAAATCACCGCGCCGCTGCTGGAACTGTGGAGCGATTCGCGCCTCATGCCCCACTTCCACATACCTCTCCAGAGCGGTTGCGATTCGACACTGAAGGCCATGCGCCGCCGCTACGACACGGCGCAGTTCGCCGCTTCGGTGGACTCCGTCCGGCGGATGTATCCCGGCGCAGGCGTAACGACTGACATCATCGTCGGCTTCCCCAGTGAAACTCCCGCCGACTTCGCCGACAGCCTCGGCTTCGCCGCCGCGATGCAGTTCTCCGACATTCACGCCTTCCCATATTCGCAGAGGCCGGGAACCTCGGCGGCGTACTACCAGGAGCAGGTCACGGAGCCGGAGAAGCGGGCGCGAATGGGAGAGATGCTGGCACTGTCGGCGGAGTCCGCGTTCCGGTTCCGGGAGAGCCAACTGGGATCGGTGCGCCCGGTGCTGTGGGAGCGGGCCTCCGGCAGCGGCGGCGTCTGGTCGGGCCTCACCGACAACTATCTGCGAGTTCGCGCAGCCAGCGATTCCCCCCTGTCCAACCGGATTAGTAACGCCCGTCTGACGGGATTGGAAGGCGATCGGGTGCTGGCCGAAGTAGTGTCCTAGAACAACCGAAGTCGTCGAACAAAAAGCCGCCGCCCCAGCATCATCGGGGCGGCGTTGTCTTGGCTGCTGCGTCGGGCATTACGCCCTCCTGTTTAGAGGTCAACGGCGCGCAGGAACCCCATTCCGCCGCGGCGCTCCAGGTATCCGGCCCGCACGTCGTGGCCGTGGGAGAACACCAGCAGCCAGCCCTCGCGCTCGGCCCGGAACAGCAGTTCCTTCTTCTGCTCCAGGGTCACCTCCGGCGAGTTGTCGAAGGCGGAGATGGCTACCAGGTTGAGATGGTGCGGCGTCGGCACGATGTCGCCCAGGTACACCACCCGCTCGCCGCCGTGGTTGAACATCACCATCTGGTGCCCGGACGCGTGGCCGTCGGTCACCATGACGTTCAGCCCCGGCAGTATCTCCCGGTCACCGTCCAGCAGTTCCAGTTGGCCTCGCTCGTCAATGGGCAGAAAGTTGTCCGTGCGGTGGGACTGGTGGGCCCGCTCGTTGGGGTGGCAGGCCTCGTGCCAGCACCGTTGCTGCACGTAGTACCGGGCCTTGGTGAAGGTCGGCACTATGTTGCCCGCCCGGTCCAGGCGGGTGCAGCCGCCGGAATGGTCGAAATGCAAATGGGTCAGGATTACCGCGTTGATGTCTTTCGGGGTCAGTCCAACCGCCTTGAGTCCTCGCAGCAGCCTGCTGGGAACCAGCCCCAGCTTCTCGCGGTCGATGTCCACCATGTCTTTCGAGCCGATGCCGGTGTCTACAAGGACGTTCTGCCCGCCCGCTTGCAGCAGCAGGCAGTTCAGCCCCAGGGTCATCCGGTTCTTGCGGTCGGTGGCGACGCTGTTCTCCCAAGTCTCCTTTGGCACCGGGCCGAACATCGAGCCGCCGTCAACCTTCATTACTCCATCACTGATAATTTTCACGCTTGTTGACATCATCAACCACCCATATCCCTTAATCAGCAGTATGGATTGCCAGCGGTTTGCTGCAAACCCCGCCGAAGGCCGCGGACGGTGAGGGACACCGGACGGCTTGCGGATGCTGGAAGAGGAAGTAATACTGCGAAAGACCGAAAATGAGAAAGCATCCGTAACTCGGAAGGCGCCTGCAACAATTGCTTGAACTCCGGGCTGCGCCCGGCAAGAGCATCCTGCTATATTCACCTCCCTTTCTCAAAATTCCTTGAAAACCGGGGCCGATGGACTGGAAAATAGGAGAGAAACCTGCGCCGCCCGTCCCCGCGCCACCGGAGAATATATCTGGCAGTAAAATCACTCCAAGAGCAATTGTCAAGACTGAATTTTATAATAATCTTAATTATTTCTTAAAATTCATATAAAATTCCTGCTTGGTGACCCTCTCCTCCGGACCGGGCCGCATTCGTCCGTTCAGTGCTATACTACCGGCAGAACGGACGGCGTGGAGGAGCAGCCGATGGTACAGTCGAGCACAGCCATAACACAGTATGACCAGAGTGAACTCTCGCTGATGGCGCATCTGCTGCGGCGGGCAGGATTCGGCGCAACCTACGAAGAACTGGAGCAGGCCCTCTCCGAAGGTTACGAGGCAACGGTGGAGCGCCTTCTGCACCCCGAAGACGCCTCCGAGTGGGACGATGCTCTTTTCCGCCGCTACCACGTGGACCAGAACAGCGCCATGCTCATCGAGAGCGCCCAGTCCTACTGGCTCTATCGCATGATTAACTCCCCGAGGCCCTTGGAGGAAAAAATCGCCCTCTTCTGGCACGGCCTCTTCGCCACCGCCTACGGCAAGCTGAACCACGCCAAGGCTGTGGTCAACCAGACCAACACCTTCCGTCGCCACGGGCTGGGAACCTTCCGCAACCTGCTGTCGGAGCTGTCCCGCGACCCGGCCATGATTTTCTGGCTGGACAACAAGGACAACCACAAGGACGCCCCCAACGAGAACTACGGACGCGAGCTGCTGGAACTGTTCTCCATGGGCATCGGAACCTACACCGAGGCCGACGTGAAGGCCGCCGCCCGCGCCTTCACCGGCTGGACCATCGCCAACCAGGACTATATGAGCGTCCGCGCCTCCCGCGATTCCATCTGGCCCCACGGGCGCCTCGACTGGCAGTTCGTCTACCGCCCCGAAGACCATGACGACAGCGAGAAGACTTTCCTCAACCAGACCGGCCGCTTCAACGGCGAGGACGTGCTGGACATCATCTGCGGCCACCCCGCCAGCAGTTGGTTCTTGGCCGGAAAGCTGTACGGCTTCTTCGTGTCCGACCAGCCCGACGAAGCAGCCACCCAGGTCATTGCCGAAGACCTGCGCCGCACCGGCGGCGACGTGCGCTCCGCCATGCGCGCCATCTTCCTGTCCGACTTCTTCCGCTCCCAACAGGCCCGCCGCGCCAAGGTCAAGAGCCCGGCTGAAGTGGTCGCGGGAGTGGCCCGCTTGGCCGGGGCCTTCGGCGCGCCCCGCTGGAACATCGCAAACCTCGCCCTGGACGCCAACTTCATGGGCCAGGAAATCCTCAACCCGCCAACGGTGGAAGGCTGGCACACCGGCACCGAGTGGGTGGACACCGGCACGCTGATGGAAAGAGTGAACTCGGCCGCCCTGCTGCTGGGCGACCCGGCCCAACCGGGCGTCAGGAACATCATCGGGCGCCTGCGGGAAGACAACGGGACGTACACCCCCGGCGAGTTGGTGGACGCCTGCCTGTCCCTGTGTGGCGCTCTGGAAGTTTCTGACGCCACCCGCCGCGAGTTGACGGCCTACGCCGCCTCCCAGGGCGAACTTAGCTTCGATTCGCAGTTCGACGCCAACTGCGCCGAACAGCGCATTGCCGACCTGCTCCAGCTCATCGTCTCCACCCGCGAATACCAGATGGCCTAACCTAGTGACCCGGAGAGATTGCCCATGCTTCTCGCTCAGGACGTCAAGAAAGAAATCCTGAAGTTCATCGAAAAGAAAATCGACACCGACGAAATGTGGGCTGAAGCCTTCAGCAAGCTCATCGGTCTGGATGAGGTTGAGCAGAACGGAGTCGTCTGGGATATGCTGGAGGACATCAATGACTCCATGCGGTGGGATGAATTGTTTGCCAGAAGCCCGGAAGTGCTGGAAAGAATGGGAGAGAGTGCGCTGAAGTCCCTCAAAGAAGGGAAGACGATTTCACTGGACGAATTTCTTGAACTGACCGACGAAGAGTTGCTGGCCCGTTTCCCAAGCGATGAGGCATGATTTCACGACTGGATCCCGAATTTCTTGAAGCACTCAGAAAACTTGACCAGGCAACACGGCGCAAAGTCCAGCGGGCTTATCAGCTATTCAAAGACAACCCGCGTCATGGCAGCTTGAGATTCAGACGGGTTCGAGGAACAAGAAACCATTATTCTGCCCGTATAGACGACTATTACCGAGTGCTCGGCGTGGTTGAAGGAAACAGCATAACTTGGTATTGGGTCGGCCCCCACGACGAATACGAGAGGATAATTCCCTGACATGACTACCACCGCAGCCATCCGTTACAGCCACACCGTCGGCTCTCTGTCCAACCAGGGCCGCGGCTTCCAGAACCCGGTTGACGTGGCGCTGGACTCCCAGGGCGTGATGTATGTCCTCAACCGCGCCGGGCCGGAGTTGCCCATTCGCTTGCCCTACAAGCGTGTATCCATGTGTACCGTGGACGAGGAATTTCTGGGCGAGTTCGGCACCGGAGGCACCGCCGTCGGCGAATTCTGGTGGCCCAGTTCCCTCGCCTTCGACAGCCAGGACCGTCTGTACGTAGCAGACGAAGCCCTGAACCGCGTCACCGTATTCGCCATCACCGGCGAGGTGCTGGACATCTGGGGAGAGGAAGGGTCGGCTCCCGGACAAATCAGCCATCCGTCATACATCGCCTGCGACGCCGACGATAATCTGCTGATTGCCGATAGCGGGAACCACCGGATACAGAAGTTCACCACAGGTGGCGGTTTCATCGAAACCTGGGGCTCCTACGGAGACGGCGAAGGCCGGTTCAACGCCCCTTGGGGAATCGCCCTTGACGGCGAAGGCACAATCTATGTTTCCGACTGGGGCAACAACCGTATCCAGAAACTTACTCCCGATGGAGACTTCATCGGGCAACTGCCCCGCCCTGGAGTGATGCAGACTGAGGCTGACCGCATCAACCATCCCGCCGGGCTGTGCGTTGACGCCGAGGGGATAATCTACGTGGCCGACTGGGGTAACGAGCGGGTGCGCGTGCTGTCCCCCGGCGGCGAGCTGCTGGCCACTCTGCGCGGTGAGTCCAAGACACCTTCTTGGGCCAACGAATACTTCGAGGCAAACCCGGAGGAAGGAGCCCTCCGGTTGGAGTCCGACCTGTCTCCATCCGTTGACCTCCCGGGCGGGTTCGGGACGACCAGTGACCGGGAAGAATCGGCAAACGTGGAGAAACTGCTCTGGGGCCCTACCGCAGTCAAGCTCGACGGCCAGGGAAACATCCTTATCGTGGATAGCTGCCGCCACCGCATACAGGTCTACCGAAGGACCCAATAGAAGACGATGACCGAGAGCCAGCCGAAATCCCCCAGGGTCTACTATGGATGGTACATCCTGGGCACGGCGATGTTCATCGCCTTCGTCACCACCGGTGCCCGCAACGGCTTTGGCATCTTCGTCATCCCCATGAGCGAAGAGTTCGAGTGGAACCGCACCACCATATCGGTGGTCGCCGCTCTCGGCTGGCTGGTCAACGGGATTACCCAGCCGTTTCTGGGGCATTTCTTCGACCGTTTCAGCGCCCGCAGGGTAATCCTGGTCAGCCTGGTCGTCGTTGGCGCGTCCACTGCGGCGTTGAGCCTTACCTTCCACGTCCTTTTCCTCGCCTTTCTGTTTGGCTTCGTTCTTTCGACCGGGTTGAGCGGGGCGTCCACCGGCACCTTGCAGCCGTTGCTGGCCCGCTGGTTCAACCGAAGGCGCACCACGACCATGGGGCTAATCGTGGCCGGGTCGTCGGTGGGCGGCCTTATACTGGTTCCCTTCTCGGCCTATCTGCTGGAGCTGACCGACTGGCGGATGACCTGGGTGGCATTGGGCGGCATCGTGCTGGTCCTAGCTACTCCGTTGGCCTTCGTCCTGTTGCGGAGCAGCCCCGAGGAAATGGGTCTCCAGCCCGACGGCGGAGCCAGCAGCGGCGGCAACTCCGGCGGCGCCCAGGCGGAGAGACGGCGCGGCCTGTTCGAGGTGGACAACTGGCGGGACTCCTTCCGCTCTCCGCCCATGTGGCAATTGTCGGCGGCTTACACCATATGCGGCGTGACCACCGGCATTATATCCATTCATTTCATCCCCTACGGTCAGGACCTGGGACTCTCCGCGACCCGGGCCGCCACCATCTTCGGGTTTATGATGGCGCTGAACGTGGTGGGAGGCATCGGGGCGGGATTGCTCGCCGACCGGTTCGCCCAGAAGTATGTGCTAGGCACCGTCTACTTCGTGCGGGGCATAGCATATATGCTGTTGCTGGTCTTCCCCGGAGAGATGAGTCTCTGGATATTTGCCACGCTGACCGGGTTCTCCTGGATTGCCAGCGTGCCGGTGACCACCTCCCTCACCGCCAACGTCTACGGGCTGCGTTCCCTGGCGACCATCGCCGGCATCTCCTTCCTCTGCCACCAAGTGGGAGCCTTTGCCAGCATTAACTTCGCCGGGATACTTTACGATGTGACCGGCTCCTACACGCTTCCTTTTGCCATCGCCGGGGCGCTGCTGTTCCCGGCGGCGCTGGCGGCCTTTAGCATCAACGAGAAGAAGTACTCGGTACGTTACCAGCCAGCCGCGGCCGGCGCTTAGCCTCCCGTTTTCCAATAACCTTCCCGCAGTGATTTCGATTTATGATGACTGAAAAGCAACCGGCCAGGCCTGGGATCTACTACGGCTGGTACGTCATGTTCACCGCCATGTTCATCGCTGGGGTGACCACTGGCGCGCGCAACGGATTCGGGGTTTTCGTTATCCCCATGAGCGAAGACCTTGATTTTTCCCGTACCGGCATTTCCATAGCGGCGGGCATAGGCTGGCTGCTGAATGGAATTACCCAGCCGCTGGTAGGCCACCTCTTCGACAAGTTCAACTCTCGTAAGGTCATTCTCATCAGCCTCCTGGTGGCTGGCCTGGCCACCGCCGGGCTCAGTTTGACCTTCCATCTGTACTTTCTAATCTTTCTGTTTGGCTTCGTGTTGTCCACCGCCATGAGCGGGGCGTCCATAGGCACCCTGATGCCGTTGCTGGCCAGGTGGTTTGTGAAGCGGCGTACCTTAGTGCTGGGGCTGGTGGCCTCGGGCTCGTCCATAGGCGGCATGGTGCTGATTATTTTCAGCGGTTACTTGGTGGCGTTGTTCGACTGGAAGGTGTCCTGGATTACACTGGGCGCCATTGTTGCTTTTCTGGCCGTGCCGTTGGGATTTATGTTCCTGCGGAACAATCCGTCGGAGATGGGACTCCTTCCCGATGGGGATCCCGATCCTGTGGCCAGTGGGGCGCCGCCTCCCCCGGCTCGACAACGCGGGCTGTTTGAGGTCGAGCAGTGGTATCACTCCTTCCGTTCTCCCCCAATATGGAACCTCTCGGCGGCGTACACTGTATGTGGCATTACCGTAGGTCTGTTGTCCGTGCACTTTGTGCCGTACGCCGATGGTCAGTTGGGAGTTGACCCTAAACTGGCGGCGACAATTTTCGGAGTCCTGACGGGTCTTAACGCGATTGGCGCAGTTGGGGGCGGCTGGCTGGCCGACCGCTTTGGCCGCAAGAACGTGCTGGGAACGGTCTACTCGGTGCGATGCCTCGCCTACCTGGTGTTGATCGGCGGACTGATTGCGGTGGAGCGTTCCATTAACATTCCACTGATAGGGTCGGCGGCCCTGCCCAGCCTCTGGATCTTCGCCATCCTGGCCGGCTTCTCCTGGATTGCCAGCGTGCCTATCACCGCGTCACTGACGGCGGAGGTGTACGGACTGCGGGCGCTGGCCACCATTTCCGGTATTTCCTTCCTATGCCACCAGATTGGCGCATTCATAAGCATAATTCTGGGCGGAGTATTGTACGACCTGACAGGCTCATACCTGCTGCCCTTCTCCATTGCGGCAGCGTGTCTGGTTCCGGCCGCCATCGCCTCCTTCACCATCAACGAGAAAAAATACTCGGTGCGCTACCAGTCCGCACCGGCAGGCGCATCGGCGGGGGATTAGACGCCCCGCTGCTTGCCCCAAGTATCGGGCAGGGGCAGGTGCGGTTGAAGACCAGCAGGCCGTCGGCGGAATAGGGTGGAGTTGGAGTGGACTGGGCGTAAGAATTGAAGACGATCTCAGAGGGTGTGTAACAAATCCCCTCTCCCTCTGGGAGAGGGTTAGGGTGAGGGGGCACCCTGGCTTTACCAGCCCAGAGCAGCCGCAGGTAATTGGGCATGAATGAAGCGCAAGGGCCCCGGAATGGCATTTACTACGGCTGGTATGTGACCGCCACTGCCATGTTCATCGCCGCGGTGACCCTCGGCGCGCGCAGTTCCTTCGGGGTCTTCGTAATTCCAATGAGCGAGGCTTTCGACTGGAACCGCACAACCATATCGGTGGCGGCGGGCATTGGCGTCTTGGTCAACGGCCTGACGCAGCCCGTGTTGGGACACCTGTTCGACAGGTTCGACTCTCGCAAGGTCATTCTCATCAGCCTCTTGATAGTGGGATTGGGGACGGCGGGATTGAGCCTCACATTCCATTATCTGTTTCTGGTGTTCCTGTTCAGCTTCGTGCTGTCCACCGCCATGAGTGGTACGTCCGAGGGTACTTTGGGGCCGCTGCTGGCCCGCTGGTTTCTGCGGCGGCGCACCACGGTCCTGGGACTGATGGTGGCCGGAGGTGCTCTGGGCGGGCTTACGCTGATTCCCTTCAGCGCCTATTTGGTGGAATTGTTCAACTGGAGGGTGTCCTGGATTGCCTTGGGGGCCATCATTACTGTGCTGGCCCTGCCCCTGGGCTTTATGTTCTTGCGGAATAGTCCGCTTCAGATGGGATTGCAGCCCGACGGTGACCCGAAGCCGCCCCCGGACGATCCTTCGCCGACGCAGAAGCGAGGCTTGTTCGAGGTCGAGCAATGGTGGCATTCCTTTCGCTCTCCTCCTATATGGAACCTGTCGGCCTCTTTCACCATTTGCGGCATTTCGGTAGGCGCCATCGCCATACACTTTCCTGCCTATGCCGAGGAGCAGATAGGCATTTCGCCCACTCTGGCCGGGGTGATTTTCGGCTTTATGATGGGGCTGAGCGTGGCGGGCGGCATCGGCGGGAGCTGGCTGGCCGACCGCTTCGGGCGCAAGAACGTGCTGGCCTGCGTTTACTTTATTCGCGGACTGGCCTACGTGGCGCTGCTGGGAGGACTGTTTGCGGTGGAGCGCGGCATCGCCCTGCCTCTAATCAGCTCTCCGGGCCTGGCGAGCCTTTGGGTGTTCGCCGCTCTGGCGGGCTTGTCCTGGATCGCCAGTGTGCCAATTACCACCTCCCTGACTGCCGACGTTTACGGGTTGCGGGCATTGGCTACGATTTCGGGCATCTCGCTGATGTGCCACCAGGTGGGCTCATTCGTCAGCATTCTGCTGGCCGGAATACTCTACGACGCCACTGGCTCATACTTCCTGCCCTTCGCCATCGCCGGGTTGCCGCTGTTCCCGGCAGCTCTGGCCGCCTTTGTGATTGACGAAAAGAAATACTCGGTGCGTTACCAGTCCGCACCGGCGGGAGCGTCGGTGGGGGATTAACCGAGGCCTGATGGGTTTTCCAAACGCCAATGGTAATGTAGGATGGATTCATGGTTCGCATCAGTGTCGAAATAGACGAAAAAGCCTGCGCCGAAATTATGCGCCGCTACAAACTCGCCGGCAAAGAAGAGGCGATCAACCTCGCCCTGCGCAAGGTCGCCGCCGAACCTTCGCCGTTCATACCGCCGACCGCCAAACGCATGACCCGGGAAGAAATCGACGCCCTGCGGGGTATTGGGTGGGATGGTGATCTTGACGCAATCAGACCGGCCGGCCCCTCTGACTTTAGCTGACTCGTCTGCTTGGATCGAGATTCTTCGGAACACCGGCTCTCTCGTCTGTCTTCGTTTGCATGAACTGCTAAGGGCGGAAAATGTTGCCATCTGCGACGCTGTACGGATTGAGGTACTTGCGGGCGCAAGAGACGATTCGCAGTTGGCAACCATCAGCCGGGCGCTGGGTCAAGCTACGGTCATACCAATGCAGTCCACTGACTACGATACCGCTGCGGCCCTCTACCGCCACTGCCGCCGCCAGGGCGAAACCATCCGCAAGCTGCTGGACTGCCTCATCGCCGCCGTCGCCATTCGCGCCGGAGTCCCGGTCCTGCACAACGACAGAGACTTCGACGTGCTCGCCCGTCACACGGAACTACAAATCGACCGCCCTGAAGGTTGACGCGGGAAAAGTCGCGGCCTACCCCCGCCGCCGCGCCCACGAATCCCGCAACGCCACCGTCCGGTTGAGCACCGGCGCCCCCTGCCGCGAGTCCAAGTCCACACAGAAGTACCCCTGCCGCAGGAACTGGAAGCGGCCGCCCGGCTGCGCTTCCGCCAGCGACGGCTCCACCTTGGCGGTGATTGTCCGTAGCGAGTCGGGGTTCAGGTTGTCGGTGAAGTCGCCGCCTTCCGGCAGGTCGCTGGGGTCTTCCGTCAGGAACAGGTGGTCGTAGATGCGTACCTCGGCATCCAGGCAGTGTTCCGCTGACACCCAGTGCGACGTGCCGCGTACCCGCCGCCCGTCAGCAGAGGTGCCGCCCCGCGTCTCCGGGTCATAGGTGCAACGGATTTCCGTTATCTCGCCAGTGGATTCGTCCTTAACCACGCTGGTGCAGGTAACGTAGTAAGCGTCCTTCAGCCGCACCTCGCGCCCTGGCGATAGGCGGTAGAACCCGCGGGGAGGGTCCTCGGCGAAATCGTCCCGCTCGATATACAGCGTCCCCGAGAAGGGCAGCATCCGGCGCCCCGCCCCGGCGTCCTCCGGGTTGTTCTCCGACTCCACGTATTCGACCTGCCCCTCCGGGTAGTTCTCGATGACCAGCTTCACCGGGTCCAGCACCGCCATCACTCTTGGGGCGCGGCGGTTCAGGTCCTCACGAACACAGTTTTCCAGCAGCGCGATGTCCGTCCAGGTGTCCCTCTTGGCGACGCCGATGCGCTCGCAGAAGTCGCGGATGGCCTCCGGGGTGTAGCCCCGCCGCCGCAGGCCGGACAGCGTGGGCATTCGCGGGTCGTCCCACCCGCTGACGTGGCCGCCATCCACCAATTGAATCAGCCGCCGCTTGCTCAACACGGTGTAGGTCAGGTTCAGTCGGGCGAACTCGATTTGCTGCGGGTGGTAGATTTCCAGCGCGTCCAGACACCAGTCGTACAGGGCGCGATGCACCTCGAACTCCAGCGTGCAGATGGAGTGGGTCACGCCCTCGATGGAGTCCGACTGCCCGTGAGCGAAATCGTACATCGGGTAAATGACCCAGTTGTCGCCGGTGCGGTGGTGTGAGGCCTTCAGGATGCGGTACAGCACCGGGTCGCGCAGTTGCAGGTTGGGCGAGGCCATGTCTATCTTGGCCCGCAGCACCCGGCTGCCCTCGTCGAACTCCCCGGTCCGCATCCGTTGGAACAGGTCCAGGTTCTCGCTCACGGAGCGCCCGCGGTACGGGCTTTCCCGCCCCGGCTCGGTCAGCGTGCCCCGGTACTCTTGGATATCGTCGAAAGTGAGGTCGTCCACGTAGGCCTTGCCCTTGCGGATGAGGTCAACGGCCATTTCATAGAGTTCCTCGAAGTAGTCCGAGGCATAGAACAGGTTGTCGCCCCAGTCCCAGCCCAGCCAGCGCACGTCGGCCAGTATGGAGTTGACGTACTCCACCTCCTCCCGCGTGGGATTGGTATCGTCGAACCGCATATTGCAGTGGCCGCCGTTCTCCGCCGCCAGCCCGAAGTTGAGGCAGGCGGACTTGGCGTGCCCGATGTGCAGGTAGCCGTTGGGCTCCGGCGGAAAGCGGGTGACGACATGGCCGCCGAACTTGCCAGTGCGGTTGTCGTCGGCCACGATGGCGCGGATGAAGTCAGACCCGGTCGAGGTCTCGGTTCCAGCCGTTTGCGTCATTCTCTGTCTTCCGATTTATGAGTGAACTAACTCTATACCCTAGGGCGTGTCGTCCGATTGCCCCGTCATTCCGGCGAAAGCCGGAATCCAGAATCGCTCTCCGCCGGAGAACGATTTGGATACGGCAACACCTGGATTCCGGCTTTCGCCGGAATGACGGGCGAGGATGGTTCAGCCCGCTGCCCCCAGCTTCGCCACCGCCAGCCGCAGCCGCGCCAACACCCGCTCCCGCCCCATGACCTCCATAGTCTCGAACAGCGGCGGCGACACCGCCCGTCCGGTGGCGGCGGTACGCAACAGCCCGAAGAACTGCCTGCGGGAAAGCTCGAGCCGCTGTCCAGTTTCCCCGAGTATGGCTTCCAGCTTCTCATGGCCGAAGTCGTCGCCCATCGTGCTGCTTTCCAGTTCGTGCAGGGCTGCTTGCAGGGCGGTCAAGGCGCCTTCGGTGTCCATGCCCTTCTGTACCAGCGTCGCCGGGTCGTAGTCCGGTGGCAGTTCGCCGAAGAAATAGGCGGTAATGTCGTCGGACTCATCCAGCCGCTTGAGCCGTTCCTGCACCAGGGGGGCGATGTTGCAGAGATAATTCTGCTCCTCAGTATCCAACTGCCGGGGAATGCACTCCGCCATACGCCGCGCCAGTTCCTCGGCGGGCAGGTCGCGGATGTAGACGCCATTCATCCACATCAGCTTGTCTTGATCGAAGATGGCCGCCGACTTGGTGATGCGGTCCAGGGTGAAGTTGTCAATAATCTGCTGGAGCGACACCATCTCGGTGCTGCCGTCCAGCGACCAGCCCAGCAGTACCATGAAGTTGAGCAGCGCCTCGGGCAGGTATCCCTGCTCCCGGTACTCCCCGATGGCGGTGGCCCCGTGCCGCTTCGACAGCTTGGCCCGGTCGGGGCCGGTAATCATGGGCAGGTGGGCGAACTCTGGCGGCTCGAATCCGAAGGCTTGGAAAAGCTGCAAGTGGCGCGGCGTGCTGGGCAGCCACTCCTCGGCCCGCATCACGTGGCTTATTTCCATCAGGTGGTCGTCGGCCACCACCGCCAGGTGATAGGTGGGGAAGCCGTCGGACTTCAAGATGACGAAGTCTTCCTGCAACTCGTTGCGCCATTCAACGTCGCCGCGAATCAGGTCGTGGACGCGTGTCACCCCCGACTCCGGCATGGCGAAGCGTACAACCCGGTCGTCGTTGCCCACCGACTCGCCTACGGCTCCGGCCCGGCCCAAGCGGCGGCAGTTGCACCTGTTGCCCTCCCCGGAGCCGCGATTGGCCC
Organism: Dehalococcoidia bacterium; assembly: GCA_965204865.1. GTDB lineage: Bacteria > Chloroflexota > Dehalococcoidia > Lucifugimonadales > UBA3495 > VXOI01. The sequence goes on along the minus strand of OZ242027.1, from coordinate 2,674,901 downwards.
GGCGCAGCCTTTCCAGTTCCTCGCGGCTGCAATAGCAGTAGTAAGCGTTGCCCTGGTCTATGAGTTGCCCGGTGAGACCCTGGTAGACTTCCAGCCGTTGCGACTGAACGTATGGGGCGTGCGGCCCGTCCACTTCCGGGCCTTCATCCCAATCAATGTTGAGCCAGCGCAACCCGTCCAGGATGGCTTCTATTGCGCCGTCCACCAAGCGGGTTTGGTCGGTGTCTTCAATGCGAACAATGAACTTCCCGCCGTGGTGCCGGGCGAAAAGCCAGTTGAACAGTGCGGTGCGAATGTTGCCGATATGGGGCTGCCCCGTGGGGCTGGGGGCGTACCTGACACGAACCTCGGCAGCCAAATCTGAAACTCCCAAGCGAAGGAACTGCCGTCATTGTAGCACGATTGCGCCCATGCCTTGCGCTGAAACCGACAGTTCAACCTAGAACAAGCGCGTACCATCAGGTTGCGCCATGGCGCTGCCTTCGACACGCCCCGGCTGCGCCTTCGTGGTATGCTATGCGCCAAACTCAGCTTGGAGGGTTGCCCCGCCATGACCGCCAGTCCCAACGTCAGAATTGAGCGCGACTCCATGGGCGAAATGGAAGTGCCCGCCGACGCTCTCTATGGCGCCTCCACCATGCGCGCCGTGCTGAACTTCCCCATCAGCAGCCTGCGTTTCCCTCGAACCTTCATCCGCGCCCTTGGCCTCATCAAGCAGTCCGCTGCCCGCAGCAATATGTCGCTGGGCCTGCTGGACGAACGCACCGGCAACGCCATCGTCGCCGCAGCCCAGGAAGTCATAGACGGCCAACTCGACCGCCACTTCGTGCTGGACATCTTCCAGACCGGCTCCGGCACCTCCACCAACACCAACGCCAACGAGGTCATCGCCAACCGCGCCAGCCAGCTCCTGGGCGGCGACCTCGGCTCGCGTCTGGTTCACCCCAACGACCACGTCAACATGGGCCAGTCGTCCAACGACGTCATCCCCACCTCCATCCATCTGGCGGCCCTGCTGGCCATCAAGGAAGACCTGATACCCGGACTGGAAAACCTGGCGACAGAGCTGGAAAAGAAGTCCGATGAGCTTTGGCCCATCATCAAAACCGGACGCACGCACTTGCAGGACGCCACCCCGGTACGCTTGGGGCAGGAGTTCCTGGGCTACGCCGGGCAGGCCCGTTACAGCATCCAGCGGATGCAGCGGACGCAGGAAGCCCTTGCGGAGGTAGCGCTCGGCGGCACGGCGGTAGGCACCGGCGTCAACACCCACCCGGAGTTCTCCGCCCGTACCTGCGCCTACGTCTCCGAGGCCGCGGGCGTGGAAATCCGCGAGACCGCCAACCACTTCCAGGCCCAATCCTCGCTGGACGCCCTGGTCGAAGCCAGCGGTGAACTCAAGACCGTGGCCATCAGCCTGCACAAGGTAGCCAACGACATCCGTTTCATTGCCTCCGGCCCCCGCGCCGGCCTCGGCGAAATCTCGCTGCCGGAAGTCCAGCCCGGCAGCTCTATAATGCCGGGCAAAATCAACCCGGTGATTGCCGAATCGGTGGTGCAGGTGGTGGCCCAGGTGGTGGGCAACGACGCCGCCGTCACTCTGGCCGGTCAGGGAGGCTACTTCGAGCTGAACACCATGATGCCCGTAGCGGCCCACAACATCCTGGAGTCCATATCCCTGCTGGCGGCCTCGGCCAACAACTTCGCCGACCAGTGCGTCGAGGGCATTGAGGCCACCACCGTAGGCCCCGACATGGTGGAAAAGGGCTTGATGCTGGGAACCGCCCTAGCCCCGGCCATCGGCTACGACGCAGCCGCCGCCATCGCCAAGGAAGCCGCCGCCACCGGCGCCACCATCCGCGAGATGGCGAAAGAGAAGACCGAACTATCCGACGCCGACCTCGACACCCTGCTCAACCCCGAGGGCATGACCGAACCCGGCGTCAACGTGGGCGGCGGAGGAGGCTAGGCGAGACAGCCCAATTTGCTGACAGAAAGGGGCGGAAATCATCCGCCCCTCTGCTTTACAATGGGCGGGACTTGATGTTAGCCGCCGCGTCACAGCAAATATGACCTTAACCGTTTCACAGTCCATAAGCCAATTGCCTTTCTTTCATGATGGCGCAAATTTCTGCGTCGTTGCCGTTGAGTCTCCCAATGGCGGGAGTGTTGACGCACGCCGCGCCTTGCAGGAGCGGTTTCAGGCCCGTCTGAGGGTCAATCCTGCCTTGACCCGTCAACTGGTTTCCTACCAAGGCAACCGCGGTTTGCCGGGATTTCGCTGGCTGAAATACAAGGAAGGGTTTTCGAGGGAGTTGGTGGAGCGGTTGATTGATGGTTCCGGCCATCAGTCCGTGCTTGATCCGTTTTCCGGCGTCGGAACAGCCTCCCTCATAGCTGCGGGGCGGGGATTGCAGGCCACCGGAATAGAAATAATGCCCATAGGGGTTTTGGCAGGACAAGCCATCGCCTGTGCCGCCAATAGCTTGGATGCTGGCGCGTTTAGCCATAAGGCAAAAGGGCTGTTGGAATGGGTTACTTCCCGAGGAGAAGCCCGTGATGAATGTGCCTTTCCCCACGTTCCGATAACCGGGGCAGCTTTTCCCCCCGAGACTGAGTTGGACATTGCCAAGGCCCGGGAATACATCTGGCGCGTTGAAGATGCCGATATTCGCTCCCTATTGAACTTCGCTTGCATGAGTGTCTTGGAGGTCGTCAGTTTCACTCGCAAGGACGGTCAATATCTTCGCTGGGACTACCGTTCGGGCCGAAAACTTCGCGCCCGGGTCCACAAGGGGCCGATACTGCCATTTTCCGACGCACTCCGCGCCCGTCTCACCGAGATTGCCGAAGACATCGAACCGTTGAAAGCGCTGTACGGAAAAGGAAGTCCGGAGTTTATCGCCGGTTCCTGCCTGGAACAATTGCGCCGCTTGCCGGAGAGTTCTTACGATATGGTGGTCACCTCTCCACCCTACGCCAACCGATATGATTACACCAGAACATACGCCCTCGAGCTGGCCTGGCTGGGATATGGACAGTCCGCTTTTACCGCCCTGCGGCAGAGTATGTTGTCGGCCACGGTGGAAAATAAGTCCAAAGAGAACTGGCTACGAGAAGTGTACGGCGAATCCGCGTTGCTTAACGTCGCCGTCAATATGTACGACAAGCAACAGGCAATCCACGAGGTTGCCGCAATACTCAGGGAACGTTCCAAAGAACTCAGCAATCCTCATGTTATCCGCTTACTGGAAGGCTATTTCCTCGAAATGGCGGTTGTGGTGGCCGAACTGGGCCGCATCATCCGGCCCGGTGGAGTGGTATTTATGGTCAACGACAACGTTCAGTATCACGGCGAGGAAGTTCCCGTTGACCTGATTCTGTCCGACTTCGCCGAACAGTCGGGTTTCCAGTGCCAGCAGATATGGGTTTTGCCTCGCGGCAAGGGCAACTCCAGCCAGCAGATGGGACGATTCGGACGGCGGGAACTCCGAAAATGCGTCTACCAGTGGGTGCGCCATGACTAACCGGCTGGAGGACGCCCGGCGCCGCTCAGCCGTCATCGCCGAGCGGGTCCGGCAGAGAACCGACCTGGAACTGAGGGAGATAATCGAGGGCTTTGACGAGGAACTGACCTTTGCCTCGCTGGAACAACTGGCGATTAGCGAACAGGCGTGGGAGCACGTGGTTGAGTCTGGCTTTGATCCCAGATTGGTGTTTGCCCATCCTCTACTGCTTTGCCAACATCCCCGAGCATCCGAATACTACCGGGGAATCGCGCTATTATCTCGCAAGCGAGTGTCCGAAATCGCGGTTTCGGTGGACTCTTGGGAAAGTGGAGTGAGGGCCACGGTCGGCGAAACTCAAAGCGCCCGTGTTGCCCGCCTGTACAACGCTGTAATTTCCTCCATCATCGAAGGCGCCACCGAGTGGACACTGGAAAACGGATACCGCAACATCATCGCCAATATGGGAATCGGGCTTGACGGCACAGTTCGCAACCTCATCGGCCGCGACGCCGAACAGTTGGTGAAAGGACGAATTACCGCATGGCTGGAACGGCGGCAACTAATCGTGCAGCAGAACGCCGACGCGACTCAATTTGCTTTGCCCGGCGGCTATTTCATGCACTACGGTTCCGAGCCGGACATTCAATTCCAACTCACCGTCAACAACGAAACGTCGTTAATAGCCACCATCGAAATCAAGGGCGGCAAGGATGCGGCAGGCGCCCTTGAGCGGCTGGGGGCTGTGCAAAAGAGCTTTGAAGAGACCCCGCCCAACTGCACCAATATCCTAGTGGCCGGAATTATCACCCAGGAGATGGCTCAACGGCTGGATACTATGGGCGTTGCGAGGAGATACCTGCTCGATGACCTGATCCGCGACGGCGAGCCGTGGGTTGGCTTCCTCAACGAAGTCTTTCACCACACGGTCAGAATCACGCCGTCGGTGATTGAGACCTCAGAGTAACGAAGAGCACGCGACTAATACAAGTCCCATATTGCCGTCTTCTTAATCGGCGCCGGCGCCGGTATTTGGTTCTCGTCTGATGGACTACCGTAGGCGATGAGGCGTATTGCTGGAATCGACGGCCCCATTTGTCCAAAATCCTTTTGGTTATCCAGAAGCAGATAAGGAGTGTTCCCGTCAGCACAGCCCCCACGCACAACGTCGCAATCATAAGAGGACTCATGCTTTCACAACTCCCACAGCGATACGGATATTGCTGAATCTGTTTGACGACGGCTCGCTGCGCTATCCCTCATCCCACAACGGCAGCCCCTGCCCCACAGCCTCCCGCAGGCAGTTGGGGCAACGCTGGTCTTGTGTGTGGCCGTCGGCAGGGTATAGGTTCTCGCCCCGCAGTCCGCAGAGGAAGTCGGGCATAATCTCCTCAATGCCCACTTGCAGCAGGTAGTGTACCTTGCCGGTTTTCCACCGGAAGGCCCACCACCACGGCGACTGATTCGCCGACATATCATTGAGCACAGCTTTGAAGTCGTCCTCCCAGCCGTCCTCCGGCATCTCCACCAGCCAGCGCCCCGTCGTTGAGTCCGGGTCGCGCTCGGCCTTCAACCTGCCGTTGCGGATGTATTCCCGAATGTCCCGCTGCGACACGTTAAGGCGGCGGGATGCTTCCTGAATAGTAACCTTCTCCATAGCTGTCTCCGAGAACATCAAACTCAGCGAGCGCTGGTGGTCAGCCGCCGACGATGGCCGGGTCTTCGATGGTATCGGCCAGCGAGCCACCGGGCGGCACCATCGGGTAGACGTTGGTCGCCTGGTCCACCACGAACTCGATGAGGAACGGCCCGTCGTGGGCCTTCGCTTGCCGCAGCGCCGGCAGCACTTCTTCCTGCTCCGACACTCGCACCGCGCCCACGCCGTAGGCTTCGGCCAGCTTGACGTAATCCGGGCCCGGCACCGGCACGGCCTTCAGGTGGTTATCGAAGTACATCTCCTGCCACTGACGCACCATACCCAAGTGCCCGTTGTTGATGAGAGCGTACTTGACCGGCAGCTTTTCCTCGGCGGCGGTTACCAGTTCCTGGAGCGTCATCTGGAAGCCGCCGTCCCCGGCGATGCTCCACACCGTCGCCTCGGGCCTGGCCGCCTGCATCCCCAGGGCTGCCGGCACCTCGAACCCCATGGCCCCCTGCCCGCCCGACGACACGAAAGTATTGGCCTGGTTGAAGGACAGGAACTGCGCGGCCCACATCTGGTGCTGTCCCACTCCGGTGACCACCATAGCCCCCGGGTCTTCCTGCAACAGTTCGTCCAGGCCGGTCATCACGTGCTGCGTTTGCAGCGTGTCCGACAGCGGGATGGCAAGGGAGGGATGCTCCCGCCGCATCCTGTTGATGTGCTCCATCCAGTCCGGCCGCGAGGCGTAGGACACCAGCGGCGTCAACGCCTGCATCACCGCCTTGGCGTCGCCGGGCAGTGCCACCTCCACCGGCACGTTGCGCCCGATCTGCGTCGGCTCGATGTCCACGTGGATGACCCGGGCGTGAGGCGCGAAGGTGGACACCCGCCCGGTTACCCGGTCATCGAACCTCATGCCGATGCCCACAATCAGGTCCGCCTCGTCCACCGCGATGTTGGCCCAGTACATCCCGTGCATCCCCAGCATTCCCAGGTTCAGCGGGTGTCCGCTGGGAAAGCTGCTCAGTCCCAGCAGCGTGGTGATTACGGGAATTCCGGTGGCCTCCGCCAACTGCTGCAACTCTTTTGACGCCCCCGAGGCCAGTACGCCATGGCCGGTGATTATCAGTGGACGCTCGGCCTCGTTTATCAGCCGGGCGGCGTCGTGCAGGTTGTTGCGCGTTTCCTCGCTCAACTCCGGCGCCTTACGAGACTCGGGCTCTGGGAACACGGCATCGGCCAACTCAATCTGCACGTCGCGGGGAATGTCAATCAGCACCGGGCCGGGCCGCCCTTCCTGGGCCACGACGAAAGCCTCGTGGATGGTCTCCGCCAGGTCGTTGGCCGACATCACCATGATGCTCTTCTTGGTGCAGGTGTAGGTGATGGAGCAGATGTCGCACTCCTGGAACGCCTCGGAGCCCAACGCCGTCCGGGCCACCTGTCCGGTGATGGCGATTAGCGGCACCGAGTCGGCCTTGGCCCCCATGATGCCGGTCACCAGGTTGGTGGCGCCGGGGCCGGAGGTGGCGACGCAGACGCCCACCTTGCCGCTGACCCGCGAATAGGCGTCGGCGGCGTGGGCCGCAGCCTGTTCGTGACGCACCAGGATGTGCCGCAACTGCGGGTAGGCCCACAGCGCATCATAGAAGGGAAGAATGGCCCCGCCGGGATGCCCGAAAAGGACTTCGACCCCCTCCCGGATGAGGCTTTCGCAGATGATTTCCGCGCCTTTCATTTTCCTGACTTCCAAAGCAGCGCCTCCGGTTGACGTATGCGCTCAGGCCGCGCGGGCCGGTATACGCTCAGGCCGGGCTGGCCGTCTAACCTTCCCTGCCGGATTTCCCCATCGTCATTCCTGCGAAGGCAGGAAGCCGCCTGTCGGCAATAAAAAAGGCCCGCCCCAGCATAGGGACGGGACTTCACTATTCCCGCGGTACCACCCTATTTGCCCCGACGCGCCCATCCTGAGCTTGTCGAAGGGCCTCTCTTGACAGGCACTATCATGCCCCGCCGTTGCTAACGGGCGGCGAACCCCGGCCTGACCTACTCACCCTGCCGTTCATCCTGAGCTTGTCGAAGGACGCTTGTAGGATTTTCAGCCGGCGGCTCCGGAGGGATTTTCGACTAGGTTCGATGCGCCTGCTTCCACCATACCAGGCTCGCTATGCCCGAAACCCTAACCTACTCGTCTCCATCACAGCCTTTCCCCGGCAACTTAACACAGCGCAACGGAAGTGTCAACCGGCATTTCCGGCGTGTGCTAGTATGGATGATGAAGCACTTGCCCCACGAGCAATATGAGCGATAACGAAAGCACAACCGAGAAGCGCGAGACCACGGAACCTGAAGTCCAGGAGCCGGATACCCACGTCAGCTCGAAAAGCGCCCTCTCCGGCCGTCAAGGTGGCCCGGCGCTGACGCCACCGCCGCCCTCGGCCCCCGGCGAGTTCCTGGACGCCCAGAATCACTCCGACGGATTTCTGCCATCCGCCCCGGTTTCTCTTGGGCCGGTAACGCCACCGCCGCCATCGGTTCCCACCGAGTTTCTGGACGTCCAGCAGTGGAAGGACACTTCCTTCAAAGGCCCCGCAGGACTGATGGAGGATTTCCTCAAATCCGGCTCTCCGCCCCTAGAGGAGGTCGAGACCGGAGTATGGCCCTTACAGTGGCAGGAGGAACAATCGGCTCAAGCCAAGACGGAAGGGACACTGGTTGAAGTTGGCGAGCCGGTCCGCATCCGGGGGGTGCCCTTGGCTCGCGGCGAGGAGATAGCCCGGGTGCTGCTGCCCGACGATGGCCTGTCCGATGCGCTCCCATCCTCCGGTCAGGCGCTCATACTGACCAGCCGCCGCCTGATAGCCTTCCGGGGGGTTGAGGGTTTCCGCGACACCCACATGGCGAGGACGTCCGACCTCAGCCAGTTTTCCATCCGTACCGGCCAACGCAACTGGACCGCCATACTGCAAGGAGTCCTGATGATGGTCAGCGGCGCCTTCCTCTACCTGGTGGTCGGCTACTGGCTGGCCGGGCAAATCAGCGGCCCCAACGTGCCGGTGCTGAACATAGACGTAGCCCCGCTGATTGCCCTGCTGATTATCCTCGCCGGGCTGCTGGTGCTGTTGCAGAACTACTTCACCCGGCCCGCTGGTGCGGTAATCTTCCGGGGCACGGGCATAGAAATCGCCTTCCCCTTCCGCAGCGCCCTGGATGTACAGCAAATATACGAATTCGTCGACTTGGTTCAGCAGGCGGCGCAAGAGAACGGCAATACCACGGATACAGAAACGCCCTGAAAATCCCCTCTCCCTCTGGGAGAGGGTTAGAGCCTGCCCCGTACTCGATACGGGGGTGAGGGCGTCTCCCAATGGCTCACCCCAGCGGCAATCCCGGGTCAACGTCCAGTTCCATCGGCCACTGCTCGGCGCGTTGGTGCTGGTAATAGGCGCAAGCCGCCACCATCGCCCCGTTGTCGGTGCATAGAATGGGCGGCGGGATGATTACCGGCAGGGGCGACCGTCGCAGAATTTCCTCCCGCAGCCGCGCGTTGGCTATAACGCCGCCTCCCAGGACCAGCCCCTTCACGCCGTACTTGCGGGCCATGTCCACCAGCTTGGCCGATATGACGTCCACCACCGATTCCTGGAAAGCCGAAGCCAGTTCGCGGACGACCGCCTCAGTTGTTTCGTCCTGCGGAGTTTGCTCCGAATCGGCCAGATAGACGCCCCGGTCTTGGGCCTGATGCAGCAGGGCCGTCTTCAGGCCGCTGAAACTGAAGTCGTGGGTGTCCCGCATCCAGGCGCGGGGCAGGGAAAACTCCCCGGACGCGCCGCTGGACACCCGCTGGATTTCCGGCCCGCCCGGAAAGCCCAGCCCCAGGATGCGGGCCGCCTTGTCGAAGGCTTCCCCGGCAGCGTCGTCGCGGGTGCGCCCCACCAGCCGGTAGTCGCCGTGCCCTTCCATCAGCAGCAGGTCGGTATGTCCACCAGAGGCGACCAGGCAGGCCAGCGGGAAGCCGGGGTCCTCCGCCGGGTTGGCCGGGGTAAGCCAGGATGCGTAAATATGGGCTTCCAGGTGGTTGACGCCGATGAGGGGTTTCCCCAGCGTGTAGGCGATGGCCTTGGCGGCGTTCAGCCCGGTAATCAGCGAACCGGCCAGCCCCGGCCCGTATGTAACCGCCACCACGTCCACGTCCTCCAGCCCCAGCCCGCAGGACTCCACCGCCTGCTCCAGCACCGGCGTCAGGTCCCGCACGTGCTGCCGCGAGGCCACCTCCGGCACTACCCCGCCATAGCGGGAATGCAACTCCGCCTGCGACGAGATGATGTTGGAGCGCAACACCCGCCCATCCTCCACCACCCCGGCCGCGGTCTCGTCGCAGGATGTCTCGATGCCCAGGATATTCAATGCCATGTTCAGCCCCGCCTGTCGAAAAGAGAATCAGATGATTTAGAAACTATCTCAAAAGTCCCCTCTCCCTTGAGGGAGAGGGTTAGGGTGAGGGTGAAAATCTTCAACTGCGTAACTCCTATTATGGTTCCAACATATCATCGCGCTCCTAGCGATTTCAACGATATGCCGGGTCTTTCGGCTCTCGGGGTAATTGTCTGAACTGTGATTTCTTTGATTCTATGATTGCCATGATTTTCCGAATCATAGTAATCCATCAATCTCATGAATCACAGTTCAGCCGAAGAACCGAAAGGCCCTCCAACGAGCCTCCGCCAACTTTACACCCCTATGGGCCGATGCTATCATTCCACGATACAAGGGCGCATTGAACCTGGAACACCACGGAGAGCCACGGGAGGTAACGCGAAAATATGGATGCCGGAGACTCATGGAGATGGGGCCTGCTTGCGCTATGTCTGATTTTATCCGCCTTCTTCTCGGCATCTGAAACGGCCTTTGCCGCCCTTCCGAGGGCGCGGCTGCTCCATCTGACCAGGACCGGACGTTCCGGCGCCAGCCGGGTTTCCACGCTGATACAGCGCCCTGAGCGCTTCCTCGCCACTGTTCTCCTCAGCAACAACCTCGTCAACACCGCCGCCGCTGCCCTGGCTACGGTGCTCGTCGTCGAAATGATAGGTAATCCTTCGATTTCCGTGCTCATTTCCACCATCGGCGTCACCTTGGTGCTCTTGATTTTCTGCGAGACGCTTCCCAAGACCATAGCTTGGCATCGCTCTGAAACAGTCGCCTTCACAGTCTCCCGTCCGTTGTCCTTGGTGGGACTGTTGCTGTCGCCCATCGTCGCGGTTCTTCAGTGGTTCACCACTTTGGTTAGCCGCGCCTTGGGCATTACCGCCTCTTCCGACCAGGTGGGGGAAGAAGAAATAAGAACCCTCATCGCAGCCGGGGCGCAGACCGGAACAATGGAAGCCGAAGAAGCCGAACTGCTGGAAAAGGTATTCCGCTTCGGCGACCGCCGGATGCGCGAGGTAATGACGCCGCGCCCCGAAATCGTCTGGCTGGAAAAGGGCGCAACCCTCTCCGAGTTCCTGCAAATCTACCAGGAAAGCAGCCACACCCGTTTCCCGGTCTACGAAGGCTCCAAGGAAAACGTGGTTGGTATCCTGTCGGTTAAAGACGTGCTGTCCGGCCTGAGTTCCGGGCAGATAACGCCGGAAAGCGACGTCACCGCCCTGTTGCGCGAAGCCTACATCGTTCCCGAAACCAAGAGCGTCAGCGAAACCTTCGCCGAGATGCGCCAGGGACGCCACACTGTTGCCCTGACCTTCGACGAGTTCGGCGGCATCGCCGGGCTCGCCACCACCAAGCAACTGCTGGCAGTCATCGTAGGCCAGGTCGGCGACGAGGGCCCGGAACCCGAGGAAACGGTCACTCCCTTGGGCGATGACAGTTACCGGGTGGATGCCGGTGTGGGAATATCCGAGATTAACGAAGAGTTGACATTGGACATCCCAGAGGGCGACTACCAGACTCTCGCCGGTTTCATGCTGCACCAGTTGGGGCGCATCCCGGAAATCGGCGACGTTGTTGAGTACCGCGACTTGAGGATAACCGTGAAGGCTATGGATGGCGTGCGCATTGACCAAGTGGAACTTATGCGGGTTCCCGTCGGGGCCGCCCCTCATTCTGAGCGAAGCGGGGATGGCCGGTGAAGTTCTACCTGCTCCGGCACGGGGAGACCGAATGGAACAAGCTGGGCAAGTTCCAGGGGTTGACCGACGTATCGCTCAACGAGCGAGGTTTCGCCCAAGCCCGTGACTCGGCTCGCGCCGCCCTTGGCTGGGAACCGTCCGCCCTGTATGCCAGCTCGCTCACGCGCACCGTTCAGGTGGCCGAGGAAATCCGCAAGATTACGGGCATCTCCGTGGTTGCCAACCCCGGCCTGCGCGAGTTGAGCCTGGGCGACCTGGAGGGCGTAACCGGCGCCGAGATGCGGGCAGGCTGGCCGGAAGTCTACCAGGCATGGCGCAACAATCCGGCGGACGTGGTGATGCCCAACGGCGAGTCGCTGGCCCAGTTGCAGGAACGCGCCTGGCGGGTCATCCTCGAAATCGAGCAGTCCCATGCCGGTAATGAGGACGTGGTGGTTGTCTCCCACAACTTCACCATCCGCACCATCATTTGCGCTATCCTTGACATACCGCTGTACAACTTTCATTGTATGTCGCTGGGGCTCGGCTCCCTCTGCACTTTCGAGAGCGACGGGAACAGCCGCCGTCTGATTACCTACAACTGCAACAGCCACCTGTCTCCCGAAAATCGGTAGCCGCCCCGAAAAATCCCCTCTCCCTCTGGGAGAGGGTTAGGGTGAGGGCGTACCCTAAAGGGTGAGGGTGAAGTCCTGGCATGACCACGCCACATACCTTCCAGAGCCAGGTAGCCAGCGCCCTGCGCCGCGCCGGTTTCCTTCGGCAAGGTCAGGATGACGGACGAGGCGCGACGCTGGTGGTTGCGGCCTCCGGCGGCCCCGACTCCACCGCCCTGCTCCGATGCCTTCACAGCCTGCGCGACGAGCATTGGCTGACGCTCCACGTGGCCCATCTGAACCACGACTTCCGTGGGGCCGAGGCCGACCACGATGCCGCTTTTGTGCAACGGCTGGCCGACGGCCTGGGCCTCCCTTGCAGCATAGACAAGCAGGACCCCATCGCCTACCAGCGGGAAAGGAGCATTTCTTCCTTCGAGCAGGCCGCCCGCGAGATGCGCTACGCCTTTCTGTCCGCCGTGGCCTCATCCGTGGGCGCAGCCGCTATCGCCTTGGGACACACCGCCGACGACCAGGCCGAGACGGTGTTGCTCCACCTGCTGCGCGGCTCCGGCCTTCACGGCCTGCGCGGTATGGCCGAAGCGGCCGAATGGCCGTGGCCTTCACCCCGGCCTGGCCCGATGCTGTTCCGCCCCCTGATGGGCGCCACGAAAGCCGACGCCGCGGCCTACTGCCGTGAATTGGGGCAGCTCTACCGCGAGGACTCGGGCAACTATATGTGGCGGTTCACCCGCAACAAGGTGCGTCTCGACCTGATGCCCAAGCTGGCCCGCGAGTACAACCCCCGTGTACGCGAGGCCCTGGCCCGCCTCTCACGTGCTGCTGCTGATGAGGTGGACTATATCGAGGATGAGCTGTCCCGCCACTGGCCCAATATCGCCGAGGAAAGGGAGAGCGTCGTTACCTTCAACATTCCTGCCCTGACCGGCCTGCATCCGGCCCTGCAACGCCACGCCCTGCGCCGAGCCTATGCTGCCACTGCCGGCGACGCCCGCCGCCTGAACGAAAGCCACGTTGAGTCCATGCTGTCGTTGTTGCGCCGCCAGCGTGGCGGTTGCGCCACAGACCTGCCCCGGGGTGTCCGCGCCCGTCGAGAAGGCGGCGCTCTCATCCTGACCCGCCACGCCGGACCTTCGCAGCCCCCCCAACTTGCTGGCGAGCATTCAATCGTCCTGCCTCAGACTCCCGGCGAAACCCTTGAAACCACCATCGGCGGCTGGCAAGTGAGCCTGCAAGCCGTCAAACCAGGCCAGCCCAACCCCTACACAGAGGGAGAGACACCGGAATTCACCGCCCGCCTGAACCGCGATGCGCTGGGGGATGTCGCCACGGTGCGAACTCGCCGCCCCGGCGACCGCTTCCAACCGTCGGGAATGACCGGAACCAAAAAGCTGCAAGACTTCTTCACCGACACCAAAGTCCCCCGCGAGAGGCGCGACCGCATCCCGCTACTGGTATGTGACAACGGCATTGCCTGGGTAGTGGGCCGCCGGGTGGCAGAGTGGGCAGGTGCCGACTCTGAAACTGGGATACTGTGTATTAAATTTACCGAGGTCGGCGAAGAATCTGATTGAGAGCTGGCAACTTGTTCAAGCGCCTTCAGGTGAAATGCAAACTCGCGGTGCTTACCTACAACCCCAGCAGCCGCGAGGGATTGTCCTTGACCAGCATCCCCACTTCCACTTCCTCCAGCCCCGCGCGTAGCATTGTGGCTATCCCCATGCGCATCCCCTCGGCGGGCATGGGGTGGAAGTCCTGCCCGAAGCCGGTGCTGAGGATGCACTTCTCCGGGCCGATGGCGGTTATGGCTTGGGCCAGTTCACGCGGGTCCATCCGGTAGGTGGTGGGCATCATAACGTGGATACAGTGCTCGATGAACGCCCCCATATCGGCCAGGGCCTTCATATCCTCTACCGTCATGCCCGTCCAGTAGGACATGGTGGTGCCGTGGGTGACCACGATGCGGCCAATGTTCATGTCGCGGGCCTGTCGCACCAGTTCCATGCTCTCGGCGGTGGACAGGTGGCCCGTCGCCAGTACCATGTCGTGGGATCTGATGACCTCCAGGATGGAATAGACTTCCGGCAGCAGCCGCCCCTCGGCGTCCAGCAGGTAGATGCCGCCGTTCAGTCCCTTGCTCTCCCGGTCGGCGCGGGCGGAATATGTAGGCATCCAGACAACGCGCCCACCCATCTGCGCCGTAGCCTCCACGGCCATCGGGTTAAGCCCGCCAACCTCCACGTCCAGAGCGATGCCGCCCACCATAGTTATCCCCGGGACTGCCTGCGCTGCCGTAAAGGCCACCGGATGCGTGGGGTACTCATGGCTCTTCAGGACTAGCCCCTGCATCCCCATTTCCTTGGCCTGCTGCGCCACCTCGATGGCTCCGGCGCGCCGTTCCACCTTCGGGTCCGGGCCAAAGTGAACGTGGATGTCAACTGCCCCTTCGAGAATGCGGTCAACGTTGCTCACGATGCCCCCTAGCCTGTCCTGAGTCTGTCGATGAGCCTGAGCCCATCGAAGGGCCTGCGCGAAATTTGCGCCATATTAGGGCCATCATAATGGAGTGTCAACAAGTAAAATTCCCTCTCCCTCCGGGGGAAGGCTAGGGTGGGGGCGTTCATCATTGCCACACATCCCTTTGCTTGGTAGCATAGCGGAAATTCGTCCTTCGACAAGCTCAGGAGAGGGCCGTTATGGACTTGGGACTGACCGGCAGAGTGGCAATCATCGGAGGCGGCAGCAAGGGGTTGGGACGCGCCTGCGCCGATTCGCTGGCTCAAGAAGGAACCAACCTGGCGATTTGCAGCCGCAACGCCGAAGAATTGGAGGTGGCGGCAGCCGAGATTCGCGCTGCCGCTGGCGTCGAGGTTCTGGCCGTTCCCGGCGACCTGTCCCGGCTGGAGGACATTCAGCGTCTGGTCCAGGCCACCGTTGACCACTACGGGCGACTGGACATCGCCGTTGCCAACTCCGGCGGCCCCCCGTCGGGCCGGGCTGCGGACACCGACGAGGAGACCTGGAGCCGCTCGATAGACATGGCCCTCTCCTTCTTCATCCGCATGGGCCGCGAGGCGACGCCGCACATGAGGCAGCAGAAGTGGGGACGCATCGTCAACATCCTCGCCTCCACCGTCTACCAGCCCATAGACAACCTGGTGACCTCGGGCGTCACCCGCATGGGCGCAGTGGCCTACGCCAAGAGCCTGGCTGACGAAGTAGGGCGCGACAACGTTCTGGTCAACAACGTGGCTCCCGGATTCCTGATGACGGAGCGGATGCGGCACATCTTCGAGACCCGCTCCGAAGAGACCGGGCAGAACTTGGAATCGGTGCTGGAAGCCGGGGCCTCCCGCATCCCGGTGGGCCGCTTCGGACGCCCGGAGGAGCTGGGCGACTTCGTGGCCTACCTGTGCTCGGACAAGAACACCTATGTCACCGGCACGACTATCCTGATCGACGGCGGTGTGGTGCGTTCGGTGATGTAGACTATGCCAACGGTTACGTAGTGGAGGAAAAGAGCAACCCGCATCTATTCCCGTTCAGCGCGGCCGACGAGTATTTCCTGCGGAACCTCTATGCCGCGCATCTCCATCTCTCTTACGATGCGCTCCCTTTCTTCCACTCGGCCTTCGACTCGGCCTTCGACTCGGCCTTCCGCTATACCTTTCGCCCGGGCTGCTGCCTCTATCTTTTCCCTATCTTTCTTCCGTTGCGCTAATGCCCAAAATATCATCCTAACGCTCCATTCAACGACAAATACTAGAGTGCCATAAGAAAAGGCTCCCAAAGGCGACAGCGTTCCCGCGAGGTCAAGGTCTGCACGGTTATTCCAACGCCAAGCACCTGCGGGTAGCGTCAATAACCAAGTCGCGACCAAGGCTCCGACAGGGAAAAACGCTACATGGAGCCGAAGCCACCTTTCAGACTACCTGTCCACTAGAACATTGTAACAGCTAATCAGGGGCCAAGCCGGAATAGGTTAAACGCTGGCTTATGGCTCAGCCCCTTTCGCTCGCTTCAGGCGAAGCGGTCTTAATTCAGGTTCGCGTCGAACCAGGCCATCGCCTTGCCCCAGGCATCCTGCGCCGCTTCGGGGCGGTAGCCCGCGGGGCGCCCCTCGCAGTGGAAGCCGTGGCCCGCTCCGGCGTACTGGTGGAACTCGTGCGCCTTGCCCAGCCGGGTCATTTCCGCATCTATCTCGTTCACGAAGTCCGGCGTCGGATTGGCGTCCTCTTCGCCGAACAACCCCAAGACCGGGCAGTTGATGTTGCCCGTCTGCTCCAGCGGAGTTTGCCCCTCCCCCAGCGCCACGCCGATGTTGCCGCCGTAGAACACCACCGAGGCCGACAGGTCGGAGATGGTGCAGGCCGCCAGGTAGGCCACCCGGCCGCCAAAGCAGAACCCGACGATGCCTATCTTGCCGTTGACGAAGGACTGGCTCTTCAGATAGTCCACTGCCGCATTGACGTCGGCCACGATGCCCGCGTCGGTGCATTGCTGCATTCGCTCGATGGCCAAGGGGAATTCCGTATGCAGCCCGGTAATCATCCGTCCCGAGCGGTGGAACATGGCGGGAGCCAACCCCACGTAGCCCAGTTCCGGCAGCCGGTCGGCCACCGACTGTATGTGGGAGTTTACTCCCCAGATTTCCTGAATCACGACAACGGCGGGATGGCTGCCGTCGCCCTCCGGTTGGGTTAGATACCCTTCCATGGTGCTGCCATCGGCAACGTTGATGTCAACCCAGCTTGCCGGCATTGCAATCCTCCTGCTTATTCTTCCCTCCCCCTCAGGGGGAGGGTTAGGGTGGGGGTGATAATCCTGCCGCCTGAATTTTAGCACGGGCTAAGAACGTCATTCCCGCTGCCCCCGTCATTCCCGCGAAAGCGGGAAATCCAGAGCAATCGTCTCCTAACCCTCCAACACTGGCGGGCGCCGACCCTGCGTCGGAGACACCGATTCGTAGGCCGAGGCCGCTTGGAACAGCAGATCTTCGCGGAACCCGGCGGCGATGAGTTGCAGCCCGATGGGCAGCCCGTCGCGGTTGAGGCCGCAGGGCAGCGTGATGGCCGGGTGGCCGGTGGCGTTGAACGGGCTGGTGTTGCGAGACACCAGTCCTGAGCCAGGCCCGCGCACCCGGTGCCTCTCCCCGTAATGTTCCACGTAGGCGGCGTCTATTCGGGGCGCGCAGAGGGGCGTCGTGGGCGTGACGATGACGTCCACTCCCTGTAATACGCGGGCGTATTCTTCCTGGATCAGCCGTTGCGCCTTCATAGCCTTGGAGTAATGGTGGCCGAGGACGAACTGCCCTCCCAAGGTGCGATACAACGTGTCCGGCCCGTAGTCATCGCGGCTTTCTCGCAGGAAAGGCTCGTGGGTGACGATGGAGTCGGCCATCGCCGCCATCCGCACCGCGCCGATGTACTTCATCATCGGCAGTTCTACGGGAACCGTCACCGCGCCCAGTTCTTCCAGCGCGTTGATTGCCCGCCTAACGGCTTCTTCGACGTCAGGCTCCAGGTCCTCGAAGTAGTAGTTGGACGGCACGCCGATTCGCAGCCCCTGGATACTCCGGCCCAGCGCAGCCGAGTAGTCAGGAACTGGCACCGGCACCGTGCTGGGATCCAGCGGGTCATGCCCGGCCATCGCTTGCAGCATGATGGCGCTGTCGGCCACCGAGCGCGTCATCGGGCCGATATGGTCGCCGTTGAAGCTGGTCACCAGCAACCCCCGCTGGCTGACCCGCCCAAAGGTCTGTTTCAGGCCCACCACGCCGCAGAAAGCGCCGGGCAGCCGCACCGAGCCACCCAGGTCAGTTCCCAGCGAGGCGAAGGTGACCTCGGCGGCCACGTTGGCCCCGCCTCCGCCGCTGGAGCCGCCCGGCACGTGTTCGGTGCCCCACGGGTTGCGTACCGCGCCGAAGTGGGGATTGTTGGAGGTAGCCCCGGCGGCAAATTCCTCCAGGTTTTCCTTGCCCAATATCACCGCCCCAGCGGCCCGGCAGCGGCGCACCACCTCTGCATCCTCCTCCGGCACGTTGTCCGACAGCACCTTGGTGCCTAACGTCGTGCGAATGCCTGCGGTTGCCAGGTTGTCCTTGATGCCGATGGGTATGCCTTGCAACGGCCCCTTGTAATCGCCGCGGGCGATGGATTCCTCTTCCTCCCGCGCTTGGGCCATGGCCTGCTCTTCCAGCAGCGTGATGAAAGTGTTGAGCGTCGGCTGCATCGCCTTGGCATGGTTCAGCGCAGCCTCGGTCAGCTCCACGGGCGACACTTCCCCGGAGCGAATCCGGGGCGCCAGTTCAGATATGGTGGATGCCAGCAGTTCGTTGCCCGCCATAGTTATTCACCCCCTTGCTGCCGCGCCGCTGATTCGTCAACCGACGGCATTCGCAGCAGCCGTCCCGACATACTGTCGGAAAGGTCCAGGTCGTCCAGAATCGCCAGTTGCGCCATGTAATAGTCAATCTCCGGGCGCACCAACTCTAATTCCTCCGCCGAAAGCTCGAACCCGTTGTAGTCGCGGATTATTGCCTGCAATGTCTCATCGGAAACACTCATAAGCGCCTCTCGCCCGTCTGGTTCCGCACCATACTCCCACTCCGCCGCTGGCGCGAGTGTAGGCCAACGGGGAGCTAAACGCAATCGCGCATCGGAGTTCCCCAGGGTCTTTCGATTCTTCGTCGGAACTGTGATTCATCGGATTGAGGGATTATCAGAATTCGGAAAATCATGGGAATCCCAAAATCAGAAAAATCACAGTTCAGACAATTCCCGCAAGTATTACAATCCGGCCCTGAGCCTTGTATTATTAAACCTGCCGGACTGACGCAACGGGACGGCTGACCGCATACCACATTCCGCCGGAGGGAGCTTGCGGAATCTGGCTAACTTCCTGGTCCACCTGTTCGGACGCGCCGAGGGCGAGGAAAGCACTCGCCTGCCGGTGGTGCATGACCGCTGTCTGTACTGCGACGAGCCTATCCGCGACTCCCATTCCTACTTGACCTCCCGCGTCTGCCCCTTCTGCCGCTTCCACTACACCATCACCGCCCGCGAGCGTATCGAACTGCTGGCTGACCGGGGAACCTTCAGGGAGTCGCACAAGTACCTCAGTTCCGTCGCGCCGCTGTCCTTCGCCCACCGCGGCCGTTATGGGCAACTGCTGACCCAAGACCAGAACCGCACCGGCCTGACCGAGGCCGCGGTCACCGGGCGCTGCAAAATAGACGGCACGGACGTAGTTCTCATCGTCCTCGACTTTTCCTTTATGGGCGGGACGATGGGCAGCGTGGTGGGGGAAAAGGTGGCGACCGCCCTGGAGACCGCTGCCAAGGGTGACATCCCGGTCGTGGCCGTGGTCTCCGGCGGCGGCGTGCGAGTGCAGGAAGGCGTACTGTCCCTGATGCAGATGGCAAAGACGGTGACCGCCGCCAACAAGCTGCGGGACGAGGGAGCCCCCTTCATCGTGGTGCTGGCCAATCCGTCCACCGGGCAGGCTTACGCCAGCTTCGCCAACCTGGCCGACGTCATATTGGCTGAACCCAAGTCGCTCATCGGTCTCTCGCCCCTGAGAACCCTCCGGGAAACCTCCAACATCCCCCTACCTCTGGACGCCCATACCGCCGAGGCTCACGTGGGACACGGTCTGCTGGACAATGTGGTTGACCGTGAGGCGTTGCAGGGAAGGCTGTCCACCCTGCTCCGGATACTCAAGGGCGAGAAGAAGGACAAGAACAAGGAGGAAAAGGCCCAGCGCTCAGACCTGCTCAAGGCCGCCGATGAAGAATGTGCTCCGGTGGAGCCGTGGGCTGCCCTGGCCGCCGTCCGCCACTCCGAGCGCCCGCCCGCCACCACCTACTTCCGGCAGATGCTCGACCCCTTCATCGAACTGCGGGGCGACCGCCTCAGCAGCGACGACCGTTCGGTGGTGACCGGCGTGGGCTACTTGTGCGGACAGCCGGTGGCGGTCATCGGACAGCAACGCCGCCCGCTGCTGGAGGGCGAGCGCTACCACGTATACCCCGACGGCCTCCGCAAGGCGCAGCGGGTCATCTCGTTGGCCTCCCGCTTCAGGCTGCCCCTGATTACCCTGGTGGACACCCAGGGCGCAGACCCGGGGTTGGAGGCTGAAGAGCAGGGCATCGGCAACGCCATCGCCCGCACTCTCTCGGCCATGCTCGACGTGCCGACGCCCATCGTGTCGGTCATCATCGGAGAGGGCGGCAGCGAAGGCGCGCTGGCCCTGGGCCTGGCCGACCGCATCCTGATGCAGCAGTACGCCGTCTACTCCCCCATCTCCATGAACCACAACCTCGCCGGCGCATTCCACGAGCCCCTGCTGGACCGCGAAGCCGCCGATGCCCTGATGCTCACCGCCCAAGACTGCGTGGACCTGGGCATCGCCGACCAGGTAATCCCCGAACCCGAAGGCGGCTCCCACCTGGACCCCCGCGCCGCCGGCACGGCCTTGCAGGGCGCCATCCTCAGAGAGCTGAACAAGCTGGTCAAGACTTCACAGGGCAGGCTGATGAAACGCCGCTACGGGAAATTCCGGCGAATGGGCGAAGCCAGCGAATATTCCCAGGAAGCCATGACCCGGGAAGTCCAGTGGCTGATGAGCATCACCGCCGGAGAGCGCCCGCCCACCAGAAGAAGAACCGCCGACCCGGAACCCCACGAGGCCTACGTCGTCACCAACGACGATTAGGAGACTGGGTTATACTTTAGGTGGTTTGCCAGCTTGCGGTCGGTCATTCCCGACACCTCACCCGTCATTCCCGCGAAAGCGGGAATCCAAACCCCCGTCGTCAACTGTTTGAGCCACCCAAATCGGAACTCTGCCCGATTAGGGTTGCCTGTTGGCATCCAGCTCGAAGGCTGGCGAAAACTGAGGGGCGGGATTTAACCCGCCCCTGTTTCGTAACCCTCAACCCGCCAAGGGGTCACACTGCCTCCCGCCCGAACTCCCGCAGGCTGGTGCGCAGTTCGGCGGCGATGTCCGAGTACTCCTCCCGCACGTCTTCGTCGGCCAGCACCGTGGGCATGGTGTTGTTGCGGTAGGAGGAGCGCAGGGCCATGCTGCCCAGGTAGGGCGCCTCCACCTCGTCGGCCAGGTCGCGGCCCCCGCCCTGCCCGAAGATGTCGCCGGTGTAGTTCTCCACCACGCCCAGCACGTTCAGGTTCAGCTTGCGAATCATGTTGATGCAACGCTTGGCGTCCAGCACCGCCAAATCCTGCGGCGTGCTGACCACCACGAACCCGTCCATCGGCAGGGTCTGCATCACCGTCAGCGGCGAGTCCGAGGTGCCGGGCGGCAGGTCAACCACCAGGTAGTCCAGCTCGTCCCACTCGGTGTTCTGGAGAAACTGGTTGATGGCGTTGTGAATCATCGGGCCGCGCCAGATGATGGCCTCTTCCTGGTTCTCCTGGAAGTAGGCCATGGACACCACCTTGACGCCCCACTGCTCGGCGGGAATTATCTCCCCGTCCACGTAGTCGGGGCGGGCGGTCGCGGCTAGGACGTTGGTGACGTTGGGGCAGTCAATGTCAACGTCCAGGATGCCGACCCGGGCGCCTTCCTTGGCCAGCGTGACCGCCAGGTTGACCGCCACGGTGGTCTTGCCGACGCCGCCCTTGCCGCTGTATACGCCGATCTTGGTCTTGATTTTGCCCAGCCGCTCGCCAATCTGACGCTTCTGCTGCCAACTGCGCTTTATCTGTTCCAGGCGCGCGTTCTGCGCGTTCTGCTGGGGGGTGGTCATAAGCTCTCTCGCCGCCCTAGTGAATGAACAACCGCCGGGTCATCACCCCATGTTCCCTCTCCCTCTGGGAGAGGGTTAGAGCCTGCCCCCGCGAAGGCGGGGGGTGAGGGCGTTTCCCCGCAAGGACACCTCTGCCTGGACCTAAATGCCCAACTGGTTCCGGGCTTCCTCGCTGATAAGGTCCGGCGACCACGGCGGATCGAAGACCAGCTCAATCTGCACTTCCTCGACGCCGTCCAGTTCCTGGATGGCCCACTCCGCCTGCTGGCCGATGTACGGCCCCATCCCGCAGCCGGGGAAAGTCAGCGTCATCTGCACGTACACGTCCGAATCATTGACCTGCACGTCATAAATCAGGCCCAGGTCCACCACGTTCACCGGGATTTCCGGGTCGTACACTGTCTTGAGAGCCTCGTATATCTCTTCCCTGCTTACCACTGCTTCGGCCACGTTTCGCCTCCTCTGCGCCGCTTTGCCTGCCCTGATTATAACAAGAAACTGCCGGAAAGTATGGCGGTTCCCTCAAATGGTTTGTCCGCGCGCCCACCGGCTATTAGCGGCAAGGGATACTATGGTTAAATGCACCTATGAGACCGCGCCAATGCGGCAGAGGAACTATGGATGCCGAGATAAGGCTCGCCACTGAAGACGATGCAGAGGAAATGCTGGACATATACGCCCCGGTGGTGCGGGACACCGTCATCTCTTTCGAGGAGCAGCCCCCGTCCATCGAGGAGTTCCGAAGCCGCATCCGTTCAGTCCTGGAGCGGATGCCCTGGCTGGTCTGCGTTATCGGTGGCGGCATAGCGGGCTACGCCTACGCCACCCCGTTCAGAACCCGGCCTGGGTATCGCTGGACAGCCGAATTAACCGTGTACGTACACCCGTCCTACCACCGCCGCAGGGTTGGGCGTGCCATTTACACTGCCCTGCTGCGTTGCCTGGCAGGCCAAGGCTACTGCACCGCCGTGGCGATTATTGCTCTCCCCAATCCGGCCAGCATCGGTCTTCACGAGTCCCTGGGGTTCCGGCGCACCGGCGTACTGGAAAACATCGGCTTCAAACACGGGAAATGGATTGACGACGACGTGTGGCAGATGGACATTCAACCGGGTTCTTCTGCTCCCACCGAACCCGTACCCCTCAACGATTTCGTCGGAACGCCGGAATGGGCCGAGGCCCTGGAATGCGGCGCGGCGGTTCTGGACTGACTGAGGCCGCGCCGCAACCCCTCCCTTTCGCTACGGAATCAGCAGCAGCTTCCCCGTCGTCGCCCGGCTCTCCAGCAGGCGGTGCGCTTCCGGCGCTTCCGACAGCGGCAGTTCGTGGCCGATGTGCAGCTTGAGGCTGCCGTCGGCCACCCAGCCCAGCACGTCGCCGGCGCGATGCTCCAGCTCGGCCCGGTCAACAGTGTAGTCGCCGAGGCCCGGCCGGGTGAGGTACAGGGAGCCGCCAGCGAACATTCGCGGGTCAATGGGGTCAGGATTGCCGCTGGCCGCGCCGTAGAGGGCCATCACGCCCCGACGTCCCAGGCACGAGACGCTCTGGTGGAAGGTGGTCTTGCCCACGCCGTCATACACCACCCGCACCCCTTCGCCGCCGGTGGCTTCCTTCACCACCTCCGCGAAGTCCTCCTCGGTGTAGTTGATGGCGTGGTCGGCCCCGGCCTGTCGCGACAGTTCGGCCTTTTCCTCGGTTGACACGGTGGTGAACACGTATCCGCCCATGTTCTTTATCATCTGCGTGAGAATCAGGCCCATGCCGCCCGCTCCGGCGTGAACGATTACCCGGTCGCCCGGCTGCACGGCGTAGGTCGAGTGGCACAGGTAATGGGCCGTCATTCCTTGCAGCATCGCCGCTGCCCCGGCCTTGGCATCCAGCCCGGCGGGACGCTTGATGAGCCTCCACGCCGGCACAAGCGCCTGTTCGGCGTAGGAGCCGTTGACGCTGCAATACACCACCTCGTCTCCCACCGCCACTTCGCTGACCCCGCTGCCCATGGCGGCCACCACGCCCGCGCCCTCGACGCCGATGGTTCGCGGCAGCGGCGGCCCGGGGTTGATGCCGGCTCGGCTGTAGACGTCGGTATAGTTGACGCCCGCCGCTTGAATCTGTACCACGGCTTCACCCTCGCCGGGCGTTGGGTCGGCCACATCCTGGTACTTCATCGCCTCCGGGCCGCCGAAGTCGTTGATTTGCACCGCCTTCATAATCCGATCTCTCCTGATTGCTGCTTTGTTAGCTAACCTTCGGCATCGGCGCGCCCGCTACCGGGTGAAAAACTCGAGGAAAGCGGCAGCCAGGGCGCCGAATCCCACCGCGCCCACGCCCCAAAGGGCATAGAGCAGCCGGTCAATTCGCCCGTTGGTGGCGTTAATCCGCTGGTTTATGGCGTTGGCGCTCTGCGCATTCCCTTCGATAACGGTGTCAATCCGCTCATTGGTGGCGTCGATGCGCTCATTGGTAGCGTCAATCCGTTCGTTGGTAACGTCAATTCGCCGGTTGCACTCGGCGATCTGTCGGGTGTTCTCCGCCACCTGCTGGATGAGAGTCTCCAGCAACTTGTTGGTGGCCTCCTGAGTCGCCTCAATCCGGGCCAGCGACACCCGTAGGTCGCCCAAGGCTTCTCCCATCTTACCTTGGGTTTCCTGAATTTGGTTCACTGATGTTTCCAGCCGGTTCAGCCGCTCAAAGACGTTGCCGTATTCCGGGCCGTCGCCATTGGTTGACATAGCTGCATACTCCCCCTCGGCGATCAATCTGATTATAGCACGGTTCCTCGTCCCCCTTTGGGTCGCAATTCATAACGAATAGAGTGCAGACCGCTGAGAATGCTGTCGCGTCTCCAAATTGCCAACATTTCCCGAAACTGATACTATGTCATGGCGCTTTTCCAAAGCCTCCGATTTTACCGAGAACAAGCGTCGGCAGCCT
Source organism: Dehalococcoidia bacterium (assembly GCA_965204865.1). GTDB lineage: Bacteria > Chloroflexota > Dehalococcoidia > Lucifugimonadales > UBA3495 > VXOI01. Next base: position 2,650,311 of record OZ242027.1, on the reverse strand, counting down.
TATCCAAACCCAAAAGGGCAAGCAAATCAGGCGCGCGGCGCGGTTGTAATACGCAGCGAGGGAACCGATGGCACAGAGCTTCCTGGATTTTGTAAAGAGCCTTCCTGAGCAGGGAAACGTCCGCAGTGTGAGCATCGAGGAGCTTGACGAGGATACCTTCAAGCACGGACGAACCACCAGCACGGGAGGACGCAGTTTCTACTCCAACGTCCGCAACCGCAGCGCCGGGATTGCCGTGGTTTTTGGCAGCGACCGGGTGGCCACCAAGAACTTCAACCCCGCCCAGCGGCGCATCCACGACAGCCGGGAGAAGACGCTGGAGGAAGTCCGCAAATACTTGCTGCGAACCCCCCTCATCCGGGTCCAGAGAACCATCGGCGACAATGCCGAATTCAACCCCAAGTGCAACCTCTTTCTTTCGGTTCAGCGGCCCGACAATGCGCGCCAAGCCTGCCTCTGGAGCCATACTCTCCGCGATTACGATCCCTCCTCCCCCGGCCCCGAACTGTATGAAGTCTGCATCCCCGAATGGCCCGAGAACGACAGCCAGGTGCTGGTGTTCCCGGAAGAGAACCTCACCGTCATCCTGGGGATAGACTATGTCGGCGAAGTGAAGATGGGTTTCCTGCGGATGGCGATGTGGGACGCCAAGGAAGAAGGGATGCTCAGCCTTCACGCTGGCTCCAAGGTGGTGACCGCCCAGCAGCCCGACGGCGACTCCAAGCGCTACGGTATGCTCTTCTTCGGTCTCTCCGGCACCGGCAAGACCACCCACGCCTGCCACGGCCACGGAATGGATGCGCCGGGCGAGGTCATGGACATTCTGCAAGATGACATCGTGGCATTGCGCCGGGACGGACGCGCCCTGGGCACCGAGCGAGGCTTCTACCTCAAGACCGAGGGAATGAACGCCGAGACGCAGGCCCTGATTTACAACGCCCTGCGCTCCCCCGAAGCCCTCTTCGAAAACGTGATGCTGACCCATGACGGCGAAATTGACTACGCCGACCTGTCTCTGGGCGGCAACGGACGCGCCGTTATTCCCCGTGCCAGCTTCGGCGAGTACGTGGGCGGCGACATCAACCTGCCCTCGCTGGACCAGCTCGACGGAATGGTGGTGGCCTTCATCACCCGCCGTATGACCGTGCTGCCGCTGGTGTCGCGCCTGAACCCGGAGCAGGCCGCCGCCGCCTTCATGCTGGGCGAAAGCGTGGAGACCTCGGCTGGCGACCCTCGGCGCGCCGGCGAGTCGGTGCGCGTTGTCGGCACCAACCCCTTCCTCATCGGCTCCGAAGCCGACGAAGGCAATTGGTTCTACGACTTCGTGAAGAATAACGAAGACAAGGTGCAATGCTACCTGCTGAACACCGGCGGCGTCGGCGAGATACTCGAGCGCGACGACGAGGGCCGCGCCACCGTGAAGCAGCCGGTCACCAGGGTGCCCATCCCCGAAATGTCGGCCATGATTCGCAGCATCCTTCGCAACACCCTGGAATGGGGCCAAGACCCATTGTTTGGAACGGAGATTCCGGTTGCCGTGGAAGGGTTCGACATTAGCAAGTATGACCTGCGTAACTTCTACACCGAAGAGCAGATTCAGGAATACGCCAGCCGCCTGAAGGAAGAACGCCGGGCCCACCTGGCCAGCTTCCCCGGCCTGAATCCCAAGATTCTGGAAGCCTGCAACTAGTTCGGCTTGTCCGAAACTCGCACCAGGCGGAGGTAAACCCGTGCCGACTGACTCCACTCCGAGAGTCTCCGAAGCTCTCACCCATTTTGAGGCCAGCAAGAAGGCGAAGAAGACCGCCAAGGAAGGCTATCAGGAACTCCGGAGGTTCATCCGATGGAGCGGAGACCGGGAGGTCGGAAGGTTCACCCCCCACGACATGGAGCAGTACGCACGGGAAGTCGGGCAGAGTGGCGCGGACTCAGCCCAGCAACGGCTCCAGCCGGTCAAGGCTTTCGTGGACTACTGGAAGGAACAGGGCTGGATTAGCATCCGCCTCGCCACGCACCTTCGACCTCCTCGAAGCAAGACCGCAGGCGCCGGCCGCGCTGCTGGCGCTCGCCCGGTCAAGCCATTGGAGGAGGGGCGCACCTACCTGTCCCAGGAAGGCTACGACCGTCTGTTGCAGCAGATCGAAGACCTTAAGGCCGAGCGCGTCAGCGTCACTGAAGAGATACGGCGGGCCATGGCCGATAAGGACTTCCGCGAAAACGCCCCTTTGGATGCGGCCAAGGACCGGCAGGGCCGCATAGAAACGCAAATCAGGGAACTGGAAGCCAGCATCGCCAACGCCCAGATCCTGCCCGAGGGGGGTGATGGCACCATTACCCGTTCCAGTGTAGGAGCCAAGATAACCGTCACCATAAAGGGCAATACTTCCGGCGATTCCAAGTCCTATACTCTGGTTGACGCCCGGGAGGCCGACGTCAGTCAGAACCGCATTTCAATCCAGTCGCCGGTAGGCGAGGCCCTTCTGGACCGCAGTATCGGCGATGAAGTCTCCATTCCCACTCCCAAAGGGACCCTGACTTACATAGTGCAGGATATAACTTCCGCCTAATCCAGGCGTTTCCAGGACAATTGTGTAGGGGCGCACAGTCGTGCGCCCCTATGCTACTCGCGGCCCCGCCGCAGGGTCATGCAGGGCGAAACGAAAATCCCGCCACTGGCAACGGTTAGCTGTTGAGCCTGGCAACCTCGGCCACGATGTCGTTGGGGTCGGGCAACTGGCCCGGCACGTAGGTCTCACGGAACCGGATGACGCCTTCCTTGTCCACTATTATGATGGCCCGGTTGCCCGCCCCGCGTTCCTCGTTCCAAAGGTCGTAAGCCTGGGTGGTCTGGCCTTTGGGATGGAAGTCGGAAAGCTCCGGGTAGGGCAGCCCGCCCATGGCGGTGCTCCAAGCCTTGTGGGAATGTACGGTATCGCAACTGATGCCCAGAACCTGGGCATTGTTCTCCTCGAACCGGCCGTGGGCCTGCCGGAAGAGGGTGGCTTGGCTGGTTCAACCGGAGGTGAAATCAAAGACGTGGAACGACAGCACCACCGTCTTCTCGCCTTGATACTGGCTCAGGGTAATGTCTCCATGGTCCGGAGACGGCAACTTGAAATCTGGGGCGACTTCGCCAACTTGTCCAGGCATAAGCACACTCCTTTGGAATACGGCGGCGCACAATCATCCTGCCGCCGGAACGATTATACTCCACAACTCGCCCCGCTGTTATACCTTTGCCGCAGGAGCTACGGGCATAAACCCAGCTATGCCCCCGGCAGACGGTAGCCCACCGTCTTGTTGCAGGCTTCATCAATTTCCTCTGGGGAAATCAGTTGGACAGTGTTGATGTTGAGAGCGCCCCCGGCTCCTATGGTCAGGGAAATCGCGGCGGCGGTCGCCGTGTCAGGCAGGTCATAGGTCAGAAACAGGTCGGTCCCCCCAAAGGCATAGTAAAAGGACTCCAGGCTGCCGCCTTGCTCTTGGCCGATTTCCTCAAAAACCTTCCGCCGCGAGGTGCCGCCTTCCTTTAGCAAACCCTGGAGGCCCTGACTGGTGTAATTCGCTTGGAACAAATACTTGGGCATCTGTCGCCCCTCCTGATTTCACTTCTACCCATCAAGCGGCATGAATAAACAATGCTGGTCAACATAATAACAACAAGCCGGTATATCGGCAATTTGCCGTCTCATGCCCCTTTCCCTGCGGAATCAACCGCGGGACTCGTTATTCCACCTGTCTGCGGTGTTATACTGCCCGTTATGAGTTTGAGCTGCCGGAAGCGCAGAGATTAGGGGTGTGAAAGTGGAGGTGGTGTTCGACCGGGGCGTGTATGTTCCCGAACTCGACCTGTGGCTCGATTCCCGCCGCAAGCGTGAGTCCAGCGTCATTTCCCATGCCCACTCCGACCACACCGGGCGGCATCGCCGGCCCGTCGTCACTCCCAACACTCTGCTGCTGCTGCGGGACTACCTGAAGAACGCCGACCCGATTGTACTGCCCTACGGCGAAACTCTGGATACGCCGACTCACAGCATCAGCCTGTACCCGGCGGGCCACTGCCTGGGTTCGGCGCAAACCCTGGTGGTGTCCAAGGCCACCGGCGGGCGGCTGCTCTACACGGGCGACATAAAGACCCGCCCCAGCCCTACCAACGAGCCGCTCCAACCCATTGAATGCGACACTCTGGTCATCGAATCCACCTACGGCCATCCTAACTACGTCTTTCCATCCCAGGAGCAGACCCTCGCCACCGCCACCCGGATGCTGAGGGCGTGGCTGTCCCGTGGCGAGCGTCCCGTGGTGCTGGGCTGGCGTCTGGGCAAGGCGCAGGAGTTGCTGCATCACCTGTTGAGTGATGGATTCGAGGTGGTGGCCGAAGAGGGGATATACCAAGCGGTGGAATCCTACCGCGAGGGCGGCGTCAACTTCTCCGGGCGAGTTGCTCCCTTCAACGGTCACTGGCCCGACGGAACGGTGGCACTCTTTCCGCCGGGACGCTCCTCCCGCTCCCTGAACGGTTACCGCTATCAGCGCACAATGGAACTCACCGGCTGGGCCGCCTCCGACAGCCGCCACCACTGGCGCAGGCCCGCCGACTCCAGCCTGCCCTTCAGCGACCATGCCGACTATAACGACCTGCTGGCATACGTGGAAAGGGTGAAACCCCAACGTGTCTATACCGTCTACGGCTTCCCCCAACTGGCCGCCAAACTCCGCGCTATGGACTACCCGGCGGTGCATCTGGACGGCAAGAGCGGCGGGAGCGCGGGGTTCCAGATGGGGTTGTTGTAGGTAGGGCGTAAGGATGAATGTATGCGCTATGACCTCTCCTCAATTAAGACATTGCCGCCGTTCCAGACTTGGATGGTTAGCGTGCTGTTTTAGAGGAGAGCCATACCAACCAGATACTCCTGTTCTGTTTGTAGAACGGAAACTTCTACTTGCTCTTCATGCCAACCCACCACCCCCAAGTAGACCGGCATGAATGCTTCAGCGTTTATCAGGACGGTACGGCGGTTTCCGCGCCGAACCAATCCTAACTCTTGAATAGTGTCTACAGGCAGGGCGATGAAACCGTCAAAGCCTGTGTCCATGACGCACTCAAATGTGTGAAGATCGCCTTGGCTATCGTGGACACCTATTCTAATTATTGCTTCGAGGTCGCTATTGACTCTTCCTGCTATCACGGCTTCGATCCCTGGTTTTCATCCCAATCATCCTGTAAGCCGTTGGACGGCCTATTCTTATGGCGTAGGTGTAGGCACTCGGGCGCCTATCAAGCAAACGCCGAGTGGCTGCCGCGTCTCTCCGGTCAATCTCATAATCGCCGGAGTCCGCGTCTATGACGACAAACTTCCCTTTGTCCTCTTCGTACTTGATCAAGGGTTTGATGCGCTCGAGGTAGATTTTCTCGCAGAAGTCGGCAATTTCTTGGTGTGATTTTTGTCTTGCGGACATAACAGCCTCTCTTGGTATTCCGCTCTCATCTTCCCAACGGTAACTCATGCTTGGGGCGCACAAATGTGCGCCCCTGCGTTTCGCCGCCGGAAAAGCTGCCGCTGCCTAGTCCGGCGTCGACCCCAGGGCGGGGACGTTGGCGGACTCGTCGGAGGCGAGCTGGCGGTTGACGGCGCTGAGGTACGCCTTGGCGCTGGCAACCACGATGTCGGTGTCGGCGCCGCGGCCGGTGTAGACCTTGCCGTCTTTCTCTATGCGTATGGTGACCGTGCCCAGCGAGTCGCGGCCCTCGGTGGCGGCCTGTACGTTGAAGTCCACCAGCCTGTTGACGACGCCGATGGCGCGGTCGATGGCGTTGCAGATGGCGTTGACCGGCCCGTTGCCGGTGGCGGCGTCGGTGGTGGGAATGCCCTCCGGGTCAATCAGGCGAACCGTGGCCGTGGCGATGCCGTGGTCGCCACCGCTGAACTGCACCTGGTCCAGGGTGTAGCTAATAGGCTCGGTGGATTCCCGCGATTCCTCGTCCATCAGGATTTCCAGGTCGCGGTCGGTGACCTCGCGCTTGCGGTCGGCCAGCACTTTGAAAGACTCGAACACGCGGGAGACTTCCTCGCGGGTCAGGCTGTAGCCCAGGGCTTCCAGGCGGGCCTGGAGGCCGGCGCGCCCGCTGAGCTTGCCCAGCACCAGGCTGTTGCCCGGCACGCCGACACGCTCCGGCTGCATCACCTCGTAGGTGGAGCGGTCCTTCAGCACGCCGTCCTGGTGGATGCCGGAGGCGTGGCGGAAGGCGTTTTCGCCCACCACAGCCTTGTTGGCCTGAACCGCCATGCCGGAAATGCGGCTGACCATGCGGCTGGAGGGGTAAATCTGAGTGGTGTCGATGCCGATGTCCACCCCGAAGTGGTCCCTGCGGGTGTCCAGGGCCATGATGATTTCTTCCAGCGAGGCGTTTCCGGCCCGCTCGCCGATGCCGTTGATGCAGCCCTCGACCTGCCGCGCCCCGGTCTCGATGGCGGTCAGGCTGTTGGCCACGGCCAGCCCCAGGTCGTTGTGGCAGTGGACGCTGAGGGTCACGTTCTCGATGCCCGGCACGTTGGTCTTGATGTCCTTGAGCAACTGGGCAAAGCCGTTGGCCGACGGGATGGCGTAGCCCACTGTGTCGGCGATGTTGATGGTGGTGGCTCCGGCCCGGATGACCTCGGCCAGCATCATGTACAGGTACTCAGGGTTGGTGCGGGTGGCGTCCATGGGCGAGAACTCGACGTCGGGACAATAGCCCTTGGCCCGCTCCACCATGGTCACGGCCATCTCCATGACCTCTTCGCGGTTCTTGCGGAGCTGGTGCATCTGGTGAATCTCCGAGGAGGAGAGGAACACGTGGATGCGGGGCCGCTCCGAATGCTCTACGGCGCGCCAGGCCTGGTCAACGTCGTTGGGATGGGCGCGGGCCAGTGAGGCGATGATGGGCCCCTTCACCTCTCTGGCGATGGCGGAAACCGCCTCGAAGTCGCCGGGGGAGCTGGCGGCGAAGCCGGCCTCGATGATGTCCACGTTCATCCGCTGGAGCTGCCGGGCGATTTCCATCTTCTCGGCCCCGGTCATGCCGATGCCCGCCGACTGCTCACCGTCGCGGAGGGTGGTGTCCAGGAGAAGCACTTTGTCGTTAGCCATTTCTTCCTTTACCTCAAATTTCCTTTCTGAATTTGGTTATGGAGAATTTTCCCTCACCCTAACCCTCTCCCGGAGGGAGAGGAGGTTAACTGCGGATTTCAGAAAGGTTTGGCAGGGTCACGTAGTCCACCACACCCAGCCCGGCCAGGACCAGCGTGCGACGGTGAACTACACTCAACGTCTCCTGCTGCATAAGATTTGCCCTCACCCTAACCCTCTCCCAGGGGGAGAGGGGATTTTGGTCAGCCCCCTCCCGTCGGGAGAGGGGAATTGGCGGTATTACTTCGGGTCCATCCAGGGCATCATGGCGCGGAGTTGCTTGCCGATGCCTTCGATGGGGGCGTTCTGCGCCGCCTCGCGCATGGGTACGAACCGGGGGCGGCCCTCATCGTTCTCGGCGATCCACTCGCGGGCGAAGGTGCCGTCCTGGATTTCCGCCAGCACCGCCCGCATATTCTCCCGGACGTGCTCGTCGATGATGCGGTCGCGGCGGCTGAGGGAGCCGTACTCGGCGGTGTCGCTGACCGAGAAGTGCATATAGTTGTGGCCACCCTGGTACATCAGGTCCACAATCATCTTCAGCTCGTGCAGGCATTCGAAGTAGGCGATTTCCTGCGGGTATCCGGCCTCCACCAGAGTCTCGAAGGCGGCGTTGACCAGCGCGGTCACTCCGCCGCAGAGGATGCTCTGCTCGCCGAAAAGGTCGCTCTCGGTCTCGTCCTTGATGGTGGTCTCAAGTACGCCGGCGCCAGTGCAGCCGATGCCCTTGGCATAGGCCAGACCGATTTGCCTAGCGTCGCCAGTGGCGTCCTGGTGGACGGCCAGCAGGCTGGGGACGCCGACACCCTCAACGAAGAGCTCGCGCATCCGGTGGCCGGGGGCCTTGGGCGCGACCATCATCACGTCCATGTTGTCCGGCAGCACAATCTCGCGGTAGTGAATGCTGAAGCCGTGGGCGACCATGAAGGCGCTGCCAGGCTTGAGGTTGGGTTCAATCTGCTCCCGGTAGATGCGGCCCTGGATATGGTCGGGAATGACCATCATTATCACGTCGGCTTCCTTGGCCACTTCGGGCACGTCGGCCACCCGCAGCCCCGCGCCCTCGGCCACGGCGATGGACGAACTGCCTGGGTACAGCCCCACCACCACGTTCTGTCCGTTGTCCTTCAGGTTCAGCGCGTGAGCGTGGCCTTGGCTGCCATAGCCGATGATGCCGATAGTCTTGTCGGCGAGAATCCCCAGGTCGGCGTCCTGGTCATAGTAGACGTTTACCATCGTTGCCTGTTCCGTCCTTAATGAAAATTCTGATTTCCAGTCATTTCCGGTCATTTCCAGCCACTTCCGGTTTGGGCCTGACTTCGGCCATCCGCCGGAAAGACGGGAAATGGTTGATGGTCACCGCTATATCCCGCTGTCCATACGCATTGTTCCGTTGCCGCTTATGGGAACGCCGAGGTTCTCGGCGCCCATGCCGCTCTCCTGCCCTCGCACCATGGCCACCAAGCCGGTGCGGACTATTTCAGTGATTCCGAAGGGACGCAGCAGGTCTTCCAGTGAGTTGACCTTCTGCTCGCTGCCGGTGATTTCGATGACCATGGAAGTGGGGCTGACGTCCACGATGTTGGCGTCGAACAGCTCGGCGAACTGCATGATTTCGCCCCGGGTAACGGGCGTGGTAGTGACCTTAACCAGGGCCAGTTCGCGGGCCACCACCTGGTGTGTTGAAATGTAGGACACCTCGATGACGTCAATGAGCTTGTCGAGTTGCCTGGTCACCTGCTGCACGGTTTCGAGGTCGCCGGTGACCACAAAGGTCATTCGGGAAAGGCCCTGCTTCTCGCTGCGCCCCACGGCCAGGCTGGCGATGTTGAAGCCGCGCCGCCGGAACATACTGGCGATGCGGGTCAGCACCCCCGGCTTGTCTTCCACGAGGGCGATGATGGTGTGCTGTTCCGGCTGGGCCGATTGAACCATGCTAGTATGGCCCTCCCCTGGCTGGCTGCTCCTCGATCATCTCGTGGACCGATTCGCCGGCAGGAATCCATGGGTACACCTGCTCGTCTTCCTTGACCACGAAGTCAATGATGACCGGGCCGGAAACCTCCATGGCATGGCGGACGGCATCGTCCACTTCTTCCTTACGGGTGACCCGCATCCCGTCTATGCCATAGGCCGCTGCCAGCTTCACGAAGTCCGGGTTGCCGGAATACTCCACGGCGTAGTATTCCCGGTCGTAAAACACGTCCTGCATCTGCTTCACCATCCCCAGGCTCTGGTTGTTGAGGATGGCGAACTTGATGTCCACGCTGTTCTCGACGGCGGTAGCCAGGTCGCACATGGTCATCTGGAAGCCGCCGTCGCCGGCCACCGACCACACCGTCTTGTCCGGGCGGCCCATGCGCGCTCCCAATGCGGCGGGAACCTCGTATCCCATGGAACCCAGACCGCCGGAGGTGATGAGGGTATTGGGTTCCCTGAATTTGCAGTGCTGCGCCGCCCACATCTGGTGCTGGCCCACTCCGGTCACCACGATGCAGTCGCCGCCAGCTACTTCGGAAAGGCGGTTCAGCACGTACTGGGGCAGCAACTCCTCAGACTCGCGGATAAACAGGGACGGGTGCTCCGCCTTGAGCTGGTCCAACCGGCGATGCCAGTCCAAATGGACATTTGGCTGCACCAAGGGAATCAACTGGTTCAACACCATCTTGAGGTCGCCCACAACTGGGACGGTGGCCTTGACGTTCTTGTCCAGCTCCGAGGCGTCCACGTCAACGTGAATCACCTGGGCATTGGGCGCGAAGTCGCGTAGCCGTCCGGTGACGCGGTCGTCGAACCGCATACCCAAACCGATGAGCAGGTCGGCCTGGTCAATGGCGAGGTTGTTGTAGGCCATGCCATGCATTCCCGGCATACCCATGTTCAGCACGTGCTCGGTGGGAATGGAACTGATGCCCAGCAGCGTCGTGATGACGGGAATCTGGGCCTTCTCGGCCAGTTCAATCAACTCGTGATAGGCTTGGGATATGAGCACTCCGTGTCCGGCCATTATTACCGGCCGCTGGGCTTTGTTGATGAGTTGGGCGGCGCGGGCAACCTGATTCATGGGGGCTTCCCCGGGCGGACGATAACCCGGAAGATTGGGCTTGTCGGGCCAGACGAACTCCGCCCGCAGGTCCTGGAGGACGTCCTTGGGGATGTCCACCAGCACCGGGCCCGGGCGGCCGGTTCGGGCGATGTGGAAGGCTTCCTTGATGGCCGGGGCCACGTCCTCGACTTCCATCACCAGAAAATTATGCTTGGTGATGGGCAGCGTGATGCCGGTTACGTCGGTTTCCTGGAAGGCGTCGCGGCCGATGGCGCCGCGCGGCACCTGCCCGGTGATAGCCACCATCGGCACCGAGTCCATCTGGGCGGTGGCGATACCGGTGACCAGGTTGGTGGCGCCGGGGCCGCTGGTGGCGGAGCAGACGCCCACCCGTCCCGTGGCGCGGGCGTAGCCGTCGGCGGCCATGGCAGCGGCCTGCTCGTGGCGCACCAGCACGTGCCGCAGGTCCGGGTATTTTGCCATCGCTCCATACAGGGGCAGCACAGCGCCGCCGGGGAGCCCGAAGACGATATCCACTCCCTCTTTGAGGAGGCTTTCGCAGACTATCTCAGCGCCGCTAAGTTTCATACATCCTGCCTGGGGACAATTTGCCAGATACAAATTCAAGTTTCCTGGCACTAAGGAACAGGCATAAAAAAACACCCATCCCAACCTGAAGGGACGGGTGTGGGCCCGCGGTACCACCCTTCTTTCCCGACGATAAACGGCCTACGGATCAAATCCAACCGTGGCCGCTTGGTTCGGGACGCTTATAGGACTCTGTAACGGTGTCACCCGCCACGCCCTACTTACCCGAAGAAATCGGGGCCATCAGGCGGGCCGCTCCCGGGCGAGTTCACAGCTCTTCTGCCACCGGCTCGCACCAACCGCCGGCTCTCTGGCGCAGGACACCGCTAATACTCCCGCTCATCGCGGATTCCGTGCCCGGAATCATATCAGGCTCTCCCAACCTGTGTCAACGATTTTGCGGCAATTCGAGAGAGCCTGCATGGCGGTGGAATTTCATCACCCTGTTCGCGTTTACCGCTTACTCGGAAGACTCCCGCCACATGGCGCAGCCGGTGACACCCAGGGTCAGCGGGAGCAGGGTGTCCACCACTGCCCAGATGACCCAGGCCTGATGATTGCCGTCCAGGCTGTCTGAGCCGTTGGCTAGGAGCGAGAACCAGTTGTGCAGAAACAGGATCGTAATGCCTGCGGTAAGGTAGAAGGCGGTGTTCACTTCCACATACCGTCGGCTGACCGCCTCGCCCGGTTCGCGTCCGCCCTCCTTCCCTTTACGGCCGTAGTTGAATAGCAATGCCACCGCCAGGCCGATAACCATCAGGATGTCCAGCACGTACCAGACATTTAACACTTCAAAGGAATCAACAAAGAAGGAATTGATGATGAACCACACGGCCACCACCGCGGCGACACCCATCAGATAGGCGCCAAACAGCTTCTTTACGGCCTCCATACTGCCTCCCTGACGCTCATTGTCGAGACCCCATTTCGCATTTCTTCTACTACGGCAAAGGTATGGAATCCCGAGTCTCCCGCGTACATTATGCCACCTCCGTATGCTAGAATAGTGTTCCCAGATACCCTGGTATTTTGCGGATTCTTATCCCCCTGCGCCTTCGGGCGGTATGGATTTGCCCCGTGACTGAGCGCATTCTTGTCGCCGTAGCCTGGCCCTACGCCAACGGCCCGTTGCACTTGGGCCACGTGGCGGGCTGTTACCTGTCTGCCGACATATTCGCCCGCTACCACCGGCTGAAGGGCAACCGCGTGCTGATGGTGTCCGGCAGCGATACTCACGGCACGCCCATCACCATCCGCGCCGACCAGGAGGGAATCACTCCCGCCGAGGTGGTGGACCGCTATCACGCCCTGTTCCTGGAGTCGTGGGAAAAGCTGGGCATATCCTTCGACCTGTTCACCCATACCCACACCGGCAATCATGAGGCCGTTACTCACGACATATTCAAGACCCTTCTGGATAAGGGCTTCATCTACACCGACAACCAGCTCCTAGCCTACTGTGACAAGTGCCTGCGCTTCCTGCCCGACCGCTACGTGGAGGGCGTCTGCCCGCACTGCGCCAACACCCGGGCCCGGGGCGACCAGTGCGACGCCTGCGGGCGCACCCTCGACCCCCGCGACCTGCTGGAGCCGCGCTGCGCCCTCAGCGGCGATACGCCGGAGTTCCGCGAGTCCGAGCATTTCTTCCTGCGGTTGTCGGCTTTCCAGGAACCTCTGCTGGAGTGGGTTGCCAAGCAGTCTCACTGGCGTCCCAACGTGCTGAACTTCACCCGCCGCTTCTTGGAGGACGGCCTGCACGACCGCGCCATCTCCCGCGATCTTGATTGGGGCGTTTCCATCCCACTGGAAGGCTACGATGACAAGAAAATCTACGTCTGGTTCGAGGCCGTCATCGGATACCTGTCCGCGGCGGTGGAGTGGGCGCAGATTCACGGGGAGCCGGACAGTTGGCAGGACTTCTGGAAGGACCCGGATAGCCGCACCTACTACTTCATCGGCAAGGACAACATCCCCTTCCACAGCATCATCTGGCCCGCCATGCTAATGGGCTACGGCAACGGACTGAACCTGCCCTACGACGTGCCGGCCAACGAGTTCCTGAGCCTGGAGAACCAGAAGTTTTCCACTAGCCAGAACTGGGCCGTCTGGGTTCCCGACTACCTGGAACGCTATGACCCCGACCCGCTGCGCTATCTGCTGTCGGTGAATATGCCCGAGTCCGCCGACTCCGATTTTTCCTGGGGCGAGTTCGTCCGCCGCAACAACGAGGAGCTGGTTGCCACCTACGGCAACCTGGTCAACCGCGTGCTGACCTTCGCCTACCGGAACTTCGATGGCCAGATTCCCACCCCCGGCTCGCTGGACGAGTCCGACAAGGTCATCCTCGATTCGGCGCGAACCGCGATGGACGACGTCAGCGTCAGTCTGGACGCCTGCCGTTTCAAGGCAGCCATCACTCGCGTATTTGCCCTGGCCCAGGAAGCCAACCGCTACCTGGACGCCAAGGCGCCCTGGCGGGCCATCCGCGAAGACCGTGAGGCCGCGGCCACCAGCCTGTGGGTCTCCATCGCAGTCATCAGTTGCTTGAAGACCCTGCTGCATCCCTTCATGCCCTTCAGCTCCCAGCGGCTCCATGAATTTCTGGGGCAGGACGGGAAGGTGGAGGAAGGCGGTTGGGATTTCGAGTCAGCGGTAAGCTCCGTGGCTGGCGGACGGGAACTGCGCCGTCCCGCCCCGCTCTATACGAAGCTGGAGCCGGAAGTGGTGGGCCAGGAAGTCTCCCGGCTCGGCGCCGGATCAGCTTAACGGTATCACCGATGCTTTACGGACTGGATGAAAGCGCCGCAGCCATCTACGCCCCGGTGCAGGTTGAGCTTGACCGAGTAGAAGCCAAGCTCAAGGGTTTGGCGAACCAAGCCACCGCTGCCACCGAAGACCTGCGGCCCCTGCTGGACTACGTGGCCGAGACCGGCGGCAAGCGTATCCGCCCGGCCGTAACCCTGCTGGCCTCCCACTCCTACCCCCACGACCCGGACAAGCTGGTGCTGATGGCCAGCGCGGTTGAGTTGCTGCACCTCGCCACCCTCATCCACGACGACACGGTGGACGATTCCTCCACCCGCCGCGGCCGGGCTACTGTCAGCAACGTGTGGGGTCATCACGTCTCGGTGCTGTTCGGCGACTACGTGTTCGCCACCTCCGCCACCTTCGTCTGCGACACCGAAAGCCTGCGCATCATGCGCCGCTTCTCCGAGACCATCATGGAGCTGGCCAGCGGCGAACTCATTGAGTATTTCGGGGCCTATGACCCCAACCAGGCCCGCGAACTGTACGACGACCGCATCTACCGCAAGACAGCCTCCCTCTTCTGCACTGCCGGAGAGTCCGGCGCGGTCCTGGCTGGCGCTCCGGAGAACGAAGTGCAAGCCATGCGCCGCTACGCCTACAACATAGGCATGGCCTTCCAGATAGGCGATGACTTGCTGGACTTCCAGGGCGACGAGTCCAGCATGGGCAAGCCGGTGGGGTCCGACCTGCTGAACGGCGTGCTGACCCTCCCGACCATCCTGCTGATGGAACGCTACCCCAACGACAACGCAGTGGCCGCTTTCTTCAATGACAAGGAAGACCCAGAGAAGATGCAGCGTATTCTCGACATGATTAACAATTCCAGCATAATGCAGGACTGCCGGGAAGTGGTCCGCAACTACTGCGACCTGGCCTGCGCCGAGCTGCAAACCCTTCCGCCGGGAGAGGCCCGCGACTCCCTCACGGCCCTGGCCGAGTACGTTTGCGACCGGCAGCGGTAGCAGGTCCCATACTGCCCCCGCCCTTGACGCAATCCGCTGCGCTTGGCTACACTGCCGACAATTCAGGCGCGCAGGAAACAGGTCTTTTATGTGCGGCGTTAGCGGCATTCTCCACAAGAACTTGGCTGCAAGCAGCGGCTTGCCAGCCGTCGGCGACCAGCTCATTCGTATGCTGGAACCCCTGACCCACCGGGGCCGGGACTCCAGTGGCGTCACCATCGTCGGCGAGCAGCCCGAGGGAGACTTCATAGTACGCATCTGGACCGACAGCCCCCGCGAGGCCGAGGATGTGCTGGCCCGCGCCGAGGATACTGTGCGCCGCACTGGTGGCGTGGTCTGTTCCAGCCGCTACACCGGGCAGTTCCTGCGGCTGGCTGTCAACTACGAAGGTGAGCCTTCAGAACTGGCCGCCGACCTGCTGGAAACGCCCGGCGTCGCCCTGCACAGCATCGGCCGCACATCCGAGGTCATCAAGGACGTTGGCACCCCGGTCGCCATGGACCAGCGCCACGACATCGGCGCCATTCGCGGCACCCACGGCATAGGCCACGTGCGAATGGCTACCGAGAGCCGCGTTGACGTGAATCACGCCCACCCCTTCTGGGCCTACCCGTTCCCCGACGTTTCCGTAGTCCACAACGGCCAGTTGACCAACTACCACAAGCTGCGCCGGATGTACGAAGACCAGGGCCATCACTTCCAGACCGGCAACGACTCCGAACTAATCGCCGTCTACCTGGCCGACAAGCTCGCCCAAGGCGAAGGTCTGGACGACGCTCTGCGCGCATCGCTGGACGACCTGGACGGCACCTTCACCTACCTGGTGGCAACCAGCGACGGCTTGGGCTACGCCAAGGACCAGTGGTCGGCCAAGCCCCTGGTGACCATGGAAACCGACGACGTTATCGCCATCGCCTCCGAGGAAATCGCTCTGCGCGGCGTCTTTGATCAGGAGATAGACCGGGCGGAGCCGCAGAAAAGCGAGGTCATGACCTGGTTACTATAGACGCCGCCAACCTCGACACCCGGGCGCTGAACACTCGGCTCAAGGAACTGGCCGCCCCCGGCGCTGAGATTACCGTCCTCAACCCCAATGCCCGCCACAATCTGGCCGTTGGAATCTTCGAGGACTGCAACATCCGTTTCGAGGGCAGCGTCGGCTACTATGCCGCCAGCCTGCTGGACGGGCCGGAAATCGTCATCGAAGGCAACGCGGGCTGGGCCGTCGGCGACAACCTGATGAGCGGCAAGATTACAGTCACCAAAGACGCCGGGGCCTCCGCCGGCTCCACAATGCGTGGCGGCGAGCTGGTCATCGGAGGGGACGCTGGGGCCAGGGCCGGTATCTCCATGAAAGGCGGCACGCTGGTCATCGGCGGCAACGCCGGATTCCTTACAGGCTTCATGATGCAGAAGGGACGCATCATCATCTGCGGCGATGCTGGGGAGGCCGTGGGCGATTCCATGTACGAGGGCGCAATCTACGTCGCCGGCGACATAGCCTCGCTGGGCGCGGACGCCACCACTGAGGAAATCAGCGAGGACGAACTCATAGACATCCTGACAGTCCTCGAAGCCCAGGGCATCACCGACAAGCGCACCTTCACCAAGGTAGTGTCGGCCAAGCGCTTCTACCACTACGACTCTCTGGAGCGGCTGGAAAAGTCGGCGCTGTGAAGGGGTGTGTTAGTCCCGGCAAGTATCGAAACTGAAAAAACTGTCGTGCGATAAGGGAGACGGAATACCTATGGTGATGAACAGCAGCCAAATCTGGTCTCCCTGGATAATGGACGACATCCACGCCAAGGCCGAGCTGGGCCGCTACCGCATTCGCGGCTTCTCCTCCTTCCAGAAAGTCACCCACTTCGACGACCTCACCTTCCTTTCCACCGGCCTGACCCGATTCCCGCTAGAGGGCTACAAGGAGCGCTGCGAGACTCGCACCGTTATCGGCGCGCGCCACGCGGAGAATCCGCTGATTCTCGAAACGCCGATCTACATAAGCGGCATGAGCTACGGCGCACTCTCGGCCAACGCCAAGGTGGCGCTGGGCAAGGCCGCCGCCATGGTCGGCTCGGCCAGCAGCACCGGCGACGGCGGAATGCTGCCCGGCGAGCGGGCCGTCGCCGAGAAACTCATCTACCAGGTGCTGCCCAGCCGCTACGGGTTCAATCCTCACCACCTCGCGGAAGCCCAGGCCATCGAAATCGTGGTGGGGCAGGGCGCCAAGCCCGGCACAGGCGGGATGCTGATGGGCGTCAAGGTGCAGGACGACGTGGCCGAGATGCGCGACCTGCCCTTGGGCATAGACCAGCGCAGCCCGGCCCGCCACCCCGACTGGCTCGGCCCCGACGACCTGGCGGTAAAAATCGAGCAACTGCGCGAAGCCACCGACTGGCGCGTTCCGGTTCACGTCAAGCTGGGCGCCTGCCGGGTGGACGACGACGTGAAGCTGGCGGCCAAGGCCGGGGCCGATGCCATCGTGATAGACAGTATGCTGGCCGGAACCGGCGCGTCCGCCGAGGTGCTGCTGGAACACAGCGGCATTCCCACCGTGCCCGCCATCGTAATGGCGCGGGAGGCTCTGCGAGAGCTGGGGTTGTACGGCAAGGTAAGCCTCATCGCCTCGGGCGGCATCCGCAGCGGCGCCGACGCCGCCAAGGCCCTGGCCCTCGGCGCGGACGCCGTAGCCATCGGCATAGGCGCTCTCATCGCCCTCAACTGCAACAAGGAAATCCCGGAAAGCAACTTCGAGGAAGAGGTTGGTGTTCCCGCGGGCTACTGCCGCTTCTGCCAAACCGGCAAGTGCCCCGTAGGAATCGCCACCCAGGACCCGGCGCTGATGCGGCGCCTCGACCCCGACGAAGGCGCGGAACGGGTGGCCAACTTCATCAACTCCATGACCATGGAAATGACGCTGCTCACCCGCTCCCTCGGCAAGGGCGATGTTCACAGCCTGGAGCCGGAAGACCTCGCCGCCCTGACCCTCGAGGCCTCCGCAATGGCCCGCGTCCCTTTGGTGGGAACCAATAAGGTCTTCGGGTGGTAGGCCGACAGCGTTTCACCTAGACGTAATGACGTAATAAGAGGTGCAGGCAATGCCTGATCGTCAGGAAATCGCCCAGCGCATGGAATCCGACGGCGTCCGCTTCATCCTGGCCCAGTTCGTTGACCTCAATGGCTCGCCCAAGGTCAAGATGGTGCCCGTAGAGCATTTCGAGGATGTGCTGGATGAAGGCGCCGGTTTCGCCGGAGCCGCCCTGCCGGGGATGGGACAGGGGCCGCATTCCCACGATATGCTGGCCCGCATAGACCTCGATTCCTACACCTGCGTGCCGTGGGACGGCGGGCTGGCCCGCTTCGCCAGCGACCTGTTCGTGGACGGGGAACCCCATCCCTATTGCCCCCGCCAGCACTTCAAGTCCGTGCTGAACGACGCCCGGGCCGAAGGCTACGTCTTCAACGTCGGCATCGAGCCGGAGCACTTTCTGGTCACCCGGAACGCCGACGGCTCCATCAAGGTCTATGACCCCAACGACATAGACAGCCTCCGCAAGCCCTGCTACGACTTCAAGGGCATCGCCAACGTCATGGGCTACCTGCGCGACATGATGGACGCCATGCGCCGCATCGGTTGGGACGCCTACCAGTCTGACCACGAAGACGCCAACGGGCAGTACGAAATCAACTTCCACTACTCCGACGCCCTGACCACCGCCGACCGCTACACCTTCTTCAAGATGATGACCAGCCAGTACGCCCAGCGGCACGGGGCCATCGCTACCCACATGGCCAAGCCCTTCACCGACCGCACCGGCAGCGGCGGCCACATCCATTACCATATAGCCGACTCCGAGACCGGCGAAAACCTGTTCCTCGACGAAGACGACCGCCGCGGCCTGGGCCTGTCGCAGATGGCCTATCACTTCATCGGCGGCATTTTCGCCCACGCCCCGGCCCTGTGCTGCGTGATGTCGCCCACGGTCAACTGCTACAAGCGGTTGCAGGTCGGCCCGGCCCTGATGGGTTCCACCTCCGGCTTCCTGTGGACGCCCGCCTTCGTGTCCTATGGCGACAACAACCGCACCCAGATGATACGCACCGCCGGCCCCGGACACCTGGAAGACCGCACCATGTCCGCCGCCTGCAACCCCTACCTGGCCTTCGGCGCCTACCTGTCCGCCGGGCTGGACGGCATCCGCCGCCAGCTTGACCCCGGCGAACCCAACCTGGGCAACCTCTACGCCCTGGGCCTAGACGAAATCCGCCGACGCGGGGTGCGGATGCTCCCGCAGTCTCTGGCCGAGTCCCTGGCCGAGCTACAAGCCGACAGCGTAGTGCGCGACTCCCTGGGCGTGATTTACGACGAGTTCGTGGAGCAGAAGGAAGCCGAGTGGCGCGAATACCACCGGCAGGTAACCCCGTGGGAAATCGAGCGTTACCTGACGCTGTTTTAGCTTTTAAGGTATGCCTGAGTGTCCTTCCTACTGAATTGTCCCAACTGCGGGGAACGTGGCGTCAACGAGTTCCGTTTCGGCGGAGAAGTGGTCTCGCGCCCTGCTCCCGGCTCGAGTGAGAGCGAATGGAGCAGCTACTTCTACTTCCGGCCCAATACTGCCGGCGTGCAGCAGGAATGGTGGAACCACCGCTATGGCTGCCGTCGCTGGTTCTACGCCCTTCGGGATACCACTAGCAACACCGTTCAGACAACCTTTTGGCCGGGCCAACAGCCGCCGGCCGCTCAGACCTAGACACTTCCCGACCTGAACCTGTCGAAAAGGCAGACCCATGCCCAACAGCAATCAGTCCCGCCTTGAACCCCAAGCCGGTGAAGCCATTGACCGCTCCGTCCCGGTGGAATTCGAGTTCGATGGCCGCAGAGTCCAGGGCTTCCGAGGCGACACAGTGGCCTCGGCCCTCTACGCTCAGGGTACCCGCGTCTTCAGCCGCAGCTTCAAGTACCACCGGCCACGCGGTCTGCTCTGCTGCTCCGGCAACTGCCCCAACTGCCTGGTGACTGTCGGCGACGAACCCAACGTCCGCGCCTGCACCCGGGCCGTGGAGCCGGACCTGCGGGTACGCAGCCAGAACGCTTGGCCGTCGCTACGCTTCGACCTGCTGTCGCTGCTGGACAAGCTGCACTGGCTGATGCCCGTTGGCTTCTACTACAAGGCGCTGCACCGTCCCAAGGCCCTGTGGCTGCTGGCGCGCCGTCTCATCCGTCGCGTTGGCGGGCTGGGCAGCATAGACATCAACGCGACCCACGAAATGGAGTACAGCAGCCGTAACCTCCACGCCGATGTTGCGGTGATTGGCGGCGGCCCCGCCGGAGTCTCAGCGGCCCTGGCAGCGGCGGAGTCGGGAGCAACCGTTACCCTGATTGACGACCAGCCAACCCAGGGCGGCCATCTGCGATATAACCGCCAACCCGGAGTGGAAACAGCCCACGAGCTCGCGGAACAAGTCGCGCAGTCAGCAAACATAGAGACGCTCAGCAATGCCACAGTCTTCGGCCTGTACCAAGACAACCTGCTGGCAGTTCTTACCGACGAGGGACTGGTTCGTCTGCGCGCCAGGCAGGTAGTCCTCGCCACCGGGGCGCAAGAATCGCCGTTGCTGTTCGAGAACAACGACCTCCCGGGAATCATGCTCGCATCGGCGGCCCAGCGGCTGGTGTCCCTGTACGGTGTCCGTCCAGGCCGCAACGCGGTGGTGGCGACCGAAACGCCGGAAGGCTACGAAACCGCGCTGCAATTGCTGGACGCCGGCGTGAGCGTGGCAGCCGTGGTAGACGCTTCCCCGACCGCAACGGGCGATGTGGCCGAGTCAGTCCGCCAGCGAGGCGTAAACGTCCTCACCGGCCACCGGGTAGTCAAGGCTGTTGGGCGCGGACGGGTCAAAGCCGTGGTAGTCTCCCCCAACGGCGGCGCTGCCACCCGCCGGATTCGTTGCGATTTGCTCTGTACGTCGGGCCAATTCCAGCCGGTTGATGCCCTGTTGCATCAAATGGGCGCATCCCAACCGGGCGTAACACTGGCAGGCAGTGGTGGCGACGAGCCGTCTCTTGCGCCCGCTTACACCCCCGCTGGGAAGAACGCCCGCGCCTACGTCTGCTTTTGCGAGGACGTTTCCGTCCACGATGTAGAGCAGGCCATAGACGAAGGATTTGCCGACGTTCAGACGCTGAAGCGTTACAGCACCGTCACCATGGGGCCGTGCCAGGGCAAAATGTGCGGACGGGCCCTCGCCGGTATCTGCGCCGCCCACTCCGGGCCCCAACAGGCAAGTACGAGGGCTGACACCTACACGACCTCGCGCCCGCCGTACCAGCCGGTCTCGCTAGCCGTGCTGGCCGGGCGAGAGCGGATGCCCATGAAGCGGTCGCCGATGGACCGGATACACCGTGAGTTGGGCGCCACCATGGTCGAGTCCGGCCCATGGTGGCGGCCCCACAACTATGGCTCGCCTGCTGACGAATGCGCCGCGGTACGGGAGCGCGTGGGCGTCATCGACGTGGGAACGCTGGGCAAGCTGGAAGTCGTTGGTCGCGACGCCTCGCAACTGCTAGACCGCCTTTATACTCACCGCTTTTCCGACCTGCCGGTGGGCCGCATTCGCTATGGACTGATGACCTCCGACAACGGCGTCATCATGGACGACGGCACCGTTACCCGCTTGGCGGAAGACCGCTACTTCGTCACCACCACGTCAGGCAACGCGGATGTCATCGAGGAGTGGTTCAATTGGTGGAACGCCGGGGCTGACAACTGCGCCCATGTCGTCAACGTAACCGCCGCCTATGGCGCGGTCAACGTCGCCGGCCCCAATGCCCGCGAGACGCTGAGCAAGCTCACCGATATTGACCTTTCGACTCGAAGTTTCCGCTATATGCGCTCCGCTCAAGGCGACGTTGCCGGAGTGCCTTGCCTCCTGCTGCGAATCGGCTTCGTGGGGGAGACAGGCTGGGAAGTGCATTTCCCGGCTGAATACGGCGAATATATGTGGAACGCCATCATGGAGGCGGGCCGGGAGTTTGGAATTTCCCCCTTCGGCCTTGAGGCCCAGCGCATCCTGCGGCTGGAGAAAGGACACGTCATTGTTGGGCAGGACACCGACGCCATATCCACGCCCATGGACGTCGGCTCCGATTGGGCCGTGCGCTTGGACAAACCCGACTTCATTGGAAGAGGCGGACTGGCCGTCGCCTCAGATCGTGGCCTGCAACAACGCCTCATTGGGTTCGTCTTGCCCGTGGCAGCGGCGCCGGAGGACGGAACGCCGGTGGTCAGCGCCGGACGCCCCATAGGAAGAGTCACCAGCGCCCGGATCAGCCCCACTCTCGGCAGCGGGTTCGGCCTGGCCTATGTACCCCCAAGCCTGGCCGTGGAGGGAGCCTCCATCGAGGTGCTGATAGGTGAGCGCCCCGTCACTGGCAGAGTAACCCTCCAGCCGGTCTACGATCCCGAAGGGAGCAGGTTGCGGAGCTGAACAATGTCCATCGCTACTCCAGAAAGACGCACCGCCATGTATCATGCCCAGTTAGTTATGGGCGCCGTCATGACCGACGCCGACGGCTGGCAACTGCCCGTCCACTACGGCGATGCTTCTCGGGAAGCGGCATGGTTGCGCGAGACCGTAGGTGTGTCCGATGTAAGCCCTATAGGCAAGGCGCGAGTAGTCGGGGCGGATGCGGCGCAGGCGGTCAATATCCTGCTGCCCGGAGCCGCGGAATTGCCCTCTGGCTCGGTGAGCGAAGCCGATTCTGCCCTTGAACGTGGCGGCAAACTGCTGACGGCCAGGTTGGCGCCCGACGAATTTCTGGTCCTGACCCCCGCCGGGGTAGCGCCCTTTGCAATAGACGCGATTCAGTCCGCCCACCCTGGTTGCGCCTACGCCATCGACGTGACATCAGGCTTGTGCGGAGTAGCCATAGTTGGCCCGGCCACGCGGGAGATGATGAGCCGTATTACCGAAATAGATACATCTCCCCGCGCACTGCCCGACCTGTCCTGCGTACAGTCCCGCTTTGCCGATGTCCAGGGGCTGTTGCTGCGACGCGACGTTAACAGCATTGTGATGTACCAGTTCTACGCAGGCCGCGAGTTCGGCGAATATCTTTGGGAAGTTCTCATCGAGACCGCCCACGAAGTCGGCGGCGGCGCTGTGGGAACCGAAGCCCTGTTGGGGCTGAGGGATTCAGGGTAAGGCCGAGGATTGATATGTTCCAGCTTTTCCGCAAGAACCGGATGTGGCAAGTGCGGCCTCTGAAGGACCGCTACCGCGTGGTCATCATCGGCGGCGGCGTGCATGGGCTGTCCACGGCTTACTACCTGACCAAGCTGGGCGTGAAGGACATCGCGGTTCTCGACAAAGGCTACCTGGGCGGCGGGGCCAGCGCCCGCACCACGGCCATAATCCGCTCCAACTACCTGACCGTCGAGGGCATCCCCTTCTTCGACGAAAGCGTCAAGCTGTACGAAGGGCTGGCCAAGGAGCTGAACTTCAACCTGCTGTTCAACCAGATGGGACGGCTGGACCTGGGCCACACCGATGCTGCCCTCTACGCCCTGCGGATGCGCACCGAGTTCAACCGCATCCTGGGCGTGGACAGCCGGATGGTCGGCCCCGCTGAAATCAAGCGCCTGGTGCCATCCATGAGTCTGCGGGAAGGTCTGCCCTACCCTATCATTGGTGCGTTGTACCATCCGCCCTGCGGCGTGATACGGCACGACGCTGTAGTCTGGGGGTTCGGACGGGGCGCGGACCGGGGCGGAGCGGAACTACATCCCTTCACCGAGGTCACGGGCATAGACCGGGAAAACGGACGCGTCACCGGCGTCGAGACCAGCCGGGGCTTCGTTGGCGCGGAGGTGGTGCTCAACGCCACCGCCGGATGGAGCAGCGACGTAGCCCGCCTCGCTGGAGTGTCCCTTCCCCTAACCACCCATCCCTTGCAGGCGATGGTCACCGAGCCGCTCAAGCCCTTCCTCGACAAGACCATCTCCTCAGCCAACCTGCACGCCTACGTCTACCAGACCGACCGCGGCGAGGTCGTCATCGGCGGTGGGGTTGACCCCTACCCGTCCTACAGTATGCGCTCGTCCCTGCTGCCCATGGAACAACTGGCCGGGCATACGCTGGAGATGTTCCCCTGCCTGTCCAAGGTGAAGGTGCTGCGCCAGTGGGCCGGGCTCTGCGACATGACCCCGGACTATGCGCCCATCATGGGCCCGGTAGATGGGCTGGACGGTTTCATCGTATCCTGCGGCTGGGGCAGTTGGGGCTTCAAGGCCGCGCCGGCCGCCGGCAAGAACATCGCCAGCCTGATAGCCACAGGCCAGACCCCCGACCTCATCAAGCCCTTCGCTCTCTCCCGGTTCCACGAGGGCAAGCTGGTCAACGAGCGTGCCGCCGCCCCCGCAGCCGCCATTCACTGATTTTCCCTCCCCTTGAGGGAGAGGGTCAGGGTGAGGGTGAAAGTGTCGGGCGCGGCGGTCTTAACAATAGTAAACAACCGGAGGCCCTGCCATGAGCGAGGAAATCTTCTACGCCGACGCCACCACCCTGGCGCAAGGCATCCGCGACCGGTTACTGTCGCCCGTGGAGGTGGCGCAGGCTCACCTAGACCGCATTCAGGCGGTCAACCCCAAGCTGAACGCCGTGATCGCCTTTCCCGACGGCGTGATGGAGCGGGCACGGGAAGCCGAAGCCGCCGCCATGCGAGGCGAGTTCTGGGGGCCGCTGCACGGCGTACCCTTCACCGTCAAGGACTGCGTGGACACCGCGGGCGTGGTCACCACCCGCGGCTCGCGGCTGTTCGAGGACCACGTTCCCGAAGCCGACGCTACCGTGGTCACACGCCTCAAGGACGCCGGGGGCATCTTCATCGCCAAGTCCAATATGCCCGAATTCGCCCTGTGGTGGGAGACCGACAACCTGGTCTACGGACGTACCGAAAACCCCTGGATGATAGGCCGCACCCCCGGCGGTTCCAGTGGCGGAGAAGCGGCCGCCGTCGCGTCCGGTATGTCGCCGCTGGGCATCGGCAGTGACGTGGGCGGCTCCATCCGCGAGCCTGCCAACTACTGCGGCATCGTCGGCCTCAAGGCCACTCACGGGCGCATCCCCCTCACCGGCCACTGGCCCGAAACCCTGCTGCGCTTCATGCACGTCGGCCCCATCGTCCGCAGCGTGGGGGATGCAGCACTGGCCCTGAGCATCATGGCCGGGCCCGACGGCATAGACCACTACGCCCTGCCCGTGCCGGTGCCCGACATTTCTGAGCTTGGTTCCCTTGCCGGGTTGCGGGTGGCCTGGTGTCCCGAAGGTCCCTTCTCTCCGGTCGAGCGGGAAGTGCAGGACACCGTGGCCTCTGCCGCCGCCGCTTTGGGCGAATTGGGATGCAGCGTGGAGCCGGTTGACCTGGACGGCTGGGAGAACTGGCCGGGTCAGCAGATTTCGGCTCGCATCTTTGCCGCTGAAGGCAACGTGTATTTGGACCCCATTATCGAGGGACGCAAGGATATGCTGGCCCTCTCGATGCAGCGCCGACTGGCTATCCCCGGTCCCAGCTACGACGAGTACCTGGAAGCCATGGAGCAGGTGGAGCAACTGCGAGCCGTCTGCATCAAGCTGTTCCGCGATTTCGATGTTCTCCTTCTCCCCACCGGGCCGATGGTGGCGCATCCCCACGACACCCGCCGCCACGAAATCGGCGGCGAAACTGCGCCCGCGCGCCACGCTCTGACCTGCACCGTTCCCTTCGACCTCACCGGCTCCCCTGCCCTCTCCGTGCCTTTCGGACTGAGTGACGGCGGGTTGCCAATCGGTGTGCAGATAGTGGGCCGCCACTTCGAGGAAGCCACCATATTGCGGGTTGGCGCAGCATTGGAGGAACTGCACCGTCCCCGGCGCAGCCGTCCGCCGCTGTAATATCGCATTGATCGCAACGGAAAGAATCGACGAATATCGTAGTTTCCTGTAATGGGACTGCGCTCTGTGGTAAACTTGGCGGCAGTATTCAATCCATACTGTAAAGGCTAGGGGAGGATATGCTATGCCAGAATTTGACCTTGTAATTCGCGGTGGCACCGTAGTTGACGGCACCGGCATTCCCCGGTTCCGCGGCGATCTCGCCATCAAGGACGGCCGCGTGGCGATGATTAGCGGGCGCATCAACGCCGGCGGAGCCAAGGAACTGGACGCCAGCGGCTGTATCGTCGCCCCGGGGGCGGTTGACCTGCACACCCACTATGACGCGCAGCTCAACTGGGACCCCTACGCCTCGCTGTCGGGCCAGTTCGGTGTTACCTCGCTGACCGTAGGCCAGTGCGGTTTTGGTTTCGCCCCGACGCGCCCGGAGGACCGCGACCTGAATATGCGGATGATGAACCGCATCGAGGCCATCCCTCTTGAGTCCATGCGCCAAGGAATGCGCTGGGACTGGGAAACCTTCCCGGAGTACATGGACAGTCTCGACCGCCAGGGTCTCGGCGTGAACGTCGGCTGCCTGGTGCCCTTCTCGCCCCTGCGCGGCTACGTGCTGGGCATGATCCCGGCCCGCGAGCGCACCTCGGTCACCGAGGACGAGCTCAACCAGATGAAGCAGATTCTCCACGAAGCCATGCAGGCCGGCGCCTTTGGTCTGTCCGCCGACAAGAACCTGGAAGACCGCCCCGAGGATGGGAGCTGGCTCCCCAGCCACGTCGCTTCCCGCGAGGAGTTCCTAGCTCTGTCCCAGGTGCTGTCCCAGTTCGGCGTGGGACATCTGGGCTGGACCATCGGCATCTCCGACGACCAGGCCGGGCAGCGGGATATGCTGGCCGAGATGGTGCGTATGAGCGGCCGCCCGCTGCACGTGGCTCTGGGCAACGACCCCGATAGCTATACCTGGCTGGAGTCCATGCGCGCCGAGGGCCTGCCCATCGTCTCCCAGGAGCTGGCGGTGCCGCTCATCTCCGAGTTCAAGCTGTCGGAGTACAACCTGTTCGACTACATGCCCACCTGGGTACAGCCCCTTGTTGGTACCAAGGAAGAGCGTATCGCCAAGCTCTCGGAGGACGGAATCCGCGTCGGCATGAAGCGCGACGTCATCGAGCGACCGCACCCCCGTACCGACTGGAAGCAGGTGCAAGTGGTTGAGGTTGTCCATGAGCGCAACCTCAAGTACGAGGGCCTGAGCATCGCCGACATCGCCGAGGCCGAGGGCAAGGACGGCCTCGACGTGTTCCTCGACCTGGCGCTGGACGAGGACCTGGAGACCGAATTCGCCCACCCGGCAGGGGCCACTGCCCTCGACCAGATGGGGCGAGTCATATCCAGCGAGTACGCCCACATCTCGGTGTCCGATGGTGGCGCACATACCCGGTTCCTAGTCAACAGCATCTGGCCGGTCTACTTCCTGGGCCACTGGATCCGGGAGGAAAACCTGATGTCCCTGGAGCAGGCCCACCAGAAGATGAGCGCGTTCCCCGCCTGGTTCTCCGACATGAAGAACCGCGGCACCCTGCGCGTTGGCGACTTCGCCGACATCATGATCTACAACATGGACGAGCTGGGCCTGCTCTACGACAAGCCCCAGTTCGCCACCGACTTCCCCGGCGGCGAGAAGCGGCTGGTCCAGATGCCCACCGGCATTCGCTACATCCTGGTCAACGGCACGGTCACCTTCCAGGAGAACGAATGCACCAACGCCCTGCCCGGCAAGCTGCTCCGCAGCTATGACCAGATAGGCTAACTCCGACGGCTGCCAACAACCACGGACAACTCAGGGCGCAGAGATTTTGATTTCTCTGCGTCCTCTGTGTTCTCTGTGGTAAACTCGCTCGCAGTACCTCAGTATTAACGAAACGCAAGGGAGGAATTGGAATGCCAGAATACGATCTCGTAATCCGCGGCGGCACCGTGATTGACGGCACCGGCATCCCCCGCATCCGCGCCGACTTGGCCATCAAGGACGGCCGCGTGGCGATGATCAGCGGTCGCATCAACGGGGGCGGCGCGAAGGAACTGGACGCCAGCGGCTGCATCGTGGCCCCCGGCGCAGTGGACCTGCACACGCACTACGACGCGCAGCTCAACTGGGACCCCTACGCCTCCCTGTCAGGCCAATTCGGCGTGACTTCACTGACCGTCGGGCAGTGCGGATTCGGCTTCGCCCCGACACGCCCGGAGGACCGCGACCTGAATATGCGGATGATGAACCGCATCGAGGCCATCCCGTTGGAGTCCATGCGTCAGGGAATGCGCTGGGACTGGGAGACATTCCCCGAATACATGGACAGCCTCGACAAGCAGGGTCTCGGCGTCAACGTGGGCTGCCTTGTCCCCTTCTCGCCCCTGCGCGGCTACGTGCTGGGCATGATACCGGCCCGTGAGCGCACCTCGGTCACCGAGGATGAGCTTAACCAGATGAAGCAGATTCTCCACGAAGCCATGCAGGCCGGGGCCTTCGGCCTGTCCGCCGACAAGAATCTGGAAGACCGTCCCGAAGACGGTAGCTGGCTGCCCAGCCACGTCGCTTCCCGCGAAGAGTTCCTGGCCCTGTCGCAGGTTCTCGCTCAGTTCGGCGTAGGACACATCGGCTGGACCATCGGCATCTCCGACGACCGCCCGGCCCAGCGCGATATGCTGGCCGAGATGGTGCGGATGAGCGGACGCCCGCTGCACGTCATCCTCGGCGACGAGGAAGGCTACCAGTGGCTCAAGGAAGTCCGCGAGGAAGGGCTGCCCGTTATCGCCCAGGAAACGGCGGTTCCCGTCATCTCCGAGTTCAAGCTGTCGGAGTACAACCTGTTCGACTATATGCCCAACTGGGTGCAGCCCCTGGTTGGCACTAGGGAAGAGCGCATCGCCAAGCTGTCCGAGGACGGCGTGCGCGTCGGCATGAAGCGCGACGTCATCGAGCGCCCGCACCCGCGCACCGACTGGGCTCAGGTGCAGGTGGTCGAGGTAGCCCACGAGCGTAACCTGAAGTACGAGGGCCTGAGCATCGCCGACATCGCCGCGGCCGAGGGCAAGGAGCCGCTGGACGCCTTCCTTGACATCGCGCTGGACGAGGACCTGGAGACCGAATTCGCCCACCCGGCTGGCGGGCGCGGCGACAACGACCACGAATACATCTCCAGCCCCTTCTCGCACATCTCGGTGTCCGACGGCGGCGCCCACACCCGCTTCCTGGTCAACAGCATCTGGCCGGTCTACTTCCTGGGCCACTGGATCCGGGAGAAGAACCTGATGTCCCTGGAGCAGGCCCACCAGAAGATGAGCGCCCTTCCGGCTTGGTTCTCCGACATGAAGAACCGCGGCACCCTGCGCATCGGCGACTTCGCCGACATAATGATTTACAACATGGACGAGCTGGGCCTGCTCTACGACAAGCCCCAGTTCGCCACCGACTTCCCCGGCGGCGAGAAGCGCCTGGTCCAGATGCCCACCGGCATTCGCTACATCCTGGTCAACGGCAGCGTGACCTTCCAGGAGAACGAGTGCACCGGCGCCCTGCCCGGCAAGCTGCTCCGCAGCTACGATCAGGTTGGCTAACCGCCCCTCGTTCCACCGCAACCGCAGGCCCCGCCATACTCGGCGGGGCCTATTCTTTTCTGCATAGCAGAAACACCCAGCAGCACATGGCTTTTCGACGTATTTCGTAACGATTACGGCGGATTGCCGCCGAAGTTTGACACGAAATGGCACGCAGTTTAGACTGCGCTGAACCTGATTCAAATTGGGCTGGAAGATAGCATTTCCATAATGGAGGCAGTGAAATGCCGGAGTTTGACCTAGTAATCCGTGGCGGCACCGTCGTTGATGGCACTGGCATCCCGCGCGTCCGGGCCGATGTTGGCATCAAGGACGGCCGGGTGGCAATGATTAGCGGTCGCATCAGCAGTGGCGGCGCGAAAGAACTGGACGCCAGCGGCTGCATCGTGGCGCCGGGCGCCATAGACTTGCATACTCACTACGACGCGCAGCTCAACTGGGACCCCTACGCCTCGCTTTCCGGGTGGTTCGGCGTTACGTCGCTTACCGTCGGCCAGTGCGGCTTCGGCTTCGCTCCCACCCGCCCGGAGGACCGCGACCTCAATATGCGGATGATGAACCGCATCGAGGCCATCCCCCTGGAGTCCATGCGTCAGGGGATGCGCTGGGACTGGGAGACCTTCCCGGAATACATGGACAGCCTCGACCGGCAGGGTCTGGGCGTTAACGTCGGGTGTCTGGTGCCCTTCTCGCCCCTGCGCGGTTATGTGCTGGGCATGATACCGGCCCGCGAGCGCACCTCGGTCACCGAGGACGAGCTGAACCAGATGAAGCAGATTCTCCACGATGCCATGAAGGCCGGCGCCTTCGGCATATCCGCAGACAAGAACCTGGAAGACCGCCCCGAGGACGGCAGTTGGCTGCCCAGCCACGTGGCCTCCCGCGAAGAGTTCCTGGCCCTTTCCCAGGTACTGTCCCAGTTTGGCGTGGGGCATCTGGGCTGGACCATCGGCATATCCGACGACCGCGCCGGGCAGCGAGATATGCTGGCCGAGATGGTCCGGATGAGTGGCCGTCCTCTCCACGTCGTCCTCGGCGACGACGAGGGCTACAACTGGCTGGAACAGGTGCAGGCCGAAGGACTGCCGGTGCTGGCTCAACTCGGCCCCGTGCCCACTATCTCGGAGTTCAAGCTCTCCGAGTACAATCTGTTCGACTACATGCCTCACTGGGTGCAGCCTCTGGTTGGCACCAAGGAGGAGCGCATTGCCAAGCTGTCCGAGGAAGGTGTGCGCGTCGGCATGAAGCAGGACGTGATTGACCGCCCGCACCCCAGGACCGACTGGACGAGGCTACAGGTTGTCGAAGTCGCCCACGAGCGCAACCTGAAATACGAGGGCCTCAGCATCGCCGACATCGCCGAGGCCGAGGGAAAGCACCCACTGGATGCCATGCTGGACATCGCCCTCGATGAAGACCTCGAAACGGAATTCGCCCACCCCTCCAACAACCGGGGCGATGACGTCACTGCGGAAAGGTTGAAGAGCCCCTACGTCCACATCTCGGTGTCGGACGGCGGCGCCCACACCCGGTTCCTGGTCAACAGTGTCTGGCCGGTCTACTTCCTGGGGCACTGGGTCCGCGACCGGGAGTTGATGTCCCTGGAGCAGGCCCACAACAAGATGAGCGCCTTGCCCGCGTGGTTCTCCGACATGAAGAACCGTGGCACCCTGCGGCTGGGCGACTTCGCCGACATCATGATCTACAACATGGACGAGTTAGGCTTCCAATACGACAAGCCGCAGTTCGCCACCGACTTCCCCGGTGGGGAGAGGCGGCTGATTCAGAAGCCCACCGGAATGCGCTACATCCTGGTCAACGGCACCGTGACGTTCGAGGATAACGAATGCACCGGCGCCCTGCCCGGCAAGTTGCTCCGCAGCTACGACCAGGTGGGTTAGTACTGGAGGATCATCAGCTCAATGAAGAAGGGGCGCACCAATGTGCGCCCCTTCGAGCCTGCTAACTATGAGTTATCCTTTGGCCCGTGCTTTCATCGCTTCATATAGATGTGGGAACAATACCTCGGAAGCGTGAGAAAGGACGAAAAAAGCTACCTCTCCTTCCTCCGTGGTGTGGGCCGTCAGATTCTCCGCAACATCTTCTCCATAGCAGGCAGGCCGTCCGTTCCCTATGTCTAGGGTGTCTGTTTCCGGGTCATAGAAAATGTCCAGCTTCTCGAGCATGGCTGACTGTATTTTATCGACCTTCATGGGACCCCCCATAGGCTCATTTTGTTTCGATCCGGGAAGGCGTTGAACAATCGTCCATCTTCCACCACAACGCGCAGCCAGCGGCCCTCCTCTCCCCATTCAGGAATATAACCCCAGTATCTGATTCTTCCGTTTGGCTCCGCCTCTACGCGATGCGGGTCAACTAGAACCCTCTCAATCCATTCGGGTTCGATCCCAATGTGCTTGTGCCGTGCTCTGGCTGTGTAGTACCAGTGGGCATTTTCTATAATGCGCCGGGCGGCCTGGTGCCTTTCATCAGACAATAGCCGTCCTCCACGCCCTACTCGTCAGGCACCAGCGCCACCAGTCGGCCCTCCTGCTGCGTTACCAGGAACACCTTCATTCGCAGGCCGGGGTTATTGACGCAGCGGCCATCGTCCTTTTCGTATTCGTAGCCGTGGGTGTCACAGACGAACACGTCCTCGCCCACGTCCTCTACCTCGCCTCCCTGGTGAGGGCACAGGGTGGACAGCATCCGGTAGCCCTCGCCGCCCTTCACCAAGAAGTAGTTCGCGGTGCCCACCTTCACCAGCTTGGGAAGGTCAGTAAACGACGATTCCTCGCCCAGGTCCACCCGTACCTTCTTGGAGCGGGCCGAGCCGCTGATTTGCCGCATCGTAATCCTGTTGACCTGTCTCTCGGTTGCCATTGGTCAATACCCCCAACCGGTTTAATTCCGGGAAGTATAGCAAATGCGCTCCGGCTGGGCTATCGGCGGTCGGATACATTGGATTCGTTGCTGCCATGCGCCGACGCCTGTACTCGGCTGTCCCTCCGAAATGGAAAGGGTAAATTGCGATGCTTGACATAATGCATCTTCTGAGTAAGATGGGGTATCCCCAATAATTTCTTGCCCACGAAAGGGATGCAGCATAGCTGGGCTGAATAGAAGCACGGGTAGGCGTGCGGTCGTCCGATGGGGGAGTGCTGCCGGCTGAGGCCGATTCAGTCCCCTGGTCCTACCACAATGAGCTGCCGCCGGAATAACAGGTATTCTGTCTCTTCTCTGTTTGTCCTACTTAGGTTGGGAATTACGGCGCTGGCCTTTGCCGCTGTCGAAGCGGTATCCATACTTGGCTGCACTCCAAGTATAGCGGAAATTGACGAGACACAGCCGCCGCCACTCCCGCAGTTCGCCCCGGATGTCCCGACGAAGGAAAGCCCGACGCTTGTGGACTCAATGACTTCCCCAGACGGTTCCGTAGTCCTGACTCTGCCCCGGAGCCTCGCCGCCGGAAAACCGAAGTTCGTATTCAGGGAGATGCCGCTCTCCCCAAAAGTGCCCCCCCCCCCCCCCCCCCCCCCCCCCCCCCCGACTTTTCCCGGCCAATCCGGGCTTTTTACATCGCGCTCCATACCCCCGACGGCGCTACATGGCAACCCCGAAGCCCGGAACCGGCCACGCTGGAAGTGCGGCTGACCGAGCGGGACTACAATTTGGCCGACGGCGATCCTTATCGTCTGGGAGTTCAGCGATATAATTACTCGTCTCAAGTTTGGGAAGAGGCCCCGACGGAACTGGACTTGCCTTGGCTCAGGGTTCACGTAACCACCGACGCTTTGGGCCTGTTCGTTACCACGGTCAGACTGGAAGAGAATGCCGGAGACCCGGCAGCAGTATTGACGGAAACCCCACCCGTTACGATGAATGCGGTCTCCATACCGGCCGCCGCTACGAAGACCCCGGTTTCCGCTCCCGCCAGTGGCCCCCAGAGCGCTGCTAGGGAAACTCCCGCGCCGACGGTAACTCCGACTCCGCTGCCGTCCCAAACCCCCACTCCGGCCTGGACGCCACCCCCTGCGGTTACGCCTCCAACCCCTACACCGGCAGTTGTCCCGACACCAACTTTGACGCCGACGCCGACAGTAACCCCCACCTCGACAGCAACGCCTATACCTACCCCTGCCCCAACGCTGACGCCAACGCCCACCCCAGCCCCTACCCCGATGGCCACTCTCGTTCCCGGGCGTATCCTGTTCATCAATGGCCGGCAAGTCCTGTCCAGAGATAGTAAGTTTTACGTTCCGCTGGGGATAGTGACTCTCGACAGCTTGCCCAATCCCGACGGCACGTATCCGACGGGAATGTTGGTCAGTTTCGACGTGGCCCTCAGTGCGGAAGATTCCGATATACAGATTAGCGGGGCTGATGCAGTCCAAGACACAAGGGCTGAGTTGCGGATGAACGGCGACCGCTTCGTGACCGTATACATTTCGCTGCGTCCCTCGCCTACTCCAACCCCTGCTCCAACGTCCACGCCTGTTCCAGGATACATACTGTTCATCAATGACCAGCAGGTCTTGCCCGAGGATGGTGAGTTCTACGTTCCGCTGGGCATAGTGACGCTGGATAGGCTGCCCAACTCCGACGGCAAGTATCCAATGGGAACGCTGGTCAGTTTCGACGTGGACATTCCCGTGGCGAATGCCGGTGTGCAGATTAGCGGCGCGGACTTTGTTGACGGCTCCTATGCCGAATTTCGGATGGACTACCAGCGATTCGTAAATGTACACATTTCTCCGCCACCTGCGCCTACCCACACCCCTTTCCCAACCGACACACCTACGCCAACCTTTACCTCATCCCTAATGGCAACAGCCGAACATCAACCAGCCCCGGAACCAACCCCGGTGCGGATACCGCAGGGTTATCCGCATGAAGGGCGGATTGCTTACCAGACCAATCTCGACGGTAATGATGAAATTTACTTCATTGATTGCGATGGCTCAGAGCCGCGCAACCTGACCAATCACCCAGGTGACGACCGGGAACCGTCGTGGGCCAGGGGTGGCCTGCTGGCTTTCAGCTCGAATCGCGATTCTCCTGAGGACGATAGGGACAAGTTCGACATCTACCTGCTGTACACTGAGTCCCAGCAGGTTTTCCGGGTGACCAACCATCCGGCTTCGGATGAATCCCCGGCCCTGTCGCCGGACGGTGGCAAAGTCGCCTTCGTGTCCTACCGCGACGGCAACGCCGAGATTTACGTGCTGGACATTGAGGCCCAAACCCTGACCAATGTCACCAACAACGATGCCGACGACCTGGACCCGGCATGGTCGCCCGACGGCAGCAAACTTGCCTTTGCCAGCGACCGCGACGGCGATTTCGACATATATGCCGTCAATGCCGACGGCTCTGCCAGCGAGAACTTGTCCAATTCAATGTCAAACGACCGTAGCCCGGATTGGGGCCGTCACGGTGATGGAGCCGAGTATATCGCCTTCGCCTCTGACCGTATTACTGATGGGAATGAAGATGGCGATTGGGAATTGTTCAGTATGCGTAACGACGGTACCGGACTATTTCAGCTAACCAACAATAGAAACTCAGGACCCGACAGTAAAGAAATAACCGACACCGCCCCTGCTTGGGGGCCGTCAGTCGGGAAAATCGTCTTCCACTCCGACCGTGACCAAACATCCAGCGATTTCAAGCTGTTCACGATGTTCTCCGGCGGCGCTGAGCAGATAAAAATCGGCGGCGATCCCGGCATCCGAGGCTCTTTCCCCGACTGGCAGCCAGTGGAGCCTGCCGAAACCTGTCTCAAATCAACGCCAATCCCCGTGCCAACTTCAACTCCGAGGCCTGTGCCAACGCCCACCCCTACCCCTACCCCGACACCAACACCCACTCCTGAACTGGTGACGGTGACTTTGCCGGATTATCCCGCGGGCGGACGCATTGCGTTCCAGACCAACCGCGACGGAAATAGCGAGGTATATGCGATGGGCTGCGACGGCAGCAACCCGGTCAACTTGACCAACCACTCCGCCGAGGACAAGCAGCCGTCATGGGCCACCGGCGGGCGGCTGGCGTTCAGCTCCAACCGCGATGCGGAGGGCGGGTATGACATCTATCTTATTACGCTAGACCCTTGGGATATTACCCGGCTCACCACCGATGCCACCAACGACGAGTCCCCGGCTCTGTCGCCGGACGGCAGCAAGGTCGCTTTCGTGTCTTATCGCGACAGCGATGGCGACGCGGAAATCTATGTGCTGACAATTTCCGACAAGAGTTTGGTCCAAATAACAAATAACACGGCTACTGATATGGATCCGGCGTGGTCGTCTGACGGGACTCGTCTCGCCTTTGCCAGCGACGGCGACGGCGATTGGGACATCTATATTGCCGACGCCGACGGCGCCAACGTCACTAACCTCACCGACAACAGCAGCGACGATGCCAATGGGTACAGTGATCGCTGGCCCGATTGGGCGGAATACCATGGCGATGAGTACATTGTTTTCGCAACCGACCGGCACGGTACTTGGGACATATACTCGATGTACAGTGATGGCGAGGAACCAACTAGGTCAACCTTCTGGGAAAGTGCGACCGAAGTGGAACCTAGCTGGGACCCGCTGGGCGAATATGTGGTTTTCCATAGCGACCACGACGCAGATGGTGACGATTTCGAGGTGCACTATATGTACTACGACGGGCAGGAGCAGAGAAACATCACCGAGAACGCCAGCGGCGACGACACTTCACCCGATTGGGAGCCGTTGGAAGGCGCAGGATATTGTGACGAATAACCGCGTTAGAAAAGAAATGAACCGATATACTGGCAGGGTATGATTGACGATGCCAAATCCCCCATCCTTCACAAACTCCAGCTAAAAGACATCGTTATCGAATATACGCTAAGACGTAGCAAGCGCCGCAAGAAGACGGTACAGATAAGTGTCTCCAATGGCGCAGTTGTGGTTTCTGCACCCATGCGTACGCCCAACCGCGAAATTCAGGCTATTGTCCAAGAGCGGAGCGGCTGGATTTTAGGCAAGCTGGAAACCGATGCCCAGCAGCCGCCACCGCTCCGGCTGGTCACCGGAGACACGCTGCCCTACTTGGGGAGAGAGGTGGCGCTGGTAGTGGAAGGGACCGATGTCCCCAGGCCATCAGCGCGTCTCGATGGCGATAGTCTACTGGTAGTGTTACCCATTGGCTTGGCGGAGGATGAACGCCGCGATGCGGTACGGGCTGCGCTGGCAGCCTGGTACCGGGTACAGGCGGCGGAGCTTCTGGCAGCCAGCGTCGCCCGCTGGCTGCCGGTAATGAACCGCAGCCGCCCCCCGCGGCCTGAGTGGGTAAACTGCAATCCCCGCGTCCTGGTCCGCGAGCAGCGGACGCGCTGGGGCAGTTGCAGCGCCGACGGCACCCTGCGCTTCAGTTGGCGGCTGGCGATGGTGGAGCCTGAGTTGATTGACTCCGTAGCTGTCCATGAACTGGCCCACTTGGAGGTTATGGACCACTCCCCGGCCTTCTGGCAGGTAGTGCTGCGGGCCATGCCCGATGCCCGACAGCGGCGCAAACGCTTGGCAGAGGCTGGCCGCCGACTGCCTCTGTAAGCGGAATCACGGGCAGAGTGGCGCCGCGACGCATTACTTGGCTGTTAGCGTTCCAAATGCATCGCTTGGCGTGTTAATATTGGGGCGTATGAATCCGTCACATATAAGAAATTTCTGCATCATCGCCCACATAGACCACGGCAAGTCCACGCTGGCCGACCGGTTCCTGGAAATCACCGGCACCGTCCGCCCCCAGGAGATGAAGGCGCAGTTCCTGGACCAGATGGACCTGGAACGGGAGCGCGGCATCACCATCAAGGGCAAAGCGGTGACCATGTATCACCACACCCCGGACGGTGAGACCTACCAGCTCAATCTCATAGACACCCCCGGCCACGTGGACTTCAGCTACGAGGTGTCGCGGGCGCTGGCCGCCTGCGAGGGCGCTTTGCTGGTGGTGGACGCCAGCCAGGGCATCGAGGCCCAGACCATCGCCAACACCCTGCTGGCGATGGAGTACGACCTCGACCTGATTCCGGTGCTGAACAAGGTGGACCTGCCCCAGGCCGAGCCTGAGCGGGTTGCCGGGGAGATCGAGCAGGTCTTTGGCTTCCGTCGTGACGAGGTGCTATTCGTATCGGCCAAAGAGGGAACGGGAGCCAAAGAAATTCTTGACGCCGTGGTGGATCGTATCCCGCCGCCGGGCGGCAAGCCCGAAAAACCAGCCAGGGCGCTGGTATTTGACTCGGTTTACAATCAGTACAAGGGAATTATTGCCCACATTCGAGTGGAAGACGGGGACATTTCCCGTCTTGACCGGATTCGGGTCATGTCCTCAGGCCGCACCGCCGAAATCGTGGAAGTGGGTGTCTTTTCGCCGGCGCCGACGCCTACGGATCGGCTGGAAACCGGCCAGGTGGGTTATGTTGCCACCGGGTTCAAGGACGTGCGCGAGTGCACCGTTGGCGACACGCTGACCATTGACAAGGCCCCCGCCACCGAGCCCCTGCCGGGCTACGTGCCGCTGAAGTCCATGGTCTTCGCCGGGCTGTATCCCTCCGACGGCGAGCAGTACGGCAACCTCCGCGCAGCTTTGGAGAAGCTGCAACTCAACGACGCCTCGCTCACCATCGAGCCGGAAAACAGCGCGGCCTTGGGCTTCGGCTTCCGCTGTGGCTTCCTGGGCCTGATGCACCTGGAAATCGTGCAGGAGCGGCTGGAGCGGGAATACGACCTTGACCTCATTGTGACCGCGCCTAGCGTGGCCTATCAGGTGACGCTGAACAGCGGCGAAGTCATCAAGGTGGACAGCCCGGCCAAGCTGCCGTCGCCCAACGAGTACACCGACATCGAGGAGCCGGTGCTGGATCTCACCATCGTCGCTCCCAGCCGCTACGTAGGAACGCTGATGGAGCTGATGCACTCCCGACGCTCCGAGTTCAAGCGGATGGAGTACATCCAGAGCGAGGGCGTGGCGTCGCAGGACAACGCCCGCGTGATGATGGAGTACACCATGCCCTTGGTGGAGATGCTGGCAGACTTCTACAATCAGTTGAAGTCGCGCACCCAGGGCTACGCCTCGCTGGACTACACCTTCATAGGTTACCGCAAGGCGCCGCTGGTCAAGGTGGACGTGCTGGTCAACCATATGCCCGTCGAGGCGCTGTCCATGATTCTCCACCGCGACCAGGCCATGGGTCAGGGCCGCCGCGTGGTGGAGAAGCTGCGGACCACCATCCCCCGGCAGTTGTTCGAGGTGCCGATCCAGGCGGCCATCGGCAGCCGTATCATCGCCCGCGAGACCGTCCGCGCCATGCGCAAGGACGTCCTCGCCAAGTGCTACGGCGGCGACATCACCCGCAAGCGCAAGCTGCTGGAACGCCAGAAGGAAGGCAAGAAACGCCTCAAGATGGTGGGCCAAGTGGAAATCCCACAGGAAGCCTTCCTGACGCTGCTGGAAGTGGGCGGCGAGGGATAGGGGAAGAAGGGTAGATTCATCATACCCAGTGAGGGTTTTAAAGAACTAGAGGCCCAGGCTTCTGCTTAAAACCCCAGCGCTGACCGCAGTTCCCCCAGTTGCTCCAGGTGCGCCCGCCAGTGGCGGCTCCATCCCTCCAGCAGCGCCTCCAGCGTCCGCTCCTCGTCCTGCCCTCGCGTGCGCTGGCGCATCAGCACCCGGCGTCCCTGCAAGTCCGCATCGTCTGTCGCTTGCAGCGCGTCCTTGAACTTGGTAAAGAAGGCGCTGATGTCCGCCTCGACCTCTTCCATGTCCAGCGTTGCCCGCGCTTCGTTGACGTTGGTGCGGTCGGACCAGATTTCGTACTCGGTTATTTCACCCGACACTATGCTTTGCACCAGCGACGCCGTGCCTCCTGGAGGAGTGTCCAGCAGGTGATAGACGATCTCCCGCGCCGACCACTCCGATTCGTCCGGCTTCCAGTCCAGGCAGTAATTCATGCCGTCCAGCAGTTCCAGAAGGGCGGTTCTGAGGGAGTCTACGTTTTCACGCTGGCTTTGTATCGTGCTCAAGGCTACACCAAAAATCCCCTCTCCCAGAGGGAGAGGGTTAGGGTGAGGGTGGGCTTATTCAATATCCAACCCGCGCAGCAGCTCAAGGGTAGCCGCACGGGTGTCGTCGCGGCGCAGGGCGTACTCCAGCGAGGCGCGGAGCAGGCCCAGCGGCTGGCCGCCGTCGTAGCGGATGCCTTGGAACTCGTAGGCGTAGAGTTGGGCGCTTTCCAGCAGCAGCAGCATCCCGTCGGTTAGCTGGATCTCGCCCTTGGCGCCGGGGCGGGTGCGTTCCAGGCAGTCGAAGATTTCCGGCGGAAGGATATAGCGTCCGACGATGGACAGGTTCGACGGCGCCTCTTCGCGCGGCGGCTTTTCCACCAGCCCCCGAACCTGGTGCAGCCTGTCGCCCGCGGGCACGGCGTCCACCACGCCGTAGTTGTGCACCGTCTCCCAGGGCATCGGCTCCACCGCCACCACCCCGGCCTGCGCGCGGTCGAAGATGGCCGCCATCTGCGCGACCACCCCCGGCCCGGTTTGTCCTGAGCTTGTCGAAGGATGCACGATGTCGTCGGGCAGTATGACCACAAACGGCTCATCGCCCACGGCGTCCCGGGCCGTCAGCACCGCGTGGCCCAGCCCCAACGCCTCTTCCTGTATCACGAAGGACACCTTGGCCAGATGCGACGCCCGCAACACCCTGTCCAGCAGGTCTTGGGAGCCGTTCTCGGACAGCCGCCGCTCCAGCGCCGGGGATGGCTGAAAGTAGGAGGCGATGCCCTCCTTGCCGGGGGCGGTGACTATGATTACTTCCTCGACCCCTCCCTCGGCGGCTTCTTCCACCACGTATTGAAGCATCGGACGGTCGAGGATGGGAAGAAGTTCCTTGGGGACCGACTTGGTCACCGGCAAAAAGCGAGTTCCCAAACCGGCGGCGGGGATGACGGCTTTCTTTACGGGCATAACCAACCACCAGCAATTTCAACGCCCCATAGTCTAGCACCACCGGCCTAGCCCAACAACGCTGATGGCTCATTCCCCAATGCCGCCCGACTGCTCAATTGACACCGGGGCCTGCTGAACCTACTATGAAAGAGAGGCCGCACTAGATGGGGAGCTAGCGGTGCCCTGCACCCGCAATCCGCTACAGCGGGGTTGAATTCCTCCCAGAGGCCTGCCCGGTGGGCCTATATCGCGGTCGGAGGTCGTTGAGGGCCGGGTCCCACGCGACGCAGACTTGTGAACCCCGCCAGGTCCGAGAGGAAGCAACGGTAAGCAGGACACTGCGGGCGCCGCGGGAGCGCCTGGCCTGAGTCGTCCACCGCGACACGCTCATTTGTCAGTGTCGACCGGAGGTGCGCGGTCTCTTCTTCTATGTTCATTCTAGCTGCGATACACCCCCACCCTCCCCCTCCCCCTCAGAGGGAGGTAACTAATAGAGTCCTGTGACCGCTTACGCCCGCCCGCGCAAATCGCTGGGGCAGCACTTCCTCCGCGACTCCCGCATTGCTGCCCGTATCGTTGACGCCGCCGAGTTGACGCCTGCCGATACCGTGGTGGAAATCGGCCCCGGCCGCGGTGTTCTCACCCGCCGGTTGGCGCAGCAGGCCGACCGGGTGGTGGCTGTCGAGCTGGACGCGCGATTGTGCGAGGACCTGCCCGCTCGTCTGGACTATCCCAACAATCTGCGATGTGTGCTGGCCGACGCCCGTGAGACGGACTTGCCCGCCTTGGCGTTCTCTCCCTCGGCGGAGAGGCAGGAAAACTACAAAGTCATTGGCAACCTTCCCTACTATGCCGCCAACCCCATCATCCGCCGCACTCTGGAGTCGGAGCCGCCCCCTTCTCTGGCCCTGTTCATGGTTCAGAAAGAAGTTGCTGACAGCATGACGGCGACACCCGGCAGTATGACTATGCTGTCGGTAGCTACTCAATACTACGCTGATGCCCGGATGGTCTGCTCTGTGCCGCCAACCGCCTTCCGCCCGCCGCCCAAGGTGCGCTCGGCGGTGGTGCGGCTGGACGTGCGGGAACGCCCGGCGGTGGACACGCCCACCCGGGACTTATTCTTCGACGTCGTCCGCGCCGGTTTCTCCGCTCCGCGCAAGCAGCTTCACAACTCCCTGGGGCACGGCCTGG
Organism: Dehalococcoidia bacterium; assembly: GCA_965204865.1. GTDB lineage: Bacteria > Chloroflexota > Dehalococcoidia > Lucifugimonadales > UBA3495 > VXOI01. The sequence continues at coordinate 2,609,020 of OZ242027.1, read as the reverse complement.
GAATCGAACCAGGCGCCGCTGCTGCGGTATTGGAACGAGCCGGTATAGACGGGCGCAGACGCCCGGCCACCCTCAGCCTGCCGGAGTGGGCCGCCGTCTGCGCCGCGTGGCAGGAAATAAATAGTTCCCTCCCCATTAGGGGGAGGGTTAGGGTGGGGGTATCCAGTCGTGCAGATTGAGGCCTACGCCAAGCTGAATCTTGCCTTCGAGGTGCTGGGCAGACGCGCGGACGGCTACCATGAGGTCAAGACCGTCATGCAGACTATTGGCTTGTCTGACCTGCTGACTATCGAGCCCTGGCCCACGCTGCGGGTGGAATGCGACAGCCCGGAACTGTCCGGCGAGGCCAACCTGGTCTGGAAGGCGGCGGAGGCGCTGGCCCGCAGCCGGGGCATCCGGCCTCAGGCCAAAATAAGTGTCCAGAAGCGTATTCCCATAGCCATGGGCCTGGGCGGAGGCAGCAGCGACGCCGCTGCCGCTCTGCGCGCCCTCAACGACTTCTGGGGGCTTTCTGTTTCTACCGAGGAGCTGGCGGAGATTTCCGCCCAGTTGGGATCTGACGTTTCCTTTTTTCTCTGGGGCGGCACGGCGTTGGCCGAGGGGCGCGGAGAACTTGTATTCCCATTGCCCCCTCTTCCGCCCTTCAACTTGACGCTGGTATTCCCCGACCTGGAGATTAGCGACAAGACGCGGCGAATGTATTCCCGCCTGACACCGGCGAATTACAGCGACGGCGGCACGACACGTCTCCTAGTGCAACTGCTGATGAGCGGGCAGTTCGTGGCCGAATCCATCCGAGGCTGCATTTACAACGTATTCCAGGATATAGCCGAGTGGGAGTTCCCGGTACTGTCTCAGATGCGGCGGGCAGCGCTGGAGCGCGGCGGTCCGGAGCTGTATCTCTGCGGCGCCGGGCCAGCCATGTTCGCTGTCCCCTCCAGCGAAATGCAACACCGGACAGTGGCCGAAGCCTTGCAGCCAATGGGCGCCGGGGTATACCTTGTTACGACGGTTGGCGGGATTTAAGTAGGTTGTGTTGACATTTGCGATACAAGCCGTCCGCAATCCCAAGCCGTCATTCCCGCGAAGGCGGGAATCCAAACCCCCGTTACCCCACAGTCCCGTGCGTCCCGCGTATCCCGGCACAGGCAGATGTGTTAATAATGACAGTTGAGACGTGGGGCGCCGGGGTTTGGATTCCCGCCTTCGCGGGAATGACGGATAGAGTCGGGAATGACAGATAGAGTAAGGAACGGATAAATGGGCATAGACACCCTGGCCAGCATCGGCATCGGCATCAACCCGAACCTGGTGAACTCTGGGGGATTCATACTGTCGTGGCACGGGGTGTTCACCTTCATCGCCGTGGCCGTGGCGGTCTTCCTGGTGGTGCGGTGGGGCACTCGTGAGGGGATGGTTGCCGATGTGCTGTACTCCGCCTCGATGTGGGCCATCATCGGCGGAGTCATTGGAGCGCGTATCCTCCACGTCATAGACTTCTGGGACGAGGTGTATCAGTACGATTTCATACGGGTCTTTCGCGTCTGGGAGGGCGGCATCGCCATATTCGGGGCAATCTCCGGCGGCTTCGTCGGCGGATCGCTGTATCTGCTGATTCGCAATTCGGCCTGGTTCCTGGCCTTGTGGCGGCCCTTCTCCTTCCTGTTCGGCCAACCCAACAAGGCAGACCTTCCCCGCATCGGACACCTGGCCGACGTCACTGCCCCGGCGCTGCTGGTGGCAATGGCTATCGGGCGCATCGGCGACATAATCAACGGCGAGCATTTCGCCAAAGTCACCGACCTGCCGTGGGCCGTCATATACACCCACCCCGATAGCCCCGGCGTGGGCCGGCCGCCGACGCATCCGGCGGTGGCCTACGAGCTGCTGTTCGACCTAGTGCTGCTGGCCGCGCTGTGGCCGCTGCGAAAGCGAATGCGGCCCCATGGGATGTTCTTCGCCCTATATGCGGCAACATACTCCATCGGGCGTTTCTTCATCAGCTTCCTGCGGGAAGAATACAACACCTACTTCGGCGGACTGAACGAAGCGCAGATAGTGGCGCTCATCGTGATTATCATTACGGTGCCGTTGTTGGTGTGGAAAGCCCAGATAGTGCGGAGCGACGCCAGTCCCCGGACCCGTCCGGCCCGCGGCTAGAGCAGAGGGGCTGCGTCAACAGCAGGCCGGAATTGAGATACCCGCAGGGCCAGTGGGCTGCCCGGCTGCCGGGTGTCTTCCATCAGCGTGTAGGCTAGATCCACGCGCTTCATGCCCTGACCCCAAGCGCTGCCCTGCCCGAAAGCCAGCGCGGTCATTTCAACGTCATCCTGCTCGACTCGCAGCCGCAGATGTTGTTGCGAGTATCCCATGTACTGCGCTTCCAACACTCTCACGCCAGTAGATGCGAACACCGGGCGAGGGTTGCCTTTACCGAAAGGCTCCAGGGTAGCCAGCCATTCCTGCGCGTCCTTCGTAAGTTCCGCCAGGCTGGCCGTGACGTCTATTTCCACCGTCGGCGTCAGGTCTATCGTTCCCAGGCGTTCAGTGGCATAGGCCTCCAACCGTTGCGCTGCCTGGCCCAGATTTTGCCGCGCCACGGTGAACCCGGCGGCCTGCGAATGGCCCCCGTAGCGTGTCACTAGGTCCTCAATGGAGCGGACAGCGTCAATGATGCTGAATCCCGGGATGCTGCGGGCCGAAGCCACGGCATACTCATCACCCAGGGAAAGCGCCACCGCCGGACGCCGGTAACGCTCGGCCAGCCGTCCTGCTACCAGTCCCGCTACACCTGGGCGTATACCTTCGTCAGCCACTACCAATAGCGCGGGCATTGATGGCATAGCCTCCACCTGCGCGTAGGCCAACTCCAGTGCGTCGGTGGTAGCGTCGCGGCGTTCCCGGTTCAGCGCGTCCAGCTTGTAGGCCAAGCCGGAGGCAACGTCGGGCGATTCGGTGGTCAGCAGGCGCAGGCTATCCGTCGGGTCGCCCATCCGGCCCGCCGAGTTGAGACGCGGAACGATTTGGTAGGAAATCGCTTCTGTGTCGAGGGTTTCCGGCGAAAGCCGGGCCGCCTGGCACAGCGCGAGGAGCCCAGGGCGGCGAGTATTGGCAATCCGCCGCATCCCTTCCGCGACGATGTATCGGTTTTCATCCAGCAGCGGCACCAGGTCGGCCACGGTTCCCAGCGCGGCCAGCTCCAGCAGAGCCGGGTTCCAGGGCAGACCATGGGACTCGTACAGCCCTTGCATCAGCTTGAAGGCGATTCCGGCCCCGCACAGGTCGGCGAAGGGGTAGCGGAAAAGGGGCAGTTCGCCTTCCGGCAGGTGCGGGTTGATGCAGGCGACGGCCGGAGGCAGGCCGTGGGACGGCACGTGATGGTCGGTGATGATGACGTCCGCGCCCCGGCTATTGGCGTGGGCCACTGGCCCGGAGTCGGTGATGCCGGTGTCCACGGTGACGATGAGCGACGCTCCGGCGTCAATCAGCCAGTCCACCGCTCCGGTGGAAAGCCCGTGGCCCTCATCGGCGCGGCTGGGCAGGTAGGGAATGGCCGTCACTCCCAGCGCGGTCAGTCCCTCGCAGACTATGGCCGTGCCGGTTATGCCGTCCACGTCAAAGTCGCCGAAAACACCGGCGGTCTCCCCCGATTGCACGGCGCGGCGCAGCCGCTGTACAGCGGCCTCCATCCCCGAAAGGAGCAACGGGTCGTAGGGCAGACGATGGGACGGATGGAGGAACTCCTGGAGTTTCCGGTCCGTGTCGATGCCGCGGCCGGCCAGCAATCGCGCGATGACGGGCGGCAGTCCGGCGGAGCGCAGGGCGGAGATGTCCTGTGCCGAAGGGAAGTCCCAGCGGAGCGCTGATGCGCTGCTCATGCCCCCACCCTAACCCTCCCCCGGAGGGAGAGGGAATTACACATGGACTGCCAGGTTGGGCTTGGCGAAGACCAGCACCGAGTTATGGCCGCCGAAGCCGAAGGAGTTGCTCATGGCGACGTTGATTTCCCGGCTGCGGGCTTCATTGGGAGTATAGTCCAGGTCGCATTCCGGGTCGTGTTCGTGGAGGTTAATGGTTGGAGGAACCAGGCTATCGCGCATCGCCATAACGCAGATGGCGGCCTCCAGCGCACCGCCGGAGCCAAGCAGGTGGCCGGTCATTGACTTGCTGGAACTTATGGGGATGCGATGAGCCTCTTCTCCCAACGCCATCTTGATGGCCTTGGTCTCGTGCTTGTCGTTCAGCGGGGTGGAGGTTCCGTGGGCGTTGATGTAACCGACCTCGGCGGGCGATATGCGCGCCTCGGCCAGCGCCATGGTCATGGCGTTGGCGGCGCTCTCGCCGGTGATGGAAGGCTCGGTCAGGTGATGAGCGTCGGAGGTGGCGGCATAGCCCACCATCTCGGCCAGCGGTTCGGCGTTGCGCCGGGCCGCGCTCTCCTCGCTTTCCAGCACGAAAACCGCCGCGCCCTCTCCCATGACGAAGCCGTCTCGGGAAATGTCGAAGGGGCGGCTGGCCTGGGCCGGGTTTTCGTTCAGCCGGGACAGGGCCCGCAGGGCGTTGAATCCGGCCACAGCCACCGGGACCAGTGGCGCCTCGCTGCCGCCGGCCAGCACGATGTCCTCGCGGCCCATCCGCACCATCTCCCAGGCCTGGCCCATGGCGTCTGCCCCGCTGGAGCAGGAGGACACCAGGCAGTAGTTCGCACCCATGGCGCCGGTGGCCATCGAGACCTGGGCCGAGGCCATGTCCCCCAGCATCATGGGAATGAGGAAAGGGCTGACCCGCCGGGGGCCACGCTCGCTCAAGACCGTGAACTGCTGGGAGAGGGTGGAAATGCCCCCGATGCCGCTGCCGATGATGACGCCCACCCGGTAGGGGTCCCCCTTGTCCGGCTCCAGTCCGGCCTGCTGGCAAGCCTGACGGGCGGCGACGGCGGCGAACTGGGCGAAACGGTCCATCCGCCGCGCATCCTTACGGTCGAGATAGTCCTCGGCGTCAAAGCCCTTGACCTCGGCCCCGAATCGCGTGTCGAAACCCTCGGTGTCGAAGGAAGTGAGGTAGTCAACGCCGGACCGCCCCTGCTTTATTCCCTCCCAGGTTGACGCCAAGTCCAGCCCCAGAGGGCTGATTACGCCAATTCCGGTGATGTAGACGCGGCGGTGTTCTGTCATCCTGTTGAAAACCTCGAGTTCCGGCCAATTCCTGCCATTTCCGGTAATCCGCCGCGCTTAGCTTTGCCCGGTTGCCCTCTTTCGGCCATCGCGCTGGTCGGAAAGGGCGGCGTCAATAGTGTCGGTCAGGTCGGCGATGCGCCGGGAGATGCTGGATGCCAGCTCCTTGCCGCTGCTGACACTGGGATCGGCCAACGTCTTCAGCGACTCGGACAGCTCGTTGAGCTTGGAGCCGATGCTGTCGGCGGCGTCGCGGCGGACGTTAGCCAGCGGCTGGGAAACGGAGCGGAGAGTCTCCACCAACTCGCTGACCTTCCCGGAAATGTTCTCGCCGAACTCACGTCCGGCCAGCGAGTCCGGGTGGGCCAGGTCGTGCAGGTTGTCGGTGGCTTCGCCCAGCCGGGCAGCAACGGTGTCGCTCAGCTCCTTGCTTGTGGCGGCCAGTCGCAGCTTGTAGGTGCGCAGAATGCGGAAGACCCGGCGGTAGACGTCGTCCACTTCCTGCAATTTGCCGGTGTACTTGTCGAAAATCTCGCGGCTTTCCTGCATCGACCACCGCTCGTCGTGATGTACGAACTGGCGGCCGGTGTAAAGCTGGTAGGGGCGCATCTCGCCTTCCTGCAACAGCTCGCCGTGCTCGTTCAGCGGCCTGAGGGCCGTCCAGTTGGACGTAGCTGGCAACGGCGTGAGGAAGTTGGCCGTCTGGTAGCGACTGACCGTCGTGACCCAGTCGGCGAGGGACATGATGCTTTCCTCGGTGTCGTAGGGCAGGCCGATGATGGTCATAGCCACCACGGTGAAGCCCTGTTCGTTGATGTAGGCCAGGTCGCGGTGCATCTGCCCCGGTTCCTGCCGCTTGTTCACCGCTTTCAGATTCTCGGCATTGTCCGACTCCACGCCCAGGTAGAGCATCTTCACGTTGGCTTCCTGGAGAGCGTGGGCCAGTTCCGGGTCCTGGCCGATTTCGGCGCGGGCCTGGATGATGAGGTTCATATTTTCGGTATGGCCCTTCCAGCCCTTGAGCCGCTCCAGCCGCTCGTTGCGGAACTTGACCGCCCGCAGCGGCGGAGTGTGCAGGTCGTCGGAAACGAACACCTGGAAGGAGCCGTTGCGCGAGGAGTGAATCAGTCCGTCGGCCGCCAGTTCCTGCAACTGCGCCAGCCGCTTGAACTCCGTTTCCCGCGACACCAGACGGTAGCCCAGGAACTGCTGGATGACCTGGCAGTAGGTGCATTTCTCGGTGCAGCCGCGGATGGTCTCGACCACGCCGCCGGCCATCGGGTTCTCCGGCGTGAGATCGCGGATGGAGCGGAAGTCCGGCAGCTCCACGAAGTCGGGCTGCACCAGCCCCACGCGCCGGGTCTGGACCACCTGCCCGTCTTCCAGGTAGCTGATGCCTGGGACGTTTGCCAGATACTGGTTGCGGTCTGTCCCGCGCCGTTCCAGCAGGACATCGCACAACTGGCCGATGATGTCCTCGCCCTCCCGCTGGACGATGACGTCGAAGTGGCCGTAGTCGAAGGCTTCTTCCGGCAGCGGACTCATCTGCGGGCCGCCGCCGATGGTGATGAGGTCGGGGTGGTATTCCTTGGCCATCCGCGCTACCTGGTAGGCCCGGGGGGCTTCGTTAATCAGCGCGGTCAGCATCAGGATGTCCACGCCTTCCAGGTCCTTTTCAGGGTCCATCAGGCCAGAGCGGTCTTCGAACCAGATTTCCCGCTCGTAGACGAAGGGGCCTTCCCACTGGGCCAGGGCTGCGGACAGGTAGAGCATACCCTGCCGGGGAATCGCCACATATTCAAAGTTGCCACCGGCGGAGGCCGGTTGGAGTAGCATCACCCGCTTGATTCGAGACATTTTTGCCTCCTTATGCCGTCCGTTCTCGTCTGAGCAGGACGGCCTGTTCCAACTTATATGTTGGACACGACTTTGACAAGACTGCACGATTTGCCGCTTCACCACTGTGGAGCGGCAGTATAACCGATTTCCCAGTGTCCATTATACAGGATGCTGTAACGCGAAAGGCAGGGCTTTCAGCGGAATAATGGAATCAGCTTTGCCGCGATGTCCTCCAGATGACGTTCCCGGTCTTCCGGCGGGCAGGTGATGCTGAACACGATGTGACGCGCCCCGGCGTCCACGTATTCCCGCAGCCGTTCCGCGCACTGCTCCGGTGTCCCCAGCAGGCAGTAGCGCCGGACGATGTTGATGAACTCACCGCCATAGAGATACTGTCCGCCGAGCTGCCGCGCCGCCACTTCCGCAGCCTCCTCCTCGGTAGGGTAGATGGATATGTACGGAAAGAAGCCCCACTGGAAGCCGTCCAGACTCCGCTCCACCTCCTCCGCGAACTCGTGGATTTTCTCCACACTGTCGCGGTATCGCGCCGGGTCGAAGAAATAGGGTACCCAGCCCTCGCCGAAGCGGGCTGCCCGCCGCATGGCAGGGTCGCGCCGCCCCGACACCCATACCGGCGGGTGAGGCTGCTGCGCGGGCGTTGGGTTGAGCATCGCCCCGTCCAACTGGAAGTGCCGGCCGGAGAAAGACACCCGTTCTCCCGTCCAGAGACGCCGCACAACCTCCAGGCACTCGTCGGTGCGCCGCCCCCGCTGGCTCACCCGCAGGCCGGAGTTCTCGAACTCCGCCGGGTACTCGCCCCCGATGCCCACGCCCAGGGTCAGGCGCCCGTTGGAAGCGGCATCCAGCGTCGCCGTCAAGCGGGCCAGCATCAGAGGGTGGTAGAACGGGACCAGCACAATGGAAGACAGCAGGCGGATTGACTGGGTGGCTCCGGCAGCCACCGCCAGGACCGGCAGGGAAGCATGAGAAGGGCCCGGCGGGTCGCCGCGCATGAAGTGCTCCCCGGCCGAGAAGTACTCATAGCCCAGCTCTTCCATCCACCGTGCCTGTCGCGCCGTTTCCCCGACCTCCAGGGTCAGGTTGGCGCCGAAGTGAAGCTTGTTACCCGCCATCGTTCCGTCCGCTCCAGTCTTCCCGAAAATGCCCGCGCCATAATACCGCACATCGCGCGGCGTTCCAATGCCGCCGGAGCAATGCTGACGGTTGCGCCTTGACATTCAGCATTGCATACCCGAACCTTGAAATAGCGATAAGCGGCTACAGGGCCGCTGTCCACTAACTCGCAGGCCAAGTCCGGCGCAGGAAGGATTACGCTCTTGCTGGTTCTGGTCACGGGAGCCACCGGGTTTCTGGGGCAGCGCGTCGTGCGCGAACTTCTGGCGCGCCGTCACCAGGTGCGCTGCCTGATTCACTCGCCAGGGAAAGAGCGGATTTTCGACCACCGGGCCGTGGAGATTCACTACGGCAGCATTATGAATCCTGACGCCTTGAAGCAGGCGTTCTATGACGTGCAGTCGGTGGTGCATCTGGTGGGCATAATACGCCCCGGGAAGGGCGCCACCTTCGAGGGGATACACCGGCAAGGCACGGCCAATGTAGCCGCTGCGGCCAAGGAGGCAGGCGCCCGCGAACTGATATACGTCAGCGCCCTAGGCGCAACCTCCGACCCTTCATACCCTTACTTCCATTCCAAGCGTCAGGCGGAACTGGAAGTAACCAGCTCCGGGCTGGACTACACCATACTGCGTCCGTCCGTGATTTTCGGCGAGGGCGACGAGTTCCTGACCGCGCTGGCCGGACTGGTGCGCCTCGGCCCCATAACGCCGGTCATCGGCGGTGGCAAGAGCCGGATGCAGCCCGTGGCCGCCGATGACGTGGCCCGCTGCGTCGCCGCCTCGGTGGGAGACTCGACGGTCAAGAGAAAAACCATAAACTTGGGCGGCCCTAACCGACTGAGCTATAACGACCTGTTGGACGAGGTGGCGTTGGCGATGGGTAAACGCGCTCGCCGGATCCACATTCCAACACCCCTGGTCTGGCCTGCCGTGGCGATTATGGAGCGCATCCTGCCGCGAGCGCCGGTTACTACGGACCAACTCAAGATGCTGGGCATCCGAAACGTGTCGGAAGGCCGCGATTTGGAGCAGTCATTCGGGTTTACCCCCAAGCCTCTGCGGGGTAACATTGACTACGTGAAGGAAGTCACCTTCGGCGACGCCCTGCGGATGGTGCTGGGACTGGCTATGCCCCGCCGCAGGAACCAGTAGAGAGCAGTTCAATGGAAATGCCCAACCTTGCAGTTCGACGGGGCCTCTAGCGAGGTGCGCGATGCAATACAGTGAAGCCATCGCCAACGTCCTATCCCTGTTTGACTCGGAAAGAGCCAGGGTTGATGGGCCGCGCCAGAAAGCCATTTACAACCTGGAGCGTATGGAATCGTTCCTCGACCGGGTCGGCAACCCCCAACGCCGGGTACCCGCAGTCCACATCGCCGGCACCAAGGGCAAGGGCAGCACGGCGGCCCTCTGCGACGCCGCCTTCCACGCCGCCGGTCTCAGCACCGGGTTCTACTCCTCCCCACACCTGCACACCTTTCGGGAGCGGATGCGCCGGGACTGCCAGCCCATTTCCGAAGAAGAGTTTGCCGGACTGGTGGCCGACTTATGGCCGCTGCGCTTGGCATCCCCATCATCCCCTCCCCGGAGGGGGGATACAGGGGGGGTGGTGACCCTGTTCGAGTTCCTTACCGGGATGGCCTTCCACTGCTTCGACCAAGCCCGCGCCGACGTGCAGACGGTAGAGGTTGGCCTGGGGGGAAGATTGGACGCGACCAACGTGGTGGATGCCGACGTGTGCGTGATAACCTCGGTGAGCATGGACCACGCCAAGATTCTGGGCGACACCATCGGCGAAATCGCCGCCGACAAGGCCGGCATCATCAAGCCCGGCTCCATTCCGGTAATCGCTCCCCAACGCGCTGAGGCCCTGGCCTCGATTCTCGATGCCTGCAACCGGGTGGGTGTGGAGCCAGTGCTAATCGGACGTGACGTGACTTGGGAACCCAGACCTTCAGTTCCCTCTCCCATCCTGAGCTTGTCGAAGGGCGGGGGAGGGTTAGGGTGGGGGCGTCCCTACCAGCATCTCACCGTCCACGGACTGCTCGGCTCTTATGACCTGGACATACCGCTGCTGGGCGATTACCAGATGGAGAACACCGCCACCGCCGTGGCGGCTATCGAGTCTATCAGCAAGGTACAGGGTTTCGACATATCCGCCGAGTCGCTGGTACAGGGGTTCCGAAGTGTGTCCTGGCCCTGCCGCATGGAACTGCTGGAGCGCGAACCCCTGGTTGTCGCCGACGGGGCGCACAACGACTATTCCGTCGATAAGCTGCTGGAATCTCTGCCCCACTACTTCGATTACGACCGCCTGCTGGTGATAGCCGGTTTCTCCCGCGACAAGAACGTGGACGCAATGGTGGATTCGCTGGCCCCCGTAGCCGACTTGGCTATCGCTGCTCAGTCCCGACATCCCCGCGCCCTAGGAGCCGTAGAGCTTTCCGATATGTTGAAAGAGCGTGGCGCAGAGACGGTCATCGCGCCAACTCCCCGCGATGCGCTGGAGCTGGCCCGTGACGAGGCCAACCCCCGCGACCTGGTGCTGGCGACCGGCTCCCTGTTCTTGGCTGCCGAGGTGCGGGAGGCGGCCCTGGGCATCGAACCGGAAACCTACCCTTCCCTGCGCCGTAAGGAGAGCCAATGACGGGGCCAGAAATTTCCGCAGGCGGACGGGATCGTGAGCAACGAACAGATTAGGGTTGTAGTAACCGGCATGGGGGCTATGACTCCGCTGGGTGAGTCGCCCGATGAGTTCTGGCGGAACCTCGCCGCTGGCAAATCGGGCGTCGGGCCGATGACTCTGTGCGACCCTTCCGGCTATCCGTGCCGCATCTCAGGGGAGGTGACGGGCTTTGACCCGGAACAGTATATCCCCGGACGGGAAGCCCGCCGGATGGCGCGGTTTTCCCAGTTGGCTGTGGCCGCCGGATTGCAGGCCGCTGAGGCATCGGGCATAGACGTGTCCCGAGAAGACCCGTATCGGGTGGGTGTCATCCTCGGAAACGGCAACGGGGGCTTCCCGACCTTGGAAGAGAACTGCCGCATCCTTGCCGACCGGGGCGGAATGCGGATGTCTCCCTTCTTCTTTCCCATGATACTGCCCAATATGGCCGCCGCCGCCGTCAGTCGTTATCTGGGCGCTCAAGGCTACAACTCCACGGCCACCACCGCCTGCGCCGCTTCCAACCAAGCCATCGGCGAAGCGTTGGACGTGCTGCGCCGAGGAACCGCCGACGTAGTGTTCGCCGGCGGCGCGGAGGCGGGCATCAGCCTGCTGGGGTTGTCCGGCTTTGCCGTGATGCGGGCCCTCAGCACCCGCAACGACGAGCCGGAGCAGGCCAGCCGCCCCTTCGACGCCGACCGCGACGGCTTCGTTCCGTCCGAGGGCGCGGTGGTGCTGGTGATGGAGCGGCTGGAACATGCCCTCTCGCGGGGGGCAAACATCCTGGCCGAGGTCTCCGGGTTCGGCTGCACCAGCGACGCCGGTCATCCCGTGCAGCCGGAGGAGTCGGGAGCCAGCGCGGCGCGAGCTATGGACATCGCCCTTTCCGACGCAGGCGTAACCGTGGAACAGGTGGACTACATCAACGCTCATGGCACGTCCACGCCACTGAACGACACCCTGGAAACCGTCGCAATCAAACGGCTGTTCGGAGAGCGGGCCTATAAGATTCCGGTCAGTTCCACCAAGTCCATGATCGGGCATTCGCTGGGCGCCGCCGGCGCTTTGGAGGCGGCGGCCTGCATCAAGACTATTACCGAGGTGACAGTGCATCCCACCATCAACTACGCTACACCGGACCCTGATTGCGATCTGGACTACGTGCCTAACCACGCCCGCAAGCTCGATGTGCAGGTGGTGCTGTCCAACGCTTTCGGTTTCGGCGGGCAGAACGCCTGCCTGGTATTCCGCAAGTTCGAGGAATAGCTGGAAGTTCCCTCCCCCTTCAAGGGGGAGGGTTAGGGTGGGGGTGGAATCCTTCCCATTAGCATTAACTGTCAGGAGTGGATATGACCGAGCGGCTGGTAGCCGGTACGGAACAGCAGGAAGACGCCGATGTTTCCCTGCGCCCCAGGCGCTTGGACGAATTCGTCGGCCAGTCCCACACGAAACAGACCCTGCAAATCGCCATAGACGCCGCCAAGATTCGGCAGGAGTCGCTGGACCACGCCATCATCTACGGCCCTCCCGGTCTGGGCAAGACCACCCTAGCCCACATCATCGCCGCCGAGATGGAGGTGCCCATCCGCGTGACTTCCGGCCCGGCCATCGAGCGCGCTGGCGACATGGCCGCCATCCTAACCAGCCTCCAGCCCAGCGAGGTGCTGTTCGTTGACGAAATTCACCGCCTGAACCGGGTGGTCGAGGAAGTGCTGTACTCGGCAATGGAAGATTTCTTCCTGTCCTGGATGGTGGGCAAGGGACTGGCCGCCCGAAGCGTGAACCTGCGCATCAACCCCTTCACCCTGGTGGGCGCAACCACCCGATTCTCCATGGTCAGCGCTCCGCTGCGCGACCGTTTCGGCTCCGTATGGCGGCTGGAATACTATGACGCTGAGGAGATGAACGTAATAGTCGAACGCTCGGCGCGAATCCTGAACACGGACTATGATGCCGACGGCGTGGCCGAGATCGCCCGCCGCTCCCGTGGCACCCCCCGCGTCGCCAACCGCCTGCTCCGGCGCACCCGCGATTACGCCCTGGTCAAGGCCGACAACCATATCACCGGCCCGGTGGCCCGCGCCGCGCTGGAGCAATTGAACGTTGACCCGTTGGGCTTGGACCAATCCGACCACCGCCTGCTCAGCAGCATCATAGACAAATTCGACGGCGGCCCGGTGGGTCTCGACACCCTGGCCGCCGCGCTGAACGAGGACTCCGATACCATCATGGACGTGTGGGAGCCATACCTGCTGCAACTTGGCTTCCTAGACCGCACGCCGCGGGGCCGGGTGGCCACCCGTCTCGCCCACGAACACCTGGGCCGCCCCTACCACTCCCTGCCTTTCATAGACCAAGCCAAGCTGGACGGGTTCTAGGGGGCTGTCCGTCCGTTGCTATCACAACCCATAGGACATAAAATAACTGGCACGCCATAAATATCGGAAAAGAATAGGAAATGACTACTGCGCCGCCCACTGGATCCCTGCAATACTCCGACCGTTATGCCGCCATCAGCCAACGCCTCCTCAGGCAGGCGCAGGAGGAGTTGGACGCTGACGACCTTATCCAGGCATCGGAAAAGGCATGGGGCGCGGCGGCCCACGCCATCAAGTCCGTGGCCGAAAAGTGGGGCTGGTATCACCAGGGCCATTACCGGCTGGATGCCTCAGTGCATTACATCGTCTCGGAACGAGCCCGAGAGGACTTGCTGGGTTGGTACAACACTGTCAGCGTCTTGCATTTCAATTACTATGAGCATGAATTTGATGCTGACACGATACAATCGTCCATAAATGCTGCGAATTTTTTTGTAGCGGAAATGGAAAAAATCAGGGCCGAGGACGGGACGTCCTTCCCGCCGCCGGAGAGCTTAACCCGATCCCAGGCCCGCAGGCTGCGGCTGCTGAATACCCCGCCAACGGATTACCCGCCGAGATACGCCGACGTATCGCTCCTGCCCCCGGTAGAGCCTGAGCCGCCGGAAACCCGATGATGCCGCCGAATACTGCCGCCACCGTGCCCCCCCTTCTTGCAGTGCCACTGGACGCCGCCGCGTCAGGCCGCCCGCTGTCCGACGCAGAGGCGTGGGCGCTGGTCGGCGCGGACGACGGCGTACTGGCCGCGATGTGCGAAGCGGCGGCCAAGATGCGTGACTTGGGCAAGGGCCGCACCGTCTCCTTCTCCCCCAAGGTGTTCATACCTCTGACGCATATGTGCCGCGACTTCTGCGGCTACTGCATCTTCCGCAAGACGCCGGAGCAGGCAGGCGATACCCTCTACATGACGCCCGAACAGGTGCTGGACGTGGTGAAGGCGGGCCAGCGTCTCGGTTGCACCGAAGCGCTGTTCACTCTCGGCGAGCGCCCGGAGCAACGCTATCCCGAAGCGAAGGAATGGCTCGCCAGGCTCGGATTCAGGACGACACTGGAATACCTGGCCTACGTCAACCGCCTCGTGGTTGAGGAAACTTCACTTCTCCCCCACGCCAACCCCGGCACCATGAGCCGCCGCGAGATAGCGGCGCTCCAGCCCTACAACCCCTCCATGGGCCTGATGCTGGAAAGCACTTCCCCTGCCCTCCATGCTCCCGGCGGGCCGCACGAGTTCGCCCCCAGCAAGCGTCCGAGGGTGCGCCTGCGAACCATCGAGCTGGCCGGCGAGTTGCGACTGCCCTTCACTACTGGTATTCTCATTGGTATCGGCGAGTCCCGCGAAGACCGCATAGAGTCTCTGCTGGCAATCCGTGAACTGCACAGCCGTTTCGGGCACGTCCAGGAAGTCATCGTCCAGAACTTCCGGGCCAAGCCCGATACCGCGATGCAGGACAAGCTGGACGCCGATACCGTGGAACTGCTCTGGTCGGTGGCCGCGGCACGGCTGATATTGGGGCAGGAATCCAACGTGCAGGTGCCGCCGAACCTGAGCGCCGACAACTACCGTATCTATCTGGACGCAGGAATCAACGACTGGGGCGGCGTGTCGCCGCTGACCATTGACTTCGTCAACCCGGAAGCCCCGTGGCCGGCTCTGACTCAATTGAAAGAACAGACCGAAGCCGCAGGTTTCCAGCTAAAGCCCAGGCTGCCGGTTTATCCCGAATACTTCCTTAGCACCGGCGATTACCTTTCGGAGGGGTTGCGGACCAAGGTTCGCGCCCTCGCCGACGATGACGGATATGTACGAGGGGGAATCCAACGATATGTCGGGAACAACTGAGCAGCCCGCCGCCAACCTCACCGAACTGACTGGAACACTGAGCCCGGAAGTGGCAGTGGTGCTTGACCGTGCCCTGGCTGGCGAGGACGTTTCCGCCGAGGAAGGCACGCTTCTCTTCGGCGCCACCGGGCCGGAATACAACGCCACTGTCCTGGTGGCCGACGAACTGCGCCGCCGCACCGTTGGTGATATCGCTACCTATGTCGTCAACCGCAACGTCAACTTCACCAACGTTTGCATCAAGCGTTGCGGCTTCTGCGCCTTCAGCCGCGACTTCCGGGAGGAAGAGGGTTACTTCCTTCCCATCGAAGAAATCGTCCGCCGCGCTCAGGAAGCCTGGGACTATGGAGCCACCGAGGTCTGCATCCAGGCTGGCCTGCCGCCCCAGATGGAGGGCGACCTGTACATCCGCCTCTGCGCCGCGGTCAAGGAAGCCCTGCCCGATATGCACATCCACGGCTTTTCGCCGGAGGAAGTGCTGTACGGCTCCGTCCGTTCCCGCTGCTCCATACGTGAGTACCTGGAGGGACTGAAGGCCGCCGGAGTGGGCAGCCTGCCGGGAACCTCAGCCGAGGTGCTGGACCAGGAACTGCGCGACCGCATATCGCCGGGGCGCATCACCGTTGACCAGTGGATTGAGGTAATCACCACGGCCCACGAATTGGGCATCCCAACGACTTCCACCGTGATGTTCGGGCACCGGGAGACGCCGGAGCAGCTTTGTAATCACATGGCTCTGCTGCGGGGACTCCAGCAGCAGACCGGAGGCATCACCGAGTTCGTGCCGCTCAGCTTCGTCCACACCGAAGCCCCCATGTTCCTCAAGGGATTAGTGCAGAATGTCCGGCCCGGCCCTACGGGTATGGACGTAGTGAAGATGCACGCCATCGCCCGCATCATGCTCAACAATTGGATTCCCAACGTCCAAGCGTCGTGGGTGAAGGAAGGCTCTCGGATGTCGCAGCTTCTCCTGACCGCCGGGGTGAACGACCTGGGCGGCACGCTGATTAATGAGAGCATATCCACCGCCGCCGGGGCTCAGCACGGGCAGCTCATGCGTCCGTCCGAGTTCCGCGGCATGATTCGCGCCGCAGGCCGCATCCCCGCCGAGCGTTCCACTACCTACGGGCTGCGGCGTGTCTTCAGCGATGCCGACGAGGAACATGACCCGCTGGATTTGGTGGGCGACAACGTGGAAGAAATTTTCGGTTCCTACAACCGGCTGGTGAAGCTGGATACGTACCGCTTCGAGCATCCCCGCCACGCTGCCGAACGGGTGGCCGGTTAGCACAGAGTCCACAGGGAGCCTTAAATACATCTCCATGTTCTCTGCGTTCTCTGTGGTGAATTATGAGCGGTAGTGGCATACGCGCCCTCGCCCTTGCCGGCGGTGTAGGTGGAGCTAAGCTGGTAGTTGGCCTCGCTCACTGTCTGACCCCGGAAGAACTGGTTGTGACGGTGAACACCGGCGATGACGAGGAATTTCACGGCCTGCACGTGTCGCCCGACTTGGATACCATGATGTACACTCTGGCCGGGCTGTCCAATCCGGAAACCGGCTGGGGACTGAACGCCGACACCTTCACGGCCCTTGCCATGCTCCGGCAGTATGGGGCCGACGCCTGGTTTAACCTCGGCGACCGCGACCTTGCCACCCACATCCGCCGGACGCAACTGCTGGGCCAGGGCCTCACTCTCTCTCAGGTCACCGCGCAGCTCTGCGCCGCTCTGGGCGTGGCCCACCGGATAGTGCCGATGAGCGATCAGCCAGTCCGCACCGTGCTGGAAACCGCCGGGGGACGCCTTTCCATGCAGGAATACTTTGTGCGGCAGCGCGCCCAGCCGGAGGTCTCTGCCGTCCACTATGTGGGAGCCGCTGACGCGGTTCCTTCGCCGGGGATGGACGCCGCCTTGGCCCAGGCACGTATACTGGTTATATGCCCTTCCAACCCAGCGCTCAGCGTTCAGCCCATTGTCGAAGTTTCAGGAATGAGAGAACGGCTGGCCTCCTTCTCCGGCTTGCGAGTTGCGGTCAGTCCCATCGTGGGCAACGACGCCGTGCGCGGCCCGGCAGGACAGATAATGGCCGGGCTGGGCCAGGAAGTTTCCGTGGTGGGCGTCGCCAGGGCCTACCGGGATTTCTGCGACGTGCTGGTGATAGACCGGCAGGACGAGGGGTTGGCCTCTGCCGTGGCCGATGAAGGGCTGCGTCCGGTGGTCACAAACACGATTATGAACACTCTTCAAGACCGTGTAGACTTGGCCCAGACTATACTGGGGCTGGACGAATCGTAGGGGCGCACGGCTGTTCGCCCGTACAAGGTTGCCGCAATGTCTAACCAGGAATACAGCATAGCCGCTATCATTCCCATGAAGCCCTTGTCCGAGGGCAAGAGCCGTCTGGCGCGCAACCTGACTCCTGACCAGCGGGCCAGAATCAGCGCCGGTATGCTTCGCCGGGTGCTGGTGGCCCTGCGCGGAGCATCCGTAGACCCGATTTGGGTTGTCGGTGGCGACGAGCAGGTGAGACATCTGGCCCGCAATCAAGGCGGGATGTGGTTCGAGGAAATGGGGCGCAACCTGAACGACACCCTGTCCAAGGCCATAGACCAAGCCTTTGAGCGGGGAAAGTCCGCCCTCTACATCGCGGGGGACCTGCCTTTTGTCAAGCCTTCCGATATACATTCCTTCATCCAGGCATCCCGCGGGGCAGGCAACGTCACTCTGGCCCCAGCCCGGCGCGACGGGGGCACCAACGCCATACTGGTGCCCCAGGGAATCGGCTTCAAGCCGGAACTGGGCAGACGCAGTTTCAGCAAGCACCTGCGCCAGGCCGCCAAATTGGAGACCTCCGTAGCCATCGCTTACAGCCCTGGCCTGGGTCTGGATTTGGATATTGTGGACGACCTTGAGTCCTATCAGCACATGGAACCGGGCTTGCTGGAACGCCTGATGAGATAGCTCCAAATCGGGATAGGACTTACGCAGTTCAACTATCCCCTCCCCCTTGAGGGGGAGGGTTAGAGCCTGCCCCTGCGGAGGGTGGGGGTGAAAACTCCAACTGCGTGAGCCCTATCCTGAAAACCTTGAATCAAATATCGGTGAAGATATGAACGAAAGCAAACCAAAGCTCGGCGTGCTGCTTCCCACGCGAGGCATCCTGTTGCGCGGGGAGCAGCCCGACAACGCTGGCCGGGTCTTCCGCATGGCGGAGCGGGTCGAGCAGGCGGGCTTGGATTCCGTGTGGGTAGGCGACAGCCTGATTGCCAAGCCCCGCCTGGAGCCCCTGGCGACGCTGGGGGCGCTGGCCGCCCGTACCAGCCGCGTCCGTCTCGGCACGGCGGTGTTGCTGCCCGCGCTGCGCCATCCCGTTCTAATGGCCCAGACGATGGCGACGGTGGACCTGATTTCCGGGGGCCGCTTGGTCATCGGGGCCGGCGTCGGTGGCGCCTTCAACGACGAGCAGCGCGGCGAGTGGGCCGCGGCAGGCGTTGACCCCAAGCGGCGCGCCCGCCGGTTCGAGGAAATCGTGGAAATCGCCAAGGGCCTCAGTCCCGGTCAGCCTCACAGCCATGAAGGGCGGCATTTCTCGCTGGACTCCGTCACCATGTTGCCGAAGGCCACCCAGCCCGACGGCGTCCCATGGCTGCTGGCTACGCACCACCGCGCCCGGCAGCAGGCGCAGATTGACCGGGCCGCTAGGGTTGGCGACGGCGTCATCGCCATCTCCGACACGCCTGGGGAATTTGCTGAAGCAATCGCCCAGGTGGACGCCAAGGCCGAGGAATATGGCCGCGACACCACCCGCCGCGAAAACGTCTTCTACCTCACCGTAAACCTCGACGAGGATGAAGCCGCGGCCAGAGCCGACGCCGAAGACTGGCTGATGCGCTACTACGGAGCCAACATCTGGGGAACGCGCTGGGGTCCCTTCGGCGGCATCCAGCAGGTGGCCGACCGGATGGCAGCCTATGCCGATGCGGGCGCGGATACGCTGGTGGTGCGCCTGGCGACCTTCGACCCGGAACGTCAGCTTGACGTTTTCCTGGAGCGCATAGCCCCGCAGTTCGCCTAGAAAGTCCCCTCCCCCTCTGGGAGAGGGTTAGGGTGAGGGCGTTCCAGGAAACTCCAAAAGGGGGAGAACAGTGGTTCCCATAGACCTCTCCGGCAAGAATGGCATAGTGTTGGGAGTGGCCAATGAGCGCAGCATCGCGTGGGCCATCGCTCAGGCTCTTTCCGCCGCTGGCGCCCGGTTGGCGCTGACCTACCAGGGTGAGCGGCTGAAGGAGCGCGTCGAGCGGCTGTCAGAATCGCTGGAAAATCCCCTGCTGCTGCCCTGCGACGCCACTGATGACGGGCAAATCGAGCAGGTCTTCGAGTCGTTGAGCCGGGAGTTCGGGGAAATCTCCTTCCTCATCCACAGCATAGCCTTCGCCAACCGGGAGGACCTGAGCGGCCGTTTCGTGGATACCGGCCGCGACGGATTCCGACTGGCAATGGAAGTCAGCGCCTATTCGCTATTGCCTTTGGTGCGCCATGCCGCCCCCTTGATGCAGGAAGGCGGCAGCGTGGTCGCCATGACTTTTGACGCATCGCAGCGGGTGTATCCCGGCTACAACGTGATGGGGTCAGCCAAGGCGGCTCTGGAACACGCCGTAAGGCAACTGGCCGCTGAAATGGGGCCGGCCAACATCCGAGTCAACGCCATATCCGCCGGGCCGCTGGAAACGCTGGCGGCGCGGGGCATCAGCGGTTTCCGGGATATGCGCCACGCCCACGCCGAAAGGGCCCCTCTGCAACGCAACATAACCGTGGAAGAAGTGGCGCAAACCGCGCTGTTCCTGTGCAGCGGGCTGTCCAGCGGCATCACCGGCACTGTCATACCCGTGGATGCAGGGTATCACATCATGGCTGTCTAAGAGGGTGTGTGACAATGGCCTAAATTGGTGGGGCGGGTTCTTGGGATGGGAGTAGGATGATGGTTACGCTGGCGGTATGAGTAGAAAACCTTATCCCAGCGATTTGCCGGATGCCCAGTGGGAGGAATTGGCTTCGTTGTTGTCGTCCGACACCACCAGGGGCCATCCTCGAACCACGGACTTGCGCGAGGTGATCAACGGCATCCTATACGTGCGCGCGGCGGCATTCCGGCAGATGCTGCCCCATGACCTGCCACCCTGGGCACGGCATGGCGGTATTTTCGCAAATGGCGGGATGATGGCACTTGGGAGCGAGTTGAGGAGGCTCTGCGAGCCCGGTTTCGGGAAGCGGCAGGGCGAGAGGCTACCCCCAGCGCGGCCATCATCGACAGTCAGTCGGTGAAGACCACGGAAAAGGGGGACCCAGGGGCTACGATGCTGGCAAACGGGTAACGGGACGCAAACGCCACATCGTGGTGGACACCATGGGCTTGCTGCTGGCGGTGGTGGTTCATGCCGCCAACATCCTGGCCCTTCGGCAAGCTCAGGAGGGATGGGACCAAGTTGGTGTTGGCCAAGCTGCTGGGTCGCTTTCCTCGACTACAACTGATCTGGGCCGATGCTGGCTACGCTGGCAGACTGGTGTCGTGGGCTTGGGCCACCGGGGGGATGGTTGCTCACCGTGGTGAAGCGCAAACCGGACAGCCACCACTTCGAGGTTCTGCCCCAGCGGTGGGTGGTGGAGCGAATGTCGGCGTAGCTTAGCCGTTGCCGACGATTGAGCAAGGACTATGAGGAGCGCGCGGAAAGCAGCGAAGCGTGGGTACACATCGCCATGGTCAACCTGATGCTCCAACGACTTCAACCTGTCTGAAACCATTTGTCACAAACCCTCTCATGCTGCGCAGCAGGCGGCCCGGCAGGAACTCAGGCCGAACAGGCAGGACCGGCAGGAGCACAGCCGCAGGTCGGCGGGACGTCCACCCCCGCGAATCCCCGCCAGTCCCTCTCGAAGCAGCCAGGGGACCAGCAGCAGGGCTGTTACCGCATCCAGCCACCACCAGCCCAGCGTGGCGTTGGCCACCAGCCCGATGAGCAGGGTCAGGGAAAGGACCCCGCAGGCCAGTGTCTCCTTGGCCTCGATGGCAATGGACTGTAGATTGCCCCGGGCCGCGATGCGGAGTTTCCAGACGGCTATCAGGGGCATCAGGGTGACCGAGGCTAATGCCAGCCCGATGCCCACCAGGGATTCCTCCGCGCCGCTTCGTTGCGATAGGGCCCAGGCCGACTGCAACACGATGGCCGACGACAGGGCGATAAAGGTCCAGCCAATGAACCGGACTACCCGCTGCTCCACAGCCTCGGCATACTCTCCGTCCGTGATGCCCACCCGCCAGAGCACGAGGGAGGCGGCCGCCACCTCGATGCAACTGTCGGCCCCGAAAAAGACCAGGGCGAAGCTGCCAGCAACGATCCCGGACCAGACGGCA
Organism: Dehalococcoidia bacterium; assembly: GCA_965204865.1. Taxonomy (GTDB): domain Bacteria; phylum Chloroflexota; class Dehalococcoidia; order Lucifugimonadales; family UBA3495; genus VXOI01. The sequence goes on along the minus strand of OZ242027.1, from coordinate 2,587,579 downwards.
ATGGTGCCCTCTGCAACATTGTAGAGAATCGTAAACAGGAGCAGAAATCTTGCGGTATTGAGCAATGCGATGGATGCCTCCTGCCGGGATGGAGACGGTTTTAACACAAGAGCCTTTGTCAGTCCAGTTGTCCCGGATGATGCGCCGGCCGGGGTTTACCGGTACTCGCACCGGAATGCAGTGGTGAGGCGCCAGTCGAAGAGGGCGTGTGGCAAGTGCCCACTCCCTCCGAGTAGGGCTGGGCCTGTCCTGAACTTGCCGAAGAGGTGGAGGTGGGAGCGTGTATCGCCAGAATTTTAAGGGAATTATATCGAATCCTACACATTCCTCTGCCCATGGTCATTCTTGCCCATACCGTCATTCCGGCGAAAGCCGGAATCCAGAAGGTTCAACAACTGCAAAGCTGCTATTGGCAGGGGCGCTCTGGATTCCGGCTTTCGCCGGAATGACGGGGTGAAGGCGTGTAGGATTCGATATAATTCCCAATTTTAAGGGGCGGGTTACATATACCCGCCCCTGTGTTTTAGCGAGTGTTTCCCAAAGCCCCGCTCAGGAACCGGCGTTGAGGCCTTGAATCTGCCGGTAATCTTCTTCGGCGCGCTCGCCCCGGCCCTGCTGGGTATAGGCTTCGGCGCGGCGCTCGAAAGCCTCGCGGTGCTTGGGGTCCAGGGCAATTGCCTTGGTGAACTGGTCTATCGCCTCCTGCAACCGGCCTTCGCTCAACAGCGCCGCGCCTCGGGCGGTCATTGCCTCTGCCGTGGGGGCGGGCCCCGGAGTCGGCATACCCCAAGGACGAGGGGCCGGTTCCGGTTCTGATTCCCACGGTTCGGTGGCAGGCTCCTCGCTCGGGGGGGCCGTCCCTGTGACAGCAGCTTGAGGCGAGGCTTCGGGCGTATGTTCTGGAGTTATCGCTGGCTCAGGCACAGTTTCTGGATACGTCTCCGAAGCCGTGGGAACGGAAGATACGGAAGACTCGGCAGGGGCTTCGGAAGGGCGTTCAACGGTCGCAGTCGGCGGTGATTGAGGTTGGTGCATCTCCGAGGCCAGCACCGTGTCGTTGGCTTCGGGGGAGTATTCGCGGGATAGGTCCCAGCCGCACTTGGTGCAGAAGTTCTGTCCTGGTGAATGGGTGCTGGCGCACTTGGGACAGGCGTCGCGTCGGGGACGCTTGGCGGATTGCTCAGTGGGCCTCACGAAAAACATGAGGTACAGCACTGGCGCAACACTCAAGAGCCGTAACTGGTCAAAGGGCAACAAGCCAATAACCAGGGCAGCCCCGCCCCATACCCACGGATTGCGCCCTCTCGCCAACGCCGCGCGGGCCGTCCAGAAAGCGACGAAGAAGGTCAGGGCATAAAGGAAAATCTCTCTTGTTTCTAGTCCGAAAATCTCGGGCCTCCGCAAGATTGTTTAGCATTATCGTAAACGTTGTTCGTAGTGTGTCGCCTCTTGACTATACTAAAATTCGCTGTTTTAGGCAACGCCAATAATGGGGTTTAACCCAGGCCACTTGTATCTGCCAGACGTTCATCCTGCTCGAGGAACGGCGTCCCACGAGAGGCACTGATACTTGTAAAAGCAGGAATGACGGAGCAGGGGTAGTTTCGATATAATGGCGGGAGACAAATCGATTTGATGCGCAGCGTTCGATGGCGCCATCGGCGCTGCCGCTGAGGAGGACTATGAAAATCACTCTATCCATTCTCAAGGCCGACGTGGGTTCCATTGGTGGCCACACCAAGCCTTCCCAGCACATGATGGACTCGGTGCGGGCCGATGCTGACGCCGCCGTCCATTCGGGGCTGCTTATCGACGCCTTCGTGGGGCATACCGGAGACGACATTTGTATAGTGGCGTCCCACACGCGCGGCGAAAATGACACTGAGGTTCACCAGTTCGCGTGGAGCGCCTTCCTGAAGGCTACCGCCATCGCCAGCGAGTACGGCCTGTATGGTGCCGGCCAGGACCTGCTGGTGGACGCCCCATCGGGCAACATCCGCGGCGCAGGCCCTGCCGTGGCGGAGATCGAGTTCGACCACGACCCGGTGAAGACCAACCCGGTGCGGCCCGCCGAGTCCTTTATGGTGCTGGCCGCCGACAAGTGCGGCCCCGGCGCCTACAACCTTCCGATGTTCCTCGGCTTCGCCGACCCGATGTACTGCGCCGGGCTGATGCTGCCCCGCATCGGAGAAGGCTTCACCTTCAACATCATCGACATGGACAACACCGGCGGCGACAGCCTGATTTCCCTGAACGCCCCGGAAGACTATTACAAGATTACGGTACTGCTGCGCGACAACGAGCGCTTCGCCATCGAGAGCGTTGTCTCCCGCTACACCGGCCAGGTCGCCGCTGCGGTCTCGGCCACCCGGATGCACAATATCGCAGGCACCTATACCGGCAAGGACGATCCGGTAGCCCTCGTCCGCAATCAGGGCATCTTCCCAGCGCCGGAAGAGCTGATTTCGCCCTATACCAAGGCCCACTACATCGGCGGCGACGCCCGCGGCTCCCACGTAATGCCGCTAATGCCGGTCCCCATCAATACCGCGGTAACCGGAATGTACTGCCTGCCGCTGGTCTCCTGCATCGGCTTCTCGCTGAACAAGGACGGCAAGTTCGCCGACTCCTTCGCCGACTTCTTCGACAACCCGGCTTGGGACTATGTCCGCAACCTGGCCCAGGAGAAGGGCATCCAGATGCGCTCGCAGGGCTGGTCGGGCGCGGCCATGCTGCCCTACGGCGAGCTGGAATACTCCGGCTTCCGCACCAGCATCGGCAACCTAGTGGAGCGGTTCGCCTACCGCAACGGCAAGGAATCCGAGGCCATCCCCGAAAAGGCTGGCGCTGCCGACGACGACTAGACTGCCACTAACGCCAAGCGCAAAACAGCGCCGGGGCCTCTGAGACCCCGGCGCTTTGTGCGTCTGGTATCCGCGCAGCTTAATCGGAAATCCGAAGGGACAATTCCCGCAGTTGCGAGGGAGAGACCGCAGCCGGTGAGTTGAATAGCAGGTCGGTTCCGCTCTGGGTCTTGGGGAAGGCGATAACGTCACGGATGGAGTTGGTTCCGGCGAGGATGGCGACCAGCCGGTCTATGCCGGGGGCGATGCCCCCGTGAGGCGGCGCGCCGTACTCGAAGGCCTCCAGTATCTGGCGGAAGCGTTCTCCCACGTCCTCACGGCTGTAGCCGAGGATGGAGAATATCTTTTCCTGCAACTCTCGCTGGTGGATACGAATGCTGCCGCTGGCCAGCTCCGAACCGTTGCAGACCAGGTCGTATGCCTTGGAGCGGATAGCTCCCAGGTCGTCGCCGTCCAGTAGCCCCTCCTCCCCGTCGGCGGGTGAGGTGAAGGGGTGGTGGGAGGAATCCCAGCGGTTGGCGTCTTCGTTCCACTCGAACAAGGGGAAGTCGGTGACGAAGGCAAAGGCCAGCTCGTCCGGGTCGGCCAGTTCCAGCAGCTCGGCTATGTGATTGCGCATGGCGTTCAGCCAGACGTTGAGCCGGGCGGGCGGCCCGGCCATCAGCAGCACAATGTCGCCAGGCCCCGCGCCCATCCTAGCGGCAAGTCGCCCGTGCCACTCTGCTGGCATCCGCAGCCCCGACGATTGCAGGATTTCCTCTTCTCCCTGCTCGGCTACCGGCCCGGTGCCACGGTATCGTATGTGGGCCAGCCCCCCGGCCCCGGCCTCCCTGGCGAAGGCGTCAAGTTCTCGCACCTGAGATGTAGTATACCCTGCCAGCCCGGGCGCGACGAAGCCCTTGATGCAGCCATTGGCATCAATGACGGAGTGGAAGACGCGAAATTCGGTCTCCACCGCCAGCTCGGTCACGTCGGTCATTTCCAGGCCGAAGCGCAGGTCGGGCTTGTCCGAGGCGTAGCGGGCCATGGCTTCGGTGTGAGTCAGGCGAGGGAAGGGCTTCCGTAGCTTCTTGTGGGGGGCTACCGTCTCTATCATGCCGGTGTAGAGCTCTTCGGTGAGGGAGAGGACGTCTTCCTGGTCAACGAAGCTCATCTCCAGGTCAAGCTGGGTGAACTCCGGCTGGCGATCGGCCCGCATATCCTCGTCGCGGAAGCAGCGGGCTATCTGGAAGTAGCGCTCGACCCCGGACACCATGAGCAACTGCTTCAACTGCTGGGGAGATTGGGGCAGGGCATAGAAACTGCCAGGCTGGAGTCGGCTGGGAACCAGGAAGTCGCGGGCGCCCTCCGGCGTGCTCTTGATGAGGATGGGCGTCTCGATTTCCAGAAAGCCCTGGGCGTCCAGAAAATCGCGGATGTACTTGACCACCCGATGGCGCAGGATGAGGTTCTGCTGCATGGCAGGGCGGCGCAGGTCGAGATAGCGGTAACGCAGGCGCAGGCTCTCGTCGGCCCCGGCGTCGTCGGCGATGTAGAAGGGCGGTGTGAGAGATCGGTTCAGCACCGTTACTTCCGAAGCCATCACCTCGATGTCCCCGGTGTCCATCGCCGGGTTTTCGCTGCCAGCAGGACGTTGCCTGGCGTGGCCTTTGACCTGCACCACCCATTCCTGCCGTAGCTCTTCGGCGGTGCGCGCCGACTCGGGAGACAACCCTGAGCCAGCCGAAGGGTCGGGGTTGAAAACGACCTGCACTACGCCGGAGCGGTCGCGCAGGTCCAGGAAGATGATGCCGCCGTGGTCACGGCGGCGGCCAACCCATCCGGCCAGGGTGACCTCGGAATCGGCGTCGCTGAGACGCAGGTCGCCGCAGTTGGCGCTACGAAGCACTCGGGGCCTCCAACAGTTGTCTCTCTCTAAGAAATGTGGCGGATCAGCCGCCGGGGAAAATCTGGAAGATGTCCTGGAATGGACTGGCGGGCTGATTGTCTATGCCCGCCGCGCAGTCGGCCAGAGCCGCCGGGGTGCTGACCGGCGGCAGGCACAGGGTGTCGAGGCACACGTGAGCCAGAGCGCCGCTGCTGGCCGCTACGGTCTTGATTTCCAGGTTGGGACTGTTCAGGCGAAGGGCGGCTGTGAGCAGTTCGCGGCAGGCAAGGTCTTCTGGGGTTCCCTCAACGGTCACTTCCACCATCGGGTTGCAGAACAGGTCAACGGTGAGACCGAAATCGGCGGCAAACTCCCCCTGTTCCCGGAAGACGCCCGCGAAGGCGCTCAGGGTGGCCTCGCAAAGCTGCCGGTAGTCCTCGTTGCGGGTGGACTGGTAAAGGCGCAGCAGCCCCCTGACCGCCAGCATATTTTCCGGCATCTGCTTCTCACGCACCTGGAGATGCCCCACTGCGTCATCGTCGGCCTCGATGTCGAAGAAGCCGCCGCCCTGTTCGTCGAAGAACCGCTCCACCATCACCCTCGCAACATCGACAGCCCGCTCGAGATAACGCGGCTCTGCGGTGAAGGCGTGGGCCTGCATCAGCCCGGTCAGCAGCCCAGCCCAGTCGGCCAGCAGGGCGGGGATGCTGCTCGCTTCTTCCTCCGGGTAGACGCGGGAAAAGGCGCCGGCGGCGGCCATGCCTTCCAGACGGTCTATGACATCGCGGCCCACCTTGCCCAGATGCTCGCCGAGCCGACCATCCACCTTCCATGAGGCGTCCAACAACGCTGCGGCAGCAATCGCGTCAAGACCGCCGTAGCAGGACGGGTCTATAGGAGCCGGATTGGCTTTGGCACGTTCTTCGGAGCCGAGAGTGAAGTAATCAGAATGCGCTCCCTGGCTGCCATGGAATCCCCTCAAGTCGAAATCGTACAGAAATTTATTTACATAAGTGAAGGTGTGTTCGGCAATGTCGCGGTACTTGAAGCTCTCCATCTGGTCGTTTTCGCTGAGGATAATGGAGGCGTCAAGGTACACCTGAGCCAGATGGATGTTGTCTTCCAGCATCTTTTCCCGTTGCGGCTCGGACCAGTCGGCGGCGGCGCTGTACCGGAAGAAGCCGCCGCTTACGTTGTCATATATGGCCGACGGTCCCGTTGGTTGCGCGAAGAAATGGCCGTCCTGATTGATACCGCCGCTTGTTGCATCGCCGTCGGCCAGGTCGGCCATGCCGTTCAGCGTCTTGCGGAGCATGGAGGCGTAAAATTCCTCGCCGGTAGTGCGGTAGAGGTGCAGGACATAGCGCAGAATCGAGGGGTTTGGAAACTTGGGTTCGCTGCCGAAACCGCCGTTGCGGGCGTCATAGGCGCCGGCGACGATACGGGATACACGGTCAACCAGCGACGCCTCTACCTCGGCCCCGGCGGCCACGCGGCGGGCGTGTATGCGCCGTTGCTGCAACAGGTCTCTTGACTGCTCGTAGAGACGGGGCTTGTCGGCCTTGTACGCACCCTCCAGTTCCATCAGCATCGCCAGGAACTGGTCGGGGGGCAGGTAGGTCGCGCCGCCGATGAGCCCTCCGTGGGGAGTCAGGAAGGCGGTGGTGGGCCAGCCGCCCACGTTGTAGCGGGCGTTGATGTCCGGGCGGTGGTCGTTGTCCACCCGGACGGCGATGAAGCTGCGCGCCAGGACGGATTGAACATCAGGATCGGAGTAGGTAGTCTCGTCCATCACGTGACACCAGTAGCACCACGGAGCGGTGATGGACAGCAGCACGGGCTTGTCTTCGGCCTGCGCCCGCTCAAAGGTGTAACGCGCCCACGGCAGCCATTCGATGCAGTGCGCCTGGTTGGGGTTGGGCGAGAAACGAATGCTGGTCACTCCGCCTATCCTGGGCCTGCCGAAGGGCTGCCTGCGGGTTTTTCACCGTGCTGCTAGGCGCGGTTTCAGCGTTCCAAGTTAGCATAGAGGCAATCGTTTTTCAAATCGCGTGACGGCTTTCGACTCCGGCGATGCCAAGTAAGGCGTAACGCCGTTCCCTACGCCGTAGCCATCACTTCCCGCTCCAGCCGGAAGTTGGCGTGGGATATGGAGACCGACAGCAGGATTCTCGCTTGCTCCATAACGCTGTCCGTCGCGCAGTCCTTCGACGAACTCAAAAGCGTTGTGAACTTGCCCCCGTCCATAGCGGCCACGGGAACACCGTTGCGGTAGGCCAGGCGGTTGCCCGGCGCCGATGGCACGCGGGGACCTGGAGTGAGGACTCCGGCCAGGTTCAGCGGGTCGCAGGCCGACACGATGACTAGCCGGTCGTCCGGCTCCCGGTTGCGCCAGCGGCGCAGCGTGTCCGCTGCTTCGGGCAGGGTGAACTGCTCGCCGATGAAACCGGACACGAACCGCCCGCCCCGAATTTCGCCGCGGGCTTCCAGCCGGCGCAGGACACGCGCCAGGTCACGCCAACGCAGCGACAGCGAGTCGCGGGCCAGCAGCTCGGGAAACAGTATCCCGTAGCGGTAGAGCAGTTGCCATGCCACGGCCTCGGTGCGGTCTTCGACGGGGTCCGGCGCCTCAAGCAGCCACCACCGGCTGCCTACCGGCCGCCCCGCTCCGGGCGCATGGCGGAACCTGCCCCCTGTGCCGCCCCCGGCCCTGCCAGTCTTGAACCTTCCATTCCCGGCCTTGTCGTTTCTGGGCCTGTCGAAGTATGGGCGGCGCGGGCGTCTGGTTCCCCGGAGCCTCTGGCGCAGCGCCTCCAGGCCGTCGGTGGTGGCCAGGCCCGACGCTGCCAGCGTCCAAAGCGCTTCCTCTACGTCCGAGGGCAGACGCTTGGTTGTGGTCACTATGTCGGACTGGAAAGATGCCCCTCGCTCTCGCATATACTGCCAGGCTTCTCTGGGAGCGCCGGTTAGCTCATCGGCTGCGGCATCATCGTCGGGCAGCAACCAGTCCAGCGATTCGCGCAAGGCCAGGGTGACCGGCGTGAACCGGGAGAAGGCCGCCCGCCCATTGCCGCTCATTTTGGAGGAAGAGCCGTTGTTGCCGTTGCTCTGGGCTGAGAAGCGGCCCCAGACCACCTCGCCGCTCAGGCAGAGGCGGTCCAGCATTATGCCGCTGTATTCAGCGACCCTGGCGCCTAGAATTTCCTCTTCCATTACTCCGGCGGCGGTCTCAAAGCCTTGCAGCTTCTCAATGACCGACAACAAGCCGCCCTCACCGTGAAGCCGCGCTTCCGGCGCGACGTGTTGCCATTCCAGCAGGAAGCGGATGAAGGCTGCTGGGGATACAGGCTCCACCTGGCTGCGCAGGGAGTCTATGGTGGAGCGGTGGATACGGGCCAGGATGCGACGGTCGCAAAACTCTTCGCCTTCCACACCTTCCCGGTAGCTCCCCCGGAGGACCACCCCTTCAGTTTCCAGATATCCTAGGGCGTAGAGCACATCGTCTTGCGGCAGGGCCAGCGTTGATGCCAGCTCGGCGACGGTGAACGGCCCGATGCAGTCCACCCAGCCTCGAACCAGCGCCAGTATCGCGTCCTCCCGGCTGCATTCGTACTGGCCGTTAGCAAACAGCGGCAGCGATGCCCTCGGTTCCGGCTTGGCCGTTACTCCGTCATAGGCCCGGCGCACCAGCGCCAGCCGCTCCGCCGCGACCCAGGCAGACAATCCGCCATCGGCAGCAACTCGGTATGCCCGCCCCGCTTCGGCCAACTGCTCCAGCCACGGAAAAATCGTAAATCCTGCCATTTCCGGCCAAAACGCGCCAAGCGGCCCCTCGGGCAGCACGCCGAGGGTCAGCAATGCGTCGTGCAGCTCGTCCACGTCGCGGATTCTAGGCCAGGCGTTTTCGGATTCCTGCCGGATGGCCTCTGGGTCGAGCCGGGTCAGGTCGCGGGAGTCTTCCGGCAGAGCGCGCCGCAGCGGCACGGCCCGCGCCCGGCGCTCCTCCAGCGGCGCGTCATCCAGGAAGGCGTAGGGCATGGCGTTGAGTATCTGGTGAGAAAAGACGGACGGCTGAACCGTGTCGCGCCCGTAGACCTCGATGTCGCCCGACTCGATACCCGCCAGCACGGTGCGGCAGCCCTCCAGGTCGGATGCTTCGGTAAGGCAGTCGCGCATGGTCTCGAACACCAGTGGGTGGTCGGGGACTTCTATATCGCCGGGCGGCGCGTTGTCCTGGCAGGCCACCTGGGCCGGGAACACGGCGGCCAGCAGGTCATCGGAGCGCATCCGTTGCAGGGGCGCCGGCACCTTCTTCCCCCCGGTGTGGCGCAGGATGGCGAGCGCTCGCGTGGCGTTCCAGCGCCAGCGGGTGCCGAATATGGGCGCTTGCAACACCGCCTGGGTCAGCACTTCCTCGATGTTGTTGGATTTCAGATAGCTGAATATGTCCTCGACGGGCATAGAGAGGCCGGGCCCCAGAGAGAAGTTCAGCCCATCGTCGGTGGCTACCGCCTGAAGCTCGAAATCGAAGGAGCGGCAAATTTTCTTCCGCAGCGCCATACCCCACGCCCGGTTGATGCGCGCGCCGAAGGGAGCGTGAATCACCAGTTGCGTCCCGCCGCTTTCGTCGAAGAATCGCTCGGCTACCACCTGGTTCTTGGAGGGCGTCACGCCAAGCACCCGCTTGCCTTCTTCGATGTAGGCGACGAGCTGTCGGCTGGCTTCGGCGTCAACGCCGGACTCGGTGACCACCCACTCGCGGGCCGCGCCGCTGTCCGGCAGCAGGCCGTCTATGCCCTCACGCAGCTCGGTGACCTCGTCGGACAACTCCGTAGTGCGGCCCGGCGCTTCGCCCAGCCAGAAGGGTATGGTGGGCGGCTGGCCGTGGGCGTCCTCCACCCGGACGCGGCCGCTCTCGACGCGACGTATTTTCCAGGCGTTGTTGCCCAGCAGGAACACGTCGCCCTTGAGGCTCTCGATGGCGAAGTCCTCGTTGACCGTTCCGACAAAGGTGTCTTCCGGTTCAGCGATGACGTCATAGTCGGCGTTCTCCGGGATGGCCCCGCCGCTGGTCATTGCAGCCAGAGGGGCGCCGCGTCGCGCCTTCACGATGCCGTTCACCCCGTCGCGGTGCAGGTAGGCCCCGCCACGACCGAGTCGGGGGGCGTACCCTTCCGACAACCTTTCAATGGTCTGGTCGAACTTCTCGCGGGGCAAATCCCGGTAGGGATAGGCGCGCCGCGCCAGGGCATAGAGGTCGTCCTCGGCCCATTCCTCCTGGGCGCAGGCTGCCACTATCTGCTGGGCCAGCACGTCCACCGGCCAGGGCGGGATGGACAGAGCGTCCAGGTTGCGGCGGCGGACGGCGCGAGCCAGCGCGACGCACTCGGCCAGTTCGTCGCGGGTGAGGGGAAACAGGCGGCCCTTGGGCTTGCCGCCCACCGAGTGCCCCGAGCGCCCCACCCGTTGCAGCAGCACGCCGATGGAGCGAGGCGAACCAATCTGGCAGGCCAGGTCAACGTCGCCGATGTCTATGCCCAGCTCCAGCGACGCGGTGGCGACGCACACCTTGACCTGCCCTGCCTTCAGCTTCTCTTCGGCGTCCAGCCGGGTGGCGCGGGACAGGCTGCCGTGGTGGGCTACCACCGCCTCCTCGCCCAGCCGAACGCTGAGCTGGTGCGATACCCGCTCTACCAGCCGACGGGTGTTGACGAACACCAGCGTCGTGTCGTGGGCTTCCACCAGCTTGGCCACGGCGTCCAGAGTTTCGCCCCAGAGTTCGTGGGACGCGATGGGGCCAAGCTCCTGCTCCGGCAATTGCAAGGCCAGGTCAATCTCGCGGGCGTGTCCGGTATCCACGATGGCGCAGTCGGGCGTTCCGGCATCCCCGTCATCCTGAGCTTGTCTCCCGTCATCCTGAGCCTGTCGAAGGATGGAGTCGTTGCCCACCAGCAGCCGGGCGATTTCCTCGATGGGCCGCTGAGTGGCCGACAGTCCGATACGCACTACCGGCTGCTCCGACAGGGCGCAGAGCCGCTCCACTGACAACGACAGGTGAGAACCGCGCTTGTCGTCGGCCACGGCGTGAATCTCGTCGAGGATGAGCGTGTTGACGCCTTTCAAGCCACGCCGCCCGCTGCCCGAAGTGAGCAGGATGTACAGCGATTCAGGGGTGGTGATGAGGATGTGCGGCGGCCTTTTCGCCATCTTCTGGCGCTCCGCCTGCGGCGTGTCCCCGGTGCGCAGCCCAACGCGAATTTCCGGCAACGGGAAACCTCTATCCGAAGCCAGGGCGGCTATCTCTTCCAGCGGAGCGGCGAGGTTCTTCTGAATGTCGTTGGACAATGCTTTCAGCGGCGAGACGTAGACCACCTGCGTGGTGTCGGGCAGTTCGCCGTCAATGCCCTGTCGCACCAGCTTGTCAATGCAGGTCAGGAACGCCGCCAGCGTCTTGCCCGACCCGGTGGGCGCCGCGATAAGCGTATGCCGCCCTTCGGATACCGCCGCCCAGCCTTGGGCCTGCGCCTCCGTCGGCTGGCGGAACCGTCCCTCGAACCACTGGCGGATGATGGGGTGGAAATGGGAGGTGGACACTCGAATATACTCCATCTCCCTCCGGGGGAGGGTTGGGGTGGGGGCGTTCCCCGGAAGAACTGCCCGTATTGTCTCCGCTGACTGCATCAGGCGCAAGGCGCAAGCGTCACAAGATTTGACGCCAACCGCTGTCCCGCCTTAGCATTGTCGCGGCGGCAGCGGTTCCCGCCCAATCTTCCCGAAATGCGAGGCGCCAATGACGCAGTTGTCCAGCAAGCAGTTATTGGAAGCTAGGGCCAATCCTTTCGGTGGCATGGTGATTGTACCCGGCGAACTGCCCTCTGACGCCGACGAGTTCTCCCATCGGCTCGACGCTTCCCTGAAGCAGTGGACCTCCGACGGCATCAAGGCCGCGTGGCTGGAAGTGCCAATCGAAAAGTCCGCTCTCATCCCCGAGGCCGTCAATCGAGGATTCATCTTCCACCACAGCAGCGAAGACTACCTGATGCTAACCGTCATTCTCCAGGATGGCGCTTGGTTGCCGCACTTCGCCACCCATTACATCGGTATCGGCGGCGTGGTGTTGACCGAGGAGCGCGAGCTGCTGGTCGTCCGGGAAATCTACGGCGTCGCCGGACGCCCGCCCACGCTGAAGCTGCCGGGCGGCGCGCTGCATCCCAACGAACACCTGGCTGAAGCCGTGGAGCGCGAGGTGCTGGAGGAAACCGGCGTCCGCGCCGAGTTCCAGTCCATCGCCTGCTTCCGCCACTGGCACGGCTACCGCTACGGCAAGTCCGACATCTACTTTGTCGGCCGCCTGCGCCCCCTGAGCCGGGAAATCACGATGCAGGCCGACGAAATACAGGAATGCCTCTGGCTGCCGGTGGACGAATTTCTGTCCCGCGAGGACATCAGCAACTTCAACAAGCAGATTGTGCGCGCCGCCCTGGAATCTCCCGGCGTCGTCCAGTCCTTCATCCCCGGCTTCGGCGGCCCCGACACCCGCGAGTATTTCATGCCCGGCCACCTGGTGGACGAGGAGGGCGTTTGGGCTTTCCCAGGCAGGGACGCCGTGGTAGACATATAATACCGGCCAAAACGAAAATCCCCTCTCCCAGCGGGAGAAGGTTAGAGCCTGCCCCCGTGAAGGCGGGAGGTGAGGGAGAAATCTTCGAACCCCAACATACGAAAGATGCAGGAGCCGACAAATGGCAACTCAGCAGTCCGCGGTCAACACAGAACAGGGCAATGTCACCCAGCAATCCACCGGACGCCCGGTGATACGCTCCACCGAGGGCGTCATTTCCAGCGGCCATTACCTCACTTCCATGGCCGGAATGAAGATGCTCCTCACTGGCGGCAACGCCTTCGACGCATTGGTGGCCGCCGGGTTCGCCGCCGCCGTTGTCGAGCCTATCGCGTCTTACTCCCTGGCCGCAGAGGGCGTGTTCATGCTCTACGACGCCCGCAGCGGCGAGTTGCTGTCCCTCAGCGGACAGGGAACCGCGCCCGGCAAGGCCACTGCCGACTTCTACAAGTCTCAGGGCCTGGAGCGCATCCCCACTGGCCCCGGGCACCGGCAGTCTCATCTGTCGTTCACGTTGCCAGGTGTGGTGCACGCCTTTCTTTCGCTGGCGGAGCGCTACGGCACCAAGACCATTGACGAGCTTCTTGGCCCGGCCATCGGCTACGCTGCTAATGGCATCCCCAACTATGAATACATGATCAACCGGCTGGATTCCGGGGCGACGGCCCAGCAGTTCGACCTGTACAGCCCGGGTGGCTGGGACGTGTTCTATGTCAACCGGCAGTTGCCTGCCGCCGGCACTCCGCTGGTGCAGCCCGGTCTGGCCAACACCCTCCGCGCCATGCTGCCCGGCTCCGGCAACGGCCACGCCCTTTCGAGAGTCGAGGGCATACAGAAGGCCCGGGATGTATTCTATTGCGGCTCAGTGGCGAAAACGATTGCCGACTCCGTAGCCAGCGTTGGCGGCATAATGTCCACGGACGACCTGGCCGCCTACAAGTCGCAGTACGGGACGCCGGTGAAGACCACCTTCCACGGGTATGAGATTCACGGTCAGGACTCCTGGACGCAGGGGCCGATGCTGATGCAGACCCTGAATATGCTGGAGAATTACGACCTGCGGGCGATGGGCCATAACAGCCCGGCCTACATCCACACTGTGGCCGAGGCCATCAAGCTGTCCTTCGGCGACCGCGAGGCCCACTACGGCGACCCGGACTTCTCCACCATCCCCATTGACGGACTGCTGTCCAAGGAATACGCCGCCGAGCGGGCCAGGCTGATCGACCTTGAGGTCGCATATCCCGCCCAGCCCGAACCCGGCGACCCGTGGCGCTACTCCAAGAAATCTCGTAGCAGCAACGGCGCGCGGGGCAGCAACGGCCTCCCCGCTCCGTCCGACCCGGCCACCGCGGACGCCTCGGCGCGGGAGGGAACGACCCACGTGTCGGCCATGGACAAGCATGGCAACATGGTGTGCGGCACCATCAGCGGCGGCGCTTTCGCCAAGTCGGTATTCTTCCCCGAGCTGGGCTGCGCCCTCAGCACCCGCATCGAGATGTTCAACTGCGAGGAAGGGCATCCCAACGTGGTGGAGCCGGGCAAGCGCCCCCGGACCACGCTGGTCAACTACATCATCAGCAAGGACGGCCAGCCGGTGATGACCGTCGGCTGCCCCGGCGGCGACAACCAGACGCAGGCCAACGTGCAGTTGATGCTCAACGTCATCCTGTTCGGCATGGACCCGCAGCAGGCCGTGGAAGCGCCCCGCTTCGCCACCCAGAGCAACGTCAACTCCTTCTATCCCCACGTCTACCATCCGGCTCGGCTGGACCTGGAGCAGGCAGTCCCCGAGACTACCGCCGAGGTACTGCGAGCGATGGGCCACAAGATTGCCCGCGTCGTGGACTGCGGTATGGGTGCCACGGTGTCCGTCCGCGACCCGGAGACGGGCTACCTCAGCACCGGCGCAGACCCGCGACGGGCCTGCTACGCCATCGCCCTCTGACCGCAGGGAGGATCGCCGCAAAGATTGCGGCTGTTGACAGGCTATCTATGCGGTATCCGGTTAATCAGGGGCGGGCTACTACACCCGCCCCTGATCCAGTTTTCGCGTTCTGACGTATTTCTGACGTCCATGGACATAATTTCTTCACATCATTGACTATAATCGTAGGCGGAATCGCGCGGATAATAATTGATGAAGTTCGGCATTGACGGAGGAACCGCATGATACTCGCTGGACTGACCGCCGGGGCCGTTGCCGCCATAATCGCCGCGCTGGTGTCTCTGCCCCTTCACTCTCCGGTGGACAGCGCCTTCAACAGCGCCACGGTGACGGTGGTGGCCCTGGCGGTCGGTCTGATAGCCGGGCTGCTGTGGATGCGGCTGTCCAGCAAGGTGTTGTGGTATGCGGTTGCCCTGGCCGGGCTGTTCATTGTGGCTCTGGTGATAGCCTTTGCCGGAAACACCCAACTGGACCGCATAGTTTCCTTCATGACGCCTCTCGCGGCCATAGTCGTTGTGGTCTGCGCCGTTCTGACTCCTCCGCTTGCGTCTTTCTTTACGCGGCCTGCGCTGGGGCTGCTTAAATGGTCGCCGGTCATAGCGGTTGTTGCCGCCTTGGCAATAGGGTTTGGGCTGATAACGCAGGGCGACGCCGAGACCGGCGACCTCGCCCTGCCGCCCCCGCCGTCGGCGACTGCCACTCCGTTGGCCCCGGCCCCGACGGCAGCCTCTCCAACGGCGGCGCCCACCAGCACAACCGCCCCCACCCCGGCGCCAACGTCCGCGGCGACGGCGCCCGCAACCTCTACTCCCACCACGGCGGCCAGACCGGCCGCCACGGCCACGCCCGTTCCTGTTGAGCCAACGCCCGAACCCTCGCCCACCGCCGAGTCCGCTCAACCCGATGGGGAGGCGCAGTCCTTCATCATCGGCGAGGGTTCGGAAATCACCTTCACCGTTGAGGAAGAATTGGGCCGCGCTCCCATCCGTTTCGATGCCGTCATTTCCGGCACCGGCTTGAGCGGCACGGCTAACCTTGACGGCCAGCAGTCGGTAGTCACTCTCGACCTGCATTCGTTGAGTAGCGACCAGCAGTACCGCGACCGGTACATACAGAGCCGAATGTTCCCCGACACGCTTGAAGCTATCGTAACAGTGGACCAACTGCCCGACCTGCCCCAGAGCTTCTTCGACGGCGAAACAACCACCGGGCAACTCGACGGCTCGCTGCAAATCGGCGACACCGCGACGCCCTTGGTGTTCGACGTAGAGGCCCGGCATGACGGCGACGTAATCAACGTACTGGGCCGCACCACGTTCACTTGGGAGCAACTGGGCTTGGCAAAGCCGACAGCCCGCTCCGTGGTCTACCTTGCCGACGAGGTCAGGGTGCAGGTGCTTCTGGTGGCCCGGGCCGCGCCCTAAACCGCTACTGCCTGCTTCCGCTCCGATGACAGGCGTATGGCGTCCACCAGCCTGTGCAAGTCCACGGCGGTGTCGAAGTCGGGCTGGCGCTCGCCCTGCCCCCGGATGGCCTCGCCGAACATATAGTAGAGCTGGCCCACGTTGTAGGGCGCGCCCTGGGGCATTCCTTCCAGCACGAAATGGTGCTGACCGGAGACTGGCAACTCTTCCAGTTCGTCGCTGCCCTGCGCTCCTTGCAGCCGCACCGGCCCGAGCTGCGGGGAGTCTTCCGAGTCGGCTATCAGCGTGCCATCGCGTCCGTAAACCTCCAGCCGGTAGCCGCTGCCTGCCCACGGGATGCTGGCTACGTGGGCCGACACTACCGCGCCGTCGGCCAGCCGCCCGTTAATCAGGATGTTGTCCGGGGATGTTACGTCCAGGTACTGGTCGGTGTCGGTTTCGTACCATTGCTCGCACTGAGTGGAAACGACGGCTGACACCTCGGCGAAATCGCCGACCACGAAGCGCATGGCGTCCACCGAGTGGCCGGTGGCGATGGTCAGGGTGTGAGCCCCCAGCTCGACGTCCCGCTGCCAGGTGCGGCCCGAGGGACGGGCCAGGACGCCGCCCCGAATCAGCGTCATGGAGCACGACATAATCTCGCCGACATAGCCCTGCTCCACGAGTTGCTTCATTTGCAGCACGGCTGGCGCGGCGCGGGCTTGCAAGCCAACCACGGCCTTCACGCCCTGGGCCCGGGCCAGCTCGGCCAGTTCCACCGCCTCCTCCGTGGTGCGGCCCAGCGGCCACTCGGTGAACACGTGCTTTCCGGCGTTGAGAGCGTCCTTGGTTATCTCGTAGTGGGCCGGCACCCGCAGCACCACGGCCACCGCGTCGATGTCCGGGTGAGCCAGCATTTCCTGGTAGTCGTCGAAAGCCAGCCGCGCGCCGTATTGACGCTGCGATTCCTCGGCGGTCTCCATGCGCGTTGTACAGACTCCGGTCAGCTCGAACTCCGGGCTGGCGGCAATGGCGGGCAGGTGCGAGCGGTGCGCCCACCCCACCGTCGGGCTGGCTCCGATGATGCCTAGACGAATTTTATCGGCCATAATTCAACTCCCGTGCTTTGCTTGCGCCGGAAATCCGGTCGCGGAGATGTGACGCCGATTATACATCGTGCGGCTGCCCGCCCCCTTGCAGGTTTAGTAAGTCCCGATAACCCCCCTTGATTTTCCAGAGCCGGGGCTGTTAGACTCATGGTATCCCACTACCCCGAATGGGAGGGAGACTATGCGCCGAATTATTATTCCCCTGGTTTTCGTTGCGCTGCTGACGATTGCTGCCGTTATTCCGGTGGCCGCCGACGGCGGGAATGCCGCGCCGAAGCACGATGGCGTGGGGTGTGACTACGGCAGCTCGCTGTAGTACGGCGCCTTACTAAGTCAACAGAGGATAATGAAGAGGCCTCCCAGACCGGGAGGCCTTGTTTTTGGCCCTAGCGGAGAACCTGAGAAATGCTACAGCCGGTGCAGATAGCGGCTGATTTCGTAGTCGGTGACCTGCGAGCAGTATTCTTCCCACTCCATTCGCTTGTTCTGGATGAAGCTGGGGAAGATGTGGGCGCCGAGGGCGTCTCGCAACAGGTCGCTGTCTTCCGCCAGCGAGATGGCGTGGCCGAGGCTGCTGGGCAGGGAGCGGATGCCTAGGGCCTGCCTTTGCTCCTCGCTCATTTGGGAGGCGTTGCCGGAAACGGGTGGCGGGGGCGGGTAGTCCTCTTCGATGCCCTTCATTCCGGCGGCCAGCATGGCGCTGAAGGCCAGGTAGGGGTTGCAGGCCGGGTCCGGGGCGCGGTACTCAATCCGCATGGAACTTTCGTAGCCCGGCTTGTATGCGGGCACCCGCACCAGGTCGGCCCGGTTGACGTGAGACCATGACACGTACACCGGGGCCTCGTATCCTGGCACCAGCCGCTTGTAGGAGTTCACCCACTGGTTGGTGACCAGCGTAATCTCCGGCGCGTGGCGCAGCAGCCCAGCGATGAACTTGCGCCCGACCTCTGACAGGTAATGCTCGTCGTCCTCGTCGAAGAAGGCGTTATGCTCACCCTGAAACAGCGACTGGTGTATGTGCATCCCGGAGCCGTTGACGCCGGGGATGGGCTTGGGCATAAAGGTAGCGTAGGCTCCCCGAATCTGGGCCAGTTCCTTCACCACCAGCCGGGCGGTCATCACGCTGTCGGCCATGGCCAGGGCGTCGGTGTATTGCAGGTCAATTTCGTGCTGGCTGGGGGCGGCCTCGTGATGGGAATACTTTACCGGAACGTCCATCTCGGCCAGGTTCAGAACGGTGTCGCGGCGCAGGTCGCTGGCTGGCTGGCTGGAAAGCTGGTCGAAGTAGCCGCCGCGGTCCAGCGGCTCGGGTTCGTCCGGGCCTTTCAGGTAGAAGTATTCCAGCTCGGTGCCGACGTAGTAGGTATAGCCCATGCGGGCGAGACGCTCCAGGCTGCGCTTCAGCACTGCCCGGGAATCACCGTCGAAGGCGTCGCCTCCCGGACGCTGTATGTCGCAGAACATCCGGGCCACGGCGTTCTGCTGAGGCCGCCACGGCAGCAGGGTGAAGGTGTTGGGGTCGGGGAAGGCCCGCATATCGCTTTCGTCGGAGCGGGCGTAGCTCTCGATGGCCGAGCCGTCGAACCCCACGCCTTCCTCGATGGCGTCGCGCAGGTCGGCGGCGTTGATGGCAAACCCTTTCAGGTTCCCCAGGATGTCGGGAAACCAGAGGCGGATGAACTTGACGTCGGCATCCTCGGCCGTCTGCAATACATAGTCTCGCGCCGCCGGGTCAATGTTCGTCCGGGTTGCCATAACTGCCTCCTGCGCCCTGATCCTGCCTTATTCTACCATCAGCGGGGCAGGGAATGCCGCAAGACAAATCCGGGCTGGGGCGGGACGGCGTATTAGGGGCATAAGCGATAGGAAATACGTAGGGAGTGGTGGCGCGCCTGGCAGGACTCGAACCCGCAGCCCCTGGGTCCGAAGCCCAGTGCTCTATCCATTGAGCTACAGGCGCATTGGGGTTCCGTAAGGAAGGACTGGGGCGAGCGACGGGGTTCGAACCCGTGATCTCCTGTGCCACAGACAGGCGCCTTGACCACTCGGCTACGCTCGCCACGCACTGTTATGCTAACAAATGCCGGACGCCGTTACAAGCGCATCGCGTTGCTCCATTGACTGCCCGGATTGAAACTTGACGAAATGGACGCCTACAATACTCACCGTCATTCCCGTGAAGGCGGGAACCCAACGTTAACATCACCGCGCCTGCCCTCCGGCAAGCTCAGGGCTAATGGGCGCAGTTAGGACAGTCGGCATGAATGTTATCCGCCCTAAGCAGTTGATTGCCTTTATCTTGGTATTAACCGGGTTGCTACTGCTGGCGGCCTGCGGCGGGGAATCCGTAGCGCCCACCGCCACGCCGGAACCCACCGCCGTCCCTGAGCCTACTGCGGCCCCGGCTGCCGCGGCTGCGGAGGAAGAAACTTCGCCGGAAGAGCGCGGCTCTCTCAGCACTACCAAGTTCGTGCAGCTCTTCGTTGACCCGCCCACCCTAGACCCGCACCTGACCACCGACGCCACCTCAGCCCGCATAATCGTCGAAGTCTTCGGAGGGCTGGTGACCATTGACCCCAATCTGGACATCGTGCCGGACCTGGCGGAAAGTTGGGACATAAGCGCGGACGGGAGAGTCTACACCTTCCATCTGCGCCCTGATGCGGTGTTCCACGACGGCAAGCCGGTCACGGCCCACGACGTTATATGGTCGCTGGAGCGGGTCACCAACCCGCTCACCGAATCTCCCGTTGTTGACCAGTACCTCGGCGACATCGTCGGCGTGGAGGAGAAGGTGGCCGGCGACGCGCCCACCATATCCGGCGTGCGCTTCATTGATGAACACAGCGTCGAGATAACTATTGACGAGTCCAAGTCCTACTTCCTCGCCAAGCTCACCTATCCCACCGGGTTCGTGCTGGACAAGGACAACGTGGAAGCCAACCCCCGCAACTGGTTCCGCGAGCCCAACGGCACCGGCCCCTTCCGCCTCACCGAGTACCGGGTGGGTGAGACGCTGAAGCTGGGCCGCAACGAAAGCTACCACCTGGGAGCGCCCAAGCTGGAGGAAGTGGAGTTCATCCTCAGCGGCGGCACCCAGTTGCTGATGTACGAGAACGACGAAATACACATCGCCGGGGTGGGCCTGGCCGACCTGGACCGCCTCAATGACCCCGACAACGAACTGTACCCGGAACTGCGGACTGCGCCGCCCAACTTCAGCGTTAGCTACATTGGCCTGAACGTCAACGAGCCTCCCTTGGACGACGTGAAGGTGAGGCAGGCCCTGAACTTCGCCATTGACAAGCAAGAAATAGCCAGCATCGTGCTGGGAGACCTGGTGGAGCCGGCCGACGGCATCCTGCCGCCCAACTTCCCCGGTTATTACGAGGGCGTCAGCGGCTACGAGTTCGACCCGGTTCGCGCCAAGCAATTGCTGGCGGATTCCAAGTACGGCGGCGACCTGGAGAACATCCCGCCCATCACCATCACCACGGCGGGCAGTTTTGGAGCCAACGTCACGCTGGACATGGAAGTGGTGCTGCAAATGTGGGAGCGGAACCTGGGCGTCACCGCCGAGTTCCAGCAGACCGAGTTCGCCACCTTCCTGAAAGACCTGCACAAGGGCCGCTTCCAGATGTTCCAAATCGGCTGGATTGCCGACTACCCTGACCCGGAGAACTTCCTGGACATACTTTTCCACAGCGAAAGCTCCAACAATCACACCCATTACAGCAACCCGGAGGTGGATGCGCTGCTGATGAAGGCCCGGGTAGAAACCGACGAGACGGCCCGCTACGCGCTGTACAATCAGGCCGAGCAGCAGATTCTTGACGACGCCCCCTGGGTGCCGCTGTGGTTCGACGGGGAGAGCAAGCTGCTGGTGAAGCCTAACGTTCAGGACTTCTACCTGCCGCCGTTAATCATCCCGCGTATGCGTTACGTCTACTTGACCGAGGAATAGGAGCCGCTGGAACTCATGGCCCCCTACATCCTGCGCCGACTGCTATGGCTGCCGGTCATCCTGCTCATCGTGTCCTTCGTGACCTTCGTGCTGGGCCGGTACGGGCCTGGCGACCCGGTGCAGGTGCTGATGGGCCAGCACTCCAACCCGGCGGTGTTGGAGCGAATCCGCGAGCAGCGGGGGCTGAACGATCCCATCGTCGTCCAATACGTCCGATACCTGCGGAACGTCACACGGGGCGACTTCGGAGAGAGCTTCAAGTACCGGGGACGCACCGTAACCGAACTGCTGGGCAGTAAAATGTGGGTGTCGGTGCAGTTGAACATCACTGCCCTCATAATCTCCTTCGGCTTGGGCGTTCCCATCGGGTTGTTCGCCGCATTGCGCCAGCGTTCGTTGTGGGATACCGTGGCGATTTCGGGGACGCTGTTTGGGCAAGCGGTGCCTATATTCCTTACCGCTCCGGGACTGCTCCTGATTTTTGCCTTGTGGCTGGACCTGCTGCCCACCCACGGTTGGGGCGGCGTTTTTGACACCCGCGCCATTCTGCCAGGCTTCGCCATGGGCATCCCCGGCGTGGCAATCATAGCCCGCCTCACCCGCGCCAGCACGCTGGAAGTCATCGGCAGCGATTATATTCGCACGGCCCGCGCCAAAGGATTGCCGGAGATGGTGGTTCAACGGCGGCACATCCTGCGCAACGCCATGATCCCGGTGGCGACGTACCTGGGATTTTCCCTGTCGGGCCTGCTGACCACTTCATTCATTGTGGAGCGTTTCTTCGGCATCCCCGGAGTGGGAAATCTGCTCATTGAGGCTGTATTTGCCCGCGACTATCCCATCATCAACGGAGTATTGCTGATATTGACCACCATGTTCGTTATGGCCAATCTGTTGATAGATCTGCTGTATCCGGTGCTGGATCCGCGCATACGCCTGGGACAGGGCAGTGTTGCGTAGCGGCGAACTGGAAACCGGGTCCTTGACGCCGCCGCAGCGAGGCCGCAACTACCTGTCCATATCCTTGCGCCGGCTGCTGTCGAACAAGGTCGGCGTCGTCTGCCTGAGCGTCATACTCCTGCTCTACGGCGCCGGGATTCTGGCTCCCGTGGTGACCCCCTACGGCTACAACGACCAGGATTTGACCAATGTAAAGCAGCCCCCCAGTTGGGAGCATCCTTTCGGCACCGACCGGCTGGGCCGCGATATCCTGACCCGCGTCATCTACGGACTGCGAACCACGGTCATCCTCACCATAGTTACGGTGACTACCGGCAGCCTGGTCTTGGGAATTTCGCTGGGGCTGATAGCGGGATACTTCGGGCGGTTGGCTGACACCATAATTATGCGGGCCGGCGAGGTCTCCACGTCTTTCCCGGAGCTGCTTCTGGTGTTGATTATCATCTCCTCCATACGCCCGCCGATGGTGGAGTGGCTGCGGGGAGTCGAGAGTTTTCTGGGCGTGAGATTTATCTACCTGGGCATAGCCGATTACTTTGTGCTGTCGCTGGCCTTGGCGATATTTTCGTGGTTCGGCATGGCCCGGCTGGTGCGGGGGCAAGTGCTACAGGCGCGGGAAGAGGAGTACGTAAACGCCGCCCGGTCCATAGGCTGCCGCACGCCGCGACTGCTGTTCCGCCACCTGTTGCCCAACGTGATGGGGCCGGTCATCGTAACCGTATCCGCCAGCTTGGGCACGGTGGCAGGCTCCGAAGCATTGATCAGTTTCCTGGGCATCGGGATACAGCCCCCGGTGCCTAGCCTGGGCCTGATGATTTTCGAGAATGGCAGCCTCTCGGTCTTACGGACGACGCCCCACCTGCTGATGTATCCGGTGGGAGTGCTGACCATCCTGCTCTTCACCTTCAGCCTGCTGGGCGACGCGGTAAACGACGCCTTCAACCCCCGCGCCCGCTAACCGCCGTTACGCCCGCGCCGCCGCAGGAAGGGCAGCGCGCCCAAGCCCAGCGGCCCGGCCATCAGCGCCAGCATCCCCAGTCCCAGAGACGCCGTTCCGTCCGCCGGAGCGGAGCAGCCCGATGATGCGCCGCTGCCTTCGCCCTCACCCGCCCCCTGAGTCGGTTGCGGCGCCACGGTGGACTCCGCGGGAGGAGCCGCTGGCTCCGGGGTGGATTCCTCCTGCTCGGAGGACTCAGCGGACGACGCCACTGGCTCGGGCGTTTCTTCCTCAGTGACAGGTTCCCCGTCGCTGCCGGATTCCCCTTCCGTTCCGCCAGTTTCCTCAGAGTCCCGCATCCGGCTTTCCAGCTCCTCCGGGGAGGGCAGCGGCTCCAGTCCCAGCGACAGCCGCCACTCCGTGTCCATCCCGTACTGGTCAACGCCGTAGACCCTCATCAGGGCGGCGTCTATGTCCTGGGTCTGGCGAACCACGTCGAAGAGTTCGGAAATCCGGTGTTCGCCCCACCGCCGCACCATGAAGTTGACCACCGACTTGCCCTGCCCGTAGGCGATGAGGATGTCCTCCGGCTCGCCGGTGAAGGACTGCAAGTACCATAGCGGGCGGATGCGACGGGTGTAGATGCCGTAGCGCAGGGCGGCGTCGTAGTCGTCGGTCTGGTCGATGTTGCCGTATTCCGCCAGCCCTTCGTTGAGCCATGATGGGATGGCGGCGGCCGTGCCCCCGGCGGCCTCGGCGACAAGCAGGTGGATGAACTCGTGGGATACCGTGCCGGTGACGGTGGGGTCGTAGCCGTGAATCAGCAGCACCCTCTCGTCTGCGAAGGCCATTCCCTGCGCTTGCAGGTCCTGGTTCACTGCCGCCGAGCGGAAGGGCAGAGCCATGGACATGTGGCGATAGTTGTTGTAAGTGACAATTCGCAGCGACTCCGTGGGGGCAATGCCCAGCACCGGCACCATGTTGTCCATGGTCTGGCGGGCGGCGTCGAGGATAATCCGCGCCCGTTCCTCCACGTATTCGCTGTAGTAGTAGACAGTAATCAGGTCGTCGGACACGGTGAGCCAGTGGAAGCGGTTGTCTATGTAGACGAACTCAGTTTCCTCAGTGCGAACCATGCCCCCGGCCTTGTCGCGCACCTCGAAGTGGTAGGTGATCTTCGTTCCGGGCGGAAAATAGTCCCCTCCCCCGGAGGCCCGTAGCAGCGTTTCGCCCACCACGCTCTCCCCAGGTTCGAACTCTATGCTACGGTAAGCGCTCCGCCCGCTCTGGTCGGCCTTCTTGAAAAAGACCCGCGCCTCGTCAACGATGCCGACGCTTTCCGCGGCAACCCGGAACACGATTCCGTCCGGGAACTGGCTCTCCGCGGTGGCCTCCATAACCTTGACGTCTCCCTCTTCCGCGGACGCCAGCCATGGCGCGGCCAGAGTCACCAGACCCAAGGCCAGCAGAATTGCTATGTACCGCAGTTGCCTTGCCATTGTGAGCCTTCCTTGTTGCTTTACTGAGTTTACTACAAACTGTTGTCAACTTGACTGGCAAATGGCCGTTGCCTACAATCGAAAGCCGGAATCCGACGCGGAATTGTCCCCTCTCCCTTCGGGGAGGGTCAGGGGTGGGGGCGGTTACCTTCTTCTACCTTTCGTGAAGCTCTCGCAAGTGGTGTAAAAAGATGGCGATTAAAGTTGGTCAGGTTACTCAGCTAAGTTTCGAGCCTTTTTACATTGACATGGAGCGGCGCGGAGTGGAAC
This sequence comes from Dehalococcoidia bacterium, assembly GCA_965204865.1. Lineage (GTDB taxonomy): Bacteria > Chloroflexota > Dehalococcoidia > Lucifugimonadales > UBA3495 > VXOI01. The sequence continues at coordinate 2,563,137 of OZ242027.1, read as the reverse complement.
TGCGGCCCGTAGCCTTCAATGAGGTAGCTGCGGCCATCCGCGAAGGCGAAATAGACGGCGGGCCAGTCCCTCTCACCGACAGCTTCGGGATGGAAGACTACGCCACCCCCGTCGCCGGTTTCTGCCTGTCCTCCGCGGCCCGTTCCGGCAGCAACCTGGTCTACTCTCGCGTCCCCATCGAGGAACTGGATGGCGGGCGCATCGCCCTCTCGGAAGTTGACCCGACCACGGTGCAACTCCTCCAGGTGCTGCTGGAGAAAAAGTACCGGAAGGGCGCCCCGGAGTTGGTGCAGACCGCCGACGAACACGACGCCCTGGTCATCTCCGGCGACGCTGCCCTGCGCCGCCGCCGCGGTATGCGCGGCTACGGCCACCGCTACGACCTGGGCGAGGAATGGAACCGCTTCACCGACCTGCCCTTCGTCTTCGCCCGCTGGATGCGCCGCAGCGACATGGAACGACGCGACGCGATGCTGCTGGAGGACACGCTGTACGTCGGACTCGAAGAGGGCGTAGACAGCCTGTTCCATCTCTCCGATCCCCGCGAGAACCTGCTGATGCTGGCCCGCGACGTGATGGAGTACATCATCGGCTACCGCTACTTCGTCGGCCTTTCCGAGCAGAAATCCATAGACCTCTTCCGCAACTACCGGGACCAGGTGGTGGCCTCCTGAAACCAGTTCCCTCTCCCTCTGGGAGAGGGTTAGGGTGAGGGCGTCCCTGCCCACATATTCGTGCCGGAGGATTACACTGTGGTCAGGGTTGTTGATTCCTGTTACGAGTCCACAGGCCGCCCCGGTTTTATCTGCGACTTCTCACCTCCCCGTTCCGGCAGCACCAGCGAGGCGCGAAGGGCTGACATCCCCGCCGACTTCATTTCCGTCGCCTACAACCCCGGCCGGGCGGTGCGGGCCAACTCCGCCATGCTGGCCTTCGCCATCCGCCGCGAGACCGGCAAAGAGACCATCTTTACCCTCGCCACCCGCGATATGAACCGACTCGCCATCCAGTCGTTGCTGCTGGGCGCGCAGATGCTGGGGCTGGACAACGTGGTGGTGGTCCAGGGAGACCAGTTCAACGACAGAGACCGGGCCCTGCTGGCGGTAAACGGCTACCGCCCCACCGAACTCATCGCCGCGATTCGCGCCATGAACAAGGGGCTGGATTTCCGTGGCTCCAACCTGCGAGAGCCGACGGCGTTCTGCATCGGCGCGACCTTCGACTTGGGGCGGGGCATCGAAGGAGAAGCGGAACTGGCGGTGCGGAAGGTGGAGGCGGGGGCAGACTTCCTGATGTCTCAGCCAATTTTCGACCCCGACGACTCTCACCGCTTTCTCGACAGCTACGAGACACAGGGCGGTTCGCCGTTGGCCGTTCCCGTTTTCTATGGACTGCAAATCCTGGAACCGGGCGGCGTACTGTTCGGCAGCATCCCCGACGATGTAAGGGCGGAGCTGGAGAGTGGACGTTCCGGGGTGGAAATCGCCGTGGAGCTGTACGGGCGGTTTCAGGACGCAGGGCTACACAACGTCTACCTCGTGCCGCCAATCCGCCGTGGCGGGGCGCGGGACTATGGCGCGGCGCGAGAGTTCCTGGGGCAGATGGAGTAGATTGATTGGGGCGCACGTTTATACGCCCCTACGATTTCTCGTCTGTCCTGTTGTCTACGGGCTCCACGCCACCGGCGCCAGGCTGTCCATCGGGTCCGTCGCCACGTCCACCACCGCCGGCCGCCCCGACGCAAACGCCTGCTCCAGCGCGCTCTGGATGTCGCCGGGGCGCTCGACGCGGATGCCGAAGCAGCCGATGGACTCGGCCACGCGGGCGAAGTTGGTGTCGGTGAAACTCCACAGCTCCTCGGGGCGGCCGCCTTCTAGTCCGGCGTAGGCCCGCTCGTCACCGCGCTGGTCCTGGCTGAGGGCGCTGTTGTTATTGATGACGGTGACCACGTTGATGTTGTTGCGCACTGCTGTTTCCAGCTCGGCGATGTGATACCAGAATCCGCCGTCGCCGCTGAAGCACAGCACCGGACGGTCGGGCAGGGCGCACTTGGCCCCCATCGCCGCCGACAATCCCCAGCCCAGCGAACCGGCGCAGCGGATGTAGCTCTGCGTGGGATGGTTGAAGTCAATCATGCTGCCGGTCCAGATGCCGGCGTGTCCCGTGTCGGCCACCAGCATCGCATCCGATGGCAGGAACTGCGTTATCTCGTTGCACAGCCGTTCCGGGATGATGGGAATTGCCTCGGAGTTCGCTCGCGGGGCTACGTCATCGCGCCACTCCCGCACCAGTTGCTGGGCGCGGTCGGTCCACTCGGCGCGTCCGCCGATGGGTTCCAGCGCCTCGATCATGCGGCGCAGGGTGGCCTTCGCGTCGCCGTGCATCGCCACCTCTGCCGGGTAGGTTCGGCCCAATTCGGCGGGGTCAATATCGAGCTGTATGACCGGAGTGCCGGGCGAGGGCACGCGCCACTCGTTGGTGACCTGGCTGCCGGTATGGCTGCCGATGTAGAAGACCAGGTCGGCCTCGCTCACCACCCGGTTGGCGCACCAGCGGGAATAGGAACCGACCACCCCCACTGACAACGGGTGATTGTCGGTTATCGTCCCCTTGGCGTTCAGCGAGGTAGCCACCGGAATCTGGAGCATCTCGGCCAGCTCCACGACCTCCTGCTGCGCCCCCGACGACGTGACGCCCCCGCCTGCCACAATGACCGGACGCTGCGCCGAAGTAAGCGCCCGCGCCGCCGCCCGCACGCTCTCCGGGTCTGCCTCGGGTCGGAAAGCCGGGCGCTGGGCGAAGGTGGCCTCGAACATTACCTCGAGGTCTGCCTCGGCCTCGGTGGCGAAGTCGCCGGTCATGCCCTGTATGTCCAGGTGCACTGGCGCGGGCGCTCCGGTGGTGGCCTCGCGGAAGGCCTGTCGCAGCAGGTGGGGGAGCTGCTCGGCGTTGTCCACCACGGCGCTGAACTTGGTGACCGAGGCGAAGGGCTTGGAATGCTCGATTTCCTGGTAGGCGTTCTTGTACTGCTCGTCGCTGCGCTTGTGGCCGGTCAGGGCGATGACCGGCGACAGGCCCAGGTAGGCGTCCTGCAATCCGGCGGCCAGGTTGGCGGCGCCCACCGACTGCGCCATGCAGACGCCAGGCTTGCCCGAAGCCCGGGCGTAGCCGTCGGCCATGTAGGCCGCGGCCTTCTCGCCGTGGGTGATGACCCGCTTGATGCCTATGAGGTCCATCTCGGCCAGCGCCCGCCGCAGGATTGCCGGCACCAGGAACACGTGGGTAACGCCATAAGCCTTGAGAGTGTCGGCCATGAATTTCGCGCCAGTCATACGCGCCATATCATCTTCTCCAGTTTTGGAAATGGCTGGATGGTTTTTGACGCAAAGGCGCAAAGACGCAATGTTGTTCTGATTAACCCAATTCCATTGCGCCTTTGCGCCCTTGCGCCTCTGCGTTAAGGACTAAATGCCGCGCTCTTCAAACACCTCTTTGGCGACGCGGGCGGCGTTGGCTGCGGTGGGCCACCCGCCATAGAAGGCCATGTGGCAGATAATCTCGGAGATTTCTTCTTTGGTGACGCCGTTGTCCAGGGCGCGGCCAAGGTGGCCTCGGAGCTGGTCGGTGCGGTAGAGAACGATGAGGCTGGCCACCGTAATCATGCTGCGGTCGCGCTTCGACAGCTCAGGGCGCTCCCAAACGTCGCCGAACAGCACGTCGGCGCTCAGTTCTCCCAGCTTGGGCGAAATCTCTGCGGTGACAGTCCGTGCAGTAGTCATTGCTCTGCTCCTAATCCAAAAAATCCCCTCCCCCTCAGGGGGAGGGTTAGGGTGGGGGTGAAATTACCTGACGGAAATCCCCGGGCCCCACGTGACCCCGAACTCGGCCCGCTCAACGCGATGGCCGGTGAAGTCCGAAGCCTTGACGCTTGCCAGCCAGAGGGCCGCCTCGCGGATAGTCTCCGGTTGGTCCATCGGTATATGCTCCGTCCCTGGCCAGTGGCCCCGTCGGTTCATCCAGGTGTCCACCTTGCCGGGGCTGAGGACGTTGACCGCGATGTTGTGCCCGCGCACCTCCTCGGCCAAGCTGGTATAGGCCCGGTCGAGGGCGGCCTTGGTCATCGAGTAGCCCACGCGCCCCGGCCGGTAGCCCCGGGACGCGCCGGAGGTAATGCAGAAAATCGAGCCGCCGCTTTTCTGGGCAATCATCGCAGGCAGGGCATACTTGCAGAGCAGGATCGGGGCGCGAATGTTGGTCGCCATCGCCCGGTCCAGCAGGTCCTCGTCCAGCTCGGTCACGGGCGACTCGCAGTCTATGCCCGCGTTGGACACCACCACGTCTATGCGCCCGAAGTGTTGCAGCGTCTCCTCAATCAGGCGTTTCAGGTCGTCGGCGGACGTGACATCGCACCGCACGGGAAGAGCCTCACCCCCGGCGGCGGCGATGGCGTGGGCCGTATCACGTATGTCTCCGGCGGCGTACTTGGGCCACTCCGACTGCGCCGAAACGTCGCTGGTAGTGCGGGAGGCCACCACCACCTGTGCGCCAGCCTCACCGTAGGCCAGGCATATTTGTCGGCCAATGCCCCGGCTGCCGCCGGTTACGATTGCGACCTTGCCTTTCAGGTTCATCACGAGGCTGGCCGGAAGTAGGGAATCGTGATGTTGTCGTCCAATGCCTGGAAGACCACCTCCACCGACATTCCCACCTTGATTGTCTCGGGGTCAGGCTCGCACTCCACCAGGTTCGACGGCATACGCGGCCCCTCCTCCAGCTCCACGATGACCGGCACGTATGGGGCGCGGTCGCGGAAGGGCGGCGTCGGCCCGCGATGCACGATGGCGAAGGTGTGGATAATGCCCCGCCCGCTGCTCTGGATCCAGTTGGTGTCCCTGGAAAAGCACCCGGGGCAGATGTCGCGGGGGTAGAAATAAGCAGTGTCGCAGGTGTTGCAGTGCCGCAGCCACAGCTCCCCCTCGCGGCACTTCTCGAAGTAAAAGTCCGACTCCGGCTGCGGAGTGGGGGCTGGAATCGGTGGAGGCGACTGCTGCTGCGTCATATAGGCTTCTCCCTGTTCTCAAAGCGGGTCATTCATGGTTGAATGCCCTTGTTCAGCCGTCCCAAGAATACGCAGATGGGCAGCACCCGTCAAGGAAGAGCATGGCTTGCCCAGCGCGCCCTCTTGCGGTATGTTCGCACCGTCACCCAGTGAACGGAGGCATGGGCCATGCGTATAGCGGTTATGGGCGCGGGCAGCGTCGGCGGATACCTGGGCGGGATGCTGGCGCGGGGTGGACATGACGTGTCCCTGATTGCAAGGGGCGCGCACCTTGCCGCCGTCCATGAGCGCGGCCTGCGGGTGGTGCGGGACCACGAGGAGTTCACTGTCCAGTGCGTCGCCACCGACAACCCCGCCGCCGTTGGCCCGGTGGAACTGGTTCTGCTGACCGTCAAGACTTACCAGAACACCGCCGCCGTTCCTGCGATGGCGCCTATGGTCGGGCCTGATACCACCGTCCTTTGCCTACAGAACGGTGTTGACAGCTATCTGACACCGGCAGCGGCTTTCGGCGAAGAAAAGGTGCTGCCCGGCGCGGTATACATCGAGGCCGGACTCGACGGCCCCGGCGTGGCGCGGCAGGCAGGCGACGTGGTGCGCGTGGTGTTCGGCGAACCTGATGGCTCCCTCTCTCAGCGTGGACAGGTCATTGCCGAGGCGTTCAGCGGCAGTGGCGTCCCGGTAGAGTTGACCGGCGACATACGCACGGGCCTGTGGTCCAAGTTCCTGTTCATCGCCACCATGGCCGGAGTGACTTCGATGGCCCGTCAGACCCTCGCCGAGTTGATGCCGCGCCCCGAATGGCGCGACGTGGTGGTGGGTTGCCTTCGGGAGGTGGAAGCAGCGGGCCGGGCCAACGGCGTCAACTTCCCTGCGGACGTGCACCAGACGACGCTGGCCTACATCGAAGACAATCTCGCCGACCTGCAAGCCTCCATGCACACCGACGTCATGGCGGGCCGTCCGCTGGAGCTGGAGGCCCTGAACGGGGCGGTAGTCCGCGCTGGCCGGGCCGGCGGGGTTCCTACACCAATCAACGACGTCATCTATGCCATGCTTAAGCCGCTGGTGGATGGAGTGTCATAAAGGCCCCCTTTTTGACACTATCCCCTCCCGCCCTTAGCTAGGCTTTGCGCATTTTTGGAAAAGTAAAAGGACAGGGTAAGCTGGCCTGACCCCACTTCAAAAGGCCCAGCCATGCTCACCCTGCCCATTGCCATTGTACCGGTACTCGCTCCCTTCGCAATGCTGTTCACCAACCCGACCTGGCAGAAGGCCCAACTCCTGATGGTGGGCGCGATTCTGGCTACAGGCCAACGCACCGTGGCCGCCGCGCTGCGCGTCATGGGGCGCAGCGACCAGGACGACTTCGCCCGCTACCACGAGGTGCTCAACCGGGCGGTGTGGTCGCCCCGTGAGGCGGCCCGCATCCTGCTTTTGCTGCTGCTTCAGTACCTGGATCGCGGCGACAGTCCGCTGGTCTTCGGCATCGACGAAACTCTGGAACGCCGTCGCGGCGCCAAGATCAGAGCTCGAGGCATCTACCGGGACGCGGTGCGCTCCAGCCGCCACCAACTGGTCAAGTCCAGTGGTCTACGCTGGATCTCCCTGATGTGGCTGGGCCAAGTGCCTTGGGCGGGACGCCATTGGGCGTTGCCGGTGCTCACGGTGCTGGCGCCCTCGTCGCGCTACCACCAACAGCAGGGACGCCGGCACAAGAAGATCACCGACTGGGCCCGGCAGATGATCATGCAGTTGCGCCGCTGGCTGCCCCATCGTCCCTTGGTGCTGGTGGGAGACAACGGCTACGCCGTGCTGGATCTCCTCCACCGCTGTCAGTCCCTGCGTGAACCGGTGACCCTGATTGCCAGACTGCGCCTGGACGCCGCGCTGTACGCGCCAGCGCCACCACGGCCGCCGGGCCAAACTGGTAGGCCAGCCATAAAAGGTCCCCGGCGACCGTCGCTGAAAACCCTCTTGGATCAGGCCGACGTGCCGTGGACCGTCGCCGCCGTGTCCTGGTATGACGGCACTACCCGCACCGTAGAACTCACCTCCCAGACCGCCGTCTGGTACCGCTCGAGCAAACCGGCGGCGACCATCCGCTGGGTGCTGGTACGTGATCCCGAGGGCACATTCGATCCTCAGGCCCTGCTCTGCACCGACCCGTCGGCAGACCCAAGCCAGATACTGGAATGGTTTGTGTTGCGTTGGCAACTCGAAGTCACCTTCCAGGAAGCACGCACCCATCTGGGCATGGAAACCCAGCGCCAGTGGTCCGACCTGGCCATCGCCCGCACCACGCCCGTCCTGCTGGGCCTCTTCTCCTGGACCACTCTGGCCGCCCATGCTCTGCACAAACATCATCCCATAACCCAACGCCGGGCAGCTTGGTACGACAAACCGTCGCCAACTTTCGTGGATGCCATCGCCCTGGTGCGTCGGCATCTGTGGCTGGCGCCGGAGGGTTTTTCACTGTCCGCAGCCAGCACCGACACTCAGGAACTCCCCGTCGCCCTGTACCACCGAATGGTGGACTCCCTCGCTTACGCCGCTTGAGATGCGCAAAGCCTAGCTTAGCATAAGCGGACAAGGGCAAGCATCGCAGAGTTAAAATCGGAAGGGGGCTACATTATTATGGAAGCGAGCATGGTATCCCACATCGCCATCTGCGTGCGGGACGTGGAGAGGTCGTTGGGCTTCTATCGCGATATTCTCGGCATGACGGTGGACTTCGACCAGGTCCAGGACACCACCACCGGCGGGCTGCCCAGCATCTACAAGCACTCCCGCAAGACCCGGCGCACCACCCACGTCCGCTATGGGCCGGGCCAGACCGCGCCGTCGCTGGTGCTGACCTGCCATCCGGGAGAAGACCCGGACGGCGAGCCTATCAAGCTGGACCAGGTGGGCATAAGCCACATCTCCTTCACCGTGCCCGACGTGAAGGCGCTGGCCGATGAACTGGTAAGCAAGGGGGTCGAGCTCGCCGCGCCGCTGGAGGGCTTCACCGCCCCGGACGGCCGGGTGAGCAGCATCTTCGTATATGACCCCGACGGCATACTGGTGCAGTTCGACGACCACGGCTAACCACCGCCAATTTTTGATTGTTCAGCTTGTCCGGGGAGGTATGCGAGACGATGACAGCCGCTAATCAGCAACAGATGAGCCACGCTGACCGCCACGACCTGGACAAGCTGGCCCGGTGGAAGGAAGGTCTGGACGCGGCCACGGACGACGACAAAGCAGGATTCCCCGCCTGCACCATCTTCCTGGTGTCGCCGGAGGACCGCGCTTCCCACGACATCTTCCGGCGCTACCGCTCGGCCTTCGAGGGGCTGGGCGGCGGCTTCCACCACCTGGTCATCTTCGGCCAGCACGGCGTATCCACTACGCAGGTTGCTTTCTTGGCCGAAGTGGGAATGGAGCAGGAAAGCGTTCCAGTAATGGCCCTTGCCCCAATGTCCAATGCCGCTGAGGATACGGGAAGCGTCTACTGCCTCGAACTGCCCAAGGGCGAACGAGACGGCGAGTTGGACGATTCACAGAACTGGGGCGCGGCGCTGGAAGCAGTCCGCGTTGCGGCGTCCTGTCAAGCGCCCCTTTCGCTGAAAGGCGTAGCGGGAATTAGCGGCAACTCCCTCCGTCGCGGCTCTCTCCCAGCGACAGTTGACGGCCTTCTGGGGGAGCTGAGTGGTGAATCCTAGAGGCGCACAAGGGCTTTTCGATTGTTGTCTGAACTGTGATTTATTTAATTCTGTGATTACCATGATTCGGAAAATCATGGTAATCTATCAATCACACGAATCACAGTTCAGAGAACAATCCTAATCCCTAGCCGCTACATCGCGGCGGTAACAATCGCCCAGACGCCCCAGCCCGCCAGCAGGACGCCGGTGCCCCGGCTGACCCACTCGCTCATGGGGGCGACCTTTTCGGCCAGAACAAAGGCGGCGAGGGCGGCGATCCATACCAGGTTCATCACGCCCAGCACGAAGAGCAGCAGCATCAGCGCCCAGCAGCAGCCCAGGCAGTAGGCGCCGTGCTCCAGCCCCATGCGCAGCGCGCCCCGGGGTCCCTCGCGCCACGAGGTCATCAGGAAGCCCATGGGTGTCCGGCACTGCTTCAAGCAGGCGGTTTTCAGCGGACTCCATTGGAACGCCCCGGCTGCCAGCAGCAATGCGCCGCCCAGGTAGCCGCTGGTAGACGCTCCCATCATCGAAGACAACAGCGAGGCTTGGTGCAGGCCCCAGTTGCCTCCGGTGGCCGCCGCCGCGAACACGGTCCAGACAATGACATACCCTGCAAGGAAGATGCCGGTTGGTACGTATGGAGCATCCCGCTCGCGCCGTCTGCGGTTCAACGCGGCGAACATCAGCAGCATGGGCGCAGCTGAGGGGGCCATCATCGCCACCATCATCACCGCCCACATGACGAACATCAGCCCGAAGTCGGCGGCGCTCCAGGAACGCATATCGGCCATCGCCATGCTCATGCCCATCCCGTCGCCCATTCCCATGCCAGTCTCGGTCAGGTAGACGGTGTAGGCCCAAGCGATAGCCGCGATGATGAGGATGGCGGCGATGACCACGGCCCGGTCACGCCGGAGCGCCTGTTCCAGGGCGGAGGGCGTGGACGTGGCGGCAGTCTGGGGCTGACCGGCCATTGATGAGACCCCCTTCCCGGTGCCGGTTCGCAGATTGCCCTCGACTGTAACTTACAGCTTGACCCTATGTCGAGTAGTGCTATAATCACGCCGCAGGAGGTGGGCAATTGGAAGCATTTGATTTTGTATCTCCGAGTAGTATCGACGAAGCCGTTTCGATACTGAATGAGCATGGCGACCGGGCTAGGATAATCGCCGGTGGCACCGACATTCTGGTGATGATGCGGGCCGGTCGGCGTCTAGCTGACGTTGTGGTGGATGTGAAGAACATCCCCGAACTTACCGCGATGTCCTATTCGCCGGAGTCGGGTTTGACCCTCGGCGCGGCGGTGCCGTGCTACCAGATATATCAGGATGCGGCCATATCTGCGGCGTACCCGGGGCTGATTGACTCGGCGACGCTCATCGGCGGCATCCAGATTCAGGGCCGGGCCAGCATCGGCGGCAACCTGTGCAACGCCGCCCCCAGCGGCGATTCGATTCCCGCAGTTATCGCATTAAGCGGAGTCTGCCACATCGCGGGCCCTAACGGATGGCGTACCATGCCGGCGGAAGACTTCTGCACGGCCCCAGGCCAGAACGCCCTCCAGCAAGGCGAGATGCTGGTATCCGTACAGTTCCCCGCGCCAGCGGCCAATTCCGGCGCCAACTACCAGCGGTTCATACCCCGCAACGAAATGGACATCGCTGTGGCCGGCGTCGGCAGTTCTGTGGTTCTGGACGCTTCAGGCCAGAACTTCGTGTCGGGCCGCGTCGCCCTCGCTTCGGTGGCCCCCACCCCGGTCTTCTCCCAGGCAGCCGGGGACAGCCTGGCTGGCAAGGCGGTCTCCGATGAAGCCATTCGTGAGGCATCGGAACTGGCCATGGCCGACGCCAGGCCCATCACCGATATGCGCGGCACCATCCGCCAGCGCATTCACCTCATCGGCGTGCTGACGCGCCGCACTCTCAATATCGCCGTAGAACGGGCCAGGGGAGGATAAAGAATGCCCGGAGTTGTTCACGTTCAGGCAAAGATAAACGGCGAGGACACCAACTTCCTCTGTGAGCCGCGCCAGAGCTTGCTGGAAGTGCTGCGGGATGTCCTCGGCATGACCGGCACCAAGGAAGGATGCAACGACGGCAACTGCGGCGCCTGCACCGTGATGCTGGACGGGCGCATCGTTGACTCCTGCCTGGTTCTCGGTGTTGAAATCGCGGGCCGTGATGTCCAGACCATTGAAGGGATGGCCTCGCCCGGCGAGCTTCACCCATTGCAGCAGTCCTTCCTCGAAAACGCTGCCTTGCAGTGCGGCATCTGCACCCCCGGCTTCCTGATGGCATCCCGCGCCCTGCTGGACGCCGAGCCGGACGCCGACGAAGGCCGCGTCCGCCACTGGCTGGCCGGCAACCTCTGCCGCTGCACCGGCTACGACAAGATAGTCCGCGCCGTGCTCCAGGTCAGCACCACCAGCGACAACTAACCGAAAGCCCTCTTAGCAGGGCCATTTGCGGCATTTTACAAAGGCGGCCCCGCTCGGAGCCGCCTTTCCGAGTATCAAGAATTGAGGTGAATGAGCAGTGACTTCATCGAATCAAGTTCTATCCGAAGTTGAATACAACATCGTAGGCAAGCGTCCGGTACGCCCAGACGGGGTGGACAAAGTAACGGGCCGCGCCCAGTACGGGGCTGACGTGAAGCTGAACGGCCTGCTCTACGGCAAGGTGCTGCGCAGCCCCCATCCCCACGCTCGTATTCGTTCCATCGACACCAGCAAGGCGGAAGCCCTTCCCGGCGTCAAGGCCATCATAACCGCCAAAGACCTGCCCTTCGCCTCCCTCAGCAAGGAGGATCTTGGCGGCGACTATGGCCGGCTCAAGTTCGCCTCCGACCATATGATGGCCAGCGACAAGGCGCTGTTCAAGGGCCACCCGGTCGCCGCCGTCGCCGCGGTCAACGCCCACGTGGCCGAGTCGGCTATGGCGCTCATCGAAGTTGACTACGAAGTGCTGCCCGCGGTGGTTGACGTGCGCGAAGCGATGCAGGACGGCGCGCCGCTGCTCCACGAAGAGCTGCGCACTTCCGCCATGGGCGAGATTGCCGACAAGCCCAGCAACGTCGTATCCCACCTCAGCTACGAGAAGGGCAGCGTGGAGCAGGGCTTCGCCGAGGCCAACGTGGTCATCGAGCGGGAATTGACCACTGCCTCAGTGCATCAGGGCTACATCGAGCCCCACAACTCCACCGCCATGTGGAACGCCGACGGGCAGGTGAGCGTCTGGACCAGCACCCAGGGCGCTTTCGCGGTGCGCGCGGCGGTCGCCGACGTGCTGCGGCTCCCGGTTTCCCGCGTCAAGGTAACGCCCATGGAGATTGGCGGCGGGTTCGGCGGCAAAATCACCGCCTATCTCGACGCCATCACCGCCGTCCTGTCCAGGAAGGCCGGCGCTCCCGTGAAGCAGTACATGACCCGCGCCGAGGTCTTTGAAGCCTCCGGCCCGGCCCCCGGCTCGTGGATGAAGGTGAAGGTGGGCGCCAAGAACGACGGACGCCTCACCGGAGTGCAGTTGGAAGTGGCGATGGACGCCGGCGCCTACCCCGGCTCGCCGGTGATGCAGGCCCTCACCTGCGCCTTCGCCTGCTACGACGTGGAGAACGGCAAGGTGGACGGCTACGACGTGGTGGTCAACAAGCCCAAGACCGCTGCCTACCGCGCCCCCGGCTCCCCGCAGGCCGCCTTCGGCGTGGAGACGGTGATGGACGAGCTGTGCCAGCAGCTTGGCATCGACCCCATAGAGTTCCGCCTGCTCAACGCCGCCAAGGAAGGCACCCGCCGCATCGAGGGCCCGGTGGCCCGTCGCATCGGACTGGTAGAGTGCCTGGAAGCGGCCCGCGACCACGACCACTACAAGACGCCAGTGGAAGGCGGGAACCGCGGCCGCGGCGTGGCCGCCGGTTACTGGATGAACCGCGGTTTCCAGTCCAGTTGCGTCATTACCGTCAACTTCGATGGTACTGTCAGCCTCATCATGGGGTCGGTGGACATCGGCGGCACCCGCGCTTCCATCGCCCAGCAGGCCGCCGAGACCCTGGGCATCGCCTACGATGACGTCAAGCCGACAGTGGTGGACACCGACTCCATCGGCTACACCATGGTGACCGGCGGCAGCCGCACCTCCTTCGCCACCGGCATCGCCGCCATCGAGGCCGCCGAGTCGGTCAAGGCCCAGTTGCTGGCCCGCGCCGCCAAGATCTGGGACACCGCCGAGGAAGACGTCGAATATGTCGATGGCGAGGTGCGCCACAAGTCCGACCCGGAGCTGCGCCTCGGCTTCAAGGACCTGGCCCGCCAGCTTGCCACCACCGGCGGCACTGTCGCCGGGCAGTCCAACGTGGACCCGCCTGGCGAGGGCAATTCCTACGCCGTCCACCTGGCCGATGTGGAGGTTGACCCGGACACCGGCAAGACCGAGGTCACCCGCTACACCGCCATTCAGGACGTGGGCAAGGCCGTGCATCCCAGCTACGTCGAGGGCCAGATGCAGGGCGGTGTGGTGCAGGGCATAGGCTGGGCACTCAACGAAGAGTATTACTTCGACGACAGCGGCCGCATGATGAACCCCACCTTCTTGGACTACCGGATGCCCACCTCCCTGGACCTGCCGATGATAGACACGGTAATCGTCGAGGTCGCCAACTCCGGCCACCCCTACGGAGTGCGGGGCGTCGGCGAAGTGCCCATCGTTCCGCCCATGGCCGCCATCGCCAACGGCATCCACGAGGCCACCGGCCTGCGTCTACGCAGCCTGCCCATGAGCCCGGGCAAGGTGCTGGAAGCGGAGTGGGAGCAGAACGGCGCCTAGTCATCCCTTCGGCGGTTCCATAGCAGCAGGGGCGGGTTGGTAGCCGCCCCTGTCTTTCGTTGGGCACGTCATAAGGGTCTTGTGCCCTCCTCTATGTCCCCTCTGAACGAAAAGTTAAAATGCTCTTGCCCTCCTGGCGTCCGCAGATTGGCGCAGGTGCGGACGGGCTATGATAGACTTTCAGCGATTTTCGTCCACTGGACAAGCTTCGGAGGTGTGTGTATATGACGGCATTTCACAATACGCCAATGCGACTGTTCGGCATTGCGGCAGCCTTGGCGCTCATGCTTGCGGCAGGGGCCATGGCGTGGTGGCTTTCGACCGGGGAATTGGGGGCGCAAGGCACTGCCGACGACGGCAACGACGCAGAGGTTCTGGCCGCTGCGCTGGCGGTAACAACCCACTCCAGTGCGCTGGTCTCCGCTAATTCTGCTGCCACCAACCTCACTATGAGTCGGGAAACCCTGCGCCAATCCGCAGTCGCGGCCGCCAGTCATAAAACCGCCCTGTCTCAACAATTGGAAGCTCTGGCCGGGAAAGGCTACGATGACCGGGTTGGCCGCATCGAGAGCCTGGTGAACCGGCTGATATCCAACACGGACCAAATCGTACGGGAGAGGACTCCGCTGTTGCAGGCGCTGGCCCAAAGCGCTCGAGACCAGCGGAAAGTGCTGACCGACGGGCGACTTCTGTACGACATAGCCGCCACCAGCGCGGACAGTCAGTACTATGACCTGATGGGCGAGGAAATCAAGTGGAGTTTCCAGGACGACGTACGCCGATACGCCCATCTGGTTGGCGTGGAGAACAACGGGCCCGCATTGATGACGCTTCTGGCAACGTCGCTCCGGTTGCAGGACCCGAGGCTCGTAGCCTTGGCCCATGAAGGTTCCCTTGCGAGAGTCAACCGCCTCGAGAAAAGTATTGAATCTCTATCGGAGAACCCGGGTCCCGCGTTGCATCAGGATGTGGTTCCGCGGTCTGAGGACCTGCTCAACATCGGCAACGACGCCTTTTTCGAGTCTTTGGAGAACAGGCTGCGCCTGATCACCGCCGAAAATGCCCTGATCTCCGACAACAGGACAACCCTCGACCTGCTGCTGGCTGAAATTGACGGTCTGTCGGCTGTAGTTCAGGGGCAGACCCCACCGCCGGCCCCGACGCTGCCGACGGAAGACCCTGGCGTTCCCGGTGTTACCGCCAGCGAAATTCACTTTGGGCAGTCGGCCGCCCTTACCGGCCCTTCGGCGGCATTGGGCACGGGAATGCGTCTTGGCCTCCAGGCCGCCTTCGAGGAGGCCAACCGGGCTGGCGGAGTCCACGGCCGCCAACTGAAACTCACAACCTTGGATGATGGCTATGAAAGCCAGCTTGCCTTCGATAACACCTGGCGTCTGATCGGGACTGAGCGCGTGTTTGGTCTGATTGGAGCGGTGGGAACGCCCACGTCCCGGTCGGCTTCTCCGGTGGCCCACGCGGCCGGAGCGCCTTTCGTCGGGCCCTTCACCGGCGCCGATTTCCTGCGCGACAGCAGGCTGGATAACGTGGTCAACTATCGCGCCTCCTATTACCAGGAAACCGAACAGATGGTGGAACGCCTTACCGAGGATCTGGACGTCACTCGCGTGGCCGTGCTTTATCAAAACGATTCCTACGGCCTGGACGGGCTGGAAGGCGTGCGCCAGGCCCTGGCGAGCCGGGGACTGGAGCCGGTGGCATCATGGTATTACCGGAGGAACACCAGCGCGGTGAAAACTGCGGCCTTCCGAATCGCTGAAGCCCAGCCGGAGGCGGTCATTATAATCGGTTCCTACGCTCCGGCGGCGGCGGCCATTGAGCTACTGCGCAACGAATTGGACCCGGCCCCGGTCTTCATGGCTGTGTCCTTCGTGGGTAGCGAAGCCCTGGCCGACGAGCTGGGTAGCAGCGGCGACGGAGTATACGTGACGCAGGTGACGCCCTTGCCCGACGACCAGAGCAGCATGGCGGTTAGCAACTATCGTGCCGCGCTCTCGGCCGTTGACCCCGGCGCTGAGCCAGGTTTCGTATCTCTGGAGGGCTACCTGGCAGGCCGACTGGCCATCGCCGGCCTCGAGGCTTGCGGCCCCGGCCTCAGCCGGGAGTGTTTCCTCAATGCGCTACGTGATGCCGCATCCATTGACATAGATGACATCCGACTGCAATATGGAGCTGGCGACAATCAGGGGTCGGATGAAGTCATCCTGACCGCGCTGGGAGCGGATGGAAGCTACCGCCAGATTGACAGGCTCGGGGACACGGCTCGATAGCTGTGTCCTGTTAGCGATTGAGCGCGTGCCGCCTGCCCGCGAAACGCCCCGCCGCCCCACACGGCAGCGGGGCGTTTCCCTTTAGAGTTATGCAGTTGGCTATACTCCCGAGGGGGAGGGCGAGGGCCAGGGTGAAATGAAACACAAACCAACAGTTCCCCATCAAAAATCCTGTCCATCCATGTAAAAACCCTGCCCCTACTCAATGAACGCTTGAATCGGCGTTTCTGGAAATGTAATCTGAGACGGTGCGCAGGGTATCGACAAAGGCCCGGTGGCCGGTGGTGAATCACTGTTTCAGGAGGGTGGCCGTGGCAACAGTTTATATTCCCACGATGCTTCAGACGTTGACGGGCGGCGTCAAACATACCGAATGCCAGGGCCGCAACGTCCGCCAGATAATTGACGGGCTGGAAGCCCAGTACCCCGGCATCAAGGCCCGGCTTGTGGAAGACGGCGAAATCCGCTCCAACCTAGCCGTAGCCATTGATGGCGACGTGGCCCGCATGGGTATGCTGGAGCGCGTCGGCGAGACCAGCGAAGTCCACTTCGTCCCTGCCATCGGCGGCGGCTAGGCTCCGGCGGATAGCGTTCTCCCTTGGGCGGTATGACCCCCGATAACCCGTCATTCCCGCGAAAGCGGGAATCCAAACCCCGTCGCCTGTCGATTTGACGGCCTGTTTCGGAACCCTGCCAGCGGCCCGGTCAATTGACTGCCCCGATTGGCGACGCTTACAATACCCGCAGGTTAACATCCGGCGAGGAATGGACGGGGCGCCGCCCCACCGGCTAAGTGAGAAAAAGTTCCAGCGCAACACATGGGCGGAGATGACAGAGAAAGCGACTTCCAGAGTGGAAAACCTGGTTTCCTCCGGTGGAGTGGTATTCCGCGAGAACGGCGGGCGCCTTGAGACAGTCCTGTGCGGGCGCTCCGACCCGGTGCGCTGGAGCTTGGCGAAAGGCACCCCCGACCCCGGGGAAACTCTGGAGGAAACCGCCCTGCGCGAGGTTCGGGAAGAGACCGGGCTGGAAGTCGAGCTGGAGGAACCGCTGGGCAGCATCGAATACTGGTTCGCCGACCGGGACAACGATGTCCGCTACCACAAGACGGTGTACTTCTACCTGATGTCGCCGGTGGGCGGCCACATCGACCAGCACGACCCGGAATTTGACGTGGTCCAGTGGTTCGATGTGGACGAAGCCCTGGACTCCATGGCCTATGGCAACGAGGCGGGCGTGCTACAGCGGGCGGTCGAAGTTATCAAGACACGACAAGGTTAAGGCCGAAATGGTTGAACTCCGTGGCGCGAAGGTAATCCTCCGCGAAAAGCGTATTGAGGATGCCGAGAAGGACTACCGCTGGCGCAGCGACCCGGAAATCGCCCGGCTGGATGCAGCCTACCCCCTCAGTATGTCCTACGAGCGCTACCTCAAGCTGTTCCAGGACCAACTGCGCTATCCCACCCCCGGCTCCCACCACTTCGGCACCGACGCCGTTGACGGCACCTACATCGGCAACTGTATGTACTACGACCTCGACAGCGTTAGGCTGGAGGCGGAACTGGGCATCGTCATCGGCGACCGCGATTACTGGGGCAACTCCTACGGATACGACGCCGTGACCACGCTGCTGAACTATATGTTCACCGAAATCAACCTGAACCGTGTCTACCTGCACACACTGGACTGGAATGAGCGCGCCCGGCGCAGCTTTGCCAAGTCGGGATTCAAGCCAGTGCGGACGGTGCGCCGGATGTCGCAGGACTTCATACTGATGGAGGTGCTGCGGGAAGACTGGCTGGCGACCTCGGAGGAGCGCCTCGCCGCCAGGTTTGCGGTTGCGGAACCCGGAACCGGAGCAGACTCGGGCGGCCACAAGCCGGAATCAGCGGATTCGCCCACTGCATCATCCATCCCTGAACCGCCGCTTCGCCGCCGCTCAGTGTTCCCCCAGTCCGGACCCGACTGATTCACCTTTACCCCTTCGGCAAGCTCAGGACGGACCTAACCCTCTCCCCCAGAGGAGAGGGAATTGTGCGAAGCTGCCGCTATCGCTTCCGGCAGGCTCACCGCTCCGGCATAGAGCGCTCTTCCAACGATCACGCCTTCCGTGCCAGTGGGAACGAGTTGGCGGATGTCCTCCACCGATGACACGCCTCCCGACGCCAACACCGCCATTCCGGTTTCCCGCACCAGTTGCGCGTTGGTCCCTATGTCCGGGCCGGTGAGCATTCCGTCGCGGGCAATGTCGGTGTACAGCAGCCGCTCTACTCCCAGGGCGGCCATTCGATGAGCGAGTTCCAGCACGCTGACCTCGCTGGCTTCGGTCCACCCCTGCAAAGCCACCCTACCGTTGCGGGCATCTATGGAAACCACCACCCGCTGGCTCCCGTAGGCGCGGCAGACATCCCGCACCGTGCCGGGGTCTCGCACCGCCGCCGTGCCGATGACCACGCGCTCCACACCGGCCTCCAGCCAGGCCCGTGCCGTGGACGCGCTGCGGATGCCGCCGCCCACCTGCACCGGAATGTCCAGCGCGGCAACGATGGCGGATATGACGTCGAGGTGCGCCGGTTCGCCAGTGGCCGCCCCGTCCAAATCCACCACGTGCAGCCGCGGCCCGCCCTGTTCCTGCCAGCGAAGGGCCATCGCCACCGGGTCATCGGAGAACACCGTCTCCCGCCGGAAGTCGCCCTGATGCAGCCGGACGCAGCGCCCGCCCCTCAGGTCAATGGCTGGTATGACTTCCATATCTACTGCCAGTCCTGCCAAAGGCCAAAATAATCCCCTCTCCCTTGAGGGAGAGGGCTAGGCTCGCCCTGAGCTTGCCGAAGGGTGAGGGTGAAGTAGCGGGAAAACATGGCCTTCGTTGAGGTCAGGAACCTTCCGCCGCCATCGCCACGAAGTTGCGGTAGATGCGCAGCCCCACCGGCCCGCTCTTCTCCGGGTGGAACTGGGTGGCGACCACATTATTCCTGGCGTAGACGCTGCAAAAGGGCAGTCCGTATTCGGTCGTTCCCGCAACTCCACTTGATTCAGACGGCTCGGCATAGAAGCTGTGTACAAAGTAGAAGTAGCTGCCGGAGTCTATGCCGCAGAGGGAGGGGTGAGTATCGCTGATGGCCACGCTGTTCCAGCCCATGTGAGGAATTTTCAACGCCGGGCCGCCGCCGGATTCAGGCAAGCGTTTAACCTTCCCCGGCACGATGCCCAGGCACGGCGCGCCGCCCTCTTCGTCGGTCCAGTCCAGCAGCAGTTGCAGCCCCAGGCAGATGCCGAGGAACGGGCGTCCGCTGTCGGCATACTCCCGCAGCGGCTCCACCAGTCCACGCTGCCGCAGGGCCGTCATGGCCGCCGGTCCGGAGCCCACGCCGGGAAGCACGACCGCGTCGGCATCAGCCAAGTCAAGCGGTCTCCCGGTCACCAGCGGCTCCACGCCGAAGGATTCTAGGGCGCGAGATACGCTGCGCAGGTTTCCCGACTCGTAGTCCACCACCACCAGTTTCATTGTCCGCCGCCCCCTACGCCCGCTGACCGGTCGCCCGTTCAATGGGCAGTTCGCGGTCTTCGTAGCGGGCCACCACGAACAGCAGGTCGCCCAAGCGGTTGAGGTAGGACACCAGGAGCTCGTTGGTCAGCAGACCGGCCTCGCCCATGGCGACCACGCGCCGCTCGGCGGTGCGGACGACGCAGCGGGCCAGGTCCATGGCCGCCGACGCCGGGGAGCCGCCGGGCAGGATGAACACGTTGGGCATTGTCATGTCCTGCTCCAGGCCGTCTATCGCTTCCTCGAGGCTCTCCACCATCTCGGGAGTCACCGGCGAGAAATGTTGCTGGAACAGGTCGTACTTGTCAGGGTCGGTAGCCAGTTCCGCCGCCACTGTGAACAGCTCGCTTTGTAATCGGCGCAGCAGCTCCTTCACCCGCTCGTCGCTGGACATGGCGCGGGCGAGGCCCATGGCGGACACGGCCTCGTCGGTGATGCCGTAGGCTTCGGTGTGGGGGTTGTTCTTGGAAATCCGCCCGCCGTAAAGCAGGCTGGTCTCCCCCTTGTCGCCGAACTTGGTATAGACCCGTTTGCGGTATTCCCCGGAAGTCGAAGAGGCCACAGGCGTCACCTTCTCAAGGCAGGGTTGGATGGCTTGACGGCCACACTCCGATTTTAGCACACGGGGTTCTTGGGGCGGGCTATAATGATTATGGAACAACACCGAGGTGATTCGCTATGCCTAATGAAGTTCGCGTTATCGGCGTCGAGGGTATGCCGGAAATGGGCCCCGGGGACGACCTGGCGGGCCTGATGGTGGACGCCGCCGTCGCTCAAGGCACGCCCATCGAGGAGGGCGACATACTGGTGGTCACGCAGAAGGTCATCTCCAAGGTCGAAGGCAAAGTGATGAGCTTCGAGGACATCGAACCGTCGCAACTCGCCATCACCATCACCGAAGGCCACCGGCGCGACCCCAGGCATACCGAGGCGATACTGCGGGAGGCCGTCCGCATCGTGCGGATGGACCGGGGCGTCATCATCGCCGAAACCAAGCACGGCTTCTTCTGCGCCAACGCCGGGATAGACGCCTCCAACATCCCTGGTGACAACACCATCGCCCTGCTGCCCGACGACTCCGACGCCTCGGCCCAGGGCATCCGCGCCGCCGTACAGGCCAGACTGGGCGTTAACGTTGCGGTTATCGTGTCCGACACCTTCGGTCGGCCCTGGCGCAACGGAGCGGCCAACGTCGCCATCGGCGTGGCGGGCATGGACCCGCTGCTGGACTACGTGGGCGCGCTGGACGCCTACGGCAACGTGCTGCACACCACGCAGATCGCCGTAGCCGACGAATTGGCGGCCACGGCCGAACTGGTGACCGGGAAAGCCTTGGGCATCCCGGTGACCATCATCCGCGGCTACGAGTTCGAGCCTATGGAGGACGCCACCATCCAGCGGCTGCTGCGCAGGGGAGAGCGCGACTTGTTCCGCTAAGGCCAGCAAATCCCCTCTCCCTTGAGGGAGAGGGTTAGGGTGAGGGTGAGCCGTCGGGCACGAAACTGGCCTTGACCGCACGGAAGTCGCCGTCCAGCGATAGCGGAAGTTGCCATTCCAACTCGCTCTCGGCAAAGTTGCTCACGCCAACTCCCAGCAGCCGAAAGGTGCGCCCCGCCGTGAGTTCGGCAGACAGCAGGCGCCAAGCCGTATCCCGTATTGGTTCGGCGTCGTTGGATGGAGCGGATAGGGTTGTCTGGCGGGTGAATGTGGTGAAGTCGGCCAAGCGCATCTTTACCGTGACGGTGCGGCCTTGCAGCCCCTTCCGGTCCAGGGCCTCGGCTACTCCGCCCGCCAGTTCTTCCAGCACCCGCCGCAGCTCCTCCTCGTCGCCGATATCGTCGGGAAAGGTGGTTTCCGATGAGACTGACTTGGTGATTCGCTCGGTTTCCACTGGCTCGTCGTCGAGTCCGACGGCCCGGAGCCGCACCGCCTCCGCCCTCTGCCCGAACACCCGCTGGAACCACTCCGGCGATTGCCCCGCCAGCGTACCGATGGTGTCCACGCCCTCGGCCCGCAGCCGCTCGGCGGTCTTGGGGCCGATGCCCCACAGCTTGCCCACGGGCAGGGAAGACAGGAACCCGGCCTCATCTCCCGGAGGCACCACCACCAGCCCGTCCGGCTTGTCCATGTCCGAGGCAATCTTTGACACTGACTTGCAGGTGCTGACCCCTACCGAAACGGTCAGCCCAGTCTCCTCCTTAACCCGCCGCTTCAGTTCCAGGGCCACGCCCAGCGGCCAGCGTCCTTCCCCTTCGTCCACCGCCTCGCTGATGTCGAGATATGCTTCGTCCAGCGATAGCGGCTGAATGACCTCCGTGAATTCGCGGAATACGTCCATCACTTGCCGCGACATATCCCGGTAACGGGTGAACCGAGGGGGCACAATGATGCCCTGCGGACACAGGCGCACGGCGGTGCGCATGGGCATGGCCGAATGCACGCCGAAGGGCCGGGCCTCGTAGGACGCCGTAGCCACCACGCCCCGGTTTTCGGGTCGCCCGCCGACCAGCACTGGCTTGCCGCGCAGCTCCGGGTTGTCCAACTGCTCCACGGTGGCGTAGAAGGCGTCCAGGTCGGCGTGGATGATGTGACGCATAGAGTGTTCGTGGCTATACCTTGTCCAGTCTGATGTTATTGTAACCCTGTTTTTCAACGCGAGAGCGCAGAGGAGCCGCAGAGAACGCGGAGTTTATGCTCCGGCTGATAGCGGCGTAGCGTCGGCTGACATCCCGCGCTACAATGGCGGCAACATTCGCCCCCGTACCGGCGAAATCGCAGGAGGCTGTATGCCTACCATTCTGGAAGAGTACATCGCCAAGCATCCCGGCTCGGCGCAGCGTTACGAGGAGAGCGTCACCATCTTCCCGGGCGGAGTCACCCACGATTCGCGCTACGCCACGCCCTTCCCCCT
The DNA here is from genome assembly GCA_965204865.1 of Dehalococcoidia bacterium. GTDB lineage: Bacteria > Chloroflexota > Dehalococcoidia > Lucifugimonadales > UBA3495 > VXOI01. The sequence goes on along the minus strand of OZ242027.1, from coordinate 2,540,823 downwards.
GTTCATGACCCACGGGGAAGGCCCCCGCAAGTGGGACGTGGACGGCAACGAATACGTGGACTACGTTTCCGGTCACGGCGCGTTGCTGCTGGGGCATTCGCATCCGGCCATTGCCGAAGCCGTTTCGCACCAGATACAGCGCGGCACCCACCTGGGCGCGTCCACCGATGAGGAGCTGCGCTGGGCCAAGGCCATCAAGGCGCTGATGCCGGCCGTGGAGAAGGTGCGCTTCCACAGTTCCGGCACCGAGGCGACGCTGATGGCGATGCGCCTGGCCCGCGCCTACACCGGCAAGAACAAGGTGATCAAGCTGCAAGACCACTTCCACGGCTGGCACGACTACGCCATGGCCGGCTCCGACCGCTCAGCACCGGGCATTCCCGACGCCAGCATGGGAACGATGGTAATTGTTCCACCCGGCGACCTGGGAGCGGTGGAGGACGCCCTCAACCGCGACGACGATATTGCCGCCCTCATCCTGGAGCCAACAGGTGCCCACATGGGGCAGATGACCTTCGATACTCCGGTCTATCTGAAGGGTCTCCGGGAACTCACCGCCAGGCACGACGTGGTGCTCATTTTCGACGAAGTGGTAACCGGCTTCCGGGCCTCCCCGGGCGGCGTGCAGGTTCGCTACGGAATCTCGCCTGACCTTACCACCATGGCCAAGATCGTGGCCGGCGGACTCCCCGGCGGAGCGGTGGGCGGCAAGGCCGAGATAATTGACATGATTGCCCACCGGGGCGACCCCGCGTGGGATAACGTGAGGCGCGTCTACCACCCCGGCACCTTCAACGCCAACCCGCTATCGGCTGCCGCCGGTGCCGTGGCCCTAGAATTAGTGGCGAGCCAGCCTATAAACGAACGCGCCGACGCCATGGCGGCCCGCCTGAAGGCCGGATTCAACGAGGTTCTGGGTCGGCTGGAAATCCCTGGACACGTCCACGGCATTGCCTCGATGCTCCACGTCGTCCTCGACGACTGCGACTGCGACCGTGAGATATGCGCCATGCCCCACCGCCAAATAGCTGCTGCCGCCGCTTCCCCCGCAACTACTGCCATGAAGCGCGGCCTCCAGAACCGGGGAGTGGACATAATGGGCCGCGAGACCATCCTGGTCTCCGGCGTCCACAACGAGACCGACATAGACCAGACCATCGAAGCCTTCTCCGACACCATGGCAGCGGTGCGCGCCGAAGGACTAATCTAGCGGGCTGCCCAAGCAGAATCTGGTAGAATCCAGTGCAAACAGGCCAATAGTCAACGAAGTTGGAACAGGGAGTGTGTGAAATGCCTTCGTTCATGGACAAGCTGACAGTCAACGGTTCCGAGATGGACATGTACGCCGCGGTTCCCAGCGGCGGCACTGCGCCCTACCCCGCGGTGGTCATCGCCTTCCATGTCGGCGGGCTGGACGAGTTCGACAAGGTGATGGCCGACCGGCTGGCCGAGGCCGGCTACGTGGCCGTCGTGCCGGACCTTTTCCACCGCTACACCGAGGAACAACTGAACGGCCCTCGTTTGGAGCGGCTCAACTACCTCAACGACCCGGATATCATCGCAGACATGAACGCCGCGGTGGACTTCCTGGTCGCCGACTCCCACGTGGACAGCGACCGCATCGGCGTCACCGGCTTCTGCATGGGCGGTCGCATCGCGTGGATGATGGCCGCGTCCAACCCCATCTTCAAGGCCACCGTCCCCTTCTACGGCGGCAACATCATGGGCATCTGGGGCAATGGAGAGCAGACCCCCTTCGACATGACCGCCAACATCAACTGCCCGATGCTCTTCCACTTCGGCTCCATCGACGTCAACCCCTCCCTGGAAGACAGGGACAAGCTGGAAGCAGAGCTGACGCGGTTGGGTAAGACCTTCGAGTTCCACACCTACGAGGGCGCCAACCACGCCTTCATGGACTTCAACAACCCCGACCGGCATCATCCGGAAGCCGCCGCTGCCGCCTGGCCCCGCACCATCGAATTCTTCGACAAGCATCTCAAGCCCGCGACGGTAGCCGCTTAGAAGTTCCCTCTCCCTCTGGGAGAGGGTTAGGGTGAGGGCGTCCTTTTCCTATTGGGGAACTTTCTGCGAAGGAGCAACTGATGCCTCGCGTATCATTGGACTTGGAAAACCCCGACGACCTGGCGTTGTTGAACGCCGAAGGATGGCGTGTGGCGATGGGGGTGATTCCCGGGGAATCCAACCAGGGCCTCATCGCCGAAATGCGGGAAAGCCCGGCCCGTCTGCCCGACTACGACGATTCCTGGTGGGAGCAGAATGCCGACATCCAGGAGCGCCGCTCCGTCGGATTCACCTTCGCGTGGTACCGGCTCAGGTTTACCATTCCGGCCACCGTCAAGGGCGAGGAAGTGGCTGGCCGCCGCGTCTGGTTCGAGACCAACGTGGACAACTACGGCGAGGTATACGTGGACGGCCAGATTGACCGCAACCTGTGGGTCATCACGGGCAACAACGTGCCCAAGCGCATCCTCATCGAAGACAGCGCCGTCCCTGGCGCCGAACATGTCGTCGCGGTTCTGGTAGGCAATGCCCCGCTGGCCGAGCCGGTTGGCACCATATTCATCCGCTACGCCGTTCTGGCTGTCGAGTAAGAAATTCAGGCTGGAGAAGGACATGCCCTATTCAGTACAGAAGCTCGCCGTGGGCGATTCGGAAATGTCCACCTACCTGAGCATACCCGACGGGGACGGCCCCTTTCCGGGGATGGTTGTAATTCACCATGCCCCCGGCGTGGATATGTTCATTCGTGAGATAGCCGACCGCCTCGCTGGGGAAGGTTACGCCGCCGTCGCTCCGAACCTGTTCCACCGCATCACCGACGAGATGGTCGAGCAGACCGGGCGCAGCAAACGCGACCAACTCAGCGACCCGGACATCATCGCCGACGTGAACGCTGCCGTGGACTTCCTCCGCTCTCATGCCGCGGTAGACAGGGAGCGCCTTGGCATCACCGGCTTCTGCATGGGCGGGCGGGTAGTCTGGCTGGCCGCCTGCGCCAACCCGCACTTCAAGGCCGCCGTGCCCTTCTACGGCGGCAACATACTCGTGCCATGGGGCGCCGGGGAAGTCGCTCCCTTCGAGCTGGCCGACGGCATCAACTGCCCGATGCTGTTCCACTTCGGGGAGATTGACGCCAACCCTTCCCAGGACGATATGCGGAAGCTGGACGACGAGCTAACAAGACTAGGCAAAGAACACCGCTTCTACTCCTATCCCGGCGCAGACCACGCCTTTATGAACCGCTATATGCCTCAGCGCCATCACCGAACCGCGGCGGAAATGGCTTGGGCGCGAACCCGCGAGTTCCTGGCCGAGCAGTTGCAGCCCGCGCCCGTCGGCTGACCAGTAATCCCCTCTCCCTTGAGGGAGAGGGTTAGAGCCTGCCCCCGCGAAGGCGGGGGGTGAGGGTGAAATCCTGGCATCAAACAACGCGCCCATGCCCAAATGACCCACTTTAGATTCTCGCCTTCGAGGGAACGACGGTAGACGGAGGTTCCGATGACAACCAGCCGCTCATACGCCGGGACGGTGGCCGCGCCCGAGTTTCCCGATGGCCTGGAGTGGGTCAACACCGACCGGGCGCTTACGATGGAGGAGTTGAAGGGCAAGATTGTCATCCTCGACTTCTGGACCTACTGTTGAGTGAACTGCATGCACATCTTTCCGCAGTTGCGGAAACTGGAGCGCAAGTACGCCAGCGAGCTGGTGGTAGTAGGGGTTCACTCGGCCAAGTTCCCCACCGAAAAGGAGACCGACAGCCTGACCGCCGCCGTGCGCCGGTGCGAGCTGGAACATCCGGTAATCAACGACGCTGAGTTCCAGGTCTGGCAGCAGTATTCCTGCCGCGCCTGGCCCACGCTGATGTTCATTGACCCCCGCGGCAACGTCATCGGCAAGCACGAGGGCGAGCTGACCTTCGAACAGTTCGACACTCTGATGTCGGGCATGGTGGCCGAGTTCGACGAACTGGGTATAATGCAGCGCTCGCCCCTACCCACCACGCCGCCGCTAGACCCGCAGAACGCCCTCAGCTTCCCCGGAAAGGTGCTGGCCGACGAGGCTGGTGGACGGCTGTTCATCGCCGACACCAACCACAACCGCATCATCGTCTCGTCCTTCGACGGCGACGTGAAGCAGGTAATCGGAACCGGCGAGGAGGCCCTGGTGGACGGCCCTCTGGCGCAGTCGGCCTTCAACCACCCGCAGGGCATGGCCATTGACGGCGACATCCTGTACGTCGCCGACACCGAGAACCACGCCATCCGCCGCATCGACTTGCAGGCCGGACAGGTTGAGACCATCGCAGGCACCGGCGAGCAGGGCTACGACCGCACCGGCGGGCGCCCCGGCCGCTCCACCAGCCTGAGCTCCCCGTGGGACGTGGTGCTGCATAACGGCGTAGTCTACATCGCTATGGCGGGAATCCACCAGCTCTGGTCGCTGGACTTGGAGACGGGAATCGTCGGCCCCTACGCCGGCAGCGGGCGCGAGGCCATCACCGACGGGCCGCTGGCAACATCGGCGCTGGCCCAGCCCAGCGGCATCACTGTCGGCAATGACGGGAGCGGCGGCGAGCGGCTGTTCTTCGCAGACAGCGAGACCAGTTCCATCCGCAACTGCGATCTCGACCCCAACGGCTCGGTGCGGACCCTCATCGGGCTGGGGCTGTTCGAGTTCGGTGACGTGGACGGCGACGACTTCCGCGTGCGGATGCAGCATCCCATCGGCATCACCCACCATGTGTCTGACGACGGCGGGGGCGTGCTGTACGTGGCCGACACCTATAACCACAAGATAAAGCGGGTGCTGCCCAAGACCCGCTCCGCCTTCACCGTGGCGGGCGCCGGCAAGCCGGGCCACGTGGACGGTCCCTTCGCCCAAGCCCGCTTCTCGGAGCCCAGCGGCCTCAGCATCGCCAACGGAATGATGTACATCGCCGACACCAACAACCACACCATCCGCGTCGCCAACATGGAAACCGGCGAAGTGGCAACCTTGGAACTGGCCGGGCTGTAAGGCCGGAGCAGGAGGATAGACATGGAACCCCTGCGCTTCATCGACGGCGATTCCCACGTTCTTGAACCGGAATCCATCTGGCGAGACTATCTCGAGAAGAAGTACCGCAATCTTGTCAGCGGCCATGTCCGCTGGGTGACGGCGCCCTCCGGCCAGGGTGTCAACGATGTGGACGAGTCTTCATCTCGAGACACCGCCCTCGCCTTCGAACTGGAGCTGGAGGTGATGGGCACCTTCCCACTGGGCGCCCGCGACACCGACGCCGCCACCCGCAACTTCCAGGACCGCGACCTCGACGAGTTGGACGTGGCCTACGGCAAGTGGGCCGACCAGGGCTTCCCCGCCAGCGCCTACCGCGAGGTGATGGACGTTCACAGCGTTGACCACATGATTCTCTACCCGACGGCCGGGTTCTGGACCACCGGCGTAGCCGAGATGGACGGCGAGACGGCCATGGCCATCCGCCGCGCCTACAACCGCTGGCTTGGAGACTTCTGCGCCGAAATCGGGCAGGGAGCCTGCGGCGCGGCGTCCATTGACCTGCGCGACCCGGCGCTGGCCGCCGAGGAAGTGCGCCGCTGCGTCAATGAGTACGATTTCAAGGCCGTTCACCTGAACCCGGCCCCCGTTCCCAACCTGCGCCTGTTCGACCCGGAGTACGATGTCCTCTGGGCCACCTGCGCCGAGTTGGGCGTGCCTATCGGCCTGCATCCCAGCGCCAACCACCCCTTCGACCAGGGACTGCTCGACTATCTGCCCGGCCTGCGCAACTGCCGCACCACCGTATCCTTCGTGGTGGGCAGTATGCTGGCCTGTACCGGCTTCATCATGGGCGGCGTGCTGGAGCGACACCCGGAACTCAAGCTTGTGTTCCTTGAGTCAGGCTGCGGCTGGGCCTCCTTCTGGTTGGACCGGCTGGAAGCGGGTATCCAGGGAGGCACGCGACGGCTTAGGATACAGGGGCTTAACAGCAACCCCGTAGAATACTTCCAGCGCCAGTGCTTCGTGGCAGCCGACCAGGATGACCCCGGCATCGAGCCGCTGATTAACGCCATCGGCGACCACGTCATCGTCGGAGCTACCGACTTCGGTCACCCTGAGGGCAGAAAGTACTACAAGGCCAAGCAGGACATGATGGAACTGCCCAACGTGTCCATGGAGAGCAAGCGCAAGATAATGTGGGACAACGCCCTTCGCGCCTACCCCATCAGCGCGAATTAACGAGCCGCTCGCCTGTCGCTAAGGGCGGTTGATTACCATAATCCGGTCGCGGCGGCTGAGGTCCTGCTCGGCGCTTATTTCGGCGTCGGGGAAATGCTGGAGGGCGATGGCTTCGGCAGCCGGAAACTGCTCAGGGTCCAGCTCCAGCAGGATGATGCCAGGGCTGTTCAGTTTCCCAGGCGCTTGTAATAGCAGCCGCCGCACCAGGTCCAGGCCATCGGGGCCGCCGTCAAGGGCCAGTTGCGGCTCCTGCCGCACCTCCGGTTGCAGCGTCGGGATGCGCTCGGCGGGGATGTACGGCAGGTTGGCGACGATGAGGTCCACGGACTCCGGCAGTGGCTCCAGCAGGTCGCCGTGCCCAAGGCGCACCCGGTCGTGGACGGAGTGGCCGCGGATGTTGTAGGCGGCCACGTCCAACGCCGGTTCCGAGATGTCCACGGCGTAGATGCGGGCGGCGGGCAGGTGGATGGCCAGGTTCACCGCGATGGCTCCGCTGCCGGTTCCCACGTCGGCGATGGTCAGTTCCCGCGTCTCCATCCCCATCAGCGCCATGAACAGTGTATGCTCCACCATGCCCTCGGTTTCCGGGCGGGGAATCAGCACGTCGGGAGTCACCACCACGTTGATGCCGTAGAACTCGCGGTAGCCGATGATGTAGGCCAACGGTATCCGCTCCAGCCGCTGCGCCACGATTTCGGCCAACTGCTGGGCCTCGCTGGCGGGGACCTCGGTCTCCTGCTCGGCGAAAATGTTCTGCCGGGTCATCCGCATCACCGTCATCACCATGACCTCCGCCTCCAGGCGGGCGTCGGGTATGCCAGCCGATTCCAGCGTCTGATTGGTCTCCCGGATGGTATTGCGGATTGTTGCCACTGGGGACGCCCTCACCCTAACCCTCTCCCGGAAGGAGAGGGGATTCTGTCTATTCCCCGGCTTCGCCCAGCAGGCGCTCCTCTTCCCAGGACACCATTCGGTCTATGATGTCGTCCCAATAGCCGTCCATCAGGCGGGGGATGCCGTGGAAGGTGCTGCTGCTGCGGTGGTCGGTGACGCGGTCCTGGGGGTAGTTGTAAGTGCGGATTTTCTCAGCCCGTTCCGCTCCGCCTACCTGGGAACGACGGGCCTGGGTGATTTCGGCGTCGTGGCGCTCCTGTTCCGCCTCGAACAGACGCGCCCGCAACATTGACATTGCCCGCTGCTTGTTCTTGTGCTGCGAGCGTTCGTCCTGGCAGACCACGGTCACCCCGCTGGGTTCGTGCACGATGCGGACGGCAGTGGCAACCTTGTTGACGTTCTGCCCGCCGTGGCCTCCGGCGTGGAAGATGTCTATACGCAAGTCGTTCTCGTTGACCTTCACTTCGACTTCGTCGGCTTCCGGCAGCACGGCAACAGTGGCCGTGGAGGTGTGGATGCGCCCCTGGGCCTCGGTTTCCGGCACACGCTGGACGCGATGCACGCCGCTCTCGTACTTGAAGCGGCTGAACGCCCCCTGTCCCTGGACCTCGAACACTATCTTGTTGAAACCGCCCACCTCGCTGGGGTTGGCGTCCATCACGTCCACTTCCCAGCCCCGGTTCTGGGCATAACGGCTGTAGGCGCGGTAAAGGTCGCGGGCAAAAAGACCGGCCTCGTCGCCGCCGGTTCCGGCCCGGATTTCGATGATGACATCGCGCTGGTCATTGGGATTCTTGGGCAGCAGGGCGGTTCGCAGGGAGAGAGTGACCGATTCAAGCTGGACTCGGTTGGCTTCCAGCTCGTCCCTTGCCATTTGGGCCAACTCCGGCTCGGTTCCTTCCTGGATCAGGGCTTCCAGGTCGGCAATTTCCTCCAGCAGTTGCCGGTACTGGCGGGCGATGCCCACCAGTTCCTCCAATGATGCTCGCTCCTTTGCCAGCGCCTGAACCTTCTCGTAATTGACCACCACCTCGGGGTCGGCCATAGCCGACTCGATCTCTTCATAGCGGCGGATTATGGGATCCAGTTTTTCAATCATCGAGGTCATCGCCTAATTACTGGAAGTGTCTTGCAATATCTAAAAATCGCCAGTTTTCTAGGTATCAGTTTAACGCAAACAAGTGGTGATATACAGTAGCAATTTCCCCGCTGGCAGATAAACGCAGGGGATTATCTTTCCGGCTTGTCGCCCCAATGCAGGCATACCGTGCCGAACCCCAAACGGCGGTAGTTTACTCTCTCCAGCCCCGAATCCCGCAGTATTCCGGCCAAGTTCTCGGCGTCGTAGAACCGGTCCACGGACTGCGGCAGGTAGGTGTAGGCTGCCCGGTCACGGGCTATCAGTTTGCCGATAAGGGGAACCATGCCGTGGAAGTAGAGCCGGAACAGCCGGGCCTTCAGGCTGGTTTCCATTGGCGACAGCTCCAGCAACGCGACCCGGCCGCCGGGCATTACGACCCGCGCCATCTCCCCCACGGCCTGCCGGACGTCGGGCATATTGCGGAGGCTGAAACCGGCGGTGGCGCAGGCGAAGGCGCCAGTGGAGAAGGGAAGGGATAGTGCGTCGCCAACCGTAAAGCAGACTTTGGAGTACTCTTGCCGGGTGGCCTTACCTCGTGCGCGGGCAATCATTTCGGGCAGTAAGTCAAGACCCACGATGCGGTCTGTGCCAGAATCTCGGGCTAACTGAAAGGCCAGGTCGCCAGTTCCAGTGGAAACGTCCAGCGCCGGGCCGGGCATCGCCCGGGCAGCTATGGCGGCGGTCCGGCGTTTCCAACCCCGGTGCATCCCCAGGGTCATGACGTCGTTCATCAGGTCGTAGTGGCCGGAGATGCGAGAGAAGAGGTCGGCAACATAGCGTTGCCTCGCCGGGCCGGTCAGCTCCGCCACGGTAGCTGCAAAGGGTGAAGGGTGCGGCTGAAAGGGTTCAGTAAGAGCCCCATGGTTTCCAGTGTGAGGGCGCCAAGCAGGGCTTGATCGTCGCCCGGTTCGCCGAGGACTACCGGTGTATAGCCCTCTGCCTGCGGCAGGGTCATATAGCAGTATGAAACGTTGCGGCACACCGCTGTGCCATCGGCCAGAACGAACCGCTCCTCCCGATAGGGTTCCAAGCCGAGCGACTGCCATGTCTGGAGAGGCAGCAAGGAATAATAGGCGCCACTGTCCACCAGAAACCGAAGGGTTTCTTCCTGTCCCTCTGTCCCTTTGACATGACCCTCAACATAAGTAAGTCCCATCAGATGGCCCTCTCTCCGTACTGCATATCTTCCGGCAGTTCCCGGTCAACCCCCAGTGCTACCAATACCTTCCCTACCACATATCTTACAACATCGTCCACGCTCTGAGGATTGAGGTAAAAGGCCGGGTCGGGCGGCAGGATGACCGCCCCCATACGGCTGAGGGTGAGCATATTTTCCAGGTGAATGCTATGCAGCGGCGTTTCCCGCGGCACCAGCGCCAGTGGGCGGCGTTCCTTCAGGCAGACGTCGGCGGCGCGCAGCAGCAGGTTGTTGGAGATGCCGTTGGCCAGCGAAGCGATACTGTTCATGCTGGCCGGCACCAGGGCCATTCCCGCCGCCGGGTAGCTGCCGCTGGCGATGGGCGCCCGCAGGTCGCTGATGCCGTAGTGAACGAAGGCCGGGTGTTCCTGCCATTCCACCAGCGTCTCGTTGAAGGAATATCCCAGCTCTTCCTGCCACACCATGCGGGCCGCGTTGGAGCAGACTACGGCGGTGGGCGTATCCCGCCGCAGTAGTTCGTCCACCATCGCCCGGGCCATCAGCGCGCCACTGGCCCCGGTGATGCCGACGATGACCGGCCCAGGCATTACAGCGTCACCGCCAGTATGGTGAACACCAGCAAAGAGACGGATATTACGCTGTTGTACTGGAACAGGGGCGACCTTAGCTTCGACAGGTCGTCGGCCTTGACCAGGCTGTTCTCCAAGGCCAGCAGCACCACCGCGATGGCCCAGCCGACGAAGTAATACACCCCCAAGTCCATCCAGAGACCAAGGGCCAACAGGGCGACAGCGGCCAGCAGGTGCATCGTCCGAGTGGTCCGGATGGCCGCTCCGATGCCGAAACGCTTGGCCAGAGAGTTGGTGCCGTACTGCCGGTCGAAGTCATAGTCGGCGCAGCCATAAATAACGTCGAATCCACCGGCCCACATCATCACCGCAAAGGTGAGCAGCATGGGTTCGGGGTCCAGCCGTCCGGTCACCGCAATCCACGCCGCTGACGGGGAGATAGCGAGGGCGAATCCGAGGAAAAAGTGGCAGGCCCAGGTGATGTACTTGGTGAAGGAATAGAACACCACGTAAAGGGCCGCTACCGGGGCTAATATCAACGTCAGGGTGTTCAACTGTGACGCTGCGTAGAAGAAAACCCCTGTGCCAACCACCGCCAGACCGATGACTTCGGCAGGTTTGACCAGCCCTTGGGGAATGTGGCGGCTACGGGTGCGTGGGTTGACTGCGTCCTCCTTACGGTGAACGAAGCGGTTGGCCGACATCCCCAGCGTCCGCACGCCGGTCAGGGCTACCGTTATCCAGATGAAATCGCTCCACCCAGGCCAGCCGCTCCCACCTGAATCTACGGAGGACAACATCATTCCGATGTAGCAGAAGGGAAGGGCATATAGCGATTCCCAAATCCGCACCACTCCCAGATAGTGGGGCAGCTTAACGAGCGGTGTGCGTATGGCGTTGGCGGCCTGCATCTTAAAAATCCCCCTCTCCCTCCGGGGGAGGGTTGGGGTGGGGGCGTTCAGGAAATACCGTAGCTGGCCCACTTCCGGTCAACCAGCGTCTTGATTTCGGGACTCATCACTACGTCCGGGGGCCATTCTCCTTTCCGTCCGCCCTCCAGCGGCATCTTGATGGTGGCGTCAATGCCCACCTTGCTGCCGAACTTGGGCGTTGGAGAAGCGATGTCCAGGTCGTCTATCGGGCCGGTGGTGAACACGAAATCCGACGCCGGGTCCATGTTGTTGGCTACCCGCCAAGCCACCTCGGAGATATTTTGTACGTCTACGAAGTGGTCAACTACGATGATGCCCTTGCAGAGGCTCATCAATCCCAATCCCCAAAGCCCGTGCATCACTTTGCGGGCCTGCCCGGGGTATTCCTTCTTCATTGAAACAATGACGAGATTGTGGAACACGCCCTCGGCGGGCATATTCATGTCCGCCACTTCGGGCAGGATGGTCTTTATCATTGGCAGGAACATCCGCTCGGTGACCTTGCCCATCCAGTAGTCTTCCATCGGCGGTCGCCCCACGATGGTTGCCGGGTAGATGGGCCGGTTGCGGTGAGTGATGCAGGTGACATGGAATACCGGGTAATCGTCCGGCATCGAGTAATACCCTGTATGGTCGCCGAAAGGCCCTTCGCTGCGTTGCTCGTTCAGCAGCACGTATCCCTCCAGCACGATTTCCGCTTCCGCCGGCACCATCAGGTCGCTGGTGCGGGACTTGGCCAGGGCCACCCCCTCCTCGCGCAGGAATCCAGCCACCACCATTTCGTCCATATCCGGCGGCAGCGGAGCCGAGCCGGTCCAGATGGTGGCCGGGTCGCCTCCCAGCGCCACCGCCACGTCCATCCGGTCCAGGCCAAGCTCTCGTCCGATACGCTCGTGATGTGCGCCGACTTTGTGGGTCTGCCAGTGCATCCCGGTGGTGCGGCGGTCATAGACCTGCATCCGGTAGGTGCCGTAGTTCTGCACCCCGGTTTCCGGGTCGCGGGTAATCACCAGCGGCAGGGTGATGTAGGGGCCGCCGTCCATGGGCCAGCACTGGAGGATGGGAAACTTGAACAGGTCTACGTCCTCGCCCTGAAGCACCACGTCCTGGCAGGGCGGATTGTTGACCGTCCGGGGACGGTAGGAAGCCAGGTTGACCAACTGCCCCAATGTCCTGAGCTTGTCGGCCAGCCCCTCGGGCGGCCCTTGCACCAGGTTCAATATCCCCTGCACCCGCCCGGCCACCTCGTCGAGGTCTTCCACTCCCAGCGCCCATGCCGTGCGTTGCGCCGAACCGTAGAGGTTTATGACCACAGGTATGTCGTAACCTTGCGGATTTTCAAACAGCAGCGCCGGCCCGCCCGACTTGATGGTCCGGTCTGCGATTTCTGTAATTTCCAGGCGCGGGTCAACTGGCGTCGAAACTCGGCGCAGTTCACCCCTCTGCTCCAGGAAAGAAATGTATTCTCGGAGGTCTCGAAATCTCATAACAGGAGGAGGCCCCGCCTTATGGCAAGCGCGGCAGACAAGCATACCTGCACTGGCACAATTCTATCTGGAAAGGGCAGGGGGTTCAATCAGAGCGAGAGAAGCAGCAGGACACACGAAAAAGTATCCCTGCTTGCCGAGAGGTTGGAAGCAGGCCGCCAATGGGAGGCGTCTGCCAAGGGCCAGGGATGCGGCCCTTGGCTGAGACATGGCTATAAGGATTAGAACCCGGAGGAGGATTCGGCCCGCATCCGGCTGAAGCAGTCGCTGCAATAGACGGGCCGGTCGCCGCGCGGACGGAAGGGCACCATGGCGTCGTTGCCGCACTCGGCGCAAACGATGGGATACATTTCCCGGGGGCCGTCCTGATACATTCCGCCGCCGCCGCCCCGCTGTTCGGTACGGCGAATAGCCCGGCAGCTACGGCAGCGCTTGGGTTCGTTGCCAAACCCGCGGGCCTGGAAGAATTCCTGTTCCCCGGCAGTGAAAATAAACTCCGCGCCGCATTCCACGCAAACCAGGGTTTTGTCCGACAGTGCCACTGGTGACCTCCTTAGCACGTCCAAGCACAAGGGCCGGTTGTTTCTGCGGCCCAGCAGGCCAGCCAACGGCTTATAGGGGAACCCCGGCCAGTTTACGCTGGAATGCCTGCCCCGGATAACTGTATATGTGCTTGACCTAGATTATACTTACAAATGCGCGATATGCAACCAAAACCGGGAAAAACGCGAAATTTCGCACGATTCGGTAATTTTATATGCCCAAACTGCTGAAATCCCTCAAATCTAACTTTAGTTGAGAGAATTCCGAAATCTCCCTCACGACCGGCTTTCGTCCAGATTCTCGTTATCGCCTTGGACCAGGAAGCAGGATGACGCCTTGAACACGGCCCACAGAGGCTGTCCTACGCGGATTCCCATTTCTTCTAATGAAGCTCCGGTGACCTGGCAGAGCAGAGGCACCCCGCAGTCCAACTCCACCGTGTAGCCCGGCGGCCTCGGCTCCACACGAGCCACCGTTCCCTGAATGCGGTTTCTGGCCGACGATCCCACCGGCTCCAGCGACGACAGGATGATGTCGGAAGCGCGGATGCCCACCGTTACCCACTCTTCGCCCGGACCCGGCGGGTCGTTGCCCAGTGGGGTTTCCAGCGTGAAACCTGACTGAACTCCTGAGCCGGACAGCCGCATGGTGCCGTCTCTTGGTTGACGCGACTCCACCCTCATGCGAAACAGGTTTTCTACGCCCACCAGCCGGGCGACTGCGGCCTGGCCAGGCTGCCCCAGCACATCCACCGGAGCGCCGCTGGCTATCTCCTGCCCGCCGTCAATCACCTGCACCTCATCACCCAAAGACAATGCCTCCTCGCGGTCGTGGGTGACCAGTATCACCGGCACCGGGTTACGGGTCAGCATCGCCCGGAGCTCCTGCCGCACCGCGCGCCGCAGGCCGGCGTCCAGCGCCGCGAAGGGTTCATCCAGGAGCAGGAGCCTGGGTTGGGTTGCCAGCGCTCGGGCCAGGGCCGCCCTCTGCTGTTGCCCGCCGGAAAGCTCCCACGGATAGCGCTGTTCCAGTCCCGTGAGTTCAAAGTTTTCCAGCATATCGGTTATTCGCCTCAGCGTTGCCTCGCTGTTCCCGTCGCGCAGGCCGTAGGCTACATTCTGCGCTACGTTGAGGTGCGGGAAGAGGTGATACTGTTGGGTCAGGTAGCCCACCCGGCGGCGGTGGGCCGGCAGCCAGAGCTTGGCCTCGCTGTCATACACGGCCTGCCCATCTATTTCCACTTTCCCGGCCACCGGCCGCAACAGCCCGGCCAGGGCCCGCAGCGCAGTGGTCTTTCCGGCCCCCGACGGGCCGAACAGCACCAGCGCCTTTCCGGGCTCCACCTCCCATTCCAGCCGCAACTCGAATGCGCCTACCCGGCAATGCAGCCATCCCCGGCAACCGCTTGCTTCTCCGGCATCTCTCATACCCGCCCGCTCCAGCGCCGCCGCGCCGCCAGCGTCAGGGCCGTCAGCGCCAGCACTGAAACGGCCAACAGAAGCGCCGACAGGGCCAGCGCGCTGTCGAGGCTGGTTTCCATGGCGGTCATAATCGCCAGGGGCATGGTTTGGGTTTCCCCCAGCAGGTTGCCGGCGAACATCATCGTCGCGCCGAACTCCGACAACGCCCGCGCCCAGGACAGGCCCAGCCCGGTGATGATGGCCGGAGCCGCCAGCGGGAGTGTAATCTGCCGGAAGGTGGACAGAGGCGACATCCCCAGGGTCTGGGATACATCCTCGTAGTCGCGGGCCACGGACTGGAACCCCAGCTTGGCCGACCGTATGTAGAAAGGAGCGGCGACGAAAATCTGGGCGAACACCACCGCCGTTGTGGTGAAGGGTATGTCCAGTCCTGCGTCGTGCAGCAGCCCTCCCACCAGACCTCTCCGTCCGAAGGCCATCAGCATCGCCACGCCGGCCACCACCGGCGGCAACACGATGGGCAGTTCTACCAGCGCGTCAACTATCCGGGCCAGCCAGTGGCCGCTGCGGGCCAGCGCATAAGCGATGGGCGTTCCAAGGGCTATGACCACTGCGATGCTGATGACGCTGGTAATCACCGACAGCCGCAGAGCGGTCAAGGCCAGGTCGCCGGTGACTGCGCCCCACAAGTCTTCCTGCTGCGCCGCCCTTGCCAATAACGCGATGATGGGCAGACCGATGAAGATGACATACAGGACGCCAACCAGCCCGCCCAACGCTCCGCCAGGCCCGCCGGGCCAGCGCACCGTAACCAGTATCCGGCGAGGGCGTCGCTCTGTCATGGCCCTCACCCTCACCGTATCCCATAGGGAGGGAGGAAGATTTGGTTGGCTGTGGGAATCACGGCGCTTGGAATCCGTATCCGGCGAGTATGCTCTGGGCGGGCGGAGAGAGGACGAACTCCACGAACTCTTCGGCCCATTCCTGCTCGCCGGATTCGCGCATTACCGCGATGGGGAAGAGCGCCCGCACGCTGTCCGCCTCGGGGGGCAGTGGCAATTCCCGCGCCGCCCCGGTGGCTTCCGCCGTCATCGCGCCGGGCCGGTATACAACCCCGGCGTCGGCCTGGCCCAGAACGACCTTCTGCTCGACGAACTTCACGCTGGTCTCCTCCGAAACCACGTTCGCCAGCGTCCGGCTGGCAAAGTCGGCCCCCAACGACGTATCCGGCTCGGACAATCGGGCCAGCAGCCGCCGGGAGTAGCGGCCCGCCGGAACGCTTTCGTGGGCCAGCACCAGCTTCACGCCCGGGTCGGCGATTTCGCTGGCATGAGTGATTTCCGAATCCGTAGATGCTATTACCGCCAATAACGCGCCTGCAAAGGAGCGGCTGCTTCCTGCGACCAGTCCGCCTTCTTCGGCCAAAGCCATTTGCTCCTCATCCGCCGAAGCGAAAACATCCGCCGCCGCTCCCAATTCCAGTTGTGAGCGCAGTCTCTGGCTGCCGGCGAAATTCAGCTTCACCTCAACGCCCGGATTTCTTGATTCGAACTCCCGGGCAATGTCTCCAAAAGCGTCGGTAAGGGAGGCAGCCGCATACACCGTGATGGCCGTTTCATTCCCATTGCCGTTCCCGCAGGCGACCACTATGCAGAGGATGACGGCGGCGAGGATTGGGAAAATAGACCGCGTGACAATGGTTTTGGGGCGTATCGCCATTGGATTTTCGGCTATGAACAGAGCTTTCGCCCACCAGGGTTTGATTGTGGCAACGGGCCGAATCTAACGGGGAATCGAGGATTTGTAAAGTTGAAGGGACAGAGCGTGATTGACGATAGTGTTCCCATTTAGGTGGTATCACCGCTGACAACCCGTCATTCCCGCACCCCATCCGTCATTCCCGCGAAAGCGGGAATCCAAACCCCCGTAGCCTGTTGATTGCGCCACCTAATTCGGAACCACGCCGGTGATTGCCAGCCGTCTTGACGCATTGAGACGGCTGGGTTGTAATAGCCGGGCCGGGCCCGGCACAGGGGCGGCATACGTAAAAGATGGCCGGAGGTTCGAGATGGCGCTAGTGCGCTGCGTTACCGAAATGGGAATGGGCGTTGACGTTCACGGGCGAGACTACACCACCGCAGCCCAGCGGGCCGTATTTGACGCCATCCACCACAGCAGCCTGGGCTTTCAGAGGATGCTGGGCAAGACCGCCGATGATATGCGAGTGGACGTGACCATTGGCGTGCCCAACCCCGGCGCGGTGGACAAGGATGCGGTGCTGTCCGTGCTGCCTCACGGCACGGGGTACTGCGAAGCGGTGGCCGGCGGCTTGGAGGTCCCCAACGAGCGCGGCGACGACGCGCTGGTAATCGCCAACGCCGTGGTGATAGTCAGCTTCGACGACGGGAGCTAACCGCCCGGCTATCCGTCCGAAATTTTATCCCGCGCAATGGCGGCTAGTTCTTCCAGCCGCCGGTCGCGGGCTGGGCCGGTAACGGTCAGACGCGCCAAGCCGTTGCCTTCGATGAAAATCAGGCTGACGGCTTCTTCGTTGCCCAAATGGTCTTTGAAGACCCCGCTGGCCTCTGGCTCTCCCGGCCCGGTCTCGCCCCGACTCACCAAGTCGGCGCGGATTCCGTCCAAGGCTGCCAATGCCTGCTCGCGGCTCTCAAACAGGACCAGAGTTTGTAGAACCCGGAATCCGGGGCCTTGCAACTCCACCTGCGCCGACGGCACGCCGTCTGGCGACTGATGTTCAGATGTCGCCAGCAGGCTGACGGCGGCGCCGGGGAAATCCTCCGGCGCAAGCATCAAATCCCGCGGTTCCAGCGGCGTTTCTGAGCCGCAGGCGGCCAGCAGCGCCAGACATAAGACTGCCGACGCCGAAATCCCGCAGGGGAACGCCCTCACCCTAGCCCTCTCCCAGAGGGAGAGGGGACTTCCGGCGCTCAATGCTGGTGCCCGTGCCGATGCTCCGGCGCCCCCCAGCCGCCGGCGCCCGGGGTGCGGACGCTGAGCACGTCGCCTGCTTCCACGTCGATGAGTTCCTTGCCTGCCAACTGGACTTCCTCGACGCCGCCGCGCAGCAGCATATTCTCGCCCGGCTCCCCGTGGTGGCCGCCGTGGTATCCGGGAGGCGGGCGCTTGCGCCGCTCCGACATCAGCGTCACCCGCGCCGGTGCCAGAAACTCCACCTCCCGCACCACGCCGTCGCCGCCCCGGTACTGCCCGTCGCCGCCGGAACCCCGGCGCAGCGCGTAGCGCCGGAGGCGCAGGGGGAAGGCGAACTCCATCGCCTCGATGGGGGTGTTCATCGTGTTGGTCATATGGGTCTGGATGCCGGATATACCGTCCTTGTCGGGCCGCGCCCCCATGCCTCCGGCGATGGTTTCGTAGTAGACGTAAGGCTTGTCGCGCACCGGGTCATGGCCGCCGATAATCATGTTGTTCATGGTGCCTTGACTGGCCGCCGGGATCACTTCCGGCAGGGCCTCGGCCAGCGCGCCGAACAGCACGTCGGTAATCCGCTGCGAGGTCTCCACGTTGCCGCCGGCCACGCCGCGCTGCGGCCTGGGGTTGACCAGCGTCCCTTCCGGCGCGTGAATCCGCAAAGGCCGCAGGCAGCCCTGGTTGGCCGGGGCCTGTTCCTGCAATAGGCAGCGCACCACGTACAGGCAGGCCGACACCGTCACCGCCTCTGGCGCGTTGATGCAGCCGGGCCGCTGCGGCGACGTGCCGGTGAAGTCTATCTCCATCTCGTCGCCCGACACGGTGATGGTGACCGCGATAGGCACCGGCTCCTGGGTCAGGCCGTCATCGTCCATGTAGTCCAGTACGCTGTACACGCCGTCGGGAATGTCCAGTATCGTCCTGCGAGTCACCCGCTCCGAGTAGTCCAGCAGGGCCGCCATGTGTTCCGACGTTTCGGCAACACCGTAGCGCTCGAACAATTCGCGCATCCGCTGCTCGCCGACGCGGATGGAGGCCGTCTGCGCCGCCAAGTCGCCCTTACGCTCGTCCGGAGTGCGGGAGTTGCGGCAGATGAGCTGGATGACGTCGTGGTTCAGCCGCCCGCCCCGGGCCAGCTTGATGGGCGGGATGATGGTTCCTTCCTGGTACAGCTCCGTAGACAGTGGCAGCGAGCCGGGGGTCATCCCGCCAACGTCGGCGTGATGGCCCCTGGCCGACACGAAGGCCGCCAATTGCTGCTCTCCCCTCTCGCCCGCGTACACCGGCGCCACCATGGTGATGTCCGGCAGGTGCGTGCCGCCGAGGTACGGGTCATTCAGGATTACGATGTCGCCGGGCCGCAGCGCGTTGGGGAACACCTCCAGCGCCGCCCGCACCGATGCGGGCATCGCCCCCAGGTGCACCGGCACATGGGCCGCCTGCGCCACCATGTTGCCTTCGGGGTCAAAAACGGCGCAGGAGAAATCGCGACGCTCCTTGATGTTGGGCGAGTAAGAGGTGCGCTGCAAGGCGACGCCCATCTCCTCGGCCACCGACTCGAACATATTCTTGAAGACTTCCAGGCTAACCGGGTCAACGGGCATGGGCGTACCTCTGGCTGCGGGTTCGATAAGGGTCAGTTTGCCAGCAGCTCGGCAAGGATGTCTTGGGTTTGGTCTCCCTTGGACGACACCAACTGGAAGAACTCGCTGGACATTATTTCATCCATGAACTCTTGCGGGAGCTTGGAGAAGGGGCCGTCCCTTTCAATCTGAGTGCGGTGCCGCTCCAGCGATTCCTTCTTGACGGCAACGTGCCGGCCGACGTTGACGATGGTGGTGACCTCGTCGTCCGGGGTGCCCAGCGCATCGGTATCGTCGGCGGAGAAGGGGGGGCGTAATCCTAACTCCATCATCTTGTTCCACGTACGCTGGAAGAAGCTGCGGGGGAAACAGACGTAATAGAGTAGCGGCCCGTCCTCGTACCGGCAGCGCTCCACGGCGGCCTCGGTACGCTGGCAGATGGTCACGTGGTCGGGGTGGCCGTAGCCGCCGGTGGGATCGTGGGTAATCACTATATCGGGGCGAAGTTCCCGGATTACCGACGCAACCTGCTCTACCACTGTTTCCTCGGGGGCCTGGAACAGGCTCCTCGGATGATCATTGTCCTCCCACCCAGGCATCCCTGAATCGCGGTAATTCAGGAACCGCACGTCCTGTATTCCGGTCAAGTCCATCGCCGCCCGCAGTTCGCCCTGCCGCACCGACGGCAGCGTCTCCGGCGTAGCGAGAGCCGGGTCGCTGATTTCGCCCACGTCGCCGTTGGTGGCGCAAATCAGCGTAACCTGATGTCCGCCGACAACCAGCGCCGCCAGCGTCCCCCCGCAGCCGAACCCCTCGTCGTCGGGGTGGGCGAAAACGGCCAGTATAGATAGTGTCATTGACTCGGCACCTAGGTTATGGGATCCAACTGCTTGTGCTTGCCCGCTAGGATGTGGTCGAACACCAGTTTCACCAGCCGTTTCTCTTCCAGGGTGAGTTCCTCCGGCAGGTTTTGCAAAGCGGCTTGCAACTTTGGTGGAGTGGCATTGTGTTCGACGTCCAAGATTTCGATCCCTGTCAAAGCTCCATTGTGGTCGAAATCGAATATGATGTCGTAAGCAACCTCTTCGGATTCCAAGTAGGAACCCTCGGATAGTTGGATGGAAAGGGAGTCGGTTTCAATATCGTAGTAAAACTTCATGTCATCCCCTAAAACGACGGTCCAGAAAGGCAGTATGAACTGTCTCACCGTCCGGTTCCGTAACGACGCGAAGATATTTGCCGATTTCGGAAATATAGGCCCAATAACGAATTCTACCATTTCCCTGGACTTGCACCCGAATCGGGTTGGTTAGCGCCCGTTCACACCATTCCCGATCTATTTCTGGCCGTTCCAGCATTCTACGCTCGAAATGGTCAGTCGTCTTAAGCGGCTCATCCATTCCTGGCAGCCTGTTCTTGCTCCAGAAGCAGGTTGCCGTAGGCGTCAACCTCTCCCTGCCAGCCGGGGGGCACGACGGTGGTGGTGTCTAGCTGCACCACCAGGGCCGGGCCTGCGATGCGGTTGCCGGCGCCCAGCAATTCCCGGTCGTACAGAGGCGTCTCCAACTCCCCTTCCCGGAAAACCACGCCAACGGTTGCGATTTGTGCCTGAGACGGGTCGGTGCCCCGTACCGCTTCCAGTTGCAGGTCCGGCTTGTCCATCGCTAAATCCAACTTCAATCGCAAATTCACTATCTCCACCGGCTCGGCCCGGTCGGCGTAGCCGAAGCGTTGCAGGTGAGCGCGGTAGAAGCTGTCTGAGATGGCGCGAGCCAGGCCGTCGGATGAGCGCGAAGCCCGCGACGTGGGGTAGTCTACTGTCAGCTCGAAGGACTGGCCGACATAACGCACATCCAGGAAACGGCGGGCCGTCATTCGCCCGGCGGGCAGCCCTTCCTGCTCCAGCTCGGCGCGGGCCAGCCCCTCCATGCCGTGGAACTCCTCCTCCAGGGATTCGACAAGCTCACCCTGAGCCTGCCGAAGGGCGCCGGGGCGCAGCATCACGGTGCGGGAGTAGTCCTTCACCACGTCGGCGATAGCCACCCCGAGGGCCGACAGGATGCCGGGCCTTGCCGGTATCAGCACCCGGGGGATGCCGAGCTCCTGCGCCAGCTCGCAGCCGTGCACCGGCCCGGCGCCGCCGAAAGGCACCAGCGTAAAGCTGCGCGGGTCGTAGCCCCGCTCCAACGATATGGCCCGGATGGCCCGCTCCATGTTGGCGTTGACCACTCGCAGGATTCCCAGCGCCGCGTCCTGTTCGCTAAGCCCCAGCCCTTCCGCCAGCGACTCCATCAGCCCCCGCACTCGCGGCAAGTCGAGGGTCATGCGCCCGCCGAGGAAGTGGTCGGGGCGCAGGCGTCCCAGCAGCAGGTTGGCGTCGGACACAGTGAGCTGGTCGCCCCGTCCGTAGCAGGCCGGGCCCGGGTCGGCGCCCGCCGACTGAGGGCCAACGGTCAGCGCTCCCCCAGCGTCCACGCGGGCGATGGAGCCGCCGCCAGCGCCGACGGTGTGAATCTCAATCATCGGCACGCTGATAGGGTGGCCGCCTACGTTGGAACTGCCGGTTTCCTTGATGCGCCCGGGGCAGAGGGATACGTCGGTTGAAGTCCCGCCCATGTCCAGCGTGATGATGTCCGGGTATCCGGCCTGCGCCGCCACGTGAAACGCGCCCACCACGCCGCCCGCCGGGCCGCTGAGGATGGTGCGCACCGGCTGCTCCGAGGCCAGCCGCGCCGTGATGCTGCCCCCGGACGACTGCATGATGCGCAACCCCTCTCCCAAGGACTGCTCCAGCTCGCCGAGGTAGCGGCTCATCACCTGCCCCACGTAGGCGTTGACCACCACGGTGCTGGTGCGCTCGTACTCCCGGAACTCGGGCAGCACACGGGAGGACAGCGATATGAACGGCGCAGGGTCCAGCTTGCGCAGCGCGTCGTAGACCATATCCTCATGCACCGGGTTCAGGAAGGAGAACAGGAAGGATACCGCCACCGCGTCGGCCCCGGCCTCGGCGATGAGGGCCATCAGGGCCTCGATGGCATCGGGTTGCAGGTCTTCCAGTATCGCCCCCGTGTAGTCCACCCGTTCCGGCAGGCCGAAGCGCAGTTCCCAGGGCGCCAGCGCCGGGGCGCGGTCCTGCTCCAGGTTGTATAGTTCAGCGCGGCTCTGGCGACCGATTTCCAGCACGTCCTCGAATCCCATGGTAGTGACCAGGGCGGTGCGGGAACCCTTGCCTTCCAGCAGGGCGTTGGTGGCGACGGTGGAGCCGTGAACGAAGTCGGCGGCTCCGGTGTCAACGCCGACCTCGCCAACGCCCTGGACGATGCCCAGCGAGGGATTCTGCGGGGTGGAGGGGAGCTTGTGTACCGACAGCCGCCCGTCCTGCAACACGGCGATGTCGGTGAAGGTGCCGCCTACGTCAATGCCTACCACGGTTCGGGGCATGGGGTGGAATCTCCTGGGGGATTTTGCCGGTTCTGCCCGACGGTCATTATGACAGTATACCCCTGTGAGGGTCAGATTCCCCGGAAAATCTCGGCAATGTCCAGTTCCAACCCAGGCAGCACTGCCGACTCGAGGAGTTCGCCTTCGCCGCGGATATAGGCGCGTCGCCATTCTCCGCCTTCCAGCCGTAAGACCTCGATGTTGTGGGCTTCTGGGGAAACCAGCCAGCACTCGTGGACGTTGATGCTGGCGTAGTCGGCCAACTTGCTTTCGATATAGGTTCGGGTATTGCTGGGAGAAAGAATCTCCACCACCAGGTCAGGGCCGCCTTCGATCCGGTCGCCCAGGATGTCGGCCCTATCGTTGCTGACGAACACTATGTCAGGTTGCCGGGCCCGGAGCGGCTCCCGTTGCACGATAACGTCCACGGGCGCGCACCAGATTTGGCCCACCTCCTGCTGGGAGACGAACAGATATGCCGGTACAAAGATTCTGTTTGATATGGTCTGGTGGAGCAGGGTAGGGGCAGCGAACATAATCAGCACACCGTCAACGATTTCCTTGCGCTCCTTGGTCTCCGGCCCCGCCAGATAATCCTGATATGTAATCAGCTTGGGTTGAGTTGTCATAACCCCTCCGGCCCTTCTTTGGCGAGGGTGAGCATCTTGTCTGGTATGGAGCATATCACGCTGGGCGCAGGCTGGCGTAGCGCCTGCCGGTCACCGACGGATCAACAGCCGGGTTGCGGTGGATGGCCGCCGTCGGCATCCCGGAAGGAGAGAGGATAGCGCTAATTCTCCAGCGCGATACGCAGGCGCTTGTTGATGCGGCCCTTGCTTTCGTGGCCCACGACGCGGATGCGGCCCACCTCGGTGGTGTTGTTGACGTGGGTGCCGCCGTCGGCCTGCACGTCCAGGCCCTGGATGTCTATGGTTCGCACTTCGCGGATGTTGGCCGGGAGCAGGTTTATCTTGGTGCGGATGAGGTCGGGAATTTCCTCGGCCTCCTCGCGGGGCAGGTTGGCGACCAGCACGCTGCGGGCGGCGGCCACTTCCTCGTTGACCTTGGCCTCCACCTCTTCCGCGAAGTCGGCGGACATCCGCTCCAGCTCGAAGTCCATCCGGGC
This sequence comes from Dehalococcoidia bacterium, assembly GCA_965204865.1. Lineage (GTDB taxonomy): Bacteria > Chloroflexota > Dehalococcoidia > Lucifugimonadales > UBA3495 > VXOI01. The sequence continues at coordinate 2,517,314 of OZ242027.1, read as the reverse complement.
CTCGCCCGGCTGCATATTGCCGCCGGTCACCAGCGCCCCGTAGTCCCGCCAGACCACGCCGCAGAGGATGTGCAGCGCGGTGTGAGTACGCATCAGCCGGTAGCGCCGCTCCCAGTCAATGCGCCCGGACACCCGGCTGCCGGTATCGGGCCGGTCGCCGTCTATCAGGTGCAGCAGCAGGCCGCCGTCGCGCTTGACGCCGGTGACCACATAGTCCCGGCCGCCGGCGGACAGGACGCCGATGTCGCTGGGCTGTCCCCCGCCTCCGATGTAGAAGGCGGTGCGGTCAAGAGCTATCCCCGCATCCGCCACATCGGTCACGATGGCGTCGAATTCTTGCAGGTAACTATGTTCGTGGAACAGCAACTCGGTCATGGCATCCCCTTCCTTTGGCGAGCTCAGGACAGTCCCAAGCCGCCGGTATTATATCAGAGGGTTTCCGGCGATTTTGCCGGTTTTTCGCTGGTAGACCCTACTCCGGGATATGCCATATCTTGTGCCTTTGGCCTATAATGGCAAGTTACTTGGCGGTCTGCGCAACGTGCCGGGGCCGCGCCTAACATTCAGGGGCTACGCCCGAAATCCCCTCTCGTCCTGAGCTTGCCGAAGGGAGGGAGAGGGTTAGGGTGAGGGTGAAAGTAGGATGAAGATTTCGTGCTTGCAGGAGAACCTAAGCCGGGGCCTCGGCGTGGTAGGCCGTGCGGTGGCCAGCCGGGCCACCCTGCCCGTTACCCAGAACGTGCTGCTGGCCGCCGACCAGGGTATGTTGCGGCTGTCGGCCACCAACCTTGAAATCGCCATGACCACCTGGATAGGCGCCATGGTGGAGGAAGAAGGGGCGGTCACCGTTCCGGCGCGGGTGCTGACTGATTTCGTCAACTCTCTCGGCAATGACCGGATAGACATCGAAATGGAGCCCGGCTCCCGGGTCCTACAGATAAGGTCAGGAAGGTCGCAGGCCAGCATCAACGGGACCGACGCGGCGGAATTTCCGCCCATTCCCACGGTGGAGGACGCAATGGTGGCCCGGGCCGAGCCTGCGGCCCTGCGGGGGGCCATCGCTCGCGTGGCCTTCGCCGCCGCCACCGAGGAGTCTCGCCCGGTGTTGACCGGCGTGGAGGTGAAGCTACAGGAGGGCCGGTTCACCATGGCTGCTGCCGACGGGTTCCGTCTCGCCGTGCATCACGGCGTTCTCACCCAGTCCACGCCGGAAGAGATGAGCATAATTATTCCGGCCCGCACGATGAACGAGCTGAACCGTCTGCTGGGTGACCACGATGAGCCTGTCGAGATTATGCTAACGCCCCAGAAGGGGCAGGTGATGTTCCGGGTGCAGGGTGGCGATACCGTGGAGCTGGTGTCGCAACTGCTGCAAGGCACCTTCCCCAACTACGACCAGCTCATTCCCCAGAGCTATACCACCCGCGCCATTCTCGACTCCCAGGCCACCTTGCGGGCCACCCGCACCGCCGCCATCTTCGCCCGCGACGGCTCCAACATCATACGGATGCACGTTATGCCCAACGAAGACGACCAGGCGCCGGGCGGCAGGCTGCTCATCTCGGCCCGCTCCGAGGAAGTCGGCGACGACCAGGACGAGGTCGACGTGGCCGAACTGGAAGGAGAAGAGGGCAAGATAGCCTTCAACAGCCGCTATCTTTTGGACGTGCTGTCGGTGCTGGACCGGGGCCAGGTAGCCATCGAGACCACCACGTCCTCCAGCCCTGGCGTCTTCAAGCCCACCGACAGCGACGACTACGTTCACGTGGTGATGCCAATGTTTGTGCAATGGTAGTAAATTTGGCGTATTTCGGGTCGAGGACCACGGTCATTGACACATCGTCACGACTGGCCTCGACCCGGACGCCAAATACTCCGAGCAGCGCCCTCCGGCCATCGAAGTCAAGCTGCTCCAGCTGCTTCTCCAACTGGCGGCAGTACTCCGTAACCCGTTCCCGTACCACGGCCGCATCATCCCGGAGCCGCTGCTGTTCCTCCAAAACGCGCAGCAACTGCCGCTTCTCATCGTACAACGCTTTCAATGGAGCGATGCGGCTCTCCAGAATCTCTTGGTCAATCAATTCATTGCCCATCTGGTCCATCAGGCGGCCCTGCTGCTCTCTCAGGTCCCTGATTTCCCGTTTCAGAAAAGCAATCTCACCGGAGGTATCTCCAACTCCCTCCAGTAGATGCCCCTCAAGCTCGAAAGCCAATATTTCAGGGTCCCGCACAATCTCCGAAAGTCTGTCGTAGACCCATTCCTCCAGCTCGTCCGCAGGGATGTAACGGGCGTCGCAGGTCGCTGGCTGGATGGAAGTCGGCGCTGTCGCCCGGCACCGGTAATACCGGTACTTGCCGCTCAGACAGGCACCCACGACCCGGCCGCTACATAACGGGCACCTCACGAATCCCGTCAGCAAGTAGCGCCTCTTGGAACTCGTAACAGACGCCTGCCGGGACTGCATCCGCTCCTGCACAAGCTCGAAGACCTCCTTCGAGATGATCGCCGGAGTAAAACCCTCAATTCTGATGACTTCAGACGAAGCGTTCGGCGTAACCTCGCGCTTGCCGCCGCTCACCTTCCTGTAACGGTTTTCACCGTAGAACTGCACCCCCGTATAGGCCCTGTTCTCCAGGATCCTGCGGACACCCAAGGGGTGCCACTTGCAGCCCCGCTTGGTCGGAATGCCAACTTCGTTCAGCCTCACCGCTACCTGGTACGTGCTTACTCCCTCACAGGCCCACTGGAACATCATCCGGACCAGATTGGCCTCCACCTCGTTCACGACTCGCACCTTATTTGTCTTGTCGTAATCGAAGCCGTACAGCCCGGCGCCCGTCCCATTGGGAAGCCTCCCTGTCCTGGCCACCGCGGTCTTCCCCATCCTTGTCCGGTCTATGAACCGCAGCCTTTCCTGCTGCCCGGCATACCCTTGCACATACAGAATCAGCCGACCCTCCGGGGTGTCCTCCAGTGTCCCCACGACCGGGCGCAACTGAACACCATGGCTCAGCAGCTCATCATACAACTGTAGTGAGTGCAAGGGGTCCCTCGACCAGCGGTCGATATGGTATATGAAGACCGCTTTCACCCTTCCAGCCCGGACATCAGCCATGAGCCTAGCCAGCTCAGGCCGCTCCTTGTCAGCGCCGGTCCACACTTCCCGGTAGATAAATTCCTCACTGGTCCAATAGCCCTCAGATTCCAGTTGGGTCCATGACTGCTGCGCCTGGACGTCCATCGAAGCCCCATCCTCCTGCCCTGAGGAGCTCACCCTCACGTAGATTGCCGCTACGGGCAATTCCGGGCCGGGAGACTTATCCGGTTCCCCAGAAGGCGTGTAGTTCAATGGCATCCGCCGGTCCGCCGGCAGCCCAGGGTTTGTCATTCCCACGACGATTTCTCCTATTTTGTGACTCAGCAATGGATAACCAGATGGAGACGCTTGGGTCTACAACTGCACCTCCTTATCGGCCCTCTCTTTCAGGATCCTCTCGATGGTCGGCGAGTCCCACTTCCAGCCCTTCTTGGTCTGTACGCCAAGCTCGCTAAGCTTCAAGGCTATCTGGCGCTTGCCGACGCCTCCAGGTGTCCACTCAAATATCAACTGGACCACATTGCCCTCTTCCTGTGTCATAACACCTCCGGTTGTTGTATTCGAGTCGCCGAACACTCGTATCACCGGCAAGCCTGCCCGACCTATTGACCGGCGTCCTCCCGGAGTGCCTGCCAGCGTGCCATTGACCGAGCGCAAGTGAACGTCACAGGTCTGCAGTTCAACAAACAACTACAATGGGTGGAGGCGGTCCCTTGACCGTTCGCCGATACGATAAACTTGGGCCGCTTCGCCCCCTCCCGCCCCCACATCGTCCACCAGCCCGGCAAGCTTGAGCTGCTCATCACCGGCGCATGTCCATTCCTCCCGTCAGATGAACTCATCCCTGGTCCGGCAGCCCTTGGACTCCAGGTGAACCCGGCAGAACTCCTCCTGGACTTCCATCGGAGTAGTGCCATCCCCCTGCCCGAGATGCTCATCCTGACTTGGATTGCGGCAACGAGCCATTACGGCGCTGCAGGCTCCACATGCCCGCCGGAAGGGGCGTGCTTCAACGACTCCCGAAGGTCAGCGGGCATATCGTCAGGACGTCGCTCAGGGCTTCTCATACCTATGACGATTCCTCCCACTTCACGCTCCGAATGAGGAATTACAATCGAGGACGATGCCAGCCGGTAACCAGCACCCCCTCAATGGGGCCGCTAACCTGCGATAAGCACAACTTCCTCCTACTCCCCTTACTCATAGGCAGCCGCGGTCCCGGCGGGAAGACGCGGACGCTGCGGTCCCCGAACACAGGCCCCGCCTGTTGCATCCGGCGGCGGACCGTCCCCAAGGAGCAAGGCTAAAATGAAGGCTTTGCGGGCTCCACTCGCGCGGAACTCAAGGTTGACGGTTCCCCGAAAGGAAGGGCTCCCTACTTGCCTTGGACCTTCCGCTTTCGTTTTGGAGCGAGTCCTGCGCTCGCCTCCGCCCGATGCCGGAGGCAACACATCACCGAAACCTCCCAGCGGCACCGATTGCGTAGCGCCGAGAGATGGATTACCATGAAAAAAGCCTGACTTCGATGCAGTCGGGGTCTGGTCCGATGCCGGGGAAGCGGCCGCCAAACTGTCTCCCCGGCATTTCTCTTCGGCCGGTCCATCCCGGCCAATTGTTGTGGGCATCTCTCCCACCTCCTCCAGTGAATTCTTCCTGCCGCTACCCGCGAAAAGCAGTTGCTGCACCCACGAGCCGCGGCATAGGAGCCAACTCTCCAGTGAAATGGAACATTAGTTCTTATAACACTATGATTATACCTGTACGGCTTGATCCGGACAAGGTCAAATCGTAGCAAGTCAACATCCTGGACCGGTTGAGCGCAGGGCCCCCTCGTCCTCTGGCAGTCCAGCGCCAAGTTCGCAATCAGGCGTCGACTGACACTCCCTCTCCACCGCATCGCTGGGGAAAGGCCCATTACTACCGAAACCATTGTGGTAGGTCTTATACCCCAGCCATTCCCACAACCCTGGCCCTACCTTGCAGAATTCCGGGGACTTTTCGAGCACCCTACGCAAACTGCCCCCCAGGTTCTTTGGCGCCGCGGTGGACACGCCAGCCGCCAGGATCATATCCTTCGCCTCACCCATACGAAGATAACCACCGCAATGGGCAGCTATAACCTCCAGAGACCTCTTCAGAATGCCCTGAATTCGGTCTCCTCCCCTTCCATTTCCCTGCCTGAGGTGATCCATCTCGACACGCAGCGAGCGAAGTCTAGCCACTATATCCTCCCGGCTTGGAGTGGACGACCTCCTATTGCTGGAAGCCGGATCCACAATGACGGTACTCTCTGACACCTCCAAACCGTAAAACTCCAGATTTTCGTCTATTCGCCTCAATTCCTCCAGCAGGTGACGCCGGCGCTTGAATAAAGCCGGAATCAACGCCTCCAACGACTCGTCGCTCCTATTCTGTATCACAGTCCGAACTCCTGCCTGCCCCTGTTGATTTCAGACGCCGGCTGTGCTTAAATACAAACACCTAGAATGGACACGCAGACGGACTAACGTCCGGATATAAGTGTCCTCAATTCTAGGGGCTGGGGCGGGTCACCGTAGTACTTTGATAGGTGTAGCGGTACCCGCCGCTTTTTGTGCCCTACGTAACCCTACCACAACCACCCGAAGCCCGCAACACCCCCTGGAATCACCTACCCCTCTCCGTAGCCCCCTCCTTGGCCCCACCTCTGGCCTCCACGAAACGCATGCTGACACACCCTCTGCACCCTCCTGCCCCCGGATACCGCCCCCTCGTCCTAGACGTTGCCCATCGTCAATCACCAGTACGCCATATCTTTTCTCCCGCATGGGTGATGACAACTGGCTGTTGCGCCGGACCTAATAGCAGTCAGACAATAGATCCGAGCCGCTCAGCGCCTGACAGACAGCAACTGGCGACGACGCCGGCGCTGGCGGCTCTCACCGACCCGTAAACCAAAACCGCATTCCGTGTTCCGCCAGAACACGGCCAAGAGCCGGCCTTCGGGAGACTGCCTGATGGCGAATTTAATTGTAACCATAGGTGTCGGCGACCCCGCCGGCACCCGCTTTCATGACATCGACGCCACCGTCCGCACCGGTTCCCCTTTCACCGCCGTGCCCGCCTCACTCCTCCGCGGACTCGGAGTCCCCGTCGAACGCACCGCCAGGGCACGCCTGGCCGACGGAACCACTAGCCCGGTACAAATCGGACACACTATGATCCGGATCCAAGGCCAGACTTTCCCGACACCAGTCATATTCGCGGAAGAAGCCCAGGCCATCGTTCTCGGAATGATCACGCTACAGGAGGCCCTGCTAACAGTAGACACAACTGGACAACGGCTCGTGCCCGTAGACGTCGACCGACTCTAATCGACCCTCTGGGCGATGAATTCCCTTAGTTGCAAGGCTACGTTCAGGCCTCTCCTCCGATGAGGAACGGAGTGGCGGTTCTGACCAACGGCAATGAGTGGTGGATTCACGACCTGACGAGGAGAAGTTCATTGAGAGTAAACTGGTGTACAGGGTGAACATCTTGACTGCAAACCAGCGATCTCACGCCGGGTTTCTGAACCAAGAGCTGCTCCGGGCGGGGTTTGGCTGAATCGTTTCAGTCTGATCGTTGCGTCTTTCCTGTTCATGCCTCCGGATGCCGTAGGTTTTTCTGCGCCGGTATGTGCAGGGATGGGCCAACCGGTAAGATTGAAGTTGGACCTTGTTTCCGCCACATTAAGCTGGCTGGAGCCGCTGGTTCGGCAGCGCTGTTCAGAATTTCAGGCCAACTAATTGGGAGGTTCGCACAATGGCCGGTCACGAAGCCGCACACTCCAAGCTCGTTGAAGCCGTCATTTTCATCAGCCACCGGTCCATGGACGACCCCAACTTCAGCACCGGCAAGCTGACCAAGCTGCTCTATATGGCGGATTGCCTTTCGTACCACGAAAACGGCAGCCCGATTACAGGGGCGACCTACCTCCATTTTCCCAACGGTCCCCACCCGGAACGTTGGCACGAGACCCGGCGCCTCATGGAGGACCAAGGTGCCGTGCGCGTCGTCTACGATGAGCCTGCCCAGGGCTACCACCAATACCACATAGTACCTGCCAGAGAGCCCAACCTGGACTTGCTCGGTTCCGACGGCGTGAAGATACTGGATCACCAGATCACGTACTTCTCCGGATACAGCGAGGCAGCCATGGAGAACTATTGCCGCCAAGAGTCCGGCTGGCTCTCCACCGAAGATGGGGAACCGATCAACTGGGAGCAGACGGGAGTGCTGGCTCCTCCGCCAACCCTCCGTTCAGTAGCGTTGAACGCCGGGATCAGAACGAGGTGACCACGCACCGTGGCGGCCCGTACCAGGTCGTTCCCAGTCCTGGTTTTCTGGACCGGTGGGAGGAGGGCATGCGGAGCGGTCACATCCCGCGCGGTATTCCGGAAGTGAGAACCTTTTTGCTGTACGTCAACACCCCAGTAGCCCACATTCGCGGGCTTGTTGAAAAAGTCGACGTAGGAGGGGATTCGGGTTGCCGCTGGGCTAGAATAGGCGTGTAGATAGCATTGGTGAGGGAAAGGCGATGCTCGAGCCGCTGGACCGCTGCCGCAGGGACTCCACCCTCTTCCAGTTCACCACCAAACGCCTGCGGGATTTCATTGATCCCGACCATCTGCTGACCCAGATAGACGAGCGGCTGGATTTCGCCAAGCTCGTGGCTCCCCTAGAGGCGCGGTACTGTCCCGATTTCGGCCGTCCCGCCATCCATCCCGAGGTGATGGTCAGAGCCCTACTCATCTGCTCGCTCTGCAACATCGCGTCCTTCCGCAGACTGTGCTCAGCCATCTCCGAGCATATTGCGTACCGCTGGTTTTGTTTCCTCACCATCGACGACCCGGTGTTCGACCATTCCACCATCACCTACTTCATCAACTGCATCGGAAGGGATGGCTTCTCGGAAGTATTTGACGGCCTGAATCAGGAGTTGCTGCGGATGGGCTGCTGTCGCCGGAGATGTACGCCGACTCCAGCATGGTCAAGGCCAACGTCAACAACTTCGGGATCTCCCGCAGCGGCCTGAGCGTCGAGGTGTGGTTATTCAGGGTCATTAGGCCAGTGCTATTCACAGACATCCGGCCACCCTAAGCGCTGGTGGGTTGGACTTTAATCAGGTCACAGTGGCAGGGTCAATCACCTCCTTTGCGCCCAGCAGGGCACGGTGTGGCGAGAGCCGTTCCCGGTAGCTGCTGCCCTCGATGACGATCTGGTAGCTGGCGTTGGCCAGCCGGTCGAGAGCGCTGTTGCCAAGGATGGGGTCCTCGAAGAGTCCCAGCCACTCGTCCACGGCCCGGTTGCTGGTGATCACGAAGCTGGAGGCCCGGTACCGGTTGAGGATGAGTTCGTACAAGTCTGCTGACTGTTGGGCGGTGAATCGGTGCAGGCCGAGGTCGTCCAGAATCAGCAGGTCCGGAGCGAGGAAAGACCGGAAGGTCCGCTCCAGGGAGTTGTCGGCCCTGGCCTGGTTCATGGCCCTGAAGTAGTCGTCGGCATGGATGAAGCGGACGGTGTGCCCGGCCCTTACAGAGGCGTAGCCCAGGGCCTGGGCCAGGAAGCTCTTGCCGACGCCGGCGGGTCCCACCAGCAGGACATGCTCGTGTTTCGCCAGAAATTCCAGCGAGAAAACAGCGTCAAGCAGGCGGCGGTCTACGGTGATCGACGCCGACCAGTCGAAGTCCTCCAGCCGGCAGGTCTCCTGGAAGCCGGCCTGCTGCAGGCGCACCTCGATGCGCCGGTGAGCGCGGCGATTGACCTCGTCGCTCAGGATGATCTCCAGGAAGGAGGCGTAGTCCAGCTGCTCCCTGCGGGCCAGGGTGATGCGCTCGGGCAGGGTGGCGGCCATGGGCCCCAGCTGCAGCCGCTTGAGCAGCGGAGTCAGATCGGTGCTTCTGGTCATGGATGATCTCCTCATGCCGAATGGCGAATGTATAGGTCGGGGTGGGCGAAGGCAGAGCCGGGCCTGGCGAAACGGCCACTGGGCATCGGCTTTGGCAGTTCGGGCATGGCCTCCTGTTCCAGGGCCTGCACCAGGATCCGTTCCACCCGGCGGACGTCGATGAGGTCGACCTCAAGGGCCCGTCTGCAGGCCGCGTCGAGGCGTTCCGGGGTGTAGCGTTTTCCCAGACGGATGAGCTTGTGTCCCTGCCTCACCTTGGCCCACGGCAGTGGCCCGTCGAACAGCCGCTCAGCGAATTCGGCGACAGCAGGGCCGTACTCGGCGGCACCGTGCTTGATCCTGTCGGGCGCGCGCATGGTGTAGGCGGTGATCTCTGCCGGGTAGTCGTCAGGATCGGTAGCGCGGCCACCACGGGGCTGGCACAGGTGAGTCTTGATCAGCCGGCCCCGGAAATAGATGCGCACCAGTTTGCTGCCAAGTCCGATCTCCACCTGCTGGCCCGGAGGGCATAGGGATGACGGCACCGAGTACAGGGCGTACTGACAGGCCACGTGATGGTCCGGATGCACCTTTACCGTGCGCCACTGGGTGATCTCGTAGGACTCACCGTCCCAGGGTGTCAGGGTGTGGCGCTCCTCATCCAGGAAGACGGCCAGGGGCTGGCGCCGGGTGGTGCCGTGAATGCGCTGACCGGCAACGTCGCGGCACCAGCGGGCCGCCTGCTCCCTGAGATCGGCCAGATCCCTGAATTCGCCCCCCTTGAAAAAGCGCTCCCGGACGTACTGGACACCCCGTTCCACCTTCGGCTTGTCCTTGGGGTGGCGCACCCGGGCCGGATCGCAGATGAAGCCGCGGTGCTGGGAATATTCGATGAATCCCCGGGTGAACCGGGGGTGCAGGGCATCCGCCCCCGCCACGGCGGCAGGGAAATTGTCCATCACCAGGTACCTGGGAACGCCGCCGAAGAAGGCCCAGGCCGCCTCCAGCCCGGCGATGACGTCCTCCAGCCTTTGGCTGAAAGTGGGCCAGACGAAACTGTGCCTCGAATAGGCCAGGACCACGATCAGCGCCCAAGCAATGCGGCGGCGGCCAGTGTCAGGGTCATGAATCTGACCCAGCCGCCCGAAATCCACCTCGGCTACCTCTCCCGGCTCAGTCCCCTCCATCCGCACTGTATGCGGCGTGTGTCCCCGCCAGTTGCGGCGGGCCACGAAACGATGCAGCGAGGAATACGATACCGGGCTGCCCCGCTGTGCCAGCAACTCCTGGACGCGGGTGAGCTGCAGATGGTCGGCGGTGAGCCACTGGTAGATCTGGTCGGCCCAGGGCGCCAGCCTCTCCTCGGTGGGTATGCACGCCTGCTGCGGGCCCGGCCGGCTGATGCCCGCCAGGTGGCTTAGCTGCTCCTCGGTGGGCGCCGCCCCGTCGCGGGAGACGCCCATCCCCTCGGCCGCCGCGATGTACTTGCCGACGGTTCCCGGGACAACCCCGTCCCTGACGCTATCTGCCGCCGGCTGATGCCGGCCTGCCAGCGGCGTATGACTTCCGAAATGTCCACTCTGAGAACCTCCTTGTAGGCCATCGCCGCACCTCATTCCGAAGTGCTGCAATGGTCTCTGATCAGGCGCTCAGAGTGGCCTAATGAATGTGAATAACTCCCGATTTTCTGGCCTGAAGTCCCTGAATAATCACAGTGGAGTTCAAGGAACAGTCCATAGAGGAGAACAGGCTGTTTGTGCTGGCCAGCTCAACTGTTGATGATGAAGGGGTTGAGCGTCAGGAGGTCAGCTACTTTCAGGACGCCAGGGGCCAGCTGCCTTTGAGCCCCGTCGATACTGACGCCCGGTGGCGCACTACCAGATCGGGCACACCCTCGGGTTTGAACTACCAGTAAAACATCATCGTAGACCTAGTATTACAGCCGCAGATTGGTGTGATAGTGTGGGATGACAACTGACGAGAGGGGAGGGGTCGGTGATGGGCCGCACCATACCGGAACGAGAGGAAGCACGGGCTTGGGAGGTTGGGCTGCGGACGCTGCACCAGCGGATCGGAGGACGGTTCGGCCGTCGTGAGCCTCGACAGCGAGCGCTGGCCTATCTGAAGGGTTTGCTGGGATCCGTGGAGCGCAAGAACGGCTGGCAACTGGCCGAGTATGCTGGCGATGCCACGCCCGATGGCGTGCAGCGGTTGCTGGCGACGTACCGCTGGGACGCCGGTGCAGTTCGGGATGACCTGCGGGAGTACGTGGTGGAGCATCTGGGGGACCCGGAGGCGGTGCTGGTGGTGGACGAGACGGGGTTTCTGAAGCAGGGGCGGAAGTCGGTGGGTGTGCAGCGGCAGTACAGTGGGACGGCGGGGAAGGTGGAGAACTGCCAGATTGGGGTATTTCTGGCCTACGGCAGCAAGGGTGGACGGACCTTTCTGGATAGGGAGTTGTACCTGCCCCAGGTTTGGGCTGGGGACTGGGAGCGTCGCAGGGATGCTGGCGTGCCAGAAGGGGTGATCTTTCGCACCAAGGGTCAACTGGCCCAAACCATGATTGCCCGTGTCTTGGCGGCCGGTGTGCCCTTTGGCTGGGTGGCCGGAGATACGGTGTACGGCAATGACCGGCGGTTGCGCCGGTGGCTGGAAGAGCAGGGCATAGCCTACGTGCTGGCGGTGAAGAGCAACGAGCCGCTGTGGGTTGAAACGGAGCATGGCCCGGCGCAGGTGGCGGCCGGATGGTACCGCCACATCACCCTGGCGCTGCTGGTTCACGCCTTCCTGGCGGTGTGCCGGATGTACGCCAATGCCGATGATGCCAAAAGGGGGCGGCATTGACTGCCGGGCTGATCCCGCTGACCGTTCCCGAGGTCAGAAGGCTGTTACGCCGGTTGCTCCGGCGGCATCGGGAGCGCGCAGACTTTACCATTGGCTGGTCGCGGTGGAGACGAAGGCATCAGGCCCGGGCCCGGCGGTCCCATCACCAACGACGATTGCGCAACCCCGTCGTCAATGTGCGGCTGTAATACTAGACCTGTCCGGCAACAACCTGAGCGGGGAGATACCCCCGGCGGTGGGCGGCCTTGCCAACCTGACGCACTTGGATCTATCCGGCAACAACCCGCTGACAGGGGAGATACCGGCTGACCTGGGCAATCTGACTAGCCTGATTCGGCTGGATCTCTCCTACAACGACCTGAGCGGCTCCGTGCCGGGCGCCCTGGGCGGCCTTTCCAGCCTGGAGTACCTGTATCTCAACAACAACCGGCTGGACGGCGACATCCAGTCAGGGCTGGGCGGCCTCGGCAGCCTGATCGGTCTGTACCTGCAAGACAACAACCTGGAGGGGGAGATTCCCGATGACCTGGGCGACCTCACCAGCCTGACGCACCTGTACCTGCAGAACAACGAGCTCGAAGGAGAGATGCCGGCCACGTTGGGCGGTCTCGCCAGCCTGCGGGAGATGCGGATTGACAACAACCTGCTGGAGGGGGAGATACCGGCCTCCCTGGGGAGCCTTGCCGCGCTGACCACCCTGCGGCTCAACAACAACCTGCTGGAAGGGGAGATACCGGCCTCCCTGGGCGACCTCCCCGCCCTGCGGGTTCTGTGGCTGCACGTGAACCAGCTAACCGGGGAGATTCCCGGCTCGCTGGGCAACCCCGCCAACCTGCAGCATCTGGTCCTCAGCGACAACCAGTTGACTGGGGAGATACCGGCCTGGGTGGGGAGCCTCACCAGGCTGCGATACGTGTACCTCCACAACAATCTGCTGACTGGGGAGATACCGCCCTCGCTGGGCAGCCTCACCGACCTCCTCTACCTGCTCCTGAGCGCCAATGACCTGGAGGGCCCGATACCGTCCACTCTGGGCAGCCTGAGCAACCTGCAACGGTTATGGCTCCACAACAACCTGCTGACGGGGGAGATACCGTCTTCGCTGGGCAACCTGGCCGCCCTGCAGCACCTGGTCCTCAGGGGCAACCGGCTGGAGGGCGAGATACCCTCCGCGCTGGGCGGCCTCGGCAACACCCTGACCGACACCTACATCGCCGCAAACGACGACCTGACGGGGTGCATCCCCACGGCGTGGATGAGCATAGCCAACAACGACTTCGCAGAGAGCGGACTGGGGTTCTGCTCCGCGCCGCCGCGCCCGGCGCTGACCCCGGGCAACGAGAAGCTGGAGGTGTCGTGGACGGCGCCCGCCGATGACCGGGGCTCGGCCATCACCGCCTACGACGTGCGCCACATCCGCACCGACGCCGAGGACAGGGCCGAGGCCAACTGGACCGACGTGGACACCGCCTGGGTGACCGGCGGCGGCGCGCTGGCCTACGCCATCACGGGGCTGACCAACGGCGTGTCCTACGACGTGCAGGTGCGCGCCGTGAACTCGGAGAGCGACGGTCCCTGGTCGCCCACGGCAACGGGCGTGCCGGGGGACAGCGACCGGGCCATCCTGGAAGCCCTGTACGACGCCACCGGGGGCGATTCGTGGACCAACAACACCAACTGGAAGACCGACCGGCCCCTCGGCGACTGGTACGGCGTCAACACCACCAGCTCTGGCGAGGTCTTCAGTATCGCCCTCCCCAACAACAACCTGAGTGGCTCGATACCGGCCGAACTGGGCGACCTGGCCAAGATGGAGGAGCTGAAACTGACAAGGAACCAGTTGAGCGGCCCGATGCCCGCCGCGTTGGGCAATCTGTCAAACTTGCGAGTCTTGAGGATATCCCTGACCCAGCTGAGCGGAGAAATACCGGAGGAGTTGGGAAACCTCGCCAATCTGGAGGCGCTGGCGCTGGCCGCCAACGACTTGAGCGGAGGGATACCGTCGCGGTTGGGCAGCCTCGCCAGCTTGCGGGAGCTCCAGATCCAGCAGAACCGGTTGAGCGGCGAAGTCCCGCCGGCCCTGGGCAGCCTGGGCGGGTTGGAGAAGGTGAGGCTCGCCCGCAACTTGCTCAGCGGGTGCCTCCCCTCCCAATGGAAAGACATACCTGACAATGACTTCGCCAAGGCCAACTTGAACTTCTGCGACGATGACGGCGAGTGGACGCCGCCGCGCCAGGGTGCGCCCAGGGTGACCGCCATTGACAGCTACTCGCTGCGCGTGGAATGGGTAGATCCCGGGGTGACCGATAATGGCCGCATCATCACCCGCTACGATCTGCGCTGGCGGGAGGCCGGCACCCGTTCCTGGACGGTAATGTCCAAGGCGAGAGAGCGTATTGGCGGCCGTCTGCCCCCCAACCGCTTCCTCATTGACCTGAAAGAGGGAACCCCGTACCAGGTGCAGGTGCGGCCCGTGACTGCCGCCGGCAGGGGCCCCTGGTCCCCCAGTGGGACGGGCACGACCGAGGGGACATACGATCATGCTCCGACGTTCAACGAGGCCGACAGCACGACGCGGACGGTGGCGGAGAACACGGCGGCGGGGGAGAACATCGGCAATGCGGTGTTGGCCACGGATGTCGACGCTGGCGACACGCTGACCTATACCCTGAGCGGCAAGGACGCCCGCTTCTTCAGCCTGAGCGGAGAGGGGCAGCTACAGACCAGAGCGCCCCTGGACTACGAGAGCAAGCAGACGTACTGGGTGGCGGTGCGGGTGAGCGACGGCAGGGGCGGCCGGGACTCCATCGGGGTGAAGATCCTCGTCACCGACGTTGCCGAAGACCGGGACGCGCTGGTGGCCCTGTACGACGCCACCGGCGGCTCCGGCTGGTCCAACAACGACAACTGGAACACCGCTGCGCCCATCGACCAGTGGCACGGCGTGACCGTCGACGGCGAGGGCCGGGTCACCTCGCTGAAGCTCAAGAAGAACGGCCTGAGCGGAGAGCTGCCCTCGGAGCTGGGGGACCTGGCTATGCTGGAGGAGCTGAACCTGACGCAGAACGGGCTGACGGGCAGCATCCCCGCCGCATTGGGCAACCTCTCCAACCTGCGGGACCTGCGGATGGCGGTGAACGACCTGAGCGGCGAGATACCTTCAGCACTGGGCGACCTTGCCAACTTGGAGGTTCTGGTGCTGGCCGGCAACGACCTGATCGGGGAGATACCGTCGCAGCTGGGTAGCCTGGCCAACCTGACGCGGGTGTTGCTCGGCGGCAACGAATTGGCCGGGTGCATACCCGCCGATTGGGAGGACGTGGCGGAGAACGACTTCGCGAAGCTTGGACTACCCTTCTGCGAGGACTGATATTGAGGCGGCGTCAATGACCATAGGAAGAGAGAGGTTGATCAACTAATTCCATCATGATTTTGTACGCGCCTAAAGGAGATTCACAACGATGCCTTGGGGAGAGTATGGCCTCCCCGCCGTGACCGGATAACACGAAGATGGACACCCACATAACCCCGCGAGAATACCCAAAACACTTCGGGCCTTCCGGTATTCTGATCACACCGCATCGGTCTGAGCCAGGCAGAGGAGGTGAGCTTTGTACAAGCGAATCTTGGTCCCATTGGACGGCTCCGAATTCTCGGAGCGGGTACTGCCAGTGGCACAGCGCCTCGCCACTGGTCTCGCGCTCCCGGTGAAATTGCTCCATGCTATCGAGCCGGAACACCCGAGCATTTCCCAGTCCCTCAACGAGAGGTTGTATTACGTCCACTCGGCGCACCACCGGGGGTTGCATGCCCGCGCCTACGCCGAGCCGGTCCGGACCAGGCTGATGGAGGCAGGCCTGAGCGTGGACATAGCCATTCCCCAGGGCGACCCGGGCGATGCAATTGTCGAAGAGGCGAGCCGGGAGCCCGGAACCCTGATCACGATGTCAAGCCACGGGCGGTCGGGGGCTTTTCGCTGGTGGACAGGGAGCGTGGCGGACCGGGTGCTCCACAAGACTGATAGCCCCTTGCTGATGATTCGCCCCGGAGACAGGCGGGGAGCGGCGGCGGAGGGCAAGTTCGGCCGGATTGTGGTGCCGGTGGACGGCTCGGAAATCGCGGAACAGGCCCTGGACCATGCCTCTCACCTCGGGAAATCTATGGGCCTGGTCGTCGAACTGATCCGGGCCGTTCCTTCCGCGGAGGAATACGGCAACCTAGCAAGTCTCGGACCGGCCAATCTGGTCAGCCAAGCCCCTACCTACGCGGAATACCGGGCCATCGTCGAGGGGGAGGCCGAAGGTTACCTGGCCGAGCTGGCCGGGCGCCTGAAGCAAGATGGGGCGCGCGTCGATTGGCGGGTCCTCCACGGGCCAGCCGCAGCGGCGATCATCGACCACTCGGTTGCCAGAGAGGACGCGCTCCTGGTGATGACGACTCACGGACGATCCGGAGTTGCGCGCATGGTTCTTGGTAGCGTAGCCGAGCGTGTCGTTCGCCAGTCCGGTGAGCCGGTACTTCTGATCCGGGCGCAAGCAGGCGGATGATTCTGACCGTGTATAGAAGTAACAAAACGGCTGAACTAGGGCCAAGTCGTAGCAAACAATCATTCGGTTGGAAGTTCTCGAGAATGAGGATCTGTCAATGGCGGCGACATCATGGGCCACTGTGGCGCGAGGAATCGTGTGCCACCCTGTCTGATAACTGGAGGCAGTGAATCAGTCGGAGTGGCTGGGTTACAGGAGCAGGAAGAGAGGGAGTTGACGGTGCGGTTTATTCTTCTTCGGGATGGACAGGCGCTTGCGAGGAGGGTTCTCCCCACTGTGCCTCAGCCTGTAGCTCTCGCCGTTCATTTCCAGGATGTGGACGTGGTGGGTGAGGCGGTCCAGCAGCGCGCCGGTGAGCCGTTCCGAGCCGAAGACCTCGGTCCACTCATCGAAGGGCAGGTAGGTGGTCACCATGATGGAGCCCCGCTCCTAGCGCTGGGAGAAGACCTCGAAGAGCAGTTCCGCCCCGGTTCTGGAAAGGGGCACGAAGCCCAGTTCGCCGATGATCAGCAGGTTGAGCCGGGACAGTTGCCGCTGCAGGTTGAGCAGCCGTCTTTCGTCCCTGGCCTCCATCAGCTCGTGGACCAGAACGGCGGAGGTGGTGAAGCCGACGGACATGCCCTGCTGGCAGGCGGCCAGGCCCTCCTGAGCTTGCCAAGGGCCCAGGGCCACGTGGGTCTTGCCGGTGCCGCTGTTGCCGACGGCGATGACGTTCTCGCGGCGCTGGATGTACTCACAGTGTGCCAGTTCCATCACCAGGGCCTTGTTCACCGAAGGGACCGCCGGGAAGTCAAAGGTGTCCAGGCTCTTCACCGACGGGAATCGGGAGGCTCGGATGCGGCGCTCCACCATCGCCGGTGGCAGTCGACGAGTTCCCGTTCGGTCAATCGAAAATGCAAGCCTCAGCGGCCTTGTTCAGAGAATTCCTAGGTCGCGTGGACTAATAAGGAGCATGATGGCAGAAGAGGCAGTGACCAATGGCTGGAATGGGTAGCCTGGGCAGCAGCAGGCCGCCAAGGCTCGCGGGGAGAGTGATCATCGCTCTCTTGCCGTGGATGGCCGCCGGGGTTGTCCTGCTGCTGATAATCCTCCCTTTCGGATTCGTGATCGGGAATTGGGACTCTTTCCGGTACCTGTTGGCCCTCTATGTCCTTTATCCCCTGAGGATATTCGGGGTGACAGACTGGGTGCTTGGCTTGTTCCTAGCATTGGTTCTCGCCCTGATTACGGGACTGGGATGGTTTGCGTTTCGTTTGGCGAGGAGGAGGGACCGTCAAACCGTCAGGGGGTCGACAAATGCCAAGTAGTCCACGCAGCCTAGGGCCTGTGGACATTCAGATTGCGAACGAGGAGAAGCAGTTTTTTCTGATGGGTCTGATCCAGATGCCCTTATTTCTCGCGGCGTTATTCCCCATCGTTACGATGTTGCTCGCCTGTCAGAACGAAACGGCCGGAAGTATCCCAATCCCAAATATACCAGAGAAGTATCGGGGTTGGGAGGATGCACAGAGCCACCACTGTATCAGCCAAGACATAGGCTTTCACTATGGCTTTTTGGAAATTACTTCCGCATCCGCATACGATGCTGTGGGCCGAATTTACTATGACTGGACCAGGGATGAAAACGGCAACATCGTGGAAGGCGGATATTTGGACCCAGCCGACATTGAATCAGTTGAGGTGGATGGCGCCACGTTTGGTGAACTTCGTTGGGGACGACGGCTGCTGACACTCCAATTGGTTTTATGGGTTACAAACCCGTGGAATCAGTATGGACCGGATCAGTCGTCCCCTGTTCTCCCCGGTATACAGATCGGCGGTAGGATTCGCCCGGACGAAGTGTCGGTTGGTGCTACTATCGTCCGTCACTACGGAGAGGGATACATGGACGATGAAACCTGTGAAATCACCTATTTCAGGTCCTATTAGGTCTGCAAACATTCAGGTTCTCCATTCTAAAAAGGCTGAATGTCCACAGGCTCTAGGTTGTGTGGACATTCAGGCCAGTACTCCAACGAAGGACAAACAGCATGATGGAATCCGAGTTCAGAGACTATCTTCGCAGCCTACGCAAGCCTGATGGTGGAGTCAGGTTGCAGAAAAGACCAATCCAGGATTACTTCAGCCGCTGCAAAAGGGTGGAAGGGTACGAAGGTGATCTGGACCGACATTTCAACAAGGACAAGTGTCGCGGCCTGCTCCAGCGGTTGAGCTACCCCCACGACCACAAAATTCCTATTGATGGCGACATCAGAAACGGTTCATCCAGCTTGAAATCGGCTGTAAGACTCTACGCGGAATTTCGGCAACGCCAAATTTTGAATGTCCACAGGCCCTAGGGCATGTGGACAAAGTCGGCGGTTTTTCTTAATTGGTTCACTCAGTAGGTCAAGCCGCTAAGTGCCGAGCGATTCAGCATAGATGAATCCGAATGGAGGGAGTTTATGGTTTATCGAGTGTACCGGGTTGATCCTGACGGAGAATTGGGACACTTGGGGGACGACACTGTTCAGGGGTGGGAACCTCTGCTGCCGTCAATCGGCAGCCAACGGGCAAACCGTGGCGAAATTCTTTGGGTTGGCGGTGACCGAGTCGATAGGAAATCTGCCAGGCTTGGAAATCCTGAATATTCTAAACAACCCTCGGCTAAGCGACTGCATTCCCAAGAGTTGGAATTCCTTTAGGCTCAGGGCTGACCATCACCTGGAGCCCTGTGAATAATGCGGGACACTTTAGCGTCGTGCTCCGATAGGCGAGGTCGGCGTGGGCGATGGACCATCAGCTCTTAGGCGTGGCGACATTCAAGAACAGCAGAAAATCACACTAACTAAAGGAGGCGACCGCCATGGAGGCGTATTGTCTGAAATGCCGCGTAAAGCGAGAGATGAGCAACTAGGAATCGGTGACTCTGAAAAACGGCCGTCCTGCCACGAAAGGAGACTGCCCGACCTGCGGGACGAAGTTGTTCCGGATTGGCAAGTCTTAGAATCTCGCCGAGTCCACCCCGCTTACCAGTACATGCGCGATGCGGACGACGACAGCGCGGTTTGCCAGAGGCAACTTCGTCCTCGCCCCGGTCTCCGGCCGAATCAAGGGCCACAGGTTGATGGTGTACCTGGCAAGGCAGACGGCGGCCGCGTTTGCGAACGATGGAGGATTCGTGAACAGGGAATTGCTGACCAGCAGACTGAGAAGCATAGGTCACGAGACGTTCGCGGAATAATACCGGGAATTATCTGACCGGTTGCTCTCCAACGAAGCTTTGATTGAAGTCCTGATTGCCGATAAGGGATATAAGTTGAATTCTGCCCGCACCAAAGTATCCGTCGGGCGGGGCATCATCCGCGCTGGGCGCGGCCTTGACGCGCTCAGACTGATTGCCGACTCGAAAAATGAGAGGGCCATGGTCTACGCGCTGGCCCAGTTGAGAGCGATGGAGGAATGACTGAACTGGACGAACACGGCCTCGGGGAAAGCCATTTCGCATCCGCGCCTCTCGGCAATTCTGCCGGCACCTGCGCGAGTCTTCGCGGATGATGCCCGCGCTACTGAGGCGGCTCAATTCCGATTCAGCGGTCTTGGCTCACTTTAAGTCCAGCGGCGACAAGTAGCTGACAGGCCTCCGATAAAGCGCCAATTAGCCGAAGTTTGCTGGCACCCGACCCTGGGCCGACGTCGCATTGGTTCATTTACATCCCGCAGATCCAACAGCTACTCCGGTCTATTTGGGGGGCGGCAAAAGGAGAGACACGAGATGAAAAGCGAAGCGGTCGAGCGATTATGGCAGTGGTTTGGCAACAGAGAGTTTCTTGTCGCTCAATTGAATGACGCGCAGGTCGAGGAAATTGCCAATCTGCTGGGAATTCGGCCACCTGAGCTACGGTCGAAAGTTGGCCGACGGTTGAGCAATAGAATGCTCTGGTCAGAGAGACGCAACAGAAGCTTGAGATTGGCCGTCGTCAGCCGGGCCAGCGGCTCAGTAGCGGCGGTCTATCAGGTACAGGACAACCAGACTGGCAGGCAGGAAGCACCGTGACAAAGCTGGCCGGGCATAGTAGCCCAACCATGACCTTGGACATCTACACTCCGCTGGGGCCGGACAGTACTTGCTATATGGCGTCAGTTCCGTGATGGCTGAGTATTGGGTTGACGTGGACAGGCCCACCAACAGGGCCACTGTATACCGGGATGAATGTATCCACGCGCAGGACCGCAATAAGAACCCGGAGAACGGATACTGGAAGGGAAACCAGACCCTAAGACAGGCCCGACTCGGTGCTGTGGGCAGCGGCATGGACGCCGTCAGAGACTGTCCGGTGTGGCTCCCGTAAAGTACCTCACAAACTTGGCGCTCCCATTCATCATCGGGAATCTGGACCCGGTGTCACCTGCAGCCGAAGAGCGAGCAGGGGAGTTCACCCTCGAGTTAAGCAGGGACGAGGCCGGGATATAATCCGGGACCACCGTATACTCTGTCAATGAGGCCACTAGAGTGCATAAAATCATCCTGACCGCCGCCTTGGTTATCCTGGCGGCTATGACGGGCTGTTCCGACCCAGCACAGACGCCGGATACAGTGGCGACGCCGGTCCGGGAGACCTTGGCCCCGACTTACACGCCATTGCCGACGGAAACGAAGGCACCGGAGGAGAGGCCCGCCTTGGCACCTCCGACAACGCAGGCCGAATCCCACACCCCTGACACCAAGCGGGAAATCATCTCCGTCCGCACGGGGATCCACCGCACGAGCACAGCGATACCCACCACGCCAGCAGCAGTTCCCACCCCAACGCCGACGCGAGTTATACCGCCCACACTGAGGCCCACACGGACGGAGGCGATTCCCACGGCGACGGCAACGCCCTCCCCCTACGCCCACCTGGACGTTGACATCCACCGGGAAACCCTCTGGCGAAACCTGCTGGACCACCTCTACCCCCACGAGCGCTCCTGCATCGAGGTCGAAGCGGGAGCGGACGGCCTAGACATGACCGTGCTGGACGATTACCCGTACGCCCTGGACCACGAGGTGGCGATGTTCGCCTGCCTGGAATCAGGGACGGCCCGGGCCGTCCTGCTGAAAGCCACGGTTGCCGCCATCGAGGAGGACGATGACTTAAGGATATCCGAGGACGAGGCCGCCTGCATACGAAACGTGCTGACCGGCATGGACGCCGCCACAGTGGTGGCGGCCATGGCTGTCGACGCGGTGCACCGGCTGCCCGCCGGAGAGTTCATGGCGGGATTCTTCCGCTGCATCCCCAAGACGCTGGTAAACCCTCTTGCTGCCCTGGACACGCCGGAGGACTTCGAAGACAGGCTGGACTGCGCTCGGAAGACCTTGGCCGGCGCGAACGCGGACATCATGATTGCCCTGATGTGGGAAGTTCCCTTAATGTGGGAGGAGAAGACGCGGGAGGCCGAAGAGTTCGTGTCGGCGCTCTGGGAATGCACTTCTCTTGAGGATGGATACAGGGGCACCCTGGACGACCACGCAGACCGGATCACGGACGCCACCCTTACCCAAGCGGGGCATACTATCCTCGCCGCCGTGGAATACGAACGCGACACGGACTTCTTCGCCTTCGTGGCGGAGGAGGGAACCATCTACCAGATCGGTGTCGGGATGGGAACCCTGGAGGATGCGACCATAACACTTTACGGGCCGTACCCCGAGTACGACCTGCTCCACACCGCCAGCTCCCATGACAACGGCCAAGTCACCAGCATCTACTGGCAATCGCCCTATACCGACATGGTCTTCGTCTCGGTGAACGGAGAGGCAAGGACAGGCGACTACTCATTCTTCGTCCAGCCCGTCAGACTGCATGACGACCATGCCAACATCAGGGGCAAAGGCACGGCCTTCGCCGTGGGACAGGAAGCGTGGGGCGAATTGGAATTTTACAGCGATGTGGACGCCTTCCGGCTGGAAGTGCAGGAGGGAACGGTCTACGAGATAACCGCGGAACTGTGGAGTCTGGAGGAGGCCTCCCTGCATGTGGAGGACATCTACGGCAAGGTGGTGACGTCCGGCACAGGCCGCAACAGGAACCGGGCATCGGTAGCCTGGAAAGCAGAGATGACGGGTTTCCACTATATCCTAGTGCAGGGAGACAGCACCGGCACCTACTCACTCTCGGGCAAGGCATGGCAGGACGACCATGGGGATTCCAGCGAGACAGCAACGCCGCTGCAGGTCGGCGAATACGTCAAGTCCCGCATCGACACCGAACAGGACATCGACTACTTCGTATTCGAAGCCGAGAAAGGCTCTTCATACATCATCGAGTCCGAGCTGGGCGACCTGACGTTCATCTCGCTCACGCTCCTGGACAGGAGGGGCGAGATAGCGTCGGACGACAATTACCGCCGCGCCGGCCAGCCTGCCCTCATCCACTGGGAAGCCCCGGCCGATGGGGAGTACTGGATCGCCGTGGAGAGCAGGGGAGGCGGACGGGAGGACAGCACCGGAACCTACATCATCGTGGTATGGTCCAGCCGGAAAGGTAGCGAGGCTCGGGTCCGCTGTGGGGCGGTCAAAGGGGCGGCGGTACAGGGGTGGGAACTGCCCGGGTTCAGCGCGGCGGAAAGAGTGACGACACTCCTTATCGCCGCCACCATGATTGGTGTTAACCTTGAACCACGAACACCGTATGCCGAGGAACGCACACGCTTGAACATGCCCTGAAAAACCGAAATCCCCGCCTAAGCTTGCGACCGTGGCGGGGATCTTCGGACAAGGAGACCCCCGGGGGAGGACCCTTTGGGCTGGCGCTCACCCGGATTGTACCGTCGCCGGTCACCCGGCGTCAAAGTCCTCCTCGGCTCAACGACGAGCAGAACGGCACAGGATGTGCTTGACCCACACACCACCGGCCAACTAACATCCCCGCCACGGAGGCCCACAATGCAACAGCCGATGGAACAGCGCGTCGGCGCGCTCGAAGACAAGGTCAGGGACCACGACCAGCTCCTGGACACCCTCGTCACCGTCTCGGGCCAGCTGGCCTCGCTACAGGAACAGCTCCAAGGCGTCGTCATCCGCCAGCAGGCTTCTCTGGAGGAACTCCAGGCACGCGAACAGGAACTTCAAGAGCGTCAACAGGAACTCCAAGAGCGCCAAGAACAGACCGCGCAGCTGAACGCCCGCCTGATGACCCTCCTGCTGAACCTCGCCCGCCGCTACGGCTGGGACGAGGGTATGGACGGAGACGAAGACGAAGACGCCCCGGCCTCCCCCTGACGCATCCGCAGACCCACTCCCCTCCAGCCCGCCAAGTCCCAAGCCGCGCTGCAGAAGAGGGAACGGGTGTGCCGGTACCAAAGAGGCCCTAACCAAGGACCGGGGCAGGAATAAAGAACAGGAAAACCACCGGTGCCAAAGCTGAAAAGCCAACAAGCAGAATTAAAAACCATTTCTTGAGCAAAGCTCGTCATGGCCAACAGCGTCTACCACTTCCACTTCCTGAACGAACTGCTCCCCGAGTCCGATGAGGACAAGGCCGCTTTCGCCCGGGAGAACACCGCCAAGCTCACTGGCGGAGCCTAAGGCGAAGTCATCTTCTACATGCAGCCCCACAACCACGAACCCACCTGCCGGCTCACCGTCAGCGTCCCGGAACGCCTGACCCAGGTCCACGGCGCACTCAGGGCAGCCGGTGCGGTACCCGCTTTAGAGGAGCCGGAGGCACCGTACTGGGAGGACAACACCCTGGTCCTGCCTGGGTCATTCCAGGTCCTCAGGTTCGGGAGGTGGCTGGACCCCCGGTCGGTGGAGAACAATCCCGTCAGGATGCGGATCATCGCCGAGGAAGTAGCCATGGCGACGGGGGACCTGCCGGAGGAAGCCAAGGACATACTGAACTGGAGGGAGATGCACTCCGACGATGTGAACGGCACCTTCACCGTGGAATGGGAAACCCCGAACGGGGGCGCACCGTGATGGACATGTTTCGCGCTACCCGGAAGAACTTGAAAACGCCCCGCAGATCGGCATGAAGGTCGTCAATGTGCTTAAACTCCTTTTGATCCCCTCCCTGGTCATCCTGTTTGGCCTGCCGGCCTGCTCCGACCCTGCCCCAGCGCCGGGAACCCCGACGACACCGGTACCAGACAGAGACCCGTCAGGGACGGAACCCACACAAAGGATCCCGACGCTTTCGACGACTGCCGGTGCGAGACGAGGAGGAAGCAACCACCTCCGCCCCCATCACCCGCCTTCGTTCTCGTGAGGTAGGAGGCGAAGGCCGCTGAAGCAAGGCCCGCCCGGTATCAGGGAACGATTTCTACTCAAACTGCGTATAAATTTCTGAGTGGGAGAGATTTACACCAAGGAAGCTTTTGAACCCTGCCAGGCAGGAAACAGGAAGTCCAGTCCGCCCAACGGAGAAAACGTGCCGTCAGCATTTTTCGCAGCCCGGTCCAGGACCCCATGTTGGATATGGTCCTTGACCATTGCCCTAATCCTGCTGGCAGGGCTCACCGGCTGCGGAGGAGCATCCCCGACGGCCATCCCGCCGACGACGGAGCCGCCGGTCCAAGCAACCCCGCCGACTCACGCGCTGCCCACGCAAACCCCGGCAGATGAACCGCGGCCGGACGGAACCACCTTCCCCCGGGCCACCGTGTCCCCGGCACCGACTCCGGCAACGCCGCCGGTTAACGCACACCCTGCGCCGACCCCGGCAGAGGAACTGCGGTCGGACAGAGAACGAACCAACTCGCCCCGGGCCACCGCCCAGGACCTGCGGTCACTGGTGGGGGGAAACAATGACTTTGCTCTCGACCTGTACCAAGTTCTGAGCAACGGTGAAGGCAACCTTTTCTACTCCCCCTTCAGCATCTCCCAAGCCCTGGCCATGACCCTTGCCGGGGCCAGGGGAGAGACGGAGCGGCAGATGGCCGACACCCTTCACTACGAACTCCCGCAGGACCGGCTCCATCCCTCGTTCAACACCTTGGACCGGGAGCTCGCCTCCCGGGGCAAGAACCCCCGGGACGAGGATGACCATTACTTCCAACTCAACGTCGCCAACGCCATCTGGGGACAGCAGGGCTATGAATTCCTGCCGGGCTTCCTAGACGTGCTGGCCGGGAACTACGGGGAGGCCTGAGACCCCTGGACTTCGCCGGGGCCCCGGAGGAATCCAGGGCGAGGATCAACGAATGGGTCTCCGAAGAAACCGAGGAGAAGATCAGGGACCTTCTGCCGCCTGAAGCGGTCAACAGCCGCACCCGCCTGGTCCTCACCAACGCCATATATTTCAATGCCTCTTGGACATGGCCCTTTGACAGGCGGCTTATGCAGGAACGCCCCTTCCACCTGGCGGAGGGCGGCAGGGTGGAGGCGCCGATGATGTCGGAGACTTCCCAGTACTTCTACGGCTACGCCGAAGGCGACGGTTATCAGGCCGTCGACGTGCCCTACTCTCTGGGCGAGATGTCCATGATAATCCTGTTGCCCGACGAAGGAATGTTCTATGAGTTCGAGGACTCGCTGAACGCCGAGGTGCTGGACCGGATCCTTGGCGACATCGAGATCGACTACGTCACCCTGACGATGCCGCTTTTCAAATTCGAGTCGCAGTTCGACCTCGGCGGGACCCTGGCGGGGCTGGGAATGCCCGACGCCTTCGGCGCCGGGGCCGACTTCTCCGGCATGACCGGAACCCGGGAGTTGCGGATCTCCAAGGTCGTCCACAAGGCCTACGTATCGGTAGACGAACGTGGCACGGAGGCGACGGCGGCCACCGCGGTGGGGGTCCTGACTTCAGGCTCCGGCAAGGAACCCATCCCGGTGACGGTCGACCGCCCCTTCATCTTCCTCATCCGGGACAGGGCCACAGGCGCGCTCCTGTTCCTGGGAAGGGTGATGAATCCAACAAAATGAGGTGCACGAAGAAAGGCGGACCGCTGCGCTGGGGACCCGGCACCGGCGCATAGACACTGAAGGGCCGGAAAACCCCGTTGAAGATCAGGAGAAGTTACAGGACGGACTTTCGGGAGTATTCGGTTCCTTCATGAACGTGGTACACCGGATTCCGGACCCTCCGGTGAGCATGGGTAACCGGAACTGCCGACGGACAGTGGGACGGAAACTGGACGGCCGCCCGGTACAATGGGCGGTGGACACCCGCCGAAGAGAGGAAATCCCGAGTGCTGAAACTACCCCTCACAGGGATACTCGTCATTCTGCTCATCCTGACGGCATTGACAGCCTGCTCCGACCCGGCACCGACACCGGAGACTGCAGCCCAGGTAGCGGACCTGACGGAGACCATGGCAGGAATGGAAATCAAGAAGGAGATCCAGGCACTCTTCGACACGCTCCTGGAGGCCTTTCGCACAGCCGATGCCGGGCTTCTGCGCTCCACCATGCCCCAGGACCTGGCCCTGCTCTGTCCGGCGGAAAGCATGGAACCCTGGCTATTGGAAAACGGCCCCAGGATACAGGCCTTCGAGTTGGCTTCCGTCTTCATCGACGCCGAAGACCCCGACCGGGGCATGGCTCAATTGGCCCTTATACCCGAAAGGGATGAGGCCAAACCGCTCCAGGTGGAGAGCGTCCACTGGTTCCCCATCACGGGTGTCCCCTTCCCTCTGAAAAAGGAGGAAAGGCATTGGAAGGCAGGGTATCCGGTATCGCAGGAACTCACGGGTTGTCCCTACCAACCGCATCATTTCGTTCCGGCCGAACCGGGGGTTGGACCCGACTATCCGAATATACCCGGGCTGGACTTCAACATGTGGAACGCCCCTTTCAGGAACCCGGAACCTGACGGCCTGGACAGCTTCTCCCAGACTAGCTTCCGCAGGTCTTCGGGCGGAATGTCCGCTATATCGTCTTCAACCCTCCAAGCGACGGATCTGGGTCCAAGCGAATTGGTGAGCCGCTACCGGGAAAGGCTGGCCCATCCCAGTTGGAACATCCGGGAGCAGGGGACCGGGGCCAACGCATCGTGGTTCACCTGGACTGTGCGTGACGATGAAAACCATCTTTGGTTCGGGACGCTGACAGCCTCAAAGGCGGGGGAAGGCTGGCGATGGGTATCGCTGTCGCTTCACTCCCCGGAATTGCAGCGACCCTGACTGCGCTGAACGCGGCACCTCGCCGCGTATCCGTAGGCAGCCTCCCACTCAGTCTGGACTTGCTCTGCCTCAAAGGGTGCCAGCCTTCACGAAAACCTGATCCGCCGACGGAACTTCCTCCTGCGGGAAGGGGCCGATACAGAACAGACTGGCGGGAATTCTCCGACCCTCCGGGATCAGGACACACCCGGTTCAGGCACCTGCTGCTACATGTGAGTCCCCGGGATTTACGATAGACAGCCAGAAAGAAACAGGACGGCTGCCAAGTACAATGGGTGGTGGACACCCGCCAAAGAGAGGTGCCCCCCGAGTGATCAAACCCTCCCTCATAGCAATACTTGTCGTCCTGGCAACCCTTGCGGCACTGACGGCCTGCTCCGACCCGTCCCCGACGCCGGAGACCGCGGTGACGTCGACCCTGGAGGCAGTTGCCGCGACATCTCCGCCACCAGCAAATGCCGCGGATCCGAAGGCGGCGGACCCAACGGCTACGGCAGCACCCACGGAAACGACGGCACCAACTTCCACAACTGAACCATCGCCGATCATCTCACCGCCCCCCGAACCCACGGCAACTCCGAAAACGGACGGGAAACTTGCCCCACTCGGGGTTCAGGACCTTCGCGCCTCGCCCTCCGGACTGTCCGAAACCGAACTCAACTGTATCGGCAACCTGCCCGAAACTCTGGATCGGGTGCTTGCATGGCCAGGGCCGGGACCCAGAGATGAACTGCTCCGACTCATCGGTTGCCTCAGCGACGAAACCCTGGCCCGCCTTTTCCTGGTGGGTCTGATTACCGGCCCTGAACCACTCAGCCTGGAGACCTCCGACTGCGTCCGAGCGGTCTTCGCGGTCATCGACCCCCAGGAGGTCATGACCGCGGGCATTGAGGACGACCCACAGAAGGCGGAGAGGGCCACGGCCAGCAGCGCGGCAGTAGCCACCACGGTGACGGCGTGCCTGACCGACGAGGAATGGGAAAGGGCAACTCCGGGGATAGAGACAGGGCCACAGGAACGGGCTGAGAAGCGGTGCCTGATGGAAGCCCTGGGCGGAGCAGGGGAGATGGCGGAGGCGATGAGGGCCGCCTGGGAGGGAGACTTCGAGGGACTGACAGAGGCAGAAGAGGCATGTGAACTTGACAGGGAACCAGCACCTAACCAAGGGACCGCCGCTGTCCCCAGAACATTGGACAAGTACCAGGGCATGGATTTCAACGGTTTCGCCTACCTGATAAGTGCCTCGACGGCGATTCCGGCGAAGAGAGCCACCGGAAATATCAGTCCCGTTGCCCGCGCCCAGGTCGAGCCTCTCTCCGGGTCGGCAGCCCGATTCCGCTTAACGAGCCAGACCGCCGAGGCAGCTCCCCCCAGAGTTGCAAAGTTGTAACCCAAGGCCAAGACAACCACGTCCTCGGACACAGAGCCGTCTCGCCACAGGAACATTGTGACTACGCACAGGGCGACGGCCCACGCGGCCACCATCAGGGCACATTCGATAGCCAAGGGCAACTGCCTTGAGGGCGCGATTTTCGCCGCGAGATAGACTGGCAGGAAACCAGTGAGAGTGTAGCCTGCCCAAATCAGGTATGATCCCTGGTCTTCATTCCAGGTGCCCATGAAGGGCGTCCACCTTGCAATGAACCACCCCATGAGGAAGGCGGGGATTACCAGCGGCCATCGCCACCTCGACCATCTTGGCAGGGGCGTGCATACTGCGGCGTCGGTCGGGTCTTCTGCGTCTGTCACCGGAGGTCATTCCAAAAGGAACTGCGCAGCGCCGGCAAAGCGCTGAGCCCCGTTCCCGTTCTTCAAAGATTCGTCGACGCCATCGTCCGTGTACGGGGGGAGACAGCGGGCGGTCAGTGAACCCGGAGATCAGTGGACCCGGAGGGTGTCGAAGGACCGGTAGGCCAGGTCCTTCCCGGCTTCCGACCAAGTGGAGGGAAAGGCGTATACAACGCTGATGACCGTGCCGTCATTGAGCAGGTAAGCATACAGCACGGCCTCAACGTCTCCAGACGACACCTCGAGTACGACAGACGCCAATCCCTGCGAGGTATGTAGGGTCCTCCTCACGAGGACCTTCAGGTTTTCTTTGGGAATTACATCGCAAATTACACAAGGCGGGTAATTCCTAGCTGACCGGCTCAATTCCCGGCCTATGGCCGGGCTGGTATCATTGGCAATGAAATAGGGCAGCCCTAGGTCGCACTAGGAACTGCCCAAAACCTCAACCCGCCGCCGGCATGGCGAATTGTTCCGATTGTAACGCTTCTTTGCCTGCTGGTAAAGGAGCGTTTTGTCATGAACGAAACACAGACATTCACCGAGTACGCCCTTCTCATTTCAGCCATCGCAGTATTTCTCAAAGTGCTGCAAGTACTGCTCTGAGCCACAAAACGGAGTCAGACAATGAAAGTCAAACGCAACGGACCCGGTAAGTCCTACCGGCGCGGCATATCCCTCATCCAGGCCGTCCGCCGGTTCAGCGACCCGGCCAAGGCCGAGGCATGGTTCATCGAGACACGCTGGCCAGATGGAACGGTCTGCCCCTTCTGTGAACAGAAGGACCGCGTTATCGACCGCATCAGCCGGAATCCTCAACCCTGGTACTGCGGACGCTGCCGCAAGTATTTCAGCATCAAGACCAATACCGTCATGCACTCCTCGAAACTACCGCTCAGCTCATGGGCCATCGCCTTCTTCCTGCTGTCCACCAACCTCAAGAGCGTCTCCAGCATGAAGCTCCACCGCGATCTCAACGTAACCCAGCGCACCGCCTGGCACATGGCCATGCGCATCCGCGAGACGCTGATCGACGAACTGGAAAAGTTCAGCGGCGCCGTCGAGGCGGACGAAACCTTCGTCGGCGGCCTCGATAAGAACCGCCCGAAGTGGAAGCGCAGCCGAGGCCGAGGCACCGAGGGCAAGATACCCATCGTCGGTCTCAAGGACCGGAAGGCCAACAAGGTACGCGCCCGCGTCGCGCCCGACACGAAGCAGCTCACTCTCAAAGCCTTCGTCGAAGAGAACACCACAAATGACATCATCCTCTACACGGATGAGTCCAGTTCTTATGACAAGGTGAACCGTCACAGGGAGAGCGTCAAACACGGCGTCGGCGAGTACGTCCGCGGCATGGCCCACACCAACGGACTGGAATCCTTCTGGGCCATGCTCGACCGCGCCTATATGGGCACGTTCCACAAGATCAGCAGGAAACACCTGCACCGCTATGTCGGGGAGTTCGAGGGTAGGCACAATCGCCGGCCACTGGACACCGCCGACCAGATTGCTACAATGGCACGTAAGGCAGTCGGACGGCGGCTGAGGTACAGGGACCTCATCGCCAAGTCCGCCGCCGAATGACCGGGAAAACTCCCACGGCCCGGAGGACGTGCCCATGGCTACCCGAAACTCCCACAAGCACCGCCGCGAGCGGAATCGGTCTCTACGCAAACCTAGAACCAGGGAAACACTCACCAGGAGGAATACGCCAGCACAGACAGACAGCCGCATGGGAACCGAGTGGGAACCGTTCGATCTCTCTCCCGAGCAGATCGCAAGGCTCGCCATGCAGGGGCCGCCCAAGAAGAACTGGCGCTATCTCCAGAAGGAATGAGAAGTGCGGCCGCATACCGCACTCTCTCTTTTTTCAACCCACCATCCATCCCTCCAGGACAGCCAGCACGCTGGCTGTCCCTTCCACCAACACCCTAAACAGAAAACATCTTGTAAAGGCCTGCAATGAAAACCGGAATCCCCCATTGCAACGACCGGAAAGCAGAGTAAATAGCCCTTCTCGAATAGCTCGAAGGTCTCAGCCTTGCCGGCGGGGCAGGTCCCCTGATCCCCGTCGGAATCAGAACTCAGCACCGAGCAAAAATCACCATGATAACAATCGAGCTGAACATCGGAACCATACTCACCGCAATAATTCCCGCCGCAATCTCGACCATCATCTCGGTCCTCGCAACCTGGTTCTTCTCAAAACGCTACTACACAAGAGAATCATCCAGCAGAGAACGACCCGTAACGGAATATGAAGCAACCAACCAGACCATGATTAGCATACTCCGCATCACGGCAACAACAGTTACCATCATGGTCATCACCACAACCTTGATAACCGGGCTCTTCCTTCTGATAGTCGGATTGCAATAAAGAAGGGGCCGGAAAACGGCCCCCCATGGACTAACGCCGCCAGAAGCTGAACACATAGCCCAGCACCAGACCGAGGAACCACAGTTCCACGATGCCCATTGTCGCCTCCATCCACCAGGAAGGCAGGCCACTCTACCGCACTTGACAGAGAAGCAGGGATAGCCCTATCTTAGTCAAGCACTGTGGCCGGCTCCTGGTGCGTTTTGCCGAATGCCCCTGTTCACGCAGGGGTATTCTCTTTTTAGTACCCTGACAACAACTCTGTCAACAATTTCCCAGATCGAACCTTCCCCGGCGGTCATCGTGACCGCCGGGCCTATCTTTGTCACTCCCAAACTGTTACCATCATCCACGTGAGAGGACTCCCTTGCCTGAGAAGGCACTTACCGGAAGGCCACGAAGACCGGGCACGACACCGTGCCCCCTTGCCCTTCCGGTCTATGGTCCTCTCACAAAGTGCCACAGCCTTCAGCAAGGGGGTCCCCTCACTATGCTCCTGCACAGTTCGTTGCCTCCCACATAGAACCAAAAACACGCAGGCCCGGTTGCGTCAACAACCGGGCCTGCGCTTTCAGGCGCCACCGCCGGAGCGGAGCACCCACGGCCAGTCAGGCCGCTGATAATTTTATCAAAAGCGGTATCCGTAGGGTCAAGACCGGGGAGGCTCCACGCCTCCCCTCTCCGGTGAGTCCTCCGCTCGCAAGGAGACTTGCCCACCATGAACCATACCCTGTACTGTTCAATCTGCGCCAGCAACGCCTGCCACCATACGCAGAGACACAGACAGCGCCAGAAGAACGCCACCCGGGACGCCGCAGAGTTCCGCCGCCTCCAGATAGCCCGCAAGCTCCTCATCACAGCGGTCATTCTCGCCGCTTTCACGGGATCGGGCTATGCCTGCTTCGCAGAGTACATCGGCTGGCGCTGGACCCATAACAACTACACCAGGGCCGACTGGATAGAGTCCTACACCGATAACCGCCACGTCATCAACACCCGCTGGTACATAGGCGACGCCTGCCCGCTGCCCTACGAAAAAGGCGGCTTCCCCAGCAACCTGTACGGCAACGACCACAGGGCCAGGGGAATCTACTCGACCGAGGGCTATATCTGCCTCCAGGACGGCATGAAGCCCTCGCCGCGCAACCCAACGGCGTTGCACGAGCTCGCCCACGCCGTCGCCTGGGAAACCCAGCGCTACGCCGACCACGGGGAAACCTTCCAGGACATCCTCGAAGACGTGGAACAACACTACCGCTGGCAAAGATAGGCGAGAGAGCCAGAAAGGATGTGCGAACTCAGAAACCTGCTTATCGGGCTTTTCGCACTAACCCTATTAGCAGGAGCCGCCGCAGTGCTCTACGGCAGATTCTCTCAACCAGAGAATAGGAAGGCTCAGGAAGCCGGACTCCTTGTAGCCGCAATTTCTCTAGTCTGTCTTGTGCTACTAGCCGGTCTCGGAAATTGCTGATAGCAATCACACAGAACAGGATCGAGACCACCTGCCAGAAATGAACTCCGCTCACCCATTGACTGACCATCCCAATGACGTCCATTTCCAACCTTCCTTCGGTTGGACATGGCATAATTGCAGGGAATTACTCGCCCTGTGTAATTTGCGATGTAATTCCCTTTTCTTTCAGGAGCTCGGATTCCAGCTCGTCGGCATATTCCGCCAAGGAGGAGAACGGTTTATCCCCGACAATGATAACGCCCTCCCAGTTCCGGTCCGGGTTGTAGAAATGGGACTCGTAGGACTGGAACACGGTCTCGTCAGACTCCGGTTCCGGTTGTGCCCACTCTGCCGGTATCTGCAGCTGGAAACGGTCCCACGCATCTTGGAAGAGAGTCATCTCCTCCTCGCAAAGCAGCAGACCGAGCGAACCGAGGTCGTTTCCCCGTGGGACGTTCCGCAGGCGCGGGGGCACGCACCCGCTAAACCGGTTGCCGGTCAGCGTCAGGGTATTCAGCTTGGGCAGGTCCCCCAACTCCGGTGGTATCTGTCCGCTGAGCCGGTTATCTCCCAGCGCCAGCGTTTCCAGATAGGGTAGGTTGCCAAGCTCAGGTGGAATCCGCCCGGTCAGGTCGTTCTCATGGAGCTTCAGGTAGGTCAGTTCGGCGAGGTTGCCAAGCTCCGGCGGGATCTCCCCGCTTATCTCGTTGGAGTGGAGATGCAACCACATCAGGTTGGATAGACCAGCCAACTCGGCAGGTATCCCGCCGCTCAGCCTGTTCGAATTCAGGTACAGCGATACCAGGCTGGCAAGGCCGCCCAGCTCGGGAGGGATTTCCCCGCTCAGGTCGTTCATGCCGAGTCCGAGCCCGGTCAGTCTGGCCAAGCTACCAAACTCGGGCGGAATCTCGCCGGTCAATTCATTGCTGCTGAGGTTGAGCCACTCCAGGTACTGAAGGTTGCCAAGCTCCGACGGTATTTCGCCGGTCAGACCGTTGTCGCTGAGTTCCAGGCGGACCACACGCCCGCCGGCATCGGTCCTGACGCCGTACCATTTGCCCAAGGGGACATCGCTCAGCCAATTGTAACGGTTCTTCCAGCCCGGGCCGCCGGTGGCATGGTACAGGGCGACGAGTACTTCCCTGTCAGCCAGGTGCAAAGGCGGCGTCGGCGTTGGCAGCGGCGTGGACGTGGGCCTTGGAGTAACAGTCGGGACCGGCGTGTCAGTCGGTGGCGGCGTGAAGGTGGCAGTGGGATGAGCCGTGGGCACCGGGTCTGACCCGCAGGACAAAGAAAGGGCTAAAGGAATAAGCACGAGGGCCAGAACAGCCCGGAGGAGAGACCGAGCAGCCCGCACCCTGCGCCACCTTAGGTCTTCGGCTGTCGCCGGAATCGTAGCACGAAAGCAGTAAGAGCGGAGCCTTGGCCCCGGAGACTCCTGGCTGGCAATCGACTGCGACGACGAAATGGGAGTCGACGAGAACTTGGAAGGAGGTACTACAAGCTATCCCCTCGACGATTCCACCAAGGTGATCCTGAACGCCGACGTCCGCTACGACCCGGCGGAAGAAAGGGTGCGCCTGATAGCGGGCGGCGCCCCGGGACTCAGGACTACGGCAGGGATTTTCACAATCGAGTGAAGCAGTGGCGGGAAAGGATATAATCCCGCACGCCTCGGATACTCCAACAAGAAGGTCCCCATAGTCCAGAAAGTCATCCTGAACACCACACTAATCATCCCGGTGGCCCTGCGGGCTGCTCCAGAGCTACGCAGGCTCCGGAAGAGGCGACGCAGACCGTCATAACCACGCAGACACCAACTCCAGCACCTGCGCCGACTTCCACGGCCGAGCCGATGGAAACCCATCCGCCAGCGACCGCGGCAACTTGGACGCCGAAACCCACCCGCCACCCGAAGACCAGCCCTTTCACCGGTCAAGCAGGTGCGTACGCCATCTCAACGAGCCGGGCAACGGCGTTCGCGAGCCGCATCTGCCGTGGAGTACGGCATCGCACCCTGAGCAACCCCGGGCTGGCAACCACGAGGGCGATGCACCGGGCCCGGCTGGTGGCAACATTCAGCCGGTTCAGGCTATACAAGAACTCCATCCCGTGAGGCGCCTCATTGGACGAACTGGTGGCCATCGAGTAAATCGAGACCGGCGCCTCCTGTCCCTGGAACTTGTCCACGGTCCCAATCCGAAAACCGGGAAGCAACTCGCTGAGCGCTCCAACCTGGGCGTTGTAGGGAGTGATTATCAGGACATCACTTTCGTCCAGCGCATGGCTGACGTTATCTGCATCAGTGTAAGTGGCGCCTGAACCCAGCAGATCCTTCACCACCTGCGCCACTTCCGACGCCTCTTCGGGCGATTTACTGGTTTGTCCGGCATGCGGCACAGGCAGAAATCTGATCCCGGTCCCTGACAGCCGCGGTGTGCCGGCCAGGTCCAGCGACTCCCTGCCCGGATGCGAGTGAAGGCGGCCCTCGTAGAAGACCTCGGAGGTGTAGGCGCTGATCCCGGGGTGAAGCCGCCAGCTGCCGTCGAGAAACAGACCGTACTCCTCCGGCATCACCTGTGCGCCGTCCAGGACGTGCGCCAAAACCGAACGCTCCGCTCCAGGAGGATGCGTTCCCTGAAGCGGCTGGTCCAGCTGCTGAGGATCACCGAGCAACACCAGGTTCCTGGCGCACAGCGAAGCCGCAGCAGCGTCCGCCAGCGACATCTGCCCCGCCTCATCAATAAACAGGTAATCGACGCTGCCGACCATATCCTCGCGGGACCAGAGCCAGGTCGTCGCGCCGAGCACGTCAATGGAACGCGCACCCACCGCCTGTCGGGCAGCGTCATTGTCCTTGAGGTGAACGGCATCACTGTAAGTGGGCTCGCCCCTTGATGACAGCTGACCGATCCTTGCCGGAACATCGCGCTTGAAAGCCGCATCCGCGACTTTTGCCAGCAACTCCCCGATCACCTTGTGGCTGTTGGCCGTGACGCCCACGCTCCGCCCTTCATTGACCAGGTCGACGATCATCTCCGCGCCAACCGTGCTCTTGCCTGACCCCGGCGGCCCCTGTATGGCCAGATAGCTCTCGTCAATAGAGGCAACGAGCCGCCGGGCTGCGCTTTCCACGGCTTCTCCTTCAAGTAGCAGAGGCTTCTCCGGGGCCCCTCCGAACCGCGGCAGCTGTCGTGTGAGCAGGTCGCGGACAGCTTTGAATTCGCCCGCCCCCTGAATGCCATTTCCCAGCACGAAACGTGCCAGGCGCTGCAGGCTCTCAGGTTTCGGACTGGGGGACACGAATTCGTAGGGAATCATAGACCGGGCCGATGGAGCGGGACGAGTGTTCCCGCGCCTGATGTCTATGATTCCGTTCTCGTCATCAACGTGGAAAACCGTCCCTACGGACTCTTCCGTCTCCGGGTCCCGGGGACTGTCACCGACCTTAATGGCATGTTCCTGCGGCGGGAAACGGAAACGGTGAATGTTTGAACGGGCCCGCGGTGCAGTGTCAGGCCAGGAGGATTCAAAGGTCAGCAGAGCGAGAGCGTCGGATTCCTCGAAACGTTCCTCATCCGTCAGTTCTTTGACCAAATAGAAGTAGCGCCACCAGAAGGACTTGTTCTCCCGCCGGTGCCAGTTGAGGAGCTGCGCCAGCAGCCACTGCCCCTGTTGCACATGGTCCATCTGCTCGACGGTCTCCGGCAGTGCCGAAAGCAGGTCGTCGACCAGTTCGTTGACCGCCTTCTGGGCCTCGCTGTCCTCGGTCTCATCGGCAGGGCGGACCGCTGGCCGGGGAATTTCCCCAATCTCTTCCGCCAAGAGGGACCTCTGGTCCTCCAACCAGTCCCGGAGGCGCATCGTGGAGATACAGTCGTCCCGGTTGTACTCCTCAATGCGGGCCAGCAGTTCCTCCCGTTCATCACCTCCCCCAAGCTCGAGCCAGGTCTCGAACTCCACAATGCTGGCGCCTGCATCCCGCAGGTCGACCTCCCTGCCGAAATCGTAGAGCGGCTCCAGCCGCTTGATCGAATAGCTCTCAACGGACGCCCTTACGCCCTGACGCACGGCCCGGTGCAGGTCCACGAATACCTCGCCCCTCAGGAGCCGGTCCACCTCCTCCTCACGGGTGCCGTACCGGCCAGCAAGACGTTTTACCGCGGTGGGCTCGTAGGGAGCGTAATGGTAGATGTGGAGCCTGGGGTCGGCCGCAAGCCGGTCAACGACAAGGTCAATGAACTCCTCGAAGGCCCGCCGCTCCCCTGCGGTGGTGACCGTACCGTCTTCGATGGACCAATAGCTGTGGAAACTCGGATTCCCCTCGTCATCCAGGCGGCCCGGTTCAATGACCCCGAACAGGTACTCGATGCCATCCACCTCGTCGGAACTGAAAAACGGATCCCCCTCCATATCAAAGAACAGGTCCCCCGGCGAGGGCTCGGGAAGCATCAGCAACCCCTGGTTCGGAACGATTTCCCCTTCCCGGCCGGGAGTGGGCGGCACCAGCTCCGAGATAATTTCTCCTGCCTGTTCACCCCTCACCTGAATGCTGGCCTGGGCATGGATCCTTTGCAGGGCGTCCCGGCCAATGCCCTCCACCCGGTCGGGCAGGTCCTGAGTGGGCTGACCGAGTCCAGTGCGAGTGCTCACTCCAATTTCCCGCAGGGCGTTCCGCTGCCGGGACGTCAGACCGGCCACCAGAGAGAGGTCATCCTCCGCGCGCCACTGGGCGCGACATCTTTCGCTCCAACGGCATACGCCGCAGTGCTCCACTGGCTCCGGGGACGTGGCCACAGGATAAGCAGCTCTCTCCTTCAGGACGGATTCGTACTCGCGGGCCACCATCCGGTAATAGGCGGCGTAGTCGGCGACCCGAAAGGTCACCGTCTCGCCCTTGACGCCGCCCAGGGCGAGGTGCATTTGCTCGGGCGCCGTCTCCTGGTATTCCTGAAGCAGATCGGAATACATGCACAGCTGGAGGACGGCGGAAGCCTTGGCGTGGAGGGCGAGCTTGGTATCCCAGACCTCGTAGCTCCAGTCTCCCAGGCCGCTGGCCCGTTCCACCCGCTGCAGGAAGTCGGTATATCCCACTCGCCGCCCGTCAAAGAGGACCGCCTGATAGATGACATCGACACCCGAACGCATGGCTTCCAGCGTCTGCTCTTTTCCCTTGGAAAGACGGTCCATGCGAGACAATTCAGGGTCCGGCTCTAGCCTCTTCACCCCGGCGCCGCCGGACACAAGAGATTCCAGGAAACGCTCTTCGTGAAGCACGCCGCGCTGTGCTATGCGGTCCAGCACCGGGTCGGTGCGCGCCGGCCTTTCCAAGTGCCCCGAAAGGGCTGCCCTTTCCAGGCTCGTCAGGTGGTCGCATTCAAGAAACCCGACCAGGTCCGTGGCCGAATACGTTAGTGTGTCGCCGATTATTTCCATTGACGTTGCCGCCCCCAATGTCAGATCACCTTCTGTCCCAGGGTCCAGTTTACTCAGAGTGTCAGGCTGCCCGTAAATCCTGGATCCGGAGTCCGCCGGCCAACGGGCCGATGGACTTCCTCCACGCACACACGGATGAACCGGCCCTGGCGAAAGCCTTGCCTTCGACCAGAAACGCTTTTGATTAGCTGCCGGGGATCACCGGGGGAGCAACCCGGTCATGGGTGATCCGGAAAATGCAAATCCAACGCACAGGGCAGATACTTTGTACCAGGGCTTCGATGGCCATCTGCCGGACTGGCTACGGCGCCAGGCGGTCCATCCCTAACCCGAAGGAACCCAGCCCAACCGGCCTCCCCTCACAAAGACGCCGAATCGGTACTGCGTACATCCTGTCGCCGAAACTGGAAGCTATCTCCCCGTCATAGAGCACCACCCCAGCTGCGAACCTCTCGCCGGTAGCCTGCTGCAATTTGCGCAGACCCCGAAAGTCCGACTGAAATACTGTGGCCGACGCCTTCACCTCCACTCCGGCGACCGCCATCAGGCCCCGCTCTATGACGATGTCGACTTC
This sequence comes from Dehalococcoidia bacterium, assembly GCA_965204865.1. Classification (GTDB taxonomy): domain Bacteria; phylum Chloroflexota; class Dehalococcoidia; order Lucifugimonadales; family UBA3495; genus VXOI01. The sequence goes on along the minus strand of OZ242027.1, from coordinate 2,478,196 downwards.
CGCTTGGTCCTTGTCCCTGTAGTGGTAAAACGACAGTGGCTGTCCTTGGCAGACCGCTTGCCTTTTCAACTCCTGCAGTACAAAGGACTCAAGGAACTGTCCCAACACCGCACGGTCCTGGGACAGGGCGCCGGGACTCAGACCCAGCAGGGCGCAGCCTATTCCCGTGTCCCCTATATGAAGCTTTGGGGTCTTTACCAGGCGGTTCAGCCGGTTGCTGTGCCACGGCGGGAGTCTGTCTATCAGAAATAGACGCTCCAAGAGCTCCACGTAATCACCCACCGTGGTCCGGCTGACCTGAAATGGAGACGCCAGGTCCGAAAGGTTATACAGGCGTGCCGTCTGCGAGGCGGCTGCGGTCAGCAGCCTGGGCAATATGTCCAGAGACCTGATCCTGGATATGTCTCGTACGTCCCGCTGGAGCTGTGTCTCGACGTGGTTCCTATACCAACTGGCTCTCCGACGAAAGGTCGGCCGCGTCAACGCCGCCGGATACCCTCCCGATGCTATGCGCCCTGCCAGGTCATCTCCGAGGCGATCAGTGGCTGAAGTCCCAAACCCTCTGAAAAATAGATCGTCGAGGAAATTTGGTATACCCCCAGCTATCTCGCATTGTGATAGCGGGTGAAGATGGAGAATCTCCAACCGGCCGGCAAGGGAATCCGAGAGCATCGGCAGCAGGAGTACTTGGGAAGAGCCGGTCAGTATGAACCGGCCCGGAATGCGGAGGCGGTCAATTTCCTGTTTCAGAGAGGCGAAGAGAGATGGAATCCTCTGCACTTCGTCCAGTATTGCCCGCTCGGGCAGTCCGGCGACGAACCCGGCGGGGTCGCTTTCGGCCGCAATGCGGGCGACATCATCGTCGAAGCTGATGAAATGGTATCCCATCGGCTCGCCCACCAAGCGGACCAGCGTGGTCTTGCCGCTTTGACGCGGCCCGTGAACAAGCACGGCAGGCGAATCAGTGAGGGCCTCTGCCAAGGGGATTTCTGCGTAGCGTGAGTAAAACGGGGTTGGCTCCATCGTCCAATTATAACTTTAGTGTGCGTCCAATTGCAAGAAAATAAGTCGTCCGATTGCCAGATTGTGGTACGTCCAATTGCCAGATTCGCCCAAGATGGAAACGTTAAACGAAGCCGTATCAAGCACGCTCCACGGCCCTGAATTAGACGTAACAGCCGGGCTGGAGCCGACTTGGGCCCTCTGAGGATAAAACAGTAGGCCTTCCGCTCCACGCCGACGGTGAACACCAAGGGCCCGCCGAAGTCGCACCGGGCATGCCCCGGCGTATGAGACAGCGGCACGAACATATCCCTGGCCCGGCGGACGTGCTCCCGCGCGTAGTCGTTTACGATGGTGTATCCGCCGTCGAGGTCATACTTGTCCCTGAGCCCCTCGAAGATGCGCTTGGCGGTGGGCGCTACTTTCCGGGAAGCTTGAGATCCTCTTCGATGATGCGGTCGGTAATCCCGGTTTCCCTAGCGCCATGGCGACGGCCCCAGGTGCGAACCCGCGTCCACCAGGATGGTCTCGCCGGTAACGTGTTCCGCACCCTCCAGTAACCACACCACCGGGTCTGCCACCATCTCGGTGGTGCCGGCTGATTTCAGCGGGGCGGATTCCGCGTACCGGTCTATGAATGCCTCGTAGCCGTCGCCGAGGCCGTCCCGCCACCACCGCGTCTGCATCACGCCCGGACACACTGCGTTGACCCGTATCTCCGGCGCCAGGGCCCGCGCCAGCGAGTAGGTCATCACGTTCAGCGCCGCCTTGGACGCGGCGTAGGCGATGGAACTGCCCGACCCGCTGAACCCGGAGCCGGAGGACACGTTGACGATGGCGCCCTTGCCTTGTTCCTGCATGGCCGGCGTAGCCGCCCGCGCCATCTGGAACGCGCCCACCACGTTGACATCAAGGACGCGCCGGAAGTCCTCCGAAGCCAGTCCCTCGAGGTTGTGGTGCGGTACGATTACCGACGTGGCGGCGTTGTTCACCAGCCCGTCGATGCGGTCCCACTGATCCAGCGCGGCCGCCGCCATGCGCCGGCAGTCCTCGTCCACCGACACGTCGGCCTGGCACAGGATGGCCTCGCCGCCGGCGGCGCCGCACGCCTCCGCCGATGCTTTGGCCTCAGCCTCGCTCCTGGTGTAGTTGATCACCACACGGCCGCCTTTTGCGGCGAGTTGCCGGGCCACCTCCGCTCCCAACCCCGTCGCTGAACCCGTGATTGTGAACACCCGCCTTGAATTTCCATGACCGTTCCCCAGTTGCAATCGGATTCTGCGGATTACAGCGGATGCCCCGTCACCGTCCATGGCTGCGAACGGCGGAGCTGTCAATGGCGCCGAGAAGTTTGGCCACTGTGGCGGAGTATCCCATGTACCACTGATAACGCGACGACTGGCGTCAGTAATTCAGGCAGAGCCTGTTTCCTCACCAAAGAATGTTTCCGAAATTCTAGACGCCGGAGCCTGCTCCACCCATTGATGATTCGCTTCTGTTTCGCTGTTCCTCTGCGTACTCATCGAAGGCGGCGCAGACCAGCTTTTCGGGCATGACCCCTTGACAAACACAAGCAATCAATCGCCCTGCCGTTTTCACCATGTCTTCACACAGGCGCCCGCACAATCATTGGAGACATGGCAAAAATCGAAAAACCTTGTGCAACTCCCTTGTCGTTGGGCTACAATGAAAATGCTGAGGTCGTCATTTTCCAAGCACTGACTTTTCTGCCCTCGCGGAACGAGCGAGTGGGGTCTGGGCATTATCGTGCCCCCTTGTCGCTCGTGCTGGGACTTTGGCGACCTCAGCAATCGCCTAGACCCACAGCTGCAAGGGGGTTCCTGCGATACGGTGTCGACCACAGCTTAATTGTCTGCCTAAACGGCTTGACTACTTACCCGCCTCCATTTCTCTCCTCAACGCCCCTGAACTCCACACCTCCGAGGACGAATTCCCGCCCGCAACACCCAGTTAACTCTCCCTGGATACTGACGAAACTCGTCCCGCTGGCGCAGAGCGACACGAGTTGGCATCCTGTGGTATCGCATGTCATCCTTCGCTCTTCCTTTCCTGGGAAGCAGGCCAATACCAGGCCACTCCTCACCGGCGAATTGTGGCCACTCTTGCCGCTGTTTGCCTTATTAGCGCCCGTACGGGACACCAACACTTGTGCTGGTCCAGTTCGCTCAGACTCCGCCAGCATGCCAATCGGCAACACCACCTCTGCAGCCTCGCTGCGCCGAATTCAGGCGTAATCGCCAAAGCCACCATCGTGGTCAGGCGCCTTGGTGTCCAACACCTCGAACCCACCCAAACCCGCGACCCCACCCAGGGCGATGCCCGCTCGTTTTCGCTATGGAGATGTAAGGCGCAACGGGCTGGAATCCCGGCTTCTTGGCAACCAAGACTGCTCGAAGTGAAATGGGGGCGCATATGAGTTGCAACGACGACGGAATCTTCTTCAGGCCCGCAACTGAGGGCGAGCCAATGGTATTGGTACCCGTCAGGGTTCTAAAGGAACTAATTGGGATGAGCATCCAGTTGCTCAGCGTCCTGGAAATCTATGTACCGGACGAAGGGCACCGGCTACAGGTACTCGCCGACGAGGCATGGGTCGACTGGACATCACTCGAGGAGGACCTAATCAATTGGATCGGAGCCGCCGCTTCATCCGATGACCTGATCTTTCCCTGCCAGTTCGCAAGGTTGGCCAACGGAAACGGGTGGCTCGCCGTCAACGTGGAACACCTCATTGATGACTACTGGTGGGTGGAATGCCGGCCGACACGCGGCGATGACGATTCGGGTTTCTGGCTGCTCCACGTCGATGACGGAGCAGCCGCGGCCGTGCTGCGGATCGAAGGCAGCCGCAGTTGCCTGCCCTACACCTCGGAGAATTCGCCGCGCATCACCCACGACGACTAAGACGCCTGCACAAGCAGTATCAGGGCGGCACTTGCTGCGTCTCTCGGTTTCCATGCCCAAGGCATTGTCGGCGACCGAACCGGATGGCGAAACAACAGCCAAGTGTATGCCGGACCGCATCAATACTACGACTACAGGAATCGGGGTGAGGACCGTCTGGCCCGGAACGGTCGCCGGATGACCGGCTGAAACGATACGCGGTTCACTGTTCAAGAGAGGGTGTGCACCATTTCGTCTGACCGAATCCAGAAAAGAGTCAAGGATCTCCAACGTAACCACGCCCATTAACGGCATCCAGGATATTCTGGATGCCATCGAAAGAGGGCCTGCCTTCAAAGAGGCTCTCCGCAACCGCATTTTCACCTACGAAGTTCTGTAGCCACCGGAACACTTCAAATACCTGGTAGACGCGGTCCAATCGCCCTAGGAAGGCACGCAGGCCCTCCTGAACGGACAGCGCCAAATGGCAGAAGCGCAGCGAGATCTGGCCAAAGTAGTTGACACCATAGCAACTGGACTGGCCAGGCTTGCTCTCGCCGTTGAGGATTCGAAAACGGCCAGCTAAACTAAAGCCAAAGCGGGATGTGCATTCGAGGTGAACTGGAAATCGGGCTGGTATTCCGAAGGAACGCCTCTGCCCTTGATTGCAGTACTGTACGGCAGCGCCGCTTTACCTCATCTTTCCGCCCATCCAGGAATTTCCAGACCCTTTCCTGAACCGCCGTCCTGCTTCCCAGGCACAGATTCCCTGTCGCCTCCTCTCTCGCCCAGCCCCAGAGCGCCTCATCGGCATTGAAGTCCGGACTGTACCCCGGCGGAGCCTGCCCTCGTGGAGAGGGGGGTTCACTAGCCTCAGGTTCAGACCGGAGGTCCGCAGGTACTCCCTGGACCTCTCGCCCCTCCTGAGCTTGCCGAAGGGGGGCCGGCGCGTTGTCCCAGATCACGTTGAGACGGCTCCCGCGCCTCCGGCGCAACTGTTCCAGGAAAGCAACCGAGGTCTCTGAGTTGCTGTTGCCCTCCTGCTGAGCCTGCCGAAGCATCCTTCCATTCCACCTCACCCGTCTCCAAGCACACCGCCGAGTAGTAGCTGGCCTTCTCGCCATACTGCGGGCTGGTTGAGTCCACCAGGGCCGGTTCTCCCTTGAGCACCCACTTGCCCCGCAGTCCGGCCTCAGCCCGGAAGTGGGCCTCGTCAACGGGGGCTACCTGTCCTATCCAGCTAAGATTGCTACTCAGCTGGCCAGAACCGTCACGAGCACTTGGCAATTCCGCATATTGGGCGCCAAGGATAACAGCTCACCGGATATGGCTGGTTTTGCCAATTCAGTGATGGCGGGGTATCTGGACTATAACGACAGCGGTAAGGCGGGGTTAAGCCGACGCAATCCAGTCGACGGCACGTTCCCCTATCATGACAACCGTTGCATGGCTACCACCTGACCTTGTAACCCGCGGCATCACCGACGCATCGACCACCGACAACCCCTTTACTCCCTTGACGCTACAGTATTGATCAACAACCGCCATTGGGTCTGAATCCGGGCCCATCTTGCATGTACCGGACACATGCCTGGCTGTTCCAACGGTTTGGCGTATATAGAGGTCCAAAGCGTCGTCGTCGGCCAGAATCTCATCCGTTGGGTGGAGCCGGTAATCGGCCACGTCTTTAAAGGCATCGGATTCAAGAAATCTAGTCGCCATTCGGATGCCTTCCCGCACCCGGCGCATGTCGTTTGGATGCTGAAGATAGCGGTAGTTGAAGTCCGGCTGCACTGAGGGATCGGCAGACGCAAGCCTGACGTACCCTGCGCCGTCGGGTAGTCCGAGCGTGCACGAGATTCGCGCTACCCGGTCCGGGGGAACATCGTCGTTGAGGAACTTGGTCCGCAAACCAGGGACGCGCTCCGGCCGCTCGTCAACCATTGGGGTGGTCCTCAACAACATATCATTGACTTCGCTAGACCCGTGGGAGGTGTAATGTAAACAAAAGCGCGCCGCATCGGCATCAGCAATAAGGGTCATTCCGTCTTTGACTTTAAAAGTAATCTGGGCGCTCAGGTGATTAAATAGGTTCTGTCCCACTCCGGGAAGCTCATGAACGAGAGGTATCCCGAATTGCTGAAGTTGGTCCTTGGGGCCGATTCCCGATAGCATGAGCAGGTGGGGCGACTTGAGAGCGCCAGCGCTCAACACAACCCGGTCTGCTTCAACGTTGAAAATCTCGCCTCCGCTTTCTACTTCCACACCGACGGCCTTTCGATCCTTGATCAATACCTTCCTGACGAAAGCCCTTCCCCTCACCGTGAGGTTAAGACGGTGGCGCATGGGATTTAGGTGAGTGATAGCAGCGCTCATCCTCCAGCCGTCCAGGTTATTCGAGGGCCACACGCCAACGCCCGAGGGGTTCGGGCCGTTGGTATCCTCTACTACTCCATAACCCGCCTCCAAACAGGCTGCTTGGAAGGCCTTTTGGATGTCTGGTAAGGGCCCGGATTGACGGCGCCTTACGGGCATCGGTCCGTCGGTCCCATGAAAATCATCCCGAATGTCGAGATCGTGCTCAGATTTTCTAAAGAAAGGCAGTACCTTGTCATAAGACCATTGATCGTTGCCCATAGCAGACCAAGAGTCGAAATCCTCAGGCAACCCCCTTTGCATTGCCTGACCGTTGATGGACGATCCTCCTCCGATCACCTTGCCTTGGGCTACGTGGATCTCCCCTTGCTCCTCGGTGATAGTTCCCCGCAGGGCCCAGTTATGTTCCGAGTCTGGGGACTCTGCATAACTCGTGTAGCCGAACTTTATCTCGTCCGGAAGATAGGCTGGATCAGGGTAATCTGGCCCGGCTTCCAGCAACAGAACGGAGGTATTCGCGTTTTCAGCCAGTCTGCTGGCCAACACCGACCCAGCCGCTCCCCCGCCGACGATAATAACGTCATATTTCATGGGCCCTCCTTAAAATGCTTCGTCTTCTAACATGGGATTTCCCAGTTTTAACTGATTCCGCTGAGGATAGGACGTTCTGGGATTTCTCCAATTATAAACCGGCATTCTCCATATAGGCCGACCAGCAGGTTCCGAACAGGGTAGTTGGAGCTTAGTGTCGGTCTTCGGTGCTGTCAATCCTCTTTCGCTCCTGCGCACGGCTTGTGCAGAGTTGGTGCGCAAGTTAGCTCCTCCGTTCGCCCTGAGCTTGTCGAAGGGCCACCCGTTCATGGTTCGACAGGCTCACCACGAACGGGTGTTGGATTGATTCGGACTTTGCACATGCCCTGCCTTCTGCGTGGGATAAGGTTTCTGCCGAATACCCAGGCAAATACGCCTCACAATCCTGGCCCGGACGGATAAGATTCTAGAGGCCTGTGAACCTCAAGAGGAAGTAAACCAAATCCAAGGTGAGATGTACATTTCGAAAGATGTAGCCAGGCTGGGTACAGGGGCGACTGTTTGGCGGTACGGAAATGGATCAAGGGACGCCCCCACCCCCACCCTAACCCTCCCCCGTCAGGGGGAGGAGGCTATGCGCATCCCACTTTGGCTTTGGTTTAGACCGATTGCGAGGGCCCCATTGACCCGCCATGATTTTTCTGACGTTTGTTGACTTTACCAACGACCGGTGATACAACCGAACTATAGACTGGCTGGCAATTCTTGATGTCAGAGAACCAGGAAGCATCGGGGCCTTAGCGAGCGTAAGTATGGCAACAGCCAAGGGACACCTTTTCAGGCACTTTGCGGAAGCGAAAGCACCGAAAGAAATGCTGCAAGATAACTCCTTGGAAAATAAGGACCATAGAAGCCGCTCAGCGCCTCCGTCCAGTGGCTTGCCGCAGCCGATCAGGTTCGTGCTAATCGGAATCGTTCTGACTTCGGGCGCAGGCCTGATTGTCGCGCTCATCGGCCTCTATGCCCTTCACAACACGACCACGGCCCTGATAGGGGAGGCATGATTCTGGGCTCTGGGACCGTATGGTGCCTGGGTGCGATCACGGTGGGAGTGATCTGGTGGCGACAGAAATGACGTGCGTTGGCAAAGGGAAACCAGTACCAAGCACACTACAGGTTTCTCAATCTGCTGGTGCCCTGAGGTCGCAGTAAGCACCCCATTTCAGCCTCGACCTTCTCTTGTCGAACCTGACACGCGTGTTCTCCGTCATTCCACCCTGCCCCCTCCTCCATGAAGACCCTTTCCTGTTTCTTTAGTCGTTGTCCTCGTCGTCCTTGGTTTCCGTCTGTTCTACACGATACTGCTGTCAAGGGCGGGGAGATCATGGACCACTGTGGCGGAGTAATCGTGTACCACCTTCCTGATGACTGAAGGCAGTAAATCAGGCAGAGTGGCGAGGTAGAAGGAGCAGGAAGAGACGGAGTTGACGGTGGGTCCTATGCTTCTTCAGGTTCTTCCGGTATCTGGAGCTTAGCGCTCTCACGGCTGCCCTTGAGCCTGTAGCTCTCGCCGTTCATCTCCAGGATGTGCACGTGGTGGGTGAGCCGGTCCAGCAGGGCCCCGGTGAGGCGTTCCGAGCCGAAGACCTCGGTCCACTCGTCGAAGGGCAAATTGGTGGTCACCAGAATGGAGCCCCGCTCGTAGCGCTGGCTGAAGACCTCGAAGAGCAGTTCCGCACCCGTAGGGGACAGAGGCACGAAGCCCAGTTCGTCGATGATCAGCAGGTTGAGGCGGGACAGTAGCCGCTGCAGGTTGAGCAGGCGTCTTTCGTCCCGGGCCTCCATCAGTTCGTGCACCAGGCCGGCGGCGGTGGTGAAGCCCACGGACATCCCGCGCTGGCAGGCGGCCAGTCCCAAGCCGAGGGCCACGTGGGTCTTGCCGGTGCCGCTGTTGCCCCCCGATCGGGGTCGGGGGCAAGCTCCATCTGGCGATGACGTTCTCGCGGCGCTGGATGTATTCGCAGCGGGCCAGTTCCATCACCAGAGCCTTGTTCACGGAGGGGATCGCCGGGAAGTCGAAGGTGTCGAGACTCTTGACGGCGGGGAATCTCGCCGCCCGAATGCGCCGCTCCACCATGCGCTGGTGGCGGTCGATGAGTTCCAGCTCGGCGAGGCGTAGCAGGTATTCGGGGTGGTCCACATTCTCGGCGGCGCACTGGGCTGCCATTTTCCCATACTCTCTGAGGAAGCTGGGCAGCCTCAGCTCCTTGAGATGATGTTCCAGCAGAAGCGTGGATTTGCTGCTCATGCCGCCCTCCCGGACAGGAGTGTCATGTAATCCCTTGCTGACGTGGTGCCGACCCTGATTTTGGGCAGGTAGGGATAGAGCTCCAGGTCCAGCCTGGGCGGCCGTCCCTCCAGCCGGCACAAGACCAGGTGCTTCACCGCGTCGAAGCTGACGGCTCCCAGACGAATGGCGTCCCTGACGGCAGTATGCACTTCCTGCTGGGAGAAGGTCTCCAGCAGCCGGAGCACCTGCACGTACTCCCGCTTGCCCCGCCGTCCCATGCGCGACTCCAGCAACCGGCGCAGCGTGCCAAACTCCTCGGGCAACTCCCATCCCTGCAAGGGCGCGGCCTGGTCCAAGGCTCCGGTCTTCCGCTCCAACAGCGGCAGGTAGTGGATGGGGTCGTAGACAAAGTCGTCCCGCTCGTAGGAGCGCGGGTGTTTGGCGATGACCTCGGACCCGCAGCTGATGACTACCCGGCCCACGTAGCCTCGCACGATGATGTCGCGGTGCCCGTAGGCCACCGGCACCGAGTAGTCGTTGGTCCGGTACCGGACCAGGGACAGGGAACTCACCCGGCCAGCCTGCTTCTCGCAGGCGTCGTAGGGCGCTGTAAGCAGAGGCAGCAGGGCTTCCAGGTCCCGCTCCATCCACTGGCCGATAGTCTCATCGTGCCCCCGGAGCGTGGCGTCCATCCGCTCCAGGCAACGCCGCTCCAGGCGGGCATTCAGGGCATCGAAACTCTCGAAGGACGGGATGGGCACCAGGAAGTTTCGCCGCGCGTAGCCCACTAAGCCCTCCACCTTTCCCTTGTCATTGCCCTTGCCGGGACGCCCGAACCGGTCCTCGAACAGGTAGTGGGACTGGAGCTCGGTGAAGGAGCGTGTGCACTGGCGCCGGCCGTCCCCCAGTATCTTCGCCACGGCCAGCTTGGTATTGTCGTAGAGGATGCTTTGGGGAATCCCGCCCAGAAATGAGAAGGCCGACACGTGCCCGTCCAGGAAGGCCTCGGTGGTCTCGGCGGGATAAGCCTTGATGAAGCATCCGTCGCTGTGGGGCAGGTCCAGGACGAAGCAGTGGATCTTCCGCTGCACCCCGCCGATGACCATCAGGGCCTCGCCGAAGTCGCACTGGGCGTGGCCCGGCGGGTGGGACAAAGGCACGAACATCTCCCTGGTCTGGCGGAGATGCTCCCTGACGTAGTCCTTGACGATGGTGTATCCGCCGTCGAAACCGTACTCGTCCCTGAGCCGCTCGAAGATGCGCTTGGCGGTGTGACGCTGCTTCTTGAGAACCCGCTGGTCATCGTCCAGGATCTGGTCGATGACGCCAGTAAAGGGATCAAGCTTGGGCCGACGTGGCGAGCTTTGGCGTCGGTACCCGGGCGGCACGGAGTAGGCCAGCATCTTGCGCACCGTGTCCCGGTGCAACCCGAACATCCGGGACGCTTCCCGAATGCTCATGCCCTCCACCATCACCGCCCGGCGAACCCGCAGATATACGTCCACGCTGTACATCCATGGCACCATCCAGAGGGTCGGCTATTACCCTATGGATTACGGTGGACGGTACAGTATTCAACCGCCAAATGTGTCGACGTTCAGCGAAAACGTCCTCCAAATGTGTCGACGTTCAGCGAAAAGCAGCTGTCTTGGGTGTCAAGCATTTAGGGTGCCCGGATTCCATGACTGACCGTTCTTCAATATGACGTTATGACGTTGAGTATGGTCAACAGCTTCCGCATGCAGGCGGTCAGGGCCACCTTTTTCGGCTTGCCGGCCGCCAGCAGCCGTTGATAAAAGTTCCGGATCACCGGGTTCCAGCGGCTGGCTACCAGTGCTCCCATGTACAGCGCAGCACGTACACGAGCGCGGCCGCCCCACACTGTGCGCTTGCCTCGATGGGGGCCGCTGTCCCGGCTGAACGGAGCAACTCCCACTAGAGCGGCGATCTGTTTGCGGTTCAGCGTACCCAGTTCCGGCAGATCGGCCAGCAAGGTAATGGATACCTGGTCGCCAACTCCGGGAACGCTGCGCAGTAGTTGGTCTTTGTCGCGCCATACCGGACTATGCCGTACGGTCCTCCGGAGGTCGCTGTCCAGGTCGTTCAGTTCCTGCTCCAGCCAATTGATGTGGGCTTGAATGCGAGGGCTAACTTCGGGTATGGCCCGGCTCAGCCTGTTTTTCTCTGCCAGGATGATCGAGGATACCTGGCGCCGACGCGCCAGCACAGCACTGAGAACCTGAGTCTCGGCGTCCCGCAAGGGACGGATCGGTGGCCTCACCGCCTCGGCGAAGTGCGCTAGGACCATGGCATCCAGCCGGTCGGTCTTGGCCAGTTGACCTGTGGATTTGGCGAAGTCCCGCACCTGCCGTGGATTGACCACCACAACCGGCAGCGATGCCGTAGCCAGTGCAGCCACCAGTGGCAGTTCTATGCCTCCGGTGGCCTCCAGGACCACCGCAGTCGGCGACAGGTCCTGGAGTTGAGCAACCAGGAGATCCACATCATCATCGCCGTACGGCATACTCCAGGTTCGATCCGACGGCCGTACCGCGATGTCCACTCTCTCCTTGGCGATGTCTATGCCTATGTAGATGGATTCCCGTTCCATGATCACCTCCCCGTGGTGCTGGCCCAGCCTTGCAGATACGGGCTTGAATGCCCAGGCAGCTGTCCGGGCTCTTTGGGGAAGAGTGCGGCGACCCTCGCTTTTCGACGGCCTGTTACGACCAATGTCACATCCGATCTGCCGCACTCGGAAGGGCTCCGTGACAAGGAATAATGCCACATGCCCAAAGATACAATGTCACATTCACTCCATGGAGAATGTGACTTTGACGCCCAGAGAACAATCGAGACTCCAGGTTCTCAACAGCCTGTTGGCTGAGCACATGACGCTGGACCAGGCGGCGGCACTGATGGGTTTGAGCCCGCGGCACACCAGGCGCATTCTGGCGGATTACCGGGATAACGGAGCCGCCGCCCTGGCCCATGGCCTCCGGGGCCGCAGGCCCGCCAACGCCATTCCCGAGCCGGTCAGGAACAGGGTGGTTCACCTGGCCGGCACGATTTACCAGGGAGCCAACCATACTCATCTCTCGGAGTTGCTCGGCGAACGCGAGGGCATCGGCATCGGCAGGACCACCCTGCGGCGCATCCTGGTCAACGCCGGTCTGAACAGTCCGAGACGAAGACGCCCGCCCAAGCACAGGGTTCGCCGCCAGCGCATGCCCCGAGAGGGAACGCTGATACAGTTGGACGGCAGTCATCACCGCTGGCTGGGCGAGGACGGGCCGCAGTTCGCGCTGCTCTTCGCCGTTGACGATGCCACCGGCGCCGTGGTCAACGCTCTCTTCTGCGAGCAGGAGGACAGCCGCAACTACTTCCTGCTGTTGCAGGGCTTGATACAGCGCCGCGGCATTCCCCTGGCCCTCTACACCGACCGCCATCCTGTCTTCAAACACCGCTCCGAATACCAGCCCGCCGGCACGGCCACCCAATTCGGCCGGGCCATGGATGAGCTGGGGACACAACTGATATTCGCGCTGTCTCCCCAGGCAAAGGGGCGTGTGGAGCGGACGGCAGGAACATTCCAGGACCGGCTGATCACCGAACTCAGGCTGTCAGGGGCAACGACCATGGCGGAGGCCAAGGCGGTGTTGCAACAGTTCCTGCCCCGGTACAACCGGCGCTTCCGGGTCCCGCCCCAGTGCTCTGAGCCTGCATTCCGGCCGGTGGGACCGGAACTGAGCCTTGGGCAAATCCTGTGCTTCAAGCACCGGCGTCGCGTGGCCAGAGACAATACCGTGAAGTTTCACAGGCACACCCTGCAAATATTGCCAGCCCGGCACCGCCCCAGCTACGCCGGAGCGGTGGTAGTGGTGCTGGAGGGGCTGGACGGACGGCTGTCGTTGCAACACGAGGGCCGCATCATCGCCTCCCAGAATGCTCCGCCCAGTCCCGGGGCGCTCCGGACCGGCCTCGGGGCCCCTGCTCGTGCCACTGTCCCGCCCTCCAATCCCGAGGGGCCTGCTCAGCTGACGGAATCGGTGGCTGAACCACTGAAGTCAGGAATGGATGGGGCAAAGGAATACACACCTGACATCGACGAGGAAGAAGTGGCGGCTATGTCAGTTTCCGCTCGGGCAAGGAAGCCAACATTCCTTCAGAGGGAGAGGTGGAAAGCGGTGCAGGAGGCCAAGAGGAGAGGCCTGTCCATTCGCGGTATGGCGAGGGAGTTGGGCATTCACAGGCACACAGTAAGGAGGTACATCGACGCCGAGAGTCCGCCCATGCGGCGGCAACCGCGGCCAGCATCTGATACCATCGCGGAGTAGGCATTGGACATTTCTGCTGAACAATTAGGCGGACATTTCCCCTGAACGTCGACAGCCAAATGTCAGCAATCTCTCCGCCCACACGGCCCAATATATCGGGAGTGTTGAAAAAGTCGGCGAATCGGGAGTTCAGAGCGGCTTCTGGGCTAAAATGGTCGTGCAGTCAGTCGCTGGCTAGGAGTAGTGATGCTCGAGCCACTGGATCGTTGCCGCAGGGACTCAACACTCTTCCAGTTCACCACCAAGCAGCTTCGCGATTTCATTGACCCCAACCACCTTCTGATCCAGATTGATGAGCAACTGGACTTCGCCAAGCTGGTGGCGCCCTTGGAGGAGCGCTACTGCCCCGACTTCGGCAGACCGGCAATCCACCCGGAAGTGATGGTGCGAGCGCTGCTGGTTTGCTCGCTGTACAACATCGCCTCCTTCCGCAGACTGTGCTCCGCCATCTCAGAAAATCTGGCGTTCAGATGGTTTTGTTTCCTGACCATTGACGACCCGGTGTTCGACCACTCCAGCATCACTCACTTCATCGACCGTATCGGCCGGGAGGGCTTCGCCGCAATTTTTGACGGTCTGAACCAGGAATTGCTGCGCCTGGGCTTGCTGTCGCGAGAGATGTATGTGGATTCCACATTGGTCAAGGCCAACGTAAGCGGCTATGGGCTGGCTCCCAGCGGGATGACCGTGGGCGAGTTCAAGGAACAGGCCATCGAGGAGAACGGCCTGTTCAAGATCACGGAGACCACCGTTGACGGAAATGGCGTCGAGCATGAGACTGGGCGCTATTTCCAGAGTCCCGAGGGCAGGCTGCCGCTGAGCCCGGTGGACACCGACGCCCGCTGGCGCACCACCAGAGCCGGCAGGGCCTCTGGACTACAGTACCAGGAGAACGCCATCGTGGACCGGGGCGGATTCATCTTGTCCAGGGGCGTAACCCACGCCTCGGAACGGGAATCCAAAGCGGTTCCCGCTCTGGTCGAGAAACTCCCTTTGCGCCCGGTGTCTCTGGCTGGAGACAGCGGCTACAGCGATGGCAGGTTGCGGCAACTGCTGGAGGAACGGAACATCACGGCCTACATCCCCATACACACGAGGCACGAGACCAGCATGGTCTCCACTGGGGAATTCGTCTATCACGGCGACCACCTGATTTGTCCTCAGGGCAAAGTGCTGCGCCGGGGCAGTTTCCACAATCCTGAGCTTGCCGAAGGGCGGACCTACCAGTATGTGGCGCGACAGAAGGACTGTCAGGCCTGCCCCGTCAAGGAGGGCTGCCTGCCGCCGAAGCAGAAACGGCGGTACTTCACCCTGACGATGTACTATCCCGAGTACCTGAGGGCCAGGGAACGGAACCAGACTGACACGTACCGGCAGGAACTTCGCCGGCGGCAGACCATTGCCGAAGGGACCTTCGCTTCCCTCGATCGCTTGGGCTGGGCCCGTACCCGGTTGCGCGGCTTGTGGAAGGTTGAATGCGAGGGATACATGGCGGCCCTGGCCCACAACGTGAAGAAGCTGGTGCGGCGACTGAGTCGCGGTTGTAGGTCCTCCCGATCTGGCACCGCCGGGAACTGCCGAGACGACAGAGCCAAGGGGAACTCCAGGCAGTGATGTATCAGCCTCCCCCATGCCGCCACAGTATCGTCTGCGGCAGTATCGGCTGACGAAAGGTACCAGCCCTCGGATTCGGCGGCTACACTGCCGCTGGAGATGACTTTTTCAACACTCCCTTAGCCCCGCCGCTTACATGAACGGCGAGAGCTACCGCCTCAAGCGCAACCGGGAGACCGTCGTGTCCCCAGCTTCAGAAGAACCGGACGACGCATAGCTCTCACCCAGAGGTCTCCCCACTTCCTCCGCAATGTCTCCTGCTACAGCCGGCAGAGGGACATTCCTCCTGAACAATTGGTGCGGACATTTAAGCTGGCCAATGGCCCCTGGTGGTACACTTTTACGCCGCCCCGACGGGCCGCAATCTCCCCGCCCTTGACATCCTATCCCCCTACAGACTGATCTAGATTGAATCTTGGCCGGGCCTTGGCTCCGGCTGTTGCGACTCTAGACCAGCACCGGTGTATCGGTTTTTTGGTAAACCTGAATTCGCCCGCTGGTATTCTCAAGCACGGCGATGCGGCTCTGATCGTCCACCTTCACCGCGCATGGGTCGGAAAGTCTTTTCTCGAAAGCACCTTGGTCCCAGCTAAAGGCTATGGCACGCTGCTGGATCATGTCTGGGTTGGACAGCAGTTTGTCTTTGCCCCACTGGGATAGCTGGTGCTCCCCGAGGAGGGCGGTGATGAACCGTCCGTCCGGGTTCAATACCTGGACGCGGTCATTCAGCCAATCGAGCACATAGATGAGGCCGTCCCTATCCACTGCTACACTGTTGGGACGGTTAAACTCGCCAACCCCCGTCCCCGACGACCCGAAGCTGGCCTGCCATTGCCCACCTGGCGTGAATACCTGGATCCGGTCATTGCGCCAGTCGGCTACAAACACCAGTCCGTTCTTGTCCAGGGTGATGCCCCAGGGCATGTTCAACTGCCCCGGCTCGCTGCCGAATGAGCCGAACGAGCCGAGGTGCTTTCCGTCCAGGGTGAACCTCTGCACCCGATGGTTTCGGCTGTCGGTGAGGTATAAGGTACCTTCCCCATCGATGGCCAAACCCGCGGGCTGATCCAATTCTCCGTTGGCAGAACCGGCCTTGCCCCATTTGCGGATAAAATCGCCATCCCTGTTGTAGACGGTAATTCGGTTCAGAAACTCATCAGCGACATAGACATTCCCATCGCCATCCAGGGCGATGGCCGTAGGCCAGATGAACTGGCCATCGCCCTCGCCATAGGCGCCAAACTCGCTAATGAAGTTCTCGTCGATCGTGACCATTGATACACGAACGCCGTCGGGCCGATCTTCGCGGGACCGGTTCAACACATACACTACGTCGTCGGCGCCCAAGGCCATGTCCACCGGGTTGCGGAACCCTGTGCCGCCGAACTCGTTACGGCCCAGAGAGTGGCTATACTGGAAACTCCAATCTTTGAGCCCAAAGAAATGGGTGCTCATCGCTCTTGCCTCGTCATTAACTGGTTGGCCGGGTTTATGTCACCTAGTGCCAGGCGGCAATGCCCCCGGCACAAGGACAGCCTGCGTGTCGTAATAAGCCTTTGCTGGACCGGCTTACAGGAACGGGATCTTCTCGAAGTTACCACCAACCACGGGGACCGGGTCCTGACCGAACCAGTCTTCCACGATGGTGGCATAGACCTGCCGGAAGTCCATGGTGGGCGCCAGGTTGCCGCCCTCAATATGGTCACTGCGCTCCATGGATGGGTATACCCCGTAAATGCCGCCCTTGACCGTTTCGCCAACGGCGAAGGCCACACTGGCTGCGCCGTGGTCGGTGCCGGAGCCGTTGTCGAAGACACGACGGCCGAACTCGGAGAACAGGAACAGCAGCGTGTTCTCGGCCTTGCCGTGTTCTCGCAGGTCGGCGAAGAAAGTCTCAACGCTATCGGACACGTCGCTCCACAGAGCGGAGTGGGCCGTGGCCTGGGCGGCGTGGGTGTCGAAACCGTTGTATGGTGAGGTGGTGAAAAGCACCCGGGTGCCGAATTCGGCCAGGTGGGTCTGGGCGATGTTCTTCATGTACTGACCCACCACGGTGCCGGAATATTCCACATTGGAAGTATACGTATGCGGCGCGGTGGCCAGGATATCGGCCCCTTTGAGAGCGTCGATGCCGGTGCTGCGGATGTAGTCCATCGCATAGCCCGTGCCGATGGCCGGGGCATACATCTGACCGAAGACATCCAGGGCGTCGTTTCGCTGGTCACCCTGAATTCCGGACAGCAGACCGTAGGTCTCCAGGTTGCCCACCGAAGCCACGGGGACGCCCTCTTTGGCCAAGGCCCGGGGCAAGCCCCGTCCGAAGTTGACGCCGGTCAGCACGTTTTCCTTGTTAGGGTCCAGGTCTGCGATAACCTTACCCAGCCAACCCTCGGTACCGATCGTGTCCGGCTCGCAGGTGTGCCATATGTCCATAGATCGGAAGTGGGAGTAGCTGGGGTTGGGATAGCCGATTCCCAGGAAGACAGCCAGCTTGCCCTCGTCCCAGAACCTCTTCAACGGACCCATACTGGGGTTCAGGCCTACTTCATCATTCAGCTTGAGAACCTGGTCTTCAGGGACGGAAAGAGAAGGTCGGAAGTCCTGATACAGCGGGTTAGCGTAAGGGATCACCGTGTGGATGCCGTCATTACCTCCCGATAGGGACAGCACTGCCAGCACCGGATCATTTTGAGTGGAAACCATGCTATATCCTCCTCTAGGAAAATTCTGCGCGCGAATTTAGCCGAACTGGAATTCTGAAGTCGAGGCGATCATCTGGAACATCTCACCGGCGCGGCCTGTGAACTCGGCCCGTTCTGCCTCGGTGCCATGGCGCAGATCACCACCTCGTTGGGCGTGGGCGACCAACGCCTGCCGGGTGTCATCGGTGAGGTTCAGCGTACCGACCATGTCGATACTCCCTTCAACGAACTCCGCTGGGGAGAGGCTCTCGCCCCGGGCCATGAGGTGATTGACCAGGGACTGCACGCCGGGAAGGTCAGTCTGGCCCAGGTACTCGGAAGCGAAGTTAATGCGCTCCACCAGGGTGCCACTGTCAATCCACTCGTGGCCGGTATGCCAGCCTTCCACCGTGGGCGGGTCCATCAGGTTCATGCCCATGTAGGTGCACTCTTGGGCTATATCCCAGAGCCCTGGCTTGATATCCCGGTGATCGCCTACCAAGCGCAAGGTGCCGGCCACCATTTCCGCTGGGTTCCTGACCTTGGCGAAGCGGACGTCTTCCGACTTGAAAAAGTCCGAGGTGAACAAGGCCCGTAGCATGGCCCTGATGTTGTAGCCGGAGTCGAAGTAGGCCTTCTCCAGGACCCTGATGGCTTCCATATCCCGTGGCGTGGTCAGGCGCCAGGCCGGGACCGGCGGCTCGTCTGCGACGAAGAAATCGTACATGTGCCGGGCGATGAACCGGGCGGCGCCGGGTTGCTTGCAGATGATGTCGATGATGTCCTCGCCGTTCCAGCGGCCAGTCTCACCCAGGAAGGTCTTCTCGCTATCGTCGTGGTCGGCCGGGTCGAAGCGAAACTGCCACTGGCTGCGGCCGTAAGGGAAGGGCGGGTAGGCCGGGGCGATGTTCCAGCCCGTGAAAGCCAAGGCACAGGCTTTGACGTCATCCTCACTGTAATTGAACTGTTCGTCCATGCCCACGCCCAGTGAGAACAACTCCAGGAGCTCCCGCCCGTAGTTCTCGTTGACTGCGGTCTTGTGGCTTTCGGAGTTGTCGAGGTAGTAGATCATACCCGGGTTCCTGGAGAGATCGAGGAGCAGGTCTCGGAAGCTGCCCATGCCCTTCTCCCGGAACAAATTGATCATCCTGTGCATCTCAGCGCCGCTATCTATCTTGGTGTTGCCTGCACAGAGAATGGTGTGCCAAAAGAGGGCCACCTTTTCCTGGAGTTGGCGCGGATCATTAATCATCCGGTAGATCCACTGCTGGTCCCTCGCCTGGTTGGACTCACGAAAACTTTGGTTATATCGGAGCATCAGGTCTTCTTCAACACCGGGCTGTGTCTCCGGGTTGAGTAGCTCTTCCACAGTGGCCTCATAGCCCTTGGCTACATAAGCCTCCAAGTCATCACGGCTCGCCCCGAAACCGGCGCGCCGCAACAGGTGGGCCATTAGAGCAATATCTCGGTCGGCCATTTTGTTCCTCCTTACCCCAACTTGTGCTGATGTTAAGCAGGTGGCATCTTTGCCAGTAATTACTAGATGAATTGGTCCTGAACAATGTATTTTCATGGATACTGCTAACTAACCCGATGTGCAAGTTATAAAGGGGTTGAAAATCCAGGTCCAAACACCTCTACTAGAGTTGCGGTTCCCAGTGGAGGTGTGTGATGGACCTGGATACCAAAATCATAGCAGTCTTTTGCCGGATAGATGATGCTTTGCAGAGCCTTTTCCAGAGACAACGGCTCCGGCGGAGTGGACCCGAACCTTCGTTGTCCGATGCTGAAGTGCTGACCATGGAGGCAGTGGGCGAATTTCTGGGCTTGGGCCAGGATACGGCCCTCTACCGCTACTTCCGCCACCACTACAGCCACTTCTTTCCGGCTATGGCGCGAGTCTGCCGCACCACTTTCGTGCGCCAAGCCGCCAACCTCTGGTGGGTCAAGGAGCAGGTCTGGCAAATCCTCCTGGGTTCCATCCGGTACGACCCGGCCTTGTCCATAGTGGACAGCTTTCCCCTGCCAGTCTGCCGCTTCGCCAGAGCCCACCGCTGTCAGCGGTTCCGGGGAGAAGCTGCTTTCGGGAGGGATGACGTAGCCCGGCAGACCTTCTATGGTTTCCGGGCGCACTTGCGTCTGAACTGGCCGGGGTTGATCACCGGCTTCGGCTTGGCCCCAGCCAACGTGCATGACCTGGCCATGGTCCCCGAACTGGCTGGAGATGCCCAGGGGGTCCTGCTGGGTGACCGCAACTACTGGTCCCCGACCCTGACTGGGGAGTTGCGCAGCCAAGGCCTGACCCTGCTGGCCCCCTTCAAGTCGAAGAAAAAAGACCCTTGGCCCCAGAGGAGTTACCAACTCAGCCGGCCCCGTTACCGCATCGAGACCGTCTTCAGTCAATTGGTTGAGCGCTTTCAAGCCAAACAGGTCTGGGCCAGGGACATCTGGCATCTGCAAGCTCGGTTGCTGCGCAAGGTGCTTAGCCATACCCTGGCTTTCAGCCTCAATCAGGAGCAAGGAAATCCACCACTCCAATTCGACAAGTTGCTTGCATGGTAGAACTTGCACATCGGGTTAACTATAAAACGGCATCCTGAACGCGTCAATACACTCAAATGCTCCATCTCATGAGCATAATAGCCGAGAATCGCCTGTTTCTCAGTCCTTCCCCATCCTTGGGCCAGCTGATATGCGCTGGACGACACCTTGTTCAAGGGACAACCGTCCATGGCTTCGCACGTCATCTTGAGCTCCTTCCTACAGGAGGGGACCTTCCCGGAGCGGAAGGCCCTGATCCGCAACTTCGTAAAGGGTATCGAGGTCTGGGGGAGGAGGTTACACTAACGTACACCGTCCCCATGCCCTCGGACGGGGCGGTGTCAGAATCGGCCCCGGTTCTTGATTTTGTACAGTCCGGCCCACCGTTGCATGGCGAGGAAACGGTGGTGTGAGGCGACGCTGACTATCAGGGAGTCATCAAGCGGAAGGAGCACTGAGACGGTAGGGGTGTAAGCGGCGGGGCTAAGGGAGTGTTGAAAAAGTCGGCAATTCAGGAATTCCAAGAAACTGCTGGGTTAAAATGGGTGCAGCCCTTGATTGGCGAGGAGTTGCGATGCTGGAGCCACTGGACCGTTGCCGCAGGGACTCCACCCTCTTCCAGTTCACCTCCAAGAGGCTGCGCGATTTCATCGATCCCAATCATCTGCTCATCCAGATCGACGAGCAGATGGACTTTGCCAAGCTGGTGGCTCCCCTGGAGAAGCGGTACTGCCCCGACTTTGGACGGCCCGCAGTCCATCCCGAGGTGATGGTCAGGGCTCTACTCATCTGCTCACTCTACAACATCGCCTCCTTCCGAAGGTTGTGCTCGGCCATCTCCGAAAATATCTGCTATCGCTGGTTCTGTTTCCTCACCATCGACGACCCGGTGTTTGACCATTCCACCATCACCTATTTCATCAACCGCATCGGCCGGGAGGGCTTCTCGGAAGTGTTCCATGGCCTGAACCAGGAATTGCTGCGCATGGGGTTGTTGGCGCCGGAGCTGTATGTGGATTCCAGCCTGGTCAAGGCCAATGTGAGCAGCTACGGGCTGACCTCCAGCGGCATGACCGTAGAGGAGTTCCGGCAGCAAGCCATCGAAGAGAACGGACTGTTCACTGTAACCGGGACAACCGTTGACGGAGACGGAGTGGAACACGAGGAGGTGCGGTATTTCCAAAGTCCGGAAGGCCGGCTTCCGCTGAATCCGGTGGACACCGACGCCCGGTGGCGTACCAGCAGACCAGGCAAACCCTCGGGATTGCACTACCAAGAGAACGTCATCGTGGACTTGGGCGGTATCATAGTCGCCAGAGGGGTTACTCACGCCTCCCAAGGGGAATGGAAAGCCGTCCCCGACTTGCTTGATCAACTCCCCATGGAGCCGGTCTCGCTGGCTGGAGATACTGGCTACAACGCAGGGCAACTCAGAGAACTCCTGGAGGAACGGGACATAAAGGCCTATATACCCATCCATCCCATCCAGGAAAACAACATGGTCGCCAAGGGAGGTTTCGCTTTTCACGGCGACCACCTGGTGTGTCCCCAAGGCAAGACATTGCCCCGCACCAACTTTCACAGAAAGAACCTGGCCTACCCATATGTGGCCCTTCAGAAGGATTGCCAAGCCTGCCCAGTGAAGGAGGACTGCCTCCCGCCCGGACAGAAGCGGCGATACATCAACCTCACGATGTTTTACCCTCTCTACCTGCGGGCCAGAGAGAGGAACCGGACCTCCGAGTACCAGCGGGAGCGCTTCCGCCGTCGCACCATCGCGGAAGGAACCTTCGCCTCGCTGGACCGGCTCAGCTGGGCGCGATCCCGGCTCCGCGGGTTGTGGAAGGTGGACTGTGAAGGGTACATGGCCGCCCTGGCCCACAACCTGCTAAAGATGGTCCGCAAGCTGAACCACCGGGTCGGCCCTCCCGATCCGGCGGTGGCGGCTCCTGACGAGACTATGGAGCCACAGAACACTTCGGTCGATGCTCGGCATAACTCTTTCTCATTCCCTCAATATCTTCTAAGGGAGTCTCGGGCGGCCGGGGTCCTCAGATCTCCGGCTTGTCGAACCCGACGGCACTGCTGACGACTTTTTCAACACTCCCATATATCTCCGCCGCTTACAACGTGGCCTTGAACACCCAAGAGACTGTTTCAGCGGTGCTGCCGACACGCGTGGGCTGCTCGCGAACCTTGCCGAGGTCGCCGGACTGAGTTTCAGCTGCCACAGCAACTTCTGGTACCGCCACTCCGCAGTCCTTTGGGCGGCTCCGTTTCAAATGCGTTTGCCTTGAACGCTAGGGTGAACGCCATTGACATACGAACATAAGTTCTTTACGATTGTACTGCAAGCTCACGCCCAGACGTACCAGCTCGTCTCTCCGGAGCTGACGGTAATTCCCGACCACCGAGGAGGAACCCATGGCCCAAGCCCGCGCAACCGGACCCCGCGTTTCCCCACTCTGGCTCGCCGGGTTGCTGTCCGGAGAGGCCCATTGTCAGTGGGCCTCATGGTTCCGGACTCATCACGAGGATTGGGACACGGTGGAAACGCCTGAACTTCCCCGCCTAGACTGGCGAATCCAGTACACCGTGCAGCTCAACGGCTGCATCAGACGCTACGAGGCACAGGGCTACACCGTGTCCAGCGGAGCGCCCAACGCCTACAGCCTCACCCTCGGCGACGCCGTGCTGTCGGGAAAACCCGACGTGATAGCCGTGAGGGGCGACGATTGCGTGGTCATCGACTTCCCCAAGGGCGAGGCGAACCGCTCCCACGCATTTCAGGTCATGACCCATATGTACGCCCTGCCCAGAGCCGTAGAGCGGTTCCGGGGCATGTCTCCCAGAGGGGAGGTCGTCTACTGGAAAGAACGGGTGGACATCCCGGCCGGTTCTCTGGACCGGGAGTTCGTTGAGAGCCTGCACAGGCAGGCGGAACGCCTGTCGTCCGGGGAACCGCTGGCCCGAGTTCCCAGTACCGGCGAATGCTGGACCTGCGACATCGGGGCGGCCGACTGCCCCGAAAGAATGGAAGACGACGGGACCCGGCGCTTCGTGTTGCCCGATCCACCGGTTTACGAAGACTTCGAGGCCATGCTGGAGCGCGCCCTATGGGCGGAGGCCGACCGGGACAGGGAACACCAGGCCCGCATCAGGGCGGAGGCGCGCGTCAGGGAGCTGGAAGAGGAGGCCGGGCGGCCCGGGAGTGTCTGAAAGCCCCTGCCGGACGGATGGCGCGGCCCCACGGCTCCTGATCACGGGAGCCGCCCGCCGTCAACGTTGGCCATGCCCCCAGCCGCCGGAGAAAAGCCGCTCACCCAACGCCAGAAGAAGATGCTCGCCTTCATCCAGGAATTCACCGCCCAACACTCCTTCCCGCCCAGCATACGGGAAATCACCGTGGCCTGCCGCATCAGCAGCCCTTCGGTGACGGGCTACAACCTCCGTCTGCTGGAGCGGAAGGAATGCCTGATACGGAAGCCCCGGATCGCCCGGGGCATCGTGCAGACCGGGCGGGGCTGGCTGCCGTTCCCGGTGGAAGCGCCGGCTGCGGGTGAGACAGCATGAAGATCGCCTGCGTCCTCATCACCCACCTGCGCGCCAAGGTGGAGATGCGAAGACAGCCTCACCTGAAGGAGCGGCCCGTCCTGATAGTCGGCCGGCCCCAGGGCCGGGCCCTGGTCATCGACCACTTCCCCGCCGCTTCCGGGGCGGCAGCGGGCATGGCCGTTGAGGAGGCGCTGTCCCGCCAGGGCGACGGGATCGTGCTGGAAGCGGACGAGGCCGCCTACCGGCGGGAGTTCCACCGGATGCTCCAGTCATTGCAGAGAGTCAGCGACCGGGTGGAGGGCGGAACGCTTGGGCAGGCTCAGCAGGGCACGGCCTACGTGGGACTGGACGGACTGGAAGCCCTGTACGGCGGCGAGGCCCGCCTGGTGACAACCCTGCTGAATGCCGTGCCCCAGGACCTGGGTCCTCGCGTCGGCGTGGGAGACGCCAAGTTCCCGGCCTACGCCGCCGCTCGCGCCAGCCAGCCCCTGGGAGCTACCAAAGTTCCCCCGGACGCGGCCGGTTTCCTGGCGCCCCAGCCGGTGGACCTGCTGCCCATCCCACCGGCGCTCAGGGATGAACTGCGCCGCTTCGGTCTGCACACCCTGGGCGAAGTCGCCGCCATGAAGCAGGCAGCGCTCATCAACCGCTTCGGACCGGCAGGTCAAAGGGCCTGGGAACTGGCCCAGGGGATTGACCACACTCCCCTCATCCCCCTGCGGTACGATGAGTCCGTCGTTGAACGGACGGCCCTGCCCTTCGCCTCGGCGTCCCTGGAACTGCTGCTGACGGCGGCGGACACTCTGCTGCGCCGGGCCTACGCCCAGCCCCGGATGCAAGGCCGGTACGCGGGCGGGACGGAGTTGGAGTGCGTCCTACACCGGGCCCAGCCCTGGCGGAAGGAATTCCGCTTCAAGCAGGCCATGGGGGATTGGCAGCGCGCCTCCCGAATTATCCGAGGTCAACTGGAAACGGACCACCCTACTGGTCCAGTAGAGGAGATGACCCTAGACCTCTCCGGCCTCACGGGAGAGTCTGGAGTGCAGTTGAGCCTGCTGGCGGACCTGCGGGGAGACCGGGAGCGGCGGCTGGCCCAGGCGGAACGGCAGCTTCAGGGCCGTACCGGCGGCAAACCCGCCCTGTACCGGGTGGCCGAGGTCGCTCCCTGGCACCCGGCCCCGGAGATGCGGGTCATGCAGGCTCCCCTGGACGCTTCCGGACCGGGGGCCATGAGGCCCCTCTCCGTACCGACCCCGGCGGAGGTCCGGGAGGGACCGGAGGGAGAACCGGCGGCAGTGCTGCTGGGGGACCGGTGGCAACGGGTGTCCCGCATTGAGGACCTGTGGTGCTTCGACCTCTGGTGGATGCCCCAACCCATGACCAGAACCTACTACCGGGTGGGCGGAGAGGACGGCAGGGAGGCGACCCTGTTCCGGGACCAGCACCAGGAGCGCTGGTTCCGGCAGGCCCCGTAGAGCGCATGGCCTCCCGTGTCAGTCGACTACGTGGAACTCCACGTTAAGAGCTTCTATTCCTTCGGCATGGGCGCCTCCCACGTCCACGAGCTACTGGCCCAGGCCGGAGAGCACGGGTATCCCGCTCTGGCTCTCACCGACGCCAATCTGTGCGGCGCCCTGGAGTTCGCCAAGCTGGCCAACAGCCTGGGCATCAGGCCCATCACCGGGGGCGAAGTGACTCTCAGCAACGGTTCCCGCATCGTGCTGCTGGCCAGGAACCGGCAGGGCTACGGCAACATCTCCCGCATGTTCACCCTGGCCAATGCCGCTGGCCGCCGCGAACCCCGGCTGGACCCGGCGCATCTGCCGGAACACGCCGGAGGCGTGATTCTACTCACCGGAGGCCGCGACGGGCCGCTGTCCAAACTGATGTCGGAGGGCCGCAGGAAGGATGCCTGCCGACTGCTGGGAGAATACCGCGAATGGTACGGCCCGGATGGAGTGTACGTGGAACTCCAGCAGAATTTCATCAGGGGAGACACCCCGCGCAACCGGGAACTGGCCAAGCTGGCCCATGAGGCGGGAATACCGCTGGCCGCCACCAACGACGTCCACTACCACGTCCCGGAGCGCTACCGCCTGCAACACGCCCTGGCGGCGGCCAGGCGCAACACCACCATCGAGCAGGCCCTGCCCCACATCCGGCCCAACCATCACCTCTGCCTCAAGTCCCCAGCGGAGATGAGGGAGATCTTCCGGCAATACCCCGAGGCCGCCGCCAACACCGTCAACATCGCGGAGCAGTGCGAATTCAACCTGGCCGACGACCTGGGTTACAGGTTGCCCGATGCGGCGGTGCCGGAGGGCTATACCCCCGACAGCTACCTGCGGCAACTGTGCCACGAGGCCGCCCAGCGGCGCTACGGCTCCGTCTCCCGCCAGGTGCGCGACCGTCTTGATGAAGAATTCCGGCTCATCGGGCGGCACGGCTTGGCCGGTTTCCTGCTGCTCTACCGCGAAATCGTCTTCCTCGCCCAGGAAATCATGGCGGAGAAGGGTATGGTCCACCCGGAAACGCCCTTGGAGGAACGCCCGCCGGGCCGAGGCCGGGGTTCCTCGGTGGCCCTGCTGACCGGATACCTCACCGGCATCAGCCACGTGGATCCCCTCCGCTGGGGCCTGACCCTAGAGCGCTTTATCTCCGAAGATACCAGCCTGCTGCCCGACATCGACCTGGACTTCCCCCGGCAACTGCGCGACGAGCTCATTCGCCGGGTGCATCAACGCTTCGGTCCGGAGCACGCCGTCCTGGCCGGGGCCATAGGAACCTACTCGGTCAAGGGCATCGTCCAGGACCTGGGCAAGGCCCTGGGACTGCCCAAAGAGGACCTGAAGCTGCTCTCCCGGCAGCTCCACTCCCACGACGGCGCCATGCTGCGCGACGAGATGCTGGCCCTGCCCGGCTTCCGCGACCGCGTGGACGCTCCCGGGTGGCGGGAGTTGACGGAGCTGGCCCCCCAACTGATGCGCGCTCCCCGCAGCCTGGGCCAGCACGTGGGCGGCATGGTGCTGAGCAGTTCGCCGATACCGGAAATGGTTCCCGTGCGGGCAGGAGCCATGGAAGGCCGCCACATCATGGACTGGAACAAGGACAGCGTGGCCGACGTCGGCTTCGCCAAGATTGACCTGCTCTCCCTGCCGGTGCTGGACCAGCTGGAGGAAGCCCTGGACCTGATCGAGAAGCGGGAAGGCGCAAGGCCCGACCTGAGCCGTATTTCCGCAGAAGACTCTTCCGTATACGACATGATCAACGCCGGGCGCGCCAAGGGAGTGTTCCTGCTCCAGTCGCCAGCCCAACTGAAGATGGCCCAGCGGCTGAAGTCCCGCAACCTGATGGATCTGGCCTGCCAGGTGGCCCTCATCCGCCCCGGCGTAGGCGTGCAGGGCAGCGCCGTGAGCCAGTTCGTTGAGCGCTACCGCCACGGCGCTACGTGGGACTACGACCACCACCTGGAGGAACGCGCCCTGGAACGGGGCTGCGGCGTCATCGTGTGGCAGGAACAGGTAGTGCAACTCATCATGGACGTGGCCGGCATGACCGCCGCCCAGGCCGACGAGATAAGGCGGGCCTTCGCCAAGCCCAACAACGCCCACCTAATCGCCATGCACCGGCGGCGCTTCCTGGAAGGCGCGCGGGAGAAGGGAGTGCCGGAGGACACGGCCGAGCGGATCTTCGCCAAGATCAATGGGCAGTACATGTTCCCGGAAAGCCACAGCCACGCCTTCGCCGTCACCGCTTACCAGTCCGCTTGGCTGAAGCGGTACCACCCGGTGGAGTTCTTCGTGTCCCTGGTCAACAACCAGCCCATGGGCTTCTATCCGGTGGAGACCCTGAAGCAGGACGCCCGGCGCTTCGGCGTCCCCTTCCTGAACCCCTGCGTCAACCGCAGCAGCGTGGACTGCTTACCCTGCGGGGACTCGGTGTTGCTGGGCCTGCGGTTTATCAAGGACGTGGGCGAGGCATCCGGCCAAGCCATCGTCGAAGAACGGGAACGGCACGGCCCCTACGCCGGCGCTGCCGACCTGGTGCGGCGCACCGGCCTGAAACCGCAGGCGGTGGAGTCCCTGGCGATGGCCGGGGCCTTTGACGCCCTCATCCCCAACCGCCGGAAAGCCCTGTGGGAGGCGGGTCTCGGCATCCGGCCCGGACGGAACGGGCAGCGGGCCTTCTCCGGCGCCGTAAACAGAGATGTTCCCGGCCTGCCCGACTTCACCGCTTACGAAAGGAAGTCAGAGAAGCGTATCGGGAAAAGTATGGCCAAACGGTAACGCGGATCGAGGGCCAAATACTGCCGTCTCACCTAGTCCTGCTAACCACCACCAGCGCCTTCGGCCGCAGCAGCATTTACAACAGGGTCCACTACCGGGGCCGCGCAATCGCCCAACGGCTAGGTAAAACGACCGGCTATGGCAACGTCCGGCTCAACGCCGTGAAAGAGATATACCCGCAAATCAAAGAATTCCTCATCCAGGAGGGTTACGGAGAACGGATGGGGTTCGGCAAGGGCGGCCCAAAAGAAGCATGGCGAAACATCACCCAAGTCATGCAGATGCTGAGCATCAACGGCGACGACGCCCTTCACCACGGCATCAGAAGAGAAGCCTGGGCAATCCCACTTGCGAGAAACGCCTGGAAATATCTCAACGGCAAGAGCAATAAACCGGACTATTACCAAGCATCATTCGACCGGCTGGCCCAACATTGGAGGAAGCGATGGATGCTACCTAGAAGCGAACGGGAGTTCAAGGAAAACTGGCGCAGTTGGAATAAGGACCAACTCCTACAGGCAATAACCCCGGGGAAAGGGCAATAAGCCCCTAATATTACAGCCGCAGTTAGGCAGTAGGGAGACTGGACACGACCCTCGCACCGGGATGTCCGTCTACGCGCCCAAGGATGCGGTGGAACGCGACGAGACAGCCCGCCTCATGGCCCAACTGGGATGACCGGCTAGGAAACGCTGACATGGGCTGGCAACGACCACCCTGGCCGTCCCTAAGCAGTGGGCTGGGACCCCCGATGACGACAGACTCTCAAAATACCTCAGCAGGCTGGAGGCCCGCACGGAGAAGGAAAGACGGGACAGGTAAGCCTTCTCGTCGTTGACATACTTAGCATCGGATGATACAAAATGAATACAGAGGGATGCGTGATCGCAGTCAGAGCAACACCAAATGGGGCGTAAGGACAAAGATAGTGGCTACTCAAGAAGGGACAGGAATGAACCTTCCCCTAAGGAGCGGACTCTCTGGGGACACGCTCGATTCTCACGGTGAAATCCGATCCTCAAACGGCACCCGAAATCGGAGACCCTCAGGAAGCAGACGGGATGCCCCGGGAGTAGTTCTCGCTCTTATCATGTTTGCAGCCCTAGGCGGGTGGGTAACCGCTTTGCTGGGTATCTTCGCTTGGGGGAATCCCGTCGTAACGGCAGCTGGTGTCATCGCGGCCATGGTGGCGGCGACAGTGCTGATCATTGGTTCTATAGCACTTCTGTTTCGCCTCTTAAACAAGTGAACTAAGGCGACCGGTAGCGAAGGACGAACAGTACAACCGCCGCAACTAGGATAATAAGTGATCCTAGGCTGACCAGAAGTGCAACAACCACTGACCACAGAATTATCTCGGAGTGCAAGGACTCTTCAAGTACCCCCTCGGCGAAAACGAAGAGACCAAGCAGAGAGAAGCAGACGATCAGAACGAAAATCACCGCGCCAATGAAGGCAACGAGGTGACGATCCAAGTATGGTATCAGCTTGGATAAGAACTCCAGCAGAGGCTTAAAGAAATCAGGGACTTGCAACTAGCACACCCGACTTAAGGCAACGCTGAAAAATCCCGCCAGCTAATCCTCGGACGGTGACCCCAAAGCTGCCGGAACGGACCCGAAAATGCCTTTTGAAGATGATCCTGTGGCTTACAGCCGCAGGACTATTCTTTTGCAGCCTTTTCCTGGCCAGCAGAATAATCGTCGACCAAGACTCCTGCCCTTCCAGATACAGAGTTAAGCAACTTCCCTGGCTACAATAGGGTGCCAAGACACGGTTTGGACAGCACCGACGACCGGCTAGACACCTTGGCATCCGCCGGTAGACCAATGGCAGAGCCTTCAGAGAGGCACTGGACACCGCACTGCAAGTCCTACAGTTCATAGCTCTATCAGCGCCCGGGTCCCAGCCAAAGAAGGAGTGCGGTAAGGAAGGAAGCTGCTGTGCTATTCTTTCGACACCTTGGCTCTGAAAGGTTTCTCAACCGCAAGATCAGCGGTCCTCACCAGCGAGGGTTTCGTACCTTCGCCAGATGTCTATAGCCGCCTCCACAGCTGACTCAGGATCCTCACAGCAGAAATTGGGCGGACCATAGGTGCTCCTAGGATCTCCACCCGCGTAGGTATTGAGCGAGCGACCGCCACCAATCTCCACCCTGGCGCACCACATGTTCATATTGCCGCCTTGCGAAATTATGACTTCACCTTCACCCCCCAGTGAGTAGATGGCAGCATCGGCATACCCGCGGTCCCGGGCGACAAACCTCCCCCACTCAGACGGCAGTTCCAAGCGACGCAGGCGCTTCTCCAGAGCTACACGAGACAGCAGCGGCTGCACAGGACCTAGGACATAGTCACGATCCTTGTCATTCTTGAAACCGATGAAATACCGGTCAAGATCGGGATGAGCTGTCAGGACTCGCTTGGCATGATCCAACTGTTCGCGGGCGAGTTTGTGAAACCCGCCGGTCCTGTCAATGTATGCAGTGTCGCAATAGAAACGTAGGGCAGTCAGATAGTCACCTTCTTGCTCTGCCTCTGGCGCAAGGCGCGCCAACCTGTTGCGGACGACGCCTTCTTTGGCCAGCTTCAACGCCTCGCACATTTCCCAGTCAACATCGTAGGGGGAAGGGGTGTAGAGAAAGTCAGTGGAATTCTCGTCTTTAGGCAGCTCGATACGATCAAGTACATCCACCCTGGCAATGACGACCAGCCGAGTTTGATCAGAATACCAGCTGCCAGTTGAAACGAGATATGAGAGACCCCGCTTGGCTAAGTATTCCCGATGGGAGCGGTGGTGATCATCTGACTCCCGGTGAGGGCAATAAGGGTGTGCCACGACCACAGGCAAGCCCGTTATCTTGTCTCTCCAAAGCTCTGAGTGGTCTAGGAAACAAGATCGGAGGTCAGGTCCAGGGGCGCGGAAGCAGCATTCAGCATCTTCACGATGCCTAGGGGTCAACAGATCCCAGAGACTGTCGCACCGGTTGCTGCCTCGCCCTTCTATCAGGTCAGGATTCAGTCTCTGAAACTCGGCCAGGAACTCCGGCCTGCTCCCTGTGTTTTGGATATGCGAAACAGACGAAGGCAAAATCAATTCTCTAAACTCTTTTATGACAGATTAGCAGATATTCTTGGTATTGTCAATCTGGACATAAGCTATGTGAAATAGCAGATTATATCCCCGAACGAACATCAGCGTGAACCTAGAGGGACCTTGAGGAGGAACTAGGCCGCAGGCACCAAGAGGGAAACGCCCTCTAACCCCGGCACCCTGACACCGCGCCGTACCCCCGAATCCCAGAGCCGGCCTGTACTCAGGCTCTTTTCTTTGGCAGAAACAAACACCGAGAGAAAACACGACCCCAAGCTCACCGTTCGCCGGCACAGGTCATCAAAGCCAGAGACACGTAAAGCGCCGTGATCCTAAAGGACACCCCCCAGACCTTGCCAAACCAACTCCCGTGTCCCACACTCACCTCCAAACAGCTCAGGATCGCGCCATGCTAATCCTGCACGCGGCCCAAATCAGAGAGAACCTCTTCCTCTGGGTCGAAGACTCCGGCTCACGCCCCGAGACCGCCGACCACCGGACCCCCGGAGAACACCCCCACGGCGCCCCCGCGCAGCTTCTGGCCGAGGCGACCGACCTGAAAGCCGACGACAACCGCTTCGACAGCGCCGTCGCCTGGCTGCCCAGCAGGGGCGTCGCCCCCGTACCCTCCAGCGCGCTGGCTGGCCCAATGCCTAGGTCCCGGGCCAAGCCCCGCATCAGGCCATGGAACGTAACAACACTCCGTCCGAACCCTGAGCAGACCGTCCGGCTGCTCCAGGCCTGCCACGGGCAGCGCGTGCTGAAGCCCGGGGTCATCATCGGCCCCGACCTGGCCTACTGGGCCGAGGCAATGAGGCTGGCATTGTCCATGACGGCCCGGCAACAATTTCTGCCCTCCCTGTCCCAGCGGGGCGGGCAGACCATCGCAACGTGGACCCCGGTATTCAGCGGCGAAGACGCACAGCGACTGGCGCAACTGGCCGGGCTGATGCCGGCGTCGGCCCGGGCCCTCACCGTTACGAGCGCAACGGAACCGCCGGCCATGGCAGCCCAGGCAGTCCTCAGGGAGTTCATTACAGTCCAGATGGACCACCTGGTCCGCGCCGGCATGGAACCCAATCGCCCGGAGCAACTGGAAGCTGACTCCGCCCACGACGCCTGGCTGTCCGCCCTGACTCACAAGGGCCCAACGGTCCGCGGCAACCAGGCGCAACTGCTGCAGCTGCGCCGCCAAGTCACCGAATGGCAGAGGCCCATCGCCATCGCCGCCAACTCCCCCTACCGGCTCTGCCTCAGGCTGGAGGAACCCCCGGAACCCAGCCAGGACGACGAGGCAAAGGCCATCCGGCAGGACGGCTGGTACCTGCGCTACCTGCTCCAGCCTCACGACGACCATAGCCTCCTGCTGCCCGCCGAATCCGTCTGGAAGAACCAGTTGAACGGAACCCATTCCGACTTCAACGCCGCCGAGTTCCTGCTCAGCTCCCTGGCCCAGGCGGGCGCGGCCTGCCAAGCTATTAACGACAGCCTGAAAAGCAGGCACCCCTCGGGAAAACGCCTGGACACGGAGCAAGCCCACGGTTTCTTGGAAAGGCAGGCCGCAGAGCTGCAACAGGCCGGATTCGGCGTGCTGCTGCCAGCTTGGTGGACCCGCCAGGGCACAAAGACCAAACCCAGCATCCGGGCCAAGGCCAAAACCCCGGCCATGCAGGGCGGATCGGGCCTCTCCATGACCTCCCTCATCGACCTCGACATAGACATCGCCCTGGGCGACCACTCAATCTCCCCAGAGGAACTTCATGAGCTGGCCGACCTGAAAGTGCCGCTGGTGCGCTTTCGAGGGCAGTGGGTGGAGATCAACGCCGAGGACATCCAGGCCGCCGCCGATTTCTGGCGCAACCGGAAGCAGGTCACACTGCGGGACGCAGTGCAGATCGGGCTGGGCGCCGACCAGCAGGCCGAAGGCGACAACGTCTCCCTCATCGCCGGCGACTGGCTCAAGGACCTCCTGGAACAGCTCCAAGAGAAGGCCAACATCGAGATGCTGACCACGCCCGAGCAGTTCGCTGGCGAACTGCGGCAGTACCAGCAACTGGGCTACTCGTGGCTGGCATTCCTGAGCAGATGGGGGCTGGGCGCCTGCCTGGCCGACGATATGGGCTTGGGAAAGACCGTTCAGACCCTGGCCGCCCTCCAGATGGACCGCCAGCAGGGCAATGACCGCCCCAACCTGCTGGTCTGCCCAACCTCCGTGATCAACAACTGGCAAAGGGAGATTGCCAGGTTCACGCCCGACCTGGCCGCACTGGCCCACCACGGTCCAGGCCGCCACCAAGGAGATGAATTCAGGGGGCAGGCCCAAGGCCACCAGGTGATCATCACCAGCTACGGCACCATGAACCGCGACCGGGAGCTGCTCGCCTCTGTCCCGTGGCGGGCCGTCATCCTGGACGAGGCCCAGAACATCAAGAATCCGGCCTCACAGCAGGCCGGCGCCGCCCGGAGCATCCAGGCCGACTACCGCATCGCCCTCACCGGCACGCCGGTGGAGAACCACGTCGGCGACCTGTGGTCCATCATGCAGTTCCTGAACCCCGGACTCCTGGGCACCCAGGCCGAGTTCAAGCGCACCTACTTCCAGCCCATCCAGTCCGGCCGGGACGAAGCGGCTGCGGCCCGCCTGCAGAAGGCCACCGGTCCCTTCATCCTGCGACGGCTCAAGACCGACCGCTCCATCATCGACGACCTGCCCGACAAGAACGAGACCAAGCAGTACTGCAACCTCACCCGCGAGCAGGCGACGTTGTACGAGGCCGTGCTGCGGGAGGCGGAAACCCGGCTGCAGTCCGCCGAGGGCATGGAACGGCGGGGTTCCATCCTGGACACCCTGACCAAGCTCAAGCAGGCCTGCAACCATCCCCGCCAGCTGCTGGGCGACAACTCCGCCATCGTCGGCCGCTCCGGCAAATTGGCCCGCCTCCAGGAACTGCTGGACGAGCTCCTGCCCGCCGGCGACCGGGTGCTGATTTTCAGCCAGTTCGCCGAGATGGGCGCCATCCTGCAACAGCACGTCCAGGAAACCTACGGTCTGGAAACCCCCTTCCTCCACGGCGGCGTCTGCCGCAACCAGCGGGACCGGATGGTCCAGCGCTTCCAGAACGACCCCGAAGGCCCGCAGGTGTTCGTCCTGTCCCTCAAGGCCGGCGGCTCCGGCCTGAACCTGACCCGGGCCAACCACGTGATTCACTACGACCGTTGGTGGAACCCGGCGGTGGAGAACCAGGCCACCGACCGGGCCTTCCGCATCGGCCAGACCAAGGACGTACACGTCCACAAGCTCATCTGCGCCGGCACCCTGGAGGACCGCATCGACCTCATGATCGAAATCAAGCAGGAAACCGCTGACCAGGTGGTGGGAGCCACATCGGAACGGTGGCTCACCGAACTGTCCAACGCCGAACTCCGCGACGTGCTGGCCCTCAGCGCAGCCCCCGTCGGCTGACGGAGAGCAAGAAGCTACCTAATACTACAGCCGCAGATTAAGGACAATTAGAATTGGATCAGTTGTGTGTTGATCAGGTGAGGCCCTGGTTGCTCAGAGAGACGAGGCGGCGGAGCTCGCCCGGTGGGCCGTTGACATAGAACAGGTGCATGAGTGCATCGCTGGCCGGTTCTGGCGGCCAGACCCGCACAACCGCTGATAAAATAACGGTCACAACAACCTGAAGTCACGGGAGCGTCTCCGGGGAGAGAGCAAAATGGGCAGGACACACACGGACTTCGTGGTGAGCAACCCCAACACGGAGGACAGCCCGCAGACAATCAGGAACGCCCTGGTCGACACCCGAGCCACCCACACGGTGCTCCCAGCCTCAACCCTGAAAGCCATGGGGATCAAACCGATAAGGCAGGTGCCGGTCCGCGTAGCAGACAACACCGTGATGGAAGTGGGGCTCGGCTACTCCGACATATCCCTCTCAGGGAGGCCGCCGTTCCCCTGCGCCGTATTCTTCTGGCCCACCGAAAAGTACCTGGTGGGTCGCACCACCCTGGAAAACCACGGTCTGAAGGTCAACCCTACGACCGAGCAATTGGAAACAGCGGAATACGAGATCTTCTACTACAGCCGCACTTGCTCGCAGGACGGTGGTCTCGGCCTTCAAATCATCCCAGTTTCATCGAGGACGGAGGTATAGGCCATATAGGAATGTAGCGACTTTCGGGGACGTCCAGTCCTTCAAATGGCCATCTGCGGCTGTAGTGCTAAGACGCGGAAAGGACGATGAGTTACTACAACTTCGAACACACCAAGCCCATCGAGGTCAGAGGCGGCATCAGGGCCGGCTCGAAACGCGGTGCCTTCGGCGCCAGCTGGTGGGCCAGGAGGTGGATCCAGACCCTGGAGGAGTTCCAACTGGGAGGCCGCCTCAGCCGGGGCCGCTCCTACGCCCGAAGGGGACAGGTCATCTCCCTGGACATCCAGCAGGGCGGCGTAACCGCCAAGGTGCAGGGCTCTCGCAAGCGCCCCTACGACGTCGCCATCACGGTCCAGACCATCAGCCCGCAGGACTGGGAGCGCCTCCAGGAGACCATGGCCGAGCAGCCCATCATCGCCGCCAGCCTGCTGTCGGGCCGGATGCCCGACAACATCGAGGAAACCTTCACGACCGTCGGCCTCTCAATGTTTCCCAACCGGAAGGATGACCTGGAGACGGACTGCTCCTGCCCCGACTGGTCCAACCCGTGCAAGCACATAGCCGCCGTCTACCTGCTGCTGGGCGAGGAGTTCGACCGCGACCCCTTCCTGATCTTCCGAATGCGCGGCATGGAGCGGGAAGACCTGCTGGGACCGGAGTTCCGCCGCTCGGCTCAGACGCTGGAGCCGCCCGTACTGCCCCCTGAACCCCTGCCCCCGGAAGTGGAGGAGTTCTGGTCCAACCCCATCACGGCGCTACAGGAATGGGACCTCGCCGGCCCGGCCTTCGCGCCGAAAACGGACGCAGCCCTGCCTCAGCAACTGGGCAGGTTTCCGCTATGGCAGGGCAGCCGGGAATTCGTCCCGGCAATGCAGGCTGTCTACCATGCCTCTTCACAACGTGCCGTCGAACTGCACATGGGCGAGGAGGCCTCAGGCAACTCAGTGCCCGGACCCGGAAACTCTAATGCAGAGCCACTGACCACCGGCTCGGAACCCGCTGACAGCCAGCAAGACACCGCGATGAACGGTGAAGTAGAATAGCCGCCGAAGGCCGCCTGCAGACAACCATTGCGGGTGCCTCCGCTTCCAGCAGGAACAATCCCGCCAGGGATGAAGCGCCCTCTGAACAAGAGCGGAGAGGGCCCGGCGAGTCCACGCGGGTACGGAAGCCGCAAAGAAGGGGTGGTCCCCCTCCTGGAGCCTGGCTCCAAAGACGCAACGCAACCCGTTACGCTGCGCTACGAGGGCCCTCCGGGGCCCAGGGTACGGGGCAAACGGGCCGGATCGAGCCAGGTCCGGAACGAAGGCGCAAGAAGGCTGTTGCCACCTGCACGTTAAATGGAGAATATCTGTCCGGAAGGTGGGAACTTCGCAGGAGCGAGGATGGACGCTCCGCCGTACGGGGATCAGCAGAATCGCTCCGGGGAACTTCGCAGGTGCGGGGGCTCCCTTACTTAAGCACCAAACAAGGACAACTACACCCAGCCTACCCCCGGACCCAGCATCACCGGCACGAAACGCGCCAAACAGAACTGTGGGCAGGATGTCTCCTGCCCCTCTTCCTTTGGCTCATTGATGAGAGAAACCATGCCGAAACCCTACGTGAACCCCGCTTTGATGTCCAGGGCCAGCTGTACCGGATGACCGGACTGGACCTGACCCGCATCTACGGCGTGGACGCCTACACCGCCCTGAAAGTGGTCAGGGAAATCGGCACGGACATCAAGAAAAGGCCGACGGCCGAGCACTTCGCCTCCTGGCTGGGGTTGATCCCCCTCAACCGGATCACCAGCGGCCGGGTGATCAGCTCCCAGCCCAAGGCCAGCGCCAGCCGGGCAGCGCTGCGGCTGGCAGCCAACGCGCTGCACCGCTCCGATAGCACCCAGGGTGCCTTCCTGCGCCGGAAGAAGGCCTACCTGGGAGCACCCAAGGCCATCACAGCCACGGCGCACAAGCCGACTCGGATCATCTACTCCGTGCTGCGCTACGGCCAGCAATGCGTGGACGCTGGCGCGGAATACTATGAGCATCAGTATCGCCAAAGGGCATTGCACACCACCCGGCGTCGGGCGGCGCAACTGGGCTACCGGTTGGTGCCGATGTCCGATGTCCAGGCTTTGAACCCGCCTCACCGATCAGACTTGGTGCCGACGTAACAGTATCGGTTAGCGGGTAGCGACTGAGTGGCATTTCTTGGACGAGTAGGCATGGTTGGACTTGATGTGTTCGAAAGTCGTCAATTGGATTCTGGCGTTATACTCTTGGATTGCTCATGCTCCGTCTCGAATTTTGGGCGAAGCCAAGTCAAGAATTAACACTATGAAGCGGGCCATCGCCGAAAATATCGCTGCTTACTATGCGGTATCCATTATCCTGCTGGCGCTGGCTGTAGGGGCGCTGATTGTCTTGCATGGAAAAGGGACCATTGCGTTCTGGTATTGGACGGCCCAGAGCTGGCAGGCTGTCGGTACAGTCGCTGCCCTGACGGGCGTCATAGGAATCTTCTATCAGGTGGCGCAGAACTCAAAGCGTCAGAGGAAGGAAACGGGTCCCTATGTTCGAGTGGACATTGGACCCACCGTGGGAAATGCCGCGAGTCCGTTTCCCCGGCCTGCGGCCTACATCATGCTGGCGAGAGACTACATAGATGTAGCCGGCGGTGGCTCAGCAGTTCCTGACGTGAGCGTTTCGGCCTGGCTGCGCAACTATCAGGTCCACCCTCTGGGCATGTGCTTTACCCTACAGGCGGAATTCCATTACACCGCATTTGACCCCGCAGGAAACCCCTTCATTGGTGGCGGAATATGGGAGGTAGCATACCTTGAGCACGATAAACCGGTCCAAATCGAACTCTTCCGGCTACCTAAGAACTGGTCTATCCTGGTCGAGTTGTTCTCATTGAGATATCAGGATTTCCATGGCGCCAAGCAGTCCTTCAGTCCCTATTTTTCTACGGGTATCCACGGGAGGCTCAGGTGCACCTACGATCCACAGGATGGGTTCGAAAGCCTTCCCATCGCCTTTCCCAGGACGCCTGGGTAAAACGAATCCGGCGGGCAAGGTCTCGCTTGACCTGAATCGACCGGCTGCATTAGCATGATTGTCAACCGCATCAGGAAAATCGGTTATGAGCATTGACCCCAATCAACAGATCCTTACTCCGGAGGAAAGGTCTGAGCTGGCGAAACTGGTTCGTGAGCAGAGCAAGATTCGCCAAGAGCAGAACCCTACGGGGAAAGTAGTGGGGATCAGCAGAATACCTAACAGCCCGGACATTGAGAGGTTTTTTGCTGAAGTGACCAGAAAACGCCAGGCCGAGGCAACCCGCACGACTGCGGCCGATTAGTCAACCTGTCCTTCTGGCTTGGCCAGACCACTTCGGGATGTTACTGCTCCGACGCCGGGGTTCCTGTACCACGCCTCCACGCCTTGCCTGCTGACCTGTCCAATCTGCCCTTCCGCTGAACCTCCTCCGCACTAATGGCCCTGAATTCGCCCTCCGCTGGGCCTGACTTCCCCAGCACAGGTTGCCAGCTGTCCCTCCTTAGCGCGAGTCCTCACCGTCGAGTCGACACATATGGCCGGCCTGTTCTATGGGAGCCCGACCGGAGAGGAACACTAGGGCCTGCTAGCTGGCTCTGAAGGTAGACTCTTCGCATGGGAAGGGAGGTTGCAGGTCGAACACCCTGTCAACTCGTCCGAGGGCCAAGTCCGTGAACTCGGAGAACAGCTGGGTAGAAAGGTCCATGGGTAGAGGAGCACACAAGAACATCGCCATACCCACACCTACACTTCTGTCCGCGCTCCCAACGCCGCGCAACAGTCCCGGAGAACCCATCATTCGTGCCCCATTGAACGCTCAACACGAATCGCGGTGCGGGCGATCTGAACAGAGCAATCGCCGCTGTCCAGGGGACAATTCATCTCAGGGCGAACCATCACCGACTCGCCCTGACGATATCCTCCACCCATTTCCTATGACTGGCAACACGGTTCGCCCAGGGCTGTAAATGCAAGACGCGAATAATCCCGGTACTGCCCGTCTACCGTGGTAGAATGGCTATGTACGGCACCTGTTCACTTGGAATCCTTTCCTTTGCGGCGGCGAGAACTCTTCTGCCTTCGCGGCCACTGGCCTTGCTTTGGCTTGATGACCACGGTGTAACGCCAATTTAACGTACATGCCGATGTTCGTGCAGTGGTAGCAACTTCGGGTTCACCACTATGGTGATAGACAACTTGTCCACCATGGCCGCCGTCTTGACACCGAGGCCGCCATGGTGGATTTCTTGCTCTCGAACCGGCAACTCATAAAATTACCACCCAGTCGGAAGTTTGTAGTACAGTAATCCCAAGTCCGCCATCCTTACGCTGCCTGATTGACCGGAAAGGGTGGTGTCAATTCTGCCTGAGACTCCTGCCAGGGTGTGACGTTTCGTGGGCGGAATGATAGCCACCATGAGGCTCAACTTTCAGTGAAGGCGGGCAGTTGAGACACCTCTACGAAAGGAATCCGACATGAACTCAAATGGAAAGCCAGTCGCCGTTGTTATTGGGGCGACATCCAAGTGGCAGTCAGACGGCCGCAACACCCATTTGGTCCACGGCGGGGACATTGACGACAGCGACCTCCCTGTCGGTGTGCGTTGGGGCGTAGGGGGAGCCATATCCCTGAAGTTCGCGCAGGAGGGCTTCTTCACAGTGTTGACCACTCGCAACGCTGCCAACGCCGCCCCGCTGGAGGCAGCCATTCGAGAGCAGGGCGACGATGAGATGATCGTCGAGTTGGACCTCGCCTCCCGCGACTCCATATCCAATGCCTTTGCCCGAATCAGGGAAGAGGCCGGGGATCCCGACGTACTGGTCTACAACGCGGGCTACCTCGAAGGGCGGGACCTCCCTCCCGAAATGGAACTGCTGGAATACATACCCTTCGAGATGTTCGAGACCGCCCAGCACATCGCCAGCAGCGGCCCCTTCCTGGTTGCCAAGGAGGTGCTGCCTTCCATGCGGGAACGAGGCGAGGGCAGCATCCTGATTTCCAACAACAATTTTTCCCTGCGCGGACGCAAGCGATATACCGGCCAGTCCCTGTACTACCCGCGGGTGCTGATGCGCGCGCTGGCCCAGGCGCTAACGGAGGAGTATTCCGAGCACGGCGTCCATGTCGCCAACGTGGTCATCGACGGCATGATCGATTCCCCCGGCACCCGGGCGATGCCTCATGCCCAGCAGAACCCTGATTTGCTGATGAATCCCGTCAAGATAGCCGAGGCTTTCTATTATCTGCACACTCAGGACAAGTCCTGCTGGACTCACGAACTCCAGTTGACACCATTCCCCACCAAGCCGAGCTTCTGAGGCCCTGGTTGGGAAGAACAAGTAACCTGCAAGAATCGGAAGGAGCAAATTACATGGATGTCGGACTGATGATGGTAATGTCCAGCTACGGCTGGGACGAAGGCACGGACGCCCAGATGTGGGACGAGGAACTTCGCCTCGTGGAAATCGCCGCCGACTCCGGGTTCGACAGCGTCTGGTCGGCGGAGCACCACTTCAACGATTATTCCTTCGTGCCGGACAACCTGCAATTGATGACCCACATCGCGGCCAAACATCCCAGCATAGACGTGGGGACTGCCGCGGTAATTCTCCCGTGGCACAACCCGTTGCGAGTGGCCGAAAACGCTGCCGTTCTGGATATGCTGAGCGGAGGCCGGCTGCGGCTGGGGTTCGGGCGGGGGCTGGCGCGGCGCGAATTCGAGGCCTTCGGCATCAGCATGGACGAATCCCGGGACCGTTTCGACGAAGCGGCGCCCATGATTGTCGAGGCCCTCAAGACAGGCTTCATCGAGGGCGACGGCCCTTACTATCAGCAGCCTCGCGTCGAAATCCGCCCCCGCCCGCAGCACTCCTTCGATGGCCGCATCTACGCCGTTGCCGCCAGCGATGAGTCCGTTCTCTCAGCGGCCAAGCTGGGAGCCCACATCGTCATGTTCGCCGACCGTCCCTGGGAGATGCGGATGCCGGGCATCGAGCGCGGACGCGCCCTGCACCGCGAGTTCCACGGCACCGAGCCGCCGAGCCTGATGCTCACCGAGTTCGTCGTGTGCGGCACCGACTTGGAGCAGACCGAGGAAGAGGCCCGCCAGTACCAGGGCAAGTTTGTCGAGAGCAACTTCTATCACTACGAGTTTCTCAGCGACCACTTCAGCCAGGTTAAAGGCTACAACGCCTACCAGCAGAAAGCTGAAATCGCCCGCTCCGCTGGTCTCGAAGGGGCAGTCGAGGGCTTTATGAAGGCGGCCAGTTGGGGCACGCCGGACAAAATACTCCGTGGGCTGGAAGAACGTCGGGAGCTGCTTGGCGATTTCGAGTGGAATGTCTCCTTCCGTTTCGGTGGCATTCCTTTGGATGTTGCCGAGCGAAGCCTGAAGCTCTTTGCCGAAGAGGTGCTGCCGGTGGTTAAATCCTGGTAGCGCACGAAACCTTGTGGCCGTCTCCATTGGCGGAGCGAAGCGCCTCCGAATTGTGCGGAGCCTTCGCTCCGCTTAGAATATAGCGCGATAAACATAATGCTCGATTTCCCAACAGCGGAGCGTGACATGGCACAACTGGAACTGCCCTCCGGTAACCAGGTAGAGGTTGACGGCCTTCTTTTCGATTTCGTGCGCGACGAAGTGGTCCCCGGCACTCCTTGGAGCGCCGAGGACGTCTTCCGGCATTTGGGCGAGCTGGTCGAGGAATTCGACCCGCCCAACCGGGCCCTTCTGGAGCGGCGGGAAAGCGTACAGCAGCAGATAGATGCCTACTACCGGGACAAGCGGGAGTCCGGCTGGCGCCCCTCCCAGGAATCGCGGGAGCAGGACGCCGCCGACCTGGAGCAGTTCCTGCTGGGCATTGGCTACCTTAAACCGGATGGGCCGGTGGATTTTGAGATGACCACCCCGCAGTTGGACCCGGAGATGGATCTGAACGGCCCGGAACTGGTCACCCCGGTTTCCAACGCCAGCATGGCCGTCGGCGGGGCCAACGCCCGCTGGGGCAGCCTCTACGACGCCTATTTCCTCAGCGACGTTCACCGGGAGATAGACCGACAGGAACAGCGCCCGGCCCGTCTGCGGATGGTAGTGGAAGAAACCAACGCCTTCTTCGACCAGCACGTTGTCCAATGGGACAATGCTGATGGGATTGGCGACATAAAGTCTTTCTCAGTTCGGGAAACCGGCGGCGGGAATTACGAACTGGTCGGCCACACCGCCAACGGTGAGGTACGGCTGCGGGAACCCGGTAAGTTCTACGGCTTCAACCTCGGAGAGAATGGCGATCTGGACGAGTTCTATCTTGACGACAACGGGCTGCGGATACTGTTCCAGCTTTACGAGGGCGGCAAGGTGGACGAGGGGAACGGCCAGTTCCGCGACCTCTTCGTCGAGTCGGCGGTGACCAACATCGTGGACTTCGAGGATGCCGTGGCCGTGGTGGACGCCGAGGACCTGGTGGCTTCCCTGCGGAACTATTTGGGACTGATTCGCGGCGACCTGGTGGGCTACGGCTCCCGCGGCAATCGCAAGGCTCTGAGCTCCGACCGCACCTGCACCGGCGCCGACGGCCAGCCCCGAACCCTTAAGGCCACCAGCCTGATGTCGGTGCGAAACGTGTCGCTTCATATGTACACCGGCATCGTCAAGGTGGGCGGTCAGGAAATTTCTGAGCGGATGTTGGGCCTGCTGCTGACCACCCTCATCGCCACCAGCCACGACAAGGGTTCCAATGGCGAGGAGCGGGCCGATGGCTCCGGCGCAATGCCAAAGCGCGGCCCCAACAGTAGCCGGGGCATGGTCTACCAGGTTACGCCCAAGCTGCAAACGTCTGAGGAAGTGGCGGAGCAGGTGCGACTGTTCGAGGCAATCGAATCGCGGCTTGGCCTGACGCCGGGCTGCATCCTCATCGGCATTATGAACGAAGAGCTGGGCATGACTCTGCAACTGGCCGACGCGCTGCGGGCCGCGCAAAGCCGGGTCTTCTTCACCAACACCGGCTTCCTCGACCGCACCGGCTCCCAGATCCGGGCCCAGATGCACGCCGGGCCAGTGGACCTGCGCGACGACCTGACCCAGGCCACCTTTAACATCAGTTACGAGCGGCACAACGTGGACGTCAGCCTCCACGCCGGAGTACATCGCCACGGTAAAATCGGCAAGGGGATGCAAGTTCGCAACCGCGCCATGGCGGAGATGTTGGAACGGAAGATTGACCATCCTCGCACCGGCGGCAACACAGCCTGGGTTCCCGCTCCCTACCCCAGCGACCTGCACTCCATGCACTACCACATGATTGACGTAGACGAGGTGCAGCGGGTGATGCTGGACTCCCAAGCCCTGAACATCAACCGGGTCTCGCTCCTGTCTTTCCCTCTGTTGCAAGACGAGAAGGTGGCCGACCCGGCGAGGAAAGCTGACCTGACGCTCCGCTATGCTCACAGCATGGTGGCCTACGTGGAGCCGTGGGTGCGCCGGGGTATCGGGTGCAGCGGCGTTCCCAACTTCGACCAGATTGAGGAAATGAAAGATAGGGCCACCGAGCGCATAGACGGCGCCATCCTGGCCAACTGGCGACTGCACGGCGTGATTGACCAGTCCGACATGGAGCAGGCCATCCTCGGGGCCGCCGAAGTCGTTGACCAACAGAGCGCCGCAACGGCAGGATACCAACCGCTGGCCGACACCCCTGAAAAGCGGGAAGCGCTGCTCAGCAACCCGGCCATCGTCGCGGTGCTGGAAATCATAGACGACGCCCTATCGTCGCCCAGCGCCTACGTGGAACCCGCCCTCTTCCGCAACCGTCTGGCAGTGAAGGCTACGGAAAAGTAAATTCCCCCGGCGAGGCGGGCAGCGCACGGGAGGAGAGTACGTGACGCCCGCCCCGCCGAGGGAGTGGTGGCCCCGGACAGGCCGCCGGCGCCTTCCGACCCTGAAGGGGAGACCGAAAGGCGTAACGACGGCCAGATCCCGGGGAGTGCCCCTGGGGCCGTATTCGGGCGGGATGGGCCAGGCGCGCAGCCAAGCAGGCTGCTCCCACCCCGTCCGGCGCGCCCCTGCAAGAAGTGGGGCTGGATTGTTAAAGACCGATCGGGTGTCGCCGTCCGTTAAGTCGATAAGAACTCGCCATCGCCAGGTGGACTCTCTGGACCTTCAATGCCTTCCGGTATTCCA
The DNA here is from genome assembly GCA_965204865.1 of Dehalococcoidia bacterium. Taxonomy (GTDB): domain Bacteria; phylum Chloroflexota; class Dehalococcoidia; order Lucifugimonadales; family UBA3495; genus VXOI01. The sequence continues at coordinate 2,433,612 of OZ242027.1, read as the reverse complement.
AGCCCTTCGATGAGGTCTTGAAACGCTTGTGGGATGGGAGTCGAGACCTTGCGCGGCAGCTCTCCGTGTCCCGTGTTGGCAGATTCGGCATCAAGGCCGTCATGCTTGTGACCCTCCCATTGCAATTCCCCTTGGGAAAACTCACCATCCATAAATATCGGCAGGCCCATGTGAATCGCAAGCGACAGTGCCGCCGCCGCATCCACGCAGGTGGTGTGGATCCCCTTGGTGGTCACCAGTCGCATCATGCCTGTAACCTCATCGCTCGCGCCCATCCGCTTGATGACAACATGGCTGATTTTGGCGTTAAGGGACTCCGCTACCCGGACAGTCATGTGATGAAGAGGGCAGTGATCGGAAGCCAGCCCCCGCATTTCCACAGCCAGCATCCTGGCCTGCTCCAAGGATAGATGGATGACGTACGCCGCCTTCCCGCTGCGGAGTCGCAGGAGCAACTCCCCGCGCCAGCCGTCCTGGCTTCGACGAATCAGGTATGGAAACACTGGCGTCATGCGAGCCCTCCCTTCCTGAATTGAATCTGACGAGACCGTGCCTTACCCCACCCAGCCGTCCTACGGGAACGCCGCAGGACGACCGGAACGGTTAAACGGTTAACTCGTTATGTCGCATTACGGAAGCGCTCCGGTCTCGCGGAGCAGCCGCTGGGTTCCTTCCAGGTCGGCGAGGTCCTTCAGAGGTATGCTGGGATGATGGATTTCGTCTAACGGAACCAGCACATGGGGAACCTTCACTCCTTCTACAAGGGGATACTCGAAGGTCTGCCCGGCGAAGTACTGCTGACCGACGCGCGACAGCATGAACTCCAAGAACTTCTCGGCGGCGTCCCGGTTGTCCGATGAGTTGAGGATTCCGGCGCCGGCCACCATGATAGTCGCGCCGGGCCCTCCAGCCCGGGGGTGATAGTTACGCGCCGGAAAGTCTTCGCCTTCTTCGGTCAGGAAGCGGAACAGGTAATAGTGGTTGACCAGTCCAACGTCTATTTCCCCGGAAGCAACGGCGGCCACTTGAGGCGTGTTCTTGGGATAGATAGTTGGATTGTTAGCCTGCACGCCTTCCAGCCATTCGGCAGTCTTTTCTTCACCCCACAATGCGCGCATTGCAGTTACCATAGTTTGGAACGATGCGTTGGTGGGCGCCCAGCCGATACGGTCTTTCCATTCCGGGTTCACGAAGTCCCAAACGTCATCGGGCAGTTCCTCTTCGCTGATTCTCTCTGGGTTGTACACCACTGCGCGGGCGCGTCCTGACAGCCCGACCCACTTGCCCTGTGGGGAACGAGCCCAGTCGGGAACACGACTCAGCACCCGGTCGGGCAGGGTTGCCAGCATTCCCTCCACGGCGCCCAGGCCGCCTGGGTCTTGGGCGAAGAAAATGTCTGCGGGCGAATTGCCGCCCTCCTCCAGCAGCGTCGCGGCGAGCTGCGGTGTCCCGGCGTACTTGACCTCCACTTCTATGCCGGTGGCTTGGCTGAACTGCTGAATAATGGCGTCAACCAGCGATTCGCTCCTGCCGGAGTAGATGGTCAGCGATTCAGGCGGAGCCGTCCGGACATTTTCGGCAGCCAACGCTTCGCTTACCGCTTGGGCTACGGCAGACTCCACTGCTGCTTCGACCTCGGCTTGGCTCACCCCCGGCCTCATCGCCGACTCCACCGCCGCTTGCACTAATTCCTCCACGTCCGCGGCGGTCAAACCCGGCGCCATGGATTCTGCCACAGAGTCTGCTACCGCACGCTCCACCAGCGCCTGTAGTTGCTCTTCCGTTATCGCCGGTTCGCCGGAGTCTGTTGGAGCAGCAGCGGGCATGGCGTCGGCGACCGCTTCCTGAACCAGAGAGCGCATCTCGTCCATATTGAAGGGAGTTGGCGTTGGCAGCGGAGTTGCAGTCGGCGGCTGGTTGCCGCAGGCTGCCATCCCCATTATCAGGGCCAGCAGCAACACCGGGGATAGGGCGAATTTCCATAGCTTCTGCATGAATCAAAACTCCTTCGCGCCTTCTGTCATTAGCCAACAATGATTCATGTACATAATCATTCGGTTAATATATGAATCATTGATACGAATGCGCGTAGATAATACATACATAAATCCTTGAGTGTCAATAGAGTATTTCAAGCAATCTACGCACGTAATTCTGTTAGTGTTGACACATACGCATAGCTGACCAGCCTCGGACGGCTCCAAAACTCACCACAATTGCCTTTCCCGGTAATCGCGCCTTAGCCGGCCCGCTGGTAAGATTGATGCGTTATGTTTCCTGAAATCCGCGGAGGGCCGTTTCAGCTTATGACTGAATCTTTCAAAGGCAACATCATCCCCGGAATGCGCTATCACGACGCGCCCGCAGCCATTGACTGGCTTTGCCGGGCCTTCGGTTTCTCTCCGCACCTGGTGGTTCCCGACGACCGGGGCGGAATCGCTCACGCCCAACTCACCCTCGGCAACGGCATGATTATGCTCGGTTCCGTGCGCCCGCCCGAGGAATACGACGGGCTGGTAAAGACGCCGGAGGAAGCCGGGGTCAATACACAGGCGCCTTATATCATCATCGAGGAAATTGACGAGCACTACCGGCACGCCGTAGCCGCCGGTGCGGAAATCGTCTACGAAATCGCCGACCAGGACTACGGCGGGCGTCTGTACACCGCCCGGGACCCTGAAGGCTACCTGTGGAACTTCGGCTCCTATAACCCTTGGGCCTGACCACCCTGATTTACTTCTTGGAGGCGGTATGCCCCCTGAGCTGGACCAGCTCCGTCAACTGAATCTGAACGAGGCCCTGGAACTGCTACGTCCCGCGGCCATATTCGCCGTTGGCGTGGCAATCTACGCCGTGCTTATCTTCAACCTCTACCGTTTCATGTCCAGGAAAGACATCTTCAACCTGGACTTCTCCGGATTTGAGGAACGGAGTCATCCGGTCTTCAGGAAAACCCTTCACCTGATTTTCTACGTGGCGAAGTACCTGCTGATTTTCCCATTATTCGCCTTCTTCTGGTTCGGGGTGCTGGTGGTGATGGTGGCCTTCCTGTCCAAGACAGAGGAGGTCAAGGATCTGCTCCTTATCGCCATGGCGGTGTTGACTGCCGTCCGGGTCACGTCCTACTACACCGAAGACTTGTCTCGGGACATCGCCAAAATCCTGCCCTTTGCTCTCCTGGGTATATTCCTAATCAACCTGAGTTACTTCGACGTTCCGACGTCGCTGGTTTTGTTGGAACGGGTGGGGGCGGAGTGGAGAAGCATCTTCTATTACTGGCTGTTCATCGTGGCCTTGGAATTGGCGCTACGGCTCTCTGAACCTTACTTCAAGGCCCTGTACAATAGCCTGAAATCCCTCAAAGGAGGCTAGGCAATGCTGATAGTTGATTCGCAGATACACATCTGGGGCGCCAATCTCCCGGCCAACCCGGCCCACCGGCAGATTACGTCGTACACCGCTGAGGACGTGCTGCGAGAGATGGACGAGGCCGGCGTGGACGCTGCGGTCATCCATCCGCCGGGCTGGGACCCCGGCTCCGACGATATGGCGGTGGAGGCGGCCCGTCAGTACCCCAACCGTTTCTCAATCCTGGGTAAGTTCCCGCTGGACGACCCGGCCAGTCGTGACCTGCTCCCGACGTGGAAACAGCAGCCGGGGATGCTGGGCCTGCGGTTCACCTTCCTGTTGCCGCATCAGCAGTCTTGGCCCACCGACGGCACGATGGACTGGCTCTGGCCAGCAGCGGAGGAAGCGGGGCTGCCCGTGGGCCTTGCCTGCGCCAACTTCCTCCCGGTGGTGGGGCAGGTGGCGGAACGTTACCCGAATCTGAAGCTCATCGTAGACCACATGGGCCGCGGCCAGCGGGTCACCGACGACGAAGCCTTCGAGACGCTGCCCGACCTGCTGGCCCTGGCGAAGTATCCCAACGTGGCCTGCAAGGCGTCGGGCGCGCCCAGCTATTCCAGCGCACCCTACCCCTACGCCAACATCCACGACTACCTGCGCCAGGTCTTCGACGCCTTCGGCCCAGACCGCACCTTCTGGGGCACCGACATCACCCGTATGCCCTGTTCGTGGCGTGAGTGCATCACCCTGTTCACCGAGGAGCTGCCCTGGCTCACCGGCGAGGACTTGGAGAAGGTCATGGGCCGCGCCTTGTGCAACTGGATTGGCTGGGACCTGCCGGACAAGTAGAGTACCCACACAACAATGAACAAACGCCGAGTTGGCTGTGCCGACTCGGCGCTTTCATTTGCAATCAGTCCAGTATCCGGCTAGATTTCCACGGGGTTCCCGCTCATCATCCACTCGACGTAGGAGCCGTCGTACAATCGCACATCGTAGCCTGCCTCTTTCATTGCGAGGTAGGGTAGCGACGCCCGCAGTCCGCTGCGGCAGTAGGCGATGACCGAGTCGCCAGGGCTGATGCCCACGGATGAAAGAGCCTGCTCCAAGCGTTCTGCCTCGATCAGCAGCCGCCCGTCCTGTCCGGCCAGTTCGCTCCACACCAGGTGTATAGACCCCGGTATATGGCCGGGTCTTTGGTCTATCTCCACCTCGCCCCGGTACTCCTCCTCCGACCGGGTATCCAGCAGCTTGGCCTCGCCGGGGCTGGCCGCATCGTCCACCGTGGCGCGGATGGATGCGCGGACGTTGGGAGTGAATGTCCGGGCCTCGGTCGCCACCGGGCGGTACAGTACTTCCCTTCCCTGCTCCTTCCAGTGGTCATAAAGCAGGTCCATGATGTGGATGTCGTCCCGCCCCAGGTACTCCAGTATCCAGGCGTGCATCGCGGCATTGCGCCCGTCGGAGCCGTCGTACAGCACGGGAATCACGTCGTCGCCCAACCCGGCGGCGGCGAAGGTTGCGGCCAGGTCTTCCGGTGGGCACAGGTGTCCCTGTTCGTCTTGCAGCTTCTTCAAGGGAACGCTGACCGCGCCCCGCAGGTGGCCCATCAGATAACGCATGGCCGACCGGGGATCTATCAGCAGATACCCCGGCCGACCCTCATCCTGAGCTTGTCGAAGGATGTTCTCCTCAACCCAATCGGCGGAAACGAAGGTCGCCATCAGCCTATCGCTTCGAAGTCGGTGCTGACCTGTGTCGGGTTGACCACCGACTGGGTGACCGGCGAGCCTTCCACGGCCAGCCGCCAGATTTCCCGCAGCGTGTCCTCGTCGGCGTCGGCGCGGACGTAGCACTTGGCTGAGATGCTGCCGTAGCCGGGGTTGCCCTCGTCTTCCACGCCCGCCCACTTGCGGATGTTGTCGAAATAGCCTTCTACGGCGACTTCCAGGTCGTGAATGCGGACGCCCTGCTTGGTGGCGTTGACCACGAAGCCCACGGTCATGCAGCTACCGATGGCCGACAGCAACTGCTCATGGGCGCTGGCGGCGACGTCGGTGGCGGTCAGGTCGCCGGGTTCGTCCATATCTACCGTGTGGTTGCGCATGAAGGCGCGGGCCTTCATACCCCCTTGCCAGGCGACACGCGATTTCCACGGCCCGGTTACCGCGTTAAATACGTCAGGGTCGCGGAAGGAATCCAGCACCTCGGCCAGCTTTTCCCGGGGCAGTCCGTTGAGGTCTCGTTCCGGTTCCTGTGCCATTTGGACGCTCCTGTGTGTTGCGTTAGTGTTTGATTCTGTATAGGGGGGCATACGGCTGTGCGCCCCTACGTTCCTTAAGCGTATTCGGCCCGCAGTAAATGGGCGGCCTCCGTGATGGTCTTCATCTTCTCGATGGCGACGGCGTGGGTGTTGACGTTGCGCTCTGCGAAGGTGCCGAAGCCGCAGTCAGGGTTCAGGTATATCTTGTCCGGGTCGAAGTATTGCAGCAGTTCCTTGACCCGGGCCACTATCTGCTCCGGCGGCTCGATTTCGTCGGTGCGCGGATTGACCACGCCGAGGCCGATTTCCTTCTCGTTGCTGTATTCCTTGAACACGTCCATCTCGCCGGCGCGGGGCGTGGCGCACTCCAGCACCAGCCGATCAATGTTCATCTGCACCAGGTAGGGAAGCATGGGGCCGTAGTTGCCCTGGAGCAGCACTTCCTCTTTGCGGCTCCAGTTGCCGCGGCAGACGTGGACGCCGGTCTTGATGCCGTCGATGCCTTCCAGAGTCTCGTTCATCAGACGAACCGCCATCTCCAGCTCGTCGGTTGGGTCGCGGCGGTTGGGCAGCGCGGCGCACATGAAGGTCTCGGTGGTTTCCTCTCCGAAGACCACCTGAGAGAGGGTCGGCTCGTCAAGCTGCACGAAATCGCAGCCAGCGTCCCGCAGCGCGATAATTTCCTCGCGCAGCAGGGCCACAACGTCGCGGGCGAGGTCGTCGGGCGTGGGATACGCCCGGTCCGACAGCCCCTCGAACCATGCTGAGCGGGTCAGCATATACGGCCCCGGGATGGGAATCATGACGCCCCGGTCGGTATGTTCCTTCAGGAACGCCAGCTCGTCCAGCGCCAAGCCCATCCTCTTGGTCACTGTGTCAATGGCTATGGGGCTCTTGATGGCGAAGGCGGGAACGTCCAGCGCCCGCAGCACCTCTTCCATGCGTGCGCGGTCTGAGGAGTAGTTCAGAATCTCCGACACCTTCATTAACTGCATTCCGTTGAGCTTGTCCACGGCGAAGGAGTAGAAGTTATCGCGGCGCTGCTCGCCGTCGCTGAGGATGTCCACCCCGGCTTCTTCCTGAGCGCGGATGCAGTCCAGCACCTCGCCGTCGGCCATGGCGCTGAAGTCGGCATAGGTGATCTCTCCCGCCTCCTTGCTGCGCAGGGCGCGGACCAGTTCGTTGGAGCGGGGCCAACTGCCCACAACGGTAACGGGAAACAGAGGAGTGTCTGCCATTCGTTAACTCCCGGGGCGTATGGCCCCGCCGACCATAGGGTCAGCATAATTTTCGCAAGAGTATAGAGCGAGTCCTTGTGAATCGCTCGCTGAAAGGGTAGCCATCCGGCTTCACTGTGTCAACCGTGAGACGCCGTGCCGGGCAGAGACACGGCTATTGACTTTGCGGTTGCCTATCCCCTATATTCCGCGCAATCTTTTGCGGGAATGATAGAATTGCAATCAAACAGTTATAATTCGGAACTATATTAACGAAATACGAATATAATACGTCAAATATATCAGAGAATTGGTCAAGGATGTTCCAGCAGATACAGCATCATCTAATTGGGGTCGTTGAGGTATAAACCTGCGCCCTTTGTTTCGGCGTAAGAATTCTGGAGGTGTTCTGAAAATGGCGACTCGATTCTGGAATCCTGGAGCATTGTTCCTCGGCCTTTTGGCTATGGGCTTGCTCTTCGTCGTGGCTTGCGGCACATCCGCCACGGCAACGCCCCAGACAGAGGCGATGGCCCCCACGGCAACCGCGGCCCCCGCTCCGGTAGCGACGGCCGCTCCGGCCGCTGGCGCAACGACCGCCCCGGCGGCCGGGGCAACAACCGCTCCGGCGGCGCAGCCCACTACCGCTCCGGTTGCCACCGTCGCCGCTCCCGCGACCGCCGCGCCTCCCCAGGCAGTAGCGACACGGGTGGCAGCGGGCGCCACCGCGACGCCGGTGCCGGAAGACATCTCGGTGACTGCCCCGGCCCGCGGCAACCCCAATGGCAAGTACGGCGGCGTAATTCCGGTGCACGTGGCCGGCAACGTGGCCCACTGGAACATCATGGAATGCGGCTCCGGCGGCACTTGCATGACGCCCACTTCGCCCTTCTCCAACGGCATCGTCCACTACAACGGCGAGACTCCTGAGCCGGTGGACATTCGCGGCGACCTGGCTACCGGCTGGACCATCAGCGAAGACGGATTCAAGTACGTGTTCCAGCTTCCTGAGAATGCCAGGTGGCATGACGGGACGCCCATAACGTCAGACGACGTAGTGTTCAGCCTCGATGAGATGCTGCGCACCGATGTCCCCCGCCCCCGGTCGGGGCAGGTCCGGCCCTACGTCAAGAGTTCCCGGTCCATTGACCCGCACAGCGTGGAAGTCGAGTTGAACTTCCCTTCGGCGGCCTTCCTCAACTTCCTCGCTACCGATTTCATGAAGGTGTGGCCAAAGCATCACGTTGGAACCGACCCGGCGACTCAGAAAAACATGAGGCTGGAAGAGAACATCCTCGGCTCCGGCCCCTTCAAGATGGTCAAGCACGACAAGGACGTATCCTACGAGTGGGAGAAGAACGAGGACTACTTCAAGGAAGGGTTGCCCTACTTCGACGGGATGAAGTACTTCATCATCAACGACTCCAGCCGGATCGTGGCCGCCTACAAGGCTGAGCAGGTGTTGATGACAGCCTACCTGAACAGCAACATGAACGTCCGGGAAGCCCAGGAACTGGCAGAAGACCGGGAGGGCAAGGGCCAGGTGTTCTACGCCGGGCCGACGGTCTGGCTGGGGTTGCTGATCAACACCAAGTCGGAGCCTTTCACCGACGTGAGGATCAGGCGCGCCCTTCAATTGGTGCTGCACCGCCAGGCATTCTCCGAAATCTTTGGCGCAGGTCTGTACCCGCTGGGGGCGCCCTTCCCGCCGGACGTCTGGTTCTATTACACCAGCGAAGAGCTCACCGAGTTGCCGGGCATCAGGCAGACCGCCGACGGCGAAAAGCACCCTGAGGATATAGCCGAGGCCCAGCGGCTGATGGCGGAGGCGGGCTACGCCGACGGCTTCGAGACGACCATCCTGGCCGCCAACTTCCTGTCCTTCCCGGAAATGGCGCAGGTGGCGGCTGACCAGATGAAGCGCTGGCTGAATATCGACGCCACGGTGCAGCCGGAGGAGCCGGCCGCTGGATACGTCCGCTATGAGGGCGGCGACTGGAAGCTGGGCTTCCACGGCAACGGCATCCTGGTGCTGGACCCGGACCAGATTATCGGCGGCGCCTACCTGTCCACTGGCACCAGGAATTACAGCGAATGGGAGCCTACCAGGATTCGTGAGCTTTACGAGGCCCAACAGCAGGAAAGCGACCTCGAAAAGCGCCGGGAACTGGTGCTGGAGATGGGCGACTATCTCCTGTACGAGGACGCGCATAACGTGATCACCCACTGGGGTCTCCTGATCCCCTACGTGGACAACCGGATCAAGAACTACAACGTCGCGTCCGGCTTCGCCAACCACACCAACAAGGAACACCTCTGGTTCGAGGACAATTAGGGAAAAACCGGCAGAAAAGGACGAGGACTCCCCCGCTCTAACCCCCAGAGGGACAGGGAATTGGGGGAGCGAAGGATAGCAGGTCAGTACTCGGCGGCCTTTGGACACCGGGTACTGACACATTTGAGCTGAAAGGCCACAGGCCCTTCGACAAGCTCGGGATGGAGGGACAATGAACCTCTACGTGGCGAAGAGACTGCTGCTGGTTATACCGACGCTGATTCTCGTCACCATCCTTGTGTTCTCCCTGATGCGGGTCATACCCGGCGACCCCGCTTACCTCCGCCTGATTGGAGACGGGGACGCCGAGTTCACCCAGGAACAGTTGGATGACCTCCGTGCGCAACTGGGCACCGACAAGTCCCTGCCGGTCCAGTACGGCAACTGGATTTGGGATATGCTCCGGGGCGACTTCGGGTTGTCGATGACCTATGACACACCCATTGTCGACGACCTGAAAGACCGGCTGCCCATTACCATCGAACTCACGATTCTGGCCCTGCTGCTGGCCACCGTGGTGGCCATGCCCTTGGGGATAATATCCGCGGTTTTCCAGGACTCGATCGGGGATTACATTTCCAGGGTTATCGCCATAGCCGGAGTGGCGATGCCCACTTTCTGGACGGCCATACTCCTGATACTCCTCCTGGTAAACCTGTTCGGCTGGCTGCCGCCCTTGGGCTATTCCGACATCTGGGAAGACCCGCTGACCAACTTGCAGCAGCTTATCTTCCCGGCGATAGCCCTGGGGTTTTACAACATGGCGCTCATCGCCAGGGTGACCCGGTCGGCTATGCTGGAGGTCTTTCGGGAGGACTACATTCGCACCGCCCGCTCCAAGGGGCTGGCCGAGCGAGTGGTCATTGTGCGCCACGCGCTCAAGAACGCCTCGTTGCCGGTGCTTACCATTTCAGGCTGGCAGATTGGGCGGCTGCTGGCGGGAACGGTGGTGATTGAGCAAATCTTCCTGGTGCCGGGGATGGGCAAGCTGTTGATTGACAGCATCACCTGGCGCGACTTCACCATGATCCAGGCCCTGGTGATGATAGTGGCGCTGATGGTGTTGTTGCTGAACCTGCTGGTAGACCTGATGTATGCCTGGCTGGACCCGCGCATTCGGTACTCGTAGACCATTCGACCAACACCGCCTCCTGGATGGAGCACTAACCCCAGCCGGAGGCGATGTCGGTTTTGAGGACGGCTCATGGCCCGAGAAATGCAAGAGCCCGAGGAAGTGTTGCAGACCACCCGGGGAGCGGCCGGGACCCTTCCCGCCGGAATGCGTCCCAAGCCAACAGTCTGGAAAAACCTCCGCGACTTTTCCGTGAGCAAGCCCCTCGGCGCGGGCGGGGCGGCTATCGCCATTCTGCTCATCCTGATAGCCATCTTCGCCCCGCTTATTGCCACCCACGACCCGGAGTTGACCAGTCATAAGACGGTGCTGGCCAGCCCCAGCAGCCAGATGCTTCTGGGCGGCGACCAAATCGGGAGGGACGTGTTCAGCCGACTGGTCTATGGCGCCCGCATATCCCTGGTAGTCGGCATCCTCAGCGTGCTGTTCGGAGTCAGCATCGGGTTTGGGCTGGGGCTGGTCAGCGCCTACTTCGGCGGAAAGACCGACTTGGCTATCCAGAGGGTGATGGACGCGATAATGTCCTTCCCAGCCCTGATTCTGGCCTTGGCCATCATGGCGGTACTGGGGGCTTCGATAGTAAACGTGGTAATCGCCTTGAGCGCCGTGTTCGTACCTGGCGCTGCGCGCACCATCCGGTCTCAAGCCCTCAGCATCAAGGAGACCGACTACGTGCTGGCGGCGCGGGCGGTCGGCGTTGGCGACCTGCGCATTATGCTGCGCCACATGGCGCCGAACCTGATGGCTACCTACATCGTGCTCGCTACCATCTCCCTGGGCTGGGCGATTGTGGTGGAGGCCTCGCTCAGCTTCCTGGGCGTAGGGGTGCCGCCCAGCGTAGCGACCTGGGGCGGAATGTTGAACGGTGCAAGCAAGCACGTGGAAGTCGCCTGGTGGGTGGCGGTATTCCCCGGCCTGGCCATCACTCTGGTGGTGTTCGCCTGGAACCTGCTGGGCGACGCCCTGCGCGACGTGCTTGACCCCAAGCTCCGAGGTTCCACCTGACAGCGAGGCGGTTGAGAGCTTTTTGCCCCTCCCTTAAAGTCAAAGGGAGGGGCTTTTCACGGAGCCGGATGGAGCGATGGGCCGATGTTATCCCGGGAACAAGCCAAAAGGTTTGTTGTAAGTGCGAGACGGAAATCGCTATAATCGGACGCACCTTGTCCCGAAAGGCGGCGTTAGAGTGCTGAAACATTTCTTGCCGGAATCATTGGCCAACGCCAGCGCCGGAAGGCCGTTGCTTACCTTCGGGATATGGCTGGTTCTCGGCATCGTCGCCCTGCTGATTTCCACCCAATTGCTGGGCAGCGCCACCACCACCGAGCTGCGGCTGTCCGGCGGCATAGAATCTGAGCGGGCCAGAAGTCTGGTGCAAAGCAGGCTGGGCAGCCCGGGCAGCATAACCGAGATAGTTGTGATTCAGTCGGAAACTCTGACGGTGGACGACCCGGCCTTTCAGCAAAAGGTGGCGGCAGTATCCGGCGACCTGATAGCCCTCGGCCCTGACGTGGTGGCCGGCGGGCTCAACTACTGGCTGACCGGCGACGAGTCCCTGGTGTCGGCCGACCGCAGGACCACCATAATGCCGGTCAACGTCGCGGGTGACCTGGAGCAGGCCATCGAGAACGTCGAAGAGGTGGTTCACGTGACCTCGGAAGCCGACCGGACCGGCGGTTTCCGGGTGCTGGTCGGCGGCGAGGCCAGCATCGCTTGGGAGAGGGCCGAGCTGGCCGAGTCCGACTTGCAAAAGGGGGAGCGCTTCGGCATCCCCGTGGCGTTAATCATCCTGTTGATTATATTCGGCAGCGCAGTGGCAGCCGCCCTGCCCATCGGGCTGGCCATCGTTTCCATCGGCGTGTCCCTGGGGATTGCGTCCCTGGTGGGGCAGGCTTTCGAGCTGTCTTTCTTCGTCACGCTGATGATTACCATGATTGGCCTCGCCATCGGCATTGACTACTCCCTGCTGATAGTTTCGCGCTACCGCGAGGAACTGAGGCGAGGACAAAGCGTGCGGGACGCCGTTGCCAAGGCCGGAGCGACGGCGGGGCGCACGGTGCTGTTCAGCGGCTTCACCGTGGTCTTCGCTCTATGCGGGATGCTGATAATCCCGTCGTCCTTCTTCCAGTCTCTTGGCCTCGGCGCGATAATCGTCGTCCTCGTTACGCTGGCGGCCACCTTCACCCTCCTGCCTGCCGTCCTGGCGCTGCTGGGGCCGCGGGTGAACTCCCTGCGCCTGCCCTACTTCGGGCGCTCCGCCGCCCCATCCCGCTCCGGCGATTCACGAGGCGGAACCTGGGACGCCATAACCCGCGCCGTGACCCGGCTCCCGCTGCTGAGCCTGCTGGTGGTTGGCGGCGCGATGATTGCCGCCGCGGTCTTCTTCTTCCAGATAGACACCGGGGTCAACGGAGTTGACGTCAACCCGGAAGGCTCCTTCACCCGCGACGCCTTCTTCATCCTGGAGCAGGAATTTTCCTTCGGAGTGGTCAATCCCGCCGATATAGTCATTGACGGCGACGTGGGCAGCCCCCAGGTCCAGGAAGCTATCGGGAAGCTGTCGTCGTCCATACAGGCCGATCCCCGGTTCCCACTGCCGCCGGAGATGCAAGCCTTCCCCGAGGCCAACCTCGCCGTACTCTCCGTGGTGATAGCCGGGGAGCCCAGCAGTCCCCCGGCCATCGCCGCCGTGAACGCCATCCGCGACGAGCATATCCCGGCGGCTTTCGGCGGGGTTCCGGCGGAGGCGCTGGTGGGCGGCCTGTCCGCAACCTCCGCCGACTTCCAGGACATCGTGGACACCTACACGCCCATCGTCTTCGCCTTCGTGCTGGGCCTCAGCTTCATCCTCCTGATGGTGGTCTTCCGGTCTCTGGTCATTCCAATCAAGGCCATCATTATGAACCTGCTCTCGGTGGGAGCGGCCTACGGGCTGCTGGTGGTGGTGTTCCAGAAGGGTTTGGGAGCCGACCTGTTCGGCTTCCAGCAGACGGACGTTATTGACCTGTGGATACCGCTGTTCCTGTTCTCTATCCTGTTCGGGCTTTCGATGGACTACCACGTGTTCCTGCTGAGCCGCATCAAGGAGCGCTATGACCAGTCCGGCGACAACACGGAGGCGGTGGCTTTCGGGCTGCGCTCCACTGCGGGAATCATCACCGGGGCGGCTGTCATAATGGTGGTGGTGTTCGGCGCCTTCGCCGCCGGAGAAACCCTCATCAACCAGCAGGTGGGGTTCGGCCTGGCGGTGGCGGTGTTCCTGGACGCCACGCTGGTGCGCTCGGTGCTGGTGCCGGCCAGCATGGAAGTCTTGGGAGCGCGTAACTGGTATCTGCCGCCGTTCCTTCGCTGGCTGCCGGACCTGCAAATCGAACCGCCCGAGGAGACGGAAGCAATACAGTCTGAGGACTGACAGAAATGACCGGCGAGACAAATTTGCCCCCCGTGTATAGGCCGTCAGGGTGGTTATGCGATGCCGAAAATACCCTCCGACTACATAGCCGGATACGAAAAGGCCCGGCTGGTCCAGCCCGAGATAGCGGCCAACTACATCGCGCACACCACCATCGGCGATCCTGAGGCCGACCCGGTGGTGGACCTGCTGTTCTCCATGAACGGCCCGACACGAAGGCGTATCGTTCAGGGCTGCATGGAACAGGACCGGGAAATAATGCGCGAGGCGCCGGAACTGGTGCGGGATTTCTTCGAGAAAATGGACGTTCTGCCCGATTGGTTCAGCTACGCGGAGACAGAACCGGGGATTCGGGGTTTTCACGCGAATTCGGCATTGATTTTGCAGGCTTTCGTCGCCGGCGTTCTCGTCGAGGGATTTACTACCAATATCAGCAGGTCCTTTGTCATCACCGGCAGACTGCGCGAACAGGGTGTCAGGCGTCTGAAGCAGAATAACCGGCACGTCTTCGAAATTTTCCTGCCCAACGGTTTGCAGAGGTACGCGGACGGGTGGAAATTGTCGGTCCGCATCAGGTTGATTCACGCTCAGATAAGACGCCTGCTGAACGGCTCCAAAGATTGGGACGCCGATACTTGGGGCGTGCCGCTCTCGGCAGCCCATATTGGATTTGCCGCCTCCGCGTTTTCGGGGCGTCTGCTCAAGCACTCGGAAAGCATGGGAGCTTCCTTCAGCAAGGAAGAACGGGAAGGTTTCATGCTCGTCTGGCGCTATTCGGCGTACCTGATGGGAGTTCCGGAGACTATCCTGTTCCAAAACGAGGACGAAGCTCTGAGACTCTACGACATCGCCACGATGTGCGAGCCGCCCATCGACTTCGAGTCGATCATAATGGCGAACTCGCTGGTCAACTCCGTTCCCTTGGTGGTAGATATCGAGGACCCCGAGGAACGGCAGAATTTGGCGAAGCTGGTATACAGCGTTTCGCGGGCGCTGATCGGGAACGACGTGGCCGACCAGCTCAATTTCCCCAAGCAGCGCATATTCGGAGTGCTGCCCTGGATCCGGCTTCAGGCGCGTTATAACCGCGCCATAGAGAAATTATTGCCGGGACGCTTGCAAAGCCGCCGCTTCTATAATTTCTCGCACATCGTTTCCGCCTCGGCCTATGACGAAGAGGGCCTCACATACGCAATGCCGGACCACGCCTACTCGGAAAGGTCCCAGAGGTGGTAATGCCGCCCTGATATTTGCGCCAGGCTCCAACGGCTCCCTCTCAACCCGGAGGGAGTTTGCTTTTTGGGAACTCATCAGGTTTGACAATCCCGGCCCGGCGGATATAGTGAAGGGCAGTTTCCAGGCGCAGACATTCACCCCGATTCCCGGCAGCCGCGGGAATGACGAGGGAATGACGGAGGTACGAATGACCACCACCGAGCAACGCCCCACCGACTACAAGGTCGTTGGCACCAGGCCCATCCGCCACGACGGGATAGACAAGGTCACCGGCGCAGCCAAGTATGGCGCCGACATCCAGTTGGCCGGAATGCTGCACGGCAAGGTGCTGCGAAGCCCTTATGCCCACGCCCGCATTCGCAACATCGACACCAGCAAGGCCGAGGCCCTCCCCGGCGTGCTGGGCGTGGTCACCGCCAAGGACTTCCCCATCATCCAGGACCAGATTATTGACTTGGCCGAGACCCAGGGCAACGTGCGGCTGATGGCTGAGCACGTCATGGCTAACGAAAAGGCCCTCTACCAGGGCCACGCCGTTGCCGCCGTCGCCGCCACCAGCCCCCACATCGCCGAGCAAGCGCTGGCCCTGCTGGACGTGGACTACGAAGTGCTGGAGCCGGTGCTGTCCCTAGAAGACGCCATGCGGCCCGACGCGCCCATCATCCACGAGACCCTGTCCACCCACTTCAAGCAGGAGCGCTTCGCCCGGGGCGAGGACACCGGAGCGCGGGGCAATATCGCCAGCCACATCCAGCACAAGCTGGGGGACGTGGAGAAAGGCTTCCGCGAGGCCGACGTGGTGCTGGAGCGGGAGTACCACACAGGCACGGTGCACCAGGGCTACATCGAACCCCACGCCTCCACCGCCACCTGGACCGGCGACGGGCGCCTGACTGTCTGGACCTGCACGCAGGGCGCCTTCGCCATCCGCAGTTCCACCGCCGCCATGTGCGGCGTGCCGGAGGACATGGTTCGCGTTATCCCCACCGAAATAGGCGGCGGCTTCGGCGCAAAGATTACCACCTACCTCGAGCCGCTGGCCGCCATCCTTTCCAAGAAGACGGGCCGCCCGGTCAAGATGGTGATGAGCCGCAAAGACGTCTTCGAGGGCACCGGCCCCACCTCCGCCACCACGCTGCGGACCAAGGTGGGCGCAACCAGGGACGGCAAGATAACCGCCATCCAGTCCTGGATGGCCTTCGAAGCCGGAGCGTTTCCCGGCTCGCCGGTCGGCGGCGGCACCCTCTGCGCCACCGGCCCCTACAACGTCGAGAACCTGCTGATTGACGGCTACGACGTGGTGGTCAACAAGCAGAAGGTGCAGGCCTACCGCGCCCCCGGCCAGCCCCAGGGAGCTTTCGCCGTCGAGCCGGTCATTGATGAGCTGGCCGGTGTCTTGGGAATGGACCCCATTGACCTTCGCCTGAAGAACGTCGCCAAAGAGGGCGACCGGATGCCCAACGGCGTGGCCCACCCCCGCTTCGGCGTCCGCGAGATGGAAGAGGCGATGCAAGCCCACCCACACTACAGCGACCCTCTGGGCGAGCCGTCGCACCCGTCGGCGCTCCGGGGCCGTGGCTCCGCCGTCGGCTACCGCTGGCAGGCCGGGCAGATGTCGGCTGCCACCATCATCGTCAACAACAACGGCACCATCAACCTGGTAACCGGCTCGGTGGATATTGGCGGCACCCGTACCGCCGTGGCGATGCAGGCCGCCGAGGTGCTGGGCATCGCCGCTGAGGACGTGATTCCGACGGTGGTGGACACGGACACCATCGGCTACACCGCCGTCACCGGCGGCAGCCGCACTGCCTTCGACACCGGCTTGGCCGCCATCCAGGCTGCCGAGGACGTTAAGCGGCAGATGGCCGCCCGGGCCGCCGCCATCTGGGAAGTGCAGGAAGACGACGTTACCTTTGAGGACGGCGTGTTTAGCTGCCTTCGCAACCCGGAGGACCGCTTCACCTTCAAGGAATTGGCCGCGCGAATGATGCGCACCGGCGGGGCCATCACCACGTCGGTCTCGGCAGTCTCCACCGGCGTTGGCCCCATCATCGCGGGCAACATCTTCGACGTGGAGGTTGACCAGGACACCGGCAAGGTGGACATCGTGCGCTGCACTGCCTTCATGGACGTGGGCACCGCCGTGCACCCCAGCTACGTCGAGGGACAGATGCAGGGCGGCACGGTGCAGGGCATCGGCTGGGCCCTGAACGAGGAATACAACTACAACGACCAGGGAGTGATGCTCAACTCCAGCTTCCTCGACTACCGGATGCCCACCAGCCTCGACGTTCCGATGATCGAGACCGTGATGGTGGAAGTCCCCAACCCGCGCCACCCCTTCGGTCTGCGCGGCGTCGGCGAAGCTCCCCTCATTCCGCCCCTGCCGGCCATCGCCAACGCCGTCTCCAACGCCATCGGCGTCCGCATCAACAAGCTGCCCATAACCCCGGCGGACGTGCTGGAGGCCATAGCCAGCAAGGGCGAGTAAACCTGAGCCGCATATCCACGCAAACTGAGGGGCCCTGTTGTTGACAGGGCCCTTTCTGTTATCGGACGCTGATAGCCCATGTCCCTTGCAGATTCGTCTCAACGAAGGTCCGACGCCTTCCGGGCTGTTCTACGCAACCGGGACTTTCGCTATTTGTGGGCCGCGGGAGGTCTGGACAACTCCGGCCGCTGGATGGAAGCCGTGGTCATGGGCCTTCTGGTATTGGAGTTGACCGACTCCCCCTTCCAAGTCGCCCTGCTCTTCGTCTTCCGCTGGAGTCCGATGCTCCTCATGGCCCTGCTGTCTGGAATGTTCGCGGACCGCGCCGACCGCTGGCGACTGCTGGTGGCGTCCCGGACATTGATATGGGCGGTCATCGGGACTCTGACGGCGCTGGTGGCTACAAACCAGATTGAGCCGTGGCACCTGTTTCTCGGCTCCCTGCTCTTGGGCTGGCTCTACGTGCTGGAATTCCCCTCCCGCCGCTCCTTCATTTATGAACTCGTGGGTGGGCGTCAAATCGTCGGCGCTATGTCCCTGGAAACCATAACGGTGACCATCGGACGCTTCATCGGTCCCTTTTCGGCCGGTTTCATCGTCGAATTCGAGGGATACACCTCGGCATTCCTGTTGTTGACCATCCTGTACGGGTTGGCGTGGTTGCTTACCCTGCTGGTGAAGTCCAGGATCCCGGCACGCTCTTCCGGGCCGTTCAACTTCTGGTCAACGGCGGCCTCGGGTATACGCTATGCTTGGAGCAACCGGATAATCCGCAGCGTGCTGGGCTTCACCATGATTATGAATGCCCTGGCCTTCAGCGTAGAATCGCTGTTTCCGGTGGTGGGGCGCGACCACCTGCGCGTCGGTGAGGGCCTTACCGGGCTGCTGATTGCGAGCCAGTCTATCGGCACCTTCGTCGCGGCCATAGGAATTGGCATATTCAGCGGAAGCGCCTATCACGGGCGCATATTCTGCGTGGGCCTGTTCATTCAACTGGTCAGCCTGGTATTGTTCGCCTTCTCGCCCTGGTACCCCCTGTCTTTCATCCTGCTTCTGTTCGCCGGAATCGGCAGCGCCGGGTTCGGCACGATGCAGAGCACTATCATTATGATTGCGGCAGACCCCGAAGTGAGGGGCGTATCCCTGGGAGTGCTGGGCCACTGCATTGGAGTATCCGCCGCCGGGGCGGTGGTGGTAGGGCAACTGGCGGAGCACGTTGATCCTAACATTGCGGTCGGAATGAGCACCGGTCTGGGACTATTCCTGCTGATAACTCTGATGCCCTTCTCCCCGCTGGTGAAGCGTCCGATCACGCCCCCGGACGAACCCGACGCAAATGATGAGGGACCGACCATCCCAAGACCAGCGACCACATAATCGCTGGTGCGCCGGTGATCGAGTCGGCGATTATCGACAGGGTTCCCAACGACCTCCTCTCTTTTCGACTGCTCGGCTGACCTAGCATAGCGAGGGCCTGTTTTGTGTCGGATTAGTACCGAGAATCGCCGAAGTCCGTAAAGGTATTGGCTAGAATAGTGTGGCCCATCACTTTGTCCGCGCTTCTGGGCGCAAAGGCCGCGCCCCGTCGGACGCCCCTAGGATTGTCCTCGCCGAAATGACCACCGCCGCCCGCTCCCCTGGCCGCTCCAGCTCCATACTTGCCGTTCTCGGCAACTCGGACTTCCGGTTGCTGTGGCTTGCCGGAGGCGCGGACAATTCGGGCCGCTGGATGGAAGCGGTGGTGATGGCGCTGCTGATGCTGGACATCGGCGGCTCTGCGCTCCAGGTGGCCCTGCTGTTCGCTTTCCGCTGGACTCCCATGCTGCTGTTTGCGCTGGTCTCCGGCATGGTGGCCGACCGCGCCAACCGTCGGCTGGTGATGATAGTGGCCAGAGGTGTCGCCGTGGCGGTCACAGCCATTCTGCTGGTCCTGGTGGCCAGCAACCAGGCTCGCCCCGAGCATCTGTTTATAGGATCGCTGCTGCTGGGCTGGCTCTATGTGCTGGAATTTCCCTCGCGCCGCTCTTTCATATACGAGCTTGTCGGTGGTCAGCAGGTGGTTGGGGCAATGTCCCTGGAGACCATCAGCACCACTATCGGAAGGCTCCTCGGCCCCTTGGCCGCCGGGGTGTTGGTCGGCCAGGCGGGCTTTACCGTCGCCTTCGCTACGCTGCTTGCCCTGTACAGCCTGGCTTTCCTGTTCGTCCTGCTGGTGCGTTCGCGGCTGCCGGCGCGGTCCAGCGAAAGCTACGACCTGTGGGGTACGGCGAAAACCGGCTTCGGTTACGCTTTCAGGAATCCAGTGGTGAGGGCTGTGCTCTGCGGCACTATCATCTTCAACGCCCTGGCCTTCAGCGTAGAATCGCTGTTTCCGGTGGTGGCAAAAGAGCATCTGGAGGTCGGCCCGGAGCTGACTGGTGTGCTCATATCAGCCCAGTCCTTCGGAACATTGGGAGCGGCCCTGGCCATCGGGCTGGTTCCCAACCTGCGCTACCACGGGCGGGTGTTCTGCTTCGGAATGGCGATTCAGCTGGTGGCCCTAGTACTGTTTGCCCTGTCCCCCTGGTATCCCCTGTCCTTCATCCTGCTGCTATGCTCCGGGCTGGGAGCTGCGGGATTCAGCACCATGCAGAGCACCATCATCATGCTGTCGTCGCCGCCGGAGATTCGAGGGGCGTTGCTGGGGGTGCTGGGACAGTGCATCGGGGTAGCCGCTGTCGGCGGGGTCATCGTTGGATTCGTCGCCGATTACCTCAGCGCCCAGGTTGCGGTAGCCTTGAGCACGGGCCTCGGCCTCGCTTTACTCATCCCGGTGATGCTCTTCACCCCGCTGGTCAAGAACCCCATCAGTCCGGCGGAGGACTAGAGCGTGTTTACAAACTCTATCGGCAAAGATATTTGGGTATCGGCGCGGTTGCTTGATGCCAGGATTTCACCCTCACCCTAACCCTCTCCCTCAAGGGAGAGGGGATTTTGTAGGTTGATTCCGCCCTGTTTTCGGTTTGCAAACACACCCGAGTAAAAGGTCGTGCCAACCTCGTGAGAGCAGCTACTCAACGATTAGGAACTGTCCCATCATGCCCAGATCCTCGTGGTCAAGGATGTGGCAGTGGAACATATACGGAGTGTCTTCAGCAGCATAAGTATTGAATCGGGCGACGATAACGACCTCACGGTCGGCATTCACCAACACGGAGTCCTCCCAACCTGATTCCTCTGGTGGTGGAGGTTCGCCATTGATCGCCAATATCTGAAACTGAATCTGGTGGGGGTGGAACACGTGCTGGCCGTCATCGCTGGAGAGAGTCCAGCGCTCGGTATCTCCGAGTTGCACGGTTACGTCGATCCTGCTCATGTCGAACTGGACTCCATTGATTGCCCAGCTTGCGTCGAACTCCCAGAAGTTGCGCACATCTCCCATGTGGAAACTGCGGTCCACCGTAATCTCCGACTCGGATATTCGCTCTATGGCGGCGAGCTTGTCCGGAAGCATACCCGTGCCTGAAGCTGAACTGTTCGGGCGGAGCTCCAGCACCCGGCCAAACGCACTGTCGACCAAAGCTGCGGATTGCATCCCGACATTGGCGATGATCTCGGCCCGATCTCCGGGTGCAAGCACGAGCTGCTCGAGCACCACGGGACTAACCAGATAGCCGCCGTCGGAGGCGATCTTGGTCATATTGGCCCCCTCGACGCTGAGGTGGTAAATTCGAGCTTGGCTGCCATTCAGCAGCCGGAGCCGAACCAACCCCTCAGGCACCTCGACGTACGGATTGATTGTGCCGTTCACTGTCAGCGTATCATAAAGGTTTCCGTTATCGCCGTCGTCTATGGCGAAGTCGAGCTGACCATCCTCGGTGAAGTTCCTGTCCTGGATGATGACCGGAATGTCGTCAACGCCGTAGGTTGCTGGCAGTGCTGCGGCCGCCGGGTTGTCGTCTTCGATGATTATCAAACCTGCGGCGCCGCGGTAGACATGCTCGGCTGTGGACCCATGGGCGTGAGGGTGATACCAGAGAGTGGCCGCCGGCTGGATCACGTCGAAGTCAGCCACCCAGCTTTTTCCGGGTTCGATAAGACTGTGGGGTCCACCGTCGTCCTCGGCCGGGACATCGGCGCCGTGCCAGTGCGTCGTCGTGGTCTCTTCCAACTCGTTCGTGACGCTGATGGCCACCGAGTCTCCGGTCCTGAGACGAAGTGTGGGCCCAAGCACAGACGCGCCATTGTAAGAATAGGTGTCAGTCATCCTTGCCTGTTCGTAGTCGTGCTGTGAGGTACCGATTGTAAGGCGGTAATGTGAGACATTATTCTCAATCGTCGGCTCGATTAGCGAAGGTATCGCCAAGGGCGACACTGCCGACGTATCGACCGATACCTGCTCGACGGCGGCGCCACAACCAGCCAGCGAGGCGGCAACAATGAGGACGCCGACTACAACGCTTAATGTGAGCATGGCGCGACTACGATGACGCCGCGGCACCGGCGTGCCAACAACCGGGTAGTGCCCTCGACAGTCAGACCAATTGCGATTCAATTCGCGCTTCCCTCCCGGCGGCGGCTGCAAGTGAGTTGAAACCAATCAACCTGGACTTATTTGATCCCCTTCCATCCTCCGTTAAGACGACACGGGGCAGGAGGTTAGACGGGCGCGTGAAATTACCAGCCCACGGGAGCTTGTGTCAAGATTTGTGGAAGTTCTTAGAGAGTGGTTGCAAACTCTGCCAGCGGGATAGTTCTGGCATGGGCGCGTTGTTTGATGCCAGGATTTCACCCCCGCCCTAACCCTCCCCCTCAAGGGGGAGGGGACCTATAAAGAGAGAGGGGACTTAGAGCGCGCCCTCGGCTTCCAGGACATCCACTTCTTCTGGCGTGAGCCCGCCGATGCCGCACAGGATTTCGCGGTTGTGTTGCCCCAGCGTGGGCGGCGTCTCCGCAGGTGACTCGACGCAGCCCGTCAGGCGCACCGGGGTGCGCGGCGAGCGGAAAGTGCCGCCCAGCGTGTCGCCGGTGTCCACGTACATCCGGCGGCTCTCCAGGTGCGGGCAGTGGGCCAGTTCCTCCATCGTCTGCGCCATGCCCATGGAGAAGCCCAGCGACACCAGCTTCTCGGCGATTTCCAGCTTGCTCAGGTTGACCGACCACTGCTCGATGGCAGGCACGAACTCGTTGACGAAAAACTCGCCGCCTGTTTCCCCGCCCAGGAAGCGCGGGTCTTCGGCCAAGTCGTCGCGGCCGATGGTCTGCCACAGCGACCGCAGCCGGTCCTCCGACCGTGCCCCGGCCAGCACCACGTAGCCGTCCTTGGCACGGAAGGTGACGCCCGCCGTCGCCATGCGGTCGTGGGAGCGGCCCAGGGCCTGCCCGGTGGCGTGGTAATGGTTCATGTTGCTCTCGATGTGCGAGACCATGCACTCATACATTGCCACGTCTATGTGCTGTCCCCGCCCGGTCTTGCGGCGCGTCTCCAGCGCCAGCACGATGCTCAGCGCAGCCCACAGACCGGGTATCGAGTCGCCGATATTGTCCCCCACGGCTTGCGGCGGCCCATCCGGGTCGCCGGTCATGTCCATCCACCCCGACATCGCCTGAATCGCCATGTTGTTGGCCGGCCAGTTGGAGTAGGGGCCGGTCAACCCTTCGCTGTCGCCGTAGCCGGTGATGCTGGCGTAGACAAGGCCCGGGTTGATTTCGCTGAGCCGCTCATACCCCAGCCCCAGCCGACGGAAAGCCCCCGAACCCCAGTTGTCCACCAGCGCGTCGGAGGCCACCACCAGGCTCTCGAAAGCCTGCTTGCAGCGGGGGTTGCGCAGGTCAATACTGACACTCTTCTTATTGCGGTTGATGCCCAGGAAGCGCGAGCTGATGCGATTGCCGTCATCATCGGAGACGAAGGGGGTACGGCCCCGAGCGATGTCCCCTGTGCGAGGCCGTTCGATCTTGATGACCTCCGCGCCCATGTCCGCCAGGATCAGAGAACAAAACGGCCCGGCTACGATGTGGGTGGCATCCAGCACGCGGATGCCTTCCAACGGCAGCGGCAATCCGGTGGGCAGACTCAGGGGGAACTGCGCAGGCGTGGTCATGGCTATACTCCACAGAACCGGGCAATCTCAGAATTTCGCATGGCCCCAGCGGCCTTATCATAATAGCAATTGCGAAGGAGGATACTGGATGAAAGCGAATGGAGTCTCCCACATAGCAGTATGCGTAGCCGACCTTGACCGCTCCCTGCACTTCTACCGCGACCTGCTCGGCCTGACGGTGAGGTTGCACACCACTCAGGAGATGGCGCGAAGGCCGGGAGCCGAGTCGGCGGAGATGTACCAGAGACCGCGGGAGTCTCGCACTGTAGCCAACGTCTGGTTTGACGACGCGGACACAACGCAACCGTTCCTGGTGTTGACCTCCCACCCCGGGAGCCAGGTCGAGGGCGAGCCTATAAAGCTGGACCAGATTGGAATCAGCCACATTTCCTTCGGTGTGGAGGATGTTCGGGCCTACGCCGAAGAGCTGATGGCCAAGGGCGTTCCATTGGCAGGAACGCTGGACGATTTCACTGACAACCAGGGCGTGATGCGCACCTTCTTCGTCTACGACCCCGACGGCATTCTGGTGCAGTTCGACCAGGGGCCGGGCAGCTAATCACAGGTCACTCCCCCAGCCCGTAGCTGCCCAGCAACCCGTCCACCATGCCCGTCGCTCGCTCCCAGTCGTAGGTGCGGAAGGAGTTGTTGCGGACGACGTAGCCCGCCCCGGCGTAGAACAGCTCGAACTGTATGTGCCGGGAGGCGAACTCGGAGCCAATGGCGTCCCAGGCCAGCTTGAAGAGCTTGACCCGCTCCTCCGTTTCCGGCCCGATGGCGCTCTGGCTGCGTGCGATGTAGTCGGCGATTTCGGGATTGCCGAAGTCCTTCGCCGACGACGGCAACATGATCGGGCTGCTGGCTGCCAGGTCGCGCAGGGTGTTCATTATCTGGGGATACAACTCCTGCGCCATCACCTGCGCCGTGTATAACGGATGACGGTCAGGCACGTAGTAAGGGCCGACGTATCGCCCGGCTACCTCCATGCCGCCGACCATCCCCTCGATTACGCCAGCCTGCGCCGCCAGCCGGCCTAGCGTCTCCACCACCTGCGGGATGCGGGTCAGGTCGTTGGCGTCGGCCATCTTCCTTGCCAGACCCACGAGGAACCGCAGCTTCACCATCACCCGCACCTGGGACTGGTAGTTCTGGAAAATGTGCGTGGGCGCTTCGTGAAACTGGTCCCGGCACAGAGCTATGTCCCGGTTGATGAACACCCGCTCCCACGGCACTTTCACTTCGTCGAAGTAGAGGATGGCGTCGTTCTCGTCCAGGCTGAACGAGAGGGGGTTGTCGAACTGGCTCTGCGCCCAGGCCTCGTACGACTTCCGAGAAAGTATCTTGAGACCCGGCGCGTTCATTGGCACGGCCACCGAAAAGGCGTGCTTCTCGGCGCCGGGGTTCAGAGGCTGGATGGTGGTGCACAGCACTTCGTTGGCCAGGATGCTGCTGGTTCCCAGTGTCTTCGCCCCCTTGATGGTGACGCCCGTCGAGTCCTCGTCATAAATTCCAGCCACCAGGAACTCGTCGTGCTCCCCCGTCCAGCCCTGGGGGTTGGTGATGGTGTAGGTGACGAACACGTCGTTGTCGCGGACATACTGGTAGTAGTCAGCGAGGGCCTTCGCCCGCTCCTCTCCGTGGGCCTTGAACAAGTCGAGGCGCATCATCATACCGGCCAGCGACGAGGCCACGTGGTCTGGGGAGCGGCCCATGTAGCCGTAGGTGCATTCGGCCCACGCCTCCATCGCTTTCCTCCGCGCCACCAGTTCCCCGTAGGACTCAGGCAGTTGCCAGCAGCGGTTGACCCGCTCTCCGCTAGTGGGCGACTCGAAGGTCATCAGCTCCAGGTTCTCCGGCGCGGCCTGTAAATCGTACATGGCAGCCGTCGTCCGCACTGCGTTGCGGTAGGCCGGGTGGTCCACCACATCGCCGACCAGCTCTCCGTCCAGAAAGACCTGGCGCCCGTCGCGCAGGCTGTCTAGGTAGTCCTGTCCTGTTCTGACCATCTTTCGCTCCGGCGCTGAATCTGAGCCTTCGAGGAAATGGATGCGAGAAAACGAAGCCAATGATAGCACAGCGCCCGGAACGCTCTACGGGTCTGCGGCCTTTGCTATAATCGGGCGGAAACGACGATTCTTCCCTCTCCCTCCGGGGGAGGGTTAGGTTGGGGGCGTAGAGTATGCGTCTGATTTCCTGGAATGTAAACGGCATCCGGGCGGTACACAAGAAAGGATTTCTGGAATGGTTCTCGGAAGAGCAGCCCGACGTGCTGTGCATCCAGGAAACCAAGGCCCACGAAGTCCAGTTGCCCACCGCCCTGAAGCAGGTTGAGGGATATTCGGCGTGGTTCACGACGCCGGAACGAAAGGGTTACAGTGGCGTGGGCCTTTACACAAAAGAGGGGCATGAACCCCGCAGCGTCAGCTTCGGCCTCGGCGTGGAGCGTTTCGACAGCGAGGGGCGCACCGTCGTCGCCGACTTCGACGATTTCGTGTTTCTCGGCATCTACTTCCCCAACGGCAAACGCTCCGCCGACCGCCTGCGATACAAGATGGAGTTCTATGACGCCTTCCTCGACTACGTGGACATCCTGCGTCGGGAGAGGCGCAGCGTCGTGGTCTGCGGCGACGTCAACACCGCCCACAAGGAAATTGACCTGGCGCGGCCCAAGGAAAACGAGAAAATTTCCGGCTTCCTGCCCGGGGAACGCGCCTGGATGGATACCTTCCTGGAACACGGCTACGTGGACACCTTTCGCCGGTTCAACCAGGAACCGGGGAACTATAGCTGGTGGGACACGATGACCAGAGCGCGGGAGCGAAACGTCGGCTGGCGCATAGACTATTTCTTCACCGACACCGATTTCGCCTCCAACCTCGCCGACGCCTTCATCCTGCCTGACGTGATGGGTTCCGACCACTGCCCGGTGGGCATAGAAATCGCCTGAGCTTTCCTAAAAGTTCCCTCTCCCTCTGGGTGAGGCGTCCTTGTCAAGAGAAACACTCCAATCCACCCCACAGGAAGGGCCGATATGAAAGACACCGTAGAAGTCTTCTTCCATTCCCAGCAGCCCTACACTCACATCAACGAGGAGGACATTGCCCAGTACAACTCCGGGCGGCTGGATTTTCCCAACACCTACTTCGACCCGGAGAAGGCTCATAACCTCTACAACCAGTACCACGAGCAGTACGCCATGGCCGACGAGGCCGGACTCGACGGCATAATGACCAACGAGCACCACTCTTCCTACTGGAATATGAAGCCGTCAGCCAACCTCGACGCCGCCGTCATCAGCCGCATCACCAACCGGGTGAGAATCGCCATTCTGGGCAACATCATTCCCATCAACGAGCCGGTTCGGATGGCGGAGGAACTGGCAATGCTGGACTGCTTCTCCAACGGGCGGCTCATTTCCGGTTTCGTGCGCGGCGGGGCGGTGGAGACGTTGCAGGCAGGCATAGACCCCACCGAGAACCGCGACCGCTTCGAGGAAGCCCACGACCTCATCATCAAGTGCTGGACCGAACCCGGCCCCTTCCGCTTCGAGGGCCGCTTCTACCACCACCGCGTGGTCAACCCCTGGGTGCTTCCGGTTCAGAAGCCGCATCCGCCGGTCTGGTTCCCAGGCGGCAGCAGCCCCGAGAGCGTGGTCTGGGCCGCGCAGCACCAGTACGCCTATATGAACCTGGGCGCCCTCATCAGCTTGACCAAGGAACTCAAGCAGGTCTACATAGACACGGCTAGGGAGGTCGGCTTCACCCCAGGCCCGGAGCACTTCGGATACCAGGTCCGCGCCCTTGTCGCCGACACCGACGAGAAGGCGCAGGAGTTGGGCCGCGGCTTCCTGTGGGCTGGCCAGCACCGTATGCGCGGCCCGGTGGAGCACCTAGACCCGCCCGGCTACCAGTCGCCCACGGCCAGCCGCCTCGCGGCCCGGCGCATCGGCGGCGGGGGCGGCCCGGCCATGGGCTACGAGGACTTGCAGGAAGTAGGGGCCATAATCGTCGGCAGCCCCGACACCGTAATCAGGAGGCTCTCCGAGACCATAGAGCAGCTCAACCCCGGCTACATGATTCTCATCGGCAGCGACGGCAACATCCCTCACAATGACGTGATGCGCTCGGTGGAACTGCTGGGCAAGGAAGTGGTGCCCGCGCTCCACGAAATCCAGCTTGCTCCATACGAGTAGCAGGGCAATCGCGTTTTGGTGCCACCTGCCCCTTGTCAAGCCTGGTGACCAGTCTCTAACCTGATAACTGTGCCGCCCATCCCTCCCCGATTCATGGTGAGCCCGTTGTCCCGCGATATTGGTCAATTGCGAAATCGCAACAGTGAGAGGGCATGGGAGAAAATGAGAGGGGAATGAAAATTCAGCCCCGTCTTGGCGGGGCGGAAAACCCATGCGGGCTTTCTCTTGGGAATGGCATCCTGCCCATGACTGGGTTCAGTTAAAACGCGATTGCCCTAGTACGAGTAGCCTCGGGGAAGGTGAGCCTTCGGCCATAGCTGGTATAATCTCCGTTTGAGAACGGAAGACACGTCGAGGATGAAATGAGCAGAGTGACCCAGTCTGCGGACGCATTGTTGCAGCAGTTTCGCAGCAAGGAGAAGTACCTGCTGGAAGGCGAGTTGTTGCCGGACAGCGTGGATGAAGCCTACCAGGTACAGGCGGCCTATCAGGGCGCGCTGACCGCCGATTATGGCGCGGTTGCGGGCTACAAGATTGCCTACACCACCGTAGCCTTGCAGCAGGCATCAGGCATCAGCGAGCCTGTGGCCGGTGTTATCCTGACGAACAATGTGCGCCATTCGCCGGCGGTGCTGGACTCCGCCGATTTTCTGCAACCCGGCATTGAGTGCGAGGTTGCCGCCAGGCTGGGCAGGGACCTGCCCGCTTCTGGCGCCCCGTACAACCGCGACGGCGTTTCGGAAGCGGTGGACGCGGTTATGACCGCCTTCGAGGTGGTGGATAACCGGCGGACTCAGGGTCAGGATACCCAGACCCAGCTATTGACCACCATTGCCTCCAACATTCTGAACGCCGGGGTGGTTCTGGGAGAGCCGCTGACCGACTGGCGGGGCATTCCCTTGGCAGGGTGTCGCGGCTTCATGACCATCAACGGCGAACTGGTCGGCGAGGGCATGGGGTCCGACGTGATGGGCCATCCACTGGAACCCTTGGCTTGGCTGGCCAACGCATTGGCGGCTCAGGGTCGGGAACTGAAGGCGGGGATGGTGGTCATAACAGGCAGTATCGTCCCGCCCAAGTGGCTGAAGGTGGGCGACTCGGCGACCATCGGCATTGAAGGGCTGGGTGAGGCTACCCTGAGCGTAAAGTAAGGTTCAGACGCCAATGACCGGGGCCGCAGCTAGAGTAGCGTGCCCCGTTTCGATACCGTCATTCCCGCGAAAGCGGGAATCTACAACTGGCACGGAGAGGCTGCGTATAGTGACTACGGCGTGCAGCGTAGGAGCGCCAACGGACGTGGGAATGGATCCCAGGGGGCTGGAGCGCGTCCGGGAGTTGTTTTTCGAGCAGATTGAGACGGGACTGCATCCCGGGGCGGCTCTGGCCGTATACCGCTACGGCAAACTCGTCCTCGATCTCTACGGCGGATTGGCCGACCGGCAAAGCGGGAAGCCGGTGGACGAAAACACCATGTTCGTCCTCTATTCTTCCACCAAGCCGGTCACCGCCTGCTGTCTGCATATACTTTGGGAGCGCGGCAAGCTCAACTGGGACGACCGGGTTGCCTACCACTGGCCCGAATTCGCCCAGTCGGGCAAGGAAGACGTCACCATCGCCCAGGTGCTGACTCACCGGGGCGGATTCCCCGACAGCCCCAGCCACATGACCTGGGACCGCTGGAGCGACTGGGGCGCAGCGGTAAAGGCAATGGAGGAACTGCGCCCGGACTATCCGCCGGGCCGGGTCATTGCCTACCACCCCCGCAACTTCGGGTGGGTTATCGGCGAACTGGTGCGTCGCGTTGACGGGCGTCCCATCAACCGCTTCGTGCGCGAGGAGATTACCCGCCCACTGGGAATAAATGACTTGTACATTGGCCTTCCCGAGTGGATGCTGGACCGGGTTTCCAAGCTCCATGCGATGGAGGACTGCGACCGGCGCAGCCAGGTTGACCTGTACAACCGCCCCGAGGTTCATCGCACGGTGCAGCCTTCGGGCGGCGGTATATCCACGGCGCGGGGACTGGCCCGTTTCTTCGCCATGATGCAGCTTGGCGGAAGGCTGGACGGCACTACAATAATGATGCCCGAAACCGTGGCCGAGGTCACCGCCCCCCATTCCGAGGGAATTGACCACTCCTTGAACCGCCGCGTCATCCGCGGCATGGGTCTCTCGCTGGCCGACCCCAGAAGCGGCGACCCCGACAAGCTGGACCCGCGCACCTTCGGACACGCCGGTTCGGGGACCTCGGTGGGTTGGGCCAACCCTGACAATGGCTTGGCCGTGGCCTACATCACCAATGGTTTCCGGGCCGAAATTAGCAACACGCCCAGGCTGGCGGCCATCTCTCAAGCCGTCGTTGACGCCTGTGAGTAGCGTCTACTCGACCTCGTCGGAAAAGATTATCCACCACTGGCCGTCAATTCGGCGGAACACCATCAGCACCCTCCTAGTGTCCACCGGCGTTTCCAGGCTGAGATAGGTCACGTAATCCCCGTCTGCGTTGAGACTCGGCGGCGTCTCCACCGACACTCCCAGCTTGACCCGGAACAGTTGCATCCGCCCGATGTCGCTGCGGATCAGCTCCTCCTCCTGGGCGCGGTAGCTGGGCTCCAGCATCGTGACAGCGTGGTCAACGTCATACTCGTTCAATGCTTCCCAGTATGCTTCTGCCATCTGTCGTATTTCGGCCACTTCCTGTGCTGGTGTGGAGTCCGAAGGTTCGGTCTGGGCAGGAGCCTGAGTGGGCATGACGGTTGGCTCCGGTGTGGCAGTTGGCGCTTCGGGCAGCGTCGGCGGAACAGTGGCGGCCATCGTCGGGGTTGGCGCGGGGACTTGCGGCGGATTGGTCGGCGTGGGAGTAGCCGGGATTTCCGTTGGCGCAGGTTGGGAAGCCACCGGAACGACTGTTGCGGTGGAAGCGGGCGACGATTCGCCGCCGCAGGCCAATATGGCGGCCAGCGCAGCCAGAATGCCCAGGAAGAAAGATGCAGTCCTCAACACGCGAACCTGCTGGTTGGCTGACCCGTATCCGATGGCCGATGGTCATTGCGCGGCCTTGTCCGTTGCACTATCCTGAAAGCGCTACGGGCGATATGCCGCCTAATCCAGTTGCGACAAGGAGTATTTGCTATGGCAGGGCCCAAGGAAGCCTACACCATCGAACTTAATCCCGACCAGATGGCCTTCATCCGGCAGGCTAAAGAGAAATTCAACCTCTCCAGCGAAGACAAGGCAATGCGGGTGGTGCTGGACTACCTCATCACCAGCCCCGACATCCACGCCACGGTGTTTTCCGAGCCGCGCTGCCTTCGCTGCGAGTAACCGCTTCTCGCAAGGGCGGTTCGCTGGTTCCGCCCCGGCAAGTACCCTGTCCTTGCTGGGTCTCCCTGCCTTCAGGCAGGGAGACCTTCGCCGCTACCCCAACTGCTGAACGGCCTCCAGGGCCAGCCGGTAGCCATAGACACCACAGCCATAGACCGCGCCCTTGCACACCGGCAGCACCTGCGACACGGTGCCTCGGGCTGTGGGGTTGGACACGTGTACCTCGTAGACCGGGAACTTCACCTGCGTGATGGCGTTGCGCAGCGGCCCGGCCACGGTGGTGTAGCCCGCCGGGTTGATTAGCGCGGCATCGAAGTCGCGGTCATGGGCGTCATACAGCGCATTGACCACCTCGCCCTCGATGTTGGAATGGAACATCTCGATGTCAATGCCCAGGCCCTCGGCGTAGCCCCGAATCTGCTCGTCAATTTCATCCAGCGTCGCGGAGCCGAAGATTTCGACCTGCGACTTGCCGCGCATATTCATTCCCGCGCCCTGAATCACCAGAACCTTGCTCATTTTCGTCGCTCCACAAAAATTCCCTCTCCCTCTGGGAGAGGGTTAGGGTGAGGGCGTCCCCTCTACTCCGCCCCCGGCCCGGTGTACTGCGGCCCTCCGGGGACAGGTTCGTTGGGTACGTCGTTGACATAACCCGCCAGCATGATGTCCAGTTGCAGCATCAGCATCTTGTTCCAGGCCGCTGCCGCCCGCATCGCCAGGTCGGGGTCGTCCATCTCGCGGCGCAGCAGGTCCGCCACGGCGGACTGGATGTATGAGATGGTGCCGATCATGAATCGGGCGGGCACCGAACCCAGGTGGGAGCGGTGCAAGGGCGGGTGACTGTGGACGATGCCCATGGCCAGCACGCGGATGGGGTAGTCTTCGTCCATCTGGAAGTCAATGGAGCCGCGCAGCCAGCGCATGAGGCTGTGCTTGCGGCGTGTCAGCCTGTCCTCGTTGACGTCGCCATGTTCGTCGGCGAAGAAGCGGCGCGACTCCGGGAAATCCAGGAAGTTGTCATAAACCGAGGCGGTCAGCTCCTCTCCGTGGGCCAGCACCACCTCGCGGGTTGCCTGGATCAACGCCAGCCCCTCTTGGTCCAGGCCAACGAAATCGGCAAGCTCCTGCATCCGTCCGGGCCAGTCAATTAGCATAACATCGCCTCAACTCCGTTTCGGCGGGGCGCGCCATCAGCGTCTCCGTCCCGTCCGCTCAGGGGGATGCAGGACTGTGAGAATATACCCCCTCGCCAGCCGAGGGGCAACCCGGATTCAGCCGGCCGGTTGCGGTTCCGGCTGCGACAGGGGCAGCCGGACAAGGGGCGTAAACAAGATTGCCGGAAGAAGCAGGGCCAGCGCTGCGAGGGCGTGCAGGGAGATGGTCTGCTGCAATGTCAGAATGGACACGACGAAGAAGATTTCCAGCGCGCCCAGCAGGTTGGCGACGCCGATACAGAAGCTGAGCAGTCCCATCATCTGCCCCCGCATGGCCGGCGGGGCAACCAGCATCATTATGCTGCTCTGCATGGTGGAGAATCCTGCCTGGCCGAGGCCGCTGACCAGCAGGAGCGCGAATGCCGCGGTGTACCACGGCGACCACACGTAGGCCGCAGACGCCAGCAGCACGATGATAGAGCCGAAGGCGAAGTAGCGTCCGTGAAACCGTATTCCCCGCGTCGACGCCATCATTGCCGCGCCAGCCAGGTGTCCGAAGCCGTCGGCGGCCACCAGTACTCCGACGAGGGCCGGGCCGACGGCCAGCAATTCCGTGCCGACGGCGGGGATGAACTGTTGTAAGGGGAAGGCCCAGGCGTTCATCACGATGGTGATGGATAGCATCCCTACCAGCGTCCCGCTCTTCCAGGCGAAGCCGAAGGCATTGCCCATCCCGCGCCATATCGGCGGCACGGAGACGCGGAGGCCCGCCTCCGGGATGCGGAGCCGCGAGATGAGCCACAGGTTATCGGCGTGGACGAACAGCAGGAAGATGTAGGCCGCCGGGTATCCCGAAAACTGAATGAGAAGCCCGCCCACCACCGGGCCAATCATCTTGCCGACGTTCTGGGCGATTACGTCCAGCGACATCGCGTTGACTATCCGCTCCCGCCCTACGATGTCGAATATCCCGGTCCGCCGCGAGGGGTCTTCGATGGCCTTGGTCGTCCCCTGGATAAAGGCCACCACGAAGATATGCCATGACCGCAAGGACTCCAGGTCGTACAACATCAGCGCCAGCAGGCCCCCGACGGTGACCAGATTCACTGCCTGCACCAGAAACATGATCCTTTGGCGGGGAAAGCGGTCGGCGATGTAGCCGGCTATGGGCGAGACGAAGGGCCGGGGCAGGTTGTTGAAGACCCATAGCAGCATCAAGTACGACGCCGGGGCCTCTACGACTTTGATTAACAGCAGGGTCCACACCAGCAACTCGTTCCGGCGCCCGAACTCGGCCAGAGTGCCCACGGCCCAGATGACGCGGAAGTCCCGCTCCCGCATCAATGCCAGCGCAGTGCCGCGAATGCCAGGAATCGGCCTCATTGACGCTCCGTAGCCGGTTCTCCGCCGGGTTCCGGCGGGAATCTCCGTATTCTAACGCCAAGCCGCCGAGCTGGATGCCGGAATGGGAGGCTTGTTGTAAGAATTCTTACCGCGAGTTGCCTGCCCTGCAAACTGACTACCTTGACAGCCGATGTAGAGGCCGCTATTTTAAGCCTTACATTGCATAACGATGTATGGGTTTGAGTTGGTCGTAGCTCTTCCTTCTGTTCTTCCTCTCTCAAGCCGCTCTTCTGTTGAGCGGCCTACCTCTTGGGACTTTCCCACCGGCGCCCGCCGTGTCCCGTTGCTCATCGCGCACCGGGGCGACGTTGCGAACGCGCCGGAGAACACCCTGCCCGCCTTCCGTAGCGCCTGTGAGCGGGGCGCCGACGGCATCGAGTTGGACGTGCGCATGACCCGCGATGGGCAACTGGTGGTGTTTCACGACCGTGGACTGAAGCGCATTACCGGCAAACCCGGGCTGGTGAGCAACGCAACGCTGGACGAGGTGCGCGCCCTGGACGTGGGAGGCTGGTTTGCGCCGGAGTTTCGCGGCGAGCAGGCCCCCACCCTAGACGAGGTGTTCGAGCTGCTGCCTCCAGGCTTCCTGATTAACGTGGAGATGAAGGCCGTCATAGACAATATGCGGTTCATCGCCCACCGGGTGGCCGAGGTCGTCCGCCGTCACGGGCGTTGGGCCAGCACGCTGGTAGCCAGCTTCAACCCCATCTCACTGTGGGAACTCCGCAAAATTGAGCCGCGCATTATGCGCGCCTACATCTGGTCTCACCGTCATCCCCCGCCCATTCGTTCCCGCTGCTTCAGTCCTTTGGTAAAGGCCCACTGGTATGACCCGGCGGACGGCAGCTACAACCCCGGCCTGATGCACCGGATACGCGCCCGAGGCGTCCGAACCCTGGCGTGGGACGTGGACTTCGGTTGCGACTTGTCCCGCATGGCGGCGGCGCGGCTGGACGCCACCGTGACCGACAACCTGGCCCCGCTCCTTCAACAACGCCTGGCAATGGAAGGCCGCGAGCAGTCCGTCTAACCCTTGCCCATTTGAGGTAAACTTGATAGAATAGGGTCGGACTATTGCGCCCATCGCGCAATGGCCCTCGGTTTTTGGAGGGCTGTTTGTGACCGTTGTTGACGACATCAAGGCCCGCTTGGACATCCTCGAAGTCGTCGGACAGCGTGTGCCGCTGCAACGGTCAGGACGCAGCTACAAGGGCAACTGCCCCTTTCACCAGGAACGTACCCCGTCGTTCCACGTGTTTCCCGACCGCCAGTCTTGGCGCTGCTTCGGGGCCTGCGCCACCGGCGGCGACGCCATTACCTTCGTGATGCGCTCCGAGAACCTGGAGTTCGGCGAGGCCATCCGCGAACTGGCCCGGCGCACCGGGGTGCAGTTGCAGGAACGCCGCGAGTCCCGCGTTGACCCCACGGCCTACGACATAAACGAAGCCGCCCGAGCCTACTTCCAGCGGTTTCTCGCCTCAACCCAGGGCGCCGATGCCCGAGCATATATGGAAAACCGCGGCCTCGACCGCGACGCCGCCGACGCATTTCAGATAGGGATGGCCCCTTCCGATGGCGAGTCTCTGCGCGGCCACCTCATCCGGGAGGGATTTTCCGCGCCGCAATTGGCGGCCGCCGGAATTGTGCGGGAAGGCGACGACGGCAGGCAGCGCGACCTGTTTCGCGGGCGTCTGATGTTTCCCATCCGCGACGCCGAGGGCCGGTTGGCCGGATTCGGCGGCCGGTCGCTGGACGGTTCCGAACCCAAGTACCTCAACTCTCCGCAGAGCGAGGTATTCGACAAGAGCCGAATACTGTACGCAATGGAGCGAGCGCGAGATGACATAAGAAAGAACGGCGCAGTCATCGTCGAGGGATACATGGACGCCATAGCCGCCCACCAGTCCGGCTTTCGCAACGTGGTGGCCTCCATGGGCACCGCCCTCACCGAAACGCAGGTGGACGCCATCCGCCGGATGACAAACCGGGTCACCATGGCCCTAGACCAGGACGCCGCCGGGCAGCAGGCCACCCTGCGGAGCCTGGAATCGTCATGGCGCATCTACCAGAGCCGGGTGGCCGGACAGTCCCGGGGCACGATGCTGCTGCAACGCCCCGAAAATCCCGAAATCCGAATCGCGTCCATGCCCCCGGGCCAGGACCCGGACGAGGTCATCCGGCGCTCGCCGACAGAATGGAGCAGACTGGTGGAGGAAGCCAGGCCGTTGTTGGACTTCCTCATTTCCGCCACCACGGCCAGCATCGACCCGTCAACGGCCCAGGGCAAGGCCGCCATAGCCGAGGCTATATTCCCGCTGATTGCGGCAGTGCAGGACGCCCCGCAACAGGACTATTACTTTCAGAAGCTGGCCGGGGAGCTTAACGTAACGCCGGAGACGCTGCTGGCCAGCGTTGGCAGGCCCACGGCGGCCCGAAGGCCCCGGACTCCGCAGAACCGTCAACAGCCGGAACAGTCGCCGGCAGAGCGGACGGCGGCAACGTCACCCTTCGCCAGGCTGGAGCGCGACCCGGTGGAGGAGTACTGCCTGGCCTTGCTGATGCGCTATCCCGACCTGAGTGAGTATGCGGAACCATTGACCCCCGAACACTTCTGGAGACACGAAAACCGGGAGATATTCGGCAGCTACCTGATTTCAGAGGATAGTGCCGGAGAAGATATTTTGGACGATGCCCCCCCTGGTGTCAGAGAGCAATGGGAAGCACTGCAACAGAAGTCGCTGCCGCCGATGGATTTTGTCAAGCGCCGACAGGCGATGGACGACGTCGTAATGCAGTTGGAGAAACGCAGCCTGCGTCGGCTGAAAGCGGAGGAACAAATCCGATTTGATGAGTCCCCCCCTGACCTGGACGCTGAAGACTTGCAGGATACCGTGGCGGTCAATCAGCGAATGAAGCGCGCCGAAACCCGCAGCCGGAACCGCGTCCGATAGGCCGGATGGCAGTTCCCATCCCATTGGTCCAGTCCACTTAAGGAGAATTCATGGTTAGTCACCGAGCAGCAAGAGAACTGAACCCGGAAGATTTTCTGGAGCAGCCCGCAGAGGAAACCGAAGAGCGCGACCCTATAATAGACATCTTTCGCAAGGTGGATGCCGCCCACGACGATGCGTCCGAAGACGGCGACGGAATTGCCAGCCCGCGACCTCCGGCTTTGACCGTTGCAGTCGAGGAGGAGCAGTGGGACGCGCCCGACGCCGAAGGGAGCACGGAGACCACCGACGGAGCCGCGCCCGATACGGAGGCCGAAGACCCCGAGCGCGGGCCTGAAGCCGCCGAATCCATGGAAGTGCTAGACGACCCGGTGCGTATGTACCTGCGGGAAATAGGTCGGGTTCGCCTGTTAACCTCCGCCGACGAGCGAAAGCTGGCCCGGCAGATCGAGGGCGGCAAGCACTTGCAGGGCGTGAAATCGGAACTGGCTGATGAACTTGGGGAAGACCCGCGTCCCTGGCAGATTACCTCCCGGCTGGTCGAGCGCCTGATCCAGGCCGAACCGTTGATTAACGCTATCGCCAAGGACTTCCGGGGCCGACACGACGACGCTCTTTCGCAACTCCTGGAACTCCCGGAGTTGCGGGCAAAAATGGCGGCTCCCTCCCTCGACGAAGAGGCCCAGGCGCTACCGGAGGCTTCAACTGCCCCCGGTTCTGATGAAGAGACGGACACCGGGGCGGAAGATGCCCTGGACTCCGCTGGCATCTCCGGCACAGAAACCGCTGACGACGGCGAAATCCAGCCTTCCGATCCCACCTTGGCTGAAATTCTGGATAACCCGGAAGTGAGCCAGCAGACCAAAGAGTCGCTGAGCGCCCTGCGCGAAAGCGAGGAGGAAGTTCTGCCAGCCGAACCCAGGTTGTCCGATATTCTGGATAACCAGGAAGTTGATGAAGCCGTAAAACAGGATTTGCAAAGCGTCTACCATTCCGGACCCCAGGCTGATGCCGGTTCCCCGCTGGAACCGGTATCGGAGAACGGAAAGGCCCCGCATGAGGAGGCTCCTGGGCAAGAGGAAGAGCCTTTTGATCCCACTCTGTCGGAAATCATGGAAATGCCGGACCTGAAGGAGGCCATGCCCCCGGAATTGCAGCAGGCCATCAAGAACGTGGTGCTGCCCTTCAATCCCAACCTGTCGCAGATTATGGATGACTCGGAACAGCGAGCGGCGATGAACCCGCATCTGTTGCCGGTGAATCCCGCCCTGTCGCAGGTTATAAGCAACGTGAAATTGCGGGGTGCCATTGATGCCGAGGTCTCTCAGGAGATGCTGGGGCGTCTATCGGAAGAGATGGACGAGCCGGCGGAGGACATTTACCGCAAGGTCTTGGACCTTTCGCTCAGTTCCTGGGTGTTGTCGCCCCAGACCGTGGATGCTCTCAGGGACTGCCAGTTGACGGAGTTGAGCGGCGCGCTGGGAAACCCTGACCATCTGGCGCGGCTGCAAAGGCTGGATCCCCTGCTGCGGCAGCACTACAACCGAGTTACTTCGGAAAGCGAGCGGGCCCAGTCCCACCTGACCGAGGCCAACCTGCGGTTGGTGGTCAGCGTCGCCAAGAAATATATCGGCCGCGGCATGGCCCTGCTGGACATGATTCAGGAAGGCAACATCGGGCTGATACGGGCGGTGGAAAAGTTCGACTACCGCAAGGGCTACAAGTTCAGCACCTATGCCACGTGGTGGATCCGGCAGGCCATCACCCGCTCCATCGCCGACCAGGCCCGCACCATCCGCATTCCGGTTCACATGGTCGAGACCATCAACAAGCTGATGCGGCAGCACCGGCGGCTTTTGCAGGAATACGGGCGCGAGCCGACGCCGGAGGAAATCGGCCAGGCCATGGAGATCGGGCCGGAGAAAGTGGAGGAAATCCTCAAAATCTCCCAGGAGCCGGTGTCCCTGGAAACTCCCATCGGCGAGGAAGAGGACTCCCATCTCGGTGATTTCATCGAAGACCGCAATGCCCCCGCGCCGGCCGACGCGGCCTCCTTCCAGTTGCTCAAGGAGCAGGTGGATGAAGTGCTGCACACGCTCACTGAGCGTGAGGCCCGTGTGCTGCAACTCCGTTTCGGGCTGGAAGACGGGCGCAGCCGCACCCTGGAGGAAGTCGGGCGCGAATTCGGGGTTACCAGGGAGCGAATCCGTCAAATCGAAGCTAAGGCGCTGCGAAAGCTGCGGCACCCGACTCGCTCCCGCAAGCTCCGGGATTTCCTGGAATAGCCGTCTGTAAGGATCCCACTTCAGATAGTCATTAACCGGCGCAAAAGTGAGCCGGGTGTAGCAAGGGCGGGTTTCAAGCCCGCCCTGTGCGATAAGAGAATCAATAGACATAACATAACGAATAAGACGTTATGTAATCTGATTTCGTCAAAATAGACGATAGAGCTTTCCGATTTTATTGTATCCTCAGTGAAGCGGACGATATACTCGCCTCAGTCGTAAGTGAGGGAGGAGGTTCTTGTGGAAGAGATGACTGTCCCCAAGTGCCTGAAGTGCGATGTGGGCTATCTGGTTCCGCTATCGGACTACGGCGGACAGGGAGCTGCGGTGCACTTCAAGGCTTGGGTCTGCGTCAATCCACCGTGCGGGTTTAACATCAAGATACGAAACGGCGACATATACCTCAACGAGCCTATTACGCCGGGGTCGATGAACACTCCCAGGGCTCGCTGAACGGTGGCTTTGGCCCGCTTCAAGACAGAAATTCGGAGAAATTCCAAGCGCCTCCCCCATAGTCCCTGAACGCTCCGGGGAATAGTAGGGCGGTGGTGAAGTGAGATTCCTGCTTCCCGGTAAGCCGACCTGCAATGCGGGGGCTTCCGGGGATTCAGGAGGAGTGAGTGAGGCTATGATTGCGGGTTACGACTACTTGACCCTGCGATGGAGGACGGGAGGCTTCTGGACTAGAACCAGAATTGTCGCCTGCTCCCTTCTTATTGCAGGGGGAATTCTCATGGGCATCGGCGTTGCCTACTACGGCTACGCCAACAATGCTCGCGACGGTCTGGTGATGCTTGAGGTGCCAGCCGTCGAAGTGGCGCCGGTATCGTCCCCGAATGTCGAGACGGTAGAACCGAAGCCGGTTAGCCAGCCATTCCTTCCAGAGGCTTCCTTGTATTCCGGTGACGCTGGGGACATATCAGCGTACTCAGAGATAGACTTGCCCGAGGGTTTCGCGCTTATTGATTTTTCTGAAGACAATCCCCTTTCTCTGGTTGCCCCGGCCACCCGGATGACCATTTCGTCGCTGGATATTGACTCTAACGTCGTGGAGCTTTCCATTACGAATCTGGGCGACCGGCGAGCCTACGAGACTCCCAACAACACCATCGGACACATCCCGGAGACTGCCGATGCCGGGGAATCCGGCGAGGGGTGGTATTTCGGTC
This sequence comes from Dehalococcoidia bacterium, assembly GCA_965204865.1. Taxonomy (GTDB): domain Bacteria; phylum Chloroflexota; class Dehalococcoidia; order Lucifugimonadales; family UBA3495; genus VXOI01. Next base: position 2,393,616 of record OZ242027.1, on the reverse strand, counting down.
ACACCGAAAGCCCCATCCTCGACGAGGGATCGGTGTTCTTTAATCTACAGCAGGTGGCCGATGAACTGCGCACCGGAAAGGACGTGGACATCATCACCGACAACGGCACAGAACAGTTCCTCTACCGGGTAACCGGAACGCGGGTGGTGCATGAAGACGACCTGATCCTGGAAGGCGGTGACGGCCCCAGCATTCACCTAGTGTCCTGCGTTCCCCGCCTGGTATACGACCACCGGCTGATAGTTGACGCGGACTTGATCGCCCGCAAGTCAAGCAGTTAGAAAATCGACGGGCAGGTCAGATGAAGGCGGCTTAACCGGAATCGACGGTTGAGCCGCCGTCTGCATTGCTGATTTTCAGCGTCCGCAGCCTTCTTCCGGCCACCGACACCACCTCGACGCGCAGCCCTTCGTTGTTTACCACGTCGCCAACATGGGGGATGCGCCCCAAGTTGTGGTAGACGAATCCCCCAACCGTGTCAAAATCGTCGCTCTCGATGCTGACACCGAAAAGGTCCTGCACCTCTTCTGTGCTCAGTCCGGCGCTGACGTAGACGACCCCTTCCTCATCGCGGGTAATCTCCGCCTCGCGGACCCGGGAAAATTCGTCCTCAATCTCGCCGACGATTTCCTCCAGCACGTCCTCCATGGTCACCAGCCCCTCGGTCCCTCCGTACTCGTCCACTACTATGGCTATCTGGGTGCGGCGCTGCCGGAACTCCTCCAGCAGTTCGTCAACCCGCTTGGTTTCGGGAACGATGAAGGCCGGGCGAGTCAGCGAGCGCAGGTCGCAATCTTCCTTGAGGTTGACCACAGCCGCCAGCAAGTCGCGGACGTACACGATGCCCAGCACATCGTCTATGGTCTCGTTATAGACTGGCAGCCGGCTGTGACCGTGCTCCACAATGGCCGCGGCAGCCTCTTCCAGCGACACATTGGCTTCCAGGGCTACCATGTCCAGCCTGGGCACCATCACTTCCCGCACAGTGGTGTAGTCCAGGTCAATGATGGAGCGGAGCATCTCGCGGTCCCGCTGGTCCAGGCCGCTCAGCTCTTCTTCCGTGATAGCGGGTTCGTCAGAAGGAACAATCAGTCCCGCATAGTTATCGGCAGGAGCCAGACCGTGTTCACCGCTGGTCGCTGCTCCGTTTCCGGGCAGCATCCCGTTGGAAGTTCGCCTTCCTCGCTTGCCCTTTCGCTCATCCCCCCGCAACAGTCTCCCCAGCCAGCTAATAGGAGACATAACGGGAGTCCACCGGAAGCGATAGGCTGCGGACAGGCGAAAAGGAGGCAAGGCGGCTCTGACGGGCAACTATGGCGGGAAAGTCGCAGGACAAGCCCGGGGCGAGGGAAAGCGGAGTTAAAGCCGCTGGGGATAAACCTGGTGGCGCGTTATCTGTATCCAAACCTCAAACTCCCGAATCTCAGGGCGGTCGGCGCGTGGCCCTGTGCCAGTCGCGCCGCCGCGGGGAGGACGGGCTATTTCAAGTTGCGTCTAATAGTAGCAGGAACGCCTACCGCCAGTCTAGCGGGTGGGATGTCCTTGGTGACAACCGCGCCCGCTCCGGTTATTGAGCCTTCGCCCACCGTTACCGGCGCCACCAGCATCGTGTCGCAGCCGATGAAAGCGTCATCCTCCACCACCGTCCGGTGCTTGTCCTTGCCGTCGTAGTTGCAGGTAATCATGCCTGCGCCCACGTTGACCCTGGCGCCGATGGTGGCGTCGCCGGCGTAGCCGAAATGCCCCATGACAGCTCCCGCCTTGAACCGGCTCTCCTTCACCTCGACGTAATTGCCAATGTGGACGCCCGACTCCAAGTATGCGCCGGGCCGCAGGTGGCTGAACGGACCGATGTCGGTATGGTCTTCCATTAGCGCCTCTTCCAGCGCCGAGGACGTGACACGGCAGTTGTCCCCAATAGCGGTGTCGCGTATCACAGAGTTGGGGCCGATTTCGCAGTTCTCGCCGATGGACGTGCGCCCGAGGAGCATGGTATTGGGCAGTATCACCGTGTCCATACCGATGGCGACGTCGGTGTCGATGTATACTGATGCTGGGTCTGTCATGGTGACGCCGGCCAGCATCCAGCGTTGCCGGATGCGCCGCCGCATCGCCTCTTCCACCACAGACAACTGTATCCGGTCGTTCACGCCCAGGGATTCCAACGGGTCTGCTGCATCGGCGGCAAACACGCCTGTGCCGCCTTCTGCCCCGATGGCAGCCAGCGCGGTCAGGTAACGCTCCCCAGATTGGCTAAGCTGCACTTTCTCAATCGCTTTCCACAACCATTGAGATTCGAAGCAGTAAACCCCGGCATTGGCCCTGAGACCGTTCCTGCTGAGCTTGTCGAAGGGCGCTTTATCAGGTTCTCTGGCAGCGTCAGCGGCCTCAACGATTCTGCTAACCTTGCCATTCTCTACGATTACCCGACCCAAATCGGTTTTTCCCTCGGAGGGCGCAGTCAGCAGGGTCATGCTGGCTGAGTGGGCGGTGTGTTTGTCCAGCAGCCGGGCCACGGACTCGGCAGTCACCAGCGGAGTGTCGCCGCCGATGACCAGCACCCGCTCCGCTTGCCCTTGCAGCAGCGGGGCGCAGCAGGCCAGAGCGCCGCCAGTGCCGTCGCGCTGCGACTGAAGGACATACTCCACCGAATCGCCCAGAACCGTCTGAATCGCGTCCTGATTCTCCGGCGACACGACCACCACTACCCGGCCCGCGCCCGCCTCCTTCAGCAGCTCCACAGGGTAGCGCACCATCTCCCTGCCGCAAACGCGATGCAGCGGCTTGGGAGTCCGAGACCGCATCCTCTTGCCCTCGCCCCCAGCCATTACCACGCCGGCCAAACTCATAGCCATACCCTCCGGCGGCCCCGGTTGGCCCGCTGACCGCTCCCTGATTATAACGCGGCGCGGACGGACGGTTTGCATTCGCGTTGACATAGCTGAACGCCAACGGCACAATTGGGCTGCTTTCCGGGCGCATATATGCCCCCGTTTATTCGCAACCGAAGGCTTCAGTTATGGATCGCAACGAAATTCCCTTCCTCAGCGCAACTGACTTGGCGGAATTGCTCAGGTCGCGCCAAGTGTCGCCGGTGGAGGCGACGGAGGCTTATCTGGCCCGCATCGAGCAGGTGGACCCGTCGCTGAATTCCTACATCACCGTCACCGCCGAACAGGCGAGGGCAGAGGCGCAGCAGGCCGAATCGGAAATCGCCGCAGGTCAATATCGCGGGCCGCTCCACGGCGTCCCGGTGGCCGTCAAAGACCAGTTCTGCACCGCAGGCGTCGCAACTACCGGCGGCTCCGAAATCCTGCGCGACTATGTGCCGGACTACGATGCCACGGTTATGGCCAAGCTCAAAGATGCCGGGGCGGTGCTGCTGGGCAAGCTGAACATGAGCGAGTTCGCCATGGGCGACGCCTTTCACCATCCCTATGGCCGTCCCCGCAATCCGTGGGATTTGTCGCGCAACCCCGGGACGTCCAGCAGCGGCTCCGGCGCCGCTACCGCCGCCTTCCTTTGCGCCACCTCTCTGGGTGAAGACACCGCAGGCTCCATACGCGGTCCCGCTGCCTTCTGCGGGCTGGTTGGAATTCGGCCCACCTGGGGGCTGGTCAGCCGTTACGGAATGCTGGCCTCCACCTGGTCCATGGACGCTGCCGGGCCAATCTCCCGCACCGTGACCGACTGCGCCGCCACCCTGGGCGCAATAGCGGGCTACGACCCCAACGACCCCTATACTCGAAACGCTCCTGTCCCGGATTACCTCAACGGCCTGGACGCCGGAATCCGCGGCCTGCGCGTCGGCGTAATCAGCGACCGCGTCAACGCGGACGGCGTGGAACCCGACGTGCGCGACGCCGTAAACGCGGCGGTTGCCCACATGGGCGAACTGGGCGCGGAAGTAGAGGACGTTTCCATACCCCTGATAGCCGACTCGGCGGCCATCTCCACCACGCTGATATACGTGGACGCTACGGGGGTGCATCGCCAGGGCCTGCGCGACCACCCTGAGAAGTACGACCACAACAACCGGGTGCGCCTGCTGACCGGCGCATTGGTGCCTGCCCAAGCCCACCAGAAGGCCGCCCGCCTCCGCCAAATGCTCCGCAACCAGATACTGGACGCCCTCAACCGTGTGGATGTGCTGGCCCTGCCAGCGTCATCGGTGCAGGCCACGCCCATCCCCACCGAGGCCGGACTGTCCAAGAACGGCAAGGAAGACTTCCTTACCATGCTGGGCGGCCGGCGTACCTACACCTCGCCCTTCAACGTGGCAAGCGTTCCCGCGCTGTCCATCAACTGCGGCTTCACATCGGACGGGCTGCCCGTGGGGTTGCAGCTTGTGGGGCGACCTTTCGACGAGCCGACGGTGCTGCGAGCAGCGTATGCTTACGAGCAGGCTACGGACTGGCATACAAGGCGACCACCTGAACTGTGATTCGTCCCATTTTAAGATCGCCATGATTGAAGAGCAGGAAATCATGGGCATCATCCCAATCACAAAAATCACAGCTCAGACAATGGAGGAAAGCAAATGCCGGAACTTCACGAACTAACCGCCGCCCAACTGGCCCGCCAAATCCGCGCCGGCGAAATCAGCGCGGTGGACGTTGCCGAGGTGCTCCTGGCCCGCACCGACGCGCTGGAATCGCTGCAAGCGTGGGTGTACATAGACCGGGAGACAGTGCTGGCCGACGCCGAGCAACGTCAGCGGGAGCTGGATTCGCTGCCCAACCCGGGGCCGCTCCACGGCGTGCCAGTGGGCGTCAAGGATATCTTCTATACCGCCGGAATCCCTACCACGGCTTGCTCGCAGGTGTACGCCGACTTCGTGCCGGAGTATGATGCGGCGGTTCTGACCAGCCTGAAGCAGGCCGGAGCCATCATGATGGGCAAGACAGTGACCACCGAGTTCGCCTGCCTTGACCCTTCGCCCACGCTGAACCCGTGGAACCCGGCCCATACCCCGGGAGGCTCCAGCAGCGGGTCGGCGGTGTCGGTGGCCTCGCGGATGTGCCCCGTGGCGCTGGGGTCGCAGACCGTCGGCTCTGTGCTGCGTCCGGCGTCCTACAATGGCGTGGTCGGCCTCAAGCCCACTTACGGCCGAGTCAGCCGCCACAACGTGGTGCCTGTGAGCTGGTCTCTTGACACCATGGGCTGGATGTCCCGCTCGGTGGAGGACGCCGCCCTGATGCTACAGGTGATGGCCGGCCCGGACTCCAACGACCCGGTGTGCGCCCGCTTCCCGGCTGGCGACTACCTGTCGGGGCTAGAGGACGGCGCGCCGCCTCGCATCAGCCTGGTGACGTCCTTCTTCATGGAAGAGTCCGATGAGGAAACGCAGCGTCACACCCGGGCCATGCTCGACAAGCTGGCTGCCGCCGGCGCCGAGGTGAACGAGGTCAGGCTGCCCGACAGCTTCAGCACCGCCATCGAAGACCAGCTGGTCATCATGCGCTGCGAGGCTGCCGCCTTCCACCGCCCGATGTACGAGACTCGCTCGGAAGAATACCGCCCGCTGCTACGCCGTCTGATAGCGCGAGGGCTTGAGACCAGCGCTGTTGAATACTCCGGCGCCCTGGAACGGCGGCTGCAATTCATTACCGATATGCAGGTGCTGGCCGAGAGCGCCGACGTGCTGCTGACGCCGACCACGCCCACCCCGGCGCTGGCCGACCTGACCAACACCGGTGTAACTGCCTTCCAGGGACCATGGACCTCCTGCGGGTTGCCCACCATTACCATACCGTCGGGGCTGGCGGAGTCGGGTCTGCCCATGGGCCTGCAAATCATCGCCGCGCCCTTCCGCGAGGAGCGCCTGCTGGCTGCCGCCCGCTGGTGCGAGCGAGTGCTGGACGTTCACCTGTCGCCGCCGGTGGATTAAACGCAATGTCGCAATGGCGCAAAGACGCAATGGGTTGAAAGTTTTTCCTGGATAGTCTTTGCGGCTTTGCGCCTTTGCGTCAAAACAGAAGGAGAGGAGTTATGCCGCAAGCCAACATCCCGTCCGAAGAGGAAGTCCTCAGCTATTTCGACAAGTTCTCCAACTGGGGCCGCTGGGGCGACGACGACGAGCTGGGCGCGCCCAACCTCATAACCCCCGCAAAGGTGAAGCAAGCCATCGCCACAGTGCAGGAAGGCGTCCGTATCTCCATGGCCCGCACCATCAGCTTTGAGGCCACCGTTGACGCGCCAGTTCCGCCCGTCCACTTCATGGTCGAGAGCGGCGAAGGCTGGGCCAGTGGTCAGAAGGTCAGCAACCGCGCTTTCCCCGCCGCCACCGACTACTTTGGCATGATTTTCCACGGCTACACAGTCACCCACGTGGACAGCCTGGCCCACTTCTTCTGGAACGGCAAGACTTACAACGGCAAGCCCGCCCACCTGGTCTCCACCAGCCTGGGCGCAACCTTCGGCTCGGTGGAAGAGGCCAAGGAGGGCATCATCAGCCGCGCCGTGCTGGTGGACGTGCCGATGGTCAGGGGCATCGACTGGATTGACCGCGGCGAGGGCGTGATGATAGACGACATCCTGGCTGCCGAGGAGCGCTGCGGTTTCAGGGTGGAAGAGGGCGACGTCTTGTTGATCCGCACCGGCCAGCTCCACCGCCGCAACGTCGAAGGCCCGTGGCCCCGTGAGGCCGGTTCCGCCGCCTGCCAGGCGTCCTGCCTGCCCCTGTTCTACGAGCGCGGCATCGCCATGCTGGGCACCGACACGGGCAACGACGTCAACCCGCCCCAGTACGAAAATGTCCCCAGCCCTATCCACCAGGTCGGCATCACCGCCATGGGCATCTGGATTCTGGACAACGCCAACCTGGAGGAGGTGGCCGCGGCCTGCCGCGAGCGCAACCGCTGGGAGTTCATGATCTCCATCGGCCCGTTGCGTCTGCACAATACCACCGGCTCGCCGGTCAACCCCATCGCCATATTTTAGCCACCGCAAACCCCTTCCCCATGTGCCCTCCCCCTCAGGGGGAGGGTTAGGGTGGGGGTGAAACCCAGGCACAAGTAGACATTCTGAGAGGAGGAAGAAAGATGCCTCACTACGTATACGTCGCCGCCCAGGACGACAATAAGGTTGGAATCTACACCATGGACGCCGATTCCGGCGCGCTGACCCATCAGGCCGATGCCGCAATGCCCGGCGGGCCGTCCCTGCTGGCCATCAGCCCGGACAAGCGGACGTTGTACGTCAGTCATCGCGAGGCCCTCAATCTGTCCAGCCACCGCATAGACTCCGCCACGGGCGGGCTGACCCAGACCGGGTCGGTGTCGGTGGAGGACTGGCCGGCGTATATCGCCACCGATCGCACGGGAAGGCACCTGACAGTGGCGTTCTACGGCGGCGCCCGGGCCGGGGTTTACCCCATCGGAGCGGACGGCGAGCTGGGCGGGGCGCCCACCGAGTCGCTGACCACTACCGACGGGGCCCACGCCATCCTCACCGACCCTTCCAACCGCTTCGCCTATGTTCCCCATATCGCCTACATACAGGACAACGTGCTGGAGCCGCCCAAGAATATCCCCGGCCCCAACGTAATCTACCAGTTCCGTTTCGACGCCGACACCGGCCGCCTGACGCCCAACGACCCGCTGGTGCTGGAAATGAACGGCTTCCTGGGGCCGCGCCATTACACCTACCATCCGTCGCTGGACGTGGTCTACTTCTCCGACGAGCAGGGCAGCAGCGTCACCGCCTACAACATGGACTCCGAGGGGAGGCTGTCCGCTTTCCAGACTATCTCCACGCTCCCGGAGGGCCACACCGAGCGCAACACCTGCTCCCAGATCCAGATGACGGCCGACGGCAGCCTGCTGTTCGTCCCCAACCGGGGCCACAACAGCATCGCTAGCTTCACTGTGGACGGGGAAACTGGCGCGCTGACCGCCGCCGACCGGGCCTCCACCGAGGCCGTTCCCAGCGCCTTCAGCCTCGATCCGCAGGGCAAGTTCGTGTTCGGAGCAGGCTCCGCCACCGGACGCCTCTCCTCCCACAGCATCAACGGCGACACCGGCGAAATGACGCCGCTGACCACCTACGACGTTGGCGCGCGGCCAATGTGGGTGCTGACGACTACGCTGGGGGAGTAGAGCCTTTTCTAATGGAGTGTAGGGGCCTGTTTCAACTCAGGCCCCGTCTGTGATCTGAGGGATTAACCCACGCTAGGGGTAGTCCGGCGGCCCCTCGTTCAGGCCCACGACCTGCTCGCACCAGTGGGCCGCGCCCAGCAGCCTGCCCTCCTCGGCGATAGGGGCGGCGAACTGCACCGCCATGGGCATACCCATGTCGCTCAGGCCCGACGGCACCACGACGGTGGGCAGTCCGGCGGCAGTCCAGGGGGACTGGAAGGCGGCGTCGCCCGTCGTGTCCAGGTTTCTTGGCGCAGGCTCCGGTGTCGCCGGCATCATCAGCACGTCTACCTGTTGCGCCATCTCGTTCATCGCGGCGCGGAACTCCCGCCGCAGCCGGAGCGCTTTCAGATAGGTCGCTGGCGGGATTATCAGCCCCATCTCTATGCCGGCGCGGATACGTGGGCCGTAGTCGTTAGCCCGCTGGCGGTGGTTGGCTTGGTGGAAGGCGGCGCATTCCACGTTCATCACAATGCGCTGCATACTGTGAGCATGGGCGAAACTGTCAGGCAGCGGCAGTTCCACCATCTCGGCCCCGGCTAGGGCCAACTGATGGGCCACCTGTTCGGTGTGCGCCCACATCTCCGGAGAGGCATAGTCTTCAAAGTATTCCCGGACAAGGCCAATGCGCGGCGGACGGCCCGCTGCGGTCTCGTTCATCTGCTGCACGAAATCGGGAACGGGCAGGCGCAGTGAGCCCGGGTCGTTGTCGTCCTCGCCGCTCAGGGCTTGAAGCATCAGCGCGGCGTCGGCCACGGTGCGCGTCAGTATGCCCACGTGGTCCAGGGACCAGCTCACCGGCACCACCCCGTAGCGGCTGATGCGCCCGTAGGTGGGCTTGAGGCCGACGATGCCGTTGTAGGCCGCAGGGCGGCAGGTGGAGCCGCCGGTCTGCGAGCCGAGGGCCGCCGGAACCATTCGCGCCGCCACCGCCGCCGATGAGCCGCTGCTGGAGCCGCCTGGGGTATGCTCCAAGTTCCACGGGTTGCGTGTCGGCGAAGGGTCCGATGTGGCGAACTCAGTGGTAACCGCCTTGCCCAGGATGATGCCGCCGGCGTCCTTGATTTTCGCCACCGATGTGGCGTCGAACTCCGGCACGAAGTTGGCGTAGACCTTGGAGCCGCAGGCGGTCAGCATACCGGCAGTATAGAAGATGTCCTTCAGGCCCACCGGAACGCCATGGATGGGCCCCAGCGGCCCGCCCCATTGCGCTGCGATTTCCCGTTGCCGGGCGGTCTCCAGAACTTCCTCCCGGTCAATGGTCACCCAGGCTTTCAGATCGCCGTCCAGCGCGTCAATCCGGGCCAGCAGCGACTCCACCAGGTCCACCGGCGACAGGTTGCCCTCACGAATCTGCGCCGACGCTTCTGTCACCGAAAGCTCGTAAGGTTCTGGCATAACACAACCTCAAAGAACTGTCATTCTGAGCGCAGCGAAGAATCCTGTTCTCAGTACAGAGACCCTTCGCTTTCCTCAGTGTGACAAAGAGAGACTTTTTCCGCACTCAAAACTAATCGTAAAGGTTAGGCGTGGAGCAACGGCTCCAGGTCGGGATAGGCGTCGGCCTGCTCCACCTCGGCAACTTGGCGGGCCGTCGTTTGCAGGAACTCTTCCAACTCCGCAGCCCGCTGTTCGCCGAACTCCACCACGGCCCGTCGGAGCAGCTCTTGGTATATCGCTTCTTGGTCAATGCTCTGCCGCATATCAGCTCCGTTCCACGTGGCGCCTGACTGCAATCATAGCTACGATGAACATAATCGCATTCTAAATCCGCCCTAGCGGACGGTCAATCGCGGCGGATTGGCTTCCTGCTGGTATAATCTCGAAAATCACAGCCTTTTGATACGAGGAGTAAGTCATGGCCGACGACCTTTCCGGCATTCTCGAGTCCCCGGAGCATACTCATCTTGCCAGTGTCGGCGGCAACACCGAAGGCCCCTTGTGGCATCCCGGTGGATACCTGACCTTCGTTTCCCTCACCGAGAGCCGCCTGTACCGTTGGGACGAGACCAATGGCGTCAGCGTGCTGCGCGAAAACACCGGCGAGGGCAACGGCTGCACTTTCGACCGCGAGGGCCGTCTGCTGATGTGCGAGGGCGCCGACCACCGCTGCGTCACCCGCATGGACGCCGACGGGACTGTAACCTCCATCGCACAACGGTGGCAGGGCAAGCGGCTGCACAAGCCCAACGACGTAGTCACCCGTTCCGACGGCAGTGTCTACTTCACCGACCCGTCGCTGCGTCTGGAACCGGAGCTGCGGGAATACGACTTCGCCGGAGTGTTCCGTATCGCGCCCGACGGCGAGGTGCATCTCGCCACCGACGGCTGCGAATATCCCAATGGCCTGGCCTTCTCGCCTGATGAATCGGTGCTCTACGTCGCCATCAGCCGCGTCAGCCTCAACTGCCTTGCCGAGGAGGAGCGCGGCGAGGTCTGCACCCACCGCAAGATACGCGCCTTCGACGTGGCTGCCGACGGCTCGCTGAGCAACAACCGGGTGTTCGCCGATATGAGTTCTGCGGAGCCGGGCGTCCCTGACGGCATGAAGGTGGACACCGCCGGCCGCGTCTTCTGCACCGGCTCCGGCGGCATCTGGGTCTTCGAGCCGGACGGAACCCACATCGGCGTCATCCGCGGCCCGGAAGTCCCCCGCAACATCGCCTTCGGCGGCGACGACTACCGTACCGTCTACACCACCCCCGGCCAGTCGGTGTACAGCTTCCGGGTGACCATGCCCGGGATCAAACCCTAAAACCGTGCAGGCAAGTGGCGGGTGGTGTACGCTTGTACTTGCCTGTATCATTGGCGGCAACCCGAAACACCAATCAGGAGAGCAATCGTGACATCCAGCAACGTTGTAGGTTCTGGCGACTTCACCTATGATATGAACCCTGAGTGGGCCAAGCTCCCCGAGGGGTGGGAGATGCCCACCGCGGCGGTTTACGGCGACTCCCAGGACCGCGTGTACGCCTTCAACCGCGACCCTGAGCATCCCGTTTGCATCTTCGACAAGGACGGCAACTTCATCTCCGCCTGGGGCGCGGGGCTGATTACCTTCGCCCACTCCATCCTGCTGGACAAGGACGACAACGTCTGGCTGGTGGACCGCAACACTCACGAAGTCCACAAGTACACCGGCGACGGGCAGCACATCATGACCATTGGGCAGAGGGGCGTGCGCTCCGATACCGGCGTTGACCCGGACGACTACAGTTCCACTGCCTTCCAGTCCGTGACCCACGGCGGCCCTCCTTTCAATATGCCCGCCGGCATCGCCCTCAACGACGCGGGCGAAATTTTCATTGCCGACGGCTACGCCAACGCCCGCATCCACAAGTTCACTCGCCAGGGCCAGCTCATAAAGTCCTGGGGCGAGCCGGGCGACGGCCCCGGCCAGTTCCGGTTGCCCCACGGCATCTGGATTGACCGCGAAGACCGGGTGCTGGTGGCCGACCGCGAGAACGACCGGGTGCAGGCCTTCACCCAGGAAGGCGAGTACATCACCACCTGGCCCAGCAAGCTCATCGGCCCGGCCCTCTTCTACATAGACTCCGACGACATCGTCTACATCCCGGAGCACAACGGCGGGCTGTTCAGCGTGTTGTCGCTCGATGGCGAAATCATCACCCAGTGGGGTTCCGAGCTGCACCGCTCCTGTCACGGCGTCTGGGCCGATTCCAGCAAAGACCTCTACTTCGTCATGCCCGGCGAGTGGGGCCGTAGCCGCCGCGTGGTCAAGTTCCACCGCCGCTAGGCTGTCGCCCAGAGGAAGACAGAGGGCGCGGGGCTTGCAGCCTGAACGCGCCCTTTGCTATATTATTTGTGCGATGGGGCTGTAGCTCACTTGGGAGAGCGCTTCAATGGCATTGAAGAGGTAGAGGGTTCGATCCCCTCCAGCTCCACCACCTTGCAGCCGTGAAGCGGCATACTCGTTCTGCGCTAGTTCGGATTGGTCCTCACTTCAAGGCCCCAACAATGCGTTCCACGTTTGTTCGCACCATGCGAAGATACGTGTCAGCGCCGCTGCCCTCCGGCCCAAGGGAACCCGAATAGAGCTGGACCAGTTCCGCGCCGGTCTCCATTACTACGGCTTGCGCGAGCCTCTCACTGACTGTCGTCTCGCCAAACACCGCTGGTATATCGTGCTCCCGGACCACATCCACCACTGCCGCAATGTGCTCTGCGGAGGGCTCCACATGGGTCCCCAGGGACGGTATCACCAGCCCGATTACCTCAAACCCGTAAGCCTCCGCAAAATAGGAGAGGCTGTCATGGGATGTAACCAGCAGTCTGTTCTCAGGCTCCACCGCACTGACCTGCTCCTGCGTCCAGGCGTGAAGCTCATCCAGCTCTTGCCCATATTCCGCGGCGTTCTGCAAGTAAACGCTCCGGTTCTCGGGGTCTATTGCCGAAAGGTGAGCGGCTATTACGGCGACCGCGGTCTTCACCCGGATGGGATCGAACCAGAAGTGCGGGTCCAGAGAGCCGTGGTCGTGCCCATGATGGCCGCCGCCATGACCACCGTGGTCATCGTGCCCCTCGGTCTCGCCGTAGATGCCTGCGAAGGCGATCTTGGTGGGGTTGCCGTCCACGTCCCAGTGATTGACCAATTCAAGGTCGTGGTCGTCGAGCTGTAGGACCTCGCCGCCCAGGGAGTCGGTGATGAACACCGCGCCGGGGGCGGTGACTACGTGGGGGCGGGCCCAGAAGCCGGTCTCCACGGGCTCGGTCAGGAAATCGTCCGCCGAGGCCAGGAGGTCCAGGTCATGAGCGTCATACATCCGCAGTTCGCCGTCGCTCATCACGACCAGCAGGGCCTCTCCATCGTGGCTGACGGCGACGTTAATCGGGGTGGGCCCGTCTTCGGAGGCGGCGATGACCTGCTCCATGATGCCATCTTCGGGTTCTATGATGTACAGCCCCACCGCCGAGCCCAGTCCAAAGAAATGGTGCAGGCCGGGATAACCCCAGACGGACGTTATCCGGAAGTCCTCCGGCGAGCCGGCCGGCGGCCCAATGAAGTCGTCATGGAAGTGGCCGTCGTGCTCTTCCAGAACCAGAACGCCGCCTACGCAACCAAAGACGGCGGCATGGCCGTTGCCAGCGTCGCCGTGCAGACCCTCGCAGCCATCGGCGGAATGAATGCTATTGCCGTCCAAGCCGCTGATGTGCGCCCCTATGGGGAGACGGTAGTCCTCTGGCGCGGAATCATAGTCGGGATGCTGAGTGCTGATGGCGAACAGGTCGCCCTCCAGGGGGACCGCTGCGCCGTGTTGCGGGCCTGCGTTCAGTACCGGCGGCACATAGTCGCTGCCCTCTTCCTCCAGTTCGTGCTCGTTCAGAAATGCAATGTCGCCGGAGCCGTCGTAGAAGATGGTGGCCCACTCGCTGCCCACGTACAGATGCACCGGGCGGTCGCCGGTAAGGTCTATGTCCAGGCGCTCCAAGTCATCTTCCACCAGGTCGAAGTGGTCGCCGTGGGCCTCCAGGTAAATGCCGCCGTCGAAGACGTGGGCGGTGTTGGCGTCGCTGGACACGGCGATGGCGAAGCGGCCGCTCTTGGTGGCGTAGATGCGGCCGGCCCGTGAGCCGAGGTCGAAGGCGTTCTGCTCGACGTCGCCGTGCTCCAGGTCGATGATCGACATCATGCCGGTCTCACCATCGCCTACGAGCAATCGTCCCATGATCGCCGGTTCGCCGTGGTCCTCGTCTGCCATCATCTCGCCATGGTCATCCCCGTGATCGTCATGTAAATCGGCCGTCGCGAACTCCATGGGATCGATACTGTCGCCAAGCGCGACTATCTTGGAATCGTCAGCACTGGCGTTGTGCACCAGCTCCTCCAGCCAGTCGGCCTCAAGGTGAAGGCCGACTGTCAACACGACATCTGCATCCGCTACCTTGGCAATGTCGCGAGCTCCTGGCACGAAAGAGTGAGGATCGCCATCCGGTGGAATCAGGCCAAAGACCTCCACCCTGTCTCCACCTACCATCCGAGCCCAGTCAGCCACAAAGTTGGTGGTTGTCACTACCTTGATCGGCGGCCCGGAAGGTGTGGCAGTCTCCCTGGCAACTGTAGTGTTCGAGGGCGAGGTGGCAGGAACAACCGCTCTTGTAGGTGGAGTCGTGGGACTCGGCGCCTGCGGGGTTGGCTGGGCGCTCGCAGGCACGTTGGCAGATGTGGCAGTCGGCTGTGGTTCTCCCGTTGCCTGCGTGTCCTGGTCATCTGTGCAGGCAACCAGGAGAACCACACTTAATACGACAAGACCCATAGCCAAAGTCTGGAGCAGACGTCCGAAATATGTTTTGCGACCTTGTATCATTAACACTCCGAGTTCTCCTTCCGTTATGAGATTGACGTAGAGATGGATCGTGCCGTGTCCTATTGAGAAGTGATATGGCGTATCATCTAAAGGACCGCGACACTGGGGCCTCAGCCGGGTGGAACAAGCTCCCTACTTACCCCCGTCGGCGCGACAACAGTCGCAGGTCACGTACAACTCGATGTGGTGGCCGATGGTTTGTCCCGGAATGTCGGCCCCCATTGCCCTGAGAGGCCGATCTCTTGTAGCCGGCTTGAACCCCCAACACACTGGACAGGACAGAGATAGAGTGGTGATGACGATGACTCACACGAGTAAGGCTGTACAAGGAGTCTCCGCCCGTCACGGGCATCTTGCAGACTACTCCCGTCTCGGGAAAGAGTCTGATGGTCCGATATGCCGTCGCTGTGCTTACCCAAGGCAGCCCTTCACTGCTAATCTCCACTGCAAAGCCCCTCTGCTCCGGGAGCTTGGCCATCGCTTTCCTGGAAAAAGTGACCTCAATGCCTCGGTGCTCCAGTGCCGCCATCAAGCTTTAGTGTAATGTTTGAAACTCTGTAATGATACATAGTATCACTACAATATCCGTGAATACCAAGGTGGGATTTTCCAAGGGAGTCGGTTAGCCTATCAATTAAAGGTTGCTCTTGTCAATGCCGATTCTTGACTGGGTATTCTTAATATGCGGTGCTATTGGATTTCCGCCACTGGCGCCAGCAGACCAAGGCCAGGGAATAGACCAGCATCTCCACGCTTTTGGTGTACCCTTTGGTTCGCCGCATCAGCCGGTTCAGCTTGCTCCGCCACACCGAATGCAGCCCCTCGTTCCAGTTCACCGCGCTGCCCTTTCCCGCCACGTGCCGCTCCGGAGGAAACCATCCCAAGTACACTTGATAAGCATCGCTGCGGTACAGGCCAGCCTCCGGCAGCCTTTCGTACAGCCGCAGAAAGGGGCCTTCACTCCGGCTCCCCACCTCGAAATCCACCCAGCGGCGGCCGTCGGCCTCCCTTACTACCGCCGTCCAGATCCAGCAGTCCTCCCGCTTCTCCCCGCGCCTGGCACCCCGGTAGGTCCACATCTCATCGCAGGATACTGCCACCGCCGGCTGACGGCCCATAGCTCGGCGCTCATTGCGCTCCCGCAGTTGGCTCAAGGCCGTGCGCCCCCTTTTTTCACCCAGCCCAACACTGCCGGAGCGCTGTAGCCCAACACCCGGCCGATGGCGCTTAAACTGCTCCCTTCGGAATACATGGCCAAGGCCCGCTCCTTCACCTCCGGCCCAGGGCGGCGGTAGGCCCCGCCAGGCACGCTGCGCCTCCGGCAGTCGCCGCAACTGTATGCCTGCCGACCGGCCACATGACCGTCCTTGCGCATCCAGTTGGAGCCGCAGCTGGGACAGCGGACATCGTGGCGGTAAACCCGGCTTCGCGCCATCAACAACCATCCTGACATCGTGCTCTATGCCAGTGTAAATCCTATGTCCACTTATGTTAAGAATGCCGATGACTCTCCCCCCTTGACAGTATGGCGAATTTCTATACCATTGCGTAGCGTTCTGGCGTTGCCTGCGGGCGAGTGCTGCGGGAGAACCCGCCGGGCGATGGCAATTACCGGAAAGACGCTGACGGCAGCGGAGCAAAGGTTCCCACTGATTACGTTCACTGATGCTGGCGTAACCCCTAGTATGCCCCATCTCATCGTTTCCTGATCTGTGGCAAAAAGATGAAATGCGGTAGCAGGCCATGGTCCGGCTAGGTTCCCGCAATAGGCATGGTCGCTATCTTCGGACTCTTTCTTGCTGAATCGTCTGTCTCCTTCCAGTGTGCGATACGACCTGCAAACTCTGCGAGGTGACGTTCTTGGCGGCGTCACCGCCGCGGTGGTGGGTCTGCCGGTGGCGCTGGCCTTCGGCCTGGCGGCGGGCTTGGGTCCGGCTGCGGGAATCTACGGGGCCATCGCAGTAGGTTTCTTTGCCGCTGTGTTCGGCGGCACCCGCTCACTCATATCCGGGCCTACCGGCTCCATGACCGTGGCTATGGCGGTCATTGTTGCCGCCCACGCCGACAATATCGGCGAGGCTTTCACCATAGTCATCCTAGGGGGTGTCGTCAAATTGGGTTACCAGACAGGCGACAGCCTTGTTTCCGTCATTCCGGCGAAAGCCGGAATCCAGAACCCCTCTATGCCGCAGCATGATTTGCCTATGGAAACCCCTGGATTCCTGCGAAAGCCGGAATGACGGCTGAATTTGACGACACTCCCTAGCCGGGCTGATACAGATACTGTTCGGCCTGCTGAGAATCGGGCGTTACGTGACCTACACCCCCTACTCGGTCATCTCGGGGTTTATGACCGGAGTTGGGGTGATAATCATGCTGGGACAGATTCTGCCCTTCCTGGGAGCCCCCATAGCCTCGGGCGGAACCATGTCCACGCTCCGCGACTTTCCGGGTTTGGCGGAGCACTTCCAGTCCAGCGCCCTCGCCATAGCCGCCATTACTCTGATAGTGGCGTTGCTCTGGGCCAGAAAGTTTGACCGATACCTCCCCTCTACTCTGGTGGCGCTGCTAGTCGGAACGCTGCTTGGCGTCTTCTGGCTCACCGACGCCCCGGTCATCGGAACCGTGCCCACAGACTTGCCAACCTTCCAGTTGCCGGGATTTTCTGCGGGCGCCATAGTGAACGCCATCCAGCCAGCGATAGTCATCGCGCTGGTCGGCTCTGTGGACACGCTGCTTACTGCGCTGGTAGGGGATTCGATGACCCGCACGCGGCACGACCCCAACAGGGAGTTGATAGCCCAGGGCCTGGGCAACGTGATTGCCGGGTTCATCCGGGGATTGCCCGGGTCCGGCGCCACTCCCAGCACAGTGGCGAACATTCGGGCAGGCGGATGGACCCTAGTTTCCGGGGTGATAGCCGTAGCTATTCTGATAGTCATGGTGCTGGGCCTGGGCGATTATGTGGCGATGATACCCAACGCTGTGCTGGCCGGCATCCTGGTGAAAGTCGCCCTGGACACCATAGACTGGCGGTTCGTCTCCCGAATGCACCGCGTTCAGCGCGAGCACTTGGTGGTCATGCTGCTCACTTTCGGACTGACGGTGTTCCTCGACCTGGTCAGCGCCGTAGCCGTGGGCATGATAGCCGCCGCGGTAACCAACGCGCGGCAGTTCGAAAGCCTCGAACTGGACAGCGTCATCTCAGTGCCTCTGCTCGACCTGACTTTCTTCGGCGCTGAAGAGGGCCAGGAGGACGTAGACCACTTTTCCGCCCGGGCTGGCATGGTGGCGCTCCGGGGAGCCTTTACCGTCGCATCCTCAGGCAAGCTGATTGAAACCATCGGGGCCGACATCCGCGACCATGAGGTAGTGATCCTCAACTTCTCCGACACCGTCTACGTAGACGACAGCGCAGCCCTGGTGATGGAGCAACTCGTTGAGACTGCCACGATGCAGGACACCCATTGCATTGTCATGGGGCTCTCGGGCGCGCCCGCCCGCACCATCGCCGCGCTTGACGTGCTGAAGAGCGTCCCGCCGGGCCAAATAGTCGCCAATCTGGACGAGGCAAGGGAAATAGCAGCGGGCCTCCTTAAAGCTCAGGATGACATGGAAGTCAGCTAGGTTTCGGGATAGGGTGTGTCGTCAAATTCACCCGTCATTCCGGCGAAAGCCGGAATCCAGGGGTTTCCGTAGGCAAATCATTCTGCGGCATAGAGAGGTTCTGGATTCCGGCTTTCACCGGAATGACGGAAACAAGGCTGTCGCCTGTCTGGCAACTCAATTTGACGACACCCCCTAAGACAAGGCACGCTGGCAAAGGCGCGGCGCCACATTGTTCCTTATGGCGAGCGCCGACGCCATTACCGGATCTTCCATGGTTTGGGAGGCCTGGTGGGTTCAGAATCTTGTGAAGCCTTGACGAACCGCTGGGTTGTGCATACAGTTTTCCGCGCCGACCCTTTCTTCCCGTAGGACTGCGATGCCTGATTCCCTGCTGCACAATCCCCGCTGCGCCGGAAGCGAGGCCCTGCCATGATGATGGAGCATTTGGGTATCCGCTGGGGCTACGTGTTCCTGCGTTCCGCCAACTACCTGAACCCCGAGGAGTTCAACGAGCTGATGGTGCAGGCCGTGGAGATGTATCTGGGCGGCGAATCCGAGCGCAAGGTGAAGCACGACAGCTTCGAGGGCCGCCTTTTCACCGAAGGACGCTACGAGGTCATGGGCGGCCTGGGCGGTCAGCGCTTCGACGCCGAGCTGGAAACGGTCTACGGGCGCGACCAGGCCACCTTCCTGGTCAATGAACAGACGGGCGGAACCGGGGCGCCGATTTCCGTCAACTGAGAATTCCCTCCCTCTCATGGGGAGGTTTAGGGTGAGGGTGAGAGAGTAAGTTCCTCCACGCTAATTATCCAACCCTGCGGAGCTTGAAAATGGCTGCTGGAATTCCGCTGGCCCGACAGGTGGGCCGCGTACCGTCCTCGGTGGTTCCCCTTGACGCTGGAGAAGAAGCCCGCTACCGGAACATCGTCGAAGACGCCATCACTGTTGATGTCCACCAGCACCCCTTCGTGCTGCCCGAGGTCATGGAGCAACTCGTCGACCTCGTCCGTGTGGGACGCTACCAGTGGGGCTACGACGCCGCACGCGCCGGCGGCTGGACCGCCGTCACCACCTCCAATGTGTTCGCTGGCCTGAAGAGTACCGCCGATATGTCCTTCGTCGAATACGACGACGTCGCCGCCGAAGTCGGGGCCATGGTCGCCGACGTCGCCATGCAGGACGGCGTCGTCCGCGTCGGCAATGCCACCGAGATCGAGGCGGCAAAGCAGCAGGGCAACCTCGGCTTCATGCCCACCCTCGAGCATCTGCCCATCGGCAACCGCATAGAACGGCTGGACCAGCTTTACAGCATGGGCGTGCGCCTGGCCGGCATCACCTACAACCGGCGCAACTACATCGGCGACGGCATCTACGAGCGCAACCCCGGCGGCCTCAGCGACTTCGGCATCGAGGTCGTCCGCCGGATGAACGATCTGGGCATGGCCATTGACCTGTCCCACGTCTCCACGCCCAGCGCCCTCGACGCCATCGAGTTCTCCCGCGTGCCCGTAGTGTTCAGCCACAACGCCGCCTACACCCTGCGCCCCAACCGCCGTACCCGTCATGACGAAGAGCTGGCGGCCTGCGCCGAAAACGGCGGCCTCATCTGTATCACCGCCGTTCCCAACTCCCTCAGCGACGACCCCGAGCAGGACATCGAGTGCGTCCTGGACCACTACGACTACATGGTCAACCTGGTGGGCGTTGATCACGTCGGCATCGGCACCGATACTACCGTAGGCGACCACGTGGCCTTCCACCGCGTTGTGATGGGACGCGACGGCCCCGACCAGTTGCCCGCGCCCTACCTCAATGGCCTCGAGTCCCCCGCCGATGGCGGCAACATCGTTCGCGGTCTCATCCGCCGGGGCTACTCCGACGAAAACGTCCGCAAGATAATCGGCGGCAACGCGATGGAGTTCTTCCGCCGCGTAATGGGCTAGGAGGGTGTTTGATAAATCCCCTCTCCCTCTGGGGGAGGGGGCTTTGCCTATTAAACCCAACTCTCATATTTATTATCCGCCTTGCATATTTATTGCCTGTGAACAGGCCTTCACGGCTCTCGGGGTGGGGGGTTGGGGGGTTGGGTTCAAACCTACCAGGGGAGTTGCTGACTGGTCAACTCCTCCGGTGAGAGGATGGACAGGGGAAAACGGAGTATGGGCTGACTTGTCCACTCGCGGGGCTGGACGGTGCTGGGGTGGAGGGATCTAGGCGTGCGGAGCCTTGCCCAAGCCTGGTGAGCAACCAACTCTCCCGCCACGACGGTGTTCATAGCGCAGGGAGGACAGGGGTTCTTCGTGGGCAAGGCGAAGCCTGGAGCGGCGCAGATTCCAGGCCCCTGCAACGCTACCCCTCAAAGACCGCCATACTAACAGCCATCTCCAGAGTCTCGAGAACGCGCAGCCCTCCCGACAACCTTTTGCCTCCTTGTGCGGCGTTGCCTCCAACTGGTCAGGGCCACGTACGTTGTCCATCCCAACATGGTCACGGCCACAGGGGCCACTGCGATTAACAGCATAGCTAGTGCAGTATCGAGGGGTATCGTAACCTCTCCCCGGTACTGGAACAGTACGAACATAACGAGATAGACAGGTGCGGCCCACAGTGTGCTCGCCAAGAATAACAGTCCGAACCTTTTCTCAGCGGTGTCAATGAGAAGCCAATGGTGTACCGTCTCCGACACTTCCTGTCTTGACGGCGGCGACTTCAACCAGCGAGATACAGCGATGGCCAATACAAAGAGACAATAAACTATGGCGGAGAGTGTCAAGGCCATGAAGGGCAGCACGGCAAGCTGTACCCAGAGCGGCACGTCCTCGATATCTACCCCGGACACTTGCGTCCAGACGAACGTGCTCACGGATGCCGCCACTACGCCAGTAAAGAACCAAACACCGGCCCGCAGAAGACGGTCCCGCGCCATGAACCGGCGTGCTTGTGTAGCTGCCGCGGGATAGGCGCCTTTCCGTCCGAGGAACCCGTGGGCTTGGTAGAGCATCCAAAGAGTGGTTAGCAGGCCTCCTAACCCGCCGATGAAACTTCAGAAGTCTGCGAAGCTCATCCGCTACCCTTTTGGGCCGCGTTACACAAGAGACGGCTGGCCTTCTATCAGATCCCGGCCGAACGTGAACCTCACCAACACCGACGCATAGATGTACAGCATCTGGCCCCGGTTCACGCCCTTGGGCGGATTCCCTACAACGTCGGCGATGTCCGCTCTACCCACGAGGAGACGGTCTAGCACCTCTATCAGCTCGAGCAAGTGCTGGTCGACCTGGTGGGCTGTAGGGCCGTCGTAACGTTCCGGTGTCGCTCCACAAATGACGAGCGTGGCACAGGTAACCCAAACCGCTTGGTCCAGCACATATTCGATCTCGGGGTCCGACGAAGTCTCTCCGCGATAGGTGGGGTGAACATAGGTGGAAGCGATGTCGTAGTTGGCCTTGATGCCTGCGTTTGCGCTGTTAGTCAACTTTCTGCGCGTCTGGTGCCACTTATACGCGCCTGGCTTGGACATTGGGCGGTCTCGACCAGACTCCGAGCGGTTCCATCGCCGGATACTCTGCATCAACTCCCGTGATTCCTGGTCTTGGGGGTTGATGACCCCCTGACTCTTGGCATTGCCAACGAGCTGTTGCATTTCAGCCGCAGACCAATATGCCCAGTCGACCACGCCCAAAGGCTCTTCAAAGAATCGAGCAGCGTGTAAGAACCTGTCTAGGAGCAGTCGCTCGTTTGCGCAGACCGATGTCAGATGCCCTTGTTTGACCGCGTCACTAACCGATGTAGCGAACTCGCAGGCCTCTTGCGCTAGCTGCTTTGCGACATTGACTGAAGGTATTTCCCCCTCGTGGCGCGGTTGTTGGTTTCCTAGCCACCCACGCCCCAATCTGATAACTTCGTCTAGCGCGTCAACACGTTCGGCGAGGCTCCATTGATGTCCGGCTATCTCTGGTGTCATTCCTACGGGCGTCTCACTTCTTTCTTAAAGATGGAGGGGCTTTGGCTAGAAAGTTCAGGTTTGTGCATATTTTCTCACCAGCCTGAGGGCTTTTTCACCACGGGCTGGTTTTTGACCAGAGCGCACTTTTGCCCCAGAGCGGGGTTGTGCACCAGGGGCGACTTGTGCGCTAGCCTGGGGCGGCACAAAGGGCTTCCATGAGGACTTCCCCACCCGTGGGGGATGAACCCTGTGCAGTAATGATAGCACGGTGGACCCGCCTAGTTTCCCCACACGTGCGGGTATGAACTCGTCAGGTCCAGGGAGAGTTTCCCTGCACGCGTGGGGGTGAACCTTGGGTGGAGAACATCGTGTTGGACATACATCAGAAGCCGCGGGCCTGGGTCACTTTCAAGATCATTTGGTACCTATCAGGGTTGGCGTATTTCTTGCTATTCACACACGACGCCATCTCCGTCCCGGTCATTCATGTACTGATAGGCGGGATTTCCCCGGCGTACCGGAGCGATGCCGTGAGCGCGGGCCTCGGCGCAGCTTATCCTTCCATTGTTGTTGTCGTCGTACATGGCCAAGGCGTCCACGTCCGCCGTGGGACTCGGGGTAGGGGTAGCCTTTGAGGTTCCCGTGTTAGTAGGTTCCAGCACGACCATCTCAGTTGACTCACAGGTTGACAGGACCTCGTCGATGGCGTCTGCTTCTGCCTGGTCGATAGTGAGGCCGTACTCCAAACGCACTTGCACCACCCGGTCGACGTACCAGCACTGGTTCATGTCGGGGAGCCACTCGGCGGCATCCTTGTCGACCTTCTGGTGCCGGTTGACGCTGGGAGACGCCAGGGTGAGGTTCAACAGGTCTGCCGCGAACCGGTCCTTGGTCTCGTCGTCGGCGGCGCACAGGCCGCTGTCGTGGGCCTCAGAGCGAGCAACAATGTGCTCAATGTCAGTTTCACGGATGTCGCCAAACCAGGTGCCGGTGTAGGGGCCGTAGATGCCGCCCTGGGCGTCTACGATGCGCGGCTCGACGGACGGCGAGTAATGGTAATCGCGGGAATCGTAGGGCGAGCACCGGTCCTCAGGGGCCACGGTGATACCGCGCCACAGTCCAGAAGGTCGGGGCGGCTGCGCCGGCGTAGCAGTCGAGGTTGGTTCGGGCGTCTCCGATGGCTCGATAGTGGGCGTGGCGGTCGGCTCAGGGGTGGCCGTTACTGCGGGAGACAATTGGCCGGGCGGACCTCCCATCTCCATCCCGCATCCTGCAGCCGCGGCAAACAGAGCCGTGAAACCGCTCTGGGCCTCGGCTCCCAGCACGGCGGCCATACCTTGGGGTCCTCCCATTTCTTCCAGGAGGCACCGCATCCCCGCCCGGTCGTCTGGTCTCATGTCCATGGCGGGAGCGGCGGCGTTCCACTCCTCCGGGTTAAGGCAGGCCAGGGTCAGGAAGAGGGCGGCCATACTGCCTGACATGGCGGTTCCCGGGTCTCCCTGCAGGCCCGAGAGCATGACCGAGCGGATGTCTATTTCCCTGAACCCGATGCGGACGCACGCTGAAGTCTCTGTACTGAGCGGCCCTGTATCTTGGATGAAACCTGAGAGGAACATCCTGGTCAGGGTCTCGTCCTGCAGACAGCCAATGAGTTTGGTCTGCTCCTCGGACGTGGCCATGCTTGGGTCGCTAAAGATGGTCAGCAACCTCGCAACGTCTGCGACTCCCGCCAGGCACGCCAGTTCTTGGTTCGAGAGTTGGGATGCAACCGCCTCCGGGTCGTCCAGCACCAGGGGAGTGAGCCTGCCTGCCGGTGATTGGTCTTGGGGCGGTGCAGTGGTCGCGGTAGGTCCCGGTGCAGGGGTTGGCGTTTCAAGCGGCCCTGGGGTTGGTACGGTGGTTGGCGTCTCTGTTGGTTGCGGAGTTGATGTCGCGGTCGGTTCTGCTGGCTGCGTAGGTTCAAGCCGGCTTGCTACTGGCGTCGTCGCCTGCGGTTGTGGAGCGGCTGCGGGTTCGACAACTGCCGTGGGCGCTGGGTCTGAACAGGCGACCAGGATTAGCAGGACTACAAAGGTCGCGGACAGGAGCGCTTTTGTCATATCGGGGTATCCTTCCTTTTGCCGAGGGCCGGGTCCAGACTACCATGCTGGTTGCCGGCCAGCCAACTCCCCTAGGCGAGGCCACCGCCTGCGCGGCCCCTGTCCGGCCACGACGCCCTGCCCTATCCCTTACCTTCCGCCCGCCCTCTCTCTGCTGATCCCGAAGCACTGGAGGCACCGCGTCAATGTGCGGACGCTCCCCGTAGCGTAGTCGGACACC
This sequence comes from Dehalococcoidia bacterium, assembly GCA_965204865.1. Taxonomy (GTDB): domain Bacteria; phylum Chloroflexota; class Dehalococcoidia; order Lucifugimonadales; family UBA3495; genus VXOI01. Next base: position 2,369,278 of record OZ242027.1, on the reverse strand, counting down.
GTTATCCGATGGTTGGTCAGGTCGACACCCGCGCCCGGCGGCTCCGGCACCTCGGCCCATAGAGCATCGCCGTCCATGAACAGCTTCGCCCTGATGGAACAGATCTCCTCGGGGTGGTGAACGTCGGCGCGAGCGTGTCTCGAGTACACGGTCCTGGTCTTCCGTCTGGTGCTCGGACATAATGACCTCTGGGCTACGGCTACGGGTTGTCCCAATCAGTCTCTAAGCTCGTACAAACCGTCGCCATAGCGCTCTCGGGGAAGCCGGACTCAAGCTATCAGGGGGATGCCGTCTAGTCAATTCCCCTTGGTAAATTAACGCGGCTCCGATTATCATAGCGGGAGTTCGCCCCCGCCGGACCGCCGACTCCGGAAGGCTCCCGGTCAGGTCCGCCTTTCGGAGGCCCCTATGTTTCTGAACCAGTTGAGAAGCCTTCTGTTCGCGGCCGCTGTCACCCTGTGTCCGGCGGCCATCGCCTGTGAAATGGGGCCGTCATACGTGCCCACCGAATTTCCGACGCCGAACGCGGAGTCGCGGGGCCGGGCCACCCGCTCGGTCGTGGCCACCTCGGAAGCGTCCGGCAGGACGGAGAGCGCAACTGCCCAGGCTCCGGCCCAAGCGGCCACGCGACGGCCACCGTCCACGGCCGCACAACAACCCCCGCCCGCCACCGTACAGCGTCCCCAGCCCACGGCCACGCAACAGGCCCCGCCCACGGCCAGGCCCCCCGCCGAGTGGACGTCTCCGGAGACGGACCGGCGGGTGCTGGCCGCCATCTTCAACTCGACTGATGGGGAGAGTTGGGACAGCACCCAGACCTAGATGGGATACCAGCCCATCGGGGAGTGGGAGGGCGTGACCACCGACCACAATGGGCGGGTCGTCAAGCTGGAGCTTCGGGACCTGAACGGAAGGCTGCCGCCGGAGATAGGGAACCTGTCGGAGCTCAGGGAGCTGGAAGTCTACGACAGCCGTCTCGGGCCGCTGCCGCCCGAGTTGGGCCACCTGGTCAGGCTGCGCTTCCTGGCCGTGGGGCACGGTAGCCTTTGGGGGCAGTTGCCGCCACAGTTGGGAAACCTCGTCAATCTCCGGGACCTCCGCATCGAAGGGCAGGGGCTGACCGGAGAGATACCGCCGGAACTGGGCAACCTGAGCAAGCTACGTACCCTGCGGCTGGGCTGGAACGAGCTGACGGGGGCGTTGCCCCCGGAACTGGGCAAGTTGAGCAACCTGCGCCTGCTGGACCTGCAAAGCAACTCCCTCACCGGGGAGATTCCCTCGGAGCTCGGCGACCTGAGCAACCTGGAGGAGCTTGCGTTGAGGCGCAACCGCCTGACCGGGGGCCTGGAGTCGCTGGCACCCCTGTTCAATCTCCGGTCGCTGCACATCGAGAGAAACCTGTTCAGCGGGGGCCTGCCTTTGGAGCTGAACCGGCTGGTGCAGTTGTCGAGCTTTGGTTTCTACGGCAACGAGTTCGAGGGCTGTATCTCGGACTTTCTCGCTGAGGAGGCCACCGACGACCCGGTCCCGTTGCCCGTCTGCGTCGAGAGCGACCCCGGCGACGGCCGGGCGCTGGCGGCCCTGCACACCGCCCTGGACAGCCCCGGTTTCTCCAAGTGGCTGACGCGGGAACCCCTCGGCGAGTGGCGCGGGGTGTCCACGGATCACCGGGGGCGGGTCATAAAATTAAACATCAGCGGCCTGAGACTGTACGAGAACCTGCCGCCGGAGCTGGCGGACCTGGAGAACCTGCGCATCCTGATTATGCAGGATGACGCCTTGTTGGGGCCCATACCGCCGGAGTTGGGCGGCATGGAGAACCTGGAAATCCTGTCTCTGGCCGGAAACCAGCTTGACGGCAGGATACCCGGCGAGCTCGGAAACCTGTCCAGTCTCCGCGTCCTGAACCTCTCCGGGAACTATCTGACCGGAGAGCTACCGACCGGGCTGTTCCGCCTGCGCAACCTCCAGGTCTTGAACCTGCGCAACAACGACCTGGTCTATGGGCTGGCTCCCCAAATTGGAGACCTGCGTAGCCTGCGCTTCCTGGACATGGCCAACAACTACGACCTGGGCGGCTTCTTGCCGTCCGAGCTCGGCAATCTGGTCAACCTGCGGGTTCTGGATATGAAGGAGGCCGGACTCATTGGGCCGCTACCGCCGGAGATGGGCCGCATGAACAGCCTCGAGCGGCTGCTATTGGAGTACAACGACCTGGACGGCGAGTTGCCGCCGGAGTGGGGCCTGCTGGCCAACCTGGAGGAGCTACGGCTCGCGGGGAACGACTTTCACGGCGAGGTACCGCAGGAGTGGGCCGGTATGCGCCGGTTGACGTTCATGGACATCAGGGGTAGCGAGTTGACCGGTTGCGCCCCCGGTACCCTGACGGCCCAGTTGCGGCAGAACGTCAACGCCCCGGTGCCGGGTTGTCCGCTCCAGTGAGACGGGCCTGATTGTGGTGCCGGTGGACGGCTCACGCTGGGGAGAGAGCGTCACTGGTCGCATTCCAGGTCGTATTTCCGGTTCTCTACCCAATCCAATTCTGTTCTCATGAACATACAGATCCTTACCCAATCGGCTACGGAATCCGACCCCAGGAAATCATTCCCGTCGTAGTAGTACGTCTCCCCATCGGCCTCCACCGAGCCGGCGTTCCGAATTCTCTGGGGGGTTTTGAACTGCTCGGCTTTCAGTCCCAGCGCCCGGAATGCCCCGGTGGTGACGGCGGCAGACGACGGGCTACCCGCCTCCCCTATGTGGACCACCCACCCCAACTGGGGGGAATATGGCGTGCTGGTATACGAACGGTAGATGTCTGCGAAATCGTCATGGTCACCGGTAAAATGCACCAGGTTATATCGCATATGGTCGTAAACCCGCTCCACCGCTTCCCGCTCGGTGCGAGCGTTCCCCGCCATCCGGAAGGCCATCGTGGGATAGGAGACCAGCCCCTCGCCGGGTAGCCAAATCTGAGACATGAACGAGACGTTCCCGTAGTTGAATGAGCCGCCCCAATGGGAGAGCGCCACCGGCCCCGCTTGTGTAACATATCGAAGTCGCTGGCGTCATTTCCCAGGAGGCCCCTGATCAGTATCCCCTCGCCATCCGCCCTGGCGAAATAGGCGAAGGCCTTTAGCATCTCCCGGTGGCCGTGGCCGCTCTCATATATCAGAGGGCCGTAGTTCTCCCTCACGCCCTCCCGGGTGTCGTAACCGGTCTTGCCGTAGCAGTGGACGCAAAGGCCGGGGTAGACCTGTAGGCCATCCAACACCCGGTCTAGGGAGTCCACGCTCCAGCCGACCACGTGCTCGCCGTTGGCTTTCTTCTGAACGTCAATCTCCAGCATCATCAGTACGAGGGCCTGTACTGATGCCAACCTGAGATCCGCGTTCGCCGCCTGGAAACTGGGATCCAGGCCGCTCAGGGGTTCCTGGTACTCATAGCTTTCTGCTGGCCAGTAGTCCGGCCCCCACCGGCTGGCCAGGAAGGCCGGATTACGGAACAGCCGACTGTCGGCCCATCCAGGATGTTCCTCTCCTCTGTGCTCAGACCGTCGCCAACGAAGTCGTACTCCGCAGGGAGGGTTGAGGCCGCCTCTATAAGGAGCGGTGAGTACCCTGCCAGCGCCGGGTTCACCGATGGCGTCGGCGTGGGACTGGGCGTTGGAGTTGGAGAGGGCGTTGCCGTCGGCGGTGGTGTGATTGTCGGGGTTGGGGTTAACGTGGGGGACGGCGCTGGCAGAGCCGTTGGCGACGGAGCCAGTGTGGGGGAAGGCACAGCGGTCGGGGTCGGCTCAGGCGTCGGCGTCAGTATTGGGGTCGGGCTGAGTGTTGGTGTCGTAGCCGGTGTGGGCATGGTCATAGCCACCGGTGTCGGCGTCGCTGTCGGGACCTGGGTCGCTGTCGGCTCCGGTACGGATGTCGGCGAGGCGGCCCCGGTCGCCATAGAGGTCGGGGGCAGCGCGGCCGTGGCTGTGGGCTCCTGCGCCGGGGAGGGCACGGGGTTCCCAGTTGGCGAGGGTGGCACGGTGCCGGTGCAGGCTACGGCGGTCGCCAACACCATGAGCGCCAGGGCCAGGCTCGCCACCTTGGACGGGGGAAATAGCATCTCGATTCCTCTCCCTGAAGGCGAAATTGGAAATACGCGAGCCTGCTCCCCGGAAAGTGTCTCGTTACCCGATTGGCCTCCCGTGGACCCGGCGGTACACGTCAAGAAACTCGTCCCGCTTATCCGGCGGCGCATTGGCAAGAAACGCACGGTAGATGTCGTCTTCGTCCAGCCGCCCTATTTGCCCTTTGACCATCCGGCGGATCTCCCGCAGGGAGCGTATCACGGAGTCGGGCCCCAGGGATTCGTACATCGCCCACAGGAAGGACTCCCCCAGCGCGTAGTTGCAGAGAAACAGCGGCGATGACCCGGCGGCCTCGTCATAGGTCAGGCCAGCCATGGCCTGGGTCAACTCGTGAATCTTCGTTACCCCGTGCGGTTCGCAGTCCTGCTCCACCCTGGAAAGCGCCCGCTGGTACATCGAGCCGGATTCGGTCAACTCCTTGAAGCGTATGTAACGGGCGAGGAAATCCGCTGCTCCTTCCGAGAGCCAGATGGGCAGGTCGGCGTTCCCGAAGTAGTAGTGGGCATATTCGTGGTGGAGCGTGAAGCTGAACGCGGAACTGGCCTCCTCGGGCACTCTGGAAACAATGAGTGCGCCGGAGTTCTGCCCGGTCGTTGAAGCGCGGGCTTCGGAAACCCATTCGGTGTCCAGATACACGTAGACCCTGGGGACAGGACTCCACTGGCCGGCCATGAACGCTCCTATCTCCCCTGCCCCGCGGCGAATTGCTTCCAGCACCCTGTCACCGTCCTGGAAGGGATACGGCTGGAGCACCACCACCTCCACCTCAACCGCCGACGGCGCGGTAAAGGTGTCGGACAGGAAGTGGGGGTTTGCAATCACTCTCCTGGAGCCGTACCGCTGTTCCAGCCGGGTAAGGGCATCGGCCAGGAGTCCTTCGTCTTCCGACAGGCCATCCCGGAACCAGGGGTAGGCCAGGAGCAGCTCGGTCAGGCCCCGGTCGTTGGCGATCATCGACACATAGGTAAGACCCCACTGTTCCTCTCTGCTTATGCCGTCGGCCATCCACGGCAGATTCATCACCGCCCCGGCCAGCGAAACGTCCCATTCCGCGATGGTGGTCACGGCTCTAAGGCCATGGCCCTCGTCCTGGCTGACGCCGTCTGCCAGCCACTCCGAATCCATCAGAAGGTGGGCCAGGGGCACGTCCTTCTGGGCAATGGCCCTGGCCGCGGAGATGACCCACCGCTCGTTGGCGTCGACACCGTCGGCCAACCAGGGAAAGCTCAGAATGCGGCTGACCAGCTCGGGCTGTTGCCGACCGAGGCTGTCGAGGTCGAGGACAGCTCCCACCCCGCCGATGCTCAGGCTTGGGGTGCCCAATAGGATTCTAACCAGGTCCAGCTGGGATTCTGAGAGACCGTCTTTCACCAGAACATAGACATTCTCGAAAGCGTGGTACTCATCTACGGTGAGGCCGTCAGCAAGCCACGGGAACTCCAGGAATACCCGGGCCCGGTCCGGATTGTTGTTCTCAAGGTTGCGAAGGAAGATCATCGCGCTTTGCTCGAGACTGGACGGGTTTCCCTCCATCCACTGGAAGGCGAACATCGACTCACCCGAAGCGGGCGCACGGGTTGCCGCCGGCACCGGCGTGGCCCTGGGACCCTGCCCGGCCGCCCGCGTGGGAACCGGCGTGGCCGCCAGCGACTGAAGCACGGTGAACTCTGCGGTCCCCTGCGCCAATCCCGTATCGTGTCGGACCACCACACTGAAGTCATAGGTCCCCAGGGTGCTGGACGGCACGACAAAGACGCCGCTGAACTCTCCGTCCTCCGATGTGCGCCCTGGGGCCTCGATCCATTCCACGTCTGTAAGACGGGGGCCTTTTTTCAGGAACACAAAGGACACGTCGGCCAGCTGGGGGAAACCGGCCCCCTCAACCGTTACCTGGTCTCCTGCCGCTCCGCTGGAGGGTGTTAGCCTGAGCGAGGCCTGTGCGATAGCCGGCGTTGGTACAGCTGTTGGCATGTTCTCGGCCATCGGCGTAGACGTAGCGGTATGGGGCGGGGACGGTGTCCCCGTTGGGGTGGGTGTGACCGTTGGCGTAGCCGTCGGTTCGGGTATAGTTGCTGGAGTTGTCCCCGGTGCAGGAGTGGGCGCACCCGCCGGCGAAGGTGCCGAGGTGCTGGCGACGGCTGTCCTGGTTGGTGTGCTCGGCACAACCGTCAAGGTCGGCGGCTCCGGGGTAAGCGTGAGTGCAACCGTAGGGGCCTCCGCCGGTACAGACGTCTCGGCTGGCGACACTGCCTGCTCGTCGCCGCAAGCGGTCAGAGCAAGAATAATCGCCAGGCAAAAGAGGACCAGGACCGTGGCCCGTACTGTTTGCAGGGGAGATCCCGATGGGCGCATGATAGCTCCTTCCTGCCCGCCTATGCGGCTCGGTCTTCTCTCGCGGCCGTCCCCCACCTGCTCTGAGACTATTGAGGTGATGCTTCTGCTGTTCGACCCCATAGGCGCGTCGAATATCAGGTTATAATATCATCTCGTCATAGGTATCTTCAGAATCCGCAGTGGTCCCCGGCTATCCTGACCGACCGGGGGTTCCGTCGGCCTAACTCCCGCCGCCCCAGTACCCGCCGCCCTCCGGGGGCGTCCAGCCCGGGCCTCGCCCTGCCGCCTTCTCCCCCTCTTCTGCCGCGCCGCGCCGCGCCGACGCCGGAGATGAAGGGTAACTATGACTTGCACAGCCAACCCCGCGGCCACGCAGATGCAGGTCCACTCGATGAGCTGCGCCGTCGACGCGCCGTGTCCGGCTATGGGCGACGTCCACACCAGGCTCAGCGTCCCCATGCTGAAGGCCACGGCCCCGCCCAGGAGCGCGGTCAGCGGCCAGCCGGGGAGGCCCATCCGCAGGCACGTGGCGAAGACCGCCATGGCGGCCAGTCCTATGAACGGCGTGGCGAAGAGCGCGAAGAGGACGGCCAGGAGGCCGGCGGTGTCGAAGTCGGGCACCATGGGCATCATAGTCTGTTCTCCTCTCTCGGTTCTGCTTGCCCACCACTGTTCCCTGGTCAATCGTTACGGTCCGGGGGCTACGGGCAGAAGTCCGCGCCCCACACGTTAGTCCCCGCATCCCGCAGGACGGCGTGGACGCAACCGCCCAGGCGGTTCCCGCTGAGCTTCAGCTCGCGGAGCTTGGTGAGGCCGCCCAGCTCCTGGGGTATCTTGCCGGTCAGCCGGTTCCGCTCCAAATCCAGGTATTCAAGATTTCTCAACTCGCCAAACTGGCGGGGTATCTGGCCCGTGAGCTCGCTATCCATCAGGAGCAGGTGGGTCAAGCTGGTCAACCGGCCGAGCCCCGGGGGTATGTCCCCAGCCAGCCGATTGTTACCCGGGCACAGTGTCTTGAGCTCGGCCAGGCCCCCAGCTTCGGCGGTATGCCCCCGCTCAGGTCATTGGTGCAGAGGGTCAGCATCCAGAGACCGCTGAGGTCTGCCAGCGACGCGGGTATGCCCCCGGTCAAGCTGTTGTTGGCCAGATGCAGGCCGCGAAGGCCACTCAGGTTGCCCAGCCACGGCGGCACGTCCCCGGTCAGCCTGTTCCCTATGAGAGTCAGCGTATTCAACCCGGGCAGAGCACCCAGTTCCGGCGGTATGCCCCCGGACAGGCCTCTGAAGATGATGCTCAGATCCTGCAGGCTCGCGACGCCGCCCAGTTCGGGCGGTATCCCTCCACAGAAATCGTGATAGGCAAGCTGTAACGTGTGGAGCCGGGTCAGGTTGCCCAGTTCCGGGGGTATGCCGCCCCTCATTCTCTCACTGGAGCTGTCCGGGGCCGTGCTGATAATCGAGAGCGTCCGCAGCTCCGAGAGGTTTCCCAACTCCGGGGCCATGCCCCGCCTACGCCGTACCTGCTCTTGATGTCCAGCTCCACGACGCGCCCATCGTCGTCCACGGTGACTTCTGGCCACTCCCCGATGGGGCGGGGACTCAGCCAGACCTCGGTGTCCCCCCAGAACCTGCCAGTGGTGGCGTTGTGAATGGTAATCAAGGCCTCCCTGTCCGTCTCCGGGGACGTCTCCGCCGGGGACAGTACCCTGACCGGTTCCCGCTCCGGGCATGGTCTAGCCGCGGGCGCAGTGTCTCCGTCTGGAACCCCCTGGTCATGGCAGGCACCGAGCGCGCCCACGAGCAGTGAGATTGCGGCGATGGCTAGAACGCGGGAGAGCATATTCAATTTCTAAGGCCTCCGGTCTAGTTCCCTCCGGCGGCGACGGTGAACACGTCATCCGGCATCTCGTCCCCGATGGGCGTGTTCCGCCGTATAATGTCCGCCAGCGTGGTATCACGCAGTTCATCGAGCAGTCCCTGATTGGCCAGGAAATAGGGATCGTTTTCGAACCAGAAGCGGTCTCCATCCCGCAGGCGGGTGAACTGGTCCACGATGATGGCATGGAAGGTCTCGCCAAGCATTGCCCCCGGAACGTGGTCCTCCGCCAACGCCGCCGGCCACAGCTCCAGGCGGTCAACCTCCCCGTAGACGCCCTCCAGCGCCTCTTGCACATCCACGTCGGACGACACCTCGGCGAACGAGGCAACCGGCTCCAATCCGTAGGCCTGCCGTACCAGATTGTAACGGGCAATGCCGTGATCCCTGGTCCTCTGGATGTTCAGGGCCGCCAAGTCCGTACCGCGCACACCCCGCCCACCGAACAGCAGGTTCCGTACCTCGTCCACAATCAGGAGGTCAATTTCCTGGGCAGGGAGCTGCGCCAGGCCTCTCAGGAAGGGAGCGATGCCATGAGTCTCAATCAAGGAGGGGCGGAAGAACGCTCCCGCGAGGGATACCTGGGACTGGCGGCCCTCGGCGTCCACTCTCAGGAGATGGGACGGCAACATCGTATGCCCCACCCGGAATGCGGCGGCTGAGAACTCGTTGGCGATTGTGGGGTCAACCTCCGGGTCATACCCATCATAGGGACCAATCGCCCCCGGCCCTAGGAGCCTCGGGAGGAACTCGTTGTAGGTGATTACCTGCATCTGGGCCCCGACCGTCTTCCGAGCAATCTCGTAGATTTCGTCGCCGCCCAAGTTGGGGTACTGGGCGGCGATCTCCTCCGCCAGCCGGTTGTGCTCGCGAAGGAACAGCGTGTGCAGGGCCGTGAGCCCGACTTGCTCGTTGGCCCGCACGTCCCCGGAGAGAAACAGGTCTCTTCGTGATGCTCCCCCGTCGTTGTCCAGGCCGTTCCGGTTATAGACGAGATAGTCTCCGTCGCCGGAAGTCCTCAGCTTGCCGGTTCCATCGTTGGCGCGTAGCGCGTAGGCCCGGGACCAGTCCGAGCCGTAGACCTGGGAAGCGTCGATGAACGCCGTCAGGTTGTTCATTTGCTCCCGCGGATTGTCCGGTCCGGTGCCGGTGCCCGGATAGAACTGGGAACGCACAAACGCAAGAGTGGCCCGCCCGAACACAGGGTCTCCGGCCGGAACGGAGATAGGGAAGCCTTCCGCCGACGGTCCGAGAGGCGTATGCCCTATGTCGTGGTCCAGGAACTGCCCCCACTGCCAGAGAAAGCTACTGGCCTGGGCAGAGTTGGCAACAGAGCGGCTCTGCTCCATGGCTTCATTGCTGACGAGCCTGGCACTGGGGAGCCAGGTTGGCGCAGACGAGACCCTGTCGGGGTATGACACCGTGGCCCTTCTCAACAGCTCTGTCTGAGCCTGGCCCCACGTGGAATCCACTGCGTTGTTGTATCGCCCATCCCTAGACCGGATGGAGAGCGCCGGGTGCGATTCCCGCAACTCCACGTCAACGGAATCGCCCTGGTTAAGGTCATGCACAATGCCCTCCCAGTAGAACTGCCGCGCATTCACCTTTCCGTCGGACAGATTCAGGGCCAGGTCGCCGATGATCAGGGTCAATCCGTCAACCCCTTCCTTGAAGCCGGGAGAGACCTCCAGCTCCACGCTGCCAACGTCCTCGCCATCGGACTGGCTGACCAGGATGTTCCTCACCCTGTATTCCGCCCCTCTCCAGGAGAAACCGGCCAGTGTCAGCGACCCCTCGGTCTCACCGGCGACGGTGCCGTAACCCAGGAACCCCTCGAAGGCGGCCACGGCCATCACCGCATCCCAGACTTGGCTGTTATGTACGGCGACGCTGGCCGAAGTGACCCCGCCTGAGCCGGTGCCCGCTGGAAGGTCGCCGAAGGCCATTTCGACGGTTCCGGAGGCTCCTTCGACAGGGGCCAGCGTGAAAACCTTGCGGGTCTCTCCGGGGTTAAAGGTCAAGCTGGCCGGGATGCCATTCACCTGCTCAGGGGTCAAATCCTCACTGTACTCGGCGGATAGCGGGACGTTGACTTGGCGCTCAGGGTTCCTGTCCAGGTTCACCGCAACCTCGGCTGGCATCCCATATGTTGCCGTATAGCTCCCGGACTCAAAGGCGACCGCCACCGGCCCGGGTATAACGCGGGGAGGCAGAGCAGTTTCCAGGGTAGTCCCGCGGGCGGAACAGATGCCGCCGTCGGCGCACGACTGCCCCGGGACCAGCCGGAAGGTCACGGGGCCGTCGCCGGAAGCCACGAGCACAAACGTAGCCACCGGCACCCTGCCCGCTGTCGGCACATTGACCCTGGATGAACTCATGCCCTGGAGAGAACCGCCCTCGACCCGCACCGACGGAGTGCTGACCGTAAATGGAGCGGTCGTCTGGCTGAACCTTACGGACACTAGGATCAGGGAGCCTTGCCCGGCGTGGTGAGTGGAATTCTGGCCGCCCACATGGTATGCCGCCGTCAACGCAGCCGCGCTCTGAGCCAGTGCAGGGGGCAGGTAGAAGGCGGTCGATGCTGCCAGTATGCCAGTGCCCAAAAGGAGGGGAAGGACACTGAGACGAAGAAGCAGACTTCTGTTCTGATTGAGACGGATCTGAAATTTCACTGAGGTGGACCCCATTTCCTGGGCGAGATTAGGCCACAATTAGGCTGGACTCCTACCTCGTCACCGTGGGGCTGAAGCTTGGGAGGGGCGTCTCATTGAATTCTATGAACCTGAGGGACGCGTCGTTGCTCGGCGCTTGGGATCCGGTCGCCGTCGCCGGTTGCAGGAGCACATCTCCAATGACCTCGGCCGCCAGCAGGAGCAGATCGGGACCTGTCCAGTGCCAGATGTGGGACTGGTTGCGCTTCCGTTTTACTTGGTTGCTCTGCATTTCCTGCCCTCCTCGGTCCGGTCTGCTCTCAATTGCTGGCCCACCGGCGTATTCCCCTCCTCAGTTGGGAGCGTTGTGGTCGCCCAACGCCTCGCAATAGCTCATCACCGCCCGCAGGTCTGAAGCGGTTATCACGGTCTCGCTCCGGTGGGACCCCCGCCAGCACTGGGCATAGGCCAGCCAGCGGATGCGGAAGTCCCCCATCGTGTAGACCCGGCTTTCTCCCTCTCCTTCGGGCGTCCACCTCCCAGCGCTCGCCGAATCCGCCAACTCCGGATTAGTGGTTCGCTGCACCATAGAACGAGACCTCTCAGGCATAGGAACAACCAGTAGAGACCGGCTGGCTACTGGTTGGCGAAGAGTACAAACCTCTGTTCGCTTCTTGTCAGCCTGCGATTGGGCCAACGATTACCCTGTGGCTTTCGCCGTGCTGGTGACCACCCTCGCGGTTCCCTGCACCGTCGTTCCCCAACCAGCGGCTTATGGCGGTGAACAGAGCGAGACTGCCTCGGCCCATATCCATAGCACCTTTATGGGTAAGTGATTAAGGCTTTTTTGCTGAAACTTCACTGCACAAGCGAACGTTCACAATTGCAGTTATGGTGTTCAAATAAGCAACCCGTCTGTCCTCACTTCTAGCCTTTCGCATGTCCTCCTCGAAGGGTTACATTGACGGAACCGCCGCACCAGCAAAACTCGAGGTGCAATCATGGACAGGGATTATTCGACCCGGGCGCAGTTCCCGCCGTGCTGAGCCAGCCATTCAGTCTGGTCCGGGACCGGTTCTGGCGGGGCAGTTGGGCGGATTCCTATGAGGTCCACTACGCCGCCGGCGTGTCTGTCTGGGCCCGCTGGATCGTGGCCGCACTGGTGCTGTACGTCCTGTTCCAACCCCCTTTCCCCTTCCCGATGGCCAAGTACGCCTCCTACTCGGTGGTCATCGTCCTGCTGGTCGTCTTCAACGGGTTCATCCATCTGCGGCTGCTGTTGGGACGGCCCTTGACCTGGCGGTGGACGCTGGGGATGAGCGCCACGGACGTGGCCCTGATTACCTCTGGGGTGTGGATAGCAGGGGGGTTCTCCGCGATGTTCACTCACCTGCTGTATTACCCGGCGCTGGCGATGTTCGCCGTACTGTTCACGTCGCTCAGGCTCAACCTGGCCTGGGCGACCCTGGTTGCCGGGCTCTACTCTGCCGTGTCAATCACGGCGGGGGAGGGGCTCGACCTGGTGGCCCGGGACGACATGGCCCTTGTCGTGCGGGTGGGGGTGATGTACACGGTAGTGATGGCGGTGGGCCTGGTGGCCGGGTTCGAGCGGTCCGGCCGGTTGAGGGCGACGGAGCGGGAGCGGGCCCTGCAGCGGGAGCGCATCGACCTTTCCCAGTCGATCCACGACACGGCGGCCCAGTCCGTATACATGATTTCCTTGGGGGTCGATAGCGCCCGGTCCCTGGCCGGAGACTCCAACCCGGAGCTCTCCAAGACCTTGGCGGCCACCTCTCAGTTGTCCAGGTCGGTGATGTGGGAACTGAGACGCTCCATCGATGCAGGTCGCATCTTCGAGGGGAGGGACCTAGGGTCCGTTCTACGGGAGCACACCGAGACGTTTCAGAGGATCACGGGCGTCCCCACCAGGATGGTGCAGGCCGGCGTTGAGCCGGCGCTCAGCGTGGACACTCGTTCCCGGCTCTTTTCCATCGCGCACAATGCACTGACCAACGCCTTCCGCCATGCGGGCTCGGGGCGAGTGGACGTGGCGCTGGATTTCAGGGAGGGTCGCATTTGCCTGACGGTGGAGGACGACGGAGTGGGGCTTCCCGACGATTACGCCGAGCGGGGCAGGGGGTTTGCCGGAATGAAGGCCGACGCCGAGCGCATGGGGGGCCGGTTGACGGTGGCCTCCACCGGACCCGGTGAGGGAACATCGGTGAGCTGCGAGATTCCCAGCATTTCTGCTGGATGACTGGAGTGGATGAGCCGGATAGGAAGGAGGGATGCCGTATGTCCGAAGACAGTCGGTTCCGTGTGCTGGTGGTGGACGACCATCCTTTGGTGCGGGACAGTCTGTGCCGGGTGCTGGAGAACTCGGGAGAGTTCGAGGTAGTTGGGCAGGCCTCTGATGGCGAGGAGGCGGTCTCGCTGGCGGAGAGGCTGCGCCCGGACGCCGTCATAATGGACCTGATCATGCCGGGGATGGACGGGGTGGCGGCCTGCCGGGAAATCGTGGAGCTCCTGCCCGACGCCCGGGTGCTGATGCTGACGGCGTCCACGGATGACGAAGCGGTCATCGCGGCAGTGGCCGCCGGCGCGACGGGATACGTCGTCAAGGACGCCAGTTTGCCGGAACTCCTGGAGGCGGTAAGGGACGTGGCCCAGGGCCGGGTCCGGATACCGCTTCCTGTTCTGAGGCGGGCCTGCGCCGTGGCTGATGGCCAGTCCAAGCCCACCCACGAGGGGAACTCCCCTGCGCTGACGGAGCGGGAGCGGGAGGTGTTGGCGATGTTCGCTCAGGGGAGCACCTATGCAGACATTGCGGAGGCGCAGGGCAACAGCCCGTCCACCGTCCGCAACTCTATCTACCGCATCCAGGACAAACTGGGGGTGGGCTCCAGGCAGGGCCTAGTGGCGTGGGCGGTGCGCAACGGGTTCCTGGATGACGACAGGTCGGGTTAAAGGACAGGGGCGGTGCTAGTGCGAATTTGTAGCTCGGGCCTGCTCCTTGACATCGGCCGGCTCCTTGAATTTGCCGCACGCGAAGAAAGCTCCCCAAATCCCTTCCCGATACGTACCGGGGCATTACCCAGAGATATTCTCAGTCGAGTTTCCCTTGGACAAGCTGCTGGAACTGTAAGCGTTGGTCTTTGAATCTGAAAATCGGCATGACATGGTACACGGCCCATAAATGGCCGTTCGGATCCACAGGACATGGGCCATCAAAAAGCCGCAAGAGATCAGCAAGCAAAGAAAACCCACGGAATCCTACCGGATAGTAATGGCGGCTGCGTTTTCGTCTACTACGGCGGCGACATCGCCCGCAACAGCGAACACGTACAGACAAGGAGTGGCGAAAATGTCCAGATCTGTGGCAATTACTCTGCTGGGCGCAATGCTCTTCATAATACTGCTGACGGGGTGTTCCGGTGAGCCAGGTTCCACGCCGACAGTCGGGACTACTCCTGAGACCGCTGCCAAGCCCGAACCGAGAGGTACATCAGAGCCAACAACAGCTCAGGATGAGACAACTACGCCTGTTCCCACATCCACACCGGATCCAACACCAGTTTCCGTGCCAACTCAGACTGTCGTCGCCCCCAGCCCGGAGCCAACTCCCACACCGGAACCGGCCGCCACGCCTGGGCAAACGCCCACACCGGAGCCAGCCGCCACCCCCGAGCCCACGCCAGAGCCGATAGTGGCAGCCCCAGCGGATCTATCCGGCCACGCCAGACGGGGCTATTCGACGGAACACGGTACACTCAGTCCTTATATCAAGCCTCAGGAAATTGACGGCACTGGAAGAAGACTGCTGGCGATTTATATGGTCGGCAGTGACCTGGAAGAGAACGGCTTGTACGGCTCGATTGACCTGGAGGAGTTGCTTGAAGGCTACTTCACGCTGCCAGACCCCGCGTCAGTCGAGGTGATTGTCGCCTTTGGCGGTGCGGACAAAGACGGCTGGCGGGGCATGAAATTCGCAAACGCCTCCCAGCTTCTCGATGACTACCAGGACCTGGAGTTCGGCAATGAAACGTCCTCCGGTTCGTACCTCTATCAGGCCAACGGCGCACACATGGGCGACGAGAGCTCGCTGAAGCTGTTCCTCGACTACCTGAGAGACGGGTACGTCAACTTCGACCAGAGGTTTCTCGCCTTCTGGGATCACGGAAACTCCTACAAGGGATTCGGCAACGACTCCAATTTCAACTCCGATCCGCTGTTTCTGGACGAGATCGCAGGGGCCTTCCAGGGGAGCCAGCCAGGGAAGTTCGATCTCATCGGATTCGATGCCTGTTACATGGCTTCGGTCGAAGTTGCCAAGGTGATTGAGCCCTACGGGAGGTACATGATCGCCTCCGAGGAACTGGAGCCGGGGCACGGGTGGCTCTGGAGCGCGGTTATCCAAGTGTACGCCCAGGAGGAGAGCATCGTCGATGCAGGCATTCGGATGGTCGACAACTTCGTGCAGGATGTCCATCACTACGAGGACACGGGGAAAACCCTCTCCCTGCTTGACCTTTCCCGGTACGACGAGTTGATAGCGGCCCTGAACCCGGTCCTCTCAGCCTACGGGGACCAGTTGCTACAGGATGAGGCCTATTCAGACAGCCTCATCATTGGAACGACCAGGGCGCAATCCTTCGGGGTCTCGGAAAGGGAAGATTCGAAGACCTCCATAGACCTGAGGCACTTCACACAGCTGCTGGCGGAAAGCGGTCCCAACACGGAAACCGTACGGGACCTCAATGAGTTGACAGAGGCTGTGGATGGCTTTGTCGTACACGCCAACCACGACGGCTCGCGGCCTGATTCCTATGGAATATCCATCGACGCCCCGGAAAACGCAGTTCCGGAATACTCCGCGTACAAGATAAACGATGAATGGCTGGAACTTCAGAACGCCTTCGTCGACTTTCTGCTGACTGATGCGGAGCCACCGGAGGTCATCGCGGCGTACACGGACTCCGATGGAACGTTCGTCACCGTCCTTGACGAGAACCTCGCCAGAGTCACCACGCTTTATGGTTTTGTTGAACCGGTCGAGTTTGAGGACGGCTCAGTTGAGGTTTACTTCATGGTGGTGGCCGAAGAACCAGCCTACAGCCCCAACGACACCGGGGGCGATGACCTGTTCCTCGCCCAAACATGGGATCAATGGTGGTTCACCGTAGAGTACGACCCGGAGGAGGCCACGACCTGGATACCTGCGTTCCTGAGCGACCGCTACGAATTGGATGGCCATGAATACAAGGTATACGTGGCCGAGATTGACTTCTACCAAGCGCAAAAGGATTACAGCGGGCAGGATGAGCCGTTCGATCTTGCCAACATGACGCTGGTCGTGAATGAAGATTGGGATGTCGTGGATTACTCCATAGATACCTACCAGTTGTTGTTCACCGGCCCGGATGATGAAGAGGGCACCATCCAGTTTGACAAGGCATCTTTCCAGATATCCCCGGGGGATGCTGTCCAGTTCCTGAACTTTGGGTTCAGTCTGGAGGACGAGAGCAACGACGAATGGTTCTATACCGCCGAAGGCAAAGTTACTTTCGTCCAGGAGCCAGCCTTCCATTTAGAATTCCTTGAGTTTGAGGATGATTTCGGCCAAATCGTTGACTATTACTATGCCATTTGGGCCGAGGACGCCAGCGGCAACGCGACCCTCTCTGAACTGACGGCATCGGCCCCGGTGGTGGACTCAGCATTTGGCAACATGATGATATTCCAGGACCCGGCAGGCCAATTCGAGGTGCAGGTGCCTCAACTCTGGATTGAGGAAGAGGCGGACCCTGCACAGAACGAAGTCTTCAGGGCTTCCCACCCCGACGGCCATGGCGCTCTCTTCATATACGTTCACGAGGATGTTTCCGGGACCCTGACTGAATACGCAGAAGGACTTGGGGCCTTGTTCCTGGAGGCGGGCGCGGAAGTTCTGACTAGGGAGTCGGTGCAGACTTGGCAGGGTCTTGCGACAGTCCTGCTCGAATGGTCAATAGACGAGGTGTCAGGTACCTGGCTGGTTTACCTGTCCGACAACAACGCAGCGGTCACCATAGGCTACGCTTTCCCTACAGACATGTTCGAGGCAGAGAAAGAAATGGCCTACTACTCCTTCGACACCTTCTGGGCCGATTAACCTCCGGGGAAGCTCCCACCACCTGGAGGGCCGGGACGAGAACCGGCGTTCATTGAGGGAAGGCTGCGTATCCTGCCGAGTCGGAGGCAGCCTTTGTTCACACAAACATTGCCCAACGAGTTTCAGTCATGGACCGCCGACCCTCAGGGCTGTTGGAGGGCAACAATAGGACCGCTCTGCAACTGGTGAGTAGGGTTCCGTTTGCTTGTAGCGTCGGGAATGAAGAAGCTTCCCACCAGCGGAAGAGAGATACGCTATAAGCAAACGGAACCCGAACATCGATCCCGGGTCGACTTTCGGGGGCAGGTCAAATGGCTCTACCCGATTAACTGCCGCTAGTTATCACCTCAGTGGTACACGATACCTCCGCCACACAAACCCATTTTCTAGCCGCCATTGACGGAGACCGAGGAAATTACCGAGTTGTACCTGGCGGCTACTCATTTCCCACATGAATTGGCTGCAACATTACGACTGAATTGCGGGAACGGTAAGCTCGACGTAGACCGCAGACGTCATCAGTGGAATCGCAGACGCCACCATATGACTGTCTCACGCCATTGAGAAGGCTGGGATTTCGAGGATAGGCTCTGGACAGCAGATGTAACGGATACTGTCTGCGAGACCCTTCCGGCTCAGCTTCAGTCGGCAACGGTTCCGGCCTTGGGGCGCCGCGGATATTGACGCTCGGCGGTTCCCTGGAACCTCCCATCAGCCGGAGTTACCCCCTGTCGCCTGAATGCTGATAGCTGGGAATGGAGGGAGGTTCTGTAAATGGGAAATGACCAGGCCACCAACGTCTTGGTTATCGGAGCGGGACGCCAGGGACGGGCCATTGGCGAGACCATCGCCGGACACCCCAATACGGAAATCCTATGCGTGTGCGACGACTCTCCTGAGCCTTACGGGAAATTCGCGGAAATGCTACGAAGAAAGGGCATCCAACCGCCTCCCTACGAACGCGACCTGCATCGGGCGCTACACAAATATGGGGATGAAATCGATGTCGCGGTCATCGCCACGCCCCCGCGTCTTCACTTCGAACAGTCTGTAATGTGCCTGGAGGCGGGTCTCCACGTGCTGGTTGAGAAACAGCTGACTGATAAAGCCTCCGAAGCCACGAAAGTGGTTAATGTCTGCAAACACACTGGGCGGATTCTGTCAGTGGCCTTTCAGGGAAGTTTCAGGCCTGAGATGCAGGAGGCCCGGAAGATTCTCAGTTCCGGTGAGCTCGGGCAGGTGCAGACCATCCAGGCCACCATCTGGCAGGATTGGAAGACTCTCCATTCGAACGAGTGGCGGCTGGACCCTGAAATCGCCGTTGGGGGCCACCTGTTCGACACAGGTTCGCACGGGCTCAACGCAGTCTGCCACCTGGCTGCCGAGGAATTCGCCGCCATCAGCGCCGAGTTCGATTACAACGGCACTCCGGTGGAGGTCAACGCCGCCGTCAGGGGACGCCTCAGGTCGGGGGCGCTCGTAAACGTTCTTGCTACAGGGAACACCACGAAGTCCTGCGGGTCAGACGTGCGGGTTTACTGCTCAGGAGGCATCCTCCGGACCACGGCATGGGCAGACTCGCTTGAGATCCTGAGAGAGCAACCCGCGGAGTGGAAACTCATTGGGACCAGCCGGGAAGAAGGCTGGGAACCCGTCAGGGTGAAGAAGAGCTCCGGTATGTGGGGGGAGTTCCTTATGGCAATTAAGGGCATTGTCCCAAACCCGTCCCCGCCCGAGCACGGCCTGAGAATGGCCCTCCTATGGGAGGCAATCAAGAAGTCTGCCGACAACGGCGGCGCAACGGTCCTCCTGTAGCAAGAACCACCCTTTTCTACATTACCAACAATCCGGCAGGAGGTAGCGATATGTCACACCTTCCTAGGGTTACACTGTGGAACGAGTACCGGCACGAGCGGCAGGGCGGAAGGGCGGCCGAAATTTATCCTCATGGGCTGCACGCTCCCATAGCGAAGCACCTTGAAGGCCTTGGATGCCAGGTGCGCTCTGCTACCATCGACGAACCTGAGCACGGGCTCAATGACCATGTAATGGGTGAGACCGATGTGCTTCTCTGGTGGGGACACGAGGCCCACGACGAGGTTGGTGATGAGGTAGTAAGGAGAGTACACCAGAGGGTGCTGGACGGCATGGGTTTCATCGCTCTCCATTCCACGCATTACTCAAAGATCTTCAAGGCCCTATTGGGAACCAGCTGCGGCCTCACCTGGCGCAGCAATGGGGAGAGAGAACGTCTCTGGGTCGTCAATCCCGGACACCCCATCGCCAAGGGAGTCGGGGAGTACGTCGACGTCCCGGCGGTTGAGACCTACGGCGAACCCTTTGACATCCCGGAACCAGACGCTCTGGTATTCGTCAGTTGGTTTGAAGGCGGGGAGGTTTTCCGTAGCGGCTGTTGCTTCAAGAGGGGGCGGGGCAATATCTTCTATTTCAGGCCCGGAGACCAGGACTATCCCATATACCATCAGAAGGAGATTCTTCAGATAATAGGAAATGCGGCGTTGTGGGCGGCACCCCAAGATGGCATAGACCGCCGCCCTGACCGCACGACGGCCATGGGCAGAGAGAGACCGGAGCCCCTTGAGCGGTTGGGACGGCGCCCAAGAAACAGCTATACGTGAGGTGAAAAATGAAATTCTGCCTCTGAGCTCGACTGCCGTCAGCGGCCGGCGAAGTTGATGCTCTGCTCCCGGACCGGTCGGCACTCTCCAGGTGGAGTATAGTGCACAGAATGCCGAACCTTCCTTCGGCATTTTGGGCTTTAGCAGACTCACACAGATGATCCCGTCTCAGTGGAGGTGTGATATGTACGTCGACGGCGAAAAAATCAAACAGCTTCGTCTCAACAAAGGATGGAGTCAAAGGGACCTCGCTGAAAAGGCCCAGGTTGGCCAGAAGGTTATCTGGAACATGGAGAACGGCGTCGGAGAGCACCGCCCGGCCACAGTGTCCAGAGTGGCTGAAGCATTAGGTACCTCAGTAGAGGCGTTGGCGGTATCTGAACTTCCTGCCGCTGAAACAGAGCGTAATGCCTCTGATACGCTCGACGCCGGTTCCATCGAGATATGGAAGCAGATCATCTACAACGGCGAGCCGGGCAACGGCGGAACCATCGAGAGCACCGACGAAGTGCTCCTAGAGCGACTGGAAGAAAAAAAGGTCTGGGCGAAAATCCGTCGCATAGACCCGCCCACGGGAGAAGAGTGGGAGTTCCTGGGCCGCCGCGAAGTCGGGATGATATACGGACACTACTGGAGAACAAAGGGAGAGGGCAGTTACGGGGTTATTTTGCTCAGAGAGACGGGACCTCACTCGAGGCTCCACCGCGGATTCTACACCAAGATTCGCCGGGATATGGTGAGCAGCGGCGTTGACACCCTCTCTATCTCCCATATCACCTTGGACTGGGTTCTTGAAGGCGAAACAGATTGACCGGAATGCTAATCACCTGAACGCGCAAATCAGTCCAGAATCGATGGTAGGATTCGGGGAGCTTTACGGTAGACGAAGAACCTCTCGAACAGGAATGAGGCCATTGCGGCCGCGAAACTGCGCCGAACAGACTCAGGGCCAAACCACGGCGTTGATATAATGTGGCTACTTTCCCGGCAATCCCAGGGGACAACCCCCCGGACAGGGAAAATGATGACGCACGTCTATGTCCTGTTGTTGTCCGCAGGCGTGATTCTCGCAGCCGCGATGGTTGCTTGCGCCCGGGACAGCGACCCTGCTGTGCCGACTCCGACCGCCACCTCGAGAATCGCCGCAGAGCCGACCATCACGCTCGTGCCTGCTCCCACCGCAACTCCTCTGCCCACGGAGACTCCAGCGCCCCCTGATACCCCGACGCCGACACCAACTTCGAGCCCTGCCGGAGAAATGACCTCTGCCGAGATATACGCAATGCTCTCGCCGTCGGTGGCCTACATCGAAACCCCTACCGGCACGGGTAGCGGCTTTCTGGTCGACGGCGGCTACGTAGTCACCAACCATCACGTGGTATGGCCCTTCGAGGAGGCTCGGGTCGTTTTCCCTGACGGCACTGAGATGACCGCGCCGGTGGCCGCGTGGGACCCGATGAGCGACATGGCCATTCTGGGGCCGGTGGAGGTGGAAGCTCCACCCCTGGAGCTTCGGGACGGTGAGAATCTGGCCATTGGCAGCGAACTGTTCCTGCTGGGCTATCCCGCGGAGCTTGAGCCGTTCCCCGATCCCACCATCGTCTCCGGCGTTCTCTCCCGCTACCGGCGATGGGACCAAGCAGGAATGACTTATCTCCAGACGGATGCGGTCATAGCCGAGGGACAGAGCGGCGGCGTACTGGTGAATCGCAAAGGCGAGGTCATAGGGGTCTCCGGTTTCACCATTACCGAAGCCGCCTACGCTCTGGTGGCATCGGCAGCGGACCTGGCCCCCGTGATTCAGCAGCTCATCGGTGGACAGGACCCTTGGGGGATCGGCAACCGCCTACTCGCGGGGGACGAAGCCGGCAGGGAGTTCTCGGCCAGCCTGCGGGACCGCTGGGACTCAGCGATGTACCTGCTGGACGCCAGTCCCTCCGAGGCGCTCGAGATTGACATCAACTGCCCCGTCCCGGCCACCTTTCATGTGGCCGACCGGTGGGGGGAGGTTCTCCTGGATGTGGACAACGGACTTGGCGGCACCGCAAAAGGCGAGGTGGAAGTCCCGCCGGACGGACACCATTTCCTCATAGTGGAGACGTCCCTGCAGGGCCGGGTCGATATCGACCTCCGTAGCGGCGCGGACGTGCATCCCTTCGACGACCCGGACGACGGGCGTCGGCTGGGTCTGCGGGAAACAGTCGCAGGAAACATAGACTACCCCGGCGACCGAGACTGGTACTCGCTGGACCTCGAAGAGGGAGACAGGGTGCGGGTCTCCGCCGATTCCCTGAACGTGGACATGGTCCTGTACATTGATTTTCCCGGTTCCTACGCCGGCCAGGTGGCCTATGACGATGACAGTGGAGGCGGGTCATTGGGGGCGAACCCGCAAATCGTGTACCGCGCTCCCCAGACTGCGACCTACACCGTTGCCGTCGAGGGCTACGACGGCAGCGCCGTCGGCGGCTATTTCCTGTCAGTGGAGCGGGCCCTGTCCAACGCCGATGCCTTTGCGGTGCCGCCGCCGTTTCCGGAAGTTGACACCCGCCATGGGAAGATGGTTGTCCTCAGGGGTCCTCTTTCCGGCTTCTCCATACAGGCACCGGCGGATTGGACTCAGGCACGGGCATACGACGAGGATCCGGATGTCATATTCCGGGCCGTGGCTCCGAGGCGGGAAGGAATCATACTGGTCCGGGAATTCGACCTATCCTCGACGGATGAGGAGCAGAGCCTGGAGGAATTCCTAGTGGAGCTTCGGGAGGGATTTTCCGAAAGAGGGGTAGTGACACTGCACGAGGAAACATCGTTCACGCCTTCAGGGGAGCCACGCGCAGTGTTGAAACTTCGGATTGACGATGAATTACCTGAGCGGCAACTATTGATTGGCCTGAGAGACGAGCGCTACCTGCTGATGGCGCGGTACAGCGTCGAGGATACAGAGTCCTTGGGTGATCTGGTGGACTACTCCTTCGGGACGCTGGTGTCGCCCGGGACACCGAGGTCTCAAAATCTGGGGAAGTATTTCCAGGGCCGGACGTTACACGTGAGCTTGGTCAGCTTGGAACGCCTGCCCGAGCTCCGCTACTCCACTGTTGACCCCAATGGAGTAGTCCGGCGCTGGGCCCTGTTCCCGTCCGGCCCAGACAGTGAACTGATCATGGCCCGCACAAAAGTGGAGAATCACACCTTGCCCAGAGTCACCATCAATGTCCACAGCTCTGCCGCGGAGCTGCGCGACCACGCCGACAACTCCCACTACCCTGTCGCCATAGCCGAGACTGTCTGGCAAGACTTCCACGGGGAATCCGAGGCCCTTGTGAGGCTGGACCAAGGCGATTGCTTCGACGGCAACCGCGCTTTGATTGAGCCGGGAACAACGGTCCGCTGGCAGAGCGAAGCCGACACAGAGCAGTATCTGGCCTTCCAGGATACCTCGGTCGCCATCGGACCAGAGGGCAGGGTGGAACTCGCCTCCAGAGAGTCCATGTCGTACACCTTCGAGGAATCCGGCATCTACCATTACGTCTGCGGAAACCAGCACGGCAGGGAGCGGCCTGGGATAGTCCGAGTAATGCCGGCCGCCGACAGGGCCAGTGTGTCTGAGCGCTCAGTGCTGTTTTTGGACGGGTTCTTTGAGTTGCTGAAAGGACACGGAGTGGACGGCTACCTGATCTTCGAGGCTCCCGCAGGTACCGGGTTCCAGTACCTTCGTTGGCAGGCTGGCGACTCCATCAACATTCCCCTGTAACAGGGTCAAGTCCATCCCACCCAGCCTGAAGAAGCCACTGAAACCACATTGCAACTGCATCCACAGGCATCGGATGAAGTAACCTACTCTACTTAACAAGATATTCCGTGAACACGGTGGGCCCCACTTCTGTTTTACCCTTACATCGTTGGTCATTCCATAGTGCCCACTATCGTAGTAGTAGAAAAGATAAAGATCTTCATAACTACTAATGCGATAGAAGGCACCTGCCAGTGCCCAGAGGAGGAAGGGCAGTGACTCTCTCTTTCCGAACTCAGAAACGCATTCTCACACTGTTGGGTATCTTCAACAGTCGATAACCGGGTCCAAGGCACCTATGATATAGTTCCGTGAAATCCTGTGAATTTTCACCACGGACTGATGCAACCCGAGATGAGCACCGCCTTGCAGCCGTTCTCAGGAAAGCCTGCAGGTACTATTGGCCCAGGCATCCCACACCAGGAGTTGCGCCGCTGTGTGTCCCTGGACCTGGAAATTTCTCGCGATGACGGCAGCCTCCTAGCCGCCGCGGCCTTCCGGCCCGACACCGGCGACTCCCTGTCAATGTCGGGAAGCCCCAGCGCTAGCAGCCTGCAACGCTTGGAGCGAGTTGCCGCTGGCGCCCAGTTTCTCCTGGGTCACAACATCATCGCCTTTGACATCCCCCACCTACAGGCTCTCAACCCCAGCCTCAGCCTCCTGAAACTGCCCGTGGTGGACACCTTGCGGCTGAACCCCTTGGCCTTCCCTCGCCATCCCTACCACCACCTGGTCAAGCACTATAAGGACGGTGGCCTTGTCCGTCGGCAGGCTAACGACCCTTTGCTCGACAGCAAGCTGGCCGTCGAGGCCTTCGACAGCCAGTTACGAAAGCTGGAAGAGACTCCGCCAGAGTTGCTCACCGCTTGGCACTGGCTGACAACCACCGAAAACGGCGCGGGCTTCGACCTGGCCTTCTCCGCCATCCGAGGGGCTACTCGGCCCACCCTGGAAGTGGCGAAGGAGACTATCCAGCAGAGGCTGGAAGGGGAAACCTGCCAGTTCCAGACGCAGTCCCTTATCGACACCGTTCAGGAACAGGGCTGGCCGCTGGCCTACGCCCTGGCATGGCTGTCCGTCGCCAGCACCAACTCGGTCATGCCGCCGTGGGTGCTTTTCCAGTTCCCCAAAGCCAGCAGGATGGTCAAGCAGCTACGGGACACACCGTGCCAGCGGCGGGAATGCCAGTGGTGCCGGGAGCGCCACGACCCGGCCAGGGAACTCAACCGGTGGTTTGGCTTCCAGTCCTTCCGCCCCGAGCCCGCCGACGCCGACGGCACGTCCCTACAGGAGAAGATTGTCCAGAAGGCCATGCTGGGTGAGGACCTGCTGGCGATACTGCCCACCGGAACCGGCAAGTCCGTGTGCTACCAGGTGCCAGCCCTCTCCCGCTACGACAAGACCGGCAGTCTCACCGTGGTGATCTCTCCCCTGGTGGCGCTGATGGCCGACCAGGTGGCCAGCCTGGAGAGAATCGGCTCCTGCGTCACCGTGAACGGCCTACTGTCCATGCCCGAAAGACGCAACGCACTGGACCGCATCCGGCTAGGCGAGGCATCCATAGTGCTCATCTCCCCGGAGCAGCTTAGGAGCAGGTCCCTCAGGAACGCGCTGGAGCAGAGGCAGATAGGGGCTTGGGTGCTGGACGAGGCCCACTGCCTGTCCAAATGGGGGCATGACTTCCGCCCTGACTACCGCTACATCGGCCGTTACATCCAGCGTCGACAGGACGGGGAAGACCCGCCGCCCATCTTGTGCCTGACCGCCACAGCCAAGCCCGACGTGAAGCAGGAGATCGTCGACTACTTCCAAGACACCCTGAACATAGACCTGGATGTCGTCGACGGCGGCACAGAGCGGGCCAACCTGCATTTCCGGGTGATTCCGACGACAGAGGCACTGAAGCTGGCGCACCTGCACGACACGCTGGAGAGCTACCTGCCCGGCGATCTTGACGGCGGGGCCATCATCTACTGCGCCACTAGGAGGAACGCCGAGAAGGCGGCGGAGTTCCTGGTCAGCAAGGGGGTGCAGGCGGACCACTTCCACGCCGGCCTGACGCCGGAGAGAAAGAAACAGGTCCAGGACGACTTCATCGAGGGCAGGCTCAGAGCCATCGCCGCCACCAACGCCTTCGGCATGGGAATAGACAAGCCTGATGTGCGGCTGGTGATCCACGCCGACATACCCGGTTCCCTGGAGAACTACCTGCAGGAAGCCGGACGGGCCGGACGGGACAACGATGCCGCTCACTGCGTGCTGCTCTATACCAACGAGGACATCGAGCGGCAGTACGGGATGACTGCCCGTTCGCGGTTGACCCGGGCGGAAATCAACGCCGTGCTCAAGTCCCTGCGAAACCTGGACCGCAGGAAGAAGACCGACGGTGAGGTGGTCGCCACCACCGGGGAGATACTGCTGGAGGACGAGGAGTACGAGTTCATGCGGGACACGGCCACCGACGACACGAGGGTGAGGACGGCCGTCTCCTGGCTGGAGGAGGCGGCCATCCTCTCCAGGCACGAGAACGAGGTGAACATCTTCCCCGCCTCCCTGCAGGTCTCGTCAATGGAACAGGCCCGCCAGCGCATCAACAGCATGAGCAACGTGGACTCCTCCTACCGTCAGCAACTGGTCCAGATCGTGCGCCGTCTGATCAACGCGGGTAGCGACGAGGGCATAACCACCGACGAACTGGGCGGCATCACCGGCCTCAGCAGCGAGGGCGTGCGCAACGCCATGAACGATTTGGCCCGGCTGGGACTGGTCTCCAACGACGCGGCGCTGACGGCCTTCGTGCACCACGGGGTGCAGCGTCCTTCCAGGCAGCGCTTCCTCCGGGCCGCGGCCATGGAGGAGGACCTGATCAGGCACATGCAGGAGCAGGCTCCGGACCAATCGGAGGGGGAGACCCAGCCCCTTCACCTGCGCCAGGCCACCCAGCACCTGAAGGACCAGGGACACCAGCATGCCCTGCCGCTCTTGGTACAGCGCAGCCTGAAGAGCATCGCCGCTGACGGCCTGGAGGAATCCCAGGGGACGGCCAACATGAGGGTGCGCACCCGGCAGAACGAGGTCATGCAGGTCACCCTGCTCCGGGACTGGAGGACCATCGAGAACAGCGCCAATGACCGCCGGCAGGCTGCCGAGGCGGTGCTGCGGCACATGCTGTCCAAGCTGCCCGCCGGGGAACGGGGAGCCGACCTGCTGGTGGAGACCACCATGGGCCAGCTGACCGACGCCCTTAACTCCAACCAGTTTCTTGCCAAGTCCGTCAACACCAACCGGCTGCTACAGCAGGCCCTGCTGTGGCTCCACGACCAGGAGGTGATACGGCTCAACCGCGGGATGTCGGTGTTCCGGCCAGCCATGACCATCCGCTTGGAAGAGGGCCGCAACCGCTTCCTCAATTCCGACTTCGAGCCCCTTCAGATCTACTACGACGAGCAGACGCTGCAGATCCACATCATGGCAGAGTACGCCGAGAAGGGCCTGGATTCCATCGCCGACGCCTTGCTGCTGGCGTTGGACTACTTCCGGCTGCCCCGGCGGGAGTTCGTGGACAAGTGGCTGGCCGACAGGAAGCAGGAGCTCAGCAGGCAGACTACGCCAGAATCCTGGCGCAGCATCGTGGAGAGCCTGAACAACCGCGTCCAACGGGACATCGTTACCGACGGCCGGGAGAACACCAACGTGCTGGTGTTGGCCGGACCCGGCTCGGGCAAGACCCGGGTGCTGGTGCACCGCATCGCCTACCTGGTCCGGGCCCGGAGGGAGAATCCTCGCTCCATCCTGGCGTTGGCCTACAACCGGCACGCCGCCGTCCAGATCAGGCAGCGGCTCCATGAACTGATAGGGGACGACGCCAACGGGGTTACCGTGCTCACCTGCCACGCCCTGGCCATGCGCCTGGCCGGGTCCACCTTCGCCCGCTCCATTGAGGAAACCGATGCCGAGGCCCAGGACATCTTCGACAATGTCCTGAAGGAGGCCATCGAGCTCCTGGGGGGCAGGAACGCCCCGACTGAAGAGGCGGACGAGCAGCGGGACAGGCTGCTGGCCGGGTTCCGCTGGATCCTGGTGGACGAGTACCAGGACATCAAGGAGTTGGAATACCGGCTTATATCGGCGCTGGCGGGCCGGACCCGGAGGGACCAGGACCAGCGGCTGAACCTGTTCGCCGTGGGCGACGACGACCAGAACATCTACGGCTTCAGCGGCTCGTCCAGCCAGTACATCAAGCGCTTCGAGGAGGACTACCGGGCCAGGCCCTCCTACCTGACGGAGAACTACCGGTCCACCGGCCACATAGTGGCGGCTGCCAACTCGGTCATTGAACCCGCCAGGTGGCGGATGAAGACCGACCGGCCCATCACCGTCAACCGGACTAGGGGCCGGGAGCCTCTGGGCGGCGAGTGGGAACGGTTGGACCCGGTAACCCAGGGCAGGGTCCAGGTACTCCCGGCAGGAGATGGCCCCATCACCCAGGCCCAGGTGGTGGTGCAGGAGCTCAGGCGCATGGCCGCGCTGGATCCGTGGTGGGACTGGAGCAGCTGCGCGGTCATCGCCCGCAACTGGGACTCTCTCGACCCGGTGCGTGGCCTGTGCCACTTGGAGAACATACCCGTACAGCTGTCCCGGGAGGACTTCACTGCCACCTGGCAACTGCGGGAGACCCAGGCGCTGCTCGGACATGCCCGTAGCCAGGGCGACTTGTTGAAGGCGGAAGACCTCCTACGGTGGTTGCAACAGCAGCGTCAGGGGCCGTGGAACGAGCTGCTGATGGAGGCGGTGGAGAGCTACCGGCTGGAAACCGGCAACGAGGAGCTTCCAGCTGTTGCCTTCCGGGAATGGCTGGCCGAGTGGGCCCGGGACAACCGCCGCCGCCAGCGCGGCCTGCTGCTGACCAGTGCCCACCGGGCCAAGGGGTTGGAGTTCGACCACGTGATCGTACTGGACGGGAACTGGCGCGCCGCCAGCCAAGGCGAGGACGCCGACGCTCCCCGGCGTCTCTACTACGTGGCCATGACCCGAGCCAGGAAGACCCTGACGCTGGCGAAGACCGGGGATTCCAACCCGTTCCTCCGGGTTCTGCGTGATCATCCGTCGGCGCTGGTCAGGCCGGAGCCTGAGCGTGTAGCTCCCGCGCCTCCAGAGCTTGGACGGGCCTACCACCGGCTCAGCCTGCGCGACGTGCAGCTGTCCTTCGCTGGTTACCGGCCGACGGAACACCCGGTCCACCGGGCCATAACCCAACTGTCCCCTGGAGACCCGCTGCTGGTCAGGACCGACCGGAGCCCGTGGGAGTTGGCCACGGTTGACGGCGTCACGGTAGGACGGCTGGCACAGGCGTTCAAGGTGCCTGCGGAAGCAGGGGATGTTTCCGCGAACGTGCTGGCCATCGCCGCCTGGGACCAGACGAAGTCCGAAGGAAGATACCACGACCGGCTCAAGAGCGAGCAGTGGGAGGTAGTAATTCCTGAGGTAGTCACCGCGACGGCGCAGGTGAAATCATCAGGCTAACTCTGGGGAATATAGTCGCCGCCTGCCAGCAAGCCCTTTGTCGGTGAACTTGCCGGGTCTCATTGCTGGCAATTATCGGCTTTCCACACCCTAACCGCACCCGCGTATACGCCGGCGCAAGAGTGGACCGCGTGGGCGGGTATGGTGAAATCCGGTTGTTGCGAATTTGGAACGCCTGTCGCCATCAATAGGGATCATTCACGCCCCCCAGACGCCACCTTAGACTAATTGGCAGAGTCATTCTTCCGCGCTGGACCCAGAACCGCTGTGGACGAGCTCCGTGAATCCAACGGAAAGACCGCTATCAGGCCAAGGAAGGCGATTCCCGCCCACACGGAACAATTCAACTCCCCCGTTTAGATTATTCGTGATGGGCAAATTTCCTGGTAGTCAGCACGACATGGACGTACTCAACCCGGCCCGTCCAATACCCGAGAAGGGCCGTTCACTGACAAATGCCCTTTGCAAATATAGAACTGATGTGCGATTATGGAACTCTGAATTGACAGGCCGCGAGAGGGCAAGTACTGTATCCGCGTCCAACAGACAAGCCGAGCCGTGGCGGAGGATATGATGGCGTTTGGGTAACTCACGGAGCGCTCTCGCTCATGCCGCTAAGGAGGCACGACGATTGGCCGGTGGTAAAGACTATACCGACAGGTCGTAGCGGTAACGAGACCGTAACCGGAGAGTGGAATGACATTACAACTGAATTTCGAAAGCACGAACTTTGAGGAGATGGCAGTCTCTCCGTTCAGGGAGATGGGAGCCTACGAGGCCCTGTGGTGCCAGAAGGGGACCACCTTCAAATCTCTCGCCACGAAGTTTGCCGAGCACCCTGGAAGCCTTCCATCTCACTTCGTGTCCCCAGAGGAAGCAGAGGACTGCGCCGCATTTGTCTTCAACAAGTTCGAAGAAGCCGATATAAGGTTCGGGGTGCGCGTTCACGGCACCGGGGAATACCCGCACAAGCTGCGCGATGCCGCCAACCCCGTAGAGGTTCTCTACTACCAGGGCTGGTGGGATCTGGTGGCATCTCGCTCTGTTGCGGTGGTCGGGACTCGCAAGCCCTCACGTGAAGGCTTGGCACGCACCCGGAAACTGGTTCGCTGTCTGGTGGCAGATGACTTTACGGTGGTCTCCGGGCTAGCCGCTGGAATCGACACAACGGCCCACAGAACGGCGATTGAGGAAGGCGGGCGGACGGTAGCCGTTATCGGGACGCCGCTGTCGCACACATACCCTCACGAGAACGAGGAATTGCAGCGCCAGATTGCAGGGGACTTCCTGGTGTTGAGCCAGGTTCCGCTAAAGCGATACGAGAGTCAGGACTATCGCTCCAACCGGAACTTCTTCCCGGAACGGAACAGGACCATGTCCGCCCTCACAGAGGCTACCATCATCGTAGAGGCCGGCGAAACCTCCGGTACCCTCTTCCAGGCCAGGGCTGCCCTCCAGCAGAACCGCAAGCTGTTCATTCTCGAAAGCTGCTTTCAGAACCCGGACCTTACCTGGCCATCCAGGTTTGAGGCCCGAGGGGCAATCAGAGTCAGAGATTACGATGACATCAAGCGGAACCTTTCCTAGTCGATTGCTCAAGGTAGATAAGCTGGCTCTGCCGGATCATTGG
The DNA here is from genome assembly GCA_965204865.1 of Dehalococcoidia bacterium. Lineage (GTDB taxonomy): Bacteria > Chloroflexota > Dehalococcoidia > Lucifugimonadales > UBA3495 > VXOI01. The sequence continues at coordinate 2,338,550 of OZ242027.1, read as the reverse complement.
TATCTGTCTGAGGATGATATTTGCTTCTACATCGGAGAGTACACGGCTCAGAAGGGGTATAAGGGCAGCGACACCAACCAACTCATCACGAACTTTAAGAAGAGGATGGACCAGAAAGGCAAGAGGGGCTGGCATTACAAGGGAGATGCGATACAGGAGGTTGCAGCAGCGTTCCGAGCAGCCATTGGAGATTCCTCCATCGGGGCGATGACTTTCGTTCCTGTCCCGCCCTCAAAGGCGAAAGACGATCCAATGTACGACGACCGCTTGACCCGGATGCTGAAGGCAATGAACCCCGACATCCAGGTGGACATTCGAGAGATCGTCGTTCAGGAGACCAGTACTCTGGAAGCTCACCTAAGCGACGAGAGACCGCGCCCCGAAGACTTAATCGAGCTCTACAGTATTGATGAGTCCCTCGCCGGCCCTACCCCCGATTGCATTGCAATCGTGGACGACATGCTGACTACCGGAAGCCACTTCAAGGCGATGCAGACGGTCTTGACGACTCGATTTCCGTCTGCCTACGTCATAGGGCTGTTTATTGCGCGGCGAGTGCCGAACACCGACGACCCTGAGGACTTCGACGATTAGGTGAACGGAATTCGCCGACTCCTTTGGCCGGCAAGATAACAGACAAAGCTGACCGAGGGGATCAGCAACTGTCGGCGACGACTGGGTCTTCGCTTTTTGACGTCGGGCAGAGAGCAGGGCATCAATGCGCTCGCCTTGTTGGCCTTCGTGCAACTCGCAGCTAGAAATGAGCCCGATGCCACCAACTCATGGGGGCGGTTTCTGGTTTTGGGTGTAGTTTGACTTGTTCACCAAAGCCGGTGGGGCCAAAAAGGAGCCTTATGTATCTGTATGGGCCACGTCCGACCTCCCCCGGTTAGGTCCCCGTGGGGTTTGACCGGTAACTTCTCGGGGGTCCGTGCGAGCGAGTTGCGCTTTCAGTCACGCCTTTGCCGGGCGGCCCGCACAGCTGCGGTTGGGTAACGACCCGGTGGGCAGCAGGCTGGCCATTGTGCAGCCTGAGTAGGGAATGGCGGGCGGTGATATACCTGCTCTGTCCGACGGGGCCGCAGGCGTTCGTGTTCGCCTACCAGCACAGGTTTCCAGACCTGCCGTGCGGGTTCTACGTGGCAGAGATACTCTGCAGACACGACCACGATAGACAAGGCGTCCATCCTCACAGATGGCCTGCTCGTGAGGCAAGATACCGTCAGGCAGCGTTTCTTATGTTGGCGATGCAATCCGGACAGGTGATGAGATCAAACTCCTCTACTTCGTTCACCAGCCTCGGATTTATTTCCGCCGCCGCCGCCTGGCAGCGATACCGGTAAGTCTCGCTCCGTGTGCTGCCGGTGGTCTCGGTCGACAGAACCTCTTTGCCGTGTACCAAGGGAGGCTTTTGAACGTAGGCTTCTCCCACCGCATCGCGGAGCGAGGTAAGCCTATCGATAATCCGGCATACGCCATACATCAACTTGCGACGGCACACCATACACGAAATCCCGTGCATATCCAGTAAAGCCGGATCCCCTCTACCCTCACCGTAGCCTCCGCGAAAAACTTCCCATCTAGGGCCGTACATCCCTTCGCCAGACTCAATCCGCAAACCACAGAGGGTGCGCCCACCATAGTCGAGGAAACTAGGTAGAGGTGCCGGGTAGGTACGCCAGACATTCCCGGCACCAAAATTCCATAGTTCCTCAAAGTCGAAATCCTGATACCCACGGCGTAGAACTGCATGGGTGTCCTCTCGAAGCCCTTCTAGTTGGGATCTGACCTCGAATGGTGGATTACTCAGGAAATCTTCCCAAAAGCCCATCAGCTTTCCTTCCTAAAGGTCCGTTCTGTCCGCTGGCGCGAGAGTGTGTATCTTGTTGGATTCCCATAGGTAATGTCGACGGTCTCTGTCTCGATTACTTCGTGGGTAATCTCCTGTTTCTTGCGAAAGCTTTTCGCAGCAGATGCCAGCACCGATAGGTGCTTCAAGAATGGCAAACATTTCAAGATGACAGCTAGAACGGCTTCTGCCATGCGCAGATTCCTTATGACCTACGGAGAGCTGCCTAGAGAAACAAGTGATTCGAGCCAAGGACCCATTGAGGTAGGATAGTTCCCAGCGTGAGAACCACGCAAGCGGAACCCGTCACAAGAATGATCAGGCCGGAACTGTGGATTCCCAGCGTTTTCAGGGACTGGTTTGTGCTTGCAGGTGGTCAAGAGGCCAAAAGAGGCAACTTGGGACCCAGCGCGGAATCTGGCCCACCACTCCATTAGGATAATCCGCAGCTAGATGACCAGGTTGGCGATGTTGGCACCCGCCGAGACCGAGGCGGCCACGATCGTCGCCCCCGCCACCGATGCCGCGAACCAGTTGCGCCGGAACCAGTACCAGCGGGGCGCGTTCAGTTGGTCCCAGTATTCCCGGCCTTGTGCTGTAACTCTGAATGAACCTGTTCCCACGCGCTCAAACGCCCCAATGTCCGCCAGATAGCTGATTGCATCCGCCTCCAGTGGGTCGGTGCTGAAGTCTATGAAGGCTATGGAGCCCGGTTCCCCGTTCACCAAGTCCCTCAATTTCGAGCGAATCAGGACTTCCAGTTCCTTCGAGACTCCACTTGCCACTGACAGCCTCCCAGATACGGTTACGAGTACCTAACCTATCACCACCCCCGATGGGACGTCCACGGCTTACTGTCAGTAGAGAATTTCAGGTCGCCCAACACGGGCACTGAGCAAAACCCGGGAGAACCGATTGGGGAGAAGACTAATAGGGGAGCCAGGACAGTCAAAACCACCAAGTCTAGGGGGAGGCGGAGAGAAGGACTACAAAATGTTGCGGTCGTGAAGAATTCGTGCGGTTTTCTTGTTGAATTGGTCACTGCCGATGTGGTAGTCTCGATTAGAACGCAAAAGCGAAAGCCCCCGGCTCTTCACCGAGGACTTCCTATCGAGCGGATTGCTCCACCCGCGTCGCACCGGCAGAGTAATTCTTTTCGTACCGGAAGTCAAACGGCCTGAACTCGGTGCTTTCGCGAGTTCAGGCCGTTTCTCTTTGGAACTCCCCGCCGGAGCGGAGACTCCCACGGTCCAGTCAAGACCGCTGACATTTTGTCACGCGGGTTCCGTGGGGTCAAGCCGCAGGTCGAGCGGTTTGCCGTTTCGGCGAGTCCCCAATCGGAGCTTTGCTATGGCAATTGGGGGGCGATAGAGACTTCTCAGTGGGAACTCCGTCGCCCAGTCTTTCGCCGGTAAACAGTTGGCCCTCACTTTATTCTCTGGGGCCAGCTCGGTTTCTCTCGCTAACAAACCTGCACCGTGGGAAGAGTCCCCCACGTAGCAGACCATCTTCTTGTTTCCAAAGGAGAAGCAATGTATACGAAATTCACCGCCAACGGTGAGGACGTTACTGACCTGTTTTTCTGGGAGCGTACCGACGACGTCGTGCGCGGGAGCTACGGGATCCCGTCCGCAATGACCCTGTACCCCTTCGCCGACAAGGCTAAGAGGGTAGTTGAGAAGTTCCGCAAGTGGGGGGTATTCGTAATCGAGTACTACGGCACGGCGGGACGGGCTGGATACCAGGTGCAGTACCTGCGGAGCGACCTGGACTGCAAGCACAAGAACGGCCAGGACGTGGCCCTCGTGGAACTGAAGGTTCTCTCCAGGGCGTAGCACCGGCAGGTGACTACGGCTCAAATCACCAGCGGCGGACTCTTTCGAGTCCTGCCGCTTTTCCGTGTGTCCTGGCCGAGGGCAAGGGCCGAGTTCCTGTGGTAAGGTCTGAGATACGTCCTACGTCTAGCCTCTCTCCACGAAGACCGTACGGAGAAGGGATATGCCGATAAGCGATTCGTATGTCGCCAGGGACATTCTCTACGCTCTGTTCGCCATCTTCGGCGGGCCTCTGGTGTCGGCGGCGGTAGCCGTGGTCGTGACCGTGGTGCCCCGGGCCGGGCGGTAGGTGAGCTTCCTCAGCTTCGTGCCGGGCGCGGGCCTGGGGATACTGGCAGGCGGGGCGGCAACATTGAGGATATGGGGCATACGGGTAGCGGCCGGAAACATCCGGGGTCGCAGGCAGCGGGACTTCTGGAGCGTGACCGGAGAGCGGGGCTGCTCGCCTAGACCCTACTTTGGTAGGGAGCCAGGACCTTGGGGTTGTAATACCAGCCTGCCAAAATCCCGGCTACGGCGTAACCTCGTATTCCACCTGCGCCACTTTCCGGTCACCATCGTAGACCATTACCAGGTGACTGCCCACCGCCCCGGCACCGGGCGGCAAAACCCATACCCGCTCGGCGAAGCCGTCAGGCCCTAGCTCCCATGTCCCGAGGGGGTACTCGAACCCGTCCTCATACACCCCAACCACATCCAGGGTCGAGCCGGGGGACGCTACACCGGAGAGCCTGAGGCGCAACCTCACCCATAGGTCATCCTCGGACGTGGAGACGCTGGTTACTATGTCCCTGCTGGGGTAAGCCACCAGGTACGCTTCCTCTATCCGGGCCCCTGCCGATGGGAGATCAGGGTCCGGGGGCGCAGTATCCAGCCACGACAGGTCGTGCGGCTCGCTCCCGTCGTACCACCTGCCGACTATCTTCCTCACTTCTGCAGCCTTCCCCTCAGAGACACCTGCGACGAAGGCCGCACGGACGTGGCAGATGCCTAGCTTCGTCTCCGCGCAACCGTCGTCCGGGTCGTCCGTCTGGGACAGCAGATAAAGGCGGCTGAAAGCCTCGCGGAAGCCAGCGTCGCCCAGGCTCCGGTACAGACTGTGGTACAGCCGCTCGCCGATGCCTGCGTCGCAACGGGCGGAAAAGTCCGCGCCCTCAGCCCTCAATCTCTCCAGACCGGCGATGTTGCTTGCGTGAGCGCAGGGCCGGTACTCGACCGACAGCGGCAGCCCGGAGGCCTTGCTCCGGGCAATGGCCTCGATGAACGCCGCCGCGCCCTCGTCCAGCCAAACCGGGTTGCCGCGCCAGTAGTAGTGACTCACCTCGTGAACGAAATGGCGGTGCGTTGACTCCCCCGCGTAGCTGGTCTCTCTCTCGTTCTTGACGTAGCTGGTCCCGTCGACGAAGGGCCGGCTGGTGATGTGGGTCCTGGAGTTGGCTCCGGCGCCGCCACCCGCGAGCGCATCCGCGAACAGGTAGTTGACCTGCCCTGTGGGGAAGGGCAGGGACATGAACCCCTCGACGTGCCTCACCGCGTCCTCCAGCAGGTCCATCGTAACCGGAGGCCCCGGCACTGTTCGGACGATGACGAGGGGGACGGTCCCGGCCAGGGGCAGGTCCACCCCGCGCCTCTCCAGCAAGACCGTCTCGGGGTCGAGCAGGTCATCCACAATGGCCGCTGCCCCCTCCGGGTCCCTGTTTCGCCTGAGCGTTGAGTGTATGGTGGCGATGATGGCCGTTTCGTCATCGACGATGCCATCGGCTACCGAGGGATACGCCAGGACTTTCAGCAAAGGCTCCATGGAATCGTCGGGGCCGAAGTACGCCAGTCTGTACAACGACTCCACAGCGAGTACGTCGGCAGGATCCACCGTATCCAGAAACGGCATATCGCCGATGGCGTCGGCGGCACCGGCCGACTGGCGACCTATCCAATACAGATACCTAGCTAACCCGATGTGCAAGTTCTACCATGCAAGCAACTTGTCGAATTGGAGTGGTGGATTTCCTTGCTCCTGATTGAGGCTGAAAGCCAGGGTATGGCTAAGCACCTTGCGCAGCAACCGAGCTTGCAGATGCCAGATGTCCCTGGCCCAGACCTGTTTGGCTTGAAAGCGCTCAACCAATTGACTGAAGACGGTCTCGATGCGGTAACGGGGCCGGCTGAGTTGGTAACTCCTCTGGGGCCAAGGGTCTTTTTTCTTCGACTTGAAGGGGGCCAGCAGGGTCAGGCCTTGGCTGCGCAACTCCCCAGTCAGGGTCGGGGACCAGTAGTTGCGGTCACCCAGCAGGACCCCCTGGGCATCTCCAGCCAGTTCGGGGACCATGGCCAGGTCATGCACGTTGGCTGGGGCCAAGCCGAAGCCGGTGATCAACCCCGGCCAGTTCAGACGCAAGTGCGCCCGGAAACCATAGAAGGTCTGCCGGGCTACGTCATCCCTCCCGAAAGCAGCTTCTCCCCGGAACCGCTGACAGCGGTGGGCTCTGGCGAAGCGGCAGACTGGCAGGGGAAAGCTGTCCACTATGGACAAGGCCGGGTCGTACCGGATGGAACCCAGGAGGATTTGCCAGACCTGCTCCTTGACCCACCAGAGGTTGGCGGCTTGGCGCACGAAAGTGGTGCGGCAGACTCGCGCCATAGCCGGAAAGAAGTGGCTGTAGTGGTGGCGGAAGTAGCGGTAGAGGGCCGTATCCTGGCCCAAGCCCAGAAATTCGCCCACTGCCTCCATGGTCAGCACTTCAGCATCGGACAACGAAGGTTCGGGTCCACTCCGCCGGAGCCGTTGTCTCTGGAAAAGGCTCTGCAAAGCATCATCTATCCGGCAAAAGACTGCTATGATTTTGGTATCCAGGTCCATCACACACCTCCACTGGGAACCGCAACTCTAGTAGAGGTGTTTGGACCTGGATTTTCAACCCCTTTATAACTTGCACATCGGGTTAGCTACCCGCGCCTCGTCCTCGGTCAGCTCTCTCGGAGTGGGCGTGGGAGTGGGTGGCGGGGTCCGTGTCGGGGTGGGGACAGCCGTGGCCTGTGGGGTAGGCTCAGGAGTCGCCGTCGTGGTAGGTGCTTGGGTTGGCGCGGGCGCGGGCGTGTAGGTCGGCTCCGGTGTCGCTGTTGGCGAGGGCAGGGGCGTCGCCGTCGGGACTGGTACCGGTGCCACCGTTGGCGTCGGCGGTACCGTGGGATCTGGCGTCGGGCTGGGGGCTGGCGACGGTGCTGGAGTCCGAACGGGGGCCGGTGTCAGTGTAGGGGACGGCTGGGGCCTGGTGGAAACGAGCACCGGCGTAGCCGTAGAGGTCGGTGTGGCGGTAGGAGATGTTGTAGGGTCGTCGGCTGACCTCTCGACCGGTATCGCAGTCGGCGACGGCTGGACTGTGTCCGTGGACCCGGTGCCGTCGCAGGCGATGGCGAAAGCCAGCAGCAGGACAAAGGCGAGTATTCTAGGGATCATGAAGTCTCTCTCCGAGGCCAGGGTCGCTCACCCGGCCAACTGCCCGCGTGAAGCTCTATGGCGAGCCTTCCTACACTGGATAGGTGATGGTTTCTCGGTCTCCTCCCACCATACGACGCGGTTGCCCCTTCTCATAAGACGTTTCTGAACAACACAAGGCGCAGGAGCACTATGCCCTGTTCGGCTACCTGCACCTCTCGATAATCGCCCTCGCCGAGGGAAGCATAGGCACCTGCTCCCGGCCGTTCCACCACTTGAACTCGGACACCTCTTTCCGTTGTAGCTTGACCTGTCCCCGCACCTGCACACGGACGACCTTGTGAAGCTGAGTCGTCCCCTCGTAGTCGAACAGCCGCTCCGCCTTGAACGGGCTGAGCCTGGTCTCTTCCCGGAGCTCTCTGAGGGCAGCCTCCATGACGTACTCGCCGCGCTCGATGCCGCCGGGCAGGCTGAACTGCCGGGCTCCTCGCTCGCGGATGAGAAGGGTCTTGCCGTCTTGCTGGACGACCACGGTGGCGCGGGCGCGTTTCCTTTTGGGCCGGGCCGGAGCCGGGGTCGCGGGCCAGTCTTTGGTCATCTTCGTCACTCTCCCTGGATTGGCTCTGCGGACTCCCATTGAGGGAGGCCGCGACACGGCCCGCTCAACGCACGTGGTCGGGGTTGTTGCCCACGGTCAGGGCCGCCACCTGCTGGTACGCTCCCGTCTCCCTGTCCACGTCCACGACCCACCACTCCCCGAAGATTTGCAGGCAGTGCAGCTCGGGGATAACGCGTAGAGGTCCAGTCGCCAGTTGCGGCTGGTAGTATCGCCATTTGGTGTAAGGCGGTTCTGGGTCGCTGTTGGCCCGCCGGGCGCGGTCGTAGTCCAGCCTGCCCGTAGAATGGTCGTCCAGCACCGTGCTCAGCAGCGGCCCTACGGACATGGTGTAGACACCGTCACTGGATAGTTGAGCCACGACTTTCCGGTGGGGCACCCGTCCGGCGCAGACCATGCCCGCCGCGTACTCCAGCGGGTCAAGGGCGTCGCCGGACAGGCTGCTCTCGGCCTGGCAGAGGTAGATACCCAACAGGTCCTCGCCTGACGCCATCGCCTGCGGGATCGGGTGGGCTATGAGCCGCGCAGGCATATCATTGTTGCTGTAATGAGTGTGAGGGCCGCAGAACTGGTGCTCGGAGCGGCAGTCGTCGTGCCTGTCCATCAGCAACGCGCACAGGGCGCGGACGGCGTGGTATTTCAACGTGGTCGTGTCTTCCAGGTCGCCGTTGAAGGGGACGATGCGTGGCCGGTTGATTTCATCCCATCGTGGCGCATAAATGACTGTTGCCCCCGGTGGGAGGTCCGCCTCCGATACGAGGTCTTTTTTTGGCTTGTTTCTTCTCCACGGCAGTCTCATGCAATCCTCCAAAATGGGCAAATTTGCGCGGACGGCGGCTACCGGCGGGTTCCGGCCCGTGTGCCGTGCCGCGGACTGTCGGCCAGGTCCAGGGCCGCGACATGCTGGTACGCGCCGCTGACCGGGTCGATTTCCATGACCTGCCACTGGCTGAAAACCTGCAGGCAGTTGAACATCGGCACCGTCCGGCCCTGCGGGGACATCTCGCTCTCCCAGTAGCGCCAGTGGCAGTGGTCGGGCGAGGGGTCGCAGTCGACGGTGCGGTAACGGCCCGGGTCGAGCCGCCCGTCGGGGACGTCGCCGCCGGTGGAGTCGAGGGCAGGGCCCATCAGGGCAGGGTATTTACCGCCCCCGCTCCGGGCGGCGACAACCAGCTTGTGGGTCGGCGTCGGCTGTGCAGGCGACAGGCGGGCGGCGTACTCGAAGATGTCCTCTAGGCCGCCGTCAGAGACAGCGGCCTGGGCCGGATGCAAGTAGATCCCAATCAAGTCATTGCCGGTGACGCCGCTACGTTGCGGGACCGCCCGGGCGACCAGTTGAGTTGGCACGTCGCCGTTTTGCCGGTGGCCAGGGCCGCACAGAGGGTGTTGCCGCGAACATTCGGAATGCCGGTCCATCAATGCGCCGCAGAGGGCGCGGGCGGCGTGGTTCCGTAGCACGGTGAAGTCGTTCAGGTTGCCGAAGGTCACGGGAGCGCCCGCCATCTGCCTCGGCATCTGGGGGGTGGTGTACTCCACTCCTGTGATGCGTTCGCTCTTCTCCACAAATCGCCGCGCGAGCCATCCGAGTACCATGCTGTCTCCTTTCTGGTTGGTTATCGCTATCGTGGTGTGGTCAACGTTGCGCCACGCCCTATCTAGGACCGGCCGGCCTGCGTCTAGCGTTTCCTAATGGAAACCCGAGATACAGCCGCCGGATGCGGGCCGCGTTGTGGGCCGCGTCCAAAGCCTGGGTGAGACTCGCCGCGGACGTTGTCTGGGTCCTGTCCCATAGGTAGAAGCCGCCGGTTACCTCCTGGCCATAGACCGCGAAGTTCCCGTAACCCGGTGAACGGACGACTTCGTATACCGTGGGCACGGACAGACCGCCGATGAGGAACCAAACTCGAACCGTGAAGGGCTGCTGGCTGAGGCCGACCTGCGCCTCGATGTGCCAGATTTCATCGTCGTGTTTGGATTTCCATGCGTCGAGCTCCCTGCGGAACCGGTTGAACTGGGCTACATCGTGCGCCTCTCGCACCTCTTCTGGTTCTTCCAATGTTCGCCTCCCACGACGGTCTCTATCAGCGGCTTTAATCCCCATAAGGCACCCTGACGGCGATGCTGTTCGACAACGCCTTTCCCGACTCGGTGCAGACCGCCGCCTCGTCGTCGCAGCCCGCCGGTGCTGTCAGTGTGATTACCACATCGTCGGCACCGTCTGGCTCCACCGTGACCCGCCAGAGGTCGCTACGCCCGTCCCAGCGCTTAGTTTCGATGACGGTCGCGTTCTGAGCCTGAACGGCTACGTCCCGCAATACCTTGTAGCTGGTCGACACCGCTTCGCTGAAATACAGCCAGAGCTGGATGGCGTCGCCGTTATGCGAGGTCGGCACGTTGATGAACTCGGCGGTGAGGTGTAGGGAACTGGGCGGTGCCGGTGGGGGCAGGGTCGGTGTCGGTGTAGGAGTAGGAGTCGGCGTCAACAGAGGCGTTGGTTCTGGCAGGCGGGAAGTTGTAGTTGGCCTAAACTGGGGAGTGGCAGCGGAGGCGTCTGCGGAAAGCACGTGAGTGACCGCTAGTCTCCTGAGCGGTATCACTACATCAGTCCCCAAGCTGAGGTCGTGCGCCCTGGGGTCAAGGCCGTTCTCAACTCCGGTCTCGAACAGCACCCATAGCTTCAGGGCCCGACTGTTCTCGAACTGTGGACCGTACACGACCTCGACAACGTCTCTGGCCGCCGTCTCTGGCAGGGTTATGAACAGACCTTCGCCGCTTCCACCCTGCACCCGTTGCCAGCCACCCTCATGACGCTGGTAGGGCTCGACACCTTCGCCGTGCTGTACGGCGTGGGCAATTCTGACCTCTCCTTGAGGGTACGCGCCATCGTCCCTGATAACATGAACGCCTACCGTCAACACACCCCCGGTACACCTAACGACCAGCCTCGCGGTGCCTTCCACCCCGCTGAGGGGATGCCAGTGGCCATCCACGCTTATGTACGGGTCGTTATGCTCTCGGCACCATTCCTGTTGCCAGGTCTTCGCAGGAACCAGGGTGAGCGTCGGGGACGGAACCGGGGTCGGCGTGGACGCCATCAAAGCATCGGACGCGACTGTCGCCTGAATCTCCACAGGGGTTAGCCGGCAGTAACCGACGAGAATCTCGTAGACCGAAGGGAAACCCACAACCTGGAACGAGTGCTGGTTATCATCTGGCCTTTCCGAGATGTGTCTGGTCCAGCCAGTCTTGAACCTGGCTTTCATCTCGGCAACGCCTTCCAGCAACAAGCCGTCGATGATGGCCTGGGAATCGTCATTCATGTGATGAACCACCGTACCCCAGTTGGCGGTGGGGTACTGCGGCTTTTCGTGCCACTCAGGTTCGTTGCGTCTGGGCCATCGGAGGGATCTAGCCTCTGTCCCATCGCCTTCTAGGAACCAAAGTTCGATGCTTGTGGACGTGTGACCGGCATCACTTCGAATGAAGGAGACCCGGGGCTCCTCGGCGGGAGCGCACGACACCATCATGGTCGCACCCTCGCTGTCCAGGAGCATGGTCAGAGGGCCATCCAGAGGACTACGGGCTGTGAAATCGTTGCCGATTTCCCAGTCGCCGGTGGCCGCGTCCCTGCGCGCGTCCGAGTACGCCCTTCTAATGGATTTTGATCTTCTGTCCTGTTCCATAAGGACGGTCGCAGTAGCCAGTTGCGCCTCTGTGGCCGCAGAAGGAGGCTCTCCCTGGGTCTGCGCTGAGTTCTGGGTCGCTCCGGGCGTCCATCTGAGCGGGCTGGGAGTCGGGAACGGGGCCGAGCCGGGGGCGGAGGATGTAGAGGCGCAGGCCACCATCGAGAACAGCAGAGCAGCCGCGGCGATGACCGTCGCCGTCAGCAGGATCCCAGGACCGATCTCTGCTGAGTGGCCGGTCGATCCGAGCTGGACGCGGATGTGGTTGGGAGGGTGATGGCCCCCGGGCCGGTTTCCATTCCAACTGTCTTGATTCTGTGTTCGCAAGAACGAAAAACCCCTCGGCGTGTCTCATCTGAGTCCGCCGAGTGGAGGAAGGGCCACAGTAAACAGGAATATATAAAGAACTGGTGAAAATCCCCGTTTACTGCGTGCTTTCGCCTTGTACCCGCGTGAACCACTGGTAAAATATCAGTGGTCACTCCCTGTGACCGCGGGCGTCCTCGCTTCGGCGGCGATGCCTAAACGCAACCGCCCCTGCTGTGCAAGAGCAGGGGCGGCCGTATTTCTATCTGGGTATGTTCCCGGGCGGTATGGCGGCGCGGGTGTGTAAGTGCGTACCCATCATAGGGCCCCCTTGAACGGCACGGGTTGGGGAAACTTGCCAAAGCGTCCGCAGCCCGGGCGAACCGGACAAAGGGGGCATGAATGCCCCAACAGTTGCCGATAGGTTCGCCCATGATTCCGTGTGCTGTGCGGTTCGCTTTGGCATAACTGATCGTAGATGGGGAGTTGCCTGCGTGTCAACTCCCCTATTTATGGCCTCGCCATTGTGGACGCTGCCCCCGACTGGGATTATAGCTACTTCGATAACGAGCAGGACAGAATCTACGTCCTCGGCGAATCGCCGGGGTTGGCCCGGCGTGGCATGGCCTTGAGGCGGTGCCGAGGTGATGGCCGATGCCAGGGCTCCGGGTTGTTGTCTCTACGGAGTCCGCGAGAATGCGGAGACCCCGGCTTGATGGCCGGGGTCTTTGTTTGTCCGGCTCGACCTCTCCGCCAGGTCGGCTCTCTACTCGGCTTCCTCCACTTCGCCATCGCTGGCCTTGACCACGCCCCTGGTCCTGGGCGTGTTCCAGTAGGGGCTCTTACACCTGGCGCACACGCGCGGCTCACCCTTGCTGCGAGGCACCCACTCATAGCCGCACCGCTCGCAGCGGTACCCCATCACGGTGATCGGCACTTTGGGCATGGCCCACCTCCCAGCCTGACATAATATCTACTCCATAATCATATACCAGAAATTCATACACTTCAAGGGTTGACAGCAACTTACCTAACTGTTAATATATTGTCAAGGTAACAACCAGAATCCCAAAGGAGGAGTCGAGACGATGGTAACAGCCCTGCCCACCACGGCGCTCAATGCCGGTGACCCCGACGACGGCGACTATGGGCGGCGACAGCGCGGACTGGCCATAGCCGCCACCGTCCCCATCAAAAAGAACAAGCTGGGGTACTCCGTCCCTTCCCAGTCCGGCAACGGCCGCTACTTGGTCAACCTGGACAAGGAACCATTCTGCAATTGCCCGGACTTTGAGCTGACTGGGCTACCCTGCAAGCACATCTATGGCGTCCAGTACCTCATCCAGCGCGAGGAGTACGAGTTGGAGGCCCGGGAAGAGATTGAGCCCGAAGACGATGCACCGAAGTTCTACTACACCCAGGACTGGCCCGCGTACAACAAAGCGCAAATCTACGAGGGAGACCACTTCGTGACCATTCTCCGCGAGATCTGCGACCACGTGGAGACGCCGCCCCAGGCCGTCTCCGCCGGCCGCCCTCGCCTGCCCCTCTCCGACGCCCTCTTCGGTATGGCCCTCAAGGTCTACACCACCAAGTCCACCCGCCGGGCCATGTCCTCCATCCGCGACGCCCACAGCAAGTACCTGCTGGACACGACGCCGTCGCCCGCCAGCATCTTCAAGTATACGGAAGACCCCGATATGAAGGACCTGATACGGGGCCTCATCGAGCTCAGCGCGTTGCCGCTACAGTCGGTGGACGTCGATTTCGCCCCGGACTCCACCGGGTTCTCCAGCACCACCTATCACCGGTGGTTCAGCCACAAATGGGGCCGGAAGATAAAGGAAGCCCGCTGGGTCAAGGCGCATATATTCACCGGCACGAAGACCAACGTCGTCGTCGCCGCCGACGTGACCGACGTGCACGGCAAGGGCAGTGCCGACAGCGTACATCTGATACCGTTTATGGACACCGCCGCCGAGAACTTCCATATCCGGAGGGTGTTGGCGGACAAGGGCTATCTGAGCAAGAAGAATCTGCGGGCGATAGCCGCGCGCCAGGCCGAGGCGCGTATCCCGTTCAAGACCAACTCGGTGCCCTTCACCCCCAACCACAAGAAGGACCAGGTCTGGATAGCGGCCTACCACTACTACAACCTGCACCGGGCCGAGTTCCTGGAACACTACCATCAGCGGTCGAACGTGGAGACCACCTTCTCGATGATAAAGGCCAAGTTCGGATCGCAGGTGCGTTCCAAGACACTGGTGGCCCGCATCAACGAGACATTGCTGAAGATCCTGTGCCACAACATCGTCGTGCTGATTCACGAGATGTACGAGACCGGACTGGAGCCGATGTTCGAGAACCGGACCTCGCAGAGACTGCTGGCGCTGGCCGCATAGATTAGGAGGGTGAGAACATGGGCAAGAACAACGGATACACGAACGGACACCACGCAAACGGCGCGGCGCTACTGTCGCAAGGGAGTAATACGCTCGACCTGAGGCTCACGATATCAGACCCGGAGCTGTACGCGGCCTTCTCCAAACGCGACGGGCCAGCGCGGGAGCGGCTGGCGACGGCGGCTATGCGGATTGGCGTAATCGCCCTGAAGCAGGCCCAGGGACAGGTGGACGCCACTCAGATACAGGATGCCGGGAATCGCGTGATCCGGGACCTGGGCGAAGCCCTGGAGCGGCACCGCCGCGAGACCACCCAACAGGTCGGGGACTGCATCAAGGAGTACTTCGATCCGAAGGGCGGACTGTTCACCCAGAGGGTACGCGGGCTGGTCGGGCAGGACGGGGAGGCCGGAGAGCTGGAACGGCTGATACGGGCGCAGGTGGGCGGGGACGGCTCACTGTTGGCTCGGACGCTGACGGCTCACGTTGGCGGCGACAGCGCGTTGATGAAGGTGCTCGACCCGACCGCGACGAGCGGCATCGTGGCGCTACTGACCGAGGCCACGGAGGCGACGCTGGCGGCGCAACGGGAGCGCATCCTCAGCGAGTTCTCGCTGGACAACGAGGGAGGCGCACTGAGCCGGTTGGCCGCAGAGTTGACCCGTAGCCACGGCGACGTGGGCAAGGCCCTGGAGCAACGCATAGGCGAGGTTATGGGCGAGTTCTCGCTGGACAGGGACGATTCGGCGCTGTCGCGGCTGGTGGGCCGGGTCGAGGCCGCGCACAGGCAGATAAGTAGCGAGTTCTCGCTGGACAGTGAGAACAGCGCCCTGGCGCGTATGAGGCGCGAGCTGTTGACGGTGATAGACCAGCAACAGAGGGCCAGCGCCGAGTTCCAGCAGGAGGTATTGAAGACCCTGACCGAGATCACCGCCAGGAAGGAGGAAGCCCGGAAGGGGACGCAACACGGCCTCGTGTTCGAGGATGCGGTGTTCGAGTTCATCAACGGCCGACAGCCGGAAGGTGATACGGCGGAGAGTACCGGAAACGCCACCGGCCTTGTCCGCAACAGCAAGAAGGGCGACGTGGTTGTCTGCCTGGGACCGGACAGTGCCGCCCCCGGCGCCCGCATCGTCGTCGAGGCCAAGCAGGATCAGTCGTACACCCTGCAGAAGGCCCTCACCGAGATAGCGGAAGCCCGCAAGAACCGGGGCGCGAACATCGGCCTGTTCGTGTTCTCGCAACGGTCGGTCCCGCAGGACGTGCTGGAGCCGCTGGCCCGGTACGGCGACGACATCGTGGCGGTCTGGGATGCCGAAGATTCCAACACGGACACCTATCTCGCCGCGGCGTTGTCGGTGGCCAGGGCTCTGTCAGTAAGAGGAGCACAGAGTGGCAGTGGTCTGGGTGTGGACGTCGGGGGATTGGAGAAGGCCATACGAGAAGTGGAGCGCCAGGCCGGAGGCCTGGATGATATTACCAAGTCGGCACAGGCTATCGACAGCCATGTCTCCAAGATCCTTGACCGTGCGAGGATAGTGCGGAATGGCCTGGAGCGGCAGGTTGGCGTGTTGGACGAGAGGGTGGGGACGCTCAGGGAGCTGGCGTTGTCGCCGTAGGGTGGCGGTCGGCCAAGATTTAAAGGAGGCCCCGGCCACGTAGCTGGGGCCTTTCTGCGCCATTTGAGCGCTCGCCCACCCGGCCCATTAGTCTCACGGAGCCGCCAGCCAATCTTGTCCAGCCAGTATCCAGCCAGTGTCCAGCCAACCTCTCCCAAAGGTGCTTTTAGGTACGAATCAGCTACGGCCGAGAGCGCGTGTCCAGCCAGTCCAGCCAGTCCCTACGTATTTCTGCGTCTGTCCAGTCATTCCAGCCAGGGAGAAGAGATATATCTTCTTAACACTACTACTACAACGTGCACGCGCGAAGCCCGGCGGGCCGGAAAGGACGGTAAAGATGTGTGCCTAGTGGCTGGACTGGCTGGACAAGACCGCTCAGGGTGCCAGGGGCTGGCTCCCAACTCGGAGTACAAAGAAAGGCCCCCGGCGGCGCTGACCTGACGGGGGCCTTTATCGTTGCGTTAGTCTGGCTCACTCCTGCGGCAACAGCGCCGCCGGAGTCTGGTATCCGCCGCCCGGCCATGACGTTGCCGCGAGCTGGTCCTCGACAGGCAGGATGAAACCGGTCTGGGGATTGTGTCCGCACCACTCCACCACGGCTATGGCCTCTTCCGCCAGCTTAGCACCGAACTGGGTTGAGGCCGCGTCCGCGCCCTGCCGGTAGAGGTCTATGGCGTGCAGGGTCGCCGCAATTCTCTGGGCGGTCTCAGGGGCCCGTTCCCAGAAGACGGCCTGCAGGTTCTCCGTGTGCGGGAAAAGAGGGATTTCCTCTGTCAGCTCGAATCCTCGCCGCTCGGCCGCCTTCCGGTCGGCCTGCCTGTGAGTGCGGAACGCCGACTGTTCGGCATGGTGGAAGTCCGCGAGGGCACTGCGTGGCGGGCAGACAAAGATGTACAGGCCGATTTCGGCGTAGTCCCGGAGAGCCAGCGCGTTCCAAGAGCCGAGAAGCAACAGGGTGGTCGTGTCGACCGGGCAGCCGGACACTTGGGAGAGTTCCTTCGCTGGTTCCGCCAGCGCATCGGGGCAAGGGAAGGATTGGGTCATGCCATTGGTCATTGTCATGGTCTCCTCCGTTATCAGCGTGAGGACGCCGCGACCGATCCCTGGGCCTGTGCGTGGGCGCAGACAGCAGGCAGGCCGCTTAGTGAAAACGGAGCCCCGGGGGAGTCACGAAAACCCCGGAGCCCCTGCACCGGTCACTACTCCGGCGCTGCATTGAGGATCGCATACCTGCTAGTGGCCATGCAAGACGAAAAGGCTACGACATAGCACCCGGCCACGCACGGTTTTCGGTCAGCTCTGGCCGTAACCGCCCTACGAATACCGTATGCCGGCGTCGACGGGGTTGTCGTCCGCCGGCATCCGGACTGGGAGTAGCCCGGCGAAATTGCTCGATATAGTTGCCCTGAGGTGACATTACGTGGAGTTACACTATTACGGTGTCACATTGTTACGAAGATCGACAACTCCAACGCGGTAAGATATGCTTTTACGTAACCGTCAGGGCTTCACCAGCCCGATACAAGGCCGCAGAGTCACGCGAATGAATACCTCCCTACGACAGGGCTCCCGTATCCCCGTCACGCCTCCGACCCACGAGCAACTGCTGGAGTACCTTTCCGACCACGCCCGAACCGGTATCATGGCCTACGCATACCAGGCCTTTGAGACCGGCGTCATCACTGCCGTTGAACTCGACCGCGTACAGACTGCGTACGTTCCCAGGACGACCAGCAGATACGCCGCCCTATTTGACGGACGCCCGACTGTACGGTCTGTGGCACCTCAGACCGCCACACCTCCGCCTTTTCCGGTCGAGTTGCAGCACGTCGCCGCCGATCTCATGGCCGCCACCGGCTGTTCCGCCCCCACCGCCTTCGCTCTCACCATGTCCTCATGGGTGGTCATAAGCCAGCACGACTATGACTCTATGGGCTTGTCGGACGAGCCCCGACCCATGAGCCTCTTTTTCGCCGTCGGCGAACTCCCGTCGGCCGGTAAGAGTTCGCCGACCCGCAGAGCGTTCAGGGCCCACGAAGACGCAGACGACGCTGTCTACGCCAGGTGGCTGGACGCTGGCCGCAAGCCCAAGTACCAGTCTGCGCGCAGGCCTCACACAGAGGGCAAACCCGTATCCCTGTACCAGGCTGATATGATTGAAGAGGAAAGACAGAGAAAGGAAAGGGATCCAGCAGCCATAACCGCCAACATCACTCACCAGGACTTGACCAAGCGGCTGGCTCGCGGACGCGCTTCGCAGATAGCCCTGGCGTCAGAGGCCGCAACCATCGCCGAGAACTTCTCTTTCAAGCCGGGGAATCGTGCGGAGACTCTGGGCGCGTTCAACAATTTCTTCGACGGCGATTCCTACACCCACGGGCGGGTGTACATGGACGGGGACGACGTGAGGTTGGAGCGCGGGTATCGCCTCTCCGTGTGCTGGCTGGGCCAGCCCAGCGTTATCCGCAGGCTCATATTCAACCCGGACTCCGTCAATGGCTTCGCATCCCGTTTCCTGGTGCACATAGACGACTCCAAACACCCGTTGACAGTTCACAGGGCTGTCAGGGTTCCCTGGCTGGACCATGAAGGACGCTTGCATAGAGCACTGCGGGAGAGGCACGATGAGGGGAGCGAGTACGAGCAGCCTCGCCGCCTCCACCGCTACGTCATAGGTCCCGACCCCGAAGCGGTCACAGGGCTGGAACAGCTTGCCCACGTATGCAACCTGAGCTACATGAGCGCCAGGACCCCCTACGAGTCAGGGTTCTGGGGCAGAGCCGTCGAGCACGCTTTCCGCCTGGCCGCCAATCTCCGGGCCATAGAGCGTTACAGGGAGGGCAGACCCCCGGCGGATTCGCAGTACAGCTCACGTCAACTGGACGAGGCCGTAGCGTGGACGGTCTGGTATGGGACACAGATGGGGCAGCACACGGACGCGGCCCAAGCCACCGAGGCGGACGCCGCCGCCAGCGCCATCACACTACTGCTCCCCCAGGCCGTGCATTGGCAATCCACACGCCCCAGGTCAGCCCGGCCAGATGGGGAGACAGTGGCACTACGTAGCTGGCTATCCGAGACGCACCCCCCAGGAACAGGCCATATCCGGGGCAACAACCGGTGGGTGTCCGAGACCATCGGGATATTGGAGGCCGACGGGTGGATTGCCAAGGTGCCAGGCAGAACTGGCCGCTACGCCGTCAATCCTGCCGTGCTGATGAGAACCTAACACCGAACGGGGCCCTATTGGAACACGCCCAGGACGCGGGGCGCAATCAGGGTGCGGAACGGGGGCGACGGCCCGCTACCGGAGGCCTGCGTGACCACGCTGTACGACAGTATCCGTCAATGGTGGAGGCAGTACGGGACAGGACGGCCTCCTGGGCAGAAGAAGGTGACGGAAGCCGTGAATAGCTACTACGGCGAGCATCATGGGGTGGGAGCGGCGGGCGGACGCTGCCCACAGCATGGCGGTAAGCAGGAAGGCATCTACCGGGGCTATGTCATACTGCCTATCAGTCTAGTCATGTAACACAGATAAAGGCCCCGGCTGCCAGCCGGGGGTGGCGTCGCCCGGCAGGTGGCGAAACTCGAGCGGGCCGGGTTCCAGGGTCTTTTCAAATTCAGGGTAGGTGCTAGATAAGGTGGGTGTAGAGGTGGGGTATGGATTTGGTGGTGGAAATACCCGAAGAAATCGCTTTGTTGCGGCAGGAGCTGGCCTGGGTCTTCGACAGCCGATTTGCCAGGGGCTTGGTACATCCGCCGGAGGCGGTGCTGAGTCTCTCGGTGCTGGGACTGATGTGCGGCCAGAGTTCTTTGACTTTGAAAAGGCCCTGCCCTTCTGCGTTTACGGGTAGCGAATGGCGGTGTGTGTCCGATGACAACATCCTTGCCGCCCACGGTTGTCCAGGTGGTGAAGAGATAAATCCCTGGTCCCTTGGAGTAGATCACGGAGGAGATGTCAGCTTCGCTGTCAAAAGAAGTCCGGTCTGTGTTTCAGTGAGTAGCCTTGATGAGGGGGTACTCGCTGGAGAAAGAGTAGATGGCGTTCCTGGCAGCCTCGGCGTGGGACTTGTGGGCCTCCTGTACGAGGCCGGAGCGGGCGTTTTGGGACTGAAATTATAGGGCGACTCGTAGCGGCCGTATCTCAGGGCCAGCGTGGAGTCGTTGTAGAAAGATCCCGGCGGCGCTGGTTTCACGATAACGGCCACGGCGATACCCTACGTCTTCGCGAGGGCGATGCACAGGCTGTTTCCCGATGAGCCGCCGTAGATTGGTCGGGGACTTTAGTTCATGTGTTCCCAATCAACGATATTGTAGGGTTCGGTTTCGGGAATGCTTCTATCGCTGGAAGAGGTGTCATAGAGCGACAGGAGGGTGGTTGCCATAGGGATGGAGATTCCCAGAGCTTCCGCCAGTCCTATGTTGCAGTCAGGCTTGTAGAGCATTTCGGCCATTTTGCGGAATGACCTGGGGCGTTCCAGTTTTATTTCCACCGGCTCGGCCTTTCTCCATCCTCTTGTCGATATCTGGGTAAAGAGGTCGCGGTAGCGCCTGTCGGATATTATAGAGAGGTCCCGGGCGCGGCGGACTATGGCCTGGATGGAGACTCTCCACCTCTTCTTGAGCTGGACCACCTGGCTGATGGTGAGATTCCTGTTGAGGATATGCCTCATGGCTTCTTCTGGCAGCAGGAACTCGGCTGCGAACTGGTTAGCTTCGTCTTCAAGGTTCTGGATTCGTCCGTCGAGTCCCTTGTGCATCACTAGGTGTCCAAGCTCGTGGGCGACACTGTAACGGGTGCGTTCTCCCGGGCAACCGTTGGAGAGACCGAGGAAAGGCCTTGGGCCTTCTATCTCGGTCCAAGCCGAAAAGGCGTCTATCTTTTCCAGTTTGAGGGGCAGTCCCAGGACCAAGACTCCGTGCCTCTCCAGGTGGTTGATCAGGTGTGGGACCGGCGTGTTGGGTTTTATTCTGAGAGTGTTCCTAGTGGCCTGGGCAAGGTTCGATGGGTCCTCTCCGGATGGCAGTTGCAGCTTGGGGAGTGATAGCCGTTGGCTCATGGTCTGGGTTTGCTCCACCAGCAGCGCGGCGTACTGGAGGGCTTGGCGTTGGACGCCGACCGCAGGCTTGGCTCGAGCGCGGTAGTTGAGGGAGCCTTCCGGGAGGGGTTCCATTGGCTTTCTTGAGAAGAATCCGACGGCTACGCCGGTCTGTTGGGCTATGCTGTTGAGGAGATCGGCAGGGGGGAAGGGCATCCGGTCACTTTCGATTCGGGCAATCGTTGACTGATTGACTCCCGCAGCGTCCGCAATCTGTGTTTGCGTGATGCGGCTCAGCTCGCGGGCTTGTTTAACCCGGCTACCGTGAATCGCTTCCTGTTCCTTCGGCTTCTCCATCGCTTATGTCTTCTTCCTGTGGTTCTTTCCACCTGATGTTGGGTTCCTGGGTTTCCGGTTCGTCGGTGTATTCGTGGATTTCCAGGAACTCTATGTTATCGGGCGGTTGGTGTGAGCCTTCTGCGTTCCTTGGGGGAACGTCAACTGTCCAGTAGCACTCAACCGGGCTCCAGTGGGTATCGACATATCGGGGAAGTGCAAGCCGCAGGTTGAGGGTGGTGTGGTCCTCTGTAAATTCCCACAGGATGACGATATTGGGTCGAACTGGCGTAGGTTCATCCGGGAATAGGTCTGCGATCATGGAGTAGTTGAGGAACCGTTCTTGCCGGAAGAAGCTGAGGCGACTGTTCGAGTGTCCTGGCGGATGGAGTTCAGTCCCGCGAAATACCTTGATAGTCCAGCCGGCGAACCGGCATTCTATTCCATTGTTGCTGAGTTTTTTGGCAGCCAGTTCCTGATGGTTCTGGTCGATGATTCGGAAATTCTCTGTGAGCTGCCGTGATAGCTCGTATCGGAACATATCGCCGCTGACCGTTCGATCCACGGGCAGCCTTCGCTGTTGGAAATAGGGAAGGACGTGGTCGGTTGCTCCGAGTAGGAGGTCATGGACCACGTCGGTTAGAGGCTTCAGTTCCTGTAGGGCTTCTTTCGGCTTTGGCGTGTACAATTCCATGCGGATATTATGCAGCCGATACTGTGCCGAGGTCAAGGTCTAAAATCTGGCATTTCGCCTCTAAATTATGCAGGGGTTTTGAGAGTGCCGGTCTTGACTGGGGATGTTAGGTAAATTGCTATGACAAATCACGCCTAATTTGTTCTAATTTTAGCTACGAAAAGATTGTCAACACACCATAGGCTATTCCAGTCCCATGACCCACGTAGGGCCGGAGCAATCGCCGGTGTCCCTCTTGTTTTGACCGCCTGGGATTTCGATGGGTTCCCCTGCCTTGCCCACCGCCCACCCCACGGCGTTGCGGACCTCGACTGGGGGCGGAGAAGTCGAACTCGACGTTGGGGGCGCTTTGAGGAATGGCCTTTTTAATTCAGAACCGACTCGACACCTATCGAATAACGGCCCGACCAGACGGTAGGGGCTTTCTCGCGTTCCTGGAACAGCAACACGACGTCTTCGTCGGTATGGACGACAAACAGCTCTCCGCATATCCGGTAACGCTCGAACTACGGGATAAGTCCCTTTCTGGTACTACAGATGTAGTGGTAAGCAACCAAGCTTCGACTTCCCCTAACCTTCCTCACTCCTATACTCCCGGATTAGCTGGGCCAACAGGAAAAAGATGTTTTCTACGGAATTCGTACTCTCCAAAATTCCCGCGTGTTCCCGACCTTCCTGGGTCTCAAGGTCAGTGTCCAGGTACTGGACTCTCAAGTTCTGCATCAATCTGCGGCGGTCCCCCATAATTTGCTCAGCGAAGACCCAGGCACCCTCGCCTCTGCTCTCTAGGGAATCCAGGAATACGACAAAGGCAGCGTCCGTTCCTTCTACCAAGGCCGTCCGGAGGTCGGCCAGTGACTGGTCGTCGGGCATTCCCCGGAGCGCAGCGGCCAGGCTCTCAAACTGTTCATCCAGCCAGCCGATGAGCTTCTGGCGGCTGAGGGCCGCGTTCCGGCGCTCGATGCCCCGCCCGGGGCTACGCGCTTCGAGGTTGGCAAGAAACTCATCTATCCGGCCCTTCAGTTCCCTGACCGGCTGCGCCCCGCCCCAGGCCACCTCGCCAGTGCGGGCCGACTCCAGGTAGTCAGGGAGCATAGCCAGTACACGCCTTTGTTCGAGGCCCACCAGGTCAAGGGACGTCTCAGCGTCTTCCAACGCCTCATCGTGGATGAACCGGGGCGCAGACAGTTGTTCCGCCTGACTGCTGGGCCAGAGGCGGGCGAACTGCCGCACCGTCCAGTCGGGGAAGGCCAGTATCACCAGGCGCGAGGGGGTTCCGTACAGGATGATTACCAAGGCTATCTGCGAAGCCAGCCCTATATGCAGGTACAGGGCCCCCGCCTTGACCAGCGGCAGGCCAAGAAACACCTCGATGTACAGCAGCGGAACCAGAATCACCGCAGGAAAGAAAGTCTGTACCGTCGAGAACATCGCAATCCTTCGTGAAATGCCGCTCAAATTGACGGCCACCAGGAAGATGCAGAGGCCCAGCCCGGTATAGACCCCGTAGACGAACATCAAGATCTGCTCGAACTCAATCATCCCCTCGGTCGCCAGAGTGATGCCGAATACGACAATGGGCAGACCGGCCTGAACCACCAGGGTAAGAGCCGCGCCCAGCACGAAGGACAGGATGAGGGACTGGGCGGATATCTGCAACGCGCTCTGAAACCAGGGGTGGTCTGTCAGCGGCGCAGACGATTCCTTGAGTAGCAGGATTCCGAAGACCAAGAGAGCCACGCCGAACAGGATCCCGCCTAGCTCGCGGTAGTGGACCTTTCTGGCCCGGAAGACGATTACCCCCGCCACCCCGATTCCATAGAGTGCCGCCAACCTGATGTCAAAAGCCACGACCAGCACCAGCAGTGACACGCCGAGCTGCGACCCCGTTACCACCAAGAACCCCTGCCTGGCCGTGATGATTTCCGATTTCATCATGCTTACGGCAATGGACGTGACCGCCACCGAGTTCTGAGTGACCGCGCCTGCCAGGACGCCGCAGGCAAAACTGGCAAAGCGGTTGCCGGTAAGCCGGCCGACCGTCTGCCTTATCCTGGGCCCCGCCATGGTCTTGAGGTTCTCGGAGAGCAACCACATACCGAAAAAGAGCATGCCGATGCCGCCGATCATTCCTCCGAAAGTAGAAACCATCGCTTCCTTCTTCTACGCTTGTTACTGGTGGATGCGTCCTGTGTCGCCAGGCCGGAGCCTCGCAATACCACTACAATAACGACTATCTGAAATGCGACTGTCGCCGCTTCTATTCTGGCGACGGCTGCTCTTCCTCGTCCCCCTGCTCCTCCGCCTCTGCCCACACCCGACCAACGTACTGGATAACCCGATACGCAGCTCCCGTCACCGGTGCCGCCACCAACGCGCCGAGTATGCCAAAGAACATCCCAAAGATGGCAATGGAAAGGATCAGGCCCATCGGGTGTACGCCCAGGGCCAGGCCGTGGAGCCGGGGAGTCACCATGCTGTTCTGGATGACCTGCACCAGCAGGTAGAACCCCAGGGCTAGGGGCAGCAGCCGCAGGTCGGTTAAGGTTACGACCACGGCCATGAGCAGCAGGAACAGCAACGTCCCGATCACGGGTACCAGCTCAGTCGCGGCGGCGACCAGGCCCAGGGGCAGGGCCAGCTTGATGCCCACCAACCAGTACAGCAACCAGAGAGTGAGGCCGACCATAATCGCCCCCACCAACTGGACGCGGACATAGGCAATGACGGTTGCCCCCGACAGCCTTGCCATCTCCGAGAGGTCGTCGCGTATGGGCGCGGGCAGCAGACGGCGGGCGGCATCGGGAACCGCACCGGGGCGATAGAGGAACTGGAATACGGCGACGGGTGTCGCCAGCAGGGTAACGAATTGCCCGATGTTGCCCTGGATGAGACTGGCCATCTTCTCTACCGCCGAGACTCCGGAGTCGTAGATAGAATCGCGGAAGGACGCCAAACGCGGGTCAAGTTGCTCCTGAATACCCTTCGGTACCCGCTCCCGGTAAGCCGCCTCTATATCCGCAAACGCTCGGTCGCCTTCCTCGATGACTGTGGGCGCCACCTCCGCGATGGTGACCGCGCCCCCCACCAGCGCATAGGCTCCCACGCCGATGACGGTCAAGACTATGACCACGCCTATGAGTGTAGCCACTGTTGCCATCGCCAGGCGGTTCAGCCGGGGCCAGCGCCTGGTCGTGGGCAGACGCTCACCCAATCGCATAACCGGGAGAAGCAGGGAGGCGATGATGGCGCTGACCGCCAGCGGTACCAGTACCAGAAGCAGTTGCCATGCGATGACCAGCAGGGCGATTGCCGCGATGAGCGCTGCAATGAGCCTGACCCGCCTACTGGCGGGCAGGTTCTAGGTCGGCCAAATACTTGAACATAGGCCGGGATTATAGCACCGCCCAAAATGACCGTTTCCGCGAAACCTCTACGCACCTTGGGCAAGCTAGTGCTTGGTCTGACGGTATGGCCGCAATCGCCGGGAGCCTAGAACGCGCGGACTATTGCCACTCCAGCGCGTCGAACAGAGGAGTTGACAGCTAGGCAACTCCCCCTTATGGTACCTGGCGCTCAGACCCGAGACGCCCTGACGCCAGGAGCAGAACGATGAGCTATGAGGCCGGATTCGCCGCGGGCCGCGATGCAGCTTACGTCGAAATCTACACCGCGCTGGACGACCTCGACCATGCCCGTCGGTGCGATGGCTGTCGCGCCTGCGAGGTGATGAAAGAGACGCTGATGTGGACGATGCGGGGTCTGAGCCGGGACCTGGGCCAGGATGATTTCTACACGCTCGCCAGGATACTGGCGACGGCGGAGACGGTGGCCGCGGAGAGATGGCGGGGCGAGCCGCCAGAATAGACCGCGTAGCAGAGAGCAGAACCATGATAGTGGTCAAAGTGAAGCATCCGGACAACGGCGAAGACGCCGGGCCCTTGCGTTCTTGGTCGTTGACGCGGACGCGTTCAGCATACAGCCGGACGGCGGCGAGGCCGTGTTCCGGCTCGGCGGCCTGGTGGCTCTGAGGGTGCCGGAAGGCGAGTACCTGGGGCATTGGGGCCCGAACAGCGCATTGGAGTGACAGCGATGCCGGACAACGTCTACATCGACCTGGGCGGCTTGGAGTACGAATCAGTCCAGATATTGGTGGATGGGGTCGTCAGCATCCTGTCCGCCTTCGCCGACCCCGGCCACGCCGGCCCCGTGGCGCTCCCGCCCCAACTGGTGCAGGAGCTGTACGCCGTCGCCGGAATCGGGGACACTGTCGCCGGACCATTGGAACAGCTATGTGTCGAAACGGGCTTCCACGCGGGCGTGTTCGCCACCGTGGCCTTTGTCGGGATGCTGATCCCGGAGTTCAGGGAACGGTTGCGGGAGCGGATACGCGCGTTGGAGCGGCCCGGCTGTTGACCGTCCGGCCGGGCCTCTCTTGGGACCGGTCGGCGTAGCCGCTGGCCCAATCCTTGCGGCAGGTGGCTTCTTCCATGCTCACGCGGCTTCTCTTACTCCCCGCATCCCACTGGCCCCGCCCGGATAGGAGGCGGTGATGTGGGACGGCTACCGGGTTCGGGACTGGACGAATCCGGCTCCGAAGCCGCCGGAGGCCAGCTACACCTTCATCGACGTGTTCGCGGGCATCGGCGGGTTCCGCTTCGGCTTCGAGCCGAGGGGAGGCCACTGTGTCTGGAGTTGCGAGATAGACTCTTGGGCTCGCCGGACATACAGCGTCAACCACGGAATGCCGGAGGGCGAGATATTCCGCGACGTGCGCGAGGCCGGGCCGAAGGATGTGCCCGACCATGACGTGCTCGTTGCCGGATTCCCGTGCCAGAGTTTCAGCGGGGCCGGGCGTACCAAGCTCAGTTCATTGGGCAGGCCGACCGGGTTCGCCGACGAGGCCCGCGGGACCCTGTTCTTCGAGATAGTGCGGCTACTGGCCGAGCACCGCCCGCCCTTCTTCCTGCTGGAGAACGTGCCCGGACTGCTGACGCACGACCAAGGCCGGACCATGGCCACGGTGCTGTGGATGCTGACCGACGAGCTGGGCTACCGGGTGGACCACCGGGTTCTGGACTCCCGCGCCTATGTGCCGCAGACGCGCCGGAGAGTGTTCATCGCCGGCAGAAGGGGCGGGGACAGGCCCGACCTGGCGGGGTTCGCGTCCGGGGACACCCAGGGGCCGAGGCTGGCCGACATACTCCATCCGCAGGACGGGACCGAGACGGCGGAGGAGCCATATACAAGAGGGGCGATGGCCGAGGTGTCGGAGAAATACACCCTTGGGCCGGGTACCTGGGCAACGCTGGTGCGCCACAAGGAGAACCACGGACGGCGCGGCAACGGGTTCGGGTATACCATCGCGGATCCGGCGAAGCCCGCGCGGACGCTGACGGCGCGTTATGCGAAGGACGGGCAGGAAATTCTCATAGAGCAGCCCGGCAACCGGCCCAGGCGGCTGACGCCCAGGGAGTGCGCCAGGCTGATGGGGATGCCGGAGTTGGCGATACCGGTCTCCGATACTCAGGCCTACCGGCAACTGGGGAACTCGGTGGTGCCGTCGTTGGTAGAGGACGTGGTCGAGAGGCTGGTTGGGGAGAGGGAGTAGCAGGGCCCGGCCAGATGGCCGGGCCTCCTCACGTCTGCGCCGCCGCCCGCTGTGCTAGGCGTCCAGTAGCGGTGCGAGGTCCAACTCATACGCACTCCGTACGAGACAGCACACATTATGGGCGAGGAATTTCACCATGACCTCGTTGACCCGCGCGGTCGGGGTCCGGCTCCGCAGGCGGTGCCCGAATCGCCGCTTCACCATTGAGAATGCAGCCTCCACGTTGCTCCGTCGATGGTAGTGTTCGAGAAACCGGTTCCTGTTGAAATGATAGAAATGGTACGCTTTCTCCCACAAAGGGTCGGGTTTCCCCTGGGCGGGGACGCGGCGGGAGTTGCTCTTGAAGGGGATGTACACGTCGGCCCCGATGCGGTCCCCAAACGCGAAGTTCTCGTGATCCAGATACGCTTTGTCCGCGCTGACCTCCTTGACGTTGAAATTGTGGGCCGTGACTCCCACAAGTGATTTGAAGAACGGGCTGTCGCCCGAGTTGTATGGCGTAATCGACAAGGCGGTGATTATGTTGGTCTTGACGCCACATGACGCGTGGGCCTTGATCCGCGCCCTCCTGTCTCTTGTTCTGGGCCTTTCCCCGGGCGCTTCCGGGAACCAAGTCGAGTCGAGCGCGAAATTGGTTTCTACCGACTTGAGCGGTACCGCACTGGCCTCGACCATGTGCCGTAGCACGTAGGTCATGCGCGTGTTCTCCATGTACTGGTAGAGACTGGGGAACGCAGGCACCTGGCTCAACAGGCCCCGCGCGTGAGCCTCGTCCAGGACCGAGATCATGCGCCGCGCCGGCAAGTTGTAGTATGCCTGGAGGGCGAGGGAGAACACGATGTCGCCCAGGGGCAGGCGCGGCCTGCCGACTGATGCCGCCGGCATATCGGCCAGGTTGTCGCACAAGGAGCGGAGTAGCGCGGTGAAGTGCCGGATCTCGTTGGTCTGGGCAGCGTTGTAAGCGGACCAGTCCCGCGGCGTGGCCGGGGGCGTCAAGGGCAGCAATGCCGCCGAGGGCGCGGCAGTGGCCAGTGCTTCCGGGCCCACGCCGCGGTGGAAACCGACAGCGTAAACATGTTTACAGGGCCGCCGCCGGAGCTCGAAGTCCTTGCACGTGCAGGACGGGGCCTCTTCAGGGGTAACCACGTAGTGGCCCGCGCCTGACTGGGACGGTACCAGGTAGTGGTCGCGCACCTGCTGGATCTTGGTCTGCGTGGCCAGGACGAAGCCAAGCTGCCACCGCCAGGCGTCGTCGGTTTGCGTCTGCCGGTCGGGCCCATTGGGCTGACCGTTTAGATGGGATTGAGTGTCCATTTCCTTCTCCTGTGACAAAAAATGCCGGGAATGTTGGCGGGATTCCCCGAACCAACTCTCCCGGCACTTGACACAAGAAGAACTGGGGTCTACGATCAGGCTGTCTAGGTTGCAGACCACCCTCATCGGTTGGGGGAATCCCTTTCTAGGCACCGCGCTCGGGGCGGCGCACCCGGTAGAACTACGACATATCGCCCTCCTCGAACCTCTTGCTCACGGCGGCCACCGTGGCAGGGGGTTTTTGGTTTTTTGACACCCACGTCACGGGTATATCACATAAAACCCCTCTTTGAATAGTTGCCTGAACCCATTTGGGCAAAAATGCCTAAATTCGCTACCCGGACCGCGCCGGCCGTGTCCTGCGGATGGACACGCGCCGCCCTTCTGCTGGCGTTGAAATCAGAAAAGACAAGGAGTTACTCGCCAGATAACTCCCTGTGCTATTATCGCCGCTGTCAAACCAGGGTGGTGCCCGGCGATGCCCATTCTGCTTGCATTATTCGGCACCGTCACGCTACTGCTATCGTGCGTCTACCTGTTCACCGAACGCGCAGTGGGCACTGTGTAGGCGGTGGTAGAGCCTGAGAGTGTAGCACAGTCTCGACCGGCAACAATGCTCGAACGGCGGTCTACTCTATGGCCTGGGGTATATTCCTGCCGGGCCCGTGCAGTCTGCGCCCGAATAAAAAGGATACGTTAAAGTATGGCAAGAGTCGGTATGATCCTGGTGACATCACTGCTCCTGATAGGAATGTGGGCCGGTTGTGGGGGTGGAGAGAACAAGGAAGACATAGCCACCAAGGTGGCCAGGGAATGGGTGGTTTCAAGCATTGACCTGGTCTCCGATGCCGTCGTGGAGCTGGTAATCGCCGACCGGCCAGCCTTGACCCAGCTGGTCGGGGGAGTGATTGCCGACCAGGTGCGCGACAACCTCTCCTGGACCTACTCGGTGCCGAGAGAACTGGGAGGGGACAGGTACATGGTCACCGCCACCGCCGCGGCCGGTCTGGAGATTGACTTGCCTGTGTTGGGGGAGAAGGCGTACTCGGCGTCGGTGCCGTTCGACCTGGAGATTGATACCGATGCCGAGGCTGTGTTGGACTGGTCCGTTGATTTCGGTTCGGCGAGGGTGGAGGAGAGGTGAGATGGGCAGGGCGCAAGGCCTGGTGTGTTCCCATAAATTGGCTTTACTGCGCACGGCTTAGCTCTGACCGTGGCGGCGCGAGTCCCTGCTTGAATGTTCAATGAGGTCTGCAATCTGGGCTGGGAGAGCGCCTATCGCATCTATCAACTGCTGGTGCCGCCTTTGCTCCTCGTCAGCCCTCTGTTCTGCCTTGTGGGCTCTCTGCTCCGCACTGTCGGCTCTCAGCCGTTCCAGTGTTACTGCCTGCTCAAATACTCTTACCAACTCGTCGACTCGCCGCTCTGCCCTGTCGGCTCTCTCTTCTGCCTTGTCGGCTCTTCTCCTTTCGTTAAATAGGAGCACGAACCCCACCCCCCACGCAACAAAGGCCGCCACCGCCGCAAAAACCCACCTCTTTACCAGTGTCCAGAGTACTTCTTCGTCTGGGGGCGCATCCAGAAACAGACTCATTCCAGCAGTTATGAACGCTGCCAATACTGTGAGGCCGACAGCCAGGAGCACCTCGGCCAGCCCCTCCACAATCGCCCGGACCCGCCTGCGCGACTTCCGCAATTGCCACCGGACAGAGATACGGACGCGCCTGAAAAACCTCCGCACTCGCCGCCACGCCGTCCTGGTCCTCTCGGCGCATCGTGCAACACGCCGTCCGACCCACCCGGCCCCGGTCCGCCTTAACAGCCAACGCCAGACCGCATTCTTCATCCGCTTTAGCTTGGCCGCCACCCCCTTCTCCGGCGGGCGCTGCTGATCCGGGCTGGTGTGGCTTCCTGCTGTCATCTACACGCCCCTCGTTCTGCCCGTAGGCTAGTCGAAGGATGCGAGTGTAAGGCACAGCGGGGGGGTTGAACACCGGACTCGAGCTGGCCGCGGGCAGTAGCCAGTGGGGCATCCTATGGCGTTTGACTGCCACGTCGTCGGTGTGTTCAATAAGCGGTATCTTGCTCGTTTGACGTGAGACGGGAACCAGCGGGGGGTGGAGCCCCCACTGGCCCCTCACCTCGGGCGACACGAAATCTCCCCCCATGGAGGCCAATCGATGGGAAATGACGTCGTCTCTACCTTCGGCTTCGTAATTGAAGTCGCCAAGGCCAGTGTACTGGTCGGGCGTGCATGGCACTGGGTAATCGAGCGCGTGAACGCGCAGGTTGACCAGTGGCTGTGGGAGGAGGATTGGGCCTGGGCAAACGGCAACCGGTACCGGGTGGCCCAGGGCTAGCCGGGTCTGGCACAGTGGCCCCGGCGCGGCGGTCACCGCGCCGGGGCCGTCGGCGAGCTCACGGGGAGGATGCTGCTGGGAGACCGGCCGGGCTCTGACGGGGCCTGCCGCCGTCGGCCGCGCTCCATGTTCAGCCAGGTATGCCTGCTCGATTGTCAGGCCATCGGAATCGTTTAACACCTATCCCTCCTCCTTGTGGGGAGGGCCTCACCTCACATCGCCTTCACCGTTCCGTTTCCCTGAACAGGAAGTTCACAGAACGCCTACGCTCCCGGCCCCATTTTGTTGCGTCGCCGCCCAGTCCGGGCCGGATCCGGCCAGCCTAGGCGACTTGCATATTTATTGGGGTAGTTGCATATTTAATCGGCAATAAAAAGGCAAAGCCTGGGGGAGGGTTAGGGTGAGGACGTCCCCACACTGAATTCACCGGAGCGTCGACAATGAACTGTCCTGACTGCAACGTAGCGTTAGACGAGCGCAAATACCGCGGGCTGGAAGTCGACCACTGCCCGCAGTGCCGCGGCCTGTGGCTCGACTTCGACGAGCTGGACCTCCTGGAAGACACCGCCAACCGCGACGAAATCCTTAAGGGAATGCGGGAATACGCCCGGCGCTCCGGCGAACGCCCCTGCCCCCACTGCGGAGCGGCTATGGACGTCTTCAACTACCGCGCCCACAACCTGCCCATAGACCACTGCCCCAACAACCACGGCTACTGGCTGGATAAGGGAGAGGAAGAACGGGTGCTGGACCTGATGAAGCAACGGGCCAGGGACCTCCGCCGCTCCGAGTCCGCTGAGCAGCAGTGGGCCCGCTTCATGGAGCGCGGCGCAAGCCGCGGCGGCTTCCTCGACCGGATTCGGGATCTGTTCAGCTAGGTTGGCAATCTCCGGTTCGCCGATGTGTAAGTGAATGTCTAAACCATCTGTCCTTTCACATCTTAGGGGCGGATTCCAAACCCGCCCTTATAGCATCCACGCCTAGCCGGGGTAGTTGTTGCCCCACCCGTCCACGCCGCAGACCTCCGTTAGCGGAAGCCGCCGCACCGAGCCGAACTCGCCCCGTGGATAGCCCAGCGGCATACAGTACACCACCTGGGCGTCGTCCGGGATGCCGAACATCTTATGCACCCGCTCCTCCACCACCGGGTGGAGCGTGGCGATGGTGCCGCCCACGCCGAAGGCCCGCGCCGCCAGCAGCATATTCTGCGCCGAGGGGATGACCGACCCCATGGCCTGCGCCCCCTTGGCCGTCGCGCATACCAGCACCATCACCGGCGCGTCGCCTATTTCGTTGGCCATCCGCATCGCCGAGCGCATTGAGCTCTTTCCGGGCGGAATGTCCTCCGGCCCCATGATGCCCGCATCGGCCCGCTTGGCCCACCAGGCTTCGTGATATAGCTCGGCCAGCTTGCTCCGCATTTCAGCGTCCTTCACCAGGATGAAGCGCCACTGCTGGTTGTTGCCGCCGTTGGGCGCCCGGATGGTCGCCTGCATGATGTCTTCCAGCACATCGTCCGGTATCTGGTCCTTCTTGAACCGGCGGATTGCCCGCTGGGTGAACATCGCCTCACCTAGCGGCATGGCGTTCAGGCGGTCGGCAGTAGTCATTCTTGTTGTTTCCTCCTTGATTGTCATAATTCCCTCTCCCCTTGGGAGAGGGTTAGGGTGAGGGCGTCCCTTCCCGGCGTTCCGCCAGCAGCCGCCCGTAACCGTGTACCGGCTCGGCAACCCCGGCCAGCGCCAGCGCCCGCCACAGCGTGGCCGAGTGCGAGGTCACCACCGGCTTGCCGATGGCGTTCTCCAATGCCTGGGCCGCGGCCATGGCGTCGAAGTTCATGCAGCTTATGAACAGTCCATCGGCCTCTCCGCCGTTCTGTTGCCACGCTTCCAGCGCAAAGCGGTATATCTCCTCCGGCGAAACTGCGGCGAACTCTGCGGCGGTTACAAACCCCATTCCCGAAGCCGCTACGGTCTCGATCCCGGCCTCAGCCAAGTATCGGCTCTCTGCCTCGTGGTAGCTGTGCGGGTAGGGGCTGGTCAGCACAACCCGGCCGATGCCCAGGTGCTGCAACGCCTCGGCTGCCGCCAGCATCGTCGAGGTTGTGGGCGCCCCCCATTGCCGCTCCATGTTGGCGCAGAACTCCCGGTCCTTCGCCAGGCCGCGCTGCGCTCCGCTGACCGTGCAGCAGTAGGCGATGGAGTCCATCCCCGCCGAGGCCAGCTCCTGCACCGCCCGCGACGAGTTGTGCTCCATCTCCAGCAAAGCCTCCAGCCCGTCGCCGGCCAGCATCATCCTGCTGGCGAAGAACCCGACATCCGGCACGACTTTCGGGTAGCGAAGCTCTGATACCGTCGAGGCGCTCACCACCACCAGCCCGATTTTCGCCTTCGTGGACAGCCTTTCAAGAGTATCGTTGGCGACTGACATAGTGCGCCCTCACCTTGGCTCCCTCGCTATGCAAGGAAAAATCTGCTGAAATGTTACCACACGTCCGCAGTATGGATGTTGTTGATATAATGTCGGGCAATCGCCGCCTGGAAGGGTGCCGGGAGCCAATGACAGGAAACGGGACGCAGGAGGGAGCCGTGGCCGACAGCACCAACGCCTGGGATGCTGATGCCCTCTATCAGCGAATGGGGGTTGCCCCCATAATAAACGCCGCCGGTTCCATAACCCGCTTGGGCGGAACCCGGACACGCCCCGAAGCCCTGGAACTGATGTCTCGCGCCGCCCGGGTTATGGTAAACATAGACGAGCTGAACCGGGCGGCAGGAAAGGAACTCGCCCGCCTCACCGGAGCCGAGGCCGGCTTCGTGTGCAGCGGAGCGGCCGGCGGCTTGGTGCTACAGGCGGCGGCTGTCATCGCCGGCAACGACCCGGTCAAGATGCGCCAGCTCCCCAACACCGACGGATTGAAGAATGAAATCGTCATCCACACCATGCACCGTTTCCCCTACGATCAGGCCTACCGCGCCGCAGGCGCCAGGATGGTGGAGTTCGGCGATTACCTCTTCGCCCACCCCTGGCAGCTTGAGGGAGCCATCAACGAGCGTACTGCCGCCGTCGCCTACCTCTGCGCCCCCTTCTCCAG
This sequence comes from Dehalococcoidia bacterium, assembly GCA_965204865.1. GTDB lineage: Bacteria > Chloroflexota > Dehalococcoidia > Lucifugimonadales > UBA3495 > VXOI01. The sequence goes on along the minus strand of OZ242027.1, from coordinate 2,304,356 downwards.
CAACAAGGTGCTGCCGCTGGAGCGTGTCTGCGAGATAGCCCATGCCCACGACGTGCCGGTCATCGTGGACGCCGCCTCCATGCTGCCGCCCCGCGCCAACCTCTACCGCTATCTCCAGGCCGGGGCCGACATGGTGGTGTACAGCGGCGGTAAGGGTGTCCGCGGGCCTCAAGGTAGCGGCATCCTCGTAGGTCGCGCCGACCTCATCGAAGCCGCCGCCGCCCAGGCTAACCCCGCCCAGTTCCTCGGACGGGGCATGAAAGTCGCGAAGGAAGAAATCATCGGGCTGGTGGCATCGCTGGCAGCATTTGTAGAAGAGGACGAAGCGGATGAAATGGCCGCCTACCGCTCAATGGCGCAGAAAGCGGTGGACGCTCTGGTGGAACTGCCGGGACTGCGCGTGACCCTGGAACACGATGGCATCAACTACCTGATACCCCACGCCGTAATCCGCTTCACCGAAGAATGGCGCGGCCCCTCCCGCGAGAGCATCGCCGCCGCCATGGAGCAGGGCAGCCCGCAGATACACCTGCACCAGTTGGGCGGCCCCCAGGAACTGGCCGTAGACCCCCTCAACCTTACCGAAGAGGAAACCGAGGTGGTTATCCGGCGGCTCCGCGAAGAACTGACTCGATAGCGAACCCACTTGTCCCCTCTCCCTTGAGAGAGGGTTAGGGTGAGGGTGAAAGCCTTCCCCTCAATAGATGCTAAGGAGCGAACAATGTCCATCAAGATTGACCTGCGAGTGCCGCCCTGCAAGCCCGCGCCGGTGGTGGCCGACTTCGTGAAGCAATGCGAAGACGCCGGATTCGACGGCGTCGGCATCCTAGACTCGCAATTGCTGGAGCGCGACTGCTTCGTCAGCATGGCCGCGGCGGTACAGGCCACCCAGCGAATCAACGTCGCCTCGGCAGTGACCAACCCAGCCACGCGCCACCCGTCGGTGGTGGCCTCCGCGGCCCAGACCGTGGCGGAACTGGCTCCCGACCGGGTGCAGGTCTGGATAGGCCGCGGCTACAGCTCCACCGCCACCATCGGCATCCCGCCCGCCACCGTGCGGCAGATGCGCCACGCCGTGGTCACCATGAAGGAGCTGATGTCCGGGGAGATGGTGTCTTTTGGCAACGACGCCAACAGTCGTATGCGCCACGGCGGCGAGTCTCCGGCCCCTCCCGTCTACATCGCCGCCACTGGCCCCCGCGTCATGAAGGTCGCTGGCGAGGTGGCCGACGGCGCGCTGCTGATGACCGGCATCCACCCCGGAGCCGTTGCTGAGGCCCGCGAAATCATCGCCGACGGCGCCCGCGCCGCGGGACGCAACCCCGACGACGTGGAGACCATATTCACGGCCACCACAATCATCAAGAACGACCTCAAGGAGGCCCGCGAGCTTGCCCGCCCCCTGGCCGTCTCGCGCCTGATGGAAGACACCTACCAGCGCTGGCTCAAGGCTGCCGGAATAGACGTGGGCGACCTCGAACTGCCCGCTGGCCTCTGGGACCTCTATCCCGACGTTCCTCATGCAGAGGATTGGGAGAAGGCGCAAGACCTGTGTTCCTTCCTTCCCGACGACGCCCTGGCCGCAATATGCGACTACATGGGTCTCATCGGCACTCCCGAGCACTGCGCCAACCGCATCCGCCAAGCTGAAAAGGAGGGTCTCACCCACCTCTACCTGATGACCGGCGCAACATACGAATTCGCCACCGGCGAGCTGGCCGCCTTCCGCGACCACATCTTCCCAGCCCTGACCCGTAACGGAGATTAAGTTCTGTTGACACTTTCTGCCACTCCTCCGCCAAAGCGGGAGTCCAAAAGACGTGTACGGGAATGGCGTTATCGGGCTGTTGGGCTTTAAAATAGGAGTTGGGGTAACGACAGACAACCTACTCAACTACCAAAGAGAACCGGCTTGACCAGGTCATGATCAGGATGTTTGGAATCAGCAACGGTGTAAAACAGTGCGCCGCGGCCTTGCCCTCGGTGCTGCTGGCCCTTGCCCTGCTGCTGTCGGCGGCCTGTGGCTCCGGTTCCGAGTCTGCGGCGGACGTTACGGGAAACGTGTCCGGCGGGGAGCTTTCCACCGTTGACGTGGTGCGCCAGTTGACTCCTTCGGTGGTTCACGTGCTTACTATTCCGCCCAAGACCGGGGAAACGAACCCGTCTTCGCCCGGCATCGGCGTCGGGACAGGCATTATCCTGCAATCCGATGGCTACGTCCTGACCAACAATCATCTCATAGACGGGGCCGAGTCCATCGTCGTCACCTTGCACAATGGCGAGAGCTACCCGGCGCGGCTGGTGGGTGGAGACCCCAACCCCGACGTTGCCGTGGTCAAAATTGACGCCATGGGACTGGAACCCGCCCGGCCCGGCAGCGTCGAGAGCTTGCAGGTGGGGCAGGATGTCATTGCCATCGGCCACGCCTTGGCCTTACCGGGCGGGCCGACGGTCAGCAAGGGCGTTATCAGCGCCTTGGGCCGCTCCGTTGAGGCTGGATTGCAGGATACCTTCGTTGACTTGATTCAGACCGATGCCTCTATCAACCCTGGCAACAGCGGCGGCCCCTTGGTCAACGATCATGGCGAAGTGGTCGGCGTGAACACCGCCAGCTTCAGCGGGGGACAAGGCATCAATTTCGCCATCAACATAGACGACGCCTTGGTGGTCTCGCGTCAACTCATTGAGAGGGGGTTTGTTGAGCGTGGTTATCTGGGCATCGCGTCTCTGAATCTCACCCCGGTCATCGCCAGCCAGATAGGTGTTCCGGTGCATGAAGGTATTATCGTTGCCCGGGTGGCGGAGGGTTCGGACGCCCAATCCGCCGGGCTGCGAGGCGGTGACGTGATTGTAGCTATGGATGGACAGCCCATCCGTAATACTGGCGACCTTTCCAAGTTCCTGCTGGACCATTCCCCAGGCCAGCGGATTTCCGTCCGCCTTTATCGTGACGGGGTGGAGATGGAAACCGAGGCGACCTTGAGCGATATGCCTGCTTTCTAGACTTGGTAATCTTCGCCACTGGAATCCTCTCTCTTGGAATATCTCAGGAGAGGGGATTTTTCGCGTCTACGCAATAGACAGATTCGGCGCCTTTGGATACCATATCCAAAGGCTGGCGCACAATGCGGGCCACGCGCCTGGCGAGGCGCTGTTGAATCGTCTTTGGGCGGAACCGGGCGACGCAGTTGGGCTATCCCCTGCCCCTTGAAGGGAAAGGTGAGGGTGAATTCTCCAACTGCGTAACTCCTATCGAAGGACGGGGCCGCTACACATAGCTTAGAGGATTGCCTTGACCGTTTCGGCTCTTGACCAGCTTTGCATAAACACTATCCGGTTACTGTCCGTTGACACGGTCCAGAAGGCGCGGTCTGGGCATCCCGGCGCGCCGATGGGCGCCGCCCCCATGGCCTACGTGCTTTGGGACCGCTTCCTGAAGCACAACCCCGCCGACCCGCATTGGCCTGACCGCGACCGCTTCGTCCTTTCCGCCGGACACGCGTCCGCATTGCTCTACTCCATGCTCCACCTGACTGGCTACGACCTACCCATGGAAGAATTGCAGAAGTTCCGGCAGTGGGGCAGCCGCACGCCTGGGCATCCCGAATACGGCCTCACGCCCGGCGTCGAAGTGACCACCGGCCCGCTGGGGCAGGGGTTGGCCAACGCCGTCGGCATGGCCCTCGCCGAGCGATGGCTGGCAACTCGCTTCAACCGCCCCAGCCACGAAATCATTGACCACTACACCTACGCCCTGGCCTCCGACGGCGACCTTCAGGAGGGCGTTGCCTCCGAAGCGGCATCCCTCGCGGGTACTCTGGGGTTGGGCAAACTCATCGTGATTTACGACGACAACCAGATTTCCATTGAAGGCGACACGGACATCGCCTTCTTGGAGGATGTCCCCCGCCGTTTCGAGTCCTACGGCTGGCAGGTGCTGGGTGCCATGGACGGCCGCGACCTCGACGCAGTGACCGCTGCCATCGCCGAAGCCAAGGCCGAATCCGCTAAGCCCACCCTCATCGTCTGCCAGACGGTTATCGGGTACGGCAGCCCCAACAAGGCCGGCACCGGCGGAGTCCACGGCGCGCCGCTGGGCGATGATGAAATAGTGCTTACCAGGCAGCAGTTGGAATGGCCCTATTCCGACAGCTTCACCATCCCGGGTGAGGTCAGCGAGCATCTGAGCCGGGCCAAGGATAGAGGGCGTCAGCAGCAGGAGGATTGGCAGGTAGCCTTCGCCCGCTATCGGGACAGCTTCCCCGACGAGGCCGCTCAGCTATCCGCCGCCCTCACCGGACAGCTATCCCCCGGATGGTACGGTGGAATGTCGGGCCTCTTCGACGACGGCAAGGCCGTCTCCACTAGGGAGGCTTCGGGCCGGGTGATGAACACTATCGCTGGCGCCGTTCCCAACCTAATCGGCGGTTCCGCCGATCTTGCGCCTTCTACCCTGACCATCCTGAACAGCGAAGGGCATATTGGCCCCGGCAATTTCGACGGACGCAACCTCCACTTCGGCGTACGCGAACACGCCATGGGCTCTGTGTGCAACGGCATCGCCGTCCACGGCGGCGCAATACCCTACGCTTCCACCTTCCTGATATTCTCCGATTACATGCGTCCTGCCCTGCGCCTTAGTGCCTTGATGGAGCAGCAGGTGATATACGTTTTTACCCATGATTCCATCGGCCTGGGTGAAGATGGTCCGACCCACCAGCCCGTCGAGCATCTGATGTCTCTTCGCGCCATGCCAAATTTGGCGGTCATTCGCCCTGCCGACGCCACGGAAACCGCCGCCGCCTGGCAGGCTGCCCTGGAACGGCGCGGCGGCCCCACCGCCCTTGCCCTCAGCCGCCAGAACCTTCCAGTCTTGGACCCATCCACCGGTTCGGCAAGCGCAAATTGCCTGCCTCCTGCCGAGGGCGCTGCCAAAGGCGGCTACATTTTATGGGAAGACACACCCATCCCCGGTGGCGAAGGACCGCAGGTCATAATCATTGCCACCGGCTCCGAGGTCCACATCGCTCTTGAAGCCGCCCAAGCTCTGAAGGAAGAGGGAATTACCGCTCGCTTGGTATCGATGCCGTCCTGGGAACTGTTCGACGAGCAACCACAGGAATACCGCGACGCCGTACTCCCGCCAGGCCAGCGGGCGCGGCTGTCGGTGGAGGCTGGCGCAACCAACGGCTGGGCCCGCTACGTCGGCCTGGACGGCGCATCCATCGGTATGTCCACCTTCGGTGCGTCGGCTCCCGGCGGTGTAGTGCTGGAGCAGTTCGGCTTCACCGCCGCTCGCGTGGCTGAAGAAGCCCGCAAGCTGGTCAACAACGGTGGCTAGTTGTGAGCGAATCCGGGCATAGGATGTCCGAGATAACGGAGCAGGCCCTAGATGACCTGCTAAGGCAGCGCGTCCACCAGCGTATATGGGAGCATGACTATACCGTCTGGCGTTCCGACCCGCGGGAAATCTCTGACCGGCTGGGCTGGCTGGACGCCGGGGATTTCCTGCGCCCCCATTTGCCGGAGTTATCGGCCTTCGTAAACGAAATCTGCGCTGAGGGTTTCCGCGACGTTGTGTTGCTGGGGATGGGCGGCAGCAGTCTTGGGCCGGAGGTCCTGCGCCGCTCCTTTCTCGCCAGCCAGCTCATCCCGAAGGAAAACCCCCGGCTCACCCTGCTGGACTCCACCATCCCCGGGCAGGTGACTGCCGTTTCCGACGCCATTGACCCGGCGCATACCCTCTTCATCGTTTCCTCGAAGTCCGGCGGCACCATTGAAACGCTATCCTTTTACCGGTATTTTCGCGAACTGGCGGAATTGGCGCGGCCCGATGGCCGGGCAGGCGCCAACTTCGTCGCCATCACCGACTCTGGTACCCCCCTGGAGCGTCTAGGCCAAGAAGCAGGCTTCCGCCGGGTGTTCCTGAACCCGGCGGATATTGGCGGGCGCTACTCGGTGTTGTCGTGGTTCGGGATGCTGCCTGCGGCCCTGACCGGTATAGAGGTAGTCCGATTGCTAGACTCCGCTGCTGAAATGCGCGACCAGTGCTTGGGCTCCGATGACGACGCCAACCCCGGCCTCCGCCTGGGCGCATTGCTCGGCGCGATGACCCTGGCCGGACGGGACAAGGTAACGCTGATTACCCCACCGCCCATAGACAGCTTTGGACTTTGGGTAGAGCAGATGATTGCCGAAAGCCTGGGCAAAGAAGGTCGGGGCATCGTTCCGGTGGCCGGGGAGCCCGTGCTACCCCCGGACTGCTACGCCGATGACCGGCTGTTCGTATACCTGCGAGCCGAGGACAGTTCCCTCTCCCACTGGGAGAGGGCCAGGGTGAGGGCGTCGGATGAAGCGGTCGAGCGGTTGGAAACCGCCGGGCATCCGGTGGCGCGGCTGGAATTGGCCGACCACTACTCTCTGGGCGCTGAGTTCTTCCGCTGGGAATACGCGACTGCGATAGCCGGTTCAATGCTGGACATTCATCCCTTCGACCAGCCTGACGTGCAGGGCGCGAAGGACAACACCGACAGCCTGTTGGACGCTTTCCTGAGACAGGGACATCTGCCGGAGCGCGCTGCATCGGGTTCCTTGGCGGCCTTACTCGACCAAGCCCACCCGGGCGATTACTTAGCCATAATGTCCTACTTCCCGCCAGACCCGGAGGCAGACGCCCTGTTGGACGAACTGCGGTCGCGCATAGTGGAGCGGCGCCGCATAGCCACCACAGTCGGCTACGGGCCTCGCTACCTGCACTCTACCGGGCAGCTTCACAAGGGCGGCCCCGGCTCCGGTCTGTACTTGCAACTGACTGTAGACCGCTACCAAGAACTGCCGATTCCAGGGCAGCAGTACGGCTTCGACGTTCTGGCCGCTGCTCAGGCCATCGGCGACTACCAGGCGCTCACCAACCTTGGCCGCCGCCTGGTGGCCGTCAACCTCGGCGACGACGCCGTCAGCGGGCTGCGCCGCCTCCTCGACGAATTTTAGCGTACGCAAAGGGCCCCCTATCCCTTGAGGGATAGGGATATGGTTAGGGCGAGGCGACCCGCAGGCAGAGGCAAGTAAGGAGGCGTTTCTTTGGAAATCGGACTGGTAGGCCTCGGGCGTATGGGCGCCAACATGGCGCGGCGGCTGATTCTCGGCGGACACCGGGTCGTTTCCTATGACCTCAACGCCGAAGCCGTGGCCGACAGCGCCCAGTTCGGCGTCGAAGGCGCCGGTTCCCTGCCCTCCTTAGTCTCTATGCTTACCCCACCGCGGGCCGTATGGCTGATGCTGCCTCAAGGGCAGCCAACCCAAGATACTATGGACAGCTTGTCTCCTTTGCTCTCCCCCGGCGACGCCATCCTCGACGGCGGCAACGCCAATTACAAGGACTCCATGCGTCGCGCAGAAGCGCTGGCGACGCATGGCATTGACTTCATTGATGTGGGAACCAGTGGAGGCATCTGGGGGCTGACCACCGGCTTCTGCCTCATGGTCGGCGGGCCCGAGGGGGCGGTGAAGCGCCTCGAACCCGCCTTCCGCAGCCTGGCCCCCAGCGAAACTACCGGCTACTCCCACGTCGGCCCCAGCGGAGCGGGCCATTTCGTAAAGATGGTGCATAACGGCGTCGAGTACGCCTTGATGGAAGCCTACGCCGAGGGTTTCGAGCTGCTGTCGGCCAAGGATGAGTTCGACCTGGACCTCGCCGCCATTGCCGAGACCTGGCGTTACGGCGCAGTCGTCCGCTCCTGGCTGCTGGACCTGGCCGCCGCCGCGCTGAAGGAAGACCCGCGGCTGGATAGCCTGCAAGCCTACGTGGAAGATTCCGGCGAAGGCCGCTGGACGGTGGAGGAATCCGTTGACCTGGCCGTGCCGATACCGGCTATCACGGCGGCCTTGCAGCAGCGTTTCCGCTCCCGGCAGGACGGCCCGCTGGGAGCCAAAATGCTTGCCGCCCTACGCCAGCAGTTCGGCGGCCACGCCGTAAGGCGCAGCGGCGATTAGCCCGGCCACTGATAGTTCCTTCTCCCTCTGGGAAAGGATTACCCATTTTCCCTCTCCCAAAGGGAGAGGGTTAGGGTGAGGGCATGACAGACCAGACCACCACTCTCGTCATTTTCGGCGCATCGGGCGATCTCGCCAGCAATAAGCTGGCCCCGGCCTTAGCCGACCTCTACGCGAAAGGCCGCCTGGGCCCGGAAGTCCAGATAGTCGGCGTCTCTCGCAGTGATATGACCGCCGACGAATTCCGCGCTTCCTTCTACCAGGGTTTCGGTCAGGAAGCCGACTTCCCTCCCGCGCCTGAACTATGGAACGACTTTGCCAACCGGGTCCACAGTTGCTACGGCGACGTTTCGGCTCCCGACGGCTTTCGCGAACTGGAACGCACTCTGAGCAACATCGAGTCGCCCGAAAAGCCCGCCAACCGCCTCTACTACCTGGCATTGGCCCCGTTTCTGTTTGCCCCGGCTGTCCAGGCCCTGGGCCGGGCGGGATACCAGGTCGAAAACGGCTGCTGGCGCAGGGTCGTGGTGGAAAAGCCTTTCGGCGTTAACCTGGAAACCGCCAAAGAACTCAACCACGTCGTCCACTCGGTATTCGCCGAACATCAGGTCTATCGGATAGACCACTATCTCGGCAAGGAGACGGTCCAGAATCTCCTGGTTTTCCGTTTCGCCAACGCCATTTTCGAGCCAATCTGGTCTCGCAACTACATAGACAACATACAGATTACAGTGGCGGAGTCCGTGTCTATCGCCGAGCGCGCCCCCTACTACGACCGGGCCGGCGTGCTGCGGGATATGTTCCAGAGCCACATCCTGCAACTGCTGGCCGTGGTCGCCATGGAGCCGCCCTCCACCTTCGAGGCCGACACCCTCCGCAACGAGAAGGTCAAGGTGCTGAAAGCGGTGCGGCGCATATCAGCCCGGGATGCTCCAATCTATGCCGTGCGGGGACAGTACGACGGCTATCTCGACGAACCCGGCGTTCCGCCCGATTCCCGCACCGCCACCTACGCTGCCCTCCGGCTGGACGTGGACAACTGGCGCTGGCAGGGAGTGCCCTTCTACCTGCGCTCCGGCAAGGCCCTGAGCAGCAAGAAGACCGAGGTGCTGATTCAATTCCGCCGCCCGCCCCATCTCATCTTCCCGCAAGGCAGCAGCGGCGACATAACTTCCAACACCCTGTCAATCTGCGTCCAGCCCAACGAGGGCGTGCATCTGGAATTCCAGGCCAAGACCCCGGACTCGGCCCTGGACCTCCGCCCCGTGAACTTGGAATTCCACTACGAGGACTCCTTCGGCGGCCAGGAAATACCCGATGCTTACGAGCGCCTGCTGCTGGACGCCCTCAACGGTGACGCCTCCCTCTTCATCCGCAGCGATGAAATCGAGCAGTCCTGGAGCATCATGGACCCCCTCATCGAGGGCCTGTCCGACCCATCATCCCGCCTACCGGAGGTCTATGACCCTGGCACCGAAGGTCCATTCGCTGCCGATGACTTCCTCGCCCGGGACGGCCGGGCCTGGCTAGGCAAGTGCCTCGGCGGCTGAGGGTAGCGCGATGCGCGGACTGAAGATGCTCGCCCCCACCTCGGGGAGGGTCGTATGCCTCTTGGCTCTGGCTCTCCTGGCGCTATCCCAGATGGGTTCCTCACCGGGGCCTTCTTGTAACGGTAGTTGTTTCGAGGCGGATATAGGCTACAAGTACGACCGGGCACGGCCTCATTCCCGCCCTACCTGGTCCGCGGATGGAACACGCATCGCGTTTTTGCACCGGGGCGCAGTCTACGTCGTGGCCTCCGATGGCTCTTCCCTGATGCAAGTAGTGGGGCCATACCTAGATCCGGGGCCATACAGGGACATGGATCTGTTGCAGTCTCCCTTGTCTCCGGCAATCTCGCCGGATGGCTCCAAAGTCGCATACATTCAGAATTCGTCGGACCACTGCGAGGCCAACTTTGACATTTATCTCTCCGACGTCGACGGTTCGAACCGTCAGAGACTGACCGATCACGACGCCACCGACACCAACCCGGTGTGGTCTCCCGACGGTACGCGAATCGCTTTCCAGTCAGACCGCGATTCCGATGGCTATGAATTGGGCAGGGGTCATTTCGCCCTATTTACTATGAAGGCCGACGGGTCGGAAATCCTAAAGGTAAGCGACGAAACCAGTGCAGTGGCGGGGACTGCGCCGGCTTGGTCTCCCGACGGACAGAACCTGGCCTTTGTTGCCACGGAGTGGGCGGAAGAGTCGGGCAACAGGGTTGCCCGAAACAACCCGAGTGCGACCCCACTTTCTGGCACTCCGACCAGGGAAGTACGGGCCGGGCTCTTTTCCCGGGAGGTTATCTACACCGTGGCGCCTGACGGGGCCAACCCGGTCAAGCTGTGGGATGGAACACTCAGTCCCGACTTCAACCCCCGGGGCAGGTCGAATAGAGAAGACTGGAATGTTCCGGAGGAAAAGGTCGAGGGCCTGACCTGGTCGCCCGACGGAAGCCGCATGGCGTTTTCGGCTACTGTGTATGGAGAATCGCCCATTCTTTTTGCCATGGAATTGGGCAGTCGCCACCTCCACGAGGTCCCCGTACCCCAAATTCCCAGGCCCCCGGAATACGGCAAATATTGGCAATTGCCGGTATCCTGGTCAACCGAAGGTTCTTCCTTGCTCTTCTGGCTAGTAACCAACTGGAAGAACAAGGGCGAATGGTGGAATCACCGGACTCATTCCGGGATCTATGCGGTGAGTCCAGACGGCGGGGCTACGGAATTTCTTGGAGATTTTCCCTTACCGACAATGAGACCCTCTTGGCCCTACCATCCCTCCACCGGAAAGGGAGAGATGGGCGTCCACCCATCCGGGATCGCCGTCTACTTCACGGAAAATCTGAACATCAGCTCCGATACCCTTCTGTATGTCACGGATTTCCATGGCTCGAAACTCCAGCCCCTGGTCAGACGAGAGCGCACGGAGGATTCTGCTGAACTGATTGTCGAAGACGAGTACATCAAGTCCTGTTCGGATTTCCTGGTGGCGAACCCTGAAGTCAACCCCGGCCTCGTCGGCGACTGTAGAACGTTGCTGAGCCTCAGAGACGCTCTAGGGGGAGGAGGTGGGTTGCCGAGCTGGCGCCATGACCGCCCCATGGAACAGTGGAGCCGTGTCACTATTGGAGGCACACCCCGGCGGGTAGTGGGACTTGAAATCTACGCCCACTATCGCATTGCCAAGGTATATCCGCGGATTGGCACACTCGATGCACTGGAAACTCTTGTGTTGGCCGGCAAAGGACTGCACGGTGAACTGCCAATCGAGTTGGGCAACTTCACCAACTTGAAGAAGCTGATCATTACCCACACATCCCTGAGCGGAACATTCCCGCCCGAAATCAGCGGCATGAGCGATTTAGAAGTGCTGCATCTGGACATGGACAATCTGGCCGAGCCGGTTCATACGGAATTGACAACGCTTGAAAATCTGCGAGAGTTTTTGCTTTTCGAGGATGAGTCCACTTTGGGATGCATTCCGACCCGTTTCTTTGTGAGGCAACTCCGTGAGCACCAGGAAAATTCAACTCGATATGTTCCAAACCGGAACAGGTGCTGAATCATTCTTAACTGACAGGACACCACCATGCCAGACTTCCGCATCGGCGTAGACATCGGCGGCACCTTCACCGACATCGTGTTCCTAGGCGGCGACGGGCAGGTGCTGACCCGCAAGATAGCCAGTACCCCCGACGATTACAGCCGCGCCGTGCTGGACGGCATCCGCGCTGGCATGGAAGAGCTGGGCATCGAACCGGGCTCAGTTACCGAGGTCGGCCACGGCTTTACCGTCGCCACCAACGCCATCATCGAAGAGAAAGGGGCGCACACCGCCCTCATCACCACCGAGGGCTTCCGAGACGTGCTGGAGTTCCGCCGCAACCGCACGCCTCGTCTCTACGACCTCTACTATGAAAAATCCCCCACCCTGGTCAAGCGTCAGTACCGTTTGGAAGTGGGTGAGCGGCTGAACTTCCGCGGCGAGGTGCTGCATCCCCTGGATACCACTTCAGTTGACCGCGCAGTGCAGGCCGTGGTGGACAGCGGAGCCGAGTCTGTCGCCGTCTGCCTGCTCCATTCTTACGCCAACCCGGCCCACGAGCAGTACATCGCCCAAGTCCTCAGCGAACGTGCCCCGGGGGTAATCCAGACCCTCTCGTCCGACCTGCTCCCGGAGATGAAGGAGTACGAGCGCACCAGCACCACCGTCATCAACAGCTACGTCCGCCCGGTGGTGGAGCGCTACCTGACCCTATTGACCGAGGGCCTTGAAACTATGGGCATTGCCGTCCCTCTGTCAGTCATGCAATCCAACGGCGGGCTGGCAACCTCCGGCATCGCTATGGAGCGTCCGGTCTACTGTATCGAGTCCGGCCCCGCTGCCGGGGTTGTCGGAGCCTTCCATCTGGGCCGTCGCCTGGATATGCCCAACCTGATGACCCTGGACATGGGCGGCACCACGGCAAAGGCCTCCATCATCGAGGACGGCGAGATGCTGCAAGCCCCGGAGTACGAGGTCGGCGGCGGCATCAGCGTCGGCCACCGCCTGCTGCGGGGCAGCGGCCACATCCTGCGCGTCCCGGCCATAGACCTGGCCGAGGTGGGCGCGGGCGGTGGCAGCATCGCCACCGTAGACCGCAGCGGCTCCCTCCGCGTCGGCCCCCAGAGTTCCGGGGCCTTCCCCGGCCCAGCCTGCTACCAACTGGGCGGACAGGACGCCACGGTCACCGACGCCGACGTGCTGCTGGGCTACCTCAACCCGGAGCACCTGCTGGCCGGTGACTTCCCCATAGATGCCGAGTTGGCCCGCAAGGCTATCGCCGACAACGTCGCCAGCCCTCTGAACTTGTCCGATGTAGAAGCGGCCCACGGCATCCACCTGCTGGTCAACTCCAACATGGGCCGGGCATTGCGGGCCGTCTCCAGCGAGCGGGGCCGCGACCCCCGCCGTTTCGACCTGATATGCTTCGGCGGAGGTGGCCCGGTCCACGCCGCTGGCCTCGCCGAGATGCTCGACATAACCCGCGTAGTCGTCCCGCCCTTCCCCGGTGTGTTCAGCAGCTTCGGCCTGCTGGTGGCCGACGTTGAGCATCACTTCGTCCAGACCCACTTCAAGACCTTCGAGGAAATAGACCTGCCCACCCTGGCCGGGCTGGTCGAAGGTATGTGGGAGGAAGGCCGCCGTCAACTGCGTCTGGAAGGCTTTGATGAATCACGCCACGAGTTCATAACCCAGGCCGATATGAAATACGAAGGCCAGGTCTCCGACCTCACCGTAGCCGTGCCGCCCGGCCCCATCACGCGGGCAACCCTCACCGCCATGGCCGAGAACTTCGACCAGGAACACGAACAGTCCTTCGGCTACCGCACCGAAGCCAGCTACCAACTGGTCAACATCCGCGTCATAGCCCGCGGCCTGCCGGAGCAGGCGCGGATGCCGGACCGCTTCGAGCTACCTGCCGCCGTCAATGGCAGCCAGGGCTCCCGGCCAGTCTACTTCGGCCCCAGCCGGGGCTGGGCCGACACCCCGGTGGTCAGCCGCCCCAGCCTCGCCGGCCGCTCCGAAGCAGGCCCTCTCATCATCGAGGAATACGACTCCACAACGGTAGTGCCGCCAACTTGGACCGCCTCGGTGGATGGCGCCAGCAATATAATCCTGGAGCGAGGCTGATTCCCGCTGGCTTCCGCCGCTGGCTCCCACCCATCTGTTTAGTCGCGCTGGTCGCGGTCGTATGGGTGTTGCCCTACCGTCCTGACTGCGACTTTTTCGCGTGGGACAAGGACCCAGCCATAGCCCGCGTCGATAACGAGTGCATCCGCCTGTCAGCCTACCTCGAAAATCTCCGCGTCATAGAAAGGGGCATCGAATACGCAGAGCGGGAGTTGGCTACTGACGCTCCGTACTTGCATACCTTACTAGAGCGCCACCAGCGGGTACTCTCTTACGGCCCGGAAACCGTTGCGCTGGCAGTTGCGGTTGCAGACTCTGTCCTTTACCAACGGGCAGTTGCGGAAGGGCACACTCCTGCGGAAGAAGAGGTCTCAACCGTCCGCGACCAGGACCGCCTTCGGACAGAGGGCTTGGCGGACCTCATCGAGCTTGTGAAGTTAGCGCAGGCGCATGACGAAGCGGGATTTACGGAACTGTTGGTAAAGTCCAATCACCCTGACCTTGTAGGCTTCCTCGAAAACTCGACCCCGTCCGAGCTGATGGCGGACCTTGCGGAAGACGACTGGCGCTTGCTTGAGCAGTTCCTTGAGGAAAGAGAGGCTTACCTTAAGGCCATTGGCCGCGAACGCTACTGGCAGGAAATATTGCCGGCAAAACTGCGCCGCGAAATGGCGATAGACGGTCTGGAGAACGCGGTACTGGATGCTGGCGCCTACGGTCCCGATGGCCCATACGCCGAAGTCCCCCGCCTCGCATGGCTGGCCTACCAGCAGAAAGCCTTGGAAGAGGCGAGCATCGAACTGACCCTCGCCGCCCCTTCGACAGTTTCAGTAGACCGCGCCCTCGCCTATCTTGCGGAGTTTCGGACGCAGGAGCAAGAACAACTCAGAGAGGAATACAGGAGGTTACTGGAACGGCGCGAAAAAAGACGGAAATTAACCCCACCCCCTCCGCGCCGGTAGTGAAACTAAGCTGTCCCAGCCCACGCCACGCCGTTCAGCACTATCTGCTGGAACTCCGGCGTCTCGAAGCTACGCCCGTCGTGGCCCAGCAGCAGCACGAATACCTTGCCGTCGCCGTAGCTGCGCGTCCACCCCAGCGGGTAGGTGCCTCCCGGCATGAACGTGGGCGCCCGGTCCGGCCCCCACGGCCACGTACCTTCCTCGGCATCCCCCGTCAGGAACACTTCGTTACCCTCTTCTTTGAAGGTCGTGTTCATGTACAACTCGTCGTTGGTGAGGAAGTCAGACACTCCCGTCGCTCCAACGTGGGCTGTGTTGCTGATGTTCACCTTCATCTCGCCGTATGGAGGGTGATAGCTGGTTCCCGTAACCCAGCCCCCGCCGGTGATTTCGTCGAATTCAGACCATCCGGTTGGCACGCAGCAAGCGATGTGAATGCACACGAAACCCTTGCCGGACTTGATGTAGCTCTTCAGCCCTTCTTTCTCGGTGGCCTCCATCTCCCAGTCGCCGAAGTCGGGCAAATTCTCCCGCCGCGTGTTGAACACCAGCGCATCGTACGCGGCTATCCCAGATGCGTCGGCCAGTATCGACGCATCTTCCGTGACCGTAACATCATGCCCGGCCCCCTTGAGGAAACCTTCCAGGATGGGCGTGGATTCTTCGTAAGGGTGCCTGCCACCGGACATCACCAACAGCTTCATCGAATCATCTCCTCTTTAGTAGTCCCCTCTCCCAGAGGGAGAGGGTTAGGGTGAGGGCGTCACCCTAAAACTGCGCGGCCAGTTCCCGGTTCCCCTCGACCGTGATGTCTCCCGTACTCACCGCATCCTCCACCGTGAACCGCCCGTAGGCCAGCAGAGCAAAGGTGGACCCGTCGCAGGTGAACGTAACGTCGGCAGCGCCACTGGTGCTTGGCTCCATCCGCAGTTCGCCGTCCCCGGCCACGATGTCGTAGGCCCCGCCTTCCGTCAGGCTGAACCGGAACCGCGACGGCTGGGCAATGCCCGCCCCCGGCTGGAACAGCCGCCCCACCACGAACCCCGGCAGCAACTCGATGACCGCCGGCACCACGGCGTCGGGCAGCTTGGCCGACGGCTCCAGCCGTGAGCGTATGTCCCACTCATGGACTGACATCTCTGCCAGCCGCAGGTTCATATACCTGCTGACCGTCAGCATCGCGGCGGGATGATAGCAGGGCTTATCCCAATCCTCCGGCCCCATCTGGGCCAGAAGCGCCCCCAGCCGCTCACAGTTTTCCGCGAAGGAGTCCACCAGCGAATCGCCGAGGTTTTCCCGCATCGCCACCGCCCGCGTCGCATTGGCCGCCATCCTAGCCGCCAGGTCCGTCTCCTGTGGCGGCCCCATGCCCTCCGGCGGTGACGAGTCTCCGCCCGCCCCCCGCTCGATGTTCATGGAGAACATATCCACGGCCATGACCATGTGGGCCACCACGTCGGCGTTGGTCCATGCATCGCACGCGCTCTGAGTCTCCCAGTCCGACGGCGACAGTCCCTTGAAGTATTCCAGCAGTCTCGCCGATTCCGACCTCACCAGCGCGGCGAGTTCCTCCGATGTTGCCATTCGGGTTCCTCCCGTTGTTTTATGTTTGCGGTGGGGGTACGCCCTCACCCTAACCCTCTCCCTCTCCCAGAGGGAGAGGGAATTGGTCTAGCTCGCCAGGAACGCCGCCAGTTCCCGGTTCACGTCCTCCGGACACTCCCATTGCAGGAAGTGGCCGTAGTCGCCTAGATGCTTCGCCTGCACATTGGGAATCACGCCCCGCCAGGCGTCATCCAGCGGCCCCGCGCCCATCTCCTCCGCGGTACGCACCCGCCGAGTCCCATACAGGAACAGCGCAGGCACCGACAGCGTGCGCCCCTCGTCGACCCGCCAGTCCGCCGGGTCCAGGTAGGCGGCGGCGCGGTAGTAGTTAAAGCCGCCACGCAGTCCACCGGGTGCCGAGTAGACCTTGACGTATTCGTCTATTACTCCCTGCGTCAGCGGGTACTTGTTGATGCACCAATCCCGCAGGATGTGGCGCAGGTAGATTTCCTCCCGCCCTTCCAGCAGCTTCTCCGGCAGGTCGAACTGCTGGTGAAAGTAGGAGTGCCACCGCTCTCGCACCACTGCCGGAGCCTGCGGCCCTAGCTGCTCATAAGGTGGCGTGGCGTCGAGGAAGGCTATCTTCCGCACTGATTCCTGGTGGTCCAGCGCGAACCGAAAGCCTACTCGCGCCCCGATGTCGTGCGACACGATGTTCACGCTCTCGTGTCCGAGCTGCCGGACCAGCTCGTACATATCGGATGCTGCCGTCTTGGTGTCGTATCCGTAGAACGGCTTGTCCGAATGTCCGAACCCGCGCATATCGGGCACGATGACCTGGTACTGCCCCGAAAATGCGTTAATTTGGTTCCGCCACGAGTACCAGAACTCCGGCCACCCGTGCAGAAAGAGCACCGGGTCGCCCTCGCCTTCCAGCACGTAATGAATGTTGATCCCTTTGATTCGCGTCGTGTAATGGCTCCACTGTTCCGGGTTCAGGTCAGCCATACTTTCCTCCGGTTCTTCCTCTCCCTCAAGGGAGGGGTTGGGGTGAGGGTGAAATTCCCGTTAGAGTCAATCAGTATCGCCTAATGCGCTATCGGCCCCGGCACCCAGCCTCCGTACACCGGGTATTGGCAGCACACGAACTCGATGTAAGCCGGCTGTCCGTTGTCGTTAGCCGCCTGCGCCCGCTTGAGCGCGTCGACAATCTCAGACGGCGCAGTCACCCGCTCGGCGTACAGGCCCAGCTCAGCGGCCACCCGCGACATATCCACATCCTCCGGCCCCATCACCCGGTGCGTGAACGGGTCATGGCCCTCGCCCCAGAAGCCGGGGCCGTATCCCGCGAAGCCGCCGTTGCTGACATGCGCCACCGTAATCCCAATCTTCTGCCGCACCGGCACTTCCAAGTTTCCCAGCATATACCCCACCCCGGCGTCGCCGGTCACGGCTACGCACTGACGCTCCGGGTACGCCAGCTTCGCGGCCATCGCCCCGGCCAATCCGAAGCCCAGCGTTGAGATGTTACCCCAGCCCAGGAATCCCCGGGGAATCAGCGTGTCGTACACTGTGCTGAGCTGGTCCCGCGTGTTGCCGGAGTCGTGGGTCACAAACGAGTTCATCGGGTCCAGCGCCTTCATCATGTCGCCGAACAACCGGTAAGGATTGATCGGCGTCTCGTCCGACGCCATCGCTTCCTGGTACTTGACCAGCGCGGCATCCCGCGACGCCTTGATGGCGGCCGCAACGCCGTCGCCGTCCTGGGCGGCCCCACCGGTGCGCTCAGATATTCCGTCGGCCAGCGCCCGCAGCGTAAACCTGGCGTCCCCCAGCACCGCATGGCGCGTGGGAAAGATGCGGTTGATGTGGAACTCGTCCAGGTTGCACTGTATGATGGTCTTGCTGGCCGGGTTCGGGATGCCATGCGTGAACCGGCCCGGCGACAAGCTTGACCCCACCGCCAGTATCACGTCGCTCTTTTCCAGGAACTCGGCGGGACTGTCGCCCCGCACGCCCACGAACAGCGGGTGGTTCTCCGGGAAAGCCCCCTTGGCCTTCAGCGTAGTGATTACCGGCGCGTTCAGGGCCTCCGCGAAGGACTTCAGCTCTGCCGAGGCTCCGGCGTAAATGACACCCTCGCCCGCGTAGATGAGCGGGTTCTTGGCGTTCAGCAGCAGGTCCACCGCTTCGTTCACGTCATCGGGATTGGGCAACGCCTTGTACGACTTGGGCGGGAAGTACGGGTCGGCGGTCTCGTCGAAGGTGGCCGTCGCGTTGGGCACCGCCAACACAACTGGCCCGGGCCGACCGCTGCGCAGCATGGAAAAGGCCCGCCGCATAAACTCAGGCACCCGCTCCGGCCGGTCAATGTACCCGAACCACTTGGAAACGGTCTTCAGGCTCGTGGTCACATCAAACTGCGTGTTCTCGCTGCTGCCTGCCGGTATGCCGTCGGTAATCATCAGCATCGGCGAGTTGTCCTCAAACGCCTGCGCCAACCCTGGGTATGAATACTGCAAGCCCGCGCCGTTCACTCCGCCCTGCACCGTGCATACCCCGATGCGCTGGCCGGCGGTCACCCGCGAGTAGGCGTCGGCCAGCGCCACCGCGTAACGGTCGTCGCGCATCATTATCATCGGCACGCCCTCGCGGCCCAGCGCGTTGTTCACCCGGCACACCGGAAAGGTCGATACCCACTCAATGCCCTCCTGCTTCAGGATGCGGGCAATGGCTGTTGCAACGTCAATGCTCATTCCTAACCCTCATAAGCGAGATGGTATTGTCATGCTGATTGTATCATTGCGGTGGCCTCTTAGCTCCTTGCTCTTAGCCGCAAGGTCTGATTAAGGCAAGAACGTTTCTTTTAACAGACCTATTGCCGTCATTAAAGGAAATATGATAAGCACTCCAAATAGCGTCTCCCCCAAGCCTGTCCGCCGCATTTTCTATGGATGGCTCATCGTCGCTGCGGCAGGCCTGGTCGTATTCAGCTCCGGACCGGGCCAATCCTACGTTTTCGCGGTTTTCATTGATTCCATAATCGAGGATACCGGGCTGTCCCGCACCGGAATTTCGGTGCTCTACCTGGCCAGCACCATATTGAGCGCCATTCTGGTAACCTTCGTGAGCCGCCTTGCCGACCGTTACGGGCCGAGACTAATGCTGGTAGCCGCCGG
Organism: Dehalococcoidia bacterium; assembly: GCA_965204865.1. Lineage (GTDB taxonomy): Bacteria > Chloroflexota > Dehalococcoidia > Lucifugimonadales > UBA3495 > VXOI01. The sequence goes on along the minus strand of OZ242027.1, from coordinate 2,284,957 downwards.
ACTCGGCTTGGGCGCAGCCTGCTTCGGCATGGCCGCCGCCACCCACATTCTCCTCTTCTACCTGGCCTTTTCCGCTTTGCGTGCCCTCGGCCAAGGCTCGTTGAGCATCAACTGCATACTACTGGTGAACCAGTGGTTCGTTTCCAAGCGGGGACGGGCCGTCGGCTTGATGACTCTGGGATCAATGCTCTCGACGGCCCTTTTCCCGTCCTTCGCCAGGTTCCTGATTGACAGCATTGACTGGCGTGGCGCCTACGCGGTGCTTGGCGTGGTGGCCGTTGGGCTGATTGTTCCGGTGGCGCTTCTTGTCGTCAGAAACCGGCCCGAAGACGTCGGCCTGTTCCCCGACGGCTCGTCCCAGCCGCCCGCCTCGGAGATCAGGCAGGCGACTGCCGGAGTTCGCAGAAACATCCGGGTCTACAGCTCCCCCAGCTTCTGGCTGCTGGCGTTATCGTTGAGCTCGCCGAGCCTGATTACCACAGCGCTGATGTTCCACCAGGCATCCATCTTTCAGGAAAATGGCCTCAGCGCCACCCTGGCGGCGGGGGCCTTCGCGGTTTTCTCCGTCTCATCCGCCGCCAGCTCCCTCGTGGCCGGCTTCGTGTCGGACCGCATCGGCCCCAAGTCCCTCCTTGTCTTCTCAATGGCAACCTTGGTGGCTACCCTGGCACTGGGCGTGTTAATCAACTCGCTGTACGTGGCGGTGGCCTACATTGTGATGATGGGAGTCTCCAGCGGGTCCTACATCATCGTCCACAGCACCATCTGGGCCTACTACTACGGCCGTCACGGATTGGGCCGAGTGCAAGGCCCTGCCATGACCCTCTCCGTCTGCGCCTCGGCCGTAGGCCCCCTTCCCTTGGCGATGTTCCAGGACCTGACCGGGACTTATACCCTCGGCATGATGGCGATGATGGCCCTTCCTGTACTGTCGCTGCCCGTATTGTTTTTCACCCGTCCCGGCGCAACAGTCGAATCGGAATAGCTCCCGCCCGAATGTACCTCAGACGTTGCAAGCCCCGGTGGTGCGAGACGGTAGCGTTCCAATTTAGGTGGTTTTGCAGTTTCTGATCCGTCATTCCCGCGAAGGCGGGAATCCAAGCCCCTGTAGCCTGTTGATTGCACCACATGATTCGGAACGCTGCCGGTGCGCGGCGTCTCCCTTGCGCTTGCGCCACCATCCACCACTATGGCACTATGCTTCCAACTCGCTTTTGAACCCCATGCCGAGGAGAATCCCATGCTGCAAACTACCGACCCTGTAACCCGCGAAATCATCAAGAATGCCCTGATGAGCGCCGCCGATACCATGGCCCTCACCGTGGTGCGCACCGCCCGCTCGGCGGTCATCAAGCACGGCATGGACTTCTCCACCGCGCTGTTCAACGCCGAGGGCCAGCAGGTGGCCCAGGGGCTCACCCTCCCGCCCCACCTCGGCAGCATGGCCCCGGCCCTAGAAGGCGTAATGAACGCCTTTGGTGACGACGTCCGTCCTGGCGACATCTTCGCCAACAACGACCCCTACGAGGGTGCCAGCCACCTGCCCGACATCTTCCTCTTCAAGCCCATCTTCGTGAACGACGTCCTCATCGGCTGGAGTTGCTGCATTGGACACCAGACCGACATCGGCGGGCGCGTCGCCGGCGGCAACGCCTGCGACAACACCGAGATTTACCAGGAGGGCTTGATTCTCCCGCCCCTCAAGCTCTACGAGGAAGGCGAGCTGAACCGGGCTGTCTGGCGCATCCTCGAGAAGAATGTCCGAGTCCCCGAGAAAGTGCTGGGCGACGTTCAGGCCCTCCTCGCCGCCGTCCGCTTCGGTGAGCGCGACCTGCTGCGGCTGGTGGACGAATACGGCCTCGAAGAGATGAAGAGCTACATGGCCGACATCCTCGACACCACCGAGGCCCTGACCCGCGCCGAGATTTCCTCCCTCCCGCAGGGAGAGTGGAACTTTGTTGACCACATAGACAACGACGGCATAGACCCCCAATCCATAGACATTCACGTCAACGTGAAGATTGACGGCGACGAGGTCTTCGTAGACTTCGACGGCACTTCGCCCCAGGCCAAAGGCAGCATCAACCCCAACTTCGCCTACACCAAGTCCAACGTCTACGCTGTGATGAAGTGCCTGATAGACCCGGCCATCCAGTCCAACAGCGGCTTCTTCCGCCCCTTCAACATCACCGCACCCGAGGGTTGCTTCGTCAACCCGCAGCACCCGGCACCCGTGGCCGCCCGCGGCCTGGCCGGCTTCCGCATCTGCCAGGCGATGTTCGGCGCCATGGCCCAGGCCCTGCCCGGCCGCGTACCGGCAGCCTGGGGCGGCGGCGAAATCGGCCTCTCCTTCGGCGGCTACTACCCCAACCGCAAGGCCTGGGTCTACCTCGAATTCAACAACGACGGCCCCCGCGGCGGCGGCCCCAACATAGACGGCGCCGACGGCCTGGCCTCCCCCGTCCTGAATATGGCAAACACCCCCATCGAGAGCATCGAGTCCGATCAGCCCCTGCTCGTCGAGCGCTATGGCCTCGTTCCTGACACCGGCGGCGCGGGTCAGTACCGCGGTGGCTTGGGCATAGTCCGGGAGTTCCGAGTCCTGGCCGAAGAAGCCACCTTCCAGCTACGCTCCGACCGCACCAACTTCCGCCCCTGGGGCGTCGACGGCGGCAAGCCCGGCACCCCGACGCAGAACTGGCTCAACCCCGGCACTCTCGAAGAGCAAGAGCTCCCCGGCAAGCACCTGATGACTCTCAAGAAGGGCGACCTCTACCGTGTAATCCAGGCGGGAGCCGGAGGCTACGGCAACCCCCTGAGCCGAGACCCCCACGCTGTCCTGGAGGACGTGCAGCAGGAGAAGCTGACGCGGGAGTACGCTAAGGCGGAGTACGGAGTGGTGGTGGACGACGTGGGCGGACTGGATGTTACAGCGACGGAGGCGCTGCGAGGAGAAATGGCGGCGGGAATGGCCAAGGCGGCAATACCGGCACTGACGGCGGAGGATTTTCAGGCGGCCCGCGCCCTTATCGCGGAGGCGGATAGCGCCTTCGACGCCGGAAACGTCAGCCTAGGCTCCCAAAAGCTATGGGACGCTGCATCGTCGTTGGCCACCATCATCGCCAAGCAACGCGGCTGGGCCCACACAACCCCCAACGACTTGTGGGAAGTGACCGGCCGTCTGAATGATGAGCGTGGCAACAATGATGGCAATGACGGTCCCGACCCCGACCTGCACTCCGAATTCGGGTCTGCCTGGGACTTCCAGAAAAACGTCGGAATCGAGTATCTGAAACCCTACGAAATAGAATACTCCCGCGGGACCGTCCGGGATTTCATTGACAATCTTGAGTGGCTTTATCTTACGTCCTGATGAACCCGCGGGAGCATGTCGCAGCGGCGCAGGACTTCCTCGATTTGGCTGACAGTCCCATCGCGCAGCAGAACCGGTTGCTGCGCTCCGAACTGCTATGGTGTGCCGCCGCCCACGCCGTCAAGTCTATCGCCAGGCAATACGGATGGGACAACAATAGCCACGATGACCTGTTCCGGGTCGTCCGGCGCTTGGCCCGCAACCTTAGCGATAGCCGTCTTATAGAATCGTTCGGATGGGCCAACCGCCTGCATCGCAATATGTACGAGGGCGACATGGACGACCAGGCCATAGCCAGAGGCCGACACCAAGTGCGCCGCTTGGTTCGCAGACTGGCGGAGCTAGTGGTCTAATGCGACTGTATATCGGCAAGAATCACGAAGAAGATGCCGCTCCCGTGCAGAGTATATTCCGCTTAGCTGGCAGTGACGAGGACGCGCTTACCTACGCTTTAGGATACCTGCTGGCCCACGACCGCAATTTTTGCGATGAGTTAGTCCGGCGTCTGCGTGTTACCCCTCGCCGCCCACTCAGTTCCAGTTACTCCGTCCACCTGCAAGAAGTTACCGCCCCCGGTTTTGGGCGCCGGGACATTGTCATCCAAGACGGCGGAATGCGCATAGTCTTAGAGGCCAAGATTGGAGGGGCCGAACCTACTACCGCCCAACTCCGTATGTACACCGATGAAGGCGATCTATGGAAGAAATTTAAGACACGAGGTGTAGTTTCCCTTACTCAAGTTGAATTATCGGCGGAGGCCAGAGAAGAGGTTCGAGCGATACTCTCCGGAAAGGCGATACAATTCAACAACGTGCAGTGGCACGAAGTCGTTGACCTAGCCCTCAACTACCGGCCTACCGATGGCTCCGAGGTGTCGCGATACCTATTTGATGAGTTCATCCGCTACATCATGAGGGATTACCGAATGGGCTACTATGACGCCGAAATCCTTATCCAGGATGTGAATCCTCTCAACGCAAAGATATTCGAGGAAGGCTGGATGTACGTGACCAGCTTGAAGGACAAGAAGGCCCCCTTGTACTTTGCTCCCTATTTCGCCAGAAAAGGCGCGAACAGCGGTATATCAATGATTAGCCGAGTGAAAGACACGGAGATTGTCGTACTCGCCCACAAGCAACAAATTGTTGAGAATCCGCCCAGTGATGATCATCGCCAAAGATGGAGTCATGGACTGGCAGAGCTCCGCAAACGGGCCAAGAAGGAGGGCTTTGCACATGGCGAAGTACGGCTATTCTACTTGGACCAGCCGATACGTTTTAGGGCTACGCCTTTAACTAAGAAAGCTGCCAAAGAGGCTGGGTTATCCAAGCAAATTCCAAGTATGATACCGAAGGGATTCAGTCTGACGTTTGACGACCTGCTGGGACTAGATTTCTGAAGTCGTTGCACAGATTAATGAAAAGGGCGGGTTTCAAACCCGCCCCCTTAGTTTCGCCGTTGCAGCTTTGGGTTAGTTCGGCGTCACCGCCAGTGCCCGTATCTCGCCGAACTCCTTCTTGAGCTTGCTCCAGGTCTCGCCGCCGTCTTCGCTGACGTAGACGTAGCCGAAGAGGCTGGCGGCGGCTACTACGTTGGGCATTTCGGGGTTGTTGGCTAGCCAGTAGACTACGGAGTTGGGCTCGACCGGGAGGTTGGCTTTGTCCCAGGTCTGGCCGCCGTCGCGGGTTACCTGTACGGCGCCGGTTACGCCGGGGATGAAGTCGCCGTTGCCTACGAACATGGTTTGGGGGTCGTCGGCCTTGATGATCATGCCGCGGCAGTAGGAGCGGGCGTCGGCCTCACTGAACTTGGGGAAGTAGTGGTAGTCCCAGCTCTCGCCTTCGTCGTTGCTGGTGGCGATGCCGAAGGGGCTGGTGCAGTAGAAGGCCGGGTTGTCACCGGTGCGCAGGGCCATGCCGTGGATGTCGCCGTGGAAGGGGTCGGGGCCCAGGTCGGGCAGGTGGAGCCAGGTGTCGCCGCCGTCAAGGCTCTTGTACATACCGTCAACCTCGATGCCGGCCCAGACGGTGCGGCTGTCGCGGGGGTCGACGATGATGTTGGTGGTGCGGGGAGTGCCGATGGGGCAGTCCATGTTGACGCCCATGTCCAGCTTGTCCCAGGACCTGCCGCCGTCGCGGGAGCGGAAGCCCTCGGGCCGGGTGCCAGCGAAGATGGTGTCGGGGTTGGCCGGGTCAACGGCGACAGACCAGATCTGGAGGTCGCCGGTGGGCGAGTCGATTCCCTCCCAGCTCAGGCCGTTGTCGTCGCTGCGGAAGAGGCCGAGGCCGTCGGAGCCGGCCAGGATGCGGTGGGGATTGCCGGGATAGGTGCTGAGAGCGCGGACGTTACCCTCGGTGGGGATGGGGTTGCGAATCTTGGTCCAGGTGTCGCCGCTGTCGGAGCTGATGTTGAGCCCCTGGCCAACGGTGCCCACGAAGATGGAATAGTCGCCCATTTTCGTTCCTCCCAAATGGCGTTTCGGGTTCCTATCGGGTCTGGCGCTATGATAGCCGCAGGACAGGAAAAATTCCAGCGGAGCGCGCAGGTTGACACTCCGCCGCGCCGCTATCAGAATGAAAGCAGGAAACAGCATTCCCGGAGGATGGAAATGACGACGACCACAGCGTACACGGTGGATGAGTTCATTGACGACGTGCGCGAGATTTTCGATGCGACGCAGGACCCGTTGGCCCAGGCCAAGGGCGTGGCCGAGAAGATGGAAGTGCTGCTAACGACCCCCGGCTGGCTGGAGGAGCGGCTGGAGTTGCCTGACGAGGGCGGGTATGGACGCTATGACCTGCACCTGGATGAAGACTACGGGCATCCGGGCGGCGGTTTCTGGCTGATGGCCTCGGTGCAGAAGCCGGAGCAGGATAACCTGCCCCACGACCACGGCGCGGCGTGGGTGGTGTACGGAGTGTACCAGGGCGCCATCAAGCAGACGAAGTTCCGCTGGTTCTACCCTGGCGAGGGCGTGGACTCGGTGCAGATCGGGGAGACCGGGGACTTCGTGCAGAAGGACGGCAAGGTGGCCTTCTTCCTGCCCGGCGAAATTCACAACACGCTGAACGTGACCGGCGACCGGGCGCTGGTGGTGCGGCTGGAGTCGCAAAAGCTGGACCGCGTGGTGCGCTACCAGTACAACCCGGAGGAAGGCACCGTGAAGGTGATGGACCAGTAGGGATACCCACACGCCACAGGCTGGCGATTGGGTTGAAAGATAACGCCCCTTGATTGAGAGGGGCGTTTCGCTTTGCCCTCAGTTTTGTTGATTGTGGTGCAGTAAAATTGATTGTCATTTACAAAACGTCAGCGATAATGTCGCGCCAGCTCCGAGGCGTAGCGGCGGCCCAGAGTGTCGTGGTGGTCACGCATCCAGTCGGTGAGCCGCATCTTTCCCGTGGGTTCCCCTGCCGATACCAGATGGCCCGCCATGAGGCCGTCCATTTCGTCGCGGGTCAGCACCACGTCGCGGAGGACCAAGCCCATCAGGGTGGCGGTGGTATAGGTCAGGGTGGGAGGCAGGCTGAGCAGGCGGGCGCGGCCTCCGGTGGTTTGGCGGATATCCTGTAACAGTTCCTTAAAGGTAAAGGTTTCCGGGCCTACTGCGTCCAGGGTTACGTTGACATCCGCTGACGCAGATTCCACAGCGAGGCGTGCCACGTCGTCCACGTACACGGGTTGCAGCCAATAGTCGCCTCTTCCGGCGATGGGGAAGACCGGGAAACGGCGCAGGAACCAGGCGATGTTGTTGATCAGGATGTCTTCTCGTCCGAAGATGACCGTGGGGCGGATTATGGAATAAGGCAGGCCGGAGTTGCGGATGTATTTCTCAACCAGGCCCTTGCCTCGAAAGTAGGGCAGCGGCGAGTCTGCCGATGCGTTGGTTATGCTGATGTGGACCATGCGATGCACTCCGGCAGCTACGGCGGCGTCCACCAGATTGCTGGAGTTTCGGACGGCGGTGTCGTGGTTGTCGGGGCCGCGGGCGAAGCGTATCCAGTAGGTGTTGTAGAGGGTGTGGGTTCCGCGGAGGCTTTCGGTGAGCTGCCGGGCGTTGTCGAAGTCGAGCGGGTACCTTTCCACTTGGTGGCCGAAGGGGCTGGCGGACGCCGGATTCCGGGTCAGTGTCCGCACTACCTCGCCGTCGTCCAGCAGGCGTTGGGCTATGTAGCGGCCGGTATAGCCGAAGGCGCCGGTGACTACGCTGATATTGCTCATCATTGGCCGGGTGCAGGCACAAACAGAGCAGACACTGGGGTTTCTGAGGACATTGTACCGAAACGTTGGACTTTCGCGATTTGCTTTTCAGTGACCGGCCCCACGTCAACAATCATGACACAGTTCGTCCGGTCGGTTGACACGGTTTCAGAAAACTCCAGATACGCCTGCACTGCAGGACTGGAGAAATCACATTTGTCGTCGATCCATTCTCCCACCAGCGCTTGTTGATACGGGAAGGAATTCTCCCAAAACGATGGCTTGTCGCGCTTCATTTGTTCCAGTTCAGCCAAGCTAATCGGCCCGATGCTTACCGCTTGCAGGCAATCCTCCGAAACTCCCGAGTAGGTCCCAGGATATTGGGAGAGGTCGTCTCTGAATATACATTGCCCGTCCACTTTTTCGCCCATGCGTATCCTTGCCAGCGAAACAGGGTCGGACAGGGAATCGTCGGCATCGCTGCCGCAAGAAACGGCAAGTATTACCAAGGCGGCGAGCAGGCCGAAAAGGAGACGCATGACTGTCCTCGTCGATTCATTGCGTATCCCCGGGTTTGGATGACCTTCATAAAAGGAGCCCCTCTCATGTTGAGAGGGGCTGTTCGTCAACCTGAGCAAATGAACCGACCCTACGGGGCGAGGCCAGCGGTGCCGGAGCGGATGGTGTCCATGCGGGGCCGGTTGTCGTAGGGCTGCAACTGGACTTCGTGCAACGCCGGGATTACCTCTTTGCCCAGCAGCTCGATGGAGCGCATCGTGTCCTTGTGATCCATAGCGCCTTCGTTGCCGTAGATGTGGATATAACCGGGGCTGAGGCGCTCGATGACCTCGGTCAGCTTCTGGGTTACGGTGTCGGGGTTGCCGACGATGATGTTGTTGACGCCGCGAAGCTGGTCATAGGAGAGGCCCACCCCCAAGCCGCCGGCGCCGGCCACGTTGCCGGTGGGCCGCTGGGCCTTGATCTCGACCGATGCCCTGGACTGGTAGCCGGGCGGGTCGTTGTGCTCCATCGGCCCGCGCTGGCGGTGCTCGATGGTCCACATGAACTCCTTGCCCAGCTCGATGGCCTTTTCGTCGGTGTCGGCCACCAGACAGCGGAGCAGGTAGCCGAAGTGTTCGGGGCCGGCCGTCCAGCCCTCTTCTTCGGCGGTGTCAATGTAGACCTGCTTGAGCCACTCGGTAGTGTCCACCAGAGCGCCGAGGTTCATGTAGGGGTGCTTGTGCTTGGCGGCCCAGACCACGCTCTCGGGGGAGCCGGTGCCGGGGAACCAGATGTCTGGGCGGGGCTTCTGCATGGGCACCACCCACGGGTTGACGGCGCGGTAGTGGTAGTACTGGCCCTCGTAGCGGAAGGGGCCGGGCTCGGTCCAGCACTTGATGATGAGGTCGTGGGCTTCCTCGAAGCGGGCGCGGTTCTCGGTGGGGTTTACGCCACCCTGTAGCGTCTCGACGGCGGTGCCGCGCACGAAGCCGGAGATGATGCGTCCGCCGGAGTAGCAGTCCAGCATGGCGATTTCCTCGGCCATGCGGATGGGGTCGTTAATGGCGATGACGTTGCCGAGGATGGCAATTTTGACGTTCTTGGTGAGCTTGGCGATGACGGCAGCATCAAGGTTGACCGCCGGCTTCATGCACCAGTACGAAGCGTGATGCTCGTTGCTCATAATGCCATCGAAGCCCACCTCATCGGCCAGAGCGTACTGCTCATGGTACTGGTTGTACAGGACGCTGGCCTTATGGGGATCGAAGTAGGTGTTGGGGAAACCCAGGCGGCCGGAGTCGTACTGCTCCAGGTCGGCGTCGGTGACGTGGCCGTAGGGCTGCTCGGAGAACCAGTAAATTTCCGCCTTGTCTTTAGGTCGCGCAAGCTGATCGACCATTCTCCACTCCTTTCCCGGCGTCCGTGGCGCCGGATTTGGGCGCGTACCGGCCAAGATTCCGGTGGCCGTTTGAGACTGCGTTCAGGGAAGACTGCGACGAATTCCTGAACGCAGGCCGGGGCGCATCCCGCCTTTTGTTGGCGCAATTATAGTCAACGCCTTGATGTTAGGCAACCGCAAGGCATCCTCGGGTTGTGGCGGCGGACAGCAGGGGTTAACATTGGTGCGGAGTTCCACCGGCCTTCGACAAGTTCGGGACGGACGGGACAAGCACAGAACGTCATGTCATAAGGAGTGCAAATATGGCTCTATCGTTGGCGGACGCAAACCGGATTATCGGAGCCTCGATAGCCGAGGCGGAAAGGATTGGGGTCAAGCTGAGCGTGGCGGTGGTGGACGGGGGCGGCCAACTGATGGCCTTCCAGCGGATGGAGGGAGCCATCGCGGTGAGCGCGACGGCGGCTCCCGGCAAGGCGGTGGGGTCGGTATTCTTCGGGCGCGACAGCAGGGAGATCAACGCTGACTCACCGGTAATGCAGGCCATCATCGGCAGCCAGGGCGGCCGGATCATCCCAGCCCAAGGCGCGATTCCCATTTACCAGGGCGGCGAGCTGGTGGGGGCCATCGGCGGCAGCGGCGGCACGGCGCAGGAGGACGAGGACTGCGTGCGGAAGGGGCTGGAAGCGCTTTAGGCACCGGGGGTTCGAAGACGTATCAGGGCAGGGCAATCGCCTCTTAACGGCTGGAGGCTCCATCAAACGTCATTCCGGCGAAAGCCGGAATGACGGCGCTTTTGCCAACCATGCCCGCCTGACAAGAGTGCCGAAAGTTAAGACTCGATTGCCCTGCGTATCAGGGCAGGTCAAGGGACCTGCCCTTAAGCTGGGTGATAAGATGGCCACCTCGGGAGTATGGTTCCGCATGGAATGGTTCTATGCCGCCTAAGATACGGGAGCTAATCGCTGACCTTGAACGGGCAGGATTCCGCAATCGGGCGGCCGCGGTAGCCATCGATACTATATTCATCCCATTGTAACTGGGCCGGTTACTATATCCGGCAGGCTGGGAGCGGATGCCGACAGATGCCAAATTAAGCGCGTGCAGGCTGCAATAGAGGAGTCAAAGAAATGAAAAGCAGTGCACGGTACGCCAAAATTGTTGCATGGTCAGATGAGGATCAACACTACATCGGGTACGTGCCGGGGCTATTGTTCGGAGATGGCGCGTGTTGTCATGGCGACGATGAAAAAGCGGTGTTCGCCGAACTTTGTGAAATAGCAGAAGAAGTAGTTGAGCTATATTTGGAGGACGGCAAGCCTCTGCCGCCACCAACGGCAGGCTACGACTACTACGATATATTGAAGGCCGCTATCGACGCGCATGAATCCGAGGTGGCGCCGACATAACCCAGCATTAGCCCTCGCAACGTAACCACCAGGGCCGACATAGCACGAATCTGCCGCGTATTTACCGGCAACGGGCACCATTGTCTCGCGGCGAGAGTCTAATCCTCCCTACCAACCCGCACAGGTTCGCGCGATCGCCAGCCCGGCGAGTGTTGCAACAACTACCAATAGTGCCAACCCCAATACTCTCCACGAGAACCGTATCCGTCGGTGCGCCGGCCCGGGGCCGGGCGGGATTGCAGGAATCATTGACGGCCCCCGTCCTTTGAATTGGAATTGAGGGCAAATGGTGTGGCAGCGCTGAAAAGTACGCAGGGGCGTTGCTCGCAACACCCCTGCTGGCATGATTAGCGTGACTCGCTTGTGACGGGCTGTTCGTGGGACCCTACTCTGGCAGCCACATCACGCTGGAGATTTCGCTGAACTCGCGCCGCAGCTTGGTCCAGGAGTCGCCGCCGTCGTCGCTGCGGTAGAGGTAGCCGTAGCGGCTGCCGGCGAACACCACCGACGGATCGGCGTTCTGGATGTTGACCGTCCACATGGCAGTGTTGGGCTCCACCGGCAGCGGCAAGTCTTCCCAGGTCTTGCCGGTGTCCCTGGAGCGCATTATGGTGCCAGTCTGGCCGGGGGTGGTGTCGCCGATGGTGACGAAAATCACATTGGGGTCGTCGGGCTTGACCATGATGCCCCGGGGGTAGGTGAGCGGGAACACGTCGCGGATGCCGAGGCGGTCCCAGGTTGCGCCGTTGTCGCTGCTGGTGTAGACATCGTTGTTGACCACGACCACGACGGTATGAGGCGGGCCGGCAGCAACGGCGACGTTGTGGACGTCGAGGTTGGGGATGGCGCCGTTGATGGTCTCCCAGGTCTCGCCAGCGTTGGAGCTATGACGGAGGCCGTCAACTTCAAGGCCAACCCAGACATCACTGTGGTTGTTGGGGTCTATGGCGATGCCGGTCACCCGCGGCACTCCCACGTTGGGGCATTCCAGGGCCACTTCCACCGGGCGCCTCTCCCAGGTATCGCCGCCGTCGGTGGAGCGGAACACCCCGCACCGGTCGGGCGTGCCGGTGCCGGCGAACATGAGCTTGGGGTCTGCCGAGTCTATGGCCATCGCCCAGACGCAGGAGCCGCTCATGGCGGTGTCCAGCAGCTTCCAGTGCTGGCCGCCGTCTTCGCTGCGGTACAGCCCCTTGTCGGTTCCGGCGAACACCACGCCCGGCCTGTCGGGGTGGTTGCCCAAGGCTCGCACCAGGGCGTCGGAGTGCATCCCGGCGTCGATGCCCACCCGCCGCCAGGACTCGCCGCCGTCGGCGCTGCGCATGATACCCTGTCCAATGGTGCCTACCAGGACTGTCTTCACTTCGGACATAACGCATACCTCCCGTCGTTCGGTTCCTTATCCCTTGGGTAGAGGGTCAGGGTGAGGGCGTATCCTGGGCAAGAAGGCCGTATTTCAGATCAGGACAGCGCGGCAATGACCTCGTCGGTGGTGCGCACCCTCACCAACAGGGGCAGGACGTGCTTGATGGTCATTTCGTGGACATCTAACTCGCCTGCCGTGCAGCAGTCGCTGACCACCACGCACTGGGTGTCGCGGTTCTTGGCGTCGCGGGCGGTGCCTTCGACGCTGCGCTGGGTGGAGATGCCGCCCACCAGGATGGTCTCGGTGCCCAGGGACTTCAGGATGCCCTCTACGTTGGTGCCGTAGTAGGCGCTGAAGCGGGGCTTGACCACGATGTAGTCGCCGGGCTGCGGGGCCAGTTCGTCTATGACCTCGACGGCCGGGGTGCCTTCCAGCATCGGCACACCGCCCCCTCCGCCGACATCGGCGGCGGTCCTGGGCGCATCGGTGTTGTCGGGACGGCGGTAGGTGGTGATGTAAATGAGGGGAGTGCCCACCTGGCGGCAGTGGGCTACCAGGCGAACGAAGTTGTCTATGACTTCCTGCCGGTTGGGGGGTATGTCATACGGCGGCCCGTTGCCCTTGGCCACGGCGTTGATCATGTCTATGAGGATGACGGCGGTGGTCTTTGGGTCGAGCTTCAGCGCGTCAGGCATAGTGACGCTCCTTTCATTCCCTCCCCCTTAGGGGGAGGGTTAGGGTGGGGGTGTCCCAAGGTCTAGCCAGAGGTGTAAGTCGCCGGGCTTGCCAGGAACTTGGTGCGGCAGTCTAGGCCGCAGAAGTAAATCCAACTGCCGTCGTGGAAGATGCGGGTTCCCTGAGTCGGGTCAACTTCGGAAGCGCCGTGGCGGGTCTGGGATGTCTGGGCGCGAGCCTGCGCTTCGTCTATTTCCTTCCCGCAAACGGGGTCTTTGGCCATCTTTAACTCTCCGGTTGAAAGGACTTCGGATTTCGCGGCGGCCTGCCTGCACTACCTTATCACCCTCACCCTAACCCTCTCCCTCAAGGGAGAGGGAACTTTTGAGAGCGTTTCTAAGTGGGCAGCGGCAGACCAAGACGCACCTTGCCCGGCTTGTCCAGCAGCGCGCTGGCGATCTTGGCGCGGTGGTCGAAGGTGGTGCCCAAGCGCATGGTCCAGGCCGACACGCGGCGCAACCACAAGTGAAGGTCGAACTCCATCATAAAGCCGATGCCGCCGTGGATGACCTGGGACTGCCTGACCACCGCCTCGCACTTCTCGTTGGCGAAAGCCTTGGCCTGGGAGACCTCCACCCCGGCGGGCAGGCCCTGGTCCATCTTCCAGAGAGCCTCGTAGGTAAGGAGCTGCACGCCGTCGGTGAAGAGAATCATATCCGCGCACATGTGCTGGATTGACTGGAAGGCAGCAATGGGGCGGCCAAAGGCGACGCGGTTCTTGGCGTACTCGATGGCCATATCGGCGTCCTTCCTGGTTGCCCCCAGCATCTGGCAGCACAGCAGGGCGGTGGCCCGCTCCAGCATCCGCTCGACTATGGGCCACCCGTTGTGCAGTTCGCCCACCAGATCGGCGTTGCCAACTCTCACGTTGTTGAAGGAAACGCGGCTCTGCTTGTCCTTGGCGATGGTCACCAGCGGCGTTTGCGAAACGCCGACGCCGTTGGGGTCGATGAGGAACAGCGAGATGCCTTCGTTGTCGTCGGACGCTGGGGCCGTCCGCGCCGCCACCAGGCAGCGGCGGGCGACGTTGAAATTGTCGACGAACATCTTTTCGCCGTTGAGGATCCAGCTGTCGCCGTCGGGTTGGGCCTGCTGGGCTATGGCAGACGGGATGAGACGCGGGTCGCGCTCGATAACGGCCCAGGTCATTACCATGCTGCCGCTGCAAACGGCGGGCAGCAGTTCGCGCTTCTGTTCCTCTGAGCCGGACTCAGCGACAGTCAGGGCGGCGACCATGGTGCTGTGCAGCGGCACCGGAGCCAGAACACGGCCCATTTCTTCCATGACGAGGCCCATGTAGGTCAGCGGAAGTCCCTGGCCGCCGTACTGTTCCGGTATTGCCAGGCCAAGCCAGCCCAAGTCTGCCATCTGCTGCCAGAGAGCGGGCGGATAGCCGTTTTCGTCCAGCTCCATCTCGCGCACCAGAGCCGTGGAGACCTCGGCCTCCAGGAACTCGCGGGCCGCGTTCTTGAGCAGTTGTTCTTCTTCAGAGGGAAGTATGTCCATATTATCCTTGATAATTCCCTCCCCCAGAGGGAGAGGGTTAGGGTGAGAGCGTCTTTCCGCCCTGTACGCATCCTTAGCCTCGCGGCATTCCCAGCCCGCGGCGGGCCATCTGGTCGCGCATCACCTGGACGCTGCCGTGGTTGATGCCCGACTGGAAAGCGCCCATGACGTTGTGGGCAAATATGCCCTCGTCGATGGCCTCTTCCGAGCTGCTGAGTAGCGTGGCGTAAGGGCCAAGAATCTGGGTGATGGTCTCGGTGGTGTGGACGCCATGCTCGGGCGCCCAGACCTTCTCCGCCGAGCCTTCGTAGGTGAAGTTGCCGCCGCGCTCCACCAGCGACATACTGCGCATGGTCATCAGGCGGCAGACCTGCGCCTCGGTCCACAGCTCGGCCAGCTTGTCGCGGACGGCCGGGTCGTCGGCGGGAGAGTGGCCGCCGAAGTCGTTTTCCTTGACCCAGTTGACGATGTCTTCGTCGCGACGAACCGAAATCAGGTAGCGGCTGGCCCCGACCCGGTCCAAGTTCAGGCCCATGGCGCCGACGTACCAGCCGGCGTTTTCTTCGCCCAGCATCATGGACGCAGGGACGCGCACGTCCTCGAAGAAGGTCTCGTTGGTGCGGGCCATGCCATAGGTAGTGCCCAGTGGCGCGGGCGGGTCGCTCTGGATGGTCCATAAGGGGCGCACGGTGATGCCGGGGGTATCCATCGGAACCAGGAAGATGGATATGCCGCGATGCCGGGGCGCGTCGGGGTCGGTGCGGGCCATCAGGTAGATATGGGTGGCGTAGTGGGCCGCCGAGGTGTACATCTTCTGGCCGTTGATGACGTACTCATCGCCGTCGCGCACGGCCCGGCACTGGAGGCCGGCCAGGTCTGCGCCCGCCTGCGGCTCGGTGAAGCCGAGGGCGAAGATGATATCGCCCTTGATCATCCCCGGGATGAATTCCTGCTTCTGCTCTTCGGTGCCTGCGGCCAGGATGGCCGGCGCGCCGCTGCCCGCTCCGCCGACGGCGACGCCGACGCGGGCGAACTCTTCCTCGACGATATACTGCTCGATGCGGCTGCCACCCTGCCCGCCGTATTCTTTGGGCCAGCTTATGCCGATCCAATTGCGCTCGGCAACCTTGCGGATGAGTTCGCGGTAGTGGACGCCGCGCCCGCCCTCTTCGGCGGTTTCGAGTTCGCCGAGGACGTCATCGGTAACGTTCTCAGCGATAAATTGCTGCACTTCCCGTCCCAGGGCTTCCTGTTCAGGGGTATATCCAAAGTCCATGCTCCCACCTTTGCCCGTCGTATGGATAGCGGCGTTGCAAACGAGCGAATGCCTGTGTCATTGTCTTGCGCGAGGTTAGCAGTGTCAAGTAAAGGATTGTCAGACGGACAGGACGATTGCAAAGCCGATTCCGACAGGAACTGTCTGAACTGTGATTCATGTGATTAACGGATTAACATGATTTCCCAATCATGGCAATCCCGGAATCAGAAAAATCACAGTTCAGACGAAGAATCGAAAGACTCTCCTATTAGCTAACCCGATGTGCAAGTTATAAAGGGGTTGAAAATCCAGGTCCAAACACCTCTACTAGAGTTGCGGTTCCCAGTGGAGGTGTGTGATGGACCTGGATACCAAAATCATAGCAGTCTTTTGCCGGATAGATGATGCTTTGCAGAGCCTTTTCCAGAGACAACGGCTCCGGCGGAGTGGACCCGAACCTTCGTTGTCCGATGCTGAAGTGCTGACCATGGAGGCAGTGGGCGAATTTCTGGGCTTGGGCCAGGATACGGCCCTCTACCGCTACTTCCGCCACCACTACAGCCACTTCTTTCCGGCTATGGCGCGAGTCTGCCGCACCACTTTCGTGCGCCAAGCCGCCAACCTCTGGTGGGTCAAGGAGCAGGTCTGGCAAATCCTCCTGGGTTCCATCCGGTACGACCCGGCCTTGTCCATAGTGGACAGCTTTCCCCTGCCAGTCTGCCGCTTCGCCAGAGCCCACCGCTGTCAGCGGTTCCGGGGAGAAGCTGCTTTCGGGAGGGATGACGTAGCCCGGCAGACCTTCTATGGTTTCCGGGCGCACTTGCGTCTGAACTGGCCGGGGTTGATCACCGGCTTCGGCTTGGCCCCAGCCAACGTGCATGACCTGGCCATGGTCCCCGAACTGGCTGGAGATGCCCAGGGGGTCCTGCTGGGTGACCGCAACTACTGGTCCCCGACCCTGACTGGGGAGTTGCGCAGCCAAGGCCTGACCCTGCTGGCCCCCTTCAAGTCGAAGAAAAAAGACCCTTGGCCCCAGAGGAGTTACCAACTCAGCCGGCCCCGTTACCGCATCGAGACCGTCTTCAGTCAATTGGTTGAGCGCTTTCAAGCCAAACAGGTCTGGGCCAGGGACATCTGGCATCTGCAAGCTCGGTTGCTGCGCAAGGTGCTTAGCCATACCCTGGCTTTCAGCCTCAATCAGGAGCAAGGAAATCCACCACTCCAATTCGACAAGTTGCTTGCATGGTAGAACTTGCACATCGGGTTAGCTAGACGGCCTATTGCCCAACGTGGCAATCAAGTCCTGCACACGTTTGCTGTCGGCGTTCTCCATATCTTCCACGGTTTCGATCATCAGGTCCACTTGGACGTCGGGCAGAACCCGCGACGCGCAGGAGCGCACCTTGGCCAGCCGTTCCTCGCGGCTCAGCGGGTTGCCCCAGATGCCGCGGGGCCGGTTGCAGCGGCTGACGTAGGTCTGGCCGTCGGTGGTTTCGACGCGGACGGCGACCCACATTTCCTCGAAGTTGGCCGGGATTTCGGGCCTCATGTCCACGGTGGTCTTGTCCAAAAGGGCCTTGATTTGCGGCCGATGCACCGCTTCGTCGGTGAAGGTCTCGATGCCGATGCGCCGGTCCAGCAGGGACGCCGCCACGGTGTACTGAAAGCTGAACTTGCCGTCCAGCCCGGTCTCCGGGTAGGGGCGGCCCACATAACGCATTACCGGCGTCTCGATGCGCACGGCGGCGATGCGTTCCGGGTCAACGGAGTATCGTTGCTGCAAGTCCAGGGCGGCGTCTATGCCCCGGTGGGTGCCGTACTGGCTGGGATGCTTCTTGATGGCTACGCCGGGGTCAACCAGCCGGTAGGGGCTGCCGAAATCGCGGGTTACGGCTTCGAGGTCGAAGCCATCCTCGAAGAGAACGGCGGCGTAGCCCGTTTCATGCTCGAATATGTTGGCGTTGGCGGTGAAGCCCTTGGCGGCCAGCAGCGCGGCCTCCAGCCCCATGCGTCCGGCGTTGCCGCAGTGGGTGGACTTGGTCATGGTGCCGGTGTTGGCGGAAACCGTACCGGCCCGCGATGCCGCGATCCCCAGCGCCATGCGGGTCTGCTGGGTGTCCAGCCCCAGCATCACCGAACCGGCGGCGGCGCTGCCCATCACGCCCACCAGCCCCGGCGGGTGGAACCCCTCCAGGCTCAACTCCGCCGAGGCAACTCGTATACGCCCCTGCACCTCGAAGCCGGTTATCAGCGCAGTCAGGATGTCCTGCCCGTTGGCGCTCCGGCTTTCGGCCAGCGCCATGATGCCCGGCAGCGTCGGTGACGTGGCGTGAGTGGCCGGGTGCCACATAACTTCGTAGTCCAGCACGTGGCCGGCCACGCCGTTGACGAAGGCGGCCATGGGCGGCGAGGTCCTGAAGCCGTGGCCGAAGGCGGAACACTGCGGATGGCCGCCCATTTCGCGGGCGTATTCGGCCACAATCTGCGCCGCCGTTTCCTGCGACCCGGCCAGCGTGACGGCAAGGCCGTCGAGTATGACCACTTTTGCCGCCTCCACCGCTTCCGGCGGCATCGCGTCGAAGCTGGCCGAGGCAATGTGTTGGGCCAGTCGCTCGGTAACTGACATGATCTTCCAACTCCTCTTCCCTCTCCCTCCGGGGGAGAGTTAGGGTGGCGGCGTACTCCTAACCCAACTCGGCCAGCACTGGCCGCAGTTGCTCAATCAGTGGCGGCAGGAACTCCTGCCACGTGCCTACCACGCCGAAGTCCGATGACCGGAAGATGGTGGCGCGGCGGTTCTGGTTTATGGCGACGATGATGCCCGCCCGCTGCAATCCGACGGTGTGGTTGAACGCGCCGCGTATGCCGACGGCGATGTAGACCGTGGGGGCGATGGTGCGGCCGCTGATGCCCACCTGCAACTGCTGGGGCAGCCAGCCGGCGTGCACCACGTCGCGGGTAGTGGCGACCGACGCGCCGATGGAGCGGGCCGTCTCCACCAGCGCCGCCACGTTTTCTTCCTCCACGCCCATACCCAGCCCGACAACTATCCGCGCCCGGGCCAAGTCCAGCCCCTCGGTGTCTTCCTGGAACTCCTCGCCGACGAGCCGCACGTCGGCCCCGTCGAAGGGTTCGGCGGAAAGGTGTTCCACCACGGCTTCAGCGCCGGGTTCCGCTGTCGCCGGTGTCAGCAGGCCGGGCCGCAGAGTTACCAGGTTGGGCAGGGTCTTGGACAGTATGGGAGCCACCACGTTTCCGCCGAGGGCGGGTTTCAACTGCACCAAGCTGCCTTCGTCGTCGATTTCCAGGTCAATGGCGTCGCCGGTTAGTCCCAGGCTCAACCGCGCCGCCAGCCGTGACGCTAGGTCGCGCCCGTCGGCAGTGGAGGCGAATAGGATGGCGTAGGGTGTTTCACGTTCCACGGCGGCGGCTAGGGCATTGCCCACGGCGCGGCTGGACACCGGCCCGATTTCGGAGTTGTCCAGCACCATCACGCGGTCGGCTCCGGCAGCGGCCAAAGCCGGGGCGTGGGATTCGCCGCCCAACGCTATGACCAGCGCCGCCACCTCGCTGCGGGTTACTGAGGTCAGTTCGCGGGCCTTGCCCAGCATCTCGAGGGTGACGTGGGCCAGGCCATCTCGGGAATTTTCGGCGACCACCCAAATGCTGCGTTTCGTAACGCCGGGATAACGGGGCAGCGCTTCCGGCTCACCATTGTCATCCTGAGCTTGTCGAAGGACGGCCAGTTGTTCCTTCACGGAGTCGGCTATCTGCCGCGCGGCGTCTTCGGGCGTCACTTCCTGTAGAGTGACGCCGAGGCGATTGGGTTCCACCAAGCGGATTTCGTTGACCCAGGTAGGGGAGCCTTGCGACCCGAACTGCGTCGGGTCGTCAGACAGTTGGGCGCAACTGACTTCCTCCACCGGCTTGGTGGCCGCCTCTTCCATCTGCTGGCGGTTGGGGAAAAGCTCCGGCGCGACTCCCTCGGTTACGCAGATGACCGCGGGCAGGTCGCATTCCAGGGTCTGGAAGCCCTCGTCGGTG
Source organism: Dehalococcoidia bacterium (assembly GCA_965204865.1). Taxonomy (GTDB): domain Bacteria; phylum Chloroflexota; class Dehalococcoidia; order Lucifugimonadales; family UBA3495; genus VXOI01. Next base: position 2,265,169 of record OZ242027.1, on the reverse strand, counting down.
ATGCGCTCGACGATGGCGGTGCGCCGGTCGTCGCTGAGCTCCAGCCGCCTAACGTGGCTGACGTGGGGCAGGCCCATGAGCTCGGCCACCTCCGGGCCGACCTGTCCGGTCTCGCCGTCGGTGCTGTTGCGCCCGCAGATGATGAGGTCGGGCTGCTCGCGGCCCAGGGCCAGCGCCAGGGCGCGGGAGGTAGCCAGCGTGTCGCTGCCCGCCAAGGCGCGGTCGGTGACCAGCACGCCCCGGTCTGCGCCCAGGGCCAGGCATTCGGTCAGCCCCTCGGCGGCGCCGGGAGGCCCCATGGTCAGCACCACGACCTCGTCATCTTCGGGAGCGGGGGACGCGGTTTTCAGCTCCACCGCCCGCACCAGGCCGAGAACGTCGAAGGGGTTGACCTCGGAAGGCACGCCCTCGCGGATGATGGTCCTGGCTTCGTAGTCGAACCGCATCCGGGCGATGACGGGGACGTATTTCATGCAGACGGCGGTTTTCATGGGCGGTCACTTCCATTGGCGAATTGGAGTAGCGAACAAATCCCCTCTCCCAGAGGGAGAGGGTTAGGGTGAGGGCGTCCCCTTTGGATATATGGCTATGGAGACTCTGCCGAAACGTTGGTCAGCACCGCCTCTTCCCGCACTTCGGCGGTCATTCGTTGCAGGCGGGGGCTGATGGACACCGGGAACTGCGGCGGGCGGTGCAGGTTCTTGAAGCGAGGAGCCAGCCATGCAAACTCTTCGCGGAAACTGTCGCGCAGCTCCGTGGCGGTGCTAGGTGGCGCGATGCGGATGCCGTCGGCCATTACTTCCTGCAACAACGGCTCTGTGTCGACCGGCCCGGACTCTTCCTGCAAGCCGATGATGTCGCCCGACAACCAGCCGTCTTCATCGCACCGCCGGAATATCTGCTTTGAGCCCGGCAGGGACACCTTGCCTTCGCTGAGCTTCATCACGGGGCGCCCGTCAAAGCAGACAATCTTGTACACCATGTCCGACCAGGGCGCGTCGGCGGACACGCCGGCCTTGGTGCCGACTCCGAACAGGTCAATGGGCGCGCCGTCCTGCACCAGCGAGTCCAGCTCGTATTCGTCCAGCCCGCCGCTGACCAGCACCTTCACGTAATTCAGACCCTCGCCGTCCAGAACCCGCCGCACTTGACGGCTCAACTCGGCGTAGTCGCCGGAGTCCAGCCGCACGGCGGTCAGGCGGTGGCCGTCGGCTTCCAACTCTTTGGCGATGGTGACCGCGTTCCAGGCTCCGGCCACGGTGTCGTAGGTGTCCAGCAGGAGGACGGTGCGGTCTGGGAAGCTGCGGGCGTAGGCACGGAAGGCGTCCAGCTCGGAAGGGAAGCTGGATATGAAGGAATGGGCCATGGTACCAGCGGGCGGGATGCCGTAGTGGCTGGCGGCCAGTACGTTGCTGGTAGAGGCGAACCCGGCGATGTAGCTGGCGCGGGCCATCTTCATAGCAGCGTCGGAACCATGGGTGCGCCGGGAAGCGAAGTCGGCGATGCCCCTTCCCTGAGCGGCCCAGACGCAGCGGGCCGCCTTGGTGGCAAGGGACGTTTGCAGGTTCATCTGGTTTATGACGTAGGTCTCTACGAGTTGCGCTTCGATTATGGGCGCGGTGATTTCCAGCAGCGGCTCGTCGGCGAAGAACAGCCGCCCGTCCGGGATGGCCCGGACGCTGCCCGTAAACTGGACGCCCCGCAGGTAGCCCAGGAAGTCGGCGGTGAAGGAACCGAGGGAGCGGAGATAGTCGATGGCGTCGTCGTCGAACTGCAACCGGGACAGGTAATCAAGAACGTCATCAAGGCCGGCGGAAACAAGATAGCCGCGGTTGGGAGGGTAGCTGCGAACAGTGAGGCCGAAGGTGGCCGGGGAGTCCATACCCTGGCTGAAATAAGCCTGGGCCATGGTCAACTCGTAGAGGTCGGTGAACAACCCCAGTTGGCCGTCGCTATGTGCCAGGTTGGGTCTGCTCATGGGGCAGGTAAAACCGCCAGTGATGGAGTGTCCGTATTATGTTGTTGGGGCGTGATAGTGTCAACCGACGGGGCTTCGACCGACGGCGCTTCGCAGGAAATGCGCTTGTAGTGCAAGCTGCCTTATCCTTGCCTAGCACCGTCTATCGTGGCACAATCAGTTAACAGGAGGGTTGCCATGACTACTGAAGCCAACCATACAGATCGCTACGGACTCCCTCTTACTACCAACTCCCAGACGGCCCTCGCCCACTACGCCGAGGGGCTGGACTTGGCCCTATCCCAGAACTTCGGGGCCGAGGATGCCTTCGCCCGCGCCATGGAAGCCGACGAGGGGTTCGCGCTGGCCTATGCCGGTAAGGCGTTCCTGGATTTTCTGAGAATCAACGTGCCGGAGGCGAAAGCCAACGCCGAGACAGCCGTCAAGCTGTCCTCAGGACTGAGCCGCCGAGAACGCAGCTACATCGACGTGGTGTCCAAATTTGTCAATGGACAGAACCACGACGCTACCGCCGCCGTGCATGAGCACCTCGGAGAGTTTCCTGTCGATGCGCTGCTCATGCGCCTGGCCCAGCGACTCTATACCCAGGGCTGTGTCGGCATCGGGGCGCCGGACTATCCGCCCCGGTTCTACCGGCTGATGAGCGAGGCTGCTCCCCACTACGGAGAAGACTGGGCCTTCATGGGGCAGTACGCTTGGGCCAATCACGAAGTGGGCAAAATGGACGAGGGTATGGACCTGGCCCAGCGCTCGCTGGACCTCAACCCGTCCAACGGCGTGGCCGCTCACTCCGTGGCCCACGTGTACTACGAGATGAGCCAGGACGACGAGGGCGGAGCGTTCCTGAGTGGCTGGCTGGAAGATTACGACCGCCGCTCCACTTACCGGGTGCATCTGTCCTGGCACCAGGCGCTGTTCGAGCTGGCCATGGGCCGCTACAACCAGGCCCTGGGCTGGTACGATAGGGATATTCGTCCGTCGGTGCAGGAGCTCAAGTACGCGGCTCTGGCCGATAGCGCCTCTCTGGTGTGGCGGATGAAGATTTACGGAGACGTTTCACCCCAAGCGCCCTGGGACGAACTGGTGCAGCTTGCCGCTCCCGCCGCCGCGCGGCCGGGGCCGTCGTTCCGCGACGCCCACGCCGCCCTGGCCTTCACCGCCGCCGGAGACGACGAGATGTTCGGCAAGTTAGTGGACGGCTTGCAGGCGATGGCCGACGCCGGCGATGCCACCGCCCGGGAAGCCACGCTGCCGCTAATCAAGGGCATCGGGGCCTTCGGGCAGGGCGACTATGCCGAAGCAGTGCGGCTGATGGAGCCGGTGTACCCGCAACTGACCCGCGTGGGCGGAAGCCATGCTCAACGGCTGGTGTTCGAGGACACGCTGCTGGAGGCTTACCTTAGGGCCGAGGAGTTCGACAAGGCCACCGATATGCTGAAGGAACGGCTGGCCCGCCGCGAGTCTCCCCGGGAGATGTACTGGCTGGCCCGCGCCCAGGCGGGGCAGGGGAATCAAGCCGACGCCAATAAGAACGCCGCTCAGGTCAAGGAAACCTGGGAGCAGGCCGACACCAACACTCCCGAATACTCCCGACTGACGCAGTTGGCTGCGGACTAGGAAGGCGGCGAATTCGGCAGAACGCTTTGGGGCGGGTTTACAGACCCGCCCCTAAATGTTGCTCCAGACTACCCTGCCGCCGATTACGGTCATCACCGCTTCCAGCCCCGCTAGGTTCTCTGGCTCAGTTGTCAGCGGGTCGGCGTTCAACAGCACCATATCGGCCAGCTTGCCGGGCGCGATGGTTCCCTTTGCCGCTACCCGGCCCTCCGCGATGGCTCCGGCTGTGGTGTACATCCGCAGGGCCGTTTCCACGTCCACCATTTGCGACGTATCAGAGGCGTTGCCGGATACCGCCCTGCCATCTCTGTCGCAGCGGGTAACGGCGCTGTAAATGGCAGGCCAGGGGTTGGGGTCTATCACCGGAGCGTCGGAGCCGAAAGCAACCGCAACTCCGGCACGATGCAACGCGCCCGCCGGGTATAAGTGCGGCAGCAGGCAAGCCTCGACGTTTTCGCGGTATGACGCGCCGTTGTGATATATGAAGCCGGGGTTGGTGACTACTGCGGCCCCGCACGTCCTAACCGCGTCAACGAGGCGCGGCGTGCCTTCGGCGCAGTGCTCGATGCGGTCGGTGAGCGTTGCTTGTTGGTTTGCGGCTAGGACTTCCGTGGTGGCTGCGATGGCCTCTTCTTCGATGCAGTGAATGGCCACGGGAAAGCCCCGGCGATGAGCGCCGGCCACCAACGTCGCTAATTCCCGGATCGAGGTAGAAAGCGTGCCCGACGTCACGGTAAGCATTATCTTGGCCTGTCCCAATCGCAGCCAGCGGCTGCCTGAGCCGAAAGTCAGTCCCTCCTTGGTAAGTTCGTCCAGCCGCTCGGCTCCGGCGAACATGGTGATGCGGCATGACAGTATGCCATTGGACTGCAACTGCCGAAAGGAACGCCATCGCTCCAAGCCGTTGTCTGCGCCCGCATCCTGCACCGAGGTTATGCCGTAGCTGTTCAGCAGTTGCCCGGCGGCCCGCATACCATCTTCAAACTCCTGCGGACTGCGCGTGTTGCCCAAGCGATGGCGCAGGAAGGAACGCATCTCGAACAGCGTCCCAGTTGGCTCTCCAGTGGCAAGATCTCGCTCAATCACGCCGCCCGGAGGATCGGGAGTTTCGCGGTGGATGCCCGCCAATTCCAGTGACCGACTGTTGAGGGCGGAGGCGTGGCCGCTGCGATGCTCCAGCCATACCGGATTTTCTGGTACGGCAGCGTCCAGGTCCCAGCGGTTGGGGTGACGTCGGTCGGCCATTCGCAGGTCGTCGTAGCCGTGGCCGCGCACCCAACTTCCCACCGGGCGGGATGAGGCCCATTGCTGCACCAATGCCTGCAACGCCGGTATGGACGGCGCACGGTGCGGGCTGCAATCGAGGTCCTGTAGCCGCCGGGCCAGCCCGGGGAGGTGGCAATGGGCGTCATTGAATCCCGGCAGCAGCGTCAGGCCGTGGCAATCAACGATTTGGGTGTGAACTGAGGATAGGCCGATAATATCGGAGTTGCTTCCGACGGCTACGATACGGTCGTCAGCTACCGCCACAGCTTCGGCTTTAGGGCGGTCGCGCTGCATGGACAGAACGTTGGCGTTGACTAGAACTAAGCTAACGTCCATCCGGGAACAAATAAGGACGAAGCAACTCTGCGGCGTGTTCCAGCACGATACCGGTTACCTCGCCTTCGGAATTTGATTCAGAGGTTAGATGCTCAGCTACAATCCGGCCCTCTTTTGCCGGTGTCCCGTTCCACAGCACCAGTGTATCCGTGTCATCATAGTAACGTATCAATAGCTTTGGGTCTTTAGCTTTTTCCATTACGTCGGTGTCCCCCACTCTCTCCGCTTGCTTCCGTCTAGTGTTGCAGTATGAAGTTGGTCATTCTCTACTATTACGCGCAACCAGTTTCGCACTTCAGGGACATATCCCCAATAACGGATTCTTCCATCCGCCTGAACTTCGACACGGTACGACTCAACCATGGTTCTTTCTATCCATTCCCGTCGCACTTCTGGATGTCGGAGATGCAGGTCGCTGCCATGGCCTGTGGGGTTTGCGATGACGCGCCTAGCATATTCCCGTCTTAGCTCGATTTCCGATTCCGGTGACACCCTATGTCTTCGTGCCGAGAGGCAGCGGCACAAACGCGGCGTCGTGCTGCTCGTCGGCGTGGTAGGAGCTTCGCACCAGCGGGCCGGACGCCACGTGCTTGAAGCCCATCTCCAGGCCCGCTGCCCGCAGCTCCTCGAACTCCGCCGGGGTGTAGAAGCGGTCGATGGCAATGTGCTTGGCCGACGGTCGCAGGTACTGGCCGATGGTGAGCAGGTCGCAGTCCACGCCACGCAGGTCGCGCATGGTTTCCAGCACTTCGTCCGTGGTTTCGCCCATGCCGACGATGATGCCGGACTTGGTGACTGTGGCCGGGTCAATCTCCTTGGCTTTGGCCAGCAGCTCCAGCGACAGGTTGTAGTTGCCCTTGGGCCGCACCCGCGGGAAGACCCGGACGGTGGACTCGATGTTGTGGTTCAGCACCGCAGGACCGGCCTCGATGACCTTGCCCAGGGCTCCCCAGTTGCCGGCGAAGTCCGGAATCAGCACCTCGACGCGGCACTCGGGCAGCACGTCGCGGATCCGGTTGATGCAGGCGGCGAAGATGTGCGCGCCGCCGTCGGGCAGGTCGTCGCGGTTGACTGACGTTATCACACAATAGCGCAGGTTCATTGCCTGTACCGTTTCGGCCAGCCGCCTGGGTTCCTGCAAGTCTACGGCGAAGGGGCGGCCGGTGGTGACGGCGCAGTAGTGGCAACGGCGGGTGCAGATGTCGCCCAGAATCATGAAGGTGGCGGTGCCGCGCCCCCAGCACTCGCCGATGTTGGGGCAGTGGGCTTCCTCGCAGACGGTATGCAACTCCTGACTGCGCATCAGTTCCTTGAGCTGCATATAGCGGGGGCTGCCGGGCATCTGCACCTTCAGCCATTCGGGAAGCCGGGGCCGTAGTTCGACGGTTTTGTTCGGTTGGGTCATTGAGTCCTCGGAATCCGGTGATGGCTTGACTGACATGGATGGACAGGATATACAGGATAAGACTTACACAGTTGGATACGGCGTCTGGTGCGAGGGATTTCACCCCCACCCTAGCCCTCCCCCTCAAGGGGGAGGGGATTTTTGTTTAACTGCGTAAGTCCTGTCTATTATAACAACTGCACCAGTCGGGGTGTTACGCGGCACTTCTCGGCGGCGATGATGGCGTCTATGTCGGCTGCGGCCTGCGCCAGGCCACCGTTTCCGTTTTCGTTGACCACGCGATAGTCGTATTCGTGAAGCCGAGACAGTTCTTCCGCCGCTGTCCCAAGACGGCGTTCCAAGTCTTCTGCGGACTCGGTCATACGGCCCTGCAACCGTTGCCGCAGGTCGGCCACCGACGGCGGTATCAGGAATATGAGCAACGCTTCCGGTGCCATGCGGCGGATGGTGGCTGCGCCCTGAACGTCTATCTTTAGGATAACGTCCTTGCCGCAGCGCAGGGCGTCGCGGGCCTGGCTGCGCGGCACGCCGTACCAACGTCCGTAGACCTCGGCGCACTCTATGAACTCGTCGCGCTCCCGCATCCGGGCGAAGGTGTCCGGGTCGAGGAAGATGTAGTCTGCGCCGTCGCGTTCGCCGGGGCGCATGGGGCGGGTGGTGGCGGTTACGGCGAAGTGCCAGGGGCGGTCCAGCTTCCGCAGTTCCGCCAGCACCGCGTCCTTGCCTGCGCCCGAAGGCCCGGACAGCACCACCAGCAGGGGCGGCGGTGGGCTGGCTTCGGGTATACGGGACGTCAAAGGGGACGCCCCCACCTAACCCTCCCCCGGAGGGAGAGGGAAGCTGGAGGCGTTTGCAAGCGTGTCCAGGTGTTCCCAGAAGCCGGGGTAGGATACAGAAGCGTCGGCCGCGCCATGCACCTCCGTCTCGCCGTCGGCTAGCAATCCGCAGACGGCCATAGCCATGGCCAGGCGGTGATCGCCGTGGGACTGGCAGGCCGCGCCGGTCAGCCTTCCGGTCCCGCGTATGACCATGCCGTCCTCGCGGGCCTCGATGCTGGCCCCCAAGCGCGACAGCTCCCCGACGGTGGTGGCGATGCGGTCGGATTCCTTGACCCGCAGCTCGGAGGCGTCGCGGATGACCGTTTCCCCCTCGGCGAAGCAGGCGGCCACCGCCAGAATTGGCACTTCGTCCAGAATGCGAGGAATCATATCGCCGCCGATTTCGGCGCCGCGCAGTTGCCCCGGCGTGACCAGCAGGTCGGCCACCGGCTCCCCGCCCTCGGTGCGTTGGTTCACCAGGAGCAGGCTGTCCCCGGCGCCCATGGCGAGCAGCGCATCAATGATGCCGGTGCGGCTGGGGTTCAGGCCGACGCCGCGCACCAGGACCCGCGAATCGGGATGGCACAGGCCGGCCACAATCCAGAAGGCCGCCGAGCTGATGTCGCCAGGCACGGAGATGTCCACCGCCCGCAGGAGGCCGGGGCGCAACGACAGGTCTAGCCCGTCTTCCTGAACGGTCGCGCCCATGGCGGTGACCATGCGCTCGGTGTGGTCCCGGGACAGGGCAGGCTGGTGAATCACGGTGTCGCCGTCGGCGGACAGTCCGGCGAGGAGGATGCAGGACTTGACCTGGGCGCTGGCAACGGGCAGGTCATATTCGATGCCTCGCAGGGAACCGCCGCGGATGACCAGCGGGGCCAGGGAGCCTTCCTGTCGGCCCGTGACCTGGGCGCCCATACGTTGCAACGGCTCAACGATGCGGCGCATGGGGCGGGAGCGCAGCGAGGCGTCGCCGGTCAGTACCGACAGGAAGGGCTGCGCCGCCATAAGCCCGGAGAGCAAGCGCATGGAAGTGCCGCTGTTGCCCGCGTCGAGAATGTCCGACGGCTCTTCCAGCGTCGGCCCCCGGCCAATCACGGTATACTCGCCGGGGTTGTCCCCCTGGGTGATTTCGACCCCCATGCCACGCAGACAGGCCATGGTGGACATAACATCCTCGCCGTTGGAGAGCCCGGTAACGCGGGCCGTGCCGTGGGCCATGGCGTTGAGGATGAGGGAGCGGTGCGAGATGGATTTGTCGCCCGGCACTGCCAACTCGCCTCCGAGCTTGGCCGGGCTGGTGATGGTGCGAACCGCCGAGTGTGCCGTCATAATCTAAGCCCGTCCGCGCCCGCCCCGTTCTTTATCAGTACGGGCGTCGTCACTGTCTCTGCCGCCACGGAAAAAGCGGCGCTGGGCTTCGAGTAGCTTACGCCCCATCAGCATCTCGCCCATGGCCTCGCCGAAGCTGGGGATTTCCGGCGTGTTGCGCTCCACCCGGCCCCCCGGCGTAATGGCGCCAGCCAGCCAGCGCGCCCGCTCCACGGAGGCGTTCTCAAACAACTGTTCCAGGGCTTCGGGGTCGGGGCCTGATTCCTCGTTAAGCAGATTGCGTATCTCGTACAGTTCGCGGATGTAGGAGTCAATCCAGCTAACGATGGGTTCGCGGTTGGTGAGGGAAATGTCGCGGTGCATTATGGCGTCGCCAGAAGCGAGCCTGGACAGGTCGCGAAAGCCCGACGAGGCCAGTTGCGCGATGTCGTCCCAGTTGGCGCTCTTGGAAACGGTCTGCATCAGCGCCACCGACATCATGAAGGGCAGGTGGCTGACGGCGGCGACGAAGCTGTCGTGTTCCCCGGCGCTGATGAAGAATGGTTTTGCGCCCACGGCTTCGGCCATTGTCGTAACCGCGGACACCGCCTGTTCCTTGGTGTCGGGGTTGGGGACGACGCAATAGGCCTTGCCAGCGAACAGGTCGGCGGAGGCGTGTTCCGGGCCGGCGGTTTCCCGGCCCGCCATCGGGTGCCCGCCGACGTACTGCGCCGTCTTGGGCAGAAACTCCGCGGCCCACCCAGCGACCACCTGCTTGGAACTGCCCACGTCGGTCACCACCGCGTCCTCTTGCAGCATCGGGCCAATGGCTTCCATCAATTCCCGCATGGCCATGACCGGCGTAGCCAGCACCACCACGTCGGCCCCTTCGATCACCGGCTGGATGCGTCCTTCAACCTTGTGGAACGCGCCCCGCTTCTGCGCTCCGCTGCGGGCGCTGCTTTCGTAGTCAGTTCCCACCAGTTCCAGGTTGCGCAAGTCCGACTGGCGGAGCGCCAGGCCCAAAGAGGTTCCAATCAGGCCGGTGCCGATAATCCCTATCTTGGCCATAACGGCCTCCTCCTGAACTTGCCTAAAGGTCCGCCCCTACCAGGTGGGGTGCATCCGTTCTCCGTTAAAGAGACATTCTACAACATACCGGCGTCAGCAACACCCCGATGAGCGCCGATCGGATTCGGGAACGGCCTAGAGCGCGGCCACGGCAGCCTCTGCGATGTCGGTGCGCACGACTTTCTCATAGGGCTGCCGCTCGCGGCACATTCCGGCTGCCAGCAGTATGTCGTGCAGGTTGTCGTACTCCGGCCGTCCCAAGACGGGATTAACCGGCCATTGTTCCTGTTCCTGGTACCTGGCGATGGAGGCAGCCAATACCTCCTGCGAAGCTCCGGGGAAGAAGTCCGATACGGTTTCAGCAACCTCGCCCGGTTCAGCCGAGGATAGCCAATGAAGGGCCCGGGCGAAGCCCAGGGTGAACCGGCCTGCCGTGTCCTCCCGCTCTGACAGGTAGCGGTGAGTGGCGGCGAAGGAGCTGTATGCCAGGTGGCCGTTCTCGGGCCCCAGGGCGGTCAGCAGGTGACCGGCGCCGTCGGCAATCAACTGCTGCACCACGGGCTCAGCCACGTGGACGTACTCGGCCTGACCGTCGCGGAAGGCGGCCACGGCGTCGTCCAGCGAAAGCCCGGCCCGCAGGTCCAGGTCTGAGGGTTCGAGACCATGACGGCGCAGGGCGTATTGGAAGGACGCCCAGGGCATAGGTGAAAACCCAACAGGTATCACCCTCGCCCCGCGCAGGGATTCCCAGTCGAAGGGAACCTGGGGTTGCCGCCCCAGGATGAAGAAGCCGTCGCGCGAGTTTATCTTGGCGAAGTGCAGCGGCACGGTTTCCGCGCCCCAGTCGGAGGCGATGATGGAGCGCATGATTCCGCTCTGCACGATGTCGGCGGCGTCGTGATGCAGGGCGCTCAGCGGATGAGGGAACTGGGGCGGACAGGTGCTGAACTCCACGTCCAGTCCTTCCCGCTCCAGGAACCCGCCCGCCACCGAGACGTAGATGGGCGTGTAGAAGATGGAGCGCCAGGTCTCCATCAAGCGCAACGGATGCCGTCCGGCTGAAGTCATCTTGACCTACTCCGCCAGGAAGGGTAGCAGTGCGCCCAGGAAGCCCTCTGGGTCTTCCACCTGCGGGATATGGCCGATGCCGGTCAGGATGACCTTGCGGGCGTTGACGATGTTGTTGTGCAGCAACTCCTCGCCGTCGCGCAGGCGGTCAATCTCGCCGTAGAGCACCATGGTTGACGACGCCTTGATGAGCGGCAGGCGAGACATGATGTCGTAGTACGCCAGGGACTCCATCAGGTTGCGCACCCAAGGGCCGGCCTTGGCGCGGCTGTTGTTGTTCTTGTCCAGCCACTCTTCGGTCGGCTCGGCGAAGGTGGTGGCGTCCTTCAAGTCCTGGAGAGTTCGGGGCTTGGGCAGACCTTCGTCATCGTACTGGGCCAAGGTGTCGGCCAGCCGTTCCTTGGCGGTGAAGGCATTCCACACCGGCGCGCCCACCAGCGTCAGCTTGTCCACCCGGTCGGGGAAGCTGGCCGCCGTTTCCGTGGCCAGGACGGCGCCCACCGAGTTGCCCACGACGTGCGCCCGGTGGATGTTCAAGACTTGGCAGGCTTCGTCCAGGGCCTTGGCGTAGTCGGGGAGGTTGAAGTGGCGCTGTGGCTTGTCGGAATCGCCATGCCCCAGCATATCGAAAGCGTAGACCGTGTAGTCTTGGGCGATGGCGTCCATGACGTACTCCCAAGTCCAGACCGACGTTCCCAGCGGGTGCAGCAGCACCACGGGATAGCCGGCGCCCTTCTTGACGAAGTGCATATTCCCTTCGGGAGTTGGGACGCTGTCTGTGAGGTCTCGGCGAACAAACAGAGCCATGGGGCCTCCTCTATCGGCAAGACTTTTGTTGCTGCTTCGGCAGGCCCAGCATCTCGCGGGCCGTGTATGCGGGGGACGCAGCAACTGAAATGGCGGCATATCGGCGCCTCTGGCGATATGGTATCACGCCTGAAACGTCCCCGCAGCCCACCCGGTTTGACCTTTCTTCATCCGTGTGCCAGAATCGAGTGAGGCAGGAGCGAGAGGGGACGCCCCCACCCCCCGCTTTCGCGGGGGCAGGCTCTAACCCTCCCCCGTAGGGAGAGGGAACGCTGGTGGTAACAGAGGGAGAAGGTGCGAGAGCCCATCTGGACCAGAGATCGGTTGCGGCGTCTGGTCAACCGGGAGATTGGCGACTACCGGATAATTGTCGTTTCCAACCGTCAACCTTACGTTCACGAGCTGGTTGACGGGGAATTGCGCGTCAGCACCCCTGCCGGAGGCGTCACCACCGCCATTGACCCGCTGATGCAGGAGTGCGCCGGAACGTGGATTGCCCATGGAGGCGGCCCCGGCGACTACCTGGCGGTGGACGACAAGAACCGCGTGATGGTGCCGCCCGACGACCCATCCTACACCCTCCGCCTGGTGTGGCTGACCGCCGAGCAGCAGCAGGGTTACTACTACGGCGTTTCCAACGAGGGGCTGTGGCCGCTGTGCCACAACGCCTTCATAGAACCCACCTTCGAGCAGTCCGACTGGGAAACCTATACCGCCGTCAACCGCGCCTTCGCCCAGCAGGTCAGCGAGGAAATGGACGGGCGCCCGGCCGCCGTGTTCATCCAGGACTATCATCTGGCCCTGCTGCCCCGTTTCCTCCGCGACCTTGAACCCGATGTGATTACCGGCCAGTTCTGGCACATCCCCTGGCCCAACTACGAAGTTTTCCGCATCTGCCCTTGGCAGGAGGAGCTGCTGGACGGACTGCTGGGCAACGATATGCTGGGCTTCCACATCGGCGACCACTGCAACAACTTCATGGAAGCCGCATCGCGGATACTGGGCGCTCGCGTCCACGAGGAATACAGCCTGATATATCACCGCGATGACTCAACCCTGGTGCGCCCGGTTCCCATCAGCGTTGACTTCGACCAACTGGAAATCGACGCCCAAAGCGTCGAGGTCGCCCAGGAGATGGAACGGCTCACCGTCGAGTGGGGGTTGCAGGACAAGATAGTCGGCCTGGGTATAGACCGCATTGATTATACCAAGGGCATTCCCCACCGCATCCGGGCCATCAACCGTTTTCTGGAGCGGAACCCGCAATACATCGGCAAGGTGGTGTTCGTTCAGGCCGGCGTTATGAGCCGGACCAACATCATCGCCTACCAGCAGCTTGCGGACCAGATTGACCGGCTGCTGGAGGACGTCAACAGCCGCTTCGCCACCGATGACTGGCAGCCCATAATGTATATGCCCACCGACCTGCCCAACCTGACGCTGATGGCCCTGCGGAGGCTGGCCCGCTTCTGCGTGGTAAGCTCCCTGCACGACGGCATGAACCTGGTGGCCAAGGAATACGTCGCCAGCCGCTACGACCACGACGGCGTGCTGATTCTCAGCCCCTTCACCGGCGCGGCCCTGGAACTCACCGACGCGCTGATCGTCAACCCCTACGACATGGAGCGGTTCGGCGACTCCATCCGGGAAGCGGTGGAAATGCCCCGCCAGGAACGCCAGGTGCGGATGGCCAATATGAGGGGCGTAGTGCAGGAGAACAATATCTACAAGTGGGCGGCGCGCTCGCTGGTGGATATGATGCAGGTAGGGCGCCGCGCCCGCCACCCCATCCGCAGCATCTAAGCCCCCTGATGGCCCATCTGCTGAACATCTGGCCGTCGGTTCGCGCGCGCCTGTTCCGTACTGACCGCATACTTCTTCTCTTCGACTACGACGGCACGCTGACGCCTATCGTGGCCCGCCCCGAGGACGCCCTGCTGTCCGAGGAATCGCGGGGACTGCTAACGGCGCTGGCGGCGCACCCTCGTTGCATTGCAGGCATCGTCAGCGGTCGCAGCGTGGCCGACCTGGCTGTTATGGCTGATATTCAAGGTCTCATCCACGCCGGCAACCACGGTATGGAGATTCGCGGCCCGGGGCTGGATTTCACGCATCCTCAAGCTATCGCTGCCCGGGAGGTTCTGAACCAAGTTCGGACAGCTCTGGCCAATGCGCTGGCCCATGTTCCCGGCGTAATCGTGGAACACAAGGGGCTGACCCTGAGCGTCCACTACCGAGCCGCGCCCGAACTGCTGACGGGCGAAGTGGATGACGTGGTGAGGGCAACAGCCGAGCCTTACGTCGAGAGCGGGCAGCTACGGCTGACGAAGGGCAAGATGGTGGTGGAGGTGCGACCGGCCATCGCATGGGACAAGGGCAAGGCCATTGAGAAAATTCACCGTCATTCCCGCGAAAGCGGGAATCTAGGGGACAGTCCCTTCCCGGTCTATTTCGGGGACGACCAGACGGACGAGGACGGCTTCCGGGCGGTACAGGAAATGGGCGGACTGGCGGTGTTTGTGGGAGAGCCCCGCCAAGGCACGGTGGCGCTGCACCAGTTGGACTCGCCCGGTGAGGTCTCGGAAGCGATGAGCCTGATCCTGGAAGAACTTTAGGGGCGGGCAGAGGACGCCCCACCCTAGCCCTCCCCCGGAGGGAGAGGGGATTTTTCAGACGCCTTTCAGTTTAGCTTACCTTCAGCCTGTCGGCCTCGATTTCGGTCACCTTGTCTATTCGCCGCTGGAAGCGGTCTTCGGGCATGAACTCCGCGCCGATGAAGGTCGCGATGACCTCTTTGGCGGTCTCGATGCCGATGACTCGCCCGCCCAGGCAGAGGACGTTCATATCGTTATGCTCCACGCCCTGCCGTGCGGTGTAGGTGTCGTGGCACAGGCAGGCGCGGATTCCGCCAACCTTGTTGGTTGCGATGCTGGCCCCGACGCCGCTGCCGCAAATCATAACGCCCCTTTCCGCTTGACCGCCGTTAACAGAACGGGCCACGGCGGCGGCAAAGTCGGGGAAATCGTCGGCGGGGTCGAGGGCGTGCGCTCCGATGTCCACTACCTGATGCCCTGATGATTCCAGCCAGGGAACAATCTGTGCCTTGAGGTCGAATCCGGCGTGGTCTGCGCCGATGGCGAGCTTCATCCTTGTCCTCGCGGCAGCGTGAGGCGGCTGCATTCCTGCGTATGGGTTCCGGGGAAATACCCTCCGGTGGGTCAAGAATACTGATATACCAACCGGCTGCCAATGCCTAGCGTCACTAGGCATATCGCGGTTCGCATTGGAGTCTGTGCCGTGTTAGACTGGCATGTCTGCTGAACACCAATATTGCTCAGGCTCAATATCAACAATCGCTCCGCTGGGGGCCGGCCGGTAAATGGAATGATAAGGGTTGTCACCTTCGACTTTTACAATACGCTGGTCAAGTTCTGGCCCCCGCTGGAGGAAATTCAGCGGGTCGCTTGCTGGAAGATGGGCCTGAGTGTTTCACGAGAGGCGATTCGCCGGGGCTACGCCAAGGCCGACATTCTGTTCAACCGCGCCAACGAAGATGAACCGCTGTCGCTGCGCTCACCGGAGCGGCGGCTGGAATTTTTCGCCGAGTATGAGCAGGTCATCCTCGAGACTGCCGGGGTTCCGGTGACCACCGTACTGGCACGACAGATATGGGGGCTGGCTATCGCCGTTCCCAAGGAATTCACTCCCTTTGAAGACACCATGCCCACGTTGGAAGCACTGCGGGAGCGCGGCTACCGGCTGGGGGTGATAACCAACCTGCGGGCTGACCTTGAGCCGCTGATTCGCCGGGCCGGGCTGGAAGGCATCCTCGACTTTTCTGTAACCTCGGTTCAAGCAGGGATAGAGAAGCCTCACCCGCCCATATTCCAGGAAGCCCTGCGCCGCGCCGAGGCGGCGCCCGAGGAAGTGCTGCATATCGGGGATCAAGTCCGGTCCGACGTGGCCGGCGCTCGTGACATGGGGATGCAGGCCGCGCTGCTGGACCGGGGCGGCTGGCACGAGCCGGTGGAAGGCTGTCCCAAAATCTCGGGGCTTGTCGAAATCATCGAGTTGCTGGAATCCGAGACTTCGCCCTCACCCTAACCCTCTCCCAACAAGGATAGAGAATCTCTCGATTGCCAGGAGTGTTGACATGGCGCAGGAAACTCATAACGGGCAGCACGACCATGCCACGGTTCGGGTAGCCGTCTGGTACGACTACATTTGACCGTGGTGCTATATCGGCCTGGAACGGGTCGACCATCTGGCCAAGGAATTTGACATCGAGGTGGAGGGCCGGGCATACCTGTTGCGTCCTGACACTCCCCGGGAAGGAGTAGAGCGTCCGCAGCGCCCCGGAGAGAGCGACGATGAACTGTCGGAGCCGCTGCGGAGCCAGGCTAGGGACTCGGGCCTAATCATGCGTCCGTCGTCCCGCACTCCCAATACTCTCTACTCGCTGGAAGCCACCGAGTACGCCCAGCAGCACGGCAAGTTCATGGAATTTCACCACGCCGCCTACAAGGCTTTCTGGGAAGACCGCAAGGACATCGGCCAGATAGAGGTGCTGGAAACCATCGCCGACAGCGTGGGGCTGGACGGGGCCGATATGACCAAGGCGCTGGAGCAGGGCGCCCACTCGCAGACGGTCATTGCCCAGTACCGCGAGGCCCTGCAATACGGCATCAACGGCATCCCCACCTTCCTGGTGGGCAACCTGCTGTTCACGGGCGCTCATCCCTACCCGGTCTTCAAGCAGGCGATGGAGCGCTACCTCAGCCAGTAGCCGGGCATTCCGGTTCGTACCGGGTAGCGTTCCGTTTCAGGGGGTCTGGTTAATGGAAGGCCGTGAACCTTGAGACTGCGCCCCCTCACCCTAACCCTCTCCCTCAAGGGAGAGGGAATTTTCATACACCCTCTAAGCCGGGGCCGGAGCGCCGCTCAGGGGGTTTAGCCTCCCTGTGCGCCACGAATCAGGAGCACCGGGTCGCCGGACTGGCGCACCACCCGCTCGGCTACGCTGCCCAGCACCAAGCGGCCCACGCCGGAGCGTCCGTGGGTGGTCATGGCGACCAGGTTGTTTGCGGTAGTGGTTGCCAGATCTACGATGCAGTCCGCTGGCGGGCCGTGAAGCAACTGAGTTTCCACTGGAGACGCTCCCTGTTGCCTCAGCCGCTCCTTCAACTCGGCCAAATAGGAGTCAGCTTCCCCGTCCACAATCTGGGCATATTCTTCATAGGAGGGCGTCGCGCGGGAGACTTCCGACGGGCCGATGGACAGGTAGCGGTAGTATTCTTCCTGGGAAGGGACAGCCTGAACGAGGTTAACGGCAAGTCCCATGGCTGCCGACAGGTAGGCCACGTGGGGCAAAATTTCCTCTGCCAGCTCCGAGCCGTCAACGGGGACCGTGATGCGCTCGAAAGCCTCTTCCGGCTCAGTCTGTTGCTGCGCGGCGGTGTGAATTATCAGCAGCGGGTTCTCGGTAAGATGCAGCACCTTGTCGGTCACGCTGCCCATCCACCATCGGGACAGCCCGGAACGCCCGTGGCTGGACATGGTGATGAGCGTGCCAGGGTCTTTGGCCGCTTCTTCCACTATGGCGGCGGCCGGGTCGCCTTGGGGAATCGTTATATCCACGTTCAGCCCCGCGTTCCTCAGACCGGCGGCAACCGGTTCCAAATATGCCCTGACGTGCTGAGTGCGATGGGCCGCCGTTTGATGCTGGTGCAGCCTGGGGTTCAGGGATTGGGAAATGCTGGGATGTTCCGGCTCGATGGCATAGAGCAGCGTTACGGGCAGCGAAAGACCGGCGGCCAGGGAGCGGGCAGAAGGCAGAACTCGTTCCGAATGTTCGGAGCCGTCCAGCGGCGTCAGAATTCGCGAGTACATTGAAACGCTTCTCCTGTGTGTTCTTAACCAGGAATGACGAGATTTCTGGGCGGAGGCACTGCTGCAAATCCTTAGATGCTTTACGCCAAAGCGGGCGTGCCGGCGAGAGGGGCTTGCCTGCTGTGGCCGCCGCGCACCAGCAACACCGGGTCACCGGACTGGCGCACCACGCGCTCGGCCACGCTGCCCAGCAGCAGGCGGCTCACCCCGGAGCGGCCGTGGGTGGTCATGGCTACCAGATTGTTGGCAGTATTGGCGGCCAGGTCTGAGATAGTTTCCGCCGCCGCGCCGTGGCGCAAATGCGTTTCCACCGACGCCGCTCCCTGCCCTGTCAGCCGCGCCTTCAGTTCAGCCAGATAGCTCTCGGTCTCGGCGTCCGCAGTTTCGATATATTCCTCGTAGGAAGGGGATACGCGGGCCACTTCCGACGGGCCTATGGACATAGAGCGGTAGTATTCATCCCGGGATGGGTTGACCTGAACCAGGTCAACGGCAAGCCCCATGGCTGACGACAGATAGACCGCATGGGGCAAAATCCCCTCGGCCAACTCAGATCCGTCCACCGGAACGGTTATCCTCTCGAACCTAAATTCCGGGGGCGTCTGTTGCCCTGAACCGGCGTGGATTACCAGCAGCGGGTTGCCGGTCAGACGCATTACTTTGTCGGTCACGCTGCCCATCCACCAGCGGGCCAGCCCTGAGCGCCCGTGGCTGGACATGGTGATGAGCGTGCCGGGGTCTCTGGCAGCATCTTCCACTATGGCCGCAGCCGGCTCGCCTTGGGGCACATCTACGTGAACGTTCAGCCCCGCCTTCCTCAATTCGGCGGCCACCGGCTCCGCATAGGCCCTGGCCTGCCGCACCCGGCGAACCGCTATTTCCTGAAAATTTAGCGATCTATCCAGAGTCCGGGGCAGGGCAAAGATTTCTTGCTCTATGGCATAGAGCAGAGTTACCGGCAGTGACAGACCGGCGGCCAGCGACCGCGCGTAGGGAAGAACCTGCTCGGATACGTTGGAACCGTCCAGTGGCGTCAAGATTCGGGTATACATGGCAGCAGATATTCCTCTTGGCTCTTGAACTGGCTCCTTTGAGATGCCGTGCGTTCAGTCGTCGGCCGGCGCAGGCAACAGCCCGCCGTCTGGCAGGGGTTGATGCCCGTCGGATCCAGGCCTGTCCAGGGAACGGCGTTCCAGGGTATCGAGTTCTGCGGCGGTTTCCGATTCGGCCAGCAGGCCGTAGTTTACCGCGTACAGACGCTCGTAGACGCCGCCGAGAGCCAGCAGTTCGTCGTGGGATCCCATCTCCACCAGGTTGCCCCGGTCGAGGACGATTATCTTGTCGGCGTTGCGCACCGTGGAAAGCCGGTGGGCAATGACGATGGAGGTGCGCCCGACCAGCACCCGTTGCAGCGCCTGCTGAATCATCAGCTCGGTCTGGGTATCTATGTTGGCGGTGGCCTCGTCCAGCACGATGACACGAGGGTCGCCGACCACGGCGCGGGCGAAGCTGAGCAGTTGGCGCTGCCCCACGCTGAGGTTGACCCCCCGCTCGGCCAGCACTGTGTCATAGCCGTTCTCCAGGTTCATTATGAAATCGTGGGCGCCGACGGTCTTGGCCGCTTCGATAACCTCTTCGTCGGTGGCGTCTTCCTGGTTGTAGCGGATATTGTCGGCCACGGTGCCGGAAAAGAGGTATGGCTCCTGCAACACCATGCTCATCTGGCCTGCTAGGGAGCGGCGGGTGACGCGGCGAATGTCGTATCCGTCTACCAGGATGCGCCCTTGGGTCACGTCGGCGAAGCGGTGGATGAGGGTAACCAGTGTGCTTTTGCCCGCGCCGGTGGAGCCAACGATGGCGACGTTCTCGCCGGGACGGATGTGGAGGTTGATGTCTTTCAGCACCTCCACGCCGGGCACGTAGTGAAAATATACGTTCTCGAACCGGATTTCGCCCTGAATCTGGGGCAGCTCCTCGGCGTCAGGCTCGTCCTTCACTTCCGGCTCCAGGTCCAGCACCTCGAAGATGCGGACGCCGGCGGCCATGGCGCGCTGGAGCTGGCTGTACTGCATGGTCAACTGGCGGATGGGCTCAAAGAACCGCTGGATCCAGAGTGCGAAGGCCACCAGCACGCCCAATTCCAGGGCCCCCCCCTTGGCCATCACTCCGCCGGCCAGCACCACGCCGAAGCCCATGGCGATGCCGATGAGCAGCTCCACCACTGGCTGGAGGGACCCGGAATAGCGGCTGGCCTCCATGTTGGCGTTGAGATGCTCGGAGTTCAACTCGTCGAAGTGGGCCATGTTGGTGTCTTGACGGTTGAGACTCTGCACCACCCTAATCCCGGTGATGTTCTGGTTGTATTCGCCGTTGACCATGGCGATGGCGCGGCGGATGCGCATGAAAGAATGCCGGGCGAACTTTTGCCAGTAGCCGAGGATGAAGAAAAGGGGCGGGGTTATGCTCAGGCAGATGAGCGCCAGTTGCCAGTCCAGAATCATCATCAGCGTGATGATGCCGAAGAGGCTCAGGAGGTCGGAAAAGCTCTGGACAATCAGCTCGAAGGTTTCCTGCAACTGCAATACGTCGCTTTGGCTGCGCGACATAATGCGGCCCACGGGGGTACGGTGATAGAAGGAGGGGGACATTTCCTGCAAGTGATTGAACATCTTGGTTCGCAGGGAATAGAGGATGCCCTGCCCCACTTTGGGCATGAAAACGAACTGGCAGTAATTCGATACGAAATGCACCACCGCCACCAGCAGGAATGCCCCGCCGATCCAGTGCAAGAGGGCCAGGTTTCCCGACTTGATAGCGTCGTCTATGCCCAGCTTGACCAGCAGCGGGATGCAAACATTGGCCCCGGTGTAGAGAGTGACAGAGAGAATGGCGAGGATGGCCCACCGTTTGTAAGGCGCGATGTAGGTCAGCAGCCGCATCACGACCTTGTGGTCATAAGCGGCGCCCACGACGGACTCATCGCTGAGATTGTCGACGGTGGCGGCGCGGTCGCCGGAGGCGTTCAGGCCCCGCATATTGCCCAACATACCGCCGAAGCCGCCGCCTCCCCCGGACATTCGCATATCAGGCCTCCTGAGCTCCTTGCTCTCTTACAAATGCGGGGACGGCTGTGGTTTCGGCCTCTTCTACCGCTGTCATGGCAGAGTCTATGGTGACGTCCAGCATCAGCTCCTCCTGAGGGCGCAACTGGAGCTCCAGAATCTCCCGGTATATGCCGTTGGCCTCGTATAGCCCGTAATGAGTGCCCTGCTCCACTATCCGCCCGCGGTCGAGCACGATGATGTGGTCGGCGTTTTGCACGGTGCTGAGGCGATGGGCGATGACGAAGGTGGTCCGGCCTTGTATCACCGCCACCATTGCGCGGTGAATCAGCCGCTCCGTTTCCACGTCCACGCTGGAAGTGGAGTCGTCGAGAATCAGCACCGGCGGGTCAATCAGCACGCTGCGGGCGATGGACAGCCGCTGGCGCTGCCCGCCGGACAGGGTGGTGCCGCGCTCGCCCACCCAGGTGTCATATCCGTCGGGCAGCGTCATGATGTGGTCGTGGAGCTGGGCCACTTTTGCGGCGCGAATCACGTCCTCCATGGACGCGCCGGAAGCGCCGTAGGCGATATTGTCGCGGATGGTGGCGCTGAACAGGAAGACGTCCTGCTGGACGATGCCTATGTTGCGCCGCAGCGATTCCAGCGTAAAGTTGCGGATGTCCTGGCCGTCAATGGTGATTTGGCCTTCATCAATTTCGTAGAAGCGGGGCAGCAGGTTAACTATGGTGCTCTTGCCGCTGCCGGGAGCTCCGAGGATAGCTATAACCTGGTTCTTCTCAGCGGTGATGGTGACGTTGCTCAACGCTGGGGTTCGGGGGTCGTAGCCGAAGGATACGTTCTCGAAGCGCACCGTTCCCTCGGCTCGTCCCAGCTCCAGGGCGTCCTCCCGCTCCGCCACCGGTGACCTGGCGTCCAGCACGTCGAACAGGCGGCGGCCCGAGGAAATGGCCCGGGAGAAGCTGTTGATGATGAATCCAGCCATGCGAACCGGAAAGGTGAGCTGGTTCAGGAAGAGCATGAACGTAGCCATTTCGCCGACGGAAAGGTCGCCACGCAGCACTTCCCAGCCGCCGTACCACAGAATCAGCCCCAGGGCGATGGTGAAGTAGAAGGACATCCAGGCGCTGTTGGTGCCTTGCATCCGTTCCGACAGGAAGTATTCGCCCTGCAACTGCTGGGCCTTGCGGTCGTACTTACGCTTCTCGAACTCCTCCGAGGCAAAAGCCTTGACCACGTTCATTCCCACCAGGTTTTCCTGGAGGACGGTGACCGTCTCGCCCATGGTTATCTGCACCTGGGTCCACATGGCGCGCAGGCGGCCCATCACCAGTACGGAACGCACGACGATGAAGGGGATGAAGGCCAGGCTTATCAGCGCCAGTTCCCAGTTGATGAAGACGAGTATTGCGGGCAGCACTATGGCGCGCAGGCCCGCCTCGATGGAGCGTATCATCCCCATGTTAACGTAGCGCCGGATGGCCTCCACGTCTGCGGTGGCCTTGGACATCAGGTCGCCGGTGTGCTCCTTGTCGTGGTAGGCAAAGCTCATGTGCTGCAATTTGTTGTAGAAGAGGTTGCGCAGCACGTAGCAGACCTTCTGCGACAGGGAGTCGGTGGTGTAGGTGCGGGCAAAGTCGAAGGCCCCCCGGCACAGGCTGGCGGCCAGAAGGCCAACGGCGAGCCATACCAGCGTCTCTGTCGCCGGGTCTTTCCCGTGAAAGGTTTCCGTAACTTCGTCGAACCAGACCAACGTATCTATGGCTCGGCCGAAGAGATAGGGGATGAAGAGAGAGAATACGACGGACAGGGCAACGGTGACGTATGCCAGGATAAGGCGAGTGCGGAACTGCCAGGCGATGCTGTTTATGCGTATCAGTATGTCCATCTAAGGGGTTTGTTCCTCTGTCTGGGCCAGGCCTTACATTCGTTCCGGGGCGCTCATGCCCATGAGTTCCAGGGAGCGGCGGAATACTATCTGCGCCGACTCCACCAGCTTGAGCCGGGCCAGCGTGACTTCCGCGTCCTCCGGGTTGGCGGAAATTACGCGGCAGTTCTCGTAGAATCCGTGGAATGCCTGCGCCAGTTCCATGGTGAAATGGGGAAGGTGATGCGGCTCCAGCGTCCGGGCCATCTGCTGCACCAGTTCCGGCAGCCGCAGCATGGCGCGCACCAAGGCCAGCTCGCTGGGGTCGTTGAGCAGGGAAACGTCGCCCTGGCTCCAGTCGATGTTGCGCTCGCGGGCAAGATTCAGGATGCCGGCGTTGCGGGCATGAGCGTATTGCACATAGTACACCGGATTTTCCGATGATTCCTTCTTGGCCAGTTCCAGATCGAACTCCATTTGCGTCGAGGCTGTGCGGGCCAGGAAGAAATAGCGGCAGGCATCGCTGCCAACCTCGTCGGCCAGTTCCCGCAGCGTGACGAAATCGCCGGTGCGCTTGGAGGCGCGAACCACCTCGTTGCCCCGCTTGAGGGTGACCATTTGCGCGATGAGGATGGTGAGCCGTTCCGGGTCGATGTCCAGTCCCTGCACGGCCGCCTTCATTCGCGGCACGTGGCCCTGATGGTCGGCTCCCCAGATATTGACCACGGCGTCATAGTTGCGGGCGACAAATTTGTTGTAGTGGTAGGCGATGTCGGAGGCGAAGTAGGTCGGCTCACCGGAGGAGCGCACCACCACATTGTCCTTTTCTTCGCCCAGCATGGTCGAGTTGAACCACAGGGCATCTTCCCGCTGGGAGAGGTAGCCCTTTTCACGCAACTTCCCCAACGCTGTGTCGTACTCGCCTTCGGTATAGAGGCTGCGCTCGCTGAACCAGTTGTCGAACTCGACGCCAATCTGGCCTAGGTCTTCGCGGATGAGGCCGACCATCTTTTCCCGGCCTACGTCGCCGATTTCGCGGACGGCCTGCTCCTCAGCCAACCCCAGAAACCGCTCGCCCTCAGCGTCGGCGATTTCCTGGGCCAGTTCGGAGATGTATTCACCCATATAGCCGTTGGAAGGCATGACGGCGTCTTTTCCGTAGGACTGGCGGTAGCGGGCCAGCACAGAGCGATAGAAGGCTTCCATCTGGCTGCCGGCGTCGTTGACATAATACTCTCGAGTGACGTCGTAACCGGCGGCCTCCATCACGTTGGCGAGGGCGCTGCCCAGCACTGCGCCGCGTGTGTGACCCACGTGGACCGGCCCGGTGGGGTTCACGCTGACGAACTCGACCATCACCCGGCGCTTGACCCCGGTATAAGGGTCGAGGCCGTATTTGATATTGCCGAAGGTTGCGCCGGACTGCCGCACAACTTCCACCTGTTGCTGGAGCCAACTGTCCTTGAGGCGGAAGTTGATGAATCCTGGGGGGGCCGCCTCCACCAACGCGACAGGCTCGCTTTCCGGGATGCGGGCGACCAGCGCCTGGGCCAGCTCCATCGGATTGATGCGCGTAGCCCGAGCCAGGCGCAACGGCAGGTTTGTAGCGAAATCGCCGTGCTCGGGATTTCCAGGATGCTCCACTTGGATGTCGGGGGTGGTCTCCAGCGGGAGTACCCCGTCTGCGCGGGCGGCTTCCACCGTTTGGGATACCAGACGCCGAATATCGTCAATTAGCGGGCCGTCTTTGTGAGATAACGGGGACATAGCCTGGCATTCCTCGCGTGTTTCATGCTGAACTCCGCCCGTATCATGCTAGGCCCGTCGAAGGACCTGAATCCGTATTGGGTCTTAGCTTGCCGAAGGGCGGTAGGAAGGAAAGCTAAATTCTATCACATCGGCGCGCTGCTATCTCTATTGGCAGGTCTTGTCTTTCCTGATTAGGTATTGGGGCCTGTGGGATATTTCTAACAGGAGGATATAGGGGTTAAATTGGTGTAGGAACATTCCTACTGTTGTGGATTGCTCGTCACCGGATGAAAACGCTCGGACGAAAGGATGCCGTGTCGGAATCAGCGTTTGAGAAAGAACTTACCGGCCGATTGCCGGCTTCGCTTGTACTTGAGACGGGAGTGGAGCCGCGAGACACTCCGCCTGTCGAGGTTGCCTTTGAGCGTGCTCTTCAGATAGAGCGTATGTTAGAGGAAGAGGACAGCCGGGAAGCAGCCTGGGACTACTACCTGCAACTGCATCCCTCCGACCGGGCCGAAGTGCTGACGGGACTGCGGGGCAAGTTGAGGCGCTCGCTGGTGAGCGAAATGGCCCCGGAGACCGTCGCCGGGCTGCTGGAATATCTGGAACCGAGATTCTCAGCCCGGATGCTGCGGGAATACGACCCGGCCGGACTGGCCGGTGTGCTGGATCTGGCTGACCCCGGCGCCGCGGCCGAGGTGCTGGAACGCCTGCCGCAAAGGAAGAGGCTGGAAACCATCAACGAAATGGCGGCATCAACTCCCGTCGAAGCGCTGCTTGGTTATGAGGACGGCACTGCCGGTCGGCTGATAGACCCCGCAATCCCGATTTTCAACGAGAATACTACTACACCCATAGCCCTTGACCGCCTTCGTCTGATGGGAGCCGCCGCCGAGCAGGTGAATTCGTTGCCGGTGGTGAACAGCGATGGGATCCTGGTGGGTTCCCTAAAACCAGTGCGCCTAGCCTTGGCGCGGCCCAACAGCACCGTCGGCGACATAATGGACCGGGACTTGACCTCGGTAACAGCGTCTGCGGATGAGGAAGTGGCGGTGCAGCTCATAAGCCGCCTAAAGGTCAGCGACCTGCCGGTGGTAGAAGACGACGGACGCTTGGCCGGGCTGATTCGCGCCGAGGATGTCTTGGAGGTGGTGGAAGAGAGCGCCACCGAGGATATGTACCGTATCGCTGGCATTGGCGAGGAGCGGATAACCGGGCCTCTGACCGAATCGGTCCGCAGCCGTTTCCCGTGGCTGGCCCTGAACCTGGTCACGGTGTTTCTGGCGGCGGCCATCATCGGACTTTTCGAGTCCACCATCGCCAGGGTTGTGGCATTGGCGGCCTTTCTGCCCGCGGTCGCCGGGCAAGGCGGCATCGGCGGCACGCAGACAGTAACGCTGGTGGTGCGCAGCCTGGCCACGGGCGAACTGCCCCGACAGCTTGGCCTGCGATTGTTGCGAAGGGAGGTCACGCTCGGCCTAATTCACGGCTTGATACTTGGAGCGGTAATCGGAGGCATCGGCTGGGTATGGCAGGGCAGTGCTATTCTGGGCGGAGTGCTGGCGCTGGCTATGACCGGCAATATGATAGTGGCGTCCGTTGCCGGGGCCGGAGTGCCGTTGCTGTTGCGCCGCCTGCGCATGGACCCGGCGGTGTCGGCAGCGGTGTTCGTAACAACCTTCACCGACGTGATAGGCTTTGCCTTGTTCCTGGGGCTGGCCGCCGTTTTCATAGAGTTTCTAGTCTAAAATTCTCCCAATTTCCTCTCCCTTGAGAGAGAGGGTTAGGGTGAGGGTGAATCTACTGTTAACCCCCAGTTTGCGTGAGGAAAGACCAGGAAGTTTACCATGCCCGGTACGATAGCGCTGGTCGGCGGCGATGAGTTCCGCGTCGGCTGCGAGGAGATGGACCGCGAGGTTATGCGAGCGTCGGGCCGTCACTCCCCTGAAAAGGGGAACCGGGCCAGCGTCGTAGTCATACCCACCGCCGCAGTTACGGGGCCGGCTAAGGCGGCCAATGACGGCGTGACCCACTTTGCTGCCCTCGGCGGAGCGGCCAGCCAACTGATGGTCCTGGAGTCGAGCCATGCCAACGATGCCGCCTTCGTGGAGCCGGTTAACGATGCCGACGTGGTCTACTTCACCGGCGGCAGCCCCGACCACCTGCTGGAGACGCTGCGCGGCTCTATCCTGCTGCGGCTGCTGACCGAGGGGCTGGAGCGCGGGCTGGTGCTGGGCGGCTCCTCGGCGGGTGCGATGGTCATGGGATCGGTGATGCGCCGCCCCCCTCTTTATGATGGCGGGGATGGCAAAGACAGGTGGGTTGACGGGCTGGGCATCGCGCCCAACATCTGCGTCCTGCCTCACCACGAGCGACGCGATCCAGCCGAAGTATCTGCTGACCTTCGTCAGTCTGCTCCTTCTGGAGTGGTTTACCTGGGCATTGACGCACGCACGGGCGTTATCGGCGGCCCGGACAACTGGCGGGTTTCGGGGTTCGGCAAGGTCACTGTATACAGGTATGGCGACTATGTGGTGTACAGCCCCGGGGAGCAATTGCCGCCTGGCTTCTAGCCTCTACGCTCCCGCAGTTCCTGCCAGACTTCTTCAGGCTTAATGCCCGACGCGGCCATCAGCACCAGAGTGTGATACATCAGGTCGGCGATTTCCGAGGGCAGGTTTTCCGTGTCGTCCGTAGCTGCGGCCAGGGCGGTTTCGCCCGCTTCCTCGATGACCTTCTGCGCTATGCGGGCTACGCCCTCCTGGAGCAGCTTGACGGTGTAGCTGCCTTCCGGCATTTCGCGCTGGCGGTCTTGGATTATGGCGTACAGCTCGCCGAGGACTCCGGGCCCCCTGTCGGTGTCTTCGTAGCCCTCGGGCAGCCCCTCCATAGGATTGAAGAAGCAGGATGTGTTGCCGGTGTGGCAGGTCGGGCCGTCGGGGTCAACCTTCAGCAGGATGGTGTCGCCGTCGCAGTCCAGCCAGGCCTCTTTCAGGTTCAGGTAATTCCCGGAGACCTCGCCCTTGTGCCACAGGTCTTCCTGGCTGCGGCTGTAAAACCAGACCTGGATGCCCTCGACGGTGCGCTTGATGGAACCGGGGTTCATATAGCCCAGCATCAGCACGTTGCCGGTATTGACGTCCTGGGCGATCGCCGGAACCAGCCCCTGTTCGTTCAGCTTGACTTTCATACTACGACGTCCCTCTTTGTCAAATGTAGAGGCAACTCTAATGGTTGCCTATCCAGAGCGCCCACAAGGGACGCCCCTACCAGCTTTCGATAAGCGCGGGCAGTTCCAGCAGGCTGGTGACGCGGTGCTTGGGAGGCGGCAAGTCGTCGCGCAGCCCGCGTCCGCCGGGCCGCTCAATCCAGACGGCGTTCATCCCGACACTGGCGGCGCCGTATGCGTCCTCATAGTGCCGGTCGCCTATGTATACCGTTTGTTCGGGCGGGAGAGACAGGCGGCGGAGCATTTCTTGAAACAGCTCCGGCTGAGGCTTGTAGCTGCGGGCCATCTCCGACGAGAGCACCGCCTCAAACTCGAAGGCGAGCAGTTCAAGGTTGGGCAGCAGAAACCCGTCGTCGGCGTTGGAAAGGACGGCGGTACGATAGCGGGACTGCAACTCCCTTAGCGCCTGCGGCGTTTCCGGGAACGGCTCACGGCGGGAAAGGTCGGCGAAGAAGCGACTGGTGGCGGCGGCGGCGTCCCCTGGCACGCCCATCTGCTGGAAGGCCAGCCGGAACCCGTTGGCCCAGGCGTCGAAGTACGTCTGGAAAGGCAGCAACGGGTCGGTACGGCGCAGGCGAAACTGCTCCTCGGACTCGTGCCAGCCCTGCCAAAGCTGTTCCGCGGTGATGTCGAGGCCCTGCTCCTCAACTATTGACTTGAAACTGGTGCGCCATTGACCGCTGGGGTCCTGCACCAGGGTTTGGTACATATCGAATATGACAGCCTTGATTTCAGGCAATGGGACGCCCTCACCCTAACCCTCTCCCGGGGGGAGAGGGGATTTTCGTCATGTCAGGGATCACCGCGAATCAGGAGCGGGGGCGCACTGGCACGCCGCGCCCGCTGAGATAGTCTTTGGCCTCGCCGATGGAGTACTCGCCGAAGTGGAAGATGCTGGCAGCCAGCACGGCGTCGGCCTGC
Source organism: Dehalococcoidia bacterium (assembly GCA_965204865.1). Taxonomy (GTDB): domain Bacteria; phylum Chloroflexota; class Dehalococcoidia; order Lucifugimonadales; family UBA3495; genus VXOI01. The sequence continues at coordinate 2,236,772 of OZ242027.1, read as the reverse complement.
CCGGCGTCGAGGGCATCATAGAGATGGTGCAGGTTGCCGGCCCCGCCGCTGGCGATTACCGGCACCGATGTGGCCTGAGAAACGGCGCAGGTCAGTGCCAGGTCGTAGCCCTGCTTCTGGCCGTCCTCGTCCATGCTGGTCAGCAGAATCTCGCCGGAGCCCAACTCCACGGCCCGAACCGCCCACTTCACGGCGTCGATGCCAGTGGGGGTGCGGCCCCCGCGGGTATACACCTCCCACTGGGAGCCGGCGTCTAGGGCCAGGCTGGGGTCGCCCCCTGGATTCCCGCCTTCGCGGGAATGACGGGTAAGGACGGAGGAAGGAACTACACGCTTGGCGTCGATGGCGACGACGATGCACTGGTTGCCGAACTGCACCGCGCCCTCGCCTATCAGGGCCGGGTTGTTGACGGCGGCGGTGTTCAGCGAGACCTTGTCAGCCCCGGCCTTGAGCATCCGACGGATGTCCTCGACGGTGCGGATGCCGCCGCCGACAGTGAGGGGGATAAAGACCTCTTCCGACACCCGGTGCACCACGTCAACCATGGTGTCGCGGGAGTCGGAGCTGGCGGTGATGTCCAGGAACACCAGCTCGTCGCCGCCCTCGCGGTCGTAGACTGCGGCAAGCTCGGCCGGGTCGCCCGCGTCGCGCAGTTCCACGAAGCTGATGCCCTTGACGACGCGCCCGGCGTCCACGTCCAGGCAGGGGATGATGCGCTTGGTCAACACGCCTGAGCAACCGCCATGTCGAAGTTGGGAGAAGCCGGGTAGCAGTATATCATCGCTCCCACTGATTGCAGGGTCTTTGCGGCGTAATTGTCTGAACTGTGATTTCTTTGATTCAGTGATTATCAGGATAGGACTTACGCAGTTGAGGCAAGTTCGTATCAAACTGCCTTCATCTCCCCTCCCTGACCAGGACGATGGCAAAGTAATTGCCTTGGCCAGCGGGGGCTGTTGACGGGGTTTGCCTGCCTTGGCCTTCTCTGCCGCTGGGATTTCACCCTCACCCCCATATCGAGTACGGGGCAGGCTCCAGCCCTCCCCCTCAAGGGGGAGGGGATTTTTGTTCAGGCGGCGTTGAGGCGCTCCCAGAGGTCGGGGCGGAGGAGGGGGCCTTTCCTGGCCCAGGGGATGAGGGTGAAGACGACCTCGCGGGGTTCGGGGCCGGTCCTGTTCTGGATACAGCCCAGGAAGTAGCGCACCAGGTCTTGGCCTTTGTCCAGGCGGAAGCCGGCCTGTCCCACCCGGGGCGGGAACATCATGCAGATGCCGGTGAGGTCGCGCTTATGGGGGTTTTCGCTGAGGACGGCCTGGTCGAACTCGTCGCAGAATTGCATGGCGAGGTTGCGGAGTTTGAGGATGGCGAGGACGGGTTTGAGTTTGCGCTGGAGGGCGTCCACCTGGCGGCGGAGGTAGCTGATGGAGTACATATAGTGACGCTCCTTGGTGGTTTCAGAGGTTGAAAATTTTACTTTCCGGTCATTTCCGCCCATTTCGGCCCATTGCAGCTTTGGACGGGTTGGGCATCAGCGGGGGAATGACAGGGGATGGACATGGCTTTGCAACCGTATCTCCTGGTGAATGAGGGGGGTTTGTCGGGTATTTGGGAGGGTCATAGGAAGGCTCCGTTCCGGCGGGGTTCCGAATCAGGTGGCAACCAGGCGACGGGGGTTTGGATTCCCGCCTTCGCGGGAATGACGGGAGGGCGCGGGAATGACGGGAGGGCGCGGGAATGATGGGAGGGCGCGGGAATGACGGGAGGGCGCGGGAATGATGGGAGGGCGCGGGAATGACGGGTGGGTGCGGAATGACGGGTGGTGACGGGTGGTAAGCTGGCAAACCAACTGAATTGGAAGGCTATCCTCCGTTCCGGCGGGTGTTGTGGTTCTCACACGAGAAAGGTTAGAGAGGCGTCACCGGACTGCGCAAGGTGCAATGGTCATCAATGGAGGAAAGAGGGGTGGCGGCAAGGATTTCAGCCCCACCTTTTTGTCTAAATCAGGATTCACAGGATTAGGGGAGGGGATAGCTGAATTGCGTAAGTCCTAGCATGATTTTCCAAATCATGGTAATCCATCAATCCCATGAATCACAGTTCAGACAATTACGCAGAGAACCTAAAGGCTCTGCTCGTCATCGGCGCTGTGGTTGGCGGGGCTAACCCTGTGCGCTAGAATAACCCCGGTATCGGAATCGAAAGTAAAGCCGGGAGGTCTGTTATGGCTCTGACATTGGCCGAGGCGAACCGCATCGTGGAAGGCGCGATAGCCGCCGCTGACGAAATGGGCATCAAGATTAACGTCGCCGTTTGCGACGCGGGTGGACGACTGGTTGCCTTCAACCGCATGGACGGGGCTATCTGGGGTGGGGTCTACGGCTCCCAGGGCAAGGCCGTGGCCAGCGCCGCTTTCGGGCGCACCAGCGGCGAGTTGCAGGAACGGGCCAACACGCCCATCATCTCGGGCATCCTGAAGGCAGAGGGCGAGCACGGCATCCCCAGCCAGGGCGGAGTGCCCATCATACGCGACGGCGTCCTGGAGGGCGCCTGCGGCGTGGGCGGCGGCACCAGCCAGGAGGACGAGGACTGCGCCCGGGCGGGGATTGAGAGGCTGTAGGGTCTTCACGGAGATAACCGAGTTATGAAGCACTGGGGCGCACGTTTAGTGCGCCCTTACTCGTTTTCCGACGGCAGAAACGCTGTGACTGCCACGGGGCTGCCGCTGCTGCCCTCTAACCGCAATAGGCCAATAACCAGGACTGCGCCGGTTAGCGGCAGTTGGTGGAGGTTGGTGAGGTTTTCGAGGACGATGCGGGGTTGGGACAGGGTTAGTTTGCTTACGGCAAAGCTGGTGTCCACACCCGGCTCTATGCCTGCCGTGTCGGTGCCTAGTCCGGCGGTTCCGCGCTCGTTGAGCAGGAGGGCTGCGGCATCGGGGCCGAAGCCGGGGAAGTGGAGGCCGCCGTCGGCGTCCGTGCCCAAGTAGGCCGTTGGGTTGTTCCAGTGTTCCGCCCAGCCGGTTAGGAGCAGGGCTATGCTGTCCGGCGGAACCGGCCCGTGGCGCGATTCCCAGGCGGTCACGTCGTCTGGCGTTAGAGCGTAGTCGGGATTGGCTTGGCACTGCCGGCGGGCGTCTATCACCACGGCGGGCTTGACCAGTTCCTTTGCCCGGTATTCGTCTGCCGTTTTGCCGTCCGGGTAGAAGCTGGCCGGGGCGGTCAGGTGGGTTCCGGCGTGCTCGCTCAGGGAGAAGCGCCGCAGATAGTAGCCGTCGCGCGTAATGTTGGCCCAGTCCTGGAATTCCGGCGGCGGGTCTCCGGGCCAGAGCGGCATCTGCGTGGACAGCGGGTGACTCAGGTCCACTATTCTTGAATGCAGGAAGGCCCCGATAAGGTCGGGGCTCTCGTTCTGTGCCTGCTGTTGGATTGTTTCATCTCCGTCGCGGTCAGTTGCCACAGAGGGAGGGTTGAGTTTCCAGGTATCGGAAGCTCTATACCTGCAATGCCTGCGGGCTGAACCAGCCAGCGGCCTCAACACGCTGCCGGATGACGTCGCGGTCAATCCAGCGCATGGCCGAGCGGGGGGTTTCCTCGGTGGTGAGCGTCCGCCTTTCGGGGCGCGTCCCGTGCACCATGCAGCCGGGCCCAGCCAAAGGGTTCTCGTTGATGAGATAGCCGCGATAGTAGATTTTCATGGCCCACCTCGAAAATTAGAAATATTGCGGTCCCGGCATTGATCCCGCAGGCATGGATGAACCGCCGGGAATACGATGACGCATATATGTTCTAATACAGAGGCTTTGCTGGTCAACAGGCTCCTGTCAGCAGATTTTCGCTCCAATCAGCCTGAGAGGATTGCCAGCCCCACCCCGCCTGAACCTGAGTTTCCCGATGCAATCTCTTTTCTGAATAATGATAATTATAATCCCGTACTGGGAGATGCGCAATGGGGTTGAGGGCCTATGCAGGGCCTTTTCAAAGTCTATCGTTGACTCAAGCCGTTAGCCCTGAGCTTGTCGAAGGGCGGGCCGGACGAATCCGCTGATGGTTCGACAAGCTCACCACCAACGGATTCTTCAGGACTTTGAAAAGGCCCTGGGGCCTATGGCGGGTTCCACTTTAGGTGATCTAATCAGTTGACCCCCGTCTTCACGGGGGCAGGCTTCATCCGGGGGTTTGGATTCCCGCTTTCGCGGGAATGACGGATCGGAAACTGCAAAACCACCTAAATTGGAACGCTATCGAGGGGCTAATCCCCGGCTATTTCGGATAGAAACTCGGCTATGGGGCGGGACTGCTGGGTGGAGGCGGTCATATCGCGCACGACGACCTCGCCCTTGGCGATTTCGTCGTCGCCCAGGATGAGGGCGTAGGGTATGCCGAGGGCATTGGCCTGGCGCATCTGGCCGCGAAGCCCGCGGGAGCCGCTGCTGAGGATTGCGCCGACACCGGCGCGGCGCAGACGGACAGCCAGCTCCAGGGCAGCGGTGCGGGCGTTGTCGCCTACGTTGGCGACCAGGTAGCGAGGCGACGGTTCGTCGGGAACCGGAACGTCGTCGCGCTGGAGGTTCAGGGTGAGCCGCTCGATGCCGGTGGCGAAGCCGATGCCGGGAGTGGGGCGCCCGCCCAGCTCGGTTATCAGGCCATCGTAGCGTCCGCCGCCGACGATAGTGGACTGGCCGCCCACGTCCAGTGGCTGGATTTCGAACACGGTGCGGGTGTAGTAGTCCAGGCCGCGCACCAGGCGATGGTCTACGGTGTAGGGCAAATTCATGGCGTCCAGGTAGATTGACAGCTTGTCCCAGTGGTCGCGGCATTCGTCGCAGAGGTAGTCGGTGGACTGGGGGGCCTCGTCGCCCAGGGCGTGGCAGGTCTCCACCTTGCAGTCCAGCAGGCGCAGGGGGTTGCGGTCGAGGCGCTCGCGGCAGTCGTTGCAGAGGCGGTCGTGGTGGCCGGCGTAGTAGTCGCGCAGGCGCTCGATGTAGGCCGGACGGCACTGGCCGTCGCCGATGCTGTTGACCAGCAGTTGCACGTCGCGCAGGCCGAGGCTGCCCATCAGCTCCCAGGCCACCTCGATGACCTCGGCGTCCACCGAAGGGTCGGCGTCGCCCAGGGCCTCGACGCCGAACTGGTGGTGCTGGCGGAAGCGGCCGGCCTGGGGGCGCTCGTAGCGGAAGACGGGGCAGAAGTAATACATCCGCACGGGCTGGGGCAGGTTGTGCATCCCGTGTTCCAGGTAGGCGCGGCAGACGGGGGCGGTGCCCTCGGGGCGCAGGGTGATGCTGTCGCCGCCCCGGTCGTCGAAGGTGTACATCTCTTTTTCGACGATGTCGGTGCCTTCGCCCACCGAGCGGATGAAGAGGTTGGAGTCCTCAAAGGCGGGGGTGTCGATGCGCCCGTAGCCGAAGCGGTTGGCGATGTCCACCGCCTTGGACTCGATGTAACGCCAGTATTTCTGCTCGCCGGGCAGGTGGTCGGCAGTGCCGCGGGGGGCTCGAAAGACCACGTTGTTACTCCGTTGGGGAATACGTGAGTCCATTATACGTTGGGGCGTAAAAGGTTGGAAACGGTCACGCTGGGGTTCCGTCTTTCAGTGGCAGCAGCACCGCGTAAATGAATTCGTTTGTCGGTGTGGGAATGCCGACTTCCCGGCCCAAACGAACCACCGCCCCGTTCAGTGCTTCCAACTCGGTGGGGCGTCCGTTCTCGAAGTCGGCGTGCATGGAGTTCTGGAAGTCGGGGAATCCTCGGATGAATTCCACGGAGCGTTCCACCAGTCCTTCGGGCAGGTTTACGCTCTTGGCCCGGCCCACGGCGTCCACTTCCGTCATGGCCGTGGTGAAGAGTTCCAACCCTTCGGGGTACTGGATAAATTCCCTGATTCGGGTTCGGGCCGCGCTGGTAATGCCAGCCAGGGAGCACAACACCACGAACTTGGACCAGGTGACCTGAAGGGGGTCATGGGATAACTCGACGTCGATTCCGGCGGCCTGTACCGCTTCCCGGATGGCTTCGGCACGCAGGCTCGTACCGCCAGCCTCCTCGCCGAAGGAGAGCCTGGGTGTCGGGCCGACGCTGGCAATGACGCCGGGGGACTGGACGCTGGAGGCGGTCCAGTATGCGCCGGGCATGGCGTGGCCCGGCCCGAGTTCGGCTGCGAGTTGCAGGTGGCATTCTACGCCGTTTTGCAGGGTGAGGACGGCGGTGTCAGGCCCGACGAGTGGGCGGATGGCCGGGATGGCTTGGGCGTTGTGGTAGGTCTTTACGGTATAGAGAACCAAGTCCACCAGCCCAATCTCAGCGGGATTGCTGGTGGCTGGGACATGAACCGTAAACTCGGCGTCATCCTGCTTCAGTCGCAGGCCGTTGGCCTGGATGGCGCGGAGATGTTCTCCTCTGACAATCACGGACACATCGTTGCCCGATTGGGCCAGCAGAGCTCCCAGACATCCGCCGACACCACCGGCGCCCATGACGGCGATACGCATAGATGGGCCGGCTCCTAAATCTTGCCTTCGGTTGCCAATTGCGCCAGCTCCTCCGCCGTCAGGCCGCCGATGCCGCACAGCACCTCGGCGTTGTGCTCGCCCAGCAGCGGGGGCTGGAGGTTGGGGGTGCTGGGCGCGCCGGCGAGGTGGATGGGGGTGTTGACGGTGCGGAAGATGCCGCCCATGTCGTTGCCGCCGTTGATGAACATTCCGCGGGCTTCGAGGTGGGGGCAGTGGTCCAGGTCGGCCTGGTCTTGGACCATGCCCATGGAGTAGCCAATGTCGATTAGGCTCTGAGTTACTTCGGCCTTGGGGCGTTCCTTGGTCCATTCCTCGATGGCGGGGACGAAGTGGTTCATGTAGAACTCGCCACTGATGCCTTCGCCGAGATAGCGGGGGTCTTCTATCAGGTCTTCGCGTCCGATTAGGCGCCAGAGGTCTTTCCACTTCTCCGCGCCTCCGGCCCCGGCCAGGACTACGTAGCCGTCCTGGGCCTGCAGGGCGAGCTGGGCGCTGAGCATATTGCCGCGCTCCCGGCCCGCTACCTGGCCGGTGGCCTGGTAGAAGGGCATGGTGCTGGTCATGTGGGCTACCATGCAGTCGTACATTGCCATGTCTATGTACTGGCCCCGGCCGGTGCGGTGGCGGCTTTCGAGGGCCATCATTATGCCGAGGGCGGTCCAGACGCCGGGAACGGAGTCGCCGATGTTGTCGCCCACCATCTGGGGGCCGCCTTCGGGGCTGCCGGTGACGGTCATCCAGCCGCCCATACCTTGTACGCAGGGGTTGTTGGCGGGCCAGTGGGAGTAGGGCCCCGGGGCCGGGCCGTCGGGGTCTCCGTAGCCAGTGAGGCTGGCGTAGATGAGCCGGGGGTTGATTTCGTTAAGGCGGTCGTAGCCGAGGCCGAGGCGGCGCAGGGCGCCCGGGCCCCAGTTGTCCAGCAGCACGTCGGACTCGGCCACCATTCGCTCGAAAGCCTGCTTGCAGCGGGGGTCTCGCAGGTCAATGGTGACGCTCTTCTTATTGCGGTTCAGGCCGAGGTAGCGGGAGCTTACCCGCTGCCCGTCGGGGCCGTCTATGAACGGGCCGTTGCTGCGTCCGCGCTCACCTGCGCCGGGGCGCTCAATCTTGATGACCTCGGCGCCCATGTCGGCCAGTATCATGGAGCAGAAGGGGCCGGCGACGATGTGGGTGACGTCCAGCACCCGCAACCCTTCCAGCGGGAGAGGGATGTTGCCTGATTCGGTAGTCATTGCTACGCCTCTCCGTCTTGGGAAGTGGCAGGTATCTGGAGGCCGAGGCCGTTGGCTATGAAGCGCTGGGCGTTGCGGACGTAGTTGGACGTGGGGTTTTGCAGCCGGGCCTCCTGGGCCGGACTGAGGGGGCGAATCTGGCCGGGCACGCCGATGACCAGCGAGTGGGAGGGTACGTGGCCCCGCACGATGGCCCCAGCGCCGATGAACACGTAGTCTCCAACGTCCGCGTCTTCCAGCAGGACGGCGTTGACGCCGACGAGGACGTTGCTGCCCACCTTCCCGCCGTGGATTACCGCGCCGTGGGTCAGCAGCACGTTGTCGCCCAGCTCCAGGTGGTCGTCGGTGTGCAGCACACAGTTATCTTGCAACGAGCAGTTCTTGCCGACGATGATGTCGCCGTAGTCAGCCCGGATGGTGGCGTTGGGCCAGACGCTGGAACCCTCGCCGATGGTAACGTCGCCGACGATGTAGGCGGCTTCGCTGACGAAGACCGAGGGGTGGATTTGGGGAAACTTGCCGTCGAGTCCGCGTATCAAGGGGCCCTCCCTAGCCTGACGTGGCCGCAATGGGTTAGCTCGAACCGCTACAAGAATACAGCGTGAGCCGCGCCGCCGCCAGTATCAGGTTACCCTGGCAGCGTTCCGGGTTAGGTGGGGTAATCAACAGGCCCCCGTCTTCACGAGGGCAGGCTCCATCTGGGGGTTTGGATTCCCGCCTTCGCGGGAATGACGGGTGAGGAAGCGGGAATGGCGGATCGTAAGCTGGCGAACCACCTAAATTGGAACGCTATGCGTAACCCCTTTATGCAGGTCTCATCCAGCGTTTCACCCCCACCCCCACTTTCGTGGGGGCAAGCTCTAATCCTCCCCCTCAAGGGGAGGGAATGATGGAAAAGCCCCAACAATCCTTGCCCGGAAGCTATAACCCGAAGACGCCTTTCAGTCCTTGTACGCTGTGGTGGCAGCCGTAGGCGACCATGAAGAACTTGACCTGCTTGCCAAGACCCACGGCTATGAGATAGCGCCACAGCGGATAGCGCAGGGCGCCGGCGGCTATGCCGGCCACGTCGAAAAAGGGGTTTGGGACTGCGGAGATGACGAAGAGCAGGAGCCAACCTCTTCGACGCATCCAGTTCTCCACGCGACGATAGAAGCGGCGGCGCTCCAGTACGCCGCTGCCGCTGTAACCCAGGAAATAGCCGGTCAACTCCCCTATGGTTCCCGCCAGGCCGGCGATGATAGCAACGGCGGCGGGGTTGAGGAACGTGGCGGTGGTGCAGGTTATGGCCAATGCCGGAACCGGCACTACCAGCCCGCCGCTGGCGAGCAGAACCGCCCCGGCCACCGCTCCGTAGCTCAGCCGACCGACGCCGATGCTGCCCTGCATGAAGAAAGCGATAGCGGATATGCCGGCGACGACAAGCAGGATGAGGAAGCGTCCCCGCCAAGTGGACGTCAGCCATTGGATGGCGGAATTCAAGGCGAGGACTCGTGCGCCCGGGACGGGAACGGAGGCAACGGCTTCACCGGCGGTCGTGGCCCCGTTGGATGGGCGACCGTTTTCTCCGGCGGCGCCGGGCGGGGTGTCCAGCGGCTGCGCGATGCCGTCGAGACCTAGTCGCGCTGCCTTGAAGCTGCGGCGAGCGGCGATGGCTGGGAGAGGAAGTCGATGAGAAGGCGGTTGAAGTCTTCCGGTTTTTCCATGTGAGGCCAGTGGCCGCATTCGGGGAGTACGTGAATAGTGCTGCCAGGCAGGGCGCGTTGCACATCCTCCGCCTTGACCGGAGGGATTACCAAGTCTTCCTCGCCCCAGACCACCAGCAGAGGGGCGCGTAGGTCGCTAAGGCGGTCCACAATGTGAAGCTCGCGGCGCAACCCAAACAGGTTGATGCCGGAACGGACTGACCGAAGCATGACCTGGGGCGCGTGAGGCAGACATCGCACTCGCAGCATCTCCGGCAAGATTTCGTCCAGAATGGCCGGGGGCCTGAAGAAGATGCGCTTGACCATGGCGGCCTTGCTAATCAAGTGGGGCTTGTAAATCAGTTCGCCCAGCACCGGGACGGAGATTATGCGCAGCGGCCATGACAGCCTCCGCCCCAGCCCGGCTGCGGCCACCAGAACCACCTTCTCCACCCTGTCCGGGTATTCCAAGGCGGTCACCCCTGCAATCAGACCGCCTGCCGAGTTGCCCACCACCGAAAAGCGCTCTATGCCCAGTTCGGCGGTGAAGTCCGCCAAGAAACCCGCGGCAGTCTCAGGCGCATACCCCAAGTGATCGGCGATGCCGGAGTCGCCATAGCCGGGCATATCCACGGCGATGGCAGTGAAGCCGGCGTCCGCCAGAGCGTCCATGTTGCAATACCAGGTAATCATGGAAGAGGCCAGGCCATGCACCAGCAGCACGGCCGGGCCTTCTCCGGCAATGGCGTACCGAACGTTTACGCCGTGCACGTATACGTCCTTGATATGCGCCCGCTGCATTAACGCCGTGGTCATTGGATTAAAACCCTTGTTGATTCCCTGAGCCAAGTATTTGGGGCCGGGACTCCGGCCCCATAGTTTACACCAGCGCCGCTTCCAGTGGCTCGCCCTCGCCCGTAGCCGGGGATTTCTGCTTGGTCAAGGTGACCCCGTCCGGCCCTGCGTCGACCAGTACGTGGTCGCCCGGCGACAGTTCGCCGGAAAGCACCGAGCGGGCCAGCGGGTTCTCCAGATGCCGCTGTATCGCCCGGCGCAGGGGCCTGGCGCCGTATACCGGGTCGAAGCCTTCCCGGGCCAGCCAGAGGCCGGCCTCGCGGGTCAACTCGAATGTGATTTCCCGTTCCTCAAGCCGCGCCTGCACGTCGCGGACCATCAGTCCCACAATCTGCACAATCTCGTCCTGGCTCAACGGGTGGAAGACGATGGTCTCGTCAATCCGGTTCAGGAACTCCGGGCGGAAGGCGCGCTTGAGGGCGGCGTTCACCGACTCCTTCAGCTCGCGCATCTCGTCCCGCCCGTCGCGGCTGTCGGGACGGAACCCGAAGGGCTGGCGCCGCATTCCCTCGGTGCCCAGGTTGCTGGTCATTATAATGATGGTGTTGCGGAAATCAACGGTGTGGCCTTGCCCGTCGGTAAGCCGCCCGTCCTCGAGAATCTGGAGCAGGATATTGAATACGTCCGGGTGGGCTTTTTCGATTTCGTCGAACAGCAGCACGCGGTAGGGTCGCCGCCGTACCGCCTCGGTGAGCTGCCCGCCCTCGTCATAGCCGACATAACCCGGAGGCGCGCCCACCAGACGGGAGACGGTGTGCCGCTCCATGTATTCCGACATATCAATGCGGACCATGTTGGCTTCGTCGTCGAACAGGAATTCAGCCAGAGCGCGGGCCAGCTCGGTCTTGCCGACTCCGGTGGGGCCCAGGAAGATGAAGCTGCCGATGGGCCTACGCGGGTCGCCCAGACCGGAGCGGGAGCGGCGGATGGCTTCGGCCACGGCCTCCACGGCTTCGTGCTGCCCGATGACGCGCCGGTGCAGGTCGGTTTCCATGTGCACCAGGCGCTGGTCTTCGCCCTTCAGCAGGCGGCTGGTGGGAATGCCGGTCCAGTCGGACACCAGTTGAGCGATGTCCAGTTCGTCCACTACGCAGTCGAGGTTTCCGCCCTGAGGTTGGGCCTGTCGTCCGGTATCGTATTCCTGTTGCAGCCGCAGCCGCTCGGTGCGCAGTTCCGCCGCGTGTTCGTAGTCGGAACGCTCGGCGGCAGCCAGTTCCTGATCGTTCAGGTGCCGGATGCGCTCTTCCAACTCCTTCAGGGGAGCGGGCAGGATTTGCGCATTGATACGCAGCCTGCTGGCCGCTTCGTCTATGAAGTCCACCGCCTTGTCCGGCAGTTGGCGTCCGGTGATGTAGCGGTCGCTGAGGCGGGCCGCTGCTTCCAGGGCCTGGTCGGTGATGGTCACCTTGTGGTGGCCCTCGTAGCGGGGGCGCAGTATCTTCAGTATTTCAACGGTGGCCTCAACGGACGGCTCCTCCAGGTAGATGGCCTGAAAACGCCGTTCCAGAGCGGAGTCGCGCTCGATGTACTTGCGATACTCGTCGGAAGTGGTGGCCCCGACACACTGCATGTCACCGCGGGCCAGGGCGGGTTTCAGCATATTGCTGGCGTCCATGCCGCCCTCGCTACCGCCTGCGCCGACCATCGTATGCAGCTCGTCGAGAAAGAGAATCACCTCCCGCCCAGCTTCCTTGACCTCGTCTATGACGGACTTGAGACGCTCCTCGAACTCGCCGCGGAACTTGGACCCGGCGACCATTGCCGACAGGTCCAGGGCCATGACCCGGCGGTCTTTCAGCGAGTCCGGCACGTCGCCCGACGCGATGCGCTGGGCCAGGCCCTCGACGATGGCGGTCTTGCCCACCCCGGCCTCGCCGATGATGACCGGATTGTTCTTGCGGCGGCGGGTGAGGGTCTGCATCACCTGGCGGATTTCGGCGTCGCGGCCCACCACGGGGTCGAGCCTTCCGTCCCTGGCCATCTGGGTGAGGTCTATGCTGAAACGCTCCAGGGAGCGGTAGCGGCTTTCCGCGTCGGGGTCGTCCACCCGGTGGCTGCCCCTTACCTGGGTCAACGCCTGATACACGCGCTCGCGGTCAATGCCGTGGGCTTTCAGGATTTCGGCGGAGATGCCCTGCTGCTCCATGACGGCGGCTACGAACAGGTGCTCCGCGCCGATGAAGTCGTCGTTGAGACGGGCCGCTTCGGCCCGGGCGTTTTCCACCAAGCGCTGCGCCCGGGGCGTGCCGTAAATCTGGTTGGCTTCATAGGCCAGCTTGGGGGCGGACTCCAGAGCCTGGTTCAGAGCTGCCCGGATGTCCCCGGTAGGGGCTCCCAGTTCGGAGAGGATGCGGACGGGCACGCCGTCCTCCATATCCAGCAGGGCCAACAATATATGCTCCACGTCCCATTGGCTATGGCGGTAGCGGCGCACCAGTTCCTGCGAGTTTTGCAGCACCTGGCGAGCCTGGTTGGTGAACTGGTCGTTTTGTGCAGTCATAATTCCACCTCCTTAGCCATTCCCGCCGGAGCGGTTCTGGCGGTCGTAGTGGCCGTTGCGTTGTCTGCGGAGGGCTTGTACGGTATCGGTAAGCTCGGCTACCTCGCCCTCAAGTTCCTCGATGCGGTCCATCAGTTTGAGGGCCACCTCGGCTCCTGCGAGATTGACACCCATGTCGTCGATGAGCATACGCAGCCGCCGTATGCGATCGATATCAGCCATCGAGTAGAGCCTCTGGCGGCCCCTGGTGCGGGAAGGCCAGATGAGTCCGGCTCGTTCGTAGTGGCGCAGGGTCTGCGCGTGCACCCCGACGATGCGAGCGGCGACGCTGATCACGAAACAAGGTTCCTCGTGAAGGCTTTCCTCTTGAACCATGGTGAATATCCCCCTTTTGTCAGGCCGCGCCGCTCTCCGGCCATTACCGCTGGAGAGTCAGTGGCAGTCCAGCCCTCGCAGCTTTAGCTGACAGTGGCCTCGTCTCCGAATGCCGAGCGTTGGTAACGGAGTTCCCTGAGCTTGTGGAACAGGTCAATTTCGTCTTCGGACAAATCGGGAGGGATACGCAGCTTGACCGTTACAAAGAGGTCGCCACGCTTCTCCTTGCCAGAGAGTCCCGGCATGCCCAGTCCGGAAAGCCGGAAGCGGCGTTCGTTGGGCGTGTTGGGTGGCACAGTCAGGGCAACCTTTCCGGTGAGGGTGGGCGCCAGGATCTCCGCGCCCAGTACTGCGTCGTCGACATCGAGATCGACCTCGGCGTAGAGGTCTTGACCTTCCCGCCTGAACCTGGGATGCGCCAGGAGGGTCACCTTCAGGTAGAAGTCGCCGCCCTCGGCTTTGCCGGAAGCGATATGCACCCGTGAACCCTGGTCCACACCGGCTGGAATCTTGACCTCTAATGTGCGCCCATCGTTGAGCCGGAGGGTGCGAGTGGCGCCATGGAAAGCCTCTTCCAATGTCACCTCCACGGGATGCTCGGGAGGTGGCCGGCGACGGGCCTGGCTGTGGCCAGCGTTGAACAATTCCTCGAACCTGAAATCTCCGCCCGCGCCGAAATCTTGGAAGCGCGTTCCACTGCGTCCGCCGAAGCCAGAGAAAATGTCTTCGAAATCCCTGCCGCCAGTTGTCCACCGGTAGGCCCTGCCATGGGGGCCAGCGCCGCCCGACCCGGTATCCTCACTGGCCTGGCGCCAGTTTTCGCCGTAGATGTCGTACTTCTTGCGAGACTCCTCATCGGAGAGGACGCTGTATGCTTCGTTGATTTCCTTGAATTTTTCTTCAGCGGTGTCGTCGCTCTTGTTCACGTCAGGGTGATACTGCCGCGCCAGCTTACGGTAAGCTTGGCGGATTTCCTTTTCAGAAGCGCCCCGGGATACGCCCAACACACCGTAGTAGTCGCTCATGGCCGTGTCCCTCCCGCCGGTAGCGCCGTCTCCGGTTCAGCCCGGCTGCGAGCTAATGTGAGTCGCTTTTATATTAAAACTTGATAGCAATATTGTCAACTATATGTTTAATATAGGTAGGTGTGGTTTTCAGCCAAATGGGAGGTATTCTCAACACGTGCTGGTGATGCTTGGAATGACGGTCTGAGGCTGGAGAATCACGGATTACCAGCACGAGTTGAGATTACCAAATGGGGATTCACGGGGATGCACTGAGGTGATACAATGAACACCTACAAGCACACCGCATTGTGCGTTTGATGCGTTCCCCGATAGCTCAGCGGTAGAGCGGGCGGCTGTTAACCGCTAGGTCGTAGGTTCGAATCCTACTCGGGGAGCCACAGCTACGAAAACGGCGTCCAGAGTCGCCAAACTATGGATGGATGTCACAGCGGTTAACTCGTGGCTCAAAGCTGACCCAGCTTTGGAGATGTCACAGCGGTTACCTGAAATTCTTGAAGATTACCTCCGGTACCACCGTATCGAAGGCAGCACGGAAGCCACGGTAAAATTCTACGCCAAGGAACTGCGGCTGTTTTTGCGGGACCTTGACCCCTCCTGCCAGTTTCTGGAAGACCTTACGGCTGAGCATGTTCTTAGGCACCTCGGGTCAATGAGAGAGCATGGCCTTAAGCCACGGACGATCCGCACCTGATGGCAAGCCGTCACCACTTGGCTGGACTGGTGCGTTTCCTGGGGACTAATAGAGGCTTCGCCAGCCAGTAAGATCAAGGCCCCCAAAGTGCCGAAAACGCGCAAGCCCTTCTTGACCGATGAGCAGTTTGCTGCCCTGCTCGATTTGTGCCCTCTGAACACCTTCGCTGGTGCTCGAAGGCAGTCAATGCTGTGGATGCTCGCAACCACCGGGATCAGAAGAAACGAGATGTGGATGCTGAAGAAAAAGGATCTCGACTGGGATGCGTCAGTGATTCGCGTGGTTTACGGAAAAGGGCAAAAGGAGCGTCGGATTCCGTTTGGGAAAGAAAGAATGCCAGCGATCAATGCTGCGTTACACGCACCATCGGAATAATTCCTTGGAATGGCTCTGGGTGACGGAGGAGGGTACCCGGCTGGGATACGACGGCATCTGGCAGGATCTTAAGCGCTTGGCCGAACGGGCGGAAGTGGAACTGAAGGACACCTGCCACATCTTCAGAAGAACCTTCGCTGCCAACGCCGTCAAGCAAAGTATTCCTCGGCCATACGTTCAGGCGATTGCAGGCTGGTCGACACCTCATATACTGGACCACTATGTGGCGGCGATGGAGGCTGAAGAGGAGGCCATAGAGGCATTCAGGGAATTTAAGCCCTTCGGGAAGTAAAACAACTTCCCCACCCTTACTGCTGACAAAGTCTGAGTGTAACGTGCGAGCTGATTGCGGTCTTGATAAGACCGAGGTCGATAGTTCGAGTCCATCCAGGCCCACCAAACTGGATAAAATCAAGAACCTTCGTGGTCAGGTTTTCGTTGACCGTATAGTTAGCTATACGCACGCTCCACCCACAGAATGAGGTCGTCATGTCCCTGCTAATCTAGCAGGGTTTCTTGTGCGTTCGGTACCGCCGATGACCCAGGAGCGACGCCTTAGCTTGAAGGACATTTCAACGGAACTGAATTCTGTCCCTGGAAGACGCCGAGGAAAAGGTCGAAACCTGGCGAAGACACTACAATGGCGAGATGCCTCACAGCGCCCTAGGGAACCTGTCCCCGCGGAGTTCCCCATACTGGCGGAAATAGCTGATTGACCCGCAAAACTAGCACTATGGCTGGTACAGGAAATGTGGCAAGCCACCGGATCACGTTTTTTGGGTTTAGGACCTTCGAGAATATGTGTTCAGGTACTTTGTTACTCCCTGGCAGGGGGGCCGGCCGACGTGTCCTTGGTGGCGCCAAACTTGACCGTGCCCCCTAAGTACAAAACAGATAAACAATTTGGAGATAAAATGAGGGAGGAGGGTGAGATGAAACCACCATTGAGACTTTCTCCCTTGAGTAAAGAGCAGCTCGATGAGTTGCAGGAATTATACCGCACCACCAGGAAGGCACGGCTGAGGACTAGGGCCCAGATAGTGCTGTTGGCTGCCGAGGAGGGGATGACTGCGCCAGCCATTGCCCGGATCGTACGGGAGAGCGACCAGACCGTAAGGAACTGGCTCAAGCGATACCAGGCCGAGGGAATCGAAGGGCTGGCGGATGCCCCCATACCCGGTGCGCCCCGGAAGGTGACCCCTGAGTATATCCGGCGATTGGTGGAGGTGGTCCGGCAGCGTCCCCGCAGCTTGGGGCTGCCCTTTTCCTTGTGGACCCTGGCCAGGTTGGCTGATTACCTGGCTGAGGAGACGGGTATCCGGGTAGAGGCCGAGACGGTCCGGATGCACCTGAAGAAAGCAGAGATCGTGTTGAGCCGCCCCCAGCACAAAATCAACAGCCCAGACCCGGAGTATCTGGTCAAAAAAAGACGCTTGAAGACACCCGGGATGGCCTGAAGGAAGGAGAGGTCTTTTACTATGCCGATGAGTTCAATCTCTCCTGGCTGCCCACGTTGCGGGCCCTGTGGAGTCCCAAGGGACAGCAGGTGATGATACCGGCACCCGGACAACCGGCCAAGCACTATGGCATTGGTGCGGTCAATTACCATACGGGAGAGACCATGGTGCTGTTCAGGAGGCGTAAGCGTCGCCGGGAGATAGCGGAGTTGCTGCAAGCATTGGTGGACAAACATCCTGCCGGGAGGGTCTACGTAGCGTGGGATAATGCCAGTACGCATCAGGAGGAAGAGGTGGATGCTGTGGTGCGCGGAGCGGCAGGCCGCTTGGTGCTGCTGTACCTGCCCACCTACAGCCCTTGGCTCAATCCTATCGAGATGCTGTGGCGGAGTGTGGTTATTCAGGGTCATTAGGCCAGTGCTATTCACAGACATCCGGCCACCCTAAGCGCTGGTGGGTTGGACTTTAATCAGGTCACAGTGGCAGGGTCAATCACCTCCTTTGCGCCCAGCAGGGCACGGTGTGGCGAGAGCCGTTCCCGGTAGCTGCTGCCCTCGATGACGATCTGGTAGCTGGCGTTGGCCAGCCGGTCGAGAGCGCTGTTGCCAAGGATGGGGTCCTCGAAGAGTCCCAGCCACTCGTCCACGGCCCGGTTGCTGGTGATCACGAAGCTGGAGGCCCGGTACCGGTTGAGGATGAGTTCGTACAAGTCTGCTGACTGTTGGGCGGTGAATCGGTGCAGGCCGAGGTCGTCCAGAATCAGCAGGTCCGGAGCGAGGAAAGACCGGAAGGTCCGCTCCAGGGAGTTGTCGGCCCTGGCCTGGTTCATGGCCCTGAAGTAGTCGTCGGCATGGATGAAGCGGACGGTGTGCCCGGCCCTTACAGAGGCGTAGCCCAGGGCCTGGGCCAGGAAGCTCTTGCCGACGCCGGCGGGTCCCACCAGCAGGACATGCTCGTGTTTCGCCAGAAATTCCAGCGAGAAAACAGCGTCAAGCAGGCGGCGGTCTACGGTGATCGACGCCGACCAGTCGAAGTCCTCCAGCCGGCAGGTCTCCTGGAAGCCGGCCTGCTGCAGGCGCACCTCGATGCGCCGGTGAGCGCGGCGATTGACCTCGTCGCTCAGGATGATCTCCAGGAAGGAGGCGTAGTCCAGCTGCTCCCTGCGGGCCAGGGTGATGCGCTCGGGCAGGGTGGCGGCCATGGGCCCCAGCTGCAGCCGCTTGAGCAGCGGAGTCAGATCGGTGCTTCTGGTCATGGATGATCTCCTCATGCCGAATGGCGAATGTATAGGTCGGGGTGGGCGAAGGCAGAGCCGGGCCTGGCGAAACGGCCACTGGGCATCGGCTTTGGCAGTTCGGGCATGGCCTCCTGTTCCAGGGCCTGCACCAGGATCCGTTCCACCCGGCGGACGTCGATGAGGTCGACCTCAAGGGCCCGTCTGCAGGCCGCGTCGAGGCGTTCCGGGGTGTAGCGTTTTCCCAGACGGATGAGCTTGTGTCCCTGCCTCACCTTGGCCCACGGCAGTGGCCCGTCGAACAGCCGCTCAGCGAATTCGGCGACAGCAGGGCCGTACTCGGCGGCACCGTGCTTGATCCTGTCGGGCGCGCGCATGGTGTAGGCGGTGATCTCTGCCGGGTAGTCGTCAGGATCGGTAGCGCGGCCACCACGGGGCTGGCACAGGTGAGTCTTGATCAGCCGGCCCCGGAAATAGATGCGCACCAGTTTGCTGCCAAGTCCGATCTCCACCTGCTGGCCCGGAGGGCATAGGGATGACGGCACCGAGTACAGGGCGTACTGACAGGCCACGTGATGGTCCGGATGCACCTTTACCGTGCGCCACTGGGTGATCTCGTAGGACTCACCGTCCCAGGGTGTCAGGGTGTGGCGCTCCTCATCCAGGAAGACGGCCAGGGGCTGGCGCCGGGTGGTGCCGTGAATGCGCTGACCGGCAACGTCGCGGCACCAGCGGGCCGCCTGCTCCCTGAGATCGGCCAGATCCCTGAATTCGCCCCCCTTGAAAAAGCGCTCCCGGACGTACTGGACACCCCGTTCCACCTTCGGCTTGTCCTTGGGGTGGCGCACCCGGGCCGGATCGCAGATGAAGCCGCGGTGCTGGGAATATTCGATGAATCCCCGGGTGAACCGGGGGTGCAGGGCATCCGCCCCCGCCACGGCGGCAGGGAAATTGTCCATCACCAGGTACCTGGGAACGCCGCCGAAGAAGGCCCAGGCCGCCTCCAGCCCGGCGATGACGTCCTCCAGCCTTTGGCTGAAAGTGGGCCAGACGAAACTGTGCCTCGAATAGGCCAGGACCACGATCAGCGCCCAAGCAATGCGGCGGCGGCCAGTGTCAGGGTCATGAATCTGACCCAGCCGCCCGAAATCCACCTCGGCTACCTCTCCCGGCTCAGTCCCCTCCATCCGCACTGTATGCGGCGTGTGTCCCCGCCAGTTGCGGCGGGCCACGAAACGATGCAGCGAGGAATACGATACCGGGCTGCCCCGCTGTGCCAGCAACTCCTGGACGCGGGTGAGCTGCAGATGGTCGGCGGTGAGCCACTGGTAGATCTGGTCGGCCCAGGGCGCCAGCCTCTCCTCGGTGGGTATGCACGCCTGCTGCGGGCCCGGCCGGCTGATGCCCGCCAGGTGGCTTAGCTGCTCCTCGGTGGGCGCCGCCCCGTCGCGGGAGACGCCCATCCCCTCGGCCGCCGCGATGTACTTGCCGACGGTTCCCGGGACAACCCCGTCCCTGACGCTATCTGCCGCCGGCTGATGCCGGCCTGCCAGCGGCGTATGACTTCCGAAATGTCCACTCTGAGAACCTCCTTGTAGGCCATCGCCGCACCTCATTCCGAAGTGCTGCAATGGTCTCTGATCAGGCGCTCAGAGTGGCCTAATGAATGTGAATAACTCCCGATTTTCTGGCCTGAAGTCCCTGAATAATCACAGTGGAGAGCGCACAGTCTTTCGGTACCGTGGCGAGTCTGCTCGCTTCCAAATCTCGTAGCGGCCTACTTTCGGAGAATAGGCCCCCCTTTTAACAGCTGGATTTCTAACCTGCCGGACTAGTGGAATTTGGGGTTACTTTCGGAAAAAACTATCCTGTTATTGTCATCAGCTGTTCGGGACGTCTATTAAGCGAAGTGGCTTGCGCCGTAGCTCCAATGTAGGGCTTCTTTCGGGAAAGACTTCGCCAGTGTTTCCCGGACCTCAAGGGCACCAATACCACAGGAACAGGACCCGTGGACCATCGGTGCTTCCACTTCGCCGGGACAGACATCGGCCCGCTCGCGGCTTGCCAGCGGCACCCTGCGGAATCGCACCTGAGGGGTGAGAGGTGAAGCAGTCACGGCTGCACGTCGACCGATACTTACAATCCATCTCAAAACCAACGGCGTATTCGGTGTATTTCTCGGATGCGCTCGACCGGTGCTCTGCACTACTATTCCACCCCCGCCCCCTCAGCACGCTCAGGACTGGCCAAACCCTCCCCTCAAAGGGGCGGGATTGGTTCCCCTTCACACGCGGGGATAGACCGGGGAGGAACACATAGGCAAAGCACGAAAGGCCGGTTCCCCTGCACACGCGGGGATAGACCTGAGCCAGAGGTCGGCGCGGAAATGGCGGTGCGGCTCGCTGCCGTCGGAAACCAAGCAGGAGCGCTGGTGGCGCACCCGTCCCGACCCCTTCGACGGAGTGTGGGAGGAGGAAATCCTGCCCCTGCTCCAGGGCGAGGCCGCCGGCAAGCTCAGGAGGAGGAGAGATTCCCCGGCCGGTTCAGCATCTCCCAGCTCCGCACCCTGCAACGACGATTACAGGCCCTTCGACAAGTTCAGGAGGCGGGCGCTAAACGGTCCGGACCAGGAAGTCTGCTTCCCCCAAGAGCATCCCCCGGGCCGTGAGGCCCAGATCGACTTCACACACTGCAAATCCCTGGGAGTCACCATCGGCGGCCGGCCCTACCGCCATCTGCTGTTCCAACTGGCGTTGAGCCATTCGGACTGGCGCTATGCCGAGGTGGCCACTGGCGAGACCTTCCTGGCCCTGAAGCAGGGACTCCAGAATGCCCTGGGGGGCCTTGGGCGGCGCGCCTCAGGTGATCCGTTCCGACAACACCTCGCCCCTCACCCACGAGACTAAGCGCAGCCGCGGCCGGGCCCTCAACGACAGCTACGCCGAGCTTCTGGACCACTACGGGCTCGAGTCCACACTGATCAATTCCGGCGAATCCCACGAAAGCGGCATTGCAGAGCAGGCCCATTTCCGTCTCAGGGACGCCATCGACCAGGCCCTCATGCTGCGGGGCAGCCGCGATTTAGGCCCGGCCGACGATTACACCGGCTTCGTCAGCAAGGTGGTGGACCGGCGCAACCGGCTGATAAAGGAAAAGCCGGAGCAGGAACGCCCTCACTTGCAACTCCTGCCGCCAGCTCCGGTGCCGGAAGACGTCAACTACCGGGCCAGGGTGCGCAAGTGGAGCACCATCCAGCCCTTCGACAAGCTCAGGAGCCGGCCGCACCTACACCGTGCCCTCCCTCCTCATCGGGAAGGAGGTGCAGGTCCGGCTGTACGCCGAGCACCTGGAAGTTTACTACAAGGGCCACTTGGTGGAACGAATGGAGCGGGTCCGGGGTGAGAGAGAAGCCCACGTCGACTACCGCCATGTCATCGGCTCCCTGGTGCGCAAGCCCTGGGCCTTCGCCCGCTATCGCTTCCGGGAGCAGATATTTCCCGCCGTGACCTTCCGGGTGGCCTACGATGCCCTTTGGAAATGGCGTGGCGAGCGCGCCGACGTGGAGTACGTCCGCATCCTGCATCTGGCGGCCACCACCATGGAATCCACGGTGGACAGCGCCCTGGCGCTGCTGCTGGAGGCCGGCGACCCCTTCGACTACGGTCAATGAGCTGGCGAATCCAACACCACCTCTGGCGCCGACACTCAGCCTGACCGGGATGCCTGATCTGAGGGTCTATGACTCCCTGCTGGCGGGGGTGGCCTCATGACAGACACGGTGGGGATGAATGACCGGATCGGGGAGCTGTGCCGTCAATTCCGGCTGCCCACCATGGGCGCGCAGTCAGTGGCTCGTTTCACTGCCGCCGGACACGGCGATGCCCTCTCCACCTTCCTGGAGGTATCGGAGCAGGAGGCAGAGGACCGAAGGCAGCGCCGCATCGGCAGGCTGTGCACCGCGTCCAGGCTGCCGGCGGGCAAGACCTGGGAGACCTTCGAGCACGACCGGGTGCCCTTGGCTCTCAGGCAGCAACTGGGCGAACTGGGCGACGGAAACTTCGTCGAGCGGGGCGTCAACGTGCTGGCCTTCGGGCTGCCGGGCACCGGCAAGACCCACGCACTGTGCGCCGTGGGACACCGGCTGGTGGAGTCCGGCAGGTCGGTGCTGTTTGCCCCGGCCTACCGGCTGGTGCAGGACCTGCTGGCCGCCAAGCGCGACCTGGCCCTGCCGCGACAATTACGACGCCTCGACAACTACGACTTCCTGCTGATGGATGACTTGGGATACCTGCCCCAGGGGGCCGAGGAGTCCGAGGTGCTCTTCAACCTCATCGCCGAGCGCTACGAACGCCGGTCCCTGGGCATCACCTCCAACCTGGTCTTCTTGCAGTGGGAGCACATCTTCGCCAACCCCATGGCCACCGCAGCGGTCATCGACCGGGTGGTGCATCACTCGGTAATCCTGGAATTCGATGTCCCCAGCTACCGGACCGTAGTGGCCCAACAGCAGGGTCAGGATCAGGAGGCGAACCGGCAAGAATAATCGACAGGACCGGCAAAAGTAGTTGACGTCAAACAGGAGTTGAAAGAGAGGAGATGTTCGGACCAACCGGTCTTGGTATCATACGAGGGGGTGCAGGAGTCCCACTTAATTGTGGCCTAATCCTGTCCAACCAATGGGGTCCACCTCATTCTCCAGAAGCCGCGACGGAAGACGAGGCGTAACGGTGACGGTGAATGGGAGGGCCCGGGATATGCTTGAACCATCGGAAATCCGACCACTCGCGGCAAAGATGCCATTCTTCGCAAGCAACCTAAGAAGCCTGATCCCCCCGCTCCTAGTTGTAGTAATCATCGCAGTTGCTACCGCTAGTTCTTGGGGCCTGTTTGGTGTGGGCAAAATATCTGAAGCTCCTGCTCCAGCTATCGTCGCCTCGCAGAAATCAAGCCAAGGAGCCGAGAGGACGAACATTCCCGAAGTTGAGGCAGTAGCCGACCAGGGAACATCTGAACGTACAGGGGCGACCCCGCAGGGCGCAGCCGAATCTGGAAGCATGAAAGTGGCAGAAGGCCCCAAAGCCGCGGAAATTCTAGGAATATCGGGCTGGGTCAATTCGCAGCCGTTGAAGATAGACGGCCTGCTAGGCAAAGTAGTGCTTTTGGACTTCTGGACCTATACCTGTGTCAACTGCATCCGCACTTTTCCTTACCTTAGACAATGGTACGAAAAGTACACAGACGACGGACTGGTGATAATAGGCGTTCATACGCCCGAATTTTCCTTTGAGCAGGAAATACAAAATGTGCGCAAGGCGGTGGCAAAGTATGGGATACGCTGGCCTATCGCCCTTGACAATAACTACGTCACTTGGGAGGCGTACGGAAATCGCTTTTGGCCAGCCAAGTATCTGATAGACAAGGACGGGATTATCCGCTACACCCACTTCGGCGAGGGTGCCTACGGTGAGACGGAATCGAGAATCCGTGAGCTTCTCGAGGAAGCGGGGGCGGAGTTGACTGAAGGCAGGTCCGAAATGCCTGATTACCAAGCGATAGATCCAGATTTCCTAAAGAACCCCTCTGTCAGACCGACTAGAGAACTGTTCGCTGCACAAGTTTATCTATATTTGGGGGAGCGCCGAGGCCACGGGCCGCCCAACGAGATCGTTGCCTACGAGGATCCCGGGGAACGCCAGAAGAATCTCATTTATCTTCAAGGTTTCTGGCATAACAGCGCAGAGAGTGTGAGGCACGCCCGGGAGACGAACAGTTTTGAGGACTATCTTGTGCTACAGTATTCGGCCAAGAGCGTTAATGCGGTAATCAGATCGGAGGGTGATGATGCCCAACCCTTTAAGGTGCTGGTCAAGTTGGACGGAGAATACGTAAAACCCTCCTACGGAGGAGAGGATCTGGTGATTGAGAAAGACGGAAGAAGCTTCCTCTATGTCGACGACCCGCGGATGTACTCGATAATTCAGGCGCCGAGCTACGGCACTTACGAACTGATGCTAAGCTCCAATTCCCCATATTTTTCCGTTGTCTCGATTACCTTTGGCATCTATGACTCGGGATTTTAAAGTTCCATTCTTTTCTCGAAAATCGGATCTTTACACATTCCTCAGCCTCGGATCCAATCTATCCCTCACCCAGTCACCGAGCAGGTTCATCGACAAAACTGTCAGCAGGATGGCCAACCCAGGGAAAAATGAAACCCACCACGCAGTTATGACCAACACACGTCCATCTGCGACCATCAACCCCCAGGCAGGGTTAGGAGGGGGTATTCCCACTCCGAGGAAGCTAAGGGATGCTTCAAATATTATGACTTGTCCCACTTCCAGGGTCGCTAGGACAATCAGGCTGTTGACAACGTTGGGAAATACATGGCGCGAGATTATGCGGACATCAGATGCTCCCGACACCTTTGCACGGGCAATGAAGTCCAGCTCCTTTAACGTGAGGCTCTCCCCCCTGACCATGCGGGCATAGCGAGCCCAAATCACCAGGGAAATGATGATTACAACGCTTGTAAAGCCCGGTTGCATAACGGTAGCCAGCACCAAGGCAAGCAAAATGGAGGGCAGCGCTAGAGTGATGTCAACCAACCGCATGATGAAGTGGTCGACGTTACCACCAAAATAGCCTGCAACCAGGCCCAATGAGACACCTACGATAGCGCCGAGGGCGATAGACACCAACGCGACAATCAGCGAGATGCGGGCCCCATGCATAATACGGCTGAGTATATCGCGACCGACCTTGTCGGTTCCCAGCGGGTGGCTCCAAGTTCCACCGTCCTGCCATACAGGCGGTATCAGACGATCTCTGGCGCTCCCGCTAGTGGGAGAATGGGGTGCTATCTGATCGGCGAAAATCCCGGGCAGAACCAATAGTACGAGAAGCACCAGCATTGGGAGCAATGGGTACCTACGAGCTTCAGCGGCGACCCGAAGCAGTCGTCTGTTGGCTGGTGCAAATGTCAGATCGGCCATAATTTCCAAGGTTAACGAGGTTTGTCAGAATACCCATGCCCCCGCAATGAGGCCATGGCCCGAGTGGTCAGTTTGTAGTAATCCGCAGTTCAGGTGTAACGAATGCGAGGGTCGAGGTACGCATAAAGGATATCCACCAACAGATTACCGACTACGTAGAATCCCGCAAAAAGCAAGACTACCGCCTGCACCACCGCAAAGTCGCGGCCGAGAGCGGCACCCAGAATAAGCTGGCCCATGCCCGGCCAGGAAAATACCGTCTCGGTAGTTATGGACCCGACTAGTAGCGCCGAGGTTATCACTCCGAAATAAGTGAGCGGAGCGATGGCGGCATTGCGCAAGCAGTGTTTCCATACCACCTTCCGCTCCGGCAGACCTTTTATCCTCGCCATCTTGACGTACTCGCTGTCGAGCACGTCCAGCATAGACGACCGGACAAGGCGCATTATCGCTGCCACTTGAAACCAACCCAGTGTTATAGCCGGAAGAATAATATGGGAGATGCCTCCTTTACCGGAGGTTGGGAGCCAGTCCAGCTTCACCGCGAGTATCCATATCAGGATAATTCCCAACCAGAATGGAGGCAGGGCCTGACCCACCATGGCGAATCCCTTGCCGCCCCGGTCGAAAGGCCCGTCTCGTTTTACCGCGGTGAGAACGCCAAGAGGTACTGCAATCACGACGCTGATCAATAGCGCAAAGCCCGCCAATTGGGCTGTAGCCGGCAAGCGTTCCGCTATCAGCTGCTTGGTAGTGGTTCCACGCCATTTGAAGGAGTCGCCAAGGTCGCCCCGAAACATTTTTCCGATGTACTTGACGTACTGAGTAACTATTGGTTCATTCAGACCCCAGTACTCTTCCAGGGCCAGCCGGTCGGCCTGGGTGCCCTCTCCAGGCATTAGGGCATCTACCGGGCTCCCGGTCACACGGATCAACCCGAAAACCACCATGCTGATGATCCACAGCGCCAGCAGGGAGTGGAAACATCGGACTAAGATGAACCGCTGCATTCGAATACCTTTTAAGAAATAACCGGAGACGTGAACATGCGGAGAGTCCATGTCTCCGGTTGAGTTCCAAGAAGAACCTGCGCCAATACCCTACCTAGTCTCGGCTGCCTTCACGTATTCCAGATGGCTGTAGATCTCCCGCCGATTCCCTGGGAAGGAGTAGTCAGCGACCACATCGGGGTTCAAGGCCAGTACAGCGGGAAACCAGAACAACGGCATCGAGGAGAAATTCTCGTAAAGCCCATCACCCAGCTCTCGCATGACGCGGTCTCGGTCCTCCCGCGTGTGGGAGCCGGTAAGTTCGTCATACTTGCCCATGGTGAACTCGTTCACATAGGTGGCCGGTATGCCGTCGTGAGTAAAATAATCGCTGATCGTGAACTGAGGGTCCCGGTACGACCCCGCAATCGGGTTCACGATGTCATGCATCTCCCTCTTCCGGAACATTTCTACCCACCGCCCGCTATCGAGAGGCAGAAGATCAACCTCCAGTCCGATGTCTTCGAAATAGAGGGCCACTTGCTCAACTATTTGGAAGTTCTCCGGTACTAGATCGTTCGGAACCAAAGTGATGCTTAACTCGAAGCCGTCGGCGTATCCGGCCTCGGCCAGCAGTTCCCTGGCGCGTTCCGGATCATAGCCGTACTGCTCCTCCCACATCTCATCCCAAGCCGAGTTGAAGCCCAGCAAGGTGTGGTGCCATCCGTAAACACGGCTCTGTTCACCGCGTCCCTGGAATATTTCTTGGTGCAACTCAGCCCGGTCAATGGCCTTGTTCATCGCTTGGCGCACCAGTTTGCCGCCTTGGGTGTCCAACCAGGGCTCGTCCTCGAGCAGGGCGAGGTCGTAGTAGTACTGGCCCATGAAGTGAAAACCATAGGAGACTGCCGGAACGGAGCTTTGGGTCAGCGTCATCCCCTCCTCAGTCGCCGTTTCGAGGAGGTCGGACGGGAGAGAGACGATGTGGGCCTCCCCTGCCAGCAGAGCTGCCAGCCGTGTGGCCTCCTCTGCGGTCAGCAGCATTTCCAACTCTTCAAATTCAGGAGTCCTTCGCCAATGGTCTACCACGCGTTCCGCCGTGATGTTCTGTCCCAATATCCGGTCAACGTACTGCCATGAGCCGGTGCCAACCATCCTCTGGGCGTAGCCTTCCTCCCCCTCGGCATCCCATTGTGCCTTGCTGACAATTCCAGAGGTGCCGTGCCCACCAAAATTGTAGAATTCCACGCTGAAGCCGTCAGGCTTTTTCTGGTGGTAGATCACAGTGTAATCATCTACGGCCTCCACTCTGTCGACGGCGAGCCTGAGGGGTTTGGCGTCGACTCCTTGGGCGCCCTCCTGTGTCACTACGGCGAATGTATGCTGTATGTCCTTGGCCGTAACTTCGCCCCATCCATAATGGAACTGAACCCCCTTTCGCAGCTTGAAGTTCCATTGCATACCGTCGGGACTCAATTCCCATTCAGTAGCGATTTCAGGAATCAATCTGCCGCTGTAGCGATCAACGCCGATGAGGTTCTCATAGAAGGGGCGTTTACCCATCCCAAGCATTGCGAAATGCCACGGAACATTGGTCTCTACAAGCAGGGCCCCCAGAGCAGTAACCAAGCGTCCGGAAGTGCTGGTGACGATGGGTTCAGGGGTTGGGGTGGCCTGCGGGACTGGTGGCGGAGTTGCCGTTGCGATGACGAGCGCTGTGGTTGGTGTCGGTTGTGCGCCCCCAGTTGCCGCGGTGGGCGTAGGAATAGCGGCCGGCGCTACAGTGGCAGCGGCCGGGGCAGTAGTCGCGGCGGCTGGAGCAGTAGTGGCAGCGACAGGCGCGGTTGTAGGAGCAGGAGCCTGTGTCGCCTCATCAGAGCCATTGCAAGCGACTGCGAAAACTCCCATCAGAACCAGGAACGCCAGTATGAATTTGGAAAGGAGAGATACTTTGAGCATTATCATTCACACTCCAAGACGGATAGGGAGCCTGATTTCTCAATCCGATCCGCTGTCGATAGTACTTGATATGACTTATGAGAATATATATGGCAGAAACTCTAATACTATCAGGTAAGAATGTCAATTAAATTGACGATTTTCGATATTAAATGGGGATTTATTCTCCTGAAGACATTTTCACGGGCGTCTAGTAGCTACGTGCAACGCTGCCGAGAATAATGCCCCTCGTGCATTCACCGTCAGTCAACCTGTAGAGATCAAACGTTCCTATAGCGCGTCAACTGCTGGAATCCGTAATATCAGAGGGCCGGCACATAGTGTGCGGAATTCTTCGCAGGTGATATAGGAAACCTCTGAACAAGTTTGGGCGCCGTGGCATAGTAGTACCGGTATGCTTGATGCTGACCGGCAATGAGGTTGTATGGACCAGGCCACCTTTGCCGACCTGGAATACCAGGGCAAGAAGCGCAAGACCTGCCGGGAGGTGTTCTTGGAGCGCATGGACGATCTGATTCCTTGGCACAACTTGGAGGACCGCATCCGCCCCCTCTACCCTAAGGCAGGAAACGGCCGTCCCTACCCGCTCTCAGTGATGCTGCGAGTCCACTGCGTGCAACTCTTCTACAACCTGAGCGATCCTGGTATGGAGGACCTGCTCTATGAGGCTGAATCCGTCCGGCGGTTCGTGGGATTGAAGCTCACGGACCCCTGCCCGACGAGACCACCTCCTGAACTTCCGCCATCTCCTGGAGCGGCACAACCTTGGTCCAGGGCTGTTGGAGGAAATTAACGCCCACCTGAAATCCCAGGGACTGAAGCTGCGAGAGGGAACCATCGTGGGCGCCACTATCATCGAGGCGCCGTCGTCCACCAAGAACCGTGCCGGGGAGCGGGACCCGGAGATGCACCAGACCAAGAAGGGGAACCAGTGGCACTTCGGGATGAAGGCGCATATCGGTGTGGCCTTGGAGACTGGAATAGTCCACAGCCTGAGCACGACAGCGGCCAACGTCCACGATGTTACCGAGACCCACAACCTGCTGCACGGGGGCGAGAGGACGGTGTGGTGCGACGCCGGGTATCAGGGAGTGGGCAAGCGGGAGGAGAACCTGGGTTTGGAGGTGGCATGGCAGGTGGCCATGAGGCCGGTGCGTCGGCGTAAGCTGGACCCTGATAGCGAGGAGGCGCTGGCGGAGAAGGCCAAGGCATCGGTGAGGGCCAAGGTGGAGCATCCGTTTCTGAGGGTAAAGGGTCTGTTCGGATACGGCAAAGTGCGCTACCGGGGGTTGATGAAGAACGGGCAGCGGCTGGCGTTGCTGTTCGGGCTGGGCAACCTGCTGACGGCGGAGAACCAACTGAGGGGGTAGCGTGTCCGGCGACATTCCCGGCCCAGTCCCCGACCCTGAGCCCAGCCGGCGATGGCCCCCTGAGGGGCGAAACGCCAAGGTCTGGACCAGGGCCGGAGAGACACGATCCGTGCCTCTCACTCCCTCGCCGCTCCGTCAACGAAAATTCAGACCAGCGCGGCCTTTATTCAGAGTAACCATAGCGCTTCAGGCAGGGAGTGACATCTAATCTGCGACAGCCCGTCGGGTCTTCAGGGCACTGCGTTGGCGCGCGTCCACTCACGCCAGCTGAGTCACACGAAATTCATCAACCGGAGTACGTTGTTCGCTTGCTGGTCGCGGAGGCGGTTCAGGAGATGGCGATGAAACGGTAACAAGGCTTGACGTTTGACCCTGAGATCGGACGCCGCCACACAATATGGCTAACTCTTAACATGGCCTTTCTTGATTAACGACAATTAGTCCTGCCGGTTCCTGTTGCCTCACCAAATAATGTTACCGAAATTCTAGCCGCTGGATCCTGCTCCAACCAATGAAGG
Source organism: Dehalococcoidia bacterium (assembly GCA_965204865.1). Taxonomy (GTDB): domain Bacteria; phylum Chloroflexota; class Dehalococcoidia; order Lucifugimonadales; family UBA3495; genus VXOI01. The sequence goes on along the minus strand of OZ242027.1, from coordinate 2,207,001 downwards.
TTCGCCTCTATATTGCTGTTCCACAGCGTACTCATCGAAGGCGGTGTAGACCAGCTTCTTGGCCATTACCCCGCGCCGGTCCTTCACCCGGCGTTGCAGGGTCCGAAGCTGGGCGTCGCTGAACCGCTCCGGATCAGACGCACTCAGTCTCGCCATCAAGTCCTTGGCGGTCGTGTCAGGATCCCTCTCGAGCCACAACAACACCTGGCACCAAACGCCTTCGAAGGGATCCTTACAGGTACGCCAGTGCCGCGGCGGGCGAACTCGCGCCTTGTGAGTGGGTCGAGTCTCGCCCTCTTGCCACAGGCTGGGAAGCCGGGCCAGAAACCAGTCAACGCTTTCACCATGAGAAGTTTCCAAGGGCTGCGGTGAGGACATCGTTGCTATTGCTGCCTGTCCATCCCTTATGGAACGCAGCCGAGCCACCGGATCCAGACCGGCGCGGTATTCGCTGAGTTGCTCTTTCGTCCAAGCAGGGATGGTGCCGTCCTGCATGACCCGGTCGCAGGGTGTGGTCGGCGGGCTATAGCGCTTGATGACTTTGGCTCCGTCGCACTGCTTCTCCAGCAGCTTGAAAGAGCGCTGGAAGTAGTTCACATGCAGCCTTACCGCCTTGTACAGGTGGACCATAGCCTGTCCGGCGATCTGGCCCGAGTAGCGGTCATGTCCGGTGAACCGCCGGACAACGGAACCGTTTTTCTGCTCGACCCATGCCTGGTCGTTCTTGCGGTAAGCCCTTGACCTGGTGAACTCGATTCCCCGTTAGGCGCAGTATTGCACCAGGGTCTCGTTGATGAAGGCGCTGTCATTGTCCGAGTCAATGCCGAGGACCGGGAAAGGCAGCTGCCGGGAGATGGCCTCCAGGCCCTCTACCACCAGGGACTGCTCCCTGGCCGGCAGGGGAACGGCCTCGGTCCATCCGGTGCAGATGTCGGTGGCCACCAGGCTGTGTATGAAAGACCCGGACAGAGTTCCCCCACAGTGGGCCACCAAGTCTATTTCCAAGAAACCCGGCGGAGGCCGGTTCCAGTCGCTGAAAGTGCGCACCGGAATCTGGTGCCACATGTTCGGCCGCCGGCGGCGTCTGGGTCTTCTCCCCGCGGTGGCCCTGACGGGTCCCAGCAGCCGGTCAAGCATTGCAGCGCTGGCTGAGAGCAGGCGTTCCCTGACGGCAGGATCGATGCTCAAATGCCCATGCCGCCCATGGAATCCACGAGATTGTGCAGCGCCGCCTTGAGCCGCTTCCCGCAGATACGGTCGGAAGCCTCCCAGACTACGATGACCGCCTCGCGGACTGCCTCGTCGTAGATGCGCCTTCCCTCCACCGGCTTGCCTTTATTGCCAGTAGTGCCACCCAGCAACCTGATGCCTGTTTGCGGTGGTGGGCGGTGATCGCAGTGAATTCGTCCAGAATCCTCCCCTTGTCCTTCTTGGATTGCCTGTCCGTACCGGTCCCGGATCGTCGCCACAAGTTCTTGCTTCGCCATCTTGGAGATGCCTCCGCCCACGTGGTTGCCTCCCGAGTTTTCGGTAACATTTTAGTTGAGGCAACCACTTTCGTAGAGTAACGATTTTGGTGAGGCAACGCGCAGGAGGTGAACCGGCAAATCTAGTTGACGCCAGATCGGCAGGAATGCTTGACGCGGGACACCTTTCTTCTTTTCGAGCCTGCTGGATGCCTCACTGAGCCAGTGCCACTTCCGATATAAGTTCTGCTAGTTGCCAACGGATGCGATGTGAATTCCCTGCGTTGTGGTTAAAATGATGATAAGTAATGTTGACTTATATTATCTATTAGTTTATTATACCGTATATATTGTAGAAGTAAGACTATTTATTCCTTATACTTGAATGTATTTCGTTAACTTAATGGTGGAGGTTGCCAAATGAGAAAGCTGATAGCCCTTCTGTTAGTTGGCATCTTTAGTCTGGCTTTGGGGGCCTGCGGAGGCGGTGGAGAGGCCCCGACGGCAACCGAAGCTCCTCAAGCAGCTACCCAATCCGAAGCAACCACAGCCCCGCAACCAGCAGCGGCGAGCACAGATGAAACCTTCGAGATCCAGTTCGCCTGCATAAACCGCACACTCAGGACCTGCGATCTCTTCACCGACTACGCTAGTAGGGTCTCGGAGCGAACCAACGGGCAACTCACGCTGCAAATCACCTCCTATCCAGAGTTGGGTATATCCGGGACGCAGGTGCTCAGGCACATCAAGTCCGGGACCCTGGAGTTCATCGAGCTGGCCGGCAACTTCGTGGGCGGGGACTGGCCTTTCATCGAGGTTGCCGAGCTATATGGACTGTTCGAAAGCTCGGACGTCCAGAACGAGATTTTTCTAGCGATCAGGGACGAGGAAATCAGGTTAATTCGGGAGCAGTTCAATGGCGAAGTAATCTTCTATGACTACTACCCGGACCAATTCTTCTTCAGCAAGAGACCCCTCAACTCCCTGGAAGATTTCAAGGGGCTGAAGACTCGGGCTCACAGCACCCCACTTGCTGACCTGATAGCGGGTCTGGGGGCCGACCCGGAATTCATCACTTTCGCCGAGGTGTATCCGGCTCTCGAGCGAGGTATCCTGGATGCCGGTGTCACGGGCAGCACACCCGCTCACGGTCAGAAGTGGTATGAGGTAACCAAGTACATCGTTGGACCGCTGAGCACTCACCCTCACAACGCCGTCGTCATCAACCTCGATGTATGGAACCGCCTCCCCCCGGATTTCCAAGCAATTCTGAAGGAGGAGGGAGCCAAGACAGAGGCTGAAAACCTCCGGCTGGTTAACGAGTGGGACCAAGAGGGCGTTGACCTGAACGTCGCGGAAGGGATGATTTACAGTGACTTTACTCCGGAAATGAAAGAAAGAATCCGCGAGAGCGCCATCGAAATCGTTCTGCCCAACTGGGTGGGCCGTGTAGGGGGCCCTGACACGCCAGAGGTGAAGGTATTTAACGAAAAGGTCGGCCCCATAGTTGGCATGCGCATCAATCCTGACGGCACCGTTTCAGACCTGAAGTAACTATCGCGGACGGGCGCTCAGAGACAACATCGGTTCAGGCAGGAAACAGGGAAGCGGACACAGGAGAAGCGGTTTGACGTCTGACAAATCTGAGGCACGATCATCGACCATTGCCCTGAGCCTGCTCTTGCGAATACGTGCCGTAACCGGCGTTTTGGACCAGCTTTACTTCCGCGTCGGAGTAGTGTGCGGCATTCTGGTGCTGTTGCTGGCGCTGTTTATTACCTACGAGGTCATTGCGCGCAAGATAGGCATAGTCAAGGCGCAGGGCGTGGATCAGATGAGCGGTTACGTCATGGCATTCGCCATGACCTGGGCTTTCTCCTATGCCCTGCGATCCGGGGCGCATGTCCGTATCGATGTGTTCCTGCCGTTCATGTCGCCGCCCATAAGGTGGTTTGCAGACGTGGCTGCCATCGGCTCTATCGCATACTTCGTCACGATAACCTCGTGGAAGGTATGGGTGATGGTATTAGTGTCGTACGACATCGGCGCCCATTCTCTCACCTATCCCAGGACTCCTTTGTGGATCCCGCAGATGGTCCTGGGGATAGGATTCAGCCTATGCGGCCTGACCGCCTACCAAATGATATTCAGCATGGTGACCGAAGCGGTGCTGCCTCGGTTGCACAAGCTGATGGGGGGAGACCCACGCGCGGTCCCGGAATCCGGAAGTGTAGTGGTGGACATGGCGTCGGAAACCGTGTAGCACGTTCTGATCGGATTTCGCGAGCGGGAGGTACTGGCGGCTTTGGCAGTTGCAACTGTTTTCCTGATGATGGGCGGGTTCTTTGCCATCGGCCTGTACGTGGCTGGCGCTCTGGGAGTGCTGTCGCTGGCCATGATGCAGATCTATTCCGACTCGCCCCTGTGGGACATCCTGGGCAACAAGTCCTGGGAGAGTATCACGAATTTCATTCTGGTCGCCGTTCCCCTCTTCATCATGATGGGCGAGTTGATGCTTCGCAGCGGCCTAGGGGAAAGGATGTATGAGTCCATTTCCCGCTGGCTTGCGCCCATCCCCGGCGGTCTGATTCATACCAACATCGTATCCTGCACTGTATTCGCCGCCTGCTCCGGGTCCAGTGTCGCCACTTCAGCAACGATGAGCCGGGTCTCCTTGCCCTCCTTCCGCGCCAGGGGCTACAACGACCGTCTCGTCATCGGCTCGCTGGCGGCCGGGGGCACACTAGGAATCCTGATCCCTCCGAGTATCAGCTTGATCATCTACGGGGTGCTGGTGGAGGAATCCATAGGGAGGCTCTACCTCGCCGGATTCCTCCCCGGAGTGCTGTTGGCCGGCATGTTCATGGCCATGATCGTTGTAACCGCGTTGGTATTCCCCGGAATAGCGCCCCGGGAACAAATGGCCACCCTGCGTGCCAGGCTCTATGGTCTGCTCTCGATTTTCCCCGTGGGCGCAGTAATATTCATCGTTCTGGGAACGATATACTTGGGGATTGCCACGCCCACCGAGGCGGCAGCCTTCGGGGCCGCGGGGGCCCTGATCCTGGCGTTAGCCAACAATACCTCCGTCCTTTTTGGCCCAGTATTGGCCAAGGGAGCCCGGAAATCCGGGTTGATCGCATTGCTCCCCGCTGATGTGGCCGAGACGGTGCGGGAAAAGGCGGACAGACGGATTACCTCAGTGGAGTGGAATATCGCAGTCCGCACCAACGTGACAATGATCAGCGAGGTGACCCGCTCGACGGTGCGAACCTCCGCCATGATCTTCCTGATCGTTGTGGCGGCTTTCACCCTGAGCTTTGCATTCGCCCGCCTTGGCTTCGCCCACGACGTCTCGGAGTGGGTGGCGGGGTTCGACCTGGCGCCCTGGCAACTGGTGGCGGTATTAGTAGTTTTCTATATCCTGCTGGGGACCTTCATGGAAAGCCTCTCCATGCTTGTTACCACCGTGCCGATCCTCGCGCCGGTGCTTGTTGCGACGGGCGTTGACCTGGTGTGGTTCGGCGTCATCATGGTCATACTGGTGGAGGCGGCATTAATCAGCCCCCCGGAGGGAATTAATCTCTATATTCTCCACGGAATAAGACGGGACATAGATCGCGAAATGTCGGCGGCAGAGGGCACAGTGGCAGTAGAGCATACGATCACCGACGTTTACATCGGGGTCCTGCCCTTCATGGTTTGCATGGCGCTGACCATTGTCCTGATCATCACATTCCCCGATATCGCACTGTGGCTGCCGAACCTGGTCAAGGGGGCAAGAGCCTGACGACCATCGCGATCTAAAGTCTACGTTTGATGCACCTTAACGGGAACCGGGAGACTACGAGAAAATTCGGTCCATAGGTGCTTGTATTGCGTGGACTCTCGAAGTGCCTTACACCAACTAAGTACAAACCGGCAAAGATTTAGGGATAGCGCCAATGACCGGGAGTATTCGCTGCGGGCATAGGTTGTGGCGGTCGAAGAAGTCTTGGGCCGCAGACACCAACGCCTTTACGCTCTCGAACAACTCACAATGGGTCACTTCCCGGCGGAAGTGCATGTGATTATTCAGGGACTTCAGGCCAGAAAATCGGGAGTTATTCACATTCATTAGGCCACTCTGAGCGCCTGATCAGAGACCATTGCAGCACTTCGGAATGAGGTGCGGCGATGGCCTACAAGGAGGTTCTCAGAGTGGACATTTCGGAAGTCATACGCCGCTGGCAGGCCGGCATCAGCCGGCGGCAGATAGCGTCAGGGACGGGGTTGTCCCGGGAACCGTCGGCAAGTACATCGCGGCGGCCGAGGGGATGGGCGTCTCCCGCGACGGGGCGGCGCCCACCGAGGAGCAGCTAAGCCACCTGGCGGGCATCAGCCGGCCGGGCCCGCAGCAGGCGTGCATACCCACCGAGGAGAGGCTGGCGCCCTGGGCCGACCAGATCTACCAGTGGCTCACCGCCGACCATCTGCAGCTCACCCGCGTCCAGGAGTTGCTGGCACAGCGGGGCAGCCCGGTATCGTATTCCTCGCTGCATCGTTTCGTGGCCCGCCGCAACTGGCGGGGACACACGCCGCATACAGTGCGGATGGAGGGGACTGAGCCGGGAGAGGTAGCCGAGGTGGATTTCGGGCGGCTGGGTCAGATTCATGACCCTGACACTGGCCGCCGCCGCATTGCTTGGGCGCTGATCGTGGTCCTGGCCTATTCGAGGCACAGTTTCGTCTGGCCCACTTTCAGCCAAAGGCTGGAGGACGTCATCGCCGGGCTGGAGGCGGCCTGGGCCTTCTTCGGCGGCGTTCCCAGGTACCTGGTGATGGACAATTTCCCTGCCGCCGTGGCGGGGGCGGATGCCCTGCACCCCCGGTTCACCCGGGGATTCATCGAATATTCCCAGCACCGCGGCTTCATCTGCGATCCGGCCCGGGTGCGCCACCCCAAGGACAAGCCGAAGGTGGAACGGGGTGTCCAGTACGTCCGGGAGCGCTTTTTCAAGGGGGGCGAATTCAGGGATCTGGCCGATCTCAGGGAGCAGGCGGCCCGCTGGTGCCGCGACGTTGCCGGTCAGCGCATTCACGGCACCACCCGGCGCCAGCCCCTGGCCGTCTTCCTGGATGAGGAGCGCCACACCCTGACACCCTGGGACGGTGAGTCCTACGAGATCACCCAGTGGCGCACGGTAAAGGTGCATCCGGACCATCACGTGGCCTGTCAGTACGCCCTGTACTCGGTGCCGTCATCCCTATGCCCTCCGGGCCAGCAGGTGGAGATCGGACTTGGCAGCAAACTGGTGCGCATCTATTTCCGGGGCCGGCTGATCAAGACTCACCTGTGCCAGCCCCGTGGTGGCCGCGCTACCGATCCTGACGACTACCCGGCAGAGATCACCGCCTACACCATGCGCGCGCCCGACAGGATCAAGCACGGTGCCGCCGAGTACGGCCCTGCTGTCGCCGAATTCGCTGAGCGGCTGTTCGACGGGCCACTGCCGTGGGCCAAGGTGAGGCAGGGACACAAGCTCATCCGTCTGGGAAAACGCTACACCCCGGAACGCCTCGACGCGGCCTGCAGACGGGCCCTTGAGGTCGACCTCATCGACGTCCGCCGGGTGGAACGGATCCTGGTGCAGGCCCTGGAACAGGAGGCCATGCCCGAACTGCCAAAGCCGATGCCCAGTGGCCGTTTCGCCAGGCCCGGCTCTGCCTTCGCCCACCCCGACCTATACATTCGCCATTCGGCATGAGGAGATCATCCATGACCAGAAGCACCGATCTGACTCCGCTGCTCAAGCGGCTGCAGCTGGGGCCCATGGCCGCCACCCTGCCCGAGCGCATCACCCTGGCCCGCAGGGAGCAGCTGGACTACGCCTCCTTCCTGGAGATCATCCTGAGCGACGAGGTCAATCGCCGCGCTCACCGGCGCATCGAGGTGCGCCTGCAGCAGGCCGGCTTCCAGGAGACCTGCCGGCTGGAGGACTTCGACTGGTCGGCGTCGATCACCGTAGACCGCCGCCTGCTTGACGCTGTTTTCTCGCTGGAATTTCTGGCGAAACACGAGCATGTCCTGCTGGTGGGACCCGCCGGCGTCGGCAAGAGCTTCCTGGCCCAGGCCCTGGGCTACGCCTCTGTAAGGGCCGGGCACACCGTCCGCTTCATCCATGCCGACGACTACTTCAGGGCCATGAACCAGGCCAGGGCCGACAACTCCCTGGAGCGGACCTTCCGGTCTTTCCTCGCTCCGGACCTGCTGATTCTGGACGACCTCGGCCTGCACCGATTCACCGCCCAACAGTCAGCAGACTTGTACGAACTCATCCTCAACCGGTACCGGGCCTCCAGCTTCGTGATCACCAGCAACCGGGCCGTGGACGAGTGGCTGGGACTCTTCGAGGACCCCATCCTTGGCAACAGCGCTCTCGACCGGCTGGCCAACGCCAGCTACCAGATCGTCATCGAGGGCAGCAGCTACCGGGAACGGCTCTCGCCACACCGTGCCCTGCTGGGCGCAAAGGAGGTGATTGACCCTGCCACTGTGACCTGATTAAAGTCCAACCCACCAGCGCTTAGGGTGGCCGGATGTCTGTGAATAGCACTGGCCTAATGACCCTGAATAACCACACTCCACGGAGTGGTCCTGTATTCACGTCCTCAATCGTAGAAGTCAATAGAGGAAGATCGCCGATCTGACTGATGTAGCGCTCTTCCACGGCCCGGTTTTCCAAGACGAAAATTCCCGCGAGATCACAACCATTTGCGATGGCCAACTCCCACGGCTCCAACTTATCCGAGATGTCTGTGGGCCAGATTCTGGAACGCTCCACTTCCAGTGCGTGATACCTTTCCCCGAAGGGGCTAACGGCGTACACAAACCCGTCGGGCTTGATCTGCGTCCTTTGCCTGCCCCTGTCCACTCTAGGCAGGAAAGGAAGATCCAGCACCATCCTGGACTCTCCGCACACTTGGAAGCCTATCTGCTTCAGCGGAATGAGCACATCGTTGGCCAGATCAGTGTGGCGGAACCGCTTCCCCACGGGGCGGTAATGGTCTTCGTGAATTGCGTGTTCAACGCCCTTCCTTAGGTGAGCTATGGAGCTGCCGTCCCTCGCGGAAACCAGCCTCAGCATTTCGTCTCCCGGATAGTGCATCCCTTCCGCCTCACGAAGAAATTCATCTTCAATGAGCTCCCCTACAATAGCCGGCAGGCCCTTGATGTGGGAGTAAACCTTACGAATATGCCGAATACGGACGCCGTAGCAGTCGAACACCAACTCCGCCAAATGGGCCTTGGTTATTCCTGACAGCACTCTGGGGCCGGCGGGCCTATTGTCGCCAAGACGGTCATCTCTATCTTTCATTATTCTTGTCCTTCTCTTCTTTGCTGGGCGGCTCGTTGGGCGCCAGTTCGCTTGGGCGTCCCACCCGATCCAGCACAAATTTCCCGACAACTCGATCATCGGTAATTCCTGCTATTCCCAATGTGGAGTATTGGTTGATCCTGAGGTCTTCCAAAGGTTCCAGATTGGGCCATTCACCGGGGGCTGCCAAGCCGGGGTCCGGGTGCCTTTGCTCCAGATCCAGGATGAGGAAACGATCAACCTGCTCTTCAGGCAGCCTGTTCACGAAGGCTCTCGCCGTCACATAAGCCATGGTGTCCTTGCAGAAGAGAATATGTCCGGACAGCAGGGGGCGAGCGAAAGCTGCGGGGAGCGGCGGCTCCAACCCTGCCCGACGGTAACGTTGATGCTCTATAGTTTCCATGAGCGTCGCCGTCTCCAAACGCCTATACGCAGTTCTCCACTTCCTTGCCAGGGCATTAACCGAAAGGGACTTGCCTACCCACCACGTCAGGAAGGAAAATGCCGTGCGATAGTCAACCCGGGCGCCGAAGAGGGTATCCAGGAACCGCGGGAACAGCTCGATGTTCCGAAGCTGGTCTGGAATCCTCTCGGTACACCAGCCCCAGCCCGGTTGTCCGACATCGAACAGCGCGGGAAGAAGATTGTAGTACACCTCAAGTTCCTCCAACCGACAGCGCAGCAGGGCTTCTGCGCCAGCTCGGCCAAGCCACCAGGGTACGTGCTCATGGTTTTCCCTATATCTCCACAGCATGTTGTGGCGGTGGTTCCTCGGGACGCCTATGCCTCGGGAGAAGGGGTCAGGATATAGGACCCGGATTCCCGCCTGGTTCAGGATATGTCGATATACCGCCCGGTGCCGCCTTCCAGCCAGACGACGGGACACCTCGCCCTGCTCACAGAGCAGCTTCAATGCATCATGGGCAGTCGCAGGATCTATTTTCTCCCGGTCGCCTTCCCCATAGACACGGGCGGCAGGAAACCACAGGGCTGATTCACTCGCGGATATCCACGGGCACTTCCCGAGGAGACGCCGCATCTGCTGCAGGACTTTTTCGTTGACCGTCCTTTCTCTCGGCTTCCTTTCTCTCGGCATGAACAACCCTCCTTCGGTTCTTGTTGCTCACTTCACTGGCCGAGCTACCAACTGGGCGCAGAGTGGTGCTCCCTTCATACGAGTTTCTCAGTCGGGTTTCAGGAACCGCAGATTCGAGATTTCATGAGTATTCCCTTTTGTCTCCGTGTAATTGCTGTCGTCCTTTAGCGGTGATCCTGTGGGGAACTCATGCCGTTACCAGTCATCTTGATCGCTGCATTCCTTCCACCTGTAGTAAGCTCCCGCCCACGGAATGCATCTATTGGGAATTCTGCCGCTTAGCCTTGGCCAGTGCTTGTTGCCAAGTCGGCCGTCCTCCAAGCCGTCCAATCTGGACGAAATGTTCGCGGCCATACTTTTGTTTTAGGGCGGTGCCGCCTTTTCTGGCTCTCTCCACTCGACGGCGCCGACGCTCATCATCGCTGACGATCCCTTCCATGCTCCCAATGCCCCCTCATCGTTGATACAGGGGCGGAGGGCACGCCAGAGTCGGCAAGCTCCTTTGGCAGCGTATCCTCCTGCCCCGCGGTTGGAGAGCGTCCGAAGAATCGGGTTTCGCTCCGCCAACACACAAGCAGGGTACCTGTCAAGAGGTGAAATTCTTTTGCCCTTGGGTGTAGAATATCTGTCCTGAAAGGCACGTGGAGAACGCCATTGAAGAAGGAGGAGGGTCAGCGCCACAAGCTGCTTTTCAGTGGCGCGGCTGTTAACCGCTAGGTCGTAGGTTCGAATCCTACTCGGGGAGCCAACAGTTGCAAAATGGGCGTCCAGAGTCGGCGAACTATGGATGATCTAGCGGTTACCCCGGGTCGGGAAGCTGAGCCAGCTTTGGGGATGTTCCGGCGGTTACGCGAAATACTTCAAGACTATCTCCGGTACCACCGCATAGAAGGCAGCACAGAAGCAACAGTCAAGTTCTACGCTAAAGAATTGCGGCTGTTTCTACAGAACCTCGATAAAGATAGCCCCTGATCGCCAGACCTTGGCGAGTTTTTCCTCTCTTGATGTCCTCCAGCACCTCGGCTCAATGAAAGAGCGAGGCTTGAAGTCCCGATCAATCCGCACTCGGTGGCAAGGCATCACCACCCTACTAGATTCGAGCCCAGAGAGGGACATCCAAGCTCAACGTTCTGCCGTCACTGGGAATGGATGCTTGACAGAGTGGTACGAGTAGCCCGGAAGAACGTAAGGGAAACCGAACGGGTCTGCCACAGTGCCCAACATTCCCGGAATGATGACTTACCAAGTTTACGGGCCACGACAATTGGGGTGGCGTGCAGCGCCCGCTTTTCATTTATCTCAGCTTCCCCAATCTCGCCACGTTAGACAACTGCTGAGACTCTGTCAGGCAGTCACAACTCCACAACCGAATCGAAGGTTCTGGTTGAAGCCTCCCTTGGCCAGTGTAGGGAGCCGGGTTCTCTGAATCTGTGCAGTAACCGTTAGAGGTTGTCATGCGTGGAAGGGACGGGAAGTCGTCAGGACGATTGCAAAGTCCATGAGAATCCGTTGGTGGTGAGCCTGTCGAACCATCCAGCGGATCCTCCAAAGCCGTCCTTCGACAAGCTCAGGACTAACGGCGCGGGTCCCCCAGGACTTTGCAATCGTCCTGGGGAAGTCGTCTCTTTTGTTGACATTCGATTTGGCCAATCCTAAGATGCTGGGAATGGGCGCTTGGCTGGGTGCTTTGGGCTCGATAAACGGAGAAGTGGCAATGCCCCATCAAGAAGAAATCCGGTTGATGGCCCATCTGATGAGACGAGCGGGCTTCGGTGAGCCCCGTGAGGAACTGGAGGAACGTGTCTCCAAAGGCTACGAAGCCGTGGTCGAGGAGCTTCTGCATCCGGAGCGGCAGCCGGCCATAGACGACGAACTGCTGTACCGTTTCTTCCCGGGTTATGAGGGGGCCGGGGCGCCGCCGATCAATCAGGCCGATTGGGTGTACCGGATGATCAACACCAAACGGCCCCTGGAAGAGAAGATGGCCCTCTTCTGGCATCAGTTGTTCGCCACCAGCAACTCGAAGGTGGACAATCCAACGGAGCTGACTCGCCAGATTGCCCTCTTCCGTGAACACGGATTGGGTACTTTCCGTGACCTGCTGGTGGAAGTGGCAAAGTCGCCTGCCATGATCTTCTGGTTGGACAACCACGGAAATCATGACGGCGCCATAAATGAGAATTGGGGCCGGGAGCTATTGGAGCTTTTCTCCCTCGGAGTCGGGAACTACTCAGAGGATGACATCAGGGAAGCAGCCAGGGCCTTTACCGGATGGACGATTGCCCCCAAGATTCCCCGCAACCCTTACGGCCGTTTCCACTGGCAATTCGAGTACAAGCCCGAAGACCACGACGACCGGGAGAAGACCTTCCTGGGGCATACCGGCAACTTCAATGGCGAAGACATCGTGGACATTATTGTGGACCAGCCGGCGACTGCCCGGTTCCTGGCCCGCCACCTCTACAGATTCTTCGTCGCCGACGAGCCTCATGTCTCAACCTGGAGCATTACACCACCCATTGATCCTGAAGCCATCGAGCTGTTGGTGGATGCCTACAATGAGTCCGGTGGCGACATCCGGTCTATTTTGCGGGCAATGTTCAACTCGGAGTTCTTCAAGAGCGCCCGCTTCGCCCGGGTGAAGAGCCCGGCTGAACTGATCGTTGGCACCGTGCGCATGGCGGGCAACTATGACGGCTTCAAGCCGGGATTCAACAACCTGGCGCTGGAGTGCGGCTGGCAGGGACAGGAGCTTCTCAATCCTCCCAGCGTGGAGGGTTGGCACACCGGCTCCGAATGGATCGACCCTGGCGTCTTGATGCGCCGGGTGAATTTTGCCGCGAGGATACTTGGAGACACCTCACTGCCAGGCGTGCAGGCTATCATCAAACGGGTGCTGGTGAATGTGCAAGGTGATAAGTCCCCCGAAGCCATAGTTGCAGCTTGTCTCGACGCGATGGGCCCGTTGGAAGTCAGTGAGGCGACCCACGCCGAATTGATGACCCATGCCGAAAAATGTGGCGGGCTGGCCTTCGGCACCAGAGAAGAACTGAGTGCCACGTTTCGTAATTTGAGCAAGATATTGACCTTGATCGCCGCCTCGCGAGACTATCAGTTTGCCTAGGGCCTGTCGTCAAATTCAGTTGCCAAGGGTACAACAGCCGAATTTCCGTCATTCCGGCGAAAGAACGTCACCCCGTACTTGATACGGGGCCGAAATTCAGAATGACTCTCTGCTGCAAAATGATTTGGTTGCGGAAACCCCTGGATTCCGGCGAAAGCCGGAATGATGGGGTAGTTTGACGACACGCTCTGGGCAAGGGCTTACAGCCAACGCAGAAGGATATGAAAATGGCATCAACCCATAAGGACCCCGTGCTGGTCGTACTGGAGCTGACCGGGGCCAACGATTACCTCAATACCATCGTTCCTTACAGCAATCCTCTGTATTGGGATAACCGGCCCAAGGTCCACATCACCGAAGAGCAATTGCTGCCCATAGATGACGAGCTGGCATTCCGGTCTGACACGGAGCCGTTGAAGGACATCTACGACCAGGGCAACATGGCAATTATTCACGGAATCGGATTTGAAAATTCACCCCGTTCGCACTTTCGCGCCATGGACATCTGGCATACCTGCGAACCGGATTCCATCGGGATCAACGGCTGGCTCGCCAAGGTCGTCCGGGACCTGGATCCCGGCGGCGAGAATGTGCTGAAGGGCGTGAGCCTAGGGCAGGGTCTGCCTCGGGCGCTAACCATGCGGGGGGTTCCGGTCACTTCTGTCAACCACCTTCCCACATACGGCGTGCTCTCATCAAATCCGGGAATTGCGTCCGAGCAGGAGCGGGTCGAGATACTGGACAGCTTCGCCCGTATGTACGCTCCCGCCATCGGCGCCGGACCGACCATGGACTACCTGGGACAGGCAGGACGGGATGCGTTGAGAGGAGCCGACATCATCCGGGTTGCTCCTCAAACCTATACCTCAAACGTAGAGTACGCCAATAATCCCATCGCCAGGCGCTTCAGAGACGTGGCCCAGGTGCATCTGGCTGGCCTGGGCACGCAGGTCTTTTACACGTCCTACGGGCCCTTCGACACCCATTATGACCAGCTGGGATCGCATACCAAGCTGTGGATGGACGTTTCCGCCGCCATACACGACTTCCTCGCCGACCTGCGCGAGCACGACGCCTCGGAGGAGGTGGTTGTTATGCTGTTCAGCGAGTTTGGACGCCGCGTCCGCGATAATGGCACAGGCACCGACCACGGAGCGGCTGGGGTGGCGTTCGCCATCGGCGACCGGGTAAATGGTGGAATGTACGGGACCTATCCGTCGTTGAAGCCTGGAGATCTGACCCAGGGAGACCTAGCGCCCAACTACGATTTCCGTGGCTTCTACTCCACTTTGGCGGAAAAATGGTTGGGACTCGACCCGGTGCCCATCGTCGGCGGACACTTCGAGCAAATGTCCTTCGTGTAGCTTTAGAAGCCCAGATTCGTTCACGGGAGAGCGGATATGCTGACCACCGTCGCCGCCGGCCGGGTGTATGACTACAGCTACTGCATAGGTATGTACAGCCAGGCCGGCCGGGGATTCTGGGCCCCGCAGGATTTCGTCCTGGGATCGAACGGTCGCATTTATGTGTTGAGCCGCGGTGTGGAACAACTGGGGCAGCGCGTCAGCAAGATTAACTTCGACCACGAGTTTCAAGGCCAGTTCGGCTCCGTCGGGGCGGAAGATGGGCGCTTTGTCTGGCCCCGGTCAATTGACTTGGACCGTCACGGGCGAGTGTTCGTTTCGGACGAGTATGTCAACCGGATAACGATGTACGACGAAGAGGGCGCCTACCGGTATCATTGGGGCAGGTCCGGCAGCGAAGACGGGCAGATGAACGGCCCGTCGGGAATTGCTTTCGATTCCCACGGAAACCTTTGGGTGGTGGACAGCCTGAATCACCGGGTGCAGAGTTTCAGCATGATCGGTGAGTTTCAGTCCAAGTTCGGGAAGCGAGGCGGCGGTGACGGAGAGCTGGAGATGCCTTGGGGCATCTGCATCGACCGCCAGGACAACATCTACGTCGCGGATTGGGGCAACAACCGGGTGCAAAAGTTCTCCCCTGATGGAGAGTTGCTCGTCAAGTTCGAAGGCTCCAGCACCGGGGTGGGCTCTCTCAAAGGACCATCAGGTGTGGCTGTGGACTCAGACGGGGATGTATACGTAACCGACTGGGGCAACCACCGCGTCCAGATATATGCCCCCGACGGCCAATATATTACGGCGCTGGTCGGTGACGCCCAGGAGCCTTCACCATGGGCCCAGACCTATATAGACGCCAATCCGGATATCATCAAAGCCAGGCGGCGGACAGATCTGGAGCCTGAATGGCGGTTCCGGCGACCGGTGGCCGTCAACGTTGATGCCGACGACCGAATCATAGTCTTGGAGTCCTACCATCACCGGCTTCAAATCTACAACAAGCTGAAGGATTACGAGGAACCCTCAATAAATTTGTAGGAGGAGGCATCAGGGGAATCTTCCCAGCGGCGGTACTTGCCTTTCTGGAGCAGGAGCACCTACGGGGATGCGTCGGTCAAGGCGAACGATGATATTGAAGTTTGGCCGGAATTCCCTTTTACATTGAAGAAAATAGCAACCGAACTTACCCGACACAACATAGACGTTTATATTGCCTCGACTCATGCAATTGGTGTTGGCATGATTTGCCCTTAATTTTTAGCTATAGTAATCGACTTAGGCTTTTCCCATACGCCATACGGTTACTGGCATAGCATCTCCTTCGCCACAATATCCGCCCCTTTGGGAAAACGCACGCCTTTGAGAATTCTGCTTACCGGGTGCGCCGGATTCATCGGTTCCAGGGTATCGTCGCTACTCCTGGACTTGGGCTACCAGGTGTTCGGGACGGACAGCTTGAGGGAGTCCCAGTATTCGAGGCTGCGGGAATGGAGACTGAACTCGCTTCTTGAAGCGCCTGGGTTCGAATTCAGGCAAGCCGACATCTCTGACCCAGAGGAACTGAGAAGGACCTTTGAGGGTTGCGACCCTCGGAGTCCCGTAACGGCAGTCGTCAACCTCGCCGCGTTGGCTGGGGTTCGGGGAAGCGCCGAGAATCCCCGGAGATACTACGAGGTCAATGTTCTCGGCACCTTGAACCTCCTCGATGCCTGCCGGGGATTTGCCGTCGGCAAGGTCATCCTTGCGTCCACCTCCAGGGTATACGGGGCCGAGATTGATGGTCCCGCGAGTGAGGGCGCGGACTCCAGTCGGCCACTGTCGCCCTATGCCGCGTCCAAGAAGGCAGCGGAAGCACTTCTATATTCGTACCACCACCTCCAGGCATTGACGCCGTGGCGCTTCGATACTTCACCGTCTACGGTCCCGCCGGCCGGCCGGACATGAGTATCTTCAGGTTTATCAGGGCCATTGCGGAGGATGAGCCGATTACGGTGTACGGCGATGGGACGCAGCAACGGGATTTCACGTACGTGGACGACATCGCTCGCGGTACGGTGGCCGCTCTGGGCCTGCGGGGATACGAGACAATCAACCCGGGCTATGGTAGCCCAGTCGTGCTGAATGATGTCATCGGCCTGATAGAGGACGCAGTCGGCAAGGAAGCGAAGATTCAGCACCGGCAGCGCCATCCCGCCGACCCATGGATGACTTGGGCGGACATAGGGCGGGCCCGGGACGTGATGGGCTGGACTCCGGCCGTTGGAATCGAAGAGGGCATTCAAAGTACCGTCGAATGGTACCTGGCTAATCGTGACTGGGCGAAGGAACTGGACTGAGCGACTTCATACTCGTATACCCGAATGGTCGCGGCCCCCGGCACCAGCGGCTGGACCTGGGCGCCCACCAGTCCGCCCAGGGCGAACCCCGGGATGACCAGTATCGAAAGTCCCGGATTGTGAGGACTCAGCAGCTTGCCGTCGTCGGGCTTGGGAACGGAGTGGCGCCACAGGTCATCGGGATGGTCGAAGAAGGTCTTGTAGGAACGGGTTGCGTATTGGTTTCTCAGGTCGAAGTTTCCGTCGTCTGGGTGGTCAGCAGGTAGAAGGGCTCGTCGCCTGAGATTGATGCGCCCCGAGTGGCCCGTATGTCAACGGAGAATGAATATGCAGCGCATAGTAAGAGGAAAAGAGCCACTGCGGCCAGCAGCAGCTCATTCCCGTTGGCCCAGCGTCACGCGGTTCGAAAGACCGGAGACCAGGTCACGGCAGGACGCCCACCTCCCGGAGAAGGTCAAGTGTCCCCTGTAGGTCGCTGAGGCTGCCCAGGTCCATGTCGGGCGGATCTAGGGACTCTATGGGTGGCAGGTCGCCTTCGGGTTCAACCCCGGCGGCTACCGGGTATTCCTTGACATCCGAGGTGAAGTATTTCTGCGCCGGTTCCGACAGGAGGAACTCGATAAACTCCTTCGCCGTGGCCTTGTTGTCCGAGGCTTCGAGAATGCCCGCGCCAGCCACGAGAACCAAGGCCCCAGGGTCGCCGTTTCCGATATAGTGGTTGCGAGCCTCGAATCCCTCGCCGTGTTCCTCCAGGAACCGTTCCAGGTAGTAATGGTTGACGAAGCCCACGTCCACCTCGCCGCTGGCAGCCGCCTGAACGATGGAGGTGTTGTTGGGATATTCCTGGGCGTCGTTGTCCTTCATGCCTTCCAGCCAGTTCCGGGCAGCATCCTCGCCCAGTTGGAGCCTTAGAGCGGTCACGAAGGCTTGGAAAGAACCATTCCCGGGGGCCCACCCCACGCGGCCTCTCCATTCCTCTTTCGTAAAGTCCAATATGGAGGACGAGAGGTCCGTTTGGGGGTTGATGGCCTCCGTGTTGTAGATGATGGTCCTGGCCCGGCCGGATGTGCCGATCCACTGCCCATTGGGGTCTCTAAGCCTGGGATCTACCTGGTCCAGGGTCGCTTGAGGCAGGTCGGCCAGCATTCCGGCCGCCGCTAGGCTGCCCAGGGAACCGGGGTCCTGTAGAAACACCACGTCAGCCGGGGTATTGTTTCCCTCTTCGAGAAGCGTGGCTGCGGTTGACGCGCTGCCGCCGTACTTTACCCGGATGTCAACCCCGGTTGATTCTCCGAATGCCTCCAGCAATGGATGAACCAGTGACTGTGAGCGCCCTGAGTATACGGTTAGAGTACGGTTCTCTTCTTCTGTGGGCTCCGCCCGGGTTGGCGTCTCGGTGGCGGGCGCCGATGTTGGTCGCGCCGTAGCAGCCTTTGCGGTTGGCGAAGTCAGCGCCGGAGGAGGCGATTGCTCGCCCCCTCCGCAGCCCATTAGCCCCAGTAGTAGCACCGCGGATAACACTGCCAACGCCGCCGAGGCCTGCCGGAATTTCCAGCGAAAAATGGTTGCCGTGGGCGTACAGGGCGCCGGTCATCACGGCCTCGCACACACCGAGGCCACCGGGCGTTACATGAAACACCTGGAACAGGATGGTGAAGGCAGTTACCGCTACTGCGGTGACGATCGATAGTTCAATTCCGAGCGCCTTTGCGGCGATGATGATCACCGCGGCCTCCAGGCCCCAGCTTGGCAGTGTCCATGACGCCGCGTGGGCAATTTGCCTTGCGGACACCTGC
Organism: Dehalococcoidia bacterium; assembly: GCA_965204865.1. Taxonomy (GTDB): domain Bacteria; phylum Chloroflexota; class Dehalococcoidia; order Lucifugimonadales; family UBA3495; genus VXOI01. Next base: position 2,188,464 of record OZ242027.1, on the reverse strand, counting down.
CTGAGCTGGGTCTGAAGCAGTTCCAGTCTGGTGCGGACAGCCCCCGGGAGGATGCCAAAACCCAGGGAATGGCGCATGGCCAGCAGAGGACGAGCTATTTTGCCCAGCTTTACGGGGGTGAGATGGTTTACCAGAAGTCCAGCCTGTATAGACACAAAAAGCCGGTATGGGCCTATACATCCAGAAGACAATGCCCTCCACGCAACGGCTCGCATAAGGAAGGCCCCGGTGTAGGCCAGAACCAGAATGGCCAATAGCCAAGGTTGACCGGCCAGTTGCCCCACCGCGACTTCCAGTTGCGACCAATCGGCCAGGTGACCGATCAGCAATAGGGCCAGCGCGACAAATACGACAGATACGACGACCCTGAAGGCCGAAGCGAAAGGCCGTCTACCGACTGCGGACGCCTCAATAATTTGAGGATTCCGTAGAGACGCCATTGATTCTCCTGTCTGCATCCATTTGAAGATTAAGCGCTTGCACTGTCCAAATGATGTGTGTACTATCCTCAGAAATCATCGTGCAGACATTTAACATAGCTAATGATACCTGTCAACTGGTCAGTTCTATCCAATAATCTAAGTAATTGTCCATATAACTTTCCTAGAGAATGCGTACTGACCAGATTGTTTTGACTTTCAATCAAGTCATGGGACAGACCAATACCCGCAAGGAGAATCCATTGAAGACCACGGTCATTGGACTGGGACGCTTGGGCACGGTGGCCGACGCTGGTCATGAAGTCACGGGGCTGGACGTGGATGAACAGAGAGTGCAAGCACTTCGGGAAGGGCGGATACCGTTCTACGAACCTGGCCTTCAGGAGTGCCTAACCTCAGCAGGAGACCGAGGCAATCTGCGGTTCCTTCAAAGTGAAGAGTATGCGGGCTGTATGGAGGACATAGCCTTAATCACCGCCGGTACGCCCGCCGCTGTTAAAGGAGAACCAGACTTGAGCCAGGTGCGCTCCGCCCTGGCGTGGGTTAGGAGCCGGCGCCCCAGGAATCTGGTGCTGGTGATGAAGAGCACAGTTCCACTCCCCGTTCCTCGAGGCCGACATCACCAGCGCGGAGATGATCAAGTATGCCAATAATGCGTTTCTCGCCACTCGAATTTCCTTCGTCAATGAAATGCCCTCTCTCTGCGACGCCGTTGGAGCGTCCATTGACGCAGTAAGCGAAGGGCTGGCTCTGGATGGGAGGACGGGCGCAACGGTATTTGCCGGGGTCGGCTATGGTGGCTCCTGCCTTCCAAAGGACATCCGCGCGCTTAAGCACCTGGCAAAGTCCGCGGGACTCAATCCCAGCCTGTTGAGGGCTGTAGAGTCGGTTAACTACCAACAGTGCCAGCTCCCCCTGGAGAGGCTGAACGCCAGGTTCGGGGGCATCTCGAGGGGCTGCAAGTCGGGTCTTGGGGCTGGCCTTCAAGCCCGGCACCGACGATGTCAGGGAAGCCGCATCCCTGGAACTGATACGTGAGCTTGTGGATTGGGGAGCCAGGATCAGGGCATTCGACCCAAGGCAACTGCGTCCGCCCACAATCCGCTTACGCCGAATGTCGATTTTGCGGACGCAGCAGAGGGGACGGCAACTGGCGCTCACGCCCTTATTCTGCTCACCGAGCGGGGAGACATCGTGCGGGCGGACTGGGCTGCGATGGCCGATCAAATGCTCCCTCCCAGATACGTGCTTGACGGTAGGAACGCTCTGGATGCGGATGTCATGTTCGGGCTTGGCTTCGAATACACCGGAGTTGGCAGAGGCGATGCTGAACGCGCCTATACGATAGGCGACGTCCAAAACTCATCAAAATTAGTTCCGGTCGAACCGCCCCACGTCATTCCTGCATTCAGGTGATCCGCCAGTGAAGTGGCTCCAGGTTTGGCAATCCGATACAGCACTGGCTCTGGGATCCGTAAGGGCAGCAGTAATGCAGAACACATCGAGTTCATCGACAGGGATGGCGTACCATCCGCCTGACAGCGCCGCCCGCGCCGGCGGGATGTTCCTGCTGCTCACCGCTGCCGCCACCGTCCTGATGGTGTTCACCCGAGTGGCATTGGATACCGATCAAGAAACCTTGCTGGAATCCCTCCGCGCGGCAGACGAAAGCCGGGCGCTCTACGGCATCTCCGGCGCGGCGCACCTGGCCCACCCTCCCAATGGCGCCCAAGGGCATCCTCGGACCGCTAAACGTCGGGCTTCCCCCGCTGGTCGCCCCTTCAAGACCGGGCGAGCCGACGGCGGTCCGGGGCCTCACAGCTCTCTATCGGGTCGCCTCCTACTATCTCCTCCAGTGGAACCGCGTCCCGTGGAGTCGGACGCCCCGGAGAGGCCCCTGCGGACGGGCCGAAGTTTCCACCTTCTGCATGCCGATCCGTCCGGGGGAAATCCCCCAAAGCCTCGAATCCATTATCTTCACGACGTCTCCCATGGGCATGGGGAAACCTCTCCCTTATAATTCCTTAGAATCTGAAAGTTATCCCATTCGGCCAAGGCGATGCCTCACGGCCCACTGATCAGGCGAGTTTCCTAGTTATGTGGCAGGCGACCGCGCGAAACTTCCCAAGTCTAAGCGGTGCTTTACCTGGGGCGGCAAGGTCGGCTCCCTCCATTTGGGAAGACGTCCAAACCGCAGCTCGGCAGCGTGTGAACGCCGGGTCCCTCGCGATATTCCGCATCGTATTCGGGCTGGTGGGCATATTCATCGCAGTGTGGTTCTTCGCCTACGGTTGGATCGACGAACAGTGTATACACATATTTTCTTAATGTGTTAACAGAGTTATTATATCTCAGTATGTTGGGTAAATGCTGTTATCTTCATACGTATGTAGATAATTGCTGGCACACTGGCACGACAGAAGTAGATATTCTCAATAACCGACGAATCCATTGGATATGAGCGGTAATGCAGATTTTGCCACTGCCGTATGTCCAAGGGATTGCTGGTTGGCTGGCTTACGGCCCAATGTTGGACTTCGGGGAAGGACGGCAGGGTGTTGTTTCAGCCGGCAGCTCCGGGGGCACCCCCATATCCAGATAGCCTGCACACTTCATTCCGCTCCCGCCTTGGTTTATTGACACCTCGACAAAGCCCTGTTTATGCTAACCCAGAAGATTTGCTTTGACTAAACACAGGTGGGTTGATTGACATACTTCAAATTCACGATACGCAATCTGACTTGGGCCGCGTCCATTTCTCTGTTGCTCGCCTTGGGCCTGACGATGGCCGCGTGCGGAGACTCGGAAACGGAAGGGGGCGCCACTCTTCCTCCCGCTACTGTTCCCCCCACCGTGGCGATGGAGGCCACGGAGCTCCCGACGGATGTTCCCACGGAGACCTCCGAGCCGCCGCGAAATACTCCCAGTCCTACTCAGGTTCCCACAAATACGCCGGCCCCTACGCAAACTCCCGAACCTACACCTGTTCCCACAGTCGAACCAACGGCCACTCCGGAACCCTTGCCGGAGACCTATCCGCTGGAAATAAGGGATATGATGGGGAGGCCTGTGACCATTCCGGCGAAGCCGGCTCGTATCGTAAGCATCAGCCCCACGGCCACGGAGATGCTTTACATTGCTGGAGGGATTGCGGTGGCCCGCGACACCAGTTCCACCTTCCCTACTGAGGTCCTCGACCTCCCGGAATTGGGTGGAGCCTACTCGCCCAGCTTCGAGGCGATTGCCGCCCAGCGGGCCGACCTGATTCTGATCGAAGCCCTGTCCCAAGCCCGCTTCCTAGAGCCCTTGATGCAATTCGGGGCACCGGTGGTGGCTGTTCGCGCGACTTCGCTGGACGACATCACCACTGGCATCAAGCTCATCGGCCAGATTATCGAAATGGATGAGCAAGCCGAACAGGCGGCACGGGAGATTGCGGCGCGGGTTGCCTCATCCGTCGAGGGTGCAAGCGGCGACAAGAGCGCCTTGATCCTGATCTCGGACGCCGACAGGAACCTGTATGCGGCCAAGCCGCAGTCGTATCCGGGCGCCATAGTATCCATGTTCCAACTGTCGAATCCCGCCGCCGATTTGCCCGACAGCGGCGCCTTCCCGGGTTTTGCGCTTGTTTCCGCAGAGCAACTGTTCACCATGAATCCGGATTACCTGTTTACAATTACACCCGCGCCGGAGCCTGCGCCGCGGCTCTCTGCCACATTGCCCCGCATACCCGGTTTCTCCAATCTGCGAGCCATATCAAGCGGCCAGATGCATGAACTGGACCATGTCATATTCCTGCGCAATCAAGGGCCACGCATTGCGGAAGCCGTGGAGGCCATGGCCGAAATGGTGGGAGGCTCCCGATAGGCGCGTCTCTCGTCCTTGTCCTGGCAGGCCTGGGCGTCGCATTACTGGCAGGCTGCATAGCCGGGGTTGCCCTTGGCACAGCCAGCCTGGACGCCGCCACATTAGTAAGGGCGCTCTTCACCGACAGCGGCGACCCCACTGCCGAGGTGATAGTGCACTCATTCCGCATACCCCGGGTCGTGGCTGCCCTGGTGGTGGGGGCCTGTCTGGGAGCGGCAGGGGCACTGCTCCAGAGCGCCACCCGCAATCCCTTGGGAGATCCCCAGCTTTTTGGACTGGGCGGCGGGGCAGCCATAGTGCAGGCTCTTGCCATGGCCGGTGTGATAGGAGCCGGGGTATGGATAGTGGCCTCCCTATCGGTTACAGCCGCCGTGCTAGGCGCCCTGCTGATATTTCTGTTGGCCTCGCGGGAGAATTTGACCCCGGCTCGTCTTGCTCTCATTGGCGTATCCATAGGGGCTCTGACCGTGGCAATCGCCGCCGCCATCCTGATGCATGCCCGGGTTTTCAGCCTGCAAGCATTGGCCCTGTTCAGCGGGAGTCTGGCCAACCGGACGTGGGACGATGTTACGCCGGTACTGCCATTCCTGGCTCTCGGACTCGCACTGGCAGTTGTGGCGGCGGGACGTCTCAATCTGCTGTTGCTGGGCGACCGGCTGGCCGGACACCTGGGGGCCAGCCCCAGGAGCACACGTCTGATTGCCCTGGTATCCGCCGGGGTGCTGGCTGGCGCCGGGGTAAGCCTGGCGGGCGTGGTGGGCTTCGTGGGCTTGCTGACCCCTCACGTCGTGAGGCTGATTCTGGGTAATGACGCCCGAACAGTCATGGCTGTCTCCATTCCTACCGGGGCGCTGGTTGTGCTTTATTCCGACCAGTTATCGAGGCTGGCTCTCATGCCGGCCGAGATTCCAGTTGGCCTTGTTACCACGGTCCTGGGCGCCCCACTGATGATATGGGTGGCGAGGAGACTCCAGTGAGCCATCAACCGGATTCGTAAAATGACCATCAGCATAGAATTGGACAGCGTGTCCTTCTCCTATGGACAAAACGCTGTCTTGAGAGAGTTTTCAGCCTCCATACCCGAGGGGGAATTTACATGCTTGTTGGGACCCAACGGCGCAGGGAAGACCACATTGGCGCAACTGATTGCGGGTGAACTGGCTCCAGCAAGCGGCCGAATATTCCTGGATGCGGAGGACGCCTCTGGCGAACCGACCGAGCTAAAACGGCACATCGCTTATCTGCCGCAGGACCTTCAGGACCCTCCCTTCATTACGGTGAGGGAGCTGGTGTCCCTGGGACGGTTCAACCCGAAACGCAGCCTCGGATGGAGGGTCAGCAGGGACGACGACGCGACTGTCAGTGATTGCATGGCCAGATGTCTGAGCGAGTCCTTTGTCGACCGGCCCTTCATGCAGCTCTCAGGGGGCGAAAAGCAGCGGGTATGGCTCGCGTTCTGCCTGGCCCAGCAACGGAAGTTTCTCCTGCTGGACGAGTCCCTGCATCAGATGGACTATTCAACGAGGGAAATCTTTTTCAGGATGCTTTCCGACCTGGCCCAGGACGGCAACGGTGTCATTCTCATCACCCACGACTTGCAGATGGCGATGCAGCATGGCCGGAGGATGCTGGTGCTGAATGACGGAGAACTAGTCTACGACGGCCCGCCGTACCGGGGGATATATTCGCTGATGGCGTAGCGCCCGCCCGCCCGCGGAACGGGCCTTCCCGCGAGCGTGATAACTTCGGGGGCAATCGGCTTGAGCGTAGACAAGCGTACCGGCGTTTGATAGTTTGTCAGCACTGAGTCGAAGCGCTGGGTGACCAGGAGGTAAAACTCAGGTGGGTTTTCAACAACACCCGAGGTTCACCTCCAACTGCGTAACTCCTATGATGAAATTTAAGGGAGACTCATGGAAGTAGGACTTTACATACGCGATTACATGGAAGACCCAGAACGGCCCATGTATCAGCAGGTGGAAGAAGCCGCCGAGGTATGCCGTCACGCCAAGTCGCTGGGGTTCTCGATTATCTACTCGCCGCAGCACTACATATCCCATCCCACGGTCTGGATGCAGCCGATGCAGACGCTGGCCCGGCTGGCGCCCGAAGCTGAGGGCTTGCGGCTGCTGACCGGCGTTCTGCTGCTTCCCTACCACAACCCGGTGGACCTGGCCGAGCAGACGGTGACGCTGGACCACATCAGCAACGGGCGGTTCATTCTGGGAGTGGGGATTGGTTACCGGGTGGCGGAACTTTCCGCCTTTGGGACCAACCGGAGAGACCGGGTGAGCCGGTTCGAAGAGTCCATCGAGCTGATGAAGCTGCTGTGGAGCGGGGAGGAGGTCAACTACGAAGGGAAGCACTGGCAGGTGCATGAGGCCAAGCTGGGCCTGACCCCGGTGCAGGAGCCGCACCCTCCAATCTGGATAGCGGCGCAGAGCCGCGGCGCGGTGCGCCGGGCTGCGGCCCTAGCCGACCGGGTCATCCTCGGTCCGCAGCCGGCATGGAAGGACATCAGCACCTTGACCCGTCAGTACAAGGAAGCCCTTGAGGAGCTGGGCAAAGACCCTGCCGGGCGAATCGGGGTTCACCGCTCCATCGCCATAGCCAAGGACCGGGAAACGGCCATCACCGAGGCCAGGGAAATGGCGGCAAAGAAAGCCGGAATGTACAGCGCTTTCAATATGCAAGAACACACTACGGTGGATTTCGGCTTGGGAGGGCAACGGGATTTACCTGATTGGGCGGTGGCCGGCAGCCCGCAGGACTGCGCCGAAATCATCAACCGCTGCAAAGAGGATGAAGGGTTGGACTACATAGGGCTGGCCAGCTTGAATTTGCCGAAGGAATTTCCCGCCAAGCTGGAGTACTTGCAGCTAATTTCCGAGGAACTGCTGCCGCACCTGCAATAACGGATGAGTGCGTGGCAGCGTTCCGAATCAGGTGGTGCAATCAACAGGCTACGGGGGTTTGGATTCCCGCTTTCGCGGGAATGACGGATCGGAAACTGCAAAACCACCTAAATTGGAACACTACTTGGGCGTGTATGGCGATAACTCATCTTGTGCTCCGGCAGCTGGAGCCCGCTTGGATGCCTTCAGAAACGCTTTCTTTGTCAAACCCTGCGAAACCTTGGCGTTAATGCTACAATCCAGCCACCCACCTCATCAGGTCAAGGGGAACAGCCATGAAAGTATCTATGTTTCACCTGATGCCACACCGGGAACTCCCAGCCGATTTCGAGCAGCGGTATCACTCTGTTTGGGTAGACCCGCCCTGGTGGGAGTTGGCCGATGCCGAGAAGGTCGGCCAGTACTACAACTGGACGCTGGATGAACTCACCTACGCCGCTGGCGCCGGACTGGACGGACTGTGCGTCAACGAGCACCATCAGAATGCCTACGGTTTCATGCCCGGCCCCAACCTGATGGGTTCCGCCCTGGCCCGGGCCACCAACGGCCAGGACGTAGCCATCGTGCAGATGGGCGCCACGCTGCCCACCACCAATCCGCCCATCCGCGTCGCCGAAGAGTACGGAATGCTGGACTGCATCAGCGGGGGCCGGTTGGTGGCCGGAATGCCCTTGGGCTCTTCAATGGACGCCAACCTGTGTTACGGCATTCCCCCCATTGAGCACCGTGACCGCTATTACGAAGCCCACGACCTGATAATGAAAGCCTGGCAGGCCGAGGAAATCTTTGCCTGGAACGGCAAGTACTACCAGCTTCCCATGGTCAACCTCTGGCCTCGCCCGATACAGAAACCGCATCCTCCCGTATGGGTTCCGGGCACCGGGAGCCTCAGTACCTGGAATTTCTCGGCTGCCAATAACCATTGCTACTGCTTCCTGAGCTACTGGGGCAATAACTTGGGCAAGAACGTGATGGACGGGTTCTGGGAATTCGTTGACCGCCAGGGGCTGGACGCCAACCCGTACCGCGCCGGGTTCCTGCAACTCGTGGTCGTCGGGGAAACGGATGCGCAAGCGGAGAAGGACTACTACGAACACATCCGCTACTTCTACGACAAGTCCCTGCACATCGCCCCGGAGTTTTTCGCCGCTCCCGGCTATATGGACTTCCGCAGCCTGGACAACACCTACCGAAAGGGATATATGGACCAGATCACGGCAGTCACCCAAGACATGAAGGAATGGAGCTACCAGGACTTCATTGACAACCAGTTGGTAATTGGCGGGAGCCCCGCATCGGTGGTAGACCAACTGGAAGACGCCATCAAGAAGCTGAGAGTGGGCAATCTGATGGTGCTGCTGCACATTGGCTCCATGCCCCATGAGCTCACCCTGAAGAACATTGACCTGTTCGGGAAGGAAGTCCTGCCCAAGCTGCGGGACATATGGGACGATGACGGCTGGGAGAACCACTGGTGGCCGGAAAAGCTGCGGGGAAAACGTCAGTTGGCAGGCAATGCGAGCGTTTAGCGCGACCCCGCCGATGCCAGAGGGGATTTAGCATGGTGACGATACAGGACCGCACCCTGAGTGTCTGGCGTGACCAGATACAGGCCAGGGTGAAAATAGCTGGACAGGGACCGCCTTTGGTGTTCCTGCACGGCGCCACCGGACTCAATTGGGATGATTTCCTGGACGACCTGTCGCAGACCCACACCGTTTACGCGCCGGAACATCCTGGCACGACCCCCGGGGACCCGGACGCCATCAAACCGTTGGATGACCTTTGGGACTTGGTGCTCTACTACTACGAGCTTTTCGACCAGTTGGAATTGGAGTCGGCAACGGTCGTAGGCCACTCCTTCGGCGGTATGGTGGCCGCGGAGATAGCGTCAACAGACCCCAAGCGGGTTGGCAGGCTGGTGCTGCTGAGTCCCATCGGCCTATGGCGGGACGACGCGCCGGTCAAGAATTGGATGTCCATGGCGCCGGACGACTTGGTGAAGGAACTTTTCTACGAACCTGAAGGAGCGGTCGCCAAACGGGTATTGGCGGAACCCGAGGACCCGGAAGAGCGATTGACAGCCCGGATTCAGAACACCTGGAACCTGGGCTGCACCGGGAAGTTCACTTGGCCCATCCCGGATAAGGGTCTGAAGAAGCGGATGCACCGGATCCAGGCTCCTACGCTGGTGATTTGGGGCCAACAGGACGGGTTGGTGCCTGCCATATATGCCCAAGAGTTCACCGACCGCATTGGCGGCTCCCGGTCGGTGATTGTCGAAAGAGCGGCTCACGTACCGCAACTGGAACAGCTTGCCACGGTATCTCAAGCAGTCCAGGAATTTCTGAAGAGTTGAGCCCCTGCGTCTGCGCCGACTTTTACGCCGGAAATCGAAGGGATGAGACCACCCGGAAGGGGGAAGCTATGACCATTTCCGAGAAGGCAATCGCGGACGCATCAGTTTTCGCCCCGGTTCCACACCCTCTGGACCCCCTTACTGCCGATGAGATAGCCGAGGCCTCGGCTATCCTGAGGTCCGAGCGTCAACTGGGTGCGCGAGTGCGGTTCGAGACCGTTGTTCTGCGCGAGCCGGACAAAGACGCTGTACTCGCCTTTCAGCCCGGCGCCTCCATTCCCCGCTCTGCCTTCCTGGTTGTTCTTGACAACGACACCGCGTCAACCTACGAGGCAGTGGTTTCTCTTGATGAACGGCGCGTGGTTTCCTGGAAGCACGTCCCGGGCGTCCAACCGAGGGTGATGTTCGACGAATTCATTGAATGCGAGGCGGTGGTCAGGGCCGATCCTCAATTCCTGGCTGCCATCAGGAAGCGGGGCATCACCGACCCGAACCTGGTGATGGTGGATCCCTGGTCTGCCGGGAACTACGGTTATGAAGAGGAGGAGGGACGCCGCCTGGTGCTGGCGCGATGCTTCGTCCGCTCCAGCCCCACCGACAACGGATACGCCCGCCCCATCGAGGGAGTTACCGCCGTCGTCGACCTGAACAGCATGGAGGTTGTGCGCGTCGACGACTACGGTTTGGTGCCTCTGCCTCCCAACGACGGCAACTATGGCGCCGAGTTCATCGGGGGGTTTCGTGGCGACGTGAGGCCCTTGGAGATAACACAGCCTGAGGGCCCGAGCTTCAAGGTCGATGGTTGGGGAGTCACCTGGCAGAAGTGGAGTCTGCGCGTTGGGTTCACGCCCAGGGAGGGCTTGGTGATACACAATGTCGGTTACGAGGACCAAGGCCGTATCAGGCCGGTCCTGTATCGGGCTGCCCTTTCCGATATGGTTGTGCCATACGGCGACCCGAGCAAGGACCACTACCGGAAGAACGCCTTCGACGCGGGCGAGTACGGCATCGGCTCTCTCACAAACTCTCTGACCCTGGGATGCGACTGCTTAGGAGAGATTTACTATTTTGACGCCATCCTGAACAACGGCAAGGGAGAACCTTTCGTCATCCCCAACGCCGTGTGTATGCACGAGGAGGACTACGGCATACTCTGGAAGCATACGGACTGGCGCACCGGGCAGACCGAGGTGCGGCGGTCAAGGCGGCTGGTGGTGTCCAGTATCGCTACCGTCGGCAATTACGAATACGGGTTCTTCTGGTACTTCTACCAAGACGGTACGATACAGCTTGAGATCAAGCTCACCGGCATAATCAATACGGCTGCCGTCCCAGAGGGGGAGACGCCCAAATACGGCACCCTGGTAGCGCCCCAACTGAACGCCCACATTCACCAGCACTTCTTCAACTTCCGGCTCGACCTGGACGTGGACGGCGGGAGCAATTCGGTCTTCGAGGTCAACACGGTGGCGGAACCCTTGGGCCCGGATAACCCGCACGGGAACGCCTTCTACGCCCAGGCGACCCCGCTGCGGACGGAGCATGAGGCCCAGCGGGTGGTTGACCCAATGAGCGGGCGCTACTGGGTCATATCCAATGCCTCAGTCAAGAACTCGCTGGGGAACCCGGTTGGCTACAAGCTCATGCCGGGCGAGAACATCCTTCCCTTTGCCGCTCCCAACGCCAGCATAATGAAGCGCGCGGGCTTCATGAAGAAGCACCTGTGGGTCACTCCTTACGACCGGGACGAGACGGCGGCCACCGGCCCGTATCCCAACCAGCACCCGGGTGGAGCGGGCCTGCCCGAGTACACCAAGAACGACCGGAGCGTCGAGGACACGGACTTGGTGGTCTGGTATACCCTGGGCTATCATCACGTGCCGCGTCCCGAGGACTGGCCCATCTCTCCGGTGGCCTATTGCGGGTTCAGCCTGAAGCCCGTCGGGTTCTTCGATACAAATCCAGTGTTGGACGTGCCGCCGAGCGCCAATCACGACCACTGCCATCCCTAGATGGCGGATTATTTCAGAGGCGGTTGCTACGTCTTCTTCAGATTGGTGACTAAAAGGCCCGGACTTACTTTGCCGGGCCTTTTGAAGACCTCAGAGAGTTAACAGGGAAGCTACTGGGGTATCCCCAGAGCCTTTCGCACCGCTGCGCCGATGGGTGTCAGCGGGCTTTCTTCGGGAGGGCCGTGGGGAACCATGCGGTTATGGTGGATGGCAACTGCCAGCCGGTGCTGAGGAACCGCCCAGCCCAGACAACCGCCCGCCCCGTTATGGCCGAAAGCCAGGGGGTTGCTGCCCATGGCGCCCATGCCGGGACTGCCCGCGAAGTGGAAGCCTCCAATGGTTCCATGGTGGGGAGTGCCGCTCACCGGGTCGTAGTCGCTGGGAGGACGGGGTATATGGAAGGTCCGCACCCGCTCTTCGGAAAGAAGGCGCACGCCGTCCAGCTCGCCGCCATTGGCCAGCATGGCGTAGAACCGGGCTTGGCTCCGCGCATTCATTATCCCTTGGGCTCCGGGGATGCAGGCTTGGCGCACGTCTGAGCGGCCAAAGACCTCCTGGGTAGTTGCAACCTCCGGTGGAGTGGCCCGGGGCCGCAGCGAGTCCGGTGGTACACCCGGAGCGCCGGGAGGGACCGGAGGCAGGTTGGTAAGTTTGGCCACCCGAGGCTCAACTTCGGTTGGAATACCGGCCCACAGGCCGGTGATGCCCAGGGGATGGCAGATTTCTTCCTGGATGAACTGGCCGAAAGGCCGGTGCATTGGGTCGGTACGGCGCACGACCTCGCCCACTACCCAGCCAAAGGTGTATGCCATGTAGCCGCTTCGAGTGCCTGGCTCAAAGAGGGGGTGCATCTCCGCAAGCTGCCCCACCATCCAGTCCCAGTCGCACATCAACTCCGGGGTGACTCCCACGGGCATCAATGGAACCCCGATACGGTGGGTCAACGCATCGAACACCGTGCCTTTGTCCTTGCCGTGCTTGCCGAATTCGGGCCAGTATTTGGCTACCGGCTGGTAGTAGTCCACCAGTCCTCGCTCCGCCTGGATGTGGAGCGCTGTCGCCGTCATTGCCTTTATGTTGGAAAACACCGGAAACAGGGTGTCGCCATCGACCTCTCGGCCGGTGGTCTCATCAGCCAAGCCGCCCCACTGGTCTATCACCAGTTCGCTGTCCAGGTAAGCCGCAACCTGAACTCCGATTTCCCCGCGTTCTCCGATGGCGACGTCGATGGCTTCCTGAACTATGCTACCCGGACTTTCCGCCATAGCTGCACCTCTCCTGTGATGATTCTTGTAAAGGCTGGGATAGTATAGTGAACCCTGCTGGGAGGATGTTTCAAGAGTCTCTTCTCCTACTCGAGAGGGGTGGCAGTTTCCGTTTGCTCCGAAGCCTGGTAGCTGCTCAATGCGATGGTCAACTGGTATCCTTCCCGCATGCACATATTCAGGGGGTCTTTGCCAATGCCATCCTTATCCCTTCCCGGCGTTGATTTGTGGTATGAGGACACGAGCGAACCGGGTGAGCCGGTGGTCTTCCTGCACGCCGCTACCGGCACCTGCGAAAGCTGGGTTCATCAGGTTCCCGCCTTTTCGGCGGCGGGCTACCGTTGCATCGCCTATGACCGGCGCACCTGGGGGCGTTCCAGGACAACGGAACCGGAGCATCAACCGGGCTTCGCTGGCGACGACTTGCACTCTCTGATGGAAAGTTTGTCCCTGGAGCGGGTTCATCTGGTTGGTACGGCGGCAGGCGCCATCCCCGCCCTGGACTACGCCCTGAGCCACCCGGAGCGGGTCCGCAGCCTGGTGGCCGCCAACACCATCGGGGGTGTGCAGGATGAGGCATATCTGGAAGTGCAGCACCGGCTCCGTCCTTCTGAGATTCAGAATCTGCCCGTAGAGTTGCGGGAAGTTGGCCCTTCCTACCGGGGCACGGACCCGGAAGGCACGAAACGCTGGCTGGAGATAGAACTTGCCAGCAGGCCCTATGGAATAGCGCCAGCCCAGCCGCTTCGTGAGCATATCACTTACGGGCGGTTGCAGACTATGAAGGTTCCGACTCTCGTCCTCTCCGGGGAGGCCGATCTGCTATCACCCCCGGCGCTGATGCGGATGCTGGCGGCGCATATCCCCACGTCTCGCTTTGTCTCCCTTCCCGAAGCGGGACACGCTGGATTTTGGGAGCGGCCTCAAGTCTGGAACGGTCTGGTGCTGGAGTTCATCGGCCAGCATTAGGCAGATGCAATCCTGCATCTCGGCCAATAATGAGCTTTGTGCTTCGCGTTGACATAGGCCACCTGCCATAACTACACTCGCGGTTAATTCTGAGGATGAGGTTGGCATGAGGCGGTTTGAGTACTTGGAGGCTAGGACGCTGCGCCAGGCCATCGGAATGTTGCAACGACATGGTGAGCAGGCCCGTATCGTGGCGGGCAGCACTGACTTCCTGGTCCGGTGGCGCGCCGGATTCTGGCATCCCGACTATGTGGTGAACATCCAGCACGTTCCCGGCCTGAGCCGGGCGACCTACAGCCGGAGGAATGGGCTGCGGCTGGGGGCGTTGGTTACGATTCAGACGCTGGAGCAGCACCCGGCAATACGCCAGCACTACCCGGCGTTGGCCGCGGCTGCGGCTTCCTTTGCGGGGGTGCAGGTGCGGAACCTGGCGACGGTGGGCGGAAATATCTGCAACGCCTCGCCGTCCGGCGACACGCTCCCCGCGCTGCTGGTCTATGGCGCTGAGTGCCGCCTGTCGGGGCCGGACGGGCATCGTCAGGTGCCGCTGGCCCAGCTCTTCACCGGGCCAGGACAGACGGTGTTGTCCCAGGACGAGGTGTTAACCGAAATCACTCTGCCGCCGCCCGCGCCCAACACCGGCTCGCTGTACATCAAGCACAGCCCGCGGGGAGCGATGGACATTGCCACTGTGGGCGTTGCGTCTGCTGTGACGGTGGACAGCCGGTCGGGCGTGTGCGCCGACGCCCGCATCGCGCTCGGCGCGGTCGCACCCACGCCTCTGCGGGCCTACGCTGCTGAGGAAATGCTGCGAGGCAAGCAACCGGACGCGGAAGTGTTGCAGGCGGCAGCGGAGCTGGCGATGTCATCAGCAACCCCAATCGACGATGTGCGCGGCACCGCTGGCTACCGCCGCCAGATGGTTGAGGTGCTGACTCGCCGGACGCTGGAGCGGGCGACGGCTGTGGCCACGGGCAGTCCGCTGGCCTACGAAGAACACAGGCAGTTGGCGATTCAGGCGGCTTTCTAACGCAAAGGCGCAAAGACGCAAAGGGATTTTTTTATGAAGAGACCGCTGAGTATTACCGTTAACGGCCTTGATCGCACCGCTCTAGTGGAGCCTTACTGTTCGCTGCTGGATATGCTGCGGGACGAGCTGCACCTGACCGGCACCAAGAAGGGGTGCGACGAGGGCGACTGCGGGGCCTGCACCGTGCTGCTGAACGGGCAGCCGGTGACGTCGTGCCTGGTGCTGGCCCACAGCGTTCACGACGCCGATGTCACCACCGTCGAGGGGCTGGCGTCGGGCGGCGAGCTTCACCCGGTGCAGCGCAGCTTCGCCGAAAACGGAGGGCTGCAATGCGGCTACTGCACGCCGGGACTGATTATGGCGACAGTGGGCTTGCTTAACGAAACCCCCGACCCCACCGAGGAAGAAGTGAAGTTCGGCCTCGGCGGAAACCTGTGCCGGTGCACCGGCTATTCCAAGGTCATCGAGGCGGTGATGGCCGCTGTGGAAAGTACGAAGGAAGCGGAGTAGTTGAGATGGCGGAGTTCAATGTTCTAGGCAAGAACCATGTTCGCGTGGATGCGCTGGACAAGGTGACCGGCCACGCCACCTACGCCGGCGACGTCTACCTGCCCGAAATGCTGATGTGCAAAGTGCTGACCAGCCCTCGCAGCCATGCCCGCATCGTCAGCATAGACACTTCCGAGGCCGAGGCGCTGGCCGGTGTGCGGGGCGTGATTACGGGCAAGGACTTTCCCGATGTTTTCTTTGGCTCCGGCGCGTTGCGCGACCGCCGGGTTATGGCCCGCGACGAGGTGTTCTACGTCGGCGAGCCAGTGGCGGCAGTGGCCGCCGAGGACGAGATAACGGCAGTGGAAGCCCTCTCGCTGATTAAGGTGGAATACGAGGACCTGGAGAGCGTCGTTGACCCGGTAGCTTCCCTCACGGGCAGCTCGACCGTTGTTCACCCGGACCTGGAGGACTTCGAGGGCTACGCCTTCGCCCTCGGCGGAAACAACTGCACCATGCTGGACGCCGACCGGGGCGACGTGGATGCCGCCTTTGCCGAGGCCGACCAAATCATCGAGGAGACCTACCACACCCAGCCCATCAACCAGGGGTTCCTGGAGCCGATGGCCTGCGTCGCCAACGTGGAAGCCAACGGTCGGCTTACGGTCTGGGCCTCCACCCAGGGGCCTTACCAGGTGAGGCAGCAGCTGGCCTCAGTGCTGGAGATGCCCATCGGCAACATCAAGATAATCGCCATGGAGCTGGGCGGTGGGTTCGGGGCCAAGCTGCGGTTGGCGCTGGAAGCCTTCCCTGCGTTGCTGGCCATGAAGACGCACCGTCCGGTCAAGCTGGTCAATACCCGCGAGGAGACATTCACCCTCAACGGCCCTCGTCTGGAGACCAACATCTACCTGAAGACCGCCGTCACCAACGACGGGAAAATCACGGCCCGCGAAGCCCGCAGCATCTTCGACGTGGGCGCGTACCTGGGAGCGGGTCCCAACTCCGGTGTCGGGCATGGACTGGGAGCATACGACATCTCCAATTTCCGGCTGCGGTCGTACGGCGTGTACACCAACAAGGTGTACGTCGGTTCCTACCGCGCGTCGGGCGTGGCTGATATGACCTTTGCCGTCGAGTCGCACATGGACGTCATCGCCCACAAGCTGAGTATTGATCCGCTGGAGTTCCGGGAGAAGAATGCGCTGAAGGAAGGGGACATTGGCGTCAGCGGAGCGCGGATTCCCCGCCACGGTCTCGCGGAAGTTATGGATGCACTGAAAGAGAAAATGGCCCAGCCTCGAAATGGCGCGGATTCCCGCTCTGACAATGCGCGGATGGCGCGCGGCGTGGGCATTGCTGTTGGCGAGTGGCGCAGCGGCAGTGGGCCGTCCACGGCGTCCATCAGCGTCAATGAGGATGGCACGGTGGGCCTTCTGACTGGCTCGGTGGACATCTCCGGCAGCGACACGTCGCTGGCGCAGATCGCCGCCGAGGTGCTTGGCCTGGAGTTGGAGCAGGTAATCGTCGCCAAGCGGGATACCGACCTGGCCCCGTTCACTGGCCCCAGTGGGGGCAGCCGCATCGTGTACAGCCAAGGCAAGGCAGTGCAGATGGCCGCCGAGGACGCTAGGGACAAGCTGCTGGGGCTGGCTGCCGACAGATTGGGGGTGCAGGCCGATGCCCTCGGGTGCGAGGGCGGCGCGGTCTACGTGGTGGACAACCCCCCGCAGTCCATCGGGCTGGGCCAGTTGGCGCGGATGAGCCTGTCGTCCCGGGGCGGCCCCATCGTCGGCGTGGCGTCCCTGTCCAGTATGCCCTACAACCCGGTGTTCAACGCGCAGGGCGCGGAGGTGCTAGTTGACCGTGAGACCGGGCAGGTGAAGGTCACACGGTTCGTGCAGGCCCAGGACGTGGGGCTGGCCGTGAATCCTATGGGCGTGGAGGGGCAACTCGAAGGCGGTGCGGTGCAGGGCATCGGCCGGGCGCTGAGCGAGGAAATCCAGATTGACCCCGACACCGGCCAGGTACGCAACCCATCGCTGGCTACCTACCTGATGCCCCTGGCCATAGATATGCCGGAAATCGAGAACGTGCTGGTGGAAGTGCCCAGCGAGGACGGCCCCTTCGGCCTCCGCGCTGTGGCCGAGCCGCCGGGATTCGGCCCGCCGGCGGCCATCGCCAACGCCATCTACGACGCTGTCGGAGTCCGCATCCGCACCCTGCCATTGAGCCCAGAGCGTGTGCTGGCTGCCATGCAGGGCCGCGAGCCGGAGGACTACGGCATGGACGCGGAAGCCCTGCGGGCGGCAGAAGCATAGCCGCTGATTCAGCAATCCCGGCATTGCGCCTGAAACCTGATTCCGCGTCATCTGGAGGGTAATATGTCCGACTTCGCCTTGAAAGTGGGTGGCGTGGAAATAGTCGCCCTCTCAGATATGAACCTGCCCTTCCCCATGCCACTCACGCAGTTGTTCCCAACTGCTCCGGCCGAGGCTTGGGCGCCCTACAAGAATCTGTACCCCGACGCCTTTGAGCAGGACCACATGCTCATTGAAATCGGGTGCTACCTGTTGCGTTCCGAAGGCCAGACGATACTCATCGACACCGGGTACGGAGAAGGGCCTATCGAGGCCATCGGAGGACGTAAAGGGGAGCTCATGGACGACCTGACCGCCAAGGGCATCAAGCCCGAGGAGGTCAACACGGTCTTCATCTCTCACCTGCACTCCGACCACGTGGGCTGGAACGTGGTGGAGCGGAACGGCAAGCTGGAGCCAGCCTTTCCCAATGCCCGGTACGTCGCTCACCAAGCTGACTTGGCCCACTTCCGCAGGGCGGACGTTCAAGCCGCTTCTACCTTCCCCTTTATGGACCGGTGCGTGGAGTCCATTGTCGGGATGGGTCTTTTCGACACGCTGACGGAGGACGCCAATCTGACCGGGGAGGTGCGGGCGCTGCACACCCCAGGGCATACTCCCGGCCACATGAGCATCCTGGTTTCCTCTCAGGGGGAAGAGGCGCTGATTCAGGGCGATGTGCTGGTGCATCCAGCACAGGTGACCGAAGACGACTGGAACTGCCACTTCGATTTCGACTGGCCTCTGTCCACCGAGACCCGCAGGAAGATGCTGGCAGACGTGGAGGCCCAGGGTACGCGGGTTATTTCCTGTCACTTCCCCGCGCCGGGATTTGGGAAGGTCGTCCGGCGTGAGGGCAAGCGTTACTGGCAGGTGGGGTTGGGTCAGTAACGCCCTCACCCTGACCCTCTCCCAGAGGGAGAGGGAATTTGGAGAACTTTCGAGGTGAGAAGTGGACGCAGAAGCAACCCAAAGGCTACTGGACGCTGTTGACCGCGATGAGATGCTGCGGCTGGCCCAGGAGCTAATCAAAATTCCCAGCTTCAAGACCGAGGAAAGCGACGTTGCCCGCTTCATTGGGGAATACCTGGGGCAGCGCGGCTACGAAGTGGAGTTGCAGGAAGTGGAGCCGGGACGCTTCCAGACCATCGCCACGCTCAAGGGCAGTGGCGGCGGCAAGTCCCTGATGCTCAACGGCCACATAGACATTGACCCGCTGGCCATGGGCTGGAAGCGAGACCCTTGGACTCCCAGCATCGAGGGCGACCTCATATTCGGGGCAGGCATCCGCAACATGAAGAGCGGCGTGTCGTCTTTGATTACGGCAGCGGAAGCCATCCGAAAGTCGGGCACTGTGCTTGACGGCGACCTGGTGCTGGCCTGCGTGGTGGGGGAGTTGCAGGGTGGCGTAGGCACGACCTACCTCACCCGCAACGGCCCGCTGACGGATATGGCGGTGGTGCCGGAACCCTTTGGCGCCAACAACATACTGACAGTTCACGCCGGGGTCTTGGAGATGGCGGTGCACGTGCTGGGCAACTCGCGGCACATCAGCCGCAAGGAAGAGGCCGTTGACGCCATCGCCAAGATGTGCAAGGCCGTGCCCGCCATCGACGGCGTTGAGTTCACCTATACGCCCCGTGAAGACCTGCCCGGGCTTCCTCGCATAAACGTGGGGGCTATCATCGGCGGCCGGGGGCGGGACTACGATATGCGCGGCCCCAATTTCGTCTCGGACTTCTGCACTGTGCTGGTGGACGTGCGTTTCCTGCCGGGCATGACATCGGCCTCGGTCAAGGCAGACATTGAGCGCGCCCTTGACGCCATCAAGGCGGAGGACCCGGATTTCCAGTACGAGATAGAAATGCCGCCGGACCCTAAATACCGCGTTTTCACCGTGGTGATGGAGCCCTTCGACCTGCCCAAGGAGGAGTACATCCTGGACTGTGTGCTGCGGCAGTACCGCACGGTGGCCGGGCGGGAACCGGACGGCGTGGGAACGGTGCTGCCCGGCTCCTATACTGGCGACGACACCTGCCACCTGTGGGCGGCGGGCGTGCCGTGCCTGCTGTACGGGCCGGGCGGCGGTTCGGAATCGGCGGACATCCCCGACGAGTACAGTCGCATCAGCGACATGGAGCAGGTGGCCAAAGTGCTGGCCCTCACCGCGTTGGACGTTTGCAGCCTGCCCAAGTAAGTTCCGCGGGCGCGCAGGATTTCCACCCTCACCCCTTCGACAAACTCAGGACAGACCCAACCCTCTCCCTCAAGGGAGAGGGAGTTTGTCACGTACCCTCTTACCCCTCGATTCCCAGCTCGGCCTTCATGTCGGTCACGGCCTGGTTGCGGGTCTTGCGCTGCCACTGGGGACGGGCGTTGATAGGCTCGTTGATGATTTCCGGGTCGATTTTCAGGGCCACGAAGACCGGGCCGGGCTGACTGAGGATTTCTTCAAGCTGGCTGGTGAAGTCCTCCAAATTGTCTATGGCATAGGTGGCCGGATAGCCGCAACCTTGGGCCACCAGGTCATAGGCCATCACGTCGGCGTTGGGTACGGGCTGGCCGCCGGTGGTGGCGTAGACGCCGTTGTCGAGCATGAAGTGGTACAGGTTCTTGGGGGACTTCTCGGCGATGGTGGGCAGGGCGCCCATTCCCATCAGGACGTCGCCTTCGGAGTCGAACAGCACCACCCGCTCTTCCGGCAGGGCCAGTGCTAGGCCCAGGGCGAAGGAGGCGTGGCCGCCCATTGCCGGGTCGCCCAAGGGAAGGTCTCGGTTGGGCTGGTCACTCATATTGACCCAGAAACGCCCGCCGCGGCCCGGTATCACGATGGCGTCGCCACGCAGCTTGTTGAAAACTTCCAGCATTTCTGCTGTCTTCATCATTGCGAATCACTTCCTCGTATAATCCCCTCTCCCAGAGGGAGAGGGTTAGGGTGAGGGCACCGCTACCGGCTCACGTTGAAACCGTGGTACTCGTCGCCAACCAGCACGGCCACGGGGCGCTTTTCACGGGCGGCTTCGGCGAAGGCTATGGATATGCGGTCTGCGTCTTCGTCCGACTCCACCAGGTAATAGTTGATATTGAAGGCGTGCAGGAACCGCTCGGTGTAGAAGGCGGCAGTGTCGTTGATGACGCCGTGGCGGGTCCAGCCCCGGTATCCCACCATCATCACCACCGGCGTGTTCATGCCTATGCCCCAGCCGCGAAGGGAGTCGCCGGACTCCATCATGCCGGTGTTCTGGATCAGGATGACCGGCTTCTTGCCCCCGGCGGCCAGTCCGGCGGCGGTGGAGAAGGCGTGGCCCTCCCTGCTGACAGGCACTAGATCCAGTGTCGGTTCATCTCGCATCAGCACGTACAGGAAATTGGTCTCGCTGTCCGGCAGCCACACCACGTGGGTGACGCCGTTGTTTTTGAGTTCCTCCAGAACACGCACGGGGCTTAGTTCTGCCATCTTAATTTTCCTCCTGAGTGGTGGCGGCATCCACGGGAGCGAATGCTCCAACAGATATACCCACTGGCTGGGCAAACGTCAACCGTGGTTGACTTCAATCATAAAATTCCGCATTCAAGTCAATCATAGCCCGAAAAGTGCGGTCATGCTGTAAAATGCGCTCAGGTTGGTATGAAAGACGCTCAACGCAGGAGGAATACGATGGCCGAGACAATCCGCGAAGCATATATTCGGAGAAACCCCAAGTCGGCGGCCCTGTTTCCCCGGTTTCAGCAGCATTTTCCTTCGGGTGGGGCGGGCCATGACGGCTATGTGGCCGACCCGTTCCCCATCACCATAGAGCGCGGTCAAGGCCCTCGGAAGTGGGACGTGGACGGCAACGAGTACATAGACTATGGGCTGGGCTCGGCGTCACTGCTGCTGGGCCACTCCCACCCGGAGGTGGTGGAAGCACTGGTGCGGGCAGCGCCCAACGGGTCGCACTATGGCTCGCCGGTGGAGACGGTGCTGGAGTGGGGCGAGCGCGTCTGCAACCTGATGCCCTGCGCCGACAAGGTTCGGTTCGTGGGTTCCGGCGCCGAGGCCACCTCGCTGGCGATGCGCGTGGCCCGGGCCTTCACCGGCAAGGACAAGATTGTCCGCTGGGAGTCCCACTACCACGGCTGGCACGACTACGTAATGCCCGGCAACCTGGCGCCCTTCGACGTGCCGTCATCCACGGGCATACCCAGAGGGACGGTTGATTCGGTGGTGGTGCTGCCGCCTGACCTTGATGTTCTGGAGCGCGTGCTGTCCAATGACAGCGATATCGCCGGGGTTATCACCGAAGGGTCGGGGGCGTCCTATGGCACCGTGCCCCGTCAGCCCGGTTTCGTGGAGGGCGTCCGGGAACTGACGGAGAAGCACGGCGTGGTGATGATTCTGGACGAAGTCATCACCGGCTTCCGCTGGAGTCCCGGCGGGTTGCAGGAGGTGCTGAACATCCGGCCCGACCTCTGCACCATGGCGAAAATTCTCACTGGCGGGCTGCCCGGCGGGGCCGTGGCCGGCCGGGGCGACGTGATGGCAGTGATGGAGCAGACCGGCGACTCGCACCATGACCGCTTCCAGCGGGTCTACCACGGCGGCACCTTCAACGCCAACCCCTACTGCGCCGCTACGGGCAACGCCGCGCTGCGCATCGTCGCCACCGGCGAGATGCAGGCGCAGGCCGACGCCATGGCCGCCCGGCTGCGCACCGGGCTGCGAGAGGTCGTTGACCGCTACGAGGTGTCTGCCGCGGTCTACGGGGAGTCTTCCACTTTCCACATCTACTTCGGGGCCACTTCCATCGACGGTCTGGACGCCAACGCTCTGAAAGGAGTGTCGTCGGAAATCCAGACCAGTTTCCGGCAGGCATTGCAGGTACGCGGCGTGGACCTGATGTCCCGCACCAGCGGCGTGCTGTCGGGCGTTCACACGGAGTCCGACATTGACCAGTCGCTGGAAGCCTTTGACGGCGCCATCAAGGCCATGATGGACGAGGGATTGATTAGCCACCGTTAATCCGAGGACGCTATGGATACCATCCTGCGGAACGCCAGAATCACAGATGGAGCGGGGACGCCCTTGGTGGACATTGGCATCGAGGCTGGGCGCGTTGCGGCTATTGAGCACGGACTGACCGCCGAGGCCGAGGTTTTCGACCTCGGCGGCAGTCTGGTGACGCCGGGGTTCGTTGAGACCCACATACATCTCGACAAGTCTTGCATTCTTGACCGTCTGTCCTCCACACAGGGCGGCTTGGACGCGGCCATCGGAGAAGTGGCCCGCCTTAAACAGGAATTCACTGCCGAGGACGTTTATTTCCGAGCCAAGCGGACGTTGGAGAAGTGCGTCCTCAACGGCACTACTAATATGCGCACCCACCTGGAGGTGGACCCGGTAATCGGCCTGCGGAGCCTGGACGGCATCTTGCCGCTGGTCGACGAATTCAAGTGGGCCATGGATATCGAGATTTGCGTCTTTCCTCAAGAAGGGCTGCTCAACAACCCTGGCACCGATGAGCTGATGGTTGAGGGTCTCTCTCTTGTACAAGAGTCGGGGGGCGGCAGGGTGGTTGGCGCGGCGCCGTACACCGACAGCGACCCGAAAGGGCAGATAGACCGGGTGTTTGAGATAGCGAGAGAATTCGACATAGACATTGATATGCACCTGGATTTCGGGCCGGACGCCGACTCGCTGGATATGGATTACGTTTGCGACCTGACGGAGCGGTACGATTATGGAGGCCGGGTAGCCATCGGTCACGTTACCAAGCTCTCCGCGCTGCCCCCGGAGCAACTGCGGGAGAAGGCGCAACGGCTATCAGGAGCCGGTGTAGCGGTGACCGTGCTACCGGCCACCGACCTATACTTGATGGGGCGCCACCAGGCACATTCAATGATGCGTGGCGTGGCCCCGGTCCACCGGCTACTCCAGGAGGGAGTGAACTGTTCGCTGTCCACCAACAACGTGCTGAACCCCTTCACGCCCTTCGGCGACTGCTCTTTAGTGCGGATGGCCAACCTCTACGCCAACATCTGCCATGTGGGAGACGAAAGGGGGCTTGCCGACTGCTACGATATGGTGACCAGCCGCCCCGCCCGTCTGATGCGCCTGCCTGATTACGGTATAGAAGTGGGACGGGCCGCAGATTTGGTGGTGCTGGACTGCGAGAGTCGGGCCTCCGCGGTGTCGGAAGTGGTTTCGCCAATCATGGGCTTCAAGGCGGGTCGGCGCACCTTCGACCATCCGCCCGCTACGCTGGAGCGGCCCTCTGGAGAAGCGAATGTCTAGTCCTTCGACAAGCTCAGGACGAGCGGAAGGGCCGCCGAATGACCCATTGGGCGCGTTCTGTGTGGAGAACCACGCGGCGTTCCCCGGGGCATCCGACGGCCCTCTGGCCGGGCTTGCCTTCGCTTCGAAAGACGTATTCGACATCGCGGGCAGCCGCACCGGGTTCGGCAACCCGGCGTGGCTGGAATCCCATCCTCCGGCTACATCCACGGCGCCGGCGGTGCAGCGCCTCCTCGACGCCGGGGCAGATATGGTGGGCAAGACGCTGACCGACGAGATTACGTACAGCCTGAGCGGGCAGAACGCCCACTACGGAACGCCGGTCAACTCCGCTGCGCCGGGGCGTATTCCCGGCGGCTCATCCAGCGGCTCGGCGTCGGCGGTGGCCGGAGGGCTGGTGGACTTTGCCCTCGGCACAGACTGCGGCGGGTCAGTGCGGCTGCCAGCCAGCTATTGCGGCATCCTGGGCATCCGTCCCAGCCACGGCCGTGTCTCGCTGGAAGGGGTCGCGCCCTTCACCTGGAGCTACGACGTGGCAGGCTGGTTCGCCAGGGACGCCGACGTATTCGCCGCCGTGGGCCGGGCGCTGCTGGATGACGATGGAGAATGGCCTGAGCCGCGCCGTCTGCTCTACGCTCAGGATGCCTTCAATATGGTAGACCGTCAGGTAGCCGAAGCCCTCGCTCCGGCGGTGGAACTGGCGGCCGGGACTATCGGCAGGCAGGCGGACATAATCGTCAGTCCCGAAGGGCTGCCCGGCTGGTACGAGACCTTTCGGGTCATACAAGCGTGGGAGATATGGTTTAATCATGCCGCTTGGGTTGAAGATGTAAAACCGGATTTCGGCCCTGGGATCAGGGAGCGGTTCGAGTGGGCATCAAGGGTCACGGAACAGGATGCGGACGCCGCCCGTTCCCGCCGCTCGCTCATCGTCGAGCGCATACGGGGGCTTTTCGGCGAAGGCGACGTGCTGTGCCTGCCCACTTCACCCCGGGTTGCGCCCCCCGTAGACGCGCCGACGGACGAACTGGAGAACCGGGTTCGCGCCCAAGCCATGAGCCTGCTGTGCATCGCAGGACTTGCCGGACTCCCCCAGGTAAGCCTGCCCCTGGCGTCCCTCAACGGGCTGCCCTTGGGTTTCTCATTAGTCGGGCCGTGGGGCGCCGACAGTCAGTTGCTGGCCCTGTCCCAGCGGCTGATGGCTAAGGCTTGATAGCCGCCTTTCCTAGTCTTGGACGGTGAGGGCGCCATCCACCATTTCCAGGCGCCTTTCTGATGCCTCGGCCAGCGACAGGTCGTGGGTGGCGGTGATTACGGTGGTGCCGTTGGCGGAGATTTCCCGCAGGATGGCGGTGATGGCGCGCGAGGTGGTGGTGTCCAGTTCCCCGGTAGGCTCGTCTGCGAAGACGACCTCGGGCTGGGTCACCAGCGCGCGGGCAATGGATACCCGTTGCTGCTCTCCGCCGGATAGCTCATAGGGCCGGTGGCGGGCCCGCGTTCCGAGGCCCACCGAGTCCAGCACTTCTTGGGCGCGCCGTCGCCGCTCCCGCCAGGAAACGCCGATGATGTGAAGCGGCAGTTCCACGTTTTCCTGGGCGGACAACAAAGGCATTAAGCCAAATGACTGGAAGACAAACCCGATTTTCCGGCGGCGTAGCTCCACCAGTTCCTTATCGGGCAGCCGCGACAAGTCTTCCCCTTGAAACGACACCGCGCCGCCGGTGGGACGGTCCAGTCCTGATAGCAGGTTGAGTAGTGTGGTCTTGCCGGAGCCGGAACGGCCCGTTACCGCCAGCATTTCGCCAGCCTTTACCTCCAGGTCAACGCCGCTCACCGCCCAGACCGTGGAGCCGCCGCTCTCGAAGGCGCGGGTGAGGGCGGAGGCAGAGATGATTCCGTTGTTCATTTCACCCTCACCCTAACCCTCTTCCTCGAGGGAGAAGGGATGATTTGTAGAATGACCATCGGACGGCAATAGGGTGATGCGGCCATCCTCCATGCCAATGTGGGCCAATCCCGCTCGTCCGGGGATTCCGCCCCCTGTACCAATTCGTGGGCGTCGGAAACGCTCAGCGTATTCTTCGGGCAGTTGCAGGCGGCCGGCCTCGTCCACCACCAGAAACTCATACTCGGTGCGCGCGCCGTCCGGCCGGTACGAAGCGGTTGATATGGTTTCCGAGCCGATGCGCCCGTCGCGGATATGCACCACCCGGTCCACGAACTGCGAGACTGCCGGATAGTGGGTGACGATGATGATGGTTACGCCGAAGCTGCGGTTCAGGGTTCTCAGCATATCGAACACCAGCACGGCGTTGGCGGTGTCCAGCTCGCCGGTAGGCTCGTCGGCCAAGAGCAGGGGCGGCTGATTGGCCAGGGCGACGCCGATGGCGGCCCGCTGCTGCTCGCCGCCGGAAAGCTGGTGGGGCATACGTTCCGCCTTATCTCCGATGCCCAGGGCCTCCAGCAACGTCTGCGCCCATTCCCGGCGACGGCCTCCGGGTTGTCCGGCCAGAGCCATGGGAAGCTCAATGTTGTCGCCTATGCTCAGGTAGGGCAGCAGATTGCGGGAAGTGGCCTGCCAGACGAAACCGACGTCTTGGCGCCGGTATGCCACCAACCCCTGCTCCGATATGTCCAGCAGGTCGCGCTGGCCCACCCTGACCTGCCCCGCCGATGGCCGGTCCAGGCCGGCAAGGATGTTAAGCAGGGTGCTCTTGCCGCTGCCGCTGGCCCCGACAATGGCGACGAGTTCACCCTGTTCGATGGTCAGGTTCAGCCCTCGCAACGCCACAACCTCCAGGTCGGCCCGCTTGTAAATCTTGAATAAGTCGCGGCAAATGACGAAGGGGAGGCTGTCTCTAGTTCCTTCTCCCTCCGGGGAAGGGTTAGGGCGAGCGGGGCGATACTGGATTTGCGAGTCATCCTGCGCTTGTCGGAGGGCCATAGCCTTCTTCATTCTCCCATTCTGAGTACCTGTTGCAATTGCAGCTTTGCGGTCACCCAGGTCAGCCAGAGACCGCAGAGTCCGGTTACTACGGCCAGGATAACGTAGGATACCAGCAAGCGCTGCCAGTCGGTAGTCAGCACCAGCGAGGGAGTGGCGCGCGCGCCTTCCTCGACCACTTCCATGAGGGGCAGCACGCTGGCGCCGATGAGCCAGCCAAGCAGGGTTCCCAGCCCGACGCCGCAGACGGCCATCAGGAACAGGTTGACCCACAAGATGCGCTGCATCTGTCCCCGGGAGATTCCCAGGGTGCGGAGCAGGGCGAACTCCGTCTGCCTTTCCCTGGCGTCTAGGTGCGAGAACAGCAGCAGGCCGGAGGCGCTGGCCAGGGCGACGGCAAGGAACAGCAGAACCAGCAGGGCGCCCCACCCGGCGTTGACCAGCGGCTGCTCGACCCGTGAAGCTACCATTGTTGGCGCGTGCAGGACTTTCCTGACGCTTACCCCCTGCTCACGCAACGTCGCCGACACCGCTTCAGCGTCAACCGCGCTGATTCCCTCTCCCTCTGGGAGAGGGTCGGCCAGCCACAACTCATTTGCCCCGCGAGGCGGACGCGGGTTGTATCTCATGGCCGCTTGGGAAAATCGGGAGAGGTCCACCACTGCAAAGGGTTTATCGTCGGGGTCCAGAGTTGGGAAAAACTCCACTTCGGTGGCTATTTCCAGGGGCAGGGCATAGGTGGACAAACCCAAGATAATAGTGTCGCCAACTTCTGAGTCGGTTACTTCCAGGAATTCTGAGCTGACCAACGCGGGTAGTGGCTCGTCGGCTCCTCCGGCCCTGATGCCTATCAGCCCAAGGCCCCCGGAGGCCCAACTGAACCGGCTGGTTACGTCGAACTCCCCGGCAGCGGCGGACTGGCTGGGATCCAGGGAATACAAACCGGGTTTGCGAAAATCTTCTATGACGTGCCAGCCATTCGTGGAGCTAAAGTCGTGGACTGTTGTTACGCCGGACGGCGTTTCCGCCTCCACCCTCCCGAAGAATGCCGCCCCTCCCGCGCCTTCATGGAATCGGCTGCGGACGGAAAAGGAAATCAGCTCCAAAGGCGGTTTCAAGACCGTGCTTTGCCTCCTTCCTATTATCCCTTCATTGCTCGATATTGGAGTAGTCAGGTCGAAGAGGAAACGCGACCACTGGGTGTCCTGCAAGTCGCCCAACCGGGCGTCCCCAATGCGCCCTTCCGAGTCCCTGAATCGCACCCAGAGGTCAACGCCCCTGGCGGAACCTCCCGGTCGGGCCCAGAGCGCCAGAGCCGTCGCGTCGGGGGGCAGGAGAATGCCGTCTGCCACAACCTCTCTTCTCTCTCTCTCTGAGAGAGGATTGGGGTTCCCCGAGATGCCGTGCTTCAGCGTTAGCGACAGGTCTGCCAAAGAGCGGCCACCGGCAAAGTCATCCCGAAACCACGCGACGTCGGCGATGTTGTCGGCGTCAACGGCCAAGAGCGTGCCGGAGGTGCTGAAGCCGGTGGTCGTCAGGTAGCCGGGGGAGCGGAAGGTATCGGCGACGGCCCCCAGGCTTTCCATGCCGTCTAGGATGTTGGGTTTGGCGGTCACTCCTCCGGGCTGATTCCAGCCGCCGTGCTGGATGCGCAGGTCCGCACCGGCTTCGTACAATGCCCGGTCCCGCTGGCCGCGCTCCAGGGTTGAGGAGAAGGCGCTGCCCATTACGCCGAGGGCGGTGGTGAGCATCACCAGGACTATCAGCATCGCGGGCGTCAAGGGGTCGCGGGACAGATGCCGCAATACGTGCACCAGCCAAGTGGGCCCCACCGGCCCGGCTATACGGGCCAGTACCGCAGCGGCCCAGGGAAACAAGCGCAGCACAATCAGCCCGGCAGCCGCCAGTCCCAAGGCCGGCCCAAGCAACAGGCTGTAGTCAATGGTCAACTCGCGGCTGCCCAGGGACTGCACCAGGAACGTGCCCCGGCTCTGAAGCTGCCACCACACCAGCCCAATCACGGCGAGAAGGACCAGGTCGAGGTAGTAGCGATGAAGCAGGCTAACGGTAGGAGGACGCGCCCCGGCCTGTCGCGCTTCGATGCCGCTGCGCCGGGCGGCAGCCAGGGTAGCCACGGTAAAGACCAGCACGGCCAGTCCTCCGCCTGCGAGGCCGAGGAGGAAGGCTTCTATGGAAACGCCGGTTGGCACTCCGGCCAGCGCATCGGAGGCGCCGCTCAGTTCAAAGAAAATCACGCCCAGCAGCTTGACCACTCCCAATGCGAGGAAGGGGCCTGCGACCACCGCAGGCACGGCCAGCAGCAGCCCTTCGCCGAGGCCGAGAACGCCGAGCTGCCAGACCATGGCCCCTCGGCTCTTGAGCATGGCGATTTCGCCGGCCCTGGAACGCACAATCAGGCCCGCCACCAGCGCCAGGTAGTAGATTAAGATGCCGGTCACCAGGAACAGCACCAGGTACAAGGGCAGGCGGGCCAGCAGAAGCTGCTCCTCGAAGCTGCGGAGCAGGTTGTCCAGTCGTATCGAATAGCTGGAGTTCTTCAGTCCGGCGGAGAGTGAGCCCTGGATGTGGGCGAGAATTGCCTGCACGTCTTCGACTTCGCTGGCGCGCATCTTCCGCCGGTCGGGGAAGAAGTACCATGTCGTATCGGTATACAGGGAAGGGTACGTTCCCAAGACCCTCTCAATCAGAGCGTCTTCGTCGGCGAAAAGGGGTATCAGCGTCCATCGGTCATCCTGCCTGCTGGCGGCGGACGATAGGCCGTACCAGAATTCATCCGATGGGTCCACTCTCTCGAAGATGGCGGCGATGCGCACTTCGGTTGCCGGCCCGTCAGTGAAGGACGTTGCCGGAAAAACCTCCATGACATCGCCCAATTCCATTTGAAGCAGTTCGGCCCCCAGTAGGTCTACTGCCACGTCCAGCGGCTGGCCGGAAGTGGCTGTCCCGGACGGCCAACGCCCCTCAACTACCCTGATGCGGTCGGATATACCGCTGAGATAGGCGATAGGCCCCCTGGGCCTGGTGTCCTTATCCAACTCCAGGTTGGGGCGTCCCTGAAAGAAAAAAGTGGCGGTTTCCAGGTAGCGCGAGTGTTCCCTTAGATATGGCACGAAGGGCTCAATGAGCTGTTGCTCCACAAAGACTTCCCGGTCCTTGAATGCCCGGCGTCGGCCCTCGACATCCTGCGGGTCGTCCCGGCTGCTGAAGGAGCGCACCCAGAAGTTAACGTCTTCCTCGGCGGCCTGCACCAGCTCCCCCCGCAGGGCGGCGTTGGCCAGCAGGTTCGAGAAGATGACACCGCTGGCCATCAGCGCCACAGCCAGCAGGATGCTGCCGAACAGCACCGCCTCCAGCCGCCAGCCGCTGACGGCGCGACCGACGGCCATCACGTAGGCGAATCTCAGCAGCGACGCCATGGTTTAGGTCACTCCCCGCAGCACGTCAACGGGCCTTGCGCGATGAGCCAAAAACGCTGCGAAAATCGCCGAGGCCGCCAAAGCTGCCGCCAAGCCAATCAGGACTGAGAACAGGAGCAGGCCGTGCACCTCGGGAATCATTGGCGGCACCGGCCCGGCGCCACGGGACGTTGGGTCGAGAAGTCTCACTAGTTCCAGTCCGGGCCAGTAACCAATGGCTGCCCCGACCACGACGGAGACGCCTCCCATCAGCCATTTTTCGGCCCCCAGGGACAGGAAAAGCTGCCGGTTGGACATACCCAGCGCCCTGGCCACGGCGGTATCCACGCTCCCGGCCCGCGCCGAGGCTCCGCTGTGCAGCAGCAGGGCGGTTAACACGACCAACCCCATTCCTGCCATGCTCAGACTGGTGAGTCCGTTCCACCCACCTCCGGCCAGGGGATTGCGGGAAGCATTGATGGCCGCCTCCTGCCGGTCAGTGACGGAAGCGAGAGGCGGCAGTTGCTCCGTCACGTCGGCAATCACGCTCTTGCGGTCGTATGCCGCATCCAGGGAGAGCCAAATCTCCGGTGGCGAAGGCTGTACGCTGGCCGGGGGCAGAAAGCGCAGGTAGGACTGGTAGCTGTTGATATCCAGAATCAGGAAGGGACGATGGAAGCTGGTCACCGTGGGGAACAGGTTGCTGACTCCCACCACCTCTATTGGAATGGAAGCGCGACCATGCTCAATGCGCAGGGATTGCCCTACCGACAATCCCGAGCTTGTCGAAGGGCCGGCGCCGCCAATGGCTGGGAGCGGAAGAGGGACGGGCGACAGGTGAATGCCCCGCTGCTCGCCCCCGAAAGGCTCTTCCCAAGAGAAAGTAAGGCCCGATGCCCCTTCGACAGGCTCATGCCCTTCGACAAGCTCAGGAGGGCGGGCTGCGTCGGCACCGACTGCCAAGGTGTCGGGGATGCTCCCGGTGGCGCCGAGGGGTTGCCAATTGCCGAGGGTATCGAACTCTTCGATAATGTAGCCTTCCTGCGGGAGGGACGGGCTGAAGGCGGTAAAGCCGTCCATGTGGATACTCGCTGCGGTCACCTTTACGAAGGAACTGGTGCTGAAAAAAATCGCTGTCAGGAACCACTGCCGGTCGCTTCGGGCCATTCTGTCGGGCAGTTCGCCCTCCATGAACCGCCAGTCCCCGTCCGTCCCTTCCCCTCCCGGGCTTGTCGAAGGGCCGCCGAATCCACCGAGGGATACGTTGCTGTATCGCCTGTCGGCATCGGCCAGTCTCGCCCATACGTTGATGTCGGCTTGCAGTTCCCGATTCCTCAGGTCTCCGGTTTCCAGCCATACGCCAATTCTCTCCACCCCTGATGGGAGAGGTATGCCCACCTCATTGTCGCCGTGAGCGTCGCGGGCCGGATGGATGCCCTTCGACAAGCTCAGGAGGGAGGCTAACTCCGGCAGGGTGGCGTTGGCGAAGTCGTCTCGAAACCAGGTCGCCTGTGCCATGGCTTGCGGGTCGGCGGCAATCAGTAAAGCCGGCACGGTGGTATGACCTGCGACCAGGCTGACCGAATCCCGCAGAACGGGCGTTGCCGATTGTACTCCGGGCATGGACGCCAGGCTATCGGCCATGCCCGGGGTGACACCCGGGCCGGAAACCACGGCGTCGCCGCCAATCCGGTAGAGGGTCTGGTCGCTTTGACTTCTGGACAAGCTGGACTGAAAGGTGGCGCCGAAGACACCCAGCGCGGCGGCCAACATTAGCAGAACCGCCAGCGACGACGGCAGCACCGGGTCTCGAGCCAGACGGGCCAGCGTGACGGAAGACCACCCCGGCCCGGCCACGGCATTTGAACCGACCGGAGGGCACAACCACACCACCAAGCGAACCAGCAAAGGCAGGACTCTCATCAGGAGCAGAGCCGCCGTAAGCAGCGCCAGCACCGGGCCGAGAATCAGAACCGGGTCCACTTCAAGACCGCGCGACGCCAGAGCTCGGGACGCGAAGCCATCCCGCTGCTGGAACTGCCACCAGACCAGTCCCGCGACCAGGACGGCCAGCAGGTCCAGGTAATAGCGGTGAAAGAATGAGACCGCTGGCGGCCGGGAGCGACTGGCTTGAGCGTCGGCCATCCCGGTCCGCGCCCGCCCGGCTGCCGAGACCGCCAATACGGCTACGGACAGAACTGCGCCCACCGCTCCAATCCAGAACATATCGCCGGACAGAACAACCTGGATTGGCCCACCATCCAGTTCGCCGAAGGTGGGCAGAAGAAGGAAGCGCACAATCAGCCATGCCAGCAGCGGCCCGACGGCCACCGCCGCCAACGCCATGACGCTCTCGACCAGGAGCAATACTCCACAAACCTGGATGATGCTGGCCCCCCGGCTTCGCATCAGGCCAACTTCGTCGGCTTGGCCGCGGCCCAGTATTCCGGTAATCAAGGCCAGAAAATACAAGACTATGATAAAGACCAAGGATATGAACACATAGACGGGCACCCGGGCCAATGCCAGGTCTCTCTCGAACTCCTCCAGGGTCAGGTCAAGCCGGCTGAAAACGAAAGTTCGCGGATAAGACTTGTTGATGTCCGTTTCCAATCCGGCCAGCGCCGCTTGAGTGGCGTCCACCGTTCCGGCGGTGATTACCGACGGATCAACGAAGAGGTTGAAACCGAAGTCTCCGACGGCGGTGGGAAAGCGACGTCCCAGGACTTGCAGGAAGTCGTCCTCGGTGACGTAGGCAGGCACGACCAGGATCTCCCCGACTGTCTGGACGCTGAACTGGTTGGGGTATCCCAGCCAGTACTCTTCCCTGGGGTCAATGGGGTCGGCGATCCCCACGATGTTGAGTATGATGCGCTCTTCGGGAGCGGTCCTGAACGGCGTGATGAAGAGTCTTGTGCCTACCTCGTAGCCCATGTCATTGGCGACCCGCCGCCCGACGACGGCCTCCATCTCAACTCCGGCGGGTCCGGCCGTTCCGCTTCGCACATCTGTAAGGGCATAGGGCCAATTCCCTTCGAGGATGCGGGAATGTTCCTCGAACCCGGTCATAAAGAAGGGCCTGCCCGATGGGGCGCCCAAGGATGGCGTGCGTGGTTCGGGGTTGGTGGTGAGGGCCATTCCGACCTGGGTGCGGCCAAACCGTTCCTGGGCCACCGTCAGCAGGCCAATTCTCCGCTCCACCGTGTTCTCGGCAATGCGGCGGAGTTCGCCGTAATCTTCCGGGCCCAAGGGGCGGTTCTGGGCCAAGACCTGGACGTGCAACGACCCCGGCGGCTCGCTGAACAGGGCGTGGCGCACTCCGGCCTCCGCCAGCACCATCGAGTAGAGGGCGGTGGCGCTCAGCAGCACCACAGCGGTCAGAATGCCCAGAGCGGTCACGGCTGACAGTGACCAAGTTCTGGTCAGCCGCCGCCGCATCACCCACAGCGAAAGCCGGAATAGCTGAATCATGAGGGAATTATAATATCCCGTTCACACTAATGCTTGCTGCTCCGACGAAAACACGCACTGGCAAGAGCGCGTTATTCCTGTTGCGGCGGTTCATCGATGACTTCCCCACAGTGAGGACATATCCTGACGGGAGGGGGATTGCGGCGCTGGCTCACCTGCTCCATGAAGCTGGAACCCAAAATTCCCGCTGGCAGGGCGAAGATGCCGATGCCCAGCAGCGCAATCACTCCGGCCAGCAGACGGCCCAACGGAGTGACCGGGGAAACGTCGCCATACCCGACGGTGGTGACCGTGATGATGCCCCACCACATGGCTGCCGGGATGCTGGAAAACTCATCGGGCTGCGCCGACTGCTCGACATAATACATCAGCGAAGCCGCCAGCAGCAGCAGCGCCCCCACTACCGACACCACCCCCAGCAGTTCGTTCTTCCGCGACGCAACGGCCAGCGCCAAAGCCCGCAGTCCTACCGAGTAGCGGGCCAGCCGCGCCATCCGGCTCACTAGGCGCAAGGCCCGGAAGGCGCCCAGGTCAAGCCCGGTGACGGACAGCATCAGGATGATGAAATAGGAGAAAACCGCCACCGCGTCGGTCAGCATCAGCGGATGGAGCATATACCGCAGCCGTCCAGTGACTGGATGGGCATAGTGAGGGTCGGCGGTGCAGGCCCAAACCCGCAACAGATACTCAACGGCGAATACGCAGAAGGATATAGCCTCGAACCAGAAGAAAAAGCCGGGCGCGGCATCGTGGATGCTCTGCTCAGTGCTGATGACCAGCGCCGCCACGTTGGTGACTATCAGCAGCAACAGCAGCCAGTCCACGCCCTGGCTCAACCAGTCGTCGCCTTCCCAGACCTCCAGAATCTCGTGAATCCGTCGCTTCATCTCTGCCTGCTGATTCACTCCGCCATATTCTCCGCCCCCGGCGGGAGGGCCTCACTGATATGCTCGAATTGCTGACAGTTGCCCGTCCTGTTTTCCGCAACCGCTATGCTATCATCAAATAGAGGATGTTACGAAAGCGCTTCTTGAATCCCCTCAATCCGCTTACCCCTTGTGAATATATGAACAATCACTCCTCCCCGCATCATGCCATCGAGACCCAGAGCCTGGCTCGCAACTTTGGAGCAGTACGGGCCGTGGACGGTGTTGACCTGGCGGTTAGAAAAGGCGAAATTTACGGCTTCCTCGGCCCCAACGGGGCAGGCAAGACCACGGTCATCCGAATGCTCGTGACCCTGCTGGCCCCCACTGGCGGGCGCGCCATGGTGGCGGGGCACGACGTTATGCGCGAGGCCGACCGGGTACGCAGCCGTATCGGCGTGGCTCTCCAGGAGGCCGCGCTGGACAACAAGCAGACCGGACGGGAACTGCTGCGTCTTCAAGGTCGGCTTTACGGTCTAGGCAGGCGGGAAGTGGCCCGCCGGATTGAAGAACTTTCCGGCCTGGTGGACATCGGCGAAGCCATGGACCGGCTCATCGGCACCTATTCCGGCGGAATGAAACGGCGTCTCGACCTGGCCGCCGCGCTGATTCACTATCCCGACGTGCTGTTCCTGGATGAGCCGACCACCGGGCTTGACCCCATCAGCCGGTCACGCATCTGGGAAGAAGTGCGCAACATAAACTCCAACTTGGGGGTAACCATATTCCTCACCACTCAGTACCTGGAGGAAGCCGACGCCCTGGCTGAGCGCGTTGGAATTATTGACCAGGGAAGATTGGCCGCCGAAGGAGCGCCGGACGAACTGAAGCGGGCACGGGGTTCCGACCTCATAGTGGCCCGGCTGGAGGGCGACGCCGGTATGGCTGTCGAGGCATTGGCCGGTATTCCTTCGGTTTCCTCCATAGAGGCCCACGAGAGCGAAATCACCATCAGCGTCGGTAACGGCGCGTCCGTAATCAGCGCGGTGGCCCTGCGGCTGAACGAATCGGGGCTGGCGGTGCAGGAGCTTACGCTGCGGACTCCGACTCTGGACGACGTTTTCCTGCAAGTTACCGGCAGCCGTTTCCAGAGCGATGGCTCGTCCCAAATTTCTTCCGACGGTGAAGCCTGCTGACCCACCGCAGAATGGCACTCTACCCTGAGCGGAATAGTCCC
Organism: Dehalococcoidia bacterium; assembly: GCA_965204865.1. Lineage (GTDB taxonomy): Bacteria > Chloroflexota > Dehalococcoidia > Lucifugimonadales > UBA3495 > VXOI01. The sequence continues at coordinate 2,152,550 of OZ242027.1, read as the reverse complement.
CGGCGAATCCCAACAACTACCAGGAGAATTCAATGGCCATAGCCATCGCAGGGCAGGTGATTCAAGGCAGGAAGGCGGGTTTCATCCGCGACCTGACATCGGTTTCGGAGCGGGCGGTGCGCTCGGTTGCGAGAGACCCGGAAACGACGATACCGGCCTTGGTCATCCCGGTATTCATGTACCTAATGACGGTCGGCGCGCTGGAGGACTTCGCCGAGAGCATTCCGGGACTGGACTACCGCGCCTTCCAGTTGCCGGTGGCAGTGCTGTTCGCCGTCACCGGCATCTCCCGCGCCACTACGGTAGTGGCCGACATACAGAGCGGCTATTTCGACCGGCTGGTGATGACGCCCGTCAACCGCCTGGCGTTGCTGTTGGGTCTGATGGTGGCCGACTTCTTCTTGGTCGTGGCGTTGACCATTCCGGTCATCATAATGGGCTTTATCGCCGGAGTGGGGTTCGAGACTGGCATAGCGGGAATACTGGCGTTCATGTTCCTAGCAGGTATTTGGGGACTGATATTCTCCGGCTTTCCCTACGCTATCGCCTTCAAGACGGGCAACGCGGCGGCGGTGAACATCAGCTTCCTGCTGTTCTTTCCGTTCCTGTTTATGACCTCGCTGTTCGTTCCACAGGAGCAGATGACCGGCTGGATGTCCACCGCCGCAGACTACAACCCGGTGACTTACCTGCTGGCCGCCCTTCGCTCGATGATCTATGGAGGCTGGGATGCCCAGGTCATGCGCGATGGTATAATCGCCATAGCGGCGGTGGGTGTCGTCAGCATTGGCCTTGCTCTGGCCGCGCTGAAGGGCCGAGCTACGAGGAAGTAGGTCCCTGACGGCCTGACCTATCGACTACCCAGCCGCTCCAGCGCTAGTGCTTCGGCTTCGGTTGTCAGCAAGGCCAAATTAGTCAACGGCACTTCTATCACGGGTTCTGGCCGGGGGAAGAGGAAGATTACTTCTTTGACCATCTTGCCGGTGGCTTGTTGCAGGGCCAGGGCGTAGGCCGCGCCCTGCATCCGGTAGCGGTCTATGGCGGTCTCCGCTTCTTCGCGCACGCCGTCGGTCTTGTAGTCCACCACCACCAGTTGGCTGTCTTCCTCAAACAGCAGGTCTATGAAGCCCTGGAGGGAGCCGCCGCCGACCGGGATGGCGACCGGGACCTCTCGCCAGTAGCGCCCGCTGCCTACGGCCCGGCGGACTGTGGGGCTTTGTATCGCCCGTCGGGCCAGTTGGGCGACTTCCCTCTCGCTGTCCGGTATCCCCTCGGCAATGGACTGCGCTTTTGCCCAGACATCAACGTCGCTCCCTGTTTCCAGATTAGCAGATTGCAGCACGACGTGGAGGGCGCGGCCTATCAAGGTGCCGGCGCGTCCTCTGCGCCAGGGTTCAGCATCATCCGGTTCCGGCTTTTCGTCTGCTCCCTTGTAATCCAGAGCGGTAGCGGCTACGAATGATGGCCGGCCCATGTCTTCCAGCAGTTTTTCCCGCTGCTCCAGCCATTGGAGACGGCCCTCCAGAGAGTGGTCGAGAGAGACGGCGACGGCCGGGCTGTCTTCTGCGGGGGAGGATTCCGGTGGTTTGACAGGGGCGGCTTCCCAGAGCTCGGGGTTGTCCTTCAGGTAATCCGATATTATGCCGGATGCAGTACGCTGGCCGCCTCTGGCTGTGCGGCGCAGGCTGAGCACGAGATGGTCGCGGGCTCGGGTGGTCGCCACATACATCAGGCGGACATCCTCCGCTTCCTGCATCAGCTTCTCCCGCTCCGCCATCTTTTCGTAGCCTGGGGTGAGGATACGGTTTTCTTGTGAGCCCACGCCGACCTCGACGCGCCGCCCATTCCGGTCGAACAGCGCCGGGCCGACAGTGTTGCGGGAAGCCGAGTTGATGCCGCTCAGGATTACTACCGGAAACTCCAGCCCCTTGGCCCCGTGAATGGTCATCACCCGTACCGCTTCTTCATCTTCCTCGGGAACCGGCATTTCCGTTACCCGGGCGTCCTCGTCCATTTGATTCTGTAACCACACAAGGAAGGTCCGCAACGAGTTTCTGCCGGGTTCGGCGGCCTCGCTGAACTGCCGGGCCTGCTCCACCATGAAGCGGTAGCGCCGCCACTGTTCCCTCATTCGGGGGTGGGACACCGCCGCCTCCATCAGCAGCCGATCGCGGATGAAACGGTCTATGAGGGCGCCGGGGGAGTCCTCAACGCGCCTGCGGTGGTAGTTGTCCAGCACGTCCAGCGCCTCGCCCACCGGCCCTAGTGGTTCGACTGACTCACCATGCGCAGTCCGCTTGGCCCGGTAATTAAAGTTCCCTCCGTTTTCGTGGTGGAGGAACAGGTCAACGTCGCTGCATCCGAAGGCCGGAGAGCGCAAGGCGGCCACCGTGGCCACCTGATCCGATGGGTCATCTATAGCCTTGAAACAGTTCATTAAGTCGCGGATTTCCTGGGTGTCGAAGACCAGAGACGCGCTTTCCAGACGATAGGGTATGTCCGCGTCCTCCAACGCCAGCTCCAGTTGACGCAGCCCGGTGCGGCGCGGCATCAGGATACAGATGTCGGCGTAGGTGGCGGGCCGGTATGTCTCTCCGGCATCGTTGTCAGCCCCTTGGTCCAGCACCTGCCATGGGCTGCGGGTGATGTGATGCAGCAGCTTGGCTATGTCTTCCGATTCAGCTTCGCGGACGGAGTCCATGCTGGTATCGTTCACCTCATCGGCCAGCGCCCAGACGCGGGGCTTGTATTGGTGGGGCGTGTCTGCTTGCCAGTGTGCTTCCATTCCACCGTCGGGGTAGGCGGCCTGGATGTGTCCTTCATCGTCCTTTGCGCCCTCGCCCAGCCATTTCTCGAAAAGATAATTCACCCATCTGATGACAGGCTTCTGGGAGCGGAAATTATGTATCAGTTCCACCTTATCGCCGCCCATACTGTCCAGTAGTTGGTACATCTGCTTGACGTCAGCGCGGCGGAAGCGGTAGATGGACTGCTTGGGGTCGCCAACCACGAACAGCTTGCCTTTTTCCGGGGTTATCTTGTCCCAATCCTTGGGCCGGTCTGCGGGAACGGCTCCGGCGTCAACGGCCTCGGCCAAGAACATTGCTATCTCGGCCTGTATCGGGTCGGTGTCCTGGGACTCGTCAATGAGCAGGTGGGAGAAGCGACGACGAAAATGGTCGCGCACCTCGATGTTGTCGCGCAGAAGTTCGTGAGTCCAGACCAGCAGGTCATGGAACTCCGCCCGCCCGTCCGTCTCGCGCCGGGACTTGGCATAGTCCAGGACGAATTTCTGCAACTCCCGCAGGATGGGCGGCAACGCCACAGAACGCACCTGGCTCTCGATTTCCTTCAGCCGGTCCCGAACCTCTTTGGGTGGGACGCTCCAGTTGGCCTGGCTTCCTACGTTTCCGGGCCTGAAAGGCAGAATCCCGGTAATGCGGCGGCAAACTTCCAGCGGCTCCGGGTCTTCTTCCGCCAGACGTTGGCTTTCCGCCAGCCTTTCGATTATGTGGGCGTACAGCCGGTCTTTGGCCTCCGGTTTCTCGCAAAGGTCAAGCAGGGCCTCCAAACCATTGACCAGTGTGGTCATTGCCTGCTGATGAGGTTGGGTTGCGTATTCGCAGTCCGAGAGCGCGTCTTTGAATTCCGTGCCTTGGAGTCCGTCGTAATTCAAGTGGAAAGCGTTTGCCACGTCGCGCAGGTTCTTGACCGTCATACCCAGCGACAAGGCCATCGCCAGGTGCGGAGCAATTTCAGTATCGCCCTCCAGTTGTCTGCCAAGCCAGGCGTTCCACGCCGCATCAAACCGGAGTTCGGCGGCTATGGCGTCGGTGGTCTCAAAGCCGGGCGGCAGTCCGGCTTCTAGCGGGCGCTCATGGAGCAGTGCGGAGGCGAAGGAGTGGAGGGTCTGGAAGTAGGCTTGCCCGAGCCCGCCGGCAGCCTTGTGGCAACGGGCGCGCTCCATTTCACCGCGGGCCGAGTCTGTGGCGGCCTTTTCCAGCTCCTGGCGGGCGCGGTCGCGCAGCTCGGCGGCGGCGGCTTCGGTAAAGGTGATGGCGGCGATGCTGCCTATGGTCGCCCGCCCCGATGCCACAAGATTCACCACCCGCTGCACCAGGCTGGTGGTCTTGCCGGTGCCGGCGCTGGCCTCCACGAACAGCGTTTCGTCCAGTTCATTGGCGATTCTGTCGCGATAGTCCTTGTCTCTTGGTATGAATCCGGCGGTCACGGCTACTTCACCCCCACCCTAACCCTCCCCCTCAACGGGGAGGGAATTATCTTCGCCATCCGACGGCGCCTGTCCCTCGCCGGTTAACGACAGATAGCCGGACACCAGAGGGTCGCTCTTCTTTTGCTCCCAGAGCCAGAGGCGGCGCGACTGGCACAGCGTGTTGAAATCGCAGTAGGCGCAGTTGTTGCTCCACCCCTGCGGGCCGGGGTTGGCGGGGAACACGCCGCCGCGTATGCCCTGCGTAATTGCGGATATGCCTTCGCGGAATCTTTCCAGCGTTTCGGGATTGTTGATGTCGAGAGGATTTTTCGGAGCGGGCTGAAACTTCTTCTTCGGGTCCTTCTCTTCAGTATTTATGAACCAGTAGATGGCCGGCACGCTCTCCGAATGGGGAAAACGCTGCTTCACTGCCAGCGAATAGGCGCTTAACTGGAGCCGCTTGCCATTGTCTATCGGGTCGTTGTCCAGTCCCCTGTATGAGTCCGGCTTGCCGGTCTTATAGTCCACAATGAGCGTAGGGTTGCCGCTGGCGTTCAGGTCGATGCGGTCTATCCTCCCCTGGAAACTGATTTGAGTGTCTTCATCAACTGCTTCCTGCCAGTCCTCTTCCTGCCCGAACTTGGTCTCGACGATGGTGTAAGCCGAACCGTACTCTGCCCGCAGTTCCGCGTCTTTTGCCAGGAACGTGTCCAGGTCGGCCAGGATGTTCTGCTTTTCCACCTGCCACAGCAGCGGCTTGCCGGTCGCGTCTCGTCTCTCGTAGTCCCGGAACACGGCATCAGCGATTTGCCGCAGGCGACGGGCGCTCTCCAGATTCCAGTTCTGGCCGTGGAGAGGCAGACTGCCGGTTGCTGCCGCTTCCTTGACGAATTTCTCCAGAATCTCATGCACCAGGCTGCCCCGGTTCAGCCTGCTGATGGTGGTTTCTTCCTCCGGGTCATCCAGCGCGCTCAGGCGCAATACGCGCCCGAGGAAAAAACGGAAGGGGCATACGGCCCAGGTTTCCAGGCTGGTGGGCGACAGGGGGTAGCGCCCCAGGTTAAGGGCGAACCGGGCATTTTCGGCCACCGACGACAGGTTACCGTCGAATTCGCTGAGAGCGCGCCCGGCCCTACTGCGGCCCATTCGGGCCGCCCTGGCCAGTGGCCCGCCTTTTACCAGCGGGTGGGGGACATTGTCCCTGCGTCCTGAGACAGTCGAAGGGTGCTTGCGCTTCCACTGCAAGAGCCGTTGCAGGTCGTAGTCGTGGCGGTCGGCAGGTATCTCCAGGTTGAACAGAGAGTTCTCCAGCGAGGCGGCGACGGTGAGCCAGGGACGTTTCAGCTTGAGGAGGCTGTCCGAAGTCACCGCATCGCCTTCCAGCTCCGAAGCCTGTTCCAGGAGCCACGGCGCGGGGAACGCCCGGCGCCGCAGCTCAGGGTCGGCTACCGGGCAAGAAAGCGAGCGGCGGGCCGCAGTGGCCAGGGCGGACAGGTAATCGTAGCGCTCCCGGGCGCTGCGCTTGTCCAACACAGGCGGGCCGCCCGCCCTGCGCCATTCATCCTCCGGGAGAAGAGGGTCATCTTTTGGCGGGGGCGGCACGGAGCCTTCTATCATGCCCACAATCCACGCGGCATCGAAGCTCATCCCCACCGCGGCGGAAAAAGGGGCCACAAATACGCCTTCTCCGGTGATGCCGATGTGTCCCTCCGGTCTCTGAAAATAGTCTTCAATCACCTGCCGGAAAGCGGTCAGAGTAGCCACAGAGTCGATGCTGTCGGCAGCCGTTAGTTCCTGCAACATCCGGTCAATCCGTTCCTTGGCCGCGGACTCATCATCCGGGAGGTTGCGGCGCAGGTACTTGCGGAGTAGTCCGTCGGCCCATCGGCAGAACTCTCTCCACCCGGCTCCTCCTGAGCTTGTCGAAGGGCGGGGCGGCTGAAGGTCTTTCGCCAACCCTTCGACGAAGAGGAGCGCGGCGCGAGCCGCTTGAGAGTCCGCCCGCATACCTTCTAGTTGGGCTTCGGAAACCTCGTCGTCGTTCCTCTCGGCCTCCCTTTCCTTCTGGTCGGCGTAGGTGGTCAATTCCCTGCGCCACTGGTCAAGTCCGCGGACTACTCCCGCCTTCCTGCTGATGGCGTCCCATCGGGCCGGGTTGAAGTCCTCGCGTTTCATGCTTCTTGGCCTACGGATGGGGCAGCCGGTCAGCCAGGCCATAACGTCGTCCCGCCGCAGGGCGTCCTCGGCGCCCAGACTGGCGGACAGCCTCAGCAGCCCGTTCAGCGTCCGTCCTGCGGCGGTGTCGCCCAGCGGTTTCCGGCCCGGCCCGGCCATCGGAATGCCGGCCAAGTCCAGTTCGTCGCGCACCAGCGAGCCGTAGGGCGGATCTGTGCGGTAAAGCACGGCCATACGGTGCAGGGGGATACCCGACTCAGCGCTCGCCATTATCCGGCGAATCACCCGTCGGAGTTCCTCGTGGGCGTCGGGTGCAACGTGGAGAGCGGCTTCGCCGGGTAGCAGTGGTAGATTCCCGCTTTCGCGGGAATGATGGGAGCCGTCGCCGTCGGCCCTTTGGGGTTCTCCCAGCAGAGGTTGGAGCGTGGCGGCCAATTGATTTACCGGGGCATCGGCCTCGGCGTCGCCCGTAGCGCCGAGCAAGACGGCGCATGGGGCCCGGCGCGCGAGGGCACGGATGAGATTCACTTGACCTGGAGTAAGATCGTGAGGCAGGTAGAACAGCATCAGTCCCAAGTCGCGCAGGGCTGGGGCGGCGCTGGCGTTGACTGCTTCCGCTGCTGTCTCGGCTAAGTCTTCAGCGTCATACCATCCGTCGCCAGCGCGTTTGCGGAAATCTCGGTAAAGGCGGACGACCTCCCAGCGCGCGCCGCCCGCTTTTTCCAATTCCCGGAGCACGGTGTCGGGGGCTTGGCGCAACTGCCGGAAAGAGTCGCGCACGCTGGCCTGAGTGGAGCGGTGTTCCCGGACCTGGGCCAGCGGTTCCCCGGCCTGCTCCAATACGGCCCGAACCAGCACGTTTTCGAGAACGGGGGTGAGCGGTCTGCGATCGGCATTTACCATGGCGGCCCCGCCCAGCAGTTCCGCCAGCATAGGGAACAGGATGAAGCGGACGTTGACGAACCCGCTGCGCCCCAGTTCCTGCCGCAGGCTCAGGTTGGCGTACTGCGACGGGCCGATTACCGTCACGGGCGCAAGTATGCCGCCGTCCCGCTTCGCCTCTCCCACCAGACGCCACAGAGCCTCTTTCAGGGCTGGGGAGTGCCGGTCAACTATCAGGCAAGCCTTATGTGGGAGGGTGTCGTTCATTTCCACAACATACCACAGGTTGGTCGTCCTTCGACAAGCTCAGGATGGACGGTACATAGGGCAAGGGCCACAGGACTGAAACGCCTGCGGCCCTTGATTGACGGCTGGGAACAGGAAGTTTAGCCGTTCCTGATCCACTCGGCGCAGCGCTCGCCGATCATTATGGTGGTGCAGTTGGTATTGGCGCGGATGACGTTGGGCATTATCGAGGCGTCTGCCACCTTGATGCCTTCGAGGCCGTGTATGCTGAGGTGTTGGTCAACGACCGCCATGGGGTCGCTGGCGGGACCCATCTTGCAGGTGCCGGAGGCGTGGGTGGTGTTGAACACTGTGCGGCGCATCCAGGCGTCCAGAGCCTCATCGGAGGCAAGGTCTTCCTCCGAGGGTTGAACCACCTTGTCCACGATGGAGGCGAAGGCATCGTTCTCCAGCAGCTTCATGCTGATTCGCACCGCCTCCCGCAGCCGCTCCACGTCGCGTTCCTCCTCGAGGTAGTGGTAGTTCAGCGACGGCTGCACGTGGGGGTCGTTGTCCGAGAGCCGCACCTCGCCCTTGCCGTCGGCCAGCTCCAGGATGCACTGGATGCGCACGCCGCCCGGCTCGAAGGGGTCGGCGCCGCCTATGGGCGTGGAGAAGGAAGACGCCGTAATCTGCATATCGTTGCGGTCGGGCGAGCCGGAAGCGGTGTAGCGCAGGCCGGTCTGAGTGCGCGGGGCCAGCGGGTCCTGCTCGTGGTCGTCACGCACTTCGCAGATGACCGCCACAATGGGATGGTCGCGCAGGTTCTGGCCGACGCCGGGCAGTTCGTGGACTACCGGAATGCCCATCTCGCGCAGGTGGTCGGCCGGGCCGACGCCGGACAGCATCAATATCTGAGGCGAGGCCATGGCCCCGGCGCTGAGAACAATCTGGTCGGACTCCACCTGGAAGACCTCTCCGCCGCTCTCCACCTCGACGCCGACGGCTTTCTTGTCCTCGAACAGGATGCGGCGGACTACCACGTTGGCCTTGACCGTAAGGTTCAGCTTGTGGCGCACCGCGCTCAGGAAAGTTAGAGCGGTGCTCATGCGGACGCCCTCGGGGTTGTTCATGGGGATGGGGCCGACGCCGCCGGAGTCGGGGGCGTTCATATCGTAGTCTTCGGGGTAGCCCGCCGCCAGGGACGCCTGCACGAAAGCCTGCTGGAAGGGCAGCCAGTCCTCTTTCTTGAAACGGCGAACCGGGATAGGGCCTTCGTTGCCGTGGAAGTCATCGGTGATGTCCATATCCGTTTCCATCTTGCGGAGGAACGGCAGGCAGTCTATGTACTTCCATTCGTCGTTGCCCTCGGCGGCCCAGCCGTCGTAGTCCTCCGGCACGCCGCGCAGCAGCACCTGGCCGTTGATGGCGCTGGTGCCGCCGACGACCTTGCCCCGGGGCGCGGGAATCATATCGGTCTGCTGGGCCGAACCCTGCGCCCACCAGGTCCAGTTGTGGGGCGCGCCCTGGGCCGAGGCGTCGGGCTTGTAGCCGTACTTCAGGTCGTCGGGGTAATACTGGTAGTCGGGGTAGTCCGGCCCGGCCTCCAGCACCAACACGGAACGGCTGGAGTCCTCGGCCAGCCGGGACGCGACGGTGCAGCCGCCGGAACCGGCTCCGATTACGATGACGTCGTACTTCATGCTACTTGCCCTCCTTGATGAAGTCGGAGATCTTTTCGGCAATCATGATGGTGCTGACGTTGGTGTTGGCTCGTGGGGTGTCACGCATGATGGAAGCGTCGCACACCCGCAGGCCCTCGACACCGTGGACGCTGCCGTACTGGCTTACCACGGCCATCGGGTCTGACGCAGGGCCCATCTTGCAGGTGCCGACGAGGTGCTGCGACGTGCGGACATTCTGGTGCAGCCAGGCGTCCAGGAGCTCGTCCGAGGCAACTTGCTCGTCCGTGGGATACAATCTTTCTTTCAGAATGTCCTTGTAGGAGTCGCTTTCGGTCAACCGAACTATCAGGCGAACCCCGTCACGCAGTCGTTCAGTATCGCGTTCGTCTTCGAGGAAATGGTACTCGAGCAGCGGCTGGTCGTGGGGGTCGGGCGAGGTCAGCGTGACCTGGCCGTGCCCCATCGCCAGGTTCAGGATGCAGGACATACGGAAGTCCTCGCCGGGGCCGGTAAGGTCTCCCATGGGAGTGGAGAAGGTGGTTGGGAAAAGAACCATGTCGTTGCGCAAGTCCGAACCTGTGGCGGTGTAACGCAGGCCCAACTGGGTCCTCGACGCCTCGAAGTTCATCTGGACGTCATCCTGGGCGCTGAAGGCGATTCCCACCTGGGGATGATCGCGGTAGTTCTGGCCTACGCCCGGCAGGTCGTGAACGACCGGGATGCCAACGCTCTCAAGGTGCGCCCTCGGCCCGACGCCGGAGTGCATCAGGATATGCGGCGAGGCGATGGAGCCGGAGGACAGGACGATAAGCTCCCCTTCCACCACAAAAGTCTCTCCGCCGCTCTCCACCTCTACCCCGATTGCCTTCTTGCCATCGAACAGTACACGGGTAGTCAGAGCGTTGGGGCGGATTGTTAGGTTGAGGCGGTGCCGGATGGGGTTGATGTAGGAGAGCGCTGTGCTCAACCTGACGCCATCCACGTTGTTCATCGGCAAGGGGGCCACACCGGAGGATTCAGGATTGTTCATGTCTTCGCCGGAGCGGAATCCCTCAGATACGCAGGCGGCATGGAAGGCGTGCATCAGCGGTTCCCATGCCTCTTCCTTGTGGCGGCGCACCCGCATGGGGCCGTCGTTGCCGTGGAAGTCGTCGCGGATGTCGAGGTCGGTTTCCATGCGGCGGAAGGTGGGCAGCAGCTTGATGTACTCCCACTCGTCGTTTCCCGCCGCGGCCCAGGAGTCGTAGTCCTCGGGCAGCCCGCGCAGGAACACCTGGCCGTTGATGGCGCTGGTGCCGCCCACTACCTTGCCCCTGGGCGCGTACATATCGTTGGGGCGTTCCGGTGTGGGCTTGCCGACGAAGGACCAGTTGTGCTCCGAGCCATGCAGCGAGGCCAACTCTGACTGGTATCCGTTCTTGAGAGCTTCGGGATAGGTCTCAATGTCGGGGTAGTCGGGCCCCGCCTCCAGCAACAACACCGAACGCTCCGGGTCTTCGGAAAGCCGCGCCGCCAAGGCGCACCCGGCTGATCCCGCCCCCACAACAATCACGTCATATTTCATACTCGCACCTGCATCGTAAGAATGGGCAACTGACTGTGTTAATGCCGCTAGGATAAGGCAACGGCGGGGGGTGTTCAACCAGGGCTGCTACTTCCATGCAAACCTGTTGGCTGAATGGCAAAGGCCCTCGATAGCGGTGCTGCCGAGGGTCTTGTACATTGCTTCTTTCGCAAGTCAGGATCCGGTCTGATTTAGATCCCTGACCTAAATCCCCAGCAGTTTTTCCAGGTTCTTGTGCAGGATGGCCTCCTTCTCTTCCATGGTCAGGCTTTCCAGGCTGAGAATCCACGACACCGGCCAGTCGGTCGCCATGTCGAAGGGCCAGTCGGTGCCGAAGACCACGCGGTCTATGCCCACGCTGTCGATGAGATAGCGCAGGGCCTCTTCGCTGTGGGTGAGGCAGTCGTAGTAGAACTTGTCCAGGTACTTGCTGGGCGGCTGGGTGATGTGGACACGAGCCTCCCGCCGCACCTGCCAGCCCCGGTCCATGCGCCCGATGCCGTAGCAGGTATAGCCGCCCCCGTGGCACAGGCAGACGCGCAGGTCGGGGCAGGCATCCATCACGCCACCGAAGACGAAGGATGCGAAGGTCACGGCCCGGTCGGCCAGGTTGCCGATGGTGTTGGGCAGGTGATAGCGGCCGCTGCGCGGGCTGACGATGGTGTTGCCGCCCTGGTGTATCAGCATCACCGCGCCCGACGCCTCAGCCGACTTCCACAGGGGCATGAACTCCGGCTCGTCGAAGGTCTTGCCGTTCACCTGGTCGCCGATCATGGCGCCCTTCAGGCCCAGGTTCATGCTCCGCTCCAGCTCGGCGACGGAGGCGGCAACGTCCTGCATCGGCAGGGTGGCGAAGCCGGAAAAGCGGTCGGGATGGTCCTTGGTAAGTTGGGCCACGTAGTCGTTGCAGTCGCGGGCCATGGCGGCGACTACCGAGGCGTCCATGTCGTAGTTGTAGAAAGAGGCGTTGGTCGAGAGAACCTGAACGTCCACGCCCAAGGAGTTCATGTCGGCGATGCGTTCCTGGGGCGTCCAGGTGGTGCGAGGGTTATAGCTCATGTTCGAGACGCTCTGCGGCTGTATGCCGTGCCAGGTCTCGCCACTGCGAGACGCGGCGATGTAGGCTTCCGGCGTGATGTGGGCGTGGATGTCAATGGTTCGCATGGATGTTCCTCTATCGTCATTCGCGGGAATGCGGGAATCTATTGTTTGATTTTTAGTGCTGATGATGGCCGGTGTCTTCCGGCGGCTGGGCCAGGAGGTCTATGCGTTCCAGCCACTTGACGCTCCAACGTCCGGCCCGGCCCTGCACCGCCAGGCGGCAGGGGCCGCCGTGTTCGCCGGTTAGCGGCGCGCCGTTGTGCCGCAGGGCCACGATGACGCCGGCATCTCGCGCCTCCGCAATCGTCATTCCGATGGTGTAGCCGCCCGAGGTGAAGCCAACGTACTGCGCCTCCGGCAGAGGGCCTGCGTCGTCCAGCAGCTCAGACACCGGGACGCCTTCCCAATGCTGGCCGGGGGCGACCCATCCGCTGACGCAGCGGAAGTCGTCAACCATCTCGCCCTGGGACAGCCTGGACAGCGCTGCAATGTCCAGCACCCGGGGCCGGGCCACCAGCCCGCCGATACTGAGTTGCAACCAAGCGGCATCGGGACTCTCCGCGCCGCAGACGGGCAGAACATTCAGGACTTCCCTGTCGTTGTCAGGCATGGCAGCCTCCGCAATCCGTCATTCCCGGCAGCCGCGGGAATCTAATCGAGTATCAATTGGCCCGTTGCATATTATCGTGGGGCTGTCCAACTGTCTATATTTCCTATCCGGTGCAGGCAATCCCGGCGATTCACAAAAAACCGCCCCCGTGTTACGGTGAGGACAAAGCAGACACGTTGATGGAGAGAAGATAATGATATTCGGCGCAATCACCAACTCGTGGCGTTTGCAACTGGAATCAGAGGAACTTCTGACCTTGGTGGGGCAGGCCGAGGCGAAGGGCGCGCGGCATATCGAGTTGCGGCAGACCTGTCTGGGCACCTGCGAATCGGGCGAAGGCGACGACTGGCGCCCCTCTATGGAAGGACTGGAAGCGGTGGTCACTGCCTATCCTGGGCTGTCCTTCGACCTGGCAATGGCTTGGCCGTGTCTCACACGCGACACCGATCCGCAAGGCGAGGCGTGGCAGGCGGCGATTGCCGGGGCGAAGCTGGTGGGCGGCGATGCGCCGCAGCTACGCATAGTAGACCCCTCGCCTTTCGACGCTCCGTGGGAGTCGCCTTCTGACATCCCCCAGGCAGCATGGGGCCTGGCCGGATTGGCTGGTGAGGCAGCGCGGCAGGGCGTCATACTTTCGATGGAAAACTCCGGGCAGCCCATCGGGAGCATGGCGATGCTGGTCGATGCCGTCCGCGAGCGGATGCCCGCGGAACACCGCCAATTCTTGGGTCTCTGCCCCGATCCCACGAACCACCTGCGTCGCTTCCCAGGCTCCACGCCACTACAGGACCTGGAAGCGCTGCCGCTGGATATGCTCAAAATAGTCCATTTCAAGCAGATGCGCGACGGTGACGCCATCCCCACGGTGGACGACGGCGACCTCGACTGCCGCGAGATGCGCGACATACTGACCGCCAAGGGCTACAAGGGCGCGGCCATCATGGAAATCCCGCCACACCCGGAAGTTTTCGAGAACCTGGAAGCCAGTTACGCCTACCTGAGCCAGTAGGCTCAAGAAGACCGAAGCGGGTGGGGTCTTTACCCCACTCGGTAGCGGGACAGAAAGTCCATGTTCAGCTCGTATCCGATGCCGGGGCGGTCAGGGACGGTGACGTAGCCGTCGGCGTCGGGCCTCAGCTTTGGCTCGAACATCTCGTCGCGCAGAGGGTCCACCGCTGCCGGATAGTACTCGAGGAACTCGCCGTGAGGCACGGCGGCGGCCAGCGGCAGTTGCACTTCCTGGCAGCCGTGGGGCGCGATGGTTACGCCGCGTTCCGCAGCCAGGTTTGCCACATCCATCGCAACGTCATATCCCGGGCAGATGGTTGCGTCCACGTTGAGGATGGACGCCCCTTTGTGGTCCAGCAGAGTGCGGAAGTGGGCTAGGTGGTAGCCGTTCTCGCCAGTTGCGATTTTCACGCTGGACATTTCCGCCAGTTGCCGATGGCCCACGTAGTCGTGGATGGGCAACGGCTCCTCGAACCAGTAGACGCCGTACTCCGGCAGCAGGCGGGCGAACTCCATGGCCGCAGGCAGGTCAAGGGCGCAGTTGGCGTCTACTAGCAGCGAGGCGTTGCCGCCGATGGCATCGCGGGCCGCCGCCACCCGCTCCATATCGCTGGCAACGCCTACGTTGGGGTCGCCAATCTTGATTTTCACCGCCCCGGCGTGCAGTTCCTCCACGTTGAAGCGCACTTCATCCTTCAGCTCCTCCAGTCCCTTGCCCTCGGCGTAGTACCCGCCGGCGATATAGGTGCGGATACGGTCTTGCGCTCCGCCCAGCAGCTTGTGCACCGACTGTCCCAGCGCCTTGCCCTTGATGTCCCAGCAGGCGATGTTGATGGCGGCCAAAACCTGCGTGTTGAGGCCCGCCGGGCCCAGAATCTTGATGAGCTTCTCGCCCAAGTCAACGGCGATGCCCCGCGTGTCCATCGGGTCGCGTCCGATGAGCAGGGGCCGAAAATAATCAACGTAAAGTGGAAACAAAGCCAGCGGCCTCTCCGCGGCCGTTCCCCCGTTCCAGCCGTAGCCGGTGATGCCCTCGTCGGTGGTGACCGTAACCTTGTGCAGCCGCCCCGGCCCGTAGAAGTGGCCGCCGTTCCAGATGCCGGGGCGCTCCCACTCAAAGACTTCGCTGGTGACGCCGGTGATTTTCATGGGTGATTCATCCTGTACAAACAAATACTTCGCCTGCCGCCTAGCAGAGGTCCAGCAGTGCCTCGTCATCGCTTTCGTTCAGGTTCACGCGGCGACCGTCCTTAATGACGTGGGTGAGGTGCTTGCCGCGCTGAAGTACGCGAATGTCTGCCAGCGGGTCGGCGTCGAGGATGAGCAGGTCAGCCAGCTTGCCCGGTTCTATGGTGCCTAGCTCGCCCTCCAGCCCCACGGCGTAGGCGTTGTCGCGGGTGTTGGCTACGATGGCCTCCATCGGCGTGTAGCCGCCGTACTTGACCAACACCTCGGCCTCGTTGGCGTGGAGAGTGCCGTAGGGCATGACCGGTGAGTTGCCGCTGTCGGTGCCGCACAGCACCTTGACTCCGAAATTGCGCGCCGTCTCCAAGACCTGCATGGCGCTCTCGGCGTTGCGGCGGATGAGGTCAAGCTCCTCATCGCTACGGCCCTTCTCCTTGCCCACGGCCAGCGCCTCGAACAGGAAGGTCATGGTGGGCATCACGCGCACCCCGGCCTCGGCGACGGCGTAAAGCTCGGCCTCGGTGGCCAGGTCGGCGTGCATAATCCAGTCCACCCCGGCTTCGGCGGCGGCCTTGGTGGAGCCTGCGCCCCGCGAGTGGATGGTGACGCGGGCGTTACGGCGATGGGCCTCTTCCACCACGGCGGCAATCTCTTCCTTGGACATGGTCTGGTCGTCGCCCCAGGTGCTGTCGGCCAGCTTGATGAAGTCCACGCCGTGCTTGGTCTGGCGGCGCACCTCGGTAATCATGTCGTTGACGTCGTTGGCCAGGACGCCCAGGACGTGTTCCGGCGTGCCGACCCACGACGGTTCGTAGTCGCCGATGCTGCCGTAGGTCACGATGAAGCGACCCGCCGTGAAAATGCGCGGCCCCTCGACCAGCCCGGCGTTGATGGCGTCGCGCAATCCCACCTCGATGAACCAGGTGCCGCCGGGGATGGAGATGCTGGTGACGCCGGAGCGCAGCACCGTCTGGGCGTTGCGGGCGGCCCGAAGGGAGCTGAATGCCGGGTTGGTGGTGCCGCGGCCGCTGGGATACTTCATGGACGACACCGCCGGAAACCCGAAGGACAGGTGGCAGTGGCCGTCAATCAGCCCAGGCATTATCCACTTGCCATCGGCGTCTATCACCTCATACTTGCCGGTGTCCTCCAGGTTCAGGCCCGGCGGAAGGGCGCCGACGCTGGAGAATCGGTTGCCTTCGATAACCACGGCGTCGTTCTGCGACGCCGCTACGCCAGTGCCATCAATGAGGGTTCCGTTGCGAATCACCAGTGTCTTTCCGCTTGCCATAGTCATACCCCCAATTCTTTGCGCCTTTGCGTTAGTATAACGTATGTCTCAGGCCGACGGGCCGGTATGTCTCAGGCCGACGGGCCGGCAGGACTTCTACCGAGAGGATGGATGATGTACGAAGGATTTGAGCGGCTGCAAATTGACACCAGCGGAGGCGCGACCATCAATCTGGTGAAGGGCGGTGACGGCCCTCCGTTGCTGTTGCTTCACGGCTACCCCCAGTCGCACATGATGTGGCACAAGATTGCGCCCCGGTTGGCCGAGGATTTCACCGTGGTCGTTCCCGACCTGCGGGGCTACGGCGACAGCAGCAAGGTGCCTGGCGATGCGGAGCATTACAACTACTCCAAGCGAGCCATGGCCCAGGACCAGGTTGACGTGATGCAGCACCTGGGCTTCGACACCTTCAAGTTGGTGGGCCACGACCGGGGCGCACGGGTGTCGCACCGCCTGACCAAGGACCACCAGCAACGAGTGGAGAGGCTGATGGTGCTTGACATAATCCCCACGCACAAGATGTTCCAGATTGTCAACAAGGAGATGGCTACCAACACCTATCACTGGTTCTTCCTGATCCAGCCCTACGATTTCCCGGAGAGGGTCATCGGGGCCGATCCCGACTACTTCGTGCGCCGTTCCTTCCGGCGCAACCCGGATGCGGAGGGAGCCTTCCCCCCAGAGGTGGTGGACGAGTACGCCCGCTGCTTCAGCAATCCCGGCACCATCCACGCCACCTGCGAGGACTACCGGGCCGGGGCCAGCATCGACCTGGTGCACGACGACGCCGACTTCGACAACAAGGTCACCTGCCCGATGTTCGCCCTGTGGAGCGCCACCGGCTACGTGGGCCGAACCCAGGACGTGTTGGCTGTCTGGAATGAGTACGCCACCAATGTCCGAGGCCAGTCCCTCCCTTGCGGCCACTACATCCCCGAGGAAATGCCGGACGAAAGCTACGGCATCATAAAGTCCTTCCTGCAAGAGTAAAGGAACGTAAACATAGAGCGCACAGAGGCCACAGAGATTTTTGGCTTTTCTCTGGGTTCTCTGTGCGCTCTGTGT
This sequence comes from Dehalococcoidia bacterium, assembly GCA_965204865.1. Classification (GTDB taxonomy): domain Bacteria; phylum Chloroflexota; class Dehalococcoidia; order Lucifugimonadales; family UBA3495; genus VXOI01. The sequence continues at coordinate 2,135,546 of OZ242027.1, read as the reverse complement.
TGAATTAAAAATGAGCGCAGGAACGGTTGTTGAATTGGAGCGGACGCCGCCGCGCGGGTGGGCCGTAATCCTGCTGTTTCGCGCCCAGCAGAGCAGCGTCATCCTGGTGTCCTACACCTTTGGGTTGTTCCTGCCCTTCATCCGGGAAGACTTGGACATTACTCCGTTGCAGGCCGGGTTATTGCAGGGGGTGTGGTGGATTACCGCCGCATCGCTGTCGTTGCCCTTCGGGGCGTGGTTCTCCCGGTTCCGGCCCGTGCCGTTGGCTCTGGTGTCGCTGTTGCTGGGCGCGCCGTTCCTGTTCGTGCAGGTGCTGGCTCCAGGGTTCTGGCTGCTGCTGCTTGGGCGGTTCTGCTTCATTCTTTTTCACACGGTCAACACCCCTGCCCGCGCCCTGCTGCTGCGTCAGTGGTGCGCGCCGCACCAGTATGCGCTGGTGCAGTCTATGGGACTGTCGCAGCACAGCGTTATTCTTGCGTTGGCCGTCAGCCTCAGCCCGTGGCTGATTGAGGGTTTGGGAAGCTGGCGCATCGCCTACGCCGTGCTGGGGGGCTTCTTTACGGCGCAGATTCTGGCGTGGGTGCTCGTCGCCCGTGAAAAACACGCCCCGCCACCGCCGCCGTCGCCAACCAGCGACGAGGAAGGACAGTCGCCCTGGCTGGCGCTGCGAAGGTTCCCGCAAGGCTGGCTGATTGCCGTGGTGATGCTGTTCCTGTCGTCCACTTGGACGGGCATAGTCACCTTCCTCCCTACGCTGTGGGTGGAGGAGCGCGACATTAGCCTTACCCTGGGCGGGCCGCTGCTGGGATTCCTGTACTACGGGCTGATACCGGGCGGATTCCTGGGCGGCTGGCTACTGACCAAGCTGCGAAGCCGCAAGGCCCTGCTGGTAGTCCCTGCCCTGCTCAACGCGGTATTCGGCGTGGTCATCACACTCTCCGAGGCCCCGCCGCTGCTGATGGTGTTCATCACCGGGCTGGGGCTGGTCTGGGTGGCGACGCCGGCGATACAAGTGCTGCCCTTCGAGTTCCCCGGAGTGCTGCCCCGTGAGGTGGCAGTGCTGACCGGCCTTATCCTGACCTTCATGGGCGTTGGCTTCGCCATGGGCCCTATGCTGGTTGGCGTGGTTGCCCAACTGACCGGCTCGATACAGACGGGGTTGATTGCACTGTCGTTGTTGACGGGGCTGGGCGTGATAGCCGGACTGGCCTATCCTGATAGGCCCGGTACGCTGCTCGGCAGCAGACCAGCAACGCAATCGGCCCGCGGCGGCTCCTAGACGAACTGCTGCCTGGCCCAGCCTTCCTCGAAGGTCGTGTGGAAGAAGGGGGCCGACTTCTTGCTCTTGTACATCCATTTGCCGCCGACTCGAACGTATTCCTCTTCGTCGAGGCCCGCCCGCCACATGGCCTTGCCGGTGTCGCCCACGGTGCAGGGCATGAACAGGTACCACTTGGCGCGGGCGGTATCGCCGTGCACTTCTATCTGCGGGTTCAGTCCATAGTGGAGGGCGAAGACGAAGTGGCCGGATATGCCGCGAAAGAACTCGCGTATGGCCTCTCGCCCTTCGTACCGGCCCATGCCTTCGCTCTCCCACGTGGCGTCCTCAACGAACAGGGCGGCCAGCCGGTCCGGGTCATAGTTGTCGTCGCAGGCTGCGGCGTATTCCGCCTTCAGATTGCGAAGCGCCTCAATGTCCTCAAGGTGACGAATCCTGCTTTGCAACCCCTCCACAATGGTAGCCAAGTCGGTCGTTTGCTCGGTTGACATTTTGTTACCTCGTCCGAATTTCGTAGCTTTCGTCATTATAGTTTGGTATTAGCGCAAAGAGAAATGATTTAGAAGATTATTTGACAATTATAATTTGACATATCTATCCATGTATCGTAGTGTTCCCAGAGACTCAGTCTGCAATTCGGACTGACAAGGAAGGTGAGCGATGGCATTCGACTTGCTTATCAAGAACGGCACAGTGGTTGACGGATCGGGAGGGCCACGTTTCCAGGGGGACGTTGCGGTGAGCGGCGGCAAGATTGTCGGGGTGGGGAGGTTCAGCGACTCCGCCACCCGCGTCATTGACGCCGGGGGCCGCGTGGTCGCGCCCGGCTTCATTGACCACCACACCCACTTCGATTCCCAGTGTATGTGGGACCCCATCGTCAATTCGACCTCTCTCAACGGCAACACTTCCATCATCGTGGGGCAGTGCGGGGCCGTGATTGCGCCCGTCCGCCCCGGCGACGGCGAATGGTATCTGGATATGTTCGACAAGATGGAGGGCATTCCCATCGGGGCACAGAAGGCTGGCGTTGACTTCGCCTGGGAGTCCATACCGGAGTATCTGGACGCCATCGGACGCCGCCGGGGCATCAACGTCGGCGCATTTGTCGGCCACTCCGGGGTGCGGCGCTACGTGATGGGCGAGGCCGCCCAGGAGCGAGAGGCTACGCCCGAGGAAATCCAGGCGATGCAGGCGGAGGTCAGAAAGGGGATTCTCGCCGGGGCGCTGGGCTTCAGTGTCGGCAACTTCGCCGACCAGGGCGAAGAGATTTTCGGGGTTAAGGTGCCCTCTTCGGTGGCCTCGGACGAGGAGCGCTACGTGGTGGGTAGCGTTCTCGGCGAGTTGGGCACTGGCGTGTTCCAGGTCAGCGGCGGCGCGGCGGGCGGCTACACTACGCCGGCCCGGATCGCGCAGGAACTCTCCCGCCGCACCGGGCGACCCGCAATCTACAATCTGCTGGCCCAGGAGTTGAGCAAGCCCGATGAGTGGAAAGAGCATCTCCAGATGGTGGAGGATGCTTTCCAGTCGGGTGCCAGGGCCTACGCTTCGTGCCTGTCGGCCACAGCCGGCCCCATCTTCGACCTGCGCGCCGGGTTGGGCGGCCTGGAAGACGAGGACATGATCAGCCCCACCACGGTCTTCCAGGGCATGAACACCTGGGACTCGGTAATGGCGCTGCCAGTGGCGGAACGTATTGCTGCCTTCGCGGACGCCGAGATACGCCGGGCGCTGAGCATCGAGGGCGTGGAGACCGAAGGCGAACACCGTTACCGCATGAATCGTGGCACGCGGACCATGAGTTTCAACCGCCGCTGGGACCTGGTGCAGGTCTACATGGCCCATGAAGAGCGCAACCGGCAGTACAGCGGCATGAGCATAGAGCAGATAGCGCAGCAACAGGGCAAAGGCATCATGGACGCCTTCCTCGACCTAGTGCTGGACGACGACCTTCGCACCAGCTTCCAGGTAATCGACCGCAACAGCGACCCGGATGCCCAGCGGGAAATCCTGGGTTCGCCGTACACCGTCATCGGCACCACCGACGGCGGCGCCCGCCCAGACAAGGGCGACCGGACGACCTACAGCACCTATCTCCTGAGCCACTGGGTGCGGGAAGAGGGAGTGATGTCCCTGGAAGATGCCGTCTACCGGATGACGGGCAAGACGGCATTGATGCACGACCTCCACGATCGCGGCTTCATCCAGGCTGGCAAGGCCGCCGACATCACCATCTTCGACCCCGATACCGTCGGCATGAAGCCGCGGGAGCCGATGTACGAGTTCCCCGGCGGCGAGATGCACGTAAAGCAGCCCGCAACCGGCATCGACTACGTCATCGTCAATGGCGAGGTGCTGCTGGAGAACGGCGAATACACCGGCGCGCTGCCCGGCCAGGTACTTCGCGGCCCCTACTACCAGGGATAAAAGCGCCGGAGAGAAACCTCGGCAAACGCAAAGAGCGCGGAAGGGGGAGGAATTTCCCTTCCGCGCTCTTTGCGTAAACACAGAGTACTCTGTATTGAAAATCTACTCCGGGTCGCGCAGGTATGGGAACATTGCCAACGGGGTGGCGGCCAGGAGCCCGGCGTCCACAGGGAGCGTGACGCCAGAAACCCAGCGGGACTCGTCGGAGGCCAGGAACAGGGCGGCGTAGGCCACGTCCCACGGCGTGCCTTCCACGCCCAGGGGCCCGGCGCGACGTCGCAGGTCCAGCATTTCCTGCGAGGTGTGGCGGGCGACCATCGGGCTGTGGACGTGGCCGGGGGCAATGCAGTTGACTCGCACGTTGTCGCGCCCGTAGTGTACGGCCATCGAATTGCTCAGGCCAATAATCCCGCCCTTTGACGCGGCATAGGGGTGGCTGGCCCGCCCGCTGCCGGCCCGCAGGCCCACGATGGACGACAGGTTGACGATGGAGCCGCCGCCCGCCTCAATCATCTGGGGGATGGAGTGCTTGCTGCACAGCATCACGCTCTTCAGGTTCACGTCCATCACCGTGTCCCAGAAGTCCTCGTCTACCTCGGTCACCGAGCCGGGGCCGCTGATGCCCACGTTGTTTATTAGCACGTTTACGTTTCCGTAGCGGGACTTGGCGGCCTCGGCCATTTCGCGAGTGTCGTTGTTGCTCGTCACGTCCCCGGCAAAGATAGACGCCTCGCCGCCTTCCTCGCGGATCATCGCCAGGGTGGTCTCGGCGTTGCGCTCCTCGCGGTCCACCAGCAGGACGCTGGCCCCCTGCCGGGCGAACAGGATGGAGATGGCCTGCCCGATGCCCACGAATTCGCCGCTGCCGGTGGCCCCGGCCCCGGTGACGATGGCGACCTTGCCGTTCAGGCGATTACCGCGTTCAGTGGTCATTTGCGCTCCTCAGTTTCTCCAGTGTTGTCGGTGGCGAGCGTTTCACCCTCACCCTAGCCCTCTCCCTCGAGGGAGAGGGGATATAGCTGCGTTAGTCTAATGTGCCTTCCTGCAACAGCTTTGCCACCTGCGGAGCCAGCAGTTGGATTCGTTCATCCAGTCCGGCGGCGCCGACGTTGGTGATGGGATGCGGGCAGACGATGTATGGGAAGCCCGGAACGCCCATCAGCTTCGTGTAGGCTTTGGCTGTCGTGACGAATACATCGGTGATGATGGTGGCGGTGGGGAAACCCAGCCGCTCCAGGGTAATTCCGTCGTGCAAACTGCCCGACGAGCAGCCCCCTCAATCGCCAATCCCGGTGACAATCAGGTCGGCGTGGCGGTGCAGCTCCGTCATCACCTCTGGCTTGGGCGGCAGCGACGCGCTGTGTTTCTTGACATAAAAGACTTCGGAAAACTCGAACTCATCATTCAGGATGTCGCTGATGGCCCGAAGAATAACATCCGAGTTGGCCTTGGAGTTGTCCAGCAGTGCCAGCCGCTTGCCCCGGATGTCGGCGGGCCGGTCGGCCAGGGTCAGCGGATTGGGCCCGGGGTCGGCTCCGGTGGGGTCCACCAGTTGTATCTTGTGCTGCGTTGCCGTAGTCACTGTTCGCCTCCCTTCGCTGATAGGGTTAGTCTCCTCCTTCGGGGAGAGGGTAGGGTGTCTCTTCCTCATCCGATTCGGGCGTCCTGAAGTCCTCCCATGAATCTCGGATGGGAACGGTTATGGCGGGCAGCCCGTGATAGTTCATCATAAGCTCGCTGTATATGCCGCTGTCGCCGCCAGCCTTCAGCACCAGTATGCCCTCCGGCGACGGCGCGGCGGGAACCCGGGTGTCCTCGTCTCCGTCAACGATGGCGCCGTTGACCGCGCCCAGCCGCTTCATCTGCGCCCGGCTGCGCCATGCCTTCTCGTAGACGTATTCTTGGATTTGCCGGCGGCTCCAGCCCTGGCGGCCCAGCATCTCGGCGTGCCAGTGGCCCACCACCCAGAACCAGGGAGCGTCGTTGAGGTAGATGCCCAGCCCGTGGCTGGACATAGCGTCGGCGGTGGCGTCCATCAGGCTCTCGGCAGTGACGCCGTAGCGGTTGCCCAGCATTTCAGGGTCCTGCACCGTCGCCACCGTCACCGTGGACTGGTTGGCGTCGAAGCCCCGGGATACGTGGAACGGTTCCCACGGGCTGCGCTCCTCGTCCTCGCCGATGCAGACGCCGAACTTGGTCAGCGAACCCATGCAGCCCCGGTCGAGGACATTGGGCCGCTGCTCGAACACGTTGATGAGGATGAGGCGGATGGCGCGTCCGATGGTGGCGTTGGCCCGGTGGCCGGGGCTGAACAGATTGCCGGTGCAGTTAAGCTCTATTTCTTTGCGGATGGGGCCATTGACCAGAATCAGGATGCCCGGCGAGTTGGTGGCTGCCGATGCTTCGTGAATGCAGTTGGGGTCATGCTGGAACATGGCGTCCATAGTCGCCAGCACCACCGGGAAGTACTCCGGCAGGCAGCCGGCCATCACCGCGTTGGCCGCAGCGTGCTCGGCGGTCAGCGCCCGGCGCCTGACGGGGACTTCGCCCAGCACCTGCTCCGGGGGCAGCGACACTGCCTCCAGCATCGCCTCCACTCGCTCCAGCGTCGGAGGCACCACCGGCAGGCCGTCGGTCCAGCCGTGCCGGTAGCACTCTTCTATGGCGTCCAGGGTCTCGTCAACTTCGTGGAGTCGCGCCCTATGACTGTGTGAAGCCATCACCCACCAGGCCGGAATCTGAATTTCCGTGTTTTACGGCCAGCAGATTGTAGCACTTATCTGTAACGCAACTATTACCATTGTCCGGCGCTACACCGGCCCCACCCGTTCAGACGCATCTCGAGCCGCCGCCAGATACACCGGATTAGGATTCAGGGCGAATTCCCGCAGGCAGGCCTCGGTGAATTTTATCGAGTGGGCGCCGCCTGCGGCCACCGCCCGGTCAATAAGCTCTTCCTTGTCCTCAATCGGGGTCTCCAGCCCTGAATTGTCTTGAGGCGGCACCGTGGAATACCAGGAATAGACCGCCGCGCACGCCTGCCAGGCGTAGCGTGCCGCCTGGCGGGCGTCGTCTTCGTCCAGATACGGAGCCAGCATTCTCAACGCGCTCGGGGCGGTCACCGTATGAACGAAGGCCACCAGGTTCTTGGAGCTGGCTAGGTATATTCCGGCAAAGGTCTCGGTAAGGTTGGATATGAAGAGCGATAGGTAGCCGCTGGCGTCTGCTAGGTCAATAGCAGACGCAAACTCCGGGTGGCCTTCCATGCCCTTAATCTGCTCCGCGATTGAGCCGGAGCCGTCGAAGGCCGGGCCGTGCAGCCGGTATACATGGTCGAGTGCGGCCTTGGGGGTGTGGCCTGCATTCGACGCCGAAGGTTCTCCCGGCAGGGTGTAGTAACGGGCGGCCCAATAACCCAAGCCTTGGGCCAACTCATACTTACGTTGAGGCGTTTCCTCAGATGAAAGGCTGCGGACTGCGTGGGCGGTGCGGATGAGGCCGTGGGTTGCGGCGGACATAACCGCCGGCGCTAACCGAGGCGCCCATAGCCTTACGACCTCCTGCCATGGCGCTTCCGACAGTTCGTCCTCGAACAGTGCTATCCAATCGCCCAATCGCTCGCGGACTCCCAAATACTCCCGCCAGTCCGCGCGCGGGATGGGCAGGGAGGGCGGCAGGCGGTGTGTCAGCCGGTTCCTGTATCCCTCCACCCAGGGCAGCACGGCGTCTTCCCGGCCTAGGGCGAACAACGCTTCCGAAGCCATGGGGCCGTGATTGGAGTTGCCGTTCACCAATTCCGTCCCGGCAAAGCTGAGGAGGTCCAGCATTTCGTCGATGGTTATCGCCATGAGTCCTTTCCGTGTGACCGGATCAAGCAGTAGCCGCCAGCCGTGCGCCTATGTCGTCGTTGGCCAGCTTGGCCTGATGAGCCTCGATGTCTATGCCGTACAGCCGGGCGGCGTTCTCGCCCATGATCTTGCGCTTGATGGCCGGGGTCAGCTCCACGCCGAACTCTTCGCGTATGTCGTCGGGCAACTGGAAGGCCATGAAGCGGTCAATTATCCACTTGGGGCTCCAGATGGCATAGTCGCTGCCGAAGAGGATGCGGTCCTCGCCCAGCCAGAAGAGCAGGTTGGCCATAATCTCGGCGAAGTACTTGGGACGGGAGTTGATGAAGGCCATCGCCACTGAAGTTCCCGCATATACGTTGGGTTCCTGCGTGGCGATCCAGCAGAAATCGTCCAGCCGGGGCAGGCCCACGTGCTCGACGATGAAGTTGAGGTCGGGGAAGTCGGTGGCGGCGTAGTCCACGTCGTTCACGTCGAAGGCGTCGCGGCTGAGAGGGTAGATGGTCGGCCCCTTGTGGACGTGGACGTTCTTGATGCCCATTTCCTGGGCCAGCTCCAGGTACTTGTAAGACCAGGAATCATTTAGCTTCCAGCCCTTGGACTCCCCGCGCCACTCAGCGGTATAGAGCTTCAGGCCGCCTATCGGGTAGTCGGCCATCATCTCGCGGAACCTGTCCAATCCCGCCTCTTCCTCTCGCGGGTCGAAGGAGCCGCAGAGGACGAACCGGTCGGGGTGCTTCTGCTTGACCACGTTGTTCTTCTGATGGGTGTTGAACCCCGTCTTGAAGAACTCATACAAGTAGGTGGAGTTCAGCACCGCCACGTCAACGTAGCCTTCGAGGAAGAGGTCGCTTATCAGTGCTTCCTCGCCGTAGTTGCAGTACTTCTCGAAGTCCCATACGTATTCGGCGGGTGACAGGGCGGAATGGTAGTCGTAGAAGCACTTGATCCAGGCGTTGCCGTAGTCGTTCCGGTGATTGTCCGGGCCGGCGTCCCAGAAGTGCATGTGACCGTCAACTACGAAGATGTTTTCTCCGTTCACTGAATACATCGCGTTCCCCCCTTCATGGCGCGATTTCTCCTGGTCAGGCTGTTGCAGACGTCCAGTTCGAGTTGCGGGATTGCAGCATGGCAGAGCATAAAGAGCCGTTGGCTTCCATAGCCAGGCGAGTCGTGCGGGCCCGGATGTAGTATGTCTCCATTTCCTCCGCAGGAATGGCCCTCCCGACTGCGTCCACGATGAGCGTCGCAGACTCCGAGCAGTCCAGCCCCAGTTCGTCGCGTCGCTCCAAGTAACGGGTGACCGTTCTGGCATCAGCCTGTATTGATGCTACGTCGCCCACTCTCATGCCTGCAATTTGCTCAAACGTAAAGTCAGCTTTTTTCAATTCCCTCAGCAGGTGTACTTGGCGCGTGAAATACCCCTTCCGCAGGAAGACCTGCCGCGTCTCTTCCAGCGTGTCCGGCCCTCCGTCGGGGAAGGCTTCGGCGAAGGTCTTGCCTGGGCCGACGCCGCTCTCTACCTCGCTACTGGCGAAGTGTTCTCCCAACTTGACGGTGACACTGCGGACACCATCTAACGCGGCCAGTTCGCGGCGCACGTCCGAGGCCATCAGGTAAGAAAAATTGGCGGCGCACCAGTACGTCGGGAGCCGCAGGCAGACCGTTACGTTTCCCGTGTCGTCGCCGGCAACGCTTTCGACAAAGTCCAGCGACAGGATCGACTCATCCAGCTCCGGGTCCAGCACCCGGTCGAGGCTCGCCAGCAGGTCGTCCGCATTTATCCGAGACGGGAGGCGGATGTCGGAAAACGTCGTCATGGCGCAGTCAACTCCCCATAGGTGTCGGGGCGGCGGTCGCGGTAGAACTGCCAGGTGGTGCGGACTTCGGCAATCTCGTCCAGGTCAAGGTCGGCTGCGATCACCTCGTCGCGGTCCCGGGAACCCTGAGCGATAATCTGCCCTTTCGGGTTACAGAAGTAGCTGCTGCCATAGAACTCCCCAATTTCCCACGGCTGCTCCACGCCCACCCGGTTGATGGCCCCGATGAAATATCCGTTGGCCGCGGCGTGGGCTGGCTGCTCGAGCCGCCACAAGTACTCCGACAGGCCCGCGACGGTGGCTGAAGGATTGAACACTATCTCAGCCCCAGCCAGGCCAAGGGCGCGAGCGCCCTCTGGAAAGTGGCGATCATAGCAGATGTACACGCCCACCTTGCCCCGGGCGGTGTCGAATACCGGATAGCCCAGGTTGCCGGGGCGAAAGTAGAACTTCTCCCAGAAGCCCGGCGCGACGTGGGGAAGGTGGTTCTTGCGGTATTTGCCCAGGTACGACCCGTCGGAGTCCAGGACGGCGGCAGTGTTGTAGAACAGGCCGGTTATTTCTTCCTCGAACACCGGCACTACCATGACCATCCGGTGTTTCCTTGCCAGGTCCTGCATCAGCCGCACCGTTGGGCCGTCGGGGACCTGCTCCGCCAGTTGCCGCCAGCGGTCATGCTGTTCCGCGGGAAAGTATGGGCTGGTAAACAGCTCCTGTAGGCACAGGACTTCGACGCCCATGCCAGCGGCTTCCTCGATGAGCGCGACGTGCTTGTCTAACATGAACCGCCTGAGGGCCTGTATGTCCTCCGGCGCGTCTCGCCCGATGCCCGCCTGAATCAGCCCGGCCCGCACTACTCTCGGCATCCTGATTCTCCCTTACGCGCCCGTGAACTCTTTGATGGCCGTCATGTACTCCTCCAGCCCACGATACAGCAGGTCGTTGTGGCCCGCTCCGGGGATGGTGAGCAGGCGCTTGTCAGCGGAGTGGAAGCACTGGTGCATCTGGACTGCCTGCTCCACCGGGGCCAGGGTGTCCTGCTCTCCGTGAATCACGAGGGACGGGATGGCAATAGAGCTTACCTTTTCCAGGTAGGCGGCTTCCAGCGCCTTCGCGGCCTGCGGGGGCAGGCCGTAGACGAAGTTGCCGAGGATGGGCCGCCCGCTCTCGATGATAACTCCAGCGACGCGGTCGCCGTGGTAGGCTGCCAGCTCGAAGGCGGAATGCCTGCCCATGGAGCGACCCATCACGAAAATGGAGCCAGCATAGCCTTCCGACTTCAACATCCCTTCCACGTAGTCCAGCACTTTCACCGAGTCCGCCAGCATTGTGGTGAAGGAAGGCCAGCCTCCGCTGCGTCCGTAGCCCCGGTAGTCGGCCACGAAGATGTTGACGCCTATCCGGGTGTATAGGGGAGCTATCCCGTTGTAATCGTTGGCCGTCTCGCCGTTGCCGTAGAAGAACAGGATGTTCGGGGCCGTGTCGGCTGCGGGGAAGAAGCGGCAGGAAAGGGAGATTTCGTCTTCCACCGTTACGGCGTGGTCGCTCGCCCCCGGCGGCGCAGGAGTCCAGTTCCTTCGAGGGTAGAAGGCGTTCATCGAAATGCCGATGTCGTCCAACGCCGAGTAATCCACTGCCGTCATAGTTGCTCCTTATGGGGACGCCCTCGCCCTAACCCTCTCCCAGAGGGAGAAGGGATTTTGTCGCCCCGCTAGTCAAAGAACCCGGCCAGTATATGCTCTCGGATAGTCTCCGCCACCAGTTCAGGACGTTGCACCGGCACGTCGTGGATGCTGTTCTCCAGCCACACCGTCTTGCTGTTGGGGAGCAGACTCTCGGCCGCCGCGATGGACTCGGAACGGGCCAGGGTGCGTTCATAAGCGTCGGGGTTGGTCTGCTGGCGGGCGGGCATCATCAGGACGGGGCAGGGGACGTGCGGGTAAAGCTCGCGAGGGTAGTGTTCCCACAGCGCCCGGATGATTCTCAGATGGTTGTCTCGCGAGAGCTTGGCCCGCAGGGTGCCGTCGTCCAGGGTCTCGAAGTTGCCGAGGATGATGTCCTCGGCAGGCTTGCCATGCTGCCCGATGAGCGTCGCCCACTGGCCGCCCGAGCGCACACGCTTCATGAACTCGTCCGGCGTCACTCCGCTGAAGTCGGGCGGGGCCATTTGCACCAGGGCATCGTCCAGCGTATCGTAGCGGGCCGAGGCGTCTATGGTGCCGCCGTCCACGAACACGATTCCTTGCAACAGGCCAGGGTGGGCTACCGCCAGCTCCAGAGCAACGTCGGCTCCCCAGGAATGGCCCACCAGCACCGGGCGCTGGATTCCCCGGCCTTCCAGCAGCGCTGCCACGTCCCGGCCTACGCTGGCGAAATCGTAGCCTTGCTCCGGCTTGCCGCTGTCGCCATGTCCCCGCTGGTCGACGGCAATGACGGCGAAGTCGCGCGCCAATATGGGAGCAACGAAATCCCAGATGCGGCAGGTCGATGCCAGCCCGTGCAGCAACACCACCGGACGGCCCTCGCCGCCCCAGTTGCGGACGTGCATTCGCAGGCCGCCGTATCTAGTCCATTCGTCAGTGGGATACCCTTGCATCAGTGATACCTTTGATACCCTTTTGGGATACCCTATTGAATATATCGCAGCAGCTCGCCTACGGGCCTTAATATAGTTTCTGGCTGTCCCAGGCGCAACGGCCTACGGTGAAGAGGCGTATTCCTGCTACGTGTTTTGCACAGGGTCGCGCGTACAGGTAAGATTTCTCAAATTCCTAGGTTTAAGCGGCGGGCAGATGAGCAGCAATAAACGCATCGTCATTCTTGGGCGAGATAGTTCCAGACTTGACAGCCTAACACGGGTTCTGGAGGGCGCAGGCTACATCGTCGCCAGCACCACCAACGACGGGGTGGCCATCGACATGGTGGGGTCTTCGTCCTATGATGCGCTGCTCATCGGCAGGGACGTGGCCGAGGCAGACCGGCGCTATGTGGCCACCGAGTCCCGAAACCGCGACACAGGCATTGTGGTACTGACGGTCAACAGCCCCCGCTCAGTCCTAACCCAACTGTCGCAGGCCCTGCCGTGACAGGGGGGAGCGAAGATACCCCGCTCCCCGCTTATCAAACCTTGCTATTGGTATGCCGGGCTGTAACTTGGGCTGGAGACCCGGCCGCCGTCGACGATGATGTAGTCGCGGTCAATGGTTTCGCCGGCGAGAAAGGCGGTCAGGCATTCCCGGACGCCATTGGCGTAGCGCTGCTGGGCCTCCAGAGTGGTTCCTGAGACGTGCGGAGTCATGGCGTGATTGGGCATCCTGCGCCAGGGGTGGTCGGCGGGCGCAGGTTGCGGATACCACACGTCGCCGGCGTATCCCGCCAAGTGGCCCGATTCCAGGACCTCCACCAGCGCGTCGGTGTCTACGATGCGACCCCGGGCCGTGTTCACCAGGTACGCGCCCTTCTTCATGCTGTACATCAGTTCACGGTTGAACAGGCCCTGGGTCGCCGGAGTCAGCGGAATGTTGATGCTGACGACGTCGCTCTCAGACACCAGCGCCCTGAGTCCTTGGTAACGTGCGCCGAGCACGGTCTCCTCAGCATGGGGCAGGCGGCGGTAATCGAAGTAGCGCATCTGCACGTCGAAGGGTTTGAGCCGGGTCGCCACCCGCTGTCCGATGCGCCCAAAGCCCACGATGCCCACTCGCTTGTCCTCCAGGTCGTGGGAGCGGGCCGCTACCTTGCCGATGTCCCATCCGCCATCCAGCACTTCCTGGTAGGCGGGCATATAGTTGCGGACCAGCGTCAAAATCTGCATCACCACGTGCTCGGCAACGCTGACCACGTTGCTGCCAGTGATTTCCGCGACGGTGATGCCCCGCTCGGCGGCTGCGGCCAGGTCAAAGTGATCGGAGCCTACCCCGGCGGTGAGGAGCAGCTTGAGGTTGGGAGCTGACTCAATGCGCTCGCGGCTGATGTAGGCCGGCCAGAAGGGGGTGGCGATTAGCACATCGGCGGTGGATAGGTGGCTGTCGAGCCCGGCTCCGGCGTCGGTCAGGGCCACCAACTCGTGACCGGCTCCTTCCAGCCATTCCCTAAGTCCGAGGGCGTTTTCGGCGCATCCCAGCAGTTCGGGCGTTTCCGCTGCGGCTGCCCCTCCCGGATATAACACTGCCACAATTTTCATGCTGCCCCCTTCCAATGTCGAATGCTGACGGTGGGTTTGAGAAGTGACATAATATCAGGGCAAAGTGTAGCAGACGCAATGGCGTAAAGGCCCGTCATTCCCGTGAAAATTAGGTAGGGATGACGCAGGGGTTGCGACAGCGGCGAGGGAGTAAATCGCCGAGTGGTTTACAGGGCAGCAGTCCGGGCGCCAGCGTCTTCCGGTTGGATGTCCAGCCCGAAAATCTCCTCGGCGGCCTGGCGACCATGGGGTGGGGGCTGGTCCTTGAGGTAGACCGTGGGGGAGTGCAACAGCTTGTTGACTATGGCGCGGGTCATGGCGTCCAACGAGGCTGCTTCTTCCTGGTTTAGCTTGCCATTCAGCCGTTTGAGCGTGCGTTGCAGTTCGGCCTTGCGGACGTCGTCGGCATGGCGGCGCAGGCCAATGACGGGCAGCAGGGAGTCCAGCCCGCTGCGCCACTGGTCAAATTGCGAGGCTTCCTCCTTCGCCAGGGCTTCCGCAGTCGCTATCTGCTGCGCCCGCCCTCCGCGACTGGCCCGCGACATAGCTTCCAGGTCGTCTATGTCGCGGAGGGAAACATTGCCTACGCTGGCCGCGTCGGGGTCAAAGTCCCGGGGCACGGCAATGTCCATCAGGAACAGGGGTCTTTCCGGACGGGATGCCATCATGCGGTCAATCAGCCCGGCCCGCAACACGTAGCCCGGGGAGCCGGTGCATCCGATGACGATGTCCGACTCTTCCAGGGCTTCGGGCAGCCGGTCGAAGGACAGGGCCCGGCCCGACAGTCTTCCGGCCAGCTCCACGGCCCGGGCATAGGTGCGGTTGGTGACCGTGATGTTGCGCGCCCCGGCCAGACTCAGCGCCTCGGCGGCGGCCTGGCCCGCCTCGCCCGCGCCCACCACCAGAACGGAACTGTCGGACAGGTCGCCCACCACTGAGTGGGCCAACTCTACGCAGGCCCGGCTTACCGAGAGCGCGTTGCCGCTGATGCCGGTTTCGCGGCGCACCCGCCGCCCGGTCCGCGACGCCTGCTGAAACAGCCGGGCCAGCAGTCCCGGCGCGGTTCCGGCCTGTCTTGCGGAGTTATATGCCTGCCGCACCTGGCCGATGATTTGCTCCTCGCCCACCATCATCGAATCCAGGCCGGATACGACTCGAAACAGGTGAAGTATGGCGTGATAGTCCTCGTGAACGTACAGGTAGCGTTCCAGTTCCTGGTACGATGCGCCGAACCGGCGGGTCAGCAGTTCCTTTAGCCGGGCGCAGCCGTCGCCTTCCGAAGTTTCAAGGAAGTAGAACTCGGAGCGGTTGCAGGTGGAGAGGGCCACGCCGGGGATGCCGCAGTTGCGGAGGCCTTCCAGCAGACCGGGCAACTGTTCGCTGTTCCAGGACAGTTGTTCCCGCACCTGAACAGGGGCGGTGGTATGGTTGAGTCCAACGGCGACGATTCCTGCTTTGGCGGGAATGCCGGACTTGGGACAGAAAGCGCTGCGTCGAGACACGCTTAAACCTATAAAAATCTGAAAAAACCTGTATCGCATTTCTGTGGGGCGTGGTAATTTTAGCGGCCCGTCTATGCGCTGTCAACGCCCCGGCAATCAGCCGTCCTAATTGGGAACGAACAAAGGGCCGCGACGACAATCGCGGCCCAGCGTGGAAGTACAAGGAAAACTGGGTGCGGTTTAGTTCGCCTCCGCCGTTTCGGGGTGTTCGGCGACTTTCGCCAGGACGTCGTCCAGCATCCTTTGCAGCGCCATAGTGTGGCTGCATACGGCTCGGGTGGCGAAGAAGTGGCACTCACAGTCCCAGGCCCCGGCGTTGAACGTTACGTCGTAGCTGTTGTGGTTGCCCTGGAAAGTCGCCGAAAAGCTGTTGATGCTGACCCGCTCTTTTTCCTCGGCGTATTTCCTCGCCTTGTCAATCTTGCCGATGATGCTGGAATTCATCGCACCTCCTTAATCTAGCCGATAGGCGGCCCGGCGATACAAGCTGCTGCCGACAGGTCACCTTCAATTTTAAGCAGGCGTCCCAGTTAATTCAAGTTGACTAAGGCGCAGAGATGGACTAGATTCAGGGCGAGCCAGAATCAAAGATGGGTGTCTATGGTCAGATTTCCAGGCGTCTCGGCAGCCGTTTTCCTGTTGACGGCGATGTTGCTCGCCAGTGGTTGCGCTGAGGGACAGCCTGCCGGCTCTCCTGACATTGAAGCGACGGTTGATGCGCAAGTCAGCGCAACGCTGACTGCCGTCATCCTCACGCCGACGCCCGCGCCGACACCGACGCCCACGCCGACGCTCGCCCCGACACCGACGCCCACGCCGACGCTCGCCCCGACACCCACGCCCACGCCTGCTCCCGCGCCAACATTGGCACCTGCGCCTATTCCAACGTCGGTTCCTGCCCCAACTCCAACACCTACACCAACGCCGTTTCCGACACCCACGCCCATTTCAGGCGTGGATTTGGATGTATCACTAAGGACGAATACTAACGAGGTAATTCCTGGGAAGGAACTAACAATAAGATACACGATAGTCAATCATGGCCCTCAAGCCGATGAGGGGGTCGCCCTGGAGTTTTCCCATAATCCCCTGTTTGTTCAGTTGTCGCTGTCACCAGATGCCCAATGTGTCAATAATGTTTGCAATCTTGGGGCTTTCGGTGAGGGCGAGTCAGTGACCGGGGAATTTATTGTTAGACCTGAAGTGAGTTTAAGGCAAGAATTGACTTCGCCTCTAATAATTGGAGTGGAAGTACACGGCATTAGACCGGATCTTGACCAGACCAACAACAGAGACAGACTTCAGTTTGTGTTTTCGCAAGACGAGCCGGGATACCTGTTGTGGTCTACTTCAATACCCTCCGCAGGCCGGCCTGTTGGAGGCCGTCCCGTCGTTGGAGAAGCCGTCTATCTTGGGGCGAACAATGAAATCTACGCTGTTTCGAGGACGACGGGGCAGGTGCTTTGGCAGTATGAGCTTAACGACAGCGCCGGAGTCATCGGACTACATGAAGACGCGCTCATTGTCACCGATGGAGATATTTACTCAATTGACCAGGAAGCCGGAACCTATAACTGGCGGTTTGTCACCGGTTCGGATAGTCGCGGGAGACCGTGGCTCAAGATGTTTGAAGACACCATATATTTGTCAACTAACGAGAAATACATTTATGCCATAGACGCTAATACGGGCAAACTTAAGTGGGATTACTATCCTGAGTCCGATTTTTCCTTTAGTTGGAGTGTCGCTATTGATGAGCAAGCAGTCTATTTCGGCCAGCACAGAACTCTGCGTTCCCTTGATGCGGCTACTGGAAAAGTCAACTGGGAATACGAGGCGGACAGCCATGTTGAATTCTACATTAGACCTGCAATTTCCGGGGGAGTAATATACTTCGCTACTGACCGAAACGTGTATGTCCTGGATAAAAAAACTGGGGACGAATTGGTAGTTCGCCATATCGGCCAACTTTTCGACCCTGATGGAAATGAATCTGAGACCCTCTCTGCGGTCAGCGGAATCTTGTCGGATGGCATGCTGTATTTGGCGGCAAACAATCTGGATGTCATGGCTTTGGATTACGAACTTAACCTCATATATTGGGAGTACAGGTTCGAAGGAGAGAGACCCTCAGGTTGGTCCTCAGGCTATGTGCGACATGTCGGAGATGGCAAAATATATCTGGTGATGCCCCCTTCGACGACAAAGGACGGCAAGCGGTTGGACGACATTGACGGCATCTACGCATTGGACGCTGTATATGGAGAACTGCTGTGGCATTTCGGATCTGTGCTCGGGGCCTTTGTGAATACAGCGCTCCACGAAGACGTGATCTATTTGGAAACTTATGACGGTTATCTGGATACCGTAGATGCAGCCACCGGCGACTTGCGCCGCCGGTTCAATGTTGAGAGAATGTATACTGGTATAGACTTCACTATTTCCGACGGCGTCCTCTATGGGTTGGAAGGGTCTCGCATATTCGCGTTGGCCGCGGAGCGCTGACTCCAGTCCCGATGGCGAGAAGGGTTCAAGCGTTGACTGGTATTGTACTCGGAAATAAAATCGGAAGCGTTTTATAGCGCACAAATTTGCCAGAGAGTCAACGCTGATGAACGGCGACCAGATCAGGGATTCCTTCATCCAATTCTTCGAGAGCAAGGGGCATCAGCATATGCCCTCGGCCTCCCTCATTCCCGCCGGCGACCCGACGCTGCTGTTCACCAGCGCCGGCATGGTGCCTTTCAAGCCTTTCTTCATGGGAGAGCAGACGCCGCCTTCCCGCCGCCTCACCAGCAGCCAGAAGAGCTTTCGCACCACCGACATTGACGAGGTGGGCGACCACAAACATCTGACTTTCTTCGAGATGCTGGGCAACTTCAGCATCGGCGACTACTTCAAGGAAGGGGCCGTTGGCTTCGCCTGGGAGCTGGTCACCCAGCTTTTCGGCCTCTCTCCCGACCGCCTTTATGTGACCATCCACCTGGATGATGATGAAGCCTTCGCCATCTGGCGCGACCAGATAGGAGTTCCCGAAGAGCGCATTTACCGTTACGGCGACAAGGACAACTGGTGGGGGCCGGCCGGCACGGAAGGACCAACCGGCCCCTGCTCCGAAATCCACTACGACGGCGGCGTGGAGAAGGGCTGCCACGACGGGCGTATGGTGGAGGTTGACGTCCTCACTACTCAACTGCGCGAGGAGCGCGATGGCGCTCCGCTCCGCGAGGTAGACGGCTGCCACCCCAACTGCGACTGCGAGCGTTTCGTCGAGCTGTGGAACCTGGTGTTCATGCAGTACTACCAGGACCCGGAGCGCAACCGCACTCCCCTGCCCGCCCCCAGCGTGGACACCGGTATGGGGCTGGAGCGGGCGGCGGTCATCCTTCAGGGCAAGAACAATATCTACGAGACCGACCTGTTCACGTCCATAATCGCCCGCGTGTCCGCGCTCACAGGGCGCGAGTACGGTGCCGATACCGATACCGACTTTGCCATGCGTGTGGTGGCCGAACACGCCCGCGCCACCTCCTTCCTCATTGGCGACGGCGTGGTTCCCGGCAACGAGGGCCGGGGCTACGTGCTGCGCCGGGTAATCCGCCGCGCCATCCGCTACGGTCGCCGGCTGGGGCTGACCGGCCCCTTCCTCTGCGAGGTTGTCGAGGAGGTAATTCCCCGCTTCCAGGCAGTCTATGGGGAGCTTTCCCAGAACCGCGACTTCATCCTGCGGGTGGTCAATCTCGAGGAAGAACGTTTTGCCGAAGCCTTTGGCCGGGGCAACGAAATCCTCCTCGATATGATTAGCGCCCAGGCTTCCACCCTTCGACAAGCTCAGGGTGAACGGGAGGAGGATTCCCGCGCAGGCGTTATTTCCGGCAGGGATACCTTCGTCTTGTACGACACCTATGGCTTCCCTCCAGAGCTGACCGCCGAGATTGCCCGCGAGCACGGCTTCGACGTGGACCTGGACGGTTTCGAGCAGGAGATGGAGCATCAGCGGGAGCAGTCCCGCTCCGGCCAGCACTTCGAGGGTAGCATGGAGATGCTAACCGTCTACGAAAACCTGGGCGCGGGCCGCACCGAGTTCACGGGACACGGCAGCACCGAGCAGGAATCCGTAGTGGCTGCCCTGCTGGTGGACGGCGCGTCATCGGGCCACGCGGCTCAGGGGCAGAAGGCCGAGGTCGTAATCAGCCGCACTCCCTTCTACGCCGAGGGTGGCGGCCAGTTGGGGGACCAGGGATATATTCGCGGCCCCAACGGGGTGTTACGAGTGGAGGACACCCAATCGCCCATAGCCGGGCTTATTGTACAAAGGGGAGTAGTCGAGGAAGGGCACATCGCCGTCGGCGACCCGGTGTCCTGCGCCGTGGACGCGGCTCGCCGCCTGGACTCCTCGCGCAACCACAGCGGCACCCACATCCTGCACGCCGCGCTGCGGGCCACGCTGGGGCCGCACGTGCGCCAGGCCGGTTCGCTGGTGGCGCCGGAGCGCCTGCGGTTCGACTTCAGCCACGTCGGTAGGCTAACCCCCGACGAACTGCTGGGGGTGCAATCGCTCGCCAATGAGAAGGTGCGGGCAAACCTGCTGGTGTCGGCCCAGGAAACCAGCTACGCCGATGCGGTGCGGCAGGGCGCCCTAGCCTTCTTCGGCGACCGCTATGGCGACGTGGTGCGGGTAGTGAAGATGGCCGATGACTCCGCAGAGCCTTTCAGCTTCGAGGTATGTGGCGGAACCCACGTCTCCGCCACCGGGCAGGTGGGAACCCTGCTGGTGCTGGGTGAGTCGAGCATCGGCGGCGGCATGAGGCGCGTCGAGGCTCTGACAGGACGGGCTGCCGAGGCCCTGTTCGTGGAGCAGTCGGCTCTGCTGGAGGGCCTGTCGCGCCGGTTGCAGACGCCGGTCGCGGACCTTGAGTCGCGCCTCGATAGCTATATGCAGGAGACCGACGACCTGCGCCGCAGGCTGTCCGGCATGGAACGCTCGCTGCTCAGAGCCGAAGCCGAAGCCCTGTTGCAGCGGGTGGCCGACGTGGACGGCGTGCGGGTCGTGGCTGGGCGCACATCGGCCAACAGTGCCGACGGTATGCGCGAGATGGGCGACTTCCTGCGAGATAAGCTGTCCAGTTGCATAGTGACCTTGGGAGCGCTGGCGGAGGGCAGCCCCATACTGGTGACCATGGTCACTCCCGACCTGGTGGAGAAGGGCCTGAACGCCGGCAGCATCGCTCGCGACGCCGCCAAGCTGATGGGCGGCGGCGGCGGCGGACGACCGGAGATGGCCCAAGCCGGTGGCCGCCAGCCTGATAAGCTGGACGACGCCCTGGCCGCCGTCCCCAACCTGGTACGCGCGGCCCTGACCTAGACTTGACCGCATTCCGTCATTCCTGCGGAAGAACGTCACCCCGGACGGAATTCGTCATTCGAGTAACAACCCGTCATTCCCGCGAGAGCGGGAATCCAATGGCGTAATCTGCATGAAGTTGCTGGCCCTTGACGTAGGCGAAAAGCGCATCGGCTTGGCCTCCGGTGTTGCCGAGCTGCGTACTGCCCTGCCCGCCGGGGTGCTGCGGCGGACGCGGCTGGCCCTGGATGTCCGGGCGGTGCTGGAGGCGGCCCGGCAACGGCAGGCCGACGTTATCGTGGTCGGCATCCCCTATCGTCCCGGCGGCGAGGAAAGTCTGCAAACGAAACAGGTTAGCGGTTTCATACGCGCCTTGCGGAAAGAAACATCGCTGCCGGTACACAGCGTGGATGAGGCGTTTACCAGCGTGGAAGCGGAGGGACTGTTGCGGGAGGCCGGGCTGGAACCCTCGCGGAACCGGGGGGCTGTGGACGAAGCCGCCGCAGTGCTGATACTGCGGCGCTTTCTGGATGGTTATAGATAGTTCCCTCTCCCTCCGGGGGAGGGTTAGGGTGGGGGCGTTCCATACGCGGGTCTTACAGATACGTCCGCTCGAAGTCGTCGGATAGCAGCGTCATCGTGTCCATATCCCAGTCGAAGGTGAGCACCACCGAGCGGTCGGAAGTGGCTTCCAGCAACCGGCGGCCGTTCTGAGCCACCACGCTCTCGGCCTGTCGGTAGTCCAGCTCGTCCGGCTCAGTGCCGGTGCGGTTGCAGACCATTATGGGCAGCCCTGTCTGGGCGGAACGAGCTTCCCACTCCCCGTCCGGGCCGCAGCCTCCGGGGCCCCAGGACACTGGTGACACCAGCACCTGCGCTCCTTTGCTCACCAGCACCTCGGCCACGTCGTTCTTGTAGGCGTCGGCGCAGATGAGCACCCCGGCCTGTACGCCGTCGCATTCGTAGGGGCTGATTTTCCAGCCGGCGGTGGACCATGCTTCCGCCCCGCCCAGGGCCTTAATTTTGCGGTGCCGCCCGGTTATCTGTCCGTCGGCGTTGATGACGAAGACGGTGTTGTACATCCGCCCCGAGGCCGGGTCCAGTTCGGGGTGCGAGAGAAACACGGTGATGCCGTGCTGCCGCACCAGTTCGCAGAACCCGGTCATCCACTGGTCGGGCTGGGGTTGAATCCAGCCGGTGCCGAGGGTCTTGAGGAACAGGTAGCCGGGAATGCACAGTTCCGGCGTAACTGCCCACTGGGCCCCGGCAGACGCCGCCGCTGCTACGCCGCGCTCCACCAGTCGGCGGTTGTGTTCTATATCGCCGGTCACCGGCGCAAGGTGCAACAGGGCAATTCGCACTTGGCCCTCCCTATCGGCCCCTGAGTTCCTCGGAATTATAGCACCCCCGCGGGACAAGTTCCCGCTGCGGCGAGCCCGCCCCTTGACGCCCGCTGTCCAGGCAAGCACAATGAATATCAGGAACTCTTGATGCCCCGTGGTGTAGTGGTAGCACGCCAGCCTTTGGAGCTGGAATCCCTGGTTCGAGCCCAGGCGGGGCAGCCACCATGTTCGTAACGACTCAGCTTCTCCGCAATCGTCCGCTCCCTCTACTGCCGCCGTCGGTTAATGTGTAGTTGCTTATTCAGGTGGTGGTTAGTGGCCTGGGAACCGCAAATGCCTGAAGACCGGGACGAAGGCAACGGCCAGTGTAGCGGGTTCGCCGTACCGCGTTGGGCCAGACAGGCAGAGGACTCCCATGGGTAAGGTCGGGGGCGGACCAGTCTGCGCCGCAAGCTCCTATGGACGGCGGCGACATCGGCCACACGTGGCTGGTCTATGCCTGCAAGACCGTTGACCTCTGCAACTAGGGGATAACCCAGCGACCACACTGCAAGGGGCGGGTTGGCAACCCGCCCCTTGCTATTGCCGCGCTTTTCGCCACTGTCTGACATTCTCGCCTTTCGGGGCTGATGAGTGTGCCGGGCAGGTATACTGAGGGATATGTTCGCCACTGCGCGCAGAAAACAACTGGCGGTTGGATTGATTTTCCTGGCCGTGCTGCTCGGCCTCTTCTTGTGGTTCAACCGCATCCCCAAGCTGGACATCGTAGAGGCCGACCTTGCCGGAGCCACGGCGCCCAACGTCGAGTGCTTCCAGGGCTTTTGCTTGGAAAGCGAACCGGACTCCACGCTGTTTTCCCGCTGGTGGGATTTCTCCCTCGCTTACCTGAAACTGATTTCGCTGGGAATGGTATTCGCCTTCCTGATGGCTGGCCTGACCGAGACCTTCCTCCTCCCACAGGGCAGAGTCTACGGAACCTGGACCCGACCGGGAGTGCGCGGTTCCCTCGGCGGCCTGCTGGTCGGGCCGGCCATGAACCTGTGTTCCGCCTGCATCGTGCCCGTCGCCAACGCCTTCCGGCAGCGGGGCGCGGGAACCGAGGCTGCGCTGGCCATCGTCCACGGCTCCAGCACTCTCAACGTGCCGGCCCTGCTGATGGCTGCCCTCGTGTTCACGCCCATGCTGGCCGGCAGCCGGGTCGGTATAAGCCTCATTGCCGCCCTCTTTCTTGGCCCCCTGGTGGCCTGGCTGGCCGGGCGGGGGCGCGATTCGCCCCCTCTCCTCCCGGGAGAGGGTCGGGGTGAGGGCGTTTCCTCAGTTCCTCTGCCCGAAATCGGAAACCCGGAGGTAGATGGGTCAACGTGGCGCGACGTCCTGACTGCCGGTCTGAAGGCGTGGGCCAGAGCCAGCTTGCGTTACTTTTTCCGTCTCGCCCCGGTGATGGTGCTGGCCGGGTTCGCCAGCGCCTTGGTCATCCAGTGGGTCAGCCCGGAAACTGTTGGAGAATATCTCGGCAACAATCTGCAAGGCGTGGCGATAGCTGCTACTCTGGGCTTGCTCATCAACGTCCCGCTGATGTTCGAGATTCCGCTGGTGGCGGCGCTGCTGCTGGTGGGGATGGGCGAGGCCCCGGCGGCCACGCTGCTCTTCGCCGCCGCCGCCGGAGGGCCGGTGACCTTCTGGGGCCTGCTGCGGGCCATGCCCAAGCGGGCCGTGGCAAGTCTGGCCGCAGCCACGTGGGGGTTGGGGCTGGTTGGTGGTCTCGGCATTCTGGCGGTCGGCCCGGTGGTGGGAGGGGAAGGCGTAGGCATACGGGCCTCTGTGAGCAGCGGAGCCGCCGAAGAATCCACCCCCCTCTCCCTATGGGTGGGCGACGGAGCGGAAGCCGCGGCCGACGAACTACGGATTGACCGCATTGAACCGGCGGTCGTGGGAACGGACGGCCAAGTGCTGGTCACGGTTCACGGCAGTGGCTTCGTGGACGGCGCGGGCGTTACCCTCGACGGCGTGGAATCGGCTTGGGTCTTCCTCGGCCCCGACCGGCTGCTGGCCTTCACTCCTCCCCATGCTCCCGGGGTGGTGGACGCGGTGCTAACCAATCCGGACGGTTCAGCCGTGTCACTGGCAAAGGCGTTGACCTACCAGCCGCCGCTGTTCGAGGAAGTAAGCGAGCAGTCGGGGGTGGCTTTCACCCACTACCGCAGCCTGCTGGACATCGTCCCCCTGAGCGCAGGCGTGGTGGTGTTCGACTATAACGGCGACGGCTGGCAGGACGCTTACGTCACAGCCACTCCCGACGTCGCCAGCCTGGCACCCGAGGGGCACGACGAGAACGCCCTGTTCCGCAACAACGGCGACGGCACCTTTACCAACGTGGCGGCGGATGCCGGGGTGACCGACGCCGAGGGCAGGGGCAACGGAGGCTGCGCCGCCGACTATGACAACGACGGCGACCAGGACCTGTTCGTAGCCAATTGGGGCGCGAGCAAGCTGTTCCGCAACGATGGCCCTTCGACAGGCTCAGGATGGAGGTTCACCGACGTTGCCGAGTCCGCCGGGCTGGCCGACCCCGACGGCACCTACCGTTCCATGGGCTGCGCCTGGGGCGACTACGACCGCGACGGCTGGCTGGACTTCATCGTAGTTCGGCACATAGACGAGTCCAACCCCGACGCTTTCACCCAGCGCGTCTACTACCTGGACGTGCGCCCCCTGGCCCTGTTCCATAACGACGGCGACGGCACCTTCACTGAGGTGACACACATGCTGGGGGCCACGGCCCAACCGTCCCGCGAGGCAGGAGCCTTTGGCCGCGTTTGGGGCGCGGGCTTCCAGCCGTCGTGGGTGGACTATGACAACGACGGCGACCTCGACCTCTACGTCGTCAACGGCTTCGGAGAGTACGTGCACCCCAACGTCCTCTGGCGCAACGACGGCCCTCTCGGCGGTAGCACGGGCGACGGGATGGAGTGGGCCTTCACCGATGTATCGCAGGAGTCGGGGACGGGCATCGCTATGTTCGGCATGGGTCTCGCGGTATCCGACTACAACTCCGACGGTTACCTGGATATGTTCATAACCAACATCGCAGACAACGTGCTGCTGACCAATGACGGCGGCGACACATTCCGCGACGCCGCCAGCGACATGGACGTAGCCTACGGCGAGTTCCGCCGCCAGCAGCGGGTGAGCTGGGGAACCGTCTTCTTCGACTATGACAACGATGGCTACGAAGACCTGTACGTCGCCAGCGGCTTCCTGGATACCGACGACATCAATCGCCGCGAGCAGCCCAATCTGCTCTTCCGCAACAACGTGGCGGGCGGCTTCGAAGACGTGTCGGCCATCAGCGGGGCCGCCGACTGGGGAACCGGGCGCGGCGTGGCCTACGCCGACTTTGACGGTGACGGCTGTCTTGACCTGTTCCTGGTTAACATGGGCCGCTCGGCGGCGATGGGCGAACCGGCGCGGCTCTACCACAACCGCTGCCACTGGGGAAACAACTGGCTCATCGTCAAGACCGTCGGCACGGCCAGCAACCGCGACGGTATAGGCGCGAGGATTACGCTCACCGCCAACGGGCGCACCCAGATACGCGAAATCGCCGCCGGGGCCAGCAACTCCTCCCAGAATATGCTCCCCGCTCACTTTGGTTTAGGTCAGGCTGAAGTAGTGGACGAGCTTCGCATACAGTGGCCCAGCGGAACGCTGCAAACTCTGCGGGACGTGGCGCCCAACCAGACGCTGACTGTGGTCGAGCCGTAAACGCCGGGAGAAGAAATTTCCCTCTCTCCCCTGGGGGAGAGGGTTAGGAAGAGGGGGAAGCCGCGCACAGCCTACGAGTAGCGAATGCGCGGGTCCAGGTAGGCGTACAGCACGTCAATGACCAGATTGGTGAGAACGTAGATTCCGGCGAAGAAGACCACGATGGCCTGCATCAGCGGGAAGTCGCGGGCCAGCACGGCCTCGAAGGCCAGCAGTCCGATGCCCTTGCAGTTGAACACCGTCTCAGCGGACACCGAACCCACGAGGAGCCCGCCGAATATGATGCCGAAGTATGTCAGCGGCGCGATGGCCGCGTTGCGGACCGCGTGCTTCCAGACAACCTTGGACTCCCGCAGTCCCTTGGTGCGCGCCAGCTTGATGGTGGTGGGGAACCGGGTCAACACCAGGCCCATGGCCTCGTAGTCCGGGTACTTGATGGACTCGCCGAATTGCCCCTTGAAGCTGTTGCGCATATAGTTGGCGTACTGCGTCCAGATTGGCGAATTGAAGCCAAGCTGCTCTCGCAACTGCTCCCGCTCTTCGTGGGTGGCGTCTATGGGCAGCATCACGTCTACCGGTCGCCGGTGATGCGTCCCAAACCGAAGACGACGACACTGACCACCCAGAGGGAAAGGCTGGCCTGGCCCAGCCTTAACGAGATGAAGCGTTGAATTTCGCCCTCTCCCGGATTGCGGCTTCTTCCCTAAACCAGCCCAGAGACACCCGATTGCAGCTACCGCTATCCATTGGCAATCGCAAGTTGTCCGCGCCATTGCAGCAACCCGGCGGCCAATGCAATAGTCGGCATACATCTGCGTTATACAGCAGGCCACACCCCTGCTGCCTCCCGTCCCGCCCCGGCGAGGGGATATAATTCATTGACTGGCGCCCCTATGTGGGAACCCATGGGTTTTCAACTGCCAATTTCGGCGCCGCTGGAATCAGAGGTATATCCCGTCACACTTCCCATAAGGAGGCGCGCAATGCAGGAACGCGATTTTGTGGGTTACGGAGCCAACCCGCCAGCCATCCGATGGCCCGGCGGGGCCAGAATCGCTGTCTCGGTAGTGGTGAACTACGAAGAAGGCTCAGAATACTCCACCCTTGACGGCGATCCCAGCGGGGAGACCTCCGGGGAATCGCCTTCGCCTCTGGGCCCGGGCGAGCGCGACCTCGCCAATGAGTCTTTCTTCGAGTACGGCAGCCGGGTGGGCGTCTGGCGCATCATGGACATACTCGACCGCAATAACGTCAAGGGCACTTTCTACGCCTGCGCCCTGGCCTTGGAGCGTAACCCGGAAGTGGGGCCGGAGGCCATCCGCCGGGGACACGAGGTGATGGGTCACGGCAACCGTTGGGAGGAGTATTACAGAATGGGCCGGGATGCCGAGCGGAAGGCCATCCGGCAAGCGGTGGAGTCCATCACACGCATTTGCGGCCAGCGTCCCTTGGGCTGGTACACCCGCTACGGCCCCAGCGTCAACACGCGGGAACTGGTGGTTGAGGAAGGCGGGTTCGAGTACGACTGTAATTCCTACAACGACGACCTGCCCTACTACACGCAGGTGCAGGGCAAGCCGTGGCTGGTGGTGCCGTACTCGCTGGAGGTCAACGACTACAAATACTGGCGGGGAGACCTGCTAACCCCTGAGCACTTCTTCCAGGTAGCCAAGGCATCATTCGATACGCTGTACGAAGAAGGGGCCACCCACCCCAAGATGATGTCGGTCGGCCTCCACTGTCGCATCATCGGGAAGCCGGGCCGGGCCGCCGGGCTGGACCAGTTCCTCAAGTATGCCTCTCAAAAGGAGGGTGTCTGGTTCGCACGCCGTCTGGACATCGCCCGCTGGTGGAAGGAGAATTACCCGCCGTCGTAGTAGATGCGTCTTCGGCCCGCCGCTCCGGCCTCAAGTCCTGCTAGTGGCTGTGCTTCGGCGTCAGCCAGCTTATAAAGGCGTCTTCGCTGCGGGTCTGCATGAAGAAGCGGCCGGGGCCTTCCAGCTTGCAGACTAGGCCCTCGCCGCCGAGAAGCGTGGTCTTCCAGCCGCCGGAGCGGCCCACTTCGTACCTTACCGACTCGTCGAAGGCGACCATGTGTCCATTGTCTACGGTGTAGCGCTCGCCCCGCCCCAGGTCTATGCGATGGATTGCGCCGTAGGACGATAGGAACAGCAGTCCCCGCCCGGAGCAGCGCAACAGGAAAAGCCCTTCGCGCGAGAAGAAGGAACGGGCGCCGCCCCATTGGGAGTCCACCTCGATGTTCATGGTGGCAGCCAGGAAAGAACCCGACTGCACCAGGACCGTCTCGCCCCGCAACTCCAGGGCCTCGATGTCCCCCGGCAGAGATGGCGCCAGCGTCACCTCGCCTGCCTGCTCGGCGGTGAATGTATTGACAAAGAAGCTCTCGCCGCCCAGCACCGACCGCCGCAGACCGCCGAATATACCGCCGCGCGTGCTGGTGTCCATCTTGATGCTGTCCGACATGCTGACCATGGCGCCGGTCTCAGCCTGAAGCTGCTCCCGCTGGTTCAACCTTACCCGCGCCAGGGCGTAGGAAGGCTTGTGAAGGATTTCATAGTCCATAGGTCCGCTCCTGCTGCATTGAACGTGGGCTGCGCTTTGCCGGTCAACGTGCGGCATCAAGCAACTTAAGCTCCCCGGCCAGCGTCTGACGTTTCCCCAGCCTCAAGTCCTTAATTTTCTGGGAATATATAACCAACATACACCCTGCCCGCCGCCGGATGTTTGACCCTCGCATTGCGCCGCAGGTATATTAGGGCATCGCAACGCCACTCCGGTACGGTGGAGGGGTATATGTACGCGCTGATTCTGGCCGGAGGGAAGGGTGAGCGGCTGCGGCCCTTGACCGATACTCTGCCCAAGCCGATGGCTCCCGTTTGCGGCAAACCCATCCTGGAGCGTCAAGTCGAGTGGCTGAAAGAGGGCGGTGTCGAGGGTGTGGTCTTCCTGGCCGGTTACCGCTGGGAAGCCATCCGCGACCACTTCGGCGACGGCTCCGGCTTCGGCGTCAGCGCCGAATACAGCGTCGAGGATTCCCCGCTGGGACGGGGCGGAGCCATCAAGCAGGGCTATCCCCTGACCCCACCCAGAGATGAGCCGCTGGTGGTCACCAACGGGGACATCATCACCCGGCAGCCGCTGTCGGAAATTATCGAGTTCCACCGGGAAAGCCCGGCCCGGCGCAATGGGCCGGCGGTGACCCTGCTGGCTGTTCCGATGGTCAGCCCTTACGGTCTGGTGGATATGGATGCTGCGGGCGGCGTGGTGGGGTTCCGGGAGAAGGTCGAGTTGCCCCACTGGATTAACGGCGGCGTGTACGTCTTCGACCGTGAGGTGTTTCCCGAATTTCCCGACTTGGGCGACCACGAGGTGGAGACCTTCCCGCGTCTGGCGCAGGCCGGTCGCATTGCGGCTTTCCGGACCCGCTCGTTCTGGACCAGCATAGACTCCTTCAAGGACCTGCGGGAAGCGGAGGAATTTATCGCGCGGGAAGGCGCGGCGGCCTAGCCGTCACCGGGGCGTGGTGCTGATGGCTCGGATTCTTCGACAGGCTCAGGATGGACAGTCTGACCCGTCCGTTGCTTCTGAAGAGAGCGCTTCCAGCGTGGCGGCGATGGCCGCTGCGGTCAAGTCCAACATCGGGCAGGTGCTGGTCGGGAAGGAGCCGGTCATCGAGCTTACCCTGACTGCCTTGTTGAGCGGGGGGCATATTCTCATCGAAGACGTGCCTGGCATCGGCAAGACCACCCTTGCCCGCAGCTTGGCCGAGTCGTTGCGTTGCAGCTTCCGGCGCATCCAGTGCACTCCCGACCTGATGCCTTCCGACATCACAGGAGTTCATTATTACAACCAGAAGCTGGGCGAGTTCGAGTTCCGCCCCGGCCCCATACTGGCGCAAGTGGTGCTGGCCGACGAAATCAACCGGGCCACGCCGCGGACTCAGTCGGCCCTGCTGGAGGCGATGGCCGAGGGACAGGTGACAGTGGACGACCGCACTATGCCGCTCCCCGTTCCCTTCGTGCTGGTAGCCACCCAGAACCCCATCGAGCTGGAAGGAACCTTTCCCCTGCCCGAGGCGCAATTGGACCGCTTCATGCTTCGTTTGAGGCTGGGCTATCCCGACGAGACCGACGAAGAGCAGATGCTGGCCCGCTTCAACTCCGCCAACCCCATAGACGCCATGCAACCCGTCGCCGGGGGCGATGACATTGTTGAGAGCCAGCAGCGGGTTAAGGACGTCTATGTTGACCCGGTGTTGAGCAATTACATCGTCCGGCTGGTTCAGGCCACCCGACGCCACGAAGACGTAGAGCTGGGAGCCAGCCCGCGGGCCACTCTCGGGTTGTACCGCTGTTCACAGGCTTTCGCGGCCATCCGGGGGCGCAGCTACGTCACGCCTGACGACGTGAAGGTTATAGCGCCCTACGCCCTTTCCCATCGCACCATCCTGACGCCGCAGGCGCGGCTGCGGGGCCGCACCGCCGGGGACGTGGTGCTGGAACTACTGTCCCAAGTGGAGGTCCCGGTCTAATCCCCTCTCCCTCTGGGAGAGGGTTAGAGCCTGCCCCCGTGAAAGCGGGGGGTGAGGGCATTCCCTATGCGCCATGAATTGTGGCCGCTGGTTAGCGGTCTCCTGGTATTCGTCGGGCTGCTGGTCAGCAGCGGCCTGCTGCTGGTTGTCGGCTCCCTGGTCGCTCTGGTCTGGCTGGCGGCCCGAATTTGGGAGCGATACGGCTTCCGCAAGGTCAGCTACACCCGCGAGCTGAGCCGTCACCGCGCCTTCATCGGCGACACCATTGACTACACTGTGGCGCTGAACAACGACAAGCCCCTGCCCCTCATCTGGGTCGAGTCCCAGGATCCCTTTCCGGAAGGGCTGGAGCTGGCCGGGGCAGTGGTGCGCGGCGCCACCCTGGAAACCAACCGCCACCACAGCATCACCACCTCCCTTATGCCGTATCAGCGGGCAGCCTGGAAATTTCCCATGCGCTGCACCCGGCGCGGCTATCATCGCATCGGCCCGGTGCGAATGCGCAGCGGAGATATATTCGGCTTCGCCTCCACCGAATCCCGCCGGACCAGCGTGGACAATATACTGGTCTATCCGCGTGTCGTGGACATCGAGGAACTGTTCACTCCTCCGCAGGACCCTCTGGGCTTGGCGCGCGGGCAAATGCCGCTGTATCACGACACCAACCGGGTGAAAGGACAGCGTGACTACCGCTCCGACGATCCACTGAAGTACATAGACTGGAAGGCCACGGCACGGGCTGGGCAGTTGCAGACCCGGGTGTTCGAGCCGTCGGTCTCGCTGAATATGCTGGTGGCGCTCAACGGCTCCACCAGCGACTTCGTTTGGCAAGGCACCAACCGCCGACTGTTCGAGCGGGCAGTAACCGCAGCCGCATCTGCCGTCTCGTTGGCTGACCGGCTGGGCTACAGCTACGGCCTGATTTCCAATGCGGTGGCATCGTATTCCGGCAAATGGCTGAGTGTGGCGCCCGGCGCGTCCCCGGTCCAGCTTGCCACTACGCTGGAAGCGTTGGCTATGGCGGCTCCATACGTGGTTTCGATGTTGCCCGAAGTTTTCCGGGCCGAGCGTAGCCGATTGCCGCAAGGGGCGACGGTGCTATTGGTAACCGGGGCTATCACTCCCTCAATGCCGGTACAATTGGCCGCTATCCAAGCAAGCGGCTACCGGGTTCTGGTACTGTACGCGGGCGACGGGGACTCGCCGGAGCGCATCGGCGAGGTTCCGGTAACGAACATGAGCCACCTGCTGGACGCTTTGCCGGAATCCGACATGGACTACGGCGACGAACTGGATTCTTCGACTAGCTCAGAATGGGGCATCAGCGAGGCGTTGGATGGCGCTCTCCTGGAGGAATAGGGCAATCACCGCGGTGGCGCTTTTCCTGGAGGGTTGCGCCCTGTATCTGGTCATGGCCGTCTTTGCCCACCTGGTGAAGTTCCAGCAATTGCAGATGCCTTTCTGGCTGGTGTTGGTTGCTGTGGTCTGGGGTTATGCCCTGTCGTCCTGGATACTTAGCTGGAGAATAACGCCCCTGTTGCGCGGACTGGCCGGGCTGGCGCTGGGCGTGCCGTCGCTACTGGTGCTCACAGGCTGGAACGGGGGAAAGGCGCTGTTGCCCTTCTCTCTGCTGACGGCCGACGGTATGAGCGGAGTGGGGCTGTTCGTCGGCTCCATGTTGTTCCTGCTGGTAATCTGGTGGCGCGGGGTTTCGATGTCGCGGGAGGAAGTGACCCTGGACATCGTGCGCTCCTCCTTTCAGGTTGGGCTGGTGGTGATGCTGGCGGTGTCAGTGATTGACGCGGTCACCCCCGGCCGCATCGTTAGCGGCTTTCTGGTGGTCGGTTTCTTCGCCGTCGGGCTTGCCGGCATGGCGCTGGCCCGGTTCTCGTCGGAGAGCGGCGAGGAACGGGAGATGCCGACGCAATGGCTTTGGCCCATCATAGGCAGCGTTGGCGTTGTGCTGCTCCTTGGTCTGCTTATCAGCGGCCTCGGATTGGGCGGGCTGGACGACGTGACCCGGACCGTCGCCAGCGCGGTTGGCGCAGCGGGCTACTGGATGTTGGAGCCAGTGCTGATGCTGGTGGGACTGCTGGCCGGTGCGCTGGTCAGCTTGGGCAACTGGTTTTCCGATCTCATGGGGGGCGGCAGTCTGGAAGGGCTTATCGAGGCCCAGCGCCGCCTTGACGAGTTCCACGAGAGCCTGCGGGAAACGGAAAGGGAGTCCGGTGGTAGCACACTGTTTACGGTGATGAAGTGGACTGCCGCAGTGTTGGGAGCAGCCGTCGTTTCTTGGATTGTCTACGCCCTGTTCCGAGCCCGCCGTCGCCAGGGACGCAACACCGAGGTTGTCGAAACTCGTGAATCGCTGTTCAGCCTGGATCGTGTGGGTGACGATCTAGGAGAGGCGCTGGGCGGCCTGTTTTCGAGGATGAGAGGCCGTGGAGGTTCAGCTCGGAGCCGCCCCCGCTCGCCGCGCGACTATTACCATGCCCTGCTGGATTTCGCCACTCGCGCCGGACGCTCAAAAGAGACATGGGAAACGCCCCGTGAGCACCAGAGAGAGCTTTCCGGCATTTTGCCGTCCGACCCGGTGGCTCGAATAGTGGACGAGTTTCAGGACGCTCACTATGGCGCCGCCCCGCCGGACCCCGCACGGCTGGAGCGACTGGAGTCGGGGCACCGCGAGTTGGAGGAGTTTCTGCGCGAGAATCCGCCGGAGAAGTGAAGGGCAAGAACGCTCTCACCCCCACCCTAACCCTCCCCCTCAAGGGGGAGGGGACTTATGAGACGGTTTCTTGTAGCCCTATTGGAAGGCGGGTATTATTTCTTCGGCAATCACGGCCATCAGGCGACGGAGGGCGGGGATGTCGCCGGAGTTGAGGGCCAGAACGAAATGCTCCACGCCGGCTTCGCCGTAAGCCTCCATACCGGCGCGGAGGGCGCCCATGTCGTCGCCGGGAAGGCGGGCGCGGCTGGCGGCGCGCTGGCTGGAGGGGCCGCCGTGCACTTCCACCTCAATGCGGGCTGACATAGCTATGTCAGTGGGGTCGCGCCCGGCGGCCTCGGCCAGCGAAGATATTTCCGCGCGCCCAATGGCGAAGTCTTCGGGGGAAAGCCCGGTGGGGTGCCAGCCGTCGCCCATGTGAGCCGTGCGTCGCAGCGCTCCCGGCGATGAGCCGCCGACCCAGATGGGTATGCTGGATTGCGCCGGCTTGGGCGAGAAGTACAGGTCGGAGAAGTCCCAGTTGCGGCTGTGGAATTCCGGTTTGGTATGGGCCCACAGTTCCCGCATCAGGTTGATGGACTCGTTGGTAAGCGAGCCGCGCCGCTCCATGGGGATGCCCAGGGCCTCGAACTCCTCGGTCATCGCGCCGACGCCGACGCCCAGCGTCACCCTCCCGCCGGACATCTGGTCCAGCGTGGCGGAGTATTTTGCCAGTTCAACCGGGTTGTGATAGGGAAGCACCAGCACCGACGTCGCCAGCGTCACCCGGCTGGTGGTGGCCGACATATATGACAGCATCGCCATCGGGTGATAGTAGGGGCGGTCTTCCAGACGCTCGCGGATGTAGCCGGTGTTGAACAGGTGGTCCATCACCCAGATGGAGTCGTAACCCATCTGCTCCGCCTCCGGCCCCAGCGCCAATACCTGTTGCGGGTCGGCCACACCCCAGTTGTTGGGAATGGTGACGCCGATTTGCGGCATATATCGCCCTCACCCTAGCCCTCTCCCAGACGGGAGGGGAATATCTACGCCGTGTTCACCGCCGCGATTACCGACGCCGTTTCCACGGCGGCGAGGGCGGCATTGGCTCCCATATTGCCCGACTTGCCGCCGGCGCGGTTCAGGGCCTGCTCCATGTTCTCGGTGGTCAGCACGCCGAAGATGGTAGGTACACCGGTCTCCATGCCGACCGAGCCCGTGCCTCCCTGCGCTTGCCCGGCCACCATGTCGTAGTGCGTGGTTTCCCCGCGAATGACTGCGCCCAGACAGATAACGGCGTCGCACCTCCCGCTCTTGGCGAAGGCGCGGGCCACCACCGGCAACTCGAAGGAGCCTGGAACCCAGGCCACCGTGATGTCGGAGTCGCGCACTCCGCAACGGGTCAGCGTCTCCAGCGCGCCTTCCAGCAGTTGTTTGGTGACGATTTCGTTGAATCTGGCGACAGCGATACCGACCCTGAGCCCTTGCCCGTTCATGTCGCCCCTAAGTTCGTTGGGCACAATCAGAACTCCTGTTAAGTATAAATCCCCTTTCCCTCCGGGAGAGGGTTATGGCGAGGGTGTTCCCCTGTGCTGACGGACGCATACGGTGACTGATGACGTCATTCCGCCGTATTCACCCCTGCCTGCAACACCTTTTCCAGCAATTCATCCTGGCTCACCATCCCGGCCACCGTGGCGAACTCGTTGATGATGGTCAGCGGCACTTGCCGGACACCATAACGGCGGGCCAAGTCCGGGAACTCCTCCGCCTCGATAACGTCGGCGAAGATGTGTCTGCTCTCTACCGCCATGGCATGGGCCAAGAGGGCCATTCCGGCGGATACCTCGCTGCCGGGGGTTACGAACACCTGCAATTGAACTGGCCGGTTGATGCGGCGCAACTGCTTGCGGGTGTTCACCGACAGGCGGGTAGCGCCCCGGGACACCGCTTTGATGCTGTCTATAAATACCGGAAGCTCGTACCCTAGCGGCAGGCCGTAGAACCGCGCCCGGCCGCCTGATTCCGGCCCCAGGACGATGGCGGGAATCCTCGAGATACCATCTTCCTTCGCCCGTTCCGGCTCGGCGTAGAAGTCCACCGTTTCCAGCTTCAGCTTCGGCGAAAGGTCGGCCAACTCTTCCAAAAGTTGCTGGGTTTGGGGACAGTAGCGGCAGTCACGGCCCGGAACAGCGATAGGAGACGGACGCTGGGTGTAGGACCGCAGGCCGACCTCACTCTTCAGGTGCTTGCGGAAGTCCCGCTTCAGCCGGGCCTTCTCCTGCGCCGGAATCAGTGACTGCTGCGCCGTTGCCATCAAGCAAACTCCTCGACAGCGATGGGATGATACGGCCAGTTTACACGGGCGGGCGGGGCTTATCTACCCCGCCGCCCGCGCCGGCTCCGTCATTCCCGACAGCCGCGGGAATCCGGAGCTAACCGTCCTTGTCGAGCATACTGCGTATAGTGAGCATCCGCTGGAAGAGGGTGAAGCAGGACACCGCGGCGATAACGACTAAGACGCCGAGCAGTAGCCACGGAATCCAGCCCAGCAGCAGGCCGATGCCCAGCAGTATCACCCGTTCCGTGCGGGTCATCACCCCGGCGCGGGTGAACACGCCCAGGCCCTCGCCCCGCGCCCGAAGGTAGCTGACGCCTTGCGAGAAGATGAGGGCCAGTAGCAGCGCAATGGTGAAGAATGCGCGATATTCGTCGCTGTGTTCCTCTCGCAGAGCGTACACTCCGAGTCCAACGAAGAGGGCCGCTTCTCCCAGCCGGTCGAACACCGAATCCAGCAGCGCACCGAAGGGTGTCCCCTGTCCGGTTAGGCGGGCCAGCGCCCCGTCCATAAGGTCGAGAAGGCTCCCAGCCAGGAATACGGCTCCGCCCCAGATTAGCCAGCCCGACGCCACGAGGTAAGCGGAAACCACGCATACGGCGAATCCCAGCACGGTAATAGCGTTGGGGCTGAATCCCACGGCATGGAACAGCCGAGCCCCGGGCTCCTCGAAATAGCTGCGGACGGCGCTTCTAAGCTGTTCTCTGCCCGGCAAGGCCATGCGCCACCTGTATGCAGGACTCGTAGTATTCCTCCACCTGCCTGGCCACCACTTGCCAGCGGTATCGCTCGGCGGTGGCGCGGCCGCGTTCGCCCATGGCCCGCCGCTGCTCCGGGTCTCGAATCAGCGATTCCAGTTGCGCGGACAGCGATTCGATATTCTTGTTCTGGAAAAGCAGCCCTTGGTGGCCGTGTTGCATCACCCCGCGATAGCCCTCGATGTCGGAAGCCACCACCGGCTTTCCGGCGGCCATAGCTTCAAGAAGCACTATGCCGAAGCTCTCCGCTCCAGTGGCCGGTGAACAGAAGATGTCGGCGGAGGCGTAGTACCGCGGCAGGTCTTCATAGGGAACCCGGCCCAAGAATTCCACATCCTGCAAATTCTGGGAACTAAGGACGTGGTATGAGTCTTTGTCGGGGTTGCCCGGCCCTACCACCAGCAGCCGCAGGTTCGGCATATCCCATTTGAGGCGGCCATAGGCTTCCAGCAGGTAGCGCAGCCCTTTCCGTTTTTCCAGTCTTCCCACGAAGATGATATTGGTCTTGCCGTCCTGGTACCTCGGCCAGGGCGCGGCCCTCTGGGAAAAGTGGTCGACGTCTATGCCGTTGGGGATGATTTCATACTCGCCGGGGAAGGTCCGGCTGACGTAGCGCATTGCCGCTGGGGAAACCGCGATGTTGCCGTGGAGCCGGCTGCGCCAGCGTTTGATGACGGGACGGCTCATCTTGTAGAGGTGCTGTCGATTGTGGCAGGCGTGAAAAGTGCCCACGTTAACGGTGTTTGAGTATTCCAGCACAGTCAATGGCAGAATCGGCGCCATCGGTTCGTGGAGGTGGATGACGTCATACTGCTCGCGCTCCAGCAGCGCCCGGACCCTGCGAGCCAGCCACCACGACAGGGAGACGCGGGCAATGGAACCTCCGCTGGGGAGGGGAACGGAGCGACCCAAAGGCACGAGCAAGTCCCGGTCCTGGCACTCGCGTGACGGCGAATGAGGCGCCAGCACCTGCACTTCATGGCCTGAGCGCCCCAGCTCGCGGGCCAACTGCGACACATGGATGGTCACGCCGCCGGGCCAAGTGAAATCGTAGGGCGACACCATCGCAATCTTCAACGGCATCCTCCTGAGTCAACCGCCCGCCCTTCGACAAGCTCAGGACAAACGGCTGAATGGTCACACCCCTACTCCTCTCCGGCGATGAATGCGTCGGTCATATCCCTCGCAGTGTCGTCGGTGTGCTGCACCGGGGGCGACTTCATGAAGTAGGCGCTGGGGCCTTCGATTGCCCCGGCCAGACCCCGGTCCATGGCCAGCTTGGCGCAGCGCACGGCGTCAACGACCACGCCGGCGGAGTTGGGGCTGTCCCACACTTCCAGCTTGGCCTCCAGGCTGATGGGCGCGCCGCCGAATATCTGGCCCTCCATTCGTATGTAGCACCACTTCCGGTCTTTCAGCCACGGCACGTGGTCGCTGGGGCCGACGTGGATGTTGTCCGGGTCTATTTCATCGTCCAACTGCGAAGTCACGGAGGTAGTCTTGGAAATCTTCTTGGAGGTGAGGCGTTCCCGTTCCAGCATATTGAGAAAGTCGGTGTTGCCGCCGAAATTCAACTGGTAGGTGTTCTCCAGCTTCACGCCCCGGTCTTCAAACAGGCGGGTCAGCACCCGGTGGGTGATGGTGGCCCCCAACTGGGACTTGATGTCGTCGCCGATGATGGGAACTCCCCGCTCCTCGAAGCGGTTGCGCCAGTATTCTTCGCGGGCGAGGAACACCGGAATGCAATTGACCATGGCGCAGCGGGCGTTGAGTATCTGCTCCACGTACCACTTGGTGGCCTGCTCGCTGCCCACGGGCAGGTAGTTGATGACGACGTCCACTTCCCGGTCGCGCAGAATGCCGGTGATGTCCGAGGTGGAGTGGGCGGACTTCTTGACCAGATGCGAGACATAACGGCCGATGCCGTCGTGGGTCATTCCCCGCTCCACCTTGACGCCGGTGTAGGGGACGTCTGCGAACTTGATGGTGTTGTTGGGCTGGGTGAAGACGGCTTCCGACAGGTCCTTGCCGACCTTGTTCTCGTCGATGTCGAAAGCGGCGACTACTTCGATGTCCTCGATGCGGTAATCGCCAATCCGGTTGTGCATCACCCCGGAAACGGTTTCGTTGTCAGGGGTCTCCACGTACTTGTAGAGGCCCTGGATCAGGGAGGAGGCGCAGTTGCCTACGCCGATGATGGCTACCTTGACTTTGCCCACTTAGTGGCTCCTTTGCGCCGGCGAGTATTCCCGTTCCGGCAGCGATGCGACAGAGGGCTGCCAGACGCCCGCCTATTTTTACGTGGCAGGGCACACCGGCCCGAATGCTGCGGTAGATTGTAGCACAAGCTCCCTTGCGCTCAACTATGCTTATGCCACTGGTATGGTTTCTTTACTCGAAGAAGCGGACGATGGCCGTGCGGTCGTCATAGCGGAATCGGACGCCCAGCTTTTCCGGCACCCGGCCCTCGACCAAGCGTCCGGCGATTATTTCCTCGATTCGGCCGGTAGCCTCTTCCGGCGTGGCCGCGCCGCGGACTATCTCGGCTAGCTCGGCGGCATCCATGTTGTCTGTGACGCCGTCGGTAGCCAGGACAACGCGCGCGCCCGGCTCAATGCTGATGTCGCGGCGGACCATCTCGCCCAGAGACCCTGCGGCGCCAACGGCGCGGGCAACGCCCACGTGCAGAAAGCCGCCGAGACGCCCGCAAAGACGCTCGTGAGAATCGGGCGTGACCAGGAGGATGGGGCTGTCGCCCGCCGCGGCTACGTACAACCGCCCGCCCCGGTAGAGGGCCACCGACACCGTGGTCAGCAGGAAGCGGCCCGCTCCCACGCCGAAAAACTCTTCGTTGACGTCGTTGATCGTCGTTGCGATGTCCTCGATACTGTCGGCCTTGGTTTCCGCCAACGCCTCGCCCAGTTCGCGGCTGGCCTCCGCCCCGCCATGGCCGGTAACGCCGTCCATCACCACGTCAAGAAAATCGCCGTTGCCCAGGTCGCGGGTCAGCAGATTGTCTTCGCCATGAGCTGAATTGTCTTGCAGCGTTGAAAATGTGCTGGCAACCATAGGATGCGTCCTCAGTTTACTCCTCTTAAAATTCTCCGGGTCAGAGACGCCCTCACCCTAACCCTCTCCCAGGGAGAGAGGGAACTTTCTAGGCGGAATAGGCCGCAAGCTCCGTTTCGGCATCGAACCGGAAGCGTGTCCAGTACTCGCCCCGCAGCCATTCCAGTGCTTCCCGCCATGCCATGCGGGCCGACTCAAAGTCGGGCGCAGCGCGGTTGCGCTCGGCGACGGCTTCCAGCCAGGCGCCCAGATCGGCGCCGAACTGCCGGTAATCAGTGTATGCGCGGTCGCCGATTTTATCCAGCATCGCCCCTCCGTGGGAGGCCACGTCTCCCCCGGCCCGAGAAAGTCCCCGTCGCATTTCGTCCAGTTCCTGTTGAATGTTGACAATGGGCCGTATGCCCCGGGCGTCTCGGTATCCGGCGGAATCTTGCGGAGGTTCCTCGGCCGTGGTGTAGAACTTGAGCAGTTCCAGGCAAGCGTCGTTAACGTCCAGCGGCGGGCGGCCCCTGGGCGCGGGGTCGTCTACCCCCGCCAGCGCGCCGGAGTCAATGACCTGGACCTGCCCGACCCCGGGACGGAAAAACACATTCTGGGGCCGCATATCCAGCAGGATGTACCCGGCCTCCAGATACGCCTGCTCCAAGTCGAGCAACTGGTTGTGGACCGGAAAGCGCGGAGTTCCCGCCGCCTGCTCCAGCGGGAACATGGCGAACAGGTTTTGCCCAGCTCCGATAGGAACGCCGGTAATGCGCGACATCATATCGCCCAGCAACGGAATCCCCGGGGCGCGCCCCTGCACGAACACGGTGTATGGCTCCCCCAGTTCGTCGCCGAAGTAGGCGTCGTGGACGCCCGTAACGGTATAGCCCAGCAGCGGGGCCAGCAGCCCTCCGGCGTCGCCGGCCTGGTCGTATGCCTGAAGCAGCCGCTCGGTGCGGGCCTCAATGGCGCCGTGCTGCTTGCGGCTAACGGCCTGGGGGACCGGGCGCTTCAGGGCGACCTCGGCCCCAGTCTCGAGGTCAACGGCGGCACGCACATCGTAATCTGCGCCCGACCCGAGGCGTCCGGTTATCTCGTAGCGCTCCAGGCTAACTTTTTCCGCCAACAGAAGCCCTCCGACGGGGGCGGCTATTCGCTACGAAATGCGATGCCGAAATCCACTGGATGTTACGCCGCAGTTTGGGCAATTGCAACCTGAGCGGGGGACGCCCTCACCCTAACCCTCTCCCAGAGGGAGAGGGGATTTGCTTGCTGGCCGGAGCGCGGTAGCCCAGGGTCAGCCATTCTTCCTTGGGCCACTCCAGTTCAGGGATGAATCCCAAGCCGATTGCCGTATCGTCCACTTCGGGCCTCTGAGTCGCCAGCAGGCCCGAGGCGATTAACATACCTCCGGGCTTCAAAGACTGGAGGATAAAGGGAGCACGGTCGGCCACGCCCCGCGCAGAGATATTGGCGACGGCCAGGTCGAAGGCGCCTGACGGAGCCGTTGAGTGAGGCACCGAACCCTTGACCAGGGTTATGCGGTCTTGAAGCCGCAGCCGCCGGAAATTCTGCCGCGCCGCGCTTACCGCCTGCCCATCAATATCCAGGGCCACCGCCGAGGCTGCCCCCAGTTGCAGCGCGGTGATGGTAAGGATGCCGGAGCCGGTTCCCAGGTCGAGAACCTTCATGCCTGGCCGCACCAATTCTTCCAGAGCTTCCAAGCAGGTGTAGGTAGAGGGGTGGTAGCCGGTGCCGAAGGCTATTCCAGGGTCAAGCTCGATGATCACCCGTCCTTCAGCCGCTCCCTCCTCCAATTCTACCCATGAGGGTTTGATGATGAGGCGGCTGCCGACGGGAAGCGCGTCGTAATGTTCTTTCCAGCTATTCTGCCAGTCTTCGCCGTCGTCCAAGTCGCGGATGGCCAGCTCGCCCAAGGGTTCTATGGAGCTAATCAGGCGGATGCCAATGTCAATACGGGCCAGCCGTTGCCCGGAGCCGGATTCGAGGTAAGTCCTCAGCATCACCCGCCCGGCCCCCTGGGGCTCAGTGCTAAGCCCCTTCCCGTATCGGCTGAACAGATAAGAAACCGGCTCCACGTACTCGTGAGGTACGGAGATGCTGAGTTCCTGCCAGGACATTTAGAAGGCGTCCTTAATCCGGTCGAACAGGCCCTTGTCCTGCGAGTCTTCGGCGGCGGGCTCGTTGGAGGGGGCGTCGTTCGCTTTCTTCTTCGAGCGTTTTCTGCCGTTGGAAGAAGGCTTTGGGGACGGCTTCTCGCCGTTGAAAGAGCGGGCCAGTTCTTCCAGCAATTCCCGTTGGCGGCCGCTCAACGAACCCGGCACCCGCACGTCGGCCAGGATACGCATATTGCCGCGACGATTGGAGTTCAAGTGCGGAACGCCCTTGCCGCGCAAGTTGAACGTGGTTCCCGGTTGAGTACCTTGCGGCACCTTGAATTCTTCCTCGAAACCGTCAATGGTGGGAATAGCTTTTTCCGCTCCCAGGGCGGCTTCCGCCATGTTCAGAGGCAGAGTGTAGATGATGTCGGTGCCGTCGCGCTGGAAGAAGCTGTGTTCCTGAACGTTGACGGCCACATACAGGTTCCCGGCCCCGCCGCCGTCGTTGCCCGTGTCGCCCTCGCCGCTGAGGCGGACCTGCATTCCGCCCTCGACGCCGGCGGGGATCCTGACCTCGATCTTGCGCTTGCGCCGCTCTCGCCCCGCTCCCTTGCATTTGCCGCATGGGGTGCTGATGACGCTGCCGCGCCCACGGCAATTCGGGCAGCCGACGACTTGAGTGAACTGGCCGAAAACGCTGCGCTGGGAGCGGCGCACCTGCCCCCGGCCCTGGCAGGTTCCGCAGGTGTCCACCGACGTGCCGGGCTCGTTACCTGCGCCCGAGCAGTGCTGGCAGACCTCCAGACGGTTGATTTCCACTTCTCTCTCGGCGCCGAAAACCGACTCCTCGAAGCTGAGGGTCACTTGCTGATGGATGTCACCGCCGCGCCGGGGTTGGCGACCGCCCCGCGCGGAAGCGTCACCGAAGAAGGAATCGAAGATATCGCCGAAGCCGCCGAACACGTCGAAGCCGTCGAAGGGATTCCCTCCGGCCTGCGCCCCCGAGCCCACACCCGCCTTGCCGAAGCGGTCATACTGCGCCCGCTTGCTGGTGTCCGAAAGCACCTGATAAGCTTCGTTGATTTCCTTGAATTTTTCCTCGGCGTCGGCGTTCTTGTTGCGGTCGGGATGATACTCCATCGCCTTGCGGCGGAAGGCGCGTCGTATATCCTCGTCGCTGGCATTCCGCGCGACGCCCAAAACGGCGTAGTAGTCCTGGTCGGCCATCAGTAATCACTCATAAGGGTTAGCGAGATTGGTAAACGCATACGGCTGTATTGTAGTCGAGCGGCGACGGGCGGTCAAAAGCGCATGAGCCGCTGGTTGACGAGGCTGTGTGCGTTGCCTGATTTCCCTCTCCCGGCGCGCCGTTTTGCCTTGACGCTTTCGGGGCTGCTCGGTATGATTCAGATAAGGAGCGAAATCCAAAGCAACCCCAGATGATGGGGAATTGCTCCATTTCAGGTACAACAGGCGGAAAAGGAAAGGCGATATGACCTCAGTTATCATCGTTGTCCTTGCCGTCCTGGCGGCCTTGGGTTTAGGGATTGCAGCCTGGCTCGGAATTCGTCAGCGTAGCCAGTCGTCGCGTTTGGTGCTGGCTGGCCAAACTGCCGAGGGTCTGACGGCCCAGGCGCAGGAGGAAAGCAAGAAAATCCTCCTGACAGCACAGGAAGAGGTCCAGAAGCTACGGAACACGGCTGAGTCGGAAATAATGGAACAACGCCGGGAGCTCACCCGCCTGGAGGACAGGCACCACCAACGGGAGGAGCAACTGGAGCGCAAGATAGAGGCGCAAGACCATCGGCAGGCTGAACTGTCCGAAAGGGAAGCCGAAATCGATAAGTCCCGCAGGGAGGTCGAGGAACAGAAGGCCGAACAGACCAGGGCTCTGGAGCGCATCGCCGGTCTCACCGTTGAGGAGGCCCGCGAAGTGGTCGTGAAGCGCGGCGAAGAAGACGCGCAACATGACCTGGCCCGGCGCTACTATGAACTTGAACGGGACTACAAGGAACGGGCGGATGAAAACGCCCGCAAGATTATTGCCGTTGCCATCAACCGGCTGGCCTCCGACGTTGTTTCGGAAAGCACCACTTCCGTGGTATCCCTGCCCAACGACGAGATGAAAGGCCGTCTCATCGGCCGCGAAGGACGCAACATTCGCACCCTGGAAGCCTTGACCGGGGTGGATGTCATCATTGACGACACCCCCGAGGCAGTGACGGTTTCCTGCTTCGACCCGGTGCGGCGGGAAGTCGCCCGGCTGTCGCTGGAAAAGCTGGTTTCCGACGGGCGCATACAACCCGCCCGCATCGAAGACATGGTGAACCGCGCCCAGAACGAAATCGAGCAGACCATTATGAAGGCCGGCGAGCAGGCCACCTTCGACGTGGGGGTAAGCGGCCTCGACCGGGAACTGGTCAGGCTGCTGGGCCAACTCAAGTATCGCTACAGCTATGGCGAGAACGTGCTGCAACATTCCGTGGAGGTCGGACTGCTGGCCGGAATGCTGGCCGCCGAGGCGGGAGCCAATGTGCAGGTCGCCAAGGTTGGCGGATTGCTGCACGACATCGGCAAGGCCCTTACTCACGAGGTGTCTGGCCCCCACGCCGAAATCGGAGCGGAAATCGCCAAGAGACATAACATTAACCACAGTTCATACCGCGGCATCCTGGAACACCACTGGGATGAACACGAGACCGTGGAGTCGTTCTTGGTGGCCGCCGCCGACGCCATCAGCGCCGCCCGGCCCGGCGCCCGCAAGGAGTCGCTGGAACTGTACGTAAAGCGCTTGAAGGAGCTGGAGGAAGTGGCCGCCAGTTTCGAGGGCGTGGAGCGCACCTTCGCCATCCAGGCCGGACGCGAAGTGCGAGTAATGGTCAAGCCAGAGGATATGGACGATGTCAAGGCCGCTTCGCTGGCCCGCAATATCGCCCGCAAGGTCGAGGAAGACCTGGTTTTCCCCGGGCAGATCAAGGTCACCGTTATCCGGGAGACCCGCAGCGTGGAGTACGCACGCTAGAATCCAACAGGTTACACCCCGCAGGTCCCCTTGCCGCTCCGCCCGGCAGTGAGGGCCAGCTCGGCAAAGCAAAGGAAAGGGACTCAGGAGCGGGAACCACTCCGGCTGCTGAGTCCCTTTTTCAGCAAAACCGTCCTACGCACTATGTGACGAGAGGAAAGGAGTCCCTTGCGGATACTGATGATAGGCGACGTAATCGGCAGACCCGGCCGGGATGCCGTGCGCCGGATCCTGCCCGGTCTGAGGCAGGAGAAGGATATAGATCTGGTTATCGCCAACGGCGAAAACACTGCCGGAGGCTTTGGCCTCACCGCCGAAACCGCTTCCGAA
This sequence comes from Dehalococcoidia bacterium, assembly GCA_965204865.1. Classification (GTDB taxonomy): domain Bacteria; phylum Chloroflexota; class Dehalococcoidia; order Lucifugimonadales; family UBA3495; genus VXOI01. The sequence goes on along the minus strand of OZ242027.1, from coordinate 2,091,157 downwards.
CTGCTGGACTCCGAGGTGGATGTGATTACCTCCGGCAACCATATCTGGGACAAGAAGGAGTTCATCCCCTACCTGGATGACGTTCAGGGCGAAGGGATGCCAGTGGTGCGGCCTGCCAACTATCCCAACGCTCCCGGAGTCGGCGTTATCCGGCACAAGGGCGTCGCCGTCATTAACCTGATGGGGCGGGTCTTTATGACCCAGTTGGACTGTCCTTTCCGCACTGCCGACCGTCTGCTGGAAGAGCTGCGGAGCGAGCAAGAGACATCAGTGATTATCGTGGATTTCCATGCCGAAGCCACTTCCGAGAAGCAGGCGATGGGCTGGTATCTGGACGGGCGGGTCAGCGGCGTGTTCGGCACTCACACCCATGTCGGCACCGTGGACGCCCGTATCCTGCCCCAAGGCACGGCCTACCTCACCGACGTTGGCATGACCGGCCCGGTGGACTCGGTAATCGGCAGCGACACCAACGCAGTGCTGCACCGTTTCCTGACTTCAATGCCCACCAACCTGCCGGTTGCCAAAGGCCCATGTGTGTTGAACTCAGTGCTGGTGGAAGTAGACGAGAAAACCGGACGCTCCGTTTCGGTGGAGCGCATTGACAGGACAACCCGCAGATGAGCGCAGTTGTAGACTTACATCTCCATACCATGGCTTCCGACGGACGTCTTACCCCCACGGAATTGGTAAGACTGGTGGCGCGTCAAGGGCTGAAAACCGTCGCCATCACCGACCACGACACCACCGACGGCTTGTCCGAGGCTTTCGAGGCAGCCAAAGAGTTCCCCGGCCTTCGCATCATCCCCGGCATCGAGCTGAGCGCAGACGTGCCGGGCGACGAGGTGCACGTCCTGGGATACTTCATCAATCCTGATGACGCCGAGTTGCAGGCCGAACTGCAACGCTTCCGCGCGGGCCGCGTGGACCGCGCCAAGACGATGGTTGGGAAGCTGGCCCAACTGGGCATTCACGTGGAATGGGAACGGGTGCAGCACTTTGCCGGCGACGGCGCGGTGGGCCGCCCTCACATCGCCATGGCTTTGGTGGAAGCCGGATACTGCCGGGAACCCAAGGATGCCTTCCCCGAATACCTGGGGCGCAATGGGCTGGCCTATGTCGAGCGGGTCAAGCTCACCCCGGCCGAGGCCGTCGGCATGATCAGGCGGGCTGGAGGCGCGGCCGTCCTGGCCCATCCTGCGTATATGAATGATATGGAGGCCGGCATCGCCAACCTGTCCGGCATCGGACTTGCCGGCATGGAAGTCCATTACGCCAAGTACCGCGACGACACCATCCGGCAGTTGGCCCGGCTTGCCCGGCAGTATGAGCTCATTCCCTGCGGCGGCAGCGACTACCACGGCATGGGGAACAGCGACGAATGTCTCCCAGGAGAGAATGGGCCGCTCCTCGAGTCGGTAGAGAAGCTGGAAGCCGCCGCTGAAGCTGTCCGGTAGAATCTTCACCCAGGCCTTTCGACATCAGGGGAGAGGCAATATGGGACCTGCTGATACTGTACTGGCAACGTACTAATGGAGACTGTCGCTCTATACATTGCTGCCTTCCTGCTAGGCTCCGTCCCTACGGGCTACATCATTGGCCGGCTGGTCAGGGGAATAGACATACGCCAGTATGGCAGCGGCAACATTGGCGCCAACAACGTCAATCAGCACGTCGGCAAGAAATGGATGGTGCTCCAGGCGATTTCCGACCTGTTGGTGAAGGGCGCAGGCTCTATATGGTTCACCGTCTACGTGGCGGGGGTTGAGTGGAGTTCGCCGCTGGTGGTCGGCCCGCCGCTGCTGGTAATGGCGGGCAACAACTGGTCGCCTTTCCTGAAATTTCAGGGGGGACGAGGGCTGGGAGTGGCTGCCGGGACTCTGGTGGCCTTTTCGCCAGTGATTTTTGCGGTCTTGATAGTAGTTTACTTTGGCGGCTGCCTGCTCCACCGGGCCTGGGCTGCGATATGGGCGTTGCTGGCGCTTCTGCTGCTGCCCGTTCTGTCCTTTGTCGTTCCCGACGGGCTAAAAATGGTGGAAGGGCTTACAATGGTATGGTACTCCCTGGGAATTCTGGGGCTGGCGCTGCTGAAGCGGGTGCTGGCCAACTGGTCGCCGTTCCCGGGAGACCTGCCCCGCAGGAAGGTCTTTTTCAATCGCTTGGTGCGGGACCGGGACGTAGACGACCGGACGCAGTGGGTTGAACGTATACCCGGCGCGACGGGCTGAACCCGGACGCCGACAGGAGCAGGTTATGGCCACGGAACCGCGACGGGCGGGCCAGGAGGCCAACGTCAGTTACTGCAACTGGCACCCAGAAACCGAAACCCGCCTGTATTGCAGTCAATGCGGGAAGAGCATCTGTACGCTGTGCTTGGTGCAGGTTCCCGTGGGAATCCGTTGCCGTGAGTGCGGCCGCACAGAAAGACTGCCCACTTACGACGTACAGCCCACCTACTATTTTCGCGCCATCGGCGTCGCTTTCGGCGTTGCCCTGGTTGGCGGACTGCTTTGGCTGATGCTCAACAGGCTGTTCGGGGGAGTACCCTTCATTTCTTCCATACTGGGTCTGGCCCTGGCCTACGCCATTGGCGAACTGGTGAGCCGAGCGGTAAATCGCAAGCGGGGGGTTGGCCTGGCGTGGATTGCGGGCAGCGCGATGGTTGTCGCCTACATTATCTCCGGCGGAATCCTGCTGCTGTTCAGCAGCAGCTTTATCATCGTCCTGTTCAGTTTGCTGTTTCTGGCTATCGCGGTCTATACAGCCGCGTCCAGGGTGCGCTGACCAATGGGGCGATTCAAATGAGGCGGTCGCAAAGTGAGGGGCGGGTTTCAGTCCCGCCCCTCTTGGTCTGCGTCTTCTGTTTCCGAAACGTCCAGTTCCTCTCGCAACTGCTGAAGGATTGGGCGAATGATTCCGTATTCAAAACCGCGACGTTCCAGGAATGCCCCGACCCGGCGGTCGAAAGTCGCCCGGCTGCTGCCCCTTTGCCGGGCGGCATACTTGGCCGCGGCGCGATAGGCGGCGTCGTAGGAATCGTAGCCCTCCAGCGTGTCGCCGATGACCTCCTCGTCCACCCCCTTGCGCCGCAGTTCCTGCTCGATCATGCGCTGGCTGCGGGGCTTGCGGCGCTCTCGGCTGCCGCGCCACTGCTGGGCGAACTCGGCGTCGTTGAGCAGACCCTCGGATAGCAGGCGAGCCAGAGTCTGCTCTACCGTGTCGGCTCTGAATCGTGGTTCCAGCCGCTCTCGCATCTCCGCCACTGTCCGGGGCCGGATGGTCAGCAGGCGCAGGGCGGCGCCGTGGGCCTGGGCCGCTTCCGAGCGGAAGGCCGTTTCCGGAGTTGACACGACTACTCGGTGGCTGCCGGTTCGGAGCCGTTGCGGGATGCCAGGGTGTTGAGGTCGAGTTCGTCATCCTCTCCTAGTTCTGGTGCGTCAACTTCGCCGTTGGAGCGGATGCGGTTCTCCACCGACGCGGCGATTTCCGGGTGCTGTTGCAGGAACTCCTTGGAGTTTTCGCGGCCTTGGCCGAGACGGGTCTCTCCGTAGGAATAGAAGGCGCCCGACTTCTTGATGATGCCCCGGGCCGTGCCTATCTCCAGCAGGTCGCCCATCCGGCTGATGCCCTGGTTGAACATGATGTCGAACTCGGCTACCCGGAAGGGAGCAGCCACCTTGTTCTTCACGATGCGCGCCCGAACCCGGTTGCCGATGACCTCGGAACCCTGCTTGATGGACTCAACGCGGCGCAGGTCTATGCGTACCGAGCTGTAGAACTTGAGAGCCCGGCCGCCTGGAGTGACCTCCGGGCTGCCGTAGGTGACGCCCACCTTCTCCCGGAGCTGGTTGATGAAGACCACCGCGGTCTTGGACTTGTGAATGGTGCCGGTGAGCTTGCGGAGGGCCTGCGACATCAGGCGGGCCTGGAGGCCGACGTGAGTGTCGCCCATGTCGCCCTCGATTTCCGCCTGTGGCACCAGGGCGGCCACACTGTCCACGACTATGGCGTCTATCGCGCCGCTGCGTACCAGTTGCTCAGTGATGTCCAGCGCCTGCTCGGCGCTGTCGGGCTGGGCGATGAGCAACTCGGCCAGGTCCAGCCCGCAGTTGGCAGCATACGACGGGTCGAGAGCGTGCTCGACGTCTATGTATGCCGCGACACCACCGGCCTTCTGGGTCTCAGACATCAGGTGAATCGCCAGCGTGGACTTGCCCGCCGACTCCGCGCCGAAAATCTCAGTCACCCGGCCTCGGGGAATGCCCCCGGTGCCCAGAGCAAGGTCAACCGCCAGCGAACCCGTGGATATGGCCTCCGTAGCCAGATGCGGCATCTCGCCCAGCCGCATCACCGCGCCCTTGCCGTGGTCCTTCTCGATGCTGCTCAGAGCAATGTCCAGCGCCGCCCTTTTGTCGTTGCTTTCCATCTTTTCCTTTTTCATCGCCCGGCACGTTCCTCCCTTTGGATTGCAGCAAGACTAACATAAGCCCAAATGTTCTAACAACAGGCAACTGTCAGTAATCTTGAAATCCGGAAAATTGCCTTGCTTTGGGAAAGGCCGGGACAACATTCGGGACAAATACCGTGAGGGCCAACTGGCCCTGTCTAGAATTCTCAGGTGCCGCCCTTGAACCCAATGGTGACCGTGCCGTTCTCCACGATGACCGGAGTCACACGCTCGCCGTTGGTCAGGGCCAGCAGTTCAGGTATCCGGTCTTCCTGCTTGGACAGGTCTACGTCTTCGTAGGCGACCTTGCGCTTGCGGTAGTCCATCTTGGCCGCTGCCGAAAAGGCGCAGTCGGGATGGGTGTATAGGATGACTTCGCTGGCTTGAGTCACTTTGCCCCCCGCCGATTATCTGGTTTGCCGGAATTGTACGCGTCGCCGTCCTTTTGTTCAACGCGGAGAGCGAACAGGTGTTATGCTAGAAGGCGCAACTTTTCCCAGTGCAGGCCGTTTCCCAATGGACGCATCGGATAACCAGCCCGTCATCGAAACCCTGACCGCGCTGCTGGAGCAATACTCCGTCGGTGTGGGCCGCATCACCCCCGGCCCGCGCGGCTCCCGGCTGAACGGTGAACCGCGACGCTTGGTGGAGACCGCGGTGGATTCCCTGACCAGTGAGGATATTGCGGGCGCGACACTGGCTTACGCCAATGCCTGCTATGCCTTGGGCCGCCATGAAGATGCTTCTGCGGCCTACCGCGATTTGCTGGAGCGTTCTCCGGCCAACGTTGACGCTCGCTTCAACCTGGGGTTGACCCATCTGCGCCTGCGGCAACCGGAGCAGGCAGTCCTGGAGTTCACCGAGACGCTGGTACGCTCCCCGCAACTCGCCGAGGCATACTACCAGCGGGGCAACGCCTACGACGACTTGGGTGATGTGGAGCAGTCTCTGGCCGACTACCAGCGCGCCATTGACCTGGCGCCGGGCTACATCCAGCCGATGTACAACCGGGGCATCGTGTTGGCTGGGGCCGGGCGGCACCAGGAAGCGGTAGCCCAGTTCGACCGGGTGATTGGGTTGCGGCCTGACATCGGCAATGCTCACCTGAACCGCGGGGCGTCTCTCGACGAGCTGGGCCTGCACGAAGAAGCCATCGCCAGTTACAGCCGGGCCGTCGACATCAACGCCGACGACCCACGCCCACGCTTCAACCGCGCCCGCACCTGCTACTACCTGGGCCGACTACAAGAGGCGCTGGATGACTATACGGAGGTTCTCCGGCTCGACCCGGAAGATGCCGAAGCCTACAACAACCGGGGACTGGCCTATGATGCGCTGGGAGACTACGAATCGGCAATCGCCGACTACGAGCAGGCCCTGGAAGTGCGGCGGGATTTCGCCGAGGCGCACAGCAACCGGGGCGCAGTGCTGGAAGCCCAAGGCGAAATCAACGCCGCGTTGGACGCCTATCATTCCGCGCTGGACGCCAACCCGGGCCTGGCCTCGGCCCACTACAACGCGGCGCGAGTCTACTCTCAGGTTGGCGATGTGGAAGCCTGCTTGCGACACTTGGACAGCGTGCTGGACTTGGCCCCGGAGTTGGCGAGCGACGCCGCTCAGGACGAGCATCTGGGCTGGGCGCTGAGGCTGCGGGAAATGCGGGAGTCGCGTGGAAATTCTCCTCTCCCTCCGGGGGAGGGTTAGGGCGGAGGCGTATCACTAACTCCGCCCGGACATTTCCTGCTGCAACTCAGAGTCAGCCCCCAGGTCGTCAGACAAACCTAATTCGTCCGGTATGTCAGGGAGTTCTGCGGCGTTGAGGCGGCGGCGGACAATCGTGGTCCGCAACAAGACCAGGGCCGCCAGTGCCGTCAACCCTGCTACCAGTTCAAGTTCTATGTCCGGCGCCATGTTAGGCTCAATGTCAAACGCTAATCCTAACCCCAGCATCAGCAGGAAGCCGGTGCAAATGCCCCAAGACGACCTCAGATAGTGGTGGCGCAGCAACAGCACGGTCGCCACTCCGACCACCGCCGCCAGCACGGTCAGCACTGGCACCAGCGCAACGCTTACCCCAATCAGGGGCGTCATAGCGTCGCCACCCCGGAAGGACGAAAACACCGACGCCCAGTGTCCCACGATGGCGGCAGCGGCGGCTAAGAGGGTTAAGGGAGCGTCAACGCCCAGCGCCCAGGCCACGGCCACGGCTGCCGAGCCTTTGCCCACATCTCCGGCGAACACCAGGAGAGCGCTGCGCCGTCCCACGTTCCAGAACACGTTGGCCGTGCCGGCCAGCGTGGTGCCGGTGCTGAAAATGTCCACACCCTTGACGTATCGGCTGACCCACTGGGCAAAAGGCAATGCGCCCAGCAGATAGCCGATTACGCCTGAAGCGGCCAGTTGCAGTATTTCCATCGGGCTGTCCAGCATATCCGCCTTTCTGATTATGCCGAAACTGCGCTAGATTCATCACCCCTAGCACTACAAATATATCAGTCGGCAGTCCGCTGTGGTAGCGGAATACGCACGGGTTTGCCTAACTCGTAGACATATACGTTGCGCATTACGCTGGTCATCATGTCGAGTATACTTGGAGCGCCGCTGGGGCTTGGCGAATGTCTCTCCCTGCCCTAGTTCCGGCACAAGTTCCATTAAGGGATGAATTATGACTGCATCTTCTGCTGCCGGCCCGCTGTCCGGCATGGTAACCCTTGACCTTACTCAAATTCTGGCAGGCCCGATGTGCACGATGGTGCTGGCCGATATGGGGGCCGACGTCATCAAGGTGGAGAAGCCCAACGGCGGCGACGACAATCGCCGCATGGGGCCACCGTTCATCAAGGACTGGTCGGCGGGCTTTCTAGCCGTGAACCGCAACAAGCGCAGCCTAGCCCTCGACCTGCAGAGTGACGCCGGACGAGATGTCTTCCGGCGGCTGGTTGAAGAAGCCGACGCGGTGGTCGAGAACTTCCGCCCCGGCGTCATGGAGCGGCTGGGCTTGGGCTATGAGGTACTCAAGGCCATCAAGCCCAGCGTAGTCTACTGCACTATCTCAGGATTCGGCAGCACCGGCCCGGCCCGCAACCGGGGTGGCTTCGACTTGGTGGCGCAGGGCGTCAGCGGCCTTATGAGCATCACAGGACATCCAAACTCGCCCCCGGCCAAAGTCGGCGTGCCTATCACCGACCTCACTGCTGGCCTGTTCGCTGCCAACGGTATCATGGCGGCCTATATCCATGCCCTGAAGACCGGACAAGGGCAGATGGTAGATACTTCCTTAATGGAGGCGGGTGTCGCCTACACCGTCTGGGAGTCTTCGGTGTACTTCGCCGAAGGGGAGATTCCCGGCCCTCTGGGCTCAGCGCATCGGGTGTCCGCGCCATACCAGGCTCTCCGAACCAAGGACGGCTACCTGAACCTCGGAGCCGCGACGCAACCGACATGGGAGCAACTCTGCCGCGCCATCGGCCGCGAGGACCTCATGGAGGACGACCGCTTTCGCGCTCCATGGGACCGGAAGGCGCGAGAGGAGGAGCTGGCCGAGTTGCTGGAAGAGACCTTCTCCACTCAGAACACATCCCACTGGCTGGAACTGTTGGATGGCGCCGGCGTGGTGGCCGGGCCGATCTATAACATGGAGCAGGTTTACCAAGACCCCCAAGTGCTGGCCCGCGAAATGCTGGTGGACACCCAAGACCCTGAGCTGGGCACCATACATAACATCGGCGTGCCGGTGAAGCTGTCCGCCACCCCAGGCAGCATACGCCGCCGCGCTCCCGCCTTGGGGGAGCACTCCGCCGAGGTCCTGATGGAACGCGGATTCACCCGGAGCGAGGTGGATGGGCTGCTGGCCGAGGGCGTCATCCTCCCCAACCAGGGCAGCGGCAGCCGACGGTGAACTTCCTCGTAAGCCTGCTAGTCCTCGCCGAAGAAGCGGCGGCGGTCGGTTTCGTCCAGCGGCTCGCCGGGGCCGCTGAGGAAGGTGTCGGGGTTGCGGGTGCGGTCTTCCCGCCAGCTTAGCATAGCCCGGGCGCGTATTGAGTCGGCTTCGGGGCCGGTGTCCATCAGCAGTTGGGTCTGCCAGTTTTCCATGGCGTGGACCACGCCGAAATGCTGTCTGCGCGCCTCGGCGTAGACCGCGCCTGCTTCGTTCCAATCGTCGTGAGCGAGCAGTTTCTCTGTCAATATGCGGGCATCTCGGAAGGCCATTGACAGGCCCTGCCCCCAGGTGGGGTCGGTGTTGGCGGCGGCGTCGCCCACCAGCGTCACGCCTTGACGATAGGCCGATTCCACCCACGAAGTCCGCCCCTCGAAAGTAGCCAGAGGCCCGGCAGGGCTGGCATTTTCGTAGACCTCGGCCGGCACTCCAGAGGCGATGCACTGGGCCAGGACCACCTGGATGTCGTCCGCGCCGCTGTATCGCTTGGCGCTGCCGGTGGCGTAGCACAGGTATACCCGCGCCCGGCCCTCACCCTGGGGGAAGTTCAGGATGAAGTGTCCCTTCTGCGTGTCCAGCCAGGCGTGCGTTGCGTCGTCGGACAGGGCTACGCCGTCCATCAGTACGCCGGAGACCAGGTTGCGCTCCGGGTCTTGCAGCACCGGAAAACCGGCCCAGCCGCGCGTCGACGAGCCGCGCCCGTCGGCTCCGACAACCATTCGGGCAGAGAACTGCGTCGCAGCGGCCTTTCGCTCCACAGATACGGCCGGGCCGGATGATTGACTGCCTACGGTCAGCCCGGTGACGCGCGCGCCACGCCAGACCTCTGCGCCCGACTTCTCGGCGTGTTGCAGCAGGGCGGTTTGCAGGACGGGATGGTAGCAGGCCATCACTGGCTCTTTGACCTGGGTGGTGCGGGTCAAGTCGCGGTGGCCGGAGCGGTCGGCTCCTTGGTATGAGTCCCAGAAGGGAAGCGGATTGGCCCCAGCTTGTTCCAGGGCCGCCTCCAGCCCCATCAGCCGCGCTTCCGCTACGCCCCAAGGCATTACGGCCTCGCCGCGAACCCGGTCGCGGAAGGACTCTTCGGCTTCCAGCACCAGTGTCTTCGCCCCTGCTGCGGCCATGTTGGCGGCTAGGGCAGACCCGCCGACGCCTCCCCCGATGACTATGAGTTCGTAATCGTAGCTCAACGCAACCTCCGTGCCTTCCGCGTCAGGATGCGGTGCGCCAGGGCAGGCCGTCGGTGGCGGCCAGGAAGCCGTCTATCAGCGCCGGGCTGGAGCAGATGACGCTGGGAGTGAACAGCCCAGCCTTGTTGCCCTGCCTGTCAACGGTCCGCCCGCCGGCTTCTTGGGCTAGAATCAGGCCCGCCGCGATGTCCCAGGGCGACAAGGAATGATGAAAGAACAGGTCAACCCGACCCGATGCGGCATAAGCCAAACCCAGCCCGGCGGAGCCCATCATGCGCACACTGTACATCCCCGGCCACAGCGAGCGCAGCATATCTATGGCTAATCCCGCCTTTTCGTCCACGTAGCCCAAGTCGAAGCTCAACAGGGAACGGGCAAGCTCAGCGGTCTCGGAAACCGTGATTGGGCCGCCGTTGAGGAATGCGCCTTGGCCCTTGGCCGCAGTGAAGGTCTCCTCGCGCACCGGGTCGTAGACCACACCCGCGATGATGTCTTCGCCCTCGGCCAGCGCTACGATGGTGCAGAAGTGAGGGATGCTGTGGGCGTAGTTGCGGGTGCCGTCCAGCGGGTCCACCACCCAGCGGTATGGGGAGGCCCCGGCCACCGGCTGTGATTCTTCGGCCAGAATGCCGAAGTCGGGGAAGGCGCCGGTGAGGATTTCTAGAACCGCCTTCTCCGCCGCCACGTCTATGTCGGTGACAATGTCGGCCCGGCCCTTGAAGGTGATTTGCTTGTCGGAGTCCCACCCGCCGCGGATTATCTCTCCTGCCGCGCGAGTGGCTTCCAGCGCAACGTCCAGCGCGCTCCGGCCGTCGGCGGTTGTTGGCATTGCGCCGGTTGTGTGGTTGGTCATGTCGTCCCCGGCTGTCCTTGTCTCGATAGATTCTGCCCCGCTACCGGCGGCAGTTTGACTTGGCGAGGCCACAGATTCGGGCAGCGCAAATTGCCGCTACCTCCAAGCAATGAAATTCACTCCTTGGTTGAGGGTGAATGTATTGCCGTTCAGTTGGACGGTCTGGCTTTGTTCAACCGACAGGAAGTAAATCTGGCCCGGCGTCAGATTGGTGAGCGTGGCGATTTCCGATGCGTCGGGCGTCTCCTGCCCCGGCGGGAGGACCATTTCCGGGGAAAAGGTCCCGCTGGGGTCGTAGACAGAGAGCCGCTGAGTTGCATTGTCGTAATGGGCTGCCCACAGCAGGTTGTCCCCCAGCGGAGCCAGGTCTGTCACAATCGGCCCGCTATCCATCGGCGGCTCCGGTTCAGGTGTCGCAGTGGGCGTAGGCGTGACCGTGGGTTCCGGCGTGGCCGTCGGCTCGGGAGTGGGCACAGCGGTGGGCGCCTCGGTAGGGGCAGGCTCGGGGGTAGCCGTCGGCGCTGGCGTTGGCGCAGGTGTGGCGGTCGGTACGGGCGTGGGCACAGGCGTAGTCGTTGGCTCAGGGGTAGCCGTTGGCGCGGTTGTTGGAGCAGGCGTGTTCGTGGGCGCCGGCAAGGGGGTTGGCGTGTTCGTGGGCGCAACGGTTGCGGTCGGCGCGGGTGTAGGCGTATCCGGCGCTTCCGTGGGCGCTTGGGTAGCGGGCACCGGAACGGCGGTATCGGTAGGTTCGACCGAATCGCCGCCACAGGCGATAATTGCCACCGAGAGCAGCCCGATGAGAACGATTACTGCGAGTTTCGGCATATTCCCTCTGTTGGATGGATGGTATTTCTGTCTTTCGCCCTAGCGTTGGGCGAGTCCCATCTTCTCGTAGACTTCCTCGATGGTGCGGACGGCGATGGCGCGGGCGCGGTTGCCGCCGTCTTCCAAAACCTCCCGGACGTAGCCGGGGCGGGACTCGAACTGACGGCGGCGCTCACGCATAGGCTCCAGGAAGTCGTTGATGCTGCCCGCCAGTTGGCGCTTGCAGTCCACGCAGCCACGGGCGGCGGTGACGCATTCGCCGTATACGGCGGTTATGGACGCCGATGGGCTGAACATCTGATGCATCGAGTAGACGTTGCAGACGTCGGGGCGGCCGGGTATGTTTCGCGTGGTGCGCTGCGGGTCGGTGAAGGCGGTCATCACCCTCTTGGCCGTATCTTCGGGGTTGGCCGCCAGGTCGAGGTGGTTGTCCAGAGACTTGGACATCTTGGCCTGCCCGTCCAGCCCCAGCAGCAGGGGCGATTCCGTGAGCTTGACCTGCGGCTCCGGGAAGGTGTCGCCGAAGAAGTTGTTGAACCTCCGGGCAATCTCCCGCGACAGCTCGATATGAGGTATCTGGTCGCGGCCTACGGGGACGGTATCGGCCTTGTAGAGGATGATGTCGGCGGTTTGCAGCACCGGGTAGCCGACCAACCCGTAGTTGACCGTCTCCTCGGTCTCGTCCATCTGCCGCACCTTTTCCTTGAAGGTAGGCACGCGAGTCAGCCAGCCCAGCGGGGTCACCATGCTGAGCAGGGTGTGAAGGGTCATGACCTCCGGCACGTGGGACTGGACGAAGATGATGCTGCGCTCGGGGTCCAGACCGGCGGCAAGCCAGTCCAGGATCATGTCCTCGATATTGGACTGGATGGCGGTGGCGTCGGCCTGGGACTCAACAGTGGTCAGCGCGTGGATGTCCACGGCGCAGTAGATGCAGTCGTATTCGTCCTGCAAGGCCACCCAGTTCTGCAAGGCGCCGATGTAGTTGCCCAGATGCAGCAGTCCCGTGGGCCTCATCCCGGAGAAAATCACGCCTTTCTTGCTGCCGTTATTTGCAGAGGTCATAGTCGCAATCCAAAGTCAGGTTCAGGATGACCGGGATTTCACATCCAATCTATCACCGCGTTGAAATGGACGCAATCGCGCCATCCCGCTGTCACACGTCCGGCCACTTGAAGTGCTTGGAGATGAGGCGGTAGAAACCCCAGCCGAAGTTGCGGGCGTGGAGCGCGCCGTAAGCCTGCCAGCGGGACAGTTCGGCCTCGGCTTCGGGGTGGATGCTGTCGCCGGGAACCAGCGTGGGAAGTATTTCCTCGCTTTCGCATTCGTACAAGGCCAGGTACTTGGGGCCGGTGTTGAAGTTTTCCAGCGCCGGGTGTTCGAGGCGGTGGAAGCGAGCGCCGCAAGCGTAGCCGGGGACGTCCAGCACGCCGGGCAGGTGGGACTCGGTGTACCATCGGTCCCACTCGGCTTCGTGGGCCGGGTCTACGTCGGCGGTCACGATGCTGAGGGGTCGGTCAGACAGCAACAGCGGGTCGCGCAAGGGAGCGCCGCTGACCTGTTGGTAGACGTTGGAAAGGTGATCGCTCGTGCCCTGAAGGGCGCTGAACACCGAGTATTCGGATGCGGCGATGGGATGCAGGTCCGGGCCGCCGAACTGCAACAGCGACGGCAAATCTTCGGCGCTGCGGATGCCGTAGAAAGCGGTGAAGCGCGTGCCGCCTTCCAGGTTGACGTAACGCTGGGCCCACTGGTATCCGGGTATACGGAGCAGGTTGGGCAGGTGGCTGTTGTACCAGAGGGTGAAAGGCTCCAGGTGCTCGCGGGCGCAGGTCATCTGCACCATCAGCAACAGTTCCGGCTCAGGCATTGCGCGCCTCCCGGGCGGCCAACCCTTCCAGCAGGCCGCCGCTGTATGATGAATCCTCCAGGCCCCGCTGCATACCGCGAAGATAGGCTATCTGGCCGCCGTGCTGGTTGAACTCCCACAGCAGTTGCTGGCACATATTCGCCAGGGTCATTGTGCCGCCGCGGGGGTTGACCACGATTGTAGTATCGAAGTCGGTGTCATTGAGCGAGGCCAGGTAGGTTCTGGCGGATTCCAGCGTTGCTGCGGTGTATTCCAGAAGAATCACGGTGTCTGGCATCTGGAAGGCAGCCAACCGTTCAGGGCCATAACCGTATCCGGTGTCGTTGGGGTCGGTGACCTCCTGTCCCAGCCGGGCTGCCCAGCCTCGTTCCCACAACTGCGGAACGCTCTGCAACCGGGAGTGAATCCAACGGTCCAGTGTCCGCCCGTAGTGCCAGACCAGGAAGCCGATGGAGGAGCATTCCGGGGTTGGCATCCACCGCATCTCTTCGGCGGACAGTCCGTCCACGGAGCGGAGCATGGCGTTGTAGTGCTGTTCCAGACAGCCGGATACGAAGTCGCTTAGCTGCATTGAACTCCCTTCCGTCATTCCCGCAGGAGCGGGAATCCAAAACAATTAAAATCGGCCACGCGCCCTTCGCCGTGGCCGATATGATGCCAACGCTGTCCGGCGCATCCGCCGGAGGTTAGTCGTCGCGTTCTGAGTCGCCTTCCAGCCGGTCCCCCAGTTCGCTGAGGAACGCCTCAATTTCAGGCGACAACGCCGGAGAGGAACTGCTCTGCTCGGACGAGGTGGAAGGACTCTCGACGGTCAACTGGGAATCGTAATACTGCTCCATCTGCTGAATGAGCGTCTTCAACTCTGAGTTGCGGTCAACGGTAGAGTTGAGTTCCCGATACTGGCGCTGGCCACGGCGCACCGGGGCCAAGTCGGGCGGGATGTTCTCGTACACCGAGGACAGCACTTCAATCATGCGGGAAGTGCCGGCGTAGTCCTCCTCGAGCTGGACGTACTGCGGGAGATGCACCATGAAATTGATGGTCTCGATATCGTCCCGCTCGATGCCCTCGGAGAGCAGGTTCATTATGGTGGTTGGCCCCTGATAGGTGCTCTGCTGCAACTTGAAGTTGGGCACCGGACGTTTCTGCTCCACCGAACCGAGGGAGCCGGTGACCAGCAGGGGGCGGGTGTGCGGAACGGCGTCATACATCGCCCCGACGCGACAGTAACGCTTGACACCAAAGTAGCGCACTACTTCAAGGATGGAGTCGGTATAGTCCTCGCCGTTGGAGTGCGGCTCCAGCAGGTGAAAGAACAGGTAGTCCGGCCCGTTTTCGGTGGTGGCGTAGCGGATGGTGCTGTTGGGTATCTTGACCTGCCGCTCCCCGTCAACGAAGCGCATATTGGGGCGGTATCGCGTAAAGTCGAAGAATGTTCCGGGGCGGTGCAGCTTCCCGAGTTCCTTCGACCCCATGAAACGTTCCAAGCGGTTCAGGGTAAGCGTACCCACGCTGCCCACGTCCACCCACGGGCGAATCATAGCGAAGACGTGCGGGTCCTTCAGTTCGGGAACGGGTTCGTTTATTTCAAAGGCGCCTACTCGCATAGCAACATAATGCCAGAATGATTTGCGGTTTTCAAGGTTTGGATGACTCCGGGGTCTCTCACAGGCTCTTCTACTGCTGCTGGCTGAGCAGCGAATCGGCGGAACCCAGGCCCTCGAGGGCCAGCCCATATCCCAACAGGTCCTGCATGAGGCGCTTGATGTACTGCGTGGTAGCGACCCGGGTGTAGCGCAGGACGAGGTCCGACTTCTGAGCCACCTGTTCCGCCAGTTCCCAGGCCCTGGGCAAGAGCGCATCGGGAGACAGCACCTCGCTGACCAGGCCGAGCCGCAGAGCTTCCTCCGCCCCGATGGACTGGCCGGTAAGGAGGAAGTAACGCCCCCTATTGGCGCCGAGAAGCATCGGATAGACCACATGGACGCCGTCGCCCGGCACGAGATTGCTCATAAAGTGGCCGGAGTCCTGGAAAGCGGCGGTGTCAGCGGCCAGCACGATGTCGCAAAGCAGGGGAATTTCCGAGTGGCGCAGCGCCGGGCCGTTGACCGCGCCAATCATTGGGACTTCGATGTCCAGAAGGTTGGAGAGCAGCTTCTTGCCTTCCCAATAGGTCTTGTCCCATTCCTGGGGCGTTCGCTTGGGCGCGCCGGCGGCGGTTCCCTGGGGGCCGGAGAAGGTGTCGCCGGTGCCGGTGACGATGATGACCCGGTTCTCCCGGTCGCTGCCGACGTCGGCGAAGGCGCGGGGAAACTCTTCGTGGGGGCCGGAGCCCCACTGCAATGGCCCGCCGTTGGTGTGGAAGGTCATTTGGAGGATGCCGTTACGCCGCTCGAACCTGATGTTGTTGTACTGGTCTGCGTACTGTTCCAGCGCGACCACGCTTGCCTCCCGCCGTTGGATGTTGGCGAGAGTCTATACCGCCCCGGCGGAGGGGTCAACGGCTGGGCTGGCTCGCACATTACGCAGTCATTTCCAGTGAAGGGTGGTGTGCCAGCCCTTGTTGGGTAATGAAATAGGGGCGCAGGTTGCGCGCCCCTATATGTCGTGCAAGTGGCTTGTGGAGCGGCGTTTTAGTGGACTTCTGCGGGAACTGGCGCAGGTTCGGCCTCCGACTGCACGGCGGTGGCGCTGCCCAAGAAGGGCGCTTTGGCTGCCGGAGACTGCTTGGCGGTCACGTGCTCGGTTACGAACTCGGCCACGTCGCGGTGCAGCGAATCATTCAAGTTGCAGTTGCGCAGTAGGTGGAAGCCGGGATCCAGGTCTTCCAGCATCTGCTGCACCCTGACGTCCCCGTGGCGCGAGGCAAGGGCGTAGGCCAGGCCGCGAGGGTCGCGGTTTAAGGCCAGCTCTTCTTCTCCTGTTTCCGCCAGCTCTACGTCATAGTCAACCCGGTCTACGATAGCCAGCGCTTCGGCGGCCCGGCGGCGCTTGTTGCTGACATCCTTCATGGCGGCGAAAAGCAGGCTGATGGCCTGTGCCGCCTCATTCAGGAGGTCAGGGATTTCTACCTGGCGAATGCCCGCTGCCTCCACCAGTTGCCGGGCTTCCTGGATGGACTGCTCGCGGCGGCGCAGGCTGTCGGCGAACTTGGCGGCCTTTGCCTGCCTTTGGCGCAGGGTCTCGGCTTCGGAAGCGAGGGGCGCGAGCCGTTCCAACTCCCGCTCCGCCATCTCGGCCTGCTTCAACCTCTGTTGCATGGACTCGTCGAATTCGATTGGCATCACAAACACCCCTCAGACTAAGGATGAATAATCCAGTAAAAGCACACGTTTCAACCCGATGGCGAGAGAAGGGAATCATAATGAGAGCCGCCAAAGGGCTATCAAAGGCTGCCTCTGGTCTCGACGCGGCGCTCTGGCCCCGGCGGGAGGGCCGCCAACGGAACCGGCTGGCTATCGAGTATCCGGGCTGGTGCGGCGAGTTGCCGCTCTGGACGCAAACCCCCCGTGCTTTCTTATTGACGCCCAGCCCCTTTCGGGCCTCTGGGCAAGCTGGGCCGAAATCCGGCGACTCGGCGCGCTGTCTGCCCTTGAGGGCAGTTAATATGACGCAACGGCGTCTGCCGCTACGCCATCTAATATACCCGCTGGCCCCTGATTCCGCCCCTTTTTGCAATGCAGATTTTACCGAATTTTGCGCGGGCCGGGTGTATCGAGGTCTTATAATATCCATGTTCCCTTGAGAGAGGGGTTCAGGTGAGAGAGGGGTTCAGGAAAAGCAGCGCGCCGGATGCGCCACTCTGGAGGATGGCTATGGCCCGGGCAGCCTTTGTTTACGATGACCGGATGTCGCGGCACGAACTGCGTAGCGACCACCCCATGCGCCCGGTGCGGTTGCGCTATGCCCACGAACTCTTGCAGGGGTATGGCGCTTTCGACCACCAGGACGCCAGTTTGGTCGCCCCTCGCTCGGCTACTGAGGATGAGTTGTTATGGCTGCATACGCCGGAGTACGTCGCGGCGGTGCAACGTCTGAGCGCTGGGGAGGGAGCGCGCGAGGCTCACCGCTTCAACTTCAGCCTGCAAGGTGACAATCCCTACTACCCTGGAATGTACGAAGCGGCCATTCTCAGCTCCGGCGCGACACTGTTGGCCGCTGAACTCGTGGCCGGGGGCGCGGTGGACTGCGCCTTCAATATCTCCGGGGGGCTGCACCACGCCTCCGCCGGCCACGCTTCGGGGTTCTGCGTGTTCAACGACCCGGCTCTGGCGATTCACTACTTCCTGCGGCGTGGGATGCGTGTGGCTTACGTGGACGTGGACGCTCATCACGGCGACGGGGTACAGGAAGCCTTTTTCGGCGACGACCGGGTGCTGACTATTTCAGTGCACGAATCGGGGCGATACCTGTTCCCCGGCACCGGATTCGTCAGCGAACTGGGGGAGGGGCCGGGGCGTGGCTATTCGGTCAATCTGCCTCTATTTCCCTACACCGGTGACGACGTGTATCTGGATGCCTTCCGGCAGGTTGTTCCGCCTCTGATACACGCCTTCGCGCCGGATGTGCTGGTGGCACAGATGGGGATAGACAGCTACCACTCCGACCCGCTGACCCATTTGCAGTTGACCACGGAAGGATTCGTGGAAGTGGTTAGGGAGTTCGCGGCTCTGGGTCTTCCGTGGCTGGCCTTGGGCGGGGGCGGCTACGATCTGATGGCGGTGGCCCGGGCGTGGACATTGGCCTATGGCGTGATGCTGGGCGTGGAATGGCCCGATACGCTGCCTCAAGGTTTCGCCCTAGAGCATGGCATCGGGCATCTGAGAGACAGTGCCACCCCGGAGATTCCCGCCAATTTGCGGCTGGACATACGCCGACACGCCGGGGAAACGGTTGCCGCCATCAGGGAGCATATATTTCCCACGCACGGACTCAGTGGGTAGACCATCGCCGGGAAAATGCGGATAGCCGCTTCGAGGAGAAGCAAACCTACACGTCCCCACCCGATGGGAGATATGTCTGACACGCAGGCCGGAGTTGGGTCCGGCCTGCGGTTAGTTTGTGTGATTGATGGAAGATGGGTGCGTAGCCGGAAATCGAAAACCCGGCTTGCGGGATTAGTCCACGCGCTGCTGGGGGTTGAGCAGGTCTTTGGCCTCGTCGCCTACGTTGGCTTCGATGCTGTCCTGTAGGGTGGAGAAAATGGCCTTGCTGATGGCGGCAGCCAGCCATTCTTCGGCATCTGGGTCTTTCTGATAGCTGTCCTTTAGGGCTATCAGCCGCTGCAACAGACTCAGGTAATGGTACTGGAGAGGAGTCAGGTCCCGGTTGACCCCTGCAACCCGCCACTGGCTGATGACTGGCGTGAATTCAACCTCCGAGCCGTCGTGGCCCGCGAGTTCCTGGTCTGCTCGTTGTTCTGGTTGCGCGTTCATTGTGTTCTCCATCCGTCCCTTCGACAAGCTCAGGACAGGTTCAACCGCAGGTTTGACCTGATGCCGTTTGCGTTCCTGTTGCCGGGGTTAGAGTCTCATTATAGCAGAATTGCCAACTGGCGGCATTGCCCTGACTTGGGTCGTTGCGCCGGAAACTTCTCCCCCACCCTAACCCTCCCCCAGCGGGGGAGGGGATTCATGGAAAGGGTTCGTTCCCTCGCTATACCTCGCGGAATTCGCCTTCGACGGTGCCATCGTCATCGGATAGGCCGCCGTCATCCGCGCCGGCGCCCGGACCCCCCGGTCCAGGGGCAGCGTTCTGGCTGTACACCACCTCGCCGAGGCGTTGCAGGGCCGCGTTGAGTTCGTTGATAGCCGTCTGCATCTCGGCCACGTTGCCGGAAGCCGAGGCCGCCCGCAGCGCGTCAATCTTGCTCTGGACCTCGGCCCGCAGGTCCTGGGGAACCTTGTCGGCGTTGTCGTTGAGCAGCTTTTCGGCTTGGTAGACCATCTGGTCGGCCTGGTTGCGGGTTTCCACCTCGGCGCGGCGGCGCTGGTCGTCGGCTTCGTACTGCCGGGCGTCCTCCACCATGCGCTCGATGTCGGCCTTGTCCATGCCGGAACCGGACTGGATGACGATGCGCTGCTCCTTGCCGGTGCCTTTGTCCTGGGCTGAGACGCTGATGATTCCGTTGGCGTCTATGTCGAAGGTGACCTCGATTTGCGGAATCCCCCGAGGAGCCGGAATGATGCCGTCCAGCATGAACCGTCCCATAGACTTATTGTCGGCGGCCATGCTCCGCTCGCCCTGAAGCACGTGAATGTCGACCGAGGACTGGCTGTCGGCGGCGGTGGTGAAGGTCTCGTTCTTCTTGGTGGGGATGGTCGTGTTGCGAGGGATGAGGGTGGTCATCACGCCACCCAGGGTCTCCAGCCCCAAGGTGAGGGGAGTGACGTCCAGCAGCACGATGTCGCCGACCTCGCCGGCCAGCACTCCGGCCTGGATGGCCGCTCCCAAGGCCACCGCCTCGTCGGGGTTGACGTTGCGGTTGGGTTCCTTGCCGAAAATTTCCTTGACCTTTTCCTGTACCGCCGGCATACGGGACATTCCGCCGACCATGATGACCTCGTCAATCTGGCTGGCAGGCAAGCCGGAGTCGGCCAATGCCCGCTGACAGGGGCCGGCAGTTCGCTCAATGAGATTGGTGACCAGTTGCTCGAAACGTCCCCGCGTGAGCGACTTGATAAGATGCTGAGGCCCGCTGGCGTCAGCGGTGATGAAGGGCAGGTTGATTTCCGTCTCGAATACGCTGGAAAGCTCCACCTTGGCCCGCTCGGCAGCGTCGCGCAGGCGTTGCAGGGCCATGCGGTCGTTGGACAGGTCTATGCCGGTCTCGCGGCGGAACTCTGTAATCAGCCAGTCGAGGATGGCCTGGTCGAAGTCGTCGCCGCCCAGGAAGGTGTCGCCGTTAGTGGACTTGACCTCGAACACTCCGTCGCCCATCTGGAGGATGGTAATGTCGAAGGTGCCGCCGCCCAGGTCGAACACCGCGATGTTGGCGTCGGCGCGGGTCTTGTCCAGCCCGTAGGCCAGAGACGAAGCCGTGGGTTCGTTGATGATGCGCAGCACTTCCAACCCGGCGATGGTGCCGGCGTCCATGGTGGCCTGACGCTGGGAGTCGTTGAAGTAGGCCGGAACGGTAATGACGGCTTGGCTGATGCGCTCGCCCAGCTTGGCCTCGGCGTCCTGCTTGATTTTCGCCAGCACGAAGGACGAAATCTGCGGCGGAGCGTAGGTGTCGTCGCCCATCTTGACATGGGCGTCGCCGTTGGCTGCCTGCACCACTTGGTAGGGCAGCTTGGCGGTGGCGCTCTGCACCTCCGGGTCGTCGAACCGCCGCCCCATCAGGCGCTTGACGGAGAACAGCGTATTCTCCGGGTTGGTCACTGCCTGACGCTTGGCGACCTGCCCGACGTACCTCTCGCCGGTGCGAGCGTTAAGGGCCACGACCGACGGTGTAAGCCGTGCGCCTTCAGCATTTTCCACGACTCCAGGCTCACCAGCCTCGATTACAGCGGCAACCGAGTTAGTGGTTCCCAAGTCTATGCCCAAAACTTTAGGCATCGCTTTTCTCCTTTTTAGTCCTCTCTTAGTCTCTACGTGGTTCGGTTTCTATCAGTTTCCACTAGCTAGGGTCTCACCATCAGGAAAGGGGAGCCCGGGCCACGATTACCTGGGCCGGACGCAGCAGGCGATCATGCAGCCGGTAGCCGGGCCGCACCAATTGGATTATATGGTCCGGGGGCTGTCCGTCGGATTCCTGGTAGGCCAGAGCCTCATGCTGGTTGGGGTCAAAAGGCTGCCCCACTGCGGAGTCTATCAAGCTGACGCCCCGCATCTCCAGCCGCCGCTTCATCTCCCGCACCGCCAGCTTCACGCCCTCGCCCCACTGGTCGCTGACATCGGCATTCAGCGCCAGTTCCAGCCCTTCGATGGCCGGGAGCAGGTCTAGGAGCAGGTCCTCGTCGCGGTACTTAGCGGCTGCGGCGCGTTGCTCGGCGGCGCGGCGGCGCTCCGTCTGCAATTCGGCCTCCTTGTACTGGACCTCATTGCGGAACTTTTCTGCTTCTGCTTCGGCTGCTTCCAGCCGCTCTGTCAAAGCCGCCACTTTCAACTCCGGTGTCAATTGCGTGAAATCTAACGGGCAGTCCGGTTCTTCACCGGCACTGGCGGCGTCGCCGGTTTCCTCCCGACCGCTCTCTTCCATAGGTTCCCGGTTCTGTTCATCTGACATTTGGCTAGTCCTAGTAAGTTTCCTGGTTTCGCGTGGTCGCCTGGGCGATTTTATTGGTCAACGGGGAGGTTCAGGCTTTGGAAGAGCAAGTCCAGCTCCTCCTTTACCTGTTCCCCGGCTTCGGGGCCGAGGCGGGCGGCCAGCCGTTGCTGCATGGTGAGCAGGTTCTGCACCGCGGCCAAAGCGAACTCGACGCCGGCCAGGTTGAGGCCCATCTCGTCGGAAAGGTGGCGTATGAGGCGCAGTTTACGAATGTCCTCGGTCGAGTACAGCCGCAGCATTCCCAGAGTCCTGCCGGGCCGAATCAACCCCAGCCGCTCGTATTTCCGCAGGGTCTGCGGGTGCATATCCAATATCCGCGCGGCCACGCTGATGATGTAAACGCCTTCCATCTGCAACACGGCGTCATCCTCGCCGCCGGACGGCTCCCGCTGACGGTCCGCGGCGCCCGGTCGGCTTGCCGCGGATATTGACGTGTCCTCGGGGCGCGACGGTATTTCCTGCCCCGGAATTGGTGGCGATTCCGTCTGCCGCCTGGTCTGGACACGCCGCTGCTGAGTCATGCTTGAAATCTCCCGGAAAACCTGTTGACCTGTGCTGATTCGTATGATACAGTTTGATACAAGCCGTGTCAAGGGATGTGTTGTGGGTCAAATTAAGAATCCAAGTCTGACGCGCAGTCGTATAGCAAGGTAGCAGAAACCAGCGATTCGCGCCCTAGCAGGTGTCAATGGATGAGGGCCGCCCGTCCGCCGCGCCGGAAATAGCGGGGGCCCACCCAGGGAGAGGAGGTGTCCAATGATATACTTCAACGCTTGCCCCAAGTGCCACGGCGACTTGACCATGAATCAGGATGGGTACGGCAGGTTCGTGAGCTGCCTCCAGTGCGGCTTCATGCGCGACATCGACGTCAAGCCGGCCTCGACCAAGACCCCTGTGGCTACGCCAATCTGGTACGCCGACGAGGAAGCACTGGCCAAGGCGGCCTAGCCGATTAGCGTCCATTCATCCCTGCCAATCGAAGGGGCGGCAAATGGCCGCCCCTTTTCTCTTTCCGAATATTTGAATTTAACCCGTCATTCCCGGCTGCCGGGGGAACCAGAAGGCCCGGATCCCGGCTAACGCGACAGTTCCGGCCAGAAGCGTTCTTCCTTCCAGGGGTCGCCGTTGTTGTGATAGCCGCGCTGCTCCCAGAAGCCTGGGGAGTCCTCGGCCATCAGCTCGATGCCGTTGACCCACTTGGCGCTCTTCCAGCCGTAGAGGCTAGGAACAATCAGGCGTAGAGGCCAGCCGTGGCTCTTCCCGATGGGTTGCCCGCCCTGCTTGTGGGCCAGGAATCCTTCGTCCAAGGCAATGTCCAGCGGGAGGTTGGTGGTGTAGTCCCCGAAGCAGTGAGCCATAACGAACTTGGCCTCCGGGGACATTCCAGACAATTCCAGAAGGTCGGACAGCGCCACGCCTTCCCAAGTCTGGTCTAGGGCGCTCCACTGGGTCACACAGTGAAAGTCGGCATCCAACACCTGCCAGGGAAGGGCGGCGAACTGCTGCCAATCGAGGGTTATTTCCTGCTCCACCAGCCCGAAGATGCGAATGGTCCAGGTGTTGATGTCCACCTTCGGTTCCGGCCCGTAGGTCAGCACCGGGAACTTGGTGGTCACGAACTGGCCGGGGGGCACCCGCTCGCCGTAACCTTGATCGGGAGCTGTCTTAATCCGGTCAGGGCGCTTCATGCGCCACCTCACATTTGGAAAGAGTTTTGACAACATAACTATGGAGCCACGCTCACGTATCCAGGGACCCCTTGGTCAACGCTACCCACCACGGCGCGGGTAGCGACGCTGTGGGACTCCAGCGCCGCCAGCAGTTGGGGCAAGCGGGCTTCGGGAACCGAAATCAGCAGGCCGCCCGAGGTTTGGGCGTCGCACAGCAGCAGTTGGTCTTCGCTGGTTAGGGCATCGTCCCACTCCACACAGTTCTCGACGCCCGCCTGGTTGCGGTGAGTGCCTCCGGGGGCCACCCCCTGCTCCAGCAGTTCAATGGCGCCGGGCAACGCCGGGACTTGCGAGCGGTTAATCTGTCCGCTGACCCCACTGGCGCGCAGCATGGCGGTGAGATGGCCCATCAGTCCGAAGCCGGTGATGTCGGTGCAGGCGTTGACCTCGACCTCCATCATCGCCTCTGACGCGGCGCGGTTGAGGGTGGCCATGGTCTCGACGGCGGTCTCCACCGAGCCTGGGGGCGCTACGCCCGCCTTGCAGCCGGTGGTGATGATGCCGGTGCCGATGGGCTTGGTCAGCACCAGCACGTCTCCGGATTGGGCACCGGCGTTGGACACCTGCTTGCCCGGCTCCACCAGCCCAACCACCGAGAGGCCGTACTTGGGTTCGTTGTCGTCCACTGTATGACCGCCGACAATGAGGCAGTTGGCCTCGGCGGCCTTGTCGTAGCCGCCGCGAAGCACGTCGCCCAGCATCTCCGCTGCCAGGGCGGCGGGGAAGCCGACCACGTTGAGAGCCACCAGGGGACGCCCGCCCATGGCGTAGACGTCGCTGAGGGAGTTGGCCGCAGCCACCAAGCCAAACTCATACGGGTCGTCGGTGATGGGCGTGAAGAAGTCCACCGTCACTACGAGGGCGGTCTTGTCGTCCAGCCGGTAGACGGCGGCGTCGTCGCCGGTGGCCGACCCCACCAGCAAGGCCGGATGGTCAACGACCGGAAGTTTGCTTAGGACCTGCACCAGGTCCTGCTGGCTGAGCTTGGCGGCTCAACCGGCGCAGTGGGAAAGCTCGGTCAAGCGGACCGGGGTGTTGACCATCGCCGCGCTCCTTACGTTGGGGTGTTCCCGACATTATAGCGCAGAGTGAATGCAAATGATGGTTGATGCTAAGAGTGGCGCGATATTGGCCGAAGTGATACAGTAGCCCAACTCGATTCAACCGGTCCGGGGAAATCCATGCCCGGTTTTATTGCAAATTACAAAGCCGTGGTGCATTCGGTGGAGCGCCGCCAGGTGCTGATGGCGATGACCGGCGGGCAGTTGCTGGTGCAGCTCTCCAGCCTGCCGGTGACGCTGGCCCTGCCCAGCATCGCCCGCGACTTCGGCTACACCGTGGACGATGCGGCCTGGATCGTCATTGCCAATCTGCTGGTGCTGGGGAGCACCGTGTTCCTGGGGGCGCGCCTGGGCGACCGGTTCGGCCACCCCAAGATGTTCTTCATAGGTGCCATCATCATCACCGTCGGCGCGGTGGGGATAGTCGCCGCGCAGGACCTCACCCAGGTCATTGTGCTGCGGGGGTTGCAGGGATTCGGCGCGGGGCTGATACACGGCAACGGCAACGCCATGCTGGCCTTCGCCTTCCCGCCGGAAGAGCGCGGGCGGGCCTACGCCTTCCCCATCACCGGGTCACGTATCGGGACGTTTATCGGGGTGGCCTTCTTCGGCATCCTGCTCCAGTTCGCCAACTGGGACAGCTTTGCCGGATGGCGGCTGGTGTTCCTGACCATGCTGCCCATCGGCCTGATCGTCATCAAGTCGTGCCTGCCTGTTGTGCGGCGGAACAGCGAGGCCATTGTTGACAAGGAAAACCCGATCGACTACCTGGGGGCGATACTGCTGGTGGCGGTGTCGGCGGTGTTCATCCTGTCCGGCAGCCACCTGCATGGCGGGGAGGAATCGTACACCTCCTCGGACGCGCTGTCGTATCACCTGCCGATGCACGGGCTGACCATCGCGCTGCTGGTGGTGTTCATTTTCGTGGAGCGGCGGGTGGCGCATCCCTTCGTGGAGTTCCAGCACTTCCGGCAGAAGTACTTCACGCTGGCAATCATCTCCAACGTGATGTTCCACCTTTCGATGATGGCGACCATGATCCTGGTGCCAATCATGATCGAGGAAGGGCTGGGCAAGTCGCCTATATTCGTTACGGCGGTGTTGCTGCCGCACCAGTCCTTTGGTATCTGGCTGCCGGCCATCGCGGGGTTCGTTCACGACAAGTTCAACCCGCGGCTGTTGCGGACGGCGTGTATGCTGTCCATCGCCTCGGGGTTCGTGCTGCTGGCGCTGTTCGCCGGTACGGTTCCGTTCTGGGTGCTGCCGTTCCTGCTGTTCCCTATTTCGGTAGGGACCAACATCTTCAACACGGTGAACAACGCGACGGTGATGAGCACGCTGCCTACGGAAAACCGCGGGTTCGCGTCGGGGATGCTGGAGACCACCCGCGACATGGGCCACGCCACCGGGGCGACTATCTCGTCGTTCATCGTGGCGCTGATTGTGCCGGCGACCATCGGGCTGATGCTGCCGGCGGAGTCACAGAGGCTGCACCTGGAAGGGTTCCAGGTGTCGGCGCTGGCGGTGGTGGGGATAATGACGGCCGGGGCTATCATTGCGGCGTTCCACCGGCCCTACAAGCCGCCGCCGGCGCCGACCTCTGGAGGCGGGCAGCAGGCGCAGGCCGGGGCTGCGGCGGACTGATTCCGGCGAGCTACCGTCAATGGACAAATATGGGCGCACAACTGTGCGCCCCTTCTTTGTACTTGGAGCGTGCGCTCGGCTAGATGTTGAGCATTATAAAGCGGCCGGTTTCCTGCTGGTAGTAATAGGTCTTGCCGTCCTCAATCTTGACGCCTACCAGCGAGTAGGAGATGTGCGACTCCGCGTAATGCTCCAAGATGCGGACGTTCTGCCATTCGTCTTCGCCCATGGCGGCCATGACCTGTTCCAGTTCAACCTGGGCCTTGTCCTTCTGCGTAGCCATGCTGTCTCCATTGTGGGTGGATACACCCTCCGAACTTCGACAGCCTTGGCGATTCGACAGGCTCAGCCCTTCGACAGGCTCAGGATGAACGGATGGCGCGCCTGGGTTTCCGATAGTGAATTTAGCCTTCGCGGACGTACTTGTCTATGGCGTCGGGGACGCCGGCGAGGTAGATGTCGCCGCGGGAGTCGATCCAGCTTCCGTGGCCGGAGCCGCGGCAGTCGAAGCGGGCTAGGACGCCGCCCTGGGGGTCCAGGATGCTGATGCGGGCGGAGCTGTCGTTGACCGTGCCCTCGCTGACGAGGAAGTTGCCCTCGGGGTCGCGGGAGATGTCCATGGGGCGCTGGATGTCGTTCCAGAACTCGATGAACTCGCCGTTGAGGGTGAAGAGCTGGATGCGGTGGTTCTCGCGGTCGCAGACGATGATGCGGTCGCCGTCGATGATGAGGCTGTGGGGCAGGTGGAAGTGGTTGGCCTCGGACTTGCCCGGCTCGCCCCAGGACTGAATCAGCTCGCCCTCGGCGGTGAAGCGGTGGACGCGGGAGTTGCGGTAGCCGTCGGCGACGTAGAGCTCGCCGGAAGGCGAAGGCACCAGCTCGGCCGGGTAGTTGAAGGGCCCGGCGGCGCGGGGGACCAGGTCGCCGGGGTTCTCGCAGCCGGTGTCGGAGTGGCGGCCGTGGCGGCCCAGCATCTGGACGGGCTTGCCGTCGAGGGTGTAGACCAGGCAGGTGGAGGCGTCGCGGTCGGTGACGTAGACCACGTCGTCCTCAATGTAGAAGCCGTGGGCGAAGAGGAAGGAGCCGTTGCCCCAGGAGTCTTGCAGGTTGCCGTCGCGGTCGAAGATGAGGACGGGCGGCTCCTTGCGCTGGAAGGCATAGACGCGGTCCTGGGAGTCGGTGGCGATGGCGCTGACCATGGCGAAGGTCTCGCCCTCGGGCAGCTTGGCCCAGTTTTCCTGGACGGAGTAGGTGTAGTGGCCGGAGCCGAGGGTGGTCATGGTTGGCCTCCTGTGTGGGGTTGGTGTGCGTGGAGGTATTGTACACGGTTGAAAGGCGGTTATCCTTGTTCGAGGCGTTGGCGGTAGGAGTCGGTGATGGCTCTGGCGGATTCGTCTAGCCCAGGGTAAAGAGTTTCGCGGCTGATGTTCAGCAAGCGAAGCTCTCGCAGTATGCTTCTCTTGTGATTCCAAAAAATAGTCGGCTTGTAGTGATAGTAAATTGGAGTCTGGGAGTTGAAGGCCAAGATTTCATCGCGTTCAAACCTCTCGTGAAATGCCGACAAAAGAAAGGCCCCAGATTGCACGCGAATCCTCTCTGAGAATTGTTGTGGCTCAACAATGAGAACGCGGAACAAATCTTCAACGTTGATTAGTTCCTCGAAATACGGTTTCTCTTGCCTAATAAAGTGGTAGAGGTGCCGCATCGCATCAGAATATTCAAACCCGGTTTCGTCAGGGATTTTGGTCAACACCATATCCTGTTCACGTTTGGATAGCTTAGCAAAATTAGCGATTAGACTAATGGTGTCGCTATTGAAAGATCGAATAATACTTCGTGGGGCAGCAAAAATATGAAGGCGTCCTCGATCGTAAGGTTCAAATTCAGTCGCATGAAACAGGGCAACAAGAGGATTCCTTGTAACATCTAGAAACCTAGTCTTTAGTCCGTGATGCTGACCAAGAACCCACTGCGACATAGCAGTATTCACGCCAGCGAATTCTTCAGGTCGTCTTGCCATCAAGTCAGTTAGCATTTCTCGTTCAAATCGAATATAGCCGTCACGCATCACGGACGGCCGCAATTGCCAATCAGCTCTCGACTCGCCACGAAAATAAAATTGTTCGTCAACATGACATTCTTGGAGCTTCTTAATGATCTCCAAGAAGTCTGATACTCTTCGTACAATCATTTACCGGTCTAGGAAGTGCTTTGGATTTAGGCTAACAGTGTATAGGTTCGCTTTCCATATTTCCGTGCCTGCGAGATTGGCTTCCTTCAGGTTTGCATCCACGAGATAAGCGCCGGTCAGGCTCGCGCAGTCCATGTCCGCGTTGGAAAGATTTGCCCCATGAAGAATGACGTTGTTGAGCTTGGCAGATCTTAGTAGTGCACCTTCAAGATTTGCGTGAAATAGATCAGAGTCGGTCAAATTTGCGCTAGTAAGGTTTGCCCTTTCGAGAGTGGCTTTGTCTAGGTCAGCGTTGGCTAAGTTGGCGCGAGCGAAGTTAGATTCTGCAAGTCTAAAATTTGAAAGCGGAATTCTGCCATCTTTATCAAGCTTGCCTGCTTTCTGAAATTCGCTGTAAATGTCAGCTCCTTCCAAATCAGGCTCAAAATCGCATTGTTTGCGCCTCTTGTTCCACGCCTCCCCTCCCTCGAGCAGCCACTCAATGTGTTGCGGGTTAGCCATGCAAGACCTCCTTGTCATCCATCATTGTAACCGCTTGGTGGCTGCTCGGCCACGTCTTATTTGTCATCAATTTCGTTGAACAAGACAACTTTCAGTACCGAAACGTGTCCCAAGACTGCGGGAACATTCCGAGGAGGGGGGAGACGGTGCCTATTACGTCGCGGTCTATGTCGGCTATGGTGGGGCGGCCGCACATGCCCATGGTGGCGTCCAGCTCGTCGCGGAGCATTTCGAGGACGGAGGTCAGGCCCTCTTCGCCGTTTACGGCCAGGCCCCAGAATAGGGGGCGGCCTATGAGGACGGCGCGGGCGCCGAGGGCGAGAGCTTTCACGATGTCGGCGCCGCGTCGGATGCCGCCGTCCATGTAGACCTCGATGTCGTTGTTGGCGGCGTCGACTATCTCGGGGAGGACCTCGATGGTGGTGAAGGTGGTGTCTAGGTAGCGGGCGCCGTGGTTGGAGACTATGACGGCCTTGGCGCCGTTGTCGGCGGCGTGGCGTCCGTCCTCGCCGACCATGATGCCCTTGATGACCACGGGCAGGCTCTGGGCGGCGGCCAGCCAGTCGACGTCGGCCCAGGTGGCGGCGGAGTCGCGGATGTCCATTGGGCCAGCCGGGG
Organism: Dehalococcoidia bacterium; assembly: GCA_965204865.1. Lineage (GTDB taxonomy): Bacteria > Chloroflexota > Dehalococcoidia > Lucifugimonadales > UBA3495 > VXOI01. The sequence goes on along the minus strand of OZ242027.1, from coordinate 2,062,018 downwards.
CGTCGGCGGCGAAGCGCCAGGAGCTCTGGGGCAGTTCGATATTGTCGTAGTTGGGTGAGGGCGCGCCCACGTAGTCGTTGCGGATGTTGCGCTCGCGCTTGGGCTTTATCTTGGCGTCTACGGTGATGCAGAGGGCGGAGTAGCCGGCCTCGGCGGCGCGGGCGGCCATCTCGAGGGTGAGGCCGCGGTCCTTGAACAGGTACTGCTGGAACCAAAGCGGGCCGCTGGCGGCGGATGCCACGTCTTCCAGGGTGCGGGCGGCGTGGGAGCTGACGACCATGACGGTGCCGGCCTTGCCGGCGGCGCGGGCGGTGGCCAGCTCGGCGTCGGGGTGGGCGGCCTCGTGGTTGCCGGCGGGGTCAAGCATGACGGGGAAGCTGATGCGCTGGCCGAGGACGGTGGTGCTGAGGTCGCGCTGGCTGATGTCGGTGAGCATCCTGGGGCGGAGATTGATGCTGTCGAGGACGGCGCGGGTGCGCCGCAGGGTGATTTCGTCGGTGGCGGCGCCGGCGATGAAGTCGTAGTGTCCCTGCTCCAGCTTCTCGCGGGCGATGGCTTCGTATTCGAAGATGTTTACCGGCTCGTTGGGCATGGTGTGACCTCCGGGTGGTGAGGGGTGTTGGGGGGAGTGTAGGACGGGGTGGTGGCGGGCGTCAAATGGGGCTAGATGCTGCCCTCCCGGAGCAGTTTCTCGGCGACTATCGCTTTCACTCCAGTATACTCCATCGTTTCCCCATTGGATGATGCGATGAAGGTCAAGTATGCCACTCGGCTAGCAGGCGTCAGCGCCAGAAAATTTGCAATGAAAGAGTCCCTGTCGGTGGCGCTCAATTCCAGTAGTCGTTCAGTGAATTCCTGAATGAATTGCCGTACAGATGTAAAACGAGGGTTTACCAAGTCTCGCCTTGATAACCCCAAGTCATCTATGGTATCCCAAGCCCGGTTCCGGGCGGTGTCGGAAAGACCGTTCCGAGCAACTATTTTCCCGGTATCCGGCTCATAGTCGAAATACTGTTCCGGGCGTTCCATAACATTGGTGGCGCAAGGGTCTACGTACCCTGAGTCCGGCCATTTGTCTTTTTTATTGTCAACGTTGCAACGGCGGCAACTGAAAATCCAGTTAGACCACACATAAGTCAAGTCAGGGAAACGGCTGCGCGGACGGAAGTGGTCGACGCTGGGCGCCCACCCGCCTGCTGCCCGGCACTGACGCTCACAATACCAGCAGTTATTATTGGTTCGGCTTGCCAGCATTGAACGGAATTCCTGCCAGTATGAATCACGAGGCTCTTCATTTATGGGCAATCCGTCAACCCGATTTTGATAATAATCCATCCAACCTTGGGTGTATTGGCGGGCATAGCGGGCAACCCCGTCTGGTTCCGGGCCACGGTCAACCCAGCGCAACGCGACTACCCTCCGTCCTGCGACAAGTCGGACTGCCGGGTGAGCAGGAACTGGTGCATCAAGTTGGCGTAGCTTTCCCGCTCTTCCACTGGCACACTTCTGGACAGATGGGCCTCGTTCACTTGGCGTCGCAATGTGTTCAATTCGGATTCTTCCTCGTCCGTGAGCATTTCCTTCCCGCGAAGCTCCCGCAGCCGTTTATCGCGTTCGATGGTAAGCAGGTCGGTAGGCTCATCCACGCCCATCATGGTGCGCAGGATTTCGTCGGCGGTCCAGCCGATGATGTCCTCGGAGTTGCGGGTGTGGGTGACCACGCCGGTATTCTCGTCGCGCTTCAGTAGGTGCACCTGCCCGGCTTTCAGCCCAGCGACCACGAAGGGCGAGTGGGTGGTGGCGAATATCTGCAAGTTCGGGAAATGATCCTTATGCAGTAACGCCGGGATGACACGGCGTTGCCAAGTAGGGTGCAAGTGGTTCTCGATTTCGTCTATTAGCAGGATGGCAGGTTTCTTTTCCCACCCTTCTTGCCAATCGTAGTGGTGCGCCATCTTGAGGGCCAAGGCCCAAATCCATAGGAGGGTGCCTTGAGTGCCAGAACTCAGGGCGCCGGCGTACAGTGGTTGCTGGCCGAGAAAGTCGTCGGTGGTTCCTATTCCCATGGCGTGGTGAACAACCCTGCCTGTGGGATAGAATTCTGGGTCATCCTCATCTATATCCGCTTCGTCTATAAATTCGACGTAAGCCTGGGGCACATCATCGCGTATTACCTCTTGGCAGATGGATTTGGCGCAGGCCTGCCCGACAGTAAGAGCTTTTCTTAGCTGCTCTCGTTGGTTCCGGTTGAATCTCGTATTTTCGCGAAATGCACCAACGAAATCCTCTACATATTCCCCGTTAAAGGCACCCCAAGAATTGCTAAAATGCTGGTCAAGTATCGCGTCCCACGTAAGATCAAATCCGTAAGGCTCCGGCCTCTGGATTGTTAGGTCAAAAATATTCTGCGGACGCAAGTTCACCCTGGTCGCTGGTACGTACAAGAAAGGCACTGCTTCCCAGATGCTTGCGCCTGTTCCGGCGCAGTCCGCACCGTCAGGGTAGTATGCGGTGTTTGTCGGACAACCGTAATTTACACCAATGTGAACCTGTGCGTGTTTGTATCCTTTGCTGTAAATAGGGTATGCGTTACCTTCGTCGAATTCGTCGCCTGGTCCCCAAGAGGAACTAAGGTCTTTTATTGTCCGCAGGATGGTGCTCTTGCCGGATGCGTTTGGGCCGATGAACAGGTTTACTTGTTTGTCGCAGTCCTCAATATCAATGTCTTCCAGCGGCGGCACATGGTCGATGGAGAGCCATTGAATGCGCATGGCCACAACTCCCGGCTCGTCAAACTCTCTGACTATGCTAGGATACCCCGAACACTGATTGAACGGCAACGATGCTGAGCGGCATCTTCGGAGGTTCACCCATGGCCGACTACCAGACCTTCAACCTCGGCAACCTGCGACTGCAAGGCGGTGCGACGCTGCGGGGGGCGTGGCTGGCGTACAAGACCTACGGGACGCTGAACGCGGCGAAGGACAACGCCATCGTGTTCCCGACGTTCTTTGGAGGGCAGCACTATGCTAATGAGGCCATCATTGGGCCGGGGCAGGCGCTGGACCCGGAGCGGTATTTCATTATCGTGCCGAACATGATGGGGAACGGGCTTTCGTCGTCGCCGTCGAACACGCCTATGCCTTATGACCGGGCGCGGTTTCCGTGGGTGTCGCTGTACGACAACGTCAGCAGCCAGCACCGGCTGGTTACGGAGGTGTTCGGGATTGAGCGCGTCGCGATGGTGGTGGGGTGGTCAATGGGGGCGCAGCAGACTTACCAGTGGGGGGCGCTGTACCCGGACATGGTGGAGCGGATTGCGCCCATCTGCGGGTCGGCGCGGACTTCGCGGCACAACTTCGTGTTCCTGGAAGGGGTAAAGGCGGCGCTGACGGCGGATGACGCTTGGGCGGGCGGCTGGTACGATTCGCCGCCGTACAAGGGGTTGCGGGCCATGGGGCGCGTGTATGCCGGGTGGGCGGTGTCGCAGGCTTTCTACAGAGAGGAGGTGTACCTGGACATTGGGTACTCGTCGCTGGAGGACTACCTAGTGGCCTTCTGGGAGGGGAGGCGCCTGTTTGCCGACGCAAACGACTTTCTGGCTATGATACAGACTTGGCAGAACGCGGACATCAGCCTGAACGACAAGTACAACGGCGACTTCGCCAAGGCTTTGGGGAGCATCACGGCAAAGGCCATCGTGATGCCGGGGCGGACGGACCTGTACTTCCCGCCGGAGGACAACGAGATCGAGGTCTCGATGATGCCCAACGCGGAGTTCCGGCCCATCGAGTCGGTCTGGGGGCACCTGGCGGGTGGGCCGGGCTTCAACTCGACGGACGCTGCCTTCGTGGACGCGGCGCTGCGGGAACTGCTGGCGAGCTGAGGGGAGAGGGATGGCGGATCTGCGATACGAACGATTTCCCGACGGCCACTACGCTATCTTTACGATGGACCGGCCGGACCGGCTGAACGCGCAGGGAGCGCAGATGCGCGCGGAACTGCGAGAGGCGCTGGCGGAGTTCTCGCACGACCCGGAAATGCGGGTGGGCATCGTGACGGGCGCGGGCAGGGCGTTTTCGGCTGGGGCGGACCTGCGGGAGATGGCAGAAAACGCCGGATCGGTGCGGGCCAACCAGACGGAGGAGGAACGCATCGAGGCGTACCGGGGCAATCAGCCCTTCGGGCGCAATCCCAAGCCGTTCATTGCCGCCGTCAATGGGCTGGCCATCGGCGCAGGGATGGAGCGGGCCGCCGATTGCGACATTCGGCTTGCTTCGACGGAGGCGTATTTCGGGCTGTTCGAGGTGAAGCGGGGAATAATGGCCAACTACGCCATCAACCACCTTGCCCGGCTGATGCCCTTTGGAGAGGCAATGTACCTGATGCTGACGGGCGACACTCTAGGCGCGGAGGAGGCGCACCGGCTGGGGTTCGTGCATGAGGTGTTGCAGCCGGAAACGCTGATGCCGCGAGCGGTGGAAATTGCGGAGATGATCGGGGCCAACGCGCCGCTGGCAGTGCAGGGAACGAAGTCGGTGGCCCAATTCTGGCGGCGCTACGGTCTGGAGGAGTCCTATCGGGTAAACGCCGCGTGGGGCCACCGTGTGCTGAACTCTGAGGACGCTCGAGAGGGGCCGAGGGCCTTCGGCGAGAAGCGTCCGCCGGAGTGGACGGGGCGCTAGTCGTCGGCGGGGGCGCCGGCTGGTTCGCGTGGCGGAGCTTCGACCAGCTCGTAAAGGGTGCTGCGGGCGCGGATTTGCTCGTCCCAGCCTCGGACTCGGAGGTCGATCATCAGACCGTCGGGGCCCTTGTATTTGCGGTTGGCGCGGCTGCTGCCGGGGCACTCGGTGGCGCCGTGTTCGGTTACGGTGTTCACCGCGTCTTCGAGGTCGTCGACGTAGAAGCCGATGTGGTGGACTCCCTTGACCGTGGAGGGGCCTTCGCCGAGGTTGGGGGCGTCTTCTGTGCCCATCTTGAGGATAGCGAAGTAGATGTAGCCGTCGGTGAGCCATACGCCTTCGGCTCCGCCGTCCGGGGAGCGGCGCAGCTCGTCGAGGCCGAAGCAGGTCTTGTACCACTCGGCAGTGGCGGCCGGGTCTTCGGTGTGGAGCGCGATGTGCTTGATTCGCGGGGCCATATTCTCCTCCGTTGTTTTGATTGCGGATTAGGGGGACGCCCTCACCCTAACCCTCTCCCGGAGGGAGAGGGGATTAGATTTTCCCGACAAGGGACTTTAGGGCTTGGTAGGCGCGTTGGGCGGAATCGGGTTCGCCGGGGACGTCGAAGATGTTGGCGACGAAGTCGGTGGCTCCGCCCTCGGCGAAGGTTTCGAGCTGGCGCTGGATGGAGGCTTCGTTGCCGATGACCGCTACCTCGGCCGGGCTTTCGACGCCTTCTATGTCCAACACCCGTCGGTAGTTGACCAGCTCGCCGTAGCGGGCGTAGGACTCGGCGGCAGTCCGGCGTCCGGCGCTTTCGTCGTCGGTTATCGCGGTGGGCAGGCCGACGCAGACGCGGGGCGCTTGGCGTCCGCTGTTCTCCGCGGCGCGGCTGATGCGCGGCGTGATGTGGGTTTCAATGGTGCGAGGGCCCGCCATCCAGGTTACAGTGCCGTCGGCGAGTTGGCCGGCAAGGTTGAGCATCTGGGGCGCAAGGGCGGATACGAGGATGGGGCATGCGGGGCGCTCCAGAGCGGCCAGTTCCAGGTTGACGTTGAAGAACTCGCCCTGGAACTGGACTGCGCCTTCCTCCAGCAGTGGGCGCATCACGGAGAGGTACTCGCGAGTGTGCAGCGCCGGGCGGTCGTAGGGGATGCCGAAGCCCTCCTCCATGCCCGGACGATGCGACGGGCCGATGCCTAGGATGAAGCGTCCGCCCGTGGCCGTGGCGGTGGTTAGGGCCTGCTGGGCGAGAGCCGCCGGGTGGCGCGGGTAGGTGGGGACGACGCCTACGCCCAGCTCGATGCGGCTGGTCTGCATTCCGGCGAGGGCCAGGGCGGTCAGCGCATCGTAGCCACGGGCAGAGATATGGGGAATCCAGAAGCTGTCGAACCCGTCGTCCTCGGCCTGCTTGATGCGGGCCAGCAGGCCGTCGAGAGTCATCAGGTCGGCGACGGATGCGCCGACGAAGACGCCAATTCGCATGGAAGTCCTCCTGTGAGGGGCACTCGTATTCGGATTTGGGTTCCCGCCGGCTCTACTGCGTCCGGCGGGACCCTGGTCACTTGAAGGCGACGCAGGCTGGCGTAACCACCCGCAACACCGCGTCCTGGGTAAACCGCCGCTGGTACTCGGCTCCAATCTCGTTTATTCGATTGAGCGCTGTTTCGTCGGCTGGCGGAACCACTACCAGCAGCATCTTGGTGCGTTCCCGCTCGAGGGTTCCATCGGTGTTGGCGCCCTGCCCCGCTACGTCGATGACAGACAGGCCGTCGGGGAAGCGCGGTGTTATGGTGTCGGCCAGAAAAGTCGCCCAGTCTTCGTCGCTGACGACTTCGGCGCCCCCTGAGCCGCGGCCCATGAAGAGCCGGTACTCGTGCCAGAGTTCGCCGCCGTCCGCGCATTCCGAGGTAGAGACTTCGATGTCGGCGCAGGCCGCAATGGCTAATACGGCGGCTGCCAAAACCGAGAGCAGGGCAAACCTAGCTGCATGAGTCCCAATTATGGAAGAGACCTGGATTGATCGAGTGCGTCCCATGTTACAGCCCCATGGCCTCCAGCCCTACTCGCGACAGGTCTTCGTCGGACTGGCCGCTGGGGTAGCCCCCGACGCCGATGCCGCCGAGGATGACGCCGTCCTTCATTATCACGAGGCCGCCCTGGCCGTAGGTCATCATGGGGTCGCCCTGGTCGGCGATGTTGCGGCCCTGGCTGTGCAGGCGCTGGGCGTTCTCTACCGAATCGAGGCCCATCAAGGCCGATGTGTGGGCCTTGCGGAGGGCGTGGCGCCGGCTGAAGATGCGCAGGTTGTCCATGGTCTGGTAGGCCAGCAGGTTGCCGGCGCTGTCTACGATGGCCATCGCCACCGGCTCGTTGGGCGTCTCCATCGCCTTGTTGAGCATTGCTTCCATTGCTGCCCGGACCTGGGCCATTGTGGGTTCGGCCATGTTGCCTCCTGTGTTTCCGTTTCCGATTTGCCGGACTGCGCGGCAGGGTGATTATACATAGAAAGAGGACAGATTGAGCATCAGCGGGATTTCCGGTAGCCTTATACTGGGAGCTCACCCCCACCCCCTGCCTTCGCAGGGGCAGGCTCTAACCCTCCCCCCAAGGGGGAGGGGATGATGGGCTAGGAGATGGAAGATGACGACGCGACTAGATGAGTGGCTGGCACTGACCGAGGAAGACCCCATGGAGCCGGATATGCCCATACTGGACCCGCACCATCACTTCTGGGAGCGGCCCGGCGACGTGTATCTGCTGGAGAACCTGCTGGCGGATACCGGGTCGGGGCACCGGGTCAACCAGACGGTGTTTGTGGAGTGCCGGTCGATGTATCGCACTGACGGGCCAGTGGAGCTGCGATCGGTGGGCGAAGTGGAGTTCGTTGAGGGCATCGCCGCTGCCAACCTTGCGGCTGGCGGGGGTACGGCGGTGGCGGCTGGCATCGTGGGCAACGCCGACCTGATGCTGGGTGACGCGGTGGAGCCGGTGCTGGAGGCGTTGACAGAAGCCGGGAAGGGACGGTTCAAGGGGATACGCTGCACCGCCGCCTGGGACGCCAGCCCGGAGATTAACGTCGCTCGCGCCAATTCCGCCGGGATGCTGGCGAACACCGAGTTCCGGAAGGGGCTGGCCTGCCTGGAACGGATGGGGTTGTCTTTCGACTGCATCGTCTACCATCCGCAGTTGCCGGAGGTAGCGGACATGGCCCGGTCCTTCCCAGACCTTACAATTATCCTGAACCACGTGGGGCGGCCGCTGGGGATCGGGCCGTATGCCGGGCGGAGGGAGGAGCTGATGCCGGAGTGGCGGCAGGGCATTGACGCGGTGGCCAAATGCCCCAACGTGGTGGTCAAGGTGGGCGGGCTGGGCAATCCCATCAGCGGTTTCGACTGGCACCAGCGGCCCTTCCCGCCGGGGTCGGGGGAGATTGCCACGGCGGCGGCGCCGTACTACCTGTACTGCATCGAGAAGTTCGGGGCCGACTGCTGTATGTTCGAGAGCAATTTTCCGGTGGATAAGCAGTCCTGCTCGTATACCGTTTGCTGGAATGCTTTCAAGCGCCTGGCCAACGAATTTTCCGCGACAGAGCAGGCCGACCTGTTCCACAACACGGCGGCGCGAGCTTACCGGCTGGCGGAGGTTTAGAGCGGAATCGCGCAAGGAAAAGGGCGGGCTGTACGGTGGGCAGTGCCATTCTTAGCCGGGGTGGTCGCATGGGACCACCCCGGCTCACCTTGTAACCGGCCCCAGGTGTCTACGCCGTCGCCGTCCACGTCCTACGCCCGGCTTCACTTTGCAGGTATGACCATTGAACGTTCTCCCCAGCAGATGATGGAGCCGTCGGTCTTCAGCCCGCAGGTGTAGTAATACCCGGCACTGACGGAGGAGAACTCCCCTTCCGGCTGTGTGGCTTCGCCCTCGTCATCGTAGCCCCAGCAGGCGACGGAACCGTCGGTCTCCACCCCGCAGGTGTGTTCATACCCGGCGCTGACTGAGGCGAACTCCCCTTCCGGCGGCGTGGCCTGGTCCTCGTCATCATCGCCCCAGCAGGCAATGGAGCCGTCGGCCTTCACGCCACAGGTGTGGTAACCCCCCGCACTCACTGTAATGAACTCCCCTTCCGGCGGCGTGGCCTGGTCCTCGTGATCATCGCCCCAGCAGGCGACGGAGCTGTCAGTACTTACCGCGCATGTGTGGCCGAACCCGGAGCTGATAGAGGTGAACTCCCCCTCCGGCGAATGGATCCGGAAAAGACGACTGCCAGTCAATTCGCGAGCCCAGCAGAACAACCAGCCATCGGTCATCACCCCGCAGGTGTGGGAATGCCCAGCGCTTACCGAAGTGAATTCCCAGTCTGGCGGTGTGTCTTGAACCTGGTTCTCACTTCCCCAGCAAAGGACGAAGGTGTCTCGCTTCACCCCGCAGGTATGGGTGCTTCCGGCGCTGACAGATACAAACTCTCCGGCTGGCGGCGAGGCCTGGCCAGTGAAATTGCCATCTTTATCGTCGTTGTCGCCCCAGCAGACGATTGAGTCGTCCCGCTTGAGTCCGCAGATGTGGATGGCTCCATATCCACCCCCGCTGCTGACGGCGGCGAACTCACCGTCCGGCGGCGTGGCCTGGCCGAGATCATCACGCCCCCAGCAGGCGATGATGCCGTCCTGCTTCAGTCCGCAGGTGTACTCATAGCTGGCGCTAACGGATGCGAACTCCCAGGGCGGCGAATCGGTCGCGCCCAATCTATTATCGCCCCAGCAGGCGATGGAACCGTCGGTCTTCACCCCGCAGGCGTGTTCAGAGCCAGAACTGACGGATACGAACTTCCCGGCTGGAGGCGAGGCTTGGCCCGCACCGTCCTGACCCCAGCAGGCGATGGAGCCGTCCCGCATCACCCCGCAGGCGTAGGTGTCCCCGGCGCTGACCGATACGAATTCCCCGTCCGGCGGCGTGCCATGGAATCTATCACCGCCCCAGCAGGTAACTGAGCCGTCGATTTTCACTCCACAGGTGTGGTTAGATCCGGCGCTGGCCGAGGTGAACTCACCATTCGGCGGCGTAGCTCGGCCACCGCTATCCGATCCCCAACAGGTAACGGAGCCATCCTGTTTCACCCCGCAGGTGTGGCCGCCCCCGGCGCTGACCGATATGAACTCACCGTCCGGCGGCGTGGCTTGGCCGAAGTCATCATTGCCCCAGCAGGAGACCGAGCCGTCCTGTTTCACCCCGCAGGTGTGGCCATCCCCGGCGCTGAGGGACGCGAATTCTTCGGCAGGCGGCGTAGCTCGGCCATCGATATCCGATCCCCAACAGGTGACGGAGCCATCCTGTTTCATCCCGCAGGTGTGAAAACGCCCGGCGCTGACCAAGATGAAGTCCTTAGCCATCGAAACCTTGATACCAGGCTGGTTGGAATCCTGCTGCGAGGGATCCGCGGTAGGTGTGGGGGTGGGCCGGCCTTCGCCCGCTATGATAGTCATTCCAGGTATCGGCGTAGCGCGGACTGTTGCCGGCGTGGATGTGGCACGAGTAGCGGTTGTGGCCCGGCCTTGCGGCGATGCGGTGGTGGCGATGGGCGCGGACGTGGCCCGGTCCGTGGCGGGCTGGGCGGTTGCCCGGGGCGTGTCCCCGTCGGAATCAGGGGGTTCGGTCGGGCTGTCAGAGCCGCCGCAGGCCGTGAGAAGGGCCGCCAGAAGAAGGGCGAGGGCGAGAACTAGGAGGAAGGTTGGGGGGAGGGGGGGATAATTTCACTTTCTTCACCTTCGGCTGGCGTCGCTCAACGGCGGTAATTCAGTGGGGTGTGGGATGCCGGCCTTTCCTAGTGCGCGGGGCTTCCTCCTTCCCGTTTTCGCAGGAATGACAGGAGCCGTGCAGTCAGAATGGAAGAGAGGAAAGCAACCATCCAGCCCACGCCTTAATTTAACACTATTTATATGTCAAACGTGTGGCGTACAGACCTGGCAGGCGTGACATTGATGTGTAATCTGCCTGCCAGCCCTGGGACCGGGGCTTGGGGCTTGCCGGAGAGGGAGAATGCGGGTGGCGCGGGTGTACCGGCTGCCTGAAGGTTAGGGCGGAATCACAGGCAAAGAGAATGGTGGCAACGACTGGATTCGAACCAGTGACCTAGCGCTTATGAAGCGCCCGCTCTGCCGCTGAGCTACGTTGCCACCGAGGGGCCATCCGGCCAGCCGCCAGGATGCAACCCGGTACTTCCATGTTAGTCTTGGCCCCTGTCTCTGTCAATTGCCGTATTTCGCCAGGGCGGCTTTCCGAATCAGGTGGCGCAATCAACAGGCCCCCGTCTTCACGGGGGCAGGCTCCATCTGGGGGTTTGGATTCCCGCCCCCCGCCTTCGCGGGGGCAGGCTTCGCGGGAATGACGGGTGAGGAAGGGGGGATGACGGATCGTAAGCTGGCGAACACCTAAATTGGAACGCTATCATTTCACTGGTTCCCTAGCGTTATGAAGGGATGAATCTCTCGTCTGAGAGTGCCGCAGACGCCAGCGTTCCGGGGATTCGGCGTACAGTACCGCAGCGGCCCCTGCTATCGGAGCGGCGACGCTGTAAACGATGGCGACCAGGTAACTCTGCCAGAGGTCAAAGACGAGGCCGGCGATTATCGGCCCCACCAGCGCTCCGAACCCTACGCCAGCATATAGCACCCCGATGATGCCGCTGACCGCGCGGGTGCCAAAGTAGTCGGCCATCACCGAGGGGGCCAGGGCCACCGAGCCACCCCAGAATGTTCCTACGAGGACGGCGAAGATGCCGAGGACTATCATGCCGTCGCCTATTAGCCACAGAATGCAGCTCATGCCGACGCCGCCGAAGGACAGGCCGAGGCCTCGCCAGCGGCCAATGCGGTCTGCCGCCGCTCCGATGGTGAAGCGGCCAACGGCGCTGCCGACCCCGAGAAGGCTGAGCAGGGCCGCCGCCGTCTGCGGGGAGATGCCACGGTCCTCGGCATAGGGGACCAGGTGAGCGATGGGCGTGAACTGTCCGAAGGAGGCCATAAGGAAGCCGAGGAACAGCAGGAAGAAGGGCCGGGAGCGGATGGCAAGGGAGAGGCGTACGCCTGCCTGAGACCGCGCCTGCGCCGGGGAATGCCGAAGCTGTCGCGCCGGGTTGGTGACCAGCAGGCCGGATGCTCCGCCAACCACCGCCACGATGCCGCCGACCAGCAGCAACGCGGGACGCCAGTCCAGTTCGGCAATCATCAGGGCAGTGAAAGGGGGCAGCGCAAGGGTGCCGGCGCCGATACCGGAAACGGCTATGCCGGAGGCAAGCCCGCGACGGCGGTCGAACCACTTCTGGACTGCGCCTACTGCGGGGACGTAGGCCAGCCCGACGCCTCCTCCAATGCAGATGGCGAAGGCTGCCTGCACTTGCCATAAGGCTTGGGAAACGCTGGCGATGATCAGGCCGGAACCCACCAGCGCCAGGCCGCCGGAGACGAGCATCCTCGGTCCGAGGCGGTCAGCGATTGTGCCGCTGAAAGGGCCCACGCTGAACAGCGCCAGTATGGCGGCAGAGAAGGCGACGGATACGGCAGCGCGGGAGGCCCCGAACTCGTCCTGCAACGGCGCGAAGAAGGTGCCGAAGGAATAGGCGCTGCCAAACCCCAGCGTGAGGATGAGGAAGGTGCCTGCGACTACGGGCCAGCCATGCCGGAACTCTTCCGACGGGGTATCGTTCATCTCAATTCGGCGCTCATCAATGCGGTGCAGGGATTTTCTCACGGGCGCATTGATTATGCACTGAGTTGTTGGCCGTTGACGACGGAGCATCTAAAATGGTTTCCGATGTGTGCCGAAAGCCGGGAGTTCCAAGAAGTGCTGGAACAGACTGCCGCGCAAATGCGGGAGGCGGTGGCGGAGCTGGCCGTTCAACTGCGGCCCTTCCCGGCGTTCATGGGTATGACTTCGCTACAGGCCATTGAGCTGGAGCCGCCGCCGGACTCGAAGACGGAATGGGGCTGTGTGGTGGTGCTTTCGGACGGGGAGATATGCGAGTTGGAGCTGGAGGTTATTCCAGGGCCGGTCGGGCCGACCGATGTTGACCAGGTGGATAAGTACAGGCCGCTGGAGTTGTCCACTGAGGACTACATTCACTTCGCCGCCGCAGCGCTGCGGGCGATGGTGCGGGAGTTGAAGAGGAAGTAGTCTGGATTCAGTTATCGTGTCGCGGCCTTCGGTTATCGCCCATATCGCAAGACGCGCGTCGGGTATAGCCGTCTCCTTACTGGGTCCACTACCAGTAGGGCGGTTTCCAGTGCGACTACTCCTAACAGACTTGGTTCCCCTTCTCTGGCGAATATCACCGGGGTTGTGATTTGCTGGCTTTCCAGGCGGATTAGTGTTTCACCCACCTGTACCGTCTCCACGCTTCCGTCGGCTAACTCAGACTCAAGAGTTCGCTGCACGGGCACCCCAAGGCGATGCAATAGTTCGCCGGGAATTTGAGAAAACGTGCAACCTGTGTCTACCATTACGTCCACAGGTTCAAACTTTTCTCCAAGAGCATCGCCGACCTCAATTGTTATTTGCACTGCTCCCATAGGGACACCTGCCAGTTCTAATCCTCGGATTCCAAGTCTTCCATGTCAATGTCGCCGCTGCGGCCGCCGCGCTTTCGGACCAGGCGGACACCCTCGATGCGGATGCCCCGGTCTACGGCCTTGCACATATCATATAACGTTAAAGCTGCAACGGAGACGGCGGTCATGGCCTCCATCTCTACGCCGGTGCGGGCGGTGGTGCTGGCGGTGGCGACGATGTTGATGCGGCTGCGTTCTTCATCCAGTTCCAGGTCTACGTTTACCTTGTCCAGAGGCAGCGGGTGGCAGAGGGGTATCAGCTCTGAGGTCTTCTTGGCGCCCATGATGCCTGCGACCTGGGCGATGGTCAGGACGTCGCCCTTCTTCATCAGCCCTTCGCGGATGAGGCGGGCGGTTTCGGGTTGGACTGAGACGTGGCCCCGGGCGACGGCTTCGCGGCTGGTGACGTCCTTCTCGCCCACGTCCACCATTCGGGCGCGGCCCTGCTCGTCGAGGTGGGTTAGGGACTGCTGTTCTGTCGGGGAGGTCATATCAGCACCTTCGGCGGATTTTCAAATCCGTCGTCCCTGAGTAGATTTGCGCCACTGGCTGCGGCCACAGCCAGCTTGTCGGCGCGGACGTTGCCGGTGTTTCCGGCGTGGCCTTTTACCCAGCGGAGTTCAACTTCGTGCTTGTCCAGTGCTGTCAGCAATCTTTGCCAGAGGTCGGGGTTGAGGGCCGGCTCGCGCTTGTTGCGCATCCAGCCGTTGCCTTTCCATTTCCTGGCCCAGCCTTTTTCGATGGCGTCTACGACATAGCGGGAGTCGCTGTACACCGTTACGGAGCAGGGCTCCATCAGCGCCTCTAGGCCGACAATCACCGCCAGGATTTCCATGCGGTTGTTGGTGGTGCGCCAGAATCCGCCGGAAAGCTCCTTCTCTCGTCCGTTGTGCTCCAGTATCACGCCGTACCCGCCGGGGCCCGGGTTGCCGAGGCAGGAGCCGTCGGTGTGGATGGTTACGTGCCTGAGAGGGGCGTTAGTTCCGCTCACTGTGCACTATCCCCCAATCTGGTACATCTCCACTTTGGCGGGGCGAGGGATGTCCGGTGTGTTGGCGGCTCGTTCTTCCGAATAGCGGTCGGAGCGGCGGGTCCAAATTCCGGCGATGAGCTGGCGCAGTTCGTCGTTGGTAGCTCCGTCGCGCATCGGGTCGCGCAGGCTGGTTCCGCGGGTGGCGAATAAGCAGGTGAATATCTGGCCGTCGGTGGAGAGGCGCAGGCGGGTGCAGGCCCCGCAGAAGGGGCGGGTTACGGAGGCTATGACCCCGATCTCGCCGCTGCCGTCGCGGTACAGGTATCGCTCGGCCACCTCGCCGGAGTAGTTGCCGGGGGCGGGCTCCAGGGGCATTTCTGCGTCTATGCGGGCGATGATTTCGTCGGCTGATACTACTTCGTCCAGTTTCCAGCCATTACGGTTGCCCACGTCCATGTACTCGATGAAACGGACTATGTGGCCGGTGCCCTTGAAGTGGCGGGCGAGTTCGACGACGGTGTGGTCGTTGACGCCCCGCTGGACCACGGCGTTTATCTTGATGGGGGCCAGGCCGACGTCCGAGGCCCGCTGGATGGCATGGAGGACGCGGCGGGCGCCGAAGCCGCGCCCGTTCATTGTCTTGAATACTTCGTCGTCAACGCTGTCGAGGCTGACCGTGATACGGTGCAGTCCGGCGTCCTTGAGGTCCTGGGCCTGCTGCGCTAACAGATAGCCGTTGGTGGTGAGGGTGACGTCAGTGATGCCTTCTATGGCGGCTATCTGGGAAATCAGTTCCGGCAGGTCGGTGCGGAGCAACGGCTCACCGCCGGTGATGCGGGCCTTGGTGACGCCGAACTCGGCGAACAGGCCGGTCAGCCGGGCGATTTCCTCGAAGGTCAGGATTTCCTCGCGCGGCAGGAACTCGTAAGCCTCCCCGAAGATTTCGGCGGGCATACAGTAGGGGCAACGGAAGTTGCAGCGGTCGGTGACCGAGATGCGCAGGTCTCGCATCGAGCGGCCCATTGTGTCAACTACGTTCAAGGACATAAGCGTCTGAAATTAAAGCAGGAGCGGATTAAATAGATTCACTGGCGATGTGCATTAGAGCAGTCATGGCACGACCCGCGGCACAGCCCCGATGGCTGATGCGATTCTTGTCTTCCAGAGAAAGTTGCGCCACGGTTTTGCCGAAGGACGGCAGGTGAAACACCGGGTCGTATCCGAAGCCGTCATCGCCCTCCGGTTCGTATTGTATCATTCCGGCCACGGAGCCAACCACGGAGGCCCGTAGCTCCTGCCGGCCGTCCGCTTCCGATGACGGGCGAGCCACATTGATGACGCAGCGGAATCGCGCTGTGCGCCTGTGCCACGGCACGCCTTGAAGGTTGCTTAACAGCAGGGCCACCCGGTCGGCGTCGGAATTGCAGGCATCGCCCCCGTAGCGGGCGGAGCGTACGCCGGGGTCGCCTCCGAGGGCGTCCACCTCAAGGCCGGAGTCGTCGGCCAAGGTCAGCATTCCGCTCATTGCGGCGTAGCCCGAAGCCTTTAACCAAGAGTTTTCGTGAAAGGTGTCCCTGGTTTCCGCGACTTCCTGGGTGATGCCCACGTCCTTCAGCGACACAAGAGCAAAGGGGCAATCGCGCAGTAGCCCGGCGTACTCACGCAGCTTGCCCGGGTTGCCGGTGGCGACGAGCAGGCGGGGTTTGCCGGTCATATAGTCCCCCGCTCGGCCAGCCCGGCCAGCTCCGTATCGCCCAGCCCCAGCCATGAGCCGTAGACGGCGGCGTTGTGCTGCCCGACGGTGGGGCCGGCGTGCTCGACAGAGCCGGGTGTTTCGCTGAACTTGGGAACGATGCCGAGCATCCGGGTGTGGCCCAATTCCGGGTCGTCTATTTCGATGATGTCCTCGCGGGCTTGATAGTGAGGGTCTTCGACAATCTGGGCTGCATTGTAGACCGGGCCTACCACGCCGCCGGCCGGGATCAACTGGTTGAGGGTTTCGTCGAGAGTGTGGTTGGATAGCCATGCGTTCAGTTCGTCGTTGAGTTCCTCGCGGTTTTCTATGCGGGAAGCGTTGTCGGCAAATGCCGGGCGTTCTATCAGTTCGGGCATCCCCATAGCTTTCGCCAAGCCCTCGAAGGTGCTCTGCGAGGTAGCCGACAGGCCCAACCAACGGTCGTCGCCGGTGCGGTACAAGCTGCGGGGCGCGGCGTCGGGGAAGTCGTTGCCGACGCGCTCGCGGTTGATGCCCAGCAGGTCGAACATGGTGACGTGGGGGATGCACAGGCGGAAGAGCGGCTCGAAGAGGGAGACATCGATCACTTGTCCCCGGCCGGAGCCGCGCGCGCCAGGATTTTCACCCTTACCCCTGCCCCCTCCCTCGAGGGAGAGGGAGAGTTGAGTGTCCCGATGATACAGGGCCATCATTCCGGCCATTGCGCCGAAGACTCCGGCGATTTCGTCGGCCAGCGGCACTGGCGGAAGGACGGGAGGGGAATCCTGGAACCCGGTCATGCCCACGTAGCCGCTCATGCACTCGGCGATGGTGCCGAAGCCGGGGCGGTCCTTGTAGGGGCCGGTCTGCCCGAAGCCGGAGTAGCGCAGCATCACCAGTCCGGGGTTCACTTGCATCAGGTCGTCGGGGCCTAGGCCCCAGCGTTCCATTACGCCCGGACGGAACCCCTCAATCAGCACGTCGGCTTGGGCGGCAAGGTCTTTGAGGATGCCCTGCCCCTCGGCGTTGCCGAGATTGAGGGTAACGGACTTCTTGTTGCGGGAATGGACTTTCCACCACAAGGAGACACCGTTGGCGAAAGGCCCCCAGTTTCTCAGGGGGTCGCCACCGCCGGGGCGCTCCACCTTCACCACCTCGGCGCCGAAGTCGGCCAGCAGGCTGCTGGCAGTTCCCCCGGCTACTATCATTGACAAGTCCAGTACCCGCAGCCCGGCCAGCGGGCCTTTTCCCGTTACCTGATTCGTGTCGGTCAAACCTGCCCTCTTACTAAAACGGATTTACCGCGTCTATCTTACCACTAAGCTGGATTCCGTCCGCGATTTCTGTCGGCCTCCGGCCCTGTTTGTCTTTGATGGACAGTCTAATTCTTGGCGAAATTCGATACAGCCAACCGACGACTTTCTGATATAATCGCCCCGATGTTTTTGGATGATTACTTCAGGCAGTACGGGCTGATTGCCATTTTCTGCGTGGTGGCCGTGGCCGTGCCGGTCAGTATGCTGGTCATGTCGTGGGGGGCGTCGCGGATAGGCATTCGCCCTCGAAAGCCCAGCGCCGTCAAGGCCGAGACCTATGAGTGCGGTATGGAGGCTATCGGCGGCAAGTGGGACCTGTTCAACTTTCGCTACTATATGTTCGCCATCCTCTTCGTCATCTTCGACGTTGAGGTGATATTCCTGTATCCCTGGGCTACCAAGTTCCTGCGATTGGAGCTTTTCGCGCTTATCGAAATGGCGGTATTCGTGGGGATTCTGCTTGTCGGCTGGGCCTATGCCTGGCGCAAGCGCGATTTGGAATGGAGCTAGGCGAGCGCTGATGATACAGCCATTGCAAAATGGAGAGCCATTACAGGCTCGTACCTGGGAGTTGGACCGGAACGAGGGCCGCACGGTACAGGAGCTCAAGGACGCTTCGCCTGAGCCGCTGTCTGAGCCTGTCATTGAGGTTCCCGACGACCTGAAGAGCAACCTGATGGTCACCTCCATTGACGCTCTGGTGAACTGGGGGCGGAAGTCGTCGGCTTGGCCGGTGTCCTTCGGGCTGGCCTGCTGCGCCTTCGAGATGATAGCCGGCAGCATGGGCCGGTTCGACATCGCCCGCTTCGGCATGGAAGCCTTTCGCGCCTCGCCCCGCCAGGCCGACCTGCTCATCATAGCCGGGACGGTTACGTGGAAGATGGCGCCGCCCATACGCCGTATCTATGACCAGATGGCCGAGCCGAAGTGGGTGATTTCCATGGGCGTCTGCGCCACCAGCGGCGGCCCATATTACGGCTCCTACAGCGTGGTTCCCGGCGTTGACCACATCATCCCCGTGGACGTTTACGTACCGGGCTGCCCGCCGCGGCCCGATGCGCTGTTGTACGGCATTATGGAGCTGCACGAGAAAATCAAGCGCCATCGCAACCTGCCCTCTGGCTCTCTTTTCCCGTCATTCCCGCGAAGGCGGGAATCCAAGGGGGGAGACGAATAGCGATGGCGCTCCTCCAGCTCGACGGCCCTGTCTTGGCGCGGCGCGTAGGCGATGCTGTGCCGGACTCGATAGCTAACGGGAATGGCGGCGCCCTATGGGTTAAGACGCGGTATATCGCCGATGTTGCCGCCTTCTTGCAGCAGGACGAGGAGCTGGACTTCCAGTATCTCAACGCCATTTCCGCCATTGACTTCGTGGGCCACTTCGAGCTGGTCTATCACCTGACTTCCTTCCGCAGGGGCCACAAAGCCATGATGAGGGCGCGACTGGAGGGGCGAGAGGGCTTGGTGGCGCCGTCCGTGTATCAACTCTGGCGAGGGGCGGACTTCCAGGAGCGGGAAATCTGGGACCTAATGGGCATTAGGTTCGAGGGCCATCCCAACATGAAGCGAATCATGCTGTGGGAGGGCTTTGAGGGCCACCCGTTGCGAAAGGACTTCTTGGGATGACGCTTCGACAGGCTCAGCATGACGGGGGAGCAGGCTCAGGACGGGCGATTCGCACCGAGCCGATGACGGTCAACATCGGCCCGCAGCACCCCAGCACCCACGGGGTGTTCCGGTTGCGCGTCACCTTCGACGGCGAGGAAATCCTGCAAGTGGAGCCGATATTCGGCTACCTGCATCGCGGCACGGAAAAGCTGGCCGAGGAGCGTAATTACACCCAGGTGGTGACGCTTACCGACCGGCTGGACTACGTTTCCTCGATGATCAACAATCAGGCATATTGCCTGGCGGTGGAGAGGCTGTTGGGGGTTGAAGTACCGATGCGAGGCAAGTACCTGCGGACGCTGGCCGCCGAGTTGCAGCGCATCGCGGCCCACTTGATAGGCATTGGGTTCATCATCCAGGACCTGGGCGCCCTCGGTACGCCCCTCATGTATTGCTTCCGTTCCCGCGAGCGCATCCTTGACCTGTTCGAGATGCTGTGCGGGGCGCGTATAACTGTAAGTTATATGCGTCCCGGAGGGGTGTTTTTCGACACGCCGCCCGAATTCTGGCCTGCTCTGGACCAGTTTCTGACGGATTTCGAGGAGGAATACAAGGAGCTGGAGCAACTCCTGCTGGAAAATGAAATCATCATGGTCCGCACCCGGGGCGTCAGCTCCCTGCCGCTGGACGTGGCGATAAACTGCTCGGTCAGCGGGCCGGTGCTGCGGGCCAGCGGGCTGGCCTGGGACTGGCGCAAGGTGGAACCCTACGATGCTTATGACCTAGTGGAGTTCGACGTTCCCACCGGGGAAACGGGCGACAACTATGACCGCTTCTGGGTGCGGATTCAGGAAATCCGGCAGAGTCTGCGGATAATCCGGCAGTGCATCGCCCAGGTTGAGCCTGGCGCGGTGCGGGCGGAGGTGCCGCTGGTGCTGCGCCCGGAACCGGGTGTCGAGGCATACGGCCGGGTCGAGGCATCCAAGGGCGAGCTGGCCTTCTACCTGGTCAGTGACGGCGGCATCAGCCCCTACCGCTGCAAGATACGCTCGCCGTCCCTGCTCAACCTCACGGTCACCGAGCATCTGCTGGTGGGCTGGAAGCTGGCGGACATGATTGTTACCCTGGGCAGCGTTGACATAAACATGGGTGAAGTAGACCGTTGAACCCGTCATCTATTGGGTGCCGGCTTGGGCCGGACAATATACTTTACGACACGTTGATGTTCCGCGAGGTTTACAACTTCGTGGGGCAGGCGTTGCCGTGCTGGCTGTCGTGGTTCGTAGCCGGATTTGTCATTATCCTCCTCTTGGTGAACGCGGTGCTGCTGGGGGCGGCTGTGTTTTCGTGGCTGGAGCGGCGGCTCATCGGCAAGTTCCAGAACCGGCTGGGGCCGAACCGCTGGGGGCCTTTCGGGCTGTTCCAGCCCATCGCCGACCTGGTGAAGCTGCTGTTCAAGGAAGACCTGACCCCGGGAACCGCCGACCGCTGGGTGTTCCTGGTCGTACCGATTATGATGGTCGCGCCGGTGATGCTGACTTTGGCGGTGGTGCCTTTCGCCAAGGATACGGCCCTCGCCAACCTGAACGTCGGCGTGCTGTACATTCTCGCCATTACCTCGATAACGTCTATCGCAATCTTCATGGCGGGCTGGTCGTCCAACAATCGATTTGCCTTGTTCGGCGCGGCGCGAGGCGTGGCGGTGCTGATAAGCTATGAAGTGCCTGTGGTGGTGTCGCTGCTGGGCGTGGTGATGATTGCCGGTTCGATGTCGTTGGCCGACGTGGTGTCAGCCCAGACGCTGCCCTTTATAATCGTGCAGCCGCTGGCTTTCTTCGTGTTCGTGGCCGGAACCGCGGCGGAGTTGAACCGCACGCCCTTCGATATGGCCGAAGCCGAGTCGGAGCTGATTGCGGGTTATCACACCGAGTACAGCGGCATCAAGTTTGCCATGATACAGGCCGCCGAGTTCGGCGGGGTGATGGTCGCCTCGGCGGTAATCGCCACCCTGTTTCTCAGCGGCTGGGAAGGGCCGGTGGACCGCTGGCTGGGCTGGCTGTGGTTCCTGCTGAAGGTGATGGCGGTGGCTACTGGATTCATCTGGGTGCGCGCCACTTTCCCGCGTCTGCGGATTGACCAACTGCTGGCGTTGGCCTGGAAGTTCCTGCTGCCGGCCAGCTTGATAAACCTGCTGGCCACGTCGTTGGAAGTCTACTTCCTGCGCGATGACGCTGGTATGCTGACTCGCGGCGACCTGGGGATTATGACCGGGATCAACCTGGCGCTGTTCGTGGCTTGCATCTTCATTTTCGGGAACCTGGTGCGGGAAAAGGTCCGACCCGTCTCGCCCGTCCGGGGCGGCGCGCCTAATCTTCCTCCTGGCATAACCATCGTGGAGGCGGACTGATATGTACGGGCTGGCTATGGTGAAAGGGTTGATGGTTACCCTGAAGAACCTGACCAAGAAGCCGTTTACGGTGCAGTATCCCGAGGAGCGGCTCCAGCAGCACCCGCGTTTCCGGGGTGAGGAGTTCGTCTGGTACGAGGAGCGGTGCACCGGCTGCGCCTCCTGCGCCAAGTATTGCCCGCTGGGAATCATCAAGATAGTCACCAGCCCCAGCGAGACCGCCGTGCCCCAGGGCGACAAGTACCGGCTGGAAGTCTTCGACATTTCCATCAATCGCTGTATGTTCTGCGGCCTGTGCGTGGAAGCCTGCCCCTATGATGCCCTGTTCATGGGTAGCGGCTTCGAGCAGGGACGGTATTCGCGCCAGGATATGGTCATCACCATTGATGAGCTGCGCCAGGCTGACAAACACCCCAGCACGTTCTTCCGCCCGCAGCTTGAATCCCAGGAATACGACCCCCGCGCCGGCAAGCCGTTGGACTGGCGGCAGGTGGGCCGCGAGTCGTGGCAGTGGCACCAGCAGGAGAAGGCCGGGATGCGTATCGCCGGACGCCCGGCCCCACAGGACAACCAGGACAGTGAAGACGGCCCTTCGACAAGCTCAGGGCCAGCGGCAGGAAACTAGATGCTGTTCCAGGATGTCGTGTTCTGGCTGCTTACCGTGGTGGCCGTGGGGTCGGCGCTGGGTGTGGTGCTGATACGCGACCTGTTTCGAGCCGCCCTGTTGCTGGTGGCGGTGTTTGTCGCCGTGGGAGGTTACTTCGTGCTGCTCAGCGCGGAGTTCCTGGCGGTGGTGCAGGTGCTGATATACGCCGGGGCGATTTCGGTGCTGATTATCTTCGCCGTGATGCTGACCCGCGACGTGCAGCGCGGCAACCCGCCCAACCGCTTGCAGATCCCGGCTGGCGTTCTCGCGGCGTTGCTGCTGGCGGCGATGGTGACCGTGGCGGTGGATACGCAGTGGAATTTCCTTCCCGAGGAGGGGCGGGAAAGCGTTGAACTGGTACAGACCGGCGCCGTTGCCACCATTTCGACCGAAAGTTTGGAGCAGGCCGGGTTGACCGGAGCCGCCGAGCAGGAAGCGGCACAGAGCGCGGGACTGGCGGATTTGCTGATAGGGAAGTACGTGCTGCCCTTTGAGGCGGTGTCCGTGTTGTTGCTGGCGGCCCTTATCGGCGCTCTGGCGTTGGTGCGGCCACGGGTTTCGGGCAGCGGCTCTACTTCGGGCGCATCCAGTTCGGAGGCAGACTAGCGGCCATGTCCTTTGAAGCCTTTATGATTGTTGCGGCCGTGCTGTTTTGCATCGGACTGTATGGTTCGCTGGCCCGCCGCAACGTATTGGCCGTGCTGATGTCCATCGAGCTGATGTTCAACGCGGTTAACGTCACGCTGGTGGCGATGGCCAAGTATCTGGCCCCGGCCAGCTTGCAGCAGGACATTGGCGCCGTCCTGACCGGGCAGGTGTTCGCCGTGTTCATCATAACCGTGGCGGCGGCGGAGATTGCCTTGGGACTGGGCATCGTGTTTGCCATGTACCGCACCAACGAGTCGGTGGACCTCACCGAGGCGTCGGCAATGAGGCACTAGGGCCGGAATATGTGGGTCGAGTTCAGAAAAGCGTCCAACCTGATGCTGGCGGAAATGTGGAAGGAGGTCCTCGAAGGCGAGGGTCTGCCCGCCCGCATCCTCCCGTCTTCGATAGAGAGCGGAGGGGACATCCTGGACTGGAGCGAGCGCATACCCTTCAACGTCTACGTCCCCAAGGGGCGAGAACACGTGGCCGAGGAGATACTGAGGAAACTGTAGATGGTCACCGAAGTCGCCGTTTGGGCCATATTCCTGCTCCCCCTGGGCTCTTTTGTCCTGATTGCCCTGGTCATCCGGCCATTTCTCAATCGCTGGCCGTTGCTGGCCGCCGTCAGCACCATCGGCACTCTTGCTGCCGCCACAGTGCTGGCTGCACTGACTCTTCGGTCGGTCATCCTCGGCAACACGGTGGTCTTCGATACTTGGGAGTGGCTGTCCTTCGGTGGCGCGACCATCGAGATGGGACTGCTGGTGGACCCGCTCACCGCCGTTATGCTGGTGGTGGTGACCTCCATCAGCCTGCTAATCCAGATTTACTCCGTCGGCTATGTGCAGGGCGATCCGGGGTTTGCCCGGTACTTCGCCTATATGTCCCTGTTCACGGCCTCGATGCTGGGGCTGACGCTTTCCAGCAACATCATCCAGTTGTATGCCTTCTGGGAATTGGTGGGAGTGTCGTCCTACCTGCTCATCGGCTTCTGGCACGAGCGGCCCTCGGCCGCCGCCGCGGCCAAGAAGGCGTTCATCGTCACCCGCATCGGCGACGTGGGATTCCTGATTGCAATCCTGTACTTGTTTTTCAAGGCCGATGACTTCGCCGCCGCCGGGCTGAACGCATTCCACATCCCCGACATCTGGCAGGCGGCCCAACCGCTTGCCGCTGGCGGCGCGATACTGGCCGGTGCATCGCTGACCTGGATGGCGCTGGGCATCTTTGCCGGGGCCGTGGGCAAGTCGGGGCAGTTCCCGTTGCATGCCTGGCTGCCTGACGCAATGGAGGGTCCGACTCCGGTGAGCGCCCTCATTCATGCAGCTACCATGGTGGCGGCAGGGGTGTTTCTGGTGGCGCGCTTCTTCCCGGTGTTCCAGCAGTCGGACGCAGCTATGGCAGTGGTGGCCCTGATTGGCGCATTCACAGCGCTGATGGCCGCTACTATGGGCCTGGTTATGAACGACATAAAGCGGGTAATGGCCTATTCCACCGTCAGCCAGTTGGGCTACATGATGGCCGCGCTGGGATTGGGAGCATACGCGCCAGCCATCTTCCACCTTGTGACCCACGCGGTGTTCAAGGCGTTGCTGTTCCTGGGCGCGGGCAGCGTGAATCACGCCAGCGGCACTTTCGATATGCGCTACATGGGCGGGTTGTGGCGCTATATGCCGGCCACCTATCTGCTGGTGGTCATAGCTGCCCTCAGCTTAATCGGAATCATTCCGTTGGCGGGATTCTGGAGCAAGGATGAAATTCTATTGGCGGCCTTCGACGGCAATAACCACTTGGCCGACTGGATAAACATCGTTGCCTTTGTCGGCCTCATCGTGGGCGTGGTGCTCACCGCCTTCTACACTGTACGGATGGTGATGCTGACCTTCTACGGCGATTTCCGCGGTGGGGTGGTACAGGAGCAGGCCGAACTGCATCCCGCATCGAATGGAGAGGAAACGCCCACGCCAACACACGCCGATACCCATGGCGACGGCGAAGAAGCGGACGCTCACCACGGGCACGGCGGGGTGCATCTGGCGGAGTCGCCGCTGGTGATGGTGGCGCCGATGGTCGTGCTGGGCTTGGGCGCTATCGTTATCGGATATGTGATAAACCCGCAGTGGATTGACTTCCTCACCGTGCCGGTACACTGGGTCACGGGCTTCGTGGCCGATGGCCTTCATGTTGCCACCGGAGGAGAGGGACACGCCGAACTGCCCAAGTTCAACTGGGCCATCGCCGGTATCTCTACCGCTGCTGCTGTCGGCGGGGCCTTGCTGGGCTTGGCGGTATACGGCCTGCGTCGAGACCAGACGCGAGAACCGCTGCGACTGCTGGGGCCTGTCCACACGCTACTCTCGGAGAAGTATTACGTGGACGCGCTTTACGAGGAGCTGATCGTGCGGCGCAGCTTTTATCGCGTTTTCGCTGGTCTTGCAAACTGGCTGGACCGGCGTATTGTGGACGGATTCGTAGATTTTGTCGGATGGTTCTTCCGCAACATTGGGACCGCAATCGGACGATTGCAGACCGGGCAAACGCAGGCCTATGCCACAGCGGTGGCGCTAGGTTCGCTACTGATTATTCTGGGATTCCTGCTGGCTTAACCAAAGATTACGAGATACGAAATCTCACCCTCACCCTAGCCCTCTCCCTCAAGGGAGAGGGGGAATGAAAAGGCAAAATGGCAACCGAGTTCAACGGACTTCTGACGGCTACGGTGTTCCTGCCCGCGGCGGGGGCGGTACTGTTGCTACTGTTGCGTGGCGACCGCGTCATTCGCGGCGCGGCGGTGGTGGTAACAGTAGCCGACTTGGTGTTGGCGCTCTTGGTCTTCGTATTCTTCGACCGGGCAGAGGACGCCGCGCGATTCCAGTTCGTGGACCAGTTTGCCTGGATACCGGACATCGGGCTGAAGGCGTCGTACTTGCTGGCGGTGGACGGGCTGTCCGCGCCGCTGGTGGCGCTGACCGGACTACTGGGGCTGTGCGCAGTGCTGGCATCTTGGCATATTTCGCTGCGGGTGAAGGAATACTTCTTCTGGCTGCTGCTGCTCCAGGCGGCGGTTATGGGGGTATTCACCTCTCTCGACCTGTTGCTGTTCTTCCTGTTCTGGGAATTGGAACTGTTGCCGATGTATATGCTCATCTCCATCTGGGGAAGCGGGCGCAAAGAATACTCGGCGATGAAGTTCCTGATTTTCACCATCTTGGGCAGCGCCTTCATGCTGGTGGCCATCGTTGCGGTGTTCCTCACGCCGGACGTGGGGACCTTCAACCTGATTGAGCTTTCCGGGCCAGGGGCCATCCTGACAGCAGCCGCTACGCTGATACCGCTGGCCTGGCTGTTCTGGCTGTTCTTCGTCACCTTCGCGGTCAAGCTGCCCACCTGGCCGCTGCATACGTGGCTGCCCGACGCCCACACCGACGCGCCCACCGCCGCCAGCGTGATGCTGGCCGGAGTGCTGCTGAAGATGGGGGGGTATGGGCTGCTGCGCGTCAACGTGGGCTTGTTCCCCGACCAGGCAGAGCAGTTCGCATGGGTGCTGGTGGTCTTGGGCGTGGTCAGCGTGCTGTATGGCGCCGTGGTGACCATGCGCCAGACCGACCTGAAGCGACTCATCGCCTACTCCAGCGTCAGCCACATGGGGCTGGTGATGCTGGGCATAGGCTCGGTGGGAGTAGCCAGCGGGAGCCTCTCTGTTACCGGACTCAGCGGAGCGGCGATGCAGCTTTTCACCCACGGCACTATCACCGGGCTGCTGTTCCTGGCGGTGGGCATCGTCTACGAAAAGGCCCATACCCGTTACATACCCGACCTGGGAGGGCTGGCCGGGCGGATGCCCTTCGTCGCCGCCGCGATGTTGATTGCCGGGCTGGCCTCGCTGGGACTGCCGGGACTGAGCGGCTTTGTGTCGGAATTGCTGGTGTTCCTCGGGGCGTTCCGAGCCTACGACTGGCCCACGGTGCTGGCGGTGTTGGGCATAGTGCTGGCCGCCGGATACATCCTGTGGATGATGGAGCGCACTTTCTTCGGAGCGCGCCGCGAAAGGTTCGCCGATATCACCGACGCCTCTCCGGTGGAAGCGGCGCCGCTGGCCTTGATGGTGATTTGTATCATCGGAGTAGGTGTCTACCCGGCCCTGTTGACCGACGTGTTCGATTCGGCTCTTGAACCCATGATCAAAGCGATAAACGGCAGCTAACCCAGAATGAATGCCCACGACCTCTATGTAGTCTCGCCGTACCTGGCCATGGCCGGGGCTGCGTTGCTTGTCATCATTTTCGACCTGCTGCTGCCCCGCAAGATACACGGGCTGTTGCCCTACCTGGCCTTCCTGCTGTTGGCTGGCCCCTTCATTCTAAGCCTGGTGCAGTTCTATGATCTGGGGCTGGCGGCCAACTTGGTGCGAGACGGAGAAGGAGCCGGAGAAGCCAGCATATTGCTGGGCAGTTTGTCGGTTGACCGTTTCGCCCTGTTCTTCAACTTCCTGGTGACCGGGGCCGCTGCGCTGGTAGTGCTGGCCTCCACCGAATACGTGCGGCTGATGCCCAGGTTCCAGGGGGAATACTTTGGTCTGCTCCTCTTCTCGGCAACGGGTATGATGCTGCTGGCCGCCGCTACCGAGTTGATAACCATTTACGTTGCGCTGGAACTGACCACCTTGCCATTGGCGGCCCTGGGAGCCTTCCTGATGAGCGGCCGTTCCAGCGAGGCAGGGATCAAGTTCCTCATCATCGGCGCAATCAGCTCTGCCCTGTTGCTCTATGGCATGGCACTGGTGTTCGGCTTCACTGGCAGCACCCAGCTTGCAGACATTTCCGCAGCCGTGCAGCGGGCGGGCAGCGGCGTCGCCTTCGGGAACTATGCGCTGCTGGTGGGCCTGGTGTTGCTGGTGGCCGGGTTTGGCTTCAAGATTTCCGCTGCGCCCTTCCAGATGTGGGTGCCGGACGTATATGAAGGAGCGCCGACTCCGGTAGTCGCCTTCCTGTCGGTAGCCAGCAAGGCCGCAGGATTCGCGGTGCTGCTGCGGGTGATGTTTACGGGCTTCTTCGACGTGTCGCTGGACTGGGCCGTGCTGCTGGCCGCCCTGGCCGCTGCCTCAATGACCATCGGCAACGTGGTGGCTATTGTTCAAAGCAACATCAAGCGGTTGTTCGGATACAGCACCATCGCTCACGCCGGCTATCTGCTGGTGGGAGTGGCGGCAGGAGTGCAGGCCGCGCAGAGCGGACTGGACGTTCCCGAGTTCGCAGCCATCGGCCCGGACAGTGTGCTGTTTTATCTTGGCGCCTACACCGCTGCCAACCTGACCGCCTTTTTCGCCATCGCAGCCATCAGTGAGAGGGTGGGCAGCGACCGCATCAGCGACTATGCCGGGCTGGTCACGCGATCCCCGGTTTTGGCAATAACATTGGCGTTGGCCCTCATTGCCCTCATCGGCGTGCCGCCCACCGGAATATTCATCGCCAAGCTCTACGTGTTCACCGCTGCGGTGGACAGCGGGCTGGCCTGGCTGGCCATCGTCGGCGTGGTCAACAGCGCGGTTTCGGCCTACTATTACGTGCGCATCATCCGAGTGATGTTCCTGCAACAGCCTCCGGCCGTTCCCGACTCGCGACCCTCACGGAACCCGACGCCATGGGCAGCGATGGGCGTGGCAGCGGCTGTGCTGGTGTTCATGGGAGTGGCCCCGGGCTTCGTGATGACGGCGGCGGGCGCGGCAGTGCGGGCGCTGGGTGTCTAATGTCATCGGCTGGCGAAGGTTGGACCGCAGCAGGCGCGTTGTTGGCGGACTTCGCGGGAGGAATCGTGTTGTTTAGCTGCCGGAAATGTTGGCCTTGTCTGATGCCGGGATCACGACCGGAGGCTGCCTGACATGGACCCCAGCACCACGTCGGTTATACGCGACGTTTTCTTGATTGTCGCTGCGGGTTTTCTGGCCGCATTGTGCGTTGTCCTTATCGTGGTTATCGTCAAGCTGTACCGGCCAATCAGAGAGACAGTGCGCAACTCTTACGAGACAAGCGAGAACCTGAGCAAGATAACCACTGACCTTTCCAAAGTTTCCCAGGAAACCTCGGAAAATCTGGCCCGGACCTCTCGAAATCTGGTGAACATAACCGATAAGGCACGAGAGACGACAGAGGAACTGGCTCCTGCCATTCACGCCATAGGGGAAGCGGCCAGCAGCATCGGCTCCGCCGCCGCAACCGCGACAAGGGTCGCCGAGATGGTTGGACGACTGATACCGCAGGGTACAGGCGCGGCCACATCCGGCGTGGGAAGTCTCCTGCGAATGGTGCGAGGCTTGTTTTCAGGGCCGCGTAGAGAGAGCGACCGGGGAGACGGAAACGAGGCGGAGTAGATCTCTTCAAGAACCTGCTACACTAATGCCGTTTCACCCTTGGCAAGGACGTGATGAAGAACGTCGGCATTATCTACAACAACCGCATACCCGAGGCCCTGGGCCTCAGCATGGCTATCCTGCACGAACTGGACTTGCCGGAGGGCAGTTGGTACTCGCCTGCTGAGAGCCTGGAGTCGCTGGAGCCGCGAGCCGAAGGAACTGGCCTGGTGATTACCGTGGGCGGCGACGGCACGATACTGCGGGCCGCCCGCTTCGCCGCGCCGGCCGGGATTCCCATGGTCGGCATCAACATGGGCCGCTTGGGGTTCATGACCGAGTTGACCGTTGACGAGGCCATGCCCCGGCTGCCTCGCTATCTCAAGGGCGGCTATCGGATTGATGAACGCAATATGCTTCAGGCTACCGTTACGCGGGGCGGCTCTTCTCTGGAGCAGGGGCCGTATCACGCCCTGAACGACTTCGTGGTGTCCAGGGGAGCGGCTTCCCGCGTGGTGACCCTGGCCGGGAGCATTGACGGGGCGCAGATTTCCACCTTCCGCGCCGATGGGCTGATACTGTCCACCGCCACCGGCAGCACCGGGTACAACCTGGCCGTCGGCGGCCCCATTCTCGACCCGGAGTCCGATGCGCTAGTGCTGAAAACCGTGGCGGCCCACATGGGACTTACCGCTGCGCTGGTGCTGCGCTCCGGCTCGGAAGTGTCGCTGCAACTGGAGGGCTACCAGCCCGCCGTTCTCAGCGTGGACGGTTACGAAGACTATGACCTCCAGCCCGGCGACCGGGTTGACCTGTCGCAGAGTCCCTACAAGGCCACATTCCTGCGGGCCAACCCTCCTTCGTATTTCTTCGGCACCCTCACCCGACGACTCGGATTCAGTATTCGAGGACAATAGGAGATACCAATTTTGGCTGATACCGATACTGATTCAACGCCTGTCCAGTTTGAGAATACCGTCGAAAGCACCCGCCCCTACGACGGGCGCATCTTCAGCGTGCGCGTGGACACCGTGGAGCTGCCCAGCGGGCGGCGCACCATCCGCGAGGTGGCGGAGCACTCCGACGCCGTCTGCATGATTCCGGTGGACGACGACGGGAACGTGCTGCTGGTGCGCCAGTACCGCAAGCCCACCGAGTCGTCGTTGCTGGAGGCCCCGGCAGGCGGCGTGGAAGCCGGCGAAGTGTCCGAGGATACAGTGCTGCGGGAGTTGCAGGAGGAAGTGGGATATACCGCCGCCAACCTGCGCCACCTGGCCAGCTTCTGGGTCGCTCCCGGCTGGGCCACCGAGCGGATGCACGCCTATCTGGCCACTGGACTGACGCCCTCGAGGCTCTCTGCCGACGATGACGAAAACATACAGGTGGTGCGAGTACCCTTCGCCGACGCCGTGGCTATGATAGGCACGGGCGAGATTCACGACGGGAAGACCATTGCAGCGTTGCTCCTAGCTCAACCACTGCTTAAATGATACTAAGAACCAGAAACCGATCCCTGAATTGTATAGGAAATTCCTACTGATGGGCTTGACATCAGACAGTTTTTGATACAAGCTAAGACCATCAGGTTTCACGGAGCTTGGAATACTTTCCATACATTCCTGTGTGAGGTGACCAGAATGGTTAGTTCCCATCATGACCCGCACGAGTGCGACGAGCACGAACACCACGCCGGCGAGCACATTCATAACATTCACGAGTGCGACGACCATGAGCATCATGGCGACGAGCCGGGCCACGTCCACGACCCGCACGAGTGCGACGACCACGAGCACCACGCCGGCGAGCATATCCACGACCCGCACGAGTGCGACGACCACGAGCACCACGCCGAGGAACACGCCGCCACAGCCAGCGCCTAAGAGAGCGCAGGACGTCAACGATATGGGAGACCCGCACAATTGCGGGTCTCTTTTTCTTTGGCCTACCGCCGTGGTAGCAGTCTCCCGCAGGATGAAAGCCCGTTTTTGTGGTATATTATTGCGCGGCTTGGAATTGCACTGGCTGGTCAGGCGGCCAGGGTCGCAGTTCAGGCTAGGAACGATCGGGAGGAAATGGGGCAATATGCTGGAGCATGATGTCCTTGTAATCGGCGCCGGCCTTGCGGGTATGCGAGCGGCCATCGCGGCCCGCGCCAATGGGGCTAACGCCGCCATCATCAGCAAAGTTCACCCAGTGCGCAGCCACTCCAACGCGGCCCAGGGCGGCATCAACGCTGCCCTAACCGACCGGGGCGATGACTGGGAAGACCATGCCTACGACACGGTCAAGGGCAGTGATTTTCTCGGCGACCAGGACGCCATCGAGGTGATGTGCCGGTCCGCCGGGCAAGCCCTTATTGACATGGAACATTTCGGCGTCACCTTCAACCGCGACGACGAAGGCTACCTGGGCACCCGTGCCTTCGGCGGCCAGCGCCGCGCCCGTACTTTCTTCGTCGGCGACTTCACCGGGCAGGCTCTGCTCCACGTAATGTTCGAGCAGCTCATCAAGTCCGGCGTCCGGCGCTACGAGGAATGGTTCGTAACTTCCCTCATCATCGAGGACGGACAGGTCTGCGGCGTGATGGCCCTGGAGATCCGCACCGGGCAAGTGTATGCCATCCGCGCCAAGACGGTCATCTTCGCCACCGGCGGCTTGGGGCGGGTGTTCGAGCCCAGCACCAACGCCCTCATCGTCACCGGCGACGGCATGGCTCTGGCCTACAACGCCGGCGCGCAACTGATGGACATGGAGATGGTGCAGTACCATCCCACCACTCTGGCAGGCAGCGGCGTGCTGATTTCTGAAGCCGCCCGCGGCGAAGGGGCCTACCTGCTGGACAAAGACGGCAATCGCTTCATGCAGAAGTACGCGCCCAACATGATGGAGCTGGCCTCCCGCGACGTGGTCTCCCGCGCCGAGCAGACGGAAATCAACGCGGGCAACGGCATCAACGGCTGCGTCCTGCTGGACTGCCGCCACTTGGGCGAGTCCCTGATTATGGAAAAGCTCAGCCAGATTCGGGAAATCGGCATTGACCTGGCCGGGGCCGACATGATACGGGAGCCTATCCCCATCCGCCCCGGTATGCACTACATGATGGGTGGCATCAAGACCGACGTGGACGGGTTGACCAACGTGCCTGGGGTCTACGCGGCCGGGGAATGCGCCTGCGTCAGCGTCCACGGCGGCAACCGCTTGGGCGCCAACTCACTACTGGATACCATCGTCTTTGGCGAGCGTTCCGGCAACCACGCCGCGGAAGCCGCCCGCAGCGTTGACTATGTGGAGTTCAACGTGGAGCAGGCCGTCAGGAACGAGGAAAGGCGTATCCAGGAACTGCTGGACCGTCCTGCCAACGGAGACCGCATCGCCAGCGTCCGCCTGGGCATGGGCGAGTCCATGAACCGCAACCTCGCCGTCTTCCGCAACCAGGAGGGCATGGAGGAAACGCTGGGCGACCTGGAGCATCTCGTGGAGCGCTTCAAGACCGTGCCGGTGGAAAACAAGGGCAAGGTTTTCAACACCGACTTGGTATTCGCTCTGGAGTTGGGCTTTATGCTCGATTGCGCCCCACCCATCGTGATCAGCGCCATCGACCGCAAAGACAGCCGGGGCGCCCAGGCCCGCACCGACTATCCCGATCGCGACGATGAAAACTGGATGAAGCATCTGGTGGTGACCAAAGGTGAAACCGGCCCCGAAATCTCCTACTCGCCCGTCAGCATCACCCGGTGGGAACCGGAAGAGCGGAAATACTAGGAGCAACAGTAATCACCTCTCCCTCAGCGGGAGGATTAGGTTGGGGTTGGATTCCCGCCTTCATGGGAACGACAGTGGGCAGTGTCGGGATTTTGAGACAAACACCAGAAAAGGATAGCAGCCGATGAACGTCACCATCAGGGTGCAGCGCCAGGACCCCGAATCGGAAAACACCGCGCCTTTCTGGCAGGACTACTCGCTGGAAATCGAAGACAACGCTACCGTCCTTGACGCTCTCATCAAAATCAGGGAAGACATGGACGGCACTCTCAGCCTGCGCTGTTCCTGCCGCAGCTCCATCTGTGGCTCCTGCGCCATGCGAATCAACGGTCACGCCGGGCTTGCCTGCAAGACGCAGGCCGCAATGGTGTTGCAGGAAGGCGATGTAATCGAGGTTGAGCCTGCCGGGAATATGCCGGTCATCAAAGACCTGGTGGTCAACTTTGACCTCTTCTGGGACAAGATTATGGAGGTTGAACCCTACCTCCAACCGCAGGGGCCGGAGCCGGAGCAGGAATACGTCGTTTCCAACGAGTCCATGCTCCACTTGTCCGGCGTCACCGCCTGCATCATGTGCGGGGCCTGCGTGTCCGACTGCACCGTGATGGAAGTTGACCCGTCCTTCCTCGGCCCGGCAGCCCTGGCCAAGGCGTATCGCTTCACCGCCGATCCCCGGGACGGCGACGAAGAGGGCGTTTCCAAGGAGCGGTTGGAGCAGTTGAATATGCCCTCGGGGATATGGGACTGCACCCGCTGCCTGGAATGCGTGCAGGCCTGTCCCAAGGGTGTGGCACCGATGGAGCGCATCATGGCGATGCGCGACCAGGCCATCGCCGCTGGATTGCGTAACACCAACGGCGCCCGGCACACCGAAGCGTTCTCCGAGTCTGTGGAGAATAGCGGCACCCTGGACGAGCTGCGCCTCGTCCCCAAGTCGCTGGGAATGACCAACGTCTCCGGCCTGCTGGGATACGCTCCGGTAGCGCTCCAGGCGCTCAAGAAAGGCAAAATGCCGCCCATCATGCACAAGAAGATTGAGGGCATAGAACACGTCCGCCGCATCTTCGAGGAAGTTGACGAAACGGAACGCTAGGGGCTGCCCTCTTCCGTTACTTAGAGATTAATTTCTGAAGGGAGACCAGAGTTGAGGTACGCTTTCTTTCCTGGGTGCGTTTCGCGGGGCGGCTGCCCCGAGTTGTATCCGGCAGCCGTGCTGATATGCAAGCGGTTGGGCATAGACCTGTGGGAAATGCAGGGCGCGTCCTGCACCGGTGCCGGCGTCCTACAAGAGAAGAACCAGTTGCTGGGCGACACCCTGAACGCCCGCACCTTCGCCATGGCGGAGTACTGGGACCTGCCGATAATGACCATTTGCAGCACCTGCCAGGGCGTTATGAGCCAGGCCAATTTCCGTCTGCGCGATCCGGAGTATCGCGCCAGGGTGAACAGCTACCTCGCAGAGGAAGGGCTGGAATACAAGGGCAATGCCAGCCCCAAGCACCTGCTCTGGATTCTCATTGAGGACTACGGCCTGGACAAGCTGGAGGAGCTCATCACCAGGCCTCTGCACGGCGTCCGCCTGGCACCCTTCTACGGATGCTACTTGGTGCGCCCCACCGACGCTTTGCAGTTCGCCGACAACCCGGAGCGGCAGGACGCGCTGGAGCGGCTGATTGAGATTCTGGGAGCGACGGTGGTGGACTTCTCCGGCAAGACCCGCTGCTGTGGGTTCCCTATCCTGACCATCAATGAGCGCAACTCCCTGGCCATGGTCAGCAAGCACACCAGCGAGGCCAAGGACCTGGGTGCCGACGCCATGATCACCCCCTGCCCGCTGTGCCACCTGAACCTGGACAGCTTCCAGCCCAAGGCCGCGGCCCAAGCCGGACGGGACATCGGACTGCCCATCCTGCATATGCCCCAGGCCATCGGCTTGGCCATGGGCATCAGCCCCCAGGAGTTGGGCCTGCGCCGCCACATCGTCAATACCCGCCCGCTGCTTACGCAACTCACTCCTGCCGGAGCCGGTCACCACTAGGAAGACGGCCGGTAGCGCAGGATTTTGCCATTACCGGGGCCGCCGCACGGACGGCGGCCTCTTTTGCTGGAAACCGTATCCACTAACATCACCACTGATAGAGGCTACCCCATGCAACAGCAACAGGCACCCACCGATACGATGCCCGAAGACTGGCAGACTGCGCTCGCCATCGTAGCCCACCCTGACGACCTGGAATACGGGGCTGCCAGCGCCGTCGCCAAGTGGACGGCGCAAGGGAAGCGAATCGTCTACGTGATGGTGTCGCGAGGCGAGGCAGGCATAGACGCCATGCACCCGTCGGAAACGGGGCCGTTGCGCTCGCAAGAAGAGATTGACGCCGCCCGCGTAGTGGGCGTGGACATTGTGGAGTTTCTGGAACACCCCGATGGCGTAATCGAGTACGGCCTGCCGTTGCGCTGCGACCTCAGCCGCGCCATACGCCGATACCGCCCCGACATAATTCTCACTCTCAGCCACCACCTGCAATTTCCCACTGGACACCTGAACATGGCCGACCACCGTAACGTGGGAATTGCAGTGTTCGACGCCGCCCGGGACGCCGCCAATCGCTGGATTTTCCCGGAACTGCTAGAGGAGGGCCTGGAGCCGTGGAGCGGAGTTAGGTTCGTTGCCACCTTCGGCCCGTCCAACGCCACGCACGGCATTGATGTCAGCGGCTACTGGGAACGGGGACTGGATTCCCTCCGCCAGCACAAGGCATACCTGGAATACCTCGGCCCCGACGCCGCCAACACATTCGATTTCCTTACCGCCCACGCCGTCGAGTCCGGCCAAGCCTTCGGCTGCGAGTACGCTGTCTTCGCCGAGCTGGTGCTGATTAACGAGCCGTGGGGCTAGTCGAACAACTCCCCCAATCGGCAGGCGAACCCCGGTACTACGTCCTCACCGTCCAGGAAGCCATCCGCGGTCAGATGAGTGACGTCGTTGAGAGAGCGGTATATGATGGCGGACCGTGTTGCCGAGTAGAGTACCCAGACGAGGCGGACGCCAGCGTTTAGCCATTCCTCCACCTCTTCCCGCACTTCGCGTCTCCGGTCGTTAGGAGAAACTACTTCGACCACTAGGTCAGGGGCCAAGTTGATATATCCGTCTGGTATATCATTCAGCGCCAAACGGCTGATGGACACAAAGGAAACGTCGGGCGCTCGCACGGTATCCGGATCGCTATGGATAAGGA
Source organism: Dehalococcoidia bacterium (assembly GCA_965204865.1). Lineage (GTDB taxonomy): Bacteria > Chloroflexota > Dehalococcoidia > Lucifugimonadales > UBA3495 > VXOI01. The sequence goes on along the minus strand of OZ242027.1, from coordinate 2,026,095 downwards.
AACCAGTTTCGGCAGTAAAGATATGCCCCAGCCCTGCTGAATCAGTATGCACGGTCAACCGTACTGCCGCCCGATTGGCGACATGGCCGTGCCTTCCTCCCGCAGGCGACATCTCATACACCTTGCCCTTTACCAATTCCAGCCGTTTCCCAGTAGTGGAGAGGCGAAGCAGTTCCTCGGCTGTGAACAGCTTTTTGAGCGCGCGCATGGCGTTAACCCCGTAGCGTTGGCACAATCTGGCGGTAGGCTTCGATGGTGCGTTCTATGTCCTCGCCGGTGTGGACGGCGGAAGGGTAGTATTTCTGGCCACCCTTGAGGACGCCCCGCTCCAGCAGCCCGGCGTTGAGACGGGCCATCATCGCGCCGTCGCCGGTCAGGGTGTCCCGGTAGTTGGAAACTGGTCGGTCGGTGAAGCAGAAGTCGAAGACCGCATCCTCGCCGCAGCTCTGCACGGGGATGCCGTGCTCTTCGCACAGCTCCGTCATAGCGCTCCGCAGCGCGGCCCCGGCCCCGTGGACGCGGCGGTAGGCGTCGGGGTCGTCGCGTAGCACTTCCAGCGTAGCCAGTCCGGCGGCGCAGGCCACCGGGTTGCCGTTCAATGTGCCAATCTGGCTGACGAAAGTGTCGCTGTCCACCTCACCCCGGTCGTAGACCGACATGATGTCAGCGCGGCCCAGCACGGCGGCCAGCGGGTAGCCGCCGCCCATTATCTTGCCCACAGAGCAGAGGTCAGGGGTGACGCCGTAAAATTCCTGCGCTCCGCCGTAGGCCAGGCGGAAGCTGGTCACCACCTCGTCGAAGATGAGCGGTATGTTGTAGCGGGTGGTGATGTCGCGCAACCCTTGCAGGAAGCCCAGGTGGGGAGCGATGATGCGCTGCAAGGGCTCCACGATGACCGCCGCCAGTTCTTCGTGATGGGCTTGGATGAGGGCCTCGGTGGTGGCCAGGTCGTTGAACGGGGCAATCAGCATCAGGTTGGCGATGGCCTTGGGGATCCCGGCGCTGTTGGCCTCCGACTGCGGGAACTCCAGTGAGGCGCTGGGAGTTACGCTCATCATGGCGTAGTCACTGCTGCCGTGGTAGCCACCCTCGAACTTGAGGACTTTTTCCTTGCCGGTGAAGGCGCGGGCGATGCGCATGGCCTGGAAGCAGGCGTCGGTGCCGCTGGTGGTGAAGCGCACCTGCTCGGCGCAGGGTACGGCCTCAGCCAGCGCCTCGGCCAGCATCACGGCCTTGTCGTTGTTGGCGAAGAAGGTGCTGCCCTGCTCCACGGTCTTTATTACTGCCTCTACCACGTGGGGATGGGCGTGGCCCAGCAGCATCGGCCCGCTGCCCATCAGCCAGTCCACGTACTCGTTGCCGCTGACGTCCCAGACGCGGGAGCCCTTGCCGCCAGCGACGAGAAAGTCCTGCTCGGGGTTGAAGTGCAGGTTGCCGGTGTTGCCGCCGGGAAGGTAGCGGCCCGCCTTTTCCAGCAGGCTCTGTTCGTCGGTGGTGCGGTTGGGCATGGCGGGCCTCCGAATGTCTAGTCGTTGACGATTTGGATGGTCTCAATGACTGGCAGTAGCGTCTTCCTCAATTATACTCCTGACATAACGAAATCGGCTCAGTTGCAACAGCAAACTGAGCCGATTTTCCGGGGACTGTTTGGCCTGCGCTATTGTGGGATGTCAATTCTTATGCGGAGGCCCTGGCCTGGTTCATCACGTCTACCAGTTCCTTGACGCTGGCCGCGGAGCTTTGCAGAGCGGCCTGCTCTTCCGGGGTCAGGCGGATTTCGATGACCTGCTCCATGCCCCCGGCGCCCAGCTTGACCGGCACGCCTACGCAGAGACCATTGATGCCGTATTCGCCCTGTAGGTAGGCGCAGGCTGGGAGGATGCGCTTCTTGTCCAACAGAACCGCCTCCACCATCTGCGTGATGGCCGCTGACGGGGCATAGTAGGCGCTGCCTTCTTTGAGGAGCTGGACGATTTCGCCGCCGCCCTGACGGGTGCGCCGCACCAGTTGCTCCACCTTCTCCTCGGCCATCAGCTCGCTGATGGGGATGCCGCCGACGGTGGTGTAGCGCACCAGCGGCACCATGTCGTCGCCGTGGCCGCCCAGCACGTAGGCTTGGACGTCTTCCACCGACACGTTCATTTCTTGGGCGATGAAGGTGCGGAAGCGGGCGGTGTCCAAGACGCCGGCCATGCCGAAAACCCGCTCGCGGGGGAAGCCGCTGGCTTTGTAGATGTTCTGCACCATGGCGTCCAGCGGGTTGGTGACCGGGATGATGATGCAGTTGGGCGAATGCTTGACCACCTGCTCGGTTACGGAGGTAGTGATGCGCATATTGGTGAGCAGCAGGTCGTCGCGGCTCATTCCGGGTCGGCGGGCGATGCCTGCGGTGATGACGACGACGTCGGAACCGGCGGTCTCTTCGTAGCCGTTGCTGCCGGTGATGAGGGCGTCGGTGCCGAGGACTGGCCCGGATTCCAGCATATCCAGCGACTTGCCCTGAGGCAGGTCTTCGACTATATCGACTATCACCACGTCGGCGTAGCCCAGTTGGTGTATCCGCTGTGCGGTGGTTGCGCCGACGTTCCCCGCGCCGACTACGGTTACCTTGTTTCGCATTGGCTGGCTATTCCTCCAAAGTGGGGCAGCTGGCACTCGATGCTGCCGGAGATTAGTAGAGGGGAATCCCTGCGACTCCCCTCTAGAGGTGGCATTCCGCTTTGGGTGGTTTGGCTAATGGAGGGCCGATGATCTTGAGACTTCTACCCTCACCCTTAAGGGAGAGGGAACTATTTTGCTAGATTGCGTCAATAATCGCGTTCAGGGTAGCGCTGGGGCGCATGGCTTTGGCAGCCATCTCGTCGTCGGGGATGTAGTATCCGCCGATTTCGACGGGCTGCCCCTGGCAGTCGATCAGCTCCTGGATGATTTTGTCCTCGTTTTCGGCCATCTGCTGGGCCACCTTGGCAAAACGGGCTTGCAGCTCGGGGTCCTGGGTCTGTTCGGCTAACGCTTGGGCCCAGTACAGCGCGAGGTAGAAATGACTGCCCCGGGTGTCCAGCTCGTTCACCCGTCGCGATGGCGCCTTCCGTTGTTCGAGGTGCTCGCCGATAGCCTGGTCCAGGGTGTCGGCCAAGAGCTGGGCCCGTTCGTTCTTGAACACTTGGGCGCAGTGCTCGAAGGATGCCACCAGCGCGCAGAACTCTCCCAGGGAGTCCCAACGCAGGTGGCCTTCTTCCAGGAACTGCTGCACGTGCCTGGGGGCCGACCCGCCCGCGCCGGTCTCGAACATTCCGCCGCCCTTGAGCAAGGGAACGACCGAAAGCATCTTGGCGCTGGTGCCCAGCTCCAGGATGGGGAAGAGGTCGGTCAGATAGTCCCGCAGCACGTTGCCGGTGACGGAGATAGTGTCCTGTCCGGCCCGGCTCCGCTCCACCGTGGCCTTCATCGCGTCCATGGGAGCCATGATGCGGATGTCCAGCCCGGTGGTGTCATGGGTGGGCAGGTACTGGTCTACCTTCTGCAGAAGTTCCGCGTCGTGGGCCCGGTTCGGGTCCAGCCAGAAGATGGCGGGCGTACCGGTGAGCCTGGCCCGGTTGACCCCCAGCTTGACCCAGTCCTCGATAGCCGCGTCCTTGGTCTGGCACATACGGAAGATGTCGCCTTCCTCGACGCTCTGTTCCATCAGGACGGCCCCGGATGAGTCCACCACCCGTATCGTTCCATTGCCGGGGGCGGTGAAGGTCTTGTCGTGAGACCCGTACTCCTCCGCCGCCTGCGCCATCAGCCCGACGTTGGCCACGCTGCCGATGGTGGACGGGTCGAAGGCTCCATGTTCCTGGCAGTCCTCTATGACCGCCTGGTACAGCCTCGAGTAGGAGCGGTCGGGGATCATGGCGATGGTGTCGTGGAGCTCGTTATCGGGCCCCCAGGCGCGGCCGCCGTCGCGGATAATCACCGGCATGGAGGCGTCAATGATGGTATCGCTGGGCACGTGCAGATTGGTGATGCCCCGGTTGGAGTTCACCATATACAGTTCCGGCCGCTCGCCGTAGACCGCCTGGACATCCCCCTCAATCTCCGCTCGCTTGTCTTCGGGAAGATCCTGAATTTTCGTGAGGAGCTCGGCCACGCCATTGTCGGGATCCACCCCAACATCAGCCAACGCGGCCCCGTGCTTGGCAAACACATCCTCATAGTACACCGACACGAGATGCCCGAAAATTATCGGATCTGAGATGCGCATCATGGTAGTCTTCACGTGGAGCGAGAGGAGTACGTTGTCGGCCTTGGCCTTCGCAATCTCCGCTGCGTAGAAATGGCGCAACTCACGAACATTCATCGCGGCGCAATCTATGATCTCATTCGCCAGCAAGGGAATGCCGGACTTGAGAACGCTCGCCTGTCCCTCGCTGTTCACGAATTCGATGACCGCAGCTCCCGATTCCGTGATTGTCGCTGCTTGCTCGGAGCTGTAGAAATCCCCGCTTTCCATGTAGGCCACACGAGTCTTTGACACTTCCGGCCAGTTCTGCATCATCCGGTGGGGATTGCGCTTGCCATGCTCCTTGACCGAGTTGGACGACCGCCGGTCTGAGTTTCCCTGCCGCAGGACGGGGTTCACGGCGCTGCCTATTACCCTGGAAAAGCGCGCCCGGGCCTCGCGTTCCTCGTCGGTAGAGGGAGCGTCCGGGAAGTCGGGAATGTCGTATCCCTTTTCCTGGAGTTCCCTGATTGCTCCCTTCATCTGGGGAATGGAGGCGCTGATGTTGGGCAGCTTGATGATGTTCGCAGACGGGTCCTCGGACAGCTCACCCAGCATAGTCAGATAGTCCGGGATTCTCTGCTCATCCGTCAGTCTGTCGGGGAAATTGGCGACAATGCGGCCAGTCAGCGAGATGTCCCAAGTCTCCAGTTCAATGCCGGACCCCTTGGTAAAAGCCTGGAGAATCGGCAGTAACGAGTGCGTGGCCAAGGCCGGAGCCTCATCAATCTTGGTGTAAATGATCTTGGCCGCTTCTGGCATAGTCCTCTCCTTTGCGCAAGAACAGGCCCCGCAGGGTTTCGGGGTTGAATCGAACAAAATTATACAGCCCATCCGAGCCAGGCGGTAGCCCCAGTGTCGTCTGGGCAGGGTTCCGAATTAGGTGGTCAAATCGACAGGCGACGGGGGTTTGGATTCCCGCCTTCGCGGGAATGACGGGTTGTCTGGCGGAAAACCACCTAAATTGGAGCGCTAACTGTCGCCTGTGGTTGCTTCCAAGCGTGAAAGACGCGCGATGCGAATTGAAGCGAGCAAGTCTACGGTATAGACTGTTGGCGGATTTCATCTTATACCGTACATACATAATGACGATATGGCAGACGGAAGTGCGAAAGCGTCCCGGCGCTCGGGAATGCGCAGGCGAAACCGTCTCTCTCGTTCAGGCAATAGCGTCGAAAGAATACGGGAATGGCAGTTTGCCCTGCTGGTAGTAGCGGTAAGAGCCGTCTTGATTGCGGGACTCCTGTACCCATTGATGGCCATCTTCTCGCGTCGGCGGACATACGGTCAAGAAGTCCTGCGCTCCATGGACGGCCCTGTCATCTTCGCGGCCAATCACCTGAGCGTGGCGGACAACCCTGCGGTGCTGCTGGCCCTTCCCTGGCGTTGGCGTCTTCGTGTGGCGACCGCAGCGTCCGAGGAAGTTATGCGGGGGCGCGGTAGAGTCCAGAGTTTCTTCGCGGCCCTCATCAGCAACGGCTTTCACATCTCGCAGACCGGCTCCGTCCGCGGAAGTCTAGCCTATTGCGGCAAGCTCACCCGCGCCCGATGGTCTCTTCTGTTCTTTCCCGAGGGGATACGCTCCGACGACGGGAAGCTGGGGCCGTTCAAGCCGGGCATCGGTCTGCTGGCCGCCAGGCTGGGCGTTCCTGTGGTGCCAGTGTATCTCAAAGGCACCGACAGCGTGGTTGCCAAAGGGGGCAGCCATCCCCGCCGGGGTCATATTGAAGTCAGGTTCGGCTCGCCGATACTAATCCCGGCGGATATGAAGTACGATGTTGCAACCAAGACCATTCGGGACGCCGTAGCGTCGCTGTCGCGGGATGCTGCGGCATGACGCCAGACCTGCCGCCAGTCGGCTTGTGGAGACCGATTTAAGTGACCGAAACCGGGCCAACCGCAGCCGCTCGGATGCCGCTGTTGAACAAGATGTTGTTCGCTTCAGACCATGTCGGTCTGCAAGCGATTCAGTACTTCAGGCAATCGTGGATTCTATTCTTTCTGGTTCCTCCCATGGGAGAAGGAATAGCGAGGGTGTCGGACGTTTCGCTGCTGGGGTTCGAGGTTGACGCCAGGGTGTTTGCCGGGTTCCTGATTTTTGCCGGGCGCTTCGTTGATGCCTTCACCGACCCGCTCATCGGCTGGTGGAGCGACCGCACCCGCAGCCGCTGGGGGAGGCGCATCCCGTTTATCCTTTTCAGCACCCCTTTCTACGCTCTGTTCGCGGCTCTGGTCTGGTTCCTTCCGACGGAGGACGCCAGTCTCTGGAATGCCATTTACTTCGTGATTGTGCTTGAGCTGTTCTTCACTGCCGCCACGATGTCCAGCGGAGCGCTGGAGGCCCTAGTGCCGGAGGTTACCCACGGGGCCTCGGACCGGATGAACCTGGGGGGGTTGATCTACCTGTTCGCCATTATCGGCGCCGTTCTTGGCCTGGCCATAAGCGGCGTTCTGGTGGATGCCCTCGGCTTTCAAGTAGTTGGCATCATACTGGCGGTGCTGGGCATAGCTTTTCGTTACGTCTCACTGGCGGCGGTGTGGAAACACGCGCCTCGCCACACGACGCCCGCTAGAGTCAGCTTCTGGCGGGGTGTGCGCGAAACGGTACGGAACCCACAGTTCGTCTACTATTTGCCTACCTTCGTGATGTTCACCACTGGTGTCGGCGTCATGATGGGTTGGATACCCTTTTTCGCTTCCCAAGTGTTGCAGGCAGAGGAAGAAGGGACAGTGTCGGGCCTTATCTTTGGCTTGGCGATTTTGGGAGCGGTAATCAGTGGCCTGGTTTTCTGGAGACTGATTGTCCGGTTCCAGTTCAGCAAACGCCGGGTATATGGCGCCTGCTTGGTTGCCAGCGGCTTCATTTTCCCGCTATTGGGGGTGGTGGGCCTGTTCTCCGACAGCGGTCTGATGGTGCAGGGATTGGCAATGGCCTTCGTTGCCGGGATCCCGATGGCAGCCGTTTTCATGTTACCCAAGGTCTTGACCGCAGATATCGCCGACTATGACGCGATGTTGAACGGGGAGCGGCGGGAGGCGATGTTCTACGCGACGCAGAACTTCTTCGAGAAAATCACTTTCGCCTTGCCCCCGGCGCTGTTGGCCCTGGTGCTGCTGCTGGGAGACACGACGGAGGATCCCCTGGGCCTCCGGCTGGCGCCCGTACTGGCGGGCGTCTTGGCGCTACTCGGAATCGCGCTATGGCACCGCTATCGCCTGCCCGACACGGTGAACCGGGAAACGGTAGGGGCGGCTGGTTTGCTGCCCTCTCAGCCTGTGCGAGGAGCGGCGGACTAGAGCAGGAAAGGGGGTACGCTCTCACCCTAACCCTCTCCCGGAGGGAGAGGGAATTTTTACTCGGCCAGTTGCGCCGCCAACGATTCGGCGTCGGTAACAGGGAGTTGGCAGGCGTAGTTCTCGCAAACGTAGGCCGTGGGCTTACCGTCCACCATGCCCCTTCCTTCCAGCAGCGGCAGGCCGGACGAGGCGGAGGCTCCTTCCCCGCTCGCTCCTGCCAGCACCCGGTTGGGCAGGTAGCGGCCGTTGACCTCCCGCAGCAGGGCGGACGTGGCTGGATCATCCGGCGGGCCGATGACCGCCACTTCCTTGGGTGTCGAGAGATAAAAGTCCAGCGCGGCCAGCCAGCGGCCCGTGCCGGCCGGTGCGCGGCCCATCAGCTCCGCCAGCGACCGCAGGGGGGTGGCGGCTTTGCCGGCGTAATCCTCGTTGCCGGTCACCACGGACAGCCGCAGCAGCACGTCGGACGCCACCGAGCCGCCGCAAGGCTGGGCGTTGTCGAACACGTCGCGGGGGCGCACCACCAGTTCCTCATGGCCGCGGCCAGTGTCGTAGAAGCAGCCCGCAGGTTCGTCCCAAAACAGCGAAATCATCTCGTCGGCCAGTTCCACCGCAGCGTCCAGCCAGCGGCGGTCGAAGGTGGCCTCATATAGCGACAGCAGGCCGTCGGCGACGAAGGAGTAGTCTTCCAGGAACCCCGGTAGCTTGGCCTGCCCTTGGCGATAGGAGCGCAACAATTGTCTCTGGGGACGCATATCCGTGAGCAGGAAGTTGGCGTTTCTGATGGCAGCATCAATGTAATCCTGCCGTTCCAGCGCCGCCCCGGCCTCGGCGAAGGCGCGAAGCATCAGCCCGTTCCACGACGCCAGCGCCTTGTCATCCAGCAGCGGATGCTCGCGTTCCTCCCGCGCCAGCCGCAGCGTTTCCTTGCCGCTCTGTATGATGTTCACCAGTTGCTCAAGGGCAACGCCCTGGCGCTCTGCGAAGTCTGCGGCCTTGACCGGGATGTTCAGGATGTTCTTGCCCTCGAAGTTGCCGCGCTGCGATACCCCGAAGAAAGCGTTGAACAGGGATGCGTCCTCGCTGCCCAGCGCCGCCTCGATTTCCTGCGGCGTCCAGACGAAGAACTTGCCCTCCTCACCTTCGCTGTCGGCGTCGGTGGCCGAGAAGAAGCCGCCGTGCTCGCCGGTCATCTCCCGCAGGACATAGTCCAGCGTTTCCTCGGTGATGCGGCGGTACAGGGCGCGTCCGGTGGCCAGCCAGGCGTGCAGGTAGAGACGGGCCAGCAAGGCATTGTCGTAGAGCATTTTCTCGAAGTGTGGCACCAGCCAGAAGGAGTCCGTGGAGTAGCGATGGAACCCGCCGGCTATCTGGTCATAGATGCCGCCCCGGGCCATTTTCTCCAGCGTCAGGTCCAGCATGGACAGGGCGCGGTCGTTGTGGCCGTGGGCGTAGTAGCGCAGCAGGATTTCCAGGGTCATGGCCTGGGGAAACTTGGGCGCGGAGCCGACGCCACCGTTCTGATAGTCGAAGTTGGTGGCGAGCTGGTTGTAGGCGTTGTGCAGGATGCTTTCGTCCAGCGCGCCGGCGCCGCGCGGCAAATTGGCGGTGCGGCCCATCTGCTCGGTCAACTGCCCGGTCACGCGTTGTATTTCCGAGTGGCTGTTGCGGTAGGCCTGGGCAACAGTTTCCAGCAGGCGGGGGAAGCCGGGCATATTGTGGCGGTCTACGGGGGGGAAGTAGGTGCCGCCGTAGAAGGGCTTGCAGTCAGGCGTTAGGAAGACGGTCATGGGCCAGCCGCCGCTGCCGGTGAGCATCTGTACCGCCTCCATGTAGACGGCGTCGAGATCGGGCCGTTCCTCGCGGTCAACCTTGATGTTGATGAAGTGCCGGTTCATTATCTCGGCGATGGCGTCGTTCTCGAAGGACTCCCGCTCCATCACGTGGCACCAGTGGCAGGCAGAATAACCGATGCTGAGGAGGATGGGCTTATCCTCGTTACGCGCCCGCGACAAAGCCTCCTCGCCCCACGGATACCAGTCTACGGGGTTGTCGGCGTGCTGAAGCAGGTAGGGGCTGGTCTCGTCAATCAGCCGGTTGGGCATATGGTCTCATCCTTCCCGGCCACTGCCGGACCTTCGGCGTTCTTCTCGCCAATAAAGCATGGTGTTGGGGACTGGTGGTCTGAATTCAGTTCCTGGACTCGGCGTTGCCCTCAAGCATCTCCACAAAGTCGCCCAGGGGCATCGCCCCCAGGTCTCCACCGTCGCGGCTGCGGACGGCTACCGCGTTGGCCTCTGCCTCGCGGTCGCCTACCACCAGCATATACGGCACCTTCTGCAACTGGGCTGTGCGTATTTTCTGGTTCATGCGCTCGTTGCGATTGTCAACTTCGGCCCGGAAACCCTGGCCGGCAAGTGAAGTCAGAACACTTTGAGCATACTCTGCATGGCGGTCTGCGATGGGGATGACCACGGCCTGCACCGGGGCAAGCCATGCGGGGAACGCGCCGCCATAGTGTTCGATGAGCACGCCCAGGAAGCGCTCCATGGAGCCGAGGATGGCGCGGTGGACCATGTAGGGGCGGCTGCGGCCTCCCTGATCGTCCTGGTAGGTTAGGTCAAAGCGTTCCGGGAGGTTGAAGTCGAACTGGACGGTGGTGCATTGCCAGGCCCGGCCCAGAGCGTCAGTGATGTTGATGTCAATCTTCGGGCCGTAGAATGCGCCGCCGCCCTCGTCCACGGTGAAGGGCAGGCCCCGCGCTTCCAATGCGCCCTGCAAGGAGTTGGTGGCGTGTTCCCACATCTCGAGATCGCCTACATATTTCTCCGGGCGGGTGGATAGGGCGATGCTGTAATCCGAGAAGCCAAAGGCTTCCATCAGCTCGAAGGTCAGTTCCAGCACGCCACCCACTTCATTCTCCACCTGCTCCGGGCGGCAGAAGATATGGGCATCGTCTTGGGTGAAGCCACGCACCCGCATCAGGCCGTGGAGAACGCCGCTGCGCTCGTAGCGGTAGACCGTGCCCAGCTCGGCGAACCGCAGGGGCAGTTCGCGGTAGCTGCGCAGGGCCGAGCGGTATATGGTGATGTGGAAGGGGCAGTTCATGGGCTTCAGGTAGTATTCCTGCTCGTCCACCTCCACCGCCGAGAACATACCTTCGCGGTAGAAGTCCAAATGGCCGCTGGTCTGCCACAGGGTTGACCGGCCGATGTGAGGCGAAAACACCACGTCGTAGCCGCGGCGATAGTGAATGTCCTTCCAGTAGTCCTCGATGAGGGAGCGTACGCGGCCGCCCTTGGGGTGCCAGACGACCAGGCCGGGGCCGATTTCGTCGTGGATGGTGTAGAGGCCCAGTTGTCGCCCCAGGGTGCGATGGTCGCGTCGCTCCGCCTCTTCCAGCCGGGCCAGGTGGTCGTTAAGTTCCTCGTCTGACTCGAAGGCGGTGCCGTAGATGCGTTGGAGCATCGGGCGTTTCTCGTCGCCCCGCCAGTAGGCCCCGGCCACGCTGAGCAGCTTCATTGCGGGGATTTCGGCCGTATTGCCGACGTGCGGGCCCTGGCACAGGTCGACGAACCCGTTATGGCGATAGATGGAGATTACTGCCGAGTCCTCCAGCCCTTCGATGAGCTCCAGCTTGTAGGGCTGGTCAGTGAACAGGGCCTGGGCCTGCTGCCGTGTAAGCTCTTCCCGCTCGAAGGGGAAGGATCCTGCGATGGACTCCCGCATCAGGACTTCGATCTGCTCCAGGTCTTCGGGCGTGAAGGGGCGGGCGACGTCGAAGTCGTAATAGAACCCGTCCTGAGTGGGCGGCCCTATGCCCATCTTGGCTTCGGGAAACAGCTTCAGCACTGCGTCGGCCATCACGTGAGCCGCTGAGTGACGCATGGCGTGGCGGTGGGCGTGAGCCTCGCTGATATTGGCGTGGTCAAGGGCGCCGTGGTCCAGCATGATTCATTCCTGCTTGGGCGTAAGTGTGTGTCCGTATCATTATAGCCCAACTGCTTCTGATAGTTGTTGGATTACGCGGTATAATGCCTTCCGGAAAAGACTGTTCCGAGGAGCGTCCTATGGCTACCAAAGAAGAATTGGAAGCGTTTGTGACCTCGGTCTCCTGTCCTGATGATTTCGACGAGTTCTGGGGCGGAATCCTGGCCGAACTGGCGGAGTTGCCTCTCGAAGCGACGGCCACGCCGGACCCGCTTCGCAGCAACGGCGATGTCAAAGTTTATCAGGCCACCTACCAAAGTCTTGACGGGCTGGAGATTTTCGGATGGTACAGTGTGCCTGCGGTCGGAGACGGGCCGTTTCCGGCGATCCTTGTGCTGCCTGGCTATAAGTCGGAACCGGCATTGCGCAGGGATTGGGGGCGGAAGGGTGTCGCTGTGCTGTCGGTGGCGGTACGAGGAAAGCTGCCCAGCAGCGCCGAGTTCAACCCCGGCTATCCCGGTCTGCTTACCAGCGGTGTCGAGAGTCGCGAGACTTACAGTTACAGGGGCGTGATTTCCGACTGTTCCCGCGGCGTGGACTTTTTACTGTCCAGACCCGAAATTGACCCGGAGCGCATCTACGCCAGCGGCAGCAGCCAGGGCGGCGGACTCACTCTGGCGACTGCCGGGCTGCGCCCGGAAATCAAGGGAGGAGTATCCGGTTATCCCTTCATCTGCTGCTTCCCCGAGTCGATGAAGATGCTCCGGTCGTATCCCTACGACGAACTCTCCTGCTATGTTCGCGCTTACCCGGAGCATGAGGCGCAGATGCTGGAAACGCTGCGCTACTTTGACGCAGTAAACTTTGCGCCCCGCATCAAGTGCCCTATGGTGGTGGGCATCGCGCTGGAGGACGAGGTCTGCCCGCCGGAGACCAGCTATGCCGCCTACGACCGTCTGGGCGGTGAGCGGGAGCTGTGGCTCTTCCCCGATTCCGGGCACGGCAACGCTCACGACTACCCACGTCAGGAAACCGCTTGGCTGGAGCAGCGCATAGCCGCGTCGCAGCCCCAGGCGGTCACGCCATGACGCCCGCCGGTTTCTGGGAAATGACCGAGGCGCAACTGGCCGAGACGCCACCGGATATATCAGTCAGCCGCGACGCCTTCTATTCCCAGCCGGAATGGGATGTATATCGCCTGAATTACAACACCACAGGCGGCCACCGTCTGTTCGCCTGGATGTCGGTTCCCAAGGAAGGGACCGGCCCTTACCCGGCATTGCTGCGTATGCCGGATTACGCCAGCGTCCACGACATAATCTATACCTCGTTGCGCCACCGGGCCGTAGTGATGAACGCCACCCATCGCGGGCAGCGAAACAGCGATGGGGCGTACCGCGCCAGCTACCCCGGACTGTTGACCGACGGCATAGGCGACGGTGAATCGTGGATGATGCTTAGCGCATACGCCGACGCGCTTCGGGCGTTGGACGCTCTGCTGGGGCAGAACATCGCGGAAATCGGCCCGGTCGCGCTGTGGGGCGCGGGATTGGGCGCGAGTCTGGCCTTGTCGTTGGCGGTGCGCCGGCCACGGACTGGGGCCGTGGCTGCCGATACGCCCATGCCGCTGGGGCATTCGTCAGCCCTGGAATCCGGGTTGGGCTATCCGTTGGGCGAAATCGGCGACTATTTGCGTGTACACCCCCACCGCCGCGCCGATGTGGAGCGGACGCTGGGCCTGCTGGACCCGTTAGGTGAAGCCTCTCACGTGTCCGCGCCGGTGTTGCTCAGCGCTGGGCGCTTCGACCGCGGAACTTGCCCGGTGGCCTTCGCCGAAGAGTTGGCCGCGGCTCTTCCCAACTGCGACCTGCGGCTGTATGACGGCGCTGCCGAGGGAGGCGGGCACGTTCACGCCGTGGCCCGCGTCGCCTGGTTGTCGGAACGGCTGGGGATTGCCTGAACTGTGATTCTTATGATGAAGGGATTGCCACGATGGATATTTATCATGGCAATCTTCAAATCAGGTAAATCACAGTTCAGACGATTGTTATAATGGTCTTGCGGTATTTCACTATCAGGAGACATAACAGCCCATGGACCAGTTGAGACAAGACCTCATCTATCTGTCGGAAAAAATTGCGGCCTTGGTGGAGCGTCTTTGACCTCCCGGCCAAGGAAGTTGCCATAGTCGAACTGGAAAAGGAGTCTGCCGAGCCGGACTTCTGGGGCGACCACCAGCAGGCTCAGCGCAAGATGCGGCAGATGGGCCGCCTACGCGACACTGTCACCCTCTGGCGCGGACTGGATTCCCGTTGCCGCGACCTTCTCGAACTGACCGAACTGGCTATCGAGGAAGGGGATTTCTCCATCCAGGAAGAGTTGGAGACCGGCGCCGCCGACTTAACCCGGGAACTGTCTGGCGAGGAAGTCAAGCTCACCCTTTCCGGCCCCTATGACGAGCGCCCGGCCATCGTCACCATCCACTCCGGGGCGGGCGGCACCGACTCTCATGACTGGGCGGAAATGCTGTTGCAAATGTACGCCGGCTGGGCGGAAGCGGGGAAGCGTCCGGTGGAAGTGATGGACCTGTCCTATGGCGACGAGGCCGGACTGCGCAGCGGTACGCTGGAAGTGGGCGGCAGCCATGCCTTCGGCTACCTGAGCGCCGAGCAGGGTGTTCACCGGCTGGTGCGGCTCTCGCCCTACGACCCCAACAACCTCCGGCATACCTCCTTCGCCAATGTGGAGATACTGCCAGCGGTGGAAAGCGAGTCGGACATTGAAATTCGGCCCGAAGACGTGAAGATGGACACCTTCCGCTCCAGCGGGCCGGGCGGTCAGAACGTCCAGAAGGTGGCATCCGCCGTCCGCCTGACCCACCTGCCCACCGGCATCGTGGTGTCCTGCCAGACCGAGCGCTCCCAGCACCAAAACCGCGAGTACGCCATGCGGATACTGCGCGCCAGGTTGCTGAAGCGCCAGGACGACGAGCGGGCCGAAGAACTGTCCCGCATCCGCGGTGAGCGGGCCAACCCGGAATGGGGCCATCAGATACGCAGCTACGTCCTCCACCCCTACAAGTCAGTCAAGGACCACCGCACCAACCTGCAAAGCACCAACCCGGACGGTGTGCTGGAGGGCGCGATAGACCCGTTCATCGAGGCGTATTTGATGCAGAAGCTGGGAGGTGGGAATTAAGGGCGGAAACTTGTGTCCCTGTTGACAGGTTTTCAGATACCCAGGAGCGCACGGCTGTGCCCTACTAACTTGAGACAAGGCCGGAACCGGCGCTAACGGTCGTGGAAGCTGAACTGGAAAGAGTAGGCTTTCAAAGCAATGGTTGGCACAGCCTTTGCTGCTTGAATAACACGAGGGGCGAAATCGTTGGCAATCAGTATTCCGCGCACTGTCCTCCCTTCCGGATTCTCGATGGTTCCCATGTAAGCCAACAACTGGGTAACGTCCGGAGCCTACGCTCGGTCATTAGATTGATCAGTGGGTCTACACTCTCCACTCGTAGGATGTTATTTGCATTTCGCAGAATACCTCTGGCTACCAGCTCATCGCGTTCGGACAGCTTTAAGAAATCTCGAATATCCACTTCCATCTTGAAATTCCTATCCTTACCATGCTTCCAAAAGAGGGAAGACACACAGGGACGGGTAAGTCACCCGCCCCTGCCTTTGTTTTATGATCGCACCTGAAACCAGTGAACCCTTAGTAGCAGTCTAGCAGTTCCCCAACAGATGCCCCATGCGCAGCTTCTTGGTAATCAGGTAGTTGCGGTTCTCATCGTTTACCGAGGCTTCGAGGGGGATGCGGTCCTGGATTTCCAGGCCGAAACCAGAGAGACCGACCACCTTGCCGGGGTTGTTGGTGAGAAGGCGCACTTTTGAGATGCCTAAGTCGAGGAGTATCTGTGCTCCTGCTTCGTAGTGGCGCATATCGGCGTCGAAGCCAAGGGTCTTGTTGGCCTCGATGGTGTCCAGGCCGTTGTCCTGGAGGGAGTATGCCTTTATTTTGTTGTGCAGGCCGATGCCCCGGCCTTCCTGCCGCATATAGAGCAGTACGCCTGTGCCTTCCTCGGATAGGGTTTTCAGGGCCAGCTCCACCTGTTCGCCGCAGTCGCAGCGCAGGCTGCCGAACACGTCGCCAGTCAGGCACTCGCTGTGTATGCGGACCATCACGGGGTCGTCCGGGTTCCACTCCCCTTTGGTGAGGGCGATATGCTCGCCCTGGTCGAAGTAGCTGCGGTAGCCGATGGCCTTGAACTCGCCGTAACGGGTCGGCAACCGGGTCTCCGCCACACGCTCGATGAGCCGCTCGTGGTGGCGGCGGTGGGCGATAATCTGGGCGATGCTGAGGATTTTCAGGCCGTGGGTCTCGGCGAACTCCTCCAACTGGGGCAGTCTGGACATTGAGCCGTCTTCATTCATCATTTCGCAGACTATGCCGGCCGGGTACATTCCGGCAAGGTTGCAAAGGTCAACTATGGCTTCGGTGTGTCCGGCTCGGGCAAGCACACCGCCTGGGTAGTAGCGGAGGGGAAAGAGATGGCCCGGCCTGGTGAAATCATCCGGGCGGGTTGCCGGGTCAATCATGGCTTTGACTGTCAGCGCGCGGTCGAAAGCCGAGATGCCGGTGGTGGTGTCAATGTTGTAGTCCACTGAAACCGTGAAAGCCGTCTTGTCTTTTCTGCCGGCGTTCTGGCTTATCATCAGCGGCATCTGGAGCTCGTCCAGCCGCTCGCCGATTATGGGCATACAAAGGAGACCCCGGGCATACTTCACAATGAAGTTAATGGCCTCCGGGGTCACAGTCTCGGCGGGCATCACGAGGTCGCCCTCGTTTTCCCGGTCTTCGTCGTCTACAACAATGAGCAGTTTGCCCGCTTTCAGGTCGTCCAGGGCCTCTTCCAGACTACACAGGGGCATAATTCAGTCCTTTTCCTGCGCTGGCTTACCCCCGCCCAGCTTCACCGCTTCAGCAGGTTTTCCACGTACTTCGCCAGTATGTCGGCTTCCAGGTTAACCCTAGCGCCGACTGATAGTGTTTCCAGATTAGTATTGCGGAGAGTATATGGTATCACAGCCAGCGTGAACGAGGAAGTGCCTACTTTTACCACGGTCAAACTTATGCCGTCAACCGCGATGAAGCCCTTCTCGACGATGTAGGGCATCAGCCGCGAGGGAGCGCGGACGCGGAAAATTATGGAGTCGCCATCCTCTTTCGTCGAGGTGATGCGGCCCGTTCCGTCCACGTGGCCCTGCACGATGTGGCCGCCCATACGGTCGCCGGCAGACAGGGCCCGCTCCAGGTTCACGGACCCTCCGTCCGCCAAGTCGCCCAGCGAAGTGCGGCGCATGGTCTCGGGCGACAGGTCCACCGAGAACTCGGAAGCGGACAGCGATACCGCTGTGAGGCAAGCGCCGTTGACCGCGATGCTGTCGCCCAGCTTCAGGTCAGACATCACCCTTTCGGCCCGCACGGTCATGCCGTTGCTGCTGATGTTGACCACGGAGCCGACTTCTTCGACGATTCCGGTGAACATTACTTGCTTCTCCAACCTATTGAGACTCCTAATGTTCTCACCCTAACCCTCTCCCTCAACGGAGAGGGGATTTTGGGGGTAGCCGGTAATCAGCCAGTCCGGGCCAATCTGGCGGATTGAGGTTCGCTCCAAGCGCCTGGCGTGGGCCATCAGTTCAGCACCGGCGCCCTCCACCGGAGAGGCGGCCTCTATTCCGCCGATGATTACCGGCGCGACGAAGGCTTGCACCTTGTCCACCAGCCCGGCGTCGAACAAGGATCCCAGAGTCAGGCCGCCGCCTTCCACTAGCAGATTCACTATCCCGCGGCGGCCCAGGTCAGCCAGCGCCTCCGACGGGCAGACTTGGCCGACAGCAGTGGAGCCGAGCGTAAGCACCTCCGCCCCGGTCTTTTGCAGTCCATGGACGCTCTCGGCGGGCGCGGCCGCGGTGGTGTATACCAGCGTTTGTCCCGGCTGGTGGAGCAACTGCGACTCTACCGGCATCCGGCAATGGCTGTCCAGGGCCACTCGGAGGGGCTGGCGGGCCAGCGGCTGATCGGCGCTGTCGCGGGCGGTTAACGCTGGGTCGTCGGCCAGCACCGTTTTGATTCCCACCATCACGGCGTCGGTCTCACGGCGCATCTGCTGCACCAGCGCCCGGGCCTGGGGGCCGGTGACCCACTTGGAATCGCCGGTGCGGGTGGCTATCTTACCATCCAGGCTCATGGCGAACTTGACCGTAACTAAGGGCAGCCCGGTGCTGATATGCTTGGCGAATCCTTCGTACAGCTCGCGGGCCTGCTCCCGTTCCGGGCAGTCATCCGGCAACGTCGAAACAGAAATGCCAGCGTCGCTCAACTCCGCCAGGCCCCGGCCCGCCACCACCGGGTTGGGGTCGGCGACCGCCACTACAACCTCGTAAACTCCGGCTTCGATGACGGCGCGAGTGCAGGGGGGCGTGCGGCCCCAGTGGCAGCAGGGTTCCAGAGTAACGTACAGTGTGGCGCCTCTGGCGTCGTCTCGGGCTGCGTTCAGCGCGACCACTTCGGCGTGGGCCTGCCCTGGCGGCTGGGTTGCCCCGCGGCCTACCACTGTTCCATCCTTTACCAAGACCGCCCCAACGGCTGGGTTCGGGCTGGTGGAGCCCAGCGCTTGCCGCGCCAGGTCAATGGCATGTCCCATGAAAGTCATCCGGCGGTCGTTGGTCATTCCCTCACCCTAGTCCTCTCCCAAAGGGAGAGGGAGTGTTTGGGGGCCTGGGAACTCTTGGGAGAAGCGGCTGGCCGTCGGTTCCGTCTGCCCCTGGTACTTGCTGCCCAGGCCCTCGGAGCCGTAGAGCCGGTCGGCGGGAGTGGTCAGCCGCAGGTAGGAAATCTGACCGATTTTCATGCCGTAGTACAACGTGATCGGCAGGCGGGCCAGGTTGCTTAGTTCCAGGGTTAGATGTCCCTTCCAGCCGGGGTCCACGAAGCCGGCGGTGGAATGAATCACCAGACCTATGCGTCCCAGGCTGCTCTTACCCTCCAGACGCGCCACTAGGTCGTCGGGAAGCTCGATGTGTTCCAGCGTGCTGCCCAGCACGAACTCGCCGGGATGGAGGATGAAGGGAACATCGTCGTCTATTTCGACAATCTCCGTCAGGTCATCCAGCCCCTTCTTGACGTCTATATGAGGACGGCGGGAGTGGGTGAAGACCAGCAGCTTGCGGTCGAGGCGAAGGTCAACGCTGGCGGGCTGGATGTCGGCCTGGTTCAGGGGATCAATGACGATGCGGCCCTTTGCCAGCTCCTCTTTAATTGTTCGGTCGCTCAGAACCATACCGCAGTCTAACTCTCAGGCTCGACAATCTCAAACACGCCCACCACTGTGACGACGGCTTCCAGCTCGCCCGGCTGGATTGAGGTCGATGCCGCCGCGGCGAGAGCGTATTCGGCGAAGCCTGAATCTAACCGCGAGAACGGCGCTGGACCTCCCGTCTCGGAGAGGTATACCAATGGGCCTAGCTCCACCCCGGCCAGTTCCGCCAGTCTCGCCGCTTTGGCCTTCAGGTCGGCGACGGCCCTGGCCCTGGCTTCGTCTTCCAAGGCCGCGGAATCTTCTATGGAGAAGTTGATGCCATTGATGCGCACGATGTCGCCAGCGGCTTCGATAACGCTGTCTATGATTTGGCCCACCGAGTCCAGGTCGCGGACTTTGACAGTGAGGCTGTTGTTGACCTGGTAGCCGTCCAGCACCTGTTTGTGAGCCCGGGTGCATTGCGTTCCGGGCGGAGTTTCTCCGCTGCTTCCCGCCACGACCGCGTTTCCCTCACTGTCAACGCACTCTGTGACTTCCACGTAGTTGTAGCGCGGGCCGATGCGGTAGCGCTGGGTCTGGATGTCCTCGTCCGCGACGCCGCTTTCCTTCAGCGCGGCGATGGCGGCGTTGATGCCTTCGGCAGCCTCTTCCCTGGCTTCTGCGGCGCTGTCGGCCAGCACCTCCACTCCCAGGTTGATTATGGCCAGGTCGGGGGGGCCGCTGGCCGAGCCTTGCCCGGTGACCCAGATGCCGGACGGGGAGCCGTCGGCACCTTGGGCAAAGGCCGGCGGCCCATAGGCGGCAGCCAGCAACAGGGCGATTACCGCCGCGACGGCGAGCAGGAAGTATCTTTTCCTCGAAAGCGTCTGAGCCATGGTCCCCCTCTGAAAGCGGAATCTGGGCTTGAACCGGCGGACGGAGCGTCAGCCCTGGAAGTTGACCCTCCCGTCCAGCAGGGCGCGGGCCATGACGAACTTGTGGATTTCCGACGTGCCGCCGCCGATGCGGGCGTGGCGCAGCAGGTGATACCAGTGGGCGATGGGCAGGTCGAGGGTCTCGCCGGTTCCGCCGAACACCTGCATTATCTTGTCTATGCTGCGGCAGCCCCACTCCCCGGCGCAGTACTTGATCATGGATGCTTCCACACGCACGTCGTAGCCGGCGTCGGCGCGAGCCGCTGTCTCGCGGGCGGCCGCTCGAAGCGTCATGATGTCGATGTACACGTCGGTCAGCATCCACTGGATGGCCTGCCGGTCGGCTATGGGACGCCCGTAGGTGACCCGCTGCTTGGCCCACTCGATAGCCATTTCCAGGGCGCGGCTGAGGATGCCGATGGCCATAGAGCCGCGCAACAGCCGGTCGTGATGCACCAGCCACTTCTGTCCCAGGGTGAAGCCATGCCCCACCTCGCCCAGCACCTTGGTCTGAGGGACGCGCACGTTGTCCAGATGGACGGTGTGCTGCTGGTTCTTGGTGGGGTTAATCCAGATGCGGATAGGCTCGAAGGACAGGCCTGGGCTGGGATTGTCCACGATGAACATGGTGATGCCGCCCCGCTGCCGCTTCTCAGGGTCGGTCACTGCCTGCACCAGGATGTAGTCGGCGCTGGCCGCTCCCGATATAAAGGTCTTGGTGCCATTGAGCACCCAGTCGTCGCCGTCCAGCACGGCACGGGTCTGCATCATACCGCCGGGGTCGGAGCCGGCCTCCGGTTCCGTTTGGCCGAAAGCGTAATGCAGCTCACCCCGGATGGAAGGTAGCAGGTATTCCTGCTCCTGCTCCGGGGTGCAGTTGCCGATCATCATCATCGGCACCGGCGATGTGGGCAGTTGCACGATGCTCTTGTGCACCTCTTCGTCCAGCACCACGTGGCCCAGCGCCCCCATACCGCCGCCGCCGTATTCCTCGGGGACGAATGAGGTGTAGATGCCGGTGTCCTTGGAAATCTGGTTCAGCCGCGCCCACTTTTCCGGCGACAGCGAGCCCAGGATACCTTGCAGCGCCTCAGCGATGCCCCGGGGCGCCCCCACGTCCTCCACTCCCTCCATTGTTGGATTCGCCAGGTACTCCGCCTCCAGAGGATAGCACTCGTCCTTGACAATCTGGCGGATGGTAAGTTTCAGGGCCTCCAGTTCCGGGGGCAGCCCTGCCTGTTCTGCAATCATGGAAGTTCCTTCCTCCTGGACCTGTTTGTAAACTTAAACCAGGCGACAGATAATATGCGCGGCGGCCCCAAATCGTTCCATCCGCGCACAAAAACGTCAATATCCAAAGGTATCGGTATCAATGGGTATCAGTATCAATGGAAGGGGCAGACGAACTTGAAAGCCGACACAGCGGCATTGTCGTCCCCGTTCCGCACCGGTTCCGCCGACGCAGTTGAGGCCGCCGTAGCATTCTGCGCCTCTCCCAACGCGGAGAACCCGACGGCGATGACCGACAGGGTGAGCAGCGCAATGACGGCAATGGCGGCGATCTTGGCTTTCATTAGGCCTGGCCTGCCGGATTTAGTGTGCGTTTACTTCGGCAGCTTGGCTCAATTCTATACCGGGCCGCCATCTATTGCTACCGCGGGACAACTGTCCCCTGCCGCGCAAGAAGCCCAATCTCACAGATGAAATTTGGATCCTAAGCCGTGCTAGAATATCCGTCATCAGACAGAAAGGCTATTCGACAAGATGCAGTTCCGAAACCTCCCCAGCGTTGACAGTGTTCTTGCCCTGCCCCAAGTGGCGGCGGCCGTGTCGGCGTACAGCCGCGAGTGGGTCGTTGAGTTGACACGGGAGGAGTTGGACGCAGCCCGCCAGCGCGTCCGGCAGGGTGGAGAGGCCGACGGCGTGGAGGAAATCGCCGGGCTAGTCTGTCGCCGGGTGGAGGACGCGGGGCGGGCCGAGCCGCGGTGGGTCATCAACGCCACCGGCGTCGTCATCCACACCAACCTGGGCCGTGCGCCCCTCAGCCGCGCCGCGATGCAGGCCGCCGAGGAGGCAGCCGCCGGATACTCCAACCTGGAGTTTGACCTCGACTCAGGACGGCGTGGCTCCCGGCAGGCCCGGCTGGAGTCGCTGCTACGGCAGATTACCGGCGCGGAGGCGGCCCTGGCGGTGAACAACAACGCCTCGGCGGTGCTGCTGGGGCTGCTGGCTTTGGCCGCCGGGCGGGAGGTCATCGTGTCCCGCGCCGAGGCGGTGGAGATTGGCGGCGGCTTCCGCGTTCCCGACGTGCTGCGCCAGAGCGGGGCTGCGCTGGTGGACGTGGGTACCACCAACCGGACGTACCTGCGCGACTATGAAGAGGCCACCACCGCCGATACCGCAGCCTACCTGAAGGTCCATGCCAGCAACTTCCGGGTTGAGGGCTTCACCGCCGAGGTTGACGCAAAGGAATTGGCTGACCTGGGCGACCGCCTGGGCGTCGCAGTGTTGCACGACGTGGGCAGCGGCAGCCTGTTGCCCACTGAGAAGTACGGCTTGGCACACGAGCCGATGCCGCAGGAGAGCGTGCGGGCTGGCATGGGGCTGGTCTTCTTCTCCGGCGACAAGCTGCTGGGCGGGCCGCAGGCGGGAATCGTAGCGGGGCGCCGTGAGCTGGTGAGCCGACTGGCCCGGCATCCGCTGGCCCGCGCCGTGCGGATAGACAAGCTGAGTTTAGCCAGTCTCACCGCCACGCTGGTCCACTACCTGCGGGGCGAGGCAGAGCGGGAGATTCCCGTCTGGCAGATGATCTCAGCTACACCGGAATCCCTGCGGGAACGCGCCCACGGCTGGAAGTCGCAACTGTCCGGGCCGTATAGCGTGGTCGAGTCGCGCTCCGCCGTTGGGGGCGGCAGCCTGCCCGGCGAGACGCTGCCGACTTGGGCGCTGGCCCTGGAAGCCCCCGCTCTGTCCGGCGGCGCGGAGGGCGTGATGCGCCGTTTGCGAGAGAGCCGTCCTCCGGTAGTGGCTCGGGTGGAGGATGAGAAGGTGCTGTTCGACCCCCGTACCGTGGGCCCCGGCGAGGATGCCGAGTTGCTGACCGCGCTACAACATTTGGACGACTGAGCCATACAAACTGGGCCAAGAAGACCAATACCGGAGCAAACCAGGCAATGACCGATTATCTGCTGGTGCATGGGCCGGGACAGGGTTCCTGGGTCTGGGGCAAGGTGTGGGGGCGGATGACGGCCCCGGTGGAGCACCCGCCGACACTGCATAAGCCGCGCCGCGCGAACCGCGTCCACCCGGTGGACCTGCCGGGCCATGGCCCGGATGTGGCCGGCGACACCTCCGCCGTCCGGTTGGAGGAGTGCGTGGAAGTTATCACTCGCGCCGTGGAGCAGGAGCAACTGCGCGACGTGGTGCTGGTGGGCCACGGAATCTCCGGGGGCATCGTATTGGAGGCCGCGAAGCAGTTGCCCACGCCTCCCAAGCGCCTGGCCTTGGTGGGCGCCGTGGTTCCCGAAGGACAGCGGCCGCTCATCAGCGGCTGCGCCGGCGCCGTCCGTTCTTGGTTCCGGCTGTTTTCCCTGCTCAGTACGCTGTCGCGACAAGAGTTCAGGTTTTCCGGGCCGGTCATTGAACGCTTCCTGTGCAACACCATGGAAGCCATGGAAATCGTACAGATTCTGGGTTTCTTTGGGCCTCTTCCCACCCGTTTGCTCAAGTCCCGGCTGTCTCAGGAAGCGTTTTCCGACTTGCCTGCCCCTTTGACCTGCATCGTTCTGACCGAGGACAGGCTGGTCACGCCAGCCGCGCAGCGCCGCACTGCCGAGCGCCTGAACAGCGAGGAGACCCTGGAGATAGACGCTTGCCATATGGCGGCGTGGCAAAAGCCGGAGGCCGTGGCTGACGCCCTGCTGCGCTATGCGTGACTTTTCAAGACCGGAGTCGGAGAAGCGAAAACGGGCCGGAGCGATACCGGCCCGTTTCCCTTTCTCTGTGGAGCGAGGCCCGCTCGGCTCTGTGCTACCAGCCAGGGCGGCGCTGGCCGCAGTTGCCGCAGAACACGTCGCGCATGGGGCCGTTCTCATGGCCGCACTTGTCGCAGGTCCAGATGGAAACCATCATCGAAGACATCATAGAAATCACCTCGGCGATTATCTATATTTTCCTTTCCGCCGCTGGTTCGATGAAGCCCGGCGGCATCAGGGCCTAGTGGTGGTGGCCGTGATGGTCGTGTTCCTCCTCTTCCTCGGGAGTAATCAGCGAGTAGGTGGTCAGGATCATTCCGGCCACGCTGGAGGCGTTCTCCAAGGCCGAGCGCGAAACCTTGGTGGGGTCAATGATGCCCCGCTCCACCATGTCGCCGTACTCGCCCTGGGCAGCGTCGTAGCCGAAGTTGCGGTCGCCGCTACGGCGCACCTCGTCCACCACCACCGCCGGCTCTCCGCCGGAGTTGCGGGCGATGATGCGCACCGGCTCCTCCAGCGCGCCTCTTAGGATGACGCGGCCCACCTCCTCGTCGCCGGTGAGGCTGACGCCGTCCAGCGCTGACATGACGCGAATGTAGGCCACGCCGCCGCCGGGGACGATGCCCTCTTCCACCGCGGCTCGGGTGGCCGACAGGGCGTCTTCCACGCGGGCCTTGCGGTTCTTCAGTTCCGGCTCGGTGGGGGCGCCGACCTTGACCACCGCCACGCCGCCGGACAGCTTGGCGAGGCGTTCCTGGAGCTTTTCCTTGTCGTACTCCGAGGTGGTTTCCTCGATGAGGACGCGGATTTGTTCAATCCGGCCCTGGATCATCTGCTCTTCACCGGCCCCGCCGACGATGGTGGTGCGGTCCTTGGTGGTCTCGATGCGGCGAGCCTGTCCCAGGTCGGCTACGCTGGCCTGGTCAAGACGGCGTCCCCGCTCTTCCGAGACGACCTGAGCGCCGGTGAGGATGGCGATGTCTTCCAGCATGGCCTTGCGGCGGTCTCCGAAGCCGGGGGCCTTGACCGCCAGGCAGTTGATGGTGCCGCGCAGCTTGTTGACCACCAGCACCGCCAGCGCCTCGCTCTCCACGTCCTCCGCGATGACCACCAGGTTGCGGGTGACCTGCAAGGCGCTCTCCAGCACCGGCACCAGCTCGGCGGCTGAGGATATTTTCTTGTCCGTCACCAGGATGTGCGGATTCTCGATGATGGACTCCATCCGCTCCGGGTTGGTGACGAAGTAGGGGCTGATGTAGCCGCGGTCGAAGTTCATGCCCTCGACGTACTCGGTCTCGGACTCGATGCCCTTGCCTTCTTCAATGGTGACCACGCCCTCGGCGCCCACCTGCTCCAGCACGTCGGCCAGCATATTGCCAATCTCGCTGTCGTTGGCCGAGATGGTGGCGACCTGGGACATCTGGTCGCGGCCCTGCACCGGGGTTGAAATCCCGGACAGTTCCTTGACCAGGGCAACAACGCACTTGTCCAGCCCGCGCTTGATGGCCATGGGGTCGGCCCCGGCGGCGACGTTCTTCATGCCCTCGCGGACGATGTTGTGGGCCAGCACAGTGGCGGTGGTGGTGCCGTCGCCGGCGACGTCGTTGGTCTTGCTGGCGGCTTCCTTGATTAGCTGGGCGCCCATGTTCTCGAAGGACTCGGGCAACTCCACCTCTTTGGCGATGGTGACGCCGTCGTTGGTGATGACCGGGGCGCCCCACTTCTTTTCCACGGCCACGTTGCGGCCCTTGGGCCCCAGGGTGCGCCCGACAGCGTTGGACACCATCGTGATGCCTTCCAGCAGGGCCTTTTGGGCGGCCTGATCGCTGATAATGCTCTTGGCTGGCATTCCTCTCTTTTCCTCCTTCAATTGAGACGAGCAGAACGCGGTGAAATTGGGGATTTATCCCTTAAAGAATAAAACTGCTCCAGTCAGCGGTCAAGCGTGGAGGACGATTGGGCAGGGTTCCGCTTTAGGTGGTCTATTCGTTTGCCCCCCGCTTTCGCAGGGGCAGGCTCCGGCCCTCCCCCCCGCTGGGGGGTTTATTGTTCAGGCGGCGTTGGGGCGTTCCCAGAGGTCGGGGCGGAGGAGGGGGCCTTTCCTGGCCCAGGGGATGAGGGTGAAGACGACTTCCCGGGGTTCGGGGCCGGTCCTGTTCTGGATGCAGCCCAGGAAGTAGCGCACCAGGTCTTGGCCCTTGTCCAGGCGGAAGCCGGCCTGTCCCACCCGGGGCGGGAACATCATGCAGATGCCGGTGAGGTCGCGCTTGTGAGAGTCTTGGCTGAGGAGGGCCTGGTCGAACTCGTCGCAGAATTGCATGGCGAGGTTGCGGAGTTTGAGGATGGCGAGGACGGGTTTGAGTTTGCGCTGGAGGGCGTCCACCTGGCGCCGGAGGTAGCTGATGGAGTACATCTTTATTCCTCTTCCGATGTTCTTGGGGTTGAAATTTTTACTTTCCGGTCATTTCCGCCCATTTCGGCCCATTGCAGCTTTGGAGGGGCTGGGCATTAGCGGGGGAGTGAAGGGGATGGACATGGCTTTGCAACCGTATCTCCTGGTGAATCGGGGGGGTTTGTCGGGTATTTGGGAGGGTCATAGGAAGGCTCCGTTCCGGCGGGGTTCCGAATCAGGTGGCAACAGGCGACGGGGGTTTGGATTCCCGCCTTCGCGGGAATGACGGGAGGGCGGGGGAATGACGGGTGGAGTGCGGGAATGCGGGAATGACGGATGGTAAGCTGGCAAACCAACTGAATTGGAAGGCTATCCTCCGTTCCGGTGGGTGTTATGGTTCTGACACAAAAAGGTTAGAGAGGCGTCACCGGACTGCGCAAGGGGCAGTGGTCATCAATGGAGAAAAAGGGGGAGAGAAGGCAGGGGAGGTTGATGGCTCTTCCTGGAATGCCAGGCGCGCGGCAACACGGGGGTTTGGATTCCCGCCCCCCGCCTTCGCGGGGGCAGGCTTCGCGGGAATGACGGATCGTAAGCTGGCAAACCACCTAGCCTCGTACCTCGCAAAGCAGAAGTGATCGCAGCTAGACAGATATTATCCATTTGCTATCACAATATCGTGATTGTTTTCACATACTTGACAAGTATAAGATTTATTGATATAAATGATATACAGGGTTTAATTTTCCCAGCGGAAACTGACCGGCGGCGCGAAAGAGCAGCCCGCCGGACGGGACAAATTCACCGGAGGTGGGAATCATGACTACCAAAGCCAAGATCGCGATTGTCCTGGGTACGGCGGCCGTGGCCGTGGCGGCGTATGGGGGCTACCGGGTGTGGAAGAACCGGGCCCGGGCCCGAGCCCGTTAAATCTGACGGCGGCGGGCGCCTTTCCCTAGCAGGACGGCTCCCGAAGCTCATGTCCCGCTACGGATATAGACGCCCGAACCGCTAAGTGAGGGAGGGGTCTCGATAGAGGCTCCTCCCTGTTTCTTTTGACGACAGCGCCAATCGCCGCAGAATGCGGCTGGGACGGCGGCTAGGCAGGGGCGCCGCCGCGCCAGTCCGTCGGCTTTGTCTTGTGGTAGACTCGCAGGATGGACAGCCGACAGCAATTCGTTGCCGACCTTCACATCCACTCCCGCTACGCCTATGCGTGCAGCAAGAACCTGACGCTGGCGAACCTTGCCGCCACGGCCAGAGTCAAGGGCATCGGACTGCTGGCTACCGGCGATTTCACGCACCCAGCGTGGCTGTCTGAACTGGAAGCCAACCTCGTTGAGGTGGACGCCGGGACCTTCGAGTACGATGACGTCAACTTTGTCTTGGGAACCGAGATTAGCTGCGTATACCGGCAGGGGGGCAAGGCGCGGCGGCTTCACCTGTTGCTGTTCCTGTCGTCGCTGGACTGTGTGAAGCGGTTTAACGCGGAGCTTTCCCGGAGGGGCGTCAAGCTGGAAGGCGACGGACGCCCGTCTGTTGGGCTCTCGGCGGCGGAACTGACGTCCCTCGCGCTGGACGTTGACCCTGGGGCGATGGTGATACCCGCCCATCTCTGGACGCCTTGGTACGGATTGCTGGGTTCAGTATCGGGATTCGACAGCCTTGAGGAATGCTTCGGAGAGTTGACGCCGCTGGTCCGGGCCGTGGAGACCGGTCTTTCCAGCGACCCGGCCATGAATTGGGAGATTCCCGGTTTAGAAGACCGGGCCATCCTTTCCTTTTCCGACGCCCACTCGTTGCCCAACCTGGGGCGGGAAGTCACTGTGTTCAGAGGAAGGCCCGCTTATGAGGACCTCAAGGTTGCCGTGGAGCGTAATGCGGTCGCCTATACCGTGGAGTTTTACCCTGAGGAGGGCAAATATCACTTCAACGGGCACCGCAATTGCGGGTTGAGGCAGTCTCCGGAGAAAACCGCCGCGCAGGGCAGTGAACGCTGTCCGGTCTGTGGGCGTCCGCTGACCTTGGGGGTGCTGCACCGGGTGCGCTCGCTGTCCGCTGACGGCGCCGTCAGCCGGTCAACGGCAGAAGCGGACGGATTCATCCGCCCGCCGGATGGGCGCCCGCCCTTCCTGCGGTTGGTTCCCCTGGAAGAACTGCTGGCGGAAACCCTGGGCGTGGGGCGGCGCAGCAAGGCCGTGGCAAACGTCTACCAGACACTTTGTGTCGAGCTCGGCAACGAGCTGGCCGTGCTGGCCTGGGCGGACGCTGCGGACTTGCGTAAGGTGGCGGGAGAGAAGATGGCCGAGGCCATATTGAAGGCGCGAACCGGGAAGGTTGCGACCGAGCCGGGCTTTGACGGACAGTATGGCACGGTGCGGGTCTGGGCCGAGCCGGATGGCGGCGAGCAGCAGGCGGCGTTGTTCTGAGTCGCGGCAGGGAATGACAGAGACTTCGGAACACACCCCGTGACGCCTTGTGCTACAATTCACGCAATCTAGGTGAGTCGCCTGTACCGGGCGGCGAGCCGACGTATACGGGAAAGCCCGGTTTGACGCAGCAAGTCCCAGTGTATCTGCGCCGTTTACGAAAAGAGGACATAACCGAGGTAGTTGAGATTGAGCGGGAGGCGTTCTCGCCCATGTGGGTGAGTTCGCCTTTCAAGCGTGACCTGAACAACAGGCGGGCCTGCTACCTCGTGGCCTGCATCGAACCCGACGACTTCGAGTCGCCTTCCTCGGACGAGGCCGTTGAAGTCCCGCGGTCCTGGCTGTCCCGTCTGGCCGGGCGATTGGGATTGGGCGGAGACGCCCCTGCTGCAAATGCAAGGGACGACTACGTCATCGCCGGTTACGTGAGCGTCTGGTACCAAGGCGACGAAGCCCACATCGTGGAAATTGCCGTGCGCGAGACGCTGCGGGGCAACGGCATCGGGGAGCTGCTGCTCATCGGTTCCCTGCGGGAAGCGGTGGCATACGGCTCCCAAGTGATGACCCTCGAAGCGCGGGTTTCCAACTTCATCGCTCAGCGGCTATATGAAAAATACAGTTTCAAGTCGGTGGGCATTCGCAAGGGTTATTACTCGGATAACCGGGAAGACGCCGTCATAATGACCACGTCGCCTATCCGTGCCGAAGAATATGGCCGGATGTTCCAGAAACTTCAGGAAACGTGGGAATCCCGGTGGGGGCCGATTAACATCCGGGAATAATCCGGTACCGGAGAGGCGCGTAGAAACCTTGCTGCGGTCAAGTTGACCATATTAGGGGCGGTTGTTAGAATGACGCTCGTTGCGCCCTTTTTCCGACAGGGAGCCAGCCTCTTTTGCGTGGGCATGGAGGGTAATTCCGGGGACGTATGTTAGTTATCGGGCTGACCGGCGGCATCGGCACCGGCAAAAGCGAGGCTGCCCGCCACATGGTTTCTCTGGGGGCAGCGCTGATTGACGCCGATGTAGTAGGACACGAAGCCTACAGGCCGAACGCGGAAGCGTGGCGCGAGGTGGTGGGGGCCTTCGGGGAAGGAATCCTTCAGCCCAACGGGGAAATTGACCGGCGCAGCTTGGGAGCCATCGTTTTCTCCGACCCGGAGCAACTGACCAAGCTCAATGGCATTATGCACCCACTGATGGCGCGCATGGTCCGGGAAAGAATTGACGGACTGCAAGCCGAGGGCGCGGAGGTGGTGGTGGTGGAAGCCGCCCTTCTTTATGAAGCCGGCTGGGATTCCCTGGTCCAGGAGGTATGGGTTACCGACGCTTCTGAAGAAGCCGTGATCCATCGTCTCGCGCAACGCAACGGCATGAGCGAAGAGGAGGCTCGCAAGCGTCTTGCTTCGCAGATGAACCGCAGCGAACGGCTGGGCCGGGCTGATATTGTGATTGACAACTCGGGAGACGTCGCCGAGATGAGAAAGGCGATCGACGAGTTGTGGGCAACCAGAGTTAAAGAAAGGATTGAGCAGACATAATGGTAGAAGCCGCAGAGCAAGAACAACAACATTACAGCGAGTACGCGATTGAGGAGTTTCTGGTCCGGGCCGAGCCGTACTACCGCGCCGTGGGCGACGAGATGGAACTGTTTGCCGCGGCTTACCAACAGCACATTCCGGTGCTGCTCAAGGGGCCGACGGGCTGTGGCAAGACCCGGTTCGTAGAGTACATGGCCTGGAAGCTGGGCCGGCCGCTGACCGTCATACGGGAACAGCAGAACGGCGGCGGCGGAGATGTCCAGGAAGTGCGGGAAGGCGAGGTGCGCGTGCCCCTGGTCACCATCGCCTGCCACGAGGACCTGACAGCCAGCGACCTGGTGGGCCGCTACCTGCTCGACGCTGAGGGGACTCGCTGGATTGACGGCCCCATGACCCGCGCCGTCAAGGCCGGAGCCATCCTGTACCTGGACGAGGTGGTGGAAGCCCGCAAGGACACCACGGTGCTGATTCACCCCCTCACCGACCACCGGCGCATCCTTCCGGTGGAGAAGACCGGCTCCATCATCGAGGCCGATGACCGGTTCCTGCTCTGCATCTCCTACAACCCCGGCTACCAGAGCGCGTTGAAGGACCTGAAGCACAGTACGCGGCAGCGGTTCATCTCCATCGAATTCTATTACCCACCCCGGGAAATCGAGCGGGAGATTATTCAGCAGGAGGCCGGTTGCTCCGAAGAGCAGGCCGACGCGCTGGCCAAGCTGGGCGAGAAGATTCGCAACCTGGAAGACCACGGATTGCAGGAAGGCGCCAGCACGCGGCTGCTGATTTATGCCGGGCGGCTGATGTCCGAGGGTATTCCCGCCCGCCGCGCCTGCCAGGTCGCCATCGTCTGGACGCTGACCGACGACCCGGAGTTGCAGCGGAGCCTCGAGGAAGTGGCCTCTTCCATCTTCGAGTAGGCATTTCGGAGTAGCGCATCTTGGAGCGAGATTCCCGCGAGAGCAGGAATGACGAGGCAGTCCTGACGCCACCGGAATTGATCAAGCGGGCGCTGGCCAACCGGCCCACCGACAGGGTGGCCGGGGATGGCTTGACGCCCGCAGCCGTTATGGTGCTGCTGTACCCGAAGGACGGGGACTACTGCGTTCTGCTGAACAAGCGCTCCCAGGGGGTGGAGCACCACAAGGGGGAGATTTCCTTCCCTGGCGGGGCAACCGACCCCGAAGACCGCGATCCCCTGGATACCGCTCTCCGGGAAACCGAGGAAGAGATGGGCATCCGGCGGGACGACATAAAAGTCTTGGGCGAGATGGATGAGGTGGCTACCCGGTCGAGGTTTCGGGTCCGGGTGTTCGCTGGGGCCCTTCGGCAAGCTCAGGGCTGTCCCTATGAGTTCCGCCCCAGCGCCGACGAAATCGCGGAAATCGTGGAATTCCCGGTTGCCGCGTTGCGAGACCCGGCCAGCGTTAGGGTCGAAACCCACTGGCAGGAAGGCGTCCCTTCTTCCGTTCACTCTTATGCGCACGACAAGCACCTGGTTTTTGGCGCAACCGCGAGAATCCTCCAGCAATTCCTGCAACTATTGGAGGAGGGGCTGGAAAGCGAGGGTCAGAATTGACGAGTAGCGCTCCGACACCGGAAATAGAACAGGAACTCGCCAAACTCCCCCCGGCGGTACTGGAAGCCTATCAAGAGGCAGTCGGTCCCGTCAGCGGAGCCTTCGGGCCCGACGAAGTTGGGCTGTGGGCCAAAGAGGGAGTTTCCATCGGCTCCCAGACCATTCGCTCTTGGGAAGCGGCCATCGAGTACTACAAGGTCAGCCCCCATGTTTGCCGTTTCCTGTCCTTCCCGTCCTTCATGCAGTGGGCCCGCTGCGGTACTTACTTGGCCCAGGACTCGCCCACGCTGGCCGTGGCCTTCTTCAAGTCCAGCGTGGCCATCGTGCCCAACCTGCGGCCGCAATACATCCCTCGCTGGGCCGGGCTGGGCCGCAGCCTGTACAAGGGAACCTGGAAGTCCAGCACCCTGGCGGCCAAGTTCTTCGAGGTGTCGCCGGAGCTGGTGCGCAGCCTCCCCTTCTGGGACGTTGAGGTGTTCGCGTCTTTGGTCGAGGCGCTTTCCTACAAGTCCTACGACGTTGCCAGCGAGTGCCTGACGCTGGGCAAGGACGTGCTGCCGGGAATGGGCCGGGAGCGAGAGCCGTTCCTGGCGATGACCCGCGCCCTGATTGACACCAGTTGGCGGGAGGTCAAGACCTGCCTGGAGCTGGTGCCTCGCGCCCTCCAGCACGTGGACGAAGCCCAGACCGGCCGCTTCCTCAAGCTGGGCGAGCGACTGGCCAAGGTGGGCCTGCGCGATACTTCTCGCTTTCTGGCTGACGGCACCCAGGCGCTGGGGCGGGTGCCGCAGGGGAACCAGGGCTACATTCTCGACCTGTGCGACCAGTTGGTGGCAGTGACGCCCGAGGCTGTTCCGCCCTTCCTGCGAAGCCTCGACGGCGTACTCACGCGAATAACAGTCAGCCAGTTGGACACCTGGTATCAGCACGGGATGCGGCTGTTGCAGGAAAACCCCGAGAGCGGTATTGCCTTCTTCAAGATAGAGTCAAACACCTCGGAGCAGATGCTGGAGACCCTCTCATCCAGCCTGGAGCTTGACCGGGTTAAGGGCATCATTCGCCTGTACTGCCGGGCGCTGTCCGGCGCGGGCGTGGAAATCATGAGCACCCAAGAACTGGTGCGCCGCAACATAGGCTGGGTGGATGAAGACACGGCATCTACCGACGGCTCCAAGGTGTTCTTACCGCCGGTGGTTGACCGGTATTTCAACAAGCAGGACAACTTCTCATGGTTCAAGGTGGTGTCCACCCACCAGGTCAGCCGCCTGGAATTCGGCAGCTTTGAGTTCCAGTTCGATAAACCGGCAACGCAATTTGATGATCGCCGCCATGCCATGGAGGAAGAGCTTAACGCCAAACGCGCCGAGCAAATGGCCGCCCGGCAGGCGATGGTCGAGTTGGCAAGGGAAATGGCCGGCGGTGAGGCCGAAGTCGAAGTAACCTTCATGGAAGTGGGGCCGAATGGAGGCGCTCCGGCGCAGGACAGCCCGGTGCCCGAAAGCCCCGGCGCAATGCGTTCCTACACGGATATTGGCCGCTTCCTGGCCATGTTCGAAAACGGCAAGCTGGCCTTCGACCTGTTCACTGTTCTGGAAGATGGCCGGCTGGACTATCGCATAAATGTCGAATACCCCGGCATTCGCCGGGCCGCTTCCCGCGTCCAGCAGGATGCCTTGGAAGGCCGCCCTCCCATCGAGCAAATGCCGCTCCAGCAGGCGATGGTTGAATTGCTGGTTCACATGAGCCTGGAGCGTTTCACCGCTCCTGTGCCGGAGGGATACGAAGAGGTCGCGGTGATGCTCTCCCGCATCCTGCACAACCTGCGGACTATCGAGGCCAACGTGGAGGACACCGCCGAGGCCACCCTGCGGGCCTACGAAATCATCTCCCGCCTGCCCAACCAGCAGGAGGAAGAAGACCAGTGGGATGAGCAGGACCTGGAGGAACCCGGCGATTTCAACGAGGAAGAGTTCCAGGACCTGGTGGACCGCCTACAGGCCGACATGGACCAGCGCGGCGAGGGTCAGGAAGGCGACGAGTCCTACGAGTCGCCGGAGCCGGTGGACTATCGCGGCGACTTCAAGCCGGAGATGGTGCAGCTCCTCACCCGGTTGCAGGCCGACAGCGGCGACCAGGACGGCGAAGCCCAGCCCATGACCCAGGAAATGCTGGAACAGCTCCTCCAGGACAGCGACGAGCTGGAACTGGACGCCGAGCAGGGCGACATTACCGACGCCATGACCACCTTCGCCCAGAACATCATGAAGGAGGCCGGCGCGCCGCCGCCCAACTCGCAACCCGGCCAGGGCTACGGCCCGCTGCTCAACGACGACGAGCAGGGCGGCGAGCTGGAGACCCGCGAACCCCAGACGTATCTGTACGACGAGTGGGACTTCCGGGCCAACGACTACAAGCCCCGCTGGTGCATCGTCAAGGAAAAGACCGTCGAAGAGGGCGACATAAACTTCTACCAGGACGCGCTGAAGAACTATTCGTCGCTCTCCAACCACATCCGGCGCCAGTTCGAGCTGATAATGCCGGAGAGTATGCGGAAGACCTACCGGCTCATTGACGGCGAAGACCTGGACCTCAACGCGACGCTGGAGGCCTGGGTTGACCTGAAGATGAACATTCCGCCGGACGACAAGATTTACTGGCACCGGAACCGCAATCGTCGTGACGTGGCCGTGGTGTTCCTGCTGGACATGAGCGCCTCCACCGCCGAGGCCATCGACGAGGGCCGCCAGATGGTGGACGACCGCGACGCGCCCGACGACCCGGTGGAGTACATGGTCTGGCTGCGCCGCCGCCGGGAGGGGCTGGTGCGCCGCAACTACAAGCGCATCATTGACCTGGAAAAGGAAAGCACCGCGCTGCTGGTGAACGCCCTGGAGTCCATTGGCGACACCTACGGCATCTACGGCTTCTCCGGCTATGGCCGCGAGAACGTCGAGTTCTACGTAATCAAGGACATCAGCGAGAACTTCGGCGACAAGGTGAAGCGGCGCATCGACAAGATAACGCCGCTGCACGCCACCCGCATGGGCGCGGCCATCCGCCACGCCATCACCAAGCTGGAAAACCAGGACGCGCACACCAAGATAATGTTCCTGGTCAGCGACGGGCGGCCCCAGGACCGGGGCTACAGCCGCGAGGGCGTGGAGAAGGAGTACGCCGTCCACGACACCCACATGGCGCTGGTGGAAGCCCGCCAGAAGTCCATCACGCCCTTCTGCCTCACGGTGGACAAGGCGGGTCACGACTACCTCAAGAGTATGTGCGGTGACATGGGCTACGAGGTCCTAGGCGACATCTGGGCCCTGCCCGAGCGCCTGCCCATGCTCTACCGGGAGCTGACGGCGCGGCGGTTCGCCCGGCGCTAGATTCCAGGCTCACTAGAACGCTGCCAAACGAGAAAGGCTCGCCCCGGATTCCGGGGCGAGCCTGCTTTTCTGACTTGGGATGCCAGGCCGAGATAGTAGGATATGGTGATATAGCCTCGCGGTGAATCGTCAGAATGGGAAGCGGCCTGCGGTATGACCGGAGTCTCAATCATTTTCGCCCTGAGTTTGGCGATCCTTGCGGCCTTGGCGGCAGTTGTCTTGTTCGGCGCCTGCGGGCAGAATCAGGAGAGCCAAGGAGGAGTCGCCAAGGACCGGAGCAGCATCTCCCAAGGCGAATCCATCTTCCGGGCTAACTGCGCTGCTTGTCATGGCCCCAGCGGGGAAGGACAACCAGACTGGCACATCCGTAAACCAGACGGACTTCTCCCCGCGCCGCCGCTGAATGGCGACGGCCACACATGGCATCACGGAGACGGAACGCTCTACAAGATCTTAAGCCGAGGCGGGGCTATTTATGAGTCGCCCGACCTGCCCAACTACAAGAGCGGTATGCCCGCCTTTGGCGAAACCCTGTCCCACGAAGAAATCATCGCAGTCATAAACTACGTCAAGAGTCTGTGGGGAGACAAAATGGCCGAAGGACTGGGCCTTCCCATGAAAGAATCGCAGGGGTTGGTAAGCGAGACCGACCCCTTTCCGGAAGAAATGCCCTAGCTTCCGGAGCTCAGGCCGTTGGCTTGACGCTCTCGAAGTGCCTGCGGGGGTTTTCTATCATCATGCGATCAACGGTTTCTCTCACGCCGTGGCGCTTAGCCGGTTTAGCGGGCCGGGCCATTCCAGGATGCGCCGGTCGGCTGTTATTAGCTGATGGCCTTCGAGGGCTGTCGCTACTACGATGCGGTCCGCCGGGTCGGAGTGGAAATTCGGCAGGGCGTTGGCCCTTATGCCTATTTGTCCGTTTACCGCGATTTCAAGCAGGCCATCCTCAAGGAGGCTGGTTCGACAAGACTCGATGTTCTTTAGCAGGGTCATTCTTCCCTTTTCATGCAGCATCGCCACTTCCCAGAACGTGATGGCTGATACGGCGACGTTATTGGCTGGCCAGGTGTCACCGATTAGTTGACGAGTTTGCCTTCCCAACCTGCTTTCCTCGAACAGCAGGTATATCAAGACACGAGTATCCAGCAGAATCACGGATTGAGAACTCTGTCGGGATTCGATTCCGCTTCCCATTCGACGTCTATGGGTTCGATGATGTCGGCGTGAATCTGAATGATGTCCCGGTCTCTGCCGAAGGGCGCTTCGGGCTTCTTCCGAAACGGCACCAAGCGCGAAACCGGCAGGCCGCCCTCGGTGATTACAACCTCATAGCCGTTTTCTACCACTTCAGACACCAACTCAAGGCATTGTGCCTGTAACTCCAGCACGGTAACGGAGCGCACTTCATCCCGGTCGCTGTTTTGCTGCATATATCGCTCCTCGCAAGCATAGATAGCCGCAACCATTATATCGCGCCTATCTCTGGACGCAGAAATGAATTTCAGGCCATTGGCTTCACGCTCTCGAAGTGGCGGCGGGGGTTTTCGATCATCATGCGGTCGATTGTTTCCTGCTTCGTCCCCAGCTCCATCAACTGGGGAATGAACTTGTTGCTGAGCCAGAGGTAGCCGTCGGGGTTCTGGTCGCGGCTGGGGAAGCCGGCGGTGCCGATGCGGGAGAGGACTACGTTCCAGTCGTGGGACAGCATCATGTTGGACTCGATGCCCTCGTCCAGCAGGTTCTTCAGGTACTCGGCCCGCTGTTCCCAGGGCGGCAGGTGGGGGCGTCCGAAGGCGTTGTTGATGTCCCAGCCGAGCCATACGCCCAGGCGCGCCAGCTCGCGGTGATAGTCGGGGTCGAGGGTCTGGTTGATGTGGCCGACGTAGATGTTCTGCGGCTCTACGCCTTCCTCGGTGAGGATTTGCACCTGCCGCTCGCCTATGCGGGACATGGGCGGCGTGTGCGTGGTGATGGGAATGCCGGTGCGCAGGTGCGTGCGGGCCGAGGCGCGCAGCATCAGCTCCTCGTGTTCGGTGATGGGGTCGCTGGTGGCTACCTTGATGATGCCCGCCTTGATGCCGGTGCCGTCTATGCCCTCTTCGACTTCCCGTACCCACAGGTCGGCGATGAAGTCCTTGTCGCGCCACCAGAAGCTGCGGGGAATGTCCAGCCAGCAGCCAGTGCAGCAGATGAAGTTTATCCCGGTGGCTTGGGACACTTCTTTCATCAGCGCCACGTCGCGGCCCAGGTCCATGGGAGAAACTTCGACCACGGTGTCAACGCCGCCAGCTTTCGCCTTGCCGAAATCCTCCAGGGCCATGTCCAGCGCCCGGTCGCGCAGTTCCAGCTCGCCGTAGCTGATGCGGATGCCGGCCGACGAGTCTATGAGATGTTCGTGGGGCAAGGTGAATCCCAATTCGGAAGAATCAATAGTGCCAAGGACTGTATTGACGGTTGCCATGACTAACCTCCAGCCATCGCCAGGGGGTGTGGTTGCAGCAGGCTTTCCGCAGATTATACTTGCATCGCCCGGTTTTCCGGTAGCCGTGCCAATGGAGGCGCCAAATGGCCTTGCATTTCACTGAGCAAGAACTGAAATCCCGCCGCGACAGGGCGGTCGCCGAGTTGCAGGCCAGCGGGTTGGCCGCCCTGCTGATATTCCGGCAGGAAAGTATGTACTACCTGACCGGCTATGACACTACCGGATATTCGCAATTCCAGTGCCTTTATCTTGGCGCGGACGGGCGGCTCATCCTGCTGACTCGCTCGGCGGACCTGCGGCAGGCGCGGCTGACGTCGGTGGTTGAGGACATCCGCATCTGGGTGGACCGTGCGGGCGTCAACCCCGGTGAGGACCTGTGGGCCATACTGGAGGAGCAAGGCTGCCGGGGGCAGAAGGTAGGCGTTGAGCTGGAGGCCTGGTGCCTGACCGGCAAGCGGTGGGAGTATGTCCGCGCCGCTATGGAGGGAAAGTGCGAGTGGGAAGACCAGTCGGAGCTGGTCAGCCGCCTGCGTCTGGTCAAGAGCGACGCCGAAGTTGAATACGTGCGGCGGGCGGCGGCGCTGGCCGACGAGGCGTATCTGGCGGCGCAACGGACGGCGATGGCGGGAACGCCGGAGCAGGACGTGCTGGCGGCCATGACTTCGGCGGTCTTCCAGGGCGGCGGCGACTACACTGCGACGAGGTTCATCATCGGGTCGGGCGAGAACGCGCTGATGGTGCGCAACTTCACCGGCTACCGTACCCTCGGGGGTAGTGACCAGCTACAACTGGAGTTCGGCGGCGCATACCGACACTACCATTCCTGCCTGATGCGCACCATTCTCACCGGCAAGCCCGACCCACGCCACGAGGCGATGCACGCCGCCTGCGCCGAGGCGCTGCAAGCCTGCAAGGACGCCTGCCAGCCCGGCGTGACTTTCGGCGACATCTTCAACGCCCACGCCGATTCCTTCGACCGGGCCGGGTTCGGCGAGCATAAGCTCAACGCCTGCGGCTACAGCCTGGGCGCCCTGTACCCGCCGACGTGGATGGACTGGCCGATGATCTTTCGTGACAACCCGGTGGTGGTGCAGCCCAACATGGTCATCTTCATGCACATGATCCTGCTGGACTGGGACAACAAGCTGGCAATGTCCGTCGGCGACACCGTGCTGACCACGGCGGCAGGGTGTGAGACGTTGACGCGGCTGGGGCAGGGGTTGGTGGTGAACTGAAGAATCCAGGGACAATGCGGATGTTACTTTGCGAAGATAGTCAGTGAAGTGATTCGCATTTGTTCCTCGCAGGTGGCTCTGTGCTTACCAGACAGCTACTCCCCTGCCTCCACCAGCTTGCGGAGTTCTATCAGGGCTTGATTGCTGATGCGGCGCTTGATGGTTATGCGCCGAGGCGGAACGCGCAGCTCCAGCTCCTTGATGACCTGCGGCCCAGCCCCGGTAGCTCTTGCGATGGCGACGTAGGCGAGGCCCATGGGGCGGCCGTCCAGCTCGGCGGGGCCGGGGGCGCCGGTGATGCCGATGCCGTAGTCGGCGTTGAGCTGCGCCAGGGCGGCGGAGGCCATGGCGTTGGCCGTTTCCTGACTGACTGCGCCGTGGTTGTCCAGCAGCACGGGCGGGACGCCGGAGGCAGCCAGGGATTCCGCTCCGAAGGCCACTATGCCGCCGCGGAAGTGGAGCTGCGCCTCGTTGGCCTCGGTTATGGTGTTGGTCAGGAAGCCGCCGGTGCAGTATTCCATTACGGCCAGGGTCTTGCCTCGGGACTGGAGGGCCTGAGCCACCGCCCGCTCCGGCGTTTCGTCGTCGTAGCCCCAGACGTATTCACCCAGGCGGTTGTGGATGGCCTGCTCTACGGGGGCGATCATGCCGCGGGCGGCGGCCTCGTCGTCGGCGCGGGCGATGACCCGCAGGTGGATGCCGTCGGCCTTTGAGTAGATGCCAAGATAGGGGTTTTCTTGGCCGAAGTACT
The DNA here is from genome assembly GCA_965204865.1 of Dehalococcoidia bacterium. Taxonomy (GTDB): domain Bacteria; phylum Chloroflexota; class Dehalococcoidia; order Lucifugimonadales; family UBA3495; genus VXOI01. The sequence goes on along the minus strand of OZ242027.1, from coordinate 1,986,601 downwards.
CCGACATGATTTCGTCCACCGCCGCCTCGCCCAAGCCCATGGTCTTGACGTTGCGGGTGATTGTTACCTCCTCGGTCACCAGCTCTTTCAGGCGCGGCTCGACCTGTTCGCGGAAGATGGCCTGCATCTCCACCGGCGGGCCGGGCATAATGATGATGTGCTTGCCGTCGCGCTCGGCCCACCAGCCGGGGGCGGTGCCGTTGCGGTTGGGGATGAACTCGGCGGAGGGAATCAGCCAGGCCTGCTTGATGTTGTGGGAAGGCATATCCTGGCCCCGGTTGCGGAAGTATTGCCGCAACTGGTCAACCATGTCCTCTTGCACCTTGGGGGTCTCGCCGAGGGTGGCCGCCACGGCCTCACGGGTCAGGTCGTCCTGCGTGGGGCCGAGTCCGCCGGTGGTGAAGATGATGTCGGAACGCTTGAGCCCCTGCTCGAAAGCGTGGTTCAACTGGCCCAGGTCATCCCCCACCAGTGTTACCCATTGCAATGTTATTCCTAACGACGGCAGGCGGGTGGCAATCCAGCCGGCGTTGGTGTCGTTGAGTTCGCCCATCAGCAACTCAGTGCCGATGCCCATAATCTCGGCATTCATAACTCTCTCCTTGGCTACAGGTCGAGAAGAAGCGGGGCTGTAAGTTATAGGGGCGCACAGTAGTGCGCCCCCAGGTTGCCCCATCGGCCTGATTCAGTTCTGCGTCGTTTGCTCATCCGACTCTTCAGGCGGCTCCCAGCCGGGAACGATAAGGGGATTGGAAGCGAGGTCTTCGATGCCTTCCAGACGCGATTTCTTCATCAAGTATAGCCTTTCGTCGGTCAGCTCCAACGACCTGGCATAGTAACTGTCAGCGCCCGGCGGGCCTTCTGCCAGGTGGAACTCGACGGCGGCCTGGCCGCGGCGGGCCAGGACCACGCGCACCGCCGGGTCGTCAAGTCCATACTCGGCCAGCTTTTCGGTGTCCCGGCCCTGGAGCTGCTGCTCTACAATCTCGTCAATCCGCGGGGCGGACAGCGTGGCAAGCCATTCCGGCCACTCTTCGGACACTGGCGCCGCCGTCTGCGGGTCCACCGGCGGCGGGCCTTGGCTGACCAGCCACTGGTCGCCTTCCAGGAAGTAGACTGCTGTTGACTCGCCGGCGTTGACCTCCACCACCCGGATGAATTCCAACTCAAGGTCGAACAGCCGTCCATAGGGGGGGTCCAGGGCCAGCCGGTTGACCACGTCGGCCCATACCGACGGAACAGTGTACAGTCCATCGTTGCCCACTAGGCGGGCGTACTGGTTGGCTCCGTCGGGGGTGGGGATGCCCATGTGGAACTCGACAGTGTTGCCGTCAAAGTCGGCCACTCGCACGACGGATTCCGGCGGTTCCAGTCCATACTGCGAAAAGTCGTCAACGGCTTCCTTCAGCACCCGGTTGACTCGCGGGCCGCTGAGCAGCAACGGCGTGCCGCCCCATTTGTCTTGAAAGACCGGGTAGTTGGGGTTGCCCAAAATCATCCACTGGTAGCTGCCCGAATCGCGGGCATACTCCACCGACTGGCCCCCGTGCACCGCCTGTATGTAGGTGATGTCGCCTTCTTCAATGCTCCACAGCCAGGGTTCGTCTTCTTCGACCTCGCCCCGGGATACGATGTTGGTGAACTCTATGACGGCCCACGCTCCTCCGGCAATGGCAACCACGACGACCATCAAGATGGTTAGGCGAATGTTCATAGTTCAACAGGCCCTCGTCTGATGCGAAGGATTTCACCCCCACCCCCTGCCTTCGCAGGGGCAGGCTCTAACCCTCCCCCTCAAGGGGGAGGGGATTGCCGTCCAGATACGATAGCGTTACCGCCGGAGCCACCAGACCAGCCCGGCGGCCAGCGCCATCAGCCCGGGCAGGAACAGCCACGACGAGAAGCGCACGAAGTCGTATTCGTTGCGGTCGAGGTTGAACTCGCGCCAGGGAAGCGCCTTGGGCCGTATGGATACCAGCGAGTAGTCGCCCAGCAGGTAGTTGGTGGAATTGAGGAACATATCCAGGCCACTGCCCCGCCCGATGCTGCTGTTGGCAACGAAATCGGCGTCGCCAAGGGCAAGAATCAGCGAGATGTCGGTATCCGCCGGGCCTTCTTCGGGCAGAGGCATACCCACCTTGGCCGCCGAGCGCATCAGCATTGCCGGAATGAATGGGCCTGGCACGTCGGCGTTCTCGCCCTGGGTGATTGGGTCGGTACGGTCCGGGTCGGCGATAATGTAGCTGTTGGGGGACGTGACAGACAGAGCCAGCGGCAGCCGCGCTCCGTCGGTAACGGGAAGAGGACTGAGGGCGGCGGCGTCCGGCATGAAGACATCCTGCAACTGCTGGCCTTCCGGCGCTACTATCTCGAAGGCTGCCTCGAAGGCGCTCTGTATCGCCGCTTCGTTGTTGCCTAAAACCAGCAGGTTGAAGTTTACGATGTTGTTGAAGTCCATGTTCAGCGCCAGCGTTTGGGGCAGGCCAGGCACCGAGGATTCAATGTCGCGTATGTAGCCGGGGAGTAGGATGATTCCCCACTGTATCAGGAAATCCCGCCACGAATCGGGGGTATCCGGCTCGGCCAGGAAAACCATGCTGCCGTTCTCACGGCGCCTGTTGCCTTCTGCATCGCGCCCCAGCAGGTACAGGTCCAGGGCCAGGGCGTGGGCAACCGGCAAGTCCGAGGTCGGCCCGGCCACCACCACCAGCGCGGCGTCTTCCGGCACCTCGACCTCGGTGTCGTTGCGCGGCCAGACCAGCCCCTTGGCCTGGTAGTTTTCCTGTTCCAGCGCCTGCCGGAGCAGGGCGTAGCCGTCGCCGCCGCCGCCATCTATGTTGCGCTCGCCGTGGCCGGCCAGGAAGTAAATAGTCTTCTGTTCCAGCCCGGTGGCGACGTAGAGGCTGGTGACCAGGTCCTGCTCCAACTGGCCGAAGGCCACGTCGGTGGGCTGGAGGGAGTCGAACTCGCCGGTGGTCAGGTTCTCGATAACCACGGTCTCGCTGACGAAGCCGGTGGGCCGCGCCCCGAAGTAGGCGGCTACGATGCCAGGCTCCAGATCGGGGTCCACCACCCGGTAAGTGAACTTGCCGGTACGGGCGCTGAATTCCTCCAGCGTGTCCACCACCCGGTTACGCCGGGCAGCCACGTTGGCGTCAGGGGTGTCTTTCAGGGCCTTGTAGAAGGCCGTGGCGCGGATGTCGTCCTCCAATCCGCCCAGCAGGTCCTTGGTGCGGTCCGAGAGGCTGAACTGGTTGGTGGCGGTGACGTCCACCCGCTGGGTATTCTGGAAGGAGACCACGTTTATCACGATTACTATGCCGGTGAAGGCCGCCAGGAGTATCAGCGTGTTGATGCCGTAGCGCCCGGTGCGGCTCAGGAAGGCGGCGATTACCGTGCTGATGAACACCGCTCCCACCAGGGCGATGAGGCCCGCACCGATGGCGATGTCGATGTAGCCGTACAGCCGCATCGAACTGACGAAGGCGACGATAACGATGCCGGTGACCAAGCCGACGATACCGGCAATCAGGAGGGGCGCGCCGAATATGCCCACTGCGTCCAGGGCAGGGTCGAGGAAGCTGATTAGAGTGCGGGAGGCCTGTTCCTCCGGTGCCTCGGGTTCCCCGGAATCCTCGGCTGCTGCGGGTTCAGGTTGCGCTGGCTGTTCCTGGGCCGGGCGCCGGCGGCGTCGCCTGCGCCAGTCGCGGGGGCCTTCATCTCCTGAGCTTGTCGAAGGGCGGCTGCTCATGTTAACGCCACCGCCGCGATTCCAGCGTGCGCACCGACAGGAAGAGGAAGAAGGCGATGACGCTGAGATAGTAGACGATATGCTTGGTGTCTATCACGCCCCGGTCGAAGTCGTCGAAGTGGGTCTTCATACCCAACTCGACTATGATTTCTCCGGCAATCCCGCCAATCACGTCGGCAGCCTGATAGGTAAAAAACAGCACGAGAAGGATGCCCATTGCCACAACCGCAGCTACAATCTGATTGTTGGTCATAGTGGAGGTCAGCATTCCCACCGCAAGGGCCGCCGCTCCATATAGGGCCAGCCCCACGTATCCGGCATATATCGGCCCCGAATCCGGGCTGGCGAATACGAACAGCAGGATAACGTAAAAGCCTGTCATAGCCAGCAGGAACAGGAGGAAAACCAGGCTGGCAAGGTACTTGCCGATGATTATCTCCCAGTCTCTTACCGGGGCTGTGAGCAGCAACTCGATGGTTCCCAGCTTTGATTCCTCGGCAATCAGCCGCATGGTCAGGGTGGGAGCCAGAAGGATGAATATAACCACTGTCCACTGGAAGAAGGGGCTGAGGGTGGCTTCAGGGAAAGGGTCCCCCAAGTCTATGGTAAAGAAGAATCCGGTCAAGGCCAGAAAAATCAGGCCGACGATGTATGCCGTGGGGCTGAGGAAAAAAATCTGAATTTCCTTCCAGGCCACTGCCCGGACAGTTCGCATGGTTACAAGTCCTCTTGCGTGGTCAAGCGCAGGAAAATTTCTTCCAGACTCATGCCCATTAACTGCATCCCCCGCAGGCTCCAGCCGTTGCTGATTACGGCCCGGGAGATGTCGTCGCGCAGGTCGCGGCCGGGCCGGGCTTGGATGATATAGGTGTGGCGGCCCTGGAGGTTGCGGTGGCTTACAGTAATTACTCCGTTTATTTTCTGCAACACGGGCAGCACATCGGCGGACGGCCCGGCGACCTCTACCTCCAACCGCTCCACCCCTTGCAGGGAGTCGGCCAGGTTCTGCGGGGTGTCTTCGGCGACGATGCGCCCTTCGTGGATGATTAGCACCCGCTCGCAAATCATGCTGACTTCGGGCAGGATGTGGCTGCTCAACACCACCGTCTGGGCGCGGCCCAATTCCTGGATAAGGTTGCGGGTCTCGACCACCTGGATGGGGTCAATGCCGATGGTCGGCTCGTCCAGCACCAGCACTTCCGGCTCGTGGATGATGGCCTGGGCGATGCCCACGCGCTGCCGGAAGCCCTTGGAGAGCTTGCCAATCTGGGTCTTGCGGTAGTCGCCCAGCCGGCAGACGTCTATCACCTCGCCCAGCCGGGCGCGGATGCGCGACCCGGGCATTCCCCGCAGGGTTCCCATGTATTTCAGATAGTTGGTTACCGTCATATCCGTGTAGAGCGGCACTGTTTCCGGCAGATAGCCCACGCGCTTCCGCACTTCCAAGGACTTCTCCACCACGTCGAACCCGTCGAGACTCACTGAGCCGCGGGACGGCGGCAGGAATCCGGTCAAAATCCGCATGGTGGTGGTCTTGCCCGCGCCGTTAGGCCCCAGGAAGCCGAGAACTTCGCCTTTTCTTACGTCGAAGCTCACGTCCTGGATGGCCGGGTACGGCCCGTAGTAGTGGGTTACGTCGTTGGCCTGAATCATCGAAGGCTGCGTGGTCATTCCTGTCTGCGCTCTCCGTTTGCCTGTTTCCGGCGCACTATTGTAGCCGATGCGGACGCCGCCTGCGTTGAGTGTGACGGATAACGAGGCGGCTATTTGTACTAGAACCCGACAAATGATATTGTATACAACTGGTTTTGCCAACTATCACGAGTTGCCGTTGTCATACGAAAGACGGTGCCTGGAGGTGAAATGCACCTGGTAATTGACGGATTCGGTGGAAATGCGAGCAAGATGTGGGACGAAGAACTGGTCCGTCAATTCTTGACCGATTACCCGGAATCCCTGGAGATGACCCGCATCACCGAACCCCGCGTTCTGGTATACGAAGCACCGAAGCCAGAGGATTCAGGCGTTTCCGGTTTTGTCATCATCGCCGAGAGCCATATCAGCATCCACACCTTCCCCCGCAAGAGCTACGTCAACATAGACATCTTCTCCTGCCGGGCCTTCGACCATGACCGCGCCCTGGAAGACGCCAAGAAGCTGTTTGACCTCGACGACACCCAGTCATGGCTGCTGGACCGGGGCCTGGAATGGTTGGATGAAGGTCAAGGATTGCTCGAATCGCAGGCGCAACGGTCGGCCCTGGTTACGGGCAGGGATGGAATCAGCCGTGTCTGAACTGGCAGGAGAATCCGGTTCCGGGCTTCCGTGGGTTTATCCCGGCTTTCTCGCCCTGTCCCCGGAGCAGTCCGCCCTGGAAACCGCCCGTATCGTCCTCATACCAGTCCCGTATGACAGCACCACGTCCTACCGCGGAGGGGCGCGAGACGGCCCGGCCGCCATCATAGCCGCCTCGGGCCAGATGGAGGACTATGACCCGGAGCTGGACCTCGACGTGGCCGCGCTGGGCATTCATACCACACCCGCGCTGGAGCCGCACATGGGCGGCCCCGGGCTTATGGCGCGACGGGTGCGCGATGCGGTGGCTTCCTGCATTGCCCCCGGGCGCACCGTGGGCGTTTTGGGTGGCGAACATTCCCTGACGGCCGGCAGCGTTCAGGCCCACTTGGATGCTTATCCTCCCTTGAGCGTGCTGTATCTGGACGCTCACGCCGATCTGCGCGACGAATACCAAGGTACGCCTTGGGGCCACGCTTCCGGGGCGCGGAGAGTATTCGACAACTGCCCCGTAGTGCTGGCTGGCGTCCGTAGTCTCTGTCTCGAAGAGCGCGACTTCATCCGCGACAATGGCATTCCGGTCTGGGAATGCCCACGCGACGGCGGCCCGCTCCCTGCCCACGACATACTGGCCGCGCTGAGCGATGATGTGTACGTCAGCGTTGATTTGGACGTGTTCGATCCGTCGCTGATGTCGGCGGTGGGGACGCCGGAGCCTGGCGGCCTGAACTGGACGCAGGTGGTGTCGCTGCTGCGGGGGGTCGGCGAGTCGCGGCGCATCGTCGGATTCGACGTGTGCGAACTGGCTCCCGCCGAAGGCCCGGTCGCCTGCTCCTACACTGCCGCCCGGCTGGTGGCCAAGCTGGCCGCCTACTCTACTCTCTGCTGATTCTGCTCGCGGTCTGCTATCCTAGAGATATAAAACTATCTGTGGAGCGGAAGCGCGAGAGCGTATGGGGAAGTCTCTTCGCCTGGGCCGGGTCTTCGGCATTCCGGTGGAAATCAACGTCACATGGGTCATCGTTTTCCTGTTGCTGACCTGGCTGCTGGTCAACCGTTTCGACGCCTCATCCCTGGGCTGGCCGGTGGCCCAGCAATGGGCGGTTGCCATCATTACCGTGGTGCTGTTTTTCCTTTCGGTGCTGGCCCATGAGCTTTCCCACAGCCTCGTAGCTCTCAGTCGCGGGATACGGGTGCTGGGAATTACGCTGTTCCTATTCGGCGGTGTCTCCCATCTGGCCCGGGAACCGGAGCGCCCTTCAGAGGAGTTCCTGATTTCGGTGGTGGGGCCCATGACCAGCATCGCGCTGGCGGTGGCGTCTAGCGCGGTCCTGTTCTGGTTGAGCCCTCACACTTGGCCGTGGGCGGCGTGGAACAGTTCTTCGGTGGAGATGGTGGCCTTCCTGTTGGCTTGGGGCAACTTGAGCGTTGGCATCTTCAATATGATTCCCGGCTTCCCTCTGGACGGCGGGCGGGTGCTGCGGGCCATTGTGTGGGCGGGTTCCGGCAGTCTGGTAAGAGCGACGCAAGTCGCGGCCCGCTGCGGTCAAGGGGTGGGGTTGCTGATGATTGGCGGCGGTATAGCTTACGGACTGAAGTTTGGCTGGATAGACGGTATCTGGATGGCCTTCGTGGGGATATTTCTGCTGTTGGTGGCTACCAGGAGCTATCCCAGGGAGGCATAGGCAAAATTAGTGGTTGCGTATGCCGTCTTTGGAGAGAATTTATTTGCTCTCCGCTGTGCTAAAATAGGATGCAATTTCAGATTCGGGGCGCACGGCAAAAGAATCATGGCTCAGAATAGGGACACTGGCGGGATCGTCTACATGGACCACGCAGGCACCACTCCGCTGGCGCCGGAAGTGTTGCGGGCGATGACGCCGTACTTCACCGAGTTGTTCGGCAACCCTTCCAGCATCCACACCGTGGGGCAGGAGGCCCGCTACGCTCTGGACGAAGCCCGCGAGCGGGTGGCGCGAGTGCTCAACTGCCGTCCCCGCGAGGTGGTGTTCACCGGCGGCGGCACCGAATCGGACAACGCGGCCATCGTGGGCGTTGCCACCGCGTTGCAGGAAACCGGCAACCACATCATCACCTCCGGCGTGGAGCATCACGCGGTCCTGCATACCTGCCAGCACCTGGAATCGCAGGGCTACGAAGCCACCTATCTGCCGGTGGACGCTGACGGCATAGTACAGCCGGAAACGGTGTACCGGGCGATTACCGGGCGGACGACGCTGGTGTCGGTGATGTACGCCAACAACGAGATTGGCGCCATCAACCCGATTTCGGAGATTTCGGCGGCGGTGAAGCAGAGGGCGGCCGAGCTTTCCCGCACCATTGTGTTCCACACCGATGCGGTGCAGGCCGCCGGATACCTCGACCTTGACGTGCGCAAGCTGGGGGTGGACCTGCTGAGCCTGTCCGGTCACAAGTTCTACGGCCCCAAGGGGACCGGCGTGCTGTTCGTGCGCCGCGGCACGGCTTTCCTGCCCTTTATCCTGGGCGGCGGCCAGGAACGCGAGCGGCGTTCCGGCACGGAGAACATCCCCGGAATCGTCGGCCTTTCCGTGGCGCTGGAGGCCGCCAACGCCCGGCGCGAGGAGAACAGCCGACACTGCGCCGCCCTGCGCGACCACATCGTCGAACAGGTGCTGGAGCGGGTGCCGGGCAGCAAGCTGAACGGCCACCCCACCCAGCGGCTGCCCAACAACGCCAACTTCTCCTTTTCGGGAATTGAAGGCGAGCCGATACTGCTGGGGCTGGATATGGCAGGCATTGCCGCTTCCAGCGGTAGCGCGTGCAGTTCCGGCTCCCTGGAGCCCTCCCACGTGCTGCTGGCCCTGGGGCAGTCGGCGGAGGTGGCGCGGGGCAGCCTGCGTCTGACCCTGGGCAAGGACAATACCTCAGAACAAGTGGATTACCTGCTGGAAGTTCTGCCGGACCTGGTTGAGCGCCTGCGAAAACTTCCCAGCCTGACCACTGCCTAGCCTTGATTTTCGCAAGCAAGGAAAAGCGCGGCATCCCGGCCCTCCCACAGCCGCAAGGCAGGCGGCAAGGGCCCTCCGGCAGCCCCTTTATCAAGGCTCCGGGGTTGTTCGCCGCATTAGCATTACTGGCGCTGACGGCATTGGCGGGCTGCACTTCGGAGCCTTCGTCCTTCGGCCAGTATTTCCAGGGGCGGACGCTGCACGTCAGCGTGGTCAGCATGGAGCGTCTGCCCGAGCTTCGCTACTCCACCATTGACCCCAACCAGGTGGTTCGCCGCTGGAGTCTGTCTCCCTCCGCTCCCGGCATGGAGTTGGTGCTGGCCCGGCTCAAGGTGGAGAACCACACGGCCGTAAGCGCCATCATCAACGTTGACCGCTCCGCCGCCGAACTGCGCGACTTCGCCAACGCCAGTTACCGGCCTGTTCCGGTGGCCGAGGCTGTCTGGCAGGACTTTCGCGGCGAGCCGGAGGCCCTGGTGCGTGTAGACCTCGGCCAATGTTTTGATGGAACCCGCGCCCTGATTGACAGGGGAACCACAGTCCGGTGGCAGAGCGAAGCTGGCGCTGGGCAATACGTGGCTTTCGAGGATGAGTCCATCGCCGTTGGGCCGGGCGGAAGGGCCGAACTCGCCCCCGGAGCGTCCCTTTCCCATACTTTCGGGCAGCCCGGAAACTACCCTTACGTCTGCGGCGGCCCGGAATACTCTGAGTGGCCGGCGGAGATTCAGGTGGCGCCACCTGGCCAAGAGTCCGAAGTCGCCGCCCGGTCGGTACTGTTCTTGGAAGGCTCCTTTGAGTTGCAGAAAGGCCACGGTCTGGACGGGTACATGGTCTTTGAGGTTCCCGCAGGCACCGAGTTCCGCGATATGCGCTGGAGGGCCGGCGACTCCATCACCATCCGCTTCTAAAGAATTGGCAGCAGAATTCCCTCTCCCTCTGGGAGAGGGTTAGGGTGAGGGCGGTTCCTGTGCTGCAAAGATTCACCGAGCTGGTGGCTTTCGGGGGAAAGCGGCGTCCTTCGACAAGCTCAGGAAGCACGGCTGAGCAGCCGAAGATTTGGCGGCGTCTGTTCCATCTCGTGGCCGGTTCCTGTATCCCCATTGCCGGAATCTTTGCGCCGGAAGACGGGTTGCTCATCGCCCTGGCGATTCTCGCAGTCGGCGGGCTGGCGCTTGACCTCGCCCGCTTCGGCGTCGGCCCGCTCAACCGCGTCTATATGCGCTGGATGGCCCCGCTGCTGAAGAACGACGAGGAGTCGCACATCACCGGCGCGACATATATGCTGATAGCCGCAGTCCTGGTTTTCTGGCTATACGGCGTGGGCGTGGGGATTCCGGTGATGTTCTTCCTGTCTCTGGGAGACCCGGCGGCGGCCATGGTGGGGAGGCGAATGCCGGGGCCGCGTCTGCTGGGCAAGTCGCCTGGGGGAACGGCGGCATTCGCGGCGGTGGGGGCTGCCATCACCGGCGTGCTGCTGGCCTTCGGAGCGATAGAGTATCACTGGGCGCTGTGGGCCGGGGCCGCTATCGCCGGGCTGGTGGAACTGGCCGGGATTCCGCCCGACGACAACCTTACTATACCGCTAATTGCGGGAACGGCTATGTGGGCGATGGGGGCGTGAGTCACACTATATCCGTCATTCCCGCGAAAGCGGGAATCCAAACCCCGGCACCCCACATCCCGACTGTCATTAACATACCTGCCTGTGCGGGGAGACGCGGGACACAGGGGACTGTGGGGTAACGGGGGTTTGGATTCCCGCTTTCGCGGGAATGACGGGTAAATGTCAACAAACCCTAATCTTCTATCGTCTCTTCTCTGGATTCCCGCTTTCGCGGGAATGACGGATGGATGAAGACGAAAGAACTTCAGGGCGCACGGCTATGTGAGACTACAAGGCAGCCCCATCAAAACGCAGTGTCTTGGCCCGGTCGCGCTGGAACCGCAGGTAGGCGGAACGGGACATGGCCGCCTTGTGGGTAGACTTGACCTCTTTGGCCTGCTTTGCGCCGTCGGCCAGCAGGTCTATTACTGACATAGCCATGATTTTCGCCGGGTTGATGACCGCCGTTTCGTAGTCGGTGATGACATAGCTCTTGCTGTGGCCCGGGCCGGTGGCCCCTCCGGTGTAAGGGTGAATCGCCGGAATCAGGTGGGAGAGGTCGCCCATGTCGGTGGAGCCGCCCCGGTTGCGGCTGGCGGGCATCACCATAGTCGCTTTCTCGCCTATTATTTCGACGGCGTTGTTTCGGAAGAGGTCCTGTAGACGGGTGTCGTTCCGCATCGGTAGATAGCCGGGTATGGTGGTGATTTCCACCCCCGCGCCGACGGCCAATGCGCCGGACTTGAAACAACGGTCAACTACCTCCGAATTCTGGACCACTACCTGGGGGGTGGAGGAGCGGACGCGCCACTCCAGCTTGACGTCGGCAGGCACGGCGTTCACAGCTTCCCCGCCCTTGGTGATGATGCCGTGGATGCGCACGGTGTCCTCGGCCCGGTGGGTCTCCCGGTTGGCGTTGATGGCCTGCAACGCGAAGGAGGCGGCGTTGAGCGCGTTGACGCCCAGGTGGGGTGAACTGCCGGCGTGGGCCCCGACGCCCGTATAGCGCACGTACTTGACCACGTGGCCGTTGCTGGTGCCGCCGATGGCGAACTTGCGCTCGCCCATGTCGCTGGCGGTGTGGCACATCATGGCGATGTCCACGTCATCGAACCTGCCCAAGCGAATCAGCTCCTGCTTGCCGCCCAGAAACTCCAGCTTTTTCTGCGCGCGGAGTTCCAGGCGCTGTTCAACCTCGATGAACTCTTCGGCCGGCACGGCGAAGGGGATTATTTCTCCGCTGAGTTGTTCCAGCACCTCCGGGTTCAGCAGACCCATGGTCGCGCCCAGCATCATGCCAACCTGGCAGTGGTGGCCGCAGGCATGGGCCGCTCCGGTTTCCGGGTCGGCGTGGGGGTGCTCGGTGACCACCAGCGAGTCCAGCTCGCCGATGAGGGCCACGCTGGGGCCGGCGCCGGCCCCGCCGGGGATGCGGCCCTTGAGTCCTGTCAGGGCCAGACCGCTTTCGTGGGGAATTTGCAGTTCGTTGAATTTCTGAGCCACCAAACCGGCGGTGCGATACTCCCGGAACCCGGCTTCGGGATGGGAAAGGACCTGCTGGGCGACGCCGATGATTTCCTTCTTCCGCTTTTCGATGGTCTCACAGGCGCGCCGCTTCAGCTCTGGAACAGTCAACATAATTAAGCGTCCCTTCGACAAGCTCAGGACAAGCTCTTGAAAGTTTCTTCCTTGGCCAGGCTCCGCATAAACTTGAGGTATTCGGCGCGGGTCATCTCCGGCCGGTGGCCGGAAACTATGCCGCCGCCCGCTTTCGCGCCGTCGGCCAGCAGGTCAATGGCAGTGGAGGCCAGGGCCTTGGCTGCCGTGATGACGGCCAGGGAGTAGTCCTGCACCACGTAGTCTGCGCCGTGGCCGATGCCGGTGGCGCCACCCACGTAGGGGTGGATTGCGGGCATCAGGTGGCTGATGTCGCCCATATCGGTGGAGCCGCCGCGGCGCGCGACGTGTCCAACGTTTTCCTCACCCACCAGTTGCGCCGCGTTGGCCCTGAATACGTCGTTGAAAGCGCTATTCTGGCGCAGAGGCAGATACCCGGGGATGGTCTGTATCACCACCTCGCCGCCTACGGCCATCGCCCCGGCTTTGAGAGCGCGGTCCACCTTGGCGTTGGCGTCCATTATGGCGTCCAGGGTGCGGCCGCGGACGAAGGTTTCCATCCGCACGTCGGCGGGCACGGCGCTTACCGCCTCGCCGCCCTTGGTGATGATAGGATGCACGCGAATGCTATCCTCATCCCGGAAGGTCTCGCGGTTGTAGTGGATGGCGCTGAGGGCCAGGGAGGCGGCGTTAAGGGCGTTGATGCCCAGGTGGGGCGCGCCGCCGGCATGGGCTCCCTTGCCGATGAACTGTATCTTCTTTGCCAGCGTGCCGTTATTGGTGCCGCTGATGCACATCAGCCTCTCGTCCGGGTTGGCGGTAGTGTGGCACATCATGGCGAGGTCGATGTCGTCAAACTCGCCCAGCCGCACCAGTTCGGGTTTGCCGCCGAGGAACTCCAGCTTACCCTGTCGCCGCAGGGAGTCGCGGTACTCTATTTCGATGTATTCTTCGGCGGGAACCGCCATGAACGCCAGCCGTCCGCTAAGGGATTCCAGCACGTCGGGCTGATTCAGGGCCATGGCCGCGCCCAGGATCATCCCCATCTGGCAGTGGTGGCCGCAGGCGTGGGCCGCGCCGGTCTCTGCGTCGGCGTGGGGATGTTCGTTGACGATGAGCGAGTCCAGCTCGCCGATGACCGCCAATGCCGGGCCGGGACTGCCGCCCACCAGGTCGGCGCGCACGCCGGTCAGGCCGAGGCCGATGCGTGCCTGCATCCCTATCTCAGCGAACTTTCCGGCCACCAACCGAGCCGTCTTCGTCTCCCGGAACCCCGGCTCCGGGTTTGCCAGTATCGTTTTGGACAGGCGTATCAGCTCATCAGCCCTGGACTCGATGACCTCGGCTGCCCGGTGCTTCAGTTCTTCCTTCGACAGGTTGGCTGCCCCGGCTGAGGACATTGAAGATACCTCTTGGTCGGATGTGGGCTTGGCGAGCTGCACGAGCTAACGGTTCGGCGCAATTCTATTGCCCGGCATTGCCAGCGATTTTAACATGTAGGCGCGTCCATCGTATCATAGCAGGTTGGCGGCAGCTTAACTGGTATGCGGTGTATAATCGGCGATTATGAAGATAGTAATTGCTCCGCAAGGATTCAAGGCAGGAATTTCAGGACTGGAAGCGGCCCAGGCCATAGCGCGCGGTGTTGCCGCCGCCGTCCCCGGCGCGGAGACGGTGCTGGCGCCGGTGGCGGACGGGGGAGACGGCACGCTCAACGCCCTGGTGGACGGCACGGGCGGCGAGGTTTTCACCAGCACCGTGACCGGCCCCTTGGGGCAGCCGCTGGAGGCACAGTGGGGAGTCATGGACGACGGCAGCACGGCGGTCATCGAGATGGCCCTTGCCTCAGGCCTGGCCCTGGTGCCGCAGCGCCGCCGCAACCCGAGAGTTACCACCACGGCCGGGACCGGCGAGATAGTGAAGGAGGCCCTGGAGCGCGGCTATACTCGCATCATTGTCGGATTGGGTGGAAGCGCAACCAATGACGGCGGGGCCGGGTTCGCCTCGGCCTTGGGAGCGCGCTTTCTCGACTCCGAGGGCCGTACTCTCCCTCCGGGAGGCAGCGCACTGGCCCGCCTTCACCGTATCGAGCATTCCGGCCTGCATCCCGGCTTGGCGGACGCTGCCATCATAGCCGCCACCGATGTCACCAATCCGCTGTGCGGCCCGGACGGGGCGTCGGCCGTGTTTGGTCCACAGAAGGGCGCAAACCCGGAAATGGTGCGGGAACTGGACGCCGCGCTGGCTAACTATGCCCGCGTGGTGGCCCGCGACGTGGGGAGCGACGTGTCCAAGCAGCCCGGAGCCGGAGCGGCGGGCGGACTGGGCGCGGGACTGATGGCTTTCGCCGGGGCCACGCTGCAATCGGGGATAGACATGGTTTGCGAAGTGCTGAACTTCGACGCTTTATTGCAGGACGCCGACCTGGTGATAACCGGAGAGGGGCGCGCCGACCGTTCGACTATCTTCAACAAGGCGCCCGTGGGGGTGGCCCGCCACGCCCAAGCCCACGGTGTGCCCACCGTTCTGCTGGCCGGCAGTTTGGGGCCGGGCTATGAAGAACTGTACGACCACTCTGTAGCGGCTGTCGTGTGCATCGCCGACCGGCCCATGAGCTTCGAGCAGTCGCTGTCGCGCAGCGGCGAACTGCTGGAAAGCGCCGCAGAACACGCCATGCGCCTGATTCTCGCTGGGAGAGGAATGACAGGTAGCTAAAGAGACGTCGAGCCCTCCCGGAAGTACGGCTACACCATTCGCTCCTTAACGAACTCCAGCACGAGATCGGACAGGAATATGGAGCGGTCGGCGTCCACTTCGTCGAAGGCCTCGAAGGACGCGCCGCTGGGCAGGAACTCCGGGTATCGCGTGATGTAGTGGTATTTATCCAGTTGTCGGGCCTCGCTCTTCACCGTATCGAACATCATGTCGAAGAGCTTGGCGTCTTCGCACAGGTCCAGGAGGGAGTGGCCCCAGACATCTTCCACCCGCTTGTGGTACAGGTATGCCTTGATGGCCTTCTCGGCGGCCTGCTGGCCCTGGAAGCAGGCGAGGTTATGCCGTCCGTTGTCGCGCAGGAATCGAGCGTCTTCCAGGTCTCTTTCCGCCTGGCGCAGCCAGCGGGCGCCTTCCGACAGGTAATCAGGCATTGAAAATCTCCCTTCCCTCGGCGCAGGCCCGCCGCAGCGCCGGCAGCGTTTCCTTCAGCGTCTCGAACTCTTCCGGGGTGTATACCTGGGTGTCAATTTCCACTGAACTGCCCAAGTGGTAAGAAAAAAAGTCGGCCCGTCTGCCAAAGGGCCGGTCAGTGTCATGCACCACGATAAGCTCAATCCGGCTTTCCGGGGTAAATTCACCGGCGGCGACTTCGCCAGTCAAGATGACCTTTTCCACCCCAAGGTTGGGCAGGACTTCCTGAATGTTTTCCAGTTCCCGCTCCAGCATCTGCTTTCGGAATTGGGCGAAGCCCACGCGCATCGGCATTTATGAACCCCTGTGGCTAATTTCCCGGCGACCGGCAGAAATAGGCCGCGGTTTTGAACCTTACTCTATCAGGACGAGGTGGACTGACTTGGGCCCATGCACCCCCTGAACGATGGTCATTTCAATGTCGGCAGTGCGGCTGGGGCCGGTGATGAAGTTCAGGTAGCTCCCCATATCGCCGCCCCGGTAGTATTCCAAGCGGCGCAGCAGGAACAGGTCATGCAGGCTTTCCAGCACTTCTTCGGGCCGCACCAGGGCGATATGCACCGGCGGCACCAGCGACACCAGCCTGGAAAGGCCGCGGCGGGGCAGTATCACCAGCGAGCCGGTCTCAGCCAGGGCGTAGTCCGTTCCGGTAAGGCCCACGTCCGCCTGCCGAATCGTTTCTCGAAGTTGTTCACGCGCTGCGTTCTCACCCCGAACAATGGGGGTGAGTTCGATGCCACGCCACTCCAGCCCGGTGTCCACTGGTACGTCATCGAACACCGGCTGGCCGGAGCGGACGACGCGGGCAGCTTCCAGCTCGCCAATCAGCGAGTCCACGCAGCCGATAGCGGCCTCCACGCCGGAAACGCGGTGCACGTTCCAGCCTCCCCGTCCGGCCATGTCGGTAAATCGGGCCAGCAGTTGAGGGCGGTTTTCCCGGAGCCGGGCTTCCATCTCTGCGGCCCACTCTTCCAACTGCGGCAGCATTTCCTCCAGCCTGTGATACGGACGGGGCGGAGGAACCGACCGTCCTGAGTTGGCCGACGGGCGGCCCAGCGATTCCCGCACGGATCGCAGGAAATCGGTCTTGGAAGTTCCCGGTATATTCCCGGGGTTAGCGGCGGCCACCGTCCGCCTCGTTCGCGCCGTCCTGGCTGAGTTCGTCCCGCCAGATTTCGCGGAATGACTTGGGCGGCAACGGCGGCAGGTCCCGCGCCTGCGTCCACCGGGAAAGGAGAGGCAGCGACACCTTGCGAATCCAGCCATCGCGCTTTGGCATACCCGGCAATATCTTCTGGGCTATACGACCCATGCCGGCCGCCAAGCCCATTCGCTCGGGGCTGCTCATCAGCATTCCGTAGGCGCCGGCCAAGAACCGCTCTGAGCGGGATGATGCCCGTTCTTCGGAGTCTTCGCTTTCTGCGGTGCGGTGGCGCAGTTCCAGCAGCATTCGCGGGATGTTTATCTTCACCGGGCAGGCTTCGCGGCACGCCCCGCAGAGGCTGGAGGCTTGGGGCAGGGCTTTCGCTTCCTTCAACCCTGTGAGCATGGGCGACACCACAGCTCCGATGGGGCCGGGATAGACCCAACCGTAGGCGTGACCGCCGACTCGCTGGTAGACCGGGCAGATGTTCAGGCAGGCACCGCAACGGATGCAGTACAGCGCTTCCCGCAGCTTGGGGTCGCGCAGCATCCGGGAGCGTCCGTTGTCCACAAGGATCAGGTGGAACTCTTCCGGGCCGTCCTCATCGTCCTCCCGGCGGGGGCCGGTGATCATGCTGACGTAGCTGGATATGCGCTGGCCGGTGGCGGAACGGGGCAGCAGGCGCAGGAAGATTGCCAAGTCCTGCATGGACGGAATCACCTTTTCCATCCCTGTGATGCCGATGTGCATTCGCGGCGCCGAGGTGCAGAGCCGCCCGTTGCCCTCGTTGGTGACGATGACCAGCGTGCCGGTTTCGGCCACCACGAAGTTGGCTCCGCTGATGCCCAGGTCGGCCTCCATGAACTTGTCGCGCAGGGCCACCCGCGCTGCTGCCGCCATCACCTCGATATCCTCGTCGTATGGAATGCCGAGTTTTTCGGTGAACAGCTCGGCTACGTCTTCCTTCGACTTGTGAAGGGCCGGAGCCACCAAGTGCGACGGCGTTTCCCCGGCCAGTTGGATGATGTACTCGCCCAAGTCGGTCTCGTAGACATCAACCCCCAAAGACTCCAGAACCGGGTTCAGCTCCAGCTCCTCCGACACCATGCTCTTGCTCTTGGTGGCGACCTTGACGCCCCGGCTCTGCGCCAGGTGGCTGACGATAGAGTTGGCCTCGGCGGAGTCAGCGGCGAAGTGGACCTGCCCTCCTGCTGCGGTGACGTTGTCGTGGAGCAGTTCCAGGTAGTAGTCGAGATGGTCGAGGGTGTGTATCTTGATGTTGCGGGCTTCTTCGCGCCACTCTTCCCACGCCTCAGAGGTTACTTCCTCGATGGCGTTGCGGCGCGCTACATCGAACCCCACGCCCACCCGGTCAAGGGCGCGCCGAAGTTGCGGATCCAGCATGGCCGCGGCAGAAGCGGTGGAGAATTGTCCTGTCTTTACTTCCGGCATATCCAACTACTCCCTCTCCCTTGAGGGAGAGGGCCTGCACCGGGTTTCCCCGGTGTCCGGTGAGGGTGAAATCTCGTTATCCCCCAGTGTCTTTTACTCTACCCGTCCAGCACCTGAGCTATGTGCCGTATTTCTATGCCCGGAGCCTCCCGCCTCAGCGCTCCGCCGATGTGCATCAGGCAGCTCATATCGCATGAAACCAGCGTGTCCGCGCCAGAGTCCCGCACGGCGGACACCTTGTCTCTAAGCATCCCCTCGGAAATGTGGGGCATTTTAACCGAGAAGCTGCCTCCGAATCCGCAACAGGTTTCGGCGTTCCGCATTTCCTTCAAGTCCAGCCCCGGCATCGCCCGCAGTAAGGACTGCGGGGCATCGCGCACCTCCATCTCGCGCAGGAGGTGACATCCGGGGTGAAACACCGCCGAACCTTGGCCTTCAACTTCCGGTTTCTCAATGCCCATGACATTGACTAGGAACTCCGAGAACTCGTAAACCCGCTGCGACAGCGACTCGGCCCGAGCAAGCAGCGCCGGGTCATCCTCGAACAGGTCCAGGTAGAACACCCGCATCATCGCCGAGCAGGAACCCGACGGCACCACAACATACTCGCTGTTCTGGAATTCATCCAGCGTCCTCACCGCCATCTCCCGCGCCTCGCGGGTGTAGCCGGAGTTGTAGACTGCCTGGCCGCAGCAGGTCTGCCCCTGGGGGAACCCGACGGCCACTCCCAACCGCCGCAGCACCCGCACCACGCTGACGCCAACTTCGGGAAAGAGCTGGTCAATGATGCAGGTCACGAACAGGTCGGCCTTAACTGATGCAGGACTGGTCAATCCGCCACCGCCTTTCGCGGCTATTCTACATACAGCGGCAACAACCCTGCAATCATTAACGGCCCCTTCTATTCTCATTGACAGGGCAAACGAGCTATACCTACACTCGCCTCAATTCGCGCGGGAGGATAATTTATGCCTGAATCGGTGGACGTAGCCATCGTTGGCGGCGGGGTTATGGGCTGCGCCATTGCGTGGCAGTTGGCGAAGAACGCCGTTTCCTGCGCCCTGGTGGAACGAGGTTCCTTCGGCGGCGGGGCGTCCGGGGCGACAGCCGGTGTCGTAGGCCCCCTGTGGCACATAGACCCGGACGACCCGGATATGTTTCGTCTGGGGATGCGGAGCCTGGAGCTGTTTCCCCTGTGGGCGGCGGAACTGGCTGAGGCTGGGGTAAACCCGGAGTTCCAACAGACGGGCGTTCTGAAGATAGCATTTTCCGAGGACGAGGTTGAGGAACTGGCAGACTTTTATCGCTGGCAATCGCAGCTCGGCCCCGATGTCCAGTGGCTGGAACAGGATGACGTATTGCGACGCGAACCTGAAATCAGCCCCGAGGCCTGCGCCGCCGTATTTTCCCCGCGTGAAGGTTGCGTAAGAGGCCAGAGGCTATGCGACTCCCTGGCTCACGCCGCTGGACGGCTGGGCGCGAAGCTGTACGAGAATGTTGAAGTTACCGGACTGCGCTACGAAGGCCACCGGATAACCGGCATCGAAACCACCGCCGGGGACATATCTGCTGGCCAGGTGGTGCTGGCAGCCGGGCCGTGGAGCGGTGTCGGCGGACGCTGGGCCGCTCCCGGAGGGCCGCTAGCCCTCCCGGTGCGCGGCGTGAAGGGGCAACGCATACTGTTGCGGCGCCCCGGCTTTATGCCCTTATCGCCAGTGCGAAATTCCGCCGTCTACGTTGTTCCCCGCCTGGGCGGCAACATACTGGTGGCGTCTACGCGGGAAGAAGGACGCTCCGATGAAACGGTGACCGCCGAGGGCATAGCCACCCTAGTGTCGGGGGCCGTCAAGTCATTTCCCTTGTTGGCTGATGCAGCCTTCGTGTCTGGAAGAGCAGGAGTCCGGCCTGCAACCCCGGACGGACGCCCCATCATCGGCCCGGCGCCCGGCGTCGAAGGGCTTACCATCGCCACCGGACATGACGCCGTGGGCATAATGCTCAGTCCCGGCACCGCCGAGATGGTCACTCAATACCTGCTGGATGGCAACGACATACCGATGGAGCCTTTCTCGCTGAGCCGTTTCAGGCAACTTCCATAGCAAGGCAGTCTGTGCAGTCATTGGGCGGCTAGGAGTTTCTCCATAGTTCGAACTTCTGAAGTCTGAGCCGCGAGCCGGACCAGGAAACCGCCCTGGGTTCGCACTGTACGAAAGCCCAGCCGCTCGTACAGCCTGATGGCTCCTGCGTTCTCTCCGATAACTTGCAGCATCATCTTGCGCTTTCCCATCTCCCTTGCCCGGTCTTCTGCCCGTTTCATCAGCGCTGTGCCCAAGCCCAGCCCCCGCGACGCTTCGGAGACGGCCACGGCATCGACCATGAATTCATCGGGACTCGCGCCGCGTCCGGCAAGCAGGAGAAGATTGAATAGGATACGGATGGCCTGCCACGGCCAAAACCTGGCAAAGACCGCTGCCGGGTTCAGGCGAAAGAACTCACGGCTGTCTGTCTTGAAAGCCAAAAAGCCCAAAAGCCGGCCATCAACTTCCGCCGAGTAGCAGCGAGTCTGGTCCAGCGAATCTTGAAAGAGTCTGATCAGGTCGTCAGCGTTTCTGAAGCCAATTCGGAACTTTTGGGCAAAGGCTTCATAAGCTACGCGAAGGGCGTCGTCTATGTTCTCATCGGCGACGCCCTCCACTATTCGGATGTCACGTTCTGTCATCGCGCAGCCCGGAACCCTAACCTGACAGCGCCACGTCTACGATGGCGACGCGGCCAGCGTCTACGGCGGCCTGGGCTTCCTGCAACGCGCCCCGCAGCCGGGCCGGGTCTTCCACCCGCTCGCCGTGGCCGCCGAAGGGGCGGGCCAGTTCGGAGTAGTCCGGTCCCGGAATGTCCACTCCATAGAAGTCGCCCGTCTGCACCGACGTACCTTCCGGGTAGAAGGACAGATGCAGGCTCTTCATCGCGGCGTAGCTGGCGTTGTTGAACACCACAATCAGGATGGGCAGGCTGCTTTCCCGCGCAACGCCCAAGCTCTGCGTGATGGGGTTGTAGAGGAAGGAGCCATCGCCAATCAGCGCCGTCACCGGGCGCTCCGGGGCCGCCAGCTTGGCTCCCAACGCGATTCCCAGCCCTTGGCCCAGGCCGCCCGCCGGACGCATATATGACAGCGGGTTGTCCCAAGCGATGCGGCGTAATATCTGGGCGCGATGCAGAATCGTCTCGTCCACGAAGACGGTGTTCGACGGCAGGGTCTCGCTGATAGTGTTGCAGAGGAAGCCCGGCTCTATGGGAGAGGCGGCGGAACTAGTAGCGTCGAGAGCGCGGTAGCGTTCCCACACCGGGTTGGGGCCGTTGGGCATTGTCGGCAGAGAGCCGTCGGCGCGTTCCCGCACCGCGGCGTCCAGGGCGGCAAGGGTTACAGGCAGCGAACCTTCCAGGTAGAAGTCGGCCTGCAAGTCTTGGTGGACCATGTATTCCTTCACCGGGTATTCGTCTATGCAGACCACGGTGGCCGAAGGCCCGGCGCTGGGCGGATACCATGGGGCGCGGTTCCCGATGACCAGGAACAGGTCGAAATGGGCCATCTCCCGGCGCAGGTCGTAGCCGTGGTGCAGGGGGTGGCTCTTGGGGAAGTTGTTGTAGGTTGGGCCTTCGCCTTCGAACACAGGGATTGCCCGCGACTCTGCCAGGGACACCAGGGCGTTGAAACCGGCGGCAGTGCGCCCGGCGGAGTCGGCCACTATGACCGGGTTGGCGGCGCGGCAGACCATCTCGGCCACTCGCGCCACGGCGTCGGGGTCTGGGTGGCCGACGGGCGCCGACGGGCGGTGTTTCAGGCGGGGTGGCGGCGTCCACTCTTCCAGCATCGTCTCTATGGGGACGTTCAGGAAGGCCGGGCCCTTGGGGGTGCGCTGGGCCAGCTCCCCGGCCCGGGCCACTGTCTCGTACAGCGTCTGCGGACTGGTCACCCGGCTGCTCCACTTGGTGAAGGGCTCCACCAGCCGGTTGGGGCCGCCCACGATGCTCAGGTTCCGCAGCCACTGCGGGCCGGGGTCGAACTCCGGCGCTTCCCCATAGGTGGCAGATTCGCCGGAGCAGACCAGCATCGGCACCTCGCTCTGGTAGGCCCCGTGGATGCCCATGGAGCCTTGCAGCACGCCCACGCCGGCGTGCAGCAGCACCGCCTGCATCCGCCCGGTCATGCGGGTGTAGCCGGATGCCATGGCAACGGCCAGCGTCTCGTGCCAGCAGTTGATGTAGGTCGGACCCGGACGTTCTTCCAGCTTCTGCCGCGCCAGCGCCTCCCATACCGAAGGCCACTCGGAGCCGGGCGACGATATGATGTAGTCAATGTCCAGGTTCCGCAGGGCTTCGAGAATCGCGTCCCCGCCGTCCAGCCGTTCGGTCATGGTGTACGCTCCTAGCTTCTTACCCAGCGGCATTCGGGCTGATGGCCGTGGGCGCCGCGGTCAATGCAGGTGCAGGGGATGTCCTCCCGCAGACTGTACCCGTGGTATTCGAGGAAGGCGTGAAATCCGGGATAGAAGCCCTCGCCCTCGTCAATGGAATCGAAACCAGCCTGAAAGGCTTCACGAAGTTCTTCATGGGTTGGTTGCGTCATGGCGTCGCCTACTCCCCGAGAAGGACTTCGGCGATGTCTTGAGCGAAGACCATGTCCTCGGTCCCCACCAGGTCGGGGTCTTCAGGCGAGGTCAGGTACTTGACGAACACCCAGACTCCATCCTTAGGGTTGCTGACCACCTCGGCAGTAGCGCCGTTGATGGTGGAGATTGTCGCCCCTTCCTCAATGGTGATGAGGTTTATTACTTCCGCCATTTGCCAGTCTCCATCAGAAGAAGAAGGTCAGGTTCTTGGCCAGCAGGACGTTCTGGTCGAGGATTACCTTTCGCTGGGCTATTTTCCAGCCGCCGTCTTCCTTGCGCAGGACGTCCTCGCGCTTGCCGATGAGGAAATCGGTTTCGGTTTCCACCCGGTTGCGGTAGATGAGGAAACGGCACTTGAGGGCTACCTCGGTCGCATCCTCTGCCGACGGCGTAGCATCCAATAGCTGGACGTTGGAGACCATGTGACAGATGCGGGACAGCGGCTCTTCGGCCCAGTGTACGCCGGTGAGAATCTGATTGACGCGACGCTCCAGGGTGGCCTTGCCCTCGTCGAACCAGTTGATGTCGTATCCCTCGCGGGTGAACTCCCGGTCCAGCTCGCCGAACTTGACGTTGCGGCGCATGGGCATCCAGTAGCGGATGTCGTCGCTGAGGAGGTCAAGCCACTCGGCGAAGCGGCGGTCGTCCAGCAGCTCCGCCTCGTGGAAAAGGAGCTCCTCGACTTCGTTCTTCAACAGCATCCGGGCAACGTTGGCCCCGACGGTGGTCATAGTTAATCCCCCGCCGCAACAACGGACGCGCCATTGCGTGTTTTCGCGCCGTTGGCGTGGCCGTTGCGCCAAGTTGCCAACTCGTCCCAGCTTGGCGCGGTCAGGAACTCGGCCCAGCGGTAGTAGAAACCCCGCTGGTTCTGCTCAGCGGCCTTGGCTACGGTGACGTTGCGTATCTGGCCGGGCAGTTCCAGGCCGTCGGCGTCGAAGGGCGGCGCCTCGTGGCCCATGCCCATCTGGTAGTTGTAGGGATAGCGGCGGGCGATGGCTCCCCGGCTGGCGTTGTGGGCGTAGTTCCAATTTTCCATATCATCCTGTTCGGTGAGACCGGCGGGGCCGGAGTAGCTGATGTAATACTTGCGCAGGAACTCCTTGACCTCGGCGGGGGCGTTCTTGTCCACCAGGAACCAGCGCCAGGCCTCGTGGGTCTCGGGGCTGCGCGGGTGCCAGACGGCGATGGTGCGCGGCTGGCGGGGCAGGTAGGAGAAGTTGGGGAAGAGAGTGCCGGGCCCGGGGATGAACCGCGCCCACTGGCCGTAGTTCTTGCGGCGCTCGTTTTCGCAGTGGGCGAAGTAGTCCGACACTATCTTGGAGTGCTGGTAGGCCGGAATGGGCGCGTCGTCGGGCCGCAGGAAGCTGATGGTGCCGTGGCCGCGCTCCGGGAAGGAGAAGTCCAGCGCGGTGGCGCCCACGCGCTCCTGGGTGTCGCGCCGCCCGCTGCCGCTGGGGCCGACGCCCACGAGGTCAACGGAGCGGTGGCTGATGTTGTGATAGCGGTCGCCGACGAAGTTCTCCGAGGGGAACTTCCAGTTGCAGGGAATCACCCACTTCTCGATACCGCCGAACACCTCGGTCTCGCCGCCGGCCCCGTCCCAAGTGTCCAGCAGGAAGTCCAGGTAGGTCTTGTAGCCGCCCAGGTATTCCTCGAAGGAAGGGGCGTCCTTGTCCCAAGTCGCCCAGACTGTGCCTTTGTAGACGCAAAGCTGCGGAACTTCGATGAGCCCCCACTGCGACTTGTCCAGTTCACCTTTGTAGGCGTCCTTGAAGTAAGGCACTCCGACCAGCTTGCCGTCGGTGGCAAAGCTCCAACCGTGGTAGGGGCAACTGAACACCGGAGTGTTACCCTCGTCGTAACGGCAGACCTTCATTCCCCGGTGAGTACAGGAATTGAGGAATACGTGAACCTCACCCTCGCGGTCGCGGCAGAGAATCACCGACTCCTCGCCCATGCAGGAAACGAAATAGTCGCCCGGTTTCGGGATTTGCGACACGTGGCCAACGAAGAGCCAGGCACGGGCGAAGAGCATCTCCTGTTCTTGGGCGTAGATTTCCGGGTTGACGAAAATCTCGCGGCTCACCGTGCCAGCGGCCATATCCACCATGCCGCCCAACGAGTGCTTGCCGTTGCTGTAGCCGTTCTGCATCGTATGCTCTCCACGGTT
Organism: Dehalococcoidia bacterium; assembly: GCA_965204865.1. Taxonomy (GTDB): domain Bacteria; phylum Chloroflexota; class Dehalococcoidia; order Lucifugimonadales; family UBA3495; genus VXOI01. The sequence continues at coordinate 1,961,723 of OZ242027.1, read as the reverse complement.
AGTATTCGGATTAACCTGAGGTATGGGTTTTATGGCTTCAAATCGTGTCGCCAAAACCTGTAGCGGAATTCAAGGCTTTATCACTCGAATCGACAGCCACAAGCATACCTTCCGCCGGATCCTTGCGAGCCGTGGAAGGGACTATTGCAGATTTCTGGCACAAACTCAACCTTCTGTTTTTCTCTGCGTCCGCCAATGTTCGGGGCGGCAAGCCTTTTACCTTTTGGTGGAGCAAATGCCAAATTGCATTGTCGGCAGCGATGTGTGCGATTGCGGTGCCTTCTGTACCTTCTGCGTGTGTTGTTGCTGTGGCAGCGCGGACACTTGGGTGGTCTGGTCTTGGCAAATATTCCTAGAGCAAGCACAACCGATAATGCGGCGATAATGATGACGCCAATTAAGATGGTGGACAAGTGCAGTTCCCCAATACGCTAAGGATATGACATCCATAGTGCTCTATCGGAAAATCATTACCTTTCTATTCTATACACTAATTCAGGAGTTACTACTGCCCCTTGGTCGAAGCTCTGCCCCGGCCAACTGCTCTAGGATGCGCGCTACCGCCGGATACCCGTCCTGCCCCATGCCCTGCGCCTGCGCCCGCTGGAACATATCGTCGGCGATGGCACCAATGGAAGCAGGGGCTTGCGACTCCCGGGCCAGTTCGCAGGCCAAGTGTATGTCCTTGGCTACGATGTCCAGCGTGCCGTTGGAGTAAAAGCTCCGATCCAGTATGGCTTCCGTGGAGCGGTTCAGGACGCCGCTCGACCCGGCGCTGACTGGAATTATCTTTGCCAAAATCTCCAGGTCAATGCCCGCCTTAGCTCCAATCAACATACCCTCTACACCGGCGATGAAGGCGCAGTAGCCCAGGTACTGCGTCACCAGCTTGGCGATACAGCCCGATGCGGTATCGCCGACGTAGAACACGTCGCGGCCCATGCACTCCAGCAGCGGGCGGTGTTTCTCAAATACCGCCGGGTCGCCGCCCACCATCATGGTCATGGCGGGCGGGCGTCCGCTGACCGGCGAGTCCAGCATCTCGACGCCGCGCTGATTGCACACTTCCGCCAGCCTGCGTATTAGCGACGGCGCGTTGGTCGTGGTGTCAATCCAGGCTCCACCCGCCGGGAGTCCCGCCAGGATGCCCGTGTCTGGATCGGTGACCACCCGTTCGGCTTCCACAGGACCGGGCAAGGAGGTAAACACCACCGGCGCAGCCTCGGCTACCGCTCTGGGACTCTCAGCCCAGTGCGCGCCCAGTTCGCACAAGTTTGTGGTCGCCTCGCGGCGCACGTCATACACCGTCACGTTGTGTCCGGCATCGAGCAGGCAGCGGGCCATCGGATTGCCCATAGTTCCGGTGCCGATGTATCCGACGTCCATCTGTTACTCCTCCGCCGCAGCGTTATTGCCGTGGCTGTCAGGTGTATGTTTCAGAGAGAATCCCACTGGGGAAGTGTCGCCTATTTTCAGTTCACGGTTTCCAGTGAGAGCTATCAACCGCCTCAGTTGCCTGTTTGAGACAATTGTGAACGGACGCGGTGGGATCTCTTGCAGGGCTTCCAGGGCAGGCAATGCTTCTTCGGCAGACGCAATAGTTTCTCTCATTTCATCAATGCTATTCTGGTTCTCGTAGAAATTCCGGTGTCCATTGTGGAAGACATCGGAAATAGCCTCCCCAAGCTCTGGGTCACTGAACTCGACAACGATTTGGCGGCCTATGTTTTCAATCTGTTGATGGCTCTTGTGACTCCAGCCGCGCTGTTCTCCAATTGTTTTCAGAGTATGAGCGACCGCTCCCCAAGCCTTTTCGCCAGCTTGTAGGCGGTCACGCTGCTCCAGGTAATGGCGAGCTTGCAGGATGAACCGGCGGGCTATAGCCCGCCGGTCTTCTGGGCTTTGGAACCCTGGCTCAGGTAGCGGTGGTAAATCTGCCATGATGGTCCTGAATGTCCTACTCTGCCCTAGCTGGTCGCGGCGGGCTGCGGGACGGGGCGGTGGCCCCAGATACTGCCCTTCTCGTGGCGCACCACCTGCCAGGTGGCGTCGTCCACCGTGCGGGCGCCCCAGCCGTACTCCACGTCGAATCCCGAGGGGGTCTTCATGTAGAAGGAGGTCATGTGGTCGTTGGTGTGGCGGCCCAGCCCGCGGGTGACGTTGATTTCGGAGTCCAGCACCAGGTCGTAGGTGGAGCCGACGTCGTTCATGCCCTGGGTCTGGAGCATGAAGTGGTTGAGCTTCTTGGTGTTGCGGCCCTTGGCCTCGATGATGGCTAGGGTGTGATGGCGGGGGTTGCAGTGGAAGAAGACCAGGTTGCGAATGTAGTCGCTGATTTTCATGCCCAGCACGTCGCGGTAGAAAGCCACGGCCCGGTCCAGGTCCTCCACGTGGTAGACCACGTGGCCCAGCCCCTGCTCGCCGGTAACGAAGCCGGTTATGGGACGGGGGGAGTTGAAGGGGTTGTCGAAGCTGACCGGAGGGCCGTAGTAGACCTCGGTGGGAGTGCCATCGGGGTCCTCAAACTTTATCAGCCCCTCGACCTTGCGCTCCCTGGCTTCCTCGGGAGTGCCTACCGAGACTTCGATACCCGCCTGGTGGAGCTGTTCCGCCATTTCCGCCAGAGCAGCCTGGTCGGTGACCTGGAATCCCACGAACTCAACGTCGTCCTTCCCGGTGGGGCTGACGATGAAGCGGTGAGTGTATTCGTCCATTCGCATGGTGAGGACGCCGTCGGAGTCAACGCCGTTGGATTGCAGTCCGAGCACCTCTGTGCCGAAGTGTTCCCATTCCTCCAGGTTGCTGGCGCTGATACCGATATAGCCCAATTGGGTAACATTAGCCATGATATTTCTCCTGATTCGTGTTGGTTTGGCTTTTGGGGGGTACGCCTCACCCCCGTATCAAGTACGGGGCAGGCTCTAACCCTCTCCCAAAGGGAGAGGGAATTCTGATGGAGGAAATTACTATTTTGCGTCCATCATTTTCACCCAGCCAGAGTAAAAGCCGCGGGCGTTCTCCTCGCAGATGCCCTCGGTGAGAACGCCGGGCAGATCCGCGTCCTTGGCCAAGTGACCGATACCCATTTGGTAGTTGTAGGGCTTGCGGCGGGCGATGGCGCCCCGGCTGGCCTTGTGGGCGTAGTTCCAGTTCTCCATGTCGTCCTGCTCGGTCATCCCGCCCGGCCCGGAGTAGCGGATGTAGTAATGCCGCAGCACGTCCTTGACCTCTTCCGGGGTGTCCTTGTCTATCAGGAACCAGCGCCAGGCTTCCGTCAGGTTAGGGCCGCGCGGGTGCCATACGGCGATGGAACGGGGCTGGCGGGCCAAGTAAGACATATTCGGGAAAACCGTTCCCACCACACCCAGCAGATTGGTCTTGCCGTCGAGACGGCGGCGGCGCTCGGCCTCCATGTACCGGAAATACTCTCCCACGTCCGCGGTGTTCTGGTAGGTGGAGATTTGTGGCGTGTCGGGCGGGAACAGCTCCACCACGGCGGCGTGGCCGCGCTGGGGGAAAACTACATTGATGCGGCGGCCCGCCTTGTACTCTGCGTCGTCACGGCGGCCCAGCCCGCTGGGCCCGATGCCCACCATGTCCACCGAGCGGTGGCTGATGTTGTGGTAGCCGTCGCCAGCGAAGTTCTCGGCGGCGAACTTCCAGTTGTTGGGCATGGTCCATTTCTGGACGCCGCCCAGGATTTCTGAGCCTCCCTCGCTGCCGTCGCGCCCGTCCATCAGCAGGTCGAGGTACATGGTGAAGTCGCTGAGATATTCCTGGAACGACGGGCCGTGCTTGTCCCACGACGCCCAGATGCCGCCCTTGTAGTTGTGCATCTGCGGCACTTCGATAAGGCCCCACTGGGACTTGTCCAGCGCGCCCTTGTAGGCGTCCTTGAAGTAGGGAACGCCCACCAGCTTGCCGTCAGTGGCGAAGCTCCAGCCGTGGTAGGGGCAACTGAAAACCGGGGTGTTGCCCTCGTCGTAGCGGCAGACTTTCATTCCCCGGTGGGTGCAGGAGTTGAGGAAGACGTGAATCTCGCCCTCGCGGTCGCGGCAGAGAATCACCGACTCTTCGCCCATGCTGGAAACGAAGTAGTCGCCGGGCTTGGGGACCTGCGATTCATGGCCCACGAAGAGCCAGGCGCGGGAGAAGACCTGCTCCTGCTCCTGGGCGTAGATGTCCTCGTTGACGAATATCTCGCGGCTGATTTGCCCCTCGTCCAGGTTGACGATGTTGCCCAAAGTCCGGCTGGTCGTAGTCGCCATAAAGACACGCTCCGGTAAGGAGTTGCTGTTTGGCACAGTATACACGACGGCGCGGCGAATTTTCACCGCGCCATCTAGCACAACCGTCGTGGCCGAAAGGGTTGGGGCCTACGGCTTGGCCACCGCCAGGCACTTGCTGGAGTTGTGGACGTAGGTTTGCTGGAACTCCACGATTTCGGGCTTCCGCTCCAGTTCGGCCAGCGCTCCGGCCAGGCACATCCAGTTGAGCATCTCCTGCTGTCCGGCGTCCTCGACCTGGGCGGTGGTCAGCCCTCGCCACGCCTCAAAGTCTCCGGCTTTGAACTCCTCGAAGCGGGCCCGGTCGGACTCCACGTCGCAGTATAGCCACCAGTTCTTCTCGGTGAGGAAGGCGTGGGACCAGCTTGACGACGCTATCAGCGCCACGCGCCAGGGGCTTTCCAGCATGGCGCGGGCAGCGGCGGCTCCCAGCTCCATGCAGCGCTTGGGCGACGGGCCGGGCGGGTCGGCGGGCGCTTCTCGCTGGACTCCATCCGGGCCGTTGACCGTCTGCGGGCTGGCGCCGCCCCGGTTGCGGATGATGCGGCTGCCGTAGCAGTTGATGGCGAAGGGAATTACCGGGTAGTCGAAGCCGATGCGTTCATAGTCCAGGTAAAGCAGCGTGTTCAGGAAGGCGTGTCCCAACCCCGGCTCGTGCAACGGCTTGTAGGCGTAGGCCACGTCGAACCCGTCGTCAATCAGCGCCCCGGCGAGGTGGCGGGCCGACGGGTGGCCCTTGTAGCGGAAGGTCTTGTCGGCTGGTTCGCCCCAGACGTTGGGGCGGACGCCGCCGTCCTTCGTGGTGAATGGGCGGCACTCGTATTCTTCGTATGCCATCACGCAGAAGGCCGGGATGATGTCCTCCTTGAAGTTCTCGTACTGGTCGTCGCCCCAGACCAGCACCACGTCGGGGTTGAAGGCGTCCAGTTCCGCCCGTACCTTGCGGAACCCGGCCACCAGCTTCTCGCGCTGGTACAGGGCCGAGGTATACCCTTCGTCGTCGCCCCATTCCTTGCGCATGGCGTCGGGCCAGTTCTCCGGGTTCTTCTGCTCGCTGGGGATGCGCTCGTTGCGCAGCGCGCGGGTGAGGGAATAGTTCTTCAGCTCGTCAGGGGCAATCAGCGACGGAGAGTGAGTGACGCCTATGCCTAGGATTTCTGCCATGATTTATCTCCCGTCAGAGTGAGTTGTTGGGCAGATTATAACCCGGAATTGCCGGAGTTACAGCCGGGCTAATTCCGTTGGCATCAAGACTGATGTGCGTTTGGCACTGTTGTAACCGTTGGGGATAATTTCCTGCCGAGCTATTCCGCCTTGCCCGCCCCGTCCTTACCGGCGATAATGGCGCACAACAAACTTGAACGCGAAACGCGCACCCGGCGCGCAGGAGGCAGCACATGGACTGGGGAATGGCCAACCGAATGGCCCAACTGATTCAATCCGACGGGAAGTGCATGTTCCTTCCCATTGACCACGGGTATTTCCAGGGGCCGACGCGCAGCCTGGAGCGGCCCGGCGAGACCATCGCGCCGCTGATGCCCTACGCCGACGCGCTGTTCGCCACTCGGGGCGTGGTGCGGGCTGTCGTGGACCCGGCGGACACCAAGCCGCTTATCCTGCGGGTGTCGGGCGGCACCAGCATGGCCGCCGGCGACCTGGCCGACGAGGACGTGACCACCTCGATGGAGGACGCTATACGGATGAATGTCGCGGCTGTCGGCATCTCGGTGTTCGTCGGCTCCGATTACCAGAAGCAGTCCATCCTCAACCTGGGCAAGCTGGTGAACGAGGGCGAGCGTTACGGCATCCCGGTGATGGCGGTGACTGCCGTGGGGCGCGAGCTGGACCAGCGCGATTCCCGCTACCTGGCCATGGCCTGCCGCATCTGCGCCGAGATGGGCGCCAAGGTGGTCAAGACCTACTGGTGCGCCGACGGGTTCGACCGGGTGGTCAACGGCTGCCCGGTGCCGGTGGTGATGGCCGGCGGGCCCAGGGCCGACACCGAGCTGGAGGTGCTGGAGTTCGTGCATGACGGGATGCAGAACGGCGCCATCGGCATCAACTTGGGCCGTAACATCTGGCAGAGCCCTCACCCTGTCCCTATGATTCGCGCCCTGCGCCACATCGTTCACGGCAACGGCACTGTCGCGGAAGCGCAGGAAATCTTCGATTCCGCCCGCGCCGAGACTGGCGAGTTGGTGGGCGTTTCGGACTAAAGCCATACCGTTAGTTCTGAGTTTGTCGAAGGACGGTGGTTCGACAAGCTCACCACCAGCGGGCCAACAGACTGCCTCCTTGTGAATGGGGTAGCCGCTGGAAGAATTGGAAAGGTAGGCCACCATGCGCGTAGCGATGTATTACAACAACAACGACGTCCGCATCGAGGAGATGCCTGTACCGGAAGTCGGCCCCGGTGAGCTGCTGCTCAGGATAGAGGCCAGCAGCATCTGCGGCAGCGACGTCATGGAGTGGTACCGCGTCCAGCGCGCGCCGGTGGTGCTGGGCCACGAGGTCGCCGGGTCGGTGGCCCAGGCGGGAGCGGGCGTGTCGCAGTTTCGCGAGGGCGACCGTCTGGTGGTCACTCACCACGTTCCCTGCAATGCCTGCCGCTACTGCCTGAGCGGACACCACACCGTCTGCGACACGCTTCGGGCCACTAACTACGACCCCGGCGGCTTCTGCGAGTATGTCCGCCTGCCGGCCATCAATGTTGATCGTGGGGCGTTCCCCATCCCGGACGGCCTGCCTTTCGACGAAGCCTCGGTGGCCGAGCCGCTGGCCTGCGTTTACCGTGGGCAGCGGCGGGCCAACATTCAGCCCGGCCAGTCGGTGCTGGTGCTGGGCAGCGGTCTGGCCGGTATGCTTCACATAAACTTGGCCCGCGCCTTGGGCGCCGGGCGCATCGTGTCCACCGACCTTTCCGACTTCCGGCTGGCAGCAGCGCGGAGGCTGGGCGCCGACGTGACGCTGCGGGCCGACGAATACAGCCCCGACGGACTGCGAGAGGTGAACGATGGGCGTCTGGCCGACCTGGTCATCGTCGCCACCGGAGCAAGGCCCGCCCTGCTGCAAGCGTTGGAGTCGGTGGACCGCGACGGCACTGTGCTGTTCTACGCCCCCACCGAGCCGGGCGTCGAGATTCCCGTCTCCATCAATGATGTCTTTTTCCGAAACGGCGCCACCCTCACCACCACCTACGCCGCCGCGCCAGGCGACCTGACCACCGCCCTGGACCTCATCGCCTCGGGCCGGGTGCAGGTGGGCGATATGATTTCCCACCGCCTGCCCCTGGAGGAAACGGCGCTGGGCTTTAGGCTAACCGCCGGAGCGTCCGAGTCGCTGAAGGTGGTGATAGAGCCGCAGCGTTAGCTTCCTGTGGTTCCCTCTCCCGGAGGGAGGGGGTCGTGGTGAGGGCGTATCTCGGGGAATAAGCTGAGGAGGTCTTCCAATGAAGTTTGGACTGTTTCACGAATTCCCCTGCCACGGCGACTTCAGCCAGCGGGAAGTGTTCGCCGAGTCCTTCGAGCTGGTGGACGAGGCGGAACGCCTCGGCACGGACGGAATCTGGCTCGCCGAGTACCATTTCCTGCCCCAGCGCTCCGTCCTGTCGTCTCCGGTGACCGTCGCCACCGCCATTGCCGCCCGCACCAAGCGCGTGCGTATTGGTCTCGCGGTGCAGGTGCTCCCTCTCGGCAACCCGGTGCGTATGGCCGAGGAAATCGCCACCCTCGACCACATCAGCCAGGGACGGCTGGACTTCGGCATCGGACGCTCCACCTTCGCCTTCATATACGAAGGCTTCGGCATGGACTTCAGCGAGAGCCGGGGCCGTTTCGACGAATGTTTGGAAATCATCCTCAAGGGGTGGACGGAAGACCAGTTTTCCTACGAGGGCGACTTCTACAAGTTCGAGAACTCCTGCGTAGTTCCCAAGCCCTACCAGCAGCCGCACCCGCCCATCAGCGTGGGCGTGACCTCTGCCGAGACCTTCCCGATGGTGGGGCGGATGGGCTACCCCATCCTGATAAATCCCTCCCGTGTATTCTCGCTGGCGGAGCTCAAGGACTATATCGGTGAGTACCAGAAGGCCCGCAAGGAAGCGGGACACGAGGGCAAAGGCCAGGTCGGCTTGCGCGTTCCCCTCTACCTCGCGGAGACTGCTGAGGCCGCCTACGAAGAGCCGCGTCAGAGCACCGAGGAGGCGATGGGACGTTTAGGCGAAATCATTGCCAGCACCGCTCATGGGGTGGGGGTGACCGATGACCGCATCGCCCAGTCCGAACGCATCCGCGCCATGAACTACGACGACTGGCTCCGCGACAAGGTGGTCTACGGAACGCCCGAGGCCGCTGTGGACCGCTTCCGGGAATTGCAGGAAGAGCTGGGCCTGACGGAAATCATCTATGAGGTCAACTTTGGCTGCCAGATTCCCCATGAGCGCCAGGTCAACACCATACGTCTGCTGAGTGAGCAGGTTGCCCCACACCTGAACTAGCTGGCGCAGCGTCGCTTGACGCCCGTAGCTCACCCTGTACAATCAACCGCACTTACCCGGCATTTCGGCGGAGGTTGCGATGGAACTGGGACTGTTCCTGGAATTCCCGGTGCGGGAAGGCTCCACGGAGAATGAGGCGTTCAAGGAATCCTTTGCGCTGGTGGCCCAGGCCGAAGAGCTGGGTGTGCCTTCGGTATGGATGGCCGAGTACCACTTCAACCCCGGCCGGGTGCTGTCCAGCCCGGTAACTATTTTGACCGCCATCGCCGCCCGCACGCAGCGCATCCGCGTAGGGACGGCGGTGTTGTTGCTGCCTCTCGCCAACCCGGTGCGCGTCGCCGAAGAAATCGCCACCCTCGACCAGATTAGCGACGGGCGCGTGGAGTTCGGCATCGGGCGCGGCACCTTCCCCAACGTCCACGAGGGATTTGGGGTGCCTTTCGCCGAAAGCCGGGGCCGCTTCGAGGAATGTATTGAAATCATCCTGAAGTCGTGGACCACCGATACCTTCACCTTTGAGGGCGAGCATTTCAACATCCCCGAACTGTCGGTGAACCCCAAGCCCTTCCAGACGCCGCACCCGCCCATACGGGTGGGCGTCACCTCCGCCGAGAGCTTTCCCATCCTGGGGCGCATGGGCTTCAACATCCTGATCAACCCATCCCGAGTGTTTACTCTCGCCGAGCTGAAGCCTTCAATCCAGGAATACCGGGACGCATGGAAGGCCGCCGGGCACGAGGGCGAGGGCAAGGTTGGCCTGCGAATACCCATCTACCTGTCCCACGACGCCCGGAAGGCCCACGACGAGCCAATGGAAAGCGCTCTCTTCTCCATGGGGCGGCTCTCCGACCGTGTTGCCAGCTATGCCGGACACGTCGGCACCCTGGGCGACTGGGGCGCGCAGGCTGAACGGGTCCGCAAGATGACCTATGACGACTGGGTGCGGGACAAGGTGGCCTACGGCACGCCGGAGGCGGTTTCCGAGAAGCTGAACACGCTGGGCGAAGAACTGGGACTGGACCAGGTGATGTTCGAGATCAACTATGGCAACCTGATTCCGCTGGAGAAGCAGGCCAACAGCCTGCGCCTGATGATGGAGGAGGTTGCGCCGAACCTGGCCTGACTCCGAGTATCTGCGACAACGGGCGCAGATTTCAACCGTCATTCCCGGCAGCCGCGGGAATCCACTAACCTATGCGCGATGCTAGGTTCTCTTTGGCATAGGGCGTATGGATTCCCGCTTTCGCGGGAATGACGGAAAGGAAATGGAGGGAAAGGTATGAGTTGCGAAGCGTTCGAGGCCGGAACCAAGGTGGAGGCTCTTGCCGAGATTCCGGTGCGCGTGAGTATGGGCGCGCCGGTTGAAGGGGCCGGCCATATGATCCAGGTAGGCGACATTGGAGAAATCACCACCGTCCGCCGCACCGGGGCCGGCCTGCACTGGCTGGTTATCCGGTGGCAGCGTCTGGGCCGCACCTTCAACCTGAATCCCGACCAGTTCGACCTGGTGAAGATAGCTGACTGAATCAGGCCGCGCTGCTGTTGAGATTTCACCCTCAGCCCCCGCTTTCGCGGAGGCAGGCTCTTAGCCCTCTCCATCAAGGGAGAGGGGATTTGGGGAGCGAGGGGTATTGCGGGGCGTCACCAGCGCATACCCGGCTCCCGTTCCTGCAACACTTCACCGAACAGGGTGAGCACTTGGTCTATTTGCAGCACCACGATGGCGCCCTGGCTGTCTGCCAGATACCGCTCGTTGACCAGCCCTGATTCGAGCAGGCGAGTGGTCATATCCTCAAACACTTCGCCTTCACGGTAGACGCTGGCAGTGCAGCGGAACTTCCATCCCATATCCTGCGTGGTGTTGCGGAACAGGACGATTACCTTGGGGTTCTCCTCGACGTGTTCCAGCGGATTCCGGCCTGTGCGGTCGCGGTAGATGAGGGTGTCCTCGCCTACGGTCAGGACTGTGCCGATGTAGCCGCAGTTGGGCGTTCCGTCCGTGGAGGCGGTGCCTACGATGCAGGGATAGCCGTCCTCCCGCGCGTTGTTAATCAGCCGCGCCATTTCGCCAGTTAGCTGTATCACTTTTCACCCTCACCATAACCCTCTTTCGAGGGAAGGGAAATTTTTTAGCCTAAGCTCCCGCCGCCTGCTCCGCGGGACGCCGCAGCGCCACTCCCGTCTCCGACGCTTCGATGGTGCGGCGGTCCAGTTGTAGCCCGAACCCGTCGGCCAGGCGGGTCAGGTAGTTGAAGATGCCTACGATGTGGCCTACTTCCAGCAGGGCCACGTCGTCGAATCCCAGGTCTCGCAGCGGCTGCCAGTCGGCCTCCACCATGCGCGTCGGCGTCTCGCTCAGCTTTTCCGCCACGGTGCAAAGCGCCCGCTGCCGTGGGGTCAGGGTTGACAGCTCTCGCCACCGCCGGTGCGTCACCGCTTCCACGATGGCCGGGTCGCCGTCCTCTGAACGCAGAAACTCTGCGTGTGATACGGTTCAATAGCGGCAGTCCTGGGCCGCGGCGGCCACCGCCGCCACCATCTCCCGTTCCTGGCGGTCCAGCTCGCCGGGGCCGAACATGACCTGCCGGTACAAAGCTCCGAACAGCGGCCCGATGGCCTTGTGCCTGGCCTGAAGCCGCCCCATGGCCGGCAGGTAGCCGAAATCGTAGTTTCCAGCGGGCGCGCCGGGCGGCAGGCTGGCGCGGTGTTCCTCCTCGTTGGGAATGGACACCCATGCTTCCCTGGCCTTCTCTTGACTGGACATCCTTGCCCCTCCTGTGCCGATGCCGTTATTCTAATCCAATGAAGCGCATACTGGTCACCGGCGCAGCCGGACAGCTTGGCTCCGAACTGATACCAGCCCTGCGGGAGCGGTACGGCGGCGAGAACGTCGTGGCTGCCTGGCATCGCAGCCCGCTCACCGAGGAGGTTGCAGACACCGGCCCTTCAACGCAGCTTGACGTTACTGAACAGGAACCGATAGAGCGGGCTGTTAGAGAGTACGATATTGACTCCCTCTATCACCTGGGGTCATTGCTTTCTGTGGCTGCTGAATCTAACCGTCCCTTGGCTCATCGGGTGAACATAATTGGCCTGCTGAACGTGTTGGAGGCGTCCTGCGCCGCCGGGCTGGAGCGGGTGGTCATACCCAGCTCGATAGCGGCCTTCGGGGTGGATACGCCCCACGACAACACCCCCAACGAGACGCTGCAACGCCCGACCTCGCTGTACGGCATCTCCAAGGTATTCGGCGAGCTGATGGGCAACTACTTCTTCGAGCGGGTGGGGTTGGACGTCCGCGGAGTCCGGCTTCCCGGCGTGGTGAGCTGGAAGGTGGAGCCGGGAGGCGGCACCACCGACTACGCCGTGGACGCCTTCTACGGCGCAATCCGCGAGGGCCGCTACACCTGCTACCTGCGGCCCGGCACCTACCTGCCGATGATGTACGTCCCCGACGCCATCAGGGCCCTCATCGAGGTGGCCGAGGCGGACGTTTCCCGCCTCAAGCGTCACGCCGACTACAATGTCAACTCCATGAGCTTCGAGCCGGAGGAACTGGCCGCCGCCATCCGCCGCCGAGTGCCGGGCTTCTCGATTGACTATGACGTTGACCCCCTCCGTCAGTACATCGCCGACTCGTGGCCCAACTCCCTCGACGACACCGTGGCCAGGCAGGAGTGGGGCTGGCGGCCCGATTACGGTCTGGAAGCAATGGTGGACGATATGTACGAAAACCTGTCTCGCAAGCTGCTGGGCTGAAATGGGAAAGGGGCAGTCGGACGGCTGCCCCTTTCCCACTCTCCCCGGAAGTGGTTAATCGTAGGGCAGCGTCCACGTTTCGGAGAACGCCAGCGCGCAGGTGCTGTGGACTCGGGCGTCGCGTTGCCTGGGGAAGGGCCGGCCGGATGCCTGTTGGCCGTTGCGTGTGATGCGGGCGCCGTTGGCCGGGATCAGCACCGTGGACACGCCGTGGGGCCGCTCCGGGTTGCCGCCGGGGAAGCTGTGGCTCATGAACGGCTCGCCCAGGTCGTGCCAGGTCAAGGCGATGTCCTCGCCGTGGGCGCTGACCGATTCCGTCCAGAAGGAGCGCAGGTCTCCGGAACTGTGGAAGCTGGCTTCGGTGGCGGGAATCTCCTGGTTGCCGAAGGTGGCGTTGATTCTTCCTTGGATTTCGCCTTGCAGCCAGCGGGTCATCTGGATGTTATCGGTGTAGATGCGCGGCTCGTTGCCGGTCAGTTCGCTTTGCAGGAACAGCACGTGGCCCGGCCCGCCCGGCGAGAACAGGATGCGCCAGAAGCTGGCGTCGCTGGTGACCGGGCCGTCGTCGGTCGCGCTGAGGCGGATGTAAGGGTTCTCGCCGGTGAGCAGCAGGCGATTGGGGTCGATGGTGCTGGCAGTAGTCATGGCGTACTCTCCTTTGCGCCGTATGGCTGGATGGGGATTCGTTTCACAGGTGGGGGAACGCCCTCACCCCCTGCCTTCGCAGGGGCAGGCTCTAACCCTCTCCCAAAGGGAGAGGGAACTCTTGGTTCCTACTGCGCTGTCAGTCCGCCGTCTATGACCAGCTCGCTGCCGGTCATAAAGGACGCTTCTTCGGATGCCAGGAACATGACGCCGTAGGCGATGTCCTCGGGCTGCCCGATGCGGCCCATGGGATGGCGGGCTGCCGATTCCTCCCTGCCGGACTCGGTGTTCAGCATGATGGGCAGGGTCATCGGCGATTCGATGACGCCGGGATGCACCGAGTTGCAGCGGATGCCGTCGCGGGCGTACTGGATGGCGGTGGACTTGGTGAGCAGCCGCACCGCGCCCTTGCTGGCGGTGTAGGCCGAGGTGCGTCCGCCCACCAGGCCGGCGATAGACGAGATGTTGACAATGGAGCCGCCCCCGGCGTCGCGCATGGCCGGGATGGCGGCCTTGGTGCCGAGGAATACGCCCTTGGCGTTGATGTCCATTACCAGGTCCCACTCGTCGGCGCTGGTGGCTTCCACGTTGTTGATGCGGGCGATGCCGGCGTTGTTGACCAGTATGTCCAGCTTGCCGAACCGCTCAACCGCCGTGCTGACGGCCTCTTCCCATGCCGATTCGTCGGTGACGTCGAGGGGCACGAAAATGCACTCGCCGCCGCTCTCGTTGATGGCGGCCTCGGTCTGCCGCCCTTCCTCTTCCAACACGTCGCCGATGACCACCTTGGCGCCTTCCTGCGCGAACATTCGCGCTTCCGTCGCGCCCATGCCCCTGGCCCCGCCGCTGATCAGGGCAACCTTTCCTTCCAGTCTCATCGCCTATGCTCCTTTCTGTTCAACTGCCAATGCAATCTAGGGGTATTGTAATGCTTTTCCGACTTTGCCGTGAAAGTCCTGCCCGTTTTCGTCAGCGGTTGCTTGCGTTACAATTCCGGTAACCAGCCATGAGACAGGAGGCGCGCCATGACTACCACCGGCAGCCGCTGGCGGCTCAAGGGCGAATACTTCGAGAGTTGCAACTGCGAAATCCTGTGCCCCTGCATCGTCCGGGGAACCAACATAGAGCCAACCGAGGGTCATTGCGACGTGGCGCTGGCTTTCCATATAGAAGAAGGCGACCTCGATGGCGTGTCGCTGGCGGGACTGAACTTCATAGCCTGCAACTTCACCCCAGGCCCCATGGCCGCAGGCGGATGGACTTCCGCCATGTACATCGACGAGCGGGCCGACGACGCCCAGCGGGCAGCGCTGGAGCGCATCCTGTCGGGCGATATGGGCGGTCCCGCTGAACGATGGCGGGCGATGACCACCGACTTCAGGGGCGTCCACTTCGTTCCCATCGACTTTCGCGTTGAGGGCAAAGTCCACTCGGTCACCGTGCCGGATGTGATGGACTTCAGCGTCGAGCCTATCCAGATTCCGGGCCGCGACGATGCCATGCTGCTTTCCAACACGGGTCACGGTATTAACCGCGACCTGTATCTGGCGCGGGGTGTGCGCGGGGAGTACACCGACCAGGGAATGACGTGGGACAACACCGGCAAGAACGGCCACTACGCCGCCTTCGAGTGGAACTGGCCCTAGTTTTCTGAACATAGAACATTAAAGAGGCCGCAGGGAATCGTTGTTTGATTCTCTGCGGCCTCTGCTTGTTTTCGTTGGATAACTGTCATTAGGTGACATAACAGCGTTGACACAGATGCTTGGCATTCCTATAATCGCGCCCTAACTGCAACAAGCGCAGTTAAGGTTGCGAGATTCTCGCAATGGAAAATCGGTTTTCAGGGAGAGTAAAGTCGAAATGAGAACATATCTGGCAATGTTACTACTTGGAATCGTAGCACTCTTCATTATGGCCTGCGGCGGCGCGGCCACGGCTGTCCCGCCGACCAACACCCCCGCGCCGGCGCCTACCGCTGCTCCCACGGAACCTCCGGCCCCGACGGCCACCACCGCTCCGCAAGCCACGGAAGCCCCGGCGGCGACGGAAGAACCGGAACAGATGGAAGGCGATTACAGCCCTGAACTGCTGGCCATCGCCGCCGAACGCGCCAACGGCCCCGGCGCAATCTTCGTTGGCGACCTCAACGACCTGGTTGGCCCGGCGCCCACCATGGAAGAGGGCGACGCCGAGGGCAACGTGCCGCTTTGGGCCTTGGAGGAACATCGTTACGTCTACGAGTCCGATTATTACCGGAGTCTGATAGAACGGGCCAAGTTCACCAACCCGACGGAGATGACCTACACCGGAGAACCCATCATCATACAGAACGCTTGCGTCAACCGCGCCATTGTCTTCTGCAAGATTGTGGATACGTTCCTGGTGCCACGGCTGACGGAACGCACCAACGGTAAGCTGATCATCGAGTCCACCTCTTTCCCCGAATTGGGTGTTGCTGGCCCTGACACGCTGGAGCAGGTGCGCGAAGACACCCTGGATATGGTTAACGTGCTGGGGCCATACGTGGCGGGAGACCTGCCGCAACTGGAGATACAGTACCTGTTCGGCTTGTACACCGAGCGGTCGCAGCAGTTTGAGGCCACCGTGGAAATGCTCGCCGACATCGAGGAGTTGCTGATAGAAGACACCGGCGGCTATCCCATCAACGTCAATTGGCATAATGGAGACGACATCTTCCTGTTCACCAAGGAACCCCTGAATATGCCAGCAGACGTTGAAGGGATGAAGACCCGCGCCTTCGGAACGTCCATATCCGACTGGATTGCAGGAATGGGGGGAGACCCGCAGTTTCTTGCCTTTGCCGAGGTTTACACTGCCCTGGAGCGCGGAATCCTGGAAGCGGGAGTGACCGGCGGCGACGCGGGCCACAGCCAGCGCTGGTACGAGGTAATCAACTACATCAACGGCCCTCTGACCTCCTGGCCCTCCAGCCACAACGTCGTCAACAAGACAGTCTGGGCACGCATACCCACAGACCTACAGGAGATATGGAAAGAGGAAGCTGTGAAGATGGAGCTTGAGGCTCTCCGGTTGGGCGCCATCCAGAACGAGCTGGGGCTGCAAAAGAACATAGACGCTGGATTGGAGTACATTGAGTTTGGCCCGGAGATGCGGGCGCTCAGCGACAATGCAGTGATTACTGAGGTAGTCCCCAACTGGGTTGACCGCGTCGGCGGCCCGGACGCGCCCTTCGTCGAGGTGTTCAACCGCACCATCGCCCCGGTCGTGGGCATCACCATCGAGGCGGACGGAACCATTACCAGCACCAAGTAGCCAGCCCCAGCCATTGCTTGAATCAGCAACGGCCCCTGCTCCGTCAAGAGCAGGGGCCGTTGCTATTACTGAGCAGTCCTGCCACCATCTATTACCAGCTCCGAGCCGGTTACGAAAGACGACTCGTCGGAGGCCAGGTACAGCACTCCGTAGGCGATCTCCTCCGGTCTGCCGATGCGGCCCAGGGGCACCCGCTCTATGGTGTCGTCCAGCTCCGCCCCGGAGCCGCGGGCGGAGCGAAGCATCGGCGTCTCGATGGGCCCGGGATGCACCGAGTTGCAGCGGATGTTCTCCCGCGCGTACTGGACCGCCGTGGACTTGCTGAAGATGCGCACCGCGCCCTTGCTGGCGGCATAAGCCCCGGAGGTGCCGGGGGCGGGCGCGATTCCAGCCCCTGACGAGATGTTGATGATGCTCCCACCCCCGGCATTCCGCATTTCGGGGATAGCGGCCTTGGCGCCCAGGAACACGCCTTTGGTGTTGATGTCCAGCGTGCGGTCCCAGTCCTCAACCGTCAGGTCTTCTATGCCGCCGGTGCTGGATATGCCCGCGTTGTTGACCAGCACGTCCAGCTTGCCGAAACGGGATACGGCGGTAGCTACCGCGGCCGCCCAGTCGTCCTCGCTAGTCACGTCCAGGCGCACGAACACGCACTCACCGCCCGCCTCGTTCACGGACGCCTCGGTCTGGCGGCCCTCTTCTTCCAACACGTCGCCGATGACCACTCTGGCTCCTTCCTGAGCAAACAGGTGGGCCTCGACCGCTCCCATTCCCCGCGCTCCGCCGCTGATTAGCGCTACCTTGTTTTCCAGACGCATTCCATACCTCCCTGGACAGTTTTCGTTATTGTAATGCCAATTAGCTTGGAATATGCTTTTGTACTGGAACTGCCCCCGGAGGACGTCCATGAGAATGGTCTGGGTGATTGGAGCGGGCTTCGTCGCTTGCCTGCTGCTCGTGACCGGATGTGCCGGGGGCGCACCGGGCCAGGAGTCTCCAATCCCCGCGCCTGTTGCCACGTCCACACCTGCGCCCACTGCCAGCCGGTATCCCACCGTCGAGGCTGCGCCGACCCTGCCTCCCGTGAGAGATAATAGTGCCCCCGATTTCCGCTTCGCGCTGTTTCAAGGCGAGGATGTTCTGGGCGCGTCAGAGATGGCCCTTTCAGAGTTGGAAGGACGGCCACTGGTGCTGAATTTCTGGGCCCGGTTCTGTACGCCCTGCTGGTCGGAGATGCCGGAGTTGCAGTCATTTTATGAGGAATACGAAAGTCGGGTACAGCTTGTGGGCATAGATGTGGGCCAGTTCACGGGCTTGGGGTCTCCCAAAGACGCCGGGAAGCTGTTGGATTCCCTGGGCATCACTTACCCCGCCGGATACACCGACGATGGCCGCGTGGTGCGTGACTACCAGATACGGGCAATGCCCACCACCGCCTTTATCACCGCTGACGGCGAACTGTTTCAGACTTGGACAGGCTCCATCACCCGCGAAGAAGTCACGGCAGTAGTGCAGAAAATGTTGGGAAGGGAGTAGGAAAAATCGCCACATTAGCCCCCCAGGTGGAAGGGCGACAGGTAAACAAGGCCTGGTTCTTTGCCGTGCTTTCCCTGGCCGTTTTCGCCACTCAGAACGCCGCTTTCATAGTCCCGCCTCTCTTGGTGGAAATCTCATCCGACCTGGATATATCCGTAGCAGTCGCAGGTCAATTGGCTACCGCCACTTTCGCGGCGTGGGGTCTTTCCGTTGTGTCGGTGGGGCCGTTGTCCGATTCCTTCGGACGCCGCCCGGTTGCCTTAGCCGGAATGCTGTTGCTCTTCGTTTCCGTGATTGCGTCGGCATTCGCTCCCAACATTGAAGTGTTCCTCGTGCTGAGGGTGTTGACCGGGCTGGGAGCAGGCACGCTCCCACCCAACGCTATAGGGGCGATTTCCGACGTAATATCCCCTGAAAGGCGGGCCCAGGCGGTTGGCGCCCTGTTGGCCATCAGCCTTCTGAGTACCGCTGTCAGTGTTCCCATAGTAGCCCTTTTGGCTGATTGGATAGGCTGGAGATTTACCTTCGTAGTAGCCGGGGCGCTGGTGGGCGCTGGATTATTCACGAACTGGCTCTGGTTTCCCCGAGATATCGGGGAGCGGGTTCGCGACCTTGTTATCTTCTCCAGGTATTGGTCGTTACTGTCCATGCAATACTTTCGCGTGGCACTGACGGTTAATCTCACTCACCGAGTAGCCTACTGGGCCGTCGTCAGCTTCTTCGCAGCATTTCTGATACAAACCTACGGCGTAGACGTTCAATTTGTGGCCCTGCCCCTCGCGGTAGCGGCCATAGGCCAAGTGTCGGGAAGCTATGGAGGCGGGTTACTGGCCACCAAAGCGTCTCGCGCTTTAATCATTGGCGCCGTTACTGTCTCGGGAGGCGCCTGCGGATTCTTGTTCTTCACCGTTGACCTCAATCTATGGACGGCCGTGGCGGTGGCAACGGTTGCAACTGGTCTGCTGAGCATTCCGTTCCCGCTTCTGGTGGCTGCCAGCACCGAATACTCGGGAGAGTCCAAGGCCACGGGGGTTGGCCTGATGGGGTTCAGCAACCAGTCCGGCGGAATGCTGGGAGGCGCCATCGCGGGCGCTCTGCTGGCCAGCGTGGGCTACGAAGCAATCGGTTATCTGTGCCTCGGAGTATCGGTAGTAAGCTCGCTGATTGCGGTCGTGTTCGGCAGGCAGTTGCGTCGCGGTGACGGCTAAAGCCCTCCCTTGGTGGCAGTTGCTATAGTGTGAACCACACTGAGAGTGGAGTAGAGCAAATCACCACGCCAGCAGCAGGGGCAAGCGCCCGGGGCATCAACAAAGCCTGGTTCTTTGCCGTGCTTTCGTTCGCCATTTTCGGTGCTCAGAATGCGGTCTTCATGCTGCCCCCCATACTGGTGGAGATTGCATCCGACCTGAAAATCTCTGTGGCGGTCGCCGGTCAATTGGCTACCGCCACCTTCGCTGCTTGGGCGGTCTCCCTGATTACGGCGGGGCCTTTGTCCGATTCCTTCGGGCGTCGTCCGGTGATCCTTGCCGGGTTGCTGATGCTGGTGGTGTCCGTCATAGCCTCCGCCTTCGCGCCCAACATCGAAGTGTTCCTGGCGCTCCGGGTGTTGACCGGGCTGGCGGCGGGGATGCTCCCGCCCACGTCGGTGGGAGTATTGTCCGATGTCATTTCACCGGAAAGGCGGGCGCAGGCGGTTAGTTCATTCCTGGCCATCGGCATACTGACTTCGGCGGTCAGCGTCCCCCTGGCCCTGGGGTTGGCCGACTTGGGAGGCTGGCGGTTCGCCTTCGTCGTTGCGGGCCTGCTACTGGCGGCCGGATTCCTGTCCAGTTGGCTCTGGTTTCCGCGAGACAACAGGGGGCGAGTCCGCAATTGGGCATTTTTCTCCAGATATTGGTCCCTGGTGTCCCTGCCGTTTTTCCAGACGGCCGTAGCGGTTGGTATGTCCCAACGCATAGCGTTCTGGACGATGGTCAGCTATTTCGCGGCCTACTTGAGGGATACCTACGAGTTGAGCGTGGGATTTGCGGCCCTGCCGCTGGGGATAGTCGCGGTGGGGCAGGCGGTCGGCAGCTTCTTCGGCGGCCCCGTGGCGACAAATCAATACCGAGCCTTGCTCCTCGGCGCTACTTCAGCCGCCGGAGGTGTCTGCGCCTTCCTGTGCTTCACCGTGGAATTGGAACTCTGGACGGCAGTAGCGGTGGCGACGGTTGGAGGCGGTTTGCTGGCAGTGACCATGCCCGCCCTGGTCGCGGCCAGCACCGAGCATTCCGGGGAATCCAAGTCCACGGGCGCCAGCATTATGGGCCTGAGCAACCAGACCGGAGGCGCGCTGGGGGCCGCCATCGCCGGCGCGTTGCTGGCTAGCACCGGATACGGGGGGATAGGCTATATGTGCCTTGGTGTAACGATAGCAAGCGCTCTGATAGCGGGCTTGTTCGGAAAGAACTTGCGCCGGGGCGTCGGATGACCTTCTGAGAAGGTGAAGGTCCACAGGCTACCAAGCATTTGCGGCAGTGAGAAGCTGTGGCGGGAGTGCGAGGGAGTCGAACCCACCTACCCCGCTCCTAACGAGGCATAACGGTTTTGAAGACCGCAAGGGCCACCGGGCCCCATCCACTCCCTAGATACGAATTCAGAGGATTTTACTTGCATTCATCTGAATTTGCCATTCTTTTGCCATTCCTTCTCTTCCACTCAGCCGCAAAATGGCTTACTCCTTCTCCTTGCACCATTGGTAACGTATACGAGTATAAATCAATCGTTATTCCGATGGAACTATGCCCCAACCGTTCGGAGACTATCTTGGAATGGATCCCTTGACACAGTATCAGAGAGGCGTGAGTGTGGCGCAGGTCGTGGAGCCTCAATCCCGGCTGAGCACTTGACGCTGGATCAGGCGGCCACATTGATGGGTGTCAGCACCCGGCGCACCCGGCGCACGCTGGCGGCCTAGGGGGAAGGGGGAATGGCCGCAGTTGCCCACGGCCACCGGGGCCGCAGAGCGCCCAATGCGACTCCTGAGGCCGTCACTTTGAAAAGGCCCTAGCCGTGCGCCAGGACGATTGCAGGTCTTTCCAGGCCCGCTCGGCGAGTTAGCTGACCTTGAGTTCCGCCAGCTTCCGCTCCACATCCTCGGCTTCCAGCGACAGCCGTTCCCATTCGTCCCACAGAGACTGCTCCTCTTCCTTGAGGGTCCGGTAACGTTCGCCCGAAGCCTCCAACTGGGCCCACTTGTCAGCCTGCTCCGGGTCGGCGAACATGGCTTCCAGCTCCGCGGACAGGGTTTCGCTTTCGGCGATGGCTGCGCCAATCTCGTCAATTCGGATTGCGAGCTTACGTGACTGGCTGCTCAATGCCCGCCGCTCTTCCTCTCTGGCTGACAGGGGCCGCCGGGAGCGTCGGCCACCCTTCGCCTCGTCAGGCGCATCAGGGTTCTTGTCGTTGCTGCCCGGCTGGGCGGGCTTCGTTTCAGCTTCCTGTTGCTTCCGGTAGAGATAGCCGTCGTAGTCTCCGGGGAAGACCCTGGGCCGTCCGGCGTCAATCTCGATAATCTTGTTTGCCACCTGCCTGATGAGAGTACGGTCGTGAGTCACCAGGCAGATGGTCCCGTGGTAATCGCCGAGAGCGTCAGCCAGGATTTCCCTTGATGCTATGTCCAGGTGGTTGGTTGGCTCATCCATCAGCAGAAAATTGCTGGGCCAGAGGAGAAGTTTGGCCAGCGCAGCCCTTGCCTTTTCCCCGCCGGACAACACTGAAATATGTTTCAGGATGTCGTCTCCGCTGAACAGGAACCCTCCGAGGGTCGTGCGCAGGTTTTGTTCGGACTCGGCCGGCGCAACCCCCCGCAGTTCCTCGATCAAGGTATTGCCGGAGTCGAGCAGGTCCAGCACGTGTTGGGAGTAGTAGGCGGAAACAACGTTGTGCCCAAGTTTGCGTTGTCCGTGGTCAATGGGCAGAACGCCCGCAAGAATCTTCAGCAGGGTTGACTTGCCGGCTCCGTTGGGGCCAACCAAGGCAACCCGGTCTCCGCGCTCCAGGGTGAGGTTCAACCCCCGGTAGACGACATTGTCGCCGTACGACTTGCCTACGTTGGACAGCGTCACTACGTCCGAACCACTGCGCCGCGGCTGCGGGAATGAGAACCGGACCTTCCTGGTCGCTCGCGGCAGTTCTATGAGCTGCATCTTTTCCAGTTGCTTGATCCGGCTCTGGACCTGGGTTGCCTTGGTCGCTTTGGAGCGAAAGCGGTCAATGAACCGCATCTGACGCTGTATCTCGCGCTCCTGGCGCGAGGCGGCCGCCTGCTTGATTTCCAGCGCGCGCTCGCGAGCGACCAGGTAGTCGTCGTAGTTGCCCCGATGATGCGAGACCTCTCCGGGTTCGATGGCAAGGACCCGGTTGGCGACGTGATTCAAAAAGGCCCGGTCGTGGGAGGTAACCACAACTCCCCCGGGGAAGGCGGAAAGGTATTTCTCGAACCACAGGTGCGCTTCAAGGTCCAGGTGATTGGTAGGCTCATCCAACAGGAGGAGGTCGGGTTTTCTGAACAGCAATCGAGCCAGCTCGGCCCGCATAATCCAACCGCCGCTGAACTCACTCATGCCGCGGGAGAAATCGCTTTCCTTGAATCCCAGACCAGACAGGATGGCCTTAGCTTCATGCTCGCGAGCTTCACCGCCGGCAGCTTCCAACTCCTCGTCAAGTTGAGAGAGCAGGGCCGTCAATTCCCGCTGCTTTTGAGGATCAGTTGCTGACGACAATGACTGGGTGGCGACGGCAATGCGACCGGCGAGAGCGATCGCCTCGTGATTGGCGTTCAGCACTTCCTGCAACAGGGAATGGCCGGCAAATACTCCCGGGTTCTGCTTCAGATACCCTACTGTCGTGTTGCGCGGGCAGGATATTGACCCGGTGTCCGGCAAGGCATCGCCAGCGAGAATATCCAGGAGCGTGGTCTTTCCCGAACCATTGGCGCCGATCAGCGCAATGCGGTCGCCGGCTGCCATGGAAAGGTGCAACCCGCTGAACAGCGTGCGTTCAGCATAGGCTTTACTGATGTCAGATGCGAATAGCATTGGATTGAGCCGGGCTTAAATTGTATCACTTTGCCCGTGTGATGACCTCCTCAAACGCCGCATAAGAAACTGCGCATACTGCGTTTATCCAGAAGGAGGCTGCCCGGCTCGCCGCCTCGTATAGAATGGTCAGGATGTCAGCATTCTAAGGAGCGCACATTATGGTAAACAAGGTTCGCCTGGGCTTTGTGGGCGCCAACGTAAACTCGACGTGGGCCACTCAATCGCACTTCCCGGCTCTGCTGGCCAGCCCGGATGTGGAGTTCACCGCAGTCTGCACCACCCGGCCGGAGAGCGCGGAAGAGGCGCGCCAAGCCTTCGGGGCGAAGCTGGCCTTCCATGACTTCCGGGCAATGGCAGAGTCGCCTGAGATAGACGCGGTGGCCGTGGTTGTGCGGGTGCCGTCGCACTATGAGCCAACGAAGGCGGCCATCGAAGCGGGTAAACACGTCTTCACAGAGTGGCCCCTGGGACGGAATACCGCGGAAGCCGAGGAACTGGCCGGCTTGGCCAGGGGCAAAGGGGTGCAGACAGCAGTGGGGCTGCAATCGCGGGTCAGTCCCGCGTTGCTGTACGTCAAGGAACTGGTCGAGACTGGCTATGTGGGGGAAGTGCTGTCGTGTTCCGTGACCACCATGCGCGACGGCGCTCTGGAGCGCCCTTCCAGCCGCACCTGGCAGCGCGACGCCGACCTGGGAGCGCATACCCTGACCATCGCCAACGGGCACGTCATTGACGCCCTGCGCTTCGTGGCCGGCAATTTCACCCGGGTGGCCTGCATGGTCAGCACCCAGGCAAGGCAATGGTACGATACCGACACACGGCAGTTTGTGGAGGTCACGTCGCCGGACAATGTGCGGGTCAGCGGACAGTTGGAAAGCGGGGCAGCGGCGTCGGTCCACGTTGGAGCCGTGCCCTGGGCAGGCAGCGGCTTCCGAATGGAGATATACGGGCGTGAAGGCACGCTGGCCGTCACGGGGAGCGTTTCGTCGCAGCGCGGCGAGATGTTGCGGGTTCGGGGCGCACGGGGCAGCCACGAGTTGCAGGACCTGGAGCTTCCTGGGCGCTTTGTCTTTGTGCCGCCCGGCTTCCCCCAAGGCGATCCCTTCAACATCGGGCAGATGTATGCCCTGTTCGCCGAGGCGATCCGGACCGGACGCAATAGCGCGCCCACGTTCGATACGGCGGTTGACCTGCATCGCTTCGTTGACACGCTCAAGGAGGCGTCGGACACGGGGCGGGAACTGACGGTTGGTCAGGGGACGCCTTCACCCCCGTATCAAGTACGGGGCAGGCTCTAACCCTCTCCCAGAGGGAGAGGGGACTTTTGGGCACAGTTTCTTGATGGGGTTGGCGGCCGAAGGGGATTAGGCAGTCGTCACCGCCGGTTCGTGGGCCTTCAGGAAGCGTCGGGTGTGGGCCACGACTTCGTCTATGTGCTCCTGGGAGTCCTTCCATGGGTAGATGGTCACCTCGGAGTTGGGGGCGAGGTTCGCTACTTCCATCGCCACCGCATAAGGGTGCGCAGGCACATCTTCAGGCGCTGTCAGAATCGGGGTCTGGAGGTTGCGCACAAAATCGCGGGTGACCGTAAACACGAAGTCAGCGCGGTTGGAGTACATACTTGTCAGGAAATCATGGATCATGTCCATCGTGATTTCCGGACGCCTCTCGCACAGGGGCGGCCCCCAGCCTGTGATGTTGTTCTGGTAGAAGAGGTCCGGCATTTCCGGCCGGAAACCGCTGGGCTGCATCAACGCCGCCGCGACGATGCGGTCCGGCGCCCGCCGCAGCAGGTTGTGGATCATTGGCCCGCCGATACAGAAGCCAATAACTCCGCACTTTTCGATGCCCAGGTGGTCCAACAGCCCGAGCTGGTCTTCGGAGTAGGCATCCCAGGGGCGGTCTATCTCCAGCGGCCCGGTGGACTGCCCGCCGTTGGCATTGCGCAGGTCGGCGGCGATAACGCGGAAGTCGTCCTTGTAGGTTTCCATGGGGTTGAAGGGCACCGACGTATTCAAAGAGGCAATACTGGAATTGAGTCCGCCGCCCGGAATAATCATCAGGGGAAATCCCGAGCCGACCTCTTCGTAGTAGATGCGAGTGGCGCCTCTTTCGTAGAACGGCATGGCGTTTCTCCTCTGTCAGTGAATGGCAAGGCTGACTTGATTTCCAGCGAGCTGGCTGGAAATTGTGACGCAACATACGAAAGCGTCGTATGGTATGGGATTATACTTCTTCTATCTGTTCCAGCGTTGAAACTAATCCTCGGTGGTTCAAACAGTTACCCTGCAACACTCCCACGCCCGCCTACTGAGTGCTGCGTCTTAGGAAACGCCCGCCCGCCGGTATGCCGGTGTATTCGCCATCTTCCACCAGCACCCGACCGTTGACGATTACAACTTCGGGCACTCCCTTCACCCTCATGCCTTCGTAGAGGTTGTAGTCCACGTTCATGTGGTGGGTTTGGGCGCTGATTACGGTCTCGGCATCAGGGTCGAACACTACTAGGTCGGCGTCACTGCCCACGGCGATGGTGCCCTTGCGAGGGAAGAGGCCGAACAGCCTGGCCGGATTCGTCGAGAATAGCTCCACGAGACGGTTCAGGTCCATAAGCCCAGAGGCGACCCCGTGAGTGTACAGAAGGCTGAGACGGTTCTCGATACCCGGTCCGCCGTTGGGAATCTTGGAGAAGTCGTTCGCTCCCAGGGTTTTCTGGTCGCTGAACCGGAAGGCGCAGTGGTCCGTGGACACCACCTGGAGGTCGTTGCGACGCAGGCCCTTCCAGAGCTCTTCCTGATGCCCCTTGTCCCGCAGCGGCGGGGTGAGCACATACTTGGCGCCCTCAAAGCCCTCCTGGTCGTACATGCTGTCGTCCAGGGTCAGGTAGTGGGGGCAGGTCTCGGCATAGACATAGTTCTGCCGTGAACGGGCTGCCTGCACCTGCTCCAGGGCCTCGCTACAGCTCAGGTGCACAAAGTAGACCGGCGCACCAGCAATCTCGGCCATTCTTATGGCCCGGTGGGTGGCTTCAGCCTCGGTTACGGGCGGGCGAGTGCTGGCGTGGAATCTGGGGGCTGTATGCCCCTGGGCCAGCGCCTGCTGCACCAGTACGTCGATCATGTGCCCATGTTCCGCGTGCAGACAGATCAACGCCCCATTGTCCGACGCCCGCACCATGGCCTTGAAGATGGTGTCGTCGTCCACCATCACCGCCCCGCGGTAGGCCATGAACATCTTGAAGCTGGTGACGCCCTGCCTGACCATTTCGTCCATCTCCGACAAGCGGTGGTCTGGCAGGTCCTGGACGATCATGTGAAAGCCGTAGTCGATGGCGGCCTGGCCCTCGGCCTTCTGGTGCCATATCTCCAGTGCCTCGGTCAGCGACTGGCCTCGCTGCTGTACAACGAAATCCACGATGCTGGTGGTTCCGCCCACCGCCGCCGCGATGGTGCCGGTGCTGAAGTCGTCGGAGGAGACGGTGCCGCCGAAGGGAAAATCAAGATGCGTGTGGGGATCGACGCCTCCGGGAATGACATACTTGCCGGTGGCGTCGATTGTCTTTTCGGCGTCTGCCGTCAGGTCAATCCCGATGGTGCGGATTTTTCCGTCATCCACCAGGATGTCGGCCACGTAGCTGTCCACCGCGGTGAAGATGTGCCCGTTCTTGATCAGGACGCTCATTACACCCTCCAAACGGCTGACTGAGGAAACCTGATTTTAGGCATTGGGAAGCGTTTAATCCAGGGTGGGGAGGCGATGGGACGATGCCTGTCCTCAAGGGTGGGGGGCTTGATTCACCCCATAATCCGCCGGAAAAAGGCGAGCACATTGCCTCCGGCTATCTTCCCGATGTCCTCGTCGGAGTGGCCGCGGGCAATGAGGCCGCGGATGATGTTCTTGCCGTCGGCGGGCGACTCCAGGCCGTTGAGGTAGGGCGCAGGAGCAGGCCCGGTTCGGCCCAGCATCACCCGGCTGATCTCGACCATGTCGCCTATGCTGGTGTCGGTGCCGATGGCCACGTGGTCCACGCCTACCAGTTTCACCATATAGTCGTAGTGGTCCAGCACGCACTCGATGCTCTGCTCCGGGTCGTTGCTCAGGCGGTTAGGCACAGCGGTGATGCCGATGACGCCGCCCTTCCTGGCGCAGGCCAGCAGTTCCTCGTCCTTCCTCAGCCTGCGAGACTGGAGGCTGTCGCTGGCAAGAGTGTAGGAGCCGTCATGGCTGAAGGTAACCGGCGACTCGGACGCCTCGATGGCGTCCATCGCGGTGCGGAACGACGCGTGGGAAACGTCGACGACCATCCCCAGTGCGTTCATACGCCGGACCACCTCCACGCCGAACTCACTGAGCCCCCCGTCGTTGCGCTCGAAGATGCCGTCGCCGATGTAGGCCTTGCGGCTGTAGGTCAGGCCGGCCAGCCGTATCCCGGCGTTGTACAGTACGTCAACCCGGTTCAGTTCGTTGCCGATGGCCAGGTGCTCTACCGTGGGCAGGAAGCCCACCTTGTCCTGCCGCTTGGCCGCCTCTATCTCAGAGGCGCTGCCGACGTGCAAGACGTCTTCATGCCGGGAAATGTCCGATATCATCATGCTGATCTCGTCCAGCAGGTCGGAAAACCGGATGAAGGACATTTCGTTGGTGTTCAGCATCCCCCGAAAGACGTTTGCCGTCCCGACGGCGGTGAAGCCACCTTCACGGACTGCGTCATACCCCCAGACGTAATCGTCGCTGCGCAGGTAGTCCCAGTACTGCGCGAAGTTCTCGGGCATGACCATGGGATGCTGGTGAAGGTCGATCATTACCGACTCTTCCATCAGTCGCTGGAACCTGCTTTCCTGCCGCGCGTCCAGGGGCACGGTCATGGAGGGAACGCGGCCCACCTGGCTGGCCAGGCTGAATCGTCCGGGCGTCATGCCTCAAACCCCCTTTGCGTTACGGAGTGAGTCGTTTCCCTACTCGGCCAGCGCTCCCTCCAGATAAGAGCGGAAGGCGCCAGGATCGTTGATCAGCGCCTGGAGTTCCATGGACGGCAGACGGTGCGGGTCGGTGTGCTCGGTAATGTACCTGGTGCTGTTGGGAGGGCCGCCGTCAGCCTCGTCGGGCTCCGAGGAACCGGCCAGTTGGGCGTAGCGTATGGGCCTGCCGTCGGCCTCGTATTCTGCCCCCACGATCCACAGCCGGCCAAACCGGTACCTCTTTCTGACCTCTGTCTCGGCGGCACTGCTCCAGCTGGTGCCGGTGAAGGCGAAGTCCTGTGGGACGAAGCCCATGTTCTCCTCGATGACCCGGTTGCACCGGTCCAGCTCTTCCCGCAGTACCTCGCCTTCCGGGTCCTCCGCCGCCAGGTTGGACAGGTTGGGATGGCTGATTGTGTGCGCGCCGATATGCCATCCCAACTCCCGAAGTTCCCTTATCTCGGACCAGGGCATATGCTCCGGCGCCTGCGCCAGGGCCAGCGGCCGGGGATAATCCGGGTCGTAGGGCGAGGTGTAGATGAACAGGTTCCCCTTGAAGCCGTACCTCTCCAGCGTCTGGAACACCTCCCGCCGCATCGAGACCACCGGATGATCGAAATCGATCATGATGGGGCGTTCTGGCAGGGAGCCCGAACCCTCGCGCCAGGCGGCCAACTGGTCGTAGTTGATCGACTGGAATCCCATTCCGGCAGCGATGCCCATGAGGGTGTCGAAGCGTTCCTCTGTCAGAGGATGGCGAAGGGCGCCGGCGGCGGTGGGACGGATGCCATGGCACATAGTAATGGGGATTCTCATAGCACGCTCCACAATATCACAGGGTGGGCAGGTACCAAAGGCGGACAGGGAAAGTGATCCGCAACCAGTGTCCCACTCGTGCTCCCTACCCGGACGCCGACTGGGAAACTCGGGCCAGGAGTCCCATGGTGCGCCCCAGCGACCCCTCCCGGTCCGGCCCCGTGGCCACCGGAGAGGCCATGATTTCAGTCGCACCCATTTCCAGCAGTCCTCGTAGACCCTCCGTTACTTGCTCCTCGTTCCCGGACACCGCCACGGCATCCACCATTCCGGGGCTCCACACGCCTTCAGTTACTTCGGGAAACCCGGCGTTGTGGAACATATTCCGGTAGAAGGGCGCCCTGGCGAAACCCCTGAACTGGTCCGCGATGGCTTGCCGGGCCTCCTCGGGGTCATCGTGGACGCACACCGGCACATGGGCTATCAGTGGAGGCGTGGGGCGACCGGCCCGCTCCGCCCCGCGCTGCATGGCCGGCAGGGCGACATCCCGCAGGTAGGCTCCTGGACACACCCAGCTGATGGCGCCGTCGGCCTCGGCGCCGCACATCTCGAACGCGCCCTCCCCAAGGGCGGCGGCCATCACTGGCACGTCAACCGGAGCGGAGATGCTGGTGTGGGCCTGATAATAGCGCCCGGAGTAGTCCACTGAACCGTCTTGCAGCAATGCCTTCAGGATGCGTACATACTCCCTGAGGTGGGCTAGTGGCGCCCGGAAGTTGATGCCGAGCATCTGCTCCACGCCCCCCTGACCGCTGGTGCCCAACCCCAGCCTAAACCGATCAGGAGCCAGTTGGGCCAGGGTTAGGACCTGCTGGGCAACGGCGATGGGATGGCGGGGAAAGGTCTGGGTTATGGCTGTGCCGAACATGATGCTCTGGGTGAGGGGGCCTGCGGCTGCAAAGACGCTGAGGCTGTCTCCTCCGCCGGTGCTTCCGCTGGTCATCCAAGCCGCTCCAATGCCTCGATTCTCCAGGTCCTCCACCGCTCTCAGGGCGGCGCTGCTGTCGGGGGCCGTTACCACCGTGCCGATTCTCTGCTGAACCATATCCACCCCTTCAGATTGATGCTGACGTCAGAGACCATTCGGTAGTCGAGAGTCTAGGAGCGTTGGCCAACTCAGTCAATGAGTCCTCGTTCTCCCGATTGGTTATTGCGATGTGAGCCCGGATTTCATTCGTTGAGTTAAGGCTTGCCTAGGCCAACCCCAGGTTCTTGTGGGTTAGTTTTGCAAATGCAAAACCTGGGGTTGTGTTTCTGCTGGGCAACGTCCGTTGTCCTCTTGGAGGTCTTGATTCTAGCGTTGGAATTTTCATTGTCCTGAACTCAGGGCTGCGGCTCAACTTTCCCTGGAGAATTAGTTAGGCGGGCTTCTATCATTTTGAGTTCGTCCGCCACTACCCGCAGATATGTTCGAAATGCTTCCTGTAACTCCCGAAGGCATTAAGAGCTTCTTTTCGCAGACTTCCCCTTCGGTCCCTCTCCCGTGTGACCTGCCCCAGAGAATCGATCCGGGATCAGTGTTAGGATTCTGGACAATTGAAGCTGCCAAAAGCTTAAGGTCCAGGATGTATCGGAAAGGGAATCGGGTGGGGTGAAGTAGCCGCTCTGTCTTGGCCGATGAGGGAGGACTAGCAGGAACAGGCGTGTTGGAAAGAAACCTGTCGAGTTCCGAGGGAAGGGGTAGCAATCGAAAGGCTCAAAATGAACTGAGCAGGCTCGATTGCAGGGAATCACTGCAAGGGCCACCGGCCCCATCCACTCCCGGGTTATTCCCCCGCTCCCGCTCTCCGTTGGCGGGTGGCCCGCTGGTATGGCGCGAACAGACGCCGCCCCCTGTCTTTGCTGGAGGGAGCGGCGCCTCTCGGTTGCGTTGGAGTCGAGGGACTAGCTGCCGAGGACGGCGTCTATCTTCTTCTTCAGGGCGCCCTTGGGCACCGCGCCGACAATCTGGTCAACGGGCTGGCCGTTCTTGAAGAAAATCAGTGCCGGAATGCTGCGAATGCCGTACTGCATGGCGACGCTGGGGCTGCTGTCCACGTCGAGCTTGCCGACGGTCAGCTTGCCGTCGTACTCCACAGCCATGTCATGCACCGAAGGGGCAATCATCTTGCACGGGCCGCACCACTCCGCCCAAAAGTCCACCAAGACAGGCAGCTCGGAGTTGAGCACATCGGTTTCCCAGTTCTG
Source organism: Dehalococcoidia bacterium (assembly GCA_965204865.1). Classification (GTDB taxonomy): domain Bacteria; phylum Chloroflexota; class Dehalococcoidia; order Lucifugimonadales; family UBA3495; genus VXOI01. The sequence continues at coordinate 1,930,663 of OZ242027.1, read as the reverse complement.
ATCGTTCACCTCGATGGGTTCTGCCATATCATCCTCCGGAATTAGCTTCCGCTGCCATAATATAGCGCCCTGCACCGGTACAATCGAGGGACGATGGCGACCGGGACTCGCGCGCAGCGAATGATGTCGGGGTATCAAGCTCAGTTTAATTCCGCAGCAGCGGCGGGTCAACCGGGCATTGTCAGAAATCGGGGCCTCTCGATTCTCGGCGAAATTGTCTGAACTATGATTTCTTTGATTCTGGGATTCCCATGATTTTCCGAATCCTGATAATCCCTCAATCCCATGAATCATAGTTCAGACGAAGAACTGGAAGACCCTGCTGACCCACCATCGTCGAGTTGGAATCATCGGGGCCTTCCCTGTATAGTGTTGGGAGTATATGAGTTCGTCACAACAGCCAGCACAACAGGCCGGGCTGCGGCCCGGCGACCATCTGGAGTTGACCCTGGAATCCTGGGGGCGCCTGGGCGAAGCTATGGCGTGGCACGATGGCGCGCCAGTGTTTGTTTTCGGCGGCATCCCGGGAGAGCGGGTAAAGGTGGAAGTGGCGCGCATCCACCGCAAATATGCCTCTGCCATGGTCATAGACGTGCTGGACCCTGCTCCGAACCGGATTCCGCCGCCGTGCCAGTACTTCGGAGCGTGCACCGGGTGCCAGTGGCAGCACCTGGGCTATGACGCGCAACTGGCAGCCAAGCGCGAAAAGGTGATTGACGCGCTAGTCCGGGTTGGAGGTCGCTTCGCTGATGAAGCGGAGGCACTGGTGGCGGACACCCTGCCTTCACCCAACCGCTACGGCTACCGGAATCATGCTCGCTTCACTGTCAACCGCAGTGGGAGCTTGGGATTCGTCAACCGGGAAACGCGCCGCTTCGTGCGAATAGACCACTGTATGCTGATGCGACCCAGTGTCAACGCGGTCTTGGAGGAGCTACAAGACCGCTGCCAGGAAACGACCCAGCTTTCCATCCGCGCCGGGGCCAGCACATCCATGACCGGGGACGAATACCTGGTGCAACCACAGTTGTTCAACCCGGAGGTCACTGTCGCCACCGGGCAGAAGCGATACGTGGAAACCGTGCCGCTCCCAACCGAAAAAGAAAGCCGCTTCTTCGTGTCCTCCCCCTCCTTCTTCCAAGTCAACGTGGAGCAGGCCGCGCAGGCGGCGGAAGTGGTGCGCGATGGGCTGGCGCTGGGGCCGGACGACGTGCTACTGGACGCTTATACCGGCGTGGGAACCTTCGCCGTGCTGCTGGCTCCTTACGTTGCCAAGGTCATTGCCGTCGAAGAGTCCTCGGCTGCCGTGGCCGACGCCAGGGAGAACGCCGCCGGAATCCCCGGGGTGGAGTTCGTGCTGGGCCGCGCCGAGAACGTGCTGGGCGACCTCTCCATCCTGAGCTTGCCGAAGGGCCGCCCCGATGCCGTGGTACTGGACCCGCCCCGCTCCGGCTGCCAGCCGCAAGCCCTGACCAGCCTGATTGCGCTGGCCCCGCCGCGAGTGGCCTATGTTTCCTGTGACGCAGAAACTCTGGCCCGCGACCTCAAAGTGCTGTGCGGAGGCGGATATGCCCTCGACCAAGTTGTTCCCATAGATATGTTTCCGCAGACGCATCACGTTGAGTGCGTGGCGCTGCTCCACTGGGGGGGAAGAACCGGGGCCGACCGGCTGATACTCGCCTCCGCCTCGCCCCGCCGCCGGGAATTGATAGGTGAAATGGGCCTGGAATTTGACATAACGCCTGCCGACGTGCCTGAAGACCCCCTTCCCGGCGAATCGCCGCAGGAGATGGTGGAACGTCTGTCGCGGGACAAGGCGCTGAAGGTCGCGGCCTCGGTGCAGGCCGGGTTCGTCATCGGGGCAGACAGCACCGTGGTCCACTTGGGCGAGTCCTTGGGCAAGCCTGTGGATGACGACGAGGCCCGCGCCATGCTGCGCCGGCTGCGCGGCACCACCCACCACGTCTGCACCGGGCTGACTGTTGTGGATGCAGCCACGGGACGCCAGCTAACCGATAGCATGACCTCTCAGATAACGCTGCGGGACTTTTCCGACGACGAAATAGAAGCCAGCATCACCACCGGCACGCCGCGTGACAAGGCCGGGGCCTACGCAGTGCAGGACACCGAACTGCGCCCGGCGTCGGGATGGGAAGGCTGCTATCACAACATCGTCGGCCTGCCCACCTGCCGCCTGCTGCAAATGCTGGACGAACTGGGCTGGACGCCTCCTGCGGACTGGCGGCTGCCTGAATCCGCCGCCTGCGGCCCCGGCTGCCCGAACCTTTCAACAGTTCCCTCTCCCTCCTTCGACAAGCTCAGGACGGGAGGGTCACGGTGGGGGCGTTCCCAATGAACATTATGGGCATGGGACTGATGGAGTTGGCGGTGGTCCTGCTGGTGGCCTTTTTGGTGCTGGGACCGGGCCGCTCCATAGATATGGCTAAGCGGACGGGCAAAGTTCTGGGCGACTTGCGCCGCACTTTCAGCGAAGTGACCGACGCCATATCTACCGAGGAAAGTCAGCGCACACACTCACAACAACCCCCGCCGGGCGTGCCATCCCGCCCAGACCTGCCGGACGACGAGGTCGCCAAGTCTGGGGGCAGCGAGCCGGATGACGAAACTTCTCCCACGAGCCGAACAGAGAGCGGCTGAAGCTGATGGCCCGCGAACTCAGCTTCATGGAGCACCTCGGCGAGCTGCGGCGGCGGGTGGTGATTTGCGTCATCGCCGTCCTGGCCGGGAGCGCCACCTCTTTTGTCTTCTATGAGCAGATTATCGAACTCTTGTCCCGCCCAGCCTACGACTTGGAGGGCAGCCAAGGCATAGAGCTGGTATTCATTGAGATTACGGAACTCCTCACCACCGCGGTCAAGGTGTCTTTTGTCGCCGGGTTTGTCCTGGCTCTTCCTGTCATCCTCTACCAGGTAATAATGTTTGTTGCGCCCGGTCTTACCGGACGGGAACGGCGCTATCTTTTTCTGTTTCTTCCCATGGCTCTGGTCGCCTTCGCTTGCGGAGTGGCGTTCTGCTACTTCGTGCTGATTCCCCCGGCGCTGCGCTTTCTGCTGGGCTTCAGCGATGTGGCGGAGCCGCTCATACGCATAAGCAACTTCGTCAACCTGATGGTGCGGCTCCTGTTCTGGATGGGAGTAGCTTTCGAGACGCCGCTCATAATGTATATGCTGGCGCAATTGGGAATCGTGTCGGCGAGGCAGTTGTCCCGATTCCGCAGGGTGTGGGTGGTGCTGGCCTTCCTTCTGGGGGCGATCATAACCCCCACCTTCGACCCGGTTAACCAGACGCTGGTGGCCGGCCCTCTGCTGGTGCTCTATGAGCTTGGGGTGCTGCTGGCGAAGCTCGCCGGGCGCAGCCGCCGCAATGCGGAAACCGCCGTAGCCCGGCAGTAGAGTGGGAGAAACAGCCGACAAGAAAAGAACCGGCCATTGGCCGGTCCAATTTTTCTCATCTGTCGGCAGGTCTCTCTAATAGGGACTGCTTTCGTCCTTTCTCTTGGCCGCCTGCGGCTCTTGCTGGTTCTTGTCGTCCTCACCCATCAGGGCGCTCTTGAAAGTTCGGATGCCCTTGCCCATGGACGAGCCTATCTCGGGAAGGCGCCGCGCTCCGAAGATAAGCAGAATCACGGCCAGAATTATCAGGATTTCGGTAATGCCCAAGGGTCCGAGTCGCATCTCAATGCCTCTGCCAAGTCGTGTTTGCCCGCGTATTCCGGCTGACTAATGGTAACAGAAACGCCGCCGCCAAACAATTGGGCTTACGCAAAGGCTGCCCTGATGCTCCCCATCAGGCGGCCTCTGGCCTCCAGCCCGAGGGTGTCGGTTGCGGCCTCAAGCGTTTCTCGGTAGCGCATGAGGAAGTCCGGCGCAACCTCGCCATTGGCGGCCTTGACCCGGTACAAGGCCACCGTTTCGGCAAGCCGAGCTTCCAGCCATTCCGCTCCCTGCCGCTCCAGCAGAGAGTTGAGAAATACTCCATCCTGGCTCAGAGATATGGGGAGCTGGGGGTACGTTTCCGACCCGACCTTGTCGTAAGCGAAGTAGGCCAGCGATTCAGTTACCATCTCGCTTTGGCCTCGCTGCTCCAGGGCGATTAGCAGCGTACCAGCCAAGCGGGGGTCTGCCGCAATGAGACGATAAATGATGCGAGCGGGCGGGGCCACTACAGTGTCGCCGTTCTCCACCAGCACGACCGCCATATCTAGATCGCTGGACAGGGCAGTGGCAGCGGCGACGGGATGGCGCAGTATCATGCCTTCCAACGGGAACGGCGTTTCGGAGAAAACCCGCACCGCCTCGCCCGGTGATTCTTCCGCCCGTTCCGCCATTACCTCGTAAAGCTGCTCCAGGAACTGCTCGTCTATCCGGTAATTGCCGGAGGACTCTTCGATGAGCAGATTTATGCCACTGCGTAGGTCGGCTTCTGTGGCGTTGACCGTGATGTCCAGCTTGTCCAGTAAAATCTCCGGCCACAGCAATGTACGCAACTGCACCGGAACCGTTGGCATCAGATCCCGCACCGTCTGTTTGCTTACTGCGCCCATCACCCTGTGAGCCGCAGGCGGGTCGGCGTCGTGGAGCAGATCGAAGAACAGCCGCAGGTCTTGTTCCTTGTCGAAACCGGTTTCGGCAAGAAAGCCCTCCAGCGCCCGCGCGCCGTTCTGAGGCGATTCGCGGCCCTCGTTGAGAACGTGGTCCACCTCGGCGGCGAAACGCTGGAGCCGTTCCACGAAGCTGGCCGTGGCCTGGAGCGTTGGAGCGTCGGGCAGGTTGGGGTCACTGGCGAACAGCTTTAGCAGGGTGGGGTTGTCCACGGCGGGCAGGAAGTTGACCAGGAAGGGTTGAGTGGAAATCCGGTCGGCCAGCAGCAGCGCCTTGCTGGTGGGATTGCCGTGCAGGGTGGACAGAAATTTCAGCGCGTCGGCAATATCGTGCGCCCGGGATAAGGTCAGCGAGTTCAGGTGGTCGGGATGAGAGCGGTAGAGAGCTACTTTGTCTTGCAGATAGCCCCGCCAGAACTGGAAATCTTCCTCCAGTTGAGCGTCGCCCAGCAGCAGGTCGAAATGCTCCGCCAAGTCGGTGAGCCGCTGCCGCTCTTCCTCGGCCAGCTTTGGGGCGGCGGCAGACAGCGGGTCTTCCGGCGCAGCGTAGGTTGTAGCGTTGGCGTAATCCCGCAAATCTAGGTGCTGGAACCCCAGAAACTTGTCGGCGACGGCCCGTTGGTCATGGGACAGAGACCGATACCAGCCCGCCGCCCGCTCCCAGGTGTGGAACGGGCCTACGGCAAGAAAGTAGCCCCAATACTTGCGCAGGAGGGGCGGAACCAGTCCCAGGTCGCCGGCTGTCGTGTAGGGAAGGTCGGCCTCGAGGCTGTGGAACAGCGGTTCAGTGTTTTCGCCGGAAACCCCCGGCAGGTTGCGGAGCCGCTGCCGCAGCATTTCGTAATCGTCCGGCGGCTGGGCCATAAATACCCGTATGTCCCGGTGGTAGGCGGCAAGGGCAGGGGCGATGCCCTCCCCGTCCTGACGCTGCCAGCCAAGTTCGGGATGCCCAATTACCGGAAAGCCGCCCCAGTACGAGTGCATCAGTTCGTGCATAGTTGGGACCGGCTTGGCCTCGCCCACCCCGGCCCACTGGTCGAACCCGTAGCTGCCGAAGAAGCCCGGCTCGCCCTTCATCTGCCGCAGGTCCAGGCTGCGGAGTAGAGCCTCGCCGGCTGGCGTGGGGCGGTAGAGGGTGATCACGGCGTCAAGGCGTTCCTTAGCCCATGCCGAGATGTACGGGTGCGGAGTGGGATGGGGGAACGGCGGAGTAGGTAATGGTGTTGGCAGCGGAGGGGTTGGCGTTGGACTTGGGGCCGGATTGATGGCTGTCGGGAGCGGCGTAACCGGGGGCGTAGGCGAGGTCACACTAGACGGCGATGGAGAGGGCGGAACCGGAGTCGTAATGGACGGCGTAGCGGAAGGGGCCGCTGAGGGAACTGCCGTTTCCCGTGGCGCATATCCGGTTGGCGAAGGCGTTGGCGTTGGCTCGCTGCAAGCCGCCGGTATCGCGGCCAGCAGGATTCCGGCAAAGGCCGCGACCAACCAAGGGGCGGAACGCCGTAGATGGGTCAAGCGGCCTCCGTCAGCACAGGAGCGGGTATTAAACCTGCCCCTGCAAGCATGTTGAAATGGTATCGTAACTTGTTCGTATTGTATCGCCCGCCGGGGCGCGGCTATAATCGGCGTGTTGACTTGGCAGTTCAGGATACCAGCGGCGCAGGATGCGCTTTGCCGAAACCCGTGTAAGGGGATGCGGATGGAATCTAGCTATGACCTGGTTGTAATCGGTTCAGGCCCCGGCGGATACGTGGCCGCCATACGCGCCGGACAGCTTGGACTTAAGGCCGCCATTGTTGAGAGGGAAGCCCTCGGCGGCACCTGTCTCAATTGGGGTTGCATCCCGACCAAGGCCCTGCTCAAGAACGCCGAGATTGTTTCCTACGTCCGGCGTTCCGAAGAGTTCGGCCTGAAATTCGATGGGTTCCATGCCGACTACGAAGTGGCGATGGCCCGCAGCCGCCGGGTGGTGGACCGCAACACCCGGGGCGTCCGTTTCCTGCTGCGAAAGAACAACGTGGAGCATATTGAAGGCACGGGCCGCCTCGCCGGGTCCAACCGGGTGGCTGTGGAGCCGCAGGGCGCGGTCATTGAGGCCAAGAACGTCATCATCGCCACCGGCTCCCGTCCCCGCGCCATCCCCACCCTCCCGGTGGACGGCAGCCGCATCATCTCCAGCCGCGAGTCCATCGTCCTGACCGACCTGCCCTCGTCTATGGTCATCGTCGGCGGTGGGGCCATCGGCGTCGAGTTTGCCTACATCTACGCGATGTACGGGGTTGACGTAACCATCGTCGAGCTGCTGCCCCGGCTGGTGCCTAACGAAGACGAGGACATCAGCGGTCAACTGGAGCGGTCTTTCAAGTCGTTGGGTATGAACATCCTCACCGGCGCGGCGGTTACCGGCGTACAGACTCGGCCCGACGGGGTAACGGTGTCGGTGGAGCAAGGCGGCGCGACGCAGTCCATCGAGACAGGGATGGTTCTTGTGGCCGTAGGCGTGCAGCCCAATGTGGAAGAGCTGGGGCTGGATGCGGCGGGCGTCGCTGTTGAACGCGCCGGCATCGCCGTTGACGAGTTCCTGTCCACCACGGTTCCGGGCGTCTACGCCATCGGCGACGTCACCGGCAAAATGCCGCTGGCCCACGTGGCATCGGCCCAGGCAGTCACCGCCGTGGAGCACATCATGGGCATGGAACCTCAGCCGATGGACTACGTGAATATGCCGCGCACCACCTACTGCAACCCGCAGATTGCCAGCTTCGGCTTGACCGAGGCGCAGGCCAGGGAACAGGGCTACGAGGTCAGCGTCGGCACTTTCAACGCCCTGGCCAACGGCAAGGCGTTGGCGATGGGCGAGACCGAGGGCATGGTCAAGCTGGTGGTGGATTCCCGCTACGGAGAGTTGCTGGGCGGCCACATGATCGGCCCAGAAGTGACGGAGTTGCTGGGGGAGCTTTCCATGACCAAGATGCTGGAAGGCACCACTCTCGAACTGGGGTGGACGGTCCACCCGCACCCGTCGCTGTCGGAGATGCTGAAAGAGGCTGCCCTGTCGGCCCAGGGACGCGCCGTTCATATGTAGCGACGAAGACGCGAAATGCGGCAATGGTACATTGATTAAGAATTTCGTAAACATCATCGTTAATTTTGGCGTTATCAGACAAATCATTTGTCTAAGGGAGACAGCGGCGGTATACTTAGGCCGTCCCAGGCGCAAATGGTATGAACCGGAAAGTTCCGCCACCGCGAATGCGTAGTTGCGGCACGGATTGGAGGAGCGTATAGATGGCTTCGGGCATGTATGATTTCGCAATGGGCATCGGGGGAGAGGCTGGTCAGGGTATTGCCACTCCCGGCGACATTTTCGCCCGCATAATCGTGCGGCGCGGCCTGCATCTCAGCACCTACAACGCATACCAGTCCATCATCCGCGGCGGCCACATTTTCCTCACCCTCCGCATCAGCGACCGGGAAATTTTCAGCCACGGCGACAAGATGGACCTGCTGTTGTGCCTGAACCAGGACACCATGGACCGCCACCAGCGGCACATCGGACACGGCGGCCGCGTGCTGTTTAACAGCGACTCCGTGAATCCGGGCGAGTCCAGCGGCGGCGACCTGTGCGCCATTCCCGTCGGGGAACTGACCCAGAGCCGCAACCGGCTAATCCAGAACACGGTGATGATGGGCTCGGTGGTATCGCTGCTGGGCATTGACTTCCAGGTATTGCAGGACAGCCTGGAACTGCGCTTCGCCCGGCAGGGCCAGCAGGTGGTTGACCAGAACGTGGAGGTAGCCCGCGCCGGATTCGACTACGCCCAGAGCAACTTCCAGCCCTTCGACCTGCCCATGCCCGACGGGGGCAAGCCGCTGGCGGTGTGGTCCGGCAACGAGGCCATCGCCATGGGCGGGGCCGCCGCAGGCGTCAAGTTTTACGCCGCCTACCCCATGAGCCCGGCCTCCGGCATCCTGCACTGGATGGCCTCCAACGCGCGCAACCTGGGCATCATGGTGCGGCAGGTTGAGGACGAAATCGGCGTCTCCAACATGGTCATCGGCGCGGCCCATACCGGCGTCCGCGCCATGTGCGCCACCTCCGGCGGCGGTTTCGCATTGATGACGGAGGCCGTCGGCGCAGCGGGGATGATGGAAATTCCGGTGGTCTACATTGATGTGCAGCGGGCCGGTCCCTCCACTGGCGTTCCCACCAAGACGGAGCAGGGCGACCTGTGGCAGGTACTGGGAGCCAGCCAGGGCGACTACGAGCGGGTGGTGGTGGCCCCTCACAATGCGCTGGATGCCTTCAACACCATGCCGGAGCTGTTCAACCTCACCGACAAGCTCCAGTGCCCCGGCATCCTGATTTCCGACCTGCTAATTTCCGAGGGCCGGTACAGCGTAGACCCCGACGCCATTGATATGCACCCGGCCATAGACCGGGGCCAGCTTATCACTGAGCCGTCCGCCCCCAATGGCTACAAGCGCTACTCCAACACGGAGAGCGGTATTTCTCCCCGGGCCATCCCCGGCCTTGAGGGCCACGTTCACGTCGTTGCCACTGACGAACACGATGAGGACTCCACCCTCATCAGCGACGAGTTCACCAACCCCCACAAGCGCCGCATGATGGTGGAAAAGCGGGGCCGGAAGATGCAGGACGCCCATGCCCTGGTAGCCCCGCCACAATTGGAAGGCCCGGAAGACGCCGAGGTGACCCTCGTCGGCTGGGGCTCCACTCATGGGACCATTAAAGAGGCTATTGAACTGCTGGCTGATCGGGGAGTAATTGCCAACCAGTTGGCGATAAAGTGGATTATTCCCTTCCATGCCGACCACGTAAACGGAATCTTGACCAGCGCGAAGCGCGTTATCATAGTTGAAAACAGCTACTCCGGCCAGTTCGCCCGCTACCTGCGGAGCGAGACCGGATTTGCTGCTCACGGGCACATTCGGAAGTACGATGGCGAGCCGTTCATGCCCCACCACATCGCCGACGGGGTGATGGAACAGGTGGCGGATAAGGTAAGCCGCTACGTCCCTTATCAGGAAGTGATTGTCTAGTCCATAGCCCGTACTTCAGTGGGCGGCCGACCCGCAACCGTATCCGGCGGCGGAGTCCGCAACTTTTGGCGAAAGAGGTGATGCAATGGCAACCGTAGGTGTGGCTAGCGGCAGGACCGAAATTCAGCTGACCGCCAGGGACTTCAGGGGGCAGGTAAATCCCGACTGGTGCCCGGGATGCGGTGACTTCGGCGTGCTCAACTCCCTACAGCGCACCTGCGCTGAGATGGGTTTGCAGCCCCACGAGATATTGACCGTCAGCGGCATCGGGTGTTCTTCCAACCTGCCTGGCTATTTCAACTCCTACGGGATGCACACCCTCCACGGGCGCGCCCTTGCGGTGGCCACCGGCGCCAAGCTCGCTAACCATGACCTCACGGTGTTCGTAACCGGCGGCGACGGCGACGGCTACGGTATCGGCGGCAACCACTTCGCCCACTCCGCCCGCCGAAACATAGACCTGACCTACGTTGTGATGAACAACCAAATCTACGGCCTTACCACCGGACAGGTCTCTCCCACCAGCAGCTATGGAATGAGCACCAAGAGCACTCCCCACGGCAGCGTGGAAGCCCCGGTCAACCCCATCACCAGCTCCATAATGAACGGCGCAACCTATGTGGCTCGTGGCTACAGCGGCGACGTCCGCCACCTTACGGAGTTGATAAAGGGGGCCGTTAACCACAAGGGATTCGCCCTGATTGACGTGTTCAGCCCGTGCGTCACCTTCAACCGGGACAATACCCACGATTTCTTCAAGGACCGCATCGTAAAGCTGGAAGACGAGGAGCACGACCCCTCCGACTGGAAGTTGGCCTGCGAGAAGGCATTGCAGTGGGGCGACACCATCTACACCGGCCTGTTCTTCCAGAAGGAATCGGTCTCTCTGGTCGAGGCCGAGCCGGTGCTGTCCAAGGAAGGCCCGCTGGCCCACCGTCCCCTCGGCCTGAGCGAAGACCAAGCCCAGCGCATCATCCAGCGCATGATGTAGACTCCGGCGTTTTTCGGGACATTGTCGGGGAGCGTCCATGCGGGCGCTCCCTTCTCTTTGGGCTTGGCACACGGGCGACTGGACGCTATGCGAGTTGCGGTTGCCCATACCTGCGCCTTGCTTTAATATCTACCCAGACACTCCCAGACTCCAAAATCCGGTCTATGAACGGGAAAGGAGACAGCGTTGGCTACGTCCATTGTGATGCCGCAGTTGGGCTACGATATGCGCGAAGGCACCGTCGTGCGCTGGATCAAGCAGGAAGGCGACGAGGTTGTTGCCAACGAAGTCATCGCCGAGATTGAGACCGACAAGGCGGTAGTCGAATTCAAGCCCACCACCGGGGGCGTGCTGCGCCGCATCGTCGCGGGAGAGGGCGAAGCCGTGCCGGTGGGCCAGCTCATAGCCGTAATCGGCGATGCCGACGAAGCCCTGCCCGACGACCTTGCCAGCCCTGCCGAAGCAGCCCCGTCCGATGATGCGTCTCCACCGGAACCCACTTCCGTCGCGACAGCACCCGCCGCTGCTGCTGCCGCTGCCGCGCCCGCCGGGGAAGTCCGCGCCTCGCCCATCGCCCGCCGCCTGGCCCGCGAGCATGGGGTAGACCTGACGACGGTGACCGGCAGCGGCCCCGGTGGCCGCATCGTCGAGGCCGATGTGTTGGCAGCCGCTGATGAGGTCCGTGCCGCCGCCGAAGCTGGCCGGGTTCTTGCCTCGCCTTTGGCCCGCCGTTTGGCCCGCGAGCACGGTATTGACCTGGCCACCGTAGTCGGCACCGGCCCGGGTGGCCGCATCGTGGAAGCTGACGTAACTGCTGCCGCCGCTCAGGCCGCTGCATCACTCGCGACGGAATCGGCTCCGCAACCTGCGCCAGAAGCCGCACCTGCTCCCACACCTGCCCCCGAAGGCGTGGAGCGCGCCGAGCTTTCCCGTATGCGCCAGGCCATCGCCAGCGTCACCTCCGGCAGCAAGCGCGAGGCCCCGCACTTCTACGTTGCTGTGGACATTGACATGACTGCGGCCATGTCCCTCCGGCGCGACATAAACGGCGAACTCCCCGCCTCCAGCCGCGTCAGCGTCAACGACCTGATAGTCAAGGCGTCGGCCTTGGCTATCGGCAAGCATCCCAAGTTCAACTCCTTCTATCGTGGCGACCATCTACAGATGAACCCGTCTATCAATGTGGGCATCGCCATCGCTCTGGAATCGGGATTGATAGTGCCGGGCATACCGGAATGCGAAAACAAGACCCTGGCCCAGATAGCCGCCGCCAGCCGTGACCTCATAGACCGCGCCAACAATGGCAGGTTGCAAGCCGAGGAATACACTGGCACGACCTATAGCGTCAGCAACTTGGGTATGTTCGACGTTGACAGCTTCACCGCCATCATCTTCCCCCCTCACGCCGCCATCCTGGCCGTGGGCGCGGTGAAGGAGCAGCCGGTGGCCCGCGACGGACAGCTCGCCATCGCCGAGATAATGAAGGCCACCCTCTCCGTAGACCACCGCGTCGCCGACGGAGCCGAGGCCGCCCAGTTCCTCATGGAAATCAAGCGCCTGCTGGAAAAGCCCGTCAGCCTGCTGTTGTAGGAGGTGGGAAAGTAGTATGACTGAGACAGACCAAATACCTGAACAATGGATTATCCTGCCCGGAACCACCATCGGAGGTGAAGTGGGGACTTTCAGCGTTGACTTCGTGATTCGGAATCGGAACGGGTCGCAGGCCAGGACGTTGAACGGAGTGGTTGATACAGGAGCGTCATTTACCGTAATTCCCGCGCAAATCTTGGACGAGTTGGGTATAGAGCGCGAGGAAACGAAGGTGTTCAGTTTTGCCGACGGTTCCAGGCGGGAACTTCCCATTGCGTTGGCGGAAATGGAATTGCAGGGACAGCGTGGGGCTGTTTACGTCGTATTTGGCCCGGACAGTCGTAAAATCCTGATAGGAGCCTTGGCCCTGGAGACCTTTGCTCTGGCCGCCGACGCCAAATATCGCCGCTTGATTCCCGCTGAACTTACCATATAGCTAAGGAGTGCAACCGTGCCCAACCTAACCGGCGGCCAGGCCGTTGCCGAGTCCCTGAAGGCCCAGGGCGTTGATACGGTATTCGGCATCATCAGCATACATAACCTGGACTTATTTGACGCCCTGTTCGACCGGCAGGACAGCCTGCGCTTCATCGGCGGGCGGTTGGAGTTGGGCTGCGGCTTCATGGCCGACGGCTATGCCCGCGCCACCGGCAAGCCCGGCGTCCTCATCACCAGCACAGGCCCCGGCGCTGCCGACTCGGTGGGGGCCATGGGAGAAGCCTACTTCTCTGGCTCGCCCCTGCTTCAGGTCACTACCAACGTCGAGAGCGACTTCATCGGTCAGGGCCGTAACACCACCCACGAGACCAAGAACCAGTTGGGGATGTTCGAGGCCGTCACCGACTGGAACGCCATGATTGGCGAGATTGAAGCCATCCCTGACAACCTGCTGGAAGCCTTCCAGCGCTTCCAGAACCGTCGTCCCCGTCCCATCGAGCTGGAACTGCCCACCGACCTGCTGGGCAACCGCGCAGACGTGGAGATAATCGGCCCCCGCGACCCCGGTATACCCCAGGGCGACCCGGCGCAGGTGGAGCAGGCGTTGCAACTGCTGCTCAGGGCCAAACGCCCCGCCATCATCGTGGGCGAAGAAGTCCAGATGCTCGGCGGCGCCCAGGAAATCGTCCGCCTCGCCGAGGCATTGGGAGCGCCGGTGGTGACTTCTGATGGCGCCAAGGGCGCGTTCCCGGAGGACCATCCGCTGTCGTTGGGCCAGGTCTTGGGTCGCCGCATCTGGGGCGAGAACCCGGCGCAGGACTGGCTCGCCACCTGCGATGTCGTGGTCATCCTCGGCTCAATCATGCCCTATCGCTCGACCAGCGGCGTGCAGCTCAAACTGCCTGAAACCGTGATTCACGTACTGCTGGACGGCGACTCTATCGGCAAGAACTACGACGCCACTGTGCCAATTGTCGCCAACTCGCAGGCCGTGGCCCGCCAGTGGCTCGACGCCATTGGCGACAGCGACGTCGGCAAAGGCCGGTCATACGCTGATGAAGTGGCATCGGTGAAGCAGGACATCTACCGGAACTTGCAGGAAACCTGGGGCAACGAGTTGCGGGTGTTTGAAGCTGTCCGCGAGGCCACGCCGCGTGAAACTGTATTCTCGCTGGATCCCACGGTTCCCGCCAGCCGGGCCGCTCGCTGCCTGCCCATCTACGGGCCGCGCAAGTATATGCACCCTCACGGCTGGGCTGGTCTCGGATTCGCCTTCCCGGCTGGCCTCGGCGCTAAGGTAGGGCAGCCGGACAGCCCGGTAGTCTGCATCACTGGCGACGGCGGCTTCCAGTACAACTTCCAGGAACTCGCCACGGCCGCGCAGTACGACATTCACCCGGTCATCCTGATGTTCAACGACAATGCCTGGGGCGTCTTGAAAAAGTACCAGCAGGACCGCTACGGTGACCGGCTCTTTGCCACGGATCTGGTCAACCCCGACTTCGCAAAGCTGTTCGACTCCTACGGCTTCGGCGCCACCCGCGTATCCTCCGTGGCGGAGCTGGGCCCGGCCCTCGACGCCGCCATCTCCTCCGGCAAGACCCACTTGGTGGAGGTTGCCATCCCCGACGGTTTCGGGGCGCTGGTGTAGGCTTTGAATCAGTCGACCTACCTACCCAGTTCTGAATAAGGTAAAGGAGTCAAAGAATGGAAAATCCCGCATTCAAAGACATTCTGCGAGATCTAATCGAAAGAAATGGGGGGTTAAACCATAGCAACCTTGTGCTGCTCTCCGATAAAATCAGAGAATTCAAGCCGGAATTCTCGGTGACCTACTTGCGGAGACTGTTGTCCGGGCACCCTCCTAGCCGCGAAGATCGCGAGGCGATTTCACAGGTTTTGGAATCTTCATCAGAGAGATGGATGTCAATGTATTGGAGGGTCGAGGAAGTGGACAATAGGCAACTCGCTAAGTTGGCGTTGCAGCATACAAAAAGTCCTGTGATTGCTGCAAAGCTAGTCAGTGACCTCTTGGAGCGTGTGAGTTATCGCGATATGTCACTATCAGACGATGAAGCTCACAAAGTTTTCGGAGAATTGTATATGGAAAATATGTTGGAAGTTGAAATAGACGTGTTTCAACTCCAGGAGCAGTCTTAGCTATGGCCCTCATAAAAGAGAAAGCCCTAAGTCAAGTGATTGAAACATATTCATTGGAATCGATTCCTAGGCTAGTGAATCTGTATGAGTTGGCAACTTCATTTGGAGTAGTGTCCGTAGAGGTGGATGCTATCTCTTCGGAGGCTATCCTAGTTCCTTGCGCAGATGGCTACAAGATAATTCTGAGAAAGACTGATTCGCATGGTGGTCTTACCAGACAGCGCTTTTCATTCGCGCACGAGATGGGGCATTTGCTTCTAAAGTCTGTCGGATATAGTAGCCGTCCTACTCAAGGGAGTCAGCATCGCGAAAAGAACAGCTATAACGAAGAAGAACGACTCTGTGACCAGATCGCCGCCGAAATTTTGATGCCCAGAGTTGCATTCACCGCTGACGCTGCAGAGGCCGGATGGTCATTGAGTAGCCTTGACCTGCTGGCCAGAATGTATGGTACTTCTATACCAGCCACTGCTAGGCGAATGGTCGGGTTGATGCCTGAGTCGTGTGTTATGGGAGTTTGGAAACCTGCCAAATCCAGAGTCGAATCTCATAGTCTGCAACAATCATATGGGCCACAGAGCAGGTACGGAGTGCCTAATTCAACGCGCTTGTTGCGCAGCCGGTTATGGTTGATAGCTCGAGCTGCAAATAGTCAAGGAGTAGAATCCGGCATTTCCCCGATCCGGGACAAGAATAGACCTTCGGCTTCCCCGCCCGATGTTCCTGCTGATGCTTGGGCTTGGGGTAGGGATGAATTCCGCCGCGTAATGGTTTTTTATTATCCTGAAAGGAAACTTACAGACGATATGCTGACTGTTGCAAGTGCTACTTGGCGGCTGCTGTGAACCAATCAGCTCATACTCAGCCTGAATCATCCAGCCAACAAATTTCTCTCTTTCAGGATACTCAACCGGCGGGTCAAAATCAGAGCGGCAATACCGTGCCTATACCTGTTGACCGCCAGGATTCACCTGCCTCAGATGTTCCCTACCCCCGCCGCGTCTATCCCCTCGACGCACGCCTGCTGACTGAGGAGCAGATTGCCGTCGCTTTCGCCATGACCTCTCGGGTGCCGGATCCTTTCGACGTAATCGCCGAACGGGTCAGCGAGGAGAAGGCCGCCGACTTCCACGAGCGCTGGGTGCTGGGATACGGCCACGCCTCGGTGGCCGAGCACGCCGTGGTGCATCTGGCCGTCGAGAACATCTCCCGCCTCGCCTGCGACGGGCTGGAAGACAACCGCCTAGCTTCCTATACCGAAAAATCGTCGCGCTACCAGGTAATGCCCGAAGATTACTTTCATACGCCGTCGGAACTCGATATTCACCCGACCCTGCGACGGGAATATGAAGCAACCTGTCAGCATCTCTTCGCCGTGTATCAGAAGCTCATTGACGGCTGCATGGAGCACCTGCGGGGCGTCCACCGGCAGCGAGGTCGGGAGAGCGATTCCGCCTATCAACTTCGTCTCCGGCGCATAGCCACCGATGGTTGCCGCTCGGTGCTGCCTGCGGCGACGCTAACCAACGTGGGAGTTACGGCCAACGCCCGTACTCTTGAACACGGCATATCCAAATTGATGTCCGCAGAGCTGGAGGAAGAACGGTTGCTGGGCGAGGCAGTGCGGGAACAAGGCCGGGAAGTTACACCCACCCTAATCAAATATGCTGATGAAGTGCCGTATCTGAGGCAGCGCCTTGAAGTCCAAAGGGGTTTTGCCAGCTTTCTTGCTGGCGATTCGGAACAACCGCAACCGTCGGTCGAGGCGCGGTTGGTTCACTGGGACCCGCAGGCCGAGGTGAAGCTGGCGGCGGCGTTGCTGTACGGGGCGTCAGGGCAGGACTATCCGGCGGCGTGGCAGCAGGCGCAGACGATGACGCCGGAGGAACGGCAGCGGATTATAGACGAATCCCTGTCCGGCCTCGGCCCCCACGACGCGCCGCCCCGGGAGTTTGAGGTGGTGGACTATACCTTCGAGTTCCTGATGGACTACGGCGCCTTCCGGGAGTTCCGGCGACATAGGATGCAGACGTATTTGCCTCAAATGCTGACCGCAACGCACGGCGTCCGCATTCCGTCGGTGATTGCGGAAGCCGGATTGGAAGCACTGTTTGCCGAAGCCACCGGCGCATCGGAAGCCACTTACCATAAGATAAGCGAAGGCGTTTCTCCTGCGGTGGCCCAGTACGTGGTCACCCACGCCCACAACCGACGCCTGCTCTCGAAAATGAACCTGCGGGAATGCTACCACCTGTTCAAGCTGCGGACTTCGCCCATGGCGCACGAGTCCATCCGCGAACCGATGCTTGAGGCGTTGCGATTGGTGAGGGAAGTGCACCCACAGCTTTTCCGGGGCCTGCAATTGCGGGACTAGGGTGACTTCAAGCGAGCAGTAAACTCGGTCAGCCGAGCGCCCAGCTCCCTCGCTTGGGCCAGGTCATCCTCGGTAACGGCTCCGGCGGCGGTTGCGCCATAGTAGGAGCCGGAAACCCGCATCCGCTCCGACCACGGCAAGCCGACAATCAGCATTCCGCAGGCTAACATCCAATGAATCAACTGCCTGAGCGTGGTTTCCAGGCCGGAATGTCTGCCGGTTCCTGTGGTGAAGGCCGCCCCTGGACGCCCGGCGAGGGCGCGCTCTTCCCACAGGTCTCCCTGGTCGTCCAGCCACTGCTTGAAGGAGCCAGTGATGCCGCTCCAGTTGGGCGAGCCCAGTATCAGACCGTCGGCGGCAAGCAGGTCATCCCGAGACGCTTCTTCGATGGTCTTGAGCGACGGCAATGCCAGACCGGATGACTCCACACCCTCGGCAATAGCCCGAGCCATGCTTTCGATGCTTCGGCCCTTGGCGTCATATAGCACCAGGACTGTGTGTGGAGGGGCCATGCTTGCATCCTGCACGTAGGACTGGGCAGAGTGGCTGGAGAGTCCCCCAGTGCAACCAAAGTCGTGAGTGAGCGGGATTTCACCCTCACCCCGGCCCTCTCCCCTAAGGGAGAGGGAGAAATAAGAATTGGGCTATGGCAGGGGGGCTTCGAGGATGATGTCGCCCACAATGCCGACAGACGCCAGTGTCAGCGGGGCGCGGCTCAACTGGACCATATCGAATTGCGTCAGTGGGCCGTAGGAGTTCAGCGCGAGGGTTCCCCAACCGTTTTCGTCTACGTCCATGTCGCTGACTAAAATTCTTTCCTCGTCTCGCGTCAGCCATACGTGATAGGCGGAATCGCCCTCCAGCGGCTCCAGTTCCGAAGCCATAATCATGCCCATGCTGCCGTCGCCGGACACCACCATCACTCCTCGGGCTTGGCTGTCGGGCTGCATCAGGTTCATCGCTAGGGAACGGTTGCCGGGCTCGGCCAACGTGTTCTGCAACAATTGAAGGTTGCCCTGCATTCTTGCAACGGTTTCCAATGCCAGCGCCTGCTGTGCCGTGGCAGTGGCCTGGTTCTGTCCCATTTCTTCTTTTAGCAGGGTATATTCCGCCTTCATTTCGTCCATCTGTCCTGAAATCTGGACGTTGAGGGCAATTACAACGGCAACCACTGCCACGGCTGCGACGGCGGTGACTGGCATAAGCAGGCGCGCCCAGCGTCTGCCCAGCGCCGAGTATGCCCCGGCCCAGCCCCGCGATGGACGACGTTGGGATACCGATACCCTTTGCGGTTCCGGTTGGGACAGCTCGACCGAGGCCAGAAGTCTCGCTCGCAACCGTTCCGGCGGCGCTTGGGACGGGGCCGTGAGCGCCAGCGCCGTGGCCGTCAGCAGATGGTCGTCAACGGCTGAGGCGCACTCAAGGCAGTCCTGGATGTGTCCGAGGACACTCTGCTCTTCGTCCGCTTCCAGAGCGTCCAGCGCAAACGCTTCCAGCAGATCGTAGGGATGTGTCGGGTTATTCGTAGTCATCTTCCTGCAAGGATATCCGCAGCTTTTGCATCGCCAGGCGAACCCTGGTCTTGACAGTACCGAGGGGTTGAGACAGCTTTTCGGCCATTTCCGACTGGGAGTATCCCTCGAAGTAGGCCAACTCGATGACCTCGCGCTGATTGTCGGGCAGCGTGGCCAGCGCGCGCATGATGCGCTCCCGGTCAAGACTCTGCGTCACCTGGGACTCGACCGAAGGCTCTGAGGAGGGCAGCCGCTCCAGGGTATCGTAACCTTCCGGGTCGGTTGCGTTGTACGTCCGGCGGCGGGCGCGGATGACGTCCACCACCCGGTGGTGAGTGACGCTCATTATCCAGGAGCGGGGATTGCCCCGGCTGGCGTTAAAGCTGTCGGCCTTCAACCAGATGTTCAGGAAAACGTCCTGGGTCACTTCTTCCGCCAGGGGCGGCTGCTTCAGCATATGAAGGGACAGGGAATACACCGGCGTCATATAGCGGTTGTAGAGGGCATTTAGAGCGTCCTTGTCTTTGGCGGCGATACGCTCCAATAACTGGTGGTCGTCCGGCTCATCGGGCGCAGCTATTGGGTCTGTTCGCGGGCGCTGGGTCGCCAATTCTTCATCCATCACAGTATACGTCCGTCGCGTCTGGGCGGATTCGCGCGGCGGCGTCAGTTGAGCCGGTTGAGAGTGACGCGGATGGATTCAATCCAGGACTTGACCTGCGTTGCGTCCGGGGCATCGGGAGTTTCCCGCAGATAAGAATCCAGGCTGCGGATGGCGGCGCGGTACTGGTGCAGTTGATACTGCATCTCCGCCAGGTCCTTATGCAGCGACGTTGCTTCCGGACTTACCATAATCATGCGCTGGATAACGCCAGCGGCCTTGTCCGAAACTCCGGTGCGCTCATAGACCACCTTGAGGTTGTTCAGCAGACGGAATAGAAACTCGTACTTGGTGCAGGGGGTGAGGTATTCGTCGCGCCATGTCATGCGCGGCCCGAACAAGCCCTCGGCCAGTCGTCGGCAGTCGTCGGCGGTGAGCGCCGCGCCGCCATTGAAGGGGTCGAAATAGACTTCCGCGCCTTCCAGACCAACCAGAAAGTGACCGGGCATCCCAACTCCCCGGCAGCGCAACCCGACCCGGCGGGCGACTTCCAAGAACAGAAGCGACAGGGTTATGGGTATCCCTGAATGGGTATCCAGCACGCGATTGAAATAGCTGTTGTCGGGGTTGTAGTAGTCGGCAGAGTTTCCTTGGAATCCCTGCTCCTCGAATAGGTAGCGCCCCACCAGACGGGCTAACTCCTCCGGGGGCAGTCCTTCCGGGGCGCGTTGGCGAACATCGTCGGCAAACCCGTCTAGGCGGCGCAGATGCTCGGCCACGTCCAACCACGGGTATTCCTCTCCGGCCACCAGTAGCGCGGCCCGGCCCAAGTCCAGGTCTTCTTCCGGGCGGGTCATCATGCGGGCGAACTCCTCGCGGAAGCCGCCGTCTCCGGTGGAGCTGCTTTCGGAATCGGTCATTAGCCTGCTTGCCGGTGCGTGTTGGGAATCGGGTTCAAGAGCGGCGGACGGATACGAAATCAAGGGTGGATGTTCAGGCTATCGAACACTGCGTCCAGATTGGGCAGTTTGTCCAGGTTCCATATAGCTTCCAAGGCCAAGTCGCACTGCTCTGAGGTCAACGCGACGCCAGCGAAGTTGCGAAACTTGGCCTCCACTTCGGCATCGCTCATCGGGTTGCTTCGGTGGCCTTTGGGCCAAGTGGCGTGGGCAGCGTGGATATTGCCGTCGGAGCCGGTGAGGGTTATACGGCAATTATATTCGCCTGGGTAGCGGGCGGTGAACTCCGGCTCTTCGGCCAGCGTCATGCGCGACATAATCTCCCGTATAGCAGGGCTGGCGATGCGCTCGTCAGCGAAGCTGGACGGCGTCACCGGCCCGTCGAGCAGCGCCGACGCCACCAGCCAGGGAATGCTGTGGTCAGCGGTTTCCCGAGTCTTGGGGTCCCACTTCTCCGGCTCGCTGGAAGCGGTGCTGGCCGCCACCTTGTAGGTATCTATGTGGATGGAGTGGATGCTGTCCGCCGGAACTATTTCCCGCAGTTGTACAGCGAGGCCGATGGGAGCCTGGGTGTGAATCTGCGACGGGTAGGACTTGAAGATAGTTTGTGTGATGCGGAATGGGTCTTCGCCCCCGCGGGCGTCGCCCAACGGAAAGTCGGGGACGACGACCTCGCGGCCCACCGCTTGCTCCCACAAACCGCGCCGCCCCTCGAAGGGCGCGTCGGGGCCGCTCATACCCTGGGCCGCCAGTTGCGCCGCGAACACTGCCGAGCGGGAGGCGCTGGCGGCGGCGCATCCCTTCCACATCGAGAGCTCTCCGGTACGGGTGACTCCGAGGGGCAGGTGGGGCGTGACGGCCAACGAGATGGCGTTGCCGGTCTGTTCCCGGCTCAGGCCCATTACCCGCGCCGTGCCGCAGACCGCGCCGATGACGCTGAATATGCCTTGGTCCCACCCCAGGTCACCGGCCACCACTTCACCGGACAGTCGGCAGAAGACTTCGTAGGCTAAGGCAATGGCCGTGATTACTGTCGGCCCGTCGCTCTTCAGCGGGTCAGCCATCGCCAGCACCGCGGGAATCATATCGCTGGGATGGCCGCCACCTGGCGAGAAGTAGGAATCGTTGCAGTCGAGATACCGCACCGCCACGCCGTTGGCGAAGGCGGCCATGTCGGGCGTCGTGCTGGCAGATGCTCCCAGCACCCGCGACGGCATACGGCCTCGTAGGCCGTCGGCCAGGCTACGGGCGATGGCCGCTGGCTCTGAATCGTAGCCGCCGATAGCGCATCCCAGGGTATCCACCAAGGTGCGCTTCACCTGCTCCACCACAGCGGGGCCCAACTCTTCATAAGTCAGGCCGCAGGCGTAGGCGCTCAGCATCTCGGTTGTGCGGTCCATTGGTAACTCTCCGTTCCCCCTCCCTCTGGGAGAGGGTTAGGGTGAGGGCGTCCCCACCCTAGCGCAGCACCGCCTCGGCCATGCGCTCAAGCTGCTTGCCCATTTCGTATTCGTTGGCTACGTGGTCCGGGCGCACCACCACCCGGTCGGCTCCGGCGTTGAGGTACGACTGTACTACATCGCCGTCCGCGGGCTGGCCGTAGACACTGATGGTGATGGACTTGGGGTCGCGGCCCACCTCAGCGGCCATGGCGTCCAGCCGTCGGCGGCTGTCCTCGACCTCGGCGGGGGTGACGCGGTTGGGCAGCCAGCCGTCGGCGTGGGACACGATGCGGCGCAGCACGTTGCGGGCCATGCCGCCGATGATGATTGGCGGATGGGGCTGCTGGGCTGGCTTGGGGTAAGACTTCACCGGCGGGAAGTTGAAATACTTGCCGTGATATTCCGCCTCGTCCTTGGTCCACAGCTCCTTCATCACTTCCAGCGCTTCGCGGGTCTGCGTCCAGCGGTGCTCGAAATCACCGCCGAAAATCTCTGTCTCCTCCCGCAGCCAGCCGGTGCCGATGCCAAACAGGAACCGGCCGCCGCTGAAACGGTCGAGGCTGGCGATTTCCTTGGCCAGCAACAACGGGTTGCGCTCGGGAACCAGGGTGATTCCGGTGCCCAGCTTGATGGTGCTGGTGGCCCCGGAGGCCCGGGCCAGGGCGATATACGGGTCGGTAAAGTGGGAGTAAGTCCACGGAATCTCTCCGCCCGTGGCCGGAAAGGGGCTGTCGCTCTCCA
Source organism: Dehalococcoidia bacterium (assembly GCA_965204865.1). Lineage (GTDB taxonomy): Bacteria > Chloroflexota > Dehalococcoidia > Lucifugimonadales > UBA3495 > VXOI01. The sequence goes on along the minus strand of OZ242027.1, from coordinate 1,908,168 downwards.
CCGGCACCGCCGGATGCTCGGCGTACCAGATGGACTCGAAGCCCAATTCCTCTGCTTTCTTGGCCATAAAGGCCGGGTCGATGGTGTAGGCGGGCAATGGTGTCGAAACTCCAACGCTCATGGGTATCTACCTCCTGGTGGCGTATGCCATAACATCTTCAGGTACGGGGAGCAGATAGGGCAGCAACAACTCGGCGGCCCCGGTTAATTCCACGGAAACCGGACGTCCATGTTCATCGCAGCCAACAGTGAGATTATCGGTAATGGAATGTGACATAATCGGAGTCTTGTCGTTGAACAAGCGAAGGATGTCAAGATCCCGGTCATAGGATACTTTGGGTGTTCCCTTGATGGGCATCCAGTCCCAAGTATCAGCAAACTCTTCAGGCAAGAAGTGGGGCAGCAATGTTTCGGCGCCGTCCAGTAACTCGATTTCGACGAATCGGTTGCTGTCATCCTTGGCAACATACACTGCCAAACTGTCCGTAATTGTCCACGCCCCTTTGGTCCCCTCTCCAGTATGCAAATCCACGACATTTGAAAGATAGGAAATTTTAAGTTGTGCTTTGTCCATAGATTTGCTCCCCTGTTGGCTGCTCTATGGGGCAATATGCCGAGAGTATCTGGTATTCTCCACTCGGTAGCTGGTCTTCTACAACTATCATAAATTGATTCAGTTGCGCCAGATAGCCCCAGTATATGACTCGTCTATTGCTTACCCGTTCTTGTCTGGCTGGGGCCAGCAGGACGTGTTCGATATTTTCTTTGGTGGCTTCCGGGTGTCTATGCAGGCTTGCTCTTAGATGCCGAGAAAAAGTGTAAAGCCTCCTGTGAATATGAATATCGTAATCCCTTTCCGACAACCCTCTTTCCATTATTCCATTATTTCATTATGCAGCCGAATTCCTGTATCTTGCGAATCCCAGCTACAAGATCACTTCCTCCTCCGCGTTCAAATCCCCCGGCGGCTCTTCCCCGGCGAAGTTGCGCCACCACTCGGCGAAGCTGTCGGCCCCGTGCTTGTCGCGCAGGCGGGCCAGGTGGACGCGGGCTTGGGCGATGACCGGCAGGTTGTGGCCGGCGGCCAGTTGGTAGGTGCGGGCGGCCCAGGTTAACGCACCTTCGATGTCGGCGCGTTCTTCGGCAGCCATCCCCAACTGGCCGTAGGTGCGGGCGGTGCGGCTGATGTCCTGGATTTCCTCGAAAATCTCCCGGGCGCGGTGATACCAGCTTTCGGCTTCGTCCAGTTTCTGCTGCTCATGGAACAGCACGCCCAGTTGGCGGCATTCGTCGCCTGCGCTGCGCCAGTCGCCCAGCTTCTCGTATTTCTCCAGCGCCAGGGTGTACCAGTGCTCGGCGTCTTCCGGGAACAACTGGCGACCCTGCTCCAATAGGCCAAGGTAGTGGAACTCCACCGCCATCTGCGCCTCATTGCCCATCCGGTCGCTGAGGGTCAACGCCTGCTGGTACCAGTTCTCCGCGTCGTCGAACTGGTATTGGGCGTGGGCCACGGTGCCCAGGGCGTGGTAGACCAGCACCGAGGTTTCCTCGTCCCGCGCTTCCTCCAGAATCTCGCGGGCGCGGTGATACCAGCTTTCCGCTTCCTGGTACTCGAATCTGAACTGAGCGCAGAGGCCCAGGGAGCGATAGTCCTTGACCATCTCCTCCACGTCCTCCAGCCGTTGGTGGACATCCAGCGACTGGGAGAACCAGTCGCGGGCCTCGGTGTAGCGGCGCTGGTACTGCCGCACCAGCCCCATGCCGTAGTAGTCGTCGGCCACCGATGCGCGGTCTTCGCCGTCCTCGATGATTGCCAGCGACTTGGCGTACCAGTCCTCGGCTTGGTCGAGCTGCCAGCGTTTCAGCGCCACTTCGCCCATCTGGTGGTAGACGGCGGCGGTGCGGGGGTCACTGTCTGCGTCCGGTTGCGCCGTGAAGTAGTCCAGCAGTTGCCGGTTCAGGTCATCCGCGCGGGACAGTTCGTTGGTCTCAATGCACTCCGACGCCTCGGTGCCTAGCAGGTAGAGCCACAGCTCTGCGGCCCCCTTGGCCTCGGCATCGGCGGCGGTGGCCCCGGTCACGTCCAGCAGTTGACGGCGCAGGCGGCGCAGCTCCGGGTAGCGCTTCTGCATCCGGTAGACCTGGGCCAGGGGCTGGGTCAGCAGTTGGGCGTTGTCCCACTGCCCGGATTCCAGCGACAGGGCCAGCGCTTGGGTCAAGTTGCCTTCCTCGGCGAGGATGGCGTTGGTGCCTGAGTCCTGGTTTTCGTACAGGGTTTCCATGAAGTAGTCGGCGGTATCGGCGTAGACCCGCACGAATTCGGCTTCCAGTTCCGCGACGCGGGCTGGCGGCAGTTGACGGTAGAGGGCGCGCCCGTAGAACCACCCCATGGCGGGATGAATCTGGTAGACGCTGGGGGTGATGGGTTCCAGGAATCCGCTGTTGCGCGCCGACCTCAAGAGCGTGCGGCAGGCGCCCCAGCCCATTTGCTCCCCCATCACGGTGCGGTAGGCATTTTCCTGGGTGATGTGGGTCAGGATGTCCATCATCACCCGGTTGCGGAACAGCGACAGGAAGGGAAGGTGCGTCCTGGCGCGGCGCGGCATCCGTCCGAAGGCGTGATCCAGCAGAGCTGTCAGATATACCGGCCGCCCTTCCTCGCCGGGACCGGGTTGGTAGCTTTCAATCTCCCTCCGCAGTTCCGCAAGCAGCACCGACGCCGGCACTTCCTTTATAAGCGGTATCGCCACTTCCATTGCAAGGGGATGGCCTTCCAGCAAATCCAGCAGCTCGATGAACTCCGGCCCAAGCCGTGCGGCGTCAACGCCGCTTTCCTCTATAAGGCGGGTGGTGAACTCTGTCCTGTCCGGTCCGGCAAGTCCGTCCAGCGCATAGCTGCCGTGGGGAGCGGACAGCCACGGCTCGGCTTCCCGGCGGCTGACCAGCAGTACTCGGGAATTCCCGCCATCGGCGGCCATTTCGGAAAGGAACTCATCCAGTTCCGCCAGCTCGCCCTCTTCCAGCAGCCCGGTTCCGGCAGCCGGGAAGCCAGCCAAGTTCTCCACCCCGTCCCAGACCAGCAGGGTTTGATGCTCACGCAGGTAGTCCAGCAGCCAACTGCGGCGCGCGGCGACGGACAGGTCGCCGAACTCCAGCCCGGCGAGGGCGGTGCCGACTTCATGCAGCGCCTTGTCCAAGCCTGCGCCCACGTCGAAGTTGGTATGGAAAACGCCGTCGGGCCTGCCCCCGCTCTTTTCCACCCATGCCGCCAGGCCGAGGACCACCTCGGACTTGCCAACGCCCACCGCTCCGCTGAGCAGCACTACGGGGCTGGCGTCTAGGGCGCGCTCCAGCTCAAGAATCTCGCGGCGGCGGCCAATCAGCCCGTATGGGCCGCCCCGGGGAAGCTGACGCGGCGGCGGTTCCGGCGTGGCGGGCAACATCCCGGGTATGACCGGCTCCGGCTCTTCGGGTTCCACTGCCGTCGGCGCGTACCGGGCCGACCGGTAGACCACCGGAGTTATCCAGTCCCACGACACCACCGGCCCGGCGGTGGATGGGCGGTGCGGGTGCTCCATCATGACGCGGCGGGCGGCGGCTACGGCGGCAGCGGCGCCAGCCCCTCGCGCTATTCCGGCATAGAAGGCGTCGGCGAATAGCTTGCGCCCGACCCCGCCCAACGGTATGGGCAGCAGAGTCACTTCCGGCGCACCCGCCACCGCCAACGCCTGTCCGGCAACATACGAGTAGTCCACTGCGGAGCAGGTCAGCAAAACGGCGGGGATCCCGGCGGATGCGACGGCCTTTCCTATGCGCTCCACCGAACCGAGTTCCCGCAAAGCGGTCCCTTCGTCACCCACTCTTATGCCGTCCAGATGCAGCAGGTGGTAATGTCCGGCCCGTTCCGACAAATGCGCCTCCAACTCCCCCACCGACGAGACACGCAGACAATCCAAGGACACTTCAACGTCCAGCGATTCCATGGCGCCCAAGGCTTCCGTGGCAATCCCCTCCGTTGCGGGCGGACATAACATCAGGACGTTGAACTGCCTTTCGCTGAGAGAGGGGCCGGAGAAGTCGGGCAATTCGCTTTCCGAAACCTGCTGCCGGGTAACGCCCTCAGCCCGGGCGGCTACGTAGCCGACTTCAGCGTCGTTAATCAGTTCCCATGGCAGTGACAGGATTTCCGGGCGGGCCGAAATGATGGACAGCCGGAAGGGGCGGTTGTCCGTCGAGCTGGCGCGGGCCAGCATCTCCGCCGCCTCGCCGCTGGCCCGGAAGACCGATTCCAGCATCAGCCGCCCCAAGTCCCGCAGGCCCGCCTCAGCGGCCTCGGCCCTGGGGCGCGATTCTCCAAATGGCTCGAAAGCGTAGCCGGTGAAGAACCAGGCCAACTCCAACAGCTCCGTGTCGGTCAGCGGAAAGGAAAAGGATACAGGGGGAGCGCTCTCGCGGCGGCTCGATTCGTCAATGACAGATAGCTGAACCTGCCCGCGCTCAGGCAAGTCCAGGATTTCCAGCGTGTCGGCCAAGCAATCCTCCGAGCGTGGAGCCTCTTATTTCTCCCTCTCGCCCTGAGCTTGCCGACGGGAGGGAGAAGGTTGAGGTGAAGGTGAAATCGTGGGCATCGGCAGTTTTGCATACATCATAAAGAAGGGCCGACGCCCCGCTTTGGCAGTTCGGCCCCTATACTATCACCGCCCGCATACCCCGTCCAACGGACATCCGGCGAATGGCTTAAGAAGACTATTGCGCCGTAAACCCGCCATCCACGGCCATCGCCAGCCCGGTCACCAGCGAGGCGGCGTCGGAGCACAGCCACGTTACCGACTCGGCGATTTCCTCCGGCGTCCCCAGCCGGCCGATGGGTTGCCGGGAAGGGATGGCGGCCTCGTAATCGGCCTCCCGGCCTCCGATGAGTCGGCGCACCATTGGCGTGTCTATGATGCCGGGGCAGACGGCGTTGACTCGAATCCCGTCGCGGGCGTATTCCAGTGCAGCGGCCTTGGTCAGCCCGACCACCGCGTGCTTGCTGGCAACGTAGGCCGACAGCCGCCGCGAGCCGACCAGCCCCGCCGCCGAGGCGGTGTTGACGATGGCGCCGCCGCCCTGTTCCATCATTTGCGGTATCTCGTGCTTCAGGCAGAGCCAGACGCCCTTGAGGTTGACGTCGATAAGCCGGTCCCACTGGTCTTCGGGGTATTCGTGGAGACGCCCGGCCATGTAGCCCTCGACGCCGGCGTTGTTGTAGGCGCAGTCCAGCCGTCCGTAGGCCGATACCACCTGCCCGATCAGCGCCGCCACGTCGTCTGGGCGGGAAACGTCGGCGTGGACGAACATCCCGTCGCCGCCCGCCTCCTTGATGGCGCTCAGGGTTTCCTCCGCGCCGTCCGCATTCACGTCCGAGACCACCACGGTAGCGCCTTCCCGCGACATGACCAGCGACGTGGCCCGCCCAATACCCGACGCCGCGCCGGTCACCAGCGAAATCTTGCCTTCCAGCAGACCTGCCATTGTCTGCGCCTCCTTAAAATTATGTGCAGAGTGCTGAGCATCGCAGGTTAAACTCCCTGAAATACATCGGAAACCTCCAGTTCCAAGCCGGGCAGTACGGGAGACTCAATGCGCTCGCCGCCGCCGCGTATATAGAGGCGCCGCCATTCGCCAGCCTCGATAGTCAGGACTTCAACAGCGCGAGCTTGAGGATAGACTAGCCAGCACACGCGGACACCGATCCGAGCGTAGTCGGCCAGCTTGCCTTCAATTCCGGCACGGCTGTTGCCGGGCGAAAGAATCTCCACCACCAAATCAGGGCCGCCTTCAATCTTGTCGCCCAGGATACTGGCGTTTTCGTTGCTGGTGAACAGCAAGTCGGGTTGCCGGACACGTAGTGGTTCCTGCTGAACGACCACATCTACGGGAGCGTACAATACTTCGCCCATCCCGTTCTCACTGACGAATCGGTGAACAGGCCGGTAGATGTTGCCCGAAATGATCTGATGAGGGCGAGTAGGCCCCGCGGACATGATTACCTCGCCGTCTACGATATCGAAGCGCAACATCGTATACGGCTCGTTAAGATACTCCTCGTAGGTGAGCTTGGTTCCGGTTTGCAGGGTGGTCACGGGCTCACCTCCCTCCTAGGTCTCCCCGGACCGGCGGGCGTCGGCGCGCCAGTCGTCGGGGCTGGGCTCGCGGTCTATTGCCACGTCCACCACCGCCGGCAGGCCCGAGTCGCGCGCTTCCCGCAGGGCGTCGGGCAGGTCGCGAGAGTCCTCGACGTGGACGCCGAAGCAGCCGAAGCCCCGCGCTATGGCGGCGTTGTCCGTCGGGTAGAACTCCGAGGCGATTTCCTGGCCGCGAGGCTGGTGGTCCAGCACCATGCCCAGGGCGTTGTCGTTGAAGACCACGCAGGTTATGGGCAGGTCGTACTGCATGGCCGTGGATAGGGCGTTGACGGTCATCATGTATCCGCCGTCCCCGGTCACCGCCGTAACCGGGCGGTCGGGGTAGGCCAGCTTCAAGGCCACCGCCGCCGGAAGCGCCCAGCCCATGCCCGCTGTTCCGCCGGGGCAGTAGAAAGTGGCCGCTTCCTGCGCCTTGTACAGGTGGGCCATCCAGGTGCGGTTGTTTCCGGCGTCTAGCGCGTAGACCGTGGAAGGGTCGGACGTTTCGTTGAGAATCGAGACCAGCCGTTGCGGCGTGACCGGCGAGCTGTCCTTGTGCATCTCCGGGTCGTCGTAGAAGGCCATCGCGTCCTTGCGAGGGGCCATCGAAGCCGTCCACTCGCTGCGCCGGGTAACGCTGGCCTGCGCCGCTTCCTTCGATGCGCCTACCAGTTGATTGAGGATGCTGCCGGCGTCGCCCACCAAGCCAATCTCCACCGGGAAGCTCCATCCGGCGTTGCGCTCGTCAATGTCAATCTGCACCACCCGCTGGCGTCGCGGATCGAAGATGTCGGGCCGCTCGCGGACGGTTTCCTGGGAGCGCAGAAGCGCGCCGACCACGATGACGGTGTCGGCCTCGCCCACCACCCGGTTGGCGACGTCCTGGCCGTAGGTGCCTACCATCCCCACCGATAGCGGGTGCGTTTCGGCGATGGCGCTCTTTCCTTTATATGAAGTCGCCACCGGCATACCCCATATCTCGGCCAGTTCTTGTAACTGGGAGTGGGCCCCGGACACGTGCACCCCGTTCCCCGCCACCAGGACCGGGCGGCGCGACTCCGACAGTATCTCGATGACCCGCTGCACGTCCGAGGGGGCGCTTTCCGGCTTGGCGGTGTTCAGGAACCCGGAGGCGTTGTGGATGAAGGGCGGCGACTCCACGTCGACCTCGCCACCGATGGCCGCCGAGCGCATCACCACCGACGACGGCCCAGGCCGCCCGCTGACCGCGTGCTTTATCGCCACCTGCGTCGCCAGCACCGCCTCCTTGGGACTGGCGGCAAGGGCGGTGTATTTGCTCATGGACTTGAAGATGTTGGGCAGGTCAATGCTGCCGTATTCACCCGCTCCCGACTGGTTGGCCGGACGCTGGGCCGCTCCGCCGTCGGAGGTGTCGGTAAGCACCAGCATGGGCGAGCTGCTCAGCATCGCCTCCATGATGCCGAAGGAGGCGTTGGAGCCGATGAACAGTCCTTGCCCCATGACCACCGCCGGCTTGCCGGTGGCCCGCCCGTAGGCGTCGGCCATGATGGCGGCGGCCTGCTCGTGCCGCACCAGGATGGTCTTGATACGGTCTTCCCGTCCGTAGAGCAGTTGGAATATCTGCCCCGTGCCGCCCCCTGGTATGCCGAAGACATACTCAACTCCGGCCTCTTCCAAGGTCTGCACAATCATCTCGCTGGCTGTCGGCATACCGCCTCCTGCTTTTTCTTAACTTACATGGATGGACAGGATACACAGGATGGGCTGGTCCCAACCGCATAAGTTCTATCCTTGATTATATGAACTATATGAAAAGCGCGGGGTTCCGACCCCGCCGCCCGCGTTTCGGATAATACCTTTGCCCCATTGACCGGTCAAGAAAAGGGCGCGGAGAATCTCATTCAGTCCATCCATGTGAATAACCCGTCGCCTTGACCGCCAACCGGGGCGGGCGTATCATCCCCCAATCCGAACCTGACATAAACGCCACGGCGGGAGAACGGCCATGAGAGGCGGCGACGCAGTAGTCCATGCCCTGGAAAAGGAAGGAGTCCGATACATTTCCGGTTTCGCCGGCGGCGGCGAAGCCCCGCTGTGGCCGGCGCTGCGGGCGTCGCAGCAGATTACGGTGTTTTCCGCGCGTCACGAGCGCATGGGCGTGGAAATCGCCGATGGCTACGCCCGCGCCACCGGGCAGGTCGGCGTCGCGCTGACCGGCACCGGCCCAGGGGCAACCAACACGCTCACGGGAATCGCCGGAGCCTATGCCGACAACATCCCGGTGCTGCTGCTGATGGGCCAGCATCCCCTGGGCAGCATGGGCCGGGAGATTCAGCAAGAAGTGCCTTCCAGCATTTTCGACAGCTTCGTCAAATGGAAGGGCACCATGTCCCGCATCGAGGACATCCCCGCCATCATGCGCCGCGCCTTCACCAACCTGCGCTCCGGCTCGCCCGGCCCGGTGGTGCTGGAAATGCCCCAGGACGTGTTGATGCAGGAAGCCCCCGACGAAATCCTGAACTACGAACCCGTGGGCCCCGGACGCCGGGCCGCCCCCGATGCCGGAGACATCCAACGCGCCGCAGACATCCTGCTCAACGCCCGCTTTCCTATAATGAACGTGGGCGGCGGCGTACTGGCCGCCGAGGCGTGGGATGAGGTCCTGGAGCTGGCCGAACTGATGGCCATGCCCGTTGCCAGCACACTGGTGGGCAAGGGAGCCTTCCCGGAGAATCACCCGCTATCCGTGGGTGGCGGCGTATATCCTAAGAGTCGCTATGCCTCGGGCGCGTCCTACATTGTCAACCGGAAGGCCGACGCCGTTCTCGCCGTCGGAAACTCTTTCCGCCTGCCCAACGCCACCGATGGGCGTCCCATTCCCGAGGGAGTCAGCCTGATTCACATAAACGCTGACTCCGGCGACCTCAACAAGATTTACCAGGCCGACGTTCCCATCCTTGCCGACGCCAAGCTCGCCCTGCGCAGCCTCATTGACGCGGTGCGCGACCGGATGGGTCCCGGCGGCCCGCCCTCGGCGGCCAACCGCGAGGAAATCGTAGCCGAGATAGGGGAAGCCCGCGCCAAGTGGATTGGTGAGTGGGAAGAGACCTTCAACGACCCCTCCACCCCCACCAACGGCTATCGCGTGGTCCAGGAACTACTGAAGGTTGTTGACCTTGACCGCACCATCGCCCTCCACGACGCCGGCGGCAGTCGCGGCTATGTTTCGCCCTTCTGGCCTGCTACCAGGCCGCGCAACTACATCGGCATGGGCGGGATGGCGGCGATGGGGTGGTCTATGGCTGCCGCCATCGGCGTCAAGCTGGGCCGGCCCGACCACCTGGTGTTCAACGTGCTGGGCGACGCATCCTTCGGAATGGTGGGCATGGAACTGGAAACCGCCGTCCGCATGGGGCTGCCGACCCTGACAGTGGTGCTGAACAACGGCGGCACCGGCGGCGGCCTGATGGCAATGTCCCGCGACAACGCCGCTCCCCCGACGATGGCCGAGCTGGGCGGTAACTTCTCGCTGGTGGCCCAGGGCCTCGGCGCCTACTCCGAGCGCGTGGAGGACCCGGCAGACTTGCAGGACGCCTTCCGCCGCGCCATCGCCGCCACCGAAAAAGGCCAGGCCGCCCTTGTAGAGGTCACCATCCGCCCGCTGCCCACCCCGGAAACGCCCGAGGACTGGACGCTTTAGCAGCATCCCCTCTCCCTCTGGGGGAGGGTTAGGGTGAAGGCGTATCCCCGCGTGACATAAGGAGTTCAGGCAGTGAAAAGCGTAGAGATTGACCGCAGCAAGCGGTTGAAAGAAGAGCCGGAAAAGGGGCATAACCGTTGGCACCCCGATATTCCGCCCATCCTTGAGGCTGCGCCCGGCGAGGAAGTCTTGCTGGAGACCCGTGACGCCTCAGATGGCCAGATGCACCCGGCGGTCACCGTAGAAGACTTCGACGGCTTCGACGCCAATGTGGCCCATCCCCTTACCGGCCCGGTTTACGTAACCGGAGCGGAACCCGGCGATCTGCTGGAGATTGAGTACGTGGACATCATCCCCCAGTCCTATGGCTGGACCCGCAATCGCCCTGGCGCGGGCTTCCTGCGCGACCTGTTCCAGGAGCCCTACTTCGTCAATTGGCAGATTGCCGACGGCTGGGCCACCTCGGAGCAATTGCCCGGCGTGCGAATCCCCAATGGGTCGTTCATGGGGACTGCGGGCATCGCGCCGTCCCGTGAGCAGATGGAAGCGTGGTCGGCGCGGGAGGCCGACCTGGTGCGGCGGGGCGGGAGGGCCGCGCTCCCCGACCCTCAGGACGCCGTCCCCGCCGGTGGCGCCATCGCCGCCGAGGGTTTGCGGACGCTGCCGCCGAGGGAGAACTGCGGCAATGTGGACTCAAAGCAACTTACCAAAGGTTCAAGGCTGTTGATTCCGGTCAACGTCCCCGGCGCCCTTTATTCCTGCGGCGACGGGCACTTCGCCCAGGGCGACTCGGAATGCTGTATCACCGCCGTAGAGATGGGGGCCACCGCGGTTGTGCGGTTTCATCTGCACAAGGGCGAGGCGGCTCGACATAACATCCGCTGGCCCCGCTATACCCATCCGGGATACTTCCTGCCGCCGGAATGGGCCGCGCCCCGCAACTTCATCGCCACCATGGGAATGCCCATCCGCGACGACGGCACCCAGGAGGGCGAGGACCTGACCCTGGCCGCCCGCAACGCCCTGGTCAACATGATCGAGCTATTGCAGGAACGGGGTTGGACTCGCGAGCAGGCTTACGTCCTTTGCAGCGTGGCGGTGGACCTCAAGATAAGCAATGCGGTGGACTTGCCCAACGTAACCGTCTCCGCCTTCCTGCCGGAGGATATTTTCCAAGGATAGGCTCAGCAGGGCGCGAAAAAGGCACGGATACCGGCAACAGGAAACATGAGTCACCCCGAATTTTGGTGAAGCGGGAAAAAGCGGCAAAAGCGGTTTAGGAATTCAGGCACAAAGAAAGACCCCTTCGGGTGGAATGGGAATGCGACAACACCATTCACCGAGAGGGGTCTTTTGTTATGTTGCGGCATCTGGAGGGGCGGAGGCAAGGGCAGGAGGTGGCCAATCTGTTGCAGTCATTCATTGGACCCTTGGAGCAGTGGTTGGACCAGCAGATAGACCGGCGATTGCTGCGTACTTTCTTTCTGGCCTTGGTGGCCATTGTGCGTCTGCGTAATTCCCGGTCCGGGCTGCTGCTCAGCGAGCTGGGCTCCCATATCCTCTCTCCGGCCCAGGCGCCGGCCGGCACCAAGCGGTTGAGCAATCTGCTGCGCTCTCCCAAGTGGTCCCACACCTTGCTGGAGAGGTTCCTCCGGCATCGGGCAGACCAGAGAGTTGCCCGTCTGGAGGAGCAGGGCCAGTTGACCTTGGCCATCTGGGATGAGAGCGTGCTGGAGAAACCGGAGAGCATCGCGCTGGAGGGACTGTGCCCAGTACGTTCCAGCAAGGCGGCCCGTCTGAGGCGCATCAAGCCCGGCTACTACCATCCACCGGGAGGAGGGCCGGTATTTGTCCCCGGCCTACAGTGGCTCACCGTCATGGTGGCCGGGATGCAGGGGCCTCCGGCGCTGGCCGCCATGCGCTGGTGGACCAGCCGTGGCAAGCTGGCCGGGGACCGCCGAGAGCAGACCGCCTCCCTACTCTTTCAGTGCGCCCAGTGGTGGCAAAGACGGGTGGTCCATGTCTTCGACCGCGGGTTCGCAGGCACGCCCTGGATCAGGGAACTGAACTCCAACCAACTGCGGTTCATCCTGCGCTGGCCCACCCGCTACCGCCTGAGCGACGAGAAAGGTGAGCGCCCCGCTTGGCATATCACCCGGGGTAAGCGTTCCCAGGACCACCGCCAGATCTGGGATATGCGCCGCCGCCAGTACCGCAAGACCGGCCTTGTGGCCGTCCCGGTGCGCCATCCCCAGATTGACATTCCTTTGTGGCTGGTAGTCTCCCGCCCCGGCAAGGGACGCCCTCCCTGGTACCTGCTGACCAATGAGGCCGTCGAAACCCCAGACGACGCCTGGCGGGTGGTGCTGGCCTACGCCCGCCGCTGGCAGGTCGAGATGTGCTACCGCGCCTGCAAGACGGACCTGGCCATGGAAAGTCCCAGGCTCTGGTTCTGGGAAAACAGGCTCAAGTTGCTGCTGATGGTCAGTCTGGTCTATGCCTTCCTGCTCTCCCTGTTGTCTCCACACCTGGCCCCCCTGGTGCAGGAACTGCTCAGAAACTGGTGCCACAGAACCGGAGAGCGGTACCGCCAAGCCGCGATACCGCTCTCCAGATTGAGGACCGCTCTCAGTGCCCTCTGGCTATCTCACCCACCCTCCCAAAATTCGGGGTGACTCATGTTTTCGCGTGGTCAGACAGGCTCAGGACGGGCTAAGGCTGATTAGCCGACTCGCTTAACTTCCACGACTTCGTCGGGGGAGACAGCGATTCGCCTTACACTTATACCCAGTTTGAGCAGCCAGTAACCCAGAGTCGCCTTGCTGACTCCCAACTCCTCGGCAGTGGCCGACAAGCCGAGCTCGTTGACCTTTTCCGGGAGCAACCGTTCCAGGGGACGCTGATGTTCCTTTTCTACCCGCTGCATTAGCTTCGTCTTTCGCGCCACGGTTTCTCTCCTCTATCGACCTGCCCAGACCGGAACCCGTCTTTTGATTGGGAACAGGGTAACAGGTGTATAGTCTTGTGTCAAGCGTTTAACAATCTTTTTCCTAAACGTGTTTAAGAATCATTTAGGCTATACCTTGACCTATCCTTGAATAATCGCTATTTCCTAATAGACCTTTATCTGGAGAGGTGTCAGGGCCGGGTGTTAACCTGTTCAGTTTATTCCTTGACCGGGCGTCCTGTTCAGTTGACACCCCGCTGATTGTTTCTTAGGCTGATACCCATTCCATTATAGCGCGAGGCAAACCATGCAGTCCCCGACAATACGCGATGTGTACCGAGCCAGGCAGACAATTTCCCCTTTTTTTCAGCGTACCCCGCTGCACTACTCCCTTGGACTCAGTGAACTGCTTGAAGCCGAAGTGTACCTGAAACACGAGGAATACCTTCCGCTGGGCGCTTTCAAGTCCAGGGGCGGAATAAACCTGCTTTTCAACCTGAGCGACGAAGAGAAACAGAGGGGGCTGATAACTTCTTCCACCGGCAATCACGGCCAGTCCATCGCCAGCGCCGGACGGGAATTCGGGGTGCGGGTGCTGATTGGCTTGCCCCGGAACGCGAACCCGGTCAAGGTGGCCGCCATGCAGGCCCTAGGAGCGGAACTGATATTTCACGGCGAGAGCTTCGACGATGCCCGGGAGCACTGCGAGCGGATGGCCCGTGAGGAGGGCTACCGCTACGTCCACGCGGTGAACGAGCCGCTGCTCATCGCCGGCGTCGGGACGGCGGCTTTGGAAATTATTGAGGACCTTCCTGATGTTGACGTAATGATGCTGCCTCTCGGCGGTGGTTCCGGCATTTCCGGGGCCTGTATCGTTGCCAAGGCCATAGATCCGTCCATCCAGGTCTACGCCGTTCAATCCGAGGCTGCTCCGGCAGCCTATTTATCATGGAAGCAGGGGGAGATGGTCCAGGCGCCGATGAGCACCTTCGCGGAGGGAATAGCAACCCAATCCGGCTACGAACTGCCTCAGCGCATCATGGCGGACATGCTGGACGACTTTCTGCTGGTCAGCGACGACGACATACGTCGCGCGATAGGGTTGCTGGTGGAGAAAGCGCACACCTTGGCGGAACCGGCGGGGGCCACGGCGCTGGCGGGAGCGGTGAGACACGCGGATAAGCTGAAGGGCAAGAAGGTGTCCATCACCATCAGCGGCGCCAACATCACTGCGGAACGGCTGGCCGAAGCGTTGGCGGTCTACCAGTCCGGGGAAGTGTAATGCCCAATTACACCTTGCTATTGCACGCCTTCCGCTGGTACACGACTGTTGCAAAATGCAATGCCGGATGCTTAGGTTTTGTGTGGCAGCATTTACCAGTACACGCAGCAGGGGCGCCGACGGCAGGCACCCCTGTTACCTTTCTGAGAAGTACCGGGCCAGCTCGTCGCGCTGAAGAACGGGTAAGGGTACTTCCTCTCCGCTCCTCGTAAACAGTACACGCCCCTCCTCTGCCGGGATTATCTGGCCAATCTCCCAGGCGTTGATACCCGCCTGCTCCAGGGAGTGTAAAAGCCCAGGTGTATATTGGGGGTGTAACGTTACCAGCATGGCGCCGGAACCCAGAAGCCCCATCGGGTGTAATCCCAGGGCGGTACATACTTCGACGGTTTCAGGGAGTACGGGTACACTATCCTCTTCGACTGCCACTCCCAGATCCGATGCAGCAGCGACTTCGTGCAATGCCGTAAACAGTCCTCCCTCGGTGATGTCGTGTAGTGAATGTACTGGCAGTTGCGCACTGATTTGGGCGTCATGTACTACACTTATGCCTAGTGTATCCAGCATGGTTGCACTTCTACAAATTACACTTTCCTCTACGCCGGCCTGCCGCAGTTCCCCGGCGCAGTCCCTCGCCAGCAGTGCAGTACCCTCGATAGCCAACCCCTTGGTGACGATGATGCTGTCACCCTCCTGGGCGCCGCCGGTCGTGATGAGCCGGTCGCGCTCCACCTCGCCCAGCATGGTTCCCATGACGATGGGCCGTTGGATACCTTCCGTGACCTCGCTGTGGCCGCCAATCAGGGTTACTCCGATAGCTTGGCAGCTTTCCATAACGTCATTAAACAGCCTTGCGGCGTCGCCCTCGGTGAACCAGTGCGGCGCCAGCAGCGTCGCCAGGAACCATCGGGGAGTTGCGCCAGTGCAGGCTACGTCGTTGGCGCAGACCTGGACCGCGTACCATCCGGCCCGGTCGGTGGCGAAGGTCACCGGGTCGCTCTTGGCTACCAGCAGCCGGTCGCCGAAGTCCAGGGCGGCTGCATCCTCGCCGACTCGCGGCCCCAGCACCACCCGCGGGTCTCCGGACTCGGCCGACGCCAGCAGGCGTTCCAGCAACTCCGGCGGAAACTTCCCGATGTCCATCTTCACTCCCCTGGCCAAAAAATGGAGCTGTCATTATGTTAACAGCCCTGAAACCGGCCTGCGAAACAACATAACGTATCTTGTGCGAACCAACTTGTCGGGCAAAAACTAACGCCTGTTTATGTATAACAGGCGTCAAAGGAGGCACCGCCGACTCCGGGACTAGCGCCAGCCGCTGGCGTACTCCTCGGTCATCAGCAACGGGCCGTCGAGGTTGACCAGTTGGTTCTCGACCTCACGCAGCAGGTCGTCCAGGTTCCACCCCTTTTCCGCCGACACCAGTACCCCGGCGCCCGCCTCCTTGTCCCATGGAACTCCGGGCGGAGAGACTGACCCGTCAACGCTGTCGAAGGCAGAGGATTCGCTCTCCATCAACAGGTCCATCTTGTTTATGACAAGCAGGCGTGGTCTGTCTCCCAGTCCCAGCTCCTCCAGGGTTTGCTCCACCACCTCGGTCTGCTCCGGCGCCTTGGGGTGGGAGACGTCAATCACGTGCAGCAGCACGTCGGCCCGGTCCAGCTCGTCGAGGGTGGCTCGGAAGGCGGCGATGACGTTAGGCGAGAGTTTCTGGATGAACCCCACGGTGTCACTCAAAAGCAACGGCGCGCCCGACGGCAGCCGAATGCGGCGGGTCACCGGGTCAAGGGTGGAAAAGAGCTGGTCGGCGGCCAGGGAGGCGCTTTCGTCAGGCGAGGAACCGGAGCGCGCCAGGGCGTTGAACAGCGTGCTCTTGCCAGCGTTGGTGTATCCCACCAGCGTCGCCATCGGTATGGCCGATTTCTTACGCCGGTCCATGTGCAGGGTACGGCGCCGGCGCACGCCGTCCAGTTCCGAGCGGATTTTCTGGATACGGCGGCGCACCAGGCGGCGGTCGGTCTCGATCTGGGTCTCGCCGGGGCCTCGGGTCCCGATGCCGCCCCCCAGCCGTTCCAGGTGAGACCACTGGCCGGCCAGCCGCGGCAGCAGATATTCGTGCTGGGCCAGCTCCACTTGCAGCTTGCCCTCGTAGGTGGAGGCGTGGCGCCCGAACACGTCGAGAATCAGCGCGGTGCGGTCAACGACCTTTATTTCGCCCCTTTCTCCGTACATGGGGGCAGACGTGGGAGACAGGGCCGCCTCGAGGTTGCGTTGCTGGGTTGGGGTCAACTCGTCGTCGAACACCACGACATCGGCAGACCGTTCCTTCATCGTGTCGCGCAGTTCGTCGAGCTTGCCCTTGCCGATGTAAGTGGGCGTCAGGCGGTCGGCGCGCTGATGGACAATGCCCACGACCTCCGCGCCGGCTGACTCGGTGAGGTGGCGCAACTCCCCGAGGGTGTCTTCCAGCGTCCAGAGCTGGTCGCGGCCCTTCAGCTCTACCGCCACCAGGATGGCGCGTTCCTGCTCCGGCGTTACGTCAACCAGCCGCGAGGATTTCGCCGCCTTCTTCTGCTTGTTTGCCGGGCCTCTATGCAGTCTGGACTTTGCGATAGGGCTACCCTCCCTGCGGGGCGGGAATGGACCACCCTTCGATGCGCTGGCAGCCCTTCTCCACCTGCTCGTCCGGGGTGGTAAGGGACAGGCGTATGTAGCCCTCGCCGTAGCGGCCGTAGCTGGAGCCGGGGGTAACTACCACGTCCAGATCTTCCAGAAGCCGCTGGGCAAACTCCGCCGATGTGAACCCGGTTGGCACCTTGGCCCAGATGTAGAGGCTGGCCCGCGGCACGTCCACTTCCATCCCGGCGCTGCGGCAGGCCTGCACCACCCGATCCCGGCGCCACTGGTAAATCGCCACGTTGTCGTCCACGCAGTCTTGGGGCCCGGTGAGGGCTTCCATGGCCATCTCCTGCACTGCCTGCGGCACACCGGAGTCCAGGTTGGCCTTAATCTGGAACAGGGCCTTGATCATATCCGCGTTGCCCACGGCCATGCCGATACGCCAGCCGGTCATGTTGTAGGTCTTCGACAGCGAGTGAAACTCGATGCCGATGTCTTTGGCCCCGTCCATCTGCATATAGCTGATGGCCCGGTAGCCGTCGTAGCCAACCTCGCTGTATGCCGCGTCGTGCAGCAGGGCGATGTCGTTATCGCGGCAGAAGGCCATGGCCGATGCGAAGTCCTCCTCGGTGGCGACGGCGCTGGTGGGATTGTTGGGATAGTTCAGCCACATCACCTTCGCGGCCCGTGCGACGTCGGCAGGAATGGCGTCCAGCTCCGGCAGCCATCCGTTTCGCTCGTAGAGCGGCATTATGTAACTTTCCGCCCCAGCGAACATCGTGCCCACGCCGTACACCGGATAGGCCGGGTCCGGCACCAGGGCAATGTCGCCGGGGTCGAGGAAACAGAAGGCGGCGTGTCCGATGCCTTCCTTCGCCCCGATGAGCGGCAGCACCTCGGTATCCGGGTCCAGCTTCACCCCGAAGCGGTTGTCGTACCATTCGGCGATGGCGCGGCGCATCTCCGGCAGCCCGTCGGTCTCCGGGTAGCGGTGGTTGGGCGGATACTGCGACGCCGTCAGCAGCCGGTCGATGATGGGCTGCGGCGTCGGAATGTCCGGGTCACCGATGCCGAAGGTCACCACGTCGGCCCCGGCGGCCCGCTTGGCCGCAATGATGCGGGAAATCTCCACAAAGGGATAAGGCGCCAGCTTGCCCAGTCGTTCAGAAAATTGCATCTTTGCGGCCTCTGCTCCTAGTTCCCTGATTAAGTAAAGGTCTTATGCTTGATCGAATTCTCTGCGGGAAATCCCTAAGTCCCGTAGAATCGCGGCAATCGTTCCCGGTTTCAGATCCTTGCCTCGCCAGTTGGGAATTGACGTCGTAGCATTACTATTCACATTGATCCAGAACTCGTGGGATCCTACGCCTTGACGATTGAATTCGCAGCCTAATCGCCTGAGCTTTCTGGTCAATTCTCGGTAGTTCACGCTGTGACTATTATCTCGCCATGAATTGCCGAGCCCGCTGGATCATATAACAAGGATTCTAACCCTTCTGGAAGCGGAATCTCTCGATCCAAGAATGAATCCACGAAAATTTCCGCATTGCCGCGAATGAGATCCAGTGTCTCGCTCACAGTATCTCCCCAAGCCCGGCAACCGGGCAACGATGGCACTTCGGCCATATATTTCCACTCGGTGTCCTCCGATGGTTCGTAGATAACTATCGGCAGCTTGTATAGCTTCATAACCTCTTAGCCTCTGGCAGGGCCCGCCACTCCTCGAAGGTCAGCCGTTTCGTCCGCGCCGTGGTCATCAGACGGCCCACTCCCCGGTGAACACCTCGGTCGCCGGGCCTTCCATCATTACCTCGCCGGTGCCATCCCACTGGATACGCAGCACCCCTCCTGGCAGCGTTATGTCCACCTCGTCGCCGCAGTGCCCCGACAGCCGCGCCGCCACCGCGATGGCGCAGGCCCCGGTGCCGCAGGCCAGCGTCTCGCCGCTGCCCCGCTCCCACACCCGCGCCGTCAGCTTGCCGGGCCCGTCTACGTTGACAATCTCGAAGTTCACCCGGCGCGGAAACATCGGGTGATGCTCTACCTTCGGCCCCACGGTGTGCAGCGGGAAATCGGCCACCGGCTGGCCGATGAACGTCACGGCATGAGGATTGCCCATCGACACAAAGCTAAACGGGAGGTCAAACCCGTCCATCGAGAAAGGATACCCCAGCACTGGCCCTTCGACAGGCTCAGGATGACCGGCTGAAAGGTCCACCGGCACCTCCGCCGGCGCCAGTATCGGCGCGCCCATGGCCACTCGAGCCCCGCTGATGCGCGTTCCCTCGTAGGTGGGCGTCACCGTGCGGATGCCTGCCAGCGTCTCTACCGTCAGCCCCTGGCCAGACGGCGCGGCGATGTCGCGCTCGATGGCGTACTTGGCGAAGCAGCGGATGCCGTTGCCGCACATCTCGCCCTGGGAGCCGTCGGCGTTGAACATCACCATCTTCAGGTCGGCAACGTCCGAATCGGCAATGAGAATCAGCCCGTCGCTGCCGACGCCGAAGTGCCGGTCGCTCATGCGGCGCGAAAGCTCCGGCCAGTCCTGCTTTTGCGAGCGGGCATCTACATATATGTAGTCGTTGCCTGCCCCTTCCATCTTGGTGAATCTCATGGCCGCGGCTCCTGTTCTGCCAGCCTATCTCATACTATCGGTAGGTACAGGATTTCGGCCTATTGTATCACAGGGCGCTGATGGTTCAGAAAGAGGGACACTGTTTCAACGGCCTCTTGCAGTAGCCCCGGGTCGGCGGCGTCCAGCCACTGGATGCGCGGGTCGCTGGGCTTGAACCAGGCATACTGCCGACGGGCCAGGCGATGCGTCTGTGTCTTTGTCTTCTCCACGGCATCCTCCAGAGACAGCTCGCCGTCCAGGTACTGTCCCAACTCCCGGTAGCCCGGGCTGTTCAGCGGCCCTGCTGTTGTCGGGAATCCCGCCGCTCGCAATTCCTCGACTTCCCGCAGGAACCCGTCCGCCATCATCCGGTCCACCCGCTCGTCAATGCGCTGGTACAGAGCATTGCGGGGCATGGTCAGACCCAGCACCAGGGCGTTCTCCGTCCGTGCAGCGACGGGCTGCAACTCCGAGGGTAGCCGCCCGGTTACGTGGTGGATTTCCAGCGCTCGAATGACCCGGCGCACGTTGCGGGCGTCCAGAACAGCGGAGCGAGCCGGGTCTATGGCCGCCAGCCGCTGGTGCAGCGCCTCCGATCCCACCCGCTCGGCTTCAGCTTCCAGTTCGGCCCGAAACCCAGGATCCGGCGGCACGGCGGCAAGCTGCTGTCCTTCCGCCAGCCCCCACACGTACTGCCCAGTGCCGCCGCACACGATAGGCAGCCGCCCCCGCCCGCGAATGTCTCTCAACGCTTCCGTGGCGTATTCAATGAACAGCCCCAGCCCGAAACTCTCCGGTGGGTCCAGAATG
Source organism: Dehalococcoidia bacterium (assembly GCA_965204865.1). Taxonomy (GTDB): domain Bacteria; phylum Chloroflexota; class Dehalococcoidia; order Lucifugimonadales; family UBA3495; genus VXOI01. The sequence goes on along the minus strand of OZ242027.1, from coordinate 1,888,047 downwards.
TCCACGAGATGATGCGGCGTCGCAGCCATCTCCTCAGCGGCAGGCTTCGCCGTGCCGATGGTCATCCCCCGATATACCTGTCGGCTGTCGGCGTTCACCACCTCGCCGCCGAAACGCCGGGCCAGCTCGATAGCCAGCGCCGTCTTGCCCACCGCCGTAGGCCCAACGACGCAGATGAGAGGTTCGTTCCGGCCGGATGCTTCGTTATCGAGCATCGGGGGGAAATCCCCTCTCCCTCTGGGAGAGGGTTAGGGTGAGGGCGTCCTCCCGCCTTGAATCGGTAGGGACTTTCTCCATATCCCTAACCCCCCTCCCCCAGCCGCGCCTGTCGGCCCTGCGGACGCCGCACCCGCTGCGCCGGCTGGTAGTCCGCCGGGCGTGGCGGTAGCTCGAACCCGTTGCCCGACAGCATCTCCCCCACCGTCCGAAGCTGCACCTTCGGGAACTCCCGCGCCCACAGGTCCGAGTGGAAGAACCCGGCGGCGGCCGCTTCCTGACGCATATCCCTTGTCGGCGGCTCCAGCGAGATGAACAGCCCCAGCGCCGCCTGCTCCCGCTCCACCACGCCCACCAGGTCGCGCACCTGCGGCGAAGACACGCGCCCGCCTTTTACCTGTATCACCGCCTTGTGCGGCGTCCGGCGCGGCCCGTCTATGAAATACAGCATCCCGTCAACGCCCCGGTCAGCCCCGCGACGCTGCTCAAACTGCGGCTGCGCTTCCAGCAGCGACACCGCCCAGAACTGGAACTGGTATGGGTCCTGCTCCCACAGCGCCCGGGCGCTCCCCTCGTCCTGCGGCTCGCCGATGACGTCGTAATCCCGGCCCGCTTCAAGGCCGAAAGCCGTCTGGAGCCGGTTCTTCATCAGGGCAACGGCCAAATGTGTTATGTCAATGCCCAGCCACTGCCGCCCCAGCTTGTGAGCCGCCGCCACCGCCGTACCGCAGCCACAGAACGGGTCCAGCACCACGTCCCCCTCGTTGGACGACGCCCGGATGATGCGCTCCAGGAGCGCCTCCGGTTTTTGCGTGGGGTAGCCGAGGCGTTCCTTATGGGAACCCGATAGAGAGCCGATGTCCGTCCAAATATCCTGCACTGGCACCCCACGCGACTCGTCGAGATACCGCTTCTGTCGAGGGTAGCCTGTGTTCGAGTAATATAGGCGACCTTCCTTGTCTAGGCGTTCCATCGTTTCACGGTTATACCGCCAAGCCCGTGTATGTCCATTCCACTCGTAAACGGGATTGCCTTTCTCCGCGCCGCCAGGAGCAGTTAAAGGCGTGGTTGTGAAACGTCTACCACTATCAGGTTCAGAGAACCGATAGGTTGATTCCACATAACTATCATCAAGAGGAGCAAATTCTTGGTTCCAATTGGGTTGACTGCCTTTCACATAGAACAAAAGAATATCGTGAACACGTCCGAAGTGCTTTGAGCCTTGACCAACGTCATTGTGAGAACCATAACGTCGCCATATGATTTCGTTCCTGAAATTCTGATTTCCAAACACGGCGTCCATCAGGATTTTCAGATAATGCCCGGCCGTAGGGTCGCAATGCAGGTAGATGCTGCCCGTGGGCTTCAGCACCCGCCGCAGTTCCACCAGCCGCGGCGCCATCATCACCAGGTAGGCCATCATTGCGTTGCGCCCGATGAACTGCCGGAAGGCCGAAATCATCTCCTTCACCGCCGCAGGCACGGCGGGATTCCCGATCACGTCCTGCTCGAAAGTCAGCTCCGTTTCCTGCGTCCACTCCCAGGTATCGGTGAATGCCCGTATCTGCGCCGGCGACTCTTCCCCGGTCTTCTCCCGGAACAGCACGTTGTACGATGCGTTGGAGTTAAACGGCGGGTCCAGGTACACCAAATCCACCGACTCGTCGGCCACGTGCTCTCGCAGCACCGCCAGGTTGTCGCCGTAGAACAGCGCGTTAGCCATCGCCTTCCGCAACCCCTGCCAGCCGCTCGCACTCCCGGATGTAGTCGGCGGCCTTATGAATGTCCTCGATGGTGAACTCCAGCGGGTCCAGGTTACCATTGGCTATGGTGAGACCGAAGAGGTAGACGGAAAAGTTAGTGTATTGGTCCAAGACCTTTTCCAACCCACGGACTTCACTGGACAGCCGCCATAGCAAGCCGAAGGTGTCGCGGTCACCGGAATTCGGTTCTTCGCCACTGCGGGCCAGAATCAACGCATTGGTGGCCTGCGTGGCGGCAGCCCAGGCTTGTTCCGCCGACCTAAGCAATTCCCGCCTGTCCCAGTGCTTTGAGGCGTCCTCCAAGCGACTGAGAGAATCGGCGCTCTTGGCTCGGGCTTCGTCGAATAGAGCGGCCACTCGTTCGGTTTTCAGCATTAGTCCTCTGCCCCGGACGATGCCAATCCCTCAGCATCACGAATATAGTCGGATGTCTCCCTGATCATGTCGGTAATATCGTCACAAATTCCTGAATAAAAGCAACGGCCATGCAACCTGACAATCCTCCGGTTGTAGAGGCGGGCTAACGGCAAGACACCGGCATCGGTTCGGCTCAAATTGCCAATTCCCCGAGTCGTCTGCCCCGTACCCGAAGGCTCCCGCCCGGTGCGAGCCAGAATCAACGCATAAGTGGCCCGCTTGGTAGCGCCCCAAGCCACTTCCGCCGCGATGCGCTGCTTGCCCATTTCCAGAATCTCAATGGAGTCATCGTAAAGCACCCAAGCGTCGGCAAAGATAGCGACCACCCGCTCCCTGTCCAGCATATTGTACTACCCCTTAGCCCCCGCCACGGCGGCCGCCACCTCCAGGAACTGGTCAGCCTGCAAGCTCGCGCCGCCTACCAGCCCGCCGTGAATGTTGGGCTGCGCGGCGAAGGATGCAGCGTTCCCAGCGTTGACGCTGCCCCCGTAGAGCAGCGGCACATCCTCGGCGGCGTCTCCGAACAGGTCCCGCAGGGCGTCCAGGATGGCGCCGCCCATGATTTCCTGGGCAATCTCCGGCGTGGCCGCCCGCCCGGTGCCGATGGCCCACACCGGCTCGTAGGCCACCACCACGTCCGTTATGTCATCCACGTCCGCCAGCCCGGCCAGCACCTGCCCTTCCACCACGTCGGCGGCGTCCCCTCCCTCTCGTTGCTCCAGCGTCTCACCCACGCATAGGATGGGGCGCAGCCCGGCCAGCAGCGCCGCCCGCACCTTCAGGTTGACGGACTCGTCCGTCTCCCCGAATAGCTGCCGACGCTCGGAATGACCGAGGATGACGTACTGGCAAAGCCCGGCCAGCATTTCGGCCGACACTTCCCCGGTGAACGCCCCCGACGCCTCGTGGTGCATATTCTGCGCCCCGACAGCCACACGGGAACCCGCCACCGCATCCCGCACCGCCGCCAGGGAAACGAAGGGCGGGCACAAAATAAGCTCTATGTCACCGATACTTCCGGCCCCGGCCGCAACTCCTGTCGCCAGCTCAACGGCTGACTCAATGGTGGTGTTCATCTTCCAGTTTCCGGCAACAATGGAGCGTGGCATAGCGATACCTCTGAATGTAAAATTGTGCCAGGCGTCATAAGCCCAACCGTAGAGTCAGCAACCCAACCGTTCATCCTGAGCTTGTCGAAGGATGGGCGGTTGGGCTGGTATTCAGATTATGTCCGGTTGAACCTGTCAAGTACGATTACGGCCCGTACTTCGCCATCTTGCCCGCGTGGGACATCCCCAGCAGCATCACGTTGGTCGCCGGAATGCTGCCGATGGAACCCTGGCGGCAGGCCCGCTCGTCGAAGGACGGCACGCCCTCGCCGCGGGTCATCCAGGAATGCAGCATGAACGGCACCGGATGCCAGCTATGCCCGGCGGTGATGGCCGGGGTGGCGTGGTCGCCGGCCACCATGAACACGTCCGGCTCCAGCTCCCGGATGGCCGGAATCAGCGGGTCCAGCTCCTCCAGCCGCTGCACCTTGGCGTCGAAATCGCCGTCCTCCCCGGCTGCATCTGCGGGCTTGTAATGAATGAAGAAGAAGTCGTGATTGCCGTAGTTCTGCCGCATGGTCTCCACTTCGTCGGAGAAGTGCCGCCCTGTGGGGATGACCTTCATCCCTGCCACCGTCGCCAGCCCGCGGTACATCGGGTAAGCGGCGATGGCAGCCGGGTTCATCCGGTAGACGTCGCCCATAGGGGGCAGGCTGGGCATCTGCGCGAAGCCGCGCAGCAGCAGCATATTGGCCCGCTCTTCCTCCGACATCAGTTGCGATGCTTTCTCCACGAACTGGTTGACCAGGTCCGCCGTCCGCTGCGCGCCGCCGTTCAGCGCCCGCACCGGCAGCGCCGCTACGCCCTCGCGCTGTGGGTCTGTCTCCGTCACCGCCTCCGACAGCCCTTCGCCCCGCAGCCGCAGCACGAACCGGTAGTCCTGCACCGGGAACACGTCCACCTGCACGCCCTCGACCTCGATGCGGTCCAGCCGCTCGCAGATGGGCGCGCTCAGCTCGGTGGGAATCCGCCCGGCCCGCCGGTCCACCAGAAGTCCGTCGCCGTCCACGGTGCAGAAATTGCCCCGCGCCGCTACGTCGCCGGGCTGAAGCTCCACGTCGATGCCCAGCGCCTCCAGCGCCCCCCGGCCAATCATATGCTTCAGCGGGTCGTACCCGAACAGCGCCAGATGCCCCGGCCCGCTCCCCGGCGCCACCCCCGGCAGCACCGGAGTGGTCAGCCCGCAGGCGCTCACCTGCGCCATGGCGTCCAGGTTCGGGATGTGGGCCGTCTCCAACTCCGACAACCCGGTGTCTGGGTGGGCCAGTCCGCCCAGTCCATCCACCACCAGCAACACAATCTTCGACGGGGTGTTGATATAGCAATCGCGCAGTTCTTCTATGTCAATCATTGTAACTCCAAAACTCGGCGCCCCTTGAAACTCCCTCTCCCTTGAGGGAGAGGGTTGGGGTGAGGGTGAAATCCCTCGCGTCGACTAACGATTTCTCTACCAAACCACCTTATTCCATATCCGGCAGCGCGGCAATGCCCGGCAGTTCGATGCCGCCGAGAAACTCCAGCGAAGCGCCGCCGCCAGTGGAAACGTGGGTCATGCTCTCCATCAGCCCCAAGGCTTCCACCGTCTCGGCGGTAGACCCGCCCCCGACTACGCTGGTAATGCCCGGGGCGTTGGCGATGGCCTGCGCTACTACGCGGGTGCCTTCGCTGAACCGGGGCATCTCGAACACCCCCATCGGCCCGTTCCAGATAACGGTCCGGCAATCTTGCAAAGCGCTGGCGAACTGGCTGGCCGCTGAGGGCGCGATGTCCATGATGATGCCGCCGTCAGGCACGCCGCCGACTGGCGTCACTCGCACCTCGGCAGGGTCGGGCGCGAACTCGCTGGCAACCACCACCTCACTCGGCAGATGCACCTTGATGCCCCGCCTGTCAGCGGCGTCCAGCATCTCCCTAGCGAACTCCAGCCTGTCTTCCTCCACCTGCGACGCTCCGACGCCATGTCCCTGCGCTTTCAGGAAAGTCACGCACATCCCACCGCCGATGAACAGATGGTCCAACTTGTCCATTATGTTTTCCAGCAGCAGTATCTTGTCGCTGACCTTGGCTCCGCCCATCAGCGCGGCCAGCGGCTTTTCCGGCGACTCCAGGGCGCTCCCCATCGAGTTCACTTCTTTCTCTACCAAGAACCCCATGGCCGACGGCAAGTGTTCGGTAACTCCAACGGTGGATGCGTGAGCGCGATGAGCCACGGCAAAAGCGTCCATCACGAAATAGTCCGCCAGAGCTGCCAGCGACTGCGCGAAGGCTGGGTCGTTAGCTTCCTCGCCGTCATCGAAGCGCAGGTTTTCCAGCAACACCACATCACCGGGCGACATCGCGCTAACGGCGGAGTCCACCTCCGGCCCGGTGACCTCCGGCAGGCTCTTGACCGGATGGTCCAGCAGGAAGGCCAGCCGGTCGCCTATGGGAGCGAGACGCAGGGAATCATCAACCTTTCCCCTGGGACGACCCAAGTGGGAGCAGAGAATCGTCCGGCAGCCCTGGTCAATCAGGTGGCGGATGGTGGGCAGGGTGGCCCGCAAACGCTGGTCGTATCCCGCGATGGCCTCAATGCCCTGCTCGATGGGAACGTTGAAGTCCACCCGCACCAGCACCCGGCTGCCGCTTACGTCAAGTTGAGACAGACTGCGCTTTGCCACCTGTGCCTCCCATATCCGGCATTCCCGCGCAAGACATAGGCCCTCGGCGGGGTCGGGCGGGAATCCCCATTGCCTAATTTCCTTCCAATGCCCACTCGCCCAGCTCGTAGAGCAGGGCCATCCCGTCAGAGGATACATCCGCGCCTGACGCGGCGGCGAGTCCTTCCTCCAGCAGTTGCCGCGCCCGTTGCTCGGCGACGGGACGAGAGCCGGTTTCGTCGAGGATAGCCACCAGCCGGTTGGCGTCCTCCGGCTCCAGCACTCGCTTCATATAGATTGTCCCCAACTCCCGGCGGGCGGCAATGCTGCCATGCTCCAGGGCATGAATCAGGGGCAGGCTCTTCTTCTTGCTGATTATGTTGCTGGGAGTTACACCGTCGCCCTGCTCGCCCCAAAGCTGGCCGATGTCGCGGGCAATCTGCCATGCCGCGCCCAGGTTCACGCCCAAGCGTTGCAGCGCGTCACACTGAGCGGCCGGCGCTCCGGCCGCCAACGCGCCCGACTCCGCTGCGCAGCCCGTCAGCGCCCCGGCCTTGCGGTTGACCATCTCCATATACGCGGCGTTGGTCACCATCATCTGGTCCTGGAACTCCAGGTCCATGTACTGCCCTTCACACAGCCGCAGGCACGCCGTATCCAGCGACCGCACGGCCCGCAGCACACGCTCCGGCGGCGTACCTTTCGCGGCCATGCGCATCATCGCGGTGCGGCCCAGCGCGTGCAGCCCGTCTCCCGCATTGATAGCCTGAGCCGGCCCCCAGACCCACCAGATGCTGGGCCGGTCGGGTTCTTCAGCGCGCCCGGCTTGAACCTCGCCGTGGACGAGGGTGAAGTGATGCACCAGTTCTACCCCGGCGGCGGCAGGAAGCGCCGCGCGAAAGTCCGCGCCCAGGGCCTCGCAGGATGCCAGCGCCACCGCGCCCTGGAAGTGCAGCATGGGCCCGACGTCCTGCGGCCTGCCCTGCTGGTCAACCCAGCCGAGATGGTAGCGCAGCAGATTGTAGAGGAAGCCCTCGCGCCCTTCGAAAATGTCGCGCAGCTCCCTCTCGACACCCTGCCGGTATTCGTCGTATCTGGAAATCATGGCTGCCTTAATTTAATCCCTGTCCAGAATCCCCGCAATCTCCGAGAAGGTAATAGCCCCTTCCCTGATTACCTTGGGCGTATCACCCGTAAGGTCAACGATTGTGGACGCCGTCCCTGCCGGAGCCGGCCCTGCGCTCACCACGCAGTCCACGCGCTCGCCGACTTGAAGCCGCAATTCATCCAGTGACTGAGGGTCCCGCGCGCCGCTGATGTTGGCGCTGGTGCCGGTGATTGGTCTTCCCAGCCGCCGCGCCAGCTCCCGTGGCACCGGATGGGCCGGAACACGCACCGCCACCGTAGCATTTCCGGCGGTCAGACGCATCGGTAGGCCCTCAGTCTTCCGCACTATCAGCGTCAGGGGGCCCGGCCAATACGCCCCTGCCAGTATGCGGGCTGCTTCAGGCGCTTCCCGGGCCACGATGGACAACTGCTCGAGGTCTGCCAGCAACACTGGCAAGGCCATTCCTTCCGGCCGTTCCTTGATGGCGAATATGCGCTCGATGGCATCGGAATTGAAGGCGTCAGCGGCCAGACCGTAGAGGGTATCGGTGGGAATGGCGGCAACACCGCCTTCACGAAGAAGGCGAACAGCCCCTTCCAATTCCTCCTCAAACGACGCGGGTGTATTTAGAGTTTCAGATGTCACTGGGAACGATGCCCGTAATTCCCGTTGCAGAAAAATCGCTTCGAGTATAGCAGACTCGAAGACGAAGCCGGACGCCGGGGCCGCAGTTGACACTGCATAGACTCCAGATTAACCTGAACCATCATGTCAGTATCCGTAGACCCCAGACGCCTCAGAATTACCGACGAGACCGGCGGCCAAGGCACGCTTATCGGCTTTCGATGCCGGGAATGCGCCGTGGCGGTATTCGGGCCTGCAACTTTCTGCCAGTCATGCACTTCATTCGACCTTGAGCCGGTTGACCTGGGACGGTCAGGCACCCTGTTCAGCTATACCATCGTGCGAATCCCGCCGGCCGGGTGGCCGGGTGAAGTCCCCTATATACTCGGACAGGTGGAACTCCCCGCCGGGCCACAAGTGCTTGCGGAAGTCATAGACTGCGAGCATTCCGGACTGACCATCGGGATGCCCGTCGAGTTGGCAATTCAGGCGGTGCCTGCCCAGGAGGGAGGTGAGGACAAGCTGGTCTACAAGTGGCGTCCTGCCTCGTCTTGAACGCCCTTGGCTGCGCCTCTAAACGCGGAAAGAGGGTATAATCCAAATACCAATATGCTCAAATGGATAGCCGAATGGTGGCGGTTCCTGTTATTTAGCGTGGCCATCGGTGTAATTACCGCCGCTGCCAAAAGGTTCTTGGATAACTGACCCGATGTGCAAGTTCTACCATGCAAGCAACTTGTCGAATTGGAGTGGTGGATTTCCTTGCTCCTGATTGAGGCTGAAAGCCAGGGTATGGCTAAGCACCTTGCGCAGCAACCGAGCTTGCAGATGCCAGATGTCCCTGGCCCAGACCTGTTTGGCTTGAAAGCGCTCAACCAATTGACTGAAGACGGTCTCGATGCGGTAACGGGGCCGGCTGAGTTGGTAACTCCTCTGGGGCCAAGGGTCTTTTTTCTTCGACTTGAAGGGGGCCAGCAGGGTCAGGCCTTGGCTGCGCAACTCCCCAGTCAGGGTCGGGGACCAGTAGTTGCGGTCACCCAGCAGGACCCCCTGGGCATCTCCAGCCAGTTCGGGGACCATGGCCAGGTCATGCACGTTGGCTGGGGCCAAGCCGAAGCCGGTGATCAACCCCGGCCAGTTCAGACGCAAGTGCGCCCGGAAACCATAGAAGGTCTGCCGGGCTACGTCATCCCTCCCGAAAGCAGCTTCTCCCCGGAACCGCTGACAGCGGTGGGCTCTGGCGAAGCGGCAGACTGGCAGGGGAAAGCTGTCCACTATGGACAAGGCCGGGTCGTACCGGATGGAACCCAGGAGGATTTGCCAGACCTGCTCCTTGACCCACCAGAGGTTGGCGGCTTGGCGCACGAAAGTGGTGCGGCAGACTCGCGCCATAGCCGGAAAGAAGTGGCTGTAGTGGTGGCGGAAGTAGCGGTAGAGGGCCGTATCCTGGCCCAAGCCCAGAAATTCGCCCACTGCCTCCATGGTCAGCACTTCAGCATCGGACAACGAAGGTTCGGGTCCACTCCGCCGGAGCCGTTGTCTCTGGAAAAGGCTCTGCAAAGCATCATCTATCCGGCAAAAGACTGCTATGATTTTGGTATCCAGGTCCATCACACACCTCCACTGGGAACCGCAACTCTAGTAGAGGTGTTTGGACCTGGATTTTCAACCCCTTTATAACTTGCACATCGGGTTAACTGGATCGCGGACTCCATTATCGTCTTCGTAACGTTCACCGGAGGAGCAAATATGATATTTGACCTCATAGGGCGAAGGTCCTGGGAGCAAAGGCTGGCAGAAAAAGATCGGGAGATATTGGCCCGAGATCAAGAACTAGTGGCCCGAGACCAGAAGCTGGCGGCCCAAGAACGGGAGCTAGCGGCGCGAGACCGGGAATTGATGGCCCAAAGCCAAGAAATCTTCCGTCTGCGCCAGCAGATAGAGGAAATTCAGAGGAGGCTCGACAGCCAGGCGCAAAATCAACCCGAAGAGAACTCTTAGCAGAGGTCAATGCAGTGGCGCAACTTCGACCGGGACGTGAAGTAGTGGTAGCCGGAGTCGGCCTCCATCCCTTTGGGCGGTTCCCCGACAAGGAACTCAGCGACCTTGCGCTGGAAGCGGTGGTCGAGTCCTTGAAAGACGCCGGGGTTCGTTGGAAGGACATCCCCATCGCCTACTTCGGACACGTCTACTATCATGGTATGTCGTTGGGGGAAACTACGCTGTCCAAGCTGGGACTGACCGGTGTTCCCATCGTCAACGTGGAGAACGCCTGCTCCAGTGGCTCCACCGCCTTCTGGCAAGCCTACTGGGGTATCGCCACCGGCATATATGACATGGCCCTGGCCTTCGGGGCGGAAAAGGTGCCGCGCGGCCCGGTGACAGTGACCGCAGAGGACGCCCCGGAGCGTTACATCGGCGGCGACCACATGATGGCCGGCTACGCCCTGCGCGCCCGTCGGTACATGGAGGAGACCGGAGCCCCGGCAACGGCGCTGGCTCAGGTCTCGGTGAAGGCGCGGCAGAACGCCTCCCTGAACCCCTACGCCCACCGCAAGGACATCTACTCGCTGGAAGAAGTGTTGCAATCGCGGATGATTGCCGACCCGCTGACGCTGTACCAGTGCTGCCCCACCAGCGAGGGGGCGGCGGCGGCGGTGCTGTGCGCCCGCGAGTCGCTGGCGCAGTACGGCATAGACGAGAGCCGCGCCGTGTCCATCGCCGCTGCTGTCCTGACATCGGGCGAATACAATGGGCGGGGCGCAGACCATTCCGCCTTCAGCCCCTATCGCACCGAGCCGGCTGCCCTGCAAGCCTACGAAATGAGCGGTTTAGGCCCGGAAGACGTAGACCTATGCCAAGTACACGACGCTGCATCCATCGGTGAATTGCAGCAGATTGAGTCGCTGCATCTGACGCCCTTCGGCGAAGCCTGGCAAGCCACGGTAGAGGGCCGCACCGCTCTGACCGGGGACATTCCCACCAACACCGACGGCGGCCTGCTGGCCATGGGGCACCCCTTCGGCGCGTCGGGCATCCGCATGATTCACGAAACGGTGACCCAACTGCGCCAGGAAGCCGGCCCGCGCCAGGTCGCCCGGGCCCGTGTTGGCGTCGCTCAATGCTCCGGCGCCGGCGACGTCACTACCGTCCACATCCTTAAGAAGTAAGGAATGAAAATTCGCCCCGGAGACCCGCAGCCTGGGGCGAATTTCTATATCTGACGAACCATGCCTACCTACGTGATACTGGCCGCGATGAAGGGCAGGTTCGTGTCCGACTTCGGCAACACCTACGACAACTTCCAGATGATGGGCTACGTCACCCGCCCCCAGGGCGAGACCCCCTTCGACGCCGTGGCCGCTTTCTTCGACCAGCCGCCCTACCCCATCCAGTGGCAGGACGTGGAATACCTGTGGGCGGAGCAGTTGGGGGAAATACCCGACAACGCCCACTACGGCGACTACGACCGTGTTTATGTCGAGTCTCTCAGGGAGCGCTGGGAAAGGGGGACGCCCTCATCCTAACCCTCTCCCAGAAGGAGAGGGGACTTCTAACCCGCCGCTGACCGCAGCTTGCTGAACTCGGAACGGAACCCCTCGGTAATCGCACGGCGGTCCGTGCCGTGCAGTACGAACCGGGCGCCCTGCTCGATCCAGTACGTCGAAAGCTCCGGCGTCTGGTGATGCACCAGCGTGGCAATGCCCCTAGCCTCTGAGGCATCAATGACACTTTTTACCGTGTCCTTGTACTCAGGCCGGTCGTAGTCGTCAGGTATGCCGAGAGATATACTCATATCGTTGGGCCCGACGAAGATGCCGTCAATGCCTGGAACGTCCAGGATGGCTTCCAGGTTGTTGACTGCTGCCACGCTCTCGATGCCGATAATGGCGATGCTGTTGCGGTTGCGCTCTTCGAGATAGGCTCTTGTGGCGTCGCTCACGTGTTCGCCTGACTCCACCACCCGGTCAACAGCCTCACCCTTCAGCGGTCTCCACTTGGCGGCGGCCACCACTTCCCGAACCTGGTCCACAGTCTCGCAGTAGGGCGCCAGCACGCCTTGGGCCCCGGCGTCCATCGCCATCGTGACATAGTGAGAGTCGGGAATGGGGATGCGGACGATGGGCACCACGCCGCTGGTGTTGAACATCGCCAGGTAGTCGCCCAGCTCCGCCCGGCTGCGGGGGTTGTGTTCGGTGTCTATCACCGCGTAGTCCAGCCCCACGCCCGACAGCACCGGCACCCAGCGCGGGCTGCGGCCGATGGTGATCATCGTGCCGAAGACCCGCCCGCCTTCCTTGAGTATCTGCTTGAGTTCTGCGCCGTTCATGTTCTCCTCTCAGTAAATCCCCTCCCCCTTGACGGGGGAGGGTTAGGGTGGGGGTGAAGTTTCAGCTACTCCGTCGCCTAAGCTCGCGCCCGCTGGTTGATGGTCAGGATGTTCTGGCAGAATTGCGCGGTCGCCATTATGTCCGGTATGACGACGTACTCGTTGACCGTGTGCATCTCGTTGGTGGCCATACCCACCACCACGCACTCCACGCCGTTCAGCCGCATGGCGTTGGCGTCGGTTCCGCCGCCCGAGGGATGAATGTTGGGGGACAGCGACATATTCCGCAGTTGGTTGGTCACCAACCGGACGATGGCCTCGTTGGGGTCCAGGAGGTACATCTGGAACATCATTTCCAGCTCTTCCTGGATGGTGGCGTCCCGGTACTTCTCCCTGGCCCGGCGCATCGTCTCGGTCACCTGCATCCGCAACAGGTCAATGGTCTCCGTGTTGTGGCTGCGGAACTCGCCGCCAAAGCTGGCCTCCACCGGAACGGCGTTGCGCACTGTTCCGCCCGTAATCAGTCCGACGTTGAAGGTTGTCTCGTCGTCCAGCCTGCCGTTGGGCAGGTCGTTGATAATCTCCGAGGCGATGCGGATGGCCGACAGCCCTTTTTCCGGCTCCACACCCGCGTGGGCGCCGCGCCCAGTGATATTCACGTCGAACTTGATATACGTCGGGCTGGCCCCCGTGATGGTATTGACCGGCCCGTTGCCGTCGAAGACCACAGCGTCGCGGCAACGGATCATCGAGTAGTCCAGGTTGGCCGCGCCCACCAGCCCTATCTCCTCACCGCGGGTCAGCACTACCTGCACCGGACGCCGCAGGCCGCTATCCTGCGCGATGCTTTCCAGTCCCTCGAGGATGGCGGCCACGCCAGCCTTGCAGTCGCCGCCTAGAATAGTGGTGCCATCAGAGACGATGCGGTCGCCCTGAACCTCCGGCTTGATGCCCCGGCCCGGCTCCACGGTGTCCATGTGGGCCGACAGCATCAGCGGGTCCGCGCCTTCCTCCGACGCTATCAGGTTTCCGTGAGCATCACGCTCCACGGTGAAGCCAAGCCTTTCCAATCTCCCGGTAAGGTGTTGGGCAACTTCCTCTTCTTCGTCCGATGGGCTGTCAATCTTCACCAACTCGCAGAAGGAGTTGACCAGCCTTTCCTGATCTATCATTTTCCAACCTCCGGCAGGTTCCGGTTGCCGCGTATTATACATTATGCTTACCGTCATTCCCGGCAGCCGCGGGAATCCACGAGAGTATAGCGATGACAGCCAAATCAAGCAGCCCGGAAGCGGACTATGGAGGGCAGGAAACAGCAACGGCTCTGGCGGAGCTTACCGGGGAAATAATCACCTGCCGACTCTGCGACCGGCTGGTGGAACACCGGGAGCGCATCGGCGAGATTAAACGGAAATCCTACGCCCATTGGGACTATTGGGCCAAGCCGGTGCCCAGCTATGGCGACCCTATGGCCCGGCTGATGACGCTCGGCTTGGCTCCGGCGGCCCACGGCGGCAACCGGACTGGGCGGGTGTTCACCGGCGATTCGTCGGCCATCTTCCTCGTCAGGGCGATGCACGAGGCCGGCTTGGCCAACCAGCCCATTTCTGACCACCGGGACGACGGTCTGGAATACACCGGCGCTTACGTCTGCGCCGCGGTGCGCTGCGTCCCTCCGCAAGACCGCCCCACCCCTGAAGAGCAGCGCACCTGCCTGCCGTACCTGGTGCGGGAAATGCAACTGCTACCCAATCTCCGCGTGGTGCTCGCCTTGGGGCAAATAGCCTTCCAGGCGGCGTTACGGGCTTTGACGGAAATCGCCGGGCGTCGTCTGAGGGCAAAGTTCAGTCACGGGGAAGTCTACCGCTTCGAGCCGGGACTGCCGCTGCTTGTCGCCTGCTATCACCCCAGCCCGCGCAACACCAACACCGGGCGGCTGTCAATGGAGCAACTGGTGGAGACGCTGCGAATGGCGAAGCGGCTGAGCGAGGAAGAGCTTGCGGCGGGAACTGGTAGGGCGTAGGGGATTCGAACCCCTGATCTCCGCCTTGAGAGGGCGGTGTCCTGGGCCGCTAGACGAACGCCCCACCACAACGAGGGCCGAACCCCTGGCCCAACGGGATTCGACCATCGAAATATAGCAAACCGCCCCGGCGTTGTAAAGGCTTGCGTCCATGCCCGCCCCTTCGTATAATTGAACCAGTCCCGGCTTTTCGGGCGGTTAGCTCAGTTGGTCAGAGCGCCTCGTTCACACCGAGGAGGTCGGAGGTTCAAGTCCTCCATCGCCCACCAGTCAGAAGGGACATAGGAGCCTTGGGCATCGGCCCGGACTCCGGCGGGCCGAGGTGGCGGAACGGCAGACGCGCTGCGTTCAGGGCGCAGTGTCCTTACGGATGTGTGGGTTCAAATCCCTCCCTCGGCACCAAACAGCACCGCGCGCTTGTAGCTCAGAGGATAGAGCGCTGCCCTGCGGAGGCAGAGGTCGTGAGTTCGAATCTCGCCAAGCGCGCCATTTCTTTGCCTCGCCCTGATTTACCCTCTTCTCGTCCTGTGTAGTTGCTTGTGCTCGGGATTTCACCCTCACCCCGACCCTCTCCCTCAAGGGAGAGGGGAAAATACCCTACACCTTCAGAAACTTTTGCAAGCGCTGGTTGGCTGTGTCCACGCCATAGATGCTGCCCTGCGAGTCTGTGTAAACTTGGTGCGCCCCCTCGAAGGTTCGTCCACGGGCCACAAGTTCGCCGTCGAGAGTGTACAGGCTGATACGGGGAATCTGGTCGGTGACGTAAACCACTTGGTTGGCGTCTATATGGACGCCCATAGGGCACTTGAAGTCGGTCCACTCCGCCAGGAACTCCCCCTCCGCTGTGAAGACCTGCACCCGGTGGTTCTCGCGGTCGGCCACGTAAACCCGCCCGTCCTGAGACACCCGAATGCTGTGCGGCACCACGAACTGACCCGGCCCGCGCCCCGGACTCCCGAAGCTGCTTATGTGCTCTCCATCGGCGCTGAACCTGTGCACGCTGGAGTTGCCATATCCGTCGGCGACGTATATCTCGCCCGACGGCGCAACGCAGGCGTCGGCCGGGTGGTTGAACGGCGCCTGCATCGCGGCTTCGTCCCGCGTCCCCAGCGAAAGCAGCAGTTCCCCTTCGGTGTCGTACAGCAGCACCATGTGGGAGTCGCGGTCGGTCAGATAGACCTTGTCATCCGGGCCTACGTGGATATGGTGAGCGTCGGCGGGCAGACCGTTCCGCCGATGCCATGACTCTACAAAGTGACCATCGCGGTCGAACACCAGCACCGGCGGCCCTTGCCTCTGAAACAAGTAAACCCTGTCCTGCGAATCCACCGCCACTCCGCTGGGCGCTTGCAGTTCTTGACCAGCGGGTAGCCTGGCCCACCCGGGAAGGTACTCGTAGCGATATTCTCCCGCGCCAATCGTTATCGCCATGTTTTCCTCACTCTGGCCCTTTTACAAGGGCAGGGTTCCGGTCTCGCTCCCTCTCAGGGAATGGGAAGTTTGCTATACTGCCGCTGTTTTACCCTGTATATGAAATTACTGCAACCGGGAGGTTCCTGTGGGACTTGAAGACTCAGTTATCATTGTTACCGGCTCGTCAGTGGGACTGGGCGCAGCGACGGCCCGCATCGCTGCGGCCAAGGGCGCCCGCGTGCTAATCAACTATACCAAGAGCCAGGCGGAGGCCGAGGAAACCGCTCAGGCCTGCCGCGATTTGGGCGGTGACGCGGTCTTATGTCAAGGTAACGTCGCCGAGGACGCCGACTGCCGACGCATGGCGGCCGTGGCCCTGGAGCAGTGGGGCCGCATTGACGGGCTGGTGAACAACGCTGGTTCGTCGGTCTTCGCCAGCGCTACCGACCTGGAGTCGCTCTCCGGTGAAGACTTCCTGAAGATATACCAGATCAACGTGGTGGGCGCTTACCAGATGATACGCGCGGTGGTTCCTCACCTGAAAGCCCAGAAAAAGGGGTCCATCGTCAACGTGTCGTCCATTTCGGCCATCACCGGCGGGGGCAGCTCCATAGCCTATGCCGCCTCCAAGGCCGCCCTCAACACCATGACTATATCGCTGGCCCGCTCCCTGGCGCCGGAGATACGGGTCAATGCCGTCTGCCCCGGCCCCATCCCGACCCGCTGGTGGAGCGGGGGACTGGGCGAGGAAGGGGCGGAAAGGCTCTTCCGAAGTTTCGAGGCGCAGGTGCCTCTCCAGGAAGCGCCCTCCCCCGAGAGCGTGGCCGAAACGATAGTCTGGATGCTGGAGGCTGCCGGACACGTCACTGGCGAGACCATCATGATTGATTCCGGGATGCACCTGATAGGTTTCAAGCCATAGGAAGAGACTTGGCAAGGTGGTTGTCCGAATCAGGATTTTCAGGATGCAAGGATTAGCAGGATGAATTGACCCAATCCTTACATCCTGAAAATCCTGATTCAGACATCAGTGCTGAAGGAGAATGGAAATCGTGGCTAACGAAAGTCCTTTGGAAATGGGCGGCGCAGGCAATGGCCCCAAACTGGTGGACTATCTCCTCTACGAACCGGAAGACACCGGAATCCTCTGGATCAAGTTCAACCGCCCGGAGCGAATGAACGCCCTCATCGGCAACTCCCAGGAAAACGGCACCGTTGCCAAGGTGGGCGAATATATGCGGGCTGGCGACGACGACCCCAACATCCGCGTCATCGTGCTGACCGGCGTGGGCCGCGGCTTCTGCTCCGGCGCCGATATGCGCCGCGACACCGACCCGTCGGTCACCGGCGACAACTTCACCGGCAACCGGGGCACCGAGGAAGGCCCGGACGCCGCCCGCCAGCACTTCTTCCACGGATTCACCCACCTGCACCGCGACATCTCGCTGATACGCAAGCCCACCATCGCTATGGTCAACGGTCCCGCCGTAGGCTCCGGCATGGACATGGCCCTGCACTGCGACATCCGCGTGGGCTGCGAGAACACCCGCTTCATCGGCTACCAGCAGCTGGGCCAGATCATCGAAAACGGCGGCAGCTACTACCTGCCCAAGCTGGCCGGCCTGGGCCGCGCCCTGGAGTTCGCCTACACCGGCCACCTCGACGCCCAACGCGCCTACGACTGGGGACTGCTCAACTACCTCGTCCCCAGCGAAGACTTGGAACAGACTACCCGCGACCTCTGCGACCGCATCATGCGCACCCCGCCCATGGTGCAGTGGATCAGCAAGCGGATAATGCGCACCGCCATGGACACCAGCCTCGAAAACACCATGGTCCTGACCTCCAACGCCGGGGGCATCCTAAACGGCTCCGACGACGCCGAAGAAGCGCGGCGGGCGTTCCTGGAGAAGCGGGCACCGGTGTTCCGGGGGCGGTAAGGCAGACGTCGTCCGATAGAATCCCCGGAGTCAGGGCGCAGTCGCCACAGTCAGTGCTGGCGATGCACATTTTGAGGGGCGAAAATGGCAACAGTAGAGGAAATCATAGCCAGGTATCCTGTACTCTTTCATGTGGCTGAATGTGGCAGTTGGCCCAGTATCCAACGGCATGGCCTGTTGAGTACCACTACATTGCTTAATAAGTTCGAGAAAAGCGGTCCGGAGCGGCAGGCCATCGAATCCGAGTGCCGCCGAAAGGGTTTACCGATTGAACATCCAGCACACGGCGTTGCTTTCATTCGAGACCAACGTCCTATGAGTCCGAATGCTTTAGCGCCACTCCTATTGGACGGATTAACGCCGCCTGAGTGGTATAGACTGTTAAATCGAAAGTGTTTCTTATGGGCCACCAAAGACCGGTTGCTCACATTTCTGAACTCTATCTCTTGCCGAAACCGCATCCAAGATGTGCTCACAGTAAATACACGAGAATTGTTGAAGCGTTATTCGAAACGCATTTCTCTCACCTCCTTCAATACCGGCGCTGTGGGCCGGGGTAGGAAAAGGCGCGGGGTTAACTCCTTTCAGAATATCGAGGACTTTGCACAGGAGAGAAAGCGCAACAAAGTTGTAGAGGTAGTCGTGGATTGCTGCGTTCCAGATGTAGCCCATTTTACGTTGTCAGTCGAGCAATGGATAGGAAATGAATTTCAGAGAACCGTGTGGCAGCGTTAGGCGCATCCGCGCAAAAATGAGTGGCACTGGACGGCATCCTGAGTTGCTCCGAAGACACGAAGATGGCCCGCCTTCCTAACCGGAAAAGTGGGCCTGTCATTCGGCTCGTGATAGTGTCGGTTGTTGCTACCCCGCCACCGCCAGCGCGCCCACGGCCACCGACGGCAGCGTCACCGGCAGCCGCTGCCACGTCTCGCCCCGGTCGCCGCTCACGTACAGCCCACCGCCGTCGGTGCCGGCGTAGACCCGCTCGGGCGACTGCGGGTCCCACTCGAAGGCCACCACCATGTCCTCCGCCTCCTCGCCGCTGCCCAGGCCCTCTACCAGCCGCCACGTCTGGCCGCCGTCGGTGGAGCGGTAGAACTGCGGGGACTTGCGGCGGGCGTTCTCGGACACCGTTACCAGCACCAGGTCGGCGTCGTCGGGCGCGGCGGCTACGTGCAGAGTGTAGCGCCTCGCCAAGCCATCGTTTATCTTTTCCCACTGGTCGCCGCCGTTGCTGCTGCGGTAGGGCGCGCTGGCGGTGGCGGCGTACACCCGCTGCGGACGGTCTGCGCCTAAGTGCAGGCAGTGGATGTCGTCGTCCAGCCCCGGCAGTTGCTGCCAGCTATCGCCGCCGTCCCGAGAGCGAACCACGCCGCCCACCTCGATGCCGGCATACAGCAGGTTGGCGTCGCCTGGCGACACCACCAGGTCGCGGACGTGGGAGTCGCGGGTCGGGGCATGGAAACCCCACTCGCTCGATTCAGGCACGGCGCGGAACCCGGCGCATTCGTTCCAGCTTGCGCCGCCGTCGTCGGAACGGAAGAGGGCGGCCGGTTCGCTTCCGGCGTAGATTGAATCCACCTCCGAGGGATGGGCCAGGACACTGTGAGCATAGTCCGTGGGATACGAGCCCAGATGCGTCCACGACTGCCCCCCGTCGTCAGTGCGGTACACGCCCGCCTCATAGGCCGCCAGCCAGGCGCGTTCCGGGTTCGCCGAGCTGGCTGAGAGCCGGGCGGCGGCGTGCGGCAGCGACGTGACCGGCCCCTGCCGCCAGGTCTTCCCGTCATCCTCACTGCTGACGGCGCAAACACCGTCGTGCATTCCGACATATATCAACCGTTGATCTTTCGACATATTCTGCCTCCAGTAAAGGCGATTACTCTCCATCGTTCAGCAGGATTATATGCCATTTCGCTCCGAAGTTGTCAGGCGGCAGGGCGCGATGCCGGGGTTTACGAATACCGATGGCGATACTATGATAGATGGGCCAAACGGGTGGTTAGCTCAGCCGGTTAGAGCACCTGCTTTACACGCAGGGGGTCGCAGGTTCGAGTCCTGCACCGCCCACCACGTATACCGGCCCAATCCTGGGGCGATTCCCTGCACGGATGCCGCCACGGTTGGCTGGCCCTTTCGCAATCGCAGTAGAGGTGCAACTGTTGGCTGCGAGTTCCGTCAACGAAAACATCCGCTACGAACCTGATGATAATCCCCCTGCCCCGGTTGCCATTGGTGTTGGATTTCAGGCAGCAGCCCTCACCCTGGCTCCGGTGGCGATTACCGTAGTCATCGTGTCCCGGATTGCGGGCCAGCCCGACGGCTACATTTCTTGGGCCGTATTCGCCGCGCTGTTAGTCAGCGGCATAACCACCATCATTCAGGCCGTGAGGCTGTGGCGCGTCGGCGCCGGCCACGTGCTGATGATGGGCACCTCGGGCGCCTTCATAGCAGTCTGCGTCGCCGCCCTGGTCCAAGGCGGCCCGGCCCTTATGGCCAGTCTCATCGTACTGTCGTCGCTGTTTCAGTTCCTCATGGCCGCGCGCCTCTCGCTGTTGCGCCGCATATTCACTCCGGTGGTCACCGGTACGGTGATTATGCTGATAGCGGCCACGGTTATGCCCATCGTGTTCGACACGCTGGACGATGCGCCCGAAGGCACGGCTACTGCGGCTGCCCCGGTTGCGGCGCTGGTGACCATTGTGGTCGTCGCGGCGCTGGTGCTGCGGGGGCCGCCGTCCCTGCGATTGTGGTCGCCGCTAATTGGCATCGTGCTTGGTTGCGCCGTGGCCGCCCCTTTCGGGATGTACGATGTCCAGAAAGTGCTGGACGCGCCCTGGGTGGGCGTTCCCTTCGGCTCGTGGCCGGGGTTCGAGTTCAGCCCTGGGGTGGAGTTCTGGGCGCTTCTGCCGGCCTTCGCCATGGTCACTCTGGTGGGAGCCATCGAAACTATCGGAGACGGTGTAGCCATTCAGCGGGTTTCCCGCCGCAGGCCGAGGGCCACCGACTTCCGGGTCGTGCAGGGCGCTCTCAACGCCGACGGCGTGGGTAACCTGCTATCCGGCCTCGCCGGGACCATGCCCAACACCACCTACTCCTCCAGCATAGCCCTTGCCGAAATTACCGGCGTCGCCGCCCGGCGCGTGGGCGTCGCCATCGGCGCTATATTCATACTGGTGGCCTTCTTCCCCAAAATCGCGGCCCTGCTCATCGCCATCCCCGGCCCCGTGGCCGCCGCTTATGTCACCGTCCTGCTGGGACTGCTCTTCGTTCAAGGAATGAAGATAGTCATTGACGACGGCATAGACCACCGCAAGGCCGCCGTTGTGGGGCTGGCGTTTTGGATAGGCACGGGCTTCCAGAACCAGTGGATATTTCCCGATTTGCTGGGCAGTGGATTTGTGGCGGTACTGCTGGGTAACGGCATGACTTCGGGGGCCATCGTCGCAGTCATTATGGTGGCTTTTCTGGAGATGACCCGGCCGCGCCGAAGGCGCCTGCAAATCGGATTGAACAGCGAAGCGCTGCCGGAGCTGGACAGGTTTCTTCGCGCCTTTGCCGCAAGGGCGGGATGGGACGAGGCTTCGCAGCACCGCTTGGCGTCGGCGGGCGAGGAAACTCTGACAGTGCTGATGCAGAGCAACGAAGAAGGCGCGCCACTGCGCCTGACCGTCACGGCAAGCACTGCCGGTGGTTCTGCCGAAGTCGAGTTCGTTGCTTCCCTGGAAGGAGAAAACGTGGAGGACTACCTGGCCCACCTCAGCAGTCTGCCTCCGGCTCCCAACGAGTACGAATTCTCATTCCGGCTGTTGCTGCACTACGCTTCGTCGGTGCGCCACCAGAAGTACCACGATGTAGACATCATCACAGTCGCGGTCGAGGGGTCGCGCTAACCGGCGGCGACACGATTCCCGGACAACCCGTTCCGGGTGTCCGGGAACGCTCCGAGTTTTCCTTTCTCAATAGTTGGCTACGGCTTGGCGCCTATAGCCTCGCCGAAAGCGATGGCCCCCACTGCCCCGGCGTGACCCTTCCACTCCTCGAGGGCAACGCGCCACTGGTCGAACTGTTCGTGTGTCGCCAGCCCGTAGGCCGTGGCGGCCTCTATGACCCGGGGCATAAAGAACCAGTCCATGACAAAGCCGTGAAGGAAAGCAACGTCTTCCGGCGCGCTGAACACATCGAAAGACGCGCTGGCGCGGACTTCGGTAAATCCGGCCTCGACAAACCGGTTCTTCAGTTCCCGGCCCATTTGCGGATGTCCACCGTTGGCGGCGATAAGGTTTCCGAAGACGGTCCATCCGCTCCTAAGAGTGTCTGTGGACGGCTCGGCAAAGCAGGACGCGACCACGGTTTCCCGACTGGCGATGATGCCGCCCGGCTTCAGAACCCTCTTCACTTCGGCCAAAGCCGCGCCGGTGTCGGGCACGTGCATCAGAACGGCGTGGCAGTGGGCCACATCGAAGAAGTTGTCCTCGAAGGGTAGAGAGGTCACGTCTCCGACGTGAAACTTCGCGTTTTTGTGTCCTCCGGCTTCGGCGGCGGCCCGGGCCAGTTCAATCTGCGATTCCTCCATATCCACGCCATGCACTTCGCCGGGATCCACCGCCGCGGCCATGCCCACCGAGATGGTTCCAGGCCCGCAGCCGAAATCGAGAACGCGCAGGCCGGGTTTCAGGTGAGGAAGCAGGTATGCGGCGTGAGTCTCCATGCTGCGCCGGTTGAGCAACTGCCGGAACTCGTCGCTGTATCCCATGGTGTAGTTGGCTGTCTGCTCGTTCACCGTATTCACCCCTTGCATTTGGCTGGCCGCTCTGCTGGCCAGGCTCGGTTGTCATTAACGTTCAATCAAAAGTATACTTGACCGCGCGACAATGCGCATCCGTAAACGAATCTGTCATTAGGGTGACGAGAAAGGCTGTTTCGACGGCATACAACAGTCTTCCACTACCTAACCGGCGGCAGGGGGACAACTATGGCTGATTCAGGCGCGAAGGCGTCTGGCGTAGGCGATCCCGGATTGCTCCCAGTCGCCGATGAGTGGGACGCGGGATATATGGGGTGCGGCGAAGTCATCATCCTGCTCAGAAAGCGGATGCAGAGTCTGAAACCTGGGGAGGTGTTTAAGCTCACCTCTCAAGACTTGGGCGCACCCGAGGACCTGCCTGCGTGGTGCCGGATGACTGGCCGCCGCCTGCTCCACGCCGGACATCCTCACTACTGGATCGAACAAAAAGGCGGAAAATAGTGCCGGAGGAAATCATCCAAATATGTCGGACAAATTCTGCGTCAACCTCACCCACGCCAAGGACGATACCGATAAGGCTACCGTAGGTTTCGTCATCGCCAATGCCGCCCTCGGCTCGGAAAAGGAAACCGTGGTGTTTCTTACCACCGAGGGCGTCCGCTTGTCCCAAAAGGGATACGCCGACGACATTCACGAAGAGGGCTTCCTTCCGCTGAAGGAACTGATGGACAATTTCACCGAGGCCGGCGGAACAATCAACGTCTGCGCCCCCTGTTTCAGGAAGCGCGGCCTGGACGAGGACAATCTGGTTGATGGCTCCAGAATCGTCGGTGGCGCCGTGCTGGTCGAGTTCTTGTCCGACGGCTCCCCCTGCATCACCTTTTGATTTGGCAACCTAATCGCATTCATGGGGCCTGCTGATGGAGCCTGTCGGAAAACACGAACACGAACCCAATGTCAGCTTCGATGGAGGAGACCTTGACTGCGGCGGGGGACTGCTCCTCCTCATCCGCAGGCACATAGACCCTCTGGAACCCGGTGGCTTGCTGGAAATCTTGTCCACCGACTCCACGGTCGAGGTTGAACTGCCGGCCTGGTGCCGCCTCACCAAGAACGAAATGGTCTCGTGGACCAAATCAGGCCGCCAGCGCAGCTATCTGGTGAGCAAGGGCCCCTTTGTCCCACGCGCTCCGGCGCAGGTTGGGGCTGCCACCGCCAGCATCGGGCAGCAGCTCAGGGTGGCGGTGATCATTCCCGAAATGCTGCCTCCTCCCCTTCCCGCTCCGAAAATCGCGCCTCTGTCCGTTATGGGCATCGGCAGTTGGCCTCGTCCGCGCTGGATGCTCCAGGCAGTGCATGACCAACTGGAAGGCAGGTTGAGCGAGGCGGACTTCCAGGCCACTGCCAACGATGCAGTCCGGCTGTGCATCGACTCACAACTTCGCGCGGGAGTTGATGTGCTGACCGACGGCGAACAGCGCCGGGACAGCTACGCCAGCTTCGTAGGCGGCCTGCTGGACAACTGCCAGCTCATCCCTCTCAGCGACCTCACCGCGATGGTGGACGATCCTGAGGAGTTCGAGTTGGAACTGCGCGCGCTCGACGTTCCTGCGGCAGAGGTGCGGCATCCGGTGGTCTATGGCGACTTGGGGCGCAGCAAACCGCTGGCCGTTCACGAATTGGAGTTCGCCAACGCCGCGGCAGACCGTCCCGTAAAGGTGGCCCTCCCGGGCCCCTATCTGCTTACCCGCACCATGTGGATGGACTGCCTGACCGAGCGTCCCTATGAGACCCGCGAGAAACTGGCTCAAGACATTGTCCGGGTACTGCGGGAGGAGCTCCACTTCCTGCTGGCCTCGGGCGCTGCGCTGGTGCAGTTCGACGAGCCGGTGTTGACTGAAGTGGTCTTCGGCGCAGCCAGCCAGAAGCGCAGTTTTATGTGCGGGGCGTTGAGCGAAAAGCTGGAGCCGGAATTGGAACTGGACTTCGCAGTAAGCCTCTTAAACCAGGTGGTCCGGGGACTCCCGGCGGAGCGTCTCGGCCTGCACATCTGCCGGGGCAACTGGACCCGCGACGAGTCCGCCGCCCTGGTGGGCGACTATCGCCCTTTGCTGGGCGTACTGAAACGGGCCGAAGTTGGCGTCCTGTTCCTGGAGCTTTGCACCGAGCGCGCCGGCGAGGCCGAAGTCCTGCGAGCCATCCCTGCCGACAAGCGCATAGGCGTTGGCGTGGTAAACCAGAAGTTGGACACCGTGGAGACGGTGGAAGACATCCGCGCCCGCATCAGCCGCGCCGTGGACCTGTTCGGCCAGGAGCGCGTCCTGCTGACCCCGGACTGCGGCTTCGCCACCTTCGCCGACAACCCCGTGGCCTCCGCCGTCGCCGCCGAGGCCAAGCTGCGGGCCATCGTCAAAGCCCGGGACTTGTTTGCCGCCGAGTAAGCGCCCTCTACCCTCTAGCTCGCGTCCGTCTGCTGGTGGCGGCCTATGTAGCCGATGATGACCTGTCGCCGGTCGCGGTCCCAGTCGAAGGCGATGCGGATGGTGTAGCGGGCGTCGAAGCTGGTTCCCTTGCCGATATGCTCCGCCAGCCAGTGGCGTTTGCCGTCAACCCTGGTGGTGTAGGACTTTTCGTAACGCGAGAGGGTGGTTTCCCCCTGGTCGCCCTTGTACCACCAGCCGCAGGCCTCGCGGATGGACTGGTCGAAGTCGGTGACCCTCAGACGCCCCAGCTTGGAGGGGTAGTAGGTGTTGGCCAGCCATTGCAGGGCTTCCCACACCTTGTTTGGGTAGATGTAGGGGTTGGACTCGATGTTTGATTCCGAGTTGGGTGAGAACAGCAGTTCCTGCCTGAATCTGGATTTAGCCATTTCTACGGCTACACTGACGCTGTCCGCCACTATGGGGGTTTCTTCCTCTTCCTCCAGGGAGCCGTCCATAGCTGACCGGTAGGCCATTCGCCAAGACTCTTCCATTTCCTGGCTGCTGTAGAGTTCCGTTTTAAGGGCCTCAACTTCGTCGCGCAGGTCCTGGTTCTCCGATCTGAGCGCGTTGGCGTCGTCGCGCAGACCGCGGTTTTCCGATTGTAATGCAGTGAACTCCGCGGCATTGATTTCGGTGTGCTCTCCATATAACGGTTCGGTGACGGAGAGGGCTTCCTGGAGCGATGTCGTTGGAAAGGAATCATGGTCGTGCGCTGGCATTGCAGGCGGCGACGTCTCAGGGTTTCTTACCACGGGGGCTTCGGCAGTGGCTCCCAGTTGGGGAAGGGCTGGGGGTGAGGGGTTACTTCCCGGACTGCTTGTTTCTTCGGTCATCAGGCTGTCGATGCCCTGAATCGCATCCAGTATGACTGGCAGCAACTCGTCCCGCCTGCGAATGCGCTCTCGTTCTTCACTGATGCCAGGGGCCCGGTCGTGGATGGGCAGATATTCGGCCAGTAGCGATCGCAACCCTTCCGCAGAGCGCAGGGCCGCCGCGGTGTCGGCGTCATGTGATACCCTTGCCGCCGCCCACGTTTCGGTATCCCTCTCGAAGAACGACAGCATTTCCGAAAACTCGGTTCTGACTGATTGCAGCACCGCGTCGAAATCGTCGGCCCACTTCAACTCCGCTTCTTTTTCCTTGACCAGCGAAGATACCGATTCGATGAATTTGGGTAACACCTCTCTCCAATCGAGCGCGGTGGGAGGGAGGGCTTTTAGAAAATCCAGGAACTGGTCAAGATATTCGCCGGCGGAGCCTGCCGCCCTGTCCGGGGCGCCTTCTCCCTCCCGCATCGGGACTCGCCCGGTTACATAGCACAGCATAAGGGCGGCGTCGTCTTCGCTGAAATCGTCTTCGGCGTTCTCTTGGATGAACCTGTCCCTCTGAGAATGCCAGATATTCAGAGGCCAGCGTCTGCGGAACTTTCCCGCCTGGAAGTCCGGGTACTCTGCCTCCAACCCTGCGTCTTTCAGGTGCTGGGCTATCTTGTCATGGAGCGCCTGCTGAGACTCAACCCAAGCCCGGAGAACTGCTCCAGCCAACTCCGGGTGGAAGTCCAGGGCCTGTGACACAGGTTCCCGCAACAGGGTATGGGGCGCACGGAGGGCATCCCGGTAGCCGGTTACCCTGATGCGGCTTTTCTGAATGGCTGAATTGAGGGCGGTGGCCGCATCACTGGTCAATTCTCCGCGGGAACTGAGCGCACGGCTGACCACGGCCTCGCGGTATGAGGGGTTCATAACCTCGTACACCGCGTTGAATTGCAGACTCTTATCGTCGGGCGGGCCACTGTCCGGCATCTCTGTCAACTCCAGAATTTGCCGCCTCGGTTCCATGCAGGCCGCAGAAATCCTAAATCATATCTTAGAATACGTTGGGGCAACGGGCAATCAGCAAGCTGCCCTAGGGCATCGCGTTTTGGTGCCACCTGCCCCTTGTCAAGCCTGGTGACCAGTCTCTAACCTGATAACTGTGCCGCCCATCCCTCCCCCGATTCATGGTGAGCTCGTTGTCCCGCGATATTGGTCAATTGCGAAATCGCAACAGTGAGAGGGCATGGGAGAAAGTGAGAGGGCATGGGAGAAAATGAAAGGGGAATGAAAATTCAGCCCCGGCTTGGCAGGCTATCCAGGGAATAGAAATACCGCAACCAGCAAGGGCGCGAATTGACAATGTAGAGCCTATCATTCAAAATCGCCCCAGCCTTCACTATTGAGATAGGAGGAGTCTCATTATGTTGAAAATCGGCCACGTCGTGGTGCGCCCAGGCCGACGCCAAGGCGACGACCCGGTGGAGATTCCCGTCCCCGAAGAACTGGAAACCGTCCCCGGTATCCCGATGAACCGGAAGGACGTTGATTTCTACAGCCGGGAGTACCCGCTCCAGCGCCAGCAAGTGGAACACGCCGCCGACACCGAGTGGGCGCCCAGCGTGGGCACTCCGGCAATGCAGAAGTACCATCACGAACACCAGGAGGTCATGGAGCAGTTCTACCCGCTGATGAACCGCACCGGCGACCTGCCGCCCACTGGAACCCCCACCGGCGAGGACGTCACCGACATGATTCGCGCCAAGGCCCGGGAAATGGGCTATCTGGAAGTGGGATTCACCGCCCACGACCCTCGCTACATCTACCAGGACCGCAAGGACCACGTTAAGTTCGGCAACGCCGTGTGCCTGGCCCTAGAGCAGGACTTCGCCGAGACGCAGACGGCCCCCAGCATGGCCGCCGAGCACGGCCACTACGGCACCTACGAGATTCAGGCTCCCATGGGCCTGGAGATGGTGGACTTCATCCGCTCGCTGGGCTACGGGGCGCAACTCCATGGCCCCAGCAACCACAGCGCCGCCACCATCCCCATGTTCGTCGCCGCTGGGCTGGGCCAGTTGGGCGCCAACGGCCAGTTGCTGACCCCCCACGCCGGCGCCCGCTGCCGCTTGCAGATTATCACCACCGACGCCCCGGTAACCTACGACGAGCCGGTGGACTACGGCTTCCATGCCTTCTGCCAGGTCTGCCAGGTCTGCGTCAACCGCTGCCCCGGCCGCGCCCTGATGCGCGAAAAGATATGGTGGCGCGGCGTGGAAAAGAACAAGCTCATCTACAAGCGCTGCCGCCCGGTTATGTCGCGTTACGAGGGTTGCGCCATCTGCATGAAGGTCTGCCCCATCAACAAGTACGGCGCCAAGAACGTGATGGAGCACTACGCCCAGACCGGCCAGGTGCTGGGCAAAGGCACTCACGACCTGGAAGGCTACACCCTGCACGAGGAAAGCACCGGCAGGTACGCCACCGGCTACTTCGGCCCCGGGGAACTGCCCACCTTCAACGCGGAGTTCTTCAAGATTCCGCAAGGCACCCGCGAGAACGCCGCCCTTGACAACCTCATCGAGTATCTCGAGGACCGCAAGGGAGACTCTCTGGACAGGCCCGAGGACCAAGAGCGCCTGTTCAACTTCCGAGACCGTCTCCGAGCCATAGTCAACGGCGAAGCCGTAAGCGACAGCACGATGTTCTAACCAGTCGCCCATCGGATGTTGCCTGCATAGGGGCGCACAGCCGTGCGCCCCTACATCTTGCGCGGAAATTCTTTCGATACGGGGGAAGGGAACAGTGAAGCAATCATGGTGGGCTGAGGGCGAACTCTTTGAGGGCTGCAATTGCAATCTGCTCTGCCCGTGTCACATCACCTTTCGCCAGTCTCCGACCAACGGCTACTGCGACGCCATCTGGGGGGCGCAATTCGAGCAGGGGCGGTTTGGCGAGGTGAACCTGGCAGGACTGGGAGCCGTTATCTTCGTCCACTCACCGGGGCCGACCATGGCCGATGGCGACTGGACTTCGGTGTTGTACGTTGACCAGGCCGCCACCGATGAACAGACAGCCGCGCTCTGGGCCATTTTCAGCGGCGTAGTCGGCGGCCCGTGGGAGATTCTGGGCCAGTTCTACCGAGACGGACGGTTGACTGCGGTAAGGAAAGTGCCGCTGGACATCACCATCGACTCCACTACCCGAACCCTGCGCGCCTCAGACCTGGTGCTGCTGGAGGTGCAGGCCATCCGGGGCGCAGATGGCGAGGGACTGGCGACCATCACCAACCTTCGCAACGTGATTCACGGCAGTGTCCACACCCTGGCCCGCTCCAATCAGACCATCAGGGACGAAGCTATCTCTTGGGAAGAGCAAGGCAAGCACGGCCTGTACAGCCGGTTCCGATGGGAGGGCACACTCCCCAACTAAGCCTCCTCAATTGGGGATAGAGGGCAGCTTATATTCCAATTAGATTGCGGAAGACCGTGCCCTCTTTCATCACCAATCTGATTCTTTCCCGCTCCTGCAAGACGGTAATGTCGCTCAAGGGATTGCCGTCTACTGCTATCAGGTCGGCCAACTTGCCAGGCTCCAGCGTTCCCAGGTCGTCCTCAAGTCCGCAGCAGGCAGCGGCCTCGCGGGTTCCAGCCACCAGGGACTGCATCGGCGTCATTCCTGCGTCGGCCAGCATATCCAGCTCCACGGCGTTGTTGCCGTGGAACCAGCCGCCGGCGTCAGTTCCGGCCACCACCCGCACGCCGTACCGCATGGCCTGCTGCACCGTTTCGATGTGGTGCTCCCGGAACTCCCGCGCTTCCACCTGGGCCACTGGGTTACCCTCAGCGGAGTGGTGAGCGAAGACCGTCAATGTTGGCACCAGCGTCATGTCCTTGTCGGCCATCATCCGCAGCAGGTCGTGGTCCAGGTCCAGATAGCAGCCGTGTTCGATGGAGTCCACGCCCGCCTCCACCGCCGTCCGCAGGCCCGGCCCGCCGACGGCGTGGCAGGCCACACGGCGGCCTTGGGCGTGAGATTCGTACACCAGCGTCTTGAGTTCGTCCAGGTCGTAACAGGCGTCGGTGCCTAAGTGGGTGGCTCGGCCAAAGCCGGTCTGGAAGACCTTAATGAGGTCTGCGCCCACACGGGCATTTTCTCTCACAACGGCTCGAATTTCGTCCGCTCCGTCGGCGACGCCGTAGGGGATATTGGGGTCGGGCATAGAATAACGCCGATGCCCCGAAAAGGTGGGGCGATCCTGTACGCTGTGGGTAGGGCCGAGAGGGCCGGCAGCCACCAGGAGCCTCGGGCCGTCAATAAGCCCTTCCTCGACGGCAACCCGGAAACCGGCTTCGAGCCATCCGCAATCGCGGATGGTGGTGTAGCCCGATTGCAGCGTGTCCTCGATGACGCGGGCGATGCGCACCGTCCGGGTGCTGCGCGGCTCGGTCATCCCCCACCGGCTCAGCAGGTCGTAGGTGAAGGATGCCAGGTGGTCGTGGCAGTCAATAAGACCGGGCATAACGGTCATGCCGGTGGCGTCAATCTGCTGCGTGCCTTCCGGCATAGCCACCGTCGCCCGCGGCCCGGCGGCCACGATGCGCCCATCGTCTCCCACCAGTACCACCGAGTCGGCCAGCGGCTCTCCGCCCGATCCGTCTATAAGTGTTCCACCAACTATAGCTTGCATAGGCACCCCCGGACTCCTTCCCGTTGATTCCTCATTTCTCATCCGACGGTTGCTATGATAGCGCAGACAGTCAAGAATAGCGGTGCCGGAATCCAATGCTAAGGAGAACTGAAATGGAACGAGAATACATCAACCCGCCCGAGCTGGCCTCGCCACCCGCAAACCTGTACAACCACGTGGTCAAGGTGGGCAGCACCGTTTACATATCCGGCCAGGTACCGCGTGGATTGGACGGCAAGGCGGTGCATCCCGGCGATGCCGCGGCCCAAATCCGTCAGGTGTGGGCCAACCTGGAAATCGCTATCAAGGCTGCCGGAGGAACGCTACAGGACATCGTGAAGACAACGACTTATGTAGTCGGCGCAGAGAACCTGGGCAAAATCCGCGAGGTCAGGATGACGCTGCTGCCAGAGGAGGGCCGACCGACCAGCACTACCGTAGTGGTGGCTGGCCTGGCCGACCCGGACTTTCTGGTGGAAGTGGAGGCAGTGGCCGAGCTACGCTAGGGTTGGTTCTCTCCCAAGCGCACCTGGACACCGGCGCGTTCTTCCTGGAGGGTCAGCACTATCGAGCTGTCATTTTCCTCCCAGCCTCGGGCCATAGCCTGGGCGTAGAGGTCGCGGCAGACTTGGGCCAGGGGCATTGGGACTTCGTAAGCCTCC
This sequence comes from Dehalococcoidia bacterium, assembly GCA_965204865.1. GTDB lineage: Bacteria > Chloroflexota > Dehalococcoidia > Lucifugimonadales > UBA3495 > VXOI01. The sequence continues at coordinate 1,857,071 of OZ242027.1, read as the reverse complement.
GCCAGCTCTTCGCCCAAGTGCAGGTCTTTATGGGCGGTTTTCAGGGCGAACCGGGCCTCGAAATCGCCTTGGAAGAAAGTGTCGGGCAGCCTTCCCCACAGATTGCTCATCCGGCCTATGGCCCCGTTGCGGAATACGTCCACGATGGTCTCGGCTGGCACGCCAGACTTGACGGCCAGAGTCCAGCATTCGGTCATTGCCAGGTCGGCGCAGAAGACCGCGGTATTGTGCATAATCTTGCAGATGCACCCGGAGCCGATGTCTCCGGTGTGCATCACCCGCTCCCCGATGGCTTCCAGCACGGGCAGGCACCGTTGGAAGGTCGTTTCGTCTCCCCCAACCATCACCAGCAGGTCCCGCACCCTCGCTCCCTCGACCCCGCCGCTGACCGGCGCATCGAGCATGGCGATTCCTTTCTCGGCGAAAACATTGTGCACTCGCCGGGCCAGAAGGGGAGAGTTGGTGGTGTGGTCTATGTAGGCTGAGCCTGACCGGGCTCCTTCCAGAATGCCGCCCGGCCCGAGGGTCACTGGCTCCATCTCAGCCGGGCCGGGCAGGCAGGTGCAGGTTATGTCGCACTGGGCGGCGATCTCCGCCGGAGAGTCCGCCCATACCGCTCCTTGGTCAACCAGCGGCCGGGTCTTTTCGCGCACTACATCGTGGACCGCCAGCTCATAACCAGCCTTCAATATGCTGGCGGCCATAGGCGTGCCAATGTTTCCTGTCCCAATGAACCCGATACGCATACGGTCTACTCCGCTGCGGAATTTCACCCTCACCCAACCCTCTCCCTCAAGGGAGAGGGAGAATAGAAACGCCTAGGGCTGTTGGTCTTGAGCTAAAGTTTGTAGAGACGGGCCGGGTTGTCCCACAGGATGCGCCGCTTGCTCTCGTCGGACAGGGGCAGTTGCAGGAACGTCTCGGTGGTATGGGGGTACTTGGCGTCGCCGTGGGGGTAGTCGCTGGTGGTCAGCAGCCTTTCGTCGCCCACCGCTTCCACCACGTGGGACACGAACACTTCCTCGCACTCGACGGCGGCGTAGCCTTGCCGGTTGAAGTATTCAGAGGGCAGCATCCTGAGGTGCTGCATTTCCCCGTAGGGATGCCGCCACTCATAGTGTTCGTCCATCCGGCCCAACCAGAAGGGCAGCCAGCCGCACTGGCCTTCCAGGAAAGCGAATTGCAGCTTGGGGAAGCGCTCCATCACCCCGCCCATGATGATGTCCATGCAGCACATCATTTGCTCCACGGAATGGGTGGCGATGTGGGCGATGCCGAGGTCGTCGGGGAAGCGGTCGGCCCCGGCGGCGGGCATCCGGGAGCCGGTGGTCTCGTGGAAGCCCACGGGAACGTCAAGTTCCTGGACCTCGGCCCACAACGGGTCGTAGTGCGGGTCGTGCCAGGAACGGTTGTTGTACATGTTGGGGCGAAGGAAAACCGCCTTGAAGCCCAGCTCCTTGACGCAACGCCGGGCTTCGATAACTGCAGTTTCCACGTCGTGGGGCGAGAGGGCCGCCGCGCCGAACATACGGGACGGGTCGCCAGCCTGGATGTAGTCGTAGAGCCAGTTGTTGTAGGCCCGGCAGGCGGCCTCGGCAAAACGGGGGTCCATTCCGTTGCGGGCCGTGATGTACATACCGGAAGTCGGATACAGCACCGCCAGGTCCAGACCCTCTCTGTCCATCGCCTTGACTTGAGACGCCGGATCGAAGTTGGCGGCTATTTCCTCTGCGTATCGCTCCGCTAGAGTGTCTTCTTCCTCGGCGCTGCGGGCCGGCCAGTTGTAGTCGGTCATGCTGGCCATCACGTCGCCCTCGACGACGGTGCGGATGTCCCAGCGCCGTTCATTGAGCCGACGGGGAGCCCGGTCTTTGAACTCGGGGTCAATGTATTTTTCCCAGAGGTCAACAGGCTCCATTACGTGAAGCTCGGCGTCGATTATCTTGAATCCGTTCTTTGCCATGACTGTCCAACTCCCTTCTGTTGGATGAATCCGGCCATTCTGTGAGGCGGCTAGATGGCCTGCCAGTAGCGGCGGCCTTCGGCGCGGACTATGCGACCGAATCCGGGGGCGGCCAGGTGGACGGCGGCGACGGGCAGGCCTTCCTGTTCCAGCCGGTCCATCATGTCGCGGCGGGTGATGCGGGTCTGCTCCGGGTCTATGTCGGCGCGGGAGACCCAGTCGGTGTTTTCAATCTGCACCGTGTTGTGCAGCACGTCGCCCAGCACCAAGCCCCGTTCGCCCTGGGAGGAAATCATGATGCTCATGTGGCCGGGGGTGTGCCCAGGGGTGGGAATCATGGTCAGTTCGCCGGTCAACTGATACTCGCCTTCCATCAGTTCCAGCACACCCAGCCCTTCCAGCGGCCAGACGCAATCCGGCGCGTTGGGGAAACGGGTTTCTATCAGCGCCGGGTCGTGGCAGGCTTCCCAGTCCCTGGAGCTGACGTAGTAGCGGGCGTTGGGGAAGGTAGCGACATAGTTGCCGTCTTGGGAAACGACGTTCCAGCCGATGTGGTCGCGGTGGGCGTGGGTCATCACCACCATGTCCACGTCCTCTGCCTTCATGCCGTGGGCCGCGAAGTCGTTGAGCAGCTCGCCCCACGGAGTTTCCGGCGTGGGCTTGGGGCCAAGTCCGGTGTCCACGGCGATGGTGCGGCCCTCGGAGCGGATAACGAAGCAGGCCAGGTTGAAGCGGACGTTGCCCTCCGCGGTCAGGTGGCTTTCGTGCCCGTGCCAGTCCTCGCTGGGTATGGCTGGGAAGAAGTTGCAGAGGTCGAACTCCAACAGCCCGTCGGAGAGGGAAGTAATCTCGACGTTGCCGATGTTCAGCTTGTTGCCGGGCATTTCAGGCCTCCTGACGTTTCGAGTTGACCGCCCGATTATAGAGTGCCGCTGGAATAGTCGCAATTGAGACTCTGGCTGCGATGGAAAAGAGCGACTCCGATGTGGAGTCGCCCCTTCTACGCCGTAGCGCCACCCTCTCTGCCCGATCTCGGGCTATTCCTATTGTGCCGGCGCGGCCACCAGGATGCTCACGTCCTTCACCTCTATGTTGGACACCAGCATGACCAGATCTTCCAGGCGGCGCACTTCGAACTCTACGAAGTCGTCTTCCACCACCATGTAGCGGGAAACCACTTCCAGAATTTCCTGCTTCATCTGCTGCATCATGTCCGGCGCCAGCTCTATGCGGTCCTGGATGAGAACCAGACGCAGACGCTGCCGGGCAATCTCGCTGGAAGTCTGTGTGTCTTTTTCGGAAAGTCCGAACAGCCAACGCAACAGTTCACGCATGGGAGTAGGCCCTCCCTTTCATGCCTACCATGTCCCGCAGCTTGTTCAGCATCCCGGGACGGGGCGAAATTTCTTGCATGGGAATTTCTTCGCCATCTATCCGCGCTGCAATGCGCATGAAAGCGGCTCCGGCAGTGGACCGTCTATCGTGCACCACCGGCACGCCGCGGTTGGCGGCGGATATGGTGCGTTCATCGGCTGGCACCAAGCCGATGACCTCGATTGCCAGTAGCGACTCCACGTCCCTTTGACTCATCATGTCGCCACGCCGCACCATGTCGGCGGAGATGCGGTTGATGATGAGCCGGGGCCGGTGCAATTCCGCCGCCTCCAGCAGGCCGATAACCCGGTCGGCGTCGCGTATGGATGCGACCTCGGGGGTGGTGACAATTATCGCTTCCTGGGCTGCGGCGGTGGCGTTCTTGAACCCTCGTTCAATGCCGGCCGGGCAGTCTATCAGGATGTAGTCGTATTCCTGCTCCAGTCCGGCGCACAGTTCCCGGAGTTGGGCTGGTTCTATGCTGTCCTTGTCGCGGGTCTGCGCCGCCGGAATCAGGTACAACTCCAGCCCCTGCTTGTCTTGTATCATTGCCTGACGTATCCGGCACTTGCCTTCGATGACGTTCACCAGGTCGTAGACGATGCGGTTTTCCAGCCCCATGATTACGTCGAGATTGCGCAGGCCGATGTCCGTGTCTATAACTACTATGCGGTGGCCTCGCATGGCCAAGGCGGCGCCGATGTTGGCGGTTGTAGTGGTCTTTCCGACGCCGCCCTTGCCCGAGGTGATGACGATTGTCTTACCCGTCATAAAGTACCCCTTTTGTGTATCTGGCGAAACGCCCGGCGAAGGGCGATATGTAGACTGCTCCCCGCCGGGTATAGGCAATACTCGGCTGCCCGGTTTCGGAGTTCCTGCCACGCTTCCTTGCTCTCTGGTTTTTCCTGGTTGCCGGAGCCGCTGCCTCGCAGTCGCCGATTCGGATACGAGGAGATGCAATTTCCAAGGCGATGATGGCCGCCTTGTTGTCGCCCGATGCCCCGGCGTGAGGCAGACCTTTGAGTGCGCCCATCACCACTATGTCGCCGTCAGCCTTGATCTCCGAGCCTGGGTTAACATCGCCCAGGACCACCACGTCTCCATAATGGTGTATGGACTCCCCGGAGCGGAAGGTGCTTCGAATCAGCAAGGCTTGGGCGCGGTTGCGCTGATTCCCGCCAGCAAGGCGGCTGAGGACGCGGTCCAGCGCCTCGGTTCGGGCCGACGATCGTCTCATTGCATATCGCCACGGGTAACGTCGTGAGGTGTCTTCGGGATATTCTTCCGACTCGACGACATAATCTCCAATGGTCGACACGAAACGCGAGACGGTCAATCCTGAGTTTTCCTCGAAGATCCGGCGGATGACGGCCTTTTCCCCTTCGGTGAGGCTTCGTCTCCCGGTGTTGACGCTTACTCCACCTTGGGAAAATAGCGCCCCCCGTCTCCCGGACAACTGTTTTGCCAGATCCTGAGTCACTTTCTCCATCGGCGAGTCTTCGTCAATGATGAAGGCGACGTCGCTCCCGCGCCCGGCTATGTTCACGGCTCGACGCTTGGCTGCTCTGCCTGCCTCGTTTGACTGACTGACTGCAATGGATGGGGACTCGGATACAACCACGGCTCACCCCGTTCCGGGTTATGTAACCTCGGTTATATCAGGCCGGACTTGGGAGAAACAATAAAATTTTGGACGATTTTTGAGAATTTTCAGATTATGTGAATTGGGGCAGCCCCACAGAAGGGCCGCGCTCCGTGAAGGAGCGCGGCCTGCGTAAATGTCTGAAAACTGTGCCGAGCCTTGGTGTGTTCTATCTAGTCGCGGGTTCCGAAGAGCGCAACGGAACAGGTGAAAGAGCCGGGGCGCCCACCCAGATTGTGGGTCAGGCCCAAGTCGGCCTTCTGGAGTTGGCGCCCGCCTGCCTTGCCCTGGAGCTGCTTGTAGACCTCGTAAATCATGCGGATGCCGCTGGCCCCGATGGGGTGGCCGAAGCATTTCAGGCCGCCGTCGGTGTTCACCGGCAGGTCGCCTTCCAGGGTGAACGTGCCGGCTTCCACGTCGGCGCTGGCCCGCCCTCGGGGGCTGAAGCCCAGGTCTTCGTAGATTATCAGCTCGGTGATGGTGAAGCAGTCGTGAACCATCGCCAGATCTATCTCGCGGCGCGGGTCGCTGATGCCCGCCTCCTGGTAGGCCGATTGGCTGGCCCGCACCGACTCCGGGAAGTGGGTGAAGTCCCAGTCATTGCGCATTATGCCGAAGGCGCCTACCGAAAGGCCCAGCCCCTTGACCAGGATGTAGTCATCGCGGAAAGTCCTGGCGATTTCCGGGGTGGTGATAATGGCGGCGGCAGCTCCGTCGCTGACCCCGCAGCAGTCGAACAAGCCCAGCGGCCAAGCCACCATCGGAGCGTTGGCAACCTGCTCGGCGCTGACTTCCCGCTGGAAGTGGGCCTTGGGGCTCATGGTGCCGTTGTGGTGATTCTTGGAGGCTATCTGGGCCAGCGTCTGCTTCCCCTCCTCGAAGGAGATACCGTACTCGTGGAAGTAGCGCGTTGCGGCCAGCGCGAACTGCGAGGGCGGCGGCACCGGCGGGTTGACGTCGGAGCCGGGAGCTTCGGGAACGGCCAAGCCCGAAAAGCCGGAGTCCTTCAGCTTCTCCACGCCCAGGGCCAGCACGATGTCGTATACTCCGGCGGCCACGGCGTAGCAAGCGTTGCGGAAGGCGTCGGTGGCCGTGGCGCAGGCATTCTCCACACGGGTAATGGGAATGTAGTCCAGCTTGAGCGCGTCGGCCAGCGGCTGCCCGGTGCGGAAGGACGACACGGTGCCCAGCCAAGCCGCCTGAATGTCCTTGCCCTCGATGCCAGCGTCTTCATAAGCCTCATAGGCCGCTTCCACCATCAGGTCGGCGGAGCTGGCGTCCCATCGTTCCCCGAACTTGGTGCAGCCCATTCCGATGATGGCAACCCGGTCTTTGATTCCGCTCATAACAACCTCTGCCCTTATTATGTTTCCTGAAATTAGCTGGCAGCGGCTGGTTGACCAGCCGCCACCCAGCGCGGTACTGCCTTCCAATAGTAGTTGTGGATGCCGTTGACCACCCGGAGCTTGCGGAAACTCATTTCCACCGGCATACCGACTTGTATTTCGTCCAGTTCCCGGTCGGTGACCATGCACAGGGCGCGGCCTCCGCCGTCGAAGTCCACCACGGCTATGACCAGCGGGGTATCGGTAGTTCCGGCCAGGTAGTCCATGGAATAGGTGAATACCTTACCGGGTCTATCGCTCAGGCGCAGCGGCGTTGATTCGTCGCGGGCCTGGCACTTCACGCAGACCCGTTGCGGCGGATACTGCACGAAGCCGCACTGGTTGCAGGTCGCGCCGTAGAACCGGATGTTGCGGTCGCCCTCGCGCCACAGCGCCGAAACCGACGGCGACTGCGCCTGCGGACGGCGCGATGCGGCGTCGGTAAGCCACACGTCGCGCCAGCGGGCGTAAGTCTCGTAGCTGTCCAGCGCATGGCCTGAGTTGAGGTGCCCGCTGACACCGTGGCCGGCCCGTCCGTTTCCGGCCTGCGCCGTGGCCCGGAAGCCAATAACGTCGCTGCCGTCTCCGTAGGACGCGGCAACGATTAGCTGCCCCGGCGTGGCGTCTTCCAAGGCCGAAGCCAGCAGCATCGGTACGAAGGCGGCTCCGGTGTTGCCGAGGCGTCCGAACATGGCGTCCTGCACCTGCTCCGGGGCGAATCCCAACTGCCGCGCCAACTGGGCGTGTCGGCGTCCGTCCGGGGCGTAGAGGGCCAGCTTGCCCACGTCCCGCGCCGATATGCTCTGCCGTTCCATGAACCCGGCGATGGCGTCGCCCAGGATGCGCTCCAACCCCTCCTCGATAGCGAAACGGTCTTCCCACGAGCGCACAAACTGGTCGTCGGCACTGCGCCAGACGTCCATCATGTTTTCTGAGATGCTGTACAATCCCTCGTGCTCTGCAATGACGCCCTCTCTTGAGACAATGAAGGCGGCGGCTCCATCGCCGGAGTTGCGCTCGGCGTCGCCCTTAGGAGCGCCCTGGCGGTTGTCGCTGGCGATGACCAGCACCTGCCCGGCGGAACCGGCGGCCACCGAGTCCAGCGCTTGCTTCAGGGCGGTGGTGCCAGCGCGCAGCACGTCGGTTATGTCGGCAGTGAATATGTCGCGGCGCAGGTCGAGGGCCGTGGCGATGATGGAGGCGCAGCCTTTCTCGGCGTAGGGAGGTGTGGTGGTGGCTAAGAGCAGCCCATCAATCTTCTCGCGGTCATGCCCGGCGAGGCAGTCGAGGCCCGCGGCCACCGCCATGCTGACGCTGTCCTCGTCGAAGTTGGCTACCGACCGTTCCGCCCGCGAGTTCCAGCCGTCGGTGGATGCTCCCAGACGATAACGAGGGACGTATGCCCCAAAGGCCGCAATTCCAGCCACAGGCACCCTCCGGATTCGGGATGCGGCAATGCTATCAGGATAGGAAATTGAGTGTCAAACGTGGGGGCTGAGGGGGCTGAACTGCGAACTTTTCTTAGTCAGAACCCACGCCAGCCTGGCCGGGCGGCCGCCTGCTGGATCCACGTCGTCATCTGTTCTTCGTCCAGTTCGTCTTCGTGGATGTCGATCCAGCGCGAGTCCTTGTCCTTGCCTGAGCCGGGCGGAACGGGTTGCAATGACGCGCCATTGAGGAAAGTCACCTTCACGTAACGGGTGAAGACGTGGTAACTCACGAACCAACCTTCTCCATCGATGCCATACCAAGGCGAGTTCCACCTGACAGCCTTGCGCACGTCAGGCACGGTGCGCACGATTAGGTCGTCGATCCGGCGTCCGACTTCGCTCTTCCAACCTGGCATGGCCGCGATGTAAGCCTGTACCGGCGCGTCGCCGTCCCCCTTCGGAATCTGGGGATTGCCCCCTGAAAGGAGCACTATCTCGCCGCCAGCATTTTCAGGAGTCTTCATAGAGACCTTCGTTGCCTTTTTGGACGCCTTGCCGGGCATTGCCTTCGCTCCAAAATGTGCTTCACGAGTCTGATGCTGAAGAAATAGGCTAACTAGAGCTCAAATTCCTTCACGTCGTCGGCTACTATCAGCTTGGCTCCCGTCAACGCCTGCACCTCCTCCGGCGTCCAGCCGGGGGCCACTTCCTTGAGGACCAGGCCGTGGGGGGTACGCTCTATAACGGCCAGGTCGGTCACTACCAGGTAGACGCAACCTTGTCCGGTGACTGGGAAGGTGCATTCCTCGACGATTTTGGGGTTGTTCTGACGGTCGGTGTGCTCCATCGCTACGATGACGCCGCTGGCTCCGGCGGCCAGGTCCATGGCGCCGCCGACATTGCCCACGCCACGGTGGGGCAGCATCCAGTTGGCTAGGTCGCCCTTGGAAGACACCTGGTGCGAACCCAGAACTGTAACGTCCACGTGGCCTCCTCGAATCATGGCGAAGGCTTGAGACGAATCGAAGAAAGACATTCCCGGCACCGATTCCAGGAACTGTCCCCCGGCATTTATCAAGTTGATGTCCTCCTCTCCTTCCTCGGCCAACGGCCCACAGTTGAGGATGCCGCTCTCGCTGTGGTAGAACACCGTGCGGCCCTCCGGGAGGAAGCTGGATACCAACGTCGGGATACCGATGCCCAGGTTCACGTAGGCCCCGTCGGGCAGTTCCTTGGCCACCCGCATGGCGATAATTTCACGGGGCAGTCTTTCTTTATCTGCCAGGGATTCAATGTCAATTGCCATATCCTAGTCCTCGACCAGCCCTATGCTGTATCCAAGTAGGGAGAAAAGCCCTCGGGCCGCTTGACGATGCGGTTGACGAACACGCCGGGGGTCACGATTTCCTCGGGATCGAGTTCCCCCGGCTCCACGATTTCGTCCACCTCTACCACCGTGACACGGGCTGCGGTAGCCATTACCGGGTTGAAGTTACGCGACGTTCCCTTGTAAACCATATTGCCCAGGGTGTCCGCCTTGTGGCCCCGGATTATGCAGAAGTCGGCGAGGATGCGCTGTTCCAGCACGTAGGGCCGGCCGTCTATCTCGCGGAGTTCCTTCCCCTCGCCCAGCAACGTCCCCGCTGCGGTGGGGGTGTAGAAAGCGGCCACTGCTGCCCCGCCGGAACGGAGCCGCTCGGCCAGCGTCCCCTGCGGCGAGACTTCCAGGCCGGACTCGCCTTCCTGGTAGGCCCGCTCGAAGGCGCTGGGACGGTTGATGGACGGTGAGACAGGGTAGGAGGCGATGGCCTTGGCCACCTGGCCGTTTTCCACGAGGATGGTGTGGTCTATGGCGGTCAGACCTTCGGGGACGCCGAAGCGGGCCACCCTGGCGATGCCTGCGGTGTTGCTTATTATCGTGAGGCCCTTGACTCCATGGTCTCGCAGGGCTGTCATCAAGTAGTGGGCCATCCCGCCCGGCCCGCCAAAGCCGTCCACGTTGACGACGGCCCCATCGGGGACGTCACTGAGGGCTTCGGCGGCGTTGTCGTAGACCTTGTTGGGCCAGGGCAGCGTCGGCACGGCGAAAGTCATCTCGCGGAGGCCGGACGCCACCGACAGGGGCGCTGCCGTGATGGCAATCACATCGTCGGAAGTCCAGCCAGGGGCAACCTCCGCCAGTTCCAGCCCGCCATCGGTAACACGAATGGCGGCTATATCGGTAACAATCAGCGATACGCAACGGTTGCCGTCTATGGGCAGGACACATCGTTCGAGGATGCAGGGCGCTCCGTGGTCGCCGGTGTGCTGCATCAGAGCCACAATACGTCCTGCGCCGGACGCCAGGTCCACCGCGAAGCCGGGGGCGGCCAGGCCGGGCGTCTCGGCGGTGGTCCAGTGGACGAAGTCGCCCGCCGCGCTCACCTGAGCCGCCTCGACGAAGGCCAGCCCGACATTGGCTCCGGCAAGCATCGCCGCAACGTCGGCTACCCCAACAACTGTTCCGCCGGGCATGACCACAGCAGGATTTCCTGCGCTGTCCACAAACATGCCCTCGGCGCTAGGGCGATAGCCCACGGCTCCGCTTTCTGACAGGAACCATACGCCGCTTCCGGCAGGAACGGCAGAAGGAACGGCAGAAGGAAGGCCGGAGCCGATGGCGACCGCTTCTCCGGCCTGAATTTCCTGCGCCGCCCGGCGGGCCATGTTGGTCGAGTCCAGTCTTGCGCCCCGCATATCTGCTCTCTGTGGTCAATCTAAGTGGTGTCTAGCTCTTGCTCAACACGATTCGCTGCACGAAGATGGCCGGCGTGATTATCAGTTCAGGATCAAGACCGCCGGGCTCCCGGATTTCGTCCACCTCGGCGACGGATACCCTCGCTGCCATAGCCATTATCGGGTTCCAGTTGCGATGAGTTCCTGCGTATATCAGGTTGCCCAGGGTGTCTGCGGCGGCGGCGCGCAGCAGGGCGAAATCGGCTTTGAGCGCGGGCTGAAAGATGTGTTCGCGCCCGTCGATGTTGCGTGTCTCCCGGCCCTCAGCGAATCGGGTTCCCGCCCCGGTAGGCAGGAACAGGCCACCGATGCCGGCTCCGCCGGCTCGGATTCTCTCGGTCAGGATTCCGGCGGGTTGGACTTCCAGCTCCAGTTCTCCCTCTTCCCACTTCTCACGGATTGCCCCGCCCTGGCGCGGGTGAAAAGGCAACGGCGAGATGAGTTTTTGCACGGCTCCCGCTTCCACCAGTCGGTGAAGGTCGGTATGTCCCGAGTTGGGCACCCCTGCTCCCTGGCTGATAACGGTCAGGCCGCGTACCCCGCTGGCGATGACGGCCCCCAGCAATCCCTCCGGCTCACCATGCCCGGCGAACCCGGCAATAAGCAGGGACGCTCCGTTGCTCAGTCCAGCCAGAGCGGCTTGGGCGGAGTCGTATACCATGTTGAGATTTGCGCCGGACGCTGTACTCACGGATGATTCCCCTATGTCGTTGACGCCGCCGGTTCGGGCTGCTCGATCTGCTCAGCCGACTGCTGTGGGTTCTCCTCTTTCTTGCCGTCGCCCCGGATTTTACCCCAAATCGCCACTACGCCTGCGGCCGCTCCACCGGCCGCCGCGATTGCCATTCAAAGCATAACGAGTTTCTCCTTCATGTAAGTCAGCTTCTTAGTCAGCCAGCCTGTAAATTTCTGTGAAACGCCCTGCATTATACCAACCCTGCCAATGTATGTACGGTTCAGTCCTGCGCATGGGTCACAGATGTCCGCATAAGGGCAAAAAGAAGCCGCCCCGCTTTCGGCGGGACGGCTCTCTGATTGCCGGAGCAGCCTGGCCGGGCTAGAAGTCCATTCCGCCGCCGGGGGGCATACCCGCGGGCATGGCCGGAGCCGGCTGGGGGATTTCGGAAATCATGGACTCGGTGGTCAGCACCATGGCCGCCACGCTGGCCGCGTTCTGGAGAGCGGAGCGGGTGACCTTGGCGGGGTCGACGATGCCCCTTTCCAGCATCGGGCCGTATTCGCCGACCTCGGCGTCATAGCCGTAGTCGTCGGCCTGCTGCTTGACCTGGTTGAGCACCACGGCGCCCTCGAAGCCAGCGTTCTCCACGATGAGCTTGAGGGGCTGCTCCAGGGAGCGGCGGATAATGTCCACGCCGACACGCTCGTCGAGGGGCAGTTCGCCGATGTCGTCCAGGGCGCGCTGGGCGCGTACCAGCGCCACGCCGCCGCCGGGGACAATCCCCTCCTCAACGGCGGAGCGGGTGGCGGACAGGGCGTCCTCGACACGGGCCTTGCGCTCCTTGAGCTCGATCTCGGTGGCGGCGCCAACCTTGATTACAGCTACGCCGCCGGACAGCTTGGCCATCCGCTCCTGCAGCTTCTCGCGGTCGAACTCGGAGGTGGTGTCCTCAATCTGGGCCTTGATCTGGACGATGCGGGCCTGGATCCCATCTTCAGAGCCATGCCCTTCCACAATAGTGGTTTCGTCCTTGGTAGCGGTGACCCGGCGGGCCTGGCCGAAGTCCTCGATGGTGGCGGCATCCAGCTTGCGGCCGGTCTCCTCGCTGATGACGGTGCCGCCGGTAAGGATGGCGATGTCTTCCAGCATGGCCTTGCGGCGGTCGCCGAAGCCTGGGGCTTTCACCGCCAGGGCGTTGAGGGTGCCACGCAGCTTGTTGACCACGACGGTGGCCAGAGCCTCGCCGTCCACGTCCTCAGCGACGATAACGACGTTCTTGCGGCCTACCTGGAGCAGCTTTTCCAGCGCCGGCAGGAGTTCCGCAACGGCGGAAATCTTCTTGTCGGTGATGATGATGGTCGGGTCTTCAAGAACCGACTCCATCCGGTCAGGGTTGGTGATGAAATAGGGAGAGATGTAGCCGCGGTCGACCTGCATCCCCTCCACGTACTCGATCTCGTCGGAAAGGCCCTTGGATTCTTCGACGGTGATGACGCCGTCCTTGCCGACCTTTTCCATGGCTTCGGCGATGGTCTCGCCAATAGCTTCCTCGTGGGCCGAGAGGCTGGCGACCTGGCCGATGGTCTCGCGGGTTTCCACCGACTGGGACATTCCCTGCAACTCGCCGACCACCGATTCGACGGCCCGCTCAATGCCGCGCTTGATGGCCATGGGGTTGGCCCCGGCGGTGACATTCTTGAATCCGTCGGTGATGATGGCCTGAGCCAGCACCACGGAAGTGGTGGTGCCGTCGCCGGCAGCGTCGTTGGTCTTGGTGGCGGCTTCCTTGAGCAATTGGGCGCCCATGTTCTCGAAGGAGTCGGGCAGCTCGATTTCCTTGGCGATGGTTACGCCGTCGCTGCATACCTGGGGCGGGCCAAAGGACTTGTCCAGGACCACGTTGCGGCCCTTGGGGCCGAGGGTAATCTTGACCGAATCGGCAAGGATGTCGATACCGGTCCGGAGGGACTTGCGAGCCTCCTCCGAGTAGGTAAGCTTCTTGGCTGGCATCCATTCCTCCTTAATTTGACAGGCGTGAATTCAACGGCCAGGACGCCCTCACCCTAACCCTCCCCCGGAGAGAGAGGGAACGACTGGGGGGGCCGCCGGCCCTGCGGCAGGACTAGGATAGCTTGGCTAGAATGTCGCTTTCGCGCAGGATGAGATACTCGTCGTCGCCGTCCTTATACTCGGTGCCGGCAAACTTGGAATAGATAACCCGGTCGCCCTTGGCAACGTCCATGGCGATACGATTGCCGTCATCGCTCATGCGGCCGGGGCCTACCGCGACCACCTCGCCTTCCTGGGGTTTTTCCTTGGCGGTGTCGGGCAGGAAAATACCGCCCTTGGTGGTCTGTTCGCCCTCAATGGGTTTCACTACCACACGCTCGCCCAACGGCTGAAAATTCGCCACCGCGGCCTCCTTATGTTACGCCGGGATTTGGTCTTGGCCCGGCAATTTTGACCATAGATTAGCACTCCGGCTGTCAGAGTGCTAATCTATGGTAATCAAGCCATTTTGCCTTGTCAAGAATTGCCCGGCGAGGCCGAAAAGCAGGGGAAAACCCACCGGAGGAACATCATTTCTTACACTGGCCTCGAGCTGGCCCGCGATGGGGACTTGGCCGTCATTACTCTCAACAAGCCTGCCGACAACAACCGGATTGATGAAGCAATGGCGTCGGAGTTGAGGGAGCTCTGCGCCGAACTGTCCGGCGACAATAGCCTCCGAGTGGTAATATTGACCAGCAGCGGCCCGGTGTTCTCCGCTGGGAGGAATACTCCGGCGTCGCGGGAGCATGTTGCCGAATTGCAGGCAGCCGGGGCCGTCGCGTCCCTGCCCGTGCCGGTCCTGGCGGCGCTGAACGGCGACGCCACCGACCACGGGCTGGAGTTGGCCTTGGCCGGCGATATCCGGCTGGCGGCATACGGAGCGAAATTCGGCTTCTCGCCGCCATCGCCGGGCAACTTCCCCTTCGATGGAGGTACTCAGCGGCTGCCCCGGCTGGTCGGGCCGGGCTGGGCGCGGGATATGCTGCTGACGGGCCGGCGCATCGATTCTGCCGAAGCTCTGTCCATCGGCTTGGTCAACCGGGTGTCGGCGCAGGCCGAAGACCCATTGCAACTGGCCCATAAAATGGCTGAGGGAATAATGGAGGGCAGCCCGTTGGGCGCCAGATATGTAAAGGAAGCGGTCACTCTTGGAGCAGACCTTGCCTTGGGTCAAGCCCTTGGGCTGGAAACGGACCTGAACGTCATACTGCAAAGCACTGCCGACCGGACCGAAGGCATAGCGTCTTTCCTGCAACGGCGTAAACCCTCGTTTACCGGGGAATAAAGAAGATTCCCTCTCCCCCTTAGGGTGAGGGCGTCTCCCCTCGGCCAAGTGGATTCCCGCTTTCGCGGGAACGACCGAATATAGGAGAGTATCTTGAAACTTAAGCTGGACCTCCACACCCACGTTTGGGAAGCCTTCAACTTTCAGCCGCCGTCGCTGGAAATCGCCGAGAAGGTGGTGCGGCAAATCAAGGCGTCGGGAATCGACGGTATCGGAATCACCGATCACCACAACAAGGACTGGTCCTTCGAGTTCCGGGAGTTGGTGGAGCGGCACTTCCCCGGTGAGGTGGTGATAATTCCCGGATGGGAGATCGAGGTTCGTCCGGAGCAGAACCCCTTTGCCGAGTACCAGGTCGCCGAGCTGTTCCTGCCTTCAATGGACGGCAAGGAGGGCGGTATTTTCCGCACCTATTGCCACCCGGGCTACTACTCGCCGGAAATCATCATCGAGCAGGACGTCCACGCCATCGAGATTGACAACTATATCCACAACTGGCACATCCGCAAGCCCCAGGTGAAGGAAAAGGCAGACGCCCACGGCCTGCTGCTCATGGAGGTCAGCGACGCCCACAACCTGGAGAACATCGGTCTGCGCTATACCGAGTTGGACTTGCATCAGCTTTATGAACGGGCCGTTTATCCCGCCGGAGTCTCTGCCCGATAGCTGCTATGCGCCCCTTCGAGACGCTCATATATGAGAAGGAAGGCAGCATGGCCCGCATTTCGCTGGCACGGCCCGCCGTGCTGAACGCCTACAATATCCAGATGCGCGACGACTTTTCCGAAGCGCTGGCCGCGGTGGCTGACGACCCTGACGTGCGGGTCTTGCTTATTACCGGCGAAGGGCGAGGCTTCTGCGCCGGGGCCGATCTTACGGAGTTCGGCTCCGCTCCCTCGCAGGTCATCGCCCGGCAGGTCCGTTGGCAGCGGGATGTGTGGGGGCAGATGATAAACTTGGACAAGCCCATCGTTGTTGCCGTTCATGGCTACTGCATCGGGTCCGGGCTGGAAATCGCGCTTCTTGGCGACCTGCGTCTGGCCGCTGAAGATACGGTCTTCGCCATGCCCGAAGTGCGCTTGGGCATGATTCCCGCCGCCGGGGGAACGCAGACACTCCCCCGCAACGCCGGTCTATCTCAGGGTCTGGATCTGCTGCTGACCGGACGCAGGTTTACGGCTCAGGAAGCGCTTTCGCTGGGGCTGATCACCCGCCTGTCGCCGCCAGAGCAACTGACCGATGACGCCCGCCAGGCCGCTGCCGTGCTGGCCGAAGGCCCGCCGGATGCAGTCGCCGCGTTGAAGCGGACTCTGCGCGAGGGCGGCGACATGACGCTGGAAGAGGCTCTGCAACTGGAAACCCGCCTTGCCGCGCTGCAATTTGGCTAGTGGAAGCAGTTAACTGTCAATCATACTCAATAACGATCGAAGCGGAGCAATGAACACAACCGAACTTCTCACCATTGCCGAAGCCATAGTTCCCGACCGCACCGCGATGATTTTCGACGGGCGGGAGTTCACCTACCACCAGATTTCCCAGCGGGTCAACCGTCTGGCCAACGCGCTGGCGGAACTGGGTGTTCATCCCGGCGACCGCGTCGCCACTATGCAGGTGAACAGTCACCGCAGCATCGAAATCTACTTCGCTGCGGCCCAGCTCGACGCTACCTACGTGCCGATAAACTTCCGGGCCAAGACCGAAGAGCTGCATCAAATGCTCGCCATCGCGCAGCCTGCCTGCCTGTTCATCGGTGAGCGTTACCTGGAGTTGCTGGGCGAGGAAGAACTTTTCGGGTTGCCCCGCGAACGGGTAATCATACTGGACGCCGGAACCACCACCGGGCTGACCAGCTACGAGCAGTTGCTGCGCGCCGCTTCGCCGGAGCAGCTTCACTTCCCCGAGGGGGAGGATGACGACACCACGGTGATTATGTTCACCTCCGGCACTACCAGCGCGCCCAAGGGGGTAATGCTGACCCACGACAGCTTTGCTTCCTACATCCTGTCAACGGTCACGCCAGCAGACCCGGATGTAGAAGAGACTAATCTCGTTACTGTTCCCTACTACCACATCGCCGGGTTGCAGACCGCGCTTACCGCGGTGTACGCCGGGCGCACTCAGGTCATCATGCGCCAGTTCGAGCCGGAGGAGTGGATGGCCTTGGTGCAGGAGTACAGGGCCAACCGAGCCATGTTGGTTCCGACGATGCTCAAGCATTTGATGGACCATCCCAAGTTTGGCGATTTCGATCTTTCATCCCTGGACGTAATCACCTACGGCGCGGCTCCGATGCCCTTGGAAGTTATCCGGCAGGCCATTGAGAAGTTCCCCGGCGTCAGCTTCATCAACGCCTTCGGGCAGACGGAGACCGCCTCCACCATCACCATGCTCCCACCGGAAGACCACGTGCTGGAAGGCTCCCCGGAGGAAATCGAGAAAAAGCTGCGCCGCCTCACTTCCATCGGCAGGCCCCTGGAGGACGTGGAAGTCGAGATAGTAGACGAAGACGGCAACGTAACCGCCGTCGGTGAAACCGGCGAAATCGTCGCCCGCGGCTCCCGGATGATGGCGGGCTACTGGCAGGAAGACGCGGCCACCGGCGAGACGTTGCGCTCCGGCTGGGTCTACACCGGGGATCTGGGCTACCAGGACGAAGATGGCTACATATATCTGGCGGGACGCTCCAAGGACTTCATAAAGCGCGGCGGGGAGATGGTATCCCCCGAGGAAGTGGAACAAGTGCTGATGTCCCACCCGCAGATAGACGATGCGGCGGTAATCGGAGTGGACGATGTGGAATGGGGCGAGGAAATCCGGGCCGTAGTTGTAACAACACTGCCTGCTGCCCCGCCGGGAAGCGGCGAGGGCGAGCCGCCCACCGAGGCTGACATCATCGAATACTGCCGGGAACGTCTGGCCGGTTTCAAGCGCCCCCGCTCCGTAGTGTTCGTTGACGAACTCCCCCGCAACGTCATGGGCAAGGTGCTCAAGCGCGACCTACGCGAAATCTACGGCTACCCCGTCGAATACCCATAATTCCCTCCCCCTTGAGGGGGAGGGTTAGGGTGGGGGTGAAATCTCCAACTGCGTAACTCGTATCAATATCGGACAAGCCGGACTAAGGAGGCTAATCCAATGAAAGTGGCGATTGTTGGCGCAGGCGGAGTCGGAGGATACTTCGGGGGCTTGCTGGCTCGCGCCGGGCATGAAGTGACATACGTAGCTCGCGGCCCTCACCTGGAAGCCATAGCCCGCAACGGCGGCCTGCGGGTGGAAAGCCAGAACGACGGGGACTTCTTCGCTCCCGGCGGCGGCGTAGCAGATACCGCCGAAGCCGGAGTGCAGGACTTAATCCTGTTCACCGTCAAGATGCAGCACAACGCCGCCGCCATCGAGTCGTTGCCGCCGATGGTCGGCCCTGATACTGTGGCCCTCACCCTCCAGAACGGCATAGACAACGGGGAACAGATTGCCTCTGTCGTCGGCCCGGAGCCGGTGATGATTGGCTCGGCCTTTATGGAGGGCCGCATTTCCGAGCCTGGCGTAGTCACCCAAGGAGGGCCGGGCACAGCCGGTTTCGGAGAGATGACCGTAGGAATAACCGAGCGGGGCGAAAGGCTGCACCGCGAGTTCCTTGATGCCGGGTGGCGGGTTGAGCTGCACGAGAATATGCCGGGGATGTTGTGGAAGAAGTTTGCCTATATCGCCGGTTCCGCCGCCGTATGCGCCGCCGCCAACTGCGTGTACGAAGAGATGCGAACCATTCCCATAACCCGTGCCCTGATACAGCAGGCCATCGAGGAGGCGCTGGCCGTGGGCCGGGCTAGCGGCGCGCCCATAATGGACGACTCGCTGGAATGGGCAATGAATTCCCTCGACCGCTTCCCCGCCCAGGGCCGCGCCTCCATGGCCAAGGACTTCACCGAAGGCCGCCCGGTGGAGCTGGAGGGTCTGAACGGCGCGCTGATACGGCTGGCGCGGCAAACCGGCACGCCGACGCCTGCCAACGACTTCCTCTATGCCGTCCTCAAGCCCGCCGCCGACCGCCTCGCAGCGCAGCACGGCGGGAGCTAACCGCAATCCCCCGTTGCTCCCGGGAAATTCTCTGTCACTACCGCCGCCGAATCCGGTGTTATACTGCTCTCGCAGTTAGCCAGGTGTGTACTTGAAGGAGGTTCCCGGTGAGAACTGTTGACGCCATAACCGAGATTCTGAAGCGGGAAGGAGTGGAATACCTGCCCTGCTTCCCCACCACGCCGGTCATCGAGTCCTGCGCCGAGGGCGGCATCCGCCCCATCGTCTGCCGCCAGGAGCGGGTGGGGTTGGGCATCGCCGACGGGTACAGCCGCGCCACCGACGGCGACAAGATGGGCGTGTTCGCCATGCAGTACGGCCCCGGCGCGGAGAACGCCTACTCCGGCGCCGCCACCGCCTATTCGGATTCGACGCCGCTGCTGCTGCTGCCCCTGGGGCATCCCCGCGAGAGGCAGGGCGTTCTTCCGCTTTACAGTTCGTTGGAGAGCTATGCCTCCATCACGAAGAGCATCGAGCAGATAAATATGCCGGACCGGACCTCCCAGGTAATGCGCCGCGCCTTCGCGGCCCTGCGCCAAGGCCGACCGGGCCCGGTGGCGGTGGAGATTCCCGCCGACGTGGCCCTGGAAGACGTATCCGAGGAGTCCTTCTACTACACCCCCAGCCGCCGTGTAGGTTCCCAAGCCGACCCGCGGGACGTGGAGGCCGCCGCCCGCGCCCTGCTGTCCGCCCGCTACCCGGTCATCATGGCCGGGCAGGGCGTGATGTACGCCAAGGCCACCGAGGAATTGCAGGAACTGGCGGAGCTGATCCAGGTTCCGGTGACCACTACGCTGCTGGGCAAGAGCGCCTTTTCCGAGACCCACCCTCTGGCCTTGGGTTCCGCCGCCCTGACTTCCTCGGGAACGGTAGTTCACTACGTCCGCCGCGCCGACGTCATCTTCGGCGTAGGCACCAGCTTCACCCGCCACAACATGGTGATGACCATTCCGGCGGGCAAGACCATGATCCAGGCCACCAACGATCCCGCCGACATCAACAAGGACTACAACATTGACTACCCCATAGTCGGCGACGCCAAGCTGGTGCTGCGCCAGATGATTGACGCCTGCCGCGAAATCGTCGGCGACAGCCGCAAGAACAACGATGCCGTAACCAGAGAAGTGGGCCAGGAACGCGATGCCTTCATCAATATGTGGGCGCACAAGCTGACCGACGGCTCCCGTCCCATCAGCCCCTACCGGGTTATCTGGGACTTCATGCGCACCGTCCCGCCGGAAGAGGCCATCGTCACCCATGACTCCGGTAGCCCCCGCGACCAGATTGTGCCCTTCTACCGCTCCAACGGCCCGCGCACCTACCTGGGCTGGGGCAAGTCCCACGGTCTGGGCACCGGGCTGGGGCTGGTCATCGGGGCGAAGCTGGCCCAGCCGGACAAGGTGTGCGTCAACTTCATGGGCGACGCCGCCTTCGGCATGGTGGGACTGGACTTCGAGACCGCCGTGCGCTCCAACATTCCCATCATCACGGTGGTCCTGAACAACTCTCACATGGCCGCCGAGGTCAGCGCCATGGCAGATTCCCACCGCCTGTACAACACCCGTGACCTGGGCGGCAACTACGCCGACATGGGTCGCGCCATGGGCGGCTACGCCGAGCGCATCGAAGACCCCAACGAGGTGTCCGCCGCCTTCACCCGCGCCCGCCGCGTGACCGAGCAGGAAGGCCGCGCCGTGCTGCTGGAGTTCATCACCAGCATCGAGACCGAGGCGGCCCACCGCCGGCCTTTCTAACAATTGCATTGAGCAAATGACGGCAGAGCCGCCCCAACGGTTCCCCGTTGAAGGGAACGCTTTGGTGGGGCGGCCATCAATCTGCAACGAGGAGAAGAGAAAATGGCCCGCTCGAAATACCTGTTCGTCGCCAGCATGGATGTTGACCCGGCTAAGGAAGCCCTGTTCAACGAGGTCTACGACACCGAGCACTGCCCGGAGTTGAGCAAGGTTTCCGGCGTGGGCCAAATCGCCCGCTACGAAGCCGAAGCCTTCAAGGTCTTGATTGGCGGCGAGACCCGCACCATGTCCCCGGACGGACGCCCCCGCTTCCACGCCGTCTACGAAATCGAGTCCCCGGAAGTGCTGACCTCCCCGGCTTGGGGCGAAGCTGTCGAACTGGGCCGCTGGCCGGAGCAGGTGCGCCCATACACCACCAACCGCCGCCACACTCTGCTGCGACTGACGTATCCGGGGGAGTAGAGGGCGGTTTGATTTTCCTGCCGGATGGGAGAAGGGCGTACCTATCTGAAAACATGGAGACAGCACACTTTGGCGGTTGATCGGAGGCTTCTCAACCAGGCGATTGTGGTGGATACCGATGGCCTAGTGGCTGCCGCAGAGCGGCTGGCGTCAGAGCGGCTTGCGCCCCGAGCTGCCCGCTACGACGCCGAGGCCACCCATCCGGTAGAGAGTTGGCGTGACGTTTGGCGTCATGGTCTGCTGGCAATGGGCATACCAGTCCGGCACGGTGGTCTCGGACTGGATATGCTGACCTACATCAGGATAGTGGAGCGGCTCGCCGCGGGTTGCGCCAACACCGGAATGACCGTCCACATGCACTCGACAGTGACCCGCTTCATAGATGCTCTTGCCAGCGAGAAACAGAAGGCTTTCTATTTCCGCGAGGTGGTAGAAGAGGGCAAGCTGTTCGGCAGTTGGGGCAGCGAACCCGAAACCCGCGGCGGTACGGCCATGCGCCTTACCACCATCGTTCCCCAGGACGGCGGCTATGTTATCAACGGCGTCAAGCACTTCTGCACCATGTCCGGCGGCGCCCACCGCTACATGATTCATTGCAGTTCAGGGGCAGACGATCCGCTGGAATCGCAATGGCTGGCCCTGTTGCCCCACGACGCTCCCGGCATCCAGCAGATAGGCGACTGGGATACGCTGGGGATGCGGGCCACGGTCAGCCCGGCCATGAAGTTGAAAAACTGCTTCGTCGGCTCCGACGCGCTGTTAGGTCAACCTGGAGAAGCGCCCCGCAGCGGTGTGACGCAGGGTTTCGCGCTGGGGTTTGCGGCTGTTTATGTCGGCGCGGCGCAGGCGGCTCTGGATTTCACCCGAGAGTTCGCCAAGACTCAGATCTTCGCGCCCGACCCAGACCCCATCGCGGAAAGTCTTCCTGTTCAGCGCATTGCTGCGGAGATGTCCATGGCTTTGGAAGGCGCTCGCTGCGTGCTTCATTCTTCAGCTTCTCAATGGGCAGGCGCCAACCCGGCAGATCGGGCGGTGCTGTCGGCCCGAGCCAAGTATCTCGCCACCGTGGCGGCGCTGGATGTCACTTCCAAGGCCGTCCAGGTAGCCGGGGGCAGAAGCGCCCACAAGAGTATGCCGTTGGAACGGCTGTACCGTGATGTCCGCACCTCCACCCTGATGCCACCCAACCTGGAGCGGTGCCTGGAGCTGGTGGGACGGTCTGAATTGGGACTCGACACGCCGCTGTACCGGGATACTTAAAATCCTCGCGCGTCCAATCAATCAAGACCAGAGAGGCCCTAGCAAATGCCCGCCGCCCTAGATGGCGTCAGCGTCCTTGACCTCACCCACTGCATCGCCGGCCCCTACTGCACGCGGCTGCTGGCCGGGTTCGGGGCCGACGTGCTGAAGATTGAGCCGCCCGGCGGGGAGCTGGGACGGCGGATGGCCCCCTTCTTCCACGATGAGCCGGGGCCGGATACCAGCCTGCCCTTCGCCTATCTCAATGCTGGCAAGCGCAGCCTAACCCTCAACCTCAAGAGCGAGGAAGGCCGCGGCATCCTCCTTTCCTTGTTGCCGGAAACCGACGTGCTGGTGGAGAACTTCGCCCCGCGAGTAATGCCGTCGCTGGGGTTGGACTATGCCTCCCTGCGGGAGATTGCGCCTCATCTGGTGATGGTTTCCATCTCCAATTTCGGGCAGACCGGCCCCTACCGAGACTACAAGGCCACGGACATCGTGGAGTATGCCCTGGGCGGGCTGATGTATATTTTCGGAGCCTACAACCGGGAGCCGCTGAAGCACGCCTTCAATCAAGCACAGTTCAAGGCGGGTACGGATGCAGCCTCCGCCACGCTGATGGCCCTTTACCACCAGCGCATGACCGGGCGGGGTCAGCACGTGGACGTTTCCATACAGGAGGCGGTGGCATCGGGTCTGCGCGACGTGGTGAATAATTACACCTATACGGGAGCCATCCGCCGCCGCCAGCCCAATCACAGCGGCGACCTGCAACGCATACGCGCCACCGCCGACGGCTACCTGCTCCCTAATCCGGGGTTGGGGGGTGGGTTGAACTGGGACTCCTTCGTAGAATTTCTTGACCTGCCGGATCTGGACGACGATCGCTTTCGCACTCCATCGGCCCGGCTGGCCAACGCCGAGGAGTTGGGGCGCATTCTCGACGAGTATTTCATCCGGCAGAACAAGTACGATATGTTCTATGGCTCCCATGAGCGGCGGTTTATCTTTGGCGTCATCCAATCGCCGGAAGAGGCGCTGAACGACCCGCAGTTCGTCCACCGGGGCTATTTCGTGGAGCATGAACACCCGGCTATGGGGAGGCTGAAGTTTCCGGGAGCGCCCTTCATAATGGAGTCCACACCGTGGGGGACCGGAAACCCAGCGCCGTCCGCTGGACAGCACAGCAGTCAGGTTCTGGGCCAGCGATTGGGCTACACCGCCGCACAGCAGGCGCAGCTACGTTCCCAAGGGGTTATCTAGGCGATGACTGCTGAGATGGATTCCCGCTTTCGCAGAAATGACGGGGGTGGCGGGAATAACGCAGGCGGGCCGCTGCAAGGCGTCCGCGTGGTGGAGATGGGGCAGCTCATAGCCATTCCCTTCGCCATGAAGCTGCTGGCCGACATGGGCGCACAGGTCATCCGTCTGGAGTCAACCGGGCGGTTGGAGAGCTACCGCAGCGATTCGGTTTACCAGAACGAAATTCACGGCGAGTTCTGGAATCGAGGGGCCAACTTCTACGAGCAGAACCGCAACAAGCTGGGTATCACGCTGGACCTGGCGCGGCCCAAGGGGCTGGAACTGCTACGCCGTCTCATTGCTGTCAGCGACGTGTTCGCCGAGAATTTCACCCCCCGCGTCATCAGGAACTTCGGACTGGAATACGCCGATCTGCGCCGCATCAGGCCCGACATCATCATGGTGTCGTCCACCGGCTACGGGTTCTCCGGGCCGTGGGCCAACTTCGGGGCCACCGGCCCGGCCACGGAGGGAGCGTCGGGGCTGGCCTACACCACCGGATACGCCGGCGGCCCTCCGGTGATGGCCGAGATACCTTATGTTGACTATACCGCCGGCGAGCATACGGTCTTCGCCGTGATGGCCGCGCTGATGAGCCGCCTGAGAACCGGAGAAGGCCAGTTCATTGACGTGTCCCAGACCCAGGCCGCCGCAGCCACCATCCCCGAAGCCCTCCTGGATTTCGCGGCCAACGGACGAGCGCCTACCCGTATCGGCAACTCCGACCCGGTGATGTCCCCTCACGGCTGCTATCCCTGCGCCGGAGAGGACCGCTGGATTGTGATTGCCGTGTCCGATGATTCTGAATGGTTGAACTTGTGCGAAGTTTTGGGCCGCCGGGATTGGGCCGACGATGCGCGTTTCATCGGCAGCTTGTACAGGCTGCGCCATCAGGAAGAGCTGGACGGTATGCTGGCGGAGGCTACCGCCGCTTGGGACGCCCACCGGCTGATGGCTGCGTTGCAAGTTGCGGGCGTCCCCGCCGGAGTCGTGCTGGACAGTAAGGACTTGCTTTTCAACCCGCATCTGCGGGAACGACAATTCTATGAAGTCGTGCCCCACCATCCCAGTACGGAGATGCCTCCGTTGCCCTACGCCGGCCGACCATGGAAGATGTCGGAGACGCCAGCCGTTCAGCCCAAGGCCGCGCCGCTCATGGGGGAACACAACGATTTTGTGTTGCGGGAGTTGCTGGGACTGACTGCCGGCGAGGTCACCCGGCTGGAAGGGGAAGGGATCATCGGCTACGCTCCCGCCGACCCGCGCCCGGTACAGCGCCCCTCGCTGGACGAACAGGTGCGGCAAGGCCGGATGCTGCGCTACGAAACGGACTTTCAGCGCCAAGTGGCGCAGGCCTACCCACTGACGGAGGAAGGCTAGGGTCGGCGTTCCGGCTCTATAACGTTTCTAGCCCCCCAACTCATCCCCATCGGCGTCCGTCATCGCCTTGCGGCGTGTGCTGCGGGATTTTACTATGATGCCGACGGCTTCCCAGACTCTCTCGAAGTCTTCCTCGGGCAATTGCCCGATTTCATCCAGGCTGAAGGCTATGGTATTGGTAGGGAGCGTGGCGTCGGGATACCGTGAAACCGCACGAAATCCACCATCAGTCGCGACTGCCGGGAGGGTGGTTTCCCTAAGCATTGACTCAGTCTCTCCGGGTAAACCGGCCTCCTCCAGCGTTCCAGGCGGAATGTCTGAGATAGCGAGGTAAGTGCCGTCGCCCCGATGCTTCAGCAGGTAAGTGTCGCGGGCTGAGTCCAGGAGCAACCGCTCGGCCTGTTGCACCCTCTTGCGTTCCACCAGAAACTCCCGCTCCAGCACATTGCGCAGCGTCTGGCTGTCGGGCAGGCGCTGCCCGCTGTAACGCTCGGCGACGGCCTGGAACAGAGGAATGGAGAGGAACGACTGCCGATAGCCGCTCAGTGCGTCGTAATCGCTGGTGGGTTTCAGGATTGCCTTGGCTATGGAAGTGGTGCTTACCGTTGCGCCTTGCTTGACCAGCAGGTTGAACTGCCGAGCCGCAAGACACTTCAACCGGAAGCCGCTGCTGTTTTTCGACAGCCCCAGGTTAACCGCCAGCGTTTCTTCCGTAAGTGCTCCCCCACCACTTTCTTCGACCTGCCGGGCGATGTCCAAGGCCATTGAGAAGCCGTATGCAGGAAAGAGGTAGACAGACCGCTGCCTCGCCTTTCTGCGGGACGCGCTACGGCTCTGGCCTGCCACGTTGGCGGCAGGCTCTTCCAGCCGTGCATCGGACGGGACCGTATCGGCAGAAAGGTTTTCTGGGCTGACATTGTCAGGAAAGGGGTGTTCGGTGGTCATCCGGTAATCCGTAACCCAAGGGTTTTGCAGAAGTCACATTATGTCACCTGGGAAAGCTAACACGGAGGTTGTGCGATTTTCAAGGCATAATCTAATCGAAAACGATGTTGACGGCGGGGCCGTTTTCTACTATCAGATATGGCAGTAAGGAAGGCGTCAAAAAAACCGGAAGCCCCTTGCCAAGACAGGGAGCTTCCGGCCTGCATTCAGAGACTAGAAGCTGCGGCTGGCCTCGTAGGCGGCTATCTCGTCCTCGAATTGTAACGTCAGCCCAATGTCGTCCAGGCCGTTGAGCAGATTGTGACGCCGGGCCGGGTCAATCTCGAAGGGGATGGAGATTTCCTCGTCTTCGTCCCAAACCCGTTGTCCTTCCAGGTCAACAGTCAGATTCACGCCGGGGTTCGAGGTGGCCTTGTCCATGATGGCGCGGACGTCCTCTTCCGACATCCGCAGGGGCAGGACGCCGTTCTTGAAGCAGTTGTTGTAGAAGATGTCAGCGAAGCTGGGGGCGATGACGCAGCGGATTCCATAGTCGCGCAGCGCCCATGGCGCGTGCTCACGGGACGAGCCGCAGCCGAAGTTATGCCCGGCCACCAGCACGCTGGCGTTTTGATATTCAGGCTGGTTCAGGACGAAGTCGGACTTGGGGCTGCCGTCCTCGTTGAACCGCCAGGCGAAGAACAGGCAGTCCTCGAAACCGCTGCGCTCAATACGCTTGAGGAATACCGCCGGAATAATCTGGTCGGTGTCAATGTTCACCCGGTCCAGCGGCGCGACCACGCCGGTCAGCTTGACGAAGGGGTCCATTCCAGTCCTCCCTGTTACCAAATCTCTTGA
Source organism: Dehalococcoidia bacterium (assembly GCA_965204865.1). Taxonomy (GTDB): domain Bacteria; phylum Chloroflexota; class Dehalococcoidia; order Lucifugimonadales; family UBA3495; genus VXOI01. The sequence goes on along the minus strand of OZ242027.1, from coordinate 1,830,493 downwards.
AGGTTGAGCACGAATCCGGGAAGCACCGTTTCACCGGAAAGCGATTCTGGGTCTTGCAACACCTCAACGGGCTGCCCGGGCCGGTAGATGTGGACACGCCGTTGAAACGGGTCTATGAGCCATCCCAGCCGGACGCCATTCTCGATGTACTCAGCCATCTTGGCCTGCGCCATCCGCAGACTGTCAGATGGGGAGCGGATTTCAACCACGAAATCTGGGACGAGATGGGAGAATTTTGTTCTCTCGTCCTCGGGAAGAGCCTCCCACCGCTCCCTTGCCATCCATGAGGCGTCCGGCGAGCGCATCGCTCCGTTGGGGAAGGTGAACCCTGTCGATGAATCGAAACCCAGCCCGGTGCCATCTTGCTTTGACCAAGCGTAGAGTTCTCCGTTTATTGTGTAATTCTTATGGCCTGTATCAGGATTTGCTGGCGGCATTACGATCAGTTTCCTCTCCGCCGTGAGTTCGATTCGCAGCTCTCTGTTGTCGGCGCAAAACTTGACGAACTGCTCATCCGTCATCTCGATGGCGCTGAAATCCAGCAACAGCGGATTGGGCAGAAACACGCCTTCCTGCGTCAGGGCCGGGGCGTCAACTGTTGCCGCCGTGTTGTACTGAGTCATTTCTCCTTTCCCTGAGTCGGCTCGGTCGTGGCGCTATTAGGCAGGATAACTACAAGTCCCGCACGTCCACGAAGTGACCGGCTATGGCGGCGGCGGCGGCCATGGCTGGGCTGACCAGATGAGTGCGTCCGCCCTTGCCCTGGCGTCCCTCAAAGTTGCGGTTGGAAGTGGCGGCACAGCGCTGACCCGGGGACAGTATGTCGGGGTTCATGCCCAGGCACATGGAGCAGCCGGCCACGCGCCAGTCCAAGCCAGCCTCGGTGAAGATGCGGTCCAGACCCTCTTCCTCGGCTTCGCGCTTTATCTTGGCCGAGCCGGGAACCACCATGGCGTAAACGTCCGGGTGGACCGTGCGTCCCCTGACCACCTCGGCGGCGGCGCGCAGGTCTTCCAGCCTGGCGTTGGTGCAGGCCCCGACGAAGATGCGGTCGATTCTGATGTCCTGGATTGGCGTTCCCGGCTGCAAGTCCATGTATTGCAGGGCGCGGGTCGCGGCTTCCTGCTGAGCGGCATCGTCAAAGGACGCCGGATCTGGAACCCGTCCGCTGATGGGGGCCACCATGCCCGGGTTGGTGCCCCAGGTCACATACGGTTCCATGGCCGATGCGTCGAAGACTTCGGTCTTGTCGAAAGTGGCGCCGGGGTCAGTGGACAGTTGCTTCCAGCGTTCCACGGCGGCGTAGAACTCGGTCCCTCGTGGCGCGAACTGCCGCCCGCGGACGTACTCGAAGGTCGTCTCATCCGGCGCAATCATTCCGGCCCTTGCGCCGGCCTCGATGCTCATATTGCAGACGGTCATGCGACCGTCCATAGAAAGGGAGCGGATGGCTTCGCCGGTGTACTCGATGACGTGTCCCGTGCCGCCGTTGACGCCGATTCGACCGATGATGCCGAGGATGATGTCCTTGCCTGTAACTCCGGGGGGCAGTTGGCCGTCCACGCGCACTTCCATGGTGCGCGGCTTGAACTGGCGCAGCGTTTGCGTGGCCAGCACGTGCTCCACCTCGGACGTGCCGATGCCCACAGCAAAGGCGCCCAATGCCCCGTGAGTGGAGGTGTGGCTGTCGCCGCACACTACGGTTTTACCCGGTTGGGTGTAGCCGAGATCCGGGCCTATGATGTGCACGATGCCCTGCATAGGGCTGAAACGGTCATAGAGCGTGACGCCGAACTCTTCGCAGTTGCGGGTAAGGGCGTCGAGCTGGGCCTGGGAAATCTCGTCGGTCACCGGCAGCGACAGGTCCCAGGTGGGCGTGTTGTGGTCGGCAGTGGCGACGGTCAGGTCGGTGCGACGCACCTGTCGGCCCGCCATGCGCAGCCCGTCGAAGGCCTGCGGCGAGGTCACCTCGTGGACCAGGTGCAAGTCGATATAGATGACGGCGGGTTCGCCGGGCTCCTCGTGGACCACGTGGGCATCCCAAATCTTCTCGAACATCGTCTTCGGGGGCATAGAAACTCTCTCCTAGGCGCGTGCCTGAACGCGGATGGGGCGAGCGGAAACCGACGCACATTATATCATCCGGGGCGAGGGGCCGGGACAATTCCCGTTGCCACGGCAGGACGATTGCAAAGTCCTGAGGGACCCGCGCCGTTAGTCCTGAGCTTGTCGAAGGACGGCTTTGGAGAATACGCTGCATGGTTAGACAGGCTCACCACCAACGGATTCTCATGGACTTTGCAATCGTCCTGTTGCCACGGGAGATGTACCCTTTGTCGGCGAAATACTGCCTGCGAATACCTCCTTCGCAGCCCTTTCGGAATTTCGTGGTAGAATCATACTCGGCGCGTAGACCGCAACCTTCCGACAGGGGACTTTTTCATGCCTTCCGCCGACGCTGTCGTGTTGCCCAGCAACGTGAAGCCCAGCAAGTATCGCTTGACTTTGCAGCCTGACCTGGAGACCTTCACATTCAGAGGCGACCAGTCCGTAGACATTGAAATAGTGGAGCCGACCGCCCGTATAATCCTGAATGCGGCAGAACTGGAAATTGGCAACGCCATTCTGCACCGCAACGGATCGTCTAGCACGGCCAACTCCATTTCGCTGGACGCCGACACGGAAACCGCAACGCTGGACTTCGGGCGCACTCTGTCGCCGGGCAAAGCGCGGCTGGAAATGCAGTTCACCGGCATCCTGAACGACCGGCTGGTGGGCTTTTACCGCTCCGAGTACCAGGATTCGGAAGGTCAGACTCGATACCTCGCCACCACCCAATTCGAGGCTACCGACGCCCGCCGGGCTTTCCCATGCTGGGACGAGCCAGCGCAAAAGGCTGTCTTTGACGTTACGCTGGTGTTCGACGACAGCTTGCGGGCTGTTTCCAACACCCCCATCGTGGAGGAATCCAGCCCGGCCTCTGGGCTGAGGTCAGTGCGGTTTGGCGAGACCCCGGTTATGTCCACCTACCTGCTGGCCTTTATTGTAGGCGACCTGGTGTCCGTGGAGGCCGACGCCGCCGATGGCACGCGGGTCGGCATCTGGACCACTCGCGGCAAGGAGAACCAGGCCGGGTTCGCCCTGGACACCTCGGTCAAGCTGCTGGGGTACTTCAACGACTACTTCAACATCCCCTACCCGCTGCCCAAGCTGGACCACATCGCCATCCCCGACTTCGCGGCGGGCGCGATGGAAAACTGGGGCTGCGTCACCTACCGCGAGACGGCCCTGCTGGTTGACCCGGAAAACTCGTCGGCAGGAACACGGCAGCGCGTCGCCGAGGTGGTGGCCCACGAGATGGCCCATATGTGGTTCGGCGACCTGGTGACCATGGAGTGGTGGGATGACCTGTGGCTCAACGAGAGCTTCGCATCCTGGATGGGAACCAAGGCCGTGGACTGGCTCTTCCCCGATTGGGAAATGTGGACCCAGTTCGTAAACATGGACACCAACCGCGCCCTGAGCCTTGACGGACTGAAAAACTCCCATCCCATTGAGCAGGAAGTCAAGAACCCCGCCGAGGTCAGCCAGTTATTCGACGCCATCAGTTACAGCAAGGGCGGCTCGGTAATCCGTATGCTGGAAAACTTCCTGGGTCCGGAGGTATTCCGCGGCGGGCTGTACCGCTATCTCAAGGGGCACGAATACGGCAATGCCCGCACCCAGGACCTGTGGGCGGCGTTGGAAGAAGAGTCCGGCCTGCCTGTCACCAGCATCATGGACTCCTGGGTCAAGCAGACGGGCTACCCGGTGCTGGAAGTCCAGGCCGACCGCCGGGGGGATGGCGTTCAGGTTTCGCTGACCCAGGAGCGGTTTGTCTATGACCGGCTGCTGGGAGACGAAGAACCCAACCCGGAGGTCTGGCAGGTTCCCGTGAGCGTCAGCGCCCCCGGAGCGGCTTCAGCGGCGACGGTGATGGAAAGCAAGGAGACGGTATTGACGGTTCCCTCGACCAGCCCGGCCAGCGACTGGTACAAGGTCAACGCCGACCAGACCGGTTTCTTCCGGGTCAACTACACCGGCGACGATTGGCAACGCTTGGCCCCGGCCATCAGTACGCTGGAACTGCCGGCCACCGACCGCCTGGGCATCCAGAACGACGCCTATGCCCTTTCCCGGGCCGGGTTGCTGCCGGTCACCCAGTTCCTTGAACTGGCAGGTTCCTACTCCGGTGAGACCGACGCATCGGTGTGGAGCGACTTGGCGTCCAACTTGCGCGACATCGAGCAACTGATAGCCGGGGAGCCGGTGCATCCGGCATACCAGCGGTTCGGGCGCGAGCTTTTCGGCCCCGCCGCCCGCCGCGCCGGGTGGACTCCCCGCCCCGGCGACGGGCACCTGGACTCGCTGCTGCGGTCCACGGTGCTGGGCCAGTCGGGCAGCTACAACGACCCGGAAACGCTGGCCCAAGCCACCGACCTGTTCCAAGGCTACCTTTCCGATGCCGATGCTGTACCCCCCGACCTCCGGGGCGTGGTGTTCAGCTTGGCGGCTCAGGCCGGAGACCGCTCTACCTTCGACCAACTTTGGGAGCTGGAGGGCCGCGCTACGCTACAGGAGGAGAAAATCCGCTTGCTGCTGGCAATGTCGCGCTTCCAGGACACCGGTCTCCTCAACGAGACGCTGGAGCGGGCGCTTTCACCCAGGGTGCGCTCGCAGGACACCATCACAGTGGTGGCGGGAGTGGCTGCCAATCCGGTGGGCCGCGAACCGGCGTGGGAGTTCGTGAAGGGCAACTGGGCCGAGTTCGACCGGCGCTATGGCGGTGGCGGCTTCGGCCTGATGCGGCTAGTGTCCATCGTCAACAGCTTCACCACGGCAGAACGTATGGCCGACGTGGAGAATTTCTTCGCTGAAAACCCGGCGCCCGCCGCTGAGCGCACCATCCGGCAGGCATTGGAACGGATGCGCCTCAATATCCGCTGGCTGGAGCAGAACCGCCCGGCCTTGAACGCATGGTTCGGGGTGTAAGCGTCGGGTGCTTTCTTTGGAGATGACGCAACGAATATGCCCAACGTCCGGAGGCGATGCGGTGGGTGCATGAGGTTTGAGTTGGGCTGGGATACTTCCCAGGTATGGTTAATTTGCTTATGGAATCAAAGGAACGCATCGAAGCCCTGAAATCCGCCCTGGGCCAGCGCATCCTGGTAATCGACGGCGCAATGGGCACCGCAATCCAGTCCTTCAACCTAGGCCCTGACGACTTCGGCGGCGCGGAATACGAGGGATGCAACGAGCATCTCGTCCTGACTCGCCCCGACGTCATCGAGAGCATCCATCAGGGACACTTGGACGCCGGGGCCGACATCATCGAGACCAACACCTTCGGCTCCACCGCCATCGTGCTGTCCGAATACGACCTGGCCCACGAGGCCCGTCGCCTCAACCGCGTGGCGGCGGAGCTGGCCCGGAGAGTGGCCGACGGCGCGGCGACGCCAGAGAAACCCCGCTTCGTGGCCGGCTCCATGGGGCCAACCACCAAGACGATTTCCGTGACCGGCGGAGTCACTTTCGAGGAATTGGCCGACAGCTACCACACGCAGGCTGCCGGACTAATCGAGGGAGGCTGCGACGTTCTGCTACTGGAAACGGGGCAGGACACCCTGAACATCAAGGCCGGGCTGGAAGGCATAGACCGTGCCTTTGCCGAGCTTGGCCGCGAGATTCCGGTGGCGGTGCAGGGTACGGTTGAGCCGATGGGAACCCTGCTGGCCGGCCAGGATGTAGAGGCGCTTTACGTCTCTCTGGCTCACCGAGACCTGCTGTGGATTGGCATCAATTGCGCCACTGGGCCTGCATTTATGACCGACCACATCCGAACCCTCGCCTCCATTTCCCGTTTTCCGGTGGCCTGCGTCCCCAACGCCGGGATGCCCGACGAGGACGGCAAGTACAACGAAACGCCGGAGGCGATGGCGGAGACACTGGGCCGATTCGTGGATTCCGGGTGGGTGAACCTCATTGGCGGCTGCTGCGGCACGGTCAACGGCCACATCCACCTCTTGGGCGAAACCGCCGCCGGTAAGCCACCGCGCCAGCCCGTGGAATCGTCGGAAACACGGGTTTCCGGCATTGACGCGCTGCTGATCGACGACCAGCTTCGCCCCGCCGTCGTCGGCGAGCGCACCAACGTGCTGGGCAGCCGCAGGTTTCGGCGTCTTATCAACGAAGGCAAGTTCGAGGAGGCCGCCGAAATCGGACGGCGGCAAGCTCGCAACGGCGCCCACGTCCTCGACGTCTGCTTACAGGATCCCGACCGGGATGAAGCCGCTGATATATCCGAGTTTTTGGACTTGGTGACCAAGAAAGTCAAGGCGCCGATAATGGTGGACTCTACTGACCCGGCGGTGATTGAGCTATCGCTGAAGCTGCTGCAAGGGAAGGCCATCATCAACTCGGTGAACCTGGAAGACGGTGAAGAACGCTTCCAAGCGGTGGTGCCGCTGGCCCGCCGCTACGGCGCGGCGCTGGTGGTGGGCTGCATTGACGACGACAAGGAGCAGGCGCAGGCCATCACCCGCCAGCGCAAGCTGGAGGTCGCCCTGCGCTCCGCCAAGCTGCTGACCGAGAAGTACGGCGTCCCAGAAGAGGATTTGATTTTCGACCCCCTGGTTTTCCCAGTGGGAACCGGCGACGCCAACTATATCGGCTCCGGCGCGGAAACCGTCGAGGGTGTGCGGCTTATCAAAGAAGCCCTGCCCCGCGCCAAGACCATTTTGGGCATCTCCAACGTGTCCTTCGGGCTGCCCGCCGCCGGGCGCGAGGTGCTTAACTCGGTGTTCCTGTACCATTGTGTGCAGGCTGGCCTCGACATGGCAATCGTCAACTCCGAGGCGATGATGCGCTACGCCGCCATCCCGGAGGAGGAGCGCAAGCTGGCCGAGGACCTCATCTGGTACAGCGGCGAAGACCCCGTGGCAGCTTTCGCGGCCCACTTCCGGGAAAAAGCCCCGGCAGCCACCAACGAAGAGCGGCGCAGCCTGCCGCTGGACGAGCGGCTGGCGCTTGCCATCATCGAAGGCACCAAGGAAGGATTGGCCCAAGACCTGGACGAAGCGCTCCAAGGTAGGACGCCGCTGGAAATCATCAACGGCCCGCTGATGGACGGCATGGCCGAGGTGGGACGGCAGTTCAACGCCAACCAGCTCATCGTCGCCGAGGTGCTGCAATCTGCGGAGTCCATGAAGTTCTCCGTCAACCACCTGGAACCCCACATGGAGCGCGTCGAAAGCTCCCTGAAGGGCCGGGTGGTGCTGGCCACCGTCAAGGGTGACGTTCACGACATCGGCAAGAACCTGGTCGAAATCATCCTGTCCAACAACGGCTATGAAGTCATAAACCTGGGCATCAAAATCCCGCCCCAGGATCTCATCGAAGCCTACTGGCAGCACAACCCCGACATCATCGGGCTGTCCGGGCTGCTGGTGAAGTCGGCGCAGATGATGGTGGAGACCGTGCGCGACTTCCGGCAGGACGGCGTGTCCGTTCCGGTGCTGGTGGGCGGCGCGGCCCTGTCAAATCGCTTCACCCGTTTGCGCATCGCCCCGGAATACGGCGGGCTGGTGGCCTATGCTCCCGACGCAATGACCGGCCTTGCCTTGGCCAACACAATTCAAGAAGCTGATGAACGGGCGCATCTTGCCGCTCAGCTTGAGGCCGAGACCGAGGCTATGCTGGGCGACGACGCCAACCGCCCGGCAGCGGACGACGGCCAGGACGTGCTTCCGGCCCAGGTGCGCCATGACTTCCCCATTCCCAACCCGCCCGACCTGCGCCTTCACGTGCTGAGCGATTACAGCCTGGAAGACATTTTCGGCTACATCAACCCGCAGATGCTCTACGTGCGTCATCTGGGCTACAAGGGTCGCTTCTCGGAAGACTTGGCCGCTGGTGAACAGGCCGCGGTTGACTTGCATGACTCGGTGCGCCGTGTTGAAGATCTGGTGCTGGCCCGCAGCAACATCTCGGCTAACGCGGTCTTCAAGTTCTTCCCCTGCCGCTCAGAAGGCCGGTGGCTGCTGATTTACTCGCCCGACGGCTCCCAGGTGCTGGAGCGTTTCTACTTCGGCCGCCAGTCGCAACGGGACGGCCTCTGTCTTTCCGACTACGTGCTGCCCGGCCCGGCCACGCCCGGAAACGGTCTTGAAGGCATGGACTACGTGGGTATGTTCGTGACCACCGTCGGCCCAGGCGTGCGGGAACTGGCCGCCCGGTGGATTGCCGAAGGCAAGTTCTTGGACTCCCACATACTGCAAGCCCTGGCATTGGAGAGCGCAGAGGGCTTCGCTGAGCTGCTGCACCAGCAGTTGCGCCAGATGTGGGGATTCGGCGACCCGGCCGGAATTACGCCGTATGACCTGTTCCGGGTCCAGTACCGCGGGCGACGCTTCTCCTTCGGCTACCCGGCCTGCCCCCGGCTGGAAGACCAGGAACAGTTGTTCCGGCTGCTTGAAGTGTCCAGCCACTTGGACGTGGAACTGACTGAAGGCTACATGATGGACCCGGAGTCCACGGTGTCGGCCCTAGTGTTCCACCATCCCGACGCCAAGTATTTCAACCTGAGCGAGCAGGACATCAACCGTCTGGAGGCCGACCTCGCAGGCTGACTCTCTCATCGGTGGAGGGCCGGGAAATCACGTTGCAAATATGCTCGCCGTTGTATAGACGCGCGGCGCAAACCCGGAGGCTACGTGCAGACCATCAGCGAGATTGCCGACTCCCTCGGCTTCAAGTCAGAACACGTATTGCCCTACGGCCACTACAAGGCCAAGATTTCTCTTGACGCCATCAAAGATGGCAACGCCGACAGGGGCAAGCTGGTCGTTGTCACCGGCATCACCCCGACACCGGCGGGTGAGGGCAAGACCACTACAGCCATCGGACTGACCCAAGGCATGGGCCGTCTGGGCCACAAGGTTACAGTGAACCTGCGAGAGCCGACGCTGGGGCCCATCTTCGGCATCAAGGGCGGCGGCACCGGCGGCGGGAACGCCCGTATTGTGCCGGAGGACGAAATCAACATCCACTTCACCGGCGACGCCCACGCCGTTGCTTCGGCCCACAACCTGCTGGCTGCTCTGGTGGACAACGCCGTCTTTCGCAACACCATCCCCGACTTCGACGCCTCCGGCATTCACTGGACGCGGGTGACCGACGCCTCCGACCGGGGCCTGCGCCAAGTCATCGCCGGCGTTGGCGGCAGCGGCTATGGGCCGTTGCGGGAGGCCAGGTTCGACATCGTATCTGCTTCTGAAATCATGGCCATCCTGGCTCTGGCCGACGGGCCCGATGACTTGCGCGAGCGTGTCTCCCGCATCGTGGTCGGCGCAACCCGCGGCGGTGAGCCGGTGACCGTGGCGCAGCTCGGTGTTCAGGGCGCGTTGATGACGCTGTTGCACCAGACGGTCATGCCCAATCTGGTGCAAACGCTGGAAGGACAACCTTGCCTGGTTCACGCCGGGCCTTTCGGTAATATCGCCCATGGTTGCAGTTCTATCCTAGCCGACAAGCTGGCCCTGGGCTACGCCGATTATGTCATTACAGAGGCCGGGTTCGCGTCCGACCTGGGGTTCGAGAAGTTCATGCACATCAAGACCCGGACCAGCGGGCTACTCCCCCGCGCTGCTGTCTTGGTTGCCTCGGCCCGGGCGCTCAAATGGCACGGAAGAATGCCGCGCCGCGATCTGGACAAGCCCGATGTTGAGCGGGTAATCAGGGGCGGGCCCAACCTGGCCCACCACATCGGCATCGTAACCAGCTTCGGACTGCCCTGCGTCGTCGCTATCAACCGCTTCGGCACCGACAGCCCCGAAGAGCTGGCGGCGGTCAGGAACATCGCGCTGGAGGCCGGGGCCACTGCCGCTGTCGAGTGCGACGGCTACGCCCAGGGCGGCGCGGGGGCCGAGGAACTGGCGCAGGCCGTGGTAGACGCCACCAATTCCGACAGCAGCATCACCTACGCCTACCCTCTGGAAGCCACTGCGCAGGAGAAGGCGCTGGCGCTGGCGCAGAAGGTGTACGGAGCAGCGGATGTAACTTGGTCAACACAGGCCACTAATCAACTTCGGTACTTCGAGTCGCAAGGCTGGGGCAATCTGCCCATCTGTATGGCCAAGACCCACCTGTCCATTTCCCACGACCCGAGCCTTCGCAACCGGCCCCAAGGTTACACTTTCCCGGTCAACGACCTGCGGGCTTCGGTGGGCGCGGGTTTCCTCTACGCCCTTGCCGGACGCATCGAAACCTTGCCGGGTTTGCCCACCCGGCCCCGCGCCCTGGACATGGACGTTGCGCCCGATGGCGAGGTAATCGGGATCCTCAACTAACGCGAGCGGAGTGCCACGATGCGAGTGGTGATGATTCATGCTTTGGCCGAGTCGATACCGCCGGTGCGCTTGGCGTTTCAGGACGAGTTTCCTGAAGCCGAGGTGATTAACCTGCTTGACGAAGGGCTGCTCATAGACTTCCCCGGCAACATCACCCCCAACCTGCGGCGGCGCATGAGCGACCTCATCTGCTACTCTCAGGACAATAATGCCGACGCCATCGGGCTGGCCTGCTCGGTATACGCCCCGGTGGTGGACTCGGCCCGCGACCTGGTTGACGTGCCCCTGGTGTCGTCCTACGGTCCGGTGATGCAGGAGGCCGTGGCCGCCGGCCCGCGGGTCGGAGTAATCGCTACCAATGAAGCTACTATGTCTGACTCTGAGTATTACCTGAACCTGGCCGCGAAAGATGCAGGCAAGGAAGTTATTGTTACCAAACGTCTTGCCGCTGACCTGATACAGGTCTTGCGGGCGAGCGGACAAGGGGCCTTCGAGAAGCGGCTGGAAGAGGAAGTTCTGGCTCTCTCCCCGGACGTGGATGTAGTGCTGCTCAGCCAGTTCTCGTTTGCTACTGCGCTGGAGCACCTGCGGCAAGTGTCGCCGGTACCTGTACTGTCGGCGCCCCACAGCAGCGCCCGTACTCTGAAGAAGATGCTGGAGAAATAGAGATGGCCAAATCCCCGGAACTGGAACAGGTAATCGCGCTGGTACAGTCAAGAGAAATAGACGAGTCGCAGGGCGCAACCGAAGGCAGACGCCGGTCCTTTGAACGGATGGTTGATGGGTTCACCATTGATGTGCCAGCCAAGTACAGTCGCGTGAACGCCGGCGGCGTGACGGCGGAGTGGGTGGCGGCCGAGGGCTCGTCAGACAGCAAAGTCGTGCTTTACTTCCACGGCGGCGGCTACATCATCGGCTCCCCTCGCACCCACCGGGCCATGCTGGCAGAGCTGTCCCAAGCCTCGGGGGCCAGGGTGCTTACTCTGGACTATCGCCTTGCGCCGGAACATCCCTTCCCCGCTCCAGTGGAGGACTCGGTAGCCTCATACCGCTGGCTGCTCAACGAGGGCTATGACCCGGCGAGAATCGCCGTGGCCGGAGACTCCGCCGGCGGCGGCCTGACCGTGTCCGCGCTGGTGCAGTTGCGTTACCTCGGTCTGCCCTTGCCTGCTGCGGGGGTTTGCATCTCTCCCTGGGTGGACATGGAGGGCTTGGGCGAATCCATGGAGACCAGGGCTGAAGCTGATCCCATGGTGGGGAAGGAAAACCTGATGGTTTCCGCGAAGACCTACCTGGGCGGGACCGACCCCAGGGCGCCGCTGGCCGCGCCGCTATACGCCGACCTGCGCGGACTTCCGCCCCTGCTGATACAGGTGGGGGATGCTGAGGTGCTGCTGGACGACTCAACTCGGCTGTCTGGTGTGGCCCGGGAGGCAGGAGTGAAGGTCCAGATGGATGTCTGGGACGATATGATCCACGTCTGGCACCTGTTCGCTCCCATTCTGCCCGAAGGCAAGCAGGCGATAGCACAAGCCGGAGACTTCATCAAAAAGCATACCGGAGGCTGATAATGCTCTACGATTTCAGGATGTACACCCTCAAGCCGGGCGCAACCCCGGACTACCGGGCCGGTGTCAAGGAAGTGGGCCTGCCCATCCGGCAGAACCACGATGTTGCTCTGTCCGGCTGGTACTGGAGCGACATCGGAACGTTGAACCAGGTGGTCCATATCTGGGGCTACAAGGACCTGGAGCACCTAAGCTCGCAAAAGGCCGCGGTCTACGCCGACCCCGACTGGAGCGGCAAGTACGTTCCACGGGCGCAGCCTTTGGTTGAGTCGCAGAAGACCTGGCTTATGATGTCCCCCGCTTTCGCGCCCACCTATCCCGTCAGAGGCCCTATTGCCGAGGAAGGCACGCCGGAGTACAAGCGGAAGAACGACATGGTCTTCGACTTCCGGCAGTACACCCTGAATCCCGGCGGGCTGTCCACCTATATGGCTGCGGTCGAGGAGCTGGCCCTGCCCATCCGTCAGCGCCACGGCGTCAAGCTGGCTGGCTGGTTCTACAGCGACCTGGGCGACCTGAACCAGGTGGTGCATATCTGGGCTTTCGACAACGTGAAGCACATGGAGGAAGCCAAGGGAGCCGTAGCCGCAGACCCCGAGTGGGGCGGCGCCTACATCCCCCGCGTCCGAGGCGTCATCGCCGCCCAGAACACCTACCTGATGAAGACCACGGAGTTCGGCCCGACTCCGTAGACGGGATAAAACAGTCTCAACCCACGATACCCATGACGCAGGCACGGAAGATATAGACGGCGGAGGGCTTCCTCCGCCGTCAGTCCTTTTGCACAGATTGGTCCTCTAGTTCCGGTCGAGAATTGATGAGCCACTAATTATGGCAGCCCCGCGCCTGGATGTCCCACACTGCCTCCACCTTGCCGTTGCGCAGGGCGACGAAGCGGTCCCAGCGGCTGACCATAGCGTCCTGTTGCGACGGAATGAGCAGCACCTGGTCGCCCACCTTTAGCGACGCCCCGTCTGTCAATTTGAAGACCGCATGGTCACCGTCCATAGACTCCACGGTCACGCCCGGCCGCCGGTCCACCTCCGGCATACCCCGCAGAGTGCTCACGGCCCGCGTGCCAGCGTCGCCAATGGCGATGCCTGGCCTCGGAGTGCTGATGACGGTAGTCAACACCTTGGCGGCATAGCTGAACTCGGTCATGTAGTCGTAGTGGGTCTCCATCAGCAGGTAGCTGCCGCCCTGGATTTCGGTCACGCCGGGGATTTCGCCCGCAACGTCGTAGCTCCAGGTCTCGCCGGTGGACACTATTTCCACTGGCAGGCCGGAACCGACTATGGCGTCCTTGAGGTCTATAACGCCCTTGATGACCCGGTTGCCCTCGGTTACACGGTCTTCCCGGTCGGGCATGGCCGAAATAACTTGGTGGCTCATTATGCCCCTGAAACTGATACCTGGCAGTGAGGCAATGTCATGGGCGAGCGCCACCCCCTGCTCGATTTCCTGCACGCCGCAGCGCTTCAGGCCGGTCTCCACCTCGATAACCACTCCCAGGTCAACCCCCTGCGCCGCTGCCTCCTGCGACAGGGCGCGGGCGTTGTCCGGGCTGTCGCAGGCCACCATGACCTCAGCCTGCCCGGCCAGAGAGCAGAGACGGCGTATCTTGAGGTCGCCCACCACCTCGCTGGTAATGAACACGCTGGGGACTCCGCCGTGGACCATCACCTCGGCTTCGGAAACCTTGGCCGCGCAGACTCCGCCGATGGTGCCGCCGCGCCGGATCTGCCGCAGCGCAATGGCCGGCGTCTTGTGGTTCTTGCTGTGGCCCCGCAGTTTGCTGGGACGGTCCCGGTAGTAGTCAGCGATGACGTTCATGTTGCTGTCGAGGGCGTCCAGGTCCAGCACCAGGCAGGGAGTGTCAAGCTCCTCCATAGGCGTGCCGGGCAAGAGCGTCTGGCTGTCAATCATCTTGTCGCTCCATTATTAGAGACTGCTTCCACCTTGTTCCCTCTCCTTTGAGGGAGAGGGTTAGGGTGAGGGTGAAATTCTTGAGGTGAGAAACCGTGGCTACGCAAACCGTCCCCGCGCTGAAAGAGGCCAGTAACCTTCCAGCTTGCCATCCCGCACGGCGCGGATATAGTCGTACTGGTTGACGCAGGCCGCCAGTTCATACGGGGCAAGTCTGGCCTTGTTGCCCGGCTCCAGTCCTTCCCCTGCGCCGGATTCCAGCTCAACTATCCCGTGCTCTGCGCTGAACCGGGCTGCCGTGGCGCCGGCGTGGCCTTGCAAAACGGGGCGGCCGTGGTCCGGGCCTGTTGCTTTGTGTCCCGCGTCGAGGACGGCCAAGTCCTCCACTGGACGGCTGATAACGCTGGACAACACCATCGCCGCCAGCGATAGCTCAGGCAGTTGGGCTTGGAGGCGAACATCCATCAGGGGATAGCGTCCGGCGCGAACCTCGGTGATTCCCGGTAGCGAACCCGCTACCGCAACACAGTGCGCCCCACCGATGCTTACTTCGGGTACGGTCAGACCAGCGCTTTCCATAAGGTCTTTCGCGTCCAAGGCTGCTTTCAGGTGCTGGCGAGTCTGCTGGGCGTGGGTTTCCTGGTCGTCGCCTGACGGCCCTGGCGCCGTCGCCATGATGCCTTGGAGGCGCAGCCCGTCGGCGTCGTTGACGGCGCGAGCCAGGGCTACCGCCTCAGCGTCGGGCGTAACTCCGCAGCGCCCCGTGCCCGCCTCAACCTCCACCAACACGCCCAGCTCCACCCCGGCGGCGACGGCTGACTGGGACAACTGCGCCACATTGGCTGCACTGTCCACTGCGACGCTGACAGATGTTTGTGTCGCCAGGGCGCACAGGCGGCGAATCTTCGACGCGGTGACCACCTGGTTCGCCAGCAGAATGTCATCGAATCCGGCTGAGGCGAACACCTCCGCTTCTCCAACGGTGGTCACGGCCACGCCCCGGCTCCCAGGCGCAGCCAACTGGCGGCGGGCTACCTGCGGGCACAGGTGGCTGGTGACCACCGGGCGCACTGCTACGCCCGACCCGGCGAAATAGCCGTGATAAGTCTGTATGTTGCTCTCCATCAAGTCCAGGTCAACCACCAGCGCCGGGGTGTCCAGTTCGTCCACTGGAGTGCCGACGGGCTGAAATATCGGGCGTTCCATTCGGCGTAAACTCCAACCTGTGAGTTCCACGCAGAATACCACAATGCGCACGCCTTGAGGCCCCGGTTGCAATCACAACGCGGCAATGCCAAAATTCGGTCCATGAACGGACTGCTGGAAGGGGTCAGGGCGCTGGACCTGACCCATTACTTTGCCGGGCCCTACTGCACACGGCTGCTGGCGGGTCTCGGCGCTGACGTGGTGAAGATAGAGCGTCCACCGTTGGGCGACCCACTGCGACGCTTCGGCCCTTTCGCCTCTCGCCCCGGCGCGGCACGGGCAACGGACGGCGCTGCGTCGGCTGAGGACGGGGCCTGGCACCTGTATCTGAACGCCGGAAAACGCAGCCTGGCGCTGGACCTGAAGACTGAGCCAGGCCGGGAAACTCTGCTGCGGCTGGCAGAGCGGGCCGATGTACTGGTTGAAAATTTCGCGCCGGGAACCCTCCACAGGCTGGGACTGGGCTACGAAGAACTGCGCCGCGCTAATCCCGCGCTTGTACTGACTTCCATCAGCAACTTCGGGCAGACCGGCTCCTACCGCGACTGGAAAGCTGCCGAGGTGAACCTGTACGCCATGGGCGGCCTGATGAACATCACCGGCGAGCCGGACCAGGAACCCCTGAAGGAGGGCGTGCCGCTGGCCCAGCTCGGCGCAGGCCAAAACGCTCTCGTGGCTACCATGGCGGTCCTGATGTATGCCGAGGAAACGGGCGAGGGTCAGCATATCGACATTTCCATTGCCGAATACGCCACCAATATCCTGGAAAACGCCCTGATGCAGTACAGCTACTCCGGCCAGGAGTACACCCGCGTCGGCAACCGGGGCTACGGACGGGCCGCTTGGGGCATCTACCCCTGCCGCGACGGTTTCGTCGGCATCATCGCCGGGCCGGACCATCGCTGGCCGGAGGTCGCCTGCATCATGGAGCGCGAGGAACTGTCCGATCCTCGCTTCGCCTCCCGCCGGGGCCGCCAGGACAACGCCGACGAGGTGGACGCCCTGATGCTGCCCTGGCTGATAGACCACGACAAGGTGGACATCTTCAAGGCGGGACAGGACAGCGGCCTGGGGTTCAGTTTCGTCGCCACGATGCAGGACATTCTCGAGATGGAGCAGCTTCTGGCCCGCGACTATTTCGTGGAGTTGGACCATCCCGATGCCGGAACACTGCGGTATCCAGGTGCGCCCATTGCCTGCGAAACCGACTCTTGGGTCTTTAACCGCGCCCCGTTTTTCGGTGAGCATACCGCGAATGTCCTGTCGGACTGGTTGGGATACGACGTCGCTCACCTGTCGGAGTTGAAGACTGCCGGGGCCATTGGGAGCAGTCAATGCTAACCCCGACCACCAAGCAGCCACTGAAGAACTACCGCATCCTGGACCTCTCGCGCATCTGGGCCGGCCCCTACTGTACCAAGCTCATGGCTGACCTGGGGGCGGAGGTCATCAAGATGGAGTCCTTGAGCGTATACGACTCCCATCGCGGCCCGGTCAGCCCGGCCCGAGGCATCGCCGCCTACCCAGACGGCGAGCCGGGCGAGGAGCCATGGAACCGCAACGGCTGGTTCAACTGCCTGCACCTGTCCAAGTACGGCATCACGCTGGAGCTGACCAGTGACCAGGGCCGCCGGGTCTTTGAGCAACTGGTGTCCATCAGCGACGTTCTCATTGAGAACTTCCGGCAGGGCAGCCTGGAGAGGCTGGGATACGATTACGCCACTCTGCGGATGCACCGCCCCGACCTGATTTATGTCTCCATGCCAGCCTTCGGCAACACCGGCCCCTGGAAAGGCTACTTGGGATACGGCATCGGACAGGAGCAACTTTCCGGGATGGCCCACCTCACCGGCTATCCCGGCGACGGGCCTATGAAGTCCGGCATCAACCACGGCGACCCCATCACTGGCTCCCACGCCGCCGGAGTGCTGCTGGCCGCCCTGCGCCGTCGCCGCCGCACCGGCAAGGGGATGTACATTGACGTTTCCCAGCAGGAATCGTCGGTGGCCCTCATGGGCGGCGAACTGTTAGCCTACCAGATGACCGGACAGGAGCCGGAGCGCATCGGCAACCGCTCCCGGTGGTACGCTCCCTGCAACACTTACCCCTGCAAGGGCGAAGACCGCTGGATAACCATAGCGGCCACCAACGAAAGGGAGTGGGCTGCGCTGGCTACTATGATGAATAGGCCGGAACTTGCGAAGGATCCCCGTTTTGCCACGGCAGAGGTGCGGCTGGCCCATCAGGACGAGCTGAACGCCATCATCGCCGACTGGACGCTCGGACAGGACGCCTTCGCCCTAGCGGAGCGCCTGCAATCGGTGGGTGTTCCCGCCGGGCCTGTGCTGCGCGGGCCGGACCTGCTGGTGGACGGGCATTACGCCGAGCGCGGAACTTTCGTCACGGTAGACCATCCCCAGGTCGGGCCTCGTCAATACCCCGGCCTGCCGTGGCGGATGTCGGCCACCCCCGGCGAGGTGCGCTCTCCTGCCCCAATGCTGGGCCAGCACAACCGCGAGGTCTACGCCGGCCTGCTGGGGCTGAGCGGCAAAGAAATAGACGCGCTGGAATTGGACGGCGTCATTGGGACCAAGCCCACCGGCTCGCGGATTATCTGATTGGAGGCCCCAAGTTGACTGAAAGAGAAGTAATTTACGAAGTCAAGGAAGGCATCGCCTACATCACCCTCAATCGCCCCGAGAAACTGAACGCTATCAACCCTGAGATGCGCGAACTGCTGTGGGACGCCTTCCAGGACGTGAAGAACAACCCTCAGGTGCGCTGCGCCATCGTGACCGGACAGGGCCGCGCCTTCTCCACCGGCCACGACCTGGTAGCCATGGCCAATGCCCGGGCCAACGAGGGCCCCTCCACCGGCGACCTGTACGTCGAGCAGTCGAAAATCTGGAAGCCCATCATCTCGGCCATCAACGGCGTGTGCCTGGCGCAGGGCTGCGGTATCGCGTTAGGCAGTGACATTCGCATCGCTTCCAGCGAGGCCAGATTCGGCTGGCCCCAGGCCAAGCGCGGCATATCGTCCGTCAGCGGCCCGGCACTGCTGTCCCAGGTGGTGCCGCGCAACATCGCCTTCGAGTTTCTCTTCACCGGCGAGTTCGTGGACGCTCAAAAGGCCCTGGACCTGATGCTGGTCAACTACGTGGTCCCGCCTGAAGAGGTGATGCCCCGAGCTGAGGAAATGGCCCGCAAGATAACCGCCAACGCCCCGCTGTCCCTCGCCGCCATCAAGGAGGCGTCCATAAAGGGCAGCGAGATGGGACTGGAGGAGCGCGTGGTCTTCGCTCAGAAAAAGCGCGACGAGGTGCTGGAAACCGAAGACGCGCAGGAGGGAGTCAGGGCCTTCGCCGAGAAGCGCGCCCCGGTGTGGAAGGGACGCTAGCCTGGCTTGTTCACAATCACAGTAGCCAGTGGCGGAAAGCGTGCTAGAATATGTCAAGCTAATCGTTTTTCACCTATCCTCGCTAACTTTTCGGGAGAGGGATTCGTATGGCTACACTGACTGCGCCTGAAACCGTTTCCATGAGCCCCGCCGGGCTGGACAAGGTTTCTCAGTTATTTGAAAGGCAAATCGGTGAGGGACTGCACCCCGGCGCTGGGCTGGCCATCTACCGCTACGGCCAACTCGTCCTCGACATCCACGGCGGCGTCGCCGACAACAATACGGGCCGCCGGGTAGACGAGAACACTATGTTCGTGTTGTTTTCGTCCACCAAGCCCCTGGCCGCCGCCTGCATCTATATGCTCAAAGAGCGGGGAAGGCTGGAGTGGGACGACCCCATCGTCAAGTTCTGGCCGGAGTTCGGGCAGCATGGGAAGGACAAGGTGACCATCCGCCACCTGCTCAGCCACCAGGGAGGCTTCCCTGATACGCCCGCCGATCTGCCGTGGACCGACTGGCACGACTGGGGCAAGGTGTGCGCGGCGATGGAGAACGCCATTCCCAAGTTCGAGCCTGGCTCGACCCTCTCATACCACCCCATCAACTACGGGTGGGTCATCGCGGAACTGGTGCGCCGCATTGATGGCCGCACCTTCGACCGCTTCCTGGCCGAAGACCTCACCTCGCCGCTCCAGATGAACGACACCTATGTTGGACTGCCGGAGAATCTGGAAGAGCGTGTTTCCCGCATTCACACGATGGAAGCGGACGCCGATACCAACGGCTACGCAGTCACCTTCGACCGTCCGGCGGTGCACCGGGTCATCTGCCCCGGCGCCAACGGCATCGCCACTGCGGGGGACCTGGCGCGGTTCTACGCCATGATGGAGCGGCAGGGGGCGCTGGACGGAGCGCGGGTGTTGCGTTCGGAAACTGTCATAGAAGGCATTACCATACAGGTCGAAGGCATTGACCAGTCGTTGGGGCTGTTTGCCCAGCGCGCCCTCGGCCTGGCCCTGAACGACGAGCGGATGGGACGGCCCGGCGGTCACCCACTCAACACCTTCGGCCACGGCGGGGCCGGCACGTCCATCGGCTGGGCCGACCTTGATACCGGCTTGGCCGTGGGCTACATCACCAATGGCTTCCGGGGCAACGAGAACAATAACCGCCGCTTGGCCGAGGTTTCCCAAGCTGTTCGGGACGCCTGCGCATAGCTGTCGGTGAGCATCCAAAGATAGAGGGGCGGGTATAAACTCGCCCCTGTACGTTTGCTTGGGGAACGCCCTCACCCTAACCCTCTCCCGGAGGGAGAGGGGATCATATGGGTCGGCGTGGCTAAGTAAGCCGCAGAAGGGCCTCGGCGTTGCCGGACATGTGCTTGCGGAGGGCGTCGTCACCAAGCTCCTGCCAGAAGGGCCAGTTGATGACCATTTCGGCGGTGTCGGGAAAATGGGCCTCGCCGTGGGGGTAGTCGGACTGGTGCATCAGGGCCTCGGTGCCCAGCAGGTCGATGCAAGCCTTGGTCATCGCCGCGCCCTCGAAGGGTTCGGCGCCGCAGCGGAAGCGGCCCATCTGGGCGTACTCGATGGGCTTATAATCGGTCTTGGGGGTAGTGCCGGAGACATAGTTGCACATCTCTTCCAGCCGGATGAGCCAGTGGGGAAGCCAGCCGTGTCCCACCTCGGCGGCCCCAGCGTTGAGGTTGGGGAAGCGGTCGAAAATTCTGCCGACTATCAGGTAGGAGAGCAGCCGGGCGGCGCCCCACGGGTGGGCGGCGGTGCGGGCCACGGCAATGTTGCCCCACATATCGCGGTATCCGGGGAAGTAGGGCGGCTCGAAGGTGAAGCTGTGGTGCAGGATGGGCAGATGCTCCTCGTTCAGCACCTCGAACAGCGGGTCCACCGCCGGGTGGTCTATGGGCATCCCCTCGGGCAGGATAATAGCCACCGCCGCCGCCCATTTCTCCTTGGACACTGCCTTGACTTCCGACACCGCCCATTCGATGTCGGCAGCGGGGACCAGGATAATGCTGCGCAGGCGCTCCGGGTCGGCGCTGCAATACTCCCTCATATAGCGGTGGTACGCGGAGTAAAGCCCCTCGGCTAGGGTGACGTCTTCGATTCCGGTGAGACCGTTGGCCCAGGTGCCGGGGATGATAACGTCAACGTCGCGGCCTTCCAGGTTCATGTCGGCCAATCGGCCCGCAGCGTTTTCGTCACTGACGCCCTTCTGCGGGTCAACGCGGTGGTGCCCCGACGACCTGGTCACGCGGCCCTCCAATGCGCCGCGTCCGCCGGCCACGGCGGCCTGGTCGTCCCCCTTGGGCGCCTCGCCGGGGTAGCGGTCGAAGGGGATGGAGGCGATGCTGAGGGCGTTGTAGTCGCCCACGGTGCGAATGTAGGGTTTCAGCTCATCCAGGCGGGGCCGGAAGCTGGAGTCAACGTACCTGACCAGGGTATCCAGGCTGGGGTTAACGTGGGTGTCTATGTCTATGACGCGGTAGCCGTTCTTCATTTGCTCATCTCTCCAGAAAAGGGTGTCAGGGTTTCAGGTATCTGGACAGCCATTCGAGGCAGCGGCCCCAGGCCATTTGAGCTGCCTCGGGGCGGTAACTCTCGCGGGTGTCGGACATGAAGGCGTGTCCGGCGTTCTTGTAGCTGACGAACTCGAAGGTCTTATCGGCCTGCTCAAGAATCTGGCGCAGGCAGGCGACGTCGTCGGGCGAGGGGTTGGTGTCGTCGTCACCGAACAGTGCCAGCATTGGACAGGCCAAGCCTGCCGCCAGCTCTCCGGGAGGTGTCGGGTTGACGGCAGTGGGCTGGAACAGGCCGTTGGAGTAGAAGTTGACGAAAACGTCTAACCGAACCCCCCCGCTGGCGAACACCAAGCCCAACCGCCCACCCGAGCAGAATCCAACCAGCCCGATGCGCTCGGTCACGTGTGGACTGGCCCGCAGGAAGTCTAGGCCACCCTGCAAATCGCCCACAGTCTGCGCGTTGGGGCGGGCGTTCAGCGCGTCCCGAGCAAGGCCGAGGTTGGCTTCCGCCACCACGGCCAAGAACCCGTCGCGGCTGTACAAGGCCGGCACGATGGCAGCATAACCCAGCGCGGCGTAGCGGCGGGCCATGTCCTTCATGTGTTCTTCATAACCGTGGATGCCATGCACCAGCAGCAGCCCCGGATACGGGCCGTCTTCTGATGGCCGGGCCACATAGGCAGGCACCGGGTCGCCATTATGACCACTCACGGTTGTATCGTAGGCCGTGATGCCCGCCGGGTGATACACTGCGCCGGGCGGCAATACTCGGGAAATCAACGATTCTTCCTTTCGCTGAATAACGACTGGATGGGCGCATTCTAAGCAGAGGACGGCGGGGTTGCAACTTATCGCTGCCTTTCTGAATGACTGACAAAAGGTTGTTGCCGCCTACGGAAAGGCCGTTAAAATGGCGCAATGCGCGAAGTGCTAAAAACTTATTTCGGTTACGACGAATTCCTGCCGTTGCAGGAGGAAATCATCCTGACGGTGATGTCCGGGCGGGACTGCTTCGCGCTGATGCCCACCGGGGGCGGCAAGTCGTTGTGCTACCAGTTGCCCGCCATGACACTGCCGGGGCTTACGCTAGTGGTCTCGCCGCTAATTGCATTGATGAAGGACCAAGTGGATGCGCTGGAAGCCAACGGCCTGCCTGCCGCGTTCATCAACAGCGCACAGACGCCGGAGGAACTTTCTCAGGCGGTGCGGAAGGTTCGCGCCGGAGAAATCAAGCTGCTCTATGTGGCCCCGGAGCGGGTGGTTGAACCGCGGTTCGCCGACTTCCTGAAAACGCTGGACGTTGGACTCATCGCCATTGACGAGGCGCATTGCGTTTCGGAGTGGGGCCACGAATTTCGCCCTGCCTACCGGGACCTGGCAAGTCTGCGCCGGGTATGTCCCAACACTCCGGTCATCGCTCTGACTGCCACGGCCACCGAGCGGGTGCGGGCTGACATCCTTTCTCAGCTTGGGCTGCGCAATCCGCAGACCTTCATATCCAGCTTCAACCGGCCCAACCTCACCTACTCGGTAGTGCCGAAGGAGAGGGACTTATCTGGCCTGCTATCCCTGCTGGAAAAGCATCGCGGCGAGTCGGCCATTATCTACTGCGGCTCCCGCAAGGCCACCGAGGATATGGCGCAAACCCTTACGGAACAAGGTTTTAACGCCGAGGCATACCACGCCGGGCTGGAGCCGGAAGCGCGACGCGGCGTGCAAGACCGCTTCATCCGCGACCGCACCCCCATCGTGACCGCCACCATCGCCTTCGGAATGGGCATCAACAAGCCCGACGTGCGGCTGGTGGTCCATTACGACCTGCCCAAGAGCGTCGAGAGCTACTACCAAGAAACGGGCCGGGCCGGACGCGACGGCCTGCCCAGCGAATGCGTCCTGTATTTTTCCTACGCCGGGAAGTCCACGCAAGAATACTTCATCCGGCAGATTGAAGACCCGGAAGAACGGGAACGGGCCCGCCAGCGACTGGAGCAGGTCATTTCGCTAGGCAGCCTCTCGTCCTGCCGCCGCAAGTTCGTGCTGGAATACTTGGGCGAGGACTGGCCCGAGGAGAACTGCGGGAGTTGTGACAACTGTCTCCGGCCCCAAGAACAGTACGACGCCACCGAAATCGTGCAGAAGATATTGTCCGCCGTCCGTCGCACTGGCGAGCGGTTCGGCGCGGCCCACGTCATAGACGTGCTGCGCGGTGGCCGGGGCGAAAGGATACGCCAGCAGGGTCACGACCAACTGTCGGTCTACGGCATAGCCGCCAGCTATCCCCGCGACGAACTGCGCGACATCATAGAGGAACTGAAGCGCAAGGGGTTGCTGGCCGCCTCTGGCGGGGAATACCCGACTCTCTCGGTAACCCGCCGCGGTTGGGACTTCCTGAAAAACCGCGAAACGCTGTCGCTAGCTCGCCCGGCAGTCCGGCGGGAAAGGGCGGCAGCGCGAGATTCAGACAACGCGGGCGCTTACGACACCGGGCTGTACAACGAACTGTCTGCCCTGCGTAGACAGATAGCCGAACAGCGCGGGATTCCCGCCTTTATGATATTCGGCAACCGCACCTTGCAGGACATGGCCCGCAAAGCGCCGCGAACCCCGGCGGAGTTCGCCCGAGTGTCCGGCGTGGGACGCGCCAAGCTGGAAGACCTGGGCGGCCCGTTCCTGGCCCGCATCAACGCCTATCTGCGCGAACACGGTATGCCAAATAGTCCCGATGTCGTGGATTCCCGCGAAGGCGGAAATGACGGTTTGGCCGAGGAAACGGCTCCGCGTGTCGTGGGGCAATCTTACCGGGAGACCGGGCGAATCATTTCGGGCGGGGTTTCACTGGATGAAGCGGCGGCGATGCGCGGCCTGTCCTCGCAAACCATAGTGGGACACGTCGAGCGGCTGGTGGAGTCCGGTATACCTGTGGGGTGGGAGCACCTGCTGCCGCCCTCGCAACGGCGGGCCACCATTGAGACGGTGTTTGAGATACTGGGCGACAACCCCCTGCGCCCGGTATGGGAGGAGCTAGGCGGGCAATACAGCTACGACGAAATCCGGCTGGTGCGATTGGCGCGGCGGGAGTCAAGGGAAGCTTCAGGCTCACCCAAAACTGATCATCAATTACCCAGTTCCAGTGAGCCAGACCCACGTTCGATGCTGCGGTTAAGGCGACAGGGAGCGGAAGACAATACAAACGAGTCACCCTCCCGCTCCATGAGACTACAAACCTAAAGCCGCCGCCAACTCCCGCCGGTGCTGCTTGGGGTCGCCGAGGAAGTGGTAGAGGGTGCGGGAGGCGGCGGTGTGTAGGGTGAGGCCGTACTCGGTCATGCTGCCTACGCCGGCGTGGACTTCGTGGGCGTAGTTGCAGGCTTGGTAGTAGCCCTCGCTGGCTACCGCTTTGGCCAGAGAGATGCTGCTGGCGGCGTCGCGGCCTATGTCCAGCTTCCACAGGGCCTCGTATGTGGTCCAGCGGGCGGCGTCCAGGTGGTTGACCAGGTTGATTATCTGGTCCTGCACGCGCTGGAAGCGTCCGATGGGAGTGCCGAACTGAACGCGGGTCCGGCTGTAGTCCACCGAAACTTCGTAGACCGCCTGGCAACCGCCGACCTGGTAGGCGCACAGCACCGGAATGGCCTTGGCTACCGCCCGCGACCAGGCTCCCCAGCCCCCGGCGATGCCGTTGCCCAAGACGTTGGTGGTTTCTGCCGGCGCGTTGTCAAAGCGCACCTCGGCCAGATTCCACGCGAATCCCGCCAGCCCTCGCCGTCGCACCTCCGGCGCATCGGCGGGAATCATGGCTAGGCCCACTTCTTCGCTTTCTTCGGAGCGGACGGCGCAGAGGAAATGGCTGGCCGACTCGCCGTCGAACACGTATGCCTTGACGCCGTTGACGCGCAGGCCGTCGCCGTCAACGCTGGCGATGGTGCGGACGTCGCCCTCATCCCAGCCGTAGTCGCGCTCGGTGATGGCCGGAACCAGCCGCATCTCGCCGCTGGCGATGCGAGGGAGCCATTGGCGTTTCTGCGCTTCCGTCCCGCCTTCCAGCACCGCCAGCGCAGACAACACAGCAGACGTGATGTGCGGGCCTGGCGCTGGGCCGCGGCCCAGCTCCTCGAACAGCACGCCGGCGTCGGTGAAGGAACCACCCTCGCCGCCGTACTCCTGGGGAATCAGAATGCCCAGCCAGCCTGTTGAGGCCAGTTGGCCCCAAGGCTCCAGGGGCGTGGTCTCGTCGGGCGATGCGATTTGCAGAAGCGTTTGCTTTGGGTATTCTTGCGCCACGAAACGGCGGGCCGCCGCCTTAAGCATTTCCTGTTCTGGCGTTAGGGAAAGATCCATAACTTTCCTCGTTGACCCTTCCAAAAATTCCCTCTCCCTTGAGGGAGAGGGTTAGAGCCTGCCCCTGCGAATGCAGGGGTGAGGGTGAAATCGCCGGTTGCCGAACTACCCCAACGCCCCCGCCCTCTCGCGCACTTCCCGGCCTATGCCGATGCGGCGGGCCATGATGACCTTCTGAATATCGGTGGTGCCGCCGGGGTGGATGGCTACGATGCCGGCCCGGGAATGGGCTTCCATATGCCCATCGGCGGCGCCCAGCTCCGGGTCGTGGGTCAGGCCGGACGGCCCTAGGATGTCCAGCATCGCCTGCGCCATGCGAAGGCCGGAGGTCTTGCGCATATAGGACGCCTGCGGGCCTTCGTAGGTTATGTTGGCTCCGCTGTGGCGCATCCAGTAGTTGCGCAGGTTGAGCAGGCGCACGACTTCCGCCTCGACGTAGACGTCTATCAGGCGGTCGCGCACGTCGGGGTCTTTGGTCATCGGCTCGCCCCGGCGCTGGGTGTTGCGGCAGTGGTCAAAGAGCCGGTCAACCAGCCAGTTGCGCCCGATGCGTCCGCCGGTGCCGTGCTCCAGCTCCAGGTGGGTGGTGGCGACCTTCCAGCCCTGATTTTCCCCGCCGACGAGGTTGAAGGCCGGAACGCGGACGTTGTCGAAGTAGACGGTCTGCTTGATGCCGGAGCCTGCACCGGACTCGCCGCCGGAAATCAGCAGGTCCATAGGCTGGATGGTGATGCCGGGCAGATGGGAAGGCACCATGAACCAGCCGAGGTTCTCGTGGCGCTTGGCCTCTGGGTCAGTCACCGTGATGGTCCACATATAATCGCAGCCGTGGTCGCTGCCCACGAATATCTTCTGGCCGTTGAGGACGTAATCGTCTCCGTCGCGGATGGCTTGGGTCTTGACGTTGGCCAGGTCGGAGCCGGCCTCCGGTTCCGAGAGCAATTGCCAGGTGCGTACCTGTCCGGTGAAGATAGGAGGCAGAAAAGCCTGCTTCTGCTCCTCGGATCCCCAGACGAGGATGGAGTTGCCGCCCAGCCGCCCGCCGGAGTCGTAGTAGGGTGGAAGGGTCAGGCCGAAGGAATCGATTTCCTCCTCTATGACCACGGCGCTGTCCACATCTAACCCGCCGCCGCCGTATTCCTTGGGGGCAGTGGGCCACAGCCACCCCTTGTCGCCCAGCTTGCGACCCAGGTCGCGGCGAAGCTGATATTGCTCCCACGTAAGGTCTGCGGGATCGGCGGGATGCTCGACGCCGCCAGCCACGTTATCCTTCAGCCAGGCGTTGACTTCGCGGCGGAACAATTCCTGTTCTGGGGTATAACGCGGTTCAAAGTCCATGGAGCCTCCGATTACCTGATTGTCGGCGTCTTTTGTGAGAGGAATCTCATAAGAACTACTGCGAGCGCAGCGCCCGGCCCGGCAGCGCCCCGGTGTGGACGCCATTATCCACCACCAGCGCGCCGTTGACCATCACGTACTCAATGCCGTCGGGGTACTGCTTTGGTTCCTCGAAGGTGGCGTTGGCCTTCACCGTCTCGGGGTTGAATACCACCACGTCGGCCTTCATGCCGTCGCGCAGGATGCCCCGGTCTTGCAGGCCCAGGCGTTGGGCCGGAGCCGAGGTCATCTTGCGTACTGCGTCTTCCAGCCGGAACAGGCCCTCGTCGCGGGCAAACTGGCCCAGCACATAGGGAAAGGTGCCGTAGGTGCGCGGGTTGGGCATATCGCCGGTCAGCAGCCCGTCGGAGCCGACCATCTGCGCCGGATGGCGGACGATGGCGCGGATGTTATCGGGGTTGCCGGTGCGGGCAACGAAGGCGACTTCCAGGTTTTCCTCGATGAGCATATCGCAGATGGCGTCCACCATTCGCTTGCCTTGGTGCCGGGCCAGGTCGCCGAGGGACCGGCCCTCCCATTCTTTATTGTTGGGTACGTTGCTGAATATGTAGTGGTCCAGGGTAAGACCCCACATCGGCTCCACCGCGTCGCCGATTTCGTCGCGGATGGCCGGCTGGCGGATGCGGTTGAGCAGGGCAGTGGGGCCGCCCTCGTGTACCCAGTAGGGCAGCAGCGAGTGAAGGATGGTGGACGCGGCGGCATAGGGATACTGGTCGAAGGTCACGTCCACGCCGGAATTGCGCCCCTCGTCCACCAACGCCACCATTCGCTCGCCCATGCCGTCCACCGGGTTGTGGTAGTGGGATATGTGCACCGGAACGCCGCTGCGCCGGCCCACGGTGATGGCCTCTCGGAAGGGGTCCAGCAGCTTGTCGCCAAGGGAGTAACGGGCGTGACTCATGTAGAAGCCGCCCAGGTCGGCGATGGCCTCGCACACCGCCACCAGCTCGTTGGTGTCGCTGTAGGCCCCCGGCGGGTAAGTCAGGCCGGTGGAGAAGCCAAAGGCGCCGTCCTGCATTGCCTGCTGGGCCAACTCCCGCATCCGGGCCAGTTCCGGCTCGGTGGGCAGGCGGTCGTCCCAGCCCATCGCTTCCACCCGAATGGCGGCATGGGGAGCCATGAAGGCCACGTTGCAGGCAACACGCCCGTCGAACAGGTCAAGGTACTCCCGCACCGACCCCCAGCGGACATCGGGAGGCGGAGTGCCGTTGACCGCGGCCAAGTAGTACAACAGTTGTTCCAGCTTGTCGGGGGACACCGGGGCGTAGGACAGTCCGTCCATCCCCAGCAGCTCGGTGGTGACGCCCTGCCGCAGCTTGGCCTCGTGTAGCGGTTCCGAGAGGAGGACAAGGTCGGAATGGGAGTGCATGTCAATGAAGCCTGGGCAGATGACGCTCTCGTCCACGTCTATGGTTCGCCCCGCTTCAACGCCGTCGCCGTCGGAGCGGACGATGGTGACGGTGTCGCCGCTGATGCCGACGCCGCCCCGATACCAGGTCTGGCCGGTGCCGTCTATGATGCGTCCATTGCGCAGGAACAAGTCGAACATACTCCCCCCATGCTGTGGCAAAGCCATGCCGCCCATAGCCTACCATAGTTGATAATGCTACGCGGAGTTTTGCCTGGTTTGCAGAGTGATGGGTGACCTCCCTCACTTGCAACCAGGAATGCGGCATGAGTGTTGATACCGATGATACACTTACGCAGAATGTTGCTCAAAGCGCGACCCTAGGAGAATGAGTCATCATGCTGGATCGCATCCGCGGCCTTGTGAAACAGCTTGAACTGCCGCAGGACGACGATGAAGCAGTCGTCTACCGGATCATTGACGCTAACCGGAATGCCGTGGAGGTGACCCCGGCGCAATATGCCACTTGGCGGGTACAGCACGACGTGGCAAAGCTGACTGTCGTCGCGCAGGACACCGTCGGAAACATCCTGGTCAGAACCACCTTCTCCATAATGCCCGAGAACCGCAACTACAAGCCTTTTGGAACCTCTGCCGTCTTGGTTCCCGATTATGAACCGGCCACTGGACACTCCCGCAGGTACGATACCTGGCAGGAGGCTGAGCTGGGACATAAGGAAACCGTGGAGCTTTTGACAAAACACCTGGAAAATACAACTCAGTCAGACGGAGAGACGAGACAAGATGAGGAAACCGATGGAGTGCGACGCGCCATCGGTTCCGGACTTCCTGGTCTGTTCCAGGTGGACGGCGACTCCACTGCCGGGGCCAGAGTTCGCACGCCATGGCTCTTGCCCAACGGCGCCGCCGTAGAAATCTGCATCCTGGAGGAAGACGAGGGTTTCACGCTGACCGGACCCGGCCCGGCCATCTCGGCGGGGGAAGAAAGGCAGCATCAGCATATTGACAATGTTTGCGAAACTTTGGGAGTCTCGCTTGTCAACGGAGTCCTTACCAACAGGGTGGAAGATGCCGGTCAACTGCCCCAAGCCATCACAGCGCTGATGCAGGCTATCGTCTGCGTTTCCTATATCTCATTGGAGCAGCGCTGAATTCGCGCTGCGCCGTGTTCGCCAACTACTGGCATCAGGTGTTCGATGCCTGGCGTGAAGCTGCCTGACCGTCGCTTGCCAGCGCCGGGGCTTGTGGCTATGATTGGCGCAGCGAGTCCGTTTCCGGGAGGAACCCTGATGGCTACCATTTCCATTGACCATATCGCCATGCCCACCGCCAACGCCGAGCGGCTGATAGCGTTCTACAAGGGGCTGGGCTTCACCATCAACGACGAGGAAGAATGGCGGGCCGGCAAGGCCAACATCTTCTCCATACAGGTAGGCGACTCGAAGATAAATGTTCACCCGGAGGGCTATGTGGCCGGCCTGCGGGGGCCGTCGGCGGTTCCCGGTTGCGCGGACATCTGCTTCGTGTGGGATGGGACGGTCGAGGAATGCCAGGAGTGGCTGGCCGCCGCCGGGGTCGAGGTGATTCTAGGCCCCGCGCCGCGCAAGGGCGGCCGGGATTTCGGTCGGGCGCCTTCCCTGAGCTTGTACGCCCGGGACCCGGACGACAATCTGCTGGAATGGATGACGTATACTTAGGCAGGGGAACGCCCTCACCCCCGTATCAAGTACGAGGCAGGCTCTAACCCTCTCCCAAAGAGAGAGGGGACTCGTTCTAAGGAAGTGGCTCCATGGCGATGATGACCGGCAAGGAAGCCCTGGTTCGGATGCTGATGGCTGAAGGGGTTGACCACATCTTCGGCAACCCCGGCACCAGCGAGACCCCGATGATGGACGCTTTGCAGGACTTCCCGGAAGTGCGTTACATCCAGGCCTTGCAGGAAGGCACCGCCGTGGGCATGGCCGACGGCTACGCCCGCGCCACCGGCCGGCCCGCCTTCGCCAACATCCATATCGCCGGCGGGCTGGCCAACGGCATCAGCGCGCTGTACAACGCCTACCGGGGCGGGACGCCGGTGGTGCTGACCGCGGGCAACTCCGATACCCGGATGCTCCTGAGCGAGCCGACGCTGTCCGGCGACCTGGTGCAGATGACCCGCCAGTACACCAAGTGGAGCCACGAGATTCACCACGCGGCGGACATTCCGGGGGCAGTGCGCCGGGCTTTCAACGAGGCCAAGACGCCGCCCACAGGCCCCACGTTCCTATCCCTCCCATGGGACACCATGGACGTGCAGGCCGACGTGGACGTCATAGGCTCCGGCCACGGCTACCACCGCATCCGGCCTGACCGCGATGCGCTGGAACAGGCGTCGCGGCTGCTGGCCCAAGCGGAGAACCCGGTCATCATTATCGGTGACCGCATCGCGCAGTCGGGCGGCGTGGACCAGATGGTGCAAGTAGCCGAGCGGCTGGGGGCCAAGGTGTTCGCCGCGTCCTTCTCCGAGGTCAACTTCCCCACCAGCCACCCGCTGTGGAGCGGGATGCTCAACACCAGCAGCCCGGTGACGCGGCGGCTGTTGTCGGGCGCAGACGTGGCCCTGGCGGTGGGGGCCAACGTCTTCTCGTCGTTCCTCTACGTGGACGTGCCGTTGCTTGACCCCACGACCAAGCTGGTGCACCTGGACAGCGCCACCAGCGAGGTGGAGAAGAGCTATCCCACCGAGATAGGCGTCTTCTCTGACCCGGCCACGGGGCTGGCGGAACTGGCCGACGCGCTGGAGCAGGATATGTCGGCCTCAGCGAAAGAGGCTGCCGCCACGCGAATGGCGGAGCTGGGCGAGCGCCGCCGCCGGGCGCGGGAGGAGTACCAACAGCGCCTGAGGCAGCGCTGGGATAACAATCCCATAGCCGTCGAGCGGATGATGCACGAGCTGGCAGCGGCAGTCCCGCCGGGAACCATCGTGGCCGATGAGGCGGTGACGTCGCGTCCGGCGATGATGCAGGAGTTCGACTTCGATGAGCCGGGGACGTTCTTCGGCATCCAGGGCGGCGCGCTGGGCTGGGCGATGCCGGGGGCCCTGGGCTTGAAGCTGGCCCGCCCGGACCGCCCGGTGCTGGCAGTGGTGGGCGACGGAGCTTCGATGTACACGGTGCAGGCCCTCTGGACTGCCGCCACCTTCAACATCCCGGTGGTATACGCCATCTGCAACAACCGGGCCTACCGCATCCTCAAGGTCAACATGGACATCTACCTGAAGCGGATGCTGAACGACGAGGAACGGGTCAGCGAGTACACCGGCATGGACTTTGCCAACCCGCTGGACCTGTCGGCCATCGCCCAGGGTATGGGGGTTGCCAGCGAGAAAATCACCGACCCGTCGCAGATTGGCCCGGCGGCCCGCCGGATGTTCGAGAGCGGCAAGCCCGGCCTGCTGGACATCAGCATAGACGGCTCTCTCTAAAACAAGCGTCCGGGACACAATCCGCGCTCTTTTAGTCCGGGCGCTTGCGCGAGTTCCAACCGCGCATCACGACTTGCTCACATGGGAGCGTCGAGTGCGCCCAACCCGTGATTATGGAGTCCTGCTATTGGGTAATACATTGTGCTGCCCAGCTATTTATTGCAAAAATTTCAGGCCCAAATATCGCTAACGTCGACCTGTCTGTAATAGTAACTGCAAGTATCTCATAACTGAATGTCACGTTATGTAAATTGACAGATGTAATTTCCATATCCTATTCTGTTAAATGAATTTTTATCCCCAAGAGTGTCACTACCGACAAATTTACGTGCTGACAGGCGCTCCGCGCCGACAGGAGGCGTGATGGTAACACCCTCAACGTCCTCAGCCCAGGACTTGGGAATGGCTCGACTGAACGCTAATAAAAGCGCTCAGAGGGTGGCTTCCCCGTCTATGGTAATAGGTCTCGGTTCCACCGGCTGCCAGATTGTCCGTCAACTGGAAACTACGTCGGAAGGCTGGAGCTTCGAGGACCGCAAGAACCTGGCATTCCTCTACATGGACACCAGGGAAGCTACCCGTAGCGAAATATCCCGGGCCGCCCGGTTCATACCCTTGATACTTCCCCATTTTCCGTCCTGCGGGATATGCGCCCGTGGATTACGGAGTGCGTGCCGGAACTGAGATACCTGAGCCTGTCTCGGGAAGGCGCACTGGGAACTTTCGCAAACGCAGGCGTGGCGGGCCGCTTCAATTATAATGACATTCGCGGCCACCTGGATTCCATTACTGAGGAGATCTGTCCCTACTACGAGGGCATCACGCACCTGCGCGTTCACATCGTGGCCTTCTCGGGAGGAGGCACCGTCGGCGCGCTTCCGGTGTTGCTGGCCGCCTTGTCGGAAGTTCGGGGCACGACTTATAACTTCAACGTTGTGCTTCACCTGCTGCTGCCCCAGCGCCGTATGTCCCGCGACCCGGAGAACACCTACCCGTTGCAGTTGCGCAACGCCTATGTGATACTCCAGTTCCTCCGCTCCATCACTGGTGTGCAGGTGGGCCGCGGGGAATACACCGGCAGCGACGCGTTCAACATCACAGTCTACCCAGATAGACGGATTGAGGCTGTTGGGCCTCACTTTGAAGTGTGCCTGCTACACCAGTCACCGAGGGAATCCCTCACCGTCCAGCGCGACCACACATCAGGAATCCTGGAAGGCCTGGTGGCCGATGCTTGGGGCACCGGACAGGACTGGTGGGCGCGCTTCCACGAGACGATGCAAGAGGCCAACAGCCAGGAAGACGCCAGGTTCGGCTCCATAAGCTCCCGGGAGGTTGGGTTGATCGAGGGATTCTTCACCCAGACCGCCAAGCAGTATCTTCAAAACCAGTGGCGCAGCCGCCTGTAGACAGGGAGGCACAGATGCCGATTTTCAGTTTCCGACGCAACAAGCCATCCTTCAGCAAGATGAGCAAAGTCCTCCCGTCTCCCGCTGACCCATTGGCCTTCTTGCAGGCCGGGCGGTCAGCGGGTTCAGGAGAAGGAAAGGACGCTTACAACCAGATTCTGGGTTCTTTCCACGATGTACTGGCCGACGTGGAGCGCGCTATCCATGCCATCATCGAAAGGGTGCGTCACGAGAGAAACACCGACGACCGCATGACCGTAGAGGCCAATAGCGACGTCAGGGCAGAGATGGCCAGAGCCAGGACCTTGACCGAAGCGAAGCGGAACGAGTTGCAGGCCGAAGTTTCTTTCCGCCTACAGGCCATGTTCCTACAGAACCTGATAATTTCTCCCGACCAGGAGCCTCCAGTGCGCCACTGGGCCGCCATGTCCGACCTCGTTAAACAAAGTGATATGCCGGTAGTGTCCGAACCGGCCCTCAGCAAGACGGACGGGCCTCCTAGTGTTCGGCGCAAGCGTCTGAGCCGTTGGCAGAAGGAAACTGACGAGTGGCTCGCGTCTCTCTGTATCAACCGCGCCGGCGAAGTGATTGCCAAGCTCGTCGAAGACATCGGCAATTACTCTTCGGCATGGACCGATACTGTCAACCAGCTTCGCCGGGAATCCATGGCGGGAGGCAGACTGTCCCGCGAAGCAGACGACCCGGAATACTGGACCTTCGAGAACGACGACCCCACGGTCAAAAACCTGGTGTCAGGGGCTCAGGCCCAGGAAATAGCTGGTCGAATTCTCAACTCGTTCCAGTTGAGCAACGCGGATCTCATGGACATTTGCCAATCGGTCCATGATACGTTGAATGGCAAGCCGGTCTACGGCCCGGAACGAATTGATGCCCTGGAATTAGAGAACATCCTGGCCGAAGCCATTGCCGGTAAGCTGAAGGACGCGGTGGCTCTAAACGACGATTTCCTGTCCTTTATATCCAGTGGCAGGGGCCGGGTAGGCGAAGAGCTGAGCGAGTTGCTGGTGGAGATGCGGATGGGCGCCACAGCCATGGAAGATAAGCTGTGGGGAGTGGGCGAGTACCGGATGGGCCACGTTAATTCTGCCGCCGGGGTGGGTCTCACAACCTCCTCGCTTCGCGATTCGGTGCTTCGTGGTCTGGGTAGCGGGCGCAGATTCGCTGCCGTGGAAGGACACCCCAGCGACAAGCACCGCATCGAGGTCCAAATATCAACGGTTGGGGCGTCACTGTCCGACCTGACGATCTTCCGGGAGATGGTCAACGCCTGGTACTCATGGCACTTCGATGAACGCCGGGGAGAGAACGGCAGTCCCAGTGCCCGGGTCGATGCGGTCAGGAAGGATTCCTGGAAACTCTATCCCGACATCGGCCAGAACTCCGGTGTCCGCCCGGCGGTCATAGAGTTGATTGACGACGACCTTCGGCAGGTGTGGGACACGCCCGGCGACGTGGCCCTGCGTCTGGCTTACGGACAATTGGAAGACTCGGACCCGGAAGTGCTGCGTATCGTCAACAACACGCGACCCAGGTTGACCGGCTAACCGCCGGAAACGGATTTCCACACAGCTGATGAACTGCGCCGTCTGACCTTGCAGACGGCGCATTGCTTTGCTGGAAGTGACGGAAAACCCGGTATCTTTGATGTACTTTGTGGAACGAAATTGGAGTACTGACAAGGAGGCATCATGCAGCAGCGTCCTCGATTCAGGCTGGAAGGAAAGGTTGCCATTGTGACTGGAGCAGGATCCAGCGGCCCGGGCGTTGGCACGGGCAAGGCCACAGCTATCCTGTTCGCCCGCGAGGGGGCCAAGGTGCTGCTGGCAGACCGCTCGGCCCATCAGGCAGAGGAAACCCTGGCGGCCATCCGTGAGGAAGGCGGAGAGGCCTCGGTGTTCGAGGCGGACGTCACCAATACCGAGGACTGCCGCGCCATGGTCGAAGCCGCCGTCCAGCGCTACGGCGGGCTGCATATCCTGTTCAACAACGTCGGCATCCTGGGCCGTGGCACAGTGGTGGACGTGGATGAGGACCACTGGGATCAGGTGCTCAACGTCAACCTCAAGTCAATGGTTCTTACCAGCAAGCACGCCATTCCCCAAATGATAGAAGCGGGTGGCGGCTCGTTTATCAACGTCTCCTCCATCGCTGGCATCCGGGCGGGCAGCGGGGGCGCGGCGGTGCCTTACGCCGCATCGAAGTCGGGCATCATCGGCTTGACGGCCACCATGGCAGTCACCCACGGACGCGACAACATCCGCGTCAACTGCATCGCCCCCGGCCATATCTACACGCCGATGGTGGCCGGTGCCATGCCCGACGAATTCCGTGACCTCCGCCGCCGGGCCGGCCCGCTGGGCACGGAAGGCGAGGCGTGGGACATCGGCTGGGCCGCCGTTTTCCTCGCCAGCGACGAGTCCCGCTGGGTATCGGGCATCGTGATGCCGGTGGACGCGGGCCTGCTGGCAACCACCCCGCTGGCGATGCTGGACCACCTGCGGTAGTGAGACTTAACGTCGAGTACGCGGAGACCGCGGAGATTTTCGGACAGAGCCAAGATTTCTTGGCGGTCTCGGCGCACTCGGCGTTTAACAGACCCCGGGTTACTCCGCGTCCGGGTGGGTGGTGATGAAGCGGGCCGCGCGGGCCGGGTCTACGTGAGGTGCGCGCACCTCGACACCGGAGGTCTCTTCCTGCAAACGGAAGGTGACCGAGCTGTCGTGGCCGCCCCAGCCGCGGTTCATAGCCTCGATGGCGATTTGCTCAGCCAGGTTGGCTACCGGCATCGGGACATTGAACTCGCGGCCCAGGTCGGTGGCGAGGCCGATGTCCTTGCGGGCCAGCTCCAGGGCGAAGCTGGGCGGCTCGAACTCGCCCCGGAACAGGGTGCGGGCCACGCCCTCGTGCAGTATGTTCATCCGGCCCAGGGAGCCGCGGCGGATGCACTCCCACAGCGGTTCGGGGTCCACACCCGCCTTGACGCCCAGGGTGAGCCCCTCGGCAATGGCCTGCCGCACCCCGTGGCCAATCATGTTGTGCACCAGTTTGGCGACGGAGCCAGCGCCTATCTCGCCTGCGTAGAATACCTTGTCGCCGAAGGCGTCCAGCAGGGGTTTTACCCGGTCGAAAATTTCCCGCTCGCCGCCGACCATCACTGCCAGATTGCGGGTCTGCGCTCCGCTCTTGCCGCCGCTGACCGGAGCATCCAGGACGTGAATGCCCTTGGCCCGGAACTTTACCTCCAACTCACGTATGAGCGTCGGGCGGCTGGTCGAAAGGTCTATGTAGATGGAGCCGGGCTTGATTCCCTCCAGGATGCCCTCCGGTCCCACCGCCACCGACTCCACCTCCCGCGGGCCTGGCAGCGAAGTCAGCGTCACATCGCAACGGCTGGCCACATCGGCGGGGGAGTTGCCCAGCCGGGCCCCGGCTTCCAGGAAGGGACGGGTGGCCTCCTCGCGCAGGTCGAACACCACCATCGGGTAGCCGGCCTTCTGGATGTTTCCGGCCATGCCTCCGCCCATGTTGCCAAGTCCGATGAATCCAACGGTTTCCATGCTTCACCTCTGACGCCGCTCTGTCATCCGATTCCATGCGGCCCGAATTTTCGCCCCGATTATAGTACAAGGGTAGGAGAAGGGTGCGAAACGCTGAGGCTTTCAGCCACCGCGGATGCTCTCATCACTTCGTGAACATTAGCTGCGCCAATTCGGCCAGGCCAGGCACTTCGAGAGACGGCACGGCATCGGTGCGGCGGGAACCGCCTCCCCGGTCGGGGCGATTGACCCAGACGCTATCTATGCCCAATCGGTTGGCGGGACCAATGTCGTGGTACAAGCTCTCGCCGACGTGGAGCCACTGGCCCATGTCGTCTCCGACACCCAGCCGCTCCTGCGCCTCGTAAAAGGCGTCCATGTTGGGCTTGTAGCAGCCCGCCTGCTGCGACGTGATCACCGCGCTGAACATGATTCCCAGCGCCTCCTCGGAGCGCCGAAAAAGGTCATCGTCCACGTTGGAAATGACAGCCAGCTTGAATCGGCTCCGCAGCTGTTCGAGGGCGCCCGGGGCGTCGGGGAATACCGGCCAGAGGGGCAGCGAATCGGCCAGCGCGTCCGCCTCCGCAGCGGGAAGGCGAATGCCGGACTCCCAGGCCATTATCTGCATCACGTCGCGCAGCACCCGGCGGTACTCCAAGAACTCGCCGGATGCCTGTACCTGCGGCTCCGCCTCGGAGAATAGGGCTAGGATGTCCTCACGGCTCTTGCGAACGCCATGAGCGGCAAAGACCGTGGCCACCGCGTCCGAAATTCCGGTCTCCCAATCCACCAGAGTGCCGTAGCAGTCGAAACTAATCCATTCGTAACGGTTGAAATCCAGCACGGGTTTTCTCCAGTAAAGAATCGCCTACGTCAGGGGCGGCTCGATATATGTTACCAGCGAAAGCCGCTTTGAGCAGGCGGACGATTTGGGCTACACTAACGCGCAGTTTATCCGGCAATGTTCCTGCCGCAAGGTTTTCGAGGTGCACCGTGCTGTTTCCGTCCCCAGCTACCGACCGATTGCTTCATAACCTGGACAACGGGCTGCCATCGCTATGCGCCTATGTGTTCAGCCACCCGAACATGGTGGAGGTGGCCGGAGTGGCGGGTATGGACGCCTTCATGGCCGACATGATGTTCACCGCCCACGACTGGGACAACATCGCCCACCTGATTCGGGCGGCCCGCGGCACGGGCATCTCGCCGCTGATACGGGTGCAGGCGTTCCCCTGGGCCACCGGCACGGACCGCCGCACCGTGTCCGATGCCGCCCGCGCCCTGGCGCTGGGGGCCACCGCCGTCACCGTATCGGTCGGTTCCAAGGAGGAAGTGCAGGAGCTGATGGGCCTGCGCGACGACTGGCACCGGCTGATTCACCTGCGCCGTTTCAACACCGCCGAGGAGTTCCCGGAGTTTAACGCCAAGACGCGCGAAGGGACGCTGGTGGTGCCCACCGTCGAGAGCGAGGGCGGCCTGCGCGACCTGGACGAGATACTCGCCATTGAGGGCATCCGGCTGGTCTGGCTGGCCGCCGGCGACGTGACCAAGATTCTCGGCGTGCCCTTCAAGTACGACGATCCCAAGGTGATGCGATTGCTGGAAAATGCCGTAAAGACCGGGGAACGGCACGGCGCAGCCATCATGTACAACATGGGCCTGGACTCCCCGGACTTCGACGCCATGGCCGAATCAGCCAAGCGCTACTTCGATGTGGGCGTCCGGGTTGTCGGCCTGGGCGCGATGGAGTGGCACATGCAGATGGCCCTGCAACACATCCGCCGCAAGGCCATAGGGTGAGAAGCAGGTATCAGAAACAGGGAGTCTGACCCGTTGGGCGCTATTCAAGTTCACAATTCCTGGTTCATTTACCCGAAATGAAATTGTTCGTGAGCTGTATCGCTGGCGACCAGTCTATTGCAACGCCTTTGAACTTGCCTATCCACTCTGCCGTTTGTTCAATGTAACCAAAGCCGTGTTCGATGCTGGGCTCAATCTCCGTTCCTTCATTCCAGTCGTTGAACGTTACGATCTTGATCCATCGCGCATCGTGAGCGAGCGCGGCTTCCCATGTAACCTTGTAAGACTCGCCCCCTCGCCTATCCCAGACCCTCGGACCGTCTCCCCAACCCCAGACTCCGGTGTCGTCGAAACCGGGCCAAACGCCTGCAGCTAGAACCACGTCGTCCCGCCCGACGCTGTGCTTTTTCATCCTGCGCAGCACGTCTGAGAAGTAGGCATCGCCATCTCTCTTGACACACGACCAGCACGGCCATTTGTAGAAACTGCTAAATGGCCCGAAATAGGCGGGATCGGGACTGTCGCTGACCATGATGAAGTAGTGGCCTTCCCGTTCAAGGTTTGAGACCAACTTGGCCCATTCCTCCGGGGTGAGCCTGGATGTTCCGTAAACAAACAACACGGGCAAGCCCTGGTGCTTCATAAAACTCTTGCGCTTGCTGTATTGGTGCAACGCATATCTGAAATCGTCTTCGACGGCGCTTAAGGCTTCCTCCCTGGAAGGGTGCTTCACCCATCCATTGAAGTGAATCTTGGGCTGCATTCTCACCGTCAGGCAATAATCTTCCTCATCCGCCACATCCATCATCAGCGAGAAGTTTCGGTCTTGGTACTTCAGATCGATACCAGGCAGATACCGGTACGTAGTCCAGTAAACCGACATGCAGTCGATGCCTGCCGCCCTGGCAAGCCTGATGTGGTACCGCAGCAGTCTCGGGTCGGTCGACCGGTACGGTCCAATCATCGGGTAGTTCACCGCAGCTATATCGCGCCGGCCTTCGCTGACGAATTTTCTTGGATCGTGAGGGTTTTCGCCCTTCCACTCCCAGTGCTTCCATTCAGTCCCCAGCGAAAGCCCGTACCAACCCATGTAGGCGGCTATTACGGTCTTTTCGGCCGTCAGGCCTATCCGGGACTTTATCCTGTCCGCCTTCTCCTTGGTGATGGCAGTTGCATCGATACCGACAGGCGTAGCAGTTGGCGCAGGGTGGTAAACAGCGGTGGCTCCGGGAATAGGCTCCCAGATCCAAACCCAGTTTCTGAATTGAGCCCTGTGTTTAGCGCCCCCACTTGTTTTCCCGGGCCAGAGGCTTATCATCTCAGCATTTGTTCTAGCCGAAACATCCCGTCCCCAACGCAAACCTGCTCTGCTCGTTTCGTATAGTTCAGATTCGTACTTCACACCATCAATGCTGATCCAAGTTCTGTTATTCTCGAAATCAATATAGCCTTCAAATGTATGCCACAAAGTATCCGGCTTCAAAAACCCAACCTTTTGCCATCTCTTTATACTGCCAAACCACATATCAATAGAGCCATAGTCAGGGTCCCATGGGTTCAGGTCCCACTGAAAACCGGTAACGTAATCTATCCTCCTATTTGCCCCGTCCCAAATTTGAAGGGACCCTTCTATCGTCTGCGGATTAAACTCGCTGTCGCCTTTGACAGGTTCGTAAGGAAGCCGAAATTCGTACTTCAATCTATGATTGAACTTGAAGGCGTCAGGATCTCTGAATCTTTTGACAGTTATATTGTGAGCCATAATACCTCTTCCCTTGATATTGGCTCGCAGCTCGCTGTAATCATCAAAGTGCACGGTCTCCAAGTCTTGTATATCTACAGGGCGTTCACCTTCTTGAACGTAAAGACCATCCCCAACTACCACTTCCCAACCGGATAGATTGGCTCCTTGATAGATTCGTTCTTTCAGTTCCGGTATTGGAGTTGGGGTAGCAGTAGGTTTGAGGATCAGTGTGGGTGCAGCCGTTGGGGTGGGTAGGGGTGTGGGTGTTGGGGCTGGCGTGGGAGTCGGGGTCGTGGTCGGGATCGGCGTTGATGTTGGAGTCAAAGTAGGGGAAACCGTGGGCGTAGGGGCATGCGCTACTGTGGGCATTGCAGTTGGTGCAGGCGTTGGGGTTGGGACGGTTGTCGGGGTTGGCGCGGGCGTCGGCGCGAGTGTAGGAGCAGGTGCTGGTTGAGGTGGACCCCATTGGTTGGACAGGATTAGGCCGCAATTAAGTGGGACTCCTGCGCTCCTTCGTATGGTACCAATACCGGTCGGTCCAAACACCTCCTCTCTTTCAACTCCTCTATTTCAGGCTCTCCGTAGAAGACCTCGGCCGGTGTCCGGTAGCCCAATGCCTGGTGCGGCCTGCGGTTGTTATAGAACCGGAAATATTCTCCCAGTCCCCGGCGCGCCTCAGTGGCGTTGGCGTAGGCCTTCAGGTACACCTCCTCGTACTTCACCGTCCGCCATAGCCGCTCCACGAAGATGTTGTCCTGATACCTGCCCCGGCCGTCCATGCTGATCTTCACCGAGTGATCCTGCAGTATCTGCGTGAACTCCCGGCTGGTGAACTGGCTTCCCTGGTCCGTGTTGAACACCTCGGGCCTGCCACAGCCCAACGCCTCAGTCAGCGCCTCGGCACAGAAGCCCGCCTCCAGGGTGTTGGACAATCGCCAGGCCAGCACGTAGCGGCTGTGCCAGTCCATCACCGCCACCAGGTACAGGAACCCCCGGGCCATGGGCAGGTAGGTGATGTCCGCCGCCCACACCTGGTTGGGCTGGGTGATCCTGGCCTCCCGCAGCAGGTAGGGATAGACCCGTTGCTCCGCCGCCCACACCTGGTTGGGCTGGGTGATCCTGGCCTCCCGCAGCAGGTAGGGATAGACCCGTTGCTCCGGCGCCGGCCGGCTGGTGCTGGGACGCCGGTAGATGGCTCGCAGCCCCATGACCCGCATCAGCCGCTGCACCCGCTTTCTGCTGGCCGGCTGGCCCTGCCTCTCCAGACAGGCTTTCATCCGCCTGGAACCGTAGAACGGCGTCTCCAGGTACTGGCGGTCGATCTCCCGCATCAGGGACAGATCCTGTGGTGAGGTCCCCTTGGCACGATAGTAGAAGCTGGAGCGGCTGACGCCCAGCAACCGGCACTGCCGCACCACGGACAGGCGCCCATATCGCCGGTCCACCAACTCACGCCGCCGTGCCGGAGTCATGGACCGGACCTTTCCTCCAAGAAATCCCGCTCCACCTTCAGCTGGCCGATCTGCTGGTACAGCCGGGCCACCAGGGCGTCGTTGTTCTTGCTCTTCTGACCCCTGTCCTTATTGGCATTGGTCCCGTTGCCCTGGTCAAAGATGACGGCCGCGCCGTCGACCAGCGCCTTCTTCCATGTCTGAATCTGGTTGGGGTGAACCTCGAACCGGGCGGCCAGCTCGGCCACCGTCTGCTCGCCCTTCATTGCCTCCAGCGCAACTTTGGCCTTGAAGGCCGGGCTGTGCTTTCTTCGCTCTCTGGACATTTCCCGCTCCTCCTCGACAGCTGTCGCTGCCCTCAGTCTAGGAGCAGGATTCCCACTTAGCTACCTGTCCAGTTTCTTGGGTCCACCTCAGGTAGAGGCGTCGCGGTTGGCGCAGGCGTTGGGGTTGGAACGGTTGTCGGCGTTGATGGCATCCATGAGGCCTGAGTGGGAGGCGGCAGGGAGTTCTCCGCTGGTGCGGGGGTAGGGGCAGCTGTTGGAGTAGAATCTAAGGGTTGACCCGTGGCGTTAGTCTGGGGTGTTGTTCGAACCGCAGCCGTTGCTACGGCCTGTGTGGGCGCGTCGCTCGTGCAGGCCAGTGCTCCCAACATACACAGGAACAACACGAAGAGAAAATTCAGCGAAGTTCTCATCTGCTGACAATTCCCAGAGCCATTGCGGTGATTTGCAATTCCCGAATCAGGCATAGAGCCAGTCGGGGACTCCCTCGCTTTGGCCGCCGGCGCCGCGGGCCAGCGAGTCCTTGAGCATCCCTATGCGGGAGCGGAAGGGATGCACCTGGTTGCGCTGGTGGGTAACTCCGAGGCCGACCAGGAACATCAGGCTCTTGCCCGCCGCGTGGGGCGAGAAGAAGGCGGTGACGGCGTCGTCAAAGAAGGTCATTCCCGTTGCGCCCAAGCCCATTGAGTGGGATGCCAGATACATCCGGCCGCCGATTATCCCGGCCTCGAGCTGGGCGATGCGGTAGCCCCGGTTGCCGAAACGGGACAGGATGGCGTCGAGGTCGGCCATGAAAAAGGCGACTGCGCCGGCGTCGGCGCCCAACGCCTGCTCGAAACACAGGTGGCCCGCTTCTTCGCGGAACTCGCCTTCTTGAACCAACTCCAAGCTGCCGTTTGCCGGTGAATAGTAGTATGCGCCGGGGGCGGTTCCTTCCGCCGCGTTGACAATCAGGTAGGTGTCAATCAGCCCGCCGCCATAGTCCGCAGGAACCGGGGCGGTAGACGCGGATAGCAGGGCCTCCAGCCGCCCCCCAGGCATCGCCTCGCGGGCGAACCGGCGGGTTGAGCCGCGGTGGGCAATGGTCTCGCCCAGTGGCTCGGATTCCGGCCATTCAGGGGCATTCGCGGCCCGATTTGCCGGAGCCGACCTATGCCAGTCGCGCACTTCCGCAGCGCCGGTCAGGCAGGAATTGACGTGGAGAGCGCGGGTTTCCGGGTATTCGGTGCGCCGCTCGTCTCCCAGGATGCCGGCGTCCACTGCGGTAAGCTGGTCAACGGCAGGCGGGACGGCATCCCCTTCGCCGATGGGAACCAGGAAGAAGGAGGCCTCGCTGCCGGACTCCAAGCCGAGCAGGACGTTGACATCAGCATCGACGAATCCGGCGACCACCTCGGCGGAATGGCCCAGAGCATTGGCGGCGGCGGTCATATTGGCGAGGATTGTACCGTTGTCCCAATAGCAGTAGCGGTATCCGCGCTCGCGGTATTTCCAGGCGCTGCGCCAGAAAACGCAGGTGCAGATGATGGTGGCGGGAGCGTTGGCGACGCTGGGCTGCCCTACTGTTGCAGCCGCCAGATTCCCCCGGAAGTCCCCTGGGCGCAGCAGTGTCAGCTCATTAGCAGCGGGACCGTAGTGATAGACGCCAGCGCCCAGGCCGGGCAGGTCGCCACAGACCACGTACAGCTCGATGGGATACAGCGCCCCGGCGGATGCGGCGGCGCGATAGTGCACCTCGCCGGCGGAGCGAAGGTAGCTGCGGCGTATCAGTCCGGCGGAGTAATGCAACAACTGCGCCACCGCCTGGGAGTCCAGCGGGCCGCCGGATTTACCTGAGCCCCCACCCACTGCGTTCAGCGTAGGCAATTCGGGCGACGGCAGTTCGGCAGGAAGCGTGACGGCGGGTAGTCCCGGATAGGACTTGTACAGCGATGGCTTGGTCGAGAGGCTGATGTAGCTGAGCTTGGTGGCGTCGTGGAAGCTGCGAGCCGCGCTGGTGTCACTGTTGGGCATGATATTCGTCCCTGATTATGCTGTCAGTCCATGGTGCAGTGGGAGGAGAGATTATCCCGCGCTGTTGCCCATCGCCACGATTTCGTCGTATTCCTCTTTGGTGACGGGCTGGATGGAGAGGCGCTGGCCCTTCCGAATCAGCAGCATATCTTTCAGCCTGGGGTTGGCCTTTACATCCGCCAGCGTCACGGGATTGGGCAAGGGCGCCTCGGCCTGAATTTCGACCACCATCCAGACCGTCTCGCCAGGACTGCTCTTGGGGTCGTAGTGCTTGTCGTTGGGGTCCCAGGCGGTGGCGTCAGGGTAGGCTTCCTTGGCGATGCGGGCGGTGCCCACCACCGCGGTGGGTTTGGCGCTGCTGTGGTAGAACAGCACTTTGTCGCCCACCTTCATATCGTCGCGCATGAAGTTGCGGGCCTGGTAGTTGCGAACGCCGTCCC
Organism: Dehalococcoidia bacterium; assembly: GCA_965204865.1. Lineage (GTDB taxonomy): Bacteria > Chloroflexota > Dehalococcoidia > Lucifugimonadales > UBA3495 > VXOI01. The sequence continues at coordinate 1,786,206 of OZ242027.1, read as the reverse complement.
ACTCCGCGGTCCTGTTCTCTTCATTGAGCAGGTCATTGAAGGAGTAGGCCGACGGTTCAGACTTGAATAGCCAGTATCTCGATTCCGACATTTTCACCTCACCCCCTGCCTTCGCAGAGGCAGGCTCTAACCCTCTCCCTGGAAGGAAGGGAATTGGGGGCCGTGTGCCGTCACCTTAACCCTGTTGGCTAAAAAGAGTGAAGGTTATCGCAGGCGGATTCCGGCGGCTTCGCGGTCGTAGCAGCCCTCGATAAGGTCTTCGCGTTCCTGGCGCAGCACGTCCTTGCGGACGCGCAGGCTGGGAGTGCGGGGCAGCTCGTCGCGCACTTCCCAGTAGCGGGGAACCTTGAAGTAGGCCAGGTTCTCGGCGCACCAGTATACGATTTCCTCGGGGTTGACTGTGGCGCCGGGGCGCGGAGTTACGTAGGCCTTCACCTCGTCTTCGCCCAGCTCGGACGGTACGGCAACAACGGCGCAGTCCAGGACGTCGGGGTTGGCCTTGATGACGTTCTCCACTTCCTGGGAGGAGATGTTTTCCCCCCGGCGGCGGATTATGTCCTTCTTGCGGTCAACGAAGTACAGGAAGCCGTCTTCGTCCAGCCAGCCGAGGTCGCCGGTGTAGAGCCAGCCGTCGCGGAGGGTCTCGCGGTTCTGCTCGTCGTTGCGCCAGTAGCCGGGCATTACGGCCGGGTTCTTGATGGTAATTTCGCCCACAGTGTTGGGGCCGACGTGCTGGCCGGTCTCGGCGTCGGCGATGCGGACGGTGTTCTCGAAGCGCGGGTCCGCGTGCTGGCGGGGGCGGCCCGAGGAACCGGAGCGGCGCTCCTCTCGGATGGCCTCGATGGTGCCGTAGCAGGTCTCGGTCATGCCGAAGCCCACGATGATGTCGGTAGCGAAGCGTTCCTGGAACTCGCTTAGGAACTCTGGTGAAAAGGACGGCGAGCCGTAGAACAGGCGGACGGTATTGTCAGCGTCATCCGGGGATTCCGGGTTCTTGGCCAGCACCGGCATCATCATGCCGATGAAGTTGACCACGGTAGCGCGAGCCTCACGCACCTGTCCCCAGAACCGCGACGCGCTGAAACGGTCAACGATGACCAGCGTGGCTCCGGCGGCCAGCGCGCCCATGGTCGAGTAGTACTGGATGTTGGCGTGGTAGAAGGGCAGGCAGGTGAAGAAGCGGTCTTCCGAGGTGGCCTGGGTCCAGTGGGCGAACCCCTGCCCTGCCGCTGCGTACATCCGGTGCGTGACCATCACGCCCTTGGGATTCCCGGTCGTCCCGGAAGTGTAGACCAGCATCGAAACGTCGTCGGGCGAGACTTCGGGGCGGTCGGCGAGAGGCTCGGCGCTCTCGAAGCCCTCTTGGAAGGACGTCCATCCCGCTAGTTTCCTCTCCCTCTGGGAGAGAGATAGAGCCTGCCCCGTACTTGATACGGGGGTGAGGGCGTCCCCCCTCAGTATGCGGTGGCGGATACTGCGGGCGAGGTCGGCGGCGGCCCCGGCCACGTCGGCCAGCGACGGGTCGGTGACCAGAGCGACGGCCTCGGCGTTGTTCAGGATGTAGGCGGTCTCGTCGCGGCGGTAGGCGGTGTTGATGGGAACGCTGATGGCGCCCAACTCCGACAGCCCGAACCAGCAGTACAGGTATTCAACGCAGTTGGGCATGAACAGGCAGACCCGGTCGCCGTGGCCCACGCCCAGTTCACGGAATAGCGATGCCGTCCGCAGCACGCCGTCACGGACGTCGCGGTAGGAATATGACTTCCCGCCAATCTCCACGAAGGTCTTGTCCGGGTTGGTGTCCGTGATGCGGTCCAGGACCCGCCCGATGGTGGTCTCCCAGGGCAGCGGCGTTTCGATTGCCGAAAGGGTCTGCTGTGCGTTCATATCAGCCCGCCGGTCAATGTCTCGAGGGTCAAGCTACCACGACGCTACCGGACGGTCAATAAGGGATAATCGACCAGAAGAGGGGAAAGCAGCCTGTGTAAACCAGCAGCCTGATGCCAAGAGGTTGTACAACATATAGTATACTTATGCCCAGGTTAGGTATAATTGCCGCTAGAATTCAATTTCGATGGTCGAACTGATTATTCTCCGCCAAAGGAGGCCCGCCACGACTACGTCCAAGCTGCCGATAGGCCGAAGGGTTGCCGCCAGCGATGACCTGGAGGTCTCGGCTTACCTGGAAATCGCCAGTGGCGCCGAGGCCGAGTCCCCCGGCTCCGGCAGGCAGGTCAACGAAGGCATCGCGGTCATAGACTTCGGTTCGCAGTACAGCCACCTCATCGCCCGCCGCGTCCGGGAGTTGAAGGTCTATTCCGAGATTGCCAATCCCTCCGACCCGTGGGAGAAGGTGAAGCGTATTAACCCCAAGGGCATCATCCTGTCCGGCGGGCCAGCCAGCGTCTACGAAGAAGGCGCGCCCCGTATCCCCGACTGGGTATTCGAGCGAAGGCTCCCCGTGCTGGGCATCTGCTACGGAATGCAGGCGTTGGTGCACCAGTTGGGCGGGAGCGTGGCCCGGGGGACAAAGCAGGAATTCGGACACGCAGTTTTGCATCAGGACACCCCCACAGCAGGCTGGGGACTACCGGGCGGGCGCCCGCCGTTGTTCCACGAACTGCCCCCATCCTTCCAGGTGTGGATGAGCCACGGCGACCGGGTGGAGGAATTGCCGACGGGCTTCTCATCGCTGGCTTTCACCGAGAACTCCCCTGTGGCCGCCATCGGCAACGGGCGGGATATGTTCGGCATACAGTTCCACCCGGAAGTGAACCACACACCCCTTGGCAACGATATTTTGGAGAACTTCCTGTTCCGCATCTGTGAGTGCGAGGGGTCGTGGACGCCGGGCAACGTCGCCTCCGACGCCATCGCCCGCATCCGCGAGCAGGTGGGCGACGGGAGGGTCATCTGCGCCCTGTCCGGCGGCGTGGACTCTGCTGTCACCGCCGCCCTGCTGCACCGGGCCATCGGCGACCAGCTCACCTGCATCTTCGTCAACAACGGCCTGCTGCGGCTGGAGGAGGCGGAACGGGTGCAGGCTACCTTCCGCCGCGGCATGGGACTGAACCTGGAATACGTGGATGCTTCCGAGCGATTCGTGACAAGGCTGGCGGGCGTCACCGACCCGGAAGTCAAACGGAAAGTCATAGGTGAAGAGTTCATCCGCGTCTTCGAGGAAGCGGCTTCTGGTCTTGGCGAGACCGAGTTCCTGGCCCAAGGAACGCTGTACCCCGACGTCATCGAGAGCGAGGCGTCGCCAACGTCCGGTTCTGGCCTTTCTGCCCGCATCAAGACTCATCACAACGTGGGCGGGTTGCCGGAGAATATGAAGCTGCAACTGGTGGAGCCTTTGCGCTACCTGTTCAAGGACGAGGTGCGCGACGTGGGGCTGGAGCTGGGCCTGCCACCGGACATGGTGTATCGCCAGCCCTTCCCTGGGCCGGGTCTCGCCATTCGCGTCATAGGCGAGGTGACGCAGGAAAAGCTGGATATGCTCCGAGCTTGCGACTGGATTGTGATAGACGAAATCAAGGGCGCAGACCTGTACAACTGCGTCTGGCAGAGCTTCGCGGTGCTCAGCGACAGCCGCACAGTGGGCGTGCAGGGCGACTACCGCACCTACGGCTACGTCTGCGCCCTGCGCTGCGTCACCAGCGAGGACGCCATGACCGCCGACTGGGTGCGCCTGCCCTACGAGGTACTGGCGCGTATCTCCAACCGCATCGTGAACGAAGTGCCGGGCGTTAACCGCGTAGTCTACGACATCACCAGCAAACCGCCGGGAACCATAGAATGGGAATAATGCCGGTGGCAATGCAGACAATTCCCTCTCCCCCTTGGGATAGGGTTAGGGTGAGGGCGCCCCGGTGAACATCCTTATCGTGGGGAATGGCGCCCGTGAACACGCCTTGGCTTGGCGTATCAGCCACAGTTCATCGCTGACCCGGCTCTGGGTTGCTCCCGGAAACTACGGCACGGGCTGTATCGCCACCAACCTTGACGTGGGCGGAAGCGTTGAGTCCCTGACCGCCGCCGCCTGCGAGGTGTCCGCTGACCTGGTGGTCGTAGGCCCGGAAGCGCCCCTGGCCGACGGATTGGCGGATGCGCTGGGCGACACCGGCATTCCGGTTTTCGGCCCCACCCGCGCCGCTGCCCGGCTGGAATCCAGCAAAAGCTTTGCCCGGAAAGTGATGCGGGAAGCTGGCGCGCCAAGCCCGGAGTTCGCGGTATTCAATGAGGAATCCGATGCGCTGGACTACTTGCGGCGCAACCCAGGCCCCCGCGTGGTCAAGGCCGACGGCCTGGCAGCCGGCAAGGGCGTCGCAGTCTGCGATGACGAGGCGCAGGCGGCATTGGCGGTTCGCGCCTGTATGTCCGGGCGAGCTTTCGGAGATGCCGGAGCCACGGTGCTGCTGGAAGAGCGTCTGGAAGGGCATGAGGTCAGCGTGTTCGCCTTCTGCGACGGCGAGCACATCTCGCCGCTGGTGGCTGCCTGCGATTACAAGCGGCTCAACGACGGCGACGGTGGCCCCAACACCGGAGGGATGGGCAGCTATTCGCCGCCGGGTTTCTGGACGCCGGAATTGTGCGCCGAGGTGGAGCGGAACATCATGCGCCCGGTGATAAAGGTCATGGCCGAGAGGGGAACCCCCTATCAGGGCGTGCTGTACGCCGGGCTGATGCTCACCGAAGACGGCCCCAAGGTCCTGGAGTTCAATTGCCGGCTGGGCGACCCGGAGACGCAAGTCCTGATGCCAAGATTGGCCTCCGATCCACTGGAGTTGATGCTGGCCTGCTGCCAAGGCAATCTCGACGCCGTCAAAGTGTGCTGGGACGACCGCCATTACGTCGGTGTGGTGATGGCTTCCGGCGGCTACCCGGAGCAATACGTTATGGGGCTTGAAATCACTGGACTGGAACCTGAGGATGGAAATGCCGCAGATGCGCTGGTTTTCACTGCCGGTATGGCATCCGGGCCGTCGGGCTGTCCGGCGACATCTGGCGGGCGGGTGCTTACCGTGGTCGGAGGCGGCGTCTCAATCGCCGAGGCCCGGCAGCGGGCCTATACCAGGTTGAAGGGTATCGCATTCACGGGAGCGCACTGGCGCAGCGACATTGGACTGAACGCATGAAGGGCGAGGGTTTGCCGTCACAATTCACCCCAACGACCCTCCGGCGTCTTTACGACGAAGCGTTGGAATCCGGGGCCCTTGACTCCTATCGCAGGCGCCGCTGGAGCCGGGCGGAGGAATTCGCCGGTTGGCTGGAGCAGGATGCCCTCATCGCCCTCAGTCCGAAACAAGCCCTGCGGTTGTACCGCGCCTCCGGCGGGCGGGAATCCGCTGTTTTCTCCGCCATTTCTATCGAGGAAGTGAGAGACAGCCTGGACTTCCTTTTGTATGATACTATCAAGCTGGAAGGACGCTTCGACGAGTGCGTGTCGCCCGATGGTGCTTACAAGCTGCCCGGGGCGGGCAAGGAGTTCATATCATGGCTCCTTTGCCTGCGTAACCCAACCCTGTTCTGTGTCTGGAACACCAATGCAGAGAAGATGCTGCGCCGCGCCGGGGCCTATCCCACCGCCATGAAGCGAGGCCCGGAGGGCATCCGCTATCTGGACTTGCTGGAAGCGTTGGGCCGATTGGGAGCTCAGGCCGGCCTTCCGAACTTCGTAGCAGTGGACGAAATGGCCTGGCTGTCAACGAGGCCAAACCAGCGCAAACCAATTCCCCCATGCCTTCCCTCCCCCTGAGGGGGAGGGTTAGGGTGGGGGTCATCAGGAGCAATCGTATGGCTTGGCGTGACTCCCTTGAACAACTCAAGGCTGAACTTACCCAGGCCCGCGCCACCCGCATGGAGCGGCTTGAAGCCTACGACCAGGAAGTGGCCGCCGAGCGAGAGGAACTGCTTTCCCGGCAAGAATCGCTGGATATAACAGTTCTGCTCTCGGAAATGAACGAAGTCTTGTTGTCCGGGCAAGGCGAGGTGGAGACCACCGTAGAGTGGGAAACGGGCGAAGATGAGGACGACCCGATATACGACGATGAAGCCGCCGATGTCATCACCACCGCGCTCACTTGGGATGAAGGCGAGGAGTTGGAGGTGGTCGTAGAGCTGGCGATGCTGGACGAGGGTATTTCCCTGATGGTCAATGGTGTCCAGATACGCCAGGACCGCAACGCCTTGGAACGGGCGCTGATTGACGCCTTCCGGGAGCAGTTGCAGTTGTAAGTCACGTGTTATGATAGATGCCGTTGCGCCTTTCGCCGCGCACTGGTATTAGTTTAGCAACGCAGTAACAAAGCTGAAAGCGTGAGTTCAGGAAATAAAAGGAGGCAATCGTGCCGCTGGTAGGGGTCGTAATGGGCAGCGCGTCTGATGAGCCGGTGGTGAAGGACACCGTCAGTACGCTGGAGCAACTGGGCATAGACTACGAGGTGCGGGTGATGTCGGCGCACCGCACCCCGGAGCGCGTGGCCGAATACGCGCAGCAGGCCAGGGAACGAGGCATCCAGGTTCTCATCGCTGCCGCGGGAGGTTCTGCGGCCTTGGGCGGAGCATTGGCTGCATGGTCCACTCTCCCGGTCATCGGCATACCGCTGGCCTCCAGCGAGCTGAAGGGCATAGACGCCCTGATGTCCACGGCCCAGATGCCTCCCGGCATTCCGGTGGCTGCCATGGCCGTTGGCGCTTGGGGCGCGCGCAACGCCGCTTTCTTCGCGGCCCAGATCCTGGGACTCCAACATCCTGAAATCAGGCAAGCGTATGACGACTACAGGCGAGAGCTCCGCGAACGATAGGCCCTACTCACCCGGGGCTGAAGGGCGGTCTCCCGCCTTCCTAACCGACTTCGACGACACCGCCGCCGTCCAGAACGTGGCGGAATTGCTGCTTCACCGCTTCGGCGCCGAGAACTGGACTGAAGTACGACAACAGTTCCGTGATGGAAAGCTGACCCTGAAGGAATACCAGGAAATTACATTCCGGGAAATTCAGGCAGACCGGGCCGCGATGCAGCATTATGTCAGAGAGCAGGCCATTCTGCGACCCTGGTTCCCGGAGCTTTACCAATTCTGTAACACCCACGGAATCCCGCTGGCGGTGGTCAGCCAGGGCCTGGACTTCTACATTTCAGCCCTGTTGGAACGCGACGGTTTCGGTGACGTTCCCATCTATGCCGTGGACACCACCTTTCAGGACGGGCGTATTTCATATCACTACAATCACACGTATCCGGGAAGGGAGAGCCAGGGCAATTCCAAGGCTTTCGTCGTGGAGCAGTTCCAGGAGCGTGGTTACTACGTCGTCTACGCCGGCGATGGGGTTTCCGACCTGGAAGCCTCCCGCCAGGCGGACCTGGTGTTCGCCCACCGCACCCTGGCGCGATACTGCGATGAAGAGGGTATTCCCTACACGCCCTTCGAGGACTATAAGTCCGTTCTGCTGACGGTGCGGGACCTGTACGTGAACATGAACGGCGCGGCTCCCGCCTGACGCCGAATCTCTGCAAACGGTGCCGAGGCAGTGATAGACCGATATTCCCGCCCCGCCATGAAGCGGGTCTGGTCCGACGACAACAAGTACGAAAAATGGCTGGCTGTCGAGTTGGCCGTGTGCGAAGCCTGGTGCGAGGAGGGCGTCATCCCCGAGGATGACATGGCCCGTCTGCGCGAGGCACAGTATGACCCGCAGCGGATGGAGGAGATTTTTCAGACCACCCGCCATGATGTGACCGCGTTTATTTCCTCTATCACTGAATCAATGGGGCCGGAGGGCCGCTGGCTGCACCTGGGGCTGACGTCCAACGATATGCTGGACACCGGCCAGAACCTGCAAATGGGCGAGGCCGGAGAGCTGCTGCTCGCCGAGTTGGACTCGGCGATTGTGGCGTTGCAGGAGCAGTCGCTGAACCACAAAGACACGCTGATGATGGGGCGCACCCACGGCGTCCACGCCGAGCCAATGACCCTGGGCCTGAAGCTGGCCCTGTGGTGGGACGAGCTCAACCGGCAGAGGGAACGGCTGGAAGCGGCGGTGGAAACCATGCGGGTGGGCATGATTTCCGGGGCAGTAGGCACCCACGCCACGGTGCCGCCGTCGGTGGAGGAGCGGGTCTGCCATCATTTGGGGTTGAAGGTGGCGGCAGTTTCCAATCAAATCGTTCAGCGAGACCGCCATGCCCATTTTGTAACCACTCTGGCCCTTGTTGGAGCCTCACTGGAAAAGTTCGCTACCGAAATCCGCTCTTTGCAGCGAACAGAGATTCACGAACTGGAGGAACCTTTCGGGCAGGGGCAGACCGGGTCGTCGTCCATGCCTCACAAGCGCAACCCGGAGCTGGCGGAACGCATCTGCGGGCTGGCGCGCATTCTGAGGGGCAATGCGCTGGCTGCCATGGAGAACGTGGCCCTGTGGGGCGAGCGGGACATCAGCCACTCTTCTGCGGAGCGCATAATCCTCCCCGACTCCTGCTTGGTCCTGGACTACATCCTCAGCATCTTCACCCGCATCGTCGAGGGACTGCGGGTCTTCCCGGAGCGGATGTACGCCAACATCGAGAGCAGTCGGGGGCTGGTGTTCAGCCAGCGTATCCTGCTGGAACTGGTTGACCGGAGCCTGTCCCGGGAGGAAGCCTATAAAATTGTCCAGACCAACGCCATGCGCTGTTGGTCCGAAATGGACCTGCCCGGCGGATGTGACTTCCGCGACCTGCTGAAATCCGACCCCACTGTTGCGGCGTATCTATCCCAGTCGGAACTGGACCGCCTTTTCGACTACGGTTACTACACCCGTTATGTTGACGAAACTTTCCGTAGGCTGGGGCTGCTTCCAGCCGCGGTGGGCAGCGCAGTGTAGCCGCTTTCCTTGCCGTCATTCCCGCGAAGGCGGGAATCCAGAACGGTCTTGCAAAGGGGAGTTGACTAGCTTACACGGTGCTCTGGATTCCCGCGGCTGCCGGGAATGACAATTAAAGAGAGGACATGAAATGATCATCGAAACACCACTGCCCGGCCGGATGCACCGGGGCAAGGTGCGCGACACTTACAACCTAGGCGAAGGCCGCCTGCTCATGGTGGCCACCGACCGCATATCCGCCTTCGACGTTGTGCTGCCGGGTGGGATCCCGGACAAGGGACAGGTGCTCAACCGCATTTCGGCCTTCTGGTTCGAAAAGACTGATCACATCGTACCCAATCACCTGATTTGCCTCGCCGACTCTCCAGACGCGGGACAGTATCTCGGCGGACTGGGAGAGCCGCTACCCGCCGAGGTAGCAAAGCAGGCGATGGTGGTCAAGCGGGCGCAGCGCATCGACATCGAGTGCATCGTGCGCGGCTACATCACCGGCTCGGCTTGGGGCGAGTACCGTCGGCAGGGCACAGTGCAGGGCATGGAGATGCCGCCAGGCATGGTTGAGGGTCAGCCCTTCCCGGAACCGCTTTTCACTCCCACCACTAAGGCCGAGGAAGGACACGACGAAAATATGTCCCGCCAGCAGGTGGTAGACATGGTTGGCGTCGAAATGGCGGACAAGCTGGAAGCTACCAGCAAGGCCGTATACTCTTTCGCCGAGGAATACGCCCGTCAGCAGGGCATCATCCTGGCTGACACCAAGATGGAGTTCGGTATCCTGGACGGCGAGTTGATACTGATTGATGAGCTGTTGACCCCCGACTCCAGCCGCTTCTGGGACGCCGAGGGCTACAACCCCGGCCGCTCGCAACCCAACTACGACAAGCAGTTCGTCCGCGACTGGCTGGACGCTCAAGGCTGGAACCACGAGCCGCCAGCTCCCGATTTGCCCGCCGAAGTGACGGAACGCACTACCCAGCGCTACCGGGAAGCCTACGTGCGGCTGACCGGAGAGAGCCTCTAATCCTGTGGGATACCCATTAAGCTGGGGAGAGATACCCATTGCCAGAGTCGAGACACCGCCGCAACCGTCGGCCCCGTAACCTGGACATACCGCGCGCCACTCCGCGCCGCGGCACCAACAAGCTAATTCTGGTCGGTTCAATAATCATCGCCGTGCTGGTTATCGCAGGCTTTTCGATTCCCACCATCATAAGCAGCCTGGACCGGCCCGATCAGATTGACCTTGGCACAGCACGGGCATATGTGGACGGCGTCGGGCAGAAGCAGGAAATTATGCGAACCAAGAACCACGTCGACCTCGATAGCGACTCAGGGAACGACGACGTGGTTTACAATTCCAGCCCGCCCACCTCGGGCGACCACTGGAGCATTCCCCAGCGCTGCGGCTTCTTCAGAGACCCGGTGCCTGATGAGCGGATTGTCCACAACTTGGAGCATTCCAACATTGTCGTGAGCTACAACCTGCCCAACCAAGCGGACGTTGATGCCCTTGAAGACGTTTACAACGAGCTCAACGATGGCTGGAGTAATCACTTCACCGTAGTCCGGCCTTATGATGAAATCGCCGAGGGTCAAGTGGCGATGTCCGCCTGGGGTGTCCTGGACATCATGGACGGCGTGGACCAGGAACGCATCCAGCAGTTCTACCAGCATTATGTTGGCACCCTGGGCCCGGAGGGCGCAATTTCCTGCCGCGGCGCCCAGACGAGTATGCCCGGCGGCTGATTCGCAATGACCTACCTGGCGAAAATATATGTAACCCTCAAGCCTGCCGTCAGCGACCCGGCAGGCCAGACCGTGCTGGCCGCGCTACGGCGTATGGGCCACGACTGCGCCGAGGACGCCCGCATCGGCAAGTATCTCGAACTCCGCGTCTCCGGAGACGCCGCCGACTCGGCAAGGGACTCCGTTGACCGCATGTGCCGCGAGCTGCTGTCCAATCCGGTAATTGAGGACTACCGCTTTGAGATGGAGGAAATACCTGCTTCCTGAACCAGGGCGGCATTACAGGAAATCGAAATCGGGAACTGATTGCGCGGGAGGAAATGGTTATGACTCACATCTACGCCGGAGCCGAAACCAGCGGGTTGTATCGCCTGTCGCCCGGACGGGAAGACTGGGAAGAACTGACCAACGGCCTGCCGGAATCGCCCTCAGTCTGCGGCATCGCCATCCACCCGACGAACCCGGAAGTGGTCTTTGCCGGAACCCAGAACGGCCCCTACCGCAGCCTGAATCGCGGCGATAGCTGGGAGCGTATGGACTATCCCGCTATCGCCCCGCCGGTCTGGACGTTCATGTTCCGGCCCGGCGACGCCAGCGTGATGTATCTCGGCACCGCCCCGGGCGAAATTTACCGCAGCATCGACAGCGGGGAGTCGTGGAGTCGGCTGGACGCGGCCACCATGGGTTCCAACGAAGTTACCATGTCCTTCCCCACCCGCGTCATCGCGCTGGCCGCCGACCCCAATTTCCCCGACGAGATTTACGCCGCGCTGGAAGTGGCCGGGGTGATTCGCAGCTCCGACGGCGGCGACACCTGGGAGGAAATCACCGGCAGCCTGGCTCCCAGCGAGGACACGCTGGACCTGCACGGCATCCAGTGCGCCGCTGCGCTGCCTCACGTGGTCTTCATCACCACCCGGCAAGGCCCCTTCATCGGCCCGGACCGGGGTTCGGAGTGGATTCCCGTGGAGTTCGGACAGTTCTCGGAAGTCACCTACACCCGCGACCTGAAGGCCGCCCCCCACGATCCCAATATGCTCTACGTTTCCATAGGAGCCGCGGCTCGAAGCAGCACAGGCGCGTTGTACCGCAGCCGGGACCTGTTCAAGACCTTCGAGCGGGTGGACCAGGGCATAACCGCCAACTCGACCATGATGTCGGTGTCCGTTGACCCTCGTGCTCCGTCCAACATCGCCTGCGCCGCCCGGGACGGGCAAGTCTTCCGAACCGCGGACGACGGCGCAACCTGGAGCAGCCACCCGCTGCCCGACAAGGCCCTCGAAGTCCGCGCCATCGCCGCCGGGTAACGGCTGGACGCTCACAAAACCGGCTGCCAAAGCCGTAATGTAGGGGCAGCCCTCTTGGTTGCCCCGGTTGGTTGTGGAAACATTTTCAGACCCGCAGAATTGCGCTAATCGAGGCCGCCGCTCCTATGAGCCTGCCGAAAAGCCGCCCCTGCTGGAATTGCGCGGTATCACCAAGACCTTCCCTGGCCCCGTTCCCGGAACAACCATAGTCGCCAACGACGGCATTGACCTAGTGGTGCGCCGGGGCGAGGTTCACGCCGTCCTCGGTGAGAACGGCTCCGGCAAGAGCACCTTGATGAAGGTCATCTACGGATACCACGCCCCCGATGCCGGTACGGTGTCCATCGCCGGGCAGCCTGTGCGCCTCGGCTCTCCCGCCGCAGGCAGACGGTTGGGCGTTGGCATGGTGTTTCAGGACTTCTCGCTGATTCCCGCGCTGTCGGTGGCGGAAAACGTGGCGCTGTTTCTGCCGGGGCAGGGCCGCCTGATTCGCCGCCGGGACCTGGTGCGGCGCATTGAGCGGTTCGCCGACGAGTACGGTCTCGAGATAGACCCGCGACGCCGGGTTGACGAGCTCTCCTTGGGGGAAAGGCAGCGAGTGGAGCTGGTCAAGCTGCTGCTGACAGAAGCCCGGCTGCTGATTTTCGACGAACCCACCAGCGTGCTTGCGCCCCACGAGGTTGACGGCCTGTTCAGGGTCTTCGCCGCTCTGAAAGAAAACGGGTATTCAATCCTGTTTATCACTCACAAGGTGCGTGAGGCTTTGGCGGTGTCCGACAATGTGACAGTGCTCCGCCGGGGAAGGGTGGAGGTAAGCGCGCCACGCAGCGCCTTCGATGCAGAAAGCCTAGTCTCCGCAATGGTTGGTGCAGGCGCAGCCCACCGCTCCCATGAAGAGGAAGCGTCGCAGACCATCGGCGACATTGCGCTGGAATTTCGGGGGGTAAGTACTGGACGCAGGTTCGGGGACCGTGGGTTGGAAGGGGTCAGCTTTGCCGTCCGCCGGGGCGAAATTTTGGGAGTAGCCGGGGTGGCAGGCAACGGACAGCGAGCGCTGGGAGAGACGCTGCTGGGGCTGGAACCGGTGCGGTCGGGCAGCATATTGCTGTTTGGTGAGACGCTGGAGAGACATACCGCAGCCGACGCTCTTAGGCGCGGCGTGTCGGTTATCCCGGAGGACCCGCTGGCTGACGCAATGGTGCCGGAGATGCGGGTGGACGAGAACCTGTTGCTGGCCGGTCTGAGCCGGGAGCGGGGCAAGGGATTCTGGCTTAACCGCAAGAACGTTATGGCAAGCGCCGAAGCCGTGCGCGCCAGATTCCCGTTGCCTCTGGCCGACTCTGACGCCCGAGTGCGGCGACTGTCCGGCGGTAACATCCAGAGGGTGCTGCTGGCTGGCGAGCTGGGGCAGGGCGCGTCGGTGTTGCTGGCCTACTACCCCACTCGCGGGCTGGACGTGCTGAGCGCCGAATCCACTCGCCATATACTGCTGGAGCAGCGCAACGCCGGAGCCGCCACCGTGCTGGTGTCCGAAGACCTGGATGAGCTGCTGGCCCGCAGCGACCGGCTGCTGGTGATGTACCGGGGGCGTGTTGTCGGCGAGTTTGCCGCGCAGGGCGCGTCGCTGCGGGAAATCGGACTGCTTATGACAGGCCATGCCTAGTCGCCATGAACCCTCTAAGCCACTTTCTCAAACTCCGTCCCGCTATGCCCTCGTTGCAACGGCTTGGCGACGATTTCTTCGGTCAGCCCGCTTCCCGTGCAGCCGTAGGCGTGGCCCTGGCCCTGGCTGTCTTTGCCGTTCTTCTGCTCGTTTCCGGGCGCGATCCGGTTGATGCCCTCCTGGAAGCGTGGGACGGCGTTATAGGAAGCTCCTTCGGCCTCAGCGAGGTTGGGGTGACGATGATACCGCTGGTGCTGACAGCCCTGGCCACAGCCGTACCCACCCGTGTCGGTTTGGTCAACGTAGGTGGCGAGGGCCAACTGTACATCGGTGCGTTGACCGCCACCGGGATTGCGCTGTTCTTTCCCACGGGGCACATTTGGCTGATGTTGCCAGTGATGGCCCTCGCGGGCTGCCTTGGCGGCGGGCTGTGGGCGGCTATCGCAGCCGTGCTGCGCCATTGGCGGAGCGTCAATGAGGTCATATCAACACTGTTGGCCAATTACATCGCCATCCTGTTGGTCAACGTGTTCGTGTTCGGTCCTTGGAAGAATCCTCATGGCCTGGGCTATCCCTACACTGCGCCCTTCGAGGTCGCGGCAATCTTCCCGGCCATCGCCGGAACCCGGTTTCACTGGGGTTTCGTGGCTCCGGTGATTGCCTTCGTCGTCTGTTACTTAATACTCAGCTATACCGTCTGGGGATTCAAGATGCGGGCAGTGGGCGGCAACCCGGATGCCGCTCGTCGGCGGGGCATCGCGGTAGACAAGTACATCGTCACGGCAATGATCGCCGGGGGCGGGCTGGCCGGGCTGGCCGGAATGGTGGAAGTGTCGGGCATTCACCACGACCTGCGCCCCGGAATCTCCGACAATCTGGGCTACCTGGGCCTGCTGGCAAGCTGGCTGGCCGGGCATAACCCGGTGGTCATCGTCGCGGCCTGCTTTCTGATAGCCGTGTTCCTGGTTGCTGGTGACGTATTGCAGCTAAGCGTCGGGCTGCCCTCCGCTGCCGGACTGGTGCTGATAGGGCTGGCCCTGTTCTTCGTGCTGGGACTGCGGCGGGTGGAGCGGCAGGCGCTATGAGTACCTTCTGGCTGGTGGTAAGCGGAACGCTGACCGGGGCAGTAGGCCCCGGTGTATCAGTGCTGTACGCGGTCTATGGCGAGTTGATTACCGAGCGGGCGGGCCGTATCAACCTGGGTATGGAGGGCTGCCTGCTAATGGGAGCCTGCTTCGGCTTCCTGACCACTGCTGAAACCGGCTCGGCCGGTCTGGGAGCGCTGGCAGGCATGGCCGCCGGAGGGCTGCTGGCCTCCATTCAAGCCGGTCTGGTCATATTCCGCGACACCAATCAGTTGGCGACGGGGCTGGCTCTCACCCTCTTTGCTGGCGGGGTCACCGCCTACGTGGGCCGGGACTACGTGGACAGCATCATAGACGGATTCAACCCCGTCGCCATTCCCGGCCTGGCGGACATCCCGGTATTAGGGGAAGCACTGTTCCGGCAGGACATACTGGCCTATGTATCCTACGGACTCGGCCCTCTCATCTGGTTCGTGCTGCAATACACCCGCTGGGGGCTGAGCCTGCGGGCCGTGGGCGAGAATGCGGCAGTGGCCTTTGCCGCAGGGCGAAACCCGGCAGCGCTGCAACTGACGGCCATCATCCTGGGCGGCGCGCTGGCCGGGCTGGGCGGGGCGCAGCTATCGGTTGGCCTGACTCACACCTGGTCGGAGGGCATGACCGCGGGGCGGGGGTTTATTGCCGTCGCCCTGGTCATATTCGGGCTATGGTCACCCCTGCGCGGTATGGTTGGGGCGTTCATCTTCGGCGGCGCCGTCGGGCTGCAACTGCAACTGCAAGCCCTGGGCGCTCCGGTGTCGCCTTTCCTGCTGGATATGATGCCCTACGTGCTGACGCTGGGCGTGCTGGCCATCTGGACCGGCGCAGCCGACCGGGCTATGCCGGAGGGTCTGAAAGGAATCCTGCGAACAGGGTGAGAGGAGCCTAACAATAAACAGGACGCCCGTTGCAAACTTGGCGAGGCTGCGGTAATTTATACGGCGATAATGCCCGCCTGAGAGGATACGGTGATTATTTACAGTTGCACGATACAGGAAGGGGTAATTTCGGACGAGCAGCGCGAAGTCCTGAACATTCGGCTGGTCCAAATCGGTGCCGCGGTGCTCGGAGTTGCCCCGGATGACATCACCGTGAGCTACGAGGTCATTCCCCGCGGGTTCGGATTCCGCGGGGGAGAACTCTCCACCTCATCCTCGGTCAGAAGCCGGATACCCGACGGCTTTTCCCAAGAGAAACGAGTCGAGTTCATGCAGGCAGTCCAGGATATGTGGATGGAAGTGACCGGCCAGACCACCGCCGAACTGGTGGTTGGGGCCGCGGACGCCAGCTATCGCAACTACCAGGAATAAGCCAGCCAAAAACCAAACAGGAGAGAGGTCATGCCTATCTATCGCTTTAAGGTTCCCACGGACTCCGTCCCCTTTGAGCAGCGCGAGAAGATCGCGGTTGATGTTACGGACGTCCATTGCGGCCAGACTCTTGCTCCGCGCCACTTCGTCCACGTGTTCTTTGACGAGCAGCCGGAAGGCGAGTCTGCCTATCCCACGCGGTACTATCTGGACGCCATCAACCGGGCCGGGCGACCGCAGGAAGTGAAAGACAAGCTGCTGAACGACCTGCTGGACTGCTTTGTCGCCAATACCGGCGTGCCCCGTGACGACATCAGCGGACGCATAGGGGAAACCCCAGCATCGTGGGCCATGGAAGGCGGCCAGGTACTGCCCGAGCCCGGTCAGGAAACGACAGAGTGGTACGCCGAAGTCACCGCCGACTAAATTACTGAAGGAATGTCTGCTTTGCTGTCAGGACTGTTGACCAAGTTAAGGCTCCCAACCACTCCAGCGGTCCTGACGGCATCGCTGGCTGTTCTGATTTTCTCCCTCCTGGCCTGTAGCGGCGAGGCCCATCCCACCGCCACAACCCCTCCACTGGCTCCTCCGCCGACTGCCACTGCCGTTCCCCCAGGATTCGTTCCTGACCTCGCCCTTCCTGCCACTGAACTCTTGGGGGGCGGCTCGCCCCAGAACTTCATCCAGGTTTTCGACGAAGGCCGGGCTGGCAGTTCTTTCCGTCCCACCGGCGAGTTCGCCGCTGCCGCAAAGCCGCTGGCTGAAGGGGAAAAGCTGAAAGTAGGCATCATCTTCGTTGGTTCGCAGCGCGACCTCGGCTGGAACCAGGCTGCGGCCGCCGGGGCCGACTACGTCGAGCAGACCCTGCCCGACGTAGAAATTATCCGGGCCGAGAATATCCCTGAGACCGTCGAAGTGCAGGCGGTGGCCGAGCAGATGATCCGGGACGGAGCCACCATCGTCATCCCCACCAGTTTCGGCTACTCGGACCCCACCAAGGCCATACTGGAAAAGCACCCTGAGATTGTGTTCCTTCACTTGGGGGACCTGGAGATTTACGAGAATTACGGCTCTTTCTTCGCCAACATCTGGCAACTGGAATACTCCGCGGGACGAGCCGCCGGAAAAACAACCAAGAGCAACAAGCTGGGCTTCATAGCCGCTTTCCCTATACCTTCCAGCCTGCTTAACATCAACGCCTTCCACCTCGGCGCCCAATCCGTCAACCCCGACGTGGAGACTACGGTGGTGTTCACCAGCGACTGGTGCGATCCAGGCAAGCAGGTCACCGCCGTCAAGACTATGACCGATGCCGGGGTGGACGTCCTCTCGCTGCAACAGGACTGCACCAAGACGGTCATCGAAGCGGCGGAGCGGGCCGGTGTGTGGGTTACCGGCTTTCACTATGACGCCAGTGCCGCCGCTCCTAACTACTGGATAACCGGGGCGACCTGGAACTGGGGGCCGATAATGGCCCAGGTCATCCACGAGATACGCACCGGCGTGTATCAAAGCTCGGTCAAGCTGGCTGGAATCGAAGCGGGCTGGGCCAAGCTGGCCCCCTTCGGCAACTCGGTTCCCGAGGAGACCCGAAATATGGTGCTGGACACAGTGGAGGGCCTGCGCGACGGCAGCATCTCCCCCTTCACCGGCCCCATCTATGACCAGGACGGCGACATACGCATCGCCGAGGGCGAAACAGCCACCGACGAATACCTACAGGGAGTTGACTGGCTGGTTCAGGGGGTCGTGGGCCGTACTAATTAGGGGGTATTAAACGCCGAGAGCGCTCAGAGAGCGCAGAGATTTTTGTGGTTTCTCTGCGCTCTCGGTGTTAAATCCCTGATACTTTATGCCGTTTCGATCTTGCTGGCTGCTTGCAGCCCCAGTTCTTCCACTGCCATCTCCCGCATACGGAACTTCTGGATTTTGCCAGTCACTGTCATCGGGAACTCCTCGGTGACCTTTACGTAGCGGGGCACCTTGAAATGGGCGATCCTGCCCTGGCAGAACTCCCGGATTTCCTCGGCGTCGGCCGATTCTCCCGGCCTCAGCATCACCCAGGCCATCACTTCCTCGCCGAATCGCTCGTCCGGAACGCCTATGACCTGCACGTCGGAAACCTTGGGATGGGTGTAGAGGAATTCCTCGATTTCGCGCGGATAGACGTTCTCGCCCCCCCGGATGATCATGTCCTTGAGGCGTCCTGTAATCTTGTAGTAGCCGTCCTCGTCTACCTCGGCCAGGTCCCCCGTATGCAGCCAGCCCTCGCCGTCGATGGCTGCTGCGGTGGCCTCGGGCATGTTGTAGTAACCCCGCATCACCATTGAGCTTCGCGCCTGTAGCTCTCCCTGCACACCAGGCCCCAATATCTCCCCGCTCTCCGGGTCTACGATGCGGGCCTCAACTCCCGGCAGCACGGCGCCTACCGTGGACACCCGGCGCTCGATGGAGTCCGACACCAGGGTCTGAGTGATGACCGGAGAATGCTCGGTCTGCCCGTAGGCAATGGTCATCTGGTGAGCGCCCATGCGGTCTATGACCTGCCGCATCACCTCGATGGGGCAAGGCGAGCCAGCCATGATGCCAGTGCGGAGAGATGACACGTCGAATCTGTCGAAGTCGGCGTGGCCGAGTTGCGCTATGAACATGGTGGGCACGCCATAGAGAGCGGTACATCGTTCCTGCTCCAGCGCTTGCAGGGTCTTCAGCGGGTCGAAGTGCTCCGAAGCGATGATGATTGCCGAGCCGTGGGTAATGCAGCCCAGGTTTCCCATCACGCAACCGAAACAGTGATAGAAAGGCACCGGGACGCACAGCCGGTCGTTCTCGGTAAGCTCGATGGCGTCGCCCACGTAAAGGCCATTGGACACCAGGTTATGATGGGTCAGCATCGCACCCTTGGGATTGCCGGTGGTGCCGGAGGTGTATTGAATGTTTATGGGATCATCCGGGCGGCATTCGGCCTGCCGCGCCGCCAACTGCGCCGGCGAGACCTCGGAGTGCTTCGCCACCATTTCATCCCAAGACCACATACCGGGGGGCGTCTCCGCTCCCGTGCCATCGCCGTGGGGCGGGATGCAGATGATGTTTCGCAGATAAGGGAATTGGGAACTGCGCAGTTCTCCTGGATTCGAGTCCTTCAACTCTGGGACAACTTCATTGACCATCGCCGCATAGTTGGAGTTGCGAAACCTGCCAATCAAGATGAGGGCGTTGGCCTCCGATTGCTCCAGCACATACGCCAGCTCGTGGGTTCGATAGGCCGGGTTCACATTGACCATCACCGCGCCAATCTTGGCGGTGGCGAACTGGGTCAGCACCCACTGGCTGTAATTGGTGGCCCAGATGCCCACGTGATGGCCGCGCTGAATGCCCAGGGCCATCAGCCCGCGTGCCACGCGCTCCACCTCATCGCGGAACTCCGCGTAGGTGTACCGCTCGCCCGTCTCCACGTTGACCAGCGCGTCCCTCTCGGCGAAGCGCTCCACCTGCCGGTCCAGGACATCGCCGATGGTGCTGTTGGGGTTGATGCCGCTGGCCGATTCGATGGCGTCTACGTTATCAGCCATAACAAGCCTCATTGAGTTGGGTTAATCGTCTGGATGGTGTAGGCGTCCAATGATTGCATTTGACCTTTACCTTGCTGATTATACTTAAAGTTACACGATGGGCAACCGCAGCGGACAGTTCCGCTTCCGGGTGTACAATACGCGCGAGAAAGGGGGTGCGGAACCACCTCATTCACCGTACTGGAGCCGCTAAACTCAAATGAAAATTACAACTGCCGAATTGACTTTCTATGGCGTTGAGCCGCCCTTCAGGAACACCGATTTGCCCGCTCTTCAATCCGTGCAGCGCAGCTTTCGCACAGGAGTTGCGGCAACTCCCTTGACGGTAACGGAATTTGCGGAAGTAGACGCTTACAATACGCAATACCACTTCCTCTGTCAGATGCAGCCGGCTGAAACCGTAGCGGGCCACAAGGTTGCCCTAACTACCAAGGCGGCCCGCGACCATCTGGGAGTTCATGAACCGTGCTACGGACACATACTCAGCCCGTGCGTCTATGCCAATGATACAGAGGTTCCAATCGGCAACCTGGCCGCCCCGCATATAGAAGCCGAAGTTGCCTTCGTGCTGGGCGACGACCTTCGAGGACCAGGGGTTACGCCCGTGGACGTGATGCGGGCCACTCGGGGCATAATGCCCGCCCTGGAACTGGTGGACCTGAAGGTGCAGGGGGATGGCCTCCAGGCCACCGACGTCATCATCCATAATGCTCTCCACGGCGGAATCGTCGCAGGCTCCAGGCTATTCGGCCTGGAGTCTCTGGACTTGCAGTACGAGGGCGTCACCGTGGAGTACAACGGCCAGCTTCACGGCTCCGGCACCGGCGCCGAGGTTATGGGCAACCCCATCAACCCCATCGTGTGGCTCGCCAACAAGCTGGCGGAGTTCGGCGACTACCTGCGAGCAGGGGAAACCATCATATCCGGTTCGATGGTGACACCTGTGGAGGTCAAGCCGGGGGACTATGTTAAGGCCACTTACACTAGAATGGGGAGCGTCGGGGCGCGTTTCGTGGAATAAGACACAGGAGACTCACCCCGAAAGCACCCGGAAAGGAGGGATTGTATGAGCTGGGAGTTTCAGTTGGTGGCCGGCCCTTATGGGGGAACCACCGAAGGCCCGGTGTGGGACGGACAGGCCCTGTTGTTCACCGACATCCCCAACAGCCGGATAATGCGCTATGACCCCGACACCGGCGAGTGCACCGAGTGGGCGACCGGCACTGAGAATACCAACGGTCTGAATTTCGACTCCCAAGGCAACCTCTACGGCTGCTCCGGCGGCGAGCGGCGCATCCTGTGCTTCAACGCCGACGGCTCCGCCACTCCCCTGCCCCACCTGCTCGACGGCAAGGCCCATAACCGCCCCAACGACCTGGCCATTGACCGCAAGGGGCGCATCTGGTTCACCGACCCGGCCGGACAGATTCCGCCGGAAGAGCGGGAGCTCGACCATGCGTCGGTACTGCGCCTCGACCCGGACCCGGACGCCGAGGGCGGCTGGACGCTGCATCGGATGACCTTCGACACCTGGGCGCCCAACGGCATCCTGTTCTCCCAGGATGAGCGCACGCTGTACGTGGTGCAGAGCGACTACGAAGGCACCCGCGACCTGCGGGCATATCCCCTCCAGTCCGACGACTCCCTGGGGGAGCCGCTGGTGCTGCACGAGTTCGGGCGCGACTTTCGCGGTGTTCACCGGGGGCTGGACGGGATGTGCCTGGACGTTGACGGCAACATCATAGCCGCCGGAGGCTGGCGACAGGCTGGGCCTGGGCCGCTGATTCACGTGTTCGCGCCCTCGGGCCGTATTATCGAAACACACCCGATTCCTGCCGACTGGCCCACCAACTGCGCCTTCGGCGGGCGGGCGCTGGACACGCTCTACGTCACCACCCGCGGCGGTCATCTGTTCCGGGTCAACAACACCGGACGGCGAGGCTGGATTCTCTGGCCGCCATAGCGGAAATCCCCTACCCCCGAGGGGAGGGTTAGGGCTGGGTGAAACGTAACAACACAAGCATTTACAATTATGTAAACAATCGCAAAATAAAATGAGAGGTTGTTTATGACAACTGAACAGGCCAATATCGTGCTGAGCGATGGCGAGTTCGACGTCATCGGCACCCGGCCCATCCGACACGACGGGCCGGACAAGGTGACGGGCCGCGCTCGCTACGCCGCCGACATCCATCCGCCCGGATGGCTGGTAGGGAAAATCCTTCGCAGTCCTCACGCCCACGCCGTCATCCGGGGCATTGACGCCACCCGCGCTCTGGCCATCCCTGGCGTCAAGGCTGTCGTCACTTCGGCTGACTTTCCCGAGGTCTCAGCGGAGATAGCCGACCAGGAAGAGGGCGCGACGGTCAACTACGGATTCTACAGCCGCAATGTTATGGCCCGGGAGAAGGCGCTATACGTCGGCCATGCGGTCGCCGCGGTTGCGGCAACGTCGGCGGGCGTCGCGGAGGAGGCTCTGGCGGCTCTTGAGGTTGACTACGAAGTCTTGCCGCCGGTGCTGAACGCCGACGACGCCATGCGCGACGACGCTCCCCTTCTGCATGACCGGCTGGTCACGCTGGCCAACCCCAACCTGCGGCAGGGCGGATGGGGCGATCCGGAGCATCCTGAGCAGAGTCGAAGGGGCAGCAACGTGTCCAACCGCTTCGAGTTCCGCTTGGGCGACCCGGATGCCGGGTTTGCCGAGGCGGATGTCATCGTGGAGCGGGAGTTTCACACCCGCCCGGTGCATCAGGGCTACATCGAACCTCACTCAGCGACGGCGCAGTGGAGCACCGACGGCTCGGTGACCATCTGGGCCAGCAGCCAAGGCCACTTCGCCCTACGCGACCATACCGCCGCCATCCTGGGCGTCAATGTGTCCCGCCTCAAGATTATCCCCATGGAGATTGGCGGCGGGTTCGGGGGCAAGGGACAGGGCGGCTGCTATCTTGAGCCGGTGGTAGCGGCCCTCTCCCGCAAGTGCGGACAGCCGGTGAAGATTGCCATGACCCGCGGAGAAGTGTTCGAGGGAACCGGCCCCACCTCGGCCAGCCACATCCGGGTAAAGCTGGGCGCAACCCGCGAGGGAAAGCTGGTTGCCGCCGACTGCACCCTGGTTTACGAGGCGGGCGCATTCCCCGGCTCGCCGGTGCCGTCGGGCTGCCGCACGATGCTCGCTCCCTACGAAGTTCCCAACAGCTTCATCGAGGGCATAGACGTGGTGGTCAACACCCAGAAGGCGGCGGCCTACCGCGCCCCCGGTTCCCCCACCGCAGCCTTCGCCGCCGAGTCGGTCATTGACGAAATCTGCGAACAACTGGGCATGGACCCGGTGGAATTTCGGCTGCGCAACGCCGCCAAGGAAGGCAGCCGCCAGCCGACCGGCCCGGTCTTCCGCAAGATAGGTTTCGTGGAAACGCTGGTGGCAGCGCAGGAACACCCGCATCTGGCGCAACCGTTTACCGGGCCTAACCGGGGCCGGGGCGTGGCCGCCGGAGCGTGGTTCAACAGCTCCGGCCCGGCCAGCGCCGTCGCCAGCGTAAACCCTGACGGGACTGTCAGCCTCGTCGAAGGGTCGCCGGACATCGGAGGCTCCCGTGCCGCCATGGCTATGCAGGTAGCCGAAGTTCTGGGCATTCCGGTGGAGACGGTCAAGCCGTCGGTGGTGGATACTGATTCCATTGGATACAGCTCTGGCGCCGGCGGCAGTGGCGTCACCTTCAAGATGGGCACCGCCTGCCACGACGCTGCCCAGGACATCAAGCGGCAGATGATCGAGCGGGCCGCCCGCATCTGGGACGTTTCCCCGGAGGATGTTGAGTACGACAAGGGCGTCCTGTCCCACAGGCAGGACCCGGAGTTGAGCATCACCTTCCAGGCCCTGGCGCCCAGGCTGAACGGCACCGGCGGCCCCATCGTGGGCCGTGCGGCGGTCAACCCCGGCGGGGTGGGCAACGCCTTCGGGCTGCACATCGTGGATGTGGAGGTTGACCCCGACACCGGCAAGGTGACCATCCTGCGCTACACCGCTTTGCAGGACGCCGGGCGGGCCATACATCCCAGCTACGTCGAGGGCCAGATACAGGGCGGTGTGGTGCAGGGCATCGGCTGGGCGTTGAACGAGGAATACTACGTCAACGATGAGGGCCGGATGCTGAACTCCAGCTTCCTCGACTACCGGATGCCCACCGCGTTGGACCTGCCAATGATTGACACGGTCATCGTGGAGGTGCCCAACCCCGGTCACCCATACGGCGTGCGCGGCACCGGCGAGGTGCCGCTGGTGCCGCCCCTGGCTGCCGTCGCCAACGCCATCAGCCGGGCTACCGGGGCGCGGCTGACCGACCTGCCGATGACCCCGGGCCGGATTCTGGAGGCCATAGGGTATTAGCAAAGAGAGTACTGAGGCTCAAAAAGGCCGGGGAGCGAACTCACAGCCGCTCCCCGGCCTGTATTTCTCCGTATTTGCGATTGTTTATGTCTAGTTATGGCGTGCGCTGGAACGGGTCGGTCAGCTCCAGTTCCTCGCCGATTTCGCGGAGGGCAGGCAGCACTTCCTGGCCCATCAGCTCCAGGCAGCGCATGGTGTCCTCGTGGCTGATGGTGCCGTCGTTGGTCCAGATGGACAGGATGCCGGGGCGCATCACCGACAGCACTTCCCGCAACTGCCTGATGACCGTGTCCGGGCTGCCGATAATCCAGCGCTTGGAATCGAGAATCTGGTCGTAGGCCGCGGTGTCCAGTCCGCCGACGCGGAAGGGGTCGGAGCGTATCTGCTCGCGGATGCGGAGGTAGCGCGGGTCCTGGCTGGCGCTGGCATAGCCCACCGGCGACTGGTAGTCTCGGGGCAGCGGGATACGGCCCACGCCGATGTTGCCGGTCATGTAGCCCTTGCCAATCTCCCTCGCTTTCTCGTCGGTGTCCTGTACGTGGATTCGCACCAGGTAGCCCAGATGCTCCGGGCCCGGTTCGTAGCCCACTTGGCGGGCGTTCTCGGCGTAGATTTCCTTCATATCCTGCGTGGACTGAACGTCGGTTTCCAGGAAAATGTATGGGTAGTGATGCTCCGCGCACCAGACCAGCGTCTCGGGGCTGCCGGTGCCGGGAATCCAGACCGGGGGATGGGGTTTCTGCATCGGCACCTGGAAAGGATTGACCACCCGGAAGTGGTAGTGCTTGCCTTCCCAACGCCAGGGGCCGGGCTCGGTCCAGGTCTTCATCACCAGGTCGTGGGCTTCCTCGAACCGTTCGCGGTTGAACAGCGGGTTGGTGTTGGTGGCGAGACTCTCAACGCCGGTTCCGCGCACGAAGCCCGATACCAGCCTGCCGCCGGAAATCATATCTATCTCGGCCAGTTCCTCGGCCAGACGGATGGGGTTGTCGAAGATGGGCAGCGGATTGCCCAGCAGCACTATCTTGGGCTTCTTGGTGATACGGGCCAGGATGGCCGCCTCCAGGTTCATGGTGGCGCCGAGGCAGGTGGGCGTGTTGTGGTGCTCGTTGAGCATCAGGCCGTCGAATCCCACCTCTTCCGAGTATTCGTACTCGTCGAGGTACATGTTGTACAGCTCCGAGCCGCGCTGCGGGTCGAAATTGCTGTTGGAGAAGGTGAGGCGCACGGCGCTGTTGGGGCTGTTGCGTACGTCCTCCTCGGTGTAGTCCACGTAGGCGCGTTCAGTGAACCGCATCAGAAACATCTGTTGCCTCCATGCCTATGAAATTCCCTCTCCCTCCGGGAGAGGGTTAGGGTGAGGGCGAACCAGGCTAGAACGCCCGGGGCGGGAACACGCGGCGGTAGACACCCGGAGAGCCAGGGGCGTGTCCATAGGTTCCGCCTATGTACTGATTCATCGTGTCCTGGCCGCGCTGCTTCTCCCATGCCAGGGTTTCCGGCACCTTTTCGTGCTCGAACTCGTACATAGTCAGGTACTTGGGCCAACCTTCCACCGCCTGATAGCGGCGGACATGGAGACAGCCGGGAATTTGCAGATTCCCGGGCGTCCGCATCCTGTCATAGTATTCGTTGTACTTCGCCTCCAGCTCCACAGGAACGTCCATGCGTCCGATTTGTAACGCGGGAGCCATGCCCCGGCCCAGTGTATCCGGGTCGTCGCCGCCTTCGGGGTAGATTTGCGTGTAGACGTTGCGCACCATGCCGCGCCCGACGACGTTGGGAGACATCCGTTGCGTCCACGGCGTGGGGTTGTTGCTCATCCGCAGGTATTCCTCGGACTGCAACGCCTCCGCCGACTCCAACTCGTAGACCGCCAGGTAGCGCGGGCCGCCTTTCAGGGCTTCGTAGCGGGCGCCGTCCAAGAAACCGGGAGCGCTCAGACGCTCCGGGATATGCTCTTCGTTGTACCAGCGGTTGAACTCGGCATCGTGCTCAATGTCCACGTCGGTGTATACCATTAGCAGGGCCGTGCCTTTCTTCTGTGCCATATCGTCTCCTTAATGGGCGAGTGCGCCCTCACCCTAACCCTCTCCCAGAGGGAGAGGGAATATAGCTCGTATTACCTAGTTGTCGGTGACTTCAAAGGACAGGTAAGCATAGCGGAGGAAGATGCCGCCGCGTGGTTCAGCCAGCGGGCCGTTGGCGCAGAGGACGGCGATGACGTAGGTAGCTCCCGGCTCGGCGGCGGTGGCCAGCTCAACGCGCTGCGGAGCATTGAGGCCCGGTATGCTTCCGGTGTTCCGGTCTATACTACCGTTGACCCACACCTCGCCGTAATTGTCGGCGTTGGTCTCGAACCACAGACGAGCCCCGGCCACCGGCATCCCGCTGACCGTTTCCGGCAATTCTACGGCAATGCGATACCAAGCGAATGTGAACCCCACCGACAGGCTCTGCCGGATGTTGTCGCACACATCCCAGCCCGAATCGTCGTATTCGGCCAACCGGGCCGGGGTGGCCAATAGTTGGGCCGTCAGCCCCTCGTTGGGCTCGCCGGGTACCAACCCAGGCGCAACCCGCCACTGTCCCTTCACCTGGGCCCGGTCGGATGCGTTATTCAAGTCCAAGGCCACTCTCGGCATCAGAAACCTCCCGTCGCTCGGTTACAGGGCGATTATAGCCGCTGGCGCAAGTATACTGGACACCGCCACCCGGCTGTTGCCGGTGCATCCTCTATACTGGCTATAATCTTCACAGCGATTCATCTCGCAGAACAGGAGGCACACGGATGGATGTTTACCAGTGCATCAGGTCGCGGCTGACGGTGCGGAGTTTCAAGCCCGACCCTGTGCCGGAGGGCGTGGTGCGGCGTATGTTGCAGGCAGCCCGCTGGTCTCCCAGCGCCCGCAACCGCCAGCCGTGGCACTTCATAGTCATCCGCAACCGGGACACGCTCCAAGAAATCGGGAGTATCGCATCCTCCGGCGGATTTATCAGCGGCGCTCCGATGGCCGTAGCAGTGGTCATGGACCGCGGCGGACGGCCCGAGTTCGACGCCGGGCGCTCCCTCCAGCACATGGAGCTGGCAGCCTGGGCCGAGGGGGTCGGGGGCTGCGTGGCAGGCGTGCGGGGCGATGAGAACGGACGGGTGAAGGAACTGCTGGGCATTCCCGAAGACAAGGAACTGGTGACGGTAGTGGCCTTCGGCTATCCCACCGACGAGGCCGCCGCCGGAACCAAGCTGCGCAAGACGCTGCCGGAAATCGCCCACAGCGAGAGATTCGGGCAGAGCTACGGGGCTTAAGCACAACCCTGGACTCCCGCCTTCGCGGGAATGGCGAAGGACGGAACATTCCAAATTCGATAGGGGTTCGATTATGCGTCTGGAGAACAAGGTTGCCATCATTACCGGCGCGGCGGCTGGGGTCGAAGGTCAGTTGATGGGATTCGGCGGCTCGGCGGCCCGGATGTTCGCCCGCGAGGGCGCGAAGGTAGTCCTGACCGACATCAAAGTGGAAATGGGAGAGGCCACCGCCGCCCAGATCCGGGAGAACGGCGGCGACGTGATTTTCCTGGAACACGACGTCACCGACGAGCAACGCTGGCTGGAAGTCATCGCCGAGACCGTGAGCCGTTACGGCAAGCTGAACGTGCTGGTCAACAACGCCGGCACCGGCGCCCGGCTGACAGTGGAAGAAACGTCCGTAGGAGACTGGCAGGGGCAGATGGACGTCCACGCCAAGGGGGTCTTCCTCGGCACCAAGCACGCCATCCCGGAAATGCGGAAGGCGGGCGGCGGCTCCATCATCAACGTATCGTCCATATACGGGCTGGTGGGCAGCCCTACCTCCACCGCTTACCATGCCGCCAAGGGCGCCAGCCGCCTGTTCACCAAATCCGCCGCAGTTCAGTATGCCGGGGAAAACATACGGGTGAACTCGGTGCATCCCGGCTACTGCTGGACACCGCTGACCGACCCCGGCTACTCCGGCGAGGAAGGGCGGCGCGAGTGGTCCTTGGAGCGCATCCCGCTGGGGCGGCTGGGCAACGCTGACGACATTGCCCATGGCATCGTCTACCTGGCTTCCGACGAATCGTCCTTCGTCACCGGCGCAGAGTTGGTGATTGATGGAGGCACCACCGCGCAGTAGCTCTACGGAAGCCCAGAGATACCCATGTGACCGATACCCTTGTGGAGGATACCCATGACCGCCACCCCAGCGCCATCGGGCCAGCCGCAAGAGCCGTGGCCCGCTCTACGGGCGCGACCAAGAACCTTCTTCAACGCCCCCCTGTGTGAAGACATCGAAAGCCTGGAAGCCGACGTCGCCTTCATCGGCGTGCCTTTCGACCAAGGCACGCTGGGAAGGCCGGGGGCGCGCTTCGGCCCGGACGCCCTGAGAGACGCGCCCCGCGCCTATTCATATTCAGACCCCTATGGCCGACAAAGCGTTGCCGAGGGCTTCTTCGACATCGACGCCGAAGACGAACTGCTGCGCGGCGTGATTATGGCCGACTGCGGCAATGTCCCCATCGTGCCGTCGGAAGTGGTGGGCAACTTCGACCGCATCACGCGGGCGGTGGAGCAGGCCGTGGAGCGGGGCGCTCTTCCGGCGGTGGTGGGCGGCGATCATGCGATAACCTTTCCGGTGGTGCGCGGCCTGTCCAAGTTCGCGCCCCTGAACATCGTCCACTTCGACGCCCATCTCGATTACACCCACGATGTGCAGGACGTCCTCTACACCCACGCCAGCCCCATCCGTCGCTGCCGGGAGCTGGACTTCGTGGGGCATATAACGTCCGTGGGCATCCGGTCGGCGAGACGCATACCCTACGAGGAAGCGATGCGGGACGGCAGCCTGATTATCAGCGGCAGCCGCTTCCGGGAACTTGGCCCGAAGGCAGTGGCGGATATGATTCCCGCCGCCGAGAACCTGTACATCACCTTCGACGTGGACGTTCTCGACCCCAGCCAAGCCCCCGGCACCGGCACCCCGGAAACCGGCGGGCTGTTCTACCAGGAAACCCGTGAGTGCCTGCTGGCGCTGCTGGCGAAGTCCAACCTCGTCGCCTTCGACATAGTGGAGGTTGCGCCGCCCTACGACAACTCGGAGCTGACGGTTCAGGTGGCGGCCCGGCTGATGCAGGACATTCTGGCGGCCCGGTTCCCATCGCGGTAGCGAATCTGAGAGGTACTGGCTGGAAGCCATGAGGAGGTTTCAGACGAATCTGATAACTGAAGGCGTTAGATGCGAATCTTGATTATCGGGGCCAGTGGGTTCATCGGGCAATATGTGTCTCGACGCCTAACGGAGACTGCTGCTCATGAGGTTTATGGCGCCTATTGGTCTGGGCCGCCCACTGGCGACGCAGTCGCATGGATTCGGGCCGAACTGACCGACAGGATCGCTCTGGAGGAGGCTTTCGCGGCAGCCCGGCCCGAGGTTGTGTTACACCTTGCGGCGATGGCTGACGTGGGCAAGGCTGAAAGGGAGCCGGAGAGGGCCACAGCGATCAACGTGGAGGGAACGTCAACCATTGCGCGGTTGTGTGAACAGCACGGGGCCAAGCTAGTGTTCATGTCCACGGAGTACGTATTCGACGGCAAGCGCGGTTATTACCGCGAAGACGGTACGCCCAGCCCCACCACCCACTACGGGCAAACCAAGTGGGAAGCGGAACGGGCAGTTATGCACCTGGCTTCCCACTGGAGCATTCTCCGCACCAGTATCGTGTATGGCTGGCCGGCTCCGGGAAAGCGTAACTTCGCTCCTTGGCTAATCCAACGACTGCGGAGCGGCCAGCCATACCACGGCCCTACCGGCGTCTATCGCACACCGATCTATGTCGAAGACCTGACCGACGGCATTGCGAGAGTGGTGGAGGGGGACTTTCAGGGAATCCACCATGTGGCAGGTCGCGATTGGGTAAGTATGTACGACTTCGCCATTGCAGTGGCCCGGGCTTTCAACCTGGATGAGGAACTGGTAATCCCAGTTCCTTCCCTTGCGAGCGCCCCAGCAGAGACTGGTTCCCCACGGGATAAGGCGCAGCCAGGGAACGGCGACCTGCTCGGTCTGGACTGCGCCGCGACGATGAAGTCGTTGGGCATCACTCATCCTGGGCTGGCGGAAGGAATCGCAAAACTGCGAGCGGACGCTCCCGAGGGATACAGAACCTGAACCTCAGGCAGCCAGAGACCCCATCGGGTCCCACGGCGGCAGCACCACTGGCTCGAGGTCAAGGGCCTGCTGCAAGTCCTCCGGGAGGTAGCTCTTCGGAGCGGCTATCTCGAACATATACTCGGCGAACCAGGAATCGTTCATCAGGAAGAACCCCTTGTCGCCCACCTTATCGTCCCAACTGTTCTCCACCCGCCAGCGGCGCGGCTGACCCTCCACCACGTCCACGCCGGTGAACAGCATGGCGTGGGTCATGGCCGTCTGGTGGTACTCCAGCCTTTCCTCCTTGTTCATCGAGAACTCAGCGTTGTAGACGCTGGCGTAGTCGAACAGTTCGGCGTCCCACAGGCCCTTGTCGCGGTGCATCTGCTTGCCAGTGTCGCAACCCATCCAGACGGGCTTGCCATCCTGGAGCATCCGCATGGCGATGTCCTTCATCAGTTCGATGTCCACGTTGAGGTACTTGATGCGGGTTCCGTCCACCACGTTGCCGAGGTACTGTACGGTGTAGGTGCGGCCCGGCGGGTTGGCCCGGCGCGGGTCATGGACCAGGCAGACGTATTCCTCCATCGGCGTGGCGATATACTTTTCGGCGAACTCCAGCGGAGTCATGGCGCCGTCGCGGTGGAACCCGCCGTCCTTGTCCTTCCATTGCCAGTTGAAGCTGGTCGGCGGGTTGCCCAAGTGGATGCAGAGGACCTGGTAGATAGCCCGCAGAGCTTCCTGCTTGGCTTCCCGCATCTCGTCCAGCCCGCCCTCTTCAGCGTAGATGCGCCGGATGTTGCGGGCTCCCTGGCGCACCTGGTAGTTGAGCCCGGCGTTCATTCGCATCGAGTTGCCGGAGCTTTCCGTCTCGGGCATTACGGCCTTGGGAACGACGCCGTGCTTCCGGACCAGGCTGACGAACATATCCCATTGGCCGCCGTCGCCCAAGGGCTGGTGCAGCAGCCAGGCAACCACCCGGTCGTCAACGGGGCGGTCGGCGGTCTCGATGACGGCTTCCAGGATGTAATTGGCCCGTTCCATCTTGTCCCAGAACATCACGTAGCTCTGGCTGAACTCGAACTCCTTGACGCTGAGCAGGTTCTTCGTCTCCGACCGGAACAGGTTCAGGCCGGCGAACATCCAGCAGCGGCCCGAGCGGGCCTGGTTCGTTACGCTCCAATCGTCCAAGACGGTGGAAAAGGAGTGGACCGCCTCTGCGACGAGATTGCGGTTGAGGGCAACGTCGTTCACGTCATGCTGGGTGACCACGTTCTGCATCAGTTGGTGGGAAGGGTGCGACTCGAAGGCTTGCTGGAAGTCGGCGAGAGTTGCGGAGTCCAGGGCGCCGGGGTTGGTCTGTGTGGTCATATCTCTGCCATCCTTATCTTGGTTCTTGTGCTGTGATTGTCTGAACTGTGATTCATGTGATTAACAGATAGACAGGATTCAGGACATCCATCCTGAAAATCTCAAAATCATATAAATCACAGTTCAGGCAATTCCATTTCAGTCCGCCGCCGAGGGGGCAGGGGCCAAGGTGTCCACAACCTCCCGTATCTCGGCAATTGCCCGGTCAATTTCCCCTTCCGTGGTGAAGCGGCCCACGGTGAGGCGAAGCGTCCCCATGGCGTATTCCTCGGGAACATTCATCGCCGCCAGCACGTGGGACACCTCGACCTGATCGCTGTGGCAAGCTGCCCCGGCGGAGGCGGCCACGGTGGGCAGGTTCGCCAGCACCCGGTCGGCCTCCAATCCCCGGAAACTAATGCTGGTGGTGTTGGGCAGTCGCCTTTCCGGGTGGCCGTTCACCCGTGCGTCCATACCAGAACTCAGCAGGCCCTGCTCCAGCCGGTCGCGCATCTCCGCCATGTGCCTTGCGTACTGATTGAGATTTCGCTGAATCAACTCGCAGGCCATGCCCAAGCCCGCCATTTCGATGACGTTCTCCGTACCGGCGCGGCGGTCCTGCTCGTGGTTGGCGCCGTGCATCAGCTTTTCCAGCCGGACACCGGGACGGATGTAGAGCGCGCCGATGCCCTTGGGAGCGTACAGCTTGTGTCCGGCCACGGAGAGCATGTCAACGCCCAGGTCATCCACCCGCACGGGGATTTTGCCGACTGACTGGGCGCAATCGCTGTGCATCAATGCCCCGTGGCGGTGGACTATCTCGGCTATCTCGGCGATGGGTTGTATCGTCCCGACCTCATTGTTGGCGTGCATTATGGTGACTAGCAGGGTTTCGGAAGAGATGGCATCCTCGACCTGCTGAGGATGCACCAACCCATATTCGTCCACCGGCAGATAGGTTACCCCAAAGCCCCGTCCTTCCAAGTAGCGGCAGACCTCGGTAACCGCCGGGTGCTCCACCGCCGATGTGATGATGTGGTTGCCTTTTTCCCGATAGGCCCCGGCCACTCCCTTGATGGCGTGATTATTGGCCTCGGTGCCGCCGCTGGTGAATATCAGGTCATCTTCGCCGCAACCCAGCAGACTGGCAACCTGTTGGCGGGCACGGTCAACGCCCTGCCGTGCCGCCAGACCGAAGGAGTGGCCGCTGGAGGGGTTGCCGAAAAGCCCGTGAATGTAGGGCAGCATCGCCTCAGCGACCTGCGGGTCAATAGGGGTGGTGGCGTTGTAGTCTAGGTAGATGTCGCTCATTGTCGGCTCCCATGGGGCGGGATAACCCATCCCTTTCGGCCATTATATCCCACGTTCTTCCGCGGCACGTCAGCGCCCGACCCCTTCGGGGCCTAGACTCTGGGCCGGATGTTCTGGTTGTGGCTGAACAGGTTCGCCGGGTCGTACTTCTGTTTCAGGGCTGCCAACCTCTGGAAGTTGTCCCCGAAGGCCGCCTGTATTTCTTCCGCCCCCTCTTCCGCTTCGGTGCCGACTTGGTTGATGTAGGCTCCCGAGGAGAAGGGCGACAATTCCGAGGCAAAATCCCGGGCCCAGCGGACGTGGACCTCGGATTCCCCCGGGTCCAGGAAAACCGCATTGGTGGCCCACTCGCACAGGGCGCCCCGGTGACCGAAGGCAGTCTCGTTGGCGGGCACGCGCCGGGCGGCGTTGCCGAGATACTGGAAGAGGATGGACGATAGCGGCGAGGTTATCCGCTCGAAATAGTCGAGCGCTATGTCCACAATGCCATCGCCGACCTGGCTCACGAAATGGGATTTCAGATAGTTCTGGCGTCCTGCGGGAGCCACCGCCAGCTTTTGGGCCTCGGTGTATGGCATGGGTTTAATGTCGTCCAGTAATGGCGGACCGAACTCCCGGAGGGGCTGAATGACTCGCTTTCCTTCTTCGATGGGGCCGTGGTAGCAGAGCAGGATGCTGCACGCTCTTCCGCCATCATCGGGGAGTGTGTGCAGGAAGGTGATGAGGTTCAGCTCGTCGGGCATATTGTTCGTGAAGTCATTGACTTGGGCGAAGAACTCCCTCACCTTGTCGAAGGGGTAGATCAACCAGCCCGCCAGCACCGCAGGCCCGACGGGATGGAGTTGGTACTCGAGAGAGGTGACGACGCCGAAGTTGCCGCCGCCGCCACGAATCCCCCAGAACAGGTCGGGGTTCTCGTCGGCGCTGGCGGTGAGCGGCTGGCCGTCGGCGGTGACCACGTCGGCGGAAACCAGGTTGTCGCAACTGAGGCCGTAGCTGCCGGACAGCCATCCGATGCCCCCGCCCAGCGTGAGACCGGCGATGCCGGTGTCCAGGTCGGTCCCTCCGGGCGCGGCGAGTCCGAAGGCCTGGGTCTCGTGGTCGAATGCTCCCCACTTAGTCCCGCCTTGGGCCCGGACCGTTCTGGACGCCGGATCAACGCGGACGCCGGTCATCCGGGAAAGGTCTATCATCAGCCCGTCGTTGCAAACACTGTTGCCCGGGAAGTTATGGCCGCCGCCGCGCACCGATATCAGCAGGCCGTTATCCCTGGCGAAGTTGACCGAGTAGATTACGTCGGCGGTTCCGCTGCAACGGGCAATCAGGGCGGGCCGTTTGTCAATCATGGCGTTCCAGATGCGCCGGGCGCTGTCGTACCCGGCATCATCCGGGAGCAGAGACTCCCCGTGCAAACTGCCCCGGAAGTCCTCGACCGCCGCCTCGCTGATGACGGCGTAGTCGCCGGAAAGGGTCGCAATTTTCAGTTCTGCCATACGTTTTGCCCTCCTGCCTGCTTTTCGATGCTCTTAGTCCATCTCTGACAATGATGACCGCCCCCGGAACGCATCTTGAGTCCAGTCTTGTGCGCTAGGTGCATACCAGCTACTTGTGCGCCAGTCAAGTATGTATGATCAGACAATTAAGCAGCAGAGGACGGTCCATAGCAGTCCCACGACTGTCTTTATGGTACTGCGGAAAAGTGAAAGTAATCGGAACCTCTTCAGAGAGACAGAGGCCATATCAGGGGCAACGCAAGCAGTCTGCGACGAGGTGGAGGTGAGGGGGGTCGAACCCCTGACCCCCTGCTTGCAAATTAAACGTCCTGCGCCCCAGCCGGGAATTTGGAAATTCCCGCCCCTTACAGCTTCAAATCGACACCCGGTCGGCCGATTGACCGGCGATTCTCCCGCCAGCCCTCCTAATCCGGTCCCCTGCCTTTTCTGCCGCCAAGCCCCCGTCTCCGAATGCTTGCCTGCCAGGCAATTCTCAACTGTGAGGCAAGTACATATTATGACACAAAGACAGTCAGTTCGGAGACGGAAAATGCCTTCGCGGAAATTGGAACTCCCGACTCTCATTCTCCAGTTCGAGGTTCACAACAGGTCGGAGGGAAAGTCCCAGGAAACCGTTGGCTGGTACAACGAGGCCCTGGGTCTCTTTCACCGCTGGCTGCAAGAAGAGGGCATGTCCTGCTTGATTGATGACCTGGGAGAGGAGGAGGCCAGGCAGTTCGTGCTCTACGTCCAGACCAGGAAGGGCAACCGGGGTTTCGCTTCCAGCACCACGGTGAACAACAGGGTGAGGGCGCTTCGAGCCTTCTTCAGTTGGCTTCACAGCCAAGGGTACACGAAAGAGCATCGCCTCGAGCATATGAAGCCACCCAAGTTCACCAAGAAGGTCAAGGACATCCTAACGGGTGACGATATCGACAGGATCCTGCGCAGCATGAACCAAGACACTGTTCTGGGTGCCAGGGATACTGCAATGGTCACCCTAATGCTTGACACCGGGCTCAGGCTCGCCGAGGTAGTCAGGCTTGAGCCTGAGAATGTTCACCTGGAAGACCGGTACCTGAAGGTGCTGGGCAAGGGCAACAAGGAGCGCGTGGTGGCCTTCGGAGCGAACTGCCAGCGAACCCTCATACACTATGACTACCACTACAGGTTCGAGGCGGATTCCTCTTCCGCTGACGCATTCTTCCTGTCCATCGACGGATACCCCATGCAAAAAGAAGCCCTCAAGTCAAT
The DNA here is from genome assembly GCA_965204865.1 of Dehalococcoidia bacterium. Taxonomy (GTDB): domain Bacteria; phylum Chloroflexota; class Dehalococcoidia; order Lucifugimonadales; family UBA3495; genus VXOI01. Next base: position 1,750,654 of record OZ242027.1, on the reverse strand, counting down.
TATGAGAAGGCTCGCCGACACCAGTGGCGTCCCCAGGCTGCACGCCCACCTGCTGAGGCACACCTACGCCACCCAATTCCTGATTCACGGCGGCGACCCCTTCCTGCTCAAGCAGAACCTGGGGCATACCACTTGGGCCATGGTCGAACAGTATATTCACCTGGCAGACCAACACAGGGCCCTGATGGGCCAAAGGTCTTCACCTTTGGATAACCTGAAAGTGGCCAAATCAGGCCGGTCCAGACACCGGTTCAACTTCGAAGACGCTAGAGGCAGGGTTTATCCCAACGCCGGAAAACCGAGGTCCAAGAGGAAGAAGTGAGCCGTAGCCGGACCCGGCACTACCGGGTTAACAGTGGCTGGATAGTCTTCCCAACTTCTTTCTCCCCTGGTGTCAAGCAACTGTCTGGAAGGTCAATGGAAATGGGCCGGGGACTTGGTGGCCCCGTGGTTCCAAGATGAACCGTGCTTAAGCGTGGAGTTCAGGATCACCATCAGTACCTCATGCAGGCATTCAGGGCCACCATTTTCGGCTTACCGGCGGCCATTGATAGAAAGTCCCAAGCATGGGTTTCAGCGGCTGGCGACTAACGTCCCAGGTACAGTGCAGCAGGCACACGAGCGGCGTCCGGTAGTCCCAGGGCCTGATGCGGCCTCCGGTGGTCGTAGAACCGGAAGTACTCTCGCGGGCCTCAAGGCCGTTGGCGAAGGCCTTTAGGTAGACTTCCCGTTCTTCACCGTCCTGCATAGCCGCTCGACGGCTACGATTTCCTGGCACTGGCCTCTGCCATCCGGGCTGATCCTCGCCTAGTGATCCTGGAGTATCTGCGTGAACTTGCGGCTGGTGAACCGGCTTCTCTGGCGGGTTTCGAAAAGGTCGGGCGTTCCCTGGCTCAGGGTATCGCCCGACGCCTCGATGCAAAAGCTGGCCACCAGAGTGTTGGACAAACGCTAGGCCGCCACCTAACGGCCGTACCAGTCCATGATGGCCACCAAGTAGAGAAATCCCCTGGCCATGGGCAGATAGGCGATGTCAGCGGATCATACCCGGTTCGTACGGGCAATCGTCAGTTCCTCAGCAGGCAGGGGTACATTTGGCGTTCCGGCGCCGGTTGGCTGGCGCGGCGCTGCCGGTAGATGGACCGCAGCCCCGTCTCATGAGCCGCTGTACCCGCTTACGGCTTACCGGCATGCCTTGCCGTTCCAGGGAGGCCCTCACCCGCCCGGAACCCTGGAAGAGGGTTTCCAGGTACTGGCGGTCCACCTCCGGCATCAGGGACAGGTCCCGTTGCGAGGTCTCCTTGGCACGGTAGTGGAGGCTGGGGCTGCCGACGCCTATGAACTCGCACTGCCGCACCACGGATAGGTGCCGATGTCGCCAGTCGACCATCACGCGCCGCCGTGCTGGAATCACGGAGCCGCCCTCTCCTGAAAGAAATCCCGCTTCTCCTTCAGCTGTCCGGTCTGCTGGTACAACAGGACCACCAAGGTGTCGTTGTTCCTCGACTCGTTGCCCTTATCGGTCCCGTTGACGTGGGCAAAGATGGCTGCCTCGGCATCGGCCAGAACCTACATACACCTCTGAATCTGGTTGAGGTAGACCTTAACCGGGCGGCTAGCGCGGGCATCGTCTGCTCTCCCTTCAATGCCACCAGTGCAATTCTAGCCTTGGAGGCGGGCTGTACTTTCTCCGCTCTCTGGACATTTCCCGCTCCGCCTCGACAACGGCAATTGCTGTCTTTAGTTTGGAGCAGGATTACCGTTTAGCTATCGGTCCAGTCTCCTTGGTCCACCTCGAAAAGCGGCTCACCCCTGCCCATTAGCGGGAGATAGCCGGCCGATACCAGGAGCCGGTCGATATCGTGCCTCGTGATCTTAGTCGTTCCCGACACCAGTGCAAGGCCAATTTTTATCACTGCATCCCTCGACGGATTCCGGCGAGCCCCCGATTCCAGCCGGAGCAGATAGGCTTCGTCCAACTCTGCGTATCTGGCGATTGCGTACCGGCTTTTACCCGATTTCTCCCGCAGACTTTTGAGGTGGATGGCGAACGGCGGTAAACGCCCAGTCATATTTTCGCTCCTTTGCGGTTCCTGTCCAAAATTCCCACCTCATATGATTGTCAAGTACCCGGAAAGTTTTATCTTTCGCGCAAGATATCCGCAGAAATTCGTAGGCACTGTAATGACTGTTTGAGTGTATAACTCAATAGGTATGCCGAAAGAGTTGTATATTTTAATGTGTAAATTCTGTATTCCATCCAAATAAGAAATTGATTCCGTAGACAATGGCGAATCTGGTTTCCGGTCAGAACTCCCACGTAAGGGAAGTTTTCAGCCGGGTGAATTACAGGACACCCTGGCAGGGCTCTATTTGGGTTATCCCTATAAGTAGCGCCGACTGGGGAGAGCACCAGGGCGCGTTTGCAAACCCGATTGTGAAGCTTAAACTGGATGAGACAGGTTGTAATGACGAGTTAGGCGGGTGGTACGAGGGGATTTGACGGATGATCGATGGCGGCGAATGAAGCCGCAATTGCCGGCCCGGAAGCCGATCACTGGGCGGCCCGGGAAGGACCGTCGCATGATCATCAACGGGGTCTGGTGGTTTTTGCGTGCCGGCGCCCCTAGGCCCAACCTGCGCAGCGCTGTGGGCCTTGTGGCAGGGTAGCCAGCCCTTCATACCGGTGGGGTAAACAGGGATTGTGGGAGCGGTTTCTGACTCAGGTGCAGCGGGAAGCCGATGCCGCCGGGCATGTTGAGTGCGAAGTGGACTACATGGACGGCGCCAGCGTCCGGGCGCATCAGCACGCGGCTGGGGCAAAGGAGGGAGGACGGTCAGGCGCTGGGCTGTACCCGAAGGAGGGTTCGGGACCAAAGTCCAACTGAAGGTCGAGGGCCAGGGCAACGCGGCAGCATTCGTGCTGACTCCTGGTTAATGTCACGAGGCCAGCGCGTTCGAGGAGTTGATGGTCCAAGGAGCTGTGAGGCGTTCCGGACGCGGCCGTCCCCGTATCAAGCCGCAGTGAGTCCGCGGTGTCAGCGCTGACGAAGGGTACAGCAGCCGCAGGATCAGGGCCTGCCTCAGGCGGTGGAGAATAAGCTTTACCATCCCACGGAAAATCAACGAACAACGCGTTGGTCCTTTCCACCGGACCGTGAACCAGCAACTCAATCTGGCGGAGCGGACTATCAACTGGCTGAAGGGTCCGTTTGCTTATAGCGTATCTCTCTCCTGCTGGTGGGATGCTTCCTCATGCCAGACCCTACAAGCAAACGGAACCGGCGAGCACAAATTCTGCAAAAGGGTGTAGGCGGAAAGGAGCGTAGTATTGGTCCTCATCTCATCCCATTGACCGGCAATAACATTATTACTATCATCGCTGGAAAATGAGGTACGACTTTGCCGACAGCAAGGAGAAACCGAGATTGCCGGGCCAGCAATTAAAAATTCTGCAAGTGATTCACGGCTATCCGATGCGCTATAACGCCGGCTCGGAGGTCTATACCCAGGGCCTGGCACAAGCGTTGGCGGAGCGGCACGAGGTCCACGTTTTCACCAGGCAGGAAAACGCCTTCCTCCAGGAATACGAGGTGCAAAGGGACTCCGACCCTTCCGCGCCGGATATCACCCTTCACGTCGTCAACATGGCCAGGGCCAGAGACGGCTACCGGCACCGGGCCGTGGATCACGCCTTTGCCGATGTCCTCGATGAAGTTAAGCCGGATGTGATCCACGTGGGACACCTGAACCACCTGTCCACGTCTCTGGTGTTTGCTGCCAGGGATTGCGGCGTGCCGGTGGTGTTCACTCTCCACGACTACTGGGTGATGTGCCCGCGGGGACAGTTCATCCAGACGTATCCGGAGGATCCCTCCGACCCCTGGGCCGTCTGTAATGGACAGGACGACCGCAAGTGCGCCGAGCGCTGCTACTCCCGGTATTTCTCCGGAGACGCGCGGGAGTACGAACTGGACGCCGACTACTGGACCCGGTGGGTGGGTCGCCGCATGTCCCACGTGCGCGAGGTATGCGACGCAGTGGACGTGTTCATCGCCCCGGCAAGGTACCTGCTGCGCCGGTTCAGGAACGAATTCGGCCTCCCTGAGGAGAAACTTGTCTACCTGGACTACGGCTTCCACCTTGACCGGATGGCAGACAGGGAGCGCGCCCCAGGCGATCCCTTTACCTTCGGCTACATCGGCACTCACATACCGGCCAAGGGCGTGGACCACCTGATTCAGGCTTTCGGGCGGCTGTCCGGGGAGAGCAGGCTCCGCATCTGGGGGCGGGACCGGGGAGTGGAGACTCAGGGACTAAAGGCGCTGGCCCGCAGCTTGCCTGGTACCGCCGGAGATCGTGTCGAGTGGATGGGCGAGTACCGTAACCAGAACATTGTCCCGGACGTGTTCAACTTGTGCGACGCCATCGTGGTGCCGTCCATCTGGGCCGAGAACTCGCCGCTGGTGATCCACGAAGCCCAGCAGGCCCGCGTGCCGGTGATCACCGCCGACTATGGCGGCATGGCCGAATACGTCCACCACGAAGAGAACGGTCTGCTCTTCACCCACCGGGACCCCGAGTCGCTGGCCCGCCAGATGCAGCGGCTGGCCGACGACCCGGGACTGGCGACACGGTTAGGCCGCCGGGGGTATTTGCAGTCTGCCGACGGCAACGTTCCCGACATCCGAGACCATGCCCTCGCCGTGGAGCAGATCTACGAGGGACTGATCCGGGAAAGGGGAGGGCGATGACGACGCTCAACCATGCGGCACCAGTGACCGGACCCAAGCCGGGGCCGTGGCGCATCACCTTCGACACCAATCCGGACGATTGCAACCTGCACTGCATTATGTGCGAGGACCACTCTCCGTACAGCTCAACGCAATCTGACCGGCTCAACGCCGGGCTTCCCAGACGCCGCATGGGTATCGACCTGATACGCCGTGTGCTGGCCGAATCTGTCGGCACACCGCTGAGGGAAATCATTCCCTCGACCATGGGCGAGCCGCTGCTGTACCGGGACTTCGGCGAGATTCTGGACCTCTGCGGCGAGTACGGAGTCAAGCTCAACCTGACCACCAACGGCACTTTTCCGCGACTGGGCGCCAGGGCATGGGCCGAGCGCATCGTGCCGGTCACCACCGACGTGAAGGTTTCGTGGAACGGCTCCACCAAGGAGACCCAGGAAAGGGTCATGCTGGGGACCAGGTGGGAGGCCGTCCTGGAAAACGTCCGCGCCTTCATCGCCGTACGGGACGATTATGCCGCCCAAGGTGGCAACCGGTGCCGGGTGACCTTCCAGCTCACATTCATGGAAGTCAACTACGCCGAATTGCCCCAGGTGGTGAGGTTGGCCGCCGAAATCGGTGTCGACCGGGTGAAGGGCCATCACCTGTGGGCGCACTTCTCCCAAATTGAGGGCCAGTCCATGCGCCGCAGCGCCGAGGCCATTGAAAGGTGGAACGCCACCGTGGACGAGGCATTCGAGGCTGCGGAGAGGCACCGGCTGCCGGACGGAAGCAAGGTGCTTCTGGAAAACATCTTCAGGCTGGACGCCGCTGATGAAGGCGAGATAGCAGCTGGAGCGGAATGCCCCTTTCTGGGACAGGAGGCTTGGGTGGCCTCCGACGGCAGGTTCAACCCCTGCTGCGCTCCCGACGTTTTGCGCCGCACTCTGGGCGACTTCGGCAATGTCAACAGCACCAGCTTGTACGACATCTGGAAGAGCGTCGCCTACAAGGAACTCCGGTCGAACTACATGCAGAGGGCCCTGTGCCAGGGATGCAATATGCGGAGGCCGGAAGGCGCGTGAGCGGCAACTGGCGAGAATACAGGATAGCGGCGGACGGCACTCATCACGTCTGCTACGGGAGACCCGTCTACGAAGCGCGGTTCCTGGAGGTGCTGAAGTTCCACGCGCCGGGCTTGGCGCCGGTGGTGGACAGCACCGGCGCCTACCACGTCACCCCCGACGGTCTGCCGGCCTATGATCCCCGCTACATCAGGACCTTCGGGTTCTACGAGGGGCGCGCCGCGGTGCATTCCATTGACGGATGGCTCCACGTCCTGCCTGACGGCAGTCCCCTTTACCCGGAGCGGTATGCCTGGTGCGGCAACTTCCAGGAGGGGCGCTGCACCGTGCGAGGCTCAGGCGGGCGCTACTTTCACCTTGTGGAAGACGGCAACCCGGCCTATGAGGAGCGCTATCGCTATGCCGGGGATTTCAAGGACGGCTCTGCCGTTGTGCAAAGCGATGACGGGCGGCACAGCCACATCGGCCCCTCCGGCGCTCTGTTGCATGGGCGGTGGTTCCTCGATCTGGATGTGTTCCACAAGAACTTCGCCCGTGCTCGGGATGAGCAGGGCTGGCACCACGTCGATGTTCACGGACAGCCGCTGTACCAGGACCGCTACAGGAATGCGGAGCCCTTCTACAACGGGCAGGCCAGGGTGGAAGGGTTTGACGGTTCGCTGTCGGTCATCGGGGAGTCAGGAAAGATCCTGGTCAAACTTAGGGAGTCTCTTCGCACTCCTCTTGAGGAACTCTCCGGCGACATGGTGGGGATGTGGAGGACCCAGGCCATACGGGCTGCGGTGGAAATGGGTGTGTTCGAGTCGTTGCCGGCGTCAGCAGAGGACATCGAAGAATCGCTCGAACTGGCGGACTCCGTGGGGCTCCGGCTGATACGAGCCCTTACGGAGTTGGGACTCGTCCAGGCCGATGCCGAGGGCGTCTACCACCACACCGAAAAGGGCGCCCTGCTACAACGCTCGCACTTGCACTCCCTGGCCGATGCCGCCTCCCTGTGGGGTGGCGAGACCTACAGGGCCTGGACCGAGGCGGAGTACTCACTCCGCACCGGCAACTCCGCCATCAGGAAGCTGTACGGCCAGAACCTTTTCCAGCTACTGAAGGACAGGCCGGAGCAACTGCAATCCTCTCACAGGGCCTTTGCCAGCTACGCCAGGCACGACTACCAGGACTTGGCGGCCGACTGGGACTTTGGAAGCCACAACCACATACTGGACGCTGGCGGCGGCACCGGCGAACTGGCATTCACCCTGCTTCGTGCCCATCCCGGCCTGACCGCCACCGTCATGGATCTTTCGGAGGTAGTAGGCCTAGCCAAGGCACCCGACGACATCGGGGACCGTTGCCGGTTTGTTCCCGGCGATCTCTTCAACGAATGGCCGGTCCGGTCCGGCGCGGTGGTACTGGCCCGGGTACTGCACGACTGGCAGGACGATGACGCGGTGCGCATTCTGACCCAGGCCAGGGAAGCTATGCCGAAGGGGGGCACACTCTCCGTGGTTGAGATGGTGTTGGACGGCACGACCGGCGTCGGCGGCCTGCTGGACCTGAACATGCTTATTGTGGCCGGGGGCGCGGAGCGCACAGAGGAACAGTTCAGGTACCTCCTGGCCAAGTCCGGCTTTGAACTCACCGAGGTACTCCCTACCCGTTCTGTAAGTTCGGTCATCAGGGCCAGGGCAGTTTGACCGCGCCCGATCCTGTGGCCTCCATCCTGGAGCGCCTGGCCACAGTTCCTGAAGGCGTGGACGTGTCCTTGGTCATCAGACACGCCGAGCGCGAGGAGATTCCGATGGGCGCCTTCGGACACGACATGAACCTGACCGCGCGGGGTCTCCAGGATGCGGAACACTTGGGCGCAGCCCTATCGGAGAATAGAACGATTACCGCGGTATCCAGCCCGGTGCCCCGATGCGTCCAGACCACACGTGGAATCCTTGTCGGCGCCGGTTCGTCAGCCGAGGTCATCACAGACCGGCGTCTGGGGCATCCCGGCGCTTTCATTGTCGATCCCGAAATAGCGGGTCCTTTGTTTCTGGCACTTCCCGTCCCTGAAATCGCCCGCCGCCAACTTCACGACGCCAGTCCCCTGCCCGGTATGCGTCCGACCTCAGAGGGGGTTGAAATTCTGCTTGATCTGGTGACATTCCCGCTGGGCAACGATGGCCAAATCCACGTCTTTGTCACGCACGACATCATCCTGTCGGTCCTAGTGGCAAGCATATTCCGTTTATCGCCAGCAGAAACCGGATGGCCGAATTACCTTGAGGGAGTACTGGTGTGGCAGTCAGGTGATGAGATTAAACTATCGTGGAAAGGTAAAAGAACCGCCTTCGACATAGCAACGATACAGGATGCGGACTGACCACACCCTGTACAAATACCGACTAATTCATTATCCTATTTTAAGACCCCAACACTGCCGCGTCAGTTCGCACGACTGTCGCAAGGTCGTCCCAATAGACTGTAGTGTTAATTCACGGGGTTGGGATACGAAAAGTGAGGGTCCAATCATGCTCTATTTCCGCTGAGGTCACCACGGTCAACTACCATCTCTGGAAGTCGTGCAATATGAGTTGCGGCTTCTGCTTCGCGGCCTTCCCCGAGCGTCCTTCCCAGGGCGTCAACTGCCTCCCTCAAGACGACTCCATCCGCCTTATCACACTTATCGCCAAGGCAGGATTCCTCAAGATCAACTTCGCCGGCGGCGAACCCACCCTCTGCCCCTGGCTTCCCGAGCTGACTCGTCACGCCAAGTCACTGGACCTGACTACCTCTGTGGTTTCCAACGGTTCCAATTTCACAGAAGCTTGGCTTGAAAGCCTCGCTGGTTGCCTGGACATCCTGGCCATCAGTATCGACAGCGCGAGTCCCGAAAAGCAACGCAAGATTGGACGCGTGGTCAACGGCAAACAACCGATGACCGAGGCGGATTACTTGCGCATCGGAGAAAGCGCCAAGGCCCGCGGCATCCGCCTGAAGGTCAACACAGTAGTCAACCGCCTAAACGTCGACGAGGACTTCCGATCTTTCATCAGGGCCATGGGGCCGGAGAGATGGAAGATTTTCCAGGCGCTGCCAGTGGCGGGCCAAAACGACAAACGGTTTCATGAGTTCGCCGTCAACCGGGAAGAATTCGACCTATATGTCCAGCGGAACCGTTCGGTCGAGAGGAGGGGCATCAGGGTGGTCCCCGAAAACAACGAGCAGATGACCGGCAGCTACCTGATGATCGATCCGCTGGGCCGGTTCTTTGATAACACGAAAGGCGAGCACACCTACAGCAGTCCAATCTGGACATAGGGGTGGAGCAGGCTTTGACGGAAATCGAAGTCTTTCCGGATCGCTTCGCCGAAAGAGGTGGACTCTACGACTAAACCATCCGGTCCCGGGACAGTCCAGATAACCATGGGATTAGGCAGCCGGTGCCGTGTGCGGAATCGGCTGTTTTCGTGGTTCACTTCCCGGAATCAATGAGCATTCTGGACATCCATCCCGCTGTCAGTGAAATGGCCTGCCCAGGAGGAAACTGAGGGCTGTAGCCTAGCACCCGCCGGGCCTTCTCGGCGCTGAACGCCTCACGCTGCCCCTCCTCTCCAGGGCGGTAGTCGACGTATTCGACGGATACGTCCGACCCGGTGATGGCCCGGCACATCAAGGCCAGTTCCTCGATGGTGTGCTCTTCGCCATAGCCAACGTAGAATTTCTGTCCCACCACCTGTTCAGCGGGAGCCTCTATGGCCAGCACCCATGCCTGAATCACATCGTCGATGTAGGTCAGGTCGCGGGTCTGCTGCCCTCCCTCGACGATGATGGGCCTGCCGTGCAGGGCGTTCCACAGCCACTTGAATACGAAGATCTCGCGCCGCATGTTGGGGCCCACCACCACCCCCGTGGACAGCACGACCGCCGGTATGCCGTATGCCCGGTGCCAGGCCCACATCGCCAATTCGGCGGCAGCCTTGGAGAACCCGTAGGGATTGTGAGGCGTGAGAGGGTGGTCCTCGTCCATCGGCAGGTACAGCGGCCGGCCCAACTCGTTGCCGGAGGCCGCGAAGAGCACCTTGGATACGCAGCCCGCGTGGCGTACCGCTTCCAGCAGGTCCACCGTTCCGCCCACGTTCTGCATCGCGGTATAGCGGGGCGACTCGAAGGCCATGGGGGTGTCGGGCTGCGCCGCCAGGTGCGCCACAACGGAATGTCCGGCAATGTCCGATGGTTGGACGTCCTGGACGCTCTTCCAGATATATTGGAATCCGGGTTGGGAAAGCTCTTCCCGCAACAAACTGGCATGGGCTGGAGCCACCACGTCCAGGCCACTGACTTCATATCCTCTGGCAAGCAGGGCCTTCACAAAGCTGGAACCGGCGAAACCCGCCGCGCCTGTGATGAGGACCCGTTGTTCAACTGGCATCCCGATCCCCTCTCATCGGCCGGACGAGCCATGCGGCATGGAGCCGCGCCCAACGCCAACGTATTCGAAGCCCATCGACTTCATCGTTCTATGGTCCAGCGCGTTCCTTCCGTCGAAAATGAACCACGGCGGAGCCATGAGCCGCTTTGCTGCGGCCCAGTCAGCCTCGACTATCTCACCCCATTCGGTCATCACCACGGCGGCCTGCGTACCGGCAGTGGCGGTTAAGGCATCAGGGGCGACCCGCATGGCGACAGGAAGGGCCACATTCCCGCCGTTCGTAAAACTGGGATCATAGGCCGTCAGTTCCGCCCCCTCCTCCGCAAGCGCAAGGGCCAGCTTAACCGCCGGAGCTTCGGTCAGATCTCCGGTTCTTGGCTTGAAGGCCAGCCCGAGCACCGCGACCTTCAATCCGTTCAGCCTGTCGCCGAACCTGTCCCTGAGGGCACGGAGGGGGAGTTGCCACTGGCGCCGGTTGACGCCAACAACGGCTTGTAGCAAATCAGCGCTGGCCCCGGTCTGCCGGGCCAAGCTCAAGAGAGCGCCGGCATCCTTCGGCAGGCATGGCCCTCCGTAACCGGCGCCGGCCAATATCCTGGCTCCTGTTCTGGAATCCATGGCCAGACCTTCGCTCACGTCGTCAATGGATGCCCCCACCCGGTCGCAGATGGAGGCCATCTCGTTGATGAAGGAGATGCGCGTAGCAAGGAAAGCGTTGCTGGCGTATTTGATCATTTCGGCGGTGGTGATGTTGGTAGTCAGCACGGGGGAGTCGATGCCTTCGTACAGGCTGCGCATTATCTCGAGGGAACGGCTGTCTCCGGGGGCGGCGCCGATGACAATCCGGTCGGGAGAGTCCCAGTCCCGGACCGCCTGTCCCAACCGGAGGAACTCCGGATTGGCGGCGTAGCCGATGCCGGTTCCACGAAGCTCCCTCTCAAGAATGCGCGCCCCGGCGCCGGGCGGCACAGTGCTCTTCATGGCCAGCACCAGACCGCTGGACGCCCTCTCCCTCACCCAGCTTACGGCCCCTTCCACCTGCCCAAGTTCCACGGAATACCCTTCGCCCGGAGGCGTGCCGACCGCAACCAGCGCTACATCCCCCAGTTCCTCCGCCACCTCATCGCTGTGCCGGAAGCGGATATTGCCGCCTTCCATAGCGGCCGCTATTCGCTCGCGCAGTTCCGGCTCCGGTCCGCAGTACCCCCTGTCACGGAGAGCCTGGATCTTATGCAGGTCGACATCAGTCGCCAGGACCTGGTGGCCGGAGAGGGCGAAGCCTGCTGCGGCGACGGTCCCCACGTTCCCCAAACCGATTACGGTTACTTTCAATCAGGCTTCCCTTTCCGAATTGGATGGCCGGGCTGGCAAACCGGAGTTTCACTGGTAAAAAACCGTTCTCAGGATGGGTCGGCTCACCGCAATGCGGACACCTGAGGATCAGCCTTGTCCTGGACAGCAAGGCAGCCATTGCCCAGGCGCTTCCGGCAATGGCCCAAATGGCGAGAATCCGCACAATGCTACCATAGGGGCATCAACACATAGAACCATGGGAAATGCAGACCCTGAAAGTGATCAGGGTGGCAGTGGACGATGGAACCCTTCGCCCGGCGAAGATCGGGCCTGCTTAGAAAGGTATCTCTATGTCTTATATGCTCAGGGGTTACCTGACGCAGATTCTCCTGGAGGACGGCGACAGGGTCCGCAAGGCAACCGAGCCACAGCGCCGGGTGAGAATGCTGGACGATGTCGCGGCCAAGTTCGAGGCGGAAGGTGTCGTCCTTTATGCCAGAGATAGGCTGAACCGAGACGAACTGTATGACAGGCGCGTGTCCCGCCGACGTGCCAGCCCAAGGGCGAGTCTTTCGGTTCTTGCGGGAGCCCGCGTGGGTAAAGTGAGGATCACCGGCGCTCGGGCACCTGGCGGGCAGGCGGGGAAATGCGAGTGTCTCCCCCTGGGCTGGCCAGTTGTCTCTCCAGCGACGTGAATGCTTCAATGAGTTCGGGAGCTTCGAAAGCCCGGTTGCGCCTGCCGACATTGACCTGCACCAGGACTCCAGCTCTCACAAGACGGGAAATCGCCAGATTCGCCGCCTGAAACGTCCGGCCGGTCAACTCGGACGCAGTACCCGTGGTCAGTACCGGGGCTGCGGGAAGCCCTCCTATGAGCAGGCGGACCGTGGAGTCACGCCTGGGATTGCCGACCAGTTCCGTCCAGGAGGCTTGAAGTTGCCGCACCTCCTGCTCGAATTGGCTGGCGTCCTGAACCGCCCTGCGGGCGGCGCCGGAAAACAGCACTACCCACCGGTTGATCCCTTCACGGGCAGCCTCCGCGTCCGGCGGTCCTATGTAGCGGGTCGCGGCAAGGCCGTCCACATAGTCATTTACCCAGGTTGCCAGGACGAGCGAGACCGGAGGCAGGAAATGCGGCGTCATACCCCGCCGGCGCAGTATGAGATGGATCAGCGACCGCCCGGCCCTGCCATTGCCGTCGGCAAACGGATGTATCGTTTCGAACTGAGCATGGGCAATTGCAGCCTGCGCCAAAGCGGGAAGGGGATCATCATTGCAGAAAGCCAACAGGTCTTCCAGCAAGCCGGGCACTTCTTCCGGCGGGGGAGGCACAAAAGCCGCTGAGCAGGGATTGTAATCGCTGCCTCCGATCCAGTTCTGCCCGGTGCGGATGCGGCCGCCGTGGTCCTCCATGGGGGAACCAGCCAGCAGGCGGCGGTGCATCTCCAGGACAGTATCCATGGAGATGAGGCCGCCGTCCCCGACCGCCTCTATTCCAGCCGTCATGGCATCGATGTTGGCCAGTACCTCCCTTGCAGTCACTTCCCGTGGTTCCTCGCCCATTCGTCGCGCGGCATCGGCGCGGAGCAACCGTCCACCTCCCACCACCAGGCCTTCAATCTTTGAAGAGGCGACGGATTCGGCGCGCAGAAGCAGCCTGGCCAGCGCCTCGGTATCGGCGAGAGCTGCCGCAGTGGCGTTGAGGCGCACCAGGTCGGCCTCGGCGTCAGCGACGTCTGCCGCCACGTCGCCGTCGAGGACAAAACGGCGCCCGGCCAAAGGATCCGGGATGTATACTGAATACTGGCAGGGACGCCTGTCGCGTCTGGTAAGTCCGCGAGGACCGGCGTCCCACAGTCTCGACTCTAATCTGGCCATAAGCGCTCTCCATATTCTATGATAGCACTTAACCTTTAATATAGAGCAGAGTTACTCAATCTTCGGACAAGACAACGTGATTCACGGTCCCGAAATGCGTCTTGTGGCGCGGTCTCAGAGCAATTGCTGGCGAGGCAGTTGGGCACCCATTTCAGCCTCTGTTACCTGTACTACGTCTGGGACTGTCAGAGGCCCACAGTGCACCGGAGGGAAATCAGACCATTTGATGAGTAGGCGGGTGCCGAAGTTCGGTTCAGGGCGCTCACTTGCCAGCAGGTCTTTGCAAGACTCAGTGAAACAGGGCAACACAGTGCCGGTTATCCCGATTATCTTGGGGCTAGGCATTTGGGGGAAGGGTGTAGGGGATACCTGCCTTCATGATCACCCAGGCCCGGAGGAAAGAGAGGGCAGATAATGGCTCAAGCGTTGACGGAGATCATCGCTAGCGCCCCTTGGCGAGAGGCAGCAACCTATCGGGAAACTTGGCCCCACGAGTACGTCCTGACGGATAGGGACAATCAGCGGGACCTGTTGGCCGCCGTATGCGAAAGGTTTCGCGCGCGCGAGGGAGTCCCATGCCGGTTCTTCCGCTTGGAGAACGAGCACCTGTTCATAGGGAATTACAAGTACCGGCTGATGACCGGCTACAACGAAATCGATCCCTACAACGACGAAGGAGACTACGTGCTGAACCGTGCCCCTTTATGCCGGGACCGCCGCGACTTCGTGGTCCAGCCCGGTGATTCTGGAATGGCGGAGGACTACCCGGCATCGCCAACACGGCGATGTTAAAGAGGTTTCCTGACTGCCTTGGTCTCAAAGGGGTAGGGAATCCCAGGTTGTCCATCTGACATTCGTCTTCCTGGGTCGTCTCTTGACGTGATTCTCCGTTGAGGAGTTGACCCATCTCTTGGGGCGCCCGCAAAATGTATCGCAAGTACGATTGCGAATGAGACCATGGTTCGGCACCAGCTTGCGGCTCAATGCGCCGCTTAAGGCAATAGGGAGCCAGGTGAATCCATGAGTCCGAATTCAGGTTGGGGTCCGGGTCCGAATGAAACAATGCGCCATGAACAAACCGGAGACGATCACTTCCCTGAGAGAGTTGGACGAGGCGTTGGGAGAACTTCAGGGCCTGTTCTCCCGGGTTGACCGGGAATCCCGCATGGCTCTGGAGCGACTGCGCGACGACGAAGGCGATCTGAATTCTCTCGGAGATCTAGTCAAGGATTGGCTGACCACAGTTGACGTCTTTCATTCTCTGGGGTTGGACGATAAAGAGGAATTTCACTCTAATTTCCTAGCCTGGTTATTGAGTCCGGCAGCCAGCCACGGGCTTGGCTCATATTTTCTGAGAGAGTTCCTGAATTTCCGCGGGTGGCGTGGCGCCATTCCTGCCTCCCTCATCGACAGGACTACAGTGGTCCGAGAGCAGGGCATCACGTTCCGGGACGGTAGCGGCAGGCTTGACATCCGCATCCTGAACGATGATTGGAGGTTCATTTGCGCAATTGAGAACAAGGTGTGGTCGCCGGAGAGCGGGTCGCAGCTCGAATTCTATCGAGAGGCCCTTGACTCGCATTACCCGGAGCACCGCGTAGAGCGGATATTCCTGACTCCTGCGGGCGCGGTCCCCGAGAATCCGGAGGAAGAAAGGCACTGGATAACCATGACCTACAAGGACATCCTGGGACTGGTCGAACTCACTCTCGAAAATAGAGGCAACGGCGTCCATGAGGATATAAGGGCGCCCTTGCGCCAGTACGCCACCACGATACGGAGGAACATCGTGCCAGAAGTCAGCGACGACGTGCACCGGCTGGCCCGCCAGATCTATCGAAAACACAAGCAGGCGATTGATCTCATCATCGAGTATCGGGAGCGGTACGAGCCCGACTACCCCGGTGAAGCGTACGGGATGGTGCGGGATGCGGTCCGTAACCGGCCCGAATGGAGGGAAAGCACATGCAACCGCAACTATGCCCGCTTCGTGGCGGCAGAATGGGCGGACAGGGAAGAACTCAAGGTGGACGGTTGGCCCAATATCCTGTTGCAGTTTCAGGTGCGTTGCGCCAACCGTCATGCGGAGCTGTCGCTCTTTATTACTTGGCGCGGGGACGGCAAGCTCAAGAGTAGCATCCTGGACCGGCTGAGCGTCCACCCTGAATTGTTCGACAACGAGATTCCCGAGGACGCGAACGATTCGATCGATCTCAGGATTGGCAACGTTTTGGAAGAGTCTGACTACGATGCCTGGTGGAACGAGGATGGCACTCGCGAGAAAATCGCGCAACGGCTGGATGACTTCGCCCGGGGGCAGTTTCCCGATATCAACAAAATCGTCCTGGATTGCCTGGAACAGCACAGGGCAGGAGTCAAGTAGTCGGCCTGTGCATATTCAATGCGGGTAAGAGGCATTTACCGGACTTTGACTACACTCCGGCCACCTTTTCCAAATCATGCAATGTGGCCTGAGGAGACCATGGGAGGCGCACCCTAGGAAGGAGGAGCCCAACTCCTCCCACTCCAGGGTCTCGGCTACCAGCCGAAAAGTTCGTTTCTCTAGATGCCCGCGGCGGCGCCCTGCCCAGCAGCAACCCTCAGGCAGCTGACGGGAAGCTCCCTGAAACCGGTCATCAGTGAACCGAACACCTCGATGACGCCGTCCCTTCCATTGGCCTGTATGCCGTACCAGTAGGTTGCGTTGTTTATGGCGATGACTGGCCTCTTCAGCCACTTTTCCGCCTCTCCCGCCATCGGCAGGTTGGTGCCGCACTGTACGAGCGCCTCGACGTCGTGTCGTTCAGCTAGAGGAGTGCATCCATCAATTGCTTTTCCGTGACTGTGGGCATGGCGGTGGAACTGTGGCAGCAAAGTCCCTTGATAGCCACGATCTCGAACCCGCAGTCTTCCGGGAAACGGGGCGCGATTTCATCGGCGACTGGCAGTAGGGTGTCAACACGGCGATGCGCTTGATGTCGCCGTAACACCCCCGCTGCTCTCCGGGGTTGATATCATATCAAGCTCCGCAGGCTCATCATCAGCGGTGGATTCCCTCAATGATACAGACGGTAGCTTTTCCTGTCTGGGGGAATGCTCTATTCCTGTCGGTATACCTTTCAGTCTCTTATTTGCTCTGAACCCAGGTCCGTTCAGCTTCTCCCACACACCGGAGCGGGCATGGACTATCTGGAGGTTGAGGCCCCGGTAGCGCAACCCGGAACAAGCCGACAGCCGGCCCAGCACAGGATAACCGGTTCAGGTGGTTTGAGGTGCGGAAGAAGGGTGAGCGCCCCGCCGACAAAGAAAGGAGCCGTCCTCGAGACTGTCAACCGGTTGTTTGTCCGGCTATTTCCTGGCCGGACACAGTCAGACGCCGCACTTTGCTAGTTTGCCCGGAGCCGCGCATACCTCGACCGCAGACAAATCCCACGCCAGGCCGGGGCATCAAGTGTCAACGCCCACTGAAAATAACCCACTAACGCCCATCTTGATCTGACCCACCTGATTCTTGGCAGCCCTTGCCGCCCACTTGGAATTGACCCACCTCCTGCTGTTTCAGTACCGCCCACTTGGAATTGACCCACCCTGCTATTCAGCAGAGATTCTGTCAGGCGCCGTGGTTCTCGTTGCCGTTCCCGGTTGCTCCGCCCAGCAGCTGATGCGAGCTGAAGAGCCCAGCCTGCCGCTTCTCCCGGAGCCGGTAGCTCTCGCCACGGATGTTCAGCACGTGGCTGTGATGCAGCAGCCGGTCCAGAACCGCCGAGGCGATAACGGTGTCGCCGAGAAGCTCGCCCCATTCTCCGAAGCCCTTGTTGGAAGTGAGGATGATGCTGCCCCGCTCGTAGCGGGCCGAGACCAAGGTGAAGAAGGCGGTGGCCGACTCCCGGTCGTAGGGCCAGAAGCCGAACTCGTCCACCACCAAGACCTTGGGCGCCAGGTAGACCCGCATCCTCCGGTCCAGGTTGTGCTCGGCGCGGGCCTTGCGCAGGTCCTCCATCAGGTCGTAGGCCCGGGCGAAGTAGGCTCCGTGGCCGCTCTCGATGGCCTTCTTGGCCAATGCCACCGCCAGGTGGGTCTTGCCCACGCCGGGCGGTCCCAGCAGCAGGATGTTGCTGGCCTCGGCGACGAAGGCCAGGCCGGCCAGTTCCTTCACCTGCCGCTCATCGATGGAGGGCTGAAACGAGAAGTCGAATTGCTCAATGGTGCGCTGGTATGGGAAATGCGCCAGCTTGGTCCTGGTGGAGAGATACCGCTCCCTTCGGGCCTCCACCTCAGCGCTGAGCAACTGCTCCAGCATCTCCGGATAGGTCAGTTGCTTGACGGCGGCAGTATCGAGAGTGTTGTCCAGGACTTCGACGGCCTGCTTCAGACCCAGGCTCTCCAGGTACTGGCGGGCCTGCTCCAAGGCGATCATCTGGCACCTCCCACGGCGGCCAGCTCGTAGACGTCCAGGGAGCGGCGCTCCACCTCGCCGACGGGAATCTGCACCGCCATTGCCTCCCGCCGGGGCCGGTTGTCTCCCGCCGGCAGCCCAGACCACTGGCCGGGCAGGACGAAACGCTCACCCGGTCTCTGAGCCCGGGGATGCACTGCGATGCGCTCATCGCCGGCCCAGACCTCTACCGTCCCCTGGCGCTGGCCCACCTGCACCTTCCTTCCCACCCACTTCCAATGGACTCCGTAGCGGGACCCCTCCCAACTGACGAAGCCGTCCCTGGCCACCTTTCGATCCTCACGGAGATATGGCGCCAACGCGCCCCGGGCCGGCAACTTCCCCAGGTGCGGCCACTCCTCGGCCAGCATCTCCCACGGCACACGATGGGTGGTCCCGTGAATCCGCCGGTTGGCCACGCTGTCGCACCACTCCAGTCCCTGCCGGTTGAGATCGGCGTCGTCGGTGAAGCGCATGCTGGGCCACATGTTGCGCCGGACGTACTTTACCCCGCTCTCGACTTTCCCTTTGGTCTGCGCCCGGTAGGGCTGGCACAGCCTCACCTCAAAACCCACCCGGAGGGCGAAGTCCAGCATCCGCTGATTCCAGATGGGCTGCTTTTCCCCGTCCCGGCCCAGGGTCACCACCTTGGCATTGTCGTAGAGGCAGCGCCGGGGCACGCCGCCCAGGTAATCGAAGGCATTTACATGGCACTGGATGAAGGCGGCGGTGTCCGCCCTTCTGACCAACTCCACGTAGCAGGCCCGCGACCAGCCCATGGTCATCACGAATACCCAGATGCGGTGCTTGCGGCCGCCCTGATCCAGGTAGGCCAGGCTGCCCCAGTCCACCTGAGCCTGTTCCCCGGGTACTGTCTCGAAGCGCATGGTTGCCTCCGGCTGCCGACGGCGGCGGCGCGGCGACACGTAGCGCTTCAGGGTGGTGTACCCGCCGTCATAGCCCATTGCCTTGAGCTCCCGGTGCAGTACCACGCAGTTTTCCAGCCCCTGGGACAGGCGCTGCTCAATATAGTCGCCATACTGGTCCAGATTCGATCCCCGCCGCGCTCGGGGTCTGGGACTCATGGACTCCGGGGATTTCAGATACCGCCGAACCGTGTTGCGGGCAACGCCCAGGTCCTCGGCAATCCCCCGGATCGAGCGGCCCGCCCCTTTCATCTCGTAGATTTCTTTCACTTCTCGCACCTTCAGCAAAATCTTCAGGCACCTCCACGAAGTCTTCGTGAATGAGGCCTTTTGCATCAGGTGGGTCAATCCTCAATGGGCGATTTCGCTCATTTTTGCATGGGCGGTGACACAAGAGAAACCTGAACATCAGGACTGATTGATACCCTCCGCTGAACTGCCTCCTTTCGACAGGCAGGCCGCGGGTCCGGATTCGGCGCTGCCGGATGCCGCACTTGCCTGACGGCGGCTAACATAGGGGCTTCGCCATATTGTAAATGGGCCCCGGAAATTCCCTCAGCCGTCTCCGGAAAGGGAGCTGTCATTCCCCCCTGTTCCAATTGCCGGACGACGGCTGCGAGCCTCGAAGCGTCATCGTCGGCGCCGACGAAGCGGCGTCCCTGCTTTGCCGCCGCCAAGGCGGACTGCTTCCGTCCCAGCAGTAACGGATCGCACACCAGGTCGCCAGGACCCGTGAACCGGGAGATTATCAGCTCCATCCCCAGGTCAAGATGGGTGCGCCGGCTTCCCTGGGCGCCTTCATCGTGAAACAGGGCGGAGATCACCCTTTCTCCGCCGTTCAGGCGAAAACCCGGTTTGCCGAAGACCAGCAACAGCTTTTGACCGGGAGCTCCGCCCTGAGTATTCCTCCCCGAACCGGCAGCCCGGCCGTTGTGAACGTAATGAGGAGAGCAAACCCAATTCAGGCCCGGATGCCGCAGACGCTCAATGAAGTACGGCAGACGCTCCGTGGCGGCCAGCACGAACATCCCGCCGGTCCTCTTCAGGGAATGGACGGCGAATTCCCTCAGGTCCGTCAGCACCGAACCGGCGTCGGCAGGCGGAAAGGTGACGATGGCGTCGACCGTTTCCGGCTCCACGAAATCTTGCAGGCCGGCAACCGCAGACAGATGGAAGACCGGCGGCAGGTTACCAGCCGCAAGAGGAAGGGTGTCCGCTGATACGGCGGCCTCCGCCAAGCCCAACTCCTCTTTGACTATGTCCACGGCCTGCCTGACCGTCCTTGCCTCGCGGCGCAGCATCAGGTCAACCGCCCTCCGTTGCACTCCGGCGGGCTCCTTCACGGCAGCCGCCGCTGCGCTGACGGTTATCCGCCCAGAGAGGACGGCTCTCCGCAGCTCCGCTGTCGCCGGGCTCTCCCGGCCCAACACCTTTGCAGCCGCGGTCACCGAGCGCCTGCTGACCCGGAAGAGCCGGGCGGCTTCACCCTGGGTCAGGAAATTGCGCAAATTTGCGCAATTTTCCCCGGTACTCCGGGGCCGTCCCACCCGGGACGATTCCGAGGCTCTGAAGGCGGCGATAGGCCGTTGCCAGTTAGCCATGGACCGGCGCGACCCGTTCTTGCCGATGACGTGCGTCAGGGGGTCTGCGTCATCGGGGAGGGAGGAGAACCGCGGCTCGATGCCCAGCCGCAGGCAGGCCCGGAGCCTGTGGACGCCGTCGATCACCGCTCCCCGCCACAGGGTGATTTCCTCAAGCAACCCGCCGTCCCGGATGCTCTCTTCCAGCCGGGCGTATTCGCCCTCCGTCATCGGAGGGAAAATCCCCGCCAGGGAACTGACCAGGAAGAGCGCCTTTTGGTCCATGGACCACCTCCTGCCCGTAGTTTCTTCAAGGTAAATGTAACCATCAATTCCAAGACGGTTTTACCGTTCGCGCGCCGGGCGGTGGAAGGAAGCGGGCCTGTTGGCGGAGTTGAAACTCGGGTATGTCAGGAACAAATCGTTGGAGTGTCATTCTTGCTTCGATGATCATCGAGCCGCAGAGACGCGATGGTGACAGGCGTCGGTTACTCCGGCGCCGTGGAACATCCCGGCATCGCGCTCGCGAAGCACGCAGGCTCTGGCCACAACCAGGATCAAACCTGGAGGTGAACCAACTGCAATACTTCGCCGTTGACAAAAAGGGGCGGGACGCCGGGAAGGCAATTCCGCTTGTGTCCACAGGTGTCAATGATGCCGGTGTGAAACGCATCAACCCCCTCGGAAATGCGCGCCTTATCCACAGCCTCTGCTGACCGGCGCACTGAGAAGGTTCCGGCTTTGCCGTCACGGTTTACGCTGACCGAGACGGGTAGGCCGAACCCGGCCCGGCGGTTTTCTGCAACCAGGCGGAGTTCCTCCATCCACAACACGGCTGTCACTGGAAATGGGGGGAGTGAGGTTAGCGCTGGCTCACAATTCCCCTCCCCACCGATACGGCGGGGACGGCTCCAAGCTCAGGAAGGGCTGCCGGATCCTGCTTGTCAAACAGCCGACAGATCGGGAGGTTCGAAGACTGCGGGACTGCGATAGGCATGCAGCCCGTGATTGGCGAGGAGTGGCGACGCTGGAGCCTTCGGACAGCTGCCGCAGGGACGCCGATCTCTCTCAGTTAACCAGCAAGGGCCCGCGGGATTTCGATGCATCCGGTAACGTGCCGGCCCGGGTAGACCGGCAACCGGACTTTGCCAAGCTCGTCTCCCTTTTGAGGGTGCGGTGCTACCCGGACTTCGGCGCCCTGCCATCCATCCAGACGTAACGGCGCGGACGCTCCTCGTCCACTCGCTTCAGCGCATCACATCATTACGCGGATTGTGCCCGGCCATCTCCGGGAACATCTGTTATCAGGCGGCCTCACAAGGGCTGGTAAGCAACTTGCCTGATGCTGGCATTGCGGCGGTCTTACTTTCCATAAGGTTCAGTACAAGGCGGATGGGGCGTTTGAACCGGCGCGTATAATCCTCTGCCGCGGCACCGATTGGAGAGGGGCCGCAGTTACCCCTCTGAAGAAAGGTTCAAGCGGTGTTTTCGCCCTCCATATCCGTCAGAGGAACCGCAGGGTGAAAGCCGTGGCTGTCAGTGTCCATTGGGCGGCCACGTTCACCAAACCCCGCAAGGCGAATCGCCGCATCTCCATCCGCCCCTCGAGAATGCCGGAGAACGGCTCCGGTCAGTCTCCCACATCTCCC
Organism: Dehalococcoidia bacterium; assembly: GCA_965204865.1. Lineage (GTDB taxonomy): Bacteria > Chloroflexota > Dehalococcoidia > Lucifugimonadales > UBA3495 > VXOI01. Next base: position 1,728,664 of record OZ242027.1, on the reverse strand, counting down.
GCTGACCCGCCTGGCCTCGCTGGTTGCCACAGGGCGCGACGCCGGAGCGATGTCTCTTCGTTGGATCCTGTCCCCAAGCCGCGCCCATGGATGCGACCGATGGCGCATACGCCTGTCAATGCTGGGCTAGAAATGAGCCATTTTCGCTAGGTTGGAATTGAGCCACCTGTCTGGTCCTTACCTGTCTCCAAGGCTTGAAATCGGTAAAGGATGCTGGATTAGAATTGAGCCACATGTCTGTTCTCGCCGTCTTCCTGCGGCGTGTGGTTCAGGTGCTGGGACGGGAATAGGCCGGCCTGCCGTTTCTCTCTGAGACGGTAGCTTTCACCCCGGATGTTGAGCACATGGCTGTGGTGTAGCAGCCGGTCCAGGATCGCCGAGGCGATGACGCTATCGCCGAGAAGCTCGCCCCACTCTCCGAAGCCCTTGTTCGAGGTCAGGATGATGCTGCCCCGCTCGTACCTCGCCGAGACCAGGGTGAAGAAGGCGGTGGCCGACTCCCGGTCGTAGGGCCAGAAGCCGAATTCGTCCACCACCAGCACCTTGGGCGCCAGGTAGACCCGCATCCTCCGGTCCAGGTTGTGCTCGGCGCGAGCCTTGCGCAGGTCCTCCATCAGGTCGTAAGCCCGGACGAAGTAGGCGCCGTGCCCGTTCTCGATGGCCCGCAGCGTCAGGGCGACGGCCAGGTGGGTCTTGCCCACGCCGGGCGGCCCCAGCAGCAGGATGTTGCTGGCCTCGGACACGAAGGCCAGGTTGGCCAGCTCCTTGACCAGCCGCTCGTCGATGGAGGGCTGGAAGCCGAAGTCGAATTGCTCCAGGGTGCGCTGGAAGGGCAGGTGAGCCAGCTTGGTCCTAGTGGTGAGGTAGCGTTCCCGGCGGGCGGCGACCTCGACGCCCAGGAGTTGGGCCAGCATCTCTGGGTAGGGCAACTGCTGGTTGGCGGCGGCGTCCAGGGTGTTGTCCAGGACTTCGACAGCCTGCTTGAGCCCCAGGGTCTCCAGGTGCTGACGGGCCTGCTCCAAGGCGATCATGCGGCACCTCCCACGGCGGCCAGCTCGTACACGTCCAGGGAGCGGCGTTCCACCTCGCCCACCGGAACCTGCACCGCCACGGCTTCCCTGCGGGGACGGCCATCTCCCCTGGACAGGCCGGACCATTGGCCGGGCAGGATGAAGCGCTGCCCCGGCTGCTGGGCCCGGGGATGCACCGCGATGCGCTCATCGCCGGCCCAGACCTCCACCGTGCCCTGGCGCTGGCCCACCTGTACGACACGGCCCACCCACTTCCAGTGCACCCCGTAGCGGGAGCCCTCCCAGCTGACGAAGCCGTCCCGGGACACGGTGCGGTCCTCCCGCAGATATGGCCCCAGCGCCGCCCGGTCGGGGGCCTTACCCAAGTGTGGACGCTCCTCGCTCAGCATCTCCCATGGCACCCGGTAGGTGGTGCCGTGCACCCTGGCGTTGGCTACCACGTCGCACCACTCCAGTGCCTGGCGGTTGAGATCGGCGTCGCCGGTGAAGCGCATGCTGGGCCACATGTTGCGCCGGACGTACTTCACCCCGCTCTCTACCTTGCCCTTGGTCTGGGCCCGGTAGGGCTGGCAGAGCCGGATGTCAAAGCCCACCCGCCGGGCGAAGTCCAGCATCCGCAGGTTCCACTCGATCTGGCCGTCCTCGTCCCTGCCCAGGGTCACCACCTTGGCGTTGTCGTAGAGACAGCGGCGGGGCACGCCGCCCAGATACTCGAAGGCGTTGACGTGGCACTGGATGAAGGCGGCGGTGTCTGCCTTGCGCACCAATTCCACGTAGCAGGCCCTGGACCAGCCCATGGTCATCACGAAGGCCCAGATCCGGTGCTTCTTCCCGTCAGCGCTGACGTACCCCAAGCTGCCCCAGTCCACCTGGGCCTGCTCTCCGGGCGCTGTCTCGAATCGCATGGTGGCCTCAGGCTGACCGCCCCTGCGGCGGGGCCTCAGGTATTCGGTCAAGGTGCTGTAGGCGCCCCTGTAACCCAAGGCCCGCAACTCCCGCAGCAACACGACGCAATTCTCCAAGCCCTCAGTCATCCGGCGGTCAATGTGCTGGGCATAAGGGTCCAAACTCGATCCCCGTGGCCGCCGTGGCTTGGGCCGTATGGCATCCGGAGACCTCAGAGCCTGCCCCTGCGTAGGCAGGGGTACTTCAGTACCGTGTTGCGGGCCAGGCCCAACTCCCGGGCAATGGCCCGGGCTGAATGTCCCTCTCCGTGCATTTCGTAGAGCCGTTTCACATTTCCACCTCTCAGCAATGCTGTCGGCACCTCCACGAAGATTTCGCGGATGATGCCAGTGCTACCGGGGTGGCTCAATTCTGAGTCAGCGATTTTGGCTCACTTTAAGTCCAGCGGTGACACGCCTAATGCCGGACAACGCCGACAACCGCTCCTGGCAGCCCGGTACAGCCTTACCCGAGCAGTGTTGCCTGCATGTAACGCTGAACAGTCAGTCTCCGGCCCTACAGGCGGATATGGCTGTCGCCAGTTTCGTCATGGCTGAACCGGTCCTTATGGTACGCACCGCCCCGAAGCTTCCTCTTTGAGTCCGGCATCAATACCCGGCGACCTCCGGCGGCACGTCCCTGAGGTTCTTCCCCGAATGGCAATCACCATCGGCCAGTGTCAACGCCACCCTGGAGCCGGTCATACTCTCGGACTGTTCCATCATTGGAAGCAACCGGGCATGGCCGTCCGGGTCAGGGCACACGTCCGCCGCAGTGGTTGACCCGCCAGCCCTTCCCCTCCACCGCTAAAGGGAGAAACTACGGCCCGGGCGTGGAAGGAAGGACCGGGCTCTGCCGGCTATTTATCATCCTCACGTCTCCATCTGTCAGGCTGATGTGCTCTTGGCATGGCTCGTAGGCCGGATCATCCACCGCTTTCCTGAAGGGAATGCCGGCGCTCCCGGTGCCAGGGCGGAGTTCACGCCGCGCCGCCGGTGGCGAGAATGCGGAGCCAACGGAACACCATATCCTCCGGCATGGCCGGACACGAGTCCTTTCACTTCGCCGGAGAGTGGGCCTGTGATCCGACCCGGGCCGGTTGGCCCGGACTTCCAGCGGGCACGGCCTGCCTGGTGCATCCTGCCGAATTCGAGAGGCAGCCGTTGCGGAGCGGTGAGTCCAGCGCCCCGTGGCGCCGGGGCTTCGACCTCGCGGAGAGCGGACGGGCGCCGCCCGTCCGGCGCCCTTCGGCATGGCCAAAAGCCAGGATACCACGCAGAACACTGGCGCCAAGGCCGCCGGACCCGCCGCTCGCAACCGGAAGAGATGAGGTGAAGAGCAATGGAAGAACCGAACGGTGACAGGTTGGAGGTCATCCTGAGGCTGCACCAGGTCCTGGAGGACTTCCAGGCGGTCAGCAGCGAACTGCGCGACGTGCTGGCAATCATGACCTCCTGGGACGAGAGCGGGGTGATAGCTGCCTCCCCTCTGGGCTGGCCTCACGAAGAATCACTGAAGCGCGATATCCGGGAATGGCTTCAGGAAACGGCGGGGCAGGAGGAGGAGGGCCACCCGGAACTGTCGCGTATTTTCATCGCCCGGGGAGAGGGGGTGCGCGTCTCCGCCTGGCACGTGCTGGACGACTTCTGGCAGGTGGCCACCCACGGGGCAGCTCCGGGTCAGGACGGCGCCGATGACGCCGGCGAGGGCGAGATGACGGCCGTAGCCTTCCTGCGGATCAGCCCCGGGGCCGAGGCTCCGTCAGCAGGCGGACGGGACCTGGGCGGCGATGCCGGAGACCTGCAGAGCGCCCCAGCGGGGGACTGGCCCCGCTACCGGCAAGGGCGCGACGAATACGGGGTGGTGCACAGCGCCGGGATGCCGTCCGAGGCGCACGGAATCGAGAGTCTGCTGGAACTGGACGAGGAAATCGGCGCCATGCAGAGAATCGCGGGCCTGCTGCTGGAGAAGGGCGCGCCGCCGACCGCCGGCGACTGGCTCTACGGCTGGGCCGGTGTTGAGCTTGACCCCGACGGGTGGCTCTGGATCTCCTACCGCCCCGGGTAAACCCTGCCTAAGGCCGGAGGGAAGGCGGCAACGGCCAGAGAGCGGACGCGAATGCCGCTCCCTGCCGCCCCCACTGGAGTAGGCAAACGGAATTCCAGAGACTGATTGCCGTGTCCGCAACGGGCGAGATGGACCCGGAATGTCGGTACTTCCACACATTTGGTGAAAATCGGAGCATGCAGATGAAAAATAGCCAAATCAAGGAGAATCTGCTGCGCAGGCGGGCCTGGGTCAGACACGGCGCGTGACTATTGGCTTCCCACGAATTCGGTCTTTGCGGTCGGGTTTGATTCGTTTCACCAAATGTGCGGAAGAGCCGACTAATGAGTTACACCTGAATTCGCAGAAGACAACTGTACTCCTTGAATACAGCCTGCGTGGTCGTGGCTTCAGCTTCGAGGGCGCTCTGTACCAGGGTTGGATGGAAAAGTTCGAGCCAAGTTAGGTGGTCTGGACGCCACTACACCCCGCTGGTCGCAGCGCCAGCCCCAAAGATTCTATCATTTGCTGTCAGATGTAGTCGTATGTTACCATTATGTGCATGGATAAAGATTGGCTAGGTACCGATGAAGCGGCGGCCTATCTCCAGATGGGGAAGACGAGGCTCTACGAACTCACACGCACTGAGCGGATCCCAGCGAAACGGGTTGGCAAGAAGTGGATGTACGAGCGATCCGAGTTGGCGGCGTGGATGTCTAGTAGCCGAGGGTTTGCGGACTTCTTTATCAACACGCCCTTTAGCATTGAGGAGAACGTTGGCTTGCGCGAGCCGCAGCGTGAGGCTTGGGCACAAGCTGCTTCCTACTATGGCAGCGGCGGCCAGAAAGCGATTATTCAACTGCCGGTGGGATGTGGCAAGTCGGGTGTTGCGGCGATCCTGCCCTTCGGCATTGCAAGAGGACGTGTCCTAGTCATCGCTCCGAATCTCACGATCAAAGATGAACTGCACCGGGCGCTTGACATCACGGATCGTCAGAAATGTTTCTGGCGCCAGCGTGGAGTCCTCACTGTAGATCACATGAGCCACGGCCCATACGTGTGCACCCTCGACACTGGGAACCTGTCGGTATGCGAAAAGTCGCACATTGTTGTCACAAACATTCAGCAGTTCGGTACCGACGCGGAGAAATGGCTCAATAGGTTTCCTCGGGATTTTTTCGACTTGATCATCGTAGACGAGGCTCACCACGGAGCAGCTGCGAGCTGGCAGCGGGTATTCGAGCGCTTCCCTGACGCGAAAGTTGCGAACCTGACTGCTACGCCATTCCGAAGCGACCGGCAGGAACTCCACGGCGACCTCGTATTCCGCTACCCGTTCAAGAGCGCAAGCCTCAAGGGATACATCAAGAAGGTCAAGGCGAGCTATGCGGCGCCGACGGAACTCACGTTCACCACGGAGGGAGAGGAGAGGACGTTCACGCTTGACGAGGTCCTAGCGATGAAAGAAGAGGACTGGTTCAGTCGAGGCGTCGCCATGTCGACGGCATGCAACGTGTCCATCGTCGATAACAGCCTTGAGAAACTCGAACAACTCCGACTGACGGGCACCAAACACCAACTCATCGCCGTCGCATGCTCAATCAACCATGCAAGACAGATTCGCTCGTTGTACCGAGAGCGGGGCTATGAGGCTGGGATCGTCCACAGTAATCCGAAACGGCCACAAGATGAGCAAGCCAATAGCGAGGTCATGCGAGACCTCTACAACGGTGTTCTGGATTGCGTCATTCAGGTCCAGATGCTTGGCGAAGGCTTTGATCACCCGAAACTCAGTGTCGCGGCAATCTTCCGACCATTCCGCACGCTCGCGCCGTACGTCCAGTTCGTAGGCCGCATTCTCCGAGTTGTCGTCCAGAACGATCCGAACCATCCGGACAACTACGGTCACATCGTGACCCACGTCGGTATGAACCTCGACGACCTGCTGAAGAAATTCCGGATGTTCGAGAACGACGACCAGCGATTCTGGGAAGAGGTAACCGGAGGCGTCGAGCCTGATCCACCCAAGGAGGTGCTGGACGGCAGTACCCGATTGAAGTTGCATGAGGATATGGTGGTAAGCAACGAAATTGTAGAGAATCTTTTTGAGGAGGATTTCCTCACGGCAGAGGATACAGAGATTCTTGAGGACCTGGAGAAGAAGCTCGAGGCTCTCGGTCTAGACCCTCGCTTGGCGGAGCAAGTCGTCCAACAGAGCAAGTCCGCCTCCATGGGCCCAGCAGTGACTCCGGCAGCCCAACCGTTCAGCAGCCTCCCTGCGAGACAATGGCAGGAAGCGAGGAAGCGACTTGACGAAGAGGCCCGGCGGACATCGAAGATTCTCCTGAATAGAGTTGGGTTGGGCCCAGAAGGTGTGGAGATCCCACGAAAATTGCGCCCCGATATCGGCGCGAACAAAAACTCGATCGCCGCATTGATCATGGTGAATACCGCGGTTGGGTCTACCGTCGACGATAAGCGCAAGAGACCCGAGTGGACACTCGATGAGTTTCTTAAGGCCACTGAGGCACTACCTAAAATACTCGACAACCTCGTGCGCCAACTGAAGGCAGCCCAGAATGCCTAAGGGGAGGACTCCATCACTTATCGGAGCATCCCTGGGGCGTCCAAAGAAGGTCACGTGTGGCCGAACAACGCCCTGTAGCCGTTGCCACGAGGACATCTTGGAAGGAACAACATGCTACGACGTACCGCGTATAAGGAAGCCGCATGCGTCGTCCCGAAGATTCTGTCAGAACTGCTTCGACGAGGTCCTGGAGCAAACGAGACAAGACCTCGACGGTTTCTGCTGACTCGGCGCCGCTCCGAACAATCCTGTACTGAGGGTGTTGATGCCCTCTGCCTCATGCGACGGGGTGCTTTAGCCGCTCGGTTTCGCAAGTGCGGGCCTGAGTGCACGGTAGGTGGAACCGTCTTCGAAATGTGGCTGGGAGCACTGTGACCTTGGGTGAGCGATTCTTACGGGTAGTTTGAGCCTTTTGCCATAAGGCCAGACAATGCAGTGAGCACCACCATATTTGAGCTGGCAGTATACCTTACCAAGAGCCAAGTCAAACACTCAACTCGTCAAATGAGATTCCCCCGGGTTCTAGAAAACCGAGAGCCTCTTCTTGAGGCCAGGCAACCAACGTGCTAAAGTTTTCTCATAGCCAAATAACCAGTTCCCAATCGCTCTGAGGAAGCGCCAAACACACAAGATCCTATATCGCCTCCCAAAAACGACAGGGACGGCAAAGGAGGCGGGGCCATGACGACTAGAAGCACCCCTTATGTCGGCTACGAAATCCGGGTCCACGGAGGGCCAACCCACCGAGGGATAACCAGCAATCCAGAGCGACGCCTTAGAGAACACCAACGGCAAGTTGGACCATCGGCCACCATGACGATACTGACGACGCCCATGCCCTTCCACCAAGCTAGACAGTGGGAGAAACTACAAGGCCGCACTCGTGGTTACCATGAGCCTAGGCGCAGACGAGGGCGAACATGGGTAAGGCCACATAGGCGAAACGGCAGGCGAGTACGTGGCCATTATCGGAAAGTGTAACGGATGCAGGGAATCCATCAGAAAACGCCAGATCACGAACGGTAGTTCTAGGGATAGCAACATGGCTCTCTTGCCTCCAGAGTTCTTAAGTAGCGTGGTCGCCATAGGGATCAAAGTCCCCGATACCTCTGATACGCAGTGGATAGGCACTGGTTTTATCTACGGGGTTGAGAGACCGGGTGCCGAGGCTACCAAGATACCTTTCCTTGTCACTAACGCGCATGTCATTGAAGAGGAAGACTTGATCTTCCTAAAGATGAACCGCGAATCCGGATTCCCGGCTGTCGAGTACGGAGTTAACTTAGTGGAAGTTCAAGATTCCCTAACATATCATCCAGGCGGAATGGACCTGGTAGTGCTGCCTCTCAGAGCGGAAGACTTGAACAGGAACATGGTAGCGTCGTACCAAATAAAAGAAGAAGAGTCGCTCTCCCTAGATAAAGCGAAGGAGATCGAAGTATCCGAAGGCGACGGAGTATTCGCGATCGGGTTCCCGCTTGGACTGGCTGGATACGAAGAACAAAATTTCCCAATTGTCAAACAAGGTTGCATCGCTCGCATTCAGGACTGGCTTTCCGGTAATTCTCGTCACATCCTAGTGGACGCGAATATCTTTCCCGGTAACAGCGGAGGACCAATATTTCTGCAACCATCCGCCATCGCCATTGAAGGAACTAAAGCTAACTATTTCCCATACTTGTTAGGAATGGTGTCGGCGTATATCCCTTATGAGGATGTGGCTGTGAGCCTACAGACACAGCGCCCAAGGGTTGTTTTCGAGGAAAACTCCGGGATTGTAGAAGTAGTACCAAGCGATGCCATTATAAGGACTATCGAACTTGCTATGAGAAATCTATAAGTAATCTGGACCCCCTCATCCCTGCCTCACGGCATCGCCTTGCCTTGGCACCTCCCCAAATCGGCTACCCTTAATCGCTCCTATTCTTGCCAACCCTCTATATGCGATTGCCTTGCCAATGCTATCACGTAAATCCATTCTAGAATCGCATAAAGAAGTCGGAGGTGTAGATTTTTCTGTTCCCAATTTCATTGGCCGTCGAGAGACCCCATACCGGTTGCCTGTTTTCGCCATACTTGAGCGATTGGTCGAGACGGTCGTAGACCTCTGAGGTGATCTGCGTAACAGGACCCGACCTTGCCGAGAGCTTGGCAGCATGGTTCGCCGCTCGTCTTACCCACACCAGATCGTTGGCCCTGCGTATCCCGGTTCTCGTAACAAAAAGCTCACTCGCGTCGATTCCCACCGATTGCCTCACCTCATACCTGGCATCAGGATAGAGTTCAACAATCGCTGGGTTGATTATTTCCTTGACAGCAAAATTTATCTTAAGGGCACTCCGGACCGCCTTGTCATGTCTGTCCTTACCGGTGTAGACCGCCATGATTCGGTCTCCATCGTAGGCCGTGATTGCGCCCCCTTTCGACTCGATTATCCTGGCGGCGCATACCAAGTAAGTCTTGTAGATTTCCGCGGCGAACTGAGGATCCTTGGTGTCTACCAACGCCGTCGAGCCGTCGAGGTCGGCGTACAGGACGGCCCCGTGCACGGTAACGGCGTCGTTTCGGAGTTCCAGGTCAACCGATTCCGGGACTGCTCCCCTTGAGGCTGTGGTCCACCTTTCCTGGAAGATTTTTCTTACCTCCGATCTCAGGTCGTCTGCGAGCGCCGTTTCCATCAACTCCTTCAATCAGGTCAGCGAGGGCCTGCCGCCAGGATTACCGCTCGCATTTCTTCGCAGGCGGACGCCACCGCCACCGAGTTCGACACATCCGGGCCTGTCCGGTAGGTCAAGGGCGTGAAACCAGAAAGGTCCGTCGGGATTTTGATCTCGGAACCGCGCGGGTGAAGCAGAAACGTGCGGGAATGTCCCAATGCTCCCATGCACAGGCCCAGCTCAAACACAAGGTTGTCTCTGGCCGCTGGCGTCTCGGTATCCCGGCTTATTACTGTGTCGTCCGGGGACAGGACCAGCGCGGCGAAGTCAACCTTGGCCAATTCCCGCTCCAGGGACACTACCGGGAAATGGGACGGCTTGAAGGTATCATCCGTCCAGAACCGGACCACCATCGGGTCGTGTTTAAGCGCCGACCGGATGGCACGGCCTATGGACAGGGATTCGGTTGAACAACCCACGAACAATACCGGGCGCGGGTTCGCGGGTGGCACGAACCTGTTGCGCTGCCGCAGGCGCTCCGACAGCTCGCGGGCGACGTTCCGCCACAGCTTGGGGTTTGTGTCGGCCAGGGCCGCGAAGTCGGACGCCGAAATGCGGGCAGCTACCACATCTCCATCGGCCACCGCCGACGTGCTGGCCTGCCGTCCTGACCGCTATCTCCCGGCCCGAAACGCGGATGGAGACCATGCCCGCCAGGATGTAGTACAGGTCATTGTCGGGTGCCGATTCCTCTATGATGATCGAACCCGGCTGGAACGATGCCACCTCAACGCAGCCGGAGATTGCGCTTGCAATGGCGGAATCCCCTCCTGCTATTGGCTGAATCTCCAGCGCCTCCACCAAGTGGATATGTCCGTCCGGCCCGCTGAATCTCTGGAGCATACTCGGCAATTCCGCCCTATGGACTTGTCCTTGGGCCCAATGACCTGATTAACGCCGTCCGCCTCCGCAAGGTGAAGCGCGGCTACGATTCTTCGTCTTGGTCGTAGATTGACCCGTCCTGCCAAACCAGTTGCTTACCTGTATTGGCATCACAGACGCCTGCCAAGTCAGGAGGGTTAATGGGGTCGCTGCGAGCCTCATCCAACTGCGCCTGCGTCAGGTATTTTGCTGGAAACTGGAATTCACCAGCTCCCCAAACTCTGTTAAATGATGCGCCGGTTAAATTTGCATCTTTCAGGTCGGTGCCAGATAAGTTCGCGTCGGCAAGGCTGGCGTGTGACAGGTCTGCGTACCAGAAATCTGCTAAAGAAAGGTCGGCTCTACGGAGGCTTGCACCAGACAGATTGGCACTAGCAAAGGATGCGCCAGACAGATTGGCACTATGGAAAAACGCGCGAGACAGGTTAGCACCAGTGAAGGTTATGTCTTGCATTTCGGCATTCTCTAGCATCGCAACAGACAAATCCGCACCCGCCAATAACGCACCTGACAGATTTGCTTCCGTGAGTTGGATGCCTTGAAGGGCGGCTTTACGTAGATTCAATTTAAAGCTTTTCGTAGCCTTTTCTATATCAATGCCTGCCTCACTTCGACTTCCAATGGCACTCATAACCGCCTGAACGTCTTCCCTCAGACTAGGGGCTAACCCATGACCGTCATAGTGCCACAAGACACGATTTTCTGATTCCCCGGCCGGGTTCCTTACAAAAGCGCAAAACAACTCCATTATCTGTATGTGGTACTGCTCCGGGTGTTCCTCGGCGAGGCGCTGGAGCGCGTAGATGCCGCCCAAGCGCACGGTTAGAACCTCGCTGCCTAGCATTTCCGCTCCTTTCTGGTAGCGGTCGTTCAGCAACCCTTGTTGTGCCGTTTCGGACTGACCTTGTGCTGTTTCAGACTGACGCTGCGACGTTTCGGCTTGACGTTGCGCCACTACACTGCGCCATACGGCGAATATCAGAGCAAGTGCGCCAGCGATTACGAAACCGGCATTTCGTATTGTCGTGCTTCTGGATTCCGTCGTGATGCTAGCTTGCGCTTCGTCTGACGTGTCGCGCAACCAGTCCCAGACCTCATAGTATAAGCCGAGTATGCTACCGATTAGCACAATAGCCACCAGCGCAAGCCAGAATGTGGTTGAGTTTGGGAGATTTCTTATCCACCCCATCATCGCGCATCCCCTGCCAGCAGGATCGCCGCTATCCGCCGTGCCATGTCGGTGAAGTGCTGTACCTCCTCGGGCAGCAGGTTGCGGCCCAGCACCTTGCTTTCCCGGTATGACAGCCACTTCTTGAGGACCTGGTAGCCGCCCAGCTTGTAGTTCCAGACTGCGGCGGGGACGTTGTTCCACCTGGCGTGGTCGTTCAGGTGGACGTCCACGGTGGTGTTTCCCAGCGCGTCCATGGCGTCGCCCAGGGCCTCCCGCTCAGCGGAGGCGTACTCGCGCTCGATGGCTCGGCCCTGCCCCGGCATCACGGCGTCACCCGTCCCGAAGTGGCCCCAGCCGACAGTGAGAGCAAAGTCTTCGCCCGCCATGTTCCGCCCGTCGGTGGTGGACGGGACAGCGATGGCCGCCAGTTCCCGGCGCAGCGTTCCGGCAGTCACGCCCGGCACCGGCGTTTCCGGGTCCAGCAGGGCGGCCAGCTCCCGGCCCCGGGCGGCGGAGGCGCGCAGCTCGTCGGCAGCTCCGGGGGCGTCGCCGTCGGGCCAGCCGGGCAGCGGGATGCGCGGCCACTCCATCCGCAGAGCCCCGGCGTTGGCCTCGCGGTAGGCCGGGTCGTGCAGCACCGCCAGCGCGTGGTGGAACAGATCCTCCACTCCCAGCCCCAGCCGGTCGAGGTAGCGTTGCGCCGCGGCCGACAGGTTGGGCCGCCGCCTCTCGCCGCCGCCGTCCAGCGCCAACCCCTCTTCTCGAAGCCAAAGAGGAAACCAGATAGCTGTACGTTCGATTAAGTGGAGTGCGCCAAGGTGTTGCGTAATGCAGGCTTGCGGTTCTTCCGCGCCCTTACGTAGGTGTTGAGCCGCAGAAAGCCACTGATTCCCTTCAAATATGTGAGACTTGAAATCCGCTCGTTTATCGTTGAGCAATTTTGTTTCGGCTTCCCAGTAGAGCCAGCGAGTGTCGAATGGGCGATAGGCAAATTTGATGAAACCGGCCTCGGTTGGGCCACCCCGCTTGAGCAGATAGTCCCGCGTAGACCTTCCATCAAAGTGCTGGGAGGTACTCACAATGGCCGGATACTTTTGAGCGATTTCGTCGTGACTCAGGTCAGTGTTGAAGTAGTCATCTATTCGCGCCTTTAGGCGGTCAAGGTCGATGTCCACAAGAAAGCTGTCACGGTTTGTTTTTGCTCCTGGGAATGAACTTGGGAACAAATCCGGCAGCGGCGGCCACTCGAACCAAAGATTGCTGACCTCTGTTGGTGTAAACGGCAAACCTAATTCCAACGCGGGGGAAATCTCGCCATATAGTTCTGAGGGTTCCGCTTCCGCGGTTGCCGTCAGTTCTTCTCCCTTAGCCTGCCCCCACAGGTGGCGGAATCCCACAGACTCGGCGGGCGCGTGTTCCGCCTTCCTTATAAGGGTGGCAATGGCGGTGCCTACCTGGATGCCCACCGGGTCGCCGTGCGTGGAGAAGATGCTGGGATCGGGCTGGCCGTCGGGCGTGGTTTTGCCCGTCTTGTATTTGTCACCGTTGAGGCAGTCAACGCGGATGGTGTCGAAAGCGTCCAAATAGCGTTCCCGCATCCCGGCAAAAGACAGCCCGTCCAGCCACGAATAGTTGGATATGAAGCATACAATGCCCCTACCAGTCTTTTCCGCGATGCGCCGTTCCGCCATGCGGAAGAAGCGGATGTAGAGGTCAATTAACCCTTTGCTTTCATGCAACTGAACATTGCGAGTCTGACGATAGGCTTCAAAGCTAGGCTTTGCGCATCTCAAGCGGCGTAAGCGAGGGAGTCCACCATTCGGTGGTACAGGGCGACGGGGAGTTCCTGAGTGTCGGTGCTGGCTGCGGACAGTGAAAAACCCTCCGGCGCCAGCCACAGATGCCGACGCACCAGGGCGATGGCATCCACGAAAGTTGGCGACGGTTTGTCGTACCAAGCTGCCCGGCGTTGGGTTATGGGATGATGTTTGTGCAGAGCATGGGCGGCCAGAGTGGTCCAGGAGAAGAGGCCCAGCAGGACGGGCGTGGTGCGGGCGATGGCCAGGTCGGACCACTGGCGCTGGGTTTCCATGCCCAGATGGGTGCGTGCTTCCTGGAAGGTGACTTCGAGTTGCCAACGCAACACAAACCATTCCAGTATCTGGCTTGGGTCTGCCGACGGGTCGGTGCAGAGCAGGGCCTGAGGATCGAATGTGCCCTCGGGATCACGTACCAGCACCCAGCGGATGGTCGCCGCCGGTTTGCTCGAGCGGTACCAGACGGCGGTCTGGGAGGTGAGTTCTACGGTGCGGGTAGTGCCGTCATACCAGGACACGGCGGCGACGGTCCACGGCACGTCGGCCTGATCCAAGAGGGTTTTCAGCGACGGTCGCCGGGGACCTTTTATGGCTGGCCTACCAGTTTGGCCCGGCGGCCGTGGTGGCGCTGGCGCGTACAGCGCGGCGTCCAGGCGCAGTCTGGCAATCAGGGTCACCGGTTCACGCAGGGACTGACAGCGGTGGAGGAGATCCAGCACGGCGTAGCCGTTGTCTCCCACCAGCACCAAGGGACGATGGGGCAGCCAGCGGCGCAACTGCATGATCATCTGCCGGGCCCAGTCGGTGATCTTCTTGTGCCGGCGTCCCTGCTGTTGGTGGTAGCGCGACGAGGGCGCCAGCACCGTGAGCACCGGCAACGCCCAATGGCGTCCCGCCCAAGGCACTTGGCCCAGCCACATCAGGGAGATCCAGCGTAGACCACTGGACTTGACCAGTTGGTGGCGGCTGGAGCGCACCGCGTCCCGGTAGATGCCTCGAGCTCTGATCTTGGCGCCGCGACGGCGTTCCAGAGTTTCGTCGATGCCGAAGACCAGCGGACTGTCGCCGCGATCCAGGTACTGAAGCAGCAGCAAAAGCAGGATGCGGGCCGCCTCACGGGGCGACCACACCGCCCGGTTGAGCACCTCGTGGTAGCGGGCGAAGTCGTCCTGGTCGCTGCGCCCCATGACGCGCAGCGCGGCGGCCACGGTGCGTTGGCCTGTAGCCAGAATCGCGCCCACCATCAGGAGTTGGGCCTTCTGCCAGGTCGGGTTGGTGAACAGCATTGCGAAGGGAGCGAGTACCGGTACAATGGCAATGGGCAGGGTGAGCATGGCTGGGCCTTTTGAAGTGGGGTCAGGCCAGCTTACCCTGTCCTTTTACTTTTCCAAAAATGCGCAAAGCCTAGCAAAGAGTTCTCGTTCCTCTGCAATCTCTACACCAGCAAAGGCGTTGTAGGGCGGGTTGCCCAGGATGACCAGCACCGGCGTGTCCTGCTTCACCCGCTCGGCTCGGTCCCGCTCCTCCTCCAGCTCCGGGAAGGGCAGCGGCTTCTGCGTCCTTGGCTCCCAGCCGGTCAGCGCGTTGGTCAGGAACACCCCGGCCCGCTCGTTGCCGTCCCCGGAGAGCGGCGCGTCCAGGGCCTGCATAGTCAGGCCGACCTGGAGATGGGCCACCACGAAGGGCGCGGGCATGATCTCGAACCCGAACACCCGCTGCGTCGCCGCCTGTTTCACCCGCGCCCCGGTGAGTGCGCCCAAGCCCTTGCCCCGCAGGTTAGCGGCGATGCGCTTCAGCGTCTCGGCCAGGTAGGCCCCGGTGCCGCAGCAGGGGTCGAGGACGTAGACGTTCTCGGCGGCCAGCCCGTCCTCGATGCCCAAGTCGTCCTTCAGGGCGCGGTCCACGCGGGCCACCATGTAGCGCACCACCTCGGCCGGGGTGTACCAGACGCCAAGCTGCTTGCGCAGGGCCGGGTCGAAGGCCTCCAGGAAGGGCTCGTAGAAGTAAGGCACCGCCTCTCCCTCGTTGAACCGTGCGAAGAAGGCGTCGCGGTCCACCCGGTCCAGGGCCGCCGCCGTCCAGTCCAGCACCTCCACCAAGTTCAGCGACTGCAACTGCGTGGGACTGGTCACCTGCTGAAACAGGGCCTGCATGACGGGGGCGCGCAGGTGCCAGACGGAGGTGCGCCAGTCGAAGGGGCCTGCGGGAGCCGGAGTCTGCCGCGCCCACAGCACCCACGCGGAGAATACGCCGTAGAAGAGGGTCTGCACCAGCGTCGAGCGGAAGAACGCCGCGCCGCGCTCACCCTCGAACTTGACGCCCAACGCCTCCTCCAGCGCCGACCGCACGGCGTTGAGGGACGGGGCGTCGCCGGATGCCTCCACGCGGGCCAGGCCGTCGCGGGCGTAGGAGGCCAGCAGCCGGGCCAGGTCGCGGGGTTCGGCCACCGTGGCCCGGTGGGACAGGGCGCGGCCCAGGTACTCGGCCAGCGCCGGGCCGATGCTGTTGGCGAAGGCGCGCGGGTGTTGCAGCTTGGCCTCGAACCCGGCGGCGGAATCGGCCAGCCGGAAGGTCTCCAGCTTGGCCGGGTTGCCCTGCGCGTCCTCGCCCAGCAGCACGAAGTCGCGGGTGTTGGTGACCAGCACGAGACGGTAGCGCTGCCAGTACCGGCTGACTTGGGCGCTGTCAGCGGTGAGCCAGGCGTCGTCGCTAGCGGGCTTGACCTCCACCACGCCGCCCTCGGGGAGTTGCCCCTGCTTGGGCTGGCCCTTGGACACTTGCCTAGCGGCATAGAGGCCGAAATCTGGGTGTCCCGCTCCCTGCTGCGCCAACTGGCTGACGCAGTATACCTTGGGCCGCAGCGAGCCACCCACGGCGTTCAACAAGTTGGACAACGGCGGATAGTAGGACAACTCGCCGGTGCTGCCACCCGAAGCCCGGATACGTCGCAGTTCGGTAAGGTACTCCTCAACCGCCGCCGTCAGTTTTCTTCCGGTCGCTGCCACTATTCTGTGTCCATCTCCCTTGTTTATGACGCCCGGTTGGTTACCGAACAAGAACTCCCGGCATTTTATCGTATGCCCGGATTCGCCGCCGGTTCAGTCCATCTCCCGGTTTCAGTGATTGTGCCCACCATGGTCCATCAAGTAGCGGCGTATCTCCACGCCGTTTTCTTCTAGGATTCCCCGAACGATGTCCAGCACGCACTCCCGGCACCTGGGCGGATCGGGGTCCTGCGGAAAGGCGTAAAGCCCCGCCGCGCAGTCGACCTCCCATATTTTTATCACCTCGGTGCTGTCGAGGTCGGCATAAATTGACCAGCGGTCAATTTGAACTTTGAAGAGGGTGGGGCGGCTGTCTTGCTGTCCGAGTCCCAGTGCTGCCAGTATTCTGGCATTTCGGTTGATCCGCTCTCTCGTATCGGCCCGGAGGAATGAACCGTATCTGTCCTTCGTTATCCGTTCCAATTTGGGCTGGATTCCCCGATCCGGCCTTATTTCATCCTTGATCTGGTCCTCTGTTCCCTTGAGCCATTCCCTGTGCCTTCTCTCAGCATCTCTACATCTTCGGCAGATGGGGTTTCTCAAGTTCAGGGTTTCGGGCGAGTTGATCTCCTCCCTCAGCCTATCGACGGTTTCCCACGATGGCTTGACCTTTATCACAGGGATTTCCGATGCCCTGTACCTTTCCTCCGTGCCGGACTCGAGGTCGTGGTGAACCACGATCTCCACGATTAGCCTGGGGCTCCTGCCATCCTCCTTGGTGATGACCAAGTCTGAGCGCGTTCCCAGGATTTCGCTCCTCTCCGTGGCTATGCCCGCGCCTTCGACCGCGACGTTGGTCTCGATGGGATCATCGCATCTATCGCAAAGAATCCTTATGGGATACCCCAGCTCCTTTCTCAGTGCCCTCAGGAATCCCTGGCAGATGGCCGCCTTGGCGGTTTCGTGGAGGGCGTTGTCCGGGTTGCACTGTTCCGGTCCTGCCTTATGGGCGAAGTGATGTTTCTTGATTTTCCCCTTTCTAGGGACCATGTCTCTGTGGCAACCAAGGCACAGGTAAGCGTTCCCTCTTTCCGCGTCTTCGATGTGGGTTACGTCGAACGGATGCCGGTAAGCCATTGGATACCGAATGCTGCGCTTCGTTGTTCTGACCGGGCTATTGGTTGTCATGGTCTCCAGTTGGTCTTTTTCGACTTCCTGATTCGGCCGTAGGATTCACAGAGCCGCTCTCCGGACGGCGTGTTTCCCCGGGAGAATGATGTATGGAAACCATAGAATTATCCCATCTCTGGACCGCCGCTGCCGTGGTGGACGGATTTCAATTGGCCGCGTTAAGTTGGAGACTGAACCGGTAGGTCAATATGGAGATGTTGGGCTTCAGGACCCGGTTGACCGTAGCCGACACGCTGGCGGTCGCCTCGTTCCTTTTGTTGGTGGCCGGGGTCTTTGCGGCTTCCATTCGCAGCGATCTGCCAGTAGATGCTGCGGCTATATTGTTCGGCTTGGCTTTAGTAGGTTTCGCCACGTCTCCATATCACCGAATCGCGGATCGCTGCCCTCTACGCTAACGAGTGGGCGCAGATCTACGCGCTGAGTGCGCCGCTGGATTGAGAAACCCCATGGGTGGCACCCCGAATTCCGCGTGGGCACCTAAACCACTGGAAGGTGAAGGGTCTGGCGTGTAAGGGTACGCAATGAGGTGGGACCGTACACGCGCGAAAATCGGGCGGTAATCTGTCATAGTGGGCAACCGAAGGGCCACCAAAAAAGGTTCGAAATGGTCCTCACGATACGCTATAGGGGCATCAGCCATTCAAATACGGTACTGTCTACCGTCAAGTCCAGCCCACCGACTGCGGAGAAATTGATTCCACCAGTCCAAGTTCCTGCACCTTGCCCGCCAGGTCCCACATGGTCTAGTGCAGATGGCCCTCGGCCATCGGGCTACAGGCCAAGGCAATCAGATGAGCCTCGACCCGGTAATCCATCTCGCGGTACCGGCGGGCTTGGGCCGGTATTTGAGCCCCCCTTCGGTGATGTCGGGTCGCTACCTCAACGGTTACGCCTTCCAAAACTTGGCGTGTCCGAGTGCTAGCTCACTCGGCCGACGCGATCGAAGGGAGCCTGGGAAATCGACCGATACACTTCGCATACCTCGTCTCCAAACTCAAACCGCCCTGCGAGTGCATCAATCACTACTTGCACCGTCAGAGCCGAGCATCCCAGCACCGACGCCGGTGGAGCGTTGTTGACCGGAGCTGAGCAACCCAATGGCGGCGTCGCGAAGTCGTTACCTCCATTCCCACTGGGGATCGTGGGATATTGAGGTCCCTCTTTTCGCAGATGAATTGGAGTGTCCTCTGGCAACATCTGTCGTTGCACCCTTGCCACGCTGCCGCCACGAAAGAGAGCGCCCGACACCAGCGGCTTACTCATTTCGGAGGCCACCATGGCAAGCGCAGGAACAAAAGCATCATTGCCCGTGGCGTCGACGACTATATCGGCGTTCAAGATGAGCTCTTGAATTCTGGCCGGAGTCACCGGAGCCTCCGTAAACTCTCCAACTTCAGTCCAGGGTGCGTGCTTGCTGATGGCCCGATGGACCGCTTGAACTTTGAGTGCCCCCACCTGGTCGTGGCCTGCGACGTGTCTGACGACGTTCTCCGGCAGGAGCACATCGCCGTCCACTATGTCCAAGTAACCAAGCCCACTCTCAGCGAGTGTGGTCCCTACGTGCCCTCCAAGGGCGCCAGCCCCGAAGAGCGTAGCCCTGATGGTCCGCAACAGTGACGCATCGGGACCTGCTCGCAAAATCAGGCTCTCTTCGTCTTTGGGTCCTGGCTGCAACGCTAACCCCTCCATCTCGTCATTCATTCCCTCACACGCCATCACCAACAGGTCGGGCCTACCATAGCGTTCCCAACAAAACAGCACGATGTCGGCTCCTCCACTCGGCACGAATGGAACCGGCCCCCCGCGATCGGCCAGAGCTTTATTCAGGCCCCTTCTCTGGCTTCTGGAAAGGTAACGGAACACTTCCCCAAAAGCGCGGGGCGGTGGGCCATCCAATGAGCCCGCATGAAACCATATGCCCTGCAGACAATGCCCGCCGCTTTGTCGGCCCTGCCGTATATCAAGCCGGGGCGGATTCAGACTCACGGCGCCATGGAATTCTCCCCAGCCGCCGCTGCGAACATTGAGTTCAGGCAAATCGACTGTTGCTACGTATGGGAACGGAAACAGAGACTTCCGGCGAAAATTCAGGAAGGCATCCCCCTGGAGATCGTCCCCTTCCCATCCCCACTTTGCGTTCTCGCACCATTCGCCGATCCGCGAAAAGAAACCTCCAACGGTAAGCCAATCGCAGCTGGAATCCCCGTCCTGCCAGAGGCAAACGAAGCCACCCGGCGTTGCGTGATTGGAGTCGAGACCGTCGACGATGAGAGCGGGCGACTGGAACGGCCATCCGGGCCTAACCACGACATCCATAGTGGTCACGCTGGTCAGTCCAGAGAAAGACTGATGGATCGGTCCTCTCCAGACCGAAAATCCGCCGACGGTAACGGGCTCAAAGCTGGCAGCCGCCAACTCACGCTCGAAGACTTCCAGGGAATCCGTATGGAAATGGTCGCCGTTCATAGCTGCTAGCCGAAGCGGCTGGCCTCGTTCGGCCTACGGACCATAGGAGGACTAGCCGTTGCCGCCGCACCCGCAACCGCGCCACTTCTGGAACCTTGACCGGACGACCCACCACCACCGGACGTCGAAGACCTCCTGAACTTGTCGCCGAACAATTTCTGCCACAGGCCGATAGCCTTATCGGCATCCGGTGCGGCTTTCGCCTGCTTTGCTGTCTGAGCGTAAGACTGAACCCGGTCTCTGAAATTTGAATACCTTCGCTGGTCCCAGTGCCGGTTGAAGTCCTCAGTGGACAGCACCGGATTTTTTATCACAGGCATGTTGGGATGCTGCTGTAGGTAGGCGTTCATCCGTAACAGGACGGTCTCCAGCGTGTCGGCCACCGTGCTCACCGCCACAGTGCCTTTATCGGACGGCCTGATGGTGTTGCCCGCCAGGGTGGTCAGCAGAATCGACTTGGCGCTGAAACTGTTCTTGTGGTCCCGGAGGTGCTTCAGCAGTCTCACGACTCGCTTCAGGTTCCAGCCCGTAATCCTGTTCTTCTCATTGAACCAGTTCCGGTATCCGTCGCCGTCTGTCTCCTCGAACTTGTTGTCTGTGCGGTTGCAGACGTAATGCTTTCCGTTAAGGGTAACCCGCGGCACCGCGTCCAAGTGAAAGTCGCGAACATAGTCCACGGTAACGCACCGGGTCTTCAGCCTGAGCTTATCGGCATAGACCTTGTTGCCTCTCAGTGTCTTGTTGATTTCGTTGACGTAGTCCTTCGGCTCCCACTGGGGATTCGGGTTCATCACGATCTGTATGTCGGCATCGTATTCGTCATTGTCATCCACCGGTTTGATGAGCGTCCCCAGCGCGTACGAACCCTGTTTCTCCATCGTCTGGTAGCCGTGCAGGTTGTCCTTAAGGTAGCTGTTGACTCCACCGACGGCAGTCTCCAAACGCTCCATCCGGCGAGGATTGAGGTTCACCTCATCCCTGAGGAAGTCAGCGAATTCCTGGTTGTTCTTGGCCAAATCAATTTCTCCTTGCAGCTATGCCAGCGCCTTGAACGGCGTGGCCTTGGCAGTGAATAATGTTTCCGATATCCGATCGGCGTACTGTTCAGCGACGGCAAGCGCTTCCTGAGGCAGCAACCGCGTCGCATTCGTCCAATCGTCTAAATCGACAGGCTCAGTGCCTTCCGGCCGGTCCAACCTCGTGACCTTGTCGCGCCCAATCAGGAGCCCGGCTTGGTTCACCGCAGTGAGGGACTGGTAGTGCATGGCCACGTTGATGATCTCTCGCCACTGGAACTGACCCGCCCCGGACGCCTGCCTGCTGTTGATGCGGAAACCGTCCTGTCCGCACCCGATGCTCAGGATAGCAATGTTCTCCCGCTGCACTGTGAAGCAGGTCAGAGCTTCCACCAGGGCCATCATGGTGGGATTGTTGGCCCATATCCCGCCGTCCAGCAGGATGTAACCATCCTGGACCACCGGTTTCAGGTAGGTTGGTGCCGCCGATGTCGCCGCAGCCACCTCTGCCATGGGCTTGTCGCCGTCTAGGAAGTACCCCGGGTGATGGGGAGTCTTGTAGACTGCCGGGTCTCCGTGCTTGGCCTCTGTCGCCGGAACGAGCAACCGGTACCTGGACTCCCGGAGCGTTTTTGCGCCCAGAGTCTGCCAGAGCAACTCATCAAGGGCAGCCCGGTCATATCGATTGCTGGACAATCGACGAATCAGCCTGTTGCTCTTCTGCCGTTGCCTGGGCGGAAACACCCGGTGCCCTTCGTTCACGTACAGGTCCAGCAATGACCGAGCTGCCAGTCCTGCGCCCAAACCCAGGGCGATGATCCCTCCGGTCGAAGTGCCGGCAATCAGGTCGAAGTAATCCCCGATGGGCTGACCCTTGAGCCAGTTCTCTTCCAAGTAGGCAAGAATGGCTGCCGGAAAAATTCCCTTTATGCCGCCACCATCCAGCGACAAGATCCTGAATGTCCTGTCGTCAGGCCATGGCAGTGGCTCCCTGCGGGTCTGCAGGATCGTGTCTGACCTGCGCGTCGGTATGTTTTGACCAGAATCCATCAAACCTTCTGCTATTCTTCGTCCTGTATTCCAACGTATCAGACTGACTTAACGAAGGTCAACCGGCTAGTGTCAGCAAAATACAGATTGTGGTATGGGGCTGAAACCGCACCCCAACATTTTGAGGTATCTCAGGAATCCCGAGTGATTACGCGCCATCACAGACTGTAAATGACGGACTAAGTTCCCTGTTCATGGCCAAGTGCCCTAAGTGGCGCCCCGAGCTGATCCCATTTGCTGACTCTTCCTCACATTTGGTAAGAGTTCGATACGGGGCCGAATACTTGTCAAGAGCCGGAATTGCACCGGTGTGCCGGAACACGGCGGCGGAGGAGAGCTTCCTCTGGGACAGGCAAGGAGTGCCCATGCTGACCACCACCCAGGAGTCGTCCTTCCCCGGGCCGCTGACGGGGAATGCCACGGTGTGGCGGATGGACAGCGCCCAAGTAGAACTGCACTGCCAACAGTGATGGACCCCGGGGGAAGGGAACCTGCACCGGATAGGGGAGTCTACGCCAAGGGAGAGGGCGTCGCGAGGCACGTGAGTACCGGTGGGGCAGGCTACCATCAATTGTAGCTCCTCTTCAGCGGTCCCAAGAGCCGCCGTGGTTCCGCCGCCCCCGGAACCCAAGCCTCGACTATCTCCACCGTCATCCCTACCAGCACCCTCGATTGCCGGTTTCCCGCAGACTCCTCAGCCCTTAAACTATCCGTGACGCCCCCGTACCCTCTGCGGCAGCCCGCTTCATCCTGCACAGGACGACGGAGGCCGGGAAAGAGAGTCCAGCATGGACAGCGCATTCACGAGGAAAGAGGCGGAAGCCCGGTGGCGACTGGACCTGGAGGACGCGGAAGCCCGGAGTGAGCGTGCCTGGCCCGAGAACCTCACCGCCGGAATGTCCGAGTTCGAGCGGCTGACCCTGATAACCGAAATCCTCCTGCCGGTGCGGAATGAACTGGCGCTGGAGTTCGAGGAAGGGCGCCAGTCTGCCCGGCAGCCCGGCGGGGACAGCCACGGCGATGGCGACAGTAATACCAGCCAAGAGGATGACATCCGTGTCAACCGGGTCTATTTGGTCGTTCTGGCCGCCGCGGCAGCCTGCAACCGGTGGCTCAAGGAGGACCTGGGGCCAACTCTGAAATCCGGCGGGCAGGACTTCGAGACCCCGATGACCCTGGACCCGGCCACCGACATAGACCGCTGGGCCAGGGAGCGGACCAAGCCCATGACGGCAGAACCGGTCGGCGGCGGCGACATCGAGAGATGGCTGCACTGGGCGGACCTCAGAACGGCTCGAACCCTGCCGGAGGAGACCGCGCCCCGGGAGGAATGGAGCGAGGCCGTGGGCCACAACATGGCCCTGGTCCGGGAGGCCGTCCACCGGCTGACCCTGGCCAGGCTCCACATGAGGGCTGGCGACCCGGCCATGCTGCAAGCCAACGTCGCGGCCCAGGCCACCGAGAACCTCTACCGGGCCGTCGTGTGGCTTGCCAGCACCCTGCAGGGGTGGAGCTTGCAAAAACACAACTTTTGACCGATACCTTCAACTTCCACAAACGCGGTGCGAAGAATAAAAGGCAGAAGTCGGCTCCAAAGGCAAACAATAGCAGGAAACAGCGTCAGCCGAAAGATCCCAAACCGAAGCGAACCCCACTGCCTCCCGGACTCTGCAGGGACTGCCGCGAACCGGCCATGGAGGGGCAGACCCGCTGCGAGGAATGCGAGCGCCGCCGAGAACAGAAACGTGAAATACAAGAAGAGGCTAACCGCCAGAGTGTAAAGAAGCGCAGAGAAAGGCTCACGGCGGCAGGTCTGTGTAGGGACTGCAAAGGGCAACCGATCCCCAACCAGACCCGTTGCGAGGACTGCGCCGAAAAACACCGGGTGCAGCGCAGAAAGTACGACAACGACAGGCGAGCTAGGATCAGGGAGGAGAAGGACCAGCACAAAGAGAAGTGACCACGGAGACCCGGCAACACGCCGGGTCTCTCGCTGTCACGCTGGCACCAGTGGCCGTAACGGATGACCGGAAGAACAAAGCGGTGAAACCGCCAACCCCGTGGCCGCGAATGCGAATTGATGACAGGCGCTCCTTCTCCGAGCTTACGATAGCCCAGTACCATGGAATCAGCGACATCCGCGAGGAGGACCGTCTGGCAATGTACAGCAAGAAGGCCGCCATCTACATCAAGGAGACAGTCGGCTACCACCCCGAGGAAAACTCCAAGGAACTCCAACTCCACCACTGTGAGGAGTTCTGCGAGTACCACGACCTAGAGATCACCGCCCGGTACCACGACTCTCCGGGCATCAGGCACGATTTCGACTGGATGATGGGCGAAGCCACCCAGGACAACCCGCCCTTCGACTACATCGTCGTTTACAAGCTCCGGAATTTCTCATGGTCCCTTGACGAGACTGTTCTCTGCCGGGACAGGCTCAGGGCCAGCGGCGTGAGCCTGATCTCCACGACGGAAAGCTCACCGTAGCCTGGCACCGGCCCGTCGGCCTGACGCTGAGCGGACCAGAGCTGCCGCAGGTCGCCAGGACGGACTGCCAATTCCGCCGGTTAAACCCACGAATGCCGGGGCTACCCGTACGTGGGCAAGCAACGGATTCGGGACGAGCTGAGGGCCGAATCCGGGTAGCGGAATTTCCTCAAACGGCCTGAAAAACTCCACGGGAGTAAACGATGACCACCGAACCCGAACACGACACCCCCATCGAGGAACTGCGCTACCGGACCACGCCAGCCGCCGCCGCCGAAATCAGGGAGCTGGTAGCCAAGGCGCTGCGGCGCATCGAACGCGGCGAGCAATGCCGCAGATGCGGACGGATTCAGGAACCAGACAATCCCTGCCGCTGCGTTCCAGGCAACCCGGGACGCGCGCTGACCGACCGGTAGGAGACGATATGACCTCCAATCGACCACGCCGCGCGATCACCAGCCGGACCTGCACCCACTGACACCTATCGCCGGGTTAACAATGGATTCAGGATGGGATGAAAGCCAAATCGGAGTAGCGGAATTTCCTCGCCGGGACTACAAGGCCCCCGGCCCGGGAGCGCACGGATCTACCAAGACTACAGCTGGAGAGACCGAGAGCGGCACCCAAGTTGGCCGTGTGGGCCACGTGGAAGGGACCGCCGGACGGCCACGACTCGCCAGCCCCCGGAACCCGTCCCCGAGCTGGCGGCAATGGCTCGGGTCAATCCCCAGGCCCGGCGTGGCGGAACACTCTTCCCTCCCGCACTTAACAGCCTGGCGTCAATCCCCAGCTTTTGATAAGAAATGCCAACAGACGGTCAAGAGGTAGCTGTCGCTTTGTGGTCCGGCGACTTTTCGTCCCAATAATGCCGCTCATCTGCAAAAATGCCCTTGACACACTGGCACCCCCGAATTTCCTGTAACATTCGAACTGAGGAGTGCATAATTGGCAGGGGAAGTTCTCGAGGGAAGTGATGCGAACCGGTCTCGAAATCGTCCTGGTTACAGGAGCCACCGGATACATCGGCGGAAGACTCGTACCCCGCCTGCTGGAGGAAGGACGACATATCCGCGTCTTCGTGCGCAGCCGGGCCAGGGCGCTCTCCCGTCCATGGGCCAACCAAGTCGAGATTGTTGTTGGCGATGTCCTTGACCCGGAAGCCGTGGCGGATGCTCTGGAAGGAGTGGACTCCGCATACTACCTGATACACAGCCTTTCCTCAGGGCCGGGATTCCGGC
This sequence comes from Dehalococcoidia bacterium, assembly GCA_965204865.1. GTDB lineage: Bacteria > Chloroflexota > Dehalococcoidia > Lucifugimonadales > UBA3495 > VXOI01. Next base: position 1,703,033 of record OZ242027.1, on the reverse strand, counting down.
AACTGGACATCCAGGCCGCCCGAATCTTCAGCCAGGCCGCCGAGAAGTCCGGCGTCAGGCACATCGTCTACCTGGGCGCCCTGGGAGACCCGGAGGCCGGACTCTCCGCTCACCTGCGCTCCCGGCAGGAATGCGGGCTGGCGCTTCGGGAAAGCGGCGTTCCGGTTACGGAACTCCGGGCCGGCGTCATTATCGGCTCGGGCAGTCTCTCCTTCGAGATGATCCGCCACCTGGCCGAGCGGTTGCCGGTCATGATCTGTCCCAAGTGGATCTACTCCCGCATTCAGCCCATCGCCATCAGCGACCTCCTCGAGTATCTCGCCGCCGTTCTTGAGGTTCCGGAATGCGCGGGACTCATCATTGAGGCCGGAGGCAGGGACGCCACCACCTACCGCGGACTGATGCTCGGCTATGCCAGGGCCCGAGGGCTCCGCAGGATTCTGGTGCCCGTTCCGGTGCTGACGCCCAGACTCTCCTCCTACTGGGTGCACTGGATGACTCCCATCCCCGCTCCGGTTGCCGCCGCCCTGGCCGAGGGTCTGCGAAACGATGTGGTCGTGACCAACGACTTGGCGGGTGCTCTTTTCCCGAACATCACGCCGCGAGACTACGCCTCGGCCATCAAGGACGCCTTGGAGGATCTGGACCAGGGAAGGATAGACACCTCATGGAGCGATGCCTCCGGGAGATCAACAATGCCCCCGGAACTGGTGAGCGTGGAATCCCGCGAAGGGATGATCACGGAACGCCGCACCTGCACCGTATCCGCCCCGGCGGCAAGTGTCTTTCAGGTGTGCGCCAGCATCGGCGCAGATAACGGCTGGTACTTCGCCAACTGGGCTTGGCGACTGCGGGGGATGCTGGACCGTGTCCTGGGGGGAGCGGGTCTGCGCCGGGGACGGCGCCTTCCCGACGAACTGCGGGTTGGCGACTCTCTCGATTTCTGGCGCGTGGAGGCCCTGGAGGACGGCCTACTTGTCCGCCTGAGGTCCGAAATGAAGCTGCCCGGCAACGCCTGGCTTCAGTTCGAGGCGCGGGACAACGCGGACGGCACGTCGCGGCTGGAACAGACGGCCGTGTTCGTGCCGAGGGGATTGCCCGGCCTGGCCTACTGGTACGCCCTCTATCCCTTCCATGCGTGGATATTCCGGGGAATGATCAATGCCATTTCCCGCAGGGCGGAACACCAGTGACCCGGGTGTCGCTCCAGTCGGAGGCAAGGGCGCACGAGGCGTACACTCTTTAGGATGTGGCGTCGATTCAACTGGCCAAGGTTCGCCTGCGTTCGTCAAGACCACTCACAACGACTAAATTCCGGAATTGTACGAACTCATAGGCACACCGTTGGATGCTCGCCGGTAAGCACGATATTGGTATCACGTTGACTACTGAGTCCTCGGAACTCACCAGCCCGGCCCACCGCTCCAACAAGCCGGGAGAACGGGTCAGCATTTCGCCAGCCGTGTCCACATGCCCAAGAGGTCAGGAAACGATGCGGGAGGGCCACCAGTTCCACCGCCCGATAAGGGCCACCAGCGACGGCACAATCAGGGTGCGGGTTATGAACGTGTCGATGAGCACTCCCGCGGCTACGGCGAACCCTAGCTGCAAAAGGTCCTGGAGCGGGAGCGTCATCAATGCCGAAAATGTGCCGGCAAGGATGAGACCTGCCGAGGTGATCACCGGGCCAGTGCGCGCCAGCGCGTAGCGGGTCGCCTCCCTCAGGGGCGCCTGTCTCGCTTCCTCCCGAACGCGGGATATCAGGTAGATGTTGTAGTCGACGCTCAGCGCATTCAGGAACACGAACAGGTAGAACGGGACCACGGGACCAACTCCCGGATGACCCACCAGAACCACGAACACTAGTGTCGCCAAACCCAGGGTCGCAAAGTAGGTGAAGGCGATGGTGACCATCAGGTAAAAGGGTGCGATGAGGGAGCGAAGCAGCAGAGCCAGCACGACTCCGATTGCCAACAGGATAAGCGGGAGCACCACCAGAGAATCCCGGTTGCCGGCACTCCGGGTGTCGTGCGCTTCGGCAGTGTTTCCACCGATGAGCACGCTCCCGGAGGGCAGGCCAGCGGCGGCAGCACTCTCTCTTGCCAACGCGCGGAGCTCGGGCACAACGTCCAGGGCGTCCTCCGAGTAGGGGTTCATGTTGAGAACCACCTCAAGGCGCGCCACGCTTCCGTCGGCGGAGACGAACCGCAGGGCGGTCCCCTTAGGCAGCTGCGCCTCAGGAGGTCCCCCTAAACCCAAGGGCCTGCTGGGGCCTGAGACGTCGGCGACAGCCGGATGCCCGGCTAGATCCAGAGTGATGGTGTCCAGCCGTTCCAGGGTGTCTGGGTCCAGCACCTCTGCACTGGCAGGCGAGGAGACGTAGACCCGCAGCGGCGACAGCACGCCCTCCGGAAAGCCGCCGCGCAGCAGTTCGAAGCTCCGGACGGACTCGGTATTGCCCGGCAGACTGGCCAGCTGGTCGTAGTTGGTGCGGAAGGGGATCAGTCCGGCGACCAGTGCTGACAGGGCGAGTACCGTGATGGCCAGGGTCAGTCCGGGCCTGCGCAGTACGATGGCCCCCACCCTCCCGTAAATGCTGTTCTGCCAGTATGAAGGGCGGAGCTAAAGTGTCCCAGGTGGGCGGATTGACCGACTGACATTTGGCGGTTGAAAACTGTACCGTCTACCGTCATCCATAAGGGTCGTAGCCGACCCTATGGATGGTGCGACGGATGTACTTGGTGGACGTATATCTGCGGATTCGCCGGGCGGTGATGGTGGAGGGCATGAGCGTCCGGGAAGCTTCCCGGGTGTTCGGTCTGCACCGGGACACGGTGCGCAAGATGCTGGACTACTCAGTTCCGCCGGGCTACCGGCGGCAGACTATACCCAGGCGTCCCAAGCTGGAGCCCTACACCGGTGTGATCGACCGCATCCTGGATGAGGATCACCGCGTTCCCAAGAAGCAGCGCCACACGGCCAAGCGCATCTTCGAGCGGCTCCGGGACGAGTACGGTTTCGACGGCGGGTACACCGTGGTCAAGGACTACGTCCGTGAGCACCGCCGTCAGACAAAAGAGATGTTCGTACCGCTGTCCCACCCGCCGGGCCAGGCCCAGTGCGACTTCGGCGAGGCCCTGGTGGTCATCAGAGGGGTGCAGCGCAAGGCCCACTGCTTCGTCCTGGACCTGCCCCACAGCGACGGCTGCTTCGTGAAGGCCTATCCCGCTGAGACCACCGAGGCTTTCCTGGACGGGCACGTGTCGGCCTTCTCATTTCTGGGCGGTGTGCCTCAGAGCATCCTCTACGACAATACCAAGCTGGCGGTGGCGAAGATACTGGGAGACGGCAAACGCCAGCGCACCCGCGCCTTCACGGAGCTCCAGTCCCACTACCTGTTCGATGACCGTTTCGGGCGTCCCGGCAAGGGCAACGACAAGGGTAAGGTCGAAGGCCTGGTGGGATACACTAGGCGCAATTTCCTGGTGCCCATTCCTTCCTTCGAGAGCTTCGATGCGCTCAATGCCTACCTGGAGCGGCGCTGCCTGGAGCGGATGGACGCTAAGCCTACAGAACAACAACTTTTCACCTACTCATTCACATTGCCAACCAACTCACGGAAGTATCTCAACCAGTTTAAGGAAAAGCAGCAGACACTCAAAACCGCCTCGCTGGTACCCCATGATGAAAGCTCGGATCCCGCAAAGGAGAATAGGAAACAGAGGTCATCCTCGAAAGAGCCCAAACCGAAGCGAACCCCGATGACTCCAAAAGCCAAGGAAGCAGCGACGGAGTCCAAAGCTCTGGGCCTCTGTAAGGACTGCCACGAACCGGCCATGGAGGGGCAGACCCGCTGCGAGGAATGCGAGCGCCGCCGAGAACAGAAACGTGAAATACAAGAAGAGGCTAACCGCCAGAGTGTAAAGAAGCGCAGAGAAAGGCTCACGGCGGCAGGTCTGTGTAGGGACTGCAAAGGGCAACCGATCCCCAACCAGACCCGTTGCGAGGACTGCGCCGAAAAACACCGGGTGCAGCGCAGAAAGTACGACAACGACAGGCGAGCTAGGATCAGGGAGGAGAAGGACCAGCACAAAGAGAAGTGACCACGGAGACCCGGCAACACGCCGGGTCTCTCGCTGTCACGCTGGCACCAGTGGCCGTAACGGATGACCGGAAGAACAAAGCGGTGAAACCGCCAACCCCGTGGCCGCGAATGCGAATTGATGACAGGCGCTGCTTTTCCAATCCGACGCCAGCCCAGTACCATGGAATCAGCGCCATCCGCGAGGAGGACCGTCTCGCAATGTCCAGTAAGAAGGCCGCCATCTACGTCAAGGAGACCGTCGGCTACCACCCCGAGGAAAACTCCAAGGAACTCCAACTCCACCACTGCGAGGAGTTTTGCAAGTACCACGACCTAGAGATCACCGCCCGGTACCACGACGCTCCGGGCATCAGGCACGATTTCGACTGGATGATGGGCGAAGCCACCCAGGACAACCCGCCCTTCGACCACATCGTCGTCTACAAGCTCCGCAACTTCTCATGGTCCCTTGACGAGACCGTACTCTGCCGGGACAGGCTGCGAGCCAGCGGGGTCACACTCGTCTCCACGATGGAAAGCTCACCCTGAACGGCGACACCACCGGCGACCAGCTCCTCAATCCGCCCAACGTCAACTAAATTGCTGCGTACAATAACCATGCCGACATCTGACCCATCCTGACGGTTTCAGTCCATCAACACCCCAACCGCTTGCGCATCCCAAAACAGCACACGGAGAACGAACACATGGCCTTCGACAAGGAAACCGCCGCCCGGCTGGAGTCCCTCTACCGGGAACACCTCGAGGAGGTATTCCATGGGAACATCACATTCGACCCAATCACCGTGGAACTAACCCGGAACATGTTCGACCAAGACGCCTTCCACGTAACCGTGGCCTACGACGGCGATGGCCGCCAGCTCGACCCCGCCAAGCTCAACCGAATCAGCTCCGTGATGGTCGACGAAGCCGCGGAACTGGGCATCGAAAACACCCTCATCGAGTCCTACGTCGACACCCGCGAGTACGGTGGCCAAGTTGCCCGCACCGATGAACCGCTGGACCAAATCAGCGGCAACCAAGACTGGCACGACCTGCTCAACCTCGCCAGACGCTTCCTGAACACAGACAACCCTCCCAACGAGACCGAACTCAGTACGGGCGTCGACCGCTGCTACTTCGCCATGTACCACGCCCTGTGCCACAACAACGCCGACGCCCTGGCGGGAAGACCCCAGGCACAACGCCGGGAAGACTGGACCAAAGTCTACATGGGCATGGACGAATGCTCCATCGCCGAACGGTTCCGGCAATACCGACCCCAAGCCTCCAACGAGGTGCAAGACTTCGGCGCCGCCTTCGCCATACTCCAGGAACACCGTGACCGGGCCATGGAGCGCCCAAGCTCAACATTCTTTCCGTCAGAAGTCGCCCGCCTCATCCAGCGGGCGGACAGCGCCATAGTGACCCTCGAAGCCCTCGGTCAGGAAGAACGTCGCTCGCTAGCCATCAACTTGCTTGTCGGGAAAATACGCGGCAAGAATCCCGCTAGGATTCCAACTGGCTGATTGGCGAAGCAACCCAAGACACCCCGCCCTTCGGGTTCATCGTCGTCTACAAACTCAGGAATTTCTCGTGGTCTCTGGAGGAGACCGTGCTCTGCCGGGACCGGCTCAGAGCTAAGCTAGGCTTTGCGCATTTTTGGAAAAGTAAAAGGACAGGGTAAGCTGGCCTGACCCCACTTCAAAAGGCCCAGCCATGCTCACCCTGCCCATTGCCATTGTACCGGTACTCGCTCCCTTCGCAATGCTGTTCACCAACCCGACCTGGCAGAAGGCCCAACTCCTGATGGTGGGCGCGATTCTGGCTACAGGCCAACGCACCGTGGCCGCCGCGCTGCGCGTCATGGGGCGCAGCGACCAGGACGACTTCGCCCGCTACCACGAGGTGCTCAACCGGGCGGTGTGGTCGCCCCGTGAGGCGGCCCGCATCCTGCTTTTGCTGCTGCTTCAGTACCTGGATCGCGGCGACAGTCCGCTGGTCTTCGGCATCGACGAAACTCTGGAACGCCGTCGCGGCGCCAAGATCAGAGCTCGAGGCATCTACCGGGACGCGGTGCGCTCCAGCCGCCACCAACTGGTCAAGTCCAGTGGTCTACGCTGGATCTCCCTGATGTGGCTGGGCCAAGTGCCTTGGGCGGGACGCCATTGGGCGTTGCCGGTGCTCACGGTGCTGGCGCCCTCGTCGCGCTACCACCAACAGCAGGGACGCCGGCACAAGAAGATCACCGACTGGGCCCGGCAGATGATCATGCAGTTGCGCCGCTGGCTGCCCCATCGTCCCTTGGTGCTGGTGGGAGACAACGGCTACGCCGTGCTGGATCTCCTCCACCGCTGTCAGTCCCTGCGTGAACCGGTGACCCTGATTGCCAGACTGCGCCTGGACGCCGCGCTGTACGCGCCAGCGCCACCACGGCCGCCGGGCCAAACTGGTAGGCCAGCCATAAAAGGTCCCCGGCGACCGTCGCTGAAAACCCTCTTGGATCAGGCCGACGTGCCGTGGACCGTCGCCGCCGTGTCCTGGTATGACGGCACTACCCGCACCGTAGAACTCACCTCCCAGACCGCCGTCTGGTACCGCTCGAGCAAACCGGCGGCGACCATCCGCTGGGTGCTGGTACGTGATCCCGAGGGCACATTCGATCCTCAGGCCCTGCTCTGCACCGACCCGTCGGCAGACCCAAGCCAGATACTGGAATGGTTTGTGTTGCGTTGGCAACTCGAAGTCACCTTCCAGGAAGCACGCACCCATCTGGGCATGGAAACCCAGCGCCAGTGGTCCGACCTGGCCATCGCCCGCACCACGCCCGTCCTGCTGGGCCTCTTCTCCTGGACCACTCTGGCCGCCCATGCTCTGCACAAACATCATCCCATAACCCAACGCCGGGCAGCTTGGTACGACAAACCGTCGCCAACTTTCGTGGATGCCATCGCCCTGGTGCGTCGGCATCTGTGGCTGGCGCCGGAGGGTTTTTCACTGTCCGCAGCCAGCACCGACACTCAGGAACTCCCCGTCGCCCTGTACCACCGAATGGTGGACTCCCTCGCTTACGCCGCTTGAGATGCGCAAAGCCTAGCTAATGGCATGAGCTTGGTATCAACCGCGGAAACCTCCTGGTAAAGCCCAGGCATCAGCCAACCCTCAACCATCAAAGCCAAAACATGAGTCACCCCGAATTTTGGTGAAGCGGGAAAAAGCGGCAAAAGCGGTTTAGGAATTCAGGCACAAAGAAAGACCCCTTCGGGTGGAATGGGAATGCGACAACACCATTCACCGAGAGGGGTCTTTTGTTATGTTGCGGCATCTGGAGGGGCGGAGGCAAGGGCAGGAGGTGGCCAATCTGTTGCAGTCATTCATTGGACCCTTGGAGCAGTGGTTGGACCAGCAGATAGACCGGCGATTGCTGCGTACTTTCTTTCTGGCCTTGGTGGCCATTGTGCGTCTGCGTAATTCCCGGTCCGGGCTGCTGCTCAGCGAGCTGGGCTCCCATATCCTCTCTCCGGCCCAGGCGCCGGCCGGCACCAAGCGGTTGAGCAATCTGCTGCGCTCTCCCAAGTGGTCCCACACCTTGCTGGAGAGGTTCCTCCGGCATCGGGCAGACCAGAGAGTTGCCCGTCTGGAGGAGCAGGGCCAGTTGACCTTGGCCATCTGGGATGAGAGCGTGCTGGAGAAACCGGAGAGCATCGCGCTGGAGGGACTGTGCCCAGTACGTTCCAGCAAGGCGGCCCGTCTGAGGCGCATCAAGCCCGGCTACTACCATCCACCGGGAGGAGGGCCGGTATTTGTCCCCGGCCTACAGTGGCTCACCGTCATGGTGGCCGGGATGCAGGGGCCTCCGGCGCTGGCCGCCATGCGCTGGTGGACCAGCCGTGGCAAGCTGGCCGGGGACCGCCGAGAGCAGACCGCCTCCCTACTCTTTCAGTGCGCCCAGTGGTGGCAAAGACGGGTGGTCCATGTCTTCGACCGCGGGTTCGCAGGCACGCCCTGGATCAGGGAACTGAACTCCAACCAACTGCGGTTCATCCTGCGCTGGCCCACCCGCTACCGCCTGAGCGACGAGAAAGGTGAGCGCCCCGCTTGGCATATCACCCGGGGTAAGCGTTCCCAGGACCACCGCCAGATCTGGGATATGCGCCGCCGCCAGTACCGCAAGACCGGCCTTGTGGCCGTCCCGGTGCGCCATCCCCAGATTGACATTCCTTTGTGGCTGGTAGTCTCCCGCCCCGGCAAGGGACGCCCTCCCTGGTACCTGCTGACCAATGAGGCCGTCGAAACCCCAGACGACGCCTGGCGGGTGGTGCTGGCCTACGCCCGCCGCTGGCAGGTCGAGATGTGCTACCGCGCCTGCAAGACGGACCTGGCCATGGAAAGTCCCAGGCTCTGGTTCTGGGAAAACAGGCTCAAGTTGCTGCTGATGGTCAGTCTGGTCTATGCCTTCCTGCTCTCCCTGTTGTCTCCACACCTGGCCCCCCTGGTGCAGGAACTGCTCAGAAACTGGTGCCACAGAACCGGAGAGCGGTACCGCCAAGCCGCGATACCGCTCTCCAGATTGAGGACCGCTCTCAGTGCCCTCTGGCTATCTCACCCACCCTCCCAAAATTCGGGGTGACTCATGTTTATTTTTTAAACCCAGAGCAGACCAACGAGCCACACAGCACATAAGAACGACGGACATTAACGCTATGCTGTAAAATGCCGCGCTGGACACCAACATGAAGGGAGAAACCCCCGGCATGGCGAAAGCACTTCTACCCGCGGCTCTATTGGTTCTCCTGCTCCTGATCGCCTGTACAGAGTCAACTCCGACAGCTGTTATCCAGCCCACGCCCACTCCACAGCCAGGGGCGACGACACCGGTACCAGCCCAGTCTGAACCGACACAGCCCACAGAACCCAGAGCGACGGAAACTCCAAGGCCAACGGAGTTGCCCGCAACGGTGCCACCCCCACGGCCGACGGAGACGTCAACCACGGTATCAGAGCCCACCGCGACCACAGCACCGCCCGAGGACGAGCTACTGGCTGGCAGGCTAACCCCCTTGCTGCTGGACGATCCCGAAGCGATCGCCTCAGAGCTCTCAGACCAAGAACTGGCATGCCTAGCACGGGTCGCAGACGTTGGAAGACTGCTCACCATCTTCAACGACCCGAGTATGGCGACAGCAGACGAGCAAGCCAACCTCATCCAGTGCCTCCAGGACGAAACCCTGACCAGGATGTTCCTGACCGGTCTCATCGAAGACACGGGCGCCCTCAGTACGGAGACCTCGGCGTGCGTCCGTATCGGTTTCAGGGAAATAGACCTCCGCTCGGTCATGCTCGCCGGACTACAGGGAGACCCGGGAACCGCCATGTCGGGCAGTATGGCCGCCCTCTTCCTGACCCTGGCCTGCCTTAATACAGAGGAGTGGAACGCTACCGCTCCCGCCATGGACATGGGACCGGGTGACCAGGAAGGAATGCAATGTCTCTTGGAGGAAATGGGAGGGCCCCAAGGCATGGCCGCCGCGCTGGGAGCCGGGAACCAGAGCGGTTTCACGGCTCTGCTCGCCGCGGCCGCAGGATGCGGACTGGAGATGGGAGGCCCGCCCGGCCAGGTGACTCCCGCAGCAACGGCCACACCTGAGCCAACCGCCACCCCGGTGCCGACCGCCACCCCTACAGCAACGCCTATGCCCACGGAGGCCCCCACCCAGGCACCGACGCAGCCCTCCGGACTGTGGCGCGGCATCACCGTCGCTCCCGAAAACCGCTGCTCTGACTACGACCCCGACGACTACAGGTACTCGCCATCCGTCGAACCCCGAATCGTCGACGCCCAAGGCGGCATCCACGGCCCCTACACCGGGACTTGGTTCGAGAGCATCAGGGACACGGACATCGAGCACATCGTCGCCCGCTCTGAAGCCCACGACAGCGGCCTCTGTGCCGCCGACCCCGACACCAAGGACGAGTTCGCATCCGACCTGATCAACCTGACCCTGGCATCGCCCAGCGTCAACCGCCACCAGAAGGTGGATAAGGACGCGGCCGAGTGGCTCCCGGACCTGGACCAGTGCTGGTACGTGGACCGTGTCATACAGGTGCGCCTGAAGTACGGTCTCACCATCGACCAAGCCGAAGCCGACGCCATCGACACCGTACTGGCGACCTGCGGCTCAACGGGGATGGTGGTGCTGGCGCCCACGAACTCAGGGACTTCACAGGCTACCGCAACCCCAACCCCAACGACCGCTGGAGACGTGGACGCCCTGGCCATGTACGATGACAACGGCAACGGCCGGATCACCTGCGCAGAAGCACACGCCCACGGCATCGCGCCGGTCCACCGCGGACACCCGGCCTACGAGTACATGAACGACCGAGACGGGGATGGCGTGGTTTGCGAATGATGCCTCACCGTGGACGTATGTTAAGAACGGTGCCATTGCTGGTTCTCTTGCTGCTGGGAGCCATCTCCCTGCCCATGCAACCGTCAACTGTAGCCTCTCAAAACGACGAAATAGTCGGGCTTTATCGCAACACCACCGAAGGATTCTCAATACGCCTGCCTGTGGGATGGGTAGGCCAAGAGAACGATGACAACTTTCCATTGCTCTCGGTAGAGACAAAAAACGCGACCCATCCTGCGATCGCCGACATCTGGGTTTACCCCAGAGTGGACGACACATCGGCAGAATCCTGGTTCATCTCCCAGACCGCCCAAATGCCGCTCGAAAATACGCACCGTCGTGGCCGGTACCCGCCACCCGGAACAGATTCAGGGTTCCAGTCTCTCGACAGTTTGCGCCTGGATGATGGAACAGTCATCGCCGCACTCACGACCGTCATAGTTCGCGACTCCCAGATCTTTGAGATTCACGTCGCAACCCTCGAAGACCTATGGCAGAGGGTCCAAGAACAAGCCACTTCGTTCACAGACAGCTTCAGACTGGAGGCGCCTAGTCCCTTTGGAGTTTCACGAGAGGACTCGTTGTTCCAGTCCTGGGGTGAAATAGTCAGTATCGACCCTGCCCTCTCTCGATACGGACCCAGCGACATTGAAGGAGCCATCTTCAGCGGCCTGGTCAAACTGAACAAGGATCTGGAGGTAGTACCAGACATCGCCGAAACGTGGGACATATCTGCGGACGGGACCATTTACACCTTCACTTTGAGGGACGGCGTCCGGTTTCATGACGGGCGCGCTGTGACAGCACGAGACTTCAAGTACTCATGGGAACGCGCCTTGAACCCAGCACTGGATTCGCCGGTAGCCCACACTTATCTGGGCGACATCGCTGGCGCCGACGAAGTTTCTGAAGGTTTCACGGAAAACCTCGACGGCGTCACGGTGCTGGACCCAAGGACTCTGGAAGTAACGCTGAAGGCCCCAGTCTCTTATTTTCTAGGCAAGCTGACCTATCCGGCTTCATACGTAGTGGACCGGAACAATGCAGAGGCCGGTTCCAACTGGACAGACGCGCCAAACGGAACCGGTGCTTTCAAACTCAAGACCTGGGATAAGGGCGAACTCTTGATTCTGGAGCGAAATGACGACTGGTACGGTGGTGCGCCCCACTTGGCCCACTCCGTATACAGAATCTTCGCGGGTTACCCGATGCAGATGTACGAGAGGGGCGAAATCGACATCACAGGAATACACGGGTGGGACATTGACCGGGTGCAGGACCCGGATAATCCATACCACTCACACCTGCTTGAAGGCGATAGTCTCTGCACAACCTACCTGGGGTTCAACGTAACAATACCGCCTTTCCACGATCAGAGGGTCCGCCAAGCCCTGGCGATGGCCCTGGAGATCGATAAGGAAATAGAAGTAACCTTCAAGGGGCTGGACAAGCGGGCAGCAGGGTTCGTTCCCCCTGGTATGCCCGGCCATAGCAACCAGTTGCAACCCTCAGGGTTTGACCCTCAAGCGGCCAGAAGGCTGCTGGAGGAGTCCAGCTACGGAGGCGCCGCGAATCTGCCTCCGATCAGGTCATTCGCCTCTGACAATGCGATGCACTGGGCATGGAAGGAACACCTTGGGCTGGAAGTCGAGGCGGTATCCGTCTACGAAGATTCCGACTGGCTGGAGAGGCTCGACAACAACGAACTCGGCGTCTTCACTTCTGGCTGGTGCGCAGACTACCCAGACCCACAGAACTTCCTTGACCTGCTATTCCACAGCAATAGCCCTCGGAACGAATTTGACTACTCCAACGACGAAGTGGACTCTTTACTGAGTCGCGCAGCCGTTGAGACCAACGCCCAACGCCGTTTCGGCCTTTACCAACAGGTGGAAAGAATGGTCCTGGAGGACTGGGTAGCAGTCCCTCTTTGGCACTACAGACATTTCCTCTTGGTGCAGCCCTACGTCAAAGGCTTCGAAATAACGCCTATCGGTATCCCGCAACTCCAGAACATACGCATAGAACGAAGATGATGACTCGACTGCTGGCGTGCATCATGTTGACCACAACGTTAGTCGTGGGCTCGCTCGCTTGCCTCTCACCTGATGAGACTCAGACGCCTGGGCCAACACGGCAACCGCGGACCCCAACGGTCTTAACATCCACTGCCAATTCCACTCCAACGGCGGCTTCGAAGAATGTCGGCTTCGAAGTCAGTCTCAGCCGAGCTTCCGTGCAGTTGCCCGACTCCATCGTTTTCCGCCTGGAAGGAGAAGGCGACAGACCGGTCGAATATGTGGACGTGGAATTCGGGACTGCCCCAATTTTCTCCTGCGCCTCCTCTGAGTATCAAAGCGCCAGGACCAAGACGGGCGGAGCCAAAGAAGTGTCGGTGACCAAGGAATGGGAAATGCGCCGTACCGGCTCCATTCCACCTGGAGCGACGGTCTGGTGGCGCTGGCGTGTCGTCGATGACCTTGGACAGGAGTTTCTTTCACCCAAGAAAGAAGTGATCTACAACGATGACCGCTTCGACTGGCACATGCACTCATCGGACAACATCACCTTTCACTGGTACGCCGGAGGCAGCGGTTTCGGCCGGCGTCTAGCCGAAAGTGTCAGCGATGGCCTCGCCAATCTCCAGCTCGGCAGGGACCTGACCGCGCCGACCCAAGCGTTCGTCTACGAGTCATCTGAGGACTTGCGTGGCGCCGTCCTATTTCCTCAGTCATGGACCGGGGGACTGGCATTCATCTCGCACAACATTCTCCTGATTGCCGTGGAACCCCAAGAGTACGAGACTTATGTGCCGGGGCTGGTCCACGAGTTGGCTCACCTGCTGGTAAACGATCTGACGTTCAACTGCTTCGGTGACCTGCCCACATGGCTGGAGGAGGGCTTGGCTACATACGCCGAAGGAGACCTGACCGACTACCAACGCACTGCCCTAGAGGAAGCCATATCAAATGACGACCTGATCAGCCTTCGCAGCCTCAATAGCAGCTTTCCAGTCGACCACTCAGGGGCATACTTGTCCTATGCCCAGAGCTGGAGCCTCGTCGACTACCTGATCGAGGAATACGGGTGGCCCAGGATGCGACGACTCCTCGATGTTTTCTCCGATGGAGCAGCCTACGAACAAGCCATCGAAGGGGTTTATGGGCTGGACCTTGACGAGCTTCAGGCCGCCTGGTTCCAGTCGCTAAGCGTGAGATCGCCTTAACCACAATAACGACCACGGTCGGTGTACCATGTTCCAGCGTCGGCGAGAGACGAAACACGTGCTAGGTCAATCGTCCGACATCTCTGCGGAATTGGTATGAACACGCTCCACACCAACCCCTACCCCGTGGGTCTGACCATAATCCGACTCGTCTGGGAACGGATTAAACCGGGATGAGTCACCCTCTAAAGTTCGCAGACTGTCCGAAACGTCCGCACAGGTTGTCCGATCTTTTTGTGAAACGCAGTTCACACACACCGCTCTCCAATGGAAGCCTGTGGTATTCTTGCCCGAGTATTCCAAACCGAGGACGCCGACATGACCACCAGGCAGTCAAACAAAATCTGCGCATATCAAGACTGCGACGAGGGCATCCCACCATGGTTCGAGCTCTGTGCTCCCCACAACACTGCCAAGCAGAAGCGCGAAATCGACCAGTGCCCCATCTGTGGCCAGTACAAAGACGCGAAGTACCCCCTCTGCCGCAGCTGCAATGCCGCCAGCAGGGGCCCGACCCCGGCCAGCAGCCGCCCCGGCAGGTACGAGCCCGAGTCCAACCCCAAATGGGATGCAGCTGATCAAGAAGAAGACGTCTTCTTCGTCTACATCCTGAAACTGGACGGAGGAAAGTTCTATGCCGGACACACCAGAGAACTCAGAGAACGAATGGGAGAACACCGCGACGGTAAGACCAGAAGCACCGCCGGCAGGAACCCCCTGCTCGTCTGGTTCGACGTCGTAGACACCAGGGAAGACGCGGCCGCAGCCGAGGCCCATCTCAAGGAGCTCATCGACAGGAACGAGCGGGAAGTCCGCCGCATGGTCAACGAGTTTCAGGACATAATCAGCTTGGTCCACAGGGAATCGGATAGTAACAACTCTTCACCTCGCGCTGTCAGCAGCGACAACAAGACCCCCTACCGTCCCCGCAGGTTCGGATACCGCCGCCCAGCGGTTAGATGAACCCGGAGACAGGCTGCTTCAAGCACCATGACCCCTTGCCCATCAACGCACACTCTGCCGATGCTGCACCGGCTCAACAGTGGGAGCATGGGCGTTGTAATCCTCCACCCTGCCACATCTAACAACCTCACCGAATCCAGGATCTAAGCCGTGAGTCAGAAGCAAGCCAAAAAGCGCCGCAGGGAAGAACGGGCGAAGAAACAGCAAACGCCTTCACAAACGTTCGACAACACCCGGAACCACGGAAAACCCGCAGTCCAGGACCTAGAGGAACTTCTCGAGTCGGGCAACATCGACGAGTACGCCCAGACCTGCTGGAATCTGGCAAACGGGCGCGACGCCCCGCATAGACTCGGAGATGAGATCACTCTCACGAGGCCATGGGATGAACATGGCTCCCATGAATATTCGTTCCGACTGACCCTTCAATCAATGATGACCATCACTCACTGCGTCGGGGTGGAGACATGCGGGGAAGCCATCAGGCTCGTGGCCAGCAAACTGCCGCCGGAAAAATGGCCCTGCTACGCTCATGGACACAGGGAGCAATTCCAAGACTACTTCATGCACGGAATTGAACCTCACGAATGCCTGTACTGCGGAGAAATCCCAGAATTCACCCACCCGGCCAAGAGCATCGACTGGCCCGACGAAACGCCGGTCAAGGGAATAGACGGGCAGGAATACAGGACCTGCCCCAATTGCGGCAGCGGCCTGCTGGAACTGCAAGGTGAGAAACTCCACCAGTGGGGATGGAGAATCGCTTGCCCTGATTGCGAATGGGAGATGAAACAGGCCGAACTCCTGGACATCAAGCAATACTGCGACCTGATGGAACAGACCAAGGAGGACCTCAGAAGCACCCGGGAACTGATGGAGAGCACTGCCGTCGGCATCGAAACCCGGGTCCAGACCGTGGCGTTGAAGGCCAGAATGATACTGGAAAACATCGCCTACGCGGCCCTGGTGTCCAACAAGGACAGTGCCGGGAAGAACGAAGAGGAGTTGAAGAAACTCTGGAACCCCAGGGAGATTTTCCGGGACATCGAGAAGATTCATCCCAACTTCTTCCCCCAACCGGTCGAGGTGGATGCGAAGAAGCAGAACCCCGACAGGCCGTTCAGGCCAAAGACCAAGAACGTCTTAACCAGGGAGAGACTCCTGGGGATATACAGGGAATTGAACCCCCTAGCCCATAGCAGGAACCCGATGGACGAGCCGGTTGACTACGGCTACTACATGAAGGTAATACCCGAGTGGCTGGAACTAATAGCCAACACCCTGGAAGTTCACCAAGTCATGCTCTTCCATCACCCCTACCGTTTCTACGTGATGAAGCTGTGGGGCGACAAGGATGGGACGGTGCAGTGCACCCCGTTCGTTCAAGACGCGACCGGAGGAATCACATGCGCCTGGCCGGACTGTGTCTCATCCAGCATAAGGCTCTACTGCGAGTTCTGGGGGAGACCCTGGCGAGAATGCAACCTTCCAGAGAAGGAGCCAGCCCAGACCCAAGGAAAGCAGGTCGGAGCGATGTTTGACGAGGAGGAGACCTACGAACGAGTCCAAGACTTGCTGGACAGGGCTGGGAAAACAGCAACAGAAACTGAGTGAGATACGCCACTCCGACTACCTCGTAACCGAGTTGACCATAACTCTCGCCGCTCCAAGGTTCCGCCTGGAAGCTGAGGCTCCAGCGACCATAGTCGCCGAATGCCTGCAGTACTCAGAGCTATTCGAACGCGTCCCATCCTCAGGGGCATATGTCAATGGGGCCGAGAAATTAGGCCATCAACAATCAACATCAGAGCCTATTTACAAGGAGACTATAATGAGCATCCCAAATGAGGGAGCTCAGCCGAAAGTATGAAAGAAGGGCCAAGCCGGAGATCGAAGAAGGGAAGGAGGCGTGAACCGGCGGGGAGCGCATCAAATGCGTTGCACCGAATGCAGGGGCGACACCAAGGTCCACCGGACGGTGAAACGCCACGACTTCTTCATCTTGCATACCAGGGAATGCCTGCGTTGCGCCCACAGAACCAAAACGGTGGAGATGTACTCGTTCATGCCCATGGCCCAAGCCGTAACCCAGATTCAGAAGATGGCGAAGTGCCAGAAGGCGCTTGACAAGCTCAACAAGGCGTGGAAGTCTGCGATGAGCCACGCCTCCCGGTACAACCTGCTGAGAAGATAGCCTCGAAACAGGCTTAAATAGGACTCGAATTTCTAATAGCGGTTCTTGGCTAAGCCCGAGACCCCTGCGACGATCCCACGCTGGAATTCCAGCGCAACTGTGGGTTCGGCTACCGCACAAGCAGAAGCGCTTCGACAAATCGAAAGCGGGAATCCACCGCTCAAGCCTCCATCCGGTTCACGCTGCTGGATCAAGGTTGCTTTGAGATAGTTCCCTAGTGGTCAGCCAACAGCAGCGGGCGGATTATCCGCTTGGCTTCTTCCACATCGGTGGCGAGGTTCCCGGCGGGCACCCGGTCCAGCACCCCCATGGAGCGTACCGTGTCAGCCACGGTCTGATTCATGCCGGCGATCACGATGGTGCGGGACTGCCGCGCCATGGCCACGCCGACCAGGTCTCCCATCATCGCGGCGGCGGAATCGTCCATGTAGACCGTGCGGGACATATCGAATATGGAGTACTGGTGGCCGCGTATGTCAAGCCGGAGGATTCGGCTGAGTTCTCGCGATGATGCCACCGTAACGCGGTCGGGGAACACGACCAGACCGGTGCGAGCCTGGAAGGGATCGGCGTCTTCGTCCCAGTCGCTTTCTTCCAGCACGGCGCGGTCCAGCAGCGGCACGGAGACGACCGCGGACGCCTCCAGGCCCTCCAACCGGCGGGAACCCGTCAGGGCGGCGACAACCAGTCCGATCACTATGGCGGTGGCAAAGTCCACGAGCAGCGCGAGGACGAAGGTCAGTATCATCACAATCGCGAAACTGCGGGAGACTCGATGCAGGCGCCTGATGAATCGCCAGTCCAGAAAGGTCCAGCCGGTGACTAACAGAATGGCAGCCAACACTGCGAAGGGAATACGCTCGGCCACTGGGCCAAGAAACAGGATTACGGCGAGGATTATTCCGGCCACGGTAAGCCCGGCCACAGGAGACCTGCCGCCGCTCAGAGCGTTGGGCATAGTGCCGGCCGCAAATGACCCCGGCATCCCTCCGGTCAGACCCGCAGCGATATTGCCCATTCCCTGGGCGAACATTTCACGGTTCGGCTTGTGCTGGGTGCTGGTTATTGCGTCCACCCGCAGGGCTTGTATAAAAGTGGCTACAGAAGCAAGCAGGGCCATGATGAAGGCCGGTTGCAGCGCATGCAGGAAGAACTCCAAGGAAATCGCCGACAGTTGAAGAGCAGGCAGCCCCGAGGGAATCTCTCCCACGGTGGGGGCGCCGCGAAACACCAGCCACCCGGCAACAATGCCCACGACAAGGGCGACAAAGAGGGACGGAGAGAACCGCAGGAGCCGCCCCCGCCACAACAGGGCCACCGCAACGCAGATGGCAGTTAACGCCAAAGCCTCAAAATTTACGGCGCTCACAGCCTCGGGCCACGCCTTGAAATTGTCAACGACGCCGCCTCTAGGCGGGGTTCCCCCCAAGGCAGGGATGATCTGCTTGACCATGATCAGAACCCCAAAGGCGGCGAAGAAACCTGAGGTCAAGGAGGTGGGGATATATGAGGCATAACGGCCCAGTCCCAGTACACCGAAGACCACCTGTATCAGTCCGGCCAGAATGCCGATGGTAACTGCCTCCGCTAGGTTGTCGGCGTATTCCGCGACCACCACGCCCATGGTGACGGTGACAGCTGTATTGGGACCGTATACGAACCCCCTGGTCCCTCCGAAAAGGGAGGCGAAAATGCCCACCGCCACCGCGCCGTACAGCCCGGCCGCCGGGCCCAGGCCGGCCAATACTCCATAGCCCATGGCGGCTGGCAACGCCACGCCTGCGGCGGTCAGGCCGCCAAGGACATCCCCCCGCAGGTCGTTCAGGCCGTATTCTATTCTGCGCGGTACAGCGGCGGGCAGCCTCACATAGCGCTCCCACATTAGGGAGAGAAAAACCTCTTCAGTTGTTCTCTCCCTCCACGATGCTTATGCTGATCATGTTGCCCATCCTGTTGCGTATCTCCCTGACTTCCGTCTGCTCCGCTGAAGCTTGCCGCAAATCGCGCCAGGCCCTGGCCTGTTCAAGGGTGGGGAATTCCAGAGCCAACATCCTGCGGCGAGACGTCAACTCCCCAGCTGTGGAGTCGACGACATCGCCGCGCGCCATTATCCTGCCGCCATAGCTCTGTATCACTTCCACGGAGCGCTCCCGGTACTCCGCCTGCGCGGCATCGTCGGTTATCTCAACGTCCACGAACACATATGCTGACATGATCTTCTCCTATTCAGTTGTAACTGGAAATGGGCTGCTTATGATGCCCGACGCGAAGCGTTATCGCAATACCGTTCGGAGTGCGAAGCTCAAAGATGAACCAACCCGGAAACGATTTGTGTCGGTTCTTTTGATCGTTGCCGAGTGATTGTTATCGAGCCAGCCGATTGGGAGATTCTCTCCCGAGGTTTCCAGCCGTATTGGAGCAGGGACGCCGGGAGTATCAGGGCCGATTCCATTCGCACTCGGCTTTGGTTCTCGCCAAGGGCTACCTCCCGCGACCCGCACAGGCTTCCGTCTCCCGGCGCAGCCATGGAGCAGGATTCTGCGCCGAGGCCACTCCGCTGGGAAGTGTCGCATTCGCCTACACCTTTGGGACAAAGGTGTGGACGGAAGTGGAGGGTACCTCAGGCTTGGCCGGGGCATAGTAGGAAGAGCCACCGGTTAGTCAGACCGATGGATCATACCCCGCTTTTTCTCTGGCGGAAGACGGGAGTCCCTCCCTGTTTGGTTAGGTTCCTTCCACGATGAACGAGATGGAGTTGCTCGCCCTTTCGCGGAGTTCCCTAAGCGCCACGTATTCAGGCTCTGATTGCGGGCCTATCCACGCCCGGGCCTGCTCGACGGTCGGGAACTCCATGACCGCTATGCGGCGGGCGGTTGTATCGCCGTCACTGGCTTCCGAGATGTTGCCGCGCATTAGGAATTTCCCGCCCTTGGCCTCCAGCAACGGGGTGACCCTCGAACGAAACTCAGCATGGAGCGCCTCATCGGTTACTTCGGTGGTGTACAAAATTGCGTATGCCGCCATGCTCTTCTCCCGGTGACTCGAAATTGGAAATGCGTCATGCAATGACGCAAGGGCTTAATAATAGCCAAACAACCTTTGGGCGTAAAGAGCAAGCCCGTCCGGGTATTCCCAATGTGTGTTGGTATAGGGTTAGAATAATGGTGGGTAATGACAGACGCGTTGCAGTGAGTTGTGATGACGGCTCAACCCAGGGTCTACCGGGATGGGATGCAATGTGCCAGGTGTGGCTCCAACTGGCTCCCCAAGTATGGCCGGTCCCGGGGCAAACAGAGATATCGCTGTCAGCAATGCCTTTACCATTTCACCGTTGATGCCGAGCATCCCCACCAGCCCGAGCGGGTGAAGAACAGGGCTGTGGCCATGTATGCCGAGGGCAGCAGCATCGAGGCCATCAGCCGTATGCTGGGAATGAAGGCCGGGACGGTCTATTCCTGGGTCAAAAAAAGCCTGCCAAGCCCGGAATCTGTTGCGGATCACGGGTGAGCAGCGCAAGGACCGCAGCCGGGGATGGGCGTTGCCCAAGGTCATATCCTTTGATGAGATGTGGTCTTACGCCGGGGCGCGGCATGGGGATAAGCGCCGGGAGTGCTGGGTGTGGACGGCGGTAGTGGAGGAGGCTGACGGGCGCAGGTGGGTGGATTTCGAGGTGGGAGACCGCTCAGAGGCCACCTTCCTGCGTCTCTACGAACGGCTGCCAGAGGCGGAGAGGTATCGCACGGACGCCTACCAGGTGTACGGGTGGCTTCCGACGGACCGACACGAGGTGGGCAAGGGCGGCGAGGTAAACCGGAACGAGGGACTCCATTCCCGTTTAAGGGACAAGTAGAACCGTTTGCACCGCCGGACCAAAGGATCCAGCAAGAGCATAACCATGCTCGGCGACTCCATAGCCTTGGTCTGTCTGACCCTCAAACTGATCTAATACCAACACACGTTGGGAATACCCGGAAATCGGGCGTGTTGCACGCCGCCGACACCATGTCCTCGTTAAGCCTCCAGGCAACGCGCCGCGTATGAAGGGCGGTGCTAAAGTGTCCCAGGTGGGCGGATTGACCGACTGACATTTGGTGTTAACGTCTAGCAAAAAGGTCCTCGCTAACGGGCCAGCATAAATGTCACATTCACCTCATGGAGAATGTGACGTTGACCCCCAAAGAACAATCGAGACTCCAGGTTCTTAACAGCTTATTGGCAGAGCACATGACGCTGGATCAGGCGGCCACACTAATGGGTGTCAGCACCCGGCACACCAGGCGCATGCTGGCGGCCTACCGGGAGAGGGGAGTTACCGCTGTTGCCCACGGCCACCGGGGCCGCAGAGCCCCCAATGCCACTCCCGAAGCCGTGGCCTGCAATGTGGTCCATCTGGCTGGCACCAGGTACGCAGAGGCCAACCACACCCATCTCAGCGAGTTGCTGAGCGAACGCGAGGGGATCGACCTCGGCAGGACCACGCTCAGACGCATCCTGGTCAACGCCGGGCTACAGAGTCCGCGGCGAAGACGCCCGCCCAAGCACCGGGTTCGCCGCCAGCTTATGCCCCGGGAGGGCATGCTGATCCAGGTGGACGGCAGCTACCACCCGTGGCTGCGGGACCAGGCGCCGCCCTTCACGTTGCTGATCGCCGTCGATGATGCCACCGGCACGGTGGTAAACGCTTTGTTCTGCGAGAAGGAGGAGGCCTACACCTATTTCCTGCTGATCCAGGATCTGGTGCAGAGCGTTGGCATTCCCGTGGCTCTCTACGTTGACCGGCACGAGGTCTTCAGGCACACACCGGGGGCCGGCCTCCCCGGAACGCCGACCCAGTTCAGCCGGGCCATGGAGGAGCTGGGGATACAGATGATATTCGCCCTCTCGCCCCAAGCCAAGGGTCGCGTGGAACGAACGGCCGGAACCTTCCAGGACCGCCTGGTTACCGAACTCCGTCTGGCCGGCGCCAGCAGCATCGCCGAGGCCAACGGCGTGCTGGAGCAGTTTCTGCCGCGATACAACCGGCGCTTCCGGGTTTCCCCGCAATGCCCCGAGTCCGCGTACCGGCCGCTGGGATCTGAACTGTCCCTGGAACAGGTACTGTGCTTCAAGCACCGCAGGAAGGTGGCCAGGGACAATACGGTGAAGTTCCAGCTGCATACGCTGCAGTTGCTGCCGGAGCCGGAACGCCCCAGCTATGCCGGCGCGGTCGTGGATGTCCTGGAAGGACTGGACGGCCAGCTCAGGGTGCGCCACGAGGGACGCATCATCAAGGCCCAGGAAGCGCCGCCCAGCCCGGTATTCCTTCGCAACGGCTACGAGAGTTCCCCCACGCCTCTCGCCTCGCCCGCCGGGTCTGACCGGTTGAACCGGCGCTGGGTGGCGGCCCTCAAGCCACTGGACTCAAGAGCAGCGGATGAGGAGCATCAGGCGGGTCTGACCGCGGGTGCGACCGCTGACTCGACGCCTGCAACCGTCCCCCCGCGCAAACCCACCTTCCTGCAGAGGGAGAGGTGGAAGGCGATTCAGAAGGCCAGGCGGAAGGGTATGTCGCTGCGGGCGATCCAGAGGGAATTGGGAATCCACAGATCCACCATCAAGAAATACATGGATGCCGACGGTCCCCCGGGGCGTCGCTCCCGGCCAACTCTCACTGTGTCGAGATCTGATACAGTGCCGGCATGACAGAGTGACATTTATGCTGCACACTTGGCCGGACATTTATCCTGGCCTTCGACACCACAGTGGTCCATGATCTCGCCGCCATTGACATTTAAGTGAAAGTGCGACTGTAGTACTAGTAATCGTTGAGGGTGTAGCTGGGCAACTTGCACCAAGTGATCCCAGCCTCTTGTCGGTAGGCGGCCGAATTCGAGGACGATGGCTCGCTCTCAGGAGGATAGCTTTGGGGCTTCAACGTGTCCTACGTTGGATTGACCTGCCAATAGCGTCCCCAATGATTGGGTGACGCTCAGAACCATGCAAGCAGCCCAAGGGGGTCTAAAGGCCGACCACAAGTTCAAACGTGGCACTGCCCATGGTCCCCTCGGTCCCACCAGACTTGATAAAATCAAAAATCTTCATTCGACGGAATATACAGCAACGGAAAATTGCGCTACTCATGGGCGGATGATTTGGAGGCCGTCGCGTAGGTAAACCGGGTCGACAAGTACGGGACCGGTTCCATCCTCCTCAGTTAAGCCTGAGTGCACGATAGGTGAAACCGTCTTCGAGATGTGGCTGGGTAGCCTGTCAGTGCAGTGGCCAGAGGTTAACCACCGCAGACTCGGAAGGCTAATCCGACAAGAAGAGGGCGCAACCTGGGGCCCTGCTCCAGTTTGTAGCGAAACGGAACGTCCCCTCGGTTGCTCCCTGCATCACTGCATGGCCTGCACGAGGACACGACCGCCGACGGCGACTTCCACGAACAGACTGTTCCCGTCCAGCAACATCATGCCCACGAGGGCATCTGTGCCAACGGCGGCAGTCTCGACATATCTCGGATGGCGATCCCAGACCACGGTAACGCCGCACACATCGAAGGCAGCCTCGCTGCCATCGGCAAGGACCGCCTCGCCGTCTCCCACCACAGGCAGACCCAATTCCGCCACCACCGTCGGCGGCAACGTCAGGTAGCCATTGAAGCCGGTATCTACCACGGCGGCGACTTCCCGAGTCTGCCCTTCCGGGCCCACCAAGGGAATTGTCACAACGGCTTCAAAATTGGCGTTCACGAAGCCCTCTATCATCCAGCTTTCCGCAAGGAGCTGCCACCAAAGTGGTACAGCGCCTGATGTCCGACCCGCATCAACCAGACCCGGGCGTCAGGGTGCTGAGCCCGCAAGGCCTGGGTTGCGGCAATGGCATTCTCGCCGAGGGCATAGCTGCCGCTGCCAACGTCAATGGCGACAACCTGACCATGATGGTCCGCCTCTACAAGATGGCGGATGTTCCTTTCATAAATCTCTTTCCCAAGGCGGGCCATCTCTTCCCGGGACTTGGGTGGTAGCGTCGTCACCTCTTCACTCCTTTTCGGTGGCATTCACCTACTCCTGATATTCTAAGTCTTCAACGACCTCCGTACAACAAATCGGTCCATGGAGAGGACGACGATGAGCCTGCCGTCTCCCCCTCCCCCGCCGCCATCCTGTACCCCACCCGGGGCTCGGTAATAACGTACCTGGGATTGGCGGCATCGTCCCCCAGCTTGCGGCGCAGCCGCTTCACCACTGTCAATAACAAGTTACTTCACCGAGCCACTTCCCGGACCAAGAGCACCAAGCAGTCAATACAAATCCTTCGGTCAGCGGTTCCCAGCACCCGCTCGTGTTGACCTTGGCACCACTCGTCACGAAGGTGGGAAACGTCGACGGAACCTGTACGCCACGCTGCGATAGTTGCCATATCAAACCGCCCTCAGATAACACAAGCCTACCGGAAGCATACTCATCCCGGCGGTAAGTCGATTGATGGGAGAAGATTGGCTAGTTGCCTCCGCAGATCAAGAGCCAACTGCTCCAGCGAGTACCGAAACCCCCTCAAGGGAAGATTGTCCTCTTATGTTGGTTTAGATCATCCTACAAAACTCGGATTCCGGCTGGACCAGATTCCTAGGAGGAGGCCGCCGGAGTCCGCCCATATATAATGTGACAGGATTCCAACAGAGGGATATGTATGACAGACAACAATCAGGGCGACGCAGACGCAGCGAGTGCTCACGACGACAAGGTCTGCTTGGTGTGCTCAAGAGACTCGACGCTCTGGTCGTCCCTGCGTGAGGTCATTGCGGAATCGCGGCAATGGTTGGAAACACATCCCCCGGTTAGTGGGGATTACCCCAGCAGTAACAATCTCAAGCAAATGCTAATAGAAGCGTGCGATTTTGCCGCGACGATGTTGGACTGCGTTATCGTGGGTCGGGTTGCTCCGATGTATACCAATTTCCGGTGCTTGCTGGAAAGGGCTCACTACGCGATTCATTTCGTGTCAAGAGACAACGCAATGTGGGAATATCAAAGCATAGCGAGACAACAAGAGGCAATAGATAGGCAATTGAGCCATACTCCATCTGGAGAACGGGAATGGGCGAAAGAGCGTCTCGCTGGTATCCGGCACTGGAATCGCCAGCCCGATGAAGATGGAAAGCCAACCTCAATGGGGAAACATACCAAGTATGCCCCTGGAATGGAAGAAATGAATCCCCACATGCGTAGTTGGTACGAAGCCAGTTCCTTGCACGTGCATCCAACATATATGTGGGAGAATAACATTGGCAGGCCTTTTCTCGAAAACGAGACAGAGGCGGTCGTGGTTCAGGCTCACATGTACCTGTGCCTAATCTCGCTCTCAGCGCGTGGAATGGACGCTATTGTCGCTTGCGCCTTACAAGGAATCAGTATCGAAGATTTCTTGGAGGACTAGCGCGTGGCCAACTGTGGGTCTGGCGGCTTATATGGTCTCTGAGGCCAGCCCGCGCCAAAGTCCGCGCATCCAGCGGTATAGGACCGGCGGAGCAGTCCGTTCAGGGAGTCGGCTGTCCTGGTCAGTTATCCTCCCCCGCCGCCATCCTATACCCCACCCTTGGCTCGGTGATGATGTACCTGGGGTCGGCAGCATCGTCGCCCAGCTTGCGGCGCAGCCGCTTCACCACGTCCCGCACCAGCCAGCCCTCTCCCACCCGTTCCGGCCCCCACACCCGCTGCAGCAGCAGGCTCTGGTTCAACACCCGGGGCGCATGCACCGCCAGCTCGTACAGCACCGCGTACTCCGTGGCCGTCAACTCCACCGGCTCCCCGTCCAGCGCCACCTTTCGCTGCGCGTAGTCAATGCTCAGCCCTTCTTTAGAGAAGGACACCGACGGTTCCCCCGGCAGAGGCTCCATCCGCTTGCGCAGCGCCGCCCGTATTCTCGCGGCCAGCTCCGTCTGCGAGAAGGGCTTGACCAAATAGTCGGCAGCCCCCATGTCCAAGGCCCGGGCCACGGTATCGTCCTGGCCGTAGGCCGACACGAAGATCACGGGAACGTCCGCCGTCCTGCGGATGTCGTGCATCAGCTGGATGCCGTCGCTGCCCGGCAGCACCAGGTCCAGCAACACCAGGTGAGGCTTTTCCTCGGCTATCAACTTCGGCACGTCGGCAGGATCGCCGGTAACTACCGGCCTGTAACCCGCCTTGGTCAGAATGTCCCTGACGTAGCGCAATGCCTGGGGATCGTCGTCAACCGCCAACACCCGCACCCGCTCCCTAGTCGTCCGCCTGGCACGCGCCGGGGATGGCGGAGCAGATGCGGGAACCGCAACCCCCTCCGCCATCGGCAGGGTGAAGGTGAACCGCGCCCCCAGGCCCGGGCCGTCACTCTCGGCTCTGATCCGGCCCCCATGGGCCTCCACGATGCCCTTCAGATGGCTAGCCCCAACCCCGACCCGTCCACGCCGGAGGCCGTGTCCCTATCGGAACCCCGCGAAAACTTGCGGAAAAGCTCCGGCAGCATCTCCGCCGGTATGCCCCGCCCCTGGTCAGTCACCGACACCGCCACATGAACGCCGTCCCGAACCGCGCTGACCAAGATCGGCGACCCCTCCGGCGAGTACCCGGCGGCGTTGGAGAGCAGATTGCTAAGCACCTGTACCACGCGCCGCCTATCGGCCAGCACCATCGGCAAATCCTCCGCCAGTTCCAAGTGGAGAGGGTTTCGGGCGTCCCCGCTAACGAACCTGGTTCCAGCCTCCTCCACAAGCGCACGGATTTCCGTAGGCTCCGGGGCCACCGGCAAGGTGCCGGTCTCAATGCGGGCCACGTCCAGCAGGTCGCCGATCAGAAACCGCATCTGGTCCGACTGGTCCCGGATGATCCGGTGGAACTGGGCCGTCTCCGCCGGGTCCAGATCCCCCGCCGCCTCCAGCAGCGTGGTCACCGACCCCTTGACCGCCGCCAACGGCGTCCTCAACTCGTGGCTCACCATGGCCAGGAACTCGGCCCGCAGCCTCTCCTGCTCCTCCAACGGCGTCATGTCCTGTAACGTAACCACGAAGGATGCCAGAACTCCGTCCTCCGAGTAAATCGGCGTGGCGTTAACCAATACGCTGACGCTGCGCCCGTCGGGCACCCGCAACTCGATCTCCTCCGCGCGGACCGTCTCCCCGGCCTGAAGAATCTCAACCAAGGGCAGATCACTGAGGGAGACCTCCCGCCCGTCGCCCCGCACGCAGGTCACCACCTCCAGCAAGTCCTCCGCCGATTGCTCCCCCTCCCGCAGCCCGTCCACGATGCGCAACGCCTCCCGGTTTACCGACGCCATACGCCCGGACTCCGCGTCAAAGACCACTACGCCCACCGGCGAGGTGCTGACCAGGGTTTCCAGGTCCGCCCGGGCCCGCCGCTCCTCCCGGTGGGCACCAGCGTTGGCGATGACCAGCGCCGCCTGGGCGGCGAACATCACCAGGGTCTCCTCATCGGCCAGGGTGAACTCCTCGCCGCCCTCCTTGACCCCCACGAAGACGTGGCCCACCCACACGCCCCGGTGGAACATGGGCGCCGCCATGAAGGTGAAGACCTCCACGGGCACGGGGATGGCGAACTCGGTGAAACCCAGAGCATGGACGTGCTTCGCCAGGTCGGGGATTCGCACGGGTTCGGTGACATTGGTCAGGGCCTGGAATAGCCGCAACCCCTCCGGCGTCACCCAGAGCCGCCCGGACTCCTCCTCGGTCAACCCCGATGACAGGAAGTCCTGCACGCCGCCCTGGTCGTCCAGAAGGGTCATCACGCCGAAGCGGGCGCCGGTCAGGGACCGGGCCGAGTCCAGTACTCCCTGGAGCACCTGGTCGAACTCAAGGCTCTCGTTGATGCGCAGGCTGGCCTGGCTGAGACGCGACAGCCGCTCGTGCAGTGCCCTGATCTCCAGGTCCCGCCGGTCAGGCTGGTCCATCTCTCCCTCCCGGCCCGTAACCCGCCCATCGCTGTAACGGCGGCGGCAAGGGTTCGGACCCCATGGCGTAGCTGGCTAAGCATAATTATACAATATCTCATACAAGATAGGGTCTCAAAAGTACGGATAATCATACCATTTATGATGTAGCTTTGTGCTGGCTTGTTGCGCCTGAAGCGCCAGCGGGAAGCCCGCACGACCTGCGGGGACCGAGACGGAACCCGGCTGGGGGCGGCCTTGGAAACAACCGCGTCGCCGGGTCCTAATATGCCGCGCCGACTCCACCGGGACAGGGTCGGCATTCAAAGGAACAGCGCAACCATGTTCAATACCGGCGGCAACGGCAGCAGCGGGAAGGCAGCACGCCTGATCAGCGCCGCGTCGGCCAAAGGCAACCCGGCTACCCGTCCGCTCGGAGACTTATACGCCCCGCTCCCACTCAGCAGCGGAACCTTGTACTTGCCGGGCGCGCCCAGGGCTCTGAACGTCACGGCGGTATCCCAGAGTACGGACCCGATCTGGACGGCACCGTCGTCCGTCGGCGGCTCGGACATCACCGGCTACGACGTGCGCTTCACCACCTCCACCACGGGCGAGGACTTGATATAAACCGGCGCGGCCACATTATCGGCAAGGAAAAGGCAATGATTACAGTGTTGGGAGGGATGATCGGTGGAATAGGCATGCTCTTCTTCGGCATGTGGCTCTTGTCTGAGAATCTCAAGACAGTGGCCGGGCCCCGAATCAGAATACTGGTCAGCCAGTACACCACTAACCGCTTCGCCAGCTTCGGCTGCGGCGTGCTCGCCGGGGCCATTACCCAGAGCTCCGTGGCGGTGACCTCCATCACCGTCAGTATGTTGAAATCCG
Source organism: Dehalococcoidia bacterium (assembly GCA_965204865.1). GTDB lineage: Bacteria > Chloroflexota > Dehalococcoidia > Lucifugimonadales > UBA3495 > VXOI01. Next base: position 1,674,360 of record OZ242027.1, on the reverse strand, counting down.
AGCTTGTTTCCCCCCGGCAGGGGTTCCTCATTGTGACCGGCTCGCCATTGGGAGTGACCCTCCTGATACTGGTAGTAGCCTTCGACATCAGGGTGGTGGCCCTCTTCGCCCTTGGCGCAGCGGGTGTCATCATCTTCCGCGCCCGCAAAGCACACTACCGGGAAATCGGCTCCATGCTCTTCGGAGTGGCGTTGCTGGTTCTCGGCCTTGTCATTATCAAGGACTCGGCCACTCCCTTGGCGGACGAGTCGTGGTTCCAGGGAGCGCTGGAAATTTCCACCCGGTCCCTATGGCTGTCCCTCATAATCGGTGCCGTCCTTACCTTCATTTTACAGGTCGGACTCCCCATTCTTGCCTTTGGCATGGTCATGGCTGCGGCAGGACTCATAGAGTTCGAGCAGATTCTGATGTTCGTCTACGGGGTCTTTATCGGCCTCGGCGCCGCCATCCTGTTGGTTGGGGCCAACGTGAGTGGGACCGCTCGCCGGGTGGCGATGTTCTCAGCCGTACAGAACTTCTTTCCGGTATTGATACTGATTCCGTTGCTCTACGTCGAACTGTACCTTGATGTGCCGTTGGTAAAGGCGGCCCTCATATCCACGGACATGGCCATGGCCTCGCAGGTCGCGTTGATGATAATCCTTTACGGCACGCCGTCCCGTATAGTTGTGCTGGCCGCCCCGGACTGGACGGCACGCCTGTTCGCCCGCTTCTGGCCAGTCAGTGAGACGGAGGAATTATCCCGCCCCAAGTACATCCATGACCGGGCATTGACCGACGTGGATACTTCCCTTGACTTGGTGCATCTTGAACAGAAGCGCGTGCTGGGCATGTTTTCAAGCTATCTGGATGCAGCGCGGACAAGGCAGATTGCCGGTGCAGCCCGCCAATCAGTCAGGGAACTCAATTCACGGATTAACGAGTTCCTGGCCGAACTGGAGTTGCGGAACCCCAGCCACAGTATTGAGCGCCGGAACGCCGTTATGAGCCGGCAGAAACTGATTACCTGGCTTGAGGAGCAGTTCTCCAACCTCAACGACAGGCTGCGGGAGATTCCGGAAGAGCCCCCCTTGGGCGATTTTCACAACCTGTTGGTTGAAGGCACAGACAGCGCTCTTGTCGTTTTTCTGGATGCTCTGGAGAGCGAGGACCGGGACGATTGGGAACTCGCCGGGCACGTGATGGGCGACCGCCGGGAGCTGATGCAGAGGGTGAGAAGCCAATACATACAAGAAGTTCATGAAACCGGGAGAGATCAGCAGTCACGGAGCATCGTGGGAAGCACTAACTCCGTGGAAAACATCTTCTTTTTGTTGACCCAACTAACCCGCGAGTACCAGCAAGGAGACCTGTCTTACAGGACGCTATGAGTTGTGGGGGGCGACAGAAGTAACGGCTGAAATCGGGTGTGCTTTGAGCTTAGTACTACAGTTGCAGATCAGGGGAGAGTAGAATTTAGGCAACCAAGTAGTGTTGAGGTGAGGCGGTGATTGTTGAGAGAGACGAGGTGGCCGAGGTCGCGCGGTGGGCCGAGGGCATCGAGCGGGTACATCAGTGCATTGCTGGCAGGTTTCGGCGGCCGGAGCCGGGCCGGCGGGCCCTGGAGTACCTGAAGGGATTGCTCAGCCCGGTGGAACGCAAGAACGGCTGGCAGTTGGCCGAACAAGCGGGCGACGCCACTCCCTACGGTGTGCAGCGCCTGCTGTCGGGTTACGTCTGGGACGCGGACCTGGTGCGGGATGATCTGAAACAGTACGTGGTGAAGCATCTGGGGGACGCTGACGCCGTTCTGGTGGTGGACGAGACCGGATTCCTCAAGAAAGGGGAGAAATCGGCTGGGGTGCAGCGCCAGTACAGCGGGACGGCGGGGCGGATCGAGAACTCACAGGTGGGTGTGTTTCTGGCCTATGCCGCGGCCAAGGGCAGGACGCTGCTGGACCGGGAGTTGTACCTGCCCCAGGCGTGGGCTGATGACTGGGAACGCCGGGGTGAGGCCGGGGTGCCTGAGAGTGTTGGCTTTCAGACCAAGGGGCAACTGGCCCGGCAGATGTTGCAGCGGGCACTGGAATCGGGAGTCCCCTTCACCTGGTTCACCGGGGACGAGGTCTACGGCAACGACCGCAAGTTGCGGCTGTGGCTGGAGAGGCGGGATATCCCCCATGTGCTGGCCGTCAAGCACAACGAGAAATTGTGGGCCTTGACGGACAAGGGGCCCAGGCAGGTGCAGGCTGACCGGTTGATGGCACGGGTCGACGAGGCCGACTGGGTCAGACGCAGCGCCGGGGATGGCGCCAAGGGCCCTCGGATCTACGACTGGGCCGCCGTGGAAATACGGCCCCTGAGGGAACCTGGCAAGGGGCACTGGCTGCTGGCCCGGCGCAGCGTGGCCAACCCGGAGGAACTGGCCTGGTACGTCTGTTATGGTCCGGCGGGAACGGCCTTGGAGGAACTGGTGAGAGTCGCCGGGCGGCGCTGGACCATAGAGGAGTGTTTTGAGGAGGCCAAGGGGCAGGTGGGCCTTGACCAGTACGAGGTGCGGCGTTGGGATGGCTGGTACCGGCACATCACCCTGGCCATGCTGGCCCAGGCCTACCTGACGGTAATCAGACATCAGGCGATGGAACAAGGAGAAAAACGGGCCACTACGGCCCCGATGAAGACCTGATTCCCGTAACTGTCCCGGAGGTGAGGCGCCTGCTGACACGCTTGGTATGGACAGAGAACAAGCTGCCTGATTTCATCCTGTCCTGGTCGTGGTGGAGACGGCGCCACCAAGCCAAGGCACAGCAATGCCACTACAAAACGCGCCTATCACATCTGCAACTGTAGTATTAGGGAAGGCGTATGGGGACCCCCCGGTGTCCGGTTGTGTGACGAACCCCGGAATGCCGGAAACCCCGGCGCCTTCCCAAGTTAATTCCGAGCCGATTTTGGCCTATCCATATCACTGTCAGCGCCACCCAGCTGTATGAAATCAAGAACCTTCCCTGTCAGGATAGGGCTGGAGCTTTAGCCATGCTCCAGCCCCGCAACATTGGCGAAACCCGGAACCGTCATTTGGCCCCTGCTGAAACGACAGGGGCCTTGGCTTTTCTTTAATCGTCCTTACCGGAGAAGGTCGCGAAGTCCACGGGTCCGGCCGCCCCGCCCAAGGTGGTAGTCACCCCGTAGCGGGCGGTCAGGAACCGGGCGGAGTCGAGTACTCCTAGACACCTATTCGAAGTTCAGGCTCTCGTTGATGCGCCGGCTGGCCTCGCTGAGCCGGGACAGTCGCTCCCGCAGCATCTCGACCCTCCGGTCCCACCGTTCTATAACTCCCTCCCGGCCCTGAACCCGCCAACCGCTCCAACAAGGGCAGGGACGGTTTGGGCCTGATTACATAGCCGGCCAGGCATTATTATACAATAGGACATACAAATATGGGCCATATACATACGGATAAATATACAACCGATAGCGTAGAGTTCTGATGGTTTCTTGTACCAGTAACGTGAGCAGCAGGCTTTCGTGACGGGGTAGGGGTAGACCTTCATGGACTACACGCTGTCGCCGGAGATCAAGCGCATCACCTTCCAGGGAAGGGACCGCACCTCTGGGCCACCCTGAAGTTCAGGGGCAGCACGGAGATGACCTATGCGGCGACGGATGCCAAAGGGAGCAGGTCAACAGGATGAGTTCCCAAGATTGGTGGTTGATAATCGACCTCATTGGATTGACGTGTGCTAGGGTCTCAGTCCCAGGCAACCGTTGCTGTAGGCCGTGTCCGTGCCGGGAGTGATGGCCGTTGCCGCCCTACCGTTGGACGCATTCTAGGGGATGTATGAGTATCAAGAAAGCGTTCCTCGCCGGAATATCCGCGACAGGGCTGCTGCTCATAAGTGCCGCCTGTCAGCACTTCCCGGCGGTTACCCCAGGCACTGCGCCGACACCCACGCCTGCCATTCGACCAGAAGAGTGGGCTATTGTAACGGAAGAAAGGCCGCTGCACGAGGCGGTAATCGCTGGGAGCCGGGCGGACATTGCAGGAGCACTCGACGAAGGGGCGGACGTGAACGCCATGGCCACTATGGAATTTGATCGGGGCTATGAGGTCAGCGGCATAACACCTTTGCATTTGGTGTCCGTGTTGAACGACGACCCGGAGGTGGCGGCGTTGCTGCTGGACCGAGGCGCCGACATTGAGGCCTATGACGGTGAAGGTACTAGGCCGCTGCATTGGGCAGCGGCGTTTAATGCCAACCCAGAGGTGGCGGAGCTGCTACTGGACCGGGGTGCAGATGTAGAAGCTAAGAACAATTTCGGCGCCACCTCGCTGCACATGGCAGCAGGGCGTAATGCCAATCCGGAGGTAGCTGCGTTGCTGCTGGACCGGGGCGCCGACATCGAAGCCAACAGCGATTCCGGGGCCACGCCGCTACACATGGCAGCGGCCTTTAATGACGCTCCGGAGATTGCTGCGTTGCTGCTGGACCGGGGCGCCGACATCGAGGCCAAGAGCGATTTCAAATCCACGCCGCTACATTGGGCAGCCGAGGGGAATGACAACCCTAAGGTGGCTGCGCTGCTGCTGGATCAGGGCGCCGAAATCGAGGCCGAGGACGATGCCGGTAGGACGCCGCTGCATAGGGCAGCCGAGGGGAATGACAACCCTGAGATGGCTGCGTTGCTTCTGGACCGGGGTGCTGATATCGAAGCCAAGAACAATTCCGGTTACACGCCGCTGCATAAGGCAGCCGAGGGGAACGACAACCCTAAGGTAGCGGCGTTGCTGCTGGACCGGGGCGCCGACATCGAGGCCAAGAGCGATTTCGAAACCACCCCGCTACATATGGCAACCGAGAGGAACGACAACCCTAAGGTAGCGGCGCTGCTGCTGGACCGGGGTGCAGATATCGAAGCCAAGAACGATTTCGGCTCCACACCGATGCATGCGGCAGCCTTTCTTAATGGCAACCCGGAGGTGGCGGCGCTGCTGCTGGACCGGGGGGCCGACGTCAAGGCCAAGAACGATGAGGGCGACACGCCATGTGAACTGGCGCGGGAGCGGGAAGAGTTCAGGGGAACCTCTGTGCTGGACCGCTTGTGCGTCCCATAGGGAATGTCTTCAAGAGAGATCGATCCTGAGCATCACTGCCCGGAGCTGACAGATAGCCAAGTATAACCCCGTTCTCTTGGTACAATGGGCCGCCGCAGCGGCGCAAGAAACGCTGGCCAGTTCACAGTCCGGAGGGAGATGGTCGCTACAGGGCTGAAATTGGCTGAACCTGGAAAACCGTCCGACCCCTCTCTGTGAAAGCGAAACTGCCTTGATGCCGTGAACACCCTGGCCTTTGCCTTACTCCTCAGCAAGAGAAGAGGGAGTCAATGAAACTGCTGACAAGTATTGCCGCCGTGGTGGCATTGACAGTAGCCTGTGCGACCGAGGTTCCGACCAGAGCGCCTACCGTCTCCCCACCTGCCACGCCGGACCTGAGCGCCACCGTGGAGCTCCACGTAGCGGCAACCATTGCCGCCATGCCTACGCCGACGCCAACTACAACACCCTTGCCACTGCCTACGGCTACAGCGCTCCCAACACCGACTGCCACTGCTGAACCAAATGCAACCCCAGTTCCGACCGCGACCCCCAGGCCGACGCTGGTCCCAAGCCCATTTCCCTTGCTCAGCCCCAGGGTGGCTGGGATCAGGTTTTTCGAGGGCGGTTGTGAAGCGTCGCGAGAAGAGTCCGTTGTTTACACAAATGTTTTCGACCAGCGGACGGCTCGGTGCATATACTGGCAACTGAACCTAGTCTTTGACCGCCAGCCGGAGAGGGTAGACTTCGAAATCGACGCTGTCTACCACGGCCCCGGCGGCGGCGTTTTTGCCCGCCACACCGCTAACGTCTTTGTCGAAAAGGGCTGGACCAACAGCCAGCATGCAACCGGGGAGGGATGGCCGCAGCCAGGGAATTGGGAGACCGGTGACTACCTGGTGGAGCTGTTTGTGGGGGACCGGTTGATCGCGTCGGACGGGTTTGCCGTCACCGAATACCGGGGGACGTCGCCTGCCCCAGTGGCGCCGCTCAGGGAGAGCCGCTTGCAGACAGTCCGAGATCGCGGCACTTTGGTTTGCGCCAGCCGCAACGACGTTCCCGGGTTCGGTTATCTGGACGCCGCAGGCAATAATGTGGGCTTCGACATCGACCTGTGCCGGGCCGTAGCTACAGCGGTGCTGGGCGACCCCAACGCCATCGAGATTCGCCTGATCACCGCCGCCGAGCGTGGGCCGACGATCCAGTCGGGCGAGGTTGACCTGTTGGTGCGGACGGTCACCTGGACCGCTTCCCGGGACGCCCACTGGGGCAACTTCGCGCAGACCATGCTCTACGATGGCCAGGGCTTCATGGTCAGAAAGGACCTGGGCGTCGCCAGCGCTCTGGACCTGAAGAATGTGGCGGTCTGTGTTGCATCGGGCACAACCACGGAACTGAATCTGGAGGATTTTTCCATGCGGCACAACCTGAACATCACCGTGAAGCCCTTCTACTACACGGAGGAGGTACTTTCCGCCTACCAGGAGGGGGAGTGCCAAGCCTTCACCAATGATCACTCGCAGCTGGCAGCCCTTCGTTCGCACGTCTTGGACGACCCCCAGGCCCACATCATCCTGCCGGAGATCATCTCCGAGGAGCCGCTGGGTCCGGTGGTTCCCCACGGCGACGACCAGTGGTTCGACATCGTGAAGACCGTGATGGCTATTCTGATCTATGGTGAAGCCTACGACATATCCCAGAACAGCATTCCCAGGGCGTCCACCGGGGACTCCCGGGTAGACCGGCTGTTGGGCACTGAGGGATCCTTTGGCCAGGAGCGCCTCGGCCTGAGCTGGACCGTGGCGCAGGACGTGCTCAGGGCTGTGGGCAACTACGGCGAAATCTACAACCGCAACCTCGGACCCGGCGGCCTGAACGTGCCCCGTGAGGGCGGCCCCAACGCTCTCTGGGCCCACGCCCCGTGCCAGGACTGCCCCAAGGGCGGACAGATATACGCTGCTCCCCTGCGGTAGTTCCGGGGCATACCTTTGCCTAAGACGGGGCATTCGAGAAACCAGGTTCTATGGTTTCTCCATCTGTGTTTAAGGATGGGTTTGAACAGTATGTCTGACTCCGAGTTGGCAGAGGAGATGACCGTCCGGTTCTGCATCAGGGCCACCGCCGAAACGGAGCAACGCCCCATATACGTGGCCTTGGAAACCGCGCTTCCGCATGCGCTGGAAATAGGCAAGATGGCGGAGAGGAAGCGCTGCTTGCAGGAACTCAAAGACGCTCAGGCTGCTACCTGAGCTAATTTTGAAATCGTCTAGGACCAGTCAGAGCGCCGGACCACCGGCACACCGCTGTAGCCGGAAAAGCTCAGGTGCGTTTCATAAAGGTGGGAGCGACGGACGCACCCTCCCAGCTTTCATCCCACGGTACCCTCGGGAGGACCGATCCGGCCAGCGGCCCCGACAGGCCGAGGAAGTTCGTCTGGCCCCCCGGTTCCGGCCTCACGCCCGCGTTCAGCAGTACTGGGGTTGACGGCGCAGCCACCGCCAAGCCCGCCACGTCTCCCACAATCCGAAGACCAGCACTCCCACACGCCAAGACAACGAGAGGTCAAATGTCCAGGTAGCGCCGTCCGCGAAGGCCGACGCCACTCCAATCAACCACCATCAACCCGCCGTAGGCAACGGCGAAGAACATCAACGCCGCTTAGCCGACCCCGGTGATCCAGCTGAAACCGCCGCGGGGCGGATGCCCCAAGGCGGTGCGGAGCGCGCTGGCCGGCATGACCACCAGCATCAGAAGGGCAAGGGCGCCGCCAGGACCACCAGAGGAATCAACAGCCGCGGGCCAGCAGCGTAGCGGCCAAGACGACGAAGAAGTACAGGACGTAGGTCCCCTGAGAAGACCGAGAACTACGGTAGAGCCGCTCGTGGGACGAAGGTGAGCCCGCAGCCTGAAACCCGGCCTGCGTCAGCATCCGCGCTCACGGCTGCGTCACCCGGCCTGGGAACAGAACCGTCCCCGTTTCACGGTCCCGGATCACGAACACGAAGGTCCGGTCCACCGTCACCTGAACCGGCGCCGGTTGGCGGACTCCGTCTGTATCACCACGCCGGGTTCCGTCGCAGCCTTCGTGCCGCCCTCGACCCAACTGGAACGGGAGAAGGCCACCCTGGCATACGCAGAGGGAGCGCAGGGCCGCGCACGCTGGTCGCCTAGCGGCGGACTCCACCCGCAAGATCCAGAAGTGCCCGGCCAGTAAGCTGGGGGGCTCTCTTTTTCGTCCTTAGCCGGCTCAATGCGAAAACGTCTTCCAAGCGATTGCAGTCCGCCGACAGCGTTCCGCGGTACTGTAAACTGTATCGACTGACTTCATCGCCGAAGGAGACCCTCTCATGCAGCAACGACCATCTCCTATCGAGGCCATGCCGGAGAACTGGCAGACCGCGCTGGCCATCGCGGCCCACCCGGACGACCTGGAAAACGGCGCCTCCAGCGCCGTGGCCAAGTGGACGGCCCAGGGCAAGCACGTCGTCTACCTGATGGTGTCAAGGGGCGAAGCCGGCATAGACGCCATGCCCCCGTGGGAAACGGGCCCGTTGCGGGCCGAGGAGGAAATCCGCGCCGCCCGCGTGGTGGGCGTGGAAACGGTGGAGTTCCTGAATCACGCGGACGGCGTCATCGAGCAGGGGCTGCCGTTGCGCCGAGACCTCAGCCGCGCCATCCGCCGACACCGGCCCGACGTAATCCTGACCCTGAACCACCATCCCCGGTTTCCCACTGGCAACCCGAACATGGCGGACCACCGCAACGTGGGGCTGTCAGTGTTCGACGCCGCCCGCGACGCAGGCAACAGGTGGGTGTTCCAGGAACTGTTGAGCGAAGGGCTGGAGCCTTGGAAGGGGGTCCGGTTCGTAGCGGTTTTCGGCTCCCCGGACCCCACTCACGGCATAGACGTAACGGGCTACCTGAACAAGGGACTGGATTCCCTGGACGCACACAAGGCCTACCTGGAAGGCATTGGTCGCGACGCCACCGAAAGCACCCACACCCGCATCGCCAATCTGGCCTCTGCGGGCGGCAAGGCCCTGGGCTGCGAACACGCGGAACTGGTCGAACTGGTGCCGATCAACTAGCCCCGGTGTTAACTTCACTCCCGCAGCGTCGGATGACCTGGGCAGGTTGGGACGGTGCCTCCTATCCCCTATCTGTTACGAACTGCCGACGGATAGTATTTCCGGCCGTCCTGGAAAACGCTGCGTCCCGGCAGCCAGGCAACGCCGGGGGTGGCCGACTGTGACGCCGGGCGAGAGAGCGCCAGCAAGGATTTTCCTCGCGGACATCGCCGAGGGAGTCGGGCCCCTGGGCCAGGATAACTCCATGTGCGTCGGGGCCGAGTTCAATAAGATAGACCTCCGGTCGATGCTCCTGGCGAAAGTCGAGGGATACCCTACAGACACCTTGAACTCGGCAACGGTTAATTCCCATGACGGTCCCGGAGATGCACCGGACGCTCAACCACCTGGTGTGAACCGAGGACCGGCCGCCTGAATTCATCCTGCACTAATCGCCGTGGAAACGGCTCCAACAAACCCGAGTTCGGCGTTGCCGCTACAAAAGGCGCGTGTCTTGTCCGCGACTGTCGCCCCAGACGAACCGCCGACTGGAGTCTATGGCTCATCAGCCGGAGCATCGGCGGTTGCTTCCAGGACCTCCTCCGCAAGAACGGAGCCGTCCTCGGATGCAGCGGGGATTTCGACACTGTTCGTCTGCGAACGATTTATCACCCGCCTGGCCTGATTGCTCACCGTGGCCTTCAGATAGTTATACAGGACGCTGACACACGGCTGGGAAACCCGCAGGACCAGTTCCTGGCTCGAAATATAAACCCAATAGTAGAAGGCGATATCCTCCTCGGCGGCGACACGCTCCAACAGGAAGACAGAAGCCTGTAGGTCGAACCGGCCCAGGTTGACCAGAAAGATGCCCAGCAGACCGTAGGGGAGGATTTTCGAGATGTCCCTGGAAAGGTCTTCGTTGTAGTAAGCTGTAACCCGGACGGCGGTCAGCACTGCCATGCCGATCAGGAGCAGTTCCTGGGGCTCCTTAGTGTTGTAGAGGAACGTCAGCATGGCCACCAACACCCAGAACCATATGTAGGCGAGAAAAGGGAACACCAAGCCATACATGGCCAGATAGGCCAAACAGTACAGCAGCACGTGAAGAGGCCGTCCCGGCTTTCTCAGTCCTGACAGGTCGATTCCAAGAGCGTTCCGGACCGACATGGACCGGTGTAGGTTGAAGATCACAAACCCGAAAAACGCCACACTGACAGCGAATAAGGCCGCCGGCGCCAGGACTCCCGCCCCTCCCGAAAGGCTCAGACCTTCCAGCCATTCCAGTAGTGCCATCACTCATTCCCCCACCTGAATCACTCGCCTGATACTACAGTTGCGCGCTTGATGCCAACAGTGATAGCAGTCGGTTCTGGTGACATCGTTGGGCCTGAGTCTGATGATGTCGTCCCTGCCAGCTCTGGCCGAAACCGGCGAGACAGAGCCAAATCACCCCGTCTTCCGCTAAAAGCCGGAGCATCTCTCTTAACATCACTGACTACAGTGGCGGCCGCCAGCACACCCAGAGCAAACACCCGACCCTAACTCCCCCAAGTCCACCTCGCCGGTGGACCGGCCCTGTCGAAAACCTCCTCTGAAGGACAAACCGTGCCGACCGCCCCTGCCCCGAAAGGGCAAAGCCATTCACCTCCCCATCAATAGCATTGAATTGTCGAACATGACAAGGACAACAGTTGACAGTACGTGCACAGCATTACCGACCACTTCGAGGAGGGGACGCCTGTCAGCATCCCGAGCCAAGGCGCAACCAGCTTAGCGAGAGATCGAAAGCACTGAAATCCGGGACAGCCAGTATGTGGAGAAGGGCAGCAAGAGAAGTGCCCATGACCGAGAGCACCGGATACCGGGTGAGCTACCAGACGGTCGACTATGCAGAGGAACAGAACGAAAGGGCCCGATGGGGCATGGAACAGCTGCATGGCACAGTGAATACCGGCGTCAAGAACGAGAACGACGTCCAGGACTGCTCAGCCGCTTCCGGAGCATCATGGAAGCGGCCACCCATGTGGCGGACACACTGTGCCAAGGAAACCAAGAAACGGGCAGACTCATGATTCAGGAACGGGACAGGATCGAGGAGACCCTGACCCACAGGGCAGTCCAGCAAACGGGCAACCTGCCCGACGAATACCCATACGCACACCTTGTCGTCCACGTCGCCGACAGAGAGGAAATCGGCAGACCCATGGAAACGGCCCAGGAAAATCCTGAAGGACCTCACTCCCCACGACCCGCTGGAATGGCAGGGCAACGACCGGTGGAAGAACATCCCCGCGGAGATGTTGGCGAGAGAGACTTGGGAGGCAGACATGGCCGCCAGCCTCGGCAGGGAGAAGCCAGAGCAGCCGAACTCCTGAGGAAATCCGGCACCGCAGCTCAGGTCACCGGGGCCGCAGAGCGTCCAAACCGACTCCTGTGATCCCTGCGTACGATGGGAAAGCAGAAGCTGAACGGCCTCCAATCCGACTTGTGGCGTTCGCCATGCCGCCAAGAAGCACCACCTGGCCCAAGCACCGGCGCTGCACGCGCCGAAAGCGAAGGCGTTGCCGCAGTTGCCGGGCTATTCGCCTTCCACGTCCCGCAGGCCATGCGGTACCCCACCCTTGGTTCGGTGATTATGTACCTGGAGTTGGCGGCGTCATCCCCCTGCTGGCGACGCAACCGCTTACCGTGCCGGATGGGACGACAGAGCCTTTACACAGGTTCCCGTGTGCTGCGCCGTCGTTTGCGACGCCAGTAACTCGGCATCCATCTCTCATGCCCCAGTCTTGGACAACGACGGGAATCTCGAGGGGCTGGGTAATGACCAGGGACACAACGAACCCGCCCGGAAACCCCGCCTGCCGACCGGGGTTTCCGAAGAAGTGTCCGAAAACTGAGCGCCCCGTCTATGGAAAAGCATCCAGCCTGAGTGCTATGATAAAGAATATCAACTGACAGCATAAGCTGGGCATGGCAGTTGTAGTGCATCCACCGGATTCGGGAAGGAGATTGCAGAACGTAGCCCGTTGACCGACCCACTCGCCCCATTAGTACATATATGCGTCGTCGTTGTCTCCGCCGGTTCGCTGGTCGCCGGGGAAGTCAGGAACCGCAGTATTTCTAATCTTCGAGGTGGCGAGATGAAGATCTACTATCGCGGCTATATCATCACCGAGGACTACCGCAAGGAGGAGTGCGCGGTAGAGGGAATGCGGCCCGAGCGCAGGACGATGGCCTACGTGAACAACCGGCAGGCGGCCATGCGCTGGATCGACCACGACATCATCCGGCAGCGGGTCAGGGACGCCGGCTGGCTCGCCCCCTAGTCCCTGGCGGCCTGAAGGACGGCGCCAAGCCCCTGAATGCTCGCCTTGAACCTATCTCCGGGACGGACCACGACGGGACGGAGACAACGAAGCGCACGGAGCCCTCAAATGGCCCAGAAGATATCTGGGCCATTTGACTTCCGGGAATAGGGCCTCGAGTAAACCCTCGTTCGCGGAGATGCCGACTGGCTCGGCGCCCCTTGGTTGGAATTCCTGCACCTGTCGACGTGGGCCTGAGTGCACTGTAGGTGGAACGATCTTCGAGATGTGGCTGGGAGCCTCGTGAGCCCACAACTTAGCAATGAGCCGGTCAGCCTGTCCTCGCCTGTGCGCAGCCTTTCCTCGCGGCTTTGATGCAAAACCACCGGGCGCTACCCCGGCCGTGCGAGGCAATCCGGATGTCTCCAGCGTGGGGCCCTACAGGATGCGGAGCCGAGGTGACCCTGCCTCAAGGGATCTATTGTCTCAGGACAAATGTGATGGTCGGGCTATCCGAGCTTGTAATGGTCAGCTGGGAGTCACTAATAGCGAACTCCTCCGCACCAACCAGCAGGTCAGTGTACAGAGACTCCTGCATGAACATTTCCCGGGTTGGGCAACCTGCCTCAGTCCAGCGAAGCTCCTCTATGGTGAAGGACGACCCGGAAGCCACTCGGCTAGGCGGTAGAGGTCGGCCGTGAATGCTTCGAATTCGCGTACTTGCTGCTCCGCGCGCTCTTCGGGCACTGCCGCGAAATGGCTGGCGGCGCCCACGTTGATGCCGGCGGCGTTCAGGTTTACCCTGGACAACTCCGTCGGCAGGCGCTGAGTGTCCCTGCCCTTCTTCGTTCCCGGCTTTTCACTCCCCTTGCTCGCATTCATCATCACGCCCCTCGTTGCTGCGTAGCTGCGCCGCCGGAGGGAGCCGCGGAAAGTGCCCAATCTATCGAACGGGAACGTCCTGCTGGGGGCGCCACCAATGATGCAGCCGTAAGGTTCCCGGACCATGCTTTGCACCGGGCGCCTGGTGCCAATGTCCTCTCGGTCTTGGTCCGGCGACACGCTATGTCCGCATCTTACACCTACCAAAAGGCCACGCCAGTTAGTCGCTGTTGCACAGCCCGAAGTCGGGCATAGGTTTGCTTTGCGCCAAGTTCTGGGGTCAACCAGATGCTCAAAGGGCAGCATCAGGGCTACGATGACTTCGAGCAGGGAGGCATATTCGACCTTTTGTGGTGATTGGGTCGAGCTTACCCTGTTCTTGTGATCTGCCTAGATTTTGTACAAAGTCGAGGGTGTGGCAACGACTTTGAAAAACTCTCCAAGGCGATTCACAGAAGGCTGACGCCCATGAAAATAGAGTTTACAATCAACTTATCCTGTCTCTATCCTTGTCGGCGTAGTGTACAAAGTCCGGCTAAGTGATGGGGTCTAGCGCAGTCCATGATAAAAGGGGCACGGCGTTCTGTGGCACAAATGCGAATAGTTTCACTGATTTTATTGGTTATGGCCGCTACTTTGGCGGTGCTTGCCTGCACGGGCGGCGAGCCGGAATCGTTGCCCACGTCCACCCCTGAATCGACACCCGTTCCGACGCCCGACATAGCCGCGACGGTAGAGGCGGGAATCGCAGCGACCAAAGAGGCTGAGGCTTCTGTCAGCGCAACAGTGGAAGCGCGAGTTGCCGAGACTCTGACCGCACCGACGGCCACACCCGCCCCAGAACCGACGCCTAACCCTCAGCCAACGCCAACCGTGGCGCCCACGGCCACGCCGACGCCCAGACCTGCGCCTACTGCGACACCGGCGCCCGCCCGGGTGCCGACCCCTGTTCCAGCGACTGCGGAATGGAAAGCAACCGGCAACTGGCATCGTGATGCCGCGCGGGAGCTGACTCTCGCCGAAACCTTGAAGAATGTAGCGCCATTCGCAGATGACGACTTACGCGCTGCCACGCTCGACGCGACCTCCAGCATCGCAGGAAGAGATTTGTTCATCACTCTGGCGTGTCTCGGACCCACCCCGGTGGCAAACGTGACATCCTACTCGTTCGAAATACCTGAATATGTGAACCCATACGTCTACTACGGGATATATGACGTTGCCAACGAGGAGTACGTAGGACACTTCTATCATTCTTACGACGGTCCAAGCATAGCCGACGACGGGTCAGGCATATACATCGCCGATGCAGTGGAGTTGCGCCTGCTCATCAACGCGATGACTTACGCAACCGAAGAACCGGACCCGGATCATATCTTCGTAACAGGAATCTGGGAAAGAGACAGCGATAAACAGGACTTGTCCCTCTGGTCCGAATTTGACCCCGCCGGGGTCGACGACGCCCTGCTGTACCTGGGCTGTTTTTCAGACTCGCGAGCTACCCGGGGAACGCCCCCGCAAGCCACCACAGAACTCGTGGAATACGCAGACAGCCACGCAGGCGGCCCAGGCGCTATCTACGTCGGCGACTTGGACCAGTTGGCCGGGCCGGCGCCTTCCCGGGACCAGGGCGACTACGACGGCAATGTACCATTGGAGGCTTTGGACGAACATTCGTGGCTCTATGAATCGGACTATTACCGGTCTTTGCTGGACAAGGCGAATCTGACCAGTCCCACACCCCTGTCCAGCAGAGGCGAGAGAATGGTGATTCTGCACGCCTGCATCAATCGCGCCTTGTTGCCCTGCGAATTGCTGGAGACTTTCTTCGCTCCCAACCTGAGCGAGCGTACACAAGGGCAAATCGAGTTCGTGGTCAGCTCGT
Source organism: Dehalococcoidia bacterium (assembly GCA_965204865.1). Classification (GTDB taxonomy): domain Bacteria; phylum Chloroflexota; class Dehalococcoidia; order Lucifugimonadales; family UBA3495; genus VXOI01. The sequence continues at coordinate 1,659,144 of OZ242027.1, read as the reverse complement.
TCCCTAATCTGGGACTGTCCGGACCTGACACCCTGAGCCTGATCGCTGACGGCACCCTGGACTCGGCAACCGTTTACGGGGGCTACGTGGGCGGCGAGATACCTCCTATCGAGATTCAGAACCTCTGGGGCATCTACTTCTCCCGCGAGCAGGAGTTTGCGGCCAGCCAGGCTATCATCAAGGACATCGAAGACTTGGTGCTGGCTGAGACTGGCGGCGTCATAATCAATCACAACTGGTACGCGGGGAACGACCAGTTTTTATTCTGCCAGGAACCGGTCGAGACGCTGGATGATTTCAAGCACAAGAGGATCCGCAGCCACAGCGCGGCCTTGTCGGACTGGCTCAGGGGCATGGGCGCCAGACCCCAATACGTGGCCTTCGTAGAGGTCTACGATGACTTGGAAAGTGGCATCCTAGACTGCGGAGTAACCGGGACGGACGCGGCCTACGGCCAGCGCTGGTATGAGGTATTGGACTACATGACCGGCCCGCTGCTCAGCTTCCCCAATACCAGCAACGTGATTAACGCCGAAAAGTGGGCTTCCATACCCGAAGACCTGCAAAAAATAGTCATTGAAGAAGCGGCCAAGTCGGAGCTGGAAGCGTTGCGCCTCGCCGCCATCCAAAATGAGATGGGGTTGATCAAGAACCAAGACGAGGGACTGAAGTTCATTCCCTTCTCAACGGAAGTGAAACTCCATAGCCTGAACACCGCAGCCATGGAATACGTGATACCGGCTTGGGTAAACCGGGTGGGCGACACCAGCCACCCCATCATCACTGACACCTTCAACCGCAAGATAGGCCCCATCGTCGGCCTGCGCATCGAACCCGACGGCTCGGTGGTGAAGGTTCCGATAACGGAAGGGCCGCACGCCGGGAGGACAATTGATGCGGAGAGGGCATCACTGTCCCAATATGCCGCCCGGCACGCGGGCGGCCCAGGCGCCATCTACTTCGGCGACTTGAATCAATTGGTTGGTCCTGCCCCCGCCTACGACCTGGGGGATTCTGACGGCAATGTACCATTAGACGCTTTGGAGCAACACTCATGGCTCTATGAATCGGACTATTACCGGTCTTTGCTGGATAAGGCGAATCTGACCAGTCCCACACCCCTGTCCAGCAGAGGCGAGAGAATAGTGATTCTGCACGCCTGCATCAATCGCGCCTTGTTGCCCTGCGAATTGCTGGAGACTTTCTTCGCTCCCAACCTGAGCGAGCGTACACAAGGGCAAATCGAGTTCGTATTCAGCTCATTCCCGGAGTTGGGATTAGCCGGGCCTGACACGCTGCGCCTGATCACCGACGGCACTTTGGACTCCGTCACCGTCCACAGCGCCTACGTGGGCCGCGAGATGCCAGGGATTGATATTCAGAACCTGTGGGGCCTCTATTCCTCCCGCGAGCAGGGGTTTGCGGCCAGCCAGGCTATCATCAAGGACATCGAAGACCTGGTGCTGGCTGAGACCGGTGGCGTCATAATCAATCACAACTGGTACGCGGGGAATGACCAATTTTTATTCTGCCAGGAACCGGTCGAGACGCTGGATGATTTCAAGCACAAGAGGATCCGCAGCCACAGCGCGGCCTTGTCGGACTGGCTCAGGGGCATGGGCGCCAGACCCCAATACGTGGCCTTCGTAGAGGTTTACGAGGCTTTGGAACGCGGCATCCTGGACTGCGGAGTGACCGCCGCTGATCCAGCCTACGGCCAGCGCTGGTACGAGGTATTGGACTACATGACCGGCCCGCTGTTCGGCTACCCTCCCAACAACAACGTGATTAACGCCGAAAAGTGGGCTTCCATACCCGAGGACCTGCAAAAAATAGTCATCGAAGAAGCGGCCAAGTCGGAGCTGGAGGCGTTGCGCCTCGCGGCCATACAGAACGAGATGGGGCTAATCGAGAATCGAGACGCGGGACTGGAGTTCATTCCCTTCTCGACAGAAGTGAAACTCCACAGCCTGAACACCGCGGTTATGGAATACGTGATACCGGCTTGGGTAAACCGGGTGGGCGACACCAGCCACCCGATCATCACTGACACCTTCAACCGCAAGATAGGCCCCATCGTCGGCCTGCGCATCGAACCCGACGGCTCGGTGACGAAGGTTCCGATAACGGAAGGGCCGCACGCCGGCAAGACCATGGAGCAGGTGCTGTCGCAATGAACGGACGACGGGTTGTGTCTTTTCGTCGTTCGTTGGCCCGCTATAGCCAGCGGATTTTGACGTAGCCCCGTCACATGGAAAGAATCAGGGCAGAGTTAAACGCTTGGTGTGAATTATAGAACTGACATTTGATGAGGAAGGCATCCGTAGCCGATAGTTAGCCTCTAACCGGTCAAGAAAAGGCCAAGCAATGGTGGATACGGACACCTTCTTGACGGCACTTTATGTGACGGCAGATGATTTCTGCAAATCCCAACCTGATTCCACGCCTCTTCCGGGCCCCAGGGCTGCGCTAACCGGCAGCGAGGTCATCACCCTGGTCATCTTCAGCCAGTGGGCGCGCTTCCGCAGCGAGCGGGATTCCTACCGTTACGCCACAAGCCGCCTGCGCCCAGCTTTCCCCACCCTGCCCCGGCACAGTCAATTCAACCGGCCGGCCCGCCGCCACTACGAAACCCTGGCAGCTTACTTCCGCCACCTGGCGGCACTGCTGCGGGAGCCCCATTGCTCCTACGAGGCTCTGGACAGTTCCGGCATCCCGGTCAGGGATGCGAAACTCCGGAGCGCGGTCCTTCGGCCAGCTCAGGAGGCTGGAAAGGCAGGCTGACATCGGCTGGAGCAACCGCCTGGGTTGGTATGAAGGCTTTCACTTGCTACTTTCCGCCAGTCCTCAAGGGGTCGTCACCGTCTTTAGCTTTGCCCCAGCCAGCGCCAAAGACCAAGCCCTGGCCGAAGATTTCTTCGCCTTCCGCTATGCTCCCCATCCCCGGTTGCCCACCCTGTGGGCACCGACCGGTCCGAGGCTGGTATGTGGCGGACAAGGGCTTTGAGGGCCGGGAGTTACGCCAGCGGTGGCGGGACTGCTACGGCGCCCGGCTGATCTCTCCGCCCAAGCGCAACAGCAACTCCCCCTGGCCCAAGGGATTGCGCCGCTGGCTGGCCGGGATACGTCAGATCGTGGAGACGGTCTTTGACAAGCTGCATCATCCCTTCAGGTTGGACCGGGAACGCCCGCACCAACTGGAGGGCTTTCAGACCAGGCTGGCCGCCAGGACGGTCTTGCACAATTTCTGCATCTGGCTCAACCGGTAACTGGGCCGCCCTTCGTTGGCTTTTGCTGACTTGCTGACATCCCTATATCACACCAAGCCTCTTGCGAGAGTGTTATGATGTCGCCCGGCGCGGATTGGTGGTCGGGCAACTTTAGCACCCCGTATTCTACTCTGTTGACGGCGGTATCCCGGGGTCTTATGCGCTATATGGCCGGTGGGTTTCCCAAGGCTATGCTGATTGGCGTCGCGGCGATGCTCGTTGCTGTTTCTCTCGTGGCATGCAACAACGGCCCTCAGCCCACCGGAACAGCGTTGCCCACCCCGTTTCTTCGACCCATGCCAACTGCCACCCCGACTCCTGAGTCCACCGTTACCCCTGCGTTACCACCCTCAACTCCTTCGCCTACGGAAGGGCCCGGAGAGACTCCCACGCCCGCGCCCAAAGGGACGGCAACGGCTGGGGCGGGGATGTCGCCCGCAGAGGTGTACGCGCTGATTTCGCCATCGATACCCTTTGTTGTGGCGACACGTGGTCAAGGCAGCGGCGTCCTGACCGAGGGCGGATACGTCGTAACCAATTACCACGTGGTATGGCCTGATGGGGCGGTGGGGGTTGTCTTTCCGGATGGGACGGAATTTGAGAATGTTCCAGTGGTTGGATGGGATCCGATGTCTGACCTGGCGTTGTTGGGGCCCGTCAATGTATCCGCCCAGCCGGTAAGACTTGAAGACGGGGAGAGCACTCCCAACGGCAGCGAACTGTTTATGATCGGCTACCCCGCCGAGGTAGACCGGTTTCCGGAGCCTACCATCACCAGCGGCGTTCTCTCCAACGTCAGAGAGTGGGAACAGGCCGGGATAACTTATCTACAGACCGACTCCGCCATTGCGGGGGGTCAGAGCGGCGGCGCCCTGGTCAATTCGAGGGGCGAGGTTATAGGAATTACGGGGTTCTCTTTCAGTGAGGCCAATTACGCCCTGGTCGCGTCCGCAGCCGACATTGCTCCCATTATAGAGAAGCTCGTCGAGGGCGAGTCCACATTCGGTCTGGGACAGCGCCGCTTGCCGCAGGGACCTGGCAGCACGAGTTTCGACTTGGAGCTGCGCAACCTCTGGGACACCCGCGAGTTCGTCTTCGAGGCCGAGGAAGGCTCGGTGATTGAGATCGAAATCGAGGGCGAGGGCGACGGAATGTTCACAGTGTCCACTCCATTTGAACACATCCTGGAGGTGGATGACACGGAATCGGGTGTTGAACACGCCACACTGGAGCTGTCTACGGGCGGCGTCCATTTTCTCCAGGTCGAGTTGGCAGCGGACGGCGAACCGTCCAGATTCCGTGTAATCAGCAACGTCAATCTGAAGCCTCTGAACGACCCGGACGACGGACGGGCCATCGCGGTAGGCGAGACCCTGGCTGCGAGCTTGGACCATCCTTCGGATTGGGACTGGTATTCAATTGACCTGCGAGAAGGAGACACGGTCAGAGTTACTACAGATTCTCTGAACGTGGACACCCTCATGTATGTCGCCTTCCCCGGTTCCAGCAACCTCCAGACCGTCTCGGACGACGACAGCGGCGGCGGACTGTTTGGCCTTAACTCGGAAATAGTCTATCGCGCTCCCCATACCGGAGAGTATTTCATCGTCATTACGGAAGCGGTCGTGGACAGCAATGGAGGTTACTTCCTCTCGGTGGAAACTGCGCCCGAGGATTCTCAACTGACAATCCACACTCCGGTCTCGGTTGAGTCAGAAAGACTGGCCAACCTCTATTACGACTGCATTCTGTCCAATGAAGGGGCCGAGCAAGCTTTTCTGTCTGCTATCACTGAGGCCCTCCAAGAAGATGGTGTAGCAGGAGACGAGGCGCGAGCAATGGTGGAGTCCATCCTCGAAAGTAGAGAGTTGCTTGTTTCCATAATCGGCCTGGGCATTCAGACAGAGGGTGTATCGGAGTTTGAAGAACTCCTGGACGGACATTGCGATGACGTACAGCCGCCGGGTGAGCTGCCAATGCCACCACCTGTGCCGGGACCGTCCGACACCTTCGGCCGGTATTTCCGGGGAGAGACCCTGCACGTCAGTGTGGCCGACTTGGAGCGCGTGCCGGAACTGCGCTACTCTACCATCGACCCCAGCGAAGTAGTTCGACGATGGAGTCTGTTACCCTCAGCGCCCGGTAATGAGCTGGTGCTGGTGCGGCTCAAGGTGGAGAACCACACCGCCGACAGCGCTACGATCGACATTGACGGCGACGCCGCCGAGTTGCTGGCCAGCGACGGCGCCAGCTACCGGCCCCTCTCGGTATCCGAGACGGTATGGCAAGACTTTCGTGGCGACTCCCAAGCCCTGGTTCGGGTCGATGAGGGCCAATGTTTTGATGGTGCCCGCGCCCTTGTCGACGCGGGAACAACAATACACTGGCAGAATGAGGCCGGGTCTGGGCAATACTTGGATTTCGAGGATGAAGCAATCACCGTGGGTTCGGGAGGAAGGGTAGAGTTGAATCCCGGAGGATCCATTTCGTATGAGTTCAGTGATCCCGGGGTTTACTCCTACACCTGCAGCGGAACGAAACGAGCGGAATGGCCCGCGGAGATCTGGGTGACGCCTTCCGGCGAACAGGAGAGCATGGCCGTCCGGTCGGTGTTGTTCCTGGAAGGGGGCTTTGAATTGCAAGAGGGCTACGGCCTGGACGGGTATCTGGTCTTCGAGGCTCCAGCAGGCAAAGAGTTTCACGAGCTGGCATGGAGAGCCGGGGACACCATCACCATCCCGCTCAAGGCGCGGGCCAGCCAAGGAGACACTCAAGCAGGGCCCACGGACCTGCCTGCATACGCCGCCTTTATGGCCGGAGGCCCGGGCGCGATCTACATTGGAGACATCAATCAACTAGTCGGCCCTGCCCCCACGGTGGACCAGGGAGACTTGGGCGGCAACGTGCCCCTGGAGTCGCTGGAGCGCCATCTCTGGCTCTACGAGAGCCCCCTCTACGAGGAACTTCTGGAGAAGGCCAGGCTCACCGGTCCCACGCCTATGACCTACGACGGACCGGCCATCACCATTCAGCACGTCTGCATCAACCGGGCCCTGCTGCCCTGCCAGTTGATGAAAACCTACCTGGCGCCCAATCTGAGGGAGCGGACCAACGGGAAACTGGAACTTATCACCAGTTCCTTCCCAGAGCTGGGGCTGGCCGGGCCGGACACGCTGAGCCTGGTGGCCGACGGCACCCTGGACTCGGCCACGGTCTATGGCGGATATATTGCCGGACAGATACCCGAGGTCGACATCCAGAACCTCTGGGGTATCTACTCCTCTCGCGAGCAGGAATTTGATGCCTCCCTGGCCATACTGAAAGATATCGAGGACTTGGTGCTGGCCGAGACCGGTGGCGTCGTAATGAACCACAGTTGGTATGCCGACAGCGGCCAGTTTCTCTTTTGCCGCGAGAGGATCGACTCCCTGGACGGCTTCGTCCGCAAGAGTGTACGCAGCCACAGCGCGGCACTGTCGGACTGGCTCATCGGCATGGGCGCCGAACCCCGGTTCGTCGCCTTCGCCGAGGTCTATGATGAATTGGAACGGGGTAGCCTCGACTGTGCTGTTACTGGAGCCCTCGCGGCCTACGGGCAACGATGGTACGAGGTGACGGACTATATGATTGGTCCCCTGCTCAATTTTCCCCCCCACAGCAACGTTATCGAAGAGGACACGTGGAACTCCATCCCCGCAGACCTACAGCAGATCCTGTTGGAGGAAGCCGCCAGGTCGGAACTGGAGGCGATGCGCCTGGCCGCGATCCAGCTCGAGCAGGGTGTAACCGAGAATCAGGATGCCGGCCTCGAGTTGATTCCATTCTCCCAGGAAATACTGAACCATAGCTTTGAAACTGCGGCAATGGAACACGTGATACCGGCCTGGATGCGCAGGATGGGGCCGGCAGGCGACCTGTTTATCGCCGGAACTTTCAACTCGAAGCTGGGCCCCATAGTCGGCTTGCGTATTGAACCCGACGGCTCGGTGGTCAGAGTTTCACCTCAAGCAACTCACGAACGGGCTACGGCTGATAAAGAGCGAGAACCAACCGCTTCACCGGTATCTGAAACACTCCTAGCAAACCTGGCAAGACAGGCGGAAGGGGGGTTGGTGGAAATAACCGCGTACGATCCAGAGTCTAACCGGTACCATGCCGGTACCGGGTTTGTCTTTGCGACAAGCGGCTCGACGGCATTTGCGGTTACCTATGCCCCGTTCATCGAATTTGACGGCGTAGTTTCGAATCGGATCGAGGTGCGAGTGAAAGGAGCCGACACCTACCAGGCCACAGTGCTGGAATACGATTCAGACCGATATGTCGCAGTGATGTCAATTTGCTGCGATGACAACTTCACTGCCCTGGAGATGGAAACCGCAGGTCAACAGCCACGCACAGGGACACAAGCAATAGCAGTCGGCTATCCTGAATATCTTGGTAGAGCTTCGTCGGACTGCGTCGTCCCTCCCTGTGCTATCGCTACGGCAGGAAAGATACTGTCTTCGGAATTGACTTGGCGGGGAATGTTCGCCCATGACGCTCAACTGAATTCCGGCTACTTCGGCGGGCCTCTTGTCTCCACCGAAGGGAAAGTCTGGGGAGTGAATGTCGGGGTCTCCAGCCCAAGTGGCATCTACCACACTGTTCCGTACTGGACACTGAACGAGTTGCTTTCCGAATTGACCTCCACCCCAGGTACCCCCCACGAGAGGCCATATTTCTACGAGCCCATTTCGCCTCCCACGATTCCCGCCGACATTTCGTGGCTCTGGAATCCTGCCCAGGACGGCTTCAGGACAATGGAATGGGAATTCACAATCCACAACGACACGGCGGACTGGCCCGGCCATTACGGGTACTCTCTGAACACGTACAACGTTATCTCCAACGTTGGATTCCTCTTCGGCTTGGATACCGATCGTTGGGGGAACCGGTTGAGATTCCAGAGACAAGTTACCAGCGACCGGGCCAACGCCAGGTATTCCATGGACGACGAATGCTTTGCCTACGCCTCCCTCGAGTACGACTACGTCGAAGTGGAGTGCTCCTATGACTGGGGCATGGGGGAATACCGGGCACGAATGGCCCCCGATGGACTGGAAGCCGACGGCGAATGGTACGGACTCTGGATCACTGACCTGAACAACAATGAGACGACCTGGATCGGGTCCCTCAAGTTCCCCCTGCAGGAGGGCACGACTGCCTTTTTCCCTCCAGCCGCCTCCACAAGCCTTGGGCTGTACGGCGCCAGTACGCCCGTCCGTCCCATAGACCTTCCCCAGTGGCACGTGAGTGTCGGGATACCGCAGGGGGACGGCATCACGGCAATAGGTTCGTCAACCCGCTATCCCTCGGATGGTTACGAGAATGCGTTGTTGAACTCCAACGTCCGTTACGATTCGTCTGATGAAAGAGTGCACCTGGTCTTGGGCGGCGCCACGGAACGCATCACTGAGGCCGCACAAATACCTTTCGAATGAGCCGGCAGTCCTGTTCCAGCACCAGTTCTGACGTGAGTCGCTTGTTACAGCGCGCAGAATACCGTGGCATCTTGCTGGAGTGAAAAGGCCGTACTTTAATTCTGCTCCGATTCTGCTCGGCGGACAATGGCTCCGCCGTCTCCATCCGCAGGGCGTAGCGCTCTCGGCCCTGCCTGGTCTGCGGCTTGCGGAGCATCCGCCCCTGATGGACAGTCCTCTGGGTATCCCGCCCAGGGAGCCGGTTCCGGTCTCCTGCCGTGGCGGGTCTTCTCCGGCGCGATGAACGGGTCCGCCCCAAGGCGTGGGAGGATAGGCGGCACCAGGGTTTTATTCTCCTCTCCCGCCGGCGTTGGCCCCCTTGGTTATCGAACCCTTCACCACTGTGCCATCGCGTTCGATGCGAAGGCCAACGTATGGTCCGGCGCTGTCGTTGAACAAAGCCACAGCGTCCGAGCCTCTTGCGGGATACCCCAAGTATCGCAACCAGGCCGGGATGACGTGCTGCATCAAGGCGACGTTGAAGCTGTGCCCCGTCGACTCTGAGGAGAACTCGATTGGCTCCATTCCGGCGTCCATATTCTCCTGCACGCAAGTGAGGATCTGGGCCGGGGCGAGACGGAATTGCTCCAGTTCCGCCCTGGCGCCCTCTTCGATGAGTATCTCCTGTAAATCGCCGGGCATTTGGTCCCAGACGTCCGGGTTCACCAGATTGAGCAATGGTTCCCACTTGAGCAGGGGTCCGTTCATATAGCCGGTCACTTCGTACCAGCGCTGACCGTGTGCGGCAAAAAGCGTAGTGACGCCTGCGTCCAGGTCACCCCCCGCCAAAGCATCGTAGACCTCCGCGAAAGCGACGGACTCCGCTCGCGCTCCCATCCCGGCGAGCCAATTCGCTATCTGATAAGACCCGCTGCGGATTGTCAGATCTTCAAAATCGGCCGGCCTCTCCAATGGCACGTGACTGAAGACGTATACATCCACAAAGAACCAGTTGTGGTTTATGACCATCCCTCCACCGGTCTCCTGACTCAGAATTGCACCCAATGAGGGAAGAATCTCCGTGGTCGAGTCAAACAGCGTCTGATGGTCAGGATACAGACCATACAGGTTCAGGATATCGAAAATCGGAAACTCTCCTGCCACGTATCCGGAGTAGACGCCTGCCATAGCCAGGATTCCGTCTGAAACCAGATTCAGGGTATCCGTTCCAGCCAGGCCCAGTTCCGCGAAAGAGGTGACTTCCAGCCTCAACTGACCGTTGGTGCGTTCCTCCAGGTTGGGAGCCCAGAATTCCTCGGCCAGCCAGCAGGAAGGCAGGGCGCTGTTAATGCAGGCGTAGTGGATTTCAATGCTATGCCCGCTGCTGGTCAGCGGCGTGGGGTCGGTCAGGTTCGCCTTTTCCAGCAACTCCCGGTAATAGCCGGACTCGAACAGCCAACTGTAAATAGGGAAGAGGAAATAGCCCTGCAGGTGAGCGCCACGGTCGCGGCAATGGCGCCGGCAGACCCAACCCGCACGCCGTATCCCACCCACGCTCCCGCTCCGTCCAGCATGCCGGAGCCGACGCCGTACCCGGACCAACCTGACACCCGTAAAAGGACGGCAACGATCACGGACGACCGGGCGTCGGCGGAAACCAACCCCTACATCACCAACCCGTCTCCATACGAATACAAACCAGCCCTGGCCTACGACGGCCCGACCGGCATTCGGGTCACCGGGACTGGAACCGCCACTGGCATCCCTGACGTTGCCGTCATCTCCTTGGGAGTGGAGGCCCACGAGGACACCGCCGCCGAGGTGCGGGCAAAGGCCGCACGGGCGATGGACGAGGTCATGACCGCGCTGACCGAGGCCGGAGTTTCACCGGACGACATCCGGACCAGCCGTTTCAGCGTCGCCCCCGCTACCAGGGGATCGAGGTGGAATGGTGTGACGACGATGACCAAACAGGAAAGGACGACCAAGCGTCCTCCTTCGAGGGCTGCTACTCAGCCTGGGAAAACCGCCTCACGGGCTACACCGTCTCAAACCAAGCCACGGTCAAGGTCCGCAAAGTGCAGGACGCGGGGGCCGTCATCGACCGGGTTACGGAGACCGCCGGAGACTTGGTCCGCATCCACGGCGTTAGGTTCGAAACCGACGACCACACTACCCTCGAGGACCAAGCCAGGGCTGAAGCGATTGAGGACATGAGGCGGAAGGCGCAACTGCTGGCGGAACAGGCAGGCGTAACTCTGGGACGGCTGGTGCACATCACCGAGGGCGTACCCTCACTGCAAAGGCTCCAGCCGCAATTCGACGCCTTTGCGGGAGGGACACTAGATTCGTCCGACGCACCGACACCGGTCTCCGGCGGGCGGATGGAGTTCACCACGAGAGTCCAGGGAGTCTACCTGATCGAGTACGAGCAGTAAGCTGGCCAATACAGCCGTCCCTGGACCGGGAGCCGCACCCTTCACCTTCATCGGCAATGACGCCGCAGAAGAGCATCGGGGACTCAACCTCAGGCACAATCAAAGATGAATCCAAATCCGTGGGCACAATTAGGTGATGAGACCAGCCGCCCGGAACAGCTAACTGAAACCGGACGAAGCCCCCAGCATATGGAGTCGCCCGGAAGGGCAGGACATTTAAGCCGCCGCAGGCCAGTCCTCGAACACCGCCGGGTGTCCATACCGGCGGTGCAGGCAAGGACGGTAAGAGGCTACTTTTCCAACCTGCCTGCGGCATCGAACAATCCGCTCCCAAGGAACTGACCAGCAACCTTTCCAAGACAAAACATATGCTGTCCAAATTGCGGATACCGCTGCATATGGCAGGGTGGTGAGCACCCAGCGGGACGCTCCGGTCAGGCAGTGTCCGTCCTACATCGCACCCCGCAACGCCGCGTCAACGTCCAGGCTCTCGTTGATGCGCGACTGGCCTGGCTCAACAACGGCTGGCTTTCCCGCAGCACCTCGACCTCCCAATCCCACCGGTCCGGCCGTTCCCTAGCTTCCTCAAAGACCGAACCCCGTCCATTGCTGCAACAGCGGCGGCGAGGGTCTGGCCTTGACCGCATAGCCACTAAAGCTGAATTATTCAATACGTCACACAAAAGAGAACGCTTATTGCTACTCACATCATACGGCTTATGGTGTAGTCTCCTGATTGCTTCGAGGGCCCCGACCCTCCTCGGGAAGCCGGGGCGGCCGGGCCGGACGTTTCTGTGCCGCTCTGTTGGAGCGACTGTCCTGCCCAGCAGGATGAAAGGGCACTCGGGAGGAGCCAACGCCGCTATGTTCAGCGGCATCGCACCGGCGCCCCGTCACCTGATCAGGGAGTCATGCCCGCCATTGCCCCTGCCTTTTCAGCCCGCCGGCTTTCACACTCTTAATAGTGCAGGAGGCCCGGCAGGACGCAGCACCTGCTGTTGCAGCGAACCTGCTTCCTGATTCCGGTCGCCATAATCAGGAGTTCGCGATTGCGCTCCGAAGCATGCCTGAAAACCGTGAGGGAGGCCCTTGAAATGGCAGCGTACGGGGTCGTCAACAACGAAATCACCGATCAGACCCAGTTCGATGAATACATCGAGAAGATTCCCCAGGTGGTTGCCGCCCACGGAGGCAGGTATCTGGCTCGCGGCGGCGTCACCCAGGTCGTGGAAGGGAACTTCCAGCCCAGCCGCTTTGTCATCATAGAGCTCGAGAATTGGGAAAGGGCCAGTGCTTTAGTCAACTCTCCCGAATACCCTGGACTCTCGCGGATCCGCACTAGGAGCACGGTCAACAGCACGATAATAGTCGAAGGCGTCTAGTGGTCAATCTGAAGGATAAATCCCTTGTCACCTGAGGGGGATGCAAAATGAAAATCATTGGCATATGCGGAAGCCTCCGCAGCGATTCCTGGAACCTGAAGCTACTGATTAACGCTATCAACCTGGCTGTGGCTAAGGGCGTGGACGCTAGGTATATCGGCTTGGCCGGCCTCCCCCTGTTCAACCCTGATGCCGAGGAACGGCCGTCGCACGAAGTCGACGCGCTGCGTCGTGCCGTCCGGGAAGCCGACGCCGTGATAATCGCCTCCCCTGAACACAACGGGTCCATGACCGCCGCCCTCAAGAACGCCATCGAATGGCTTGTCCAAGGGCGGCAACGACATCGCCCGCAAGGTCTTCTTCATCATGGGTGCCAGCCCTGGACGCTCCGCGGCCCTGAGAATGAACGTCCACGCCTCCTACAGCCTTGAGTCCGAAGGCGGGTTCGTGCTCCACCAGCCCCGCGTGTTGCTGCCTCAAATCGCTGACCTCATGGATGAGGACAGCACCATTACCAGCAAGTCGCTCAGGAACCTACTGGAGGCCGCGGTGGAAATGGTGATCTGGTATGCCGAAAGGGTGAAAGAGTAGGGAGGTGTAGAGGAGATGATGCGAATACCGATGACCGGATACCGCTGGATCGCCCTTACTCTGTTGCTTCTGGGTGCCGGGATACTGACCGTTGGCACCCTGACCTTCCCACGGGACCTGGGCAAGATATGAACCGGATTAAGGACAACATCATCGCTATCGCTTGCATCATCGGCGTGGCGATAATTGCAGGGGTAACCCCCGTGGCCGTGGCGGCCCCTGCGCCCCTGTGAAGCCATGAAGTGCCAGCGGCTCGAAACGTGGCAGAAGGAACATGAACACCGTCGCGTCCAGGATGAAGTCCTCTCTATCAAACGTGTAATATCGAGACCTTATGACCGCGAAGACACTCCTGCCCAAGTTGGCGCCATTTCTGCTGCTATTCATGGTAGCTGCTTGTGCCCGGGAAATTCCTGCTACTATCCCTACTGCCTCACCGGCAGCCACCCCCGACTTGGATGCAACGGTGCAGGCCGCCGTGGCCGGAACGATACAGGCCCTCCCCACCCCAACCCTGCTCGTACCGACGTCCACGCCTGGCCCGACGCCTGCGCCTAGCCCGACACCTACGGCGGAGCCTTCACCAACGCCTACTGCAACTCCACTGCCTCCCACGGCTACCCCGGAACCGACCCCAGATCCGACTGTGGCGGCGCTTCTGGCGACCCTGACGGCTCAACTAACGGCTACACTTACACCCGTGCCTACGGTCCCGCCCACGCCGACACCCACATCAACGCCTGCGCCCACGCTTACTCCGACACCTACCCAGGTGGCGACTCCGGTGCCTCCCACGTTAACGCCCACAGCGACGCCTGTGCCCACCCGAACTCCGACGCCCACCCCGACGCCGACGCCAAAACCGGACGCGGACCGGGAGGTGCTGGTCGCTCTCTACCACGCTACTGATGGGCCTAACTGGAGCATCGTAGACAGACAGAATGGTTGCAATGACGGCTGGCTCAGTGACCGGCCACTTGGGGCCTGGGAGGGGGTTGAAACGGATGGACATGGCCGTGTCGTTAGCTTGGACCTGCTCGGTTGCGGTTTGCTTGGGGAGCTTCCCACAGAATTGACCGAGTTGACCCAACTGGAAAGTTTAGAACTGGGAGGCAATCTTCTGACTGGAGAAATCCCGCCGGGTATAGGCGGGCTTTCCAAACTGCGGACGCTTGATCTAGGGGGCAACCGTATGTCTGGCAGCATCCCACCGGGAATCGGCGAGCTTGCGGAGCTGGAGGAACTGAGCCTGTACGACAACCAGCTGAGCGGCGGTATCCCTGCCGAAATGGGGCGATTGACCCAGCTTGTGAGACTCTCGCTTTGTTGCAACCAGTTCAGCTCCCTTCCTCCGGAACTGGGAAACCTGGCTAACCTGAAATATCTTGAGGCAGGAGGAAACCCGTTCAACGGACGAATACCCCCTGAGTTCGCAAGCTTAAAGTCATTGCAGTCATTGGGATTGAGCAACAGTGGACTGATAGGCGAAATACCTCCGGAGCTGGGGAAACTCTCCGATCTTTGGGAAATCTCCCTGGAAAACAACAAACTGACCGGAACGATACCTCCCGAATTGGGTAATCTGGCCCAACTACATCAGGCCAGCCTGGCGTCCAACAATTTCAGCGGAAACCTGCCCAGTTGGTTGGGCAATCTCAAACGGCTGAGAGCACTTGATTTGAGCCACAACGACTTCAGCGGCAGTTTGCCCGAATCGATCGGAGATCTGTTGGGCCTGGAACATCTGAATATTCTAGGCAACCCTCGGCTAAGTGGCTGCATTCCCAAGAGTTGGAGTTCCATTAGGGTCAGGGCTGACCGCCACCTGGAGCCTTGTGAATGAGGCTCGGACACCGTAGCTCCGTCCGACAAAAGGCGAGGACCGTGTGAGTGATAGACCATCAACTCTTAACGAGTGCCGATATCCCAAAACGTCTCAGATACACACTAAAGGCGGAGACCGCCATGGAAGCGTATTGGCTGAAATGCCGCGAAAAACGTGAAATAAGCAATGAGGAGCCGGTGACTCTGAAAAACGGCCGTCCTGCCACGAAAGGAGACTCCCCGGCCTGCGGCACGAAGATGTTCCGGATCGGCAAGTCCTGAATTCTTGGTGGGTCCACCCGGGTTACCAATACATGCGCTATGCGGGCGACGACGGCGCGGTTTTCGAGAGGCAACTCCGTCCCAGCCTGCAACTGGATCAAGGGACACAGGCCGAAATATTACCTGGCAACGCCAGGCGGCGGAGAGGTTTGCCGCGGCGACGGAGGAATCGTGAACAGTGAATTGCTGGCCAGCCGACTGAGAAGCATAGGGCACGAGACTTTTGCGGAATACTACCGGGAATTGTCTGACCAGTCGCTCTCCAATGAGGCCCTGATTGAAGTCCTGATTACAGATAAGGGATATACGCTGAATTCCGCCCGCACCAAAGTATCCGTCGGGCGGGGCATCATCCGCGCCGGACGCGGCCTTGAGGCGCTCAAACTGATTGCCGACTCGAAAAACGACAGGGCCATGGTCTACGCGCTGGCCCAGTTGAGAGCGATGGAAGAATGATGAACCCGGACGAACACGCCCACTGGGCGAAGCCGCTTCACATCTGCTCATCCCGGCAATGCTACCGACGCCTCCACGAAGATTTCGCGGATGATTCCCACGCTGTCGGGGAGTCTCAATTCTGATTCAGAGATTTTGGTTGACTTTAAGCCCAGCGGGGTTACGAGTGACCGACAAGCCCCCGATAAAGCGCCAGTTGGCGGAAGTTCATAGGCACCCGACCCCGCGGCGACATCGCCCCGGTGGATTTACATTCCACAGGTCCAACAGCTACTCCGGGCCATGTGACGGGGACGGCAAAAGGAGAGGCACGAGATGAACAGCGAAGCGGTCGAGCGATTGTGGCAGTGGTTTGGCAGCAGAGAGTTTCTTGTCACTCAATTGAATGACGAGCAGGTCGAGGAAATTGCCAATCTGCTGGAAATTCAGCCACCTGAGCTACGCTCGAAAGTTGGCCGACGGTTGAGCAACGGAATGTTCTGGTCAGAGAGAGGCAACAGAAGCTTGAGATTGGCGGTCGTCAGCCGGGCCAGCGGCTCACTGGCGGCGGTCTATCAGGTACAGGTCAACTAGCCTGACAGGCAGTCTTGTGTGCCAGCGCTCGTCAACTGGCGGGCGGGAAAACGGAAATGACGCAGCGTATCAACGAGCGGAGAAGACTTGCTTGACAGAACCAAGCAAAGGCGACTGCCCTCGCAAGTATCCCCTTCATCGTGCTTGCGCTGCTACTCAACCTCTACGACAACGTCGTATACGGAGGCGGCACTCCCGGCGTCATGGTAGCGGCCATCACTATCCTGTATTTGTTCCTGACCGCAGTCGCAGGATTCATTTCACCTCTCCGAGTGGCCAGTACCGGTCCGGTCCTGGCCCACGACGTCATAACATTGGTGTGGGTTCTAGTGCCAGGAGGAGAGACCTGCGAGTCTATGACATACGAATCTGGCTGGGTTGGGATAGCAGTTACCATCGCCGTTGCATCCGCTGTTATATGGCTGTCCGCATTTGCCGGGACCCTGATAGGAGAAGCAACAAGAAGCGACAAGTAGGTTGCCCACACTCAATCAGAGGAACCTCACTGACAGCGCCAAGAACGCGACCCAACCGCGGGGATGAGGCGGACTGAATTCCGCACAGCCTCAGATAGGTCGGTAAAATTCTCCCACTATCCCGGCATTAGCCGCCTGGCAAGAGCGCTATCTGCAGCCCGCACTCTGCTGCCGCGTTCCTGAGCGTCTCCGGGACGCCGCCTTCGCCGGACTGGAGCGCTGCCGCCAGTTCTGTTGGCCCGCCCAGGGCTGCAACCACTCATTGCAGCTTTTCCCGGTCATCCGGGTCCATGATCATGGGGGAGACGTACAACCCCCATTCCTCCTCGTTCAGACAGGAAAGGGTCAGCATGAAGGCCGACGCGCTGCCGGACCGGGACTCCTGCCGCCCTGCCGCCACCTGCCTAGCGAGCATTACAGAACGAATGTCAAACTTTCCGAATACGGACCGGAGGCAGTCCGAGGTATCCTCGCCGAGCGGCCCGGTCAATCCGATCAGCTCGGTCAGAAACGCCCGCAGCGCCGACTCGTCGCCCAGGCACGCAATGGCTTTCTCTGCTTCCTCCGGCGTTGCCAGACTCGGATCTTCCTGCAACTCAACTAACCTCGCTAAATCCGCTCCCGCCATGAGGCATCCCAGCTCCCCGGCCGAAACCTGCGACATGAGCGCATCCGGGTCCCCCATGCTCAGCGGAACGATTCCCCCGGAAGCGCCAGTTTCCTCCGGGCCTTGACCGGATGGGTCAGATGTCGCCGCTGGCCGCGCTGTTGCAGTCGGAGGCAGAGAAACCGTCGGCAGAGCCGTTGCAGTCGGAGAGATAGTAGGTGTCGGCCGAGACGTGGCAGTGGGCAATGGCGTAGCCGTAGGAATGGGAGCCGGGATGGGCGTAGCGGTAGGCGCTGGAGTGGGTGTCGCACTGGAACAGGCCAAAACCGCAACTACTGCTGCGAAGGCGGCGAAATACAAGATATTGCCCATGAACAGCCTTCTTCCCTGAGTAATCCTGCGGGGGTGGAATACGCCCTGCCATTACCGGCCAACATTTGGAGATTGCTGAAAAGCTGCACTGTCGTCAAGGAAATGCCGCCCTGCCGCTCCCGACCCTCCCACCAGGACGCTTGGCGGAAATTGCAGGACCTGCATTCACCAGGAAAGTTGCGCTTATCCGATGGTACTACAAGAGGCAGCAACCCGGCAGGGAAGTTCACGCTCGAGTGAAGCAGGTACGAGACCGGGATATAATCCCGTACGCCCCGGATACACCTGACAATGAGGCGCCCAGAGTGCAGAGCATCATCCTGACCGCCGCCTTGATCATCCTGGTGGCCCTGGCGGGCTGTTCCAACCCGACTCAGGCTCCGGAAGGGCCGACGCCGAGCCCGGCACCAATGCCAACTCAGGTGCCGTCGCCAACCCAGGAACCGGCGGCCACCACGGCGCCCACGGCGACGGCAGCAACACCGCCGACCACCAGACCCACTCTGGTTCCGGCTGCCACGGCGAAGCCGGAACCGCCGTCAACGCCGGCCCCCAAGGGCGAGACGCCGACAGGTGTCCTGTCGCCCCTGAACCTTCACGACACTGAGGACGTCAACTCCGAGATCTCAGAGGCCGAATTGTCCTGCCTCAAGGAAGGCAGCCCCGGCCTGCACCTGAGCTGGGCATTCATTTTGCCGGGTTATGGCGACCTGCAGGAACGGGTGGAGATCATCGGCTGTCTCGAAGACGAGACCGTGGCAAGGATCTTTGTCGCGGATACTGCCGAGGGAGTCGCAACCCTGAGCCTGGAATCCTCCGCCTGCCTCCGGGCCGCGTTCAACGAAATAGACCCCCGTGCCGTGATGCTGGCAAAGGTCGAGGGCTTCCCCGAAGACACCCTGAACTCGGCAACGACGCTTCCTTCGTAACGATGGCGTGCCTGAACGATGCGGAATGGGAGACCGCCGCCAGGTGGCTGCGGGAGGAATCGGAACTCCGGGGATGGATGCAGTGCATGATGGAAAAGCTGGGCGGACCGGGACAGATGGCAGCGGCGATGACGGCGGGGGATGAATACAACCAAAAGATGCTGGCAGAGGCCGCCGAGGATTGTGCGGAGGGAATAGGATCGGTCCCGGGCGATACGCCCGCCGCCCCAACGGCGACACCCGAATCGGCTTCAACCCCTGAACCGAGCAGCATCGCTCCCTTGGACCCCGACGACTCGGCGGAGCTGTTGTCAAGGCTGTCGCAGGAGGAACGGGACTGCGTCACCGACGTCGAACTGCTGGCGGACTTTTTGTCGAAGCATCCCGCTAGGCTTTGCGCATTTTTGGAAAAGTAAAAGGACAGGGTAAGCTGGCCTGACCCCACTTCAAAAGGCCCAGCCATGCTCACCCTGCCCATTGCCATTGTACCGGTACTCGCTCCCTTCGCAATGCTGTTCACCAACCCGACCTGGCAGAAGGCCCAACTCCTGATGGTGGGCGCGATTCTGGCTACAGGCCAACGCACCGTGGCCGCCGCGCTGCGCGTCATGGGGCGCAGCGACCAGGACGACTTCGCCCGCTACCACGAGGTGCTCAACCGGGCGGTGTGGTCGCCCCGTGAGGCGGCCCGCATCCTGCTTTTGCTGCTGCTTCAGTACCTGGATCGCGGCGACAGTCCGCTGGTCTTCGGCATCGACGAAACTCTGGAACGCCGTCGCGGCGCCAAGATCAGAGCTCGAGGCATCTACCGGGACGCGGTGCGCTCCAGCCGCCACCAACTGGTCAAGTCCAGTGGTCTACGCTGGATCTCCCTGATGTGGCTGGGCCAAGTGCCTTGGGCGGGACGCCATTGGGCGTTGCCGGTGCTCACGGTGCTGGCGCCCTCGTCGCGCTACCACCAACAGCAGGGACGCCGGCACAAGAAGATCACCGACTGGGCCCGGCAGATGATCATGCAGTTGCGCCGCTGGCTGCCCCATCGTCCCTTGGTGCTGGTGGGAGACAACGGCTACGCCGTGCTGGATCTCCTCCACCGCTGTCAGTCCCTGCGTGAACCGGTGACCCTGATTGCCAGACTGCGCCTGGACGCCGCGCTGTACGCGCCAGCGCCACCACGGCCGCCGGGCCAAACTGGTAGGCCAGCCATAAAAGGTCCCCGGCGACCGTCGCTGAAAACCCTCTTGGATCAGGCCGACGTGCCGTGGACCGTCGCCGCCGTGTCCTGGTATGACGGCACTACCCGCACCGTAGAACTCACCTCCCAGACCGCCGTCTGGTACCGCTCGAGCAAACCGGCGGCGACCATCCGCTGGGTGCTGGTACGTGATCCCGAGGGCACATTCGATCCTCAGGCCCTGCTCTGCACCGACCCGTCGGCAGACCCAAGCCAGATACTGGAATGGTTTGTGTTGCGTTGGCAACTCGAAGTCACCTTCCAGGAAGCACGCACCCATCTGGGCATGGAAACCCAGCGCCAGTGGTCCGACCTGGCCATCGCCCGCACCACGCCCGTCCTGCTGGGCCTCTTCTCCTGGACCACTCTGGCCGCCCATGCTCTGCACAAACATCATCCCATAACCCAACGCCGGGCAGCTTGGTACGACAAACCGTCGCCAACTTTCGTGGATGCCATCGCCCTGGTGCGTCGGCATCTGTGGCTGGCGCCGGAGGGTTTTTCACTGTCCGCAGCCAGCACCGACACTCAGGAACTCCCCGTCGCCCTGTACCACCGAATGGTGGACTCCCTCGCTTACGCCGCTTGAGATGCGCAAAGCCTAGTTAAGGTATGATTACAAATCGAGCAGGGGCGGCTTGCCCTTACAAGCGTACAAAGACAGTCAAGGCGAGGGCGAACTCCCCGACGTGCCCCACCATCTTGAGTGAGCGAGCGGTTACCGCTGGGTCTTCCCGTTGGTAGCCCGGGAGTCGGCTCAGAATATGCCGGTCCAGCGGTTCGATCCCGAACTCAGTAAAGAGGATCAACCCCGCCAATGACCAGACAGACCAATCTCGGGCGCTGTCCGGGATGGCAGCCAAAACCAGCCCAATTGTAGCCACCCTCAGCACGACGCTGAAAGCGGCATCATTCATAGCGGCTCCAAGGTAAATTGACTGGAATCGACACTACACGAGGCCATCCCACCCCAACGGCAGGGTTCAACTCTTTCGCCAAGTAAGCCTCAATGCCGTCCTTATCGAAATCCAAAGGCACCACTGCCCATGTAACCAAGAGCATCCCTGCTATGCTATGTTGCGCGATCCGTTCATCATTCCGGTGGTCCGATAACCTGGCCCTGATATTCCCCTGACCAACATAGACTGTCTTTCCCTCCATATCGGGCGTTGGAGCGAGCCAGATCACATAGACACCTTCATCGGCGGGGTCCACCGAAATCAGATTGAGGTCATAGAATCTACACCATTGTCCACCCTCGCACGTTGCCCATTGCACATTCTGTCTCAGCATACCTACCCCTCTGACCCTACTCAAATCCGTTGGGACCCCATCGATAGGCGTGGTCGTAGCCCGGAGGGGGCCATTGGCGAACCTGTGTTGAAACTGGAACGTCAGGGTCTTCAACAAACTGAATGCCGGGGACACGCTTCGGCTTGTGCTGCCGGTCTTTCCAGCCAGGGTAGAAGTGCACGAAGAGGGCGAAAGCCAAGGCAAGAATTGTTGCCACTGCTGCTGCTATTTCAAGCAATATAGCCTCCCACCGGGATTGGCAGGGACGGCTATTAACAAGGCTTAACTTTGGCCGGTACTATGAGCCTGTCTTGAGCCTTAATACCCCGCTAACCCGGCCTGATTTTATGAAAAGGAATCAGGTTCTGGTTTCTCTTATTCCGTTTCCCATTGTTAGATCACCGCAACAGAGTGTGGGTAGGATGTCGTGACGCTACTACATACAGGAGATTCCAGTCAAGTATACTCAGCCGATCGTGTCTTAGGCACCACCTGAAACACCGACCAGGTCGCCACCGGCGGATGGTACGGAGCATACAAAGACATTTATGTCGAAAGCCCCGGGAGCCTAGACATTGCCCACATGGTTCCCCTGAAGAACGCCCACAACTCCGGCGAATGGACCTCGGAACCCATTAAATAGAGAAGTGCGCCAACCACCTTGGCGATAACGACCACCTCACCGCCGGAGCCAACCAGAGCAAAGGTGCCAAGGACCCAGAGGAGTGAGGGCCGCCGGACCTCGACTACTGATGCCAGTATTCGTGGGGCCGAAACGAGATAAAAGCACGGTAGGGGCTGACCATGACCCAGGTCGACGCGGAAATCGTGATGGATATGCTGTACACCCTGCGACGCGCGCCGACGGTGGAAATGGAGGCCCTATGCAGAATGGAGGTCAAGGCGGGAAAGCACAAGCCGCCTCCAGAAGCTGGAAGGCTCGGTGTACAGATCCTGCGAAGAGGCGGTGGAAGCCGGAGAAGAGCCAATGCAGGGCAACCGGATCAGAGGACGTCGGTTTGCGACGGACATGGTCCGAACCGGGAGACACGGGGATGGTGACGGTATAGTATGCGAACAGTAGGATCTTCCCGTGCTTCACAAGAACTCATCATCGGAGCGACCATGAGCCTGACTTTCCATATCCACTCGGAGGAGTTGATCCCGGCAATCCAGTCTCTAGAGGACTATTTCCGGGACGGGGGAGCCTCCATAGTCCAGGCTGCCTTCCAACATACTTACTTCATCCATCCCAAAGCCGTACTCATGCGGACTCCTTTCTCTCCCGACAGAGCAAGACGCAGCCGGGAACACTACCCCGGCATCGACAAGGGGCAGAGGACCTTCTGGAAAGGAGGGGACGGAAGGGAGATCATTCTGGATGACAACTCAAGGGCTCAACTGGCATGGCAGGGGTATACCGGACACAAACTGGCAAGAGGATCAGGGTACGGAGTCCGGCACATCTGGGGAAATACCGACAACCCTGAAGCGTTCACCGCAGGCTGGAACCTTTGCTACATGCCCTTCTGGGCAGGAATGCTCACGGAGGACCAACACCCCCACCCGGAACTTCAGCAGGCCATACGACAGGCATCCTGGGACCTATTCTTCTCCGGCATCCCCGTATGCGAGCCGCCCGAATTCGTCAACAATCCCGGCTTGGACCTCGCGGGCATCCTGGGCAGGAATCCTCTGTTGATCTTGTCCCGGGAGCCTGAGAGACCTACCCCTCGAACGACATCCCGCAATGCTACACCGGGAGACACGTTGCCGATCACGCTGGAACCACGAAACCCTGAAGACTTCAAGACGGCGCTGCTTCGGACCAAGGAGGCGTGGATTGAGGTGTCGTATCATGACGGAAGGAGCGAGGTAAAGCACTGGAACGCAGGCCGCATGCGACCCACATCCAACATCCTGAGGAACCTCAGGAGCAGACCCGAGTTCAGGAACGGAGCTTGGCAAAAAGAAGGCATCACCAGCGTGAGGGTTAGCATAAACCACCCGGAAAGGGGCGGATAACAAACCTCCGACAATCGCCGGAGAGTGAATCAGTCCCGCGAAGACTCCGAGCAAGGCGAGCAGATTAGTGTTTACCAACAACCTGAACGAGACAGAGGCAAAGCCAGACGAGAACTCCCCCAGCTTGGAAAGCCCCTACCCCAAGGCCCCAGAAGATGCGCTCCGAGATGTAGAAACAACACGAGCGGTTGACATGTTGAGACGCCGTCGGTAACTTGGTTACCAAGCATCCTGGAGGCGGCCATGAAACCAGTGAAATGCGACCCCGCTCTACTCCAACTGGCTCGCGCAACTCTCATAGAGAAACTGAGCCCTCGACTTGAACCGGTGCTCACTGACCTCGGGGAGTTCAAATCAGTGTCGGGATTCAAAGACCCCGAATTCATCCAGCAGTTCGGCCCAGGGCTGGAGCGGATGAGCGAATCCCAACTGGTGAACCAAGCGCTAATCATGCTCGCCAAACAGGTGGCGTCGGCGCCACCCGGGAAAACCGGCATACCCCTGTTCGACGACCTCACGAAATAGGCCTGACTCCAACCCTCAATTGACCCGCAGCGGCCAGATCATGGAGACACACCACCCAAGCGGTGGACTATACGGAGGCAAGTTGGTAACAGGAACCACTCTTGAGGAAGGACAGGTCGTAACCGGCCCCATTTTCAACGAACCCATGCGGGTTGTAATTGCCAGACCGAACGGGCCAGATTCCATTGAGGCCGGTCTGGTAGGACTGGAAACCAATGGTTTCCGGAGCGTCACCCTCACCGATGCGGACATTGCCAATCTCAAGATCACCGACCCACATCCAACTTACGACGGAGACGGGAACCTTCTTCGGCTGGGCCTCCAAGCCTACTCCATGGGCATAGCCCACGAGTTCGACCCGTACTTCGGACTGTCCATCTCCAGGGTTGATCCTCTGCCCCACCAACTGGAAGCAGTCTACGAATACTTCATGAAACTGCCCAGCGTCAGATTCCTGTTGGCCGACGACGCCGGCGCCGGCAAGACCATCATGGCCGGCCTGCTGATCCGGGAACTCAAACTCCGAGGACTCGCCGAGCGAATCTTGGTCGTATGCCCTGCCAACCTGACCTTCCAGTGGCAGCGGGAGATGTACGAGAAGTTCGACCAGCAGTTCCAAGTGTTGCGAGGGAACAACATCCGGGACCAGTTCGGGATGAACCAGTGGCTGGACAACAAGCAGGTCATCACCTCCCTAGACCTTGCCAAGAGGGAAGACATTCTCATAGGACTCAAACAGGCCACCTGGGACCTGGTCATCATCGACGAGGCCCACCGGATGTCCGCCAGCGACGAGTCACACAAGAGCCAGCGATACCGGCTAGGCGAATTGCTCCGGGACAGCTCCGACAACATCCTCCTGATGACCGCGACCCCGCATAAGGGCGACCCCAGGAATTTCACTCTTTTCCTCCAACTCCTCGACCAGGACGCCTACGCCGACGTGAAATCCATCAAGCAGGCGATGACCAATCGAAGGGCGCCGTTCTATCTACGCCGGACCAAGGAAGCGATGGTCTATTTCCCTGAACGCCAGGACGACGGCGAATGGGCCACAAAGCCGGTCTTCACCAAGCGGATCCCCAGGACCGCCGATTTCCACATCGAAGGAGACGAACTGGAACTCTACAAAGACGTTACGGACTTCGTGAAGAGGCAGAGCAGCAGGGCCGCGGCCCAAGGGGACGACAGGAGAGCGCACGCCATCGGATTCTTGATGTCGATGTACCAGAGGCGGCTCGCCTCCAGCACCCGATCCATGAAGAAGTCACTGGAGAACCGGGCCAGGAGACTCGAGGACCGGCTGACCCGCGCCCAGGAACTGGCAGGCCAAGCTCCTCCAGTTATTCCCGATCTCGAAGACATCGAGGAGATGGACGACCACGAACGGGAGCGCCTGGAAGAAATCCTAGACGCCATCACCCTGGCAGAAAACGCAGACCAGGTCAGGGACGAAATCGCCGAACTCCAAGTTCTTGCCGTCCAGGCAGGGAAGATAGAGGAGTCAGGTGCGGAGGCGAAACTCCAGCGGCTACAACGCATCCTTCAGGAAGAAGGATTCTACGAAGACCCGGACCAGAGACTATTGATTTTCACCGAGTTCAGGGACACGCTGGACTACCTCATGGAGAAACTGCGGGGGTGGGGATTCCGGGCCGGCAATATCCACGGCGGAATGAACCCCGGCTCCCGGGATGATCCCGGAACCCGGCTGTTCGTCGAGCAGCAGTTCAAGGATGGCGACATCCAGGTATTGGTGGCCACTGAAGCCGCCGGAGAGGGAATCAACCTCCAGTGCTGCCACATCCTCTTCAACTTTGACATCCCCTGGAACCCCAACCGGCTGGAGCAGAGGATGGGGCGGATTCACCGGTACGGGCAACGCTCCGACTGCCTGATTTTCAACTTCGTCGCCACCAACACCATCGAGGGGCGGGTACTGGACCGTCTGCTCAGCAAGCTCCAAGAGATCCGGGACGCACTGGACGACGACGCCGTGTTCAACGTGGTAGGTGAGATCCTGCCCGCCAACCAAGTCGAGCGGGTTTTGAGGGACTACTACGCCGGGAAACTGGGGGACGCGGACCTAGAAGACCGGCTGCTCCGGGACGTCGACGAGACCCACTTCCGGGAGATATGCCAGCACGCCCTGGAAGGGCTGGCGTCAAAGAAACTCAACCTGGAAATGCTGGTGGAACGAAGGGCCAAGGCTCAGGAAAAGCGGATAGTCCCCGAAACCATCGCTAGGTTCCTACAGGATAGCGCCGAGAACGCCGCGCTCACCCTCAGGCCGGTGAACAACCGGACCCACACGTTCGACCCAGGTCCAACGCCCTCGTCCCTGAAACGGCACGAACTCTCGCCCAGTTGGAGGATGCCAGCCCTAACGAACAGGTATCCCAGAATCTCCACCGACAGGGACACCGCGGAGAACAACAACCTGGAATGGGTGACCCCGGGACACCCTCTCTTCGAGGCGCTCCGGAGGAGCAGCCTGGAATCCGGCAGGGAGTCCTTCGCCAAGGGAGCCTGCTTCTATTCCCTGGGCCATGAAAGCCCAGCCCGGCTGGACTTCTACAAAGCCCAGGTCACCGATGGGCTGGGACAGGTAATCCACGAAAGACTGTTCGCCGTGGAACTTTCGGACGGCATCCAGCCGACACTGCGCGGGCCGGAGGTCCTGGGGGATCTCACGCTTGCGGACCGCCCTACAGAACTCCCCGCGGTGGTGGCCCAGCTCGAACCCACCGAGTGGCTGCACCAGCAGGTGTTCAATCCATTCCTGGACGAAGTGAAGGACGAACGCATTCCCGAGGTGGACCGTATCGCGGAACACGTGGAACTGTCGCTCACCGCAGTACTGGGACGGGTAGATCTGGAAATCGGACGAGCCCAAGAGGAGATTGACAAGCAGGTTGTCGGCGCCGAGGGAAGGCGGGCGCAAGCCATAAACCGGCACAGCGAGGTCCTGAACCGTCGGGAGCGCCGACAGACGGAACTTGTCCAGCAGCGTTCCCTGACGCTCCAAGGAGTCGAGAAAATGGCCAGCATCCTGGTGCTGCCGCATCCCGGAGGCGACGACCCGGATGTGAAGAAACTCCGGTCAAACACCGAGACCGAAATGACCGCCATGGAGGCGGTCATGGAACACGAGCGGACACAAGGGAAGCAGGTCAAAGACGTCCACGAGGAAAGTCTTGGATACGACGTTACCAGCCTAGACCTGATATCAGGGGAACTCCGGCTCATCGAGGTCAAGGGACTGGCAGCCGAAACCGGTACAATCCTTCTGACCCCGAACGAGAGGAGGGTAGCGGAGGACCGGAGGGACTGCTACTGGTTGTACATAGTGACCAACTGTGCTGGAGAGCCAGTGATGCAAGAGCCGATACAGGACCCCGCCAAGTTCCCGTGGCACGAGGTGAGCAAGGTGCAGCACTACTGGCTGGAAGTGGAAGCCATGACTAAACCCATACGGGTGCGGGAGGAACGGTTAGGACACGGAGGGAAGAAAGGCGATGGAGATGCAACAGGTTAGTTCGAGTAACATTCATTCAGTTGGATACGACGAGGAAAATCGACTCCTCTCAATAGAGTTCCACAGCGGTGGTATCTACCAATACTCTAACGTGCCAGAGGCCGTTCACCGCGGCTTGATGTGCGCATCTTCCAAGGGTTCTTACTTCCAGAGATTTATCAAAGACCACTACACTTTCCGACAGATGAGGTAGCAAGCGGTGCTCATTCGAGAAGTTCACGTTAAGAATTTTCGGTCAATTCTGGACGAGTCGCTACCGTGCGACTCTCTTACAGCATTGGTTGGACGAAACGGCTCAGGCAAATCCTCGTTTCTGAGTGCTGTCGAGCTTTTTTACGACCATGCCGCGAAAGTTACAACTGAAGACTTTTACTCGGAAGACACCAGCCAAGATATAGAGATTGCGGTTACTTTTGCCGCCCTTAGTGACGACGCAAAGGAACTTTTCTCCGCTTATCTGGACAGCGACGTACTTACCGTGGTTCGGGTTTTCTCACTAGCAGAAGGGAGAAAATCCGGCACCTATCACGGGATGCGCCTACAAAATCCCGACTTTACCTGTGTCAGGAACGCAGGTGGCAACTCGAACATTAGAGCCAAATACAACGAGATTAGGAATCTAGAAAAATACTCCTCCTTGCCGACGGCCTCGTCGGCAGCCAATGCTCTCAAAGCCCTAGCCGATTGGGAGATCGAGAACATTGAACAGTGCTCACGAATGCGGGATGAGGGTCAGTTTTTTGGGTTCACACAGGTGGGTCAGGGCTATCTAGGAAGACACACTCGATATATACGTGTTCCAGCGGTGCGAGATGCGCAGGAAGACGCTACTGAGAAAAGAGGTTCCTGTGTAACCGAAATCATGGATCTCGTGGTACGGAGCGTGCTCGCAAACCGGAAGGACCTCGCAGATTTCAAACAACGGGCGCAGTCCGAATACAAGGAAATCATCGATCCCGAAAGGCTCACCGAATTGACATCTCTACAGAGCGAGTTGTCTAACACGCTACGTTCCTATGCTCCCGACGCCAGTGTTCTTATGAACTGGTCGGAGGTCGCTGACATCTCCATCCCTTTACCGCAGGCTCAGGTCAAGCTCTTGGAGGACGGATATCAGTCGGCAGTAGAAAGAACTGGACATGGACTCCAGCGAGCATTCATTGTCACGATGTTACAACATCTGGTAGCTGCGCGATCAGTAGAGACGTCATCAGAAAGCGATGCCTCGTCCGATGACGAATCCCAAGAGAACAGAGAGACTCAGTTACCTAGCCTAGTCTTGGCGATTGAAGAACCCGAGTTGTATCAGCATCCAAGCCGCCAGCGTCATTTGGCGTCCGTCCTCCTAGACCTTGCTGCCGGAACTATTCCTGGAGTTGCCCAAAACACCCAGGTCGTTTACACGACCCATTCTCCTTTATTCGTCGGCTTGGACCGCTTCTCTCAAATTCGTGTCTTACGGAAAATTACCGATGGGAACGGAAAGGCCAAGGCTACCCGCCTCAAGACAGCAGACATGGATGCGGTAGCCGAAGAGTTGTGGAAGGCACATGGTTCACAAGGGAATAAATATACGGGAGAAACGCTACGCCCGCGCCTTCAAGCCGTGATGACGCCTTGGATGAACGAAGGATTCTTCGCTGATACCGTGGTGTTGGTTGAAGGAGAAGATGACCGAGCGGCTATTTTGGGAATGGCGAAATTTATGGGTTATGACTTTGACAGCTCCGGGATCACCGTTGTCCCGTGCTTCGGTAAGACCAACTTAGATCGTCCTTTGATCATTTTCCGACATTTGGAAATCCCCGTATACGTCATATGGGACGGTGACCACGAAGCCAGTGACCCTAAGCCAGAAAATAACAAGAGCCTTCTAAGGATTCTCAATCAGCCAGAGGAGGAATGGCCCGAATTTGTAGGTGAATCGTCAGCTTGCTTCAGGGTCAACTTAGAAAAAACCCTGGAGGACGAGTTGGGCAAGGACCTTTTTGAGTGCTTGCTCGCCACAGCGCAGCAGGAATTCGGAATACCAAAAAAGGGACATGCTCTAAAGAACGCCGCAGTGATCCAACGTATAATCAATGACGCTTCTTGTACTAATCAAGTCAGCAAGTCGCTCCAAAACATCGTCACGAATATCGTTACCCTCAAGAACAGTTCAGGTGTCATTGTATGATTCCTCCATCCTGCAAGCGCTTGGCCGAGGTTGACTTCCCAATCGCCGAGGTATCCCGGCACGCCGCCCGTGAGAAGTCCATCCGGCACGGACACCCTTCCACCCTCCACCTCTGGTGGGCGCGTCGGCCACTGGCATCATCACGGGCAGTTCTAATGGCTCTGCTGATGCCTGACCCCTGTGATACCCAATGCCCAGAGGAATTCAAGACCCGGGCGAGAGAACTTCTGCTGGAAATGCGGGGACGCCCTTCTAGGTGGGACTCAATCATCCAGACGGACGAGGGACTCCGCCAGGCCATCCTGAAATTCATCGCAGACTTCGCAAACTGGGACAACGCAGCAAAGGATGAGTACCTAGAAGCCAGCAGAGGGCTGGTAAAAGCCGCCCATCCTGAAGAGACTCCCCTCGTGGTCGATCCCTTCGCCGGGGGCGGCTCCATCCCACTGGAAGCCCTAAGGATAGGATGCGAAACATTCGCCAGCGACCTGAACCCAGTCGCGTGCCTCATCCTCAAGGTGATGCTGGAAGACATCCCCCGGCACGGACCCGGGCTGGCCGACGAAGTCCGAAAGGCCGGGGCGGAGATCAAAGCCCAAGCCGAGAAGGAGCTGGCCGACCTATATCCCAAAGACCCCGACGGTGCCACGCCCATCGCCTACCTATGGGCCCGCACCGTGCGCTGCGAGGCCCCCAACTGCGGAGCAGAGATTCCACTGATGCGGTCTATGTGGCTGTGCAGAAAGACGAACCGAAAGTCGGCGCTACATCCAAATATAGGGGAAGACGATAAAAATCAGCCATCGGTAGAGTTCGAAATATTCCAGCCGAAGTCGGACAGCGAAGTGGCAGGCGGCACAGTCTCCCGTGCCCGCGCTACCTGCCTTTGCTGCCGGGCCGTTCTGCCACCGGAGCGGGTGCGCTCCCAGCTTGCCGCCCAGCGCGGTGGCGCTGACGTGGTGTTCGACGGCGACGGCAACCGCACTAGCGGAGCGCGGATGACCGCCGTGGTCACCCTCAAACCCGGTCAGCCCGGACGCCGCTACCGCATGCCCACCGCCGCTGACTACACCGCAGTCCGCTTGGCCCAAGAGCGCGTCGCCGCCATCCTCGACGAATGGGAAGGTGGCGGCAGGCAGGGCCTTTGCCCTGTGCCGGACGAGCCATTGCCACCCATTGGAACACTGGGATTCCGCGTCCAACGCTACGGGATGCTCGAATGGGGCGACCTGTTCACGGCGCGGCAAAAGGCGGCGTTGGTGGAATTGGGAGCATCAATTGCGTCTAATCAAAGGTCCAAGGATGCACAGACCGCAAATTTGAGTGAGATTGTATCTTGTGGCATCAGTAAGCGTGCAGATTACGGCAGTTCAGGAACCAAGTGGCATCTTACGTTTGAGAAGACAACGTGTACATTTGGTCGTCAGGCAATCCCCATCACTTGGGACTTCGTTGAGCCAGTTCCGATAGGCGATACATCAGGAGCGTTTGGCGCAGGTCTTGAGAGTGTTTACAGTGCAACAAAGACGATAAGCCATGCTGGGCAAACCGCCGGTCAGGTCCAGCGAGCAGATGCTACCAACCATCCGATCCCCGACCAATCCGCCGGGGTCTGGTTCACCGACCCACCGTACTACGATGCCGTACCCTATGCAGACCTTTTAGACTTCTTTTTAGTCTGGCTCAAGCGTGCGTTGCCTAACTACCCTCTGCTTCAGGACTTTATTGCCACAGACAACTCTCTCTCGCCAAAGGCACGTGAGATTGTGCAGGACGAAACTAAGCATGTCGACGGACACTCGAAGGACCGTCTATGGTTCGAGGAAACTATGGCCAAAGCATTTGCCGAGGGCCGTCGCATCCTGAGTGATGACGGCGTGGGGTCAGTGGTTTTTGCCCACAAGACCACCGAGGGGTGGGAAGCATTGCTTTCAGGCATGATTCGGGGAGGATGGACCATTACCGGCTCTTGGCCTATTGCCACGGAGAGGCCTGGGCGCCTACGTTCCTTGGAATCCGCGGCGCTGGCCACCAGCGTCCACCTAGTTTGCCGACCCCGCCCCGAGGACGCGCCAGTAGGCGAGTGGGCTGACGTTCTTAGAGACCTACCTGTCCGAGTCGGAGATTGGATGCAACGCCTACAGGGTGAAGGCATCAGGGGAGCCGACCTGGTTTTCGCCTGCGTAGGACCAGCACTGGAAATATACAGTAAGTACTCCAGCGTCGAGACTCCTGAAGGCAGCCAAGTAGCCTTGGCCGAATACCTAGAACGAGTCTGGGAGGTGGTAGCCCGCGAGGCGCTCGAGCAGGTTCTCGGCACCGCAGAGGCCCAAGCCCGGAATGGAGCGGCAGGGGCACTGGAAGAGGATGCGCGAATGACCGCGCTT
The DNA here is from genome assembly GCA_965204865.1 of Dehalococcoidia bacterium. Classification (GTDB taxonomy): domain Bacteria; phylum Chloroflexota; class Dehalococcoidia; order Lucifugimonadales; family UBA3495; genus VXOI01. Next base: position 1,627,308 of record OZ242027.1, on the reverse strand, counting down.
TTCCTCTGGACGCTGCAAAGCACCGGAGAAGGAGCAGACCTTGATAGCGTCGACGCTGAGGACGAGGGAGATGGCGACGACGAGGAAACTCCCGCCCGTCGCTCGGCCGGGTTCAGTATGCCCTTTGATGTAGCCCGGCGATTCGCCCAACCCCTCGGCATTCATATGGAAGAATGGGAGAACCGGATCATCAAAACCGACAAGGGTGTCGTCAGGCTGCGACCCGTCGCCGACCGGGCAAGGGAACTGTTCGGAGAAGCCGGCGCGGACAGCATGGCCGACGAAATAGAGTCGAACGCAGCGTCATCAGGACAACTCAGCCTTTTCCCGGACGAAGCCCCAGCCGTCAGGGGACGAGCAAGGAGAGGCAGACGGGCGGTGGCGACCTCTGTAGAAGACACCGAAAGCAGACGGGACTCGACCACCTTGGATAGGGTCCACGCCGCCATGCTGCTGCAAGCGTCAGGCCGGACGGAGGCACTCCGAAACCTCATCCGCGCCGAGCAGGACCGGGGGCCGGACTTCCTCCGGCTGTCCAACGCCCTTTCCGCCCTATACCCACGAGGCAGCGAGGAGAAGCGGCTGCTAGACGGAATGCTCCTGGCCGCGCCCAGATAACTTCTTCCCACTGGAGGTGAACTATGCCAACCGAAGCGGAATTGATGGAGCGCATCACCATACGGCAAGATGTTTTTGGCGGCAAGCCCATCATCAGAGATATGCGCATGGCCGTGGAACACATCATTGGAAAGCTGGCAGCCGGGGATACTCCGGACACCCTGCTGGAACAGTTTCCCTTCCTGGAACCCGAGGACATCCAAGCCTGCTTAGTCTTTGCCCACCGCTCCATATCCGGTGAACGGGTGTACGAGCGAGTAAAGATACACCAGGCTGAATGAAATTCCTCATAGACGTGTGCGCCGGATCCCGGAATATGCGTGAGATTCTGACGGAACTGGGACACGATGCCATCTTCGCAGCCGACATAGACCCCAAGGCTAGCGACGAAACGCTGCTGGCCCAGTCAGCAGCGCAGGAAAGGATTCTGGTCACTGAAGACAAGGACTTCGGCGAATTGGTATTCGTCTTCGGACTGCCCCACGCGGGAATCATCAGATTCGCCGAACTGGAATCCTCAGGGGCAGCCTCGACCATGGAATACCTGATCAACAATCACGCCGCTGAAATGCAAGCGGGCGCGATGATAGTCGTCACGCCGAACCAGATCAGAATACGTCTAGGCGAACACGCTACGGGAGGTGACGGGTCATGGACCCCTGGTACAGAGTGGTAACCCCCAGACAGGAAGTACGGGAGGGCCGGTCCTTCAACCCCGACGAGTTCGCCATAGCCCTTGACCAAGTGGTCGACGGGAAAGCTCCGGCCGACTACCAGGACCCCGAGCAGTTCTTCTCAAGGACTTACTTCACCCAGTCCCTGACAGAACACACCGGTACAGTCCTGCGGCGGCTATCCGGCAGAACCGAGAGCGCCGCCCCAGTGCTATCCCTCATCACCCAGTTCGGCGGCGGAAAGACTCACACCCTGACCAGCCTGTACCACATCGCCCGGGCCGGCAGGGGGGCCGGAAACCTCACCGGCGTCGGAGACCTCCTCAAGGCCTCCGGTACCACAGTGCCAGACGACGTAAGGGTGGCAACCTTTGTAGGCAACGCCTGGGACCCAAACGACGGGAACGACAACCCATGGATCGACGTGGCCCGTCAGATAGCCGGAGAAAGGGGAGTTGACGCCCTAGGCGCCACCGCCAGGACCTCACCCCCAGGCACCAGGGCGCTGGGCGACGTGTTCGCCGCCGCCGAGGCTCCTGTATTGATCCTGTTCGACGAGGTCCTGAACTTCATCAACCGCCACGGCAACATGGCCGATCACTTCTATGCCTTCCTTCAAAACCTGACGGTTGCCGTGGCAGGAACGACACACGCCACCGCGGTCGTCAGCCTGCCCCGCAGCCAGACCGAGATGACCGATAGCGACCTGGCATGGCAGGAGAAGATAACCAAGGTGGTAAACCAGGTCGCCCAAGACCTCATCGCCAACGACGAGTCCGAAATCAGCGAGGTGGTCCGGCGACGGCTCTTCGAGAACCTGGGCAGCGAACGGACCCGAAGGCGCGTGAGCGCCGCATACGCAGACTGGTGTTTCGAGCGGTCCAACCGGCTCCCGGCGGAGTGGACCACCGTTGATACCGCCACCAACGAGAAACGGGCCAAGGATGCTCTAAGGCAGAGGTTCGAGGCCTGCTACCCCTTCCATCCAGCAACGCTGTCAGTCTTCCAGAGAAAGTGGAGCGCACTACCTCAGTTCCAGAAGACCAGAGGGTCCCTGGCCATGCTGGCACAGTGGATCTCATCAGCATCCAGTCAGCAGTTCAGACAGGCTCGTACTGAACCGCTTATCACCCTAGGCTCTGCTCCGCTGGATGTCCCGAGTTTCAGGGAAACAGTGCTGGCCCAGCTCGGAGAGAAACGTCTCATCACGGCCATCGACGCCGACATAGCCGGGCAGAACGCCCGAGCGAAGCCCCTGGACGCCGACGCAAAGGGATCCCTCAAGGACATTCACAAGAGGGTCGGAACGGCCATGCTCTTCGAGTCCTCCGGCGGAATGGTGGACAAGGTGGCCCATCTGCCGGAACTCAGGTTCGCCCTTGGAGAACCCGAAGTTGACACAGCCACCATAGACAGCGCCGCCGCAGCGCTGGAACGCACAGGGTTTTTTGTACGTAGAACCGGAACCGATGGTTACCGGATCCACCATCAAGCAACCCTCAGGAAGGCCGTGGCTGACCTCCGGGCGTCGCTGGACGAAGAGAACGAGGTGAAACCCGCTATCAGGAGATTGGTGGAAAGGGAGTTCAACAAGGGAAACGGCATCCCGAAGGCCTACTTCCCCAAGGACAGCACCGAGGTCTCGGACGTTCCCCGGATGACCCTGGTGGTGATGAGTCCCGAACTGGAGTGGAGAGAGAACAACCACACGCCCGAACAGATAGCTCAATGGACGCAAAAGCGAGGCGGGTCAGACCGGCTCCATCCAGCGGCAATGGTCTGGTGTACCAGGAAGCCAGGGAGAGACTTACAAGACAGGGTGGAAACCTGGCTGGCATGGCAGAAGGTCAGGAGCGAGATAGACGCTGGCACCCTCGGTCCTGAGTTCGAGAAGCCGGAACTGGACGCTCTGAGCCAACAGGTCAGAAATGCTGAGGAAGAAGCCACAGACGAAGTGTGGGCCAGCTACCGGTTCGTCAGCCTGTATGACCCCCAGACCGAGAACAAGATAAGGACCATCGACCTGGGGGCTGGTTACGCCACAGGGAACGAGTCCTTGACGGGACGGGTGATCACATCCCTCAAACAGAACGGGCTCCTGAACGACTCCGTAGGGGCAGGCTACATCGACAGGAACTGGCCTCCGGCGTTCACGAAGAGCGGCTCCTGGCCGCTCAGCAGCCTGCGCCAGAGCTTTATGAACGGGTCGTTGACCAGGCTCCTGGACCCCGACCAAGTACTCCGGGGAAGAATTCTGGAATTCGTGGAGACCGGAGAATTTGGGCTCGCGTCAGGAAACCCTGACCAAGCCCAGGGCGCCAGAGTCTGGTACAAGGAGCCAGTCTCCCTGACCGAGGTGACCTTCGACGCCAACACCTACCTGCTCACCAAGCAGACAGCAGAACAGCTCAAGGCCCCACCGACGCTGGTGCCGACTCCGGACCAAGAACCTGACCCGCCACCGACGCCAACACCAGACACAGATCCAAAGCCGGATGGGGAGCAACAGCCACTTCTCACGCCTCAGAAAACGACCCTGCGACTGAAGGGCACGGTGCCGATGGAGAGTTGGAACATGGTGGGAGTGAAACTTCTCACCAAACTCCGGGCGGAGGAAGGATTGAACATCGGCATGAACCTGTCGGTTTCCGTTGACTCCGACCGGCTCCAGAACGTGGAGGAAGAAATTAGGCAGGCACTGGCGGACCTGAAATTGAGCGGGCAAGTCAGCATGTCTACAGATCAACCATAACGGAGTACTGAAGCCAACCCGCGCCCCCTAAAATGACCAGCGCAGCGACGTGAAGCGTGATTTTCCCGATACTCGCCGGGTACCCCATGAACGGCAGCAAAGTGGCAGGAAGGTCAGAAGTCGGAATGACTTCTGACAGTTGCCCATAGCGCAGGCGCGGTAAAGCGTAGGATGATGGAACTGTCGCCGACCAGCGGCGGCAAAACCGGCTACCCCGTTCGTCGGTGGTAGCCGGTTTTGCGCCCTAGGTCAAACCTACCGCGACTACCAAAGTGTTCTGCTCAATGGAAACCCGTGAAGGAGCGGGCAAGTTTCAGCAGGAGGCAACCTGAAACGCGATTTGTGAAAAGTTCCAAGTGAGGGAACGGCCCGGAATTTTTCACAGACACAGCTTTGTTGGTAAAATTCCCATAGATTTCCGAATGGGAAATTAACGCCGTGCCGCTTTCCATCTCAGACGATGAAGGAAAAAATGAACTTCCCGGATCAGAGCCATATCAACCGAGTCAGAGACGCGCTGTGGCAACGCTCTGGCAACGGCGCCTCCGTCATGGTAGGAAGCGGTTTCAGCCGCAATGCCATGCCGATAGGCTATTTAGGGGCCGCTCTGCCCACATGGGAGGAAGTTGCCAGCCAACTCCATAGTGAACTGTACCCTCAAGAAGGCGGAGCCGGCTACCCCGACCAGTTGCGCGCCGCTCAAGAATACGAAGCCGCATTCGGCAGAAGCGCGCTGCACGACGCACTGCGCCGGATGGTCCGTCACGAAGAACACCAGCCAGGGGCAACACATCAGAGGTTGCTCCAACTGCCTTGGCAGGACATATTCACCACCAACTGGGACACCCTCTTGGAACGAACTCGCAGCCATGTTGTCGAGCGTCATTACAGCGTCATCAACAGCGTGGAAGAAATCCCTATGGGCAAGCGACCGCGCATCGTGAAGCTGCACGGGTCGTTGCCGGCTCAGTTTCCGCTAATTGTGACCCAGGAAGACTACCGCACATACCCCGTGGAATTTGCTCCGTTCGTCAACACTGTCCAGCAATCCATGATGGAAACGATATTTCTCCTGATTGGATTTTCAGGAGACGACCCCAACTTCCTGAACTGGGCAGGTTGGGTCCGGGATAACCTAGGAGAATCGGCACCGAAAATCTACCTGGCCGGACACTTGAACCTGTCGCCGCATCGCAGGCGAATGCTGGAAGGACGCGGAATCGAACCGATTGATTTAGCAATGCACCTCAATGCCGAAAGTTGGGCGGGGAACAGACGCCATGAATACGCCACCGAGTGGCTGTTGCACACGTTAGAAAGCGGCGAGCCTTACAAAATTACCGAGTGGCCCGGACTACCAAGCACCAAGCGCCACCCGATTCCTGACCACCTGAGGCCGATCGACGAACCAACGATGGCATGGCCGAAGGAAGAACCCAGCCGTCCTTATCGCTCCCTGGAGCCGCAGGACTCCCCAGACGCCCATTTAGCAGCGCAGGCCGTTAGAGAAGCGACGACGGCCTGGAAACATAACAGGGAAATATATCCAGGCTGGCTGGTGCTGCCAAGCGCGAATCGGCACACCATTTCCTGGGGCGCCGATGCCTGGGCATCAGCAATAGCAGAGTCCGCTGATGCCCTGACTCCAACCGAGCGTCTGCAAGCCATCCGAGAACTGGTCTGGCGGAAGGGAATCTTGCTCGAACCATTAGGGCAAGAGCTTGTGGACGTGATTGAAAACACGCTGGAGTTGTTCGATTGCAACAACCAGACCATTGAGGGCGGACAAGCGCCCCACGCTGACTGGAAAACAATTCGCGAGAATTGGCGAACCATCGCGACCGAGTTGTTAGTCGAATATCGGTGGAACTACAACCAAGAGGCTTTCAGGCAGCGAGTCGAAGAACTCCGCAAATTCGTGGACGAAGCCCCCGAAACCCAGCAGCGTATTTCTCACGAAAACTGCCTTTGGGCACTCTACGACTTGGACTTCGAAGAATTGAGCCGGTTGCTGGCTGACTGGCAAACGGAAAACAGTGATCCAGTTTGGGCAATGCGGAAGTCCGCTATGTTCAGCGAGATGGAACGCGACGACGAAGCGGAACAACTGCGTCGTCAGGCGATAGAAGCCATCAGGGCAATGCCGAAGGAGGAACGCAACGTAGCCGGTCCGTCGAGGGAGGGCTGGGCAATCCTACCCACAGTCGGCTGGCATAACCATCATACGGTCATCAGCCGAATGGACGAATTAGCCGCATCGAAGTGCGACGCCATTCACGAGCGTGACATTATTGCCAGAGGGATTAGCAGTAGCAGGCAAGAGGAAGACCCGCCCTCCTTCGATTTCGGCACACGGACAATACGTCACAGGATCACTAACAACTACCACCAGCCGATTGCTGCCTACCAAGCCATCAGACTGACGGAAGTAGCCGGGCTGCCACCGCGCGTCACAATTCTTCACGAACTCCCTAACGGTCAATCACCTATGCCTATTCCAACAGACGTTACGGCAGGTACCCTAAAAGCCGCGGCAGACAAGCTGGCAGACTGGAACTATGAACTGGCCATAAGGCTAACATTGCGATCCAGCAACTCGGATACGGACGCAACCCTCGAGCGCGTCCTAACGAGAACGCGGGTCGCATCCTTGAAGACCCAACAAGCGGAAAACCTCGGACATTCCTGCCAGAGGGCGATTGACAACATTTTGCACACCCTGAACCACTCGGTGCATCGACAGCACCTCAAGGTTCTCATCGAAGCTCTATCACGTTTGGTAATCCGAACGTCACCTGACCATATGGAGACCATTTTTGACCAAGCTCTAGCACTCTGCCAAAACGAGCAACTGGCGGGGAGCACCGGGTGGACGCCGATACGCCATTTACTTCAGCGTTCTTGGGAGGCAATGCCAAGAGACAATCGCCGTCGTCGCGCCATTGACCTATTGAACGCTCCGATAGCCGGCCTAGACGGTCCCAAGCCACTTTCGGAATACAGTTGGCCAGATCCCGCAGACCTAGTGGATGAAACAAGCGATGTGTTGGAGCGCACGCCTGACAACGAGCAACAATGGCTGGCGGCAATCAACCTGACAATGCGTGGCTTGACCAGCGACACATCAATCCGATACCAGGCATCCAAGAGAATGGTTAACTTGGTACAGTCCGGCCAACTCACGAAAGACGAAACACACGGGATCGCCACAGCACTGTGGGACGAACAATATACGGGTCCTGAAGAACTGCCGGGCAATGTCGCACTCGTCGATTCAGCTTTCCTGACATTCCCGGAGCATAGTCCGGGAATCGCGGAGGAGCGATTCCGCAACAAATGGCTGTCCGGGAACCCAGAACCGAGCGACCCAAATACAATAGAGATCAACCTCCGTTCAGTAGATGGATTGAACCACAACCCCAAGGACGTGAAGAGCCAACTCTGGCAGGTAGGCAATGCGATACGCATCCTGTACAAGAACGGGCAACGGCTAGAATTGTCTGAGGCGGAGAAGCAACTCATTTCAGGACTACTGGAAACCTGGGCAGACGCTGCTACACCTGAACGATTTCAGTTACAATCTCCGATGCTCAGAGATAGCTACGGCAATCAGGTTAGAGCAGTTGCACGAGCCTTGCCCGCAGTCATCCAAGAAATCAGCCTGCCTGACCCTTCGATGGGCGAAAAACTCTACCAGAAAATGCGGCATTTGAACGATTCGCAAACCCCGGCACTTGAACTAGCACCGACCATAGTCAAAATCATACCGACCCGTCTGGAAGACGTGGCGACGATGCTGAGGGCCGGAATGACATCTGATAACAAGGAGTTTGCTGAGAGCGCCATATCAGGAATACTACTGTGGCTCTCCGAATCGTGGGACGCGGAATCCAACATACCCCTACCGCCGGACGATCTAGTCCGGGAAATCGGAGTGGCAATCGCCTACCGGCGCAGCGCGTCTTTGGCGGAGGCATTACAGGGAGCTCAATGGATATTCGAGAAAGGCACAAAGGCAAGCAAAGAGATGATCCGACAGCTGGTAGAAGATGGACTGGGCTACCTTGCAACCGAGCTCAGCTATGACCAGACTCAAGAAAGCGTTGAGGACATTCCATTGCTCAGGCTCTTATGTGCAGATTTAGCGGTAGCCATGGCGAAGAATGGGCAAAGCCAGCACCCCGTAGTTGACCAATGGCTGGAAATCGCCAAAGAAGACCCACTGCCGGAAGTCCGAACCATGGTCAGCGAATAGCTACAATCAGTCGCTGAGTTATCTAGAGGAACATCTATTGCTAAATAGCAATGCCGCCGGACGGATGAAGAAGACAGTCCGTGAAATCGTGCAAGGACGGCGCGGCGTGCCGTGGGTGAGCGTCATGACGATGACCAAGGAGGAGTTCCGGCGCATGGCGCCCTTAACCTAATCAGTTGCCGACCAGGCCCCCGCCACAGCGTTACGCGGGACGGCAGAAGCCTAGACTACCAGCCGGAACGGTAGCCCGCGCCGGACGGAAACAAGGGAGTTGGCAACATAGTGGCTCAGGATCGCGGGGAACACCTGAATATGCTTAACTTCTTCTTCCTGAAGTGTCCCCGTCTGTCCAATTCAGAGTATCTGGGAACAGAAGCCCAGTGGATGCTGGAGGGATCTTCCAAGGGACTGCTGGCCGTCGGCAACGACACCATCAGGTCCCGCAGGGAAGCGGCGCTGTTGTGGCGGCGCGTCGAAAGCGTCCGGCCCATCGCGGACCGGGAGGGCGCCGAGGCCATGGAGGATCTGCTGGCAGCTACCACGGGTCGCGATGGGCTGGGATGCTCCCTCACCGCGTTCTCCGAGGCATTCCGGCGGCACGAATCGGCACCGAAGCCCAGCGAACCGGAATGGAAGCCGTGCGGCGCTGCCTGCCGCCAGCGGTAGACGTACTGATAACGGAGGCACAGGCCCGGTCGGGGACAGCCAAGGAAGGCCTGCGGCGGGTAAGGCGTGGCTGCAGGAAGTAGGGCTAGCAGCGACTGTAGTGCCGCAGGCCCAGCATTACGGGCAAAATCCTCACATACCTTCCAATAAAAACGAACTCCGCACAATGAATCAGAATTAAAAGAGATTCATTGTGTAAATCCCCGCTGGCGACTCCGATGACACTGTTCATTATATTCTTGGCGACGATGATGGCCGTTGTCCTTGCCGCCGCCGTCGCTTGAGGCTAACATAGCCGCATTCTCCGCAGGCGCGGGGCTGACCCCCGGAGCTTCGCCCTCGTCATGATTCTGACCCCGCATTCTCCGCAGGCGCGGGGCTGACCCCCCAAAACCCGCCGAATTGCCGACCGCCACGGCGTAGATACGGAGATTACGGCTTGACCACCTAGCCAACAGACTCCAGGGAATTGGTAATAATCCCAGGCGGGCAACACAGAAATCGCCCAGCAATTTTCAGCGCGTTCGCATGTCGAGTTTGCGGCACGCCAAGATTTGCAGCCGGAAATCCGGAGCGGCAGGGACAATGACGACTACCTCCCAGCATGTTTCCGTGGAAGCCCAGGGCTTGTACAAGTTCTTCAATCCTGGCCAGCCGTCCAAGGCCGAGTACGACGGCCAGACACTGCGCATCTTCGGCGACGGCGTAGGGTCGTTCAATAACCGGCAGATCGACAAGGTCGAGCTGGACCTGCGCTGGGTACACCACGCGATGATCGTGACCCTGAGAAACGGGACAAGCATTGAACTGTCGGGATTCACGGAACAGGATGTCAGGAAACTGCACACATCGGTATCAGCCGGTCTGAGGCACGACCGTGAAGAGGAGGCCAAAGAACACGAGGAGCTGCTCCGGCAACAGGCCCGAACGGTCACAACGGACATCCGCGCTCTGCACGCGGACCTCAAGACACTGGTACCCAAAACCCGGTTTGTGAGGAAATCCCATGCCACGACCGCTGCACCGCGAATCCAAGCGGTCACCTCCCGCTGCACACCGGAGTTGGTCGCCAAGCTGAACCCAGAAGTCAGCAAATTGCTGTCCAGCATTGTGGCCGCCGAGGCGGTCGTGACGGACGACACACGTCGAGGCGAAGCCAATCGGCGGTTTGTCCAAGCCCAGGCCAAGCTGGCGAAATCCGCCGCAGTCAACCTCGGGTACAGGGCGCTGACCCAGGAACAAGCCGAGGCCGTCGCCACCGACGAGGACGTCACCCTGGTCGCAGCAGGAGCCGGCACGGGCAAGACCACCGTCATCACCGGTAAGCTCACGCACCTGGTAACTAACCAAAAGGTGGATCCCAAGCATATCCTCGTGCTTGCCTACAACAGCGATGCCGTCGATGAAATCCGCAACCGGTTGCCCGCTGAACTGTCCGACGCCGATGTGGCGACGTTTCACAGCTTCGGGCTCAGGGTCATCGGAGAAACTACCGGAGAGAAGCCCTCCGTCCCAAACGAGGTGCAGGAGCAGTTCGCCCTCCGCCGGACGATGCAGGACTTCATCACCCAGATGACGCACGATGACCAACTGGCACGGGCCATCCTGAACTTCCTGGTCCAGATGCCGGCCGAGTACAGGAGCCCGTTCGACACCGAGATCGAAACGGAAGCCGATTACCTGCAGTACGTCAAAAACAGCGGACTGCGGACGCTGAAGGGCGAGCTCGTCAAGAGTTTCGAGGAACTCACCATCGCAAACTGGCTGGCCGCCAACGACGTCGATTACGAGTACGAAAGGCAGTACGAGCACCAAACGGCCACCAGCCATTACCGGCAGTACGAGCCTGATTTCTACCTGACGAACCATGGGATCTACATCGAGCACTTCGCGCTCAACGAGAACGGCAAGGCGCCGCCCGGTTGGACCGGGTACGAAGAAAGCGTGACCTGGAAACGCAAGCAACATCGAACGAACAACACCACGCTGGTCGAAACCTATAGCTGGCAACATCGGGAAGGCGTTCTGCTATCAAGGCTTGCCGAGCGGCTGGATCAGCTGAACGTCAGCCGCCGACAGGTGCCGGTCCAGGAGCTCATCAAGGATCTGAAAGAAATTCAGATCAGTCGGCTGGCAGACCTGCTGATTCACTTCCTCAATCACACCAAGTCAGGCAACATCAGCCAAGCCGAGATCGACAGTCGAGCCGACGCTTCACAAGACCCCCGCCGCGCCGGGGAGTTCCTCAAGATCTGGCGCGAAGCCAGGAGGCGATACGATGCCCTTCTCCAAGAGAAAAGTGGCATCGACTACCACGACATGATCAACGAAGCCACGGCCATCATAAACCGCGGGCAGTGGGTTCATGCCTACAGCCACATCCTGATCGACGAGTTTCAGGACATCTCAGCTGGCAGGATGTCGCTGGCCAAAGCCCTGATGCGTGAGGGCATGGCCTACTTCATCGTCGGCGACGACTGGCAATCAATTTACCGTTTCACAGGAAGCCAGGTGAGGCTGTTCAACGAGGTTCAGGACTACCTCGGGTTCACGAAGCGTGTAGACCTGACGGAGACCTTCCGTTTCAGCGACGACATCGCCCAGCCATCAGCGCGGTTCGTACAGCGGAATCCAGTCCAGACGCGACGCGCCCTCACTAGTGGGAACCCCCAGAGAGATGGCGGACTGATCGTGATTGCTGATGGCGACCAGCGTCAGGGGGCGAGAACCGCCCTCGATCAGATCAGGAGGCACCGCAACTCTGATGACAGCACGCTGATCCTGGGACGGTTCCGACGAAGCCGAGAGAACCTGCCAGGTTGGGCGCAAAGGCACTTCTCGACCGTACACGGCGCAAAGGGACGAGAAGCGGACTATGTCGTAGTCCTGGACTTGGCCGACGAAATCTACGGGTTCCCCTGCCTGCGGGAAGACGACCCATTGCTCGATCTCGTGGCGCCGCCCGTGGACGACAGCCTCTTCCCGAACGCCGAGGAGCGACGGCTGTTCTATGTAGGCATGACAAGGGGAAAGAAGGCCACCTACCTGGTCGCCGACCCGAACCGCCCGTCTCCTTTCATCAGGGAATTGCTCCAGATCGCGCCGGAAGTACGGGAACTGGGCCAGCTCAGCCCCAAATGTCCCTCCTGCAAAGGCGGGCATTTGGTGCGTTCCCAGACCGGCAACAACCTGCGGTGCACGAACAACCCAGCGTGTCGGCACATCGCACCACGCTGCACAGCCTGCAAAGCCGGGTTCGCCTTGGTGAACCAAAATGGTGACCGCGAGACTACGAAGACGCGCTGCACGAACGAGGCCTGCCAGCACAAGGAGGAGGTATGTCCCAGCTGCAGGCGGGGCGTACTCACCCTGAGGTCGAACGCCAGAACCAATAACAGGTTCTGGGCATGTAGCGAATGGCAGGGAGGGGCTGGCTGCAAGTTCACGAGGGACGCGGAGCATCCTGACGGTGAGTGAAGCTGTAGAGCATACATAGACCCAAGCCAGCACCACCTTTGAATTCACCATAAGGCGATGCGAAGGCAATGATGAACTAAGTACCCCCTGGTGGATACCGGAGCCACCCACACCGTCCTGCCAGCCGGAACCCTCGAAGCCATGGGATCAACCCGATAAGGCAAGTGTCGGTCCGCGTAGAAGACAAAGCTGTCATGGAAGTGGGGCTCGGCTACGCCGACATATCCTTGGCAGGCAGGCCGCCGCTACCATATGCCGTATTGTTTTGGCCTACCGAAAAGTACCTAGTGGGTCGCACCACCGTGGAAAACCACGGCCTGAAGGCCAACCCCACAAACAGGCAATTGGAAACAGCGGAGCACGAGATCTTTTACCACAGCCATACTTGCTCGCAGGACGGTGGGCTCGCCCTTCAAGTCATACCAGCATCATCGAGGACTGAGGTATAGACCGTATAGGAATGTAGCCACTTTCGGGACCGTCCAGTTCTTCAAGTGGCCATCCGCGGCTGTCTCAACTGCGCCAGCTCCAAGTGGCACACCAACAGGGACCATGCCTGGAGGCTGCTCGAGATGGCTACCGCCCTCAACCCTCAACACGCCAGAGCGGAGGCAACCTAGGCGTAGCCGCCAGACCCGCTCAGCAGTTGATACAATGGAGAAGAGGAACAAGGCCAGAGCCACAACAATCAGCACGGTCTTCCGGCACCTGGGCCCTTACAACACGGTCATGACTACCGCCGATACACACCTCTACAGAAGAGACGATTGCAGAACCGCCCCAACAAACGTTAGAAGCGAACAGGCTCTAATTTCAGAATAGGGGGAACATCCCATGATAGAAATAGATTACAGATTAGATTTTACCGAAGGGTTTAGAGGAGAATCCGATACATCTGGCAGCGTTTACGGGGGAAAACGCCCGGATAGAGGTTGGATATGGCAATTAAAACAGTACCACCTTATGCGAGAGGTCGAGGACGATAATGTGAACACCAGTTATACAGTTGTTCTCGCGTCCAGCAACTCGGTTTTTTCTGACATAACCGAAGCTATGGAAAATGCGAAGGAAGTGCTCCGTACATTAGAACCTGACATGGGACGATACAGCCCTATCAACACAGCTTTGAAAAAGTTGGCGACATTTGGGCCGTGAGCATCGGGCAAGTTTAGCGATCGTCTCACAAAAACAGCCATGCGGACCTGCAACGCACGATAATACTCCGGTCCAAAAAGCTGGAAATCCAACACGGGCGAGTAAGCCCCGGACGGGAAACCAGAGGAAGCAATGCCCCTCTTAAATCTCCTCAGCACCGCCGCCGGCACCTGCCGGTACTGCGGCAAAAAGGCCGGACTCCTAGCCCGTGATCACCCTGAATGCCGCCGGACCTTCGAGGCCGCCTGGAGCCGGATGGTCGAAATGGCCTCCGACGCCGCCAAGACACACCAGTTCAACGAGAACGCCCTCCGGGTCGCCATGGCCGAAATAGCCCGCGACTCCTACGGGAACGGCGCCACCGTCAACCAGGCCCTGGAAGAAGGCTGGAAACGAGGCGTCGCCCACGCCATGGCCGACGGCATCATCACCCAGGCCGAGGAAGCCAAGCTACGGGGAGTTCCGGGGCAGGCTCACTTTGGCAGACTCCGCAGCCGACAAAAAGGCAACAGCGCAACTGAACAGGGCATCGCGAGACCGGCTAATGCTCGACGCCCGGCTGGCCGCCATCGCCGTGGACGACCCCGAAACCCACCTCCGGGAACTGTCGGAATCACTGCGGCAGTCAACCCTCTATGGAGACGAGAAGCAGAACCTCCTGATAAGGGCCTGGGAAGCCGCCGTCGAGAGCGCCCTAGAGGACGGACTCCTAACCCTGGACGAGGAAAACGCCCTCAACCGCTACATGGACCGCTTCGGCCTGACGGCGGAACGACTCGACCAGAACGGGGTCCTCACCCAGATCGTCAAGGCCGCCGTACTCCGCGACATCACAGAGGGCATCGTCCCCGACCGCCAGAACATCAGCGGCCGGGTGCCCTTCAACCTGATGAAGTCCGAGAAACTCGTCTGGATCATGAACGGCGTCGACTACCTGGAAGTCGTCACCCGCCGCGAGCGGAGAGGCAGTTCCCACGGCCTCAGCATCCGGGTAGCCAGGGGCGTATACTACCGGCCCGGGACCTTCCGCAGCAGAAGCGTGGAGTGGGAGGAGACCGTCCACCAGGACACCGGACTCCTGGGCTTCACCACCAAGCATATCTACTTCTCGGGACCGAAGAAGAAATTCAGGGTGCGGTACGACCGCATCGTGGACTTCGAGCCCTTCGACGACGGCTTCGGCATCACGCGCGACGCCCAGACCGCCAAGCCCCAGACCTTCAGGACCGGAGACGGGTGGTTCGCCTACAACCTGGCCGTGAACCTGGCCCAGATGTAAAGGACGGGAATAGAAACCTGCCGACGGCCCGACAGCGCCACGCCGCCGGAGAGGGCAGCCACTCCCCCAGCATCAGCCGCGACACCCCCACAGGAGATGCCGAGATGACAACGCCATCACCCGAAGAACTGGCACACAGTACGCGATCCCTGAACCAGACGGTCCTCATAGACTTCGACTTCAAGAGTCCCGAACAACTGGTGATCGGGGCCGACCCCGAGGACCTGAGCGCCATACCCACCTAGCCGGTCAAATCCCTGGTAGCGCCATGGGCCGTGATCACCATCGTAGCCCACGAGGGAGAAGGCCAGGACGTGGCCGACCTCCTGTACGACAAGCCCGAGCTGGTCAACCTGGCCGCGCACCACGCGGAGTACTACTTCCAAGAAGGAATCATGGAATTCTCGCTGAACGCTCTCACCGACGAGCAGAAGCGCAACGTGGAGCGGAACACCGGGCGCAGGTTACGGGGGGCAGAGGAAGAGTAGCGCGCCAACCCGCCGGACAAGAATCAGGCCGGGAAATCGCTGGCGGTTCCCCGGCGGCCTGCACCGGAGCAAGCTACAACACCGGGAGAAGACCGGGACGCCGTTCCGGTGACCGCGACCCACAGACCGTCGCCACTCCTGTAGCGGAATTTCCACAGGTAACAAAGGCGAGGACCGCCGTCACGGATTCGAGTCGGCAAGCGACTACCGAACCTGTCATCCCATAGGATGCGTCAAGCTGCCGGACCGCTCTTAAAGCATACGGCAATTACCATTCGCAGGCACGCTCAACAGGGCCCATAACAGCGCCGCCCCAAGTTGATTGCAGACACTCAGGAGAGGCACACCTCCAGCGGGAGCCGAAGAGAATCCTTTCCATCGGCAATTCATAGAGGAGTGGCGATTTCTGTCGCTGCCAATTGCCCCGCCTCCAGGCGAAATCAGTCACTTTTACAACGGATTCGTTTGACCGATGGCAATATCGAAATCCTTTCAGGCTCACCCGCTCACGCATTGACAGCCGTGGCGGGATGGGGCATCATTGCCGGGTCAGACTTATCTCGATTTACAAATGAATTACCCCGACGCTGGGAGTGCCCTTCACTAGGGTTGAACGAGGAAGCTGGTCTAAGTCCAGCACTGTCCCGCAACGGTAGGCCCCGGTTGAATCCCGGCACCGGGGCGAGTCCGGTCTACGGCTCCCGGTGATGTTTAGGCCTTCGACGAAAGGCGCCTGCATAGCTCGGACTATTGCGATGCGCTCTGCTCCCTTGGGGCAGGGCTTTTTACGTTGACCGGAAGGCCTCGGATTTCCGCGAAAGCGGGAATCTGGCAATTGGAGATGACGAATGTTGAATCCCCATACAGGAGCTCCGCCGTGACCCACGCGCGATACCTGCTGCCTCTGCTTACCATCCTTGTCGCTATGGCCGGGGCGCTGCTGGCCTGCGGCTCGGAGCCAACTGCCGCGCCAACCAGCCCGCCCGCGCCCACGGCGGCCACAGCCCCCCAGCCAACAGCGGTTCCGGCGACGGCTACGCCCGCGCCAGCAGCCCCGACGGCTACGCCGGTGGAGCCAACCGCTACACCGCCTCCTCCCGAACCAACCGCAACGGCTGTCCCGCCAACCCCGGCGCCGACGGCCACCCCCGAACCAACTCCAACTCAGGCTCCGCCCACGGCCACACCGGAACCGTGGCCAGTGACTGTCGTGTCCTCCGACGGCAGAGAGGTGGTTTTCGAGACGCCGCCGGAGCGGATGGTGGTCTACGACGGCGCGGCCGTGGAGATGCTCTTCGCCATCGGGGAAGGAGACCGCATCGTCGGCACGCACAGCTACGTGACCTACCCGCCGGAGACGGAAAGCATCACCAAGGTGGGCGACGCCTTCAACATGGACATCGAAGCCATCGTGGCGCTGGAGCCGGACCTGGTGTACGTGTTCTATGACAGCTTCAACGCCGACCTGGAGCGCGCCGGGCTGAAGGTGCTGTACATCGAGAGCCTGTCCCACGGCTTCACGGAGGTGGCCGACCAGATACGGATGTGGGGCGCCATTACCGGCGCGGCGGATGAGGCGGAGCATGTTACGGGCGAGTTTGACGCGCGAGTCCACGCTATCGAAGAGAAAATGGAAGAAGTCGAGCCAACCTGGACCGTCTACTCCCACGGCTTCGACTGGTGGACGCCGGGGCGCAACACGCTGGTCAACGACGTGTTCGAACTGCTGAAGCTGGAAAACGTCGCCGACTTTGAGGGATACCAGCAAATCAACCCCGAAATAATCGTGAACAACGAGCCGGACATCATTATGACCGACTCGGTGGAGAGCATTACGGAAAATCCGGTGCTTTCCACTCTGCACATGGTCGAAGACCCGGACCACATCGAGGACCACATATTCGTTTTGAGCGAAGGTAACTCCTTCAGCGTCGCCGGGCCGCGCTTCATCGACGCGCTGGAAGAATTCGCCGTCTGGGTGTACCCGAAAGTGTTTGGTGGAGACGGTCATTCACACTGAAGCTGAAGTCGTTTTCCCGGCACAGAGTTGATATGGAAGCAACGCTACCCAGCATCCGGGAGTTGACGGCGGCGGGCGATTCGCTGATGTGGATCGTCGGGCCGGGCGATATGGTCAGCGAAAACACATCGCGGGGCATACGGGAACCGCTGGCGCAAGGTAACGAAATCACCATCCAGGCCAACAACTGGCGCTTTCACCTTGACGCCGCCCCGGTGAACCCCGAAGACCGCGGCAACATCGCCGTCATGCAATCGTCCCGGATGGACTGGGGCAAGCGCAACGGACTCGCCTGGACGGAAGGTGACCTCATCGGCGACTGGAACAACTGCCCTGAAGTGGAAAGCATCCCGGGCAAGCACAGCGGAGACTGGCTGTTCAACGGAGGCAAGCTGCCGATGTATCCCCTCATTGAGAACCTGGCAGGGGGAGCTATCATCTACGACTTCATGGAATGGCTCCACCCCGTGGAGGAATCGGACGTGAAAGCAGCCATGGAGTTCGTGGCGCAGGACCTGCGGGCCAGGGTACCTGATGCGAATAGTCTTCAATAAGGGAACACCCAGACCGCTGCGCCGCCGACTCTTCGGACATGGGGAAGGCATGAACCGGATGCTACGGATACCCAAACCCTAACCCAACGGCGAGCGGAAATGAGGACACCAAGCCTGCCCAGAACCTGGGCCTCGAGTATTGCGGCCGTAACAGCGACAGTGATTTTCACTGCGCTCGTCCTTCTTGCGGGCTGCGGCGATAGACAAAGCATACCCCCGACGGACCCGCCGTCCGCACCCGGGCCGACGGCAACGGCAACAACGTCTCCAACAAAGGCGCGGCCAACCGCGGAGGCGCCAACGGGAACGCCGGCCCAAGCCCCCGCTGCTACGGGAGTCTCCGCCCAGGAAACAGACGCATCTCCAGGCCAAGGAATCTTTCAGGCCAACTGCGCCGTGTGCCATGGAACAGGCGGGGAGGGACAGCCCAACTGGCACATTAAGAAGCCCGACGGGGTACTGCCGGCACCGCCTCTGAACGGAGACGGACACACCTGGCACCACGGAGACGGCACCCTCTACACCTACGTCAGCAGGGGAGGAAAGTTCTTCGAGTCCCCGGACATTCCCAGCTTCAAGAGCGGGATGCCCGCCTTCGGGGAAGTACTCGCCCACGACGAGATCATCGCCGTCCTGGAGTACGTCAAGGGCCTGTGGGGCGACAAGGTGGCGGAGGGACTGGGGCTGGAAAAGAGGAAGTCCCAGGCCGAGGTGAGCGAGACGGACCCGTACCCCGATCGGTAGGGACAGCGGCACGAGAAACCTGCCGCTGGGAAAACCAACCGTGGAGTTTCCACCAGACACAGGTGGACTCAGAGCCGGAAGCCGCAGGTCACCGCTCATCCTCCACGGCAACACGAAAACGTGACCTCTTACGCACTGTCCTCACACCAGTCCAGCCGTAACCGGCACTGACCCTACTACCGCCAGGTAAACACCCACCACTTCCAACAAGGCCGGGGACTCACCCCGGCCTTTACGTTTCGAGAAAAGACCGCCGCCTCACGTTGGTGCCCAACAACGGCGCCCGTGCCACATCCGGGCAGTACCACTTGGAATCCACTGATCAAGGCCACAAGGCCAGCCCAGACCGCCAAACACCAATCCTTCCGCACCGGATACGGCTGGTTCGCCTACAATCTCGCCGTAAACCTGGTGCAGATGTAGAGAGAAAGCCGGGTACCGGCTCGCCAGAGGCGCGAGTCAGGTGTCGGCCGATAACACGCGAAGGCGGGCCGATGCAGGCTCGCCCTTCTCATTCCGAAATGCAGACCAACAGGCTACGAGGAAGGCTTAGAAGAACCCCTTGACGACCAATAGGCCTCGTTGTTCGGATTCAACTGGTTGGCCCGGTTATCATCGTCACCGCCCTCGTCATCATTACCAGCAGCAAGGGCCTCCCAATCGTCGGGGCGTTCATCGTACCCCCGAGACTGCCAATAGGCATCATTGTTGGGATTCATCTGATCAGCCCGGTTGTCGTCATTTCCGCCGCCTTTAGGCATGAAACCCTCCGAAGAGCAAATTGAGGACATACTAACACTTCCCAAGCTGAATACCGAGCACAGCCAGGACATATTACAGAGACTACGGAACCCGGCACCACACTAAGTCGTGGGAAGTTCCGTGGACTATATAACTGCTGACATCCGCCCGTAGCGCGGGCGCAGTAGGGCGCGAGATAATGAAACTGTCGCCGACTGACGGCGGCATACCGGCCACCATCGACGAACGGGGTGGGCGGTCTCGCATCACATTCGACCAGAAACGGAGCATCCCATCATGCCGCCAGTACCCCCTGGGATACCGAAAGACCGCATCGTAACCGAAGCCTACGGCCTTACCGACGAAGTGCTGCACTTCATCATCAACTACGACATCAAATACCGCATGGGGTGGGAGGAGTGATGGAGCAAGTCGCAGGACTGCAAGCCCTTGCAACGAACATCGTAGTCATTTCGGTGGCACTACTGGCGGTTACGATCTTCGCCATCTCCGCCGCGTGGCGGGGATTATTGCACTACATCAGACTAATCTCAGTGCAAGGCCGCCGCGACATAGCGAATACGATTTTCTGGTTTTATATGGCATCCTTCGCGGCCTTCGGCGCTGTGATAGCCATGTACTACGTAGGCCATGACATGATGCAGATTATCGTCTTTTTCGGGATGTTGGCATTAGCTGCAATTGGGATCGTATATTCAGCCTTCAGATTCGTTTGGGACATCCTCCGGAATCGAAAGCCGCGTAGGTTTCAGCGGTCAAAGGAACCAAATGTTGAAGAATTGGAAAAACTAGGAACGCTCGTTTACTCAACCTCGGTGGTTAACTTAGCGCTAGCAACATTCTCCTTCGCCTTTACTGTGTTTGGCGCAACCGACGCCACAGTCGGGACCGGGATAAGACCGGACTCAGCCGATGATGTTAACTTTTCAGGGTGGTTACTTTACGCAGGAACCATGGCTTTTCTCTTTGGCCTGATGCTCTTGGGAGCTGGTAAGTGCGTTGACTTTCATAGATTCCTCGATGCCAAACGTAAAGGTGAGGAAGTGCGAGACTCCGCTCCTGAGGAGCATGGTCCAACGCACCAAGATGAAGCATACGACTAGCAATTGAGAATTTCGATGGATTTACTCCACGGCGCTACAGGAGCGTCGACTTTGAAACCCTCCTCAGGGCACTTCGGCATCATGAGCGACGCCCGGACCGCCAAGCCTCAGAGTTTCAGGACCGGTGACGGGTGATTCACCTACACCTTCACCGTGAACCCAGCGCAGACGTATAGGAATCAACAGCCCACCCCACAGGGTGTCCAGTACGCAGACAACCTCCACCTCCACAGGCCAGCGGCGCATTATTGCGTTAGGAACCGGCTTCCCCGCTCAAAGAGGCTGTCCGCCAAGGATTCGAGCTCCGCCCCTATGGCCAGACGCTCCCGCCACTCCGCCGGAATGCTGTCCGCACCATAATAGGCCCCGGCCAACTGCCCGTATATGGCGACGGTGGTATCGGCGTCGTCGCCCAAGTTCACCACGCGGAGGGCGCCCCCACGGAAGTCGCCGGTATGGTGGAAGGCCCACAGCACCGCCTCCAGAGTATCCATCACGTAACCCGTTGCCTGAATGTCGCGCAAATCCCTGTGCTTGAACGACCCGCCAGCGATGGCTGCGACGTTCGGAGAAAGAGGATTCCTCTCCCAGTACCCCTCGACAGGACAGTAGCGAGGTGAAAGGAGTTCCTCCTTCCCGACACCCCGTAGCGCTCCAACCAGAAGGCCCGCGAAGTAGCGGCAGCCGTCCACCGCCTCCTCCGCCCCGTGAGTCGTCTTGGAACTGTCGGCGCTTCGCGCGATGGCCTCGGCGGGATCGCCGGCGAAGTACATTGGCACCGGGGCCAGCCGCATCACTGAATCGTTGCCCGCCGACACGGCATAGGTGGGACCCGAGTAGGGCTCCCCGGTGTCCACGAACCTGGACAGCGCCTTCGACGTGGTGACGCCGATGTCGAAACACCTGCCCGTCGACGACATATACCCCTCACGCCACCAACGCACGTAGCGCCGCATCTGGTCAGACGGGTCAAACCCTTCGCTCTCAATGAGGCTGGCGGCGAGGCACAGAGCCATGGACGTATCATCGGTCCACTGACCGGGCTCAAGGCCGATAGGGCCGCCGTCCACCATGTCGACGATGGGCTCGAAACTGCCGGGACTCTGGAACTCCAGGGCGTCGCCGGCCGCCAACCCTATCAGGCACCCACGGAAGCACCCCCGTGTATCGACTTCAGCCGCTGGTCAACTCCTACCGGGAGGGCTCCGTTCATCGTGTGCCGCTGTGGTACTGGTGTGTCATGCAGGTTCCTGAGATGTTGAGCCAAAGCGGCCGCGGATCCCGCTGCCCAGCATATAAAAGCCTGCTACCAGCAGGAAGATGAAGATTGCTGGGAAAGACGATATCCACCATGCTGTTGACAGTATGGCCCGCCCGTCCGCAATTGTCGCTCCCCAAGAAGGCGTTGGAGGCGGCACACCAAGGCCCAAGAAACCCAGGACTGATTCCATGACAATCAGGAAGCCCACTTGGGATACAAGTAACGGCGTCAGGGTGTTAAATGCTATGGGAGGCGAGCGAGTGGGGGCGGAGTTGAAACCGGAAGCCGAGCTTTCCCGGGCTTGAGCAACGGAATTCGTAGATTCCAAGCGCATCGCAGTAGTAAGAATGACCATGACGAACCGCGGGCAGATTACCAGTCCCATGACGATTATCAGGTTAATCAGTCCCACCCCGAATATCGCCACAGAAATCAAAACAACCATATAAGCTGCCAGAAAATAACCGACGAAGGGTATGAAATTCAGAGGGAAACTCAGAACAGAATGAATGGCGTGTATAGAGGACAAAACGCCGCGTATGCCATACCAAAGCTTGCGATAGCGGACGAAGAGGGAGCCGATGACTGTCCCGGCCACCCCGCCAACGGCCAAGGAGCCTAACGCGACTATCAGGGAAGTCCGCGCTCCATATACCAGCCGGCTCCAGACATCTCGGCCTAATTGGTCGGTCCCCAGGAGATGAGTCGGTGTTCCCCCCTCCTGCCAGGATGGAGGAGTACGTCTGCCCGGCAGATTCTGAACGACGGGATCGTGGGAAGTGATCAGCGGGGCGAAGATAGCAGCCAACACGAAAAAGGCGACTATCAACAGCCCCGCCACCCCTCTTGTTGCAGATAGCAATTGTGCCTTTCCTCTGTACTACAGCTGCAGATTAACGATGTAAAAGAAACATCAGTTGATGGAGAGGTGAGGCGGTGGCAGCGAGCAGGAGTGACGCGGCGGAAGTGGGCCGATTCCGCCACCTCATCTCTCACAACAGCCACCGCCTCATCACCAGTTGACTGCCATAATTCTACCCTTTCCCAAACTGCGACTTTGGTACCAACACCGGGGACAATGGGAGAATTTTACCAAACGTAGCCTGAGAGCCGTTCCAATGCGCCGAACCTTACAGCGGCGTTCGGGGAGATTTCACCGGGTACGGGCACTCTGTTGACTCTGAGTACCTGAGGCCTGTGGACATTCAGGTTGCTCTACTCAAACATTGAGCCGACAACATGCCCCACGGAAAGACCAAGGGCCACGTCCCCAGTCCACTTCCCGCGATTCGCCGCAGCGAAATCCGCCGCTAAAATGGCACACAGCTCGCTGCGAAAGTCATTCCGCACCTGCGGAGATGCGTATCTGAGATGCCCCAGCAAGGCCATGATCTCGCTGTTCGCAAACTCCCTCCGCTTCACGAAGGCCTGGACGTTTGCCTGTAGCAACTGCTCAGACTGCGCCCCTTTACAGGCCATGCAATTCAGCAAGCGCTGATTTCCACAAAGAGGGCACGACCCTTCAAATGCCTCTCCGCCCCGCTTCCGAGCATTAGAACGCTCTCTGTATGATCGTATCCACTTCGCTATCATCGCGGTCACCCTCTGTTATGTTTCAGACCTTTTCCAAGCACTGAATGCCCACAGGCCCTAGGGATGAAGGCCCAGTGGGGGCTGGAGCGATCTTTCAAGAGGCTGCTGGCCGCCAGCAACGACACCATCAGGATTCGCAGGGACGCGGCGCTGATGTGGCGCAATGTCGAAAGCGTCCGGCCCATCGCGGACCAAGAGGGCACCGAGGCCATTGAGAATCTGATGGCCGCTACCACGGTTCCCGACGGGGTGGGTTGCTCTCTGACCGCGTTCTCCGGCAAAGGAGGGCTAAAGCGGCCCCACAGGTCTCCGCCCAGCTTTCAGCAACCTCTCCAGCGAAGACTGGGCCCGCCGCCGAACCCCCTCGGATTCCTCAGAGGCCGCCGCCGTCAGAGGGCCGACCGCCCTGTGGTCATCCATTTCCCCAAGAGCAAAGGCGGCAGCCTCCCTCACGCTGTCCTGATCGTCCCTCAATGCCGCAATCAGTGGCTCAACCGATTCCGGCCCGCCCAGCGCGCCGAGGGACCAGGCAGCGCGGGCGCGCCTCCAAGGGTCATCACTTCCCAATTCCTCCAGCATCTCGGGCCCTGCAATCGTGTCCCCCAGCCCCTTCAGGGCCGTGGCGGCGCACCAGCACTCGTATCCGTTGTCCGCGTCGAGCAACCCGCGCAGCCTCGGCATGGCCCGAACGTATCCGGACTCTCCTATCGTCAGGGCTATGCTGAAACCCAGAGACATATAGCCAAGCTCAACGGCCTCGACGATCCCCTCCCACGCCTGGTCGCCGCCCAAACGCGCAAGGGCGTAACCCACAGACCGGGGATTCACACCCCGGGGGTCTCTGAACACAGTGAGCAACGCCGGCACCGCCTCCCGGTCGCCCAGATAGCTCAAGGCGTCGATGACTTCCAACCTGACGTTCCTGTCCCACTCGTCCAAGGCAGCGACCAGGGCTGGCACCGCCTGCCGGTCCCCCATGTCCCCCAGAGCCTCGGCCGAAACTCTCCGTACCCAAGAGTCCGAATCCCTGAGAGCCGCGATGAACGCCGGCACCGCCTGGGAAACTTTCATCCCTTGCAGCACACTACAGGCGTCGTACCTGACCCGGTGGTCTGCATCCTCCATCAGCTCGATCAGCATGGGCACCGACTCCGGCGCCTTCAGCCGCCCCAAGGCCAGCACCAACTGGGAGCGAACCCGGCCGCTGGACCGGTCAAGGGCGTCCAGGAGATGAGACTCCGCTCCACTGTCGAATCTCCCCAGCGCCCTGGCGGCCTGCTCCCTGACATCCTCATCATCGTCCCGCAGTGCTCCGGCCAGAGCCGGCACGGATGACAGCAACGCCCGCAGCATTGCCTCCCTGGCGTCAACGCCCGTATCCTGCCAGGACATGGAGGCAGCCATCCCCCACAATGCCTCCGCCGCTGCGGCGCGGACCACGGCCGAAGGGCCGGAAAGCGCTCCCGCCAGGGCAGGCACAGCCCCTGGAATTTTCAGCAGCCCCAGGGAACGGGCGGCGCCCTCCCGGGTTTCCTCGTCATCGTCGCCCAAAGCGGCGGAGAGGCCATCCAAGGCCGCAGGATCCTTGATCTCCCCCAAGGCCCTGACCGCCTCCCGGCGCACCTGCGGGTCCGCCGACTCCAGGGCGTCCAGCAGAAAGGGAACGATCTGCTCCTCCGACTCGATGCCCAGCATCCGGGCAGCATACCTTCGGACGGATCCGGATTTGCGCGACAGGTCAGGGAAGAAGTGGTGAATGTTCTGCGTGGTCATGGCCATCGCCTCCGATACTGCAATTCATCGTAGCACCTGAGGCGGGCGGTGAGCCACAGCCAGGTGTCAGCAAACGGCGCCCGGCAAGGTCGCGGAAACCGTGACTCCCACTCGGTTCCCGCGTAAGACGGGGAATGCGGGTTCGGCTTCGGAAAGAATGGAAGAAAGGAGCTGCCACTTCACGTTCCAACTGGCCACGACAATCGAAATCGTCTCAACAGGCGGCTGCATCTGTGCGCCCGCCAGGAATAAATGTAATATGGAACCAATCACCAACAGAGGCTGACGCGATGGCTTCAGGTTTCGAGGTGTCTCAACTCCCCCCGTGGGCACGGACATTGGAAGAAACATTGATCGCCGAACAACGCATCACCAGAGTAAGCAATGAGTGAAACGAAGGTCGCAAATGCGGACCGGATGATGGTCGCTGTGGTCCTTGGCGAGGAGGGAATCGCCGCTACCTTCGCAGATGGCTGTAGCGGAATGGTGCCGTTCAAAGACATCCCAGAGGCAGGAGAACACTCCAAAATCAACTCAGCCGAACTCCCGAACCCATACAAGGTCATCCTGAGCACCTCTCACAACGAACAGGTGGAACTTCCCTGGGACTTCGTCAGACATTACTGCGACCCAACCTACCAGCCCAAGATGGAGAGCATCGCTTCCGAGGCGAAGAAGGCTTTGGGAACAAGAGTCCAACTACTCAGGGAGGCTGCCGGGTTGACCCAAGAGTCCCTGGCCAAAGCCGCAGGAATCAAACGCGTCACGCTGGTCAACCTAGAATATGGGAGGAACGCCCCGAAACTGGCCACGCTCGACGCTATAGCCCAAGCTCTAGGACGGCCTATCGAAGACCTGCTCACCGCCAAGGAAGACTCTATGACCAACATACTTCTGTCGCAGCGGCAGGAGAACAACAGCGCAACCTAAGGAGCACTCGCCCCGGAATTGAAAGCGTCACAGACAAGCACAGCGGAGACTGGTTGTTCAAAGGCACCAGGCTGCCGGTTTATGCCCTCTTCGAGAACCTGGCGGGGGAGCTATCATCTACGACTTCATGAAATGGTTCCACCCCGTGGAGGAATCGGACGTGAAAGCAGTCGCAGAGCCTGAAACAGGCTGGCTGCTACAGAATCTACCTCAACGGCAGCTTCGTTACCGACAAGGAAAGCCCCGGCGACTTCGACGCAGCCTGGGAAACCACGAACGTCAACGTTCAACTGGTAGACCCAACCCTACTGGACTTCAGGAACCGCCGCCAAGCTCAGAAGCAAGCCTTCGGGGGCAAGCTTTTCCCCGCCGACTGGGAAGCTGACGAGCATGGACGAACTTTCTTGGAATTCTTTCAGACGGACCAACAGGACACCCCCAAAGGAATAGTCGCCGTCGATTTGAGGACGCTACCATGATTGAGAACGAAACCCAGTACCGGGTGACTCAAGAACGAGAGCGGACGTTCTCCCAATTGGTGGAACGATTGGAAACCAGCGAGGCACAAGGCATTCCCGGCGAGGACCCGGCCATAAGCAGGGCCAAGCTCGACGCCTCACGAAGCGTCCTTCAAGAACTCCGAGAGGAAATCCAGGAATGGGAATCCAGCCCACAACACGCCGGGAGTACGGAGCACGTCACCCTGCTCCTCGACCACGACACCATCAACTGGTTCAAAGCCCAGACAGGCGAGGACGGAGACACCGGCGGAACAAGGTGGATGACTCTTGCGGAGAAGACGCTTCAAGAGCATGCCCGACGCGAAGCCAAAGTCTGACAGAAAAGCAGACGACCGGCAGCATCACTCTCCACCGAAGGCACACCTGAGTCGCTGAATTACAACAGATTCTGCACAATGAATCGGAATTAAAAAGATTCACTGTGCAAAGTTCCTTTTGCGCACTGTCCTCACAACAGTCCAGCCGTAACCGGCACTGACCCTACTACCGCCGAGTAAACACTCACCACTTCCAACAAGGCCGGGGCGAGTCCCCGGCCTTTACCTTTCGAGAAAAGACTGCCGCCTCACGTTGACGCCCAGCAACGGCGCCCGTGCCACAGCCGGGCAGTACCACTTGGAATCCACCAGCCAAGGCCAGCCCAGAACATTCCCATGGAGGAAGAGATGAGGAGAATAATAGCCACAGCCGCGCTGGCGGCGATACTCGCAACCACCGCCGCGTGCGGCGGGAACGGCGAAGATGCACCACAAGACAGAGTTCACCCAGTTCCAAGGGAACATGCGTACACCCAGGTCCAAGAAGGTCGGGAATACGTCACCCTGTGGGGCGACATCACCAGACACGACTTGTCGGACAGGATAAACGCCCTCTACGAGATGGGCTACGAGATCGAGCACACCACCAGAAGCAGATACGGCAACTTTGTCCTGATTTTCAGGAAGATTCCCCGTGCGGAAGAATCAGCGCCCCCGGCGGGCACGACACCCTCAAACTAACCTTTGGCGCAGTTGACCTCCCTGATAGCAGTCCGCGACTGTCCACGCTGACGCCAGCGTCCTCGATTCGACGACCACATCAAGGACTTCGAGCCGTTCAGCTTCGGCATAATGCGCGACGCCCGGACCGCCAAGCACCAATCCTTACATACCGGAGACGGCCTGTTCGCCTACAACTTGGCAACGAACCCGGAACCGATGGAATAGCAAATCCACCAATCGCGACGGGCACAACAGCGTTGGGACAACGGAGAAAAGGCGAGCCATACCGGCTCGTCTATTTTTGTCCGTGGCGCCTGGGAACGAAAGCGAGACGGCGGACCCGCCGACAGCCACGGCCGCAGCAGACGGGAGGAATTTCCCTCACCTCACTACCACTTTGAGAGGACTGCACAAAAATGAGAGAAGAGAAGTACCGGTTCCTTTCCCCGCCGGAGCCCGGGACTCCTAGGTACCGCGTCACGACCGCGGCCAAGGAGATCTCCGACTGGCTGCTCATCACCTTGGGCATCCTGCTCATCGCCAAAGGATGCGGCGCCGTCAACCCGCCACCCGGTTCCGCGGTCAACTGGCTGATACTGGCCCTCTCGGTGGTCTTTTTCGCGCGATACGCCATCAGGCCTACGGTGTGGCTCCTGAAGAAGGTGGCCGGAATCGGAAGAAAGGAAGAGCAGCGCCTCTAGCCCCGAATGCCAGCAACAGCTGGGACGCGACGGCCTAGCCCGTTCCAGTGGGCAGCAGCACCAGGCGACACAATGAGCGGAGTCTATAACCGGATGCCATGGGCTGACGGCGCGGGCAATGGTCTCTGAATTACAACAAATTTTGCACAACGAACCGGAACTAAAAAATATTCGTCAGGCAAAGCCCGGCGGATCCGCCGACAGTCACGGCCAAAGCAGGCGGGGAGAATTTCACCCCCTCACCTGACCACTACCACTTTGAGAGGACACACGAAAATGAGAGAAGAGATCCACCGGTTCCTTTCCCCGCCGGAGCGCGGGACTCCAAGATACCGGGCCATAACTGCGGTAAAGCATATCGCCAACTGGCTGCTCATAGCCATGGCCATACTGATCATCGCCAGAGCCTGCGGCAAATTTGACGCAAGCCCTGGGTCCCCGGGCGAATACGTGATGCTGGCCTTCTCCGTAGTCTTTGTGGCGCGATTCGCCGCCGAACCCGTGGTATGGCTCCTGAAGAAACTGGTCGGAATCGGGAGAAAGGAAGGGCAGGACAGCTAGTTGCGGCAGCGCGATGGCCCAGCAACGACTGCGGCCGGGCCTGTTGCAGCGAGGCGCAGAACCGGGCGGAACGAAGCGCCCATGCAACCTTGGCAACTACATCGCACGGATGCGGCGAGGCAAAGCCATCGCCAGATTTCGTTGCCTTTCACGGGATGCCGCCGTCCGCCTTTGCGACACTACCCCGTGCATCGCGGCCCAGGCCACCAAATCCGAGGCGCAAGTCCAGGATGCACTCAGTCGCAGAAAAGGGCATACCCGAAAAGGGCATCCAGCGAAACAAGCGAAACCTATCGCCATGCTCTTTCCGATTCAGCTCCACCAACGGAATTGCTGACAGCAGGCCGTTGATGGGCCCCGAGACAGTTCGATAATCTGGAAGTTAAACCTTCCAGGAAACCGGATTGCAGAGGAGGCTGACACGATGGCCCAGAGACGCTCCGGCGGGCCCTACATCTGGGCCACCACCCTGGCGAAGCTCCTTGCCGGCGAGAACTCCTGCGAATGGGCGGGATGGTTCAAGGCCCATCACCAACACTGGGCCAAGCCGTCCTCCGATTTCGACTCAGCCGCCTGGATGCTGGAGCACACGGCGCTGGTCAACCGGGAAAGGGAAGAAAGGGAGAGAACAGGCTACACGGTCACCACCGAGAACCAGAACCTGTTCAGGCTGAAGGGCAGCTCCGCCACCCTGGCAGGCAAGCCGGACCTCATAGCGCGGAAGGGCAACGACATCGTGGCCATCGACGCCAAGACTGGCAGGCCCAGTCCGGCCCACAGGGTCCAACTGATGACCTACCAGTACGCCGTCCCCAAGGCTCTCAAGGAATACCAAGGCCAGGATCTCAGAGGGCAAGTCACCTACCCCGACTCCAACACCGGCATCCCTGCCTCGGCGGTTGACGGGGCGTTTGTCGAAAACCTCAGCGGGCTTACCCGCAGACTAGCATCCGAGACTCCGGCCAGAAGGGTACCCAGCGCCGCCGAATGCCGGTTCTGCGACATCACCAAGGGTTATTGCCCCGACAGGATAGAAGGCCGACATGCTGCGGAAGGGAGCACAACCGATTTCTGACGGAAGAGGAGCGCAGGGGAGAAAATCCTTCACCGGCAACGCCCCCAAGGCGGTGAAACCGGCGGAACTGCTGCACTAGACCAGAAGGGCGGAATCATCAACCTGGAACACCCGGAGCGCCAGCAGACCTGCGGCGCCAGCTTCAGGAAACTCACCGAAACCGGCAACGTCTACCCTCTGACAAACTACCGGAAAACCCCGACGCCACCGTCGTTGACCGGGAGAGATTTATCAACCCCGAGCCGGGCGCGCCGGCCGACCAGCGCATCTATCCCGACATGCTGGTTTCCTTCAACTCCAACCCGGCGCTTTACCGCCAGGACAACAGCTACGTCATATCCCGTCAATGCAAGCCCCCGGACCTGGTCATGGAGATAGCCTCAATGAGGACTGGCGGCACCGACGTGGAAGACAAACCGGCCAGATACTCCGGCCAGGGTATCCCGGATTGCTGGCAGTTCGACGAAACCGGCGGGTTCCACGGAACCATGCTGGCCGTAGACCGGCTGGTGGAGGGACGGTACGAGCCCGTCGACATAGAGTAGGTCGAAGACGGCATCCTACAGAGCTACGGCGCCGTGCTGAATCTGCTCGTCAGGTGGGGCGCGGCCAGCTCCGGTGGCATGACCCGCAGACCGGTCAGGAGATTCCCACCTTCGAGGGGAAAGGGCACGGGAGCATGCAGCCGAAGAGGCCCGTGTAACGGCTGAGGCTCCGGTCAGAGAGGTGGAGGCAGAGCTTGCCCGGAGGGATGAAGGACAATCGGCGACCGGCACCCTCCGCGACAGGGATTCAGCCGCCGTGCCTTTGGCATCCCGAACAGAAACGGATGCCAACCCTTGAAATCAGGTCAAGTGAATTGCGCGGCAACCAGAAGCCCGAAGACCCAGAGACAGCCAGGGGCCTGTCTCTATTCATTTCCCTTGCAAGGAGGATCCATAACCATGTCTTACATCATGCCCCTGGGGTACACCGACCGGACACCGACGAGGGAACCACATCGCTCTTCACCAATCCTGAGAACCCTCTCAATAGCGTGAGGATTTTGGAACATCGGGGTGCCGAAGGCCGTCGATTATTCGTGCCCGCGGGATACTCTAACGCCGCCTGTCATGACTTATCGAGCGGGGGGATTGAGCATGAATCGCTGATGAGGGACAGTGAAGTCATTTTCGGAAAAATTGGGTAGTATTGTAGCTAGAAATGGAATAGACCCTACACCGGGAATGGCACCTGATATTCTCGGAGACATATGCACTCGGATTCCCATATTTCCCGTTCACGTGACGCCTAAAGATTAGATTGGCAGCGCCTCGGCGATGCTTCCTACCACTACCCAAATCCGTGCACCCACTCTCGGGGGCTTCAACCGTTGAAGCCACACAAGCCTCAAGCCCCGAAGCCGACGAGGCTTCACTCCCTGAATCCCTGGGTAGGACGGTGTAAATCGGGTATGCCGACGTCTGCCGAACTTCGAGACTGCGCTACTTCCCAGTATCGCAGCCGCGATTATGTGGTGGGTGGAGCTCATAACCGTTGAGCGATGGGAGGGGCTGGTTATAGAGTAAACCGAGCTGGAGCAGGAGGGTGTGCCGGAGCGGCCGGCGGGGGTCCAGGCGCTGTACGAGCATATCGCTGGGCGCTTGGGCCGACGTGAGCCGCCACGAAGAGCTTTAGTCTAGCTGAGGGGGTTGCCGGGACCGGTGGAACGCAGGGATGAGCGGCAATTGGATGAGTGTGCCGGCGGCTCCACTCCCGACGGAGTGGAGCAGTTGCTGGGGACGCATCGTTGGGATGCCGAGGAAGTCCCCGACGTTGTGCTGGTGTACGTGATGGAGCATCTGGGAGACCCGGAGGCGGTGCTGGTGGTGCACCAGACGGGATATCTGAAGCAGGGGCGGAAATCAGTGGGGGTGCTGCGGCAGTACAGCGGCGTGGCTGTGAAGGTGGAGAACTGCCAGGTTGGGGCCTTTGGCAGCCGACTGCGCAGGACTCTTCCGGAGCGGGAGCTCGACTTGCCCCAGGATTGAGTGGAGCATGGTGAGCGGCGCTAGGAATGTGGAGTTCCGGAGGAGGTGGCCCTTCGCTCTCAGAGGCAATTAGGTCGAGTGATGATTGCCAGGGCGGTGGCGCTTAGTGTGAGCTTCAGCAAAGAGGCGCTTCACCAGCCAAAGAGCACCTGATATTACTCTAAATCACCATGCGCCGGGGTGGGTCAATGTCTTGGCGAGCACCGGTGCAATGAACGCGGCGAATGACATTGCGATGCCTGTTTGGGGCGGCGGATATGCCGCTGGCGGCATTGGTGCGTGTAGCGGGTAGGCGGCGAATCATCGAAGATGTCTTCAAGGAGGCCAACCAGGAGGTGGCCTTGGACCGATACGAGGTGCGCGGCATTGGGATGGCTGGTACCGGCACATCACCCTGGGGCTGGCGGTCCATGCCATGGTGGATGCGACTCGGCGTTACGCCAGCGGCGACGCCGCAAAAGGGGGCGGGGGAGGGGGCCGAATTCATCCCCATGACGGCGCCCGGGGCAGGACACCTTTCACGCCCGCTGCCGTGGCGCCGCCCCCATAACGATGACCCTGCGGTACGGTGGCCCAGGTGGAGACGGAGGGACCCGGCGCGGACCCGGCAATCTCATGGCAGGCGGCGTCTACTAACCATTCCCAGGCATGCGCGGCTGCAACACTGGTGTGAGACAACCTGCTGATTAAGAAACTGATGGGCATGCGGAAAGTCCATGCCTGGTGGGTGGGACATTTACGGTTGGTTTTCTTTTCATCGAAAACCAACGGAGTCT
Source organism: Dehalococcoidia bacterium (assembly GCA_965204865.1). Taxonomy (GTDB): domain Bacteria; phylum Chloroflexota; class Dehalococcoidia; order Lucifugimonadales; family UBA3495; genus VXOI01. The sequence continues at coordinate 1,594,560 of OZ242027.1, read as the reverse complement.
TATGAGACTTCTAGTCTAGCAGATGTCCATCGGCAGCCACCGGAAAGGTATGGTGTATGCACAGTTCAGGGCATTCGGGTTGCGGGTCGGCCTCAGCAGATGGCCGGTGAGCAACGGAAAAATCAGTCGACATGGACAAAGGCAGGTCGCCATCGCCGGAGGTTTCCACCTGCCGAGGCTCAGGGCCATGGTTCACCGTATCCTGGGACAGTGTCCTACTCGAGGCAGCACGTTTCCGGGCGGCTTCCGCCAGCAGTGAACGGCTCTAGAGATTTTCACTGAAAAGGCCGCTTAGCGGGTCATAACTGGGCACCAGGGGGGACGGTAACGACTGCTCCAACCGCGTGTTGGGAGTTGCCGGCATTCCCCGTTCCAGCCCGACTTCCTGACCAGAGGGTTCTTCTGTCTTCCACACTGACTGAGGTTCACCATCGAGACGCCAAACGGTCTCGGGTCCGAGGAGAATTCCGCCCCGCACATCTTTCAGCGTGGCGGTCAGCATGGGTAGCCCCCGACCATGATGCCGGAAGAGCAACTCCGCCTCCGCTGTTTCTGTGATGAAGATCACGGGACTCCTGATGTAGTCGAGATAGTCCAGGACCGTCGTACCGTTTTCTCCCACCACGTAGCCCAGCCGGTCAGCGGATTCCCATCCGTTTACCATGGCATGGGGATTCAGCTTGTCCTTCACCCTCTCGGGGTTATTGGCGGTCCGCTCCACCTCGATAAGATGAAGGCCTTCGCCCAGTTTGGATTTCGCGAAGATGACCAGATCGGGTTTGAGTTGAGTTCCCAACTCCGGTAGATCCTTTACCATCCTCCATCCTGCGAAGACCAGGAAGCCAGCCTCATGCAGCCGAATCATCACCCCGTTCACAGCCCTGGTGTGGCGGTGATGCGGGGCGACGGCCCGATGGTCTTCGGCTATGTCATTGTTCACTCTAGCTCTCACCGTATCCGGGGCAACCCGGTCTCGCCTCGCCACGTAGCGGATTCCCACAGGACCCAGGTACAGCATGTCGCCGCGTTCCTGCAACCAACCCGATTCAACCATGTTGTGGCAAACTTCTCCCACCTCTCTCCTATTGGTGTGGGTCAGTCGCGCCAGGTTTTTGACCGTCAGGCCCGACCATTCCTCCGCCCATTTCAAGATGTGAGCCTGTAGAGCCGTTCCAAGAATGTCCTCCGGATGAACTGCGTCTGGACTACCGACTTGCATGGGATTACCCAGAGTCGGGGCCACATCATCCGGGCGGATGTCGTAGTCCAGCCAGTCCACGATAGTGGACGGGACCAAGGGTCTGGCCGAGATTTCGGCGGTGGCGGACTCATCGTATGGACTGAGCAGGGGGAGCCGGAGATGCCGCCTTCGGGGGAGAATGTAAGGGGGCACGTCCACAGCAATGTCATAGGGCCTAGGCTTTGCCACCCCCTCCACGATACCTTGGTCAGCCCCGGCTCTGACGAAAAGGTAGGGTTGGCGGTTGCCGCGATAACCCTCTCTTGGAAGGCTCCTACGGGCGATATCCACAGACAAGGGGTCGTCCCCAATCACCAGAACCCCGGATGTCCATGGAGTGTCATCAACCCAGGGATCGGGCTGATCCGAGGGGTGCCGGAGCCGCTCAAGATGCCCGGATAGAGAGTACGTGGCCAACCACCGGAACCGATTCTCGTACTTCTCCACCATTGCGGACTCCAGGAGTTGCTTCCCCGCATAAGATGACATGATTCGAATGCCGCCTTCATATGTAAGAATGGCCCCGAAGAAGCCGCTGGTCCTGGCTTCCCTGCCTCTCCGCTGCGGACCCCTTATCCAGTGACATCCCACGAACCTGGGCGGTTCCTGTTCCTCGTGCCAATTCCGGCCGACTCCGCCGAACAGGTTCAATGCGACATGATACAGGGCATGTACTTGTTCTATCCGCCCCATTAGACTGCGGAGACCAGACTCAGTCAGCCACCAGGGGACGTCGTAGGGGTCTGGGAAGGCCTTCATCACTCGTTGAGCGGTTAGGAACCAGGACTGTTTAGCGTGTCCTCCACGCCCAACGACATGAAACGATGCCTCCCCCGCATTACGAAGATCGTCAAGATGGCGACGGAATGTGGTTCCATGCACACCAAGGCCACCCGCGGCGTCCTCTACCGTGACCAGCGGGCACCAGGACAACAGAGTCGATGCGTCCATTCAGCCTCCATGTAAGTCTGGATGTTGAGCCTTGTTCAATGGGAATTACAATCGAATAGTAAAAGACACTGCATATCGCATCAGAGCAGCCGAGTTTGCCACCATCTTATGGCAGCCTGTTTAGTGTCGATAACGATTTCTATCCCATTCTGCCGCTTAGATACTCCTCCATCGCTTCAGACTCCCGTATGCTACGCAGGTGTTCCTCCTCTTCTGTCAGCTCTTTCCTCTCAGGGAAGAGGATAGTGGCACAGATATCGTGGCATGCCTGTACGGCGGTGCGAAATTCAGCCACGGGGAACTCGTAAGGCACGGTTCCAGTGTCGTCTTCTTCTGCCAGGAATTGCGCCAGCTTTAGAAAGGGGTGGATTTTCGCCTCCGCAGGCAAACATCGTCCTGACTCCAGCAAAGTCTTACATTGCTTGCATATGGGGACGCGCTGCGATCCCCAAGAAATCATGGTGTCCCCATGGCGGGAGCAGAATGGATTGCCACAGTATCGGCCACGCATCCGCCGGACCTGCTGCTGTATGGTTCTCCGCTGACGCCGCTCTGCTTGGGTGGTCATGGTCCTTCCCCCATTGCTGTCATTTGACCGGTGAGTCAGATCCCTATGCACCAATCCTAGCGGGGCTTTTCTCCCTTTGTTCCCTTCCGCGCGAAAAGAAGGTGCAGCGGGCCCGGCGGCGACAATGTCTTCGGCTGACCCGGACCGGCACGCCATGGACGTCTATGTAAGGCGCAAGTCAGTGCAGTGTCCGAGGTCTTGAGCCTGCGATATGAACTGGACTCATGATGGTGGTCACCAATCTGCCCTACGGCCAATAGGCCGAGGTATTCAGCCGCGAACGGTTCACCGAGTGCCGTTGGACCGGCGCACCCGAAACGTCAATCTTCTAGCGATGACCGGCGAAGGCTACCGCGTTAAGCACATCTGGGAGAGCGTAAGCCCATAAACTTCAGAAATGCGAACGACCTTTAGCTCAAACCGCCGCTGCGGTCTTTCTGAGAGAACCGTAATCACTTCAACTTCCTCCTGCCCTGCTCGCAGGGCAGACGGCACAGAATTCCTTCAGCCTGTTGGCCATTTTCTCGGCGTCATCAATTGGCAAATTGGCGTGCGCCCGCCGGGATTTTGCACCAACGTTCAAACGGATAGCTCCCTCTTTTGGGGATGAAGTTCGTGTGCGGAAATACTTCTGAGATAACCTCCTTTGATGGGAGGTCATGGAAGCTCCTGTCTTGACGCGAGCTTCGTCCATGCGAATTGGGCTTTTTTCGAAGGTTAATCATCGGTCGACCGTCATGTGGCAGTCTCTGCCCTACAGGTTCCACCACCCGTGCCACTTGGGAATTTGCCTTTCAAGCCGGTTCACCGGTTGACCCGCCAACAAGGAAATCACGGGCCGGGTAAAACTCAGCCATGCTGATCCCCTTTGCATCGTTACTCGTGACATACGGTACCTGCCGCTCCTCCTGCCCGCGGGCGCAGATGTTCATTGGCCGGTTATCCTCTCAGCCCTTGCAGCCCTTGAGACTGTCCCTGTGATAGCAGGCCGAAGTCAATCTCCGTCGTCTTCAACCCTGTCTCCACTGCCCAGGCTTCAGCCCCAAGTGCCGGGGATTCCAACAGCGATCTGGGTTTGGAGAGTCCCTTAAGTAGCGGTGGCAATTGGTCAGTTCTCTCAGACTGGCCCCTCCGTCGTCACGCCACGAACCCGCCCGCTTCGTAGAGCTGGTACATGTCCTCGACTGACAACCCGCTGTTGCCCTCCACTAGAGTGTAAATCGCCAGGAACTATAGTCCAGTAATCCGCGAAATCGCCAAGGTCATCAGTCCACTTCGCCAGGGTCATTAGTCCACCCTGGGCACCAAGTAGAAGATCGTATTCGCACCTGAACTTGAGGTGCGGAGATGGCTTACAAGGAGGTGTCCCCAGTGGACATAGTGGAAGTCATCCGACGCTGGCAAGAGGGGAACAGCCAACGGCACATAGCGTCGGGAACGGGACTGTCAAGAGATACGGTCCGGAAGTACCTGGCAGCGGCGGAGGAGGCAGGGGTCAAGCGGGAAGGCCCGGATCCCACCGGGAAACAGCTGAATTGGCTGTTGAGCCTGAGCCGGCCGGGTCCCCGAGAGGCAGTAGCGCCCGTCGGGGAACAGCTGGAATCCTGGGGTGATCAGATCTACCAATGGGTCGCCGTCGACCACCTCCAGGTGACTCGTATCCAGGAATTGCTGGCTCAGCGGGGTTGTGCCGTGTCCTACACGTCGCTGCGGCGTTTCCTGCAACGGAGGAACTGGCGTCGGCGCAGCCTCAAAACCATTCGGATGGAGCAAAGCGGGCCTGGAGAAGTGGCGGAGCTGGACTTCGGCCGCCTGGGCTACATCCAGGACCAGGAGACCGGCCGCCGACGTGCGGTGTGGGCGTTGCTGGTGGTGCTGGCCTACTCCCGGCACAGCTTCCTGTGGCCCACCTACAACCAGAAGCTGGAGGACGTGATCTACGGCCTGGAGGCAGCCTGGAAATTCTTCGGCGGCATTCCCAAATACCTGGTCATCGACAACTTCCCCGCAGCGGTGGCCGGTGCTGACGCCTTGCATCCCCGCCTGACCAGGGGCTTCCTGGAATACTCTCAGCACCGGCGCTTCATCACCGATCCGGCCCGGGTGCGACACCCCAAGGACAAGCCCAGGGTAGAACGCAGCGTCAAGTACGCCCGGGAACGCTTCTTCAAGGGAGCCGAGTTCAGGGATCTGGCCCACCTCCGTTCTGAAGCGGTCCGCTGGTGCCGTGATGTCGCCGGAATGCGCGTTCACGGCACCACGCAGCGTCAACCCCTGCAGGTCTTCCTGGACGAGGAGCGCCAGGCCTTGCTCCCTTGGGACGGCGAGCCCTACGAGATCACCCACTGGCGTACCGCCAAGGTGCATCCCGACCACCACGTGGCCTGCCAGTACTCCCTCTACTCGGTGCCGTCCGCCCTGTGCCCGCCGGGACAGCAGGTGGAGATCGGCCTGGGTGTGAAACTGGTGCGCATCTTCCACCGGGGCCAGATGATCAAGGTCCATTCCCGCCAGCCCCGGGGCGGCCGCTCCACCGATCCCCAGGACTACCCCGCCGAACTGAGTTCCTACACCCTCAGGGCTCCCGACGGCATCAAGCGCAGCGCTGCCGGGCAGGGCCCGGCGGTGGCTCAATTCGCCGACCGTCTGTTTGACGGCCCACTGCCCTGGTCACGGATCCGGCAGGGGCACAAGCTCATCCGTCTGGGCCAGCGCTACACGCCCCAGCGCCTGGACGCCGCCTGCCGCAAGGCCCTGGAAGTGGACCTCATCGATGTCAGGCGCGTGGAGCGTATCCTGCTCCAGGCCCTGGAGCAACAGGAGACTCCCGAACATCCCCCGCCCCTGCCCGCGGGCCGCTTCGCCCGCCCCGGCGACGTCTTTGCCCACGGGAAAGCCTGTAGCAAGAGTCCTACTGAAGGAGCTCAACCATGACCCGCAATGCGGAACTGACCCCGCTGCTCAAGCGCCTCAAGCTCAGCGCCATGCTGGACACCCTGCCGGAGCGCATCGCCCTAGCCCGCAGGGACCAGCTGGACTACGCCTCCTTCCTGGAGATCATCCTCTCCGACGAGGTCAGCCGCCGGGAGAACCGGCGTATTGAGGTCAGGGTGCGCTCTGCCGGATTCGAGGAGACCTGCCGTCTGGAGGACTTCGATTGGTCCGCCGCCATTACTCTGGACCGCAGGCTCCTGGACGCTGTCTTCTCTCTGGAGTTCCTCTCCATGCACGAGCATGTCCTGCTCGTCGGCCCCGCCGGTGTGGGCAAGACCTTCCTGGCTCAGGCCCTGGGCTTCTCGGCCATCCGCGCTGGCCACACTGTGCGCTTCGTCCACGCCGACGATTTCTTCAGGGCCATGACCCAGGCACGGGTGGACAACTCGGTGGAGCGCACCTTCAGGTCCTTTCTTTCCCCAGACCTGCTCATCCTGGATGACCTGGGCCTGCACCGCCTCACCGGACAGCAGTCAGCAGATCTCTACGAGCTGATCATCAGCCGGCACCGGGCTTCCAGCTTCGTCATCACCAGCAACCGGGCCGTGGAAGAATGGCTCAGCCTCTTCGACGATCCCATCCTCGGCAATAGCGCCCTGGACCGGCTGGCCAATGCCAGCTACCAGATCGTCATTGAAGGGGCCAGCTATCGGGAAAAACTGTCGCCCCACCGGAAACTCCTGGGTGACAGGGGAGGTGATTGACTGCCCAACTGCTACCTGATAAAACTCTAGCCCAGTCCCCGCCCAGGGTGGACTAATGTTGGTGGCGACGACTGGACTAATGACCTTGGCGACCGACACTAGAGCCAGTGTCAGCCTAAACACTGTCGCGCGAGATGGACGCTTGCGCCCTCCAGTCTCAAGTCGCAGGATATAGGCTTGGTCCAAGCCGCTGAACTGGGCAATCCGATATCTGCTTTTTCCTGCCCGCTTCCTGAGGGTCCTCAGTAAATGCGCGAATTCCATATCATCGCCCCTCATTATCTTCACCCTCCCTCGGCGAAATTCATGCTTCCAGCCTTGCGATGACACCCGGGGAACAAGGCTTTATGCCATTATCAACCCCTAAAGAAGCATTTGACCTTTCGCGCTTTTTTGGGGGGAGCAATTGGATGAGCCTTATGATGAGTGTTGGAAGTTATGTCGAATATAGCTGATATTTTGAGGGAATATTAAACGTATTCAGTAATACTAGTTCAAATATACGAATAATCACGCAATCTCTACGCGGACAATACCGGCGAAAGAGCCATGATTAAACCGAGGGACTTGATGCGGTTCCTCCGGACTAACAGGCCAGCTAGTTTGGTGCCTGGAACAGAGCGGTGGCAATCGCGAACATCAGGGCATGGGAAGCCCGAGTAAGGCCCAATTCGTAGCTGAGTGTCGCCTTTCTCCACTGTTCGCTCTAAGTCCGGTATTGCCCCACCTCCTGGCAGCTGAGGGCCACTTTGAACGTTCGCGCAACTTTTTTCGACTGAACACAGTCGTGAGGATTTGGGCGACGAATATCGTCACAGACCCGCGGCTATGGCAAATCAGCACAGTGGCAAGCCCAACGCTTTCCGCAATAGGAACCGCCTGGAGGAATACCTAATCTCCTCTGCGGTCGATGATGAACCACAAAGTTCCGAAGAAACGACTTCATTGCCTAGGCTTCAGGCAGCCAGGTAGTGTTTCAGCATGAATCTTGTTCAGCAGAAATCAGAAAAATTCGCAGCCAAATCTGCTGCTTTCAGGCTCCCATTTTTCTATCTGAGACACCAACGGTCATCTGAAGTATTAGCTCTGGCTCCAACCCAATTGAAATTGACCGGAAGTCAAGACTCAAGGACAATTGACGCCACTCCAAACAACTTTCCGTACAGGAACCTGCAATGATTAACCGGCTGGATGTACGGCGGGGTTCCGAGCGGCGGCGGTTGGAGGAATTGGCCCAAGAGAATGGATTGCCCATATCCGAAGTCGTGCGGCGCCTTATAGACGGCGCCTCAGAGGGCATCGTGCGAACGCGTCGGAAGCAGGCCATTGATACAGTGATAGGCTTAAACGTGAAGGACCCGCCGGACCCAGATACCCTTTCTCGCGGGTTGGAGGCCACCCATGAACCCGGAGGTCTTTCTCCGAGGCCATGCGCGGACGAATCGAGACGGGTTCACGCGGAGGACGTTATCCTGGGGGCAGAAATGGCGGATCGCCATACTACCCTAAGCGCTCTGAACCCGATCCACACAGCGGTGATGCAGCGTTTGGGGGTTGACCACATCATCTCAGCGGACTCCGGCTTTGACCGCTTGGAAGGCATAATCAGGTTGGAGCCCGCCGACGTCGGTGAATGCGTCAACTCCATCCTGATTGTTCCCAACGCCTAACGCCGCTTGTTGGACGTTTGGGAGCCGCAGAACCCTTGGGCAATAACATGGAGCGATACGCCGACATAGCCGCCTCAGGTATTGTGGGTCGGCGGCGCAGATCCTGCTTGATATGGAAGGAAGGCCATCTAATTGATTACATCCTGCACTGGCCATGTCGGAGACGGCGCCGCCAAGCCGGACCCGGGCAATGCCACTACAAGCGGCGACTGTCAAATCTGGGGCAGTTGTTCAAATAAGTCGAGACTTTCCCAGGCAGCGAGTCAGCATGACTGGACAGCAGAATGTTTATCCAAAGGAAATGCTCGCCGAGCGATACCTGCTTCAGGAGGGGAAATTGGCAAAGGCCGGATGAGCACGGTTTATCTGGCGCGAGATCAGGCTGCCCGAGATGCCCTTGTTGCGGTGAAAGTTCTCAACACTGATCATCCCGAGGAAATCAAACAGGAGGTGTTCAAGCGGGAGACTGCCGGTCTGAAGAGGCTCAAGCACCCGAACATCGTCCGCCTAGAGCAAAGCGGGATTTCGGAGGAAGACGGCCAAGTCTACCTTTTCCTGGGCTGTCTGCCTTGCCGCAAGAACGACCGGGAACGGATCGAGCAGAAAAACGGTTTGGTTGTCCGGCGGTTCACGGGACACCACCGCGATTCGGTTAAGATGGCTTGACAGGCGATGGTCCACTTGTTAGGCAGTAAGACTGCTTGTGAATTACTTTCAGCCCTCCCAATCTGTTGGAGAAGTTCCGCAGCGGAGTCAGGTCCAACAGGCGCTATAGCCCTCCGGCCACAGCCTGCGACCGGGTCATACAGGACCCCAACATTCCTGCTTGGAAGAAAGAGGGGATCAGTGAATACCGGGCCATTCTGGATCCAGTAGCGCTGCTGCGTTCCATAAGACAGGCACAGTCAGCAATGGCAACGATGTCCTCACCGCAGCCCTTGGAAACTCCTCACGTTAAAAGCATTGACCGGTTTTTCGCCCGGCTTCCCAGTGTGTGGCAGAAGGCCGAAGCTCGATTCACTCTCAAGGCGCGAGTTCGTCCGGTCCGGCACTGGCGGACCCGTAAGGATCCCTTCGAAGGCGCCTGGTGCGACGTGCTGCTGTGGCTCGAGAGGGATCCGGACACAACTGCCAAGGACCTGATATCAAGGTCTAGCGACGCCCATCGCAAGAGATTCAGCGATGCCCAGTTGCGAACCCCCCAGAGCAGAGTAAATGAATGGCGCGGACTCATGGCCAAGGAACTGGGCTATGCTACATCCGTGGTGCAGCACCGTAAACTCAAGGGTTGGGTCCGCTACGGTGGCTAATGCATCCCGAAGCTCCACGTGTCTACCGATCTGCTATATCGGCTACTTGTCCACCAGACAAGCGTGTATAATCGGGCAAGCAAACATTCGGGGAAGATTTAATCCGGTGCCCTGCCTATTATTTCTGGCATGGCGACGGGAGAGGAAATTCGACAGGATCAGGGCTGTCAGAGTCGATATTCGCTTTGAAGTTGGCCTATTGTGACGAAGTGGAGGTGAGGGGGGTCGAACCCCTGACCCCCTGCTTGCAAAGCAGGTGCTCTCCCACTGAGCTACACCCCCACGCGCATCCTCAGCCTTGAGGAACTGAGGCTTCCCTACATTGTAGGGCCAGGGGATTGATGGGGCAAGGAAAGGTGGACAAGGCCCCGGAATCCACAGGAAGAACCTTGGTCAATTAAAGAAATACTGGCACAGAGGCGCATTGCAATTCCGCCCTCCAGCGCAGTCATTTCCTCCCAGCGTCATTGGACGTACCGGGCTATTGACATTTATCTCGTCTCGACGGCAAGGGAATCCTCCGGGTAACCGAACAGTTGCAACACCCGGCCTGCGCGACTGATAACCAGAACACCGGCGCCCTGGCATGATGCGTAAACGCCTGTGTCTCCCACCTGCCGGGGTTGAACCAGCTCATCCGCATTTCTCGAGAAGTAGCGGTTTTTGCGTCCGCCAATTTCTAGGATTTTCTCGAACTCATTGGGATGGCGTTCCTGCATTATAGAGCAGACCCTGACCAGCAGTTCGGGCCAGGACTTTACATCATATCTTTCCGACTGGAAGGTAAAGGAAGATGGTCTGGAGCGGCTGCCGCCGCTGCGGACAGAAGCGTCGCTCTCCACTGCGGAAGCCAGCAAGTCAGCGCGGTTTTCAATCAGGACTCTTCTAACCAGGCGGTTTTCCGGTCGGGTGCCGGTTTTCTGCTCGGCGGCAGTCGCTATTAACTCCACAAGCCCCTCGTCGAGCCCTCGTACGACTTGTTGCCAGCCTTCCACGATGGAGTTCCTTACCAGTTCATCCCGGTTACGCTCCCGGAGAGACCTCTCTGCCGACCTGACGGCCTGTCCATTGGCGACTTTGTCTTTGGCCAGATAGTTGTTTAATTCCGCGGCCGCGGCCTCGGAGTCTTCCAGGATATTGATTTCGCAAAAGCGATAGTCTTGTCGCCCTCCCTCCGGCGACCATAGAAAGAACAGCCATCTCAGGCCGTTAGTTAATACTCCAAGCTCGACCTCAGCTCTGCCGCAATGGACCATCAGCCGACGCTGGTGTCTATCACTATCGAGATTTTCGCTTAAAGACTTTACTTCCACCAGCACTTTTGGGGTTGCTGAGCCCCGCTGGCGGGCGGAAGAAGATGACTTCAAAGCGTAGTCCACTCTGGCCGAGCCAACTTGGAAATCCGGCTCCACTTCCGAGAGGTCAAATGCGCTCCACCCTGCGGCGTCCAGAACCCGAAGCACAACCGCCTGTTTTATGGCGGTTTCGTTCAGTTCGTTCAAGGAAGGGTTTCTGTTGATGTCGGACACCGCTTGAATGATTGCATCCCTGTAATTGGGCCTTACCATGATGCTGACATCCTTCGGCTGAGTATCAAGAGCCTATCGAAAAAGCCAGAGAAATGAGCTTTCCCCACGTATACGGCGACAGCGTAATCCCGCCGCTGCTATGTCCTGTGAGGCCATGCGACAGGCTGACTGGAAACATACTACATACAACCTTCTAGGATTGCAATAGTTATCACAATTGTCAGCCGGTTTTCAGTGTTATGTCAAGTTATGGCGAGGATTGGGATGCTCCAACACTGCCGGATTAACCAGGTTGTCAGGCATCCTTCCCTGCATCACGCTCACCACTTCAGCAGCCGCGCGCTGTTCCAACTCCAATGTTGACTCTTGCGAAAAGAAGGCAACGTGAGGGGTAATGATAATGTTGTGCAGAGACAAGAGCGGATGGTCCTGAGGCGGGGAATTATCAACCATCACGTCCAATCCAGCCCCTCCGATTATTCCCGCTTTCAGCGCGTCGTAAAGGGCTGCTTCGTCTATCAAGGGGCCGCGAGCCGCGTTAATGAGAAAGGCTTCCTGTTTCATCATTGTCAGTTCTTCGCGGCCAATCAAGTTGCGTGTGGTGTCACTCAACGGCGTGTGCAAACTGACAAAATCAGACTCGCCCAGCAGCGTGGGCAAGTCAACCATTCTGCCGCCCAAGGCTTCAACCGACTCTGCGGGAACTGCCGGGTCTGTGGCGATTATATTGAGGCCGAACGCTCGCGCCTTGGCCGCGACCGCCTGCCCAATGCGCCCGAATCCGACAATTCCGATAGTCTTGCCTCTAAGTCTCATCATCCGCATAGTCAGCGGCTGGCTTCCCCATCCCCGTTCCTTGACAGACCGGTCAAACAGGGCAATCTTGCGGTTCCAGGCATGGAGCAAGGCCATCACATGGTCGGATACTTCGTCAACGCAATAGTCCGGGACATAAGTGACCGCGATGCCCAACTCCGTCGCCGTGTTTACCGCGATGTTATCCACTCCCACGCCGAAGCGTCCTATGACTATACATCGTTCCGCCGCCCGCACCACGTTCTCGGTTACTTGGGCAAAACAGGTCATAATGGCGTCGGCGTCCCTGGCCAGTTCCACCAGCGTGGCCTCTTCCCCGTCAGGAGCGACTACTACCGATGCGCCTCCCGCTTCCAATACTGCCCGCTCCGGGTCAGTGGAAGGCCATACATAGTCAGTAATAAGAACTTTCCAGGTCATCGCTGTCTCCTATTTCCGGGGAGATTCCGTGTTCAATGCGGGATAGCAATGGTCACGCAACTATATCCGTAGGCATTGACTTGAACATACATCCCTCGACGAATATATCGAAAAAGTCGGGGGTAGTTTCCAGTTCGATATGTTCAATCCGCTCAATCAGCGATTCAGCGCGGCGCCGCTGTTCCCGGGAAAGCAGCATAATAGTTGCGCCTTCCAGGGCGGCATTGCCGATCTTGGAGACCTGCTTTGATGGGAAGTTGGCGATGAAACCGATGTTTATGGCGTTGACGACGTTGAGGTAATTGGCGAAGCCGCCGGAAAGGTAAAGCCGCGAAATGGCCTCCAGCGGCATCCCGTAGCGCCGCAGGGTGATGAATTGCCCGCAATAGTTGGCGGACTTGGCCTGAGACAGCGCGCTGATGTCGGCCCGCGACAGTCCCATACCCTGTTCCGGCGCAAAGGAGAACTCTCTGCCGCCACCCGACAAGACTCCCAATTCGCTCATCAGCCCGTGGGCTCGCAACTCAGCCAGTAGGTCCACCAGACCGGAGCCGCAGATGCCTTGCGCGGAGACATCACCGATGGTGGTTACTTCTGCCTTACCATCTCGGATCCGGACCGACTCCACCGCCCCGTCGTAGCCAGGCATTCCATATCTGACTTCGCCGCCCTCGAAGGCCGGCCCGGCCGGGCAGGACGCGGCGACCATCCCGTGGCGGTTGCCGATTACCACCTCGGTGTTGGTGCCGATGTCCACCAGCATCACCGGCTCTTCCTGCTCGTCCATTCCCACCGCAAGGAGCGCGGCGGCAACGTCGGCCCCCACGTGGCAGCCAATTATCGGCCCCCCGTATATGTGGGCTTTCGGGAATACTCTCAACCCCATCGCCTGGGCGTTGGATTCCAGCGCCGTCCCTGCCCGTTGGCCCTCCTCGTATTCCAGCTCCACCTTCGACTTGTATGGCTTCACACCAACAGACTGCACGTCAATGCCGAAGGCGATGTCGCGCATGGTCGTGTTGCCCACCAGCGCCACCTCGTAAATCTGCCTGCGATGAACCTCCAACTGTCGCGTCAACTCTCCAATCTCGAAGTTGATGGCCGAGATAATCGCGTGGCGCAACTCTCCCCGGTTTCGACCCCGGTCAAAGGAAATGCGGTTCATCACGTCGCTTCCCCCGAATCTCTGGGGGTTCTCGAAGGACGACGTAGCGACTATCTCGCCGGATTCCAGGTCTACAAGATTCATCGCCACAGTGGTGGTGCCGATGTCTACGGCCAGACCGAAAATTCGCCCTCTGTAAGAATCCACCGGCTGGCCCCCTATCGTCACCTCATCACCATCCCGCCTCACCAGAGGGTCAGGGTCTATGCGGCGGCGAATACCTTCGGTCAGGATGCGGGGCTGGCGGCGCAGAACGGCGAACTCTATGGTTTGCGAGGGGTCTGTGACTATAGCCTGGCAGGCCAGCCTGTACTGGCCGGAAAGGAAATACTCATCGCGGGAATGGGGCGTCAGCCCTTCCAGTCCCTCTTTGACTTCCACGATGCACTCATGGCAACTGCCTCCCCTCCCGCAGGATGAGGGAATGCGCACTCGCATGAAGTCGGCATAGTCAAAAAGGGATTTCCCGGAGTGGGCCTGAACCTCTCGCCCGTTAAGTCTTAGTGGTGACATGAGGGCATTCTAGCAAATACGGCCACAAAGGGGGACGCTTGCGCTCTTTTCCTCGCTTTGTCGGGGTTGTCGGAAACGAACGAGCAGGAATCTCAGGTTTCCCATGCGGAGCGATAGTCGAGGTTGTCGTCACCGGTGCAGGGGTACAGTTCACCGGCAGGCACGGAGCGGTCCTGATTGCGGCAGCCGAATTGAGCGGTACAGCGGTCTTGGGCATTCTTGTAGGGACAGCGGTAGGTGGAGACTACCTTCACGGTCTCCGATATTCCCCGGAATATCTCAGTGAGACGCTCGACGCTACGCCGGTAGCGTTCCGGGTCAACCTGCTGAAAGTCCTCAGACATCCGTCTACCCTCTACCCCGCCGCCACAGCCGTCTCGACTCCCGTTTGCTCCACGAACTCCTTGGCCAGGTCCACGCAGGCGATGGCGTCCTTGCCATAGCCGTCGGCGCCCATGTCGTCGGCGAACTCTTGCGACAGCGGCGCCCCACCGACCATAATACGGACCTCACCGCGCAGCCCGGCTTCCTCGAATGCCTCTATGGTGCGGCCCATGTTCGGCATGGTCGTGGTGAGCAGAGCCGACATCCCCAGAATGCCGGCCTCTTTGTCCACCACTTCGTCGATGAACTCGTCCGGCTGTGTGTCCACACCCAGGTCGTGAACCACGAACCCGGCCCCGCGCAGCATCATTATGCAGAGGTTCTTGCCGATGTCGTGCAGGTCGCCCTTGACCGTACCCATGACCACCGTGCCGATGGGTTCGATGCCCGACGCTGACAGGATAGGCTCGATGTAGGCCATTCCCGCCTTCATAGCTCGAGCCGCCACCAGCACCTCCGGGACGAAGATTATGTTATCCCGGAACTTGATTCCCACCACCGCCATGCCCGCGATAAGGCCGTCGTCCATTACTGTGTTGGCGGAGAATCCGTCCTCCAGTGCCTGCTGGGTGAGACGGTCAACCTCAAGGTTTTGCCCGATGATGAGCTGGTAGGAAATCTCCTGCATCAACGGGTCGGCCTCGTCCCACAGCGCACGGATATGGCGCTGCTCGTCGGGGTTCTCGATGTAAGCCAGTTCCGATTCCAGTCCCTCGTTAACAACGGGCATCTGATTTACCTCTGATTGCTACGGGATTCCCATACTTCGCCCTGCTGCCTATCTTAGCTTCTGTGTTCGGCAGTCCAGTCCTTAACCGCTTGTGGAATAGCCATCAGGTTCTCAATCTTGGTGGCCAGCGGCACGGCGCACTCCGGCGCTATCATTTGCACGCCAGCGTCAAGGCAGCGATACACTTCCTGCCGAATCTCATCTGGCCCGCGGGCGTAGAGTGTTTCAGGGTTGTTGATGTTACCCACCAGCCCGATGCCGCCGTTGACTGCGGCCATGGCTTCATGGGGGTCGTTCTTGGAGTCGAAGTGGAAAGAGGCCATGCCGGTTTGCGCGATATATGGCATCCGGTCAATGGTCCTGCCGCAGATATGGAGGATTAGCGGCACATTCAGCCGCTCGGCCATCTCGGCGTGGATGTCCTGGAGGAAACGCCTGTAATAGTCGCCGCTGACCAGGTCGCCGGTGGCGTGGTCGGGGAAGGTGAGGGCATCAGCCCCGGCGTCTATCTGCGCTTGGCCGAACAGAACCGACAGCTCCTTCAGCTTGTGCATGGCGCGCATGGTCTCGCCAGGGTTGTCCACTGTCCCCAGCAGGAACGGTTCTACCCCGAATACGTGGTATCCCAGCGTCCACGGCCCCATGGTCTTGCCGATAATGGCGACTTCATCGCCGAACTCTGCCTTGAGCTGCCGGATTGCGCCGGTTATAGCCAGCATATCCCGGTGTTCCAGGATGCCGGGGGGAATATGAACGTCGTCCGCCGTTTTCCAGATGGGCCGGTACATTCGCACAGTAGGCCAGTTGTCCTTGTCCTCCCACTGCATTTCGCAGCCCAGCGCCGACGACTCCTGGATGATGCTGAAGTAGGGCATTATGGAGTCGAAACCCAACTCAGTGTATCCGGTGGCCGCCAGACGGGCCGCCAGCTCCGGGTCCTGGCAAGCCTGGGGGAAAGGGGCGTCCACCAGGTCCATCAGCTCAACGGTAGCCACGTTGGTGGGGTTGGCGACGGGGGCGCGATCCACTGGCTGGCGGTTGAGGGCCGCCATGGTACGCTCCCGGGGTGTCATCGTTTCGGTGAGGGTCATGGCTGCGCCTCCTTCGTTATGACTTTGATCGTTATGACTTTGACGTCGCGGCCTTTCTATTCAGGCCAAACAATACCCGGCGTCTCTTCGCCGTGCTCTACCCTTTCAGCCACCACGCGAAGGGCAAGCGCCTGCACCTTAACAATAACGTCTTCACTGGAAACTCCGTAAACTAGCGCACCTGGAATCTCAGTTACCTCAGCTATCCAGCGCCCATCTGCTTCTTTCTCAGTTTCTATGGTGAATAATAGACCAATCAACGATAGTCTCCTAAGTCTGCGAAAACCCCAGCGTTCCTGTGGTCATCTGGCCGCGCAGGGCCTCAGCGGCCATCATGGTCTCCACGCTGGATATATTGCGGGAGTAGGGCAGCAGGACGCGCATCAGGGCGTCGTGGGGCATCCCGCAGGCGAAGGCCACGCTGGACTCCCCCACCTGCTGCATCTCTCCGTAGCGGGTGAACCCGGCCAGCACCATTCGCAAGCGCATACCGGCGTTGCGGGCCTCGCCCTCCAGCGACACGTCGTAGACGGCGCTGACGTCGGCCCTGCCTTGTGACTCGGCGGAGAGCTGGACACAGATGGTCAGAGCCGACTTGGAGTCCTGGATGGTGAGGTCGCCTTGCGGCGGAGCATAGTCCGGCGCCTTCCCGACGGCTTGAGACATGACAAACCGCAGCGTGCGCTGATGCAGTTCGCCGCAGGGGAATCGCACCTGGTTATTGGCGCCCTCAACCGCTTCCATTCCGCCCAGGGCTATCATCTGGTCACGGATCTCGCGGATGCGTCCTTCGACCCCTTCCCGTCGGCTGTAGGTCCAGATGGTGCAGATGCCGTCCTTCACGTAGAGGCCAACGCTGATGTCATGGAATCGCCGGTCCAAAGGCACCAGTTCCAAACATTGCCCATACCTCTCGATGACCTCTGCCGGACGAAGCCTCTCCTGTGCAGTCGTCACGATTCCCTCCCTAGCGCCCGACGGCTGCCGCCAGCGCGCGGATATGCTCCGGGCCGGTGCCGCAACAGCCGCCTATGATGTTTACGCCCAAGTCAGCCAACTCCCTGAATCGCTCCGTCATGTACTCAGGTGTCTCTGGATAGATAATCTGGCCGTTTTGCATGGCCGGAATACCGGCGTTGGAATGAATCAGCAAGAAGCCGTCGGTCGCGGCTCGCATTCGCCGGGCGATGTCCACCATGTTGTCTATACCGTTGCCGCAATTGGAGCCGACCACGTGGGCCCCGGCGTCCTGCATGGCGTGGACCGCCTGCTCCGGGGTAACTCCCATCATGGTGAAGAAGCCGCGCGGCCCCTTGTCGAAGACCATCGTTGCCATCACCACCAACGATGTGTTCTCGCGGGCGGCCCGGACGGCCAGCGTGGCTTCCTCAACGGCTGTCATGGTCTCTATTACCACGCCGTCGGTCCCTCCAGCCTCCAGGGCCTTCACCTGCTCCACAAAGGCGTCATACATCTCGGTTTCGGATACTGGCCCCAAGGGCTCCAGGAACTCCCCGGTAGGGCCGACGGAGCCGACAACGAACCGGCCCGGAGGGGCTTGGCTGCCGGCGTGTTCGGCGGCAAGCCGGTTGAACTCCACCACCCTATCAGCGTAGCCATATTTCTTCTGCATGAAGACGCTGCCGCCGAATGAGTTGGTCAGCGCCATATCCGACCCGGCCTCAAAGTATTGGCGGGCCATCTCCCGCACCACTTCGGGGTGGCTGGCGTTGAATTCCTCCGGGCAGCCGCCAGGCTCCAATCCGTGCTGTTGCAGGAAGGTGCCGGTTGCCCCGTCGGAAATCATCAGGCCGCCCCGCTGTAGACGCTCCAACAAAGCCGCCGGGCCGCTCTCGTAACTCATAAGCCAGCAGGCCGTCCGTGAATGACCGGATAGGCGCATTGTATTCGCCTTGCTTGCAAGCCCGCAACAGCGCATGGAATGTCAACCTGCTTTGTGCTGTCGGCGAACTGTGTGGTTAAATTGTCGCAGCATGAAATTTGGGGAGGCGGTCCGCCATGACCAGCTACCTTTCGTACTTGGAATGCACCATCTGCGGCGCTCAATATCCGGCCAATCGGCTCTCCGGCGTCAGCCCCTGCTGCGGCAAGGTGCTCTACGCCCGTTACGACCTGGCCCGTATCCGCGCCGAAGTTGACCGCGACCGCCTGGCCGAGCGGACGGCCAATATGTGGCGGTTCGCCGAACTGCTGCCCGTCGCAGACCCGGACAATATCGTGACTCTGGGAGAAGGCGGCACTCCCCTTATCAACGTGTCCAACCTTGAGCGGAAATTGAGCGTGTCAAACCTTTATGTAAAGGAAGAAGGACTGAATCCCACGGGCACCTTCAAGGCGCGGGGCATCGCCGCCGCCATATCCAAGGGCCTGGAGTTGGGCGCTGCCGGATTCACCATGCCGTCGGCAGGCAACGCCGCCGGAGCCGCCGCCGCCTACTGCGCCCGCGCCGGGCTGTCGGCCAAGGTGTTCATGCCCCAGGACGCGCCGGACTCCAATAAAAAGGAATGTCTGGTAGCCGGTTCCGAGCTTAACCTGGTGGACGGACTGATTGGCGACGCGGGCCGTCAGGCGGTAGCCGTCGCCCAGGAGCAGGGCCTCTTCGACCTGTCCACCCTTAAAGAACCGTACCGCGCCGAGGGCAAGAAGTCCATGGGACTGGAACTGGCCATGCAATTCGGCTGGCGAATGCCCGAGGCCATCATTTACCCCGCAGGCGGCGGCACCGGCATCATCGGGATGCACAAGGGATTCCTGGAACTGCTGGAACTGGGCTGGATTGAGGGCGACCTGCCCAAGTTTATCGCGGTGCAGGCCGAGGGTTGCCAGCCCATCGTCAAGGCGTTCCACGAGGGCAAGGACACCGCCGAGCCGTGGCCCAACGCCGCCACGGTGGCCGACGGCCTGCGGGTTCCCGGCCCCTTCGCCGACTACCTGATTCTACACGCCATCCGCGACACCGGCGGCACGGCGCTGGCGGTTTCCGACGCCGAGATGGTGGCGGCGATGTACGAGCTTGCCACCGCCGAGGGCATCTTCGCCTGCCCGGAAGGGGCAGCCACGCTGGTGGGCTACAAGCGGCTCATTGCCGAGGGCTTCCTGCGCCGCGACGAGACTACTGTGTTGTTCAACACCGGCTCCGGTTATAAGTACCTGCAACTGATCGAGGGTGTGAACGGCTGACGAGCGGCCCGTGCCATTCGACAGCGCCGACTGATACGGTTATCATAGCCGGAAAATTCCAGCATGGATTTTCCGGCTATTACCAACCCTGAAATAGGAGCGAGTCATGCGTCGCGTTGCCATTGTTTCACCCGTCCGCACTGCTGTTGGGAACTTCGGCGGCACCCTGCGGGATGTCTCCGCCGCCGAGTTGGCCAGCACCGTTATCAAGGAGACCCTCGACCGCTCTGGTGTTGACCCGGCCAAGGTTGATGACGTCATTCTAGGCCACGGCTACCCCAGCGGCGAGAACCCCGCCATCGGCCGCCTGGCCGGCCTCAAGGCCGGGCTGCCCATCGAGGTGCCGGGCTACCAGCTCGACCGCCGCTGCTCCTCCGGCCTGCAAGCCATCCTGAACGCCAGTATGCTGGTGCAGACTGAGAACGCCGACGTGGTTATCGCCGGCGGCGTCGAGAGCATGAGCGGCGCGGAGTTTTACAGCAATGAGTCCCGCTGGGGCGCCCGCTTCGGCTCCGTCACCTTCCATGACCGCTTGGCCCGCGCCCGCGTCACCATCTCGCCCGACGAGCGATTCGGCCCCATCCCCGGCGGCATGGTGGAGACGGCGGAAAACCTGGCTCGTGAGTACGAAATCGCCCGCACCGAGCAGGACGAGTACGCCCTCCGCAGCCACCAGCGCGCCGTCGCCGCCCAGACCGAGGGCCGCTTCGACAAGGAGATAGTCGCTATCCCCGTTCCGCAGCGCCGCGGCGATCCGGTCCCCTTCGAGAAGGATGAAGGCCCCCGCGCCGACACCAACATGGAAACTCTGGCCCGCCTGCGACCAGTGATGCGCGACGGTACGGTATCGGCGGGCAACGCCAGCAGCCAGAATGACGCTGCCTCGGTGTGTCTTGTCGTCGGTGAGGACAAGCTCGAAGAGCTGGGCCTGACCCCCATGGCCTTCCTGCGCGGCTGGGCCGTAACCGGCTGCCACCCGGCCACCATGGGCATCGGCCCGGTGCCGGCGGTAAACAAGGTAATGGGCAAAGTAGGTCTGTCCCTCGAGGACATGGACCTGATCGAACTCAACGAAGCCTTCGCCGCCCAGGTGCTGGCGGTGCTGCGCGAGTGGAAGCTGCCCCACGAGGACAACCTGAACGTCAACGGCTCCGGCATCTCGCTGGGCCACCCCATCGCCGCCACCGGCGCCCGCATCCTGACTACCCTGCTGCACGAGATGGAGCGCCGCAACGCCCAGTTCGGCCTCGAGACCATGTGCGTCGGCGGCGGCCAGGGCGTCGCCGCCGTCTTCGAGCGCCAGTAGATTCCGACATGGATAGACAGGATACCCAGGATGTATCAGGTTCAGAAAATCTTCCATCCTGTTAATCCTGTACATCCATGTTCATTTTCATTGAGAGGACACTATGGTCAATCACGACGATATTCCTGACGTGCTGGTAATCGGGGCCGGGGCTTCGGGCGCAGCTCTCGTCTGGAGCCTGGCCGAGGCCGGCATCAACGTGCTGTGCCTGGAGCAGGGCGACTGGGTGGCCCGCGACGCTTTCCCGGCAACCAACGCCGACAGCCAACTGCACTGGCAGACCGACTTCCACCCCGACCCCAGCGTGCGCCGGCTGCCGCAGGACTACCCGGTGAACAGCGAGGCGTCTCCCATCGCACCCTATATGTACAACGCCGTGGGCGGCAGCACAGTACATTACGGCTCCCACTACCCGCGCTTCCATCCCTCCGACTTCCGGGTGCGGACGCTAGACGGCGTGGCCGACGACTGGCCGCTGACCTACAATGAGCTGGAGCCGTATTTCGACCTGAACGACCGGATGATGGGCGTGTCGGGCCTTCGCGGCGACCCGGCCTATCCGCCCAAGTCGGAGCGTCCCTGCCCGCCGCTGTCCATCCGGCCCGGCGGAGAAATCCTGGCCAAGGGCTTCGACAAGCTGGGCTGGCACTGGTGGGCCTCAGATACTGCCATTTCGTCCGTTACCTATGATGGGCGTGAGCCGGACTCTGGCGGATACCTGCGCTCTCTGGCCAGCACCGACCTCACCTACTGGCCCCGGGCGCTGGAGCTTGGCGCACAGTTGCGCACCAACGCCCGTGTGCGCGAGATTCTCGTTGACAGTTCGGGCAAGGCCACCGGCGTCCTCTACTACAATGCCGACGGCAACCTGGTGGAGCAGAAGGCAAAGGCCGTCGTGATGGCCTGCAACGGCATTGGCACGCCCCGCCTGCTGCTCAACTCCACCTCCCCGCTGTTCCCCGACGGCCTAGCCAACAGCAGCGGACTGGTGGGCAAGTGCCTGATGCACCACCCGGCCGGCGTCGTGGTAGGCGTGTTCGACGAGTGGCTTGGCACTGAAGACGGTTTCCCCCGCGGCAGCACCATGCTCAGCCAGGAGTTCTACGAGACCGACACCAGCCGCGGCTTCGTGCGTGGCTACGACCTGCAAATCCTGGCCCTCGGCGGTTCTCCGCTGCCCACCGCTCTAGGCGGCCTGCTGGGCGAGCGCATCCCGTGGGGCGAAGGACACCACCAGGCTTTCGATGAGCGTTTCGGCCACACCGTCGGCATCACCATAATGACCGAAGACCTCCCCGAAGAGCATAACCTGATAACCCTCGACCCCAACGAAACCGACAGCAACGGCATCCCTGCTGCTAAAGTCGAGTACACCGTCAGCGAGAATACCAACCGGATGCTGGACCACGGCGTGGAGCGAGCCAAGGAGGTCATGGAAGCGGCGGGCGCCAAGCAGATATTGACTTCCCGCCTGCGCCGCAACGCCGGGTGGCACCTGCTGGGTACAGCCCGCATGGGCGACAACCCGGCCAACTCGGTGGTAGACCGCTGGGGCCGCTGCCACGATGTGCCCAATATGTTCATCATCGACGGCAGCATCTTCACCACCAGCGCCTGCATCAACCCCACGTCCACCATCCAGGCGCTGGCCCTCCGCACCGCCGACTACCTCAAGGGCGAGGGCCGCGACTCAATCCGTTAAAAGCAACTCCCTCTCCCAGCGGGAGAGGGTTAGAGCCTACCCCTGCGAAGGCAGTGGGAGAGAGAGAATCCTTACAATGCCCAGAATCGTGCATTTCGAGATATACGCCGACGACGTTGACCGGGCCAGCAGGTTCTACGCCAACCTGTTCGGCTGGGAAATCAACAAGTGGGACGGCCCGCCGCAGATGGACTACCGGCTGGTGAACAGTGGCGACGGCCCCGGCATTGACGGCGGCATCACCGGACGCCCCTTTGAGGGAGTCGCGGGAATCAACTACGTCCATGTTGACGACGTAGATGACTATGTGGGGAAAGCGCAGGCCGCTGGCGGCAGCGTCTTGCAGTCCAAGATTCCCATCCCCGGCATAGGCTACATCGCCATCTGCCAGGACACCGAGGGTAACCCCGTCGGCCTCTTCCAAAGCGACGAAACCGCGTCCTACTGACGCCGGGCCAATCCTCTCGCTGCTGAAACAGCCCGCCCGTTGACACTCAAATAGGGCGGGCTTACCATTGCCGTTGCCAGCCGCTGCCCATATTATTCCCTCTCCCAGGGGGAGAGGGATAGGGTGAGGGCGTACCTGGCAAAATCCGCAACGAAAGGATGTTGAAAATGCCAGAAGTTTATGGCGTAGGTGATTTCCGCTACGAATTCGTCGAGGATTGGGCCAAGTTGCCCGACGGCGTGAATTTCCAGGAATGCCCCGGCGTGGCCTGCGACTCCAACGACAACGTTTTCGTCCTGACCCGCGGCAGGAATCCCATCATGGTCTTCGACCGCGACGGCAACTATATGCGCTCCTTCGGCGAGGGGCTGTTCAGCGACAACCGCACCCACGGCCTCTACATCGGCCATGACGATTCGCTGCTGGCCGCCGACGACGGTATCCACACCATCCAGAAGTTCAGCTCCAACGGCGAGAAGGTCTGGGAGCTGGGCGAGCGCAACAACCCGGCCCCACGATGGAGCGGCGAGCCCTTCAACCGGCCTACCTCCGCCGCCACCAACCCGGCCAACGGCGACATCTACGTCTCCGACGGCTACGGCAACTCCCGCGTCCACGTGTACAGCAGCCAGCTCGAGTACAAGTTCTCCTGGGGCGAGCCCGGCATCGACGCTGGCCAGTTCATCCGCCCGCACAACATCGCCTTCGACAGCAACGAGCGCGTCTACGTGGTAGACCGCGAGTGCCACCGCATCCAGATTTTCGACCCCGAAGGCAACTTCATCACCATGTGGAGCAACATCCACCGCCCCGACTCCATGGTGCTCTGGGGCGAGCACATCTACGTCGGCGAGCTGAACGGCATGGGCGGCGTGGACGACGCCCCCGGCCTGGGCCACCGCGTCAGCATCTACGACCTCGACGGCAACCGTGTCTGCATGTTCGGCTCCAAAGACGAAGGCGAAGGCGGCGGCCAGTTCATCGCACCCCACGGCATCGCCGTAGACTCCCACGGCGACATCTATGTGGCCGAGGTCTCCTACACCATCCGCGGCCAGCACATGAACCCGCCCCGCGAGCTGCGCTCGCTGTCGAAGTATCGGAGGGTGTAGGCAGGAAGCTCAACTATTCGGGAGAGGGACGCCCCCTCTCCCAACCTTTCGGAAAAGTAATGACCACGCCAAACCTAGCAAAAATCGAGCGGGTTGACCTGCGCGAAGCCTGGCCCCATGAGGCACAGGATTTCACGCCTTGGCTGGCCGAGAACATCGCCGAGTTGGGCGAAGCGCTAGGCATGGACCTGGAGTTGCAGCAGACAGAAGCGGCGGTAGGTGGCTATTCGCTAGACGTGCTGGCAACCGACCTGGAGCAGAACCGTCCGGTTGTAATCGAAAACCAGCTTGAGGCCACGAATCACGACCACCTTGGGAAGTTGCTGACCTACGCCGCAGGCTATGAGGCCAACGTGGTGGTGTGGCTTACTAGGGAGTTCCGCGACGAGCACCGCCAGGCTCTGGACTGGCTGAATCAACGCACCAGCGAGGACACAGAATTTTTCGGCGTCGAAGTCGAGTTGTGGCGGATTGGTAATTCTCCGTATGCGCCCCACTTCAAGCTGGTTGCAACTCCCAATGAATGGCGCAAGGCGCAAATCCGTACTGTTTCTTCTTCTCCTCGTCAGGATCTTAGCCGCGAGTTTCGCCAGCGACTAATCGAGACGATTCACAGTCGAGGCTTCCCTCGTCGTACCCATAGAAGACAGAGCGCAGCCTCGTGGGTCGTGGTTGAGTATCCTATTCCCCACGTAAGGTATGCAGTGATTTGGCACAATGGTATCCCTGGCGTCGAGATGATTGCCGAGAGAGCAGAATCCGACGGGCGCGAGTGGAGCCAGAGGATTATTGAGTCTCTAGGTCGGCATAGAGCAGATATTGAGTCTGACCTAGCGTCTACGGAACAGATTGAGCGATTCGCTTGGGAAGCTCCCCCAGAGAGATCTAGAGGAAGAGTGGCCATTTACCGAGATGGCAACGTCTATCAAAACACGGAATCTTGGGATGATTTTCGGGAATGGATGATACAAAAGTTGTTTAAGTTCCGAGAAGTATTCACTCCACGTCTTGAAGAATTTGCAGTACAGGAGCAGCAAACCATTGAGTGAAATTGGCGAGACCACAACCGTCCAGTGGGACAGCGCGCTGGAGGCCATCGAGCGGTGCTATGAGCTGGGCTGGACTGACGGGTTGCCCGTCGTGCCGCCCACGGAGGCCCGCGTGGCGGAGTTCATCGAGCGCACCGGACGTCCGGCGGGCGAAGTCGTCGGCGAGCTGCCGGAACGGAGGAGGGAGATTACCGTGGGCAAGGTGGCGGCCAACGCGGTGATGGCCGGGTGCCTGCCGGAGTATATGCCGGTGGTGCTGACAGCCACCGAGGCCATGCTGGACCCGGTGTTCAACCTGGTCGGGCCGTCGTCCAGCATGGGCGGATCGGCCATCCTGACCATCGTGAACGGGCCTATCGTGCGGGAGCTGAACATCAATGCCCGCAACAATCTGTTCGGGCCGGGCAACCGGGCCAACGCCACCATCGGGCGGGCCATCCGGCTCATCCTGATGAACGCCTGCGCCGCTATCCCCGGCGTGTTCGACCGCAGCGTCATCGGTCATCCCGGCAAGTATACCTACTGCATTGCAGAAGCGGAGACGGAGACCCACTGGACGCCCCTGCACGTCGAACGCGGTTTCCTGGCCGAACAGAGCACGGTGACGGTGTTCGCTGGCGAGTCTCCCCGACAGGTGCGCTCCGTTGGCCGCCCGGAGCCGATACTGCTGGCAATCTCCGACACGGCATCTAGCCTCGGCACCAATATGTCCACCTCCGGCTCCGTGGGAGAGACTGGCACGGGCGTCCGCCAGGGCCAGATTGTTGTCACCATCGCCGGAAACTCCGGGCTGTGGCAGGACTGGAGCAAGGACCAGGCCCGCGATTTCATATTCCAACGCGCCCATCGCTCGGTTGCCGAACTGAAGCAGGCCCACGTCATGGTCGGCGACCCGGAGCCTAGCGATGAGTCGACGCCGGTGCCACTGATCCCCGAACCTTCCGACATACTCCTAGTCTTCGCTGGTGGCGAGGAATCAAACATGTCGTCGGTTATCCCCAGTTGGGGGCCCAAGGTGGGCAGCACAGCAGTAACCAGGGTGATAAACTAGCGGCAACATTCCATAGGTTTACCCGTGCACTCTCGAATAAGAGCATCCCCATGGTTAGGAGAGAGCTATGGTTCAGACCAACGAGCACGTTCTGGTGAATCCGGTTACGCAGCCGGTCATCGCTCCGTTCAACGGCGCGCCGCGGCTAGCCAGCCTGGCTGGCACCCGGCTGGGGCTGATTGACGACAGCAAGCGCAACGCCGATGTGCTGCTGGAAGAATTGGCGGAGTTGCTGCGCACGCGATACGAGATTGCCAGCGTCAAGTGGCACCGCAAGCCCAGCGCCTCGCGTCCCGCTGAGCCGTCGGCCATCGCCGAGCTGGCGGAGGAGTGCGATTCCGTCATCATCGCCATCGGCGATTGAGGCTCTTGCAGCGCGTGCAGTGTGCACGACGGAATTCACGTTGAGAACGCCGGCATCCCCTCGGCTACCATCTGCACCGACCGGTTCGTGCCGACGGCCACGGGCATGGCTCGGATGTGGGGGGCGCCCGACTACCCGACCATCTACACCGAACACCCCATCGAGAACCTCAGCCGCGATGCCCTTCGCTCCCGCGCCGAGCAGCTTGCGCCGCTGGTCGTCCAGGTGCTGACCGGCGAAGGCTAGGGCACTCCCTTACTTCAACGGCCCTTGCCTATCGAGCCTGCCGTTTGTCCTGAGCTTGTCGAAGGATAAATGGCAGGCGGGCTACGCCAGTTCCCGCCGCAACTCCGGCGGCAGCAGGTTCGGTATGGTGTCCTCTATGGGATAGGACTCGTCGCAGGCGACGCAGATTAGCGAGCCTGTGACCACTTCGTCGTCTTCCTCAACCTCTACTCGAAGGTCTAGTCCCTCTTTGCACACCGGGCAGGCCAGTATCTCCATCAGGTCTTTCTTCAAGTTTCCCCTCTCATTTCGCTGGCGTGGAGCTACGCCACTAGCGCGTTTTCGATAAGTGCGTCCAGCACGTCCGAAAGGCCGATTACGACGATGCCGATGAGCAGCAGCGCCATCGGGCTGCTCAACCGGCGGGCGGTGCGGCCCAGCCAACTACCGCCCGCATCCTGCTGCTCGGCATAGTCGCCGCGGCGGACTATACGCACGACGTAGAACATATACATCGCCAGGGCAATCTTAACCCCCAGCACCACCGCATAGGGGATGGTGGCGGCGTCGCTGGTCAGCCGCGCTACCGACAGAATCGCGCCCGTCAACAGCAGCACGGCAATGGCGGTAGTCACCAGCCCACGAAACTCGTCCCGTATGGCTGCGCCTGTGTCCGGCGGCAGGCCCTGGGAGCGCCGGATGGCCGGGCGCAGCACCAGCAGGTAGAATGCGCCGCCGCCAACCCACGCCACCGCCGACAGCGCGTGACCCCAGCGGATGATAACCAGAATCCAGTCCAGTACGCCCATAGATTCCCTTAACCGTCATTCCCGCGAAAGCGGGAATCCACAGCTCCTTTACGCAGGGGATTGTTGGAATCGTGGAGCCCCTGGATTCCCGCTTTCGCGAGAATGACGGTTGCAAGGATGACTGGAATCATTGCAACTCCCGCACGATTTCTGTGATACGCTCGGCATCCAAAGCGCTGACGAATGTCGTCGCCACCCTGCCGCCCCGGTCAATGAACCAAGTAGTCGGGTAGAACTCGATGCCATAGGCCGTGGCTATGGTTTCCCCGTAGTCGGTGGCAAAGTCGAAGGTCAGATCCAGCTCGGCCACGAACTTACGCGCCGTCTGCTCGGTATCGAATCCTCGCGGCACGAACAGGCCCAGAAAGCGCACCGGCTCCCCATTCAGCTCCTCCCAAGCCTGCTGAAACTCCGGCATTTCCTCTCGGCAGGGTGGGCAGCTTGGATACCAGAAGTTGACCACTACCACCTTGTCCGCATACTGTTCCGACAGCCTGAACCGCCCGCCGTCGAACAGTTCCACCTCGAAGTCCTGGGCCGTCTCACCATTACAGGCAGTGGAAATCGCCAGCAACAGCGCGAAAGCGAAGAAAGGCCAGCAGCGGGCTTTGAGGTTGTGGAGCATAATTGACAGTGGCCGGGCCGCAGTGCCATCGCATTCTATATGCGGAGTCCAGCCCTTTCAATGACAAATGACTGTCCTGCCTTGACTGGACGGCCCCAGCATCTAAAATCGGGACAGATTGGGATTTCCTGCCACGCATTGGAGGTTTTGATATGCGACTGGAAAACAAGGTTGCGCTAATCAGCGGCGGCGCTCGCGGCATGGGAGCCGTGGAGGCTAGGCTGTTTGCCGGAGAAGGCGCCAAGGTGGTCATCGGCGACGTGCTGGAGGACGAGGGGCGGCGCACCGAGGCCGAGATAAACGAGTCTGGCGGCGAGTGCGTCTTCGTCAGGCTGGATGTTACCAGCGAGGAGTCGTGGCAGACTGCGGTCAGCGAGGCGGTACAGCGATTCGGCAAGCTGGACATCCTGGTCAACAACGCCGGCATTTACCGTACCCACAACGTGGCTGACACCTCGGCGGAAGAGTGGGACCTGGTGATGGACATCAACGCCAAGGGCGTGTTTCTCGGCACCAAGGCAGCCATTCCCGCCATGCGGGACGCTGGGGGCGGCTCCATCGTGAACATATCGTCGGTGGCCGGACTGGTCGGCAACGTACTGTCGTCGGCCTATACCGCATCCAAGGGCGCGGTGCGGCTGTTCACCAAATCCACTGCCATCCAGTACGCCCGCGACGGCATCCGGTGCAACTCGGTGCACCCGGGCACTATCGAGACTCCAATGACGGCAGCGATGTTGTCTGAGGAAGCCTATCGCCAGGACCGCCTCAACCGCACTCCGCTGGGCCGGCTGGGCACGGCGGAAGACGTGGCCTATGGCGTGCTGTTCCTGGCTTCGGACGAAGCGTCCTTTATGACCGGCTCCGAGCTGGTGATTGACGGTGGACGAACGGCGGAGTAGATGAGAGGTGTGGATGACGAAGGGGCGGGTTTGAAGCCCGCCCCTGCCTGGTATCCAACATGCAGAACTTTCTAAGGCCGCTATCGCCCCATGGCGTACCCGTCGCGGCGGGGGTCAGCGCCTCCGCTCAGGCCGCCCCGTTTCTGGTCAACGTTGACGGCGCAGAGGCAGCCCATTCTGGGAGTGAAGTCGTCCCACACTTCGACCTGGTGTCCCATGCGGGAGAGCTCGCTGACCACGTTAGAGTCCATGCGTCCTTCGATACCTACCAGCCCTGGGTGATAGGCGTGGGGCCAGAAGGAGTTGGGGAAGCTCCACGTCGAGAAACGGGGCGCCTCCACGGCCTGCTGGACGTCCATGCCGAACTCCACCACGTTCAGGAAGAGCTGCACCATGGACTGGGGCTGCACGTCGCCGCCCGGGGTGCCGAAGGGCATCAGCGGCTTGCCGTCGCGCATCGCCAGCGCCGGGTTGGGGGTGAGCCGGGGCCGCTTGCCGGGCGCAAGGGCGCTGGGGTGCTCCGGGTCCAGCCAAGTCTGCGAACCACGGGAGGACGCGATGAATCCCAACCCCGGAATGATGGGAGAGGTGCCGAAGCTATCGCTGGGGGTAGCGGAGAAGGCATTGCCCCAGCGGTCCACCACGCAGGCGTAGCTGGTGTCGGCGGGCAGGCCGCCTGCCACGGCGTCGGGCCGCCTGCGGTGGCCGTTGCTGGCGGGCATCCCCATATGAGGCCACGGGTCGCCGGGTAGAGGCATCTCAGGGGTCGCCCACTCCGGGTCAATGGCATCCCTGCGCTCGGCGGCGTAGGACTTGGACAGCAGGCCGTCCATGGGGACGTTCACAAAGTCCGGGTCGCCGATGTAGGTGTCGCGGTCGCTGAAGGCCAGCTTGAGGGCCTCCAGGACGGTGTGGGCGTAGGCAGCGGTGTTATGGCCCATGCCCTTCAGGTCGAACCCCTCCAGTATCTGCAAAGTCTGGAGGTTGACCGGCCCCTGGCACCACGGGCCGCAGGCGTAGACCTGAATACCTTTGTAGTCTATGAACGGCGGGGTGTCCACGCCTACACTGAACTCGGCTAGGTCTTCCATCGTAAGGAAACCGCCCCCGTCCTGAACGAAACTGACTATTTCTTCGGCGATTTCCCCCTTGTAGAAGAAATCGCGGGCAGCCTGGAGGGCAGTCTCCCGCCCCTGACCGGCGTGGGCGCGTTCAACCTCGATGAGCCGACGGAAGGTGCGGGCCAAGTCCTTCTGCACCAGTATGTCACCCACGTCGGGACGGCGACCGCCGGGGAAGAATATCGCCGCAGTGGACGGCCATCGGCCATCACCGTCGGAGTCGCCGATGAGCGAGTCGCCGGTACGGGCCAGTGCTGATTGCAGCGTCGCCGGGATGGGAAAGCCCTGTTCCGCCAGTTCCAGCGCGGGCGTTACCACCTGCTCGAAAGTCATAGTGCCGTAGAGCCGCAGCGCGGTGAGCCAGGCATCGGCGGCGGCGGGCGTGACGGTGCGGAGAACTCCGGCGGGCAGGTCTCCATCGTGCTGGCGGTTGAAGTAGTCTATGCTGGCCGCCTTGGGCCACCGGCCCAGGCCGCTGATGGACACCGTCTCCCCACTGGCCGCGTCGTGGATGATGATAGGCGCGACTCCGCCGAAGCCGGTCCACTGGGGCAAAGTAACGTTGATAGCGATCCCTGCGGCGACGCCGGCGTCGGTGGCGTTTCCGCCCTGCTCCAGGATGCGGAAGCCGGCGGCGGTGGCCAGGTAGTGGCCGCTGGAAACCATGTGCTGCGCTCCGGACACCAAGGGACGGTAGGTTCTGATTCCAAGGGCCACGATACACCCCCTATATGCTGGGCCTGCGATTGCCGGGTATGATACGAAGGGCCTGCCGGGGTGTCAACAAGGCCCGGCATCCGCCCAATCCCCCTGCGGAGACCACAACCATGCTCATCGAAGTCGAAGTGACCGCCGGCGAAAACAGCCCATTGGACCTGCACCGCATGTTCGACTTGCTGGAAGACCCTCGCCCGGTGTCCAGGGTGATGGCGCCCAACCCCCTCGGCGAAGATGTCTGGTGCGAAGTTACCGGCTGGGACGCCGACGGCCCATGCCCGGCGCTGGCCGCGCTCTCGGAGGACTCCGGCGAGGGCGTGGTGCTGCTGGTCTACGGCGGCGATGAGGGGGTGCGCTTGCGCCCGGCAGGAACACCCGGAGAGTGGGACCTGAAGGACGCAGCCCAGTGGGGCGAGGCTTGCCTGATGCTGGGCAAGGACACGCCCGCAGAGTAGACGCATTGCGCCTGGTTAGAACACGGGCGCGGACAACTGCCTTACCAGTGACTCTATGGCAAGGTCTTCGCCGTTTCGGAAATCCAAGCAGTCGCCGTTTCGCAGCTGGTTGCAGAGACGGTCCTTCCGCTCATAAAACAGCTCCCCGAAGCCCAAGGCAATGAGGGGCGCTGAGTTGGGCTGTTTTCCGGCGCGGACCAGCTCGGCGAAGTAGCGGCTGGCCAGCGGGTTTTCCAACGCTCCGTCAGTGCAGAGGAGGGCAAGACGGTCATAGTAGACGGTATGGTCCAGCGAGGCCTCGCCGGTGTTCAGAGCGTCTTCGTCGTCGGCGTATAGTATCCAGGCCGGAATCTGGGCGGATTGCAGGGTGCGGCGCAGTCGCTCCGCCAGTTCATTGTCGGCCATTGCGCCCACCAGGAGCGTCGTCGGAAAAGTCCGCCTCTCGGACTTCATGACTTCCTGGGCCGCAACCAGCGGTTCCGCCACTCCCGCGCCCAGCAGAAACTGTTGCGGAATCCGCCCCCCGGAATTGGCCAGCGTGTCCAGAGCGATAGTGCTGGGCGCAGAATGATTCATTGTTTCCAAGCCGATTGCCATTCGCAGGTCACAGTTGGCGAACAGCGTCCCGCCCGCGGTCGCCTGGTGCAGTATGGCGCTGTCGAGACTGGCCCGCAGAATCTTCGCGCCCCGCAGGTCTGCCCCCGAAAGGTCAGCCATGAGCAGCGAGGTTGTTGTAATCGTAGCTCCGCGCAGGTTGGCGCGGGACATATTCGCCCAGGACAGGTCGGCGGAGGTGAGGTTGGCGCCGCTGAGGTCAGCGCCCTGGAGGTTGGCGTAAGACAGTCCGGCATAGGAAAGGTCAGCGCCCTTCAGGACTGCGTGTCGCAGGTTCCCGCTGGACAGGTTGGCGCGAGTCAGAGAACAGCCGACGAGCTGCGAACCCGTCAGGTTGGCATGGGGCAGGCTGGCGCGAAAAAGGTGGGCGTTGGTGAGGTTCGCCCCGGAAAGGTCGGCCATGCGGAAGTCGCATCCAGTGAAGTCCGCTTCACTAAGGTCGTCGTGACGCAGGTCTGCCCCCGGCAGCTTGATGCCGCTGAGGAACGCCCCTGACAGATTGAGAGTCGGACGCCCGTAGACGAACTCCGGTGTAAAGGTCTCACTGGCGGCGCGGTCTTCCAGCCTGTAGCCCAGGTCGAACCGGGGCAGACGTGTGTTGAGGCTGCGAAAAGTCAGTTCGCGCCACCGGGCGATGGCGTTAGACCCGGATCGCGCCAGGCTGACATGGTCTGGGTCGGCCAACGCTGGTCACTCCCGCCCGGCGAAAGCGGGCAGCACTTCGCGGGAGAAGATTTCCAACTGGGTGCTGAGCTCGTGCCAAGGCATACCCTCGGGCCATTGAAGAACGATGTCCTCCAGGCCGGGATATTTCTCCTCAAGCTCCCGGAAAGTCTCGATGAAGACTTCCGGCGGCCCGCAGATCCAGGCTTTCTGCTGCACCCCGTCTTCCACTGTCGGCGTGCGGGCCGGAGCGCCGGGGGAACCCCACATACGGCCCTGCTCGTCCACGTAGCGAACCAGTCCGAAGGGAGCGAACCACTTGTAACGCTCGTCGTGGAAGGGGCGGACGCGCTCCACCGCTTCTTCCACTGAATCGGCAAGATAGAAACCGAATCCCAGGGCCATATCCTGCCCCAATTTCAGGTCACGGCCCGCTTCGCCCGCCGACTTCTGGTACTGACCGAAGAACTGCTCCACTATCTTCTCGCCACTCAGGGCCGTCATGCCCTTGATGCCCTTCCTGGCGATGAAGTCTATAGTGCGACCGCTGGTCACAGGCTGCCAGACTTCCACTGGCAGATTCATAGGACGGGGAACAAGGGTAATGTCCTTCAGTTGGTAGCCACGATAGGGAACGTCCGGCGGAATCTGGTAGTGCTTTCCATGATGGCTGAAGGACTCCTGGTTGAAAGCCTTGAGGATTATTTCTACCTGCTCCTCGAACAGCTCACGGTTGGCGTCCTGGTCCAGCAGGGGCGCGCCGAAGGTCTCCACCTCGCGGGTCTGGTAGCCGCGCCCGATGCCGAAGACCAGCCGCCCGCCGGTCAGCACATCGCCCATGGCGAAGTCCTCGGCCAGTCGCAGCGGATGCCACATGGGTACTATGTTGAAGGCCGCGCCGAATTTCAGGTTCTTGGTGTGGGCCGCCAAATGGACTCCCAGCAGGGTAAGGTTCGGGATGCACTCATACCCTTCCCTCTGGAAGTGGTGCTCCGCAGCCCACAGGCAGTAGAACCCCGATTCATCCATCTGCTTGGCGAGGGCCATTGCGTGGTCGAAAGACTGCACCAGTTGCTCGTTGGGGTAGCGGCGCCCGTCGGGGTTGCGTCCGCTGGCGCCCACGTCGTCAAGGTCAATCTGGCCAACATACAAAACTGAGAAACGCTTGATCATCTGCCTGTCTCGAAAGGTTTGGGATGTAATGGGTACGAAAACCGCTCAACAGTATAGCACGCCCGGCCCTACTGCCTTATACCGCTACGCCCTTGGCCTTCAGGTCAGCGATGCGGGCAGAGTCGTAGCCTAGGTCAGCCAGAACCTCGGCAGTATGCTGGCCGATGACGCTGCCGGGATGCCGGACTTGTCCGGGCGTCTCGGACAACAGGAACGGGATGCCTGGCTGACGCACCTGGCCGTTGGGTACTCCGGGGGCTTCCAATTCCACCACCATGCCGCGAGCCAGTACTTGGGGGTCATCAAGGGGTTCTTCCAAGTCGTATACCTTGCCTACTGAGATGTTGGCATCCCGCAGGGCCTCAAACCATTCGTCACGGGTCCTGGTGAGAAACGTCGCTTCCAAGGTGCGGGCAATTTCCTCGCGCTTCTCGTCACCCGCGCTCTGGTGGGGAATCAGGTCTTCCCGGCCAATGGCGCGACACAAGTTTTCCCAGAACCACGGCTCGATGGCGGCGATGGAGAAATACTTACCGTCAGCAGTGCGGTAGACGTTGTAGTAGGGCGAGCCGCCGTTGAGCCGCGTTCCACCGCGAGCGGGCTTGTACCCCTGCGAAAGGGCGTCGGCAATCATCCCACAGAGCATATACAGCACGCCCTCGGTCATGGCGATGTCCACGTACTGGCCCCGGCCGGTTTTCTCGCGGGCCATCAGCGCTGCCAGGATGCCCACTGCTCCGCAGAGTCCTCCGCCAGCATAGTCGGCAATCAGGTTCAACGGGATGGCAGGCTTTCCGTCGGGCGAGTCGCCAATCAGTCCCAATGCCCCGGCGAAGGAGATGTAGTTTATGTCGTGCCCCGCCATCTGGGCGTAGGGGCCGGTCTGGCCGTAGCCGGATACCGAGCAGTAGACGGCCCGCGGGTTGATTTCCTTCACCTGTTCGTATCCGACGCCAAGACGGTTGACCACGCCGGGACGGAAACCCTCCACCACCGCGTCGGCGTCGGCGGCCAACTGCCGGAAAATCTCCAGCGCCTCCGGCTCCTTGAGGTTGAGGGCGATGCTGCGCTTGTTGCGCTGAAGGGCGCTGAAGGATGCGTGGCGGCGCTCGTCCTCCGGCGTCTCGATGCCAGCGACGATACGCTCGTAGGCGGCCCGCGCTTCATCCATGGGCCGTTCCACCATCAGAACGTCGGCCCCCATGTCGGCCAATATCATGGTGGCGAACATTCCGGGGGCGTTGCGGCAGAAGTCCAGTACCTTGATTCCTTCCAAGGCCAGCATGGGGCGTCCTCCGGCATTCGGGTAAGGTGATTATAGCCGGGTTTTCACCCTCACCCTCAAGGGAGAGGGAACATATGGGAGTTCCGTGCAAGACTGCCCTACCCGCACTATAATCTCCGCAGACAATTCCACCGGCAAAGGAGGGTGTTATGGACTTGGGGCTGCAAGGCAGAGT
Source organism: Dehalococcoidia bacterium (assembly GCA_965204865.1). GTDB lineage: Bacteria > Chloroflexota > Dehalococcoidia > Lucifugimonadales > UBA3495 > VXOI01. Next base: position 1,559,477 of record OZ242027.1, on the reverse strand, counting down.
AGCGATGATTACCGGAGGCAGCCACGGCCTGGGCAAGCAGGCGGCGGCGGCTTTGGGACGAGAGGGATGCAAGGTTGCCATCTGCGCCCGGGGGGCTGAGCAACTGGAAGAGACGCGGGCCGAGTTCTCCGAGGCCGGGATCGAGGTTATCGCGGTGCAGGCCGACGTCACCAGCCACGATGACCGAACCCGGTTCCACAATGAGACAACGTCGGCCCTAGGCGAGGTGGATATACTGGTGAACAATGCAGGCGGCCGGCGAGGGGAGGTGGACTTTCTGGCAACTGGCATGGAGCGGTTCCGCGAGGGGCTGGAGTTCAACCTGTTCAGCGCGGTGGAGCTGGTGAATCTGGTGCTGCCTCACATGAGGGAGCAGAAGTGGGGACGCATCATCAGCATCTCGTCCATATATGGACGGGAATACGGCGGCTCGGTGGACTACATGACCGGAAAGGCTGGCCTTATCGCCTTCTCCAAGCATCTGGCGTTGAACCTGGCGCCAGAAAACGTGCTGGTCAACTGCATCGCGCCCGGCTCCATTGACTTCCCGGGCAGCACCTGGGACCGCTTCCAGCAGAACAACACGCCGGAGGTCGTGAGCGAGTTCATCGCCCGCAACCTGCCCGCAGGCAAGTTCGGCTGGCCCGAACCCATCGGCGAGACGGTGGCGTTTCTGGCGTCGGAACGCGCCGACCTGATTACCGGTACCTGCCTGAACGTGGACGGGGGGCAGTCGCGCTCGTTGTTCTAGGGCATCCCTCTAACTTCCCTCTCCCTTTGAGGAGAGGGAGTATTCCTTACAAAGAACCAACGAACTCCCGCCATGCCTGTACACAGCGTTCAGGCGCGGAATGTTGCACGTATCCGCTCGTTCCCGGGATGATGCGCAGGCGTCCGTTGGGCAGCAGGCCGGCCATCCCGGTGGTCCGGTCGGGGTTATCTCGAGCATTCTGCTCCGAAGCCAGCACCAGCGCGGGCGTCTGTATCCGGCGCAGCGTGTCGGTCAAGTCCTGCCGGGACAGGTAGCCCAGCGTTTCCATCACCACCCGCGCCGGGGTTTGCGCCATCTGGCTGATGTACCATTCCTGGTGCGCCGCGTCGGAATCCCCGGTTTCCAGCCTGCGCTCCGACGTGTCCCGCACCCACGCCTCCACTCCCTCGTCCTTGACCTTGTTGTAGGACTCCAGGTAAGACGGGACCCCTGCGAACTTGTAAGGCGAGGTGCAGGTGGTAACCGACAGCAGGCGCTCCGGGTATTCCGAAGCAAATTGAAGAGAAATCGTGCCGCCCACTGTCTCTCCGATGAGGTGTACCCGCTCCAACTCCAGATAGTCCAGCAGCCCCCGTAAGTCAGAGGCGAACCGGCTCAAGGACCAACGGTAGCCCTCGGGCGGCGCTGTCGAGCGCCCGAAACCTCGTGCATCCAGCCGTACCACGCGGTACTGCCGGGCCAGCAGCGGGACCCAGGCATACCACAATCGCGCGTTCTTGGCGTTGCCGTGATGCAGAACCACCGTTTCGGAGCGACGCCATGGGTCGGTGAAATCGTCATCCTCGTAGAACATATCCAGCGAGTAATCAATGCGTGCGTAAGGCATGGCGCATTTCTCCCTAGTGGTTCGTGAAGACTTTACCGCTGGCCGCTACTCCGGCACCGGGATGGCAATCGAGACGCGGGTCTCATCCCCATACACGGCAGTGGTGTGGCCGTGGCCCGTGAGGTCGTCGGCCAGCAGCACGTCCCCCGGATTGAAGACCCGCTTCGTGCCGTCACCCAAGCCAACCTCCATCTGTCCCGCCAGGGTGATGACATACTGGCGGCGAGGCGCCGTATGCCAATCCGAGAACGTGCCCGGCTGCATCCGGCTGAACGTGACGCTGGTCGCGTTCTGGGCCGCTGTCCGCTCCGCGTTGGCTACCGCTTCGAAGGGCAGTTCCAGCTCCTCGAAATGGGATTCTCCGTCGTCTCCAGTGTAAATCCTTACTACCTGCATGTCAGACCTCAGTCCACTTTTCAAGTTGGCCTTTTCTATCCTCCCCTCTCCCTCGGGGGGAGGGCTAGGGGGCGCCTTCTGCCGGAAATGATACGGCTGCGCCTGTCCAGCGTCAATTTTGCCCTGTTTGCCTGGCATTCGCCCCGGTGGGGCAAAGGTCAACGAGGCAGCAGTCCAGACAGCGCGGGGTCCTCTTGACGCAAGTGACCTTGGCATGGTGGTCCAGCAGGGCGTGGAACTCGTTGAATAGCGAAGTATCCGGGGGCAGATTGTCCTGAAACAGCGCTTGATAGCTGCCGTAGCCGGGGTTGCGTAGCGAAGGCGCGAGTTCCATGCGGTCAACGATGCGCCGGGTGTAGCTGTCAATGACGAAAGACGGTTTGCAAGCGGCATAAACGATGATGTCGTCCGCTGTTTCCTCACCTATGCCGTGGATGGACAGCAATTCGACTCGGAGCGATGTCACATCTTGGGCAAAAAGCCTTTCCAGATCTCCCCGGGCAAGTACATGAGTGGCGAAAGCTCGCAGCTTGCGGGCCTTGGCATTGTAGTACCCGGAAGAGCGAATAATTGCCGCCAATTCCGGCTCCGGCAGGGCGGCAATGGTCTCGAAAGACCAGCATTCGGCGGCCTTCATCGCAACCAGGGCCTTCTCTACGTTGGTCCAGGCGGTGGACTGGGTAAGGATGGCCCCCACGATAACCTCAAAAGGGCTGTCGCCAGGCCACCAGCCCTGCGGCCCATAAGCGTCGTAAAGACGGCAGTAAACTTCGGGCAGAAGCTCGGTCAGTGGCAAATCGCTCTGGACGCTCACTGTCGCCTCTCCTGCCCGCTTGGTATAGACTCGAAGGGAATGATGGGCAGCCTCCGGTCAAGGCGGACTTCCCGGCGGGACACGAAGCAGTTGTAGGCATAGGCGCCCACCCCGCAGGCGACGGCGCGGCGCAGCGCGTCGGCAAGGGCTGGGTCCGCCGGTTCGTTGGCGGCGAAAGCAGTGGCGTCGGGGCGCTGTATGACGAATACCACGGAAGCGCGATGTCCGGCTCGCACGGCTTCGGCGAGGGTGTTCAGGTGTTTCGCCCCGCGCAGGGTGGGCGAATCGGGAAACAGCCCCACCCCCTTCTCCACCAGCGTCACCGACTTCACTTCCACGTAATGCCTGCTGCCCTCGTATTCCAGCATCAGGTCGAAGCGGCTTTCCCCGAAGGAGGATTCTCGAACAATTGCGGAGGGTATGCTAAAGTCTTCCAGCAGCCCGGTTGCAACCGCTTCCGCCACCAGGACGTTGGGCAGCCTGGCGTCGGCGGAGACCAGCGTACCGGCGGTTTCCACCAATACGAGGTCATAAGCGGTCTTGCGTCCGCCCTTCGACAGGCTCAGGACAGGAGCGGGCTTTAGCCACACCGGAGCGCCGGGCAGAAAAAGCTCGCGCAACCGCCCGGAGTTCGCGACGTGAATCCCTTCCTCGCACCCGTGCACCTCTACCAGGGCCAGGAATCGGTTCACTCGCCTAATGAATCTCGCCTCGACCAGATCGTCCCCGAGATACACTGGAACTCCACTACCGCGCGCTTGCGTCCACCGGCGGTAATGGTAACAATGGATGCGTTGACGGGCAAACCAGAACGGCGGAACGATGAGCGTTTTTGTGGATAAAATCAGACAGGCTTGCCTCAGTAGCCGCAGCTTACTGTGCGTGGGCCTGGACCCTGACCCGGACATGATGCCGGTGTCAGACGTGTTCGAGTTCAACAGAGAGATTGTTGACGCAACGGCCGGGGTAGCCTCCGCCTACAAGCCCAACCTGGCCTTCTATGAAGCGCTGGGAACGGCAGGTATGAAGGTGCTGGGGGATACCATCGCACACATACGCAACGCCACCGGAGATGCCATCATCATCGGCGACGCCAAGCGAGGAGACATCGGCCCGTCGGCCAGAGCCTATGCCAGGGCCATGTTCGACGTCTGGGGCTTCGACGCCATCACTGCCAACGCCTGGGGCGGGGCGGACTCGATTGAGCCTTTCCTTGAAGATGAGACTAGGGGAGTGTTCGTGTGGTGCCGGGGCTCCAATCCCGGTTCGGCGGACTTTCAGGATATAGAAACCGGCCCCACTGATAAGGCTATCCCACTATACCAGCGAATGGCGCTGGCCTGCGCGGAATGGAATGCCAGGGGAAACATTGGCTTGGTGGTGGGGGCAACGGCGCCGGAGCAGTTGGCGGCGGTGCGGGAGCTATGCCCCGAAATGGCGCTGCTGGTGCCTGGCGTGGGGGCGCAGGGCGGCGATTTGGAGGCGGCGGTACGGGCCGGAGTTGACGCCAACGGGCGGTTGGCTCTTATCAACTCCTCCCGCGGTATCATTTATGCCTCTCGCGGAAGGGATTTCGCCACCGCGGCGGGAAGGGCTGCCCGGAATTTACGCGACTCAATCAACGCAGTGCTGGCAGAGGAAGGACAGGGTTGGCCTTCGAGTTGAAGACCGGCGACGTGGTGCGTTTGAGGAAAGCGCACCCTTGCGGCGAATTTCTCTGGACGGTCACGCGGCTGGGGGCCGACATCGGCTTGGTCTGCCGGAAGTGCGGCCGCTACGTGCTCATGCCTCGGTCACAACTGGAGCGGCGCCTTCGGCAGGTCATTCCCAGCCAGGATGATTAGGCGTCGTCAATGATGGGTATCGGGGCCCTGGACGATGTCTGCTGGGGCATCACGGAGTCCAATATGTCCGCGTGATACCCGCTCATGTGCTTGGCCATCAACTCTATGAAGTTGCGGACTCCTTGTCCGGCGAACTTGCCTTTCAGGGTGCAGATGCCAATGGAAGAGCCGGACAGGATGTGGCCGATGGGTATTATGTCTATTCGTTCCGGGTCTCCGGGGTGCAGGGCAAAGTCATTGGCGACAGCCAGGCCGATGCCGATTTCCACGTAGCGCTTCATGGACTCGGTGTCGTCAAGAGCAAGAATCACGTCTGCCGTCAGCCCCTGCCCCCTCAGCCTCTGGTCAATCTGGCTACGGAGCAAACTCTCCGGGCCAGTCAGTATCAAAGGCCACTCCACAATATCCTCCAGAAAAATCTGGGAGCGAGTGGTCAGTGGGTGGCCCTTCGGCAAGAGCAAAACAGGTTGGTAATCGAACAGCTTCTGGAACTCGAGGGATGTCTCGTCGGGCGGCGGTGGAGAACTGAAGGCCAGGTCAATTTCACCGGAGCTGATCAACTGCATCAGCGGGTTGTAAGCGCGGGCCAGCATCCGAATGCGTATTTCGGGGTACGCTTCGCTGAACTCCCGCACTCCCAATGGCATATGGCTCTTGATGAGGTCGGGATACGCCCCCACTTGGAACGATCCCCGTCGCTCTGCGTAGTCCATTTCCGACTTCAGGGTTTCGATGGAAGTCACCACCGGGGTCACCAGCTCCAGCAGGGTGGAGCCTTCCGAGGTTAGCTGGATGGGACGCTTTATGCGGTCGAAGAGGGTGACGCCGAACTCGTCCTCCAGCTTGCGGAGGTGGGTGGTCACCGTGGGCTGGCCCAACTCCAGGGTTCGCGCGGCCTTAGAGACGCTACGCAGGCGCGCCACATGATAAAAGCTGACCAGCTCTCGCAGTTCCATAAAATCGCTCCCAGAAATGCCCACGCATCGATAAATATAATATATCATAAGTTATCCCTTGACAAAATAAGTATCCGAAATCAAGAATGGTGCGAGTCCCCGTCCGGCAGCGGGATGGCAGCTCCCATGTGGCGGCGCATATCAGAACAGCCCTAGCCATCGGGTTAGTAATATGCCATTTGTGATAACTGAGCCTTGCATCGGAGTGAAGGACGCTACCTGCCTCGAGGTGTGTCCGGTTGACTGCATCGAAAGCGATGACGGTGAGGAACAGTACTTCATCGACCCGGTGACGTGCATCGACTGTGCCTACTGCGAGTCGGTCTGTCCGGTGAACGCCATCTTCGACGAGTTCCGGGTGCCCAGTCAGTGGCGTCACTTCATTGGCAAGAACCGCGACTTTTATAAGAAGTAGTAGTTCTTGCCACATCTTGTCTTCTCCCTTCACCTCCTGCCACGCGTTTCTTCGGACGCTGGCCTGAATACAAAGCTGCCTTTGCCGCCGGGTTGCCCGCCCTACCCGCAAATTCCCGATGACAGTGAGGTATGCTCGAAATGACGCTGTTCCTGCGAGATGAACACGTGGCCCAATGCGTGAGTATGAACGAGATGCTGGCGGCAATCGAGAATATGCAGGCGCACTACGGACAGGGCCAGGCGTATAACCTGGGGCGCCGAAAGATAATCGCCGAAACCGGAATGCTTTCGGTCATGGGCGGCGGCCTCTATTACGATGGCGTACTGGGCGTAAAGACCTACACCGTCGTGCGCGGCTCCTATTCCTTCCAGGTCAGCCTTTACGACGCTGCCACAGGCAAGCTACTATGCTACACCCAAGCCAACCGCTTGGGCCAGCTCCGCACCGGGGCGACCACCGGCGTCGCTGTGAAGCACCTGTCCAACAGCGGCCCAGTCACTGTTGGCATCATCGGGACCGGCGGGCAGGCGCCAACGCAGTTGCAGGCCGTTGCCAGCGTCCGCGAATTGGCCGGGGTCAAGGCATTCAGCCGCAATCCGGAACGCCGGGCCGATTTCGCCGCCCGGATGTCAGAATCCCTGGGGGTTGAAGTCAACGCGGCGGAGACTAACGCTGAGGCCGTCGAAGGCTGCGACGTGGTAATCGGCATCGCCGCGACCACGGAGCCGGTAATCAGCGGCGATTGGTTGAAGGAAGGCGCAACGGTGATCGGCGCCGGCCCTACCACCTGGCGGGTCAGCGAAGTGGACGAAAAGACCCTCACCCGCGCCGACAAATTGTTCGTGGACTCTCTGGACCAGGCTCCCATAGAGGCGGGCGATATTGCCGCCGCAGTCGACAAAGGGCTGCTGAACTGGAGCCAGCTTACTGAGCTTCGTTACGCAGTCTGCGGCGCAATCTCGGGGCGCGACAACGAAGGGCAGATAGTCTACGCCAAGCTCATGGGAACGGGCGTAGCGGACGTGGCCGCCGCCAAGCTGGCCTACGACAACGCCCGGGAGCAGGGGCTGGGGACAGAGATGGCTTGGTAGGGGGTGGGCTTAGAGTTACAGCAGTTCACGGAACTGCTCGACGGTTAGGCCGGCCCTTGCCGTGATGTCGCCCATCATATTCTCGTTAATGGGGTTATGGCGTGGGACGATAATGGTACGGATTCCGTCGCTCATTATGATATGCTTACTTTGCCGCCGAATACTGAATCACACTTTCTCGAAGGCGCGAACAGCGCGCAAATGGTTGACGCCTGAAATGCGAGGCATAAGCTAGATTGCCGCCCCGATTTCTTCGGCTTCCGCATTCTCGACACCCTCAATATCAACTTCAACATCCCCAAAAGTCACCTTAAGATTGCTGTCTTCCGCAAGGTCTTTCGTCATGTTCTCTTTGAACACTATCCAAGACACTTCCAGGTAGTCCCGGATGGCGGACTGGATATTTTCCAGCGCCTCTTCCTCAGTATCTCCTTGGGATACACAACCCTGGAGGCCCGGACAGAACACACCGAACCCTTCTTCGGATTCGTACAGGACTACTTTGAATTTCATTCCGCCTCCCGTCTGCCTGTTTCCAAGTGTAAGTTAACCTGCGTCTACTGCCCAGTCAACGGCGGCTAGTCCCGCCGCAAGTAGTCGCGGGTGGTGCCGATGGCATAGGCGGCGTTGTCAGTGAGCAGGCTCTCGACCGCGGCCCGGGCGGTGTCCAGGGAGGTGAAGCAGGGGATCTGGCGCTCCACGGCGGTGCGGCGGATGTGGAAGCCGTCGCGCAACACCTCGCTGACGCCGGTGATGGTGTTGATGACGGCCCCCACGCTGCCGTCGTTGATTACGTCAACCACGTTGGGGTGGCCTTCGCTGAGCTTCTTGGTGGTCATGGTCACGGGCAAGCCCATTGCCTCAATCATCGCGGCGGTGCCTTCCGTTGCGTACAGGCGGCAGCCGGCCCGGTTCAGGCCCTGAATCAGCGAGACCGCTTCGGCCTTGTGCTGGTCTGCGATGCTCAGCAACACTCCAATGCCTTGCCGCAGGTTGAGCCGAGCCGCTAGCAGGGCCTTGGTTAGCGCGGCGGGGAAATCCCGGTCAATTCCCATCACCTCGCCGGTGGACTTCATTTCCGGCCCCAGATGCCAGTCAACACCGACCAGCTTGGCCATGGAGAAGACGGGAGCCTTGACCCCGACCAGTCCCTGCCTCGGCCACAAGCCAGTGGGAAAGCCTTCCTCCGCTAGGGTGTACCCGAGCATTACCCGCGTCGCCAGCCGGGCCACGGGTACGCCAGTGACCTTGGAGATGAAGGGTATGGTGCGGCTGCCTCTTGGGTTAACCTCCAGCACGTAGACAGTAGTTTCTTCAGCATTGACATTCCGGGTTTGTGGGCTGCGATAGGCCGCCCCGCCGTGTATCACGAACTGCACGTTCATCAGGCCGCGCACGCCGAGGGCAAGGCCGATTCGGGTGGTGTAGTCAACGATGGTGTCAACTTCCGACTCGGTGAGGTTCAGCCCAGGGTAGATGGCCATGGAGTCGCCGCTGTGCACGCCAGCCCGCTCCACGTGTTCCATCACCCCCGGAATCAGCACGCCCTCGCCGTCGCAGATTGCGTCAACCTCGCACTCCTTGCCTTCCATGTAGCGGTCAATCAGCACCGGCCTGTCGGGCGACATTTCAGTGGCGGCGGTGAGGTAGCGAATCAGCTCGGTGGCGTTCTGGACGATTTCCATGGCCCGCCCGCCCAGCACGTAGCTGGGCCGCACCACCGCCGGGTACCCGATGGTCTGGGCCACTTGCAACGCTTCGCTGACTGTCGTTACCGCTGCGCCTGGCGGCTGAGGAATGCCCAGATTGGCCAGAAAATCCTCGAACTTGTGGCGGTCGGATGCGATGTCTATCGCCTCCGCGCTGGAACCGAGGATGGGCATTCCTGCCTGGGAGAGGGATTGCGACAGGTCTATGGCCGTCTGACCGCCGAACTGGACCAGGGATGCCGGGGGGCGGCCATCACCGTTTTCGCCGTCGCCGGTCTCGTTTTCGATAATGTCGCGCACCGATTCCTCGTCCAGAGGCTCGAAGTAAAGCCGGTCGCTGGAATCGAAGTCGGTGGACACCGTTTCCGGGTTGGAGTTGACCATGATGCTGCGGACGCCGGCCTCGGACAGGGCGATGGCGGCATGAACACTGCAATAGTCGAACTCGATGCCCTGGCCGATGCGGATGGGGCCGCTACCGATAACCAGCGCCTTCTCGCCTTCCAGCGGAGGAGCCTCGTTTTCCTGATCGTAGGTGCTGTAGTAGTAGGGCGTAACTGCGTCGAACTCGGCGGCGCAGGTATCCACCGTTTTGTAGACCGGACGCAGTCCCCACTGCCGACGCAGGTTCCGGACCTGCTCCGGTAGCATATCGGCAAGAGTGCCAATCTGAACATCTGAGAAACCGAGACGCTTGGACTGATGGAGCAGGTCTGGGGTAAGCTCTTCGGCCAACAGCCGCCGCTCCATATTGACGATGCGCTCCAAAGCCACGAGGAACCACGGCTCGAACAGGGTGCGCTCCACCAGTTGATTAACGCCCAAGCCCCGGCGCAAGGCCGCCATGATGCCCCACAGCCGCATATCGTTGGGGCCGAGGGGCAGTTCGTCCACCGTTGCCCCGTTGCCGGAGCGCCAGGCAGGATCCTCCCAGAGCAGGGTTCGCCCGCCAATCTCCAGGGAGCGGGCTCCCTTCTGCATGGCGGCCTCGAAGGAGCGGTCTATGACCATAATCTCGCCGGTGGCCTTCATCTGCGTGGTGGTGCGACGGTCACCGTGAGGGAACTTGTCGAAGGGCCAACGGGGAATCTTGACCACGCAGTAGTCGAGGGCCGGCTCGAAGGCGGCCTTGGTGCGGCCGGTCACGGCGTTGTCTATTTCGTCGAGACGCCGCCCGACGGCAATCTTGGCGGCAACGCGGGCGATAGGGTAGCCGGTCGCCTTGCTGGCCAGCGCCGAGCTGCGGCTGACCCGGGGGTTCACCTCAATGACGTAGTAAGGAGAATCCGGCTGCCACTCCCAGCCTATGGCGTCCGCGACCTTGGGATGCGGCTGGAGGGCGAACTGAACGTTGCAACCGCCTTCTATTCCCAGCCCGCGGATTATCTTCAGGCTGGCCGTCCGCAGCATCTGGTATTCTTTGTCTGTGAGCGTCTGGCTGGGGGCGACCACGATGCTGTCGCCGGTGTGGACCCCCATGGGGTCCAGGTTCTCCATGTTGCAGACGGTGATGCAGTTGTCGGCCGCGTCCCGCACTACCTCGTACTCGATTTCCTTCCAGCCCACCAGCGAGCGTTCCAGCAAAATCTGGGATATAGGGCTGGCGGAAAGGCCTGAGTCGGCGATAGCCTCGAACTCTTCCTCCGTGGTGGCGATGCCGCCGCCGGTGCCGCCCAGGGTATACGCCGGACGTATAACCAGGGGCAGGCCCATGCGGGCGGCGGCCTCCCGGGCTTCTTCAATTGAGTTTACGCTGACGTTATCCGGCTCAGGCTCGCCGATTTCGTGAAGGAAACTGCGGAAGAAATCGCGGTCTTCAGAGCGCCTGATGGTCTCCAGAGGCGTCCCAAGCAGCCGGACGTTGTAGCGTTCCAGCACCCCGGCGTCGGACAAGGCTACAGCCAGGTTCAGCCCGGTCTGGCCGCCGAGAGTGGGAAGAAGGCCGTCGGGCCGCTCCCGCTGGATAATCCTTTCCAGAACTTCGACGGTAAGCGGCTCGATGTATACGTGGTCGGCGATGCCCTGGTCGGTCATTATGGTGGCCGGGTTGGAATTGACCAACACGGTTTCGACTCCCTCTTCGCGAAGGGCTTTACACGCTTGGGTACCGGCGTAGTCGAATTCGGCTGCCTGGCCTATGACTATGGGGCCGGAGCCTATCACCAGGACCTTTTGAGGTTGTTCTGCGATTTTGGGCCTCCCTGAAAGCCTGTTTTTTTACGCTTTTCCCTTTGTGAAACGCTGGTAAACGGGGGCTGCCAACGGCAGGCAAAACCCGTTCGTGGCGAGATTTCATCACCATGAACGGGTTTCTATACGCGATTCCCACTCCCTGTTGGTCGTGGTTCCGCCCGCCGGCTACACCTTGGGCAAAGCGCCCGGCAGGTCTATCAGATGCCGCTCGTGCAGCGAGTTGAGCAGTTGACAAACGAAGGCGCCGAATAGCTTGCCATCCCAGTCTGCGGCGTCGGTGCCGGGTATCTTTTGCTCAACCCTGGGCGGAATGTTTATGGAAATATAGCCTTTGTCCTCGGCTTCCACTTCCATATGGCCCAAGGGTATTAGTTCCCGTCTCGGGTCACCGAGGGGAAAGACGCTGACCTCAAAGGACCAGTGCCGCCCAATAGTTCCCCTGCCCGGTCTTACATTGTAACCGAAATCCCCGCAAGTGTACCGGGGAACCTCGGCATCCAGGATCGAGGTCATCTCCGATAAATCCACCGCCACTTCCACATCCACCCCACCTTCCAGCAAGACCATGGAAAAAGAAGACATGAAAATAATTCCTCCGGAAGGTTTTCGCAATTCCGCTGCTCTTGGAAGTGTCTTGTGTTGTCACTGCGCCTCTGACAGGCTCAGATAGCAACTCTGTTTCTGATTTCACCTCCTCTTCGACTGTCTTATCCCCCGAAATCCTCCATCATTTGCAGAAAGCGGTCGAACAGGTATTCGTTGTCTCTCGGCCCCGGAGAGGCTTCAGAGTGGTATTGAATGGTAAAGACAGGCAGTTCCCGGTGAGACAGTCCTTCCACAGTATCGTCGTTCAGATTTATGTGGGAAACTTCCAGTCCGGGGGGCAGAGAATCTGCCCGGACGGCGTACCCGTGGTTCTGCGCCGTGATGTAGACCCGGCCAGAAGAGAGGTCCCGCACAGGATGATTGCCGCCGCGATGGCCGAACTTGAGCTTGAAAGTTTCCGCTCCCAAGGCCCTTGCTACTATCTGGTGGCCCAGGCAAATACCCATCACCGGCGTTCTGCCGAGAATCTTGCGGGCGTTTTCGACCACGTAGTCCAGCAACTGCGGGTCGCCCGGCCCAGGTGAGAGGAGCACCCCCGACGGCTTGAGGGAGAGCAACTCCTCCGCCGGAGTATCGGCGGGAACCACCTGGACTTCGCAGCCTCGGCGGTTTAGCTCACGCAGGATATTGTATTTAAGCCCACAGTCAGTTACCAGCACCTTGAAGGGCCTTTCCATACCGTTTTGCGGTTTGGACAGCTCACCGGCGTCGCTCCAGGCATAACCCTCGGTGGTGCTGACGGTGCGAACATGGTCGAGTTCCCCATAGTTGGGAGACCCCTTTAGCTGTTCCAGGGCGCTGTCGGGGTCGGAAGAGATAACGCCCATCATCACGCCCTGGGAACGCAGGCGGCGGGTGATGGCTCGCGTATCAACCCCACTGATGCCGGGGATTCCCTGGCTTTCCAGGAACTGGTGAATGGTGCGGTCGCTGGCGCCGTGGCTGGGCGTTTCGCAATGCTCGCGCACAATCAGGCCGCTGACCTGGATGCGCCGAGACTCGAAGTCAACGCTGTTGATGCCGTAATTGCCCACCAGCGGGTAGGTGAGGGTCACCAGTTGCCCGGCATAGGAAGGGTCGGTAAGAACTTCTTGGTAGCCAGTCATGGTGGTGTTGAACACCACCTCGCCCACGGCGTCGCTGGCGGCTCCGAATCCATAGCCGCGATGCACTGAGCCGTCTTCGAGAACCAGATATGCTTCACTAGCCATCGGGCGCTCCCAGTTCCTCACTCTTGTAAACGATTTCCCCGCCTGCAATGGTGGCAAAGGCGCGGCCCCGCAGCTTTGCGCCGTCCAAAGGCGTATTCTTTCCTTTGGAAGCGAACTTGCTGGCGTCCACTGTCCATTCCTCTTGGGGATCGAACAGAACAATATCCGCCGGCGTCCCGACAGCCAGCGACGCCAGAGGCGCGTAATCCGGCCCCAGGACACGGGACGGGCCGGCGGTCAGCCGCTCGATGAGCATGGGCAAGGCGATACGTCCTTCGTGGACCAGTTGAAGCGCGGAACCCAGAGCGGTTTCCAGCACGCTGATGCCAAAAGCTGCGTCCTGATAGGTGACCTGCTTGCTGGCCGTGTCATGGGGGGCGTGGTCAGTGGCAATACACTCAATGGTCCCATCAGCCAGAGCCTCCACCAGCGCGTCCACGTCGGCCCTGCTGCGTAGGGGAGGGTAGACCTTGGTGGAAGTGTCATAGGCAAATTCGCTGCGGCCCTCTTTTCCCTGCGCGCCCAACGCCCAATCTTCGGTGATGGTGAGATGGTGCGGGCATACTTCGGCGGATACATTCAGCCCCAGCTCCTTGGCCCGGCGCAGCAGGGGTACACTGCCGGACGTGCTGAGGTGCGCGACGTGCAGGCGTCCGCCGGTGGACTCAGCCAGCGCTATGTCGCGGGCAATCATGGCGTCTTCGGCAGCCGGAGGTATGCCGGGCAGTCCCAAGCGAGTAGCCACTGGCCCCTCGGCCATCACGCCGTCGCCGCTAAGGTGAATGTCCTGGCAGTGGTTGCTCACGGGGCGGCCTAGGTCGGCACCGTAGGCCAGCGCCATTCGCATCAGGTTGGCGTCCTGCACCGGGTCCCCGTCGTCGCTGAAGGCCACCGCCCCGGCAGCGGCCATTTCTTCCAAATCAGCCAGTTCTTTCCCCTTCCGTCCGCGCGTAACGCAGCCAATGGGCAGAATCCGCACTGGCCCAGCGTCGCGGGCGCGGTTAAGGACGAACTCCACCACCGATTCCGAGTCTATGGGCGGGTCGGTGTTGGGCATACAGCAGAGGGTGGTAAAGCCGCCGCGCGCCGCTGCCTGCGCTCCACTGGCGATGGTTTCCTTGTACTCGTAGCCTGGCTCCCGCAGGTGGGCGTGCAGGTCTATGAAGCCTGGACAGGCCACCAGCCCGGCGGCTTCGATGACTATGCAACCGTCGGGCTGGCCTTCAATTGCTGATTGCGCGGCGGCAATCTGTCCGTCGGTTACAAGAACATCGCCCACGAAATCCCTTCCGTTGGACGGGTCAATCAACCGCGCCCGGCGTATCAAGACCGGGGGGTTCTGCCGGGCGGCCATTACTGTCGCTCTCCGGCGTTGAGTTGGTACAGCACGGCCATGCGCACGGCGACGCCAGCAGTCACCTGTTCCTCGATAGCCGAGCGGCTGCCGTGGGCTAGGGCGGTACTGATTTCGATGCCTTCGTTCATCGGGCCGGGGTGCATCACCAGCGCGTCGGGGCGTGCGCGGGCCAGACGGGCGTCATTGACCTGCCAGCGGCGGATGTACTCGCGGATGCTGGGCAGAAAGCCCCCGCGCTGCCTCTCTGATTGGAGGCGTAAGGCCATCACGACGTCGGCATCTTCCACCGCTCGGTCAAGGTCGGTTTCCACCTCCACCAGCGATGCAAGAGTTCCGTCCTCGCGGTCTCCGTTACGGGCGAGGAAATCCAGGGGCATCAGTGTGGGAGGGCCGGAAAGCACCACACGGGCGCCCATCCGGGCGAATCCCCAGATGTTGGAGCGAGCCACGCGGCTGTGCAGCACGTCGCCAACTATGACCACCTTCAGCCCGGCGATGCGGCCCAACCGAGATTGGACGGTATACAAGTCCAGCAGCGCCTGAGTGGGATGAGCGTGCAGGCCGTCACCGGCGTTGACCACACTGACCCGCTCCAGGTTGCGGGCCAGGAAGTTGGGCGCTCCCGAATGAGGATGCCGCACTACCAGCGTATCCACGCCCATGGCTTGCAGCGTCAGGCCGGTGTTGAGCAGCGACTCGCCCTTGTCGGCGCTGCTGCCGGAAGCGCTCATGTTGATGACGTCGGCGCTGAGTATCTTGCCGGCCTCCTCAAAGGAAACCCTCGTGCGGGTGCTGGCCTCGTAGAACAGCGTCACGATGACCCGGCCACGCAGGGCAGGAGTCTTCTTGACGTCCCGGCCCAGCACTTCCGCCATGCCATGGGCCGACTCCAGCGTCGCCGCCAGTTCCTCGCCGGAATAGTCGTCCAGGTCCAGGACGTGCTTGCGTGGCAGCAAGGATTCCTGGCCGGACGCCAAGTTCTCTATCGTTTGGGGCAGAGTCATTTACGCCCCTTCCTCTCCGTTTTCGGACTCAGGCACATCGTCGGCAGAGTTTTCAGGCCGCAGCAGCACTACCTCGTCCACTCCGTCATTCTCCGTGAGGCGCACAGCGACAATTTCGTTGCGGGCGGTGGGGATGTTGCGGCCCACGTAATCGGCGCGTATGGGCAGCTCGCGGTGGCCGCGGTCAATCATCACCGCCAGTTGCACCTGGTTGGGCCTGCCATAGTCGTTCAGGGCATCCAGGGCGGCGCGGATGGTGCGCCCGGTATAAAGCACATCGTCCACAAGAACTACGCGCTGACCTTGTATGCTCACTGGCAGGTTGGTGCGATGCACTCGAACTCTCGGCCTCTTGCGTTCCCGCAGGTCGTCGCGGTACAGGTTGATGTCCAGCGACCCAACGGGTACCGTGGCGCCCTCGAACCCGGCCAGGCGTTTCGATAGCCGGTTCGCCAGCGGCACGCCCCGCCGGTGGATGCCGACCAGCAGCAGGTCGTCCGCACCCCGGTTGCGCTCCAGTATCTCGTGGGCGATGCGGGACAAGGCGCGGCCAATGCCGTCGTCGCTCATTATCTGCCGTTCAGACATTCCGGGAATGCCCTCGGGCATCACCTTTCTCCTGAATGATTATGTCGAGCCTGCCTATTGGGTAACAAAAGACCCTTGCCGTTGTGAGGCAAGGGTTGCAGAGTCCGGCCCGGCCAGCATCCTTCGACAAGCTCAGGATGAGGGAATTCCTGGCTCAGGATGAAGAGCCGGGTACGCATCCGGGACGCCCTACTTTGCCAGCCTCACGGGACTGTCTTAAAAGTCTGACTGTCCGGCTGCCGCGCAGCCTAGGAGAATTTTTGGTTAGGCTATTCTATCAGACCGTGACCTGATTAAGAAAGTGGTTCGACGGACTGTTTTCGCGGCTTTTGACCTCCCTTTCGCTATGCCGCCACGTGCTTGCGGCGGTTGTTGAGGTAGTCCACTAGGACGAACTCGCTGAGGTTGGCGGCGCTGGTGTAGAAGGCACGGCCCCGGTTGATGCGAGTCATGCGGTCTACGAAGTTGACCAACTGGTAGTTGTTTTCCAGCATAAAGGTGTTTATCAGGATGTCTTCCTGGGTACAGCGACGCACTTCTCGCAGGGTTTCCATCTCGGTACGATAGCTCGGCGGGTAGCTGAAGTAGGAGCGGTCGCCCTCGAGATGGGCCGTAGGTTCTCCGTCGGTGATGACGAGAATCTGGCGGGTGCCGCCCTTCTCCTTGGACAGCAGCTTGCGCGAGAGCATCAGGGCGTGGTGCAGGTTCGTACCGGACACCCAGGCGTTCCAACTGCACGACGCCAGCTCCTCCTCCTTGATTTCGCGGGCGTAGTCCGAGAAGCCGACGACGTGGAGGGTATCGCGGGGGAACTGCGAGCGTATAAGGGCCATGAGCGCCACAGTCACTTTCTTCGCCGCCTGCCAGTTGTTGAACAGGCCCATGGAGCGGCTCTGGTCCAGCAGCAGGATGGTGGCCGCCTTGGTCATGTGCTCGGTGCGGTGGACCTCGAAATCCTGGGGGCCGATGCGCACCGGCACCTGGGGGCCGCCCCGCAGCACGGCGTTCTTGACCGTGGTCTGCAAGTCCACCTGGAAGGGATCGCCGAACTCATAGGTCTTGGTCTCACCCAGCAGATCCCCGTTGGCGCCGCGCGTGTCCATACGATGCCCGCCGATGCGGTCTTTCTTGAGGTGAGCAAAGACTTCCTTGAGGGCCTTCTGTCCAATTCGCCGGATGCCGCGGGCGGTCAGTTCGGCCTTGTCGCCGCCGGTGATGTAGCCGGCTTCCTCCAGCAGCTTGCGCAGGTTGTCCAGCTCGTCCCAGACACGGCGGGCGTCCTCGCCCAACAGTTCGGCCAGCTTTTCGGGGTCTATGTCGCTGAGGTCGCCGGTGCGGATGGCTTCCTGGAGCGCGGCTTCCAACTGGTCGAGCTGCTGGAGGTCGCGCATCATCTGCATCGCCTGTTCCATGGTCAGGCTGTCGTCGCCGAGGAAGGGATACTGGCGGCGCAGGTCTTCCATGGGCATTAGCTGTTCCATGAGGTTGGCGAACTGCGCCATTTCCCGCTGGGTTTCCGGGTCGAGGGCCTGGGCCAGGGCCTCCTCCATCTCGCGGCGGGCTTCGGGCGACATACTCTCCAGCATTGACTGCATCTGCGCCAACTGCTGTTGGAGCATCTCCATCAGCTCGTCGAAGCTCTGCGGCGGATTGGGGCCGAACATCGGGCCCCACTTGTCCATGAAGCCGTCGAAGTCCGGTTCGCGGCCTTGCAGCTTGTCGCGCATCATCTGGTTGAGGTCGCGCATCATCTCGCGGGTGGCGGCCATGTCCTCCGGGGACATATTCTGTATCTGCTGCTGCATCTGCTGGGAAATGTTCTGGGCCATCTGGCTCTTCAGCATATCCAGCAACTCCTGGAACTTGCGCTGGGCTTCGGGGTCAATGAAGTCGTACTCCATCAACTCTTTTAGCTGGCTGCCGACGCCCTCCGGGAGGTTGTCCAGCTTGTCCAGGTTGCGGTTGGCGCGCTGCTCCAGTAGGTTGTAGAGAGCTTCCTGCTGGCCCCGCTCGTCTTCGGGGGCGTCCTCCACCTGCTGTTGGGCGTCGTCCAGGCGGCTCTGGATGCCCTGCCGCTCGGTGTTGATGATGTCTTCCAGCCGCTCCTTGAGGTCGTCCAGCACCGAGTCCATGTTGTGCTGCTGCATCTGCTGGCGACGGCGGTCTTTGAGCTGCTCCATAAGCTGGCGCAGGCCGGGCATCTGCTCGCCGTCGCGGTTCTGCATCCCCTGACGCAACAGGTCGCGGAGGGCCTGCATTATGTCGCCGCGGTTGAGGACGTCGTCGGCCAGCATATCCATAAGCTGGTCGGCGTCAAGATCGAAGATGTTTTGGGTTCCGTCCCACTTGGAGTAGCGGTATGTGCGAAAAAGCATGACTTCCCCCAAAACTGCGTTGAAGGGCAGGTAATAGGGCGATAATACGCGCCCGTGATGCCAATGGCAACCGGGAACGCCCTCACCCTAACTCTCTCCCAGCGGGAGCGAGAACATCAAATCACCTTCGCCCCCAGCACTCGCTGGCAGTGGGACAGGGCCCAGCGATGGGCTTCCGGGTCGGGGCCGGACACGCAGTCGGAGTACACCTCCACGGCATAGTCGCGGTTGCGGGCGTCGGAAACGGTGTGCATCACGCAGACGTTGGTGGCGACGCCGCAGACTAGCAGCTTCTCCGGGGCCAGCAACGCCAGCCGTTCGGCAAGGTCGGTGTTGAAAAAGCCGCTGTACCGCTTCTTGGGGACGAGGTTGGCAGCGGTGACGTACTCGGCCAGTTCGGGGATAACCTCGGTCTCCTCGGTGCCGATGACGCAGTGGACGGGGAACACCTGGAACTCCAGGTCGTCCGGGTCGTGGTTGTCGGCCAGGAACAGGATTTCCGACCCGGCGGCCTTTTCCTGCTCGACCAGTTGCAGAGCGTTGGGGATGATGCGCCGGGAATCGGCATGGTAGAGGTTGTGGCCGGGTTCGAGGAACCCCTTGAGCATATCCACTACGAGGACGACGTTGCTCATGGCTGCCTCCTACGGGTGTGGGATTTTGGGGTAGTATGGCCGAGGCGGTGTTATGGGGCAAGCGGCAGACCGGATAGATTACATAGACCAACAGCTTTGTAGCCTTACTGCGCTGTCAGTCACGGGTTTGGCTTTTAGAGACTTTCAAAACCAACCTGCCACTAACTCCGTCTCTTATCACTTAACGGAATATTACGATTTGTCCATATTCGCGCCGATATTCATTTCGCAACCCGAACTGCAAAGCCTCGGTCAGTTAGCAGGGGCCTTCCTTAACGTGCTCCGCACCTAATTGACATCTATTCCCACGCTCAGTAGGATAACCACGCTTAGGTCATCACTCCGCTATCCGTATGAGCACGGCGTAGACGGGGCATCCGTGCCCCCTGCTGCTCATACGGGAGTTGGTGACCTAAGCAATCGCCTCTCATCCTACGCCGCAGGGGGTTCCGATGGACCAAACTAATCAACCTATTCTCGCTTGGTTCATGGCGGGAGTGCTGTACTGGTGTGCTTTCGCCGGAGCATCGTTGGGGGCTGTTGTGGTGGCCCTCGAAACTAGAAACCCAGGACTTCCCTTCCCTGTCTTCGCAGTCATTCTAATCGTGGGCTTGGCATTGGCAGGCTGGATTGGAAAACAGACTTACGCCGAAGATGGCGTTGATACGGACGAAGACAACCCAACAAGGACACTTTGCATCGGAGTGGGTGCTGTAGTGGCATTCTTTGTGACGGGTGGGATAGTAGTGGCCTACGTTCTGACCTAACCGCTTTCGGTTAGGGCCTTGCAAACCTGTGTTCGGCGTCTGTCATTTTGAGCGAAGCGAAGAATCTCCTTCCTGTAAAAAGAGACCCTTCACTTCGCTCAGAGTGACAAAAGAGAGTTTTGCAAGACCCCATTGGCATTAGTGTCTCTTCGGTTCGGTAACATTAGTGTGCTATCATAAATCTAACGACTCTTACGGGTAGGGTTGAAAATGAAAGAAGCAGGTTCTGGGGGTGGAATTGAGACATGGGGAGATTTTTCTTGCACCTTATAGGAGCGCTTTTAGGAGGACTAGCAGCACTTGGTCTCATATTGTGGGTTGTAATGTTCTTGAGTAGACCAGACAACCCAGTAGTTGGCGGAACATCTATAACGCTTGCAACTGCCGTTGCGATTTTCGGGACATTCGGGTGGGCTGGAGGGTTAGCGCTTAAGCGTAACCCACTGCTCGGCGCCAAGCTTCGTAAGATCGGCATAACATTCACTGTAGCTGCCCTTTTCTTAGTAATCATGGGTATGCTATTGCCTGTAATCGAGATTACGGATACATCAACTTCTGAATACTGGTGGTTTGCTGGGATTTACGTGGCTCTTACGTTTCTGGCGGCGGCTGCTTTCGGCTTTGGTACATATATGCTCACAGCGAGCTTAGCCAATTTGTGGAACTTGCAAGACTCATAGCATCCAGCGGTGACCTTGTCTGTCCCAAGTACAGACTTGGCATTTACGGCAGTAAGGGAATCAGCGCCAGTGTCTTACGAATCCGGGTCAAACGGCTGCCCGTCCACCAACACTTGCTTGATGATGGCATTGCCGTCCGCGTCCAGCTTCACCACGACCTTCACATCCTGCGCGCGCTCTATGACGTGCCCGGTGCCCTCCGGCACGAAGTAGGTGCCGATGTTGAAGTCTGCATGGCCCATTCTGTCCACCCGGCCCTTGATGAATACCTCCCCTTCGACAAGGCGGAGACTATCGGCATACCACGCCCCTCTCCAAACATCTGCGTCTTTCTCCAACACAACGTAGACCGTTTCGCCCACCGGGTCATCCTGCATGAACGGCGGCAGGTCTGCGATTTCGTAGTCCAGGATGGCATAGTCGCCTTGCAGCAGGGAGCGCGGGTCTACCGGGACGGTTTGCAGCACGACCTCGGTGCCGGTGCGGAGGGCTACTTCCTTGACGGCGATGAAACCGAGCAGGAATGCCAACTGCCCGGCGACCACGATCCAGAAGGCGATGCGCGCCCACCGCTTCATCGCTGTCCCTCCCCGGCTCGCATGGCGGTCAGCATCCTGCGGCGACCACGCTCCAGCAGGAACCCCCCGGCCAGCAGTATCACGCCCGCGCCCACGAACACCAGCGAGCGGTCGAACAGGGTCGTGGAGTACTCGAAGTATCGGGAGATTACGAACAGGGCTATCAGTCCCAGAGCCAGGTTAATCCGCCCTTCGCGTCCTTGCAGATAGCCCGAGACCATCAGCCCCAGGGCAGAAAGGGCGAACAGCGCATTCAGCACGATGGGAAAGAGCGGCTCCCAGTCAACGGGAACCCGCACAAGCACCTGCGAAGCCGTCAGCAGGAGTATCACGGTCGCTATCTCGAAAGGCTCCACCACCGAGGCGGACCCCCGCCGGACGCGCCACCATTCCAGCCCAGCCATCGTTACGACGGCAATGGCCGCCGCGGCGTAGGTCAGGCTCCAATAGCGGTAATCCACGCCGTCAATCCGGCCCGCCTCTTCAATGAGGTCATGGAAGGTGAGCAGGTAGAGGGCCCCGAAGCCGACGATTAAGCCGACGGCGCGGAACAGGCCCCCGATGGGTTCCCATCCGTCGAACAGGCTCTTGACCTTCCCTATGGCATAGACTAGCGCTGCCAAGGCCAGGTACATGACCGAAGTCAGTATCACGGCATCGGCGTCATACACGTCCGCCAGCCAGTGGGGCAGCCTGAACCCAGCGGCCACGAGGAACAGGACGATTCCCAGGAACATAACCGGCACGGAACGGGTGACGTAGGCCAGGGGCAACACGCCCAGGAACCAAAAGGCGGTGAGATTGGGATGATCCACGGGTACGTGGTATATCTGGCCGATGAGATGCACTCCGGCCCCGTATATGATGCAACCCAGCAGAACCAGCGCAATGCCTACTGCGGTGTAGCCCAGCCGCTGCCACAGGAAGAAACCCGCGCCGTAGGACAGCACGACGCCAGCCGCCAGCGCGCCCAGCTTAACGCTGCGCGGGATTTCATCCCAGTTGGCGGCAAAGAAGGTGATGACGCCCAACCCGACCAGCACGGCTCCCAGAATAGACAGGCCAATTACAAGCCCCTGTCGCCTGCGGGCAGATTCGTAGCCGCCAGAATCAGCGGGGTATCGAGCGAGTATCGCCCGGCCCTGTTCCGCGGAAATCGTCCCGCCCTGCTGCCACGCCTCAACTTCCTGCCGCAGTTGAGATACGAATCTCCGGTTGAAGTCTTCAAAAGGATTCATCAACATATCTACTTAACGCCAGACAATGCGATGCGCTTTTGCCTGCTCATGCCGGTTCCTGTCTATGCTACGCAAAACCCTCGCCAAAGAGATTCTTTCGGCGAGGGCATGGCAGGCAGCAAAGACGCCACGCTAGTCGGCGGCTGCGGGCTCGGGCGTAGCGAATCTGGCGTCGTCGGCCAGCATCTCTGACAGGCCGACGGCCTCGAAGCAGTCTTGAAGGCTGCTCATGTTCTCCACCAGGTGAGCCGTCGTGCCTTGCTGCTTGAGGGTCGCCAGGGTTTGCTGGACCGCCTGCATCGCGGTCAGCAGGGCGCTGGCCGGGAAGATGACAATCTTGAACCCGAAACGCTCCAGTTCCTGAGCCGATAGCAGGGGCGACTTGCCGGTTTCGACATAGTTGTACAGCAGCGGAACGCTCAACTCGCGTCCGGCGCGCTCCACTTCCTCGGGGGTGCGCAGCGCCTCGACGAACAGCACGTCGGCCCCGGCCTTTATGTATTCCTCGCAACGGCGCATGGAGTCGTCCCAGCCGGTAACCGCCAGGGCGTCGGTGCGGACGATGATGGTGAAATCGTCATCGGTGCGGGCGTCCACCGCCGCGTTGATTTTCTGCACCATGTCTTCGACCGGGATGACCCGCTTGTCATCCAAGTGGCCGCAGCGCTTGGGGAAGTCCTGGTCCTCCAGGTGCAGGGCCGCAACGCCGCTGCGCTCGTACTGCCGGACGGTGCGGCGCACGTTCAGCACCCCGCCATAGCCGGTGTCGGCGTCGGCGATGACCGGGATGTCCGCCACCGAAGCGATCTGAGATGCGTTGTCCAACATTTCAGTCATAGTGGCGAGGGCGAGGTCCGGATAACCCAGCCGTGCTACTGACGTTCCCGCGCCCGTCATATAGACGGCAGGGAATCCGGCGGTCTCTATCAGCTTGGCGGTGAGGCAGTCGTAGGCCCCAGGGGCCATGATGATGCCGGGCTGCTCAAGAAGCCTACGGAATTGGGTGGTGGCGCGCATTTTGTCCTCCGTAAGATGCCGTTGGTGGTGAGCTTGTCAAACTGCCCCGATTCACCTCCACCCTAACCCTCCCCCTCAGGGGGAGGGGACAACCGAAAGACCCGGAGTTCAGGCGATAAGGCCGCCGTCTATGGTCAACACCTGTCCCGTCAGGTAGCCGGCCCCTTTGCTGCTCAGAAACAGGATGGTTTCCGCCACGTCATCGGAAGTCCCGAATCGGCCCATGGGGATACGCTCCAGAATCTGGTTGCGCTGCTCTTCTGTCAGGTCTTCCACCATCCCGGTGGCGATGTAGCCGGGGGCGACAGCGTTGACGGTCACGTTGCGGGAGGCCACTTCGCGAGCTACGGCCTTGGTGAATCCTATCAGCCCGGCCTTGGCCGCAGCGTAGTTGGCCTGCCCGGGGTTGCCGGTCAATCCGACCACCGACGACATATTGATGACGCGCCCATAGTGTTGCCGGACAAAGTGTGGCATCACGTACTTGGTGCAGAGAAACGCTCCTCTCAGATTTACCTGGAGCACTTCATCGAAATCGGCAGGCGTCATCCGCAGTAGCAGGCGGTCGCGATGAATCCCGGCGTTGTTAATCAGGATGTCTATGCGCCCAAATCGTTCAATTACAGCTTTGATGGTTTCCTGGGCGCTGACCTCATCGGAAACGTCTCCGGCAATCAGCATGGCATCGCCCCCGCCGGTGGTGATGGAGTCCATCACTTCGGTGGCAGCAACGACGCTGGCATTGTAGTTCAGGGCCACTTTGGCGCCCGCTTCGGCGAACCGGCGGGCGATGACTGCGCCTATGCCGCGCGAAGAGCCGGTGACCAGGGCTACCTGCCCTTCCAGGCTTATCCCGGGACTAATTTGCTGCATCGGCGGCCTTCCCTACCCCTGGGCTTGCCGAATGACCAGCGCCGGAGTCGTTCATAACGGCCAGTTCGTTGCGCATTATTTCCAGCAGACCCACATTCACATAGCGAACGGCGGTGCGCACCGCGCCCTCGACTCCGTTGGCCCGGCAGGAGCCATGGCCCAGAATCACTGGTGCGTTTACCCCGAACAGTGGGCCGCCGCCCACGGTTCGCGGACGGTTGGTCGTCTCCCACAGGTCATCGGCGAGACCCTCAACTACGGAGGAATCCACCGCGCCTGTCAATCGCTCCCGCACAAAGTCGGCCAGCGCTCCACCCATTCCCTCGGTGAACTTGACCAGTATGTTGCCGACGAAGCCGTCGCAGATAATGACGTCGGCTTTGTCGGTAAAGAAGTCCATGCCTTCAACGTTGCCTATGAAGTTGAGGTGGCTGTCTTGGAACAACTGATAGCTTTCTTGCACCTGACGGTTGCCCTTGGCCGACTCTGCGCCAACGCTGAGCAGGCCGATGCGCGGATTCTCGATGCCCATGTAGGTATGCGCGAAGGCGGCGCCCAGCACGGCAAAGCTGAGCAGCAGACTGGGGCGGCAGTCCAAGTTGCTGCCGATGTCCACCAGCACAGTGTTGGGAGCCAGACCGAGGAACGGCCCGCCCAGGCAGGGACGCTCCAGGCCCTCCATCAGACCAAGAGACAGCACCGCACAGGCCATTGACGCTCCGGTGGAGCCCATCGAAACCATCACGTCGGCTTGTGCCTGCTCGACCAGTTGCGTCGCCACCATCACCGAGGACCTGGGCTTCTGGCGCAACGCTTGGAGCGGATGCTCATCATCGAAGATTTTGCCTTCCGACGGGACTATGGTTATGGGCATCCCGGCGGTTTCGTATTTGGATAGTTCATGCTGCACCGGCCCGGGGTCCCCCACGAGAAGCAGCTCGGCGTTGACCGACCGCAGGGCCTGAACCGCGCCCTTGACCGTTTCCGCCGGGGCGAAGTCGCCTCCCATGGCGTCAATGGCAACCCGCACCGGAGGGCTGTCTTTGGTTCCATTGCGTTGCATCACGTACCTCTTGGCCGGAGGCCCCACTGGTGGGGCCATAGCTAATTCTTTTTTACCGAGGCAGTCCCGGCAATCAGGTCTTCGCCGGTGGAGGGGTTTCTCACGCCGACATTGAAAGCGAGAAGTTTGTCGCTGGATTTGGCGGCCCGGCCCCAAGTTTCCGTTTGGTCGCCGAGGTAAGCCGCCGCCTTGAACCGCACTCGCAGCGAACCTCCAGTGAGCCAGGGTTCACCCATATATGCGGTCATCATTTCCGAAATAAAGGCCAGGGTGAGCATACCGTGGGCGATTATGCCCCCAAATCGAGTCCCGGCGGCAAACTCGGCGTCCAGGTGCAGCGGGTTATCGTCCCCGGAAGCGGCTGCGTAGGCCGTCAGCCGCTCCTGGGTGATGGTACGCGACACCACGGGCAAATCGCCGGAGCCCTGAGCATCAGCCGATGGACGTTGGCGGTTCTCCTGTTCGCTAGAGACATCAGGGGCATCGGCAACCATAACAGTAGTCTTGCCAGTAAGGACAGGAGTGTCCGGGGCTGACTCCAAGGCGCAGGCGGCGGTGATGAAGCGCAGCCCGGCACGCTGACGAGGACGCTCAAGAGCGGAGAAAGCCCGCAGTTCCTGTCCTATGGCAATGGGAGCCAGAGTATCAACCTCCTGGAGGCTGTGGATGGCTCCCGGCGGCAGATTCAGGGTTTTCAATAGCAGTCCGAGAGCCGCGGCGGTCCCATATAAGGGGGGCGCAAGGCCGGTCTGGCGGTATATGGGTAGTTCGTCGCCCACCGCCCGGAGGTAATCCTCCACCGGCTTTGCTCCCACGCTGACCCGGCCCATTTCCAACGGCTGCGACGGAGCGCCGCCGGATTCGGTCGTCATCAGTATGGCTCCCAATAGTTCACAGACACCCAGCCGACCGCCGAAATACAGGTTTGGATACATGTAACCTGCCAATGCGGGTAGAGTATACATACGGGCGGCGGCGGCGGGCAATAATATGTAAAGCGGGATATGACGGAATCAGATGCGTTGCTCTGGGAAACCGAAGGCTTCGGCTGCCAGCTCCACGATATGCTCTCCAATGGCCAGGGACGAAGTAGCGCCGGGAGACGGGGCGTTCAGCACGTGCACCGCTTCCCGGCCCCGGATGATGTTGAAGTCGTCCAGCAGCGCGCCGTTGCTGGCCACTGCCTGGGCGCGGACTCCCGAACCGCCGGGGGCAAGGTCCTCGTCGCGGATTTCCGGCAACAGGCGTTGCAGGTCACGCAGGAAGATGTTCTTGCTATATGACCGGCGCATCTCGCTGATCCCCGTCTTCCAGTGCTTGGCGGTCATCTTCCAGAAACCGGAATAAGTCAGGGTTCCCAAGGTCTCGCCGACATCTATGTCGCTCTTGCGATAACCCTCCCGGCTGAACGCCAGCACCGCATTGGGACCGGCTTCCACGTATCCGTGTATGTTGCGGGTGTAATGCACCCCCAGGAAAGGGAATCGAGGGTCAGGCACCGGATATATCAGGCCTGATACCAGGTGATGACTCTCGGGCCGGATGGTGTAGTACTCGCCTCGGAAGGGGATGATGCGAACGTCTACCCGCTCTTTCAGCATGGCAGCCACGCGGTCGGCGTAAAGCCCGGCGCAATTGATGACGTGGCTGGTTTGGAGGGTGCCCTTGGCTGTTTCGACGGCCAGCGATCCTCCGTCCTTGGTTATGCTGTGTACGGGAGCCTCGGTGAATACGTCGCCGCCCGCATGAGCGAACCGGCTGGCGTAGGTCTGCGCCACCTTGACATAGTCCGCGATGCCGGTGCCGGGCGACCAGAGCGCCCGTATCCCCGCCGCGTGCGGCTCTATTTCCCGCAGGCGCTCCGGGCCGACCATTTCCAGTCCTTCGACACCGTTGGCAATCCCTCGTTCATAGAGATTGTCAAGACGGCCCAGCTCCGATTCGTCGGTGGCTACGATAACCTTGCCGCATCGTTCATATTCGATCTCGTTCTCCTCGCAGAAGTCGATGAGCTTCTGTACGCCTGCCACGCAGAAATTGGCCTTGTGGGAGCCCGGACGATAGTAGATGCCGGAGTGTATGACCCCGCTGTTATGTCCGGTCTGGTGCGTCGCCAATTCCCGCTCTTTTTCCAACACCGCAACCTTGAGCCTAGGGAACCGCTGGTTCAGGTGCATGGCGGTGGATAGCCCGATAATTCCGCCCCCGACGATGGCGACGTCGTATTGTTGTCGTTCCATATGCGCGCTCCCCGTGGCTGGTTGAAGAGTGGCCAACATTTGCCTGTCGGTTCGCTTAGGTTAGTCCGGCAGAGGCAAAGGGTCAAGGAACCCTCCGTGTTATACTTACGCACACTGCGGAATCCGCCATCCGCCGTCTCTTACGCACTGGAGGAAGATATGCACTTCGGTATATTCATGGAATTTGGCAGCCGTCCCGGCCTGTCGGAAGCTGAGTCATTCCAGGAAGGGTTCCGGCTCGTAGATTCGGCCGAGGAAATGGGCTTGGACGGTGTGTGGCTGGCCGAATTGCACTTCAACCCCACACGCTCGGTGCTGTCGTCGCCCATCGTAGTCGCCAGCTCCATCGCCACGCGCACCCAGCGCCTGCGTATTGGGATGGCCGTCCACGTGCTGCCCCTGAACAACCCGCTGCGCATCGCCGAGGAAGTTGCGACCGTTGACCAGATTAGCGAGGGCCGATTCGAGTTCGGCGTGGGACGCAGCGGCTTCGCTCGCTCTTATGACCTTTACGGGATCCCCTACGTGGAGAGCCGCGAGCGGTTCCGCGAAGCCCTGAGCATCATCCTGGAAGCGTGGAAGGGTGACCCGTTTTCCTACGAAGGCGAGTTCTACACTTTTACCGGGGCGCAAGTCTCGCCCCGGCCTTACCAGCAACCTCACCCGCCCCTTCGAATTGCTGCCACGACAGCCGAGACTTTCCCGCGCTTGGGCCGCGAGGGACACCCCATATTCGTCGGCCTGCGTGGTATGGACGTTCCAGAGCTTCGCGGCCACCTCAAGGAATACCGCAAGTCCTGGCGCGAAGCCGGACACGGCGGCGACGGCGACGTGTCGCTACGCATCCCGGTATACGCCACCGACACGGAAGAGGCGGCTTTGGAAGAGCCGCAAGACAGCATCAACGCCTACTTCAACCGTATGGGCTCGCTGCTGCGCGATTCGGCCACAGGCCGGGCAGGGGGCGACGCCGGCCTGCGGCAGGGACGCGCCGACCGCTTGGCCTCAATGTCCTATGAAGAGATGCTGCAAACGAAGGTGGCCTTCGGCACCGGCGAGAGCCTGATAGACCGCTTCGCCGAACTGAAGGAAGAGCTGCGGTTGGACAGCATAGTCGCCGAGCTGAACGCTGGCGGTCTGATACCCGAGGAAGCGGTCACCCGCAGCCTGCGCATTATGACGCAGCAGGTAATGCCGTCGTTCAAATAGGGCCGAAAACATCCCCTCCCCCGTCAAGGGGGAGGGTTAGGGTGGGGGTGAAATCCTTCGCCCTCAATTTCCGGGTACGAGGACAAAATAATGAAAGTCGCAGTCCTTGACGACTACCAAAGCGTCGCCGAAAGCCTGGCCGACTGGTCACAGTTGCCGCCGGGAACCGAAGTCACTTTCTTCGGCGACCACCTGACCAGCGAAGACGCACTCGCGGAACGGCTAACAGGTTTCGACGTGGTGATGGGGATGCGGGAGCGCACGCCCTTCCCGCGCTCACTGCTGGAACGGCTGCCCAACCTGCGCCTGCTGGTCACCACCGGGCGGCGCAACGCCTCCTTCGATATCGAGGCGGCTTCGGACTTGGGCATCGCCGTCTGCGGCACCAACGGGGCAGGCGAAGGGCCTACCGAGCTGACCTGGGGGCTGATATTGGGCATAGTGCGGCAGATTCCGCTGGAAGACCGGCTGTCCCGGGAAGGCAGGTGGGGAACCACCGTCGGCGTCGGGCTGAAGGGCAAGACCATCGGGCTGCTGGGGCTGGGGCATATTGGCTCGCTGGTGGCGCGGGTTGCCAACGCCTTCGATATGAACGTCATCGCGTGGAGCCAGAACCTCACCGCCGAGCGCGCCCGCGAATGCGGCGCGACGCTGGTGGACAAGGACACCCTGTTCCGCGATTCCGACATCCTTTCGGTCCATGTAGTGTTGAGCCAGCGCACCCGCGGACTGGTGGGCGCCCGCGAGCTGGCCCTGATGAAGCCGACGGCCTATCTCATAAACGTCTCCCGCGGCCCCATCGTGGACGAGGCGGCGCTGGTGGACGTCCTGCAACGCAATGCCATCGCCGGAGCCGCGCTGGACACCTTCGACATGGAGCCGCTGCCCGAAGACCACCCGCTGCTGCAACTGGACAACACCCTCATCTGCCCGCACCTGGGCTACGTAACCGACGACTCCTACCGGGCGATGTATGCCGGAGTCATCGAAGACATACGCGCCTTCGCCAGCGGCGAGCCGGTGCGGATGATAAACGAGGAAGTGCTGACCGCTCCGCAGTTCCGGGGCTACCAGTAATCGGACAAGCCACCTGGCCTGCCCCGCAACAATCCCCTCTCCCTTGAGGGTGAGGGTGAAATCGCTGGGACGAGAGACCTTCGGGAAATCCACAGCACCTCGACAAAATCAGGAGAAACACGCAGATGAAAGCAGTACGCATCCACGAATTCGGCGGCCTCGACGTTCTCAAGTGGGAGGACGCGCCCGACCCGGAACCTCGCCCTCATCAGGTGCTGATCAAGGTGGACTCCGCCGGGGTGAACTACGCCGACCTGATGCGCCGTGGAGGCAACTATCCTGGCCCCGACCTCCCTTCGTCCATGGGATTGGAAGCGGCAGGAACAGTGGTGGAGGTCGGCTCCGAAGTGACAGGCGTCTCCGTGGGGCAGCGGGTGATAGCCATGGGCCCCGGCGGTCAGGCCGAGATGGTGGCGGTCAATGGCAACTTCGTCTTTCCTTATCCCGAAACCGTTGACCCGGTGCAGGCGGGCGGTATGCCCATCGTATTCCTGACGGCCTACCATCTGCTCAAGACCCGCGGGCAACTGGAGCCGGGCCATACGGTGCTAATCCAGGCCGGGGCCTCCGGCGTCGGCACAGTGGCAATACAGTTGGCGAAGGCGTGGGGCGCCCGCGTCATTGTCACCGCTTCCACGCAGGACAAGCTGGACCTGTGCCGCTCGCTGGGAGCCGACGAGGGCATCAACTACACCCAACAGGACTTCGAGGAAGTCATCAGCGAGCAGACCGGCGGAAACGGCGTTGAGCTGATTCTGGAATGCGTGGGCGGCCCGGTGCTGGAAAAGAGCCTGCGCTGCGTCGCGTCCTATGGCCGGATGATTACCTACGGCAACGCCTCCGGCACTCCGGCCAATCTGCCCGCTGGCGAAATCTTCGCCGCCAACCGTACTGTCATCGGATTCAGCATCGGCCGCTCGCCGGTTGGCCGTCTGGACCATCAGGCCGCCATGGGCGAGATATTCCCGCTGATGGCCGACGGCAAGGCACGCTTGGTCGTTGACCAGGTGCTGCCCATGTCCGATGTCGCCAAAGCCCACGAGCATCTGGCAGGCCGGGGAACCCGGGGGAAAGTGATTCTGCGCCCGTAGGGGGTGACGTATGTCCCACGCCCGTGAATTGTTCCGAGAGGTCTTGGCTCGTCCCACCTGCACCCTGGCCGCCAATATCTTCGACCCGCTTTCGGCCCGCATCGCTCATATGCTGGGCTACGAGGTCTGCGTGCTGTCCGGCTCGGTGGGCAAAGTAGCGAACCTCGGCGTACCGGACATCGTGCTGTCCAATATGTCCGACGTGGTGGACCATTGCCGCCGCATCACCCGCATCGCCGACGTGTCGCTGATGGTGGACGCCGAGGACGGCTTCGGCAACGCCGTGAACGTCGTCCGCACGGTGCGGGAGATGGAGGCCGCGGGCGTGGCAGGCATCGAAATCGAGGACAACTTCGTGCCGCGGCAGTTCAACGTGGCCGACCCCGGCTTGGTATCCACGGCAGAGCAGGTGGGCAAGCTGGAAGCGGCGGTGGCCGCACGCACCGACCCGACCACGGTCATCGTAGCCCGCTCCGCCGCCTTTGGGCTGTGCCCGCAGGAAGAAGCCCTTGACCGGCTCCGCGCTTACTCCCAGACCGGGGCCGAAGCGGTGATGCTGACCGGCGTATCCAGCCGCGAGCAAATCGAGGCGGCCCATCAGGTCACGCCGCTGCCCCTGTGCGTCCTCAACCCGCCCGCCGGCGCCCGCAACGACCAAGCGTTCCTTGACGCCAATATGCGCATCCTGATGCTGGGCAACCCAACTTATGCGGTGGCGGTCAAGGCTATCCACGACAGCCTCAGTCACCTGCGAGACGGCGGAGCTATGGAGGATCTAGTCGAACGACAGGCTGCGCCGGAACTGCTGCGGCAGGTCAACCGGACAGATGAGTTTATACAGTTGCAGGAACGGTATCTGCGGGAGTAAGTGATGGTAGAGTCAATTGACAATCGGCTGAATCTGGCGCGGGAGCTGTTGCAGGTGGCCCGCGACGAGTTCGCCAGGGCCGAGGAGGCCAAGGGTAGGGCCGCGGTGATTGGTCTGCGCAACGCCTGCGGCAAGGGATGGCTGGCGGCATTGGAAGCCACCAAGTGTTATTTCCTGATGCAGGGCGTACCTGAATCAGAGTTGCCCGAGAACGACCGGGGAAGGTATTACTTCGCAGGGCGATATATGGCCCGCGACATGGTAAAGGACTACATCTACATTCGGCAAACCTTCCATATTAACGGATACTACGATGGTATCGTGGAGTTCGACGATATGCCCCGTCATTTCAGCGAGCTGGAAGAATACATCAACGCGATAGAAGAGTCGGGCCACAACGGATCGGGCTAATTACCCCTATCCCATTCCTGCGGTCCTATCCCCGCAAAAAGTTCAGCACGTGCGACGTGTACTCCTCCGGCTTCTCGAAGGGCACCCAGTGGCCGCAGTTGTTCAGCAGCACCAGACGCGAGTCCTCCAGGTTGTTCAGCGCGGCTATCCCTATCTCGAAGACGCACATCCGGTCGTAGCGCCCCCAGATTATCAGGCTGGGGGCGTTTATGTTTGGCAGGTCTACGCCGTGGTCATAGGGCACGCTCACAGAATCGGCATCGGCTTTGATGTGGTCGGGGTTGCCGGTGTAGTTGTCGTAGATGTAGTCCACCAGTTCGTCGGTGACCAGGACGTTGTCGTCAATGTGGGCCCGCAGATAGCGGCGCACGTTGTCGCGGGTGGGGTTGTCGCGCACCTCGCGGGTTATCAGGCTGCCCTCGGAGGGGCGGTTGCCCATCAGGTACAGGTCGCCGCCTGTGCGGATATGGCAGGCGCCGAACACCAGCTTGTTGACCCGGTGAGGATCGTGCGCCGCCAGCACCATCACCGACTGCCCGCCCTGCGAGTTGCCGACTAGGTGCGCCTTCTCGATGCCCAGCGCGTCCATCAGTCCCACGGCGGTGCGGGCCTGGAGGTTGTGCAGCGGTTCGTTGTAGACCACCGGCCCGGTGCGTCCGAAGTTGGGCAAGTCCATCACGATGCAGCGGTAATGCTGGGTGAAGGCGGGCAGCACCTTGTGGAAGGTTATCCATCCGGTGGTGCCGGGGCCGTAGGAATGCAGCATGACCACTGGCTCGCCCTCGCCCACGTCGTGATAGTGGACCGGCATATCACCGACCATGATAGTCTTGCTGGTTGAGCTTTCCGTGAATGTTGCGGTCATGCTGCTTTCCCTCTTTTGTCGGTTGTGCCGCGCAAAAGCATTCTGGATTCCCGCCTTCGCGGGAATGACGGGGTTTGCGCTTCTGAAAATGCCAGACTAGGCTACCGGAGCTTCCTGGAAGTGGGGCATCACTTCGGTGGCGAATAGTTCGATGGAACGCATCACCTTCCAGTGGGGCAGGCCGGCGAAACCGAAGTTGCCGAACACGTGGTTGATGCCCGCCGCCTGCGTCTCCTTCAGTCGCTCCACCACCACTTCCGGCGTGCCGCGCAGGGGCGGCAGCCCGGCGTGGCCCACGTCGTCGCGGCGGTCGCGGTCTCGTTGCCGGTTGGCCCAGTGCTCGTAGCCCTTGGCGATGTTGCCGTCCTTGTCCATGGGCATCCCTATGGGCGCGCCGTTGCTTCCGGCAGAGCGGAGGATGCGCGAGGAGAAGTCCTCCAGTCCGACGGGGTCTCTCTCCGCCTCTTCCATGGTCGGCGCAACATATATCGACTTGGACATCGGCGGGTCCAGGTGCGCGTGGGGGTGGCCGTACTCATCCATCTTCTCCCGCCAGAGCTTGATGACCTGGGGCGCCTGGCCGAGGATGTCGGTGGGCCCGCCGGCGATAACCTGTATCTGGCGGCTGGCGGCGAAGTCAATGCTCTCCGGGCTGGTGCTGACGGCCTGGAACAGCGGCGGGTAGGGCTTCTGCACCGGCTTGGGCAGCACCCACAGGTCGTCGACGTTGGTGTACTTGCCGTGGAAGGTCAGGCGCTCCTCCGTCCAGGCCTTGATGATTACGTCAACGGCCTCTTTGTAACGCTCGCGGCTGGTGTCGATGTCGATTCCCAGGCCGTTGAACTCCTGTTGCTGGTAGCCTGCGCCGATGCCGAAGTTGATGCGCCCGTTGCTGACGATGTCCAGCATTGCCACTTCTTCGGCCACCAGTATCGGGTTGTGCAGCGGCAGAACTATGACCGCCGTTCCGATTCGGATGTTCTGAGTGCGCCCGGCCACTGCCCCCAAGAATGACCAGATACCCGACAGCAATCCGTGGCGAGAGAAGCTGTGCTCGCCCAGCCAGACTTCCTCAATGCCCATCTGGTCGGCGTAGACAATCTGATCCAGCGCGTCGTTTAGCGCCTGCTGCTGGGTGAAGTCCTCGTGGTAGGGAACGATGGTGAAAATTCCGAACTTCATTAGGGATTCTCCCGTCATCGAAGTATTGATTGGCCCTACTCTACTACACTGATAGACAGAATGCACAGGATGATTGATACTGTTAATTGAGGCCCACATCTCATCTCTCGCGGGGGTGCCTTAATGGTTGCCGTTGGCCGCAATTATCAGATCATCGACATGGAAACCGGGCGGCTTGACCGCCGCATCTTCGTTGACCCGGATATATATGCCGAAGAGCAGGAAAAAGTGTTCGGACGGGCCTGGCTGATGATAGGCCACGAATCGCTGGTTCCCAAGCCCAACGACTTTTTCCATACTTATATGGGTGAGGAGCCGGTCATCCTGTGCCGCGACGGAAAGAGCAATCTGCGGGCTTATCTGAATATGTGCCGCCACCGGGGCAACCGCATCGTCCGCACCGACCAGGGCAGCGCCCGCAACTTCGCCTGCGCCTACCACGGCTGGACCTTCTCCAACGAGGGCGAGCTGGAATACCTGCCCGGCGAGGAAGAAGCGTACTACGGCGCCCTCGACCGGGAGCGCCTGCGGCTGGTGGAGGCCCGTCTGGACACCTACGCCGGAATTGTCTTCGCCACGTGGGACCAGAACGCTCCCAGCCTTGAAGATTACCTCGGCGACGCCCGATGGTTGCTGGACGTCAACTTCAACCGTCTGGACAACGGCACCGAAGCCCTCGGCCCCATCAAGTGGATGGAGCCGGTGAACTGGAAAACGGCGGTGGACAACTGCTCCGACAACTACCACGTCCCCACCACGCATCTGTCCACCATCATCGTCCAGGGCCGGCATCGCGGCATACCCCGGCTGACCCATGAGCAACAGTTCCAGTCTGAGAACAAGCACCTGTTCGTCAACGGTCACTCGCTGACCATGCGTTTCTTGGAGCGGCCTGAACAGGCCAGGCAGAGCCACGGCGTCACCGCCGAAAACCGCGAAGCCTTCGAGGAATACTACCGGCAGACGCTGGCCGAATCGGAGCGGCGGTTGGGCAGTCTGAGGGCCCGGCGGCTGCAACTGGGCAACCACAGCCTGTTCCCCAACGGCGTGCTGGGGCTGCGCCTTGCTCACCCCCGCGGCCCGCTGCAAACCGAGTTCTGGCACTTCGTCGTTCTGGAAAAGGATATGCCCGAAGAGCTAAAGACCGCCCTGCGCCGGGGCAGCGCCAACTACAACGGCGTCAACGGAATATTCGAACAGGATGATATGGACAACTGGCGCGGCGTCACCAACTCGGCCCTCACAGCCATGGGCCGCAAGTACGCGCAAGACCTCTCCATGGGCGTGGGCCGCGACGGGCGGCATCCCGATTATCCCGGCCTGGTGGCGGAACGATACACCTCCGAAAGCAACCAGCGGCTATTCTACCGCCGTTGGGAGCAGTTCATGAACGCCGAGAACTGGGAGGACATCCCACTGGAGCCGAAGGTTATGGACTACGAAGGCACGGCAACCCTGCGCGGCTAGGTGTGAACAATGGCGACTGAAACGCAGACATCAACGGCATCACGGATGGAACTTTGGCACGAACTGATGCAGTTCTATATCCGCGAAGCGTGGATTCTTGACGAGCGGCGCTTTCGGGAATGGCTGGACCTGTTCACCGACGACGTGTTCTACTTCATGCCGCGCCGTCTAAATGTCCACCGCCACGAAACCGAGCGTGAACTGACGCCCGTTGGTGACCTGGCGATATTCGAGGACGACAAGACCTACCTTACCATGCGCGTCGAGCGGCTGGAGACAGGTATGGCCTGGGGAGAAGACCCTCCCTCACGTACTCGCCACTTGGTGGGCAATCTGGCGGTAGAGCCGCAGCCCAACGGCGAGGTCAAGGCCAAAACAGCCTTCATCCTCTATCGCTCTCACCACGAGACGGAGGAAAACATATTCGCCGGCTACCGCGATGACCTGTTGCGGCCTGTGGACGGGGACTGGAAGATCGCCCAGCGTACCATCGTGCTGGATTCCAACGTGATAATGGCAAAGAACCTGAGCGTATTCTTCTGACGAACTTAGACCGAGGGCAACCACGCTCACCGTATCTTGGACAAAAATCAGGGGCGGCCAAATGGCCGCCCCTTGGTTATGTTTGCGGTCGGTGTGTTGCTACTGGGCGTGGGGACCTTGGGTTATGGGAACGTCCACTACCTTGAAGCCCCGTTCCGAGCCGGGGTCCAACTGGACTTCCAGGCCGACGAAGGGACCAATCTTGTTGTTGAACACGTCTACAACTTCCTGGCCCTCGCCGGGGTAGCCCAGGCGCTGTAGCCAGTTGGGTAGCACGCTCTCGGCGCCGGCCCGCTTACTGAGGGCCTGGGCCTCGGGACCGAACTCCACCAGCTCCAGACCAGCCTCAATGTTTCGAGTGATGCCGGTAACGTTGTGGATGGCGGTCAGGCGCAGGGCTTCCAGTTCCTGACGGGCGCCCTCTTCTAGGAGAATCTGCTGGATGTCCGAGGGAATCTCGGCCCAAACGTCGCCATTGACCACGTTGGTGGTGGAGTTGAAGCTGTACAGGCGGCCGTTCATGTAGGTGGTCACTTCGTACCACCGCTGGGACAGGCCGGGGTTTGCTCCGGTTACGCCAGCGTCCAGGATGCCGCGTTCCAGGGCGGTGTAGACCTCGGCGAAGGCCATGAACTGGGCCGCCGCGCCCATGTGGTTAATCCAGTCGGACAGCTCGGCCGAGTGGCTGCGGGTCTTGAGGCCGACGAAGTCCTCCGGGTTCTCCAGCTTCTTGTTGCTGAAGAAGAACTGGTCGTCGCCTGCGATCCAGTTGCGCATCAGTACCTGGGCTCCCAGCTCTTCCTCATATACCTTGTTCAGGTCGGGGGCGATGTTGGTCAGCACCTTGTAATGGGTCTCATGGTCGGGCCACAGTCCCCAGATGTACTGAACGGCCAGGGTGGGGAACTCGCCGCCTACGTAGCCGCCGTAAATCTCGGTCATGCTCAGGGTGCCGTCGGCCAGCAGGCTGGCGGTATCGGTTCCGGCCAGACCAAGCTCAGGGAAGGAGGTGATATTGATGGTTACCTGCCCTTCAGTCCGCTCCTGGACGTTGGGAACGAAGAAGGTGCGCTGGTGCTTGCACCAGAGCAACTGCCCGTTGATGCAGGTGTGTTGCAACTCAATATTCTCGCCCGACGAAGTGAGCTGGGTGGGATTGGTCAGATTGGCAGTTTCGATCAACTGCCGGTAGTAGTCGGACTCGAACACCCAACTGACGTCCTCTATGGCGTCCAGAGGCACGTTGCCGTCGTCGTCGCCCAGGTCAGTACCGTAGGTGTCCATAAAGTCGGCGGTTACAGAGGGGCCTACCAAGGCCGCAAGGTTGCCGTCGCCGATGTAGATGGCGCCCGGGCCGCCAGCGTGCTCGGCGGCATAGGCCTTCAGCTCGTCGCTGACTTCCCACATCATTGCGTCGCCGTCTTCCTCTTCCATCATGGCGGTCGGTTCTTCTTCCATCGCCTCGGTGGGCGCTACGGTAGGAGGTTCGGTTGGCGCAGGGGTGGCCGTCGGCGCTGGAGTGTTGGTCGGCGGCACGGGAGTAGCCGATTCCCCGCAAGCCACCAGCAAAACGGCCATCAGCGTGATCACCAGAGACATGATTACCGCGGTTCGCATCTATACCTCTCCTTGAAGTTTGTGTATGTGCCTGACGCAGTGCCGCCCCGGAACTCCCAGACGGCGAGGTCAAACAAGTTGGGCTATGATAGCACAACAATTGCCTGAAAGCGTTAATGTTATGTAAGGAATCCGTTGCCATTGCTGATTGTTTTCGGTTATTTCAGAATAGTGTACGACTGAATTAGTTACAAATATCGACCTTGATTCCAGATTGCTCTGAATATAATGACTTTTAGACGTAAAACCGGGTCAATTCAACAAAATAAAAAGGGGCAGGTTGGAAACCTGCCCCGGTGGGCCAATCCAGATAGGAATTCGCAGTAGCTAGTCCTCCCCCATGGTGAAGGGGATCACGCCCGGTATCCACCACTTCTCCCAGCTTTCGTCCACCCGCTGCTGGAAGTGGGCGATGTCCTCGGCGGTGAAGTGGGCGAAGCGCCCCTGGCGGCTCAGGTATTCTTCGATGGGCTTACGCCTGCGGATGCCCTTGGCGATGGAGCGGCTGGGGCCATTGAGAACCAGCTCGCCGTCGATGATTTCATACTGCACCCACAGCCCGGTCTCGATGGCCAGCATCCCCAGCTCGTGAGAATACTTGGGGTCGTAGTCCCAGCCCTTGGGGCAGGGGTCAATGTTGTGGATGAAGGTCGGCCCTCCGATGGTCAGGGCGCGGCGAATCTTGTTGTTCAGGTCCAGCCCGTAGGAGGCGCAGGAGGTGGCTATGTAGCGGACGTCGGGATGCCCAGCGGCCAGCATCGGCGCGGTGTTCTTCTTCCACCGGCTGTTCATTATGCGGTGCACCTTGCCCGGAGGGCTGAAGGTGCTGTTGGCGCCCCAGGGCGAACTGCCCGACACCTGGATGTCGGTGTTGGCGTAGGACTCGTTGTCGTAGCAAAGGATGAGCAGGTTGTACTCATCGTGCTGTAGGGCCGCCGAAATCGCCGACAGGCCCATGTCCACACCGCCGCCGTCGCCGCAGAAGGCGATGACGTTGATTGGCTCCTTGTGCATCTTGCCCTTGCGCATCATGGAGGACAGGCCAGCGGCGGTGCCGGTGGCGGCGCTGCCCGAGGAGCCGAGCTGGGTGTGCATCCACGGCACCACCCACGGCGTGCTGTAGTAGGTGGTGTTGGCCACGTACATACAGCCGGTGCTGCCCAGCACGATGCTGCGCGGCCCGGCCGCCTTGATCAGCAGCCGCATCGTCAGCGCCGACTCGCACCCTTGGCAGGTGCGGTGCCCGGAAGAGTAGAACTCTTCCACCGGGATGTTCTTGACGCCGCGAACCTGCGGGAGGTCCGCCTCGGTCATCATGGTGGTCATGGCTCTTACTCCCTTACGTTAACCCACGTTGTTTCCTGCTCGATTTTACCAGTTTCCACCGCTCTTTCGGTAGTCTCCACCATCTCGTTTACGTCGCGCACCATCACCTCCCGTCCGCCCAGCCCAGCGATGAAGTTGAGCATCAAGGGCCGGTTTTCCAGCGGATATAGCGCCGAGCGCAGTTCATGGAACAGCACGCCGCCGAAGGAAGGCGAGCCATAGGAGTAGTCGCGGTCAATGACGGCGATGCCCTTGGCCCCGCCCAGCGCCTTCTGGATTTCGTCCACGGCAAAGGGGCGGAAGAACTTGACGCGAACGAAACCCACCTTCTTGCCCTGCTCCCGCATCCGGCGCACAGCAACACGGGTAGGCATGGCCAGCGTGCCCATACCGACGATGATTATCTCCGCGTCCTCGGTCATGTACTCTTCGATGAACGGGCTGGGGTCGCCGCGCCCGAAGACTTCCTTGAACTCGTCGTAGGCTTCGTAGATTACGCCCACCGTCCGGCGCATGGCCTCGTCGGTCTGGCGGCGGATTTCCATCAGCCAGTCCTCGTTGACCTGCGGGGCGACGGTGATGGGGTTGTCGGGGTGCAGTTGCAGCTCGTGCCGGTTGTAGCCGGGCAGATAGCTCTCTACCTGCGCCCGTGTAGGCACCTGCACGATGGCCTGCGAGTGCGTCAGGAAGGAGCCGTCGCAACTGATGGCGAAGGGCAGCAGCACCCGGCGGTCCTCGGCCACCTTGTAGGCCAGCAGCGCCGTGTCTAGCGCCTCCTGGGCCGTGGCGACCCAGTACAGGTGCCAGCCCAGATCGCGGACAGCCATGGCGTCGTTATGCTCCACCCCGAAGGCGCCGGGATCATCAAGGGCCCGGTTGCCGACCATCGCCACCACGGGCATCCGCAGACCGGCGGTTACGGTGATGGCCTCGAAGGCGTAGAACCAGCCCACGCCGCTGGAGCCGCAGAAGGTGCGGGCGCCCACTGCCGAGGCGTGCTTGACAATCTCGAACTGGGAATGTTCGCTCTCGGCCACGATGAAATCGCAGTCGAAAGCGCCGTCGGCCTTCAGCTTCGACACGTACTGCATCACCGTGTCGTAGGGCCGGATGGGGTATGCGGTGATTACGTCCACGTCGGCCAGGGCGCAGGCAATGGCGATGGCCTCGGAGCCGCTGATCAGCTCCTCAGTGGACTGTTGGAACATCTCATTCTCAACGGTGGTGGTCATTAGTCTGCCTCCGCCGCCTGGATCTGTTCGGCGTAGCCGCCTACGTGGTGGAAGCCATGGGTGCGGGTCTCGGCCTTCTGCTTGTCAATCAACCGGGTCATCCACTTGTTGTAGCCGTCCTTGTCCTTCTGCCACATTTCCCACTGGCTGTTGTGGTCGTTGAACTCGGCCTCGCTGACCATGGTAACGCAGTCGGCAACCGGACATACAGCCTCGCAAACCCCGCAGCCGCAGCAGGACTCCATGTTGGCGTCATAAAGACCGTCGGGGGTGACGTCGAAGCAGGTGTCAGGACACTGTAGCCAGCAGAGGGTGCACTTGATGCAAGTGTCAAAGTTGACCACCGGGCGCATCGACCGGGTGCTGA
Organism: Dehalococcoidia bacterium; assembly: GCA_965204865.1. Taxonomy (GTDB): domain Bacteria; phylum Chloroflexota; class Dehalococcoidia; order Lucifugimonadales; family UBA3495; genus VXOI01. The sequence continues at coordinate 1,518,971 of OZ242027.1, read as the reverse complement.
ACTTCTTGAACACTTCGCTGCGGCCAGGGACATAGCCGCCCTCGCCCTCGGCGAACTCGCCGCCCTCGGGTATGGCCTGGATTACCAGACCTTCCTGCATCGTCTTCCAGCCGGGCATGGTGAACTTCATTTCCCGCTGGTTGCCGCCCTCGCCGGGTTCCACTGGCCGGGTTAGGGTGCGGTCATAGGAACGCTGGGCCGAGGCGATCTTGGTGCCGCCGCCCATCTGCTCCTCGATGGTCTCCAGCATGGCCTCGACGCTGACCAGCTCGGGGCAGACCTTGCACAGGGCGCCCAGGATTCGCACATCGGTGTGGTCGTCCTTGTAGACCCACAGGCCGGAGAAGCTGGGGATGCCGGTTACGATGGACAGGTTGTAGGGGGTTTCCTTGGGATGGATGTCCTCCAGCAGAGCGTCGGCCTGCTGACGGGAGGTCACGATGAGAGTGCCGCCCGGCTTTGTCAATTCGTTGATGGGCTGAAGACCGTACCAAGCCCAGGACTCGATGCCTTTGCACATCGTGTCGTCAACGTTGATAGTGACGTCGACTTCGTTTGCCTGGTAGACGGCGAGGCTCTCTTCCAGTTCCTCGGCGTCGTCCGCCACGATGGCGAACTGCTTGGCGGGAATGCCGTTGCGCTCCGGGGAGTCGCCATAGCGTCCGAAGGCGGTGCCGATTTTGCCGTCCTTGCGGGCGGCGAACACTATGGAGCGGACAATGTTGCGGGCCAGGGTTTTCTGAAAAATGCCCCGGTACACAACCTCCACAGCAAGGGTGGACATATTACTCCTCCTTTCCGTCGTCGGATATGTTGGCAGGTTCCACAGCAATGAGGTGGTGGTCCATGGCGCGTCGGGCGCCTGTATCATCCCCGGCGCGTACCATTTCCAGGATTTCGTGATGCGAATGCAGCGAGCGCTCCGGCCGGCCAGGCTGCTGAAGGTAGCGGTCACGGGAGCGTCGCAACACGTCTTCCACCGCGTTGACCACCTTCACCAAGGCTGGGTTGTGGGTAGCAGTGGCCAGAGTGAAATGAAATTCCGTATCGGCGTCCACGCCGGTTTCCCCTTCCAGAATCTGCCGCTGCTGTTCTTCCAGTATGGCTGTCAGCCGCTCGATATCACCAGTGGTGGCGCGAAGGGCGGCCAATGCAGCGATCTGCGGCTCCAGCAGGTGGCGCATCTCGAAAATGTCTTCAAGTCCACCGGACCCGTTGTCGGGAGCCATCAAAGTAGCCACAGCGTCAAGGCTCTGGGTGTTGACGAATGAGCCGGAGCCGTGGCGGGTGACCACCAATCCCTGCAACTCCAGCGAACGGATAGCCTCGCGCACCGAACTGCGCCCCACGCCGAACTGCTCGGCCAGCGCCCGCTCCGGCGGCAGGCGCGAGCCGTGCCGTAACTCTCCCTGCCGGATGAGGTCGCGCAGATACAGGACAATCCCTTCGTGGAGCCGGGCGCCGCGCAGCCCATCCAAGGCGGGAAAATTCGCTTGATCAAATGTGGAAGGCATAAAGTGGTCTTACCAATTTTGGCTACGGCGGGCATTATACACTTTCGGGCATCTATGTCAACCGGAGAAATCGGCAAGTATTACCAGCGCGTGTTGAGAATACCAATCGGTGGAGTAGCCTCATCGCCGCTTTACTTCAATTTGGTCCGTTCAAGCCGCCATGGGTGTTCCCGGAACGCCCTGTTTACTATGATAAGATTGTACTGGCGGCTTGGAATGCCGGGCCGTATGTCTGCCTGGAGTTTCACCTGTTGCCTCGTTTTAGCCTGTGGCCGTCCCTATTGCTGATGCTGCTGGTTCTGACAGCATCGGCGTTGCTCGTTGTCGGCTGCGTCGATTCCGGCGGCGAAGAGGATGCACAGGATCGAGCGTCTCTCGAAGAACTGCCGCCGGAGTTTGCCAAGCTGGCGGAGGTGTGGACCCTTCTGGAGGAAAAGCACGTCGACTCCGGCAGCATCGACCCGCAGGCCGCCGCAGACGGAGCTATCCGCGGGATGATGGACTCCATTGACGACCCTCATGCCGCATACCTGGACTCCGGCCAGTACTCCATGATGCGGCAGGACATTCAGGGCTATTTCGAGGGAATCGGGGCCGAGGTGGGAGTCCGTAATGGCCTGATTACAATCATCTCGCCTATACCGGACACTCCGGCCGATGAGGCGAAGCTCCGCACTGGTGACGTTATCCTGGAGGTTGACGGCGAAAGCACCCAGGGGATGGAGTTGTTTGAGGTCATACACCGTATCCGGGGACAGCAAGGCACCAGTGTCCGGCTGCTAGTGCGGCGGGCCAAGACGGGCGAGGCCGAAGAACTGGAAATCATTCGCGGCGTCATCCCGCTGGAGAGCGTCCGGCTGACTATGCTGGTGGGCCGCATAGGACATCTGCGGGTCACATCCTTCAGTGGGACCAGCAAGGAAGAATTGGATCGGGCGCTCGAACGCTTCCAGCGATCCAAGGGGCTGGGTATGGTGGTGGACATTCGCAATAATCCAGGCGGTCTGGTGTCGTCAGTAGTGGAGGTAACCAGCCAGTTCGTAGGGGAAGGGCTGGTGTTGTATCAACTGGACGGGCAAGGTAATCGCCGCGACTGGAACGCGGAATCCGGCGGTATGGCCCTGGATATTCCCATGGTGGTCCTGATGAACAACGGAAGCGCATCAGCCAGCGAGGTTTTCGCCGGGGCCATAATGCACCACGGGAGGGCCCCCACCATTGGCGTCACCACCTACGGCAAGGGCAGCGTCAACAACCTGTGGCCCCTCACCGACGGCTCGGCGGTCAACTTCACCATCGCCCGCTGGTACACCCCTTCGGGAAAGTTGATTGAGGGCGAAGGCGTAACCCCCGACATCATTCTGGAAGCCGCGGAAGACGATTCGGAAGACCTGCAACTGGACCTGGCCATTGAAGAACTGACCAAGCTGATAGAAAACTCTCAAGCCAACGTCAACAGGTGAATCTCAACGGGTCACGGTGGCAGAATATGGCTAAGAAGAAATCCGCCAAGACAGTGAAAAACAGCAGCAAAAACGGCTCCGGCGGCATCCGCACCGCGGCCACCAACCGCCGCGCTTTCTTCGACTATGAGATTCTGGAACGGCACGAGGCCGGGATCGTCCTGACCGGCACCGAAATCAAGTCGATCCGCGCCGGCAAGGTTGACCTCGGCGACGGCTATGCCCGCGTCCGCGCCGGCGAGATGTGGCTGCACAACACCTACATCGCGCCCTACGACCCGGCCAGCCAGTTCAACCACGACCCACGACGGCTGCGCAAGTTGCTGATGCACCGCGACGAAATCAGCAAGCTGGAAAGCGACGTTGCAGAGAAAGGCTTGACCTTGGTGGCCCTGCGAATCTACATCAAGGGCCACGTCGCTAAGGTGGAACTGGGACTGGCCCGGGGCAAGCGCCGATACGACAAGCGCCAGGCGATTATCAACCGCGATATGGACCGAGAGGCAAGACGGGCCGTCGGCGCAGTCCGGGACTAACCCGGTTCCCTCTCCTTAGTAGGAGAGGATTAGGGTGAGGGCGGAATCCTCATCCTGATATTCATTGAAGGAGTATCAAGTTGATTCGCACTCTCAACGGCGTTACCCCCAAGGTTGCCGAGACAGCCTGGGTCAGCGAGTTCGCCTACGTGGTCGGAAACGTGGAAATCGGCGAGTATGCCAGCATCTGGCCCGGCGTGACCGTCCGTGGCGATGGCGACGACGCCATAGTCATCGGCGATTATGTCAATATCCAGGAAGGGTCGGTGATCCACGGCAACGGCCTGACGCTGGAAGACCACGTGTCGGTGGGCCATAGCGTGGTGGTGCATTGCGACCGGGTGGGGCGCGGCTCCCTGCTGGGCAACAACTGCACCATACTGAACAATGTAACGCTGGGAGAGAACTGCCTGGTCGCGGCTAATTCTGCCGTCCTGAACGGCTCGCAGATCCCGCCCAACTCATTCGTGGTCGGCGCACCCGCCCAAGTGAAGCGACAGGTGACAGAAAAGCAGATCACTGCGATGCGCCACACCAGCGAGGAGCTGGTGAAGCGCGCCAAGTGGTTCAAGGACAGCGGCCTCTGATTATGGCGTGTAAGTGCGATAGTAAGGGCAGCCGGAATAGGTGGCGCGTAACGCCCGGCCCGATGCCATCGCATCGAATCGTAGGGTCTCGGGCGAGCGTGGGTCCTCGCCGATACGAAACAGTCCGTCGCTCAACGGGGTCAAAATCTCATGGCCGCCCGTCGGATAAATCAGCAGCAGAGCGCCCTTCCGCAGCACGACGCGGAAATTAGTCAGACCGAAATTGTAGGCGCGGTAGTGCCCCTGATAGCTCTCCCATCCTTCCGGGTAATCGAAGCTGCGAGGCCCAGAATATCCTTCCCCGACATACCAGTCAGGGCCGTGAAATAGTTCAACAATCCGCCCTTCGTCGCGCCCGAACTCCAAGAGGAAAAGCTCCAGTTCGGGGTGAGAGACATAGAAGCTGTCCTTGCCGCGCCCCTCAAGCGCGGCGTCTTGGCCGCGCCAGTGCAGCGTCAATCGCTCACCCTGTGCAGTAATAACCATACGGTCATCCCCACAGACATAGGAACCGGCGTAATCAGCGGCATTGCTTACCGATGCCGGGTCTGCGACGGATGGCGGAGACGGCAATTCCTGCTGCCGCAATCCCGCCCGCAAGATTCCCAGCGAGTGCAGCGCCATCGGAACGGCGCCATAGGACTCGGCGATGCCGTTAATCAAGACCACCACCCCGATGCCGTCGTCCAGGTCGGCAATCATCGCAGCCACGAAACCGGTAGTGCTGCCGCCGTGACCCAAATAGACATGGCCTTCAACATCCGCCGAAGTCAGCCCGTAGCCATACCAGGCTCCTCCCCATTGTTGGGTTGCGATGGCCCGCTGGGACATCAGGTCAAAGCTTTCCTCGGACATGACCCGGCCTGCCGGGCCGGAACCCCGGTTCATCAGCATCCTCAGATAGATGCACATATCCTCGGCGGTGGCGGCCTGGCAGCCGTCTCCCACGCCGTATTCGGTCCATAACGCCGGGACAAGGCCGTGGTCCCTGTGCTCAGGCCGGTCGTCATAAAACCTGCGATAGCCGACCGCGGCCTGCTTTCGCGTTTCGTATCCAATGACCGGGTGCGAATCTCGCATACCCAGAGGGTCCAGCACGCGAGCCTGGATAGCCTCCTGGTATGGTCTTCCGTCCACCTCTTCCAGCAGGAAACCCAAAGTCTTGTACCCGACGTTTGAGTAACGAAAGTAATCCCCCGGAGGCGCCCCGGTCTGGATGTCCCGCAAAGCCCACGATTCGTAGAGGCCATGGGGGCCTATGTCGGTGCCGGCCGCCAGGCCGGACGTGTGGGTCATCAGGTGATGGGCCGTAATCGGCCCGTAGTCCGACTGTACCTCGAACCACGGCAGATAGCGCGACACCGGCGCCTGCAAGTCCAACCGGCCCTCGTCACGAAGCTGCATCAGGGCGACGTTGGTAAAAGACTTGCCGATGGAGCCTATCTCGAACATCAGGCCGGCCTCGATCGGCTTGCCCGCAGCCAAGTCGGCATATCCGAAGGACGCCACCCGGAGCAATTTCTCCCGGTCGGTGACTGCGAGGGCCATCCCCGGCATATTGACCTCGCCCATACGGCGCTCAATGTAACGGTCTATTTCCTCGAAGGCCCTTTCAATGCTGGTCATAAGTCCCCCTTACAAGAAACCGCTGAAGAAACCGGAACCGCTTGTCAGACGCTCCCCGAGCAGACCGTCGTCTATCCCAACCGCCCCGCCACCGGCAGCACTGCGTCGGACAGCCGCTCCATCACCCGCACGCAGTCGGACAGCTCAGTTACGCGGAAGTCGTAGGTCAACTGCCCGATGCCGATTTCATGGCAGGCGTGCAGGTCGTCTATGACTTCCTGGGTACTGCACACCAGCGCGCCCCCGCTGCGCTCGCTGCCCATCTCCGGCAGTCCGATGTCGGTGAAGTGCAGGCTGCGCTTCAACGAGACGGTAACGTCCTCCACCTTGCGCCCCTGCTGCTCGATCCGTTGCCGCAGGTAGGGGATATGCGAAGCCACAAACCCCGGCGTCTGGCGCGTGGTGTGCCAGCAGTCGCCGTACTTGGCGGTGCGGCGCAGGGCGGCACGGGTGTGGCCGCCCACCCAGATGGGCAACGGGTTCTGCACCGGCTTGGGATAGAACTGGATGCCGTCGAACTGGTAATGCTTCCCGTGGTGCTCCGGGTGGTCGTCGTACCACAGCGTCCTGAAAATCTCCAGGAACTCGTCGGTCAGCGGCCCGCGTTCCGCGTAGCTCACGCCCAGCGTGTCGAACTCCTTCTCCAGCCAGCCAACGCCCACGCCACAGATGATGCGCCCGCCGGTCAGCGAGTCCAGCGATGCGAACATCTTGGCCTGAACCACCGGGTTGCGGTACGGCAATATCAGCACCGTGCTGCCCAGCTTGATGCGCTCGGTGCAGGCGGCCAGGTAGCCCAGCAATGTCATGGTCTCCAGAAACGGCTCCTCCGCCGGACGTGAAAAGCCTCCCGACGCCGTGTAGGGATACTGCGTAGTCCCCCCGGTGGGCAGCACAATGTGGTCGCCGATAAGCACCGACTCGAACCCCATCGCCTCCGCAGCCTGCGCGAACTCCCGCAGCCCCGGCCCGTTGGGAATGCGGGGCATTGATACTCCAATTTCCATAGGTGACTAACTCCTTTCAGCTATTTCTATTCCTTAGCAGTATTTTCGTAACGTGCTATATTGGTATCCCATCGCTACAAAGGGTATCGGTATCATAAAAGGCCGTCATTGCCACAAATATGAGACAAGACTGAGGAAAGATACCCATTGTCGCCCTTGACGCGCCCGTTATGTCACTCCGCTGCCATTGGCGTTTTTCCCTTGCCAGTATACCCCGACGTGATATAATTCATACGCAACGCGGGCGACAGTCCCGTCTCAAAATGCCCCACGACCCTTATCATAGAAATGGAGGAGGCACAACATGGAAAAGGGCGGCACCGTCATCAACGCTGGCCCCATAGACATCGCCATGAGCTATCGCGCGGAAATCATGGACGACCAGGGCCTGTGCTTGCAGGTCTACTCGGAGATTGACGGCCACGACACCGAGATCCTGCGGTTCGATTGCTTCGACCAGGCCCCCCACTACCACTATGGCCCTGAGAACCACAACATCCGCCTGCACCTGGACAAGACCACTGCCGGCAACCCGCTGGGATGGACCGTCGGCAACCTGCGCAACAATCTGGCCGACATGGTTCGGCGCTCCGGCTACGACGACCTGGCCGATACCCTGGAAGCCAACCCGGTCAGTTCCGAAAAGCTGGACGAGATCGAGTCGACCGCCCGCGAGATGTCCCTCAGCGGCCGCCGCACCGTGCATCACATGATGCCGGAGATGTTGGACGGCGACAAGATTACCGTCGGCAACCTGAAGTTCGGTCTGGAGTACCGCCACCTGCCGCAGATTAACGACGAGGGCATGGCCATCCACGTCCTGTCCGACATCGCCGGCCAGGAAGTCGAGTTGCTGGCCTTCGACTGCTTCCAGAACGGCCCCCACTACCACTACGGCCCTCGCAACCAGGACATCCGGATTTACTGGGACGTCACCACCTCCGGCGAGACGCTGGCCTGGACGCTGGACCAGTTCAAGCAGGGCAAGATCAAGAGCATGATCACCCGCGCCGGCTACCCCACCATCGCCAACGACGTGGACGAGGAACTGCTCCAGTCCATGCTGCCGGAAATCGAGCGCCGCTCCTGGGAGTTGGTTGACCTCAACAACGGCGGCCAGGACGACCCCAAGGCCCAGCTCATTGCCGAGCTCGACGCCCTCCGCGAAAAGGTCGCCGCGCTGTAACACTGGTTTCGGCGCCCGCAAGACGCAAAGACGGCCCGGGTTTCTCCGGGCCGTCTCTTTTTCTCTATACTAGACGATAAAATCCTAGGCCATCGTATACCCTCCGCTGACGCTCAGCGTCTGCCCCGTGATGAACCCCGCCGAGTCCGACGCCAAGAACACCACAGCATTGGCAATCTCCCGCGCTTGGGCCATGCGGCGCAGAGGGTAGGCGCGGACGGCGCGCTCGCGGGCCTCCGGGGTGAAGACGTCGCGCATCTGGTGCCACATACTGGTCTCGCTGATAGTCTCTTCCTCGGGCGGCACCACCAGGCCGGGGCAGACGCAGTTCAGGCGCAGACCGTGGCGGCCGGTCTCGCGGGCGATGGACTTGCTAAGGGCGATGACTCCAGCCTTGCAGGCCGAGTAGACGGCCTCGCGGTATTCGCCCATCCTTCCGGCGTCGGAGCTGAGACAGACGATGCTGCCCCTCTGACGCTCCACCATGCCGGGCAGCACGGCGTGAATGCAGTTGATGGCGCCCCACAGGTTGACCTGCACCTCCTGTTCCCACTCTTCGCGAGGCTTCTCCAGGAACAGCCGGTCTATGGTCCAGCCAGCATTGTTCACCAGCACGTCCACGCTGCCGAACTCTGCCGCGGCAGCTTCCACCATCGCATTGACCGATTCGTGGCTGGTGACGTCGGTGGCAACCACAGTTGCCAGGCTGCCGGTGTCCAGGGCCGCCACTTCGTCGGCCACCCGCTGGCCTTGGGTGGCGTCCAGCTCGGCGATGACGATGTTGCTGCCCTCTTCGGCGAATCCGTGAACGATGGCTCGGCCAATGTTGGAGCCGCCGCCGGTGACAATGACGGTCTTGCCTGCTAGTCCGAGTTCCATGTGCAGTCCTTTTTAACGCAAAGGCGCAAAGATTATTGGTTGGGAGGTTGTATTTTGGGGATGCCGCCGAAGCGGAGCCGGAGCAGGCCCTTGATGTCCTCGGTAGCGGTCTTGACCACGTTGACGGTGCTGGTGGGGTCGTCCTGCCAGGCCACCGGGACGACGCCAATACGATAGCCCCGCTTTTCGGCAATAATCAGCAGTTCGGTGTCGAAGAACCAGTTGTTGTTCTGGACGTGAGGGATGATGGCTTGAGCCGCCTGCCGGGTCATCGCTTTGAATCCGCATTGGGCATCGGGGAAGCCCACGAAGAACATCGACCAGATCAGCCTGTTGTAGCTGCGCGAAGTGAACTCCCTCTTGAAGCTCCGCTCTGTGACCCTGGAGCCTGGGCTGAGGCGACTCCCGGTAGCCACGTGGCAGCCCGATTCCAGTTCGCCAACCAGCGCCGGGAAGTGGGACAGGTCGGTGGACAGGTCCACGTCCATGTAGCTCACGATGTCGCAGTCGCTGCCCAGCCACGCAGCACGCAACGCCCGTCCCCTTCCTTTTTCAGGAAGATACAGGTAGTTGACGGCAGGGAGCGCGCGGCACAGGGATTCCGATACAGCCCGAGTGCCGTCGATGGAGGCATTGTCGGCGATGGTCACCTGCCACGGGTTGGGCAGGTTGTCCCGCAGGAAAGTGCACAGTCGCGGGATACTCACCGGAAGGGCATCCTCTTCGTTGTAAACCGGGATTACGACGTCTACGCTGGCGCTCATACGTGCCCCTTCGACAAGCTCAAGGCCAACGGGGAGTGGCCCAGGCGGTTAGTGGCGGAAATGGCGCACCCCAGTGAACACCATCGCCAGCCCCGCCTGGTCGGCGGCGGCGATGACTTCCTCGTCCCGCACCGAACCACCGGGCTGCACTATGGCGGTAACCCCTGCCTCAGCGGCCAACTCGATGTTGTCCGGGAAGGGGAAGAAGGCGTCGGACGCCAGCACTGCTCCCTTCGCCTTGCCTCCCGAAATCCTTTGCGAAAGATGCACGCTGACCACCCGGTTGGGCTGCCCAGCGCCCATTCCGACCAGCGCCCGGTCCTTGGCGAACACGATGGCGTTGGACTTGATGTGCTTGGCGGCTTTCCAGGAGAAGGCTAAATCCTGCCTCTCGGCGGCGCTGGGCTCTCGCTCGGTGACCGTGCGCCATTCGGCGGGGTTCTCCAAGATGTCGTCGGCGCCCTGCACCAGCATCCCGCCAGCGATGGGTCGCAGGTCCAGAGCCAGACCCGCCGGGTTTGCCCCAACGGTCAGGATGCGCAGGTTGCGCTTTCGCTGCAATATGGCCAGCGCGTCGTCGTCGTATCCGGGGGCGACAACCACCTCGTAAAAGATGGGGTCCATCGCCTCCGCCGATGCGGCGTCCACGGTGCGGTTGAAAGCGACGATGCCACCGAAGGCGCTGACGGTGTCACCTTCGTATGCCTCCCGATAAGCCTCGACAATGTCGTATCGGCTGGCAAGGCCGCAGGGGTTGTTGTGTTTCACCACCGCCACGGTGGGTTCGGTGAAGTCGGAAACCGTGCGCCAGGCGGCATCGGCATCCATCAGGTTGTTATAGGACAGTTCCCGGCCGTGAAGCTGCGTCGCTCCCGCGATGCCGCTCGGAGTCGCGCCCGCCGGAGCATACAGCGCGCCAGACTGGTGGGGGTTCTCGCCGTAGCGCAGTCCGGCCACCTTGTCCAATGAAATGGTCAGGCGGGAAGGGAGCGCCTCTTCCGGTTCGGAGGCGGCACTCAGGTAGCCGGTGACAGCGGCGTCGTATTCCGAGACGTGGCGGAACGCTTTGGCAGCCAAGCCCCGGCGGTCTTCTTCGGTCAGGCCGTTCCCCGCCAACTTGTCTGCGACCCAGCTGTAGTCCGCCGGGTCAACCACGACAGCCACCGACGGGAAGTTCTTGGCAGCAGCCCTCAGCATCGTCGGCCCGCCGATGTCTATGTTCTCCAGTGCATCGTCCAGCGTCACACCGGGGCGGCTGACCGTGGCGACGAAGGGATATAGGTTCACCACCACCAGGTCTACGGTCTCTATACCGTGGGCCGACAGTTCGGCCATCTGCTCCGGCGACTCCCGGCGGGCCAGCAGCCCACCGTGGATTACGGGGTGCAGGGTCTTGACCCGGCCGTCGAGGATTTCCGGCGAGCCGGTGACGTCGGCTACCTGCCGCACGTCCAGGCCGCCCTCGTCGGTCAGGGTGCGGTGGGTGCCGCCGGTGCTGACCAGTTCATACCCGGCCGCGGCTATGCAGCGTCCAAATTCGACCACGCCGGTTTTGTCGTAAACACTGATGAGCGCTCTCAAGTTCATTCTCCGTTGCTACAGGCGAGGATTTCACCCTCTCCCTCTCCCTCAAGGGGAGAGGGAATAAATCTCTATCAGTTCAGGATAACCTGCTCATCCGAATGCCGGGCGACAACCCGGCCCACGGGGATAGCCTCTGGAATTTCGCTACAGAAGGCGGACAAGTTGGTTTCCGGGCAGACCGCCACCATACCCAAGCCCATGTTGAACACCCGAAACATCTCGTCGCCGCCGATATTTCCTTCTCGTTGCAGCACCCTGAAGATTGCCGGCGGCGTCCAAGCTGTCGTATCTACGCTGGCCGTCAGGTCATCAGGCAGCACGGGCGGCAATTTGCCGGGCAGTCCGCCGCCAGTGATGTGGGCCAGACCGTTGAGCAGTTCCAGCACCGGGGCAAGCATCGGGTAGTAGGAACGATGATATAGAAGCAGTTCTTCGCCCAGTTGGTGGCTGAGGCCGTTGAAGCGGCGGAACAGCGCGGCGGGGTCATCGTCAGTGTTGAACACCCGGCGCACCAGCGAGAACCCGTTAGTGTGGAGTCCGTTGGACGGGATGCCCAGCAGCCGGTCGCCTTCTTTTACCCTGCTTGGTTCCAGCAGTTGCTCTCTCTCGACCACACCCACCACGAAGCCCGCAAGGTCCATCTCGTCGTCAGCGTACACCTGCGGCATCTGCGCCGTCTCGCCGCCGATGAGGGCGCACTGCGCTTCACGACAGCCCCAGGCAATGCCGCGCATCAGCGAGTCGAGGGCCTGGGCGTCCACGTTGCTGAAAGCCACGTAGTCGAGGAAGAACAGGGGCCGAGCGCCCTTGGTGAGGATGTCGTTGACGTTCAGGGTCACCAGGTCGCGGCCTATGGACTCGAAATGCCCCAACTGCGCCGCTATCTTGAGCTTGGTGCCAACTCCGTCGGCGCTGGCTACCAGTACCGGTCCGTCCTCGCCCCCCATCTGGAAGAGGCCGGCGAAGCTGCCTCCGCCTTCGATGACCTCAGGGCCATGGGTGCTGGCCGCCAGCCCCCGGATTCGTTCCTTGAGTTCATCCATACGGCCCAGGTCAACGCCTGACTGCCGGTAGGCGTCGCCGGGCGGGTTACGGCTCAATTCCGCGTCCTCCGCCGGGGCTCTCCAGCACCATCTTGTCCAACTCCAACTGTACCGGCACCGGGTAGTTGCCCGTGAAGCAGGCGTCGCAGAATCCGCCTTTCTCGCCGCCTACAACTTTCATCAGCCCTTTGACGCTCAGGTAGCCCAGCGTATCAGCGCCGATGAACTCGCGGATTTCGGGTACGGTGTTGTTGGCGGCCAGCAGTTCTCGACGGGATGCCATGTCCACCCCCATGAAGCAGGGGTGGCGGATGGGCGGGGCGCATACTCTCATGTGCACTTCGGCGGCCCCGGCCCGGCGCAGCAGATTGACCACGTGGGGAGTGGTGGTTCCGCGCACAATGCTGTCGTCCACCACCACGATGCGCTTGCCCTTGATAACATCGCCCAGGCTGTTGAACTTCTGGCGGACGCCCAAGTCGCGCAGTTTCTGTTCCGGCTCAATGAATGTGCGACCGACGTAGCGGTTCTTTATCAGTCCTTCGCTGAAAGGTATGCCTGACTCTTGAGCGTAGCCGACTGCCGCCGCAGTGGAGGAGTCGGGAATCCCGATAACCAGATCGGCGTCCACCGGATACTCGCGGGCCAATTGGGCGCCCATGGCCTGCCGTTTGTAATGAACCGAAGCCCCGTCCATCACACTGTCCGGGCGGGAGAAGTAAATCAGCTCGAAAACGCAGAGGGCGCGAGACCGGCCCTCGCCAACTCCCGGCCAAATCTCGGAACGCAGCCCATCACCGTCTATCACCACCACTTCACCCGGATCAATTTCACGGATGAACTCCGCCCCCAGATTGTCCAGAGCGCAGGACTCGGATGCGACGACCCAGCCCTCACCCCGCCGTCCCAGGCACAGAGGGCGGATGCCCAGGGGGTCACGGGCGGCAATGAGAGCATCGGGCGTGAGGCCGACTATGGAGTAAGCGCCCTCCAGACGACGCATACACTGGAATACTCGTTCCTCCCAGCAGGGACCCGGGGCGTTGACCATCATCTGGGCGATGATTTCAGTGTCGGTGGTGGAAACGAAGGCGCAATCCCATTCTTCCTGGAGCTGTTCTTTCAACTGCACGGCGTTGATTATATTGCCGTTATTAGCCAGCGCTAGGGTGCCGCCCTGCCCATTCACCAGCATCGGCTGGGCATTGCACAGCTCGCTGCTTCCGGTGGTGGAATAGCGGGTATGGCCGATAGCCATTTCACCGGAGAGAGGAAGGAAGTCGGGCTCGCGGAATACTTGGGAAACCAAGCCCATGTCGGAGTGGACAGCAATGGCGTCGCCGGAGGTTGCGGCGATACCGGCGCTTTCCTGTCCCCGGTGCTGGAGGGCGAAGAGGCCGAAGAAGGCGAGACGGCTTGCGGTCTCTTCCGGGGCGTATACGGCGATTACCCCGCACTCTTCGCGGGGACTGTCGAACGGGCCATAGTCCTTGTGGGGGTACGGCTCACTGTTCACGGCGGTATTCTATCCACCCCTTTCCCGGCGGTCAACCGGATGGTTGACCTGTTAGAGGCAGTTGTCGGACATTGCCGGGCCGCCTGGCCGGGAGTCTTTGACGCCACCGGGGTAGTTGCCGTAGCAGCCGGGGAGGTTGCTCCCTCTGCCATTATCGCAGGGGAGAGGGAGCAATGAAAGGCCCACGGTCTACTGGTGGAACAGGTTGAGCGCTGAGCCCAGCCGGAACCATTCCAGTTGGGACTCGCTGTATGAATGCTGCAACTCCAGCGTCTCGGAGGTGCCGTCGCTGTGATTGACTGTGCAGTGCACCGGCTCACCCGGCTTGATGTCGCTCAGGCCGGTCAGGCTGATGCGGTCGTCCTCGCGGATACGGTCGTAGTCAGCCTCGTCGGAGAAGGTTAGCGCCAGCAGGCCCTGCTTCTTCAAGTTGCTCTCGTGGATGCGGGCGAAGCTGCGGGCGATAACCGCCGCGCCGCCCAGCAGCCGGGGCGACAGAGCGGCGTGCTCACGGCTGCTGCCCTCGCCATAGTTGGAGTCGCCGATGACCACCCACTTGACTCCCTGGGCCTTGTAGTCGCGGGCAATCCTGGAGAATCCCTGGTCAGGCTCGCCGGTAAGGACGTTCAGGCCCTTGCCGGCCTCGCCGGTATAGGCATTGATGGCGCCCATGAACATATTGTCGCTGAAACGGTCCAGGTGTCCCCGGAAGCGCAGCCACACGCCCGCCGGCGAGATGCTGTCAGTGGTGGTCTTGCCCTGCGCCTTGAGCAGTGCTGGCATATCCACGAAGTCATTGCCGTCCCAGGCCGGCCACGGCTCCAGCAACTGGATGCGCTCGCTGTCCGGTGATACCGTCAGGTCAATGCTGCTGCCGTCTTCCGGCGGGGCCTGATAGAAAGAGCGGCCCTCGTCGAAGTCGGAAGGAGGGACCTCCGGGGCCTCTGCGGGAGGATCCAGCTTGAACTCAGAACCATCGGCGGCAGTCAGTGTGTCGGTCATCGGGTTGAAAGACAGCCGTCCGCCGATGGCGAGGGCGGTGACGATTTCCGGGCTGCCGATGAGGTTCATGGTGGAGGGCTGGCCGTCATTGCGGGCCGGGAAGTTGCGGTTGTAGGACGTTACGATGGTGTTGGGGTTTCCCACCGATTCGCCGGCCCTCCGCCACTGGCCGATGCAGGGGCCGCAGGCATTTGCCAGTACGGTGGCGTTGATGTCCTGGAGCGACTGCATCTGCCCGTCGCGCTCGATGGTTGCCCGCACTTGCTCGGAACCGGGGGTGACCATGAAGGGAACCGCGGACTGCAAACCCCTGGCCTTGGCCTGCTCGGCCACGTCGGCGGAGCGGCTCATGTCTTCGTAGGACGAGTTGGTGCAGCTCCCAATCAGCGCCGCCGAAATCTCGTCTATCAGCCCGTCGTCTTCCTTCAACTCTGCCGACATCTGCGAGATGGGCCGTGCCCGGTCGGGCGAGTGGGGGCCAACCAAGTGCGGCTCCAGCTCCGACAGGTTGATTTCCACGATACGATCGTAATACTGCTCCGGGTTGGCCTCGCACTCCGGGTCCGCGGTCAGCAGGTGGCGATACTGGTCGGCCAGCTCGGCAATGTCGCCGCGACGGGTGGCCCGCAGGTATCGGGCCATACGTTCGTCGTATGGGAAGACCGAGGTGGTGGCGCCCAACTCCGCGCCCATGTTGGTGATGGTGGCCTTGCCGGTAGCGCTGATGGAAGCGGCCCCGGGGCCGAAGTATTCGATGATGGCGTTGGTGCCGCCGGAAACGGTCAACTGCCCGGCCAGGTACAGGATGACGTCCTTGGGCGCGGTCCAGCCGCTCATTTCCCCGGTGAGGCGCACGCCGATAAAGCGGGGATAAAGCACTTCCCAAGGCAGGCCGGCCATGACCTCCACGGCATCGGCGCCGCCCACGCCCACCGAAATGGAGCCGAGGCCGCCGCCCATGGGAGTATGGGAGTCGGTGCCGATCATCATCTCGCCGGGGTATGCGTAGTTCTCGAAGGCCACCTGGTGGATGATGCCCGCGCCCGGCGACCAGAAACCGACGCCGTACTTGGCGGAGGCAGTGCGCAGGAAATTGTAGACCTCATCATTTTCCGCCAGCGATTCGGTTAGGTCGCGGGAGCCTTCCACCCGGGCCTGGATCAGGTGGTCGCAATGCACCGAAGTCGGCACTGCGGTGGTGGCGCGGCGGGTCTGCATGAACTGGAGCATGGCGGTCTGGCCCAGCACGTCCTGCAAAATCACCCGGTCAGGGCGCAACTGAACGTAGGTCTGGCCGCGAACCATGCCGGTAGTGGTGGGATCGTCCAGGTGACTAAGCAGAATCTTGTCGGCCAGGGTCAGCGGGCGGTTCTGGACGGAACGGACTGTGCTCAGGTTCTTGTCGAGCCTGCCGTATACCTCGGACACAACGTCTCGGGTGGGTTCAATCGCAATCAAAGTAAGGCCCTCCTCCGGCTCTTCAATCTTCGATTTCCTTGTGCCCTGCCTGATGGGGCGATTGCCCTAATGTTATCAAACCCGGCGGCGCCGGGGGTAGGGGCGAGTTTCAGCCGCTGGCGAAGCAAAACACCCCGGTCCTAGTCTCTGCGCGGCATAATGGTCACTTTGCGGTTTTCGCCCTCGCCCGCGCTCTCCGTCCTTACCCCCGGATGCTGGGCAAGGGACGTATGGATGATGCGTCGGTCGGCCGGGGGCATGGGCTCCAGGGTGATGCTGCGATTGGTCTGGGCCACGCGACTGGCGACCTTGGCGGCCATATCGCGCAGCGAGTTCTCACGCCGTTGCCGATAGTTCTCCACGTCCAGAACCACCCGCACGTCTTCTCCCATTTGCTTTCTCACTATGAGCGTCACCAGGAATTGCAGGGCCTGGAGGGTCTGGCCCCGGCGTCCGATGAGCAGGCCCGAATCTTCCCCGGCGAGGTCAATAACCGGCCCGCCGGTTTCCGGGTCGTGGGCTGCGCGCAGGGTGCGGGTGACGTTGACCCCGGCAGCCTCCAGGATTCGGCCCACCGCGGCAGCGGCCAACGCGGCGGCGGACTGCTCTTCGGTGTCGGCTCCTGCGGCAGAGCCACCACCGCCCAGACGGGTGACACGCACCCGCGCCAGCTCGGCGCCTATGCCCAGGAATCCGGCCTTGCCTCTACTTAGTATTTCGACCTCGGCCTCGTCGCGGTCGACGTCTAGCTCTTTCAGAGCGAGTTCGATTGCTTCCTCGACGGTTCGCGCGCTCATTTCGAGAGGTTCTTGCATCGCTATCAACCTCCTCAGGATCATCATAACGGGAGGACGAAGACGGGCCATCGGCCGGGACCGGCTCCGCCCTGGGGAACAACGGGAAGATGGGCTGCCATCCGGTGATGAAATACTGGATTCCGATGCCTATGACGTTGGAGGCTACCCAGTACAGTGACAGACCGCTGGGCAGAGTGAAGGAAAAGAAAGCTATCATCAGCGGCATCAGCCACAGCATCATCATCTGGTTGGTGGACTGACGGGGGTCCGTGGACGGGGTCATGGTCATCTTCTGCTGGAGCCAGGTCGAAACAAATACCAGCACCGGCATGACCACATTGGAGGGGTCAGGTTCGGAAAGGTCCATCCACAGGAAACTGGCGCTGAGCGGCGCGGCGGTGTATATGGGAAATACCGGAATCCAGGCGTAGAATTTTTCCGCCAGCGCCACCAGGTGGTCGGGACGAGAGTAGAGCGTCTGGATGAGCACCCTGAACAGCCCGAAGAGAATGGGCATCTGTATGACCAAGGGGCCAAGACAACCCACCGGGCTGACCCCGGCCTCCCGGTACATACGCATCGTTTCCTGGGATACGCGCTGCCGGTCCCGCCCGTACCGCTCCTGAATCTCGCGCATCCGGGGTTGCAGGTCCATCATCGCCCGCATCTGGCGCAACTGCTTGATAGTCAGCGGCAGGGTCACCAGCCGGACGATTACAGTGAATACGATGATGGCGATGCCCATGTTGTTGAAGCAGATGGTGTAAAGCACCACCAACAGGTTCAACATGGGCCGTATGATGATTTCTCGCCAGAGATCGCCTATGAGCTCCAAAGGACCTGCCTCACTACCCGGGCCCGCCGCCCGGCTGACCGTTCAGCCCGCAGGCTGTCGGCTGTCTCTTTCTCAGTTGCATCGGTTGTTGTCGTTTTCAGGGTGCCAGCACCACCACTCTTCCAGTGGGCGACGGGTGGTGGCGTCCACCCGTCGGACGCTGCCATCCTGGGATCCTACGAAAATGGAATCGCCCACGGTGTGGAGCGGGGCGGTTATTTCCGCGCTGCCCAGCGTCAGCTTGCGCAGTTCCCGCTGGGAGGCGCCGCGCGACACGTCCAGCAGGATGAGTTCGCCGTTTCTATTGGCAGCGGCCAGCCCAGCAGGCACCAGCGCTGGACGTGAAACGATGGGCGCGCCGGAGTCGTACTGCCATTGCAGGATACCATCGCGGCTCAGCGCATAGATACTGCCGTCCATGTTGGGCGCAAAAACTCTGTCTCCGTTGGTGACCGGCCCGGCCCAGAACCAGTTGTCGCCCTCAAATTCCCAGAGCAGGGAACCGTCGCGGGCGTCAAGGGCATAGAGCTTTTTGTCAAAGGAACCGGCAACGACCATACCGTCAAACAGCAGCGGCCGACCTGCGACCACGCCGCCGGTGCGGTAGCTCCATATTTCCTCGCCAGTGGAAACGTTGATGGCGTAAACGTGATGGTCGTGGGAGCCGAACCAAGCCATTGCAATGCCGTCCAATGTGCCAACGACAGGGGAGGACCAAATCTTATCGTCGGCTTGGAAAGCCCCGGCCCAGGTTTCGGCATCTTCGCCGGAGTCGGCGACATACGCGTACAGTTTACCGTCCTCGGACGGCGCAAGCACCAGACGGTTTATCGGGTCGTAGGCTGGCCCGGCCACCAGGGGCGCGAGGCCCTGGGGCTGGCCTCGGGGCCGACGCCAGCCCCGGTCGTCGGAGTTGCCATTTTCCGGGTCCAGGGCATAGAGGAAACCGTTCTCGCCCGCGACGAACAGCAGACCTTCGGCCACCAGCGGCGTGCCGAAGACTCCCCTCAGGTCCTCGGAGGAATCAGAATCCGAGCGCGGAAACCGCCACAGGCCCACCGGCACGTCTGAGTCTCCGTCCTGTAGCGCCTGCACTCGCCCGTCCTTGGTGCCAACGTACACCACGCCGTCGCTGGCGGTCAGCGCGTTCCAGCCGGAAGCCACGCCGCCGATGTCGCGTCCGGTGCAGGCGGTCAGCGTCAACATCAGCAACGCCGCCAGTGCCGCCAACAGAGACCAATGGGCCGGGCCGGGCCAGTCCTTTGACAGCCCGCGGCGCGGCGGCTTATTTGTATCGGTTTCGGCTCCGGGTATATTTGCGGAAAAAAAGAAGCGTTGGAGCAAGTTCAGCTCAAACGGAGAGTCCGAATACTCATGGCACCGGGTCATATCCCTTGCCCCCCAAGGGATGACAACGGGCCAAGCGCTTGACGCCTAGCCAGGCGCCCTTAATCACGCCGTACCGGTCCACTGCGTCGTGGGAATAATGGGAGCAACTGGGCAGATACCTACAGGAAGTTGGCAACAGCGGGGATAGGCTGGCTTGATAGGCGCGGATAATCCAGAGAACCGCCAACTTCATTGTTCGGATGCTTCCCCGCCTTTATATGAATCCGCCACCGAATCGCTGCCGCCGGATTGCAGCGCCCCCGAGATCCGGCTGCGCCGCAACAGGTTTCCAGCGGCCCGGTTCACCTCGCGGTAGCTGGCCTGCTCAATGCCGCGACGGGCGATGAACACTGCGTCCCAGCCGCCCGCTAAGGGGCGAGTCCGCACCGCCTCCCTTAGCCTGCGCTTGACCCTGTTTCGCACTACCGCGTTACCTACGCGCTTGCTTACCACAAAGGCGAAACGGCTATGATCCAGACCATTTGCCAAGTAGCGAATCACCAGCAACCGATTGGCGGCGCTGGAGCCTTCCCGGTGAATTTGGGAATGCCGTTTCTGGCCTGAGATGCGGCGCCAGCGTTGCATTGCTCTGCGCCGACAATCACACGCTCAGCTTGTGACGGCCTTTGAACCGCCTTCGGCGCAACACTGCCCTCCCGTCGGACGTGGCCGACCGGGAACGAAAGCCGTGGACACGCGCGCGGCGGCGCTTCTTGGGTTGATAAGTTCGTTTGACCATTTCTCTATAACCTGCCGCGCAGATTATATGGTTTCCGAATTTCGCAAGTCAAGCGAATCCAGCCCTTCTCTCAGAAGAGGCCCCCGCCGCTTGGCGGGTGGACCGGATGTTGTGGCAGTCGAGCCGACCTGCCTCTGACTTTCCGGTGCATCCAGTCAAGCTCGTTGTTAGTCAGGAAATCAGGGCCAAAATCAACAAAATATGAGCGTGCGGTTGCAAGGCACTTTCCGCGACAGGGACAAGACCTTTACTTCCGGCCCCATCTGGGGACTAGACGGCAAACGGCCCGCCGAAGCCGCCGGAACGGAGATACCGTTCTCGCGAGAATCCAGAGAATTATACGCCGGTGAAATCAGCTATGGGCAATTGAGCCTGGGATTCCGGCTTTCGCGGGAACGACGGTCTGAGGCCGGAGAGTCACGTATTACCAGCGCGTGTTGAGAATACCCTGAAAATCCTTAGCTTTGCACCAGGCCTTGAGATGTTATAATGCTTTGGAAAGCTCCAATTCCCTTTCTAGGCCGAAGTGGCGAAATGGTAGACGCGCCGGTCTCAAAAACCGGTGGGGGAGACCCCGTGTCAGTTCGACTCTGACCTTCGGCACCATCTAGCTCTCCACAGCAGTCCGAATACGTCCAAACCTGTCTGTCTTTTTTCCACATTTAGCTTTGGTTCAGTGTCTCTAGACTCTTGCTTCGTAGATTTCTGTCCGGCAAAGTTTTCCTGCATTCGCAACCAAATGTGGGGAAAATGGTTAACATGGTGGGCATCTTTGTATGTCGCAGGTAACGGTTTTCGTCAGATAGCCCAAGCCTTCCTGCGCGGATGTCTCCCGCAGCATAGGGCTTGTCTTGCTGGGCCAGGCCCGCCGCGTGGCTTGAGTTGTTCCGGTACACGCCCCGCGCGGCCGCATAGAGTTGAGCCAGTCGGATTGCAATGCCTTCCTCAGTTCCCGGAGGACACCCACGAAGTCAACCACTAGGGCGTGTCGTCAAAATTACAGAGTGATGGCAGATTGCGCGTACGGGAGGTGGAGGAATGGCAGCGGCGCATCGACGCCACGACATTTCGGAACAAGTCGTGGGAACGCCTCCTCGACAGCGTGATCGATGTCCGGATTTTGAGTGGCTGATGACCGATGCCATCTACATCAAGGTGCATCCCCACGGGGGTTGGGGCCTGCGGCGGCAACCAAGACATGGCCCGCACTAAAGGGGCCTGAACAGCAAATTGCATATAACCGTGTACGTCCACGGAATGCTGGTTCGGATGATGCTGACGGAGGGCGCCGTGGCAGATAGCGCCCAGGCCCAGTCGCTGACGGAGGACCTTCCCGCCAAATATCTGCTGGCAGACAAGGGTTACGGCACCAACCCCGCCGTGGCCGGGGCCATTGCCTGGACAGATTGCGCGGACAGAATGGGCCTCTTCCGCCGCAGGCCCAGCAGCGTATGCGAACGCACGACCCTGTCTGAGCCCTTGGTCTTTCTTGTCTCGGCCTGCTGTGGCGGCGCGGCCTGCCGCGGAGTACAATTCGGACTACTCCCATGCCGCAGGAGGGAAGGCGCCATGACTATGGATTCCAGCCTGTTGTTGGATATGTACCGCAAGATGGTCACCATTCGCACTTTCGACGCCAGGGCCGTCGAAGAGTTTCACGAGGGCAACATCCCCGGCGTGGTCCACGCCTACATCGGCGAGGAGGCCGTCGCCGTGGGCGTGTGCTCCGCCCTCCGCACTACCGACCGCATCGCCAGCACTCACCGCGGCCACGGCCACACCATCGCCAAGGGGGCCGACATCAACCTGATGATGGCCGAGCTGTTCGGACGCAGCAATGGCTACTGCCACGGCAAGGGCGGCTCGATGCACATCGCCGATTTCAGCGTGGGGATGCTGGGGGCCAACGGCATCGTGGGCGCGGGTATGCCCATAGCCACCGGCGCGGCCCTGGCCGCCAAGCTGGAAGGCGGCGACGGCGTCGCCGTGGCCTTCTTCGGCGACGGTGCTTCCAACGAGGGCGCGTTTCACGGCTCGCTGAACCTGGCCTCCATCTGGAACCTGCCGGTCATCTACGTCTGCGAAAACAACCGCTGGGCCTCGGGCAACTCGGCGGCGGCCACCCTCTCGGTGGAGGACGTCTCGGTGCGGGCCGTGAGCTACAATATTCCAGGCGTGACGGTGGACGGCACCGACGTCCTGGCCGTGTACGAAGCGGCCCAGGAGGCGGTGCGCCGGGCCAGGGAGGGCGGCGGCCCCACCCTGCTGGAATGCAAGACCTTCCGCTGGCGCACCCACTCCGAGTCCCGCGGCAACCCGCCGGACCCGCGGCCCCCCAGCGAGATCGAGCTGAGCCAGTCCCACGACCCCGTCACGACATTCATAGAACGCCTGGTGGAGCAGGGCGTGGCGACCAGGGAGCAGCTTGAGCAGACCGATGAGGAAATCGCCGCTGCTGTCGAGTCCGCTATCGCCTTCGCCAAGTCCAGCCCCCTGCCCAACCCCGAAGACGCCCTGACGGAGGTATTCGCTCCGTAATCGTTCTCCAAAGGCAGTTATCGGAATTAGCCATAGACATTTCCGAGTCTCCTCTCCAGATGGAGAGGTGAGGGTAGGAGCAACCCATGCGGGAGATAACCTACGCCGAAGCGATAATGGAAGCGTTCCGGGAAGAAATGCGACGGGACGACAAGGTGTTTCACATCTGCGGCAACCTGGGGCCGCTGGCCGGGCTGGTATCAGAGTTCGGCATCGAGCGGCTGCGGGCATCGCCCATATCCGAAGAAGCCTACGTCGGCGCTGGCATCGGCGCGGCGGGCAGCGGATTCCGGCCCATCATCAGCCCGGGCATGATGACCTTTGCCTTCACCGCCATGGACCAGATCGTGAACCAGATGGCCAAAATCCACTATATGTTCGGCGGCCAGGCGCCCTTCCCGCTGGTGTTCCGCGCCTCCACCGGCGGCGGGCGCTCGGCGGCGGCGCAGCACTCGCAGAGTCCGCACCCCATGTTCATGAACCTGGCCGGGCTGAAGCTGGTCATGCCCTCCAATCCTTACGACGCCAAGGGCCTGATGAAGAGCGCCATCCGCGACAACAACCCGGTGGTGTTCTTCGAGGACCAGATTCTCGCGGCCCGCCCCGACCGCTTCCCAGTGCCCGAGGAGGAGTACGTGGTCCCTATCGGAGAGGCCGACGTCAAGCGGGAGGGCTCCAATGTGACGGTTGTCGCCATCTCGAAAATGGTGCCGGAGGCGCTACAGGCTGCGGAGGAACTGGAAGCGGAAGGCATCTCCCTGGAGGTCGTAGACCCGCGCACGCTGGTGCCGATGGATACTCCGGCCATCCGCCGCTCAGTGCGAAAGACCGGCCGTGCCGTCATAGTGGATGAAGCCTGCATCACCGGCAGCGCCGCCGCCGAAATATGCGCCCAGATTACCGAGGACCCGGAGACCTTCCGGGCCCTGAAAGCGCCGCCGGTCCGCGTCTGCGCCCCCGACGTCCCCATCCCATACAGCCCCATCATGGAGCAATACTGCCTCCCCGACAAGGACAACGTCATCGCCGGGGTGCGCAGGGCAATGCAATGACGAGGACAGTAGCGGCTTTGGCGATCTAGGCGCAGACTCCCGGTAACTGTCGCCCGGTCAGGTCAATGAGAAAAACTCCATGACCGGGCCGAAGGCCTCGGGTTCCATCAGGATGGGCGCATGACCGACGCCGGGGACTTCCACCATGCGACAGTCCTGCATCTCCGCCACCATTCGCTGGGCTATCTCCGGGGACAGCAGGTCACTATCGCCACCTCGCACCAGCAACACCGGGCCGGGGATGCGCCGAGCAAGGTTCCAGGACACCTCCGGGTCGGGACGGCGGGGGTCGCTGCGGACTGCCGGGTCCATTTTCCAGGTGTAGCCGCCGCCGGGCAGGGACTTGACCGCGTGACCGGCGGCAGCCCGCTGCTGTGCGTCGCTCATCGCGCTGAAGCCGACCCGGTTCTCCCGGTGCCAGGCCATTACATCTTCGATGGATGCAAAGGTTGTGACTGCATCCCGGGAACTGGTGGCGATGCGGCTGCCGCCACGAGTGTCAACCTCGGGGCCGATGTCGTTCAGGATGGTGCGCTCCACCCGGTCGGGATGGGTGCCGGCGTAGGTCAGGGAAATGCGGCCTCCCATAGAGGTGCCCACCAGTGAGAAGCGCTCGAAGCCAAGAGCCTGCCGCAGCCCTTCCAGGTCGGCCACGTAGGCGTCGTTGGAGTAGTCGCCGTCGGCGGCCCAGTCGCTGTCCCCACGCCCTCGGACATCCACCGATATGACATGGTACTTGGGGACAAAGTGGGGCGCCAGGAGATCGAATGCGTGGGCGTTCCCGGTCAGGCCATGGACCATGACGACCGGCGGCGCCCCGGCTTCGCCCCACTCCAGGTAGTGGAGGTTGAGATCGCCGACTTTGACGAAACAGTCTGCTGCTTTGGTCGTCCCTATGGTCATAAGGCCTCCTTATTCGTATCGGCGTTGCCGGTCCAATCAAGACGGCTGGGTTATACCCGGAGCATCGCCAACGGCCAGCGCCCGGTTGCTACGGATCGCCCCTGCGGCACGCTTCCTCCCCGCTGCGGCATCCTCAGGCGCTGGCGAAAATCTCGTTGGCAATGTCCATCGCGCCCCGGGCGAACGGTATGCCGGCGTAGAGCGTCATGTGGCCGAACACCTCGATGATCTGGTCCTGCGTAAACCCGATGTTCAGCGCGCCGCGGATGTGGCTCCGCAGAGGCCCCTCTCGGCCCAGCGCCGCCAGGCAGGCCATGGTGCATATGCAGCGGGAAGGAAGGTCCAGCCCCGGCCGTGTCCAGGTCGCGCCCCAGTAGTATTCTCCGGTAGTTCGCCCCAACTCCCTCTCAGCCTGTGTCGGCGGAGCCGGCCGTGCTGGGGAGGTGGTTCCCATGTAGTTCCGCCGGTATTCGTCGCCCCGCTGGAACAGGCTGTCGGGATCTTCGCTGGCATCATGGATGCGGGCCGGGGTGAAGTCTATCCCGCGCTCCTCGAAAACCGTCTTGCACAGGGTCAGCGCCTGGATGCCCGCCGGCGCTCCGCTGTACCAGGTGTCGTGAATGATCAACTCCACGATTTGTTCCGGGGTCAATCCCACGTTCAGCGCGTTGCTCAGGTGCCGTTTCAGCTGCACCTCGCGGTTCATGACTATGAGGCACGACAACGTGATCATTTCCCGCTGCACGGGCGTCAGCGCCGGCCGCTTCCAAATGGTGCCGAAGAGCGCTTCACCGAGAATCCTTTCCAGGTCCGGGGCAATGTCCCACGCTCCGGACGTCGGTCCGGGGGTGATTTGCCCGCCGCCAAACATCCTTCGCGTTTCCTGTCCCCGTTTGTAACGATCGTCCAGCTCGCTCATGGCGTGCCTCCGTCAGGTATACCCGCTAACGTTCTGCCATCCAGAAGTCATCAGCCTTCTTGTCAAACTTTCCATTTCCCGCGAGGTCGTCCAGCCACACCCAGGTCTTGTTCAACCATCTCCACCGGAAGTTCCTGATAAAGAAGCGCGGTATCGCATACATCTTGTTGGGCGGCTTGGTCCAGGCGCATCTGCGGACACAGGTGCTGCATGTGCTCCCGACACGGTTCTGGAAGGTCATGCACTTCTTCGCATCTACCTTCCATGAAAGGACTCCTGTTGCATTGCTCTCGTCCAGAGGCTCGAAACTCCGGCCTCCAGTCGTGATGGCCTTTGTGCCGCACTTGGGGACGCATTTGAGACATGCGTTGCAGAACTCGGTGATGCCCGAGTCCACGGCACCCGCCGGCTCCAGCGGAAGGTCGGTGAAAATCTTGGAGATGCGACAGCGCGCTCCCACCTTGGGGTTGATCAGGAGTCCGTGCCTCCCCGCCTGTCCCAAGCCCGCGTCGATGGCCAGCGGGATGCTCAGGGCTGTGTCATTGGCCGCAGGGATGGCCTTGTATCCCAGACCCCGTATGAACTCAGCCAACATCCACAGGGTCGGCGCCATCCGGGCATAAGCGAGGGTACTGAGCCCCTCGGTGAGCAGTGTCGGCGCATGTTCCGTGCCGTCCAGGTCCTTGCCCCACTCGTGGAGCAGCACCACCACGTATTTCATCTCCTTGGGAATGACCCGGGTGCCGTCTTCAAGGCGAATGGGCTGGTCGTACTGCTCGTAGCCCGCTTCATCGGAGAACTTGATGGGGTAATCTCTTTTCGTCTCCTCATCGAAGTAGTGGGAATAAACCCAGCGGCGGTCCAGTTCAGCAAACCCGACCTGGTCCGCTCCGAACAGTTCGGCGGCCTTGCGCACAATCTGCGAGGCCTCTTTGGGGGATGCGTTCGGGCGTCCCGTCGGCGCCGGTTCCAGCTTGGTTTGCCATGCGGTGGCTCTGGTATCCGCCTGGTTCTTTGAGAAATCCATCAGGGTCAGCAGGGAATCTGCCGCCGATTCCAAGCCCCATGCCGTAGCCTCGAATCCCACGCGTCCCTTCTCGGTAAGCTGTCGCTGCTTGACCTTGAGCTTGTCTCGTTCAGCCTTGTACTGGGCTTCCCAGATCATCTGCGAGCCCATGTGGTCTTTTTGATTGAACCTGAGGTACGAGTCCTGAACCTGGTACATCTCGGCCGCAGTGAGGCGGCCGCTACTTCTCGATTCTTTATGCGAGGGTGACTTGGCCTGCCGGCGCGACTCAAATTTCATGCCACAGGACCTCCTAGCGGTGACGGCTCGCTACATATTGGGGGCTGGCCGTCTCTTTTGCAAACATTTCAACCGTCGCAGCATCACTGCCTAAAGTCGCTGGGAACCCTTTCAAATCCATAAAGTAAGGTGGTGGGGCCAAACGAGGTTCCATTATCTTGGCGGGTCTCAGTCGTAGGGGGTGTCGTCAAAATATCTTGCTCCAGATCATCACTGCCCGCAGTTGGCAGGCGGCCAAATATGATGCTGTCATTTTGGCGTAGCGGGTAGCCACTCCGCGCCACTGCTTCATTTCCAAGATTCCGTTCTCCACCAAGTGCCGCAACTTGTACAGCGCCCGGTCATACTCCCGTTTTTCCTTCCGGTTGCTTTTGGGAGGTATCACGGGCTCTATTTCCAATTCGCCTAGGGCACCTATGATTTCATTGGTGTCATAGGCTTTATCCGCCAGCAGGCATTCCGCTTCAATGTCCTCAATCAGCGGCAAAGCCTGGGAACTGTCGGCAACCGTACCCCCGGTCACCGCCAGCCTTACCGGCATTCCGTGTGAGTCCATCGCCACGTGCAGCTTGCTGTTCAGCCCCCTTTTGTGCGGGCAATGGACTGGTTTCCCCCTCGGGCGCCGCTGCTGTGCGGATGGGCCTTGATATAGCTGGCGTCGATCATCAGCCACTCGAAATCAGGGTCATCCATCACGATTTCCAACAGTTGGGCCCAAACCCCCCGGTCCCGCCATCGGCAAAAGCGGCGGTGGGTGTTCTTCCAGTCTCCGTAATCCGGGGGCAAATCCCGCCAGGGAGAGCCGGTGCGCAGAATCCAGCACACGGCGTCGATAAAACGCCGGTTGTCATGGGCCTGTCGGCCTCTCTTACCTTCTCCACCCGGCAGATGCGGCCTCAGACGCTCCCAAACGGCATCGGTCATATCGTGGCGCCGGTGCGCTGCCGCCAGGCTCCCCCTCCTGCACTCCCACGTTTCCAACATTCTGCCACCCTTCTATTATTTTGACGACACCCCCTAGAGAATTATATCGAATTTTACCCAACCACAGAAAAATCCCCGTCATTCCCGCTTTCGTGGGAATCCACATTGCCAGGCACCGGCATATTTGCCAGTATCATGGACCTCTGGATTCCCGCTTTCGCGGTAATGACGGGTTACAGGACGTCCAGAATTTGAGAAGCGATTACCCAGTACAAGCACGTCTGCATTAGCAGTATACGGGTAAAATTCGATATAAGTCCCAAAGCGAAACTCCCCGTAACGTATTGCGGGGGGCTGTTGGTGCGAGCCAGAATAAAAGGTCTTACCGAACCGTCCTAGTCCTCTACAGGCGGGGCTGGCCTTAACCACTACGGCTGGCCGCGTGGTACTCTATAACTGGCCTCTGACTCAAACCCGTGCCGCGTCTCAGAAATCGGCTGAGGCTCCAAAAGTGGAAGGCCGGGCTCTAAAGTGCGGGGCAGTTGGCACTTGTTCAACAAAGCCGCAGTGCGTTCGGATGGAGGTCGCCACCTTAAGCGCAGTAGCAATCTGGAGTAGGTTGGAAGCTACCAAAGACTACATTCGGGGAGCCAGGCCATGGCTGACTACAGGATTATTTCGTCTGACAACCACGTGATGGAACCTCCGAACCTATGGGTGAGCCGGATAGATGAGAAGTTCCGGGACCGCGCCCCCCACACCAGGATGGAGGACGACGGCGAATGGTGGTACTGCGACGGCATGAAAATCTCCACCGGCTTCGGATTCGGCGGAGCCCAGACTGGAAGAAGGTTTGAATCGCCGGAGGAGTTGACCAGCGGCGATGTGTTTGCAAACGTCCGGCCCGGGGGTTACATACCTGAAGAGCAAATCAAGGACATGGACCTGGACGGCATTGATGTCAGCATTCTCTACCCCACCCTTGGCCTCCAGTTGTTCAAGGTGCCGGATAGCGAGCTCCTGACTGCTGTTTTCAAGACTTACAACGACTGGTTGGGGGAGTTCTGCCAGGCAGCGCCAAAGCGTCTCGCCGGAATCGCCATGATCAACGTGGATGACGTGGAGGTTGCGGTGGCCGAGCTCGAGCGGTGCCACAAACTGGGATTCACAGGCGGTATGATCACGGTTTACCCGCCTGAGGACCGCAGGTACGACTCGCCGGTCTATGAACCCCTCTGGGCGGCGGCCCAGGACCTGGGAATGCCCTTGGGGCTTCATGCCGCGACCAACCGGTTCGGCTCGGGGGAAGGCGACCGCGCCAGCACCAACCGGTTCTCAGTAACGGTGAACTTCGATCACTATGTGCGGATGTCGCTTACCGACATGATTTTCTGCGGGGTGTTCGAGCGTTACCCGCGGCTGCAAATCGGGGCGGTTGAGCACGAAGTGTCGTGGGCTGCCCATTTTCTGGACCGCATGGACTACAACTACACCCAACGGGCCAGAGGGGTGAGCGGCTATCGGTTCAAGAACGAAATGCTTCCCAGCGACTTCTTCCGCCGCAACGTTTTCCTGGGGTTCCAGGAAGACGGTCTGGGGATTCAGCTTCGGGAGATTATCGGCGTCGATACCCTGCAATGGGGCTCCGACTACCCCCATCAGGAATCCACCTTCCCAAGAAGCCGGGAAATCCTTGAGGAGATCCTGGCCGAATGCACTCTGGAAGAGCGGGCCAAGATAGCCGGCGGGAACGCGGCCAGAGTCTACAACTTGAACTAGGCTTGGCGGGAGCAGGCGTCCGCCGGATGTTGAACCGTATTCACTCACGTACCTTCAATAGCCGTGCAAGACATGGGTTAAAGCGTGGCTGCTATCCCGGAGTCCGCGGCCTTAACCTGCTTGGCCAGGCCGCTGGTCAGTCCTGAGACCCGCCGCAGCGGTGTCAACGCTGGCCGTGTTGTAGTAGGACTCCACCGGCCGCCACACCAACGGCGTCAACAAGACCACCGGCAGCATCAAGAACAGACCTACCCCGGCGTTGATGCCTATGGCCAGTGAGATGCCGAATGCCTGGGCTATGACCCCGATTTCCGCTCCGCCGACCAAGTGGCCCAGGCCGTTTACCAACCCCTGGGACCCCATTATCCGCCCTCGCATTTCAGCCGGTGACGCCAGCAGCAGAATGGTGCTCTGCATGGTGCTGAATCCTGACTGACCTACACCGGCGCTGAAGAGCAACAGGAAGGAAATCAGGAACCAGGGCGACCAGGCCACCGCAGCTACGCATACCGCCACAATTATGGCCCCTATCACGTAGTACCGCCCGTGAAAGGTGTAGTTGCGGCGAGTGGCAATGAATATCGCCCCCACGAGCGTGCCAACACCCTCCGCCGAGCCTATTACGCCCCCCAGCGCGGGCCCCACTTTCAGCAAATCGGTGGCGATGACCGGTATGAAGTATTGCAGTGGCAGCACCATGCCATTCATCACCAACGATATGGAAAGCACCCCCAGAACAAACTTGTTTGAAAAGGAATGCCCGATGCCTGACTTGATTCCCTGGGCGAACACCCTGTCCCTGCCCGCCACCAACGCCGCCTTCGGCAGCCGCATCTTGAACATCAGGCAGGCCGCTATCAGGTCCATGGCCACCAGAACTATGAAAGCTCCGGTGTACCCGTAAAAGGCAATCAACAGCCCGCCGGCCAACGGGCCCACAACCTTGCCTATGTTGTTGGTGATGGTCTCCAGGGCCATGGCGTGGGCGATACGAGCTTCGCCAGCCAGGTCGAAAAGCGCCGCCCGCCGGGCCGGGTCGTCCAAAACCTTGGCCGTGCCCTGCAAGAGTATGGCAAGGAAAACATACCAGGGATGAATGAGGTCCAGAATTAAGAGCGTCAGCAGCCCCGACGCGACAAGCAAATAGAAGGTGTGGATACCGGCCAGAATCCGCCACCGGTCCAACTGGTCGGCCAGCATTCCTCCTACCAGCGATAAAGGCAGGCGCGGACCGTTCAGGAAAACGGAAATCAGTCCGACTTGAAAGGCAGAGTCGGTCAGTTCGTAAATGAGGTATCCCAGCACCAGCAGTTCCATGCGGCGAGAGATCTCATGAACCCACCGAGCCGCCCACATCAGGCGGAAAT
This sequence comes from Dehalococcoidia bacterium, assembly GCA_965204865.1. GTDB lineage: Bacteria > Chloroflexota > Dehalococcoidia > Lucifugimonadales > UBA3495 > VXOI01. Next base: position 1,488,258 of record OZ242027.1, on the reverse strand, counting down.
CGGGGTTCTGCAGGACCGCCAGAACAGGAATGTTGGAAAGTGAAGACAAAGGGTTTCCTCTGATTGAATTACGTCCAATGATACCGGCTATTTGTGCTATTCTCGCCGTATCTGCCTTACAACGGCTCTCACTTCAGCAGAATGGCGCAGATTGCCAACATAAGCCGCGATACTACAGGAAGTCAACAGAGAGAGGAGCAGACTTGGAGACCAGCAAGGAAAGAACCAGCCGGACCGCCTCTGTCGTTTCATTGTGATAGGCTTGCCACAGGCTATGCAGAGCGGCACCCCAAGAGTAGCCGGGAGATTGAAACGCCGTCGCCGAAGTTGATTGACGACTATGGCAAATGCAGATTGTTCGGGATCACGAATAGTGTAAGGAGGATATGATGGACCTGGTAATTCGCAACGTCAGATTGATCGATGGAACAGGGTCCGGTCCACAGTCGTCTATAAGCCTGGAAGTATCCAACGGAGCAATCGCTTGGGTAGGAGAGGAATCGTCTCGCCCGAAACGGCCCCGTCACCAGGAGGACATCAACGGACAGGGGTTGACCCTTATCCCCGGGCTTATTGATTGCCATGAGCACTTCACGGGCGACGGCGGCATGGACTCCATGGACCGCCTGCTGAACGATACGGCCGAGGAATTCACCCTCAAGGCCGTGGGGAACTGCCGACGGGCCCTGATGTCCGGCGTCACCTCGGCCAGGGATGTTGGCGCCCGCCATGCCATCAACATCAACATCGCGCGGCAGGCCGCGGCCGGGGCCATCCTGGGGCCGCGGATCATTGCCTCCGGGGAATGGTTCCAGTTCCCGGGCACCTGGCCCGCAGGGCTCACCAGGACCACCGAAACTCCTGAGGAACTGCTGGAGGGAATCCAGGACATGATCCGGAAGGGCGCCGGCCTCATCAAGGTGGGTGCCACGGGGTTTCGCCCCAACGGCGAGCAATTCGCCAGCATGAGCCGGGAGGCCCTGGACGTTGCGGTGCGGGCGTCCCACGAGGCTGGCCTCAAGATAGCGGCCCACTGCCACGGCTTCGAGGGCACCAGGTTAGCCGTCGAAGCCGGTATCGACTCCATCGAACACGGGACCTACGTGGACCAGCCCACGGTCGAACTCATGGCGGAGAGAGGCACATACATGGTGCCCACCATGTCCACCTGGGACGCCAGGGAGCGCCTCGCGACTCAAATGGGCTGGTCCAGGGACCAGATGTCCGAAATCTACGACCGCAAGGAAAACTCCATCGCCAGCTTCCAGCGCGCGCTCCAAGCCGGAGTGCCCATCGCCACCGGCACCGATGCCGGCGGGTCCCCCGCCCGCCACGGTTTTGTGGCCCGCGAGGTGGAGCTGATGGTCGAAAACGGAATGACGCCCCAGCAGGCGCTGGAAGCATCTACGCGCGTTGCCGCAGACCTGCTGGGCATTCTCGACCAGGCTGGAACCATCGAGGTTGGGAAGCAGGCCGATATGGTGCTGATAGACGGGGATCCCCTCTCCGACCCGGCTGCGCTAAGGAACATCTGGGCCGTCTTCCAGAGCGGCAGGAGGATTCGCTGAGCAACATACAGGGCAAGCCATGCTTTTTCGCCTCCGGGATGTGTGGGGGTTGTCCATGGCCAGCAGAGTTCCCTGGCAGAGGCTCAACTTGGGCGCGGGGAGCGAGTGGCCCGAAACGAGGATCCGGAGGCCGGGATACCTGGTGACGAGGCGCTTGGAGAAATCCTGAGGCAGAAACTGAGAAGAAAGGTCAGGATGTCGAAGATTCAGCCGCCCAAGATTCGCCCTCCAAAGCGCGACCAGAAGGCGACGCCCTGCCCGCTACCGCCGTCCGCCATAGCCGCGATGCGAAAGGCAATGAGGCCGAGGGCCCAACGGCTGTCACGAACGGTATAGGCTAGGGAGTGTCGTCAAATTCAGCCGTCATTCCGGCTTTCGCAGGAATCCAGGGGTTTCCATAGGCAAATCATGCTGCGGCATAGAGGGGTTCTGGATTCCGGCTTTCGCCGGAATGACGGAAACAAGGCTGTCGCCTGTCTGGTAACCCAATTTGACGACACCCCCTAGGCAGGCCATACGCTATAAGCAAACAAAACCCCTCCCCTTAGTTGTATCACTCTCTATGATGCTCCTCATAGACGTCAAGAAGCAGTGTGGGCTGTCGGGTTACGGTTCTACAGCGCCTGGAAGACCTCCCAAGCAACGTAGCGTTTGAGGCACCGGACGATTTCGCTTTTGCTCAGTCCCCCTGTGGTGCGTCCGCTCAGATATGCCTTGGTGCGGCAATCGAGCGAAGCCGGACCAGAACGATCGATGGAGGACTGTTGGTAAAAGTTCTGCTCCGAGACACCGATGCGACGGGCAACCTCAACAACTGTACTACTCTCAACCCGCGCCACCGTCCTGCTTTACTGACGCTGCGCCCCAATCGATTTGTTGCCCTTCTTCAGGAACCCAGTCTCCGCCACCACTAGACCGCGTCAGAGTCGGCCAGATGCTAGGGCGCGTAGATAACCGAGAAACCCAGCGACTTGGCGCGACGGCATACCTCGGCGGCTTCTTCCCCCTGCTGGTGCATGGGCTGGCCAGCGTCTTCCAGGTAATCAGGAATGTAAAGTCCCACTTCCATGGCTCTTCCCTGAATTTTTGCAGGAATCGGCGCAGAAGTTTCGCTCAATCGCCAGGTCGGCAGCGACCGCTTCCCGAGTTGCGTCAACTCGCACTAATCGGTGATGTACGTGTGGGTGATAACCTCCCAGACGTGGCCGTTTTCGCACTCGAAGTAGAACCCGCGTCCCTGGTGCAGATGGTTGATCTCGCCGTCTGTCCGCGAGCGCGGCCCGCTCCCGAAGGGGACCCCCTCGTCCTTGATGCGCTGCAACACCGCATCGAACTCCTCGTCAGAAGCCAGGAAGGCGTAGTGATTGGAGCGCGGATTGTCTGAGTCATCGAAGTCCAGTGTCAGTACGTCGTTGACCTTGACGGGCGCAAAGTGCCCCCAGGGCCCCTCATACTTCAGTCCGAAGATGCGGGCGATGAACTCTGCGGACTTCACCTTGTCGTAGGCTGGCACGATTGTGTGGTCTAACTGCAAGGGCATGATGCTCCTCCTCATAATCAGACAGTATGCCAAGCTGTCGCGGCAATCCGGCTCCGGGCCAAATCAGCTTTCCCTCCCGTCTTCCACGAAGTAATCGTACTTCCGTCCCGCCAGGTCCACCACCTCTGGCACGTCTTCCTCCAGCAGGTAGCCCTCGGCCGCCAGGTCCATGGCGGCGCGGGTCACCTGCTCCAGGTAGTCCTCGCGGCTGGCGTAGCGTTCCTCGATGGATGCCCGCGGGTCGCCGGCAGACTCGCGCTCGGCCTGTGTGGCGAGCAGGGGGAGCGTCCAACCGGCAAGGCCGCCGGTGATGCCGATGAACAGGCCGGGGTTGCCGATGCTTTCGTCGCGCAGGTTCCAGCCGGTGTAGGTGGCTACCGGCACTGACAGGTCCGGCAGGCGGATGCCGCCCCGCTCGTTAAAGGACTCGTCCAGGTCGGCCACCAGCGCCGGGAACTCCGCGCCCTCCTCGGCGGGCAGCTTGGTGGTTCGTCCCAGGCGCGACTCCGGGCCGTAGTCCAGCCGTATCGCCCGGGTGGTCTGGGTTGGCACGCGGACGCCGGGGAGCTGGGCAAACCGCTCCAGCAGCGTATGCGATTCCACCGCCGTGCCGTCGTTCAGGCTGGGATGACGGCTGGCGGGAGGCTCCTCGCCCGTAGTTACCCAGCGGTCCAGGTTGTCCAGCGCGGCCCGCAGCAGGGGGGCGTAATCCACGCTGTTGAAGGGAAGTTGTCCCCTGATTCCGTCGGTGGCGCGGACTTCCAGCGGAGGGAAATCGCCCGAGCCGTGCTGGCAGCCGGCGAAGTGGTAGCGGCGTACCGACGACGACTCCGGGGCGTCGGTCAGTGTCTCCAGGTCGGTGTGAATCAGCGCCGCGTCGCCCCGCCAGTACTCGGCGGAGGTGTTGGTGAACATTATCTTGGGTACCCGGCCTCGCCGTTCCATGGCGTCGAGCAGGGAACCCTGGGCGCCGGTGACCGGGTCCGTCTGCGGAGTGTCGGTGAAGGGGAACATCTCCGGGATGATGTAGCAGACGTCCTTGGAAGGCTGTCCGAATCGCAGGTTGAATTCGCCGCGCATCCCGCCCGCCACGTGGGGAATGATGCCATCCAGAGCCGTCCGGTCCTCCTCGTCTTCGTTGATGCCCGTGTGGATGTACTGTCGCAGGAAGCGTCCGCTCTGGGAACGGCCTATGGCGTAGGCGTAGTCAACAGCCCCGGCGAGGGGGTTCCCTGCCGATACCGGGGCGTATTTCAGGAAGGAGACCGCATCCCGCATTGCGACGAACCCCAAGCCCACGATGCGGCTCACGTTGGTGGTGTAGACCAACTGGTAAATCTTCCCCGGCTCGAACCCGGAGGGCATATAGATGTGGCTGTGCTGCGGCTCCACATCCTCATCCTCGACCCGGACGAAGGCCCACTGGCTCCGGTCAACCGGTGTGGCAGGACTGTTGGGCAGGTCCCGCACCGTCAGGGTGGCCTCCGCTTCCTCAGGGTCGGCAGCGGGATTGGGCAGGTGCTCACGGTCTGCCAGCAGGAACACTTGGGTGGGTTCGTTGCATTGGAACTGGCACATTATCTTGCCGGTCAGAGGCCCCTGGGGGCCGACGGCTTCCGGCCCCTGGAGTCCGATGAGCCCGGGAGTGGGCGGCACGTCGGCCTGCCAGCCGCCCCAGACCACCGTGTAGCCCCGGCGCATCAGATAGCCGTTTCCCGCCTGCAACGGAGCGGTAGGGTCGGTTGGTATTGGAACGCCATTGAAGGTCAGGGCGGTCTTGCGGCCCCGGTTCACCACGTCGAACAGGATGCGGCGGTTGCCCCGATCAATGTTCACTGGCCGGAGCATGGCGAAGTCCGCCGAAAACTCCACCCTGCCGCCGGAATTGCGCGGCGCCAGGTCCAGGTCCGTAATCCCCTGATTGCGGGCGTGCGACGGGTCCACCACGTAGTGGGCGGTGCCTTCCAGTAGCTCATAGGCGCCCATGTCGCCGAACGGGACGCCAGACGCGAAACTGCTGCGATTGGTGATTTCCAATTCTGTAATTGCCAAGATGCCTCCAGTTGACCTACGGCCTATCGACAGTGGCCGATATTCAGTTCTTGGTTGGCGGTCTCCGAGGAGATTGTAGCACCTGTGGACGGGCCGTGGCGGCGGCATTCGTCCACGCAGCAGCAAGGAAATTGCCAAAATCGAACGGGCTGAACAACAGTGGCGTATATCGTCAAGTCGGTTTACAAAACCGTTGACCCGCTTCCAGAAACCTGACCCGGTATCTACGGTTCATACCTAATTGCCGCCGCATCCAACAGCTCCCGGCGATCGCGACAGCCTGACAACTCCGCAACGTTAAGTCCATTATGGTCCCGCTGCCTTCCTATCATTACCGGGTGTTGAATAGAACTGGCGGGACCTGCGTATTTCTGGTTCAGGAGAAAATGCCGCCTCAGGCGACCGGCAACTCCCGGCCCGTGTCCGACGCCTGCTTCAGAGTATCTATGAAGCGATGCAGGTCAACCGCTGTATCGAACGTCGGCGCACGGTTCTGTCCGGTTCGGACTGCCTCGGCGAACAGGGCATACATCTGCCCGATGTTGAAGGGATAGCCGCGGGGGAAGTCGGACGGCCCATAGGTGAAACGCTCGGGTATAGCCAGATCCTGCAACTCACCGCCCCCCGTGCGCCCTGCACCACAGCATTTCGCCGCGCTGCGACGAGACACTCCCCATGGCGACCAGCGTACCTTCCCGCCCGTAAATCTCCATCCGAAAGCCGCTGCCAGCCCGGGGGACGGCTCCAGCATGGACCGATGCTGCCGCGCCGCTCTCCAACTGTCCGCTGACTCGCACATCGTCTGGGGATGTGACTTCCACGAACTACCGGGTGTCGGTCTCGTACCACTGCTTCGCTTGGGCACTGACCATGCAGGCCACCCGGGCGAAGTTTCCTGCCACGAAGCGCAGGGCGTCAATGACGTGTCCGTTAGCGATGGTCAGGGTATGTGCGCTCAAGTCGGCGTTGCGCTGCCAGGTGCGGCTGGAAGGGCGCTCCAGCGCGCCGTCGCGCTTCGTAGTCACGGAACACGAGAGCACCTCGCCCACGTAGCAGGTCTCAATCAGTTCCTTGACGTACAGCAATGCGGGACTGACTCGTGACTGTAGCCCCACTGCGGTTTGCACGCCTTTGTCCTAGGCCAGGGCCGGCAGCTCCTCGGCTTCGGGGGTATTCCGTCCCAAAGGCCACTCGGTAAAGACGTGCTTTCCGGCTTCGATGGCGGCCTTCGTTGGCTCATAGTGGGATGGCACCCTCACAACCACGGCCACCGCGTCTATCTCAGGTGACTCTACCATTGCCCGGAAGTCATGGAAGGCAGCTTCGCCCCGAAGGCTTGGCGTGCCTCTTCCGCGCTCTCCGGCCGGGTGATGCATACTGCGGTGAACTCGACATCCGGACTGGCCAGTAGCGCCGGGAAATGCGACTGAGAGGCCCAGGTTGAGTTTACATTCGCCCCCACAAATCCCAGTCGGATATTATTTGCCATGACGCGCTCTCCTTGAATTGCTGGTATCTTGCATTCTGCTATATTTGGCGGTGGGAGGGAAATCCCAAATGTCCCCGGCCAGCCATATATTCCCGATTGGAGGGGCCGTGAGAATCGAGACCCTTGCCGTTCACAGCGGTCGAAACCTCGACCCCGCCACTGGCGCGGTCACTCCGCCGATACACATGTCAACAACCTTCCAGCGTGAACCAGACGGCACATATCCCCAAGGGTTCGTGTACGGACGCTCCGGCAACCCCACCCGTACCCTCTTGCAGGAATGCGTCAGGGACTTGGAGGGAGGAGAGGCAGCGGCTGCGTTCTCCTCCGGCGCCGCAGCCTTGGCGGCCGTGTTCCAGTCCCTGGCAACCGGAGACCACGTGGTCGTCCCGCAGGACTTATATCACGGCACGGCGCTCCTCCTGCGGGAGCGGCTGGCGCGATGGGGGTTGCACGCTTCCTTCGTAGATATGACAGACATTGATGCCGTCATAGAAGCAGTCACCCCGGCCACCAAGCTCATCCTGGTGGAAACTCCATCCAACCCGCTGCTGAAGATCACCGACATAGCCCGGGTGGCGCAACTGGCTCACGACATGGGGATTGTCTGCGTCTGCGACAACACCTGGGCCACCCCTGTCCTGCAACGTTGCCTCGAGCAGGGGGCAGACATGGTAGTCCACTCGACCACCAAGTACCTGGGCGGCCACAGCGACGTTACCGGAGGGGTGGTGGTCAGTGCCGCCGACAGCCCCATGTTCCGGGAGATTCGCGCGATACAAAAGGACGGGGGCGCCGTTCCCTCGCCCTTTGACTGCTGGCTGATACTCCGGGGAATACGGACGCTGCCCTACCGAATGCGGGCCCACTCGGAAAACGCCGCCAGGGTGGCATCCTTCCTCGATGACCACCCGGAGGTCCTGGAGGTGTTCTACCCGGGACTTCCAACCCACGAGGGACACGAAATCGCCAGAAGGCAGATGAGTATGTTCGGCGGGATGCTGTCATTCCGGGCCCGTGGCGGCCGGGAGGCAGCGTTCAGGGTTGCGGCCCGCACATCTTTGTTCACCAGGGCCACGAGCTTGGGGAGCTACGAAAGCCTGATAGAGCACCGGGCTTCCATTGAAGGGCCTGGCAGTTCCACCCCGGATGACCTGCTGCGAGTGTCGGTGGGCCTGGAAAACGCCGATGACCTTATAGCAGACCTCCACCGAGCCTTGGGAGGTGAGAATTAAAGAACCGCGGGCAGCAGACCGCCCCTAACCCTTGGGCGCAACGGGCTGCGGTTATTCTTCCACAGCTCGGGCGGCGGGGAGGAAGTCGGCATCGGCGAAATCTGCGAAGCGGTCCGGGAGGAATTGGCACATGTCGGAAACGGCCTGGGTTGAACCACGGCAGATATAGTCGGTGATGATGCGGCCGGTGATGGGAGCCAAGTGGACGCCCTTTGTGGTGTGGCCGGTAGCCAGCAGGACACCCTCCCACCCGGGAACCGGCCCGATGATGGGTTTGCTGTCGGGACTCAAGGGGCGGGAACCGGCAAGCTGCTGAACCAGCTCGGCACGCTCCAAGTCAGGAAAGACATCTATGGCCCGCTGGAGCAGTTCCAGCCTGGCAGTCTCTGTGGGCTGGCGGTCAAACTCCTCGCCCCAGAAAAGCTCTTTCTGGTCATAGTCCCGGCCGCCGGTGCTGCCGACGCTGGTCAAACTGTCTAATCGGCTAATCATGTGACCGCGCTTGGGAGAGCTTATCAGCACTGGAAGGGGTTCGCCGGGGTAGTTCAGCAAAAGGCGCTCTCCCTTCATGGGCCGGACAGGGACGGGAAAGCCCAGCCAGGAAGTGAAAGCCCGGCTCCAGGCGCCGGAGGCCACCACCACCGTGCCGCAGTGTATATCCCCGGAGGCGGTCTTGACGGCTGTAACCGTAGCCCCACTGGTGACAAGGCCGGTTACTTCCCGGTAAAGGATGTTGGCGCCCTTCAGCTCGGCGCCTCGGCCCAGAGCCAGATTAAGGCGGTAGCTGTCCAACTGGGCGGACTCGTCCTCATACACGGCGCCAATGATGGAAGGGGAAAGGCGAGGCTCGATGTAGCGGACTTCCTGGGCGTCAATCCAGCGCATCTTGACGTGAGGCTGCTGCCAGACCATCAAGCTCTTGATTAGATCGGCCTCTTCGTCGTCCAGAGCCAACCGTAGCGAGGCACGACGCTGGTATAGCAGGTCCATACCTGTGGCGGATTCCAGTTCGGGAACGAGCTGTTGAAACTCGGAGTAAGAAGTCCGAGCCATTTGGAAGGACGCCCCGGGGGAGAACTCTGCGCCCAGCAGGCTGAGGGAGCCAGTGGCGTGAGCGGACGCCCCGCTGCCGATGGCTTCTCGCTCCAGGACGGTCACGTTGACGCCTTCCCGGGCCAGGTAATAGGCGACCGAGCAACCGACCACACCGGCGCCGATGACAACTACGTCGGCATTCTCAGGCAAAACATTGCTCTCCAATGGGAGTTCTTGGGATTTTCGTCGTGGGCTGCACGGGTGTCAATCGGGATGCGCTGATCCCATGGATTGAGTAGTTCACGCAGCAATGGAATCCGCCGGCTATGCAATGGTTCCGCTATTTGAACCAGTCCGCGACCCGTTCGCCCATCATGATAGCCGTAGCGTTGGTGTTGGCCCGGACAACGTCGGGCATGACCGAGGTGTCCACCACCCGCAGGCCTTCCAGTCCATGAACCCGGCAGTACTGGTCCACCACCGCCATAGGATCTGAGGCAGGGCCCATTTTGCAGGTGCCGGACATATGGATTGCGGTGGTCAGGTTTTCCACCAGCCAGGAGTCCAGCGCTTCGTCGCTGCCCAGGTCACGAGGGGAGATGTTGATTAGCTCCTTGACTAACGGTTGATATGACGGGTGCTCCAAGAGGCGTACACACAATCTGACGGCCTCTCGCATCCGTTCCCGGTCCCAGGGGTCTTCCAGATAGTGGTAGTCCAGCACCGGGTATACGTGTGGGTCGGATGACGCCAGCCTCAACTCCCCCGCCCCCTTGGGAAGCTCCAATGAGCAAGTGATTCTAAAGTCGTCGTCTAGCGATTCGTCGCCGTAGGGCGGTCCGGAAGGATAGGCTTGACTGATCATTATGTCGTTGCGTGTCGGGGAGCCGGTGGCGGTGTAACGGAGGGTGAGGTTCGTCCAGGGGCCGTTGGAGTCCAGGGTTACGTCATCTTTGACTCGAAGCATTACCCTTACGCCGGGATGGTCCCGCAAATTCTGGCCGACCCCGGGCAGGTCGTGCACTACCGGGATGCCAAATTCCCGAAGATGGTCCGACGGGCCGACCCCCGACAGCATCAGCAGATGGGGAGAGGCCACGGCGCCGCCGCTGAGGACAATCTCCTCCCCCTGGACTACGAACCGTTCCCCGCCGCTCTCCACCTCCACGCCCGTGGCCCGGCGGCCTTGGAACAATACTCGAAGGGCTTGGACATTGGGCCTCACGGTCAGGTTCAGCCGGTGGCGGTTGGGGTTGAGGTGAGTCAGTGTCATGCTCATGCGGACGCCGCCGGTATTGTTCTTTGGCATCAGCCCCACACCCGAGCTGTCCGGGTGGTTTACGTCCGGGTCTTCAGGGAACCCGGCGGCCACGCAGGCGGCATAGAAAGCTCGCTGGACTGGCTGTTCGTCTTCCCTGCTGTGGCGGCGTATCTCGATGGGGCCGCCGGAGCCGTGGAAATCGTCCCGGATATCCAGGTCGTTCTCGATTTGGCGGAAATAAGGCAGCACCTTGATGAAGGCCCAATCATCGTTTCCCAGAGAAGCCCAGCCGTCGAAATCTTCGGGGAGGCCGCGAATGAAAGACTGGCCGTTGATGGCGCTGGAACCGCCGACAACCTTACCTCGCGGGATGGGAGTCCGTTGGGAGTGGCTAGGAGACAGTTGCCCAGAGTAGGCCCAATTGAAGGCGGAGTTCTCGGCTGATGCGGCGGTGCTGAGCCCGTCGAGGAGTTCATTGGGCAGTTGGGTTGGGTCGGGAAAGTCCGGGCCGGCTTCCAGCAGCAGTACCGACCTGTTGGGGTCGTCGGACAGCCTGGTTGCCAGGGCGCAGCCTGAGGAGCCGGCGCCAACCACTATCACGTCGTATTTCATCATGCCCTTCCTGCAAAAGCGCTACTGCGGACGCATTGTGATGGGTTGCCGCCCAGTATAGTACCTCCGACGGCCTCGAACACAGCCCGCGCATCATCTGAACTGTCCCATGACAGTATCAGCGTGAAAGCAAATGTGACCTGCTCCCCTATGCCGTCGGCGTTGACAATGCCTCGTAGCAGGCCACGAAATGTCCGGGGGCCTTTTCTTCCATGAGAGGGTGAGGGTGGTTCAGGCAGCGGACGGTCGCCATCGGGCACCTGTCGTAGAACCGGCAGTGGGATGGCGGGTTGATGGGCAACGTCAGGTCGCCCCGGATGTCCGGCGGTTCGCGGCGGCGTGCCGGGTCGGCCACCGGCACCGCCGACAGCAGCGCCTTGGTGTAGGGGTGCAGCGGGTTGTGCAGCAGTTCCTCGGTTTCCGCCAGTTCCACCACCTTCCCCAGGTACATCACGGCGATCCGGTGGCACATATAACGGGCCACCGCCAGGTCATGGGTGACGTAGAGGTATGCGACGCCCAGTTCCCGGGCCAGCTCCTGCATCAGGGACATCACGCCCGTCCTGCTGGACACGTCCAGCATGGAGGTGGGTTCGTCGGCCACCACGAAGGACGGGCGAATTACCAGGGCGCGGGCGATGGCCACCCGCTGTCGCTGCCCCCCCGACAGCTCGTATGGATGCCGGAAGAGGAAGGCATTCGCCGGAGTCAGCCCCACCAGCGTCAGAATCTCAGCCACCCGGTCCACCCTGTCCCGAACATCGCCGATGCCCTGCACCGACAGGGGTTCGGAGATTATGTCGTAGATAGTCCGCCTGGGATTCATGGACTCGTAAGGGTCCTGGAAAATCATCTGGGCCTGCCGCCGGAAGGCCCGCATTTCCTTTCCCCTTATGGCCGACGCAGCCACGGCTACTTGAGAATCGCCGTCTTCCGTACGGTCGGAGAAGCGAAAGAGTATCTTGCCGTCACTGGGCTCCAGCAGCTTGACCAGCAGCTTGCCCACAGTGGTCTTGCCGCATCCCGACTCGCCCACCACTCCTAGGCTCTCCCCGCGCTCCAGTCGGAAGGAAACGTCGTCCACGGCGTGAATGAACCGGGAAGGCTTGCGGAACAGGTCTCGGCCCACCGGGAACAGCTTGGTCAATCCCTGTACCTCGACCAATGACGCGCTTGCCGCTTCATCTGCGAAGCCGCGGGGGGTGAAAGTCCCTGTCGTGTTGCCTTCTGTGCCCATGTCGTCAGCCTGCGGGAAACGGCGTTGAGTCCAGCGGATGCCAGCAATCGGCCCAGTGGCCCTCCCTGCTGACCCGGGGCGGGTACTCCGTCCGGCACACCTCTGTGGCCTGGGGACACCGGGAGTGGAAGGGACAGCCCGGCGGCGGCTCCGCCAGGTTGGGCGGCTCGCCGGCAAGGCCCGTTAGGGGACGCCTCTCTCCGCTGACGCTGGGAAAGGACGACATCAACGCCGCCGTGTAGGGGTGGATGGGCGAACGGAATACGTCCGCGGTCTCTCCGTACTCCACCAGCCTCCCGGCGTACATCACGCCCACTTCGTCCGTCACCTCCGCCACCACCGCGATGTCGTGGCTGATGTATATGACGCACATACTGAGTTCCTGCTGGATGGACTTCAGCTCCCGAAGTATCCGGTCCTGCACTATCACGTCCAGGGCGGTGGTCGGCTCGTCGGCGATAATCACGTCGGGGTCGCAGGACAGGGCCATGGCGATTACGGCTCGCTGGCGCATCCCGCCGCTGAACTCGTGGGGATAGCGGTCCATCAGTTGGGGGTCCAGTCCCACCATGCGAAACAGACGGGCAACCCGCTCCCTGGCCCCCTCTGCCGTAGCCTCAACGCCGTGGGCATCAATGGCCTCGACGATTTGCTGGCTGACCCGGTACACCGGGTCCAGGACGTTCATGGCCGCCTGAAACACCATGGCGATGCGCCTCCAGCGGCAGAATCGCATCTCCTCTTCGGACATGAGCAGAATGTCCTGACCGTGCAGCAGCACCCGCCCCGCCGACAAGCGGGCGTTGTCGGGCAGGAGTCGCATCAGGCAGTTGGCGAGGGAGGTCTTGCCGCAGCCGGATTCCCCCACCAGCCCCAGCGACCGGCCCCTGGCCAGCTCGAAGCTCACGTCACGCACGGCCCTGACTTCCCCTTGCCTGGTCAGGTAACTCAGGCTCAGGCCGTCCACCTGCAGGACAGGACTGGAGCCTTCAGCCATGGTGTCGCCTCAGCCGGGGATTCACCACTTCGTCCAGGGCCCGGCCCGCCAGGTAGAACGCGCTGCACAGGAAGGTTATCGAAGCTCCGGCAGGAACGATCAGCCACCAGTACTTGGTGCCGCCCAGCAGGTAGCCTCCGGTGTTGGCCGTGTGAATCATTATGCCCCAGCTCATCCTCACATCCAGCAGGCCCAGGAAGGACAGCACGGCCTCGGAAAAGATGGCGCTCGTAACCGTGAACATCATGTAGAGCAGGGACAGCGGCAAAAGGTGCGGGATGATGTGTACGAAGATAATGTGAAACTGCCCGCCCCCGGCAACCTGCGCCGCCTCGATGAAGGGCTTGACCCGGATGCTCATCGCCTGCGACTTGAGAATGATGGCCGTTCCCCCGAACCCTCCCAGCAGGCCGATGATGAGGGCCAGGTAGAACAGGTTCAGATTGAAGAGGGCGCTGAGGACAATCAGCAGGGAGATGCCCGGCAACGCGATAATGAGGTCCGCCAGCCGCATGAAGAAGGCGTCCACCACTCCCCCATAATAAGCCGACATTGCCCCTACGGTGGTTGCTATGACCACTGTGACCAGAGCGGCGGTTATCCCCAGGACAAACTCCGAGCGGGCGCTGTACAGCAATTGGCTCAGCACGTCCCGCCCCAGGGAATCTGTGCCTAGGGGATGTCGCCAGCTCGGAGGGGCAGGCTGCTCCGTTTGGTCAAAGGAATACCCGGTGACCGGGTCGTAGGTGCCTGCGTCCCATATCGTCGCCATGAGGATGGGATGAGAGACCGCCATCAGGGAGAAAAGGATGATGGTCGCCAGAGCAATCATCCCGACTCGGCTCTCCATGAAAATCGCCCAGCCGCTTCTGAACGAGCGCCACGCCAGCCGCAGCCGGGTTAGGACGAAATGAGCCCGGCCCCGGCCCAGTTCCAAGAGGGGCGGTTCCGGCGGCTGGCCTGCGGAGTGGTCAAGCGGCGGCGCAATCACTGGTAGCGTATCCTCGGGTCCAGCCAGACGTACAAGATGTCCACTATCGCGTGGGCCAGCAGGGAGAAAAGCCCGATGAACAGCATAGCGCCCATCACCAACGGCAGGTCTTCGGTGCGCACCGCCTGGAGCAGGGTCAGTCCGGTTCCCGGCCAGGAGAATACGCTTTCGATTATCACGCTGCCGTCTATGGCGAATATCAGGCTGTAGACCAGGCTGGTGACCACCGGCAGCAGGGCGTTGCGGGCGGCGTGCCGGTCCCGCACCGCCTTTTCCGGCAGTCCCTTGGCCCGCGCCGCCATCACGTAGTCCTCCCGGATGGTCTCCAGCATACTGTTGCGGGTAAGCAGCATGGTTCCGGCGAAGGATATGAGAGTCAAGGTGGCGATGGGTAGGATCATGTGTTTCAGGATGTCCAGCGCCAGGCCGCCAACGCCGGAGAACGCCCACGCCAGCGGAACGGCCGCCGCCCCCGCCGCGACCACCGGCCACGCCGCCGGCACCGGCCCGATGCGCCCGGCCCTCCTGAGCAGGAACATCGCCAGGAAGGCGAAGGCAATGAACGCGGCAGCCGTCAGGAGCATCTGCCCGAAGACCTGGTTGGCGCTGACCTCCGCTCCCCGCCAGACCAGGGGGTCTAGGAACTTTCCCACCGGGAACCAGCCGAGCTTAAAGGCGAATACCCAGATCATCATCAGGCCGAAGGCGGGGGTGAAGGCAGTGAACAGCGTCGCGCCGGAGATGGTGGCGGCGTATTCAAACAGCCCGCCTCGCCGCCAGGCTATGGCCTTCCCCAAGAAGAAACCGATATAGAAGGAAATCGCCGTGGCGGTGAGGAACAGCACGATAGTTCGAGGCAGCCGCTCGGCCAGCACGTCAATAACAGGGCGGGGGAAGTGTCCGAAGGAGACACCGAAGTTCCCCGTAAAGGTGTTCTTGAGGTGAATGAAGTACTGCTGCCATAAAGGCTTGTCCAGACCGAAGGCTTCCCTGACCCGATCCTTAACGTCGGGGGGCAAGTCAGGGTTCAGAACGTAGAAGGAGGCATAGTCGCCGGGCTGGGCCTGCACCAGAAAGAAGGTCAGGGTGATGATAAGGAAAAGGGTCAGGCCCATTTGTCCCATTCTGCGGACCAGGTAACCTGTCATCAGGCTTGGCTCCCGGGGGCCTTATAATTCTCCCTCTCCCTTGAGGGAGAGGGTTGGGGTGAGGGTGAAATCCTGCTCGCACACAACCTTGGCTGTACCCGGGGACGCCCCATCCTAAGCCTCCAGCGGACGGAGAGGGAACTCTTGCGCAAATCCAATTTCGGACCTTCCGAGGCGGCTACTTGAAGTTCACCAGGGAGGGCATCCCGGCAGCGCTCTGGAGGCCGCCCCAAGTTTCGGTGTAGGGAAAATCTATCCTCTCACTCCTGTATGTCTCAACGATGGGAGTGTCGAACAACGCCACATAAGGCAGGTCCTCGGCGATGAACGCCTGCATCTCGAATACCTGCCGGCGCGCCTCCTCCAGGTCCGTCTCTGCCAGCAATTCGTCGGCCAGGCGATCAAACTCTGGGTTGTTGTACCCGCCCGGATTGTGCCCTTCCAGTTCCGAGTGACGGCTGTGGAAGAAGGCTTCCAGGTAATCCGGGAACGCGCTGAGACCCCAGCCCAGAATCCACATATCGAAGTCCTGCTGGTTGAACACCTTATCCACGATGACGTTGAAGCCGGTGAGATTGGCTCGCAAAGGGATTCCCACCTCGCTCAGCCACCGCTCGATCCAGATGGCGAAGGTGGAGCGCAGCGGGTCGTACCCGGGGCTGGGAGCCAGCAGCTCCATGGGCGGCACCGGCTCGCCATTGGGCATCTTCAGCCCTTCGCCCTGCTGCTCCACGAAATTGCCGTCCTCGCTCACCTGGGGCTCCGTCTCCCAAGTGAACCCCGCTTCTCTGAGCAGTTCCACTGCCCTGCCGATGCGCTCCGCTCGGGTCATGCCCTTTCCTATCAAGGGAACATCTGGGTTGTACCAAGCGCCGTTGCCCTCCGGCACCATCGTGTATACCGGCAGAGCCACGCCCTGCAACACCGTGTCCACCAGGAATTCCTTGTCAATGAGCGTGGCCACCGCCTGCCGGAAGGCCCTGTCGTCCATGGGCTCCTTGCGAAAATTGAATCCCAGGTAACGGACCCCGTCGGAGGAATTCTCGATGGTCGCAAGCCCATCCTGTCCCTGCAATTGCTCCTGCAAGCCTTGGGACAGCCCCAGGGGATTGAGCATGAAGTCTATATCCCCCTTCTTGAGAGCCAGCACGGTGGCGTCCTGGCTGCCGTAAATCGAGTAGATGGTGCTGTCCGCGTATGGCCCGACAGTATATTCCAGCGCCTTCTGACCCTCCGGCTCACCGTAGGCGGAGAACTCGTATACTCCGGGCTTGGACGTAACGTATGCGCCATTGGCGTACTGGGTTACGAGGCCTCTGCTGAAGAAATAGTCCGGATTCCCGGTCTTCTCGGCGAATGCGCCGCGCTCCCACTTGTTGAATTGGAAGGCTCCCGCGGTGGGTTCGCCTTCGGGCACGTGGGAGTACAGCGTCTTCTGCTGCTCGACGGTCTCCCCGGACTGCCTGGCCTCCATCACCACCGGCTCCCAGTACGCCTTGGGGAAGATGGGCATGAACGCCAGCCCGAACTGCCACCGGGCCAGGCCGGGCTTCTGCTTGAAGTATATCTTCAACTTGTAGGTATCGAGGGCTTCCGCATGGTCGAAGAACTCAGGGTCCACGATGGAAGGCCAATTGCCGGTAAGCTGCAGCTCGACGGCGGTCTGTGCGGTGAATACGAAATCGTCGGCGGTGACGTCATTCCCGTCGCTCCACTTGACCCCCCGCATCAGATCTATCTCGGTTGTCCAGAAAGTCTGGCCTCCAACGGCCTCCTCCACCAGCGGAGACGGGAAATCCTCGGCCAGAGAGGGAATCCAGTCAAATCTCTGGGCGGAGTAGGTGTAGAGCACAGGCTTGCTCCCGCCAAGCACGTAGCTATTCCAGATGGTGCCGTCCGGGCCCAAATATGCCCAGAAGTTGGTAGTGGTCAAATCCGCCGCGATGCCCACTCGATAGACCTTATCGGACGGTTCCGATTGAACGGTGGCAGTTGCCGCCACCGCCGGGACCTCGGTGGCTTGGGGCTGGGGGGTGGCGGTGGGCCCTGGAACTGGCGTGACCACCACTTCCTTGACCACCTCCCTGGTACATCCCAAGGGAATTGACAGGACCAGAACGAGGCCGAAGAGGACGATCCATCCGGTCAGGCGCATCTGTGGTTTCACCTCAATTCTCAGCTTCTCAGGAATATGGAAATTAACACGAAGAACGAAACCCGTTCAATACACGGAAGGACGAGGTATTCCGATGTGTGCTGGTAATCGGCTGTTCAGTTCCCGTCATTCCCGCTTTTGCAGGAATGACGGATCTGATTGTCATTATCAGTGCGTGTTTGGGAATGCCCCGTAAAACGTAGCGTTCCAATTTAGGTGGTTTGCCAGCTTACGATCCGTCATTCCCGCGAATGCGGGAATCCAAACCCCCGTAGCCTGTTGATTGCACCACCTGATTCGGAACGCTGTCCCCCGTAAAGCCGCCCTTGACCGCTTGCAGCCGTGGCTCCTACAATTTGACCGCTCTGCTCCATCCTTCCAACTCTATGGGCTGCGTCGTCCTTCACCCCCGCGACCGGCACAGTTCCAATTCCTGAATTAAGGCCATCGTGAAGCATCCAGACGAGACGCCTTGGCTGTGAGGAGTTTCCATGTTCAGGATGAACAGCCCTATGGACGAGGTTGGTCTGAACGCAATGGCCGACTGGCTGGCGCCGCGCATCAAGGAATCGCCATTGTGGGAAATGGCGCTGTCCAACCACGACCCCGAGCTAATCGCCATCATGCTGGAGCGGATGATCCCGGAGTATTTCCAGTCCATCGAATTCCCGGCCACCATCACCCGCGAGGGAACGCTGGTCTATATGAAGCTGGAAGGGTACGACGATGACGGCGACGCGGTCAATGTAAGCGTGCCTTTCGCAGAGGCGGTGATGGCGAGGCTCGGAATCCACCCGATATTCTGAACACCGGCAACCTTTAACCAGTTCAGGGGCCGCTCTTTTCACCTTATGCCAAGGAGCGATGAACGATGGAACAGTCCACCTTCAACCCTTTGACGCCGCAGGAGCGGTACATAATCGAGCTGAAAGGAACCGAGCCGCCCTTTACCGGCGAGTACGATGACTTCTACGAAGAAGGGGTCTACGTCTGCCGTCGCTGTAACGCGGAACTGTACTCTTCCGCGGACAAGTTCGACGCGCATTGCGGATGGCCGGCATTCGACGACGAGATACCCGGCGCGGTAAGGCGGCTGCCCGACCCGGACGGATACCGCACCGAAATCGAATGCGTCAACTGCGGCGGGCACTTGGGACACGTCTTCCTCGGCGAGCGTCTCACCCACAAGAACACCCGCCACTGCGTCAACTCGCTCTCGATGCGCTTCATCCCTGCTGCTAAGCAAGGCTAGGCAGCCACAAACAAAATCCGGTCATCCTGAGCTTGTCGAAGGATGACCGGATTTCGGTGCGCCTTCGTTAATCAGCCTTTATCAGCCTAGCAGCCGTCCAGTAACTTCAGTATCTCGGTGGCTGTTTCCTCCGGGGCTTCCTCAGCCAGGAAGTGTCCGCAGTCAATTGGGCGGCCCCACACATCCTCCGCGCGTTCCTGCCACACCTTGAGCATATCCAGCCGACCACCTGTTTGCCAGCCGGGGCGCTTCGCCATGTTGCCGCCCCACAGCGCCAGCACTGGGCAGGCCAGCTTGCGGCCCCGGTCGGCTTCGTCGTGGGCCAGGTCAACGTCAATTGCCCGGTAGTCGGCGCAGGACGCTCGTATCGTTTCAGGGTTGGAGAAGCAGCGCAGGTATTCGGCATAGGCCGCATCGGTAATTGCGCTCTCCACCGCTGTCCACCGTTCCAGCAGGAAGTCCAGGTAGAACTTGGCGTTGCTGCCGATGAGGATTTCGGGGAACGGCTCCGGCTGCCGCATCAGATGCCAGTGGAACCAGGCGAAAGCAAGGCTGCTGTCCATGGCCTCGAAGGCCGCCTGTGAAGGGGCCACGTCCAGAGTCGTGAAGCTCCGCACACGCTCCGGCGCGTCCAGCGCCATACGGTGGCCCACCCGAGCGCCCCGGTCATGCCCGACGACGTGAAAGGACTGGTGGCCCAACGCCGTCATCACTTCCAGTTGGTCTTGCGCCGTGCGCCGCTTGCTGTAGGTCTCCGGGTCGTCGCCTACAACCGGCTTGCCGCTATCGCCGTATCCGCGCAGGTCGGGCGCGACGACAGCGTAGCGCTCGGACAGAATCGGCGCGACCTTGTGCCACATCACGTGGGTTTGGGGGTATCCATGGAGCAGAAGGACTGGCTGACCGCTGCCGCCATGGACGAGGTTGATGACCGTTTCCGAGGTCTCTATCTGCGAGGCTGTGAAGCCTTCAAACAACGCCGGCGCCTCCTATGTCCCATGGCAGCGCTTATATTTCTTGCCGCTGCCGCAGGGGCATTTCTCGTTGCGGCCAATCTTGCGGCGGTCGCCGCGCACCGTCCGCTTCTCGGCGCACCAAGCGCAGGTGCAGGCCGGGGGATGCTCGCTGTGCCAGTTAGTTCGTGTCGTCATCGGAACTCAGCAATTCAGGCAAATCTAGGTTGCAAAGCGCCCGTATCTTACCACGCTCCGGTATGAACCATGGGCCCGATACTCCGGCAAGCCTTGACGAAAGCGGGCAAGGGCATAGAATATCGGCAACTTTCCTGCGCCGGACTGCCAACATGACCAATTCCAGTGACGATATGCTGTTGTCTCCGTACCGCGTGCTGGACCTGACGGACGAGCGCGGGTTGCTCTGCGGCAAGATTCTGGGCGACTTGGGCGCGGACGTAGTGCAGGTAGAGCCGCCAGGCGGCAGTCCAGCCCGGCGAATAGGGCCGTTCTACGGTGACGACCCGGCCTCGGACAAGAGCCTGCACTGGTGGGCCTATTGCGCCAACAAGCGGGGCATCACCCTGAACCTGGAGCATTCCGACGGGCGCGCGCTGCTGAAACGGCTGGCTGCATCCGCCGATTTCGTTATCGAGTCATTTGACCCCGGCTGTCTCGACGGCTTGAGCCTCGGCTACTCGCGGCTCTCCGAAATCAACCCCGGCGTGGTCATGGTCTCCATCACCGCCTTCGGGCAGGACGGGCCGTATGCTGGGTACCCGGCGTCGGACATCACCGGCATGGCGCTGGGGGGATTCATGCACCTTACCGGCGACCCCGACCGCGCGCCGCTGCGTCCCAGCTTTCCCCACTTCTACCTGCACGGCTCGGCGGCGGGGGCTACCGGCGCGATGCTGGCCCACACCCACCGCGCCCTCACCGGCGAGGGGCAGCACGTGGACGTTTCCTGCCAGCAGGCGGTGGCCCGGACGCTGGCCCACGCGCCACAGATATGGGACATCGAGGGCGCGGTGTTGCAACGCATGGGTGTCTACCGCCAGACCTCCGGCGAGAACCGGGTGCGAATCAACTGGCCCTGCGCCGACGGTTACGTCAACTATATGCTGCAAGGCGGCGGCGTGGCTCCCAGCACCCGGGCGCTGTTCCAGTGGATGGAGGAGGATGGGTTCGACGTGACCGAGCTTCAGGCCGTTGAGTGGGAGAGCATGGGCTACGGACGCATCACTCCCGAAGTGATGGACCTGGTGGTGGGGCCGATGGCCGAGTTCTTTGAGCAGCACACCCGCGAGGAACTGACCCGCGAAAGCGTGAACCGCCGCATCCTGCTCTTCCCGGTGGCTACGCCCTCCGACCTGCGGCAGCACCCACAGTTGGAAGCGCGGGGCTACTACACCCCGCTGGAACACCCGGAGTTGGGGACCACCATTGACTACCCGGGCGCATTCATCAAGGGCGGCGACGGCTCGGCGTTGGCCGGACTGCGCCGTCGCGCTCCGCTGGTGGGCGAGCATAACGTGGAGATATACGGCGGCGAGCTGGGCCTCTCGGCGGCGGAAATAGAGTCGCTGAGGCGTGGCGGTGTGATATGACGGCCCAAAAGCCGCTGGACGGCGTGAACGTCCTCGACTTCTGTTGGGTGGCCGTGGGGCCGATGACCACCAAGTACCTGGGCGAGTACGGCGCGACGGTGGTGCGGGTGGAGTCGGCCAAGCGCCCCGGCACCCTGCGCTCGGCGGCTCCTTTCCGTGATGGCGTCTCCGGCATCAACCGCAGCGCCTACTTCGCCAGCTACAACGCCAACAAGATGGGCATTACCGTGGATATGCGCCACCCCCGCGCCCGCGACCTGATGCTGCGGCTGGCGGGATGGGCGCACATTGTGACCGAGAACTTCACCCCCGGCACCATGGAGGGCTGGGGGCTGGGCTTCAAGGAGCTGCGGTCGGTCAATCCCTCGCTGGTGATGTTCAGCGCCTCGATGATGGGGCGAGGCGGGCCGATGGAGCGGCAGCCCGGCTTCGGTCCGGTGCTGTCGTCGCTGGTGGGCCTGACCAACGTCACCGGCTGGCCCGACCGCACGCCGGTCAACCCCTACGGCGCTTACACCGACTTCATCGTGCCCCGCTTCGCCGTGGCCGCCATACTGGCGGCCCTGAACCACAGCCGGCGCACCGGCGAGGGGAAGCACCTGGACCTGTCGCAACTGGAGACCTCGATGCACTTCCTCGCGCCCTACCTGCTGGACTACACCGCCAACGGGCGAGAGCAGGAACGGCAGGGCAACCGCGACCCGGGGGCCGCACCCCACGGGGTCTATCGCTGCGCGGGCGAAGACCGCTGGCTGGCCCTAGCCTGCCACACCGAAGAACACTGGCAGGCCCTGCTCGCCATCGCCGAGCCGGAGGGCGGCCCGCTCCACGGCGACGCCTTCGACACACTGCTGAAACGCAAGGCCAACGAGGACGAACTGGATCGTTTAATCTCCGAGTGGACGTCGCGGCACGAGCAACGCGAATTGATGCGCCTGCTGCAAGAGGCGGGAGTCCCGGCGGGGATGGTCAACGACCCCCGCGACCTCTTCGACGATCCGCAACTGCAACACCGCCAACACTTCCACTGGCTGGACCACCCGGAAATCGGCCCCTACGCCACCGACCGCAGCGAGTTCGACTTGTCTCTCACTCCCGGCAGCCTCGACACCCCAGCCCCCCTGCTGGGTCAGCACACCGAACACTTCCTTTGCGACATCATCGGCCTGAGCGAGGATGAGTACCGCTCGCTGGAAAGCGACGGTGTTCTGGAGTAGTAACTCTGCCAATTCCCTCTCCCTCTGGGAGAGGGTTAGGGTGAGGGCGTCCCCCTAAGCGAACCGGGACTGCGCCCCAGCGGAGCGGCGACGGCGTGGGGCGCGGCGGAAGGTAGCTTCCGGGGCCAGCCGTGGGTATTCGGCCCGCTTGCCGGCCAGCAGTTCCTCGATGGTAAGTATCTGGATACGGGGATAGCGGGTGTCCGGGTAGTATTCCGGGGTGTAGAACCCG
The DNA here is from genome assembly GCA_965204865.1 of Dehalococcoidia bacterium. Taxonomy (GTDB): domain Bacteria; phylum Chloroflexota; class Dehalococcoidia; order Lucifugimonadales; family UBA3495; genus VXOI01. The sequence continues at coordinate 1,465,674 of OZ242027.1, read as the reverse complement.
GCGGAGATGGCTTCGGCCTCCATCTGGCGAGTTGGCGGTTGCAGCGTGATGAACAGGCCGATTTCCGCCTTTTCCCGCTCCATGTCGCCCTTAAGAGTAGCGATATGTCCCCGGTTGACATGGCCGCTTTTCACCTGCACCACGATACGCTTGGCCTTGCCGCTGTTGTCGTCGAAGAAGTTGATGTAGCCGTCAACGCCGGAGTCGGCGCCCTTCTTGCGGTCCTGCGCTGGGCGGGCGTCCACTAAGCCTAACGCCCACCACTCGAACTGGTAACGGCCAGAGTTTTCGCCATCGGTGGCGAGGGCCTGGGCGCTGGCAACGTCCTGCGGTTGGCCCAGCACTTCGTAGGGCCGCAGTTCGTCCTTGAAGGTGTCGTGGAGCCGGTGGCGGATGAGAGTGATGGCTATATGGGTGATGTCTATGCCAATCCAGCGGCGGTTGAGGCGCTCAGCGGCGGCGATAGCGGTGCCGCAGCCACAGAAGGGATCCAGCACCACATCGCCCTCGTTGCTGCTGGCGCTGACGATGCGCTCCAGCAGGGCCTCGGGTTTCTGCGTGGGGTATCCCAGACTTTCTTCTCCTTGCGAAGGTATAAAGGGTACGTCATCCCAAAAGTCGTTTGCTGGCACACCGGGATTCTCTTCCAAATAGTATTTGAGGCGTGGTACGCCGCCAATCTTATTGGGCCATACTATTCGATCTTGACTTTCGTATTCGTCAAGCCTGTCAGGAGTAGTAACCCAGTGCATACCATTCTTCCCCCTCTCGTTGGGGTCTATGCCACTCCATGAATGACCAGTTTCGCCATTCCTTCTTCCACTGACAAGTAGTGGCACTAATTGGTAGTGGCCCCTTTCGTCAGCCTTGTCATATAGATCTAGAGATGTCTCGGATAGATCCTTGTACTGCACCTCGAACTTGTACTTCGTGGACTTACAGTAGAACAGGATGATGTCGTGAGCTCTTCTGTACCTACGGCTTATTGAGGAACGGGTTTGACTTCGATGCCAGGATATTTCGTTTAGAAAATTTTTGGGACCAAACACCGAGTCCATCAGCAGTTTAAGGTAGTGGCCGGCAGTGGGGTCGCAGTGCAGGTAAATGCTGCCGGTGTCTTTCAGAACGCGGTGAAGTTCGACCATGCGCTGGGCCATCATGGTTAGGTAGGCCATCATGTCGTTGCCGCCGAGGAAGGAGCGCATGGCTTGGAGCAGGTCGGAGAGCTTGGCGGGGGCGCTGCCGACGACTTCCCGGTAGGCGCTTTCCGATTCCAGGCTCCATTGCCAAGTGTCCTCGAAAGCCGTAATTTGCGCCGCCGACTGCTGCCCGCTCTTTTCCCGGAACAGGACATTGTAGTTGGCGTCGGATTTGAAGGGCGGGTCGAGGTAGATGAGGTCAACGCTGGCGTCGGCGACGTGGTTGCGCAGGATGTCCAGGTTGTCTCCGAAATAGAGCTGGTTCTTCCAGTCAGTAGTGGTCATTGGCTGGCCTATCGCAGTAGTCTGGCGTGATTCTGCCACAGACTGATTTGGTTTATCCAGCGGGCGGTGTCACCAATTCTGCCTTTCGGTGGCCGCCCGCTAGAAGAACGCCCTCACCCTAACCCTCTCCCAGAGGGAGAGGGAACTTGTGCAGTTTCCACTTTACAGCGCCTCCCAGTCCGCGGCCTGCTCGAAGGCGTGGGCGGCCCGCAGCACCGTGGCGTCGTCGAAGTGGCAGCCCACCAGCATCAGGCCGACGGGAAGGCCCTCTGCCGTCTTGCCGCAGGGGACGCTGATGGCCGGGTGTCCGCTCATATCGAAGGGGCCGGTGTTGTTCACCATATCCCAGCCGTGGTCCAGCACCTTATATGGGTCGCCCTTGGCGTCGTTGCGGTGGGCGGGCATCGGGGTGGTGGGCATCGCCAGCACGTCGAAGCTGTTCAGGGCCTCGTTGTAGGCCGCCCGCAGGTCGCGGCGCACGTTCTGGGCCTTGGCGTACATCCGGCTGTTGTACTGCTCGGTCATATAGGAGCCGATGAGCAGCACCAGCTTGACCGTCGGCGGGAAGTCGTTGGCTTGGGCGCGGCGGCCATGCCCCAGGGCATGGGCCAGGCCAGGGTTGTACTGACCCTCGAAGTGGCGTCCCGTGCCGCTGGTCTGGAGCAATCCAGTCGCGCCCTCGGCTATCAACCCCCAGACAACCCCTCTGGCCTTGCTATGCCACGGAATCGAGACATCAGTGACCGTCGCGCCCGTCTCGGCCAGCAGCCGCAGAGCGCGGCGTACCTTGTAGTCCACCGCAAGGTCAGACTCGGGCATCCCGAATCCCTCGGTTACTACGCCAATCCGAAGACCGGAAGCGTCGCCATTCAGGGCCTCGGTATATGGCTGTGTCGTAACCTGGCCCTGGCCCTGGCCCTGGCGCGGGTCCAGCGGGTCCTTGCCTGCGATGACTTCCAGCAGCAGGGCCGCCTCGTATACCGTCCGGGCCATCGGCCCGGCGTGGTCGAAGGTGTTGTCAATTCCCACAATGCCAGTGTAAGGCACCAGCCCGTGGGTAGGCTTGTGGCCCACCACGCCGCAGAAGGAGGCCGGAATGCGGATGGAGCCCCCCTGGTCGCCGCCGATGGTTATGTCAATGTCGTCGTAGTAGAGCCCGGCCGCCGAGCCGCCGGAAGAGCCGCCCGCAAGGTAATCGGTGTTGTGGGGGTTGAGCGTGGGGCCGAAAGCGCTGGTGTCGCCCGCGCCGGAGAAGGCAAAGTTGTCCAGGTTGAGAATGGCCGTTATCTCCGCCCCCTCGTCCAGCATACGGGTGACGATGGTGGCGTCGCTGTCGGGGATATAGTCCTCCAGCATCAGCGATGCGCAGGTCATGGGCATTCCGGCGACGCAGATATTGTTTTTCAGTCCGATGCGCTTGCCCGCCAGCTTGCCGCCGGTGGCACCCCGCAGCGTGCAGCGGCGCAGGATGGCGTTGTACGGGTCTTCTTCGGGGCTGGGCCGCGCTCCGGCGTCGCGGCTGGGATAGCGCAGGGGCGTCCGCGACTCCGGCAACTGCTCAAGGATGTCGTAGGACTCGAACAGACCCGGAATCATCGCCTCGAACGCCGCCATCTCGGAGTCCGTTATATCGAAGTGATTGACTTCCGCCAAGCGCCGGAGGTCTTGGGAGGTTGGCCTTCGTATAGTCATTTCGCGCCTCCGATTTCAGGTCAGGATTTTCCAGTCTCGCCCAGAATAGCACGATGCCGCTCATCAACGGGAAAACCAGATCAATTCCCGGCTGCCGGGGCCTTGGCAGGCTCGCGGCCAAATCTCAGGGTGGCGCCGGCAATCACCAGCGACAGCGGGGTAAAGCTGGCAACGAACATAGTCAGCTTCAGGTCTCCGGTAGCTTCCTCAAGGAACCCTATGAACAGTGGCCCCAGCGCCTGCCCCAGCGATATGAGCATCATCACGAAAGAAAAGGCCACCGCCAGTTGTCTAGGCTGGATACCCCGCAGATTGAAAGGCACGGTGATGAGGATGGGGAAAAAGGTCCAGGCGATGCCGTTGATGATTGACATCAGGAAAATTATCGACACGGAGTCGAAAAGAATCATCCCCAGAAAGGAGCCCACCATCAGGATTCCCAACACTTCCAGAAACAGACCTTCCTTGCGCCAGGTGGCGGCGTAGTAGCCGATAGCCAGTCCGCCGACGCCTCCCAGAATTACGTCCAGCGCCAGAGCGATGCCGCTGGTGCGCAGCGAGACCTCGTATTCTTGGAGCATCAGGGTGGGGTAAAAGGCCACGAAAGCCGAAAAGGCCATGGTTGCCCCGGCAAACCCGCCACCGCATATCCACAGGTCGCGGTGACTTAGGGCGCTGCGCAGCAGGGGCAGGAGGGGTTGGGACTCGCCGCCGGAGAACTCCTCGGTCACCCGGTCGCGTCCCATCACCAGCCAGATGGCTGCCAGAGCAACGTAGTAGAAGGCGAAAATACGAAGCGTGCCCCGCCAGTCGTCCCCCAGAAGTATGAGAATTACGGGAGACAGAGCCAGCCCTCCGCCGACCACTAGACCGAAGAAGACATTGGACAGGCCGTTAACCAGCACCACCTCGCGGGCCGGGAACCACTGGCGCGTAAGCATGGCCCGCGCTGGCTGCTGCGCGATGGTGAATATGCCGAACAGCAGCCGTCCCAGCAGCAGGAAGGCAAATACCGGCGCCCAGCCCTGCATGAACAGGCACAACGCGCAACCCACCAGGGTAATCAACGTGAGCCACTTGGGCGACAGCCGGGAACCCGCCCAAGCAATGGGGATCGCCAGCGCAATCGTGCTCCAGAATGGCGCGGAACCCAGCAACCCCTGCTGGGACGGCGACAGGCCCAAGCCCCCGTTCTCCACACCGGCGGAAATGGACGGCAACAGGATTCCCAACGTGTTTATCACCATCTGCGCCGAGACGTTGGACATCAGGTAGAGGCATATCAGCACCCAGCGGTAGGTGGGGTAACTCGTCATTTCAGTCCTTTGGTCGAATCAATAACATCGGAACCCGCCTGAGCTTATTACGCCAATGGAATTGCGCTACGGGTTTGGCATATCATAGTCCCTTGAAAGGCAATCCCGCCAATGGAACCCCACAATGACAGGCGGTAAAACACCTAAACTTGCTTTCATTTTGAAAGAAATCCGGGGAGAGAGCGGTCATGGAAAGGATCGGAGTTGGTTTTTCCGGCGGGATGTCGCCGCCGGACATCGTGGAGTGTGTGCGCCTGGCCGAAGAACTGGGCTACGAATCGGCCTGGGTAGCCGAGGGGCATGGCGGCGACCAGTTCGCCATCCTCACCGCCTGCGCGGTAGCCACCAGCCGCATCAAGCTAGGCACCAGCATCACCAGCGTCTTCGTCCGCACCGCGCCGACCATCGCCATGGCCGCAGCCACGGTGGACCACTTCTCCAACGGCCGGTTCATCCTCGGCCTCGGCAGCAGCCACAAGGTCCAGGTGGAGCCTGAGCATGGCTTGGAGTTCATCCGGCCCATCGAGCGGATGCGGGAATGCACCGACATCGTGCGAGGCATCCTGCGCGACGGCGACATCAAGTATCAGGGCAACGTGTACAACATCGAGCGTTTCGACCTGTGGTTCGAGCCGGTGCGACGACAGATACCCATCTATTACGCCGCCGTCCGTCCCCGGATGCTGGAAATCTGCGGGGAAGTCTCAGACGGCGTCATCCTTACCTGGTGCACCCTGGAGCACGCAGCCACCGCGGTCCACCACCTTTCCGAAGGGGCGAAACGGGCCGGGCGAGACCCGCAGGATGTGGACGTAACAACACTGATAGCCTGCGCCGTCTCTGACGACCGTGACGCTGCCCGCGACGAGTTGCGCCGCTATATTGCATCCTACGTCTGGCGTTTCCCGCGCTACCGGCGGCTGGTGGAAGAAGCCGGGTTCGCCGACGAAGTGCGGGCTGTGGCGCAAGCCTGGCGAGAGGGCCGCGTCGAGGACGCCCTGAATCTCGCACCCGCGGGACTGGTGGACACTGTGGCCCTCGCCGGTTCACCTGAGGAGTGCCGGGAACGGCTCCAAAAGTACCGCGAGGCCGGGATAAAAATGCCCATTATTTCTCCCCGCGCTTCCGGCCCCAACGCCAAGGAGCGGGCGATGGCAGTCATACGCGCCTGCGCCCCGTCTCCATAAGTTCCCTCTCCCTCTGGGAGAGGATTAGGGTGAGGGCGTACCCTACCCCACAGAAGAACCGCAACACAACCGGAGGCCACAATGACCACTCCCGCTATCACCCCCGAAACGCTGGAAACCCTGCGCGGCATCCCCACCCAGACGCTGATTGACGGCCTGTGGGTGATGGGCTGGCCCATGAGCTTCATCCACGGCGCCAAGCCTCTCCAGCCGGGGCAGCACATGGCCGGGCGGGCGGTCACCCTGCGTTTCGTTCCGCACCGCCCCGACCTGGCCGCCGACAAGCCCAAGGGGGTCGACTCCGCCGAGTACGTCGCCTTCGAGTTGTGCGGCCCCGAGAACGTGCTGGTCATAGACGCCATGGGCTGGGAGTACAGCTCCATCGGCGGCGACATCAAGTTCATGCGCTTGATGCAGCGCGAGGTGGGCGGACTGGTCACCGATGGCGCAGTGCGCGACAGCAACGCGCTCAAGGAATACGGCTTCCCGGTCTATGCCGCCAACACCACCGCCAAGCAGGGCCCGGCCGAATTCTGGCCCTGGCAGGTCAACGACGCCATACAGTGCGGCGGCGTCCTCGTCCGCCCCGGCGACGCCATAGTCGGCGACGACGACGGCGCGGTGGTGGTCCCAGCCGCGGCGGTGGACGAGGTAATCCGCATCGCCCACGAGCGTGAGGAGGTGGAGGCGGTAATCAAGGCCCAACTGGAAGTGGAGCAATGCAGCCCAGGGAAGTATTACCCTTTCAACGAGCGTACTTGGCAGTTGTACGAGGAGAAGACCGGGAAGAAGCGCGGCGGGTAGCAACGCCGAGCGTGGTAGAATCAATATCGTGAGCAGTAGAATTAGCCCGTGCGCATCATAGCGAAACGCGTCTTGCGAGAGTTTTGGGAATTGCACCCGGACGCTAAAGAGCCGCTGGAACACTGGCATCAGCAAGTCCGCCGGGCCGATTGGCAATCGCCGGCTCAGATTGTTTCTACATGGCCCCGGTCCAGTATTATCGGCAACAACCGGGCGGTTTTCAGAATCAAGGGCAACGATTATCGGCTGGTAGCCGCAATTTTCTATCCGGGCCGTAAGGTATACATCCGTTTCATCGGCACACACGTGGAATACGACCGAATTAACGCCGCGGAGATATAAGAATGGTGAACGTCAATCCAATCCGTACTGAGGAAGACTACGATGCTGCCTTGGCCCGGATGGATGAGATTTTTTTTGCGAATATTGGTACGCCCGAAGGTGACGAGCGGGATATTTTATTTGACTTAATCGAGGCGTATGAAGATAAACACTACCCCATTGACCCGCCCGGCGACCCCATTGTCGCCATTGAGTTTGAGATGGACCAGCGCGGATTGAGTCCAAGCGACCTGATCCCCTACATAGGCAGCAGCCGGAAAGTATCTGAAGTCCTCTCAAGAAAGCGGGACATCACGATGCCCATGGCCCGCGCCCTGCACAAGCACTTGGGCATACCCGCCGAAACCCTGTTACAGGAACCCGTCCCGGCTACGCAGGCAGCGCACACGCTATCAAAGGATGCCGATGGCTGATGGCCGCCCGCCGCGTTTGACGCCCCGGCGTCCCCGGTGGTAAGCTACTCGCACACAAACACGCTCTGGCGGGAGCTTGGGTAAGCCAGGCTGAGAGGGCGGCCACAATCGCCGCCGACCGTCTGTACCTGACACGGGTAATACCGGCGCAGGGACAGGACGCTGAACCTGGTTCGCTCAAGGGCCGCCCGGATTTTCCGGCGGCTCTTTGCTTTCACTAACTTCATCCCGGACGGCGCTTTTAGGAGCAGGGGCGAGATGTCGGACGAACTGGTAATTGCGGGCAAGAAATTCAACTCCAGGCTGATTGTCGGCACTGGCCGCTACCGTACCATGGAGGAAATGGTCGCCGCCGTGGAGGCCTCGGGCACCGAGATGATTACGGTGGCCATTCGCAGGCTCGACCTCGACGACCCCACCAGCAAGACCCTGCTGGACTACATAGACTGGGGCCGCTACCAGATGCTGCCCAACACCGCCGGCTGCGCCACCGTCGAGGAAGCCCTCTTCGTGGCCCGGCTGGGCCGTGAGGTTGGCAGGACCGACTTCGTGAAGCTGGAAGTCATCCCCGACCCCAAGTATCTCTTCCCGGATGGCGCGGCCACTCTGGAAGCAGCGCGTCGCCTGGTGGAGGAGGGTTTTATAGTCCTGCCCTATATCCACGCCGACCCGGTTCTCGCCAAGAATCTCGAGGATGTCGGCTGCGCTACGGTGATGCCTCTGGGTTCGGCCATCGGCTCCGGCCAAGGCATCCACACCCAAGAGGAAGTCCGCATAATCATCGAACAGGCCAACGTCCCCGTCGTGGTGGACGCCGGGCTGGCTGTGCCTTCCGATGCCTCCGAGGCGCTGGAAATGGGCGCCGACGCGGTGCTGGTAAACACCGCCATTGCCCAGGCCAACGACCCGGCCCTGATGGCCGAGGCTTTCAAGGCCGGCGTCGAAGCGGGCCGCAAGGCGTACTTGGCCGGGCGAATCGCGGTGCGCCAGTACGCCGCCGCCAGCAGTCCCACCAGCGACGTCCCCCAGCCTGTGGCCAGCGGGGCCTAGGCTCAACCAGGCTCAAGCCATGCCTGCTTTCCTGGAACTGCCATGCCTCTGCCTGGTCGCCGATACGTCGGTGGTAAGCCCTGACGAGCTTTCCCCTCGCGTTTCGGCGGCGGTCGCTGGGGGCGTGGGACTGGTGCAGCTACGAGCCAAGGAACTTCCGGGCGGACGGATGCTGTCATTGGCGGAAGAGCTAAAGCGGGCGGTAGACGGGCGGGCCGTTCTTCTGATTAACGAGCGCGTTGACATCGCTATCGCCGCAGCCGCCGATGGCGTGCAGTTGGGCGAGGAGGCCTTGCCGGTAGCCGCGGCCCGGAAGTTGCTCACTGGCTGCGCCCTCATCGGGCGGTCGGTGCATTCTGCCGACGGCGCGACGGATGCGTCCGACGCCGGAGCAGATTTCCTGGTAGTCGGCACTATGTTCGCCACCGGCTCGCATCCCGGCGCAGCTCCCGCCGGGCCGGGGCTGATGCGTGAAATCTGGCGGCTCCCGAGCTTGTCGAAGGGCAGCGTTCCGCTCTTCGGCATCGGAGGCATCACGGCTGGCAATCTGGCCGAAGTGGTAAACGCCGGGGCCTCCGGCGTGGCAGTCATCCGCAGTATCCTGGGCGCAGTCGACCCGCAGGCGGCAGCAGCGGAGCTGAAGCTGGCCTTGCAGGAAGCCTGGCAGTCCCGCCCGCCGTTGGCGGAACCCATACCCGCTCGCCTACCATGACCGGAGGCTTGTTGCCGATATGATTAACCTGATGGTGAATGGAAAACCCCGCCCCATAGACGCCAGCGTAGACCTCGAGTCATATCTGGATTCCTTCGGGCTGGACCTCCAGCACGTCGCCGTCGGATATAACGGCGAGGTGCTGAAACGCGAGCAATACCCGGAGGTAACGCTACGGGACGGCGACATTCTGGAGATTGTGCGTCCCGTGGGCGGGGGCTGATGACGTTGCCCCCGCAGCTTACCCTCGAAGAGCTGGACCCCGTCCTCCGGCAGATTCTCAGCGACCACCGCGAGAAGACGCTGGCCTGGATGCGACGCGAACCGGGAGCATGGGGCTACCTGGCCGGCCAGGGCGTCACAGCCACCCGCCGCCACATAGGGCGCCAGTTGACCGACCCAGAGCGGCGCATGGTTTGGAGCCGCCTCTGGTGGTGGCTGGAGCAATTGAAGCTGCGCCTGGAACAGCCATCCTGACTGCGCCGCGTATCTACGCCCGCATCCGCCCTGCCCCTCTCCTTACTGTAGTAGGGAATTGGCTTCCTCTGGTCCACTGAGAGAAACCGCGGTTACGAAATCCGAACACAATTATGACGATTTGGGATATACTGAAATAAGTGGCTTCCGAAGTGAAGTATCGAATTCAAGGCAATCCGGCCAAGCGACTTCTGCGTAAGTTTGCAGAGAAGAGTTTGGAAACTTGGAGAATCCATGGATGACCCTATTGTCCATGCTGTTGGAATCCACAAGACTTACGACACAGGCAAGGTACAGGTGAACGCTCTTCGCGGGGTGGACCTATCTGTCCGGCGGGGGGAGATGGTCGCCATAATGGGCCCCAGCGGCTGCGGCAAGACCACCATGCTCAACTGCCTGTCCGGTCTGGACGACGTGGACGAAGGCAAAGTGACCATAGACGGCGTAGTGCTGCATGACCTGCCCGACGACGAGCGCAGCGACTACCGCGCCCGGAATATGGGCTTCGTGTTTCAGCTCTACAACCTGCTACCGGTATTGTCTTCCGTAGAAAACGTCGAGATGCCCCTGCTACTGTCGGGCGTCGGCGCGACGGAGGCCCGGCGCCGTTCTATGGATATGCTGGAGCAGGTGGGGCTGGCCGACCGCGCTAACCACCTGCCCAGCGAGCTTTCCGGCGGGCAGCGCCAGCGGGTCACCATCGCCCGGGCCCTGGTCAACCAGCCCTCCATCATCTGGGCCGACGAGCCTACTGGCGATTTGGACAGCGAGACCACCGACGAAATCATGCGCCTTATCATCGAACTCAACCGGGTCAACCGTCAGAGCTTCATCCTGGTCACTCACTCCGAAGAAGTGGGGCGACTGGCCCATCGCATCGTCCGCATGAGGGATGGCGCTGTCGTTGATGACGGTTTCGGAAACCCATGATCCCGGCGTTCCACCCTCTAAGTGACCAGACCAAGGAGCCGTCTTAGCCATCGTCAGGAGCGGGCAGGGCGGCTTTTTTATGCAGTAAGACAGTAGCCGGAGAGACCATGCGCTTCATCACTGCCGCCGCCATCAGCAGACGCACTGTCACCTTGCTGGCAGTCATAATCCTGTTGGCTGGCGGCGTTTTCGCCTACAACTCGCTACAGGTGGAACTGTTTCCTGAAATCGAGTTCCCGCTGGTCGTCGTTACCACATCCTATCCCTCGGTTGACCCCGAAGGGGTGGTGAAGGATGTGACCGCTCCTATCGAGCGGGTGATAGAGGGCACGGAGGGACTGGAAAGCATCCAGTCCACCAGCTTCGAGGGCAATTCCATCGTCCTAGCGACTTTCAAGTATGGCACGGATATGGCCGATGCGGAAAGCGCCATACAGAACCACGTAAGCGTTTTGACTTTTCCTGTCGGTGCGGAGCAGCCCGAAGTAGGCCGCTTCGACCCGGACCAGTTCCCGGTACTCCAGTTCAGCGTAATCACCGACGACGGCACTGAAAGCGCGTCTGAGTTCGTCGAGTCGCGGATTCTCCCCGAGCTTTCCGCCATAGACGGAATCCTTCAGGTACTGGTTACCGGAGAGGTGGACCAGCAGGTGCGAGTGTCCGCCGACCCCGACCGTATGCTCGCCAACGGCGTCGCCCTTCCCCAGATTGCCGCCGCCCTGAGTGAAAACAACGTGACCCTTCCGGCAGGGTTGGTATTCGGTGAAGGCGGCTCGATGCCGGTAAAAGCCATCCATACCCTCGGCTCGGTGGAAGAGGTCCGCAACCTGGTGGTCAGCTCCACGCCTTCAGGCGCGGTGATGCTGCGCGACGTGGCTGATGTCGAACTGACGGAAGGAGCCCCCACCAGCATCTCCCGCACCAACGGCAAGCCGGCCATCAACGTATCCATAGTGAAGGAGCCGGAAGCCAACACCATCGAGGTAACAGAGGCAGTCCGGGAAACACTGGAAGGATTTGGGCAACTTCCCTCCGGGCTGGAAATAGTAATAGTCTCGGACCAGGGGCCGGAAATCCAGCAGCAGATTGACACCCTGTTGAGCGAGGCCCTTTATGGGTTTCTGTTCGCCGTCGGCGTGGTGTTCATCTTTATGTTGACCATCCGCCCAACGGTGGTGCGTGGTCTTTTGACCACGCTGCGCCCCACCGTAGTCATCGCGCTGTCCATCCCCCTCAGCATATTTACCGGGATCCTGTTGATGACCTGGCAGGACATGACGCTGAACTTCATGACGCTGGGCGGCCTGGCTATTTCCGTGGGCCGCGTGGTGGACGACGCCATTGTCGTGCTGGAGAATGTTTATCGGCACATCCAGGCAGGCCGGGAGAGATGGAGGGCTGCCCTAGACGCCACCGCCGAGGTCGGCCCGGCCATATTTGCATCCACCCTGACCACCATTGTGGTGTTCATCCCTCTTGGGTTCATCCAAGGATTGGTTGGGGCCTTCTTCCTGCCCTTCGCTCTGACCGTCGTCTTCGCCCTGGCGGCGTCGCTGGTGGTGGCGCTGACGGCGGTGCCGGTGCTGGGCGCCTACCTGCTGCGCCCCGGCGACCTGCCGGAGGGCGCAGGCGAGGACGACATCGCTTTCGTCCACGAGACCTGGATGCAGAGAGCCTACGCCCCGGTAATCCGGTGGGCCTTGGGGCATAAGGCCGCCACCATCATCGCCGCCGTTGTCCTCACAGTGGGCAGCCTGGCCCTGCTGTCATTGATCCCGGTCACCCTGTTCCCCAGCGGCGGACAGCGTTACGTCGAAGTGAATCTCACTCTGCCCCCAGGAACGACTCCCGACCGGACGCTGGCGGAGGTCATTCAGATGGAGGGCGAGGTCAGAGACATCGCCGAAATCTACACCGCCACCGTCGGGGCTACCGACTTGGGCGGAGGCGGCGTGCCGGGCTCCTTCAACCAGGCCAGCCTTCTGGTGGCTCTTACACCCGACGCCCCGACGGACGCTGCCGGCGAATTGAGAGAACGGCTTCAAAACCCCGGCAGGCAACTGCAAGTCACCGAGCTGGGCAACGGCCCGCCCGTATCTGGGGTCGAAATCAGCGTTGCCGGCCCAAACTACCGGGATATTGCCCAGGTCTCCGATGAGCTGGTGGCTTCCCTCAGCTCAATGGACGGAGTGGTAAACCTGACCAGCGATGTTACCCAAGCTAGGCAGGAGGTGGCGGTAGAGGTGGACCCGTCCGCAGCCTCGGAAATCGGGCTGACCTCTCGCCAGGTCGGGTTCCAACTCAGCCAGTTCCTTGTCGGACGAGTAGTAACCACCATCAACATCGAGGGGAGGGCCACCGAGGTTGTCTTGTCCGGCAGTAGAGAATCGGCAAGCAGCCTCGACCCTTCGACCGGCTCAGGGTTGGGTGACCTGATTATCGCAGGGCCAGGCGGCACAGCCCCCCTGCGGGAGCTGGCCCAGCTCACCACCAGAGAAGGCCCGGTGACCATCAGCCGGACCGACCGGCAACGGTCTGCCAGCATCACCGGCGACATTACCGACGAGGACACCCAGGCAATAGGCGCCGAGATAGACCGGAAGATTGCCGAACTCGACCTGCCTCCGGGAGTCAGCGTGACCAGCGGCGGCATTTTCGCCGACATCGCCGAGGGCTTCCAGGCCATCTTCCTCTCGATGGCGGTGGGCATCATACTGATGTACCTGGTAATGGTGGCCAGCCTGGGGTCTCTGCGAAATCCGTTTATCATCATCACCAGCCTGCCCCTGGCGCTCATTGGGGTGATGGTCGCCTTGGCGATTACCGGGCGCACTCTCGGCCTCCCGGCCATGATGGGCCTGCTGCTGCTCATCGGCATCGTTGTGACCAACGCCATAGTGCTGATAGCCTTCGTCGAGCAGTTGCGAAGTCGAGGAATGTCCGTAACCGAAGCGCTGGTAACGGGAGGCCGGGTGCGGCTGCGCCCGATCCTGATGACTGCGATGACCACCAGCTTCGCCCTGCTGCCCTTGGCGGCCTTCAGCGGCAGCGAGGGCGGCATCATCAGCGCGGAACTGGCCACGGTAGTCATCGGCGGACTGATCAGCTCCACCGCCCTGACGCTGATCGTAGTCCCGGTCGTATACTACCTGTTCAACGTCAGCATCCCCAATCTTCTGAGCAAGCTGCGTCCTCAGCCCGCCGCCGTTTCCGCCGGGTAATTGGAGTGCGCCAGTGCGCTCCGTTTCGAGCCGGCCACCATCACCCTTACCCTCTCCTTCAAGGGAGAGGGAATGATTGAAAACAGGCAGGGGAATAATGGAAGACCTGTTCGGCGTCAAAATGGACTGGATCATGTATGTCCTGCTGGCAATCTTTCTGCCAGCCCTCGCCGTCATCGGGTTCATGGCCCTCCGCAACCGGGTCATGTTGAAGATGGGGCTACGGAACATCCCCCGCCGCAAAGCCCAGACTGCCTTGATTGTCGCCGGGATAATGATTTCCACGCTGATTATGGCGGCATCATTTGGCACCGGCGACACCCTGACCTTCTCCATCAGGAAGGCCGTTGTTGACGGGCTGGGCACCATTGATGAGTTCGTGCTTTCCGCCAGGGCTGGCGAGAACGACCAGTTTGGGGGCGCCGCCTATGTCCCGATGGAACGCTTCACCGCGCTACAGCAGGAATTGGCCGACGTAGACAGCATAGACGGCCTAGCTCCCGGATTGGCGGAAATCGCTCCCACGGTCAATGACCGCACCTCCCTCAGCGAAGGACGTATGCAGATTGCCGGCGTCAACCCGGACACGCTGGAGGGATTCGGCGGGTTCAACCTGGAGGGCGGCGGCGAGGCGCGGATGGAAGACCTGGGGCTGCTGGAAGTGTTTATCAACTCGGCAGCCTCCGAAGACCTGGAGGCGATGCCGGGCGACACGCTGACCGTTTACGTCTACGGTGAGCCGGTTCCCCTCACGGTCAAGGGAGTGGTGTCGGGCAGCGGCCCCGTGGGCGCCGAGCCGACTCTGCTGCTGCACCTGAACAAGGCCCAGGAATTGTTCGGACGAGAGGGGTTCATCAATTCCATTGTCGTCTCCAACAAGGGCGACGAATACAGCGGCGCTGAACTGAGCGAAGAAGTCACCAAGACCCTGCGAGTCCTCTTCACCGACCGCGAAGTCGCCTCGAGCTTGAAAGACGCCCTGTCCCGCCCCGAAGTCCTGGAACAACTCAAGGAAAGAGAGCAGAGGCCCCTCTTGACCGAGTCGGCGCGGGAAGACCTTGTTCTGCTACAGGCGGAACTGTTCAGGCCGGAGTTGAGCGACGAACTGATTTCCCTATTCTCGGACGAGGATGTCCGCTCCGAATTCCTGGAGGCGGTGGCTGCGACGGGCGATGAGGAGCTTACCCGCGAGGTCAACACCCTGGTGGTCTCGCTGGCGGAGTTCGTGGTGATAGACATCAAGCGGAGCCTGCTGGATACGGCAGAGGAGGTCGGCAGCCTGGTGACCAGCTTCTTCATCCTCTTCGGCCTGTTCTCCATCATCGTGGGCATTCTGCTCATCTTCCTGATTTTCGTAATGCTGGCGGCGGCCCGGCGTTCCGAGTTGGGCATGGCGCGAGCGGTCGGCGCCAGGAGATGGCATCTGGTGCAGATGTTTGTCTTCGAGGGAACGGCATATTCGCTGGTGTCAGGGATTGTCGGCGTGGGGCTGGGGCTGCTGGCCAGCGCGCTTATAGTGGGCATCATCAACCAGATTTTCGCCGGCGGGGGAGCCGGGGCCGACGACTTTCAGCTAACCCGCCATTTCGAGTTACGCAGCGCCGTCGTAGCCTACTGCCTGGGCATGGTGATCACCTTCATTACCGTGGGTTTTTCCGCCTACCGGGTCAGCAGGATGAACATTGTGGCGGCGGTGCGGGATCTTCCAACACCGCAGGAAACCAACACCGCCAGCGCCCTGCAACAGTTGCTTCGTCTGGTTATATCCGGCCTCTTTCTCCTGCCCATTCAGGTGCTGTATTCCAGCATCCGGGCCTTCATGGCCGGGCGAATCGTCCGGGGCATCGTGCTGCTGGTGCTGGCGCCGCTGTCCGAATTGATTGCGCCCTTCGTGTTCGTTTACACCCTCTTCCAACTCTTGCTTAGCCCTTTCCGGCAGGGCTGGATGGTGGTGATACGGGTGATCCTGTCCACTATCGTAGTGGGTATTGGGCTACTGTTGGTTTGGGTGGGCACTCAGACCGACTCCGCGCTGTGGGTGCGCTTGGGGGTAACCTCTGCGATAGTCGGCCTCGGCCTGCTGCTGCGATCCCTTATGAACGTGAACCAGGTACGCCCCGAAACATCTGACCGTGTCGCATACACCCTCATCGGCGTGCTGGTGCTGATCTACTGGTTCATACCGTTCAGCACTCTCCAAAGGGTCTTTGGCGAACTGAACGGCGGCATTGAGATGTTCTTCATTTCAGGGATAACAATGGTGGCCGCCGCCGTCTGGACGGTAATGTACAACGCCGACCTCCTGCTGAAAGTGCTCACTACGCTGACAGCGCGAATCGGCAGCCTGCGCCCGGTGCTGGTAACGGCGGTGGCGTACCCCATGAGCGCCAAGTTCCGAACCGGGTTGACGCTGGCAATGTTCGCCCTCGTCATCTTCACCATGATCGTGATGTCTATTCTCACCGAGGCCTTCAGCACCACCTCGGCCGATGATGCCTCGGTGGTAGGCGGGTGGGACATCTCGGCGAGAGTCAACCCAACAACCCCCATAGACGACTTCCAGCAGGCGATTGAGGACAACCCGAATCTTAATCCCGCCGACTTCGAGGCCATCGGGAGCTACACCTACATTCCGGTGCAGGTGAGGCAAGAAGGGGCCGAAAACCAGAGCTGGAAACGCTACGCCGTTCGCGCGGCTGACGATGGATACCTGTCCGGCACGGAGACGGAATTTCACCTTATCGCCGAAGGCTACGGCACGACTGCCGAGGGGGTCTGGGAAGCCCTGCGCAACGATTCCACCCTGGTAGTGGTGGACGCTTTGGCAGTGCCAACCCGCGCCGGATTCCGGGGCGGTGACGTGCCTGAGTTCCAGGTGGAGGGACTGTTCTACGAAGACGAGTCCATGAAACCTATCCCTATCGAAGTGCGGGAGCCTGCTACCGGGGCAACTATCACGCTCACCATAGTCGGCGTCCTCGACGAGACCGCCGACGCCTTCGGGGCCTTGGGTGGCGGCATGATTGCGGCCCGCCAGCAGTTGGATGAGGTTTCTCCCTACCCCATTCCGACCACCAATTACCGCATCAAGGTAGCCGAGGGGGTAGATGCCGCTCAGGTGTCAAGAGACCTGGAGATAGCCTTCCAGCGCAACGGTATGGAGAGCGACGTGCTGGCCGAGTTGGTGGAAGATTCGGTATCGGCCAACCAGTCTTTCAACTATCTCCTGACCGGATTCATGGGACTGGGCCTGATGGTGGGCGTGGCCTCGCTGGGGGTGGTCAGCCTGCGGGCGGTGGTGGAGCGTCGCCAGCAGATTGGCGTGCTGCGGGCCATAGGTTACCGCCGCGGCATGGTGCAGCTTAGCTTCCTGATTGAATCGTCCTTCGTGGTTTTGCTGGGCGTGGCTATTGGCGTCGGGCTAGGCACGGCCATTTCCTATCTCATCGTCCGGGAAATCCGGGAAGACATCGAGACCATTAGATTCGCCATCCCCTGGGTACAGATAGTGGCAATAGTCGCCGTCGCCTATCTATTCTCGCTGGCGACCACCCTCCTACCCGCGCGGCAGGCAAGCGACATCTATCCCGCTGAGGCCCTGCGGTACGAGTAGTGAAGGGCGGCCGGGAGCAAGACACCGCCCCTTGCCACTGTATCCCGTCCGGGGTAGAGTAGGGGCGATTTTGACCTGATTACGACTAGCAGGAGGCACAAATGGCTAACGACCCCATCAACCTCTACGACTACGAAGCAAGGGCCAAGCTGGTCCTGCCGCACAACAACTGGGAGTTCATCGAGGCCGGCTCGATGGACGAGTTCACCACCCGCCGCAACCGCTCCGCCTTCGAGGACCTGAAGCTGAGGCCCAGGTTCCTGCGGGACGTCCAGGAACGCAAGATTTCGACCACAGTCCTCGGCCAGGAAATCAGTATGCCGGTGATGGTGGCCCCGGCAGGCAGCCACATGCTGGCCCACCCCGACGGTGAGGTCGCCACGGCCCAGGGCGCCGGGCGCTCCGACACCCTGATGATGCTCAGCACCTCTTCCAACTACAGCATGGAAGAAGTATCCGACGCCGCCAGCGGCCCGCTGTGGTTCCAGCTCTATCACCGGGGCTACAACTTCACCGAGATGCTGGTGCATCGCGCCGAGGAAGCCGGGTTCAAGGCCATCGTGCTGACTATCGACACCCCGGTCGCCAGCCCCAAGGAACGCGACCTTCGCAACCGCTACAAGCGGGAGCATGACCTAGGCAATTTCCGGGGCATGGACGCCGACCGCAACGTAATCAGCGGCACCGACGAGACCGAGGGCTGGGACGTGTCCTACGCTCCCCCCATCACATGGCGGGAGCTGGAATGGCTGCGCGGCCTTACCTCCCTGCCCTTGGTGCTGAAAGGAGTGCGCACCTCCGAGGACGCCTACGAGGCCGTGGAGCACGGAGTTGACGGCCTCCTGGTATCCACCCACGGCGGACGGCAGTTGGACATGACCATGGGCGCCATCGAGATGGTGCCGGAGGTAGTCGAAGCGGCCAGGGGCCGGGCCGAAGTGTATGTGGATTCCGGAGTCCGCCGCGGCAGCGACGTTATCAAGGCCCTCGCCCTCGGCGCGAAGGCCGTCGCCATCGGCCGCCCGCTGTTCTGGGGCTTGGCCATTGACGGAGCCAACGGCGTTCACGGCGTACTGGAACTGCTCCGAGAGGAAGTTGACCGCGCCATGGCCTTCACCGGACAGTCCGACGTGAACGCCCTCGAGCCCGGCGTCGTCCAGATTCCCGCCGGTTGGGGAGCATTCGGCGGCACCACCGCACCGTAAAATCCAACCAGCATCCGGGAAACGACAACGGGGCAGGCACTATGTCTGCCCCGTTTGTTTGTTTTCAGGCAGGGCGCGCCCGTCAGCGATGATTGGCGCTAGTCCGCCGGAGCGCCGGCAGTCTGCTCCGCCAGAACACTGGCAAAGAACTCAGACAGCAGGGCGTTAAATTCGTCCGGCTTTTCGAAGTGGGTGGAGTGAGCGGCGCCCGGGACCACTTCCATACGAGAGCCGGGGACAACCTTTTGCACCTCGGCTATGACGCTGGGCGGGAAGATGGCATCCTGGTCGCCTACTATCAGCAGCATCGGCGTCTGCCAGCCGAAGAAGTCGGTCTCCTGCCTGCCGTCCTCTCTCCTGAACCCTGAAATTACGCCATCCTCGCCGCGTTCCGGGTTAAGCCCCTGGATCTGCTGATACAGGAACGTCAGGGCGGGCTGCTCGGCGATGAAGCCGGCGGCCAATGATCGAGCTACGCCGTCGGGCGGATTAGTCTTCGCCAACTCGGCCAGCACCCCCGAAGAAACGACACCCCCGGTCGTGTCTCCCAGCACCAGCCCCAGGGTTTGCTCAGGGCGGGCCAGCGCAAACTCGAGGCAACTGAACCCTCCCATGGACTGCGCTACGAGAAATGTCTCCTCGATTCCAAGATAATCCACGAGACCTATGATGTCAGCCGCGAAATTCTCGCGCAGAGGTGAACCGTACTCCGCGATGGATTGTCCCCAGCCACGATGGTCGAAGGTTATGCAGCGAAATTCGCCGGAGAAACGGGCCACCTGCTGCCACCAGCTCATGTGGTTGCCGCCGCGCCCGTGGGCGAAAACGATGGCTGGCCCGCTGCCGTGGGATTCATAGTACAGTTCGATTCCGTTGACTGGCGCTTTGGGCATAATGCCTCTCCTTTGCTAGCGTTCCCCATCCCAATGGGAGAGGGTTAGGGTGAGGACGTACCTACACCGGCCACTGTTCGCGGCGGTAGGCAGCGTCCCAGAACATATACTCGTAGCGGCTGCTGGTCAGGAAGGCCTGTCGCATCGCCTCCAGCTCGTCCGGGCTGGCATGCTGTGCCTGCCGGTCTACGAAGCTGCGCCAGGCTGCCACGCTATCCTCCAGTAGCCCTGATACGTAGAAGCTGGTCCATTGCCCGTACAGCGGGTGCTCGGACTGTCCCAACTCCTCCCGCAACAGGTGGTAGGTCCACGGGCACGGGAGCATTGCTGCCGCAGTCGGGCCCAATCCTTCGCGGTTGGCTATGGCGAGCATATGGTTCACATAGCCCGCGTTGGTAGGGGAGGGAACGGTTCTTTTCGCCTCTTCAAGCGTGAGCCCGGCCGCCTCCAGCAGTTTGTGATGCAGGGGCCGCTCAATGGGAGTCATCACCCTTTTCGCAATTTCTTCGAGCAAGTCGGCATCAGGGGCCTTGGCAAGGGTGATAGCAACACACCGGGCGAACCCTTCAAGGTACAGGTAGTCCTGTCCCAAGTAATACTGGAAAGTCTCCAGAGGTAAAGTTCCATCCTTGATTTCCCGCAGGAAGGGATGCGCGAATATCTGCCTCCAGATTGGCTCTGCCTCTTCGCGAAGCTGGTCGCTGAAACTGTCCATATCTGCTATTCCGTCCTTCGGCAACTTCCTCTCTCCAGGATTTCACCCCCGCCCTAACCCTCCCCCTCAAGGGGGAGGGACTTGGATGGGATGCCTTTCGATTGGTCAGGATGACCTTGCCCGTTCCAGCTCCGTCTGGCGGAGCTCGACACGGCGGATTTTGCCGCTGACCGTCTTGGGGAGCTCGGTTACGAACTCGACAGCGCGCGGGTACTTGTACGGTGCAGTGGTGCTCCGCACGTGGTCTTGGATGCTGAGCACCAGTTCATCGGACGGCACGTAGTCCGGGGCCAGAATGACGAAGGCTTTGACAATCTCACCGCGCACCGGGTCGGGGCTGGCTACCACTGCGGACTCGGCCACCGCCGGATGCTCGATGAGGGCGCTCTCCACCTCGAAAGGCCCAATGCGGTATCCAGCGGAAATGATTACATCATCGGCCCGGCCCACGAACCAGTGATAGCCGTCTTCGTCCTTGTACGCCTTGTCGCCGGTAAGATACCAGTCGCCTACGAAGGAGCGCTCCATTCCTTCGTCATCGCGCCAGTACTCCTGGAACAGTCCTACCGGTCGCTCCGGCTTGACCTTGACCGCAATCTGTCCTTCCTCGCCCACAGGAACTTCGTTCCCGTCATCGTCCACCACGCCAATGGTGAACCCAGGCATAGGCTTGCCCATTGAGCCTGGACGCACCGGCATACAGCGGTAGTTGCCCACCAGCAGCACCGTCTCCGTCTGGCCATAGCCGTCATAGATCGTCAACCCCGTGCCGTCCTCCCACTGCTTCATCACCTCCGGGTTCAGCGGCTCGCCTGCCCCGGTGCAGTGGCGCAGGCTGCGAAGGTCGTACTGCTTCAGGTCTTCCAGCACCATCATGCGGAAGGCCGTGGGTGGAGCGCAGAAGGAGGTGACTCCGTACCGCTCCAGCATCCGCAGCGTCAGCGGCGCGTCGAAGCGGCCGCGGGCGTCGTGCTGCATCACTGTCGCGCCCAAAGTCCACTGGCCGAACAGCTTGCCGTAGGCCGCCTTGGCCCAGCCGGTGTCCGACAGCGTCCAGTGCAAATCGGTGGGTTTCAGGTCGTGCCAATACTTGGCGGTCAGCACGTGGCCGATGGCGCAGGAGGCCTGGGTGTGCAGCACCATCTTGGGGTAGCCTACGGTGCCGGAGGTGAAGTAGATGAGGAGCGGATCGTCGCTGCGGGTTGGCTCAACGCCTTCCAGCACCGGAGAGGCGTCGGCCACCATCCGCTCATACGACAGCCAGCCCCGGCGGTCTTCTCCCGTTGCCAGCAGATGCTTCAGAGTCGCGCAGCCTCCCGCGGCCTGCTCTACCTTGGTGGCGTTTTCGCCATCGGTAATCGCCATCACCGCCTCCGCGCGGTTGATGCGATACTCGATGTCGCCGGGGGTCAGCAGGGTGGTGGCGGGCATAGGCAGCGCGCCCAGCTTGAACAGACCCACCATCGCCACGTACCACTCCGGTATGCGGGGCAGCATGATGAACACTCGGTCTCCCTTCTGGATACCCAGCTCCCTCAGGGCATTGGCGAACCGGTCGGTAAGCGTCTTGAGGTCCCAGAAGGTGTGATGGGTGGCCCGCTCCCCGCTGGGGTCAACGGACAACAGGGCCAGCTTGGTGCGGTCTTCGGCCCACTTGTCCACCACGTCGAATCCGAAGTTGAAGTACTCTGGGACTTCAAGGCGGTCGTTGTGGTAGGCATACTCATAGTCAGTCATGTTTGGGGCGGGAATCGGCATTGCTTCACCTCGAAAACAGGCCCCGTCAAGGCTTGGTTTGGAGTGCTGTGAGCATCATTTTACCATTATCCTCATCTCCGTAATGCGGGCGACGGTAGCACAGCACATCGGGACGGTTATAATCTGGACTACTATCACAATGGGAGAGGAAAGCATGGCAGGACAACTTGACGGCAAGACGGCCTTGGTCACGGGGGGAGGTTCCGGCATTGGGCGGGCCACGTCCCTGGCCTATGCCCGCGAAGGCGCCCGCGTGGTGGTGGCCGATGTGAACGTGGAAGGCGGCGAGGAAACGGTTCAGATGATCGTGGAGGCCGGGGGGCAGGCGGTCTTGGTTCACGCCGACGTGTCCGACCTCGCCGGCGCGCAATCGATGGTTGACCGGGCGGTGGAAGCCTTCGGTAGCCTGGACTGCGCCTTCAACAACGCTGGCATATCCGGCGGTCGGGAACGCCGCCGTTCCGCAGACTACGAGGAAGAGGACTTCGACCGCGTTATACGCATTAATTTGAAAGGCGTCTGGCTCTCCATGAAGGCCGAGATACCGCAGATGCTCAAGCAGGGCAGCGGGGCCATCGTCAACACGGCCTCGATAATGGGCCTCATCGCCACTCCCGGCTCGGTGGCCTACATGGCGGCCAAGCACGGCGTGGTGGGGCTGACCAAGGCCGCGGCCCTGGAATACGCCGCCGACGGCATTCGCGTAAACTCAGTTTGCCCCGGCTACATCAATACGCCGTTGGTGCGTCCCCTGTTCGACAACTACGCCAACATGGAAGAGACCATCATCTCCCGTCACCCCATAGGACGCTTGGGCGAGCCGCAGGAAATCGCCGAGGCCGTGGTCTGGCTGTCGTCCCCGGCGGCCAGCTTCGTCACCGGCCACAACATGGCGGTGGACGGCGGCTACGTGGCGCAGTAATCAAGGAACTCCCCACCCTGACCGTCCTCGAGGGTGAGTACTCTGGAAGGTGGAACAATGACCTCAGTTGACCAGCAGACCCGGCGCCGGATGGGGCGCACCGGGCTCACCGCCCTTGACCCGGACAAGGCCTGTCCCGGCTTCGTGCTGTATACCCCCATGGCCAGCAGGGGCGACGTTTATCTGATCGACATGGAGGGCAACGTGGCCCACCAGTGGAGGATGCCTTATTCCCCCGGCCTCTACGGCTACCTGCTGCCCAACGGCAACTTGTTCTACGGCGGCAAGGTCGTCGATGAGACCTGGGACCGTTTCCCGTCCTGGAAGCGGTTCAAAGGCGGCGTGATGGTCGAGGCTGACCGTCACGGCAACGTGGTGTGGGAACACCGAGACCCCGACCACCATCACGATCACCGGAGAACCGAGTCGGGCGGCGCTATTTACATGACGGTGGAGCCGATGGCCCCGTCGCTGGCGGCCAAGGTGCGGGGCGGCGTTCCCGGCTCGGCGCCGGAAGGTATGTGGGCCGACGTGCTGGTCGAGGTAGACGCCAAAGGCTACCGCATCTGGGAATGGCACGCCGCGGAGCATCTCGACGTTGACAGGCACATCCTGACCGTGAATGACCGGCGGGATGAATGGAGCCACGGCAACACCCTGGCCCCGATAGGGGACGACCGGGTGCTGTTCAGTTTCCGAAACATCTCCACCGTGGGCATCATAGACAAGGCCAGCGGGGAAATCGTCTGGGAACTGGGTTACGAAACGCTGGCGCAGCAGCACGACCCCAACGCGCTGCCCAACGGCAACGTGCTTATCTTCGACAACGGCTCCCACCGGAGAGACGCGGGTCTTCCATTTTCCCGGGTTATCGAGGTTAATCCGGCAACCAACGAGATTGTGTGGGAGTACACTGACAATCCGGCATACAATTTCTTCAGCGCCTACATCTCCGGCGCTCGCCGCCTCCCCAACGGCAATACGCTGATTACCGAGGGCCAGTTCGGGCGGATGTTCCAGATCACGCCCGAAGGCGAAGTAGTATGGGAGTACATCAACCCCCACTTTCACGTAGACATGGAGGACCAGCCGGTCAACCGCGTCTTTCGGGCTACCCACTACCTGAAGGAGGATATTCCCTGGCTGGCCTAATGCCAGAGTCACGGAGTTGGCCCGCACCGGTGCGCCTCCACATTAGTCGCAGCGGCGTGGGAATAAGGCGGTATCAGTTATGCTTCCTGTCCTCGTGCTCATACATGTAATCGCAGCAATTACCTGGTTGGGAGGGATGCTCTTCCTCGCCATGGTGATGGTACCGCTGGCCCGGCGCGACCCAGGGGTCGGCTTCGGCGTCCTGCGCAGCGCCGCCGAAAAGTTCGTCCCGATAGCATGGGCAGCCAAGATAGTGCTTGCCGGCTCAGGGGCCTATCTTGCCTGGACTTACTGGGGGGTCCGTCCGGACACCTTCTTTACCGGAGATGCCCACTTCATAGACTATCTACAGAGGAAAACGGGCCTGTTCGTCATCGTGATCATTCTCAGCCTAATCCACGACTTCTGGCTGGGGCCGAGAATGATGGACCGCCTCGACGTAGCGCGCTCCTCCGGCTCGCCGCTGCCCACCGGCCCCGGCCGTCTGTTCGTGCAGTGGGCGGCCCGCGTCAACTTGGTACTGGTGGTGTGGATCGTGGCCTTTGCCGTCTGGATGACCCGTCCCTAACGCGCCGAAGGAAAGTCCGGGGCGCGCTTCTGGCGCACCGAGTCCAGCCCCTCGCGCACGTCGGGACCGAAGAAGTTGAGCATCTCCAGCGCCAGAGAGTAGTCGAAGGCGGTATGTTCCGCCATTCGCAACCACTGGTTCAGCGAGCGCTTGGTGTAGCGGATGGCCGGCTGGGGGCCGTCGGCCAGCTTGCGAGCCACGCCCATCGCCCGCTCCATCAGTTCGTCGTGAGGGACGCAAAGGCTCACCAAGCCAAGCCGTTCAGCCTCCGCGCCGTCCAGGAACTCGCAGGTCAGCAGGTAATACTTGGCCTTGGCCATGCCGATGAGCAGCGGCCAGATGACGGCGGCATGGTCGCCCGCCGCCACGCCCAAGCGCACGTGGCCGTCGGTGAATCGCGCCCGCTCCGACGCTATCGAGATGTCGGCCAGGAGCGCCACAGCCAGCCCCGCGCCCACGGCCACGCCGTTGATGGCCGATATGACCGGCTTGTCCAGGTTGATCATGTTATGCACGATGTCGCGGGCTTCCTGCATTGTGCCTGCGATGACTTCGGCCTTGCCGATAGACTGCTCAATCATCTCGAAGTCGCCGCCGGCGGAAAAGGCGTTGCCGTTGCCGGTAATCACCGCCACCCGAACCTCCGGGTCCTGCCCCAAGTCCAGCCACACCCGCGACAGTTCGTTGTGGAGCGTGAATCCCGTAGCGTTGAACACCTCCGGCCGGTTCATCGTCAGCAGGGCGACGCCGTCACTCTTCTCAATCAGCAGGTCCTTGTAGCCGCTGTAATCAACCATTTCCATTTCCCTGTATGAAAAATCCCCTCTCCCTCTGGGAGAGGGCTAGGGTGAGGGCGTCCACGGCAGAGTCGTCATCAATAAAGCGACCCGTCTTCCTTGAGCGCCTCGACCTGCGACTCCGGCATACCAAGTATCTCCCGGAACACATAGTCGTTATCTTCGCCGACATTACTGTAATTACCAAACTCCATCGGCGTTTCCGACATCCTGACCGGCGAACTCCACGCCAGACTGTCGCGCTTCTCCCACTCCCACGCCGGAGTGCCGCGCTCGGCCACGTATGAGGGCGTTGGGCGGTAGAAATCGCGGGCTTTCAGGTGTTCGCTGGCGTACAGGTCATCACCCTGGGAGACGATGCTGGCCGGGACACCTTCCTGCTGCAAGCGTTCCATAGCGTCATCGGCAGTAAGTTGCGCCGTCCACTCGCCAATCAGCGAATCCAGCCTGTCCTGGTTGGAGAGACGGCCCTCTATGGTGGCGAACTCCGGCTCTCCGCTCCATTCGGGGTTGCCTATCGCCCGGCACAGTCCGGCCCACTGCTCATCGTTCTGGACCGCGATGGCGCACCAGCGGTTCCCGCTTTCGCGGGAATGATGAGGAAGGCACTGATACACGCCGTGAGGCGCCGCGTTGAGGTCCCGATTGGCGATTCTCTCCGGCAATCGCCCGCTTATCTGGTAATCAAGGACCGGCGGCCCGGCAGTGACCGCGCCGGACTTGAATATCGAGGACTCCATCGTTGCGGGCTGCCCGGTCATTCGCCTCCGCATCAGTGCGCCGATGATGGCCGAGGGCTGAAACACGCCCGTGTGGTAGTCGGAGTAAGAAGTGTTGATGGCAGACGGAGGCTCGCCCTCGTCTCCCGTCATCAGCGACACGCCTCCCATGTGCTGCACCAGAATCCCGTAGGACTTGTAGGTGTAGTAGGGGCCGATGCCGCCCAGCCCGGTCTGCCACATCAGGATGATGTCGGGCCGCAGTTGGCGCACCGCCGGAAAGTCTATGCCCCAGCGGTCGAGGATGTTGCGGCGGAAGTTGGTCATAAACACGTCGCTGACTTTGACCAACTCCCGGAACACTTCCAGACCGCCCTCAGTGCGCACGTCAATGCTCACGCGCTTCTTGATTCGCTGGAAGTCGGGCTGCCCTGCCCCCCGCGACCAAGCCGGGATGAACGCCATCTCGTCCAGCACCTTGTTGGTCTCGACCTTGATGACCTCTGCCCCCAGGGAGGCCAGGATGCGTCCGGTCAGAGGCAGGGCCACGTAAGGCCCCAACTCCAGCACCCGGACGCCCTGCAACGCTTTTTTGCCGTTGCCGTCCACTTAAATCACCCCTTCCTTCTTCAATGCCACCAGTTCCTCAACACTCAGTCCCAACTCGCCGCCATATATCGCGTCGTTGTCTTGTCCCAGTCTGGGGGCCGGATTCGTAGCCGGCGAGACCTCCTCGCTATCGAACACGCCGAGAGGATACTGGAGCGTTCCAGTCTCCGGATGGTCCAGGCCGAACCAGAAGTTGCTGGCCTCAAGCTGCGGGTCGGCCAACAGGTCGGACACAGTGTTTACCGGAATGAACACCAGGTTGCGCCGCTGGCCTTCGTGGAAGAGGTATTCGCTGGTGTAGCGGGTGGTGAAGTCTATTACAAGTGCTGTGATGATGTCGTTGTAGGGCGCGCGGTCCTGGTTGCCGCCGCGATAGGCGTCGTTCAGCACCTCTTCGTTGCCGGTGACCTCGTAAATCCACTCCGCCAGTGTATCCCATTCGCGGGGGGTGATGATGCCGGCGGAAATCCAGCCGTCTGCGCTGGGGTATGCGCCCAGCGGAATCACCAGCGTCGAGGTGGCTCCCACGCGGGTGACGTTGTCTCCCAGCAGCATCCAGGCCAGGGCCGGATGAGCGTCGGTGTAGTAAGTGATCAGCGCTTCCTGCAACGAGACGCCAATGTACTGGCCCCATCCATCGCCGAAATCTCGGTGGTAGAGCGCGGCCAGAATGGAGGCGGCGGCGAACTGCGCGCCGGGGAAGTGGGACTGTTCATTGCCCTGTCGCATCGGCGGGCCGTCGGGTTCGCCGGTAATCTGCATGAAGCCACTGGCGGCAAGGGCAATTAGATCGGATGATTCGTAGTCCTTCCAAGGGCCGGTCTGTCCAAAGGGCGTAACAGAGGCCATCACGATTCCGGGATTGATTTCACGCAGGGATTCGTAACCCAGACCCAGCGAGTCCATATAGCCCACGGGGAAGCTTTCCAGCACCACGTCCGAGTGTTTCACCAGTTCACGGAAGAGTTCATTTCCGCGCCCGGATTGCAGGTCGAGGGTGATTGAGCGCTTGTTGGTGTTGTAAAACAGAAAGTATAGGCTGCGCTCCTGTCCCGCAACATCCCCGGCGAAGGGGGCGCGGGCGCGAGAGGCGTGACCTCCAGGCGGCTCCACGCGCACGACATCGGCTCCATAGTCTGCCAGCAGCTTGCCGCAGAACACGGCCTCCGGGCCACTGAGGTCCAGAACGCGATACGGCGGAAGAAGCCGGCCTTCCTCGGGCGCTTGCAAGGGCATAAACCTATGTTCCTTTTTTGCTACTTGCCTATGGAGGCTCCACGCCACTGGCGGCATGGCATCGGGATTGTAGAAAGCGGGGGATTAAGCGTCAAGTTTGGCATCATTTTCGGGCGGCCACGCCTGCACTCTCTCACTGTTATAATGCGCCTTCTGGGGTCGAAAACGACCCTACCGATCGGAGCCCGCTTTGACCTCATATCTGGTCGCCACCAGAGACCGTTTTCTCTTGGGCCTGAAATACGCCGATTACCGGACGATGTGGATTGCCACCACCTGTTCGGGAGCGGCTGCGTGGGCTTTGATTGTCGCTCGCGGCTGGCTGGCGTGGGAAATCACCGGGGAGTCAACGTGGGTGGGCATCATCACCTTCGCGGCGATGTTTCCTCGGGTGTTCTCCACGCCCATCGTAGGTTACCTGGCCGACCGGTTCGACCGGCAGACCATGCTGCGATGGATTTTCGGCCTCAACCTGGCCCACAACATACTGCTGGGCTTCCTGGTGATGAACGACCTGGCCGGACCTTGGGCCCTCATGGTGCTGGCCCTCTTTAACGGCACCCTTCGCGCCGGCCAGATGACGGTATCCCAGGCACTAATCCCCAACCTGGTGCCAAGGGAGCACCTGCTTAACGCGCTGGCCTTGAACCAGGCCACGCAACAGGGTTCTCGATTGGTCGGGCCATTGGCCATATTGCCGCTGCTCGGTTTCCTGAGCCTTGATGCCGCCTTCTGGTTCTGTAGCGTCTTCTACCTGGTAGGCTTCATCCAGGTCTCCAGGGTGAGCACGCGGTCCACTGGCATGATAGACGCCTCCCGCAGTTTCTGGAGCAACTTCATCGCCGGGTTCGAGTACATTTACACTCGCCCCCATCTCCTCGCGGTGGTGCTTCTCGCCGTGGCCCACTGCTCTTTGACCATGTCCTACGAGTCCATCCTTCCGGCCATCTCAGTGGACAAACTGGGCGCCGGTTCCGTTGGAGTCAGCTACCTGATGGGAGGTGTGGGAACAGGCGCTCTCATATCCTCGGTATTCCTTGCCGGAGTACGCGGCCCGTCAGTTAGAGGCAAGATATTCCTGGTTTTCGCGCTTCTGAGCGCCGCGGCCCCTATACTGCTGGCAATGTCCACCATGCGAGAAATTTCGATACTAGCCACAGTGCTCATTGGGGCCACCCAGGCCGGCTTTATGACCATCAGCCATACTGCTATCCAGTCGCTGACCGACGACTCGGTGCGGGGCCGCGTTGCCGGGGTCTACTCCGTCCACGTTGGCGGCAGTATGGCCATAACCAATATGCTGGGAGCCGTCATAGCCGACGTATTCACTGCCCAGGCAGTGATGGCGGTCGGCGGGCTACTGTTCCTTGTCGTCGTGGTTCTGAGTCTGGGCAGCGGCACCGTGCGCCGCGTTTACTTCCCGGCGCCTGCCGTTCCCGCAGCGGCATGACTGCCTTGCCCTAGTTAATCCCATTCCCGGAGGCACATAAATGACCGCAGAACTGGACCGCTACCTGGAAACGACCGCCGAGTCCAAGGCGGCATGGGAAGAGGCGAAGCGCTATCTGCCCGGAGGCGACAGCCGCAACTCCATCTTCTGGCCGCCCTATCCCATCTTCGTAGAAGAAGCGTCCGGCGCTCACGTGGTGGATGCCGACGGCGCCGACCGGCTGGACTTCATAGGCACCATGACAACGCTGGTTCTGGGACACGCACCGGAGCCAGTGATTAACGCCGTCCGCCAGCAGTTGGAGCAGGGCGTGGTGTACAACGCCCCCAACCGGCACCAGATACGGCTGGCTCAGATTCTCTGCCAGCGCATTCCCAGCTTCGAGCTGGTGCGTTTCACCAACTCCGGCACCGAGGCAACCCTGAACACCATCCGCGCCGCCCGCGCCTTCACCGGGCGCAGCCTCATCGCCAAGGCCGAGGGCGGCTACCACGGCAGCCACGACGTGGTGAGTGTCAGCGTGCGGGTTGACCCCAGCAAGGCCGGCGAGCGTCTGCACCCCGACGCTCTGCCCGCCACCGAAGGGCTGGCCGACGGCGTGCTGGACTCGGTGGTGGTGATTCCCTTCAACGAGACAGGCCCGGCGCGGGAGATTCTCGAGCAGCACAAGGACGAATTGGCTGCTGTCATCGTCGAGCCGATGCTCGGCTCAGTTGGAATGCTGCCCGCCACCCATGAGTTCCTGACAATGTTGCGGGAGTTCGCCACCGAGAACGGCGTCGTGCTGATTTTCGACGAGGTAATCAGCTTCCGCGTAGCGCCGGGCGGGTCGCAGGAATACTATGGCATAACGCCGGACATGACCTCGCTGGGCAAGATTATCGGCGGCGGCTTCGCCGTCGGGGCCTTCGGTGGCCGCCAAGACATTATGGGCCTGTACGATCCGACCTCCGGCCCCCGCGTGGCTCACGCCGGCACCTTCAACGCCAACCCCGCCACCATGCTGGCCGGGGCGGTGACCCTCGAGCAGCTAACGCCGGAGGTCTACCGTCGCCTGGCCGAGGTCACCGAATACCTGCGTCACGGCCTGCGCGAAGTCGGGCAGGAGCTGGAAGTCCCGGTGCAGGTCACTGGCCTCGGCTCCCTGTTCGGCATCCACTTCTCCGACGACACCCTGGTCGGCTACCGCGACATCGCCAGCGCCGATTCCGCCTTCCGCCACAACGTGTTCCTGGGCCTGCTGAACGAGGGCATACTGATTGCCCCCAACCTGGTGGGCGCGGTCTCTACGGTCATCGCCGAGCCGGAGGTGGACGCCTTCGTGGACGCCTTCCGCGCCGTCTTGCAGAGGCAGGCGTAGGAACACAAAAATCCCCTCCCCCTTGAGGGGGAGGGTTAGGCCTGTCCTGAGCTTGCCGAAGGGGTGGGGGTGAAACGTCCGGGGACAAACCTCTCCCCCGTGCCGGATTTACAGTTATACGAAATCCTCACGCCGGAACAGCGCCGTGGTCTCTATGCGCTGCGGATCGCCGTCGAACCAGTCCGCGACAGTCTCGCGCCACTGGGTGTAGTGGGGCATCCCACGATGGGCCGTCTCCCAGGCGTCGCGGTTTTCGTAGACCTCGTAGAGATAAACGGTGTTGGGGTCGTTGTTGTCGGCCAGCACGTCGAATCGCAGGCAGCCCGGCTCGGCGGTGTTGGAGCCTTCGGCGTCGCCCTTGGTAGCCGCGATGAACTCGTCCCGGTGCCCTGGCTTTATCTTGACGGTAACGAACAGGGTGAACATTGTCCCTCCATACCCGGCGGCTGGACGGTCGGCCAGCGGCGAATCCGGGCGGTCGAATGATAGCTCGTCGAACCGCTGGTAGCGGGCCTACGGCGACGCAATTATAGCCCGCTCCTTCAGGCAGCGGCAATCTCGTTGCGGTTGGCGTAGGTATGCCCGGCGTTGTAGAATTGTCGCGCAATGGGGGATACGCCCCCACCCCAACCATCCCCCGGAGGGAGAGAGAGATTAGGAGACCGACGATGGCCGACATACCAATCGTCTACACCCTCACAGTCTGCCCCGCCTGCGACGCCCTGCGCGCCGCCTGGAAGCGGGAGGGCATCGAGTACGAGGAACGGCGAGTGGACCAGAGCCAGGACACCCTGGACGAAGCCCTGGACTACGCCGACACTGTGCCCATCATCATTCATCCCGACGGGAAGGTTGAGGTGGGATTCAAGGGCATGACCGGTTGAGAAATCGGGTGATGGCGGGCCGTGCGCCCGATTTGAAGGATTACTGACAACCACAATCCGAAATTGCGCGGGGGCGATATGGCAAGAGAGACTAGCGTAGTAACCCCGGAACGCTATTCCCAAGGGTTCGATTACCGGGCCTACATGAACGAAATCAAGGTCAACAAGGCCCGTTTCGAAGGCTTCTACGACAGCAGCGTCCTTTCCGAGGACGACGTCCGCGCCTTCAGGGAACTGGCCTCTCGCGACAACGGGCCAAAGAAGATGCTGGTGCTGGGCGAGGACTGGTGCGGCGACGTGGTGCGCGGGCTGGGAGTGCTGTCCCGCATCTGCGAGGCGGCGGATATGGAAATGCGCATTTTCCCCCGCGACTCGCACCACGACATCATGAACGAGTTCCTGAAAGAGGGGAAGTGGATGTCCATTCCGGTCGCGGTCTTCTATACCGGCGACCACGACTACATCTGCCACTGGATTGAGCGGCCTGCCGTCGCCGAGAGGGAGATGCACCAGATCGAGGTGGACATCCGCGCCGAGAACCCGGACATTGACGACCAGGCTTTCGGACGAGAGCGCCGCTCCCGCACCGCCGCCAAGGCCGACGAGTGGATCGCCGCCACCGTCGTCGAGATTCGGGAACTGCTGGAAAAGAGCGTAGACTAGCCGCTGTCTACACCTGCATTGCAGTCCGAGCCGGCCTCGTTTGAGGCCGGCTCTAATTATCGAGTATTGTCGCCTTCTAGTCCGCTTGGCTGCCTTGGGCTGTAGCCGTGGCCTGTCGGCGGGACTCAGCGGCTGCCGGGCTTCCCAGCAACAGGAACATTGCCGAGCCAACCAAGTTAACGACGGCTATTGTTGCGAACGGCAGGAAGTAACTCCCGGTTCTGTCGAAGGCTATGCCCGCGTACAGTGGGGCAGCGAGCAGCAGTATGTTCATCGGAATCATCGAGAT
Organism: Dehalococcoidia bacterium; assembly: GCA_965204865.1. Taxonomy (GTDB): domain Bacteria; phylum Chloroflexota; class Dehalococcoidia; order Lucifugimonadales; family UBA3495; genus VXOI01. Next base: position 1,433,213 of record OZ242027.1, on the reverse strand, counting down.
GCCGGTGATGCTGGCAAAAGCCTTTCGCCCGAAATAGACGCCCCGTATGGCGGTAGTCAACGGAGTCCGCCCGCCAAAGCCTATGCCCATGAGCACGGCGAACAGATAGGCCATGTACAGGGAGTCCCATAGCAGCAGCACCGCCAGCGCCAGCGTCTGGACTGATGAAAACCCGAATATCGCCAGACGTATCGGCACCCGGTCGCCAACGTACCCGCCGATCAGCGTGAAGACTGCCCCCACCGCCGTGTAGACCGAAATGACCCACCCGATGGTCTGGAGCGAGAATCCCCTGTCGGTCAGCATAGGTCCAAGGTGCACCATCACGCTGACGATGACTATGGAAGAGCAGGCATGGCCCAGGGTTATCAGCCAGAAGGGCTTGGTGCGCACCGCCTGCTGCCAGGTATAGTCCGGCTCGCCGTTGTCCGCCGACTGTGCGGCTTCCGACGATGGAGCGGCCACTGGCGCATCTCCGTCGGGATGCTGGCCGACTTCCTCCGGCGTATTTCTCACCAGCCGCGAAATAGGCCAGGCCACGGCCATCATGAATATGCCGAGTATCAGCGCGGTATTACGCCAGCCCGGTCGGCCCGCCGCGTCGGGGTCGATGGCCCACACCAGCACCGGCACCAGGAGCACGCCGCCTACTAGGAAACCCTCCATGGCCAGTGCCATGGCAGTGGCGCGCCGCCGCCTGAACCAGTTGTTCAGCACGGTCATCATCGGCATCCAGGTGCCCAGGCCGACGCCGACGCTGATCACTACAAAAGCGGCATAGAAGTGCCAGAGTTGCTGCATCCAACTGAGAATCAGGAACCCGCCGCCGGCGATTACCATTCCAATCAGCACATTCCTGCGGGGGCCCAGCTTGTCTATCAGGTAGCCGCTGACGGGGCCCATTATGGAGCCTTCCACCCGCGTGAGAACGAAGGCGATGGAAAGCTCGGTGCGGCTCCAGCCAAAGTGCTTTTCCAGCACCACGAACCACGCCGACATCCCCTGGAACAGCGGAACGGTGCCAATGACCATGATCCCGGCGGAAAGCCCTACCATGACCCATCCGTAGAAGAGGCGGCGCAAGATGGTCATAGAACGTCCAAAGGCCCTGACGGCATTGCGACAGTTGGCAGTCGGGAAACTTTTCGGTAGAAGTTGGCGAGCATTCTACGAGCCGCCTGCTGTGGCAGGGGCGGCGGGGACCGGCGCAGGACTGGCGGCGGGGATCCTGGGCCTCCGTGCGATTAGGAAGAGAACAGCTCCGATGCCATTCAGAATTGCCAACGTCAGGAAGGCCCATTGGTAATCGCCGAGCTGTTCCCGCATAAACCCGGCCATTGGCGCGGAGATGAGCAGGAGAATGTTCATCGGCACCGTGGAAATTCCCAGTATGCTGCCGAACGACGCCCGTCCGAAATACTCGCCCCGTATCGCGGTCGTCAATGGTGTTCGTCCGCCGAATCCGATACCGAACAGGATAGCGAAAACATAGAACATATAGATGCTGGTATTGATGGTGATTAACACCACCGCTATGCCTTGAAGGGCGGTGAACAGAAACAGCGCCAGGTTGGTCGGGATGCGGTCTCCGATATAGCCGCCGGCGAACTGGAAGGGCAGAGCAACGAAGTTGTACAGCGATACAATCCAGGCCACCGTCAGAATAGAATATCCGATTTCGGTCATCATCAAGCCCAATTGGGACATGATGGCCAAAATAATCATCGAGGCGAAGCCATGGCCAAAGGCGATGCACCAGAAGGCTTGCGTCCGCAGTGCCTGTCTCACCGTAAGCTCCGGCCCCGCCGGGAGAGAAGCGGCCACTTCCTCGGGCGTTGGCTGTCTGGCGACAGCAGGGGATTCTTCGGCAGGGTCTCCATCGGGCAGCAGACCCATATCCTGGGGCCGGGTCCTGATAAGCAGCGGGAGAAGCAGCGCTCCCACCAAGATAACCCCTGCTATGACCAGGGCAGTGGTTCGCCATCCCAGCACCGCGGACCCCGGCACCTTGATTGACGAGACAGCAGGAATAACATTATCAACAAGCGTTCCTGGATCCAACTCTACGGCCCAGGCGATGGCAGGCACTACCAGCAGCGCGCCACCGGTCATGACCGACATTGAGATGCCCATTGCCGTGCCGCGGCGCCGGCTGAACCAGTGGTTCAGCATGGTCATCAGCGGCACCCAGCCCCCTAGTCCCTGGCCCAGCGACATCAATATGAAGGCCAGGTAGAAGACCCACAAGGAGTTAACCTGGCTGAAGAGAGCAAAGGCGCCCACCAACACCAACAGGCCAATCAGCACCATCCTCCTGGTGCCAAGCTTGTCGGCCAGATAGCCTTCTATCGGCCCCATGAGGGCGCCTTCGGCCCGGGTCAACGAGAGGGCTGCGCCGAGTTGAGTTGCGCTCCAGCCGAAATGGTCTCGCAGCGCCACCGACCACACGGCCATACCATGAAACACCGGCACCGCCGAGATGACCATAACCAGCCCGGCCAGTCCGGACAGCCACCAGCCATAAAAAACGCCGCGCGGCCTCATGCAGGCCTCCCTTGGGGCGCCGGTTCTGTCGTAACCACGAAAAACAGAGGGCTGCCTCCCAAGAAGGCCAGCGCAGGGGAAGCCACGCGGCCAATAGCTTCAATATCTATAATGTTTAACAGAGTATATTCTAATCAACAATACAATTGGATTCAAGAGGCGGCTGATGCAATCCCAGCGGCACTGACAGTCAAGGCCGCCATTTCCCAACCTGCGCCTAACGTGGTAAATTGGGGGTGCGGCAGTGGTTTCCGGGTGCATCCTTACGCCCGGCCCCCTGAGCTTGACCAAGGGCCGCATTCAAACCGGGCGAAAGGGCCTGCCCTGAGCCTGCCGAAGGGAGGACTGATGCAATACGGAATGTTTATGATGCCCTCGCACCCGCCGGAACGCGATATGTATGTCGCCCACCAGTGGGACCTGGATTGTCTTGAAATGGCCGACAATCTCGGTTTTTCCGAGGCCTGGATTGGCGAGCATTTCACCTCGCCGTGGGAACCGATTCCAGCGCCCGACCTGATGATTGCCCAGGCGCTGATGCGGACCAAGAACATCAAGCTCTGCACCGGCGTCCATCTGCTGCCCTACCACCACCCCGCCGAGCTGGCCTGCCGCGTGGCCTACCTGGACCACATGGCCCAGGGGCGCTTTATGTTTGGCATCGGCTCCAGCGGTCTGCCCACCGACTACCGCCTGTTCGACGTGGACGGCATGAACGGCCAGCACCGCCGCATGACTCGCGAGTCCATTGACATCATCCTCAAGCTGTGGGCCAGCGAGGAACCCTTCGAGTACAAGGGCGACTTCTGGGACGTGAACTACCCGGAGCCCTTCCTGGACAGTCTGCGCTTCTTCATCAAGCCCTACCAGCAACCCCACCCGCCCATCGGCGTCGCCTCCGTCAGCATCGGCTCGGAGACACTGAAAATCGCCGGCGAGCGCGGCTTCATCCCCATGAGCCTGGCGATGAACCAGGACTACGTCATAAGCCACTGGGACGCCATAGTGGAGGGCGCAGCCCGCAGCGGACGCACGCCCAGGCGCTCCGACTGGCGCATCACCCGCGACGTGTGGGTCGCCGACTCCGACGACGAAGCCATGGACGGCGCCATCAACGGTATGCTGGGCCGCGTCTGGGGCGACTATCTGCTGCCGCTGTTCGGCACCTTTGGTCTAACGCACGTCATCAAGCACGACTCCAGCGTTCCCGACGAAAAAGTGACGCCGGAGTATATGGCGGAACACGTCTGGCTGGTGGGTTCCCCCGACACCGTAGAGAAAAAGCTCCTCAGCCTCTACGAAATGTGCGGAGGCTTCGGCACCCTGCTCACCCTCATCTACGACAACATGGAGAACCAGCAGGGCTGGGAAAAGTCCATGAACCTGTTCGCCAAAGAGGTCATGCCCCGCTTCGCCGAGCTGAATCCCGACTAACCCGGTTCCGGCCTCGCGCAAAGATTCCGCAGGCAAGGAAGGGGCGATGAAGTTATCAGCCGCGTTGATACCGATGGTTCTCTTGGTGTTGCTCACGGCTGCGGCATCGGTGTCCTGCACCCAGCCGGCCGCCGCCCAGTCCCAAACCGTTCCCACTGAGGGTGGACTGACGGTTTCGGCCATCGGCTCGGTGAGCGTGGCCCCCGATGAAGCCTACGTGGTAGTAGTTCCCGAACGGTTCTATGGACCTTCCGGCCCGGAACAGATGACCAAGGAAGACCGTCAACAGATTAAGGATAATCTGGCGGAAATCGGCGTGCCGGAAGAAGCGGTTGAATTCGAGCATCTGGGGAGATACGACCCTTCCATGATTTCCGTGGAGGTCGAACTGGACGAATTGGCCGAGAAGCGGGAGCCGATTCTCGATGCCATAGAACAAGTGATTCGGCGCTACGAATCCCACGGGGTCACTTACAGCTTGACCGAGGAGAACTGCGAAGCCGCTCTGGCCCTGGCCCGCCGCGAGGCCATCCCAAGGGCGGAAAGAGCAGCCGACGACCTGGCCGAAGCCCTGGGAGTTGAGCGGGGTACGGTCATTGGCGCGCTTGAATACCCGCTGACAAATCTGGCTTACGGATTTTCCAGCTTGTCCGGCGTGAATTCGTACGCCTGCGGCGCCCAGACATCTTCGCCCTATCCCAATGTAGTTCCCTTCGACGCCGAAGCGGAGGTCGAGGTGACCATCGGGCTTCAGATTACCTACGGCATCCGCTAGTCTTGGGCCCGAATACTTTGACGGAGAGGCCGCCTGTTTGCCAGGCGGCCTCATCTGTTGATTGGGCTTACATCTTCTGCCTTGCAGCTTTTGCGCCGCTATAATCCTGGTCAGGGTCAACATCAGCTATCCGCACCTGTCGTCGAGCGGGCTTGCGCCTTGCCCTATTCGGCAGGCCGGAGGTTGGCCGGCAAGTGACTCTCCCAGTCGGGGATCAGTCTGGCCCGAGGCGACGGCAGCAGCCAGGCGTGGAAGAGAGCCATTACGCTGAACCCCAGGGACATGAGCAACGGCGCAAGGTAGGTGCCCGTCAAATCCCACAGGACTCCGGCGCACACGGGCGCCAGTCCCATACCGAGGCCGTTGCCCAGGTTCTGCCAGCCGTAGAGACTGCCCTGGGGCACGTTGCCATAGTACTGGCGATTGGCAATTGGGAATGTGGGCACTTCGCAGCTCTGGCCGATGCCGAAGAGGATTGCGAAAACGTAGAATGCCCAGGCGTCGTGGGAGAAGAGGATAATTAGCAGCGGGAAGACCTGTAGGGACATCCCCACGACCCATACTGTTCGGCAACCCCAGCGCTCCGCCACGACGGGCACGGCGCCCCGGGCGATGACCCCGACGCCCTGCTGGGCCGCAAGCACCCCGGCAGCCACTCCCAGGGAAAGCCCGCGGTCCACGGCAATAGCCACGACGAGGACGTTGAGAATGTTGTGGCCCATGCATCCCCAGTAGTGGATGCCGATGAGGTTCCAGAAGGTGAAGGTACGCTTTGCCTGCTGGATGAACACCTTGGCCCGTATCTTTGCGGCCTCGTCTTTCTGCCGCTCCTGAAGCGGCTCGTCTCCGAGATCGCCCAAGGGGCGCAAGCCTACCTCGGCGGGCCCGTTGTGAAAGAACCTGACCAACAGGAGCAGTATCGCCCCGCCCGCTATGCCCGGAAGCCAGAAGATCCACTTCATCCCAAGCTGGTTGAAAGCCGCTCCAATCAGGAAGAGCAACGCAATTGTGCCTGCCCCCTGGAACGACCACACCACCCCCATGGCGGCTCCCAGGTGTCTCCTGAACCACAGGGTGACGCCGGAAACCGTCAGCACGGTGAAAATGGTGGTGGCTACTCCCAGGACCACGCCGAAGAAGAGATAGAATTGCCACAGGTTGCTCATGATGCCGGTCAGCATCATGCCGGCAATGAACAGAAGCGCCCCAAGCAACAGGAGCCGGCGGACTCCGTACCGGTCCCCAAGCCATCCCACATAGGGGCTTACCAGCCCCAGGACTACCCACTGGAGGCTGAACGCAAAGCTGATCGCGCCGTAGCTCCAGCCGAACCCGGCGGGGTCGCTCAGATGAGGCACCAGGGCCGCCGCCGCGAATCGCACCGCAGAGGTGATGAACCCCATCGCCGCAGCGACCGCCACGATGATCCAGGCATAATGAATTCGCCCACTCAAGTACATCGAAACCGTAAATCAGAAGGTGAATAACGCTAGAAATGGGGCACTTTAAGTTACAGGGCTGTGGTTTCTTCCGGGAATGGGTTGCGCGTATGGGTAGGAAGTATACACGTAATTGGGGCATCGACAAGCAATCACCACGGTCCAGGACAATTGCAAAGTCCAAGAGAATCCGTTGGTGGTGAGCCTGTCGAACCATCATCGGATTCTCCCTGGCCGTCCTTCGACAAGCTCAGGACTAACGGCGTGGGGCCTCGATGAACTTTGTAGTCGTCCTGCACCACGGTCAATGGCGGCTGTAGTAGAGGCACTGCGATGAGGCAAAGGACCTTCTAAAAGGCCAGTTTGATGTCGAGGTTGGCACTGAACTGGCCCGTTAATCCGCACGTAACATTTGGACCCTAGAATGAACCTGATTAAGCAGAGGGAAACGCAACCGGGAAGGATTATCGGTTTGGCAACTACCACCCTCCCCAAGCCAGTCAAGTTTTATAGCGAGTGGCAAGACGCGGACGGAAGGATCAGGCCTCATTACTCCCACTTGGCGGAGAAGGCCCAGTCTTTTGATCCAGGCGGCTTGGCACAGCGATGGAACAATGCTCGCCGGCAGGTTGAGCTGGACGCTGTCACCTTCTACCTCGACCCCGGCAGTTACCGCCCCATGCCCACCGACTTCCTGCCCCGGGTCATTCCAGTGGGTCATTGGGAGACCATCGCCGCTGGCGTATCCCAGCGGCTGCGGGCCATCAACCGCTTCCTGGTTGACCTCTACAACGACGGGCAGGACGTTGTGCCTGACGAGGTGATCTACACCTCCCAGTATTTCTACCCGGAAGTACAGGGATTCCGTCCGCCCAAAGACGTTTTCGTCCACATCTACGGTATCGACCTCGTGCATATGGGCGATGGGCGATATGTCGTGCTGGAAGACAACCTGCGTATCCCGTCAGGTATTTCCTACCAGCTCAAATCCGTGGGGATGGCCGCATCCATTTTCCCCGAATTTTCCGAAGGGTACGACATCCTGCCCTACGACATTCGCGACGCCTACCTGAGTATGTTCCGCTCGCTCACCGAAAACCCTGAGCCGGTGTGCGTACTGCTCACCGACGGGAAGTACGGTTCCGCCTTCTTCGAGCACCGCTACCTCTCCGATATGCTGGGGATCCCGCTGGTGGAGGGACCGGACCTGTATGTGGGGCCTGACGGGATGGTGTATGCCCGCACGTTGGACGAAGACGTCAGGGTGGATGTCATTTATCGCAGGGTGGAGGACCTGGACCTGTTCGTTCCCGGCCTGCGAGAAGCCTATCTGGACGGCAAGGTGGCGCTGGTCAACGGCATCGGCACCGGAGCAGCCGACGACAAGCTGGTGTTCCTCTGGGCGCCGCAGATGATAGAGCGCTACCTGGGCGAGGCGCCGGTGTTGGAGCAGGCACGCAGCTACAACCTAGCCGACACTGACAGCCGCCGCTTCGCGCTGGAGAACCTGGACCATCTGGTTATCAAGACTCGCCAGGGATATGGCGGGCTTGGCGTGTTCGTCATGCCGGACTTGGGAGAGGGATACAAAGCCAGAGTAGCCAACAACATTCTGCAAAATCCGCTGATGTTCATTGCTCAAGAGACATTGGATTTTTCCCAGCACATGGTTTTTAATGAACGCGCCGGCAGCCTTGAACCGCACCACATCGACCTCCGGGTATTCGCGGTGCAGAGCGGCGATGGCAGCGTGTCCGTCTTCCCCGGCGGCCTGACCAGGGTTGCCCAAGCGGGCAGCAGAATCACGAACAACTCGTCCGGTGGCCTATGCAAACCAACGTGGGTAGTCCGGCAGATACCGTAACCGCGTCCTTCATATACGCGGTTAGATACGGCTACTCCGATACAGTCATCCACAACGACAATCAACTCCGCATCTTCCCCCGGGATGGAGAAGGACAGTCCGTCTGCGAGACAAATATATGGTCCATACCGCCGGGTCGAGGCGTTGACTACAAGGACCGCTTCGGCAACCAGGTGCGCCGCCTCCGGGTCATCGAGCCGCACACCACCTTCACTGTCGCGGCTGCGGGGAGCGTGAGCCTGTCCACTGAACTCCCCGCTGTTGACGACCTTCCCGTCAAGGACCTCCGGGACTTGCCGGAGAGTTTCGAATATACCTCTGTCTCGCCCCTAGTGGAACCGGAAACGGTCGCCGACTTGGCCGCCGGCATCGCCGGAGGAGACAACGGGCTGCTTGCAACGGTCAACAGCATAGTGCAATGGGTGTATAAAAACATCCTGTACCAGCGGGGCACGACGTCCGTCGCCACCACCGCCGACCAGGTGGTAGCCGCCGGCGAGGGAGTCTGCCAGGACAAGACGCATCTGGCCCTGGGTATGCTGCGGGCGCTGAAGGTCCCGTGCCGGTACGCCAGCGGCCTGATAACCGGACAGACCGGCGAGACCCATTCCTGGGTGGAGTTCTTCCACCCGGACCACGGATGGCTGGGCGCCGACCCCACCAGGGGCCTGATTCTTCCCCCGGCCCGTGATTACGTCAAGCTGGGCGTCGGACGGGACTATACCGATGTATCGCCGGTGACCGGCTCCTTCCTTTCCAAGGGGGAAGCCAATGACATCGCAGCCATCGCCAACGTGACCCTGGACGAAAGCCAGCCCACGCTGGGCGACGCGCTGGAATTACTTGAGCGGGCCTACGTGGTGCAGAAGGAAAACGGCAATCCCGTCGCGCCAATGGAGAGACCGGAGAGAGACAGATGAACATTGAGCAAGGGGCCGGCAGCAGGGATTCGAGATCCATCGCCTTGGGAGACAATCGCTGGATTACCGATTCCCGCGTCTACAACCTGATATGGCTGGGGCGCTGGATTGAGCGCGCCCAGACCATCGCCCGCGTGGTGCGCTGGGCAGCCCAACAGGACGTGGCCGAGGGCCAGCCGGGATTGGAAACCGTTCTGGGCATGGCGGCCAGCATCCGGGGCGTCAACGTCAGCCCGGATGACACCGCCCTCGATATGCTGCTGACCCGCGACAGCGGGGCCTCTTTGCGAGGCTGCCTGGTGGCCGCGAGGTTCAACGCCACCCACGTCGCCCCCGTGGAGGTCATACAGGTCATCGGCGCAGCCATCGAACTCATGGACACCGCTGACCAGCCGTTGACCACCTCCCGGGAGGTGGTGGAGCTGATGGAGGAGATACTGCCCGTGCTGGAAGCCCTTCATTCCGCCATCGAGGATGCCTGGTTTCACTCAGGGCCACTGTCGGAAGAAGAGGTCTACCGCCGGTTCGTGCAGCAGCAACAGCAGCAGTAAGTAACTATCTCAGAAGTCCCTCCCCTTCAATGAAGAGGGTTAGGGCAGGGGCAATGGGTAGTGCGGATAGGCCGCCGGTCTACGTTTCTGCGCGCCTCCGGCGCAACGGCGCGCTGACCTCGTGCATATAGCCCAGGATTTCCCGCTGGGACTGCCAGAAGCCCGTCTCGTGGTAAGGAATGCCCCGTTCCAGGCAGAAGGCTTTAACTACCTGGCGCGCGTCTTTCAGGCGGTTGCGGGGCATATTGGGAAACAGGTGATGCTCAATCTGGTAATTCAGCCCGCCGTAGGCGAAATCTATAACCGGATTGGGCAATACGTCGCGGGCGGTCAGCACCTGCTGGCGCAGGTAGTCTAGTTTCACGCCGGGTTCCAGCACCGGCATCCCCTTGTGGTTGGGGGCAAACACTGACCCCATATGAAATCCGGCCAGCGCGCGATGCGTCACGATGAACAGCGCAGCCTGCCAGGGCGGGAGGAACGCGAACAGAATCGCCAAATACAGCCCAATGCCCGCCACAACCACCGTTATCTCGGCGACCGGATAGCGCACCCGCTCACGGCGCACCAGGTAGGCAACTCCGCCCCCTAGTAGGCTCAACGAAGTAAGCAGCAGAACAGGGTAGAAGAAGAACGCCTGGTATTTCACCAGAAAGCGCAGTGGGCCTTTCTTCTCCAGGGCCTGTTCCTCTGTGAAGGCGAACACCGAGACCTCAATGTCGCCGTCTGCATCCAACTGATTGGGGTTTCGGTGGTGAGTGTTGTGCTTGTCCATCCACCAACTGGGCGTCATTCCGGTGATCAATCCGGCCAGCAGCATCACCATGTCGTTGTTGCGGGCGGAGCGGAATATCTGGCGGTGACCGGAGTCGTGGCCGATAAAACCGAACTGGGCGAACACCACAGCCAGGAACACGGCGTTGAGCATCTGCACCCATAGCTGATCAAACAGAACGACGACCGCAATGCCCAAGGCCAGCATCGCCAGCATCCCGGGAACTTTCACAGCGTAGTAGAGATACTGACGCTCCAGCAGCCCCTTTTCGGCCACCATCCGCCGGAGCTGCAAGTATTCTTTCCCGCCTTCGTTCCGGAGAGAGTCCTCCACCGCCGTGTCGAGATACTCACGATTCGCGGCGATGTTCAAAACCCTGGGCAAAACTCTTTGAGTAGCTATGGCAAGGACTCCATACCAGTTCTTGGTTGTGTTGGCAGAATCGCGGCCTATATTCTGCCAGCGCCTGCAAGATTATACCGCTATTGCCCTTGCCGTTTCTTCACGGATTCGCGCCGCCGACTCTCGCAGCGAGTTCAGCACGATGGTGGGCGGGGCCGGAGCGACCGAGGTGTAGTTCACGCCCATGTCCAGCAGTTCCCGGGGCGAGAGACGCAGCGCCGAGTGATTGACCGGTATGTAGACCTTGGCCTTGCCTACGGCGTTCACCCTGGCCGCCAGGTCAATGAAGGTCTGCTTCAGTCGGGGGTCGTTGGGGTCGGTCATGCCCAGCGCCGTCGAAATGTCGGTAGGGCCTAGGGATATGACGTCCACGCCGTCCACGGCAGCAATCTCTTCGATCTCGTCCAGTCCTCGCTTGTCCTCCGTCATCACGATGAGAAGAATCTCGTCGTTGGAGGTCTCCATGTGCTCCGTCCACGGAACGGCGCCGTAACCTGCCGCACGGGTGCTGCCCGCGCCGCCTCGCTCGCCTACCGGCGGGTATCGGACGGCGGCAACGGCCCGCTTTGCGCCCTCGACGCCCTCGATATGCGGAACCTGGATGCCCTGCGCTCCCGCGTCAAGGATGCGCAGGATGGTCTTGGGGTTATTCTCAGGCACCCGCACGATGGGAGTTACGCCGCAAAGGTCGGCCACGCGAATCATCTCGCCGACGGTCTTCATATCGAAAGCCGAATGCTCCATGTCTATGAACGCGCCGTCGAAGCCGGCCGCCGCGATGATCTCCACCACCGCAGGGTCGGAAAATCCTATGTGGCTGACGATAGCCAGTCCGCCTTCCCGCATTACTCGCTTGACACGATTCTCTTTCATGGCAATACCCTCTTTGGCAATCGACTATTCTCCCGAGCTTGTCGAAGGGCCGCGTAAGAGTGTAGATAGGGCTACCGGGCCTGTCAAACCCTCTAACGGCGCACCGACGGAACCACGACCTCAACCTCATCGCCAAGGGATACGACGCCGGGATTTTCCACGACGCCATACACGCCGAAGTAAGGGGCACGGACGGCGGGACGATAGGTCAGCAGCAGGCGGGGCGTGTCGAAGTCGCGCTGGCCGGTGTCCGGGTCCACGGTGGTGATAGCGCAGCGCGGGTCCGGGGCCACCAGCCGAAGCCGCAACTCCGGGCCAATAGTGATGACCCCGCCAAGCCAGAAGTCCTCTTCGTGGGGTGAACAGCCGTCCAGCAGAAAATTAGGGCGGAAGCGCCGTCCCTCGAACTCCTTGACCCCGCCGGTCTTCTGGCTCAACAGGTCTATGGAGGCTTGTGACAGTAGCGATATGGGGTATTCGTCGAAGGACAGTCCCGCGTCGTCGGTCTTTACCAGCCTGACCGGGCCGCCGCAGAATCGGGAAAGCGCATCGTTCCATTCGCCTGCGGCTACCTGTCCCGAAACGATACGGCCCCATACCGGCGTCCGCACCGTCTCGCCCAACTCGACCCGCCCCGACAATTCTTGGCCGCCGGGAAAGGCCAGCGTCAGACAATCGCTTTCAGCATCGTAGGTGGAGTACACCCGTGCCAACTGCGGGCGCTGCCGCTGGGTCAGCAATCCTCCGCGCCCGTCTATCAGGTGGAAGCGGCGGTCTTCAGCAATACCGGACGGGCCTACGGACACCGACTTTCGTGGCTGCAAGGCCAGAGACTTGACCGCCGCGGTGTATATGGAACTGATGATGGGCAATTTACTTTGTTCCTACCTGCGCTGTCCTATTGCGGAGACTCGGGCCGTTCCCCCAGGGTGACCTCTATTTTCTTTTGCTCACCGTCGCGCAATACGGTGAAGGTTACTGTGTCTCCGGGGCTATTATGATAGGTCAAGTGGGCAATCAGCTCGCTGGAAGCGGCTACTTCGTGAGGGCCGATGGCGGTAATAATGTCCCCTCCCGCATAGGATTCTACACCATCTATCTCAACAGTGGATTCCGACGCGCGTAGTCCTGCCTTGTCGGCGGGGCTATCCTCGACGATGGCTACAATCATGGCTCCCCTGGACCCTTCGGGCAACTCCAGTGCTTCGGCATAGACTGCGTCCACCGTCACAATCCTGACTCCCAGCCAGGGATAGTTGAACTCACCGTCTTCAATCAGGGGAGGCACCACCCGCTTGGCAATGTTGACCGGCACCGCCATACCGACTCCTGAGAAGTTGCCGGTCCTGCTGATAATCTGGGTGTTGATGCCTATGACCTGTCCCAGCCGGTCCAAAAGCGGGCCCCCGGAGTTGCCGGGATTGATAGCCGAATCCGTCTGTATCACTTCCGGGATGCTGAAGCGGGCTTGACCTGAGATGTTGCGCCCCACCGCGCTGACGATGCCGGAGGTCATAGTGAATTCCTGACCAAAAGGGGCGCCAATCGCTACTGTCAATTGTCCCACGCGGACGGCGTCGCTATCGCCCAGCGCAGCAGGCTTCAAATCCCAGTCGCCTTCCTCCAGCTTGATTACCGCAAGGTCAGAGTGAGGGTCGCTCCCCACCACTGTTCCTTTGGCCTGGATAGAGTCAGCGAATTCGACTATCACCTGCTGAGAGCTTCCGATGACCTCTTCAACTACGTGATGGTTGGTTACTATGTGGCCTTCGCTGTCCCACACGAAACCGGAACCTGCGCTCCACAGCAGAGAATCGGGAACTCCCTGCATTCCCCGGAACGCTTCTGCGGCCGGGTTGGGCACCCGGATATAGACCACCCAAGGAAGGGCTTTCTCATAGATGCCGTAAAGCACTTCCTCGAAGGCCGCTACCATTTGCTCCGGTGTAACAGAGTCGGCATCGGACGCAGGCTGACTCGAAGTCGTGGGCGACTCAGTGGGATTGAGGGCGCTCTGGGCGCGTCCTTCATGGCCGTATACCTCAGCGGATGCCACCGGCACAACTACGGGGGTTGGCCGCGGCGTTTCGCCAGCCATCTGACGGTTCCCGTCAGAGGATGCCGGCTTATCTGCAATGGCGTCCTGCATCAGAGCAGATTCAGATTTCCCTTCGGTCACCGGTGGCGCGGAGTCGCCGCAAGCCGCCAGGCTCGCCACCAACGCGCCCAGCATCAGCGACATCGCTGCCCCTTTTAACGTCAGGACAGCCCGTCTGCACATACACAAGACCTCTCTTGATACTTGCGAATCTTAGTACGCCTGGGGAAAACAAGCGGATTTTAACCGCCATCGACCAAAAATTCTTGAAGATAGCTCCATCGGAAACATCCAGCGGCAACAAGCACTGAGTCCAGGGTGGCGGGCGTATAATGGAGGGAGGGTTCAGTATTACCGGAGAAACCCGGCGGGTTGGCGAGTGCGATATGGCGCCATTAGGCCGTATCAAGCGTTTAATCTCGGTTTGCTCGGCGATAGCATTACTGCTGGGCCTGGCCGGGCCTCTGGTCGCCCGGGCCGGAGCGCAGGAAGTAACCGGGCCGCACGTCATCGTCATCACGGTGGACGGCGTGATAAACCCGGTCAAGGACCGCTATATCGAGCGCGCCATCGAAGAAGCCGAGGCAGGGGGGGCGGAGCTGCTGGTCATCAGGCTCGATACCCCCGGAGGGCTGCTGGACTCGACGCGCGACATCGTGGAGCGCCTGCTCGCGTCGCCGGTTCCGACGGCGGTATACGTCTCCCCTGCCGGGGCGCGGGCCGGTTCGGCGGGAACCTTCATCACCGCTGCCGCCAACTTCGCGGTGATGGCCCCCGGCTCCAATATCGGCGCGGCCACCCCGGTCTCCGCCACCGGCCAGGACCTGGACGAGACGCTGGCCAGCAAGGTGGAAAATGACGCGGCGGCCCTGATTCGCAGCATCGCCCAAGAACGCGGGCGCAACGCCGAACTGCTGGAGGCCACCGTCCGAGAGGCCGCGTCCTATACCGCGCAGGAAGCGCTGGACGGGAATGTAGTGGACTTCATCGCCGACGACATGGACAGCCTGCTGTCGCAACTGGACGGGCAAACGGCTCAGACCCCCGCAGGCCCGGTTACGATGGAGACCAAGGGGCTGGCAACGCGCGACCTCGACAAGAACCTCTTGGAAAACCTCTTGGAATTCCTGGCCGACCCCAACGTGTCGTTCCTGTTGTTGACCATCGGCGGCCTGGGGATAGTCATCGAGCTGTTCAACCCCGGCCTGATTGTCCCGGCGGTGGTGGGCGTTATATGTCTGGTTCTGGCTTTCGTCGCATTGGGCAATCTGCCAGCCAACTGGGCTGGGGTAGCCCTGATTCTGTTGGCTATCGTGCTGGCCGCCGCCGAGGTGGTGGTAGCGGGTTTCGGCGTACTGGGCGTTGGTTCAGTGGTCTGCCTGGTGCTGGGCGGGCTGTTCCTGTTCGCCCAGTTCGGCGATGAGTCGCCCACCCTGCCGCCATTGTCGGTCAACCGCTGGCTCATTGTCAGCACTGCGGTGGTGGTGGCGGGCAGCGTGCTATACTTGGCGAGAGAGGCAGTGAAGTCACGCCGTCAGCGCCGGGCTGATGCCAGCCAGTCCATCGTTGGTGAGGTCGGAGTGGTCACCCGCCCATTGGCGCCCCGGGGCGTCGTCCGTGTCGCCAACGATACCTGGACGGCGGTAAGCGCCGACGGCGACCCAATCGAAGCGGGAGAGGAGGTCTGGGTGCTCGAAGTTCAAGGGCTGGTGCTGACCGTAACCCGTCCCGAATACCCGTACTTGAACCTAACCGATAAATAAGGCCGGGAAATCCCAAAGGAGGATGATATGTCGGCAGGTGTCATCATGGTACAACAATACCAACGGATGGTCGTGCAGCGGTTCGGCACTTATGTTGGCACCAGAACTTCGGGGCTTCACATCCTGATACCCTTCGTCTATCACGGGACGAAAGTGGACCTGCGGGAACGGGTGGCAAGGGTGCCCACCCAGAAGTACATCACCTCGGACAACGTGGTGGTGGACATGGACTTCGTCATCTATTACCGCGTGATGGAAGACATGGCCGACCGGGCTGTGTTGGAAGTGCAGAACTTCGAGCTGGCGGTGGTCAATCTGGCCTTCGCTACCCTCCGCGCCGTCATCGGCGCGACCACGCTGTCGGACGCGCTGGCGGAGCGGGAGCGCATCCGCGACGCCCTGCAAGTGCGGATGGACGAGGTCACGGAGCGGTGGGGCGTCAAGGTCTCGCAGGTGGAAATCAACGAGATTGACCCGCCTCCCGGAGTGAAGGCGGCTATGGAGCGGGAAAAATCCGCCGAGGCCATCAAGACCGCCGAGATTACCGAGTCCGAGGGCGCCCGGCAGTCGCAGATCAACCGCGCTGAGGGCGAAAAGCAGTCGGCTATCCTACAGGCAGAGGGCGAGCGCCAGTCGGCCATCCTGAAAGCGGAAGGCGAGCAGCAGGCCGCCGTCCTGCGGGCGACGGGGTTCAGCGAGGCCCTGGAGCGCATCAACGCCGTGGCCAACCAGGCCGATGGCCGCACCATGAGCCTACAGTACTTCGACACGCTCAAGTCTCTGGGCGATTCCCCCTCCACCAAATGGATATTCCCCATGGAGTTCACCTCCATGCTGGGCAACTTCATGTCTATGGGGGCCAACTCCGGCGGCAACGGTAGCGGCGAGCGGTAGAGCGGCGCTGAATAACAGGCGAAGACATTTCAGGAATAGATAGGGCCGGGCTTGGAAACCCGGCCTTTTCATTCGTGGCTGAAAAGCGGACTGCTGATGGGCTGCCCGCTAACCCTCCGTCGGCTGTATCAGCCCGTAGTTGGCGTCGGCGCGGCGGTAGAGGACGCTGTAGCGGTTGGTTTCGGCGTCCAGGAACATATAGAAGCTGTGGTCGAGGTACTGCATCTGGAGGGCGGCCTCTTCCACCGTCATCGGCTCCATGTCGAAGCGCTTGATTCGCACCAGGTCGCCGGTGGGGGCCGCCAGAACCTCGTCGTCCACAACGCCGTTTCCCGAGGCCAAGGCTTCCTGCACCACCACGTCGGCGTCGGGCGCGTTGCGGGAGGCCCGCTCGCTGCGGTAGTGCTGCGACTTCCAGCGTTTGAGCTGGCGGTCGAGGGCGTCGGCGGTGGCGTTGACGGCGGCCCGCGCGTTGGCGGCGCGGCGCTGGGCGCGCAGCAGGTCTCCGCCCACGTTCAGAGACACCTGCACCACCACCCGGTCCTGCTGCGAGCGTGTCGACTCTGTGGCCATCTCCACCTCAGCCCGGCTGATGGCGGGCTGGTGGCGGTCTAGGGAGGCGAGCTTGGCGGCCACGTGCTCCTTCATCGAGCGGGTAATCTCAATGTTACGACCCTGGATGTTCAAGTCCATCTTCACACCTCCCATAGCTAGAATCGGGGCGAGGAATCTTGGTAGCCCCGATGTCCCCAGGGGCGGGGAGCGATAATACCATAACCTCCTTGTATAAAGCATAGCAGTTTTCGGGATGGCATAGAGGGGCTTTCGGTGGCGATGAAAGGAGCGGACATCCACCCGCGAAGGTTCAGACAGTCGGGGTGGTGAGAAGTTCCGTGTTGAGGGCGGAATCGTTGAGGAATTCCAGCGCACCGGAATAGGGCTCGGTTTCTCGGGCGGACACCCGCTCCAACCGAGCCAACAGGGCGGGATCCGTCTGCACCAAGCGGCGCAGGCGGCGCACCAGCTCCTCTTCGACCACTTCCAGGAACTCCTGCTTACGGTGTTCACCTCGCCGCCTGGACAGATTGCCGCTGGTTTCCAGGTAGACGCGATGCTCCTGTAGCTTGTGCCAAAGCTCTTCGATGCCCCGGCCCGTGTGGGCAGCGGTCAGCGTCACGGGCGGCACCCACTCCGGCGTGGTCAGAGACATTTGGAGCATGGCGGTCACCGACGCGGCCATCTGGTCGGCGCCGTCGCGGTCGGCCTTGTTCACCACGTAGAGGTCGGCGATTTCCATCACGCCGGCCTTCAGCGCCTGAATGGAGTCTCCGGCTTCCGGTATGAGGGCCACGGCCACGGTGTCGGCGACGCCCATGATGCCCAGTTCCGTCTGGCCCACGCCGACGGTTTCGACTATCACCACGTCGCAACCGGCGGCGTCCAGCGCCCGGGCGATGCCCTTGACAATGCGGGGCAGCCCGCCTGCCTGCCCGCGAGTAGCAACGCTGCGGATGAACACGCCGGAATCCAGGTAGTGCCGCTGCATCCTGATGCGGTCGCCCAGCAGGGCGCCACCGCTGAAGGGGCTGGTGGGGTCCACGGCTACGATCCCCACTCGCTGGTCCTGTTCCCGTAACAGCCGGGTGAGCTGGTCAACGATAGTGCTTTTGCCCGCGCCGGGCGGGCCGGTTATGCCCAGGGTGTAGGCCCGGCCCGTGTGGACGTCTATGTCGCGCATCACGTCCGCTGCCACCGGGTCGCCCCGCTCCAGCATGGAGATTACCCGGGATAAGGCGCGCTGCTCGCCGGCCAGGAGCCTGTTGGCTAACGTAGTCAAGGGAAACGCCCTAACTCTAACCCTCCCCCGGAGGGAGAGGGAATATATGCGGATATGCGGGCGTGAAGAAAAGCAAGGGACGGCGGTTTAGTGGCGGAATTGGCTGCCGAATCCCCGGGCTCCGGCGGTAATTAGCAGGTCGGGCCGGTTGCCCCATCGCTTGAGGAAGCGGCCGAAGTTCTTGCGGGAAAGCTCGTCGCGCTGGTTGTCGTCCAGTTCCGTCCACTGCCGGTGCTCGTGGCGCACCAGCGGGAGAGACGAGTCGGCTACCACCCGGTAGCCCTTGTCCTTAAACTGGAAACAGTAGTCAATATCCAGGTTGCGGTAGAACCGGAAGACCTCGCGCATCAGGCCGACGGTGTTGACCGCCTCACGGCGGAAGGACATACAGTAAGCCTGCATCGCGTCGGCTTCGCCCTGGTCCACCTCTTCGTGGAAGTGCTGCATATCGTCGGTGGTCAGCCCGTAGGGGCCAAATATGCCAACAGTGGGATCGCTGAGCTGTTGGGAAACGGGGCCGAGAACCTCGCCAACGATTTCCGCCGAGCCGTCAACGATGATGATGTGCTTCCCCAGGCTCTGCTTGATGCCGATATTCTTGCTGGCGGCGTCGCCGATGACGTGGTCGCAGTGAATGACGCGCAGGTTTTCATGCTCTCGCTGCATCTCTTCCAGCATCTCGCCGGTGCCGTCGGTAGATCCGCTGTCAATGACGATGATTTCAGCGGAACGGCCTTCGGAGTGGCGCAGCATTCCGTTAACGCAACGGCGCACGTCTTCGGGGTAGCCGTAGGCGTTCAGGATAAAGGTGAAATCATACTGAGAAGGCTCATGCAGCCGCGAAGGCACTTCCCGGGAAGAGGAAACCGAGTCCCACCTTTCCAAGCGCCGTTCCATAGGGGTCTTGGGGCGGACTCGAGAGCCGCCCGGAGCATCCTGCACCACATAGCCGTCGGAGGAGAGGCGGGCGCGCATTGAATCGGCGGTTTCCCAAGTCTGCTGTTCCCGCAGAGCCTCCCGCTCCCGGATAGAAGCTACGATTTCTTCGCCGACCTGGTTGCTCGACGGGGTCTGGTCCAGGTCCAGGCCAAACACCCGGTCGAAGTCCAGCAGTAACTCCAGCTTGGCGCGGCCGGGGAGGTTGGAGCGCACCATTTCCCAGGTGACCGCCAGCGCGCCGGGCAGGTTCAGGTCGGAGTCCACGGTATCCCAGAATCGCCTACGGTACTCTTCGGCTTGGGCGTTGTGGCCGTTGGCGTCAGGCTCCATGCTCCATTGCCAGATGCGAGCCCGGAGGTTGGTCAGCGCCTTCTCAGCCGCCTTTAGCGACGTGAAAGTGAAGTTCATGCGATGGCGGTAAAGCACCGTCAAGCAGAGGTAGCGGAAGGAGAGAGGGTCGAATCCCCGTTCAATCAACTCTTCGATAAGGAAGACGTTGCCCGACGACTTTGCCATTTTCGCGCCGTCGGCCAGGAGGTGCTGCGCGTGTACCCAATAGCGGACGTGTTGGTCGCCAAAGGCCGCTTCGCTCTGGGCGATTTCGTCCTCGTGATGCGGGAAGATATTGTCCACGCCGCCGGTATGAATGTCGAAGAACTCGCCCAAATACTTGGAGGCCATGGCGGAGCACTCGATATGCCAGCCGGGGAAACCTTCTCCCCACGGGCTGTCCCACTTCACATCCCGTCCGGGTTCGGCGGCCTTCCATAGCGTGAAGTCGCGAGGGTCTCGCTTGAGGGGGTCGGCCTCGGCGCGGACGCCTTCCAACAGGTCTGCGCCGGTGTTGCGGGAGAGCTTGCCGTAGTCGGGGAAGCTGGGGACATCGAAGTAGATGTTGCCGCCGCGCTCATAGGCGTGGCCGCTTTCCAGCAAGGTGCCGACTATGGACAACATTTCCGGGATGTGCTGGCTGGCCCAGGGGAAGACGTGGGCCTCCATGATGTTCAGGCGGGCTTCGTCGCGGTGGAAGCGTCCGGCGTATAGCTGGGCGATTTCCTGGACCGTCTTACCCTCGGCCAGGGCGGCTAGAATCATCTTGTCGCCGCCGGTTTCCACCAGTTCCTGCCTCATGTGGCCGACGTCGGTGATGTTCTTGACGTGCTGGACTTCAAGGCCGTGGCGCATAAGGGCGCGGCGAATCCAGTCGGCCATCATGTAGGTTCGCAGGTTGCCGATGTGGGCGTCGCGGTAGACCGTCGGCCCGCAGGTGTACATCCGAATGAGGCCGGGCTCGGCCGGCTCAATCTCTTCTACCCTTTTGGTCAGGGTGTTATAGATACTCAGCAAGGCAACTGCCCCTTCCCGCCGGATGGCGCTAGTTTACCACGCGCCTGAATCTCCTGCCACCGCGAAGATGGTCGGGCAGCGTTCCGAATTAGGTGGTGCAATCAACAGGCGACGGGGGTTTGGATTCCCGCCTTCGCGGAAATGACGGGGAGGGGGAGCGGGAATGGTCGATTGCGGGCAGGCAAACCGCCTAAGCTGGAAGGCCGCCTGTGTCCGCTACCCGCCGTGTTGAACCACCGCTCCGGCGGCTTTCAGCGCCGCAATCTCCGCTGCCGTGTAGCCCGCCTCGGCCAGGATTTCGTCGGTTTCCGCGCCCAGCACCGGCGTGGGGCGGCCCAACCGCGCCGGAGTTCCTGACAGCCGAGGGACTACGCCCAGATGGTCGGCCAGGCCCATCCCCGGATGCTCGCGGCTTACAACCAGTCCGGCCCTGCGTATGTGGGGGTCGTTGTGATAGTCGGGGATAGCGACGTTCTCGATAGCGCTAACGTTGGCACTGACAAAGCGTTCAATCCAGCGCTGCCGGGTGTCGGCGGAAATAACGGCGGCTATCTCGCTGGACAGGGCTGCGTCGTTTCGTTCCCTGGACTGAGTGTCGTCAAACCGGGAATCAGCGGAGAGGTGAGCAAACTCCGGCAGTCTCGTCAGGTCTTCCCAAGCGGCGTTGTCTGGGCAGTGGAGATACAGCCAGGCGTCGGCGGCCCGGTAGAGGCGCGACAGGGCCGAGACGCCGCGCACATCTAACCCTTCGGGTTCGGAGCGTTGGTAGCCTTCGTAATCCAGGAAGTAAGGCGACTGGAGCAGGCAGGCGGTCAGGGCCAGGCCGCCGTCAACGGACTGGCCGCGGCCGGTGCGCTGGCGCTCGTGGAGGGCGAGAGCGACGGAGTAGGCTCCCAGCAGGCCGGTGGCGTAGTCGTTCATCGGGTAAGGCAGCAGTTGGGGGGCGGCGTCGCGGCCTCCGCGGCGCACCTGAATGCCGGTGGTGGCCTGGGCCAGTTGCTCCCAGCCCGGGCGCCCGGCCCACGGCCCATCGTAGCCGAAGGCGTTGAGGGAGGCGTAGATAATATCGGGGCAGCGTTTCCGCACCTCGTCGTAGCCCAGCCCCAAGCGGTCGAGGCTGCCCTTGCGGATGTTCTCCACCACCACGTCGGCGGTCTCCAGCAGTTTCCAGAAGACTTGGCGGCCCTCTTCTTTCTTGAGGTCAATCTGGATGCTGCGCTTGCCCCGGTTCACGTCCAGATTCCCGGCGTAGTCGTAGGGACGCGACGGGTCGTCAATCTTGATTATGTCTGCGCCGAACTCGCCCAGGGTGCGCCCGCAGGTAGGCCCGGCCAGGACGATGCAGAGGTCAAGTACGCGGACGCCTTCGAGGGCGGACAGGACGTTTTCGCCCTTCGACAAGCTCAGGGTGGACGGTTGAGCAGCGGAGGGAATGGTGCCCTTCGACAGGCTCAGGCTGACTTCGGCCAGCGCGGAATCCGTATGCTCGCCCAGCTTGGGAGCGCGGACCGGCGCCGGGCCGGGGGTTCCGCGCAGGCGTATGGGGGAGCCGGGCTGTTTCATCCTGCCGTGCTTGGCGTCGTCTACCTCGACAACCATGCCGCCAGCTATGGCGTGTTCGTGCACCAGCCACTCGTCCACTGTCTTGCAGATGGTGCAGGCCCCGCCCGTCTCGGCGATGGCGTCCTCCCATTCCTTGGCGGTCTTTTCCCGGAACAGGTTTTCCACCCGTTCCCGCCACATTTCGATGGTTTCGCGGCTTACCTCGGCACCGTACAGGTCTTCCAGGTCTTCAATCCACTCGGGGCGGCCCGCGGCTTGCAGGAACTGGCTGGCGAAGCGCTGGTACATCCCGTGGTTCTGCACGTAGCGTCCGTCGGCGCACTGGTACTGGTGAGACATGACGTTGCGGGGCAGCGTGAACAGGTCGGGCGGGTTGATGTCGTGGAAGTTGGACAGGTGGCGCCCCATGGCGGCAAACATCGCGCTGTGCAGGGGCACCTCGATGCGCTGGCCCTTGCCGGTACGATGCCTGGCGTTCAACGCCATAGCGACCGACACCGAGCCAATGATTGCCGCGAAGGTGCTGGCGGAGGGCAAGGGCAGGAAGAGCGGCTCATCCATCCCGGCCACGCCCTGGTGGGCGCCGGTGGCGGCGCCGACTATGGGCTCCCAGCCCTGTTGGTGGCGATGCGGGCTGTCCTCACCGAAACCGGGCAGCGAGCAGTAGATCAGGGCGGGGTTGTCTTTAACCGCGTCGTAGCCGATACCCAAGCGGTCGGCCACTCCGGGGCGGAAGTTTTCAATCAGCACGTCAGCCCAATTTATCAGGTCATGGGCCTTCTTGAGGTGGTCCTTCGACTTCAAGTCCAACTCAACCGACCGCTTGCCCCGGTTCCAAGTGGCGAAGGCTGGTTCGCTGCGGGCCGGGTCGCCGCCGGGCCGCTCTACCTTGATGACGTCGGCCCCTTGCCCGGCCAGCAGCATCCCCAGCAGCGGGCCGGGGATGTACTGTCCGAATTCGACTACCCGGATGCCGCGCAATGCGCCCTGCGGTTCGGTATTTGTGGTTGTGGTGGTCATCGTGTGCCTTCCTTGTTCGCCTTACTTGCTGGACTCGTCTAGTGGCTGTGCAGCACAGGGGTAATCTTGACCGCCCTTCCACTCTTGGCCGATTCAATGGCGGCGGCGGTGACGCGAGCGGCCCGCAGTCCATCCTCGCCGGTGGCCGACGGAGGGCGGTCTTGTTTCAGGGCGTCGTGGTAGTCTTCCAGTTCGGCCACGAAGTTGGCGAGGTAGTCGTATTCGTAGCTTTCGGTCTGGCTGACGGTGGCGCTGACCACTTCGGCTCGGCCCAGGCGGGCTTCCCAGATGGTTTCCTTGGTGGCGATGCGCCCGTCGGAGCCGTAGAGGGCCAGGTCGTTCTGGGTGTCGGGCAGCATCCTTCCGCACATTACCTGAACGATTGTGCCGCCGCTCATGCGCAGGGCGATGGTGGCGATGTGCTCCAGCGGCTGCCGGTCGGTCTGGCCGTCGGTCATGGCAACGACCTCGACGACCTCTTCACGTAGCAGGAAGCGCATCAGGTCGAAGACGTGGACGCCCAGACCGACCAGCACCGAGGCTTCGCCGATGAGCTCCGGGGTTTCCCACCACTCACGCAGGCCAACACGGGGGAGATGTTCCGGCTCGCCCCGGTTGCCCCGGCCCCATTGCCCGTGGGCCAGGCGGATGCGACCGATAGCGCCGTCGCCAATCAGCTCCCGCGCCCAGAGATGGGCCGGATGAAAGCGCAGCTCGAAGCCCAGCCCCAAGGCAACGCCGTGATCGCGGCAGGCGTCAATCATGGCGGCGGCGTCGGAAACCGAGTTGGCCATCGGCTTTTCAGCCAGGACGTGCTTGCCTGCGGCGGCGGCGCGGATGGCCTGCGGCGCGTGCAGGTGGTTGGGCGACGCCACGAACACGGCGTCCACCCGGGAGTCAGCCAGCATGGCGTCCAGGGTGCTGTATGCGGTATCTGCGCCGTGAGCCTCGGCGAAGGCGTCGGCCCGGCCCTGGTCGCGGCTGTACACCGCCACCAACCGCGAGTCTCGCGCCCGCGCAACAGCCGGCGCGATTTTCAAGTCAGCGTGGGAGCCTATGCCTGCGATGGCCCAGCCTAACGACAACGTGCTGCTCCTAAGCTCAAATAACCCGTGAATTACCGCTCATGCCCGTGTGACGGTTACTGTTGCACCAGCGGGAACCTGCCGCAATCGCGCCGCGTCTCCGGTGATGCGTCCGATGACGGCGACGGCGCTGGCCGGGCGGATTTCGTCGCCCCGGCTGGCTGGCGTGGGGCCGAAGAAGATGCAAAAGGCGTTGCCCGGCGGCCAATAGGCCAAGTCGCCGAAGTCTACGACCTCCTGCAAATCCTCCGGCTCGGCGGCAACGGGAATGCGGAAGTAGATTTCATCGCCCCAAGTATTGCCGGAGACCGAGATTGGGAGAGCATTCCAGACTGCTTCCGCCGCGTCCGTGTCATTCAGTTCCGCGCTGACCTCCACGGCTCCGGCGGTTATGGTTATGCTATGGGCCATGCTGGAAACTCCGTGTCAACCCGCCACCGGCGCAGCGAACCGCTCCGGCGCGAAGTTCTCTATCGGCAAGCTGGTTCCGTCGGTGGCAATGAGGTCAGCTATGGACTTGCCTATGCCCGGGGCCAGCAGGATGCCCTTCTTGCCTGCGCCGGTGGCCAGCCAGGCGTTGCGGTAGCCGGGGACGCGGCCCAATATGGGCAGCCAGTCGGGAGTCACGGGGCGCAGGCAGGCGGTGTGGGTGACCAGCGTGGCTTCTACGATGCTGGGAAACAGGCGCTTGGCTCCTTCCAGTATGCGCTCGCGGGTCTCGGCGAGAGGTTGGCGGTCGAAGCCGCGCCAGTCTTCGGTGGTGCCGCACCAGACTAGGCCGTCGTGCTTCGGGTAAAGAGCGGCCCCTTCACCAACGACTTCATACTCCAGCGGCGGGCCTGGGAGTCTCATACGAAGAATCTCGCCTTTCAGCGGGTCTACCGGAATGTAGGCGTCCAGCCAGCGCTCGGCCTGCCGCGACCAGGGACCCATAGCAAGCACGACTTCGCCGCAGTCAATTTCGCCGTCCTCCAGCAGCACCCGGCTGACTTGGTCGCCCGTGAGTTCCAGCCCACGTACCGTGCCGGGGCGCACCTTGGCGCCCGAGTGTTGGGCGGCGGACGCGAGGGACTGGGTGAAGCTCAGGCTGTCGAGCGTGTAATTTCCGCGAGTAAAGACGCACTCCGCAAATTCGCTGTTCACTCTGGGTTCGAGCTTTCTAATTCGCCATTGTTCGGTGACCGAAGCGGCAAAATGGTCGGTTCGGAGAATCCGGTCCGCCAATTCCCCAAAGGCGGGCACTTCGGCCTCATCGAAAGTAATCCGTATTTCCGGCAATGTGCAAAGTTGGTAGTCTATGCCGGTCAGCTCGCTGAGCATGGGATAGAGGCCGCGGTGCATATGGAAGGACTCCCAAGCGAAAGCGGCCAGCGGGCCCGGTATGCCGGTCCCAACCAGCGGGTTGAGCGCTCCGGCGGCGTAGCCCGATGCCTGGGAGCCCACCCCCTCGCGCTCTATGATGGTGGCGCTGAGTCCGGCCTCGGCCAGGTAGAAGGCCACGGCGCAGCCGGCCGCACCCCCGCCGATGATTGCAACGTCGGTTGATTCGGGCATAATTTCTTCATCCGTTCTTGGTGAGCTTGTTCCGCTAGTAACGGGCCTGTGGAACCGCCGCGCCGTGGCGCATCCCCGGCGGCGCGGTTAGAATATACGGCAAATTCTCTTGCTGGTGTATGTCCATGCCAATCTACGAATACTATTGCTCCAAGTGCGACCATGAATTTGAGCTAATTCGTCCGGTTTCCAGGTCGGACGAAGCGGCTCCTTGCAGCCGGTGCGACGAACCGGCGCAGCGGCAGCTATCAAATTTCGCCTTCCGCTCCAACACTTTTACCGCGCCCAAGTTCAAGGCCTCACTGGAAAAGCCCATGCGCTCCCGTCCTGAAACTCCGGCGAGCTAACGGCAACGCCCTCACCCTCTCTCAGAGGGAGAGGGGATTTAATTGCCCCCGGCGGCGGCTTCTGCCCGTGCCTCGTTGCAGACGATGCAGGTGCAGGCGGCCCGCAGCGCCCGGTAGGTGTAGATGCCGGTGTAGTGGGCATCGTCCCAGAGGAACTGCATTCCGTAGTTACCCACGGGCATGTGGTCAATGGCCCGCACGTTTGCCGGAACCGTATCCGGGTCCAGGATGGGCTTTCCGGTCATCTCCTCGATGCAACTGGCGCAGGGGCAGCGCAGCCTGAGATAGCGGTGGGGGTACGGGCTGCGGTGGCCGTCGTCCCAGAGGATGACGATAGCGTTGCCTTCCAGGTTTATTTCGCTGGGAAAGACTGGCTGTTGCATTCTCTTTCGCTACTGTCTGAATCGGGATAAGAGTTACACAGTTGACTGTTTGTCACCCTGAGCAAAGCGAAGGATCTAGCTATCCACAAACAGGATTCTACGCTTCGCTCAGAATGACAGATACCGAACACAGTTTTGCAAGACCCTACATCCTAACATCCTGCAAATCATGATTCAGACTAAGATTGGGGTTGCGCCTGCACGTCGGCAAGGCGGGCCGGGCGGGGCAGTTCGTCAGGGTCTATGGGGATTTCGATGATGCTGGGCTTGCCTGCGCTCAGGGCCTCCAGCATGGCGTTGCCAACGTCTTCCGGGCGCTCCACGTAGAAGCCCGCGCCGCCGAACAGCTCGGCGTACTTGTCGTAGCGGGGGTTGAGGGTATCGGCGCCGACGTAGCGCTCGTTGAAGGCGAAGCGCTGGTAGGCTTTTTCCGAACCCCAGCTACCGTTGTTCATTATCACCGTGACCACCGGCAGGTTGTACTCGACGGCAGTGGCGAACTCCTGGGCGTTGAAGAGAAAGCCGCCGTCGCCGTTGAAGTTGACCACCGGACGGTTGGGCGCGGCGAACTGAGCGCCCAGCGCGGCGGGGAAGCTGAAACCCAGCCCGCCCAGGTCCAGCGAGGTCATCAAGCTGCGGGGCTGGAAGAAGTCCAGCCGGTCCTGCCCGAAGTTAGGGGCCAGTCCGGCATCCAGGGCGACGATGGCGTCTTTTGGCATCACCTTCCGAAGCTCGGCGTACACCCGCTGGGGCTTCATCGGCAAGGTGTCCAGCCGTTCCTCTCCTCGCAGCCGCTCCGCGCGGCGGGCGTTCCAGCTCTTGACTTCCTCAGCCCACTGCGGATTGACTCGCGGCTCCCGCTGCCGCAGTTCCTCCAGCAGCCCTTCGGACACAGCCGCGGCGTCGCCTTCGATGCCGACAGTGACCGGGTAGTTGCGCCCGATTTCTTCCGGGTCTATCTCAACCTGAATTATCTTGGCGTCGGCGGGGATGAAACGGTTATCGTAGAAGGTGGTGGACTGGCCCAAGCGGGTGCCAACGGCCAGTATGACGTCGGCCTCCCGAGTGGCCTCGATACCCTCGGCAGCTCCGAGTCGGCCCAGGTGTCCGAGGAAGTTGGGGTGGTCGGAAGGAACGGCATCAGCCCGCCCGTAGGAAGTCACCATGGCCGCGCCGGTCAACTCGGCCAACCGGCAGACGACCCCGCCGGCGTTGCTCCACTGCACGCCGCCCCCGGCCAGGATGACCGGGCGCTGGGCGGCGGCCAGCACGTCGGCGGCCCGCTGGACCAGCCCCAGGTCGCCCCGGGAGCGGGTCTGCCCCGGGCGGTAGGCGCCGGGAGGCAGCAGGTCCAGCTCCACTTCGGCCCCGGGCAACAGGTCGCGGGGAATGTCCAGCATTACAGGCCCCATCTTGCCGGAGGTGGCGACCCGGAACGCATGGCGCAGGGCGTCGGGCAGACGGTCTATGCGGTTGATGGGGAAGGCTGCCTTGGTGATGGGCTTGAACAGCGCGACCTGGTCGAATTCTTGGGTGGAGTCACGGTACTGATCGCGGCGCGAGGCCGAAGGAGCGATGACCACTACGGGAGAGTGAGCGACGTAGGCGGAGCCAATGCCGTAGGTCAGGTTCAGAACTCCGGGCCCGTTGGTTGCCAAGCATACGCTGGGGGCGCCGGAGATGCGGCTGAACCCGTCGGCCATCAACGCCGCGCCCTGCTCGTGGCGCACGCCGATGAACCGCATATCGTCACGGTCGTACAGGGGGTCAAGGATGTCCAGGAAAGACGAGCCGACAATGCCGAAGATGTGGGAAACGCCCTCCTGTTTCAGAAGCTCGATTACTGCCTCGCCGGCCTTGAGTCGCTGGGTCAATGCTGTTGCCTCCGGTACGCTGGGCTGTCCCGCAGTTTAACACACGATAGAGTTTGTTCTACGCTCTTTGCGTTCCCGACGTTTAGTCCATACAATCAGTTGCAAAATCAGGCGGCCTTTCCCGGCCCGGAGGATATTCCAATGGACTACGAGCACCTGTTGGTGGAAGTCGAAGAGCGAGTCAAGGTCATCACAATGAACCGGCCCGAAGTCCTGAACGCCATGAATCACAAGCTGGACGAGGAACTGCACCACGCCGTAATGTCGGGCAACGAGGATGAAGACGTGGGCTGCATCGTGATTACCGGCGCGGGAGAACGGGCCTTTTCTGCGGGCGGCGACATCCACGAGCAGCGGGTCCATGCTGTTGAATTGACCGAGGAACAACGAGAGGCCAACTCTCTCCAATACCAGAACTGGATGTACGACATTTCGGCATCGCCCAAGCCGGTGATAGGAATGATGAACGGGCTGGCCTACGGCGGCGGCGCGGTGCTGGCATCCTGCCTGGATATGCGGGTCGGCTGCGAAAACACCCGTTTCCGGTTCCTGGCGGTGGCCTATGGGCGCATCAACAGCACCTGGACGCTGACCAACCAGGTGGGCTGGCCCGTTGCAAAAGAGTTCCTGTTCACCGGGCGCGTGGTGGAGGCCGAGGAAGCCTATCGGGTCGGGTTGCTGAACCATCTGGTGCCAAGCGCCGAGTTGCGCGACAAGACGATGGAGATTGCATCCACCATTGCGGGCCACCGTCCGGAGTCGGTGATAGGCATCAAGGAAATCCTGCTCCGGGACAAGGCCACAGACCTGCGGGGAATGTGGGAGAACGAGGTAGACTACACCAGCACGGTCAAAGGGTACGGCGTGGAACAGGCATTCCCGGAGTTTATAGCGCGGCGGGGGCGGGCGCTTTAGGAAGCACCAGCCAGGCTCGGCGCATATCAATTGACAAGCAATAGGCGACAAGATAACTTTCATCAGTGATACAGTCGTTCAGGCATAGCGGTCTTGAGGATTTTTACCATGGTCGAGGGGCCAGGCGCGTATCCCCGGAACACGTCCGAAAGCTGAGGCGTATCCTTTCCGCTCTCGACCAAATCAACGAACCGCAGGGAATGAACTTGTTGGGGTTTCGGTTTCACCAGTTGTCCGGCAGGTTACAGGGATACTATTCCATCTCAGTTTCGGCTAACTGGCGGGTGATTTTCAGGTTCGAGAACGGCCATGTCACCGACGTGGATTACCTGGACTATCACTAGTTGAATTAAGGAGCGGAGAAATGCCGATGCACGACCCCTGCCATCCGGGCGAACTGGTGAAGTATGAATGCCTTGAGCCACTGGGACTGTCCGTAACCAGAGCGGCGGAAGGATTGGGAATTACTCCTCAAGCGCTCTCAGATTTGATAAACGGAAAGTCAGGTGTATCCGTAGATATGGCTATCCGCTTGTCCAAGGGTTTTGGCTCTACGCCGGAAACCTGGCTTGGAATGCAGATGGCTTATGACCTCTGGCAAGCGCGTGAGCGAGCTGAGAGCATAGAGGTCGAACGGTTCGAGACGCCAGTCTAACCGCTCAGCGTCCCCTTGGTGCTGGGGACGGCGTGGGGCGAACGGGGGTCGGGCTCCAGGGCGTCGCGGAGGGCTCGGGCGGTGGCCTTGCACAGGGCCTCAGCTTTGTGGTGGGGGTCTATGCCAGTGAGGATTTTGGCGTGTAGGTTGATTTTGCCTTCCAGCGCGAAGGACTCGAAGAAGTGGCGCACCAGCGAGCCGGGTAATGTCTCCACCATGGAGTCGTCTATGGTGGTTTCGATAACCGCGTAGCCCCGGCCTGAGCAGTCCAGCGCCACCATGGCCAGGGTCTCGTCCAAGGGCACGATGGCGTGTCCCATCCGGCGGATACCCCGGGCATCGCCGATGGCTTCGTTGAAGGCCCGCCCCAGCGTGATGCCCACGTCCTCGACGAGGTGATGCCAGCCGGTGTGCAGGTCGCCATCGGCCTTTAGAGTAATGTCAATCAGGCCGTGGCGGGAAATCTGGCTGACCATGTGGTCCAGGAAGCCGTTGCCTGTGTCCACGTCGTAGACGCCTGTGCCGTCGAGGTTGAGGGATAGGCGGATGTCGGTTTCGCCGGTGGCGCGGTGCAGCATGGCGGTGCGGCCTTCGGGAATTGTCGGCAGGTTCGAGGCGTCAGCCATTAGCGCCCTCCGTGAGTTCGGTCAAGGCCGCCGCCACCGCGTCGTTTTCCTCCGGGAAGCCGACAGAGGTTCGGACGCAGTCCCTCAGGCGGGGGTTGTTCCAGTGGCGCAGGAATATGCCGCGATTGCAGAGGCCCTCGAACACCTGCTGTCCGCTGCCCTCGGGTAGCTGGCACAGGATGAAGTTGGCCCGCGACGGGTAGGGCTTTACCGTTGGAATGGCCGACAGCAGACCGTACATCCGCTCGCGCTCGGCGACGATGGCGTTGACCCGTTCCAGCAGGGCCGGCATATCCTCCAGCGACGCTATGAGGGCGGTTTCGGCGGCCAGGTTGACGTTGTACGGCGGCTTGACCGACATCATCGTCCGGGCCAGATCTGGGTGCATCGCGCCGAGGCCGATGCGCAGCCCAGCCAATCCGGCCCACTTGCTGAAGGTTCGCAACACCACCAAGTTGGGGTACTGGTCCAGCAGCGGCATCAGGGTCTGGCCGGAGAACTCGTAATAGGCTTCGTCCACTATCACCAGGAGGCCGGTGTCCAGCAGCGCGCGCACCTCGGCTTCGCTGGGCATATTGCCGGTGGGGTTGTTGGGCGAGCAGACCACGATGGCCTTGGTGCGGGGCGTGATTGCCAGCTTTACGCCTTCGAGATCAATCTCGAAGTCGGCATCGCGGGGAACGGACACGGCCTGTCCGCCGCAAATCTCGGCTCCCAGCGAATACATCCCGAAGGTGGGTGTGAGGTTGATGATGTTGTCATCGGGGCCAATGAACATACGGAACAGCATATCTATGAGTTCGTCGCTGCCGTTGCCCGCGATGATACGTTCCGGGTCAACGCCTACGTAGCCGGAAAGGGCCTGCCGCAACTGGCGCTGCTCCGGGTCGGGGTAGTGGTTGAAGTTCGGAAACCCGGCCAAGGCCTTCGCTACTGCCGGGGATGGGCCGTAGGGATTCTCATTGCCGTTGAGCCGGATGATTTTTTCCGGCGGGATTCCGGCCCGTTCGGCCATTACTTCCACTGGCTCCACACCCTGGTAGACGTCCAAGCCTCGGATGTGGGGCAACATTGACTGTTGCAGTCGCTCGGTAAATTCGGCCATGTTCTCTTGACCTGAGCTGAATAATTATGCCCTATTCGTTGGAGAACCTAACTAACCTTCACTTCCAGGGAATCCAGCCGCACCTGCACCGCTCCGGCGTGGCCGGCCAGACCCTCGGCGTTGGCAATCTGCACGGCGGCGGGGCCAAGATGCTTGAAGTCATCGGGGCTGAGGCCCACCACAGGCATGGTGCGCAGGAAGTGGTGAACGCTGAGGGCCGAACCAAACCGCGCGGTGCCGCCGGTGGGCATGACGTGGCTGGGCCCAGCGATATAGTCGCCCATCACTTCCGGCGAATACTCTCCCAGGAACAGCCCTCCCGCGTGGTGAATGCGGTCTACCCAGCTCCACGGCTCCCGCAGCAGCAGGCACAGATGCTCCGGCGCTATGCGGTTGACCAGCTCCACGCCCTCGTCCAGCGAGTCCACCAGCACCACCCGGCCCTGCCGCTCCAACGCCTGCCGCGCCACGTCTCCCCGGGGGGCGGCGGCGAGCTGAGACTCCAGTTGCTTCTCCACGCGACCTATCAGGGCATCGCTATCCGTCACGAGAATCGCCGTCGCCAGCGGGTCGTGTTCGGCTTGGGCTATGAGGTCGGCGGCGCAGAAATCGGCGTTGGCGCCGTCGTCGGCCAGGATGATGGTCTCCGTGGGGCCGAAAACCCCGTCAATGTCCACCGCGCCCTGGACCAGCTTCTTAGCGTAGGCCACGAAGATGTTGCCGGGGCCGCAAATCTTGTCCACCCGGGGGATGGACTCGGTGCCATAGGCCAGCGCGCCGATGGCCGGGACGCCGCCAACCTGGTACATCGCGTCCACACCGGCAATCTTGGCGGCGGCGACCACAGCGGGGTTCAAGGGTTGTGAGCCGGTGCGAGGGGTGGTCAATACGACCTCGCCGACACCGGCGACGCGGGCCGGTATGACCGTCATCAGCACCGTGGAAGGGTAGGCCGCGCTGCCGCCGGGGGCGTATACGCCCACCCGGGCCAGCGGACGCACCAGCTCGCCTAGTCCCTGAGATGGGTCCATCCACTCACCGGGGAGAGTGGACTGGTGGAATGACCGGATGCGTTCCGCGGCCAGTTCCAGCGAGTCCCAAAGCTCCGGGCTGACCTGTTCGCTGGCGGCGTCCAACTCGGCTTGGGGAATGCGGAAATCCTCAAGTTCCGCTCCGTCCAGCAGCTTGGCGTAGCGGCGGACGGCAGCGTCGCCCTCCAGCTTCACGTCGGCCAGCATCCGCACCACCGACTCCGCCGGGGTTACGCCCTCGCCAAAGGCCTGATGTGTCCGCGCCAGCACCGATTCGGGCAGTGAAGACAGGTCTAGGGGGTCAATGCGCGTCAAGACGTTCTCGGCGTTCTCCACGCCGCGAATTATGTTCAGTGTGGAATTGGCAGGCACTTGGATGCTCCACTGTTCCCTCCCCCTTGAGGGGGAGGGTTAGGGTGGGGGTGAAATTCTGGGGCAGACCTTATGGCAGGAACTCCCGCACCTGGGCGATGGTGGCGGCTACGGCTTCGCGGCGGTAGTTTTCCACCTTCGCCTCGGGAATCCTCTGATAGACCTCTTCAAGGCTGTACGGCATCCGGTCAAGGAATCGGTCAACGCTCTGTTGCACGTCGGCGTTGTCGCGGTACATCCTGTTGAGGGCGAATTTGAGCCGCGACCACTCAAATTCTCTCCCCACGAAGCTGGATACCCTCTCCTTCCATTGAGTGAGCAGCCCGTCTTCAAAGAAGGTCACCGACACGCCCGTATCGCCACAGGAAACGGCGTGTCCGGCGTCCAGCGGTCCCCGAACCTCGGGCAAGGAAAGCCGGTCCATATCGAGTTGTATGGCCCGGTCCCAGAGATCCGCCTCTACCTGGTCGCCGGTCAGGCGAGATTCTTCGGCGGTGTCGAAGTTGGGGCGGTATACCGTGGTTATCCACACTTCGTCCGCGGCCAGGTGGCAGACATAGCCCAGCAGGAAGGTTCGCGTTGCCGGGGACTGGGCAGTCTCGTCCATCAACTCGGGGTAGTTCTCAAACATGGTGCGGGTTCCGGTGCCGACCTCGCGCACCGACAGGGGGGCGAAGTGGGTCTGCTCGCGAGGCCACTTGGTCATAGCGCGAATGTCGGGCGAGGTGGAACCCAGGTAGAAGCTGCCGATGTGGTCGTAAACATAGCCCCAGTCAAGCTGCTCCGCGACCTGATGGGCCAGATAGATGTGCATGGGCAGGTTGGGCATTCTCTGCGTCCTTATTCCTGGCCATGGGGCGGCTGATTCCCGGCATTGCCCCCAAGATTCAGTACGAGCCGGGCGGGATTGAGGGGACGCCGTATTTTAGCCCTTCCCAATGGGCTTGTCTAACCTTCACTCCTGAGCTTGCCGAAGGGCCGTTCCGAACAAGGCTTCGTAGGCGTGGGAGCGCCCGTCGAAGAGATAGGATAGCTGCGAGGCTGCCACGTCTTCGGCGCCGCAGCTTCGCAGGTGGTCTACGGCCTCCAGCAGCCGGTCTTTCTTCACCAGCAGGCTTACTGAGAACCAGTCCTGCTCCTCTACGTTGTAGACCCGCGCCACCGTCGGCCCGCGCAGCCCGGCCAGGGCGGGGCGGGCAAGGATCATCGCGCTCACCGTATCGGCGGAAGCGCCCTGCACATTGGCTGTCAGACGGTAATAGGGTTCGGCGCGCAGGTGGGCCTCCATCATCTCGGTCAGTCCGCGGGCTAGTTCTAGGGCTTCGGGCGACTCCGCCAACAGTTCCGCATTTGCCAGCAGGCAGGCTTGGGAACTGAGGATGGTGCCGTCTTCCAGGGTCTTGAGACGGTTTTCCCGCAGGGTGGTACCCGTGGCGGTGAGGTCGGCGATGAGGTCGGCATAACCGGCGAGAGGGGCCGCCTCCAACGTTCCCGACGCCGGGGCCAGGGTGAAATAGTTTATGCCCCGGTCGTGGAGAAATTCGCTCAGAAGACGAGGGTACTTGGTGGCGATGCGTAGCTGCTTTCCTTGTTGCCGGAATTCCAAGGCAAGGTCGGCTAAGTCGGCTAGAGACGTGACGTCCAGCCATACGTCCGGCACTGCCAACACCAAATCACAGCGGCCATAGCCCAGATTTTCCACCAACACGGCTGCCCGCTGACCATCCTCGCGGTATTCCAGCAGGCGGTCCATTCCGGTGACGCCCAACTCGGCGCTTCCTTCCTCCACCTTCGAGGTGATGTCGGCGGTGCGCTGGAACAGCACTTCGATACCGGGCAGAGCAGGCACCGTGGCGGTGTAGCGGCGGGCGTTGGGGCGGCGCACGGGCAGGCCGCAGTCGCGCAGAAAGTCGAGCGTCGGCTGATGCAGGTCTCCGTCGCTGGGCAACAACAGGCGCAGCGACGGCTGTGGGCTGGCGGTTTCCGGTTGACTCATGCTAGACGCTCACCCCCACTCCCCACCTTCGCGGGGGCAGGCTCTAACCCTCCCCCATGAGGGGTAGGAAATGCGGAACATTGATTCAGACATCGTAAGTCGCTATCGCGCCGTCCTCTCCAACCACTACCATGCGCCGGAAGCCGCGACGGGAGGCATAAGCGCGGGCTTCGGGGATTGAGCGCCCGGCTACTTCCATTTCGGCAGTCTCGCCCTGCTCACGGAGTTCCTGGGCGGCTCTGAGCGCAGCTGCGTGAGCGGGATCGCTGTCAGCCACCACCAGAACACCGGGGGATTCCACGCCGGAGGCGGCAGAATCACCGGCGGCCAGGTGAACCAGAGCGTCCAGATTGTAGGCGAAGCCCAAGGCGGGCAACCGGTGACTGCCTCCCAGGTCGCGGGCCAAACCGTCGTAACGGCCGCCGCCGCCCAGCGGGCCCGGCCAGCGGGGATGAGACACCTCAAAGATAATGCCGTTGTAATAGGCCAACCCTCGAACCAGTCCGAAGTCCAATACAATCCGCCCGGATGCGTCTTGCTGTTCCGGAGTCATAGCGATGAGCTGCTGCAAGCGACCGGCAGCGGTAGTATCGGCCCCCGCCTTCCGCAATGCGCCGGATGCTCCGACAAGAGCCGTCGTGGCATCGCCCCGCACCTGGGCCAGTTCGCAAACGGTCTGCAAGGCGAGGCGCAGGCTTTCCTCAGCGTCGGGGCGGCGAATCTTTCGCAGCAGCCGCTGGACCACTTCCTCCGGCCTGCGCTGGCCCAGGTGGTCCAGGGGATTGGAGCGCAGCACGCCCAGCAGGACGTTCCTTGCCTCGTCATCATCAAGGCCGTGCACTGCCTGGCTCAGGTAGTCTTCGTCGTCGGCAGGACGCCCGACAACATGGAGCCGCCGCGCATCATCCATCAGTTGAGGAATTGCTACCGGGCCGTCGCGCAGCAGCGGCACGCTCTGTACCACGAAGGTACGGGCG
This sequence comes from Dehalococcoidia bacterium, assembly GCA_965204865.1. Taxonomy (GTDB): domain Bacteria; phylum Chloroflexota; class Dehalococcoidia; order Lucifugimonadales; family UBA3495; genus VXOI01. The sequence goes on along the minus strand of OZ242027.1, from coordinate 1,397,255 downwards.
CGTTCCGACAACTCCAGCGGGTCCAGCAAACTGTTGAGGATATTCAGGTCGGCCAGCCGCAGTATCCAATCCCGGAGGCCCGAGGCCTGAAGGGCTGAAACCGCCAGGTCCAGCAACTCGACATCAGCGGCCACGCTGGAAGCCCCCAGCAGCTCGCCGCCAATCTGGGTGAACTGGCCGCCGCTGCCCCCCTCATCCTGAGCTTGTCGAAGGGCCGATTCCGACGACAGGGACGCGTCATCGAACCGGAACACCGGGCCACAGTACTGCCAACGCGCCGGAAGCTCGATTTCCGCGGAGTGTTCCAGGTAGTAGCGCATGGCCGGGGCGGTAAATTCCGGGCGCAGGCTGACGGCGCGGCTTCCGGGGTCGGTGAAACTGAATAGCTGGGAAGCCAGCTCTCCGCCGGACTTGCGCAGGAAAAGCTCGGTGGGTTCGAGGAGCGGGGTGTCCAGTCCGCGGTAGCCGTAGCTGGCAAGAAGAGCAGTAAGGCGGCGCTGGAGCTGTTCGCGCCGGAGGAGGGTATCGCCGGTAACATCAGACATACCGCGCAAACGCGCAACGGACGTAGCTGATTCTACTGGCTGCCGGTACATTGACGCCTGCTATTTTACACCAGAGGGGCAGGAAGTTGAACCATCGTGCCGAATGGAAAATCCGCTGGCGTCCGCATCCGTGGTTTACGGGTGCGCGTTCAGCCCCCCGTCCACGTATACCGGCTGCCCCGTGGAGTAGTCGCAGGACTCCGAACAGAGGTAGACCAGCAGCGGCCCCAGGTCTTCCGGGCGGCCTTTGCGGCGCATGGGAGTGTAGCGCACCAGCAGTTCCTCAAGCTGCTGCTCCATGGGCTGGCCGGTGGAGTCAATCCAGCCCGCGCCCAGGGCGTTGACGCGAATGTTGTGCCGGCCCCACTCCACGGCCAGGGAGCGGGTCAGCGACAGCATGGCGGCCTGGCTGGCGGCAAAGGCGGAGCCGTTAATCATGCCTCGCTCCGCCAGTTCCGACACCACGTTGACCACCCGGCCATATTCTCGCTCCGCCATGAGGGGCAGCACCTGTTGGGAGAGCAGGAAGGGCATCTTGACGTTCCGGGTCTGCACCTCTTCCCACGCCAGTTGCGGGATTTCCGCGAAAGGGGCGGCGTACATACTGCGGCAGTCGTTGACCAGTATGTCCACCCGGTCGTGGCGGCGGGCCAGCTCGTCCACCACACGGGCGGCGCTCACGTCGGAACCGGGGTTCATCACCACCCCGGAACTGCCGGAGGGCAGCGCGGCCAGCACCGCATCCAGCAACGATTGGGTGCGTGCCACGGCGAATACGGTCGCGCCCGCCTCGGCCAGCGCCCCGGCCAGGAACGGGGCTTCGTCGCCGCCCGAGGTGGCGAATAGGGCTACCTGTCCTGACAGTCCATATTCCGGCAGAACCGGCATTTTTCGCTCCTGAAATTCCCTCTCCCTATGGGAGAGGCTTAGGGTGAGGGCGTCCCTCTTTGCTGGTACGGATTCCCGCGGCTGCCGGGAATGACGGAATGGGGCAGTTCTCTACGGCTCCAATGGAATCAGCGGGGCGTGGCCAGTGGGGGTGATGCCTCCGGCGAGGCCGCCGCCGTCGGCGATTATCATTTCGCCGGTCATATAGTCCGAGGCGCTGGACGAAAGGAACACCGCCAGCGGGCCGAAGTCTTCGGGCTTGCCCAGCTTGCCGATGGGCAGAAAGTCCCCTGAGCGGGGCAGGCTCGATGTAGTTGCGCCCATGTCGCCCGTCGGCACGAAGCCGGGGACGATGCTGTTGGCAGTTATGCCGTAGCGGGCCAGGTTGAAGGACAGCACGCGGGTGAGCTGAATCATGCCGCCTTTGCTGGTGCAGTACATATAGATGTCGCGCCCGCCCCGCATCCCGAAGCCTGACGCTACGTTGACTATCTTGCCGTGGCCCTGTTCCACCATCGGTTTGGAAACGGCGCGGGAGCAGAAGAAGGCCCCCGTGAGGTTCACGTCCATGATGCGGTGCCAGTCTTCGTCGGTGATTTCCCAGATGGGTTTGCGGACGTTGTCCTGCACCGCTCCGGCGTTGTTGATTAGCACGTCTATCTTGCCGAAGCGGGAGATGGCGGCCTCCATCAGGGCGTCCACCTGCGCGGAATCGGTCACGTCGGTGGCTACGGCGATGGCCTCGCTGCCCAGGGCTTCCACCTCGGCGGCGGCGGCATCGATGGGCCCGGAGCGGCGTCCTGCGATGGTCAGCGTTGCCCCGGCGCGAGCCAGGGCGCGCGCCATCGCCAGCCCCAGGCCGGTGCCGCCCCCGGTTATCACTACCGATCTTCCGTCGAGACTCAGTGATTCCAGCATATTCTACCTTCAATATCCCCTCTCCCTCTGGGAGAGGGTTAGGGCGCTCCTCCGAGAGTGACGTCGCCGGCGGTAAGGGATACAACCGTACCGTCGTCCAGCCGCAGCAGCAGGTTGCCAATGTCGTCCACTCCCTCGGCCAGCCCTGCATAAGTATCATTGCCGAAGGTTGTTTCCACCCGGCGGCCTGTGGTTTCCAGCAGGCCGCGCCATTCCGGCAAGGGAGATTCGCTCCGGCCCAGCCTGATATACAGGTCATCCAGTTCGAGAAGCAACTGCCGCAGCAGGGATTCCCGCTCCACCTCGCGCCCAGCCGCGGCGTTGACGCTGGTGGCCCCTTCGACAAGCTCAGGATGAAAGGCTGCGACTTCCTCAGACTCGGCAGGATTCAGCGCAATGTTGATCCCGATTCCCAGAACAGCATAGCATACCGAATCGCCGACTATGGCGCTCTCGGCCAGGATGCCCGCCGCCTTTCGACCATCCAGCATCATATCGTTGGGCCATTTTATCTTGGGGTCAAGGCCGGTGGTCTTGCGAACCGCCCGCACCGCCGCCACCCCGCCTATGATACTGATGAATGGCAACTGCTTCATATCGGGGCGGAACAGTACCGACAGCAGCAGATTACCCGGCTGGGAAACCCAACTGCGGCCCTGGCGCCCCCGACCGGCCGACTGCCGCTCGGTGATGACGACGGTTCCTTCCTCCGCGTCCTCACCTGCCAGCCGAGCCGCTTCGTCCATGGTGGACCTGAGTTCGGGATAGTACAGGATGCGGCGACCTACAACGTGAGTGTACAGGCCCTGGCGGACGGCGGATGCTACTAGATTGGGCATACTATCGCTTTCACCCCTACCCCCGTATCCAGTCCGGGGCAAGCTCTAGCCCTCTCTCCGAGGGGAGGGGATTGTCTCCCTACCAGCCGTGTTCCAGCTTGTCGCGCAGGATGTCCGTCAGCCGGGCGATGGGGACTCGCGCTTGATACATGGTGTCCCGGTCGCGGATGGTGACCTGGCGGTCGTCCAGGGTGTCGAAGTCCACGGTGACGCAGTAGGGCGTGCCGATTTCGTCCTGCCGCCGGTAGCGGCGGCCGATGCTCTGGGCGTCGTCGTACTGGGCCGCGAAGTGGTGGCGGAGCAGGTCGTGTACCCGGTGGGCCGTGGGAGTCAGACGCTCGTTGCGGCTCAGAGGCAGCACCGCCACGGTAATGGGGGCCAGGCGGCGGTGGATGCGGGAAACCACGCGAACCGTGTTAGCCTGCCCTGAGCTTGCCGAAGGGTCGGGCTCCTCGTCGTAGGCGTCCAGCCAGAAGGCGAGGGTGGCGCGGTCAACGCCGCCCGACGGCTCGATGACGTAGGGGTAATAGCGCTCGTGGGGGGTTACGCTGTCGTCGAAATACGACAGGTCTTCCCCGCTGAACTCGGCGTGCTGCTTCAGGTCGAAGTCGGTGCGGTCGGCGATGCCCTCAAGCTCGGCCCAACCCCAGGGGAAGCGGTACTCTATGTCGTAGCAGTCCTTGGCGTAGTGGGCCAGCTCGTCCGGCCCGTGCTGCCGGAGCCGCAGGTTTTCCGGGCGAATGCCCAGGTCTACATACCACTGGAAGCGGTCTTTCACCCAGCGGGCCAGCCATTCCAGATCAGTTCCAGGGCGGACGAAGAACTCCACCTCCATCTGCTCGAACTCGCGGGTGCGGAAGGTGAAGTTGCCGGGGGTGATTTCGTTGCGGAAGGACTTGCCAATCTGCCCGATGCCGAAGGGCACTTTCCTGCGGGTGGAGTTCACCACGTTGGGGAAGTTGACGAAGATGCCCTGCGCCGTCTCCGGGCGCAGCCAGACCTCGTGGGCGGTATCCTCCACTGGCCCCATGAAGGTGCGAAACATCAGGTTGAATCGGCGCGGCTCGGTGAATTCGCCCCCGCAGTCCGGGCAGCGCAGTTCTGTTCCCTCTCCCCCCAGGAGAGGGTTAGGATGAGGGCGTTCCCCCAATTCCAGCATCTCCAGCAGGTGGTCCTGGCGGAAACGCTGGTTGCACTCGCGGCACTCCACCAGCGGGTCGCTGAAATTCTCCACGTGGCCGCTGGCCTCCCAGGTGCGCGGGTGCATCAGAATGGCGGCGTCCAGCCCCACCATGTCGTCGCGCCCGGAGATGACCGACTGCCACCATGCCTCCTTGACGTTGCGCTTCAGCTCCACGCCCAGCGGCCCGTAGTCCCAAGTTGAGCCTAGACCGCCGTAAATCTCGCTGCTCTGGAACACGAAACCGCGGCGTTTGGACAGCGAGAGAATCTTGTCCATGTCAGCATAGGGGAGAGAGCGGGCCACGGGGCAACCTCCTGAGCGGCGGGGTCAAAAGCCGCTCATTCAGGTTAGCAAGGCGGCGGGAATCTCGCAATCGTCTCTCATGGCGGTAGCGTTTCCTTTTGGATGGTTTGTATTGTAGTCACAGTGTGGAAACCGCCTCAGAATCCAGTCTATGAGAGTGAGAGTGAAAATCTCGAGGCCACCGGCCCTCACCAACCAAACCGGAAAGCTGCCCTGCGTCAACTGTAGATTGACGCAGCCGGGCGCCGTCCACATAATTACTAGATTAAGGAGAAGGTGCTCCGAGATACTTCGTAGTACCAAGGGAGAGTTGGGATGCCCGATGCAGAAATAATTTTTGAGGTGCGGGAGTCCCCAGAAGGCGGTTATGAAGCCCGCGCCGTCGGATACAGCATATTCACCCAGGGCGACGACTGGGATGACTTAATTTACATGATGCGGGACGCCGTGCTGTGCCATTTCGACGATGGGGAAGCGCCCCAAGCAATTCGAGTCCATCTGGTCCAGAATGACGTCATACCCGTGTGAGGATGCCTAGAAATCTGTCAGGCATGGAGCTTGCCGTCCTGTTGCGGCGGCGGTACGTCTACAACTTCACCCGGCAGAGGGGCAGCCACATGCGACTCACCAGCTCCTATATGGGGTACACGCATAACGTCTCTGTTCCGCGCCATAACCCGTTAAGGGTTGGCACCTTGGACGATATACTCGGCGACGTGGCTGAATACCTGGAGATTGGACAAGACGAACTGATGCAGGAATTGTTTGGCCAATGACCTGACAGGCCCTTCCGCTGGGTGGGCGGTCAGAGCCCTATCGTTTTCGGCAGTTTGCCTTTGCCATCCCGCTTGACATTCGCCCTTACCCTTGCTATATTTGGCTTCCCACCGAACTGTGTGCGGAGATTTACCTATGCCAACAGTCAATCAGCTTGTCCGCAAGGGGCGGAAGCCGGTACGGAAACGGACCAAGGCCCCGGCAATGCACTGGGTGCAGAACTCCCTGCGCAACCGCATAAAGTGGGGGCCGGGCTGCCCGCAGCGGCGCGGCGTCTGCATTCAGGTGCGCACCATGACCCCCAAGAAGCCCAACTCGGCGCTGCGCAAGATTGCCCGCGTCCGGCTGACCAACGGGGTCGAGGTCACCGCCTACATCGGCGGCGAAGGGCACAACCTGCAAGAGCACTCCGTCGTCCTGGTGCGCGGCGGCAGGGTCAAGGACCTGCCCGGCGTCCGGTATCACGTGGTCCGCAGCGCCCTGGATTGCGAGGGCGTCAACGACCGCAGGCAGGGGCGCAGCAAGTATGGAGCCAGCCGTCCCCGCCGCAACTAGGCCGGGACGCTGCGCTTACAACTCTGAAACGCCGGACGCCTGCGGGCGGCGGCGTTTAGATTCTAAGGTGTAACGATATATGTCGAGAAGAAGACGCGCCGAGCGCCGCGTTACCCCGCCGGACCCGCGCTTCAACAACGTGGAGCTGGCCCGGTTCATCAACCGGCTGATGCTGAAGGGCAAGAAGTCAACGGCTCAGCGGGTGGCCTACAACGCTTTCACGATAATTCAGAGCGAATCGAACCGCGAACCGCTGGAAGTCTTTCAGCAGGCCCTTCGCAACGCCACCCCTGCGGTGGAGGTGCGCCCGAAGCGCGTGGGCGGCGCCACCATCCAGGTTCCCACCGAACTGCGCACAGAACGCAGCGAGGCGCTGGCGATGCGATGGCTTATCCGCGGCGCCCGCTCGCGCAAGGGTATGCCCATGCGCCGGGGACTGGCGCTGGAGTTGATGGACGCCTCGCGCGGCGAAGGTTCGGCAGTACGCCGAAGGGAGGAATTGCACCGGATGGCCGAGGCCAACCGTGCCTTTGTTCATTACCGCCGGTAAGTCCAGCGCCCCGCTCATCCCTCGCTCCCTTTAAGGGGGAGGGTTAGGGTGGGGGTAATGACGACAGGTTGCTCCTCCCCCTGTGCCTAGCGAAATGGATAACGCCTACCCCATAGAAAAAATCCGCAACATCGGTTTCATTGCCCATATCGACGCCGGCAAGACCACCGTCACCGAGCAGGTGCTGTACGCCACTGGCCGCATCCACCGCGCCGGGGGCGTGGACGACGGCACCACTGCCATGGACTGGATGCCCCAGGAACGCGAGCGGGGCATTACCATCACTGCCGCCGCTACCACCGCCCAGTGGCAGGACTGCCGCATCAACATCATTGACACCCCGGGCCACGTGGATTTCACCGCCGAAGTGGAGCGCTCCCTGCGCGTGCTGGACGGCGGTGTCGTGGTGCTGGACGCCGTGGCCGGAGTGCAGTCCCAGTCGGAAACGGTCTGGCGGCAGGCCGACACCTACTCCGTGCCCCGCATCTGCTTCGTCAATAAGATGGACCGCGTCGGTGCCAGCTACGAGCGCACCCTGGATTCCATCCGCCGCAGGCTCAATGGCAATCCGGTGCCAATCCAGTTGCCCATGGGCGAGGAAGCCGACTTCTGCGGCACCATCGACCTTATCGGAGGCCGTGCCACCGTTTACCCCATAGGGCGCGGCGCCCGCAGCAGCGCGGAAGACTACGAAGAGATGCCGGTGCCAGCCGAGTTTGAAGAGGACTATCTGCGCTACCGCCAGGAGATGGTAGAGAAGATAGTCGAAACGGATGAGCAGTTGCTCATCCGTTATCTTGAGGGCGAGGAACTGCCTCCCGACGACCTGCGCGACGCCCTCCGCCGCGCCACCGTAGACCGGACGCTGGTGCCGGTGCTGTGCGGCAGCGCCATCTCCGGCAAGGGCATTCACCCGCTGCTGGACGCCGTGCTGTATTACCTGCCCTCGCCCTTCGACGTGCCGCCGGTGGAAGGCGTCAATCCGCGGACAGAGGAAACGGAACTGCGCCACCCGGATGAGGATGGCCCCCTGGCGGCGCTGGCCTTCAAGGTGGCTACCGATCCTTACGTGGGGCGGCTGGTGTTCCTGCGGGTCTACTCCGGGCGTGTCAAGGCAGGCGCATCGGTGCAGAACGTCTCCCGCAAGGGCCGGGAGCGCATGGGCCGCCTGCTGCTGATGCACGCCAATCACCGCGAGGAACTGGAAGACGTCACGGCGGGCAACATCTGCGCCGCCGTCGGCCTGAAAAACACCTTCACCGGGGACACTATCTGCGCCAATGAAGACCAGGTTATCCTCGAACCGCCCAAGTTCCCCAGCCCGGTGGTGTCGGTAGCCATCGAGCCGATGACCCGCGCCGACCAAGACCGGCTGTCTGACGCCCTCCGCAAGCTGTCCGACGAAGACCCCACCTTCGTGGTGCGCTTCAACGAGGAAACGGGCCAGACCGTTATGTCGGGCATGGGCGAGTTGCACCTGGAAGTGCTGGTGGACCGGATGCGGCGGGAGTTCAGCGTAGAGGCGCAGGTGGGCCGGCCGCGGGTGTCCTACCGCGAAACCCTGACCCATCCCTACCGTTCCGACGCCAGGTTTGTCCGGCAGACAGGCGGCCACGGCCAATACGGCCACGTGGTGGTGGACCTGGGGCCGCTGGAACAGGGGGCGGGAATCCAGTTCGTCAACGAGATTGGCGGCGGCGTGATTCCCCGTGAATACATCCCGGCCGTGGAAAGAGGCGTGCGTGAAGCACTGGACAACGGGCCGCTGGGCGGTTATCCTCTGGTAGATTTGAAAGTGACTCTGGTGGATGGCAGCTATCATACTGTCGATTCGTCGGAGATGGCTTTCCGAAGCGCCGGAATGATGGCTATCCGGGAAGGGGTCAGCAAGGCAGGCCCCATCCTGCTGGAACCCATCGCCGACCTGGAAGTGGTGACGCCCGGCGAGTTCCTCAGCGACGTTATCGCCGACCTGGGAACGCGCCGCGCCCAGATTCGCACCATCGAAGGCCAGGAAGGCATCCAGACCGTGCGCGCGCTGGCGCCGCTGGGAGAGACCTTCTCCTACACCACGGCCCTGCGCTCAATTACCCAGGGGCGGGCCTCCTACACCATGGAGTTCCGTCATTACGAGCCGGTTCCCGAGGGGTTGCTCCGAACCCTGCTTTAGCGTAGTCGCTGAAGCCTTTGGGACAGATTCGGCGCAGCTTGTCGGGTTTAATTTTTTGACGCAGTTGCGGCCCAGACGAACCCTGAGCTCGTCAAGGGGCTGACAAAATGAAGAAGGCGTATGCAGGCAAGGCAGAAAGTCAGGATCATCCTGAAAGCGTTTGACCACAAGATGCTGGACACTTCCACCGGCCAGATTGTGGAGACCGCCGAGCGAACCGGGGCCAGGATCGCCGGGCCGGTGCCTCTGCCGACTCACATACGCCGTTTCTGCGTCATCCGCGGGCCGCACGTGGACAAGGACTCCCGCGAGCATTTCGAGATTCGCACCCACAAGCGGCTGATTGACATTCTGGAGCCTACCTCCAAGACCATTGACTCGTTGACCCGGCTGAACCTTCCTGCCGGTGTTGACATATCCATTAAACTGTAGGTTCCTGATTCAGCTATCAGACATCGATTTAGCAATCGAAATCCGGCAGTTTCCGGTTCGTCGTGAACGGGAGCCAGCCGTTTAGCTTTCAAGGTCTGTTAACTATGCTTCAAGGATTTCTTGGCAAAAAAATAGGCATGACCCAGCTCTTCCGGGAAAACGGCAGCGTTGTTCCCGTAACGCTGATTGAAGCAGGCCCGTGCGTCGTTACCCAGGTCAAGACCAAGGATAGCGACGGCTACGAGGCCGTACAGTTGGGCTTCGGCGACGTTAAGCGGCCCAACAAGCCGATGCAGGGCCACTTCCGGCCCAGTCGCGCCAGCCGCTACCTGCGGGAAGTGAAGGCTGACAACCCTTCGGAGTTCTCCGTGGGCCAGACGGTCAGCCTGGACATCTTCGCCGAGGGCGAGAAAATCGACGTCATAGGGCGTTCCAAAGGCCGGGGCTTTGCCGGCACAATGAAGCGGCACGGCTTCGGCGGCGGCCCGCGCACTCACGGCCAGTCCGACCGCGCCCGCGCTCCCGGCTCCATCGGCGGCGGCACCACGCCCGGCAAGGTGTTCAAGGGCCTGAAAATGGCCGGACACATGGGCAACCGCCGAATCACGGTAAAGGGACTGGAAATCGTAAGGGTGGACACCGACCGGAATATCCTGGCCGTCAAGGGAGGCATTCCCGGCGCGCCCAACAGCTTGGTGCAAATCCGGCGGGCCGCCTACTAAATCAGGCAGGCATTCGTCATTCCCGCCTTGGCGGGAATCGAGAACAGGCAATAAAGTTATGCAAATCGCAGTAAGAAATCAGTCCGGCGATACCGTCGAGAGCATTGACCTCGACGACCTCGTCTTCAACGTGCCGATGAACCGCTCCCTGGTGCATCAGGCAATGGTCATATATCAGTCCAACCGGCGGCAAGGCACCCACGACACCAAGACCCGCGCCGAGGTTTCCGGCGGGGGTCGCAAGCCGTGGATACAGAAGCACACCGGCCGCGCCCGCCAGGGCAGCACCCGCTCGCCCCACTGGCGGCACGGCGGCGTGGCCTTCGGCCCGCACCCCCGCAGCTACCGCAAGGCCCTCCCCAAGCGGATGCGCCGCGCCGCGCTGCGCTGCGTGCTGTCGGAAAAGGCCCGCAGCGACCGGATGGTGTGCCTCGACTCCATGGACGACATAGACGGCAAGACCCGCTCGATGGCCGGCCTGCTGGAAAGGCTGAACGTTTCCGGCTCGGCGTTGATTGTCACCCTGGGAACTGACCAAGACGTGGTGCAGGCCGCCAATAACCTGAAGAAAATCTACACCCTCCCGGTGAATCAGCTTAACGCGGAGACCCTGCTCTCCAAAGATATGCTGATTATGACCGTCGAAGCCGCCCGGTGGGCCGAGGATACCCTGGCTTCCGAACCCCACGGACGCCGCGGCCGCAAGTTTTCCGTTGCCGCGGAAGAAGCAGCCGAACTTGAAACCACGCCGGAGCCGGAAGAAGAACCCGAGGCGGTAGCCGAATCCGTGGCCGAGGGCGAAGCCGTCGGCGATGAGGACGGTGAGTAGCATGGATATTCACCGCGTTCTGGTCAAGCCGACCATCACGGAAAAGAGCACCATCCTCCAGGAATCGGGAAAGTACACCTTTGAAATCGCTCCGAGGGCCAACAAGGTGCAGGTCAAGGAGGCGGTGGAAAAGAGCTTCGGCGTCGAGGTAGAGGACGTTAACATCTCGAAGCTGCGGGGCAAGCGCAAGCGTTACGGCCCCCGCTCGGTGAAACAGCCAGACACCAAGAAAGCGGTGGTCACCCTCAAGCCGGGCAATCGCATCAACCTGATAGAAGGACTGTAAGGCAAGTCCCATGCCTCTCAAGAATTTCAGGCCAATAACCCCGGGAACCCGGAACGCGGTGCGCGCCTCTTTCGAGGAGCTGACCGCCCGCAAGCCGGAGAAGTCCCTGATTTCCCGCAAGAAGAACCACGCCGGGCGCAACAACCGGGGGCGCATCACCGCCCAGGGTCGCGGCGGCGGCTCGCGGCGTATGTACCGCGAGGTGGACTTCAAGCGCAAGAAGGATGGCGTTCCGGGCCGGGTCAAGTCCATAGAGTACGATCCCAACCGCACCACTCGCATCGCCCTGATTTTCTACGCCGACGGCGAGAAGAGCTATATTCTGGCCCCTCACGGGCTGTCCGTAGGCGATATGGTGCAGTCCGGCCCCGACGCCGAAATCAGCCTGGGCAACTCCCTGCCGCTGACCAACATCCCCACTGGCACGACCGTGCATAACATAGAATTGACTCCCGGGCGCGGCGGCCAGATGGTGCGGGGCGCGGGAACGGGAGCTCAGGTGCTGTCCCGCGAGGGCGAATACGTGCTGATTCGCCTCCCGTCCGGGCAGATGCGCCGCGTCTTGCTGCGCTGCCGGGCCAGCATCGGACAGCTTTCCAACCCGGACCACAAGAACGAGAGCCTAGGCAAGGCCGGGGCCTCGCGGCACATGGGCCGTCGGCCTCACGTGCGCGGCGTTGCCAAGAACCCGGTGGACCACCCCCACGGCGGCGGCGAGGGCCGCTCGCCCATCGGTATGCCCGGCCCCAAGTCGCCCACGGGCAAACCCACCCTAGGCTACAAGACACGCAACAAGAAGAAGGCCTCCACCAAGTTTATCGTGCGCCGGGGCAGGAGACGCTAGAATGTCCCGTTCCATCAAGAAGGGGCCCTACGTACATCCCAAACTGATGAAGAAAGTGGAGCAGGTGCAGCGCTCCGGGGCCAACACGGTCATCCGCACCTGGTCGCGGGCTTCGATGATTATGCCTGAAATGGTCGGGCTGACCATCGGGGTTCACGATGGGCGGCGACACGTGCCGGTGTTCGTTACAGAGAACATGGTGGGCCATCGCCTCGGCGAGTTCTCGCCGACGCGCACCTACCGGGGCCACGTGGCCCGCTCAGAACGCTCCAGCAGGGTGAGGTAACGGTTTGCCGCCAGTTCGCGCCGTAGCAAAACAACTTGGGGCCTCCCAGAAGAGGCTCAAGCCCATATTGGACCTGGTCCGCGGCCAGCGCGTTGACGACGCGCTGAACACGCTCCGGTTTTTGCCGTCGCCCTGGGCCAAGTCGGTCGCCAAGGTGGTCCAGTCAGCCGCGTCCAATGCGGAAAACAATATGCTGATGGACCGGGACAATCTGCGCATCATCCAGATAACCGCCGACAATGCCACCTCGCTGAAGCGGTTCCGGCCCAGGGCCAGGGGCCGCATTGGCCGCATCACCAAGCGCAGCAGCCACGTCACCGTGGTGGTGGACGAAGACGACGAGGAATAGGAGACTGAGGAATGGGCCATAAAACCCATCCATACGGCTTCCGGCTGGGCATCATAAAGGACTGGAAAGCCCACTGGTACGCGCCCAACGGCTCTGGCTACCGTACCCTGGTCAAGGAGGACCTGGACTTGCGGGATTGCGTCCGCAACGAGTACCGGGCCTTTTCCGACGCTGGCATCGCCAGGGTTGAGATAGACCGGGGGGCGCAGGACAGCGTAATCAACATTCACTCGGCCCGCCCCGGCATTCTCATCGGGCGCGACGGCGAGCGGGTGAAGAACCTGCGGGCCAAGCTGGAATCCATCACCCGCAGCCGGGTGCAGCTCAACATCCTGGAAATCGAACAGCCGGAGTTGAACGCCTATCTGGTGGCCCGCAACGTGGCCGACCAGTTGGAGCGCCGGGTGGCCTACCGCCGCGCCATGCGTCAGGCAGCCCAGCGGGCGATGCAGGCCGGCGCCGAGGGCATCAAGATTATCGTCAAGGGCCGCATTTCCGGTTCTGAGATCGCCCGCACCGAAAAGATGATGATGGGCCAGGTCCCGCTGCACACGCTCCGGGCCGACATTGACTATTCCCTTGCCGAAGCTCACACCATCATGGGCCGGGTCGGGGTCAAAGTGTGGGTCTACACCGGCGAGGTGATGCCCACCCATGCCGAGGAAGCGGCGGAACTGGAGACCATCGAGGTCACCGTCCAGGCCGGCGAGCCGGACGATGAACTGGAACAACTGCTGGACCAGGACATAGAATAGCCGGGCCTGTTCCGGCGTCCTAATAAGTCCCCCTCTCCTTCGAGGGAGAGGGCGGGGGTGAGGGTGAAATGCTGCAACCCAAGCGAACCAAATACAGGAAGCAGTTTCGGGGGCGGATGCGCGGCGCCGCCGTCACCGGCAGCAGCGTAAACGCGGGCGAAGTGGGCCTGAAGGCCATGGAGCCGGGCTGGATTACGGCGCGGCAGATTGAGTCGGCCCGTATCGCCGTGACCCGCCACCTGAGGCGCGGCGGGCAGGTCTGGGTGCGGGTATTCCCCGACAAGTCGGTGAGCAAGAAGCCCGCCGAGACCCGCATGGGCGGCGGCAAGGCTGCGGTGGACTACTGGGTCGCCGTGGTCAAGCCGGGCCGCATCCTGTTCGAGGTCGCCGGCGTGCCCCAGGACGATGCGGTCGAAGCCCTGCGCCTTGCTTCGCAAAAGCTGCCCCTGGCCACCAAAACCGTGTTCCGCGACCGGCTGGCGACTGCCGCCAGCAACGCCGCCGTCGCGTAGGGGCAACCCTTGTGGTTGCCTGGAATGAATTATGCGTATACACGAAGTTCGAGAACTCAGCGACGAACAGCTCCACGAGGAGTTGGACAAGGCTGGCCGCGAGCTGATGAACCTCCGGTTCCGCGCCGCGACCAACCAGTTGCCCAACTCCAATGAGCCGGCATCCGTGCGTAAGACCATCGCCCGCCTGCGTACCGTCATCCGCGAGCGGCAGATGTTGGAGGGCCGCTAGTGGTTACAACCAGAGCAAGGCGCAAGGTGCGTACCGGGTCAGTGGTGCGCGTCAAGCAGGACAAGACCGCAATCGTGGAAATGGTGTGGAAGCAACGCCATCGTCTCTACCACAAGCAGGTGCGGCGCGTGGCCCGCTTCTACGTCCATGACCCCGAGAACCAGTGCCGGATTGGCGACTTGGTCCGTATCGAGGAGACCCGGCCCATTTCCAAGACCAAGCACTGGCGGCTTCTGGAAATCCTGGACCGCCGCCAGGTGGCCGAGGTGCGGCCCATCGAACTGGAAGGCGACGCCGTGGCCGCGGTCGTTGAACCGGAAGCGGACGACGCTCCGCTGGAAATGGACGAAGATATTGACCCGGACATCCTCGACCAGCTCACGGCAGGGAGCGAGGATTTCGAGGACGAAGAAGACGACTGAACCGTGATTTCTGGGATTTCTATGGTTGCCTTGATTTTCTGACTGCATAATCATGGCAATCCCATAATCACGAAAATCACAGTTCAGACCAAGGGGAATACCGGAATGATCCAGACCTACACCAGGCTTACGGTGGCGGACAACAGCGGGGCAAAGGTTATCCGCCTGATTAACATCCCCGGCAGCAGCCGGCGAAAGTACGCCAGCGTTGGCGATATAGTAGTCTGCAACGTCCGCGAGGCCGCGCCCAACTCGCCGGTCCGCAAGGGCGACGTGGTTCGCGCTGTGGTCATCCGGCAGGCTCAGGGTCGCAAGCGCCCCGACGGGACGTATATCAAGTTCGACGACAACGCAGCGGTGTTGATACAGGAGAACCTCAACCCGCGAGGCACACGCATTTTCGGCCCGGTAGCCCGCGAGCTGCGGGAGCGCGGGTTCATGCGCATCGTGTCCCTGGCTCCGGAGGTGGTTTAATGCGTATTCGCACCGGCGACACCGTGCTGGTGATAGCCGGCCGGGATAAGGGCAAGACCGGACGGGTTGAGCGCAATTACCCGCGCAACGACCAAGTGGTTGTCGAAGGCGTCAACGTGGTGACCAAGCATATGCGGGCGCGCCCCGGCATCCGGCAGTCGGGCCGTATCCAGATGGAGGCTCCGCTGCACGTCTCCAATGTCGTACTCATTTGCAACAAGTGCAACCAGCCCACCAAACCCCGGATAACCTTCCTGGAAACCGGGGCCAGGGTTCGCAGTTGCGCCAAGTGTCAGGAAGTGATCGACGATGCTCGATGACGAAACTCAACAGCAGGATACCGAAACCCAACCGGCGGAAGGAAGGAGCGGCGGAGGCCGGTCCAGGCGTCAGCGCGGCGGAGGCGATTCCGCCACTGCCGTTGCCGATGCGGAAGACGCTCCCCCGGTTCCCCGGCTGAAAGAGCAGTTCCGCAACGAAATAGTCCCGCAGATGATGCGGGAGTTCAGTTACTCCAATCCCATGGAGGTCCCGCGCCTCCAGAAGATTGTCCTGAACGTCGGTCTGGGCGAGGCGCTGGTCAACGGACGGGCCTTGGAGGCCGCCACCCAGGACTTGACCACCATCAGCGGCCAGAAGCCGGTGACCACCCGCGCCCGCAAGTCCATCGCCGGGTTCAAAATCCGGCAGGGCAACGCCATCGGCGCAGCCGTGACCCTGCGGGGCGACCGGATGTACCACTTCCTTGACCGGCTGGTGAACACCGCCCTGCCTCGCATCCGCGACTTTCGCGGAATCCCGCGGCGCGGCATGGACGGGCGCGGCAATTTCTCCATCGGCATCCGGGAACAGATTATCTTCCCGGAAATAGACTACAACTCCATAGACCGGATTCGCGGACTCCAGGTGACCATCGCCACCACTGCGCGCAACGACGCCGAGGCGATGCGACTGCTGGAACTCTACGGATTCCCGTTCATACGCGAAACGTAACATCATCCCGTCATTCCCGCGAAGGCGGGAATCTAAATCCTGACATTGTCGAAGGGGGCCGGAGTGGCCAAGACATCCCAGATTCAGAAGTGGCTCAAGAAGCCGAAATATCCGGTGCGGGCCTACAACCGCTGCAACCGCTGCTTCCGTCCCCGTGCCTACATCCGTCACGCCGGCCTGTGCCGGATCTGCTTCCGGGAACTGGCCCTGACCGGCGAGTTGCCCGGCGTGCGCAAGGCCAGCCTGTAATTGTTCCCTCCCCCAGAAGGGGAAAGGGTTAGGGTGGGGGAGAATCTCCATTGGCAAAACAGTCCAAATTAGAGAGATGAGACGCAAATGCCCGTAACCGATCCCATAGCCGATATGCTGACCCGCATCCGCAACGCCATCCAGGCGCGGCACGAGTCGGTAATGATGCCTCATTCCAAGATGAAGCTGGCTATCGCCAGAATCCTGAAGGAAGAGGGCTTCATCCGCGACTACGATACGCCGCGCGGCCAGGCCCATCCCACGCTGCGCCTGCATCTGTCCTACCGGGAGGGGCGTCAGTCGGCCATCGCCGGGTTGAAGCGCGTCAGCAGGCCGGGGTTGCGGGTGTACGTCGGCAAGGGCGAAATTCCGCGGGTCTACGGCGGCTTGGGACTCGCCGTCGTATCCACCTCGCGGGGAGTGATGGCCGGACGGCAGGCATGGCGCGAAGGCATCGGAGGAGAGTTGCTCTGTTATGTCTGGTAATGAAAACGGCAACGGCCAACCGTCTGGCCGCACGCTGTCCCGTATCGGGCGCAAGACCATCCCCATCCCCAGCGGCGTCACCGTGGACGTGGGATACGGCGAAGTAACAGTCACCGGACCGCGCGGCGCTCTCACCCAGGGCTACCATCCCGACGTGGTGGTCAGGGTGGACGACGACCAGATTGTTGTCGAGCGGCTGAGCGAGCGAAAGTTCCATCATGCCCTGCATGGCCTGACCCGCAGCCTCGTCGCCAACGCGGTAGTCGGAGTGACCGACGGATACTCAAAGACGCTGGAGCTGATGGGCGTCGGCTATCGGGTCCAGGCAGCGGGAGACGGCGTTATTCTGAACGTGGGTTACAGCCACCCGGTAGAGATTCATCCGCCGGACGGCGTGACCATGGAAGTGGAAGGCAACAACCGCATCCACGTCCGCGGCATAGATAAGCAGAAGGTAGGCCAATTGGCCGCGCGGGTAAGAAGGGTGCGCCCTCCCAACGCCTACAAGGAAAAGGGCATCCGCTATCAGGGTGAACTGTTGCGATTCAAACCCGGCAAGTCTGCGGCTCGCAAAGCATAACAAATAAGTTCCCTCTCCCAGAGGGAGAGGGTTAGGGTGAGGGCGTGGTCCTATATGCCTAAAGACAAAAACGCAAGACACTTGCGAAGGGTGCGACAAGCCCGTGTTCGCAAGAAGGTTTCGGGAACCCCGGAACGACCCCGGCTCTCGGTGTTCCGCAGCCTGAAGCATATCTACGCCCAAGTCATTGACGACACGACGGGACGCACCATCGCCGCCGCCTCCAGCCAGGAGGCGTTGAAGTCCGATACCGACGCGGCCTCCGGCACCAAGACCGACGTGTCTGCCGCGGTCGGCAAGGCGCTGGCCGACCGGGCGTTGGCCGCCGGCGTTACCCGCGTGGTGTTCGACCGGGGCGGATGCAAGTATCACGGCCGGGTCAAGGCCCTGGCCGACGGCTCCCGCGAGGGCGGGCTGCAATTCTAGCCATTTTCCCCTCCGCATCCCTAATCCCCTCTCCTTCTGAGAGAGGGTTAGGGCTAGGGCCGAGGTGAAACCCCACAACCACTAGCATAGGAGTTACCGGATGGTACAAGCTCCACCAGGAAGGCGCGGCGGACCAGGCCGGGGAGGCCCAGGACGCGGCGGCCCTCCAGGACAGAACAGGCCAGGCCGCGGCGGCGATGGCGGCGGAGACGGACGGGGGCGCGGCCCCCGGGATGGACGCCCGCCACGCGAGCGCGCCCCGCGTGAAGAAGACACCGGCGGGTTCTCCGAGCGGGTGGTCTATACCCGCCGCATCGCCAAGGTCGTCAAGGGTGGACGCCGTCTGCGCTTCAACGCTCTCGTGGTGGTGGGCGACGGACAAGGCACCGTCGGCGCCGGCTTGGGCAAGGCGCTGGCTATCCCCGACGCCGTGCGCAAGGGCAACGCCGTGGCCCGCCGCGAGATGGTGACCTTGCCGCTCCGGGGCAGCACCATCCCCCAGCAGATAACGGTCAAGAAGGGCGCGACCATCGTCCTCATCAAGCCTGCCCGCGAGGGAACCGGGGTCATTGCCGCCGGGGCCATGCGCGCCATCCTGGAACTGGGCGGCGTCAAGGACGTGGTGGGCAAGTCGCTGGGGTCGCGCAATCCCATCAACATCGTCTACGCCACCATGGAGGCGCTGCGGCAGTTGAAAGACCCGGCCACGGAGTTGGCCAAGCGGGGCGTCCGTCTTGCGCCCGCTCCCGCGCCGGAAACCGAAGAAACAGCCAATACGGAAGCAGAGGAACAGCCGGCCGCGGTCTAAGGCAGGGCCGGTTGACGGAAACGCTATATGTCGGAACTGAAAATCACCTGGACGCGGAGCTGCATCGGGCGGCCCGGGAATCAGAGGGAAATCATTCGCTCATTGGGCCTGCGCCGCTTGCAGCACACCGTCGTCCACCAGGATTCCCCCACCATTCGGGGAATGGTCAAGAAGGTCGAACACCTGGTGAGGGTCGAGGAGGTGGAGAGCTAGGCATGATGCAGCACCAAGTGGCGCCGTCCAGGGGCGCGCGCCGTAACCGCAAGCGCGTTGGCCGCGGCGACGCCGCCGGCCAGGGCAGCACCGCCGGGCGCGGCATGAAGGGCCAGAAGTCCCGCTCCGGCCGGGGGCCTCGCGTGGGATTTGAGGGCGGCCAGTTGCCCATCATCAAGGGCCTGCCCATGCGGCGCGGTTTCACCAACATATTCAAGACCTACTACTCGCTGGTCAAGCTCGAAACCCTGGATATGTTCGAGAACGGCGAGACAGTGACGCCCGAAGTGCTGGTTGAGCGCGGTTACGTCCGCAATCTCAACCGGCCGGTGAAGATTGTCGGCGGTGGGGAGTTGACGAAGGCGTTGACGGTGGTAGCCGACAAGTTCACCCGCTCGGCGCGGGAGGCCATTGTGGCGGCCAACGGCTCGGCGGAGGAAACGTCTACCCGTCATCCTGAGCGTATCGAAGGATGATGGCCGCCGAGACGCAGGGAGGCCGGTTCCCCAGGCTGCTGCAAGCGGCCATAGATGCCTTTAGCCTGCCCGACCTGCGGGCCAAGATTCTTTTTACATTGGCCATCCTGGCCCTCTACCGCTTTATCGCCCATATTCCGCTGCCGGGCATTGACCAGGTACAACTCGACAACCTGTTCAACAACAACCAGCTCCTGGGCTTCCTCGACCTGTTCAGCGGCGGCGCCCTCAGCCGGATGAGCATCGTCGCTCTCGGCGTCTTCCCTTACATCACTGCGTCCATTGTGATTCAGTTGCTGACCCCGGTCATTCCCCAGCTCCAGGAACTGTCGCGGGAAGGGGAAGCGGGGCGAGCCACGATGAACCGCATCATCCACTGGCTCACCGTGCCCATCGCCCTGGCCCAGGGCTACGGGCAGTTGGTGCTGCTCCAGCAGAGCAACGTGTTGACCAATGTGGGCTTCACCGGAGACGCGGCCTTGCCCACGGTGGCGGCGCTGTTCTCCATCACCGCAGGCACGATGTTCCTGGTGTGGCTGGGCGAGCTGATAACCGAGCGGGGCATCGGCAACGGAATCTCGCTGATAATCTTCGCCGGCATCGTGGCCGGTTTCCCCGGTCTGCTTACCCAGGGCTTCCTTAACCGGGACAATGTGCTGGGCATCGGTTTCTTCGCCATCATCGGCGTGCTGATTATCGCGCTCATAGTGCTGTTCAACGAGGCCCACCGGCGCATCCCGGTGCAGTACGGGCGCAGCATATTCCGGGGCGGGAGAATGTACCGCCAGAGCGGCGCAACCTACCTGCCGTTGCGAATCAACTCGGCCGGGATGATACCCCTCATCTTCGCCTTTTCCATTGTGATTCTGCCCGGCACTATCGCCACCTACTTCTCGACCAACACCACCTGGATTGGCGATGTCGCCAATTTCTTCGCCGTGCTGCTGGTTCCCACCTCGCCGCTGTATTGGGCGCTGGTGTTCGTGCTGGTGGTGCTGTTCACCTTCTTCTACACGCTGGTGATTTTCAACCAGCAGAACCTGGCGGAAAACCTGCAACGCAACGGCGGCTTCGTGCTGGGCATAAGACCGGGCAGACCGACGCAGGACTACCTGAACCGGGTGATAGTCCGCATAACCATGGGCGGGGCGCTGTTCCTGGGTTTCATCGCCATCGTGCCATACTTGGCGCAGTTGGTGACCGGCGTGAGCGCCCTGGCGCTGAGCAGCACCGCTCTGCTGATTATGGTGGGCGTCGGCCTGGACACCCTGCGCCAGTTGGAAGCCCAGCTAATGATGCGAAACTACGAGGGGTTCCTGAGATAACCGTGGCCGGAAGTTTGAGACTCGTGCTGTTTGGCCCTCCGGGGGCCGGCAAAGGCACCCAGGCGCAGTTGCTGGTGGACCGCTACGATCTGCCCCATGTCAGTTCGGGCGACATCTTCCGTCACAATCTGCGCCAGGGAACGCCCCTGGGCCTGCGGGCCAAGGAGTACATGGACCGGGGCGAGCTGGTGCCGGACGATGTGGTCATCGACATCATGCTGGACAAGATTATGTCCATCCACGCCGATGACGGCTTCATCCTAGACGGCTTCCCTCGAAACACCCGCCAGGCCGAGGAGCTGGAGACAGCCCTGAGCGCCCGCGCCCGCAACATAGACCGGGTGCTGCACATTGACGTTCCCGAAGACGAACTGGCCCGGCGGCTGGGCGGCCGCTACGTATGCCGCGAGTGCCAGGCCCCATATACCATCGCGGACACGGCGAACATCCCGCCCTGCGAGCGGTGCAACGGCGAGCTGTACCAGCGCGACGACGACCGCCCCGGGGCGGTACAGAAGCGCATAGATGTTTACCGCAATGAAACCATGCCATTGCTGGACTTTTACCGGCAGCGCGACCTCCTCTCAGACATTCCAGGCGAGGACACCGTTGACGGCGTGTTTGCGAGCATCGTGAAGACCCTCTAACCCTGATGGACAACCTTCGACTTTCCAATAATTGTGATTAACGGTACAATAGCCAAGTGAATCGAAAACGCAAAAAGGAAACCGCATCCACCTCGCCTTCGACATACTCCGGCGGGATAACCATAAAGTCCCAGCAGGAGTTGGACCTGATGCGAAAGGCGGGGGAGATAGTCGGCGAGACCTTAAATCTCCTCAAGGCGTCCGTTGAGCCGGGAATGACCACCCGCGACCTCGACCGCATCGCCTTCAGGGAAATCACGCGCCGGGGCGCTACGCCTACCTTCAAGGGCTACCGGGGCTTCCCGGCCACCATTTGCGCTTCCGTCAACGAAGAAATCGTCCACGGCATACCCAGCAAGCGGGTTATCAAGGAAGGCGACATCATAAAGGTGGACGTGGGGGCAACCTACGAGGGGCTCATCGGGGACGCAGCTGTGACCATCGCCGTAGGCGAAATTGATGAAACGTTGCTGGCCCTGATGAAAGACACCCGGCTGGGGTTGGAGGCAGGCATCAAGGCAGCGGTTCCCGGCGCTCGCGTGGGCGACATCGGAGCCGCGGTGCAGGCATACGGCGAGTCGCGCGGCTATGGCGTCGTCCGCGAGTTCGTGGGCCACGGCGTGGGACGCTTCCTGCACGAAGACCCGCAGGTGCCTAATTACGGAGAACCCGGACGCGGCGCGCTGCTCCGGCCAGGAATGTGCATCGCCATCGAGCCAATGTTCAATATGGGCGATTGGCGCACAAGGATCCTGGATGACCAGTGGACGGTCGTAACGTCAGATGGTAAGCTGTCTTCCCACTTCGAGCATTCCATAGCAATCACCGAGCAAGGCCCGGAAATTCTAACAGTGCATAGCTAGGCTATTCCTATGTCGCCCGGTTGGGCGAATAATAGTAACAGTGAAAATCAGTCCGAAAGAGGTCTTATGGCGAAGAAACAGGCGATAGAAGTCGAAGCCAGCGTCAAGGAAGCACTGCCCAACGGTATGTTCCGCGTGGAGTTGCCCAACGACCATGAGGTGCTGGCCCATGTGTCGGGCAAAATCCGTATGAACTTCATTCGCGTGCTGCCCGGAGACCGGGTGCTAGTGGAGTTGTCGCCATACGACCTGACCCGCGGGCGCATCACCTATCGTTTCAAGTAGCACCGGATTTCTCGTTAATCACTAGTGTATTCTGGGCCGGCAAGTCCGGGCGTCAGTCCCGGTTTGGCCTGTCCCTTTCTTATTGGGGTATTGAGGCATCAGATGAGAGTTACAGCATCGGTCAAGCCACGGTGCGACAAGTGCCGCGTGATAAAACGCAAGGGCGTGATACGCATTATCTGCCAGAACGCCCGGCACTCGCAGCGCCAGGGCTGACCAGGTTCGCCCATACTGATTATCCTGCCCAGCGGCAAAAGAGACCGCCGCAACTGAAGGAGGCAACGTGGTTCGCATAGCCGGAGTAGACGTGCCTGACCGCAAGAGGGCGCACGTGGCCCTGCGGAGCATCTACGGCATCGGCCCCAAGCTGGCCGCCGAAATCGTGGCCAAGGCCGACCTGGACACCGATATGCCGCCCCGCATGAACGAACTCAGCGAGGCCCAGGTCAACCGCATCCGCGAACTGGTCGACCGGGAATACCTCTCGGAAGGCGACCTGCGCCGCGAGGTCAACCAGAACATACGGCGGCTGATGGACATCGGCTCCTACCGGGGCCTGCGCCATCGCCGCAACCTGCCCGTATCCGGGCAGCGCACCCGCACCAACGCCCGCACGCGCAAAGGCCCCCGCCGCACCGTGGCCGGCCGCGGCCGGCGCACCGGCGGCAAGAAGTAGTACCCCCCTTCCCTCTTGACAAGGGAAGGTTATGGAGGGGGCGAATGCCCAGACCCAGAACCAGACGCCGGGAACGGCGTTCCGTGCCGCAAGGCCGGGCTTATATCTACTCCACGTTCAACAATACGCTGGTCAGCATCACCGACCCGCAGGGCAACGTGATTTCCTCTGCCAGTTCCGGGGCCGTCGGTTTCAAAGGCTCCCGCAAGGGCACCGCCTTCGCCGCCCAGCGCGCCGCCGAACAGGCGGGACGCCGGGCCGGTGAGGCCGGAATGCGCCACATAGACGTTTTTATCAAGGGCCCCGGAGCGGGACGCGAAGCCGCCATCCGCTCGTTGCAGGGGGTGGGACTGGTGGTCACCAGCATACGCGACGTGACCCCCATTCCGCACAACGGATGCCGTCCACCCAAGCGAAGGAGAGTGTAGGCCAACAGCTTATGGGAAGATACACAGGGCCGGCCTGCCGGTTGTGCAGGCGTTCCGGCGAAAAACTGTTCCTGAAAGGTGACCGTTGCTTTACCCCGCGCTGCTCTTTCGAGAAGCGCCGCAACCCGCCGGGCAATGTCTCGCGGCGACGACGCCGCCCCTCGGACTATGGCGTCCACCTGCTGGAAAAGCAGAAGGCCAAGTACATCTACGGCGTGCTGGAATCCCAGTTCCGCAAGTACATGACCGAAGCCTTCAACACCCCGGGCGTCACCGGTATGAACCTGCTGCGCAGCCTGGAGCGCCGCCTCGACAACGTGATATTCCTGCTGGGCTTCGCCGACTCCCGCAAGCAGGCCCGGCAGTTGGTCCTGCACGGGCATTTCCAGGTCAACGGACGCAAGACCGACATCCCGTCCTATTCCGTGAAGGCCGGCGACGCCATAACCTGGAAGGAGTCCGACAAGACCACCGACTTCTTCGCCGAAAGGACCAGCGGCCTGCCCAAGCGGCCAGTGCCCACCTGGCTGGCCCTGGACGTCAGCGAGATGTCCGGGCGGGTCGTCTCGCTCCCCTCGGACGAGGAACTGCAAACGGCTCTGGATTCCCGCCTGATCGTTGAGTTTTACTCGAGGTAATTGGGTGTCAATGCTAGACACTTTCGTTGTTCCGGCCAGCGGGCTGGACCTAGGGGCAAATGAACCCCCCAAACCGGAAATCCGTGTGATGGATGCCGGCGGTTCCGACGGCTCCTACGGCATGGTTGCCGTGGAGCCGCTGGAGCGCGGCTTCGGACAGACCATTGGAAATCCTCTGCGCCGTATACTGCTCAGTTCCACTCCGGGCGCCGCCATCACCTGGGTCAGAATCGAGGACGTCGTCCACGAATACATGGCCATACCCGGCGTCAAAGAAGAGGTGATGGAACTCCTCCTCAACATCAAGGGCATACGCATACGCTCCAATGCTTTACGGCAGGGGAAAATGCGCCTTAATGTCAGGGGAGAGGGCCGGGTGTGCGCCGGCGACATTGAAACCTCCCCCGAACTGGAAATCGTCAATCCCGAGTTGCACCTGGCCACCCTGGATGGCGATGACACCGGCCTGTCCATCGAGTTCAACGTCGAGCAGGGAGTAGGCTACCGTCCCGCGCAGCCCGGCGACGACGGGTCGAGCATACCGACCGGCGCCCTGCCCGTGGATGCGGTGTTCAGCCCGGTGCGCAAGGTGAACTTCAGGGTCGAACCCACTCGCGTCGGCCAGAACACTAACTACGAGCGACTGCTGCTGGAAGTATGGACTGACGGCGCTATCCGGCCGGTTGAGGCAGTCCAGCAGGCTGCTGATAAGCTGTATGGCCTCTTTTTCCTGTTCAGGAATCTTGACAGCGCTGCCGATCAAGGCGTAGACCGTATGCCGCGCGTGGTATCGCCGGAGGTCTATCAGACGCCCATTGAAAGGCTTGAACTATCGCCTCGCACTCTCAACTGTCTCAAGCGCGCCCAGATAAACCGGGTGGGCGAAGTGCTGGAGATGTCGAACGAAGACCTGCTGAAGATACGTAACTTTGGCGAAAAGTCGCTGTTCGAGTTGCAGGAAAAGCTGTCCGAGCACGGTATCACCGGCGGCGGCCCGGCAACGGAGCCTCCTTTCCCGGCTACCGAGGTTCCCACCATTTCCGCCGAGGACTTGGATGAACTGATGGGAGGCGGCGCCGACGTAGCCACCCTGCCCGCCGGAATGTCCTTTGCAGAAGTCGGCGATGGCCCGGGAGAGGATGAAGGGCAGGACACCGGCGAATTGGCCCCGGACGACTACGACGAAGACTAGGGAGTTTTACCGATATGGCTTCCCACCGCGTCTCAGGACGCCGATTGAGCCGGTACAAGGACCAGCGCAAGGCATTGATGCGCGGGCTGGTCTGCGAACTGATAAAGCACGAGCGAATCACCACCACCTTGGCCAAGGCCAAGGAAACCAGGATTGTCGCCGAAAAACTCATTACCCACGGCAAGAAGGGCAGTCTCCATCACCGCCGATTGGCCTTGGCCCAGATTCCCAACAAGGGCGTGGTCGAAAAGGTATTCGACGACATCGCGCCCCGCTACGCCACCCGGCCGGGCGGCTACACCCGCATCACCAAGCTGGGACCTCGCCAAGGGGACGCCGCCCAGATGGCGGTTATCGAGCTGGTCTGACGGAGCAGCGTAGATAGAAGAGCGTGAATATCCTTCGCCCAAAGGCGGAGCAGACAATCCGCAAGGGCCCGGCGCACGCCGGCTGTCCCTCCGGGTTGAGTATCAAGGCACCAATTACAACGGTTTCCAATTGCAGCTTAACCAACCGACGATTCAAGGAGCGCTGGAAGAGGCGCTGGGACGCTTCACCGGCGAGAGCATCCGTATCCGTGGGGCCAGCCGCACCGATTCCGGGGCGCACGCCCAGGGCCAGGTGGTGGACTTCCTCACCAGCTCGCGGCATCCCGCCGAGAGGTTCTCGGCGGCGCTGAACTTTTTCCTGGCCGACGACATCCGGGTGCTGCGGGCAATGCGAGTGGCCGACGGGTTTCACTCCCGCCGCTCCGCCCTCAGCCGGGTGTACCAGTACCGGATTCTGGCCCGCAAAGAACCTTCGGCGTTGCTTCGGCACACCCATTTGTGGGTGAGGGAGCCGCTGGACACGGAACGAATGGCCGAGGCGGCGCTGGCGCTGGTCGGGACGCATGACTTCCGGGTCATAGCGCCCAGTCACCCACAGGACCGCAGCGCAATCAGGACTGTGAGCCGGTGGGAAGTGCGCCAGGAAGCGGACACGATGGTCATTGAGTGCGAAGCCAACGGGTTCCTCAAACAGCAAATTAGAAAGGCCAACGGAATACTGCTTGAAATAGGCAAGAACAGACAGACGGTCGGGCTGATGCGAAACACATTGGAAGGGGGGCAGAATGTTCCAGACCTTCCGGTGCTTCCGGCGCGGGGCCTCTGTCTTATGGAAGTCAAATACCCGGATGGGACTTTCAACTCCCGTCCGGCTGAAACCGGATAAAACTGATGAAGAGAACCAGCACATACTTCCCCAAACCCGGCGAGGTGGCCGAAAACTGGAAAGTGGTTGACGCCACCGGGCAGACCCTGGGTCGCCTGGCCCGGGACATCGCCGTATCGTTGCAGGGCAAGGACAAGCCGTCCTATACCCCGCACACCATGACCGGCGACTTCGTGGTGGTGGTCAACGCTTCCCGCGTCCGCACCACCGGCCGCAAGAC
This sequence comes from Dehalococcoidia bacterium, assembly GCA_965204865.1. GTDB lineage: Bacteria > Chloroflexota > Dehalococcoidia > Lucifugimonadales > UBA3495 > VXOI01. The sequence goes on along the minus strand of OZ242027.1, from coordinate 1,370,664 downwards.
TACCCAGAAATACTACTATCGCCACTCCGGTTACGTGGGCAACCTGAAGTCCACGCGGCTGCGGGAGATGCTGGAAACCCGCCCGGAGCGGGTCATTGAGCTGGCGGTCAAGGGTATGCTGCCCCGCAACCACATGGGGCGGCAGATGTTGCGCCGCCTGAAGGTCTACGCCGGCCCGCAGCACCCCCACGACGCCCAGGTGGGCCAGGTCAACTAATCCACCCCAAGCCCGCTATCCTGAGCTTACTAATCTAACCCAAACCCGCTCATCCTGAGCTTACTGAAAACCCGCTCATCCTGAGCTTGTCGAAGGGCGGGAAGACACGGACGGAGGCAATAACGACTTGGTGCAAGCAGACGCAGTTCAGCAGTATTACTACGGCACGGGAAAGCGCAAGACGGCCATCGCCCGCGTGCGGCTCTACGTGGACGACGGCGGCCCCTTCATCGTCAACAGCAAGCCTATGGACGAGTATTTCGGCTGGTCCACCTGGCAGCGCATCGTCAACGACGCCTTCCACGTCACCAATACGCTGAACCGCTTCCGCGTGGTGGCCAAGGTGGCCGGTGGCGGCGTAAACGCCCAAGCCGAGGCGATACGCCACGGCATAACCCGCGCCCTCATCGCCTTCGACCCGTCCATGAAGCCCGCCCTGCGCCGCGCCGGGTTCGTCACCCGCGACGCCCGCATCAAGGAAAGCAAGAAGTACGGCCTCAAGCGCGCCCGCCGCGCCCCGCAGTACACCAAGCGTTAGGCGTCAGGCCAATCCGCATTCGGACAAAAGTTCCCTCCCCCTTGAGGGGGAGGGTTAGAGCCTGCCCCTGCGAAAGCAGGGGGTGGGGGTGAAATCCCTCGCATCAGCAGACACCAGAGCAATCGCCAACGGTCCATCCTTCGACAAGCTCAGGATGAGTGGCTGGACTTACAGTTATTCACCATGTCAGGGGCGCACAGCCGTGCGCCCCTACTTCTTGCGCGGGTGCCGGGCCAGAAAGTCGTCGGCGATCTCGTTGAAAGTCACAAACTGGACCCCGTCGTGGGAAGTGATGTACTCGGTCAGCCGTTCCAGCATCAGGATGACCTGGGGCCTTCCGCTAACGTCGGGGTGGATGGTGATGGGGAACACCGCCTCGTCATATTCCCGGTACACATAGTCGAACTGGTCCCGCCACATCGACTCGATGTCACGGGGGTTGACGAAGCCGTGGCTGTTGGGAGACTTCTTGATGAACATCATCGGCGGCAGGTCGTCCAGATACCAGTTGGCCGGAATCTCCACCAGGTCGGTCTCCTCGCCGCGCTCCAGGGCGTGCATCCAGGTATCGGCGGGTTGCGAGTAGTCAATCTTGGTCCAGCGGTCGCCCACGCGGACGTAGTAGCACTCGAAGTCCTTGTGCATCAGGCTGTGGTCATACTTGATCCCGTGCTTGAGCAGCAGCTCGTTGGTGACGTGGCTGAACTCCCACCAGGGCGCCACGTAGCCCGTGGGCGGCTTGCCGGCCAGATTGCCCAACACCTCCAGGCAGCGCGTCAGCACCGCCTCTTCCTGTTCCGGCGACATCGAGATGGGGTTTTCGTGGGAGTAGCCGTGCAGCCCGACCTCATGCCCGCCGTCAACAATCATCCGGCACTCGTCCGGGAAGGTCTCTGCGGAGTGGCCCGGAATGAACCACGAAGTCCTGATTCCCAGGCGGTCAAACATCCTCAGCAGTCGCGGCGTCCCCACTTCGCCAGCAAACAAGCCCCGCGAGATGTCGTCGGGCGAGTCCTCCCCGCCGTAGGAACCCAGCCAGCCGCCCACGGCGTCCAGGTCCACTCCGAAGGCGCATAGTATTCGTTTTTCCGCCATATCCCCTCCTTTGCGTCTTTGCGTCAAAAAGCCTAAACGCCCAGATACCCTTGGGCAGCGTCCAGCAATCCAGTCACCCGCTCCGGCGAACTCGCCTCGGAGTAGATGCGCAGCAAAGGCTCGGTGCCCGAGAATCTCACGCCAAGCCAGCCGTCCTCAAAATGCAGCCGTCTCCCGTCAATGCTGTCCGACAACACCACTGGAAAGTCGCCAAGACGCTCCAGCGCAGGATTATTCACCAGCCCCCGGATGCGCTCCCGGTCGCCAGAGTCAAACTCAATGTCGCGGCGATGGTAGAAGTGCGGCCCGACCAGTCTGAACAGGTCTTCCAGCAATTCAGAAACGGTCCTCCCGGTCTTGGCCATATATTCCAGAACGTACAGGCCGCTCAGGATGCCGTCCCGCTCCGGCACGTGGCCGCGGAAGGCGAAGCCGCCGCTTTCCTCGCCGGCCATCAGCGCGTTCAGTTCGTCCATGCGCGGCCCCATGTGCTTGAAGCCCACCTGCACCTCGTGAACGTCCACGCCATAGATGCCCCCCATCTTGTTCAGGGCCTGCGACGCTGTTACGCCCTTAATCAGCGAGCCGCGCCAGCCCTTCACTTCCAGCAGATACAAGGCCAGCAACGAAAAAGTGTCCAGCGTGGTGACGAAGCGTCCGCCCTCGTCAATAATGCCCACCCGGTCGGCGTCGCCGTCCAGCGCAATGCCCACCGATGCGCCGGAGGCCGGAACGCGGGCCAGCAACTCGGTAAGGTTGGGAGCGATGGGTTCCGGTTGGGCCATTCCCGGAAAAGCCGGATTCCGGTATCCGTGCAGTTCCTCCACCGTCGTCGCGCCGCCTTCCAGCAAACGGGGCAGATACCCCGCTCCGGCCCCGTACATGGCATCCACCGCCACCCGGAAACCAACGGAGCGTACGGCGTCCAGGTCCACCAGCCGGGCCACGTGGTCAAAGTACGGCTCAGAGGGGTCAAAATCCTCCACCAGTGGATTCCCGCCTTCGCGGGAATGACGGAGAGCAGCGTCAATTTCGGCGGGTTCAACCGGCCCTATTCGAGCGATGGCTGACTCCAGTTCGTCGGTGATTTCCTGGGTGGCGCTGCCGGCGTACTCCGGCTTGAACTTGAAGCCGTTCCAAATAGCCGGGTTGTGGCTGGCGGTGATGATGGCCGCACCGCCTGCTCCGTGATGCAGCACGTTGTAGCTCAGAACCGGCGTCGGCGCGCTCCTGTCCGCCAGCAACGTGCGGATGCCCTGGCTGGCGGCAACCCCGGCGACGGTGGCGGCGAACTCGGGCGACAGAAAGCGCGTGTCATAACCGACTATCAGTCCCCGGTCGGCGGTACCGCGCCGCTTCATGTAATCGCACAGGCCCCGGGCGCAGCGAGCCACATTGACATAGGTATAGTCCTCGGCAATAAGCGCGCGCCATCCGTCGGTGCCGAACCGGATTTCCGCCTGCTGCGTCATGCGGCCTCCTGTATTAGCGTCATTATGACAAAAAGCGGCGGACTTTGCGCCCGCCGCTTTTTTCTTTGTCTCCAGTCCTGACCCTCCCCGAGAGGGAAAGAGCTACACCGCGGCCTGGCGCAGGGCGTCGGCCTTGTCGGTCAGCTCCCAGGTCAGGCCCAGCTTTTCCGCCGTGGGGCGTCCGAAGTGGCCGTAGGCGGCGGTGGGCTGGTAGATGGGGCGGCGCAGGTTCAGGTCTTCGATGATGGCGCCGGGACGCAGGTCGAAGTATTCGCCCACCAGCGACTCGATGCGGTCGTTGGCTATCTGGCCGGTGTCGAAGGTTTCCACCGACACGGAGATGGGTTCGGCTACTCCGATGGCGTAGGAAACTATGACTTCCACTCGCTGGGCCAGGCCGGCGGCCACCAGGTTCTTGGCGACGTAGCGGGCGGCGTAGGCCCCGGAGCGGTCTACCTTCGTGGGGTCCTTGCCGGAGAAGGCGCCGCCGCCGTGACGGGCGATGCCGCCGTAGGTGTCCACCAGGATCTTGCGCCCCGTCAGTCCGGTGTCGCCCTGCGGGCCGCCGACGTTGAACCAGCCACTGGGGTTGACGAAGTAGCGGGTGTTGTCATCCAGCAGCTCCGACGGGACGATGGGCCGGATGACGTGCTCAAGAATGTCGCTGCGAATCTTCTTGGTGAAGGAATCGCGGTCATCGCTGTCCTGGTGCTGGGAGCTGATGACCACGGCATCCACTCGGCGCGGCTTGCCTTCGCTGTACTCCACCGTCACCTGCGACTTGCCGTCGGGGCCCAAGTAATCAAGAAGGCCGTCCTTGCGGACGGCGGCCAACTGTTCAACCAGGCGGTGCGAGAGGTCAACGGTAATCGGCATCAGCCCATCCGTCTCGTCGCAGGCGAAGCCGACCATCATGCCCTGGTCGCCGGCGCCGGTGGCGCGCCGGGCATCGGACGCCGCGCTGCCCCGCTCCTCGAGGGCGGTGGTAACGCCGCTGCTGATGTCGGGGGACTGCTGGCTAACGTGGGCTATGACGCCACAGGAATTGCCGTCAATGCCATAGCTGACGTTGGTGTAGCCAATCTGCCGCATCACGCCGCGAGCGATTGCGTCGAAGTCCAACTCCGACTTCGTGGTGATTTCGCCGGTGACCATCACCAGGTTCTTGGTGGCGACGGTCTCGCAGGCGACCCGGCTCATCGGGTCACCGCGCAGGGCGGCATCCAGAACCGCGTCGGAAATCTGGTCGCACAGCTTGTCGGGGTGCCCCTCGGTCACCGACTCCGAAGTGAGCAGGTACTTGGGGGAAGTCATAAACTGTATGGGCATTGAGATTGTCCTCCAATTGTTTGGCCGATTGGTTGCAGGGACTCCAGCGTTCCGTTGATGGTTCGACAAGCTCACCACCAACGGAACGGCCTTCCAACCGTTCATCCTTCGGCAAGCTCGGGACGAACGGTTGGACGATCAGTTGTGTCTACGTGCCTTCCTCCCAGCTTTCCTGGTACCTCTGCTGCTCGGCGCTCAGGCTGTCGATGCCGACGCCCAGGGACTCCAGCTTCAGGCGGCCCACCTCGCGGTCCGTCTCGGTGGGCACGCTGTGGACACCAGCAGCCAACTGGCCCTTGTTCTTGACGATGTACTCCGCCGAGAGAGCCTGGTTGGCAAAGCTCATATCCATAACCGCGGACGGGTGCCCCTCGGCGGCGGCCAGGTTAATCAGCCGACCCTCGCCCAGCAGGTACAGCTTGCGCCCATCCTTCATCGCATACTCTTCGACGAAGGGGCGGACTTCCCGATGAGAGTCAGCCATCTCTTCCAGCGCCGGAATGTCGATTTCCACGTTGAAGTGGCCGCTGTTGGAGAGGATGGCGCCGCTGGGCATCGCTTCGATGTGTTCCCGCCCGATGGCGTGGAACCCACCGGTGACCGTGATGAACACCTCACCGACTTTGGCGGCCTCGATGCTGGGCATCACGGTGAACCCGTCCATAACCGCCTCAAGGGCGCGGATGGGGTTGGTCTCGGTTACGATGACGTGAGCGCCCATACCCCGGGCTCTGGAAGCGACGCCGCGCCCGCACCAGCCATACCCGGCCACCACCACGCGCCGCCCGGCCCACAGGATGTTGGTGGCGCGGGTGATGCCGTCCAGCGTGCTCTGCCCGGTCCCGTAGCGATTGTCGAAGAAGTGCTTGGTCTCCGCGTCGTTCACCGCGATGATGGGATAGCGGAGCTTGTCGTCGTTGGCCATCGCCGTCAGCCGGATGACCCCGGTGGTCGTCTCCTCGGTCCCGCCGATAACGTCCGACACCAGCTCGGAGCGCTGGGTGTGCAGGATGGTGACCAGGTCAGCGCCGTCGTCCATGGTCATGTGGGGCTTGAAGTCCAGAGCGGCGGTCAGGTGGCTGTAATAGGTCTGGTCGTCCTCGCCCTTGATGGCGAAGGTGGGGATGCCGTATTCGCTGACCAGCGCCGCCGCCACCTCGTCCTGGGTGCTGAGGGGGTTGCTGGCGCAGAGATTGACCTCCGCGCCGCCGTCGCGCAGGGCGATGGCCAGGTTGGCCGTCTCGGTGGTGACGTGAAGGCAGGCCGCCAGGCGCAGACCGGCCAGCGGCTTCTCGCGGGCGAACCGCTCGCGGATGAGGTTCACCACTGGCATCTCCCGTCCGGCCCATTCGATGCGGTTCACGCCGTCCCGGGCCAGGGAAAGGTCCCTAACGTCTCCTTTTGCCTGTTGTGTAGCCAAAAGATACTCCTTAAGTTTCCGTTTGCCGGACACGCCCATCCAGGGGCGGATTATCCGGTTTGATGGCGTCCTTGAATGGCCACAGCCAAGTTTCTGAACTAGGGATCGTTGCCGTAGGACGTGGGATTTCCGGCGGCGATCCAAGACGGTGTGCCGTCGTCTATGTTGAACAGGTTTTCCGGCTCGAAACCGCCGGCCATGGCGAATTCACACGCCAGTCCACTGCGCACTCCGGCGGCGCAGATAAACAGCAGCTTCTTGCCTTGCGGCAGTTCATCAAGACGGCCCATCAGGTCGTCAATCTCTATGTGAATGGCTCCTGTAGCATGGCCGGTAACCCATTCGTCCGGGCGTCGGACATCTATCACCGCTGTATTGTCCGGGTCGGCGTCCAGCATCTGCTTGGCCTCCACCGAGTCCACCCGGAAATATGGCTCGCCGGGTTCTTGCCTGGGCATTGTCTTACCTCCTGCCGGTCGGGTCTTGATCCGGTCTCAACCCGAGCATTGTCAGTTGATGTACTTGCCGATGATGGCGGAGAGCCTGTGCTTCACGTCTCCGGGAATCATTCCCGGGCTGGTGATGATGGCGTCCTTCAGGGCCGAGCCGCAGTTGCAGTCCCTGGACCCGGCAAGGGCCGGCACCGACCTCAGCAACAGCTCTTTGGAAGTCGCCACGTTCTTCATCAGGTTCTGCACCACACCTTCGACGCTCACCTCCTCGGTGTTGGCCCGCCATACGTCGTAGTCGGTTATCCAGGCCATCGTCGCGTAGCACATCTCCGCTTCCCGCGCCAGCTTGGCTTCGGGCAACGCGGTCATGCCGATTATGTCGGCTCCCCAAGAACGGTACATGAAGGACTCGGCCCTGGTGGAAAAGGCCGGGCCTTCCATCACCACCATCGTCCCGCCCGGATGGACGTTAACGTCCAACTGCTGGGCGGCCCGGTGAATGACCTGGCTGGCCGCGGAACAGAAAGGATCGGCGATGCCGATGTGGCTGACTATATGATGATCGAAGAAGGTGCTTTCGCGCATCCGCGTCCGGTCAATGAGCTGGCTTGGTATCACCAGGTCCAGCGGTGCGAATTCCTCTTTCAGGCTGCCGACGGCGCTGACGGATATGACGCGCTCCACTCCCATCGTCTTCAGGGCGTATATGTTGGCGCGCACCGGGATGTGTGTCGGGTTGAAGCGGTGGCCCTGCCCGTGGCGGGGGAGGAAGGCCATGCGAACCCCTGCCAAGTCGCCCAGCACTATGCTGTCGCTGGGTCTGCCGAAGGGAGTATCCACATCCACGCGGTCAACGTTGGTCAAAGCGTCCATCTCGTAGAGGCCGCTGCCGCCGATAACCGCTATTTCCGCTTGCCCTTTACTCATGCAATATTCTCATCGTCCCTTTCTATTTCCCGCCTCGAACCGCCAGCAACAGGCTCTCCGCGTAAGGCGCGGAGGCCACTCCGGACTCGGTGACGATGGCGCTGATGTAGCGGTGAGGGGTAACGTCGAAAGCGGGGTTGACCGCCGCGACGCCTTCAGGAGCTGTCCTGACACCGCCAAACCGGGTGACTTCCTCCGGCGCCCGCTCTTCGATTTCGATGCCGTCGCCGTCGGGCAGGCTGAGGTCTATGGTGCTGGTGGGGGCCGCCACGTAGAAGGGGATGCCGTTCTCCCGGGCCAACACCGCCAGGCTGTAAGTGCCAATCTTGTTGGCGGTGTCGCCGTTGGCGGCGATGCGGTCGGCGCCGGTGATGACACAGCCAATCCTGCCCTGCCGCATCAGCATCCCGGCAGCGGAGTCGGCCAGCAGCGTCGCCGGTATCCCCAGCTTCTGAAACTCCCAGGAAGTCAGCCGCGCCCCTTGCAGCCAGGGTCGGGTTTCGGTGTTGAAGACCTCGAACCGCTTCCCGGACTCCCAGCCCGCGCGAATCACGCCCAGCGCGGTTCCGAAAGCCGACGTCGCCAGCGCTCCCGTGTTGCAGTGCGTCAGCACCGAGCCGACGTCGGGCATCAATTCCTTGCCGAACTCTCCCATCCGGCGGTTGATGGCCTCGTCTTCCCGCTGAATATCCTCGGCCTCTGCGAGTAAGCGTCCGGCGATTTCATCCGGCGTGCCGCCCGATGCGGCCACGGTCAACATCCGGTCTACGGCCCATCCCAAGTTCACCGCCGTTGGCCGGGCCGCCCTGATGCGTATGGCGGCCTCTTCCAGCAGCGCCTGAAATTCGGATTCCTTTCCACCGGCCAGGTCCCGCGCCGCCATTGCCATGGCATAGGCGGCAGTCACGCCGATGGCCGGAGCGCCGCGGACTTTCATCTCACGGATAGCGTCCACCGCCTCCTCATAGCGGGCGACCGTAACCTCTACTTCCTCCGCGGGAAGGCGGGTCTGGTCCAGCAGGTGCAGTCTGCCATCTGCCCATCGTATGGGCCGAATTTCACTCAAACAAGGCGCTCCAAGGAACGAATGATGCAATTCCCAACCGCAATATGCTCGAGAATCGCTGTCCCACGGCGCCTCTTCCAATTCCGGCGGCCAACAAAAAGGCTTCTCGCGCGAGAAGCCCAAACCAAGCCCTATCCCCCATTTCCGGCTTTTATCCGGCACTCACGGGACACAAACATACTACTAACAGGGCCGGAATGTGTCAAGAAACACCCCTTGTTGGATAGTGTTCCAATTTAGGTGGTATGACCGCCGACAACCCGTCACTCCCGCGCCCACCCGTCATTCCCGCACTCCACCCGTCATTCCCGCGAAGGCGGGAATCCAAACCCCCAGATGGAGCCTGCCCCTGAAGACGGGGTCAACTGACCAGACCACCTAAAATGGAACGCTATCCGCTTGTTGTCAGGGCCATTGCAAAATCGTTGTCTGAACTGTGATTCGTTTGATTTTGGGATTTCGCTGATGCGACACCCCCATCCTGCTCATCCTTGTAATCCTGTGAATCCTGATTCAGACAAAAGGGTGGAGCTGAAATCCTTGCCGCCACCCCTCTTTCCTCCATTGATGACCATTGCCCCTTGCGCAGTCCGGTGACGCCTCTCTAGCCTTATTTGTGTGAGAACCATAACACCCGCCGGAACGGAGGATAGCCTTCCAATTCAGTTGGTTTGCCAGCTTACCATCCGTCATTCCCGCATTCCCGCACTCCACCCGTCATTCCCCCGCACTCCACCCGTCATTCCCGCGAAGGCGGGAATCCAAACCCCCGTCGCCTGTTGCCACCTGATTCGGAACCCCGCCGGAACGGAGCCTTCCTATGACCCTCCGAAATGCCCGACAAACCCCCCTCATTCACCAGGAGATACGGTTGCAAAGCCATGTCCATCCCCTGTCATTCCCCCACTGATGCCCAGCCCATCCAAAGCTGCAATGAGCGGAAATGACTGGAAATGACCGGAAAGTAAAAATTTCAACCCCAAGAACATCGGAAGAGGAATAAAGATGTACTCCATCAGCTACCTCCGGCGCCAGGTCGACGCCCTCCAGCGCAAACTCAAACCCGTCCTCGCCATCCTCAAACTCCGCAACCTCGCCATGCAATTCTGCGACGAGTTCGACCAGGCCCTCCTCAGCGAAGACTCTCATAAGCGCGACCTCACCGGCATCTGCATGATGTTCCCGCCCCGGGTGGGACAGGCCGGCTTCCGCTTGGACAAGGGCCAAGACCTGGTGCGCTACTTCCTGGGCTGCATCCAGAACAGGACCGGCCCCGAACCCCGCGAGGTCGTCTTCACCCTCATCCCCTGGGCCAGGAGAGGCCCCCTCCTCCGCCCCTACCTCTGGGAGCGCCCCAACGCCGCCTGAACAAAAAATCCCCTCTCGTCCTGAGCTTGTCGATGGGCTGAGGGTGAAATCTCCAACTGATGTGCTATTGCCAACGTCTTCCACAAGGTATCGAAATCAGGGAAATCCCTTAATCAAGCAAATCACAGTTCAGACAATAATCGAAACCCCCTGAGCGCGCCGCCCTAGCGTTCCAATTTAGGTGGTTTGCCAGCTTACGATCCGTCATTCCCGCACCCCACCCGTCATTCCCGCGAAGGCGGGAATCCAAACCCCCAGATGGAGCCTGCCCCCATGAAGACGGGGGCCTGCTAATTGCGCCACCTATTGAGGCATGAATGAATTGGTAAACAATACCGTCATTCCGGCTTTCGCCGGAATCCAGAAAACGCCAGGCACAGAGAACGTAGCCGGAGGACAACATCGCTGGATTCCGGCTTTCGCCGGAATGACGGGTGACTGGCCCGGAATGTTTACCAATCCATTCACGCATCAGTAATTCGGAACGCCGCCGCAATCCCTTCCGGGTTTGCATTTGAGAGCGGTTTACCCCATAATCCGATAACTCTATAATCCCCGTACAATCCACATTCAATCTCAGGGAGAGCGCCGCCGGGCGATAGGCCGCCAGGTGGCCGGGAGGAGGTCTTTTGGCCACTCTTCTTGAAGTTAAGGACTTGCAAACCCACTTCTTCACCATGGATGGCGTGGTCAAGGCAGTTGACGGCGTGTCCTACGACCTGGAAGAAGGGGAAACTCTGGGGCTGGTTGGCGAGAGCGGATGCGGCAAGAGCGTCAGCGCTCTGTCCCTGATGCGGCTGATACCGGACCCGCCGGGCAAAATCGTCAACGGCGAAGTCGTCCTGGACGGCGAGGACATACTGAAAATTGACATGGACGATATGCGCAACATACGGGGCGCAAAGATGTCCATGGTGTTTCAGGAGCCAATGACCTCGCTGAACCCGGTGCTTACCATTGAGCGGCAACTGACCGAGACCCTGCAACTCCACAAGGGTATGAGCAAGGTGGAGGCCCGCCGCGAGGGCATTGACCTGCTGTCCCGCGTCGGCATCCCCGACCCGGAGCAGCGCATCAAGCAGTATCCGCACCAGTTCAGCGGCGGAATGCGTCAGCGCGTGATGATTGCCATGGCGCTGAGTTGCAGCCCGCGCCTGATTATCGCCGACGAGCCTACCACGGCGCTGGACGTGACCATTCAGGCCCAGATTCTGGAGCTGATGAAGTCGCTGACCACCGAGTTCGGCGTCGCCCTCATCGTCATCACTCACAACCTGGGCGTGGTGGCCCGCTATGCCGACCGGGTGAACATCATGTACGCCGGGCGCATCATCGAGCGAGGAACCGCCCGCGAGATTTACTCCAACCCCAGGCACCCCTACACCGTCGGCCTGCTTCGCTCGGTGCCACGGCTGGACCTGCCCCGGCGGGCCAAGCTGGACCCCATCGAGGGTCAGCCGCCCGACCTGGTCAACCTGCCCGCCGGATGCGCCTTCCGCGCCCGCTGCCGCTGGGCCGTTGACAAGTGCGCCACCGATATGCCCATGCTGGAAGAGACCAGCCCCAATCACTGGTCGGCCTGCTGGCGCGCCGAGGACCTGGGCCCCGACGCCATAGACTTCCTGGGCAGTTCCGAACTTGCCGAACCCGAAACCGCAGCTCATTAACCCGTCATTCCCGTGAAGCCTGCCCTGGTGAAAGCAGAGTGCGGGAATCCACCGGAGAGTAGCCGAGATGACGACATTGCAGGAACCCGCTCCCCAAGCGTCCGCGCCAGCGCAGGATGACGACATCCTGCTGGAAATCAACAACCTGAAGATGTATTTCCCGGTAACTTCCGGGATGCTGTTCCAGCGCACGGTGGCCTACGTCAAGGCCGTGGACGACGTGAGCTTTTCCGTGAAGCGGGGCGAGACGCTGGGGCTGGTGGGGGAAAGCGGCTGCGGCAAGACCACCACGGGCCGCTGCATCCTTCAGCTATACAAGCCCACCAGCGGACAGGTGATTTTCGAGGGGCAAGACCTGACCCAACTGGGCACCAAGCAGATGCGGATCATGCGCCGCCAGATGCAGGTGATATTTCAAGACCCCTACAGTTCCCTCAACCCCCGGATGACTGCCGGCAACATCATCGGCGAGCCGCTCATCGTTCACGGGCTGGTCAGCGGCAAGAACGAGTACCGCGAGCGCGTGGCCGACCTGCTGGTGAACGTGGGCCTCAACCCCTACATGGCCGACCGCTTCCCTCACGAGTTCAGCGGCGGCCAGCGACAGCGTATCGGGGTGGCCCGGGCCCTGTCGGTCAGCCCCCAGTTCATCGTGGCCGACGAGCCGGTTTCCGCGCTTGACGTTTCCATCCAGGCCCAGATAATCAACCTGCTGGAGGAGTTGCAGGAGCAATTCAACCTGACCTACCTCTTCATCGCCCACGACCTCTCGGTGGTGCGCCACATCAGCGACCGGGTGGGCGTGATGTATCTGGGCCACCTGGTGGAAATTGCCGAGCGCAACGAAATCTACCGCAACCCGGTTCACCCCTACACCCGCGCGCTCCTGTCGGCGGTGCCAATCCCGGACCCGGTGCTGGACGCCCAGCGGGAGAGAGTGCTGTTGAGCGGCGAGGTTCCCAGCCCGTTGAACCCGCCGTCCGGCTGCGTCTTCCACCCCCGCTGTCCCATTGCCGACGACTCTTGCACCAGGGTAATCCCGGAGCTGCGGGAAACCAGTCCGGAACACTGGGCCTCCTGCCTCAAGGCCGAGGGCTACGGAGCGTACTAGCCGGGCCTGAAGGCCACTTAACAGCCCACATTCGAACCCCTCCGCTGAGCGGAGGGGTTCTATGACTCATCTACTCGGAGCAAAGGCGGGCCTTGGCCTAGTCATCGCCTGCCGCCAACTGCCGCGCTTCCTCTCGAATTTCGTCCATCAGTGCCACCAGCTCCAGAATCTCGTTGCTGGACACCATTCCCATGAACTCTCCCGTGTTTCTGTCCATCACCGGGATAATCGTAATTGAGCTGGCTGCCATCCGCTCGAGGGCGTCCTGGATTGGCTCATCAGGGTTGGCGTGGGGCGGGCCCCGGCGCATCAGCGCCCGCAGAGGCGTCTCCCCGAAAGAACCCCTCCTCAAGAAAAACACCCTGCGGCGGAAATTGACCCTGGTCAGGGACACGGTTCCGACCGGAACTCCCCGTTCCATTATCAAGTAGTCGGTCTGGTTCGGCACCAGCCAATCATTGAGAAAGGCCCTTACAGTGACCTCCGGGTCCGGATAGGTGCGGGTCCGGTCCATCACGGAGCCGACCATCACGCCCGCCAGCGCGTGGCGAGCGAAAGACGGCATCATCGTCCCCGGCTGGGACAACTCTTCCGGCATCTTGGCTTTGCTGACCGCCATGGAAATGACCGGAGGCATCAGCAGGATATAGCCGAACATGATTATGACCAGCAGGGAAAAGACATCATGCCCAATAATGTGAGTCTCCAACAGCACTAGGAGCAAGGCAATTTCGGCCACTCCCTTTCCCATCAGCCCGGTAGACAGAACTACCGGCGTGTCCAGCCGCGCCATGTATGTGCCGATAAAGGAGGCCAGTATCTTACCTGCCATCGGGACGAACAACAGAGCGACAACAGTCAATGGGGCCAGTTCAAGGAATGAGAAGCTCAGGTGGAGCCCGGCCGATGCGAAGAAAAGCGGGACGAACAGGCCCTCGGCTGTGCTACGCATTCCCGGCATGATGTCTTCCCGCATACGATGGGGGAGGCCCGACAACGCAGCGCCGAACAGCAAGGCCCCCAGGGAGCCGTGCAGCCCGATATTCTCGGCTCCGACCACCACCAGGAAGAGGCCGCCAATCAACAGGCCGTAAGAGAGTTCCGGCACGTTCAGGAAGCGTTGCAGCAACGCCATGACCCTGGGGAGCGCCTTGGCCGATACAATCCAGACGATGACCGTGAAGCCGGCTATCTGACCCAGAAGTTGGAATACGCTGACAACGCTCAGGTCTGAGGAATCCTCGCCGATGGTGAGACCCACCACCAGCAGGGCGACCACTTCGGCAATGATTACAGCGGTGAAGATACGCAGTCCAATCAGTTCTTTGAGGAGTCCCTTGTCGGCCAGCACCTTCGCCACCAAGCCGAGGCTGGAAAGGGAGAGTATGCCGGCCAAGGCCAGCGCATGGTTGAACTCCAGATCCAAGGCAAAATCGAGGCCGGTAAAGTCCCGGTATGTGACCACCAAGGATGCCACGATGGAAATGATCACGGACACGGTCGCAGCTACGAAGTACCGGCCGCGGATAGTGGACATGAAACCAGGAATGTCAATCTCATCGAGGCCGATGAGAAAAAAGAAGATGAAGACGCCGATGTCCAGGAAAATCTTGATGTGGGCAGTAATCTCGACCAGTCCGGTGACCGGCCCTAGCAGGATTCCGGCAGCGGTATAGGCCACTATGGAATTAAGACCCACACGGCTCAAGACGCCTTCGGCCAGCTTGGCAAACACGATCAGCATGCCTATGAAGAGCAGCGCCTGGACGTGAGCATGGGCCCCTTCAACCTCGGGGATAAGGCCGATGGGCAGGCCGACGAACAGCAGTGTTTCAGTAATCAAGCCCGTGAAGCTCCGCTCAGGAAATAGCCGTGAGTATTCTAACGGATTGTGACAATAGTTGTATTACCCGCTTCGAATAGCTCCCCGAAAGGCGCAGGAATTGAAAGACCTTAGGGCCTGTGGGCAAATGAACCTACGGAGGTGGTCTCGATGGAGAAATGGCTCCTGGCAGAAATAATGCGGACTATATGAAAACACGGGAGATAGAGAGAGTAAATAGTGAATTCCCAGTGAAGCAAGAGGACGCCGGTAACGGAGGAAAATCGAAGAACAGGTATAGCTCAGAAGGAGTCGGTTGAAGCCGGAATCGGATGGTGGGGAAGGGGAGACTCGAACTCCCACGCTTTGCAGCACATGATCCTAAGTCATGCTCGTCTACCAGTTTCGACACTTCCCCATTCGGACCCGGCATATACAAGAATCGGCGGCCAGACCCTGTTTTCACTATCATAACACAGGGTCCGCCGCCAAAGGCATCAGGTTATCCGGTGTTCATTCCGTCACTCCGCTCCCAGTAGCGGAACATCGGGGCTCCTGCAAAAGCCCTAGGTGGCCTGGAGCTCCCATATCCAGCGCCCGACCACAATCAGCAAGGCAAGGAAGGCCACGACCAGCGCAATGATGGCAATCAGGAAGTTGCCCGAGGAACCCTCAGAGCCCTGAAGTCCTTGGGGGCCTTGGGACCCTGCGGGGCCAGCGGCGCCTTGCAGTCCCTGCGGCCCTTGGATACCCTGAGGACCAGTGTCCCCCCGTGGGCCGGGAGCACCGTCTGCGCCACGCTCGCCTTGTGCCCCTGGGGCGCCATCCGCGCCCGGAGCGCCGTCCGCGCCCGGGATGCCCCGAGGCCCCGGCGCCCCTGGTTCTCCCTGCGGGCCTGGTTCTCCCTGCGGGCCTGGTTCTCCCTGCGGGCCTGGTTCCCCCTGCGGGCCTGGCACCACTCGCGACACCGTGACCGGGCGGGGGGTGGACGGAGCCTGGGTCGGAGGGACAGCGGTGTTGGTGCTTCTGGCGTTCAGGTTGAAAGGATATTCGACATTCCCATCCTGCCAAGTGGCTGTTTCTTGGGCCGGATTTCCTCCCACTCTGAATGTCAGCTCCAGCCCCCCGGACGGTCTGGACACGTCCAAAATGTAGTTGATGTTGACAGAGCGCATCTGGACTGTGGCCGTTCCCACTATCCTTCCGCCCGACAACGCTTCAACCAACGTACCCTGGGGAGCCTTCTGGCCGTCAATGAAGGCATTGCCGGAAAACCTGCTAGGCCTGTCCGCTTGAGCTGAGACTATGGCCGGGATGCTCACCAGCAGTGCCACGAGCGCGATGAGCACAAGTATCTGGGTTCGAGGTAATTTCATGTTCGTAACTCTCCACATTCTCAAGCTGGCCTGCGCCGTCATGCCGGAGAAATGCCGGCGACAGGGAATACGACAACAGGCCGCAATTGGGTTTGTGGAAGAGTTTCCGCACCACTGGCAGCCGAGAGGCTCCGGCTGCTGAACTGCGCTTAGGCCGCGCGGCCGGCGCATTCCGCCTCCCACATCCCGCACTCTCTGCCCATCATTCTAGTCAATCTCCCGGTATTGTTCCAGCACTGTGAGGACGTATATCAGGGAATTCGCCTGAATCCAGGTTCGGGAACTGCCCGGGCCGACGGCGTTAACGCTATGCTCTCAACAGGCAAGGTGCGCGGCAAGCGCCATGGAACCAACCTCTCGAACTCAGACCAAGGAGGATGTCTCGGTTATGAACCAGACAGAAAAGGGTGCAGCGCCCACGACGGCAGAGGAATACATTGCCGGGCTGCCGGGGGACCGGGCAGAGCAAATCACCCGGCTGCGAGAGCTGATTCTGGAATGCCTGCCCGAGGGCTATGCGGAGGAAATGGACTTCGGGATGATTGCATACGTCATCCCGCTGGAAACCTACCCGGACACCTACAACGGCCATCCCCTCATGTATGCCACCCTTGCGTCGCAGAAACGGCATATGTCGCTATACCTGATGAACGTGTACGGCGACGATGAATCCCTGCGCTGGTTCACCGAGGGCTTCGCCGCCGCTGGGAAGAAGCTGGACATGGGCAAGGCCTGCGTGAGATTCAAGAGACTGGACGACCTGCCCCTTGACCTCATCGGGGAGGCCATCGCCCGCACATCTGTCACCGGATACATCGCCAGCTACGAGGCATCGCGGGCGGCGATGGTGGAGAACCGTAAAGCGCGGCGGCGGGAGCGGACTGCTCAATGAAGGGGAAGTCCCCTCCCCCTCGAGGGGGAGGGTTAGGGTGGGGGTGAAGGGCCTTGCCTCGGGATCAGGTAGGGCACGCCCGACGACCTAGCGGTGCCAGCCCATGCCCTCGAAGTAGCCGCGGATGTAGGCCACCTGTCCGCCGTGGACGATGTTGTCCCACACCAATATGCCCAGGGCATCAGCTACCGACATTGTCGTGCCTGGCGCAGCGGCGGGAACCTGGCGGGCCAGTTCATCGGCGTCGAGGCCGTTGATGTAATCACGGGCCGCATTGTTGACTGCGTCGTAGTAGCCCATCAACACATCGCGGGAAGGGGAGGGCCAGTTTGCCACCTGCTCGGCGCTCCACCCAATGCCGAATTCGTCCGGGTCGGCGTCCATGCCGAACTTGTCGTGCCAACCGCCAGCAGTCCAGACCTGCCCGGTGTCCAGAAAGCGGCCGTGGATGAAACGGTCAACCACACGGGTCATGTGCCATACCAGCCAGGCTATGGAGTTGGACTGGTCGTTGGGCATACTGGCAAGAGTGGCGTCGTCAACGCCGGCCACGGCGGTGGACACCATGTCCCAGTTTCGTTGCAGCGCAAAGATGGTGGTAGCAGCGTCGGACATTGCGTCCCTCCTGTATTCGTCATTTCAGAATGCCTGTTTTCCGAACCGAATCTGACAGGACTACCAAGTAATTTAGACCGGCAGGCGGGCAATCACAAGCCCCCGCTCTCCTGAGTTTGTGCAGGACGCTACCGAAAAACGACCGCCCCTCCATACCGGAAGGGCGGCAAATGGCGCAGTTTATGGTGACCCGCCTCGGGGTCGAACCGAGAACCTACGGATTAAGAGTCCGTTGCTCTGCCAGTTGAGCTAGCGGGCCACTGTATTCCAATCTACCAACTGGCGGGCGGCTCTGTCAAATGCGGCTTGACACTCGGCAACGTTCCGAATTAGGTGGCGCAATCAACAGGCCCCCGTCTTCACGGGGGCAGGCTCCATCCGGGGGTTTGGATTCCCGCCTTCGCGGGAATGACGGGTAGGGAAGCGGGAATGACGGATCGTAAGCTGGCAGCCACCTATATTGGAAAGCTATCTCGACGCTCACACACCATAATCCAACCTTTCTATGAGGTACTCAGGGAGTCCGGCTCGGCGCATCTTGTCCTGGGTGGCGGCGATGTCATACTCGCCGCGGTAGTGTTCTATGGCTGGCCCATCACTGTCAAAGACCGCGTAGCTGGCCCGGGTATCCCGGTCTCGCGGTTGGCCCACGCTGCCCGGGTTAATGATGCAGCGTCCATCGTCAATAGTCGCCCGTCCGTCTCTGGGCAAGGGGAGAAACAGGGGCGCGGGAGTCATCTCGCGGCAGATGAAGGGCTGGTGGGAGTGTCCTACCAGGCAGTACGGAGTTGCCAGCAGCTCAAACGTGGCTGCGGCCTGCGAGGGATGCAGCAGGTATTCCTCAATCGGAGCGCGCAGACTACCGTGGACCAGAGTGAACGGCAGCTCAAGGCTCACCGTCGGCAATTCGGACAGGAAACGCTTATCTCCGTCGTCCAGTTGTTCCGCAGTCCAGCGGATGGCGGCGTAGGCTGCGCCATTGAAGTCGGCCGCATCAATCACCCCGGCGGCGGCATAGTCGTGATTGCCCGCCACGGCCACCAGGTCGAACTCCCGCAGGCGCCGCAAGCATTCCGAGGGATTCGGGCCATAACCCACCATGTCACCCAGGCACCAGACACAATCGAACCCGCCGCGCTGTTCGGCATCGGCGATAACGGCGTTCAGCGCCTCCAGGTTGGAATGTATGTCCGACACAATGAGAGCCCGCAAGCGTTCCCCCGGCGTTTTCTCCAAGCGGATAGGTTATTATATCAACCGTCGTTAGAAACGCCCTCACCCTAGCCCTCTCCCAGAGGGAGAGGGAACTTTGAGCTACGGGAGGCGGCAACCATGACCGCAGCCAAACCGCAGGTACACGTAATCGGCACCGGCGGCAGCATCGCCGGAATCGGGCCCGACCGGCTGGACTATATGCTCTACTCGGAAATCGGCGACCACTTGACCATAGAGCAGTCCCTGGCCCGCGTCCCCGAAATCGCGGGCTTCGCGTCAGTGACTTCGGAGGATTTAGTCAGCGTGGGCAGCACTGCCATCGGCGCGCCGGAATGGCTGGCCCTGACCGGCAGAATCAACAGCCTTCTGGCCGAAGGCAGCGCCCTTACAGGAGTGGCTGTGACCCACGGGACAGCCACCTTGGAAGAAACGGCATACTTCCTGCACCTGACGGTGAAGACCGACAAGCCGGTGGTGGTCACCGGCGCGATGCGGCCTCCCACTGCCATCAGCACTGACGCGGACCTGAACCTGATGGACGCAGTGCGTATCGCCGCTTCTCCCCATGCCGGCGGCATGGGCGTTCTGACGGTGCTGAACAATGAGATTCATTCCGCCCGCGACGTGTCCAAGGCCAATACCTTCCGGGTGGAGACCTTCCGGCCCAACGAGCTGGGCTTCCTCGGTTATGCCGATTCCGACCATCAGGTGGTGTTCTACCGCGCCCCGCTGCGCAAGCACACCACCGCCACGCCTTTCGACGTGGCCGGGCGCGACAGCCTGCCGCGGGTGGAGATCGTCTACTCCTACGCCGGGGCCGATGGTTCGGTGGTGGACGCGGTGCGACAGCTACGTCCCGACGGGCTGGTGGTCGTGGGCTTCGGCGGCGGCACCTTCCCACCCGCGTTCCTGGCCGCGGCGGCGAGGGCGGTGGACGACGGCATCCCGGTGGTGCTGGCCTCTCGCTCCACGGCGGGCCGGGTGGTCAACACGCCGCGCAAAGAGGAGCAGGGCTTCCTCGTCTGCGACAATCTCCTGCCCCAGAAGGCCCGGGTGCTTCTGATGCTGGCCCTGACGGTTAGCAACGACCGGCAATGGCTGCAACAGGCGTTCCTGGAGTATTAACGCA
Organism: Dehalococcoidia bacterium; assembly: GCA_965204865.1. Lineage (GTDB taxonomy): Bacteria > Chloroflexota > Dehalococcoidia > Lucifugimonadales > UBA3495 > VXOI01. The sequence continues at coordinate 1,350,953 of OZ242027.1, read as the reverse complement.
GTGTATAATTCGCGGGCATAGATATTCGTCAGGCAGCTTAGGCAGGGATAACGTCAAGTGGCACAAGCAGCAGCAGGCAGAGAATCCCAAGCGGAATACGGGCCGCGCCGCACCAAAGACCCCATCATGGCAACCACGGTCATCGGCGCCCACACGCTGGAGCATATGTACGGGCGCGGCTTCCTGGTTCTCATTCCGGCCATATACGTGGCCATGGGACTGAATCCCATCCAAGCGGGACTGATGGACGGGGTGCGCCAGCTTGCCGGCGGCGCTACCAGCATGACCGGCGGGTTCTTCGTGGACATCTTCCAGCACCGGCGGGCGCAGGTGCTGACCCTCAGCCTGGCGCTTATCGGAGTCGGCTACCTGCTGGTGTCCATCGCACCCAGCTACGCGCTGATTCTGGCGGCGCTGGCGATAGCCTCGGCGGGGACGGCGATGTGGCATCCGCCGGCGCTGGGGTTGCTGGCGCAACGGTTCCCGGAGCGCCGTGGGCTGTTCATATCGATGCACCGCTCGACAGGGAATGTGGGCGACTGGATCGGGCCGCTGATTGTCGGCGCGCTGCTGGGGTCTGCGGCCGGAGCGGCGGAATGGTGGGGCTCGGAATGGTGGCCGTGGGACTGGGCCATAGACTGGCGCTGGATCGTGGGCGGCGGAGCGCCAATCATGCTGGTGCTGGCGACCGCCATCTTCGTGCTCCTGCGCAACGTGGACGGGCCACCGTTGCCGGGAGTGGACTACAAGGAGAAGATAAAGACCCAACTGCGAAGCATGGCCGACTCCTTCCGCGGGACGGGTATGTGGAGCATCTTCACCGTCTCGGCGGTACGGGGAATGGGCGACCGCTCGCTGCTGTGGGTGATTCCTTTCTACCTGAAGGACGACCTGGGCTACGGCAACATTTCGATAGGGTTTCACGTGGCCCTTTTTGCCATGCCTGGCATTGTAACCGGGCCGCTTTTCGGGGCGCTGTCGGACCGCATCGGGCGCAAGTGGATAACGATGTTCATCATGGGCGCCACGGGAGTCATCACCCTGGCCATCGTCATGATGGGCGGCGGTTGGGGAATGACGGTGATGGTGTTCCTGTTCGGGATGTTCATTTTCACCGTCAACTCGATGACGCAGGCCGCGGCCATAGACGTGGCCGAGGGCAAGGGACTGGAAGGCTCGTTCATCGGGCTGATGTGGGGCAGCAACGCCTTTTTCGGGGCGATGGCGTCCATAGCGGCGGGGGCGCTGGCCGAATTTGCCGGGTGGTCATCGGCGTTTTACATGGCCGCCGGATTGTACTTCTTCGGATTCGCGGTCTCGGGGCTGATGCCGGGCGGCAGACGCTTGGTGTAGTGCCGAAGAGCCGCAGTTGGAGGGATTACGCTCCGCTGGCCTCCACAGCCGCCCGGTACTGCTTCGGGGTGTTGAGGTCGAGCAGTATCTCCGGGTTATCTATGGGAAAGCGTTGAACTGAATCGGGGCGGCGGCGTACTACGGCCTTGATGCCCTGTGACTCCTCGTCTATCTCGCTTAGTTCGGGCAGGAGCGATGCGGATAGGACGATGGGGTGGCCGCCCTTGCCGTTGTACTCAGGGACGGTTACGGCATAGTCGTGTGCGCGGTGGATATCGAGGACTCTGGCAACGTCCGCCGCTGAGCGAGGTTGGTCGACGTTGAGCAGGATGATGTCCCGAACGATTTCACCCCCACCCTGACCCTCCAAGGGGAGGGAAGATGGGAGAGCGGACAGCCCGGCCTTGATGGAGGTGGTCTTGCCCTGCCGGTAGTCGGGATTCAGCGTCCAGGTGACGCCCTCATTCCTTTCCACGAGAGGACGCAATTCGTCGGCCCGGTGGCCTAAGACCACTACGACCCTGTCCGCGCCGCCATCCCGTAGAGCGGAAACCTGGTGCTCCAGTAGAGTTTGGCCGCGCCAGGGAAGCAGGGCCTTCAACTGCCCCATCCGGGTGGACTCCCCGGCGGCCAGCAGGATGGCCCAAGTGCCGGGCATCCGCTAGACCTCTACCGCGCGTTCCACGATGCTGGCGGCGCGGTCGATGTACCAGTCGCCCATCGTCATCCTGCCGCCGTCGCCTCCACGCCGCACCATGACGATTTCCGACATGATGCTGACGGCTATCTCTTCCGGCGTTAGGCCACCGATATTCAGGCCCACGGGCGCGTACACTTCCTTGATGCGTTCCTTGGTGACGCCCTGCTCCATCAGGCGACGGTATATCATCAGGGTCTTGCGGCGGCTGCCCAGCAGTCCGATGTAGCGGGCCCGGGTCTTGAGGGCCGACTCCAGGGCCATGTCGTCGTAGCGATGCCCGCGGGTGGCGACCACGACATAGCTGTTCACGTTTACGCTCAAGTGGTCCGACCACTGGTCATAGGGAGTAACGATGGTTTCCTCTGCGTAAGGGAATCTCTCTTCGTTGGAGAACTCTGGGCGGTCGTCAACGATGAAGACCCGGTAGCCCAAGAACCGGGCCAGATCCGCCGTCGCTTTCCCCACATGGCCGCCGCCAACCATGACCAGCGTGGGCGGAGTGGTGAATCCTTCAACGAAAATCTCGGCGCCATCCTCGGTGGAGACGGACTCGGTGTTGCCGATGGCGGCTACCCGCATCGCCGTCTCCAGGGCAGGCTCGTCCAGCGCAGCAGCGCCCAGGCTGCCGGAAACCGTGCCGTCGGCCCGCAGCAGCAGCTTTGCCCCCAGCCGTTCCGGGCGGCCGGGGCTGTTGACCACGGTGGCGAGGGCCACTGGCTCGCCCCCGTCGTAGGCTTCGAGGATTTCGTCGCCCAGGGGCAAGAAGTCATCCAGTTGTCGCAAGGGCTCCAGGTAGAAGTACATGGTGCCGCCGCAGACCAATCCGTCGCGGGCGGCGATGTCTTCGTTCAGGTAGTAGTCCTTGAACTCCGGGCCGCCTCCCTGCCGCAGCATCTCCTTGGCGGCGAACCAGATGTCGCCCTCGACGCAGCCGCCGCCCAGAGTGCCCAGGCCGCTGCCGTCATCGCGCACCAGCAGCATCGCGCCTGCTTTCTGCGGCGTTGAACCCTTGGTGCGCACTACCGTTGCCAGCACGCAGGGATTTCCTTCCCGTAGGGTATCCACTGCTCCCTGGATGACCTCTTTCATAGCATTCCCGTCCCTTAAAGGTTCGGTCTTTTCTGTAGTCCTAGCTTATCAAAATAGCGGCCATTCTTCCATTCCTTCGGGCTAAACTGCTCATGCCCGGGATTTCACCCTCTCCCTCGAGGGAGAGGGAACTATGGAATGGCGCCGATGTGGAAACCGAAAAACGCGGCAAGCGAAGCCATTAAGACTGCCAATCCACTACCATATCTTGTATAATGTTATGTAGTATGTCAGTCGTCGCAATCACTTCAGTCAGCGAGCGGAACGCCCGCCGTTACGTTGACGCTATGGAATCAGCCGGCGCGGAACCGCGGGTGTATATCCCAGAAGTCCATGCCAAGGTATCCACCACAGAGTTGATGCAGGGAGTGGGTGGATTGCTGCTTTCAGGCGGGCGGGATGTCCACCCGGCGCGTTACGGCCAAGAACCCGACCCCAACGCCGGGCTAAAGCTGTGCCCGGAACTGGATGAGCTTGAGTTGCGGGTGCTGGAGTACGCCCTGTTGTGGGATATGCCGGTGCTGGCCATCTGCCGGGGAATGCAATTGCTCAACGTGGCTTTCGGCGGCAGGCTGATTCAGGACCTGCCCGGCCATCGCGAGGGGCCCGACGGCGAGCCGGTGTCCCACCAGATATACGTCGCCCCCGGCGCGAAGTCGGCTGCCATCATCGGCTCGGCCGGGTTCTTCAGGGTCAACAGCTACCACCACCAGGGTCTTAACGAGGCCCAGAGAGCGCCGCGGCTGATGTCCACGGCGTACAGCGTCGAGGACGGGCTGGTGGAGGGATTGGAAAGCCCGGAACACAGTTGGGTAATCGGGCTGCAATGTCACCCTGAGCGTCAGGACGAAGTGCCGCGAACATTCGCCAATCTCTTCGCCGGGTTGCACGACCGGGCGGAACTATTCGAGGCGGCTCTCACAGCCTGACCACTTTCCCCCGCGCTATTCCAGGCTGCTACGTAATTTCCCCACAGCAGCGGCTTGAGGAGCACTGACCTATGGTAACAACTGCCCCGGTTCAGCCCACCGAACCACCCGGAGAGCAGCCGATACTCATCGAAGACGAGATGCGGACTTCATATCTCACCTACGCCATGAGCGTCATCGTGGCGCGGGCGCTCCCCGACGTTAGGGACGGGCTGAAACCGGTGCAGCGGCGCATCCTCTATGCCATGCACGACATGGGCATACGGCCCGGGTCCCAGTTCCGCAAGAGCGCCCGCATAGCCGGAGAAGTCCTGGGCAAGTTCCATCCTCACGGCGAGGGTTCGGTCTACGACGCACTGGTGCGTCTGGCGCAGGACTTCTCCATGCGCTATCCGCTGATTGCCGGTCAGGGCAATTTCGGCAGCATTGACGGAGACCCTCCAGCGGCCATGCGCTACACCGAGGCCCGGCTTGCGCCGGTGTCCGACGAGTTGCTGGCCGACATAGACCAGAACACCGTGGACTTTGCTCCCAACTTCGACGACTCGCTCACGGAACCCACGGTGCTGCCGGCCCGCTTTCCCAATATGCTGGTCAACGGCGCGTCCGGCATAGCGGTGGGCATGGCCACCAACATCCCGCCCCACAATCTCGGCGAGGTTTGCGACGCCATCATCTACCTGATAGACCATCCGGAAGCCGCCACCGAGCGGTTGATGCGTCACGTCAAAGGCCCTGACTTCCCTACCGGTGCCAAAGTGCGGGGACGGAAGGGCATCGTGGATACCTACACCACGGGCCGGGGCCGCATCATCATGGAGGCCGAAACCGAGTTCGAGGAGACCCGCAACAACCGCGAGAACATTATCGTTACCTCCCTTCCTTATCAGGTCAACAAGGCCACCCTCATCGAGCGGATGGCGGCGCTGGCCCGGGAACGGAAGATAGACGGCATCTCAGACATCCGCGACGAATCCGACCGGCGGGGGATGCGCATTGTCATAGAACTGCGGCGGGACGCCCAGCCCCGGGTGGTGCTGAACAACCTGCTGCGCCAGACGGCGCTGCGGTCGTCCTTCAACTCCATAATGCTGGCCTTGGTGGACGGGCAGCCGCAGGTGCTGCCGTTGCGGCGCTGCCTGGAGTTGTTCGTCCGTCACCGGGAGGATGTCATTCGGCGGCGGTCGGAATACCAGCTCCAGAGGGCCCGCGACCGGGACCACATCGTGCAGGGGCTGCTGCTGGCATTGGACCGCATTGACGAGGTTATCGAGATTATTCGCGGCTCAGCCGACGTGGAGGAATCGCGCAACAACCTGGTGCAACGGCTGGATCTGTCGGAGGCCCAAGCCCAGGCCATCCTGGATATGCAATTGCGACGCCTGGCCGCCCTGGAGCGGGAGCGGCTACAGAAGGAACACGAGGAACTGCTCCAGAAGATTGGCGAATTGGAGGCGTTGCTGAACGACCCGGGCAAGATTCTGGCTGAGATCAAGTCGGAGACCCGCCAACTGAAGAAGTCGTTCAACAACCCGCGCCGCACCACCATCCTGGAAGAGGAAGTCGGGGAAGAAACGCCGGAGTCGCTGATTCCGCAAGAGGACGCCATTGTTACGCTGAGTCAGCGCGGCTATGTCAAGCGGGTGCCGCCCAACACCTTCCGGCAGCAGAACCGGGGCGGCAAGGGCGTGCGGGGAATGACCACCCGAGAAGGCGACGCCATTCTCGACCTGCTGGTGGTGGACACCCACAGCCACCTGTTTTTCTTCACCAACCGGGGGCGGGTGTATCCTCTGCGGGCCTATCAGATACCGGGCGATGCCTCCCGCACTTCGCGCGGGGTATTGCTGTCCAACCTGCTACCCCTGCAAAGGAATGAGCAGGTGCAGGCGATGCTGCTCATTGACAACCCCAAGGATGAATACCCTCTGCTGCTGGCCACCCAAAAGGGGCAGATCAAGTCTCTCAAGACGGGCGAACTGACCAATATCCGACCATCGGGACTCATAGTTATGAACCTGGCCCAAGATGACGAACTGGTCTCGGTGGCGCAGATTGGCGAAGCCAAAGACGCGATGATGGTGACCGAAAACGGGCAGGCCATCCGGTTTGCCATTGACGACCTGACCCCACGCTCCAGGACAGCCGGTGGTGTCCGGGGAATACGGCTGATTGGGGAGGACAAGGTCATCGCTATGGGAGTGGTCACCTCTAACAGCCAACTGCTGGTGGTCAGTCAACGGGGATACGGCAAAATGACCTCCACCTCCAGCTACGCGCGCAAGGGACGCGGTGGTCAAGGGGTTGGCACCTTCAAGGTGACCGAAAAGGCTGGCCCGCTGGCGGCTGCCCGGATTGTCACCGACCCGGAAAATCAGGAAATGCTGATAATCTCCGCCAAGGCTCAGGTCGTCCGCATCAGCATAGACGACGTGCGGGAAACGGGGCGAATCACCCAAGGAGTCATTCTCTGGAAGGAAAGGGAAGCCAGCGACGACGATTACGTGGCGTCCATAGCCGTCTTCCAGGAAACGGAGCGCAACGTCAGGGAAGGCCCGTCCGCCAACGGACACCGCCGCAACGGGCAAACCGGGTCGAGCAGCGCCAACGGACACGCTCCGGGGGCCAGCAGCAATGGCGAGCAGGAAGAGTCAGAATAGACGCTGACGCTTTGGGGCCACAGCCTGCGGGGTATTGGGGCGAGCTTCGGCTCGCCCTGGTGTCGTCACTGCTTCACCGACGGGCTCAGATAACCGCCTTCAGGTCGGTTGCGATATGAATACCTACGGCGTCGTATTGCGTAATAGATATTGCAATTGATTATCTCCATAGGTAAAATACGCCGTCGCATCAAATACTCATTACGGCCTAGTATTTCTAGAGCCGATTCAGGAGAAACGGGAAATTGGGCATGAAACTGGTATTCCTGCACGGGGCCGGGTGCTCCAGCCTTTCCTTTTACTACCAACTGCGCCACTTCCGCAGCGCCAAGGCCATTGACCTGCCAGGCCACCCCGACGGCAAGCCCTGCGACACCGTTGACGGCTACCTGGAATGGGTGCGCGGGTTCATCCGGGCGCGGCGTTACAAGAACGTCATCCTCTGCGGGCATTCAATGGGCGGCGCCATCGCCATGAGCTACGCCCTGAAATACCCGGAGGAACTGCGAGGTCTCATACTGTTGGGAACCGGGGCGCGCCTTCGGGTGCATCCTCAATACCTCCAGCGTTGCCGCGAGCCTGGCGAAAGCAATGCTCCGTGGCTGGAACAACATCTGGAGTATTACCAGGGGGTAAACGAGGAAGTCTACCCGGTGCTGAAACACCGCGCCGCCGAGGTGGGGCCGGAGGTGGAACTCAACGACCTGATGGCCTGCGACAACTTCGACATGATGGACTACGTGAGCGAGATAAAGCTGCCCACCCGCGTTATCTGCGGCAGCGACGATGTGATGACGCCGGTCAAATATTCCGACTACCTGACCAGCAACATCGAGGGCGCCAGCCAGTGCATCATCCCCGGAGGCGGCCACTTCGTGCACATGGAGAAGTACCAGCGGGTGAACGAGGAAATCGAGGACTTTTTGGCAACGTTCAAGGCGCCGGAAAAGCGCGTCGCCTGAGCCGGGCCGACATTGATGAAATCGCAGCGCCGACCTCAAAAGGTCGGCGCTATTCTTTCTTAGAGCATGAAAGGCGAAGAGGAATCAGGAGCGGTAGGGATGATACCAGCGGCTCCGGTAAAACATCAGCGGGTTTTCGCAATCGTTGCGCCGTATCTCCTTAACTTCACCCATGTACACGGTATGGTCGCCGTAGACGTGGGACCCTACAACATCGCAGTCGAAGAAGATGGACGAACCGTCCAGGACAGGAACCCCATTTTCCGATTCAGAGAAGCTGTAGTCCACTCCACCGGTGCGATCCTGGGGTTTCTTGGCGAAATACGCGCCTACGTCTTCCTGCTCTTCCGTGAGGAAGTTGACGCCGAACCGCTGCCGCTGCTCCAGGAAGCCGTAGGTGTGAGTACCGTGGGCGACGCACACCAGAATAATGGGCGGCTCCAAACAGACCGACGTGAAGGAGTTGGCGGTCATGGTGTGGGGGTTGCCTTCATCGTCCAGCGTAGTAATGACGGTGACGCCGGTGGCGAACTCGGAAAGAGCCGACCTGAATTCGTTTTTGTCAAACGAGGTCATATACACCCCAAGTCACGACCCTCGCGGAACGCGCCTGCGGACGGCATCCCACCAACATAAAGTAAGAGGGTGGATAGCCGGGTCGCTGAATTTGCGTAATTATAATACGCAATTAGTATCTGCGCCACTGTTTAGACGCATCAAACTCGGCTCTGCCTCCGGCAGCGGTCAGGGGAACGGATGAAAGCAGGCGGCGATGTCTTCCGGCGGCGCGCTTGACGCTGCCTCGGCATCGAGCTTGACCACCACGCCCGGCGGAATCATGCCGCTGAACAGTTCAGGATGGGTCAACTGTGCCAGGATTTCCAGCCCGTCAACCACCCTGGGGCCCGGGCAACTGAAATAGGCATGGTCAATCAGGTAGACTTCGCCTGCGGCCACCGCCGGGATGCTGCGCCATCCCTCCTGCGCCGCCAGCCAGGGCGCCTCGCGCAGGTGGCGCGCCACGTCGGATGAACACAGGTCAACAAACAGCTTCTCGGGCGCGGCGTCCAATACCTCCCGCCATTCCAGCCGCCTAGCGTTGCAGCCCGGCTCCAGCGCCGTGATGTCGCCGCCGACCATTCGCAGCATATCCGGTATCCAGTGCCCGCCGGCCACCAGGGGATTCACGCCTTCCAGAGAGAACACCGACGGACGCGACAGGGAGGTCTTGACCTTGCCGACTATGGCGTTAACCCTTTCTCGCAACGACGCCACCAGCTCCGACGCCCGTTCCGGGACGCCACAGACCTGGCCCACCTCGGTTATCGAGTCGAGTATGTCCGCGAAAGTCCTCGGTTGCAGCACCACCACCTTGGGTTGGACCGCCATACCTCGCACCGCCAGGTTAACTTCTCCGGCGTCTATTTCACAGATGTGGCACAGGTCCTGAGTGAAAACTATGTCGGGCAACTCCCGGGCCAGCCATTCATAGTCCAGCTCGTAGGGACTCTCTCCCTTGACAAGAATATCTCGCAGGGCTGCTTCCACCTCTTCGCTGGACATTACTGACGGATCAACCCTGCTGCGGCTGACCACCGTCTTAGTTTGCAGAATCTCCGGCGGGTAGTCGCAGAGGTCGCTGACGCCGATGACGCTATCGGCCAGTCCCAGGGCGTACAGGATTTCGGCGCCACTGGGCAGCAGGCAACAAATCTTCAATTCGTCCTCTCACAGAATCGGCCTTCCATTTTTGACTGTGTTGTATTATATGGGGCAATGTCGAATCGCGCCCCCTGCGGCCATCGGACATCTGCTACCCACAACCTTGCCCTTGCCCGGGCCTGCCTCTCAAAACCTCCCTGCTGTGACGGCGCTCTCATGTATTCAACCATTCAGCGGCCTACCGCCTAAATGTCCCAGCTTTCGGGACAATCCCGCTGGAGCGGCTTTGCGCTAATCCGGCTCAATGCCTTCAGTTTCGGAGTGACCGGGTTCATCCTTGCGATGGACACGGCGGTCTTGCCCGTTATTGTCCTTTCCCTGGCCCCGGAGAGCCTCAAGAACACCTACTTGGCAATGCTGGGCATGGGTGGCCTGCTGGTGGCGGCGGTGATACAGCCGCTGATAGGGCGGCTGAGCGACCGAACCCGATCTCCCTTGGGCCGCCGGGTGCCGTACATCATATTCGGCGTGACCGCTGTGTGCAGCAGCCTGGCACTACTGGCGCTGGCCCCCAACTGGGCCGCCCTGTTCGGCGTCTGGATGTTCATTCAGGCCAATCTGAACATCGCCTATGGTCCGGGGATGGCGCTCATCCGCGACCTGGTGCCCCGGGATCGCATCGGCGTCGCCTCTTCGGTGAAAATACTGCTGGACGCCGTGGGCGGGCTGGTGATGATCACAGTCAGCGCCGCACTAATCGGTCTTGGGCAGAGAGTGGGCGCTGAGTTGGGGCCACTGCCGGTCTATGTCGACTGGGAGTGGGCCGTTCTGCTGGTGCTGGGGACTGCGCTGGTCGTTTCGGTAGCAGTCACCTGCGCGACGGTGCTGGCAAGAGATCCGCGACGCCGGGTCAGGCCTGTCCGAAGGGACGAGCCCAGCCCAAAGCGGGTCTTGGACCTGCAATTGGGGCTGTTCCTGCTCTCGCGGCTGTTCCTGATGACGGCGATTTACGCCTTTCCCACCTACGGACTGTTCTTCCTGCGGGATGTGGTGGAGGCGGAAAATCCGGCCCAAACCCTCAGCCACATGATTCCTGCCATCGGAGGGTCGCTGGCCGTGGCAGTATTCGCTGCCGGCTGGGTCTCCGACCGCATCGGCCGGAAGCCGGTGGTGATAGCCGGGGCGGCGGCCGGGGCGGTCAGCACCTCCTGGCTGCTGCTGGTGGACACGCCCACGGGAGTGGTGGTGACCGCCAGCCTGATCGGGGCGTCGGCGGGAACGCTGCTCAGCGCCAACTGGGCCCTGGCCAACGAATTGGGTGACGAACAGCAAGCCGGTGTCCATATCGGAATCGTTAACCTGTCCACCATCGGAGGCGCAGCATTGCCCCGGCTGTTTGGGCCTGGCATAGACGGGCTGAACCACGCCGCCGAAGACCTGGGATACCGGGCGCTGATAGCGGGCTGCGCCGCCTTGTTCGTCATCGGGGCCGTTACGCTGCTGCCGGTGAATCCCTCCCGGCGGGAACAGTCGGGGCGGGAGGAACCACCTGAGCAGGCGGCAGCGTCGCCGCCGAAGGCGTGAAGGACGCCTGCCGGTCTACGCAAAGTTGCTGATACCTGCGATTTCACCCTCACCCCAACCCTCTCCATCGAGGGAGTAGAATCAGGCCGCGGCCTTTTGCAGGAATTCGGAGGCGCCCCGGACTACCCAGGCGTTCCACGAAGTCATCAGGAACTTGACGCCCATCTGCTTGAACTTGGCGATGTTTGCGTCGTTGGCCAAGGTGCCGGGAGTGCGGCCTGCGTTGACAATCTTGCCGATGGCCTCCTCGATGGCGGACTGCACCTCGGGATGCTCGACGTTGCCGATGTGCCCCATGGTCTGGGCCAGGTCGGAGGGCGCTACGAAGAAAACGTCTATGTTGTCAACCTTGAGAATCTCCTCGATGTTTTCCAGGGCTTCAACTTCCTCCAGCAGCACCACGACCATGGTCTGGTCATTGGCCGTGTGGAAGTAGTCGGAGACGCCGAAGGACTGACGCCCGCCGAACATTCCCCGGTAGCCCAGGGGCGCGTACTTGGCCGACTGAGCGGCCTGCTCGGCGGCCTCGCGGCTGTTGACGTGGGGCACGACGATGCCCATGCTGCCCCGGTCGAGGGTGCGGGTTATAATGCCCGGGTCGTTGGCGTTGACCCTGGTTATCGAGGTCATGCCCCACAGGTCGCAGGCGCGGGTCATATCACCCAGGGCGTCCCAGTCCACCGGGCCGTGTTCGCACTCAATCCAGGCCGCGTCGAATCCCAACGGCCCCAGAAAGTCTATGATGTCGCTGTCCTGCAATCCCGATATGGTGGTGACTACCTCACCCTGTTGCAGCTTCTCCTTGGCGCGGTTCACTCGAATCGGCGGCATTATTCGCCCCCCGTTTTCAGAATTGGTCTTTGTTCCTGCCCTGCGTTTGAGCCGGAATGTCCGCCGCCATTGTGCCATTCCGTTGTTGCGATGACAAACGGAGGATAGGGACAGGAAAATGTACTAATGCAAGGACTTCACCCCTACCCTCGTATCAGGTACGGGGCAGGTTCTAACCCTCCTCCTGAGGGGGAGGGAATTTTTATCGGGTTGACAATCCCGGCGGGCGCTTGGACAATCATTCAGGCCCCGCAATTCGCTCAACTCTTTCCCGACTGCGAGGCTTAAGGGAGGAACAACCCGATGACGACGAGTTCGGCGACGTGGACCGAGGAACGAGTGCAGGTGGCAGGGGCGGAGATGCAGGTACTGAAGGGGGGCAGCGGCGACCCGCTGCTGGTGCTCCACGACGAAATGGGACAGCCCGGCTGGCTGCAACTGCACGAAGAACTGGCGAAGAACTACACGATCTACGCGCCGTCCCTCCCCGGCTTCGGGGTGACCGACCGCCTTGACTGGATTATGAATATGCGGGACAGCGCAACCTGGACTCTCTGGGCGCTGGAGGAAATGGGCCTGTCCAACCTGAACGTGGTGGGATTCTCCATCGGCGGCTGGCTGGCAGCGGAGATGGCGACGCAGGATCCCGGTGTGTTCCGCAAGATGGCCCTGGCTGCTCCCGCCGGAATCCTGCCGCCAACGGGCGAAATCCTCGATATGTTCCTGATAGTTTCCAAGGAGTTCATCACCGCCGGTATCCACAATCCATCCGCGGTGGCGGAATTTCAGCAGATATGCCCGGCCGAGCCTTCGCCGGAGCAGGTGGAGCTATGGGAGACGGCCCGGGAAGAAGCGTGCCGCCTGTCGTGGCGTCCCTATATGCACGACCGCAGCCTGCCTCACCGTCTCGGGCGCCTGAAGGGCCTGCCCTCTCTCATAGTCTGGGGACAGAATGACGCCGTAGTCCCGCCCAGCGCGGGCGAGGTCTACAACCGCTCCATCGCCGGCTCACAACTGGTGACCCTCGAAGATTGCGGCCACCGCTCCGATGTCGAAAAGCCCGCGGAACTGGCGGCCCTGCTTCGGGAGTTTTTCGCCTAGACCTCAAACGGCAGACAGGCCGGGCCTGCCAAGCAATGGCCCAGCTCAGGTGTTTAACTCTGGCAACACATGCCGGGCGAACATATCCATCGCCCGGCGAATTTCGTCCGTGTCCGCTCCGCGGAAGTTGCAGACCACCATGGGAATGCCCATTTCCGCATAGACCGCCAGGTCTTCGGTCACCTGCGCTGGGGCGCCGCGCCCAAGACGACGCTCCGGTGGAGCAGCACCTTCTCCCTGGAAGGCTACCGGCTGGTGGATGGCCGTTATGGGTGGGGTGTCGCGTCCCGCATCCGCTGACATCTCGCGCAACCGCGCCATACGTTCCCGCAGCGTGTCCAACGCCATGCTGGTGGGGTGCCACGCCTGGCCGAACCTCACTGCCCTGCGGAGCGCGGCGTCGCTGCGACCGCCGACCCAGATGGGCGGGTGAGGCTTCTGGGCCGGTTTGGGTGCGAACCGCACTCCATCGAAGTTAACGAAACGTCCGCCGAAGCTGGATGGGTCGTTGGTCCAAAGTTCGATCATCGCGGCCAGGTATTCGTCGGTACGCGCCCCGCGTTGGGACTCAGGAACCCCCAGCACCGCGAATTCGTCGGGCGCGCCGCCAGCTCCCACGCCGAGGATCACGCGCCCACCGGACAAGGTGTCAAGGGTGGCGATAATCTTCGCGGCCACCAGCGGGTTGCGGTAGGGAGTCACCATCACCGTCGTGCCCAGCCTGACGTGACGGGTAAGGGCCGACACGTGGGACAGCACGGTGAAGACATCCAGGAACATAGGGCCGATGCTGTTGCGCAGATGCTCCGGCGTGACCACGTGGTCACTGGCCCATACCGAGTCGAACCCCAGAGATTCTGCGTCGGCGGCTACGGCCCGCAGGTCTTCCAGGCCCACCTCCCGGCCATACTGGGGCAGGCATACACCAAACTTCATTTGCGCCCCCACCAAGCCCCTCTCTACTGGAGAGGAAATCTCTTCATCTACCACGCTTCCCGCAGTACGGTTATTACCGGCCCAGCGTCGGACACCGGGCGGGGGTTGGTGGCCAGGGCGCGGTCGTGGAGCGTGGCCGAGGCAATCAGGTCCAGCCCTTCCTCGGGGACGCCAACGTCGCGGAGCCGGTCGGGCAACCCCAGCGAGCGGCGGAGGCTCTCCACGCCGTCGGCAGCGGCCAGCGCTGCCTCGTCGTCGCTCATGCCGCCGGTATCAATGCCCATAGCATCGGCGATTAGCGCCAAGCGGTCGGCGCAGGCTTCCGCGTTGTAGCGCATGGTGTGGGGCAACAGGATGGCGTTGGCCTCGCCGTGGGGAACGTCGAATATGCCACCGACGTGGTGGGCGATGGCGGTGTTCAGGCCCAGTCCGCCCAGGTTGCCCAGCGAGGCCATACAGGCCGCGGTCTTCGTGTTCAGCAGGCAGTCAAGCTCAAGTTCGGCGCAACGAGGCAGGTTTTCCACCAGAAGGCGGATGGCGTGAAGAGCCAGTGCATCGGAAATCGGGTTATGCGTGGTGGCGTAGACAGTCTCTATGGCAATTCTGAGCTGGCCCATGGCCGTGGACGTGAGAATCCCCAAGGGCGTGGTGGCCAATGCCTTGCCATCAATGACGATATAGCCCGGAATGGTGTTCGGGTCAGTGACGAGAATCTTGCGGCCCAGGTCCCGGTCGGCGAAGCCTGCGCCCCGGCTCAGCTCGGCGCCACCCATGGTTGTCGGCACGGTGATGATGGGGAGGCGGACAGCGGACAGTTCCGGGTAGATGGTGGTGTCCGGCGGCTCAAAATAAGTTTCGTAATCGTGAATCCTGCCGCCCTCGCCCAGCAGCGTGGCCACGCCCTTGGTGGTGTCGTGGGTGCTGCCGCCACCGACACTGATGAGCGCGTCCGGGCCGGTCTCGCGGGCCAGCGCAACCGCGGCGTTGAGGGTAGCAACGGGCGAATGAGGCGCTACGCCGGAATACAGCCCCACGAAGCTGTCTCCCAGCGCCTCCTGCACCCGCGGCACAGCGTCCGAGTGGACAAGAATGGACGGGCCGCACAGCACCATCGCCCGCGACGCCCCGGCGCGTTCCAGCACGCCGGGCAGACCGGAGATAGCGTCCGGGCCGCACACCATCTCATGGCGCACGCTGTTGAAGGTATAGCTCAATGCGTTAGCCGCTTCCATTTTCTTACACTCCCCACCCGGATTGGACGATATTTGCTGACAGTTGCCCCTTGCCGTCCGGGTTTGATGGTGTAGTCTGAATCAGGATTTGCAAGATTAAAGGATTTTCAGGATAAGTCCCACACCATTCTGTCGATCTTTTAATCCTGATTCGGCTTTACGGGGCAGTATGAACCTACGGGAACACGACTGGCAAGCTATACCGCAGTCCGGCAGTTACGGCGAGGCCGCATCCTCGCACAACAAGTCGCTGTCAATGCACCGCTGGGCCAACTGGATTGCCGGGTTTTCCGGCGAGTTCGCTCGAAGCGCCATCACGCGATTTCTGCCCCATCCCGGCCAGGCGCAGACTGTGCTGGACCCCTTTGCCGGAGTAGGCACGACGCTGGTGGAAGCGGACCGCTTGAGGCTGGATAGCATCGGGTTCGAGATTAACCCTTTCGCCGCTCTGGTATGCCGGGTAAAGCTGGGAGCAGCAGATGTTTCCCTGAGCGACCTGCAAGACAGCGTGAAGGGTTACAAAGGTTTTATGGAAGGCGCGCAAGGCCGGGAACCGTACAGCTCGCCGCCTGCCGGATTCAGGAGCCGGATTCCCTTCTTCTCCCCGGCGGTGGAGCGCAAGGTTCTATTGACCCTTGACTATATGAACGATTTGCCGCCGCAGATTGAGGATGTTTTCCGAGTGGCCTTTGCGTCCGTGATGGTGGATTTCTCCAACTATTCCTATGAACCCTCGCTGGGCACCCGCCCCGCCGCCGGTAAGACGCTGGTGCAAGATGCCGATGTAGGAAAGGCTGTTGCGGCAAAACTCCACGATATGGCGGCGGACATCGCAGAGTTTCAGATTGAAACCGCCGGCAGAAACAACGGCCCCAACCGGCGAGTCTATGAACACTCTTTCTTCGACGCTGAAAAACACATCAGCGCCGATTCGGTTGACCTGGTGGTGACCTCACCGCCATATATGAACAACTATCACTACGTCCGCAACAGCCGCCCTCAACTGTTCTGGAGCGGCCTGATTCAGTCGCCTTCCGAGTTAAAGCGGCTGGAAACCAGCAATTTCGGCAAGTTCTGGCAGACAGTGCGGGGCGACGGGCCAATCCCTCTTGTTCCGCAATTGCCGCAACTGGAAGAGGAAATCACAGAAATCCGGGGGATAAACAGTGACCGCGGAGTCTACGGCGGGAACGGCTGGGCCAATTATGTCACGGCGTATATAAATGACCTTGACAGGTTTTGCGCGCTGCTGGGGAGAATTCTGAAACCGGGCGGAACAGCAGTGGTGGTTGTGGGCAACTCAATTGTGCAGGGCCGGGAAATCAAGGTTGAGGAGCGGCTGTGCGAGATCGCGGAACTGCGCGGGCTGTCGGTGGTAGACGTTACCAAGCTGCGAGAGCGGGTGGGGTCCAGCATCGTGGGCAGCGGGGCGCGGCAACGCAGCAAGACCAAATTAGCTTTATATGATGCAGCCGTGGCTCTCCAACGCCCTGCCTAATTTACGAGAGGGAATCGCTGATCCCACTGATTGACGTAGTTGGGCATACCAGGACGCCCTCGGCCAGGAGCGTGCATACTGAATCCGGGAATTCCGTTCCATTCAGGTGTGAAGCGAGTAATCAAAACTTCTTCGGCGCGGGCAACTTCCCATAGCCGTGCGATCGTCAAATACTTACAGGTCACATCCGCTACATTTATGCCTTGCCGTCCTTGAATTTTCCGCAGGTGGTCGCGCAGACGATTTCGCAGATTCCGTGCTTGACCAACATATACCGGAACCCCATCCCAATAAAGCACATAGACGCCAAAGGTTTGAGGAGCATCCGGTGTCTCTATCGGATGTGTTGGGCTGGCTTCCAATACGGCAGCCAGTTGGTCTTCGTATGCCCTATCCACATCAAACGTGAAATTATGATTCTCGCACACAGCTAACCCTTCTCGTACAACCCCTCCAGTATCTCCGGCGGCAGTTCCGCGTCCTCCAGCGGCATCAGGCGGACAGGTATGTTTCTCGCCTGGGCTGCGGCTATCTCTACCAACACGCCCCTGCTTTGCTCCCAGCCGGGGAGTTGCACCACCAGTAGCTCATCGGCGCGGGCGAGGAACTGCAAGTCCCAAGAGTACCAGCCCTGCGGCGGGTGAAAGCCGCGTTGAGCCAGTTCGCCGGCATACACCAGCGGGGACAGCACAATCTTGCCTTCGTTCACCAGCCTGCCGCAGACGTGGCGTACCGCTTCCAACCGCGCTTCACGGATGGCGGCGGAATCGTGGGCGAAGGGCGACGCGACGTATATCAGCGTCGGTTGCATGGAATCCAGGTAATCCAGCGCCATGAATTCCGCTACGTCTCGCGGCAGCATTGTCTGCCTCTTCTTTGGGGATAACTGGTCGTTCAGCTTTTCACCCCCACTCTAACCCTCCCCCTGAGGGGGAGGGAAGCGTTGCGTGGGTAGGGGCGCACAATTGTGCGCCCCTGCACCCTCACCCCAACCCTCTCCCTCTGGGAGAGGGAGATTTGTTTAGCCGTTGCCGTCCTTCTCCCACAGCGCTTCCAGCACCACGCCGGGCGACATCGGGAGCTGCTCCATGCGGACTCCCACAGCGTCGTGAATCGCGTTGGCGATGGCGGCCATGGGGGGAACGATAGGCACCTCGCCGACGCCGCGTACGCCGTAGGGGTGGCCGGGGTTGGCGACCTCGACGACCACCGTGTCAATCATCGGCAGGTCGAGGCTGGTGGGCATCCGGTAGTCGAGGAAGGTCGGGTTGAGCATACTGCCGTTGTCGTCAAAGACGTACTCCTCGTTCAGCGCCCAGCCGATGCCCTGGACTGCGCCGCCCTGGATCTGGCCCTCGACGTAGCTGGGGTGGATGGCCTTGCCGGCGTCTTGGAGGGCGGTAAACCGGATAACATCCACCTTGCCGGTTTCCGGGTCAACCTCCACGTCGGCGATGTGGACGGCGAAGGCGCCGCCGACGCCGGTGGGGGCCACGTTGCCTCGCCCCACCACTGGCCCGCCGGTGGCGTTCTGGCGAGCAGCAAGCTCCTTGAAGGTCAGGCTCAGCTCAGGGTCGGAGGTGTGGGATGCGCCGCCGTCATTATATTCCACTAGGGCGGGGTCAACGTCCCAGATGCGGGCGGCCCGCTCGATCAACTGGTTGCGGATGTCGAGGGCGGCCTCGTAGCAGGCCCAGCCGGTCTTGAACGCGACGCCGCTGCCGCCGGTCATCGAGGTGTAGCCCACCGAGTCCGTGTCGCCCACCGCCGGGCGCACGTCCTCGGCAGCGATGCCGAGGACCTCGGCCAACTGCATGGATACCGCGGCGCGGGAACCGCCAATGTCCGGGGAACCCTCGACCAGGCTGACGGTGCCGTCGGGGTTGACGCTGGCCACGGCGCTGGACGGGCCGCTGGCGTTGAACCAGTAACCGGCGGCGACACCCCGGCCCCGGAAGGTGCCCCTGCCAGTGTCCTTCTCCAGCGGAGCGCTCCAGTGTTCGTGGTCTTTGGAAGCCTGCAAAGTTTCGATGTTGCCAATCTTGCCGAAGACCGGGCCGGTCAGGCGACGGGTGCCCTCCTTGGAGCCGTTGAGCAAGCGGAATTCCAGGGCGTCCATCCCAATTTTCTCGCAGATTTCGTCCAGCACGGTCTCGATGGCGAAAGCCGCCGCCGGGGCGCCGGGGGCTCGGTAAGCGGCGGTCTTGGGCTTGTTGTTCACCACGTCGAAGCCTTCCAGCCGCCCGTTGGCGATGTCGTAGGGGCCGGTCATGCACTGGACGCCGGGGTTGATGGGCGAGCCGGGGTAGGCGCCGGCCTCGTAGGCCATGGAAGCGTCAACGGCGGTGATGCGCCCGTCGTTGGTGGCCCCCACCTTGCAGCGCATCCACGATCCGGCGGTAGGGCCTGAACCCTGGAACACCTCTGCCCGGCTCATGCTCAGCTTCACCGGATGGCCGGTCTTGCGGGAGAGTATGGCCGCCACCGGCTCCAGATACACCAGGGTCTTGCCGCCGAAGCCTCCGCCAATTTCCATGGGAATGGCTTTGATTCGAGAGATGGGAACGCCGGTGACCAGAGCCACCTGATCGCGCACGTTGAAGTGGCCCTGGCTGCTGCTCCAAACGGTGATGTCGCCGTCCGGCCCCCAGTTCACGGTGGCGGTATGAGGCTCGATGTAGCCCTGGTGCACCGACTGGGTGCGGAATTCACGCTCGACAATTACGTCGGCGTCCCGGAAGCCCTGCTCGATGTCGCCCATCTCGAACAAGAAGTGATTGGCTATGTTGGTGCTGTCTGCCGCGTCGTCGTCATCCCGCAGGCCGCCGGTCCGCATATTGGGATTGGCCATGGTGGCCAGACGCTCGTGGAGCACCGGGGCCTCGGGCTTCATCGCTTCCAGCACGTCGGTCACCGAATCCAGCACCTCATACTCGACCTCGATGAGGTCCAGCGCCTTCTCCGCGATGTGGGGGCTGGTGGCGGCGACGGCAGCAACGGCGTGTCCCTTGTACAGCACCTTGTCGGCAGCCAGGCAGTTGTTGCTCAGGAACTTGGGATTGACCATCGCGGCCTCGGTCTGGTCGCTGATGCGGCCCCGCGGCTGGGGCAAGTCCGCGGAAGTGGCCACTCCGCGCACACCCTCCAGCGCCTCGGCCTTGCTGACGTCTATGGACTTGATGCGGGCGTGGGCGTGGGGGCTGCGCAGCACGCGGGCATGGAGCAATCCCGGCAGGTTAATGTCTGCGCCGTACCGGGCGCGGCCTGTAACTTTTTCTGCGCCGTCCTGCCGGATGGGGCGAGTTCCCACCACGTTGAATTCCTGGTTGGATAACACCACGTTGGAGCCGGTGATGGTGGTCATAGTCGTATCCCTCCTCAGTCTGGGTGGGTTAGTCCCTTGCCTGTCCGTTGTTGGGTACGGTCAGAGGTTCGAGGGTGTCTAGCAGTTCCGCCATCTGATCGAGGTTACGGGCGATGGTACGGGATGAAAGGAACCGCTTGCGAGTGTAATAGCCCCGGTGCAAACCATAGGCAGTGTCACTCAGATCAAGCAGACGCTCATTTCCCGTCAAATCGCTTGCATTACGCAACACTACGCCGAACTGGGCATGTTCTCTATATTGCCAGCCATGGGTTACGGCAACAGCCTTTGCCATCCAAGCAGCGGCACCCCAACCCTTCTCCGATGCCTGGTGCAAGTCGTCTGCGACCAAGTATTCCCGGGCCCTGCCGAGAAAGTCGCGGGCTTGCTGGCGGTATTCCTCTACGGCTACGGGGTCATACGGCTCTATAGAACTGGGCTGCGTCATTGGCATTTCCCTTCCTGAAGTTGCCTGATTTTAGCGCAAACTCCAGGGAATGCGCCAACGCCGTCTGTTACAAACCTCGCGCCAGTCGCTCCATCTCCACTGCGAACCAGAGGGCGAACCCGCCGCTGCGGTCATCGAAGCCATAAATGGCCGGGCGGTCGAGGTAGTCGCGGACGTTCTGCTGGACGCCGGTGCTGGCGCAGGCGTCCACCACGTTGCCCACGTCGTCTATGCGCTCCGATATGGCCTGCCAGGCTAGGTCCACCGAACCCCGGAAGTCGTCGGGGAGCCAGCCCCGGCGCAACCCTCGCGCTATCGCATAGCCCATCATGCAGGTGGCGGTGAACTCATCGTAAGAACCGGGGAAATCCAGCACCTGGGGCAGCAGCCCCGACTGGCGTTGCAGACCACGCAGCGATTCAATCAGCTCCCGGTAGATCGCCAAAGCCGCCGGGCGATTGGCGTGACTTTCGGGCAGGTAACTCAGCGTTTCGGTAAGGCCCAGCGCAGCGAAGCCGTTGCCCCGGCCCCAATAGAACGGGGCGGAGCGACAGTGCCAGAACAGCCCGTTGTCCTGCTGGATTTTGCCGTCCAGCAGGAAGGCCGTCA
Organism: Dehalococcoidia bacterium; assembly: GCA_965204865.1. GTDB lineage: Bacteria > Chloroflexota > Dehalococcoidia > Lucifugimonadales > UBA3495 > VXOI01. Next base: position 1,329,995 of record OZ242027.1, on the reverse strand, counting down.
GCAGGTCAACGTAGCGGCCCTCGCCCGTAATCTGGAAGGCGCGTCCCAGGATTGCGCCGGCCATGAACATATCCTCGGTGCGAAAGTCAGGGTCGCAGGGCGGTAGCGCATCCCCGGAATCTGCGGGCTGGAAGCGATTGGCGGCGTCAATAATCAAGTTGGCGTATCGGCCATCTCCGGTGGTTCCGGCCAGTTCATCGCCCCACACTACCGAGGCCAGCGCCGAGGGAGCCAGACCTTCGCCGAAGCCACCTGATGCCGCTTCTACAAAGTTGTTTAGCAGTACAGCAATGTCAGAACTCGGGGCGGGGCTGGCTTGGTCAAGCTGCGCCAGTCGCAACCGCCCACTGATGGGAACACCCTGGGTGTAGACGATGGGATCGAAGGAATGGCCGTAAGCGGCAGCCAGAATGCGGGCTATCTCAATCTTGTTGCGCTGGCGGCGACGGTCAAGAGCCTGCCGGGCCAGGGACTTGCCGGACAGCCCGGCCTGCTGCACCACGCCAAACAAGCGGCTAAGCTCGCGGGGGAGTTGTTCGGAAGACGCGGTCAGGCGCAGGCTGGGGATGACGTCTAGCCCCTCGGGGTAGCCATCGCCCAACGCTCCCAGCAGGGAATCGTCCTGGATTTCACGGGCGGCCAGAGCTGGGGCCAGGTGACGGGCCGCGAGGTTGGATTCCCAGACAACGGAGCCACTGCCCGACTGCACTTCCAAAACCAAGTCGGGGGCCTGGAAGCAAATCCAGCGCCACAGGTAGCGCTTCTCCGGATTCTGCGCGTCGAAGTAGAAGTTGTCCACCGGCGGATAGCCCTGCGATGGATTGCCACCCGCGCCGTTTTCCGGCCCGCGACCGAGGCGCAGGCCGTCCGGGTTGGCGCAAGGCACGACGCTCAGGCCGATACGCAAGGCAAGGCCGTCGCCGCCTCCCGCGTACAGTTCAAGGGCGTGGAGGGCTATGTCCACATCGGCGGGATTTCCCGACAGCCCGCCCACCAGAAGGATTCGCACCCTGGCGCTATCGGGCGTATAGGCGTTGCGGTCGAGAAGCGCGGGAATTGGCGTCAGCGAGCGGGTGACACCGCAGGCCGTGCGGCTCCAGAAAGCCGGCCGGGCCTCCGCCAGCGCGTCCAGAGCTTCCCGTATGTCCTGCTCGCTGCTCCCCGGCATTTCACCCTCACCCCAACCCTCTCCCTCGAGGGAGAGGGGTATTGGAACCCACGGCCCTATGACTCCCGCGGCTTCTGCACCAGGTCCACGTTCACAGAACGGGCCGCGCTGACGGTGAAGGTCAGGGAAACCGTGCCTCCGCCCTCGGTGCTGTTCAGCACTTCGATATTAGCCGGGCCGTGCAGGTAGGAGATTTCATCGCCTTCCACACGGAAGGGGCGATCGTGGCCGGGGTAGAAGACGTTGGACGACGCCACCATCTTCTCTACGCTGGCGTGAGCGTCCTCGGTGTCCCAGAAGATGTTGTATGGGATGCCACGGGCCACGGTGCCGCTTTCAGGCATGGCGTCTCCGGCAATCAGCACGTTTTCGCCATCTATGTCGGCAAGGACGCTCATGTGGCCCTTGGTGTGACCCGGCGTTTCCAGCACGGTTACGCCGTCCACGATAGTGTCTCCTTCGGAGACGACCTCCACCTTCATGTTGCGCATCATGTCGGCCATACCCGCGGCCACCGCCAAGTCCCAGCGGTTGGGGTTGCGGGCGTAGTCAATCTCCACCGGATTTACCAGCACACTGGCGTTGCGGAACAGGTCGGTGTTCTGGCAGTGGTCCCAGTGCATGTGGGTCAGGATGACGATGTCAATGTCGTCGGTGGTCAGGCCCATGTTGGCGAGCGCCCGGTAGAGGAACGGGCGGCGGGAGGATGGGCCGGTGTCTATCAGAATGTTGTGGCTGCCTGTCCGCAGCAGGGAGTTGGTGGAGTAGCCGAAAGACCCCTGGTCGGTGTTGAGGGCGAAGCCGTAGGTCAGAACGTCCAGAGTTGCCATGAAGAGCGCTCCTTAGCGGAAGTTAGGCATCACTTTTTCTGAGAACAGTCGCAGCGAGCTTGACACCTGGTCATAAGACAGACCGCCAGCATCCAGATAACTGATGAAGTGGGTGACGTGATTCCGTTCCAGTTCCTCGATGGCTACGATTACCTTCTCTGGACTGCCGATGGCGGCCATGCCTTCCTTGCCACGTTCAGCCACCAGATCTGGCTCGATGAAGGGGTCCTCGACGTAGTGCTCGTAACCCCGGACTCCTGAGACTCGCACTATGTCCGACAGGGGCCGACGAAGGAAGTCGCTCATATCCCCGGCCCATTGCAGGCGAGGGGTCAGCAGTTCAATGGCCTCTTCATCGGTGGGAGCCACGTACACGTTGCGGACGGCGGCAACCTCAATGTCGCCCGGGGCCGCGCCCTCTTCCATCATTCGTCGCCGGTAGAGGTTAATCAGATTCTGGTCGGAGTCCGGCGACGCCGGAAAGAAGCTGCTGCCGACCGTAAACAACCCCCAGCGGTTCTCCACAGCAATCTCAACGGACTCTGGACTGTGGGTCACCGCCATGAACACCGGCGGATGGGGCTGCTGCACCGGCTTGGGAATTACGCGCACTTCAGGGAAGCTGAAATACTCACCTTCGTAAGAGAAAGTGTCTTCTGTCCAAGAACGAAGGGCGATGTCCATGCCCTCGACGAAGCGGCCCCGTGACTCCGCGATGTCCATTCCGTATATGTCAAACTCGCGCTTCTGGTAGCCTCGACCGGCACCAACAATCAGGCGGCCCCGGCTGATTATGTCAAGAGTCGCTAGGTCCTGCGCCAATCGAAGCGGAGGGTGCCACGGCACGATGGTGCAGGCAACGCCTATCTTGACGCGCTCGGTCCTGGCGGCGATGGCCGCAAGCAGGCTGTGGGGAGAGCTGATGATGCTGTGTTCACTGAAGGCGTGTTCAGCAATCCACACGGAATCAAAGCCCAACTCTTCGGCCAGCTCCGCGCCTCGCAGAATATCTTCGTAGACCTCAACGTCGGTGCGGCTCACCGGATTGGGGTTGACCTTGCTTTCGTCGGCGTATTGCTCGTGGAGCAGCGGGCGCTGCCCCACGAAGAACGCTCCGAACTGCATGAGGTTATTCCCCCTGCTCGATCTCGGCATACACCGCTCGCATGGAGGCGCCGGAGTCGTCTTCAACCTCGGTGAACCACTTGATCAGGGAGCGGGTCAACTGGTCAACGGACTCGTCCTGTGCCGCCTCCTCGTAGCGCATACGCACGGTGGGCAGGGTCATGCGGGTCTGGAACTCCCGCATCTGGACGATCTTTTCGGCGTCGGTCATGTCCGACTCGGCCACGCGCAGGCGCTCCTGGAACAGGTCGTCGTCCTTGTCCTCGGGGGTGCCGCCCAACTCGCGGATGCGCCGGTCGAAGATGTCGCCGTGGCTGGTCTCGCGTTCGGCTACCAGCGACAGGCAACCCTTCAGTCCCGGGTGCTCGGTCTTGTCGGCCCAGGCCTTAAGGAAGATTCCGGCCCGGTACTCCTGGAGACGGATGTCGTTGAGAAGGTCCAGGTATTCAGGTTTGTCCGGCATTGCGATACCTCCTAAACAGGGCGGTTAGGGGCGAGTTTAGTGCGCGGCAGATAGGGTGTCAAACCTGGGGGGATTGTCTGAACCGGGATTTATGTGATTAAGGGATGGGCAGGATTAAGGAATCATGTAAATCACAAAATCATATAATCCCGGTTCAGACAATCCCCGTCAATCTGCCCATGCTAGAATGGCCCGGCTATTCTGATTTGGGTTCAGGTGAAGTTTTGCCACAACTAACCGAAGCGCAGCGCGGCATGGTAGCCACCATACGGGACTTCGTGCGACGGGAAGTCCAGCCGGTGGCTCAGGAAATGGAGCACGCCGACGAGTACCCCTTCGAGCTGGTGGAGCACATGAAGGAGCTAGGGCTGTTCGGCGCGGTCATTCCCGAGGAATATGGCGGTCTGGAGCTGGATGTGGCTTCCTACGCCCTGGTTATCGAGGAGATATGCCGCGGCTGGATGAGCCTCAGCGGCATACTCAACTCTCACCTCATCATGGCCTATATGGTCACCACCCACGGCACGCCGGAGCAGAAGGAACGGTTTCTGCCCTTGATGGCAACGGGCGAGAAGCGCGGCGGCATCTGCATCACCGAGCCCAACGCCGGAAGCGACGTACAGGCCATCGAGACCAGGGCCGTCCGCGACGGCGACGACTACATGGTCAACGGCGCCAAGAGCTTGATAACCAACGGACGCCACGGCAACACCTTCGCCCTGGTGACCAAGACCGACCCAGATGCTGACCCGCCCCGGCGCGGCATCAGCATATTCATCGCCGAGAAAGGGCCGGGGTTCAACGTGGTGCGCGACATACCCAAACTGGGCTACAAGGGCGTGGACACCTGCGAGCTGTCCTTCGACGACTACCGTGTCTCCGGCGGCAACCTGGTCGGGGGCGAGGAAGGCAAGGGCTTCTACCAGATTATGAGCGGCCTCGAGCTGGGCCGCATCAACGTCGCCGCCCGCTGTCTTGGCGTGGCACGGGCTGCGCTGGAGGAAGCCACCCGCTACGCCAAGCAGCGCCAGACCTTCGGCAAGCCCATCGGCGAGCACCAGAGCGTCCAGATAATGCTGGCCAATATGGCGACCAACATCCAGGCCGCGCACCTGATGGTGCTACACGCCGCCGACAAGAAGGACCGCGGCCAGCGCGCCGACATGGAGGCGGGCATGGCCAAGCTGTTCGCCAGCGAAATGTGTATGCAGGTCGCCACCGACGCCATGCGCATCCACGGCGGCTACGGCTACACCCAGGACCTCCCGGTGGAGCGCCACTTCCGCGACGCCCCCCTGATGATGATTGGCGAAGGCACCAACGAAATCCAGCGCCTCGTCATCGCCCGCCACCTGCTCAACAACTACCCCACCGGGGATTTCCTCTACGAGTCGGGGTTGTAGGCAGAGCGATGTATAATCCGAGACGCCAGCGTATGATAAATTACGAGTACACTTTGCACGCCAAGCGCCGACGGAAAAAGCAGGCTGCCGACCCGGCAGAAGTCGCCTTGACAGTGGAAAGGGGAGAGTTAATCGGGGTAAGGGATAACAAGGGTTCGCGGAGACGGGTATTCAGAGCAAGCTATACCCAAGACGGCCGGGACTATTCTGAGAAAGAGCTTACCATCGTATACACATTTGAGAAAGGTTCGGTCGTGGTTGTTACCATGATAACTCGATACGGTCAATTTGAGTGAGGCGGCAATAATGAGGATTACCTATGATCCGTGGGCAGACGCGGTGAGCTTTCATATCGCAAGCTCTGAAAAAGGCATAGTGGACTACGCCGACGTGGACGGAGACACCTTCATTCACTTCGACTCGGAAAACCGAATCGTCGAACTTGAAGTATTGGCTGCTTCTCAAAGACTTGACCTTGATTTCCTTTTGCCCGAGATAACCCTCTTGGGGGGCGAAGGCTATGAGACTTGGCGAAAGCTGCAAGCGGCTCTTTGGCGATGTAAACAGTCCGGCCAACCAGTAGTCGCTGGGCTTAATGAAAAAGTTTACTGGATAACCAAGATTGAAAATCACTCGGTCACCCTATTTGCTGAAGCATCATCTGCGCCGGTCACGATTTCCGAGCAAGACCTAGACAATCCCGACATCGCCGTACACAAGAAGTTCGAGCGGGGCGAACTGGTAGAAGCCCTCTGGAAAATGGGCAGCTACCATACAGACCCAGCTTGAAAATCAGGAGGCCAACCCAAATGGTGCAGACCAACAACGAAACAGGCATCACCCGAACCTTGGGCAACTTCGCCCAAGCCCTAGAATACGAAGACTTGTCGCCCGAGGTAATCGACTGGGCCAAGTACCTCTGCCTTGACTTTGCCGCCGTCACGCTGAACGGCTCCACCACCGATTCGGCCCGCGCCGTGGTTGACGCGCTGCAACGGCTGGGGCGCTCCGGCCCGTCGGCTGTCGTTGGAACTCCGCACCGGGTGCTACCTGAGTACGCTTCAATGGCCAACGGCGTCGCCTTCCACAGCATCGAGATGGACGACGTTAACAACGAGGCGTCGCTGCATCCCGGCGTTGTGGCCTTCCCCACGGCCCTCTCCATGGCTGACCTTGCCCACGTGTCCGGCAAAGACTTCATCGCCGCTGTGGTGGCCGGATACGACGTCATCGTGCGGCTGGGCCGGGCGCTGCAACCGGCGGAGCACTACGGGCGCGGCTTTCACCCCACCGGAACCTGCGGGGCCTTCGGAGCGGCGGTGGTGGCCGGTCGCCTTCTGGGGCTGCAGGGCGACGACTTCATCCACGCCCTGGGCATCGCGGGCAGCCAGACGGCGGGCAGCATGGAGTACCTGGCGCAGGGGGCCTGGACCAAGCGGCTACACCCCGGCTGGGCGTCCCACAGCGGCTCATGGGCGGCGCTGCTGGCCCGCTCCGGCTACACCGGCCCGACCACCATCCTCGAAGGGCGCGACGGTTTCCTGCAAGCCTATTCCGGCAACCCGGACCCATCGCTGGTGCTACAAGACCTGGGCGAGGAATACCTGATAACCCGCACCGGCATCAAGCCGCACGCCTGCTGCCGCTACAAGCAGGGGCCGATAGACTGCCTGATTGAGTTGCGCAACGCCCACGGCCTGACCTCCGAAGACGTTGAGGAAGTGACCATCGGCGTCCTCAGCGGCGGCTTCAAGCTGGTGGCCTCGCCCGAAGAGGACAAGGCCAACCCCAAGACCCTTGTGGATATGCAGTTCTCCATGCCCTTCGGGGCGGCGGTGGCGCTGGCCTATGGCCGGGCCTCGCTGGAAGAATACGCCGAGGGAGTGCCGGAACGTCCGGAAATCCGCCGCATCCTGCCGCGGGTCAAGTGCGTCACCGACCCGGAGCTGGATGCCCACTTCCCCCGCGAGTTCCGCGCCTGGGCCGAGGTTGCCACCACGGACGGACGCCGCCTGCGCAGCGACATCCGCTATCCCAAGGGCGACCCGGAAAACGCGCTGTCGTGGGACGAAATGAAGGAGAAGTTCACCGTCCTGACGGCTCCGGTAATCAGTGCCCACAGGCAGCAGGAAATCATCGCCGCCATCGAATCGCTAGAAGAGATGGACGATGTGCGGGAACTGGCCGCCCTGCTGTCCACGGAGTAGACAACCAATGCTGTCGCCGGTAGGCGGGAACGCGCCATGACTCCGCCGTTGCAGGGAGTCCGCATCCTAGAAATGTCGCAGGCCATCGCCGGGCCGGTGGCTGCGCGAACGCTGGGCGACCTCGGGGCAGAAGTCATCAAGATTGAGCAGCCCGGCGCGGGGGATATGTCCCGCCGCATAGGCCCCCACTTTCTCGGCGGCGAGAGCGCCTACTACCTGAACTTCAACCGCAACAAGAAGAGCGTCACCATCGACCTGCGGACACCGCAGGGCCGGGAGGTCTGCCAGCGGCTCGTGGCGGTGTCCGACGTGGTCTTTGACGCCTTCCGGCCCTCGGTGCTGGAACGGCTGGGGCTGGACTACGACTCGTTGAAGGCCGTCAACCCGTCCATCATCGCCTGCTCGCTGTCGGCCTTCGGGCAGGAGGGGCCGTACCGCGAGCGGCCCGGCTTCGACGGCATCGTGCAGGCCATGGGCGGCGGCATGAGCGTCACCGGCAACCCCGGTCAGCCGCCGGTGTTTATGGGCTTTCCCGTCGGCGACATGGTGGGCGGCTACATCGCGGCCCTCAGCATCGCCTCGGCCCTCTATGGACGCAGGACCACCGGCGAGGGACGGCGTCTCGACATCTCGCTTCTGGATGTGCAGATTGCCCTGCAAGCGCATCTTGGCCAGTTCTACCTTGTCTCCGGCGAAGTGCCGCAGCCTATCGGCTCCGGTCACCCCTCTAACCTGCCCGTCGGGGCCTACCAGTGCGCCGACGGCAAGTACGTCCAGGTCCACTGCGCCAGCCAGGAATTCGCCATGAAGACCCTGCGGATGATGTCCGGCGAAGTGGAGGGGCTACGCGGCATGGACGAGGACCAACGATTCACCACCGCGCCCGCACGCATCGAAAACCGTGCGACACTGGAAGATGCCCTGACCTCGGGTTTTCGCACCAAGTCCCGCTCCGAGTGGGAACAGCTATTACTGAAGTGGGACGTTCCCGGCGGCCCGGTAAACAACATCGCTGAGGCCCTGGCAGACCCCCAAGTCCAACTCCGCGAGATGGTGGTGGAAATCGAGCATCCGGTCGCGGGAACCTACCGCACCGCCGGCAACCCCATCAAGCACGGCAGCCCCGACACTTTCGCCCCGCCGCCCACGCTTGGGCAGGACACTGACGACGTGCTAACCGGGCTGCTCGGGTACAGCAGCGCGGAGGTGGCGGTGCTACAGGATGCCGGAGCAGTCTAAAAAGCTCCCTCTCCCTCTGGGAGAGGGTGAGGGCAAGACAGCAGGAATATCAGGAGGTCAGATTATGCCAGCCAACGCGAAACTGGGCATCCTGGTTCCCGGCGGCTTCAGCGGAACGCCGCCCACCCTCGCCGAGTATTCCGCCTTCTTCCGGCGGGCCGAGGAGCTTGGCTACGACTCGCTGTGGGTAATTGACCGCATCTTTCATCCCAACAGCATCATAGACCCCATGACCCTATTGGCCTGCGCCGCCACCGTCACCGAGCGGGTGCGTCTCGGCACATCGGTGCTGCTGTTCGTCTTGCGCCACCCGGTACTGGTTGCCAAGACCACCGCCACGCTGGATTACCTCTCAGGCGGACGGGTGACGCTGGGCATCTCCCTAGGCGGGCGCGACAACGAGTTCGGGCCGATGGGCGTGGACGTGCGCCGCCGGGTCAGCCGTTTCAACGAGGGGCTGGAGGTCATGCGCCGCCTGTGGAGCGAGCGCGACGTCACCCACCACGGACGCTATTACCACATGGACAACGTGAACATAGACCCCAAGCCGGTACAGCAGCCGTCCATCCCCATCATCATCGGCGGCTCCGCGGACACCGCCCTTCAACGCGCCGCCGAGCACACCGACGGCTGGGTGGCCGGAGGCGCGGCCAGCCCCGAGGTCTTCGCCCAAGCCTGGGGCAAAATCCGCGACTACGCCGCGGCAGCGGGCAAAGACCCGGATTCGCTGGACTCATCCAAGTTGATATACACCTACGTGGACGCCGACCGCGACCGGGCCAAGCGCGAACTGGAAGCCTTCACTCACGCCTACTACGGCCCGCAGTACGACGTGGAAAACGCCTGCGCCTTCGGCCGCCCCGAAGACTGCGCCGCCAAGCTGCAAGCCTACATAGACGCCGGGGCCAGGACGGTGATGGTAGGGCCGACGTGGCCCGACCCGGCGCAGATAGAGCGGATTCACTCTGAGGTCGCGCCGTTGTTGCGGTAGGCTGCGTGGAAACCGGAGACTCGGCACGGCTAGGGGTTATAACCAAGTTCCCTTGCCTTGCGGAAATCTCGCTCGGCCCCCTCTTGATCGCCCATCTCTTGCCGAGCGCGACCACGATAATAGTATCCTCTCGCCAAGTTGGCATCAACGCGGAGGGCGGCATCGAAATCAGCAATCGCGCGAACGTAATCCTCCAGAATGACATAGGCTAGGCCTCGGCTAAGGTAGGCACCTACAAGGTCGGGGTCGAGGCTGAGGGCAGTGTCGTAATCCCCAATGCCCCGGTCATACTCTCCTTTCATGAAGTGGGCATCTCCCCGGGTGAGGTAGGCGCCCGCTAAGTCGGGATCAATGCGGAGGGCAGTGTCATGATCCCCAATGGCCTGGTCATACTCCCCTTTCAAAGAGTAGACTATGCCTAGGTTGTGGTAGATTTTCGCATTGTCCGGGTCGAGCCGGATGGCTTCGTTGTAATCGGCAATCGCTAGGTCATACTCTCCTTTATTGGTGTAGGCGAGGCCCCGATTGTTATAGGCTTCCACAAGCTCCGGGTCGAGCCGGATGGCTTCATTGTAATCGGCGATGGCCAGATCATACTCCCCTTTCCCATCGTAGGCGACGCCCCGGCTGTAGTGGGTTTCCGCGTCGTCAGGGTTGATGCGGAGGACGGTATCATAGTCGGCAATTGCACGGTCGTAGTCTCCCTCTTCTAAGTAATTGCCGCCTCGTTCAATAAAGGCTTCGGCTTCTGACGACGAAGCCGGCGTCTTTGTCAGTTCGGGGGTAGCCGCGGGTGTCGCTGTCGACTCAAGCATGGGTGTGAAATCAACCACAGGCGTCGCCGTATCGCCATCACCGCAGGCAATGACTGCAAACGCCGTCAGAAGTGCGGCTAAAACAAGCCAGAAACTTTGCAGACTGCGTGAGTTAGTGATGATTTTCCCATGTTTGCGCATGGTTCATTCACAATATCAATGATAAGGGCAGGTTGGGAGCCTGCCCCATCAATCTACTTCCGTCTCATCTGCGTCTACACTGACGTCTGTGTCACCACTCCCGGAGCCACCTTGCGCGACAGCCACCGCCCGTCGCCGCTGTCCCCAAGCAACTGTCCGTCTCTCACTATGACCTTGCCGCGCAGCATGGTCATTATCGGGTAGCCCTCGCATTGGAAGCCGTCCCAGATGGAGTAGTCGGACTCGGCGTGCAGCTCGTCCACCGTTATCGTCTTCTTCAAGTTGGGGTCGAAGATTACGATGTCGGCGTCGCTGCCCACGGCGATGGCGCCCTTCTGCGGGTACATCCCCAGTATCTTGGCGGCGTTGGTGGAGGTGATGGCGGCGAACCGCTCCAGGCCGATGCGCCCGGGGGCCACCAGCTTGGTGTAGGTGACCGGCATTCGCGTCTCGATGCCGTTGTGTCCGCCGCAGAGGGTGCGGATGGTGTCGCCGGCCAGCTTGACGTTCTTGTAGGTGGTCCATTCGTCGGTGGCGGTGGTGCAGATGGGGCCGTCCACCAGTCCCTGCTGGAGGGCGTCGCGGTCGTCGGAGAACTTGATGGCCGGGTAGGTGTGGATAGCCAGGCCCTCGGGCTTCAGATAGTCGTCGCAGGTGAACTCCAGGTAGTTGTGCAGGGCCTCGCCATAGACCGGAAGCTGCTTGGCCCGAGCGTCGGCAATTGCCCTGACTCCCTCTTTGGCCGTGGTGTGTACGAAGTAAATCCCGGTTTCGGTGCTCTCGGCCAGCCTGGTCACTTTGCGGAAGGAAATATCCTCGGAGATGTTGTTGTGGGCCAGGTGCAGGTTGGAGCCGTGGTCGCGGCCCTCCCGTTCCAGCTTGTCTTCCATGTAGGTGACGATGTCGTCCTCTTCGGCATGGACGGCCATGATACCGCCGTTCTTACCCACTTCCTGGAATATCTCCCACAAATGCCCCATCGGTACGCGGGCGTGGAAGGTGGTGAAAATCTTGAAGCTGGCTACGCCCGACTGGATGGCCTCGCCAATCTCACCCAGAGTGACGGGCGGGATGGCCCCGGCGAGGATGTAGTGGAAGGTGTAGTCAATGAAGGAGTGCCCCCGGAAAATATCCCGCCGCACTTCAATCTGGCCCATGATGGGGTCGGAGGGAGGTACGGCTCCCGGCGTTAGCGGCAACGCCCCGGCGAAGTCCACGTAGGTGGTGACGCCCCCGAAGGCGGCGGCGCGGCTGGCGGCTTCCGGCGGCTGGGTGTATATCCCGGTGTCGCCGCCGGCCCAGTAGTCGGGCACAGGCACGTTGATGTGGGCGTGGGGTTCGATGCCGCCGGGCAGGACGATCATCCCAGTGGCGTCTATCGTCTCGCCCGCTCCGATGTCATCCAGAGCACCAGGCGAGGCCACCGCCGCGATTTGCTCCCCCTGAATGCCCACGTCCATGAGACCAGCGCCTCCGGGCGCAACCACGGTTCCGCCCTTGATAATCAAGTCCAGCATGATTGCCTCCTATTTTCCTCTTCGTCATTCCCGCTTTCGCGGGAATCCAGGAATACCAGGTGCAGGTCAACTGTCTGTCAGCAAGGGCCTCTGGATTCCCGCGGCTGCCGGGGATGACGAGGTGGAGCCTACTGAATGGCAGGGATTGCTAATTCCTCAGCCAGAGTCGCCGGAATCCAGGCGGACAGAAGGGTTTCAAGTTCGTCGCGGCACTCTTCAAGCCGGTGTTCCGCGCCCTCGAATAGCACCAGTTCCTTGGGTTCCTTGGCCCACTCGTAAATCTGGAGCGCGCAGGAGAAGGGCAGCCGGGTGTCGGCCTTGCCATGGGCCACCAGCAGCTTGCGGGGGGCGAGCTGCCCGGCCATCCCCGCGCCGTAGGTCTGCGGCGAAAGCGAGACTACTCCCTTTATGTGATCGCTGGTGGCTCCCGCCGCGATGACCACTGCGCCGCCGAAGGAATGACCCACAACCACCACCGGCCCGTGTCCGCTTGCCTTGAGGTATTCGGCTCCCACCAGCAGGTCGAGCACGCACTCCAGCAGGTCGTTGGGGAAGCGGTAGTCCAGCCGCAGGGAGGTGATACCCTGTCCAGTGAGTTGCTCGGACAGTCGGGCATAAGTGCCTGGCCCCGGCCCCCCGAAGCCGCCCCGCGCTCCGCAGACCCAGATGACGGCTCGGTCGGCTCCCTCGGCCCGGTGAACAATGCCGCTGAACTCCCCCCGATTGGTGTGGAACTTCAACCCTGCGCCGGTGTCGCCGTCGGGCAGGGGAGCGTCGGTCACCCGGAACAGCTTGATGAGGTCGTTGACGGACTCGGGGCGTTGACCGGGAGCTGTGCTCATTTCTGTCCCCTTCTATGAAACACCGTTTAATTTTTGGTTAGACAGCTAAATGAATGTTTATGTTCATTCCCAAAATCTAACCAAATGTCTCCCGGCGCTGTTTGGTACAGGCAACCACCGTTTCCCCTTGCTAACTGAGAAAGTCAGCCAGTGCGGTGTTGAAGTCGCCGGGGTTGTCCTCGAACACCATGTGGGCTGCGTTATCCACGTGAACCAGCTTGCCGTCGGCGAGAGCCTCCACCATGCGCTCAGCAACGCTGAGGCTAAGGGTGTCGGTCTCCGAGCCGCGCACAATCAGGGTGGGGCAGGTAATCCTGCTCAGGGGTTCCCACAAGTCGGGCGGGGGAGCGCCGGTGCCGTTCCGTCGCTGCTCGCGGATTTCCGGGTCGTAGCGCCAACCTAGCTTTCCGTTTGGCAGCTCCCTTGTCTGGTAGGTCAGCCTGCGCCGCATGACCGGTTCCGAGGCAAAGCGATTCTGCGCGTTTACGTGCTGGAAGGCGTCCTCGAAGGAGTCGAACTCTTCTGGCACTTCCACGACCTCGCGGGTGATGCGGGCCGACCCCACCGGGTCAATCTCCGGGCCGATGTCCACTATGACCAGCTTTTCCAGCATCCCGGCGTTGCGCCCGGCGAAGGCCATGCTGTTGCGCCCGCCCATGGAATGGCCGATGAGAGTGAACTTCTCGATGCCCAGCGTGTAGCAGAACTCTTCCAGGTCGGCCACGAAGGCGTCGGTGGAGTAGTCGCCGCGGGGCGCCCAGTCCGTTTCGCCCCGGCCCCGCTGGTCCAGGGCCAGCACGCGATAGTCGTCGCAGAACCTCGCCGCTACGTCGTCCCAAGAATGGCAATGGCCCCGCAGCCCGTGGAGCAGCAGCATGACAGGCGCTCCCTCGTTGCCCCAGTCCAGGTAATGGAAATTCATACCATTGCAGGTCACCATCACGTCGGTGGGTTGTACGGTTGTGGTCATGGCATCGCCTCCGGCATTAAATCAAGTCAGAGGGTGTCCCGAATTTTGAGGCAGTTTAGCACAGCGAGGGCGATAGGGCTAAAAGCTCTTATCCGGTGGACATCAGCGCGTCCTATCGCTTGATTATCAGCAACGAAAAGTAGTCGTAGTCTTCATCGGTGAGCTTGCTGATGTCGTGAATCACCCGCTCGCTGGCAGTGCTGGCCTGGCGGACGTATATGGCGTGTCCGGCGAGGCCAAGACTCTCCAGGTTTGCCAGCGCCCGCATCAGGTTGGGGTTAATCTCCATCAGCACGATGGTATCGTAGTTGGTGATGGCTTCGCGCAGGTCGTCAATGCCGTAGACCTCTGGCAGAATGGCGAGGCGCTGCCCCTGGCTGACCAGCGGGACGCCGGAACTGGCCGCAGCGGCCATCACCGACGGCACTCCCGGCACCACTTCTACGCTCAACCCGTCGATTCCCTCCGCGTGCACGTGCTCAATCAGGTGAGGAAATTCGCTGTACAGCATCGGATCGCCTTCGGTGATAAAGGCCACGTCCTGCCCTTCCAGCAGCTTGGCGCCGATGCGGGCGGCGGCCTCGTGCCAAGTGCTATGACTGACCGGAGAATCGTCAGAAGGGATGATGATGGGAAGCATCTCCGCGCCACCGGAAAGCAACCGGCGCACTACGTCCAGCGCGAAGCTAGGGGCGCCGTTGTCCAACTGCGTGTAGCAAACGACGCCGACCTTCTCCAGCAGCCGCTGGGCGCGGACGGTGAGCAACTCAGGGTCGCCGGGGCCTACGCCAACACCGTAGAAAGCGCCGGGCGCAACCCCATTCGGCTCGCTCAGGGCAGGCACTATTGCACCACCACGTTGAGCAGACGGCCGGGCACGTAGACCGTCTTGTTCACAGACTTGCCGTCGAGGAAGCTCTGCACTCGCGGACTGGACATTGCCAGTTCCTGCGCCTCTGCTTCCGGGATACCCACCGGGACCTCCAGCTTGTCGCGCACCTTGCCGTTGACCTGCACCACCAGCGTGAACACCTCATCAGCGGCCAAGTCCTCATCCCACGAGGGGAAGGGCTGCTGATGAATGCTGTACTCGCGCCCGGCCCGTTCCCACAGCTCTTCGGTCAGGTGGGGAGCCATGGGGGCCAGCATCAGGAGCAGCCTTTCAACGCACTCACTCCATATTTCCGGGGATACGCCGCTGTCGGCCCATACCTTGTTCAGGTGGTTGGTCAACTCCATAAGCGACGCAATGGCGGTGTTGAACTTGAACCGGTCCAGGTCGTTGTAGCACTTTCGCACCGTCTGGTGGAGCAGGCGCTCCGTCTCCCGCTCCGCAGGCCCGTCGGAGCCATCCAGTGCCGCCGGGTCGCGGTTGGCGATGTCCCACACCCGGTTGAGCCAGCGGGCGATGCCGTTGATGCCCTCTCCGCTCCAGGGGCCGCCGTGGTCCCAGGGGCCGATGAACATCAGGAAGCAGCGCACGGCGTCCGCGCCCAGCACTCCAACAACGTCGTCCGGGGCCACCACGTTGCCCCGGCTCTTGCTCATCTTCTCGTGGTCCTGACCCAGGATGACGCCCTGGTTGAACAGGCGTAGGAAGGGCTCCTCGAAGTCCACCATCCCCATATCGTACAGGGCCTTGATGAAGAAGCGGGAATAGAGCAGGTGCATCACCGCGTGTTCCGCGCCGCCGGTGTACTGGTCAACGGGCATCCAGGACTTGATCATTTCGGGGTCCGCCGGCCCCTCCGAGAAATGCGGGCTGATGTAGCGCATCATGTACCAGGACGAATCCATGAAGGTGTCCATCGTGTCCGTTTCGCGCCGCCCGGGTCCGCCACAGGACGGGCAGACTGTATTGACGAACTCGGCGCTGGCTACCAGAGGCGACTGGCCGCTGGGCTTGAACTCGGCATCCTGCGGCAGCAGCACGGGCAAGTCGGACTCGGGGACGGGCACTACGCCGCAACCGTCGCAGTAAATCATCGGGATGGGCGTTCCCCAGTAACGCTGTCGGGAAATCAGCCAGTCACGAATTCGATAGGACACGGCCCGCTTTCCCCAGCCATCCTTTTCGACGTCGTCGGAGATGGCCTCGACGCCCTCCTCGTTGGTCATCCCGTCATAAGGGCCCGAGTTGGTCATAAAGCCGTCGCCCAGATATGCCTCGGCCAGGTCCTTGCCGTCCCACGAGATGGGCGCTATGACCTGCCGTATGGGCAGGCGATACTTGCGGGCGAACTCGAAGTCGCGGGAGTCGTGGGCTGGCACCCCCATCACCGCCCCGGTGCCGTAGGTCATCAGCACGTAGTCGCTGATGAAAATCGGTACCCGCTCATAGTTGAGTCGGTTGACGGCGTAGCTGCCGGTGAAGACCCCCGTCTTCTCCTTGTCGGCGGAGAGGCGGTCAATTTCGGAAGTCCGCCGGGCCTGCGCTACATACTCTTCAACTTCTTGGCGATGTCTTGGAAGGGTGATTTTCTCCACCAAGGGATGCTCGGGGGCCAAAACGAGGAAGGTCACCCCGAAGATGGTGTCTATGCGGGTGGTGAATGTTGGGATTTCCCTCTCTTCCAGCCGCAGGGAACCGATGTCGAAACTGATTTCGACGCCGGTGCTCTTGCCAATCCAGTTGTTCTGCATCGTGAGAATCTTGTCGGGCCATTCCACCAGCCCGCTGAAGTCCATCAGGCGGTCGGCGTACTCCGTGATGCGGAAGAACCACTGCTCCAGGTCGCGGCGGGTGACCACGGCCCCGCAGCGCTCGCAGGCCCCGTTCAGCACCTGCTCATTGGCCAGCACGGTCACGCAGGAAGGACACCAGACCACCGGAGCGTTGGCCCGGTAGGCCAGTCCCTGCTCGTACAGCTTGAGGAAGAACCACTGGTTCCAACGGTAGTATTCCGGGTCGCAGCAGACGACCTCCCGGTCCCAGTCATAAATGGCCCCGATGGACCGTAGCTGCCGCCGCATATTCTGGATGTTGTCCATCGTCCAATCGTAGGGATGGATGCCGCGACTGATGGCGGCGTTCTCGGCGGGCAGCCCGAAGGCGTCGAACCCGATGGGGTGCAGCACGTTGTAGCCCTGCATCCGGCGAAAACGGGCATGGGCGTCGGATGGGGCCATGGCGTACCAGTGGCCGATGTGCAGGTCGCCGGAGGGGTAGGGGTACATGGTCATCTCGTACCACTTGGGCCGTGGATCATCGTCCGGCACCTTGTGGAGTTCATCAACTTCCCATCGATCCTGCCACTTTTGGTCTATCGAAACGGGGTCGAATCCCAGTTCCACCTGTCGGGGGCTGGTCGTCATCGGTCTGTCACCTCGAGTTGGCTACGCCGCTAGATTATACCAGCATGGATACCCGGCGGCTAAGGTTGACGCAATAACTGGGTTATAATGTCGCAATGACGCAGAGGCGCAATGACGCAATGAGGGGTCGCCGGCCCGTTGACACCATCATCCGGTTGCCCCGGCGCCGCGAAGTTTCCCAGACCATCCGGCGGGACGAGTCGCCCCGCCGTCCTCGCAGGATACTGGGCGTCTCCGGCATCTTGATCATCGGTTTCTCCCTCTTCATAACAGTGGGCGCGATTTTGCTCACCCTGCCATTTGCCGCCAACTCCGGCGAGTTCACTCCGGTAGAGACCGCTTTCTTCACCTCCATCTCCGCCGTCACCGTAACCGGCCACACGGTGGTTAGCACCCCCGACTACTGGGCGCCCTTCGGCCAGGCCGTCATATTCGCGCTGATGACGCTGGGCGGGCTGGGCTTCATGGTAATCAGCACCTTCCTGCTGCTGGCCCTGGGCGACCGCACTACCATACAGCAGCGAGCGATAACCCGCGGGATGATGAGCGACACCGTGGGCGTGAACCAGATGCGGGCCATCCGGTCCTTCGGGCGCAACGTCATCATCATTGTGGTGCTGATTTATCTGGGCGGATCTCTGATTTTCTTCACCCAGATTAACGGGCTGGACGGCATTGGGCAGGGGCAATCCTACTGGTATTCATTGTTTCTATCCGTTTCTTCCTTCAATAACGCCGGGTTCAACATCATCCCAGAAGCGGCCTCGGGGAACGCCGCCCGTTTCGTGTCCAACCCCGTCGTGCTGCTCACGATGACCGCCATGATTGCCTTGGGTGGCCTGGGATGGGTGATGATGGTGGACGTGTGGCGCAGGCGGCGATTCGCCCGCTTTTCGCTGGACACCAAGCTGGTGGTCGTGACCAGCCTCGCGCTGTGGCTGCTGGGCGGAGTGATTCTGACCCTTACGGAGTTCGACAACCCCGAAACCATGGGGACGATGGGCTGGCTCGACCGTATCCTCAACGCGGTGTTCCTGACGGTGAGCGGGCGCACCGCCGGTTTCAGCACCATAGACTTCGGCCAGGTTGCCGATGCTGCCGGAATGACCTTCACGGCACTCATGTATATTGGGGGGGCGCCCGGCTCGGTAGCCGGGGGCATCAAGGTAGTCACCTTCGCCGTCCTGATAGCCGCCGTAGCGTCGTCCCTGCGAAACAGACCCCACGCCGAAGCCTTCGGACGGGAGATTCCTCAGCCACAGGTGCATCGCGCTCTGTCCGTAGCCGCTTTAGGGGTGGTCCTGGTCTTCGTTGGGGCGATGACGCTCATCTCCTTGGAGCCGGAAACCCGCTTCCTCTCCCTGCTCTTCGACTTCGTGTCCGCCTTGGGCACTGTCGGAGCCACAACCGGCATCGTCCCCTCCTTGGGCCTGCCTTCCCAAGCCATTTTCATGGCGGCAATGTTCATCGGCAGAATGGGCCCCCTGATTCTCGCACTGGCCCTGGCTCCTAAAGAGGACGAAATAGTGACGTATCGTTTCGCGCAGGAAAGGGTTAGAATAGGCTGAGACTCGAGTGGAGGCGGAGGGTGAACAAGCAGGTCTGCGTCATCGGAATGGGCCGCTACGGCTCCACCATAGCGCAAGAAATCTACCAGAGCGGCCACGACGTGTTGGCGATAGATGCCGACGAAGCCAAGATTCAAGAGCAGATGGGTCGCGTCACCTATGCTGTGCGGGCCGACGCCACCAACGAGCCGGTGCTGAGGGAACTGGACCTTCCCGATTACGACGTGGCCATAGTGGCGCTGGGAGGCGACTATGTTCAGGCCAGCGTCGGGGTGACGTCGTTGTTGAAGAGCCTGGGCATCCCCATGATCATGGCCCGCGCCGCCAACGACCTGCACGGGGAGATTCTGGAGCGCATCGGGGCAGACCGGGTGCTGTTCCCGGAAGCCGAAAACGCCCGGCGGGTCGCCAAGCTGGAGTTCGTCCGGGAACTGCTGGACTATATGCCCATTCTTGCCGATTACGGCATAAGCAAGATTCGTCCCCCCGAGGGTATGCTGAACAAGACGCTGGAAGCGGCCGGACTGTCCGGGGCCGGCGACCGTCATGGTATGTCGGTGCTGGCAATCCGGCGGGGACGCACTTCCTTCCTGCACCCGTCGAAGGACGAAGTCATGCAGCATGGCGACGTGCTTATCCTGGCAGCCACCAGCGAACAGCTCAGCAAACTGCCCGAAATGGCCAAGCGTCTGACCGAAGAGTAAGCCGCCGGAAGACAATCCGACCGAGGCGAAGCACAGCCAGGCGCCCCGATTACACGGCGTATTGGACTGGTCTTGAAATTAGCGCACCCTTATAATCGCGCGAAGATTTGGGAATGGCATTCAAGCTGTTCCCTCCTGAGCTTGTCGAAGGGCCGAATCTTGCACCCGTATTTATACAGGTGAGGTGTGGATGATGAGGCAGGGCGTCAACAGCATCCTGGTTCCGGTAAATGACTCGCCCCACAGCGAACGCGCCTTTCGCTGGGCCTGCCAGGTGGCGCGTTCCAACAAGGCCCAACTCCACGCTCTCCACGTGATTGAAGTGCCGCTCTCCCTGTCGCTGGAAGCGGAAATCACCGCGGAAGTAGACCGCGCGGAGGAGTTGTTGTCCCGCTACGAGCGTATCGCCCACGAAGAAAAATATCGCGGTCTCCAGGCAGGCAGCCTGCGCGCCCGCCAGGCCGGGGCGGCCATTGTGCGGGAAGTGGAGATAAAGCGGACGGAAATAATTGTCGTCGGCATTCCCTACAACCGCACCATGGGGCAGTGCAACATGGGCTCCGCCGCATCCTATATCTTCCAGAATGCTTCTTGCCAAGTACTGCTGTGGCGCGACACCGCTCCTGCTCCCACCTTTCCCGGAGTTTAACTGCCTTTGCGAATGCTAATCTACGGTTGGGGTCAGTTGGCCGCCAGTGCTATCCGAGATCTGGCCGGTGAAGATATGGAGATTACGGTGCTGGGCAAGGAGCGCAGCCGGTTGGAGCGGCTGAGCGCGTACCCCGGCGTGACAGTGGCGTTGCTCACTGAGCCTGTGATGCAGGACTACCTGCTGGAAGCGGGGATCAGCCACGCTGACGCTTTCCTCGCGCTCTCCGACGACGACCATGAGAATTTGCTCCTGGCTCAGGTCGCCAAGCAGATGTTCAATGTGCCTCGCGTCGTATGCCACGTGGAAAATCCCCAGCTACAGGTCTTGTACACCGCATTGGGGCTGAACGTGGTAGGCTATTCCCGCGGGATACTGCAAGATATACGACAAGTTGTGAGTGTAATTGTCTGAAACAGGATTTGCCGGATTTGAGGATTTTCAGGATAATTCCAGTCCTGAGCATCCTTTGATTCCTGGAAATCCTGATTCAGACTATACAGGGGCTGGGGGATGTACATCGTAATCGTCGGTTGCAGCGAGGCCGGTTACTATCTTGCCCGAGCCCTGGTGACCAGCGGCCACGAAGTGGCCGTTATCGAGCGGGACATGGACCGTTACCAGCTAATCACGGAGGATTTGGGCATTGTTGCCCTCCTGGGCGACGGCTCAGATACGGACGTGCTGCGTAAGGCCGGAGCGGAGCGGGCGGACGTGGTAGTTGCCCTGACCGGAGTGGACGCCACCAACCTGGTGGTCTGCCAGACCGTGCAGCATATATTTCAGACTCCCCGCACCTTGACCCTGATCAAAGACCCCAAGAACGAGCCGGTATTTGAAGAACTGGGCATAGACGTGGTGGTCAACTGGATTCAACTGACGCTCACCGCCCTGGAGGAAGGTATACCGGGTCACCCGTTGCGGCACCTGATGTCCCTTCGCCAGCCCGGAATGGAGCTGGTCTGCGTGTCCGTGCCGCCCGAGGCCGACATCGTAGGCAAACGCCTGGGCGAGCTTCAGCTTCCGCCCAACAGCTTTATTTCGCTGATTGTGAAGAAGGGACGCGCCGACCTGCCTTCCAATCATTTCTTGGTGGAGGCTGAAGACGAACTCATTGCAGTCACTTCCAGCGACGACGAACAGCTACTCTACGATATCCTTACCGGAGTATGACTGTGGTACGCCCCTACCCTAACCCTCCCCCAGAGGGAGAGGGAATTTCAAGGACGCTCGCATTCCTGGGGCCTTCCGGCACCTATACCGAGGAAGCAGCCCTGCTCTACGATCCCGGCGCAGAACTGCGGCCCTATCCCAACATCTCAGCCGTTGGGCAAGCAGTGGCAGCGGGCGAGACCGGACAGGGCGTGGTGCCCATCGAAAACAGCATAGAGGGATCAGTAAATTTCACCCTCGACCTGTTGATTAGCGAAAACTCCCTCTTCATCAGATACGAAATTGTCATACCCATTGAGCATTACCTGATGGGCAAGCCCGGCACGCGGCTGGATGAAGTCCAGGTGGTGTATTCCCACCCCCAGGCCCTGGCCCAGTGCCGGGAATACCTGGAGCGGAACTTCACCAACGCGGTCCGGTCGGCATCCCTCAGCACCGCCCAGGCCGTGGGCGACGCCATGAGCAGCGACGCTCCGGCGGTAGCCATCGCGCCGCGCCGCTCGGCGGCTCTGTACAACGCCGAGATTCTGGCCTCCGGCATCCAGGACGTGGCCGCCAACGCCACCCGGTTCGTAGTCCTGTCCAAGTCTGACCACGAGCCGACGGGCAACGACAAGACCTCCCTGTTCTTCACTTTTGCTGAGGACTTGCCAGGGCAGCTATACGCGGTGATAGGAGAATTCGCCAGGCGGGAAATCAACTTGGCGAAAATCGAGTCGCGCCCCACCAAGCAGTCGCTGGGGCAGTACGTGTTCTTCATAGACTGCGACGGGCACCGGGAAGACCCGCTGATGCGCGAGGCCATTGAGTCTATCAGGGGAAAGGTGAGTTTGTTGCGGGTCTTGGGGTCATATCCCAAGTGGGCGTCACAGCAGCCGTCCGGGGGATAAGAGGCGGGCTTGGCAAGGCGGAGACAATGGCGCAAGAAAAACCGGCCCTCCCCTTAGCTTCTCCGCAGCACAGCGCCGCACCACAAGACCACAACCCAACAGCCCGAAGTAGTAGAGGAGAGCCGGTTAGGCCGGGCTTCGTTATCCCCCCGCTGGCGGAACGCTCCCGCCGACGGAAGCGAAGCTCAAGGAACCGAAGCCCCCGACCGTCAACCCGATTGCCGCCCGGCTTTCTCCTGAGCTTGTCGAAGGGCGCCGGACAGCCAAGCCTTTGTTGCTTGGTTAAAATCTTATACTATTCTTAGATTTATGTCAAGGGCTAATTTTATAGAAATTCAGTTCGGAAAATTGCCGTGCCTTCGTTCTCGTAGACCTTGGTCAGCATCCCCGATTCCGCCATCCGCCCAAACTTCGCCAGACCTTCCGCCGGGTAATTCAGCCGCTCCAGTTCCCCCACCACCACGTAGGCCACGTCGTATCGCCTGAGCAACTCTGTCGCTATCGTGGTGTCGGTAGTCTCGTAGGCCAGCCGGACATGGGCTGCCCGCTCATGCACCTGCTGCCGGTAGCCGTGCCGTTGCTGGATCTGGTGCCACGGCCAGCCGAGGATGGTGGGCAGCCCGGTGTAGTTGGCGATGCGGCCGCCCCATCGGTACTGGTCCATGTGGGCCTCCAGCACCACCGGAGACCCTTCTACATTTTCCTGAAGCCACCTGATAGCCTGGTAATCCCACAGCAGCGGGAATATCTCGTCACGCTCCCAATGTTCGGCGACGGTCATGTATGCCGTTCCGTCCAGGGTAGGCGGCAAGTCGGCGAACCTGTCGCCCACCCGGTCGCGTGTCCCAAGAGCAGTGTATATCAGCGAGAAGCCAACCAGCAGCGCCAGCACGAACAGCCATGCCGCAGCTGAGCCTGGGCGGAGACGCGGCAGCCAAGACGCCCCCAGCCTCCACAGCATATAGGCGGCGGCAATCGCCAGGAAGACCCAGACTTCAAGGTAATACTTGAACAGGGTATTCATCCGCCCGATGTCTCCCTCGACCGTCACGAAGTCAACGCCAATAGCTATGAGCGCCGCCATCGCCACCATCGCCAGAATCACTGCCTCGTAGGGACGGGATGGCTCCGGGGATTGCAGCACACGCCACCCGGCTACAATAACCAGCGCCAGCAGCGTCAGCAGCAGCAACGCGTTCCAGTAGCCGAGAACTGCAACCACCACGGCGGCGACAACCGCCGGAGCGAGTATCAGGCGCAGCCACCGCTTTTCGACAGAAATCTCTCTTGAGCGGGAGCCGAAAGGCCGCTTCAACACGCTCAGGGCCAGGTTAGCCAGATCGCGGCGCGTCCGCACAATCAGATATGTCGCGATGACGAACAGAAACAGCCCATGAATCGCCAGGAAACGGTCAACAGGAGTTCGCCACTTCGACGCATCCAGGCCATTGTTGAAGGTCTCGTAGTGCTGGTGAAAGGGCCAGAAGGACAGCAGGCTGACGACGAGTATCCCGCCGCCGAGCAGGGCAAAAAGCGTCAGCTTGCGCCTGGGGCTGCCGCGGGTGAACAGTGCGGCAACGGCGATTAACCCCAGGGTAAGCAGTATGTAAGAAGGATAATCCCAGCTATTGATGGCCCATAGTGAGCCTAGCGTAACCCCCAGCGTAAGGCCAATGGCAGCCAGCCATCCCTTGCCTCCGTTCCGCAATCCGGCCACCAGGCACAGGCCCAGCCCAAGGGCCAGAAGCGTGAACGGAATCACCATCATGTGGGCGTGCAGGTCGGCGAACAGGAACGTAAAGAAGGGAAACTCGGTGATATGCCAAGATGTCCCGGCGTCGCCCGGAATGAAATCCGGCAGCCAGAAGGCCAGCGCCGGAGGCTCAAAGCTCTCCAGCGGAGGAATTACCCGGCTGCTTCGCCAGAAATCGAATCCGGCCCAAGCCGCGCCGTCCACAACCTTGCCCCATGCGCCCTGAACAATCTGCACGATGCCGTCAAGGTTGCCGATAATGGCGACAAACCCCGCAGCCACAAGACCGCAGACTGCGGGAGGCAGCATCCGGTATAAAGTGCGACCGCCGGAGGGGCCCTTCTCTTCATACCGCCGACTCCCGGCTCCCCGCACTCCGGCGGCCAGGTTGTAACCCAGCGAGAATGCCCCGGTGAGTGTGAGGGCGAAGAACAGCGGCACCGCCAGGTTAAAGGCTGTCGTTGGCACAATGGCTGCCACCCGCATCAAGCAGGCGAGTACAAAGTACCCCCAGTAGTAGTAGTTCAGATACCCCCCGGCGAACCACGGGTCGAAGGGCGGCAGCGCGGTGGAGCGGAATACGGCGGTGAGATACGCCAGCTCCATCGGCTTCTCGCCGCCCCGGTACGGATGCCACAGGTCAGGGTTGAAGTAACGCACGGCCACAAAGGCGAGAAAGGCAACCAGAAACAGCGCCTCGCTCAAAACCAGCAGCCGCCATCGCGTCCGCACAAACTCCCAAGCCTCCCGGCGGACAAGCCACAGGAAAATCCCGGAAGCCACCGCCACCACTCCCATACCCAAGTAGACCGCGCCCCGAGAGAAGTCAATCCAGCCCAGCGACACGACCAGCCACGCCACATAGCACACAGCCAGCAATCCCAGAATCCGCGCCAGCAGAATGCCCCGGTCGGGCAAGGGTCGGAATATGAAAAAGGCCAATGGCAGCGTCAGCAGGTATATCAGCTCCACCACCAGCAGCCACGCCAGAACCGGCGCATCGTTAACCCATCCATCCCGATTCACTATCGCGCTGAAAGTACCACCGCCGCGCTGCTTGCCCAACGCCTCCGGCGACAGCATGAGCGCTGCGGATGATGACTCTGCCGCCTCCCCTTCTTTTAGCTGTGCAAGCGTTTCCCGCAAACGGGGTTCGGTCAGGCGGGCGGCGTTGCGAAAGACCAGGACTCGGGGATGGTCGTAGCCCACCACATTGTCATCGGCATAGCCAAAGTCGAGGGTAAAGTTCGCGTCAGGCGAAGATACTTCCGGCGTAGGGTTGTTCAGCCCGGCCCGTGACAGCGCATCGTCACGAAAGACCACGCCTGCCAGACCAGGGTGGTTGGCGAACTCCCGGTGCAGCCGGTAGCCCAACTCGCCGGAGAAGAGCAGGCGATAATAGTTGTTGCTGTACGGAAAGCGTTCCGGGTCTTGGGCCGCGCTGGCGTAGGGCCGGTGGCTGTAGAAAACCAGGTAGTCGGAGCGGGCAAGCCTGCTTGCCAACCTCCTCATCTTCGTCTCCGTATCTGGTTCGTAGAGAGGAAACTGCCAGATATCGTAGGAGTAGAGACCCGGCAGCCATTCATCCCAATGATTGTCCATGACAATGGACGAGCCACGCGGCACTTCCGTAAGAACCCAGCGCGACGCCTCCAACCCCGGATGGTCGTTGGCGTACACCCGCTGGAAAGCCAGGGAATAAAAGGCGGTGCTGCCCACAACGAACACCAGCACCGCCACAGCTACTACCAGAAGGACTTTGGCTGCTCTTTCGGACGTTAAGACGCGCCCGACACCCTTCCCGGCGGCCGCCAGACGCCGCGCCACCCGCCGGGCCTTGCCCACCTCCCACAGCATCATCCGCGATGCCAATAGGACCATCACCGGCATCAGCGGGAACAGGTAGCGCAGGAATCTGACCTCAAAACTCTCGTAGAAAAGCAGGCTCGGAACCACCCACGCCAACAGCAGCAGGTCAGCGCGGAGGTGCCGGCGGTCCACTAGCAGCAGAACGGCCGTAAACGGTATTGACAGCCAGGCCACCACGCCCAGCGGCAGGCCCAGCCCCCACACCACGGTCTGCTGAATCTGGTACAGGAACGCCGGGGTGTCCACGTACTGCACCGTGAAAGGGAAGAGGCCGGCGTTGCGGGCCATCCGTGTCTGCAACATCACGTCGCCTACGAAGGCGCCGATGTCAATGAACGCATAGGGCGTGGTGACAAAGAAAACGGCCAGCGCCACCGCCCCGGCCAGCAGAGCGTGGCCGACAACCTTCTGCAAGACCTCCGGCGTGACCCCGTCCCAGCGACCTTCCGCCTCGTCCACCACGCGATAGGCGTACCCCAAGGCCAGCGGCGCCAGCAGCGGCAGCACGTTCACCTTGGGCGCCAGCGCCAGCCCCAGCATCAGCCCCAGTAGGGCCGAATCGCGAAGCCGCCGCTTCTCAGCCATGCGCAACGTCGCCCAGATGACGGCCAGGGTGAGCAGGACTGTGAAAGTTTCAGGACGATAGAAATGACTGTGCTGGACGTGAATCACGGCCAGCGCCGTCAGCCCGGCTGCCAGCAGCCCCACGTTCCGACCATAAAGCCGACGGCCCAACACGAAAACCATCAACACTGACCCCACGTCGGCCAGTGCGGACAGGGTGCGGCCCACGTACCGCATCTCCAGCCCGCCGATGTCGGTGAACAGTTCAATCGCCGACCGGAAGAACACCAGCACATAAATCAGGATGCTCCCCAGCGGGAACCAGTGAGGATTGAGGGGACTGCGTTCTGAATCGAAGAAAGCGCGGAGCCCCCCCAGCCCGGGCTCCGCTTCGGGGTGGTCTACGAGGTATCCGCAGTTGTCGGCGTGAGGTTTATCCGTGAGCAGCGCATACATGCAGTCGGAGCGCATATAGATGTCGCGCTCATCGGGGTGGAAGCCGTAGCCATCGTCCCAGTTGATGCCATTCAGCCGCAGGGCCAGTGCCACGACGACAATGGCCGCCAACACGAAGAACGGCCAGGAATCCCGGCCGTTCAGAGTCAGATAGCTGAGGAGGTTGAAGGAGCGCATACGTTGTCTGAACTGTGATTTTGAGGATTGAAGGATTAACAGGATTGCCGGTCCCCCAATCAGTGTAATCTCCTAATCACAAGAATCACAGTTCAGACATTTACCCACAGTTCAGATGCCCTTCTCGCTCATCATCGCCGCCAGGTCGGCGGTGCGGCAGGAGTAGCCCCACTCGTTGTCGTACCAGCCCATTATCTTCACCATCCGGTCCTGCATAACGATAGTGGACAGAGCGTCGAAGATGCAACTGTGGGGGTTGCCCCGGAAATCGGAGCTGACCAGCGGCTCGTCGCAGTATTCCAGGATGCCCTTGAGTTCGTTCTCCGCAGCCTTCTGGAAGGCGGCGTTGACGTCGGCCACCGACACGTCGTGGGCCACCTGGGCGGTGAAGTCCGTGATGGAGCCGGTAGCGGTGGGAACGCGGAAGGCCATGCCGTGCAGCTTTCCGTTCAGTTCGGGCAGCACCAGCCCCACGGCCCGGGCCGCGCCTGTGCTGGTGGGGATGATGTTCATCGCCGCCGCCCGCGCCCGCCGCAGGTCGCTGTGGCGCTGGTCCAGAATGGCCTGATCATTGGTGTACGAGTGAATGGTGGACATCAGCCCGTGCTCCACCACGAACTGGTCATGCAGCACCTTGACCATCGGCGCGAAGCAGTTGGTGGTGCAGGAAGCGTTGGAAACGATGGCGTGATTGTCAGCATCGTAAAGGTGGTCGTTCACGCCCATGACCAGTGTCAGGTCCTCGCCCCGCGCCGGAGCGGAGATGATGACCTTCTTTGCCCCGCCCGTCAGGTGTCCTGCGGCCTTTTCGGCGTCGGTGAAGATACCGGTGGACTCTACCACCAGGTCAACGCCCATCTCGCCCCAGGGAATGGCCGCCGGGTCGCGCTCCGAGAAAACCTTGATGGCGCGGCCGTCCACCACCAGGTCGCCGTTGTTGGCTTCCACCTTGCCGGGGTAGCCCCCGTAGCTGGTATCCCACTTGAGCAGATGGGCGTTGGTCTCGGCGTCGGTGAGGTCATTGACTGCCGCCACCTCCACCTTGCCCTCGTTGCGCTCCTGGTTGGCCCGGAGCACCAGCCTGCCGATTCGTCCAAAGCCGTTGATGCCGATTCGCGTGACCATGATTTACCTCTGCATTGCAAACTGCCAGTATTCTACACTATGTCTGAACTGTGATTTTTATGATTAGGGGACTGCCTTGATTGAGAGACTGGCAAATCCTGTGCGTTATTTAATCATGGTAATCCCGATTTTGACATCTATCACAGATCCCGCCCCAGATATTCAAACGCCAACGCGCCCGCGTACTCCGACTCATCACCCAGCTCGGCCTCTATCCGCAGCAGCCGGTTGTATTTGGCGACGCGCTCGGAGCGGGCCGGGGCACCCGTCTTTATCTGGCGCACGTCCCAGCCGACGACAAGATCGGCGATGGTCGTATCCTCCGTCTCGCCGGAACGGTGACTCATCACGGCGCCCCATCCGGCGGCCCGCGCGGTCTCCAGGGCTTGGCGCGTTTCGGACAGCGTGCCAATCTGGTTAGGCTTCAGCAGCACGGCGTTGCTGGCCTGTTCTTCGATGCTGCGACTGATTCGCGATATGTTCGTCACCAGCAGGTCATCACCCACCAGTTGCACTGACGACCCAAGGCGATTTCGCATAGCGCTCCAGCCTTTCCAGTCGTCCTCGGATAGACCATCTTCGATGCTCAGTATCGGATATTGAGACGCCCAGCTTTCGTAAAGGTCAATCAGTTCTCGGGAGTCCAGGGTAACGCCCTCCCGCTCCAGAACATACTTCTCCGACGCCGCGTCATATAGTTCGGTCGCAGCCACGTCCAGCCCCAGGAACACCTCCCGGCCTGGGGTGTATCCGGCGTTTTCTACGGCCATCAACACCAGTTCCAACGCCTCCTTGTTGGACGAGAGCGAGGGGGCGAACCCTCCCTCATCGCCTACGTTCAG
This sequence comes from Dehalococcoidia bacterium, assembly GCA_965204865.1. Taxonomy (GTDB): domain Bacteria; phylum Chloroflexota; class Dehalococcoidia; order Lucifugimonadales; family UBA3495; genus VXOI01. The sequence goes on along the minus strand of OZ242027.1, from coordinate 1,301,199 downwards.
GCTATGGCCGGCGGCGCGAAGCAGAAACCGCAGCGACTGGTAGATTTCCACACCAGCCCGTAGGGCATCGGAGAATGTCTCTACCCCCACTGGCAGAACCATGAACTCCTGGATGTCGGCGGAATCGGAGGCATGGCGTCCGCCGTTGAGTATGTTGAACATCGGCACCGGCAGACTAACCGGGCCTCCTTCCGCCACGTAACGCCAGAGGCTGACCCCTCGCGCTGCCGCAGCGGCATGGGCCACCGCCAGTGAAACCGACAGGATGGCATTGGCCCCCAATTCTCCCTTATTGTCCGTATGGTCCAGTCCAACCATAAAGTGGTCGAGATTTTCCTGGAAAAATGGCGACCGCTTGGCGAGGTAGCCGCCCAGCACGTTGTTGACGTTGGAGACCGCTTGCAGTACCCCATTGCCCCCAAAGCGGGATGCGTCCCTGTCCCGCAGCTCCACCGCCTCGTGGCTGCCGGTACTAGCGCCCGATGGGACAAGCGCCCGGCCCATAACTCCGTTGGATAGGACCACTTCGGCTTCCACGGTAGGATTGCCACGGGAATCCAGCACCTCCCGCCCTAGGACGGACTCGATGACTATTAGGTCTGCGCTCAGGCCGCGCGGGCCGGCGCTGGTGTCGCTACTCACGTTCACCCTCACCCTAGCCCTCTCCCTCGAGGGAGAGGGAATTTTTGGAGAAGCAACTCAGGAGGTGGACTCTATCCGCCGCGAGACTCCGCTGCTGCGATGGCCTTTTCCACGGCGTCCGCCGGGTTGTCGGCGCGAATGATGCGGTCGTGAATGTCCGTACCCTCGCCCGTGGTGGTGAAGGGCCAGGTGTTCAGCCCCACTACCGGAATCCGGGCGTCAAGGGCATAGGCAATTTCACACAGCGTCCCGAAAGCCCCGCCGACAGCGATGACTGCGGCGCCGGTATGCACCACGATGATGTTGCGGGAGTAGCCCATCGTGGTGACTATGGGAATATCCACGTACTCGTTAGCGTCGGTAGGCACGCGGCCGGGCAATATGCCGATGGTGGCGCCACCCTCGGACTTGGCCCCCCGGCATACGGCCTCCATCACGCCGCTCAGACCGCCGCACACTACCGTCGCTCCGCGCCGGGCCAGTTCCCGCCCGACGTCCTCGCCCAAGTCTATGAGTTCCTGATGCGGGGGATTGCTGCTGCCAATTACGGCAATAATCATGGCAATAGGGCCTTACTTGCTGCATCGATTGTATCCAGGAGAGGGGCAGGGTACACGCCCAGCCAGAACACGGCCAGAAGACCCAACCCCAGCACCGCCAGAATCGTCACGGACGGACGACGGCCCAAATCCGGGTAGGTCTCGAACAGCGTGGCGCCATAGCGTGGGGCTGCCTCCGCCGGTTCGTGTCCCTCCTCGCCTTCTTCGTGCTCGTCGTGCTCCGCGTCAATGTGCTCGTAGCCGTATCCGTGGCCGTAGGCCGACTCCCCTTCCGCAGGCGCAATGTACATCCAGCGGATTACCTGTAGGTAGTAGTACAGGGACACCAGGCTGAAGAACACGGCCAACCCGGCCAGCCACAAGAAACCCTCATTGGCGACGGCCGTAAAGAGGTAGAACTTGATGGCGAACCCGGCGAATATGGGCAGCCCCGCCAGCGAAAACATACCGATGCCAATTGAGGCGGCCAGAAACGGCTGTGTTCCGCCCAGTCCGGCCAGGTCGGTCATCATTTCCTTGCCAGTCATGTTGAAGAAGGAAATCAGCCCGCCGAACACCACAAAGTTGGTGACGGAATAACCCACCAGGTACAGCATCACGCCATTGGACGGCAGGTTGGAGTCCAGGGACAGGGCGGCTATCCCGGCCAGTATGAACCCGCTGTGGCCGATGCTGGAGTAGGCCAGCAGGCGTTTCAGGTTGCGCTGCGCCAGCGCCACCAAGTTGCCGACCATCATCGTGACCGCAGCCAGCACCGCTATGATCAACTGCCACTGCTCCCAGCGGTCTCCCGCCGGCACGAATCCCTCCGCCGTCAGCCGCAGCACCAGCGCGAAGGCCGCCGCCTTGGAGCCGATGGACAGATAGGCCGTGATGGGGTAGGGCGCACCCTCGTAAACGTCCGGTGCCCACATATGGAAAGGCACCGCCGCCACCTTGAAACCCAAGCCCACTAAGATAAGCGCAACGCCTACCCACAGCGACGGACTCACGGCGTCGGCCGCGGCCAGCCCGGTGGCGATGGCCTCGAACTTGGTAACCCCCAGCACGCCATAGACCATGCTGACGCCGTAGAGCAGGATGGCAGAGCTGAATGCGCCAACGATGATGTACTTCAGCCCACCCTCGTTGGACTTGTCGCTGTTACGGGCGTAGGCCGCCAGCACGTATAGGCTGAAGCTGAGCAGTTCCAGGGCGATATAGGCCGTCAGCAGTTCCCGTGCCTGGGCCATCACGTTCATACCCAGCACCGAGAACAGCACTAGGCCGTAGAACTCTCCCTTGTGTTCCAGGTGCTGGCTCACGAAGTCCAGGGAACTCAGGATGATGAACACCCCGATGCCCATGAACAGCACCTTGAACCACAGCGAGAAGTCGTCCACCGCCAGCAGCCCGTCGTAGAGCGTCTCCTCCACGCCCCACAGCATGATTACGGAGACGGCAATCAGCGCCAGGAGTCCGGCAATGGACATCCACCCCAGCAGGTTCTTCCGGTTCTCGGGCAGCACTAGGTCCGCCGCGAACACCAAGAAGGCCAAGCCCGCCAGGGCGAACTCCGGCGTGAGCAGGTCGAGATTTGAGGTTAACGACACGGCAACCTAGACTCCCGGAATAGTTACGACGCTGACGTTAATTACCCGCATCAGGAACTCCGGCCAGATGCCTACAATAATCAGGATGAGCACAAACGAGCCCGCCACCGACTTTTCCAGCACGCTGGCATCGCCCAATCCCGACCATCGCACGTCCGGTTCGCCGAAGAAGGTGCGGGCCAGCAGACGCAGGATGTACACCGCGGTGATGGCGGCACCAATGACCGCCAGTATCGCCAGCGGCAGATACGTTCTGAATGCGCCGGTGAACACCATGAACTCGGCGATGAATCCGCTCATCCCCGGCAGCCCCAGCGAGCACAGCCCGGCGATGGCGAAGAAGAAACTGGTTACTCCCATCCGTCCGAACAGCCCGTTCAGAACATTGATATCGCGGATATGCGTCCGGTCATAAATCGCACCTACAAGTGTGAACATGAGCGCAGTCATAATGCCGTGGGAGAACATCTGCAACACCGCGCCGCCCATGCCGATGGTGTCCAGCGTCGCGATGCCCATAAGCACGTAGCCCATGTGGCTGACGCTGGAGTAACCAATGACGTACTTAAGGTCCTGCTGCGACATCGCCGACATTGCGCCGTACAGCACGTTCACCGTGCCCAGCCCGATAAGCACCGCCATCCACCACGAATCAGCAGCCTCCGGCAGCAGGAAAATACCCACGCGGATGATGCCGTAGGCCCCCAGCTTCATCAGCACCCCGGCGTGAAGCATGGACACCGCGGTGGGCGCCGCCACGTGGCCGTCGGGAGACCAGGTGTGGAAGGGCCAGAGACCCGCCAGCGACCCGAATCCCACCATGAACAGCGGGAATACCAGCATCTGGAAAGTGGTGTCGAAGCGCCCATTGGCCGCCATCTGTCCCAGCGTTTCCAGCGAGAACGTGCCGTTGCCCTGCCCCGACGCCTCGGCGTAAACCGCCAGTATCCCCACCCAGATGAGTATGCTTCCGGCCACGAGGAAGATAATCAGCTTCATCGCGCCGTATTCTTTCGTCCGCAGGAAGGTGCCGAAGTCGGTGCTGCTGCCCCAAACGCCGATGAGCAGGTACATGGGCAGCACGGCCAGCTCGTAGAAGAAGAACAGGAAGAACAGGTCTCGCACCGCGAATACCCCATACACCCCGGCAGCCAGCGCCAGCAGCAACACGAAGAACTCGCGGGTGCGGTAGGTGATGTTCTGTGAGATTATGACCCCGCCCATCAGCACGATGCCGTTCAGCACCACCAGCGGAGCCGAAATACCGTCAATCCCCAGCGCCAGGCTGATGTCCAGCGGCCCCGGCAACCAGTCGTAGGTGCGGACGAATTGAAAGCCCCCGGCGTCATAGTCGTACCGGGCGAAAATCAACACCGACAGGACCAGCGATATAGCGCCGATGAAGAGCGCGAAATACCATGAGTCCTTGTGCCTGTCGCCGGGCATGAACATCATCAGCCCGGCCCCAGCCAGCGGCACCAGGATCAACAGCAGCAGCGCGACGCTGTCGAAGTTACTCACGACTGCCCTCTCCCCTTACCTAATCCCCTCTCTCTGGGAGAGAGTGAGGGTGAGGGCGTATTGGTTATGGTTCATACAGTTCACGAGGTTATCAGCCACCAGAAGATGCCCAGTCCTACCACGCCTAGCGTCATCGCCAGCGCGTAGCTGTACAGATGCCCGGTAACGTGCAGCCGCAGGGCGACGCCCAGCTTGCGAACCGTGTCCGCCGGGCCGTTGATTGCAATGTCGTTGACGATGGCCCGGTCGAAGAACCCGATGAAAGAAGCCAGAACCAACACTATCCGGTCAATTGTCCACTGGTAGACTTCATCGAAGTAGTACTTGTTCTCCACCACTCGCAGCACGGAGGCGAACCTCTGCCGGGTGGACTCCAGCCTTCGACGGACGCTCAGGCTGAGCGGAGTCGAAGCCTCGTAAATCAGGTAAGCAAGCACAAACGAGCCGACCGCCATTACCGCTGAGAGAATCCCGATCCACCATGTGAACTCGAACCCGTGGCCCTCGTGGTAGAACACGAAGTAGCCGAACCCGCCGAAACTGCCAGGCCAGTTGAAACTGATGAACCCGAACCCCACCGCCAGCACGGCCAGCAGCATCAATGGCACCGTCATAACCGGCGGCGATTCGTGGGTATGCTCCAGTTCCTGGGGCAGCCTGCCGAAGAAGGTAACGAACACCGCCCGTCCCATGTATAAAGCGCTGAGCAAGGCCGTAATAAGCGCGAACACAATGAATACCGGGTTCCGCCCGTGGCTCACCGCCTGCAATATCTCGTCCTTGCTCCAGAAGCCTGCCAGTATCGGTATGCCGCCCAGCGACATAGCGCCGATGGCGAAAACGATAGTCGTGATAGGCATCACCCGCCGCAGGCCGCCCAATTCCGACACTTCCTGCTTTTCCGTGCTGTGGATGACACTGCCCGACCCCAGGAACAGCAGCGCCTTGGCGAAGCCGTGCGCCAGCAGGTGGAATATGGCGGCTGTATAGCCAAAGGCCCCCAGTGACAGCATCATCAGCCCCAGGTGGCTGACCGTCGAGTAGGCCAGAATACGCTTTATGTCCGTTGCCACCAAGGCAATGGTGGCAGTCACCAGCGCTGTAACCAACCCCACTATCGCCACCACCAGCAGCGGCACGGCGTTGTAAGCTTCGAACAACGGGAAGGCGCGGGCCACCAGGAACACCCCGGCTACCACCATCGTCGCAGCGTGAATCAGCGCGCTGACCGGCGTGGGACCTTCCATCGCGTCGGGCAGCCAGACGTGGAAGGGAATCTGCGCCGACTTGCCCATCGCTCCCAGGAACAGCAGCAGCGCGGCGGCGATGGCCGCTCCCTCTCCCATCGTTCCCGCTTGAACCGCTGCGAAGGCGTCGGTCATGCTGAAGGTGCCCACCTCCCGCCACAGCAGCAGTATGCCCACCAGCAGTCCCACGTCGCCAATACGGGTGACGATAAACGCCTTCTTGGCCGCCTCCCGCGCCGCCGGACGCTCGTGCCAGAACCCGATAAGCATGTAGGAACAAACACCCACCAGCTCCCAGGCCACGTAGAGCAGCAGGAAGCTGTCGGACAGAACGATGGTCAGCATCGAGGCGGCGAACAGGGCGTGTACCGCGAAGTACCAGTTGATGCGCGGGTCGCCGTGCATATAGCCCAGCGAGTAAATCTGCACCATCAGGGCTACAAATGTGACCAGCCCCAGCATGGCGATGGTCAGCGGGTCAACGAAGAAGCCCAACGTCAGGGCCACGCTGTCGCCCAGCCTCGCCAACCCAGCGTTGAACCAGACCTTTTCGTAGTTGCAGGTCAGGGCCTCGGTTCCGACGGCAACGTAGCAATGCTCCGTAGCCGTGGAAGCGTCCAGCCATCCGAACAGGGCTATCCAGAAGAAAACGAATCCGGCGGCAATGGCGGGAATTGACAGCAACGCCCCTTTGCCGGGCAGACGGTTGCCTAAGACAACTATGATCGGCGCCACAGCGAAGCTGAAGACCGGAATGAGCCAGGCCCACTGCATCAGCTGTTTACCAACAATCCCCTCCCCCTGAGGGGGAGGGCTAGGGTGGGGGTGAACCGTGGATAAGAAATTCTCACCGGGACATTTACCATTTCATCAAGTTGATTTCGTCCACGTTCACCGTGGAGCGGTTGCGGTACATCCGCAGGACTATCGCCAGTGCCAGGCCAACCTCGGCAGCGGCTACGGTAATGATGAAAATTGCGATGAGCTGTCCATCGAAGTTGCTGAACTTGCCGAAGCCCTCCATGTGCGACGCGGCCGCAATCAGGTTGATGTTGACCGCGTTCAGCATCAACTCGATGGACATCAGGATGAGCACCGCGCTGCGGCGCGCCAGAACGCCGTATAGCCCGATGACGAAAAGGGCGGCGCTCAGGAGCTGGAACCAGACCAAATCAACCACAGTCTAGTTCTCTCCCGGCCCGGATCGGGCGATGATTATTGCCCCGATGAGGGCCACCAGCAGCACCAGGGAGGCAATCTCAAACGGGACCGCCCAAGTGGTGAACAGCGATTTCCCAATGTCAGTGAACGCCGCGTTCTGCGCCTCGGTGTCTCGTACCGCGTTAATCAGGAATGCCGGAACCAGCACGCCCAGCAGTCCCAGTGCCGCCACCGCGGCCAGCGGCCACTGCCTGTTGTCGGAAGTGCGCGGGTACTCGGCGCTACGAGTGAGCATGATGGCGAATATCAGCACAATGACGATAGCCCCGCCGTATATCAGCACCTGCACCAGCGCCAGGAACTCGGCGTACAGTACCAGGTATACGCCCGCCACCGCCACCAGCGACACCAGCAACGCCAGCGCTGCATGGACCACGTTCCGGGTCGCCACGACCGCCAGTCCACCCCCCAGGGTGAGCACGGCCAAGATTATGAAGAGGGCCCAGGACATCCAGCGAGTCCCCTAAACCTCCTCTCCCTTGAGGGAGAGGGCCTGCACCGGGTATTCCCGGTGTCCGGTGAGGGTGAGAATCCTGTTGCATGTGACCGTCATTCGCCTGGCTCCTAGCTCCTCACTTCTTGCTTGGCGGCACCCAATCAGTCTCCTGCTGGTGCTTCCAGCCCAGCTCCAGCAGCTCCGGCAGGTCCACCCGGTCGCCGTTTCGGACGAAGGTGCTCATCTCGTGCTCGTGGGACATCACGATGGCGTCGAAGTTGCACCACTCCACGCAAATTCCGCACAGTATACAGCGATTCAGGTTTATCTCGAAGCTCTCCACAATCTTGCGTCGGCTGCTCTTGCCCTCCGCTTGCAAGGGGTTGTCCATCATTGTCGCCGACATGCACTGCGTCGGGCAGTGGCGGATGCACACCATGCAACTTGTGCAGTATGGCTCGCCAACCTCTTCGTCCCAGGTCAGCGCCGGGAAGCCCATGAAACGGTCCTGCACCGGCGTCGGCGCTTCCTCCCGCTGCAGCAGGTTGCCGGTGGCCGGATACTGCCTCGTTACCGGCTCCCGCAGCCCCTTGGCCGACGAGAGCAGGGTTATGAACATACCCTTAACGCTGTTCCACATATCAGTCTCCCGTCTCTTGTAACGGTTCTGGGGAGGCAGTCCGGGCGCGTTGCTGGCGGCGCGAGGCCATCAGCGCTTCTTGCCGCGCCCTCACCTGCGCCACCCGGCTCGCCGGGCCGGCCATCCGGCGGTAGATAGCGTATGCCACCCACACCAGCCCGGCCAGCGACATCAGCGTCAGCGACCAGGCCGGCCATCCGTAGAACTGGTAGACAGCGGTCATTACCACGGTCAGGAACGACAGCGGAACCACCACCTTCCAGGCAAAGGCCATCAACTGGTCAATACGCAGCCTCGGAAAGGTTCCCCGTATCCAGAAGATAACCAGAATGACCAGGTAGACCTTGAACAGGAACCAGATGACGGCCCAGTAACCCGACAGTCCCGGCCCCAGCCAGCCGCCGAAGAACAGTATGACCGTCAAGGCGGCGATGGCAAAGGTGTTGATGTATTCGGCCAGGAAGAACAGCGACCAGTGCGCCCCGCTGTACTCCACAAACGGCCCGCCCACTATCTCCGACTCTGCAAAGTAAATATCGAAGGGAGTGCGCCCAACCTCGGCCAGCCCGGCGATGAAGAACACCACCAAACCCAGCGGTTGCACCAGGAAGAAGGGATAGCTCCTTTGCTGCTCCACGATTTCCCGCAAGTCCAGCGACTGCGCCAGCATCGCCACCGCCACGGCCACCATGATGATGGGAATCTCGTAGCTCACCAGTTGCGCCGCCGCCCGCAACCCGCCGAGAGTGCCGTACTTGTTGGCCGACCCCCAGCCCGCCAGAACCAGCCCCAGGATGCCAATGACGGAGAAGGCGATGATATAGAACAACCCCAGGTCCAGGTTCTTGATGACTGCGTTCTGCGCGCCTGGGATGGTCACCCAGATCATGAACGCCGACAGCATCACGATGAGCGGCGCGCCCCAGAAAATAGCCTTCTCCGAGGAGGTCGGGATGATGTCTTCCTTGATTATCAGCTTGATGGCGTCGGCAATGGGCTGCATCGTGCCCATTGGGCCGCTGCGAGTTGGCCCCAGCCGCCGCTGCAACCGCCCCAGAGCCTTGCGCTCCAGCCACGTCAGGGACAGCACGACAATGGACAGGGCGTTGAACATGAGGAACAGGCCCAGCACAATCCAGCCAAAATCGGCCCATGATATGAACAGCAGCGGGGGCCCTTCGATTCCACTCAGGACAGACATCAGCGGTCAACCTCGCCCATCACGATGTCCAGCGAACCCAGGATCACCACCGAGTCGGCCACCCAGGTATCAATGAGCATGTGACGGATGGCGGAAAGGTTGCAGAAGGATGGCGGGCGCACCTTAAGGCGGTAAGGCCGGTCTGCCCCGTCGCTGACTAGGTACACGCCAATTTCGCCCCGCGGGTTCTCGGCCCGCACGTAGACCTCGCCGGCGGGCGGACGCAGCAGCCGACGGCTGCCGCCCGGGGCGGAGTTGATGTCGGTTAAGGCCACGGGGCTGGTATTCGGCCACCTCTCGCTCCACTGCTCCATCGCCTGTTCGATGATTCGGATGGACTCGTAGCACTCCTGCACTCGCAGGTAGTAGCGGTCCCAGCAGTCCCCGTCCAATCCGATGGGAACCTCGAAGTCGAAGCGGTCGTAGATGGAATATGGCGCAGCTTTCCGCACGTCGTAGTCCACCCCCGATGCCCGCAGACACGGCCCGGTCAGCCCGAAGTCAATGGCGTCCTCCGCCGTAACCGGGGAAATATCTTTCAGCCGAGCCAGGAAAATCTCGTTGAAGCTGAGCAGCTTGTCCGACTCTTCCAGGTCATCCCGAACCAAGGGCATCAGCTCGCGCAGGCGGGGGATGAAGTCCTCCGGGACGTCTTCCTTAAGGCCACCCACCCGGAAGTAGTTGTGCATCATGCGGGCGCCGGAAACATGCTCAAAGAGCGCCTGAATGCGCTCGCGGCCTCGGAAGCAGAACATCGAGGGCGTCATGGCCCCGGCATCCAGCCCCATGGTGGCGATGAACAGCAGGTGGCTGGCGATGCGGTTCAGCTCGCAGAGGATAATCCGCACGTACTCGGCCCGTTCCGGCACCTCCAGGCCCATCAGCTTCTCGACGGCGCGGCAATAGACGTGTTCGTTGTTGAAGTTGGCGATATAGTCCAGCCGGTCGAACAGGGTGATGACCTGGTGGTACTGCTCCCCCTCGCACAGCTTTTCAGACCCGCGATGCAGGTAGCCAATGTGGGGAACGATGTCCACCACCTTCTCGCCGTCAACCCACAGCACCATCCGAAAGACTCCGTGCGTCGAGGGATGCTGCGGCCCCATATTGAGCAGCATCTCGATGGGTTCGGCGTCCGTCCTGAGCGGAGCCGAAGGGTTGGCGGTTATGTTGCTTGTGGCTTCAACCATTCTCAGCTACTGGCCCTTGAGTCCCCTCTTCCCCTGGGAGAGGGTTAGGGTGAGGGCGTATCCTACTGTTGATTCACCCGGTATATCAGATGAATCTGAGGTCAATATCCGGCCCCTCCACCGGCTTGACTTCACTGCTCATCCAAACATCGTCGTCGAAGTAAAAGCCAGCTTCGATTAGAGTCTCATCCAGCGCACCCAGATTATCGCAGTCTTCCAGGTATTCCGCCACCTGCTGACGAAGGGCTTTCCGGGCGTCCTCCGGCGTGTCCCCGAAAGCGGTTATAAGCAACTCCGGGCAGACCGCCTGGAATGACTCCCAGACCTTCGATTCCTCAATCTGGTATACGATCCTTTCTTTCATCCTGAGCTTGCTGGAGGATCCGTCACTCATCGAAGTCGCCGATATGGACGAATTCCAGTTCCAGTTCGGTTTCGTCGTCTATTTCCGGGAAACCTGCGGCGGCCAGCGACCCAGACATGCTTTCGGCGCAGTCTTGACTGGAAATCCAAGACAGCATGGCCTGTATCAACTCTTCCCTTGCCGAATCGGGAGATTCCCCCTCCCCTCGCACCCGCTCCCATACGGAAGACAGCCCCTCTATCAGGGCCACATACTTCGCGTCCTCCTGTCCCACCCGCGCTGTCAGAATCAAGCGCTCCACCAGGATAATCGCTCCTTTCGGACCGTCATTTGTATAGATGAGGGGCAACTAAAACTCACGGTATTCATAGAAGGGAAATTCCTTGCGGCCCGGATACCCCTCGAACTCGTCATACAGTAGCAGCGGCGACAGGTCAGGGTGCCCGTCGAAGACCACTCCGAACAGGTCATGGGCCTCGCGCTCATACCAGTCAGCGGCCCGCCATACCGATGTGACCGAGGGCACCACCGGGTCATCGTAAGGGGCCTCGGTCTTCAGAACAATCGTCCGCTCCGGTTCCAGCGACTGCAACACATACACCATTTCCAGCCGACCGGGAGACTCCTCAGCCTCTTCCTCCGGTTCCCCGCGGCCGCGGCCGTGCCCCCCACCAGAGCCCCGTGCTTGTACAGGTGCGGCCGGCGGGTAGTCCACGGCGGTAAGGCACAGCAACATCCTGGCCCCGATGCGCTCGTCATCCTTCATAACGCGGCAAACATCAAGGATATGCTGCCGCTCAACAGTAACTTGAGGGAGGTCGCTGAGAGTCCCCGGATGGGGCTGGTAGTCACTTAGAACATCAAGGGCAGAGTCCAACAGGGCGCGCCCGTCGGCGTTCAGAGAACTGAGGTCCGGCCCTTCCGGTTCCGGCTCTTCTGCCAGTTCCTCTACGCCCACCTGTTCGGCATCGTTACCGGCTTCCGTCACTTGCTGCCAGCGTCCTGCATAATTTTTTCCTGGAGCTTCAGGATCCCGTAGAGCAGGGCCTCCGGGCGAGGCGGACAGCCGGGAACGTAGACGTCCACCGGCACGATATGGTCAACGCCCATCACCACGGAGTAAGAGCGGTAGTACGGCCCGCCGTTGGTGGCGCAGCTTCCCATGGCGATGACCCATTTGGGTTCCGGCATCTGCTCGTAGAGCAGCCGGATGGGTTCCGCCATCTTCCTTACCACAGTGCCGGCCACGATCATTACATCAGCCTGGCGCGGCGAAGGCCAGGTCACCACCCCAAACCGGTCGAAGTCGTGATGGGCCATGTAGGTGGAAATCATCTCGATGGCGCAGCAGGCCAGCCCGAAGCTGAGCGTCCACAGCGACGACTTGCGGGCCATGGCGAAGAGCTGGTCCGTGGTGGTGGTGATGACCTGCGGGGCTGCGCCGCCGATGGTCTGGTCGAACAGGCTAGGGCCCGGGCGGTTGCCCGTTCCCATGTCGATCTGTACAGGGACTATTTCTGCCATTCAAGCACCCCCTTGCGCCAGGCGTACACGATGGCAAAGCCCAGCACCGCCAGGAACAGCATCATGGCGTAGAAGGGCAGTGAGGTAACCTGGTCTTGCAGGAATATCACCGCCCACGGGAAAAGAAATACCGCTTCAACGTCAAATATCAGGAACAGGATGGCAAAGACGTAGAAGCGGACGTTGATATTGGACCAGATGTATGGAGTAGCCGGAATGCCGCACTCGTAGGTGGTCAGCTTGGTTTCCGACTGCCGCCGGGCAGATAGAAGCTGCGACGCCGTGAACATACCAATGATGGCGGCGGCGGCGATGAACGCCGACAGCGCCACTGCGGTCCAGTTCTCGGTGAAGATTTCGGGGTTGAAGACTTGAATCAGCATGGCAACGAAGGGTTAAGCATCCTCGAAGCGATGCCCCACAACAGGCGTGTTTCGCTCGAATATAGGCATTACCAGCGGACGGGAATATAGCATCAGGCTAAGGGAGTGTCAATTGAGACATATCGGTTAGCGCGGCCTACGCGCACTTGGGATCGCAGTACCGGACCGGGGCGCGACTGCCGCGCCGCCGATAATGTTCAGGAACTCGCTTCCTTACGTAGTAATCCCAGACCTCCGGCTCTGCGGGTTCGCCTACGAATCCCCAACGGTCATTCAAGTCCCTTTCCTCCAATCCGGGAAAATTTTCTTGGGTAGCGATACGCCATTCAGTTGGACGGTAGGCCCCAACAATCATACCTCTGAGGTTCGCAAGCACCAATCTGTAATTTCGGGCCCTATTTACGTTCAATTTCCATGCGCAGCGCACCGCGTCATAAACACTGTCACGCTGATAATACAGAGTCGCTACATAAATCAGCATCAAAGGTTCTTTAACTTGGAATTCCTGTCCCGCATATTCGTCAATGATTTCTTCCACATGCCGACTTCCGTAGTCCCTCGAACCATGCCCTCTGACTCTGTTAGTCAGTCCTGGATAGGCGTCAATAAGCGCCGCCTCAACTTCATAAGCGATTTTGGCGCTGTCTATTCCGTGGCGATGGATAACGTGACTCACCTCCAGACCGGCGGCCTGGATTTCCTTGACGCGCCCTAGTTTCGGGTCCGACACTTCATCAGCGTCACCGTCTGGCAGGCCATTGGCGTGGGCGAAAACCCGGTTCCCCTGCCCTTTGCCCACGTAAAAGGTTTCGCCGTTTCGCGGGTCAATCAGGCGATACACGTACCACTTGAGCTGTTCAGCCACTCCAGGAGGAAAACTTTCTCTCGGCATACACCCTCTCCTCTCCCTAGAGAGGGATTTCCATCAACTCATCTTATTCCTATCCCTATGTCTCTGTTCTGTACAAAGTCCAGCTTACTCGTCAGGGCGCAGGTAGCGGCGGATTCTGTCCTCCAGGCTGGGCCGCAGTCCGGCTTCGGTGGTTTGCCCTCCTGCGGCGTTCCTCATCCTGAGGGTGTCCGCTTCGGCTGTTGCGTACGCTCTGACCAGAATCCTGGGCCCTGCGATTTCCGGGTCCAACTGGATCCTTTCCGCGCCCTGGCCCGTGGACCAGCCGCGCTTGAAGATTGCCAATTGGAACTTGAGCGCTTCCAGGCCCACGACTGTATCAACCTCGCGCTGACGTTCATCCTCAGGCATCTCGGGCCAACTGTCCATGGTGGCCCTATGTGCCGCCTCCCGAACCACTGCTCTCTGGGTCTCCTCGTCCGCTTCTTGGGATAGCCGCAGGTCTGCGACCGCCCTATGCTGGCGTTCGAGCTTTTCCGCGTCGGTTTCATTTCGGTTCATCTTTCCTCTCTCACGCTGGCGTGGTCGGCCTTTCCTGGGCTTTGAGACTGCCGTAGCTCGGTCGAAGAAATATCCCGCCGGAACTCCCCTTCCGGTATCTCCGAAAACATCGGCCTGAACCCGGCAGGAATATCCACATCGGCCAGCGTCCTGAACACTCCCCCCTGTGTCGTAGGGTGAAGGCGCCCCGCCACCAGGAACCTCGTTCCCCCGGCCATCATCTCCGCCAGCGCCAGCATCATCTCCGCCTCGCCTCCGTAGTAGCGGGGCGCCACCAGCCTTATCGTCGTGTCCCAACCCTGCGCGAAGACCCTTCCTGGGAACAGCGCCGCCTTCTTCTGAAACGCCTCGGCCCGCGTAAGCACAACCGTATCTTCCGGCTCGAATTGCGATAGCCTGCGTTCAACCTCCCCCTTTTCCAGGGGCGGCTTGTCCACGTTGGTGACCGACAGTTCGAAGGCTCCCCGGATGCTTGTACGGGAGACGGGAGGCTCAGGATGAAGGCCGTCGGAGGCGCGGATAGCCGCCTCCATCATCTCCCGGTGGCCCAAGTGCAGCGGGTTGAAGGAACCGGGCAGCAGTAGCTGGGGAACCTCGCCCTCGGCCTCCATACCACCGTCCGGGCGGCGCACTACCCACCGGACATCTCCGGCCAGCAGTTCCTCCAGCGGTTCGGGCCGCGAAATGCGTTCCACATCCAGCAAGTCCCCGTCCGCAAGGCCCAGGAAACGCCCCCACCCTAACTCTCCCCCGGTGGGAGAGGGAATAATGTCGAGGCCGGAAAATTCCGACAGGGCCATAACGATAAGGCGGCTCACCACGTCCTCCTCACCGGCCCGGTCGCGCAGCCCTTTGTGGAAGGTAAGGGACCAAGTGGCTATCCCCGTATCGTCCCATGCCACCACGAATGCCCGGTGGTCGCCTCGACGGTAGCGGTCGGTGGCGATGGCGGCGGCGCAGGCCAGCCCCACGGCCGGAGAATCGTCCTCAAGCTGCGCCCGCGCCCGCTGGTAGGCCCGCCGTGCCATCTGTCGCGCCGTTTCCGCGGCCGCAGACTGCGCTGGCTCGAACCCTAGGAAGTCCTGCATTGCCAGCCGCCCGTAGGGAACCACCACCTCCAGGATGGTGCGCGACGCGCCGCTCACTCCCAGCAGCCAGGCCACCGCCTGCGTGCCTGCCCCCGAAACCGCCAGCACGGTCTTGTGCGGCGTGTCATGGAGTTGTTGAATGTAAGGGCGCATCGTTTCCATGTCGGACAAGTAGATCCTCCGGTATGGGCTATTGGGGCTTGTACGAAGAATAGTCTATGTTGGACATGTGGGCTCGGGAAAAGGCAACTTCGCCCGTCTGTTTTTCGCCATAGGCCCGCATCCACTCTTCCGGCATCCGTTGGCGGGCGTCCCGCCACCACAGCGGTTGGCCGTCGCTTACGGTAAGCCCATCCACCACCTCGGCCAGGAAGCAGGTCAAGTCCCCGCCGTCCATGGCGTTGACCACGCGGCAGTCCAGCCACCCCCAGCAATCGGCGAGAAGCGGACTGCCGGTTTCCCCTGCCCGATAGTCCAGCCCCTCCAGCTTGTTGCCGTCCCGCCCGGAACGCATTCCGAACCGGTCAATCCAGTCCAGTTGGTCCGCTCTGGGGAAATTCAGGGCGAAAGCCCCGCTGCCCATAATCATTTTATGGCTGTGGTTCGTCTTGTAAATCTGCGTTATGACCCTGGGCCGCTCGGCTACGATGGACGCGCCCCCGATGGACACGCATATCTGCGCGTTATCCTGCCCCCGCCAATGGCTGGAGACTGCGGCAATGGGAGACCAGAGGCTGCCCATAATAGGGGCGATTTTAGCGTATTCCATATCACCCTCACCGTGCCCTCACTCTAACCCTCTCCCTCTGGGAGAGGGAATTGCGGAAGAGAGAGGGAACTTTGGGTTGGGACTGAGTGTAGCATACGATGTCCTTCGACAGGCTCAGGATGACGAATTGTCAGATGACCAGGTTACCAGTCTGGGGAGTGGTCTCTCGCATCGTTGTGGGTGAGACGCTGCTGGTTGCTGCCGTCGGCGTCCATCACGAATATCTCGCCTTGGCCATGCAGGTCGGAGACGAAGGCGATGCGCTTGCCATCCGGCGACCATACCGGCTGGGAGTCTTCGGCCTCGTTGGTGGTCAGGCGCTGCGGCGGGCTGTCTTGGTCGGTTTCGAGGGTGTAGATTTCCGGGTTGCCGTTCCGCTCCGACACGTAGACCAGCGTGTCGCCGTCAGGGGCCCAGTCCGGCGAGTGGTCGGCTGCCGGGGACGTAATCAGCGGCTGGGCTTTCACTGGCCCCCGCCAGTCGTCATCGTCCTCCGGCAACAGCAGGTAGATGTCTCGGTTGCCCTCCGAGTTGCGCACGAAGGCGATGGCGTCGCCGTCGGGAGACCACACCGGAGCCAGGTCATCCTCGCCGGTAAGCCGGAACAGGTTGACGCCGGCCGGATTCCGCAGCCAGAGGCCCCGGGATTCCTCGTTTCCCCGGCGGCTGAAGACCAGCCACTGTCCATCAGGCGACCAGTCGCCCAGGAATTCTTCGGTATCGCCGGATGTGATACGAACCGGGCTTCCGATTTCCCCGTCACCTGTGGAGAAGGGCGTAACGTAGACGTCGGAATGGCCGTCCGTGTCGGTGACATAGGCCACCTGCTCGCCGTCGGCGTTCCAGCGGGGCGACTCTTCGTTGCCATCTGTGGATGTTAGGACGCGAATCTCGTCCTCTCCGTCAACGCTGACAATAACGATGTCGAGGTCGCCCGAATCACCCGACACGAAGGCAATGTTCTGGCCATCAGGCGACCACCGGGGTTGAATTCCGCGGACGACGATGCGATGCAAGAGCGCCTGCGAATCACCGGAATCCGGGTCAACCAGGTATATTTCGGCGTCTCCGTCCGCCTCGGAAACGTAGGCTATCCCGTGTCCTTGACTGTTACAGGCTATGCTGGCGGCGATGGCCGCCAAGACAAGAATTAAGGTCAGCCCCCGCCACAAGCCCAGCATTGTCCGCATCCACCACAGTCTGAATCAGGATTACAGGATTATAGGATGGACAGGATAGGGATGGGAGTGCCATAGTCAACGGGGATTGGGCGATTTGCGAAGGCAGGAACCGGGAGGAAGCGGGGAAAGAGCAGGTTTATATTGACAGCTCCTGAGCTTGACGAAGGGCGCGCCCGTAACTAGCATTGCCCCAACAATCCAACAGTTCCCTCTCCCTATGGGAGGGGGTTAGGGTGAGGGCGTCTTATGAAAGCGTTAGTCGGGGCGACTCTGATAGACGGCACCGGCGGCCCTCCGCAGGCCGACGCAACCGTGCTGCTGGACGGAGCGATAATTAAGGCAGTGGGCCCGCGCGCAGCAGTGGAAATTCCACCCGGCGCCGAGGAAGTAGACCTAACAGGCCTGACCCTGCTGCCCGGCCTGATAGACACCCACGACCACCTGGCCGACAAGAACTACAGCCTGCTCTCCCGCTGGGAAATCGAGGAACCGGCATCGCTGGCCCACTTGAAGACTGCGAAAGCCATTGAGGACTCTCTGGCGGCAGGCTACACCACCATCCGCGATGCCGGCGGACTGGACGCCGGTTTCAAGCAGGCCATCGCTGAAGGGCTGCTGAACGGCCCCCGCCTGCTGACCGCCGTCTCCATCATCTCGCCCACTGGAGGCATCGGCGACCGGGTGGCGCCCTCCGGCCACCGCACGGCCTACGCCACCGACCCCATGCGTCCCGTCGGCGTCGCCAACGGCCCTGAAGCCGTCCGCTCCATGGTGCGCGAGATGGTCCGCGTTGGCGCCGATGTCATCAAGTTCGCCACCACCGGCGGGGCCAGCTCCCGGCAGGGCCACGGCCCCATGGACATCGCCTTCGGCTCTGACGAGGTCAAGGCGCTGGTGGATGAGGCCGCAGCGCAAGGCAAGCTGACCATGTGCCACGCTCTGGGCGGCCCCGGCCTCCGGATGTGCGTCGAGGCCGGAGTCGGCTCCGTGGAGCATGGCTGCTACCTGGCCGACGATCCCGACCTGCTGAAGATGATGGCCGACAACAACACCTTCTTCACCCCCACCTGGGAGGTCTACGAGTTCCACTCCACCATCAGCGCGCCTCACGTCAAGGCCCGCGCCGAGGCCCTGTTCCACACCCACCAGGAAAGCCTGCACAAGGCCGTCGAAGCCGGCGCCAAGATAACCGCTGGCACCGACGCGGGAGGCTTCGTCCACGGCGACAACGCCCGCGAAATCGAGCTGATGGTGGAGCGCGGCCTGTCCCCGATGCAGGCCATCCAGACCGCCACCGGCTGGGCCGCCGAGTGCATCGGACTAGACAAGGAAATCGGCACCATAAAGAAGGGCAAGCAGGCCGACCTGCTGGCTGTGGCCGGCGACCCGCTCAAAAGTGTAAGCGTCCTGCGTGACAAGGAAGCCATCAAGCTCGTAATGCGCGCAGGGGTAGCTTATGTAGACAAGCTGCCAGTTCGTGTTGCAGTGGCGGCGGACTAGGGCGGCGCCTTAAATGCGCTTCCACGTCCTGACCCTGTTCCCGGAAGCCTTCGGTCTGTCGTCGCAGTTCAGCATAGTGGCGCGGGCGGTGCAGCGGGGACAGGTCGCTATCGAGGTCACCGACATCCGCGACTACACCCATGACGCCCATGGCACCGCCGACGACTACCAGTTCGGCGGCGGCTACGGCATGGTGATGAAGCCCGAGCCGGTCTTCGAGGCCACCGAAGCTGCCCTATCGAGTTATAGCAACGAAGAACGCGCCCAAATTCCCGTCATCCTGCTCACGCCGCAGGGCGAGCTGCTGAACCAGAACCTGGTGGAAGAACTGACGGCTGCCCCGGCCATCGCCCTAATCTGCGGCCACTACGCCGGGGTGGACGAGCGTATCGCCGAGGGGCTGGCCACCCAGCAGGTCAGCGTCGGCGATTACGTGCTGACCGGTGGCGAACTGCCCGCCATGATCATCATAGACGCCGTCACGCGCCTGCTGCCCGGCGTCGTCGGTTCCCCTGAGAGCGTCGCTGGTGACTCCATTAGCACCGGACTGTTGCAGCATCCTCTCTACACCCGCCCCGCCGAATATCGCGGGATGCCGGCGCCGGATGTGCTGCTGTCCGGCCACCACGCCGAAATCGAGCGCTGGCGCCGTCTCAAGTCCCTGGAACGCACCCTCGCCCGCCGCCCTGACCTTCTGCGGACGGCGCATCTCACTACTGATGATTTGCGCTATCTGTATAGTCTAGGATACGAGGAAACGCCCTCACCCTAACCCTCTCCCTCCGGGAGAGGGGATTTGTGAATAAAATGCCCAAGTCTGACTTCAAGTTCCGCACCGAGTTTCGCATCCGCTGGATGGAGTGCGACGCCCAAGGCATCGTGTTCAACGGCGCCTACCTCGGCTACCTCGAACTGGCGCAGGCCGAGTACTACCGCAACCTGGGCATCGGCATCTACCACATGCCCCAGTCCGGCTACTTCGACTTTGCCGTGGTCAAGACCACCATTGAGTTCAAGGCCCCGGCGCGTGTTGATGAAATCGTCGAGGCCTACGTCCGCGTCTCCCGCATAGGCAACACCAGCCTGGTCATGGAAATGGAGATCTACCGCCCCAACCCCGAACTGCTGCTGACTACCATCGAAGCGGTATACGTGGGCTACGATACTGCCACAGAAGCTACCAAGCGCGTCCCCGACGACCTCCGAGAACTCATCGGGCAATACGAAGACACCGGCGAAGTCCTACCCCTCTCCCGCTTCCCGGCCTTGGCCGACGCAGTGGCGCACACCCCGCCGGGGGCCGGCCACCGCCCGGTACGGCCTTGAAGTCCTCTCACAGCGAATCACTTACCGTAAAATTCATTGACGATAATCGTAGGAAGCCATAAACTTAGAGTCGCAACATCACGGAATGTAATAGCCAAAACGAAGGTGGCATAGCTCGATGGCTCGACTTTTCGACCTGCACATACACACCACCAAGGGCAGCAGCGACAGCAGCCTCACCCCCGAAGATATGGTGCTGGAAGCCGACCGGCTGGGGCTGCGCGGCCTTTGCATCACAGAGCACGCCGGGCCTTGGGACCGCCACGAGTTTCAGAAATTCGCCGCCCTACACAGCGTCGTCCTGATACGCGCTATGGAAGTCGAGACCGACCTCGGTCACATGCTCGCCTTTGGCCTTGACCGCTACCAGGCGGGTTTCAACAAGGCCGCCGAACTCCGCAAGGCCGCCACCGCCGCCGGCGGCTTCGTCATCACCGCTCATCCCTTCCGTGGCGTCCTCAGCGGCAACGGCAACCGCTCTCGCGCTCTGATATACCAGTCGGTGCCAGACGAACTCCCGGAGGCCCCGGAAGACGCTCTCGATCACCCGGTATTCAAGCTGGCCGACGCCGTGGAAGTAGCCAACGGCGGAACCATTGACCGCGAGAACGAGTTCGCCCTGAAAGTAGCTGGAATGCTCGACCTGCCCGTAACCGGCGGCAGTGACGCCCATTCCCTCCACGGCCTCGGCAAGTTCGTAACCGAGTTCCACGACGAAATCACCACTGAGGCCGAGTTCCTCAAGGCTCTCCACTCTGGCCAGTACCACCCCGTCATCGGCCTCCGCAACGGCGCAATCCGGCGCTACTCCGCCTGATTTTCCTGCCTCCTACTGACATTCGGCCCTCGAACCACGCGGGCGTCCGTGCTAAACTCGCTCTAACCCTGCCGCGAAGTGAGGCGGATTGGGAGTGTGATGGCCTCAATTCAACAACCGGTCTCTCCGCTGGAACAGACCAGCATCGCCATTGACCTCGAAACCACCGGCCTCAGAGCGGAGAGCGACGCTATTCTAGAAGTCGGCGCAGTCCGCTTCCGGGGCGACGAAGTTCTGGACACCTATCAGACCTTCGTAAATCCAGGCCGCGACATCCCCGAGTTCGTCCAGCGTTACACCGGCATTACGCCGCAGGACATCCGCCGCGCCCCGTCCTTCTCCCAGATACGCAACGATTTGGCCGAATTCATTGGCCACGACCCCATCGTCGGCCACAGCGTGAATTTCGACCTGGGGTTCCTCGAGTCCCACGGCCTGCCCCTGGTAAACCCGGCCTTCGACACCCTGGACCTGGCAACCGTCTTCCTTCCCTTCCAGCGGCGCTACTCCCTGGCCTGGCTCATAGACGAGCTGGGCATCAGGCCGGAACAGGCCCAGCGCGACCAGCGGAGCCACCGCGCCGTCTACGACGCCCTCGCCCACAAGGAGCTTTACGTAAAGCTCCTCCAAATAGCCGCAGAGCAGGACCCCGGGCTTCTGGCCTACATGACGGATTTGGCCCGGCGCAGCAACTGGCCTCTATATTCAGTCCTGTCAGGCATGGCCGCCAGCAACACTCCTGAGCGAGAGCCGAAGGGCGCGCTGTCTTCGGTAGGTCCGTCCGGACTGAACCACGCCCAGTTGGCCCAACGCCTCGACCCTCCCGAAAGCCTGCCCCGTAGCAGCATACGGGGGCGACGCCCCGAGGATAACCTTGACCACATCAGCGAGGACGACCTTCACGGTATGCTAGGCCCGCAAGGACCATTCTCCCAGGTGTTCACCGGCTTCGAGCACCGCCCGGAACAGGAGGAAATGCTGGATGCAGTCACCGGCGCAATCTACGACCAGCATCACCTCGTAATCGAGGGCGGCACCGGCGTAGGCAAGTCGCTGGCCTACCTGCTCCCGGCAGCCCTGTTCGCCGTATCAAAGGGCCAGCGGGTGGTGGTGTCCACCAACACCATCAACCTCCAGGAACAGCTAATCGGCAAGGACATCCCAGCCCTTCAGAACGTCCTCGAAGAATCGGGCATCTTGGAGCCGGGGGCGTTGAAAGTCGCTCTACTGAAAGGCCGGGCCAACTACCTCTGCCTGCGGCGCTGGGGGCAGTTGTCTCGCACCGAATCCCTGTCAGTGGACGACGCCAAGCTGCTGGCCAAGACCTCGGTGTGGCTGCAAGACACCCAGTCGGGCGACCGGGGCGAAATCAACCTGCTGGGCCGCGACGCCGTTACCTGGAACCATATCTCGGCGGGCGAAAAGGGCTTCTGCCTCGATATGCGCGACGGCTCCCCCTGCTTCCTTCGCGCCGCCCGCCAGCGGGCCGAGCAGGCCCACGTCATCGTCGTCAACCATGCGCTGCTGATGACCGATCTGGCTTTCGGCGGTGGCCTAATTCCTGAATACAACAACGTCATCATTGACGAAGCCCACCACCTGGAAGAGGCAGCCACCAACCAGTTCGGCTTCGAGCTGCCGCAGAACGAACTGGAGCGTGTCTGGGAACTGGCCGGCCGCCTGTCCATCGACGTAAGGCAAGCCCTAACCGCCGAGGGTTCCGAAGCCGCTGTACAGGCCGGACAGGCGGCAATAGCTGCGATGGAAACCGAAAGCCCCCGCCTGCGCGAGTCTTGGGAGGTCCTGTTCCAGGCGGTAGAGATGCTTCATAGCAGCCAGCGCCGGGGCCGCAACAGGGACAGGCCTGCCCCCGCGCAGGCGGGGGGCGACCAGAACCAGCTACTCTTCACGCCCATCGTGCGCAGCACGTCGGCCTGGGCAGAGTTGCATCTTGCCTGGGAAAACCTGGACGCCCGGCTGACCCAGGCCCGCAACGCCGTGGGCAACCTGCGTAAGTTCCTCGACTCAAACCGGCTCCAGGCCGCCCCCGATCAGTCTGCGCTGGCAATGGAAGCCGACTCCCTGGCCGATGGCTTGGGCGAGTTGGCCGGAAGGCTGCAATCCATCCTCGACGCCAACGGCGAGTCGGCGGAGCGGGACATCCACTGGCTCAACGTCAACCCCTCGCAGAACACCATATCCCTCCACTCAGCCCCTCTGGACGTCAGTGGCATCCTTGCCGAAAAGCTGTTCGACGAAAAGGACTGCGTGGTGCTGACCAGCGCCACCCTAAGTACGGGCGGCAATTTCGAGTACCTGAAACGGCGAGTCGGTGTCGCAGAAAACGCCGGTGAACTGCTGGTAGGCTCTCCCTTCGACTACGAAAGGGCGGCTCAGGCCCTCATACCCGAAGATATGCCGCAGCCCAACGCCAACGGATATGTGGCCGCTGTCACCGACGTGCTGTCCCAGCTTGGCAAGGCGTTGGAAGGCCATACAATGGCCCTGTTCACCTCCCATTCGTCCCTGCGAGCAGTGGCCCAACGCCTGCGCCCGTTGCTGGAACCCCACGGCATCCCGGTGCTGGCCCAGGGCGTAGACGGGTCGGCTCCTTACATTATGGCCGCTTTCGCCGACGAACCCCGCAGCGTGCTTCTCGGCACGGCCAGCTTCTGGGAGGGAGTGGATATGCCCTCGGGCCTGCTCAAGGCGTTGGTTATCACCCGCCTGCCCTTCCAGGTTCCCAGCGACCCCATCGTCCAGTCCCGCTCCGCGCTGTACGATGATCCCTTCAGCGGATACTCCGTACCTAACGCAGTGCTTCGCTTCCGGCAGGGCATCGGACGGCTGATTCGCAACAAGGACGACCGGGGCAACATAGTGGTGCTGGACTCGAGAATCATCAGCCACGGCTACGGGCGGACGTTCCAGGACTCCATGCCCCCCTGCCGTCAAACTCCCTGCCTGACCGCCAACGTGGGGATGCTGGCAGCGCAGTGGCTGGAGGGAGGACGTCGTGTCGCCCGCCGTCTCCGCTAGTTTCGACGCCGGCCAGCCTGTGGACCTGGAGGCCAGCCTGCTGGGCGGACAGGCCCACCGCTGGAAGCGCGAAGGAGAATGGCACAGCGGCGTCCTGCGCGGCGTTCTAGTTCTAATCCGGCAACATGGCCAGGCAATCGAATTCCTGAGCAGCCCGTCTGACCTCCAGGCAATGATTCCCAGAATCCGGGACCATCTGCGCTTGGACGACGACCTGAAAGCCATCCAATCCGAGATAACTGCCGACCCCAACGTAGCCGCCCAAGTGGAGCGCTACTCCGGCCTCCGGGTACTGCGTCAGGAGCCATGGGAGTGCCTGATAGCCTACATCCTGTCCGCCAACTCCAACATCGAGACCATCCATCGCAACATGGAGAGGCTTTCCGAGGAGTTCGGCGAACCGCTGACTCTTAGCCATCCAGCTCCCTCTGACGAAAGCGACGGAACCATCAGGCGCAACACCTTCCCCAAACCCGTAGACCTGGCCGAAGCGGGAGAAGCCGAACTGCGGCGGCTGAGGCTGGGCTTTCGCGCGCCCTACGTCCACCAGGCCGCCATAGCCGTCGCTGAAGGACGGCTGGACCCGGACTATCTGGTGGCCGCACCCTACCCGGAGGCCAAAGCCGAGCTGATGGCCCTCAAGGGCATCGGCGACAAGATAGCCGACTGCATCGCCCTTTTCTCGCTGGAAAAGATGCAAGCCTTCCCCATAGACGTATGGGTGCGCCGCGCCCTCGCCGACTGGTACTTCCCCAACGAAAAGACCCCCACCAACCGCGTGCTGCTGGAATGGGCGCAGGGCTACTTTGGGCGCTACGCTGGCTACGCCAACCAGTATCTCTTCCACGGCAGGCGGCTGCGGGACAAAACAACGCGATGGGAGCAAGCATGAAACCGGACATCCAGGGCTAACCCTGGGTCAGCAACAGCTTGCCGAAGAAACTGGTCGCCTCCATCGCTTGATGAGCAGCGGCGGCATCCGCCAGCGGAAAGGCGCGGTCCACCACCGGGCGGACGGCGCCACGATTCAGCATCTCCACTATCTGCCGCATATCTTCCTTGGTGCCCATGTAGACGCCATAGACCTCTTTTTGCTGGCTGAACAGCAGGCCCAGATGCAGTTCGGCCCGCAGGCCGGTGGTGGCCCCGCATATCCCGTAGCGTCCGCCGGGCCGCAGCGACGCGAAAGCCGGGCCAAAGAAGTCCGCCCCCACGTGGTCAACCACGCAGTCCACTCCGGCGCCCCCGGTAATCTCGCGCACACGCTGGCGGATGTCCTCTTCGGTATAGTTGATTACTTCGTCCGCTCCCAACTCCCGCGCCTTGGCTGCCTTCTCTGCCGTACTGGTAGTGGCTATGACTCGAGCCCCGATAACGTCCTTCGCCATCTGGATGGCGGCGGTGCCTACTCCCGCCGACGCCGACAGCACGAGCACGGTCTGCCAGGGCTTCAGTTGCAGTCGGCGCACCAGCATATTCCACACCGGCAGATAGGTGGTCGGTATGGCTGCTGCCTGCTCATAGCTCACACCGTCGCCAATGGCGTGGGCGTTGGCCGCTGGAACGCTGAGATACTCCGCGTAGCTGCCGTCCAATGCGCTGCCGAGAAACTGCGAGCGGCGGCAGAGGTCATCCTGCCCGGAAAGGCAGGCCGGACACTGCTGGCACGACAGCCGGGGGTTGATTACCACCCGGTCACCTTCTTTAAGTCCCGCCACGCCTGCGCCAACAGCAGCCACCTCCCCCGCGCAATCGCCGCCTAGGATCAGGGGCGGCGGAAACTGCCGTTCCAGCCCCCGGTCGCCCGCCCTGGTATAGAGGTCCAGCCGGTTCAGAGCGGTGGCCCGAACGCGCACCTTCACTTGTCCTGCCGCCGCTTCCGGTTCGGGAAGTTCGCCCAATGTCAGAACCTCGGGCCCGCCGTGAGCCTCGATATACACCGCTTGCATCGTGTGGTTGCCTCCTGCAAATGTTCCCTCCCCCTGAGGGGGAGGGTTAGGGTATTTCATTCTCCCTCTCCCTCGAGGGAGAGGGTTGGGGTGAGGGTGAGGTGTTTCAGGGGCTCACGGCCGGCGCCCATAGAAGCAATCGTCGCAGAGAAACACGATAGCCAGAGCGTCCTCGTGGCTACCGATGCGCCCGCACTGGGGCGCCGACGAGTCCTGGCTCCAAGGCTGGTGAAACTTCCCTCCGCACATCTGGCAGGATGTTTCGTTGAAGCCGTCCAGGGCTTCGCCGCAGATGACGCAGGATTCCAGTTCGCCTTGTTCGACAGGTAATTCCGCCATCGTTCTCCTGAGTTCTCCGAAAGCCCTGAGTTTGCCGAAGGGTTGTCGAATGAGCCTAGTTCGCCAATTCTGCCGTGGCGCGAGCCACGCACTCCCGGGCCAAGGCTATCTCTTCTTCTTCACTCTTCACGGTTCCGTCCAGCCGAGCATCGCGGAGCCGGGCCAGAATTTCCCCCACCATCGGCCCTTCAGGCACGCCCATCCCTAGCAATGCAGTGCCGGAAAGTTCCGGCTTCACGAACCGCAAATCCGTGGCATAGCGGCGCAGGGCATTGGCAACCCCTTCGTCGGCAGTGAGTTCGGCCCAAGTCGAAATCGCCGCCGGTTCTCTCCCTTCCAGCAGCCGCGCCAGTTCCGAAGGACACCCGGCCGAGCCCCGGATTTGCGGTTCGGATTCGCGCAGTCCAATGGTATCACGGGCAAGCGCGGCCCGCCGCCCTGAAAGTCGAAGACGTTGGATGAGCCTGTTCGCCTCCGAGGCGCTCAACGTACTGAACAACGCAGCCAGACAATCCTCTGGCCCTATTTCGTACCCAGCCTTCCGCAGAGCGTCCAGCCGTTGCATCCCGCGCTCGTTGCTCTCGCTGAGCTTCCCGAAGGCGGGGTGCAGTCCGCCCATCAGCTCCAACTCAACAGCCCGCAAGAGCGGAGTGACGGGATTCGTTTCCTCCAAAATACGCTCCAGCTCATGCCGCCACCGGTCTCCGCTAACTGCGTCCATATACCCCGCGGACATAGCCCGCGACATTCCAGCCAGCGTTCCTTCCTCAATGTTGAACCCGAACCGTTGCTCGTACCGCACAGCCCGCATCATCCGCGTCGGGTCATCAACGAAACTCAGCGGATGCAAGACGCGGACAATTCCGGCCTCCAGGTCGCCAAGCCCATTCATGGGGTCCAGCACTCCCGCGCCGGGCGGCGACAGGGGCAGGGCCATAGCGTTGATGGTGAAGTCCCGTCGAGCCAGGTCGTCCCCGATACTTCCCGGTATAACCACCGGCAGTTGCCCCGGCTGCGGGTAGCTCTCGCGGCGGGCGGTCACCAAGTCTATGCGTCCCCTGCTCTGCTCGCCCTGAGCCTGTGCGAGGGAGACCGTCGCTGTCCCAAACCGGGCATGAGCGGTAACGCGCCCGCCCAGCAGATCCGACAACCCGCGCGCCAGCATGGCGGCGTCGCCCTCGACCGAAAAATCCAGGTCCAGCACCGGGGTGCCCAGCAGCGCGTCCCTTACCGGGCCGCCAACCAGGTATACCGGCAGTCCCCTTTCGCAGGCAAGTTGGCGGACAGCCCGAAACGCTCTTCGCTGCCCTTCATCAAGGCTGGCGGCAAGAGAATCAGCAGTGAGAGTTTGGCGGGCAATTACGGCCGTAACTGGCCTCCGTAAAGGGCGAGACGGGAGTATGCGGGGGCTGAAATTATAGCACAACCACGCCTCTGGCCCGGCGCGGCATCAGCGCCTTGCTCAAACCTTTTCCGGTTACTCTTTGACAAGGGAAGAGGGCATGGCTAAAATCTGGGAAGGATGGCGACCCGCTTGAAAAACAGCCGGGAAAGCCAAAACCGGCAGGAGGCACGACATGGCCGAGGCTGAGTTCACAAGCTACTACGATTTTCGTTGACCCTTTGTCTACAATGCCAACATGTGGTTGGCAAAGGTACGGGAACAGACCGGACAGGCCATCGAAGTTGACTGGCAGCCCTTCTCGCTGGCCCAGGTCAACAACAAGGACGGCGACAACGTCTGGGAGCGCCCCGATGTAATCACCGGCGAAGACCCCATCCTCCTAGCCCACAAGGCCGGGCTGGCCATCAAGCGTCAGGGCAAAGAGGCTTTCGAGGCCTACTTCATGGCCCTGCTCAAGGCCCGCCACGAGGACAAGGCCGACCTGAACGACCAGGCAGTCATAGACGCCGCCGGCGACGCCGCCGGCATCGACATGGCCCGCTTCCGCGAGGACATCGCCGACCCCAGCCTGCTCGAGGAGCTGGCCGAGAGCCACACCAAGGCAGTCGACGAGTACGGCGCTTTCGGCGTGCCCACCTTCGTCTTTGACAGCGGCAACTTCGCCTTCCTCAAGATGTTCATCCCCCCTGATGAACAGGCGGTGGAAATCTACGACAACCTGATGAAGTCCATGAGCGAATACGCCCACGTTGGCGAGTTCAAGCGCCCGCAGCCGCCGTGGCCCCATGGGGTCATCTAGGCCGGCCGTGGATTCCCGCTTTCGCGGGAATGACGACTCGGATTCACTGCTGGGGTTCCGATTCCGGGACCCCAACCTTTTCCGACGTGCCCTGGTACACCGTTCCTATTGCAATGAACACGGGCTGGACGCCACCGAGTCCTACGAGCGTCTCGAGTTCCTCGGAGACGCCGTCCTCGAGCTCACCATCTCCGCCCACCTCTACCGCCAATTCCCCGACGCCGACGAAGGGCAGTTGACCAAGGCCCGCTCGTGGCTGGTGCGGGGCGAAGCGCTGGCTCAGGTCGCCCGCCGCTGGGGGTTGGGCGAGCGGCTGCTGGTGGGGCGCGGCGTTGAAGCCTCTGGCGGACGCGACCAAGACTCGGTGCTGGCCGCCGCGGTGGAAGCCGTAATAGCCGCCGTCTATCTCGACCAGGGCATAGAAGCCGCCCGAGAATTCATCACTGTCAACATGATTGACGAACTGGCAGCTGCCACCCTGAGCTTGGCGAAGGGCGGCCCGCCGCCGGAAAACCCCAAGTCCCGCTTGCAGGAATACCTGCAAGGACAGGGCCGCCCCACTCCGACTTATCGCTTGGCCCACCGCGAAGGCCCCGACCACAACCCGGTGTTCAGCGTCGAGGCCCTTGTCGGCAGTGAGGTAATCGGCAGAGGGCAGGGCGGCAAGAAGTCCGAAGCTGAACGCGCCGCCGCCGAAGCGGCCTTAGCCACGCTAACGGACTCTCCCGAACCTGCGCGACCCGCCGTCGTTCCCGCAAAAACGGATACCAGGCCCATGACGCGACTGCTACAACGCCTCGGTTTGGGTAGGCCGGGCTAAACTACTGTGCGACAGCAAACTGTCGGTGTGTGATGCTGCGACTGTTCCGGCGCAACCGCGAAGAAGAAAAAAAGGCCACCGAGCAGGCCGTCAAGCCCAGCCGCGAGCGCTGGTTCGGGCGCATAGCCAACCTGCTGCGCTCCTCCCGGATGGACGATTCCGTCTGGGATGAGATAGAGGAAATCCTCATCTCCTCGGACGTCGGCGTGGAAACCTCCCTCCGAATCATTGACCGCCTCAAGCAGCAGGTCCGGCAGGAACGCCTCGAATCCCCGGAAGCGGTCACCGAGGCCCTGAAACAGGCTCTGTTAGAAGACCTCACGATCGATCTCACCCTCACCCCAGCCATATCTCTCGAGGGAGAGGGGGTTCAAGGGGCGGCCAAGCCCTACGTGATTCTTATGGTGGGCGTCAACGGCGTCGGCAAGACCACCAGCATCGCCAAGCTGGCCCACCATTTCACCCGGTCCGGCCGCAAGGTGATTCTGGGCGCGGGCGACACCTTTCGAGCCGCCGCCGCCGACCAGTTGGAAATCCTGGGCCAGCGCGTCGGAGTGGACGTCATCCGGCACACCGCGGGGGCAGACCCCGGCGCCGTGGCCTACGATTCCTACCAGGCCAGCAAGGCTCGCGGAGCAGACGTGTTGATTTTCGACACCGCCGGTCGGCTGCACACCAAGTCCAACCTGATGGAAGAGCTGCGGAAGATTCACCGCGTGCTGAAACGGCAGGACTCCACCGCGCCCCACGAGGTGATTCTCACCCTCGACGCCACCACCGGACACAACGGGTTGGCGCAGGCCAAGTCCTTCCAAGAAGCGGTGGACTGCACCGGCATCTTCCTTGCCAAGCTGGACGGCACCGCCCGCGGCGGTATCGTTCTCGCTATCAAGCAGGAGCTTCAGGTGCCTATCCTGTTCATCGGCACCGGCGAGGGACTGGACGACATGGCCCCCTTCGACGCCAACGATTTCGTGGACGCCCTCCTTGCGCCGGTGCCTTAGCCGGTCGCTCTCGACCACTTCCCTCCATAGCGCCGGGTGACCTATGGCGGACGCTCTCATTTGGTTCCTGCTGTTGGAGTTGACGGCGACTATCGCCCTGCCGTGGGCCTTCTTTCTGTTTCGCTTTCTTCCTGACCGCGGCCTGACGCTGGTCAAGCCCGCGGCCCTGCTTTTGTTTTCCTATGCGCTATGGGTCTTGGGGCTGGCCCATATCTGGCCCAATACCCAACTCACCGCCTGGGCCATCTTCCTGGTAGCCACGGGCGGCTCGCTATGGTTGTACCGGAGCCGATGGGAAGAATTACGCGACTTCCTGCAAAGCAACTGGCCGGTCCTGCTGGCCGCCGAGTTGATATTCGTTGGCTTGTTCGCCCTGTGGGCTTTTGTGACATCCGGCGCTCCGGCCATCACTCACACCGAAAAACCGATGGACTTCATGCTGCTGAACGCGGCTCATCAGGCCCGGTACTTCCCGGCGGAAGACCTGTGGCTCTCCGGCCATTCCATCAGCTACTACTACTTCGGTCACATCATAGTCGCCTTCCTCACCAACCTCACCGGAGCTGTCTCATCCACGGCCTACAACCTGGGAGTAGCCACCATCCCCGCGCTGGCCGGAGCCGTCGCCTTCGGACTGGTCTATAACCTTGTCCGCCTGGCCGGGGGCAGCCTCCGCCCCGCTCTTGCCGTAGGGGCAGCAGCCCCTGCCTTGATACTCCTGGCGGGCAACCTTACCGGAGTCTTGGAATTTGTCCGCATCCGGGGCTGGGCCGGAGAGGGTTTCTGGGACTGGGCGGCAATCAAGGGGTTGGACGCCGTGTCGGTGGCGGGAGGCGTCTTCCCGCAGGATTTCTGGTGGTGGTTCCGCAGCACCCGGGTCATAGACACCCTTACCGCAGAGGGCGCAAGCCTCGACTACACCATCACCGAATTCCCGGTCTTCAGCTTCGTACTCGGCGACCTTCACGCTCACGTTCTGGCGATTCCCTTCCTGCTGTTGGCAATCTCCACAACACTGAACGCCTACCTTTCCCCGGAGCCGCTGGGTTGGTTATGGCTGCGACGGCGCCCGGCGCAGGCGGCGGCCCTCGCTCTATCCGGCGGGGCGCTCGCCTTCATAAACTTCTGGGACTTTCCGACTTTCCTGGCTTTGCTGGCGGGTGTGTTGCTTCTCAAGGGCTACAGGGATTACCCCGACTCCCTGCTCCAGGCCGCTGTCTCCACCGCTATCGTATTTATTCCGGTTCTAATCTTGGCGCTGGTCATGTTCACGCCCTTCTATCTCGGCGCGTTCAGTGGCCAGACGTCGGGAATACTGCCTTTGCAGGAGGTAGCCACTCGCCCGTTCCTGCTGTTTGTCGTATTGGGCCTGTTCATCCTTTTGTCCCTGGCGTCCCTGGCAAGGATTTTGCTGCGAACAGCGCGGCCCGAACCCGCCGACGCACCGGCGGCGGCAACCGCTTTGGTGGTGGCGATTCTTCCCCTGGGCTTATGGGTGGCGACGGGTTTCATGTTCGCCATAGTCACCAGCGGAGCCGGGGCCGCATTGGACGACTTGGGACGGAGGCTGACGCTGGCCGGGCCGGGCGCGATCATCGTGGCCGCCGCAGGGTACTGTGCGATGTCCATGTCGCGGCGGGGAAATCAGCTAGCGGCGTCATTCACGCTGCTATTGATGGCTCTGGGGTTCTATCTGCTACTGGGGGCCGAACTGTTCCACATCGTGGACTCTTTCGGTGGAGCCTGGCGGCGAATGAACACGGTGTTCAAATTCTACTACCAGGCATGGTTGCTGCTGGGAATCGTCGCCTCTTTCGCAGTGTATAGTCTGAACTGTGATTTGTTTGATTATGAGATGGTCAGGATGAGGGCGATCAGGGGAATCAGGGGAATCACACGAATCACAGTTCTGACGTTGCTGGCTTTACTGCTCGTAGCCTCCTTCTACTACACGGCAGGCGCAATCCTCGACCGCAGCGCAGCTTCTACCGAAGGGCGAACTCTGGACGGGTTGGCATTCCTAAAAGAGAGCGCACCCGGAGAGTATGCCGCCATTGAATGGTTGAGAGATGAGGCTGAACCGGGGCGAATCGTAGAAGCAGTGGGCGACGACTACACTGATTACGGCCGCATCTCCGCCGCCACTGGACGGGCTGGAGTGCTGGGCTGGAAGGGCCACGAAATCCAGTGGCGCGGCTCCCACCAAGCCTTTGCCGGGCGCGAAGAGGCCATTGCCGCCATATACTCGGGTCACTACCCAGGTGAGGCGCGCCGGTTGCTGCAACACTACGGCGTGCGTTACGTTTATCTGGGCGACCGGGAACGCCAGACCTACGGCGTGTCCGAGCTGCCCCAATACGGCGACTTCCTCAAAACCGCTTTCCACCAGGACGGCGTAATAGTCTACGAAGTTTGGGAAGACTTAACCGCTGAAGAATAATGGCGCATAGCTCATCAAACGCAAAGCCCCAGGAAACCCAACGCGAAAATAGATTCCTTGCGTCATTGCGCCATTGCGTCTTTTCCCTGGGCTGGTACGAGGCCGCGTTCTTCGCCGTGATGATGGTCGCGCTGGGCCTGCGTTTGTTCGAGCTAAGCGGCCGGACAATGCACTATGACGAGGCCATCCACCTGCACTTCTCCTTCAAGCTGGCCAACAGCCCCGGCGGAGCCTTGGGCTGGCCCTGGATTTTCGGTACTGAATACTTTCACTCCGCCTGGATGCACGGCCCCTTCCAGATAGAGATGGTGGCCGCCATCTTCACCATCTTCGGCGACAGCGACTTCACTTCCCGCCTCGGCTACGCCCTGTTCGGAACGGCGCTGGTGGGACTGCCCTGGTTCCTGCGCGACCACATCGGACGGCGTGGCGCCCTCATCGCCGCCGTAATGCTGGTCCTGTCCCCGGCGCTGCTCTACTTCAGCCGTTTCGGACGCAACGACATTATCATGATGTTCTGGGCCGTGGCCCTGTTCACCCTGATGTGGCGTTACCTTCATTCCCAGCGCGAACCAAGCCAGCGTCGCATTTGCCTATACCTTGCATCGGCAGTGCTGGCCTTCATGTTCGCTACCAAGGAAACGGCCTATCTGCTGGTCGCCATTTTCGGTTTCATCGTCTTCTTGGCCGCGCTTCCTGGACTGTGGGATTGGGTCAGGGGACGAGCCGAGCTGGTCCGCGAAGGAAGCGAAACCGCGCTGTTCCTGTTGCTGATTACGCTGACCCTCCCGCAGTGGTCCGCTATCATCGGGCTATTCCAGGGACTCCTGGGCCTGGCTCTCGCAAACCCCGACCCCCTCACCGGCAACAACGTCCTGAACGCCGACGGCAGCAAGGCACTGACCGGCGCGCCCGTCTGGGAAGGCGCCACGCTTCTGCTTCCAGTCGCCAAAGTGCCCTGGCCTGCCCATGCCGCCGCGGTCATTGCCGGTCTGGCGGTGCTGGTATGGCTGCTCAGCAGAGGCCCTCTCAACTGGCAACGAGTGTCCGGTTTGATTGCTCTGCCGCTCACCTGCGCCTTTGCCTGCGCTTGGCTTATCTTCCGCCCCTACTCCGGTCTTGAATCGGGAAATTTCGCCCTGCAAACGGCTGACTGGACCCTATTTGTCTTGGCCCTGTTGGTTGCCGCCGGATTTGTCTGGTGGAGCCGCCTTTCCGTGGGAAAGACCGCCTTGCTGATTTTCGTCCCGGTAGCTTTGACAGCCCTCTATTCGGCACTGTTCACTTCAGTCCTGGACGTTCAGTCAATTGTCAACGCAGTGTTGCCGGGCAACACGACCATCAACGCCGGCGACGCCGGAGTGCCTGTCAACTACATCGTCGCCCTCGTAATGCTCCTCGGAACACTCGCCATATCGGTGACCCTCGGCATCTGGTGGCTGGGCCGGACGTGGCTGATCTGCGCCGCCATCTTCTACACCATCTGGGCAGCCCTCTACACCACCCTCTTCACCAACTTCGCCGGCATATTCACTGGCTCATGGCAGGGAATGGGATACTGGATTGCCCAGCAGGACGTGGCCCGGGGCAGCCAGCCCTGGTACTACTACTTCGTCGGCCTCTCGGTATACGAACTGCTCCCCATGGTTTTCGGTATTGCCGGAATAATCTACTTTATCCGGCGGCGGGACGTGTTCGGATTGGCGTTGGCCCTATGGGCAGTCCTCTCCCTGGCGGCCTACACCGTAGCCGCCGAAAAAATGCCGTGGCTGGTGGTCAACATCACCACACCCTTCATCCTGGTCGCCGCCAAGTTCCTCGGCGAACTGGCCGACCGCATGGACTGGCCGGGCATCCTCCGCCGCGGCGGCGAACCGATGGTCGTAGGGCTGCTGGCCCTCGCGCCTTTCATCGTCGCCGCTGCCGTATACCTGTTCCTCCAGTACATTGACCCGGCGCGGCCCTTCGGCGCGGCGCACTGGCTCCTCCTGGTCTCCATCCTGGCCGCCGCCTTCGTCGCCGCCTACGTCTACCGCGCCGCTGGCCCGGGCCGCGCCGCCCCAGCCGTCGGCCTCGGCCTCGCCACCTTGCTGCTGGCCGTCGGCGTCTGGGCCGCAGTCCGCGCCGCCTACACCTACGACGACTCCAACGTAGAGGTCATGGTCTACGCCCAAGGCTCCGCCGATCTCCAGGAAACCTACCGCCTGCTGGAAAAAGAAGTCTATCCGCTCTCCGGCAACGTAGAATCGGTCAAGGTCGATTACGATATGTGGTATCCCTTCCAGTGGTACGTCCGCCACCACACCCGCGACAGGCGCATGGAGTTCCGCCGCTTCGAGACCACCGCCGGAGAGGACGCCAGCAGCATCACCCTCGAGGGAAGCCGAGACGACGATGGCAGCTACAACTTCGGCAATCCTGGGGGAATGCTGGTTAAGGATGTCCATGCCGGGGATGACAGCAGCGTACAGGAGACTTACCGGAGGGATGGCGCGTTTAGAAACCTTCTCTGGTTCCCTGAATCCTATCGTCGGCCGGATGAGGATCTCGGCGACCAACGCCGCCACACTGAGGCCATGCTCACTCAATTTCCCAAGGATTTCCGCTTCTTCGCCGATACGGCCTCCAGCCGTGAGGGTTGGGCCGGTGTCCTGAATTATGTTCTTTTCCGCAATTTGGAAGACGATTGGGCCGATTCCAAATACTACACCTACCTGCCTTGAGGCCGCCCCCGCGGGCGTCTATACTGTCTGAACTGTGATTCGTTTGATTAAGGGATGGACATGATTACTAGGGGAATGGGATGAATCATGGCAATCAAAGGAATCAGATGAATCACAGTTCAGACAACCCCAAGCGAAATAGCTGGATAGCCGCAATCGCCGCCCGCTGGCACCTATGGGTGGGCATCGCCATCAGCGCGGTCCTGCTGCTGTTCTTCTACCGCCAGCTAGAACCCGGCGAGCTGAAGACCCTGCTCGCCGAGGCCAACTACGTCTACCTCATCCCCGCCATAGCCCTATACTTCGTTGGCGTCTACTTCCGCGCCTATCGCTGGCAGTACCTCCTCGCTCCCCTGCGCCGGTTCCCGGTGCGCCGCCTCTACCCCGTGGTCATCGTCGGCTACACCGCCAACAACCTGCTGCCCATGCGTCTAGGCGAGCTGGTCCGCTCCTACCACCTCGCCCGCCAGGAAAGCTTCAGCACCAGCTCCGCCCTCGGCAGCGTCGCCGTCGAGCGGGTCTTCGACGGCCTCACCCTAGTGGCCGTCATCGCCGTCGCCGCCCCGTGGCTTCTGCTGATGGGCCAGTTCGATTCTTCCACCGGCGTCTCCCACACCACCGCCATCATCCTCGCCGTCGCCGTGGGCGCGGTCTTCGGCGGCTTCCTGGTCTTCTTCACCCTGCTCGCCGTCTGGCCCGCTTTCACCACCGCCGTCGGGCGCTTCATCGGCCTGCTACCCACCAAGCTGCGCGCCCCGGCCCTGCGCTTCTTCCGTTCCTTCGTCTCCGCCCTCGGCATCCTCAGCTCGCCGCGCAAGCACTTGGCTCTGTTCCTGCTGTCCCTTCCTGTATGGGTGGGCGAGGGTTCGGTCTACTTCCTAGTGTCCTATTCCTTCGACATCGGCTCCTACTTCGACTCCACCCTTGCCTATGTCTTGGCCATCGCCCTGCTCACTGCCACTTCCAACCTAGCCACCGGCATCCCCAGCGCCGTCGGCGGCATCGGCCCCTTCGAGGTCGTCGCCCAGCAGACCCTCGTCGCCCTCGGCATAGGCGCAACCGTCGCCGGAGCCTACTCGGTATTCGTCCACCTGGTCGCCCTGTGGCTGCCGGTCAATATCGTCGGCCTCGTCATAATCGTCGTCATCCTGCTGCGCCAGAGTCTCAGCCTGAAGCAGCTCCTCGGCGCGCCCCCGGACGATGCAGCCAACTCCTCTCCCACCGAACCGATCGAAGGTCGGCCCGCCGCCAACTCGTCCCCGGCGGGAGGCGCGCCATGAGGGTCGGCATCATCGGCGGAGGCGTCGCCGGTCTGGCCGCCGCCTACGACCTGACCGCCCAGGGCCACTACGCCGAGGTCTTCGAGGTCGCCCCTTTTCTAGGCGGACAGGCCTCCACCTTCCCGGTCGGCGGAGGGCAGTTGGAACGCGGCTACCACCACCTCTTCGTCAGCGACACCGCCATCACCGAGCTCATCCACGAGCTGGGCCTCGGCCACAAGCTCGCCTGGCTGGAGTCCAAGGTCGGCCTGTTCCACAACGGCCGCATCTGGGACTTCTCAACCCCCATGGACCTCCTGCGCTTCAAGCCCCTCTCCCTCTGGGACCGCTTCCGCGTCGGTCTCTGGACCCTCCGTCTCCAGCGCACCGCCGACTACTCCAAGTTCGAGGACATCACCGCCACGGAATGGCTGTCGAGGCACATGGGCCGCAAGGCTTACCAGGTGCTGTTCGAGCCGCTGCTGCGGGGCAAGTTCGGCGACCACTACGATCAGGTAAGCATGACCTGGCTCTGGGGCAAGGTCCGCCTTCGCGTCGCCTCCCGCGGCAAGACTCTCCAGAAGGAACGTCTCGGCTACCCCATGGGCAGCTTCGGCGAGGTCATAGACACCCTGGCCGACCGTATCACCCAACAGGGCGGAAACGTCCACACCTCCGCCTTCGTCAGCCAGGTACTCATCAACGACAACCGCGCCACCGGCCTCCAGGTACAGCTAGGCCGCGACGCCGCCCCGGAGCAGCGCGACTATGACACAGTAATCGCCACCACACCGTCCTACGTCTTCACCCGCCTGGTTCCGCCCATGCCCGACGACTACCAGCAGATGCTAACCGGCGTGGACTACCTATCCGCCGTCCTGTTAATCCTGGAACTCGACCGCCCTCTAACGCAGAAATACTGGCTCAACATCGCCGACAGCGATATGCCCTTCGTCGGCGTCATCGAGCACACCAACATGATTGACAAGTCCCTCTACGGCGGGAAGCACGTCGTCTATTTCAGCAACTACCCCGACCGCAACACTCAACTCTACAAGATGGAGCCGGAGGAACTGCTCGACCTCTTCGTCCCCCACCTGCGCAAGCTCAACCCGGCTTTCGACCGCTCCTGGGTGCAGGGCTACCACCACCACCGCGTAGATGGCGCCCAGCCCATCATCGGACGCAACTACAGCCAGCGCATCCCGCCCCACCGCACGCCGGTCGACGGCCTCTACCTCGCCAACACCACCCAGATCTTCCCGGAAGACCGTGGCACCAACTACTCCATCCGCATGGGCCGCCAAGTGGCGCAGATGGTGATGGATGACGCCCACTAGTAAGGCCATGCCCAACTAATCGCCTCTCCCTCCGGGAGAGGGTAAGGGTGGGGCGCCCCTGTCGCTGCTGCCCCCGTTCCTCATTCCCGCGTCTCCCTGTCATGCCTGCTCTGGAGCGAATCCAAACCCCCATCGCTGGCAGGACAACCTGCTCACGAATCTGGTGAAGCTCGAACATAGCGGCAACCCAGCGCACCACCCCGCAGGGTCTAACCCCCGGGAATCTGGCCTCCATGGAGCTGCAAATATAATTCCCGGAACTCAGCCCTCATATCAGAAGGCGTGTTTTCATGGAATACCCGGTAAACATCCTCCTCTCCCACTGCCCGCTCACCCTTGAGGTTGTATAGTTGCCGCAAGGATGCCGACACTACGTCATGACCCAGCGATTCATACATCCCCAAGATGAAGGCTTCACCAAGATGAAACTGGCATTCGGCGACGGGAGAATCAGATCCTTGGTAATCGCCTATTGACACAATATCCAACCACTCCTGAATGTTCGATGCCCCTGACTCGGCGCATTTACCGACATTCCTGTCCACCCTGTCGCGTTCATACCTCTGAACGCGCTCCAGAGTTCCTTCATGAACTC
Organism: Dehalococcoidia bacterium; assembly: GCA_965204865.1. Lineage (GTDB taxonomy): Bacteria > Chloroflexota > Dehalococcoidia > Lucifugimonadales > UBA3495 > VXOI01. The sequence goes on along the minus strand of OZ242027.1, from coordinate 1,262,874 downwards.
CTGCTGTGTAATTTACCAGGAAATGGGCCGCTCCTTTGTCTATCCAGTCAGTTATCCCCGAAAAGTATTCGCGGGCTAGTAAATGCAATGTCAGGAATCCTCCTGGGTGCTTGAGGACAATGTGGTCTCCCTGGTGACTTCCGACGGTGGAACCATCCCATTCCGGTTCTAGGACAAAGACAACATTCTGTTTGGGCCAGGGTTCACCCACGAATTCCTCTATCGCCTTCAACCCTATACTCGCAGTCCACAGTACTCTTTCGGCGTCCTGAGGGCGGGACCGGCTTACCACAAACAGCTTTGTCTCCCCTGCTAGGGGCAAGGATACGCTTTCGGAAATCACTCGCGCATCGTCAATCAGGCCCAGGTAGACACGTTCCTGATCAATAAAGGACTGGAGCACGACCTGTATTGCGTTCTCCTCTTCGCCCGGGCCTTTCCGGAACCAGTCTTTGTTCACGAGGTGTCCGAATAAGGTTGGACTGTCAGGGTCCCGGTTCAGCACTTCCCTGGCAATTCTGAATGCCCTCGCTTCCTCATAAGTTATGCCGTCGGCAATCCATGCAAACTTAGACACCTCTTCAAACAGCGAGAATTCCCTTTCGGCGACGTCTGCCAGGACCCACAGCACCATTCTCTCGTCTTCAGTGAGGCCATCGGAGTACCACGGCAGTCGGGGTATCCACTCCGCCAGTGAAGGACCGTCGATCATGCCGACGGGCGGAGCAGTGCCCTCGGACAATACGCCGACAATGACTTCCTCACTGTCAGCTACGGCAGAATATAGCCTCACGATGCTTCCCGGCAGAAGCTGCTCAGGCCGTATTCTGACAAGATCGCTGCTCAACTCCATTCTGATTGGGACTGTGCGCTGGTTGTACCCAGCCGTCAGGATTACGCCAGCCCTTTCGAAGGACAGCATGTTGTTATCAAAGGAAAGAAATCGGGCCAGAGAAGTAATATGCTGCTGGCTGGTGCTGATGATGCCGGTTTGAAGTTCCGGTGTGGGTGTTGGCGCGCTGGTGGGCGGGAGTGTGGGACTCGGGCGCGGCGTCGCCGCAGGCGGGGGATCAGCCGAGAGTGTGGGCGTTGGGGAAGGAAGCTGCGTCGCCATTGGTGTCGGGATGGGCGCTGCCGTGGGCGTAGGCGAAGGAGTCGGCTTTACCGTTGGTATCGGCGTCGGCGCCGCCGTGGGCATCGGCGTGGGCACCGCCGCCCGCGTCGATGTTGGCTCGGGCGAAGCCTCCGGCATCAGCGTCGGTGCTGGCTTCTGAGTCGGTGGCTGCGCCGTCGGCGTGGGAGCCAATGTTGGTATTGCCGTCGCCGTCACTACGGCCCCCGGAGTCGGTGCTTGGACGGGCGTCCTCGTCACCGGGATTGCCTCCTCAGCATCCGTTGGCTGCTGCGGGGCAGGATCGCTTCCGCAGCCAATGCCCAGCAGAAGCGCCACGGCCACGATAACCAGCGTCTCCAGCCTCATAAGCCTCTCCTGCCTTTCGGGCAGTCTATGGCCGTTACTCACCCGCGTCAATTTGCCTGTAACCACTCATCTCACCAGCCCAGCCTCTTACCACTCACACGATAGCGTTCCGAATCAGGGGTATGACTGCTGACAACCTTTCATTCCAGCTTTCATGGGGACCCAAGCCGCCATCGTCGTTCAATTGGACCACCACGGGACGCTACCCGCGACCAGCCCTAGTGTTGCAAATATCGTCCCGTCGGGTACAATCTACGATAGTCTCGATCCAATTCCTGGTAGCGGGCGGGGCCTGTCCTGAGCCTGTCGAAGGAGCATAACGTGGCATCCGAACTCAACCCATCGGAACAGAACAGCCCCAAGTCCGGCGAGTCCCGCCGCAGCTTCTTGGCCAAGCTCGGCATCGGCGCGGCGGCCCTGGCACTGGTGGCCGGCCCTCTGTCGGCCCTTCGCGGCAACTCCGGCAACAGCGCAGCCGCCATGAACCAGGAATTTCCCGGCGAGGATTCCATCTTCCACCCCGCCGTTGACCCCCGCAACGACCCCCGCCGCAACGGCCACGCCTAAACCCCTCTCCCTTGAGGGAGCGGGTTAAGGTAAGGGTGAAGTCCAGAGAGCAGGCCATCCTGTATATCCTGTCCATCCATGTTAGCAGCATAGGAGGACGTGCCATGCCCGAAGCCAGGTTGACCGTCGGCAACGTGGAAATCCTCTCCCTCAACGACAACGAAGCCACGCTGCCCCTCAGTGACGTCTTCCCAGAGGTTCCCGCAGAGGCGTGGGCGCCCTACCAGGAGCGCTATCCCAGGGGCTTCAGCGGCGACCATTTGCTGGCCCACTTCGAGTGCTACCTGATCCGCTCCGAGGGTCAGACCATCCTCGTTGACACGGGCCTGGGCGGCGCGGCCACCAACCCCAACTCCATCGAGGCGATGGTCGGCGGCGCCGAAGGTCGCCTGATGCAGGAACTGGAAGCCGCCGGAGTCAGCCCGGCCGACATCGACACCGTCTTCTTCAGCCACCTGCACTTCGATCACGTGGGCTGGAACGTCACCCACGAACCCGGCGCCGCGGCCCGCGCCACCTTCCCCAATGCCCGCTACCTCGCCCACAGGGCCGACTGGGAGGTCTTCCAGCTCACCGAGGTGATGGAGCTATTCCCGCCCCACTGGGATCTGGCCCTCGGCCCTCTCCAGGACCTGGGCGTCCTCGACCTGCTCGACGGCGAGCGCCCCCTGACCAGCGAGATAACCGCCATCCCCACGCCGGGCCACACTCCCGGCTCCATGAGCCTCGCCATAGTCTCCGGCGGCCAGCGCGCCTACATCCTCGGCGACGTATTCCACGGCCCGGCGCAGATTAGCGAAACAGACTGGAAGTTCAGCTTCGACATGGACGGCGACCAGGGCGTAGCCACCCGCACCGCCATGATCGAGCGCGCCGAGTCCGAGGACGCCATCATGGCCATCTGCCACCACGGAGGCTTTGGCCGCGTTGTCCGCGCTGAAGGTCAGCGCTACTGGCAGCTAGTCTCCTAAGTGGGTATGTATCAAATCCCCTCTCCCTCTGGGAGAGGGTTAGGGTGAGGGCGTCCCCTAGCGCCGTCCGAACTCCCGCTCGACCTGGTACGAGGTGAAGTGAATCATGGTAGGCCGCCCGTGCGGACAGGTATGCGGGTTGGGAGTGGCCTCAAGCTGCTCCAGCAGCGAGGTCATCTCCGCTTCGCTCAACGACTGACCCGCCCGGATGGCGGCGTGGCAGGCGATGGAGGCTGCCATTACATCCTCCTTCTGCCGGGTCAGCCCCTCCAGCGTCGCCATATCCAAGATGTCTATCAGCGCCTTACCCGGCTCGTCGGCGGTCAGCACCGCCGGCACCGCCCGCAGCAGGTATGTCCGCTCTCCGAAAGGCTCCGCCTCGAATCCATAGGCCGTGATGGCCTCCAAGTTGTCCTGCAAGGTAGTGGCGTGCGACGGTGTCAACTCCACGCTTACCGGGGACAGCAACGGCTGCGACACCGCGTCCTGATCGCCCCGTCGCCCCGGCTCTCTACGGGAAACGATGCGGTCGAACAGCACCCGCTCGTGGGCCGCGTGCTGGTCCACCAGATACATCCCCTCCGGCCCCTCCGCCACTATGTAGGTCAGTTTCAACTGCCCCACTACTCGCAGCGGCACCGTCGGCCGGCCCAGCAACGACAGCGCGTCAGCGCCCGTCGCCGCCGACTCCGGCGGCCTGACAGCCCCGCCGCCATAACCCGGCAACACCGCACCCGGCGCTCTGGAACCGGACGGAGCAACCCGTCCCCCGTACAGAGGCGGGGAGGAAAACCCGCCGGAGGGCGGCGCAAACGTCGGCACTGGCGACTCCGCCACCAGGGCGGCCCGCACCGCCCGCTGCGTCAGCGAGAACACCCGGTTCTCGTTGTGGAACCGCACCTCCCGCTTGGCCGGGTGAGAGTTCACGTCAACTTCGTCGTACGGCATCACTACATTGATAGCCGCCACCGGATACCGCTTCGTCTGCAACAGTCCGGCGTAGGCTTCCTCCACGGCGAAGGACAGCATCCGGCTCTGAATGAGCCGACGGTTAACGAAGAAGGTCATGTAGGTGCGGTTGGCGCGGCTGACGCTGGGCGCGCCGACATAGCCTTCCACACCGTATCCGACAGATGACGGGCCCGTCTCCGGGTCTTCGGCGTGGACTTCCAGCATACCCCCGGCTACCTGTGAGCCGTACACTGCCAGTAGTGCCTCCCGAGACTGGCCGTTGCCGGGGGTGGTCAGCGACGCCCGCCCATCGTTCACCAGACGGAAACGGATTTCGGGGAAGGCCAGGGCGTAGCGGCTGACCAGTTCCTGCACCCGTGCCGTCTCGGCCTGTGCCGAGCGCAGGAACTTGCGGCGGGCTGGCTGGTTGCCGAAGAGCTGGGAAACTTCGATCGCCGTGCCGGGGGCGCACCCTTCGCTGCCCGACTCCACCGGCTCGCCCCATTGCAGGACCATGCGGGATCCGGCGGTCTCGGCGTGGGGGCGGGTCTGTATGCTCACGCGGGAAACGGCGGCGATGCTGGGCAGCGCCTCGCCCCTAAAACCCATAGTCGCTACAGAGTCTAGTTGTTCGGGGGCATCGAGCTTGCTGGTGGCGTGGCGGTGGAAGGCGAGAGGGACTTCTTCGGAGGGTATACCGGCGCCGTTGTCAATAACCCTGATAAGTTCAACGCCTCCGGCCCGAATCTCGACCGTTATCTGAGAGGCTCCAGCGTCTATAGAGTTCTCGACCAGTTCCTTGACCACGGAAACCGGGCGCTCGACCACTTCCCCGGCGGCTATCCGGGTGGCAAGGGCAGGCGGCAGAATCCTGATGGGCATAACTAAACGCCCTCACCCTAACCCTCTCCCTCTGGGAGAGGGAATTGGGGGCTAAAAGAGGGGTACGATGGTGCCCTTGGCGCGGTACTGCTTGTCTTCAGATGTTCCGGTGGCGGCGAAGTCCTGGACGATGCGGTACACGCGCTCCATTTCCCGGTCGGGTGAGCGCTTGAAGAAGTAGGGCGGCACCCACACTCCACCGAAAGCCGCCACCACTTCCGGGTAGTCATCAATGACGAAGTCCGGCTCGAAAGGCACGCCCAACTCTTCCAACCGCTCGTGGAAATGGTGTGTGGGCTTCTCGAAAACCCCGCTCACGTAGGGCTTGAGCTGGTGCTTTTCAATGACTTCCCATCGCTCTCCCATACCTGACCAGATGTAGATCTGATGGTCTTCGTCCAAGAGCGCCTGAAACGTTTCCTCGGTCTGGGGGCGCAGGGTATTGTCCAAGCCCAAAATGGTGTAGTCAACGTCAAAGAAAATCTTCATCGGCGGTATTCGGCCTTCCCATTACTGCTTTCCCTGGCCCGACAGTAACGGGAATCGCCGCCGGGAGGGTATCTAGGTTATGTATGATACCCGCCAGCAACTATCGAGCGCAACCGGGATTGCCCCGCGTTATGACCGGCTTTAAGTGGCCGCGGCAACCACCGAATCAAGAACAGACCCGCTCCCGCCAGCAAAGACCCGATCGCCCACCCGAATCAGCGGCCGCCGAACCAGCTTGGGCTCCTTGAGCATCAGGCTGACCATTTCGTCCTCGGACAGATCCTGTCCTGCCAACCCCATCTGCTTCAGGCTGGGGCTGCGGCGGGCGAAAATCTGGTCTATGCCCGACAGAGCGGCCATTTCGCGGATTTCCTCCTCGCTGAGGAGTTCCTTGAAATAGTCCCGTTCCTGCAAGACTAGCTCATTTTGCAAGAGAAACTCCCTTGCTTTCCGGCAGGTGGATCAACGGGGCCACCAATAGAAGCGCACGGCCTCACTCATAGCATCCTCACACGCAAGCCCATTGAGATTAGGCCCATTTTATACCGCAGGACAAGCGCGTAAAACGCCAATGCCGACAGGTATGAGCCATTTCAGGGCAGTTCATTGGCCTGCTCTTGCAGCTCATAGAGCTTGTTCAGCGCCTCCAACGGCGTCATGTTCGGTACGTCCAAGGCGCGGACGGCATCGGCAAGGGACGGCCCGGCCTGGAAAAGGGCCAATTGCTGCGACGGCGTTGCGCGGGCAGAGCGCTTACGACTGCTCTCCCCTTGCGACTCCAGATCGCCCAGCACTTCCCAGGCCCGGTTGACGACTCCCGGCGGCAGTCCGGCCAATCGAGCCACGTGGACGCCATAGCTCCGGTCGGCCCCGCCGGGGATGATGCGGTGCAGGAAGACCACCCCCGCTTCTTTACCGGGACGGGGACCCTCTTCGGCTACTGCCACACTGTAGTTGCGGACGCCGGGGAGAGTGGCAGCCAGTTGGGTGAGTTCGTGGTAATGGGTGGCGAACAGCGTCTTGCAGCCCAGTCTCAGGTCGTTGTGCAGGTGTTCGATGACCGCCCGGGCTATGGACAGCCCGTCGTAGGTGCTGGTGCCGCGCCCGATTTCGTCCAGAATCACCAGAGACCGGGGCGTGGCCTGGTTCAGGATTGCCGCCGTCTCCACCATCTCGACCATGAAGGTAGACTGTCCGGTAGCCAGGTCGTCTTGCAGGCCGACGCGGGTGAAAATGCGGTCCACCAGGCCGATATGGGCTTCGGCTGCGGGAACGAAGCTGCCGACCTGGGCCAGTAGCGTAATCAGCGCCACCTGCCTGATGTAGGTGGACTTGCCCGCCATGTTGGGGCCGGTCAGCACCAGCACCCGGGCCCCGTTTCCGTCAGATGACGAGGACAGCTCAACGTCGTTGGGCACGTACTCGCCGGAGGACAGCACCCTCTCCACCACAGGGTGACGCCCTTCGCGGATGCGAATAACCGGGCCGTCGTCCACCACAGGCCGCACATACCCGTTGTCCACTGCCGCCTGGGCCAGCCCGCAAAATACGTCCACCTGCGCGATGGCGGCGGCGGCGCGGCCTACCGGCTCGGCGGACTCGGCTACCTGGGCGCAGACGCGGCGATAGGCGGCTTCCTCCGCTTCCGCCAACCGCTCGCGGGCGTTCAGCACCAGCGATTCATACTCCTTCAGTTCGGGAACGATGTATCGTTCTGCGTTAGTGAGGGTCTGGCGGCGGATGTAGTCGTCGGGCAGGCTGGTGGCCTGAGACTTGGAGATTTCGATGTAGTAGCCGAAGACCTGATTGTAGCCAACCCTGAGCGAGCGTATGCCGGTACGCTCGCGTTCCTTTTGCTCGAGTCCGGCGATGTACTGCCGGGCATCGGCGCTGGCGCTCTTCAGTTCGTCTATTTCGGAGGAAAATCCAGACCGGATTACATTCCCTTCGCCTACCGAGCCGGACGGCTCCGGTTCGATTGCCGCTTCGATGAGGGCGACTACTTCGGGAATAGGCGTCAGCCCGGTGCGCAGCCATTGCATCGGGGAGCCAAGGGCCTCGACTCGATCCCGCAACTCCGGCAGGGCCTCGAGGCCGGATTTCAACGCCAGCAGTTCCCGGGGCGCCACAGTCCCGGCAACGACACGGCCCACGATGCGCTCCAGGTCTGCCACACCGCCCAGCACCGCCGCGACCGAGCCGCGAGCCAGCCCGTCCTTATGGAAACTGTCCACCGCGTCCAGCCGCTGCTCCAGCGCGGACACGTCCAGCAACGGCTGACCCAGCCACCGGCGCAGTAGCCGCGACCCCAACACGGTTCGAGTGCGGTCTATCGCGGCCAGCAATGACAGCTCCCGCTGTTCGTTTCGCCCACCCTCGAACAGCTCCAGGTTGCGGCGGGTGCGGGCGTCCAGCGCCATGTACTGCTGGGCCGAGTAGACGGCGAGGTTGCCAAGCTGCACTCGCGCTCCGCCTTCCGAGGTTGCGGAGGGCCGGGTGCGTTCCAGGTAGTCAATGATGGCCCCGGCTGCGGACACGGCTAGGGGCAATTCCTCGCACCCGAAGGACTCCAGCGTATGAATGTGAAAGTGCGCCAAGAGACTGGCCGCGGCGATTTCCTCCTCGAAGAGGGCGTCATCCGTCGGTGTAAAGCGATAGGCAGCGCCCTTCCTGTCGAGAATTTCGGTGTTTTCCAAGTTACTCAGGGCAGACTGAGAAACCAGCACTTCGGCCGGGGCTATCCGGCCCAGTTCCAGCGGTAACTGGGCGATGGGCAGTTGGGCTGCGGCAAATTCGCCGGTGGTTATGTCGGCGTAGGCCAATCCGGCCCGGGTGCCGTCTACGGATATGGCAGCCAGGTAATTGTTAGACCTCTGGTCAAGAAGGGAATCTTCAAAAACGGTGCCGGGCGTCACCACGCGAACCACGTCGCGGTCCACCAGCCCCTTGGACAACGCCGGGTCGCTTAGCTGTTCGCAGATGGCGACTTGATGGCCCTTCTTAACCAGCCGCGCCAGATAGGACTCCACGGAAACGGCGGGAACCCCGGCCATCGGCACCCGCAGGTTCTTGCCGAGGCTGCGGCCGGTTAGCGTTATGTCCAGCTCCCGGGCGACGAGACGGGCGTCGTCATCGAAGGTCTCGTAAAAGTCGCCCATGCGAAACAGGACAATGGAATCGCGGTAGGCTTCCTTGATTTTCAGGTACTGGCGGCGAACCGGCGTCACTAATCCTATCCTTGCCTGAGCTTTGTCGCAGGGCAACTGGTCTAATTCTATACCACGCCGGGCCGGGGCTGCTCCAATTCAAGGCATACCATTCAGAAAAAAGTTCCCTCTCCCGAAAAGGAGAGGGATAAGGAGAACCGACGACATTAGGGAAGGATAACAATCACTCTTTCCAGAAACGCTCTTCCTTGAAGCGCCAGCCTTGCGGGGGCAGCTTGGCCTTCATATCCTCAATCATTCCGGGGTGGCCGCAGGCGTAGACCAACGTGTCGTCCTGCGGAAGCTGGAATTTCTCCAGGTATTCCTCGGCGATAGCGTTGACACGGCCGCACTGGCCTTCCCATCCTTCGTTGCGAGGGTCGTTGGGGCGGCTAACCGTAGGTACGAACTTGACCGTGTCGGGGTACTTCTCGGCCAGTTCAATCAACTCTTGGTCATAGGTTAGTTCATCGCAATAGCTGGCGCCCAGCAGGATATAGAAAGTATGTCCTTCCCCGCCGTTGTGCAGGTAGTCCCTTATCATGCTCACCGACGGCGACACCCCGGTTACCGTGGACAGCATAAAGTGATGGTGCGCCTTCTGGTCCATAGTGAAGATGCCCTTGGCGCGGGGACGGACGGACATAGCGTCGCCGGGCTGGAGTTGCCACATCAAGGGCGTGAGCTCTCCGTCCGGCACCAGCTCGACGAAAATTTCCAGCATTTCTTCGTGCGGGGCGGAGGCAATGGAATAAGCGCGTTCAATGGAGCCAAGCCCCAGCGTACAATACTGGCCCGGCTTAAAGTTGAAGCTACCTCCTTCCTCCGGCTCCAGTCTAATGACCATCAGGTCTTCGGTAATATCTCTGCGCTCGACCAGACGCGCTTTGGGAAAAGCAGGATTCGGGGTAAGGTCCATGTCTCTTGCGACATCGGAGTTCACTGTCTCTACCATGGTTCCCTCCTTTCCCCTACATTTCGCGTATCCTGCCACCTGGACACCCCCAAAGTACAATCCTTGTCCTGCGCCAGGAGCGGAGCGCCTCTAGCTTGTCCTGAACTTAATCGAAGGATTCCGATTTAACCAGCCTGGCCGGTCTCACTTCCAGTCCTGGAAGCAGTGGGGCCGGGTTCGGCTCCTGGCTGGCCTCCATTTCGATGGCTAACTGGCCGAAAAGTCCGGTGCACCCGACCACGCCCCTGGGAAGGCGTGAATTGAATCGCGCTACCCCAGGCAGTATACCCTCCGACGTTTCCACCGCTACCTTGTCGCCTTCCGAAACCCCGGTTTCCGCAGCATCGGCCGGATTGATCTCCACCCATTCCTCACGCATTATCCGGTTTCGCTTGCCTTTCACAATTTCCATATCGCGGTGTTGCTGAAGCAACACTCTCCCCGGAGCGAACCACAGCGGAAATTCCGGCGAGGGACGCCCCCACCCTAGCCCTCCCCCGGAGGGAGAGGGAAGGGGCAGGTTGAAAGCTGGAGTCATGGGCTCCGCCTTCCGCTCTCCGAAGCCACCCAGGTAGAGCGTCGCAGTACCGGGGTGTTCCCGTCCTTCTTCAGATGCGGGGGGACAAGGCCACTGCAAGCCATTGTGCTGGCGGCTGGCGTAGAGTACCTGTGTCGGTTGCGGGCTATCCAACTGCGTCCGCAATACCAGAGAGCCTTCACGCTCCAGCCGGACATGGGAAATGCCGCCGTATATGTGCGCCGCTTCGGTTAATTCGTCGAAGACTTGAGCAGGCTCCATTGGCGGAAGGGCGCCCGGCTTGATGCGCTGCGCCAGCTCCGTCAACATCCGGTCTTCTCCACGGCCACCGCCATCCCTGCCCTGAGCTTGTCGGAGGGTCGGCTTGAGCCGCTGGACTCTCCGCTCCAGATTCGTGTAGGTGCCATCCTTCTCTACGAAAGTGGTTCGCGGCAATACAACGTCGGCTCGCTGCGCCAGCGCCGTGAGGAAAGTGTCGTGGACTACCAGGAAATCCAGCCCGGCCAGCGCTTCAATGGCGTCTCCGAGCCTGCCGTTGGTGAAGTTGGGACTGTCGCCGATGACGATGGCGGCCTTGAGCCTGCCGTCCCTCGCGGCCTCCACCGATTGGGACAGACCCAGTCCCGGCTCCGTCGGCGCCGGGTTTCCCCAGAGGACCTCAACCGCCTGCCGGTCGGCCTCTTCTGAAATCCATCCATAACCTGGCAGGCGACTTGGCAGGCAACCGACATCCCATCCCCCTTGTTCATTGGCCCCCTGCCTCATGGGATACAGTCCGGCCCCGGCCTTGCCCAGATTTCCGGTAAGGAGGGCCAAGCCAACCAGAGCAAACACGCAGTCGCGTTCATGGTTGTCAGGGATATTGTCCAGCCCGTATACCACGGCTCCGGCATCAGCTCCGGCATACAAACACGCCGCTTCGGCAATATCACTGGCGGCAACGCCGGTAGCGGCCGCCACTTCGTCCATATCCAGCGAACCTAGGGCGTAATGAAGAGTCGCCGGACTCTCGCAGTTTTCGGACAGCCATTCCTCCCGCTCGAGGCCCTGGTCAAGGATGCTGCGCAGGATGCCGCCGAGGAGAAGGAGTTCAGTGCCGGGCGCCGGGCGGAGCCAGATGTGAGCGTAGCGGGTAAGCTCAACCTCTCTGGAGTCTATGACCACCAGCTTGGCGTCCTTGCGGGCGGCCCGCTTGATGGGAACGGCAAGCACGTTCTGCTCTTCAGTGCAGTTGTTGTTGAAGGACAGTATGCAACCGGCCCGCTCCAAATCCCAGATGGAGTTGGTGGCCGCGGGGATTCCCAAGGTGGATTCCAGCCCCCAGACCAACTCGGGATTAGTGTTGGATGTCAAGTCTATATTGTTGGACTGCATCACCACCCGGGCGAACTTCTGGGCCAGATAAAGCTCTTCGTTGGTGCCAGTGGGCGAGGCGAGCAACGCGAACTCCGGCCCATTCACCTGCGACAGGCGTTCAGACACGTAGTCCAGCGCCTCATCCCAACTAGCTGCCTGCAACGTGCCGTCGCGCCGGATAAGCGGCATAGTTAAACGGTCTCCGTCGTTGACGAACTCCAAGCCGAACTTGCCCTTGAAACAGGCTTGCCCCCTGTTGGCGGGCGAATTGATTTCGGGGACGGAGCGAATCAGATCGTCCTTTCCGCTGAATTCCAGATTCAACTGGCACCCAACGGGACAGTGAGGGCAGATTGACCGCTCCACTCGCCGGGCTTTCTCCCACTTGTGATCGCGTTCAACGAGGGCGCCCACCGGGCAGACGTCAATGCACGCGCCGCAGAACTCGCAGCCGGACTCCAGCAGGGACGTCCCAAAGGAAGTTCCCACCAGCGCTTGACCACTGCGCTCGGTGAAGCCAATGGCGTCGTCGCCGCGCAACTCTTCGCAGGCCCGGACGCACCGCCCGCAGACGATGCACAGGTTATAATCGCGGTCATAGAAGGGGTCGGACACTTCCAGCGGAATGTTGCGGTACTTGTATCCCAAGGGCGATTCCAGGTTCATGCCCAGGTAGCGAACCGTGTCTTTCAGCTCGCAGCGCTCGTTCTTGGGGCAGGTCACGCAGCGGTCGTTGACCGAGACGTGGCGCAGGCAAACGTCGTTGGGGCCGCAGATGTCTATGCGGTGGCAAGTGAGGCAGCCGTTGGGATGCTCGGCGATGAGCATTTCCATAACGGAGCGGCGGAGCTGGTCAACTTCGTCCGCCTGGTTGCGCACCACCATGCCGTCGGCCACGGGAAGGGTACAGGCCGCCGGGTAGCCGCGCTGTCCTTCGACTTCCACCACGCACATACGACAAGCAGCGTAAGGCTTCATTCCGGGGTGGTAGCACAGGTAGGGGAGGTAGATTCCGGCGTCAATAGCCGCTTCCAGCACCATCTTGCCGGGCTGGGTGGCAACCTCTATCCCGTCAATTGTGATGGTGATGTCGTCGGGCATCTTCGCTGGCTCCTTGCTTGGAAATTTTCACCCTAACCCTAACCCTCTCTCTCGAGGGAGAGGGAATTACCGCCGAGACCGGGCGGGCGAGAACCGGGGATTGTGGCATATCCCCGTGGGACACCTGTGCTCCAGAATATGGGCCTCGAATTCATCCGGGAAGTAGCGAAGGGCGGATGACACCGGGTTGAAGCCCAACTGCCCATGTCCGCACAGCGAACCGGCCTGCATATTCTCCCCGGTGCTGCGCATCAGGCCCAGGTCTTCCGGCTCGCCCTTGAGGTCGCAGATGCGCTCCAGCACTTCCAGCAGGTGGCTCATCCCCATGCGGCAGGGGAAGCACTTGCCGCAGGACTCGTACTGACAGAAAGCCACCAGCGCACGGGTAAGGTCAACCACGCAGGTGTCCTCGTCGGCGGCGATGATGCCACCGGAGCCGAGAATGGCCCCGGCATTGCGCAGCACCTCGAAGTCCAGCAGGATGTCAATGTTGTCGGCGCCCAGCACTCCGCCCAGCGGCCCGCCGGTTTGCAGGAACTTGAGCTTCTTTCCGCCCCTTATGCCTCCGGCGGCGTCATACAGCACGTCCTTCAGGTTGATTCCCAGCGGGACTTCCATCATGCCAGTGTAATTCAGGGCCCCCGACAGGCAGAGGATGGCGGTGCCGGTGCTCCGCTCGTGGCCGATGCCGGCAAACCACTCGCCGCCCCTGGACATAATTTCCGGCACGTAGGCCAGCGTCTTGACGTTGTTGATGTTGGTGGGCTTGCCGAACAGCCCATACTGCGCCGGGAAGGGCGGACGGAACCTGGGCATGGCCCGCTTGCCCTCGATGGCCTCCATCAGCGCGCTTTCTTCGCCAGCCACGTAGGAATCCCCCGTGAGGGCGACTTCTATGTCGAAGCTGAACTCCGAACCCAGGATGTTCTCACCCAACAGCCCCAGCTCCTGTGCCTGCTCTACTGCGGCCCGGCAACGCTCGATAGGCCCGTCGTGGCCGTGGCGGATGAAGATGTATCCTTTGCTGGCGCCGGTGGCGTATCCGCACAGGATAACGCCTTCAACCAGTGTATGAGGGTCGCTCTCCAGGATCGCCTTGTCGTTGAACGCGCCAGGGTCCCCTTCCTCGCAGTTGCAAAGCACGTATTTGTCGCGTGACGGATTTCCGGCAAGGAACCGCCACTTGGTGGCCGTAGGGAAGGCCGCGCCGCCCCGTCCGCGCAGGCCGGACTCGTTGACCTGCTGCAAAGCGTCTTGGGGCGTCATTTCCAGCAACGCACGATTCAGGGCGCGATAACCGCCGGTGGCGATGTACTGGTAAATGTCCAACGGGTCGATATTGCCCGCGTTGCGAAGAGCAATACGATTTTCCCAAGCGCGCATGGGGTGCAGGGCCAAGTCACGCAGGCCGGGCGGCGCAACGAAATCGTCTCCGGCGCCCTCCGGGGCCAAGTAGCCCAAAGCCAATTCTTCTATCGGTTGACCGCCAGCAACATGAGCGGCAACAACGTCGCTTGCTCGCTCCGGGTCGAAGTTGCCATAGAACACTCGCGGGCCGCCGGGAAGTTGCACGTCCAGCAATGGCTCCGCGTAGCACAGGCCAATGCAACCAACTTCGCTGATGCGGGCGTCCACGCCCCGGCTGTCCAGCGCGCTGCGCAGGGCGGCAACCACCGCGTCGGCCCCGGCGGCCAGGCCGCAAAGGGCAGTCCCGACGCGCAGCCAAGGGCGACCGGCGTCAGCGTCGCGGCGACGGAGTGATTCCACTTCCAATTGCGACCACTGATTCATCTGATTACCCTGATTCCCTTAATCCTGCCCATCCCCTAATCACAAAAATCACAGTTCAGACAATATGTCGGACACACGCCGCGCCGCCACCTCAGCACTGACACGCCCCACCAAATGATGGTCAAATGACATGACCGGAGCCTGGGCGCAAGCCCCCAGGCAAGTGTTGAGCCGCACTGAAAGCCGGTGGTCGGGCCGCTCGCCCTCGCTCTCCAGCCCGGCAGCGTCCAACACGGCAGCCACCACGCCCATTGCGCCCATCAAGTGGCAGGATGCGCCCCAACACACCTCGACCTGCCGAACCGCCGGGGGCTGGAATCGAAAGTTGGGGTAAAAAGACGCCACCGCCCACACGTCGTTGACCGTAGCGCCCATATACTGGGCTACCAGCTCAACGGCTTCGCGGGGGATGTAGTGCAACTCGTCCTCAACGGCCAGCAGGGAGGACAATATCGTAACAGTGGGTTGAGTCTGACCGCGGACAGCCCGCTCTATGCGCTGCTCCAGACCATCCATGTGGCCGGACTCCTAAGACGGGAATCGACGGCCCAATCCAGACTCAGGTGAGGCCGGAGAATTACCGCCATCGGCTCATTCGTGAAAGAATTAACAATCAAGGCGATACTAACACACAGGCCAATAATGATTCAACAATATGACAAGCGCACTTCACACCGGCATGAGAGGTAAACGAGGAACGGGGCAGGTGAACCCGCCCCGTCAACGACGTATTATTTGTATCTATATTGAGCCGTTTTACTCGACGCGGGCTACACTTCCCAGCAGAATCCGCTCCACGTCGGGGAGCAGGGCCTCGGCCCGCTGGCGGCATTCCTCGTCACTCAAGCTGGACAGGGGATGCGGGGCGACGGCGTACTCGTAGTCCGGCACGCCCATCATCCGGGTCATGGCCTTGGCGGTGTTGTTGAAAACGTGGGTGATGATGGAGGCGGTGGGAATGCCCAAGCGCTCCATCTCAATGCCGTCGTGCACACTGCACGAACTGCAAGACCCTCAATCCCCAACCCCGGTGATGAGGACATCCACCCCATTCAGCATATCCTCAATGGTCTCCGACTTGGTGGGCAGCGACGCCGAATGCTTGCTGAACATTCGGACTTCCTTGAACCCGTACTTTTCCTGGAGGATGCGCCCCAGCTCGTTCAGCACCTTGTCGGAATTGGCCTTGGAGTTTTCCAGCAGCCCTAGCGTCTTCCCTTCCAGCGAAGCCGGCCTGTCGTTCAGCCGGAAGTCGCCGGCGGGCAGCTCAACGCCCGAGGGATCCACCAGTCTGACGTTTCTGACCATGACTGTGTCCGCCATAATTCTCTCCTCCAAAGTTCCCTCTCCCTCTGGGAGAGGGTTAGGGTGAGGGCGTCCTCGTTACCTGCCAGTGAACAACATTTGGAACAAGATTTCAACCACCGCCGCTACTGACCCGCCACCTCTATTTTGCGCGTCCGTATCTGGTAATTGGTGGTATCTATAATGGCGCTGTTGCGCCCGCCGGTGCCTCCGCCCATGACGATGATGATGTCGTCCGGCTCGCGGGAGCAGCGGCGCAGCAGTTGGTCGTCGCCCTCCCGTTCCGGGCCTTGGGCGATGCCCAAGCGGATAAGCTCTGCCTGCGGGCGGGCGGCGTGTTCAATGAGGTATTCCTGAATCATCCGTCGCGTCCAGCCGCCTTCCTTCAGCGTGATGGCGTGCTCCGGCCCGAATACCAGCGCCCACTGGGCCGGGAAGCGCCAGGCTAGACAGGCGCTTTTGAGCGTGTCCGCGACGGAGGCCAGTATCATCTCGCCGGTCTGCCCATAGGCGTTGTTGACCGTGATGGGGTTGTAGGCCACGGCGATGGTGACGCAACTGTCCTCGGGCCGGAAGCCGCGGCTGACGTGCAGCGGCTCCCACGGGGAGTCCTCCTCGTTCTCGGCGAAGGTGAGCGTGTATTTGCTGGGATTGCCCAGCGTTCCCCGGTCGAGGATGCCGGGGCGAGCCTCAAAGCCGTTCATAAAGCAGAGCCGCACGGCACGGCCCAAGCAGGCGTTGGCCCGGTTTCCGGGGCCGAATATGCCGTCCCGCGAGTTCATCTCCAGCGTATGCCGGATGGGGCCGTTGACAATCATCAGGATAGCCGGGGAACTGGTGGATGACGCGGCCATGTTGACGTAGTTCTTTTCCTCGTCCAGTGTCCGCAGGGCGGTGGCCAGGACAGGGAAATACTCCGGCAGGCAGCCCGCCATCACGGCGTTGGCGGCAGCGTTCTCCGACGTCAGCACCCGGCGGCGCATATCGAAGGTGACTATCTCCTCCTCGCCGGTCATGCCGGAGAGTTCCAGCATCTCCCGCACCTTGTATTCCACTGGCGGCACCACCGGAAGGCCGTCGCTCCAGCCCATCCGGTAGCATTCCTCGATGATTTCTACGGTATCGCTGGTCTCAATGATGTTGGAACGATTCATATCAGCAGCCATCCAAGCCTTCCGTTTTTGACGCAAAGGCGCAAAGACGCAAAGATTTTATCCTTACTATACGTTCAGCCGGAGTTGTACGCCCGCCTTTTCCTCCTGTATACGGGCCACGGCGTCGGAGTCCTCCGGGCCGAAGCCTCGGAACATCGCCTCCACGTGGCGCTGGTCCACTAGGTTGGACAAGTCCATTGGCACGCCGTACTCCCGGCCCAAGTCGGTGGCGAGGCGCACGTCCTTGGCGGCCAGGGCGGTGGCGAAACCCGGCTCGAAGTTGCCTTGGAACAGGAACCGTGCGAATTTCTCGGTCAGCCGCCGGGAACTGCCGGAGCTATGGGCGATTACGTCGGCCAGAGTGGCCAGGTCAACCCCGGCCTTTACGCCCAGCGTCAGGGCCTCGGAGAGCAACACGCCGATGCCCATGCTCATCAGGTTGTTGCATATCTTGCAGACCGAGCCGGCCCCGATGTCGCCGCAGTAGACCACATGACTGCCGATGGCTCCCAGCGTCGGCTCGAAGCGGTCGAAGGTGGCTCGGTCGCCGCCCACCATCACGGCCAGCGTACCCGCCGCCGCGCCGTAGGTGCCGCCGCTGACCGGCGAGTCCAGCAGCGTGACGCCACGCTCGGCGCAGGTTTCGTGCAAACGCCGGACTACCGTGGGGGAATTGGTGGAAAGGTCGAAGATGACCGAGCCGCTACCTGCGCCCTCCAGTATTCCGTCCTCGCCCAGGACCACCGCCTCGACGTCCCTGGGGACGGGAAGGCTGGTTAGCACCGCGTCGTTGCCCGGGACGGCCTCTTTGGGGCTGTCCGCCCACTCGGCGCCCATCTCCAGCAGGTTGGTTGCGGCCTCGCGTCGCAGGTCGTGGACGGTTAGCTGGTGGCCGGCCTTGATTAGATTGGCGGCCATCGGATTGCCCATGTTGCCGGTTCCGATGAACCCTATCTTCATCCCTTTCTCTCCTATCGCGCTGTCCGGTATTGCGGTCGCGGTAGTCTACCCGGCCGGGGGATGGACGGTCTTGCGTCTCGGCGCCGGGGCCGATGCGGGGGCGGTTGCCCGGTATATTTTCCGGCCCGCTGTCTCGCACGTTCTCGCGGCGGTATGGCGGAGCGTAACCGCTAGGGGCGGGGGTGCCGGGCCTTTCGGCTGGCGGCGAACTGGTCGAATCGCGGGCCTCCCGCTCGTCGAAAGTCTCCTTGGCTATGCGGAAGGCGTTCACCGCCGCGGGCATCCCGCCATAGAACACCATTTGCGCGATGATTTCCGAGATTTCTTCCTCGGTGACACCGATATGCAGCGCGCCGGTAATGTGCCGCTTGATCATCTGCGGGCTATGTCCCAAGACGACTAAAGCGGCGATGGTGCAGAGGCTGCGGGTTTTCAGGTCAACGGCGGGGCGGTTGTATATCTCGCCGTAGACCACCGCGTCCACCAGCCGCATCACCTCCGGCGCCAGCTCAACCATCGCCGCTGGGGGCTGAGGGTTGTTCTCCGGCCCGTAGTAGCGCATTCGGAAGTCTGCGGCGGCCTCTTCCAGGTCAACGGCCTCTATCTCATCATCTTCGTCATCCTCATGGTCCAGCCCGTCTTCCAAGTCGGGCTGGTAGGGACGCAGGTATGGGTCGTCGTTGTCGAAGTCAGTGGTCACTGGAACGCCCTCACCCTAACCCTCTCCATCTGGGAGAGGGGATTTTGGGAGTCTTACAGAATCTGCCAGTAGCGGCGGCCTTCCTTCCTTATTATCTTTCCGATGTGGTCGTCGGGGTGGAAGTGGCCGGCGGCGATGACGACGTTCTCGGCCTCGGCCCGGTCCAGGACGCGCTCGCGGTTGCGGCGGCTGTCTTCCTTATCGGTGTCAACGCCGGCCGTCCAGTCGGGGCGCTCCACCTGCACCTTGCTGTGCAGTAGGTCGCCCACTACCATCGCCCGCTCGCCCTGGGATGTGATGTCAATGACCATGTGGCCCGGCGTGTGGCCCGACGCGGTGAGCATCTTGACCTCGCCGGTGATGGTGTGTTCGTCGTCCACCAGGTCCATCGCGCCCATGCCTTCCAGGGGCACGACGCTGTTGGTCACCTGCGGGGCGCTGCCGATGACGTCGGGTTTGGTGAAGTGGTCCCAGTCCAGCCGAGGCACCAGGTAGCGAGCTTTCGGGAAAGTTGGAGCCGGACTTTCGCCGGTGTAGTCCACGTTCCAGCCCACGTGGTCGGCGTGGAGGTGAGTGTGGGCCACCACGTCGATGTCCTCAGCGTTGACGCCCTTGAGTTTAAGCTGGTTCATCAGATCGCCGGTGCGGTTGCCGCGCTCCGGGTGCGGCCCCGGCCCCATGCCGGTGTCCACCATGATGGTCTTGCCTTCGGAACGCAGGAAAAAGTGGAGGTAATACAACTGCAACTGGCCGCATTCCAGCGCGTTCTGATGGTCATGCCAGTCCGGCTCGGAAGTGGTCGGGAACATCATCCACGGGTCGCGGGGCGGCGGCACCATGTCCAGCACCGCTACAATGTCAACATTGCCGATTCTAATCTGGCCTGCCATGTCAAACCCCCTAATACTGAATAAGGGAAATCACGTCGCGCCCTGCCAAGCGGCTGCGCCCGTCCAGAAAGGCCAGTTCGATGACCACGGCAAGCCGGGCCACCTCGCCGCCGCATGATTCGACCAAGTGGCTGGCGGCAGAGAGCGTCCCGCCGATGGCCAGCAGGTCGTCTACAATCAGCGCGCGCTGGCCGGAGATGATAGCGTCGGCGTGGATTTCCAGCACGTTGGAGCCGTATTCCAGCGAGTATTCTACGGAATGGGTGTCTGCCGGTAACTTGCCGGCCTTGCGGACAGGAACCAGAGGTTTGCCCAGTTCGCGGGCGAGCGGCGCGCCGAAAATGAAGCCCCGGGATTCGATAGCCACCACTATGTCGAAGTCCGGCTGGCGGCACTTTTCGACCAACCTAGCGACGGTGAAGTCGAAGGCCGCCGGGTCGGACAGCAACGGGGTAATGTCTCGAAACAGAATCCCCGGCTCGGGGAAGTCTGGAATGTCGCGGATGTAGTCTTTGAGGTTCATTGATTCCTTGCGGACGCTGCTCGGATGGGTAGAGACACAATGTCAAATACGTATTTAGCGGCGCGGGCAGTTTAAGATACGCCTGAAATCCAGTCAACCCGAATCCCGCGCAACTTCTGAATCGTAGAGTCGCCGGGACTCCGGGGAAATTGGGGTAAAACAGGTTTGACTTGCCCCCAGTTGGTCAATATAATGGTTACGAATGCCGCACCATTAGATAGCCCCGCGGACGTGGGGCTATTTTCTAGTGTAGTATCCGGGCCGTCTTGTTCGGGCTTCTTTGATGCCCCTGTGGCGCAATGGAAGCGCAGTCGATTTGTAATCGACAGGTTAGGGGTTCGAATCCCCTCTGGGGCTCCAACAGCTCTTGATTGCGCCGGGATGGAAGCGCGAACATTGGTGAAGGCCCATATCCAGGAGGGGTGGGTGAGTGGTTAAAGCCACCAGACTGTAAATCTGGCGTCCGGAAGGGCTTCGGGGGTTCGAATCCCTCCCCCTCCACCATAAAATACGGAATTGTGGGCAGAGAACGGACAACGGAATTTCTGATCGGTTTACTGCCCACGGCTCAGCGTTAACATCCCTATACCAAGCCCAGATAGCTCAGCGGTAGAGCACGTTCTTGGTAAGAACGGGGTCGGCGGTTCAATCCCGCCTCTGGGCTCCAGAAAAATGAACACAATAGTCGCAGGGGATTAAGGAGGACACGGCACAAGATGGCCAGACAGCAGTTCGATCGGTCGAAGGATCATGTCAACGTGGGAACCATCGGACACGTGGACCACGGCAAGACCACTTTGACCTCCGCTATTACCAAGGTGTTAGCAGACCGGGGCCAGGCCAGGTACCTGGACATGGACTCCATTGACAACGCCCCGGAGGAAAAGGCCCGCGGCGTAACCATCGCCATCGCCCACGTGGAATACGAGACCGAAAACCGGCACTATGCTCACGTGGACTGCCCAGGCCACGCCGACTACATCAAGAACATGATTACCGGCGCGGCCCAGATGGACGGCGCGGTGCTGGTGGTGAGCGCTCCCGACGGCCCCATGCCCCAGACCCGCGAGCACATCCTCCTGGCCCGCCAGGTGGAAGTTCCCCGAATCCTCGTCGCCTTGAACAAGGTGGACATGATGGATGACGAGGAATTGCTGGAGTTGGTGGAACTCGAAATCCGGGACCTCCTGAACCGCTACGATTTCCCCGGCGACGACACGCCCATCGTCCGCGTCAGCGGACTGAAGGCTCTCGAGGGCGAAGCCGAATATGAGCAGGGCATTGTTGAACTGGTAGACGCGATGGACGACTGGATCCCGGTCCCGCCGCGCGCCACCGACCTGCCCTTCCTCATGCCCATCGAGGACGTGTTCGGCATCAAGGGGCGCGGCACCGTGGTGACCGGCCGGGTCGAGCGGGGCACCATCAAGGTTGGCGAGCCCGTCGAAATCATCCGCTTCGGCGACACCCGCGCCACAGTGGCTACGGGACTGGAGATGTTCCACAAGTCGCTGGACGTCTCGCAGGCCGGCGACGCCGTGGGCGTGCTGCTGCGCGGCGTTGACCGCGACGAGGTGGAGCGCGGCCAGGTGCTGGTCAAGCCCGGCTCCATGAGGCCCTACACCAAGGCCAAGGCCGAGGTATACGTCCTGAGCCGAGAGGAAGGCGGGCGGCATACCCCGTTCTTCAGCGGCTACAAGCCCCAGTTCTACATCCGCACCAGCGATATTACCGGCTCCATCGGCCTGCCCGAGGGCGTGGAGATGGTGATGCCCGGCGACAACGTCCAGATGGACATTGAACTGATTTCCCCGGTGCCCCTGGAAAGCGGGATGCGCTTCGCCATCCGCGAGGGCGGCCGCACCGTGGGCTCCGGCGTAATCACCGAGGTGATGGACTAACCCAAGGCGACAAAATTCCCCTCTCCCCTCGCGGGAGAGGGTTGCCACAATTCCCCTCTCCCCCAGGGAGAGGGTTAGGGTGAGGGCAAAAGCAATGGCTAGAAAGACGGCGGACATCCGCCAGATTATCACCCTCCAGTGCGGGGACTGCCGCGAGCGGAACTACACTTCGATGAAGAACCGCCGCAACGACCCGCAGCGACTGGAGTTGCGCAAGTACTGCTCCCGCTGCCGCAGCCACCGCACCCACCGGGAAGTGAGGTAGCCAATGGCCAGGGCTGGCTCACGCGCCCAGCGAATACTCGCGCCGAGCGGGGGCGGACGCACCAGCCCCACGCAGTTCATACGCGAGACGTATGAGGAACTGAGAAAGTGCGTCTGGCCCAGCCGTGAGGAAACCGCCCGCCTGACCATGGTGGTCATTGTGTTGGCCATCGCGGCCGGCTTCTTCCTGGGCGGCCTCGACCGGGTGTTTGCCGAGCTGTTCAATCGCGTGATTTTCGGCCTCTAACCTCCGGCCCCAGCGTGGGCCGACCCACGCAGATTTCTGAGCCCCGCCCCCGGCCTCAAGCGGTCTGGGGGCGTGGTCAATTAGTACCGGGTGGCCCGAATGACGAACAGGAACGACATATCGGAGACCGGAACCCAACCCGAAGAAATGCGCTGGTATATCGTCCATACCTACTCCGGCCAGGAAGACCTGGTGGAGAAGAACCTTAACCTGCGCATCAACAGCCTCGATATGGAAGACCGCATCAAGCAGGTGCTGGTCCCCACCGAGGAAGAAGTTATATTCAAGGACGGCAAGCGCCGCTCCGAGCGCAGGAAGCTGTTTCCCGGATATATCCTGGTCCACATGAGCATGGACGACGAAAGCTGGTACGCCGTCCGCAACACGCCGGGCGTGACTGGCTTCGTTTCCACCGAAGATGAACGCGACAGCCGGCCCAAGCCGGTGCCGCTGGAAGACAAGCAGATCGAGGACATTCTCCGCCAGGTGGAGAACGACTCCAGCCGGGTCAAGATCGCCCTGGAGCGCGGCGAGACCGTCCGCATCACCGAAGGTCCCTTCGTAGACTTCATCGGCGCCATCAACGACGTTGACGAAAGCAAAGGCAAGGTGCGCGTCCTCGTGTCCTTCTTCGGACGGGAAACGCCGGTGGAACTGGACTTCCTCCAAGTGGAAAGAATCTAGTCAAGGGAAAGCCCTCACCCTACCCCCCGTAGGGAGAGGGAACTAGCTCATTTCAGGAGTCCCAAGGTGGCGAAAAAGGTTCGCGCAATCATCAAGCTGCAACTGGAAGCTGGAAAGGCAACCCCGGCCCCGCCGGTTGGCCCGGCCCTGGGCCAGCACGGCGTCAATATCATGGGCTTCGTCAAGGAATACAACGCCCGCACCGCCAACGATGCCGGAACCATCGTGCCGGTACACCTGACGGTCTACGAAGACCGCTCCTTTACCTTCGTCACCCGCACGCCTCCCGCATCGGATATGCTGCGGAAAGCCGCCGGTGTCGAGAAGGGCGCAGCGGATATACGGCAGGGCCGGGTGGGAACCATCAGCCGCGACGCCCTGCGGGAAATCGCTCAGAGCAAACTGCCGGACCTGAACGCCGGCAGCGTGGAAGAAGCCATGGCAATCATCGAAGGCACCGCCCGAAGCATGGGCATACAGGTGTCGGGAGAGTAAGCAATGCCCAGCCGCAGCCGACGATACAGCAACGTAGCCGAGCGGGTGGACCCTGACCGGCTCTACAGTCCCGAAGAGGCCGTAGACCTGCTGAAGGACATTTCCACGGCCAAGTTCGACGAAACGGTGGAGTACCATCTCCGCACCAACGTGGACCCGCGCCACGCCGACCAGATGGTTCGCGGCGTCGTCGGCCTGCCCCACGGCATCGGCAAGACCGTCCGGGTGCTGGTCTTCGCCGGAGCCGAGGGCGGTGAAATCGCCCGGCAGGCCGGGGCCGACTACGTGGGTGAAGACGACCTCATAGAGCGCATCGAGGGCGGTTGGGTGGACTTCGACGTCGGACTGGCCACTCCCCAGGTGATGCCCAAGATAGGCAAGCTGGGCCGCATCCTAGGACGCCGCGGCCTGATGCCCAATCCGCGCTCCGGAACCATGGTGCAGCCCCAGGACTTGCCCCGCGCCATCCAAGAGGCCAAGGGCGGGCGCACCGAATACCGCACCGACCGCACGGCCATCATCCATTGCGCCATCGGCAAAATCAGCTTCGAGACCAATATGCTGCTCGGCAATATGGCCGCGCTGACCGACGCTATCACCCGTGACCGCCCAGCGGCGCTGAAGGGCCAGTATTTCCGCTCGGCGTACCTGTCCTCCAGCATGGGCCCCAGCGTCCCCATGGACCTGGCCGCGCTTCAGGCCTTGCGCCCGGAGGACTAAGCTGTTAACTTAAACGGACAAACGAAAAAACCCAGCCAACGCCAAAGACAGCGGGCCCCTCTGGGATAATGGTTCAGCCGCCCGCCGAGGCGCGACGATAATTAATCAGGGTCATACTGCCCTGCGCCGCGTCTTATTGTCGGCGCAGGGCTTTTCTTTGTGCAGTTTGTATCGGGAGGTATGATTTGCCAACACAGGAGAAAATCAACCGGGTTGAGGAACTGAAGGAGCAGCTGGAGCGCAGCACCATCACCTTCGGGGCTGACTACACCCGGACATCGGTGAACCAGATGGTCGAATTGCGCCGCGCCATGCGCGCCAACGGCCTGGATTTCACTGTGGTCAAGAACACTCTGATGTACCTGGCTGCCGAGCAGGCGGGCCGCCCCCAAGTCAGGGAAATCGTGCAAGGCCCCACGGCAGTGGCCTTCGGCTACGACGACCCGGCCGCCGCCGCCAAGGCCCTGGCCGATTATGCCCGCGCCAACGCCAACACCTTTTCCATCCGGGGCGCGGTGCTGGGCGACGGGGCACCCATGGGGCCCGAGGGGGTCAACCGTCTGGCAACTCTTCCGCCCAGGCCGCAAATGGTTTCGATGCTGCTGGCGCAGATGCAGGCGCCCATGGCGCGTCTGGTAGGAGCCTTGAACGGCCCGCTGCAAAACTTCGACAATGTGCTACGCGCCCGTATACGCCAACTGGAAGGCGCATAGCCCAACGCTTACATCCAAATCTAACAGAGGGAAAGAGAAAATGGCGCTCACGAAAGAGGAAATCATCAGCGCAATCAAGGAAATGAACGTAGTTGACCTGGCCGACCTGGTCAAGTCGCTCGAAGACGAATTCGGCGTAACCGCCGCCGCCCCGGTGGCCGTGGCCGCCGCTCCCTCCGGTGGCGCCGAAGCGGTGGTTGAAGAGGAGGAAAAGACCGAGTTCGAGGTCCACATCCGCGAGATTGGCCCCAACAAGATTAACGTCATCAAGGCCGTGCGCGAAGTCACTTCTCTGGGCCTGCGGGAAGCCAAGGAACTGGTGGAGTCCGCTCCCGCCGCCGTCAAGGAATCCGTGCCGCGCGATGAGGCGGATTCGGTCAAGGCCAAGCTGGAAGAGGCCGGCGCCGTCGTAGAGGTGAAATAGCCCCACCCATCCCTAAGGGAGGCTCGTTATGGGCCGGAAAGACCGGGAACGATTCCTGCGCCTGAAGGAGAGCAACCCGGACTATCAGGGCTTTCGAGGCACCGCCACCGTCACGGTTCCCCCGCGACCGCCCCAACCCACCACCGAGTCAGTCACCTGCTCGGTATGCAACCGGCGGCGCAACGTAAACGTGGACAGCCTGCCCGAGGATCGCAGCGCCTATGTTTGCCTGCGGTGCCAAGAGGAGCAGCAAGCGGTCTGAACAGGGTCTTCTGGTCCTCCCTCTCCCTCGAGGGAGAGGGTTGGGGTGAGGGTGAAATCTTAGCCACCACCAGCCTTTCACGGGCAGTCGTCAAGGATACAGACAGGGGCGCATCTTGTGCGCCCCTCTTTACATCAGGGTGCTTCAATTCTCCCTCTCGCCCTGAGCTTTGCCGAAGGGAGGGAGAGGGTTGCGGTGAGGGTGAAATCGTAAATATCAGCAACCTTGGTCAGCGGAAAAGGGGCAGTTGCTCGTCCAGCAACTCATAGGCGGTATTGAACTGCATTTCGCCGCCCACCCCGGCTGGCGTTTCCTCGTATTCCACGAAAAGGTCAGGCTGTATGGGCGCGTCGCCCACCCAAACGCCGCTGGGAGTGTACCAGCGGGAAATGGGGATATACAACGCCGAGCCATCTCCCAGTTCCACGAAGTCGTAGTCCGAGCCTTCGCCGTATGTTGGGACGCCCACCAGCTTGGCTCGCTCCGCTTCCTGCAAGGCAGCCGCCAGGGCTTCCGCCTCCCCGATAGTCCGCCCGTCAACCAGGACAGCCATCGGTAAATCGTCCAAGTCCAAGCGATTGTCATATTCCGGGATCAGGTATTCGGTGCGCCCTCCTTCCCGGCCTTCAACGTACCGGAACGGGCCGCCGGGCGGCAGCAGTTGGGCCGCCACTTCCGCTGCGGCCTCCGCTGAGCCGCCGGGGTTGCGGCGCAGGTCGAGAATCAAGGCCAACATATCGAACTGCTTCAGCCGCTCCAGGGCCTCGAACACCTGGTCGCCGGTGTTGTCGCGGAATTGGACCACCCTGACATAGCCGATGCCGCCCTGAACCAGTTGACTGGCCACCGTGTCCAACTCGATGTTGCCGCGAAACACCTCCAACTCCAGAGGATCAGGTTCCCCCAACCGCTCCAGTTGCAGCAGCACCTTCGTGCCTTCCGGCCCCTTGACCTGTTCGCCCACCTCCATGGGAGTGGCGTTACCTACCGGCACGCCATTCACGGCCATCAAGGCGTCGCCCTGTTGGATTCCGGCTTTCTCCGCCGGTGAATCTGAAAAGGGAAAGAGCAGGATGCGGCCTTCCTGGGCTACCACGCGGGCGCCTATCCCCAGGTAGGAGCCTTCGAGATTCCGCTCCAGTTGCTCTCTGGCTTCCGGCAGTTGTTCGGGTGTGAGAAAAGTAGATGCGGCCCCGGGTAGCTCATCCATCATCCCCTGGACCAGAATGCGGGCCACTTCCTCGGATTCTGCCTCCGGGGTGTTCTGCTGGTAGACCTGCGCCGCCCTCCATAGGTCGGTCAACCCTTCGGGCACCCCGGAAGGAATCTGTCCCCTCATCCGGCCCAGGTCGGTCAGAAAGGGATAGGGGTCAATTTCTCCCAACTCCATGATTCGCCCAATGGCGCCGCCAACCAGCGCTTGGTCGTCCAGCGCATCCGGAGCGACATAGTTGGCGTGAAGCGCGTCCCACGCTTCCCACACCAGCACCAAACCCTCTCCGCCGCCGGTGGATTCAGCACCGCCACCGCCGTCCGGTGAGCAGGCCACAGCCAGCAGCAGGGCCAGCATGGCAGCCGCAGCGAGGCAAAGTCGAAAGGCCAACCGGGGGAACTTTGATAACAGCAAGACTCAATCCTGAAACCGTGAGAATCCGCCCTTAGGGTATCTTCCCGTCATTGTAGCAAATACGCTGCTGTGATTATTTTGGATGGGCGTTGCCAGTATACGGGCCTGAATGTACACTGGCCTCGAACCGGCGTTCCCTCGCGGAGGGAAAGTCGATAAACGGCCAAGAACGAGGAGAAACCCCGATGATTAAAGTTACCGTGTTGTATCCCAACGAAGAAGGCAAGAGCTTTGATTTCGACTACTGGGCAGGCACTCACATGGAGATTGTGCATCGCCTGCTGGACCCCATGGGCCTGAACCGCAGCGAACTGGAGCGGGGCGTGTCCGCCGCCGACCCCAACGCCCCAGCCCCGTTCCGGGCCATGGCCACCCTGTACTTCAACACCGAAGACGAGGTTCACGAGGGCTTCAAGACCCACGGACGCGAAATCCTGGGCGACATCAAGAACTACACCGACATCTCTCCTCAGTACCAGATTAGCGAAGTCCTCTAACCGGCAGCCAGTACAGAATGGCAGCACCGGGGGCGGCTTGAATCCCGCCCCTGTCTTCATTCGACTCGATTGGGAAAGCAGTTATGACGCAGAACCACAATGGCTCAGAATTCAACGCCGTGGCAGAACGGCTCATCGCTGAACACTGGGACTTCTACCCTACAACTGGGTCGCGCATCGGCAGACATGAGTACGATGGACGCCTGCCCGATTTGTCTCCGTCCCAAGTCAGCCGCCGCCAGCGGGAGATACGCCGGGGAATGGCGGAACTGCAAGCGTTGGATACGTCTTTGCTGGGGCTGGACGAGCAGCTTTCCTGCCGGATGCTGGAGCTGTTTCTGGAACGTGAGCTGTTCACCTTCGAGGAGATGCGCCCCCTGGAAAACAACCCGATGCGGCAGGCGGGATTCCTGAACATGGGCGGCTACGTCCGCCGCGACTACGCGCCGCTGGAGGACCGTCTGCGGGCCGCCACCGCCGCACTGCGCCAAGTTCCCGACTTCCTGCAAACGCTGGACGCCGTTCTGCGTGAAGACCTTTCCCGCCCCATGGTGGATATGAGCGTCGAAAGCTACAGCGGGATGGCTCACTTCTACCGGACCGACCTGGCGACCTTCGCCAGCGCCGTAGAAGACCGGGGAATCTCCGCCGCCTTCACTGACGCACTGGACACCGCCGCGACCGCCGTGGACGGATTCGTCGAGAAGCTGAGGTTGCGCGCAAGGGGCGGCGACAACGACTTCGCCATCGGCAGCCGTCTGTATTCCCGTATGCTGGCCACCGGCGAGGGTCTGGACTTGCCACTGGAGCGCATCGCCGCGGTCGGACAGGCCAACCTGGACGACAATCTGGCCCGCATCCGCGAGGTGGCCGCTTCCATTGCCCCCGGCAAGTCCGTCCGGGAAATCGTGGACGAAAACAGCAGAGACCATCCTTCCGCTGAAAGTCTCATACCAGACACCCGCGAGATGCTGGAGGACATCCGGCAGTCACTGGCCGACTACGACATCATTTCATTGCCATCGGAAGACCGCTGCTCAGTAGTGGAAACCCCGGCCTATATGCGCTATGCCTTCGCCGCCATGGACAGCGCAGGCGCGCTGGAAACAAAATCCACCGAGTCGTTTTACTACGTCACCCCGGTAGAGGAACACTGGACGCCGGAACAGGCAGAGGAGTGGCTGGCCAAGTTCGACTACAACACCCTGAAAATCATCTCGATTCACGAAGTCTACCCTGGTCATTTCGTCCACAACCTGCACAACCGTTACGGCAGACGGCTGCCGCTGGTCAACCGCGCCGCCACGTCATACGCCTTCAGCGAGGGCTGGGCCCACTACACCGAGCAGATGATGCTGGAAACGGAGTACGGACGGGGCAAGCCGGAATTGCTGCTGACGCAACTGCTGGAGGCGCTGGTGCGCAACTGCCGCTATATGTGCTCCATCGCCATGCACACCGGCGATATGACAGTAGACCAGGCCACGCAGTTCTTCGTGGAAAATGCCTACATGGGCGAACATCCGGCGCGGCGGGAAGCCCTGCGCGGCGTCTTCGACCCTGGCTATCTGAACTACACCCTGGGCAAGCTGATGATTCTCAAGCTGCGGGAGGACTACCGCCGCGAGCAAAACGGGGGCTACTCTCTACGATCCTTCCACGATCATCTGCTGTCCTACGGGGCGCCCC
Organism: Dehalococcoidia bacterium; assembly: GCA_965204865.1. GTDB lineage: Bacteria > Chloroflexota > Dehalococcoidia > Lucifugimonadales > UBA3495 > VXOI01. Next base: position 1,233,532 of record OZ242027.1, on the reverse strand, counting down.
CTCTGCCCCTGTTGCGCCACGCGATGCTGAAGGAGGGCGGCGAGCCGCTGTAACTCAACTTGATTCACTCTCTCCCTCAAGGGAGAGGGAAATTTTCTAAACCCGGAAGTTTATTCTACGGAACGCCTCGCCGTAGGTGGCTCCTGAGTCGCCCACTCCCTCTTTGGCCTGCTGGCGAATAAAGTCGTTAATCTCTTCGTCGGTGCGGCCGGCCAAACGGCTTTTGTTCGCCCTCACGGCCAGGGTCTTGGAAGCCAGGGATGAGCCGATGTCTACGAAGGTGTCAGGGGTCTCCGTTCCCCAGAACAGGACGGTGCCGGTCTTGTGGGGTTCCAGGCCCTCGTCCCGCCACAGCTCTTCAAAGTGCAGATGGTCGCGGGCGCAGGGAAACACGGCATCCAGGGTCACCTGCCCGGCGATGCGGCTGTCGCGGTGCCAGGCCAGGTTCTTACGGTAAGGTTCCGGGCAGATGACGATGTCGGGCCGCATCTGGCGAATCTGGCGCACCAGGTCCCGGCGGAAATCGTCGGTGTCTTCCAGGCCGCCGTCGGGGCGGCCCAACGTCACCAGCTCCTGCACTCCGAGTTCTCGGGCTGCGTCGGCCTGCTCCCGCTCTCGGGCAGCGGCCAACTCCGAGGCGGAAATGACCGGGTCGGTCGTGCCCTTGTTTCCGTCGGTGCAAATCACGTAGCGAACGGTTGCGCCTTCACTTATCCACTTGGCGATGCTGCCGGCGCACCAGAACTCGGAATCGTTAGGATGGGGAATCACCACCAGAACGCGCTGCGGAGTATCAACCATTGCCCGAAAACCTCCTGTGATTGGAACCTCACTTGCCTGTACCCCTGTAGTCTCCATTGATGCCTATTTCCATTTCCTCGAACGCGGAGCGCTCAAACACCCGGCGCGTCAGTATGCCGCCTGAAACCACCACGCTCATGGCGTCCTCCACCGATATGTCTGTCGTAATTACCTCAGTGTCCGGGACTATTACCAGAAATCCCGAAGACGGTATAGGCGTGGTGGGGATGTAGACCGACAGAAATTCCCCGCCATCGGGATTATCCATCCGGGAAGTGACCAATCCGATGGAATGGATGCCAGGGCGGGGGAATTCGATCAGCACAACGCCGGTGTACTTGTCGCCTGCATCCGCTTCCAGACTGCCGCCCAGCAATTGCACCGCGGTGCGGGTGGTGCTGTATATCCCCTTGACAAAGGGAATCACCTCCATAACCTGGTGTGCCACGCCAATTATGCGGCGCCCTAACACGAAGGCCGCAACCAAGCCCACAAGGTATATCAGCACCAACAGCGCAATCAGACCGGTGCCGAGAATGTCGGGGCCGGGAAGGAGGTCGGTGACCCGCTGAAAGATGGGGTTCAGCAGGTCGAAGACGAACTTCACCACCAAAGCAGTGATGCCGATGGGCAGCATCACCAGAATTCCGGCCACCATAGTGCGCTGGAAATGTCCGGCTATCCGGCGCAGAAATGAAAAACGGCGACGGCGTCTGGTCGTTTCAGATGAGCCGCCGGATTCGGCAGGCGTTGTCATCGCGTTAACTACCGGCCGGGCTGTCCCCGGAGGTCAGAGCGCGGTACTCCCCGGAAATCATGGAAGCGACGTTGCTCCAACTCATCAGTTCGGCGCGTTGCCTCGCTGCGGCGCCCATGCTTTCCTGAAGGCTTGAACTGGAAATTATCATCTCCACGGAGTGGGCAAACGCCTCCGGGCAGCGCCAGGACTTGAGGTAGCCCGTATGCCCGTGGTGGACGATGGTGGGCAGACCGCCCACCCGGCTGGCGACCACCGGCGTGCCGCAGGCCATGGACTCCAGGGCCACCAATCCAAAACTCTCGTAATAAGATGGCACGACGCAAACATCGGCGGCGTTGTAATACAGAGGCAACTCGTCGTGGGCTACGCGACCCACGAAGTCAATCAGCCCGTCCACCTGCCGCTCCTCCGCCAGACGGCGCACCCGGTCGGTCTCCGGTTCGCCGGGGCCGCCGCCGCCCACGACCATCATGCGGACGTTTTCTTCATCCGCCTCCATCTGCGCGGCGGTTTCCACCAACAGGTCCAGGCCCTTCAGCGGCTCCACCCGGCCCACGTAGAGCAGCACCTTCTCGCCGTTGAGACCCAGCCGCTGGCGGACTTCCTTCTGGTCCAGGGGGCGGAACTTGGTCAGGTCAACCCCACACGGAGCCAGCATCACCCGCGCCGGGTCGGCCCCATAGAGACGGGCCATAGCATCGCGCTCATGGCCGCTGAAAGCGATGATGCGGTCGGCGGTGAGCATCGCTTCCCGCTCCACCGCCGACCGCTCCTCCGGCTCCACTTCTCCCGCCCGCGACTGCATCTTGATCAGGGCCAGGGTATGGAAGGTGACCACATGGGGGATGCCCAGGCTCCGGGAAAAACGCTGGCCGATCCACGCGGAAAGCCAGTAGTGGGAATGCGCCACGTCGTAAGGATTCCCCTCCTGTTCCTGAAAAGCGTGAACTTCCTGGAGGAAACCGGGAAGACGGGCGTACAGTTCGCCGACGGCGGCGTCATGGGGGCCGCCCGGCAGATGAATAACGCGGACGCCGGGGATAATCTCCTCGATGCCGGCGCCGCCCTCGTGTTCGCGGGTGAAAATGTCCACCAGGATTCCCGATTCGCCCATCGCCCGGGACAGCTCCCGGACGTAGACATTCATACCCCCTGACTTCCCTTGTCCGGGAGCGGCCAGGGGGCAGGCGTGGAACGCAATGAACGCGGCTCGCTCTACGCTCAACTTCGTTTCACCACCATTCTGTAAAGACTCTTCTGGCGGCCGCCCAAGTGCGCCTTGTACGGTTCCGGGCCGCGCAGGAAATCGAAATAACCAAGACCCTGCTCAATGGCATCCCTCACGCACATTGCGTGCAACAGCAGCCCAACGCTGTAGTAGGAAAAGCTGGGGTCGTAACCGCTATTGTACAACAGGCGGGCCGAGCCGTAGTCGAAACACAGGCTGGCCGCCACCTTGCTCCCGTCCAGTTCCATAAAGAACAGCCGCATCCGGTCAAGTTCGGCCATCCGTTGCGCCAGAGCGAGGAAGAACCTCTCCCGTTCCGGCGTCATGTATTCTTCCTTGTCGGTACGGCTCATCCGCATCAGGGAGAGGAAGTCATCGAAGTTCGCCATTGTTTCGTCCGGGGTGGTCACGCAGTACCACCGCCAGTCGGTCTGTGAGTCCAGGCGGCGCAGCTTTCGGCGCAGTTCGTGGCGGTCTTTCTTGCTCAGCAGTCCCAGGAATTGATCCCAATCTTCGGGAAGGCATACTCCGGAGGTAACATCTTCGTATTCCACTTCCACCGAGTAGCCCCGTCCCCGGGCCATTTCCGGCAAGTAAACCAGAGTGGGCGAGTCTTCGATAAGAGAGTCCAGGCGCAGGTCGTCCCACTCCCAGCCGTCGAGGACATCCAGTAACGTCCGGTAAAAGGCTTCTTCAAACCCGGGGCGCACCAGGAAGTCATTGTAGTCAAAGGTGTCGGGAGCGCCCACGAAACCTATGGCGTTATCCAGACGGGACAGAGACGCCAGAGCGTCTACTCCCCCACCGGAAGCGGGAACGCTGAAGCCGGTCATATCGCGCCCGCCCCTGAAGTTCTCCCACCAGATTTCCTGCCACTGGGGGGACAGGAAAATGCTGGCGACCGGGGAGTCACGCAATATGGAATCCCATTCTTCCTGCGCGTCCTGAAAGGAAGTGATGGGATTGACGGACACGGCTAACTGCTGTGCATCAGACTTAGTAATGTTTCCCTAGTCTCCTTGGCGGATGACGTGTCCCGAACAGCGGTGGTCAGCATCCGCGCGCCCGGCTTGCGGATGCCGCGCATGGACATACAAAGGTGCTCGGCTTCCAGTTCCACCACCACTATTTCGGGCTGTAAGGCATTGTATATGGCGTCCGCCACCTCAGCAGTCAGCCGCTCCTGCACCTGCGGCTTGGCCGCGGCGATTTCCAGGGCGCGGCCCAGCTTGCTTATCCCGGCGATCCGGTGTCTTGGAACGTAGCCGATGCGGGCTTCTCCGAAGAAGGGCAACAGGTGATGTTCGCAAATCGAATAAAAGGTCAGATGGCTCACCGCCACCGGGTCGTTGGCTATGGTCTCGAAAATTGCGTCAATGGCGTCTTCAGGGCGCGCGCCCACCCCGGCGAAGAGGGATTGGTACATCCGCGCCACGCGGGTCGGCGTATGCTCCAAGCCTTCCCGTCCGGGGTCTTCGCCCACGGCTTCCAGAATGTCCGCCACCGCCTGCTGTATCCGGCTCTGCTCGACCGTAACTTTCCTCGCCGCAACCCCTCCTGGAGGGAGAGGGAAATAGTATCCTCATAACCCTAGGACAGGGCGACCGCTTCTACCGCCTCCAGCGTTGGCTCCACTATGATAGTCTGCGGCGCAACGCTGGTCACCGCCAAGTCGGGGTCTTTGAGTCCAGTGCCAGTGAAGACGCAGACCACCCGGCGGTCAGACAGGTCAAGGCCCTTCTTGTGCAGCTTGACCAGCCCGGCGAAGGAAGCCGCCGATGCCGGCTCGCAGAAGATTCCCTCATGGGACGCCAGTAGCCGGTAACCTTCCAGTATCTCGTCGTCCGACACCATGTCTATCGTGCCGCCTGAGCCATCGCGGGCCTCCAGCGCTCCCTTCCAGCTTGCCGGGTTGCCGATGCGGATGGCGGATGCGATGGTCTGCGGGTTGGCGACCGGCTCACCTCGCACAATGGGAGCGGCCCCCTCGGCCTGGAAGCCCATCATCTTGGGCAGCGTCTTGCTGCGCCCCAGCTCATAGTATTCCCGGAATCCCCGCCAGTAGGCAGTGATGTTGCCGGCGTTGCCCACCGGGATGAAGAGATAATCGGGCGCGTCGCCCAGGGCGTCCACAATCTCGAAGGCCGCGGTTTTCTGCCCTTCCAGCCGGTAGGGGTTGACTGAATTGACCAACGTGACCTCGTGCTTGGTGGTGAAGGAGCGCACCAGTTCGAGGGCGGTGTCGAAGTTGCCGTTGACCATGATGATTTTCGCCCCGTAGGCCATGGCCTGGGCCAGCTTGCCCATCGCCACTTCGCCCCGGGGGATTATCACCAGGGCGGGCAGCCCGCTGTAAGCGCCGAAGGCGGCAGCGGAGGCGCTGGTGTTGCCGGTAGAGGCGCACATTATGGCCCGGCTGCCTTCCTCCAGGGCCTTGGCGATGGCGACCACCATGCCCCGGTCCTTGAACGAGCCAGTCGGATTGCAGCCTTCCAGCTTGAAGTAAAGCTCCGGGCAACCCAACTCCGCCGCCAAGCGGTTGGACTTGACCAGCGGCGTGTCGCCCTCGCCCAGAGTAATCATGGGCGTGGCATCGGTGACCGGCAGCAGGTCACTATATGTTTTCAGTACGCCAACGCCCATATCATCTGTCTCTTCCCTCCCTTTCGAGGGAGAGGGTTAGTGTTTGCCCCGCGAAAGTGGGGCTGGGAGGATGATTTATTCCTCAATTCTAATCATGTTGCCCACCCGCCGCACCGGCGGCAGTCCGCCAATGTCCAGCAGGGCCTGTTGCACCGACGACTCCCGGGCCGGATGGGTCATTATGACTATTTCCGCGCTTTGCGTCTCTACATCCGCGTCCTTTTGCAGGACTGAGGCGATGCTGATGTCGCAGTCGCCCAGGGCCTTGGCAATCTGGGCCAGCACTCCGGCCCGGTCGGCCACAATCAGGCGGATGTAGTACCTGGTCTGCAATTCGTCAATTGACCGGACGGCCAACTGCTGCGAGAGTTCCCGCAGGCCGCCCGGCACCGCGTTGTCACGCACCAGACGGGCGGTTTCGACAAGGTCGCCCAAAACTGCGCTGGTGGTAGGGCCTCGGCCTGCTCCCATACCGTGAAACAGCACGCGCCCGCAGAGATCGCCGTCCACCTCCACCGCATTGTACACGCCATTGACGTTGGCGAGCATATTTTCCGACGGCACCAGGGCAGGATATACCCGCAACTGCACCGCCCCGGCATCCACGTCCGCGATTGCCAGCGACTTGATGGAGTAGCCAAATTCCTGGGCGTAGCGGAAGTCCTGCGGCTCCAGCGCAGAAATGCCCTGCCGGAAAACGTCCTCGGGACGGAAACGGCGTCCGTAGGCCAGCGTGGCCAGCACAGTCAGCTTGTAGGCAGCGTCTATCCCTTCAACGTCGTTGGTGGGGTCGGCCTCAGCATATCCCAAGCCCTGCGCTTCGGCCAGGGCCTCGGAAAAGGCTGTCCGCTGGTGGGCCATGCGGGTGAGTATGTAGTTGGTGGTGCCGTTGATGATGGTGCGTATGGAGTAAACGTCGTTGGCCGCCAGCTCATTCATCAGGCAGCCGACAATGGGAATCCCGCCGCCAACGCTGGCCTCGAACAGCAGGCTGACCCGGTTGGCCCGGGCCATGGCCATCAGGTCAGCGCCCTCCTTCGCCATCACTTCCTTGTTGGCAGTGACCACGTGCTTGCCAGCGGATATAGCCCGGCGGAAGTAGTCCGCCGCCGGGTCCGAGCCGCCCATCACCTCGACCAGAATGTCTATTTCCGGGTCGTCGAGAATGTCCTCAGCGTTGGTGGTCAGCAGTCCCGGCGGCAGTTCCACGTCGCGGGGGCGGGAGATGTCCCGCACCAGCGCCCTTCGCAGCCTGACCGGGCATCCAACGCTGGCGGTCACTGGCGAGGGATCGCGCAGCAGCGCAGACGCTACGCCGCCGCCGACGACGCCCAAACCCATTAGGCCCACGTTTATGCCGGAATCACTGGTCATATTCAAGCCGCCTACCGCCCAGGCTGGCCGGGGGCCCCGACACGCGGAGCGGTCACTCCCACTTGGTCGGCCACCCATTCATAGAGCCTGCTGTTGAAGTTCATTTTCACCGTTCCGTTGGCGGTTCCTACCTGTAGCGCCTCGTCCTGCCACTTCTGAGTCAATTCCAGAGTCAGCTTGATTCCCATCCGGTCATTCAGTTCCTGCTCTTCCGGCCCGGACAGCTTTTCGATGATGTAGATGCCATCCTGCGTGTATTCGGGGGCGCTTATTTCCCCAGGTGGCAAGGCCACCCTTCCTATTTCAGCGTCTCCATAAAGCAGAGGGTCCAGCTCCGGGAAAGCTCCCTGGGGCACCCATCCCACGTAGCCGGAGGGGTCGGCGTATCCCACAGAGCGGGAAACTTCCCGGGCGACGGTGGCGAAGTCCTCCACCTCCAGCCGCTTCGCAACCTGGTCGGGCTGCAACTCGCTGGTCCCGGCTTCGGTGGGGTCAATGGGCATCCGAATCCACCGGACTTCCACCTGCTCCTGCGGACTTTCGATTTCCTGGGAGAGCATTGCGGACAATCCGGCCCGGGTCAAGTCTTCTTCAAGTATAACTCGGTATTCCGAATTCGTAAGGCCAGTGGCGGTGAGGAAAGTCTGATAGCTGTTCTGAAACTCCCGCTCCAACTGGCCGGGGTCCACCTCCTGACCCTCCGGCACAGTTGCTTGGAACTGGCGGCGCAGGGCGGCCTCGATTATCTCATCAGTAGGCGTGATGCCCAGCTCCGGCGCTTGCTGGCGCAGGATTTCGGCGTTTATCAGGTTTTGCAGGTACTCGAAGGGAACCCGGCTCAGGTCAACCCGGCCACCCTGGTAACGGTTGACGCCCTGAAGCACACGGATACGCTGTACTAGGTCGCCCATGGTGAATTCGACATTGTTGACGCTGCCAGCCCAGACTCGCGGAGGCCGGTAGAATTCGCGGTAGTATCCGACAATCACCACGCCGAATATCACTGCCAGCAGGAATACGCCTATTCCGATGGACCAGTAACGCCGCCGACGCTCCCGTCGCTCCGCCGGGGTTGGCGCATCGGCATCCGGCCCATCCCCGGAGCGTGAGCGCATCGCCCGGCGACGGCTGGCCCGGCCCGGCGCGTCCCTGAAGCGTCCACTGAGTCGGGCGAGGGCCATCATCCGTCATTCCCGCTTTCGCGGGAATCCATAAGGCAATTTAGGGCGCAGCGCATCCGCATCCGGCACGAGAAAAGGTCAGCGGCGGGCGCTGGGGAAGGAGTGGTGGGCGACGAAGGGAATCAGCGCGATGTGGCGGGCGCGCTGGATGGCGACGCGCAAGGCACGCTGATGCTTGGCGCAGACCCCGGTGCGGCGGCGCGGCTCGATTTTGGCCCGGTCGGAAACGAACCGCCGGATTTTCTCGATGTCTTTGTAATCAATGAGCTTGATATGCTCGACGCAGAAGGTGCAGACCCGGCGTCGCGGCACAAACCGCCCGCGAGGGCGCCCGCCGGGACGTCCACCCGGCCTGCCTCCTCCCGGCCCTCCGGGGCGTCCTCCCGGCCCTCCGGGTGGTCGCCCTCCTTGCGGGCCGTCCGGCGGCCTGTTGGCGGGAGTTGCTTCGGTTGTCATATTTATCGTTCCTTCTGAACTTTCCAGTCGCCTGTGTGGTTAGGTTAGAAGGGCAAATCGTCGGTTTCGTCATACGGCGGCTCATTGTATCCGCCCTGTCCTCCGCCGTAGCCGCCACGATCGCCATAACTGCCACCTTCGTTGTCGCCTCGGCGGCCTAGCATCTGCATTTCAGTTAGCATTATGTCCAGTGAGTAGCGCGGCTGACCGTCCCGGTCAGTATAGCTGCGCCCTCGCAGACGGCCCTCAACATAGACCTGCTGGCCTCTGGTCAAATACTGATTGCAGATTTCAGAAAGCCGACCAAAAGCACTCACGTTGAACCATTCGGTTTCTTCGCGCTGTTCACCGTCGGCAGTCCGGTAGCGGCGGCTAGATGCAACACTGAAGGAAGTAACCGCCTGTCCGCTAGGAGTGTAGCGCATTTCTGGGTCTCGTCCCAAGTTGCCGATGACGATAATCTTGTTCACGGCTAACCCCGCTACTCTGACGTCTGTTCCGGCTGAGGGCTTTCGGTCGGCGCGGCTTCGGGCGCAGACGACTCGGCGGGGGCTTCCGTCGGCGGCGCTTCGGCAGCAGGCGGAGCCGGGGCCTCAGCAGCAGGCGCAGGAGCATCTCCGCTCGCAGGCGGGGTAGCAGCCGCGGCCGCGGGGGCCGCGCCGGGTCCCGGGCCGCCAGCGGGAGGCGCGCCGGCCGGCGGACGTGGCGGACGGGGAGCACGGGTCTGCGCCGCGTGGGCCGCCAGTTCTTCCTCAGTCAGCGTGGCCGTAACCAGCGAGCGCAGCACCTGGTCGTCCAGCTTCAGGTAGTTCTCCAGCTCGCGGTTGAAGGACAGCTCGGTGGCAAACCGGGTCAGGTGGTAGTTGCCTTCCAGAAACTGGTACTGGCCCTTCTTCACCGGATAGGCCAGCCGCCGGGTTCCCCAGCGCTCTTCGTGGACAATCTCGGCTTCCCGGTTGGTGATAAAGCCCTTAATCCGCTCCCAAGCCTGCCCGGCTTCATCGGGGCTGATCATCGGGCTGAGAACAACGACAAGTTCGTAGTGACGCAAGAGTACCCCTTATTGACGAAATGCTGCGGGGATTATAGCACCGGGGCGGCGCTATCTCAACCAGCCATAAGAGTTCTCTCTCCCTCTGGGTAAGGTGATGACAGCCCCAAAGCAATGACGCAATGTATCACTGGATTATGTAATCGGCATCTCCGGGCCGAATTTCCAGCGTGCCTGCAACCGGATCGTGAACCGTCCGCCATCTTTTGAGCACATCCTGACCCAGCAGAGACGGGATTTGATGACTGACGTCCTCCGGCTTGCCGATATAAAGTTCTACCTCGTATTCGTAAATTAACCCACCTCTTGCGTCCCGGAACGACAAGATGGCTTGCTCTACAAAGTAGGTAGACTGTCCTCCGATACCACGGTTGGCGGTAAGGTTCCGCAACTGGTCAAAGGGAATCCGGGCTGGTATGCCGTCTTTAGGATGAAGACAGGTCACGTCGGCGCCAGTGTCCACCAGAAAATTCACCCCCGTTTGCACCCCGAACCGGGGTATCAACACATCGCCTCGCAGGAAAGGCCGCCCACGCTCAAACCTGCCGACAATCACAGAATCAGCACTTCCGGTTCTGCGCTCAGGAACTCGACGATGACCGTTCCGTCTGCCAGCCCCTTCGCTTCAATCTTTGACAGGGCTTCCTCAAGGGAGTTTCCTGTTTCCAGCACTCCGTCGCGGCCCATAGCAACCCATCGGTCATCGGCGGTTTCCGGCAAAGATTCAATTTCCTTTTGCATTAGCGAGGTCAGCCGCTCGTGTTCGTCTATCCTTTCCACCAGCGCGGCCACTCCGCCGAATTCCTCGACTATCTGCGCGATGTCGGCCCGCGGCTGGACGCCTATCTTGTCCTCTTTGGCAGTCATATTATCTCCCTGTTCAGCAGCGATTTCAGTCGTCAATCCCCGGCACCGGGAACCCGGCCGTCAACTCCCGCACCTCCGCCGCCACCTGTGCGTGCAGCGCCTTGTCTTCAATGTTGGTCAGCACCCGCGCCACCATTGACGCCACCTGCGCCGTTTCCTCCGCGCCCATGCCGCGGCTGGTGATGGCCGGGGTGCCGAGGCGCAGGCCACTGGTGACGCGGGGCGGGCGCGGGTCGAAGGGGATGGCGTTCTTGTTGGCGATGATGCCCACGGACTCCAGCGCCTGCTCGGCCTGGCGGCCGGTGATGCCCAGCGGGGTCACGTCCACCAGTATCAGGTGGTTGTCGGTGCCGCCCGACACCAGGCGCATCCCGGCCTCGGAAAGCTCGGCAGCCAACACCTGGCAGTTCTCCACTACCTGGTGGGCATAGCGGGAGAACTCCGGCCGGAGGGCCTGGCCGAAGCAGACGGCCTTGCCCGCGATGGTGTGCATCATCGGCCCGCCCTGCATTACGGGAAAGACGGCAAAGTCAATGTCCTTCGCCAGTTCCTCGGTACACATGATGAACCCGCCGCGCGGCCCGCGCAGGCTCTTCTGCGTGGTGGAAGTGACTATCTGGGCGTGGGGCAGCGGCGACGGATGCGCCCCGCCGGCAATCAGGCCGGAGATGTGGGCCATGTCCACCATCAGGTAAGCCCCCACGCTGTCGGCAATGGCCCGGAAGCGGGGGAAGTCTATGACGCGAGGATAGGCGCTGTACCCGGCAACGATGATCTTGGGCCGGTGTTCTTCGGCCAGCCGCTCAACCTCGTCGAAATCAATGGTTTCCGTCTCCCGGTCAACGCCGTAGGACACGAAGTTGTACAGCTTGCCTGAAAAGTTCACCTTGGCCCCGTGAGTCAGGTGGCCGCCGTGGTCCAATTGCATCCCCATCACGGTGTCGCCGGGCTCCAGCAGCGCGAAGTAGACCGCCATGTTGGCCTGCGCCCCGCTGTGGGGCTGTACGTTGGCGTGTTCCGCCCCGAACAGCTCCTTGGCCCGCTCGATGGCCAGGCTTTCCACCACGTCCACGTGCTCGCAGCCGCCGTAGTAGCGCCGTCCGGGGTAGCCCTCGGCGTACTTGTTGCTGATGACGCTGGAGCCGGAGGCCAGCACGGCCTTGCTGGCATAGTTCTCCGAGGCGATGAGGACGATGGACTCGCGCTGCCTGCGGTGTTCCCCTTCCAGCGCTGCGGCAACCTGCGGGTCCAACTCTGATAACGAAGACATGGGACAACTCCATATAAATGAATGATTGCTGTGCTTTAATTTTAGTCTATGGTTGGCCCTGAACAGTGTCAAATGAAAGAGGCGCGGCAGAGAGTTGTTGACACCCCAAAAGCCGCGCCCATATAGTTTCGCCAACCAACGGCAGGGATGGTGATATGGCGACTGATTACGACGTTGTGGTTATCGGGGGAGGGCTGGCGGGAATGACCGCCGGTATGTACGCGGCGCGCCACGGGCTCAGCGTTGGCGTCGTCGAGCGAATGATGGGCGGCGCGTCCATCATCAACGTGGAGAAAGTCGAGAACTACCCCGGTTTTCCCGAAGGAATCATGGGCGCTGACCTGGCGGCCATGACCCAGGAACAGGCGATGAACGCCGGGGCCGATTTCGTTATGGGAGAAGCGTCGGGCATCGCTGAGCAGGGCGATTACCGCGTTGTGGAAACCGATGCCGGGGAATACCGCGGCAAGGCGGTCATCATCGCCGCCGGCTCCACCCTGCGCCTCCTCGGTATCCCCGGCGAAGACGAGTTCACGGGCCGCGGCGTCTCCCAGTGCGCCACCTGCGACGGCCCGCTGTACAGCGGCGAAGTGGTAGGCGTGGCCGGCGGCGGCGACTCCGCCGCCGACGAGGCCCTGGTGCTGTCGCAGTACGCCGAGCGGGTGCTGCTGTTCCACCGCCGCGACGAACTGCGGGCGCAGCGGGCGCTGGTTGACCGGGTGCTGGCAGACCCTAAAATCGAAGTCGTCTGGAACACCGTCATAGACGAAGTGCTGGGCGAGGACACCGTTTCCGGCGTCCGCACCACCAACCTGGACACTGGCGAGCAGGGCGCGCGGGAGCTTTCCGGGCTGTTCGTATACGTGGGGTTGACCCCCAACGCCAGTGTCGCAGGGGGCCTGCTGGAAACCGACGGCGGCGGCCACATTCCGGTCAACGTTTCGATGGAGACCGCCGTTCCGGGGGTATACGCAGTGGGCGACATTCGCCAGCACTCATCGTCGCAACTGGTGTCGGCAGCGGGCGACGGCGCCACCGCGGCCATCGCGGCCTACCGCTACATCTCCGGCAGGAACTGGTAACCATTGCGTCCTTGCGCCATCGCGTCAAATCACAACAGGAGGTGCAACAGTGAGCGACTTAGTTGACGAACAGCTACGCAACAGCAAGACCATCGCGGTAGTCGGGCTGTCCAACAACCCGGAGCGCGACAGCTACCGGGTATCCCGGTATATGCAAAGCCAGGGCTACCGCATCATTCCGGTGAACCCCATGATTGAAGAAGCGTTGGGCGAGAAGAGCTACCCCGACCTGAAGTCGGTTCCCGAGCCCATAGACATGGTGGACGTGTTCCGCCGCTCCGAGTTGGTGCCGCCCGTGGTGGACGAGGCTATCGAGGTGGGCGCCCGCTATATCTGGATGCAGGACGGCGTAATCAACGAGGAAGCCGCCGCCAAAGCCGAGGCCGCAGGCATCCCGGTGATTATGAACGATTGAACCCTCCGTCAGCATCGCCGCCGGTTCGGCGGCAGCTAACCTCAACGCATCGCAAAGAGCAACAAGGCCGCAGCAAAAAAAGCTGCGGCCTCTGGGTTGTTCGGAAAGTCCGTCAGTTGGCGTACTGCGGAGCCTTGAAACTGTCCAGCGGCATGGTCACCGGCGCTTCGACCACCGAGCCGTCGGGGTTGATTTTCACGCCCACGATGGGCCCCACCTTCTCGTTGAATACGTCTACGATGGGCTCGTTCGGTCCGCCGACCCGCTCGACCCAACTGGGCATCAGCGCTCCCAGCACCGCGTTTTCGAAGGCGTAAGCCTGCAATTCGGGAGAGAACGGCCGGTACTCCAGACCAGCGTTGGTGTTTTTCAGCAGCCCCATTTCATGCTGAATGGTGGCCGTTCGGAGTTCTTCCAGCTCATTGATGGCAGCTTCTTCCAGCAGGATTTTCTGGAAGTCCTCCGGGAGCTTATCCCACTCATTCTTGTTCATAACCACGGCCGAGTTGTCCCAACTGATCACCGGGCCATTGATATAGTCCGTGACCTCGTACCATCGCTGCCCGAAGCCTGCGTCGCCTCCGGTCATCGCGGCTTCCAGAATTCCGCGCTCCAAGGCTGTATACACCTCGGTGAAAGCCATGAACTGCGCGTCGGCCTCCATCCCTCGGAGCCAGCTCGACATGGCTGCGGTGGGCGTCCTTATCTTCTTGTTCTTCCAGGCATCAACCGTATCCAGCGGGTCCTTGCTGAAGAAGAACACGTTGTTGCCGGAGTGCCAGTTAAGCGTGATGTACTGGCCTCCCTCGGTAGACTCCACCGCCAGGTCTCGCAGCTCTGGCGTTATGTTCGCCATTGCGATGTAATTGTGCTCCAGGCTCGGGTAAATCCCGAACAGGCTGCCGATTTCGATAGCTGGGAAGGCCCCCGCGATGTACTGCGCTATATCGGCCATGGCCAGCGTTCCCTCGGCCACCAAGGTATGGACGTCAGGGCCGGCGATGCCCAGCTCCGGGAAGGACGTGGTAATCAGTTCGAGCTGCCCGTTGGTTCGCTCCAGCACCCGGGGGAACATATGCTTTTCCTTCAGGGTGCACCACAGCAGGGCGCGGTTGATGCAAGCGTACTGGATTTCAAATTCCAGCCCCTCGCTCTCAAGTGGCGTCGGATTCTCCAGGTTCGCCCGCTCCAGCACTTCCTGGTAATAGGCGGACTCAAACACGTAGGCGTGCTTCTGGATAGCTTCCGCGGTCACGTTGCCGTCAAAGTCGCCCAAGGCCACGTCCGGGGCCGGGCCGTCGAGTTGGCCCAAGTCGCCCACGAATATGGCTCCGGGGCCGTTGGCGTGTTCATCGGCATAGGCTTTCAGCTTCGCCGATACTCCGCTGTCGGATGCCATTGACGGCGATTCCTCTTCCTGCATCGCGGCAGGAGTGTTCGTGGGCGGCGGCTCAGTGGGTGGCACGGCGGTGGGGGCAGCCGTCGGCGCAGGGGCTTGGGTGGGATCTTCCGCCGCTCCCCCGCAGGTAGCGACAGAAGCCAGCAACAATACCGCCAGAGCCATCAACAGGAACTTTCGCATGGCAACGCTCCTTTCCAATGCTGACTCATTTTTCTTTTATGGGTTACCGCTCCTTGGGCACCTGGATTACAGTACCGTCCTCCTGGATGTAATACCCCACTATGGGCGAGAACTTCTCGTTGAACACACCGATCCAGGGTGAATCCAGTCCCACCCGGTCTGCCCAGTTCGGAATTACGGCTTCGACCACCGCCTGATCGCTCTTGGCTCTCAGCTCCGCTGAGAACTCGGTGTACTCCATGCCGCCAACCTCGACGTTTTTCAGCAACCCCACTTCGTTCTGAATGGCCCCGAGCCGCAGCATCTCCATTTCGGCCTTCGCCGCTTCCTCCATTACGATTGCCCGTAGGTCGGGAGGCAGGCTCTCCCATATCTCCTTGTTCATTACCATATCGTTGGCCGGCCAGCTTACCAGGGGGCCGGTGATGTAGTCGGCGACCTCGTACCACCTCTGGCCGAACCCTGCGTCACCGCCTGTGACTCCTGCGCCCAGGATGCCGCGCTCCAGAGCCGCGTAGACCTCGGCAAAGGCCACGAATTGGGCGTCCGCTCCCATACCATTAATCCAGTCCGAAATGGATGTGCCAAACGCCCGGGTCTTTACTCCCTCGAAGTCTGCTGGGGTCAGGAGCGGCTTCTTGCTGAAGAAGAAAATGTCATTGCCCGATGCCCACTCCTTCACGATGAGCTTGCCGCCCCCGGTCTCATCCGACAGCAATTGCTCGATCTCCGGGGCAATGGCTGCGGTGGTCAGAAACTGCTCTTCCCTGGATGTGAAGGCGCCGAACAGGTACTGGATCTCCAGTGCAGGCACGTGCCCGGCCACGTAGGGGCCTACCACGCTGCCAGCGTCCAGGGTGCCGGCTGCCAGAAGGTCCGGGATGTCGGGTCCGGCAAGGCCCAATTCCGGGAATGAGGACATCACGAAGTCAACCTGCCCCTTGGTGCGCTCGGTAACATTGGGGAAATAGAACGTCTCGATCACTCTACAGAAGGACAGGGCGCGGTTAAGGCAAGCGTGCTGGATGGTGAAAACTTCATCCCGCTCCTCCAACTCCGTAGGGTCCTCCAGGTTGGCCTGTTCCAGAAGTCCCCTGTAGTAGTCGGACTCGAAAACGAACAGGTGATTTTGCAGGGCATCCAGGGGAACGTTGCCTTCCAGGTCTCCCTGGTCCTCGGTGGCGGCGGGGCCCACAAGCTGATTGAGGTCGCCAATGTATATCGCCCCCGGACCTCCGGCATATTCATCAGCGTAGGCTTGCAGCTTGGCTGACACTCCATTGCGGCTGGGGGCTATTGCCGTTGGCTCTTCTTCCATTGCAGCCTGGGTGGCCGTGGGCACAGCGGTGGGCGGCACAGCGGTCGGTGCAACAGTCGGGGCAACGGTTGGCGCGGGGGCCTCTGTCGGAGCTTCCGCCGCTCCGCCGCAGGCGAGGATTGATATGAGCAGCAAGGCCGCCAAGCTCATCAACAGGAATTTTCGCATTGCAACACTCCTCTCCGATGTTGAATCCCTTCCTTCCCATCTGCCCGGGTGCAGCAAACCTCCATGAATTAGATTACGAATTACGTCTATAATATATGAGTTAGCAATTATATCTAATCATCTTACATTGTCAAACTTCCTTAATAGATAGTATATTTCCAATAATATATTCTCTAATTCTCCAATATATCTAAGGTGGTTCCGGCCGTTTTGCCCGCAGGCATAGACAATCTTACTTAGGAATCAATATAATCAGGCTCACAAAAGGTGCAATGTACCCTTCAGCGCTTTGCACACAGGACCCCGAACCGGCCAGACTTCAAGGCAGGAGAGGCATTCATGGCCAACCAAGACATCGAGCTTATGGCTCACCTCATGCGCCGCGCCGGGTTTGGCGCCACCTACGAGGAAATCGAGCGGCGGGCGGCCAACGGCTACGAGGCCACCGTCGAAGAGCTCCTCTCTCCCCTGGAACAGCCCGACCTCGACCGGCTTCTTCTGGAGCGCTACTTCGTCGACTGGAAGGAAATGAACGCCCTGGAAATCAACCAGGCGTATCTCACTTACCGGATGATCAATACCCAGCGCCCGCTACAGGAAAAGATGACCCTGTTCTGGCACGGCATCTTCTGCACCGGCAACTCCAAGTGCGAGCATGGCCGACAGATTCAGGACCAGCTCGATATGTTCCGCGCCCTGGGCATGGGCAGTATGCGCGACCTGCTGCTGGAGCTGTCCCGCGACCCGGCCATGGTGTTCTACCTGGACAACTGCATGAGCCACAAGGACGCCATCAACGAGAACTGGGGCCGCGAGCTTCTGGAACTCTTCTCCATGGGCGTCGGCATGGACGGCCATGCCAATTACAGCGAGGACGATGTCAAGGAAGCGGCCCGCGCCTTCACCGGCTGGACCATCACCAACGCCATCCCGCGCTATCCCTATGGCCGCTACGCCTCCCAGTTCGTCTACAACCCCGCCGACCACGACGAGGACGAAAAGACGTTCCTGGGCGAAACCGGCAACTTCAACGGCGAAGAAATCATAGACATCATCGCCCGCCAGCCGGCCACTGCCCGCTTCGTCGCCCGCCACCTGTACAACTTCTTCGTGGCCGACGAGCCGCAGGTGCCGGCCTGGCAGGAAACGCCGCCCCGCGACCCCGAAGCCATCAAGATGCTGGAAGACGCCTACTTCGAGTCCAACTACGACCTGACCGCCATGCTGCGGACGCTGTTCAACTCGGAGTTCTTCAAGAACGCCCGCTTCGCTAAGGTCAAGAGCCCGGCCGAGACCGTCGCCGGCACCATGCGGCTGGTGCAGGACTTCACCCACCCCAAGCCCGGCCTGCACCCCATCGCTATGGAAATCCGCTATATGGGCCAGGACCTGATGAACCCGCCCACGGTGGAGGGCTGGCACACCGGCGCCGAGTGGATTGACAGCGGCACGCTGGTGGAGCGCATCAACTTCGCCGCCGACCAGGTGGGCAACACTGACCTGCCCGGCATCCGCGCCATCATCGACCGCCTGAGTTCCGAGGGCGTCACCGAACCGCAGGCTTTCGTCGACCGCTGCCTCGACATGGTAGGCTCCTACCAGCTACCCGACGAAACCCGCGACTATCTGGTTGACCACATCGAAAAGGGCGGCGACCTAGAGGCAGGCAACGAGGACTACGCTCGCCGTGTTGGTCAGACCCTCCAGCTCATCGTAGCCACCCAGGAATACCAGTTCGCTTAACCCAGAGGTTTGTCTGAACTGTGATTTGTCGGATTTAGGGATGGCCATGATTCTCTATCCTGAAAATCCTTAAATCCTGACTCCAACAAAAAGGCAAACTGAACGGCAAGGATGCGTATGGGCAGACTGGACGGAAAGGTAGTCCTGATTAGCGGCGGCGCAAGAGGCCAGGGGGCTGTCGAAGCCCGGATGATGGCCCAGGAAGGCGCGAAGGTCGTCATCGGCGACATCCTCGACGACCTGGGCCGGCAGGTCGAGGCCGAGCTGGCCGAGGCCGGGCTGGACGTCACCTATGTCCACCTGGATGTCACCAGCGAAGAGGACTGGAGCGGCGCGGTCTCCACCGCCGTTTCCGCTTACGGCCACCTGGACACACTGGTCAACAACGCCGGCATACTCATCCGCAAGGGTATAGAGGACACAACCGTCGAGGACTGGGACCGCATAATGGACATCAACGCCAAGGGCGTGTTCCTTGGTACCAAAGCCGCCATTCCCGCCATTCGTGAGGCTGGCGGCGGGTCCATCGTCAACATCTCGTCCACCGCCGGGCTGGTGGGCAGCCCCGAGGGTTCCTCCAGCTACACCGCCACCAAGGGCGCTGTCCGTCTGCTTACCAAGTCAACGGCAATCCAGTATGCCTCCGAAGGCATACGCTGCAACTCGGTGCACCCCGGGCCCATAGACACCGAAATGATTCGCGACACCTTCTCCGACCCGGAACGGTGGGAAGCGCGTATGCGTCGCCTGCCGCTGAAGCGGGTCGGCACACCGGAAGACATCGCCTATGGCGTCATCTACCTGGCGTCCAACGAGTCATCCTTCGTGACCGGCGCGGAGCTGGTCATAGACGGCGGCACTACCGCTGAGTAGACGCAAGAAGACGCCCCCACCCTAACCCTCCCCCGGAGGCAGAGGGAATTAAGCAGAGGAGTGGTCAAGCAATGACTTCAACCAAGAAAGACCCGGTTCTGGTGGTTTTGCAGCTCTCGGGCGGCAACGACGCCGTGAACACCCTGATCCCCTACGGCGACCCGCTCTACGCCGACAACCGCCCCACGGTGCGGGTGTCCGACGAGCAGGTTCTTCGCCTCAACGACTACGTGGGCTTCAACCCCGCCATGGGCCCGTTGAAGGAACTCTACGACCAGGGTAAGGTCGCCGTCATCCAAGGCATCGGCTACCCCAACCCCAACCGCTCGCACTTCCGCTCCATGGACATCTGGCACACCTGCGAGCCGGACAAGGTCGGGCTGGAGGGTTGGATTGGCCGGGCCATCCGCGACATTGACCCCAACGCCGAGAACGTGCTGACCGGCGTCAACTTCGGGCGCGGCCTGCCCCGCTCCATGGCTGCCCCGCAGGTTCCCGTGGCCTCCGTCGGCAACCTGGAGACCTACGGCGTGCTGACCGGCATCGAGGAAGAGGAGCGCGACGACGCGCTGGACATTTTCTCCCGGATGTACTCTCCTGCCGTCGGTCGCGGCGCTGTGGTCGACTACCTGTCCCACACCGGCATGGACGCGCTCAAGGGCGCAGACATCCTCGCCACTGCCCCCGGTATGTACAACTCCACGGTGGAGTACGGCAACGACTCGGTGGCGCAGTACATGAGGAACATCGCCATGGTGCACCTGGCCAACCTGGGCACTCGCTTCCTCTACACCACCGCGCCCTACAACAGCTTCGACACCCACGCCGGGGAGCTCAGCGCTCACGCCCAACTGTGGCGCGACACCTCCCGCGCCATCTCCAACTTCTACCAGGACATCAGCGAGAAGTCGGCCAGCGACAACGTGGTGCTGCTGGTATTCACCGAGTTTGGCCGCCGTGTCCATGACAACGGCTCCGGCACCGACCACGGCTCCGGCGGCGTCGCCTTCGTCGTCGGCGACCACGTGAAGGGCGGCCTGTACGGCGAGTATCCCTCAATGGCCCCGGACAAGCTGCTGGAGGGCGACCTGCACTTCAACAACGACTTCCGCGGCCTCTACTCCACCCTGCTGGAGCAGTGGCTGGGCCTGGACGCCAAGCCGATCGTCGGCGGGACCTTCGAGCAGATGGACTTCATCGCCGCCTAGATTCCCTTTCAGTCCCTCCCATTCATCCCCCTAAAGGGAGGCCAGGATGGGAGTGAAACTCTATTCCCTCTCCCTTGAGGGGGAGGGTTAGAGCCTGCCCCGTACTTGATACGGGGGTGGGGGTGAAACGCAAGGGGGAAACAATCAGGCGACACTCGAATTAAGCGAGGTAACGATGGCAACGCAGACACTCGGCATCACCTTCCAGTACAGCCACACCATCGGGCGCGGGGAGTTCTCCGGCCCCGGTTTCCGCAACCCCGTCGCTGTGGCCCGGGGCGAGGACGACACCATGTACGTCGTCAACCGCTCCTATGAATACCGGCCCGACGGCAAGCGCATCACCATCTGCACCGTCGATGAGGAATACGTCGGCGAATTCGCCCGTGGCGTCCACACCGCCGGCGAGACCGAAGAAAACGAAAACGACGGCTCCCTCATCTGGCCCACCTCCGTCGCCATCAACAGCAAGGGCAACGTCTATGTCGCCGATGAGTGGCTCAATCGCATCTCAATGTTCGACCGCGACGGCGAATGGCTGGGCAAGTGGGGAACCAAGGGAACCGGCGACGGCGAACTGGATGGCCCTTCCGGCATGGCCTTCGACACTGACGACAACCTCTACATCGTGGACAGCAAGAACAACCGGGTGCAGAAGTTTACCGGGGACGGTCAGTTCATCGCCAAGTTCGGAACCGCGGGCTCCGGCGAGGGCGAGCTTAACCTGCCCTGGGGCATATCCATAGACAAGGGCGGCAACGTCTTCGTCGCCGACTGGGGCAACGACAGGGTCCAGAAGTTTTCCGCCGACGGCCAGTACCTGGCCCAGTACGGCAAAGGCGACCTCCAGCGCCCCACCAGCGTGGACACCGACAGCCAAGGGCTGGTCTATATCGCCGACTGGGGCAACGAGAAGGTACGCATTTACAGCCCCGAAGGCGATTTAGTCGAAACGCTGACCGGCGACGCCACCATCTCCAAGTGGGGCAAGGACAAGCTGGACGCCAACGCAGAGATGTGGCAGGAACGGGAAATCGCCCAAGGCATCGAGCGCGAAAAGCTGTTCTGGGGCGCCTGCGCCGTTGAGGTGGACGACGAAGACCGCCTCTTCGTGGTCGAGTCCTGCCGCAACCGCATCCAGATTTACCGCAAGCAGCAGCCCATGTTCTTCGGAGGCCGCCTCTAGGCCAGGGTTTCTGCCGCCGGGCACAATTCGCGCCCGTTGGCAACGGAAATGGCATCACCGTAGGGGCGCACAGCCGTGCGCCCCTACGGGTTAAGGAAAAGTGCGAATTTAATAACACTCTTGGAACGGCTTTGACAGAGGAACATTGACAACACCAGAGCAACTAGCCGCAAAACTGAAGGCTCTAGGCATCCGACAGACGCCGCAGCGTCTCGCCATCGCCGAGGTGGTGGTCAACTCCGGCGACCACCCGTCGGTCAAGGAAATCTACCAGCGGGTCAAGGAGTTCTTCCCCTACGTTACCCTGGCCACCGTCTACTCGACGCTGGAGACGCTGGAGCAGGCGGGCATCGTGCGCGCGCTGCCCTTCCAGAAGCAGTCCCGCTACGACGCCAACCTGTCGCCCCACGCCAACCTGGTCTGCGTCGGCTGCGGCGGCGTGGTGGACTCCCGCGCTGGGCAGGAAATAGTGACTCGGCTGAAGTCTCAATTGGAAGATACCACCGATTTCGAGTTCACCGGCCAGCGCATAGACTTCTACGGCTGGTGCGGCACCTGCGCCGACCGCCGCGACCACAAGGCGCGGATGGCGGCAAACGACACCCCCGCGCTCTAGCAACATCCCGACTGTTCAGCCGGACAGGTTCTCAATCCTCACTGGCTCCACCATATCTGCCAGCTCGAATCCGAACACCCGCGAATAGAAGTACAGTTCCGCCTCCAGCGCCCGCTTGATGTTTTCCGAGCGGCGGAAGCCGTGCTGCTCCCCCGCGAAAGGCACGTAGGCCGTGGGCAGACCCTTGGACTTCACCGCCTCGAACATCATCTCCGCCTGGTTGGGCGGCACTATCTCGTCCTCCAGCCCTTGCAGCAACAGCAGCGGGCATGACAGCAGGTGTGTGTGGTTGATGGGCGAGCGCTCGATGTAAAGGTCGCGCCGCTCCGGGTATGGCCCGACCAGACTGTCCAGGTAGCGGGACTCGAATTTGTGCGTCTCCTTGGCCAGGGCCTCCAGGTCGCTCACCCCGTAGTAGCTGGCCCCTGCCTTGAACACGTCGTGAAAGGCGAGGGCCGCCAGGGTGGTATAGCCGCCGGCGCTGCCGCCGTCTATCGCCAGCCGTTCCGGGTCTGCGTCGCCCCTGGCTGCCAGGAAGCGAGCTGCGTTCACACAGTCATCCACGTCCACTATGCCCCATGCCCCGTTCAGCCGCCGACGGTATTCCGTGCCGTATCCCGTGCTGCCGCCGTAGTTGACGTCAACCACGCCGAATCCGCGGCTGGTCCAGAACTGTATCCCCAGGTCCAACGCGGTGGACGCCGAGGCGGTGGGGCCGCCGTGGCTCTTCACCAGAAGCGGCGGCTTCTCGCCGGGCGGCGCGGCGAAGTCGGGGTTGCGCGGCGGGTAGTAGAAGGCATGGGCCGTCCTGCCATCGGCAGTCTCGAACTCCACCGGCTCCGGGGACGACAGATAGGCCGAATCCACCTCAAGCTCGTGAGCCTGTTGCAAGGTTTCCACTGCGCCCGTAGCCACGTCCAACGACATCAAGGACATAGGCTTGTCTGAGGCTCCGGCTGAGAAGACAATCCGATTCCCGGAGCAACGAATCTCGCCCCGGCCCATCTCGGAATAGGGCAAGTCCAGCCGCTTCAGGATGCCTGTATCTATGTCAATGATTCCGATGCTCCACACGCCCCTCTGCGCGTAACTGCAAGCGATGCGTCCGCCGTCGAGGAAGCCATAGGCCGCCGGGTCGAACACCCACTGTGGACGGGCAAACTCGGCTTCCATTTCCAATACGGGCTGAACCACGCCGTCATGCCAGCGGTACAGGTTCCACCAGCCGCTGCGGTCGGATGCGAAGTAAAGCTCTCCCTCAGGCGACCAGAGGGGTTGCAGCACCGACTCGTCCCATCCTGAGCTTGTCGAAGGGCCGCCCCCTATCGTCTGCGCATCGCCCAACTGCCCGTCGGCGTCAAAGTCCGCCACCAGCAGGGTAGTGCCGTCCCACGGCATATTGGGGTGATTCCAGGACAGCCAGGCCAGCCTGTTGCCGTCTGGACTCAGGCGCGGAGCGGCGCAGAAGTCGGAACCGGCGAACAGCGTTACCTGCGGAGTCGCGCCCTCTGCATCCACAGCCGCGATGGCGTTGACCGGCTCCCCTTCGCCGGAGTGGTCTTCCCGCACACAAATTATGCGCCCACGCCCGGCGTCGAACACGCCATCGGCGTAGCGGAGGGACGCTTCCGGCGTGATGGCCCTCGGTTCGCCGCCAGGGTTCTGCCGGTACATCCGCTGGTCGGCAAAGTTGGAGAAGAACACCGTCCCGTCAGCCACCAGGAACGCCCCGCCGCCGTATTCGTGGACGCGGGTGCGCGCGCTGTATGGTTCAGGCGCCATATCAGCGGTTGCGCCGTCGCCGCTCCGCCGCACGATTACCATCCGCCCACCTTCGGCGGGTCTCATTTCCACCCAATACACGTCATCGCCGTCCAGTGCTATCTGTCCCAGCCCCACCGCGCCCGAAACTATCAGGTCGGTGGTGATGGGCGACTTCCAGGAGCCGTAGGGCGCGGTGGTTGCCATCTCATGCCTCCGGGATTATGTTGTGTGTATTATATTATCAATAAACAGTTGCGGGAGATTGAGCATGGTCACCGAACTGCCTGCGCCTACCGTCGAGGAAGTAAGCCCCGGCGTCTACGCCTACATCCAGTTGGACGGCAGTTGGGGACTGAACAACACCGGCTTCATCACCGGGAGCGACGCGGTTTCGGTGGTGGACACCTGCTTCACCGAGGCTCGCACCCGCGCCTTCCTAGGGGCCATCGGCAGTGTTACCGACCTTCCCATCCGCACGCTGGTCAACACCCACCACCACGGCGACCACACCCATGGCAACTACCTGCTGTCGGGCGCGTCCATCGTAGGACATGAGCTTTGCCGCCAGACGGTCATTGATACCGGCCTGCACACCCTGCATCCCCTCTTCCCCAACGTGGTCTGGGGTGACCTGGAACTGGCCCCGCCCTTCATCACCTTCCAGGAACGCCTCGACCTGTACGTTGACGACCTGAAGCTGGAGTTGCACTACATGGGGCCGGCCCACACCACCAACGACGCCGTGGTATGGCTGCCGGAGCGCCGCCTGCTGTTCACCGGGGACCTGGTGTTCAACGGCGGAACTCCCTTCGTCGCCATGGGGTCAATTTCCGGCTCCCTGGTTGCGCTGGACCGGCTGCGGGAATTCGGGGCCGAGACCGTCGTCCCGGGACACGGCCCGGTGTGCGGGCCGGACGTGATGGACGACCTTGAAGCCTATCTTCGCTTCGTGCAGGATACCGCCAAAGCAGCCTTCGAGTCCGGTTTGACGCCCTTGGAAGCGGCGCAGCAGACGGACTTGGGCCGTTTCTCCCCCTGGCACGACTCGGAGCGCATTGCGGGCAACCTGCACCGGGCGTACTCGGAACTGCGCGGCGAACCTGCGGGGACGGTGCTGGACCTCGGGCCCATTGCCGCCGACATGGTGGCGCTGAACGGCGGACAGCCCGTCCGCTGCCTGGCGTAGCTGGCTATGCAATCCATTCCAGCGCCAATGCCGTATGAAATAGCAAGAACATCGCGGAAACTCCAGGGTTGACGCTGATAATCCCGAACAGCAGGGGGGCGAAACTTGATGGGTATATCCCGCTGGCTCCTCCTGCTGGCGTTGACTGCTTTTGCGCTGGCGGCCTGCGGCGGAGACTCCGCTGGCGACGCTTCAGAACGGCAGGCCCAGGCAACCCAACCTCCGTCAGCCAGCGGGCAGGCCGCTCCCACTCAGGAGCCTGCGGCTACGCCTGTGCCTCCGGCAACCAGCGTTCCCGCTCAAGAGCCGACTCAAGCGCCTCAACGCACCGAAAGCGCTACTCCGGCAGCGCCCCGGATAACCCAGGCGCCCCCGACTGACACGCCGCAGCCGGCTCAAACCGTTGCCGAGCCGGCAGCTACCGCTACTCCCGAACCTGCTGCGACCGAGGTCTCGCCTACCCCTGCGCCGACGGCTGAACCCCAACCGATGCCGACGCCCGCCGCGGCCCTCACGCCGACGCCTGCGTCCACCCCTAACCCCCAGCCCATGGTGGCTGAACCCACCGTCGCGCCAACAACCACGCAACCCACCACCGCGCCGACACCCCAACCCACGGCCACGCCAACGGCGACTCCGGCTCCCACGGCTACGCCGACGCCCGTTCCCCCGCCGGCCGGCGATGCCGCGCCTGCCTTCACGCTTCCTTCCGCCACCGGAGGCGAGGTTAGTCTTGCCGACTATCTCGGCAACAAGAACGTGGTGGTGGTGTTCTACCGGGGATTCTGGTGACCGGTCTGCCGCGGGCAGCTCGGTGAGCTGCAAGGGGACTACGACGCCATAACTGCCCAGAATGCCGAGGTGTTAGCCATCAGCGACGACGAACTGTCGCAAGCAGGTTATGCGGTGGAGGCTCTGGGTTTGCAGTTTCCTATCCTGTACGACCCCGAAAGGACTGTAATCCACGGCTACGATGTCTTCAACCGGAACGGGACCGGCAGGACCACGCCGTCCACGTTCATCATAGGCAAGGACGGCCTCATCCGATGGGAGTATATCGCCCGGGGCAGCTACACCGACCGCCCCAGCACTGGCAGAATTATCGAAGAACTGGGCAAGCTGAACTGACCTTAGCGAGTTCTTTCCGAAAATTCGGAGTATGAGCAATTCGATGATAACGAAAATGTTGCGAAAACTGAGGTTGGCCGGCCCGGCCCTCGCGGCGGCGCTGGCCATTGCGGCGCTGGCGGCCTGCGGCGGGGCCGCCCAGCCAGTGACGGACGCCCCGCAGCCAGCGGCTTCTCAAGCCACGGCTGCTTCCGCCGCCGCGGATACGCCCCCTGCTCAGCTCAGGGCCGCCCCCACCTTCGAACTGCCCAACGCGAAAGGCGAGACAGTCAGCCTCGCCTCCTATGCCGGAGACAAGAACGTGGTGCTGGTTTTCTACCGGGGGTTCTGGTGAACCTTCTGCCGCGGGCAGCTCGTGGGGCTGCAAGAGGACTACGAGACTATTTCCGGCCTGGATGCCGAGATTCTGGCTGTCAGCGTTGACAGTCTCAGAGGAGCGCAGAGGGCCATCGAGTCCATTGGTATTGAGTTCCAGGTCCTCTCCGACCCCGACGCTGAGGTGGTCAGCGCCTACGGCGTCTGGAACCTGTTCCAAAATGAACTCCCCGCGCCATCCACGTTCATTATCGACAAGGAGGGCGTTGTCCGATGGGAATACATCGGGAAGAATGAACTGTCAGACCGCGCCGACAATGATGAGATTATCGCCCAGCTCCAGCAGTTGAGCTAACCGCTAGGCGAACTTCGTTTCAACCCATCCTTTGCCGTCGAAGGGCGTCCAGAAGTGAGAGGTCAGCGTGAGGTTCTGGAACTTCCACTGACCATCCACCCGGACGTATTCCTCATCGTATCTGGCCGAACCCCAGACAGCCAGGTCACCATCGGCGTATGTGCAGGGCTGGAACAGATACCAGACTCCGGTGGCCCGGTCGCCGTCCACCTCGATGATGGGGTTCAGCACCATGTGAATGGCGAAGGGCAACCGCTGCGGGGCGTTCTTGAAGAAAGTCCGGATGGCTTCCCTCCCTTCATTGCGTCCCCGTTCCTTGCCATCCCAGACGGCATCCTCGACGAACAGGTCTGCCAGAGCGTCGGCGTCATATTGGTCGTCGCAATAGGCGCAGTAGCTATGCTTCAGCTTCTTGATAGCCTCAATGTCTTCGAGCACCTGGATTCTTCGTTCCAAATCTTCAGAAGGCATGATTCCCTCCCTTTCCGGGTGTCTTTCTATATCGCGGTCCAGCCACCGTCCACCAGCAACAGGTGCCCGGTGGTGGCCCCGGCAGACGGGCTGGCCAGGTAGATGGCCGCCCCCACCAGTTCCTCGGGCTGCATCCGGCGGCCCAGAGGGAAACGGCCTTCATATTCGGCCTGCAACTCCTCTGGGGTGCGGTTATAGGCGGCCAGCACCCCCGGCGTCTCCGTGGGGCCTGGGCCAATGGCGTTCACCGTAACGCCATACTGCGCCCATTCGGCGGCCAGGGCGCGGGTTAGCCCCGCCACTCCGTGCTTGCTGGCGATGTAGGGCGCGCGGTCAGCGGAACCAACCGCAGAGAACTGGGAGCCGATGTTCACGATGCGGCCCCAGCCCTGCTCAATCATCGGGTGTACCGCAGCCTGGGCGCAGAAGAACAGTCCCTTGAGGTTGGTGTCTACGGTAGCGTCCCAGTCCTCTTCCGTGACTTCCAGCGCCGGCTTGGGGATTCGGATGCCAGCATTGTTGATGAGAATGTCCAGCCTGCCAAAGTCATCAACTATGCGCTCAATCGCCAACTGGATGCCGCCAATGTCCAGCACATCCAGTTCATAGGCGCCGCTCTTGACCCCCTGCGCTTCCACCCGTGCCTGGGTGTCGCGGGCCAGTTCCAGCCGCGACGCCATATCGGACACCGCAACGTCGGCCCCCGACTCGGCCAGCCCCACGGCCAGCGCGGCCCCGATGCCGCGAGCCGAGCCTGTCACCAGCGCAACCTTTCCTTCCAGACTGAACCCCGAATAGGCCATTGCACCCTCCATAACCCTACTGCCGCTCTGATTCTGGCGTAGCATAGCACAGGGACGCCCCCACCCTAACCCTCCCCACGGAGGGGAGAGGGAACTCATTCTGAAAATTGGGTTGCGTCGTTGAGGATGCGGGAATAGAATCAGCCGGAATGTCGCAGCGTAGCGGCAACGGGCGAAAAAGCAACACGGGCAGGCGACGATGGCGCAAGCGGTACAGGCAGGCGGACACAGGCAGAACCGGGGATTCATCCTAGGCTCTCTCACTTTCGGCCACGGCGTAGCCCACCTGTACGACCTCGGCTTCCCGGTATTCCTCACAGAAATCGCCAAAACCTTCAGCCTCACCACCTTCCAGACTGGGATACTGTTGGGCATCCGCGTCAGCGGCAGCGGACTGGTCAGCATGGGAGCGGGCGTGCTGGTTGACCGGTTCAGGAACGAGTGGGGGATAATGCTCACCGCCTGCATGGTGCTGAACGTCATCGCCTTCGTCATCATTGGTCTTTCGCCCAATCTGGCGCTGCTCATAGTCGGCGTGTGCCTGATTTCCATCCCGGGATCTCTGTGGCACCTGCCAGCCATCGCCTCATTGTCGCGGCGGTTCACCGACAGGCGCGCCTTTGCCATATCAATCCACAGCTTCGGCTCCACTGTGGGAAACTCGCTGGGGCCGCTGTTGGCCGGACTGCTTCTCTCGTACCTGCTGTGGCGGAACGTGCTGTTTCTCTATGCCATCCCGGCGGCAATAGTAGCGTTCTTCGTCTGGTGGTCGCTGAAGGACCTGGGCCGGGAAGGGGACGAGGGAGTATCGCCGGAGGACAGGCGAACTCTGTGGTCGCTGGGCAGTGAGGGACTGCGGCTGTTCAACAACCCTGCCATGCTGGCCCTGCTGGTCGCGGCTTCCCTGCGAGGGGTGGCCAACAACGCCATGTTCGACTGGACTCCCTTTTACCTGGAAAATGACCCGGAAAAGGGCGGATTGGGATACACTGAATTTTGGGTAGGCTTCCACATGGCCCTGCTGACCGGAATGGGGGCGGTTTCTTCTCCGATTCTCGGCCAACTTTCCGACAAGCTGGGCCGTAAGCAGGTACTGGTACCGGGGTTGGCGCTATCGGCCGTGCTGCCTTTCCTGATTGTGCCGGCTGGCGACGGCGTTCTGGTGCCGGTGGTGATGGCCGGGCTGGGACTGTTCAGCTTCGCGCTCCATCAAATAATGCTGGCCGCGATACTGGACAGCGTAATAAGAGGCAATGAGGGAACTGTTGCCGGACTGGTGTTCGGCATCAACGGGGCGGTCGGTTTTGGGGCTCATATTTTGACCGCTGCCATCATAGACAACCTGGGAGGATACGGCGCCATGTACGTCTACGTTGGCGTGCTTACGGCTTTGGCATTGGTCATCGTCGCCTTGACCCCCTTCCCCAACTACAAGACCCAGCCAGCCTGACCAGTTCATCCCTACGTCCCCTCTCCCTCTGGGAGAGGGTTAGAGCTTGCCCCCGCGAAGACGGGGGGTGAGGGCGTCCTATTGAACGATACAATTACATCAGTACCGGGCATCGAGGCAGGCCATTACACCGACATCGCCAACGCCACCGGCTGCACTGTCGTAATTTGCCGCCAGGGAGCGGTGGGCGGCGTGGATGTGCGCGGCGGCTCTCCGGGAACGCGGGAGACCGACCTGCTCCAACCGGCGCGTCGGGTAGACCAACTCTTTGCCGTGTCGCTCAGCGGGGGCAGCGCCTTCGGGTTGGACGCCGCCACCGGGGTTATGGCCTGGCTGGAAGAGCAGGGCATCGGCTTCCGTGTGTCGCCGGAGGTCATCGTGCCGATTGTGTCTTCCGCCATCATCTACGACCTGGGGCTGGTGAACTCGAAGGTGCGTCCCGGCCCGCATGAAGGGCAGGCGGCCTGCGCCGTCGCATCGAAGGATGCTTTGGGGGAAGGCACCATCGGCGCAGGCACCGGAGCGACTGTCGCCAAAACCGGCGGCACCTCACGAGCCGTAAAGGGCGGACTGGGTTCAGCCTGTATGCGATTCCCCAACGGCATATCTGTTGGCGCAGTGGTGGCGGTAAACGCCATCGGCGGTATTTGGGACTACCGGACGGGCCAACTGCTGGCCGGGCCGCGACGGGACGACGGCGGTTTCGACAACCCGGTAGGCATCCTGCTGGACGGCTCCCCAACCGCATCTCCCACCGGCCCGGTGAACACGACCATCGGCGTAGTAGCCACCGACGCCAAGCTGAACCGCGAGGAATCGAACTACTTGGCGCGGGTGAGCCACGATGGGCTGGCAATGACCGTCCGCCCCTGCCACACCATCCGCGACGGTGATACGATGTTCGCTATGGCAACAGGCGAGTCGGAGGAAACCGTTGACCTCACTGCCCTGGGAGCGGCAGCCGTCGAAGTAACGGCACAGGCCGTTATACGAGCGGTGCGCTACGCCACCGGGTTAGGCGGTATACCGGCGGTCTCCGAGCTTTAACCCACCGTCCCCCTTCGACAAACTCAGGGGGACCGGTTAGGCCAACGGCCGTTTGGAAATGCAGATTATCTCAAAGAAAGACGAGATGCGCCGGGCCTGCCGAGACTCAGCGCACCCGCTGGGGTTGGTCCCGACGATGGGCGCGTTGCACGACGGGCATCTGTCGCTGGTTGACAACGCCCGCGCCGACTGTGCCAGCGTCGCCGTCAGCATTTTCGTCAATCCCACCCAGTTCGGAGAGGGCGAGGACTTCGACAAGTACCCCCGCGACCTGGACGGCGACTTGGATATGCTGCGCCAGCGCGGAGTGGACGTGGTCTTCGTTCCCCACGTGGCCGAGGTCTACCCCCCGGGGTTCGACACCTGGGTGGACGTGGGGCCAGTGGCCGACCGGCTGGAAGGCGCGGCCCGACCCGGCCACTTCCGGGGCGTTGCGACGGTAGTAGCCAAGCTGTTCGGCATAGTACAGCCGGAGCGCGCATACTTCGGCCAGAAGGACGGACAGCAGACAGTGGTCGTCCGCAAGCTGGCCCGTGACCTAGACATGGGCATCGAAATCGTGGTGCTGCCCACGGTGCGCGAAGCAGACGGTCTGGCGATGAGCAGCCGCAATGTCCGGCTGAGCCCGAAGCAACGCCGGGCGGCCCCGGCGGTATATCGCGCCCTGTGTGCCGGGCTGGCGCTGTGGGAACAGGGCGAAACGGACGCCGACGCGATGCGCAATGCAGTGAGGGACGTCCTGGGAGCGGAGCCGCTGCTGGAAGCCATAGATTACGTCAGCGTCGCCGCCTCCGATACGATGGAAGAACTGGAGCGGGCGACGCCGGGAGCGATGCTGTCAGTGGCGGCGCATCTGGGGCCGGTGCGGTTGATTGACAACGTGGTACTGGAGTAGGGGCGGAGGGCACTCCCTCACCCATCGCCTTCGCGGGGGCAGGCTCTAACCCTCTCCCAGAGGGAGAGGGAACTACAAACTGCCGGTTTAACTGTCCACCAACTCTCGCACGGCTTCCGTCAACGCGGGCAGCACTCTCTCCCAATCGCCGACCACGCCATAGCGGGCGTCTTTGAAGATGTTGGCGTCGGCGTCCTTGTTGATGGCTACGATGCACTTGGCCCCGGAGCAGCCGGCCATGTGCTGGCTGGCCCCGGAAATCGCCACGGTGATGTAGAGTTCGGGAGTAATGGCCTTGCCGGTCAGCCCGACCTGGTAGGACGAAGGCACCCAGCCGGAGTCCACGGCAGCCCGGGACGCGCCGACGGCGCCGCCCAGCAGTTTCGCCAACTCTTCCAGCCCGGAGAAAGGCTCCGGCCCGCCCAGTCCGCGCCCGCCCGACACCACCACGCGCGCCTCTTCCAGCTTGACGCCTTCCGATTCCTCGCGCACCGTCTCCACCACGCGGGTTCTGGCCTGCGAGGCGTCCAGCTCCACCGGGAAGGAAACCACCTGACCTTGGCGTCCCGCGTCGGCCTCCGTTGGTTCATAGGCTTTGGGGCGGATGGCGGCTATCTGGGGCGTGTGCTCGCAGCTCACCACCGCCACGGCGTTGCCGCCGTAGACCGGGCGGTTGGCCAACAGGGTCCGCGTGGACTCATCAACCGACACCTCGAGACAGTCCTGCGCCAAGCCCACGCCCAAGCGGAAGGCAAGGCGAGGGGCCAGCTCACGCCCCTCGGTGGTGCGCGACATCAGCACCACCCGCGGGTTGACGTCCCGGCACAGGGCGTCCAGCGCGGCCAGGTACAGGTCGGGCTGGTATTCGGCCAGCAGCGGATGGTTTACGGCATAAACCCGGTCTGCGCCGTGAGCAATGGCCTGCTGAGCCGAGGCGTCCAGCGTATCGCCCAGCAGCCCGATGGACAGCTCCTCGCCCAGCGCGGCGGACACGTTGCGGCCTGCGGCCAGCAGTTCGGCGGCGGTAGAGTCCAGCCCATCGCCCGACGTTTGCCCGATTACGAGAACTCCGGTGGCGTCAGCCATTGCGGCCTCCGATGCTAAATTTCCTCTCTCCCTGGGAGAGGGTCAGAGCCTGCCCCCGCGAAGGCGGGGGTGAGGGCAGGGTGGGACGCTGGTCCGGTCTCGCTCCACAACCCCTAGATTATCTTCGCTTCTCGCAGCTTGAGGGCCAGGAGGCGGCCGGAGTCGGCGGCGTCCTCGCCCTCGATAATCTCGCATTCCTGGTCGCTTACCGGAATGAAAAGCTGCCGCAGGGTTATGCGACCTTCCGACTGCGATTCGTCCATGTCCAGGTCAGACTTGCTCCAGACCGTTGGACGCTTGCGGGTCGCGGCCATGATGCCGCGCAGAGTGGGATAACGGGGCTGGCCCAGCTCGTTGCTGACGGTGACCAGCGCGGGCAGAGACGCCTCTACCACCTGGTAGCCGTCCGGCACAATGCGCTCGACGATGGCCTTGCCATCGGCCACATCCACCTTCTTGCCCAGAGAGACGCAGGAGAGGCCGAGAATCTCCGCTACCCCCAGCGGCACTTGAGCATTGTCCCAGTCCGAAGCCTGCCGCCCGCAGATGATGAGGTCGAAGCCGTCCAGCTTGCGTATTGCGGCGGCCAGGAGCTGGGCGGTCTGAAAGCTGTCAATGGTGTTGGCGAAGGAGTCATCCTGCAACAGCACCAGCTCATCGGCGCCCATGGACAGCGGCTTCTTCATTACATCCAGAGCGAACTCGGTGCCCGTAGATATAACCGTGACGGTGGCTTCTTGGGCATCCTTGATTTGCAGGGCGGCTTCCACGGCGTTTTCATCGAAACCGTTTACGACTGGCGGAATGTTGGCGGGCGGAACCACGCGCTTGGCGTCTTCGTCAATACGAAAAGCCGCCATGGGCATTTCGGGATCCAGAACCTGCTTGGCCAAAACCGCAATCTTCAATGCCATACAAAAACCCCGCGCGAGTGGTTCGCCGGACTGTGTGAAATATATCACCAATGAAATCTCAGTGTCAATTTCGCCTGCCCCCGGTGCTATAATCAAATGACACGACGGGCAGATACATCCCAGCTTTCGGATGCTGACAAAGCCCGTGAGCTTGCCAAAAAACAGAGGTTAATGGCCTTGAATACGTTAAAGACCTTTATTCTGATGATGGTCCTTTCGATGATGCTACTGATTATCGGCGGCGCCGTCGGCGGGCAGGTCGGGATAATCATAGCTCTGATTTTCGCCCTGGCAATGAACTTCGGGGCCTACTGGTTCAGCGACAAGATTGCGTTGAGCATGACCAAGTCCCACCCCATCACCGAGCAGGATGACCCCGAACTGTACGGCATAGTCCGCGAACAGGCTCGACTGGCGGGCCTGCCCATGCCCAAAGTGTATGAGATTGACACCGATTCGCCCAATGCCTTCGCCACCGGGCGCAGCCCTAAGAACGCGGCGGTGGCGGTCACTACCGGCATCCGCCGCATCCTGAACCGCGACGAGCTTTCGGCAGTACTGGCGCACGAGATGGCCCACGTCGGCAACCGCGACACGCTGATAATGGCGGTGGTTGCATCCATTGCCGGAGCCATTTCCATGCTGGCATTCATGGCGCAGATTGCCGCCATTTTCGGCAGTTTCGGCGGGGGTCGGGATGACCGCGGCGGCAACATCATCGGGCTGCTAATCATCGCCATCGTGATGCCCATTGCCGCGGCGCTGGTGCGGGCCGCAGTATCACGGACTAGGGAGTTCCAGGCCGATGCCACCGGGGCCCACGCCTGCGGCAATCCCCTGGCCCTGGCCAGCGCGCTGCAAAAGCTGGAGCGGGGCACTGAAGCCCGGCCGATGAAGGTCGCCGAGGGCGCGTCTCACCTGTTCATCGTCAACCCGCTCAAGGGCGCGAACCTGGCAAATCTCTTCTCCACTCATCCCCCCACGGCTGAGCGGGTGCGGCGACTGACTTCTATGGACATCAGGCCCAAGTTCTAGCAACGAGGACGCGGGCGCATCGGATGTGCCTGCGAAAATTTCACCCCCACCCTAACCCTCCCCCTCAAGGCGGAGGGAATAATTGTTGCGGGGCGGCAGGGAGGAAAATTCAGGCGTAATGTTAACGGTCTTGCGGGCCTTGGCTGGGTTGATCCTGGGGCTGGCGGTTTTCGCCGGCCTGCTCTACTTCCTGGTGGTGGTCAACTTCTCTCAAAGGCTCGTGGAGTCCGGGGTCTACAACACCGCCATCAATGACACCGACGCCTACAATCGCATTTACACCGAGGTGTTGGTGGATGAGGCGCTGAAGGACCAGACCGGGAACCTGCTGGGGGACGTAGAGATTCAAGCCCATGAAGAGGCTGTTGAGGTTCTGCGGGAGGTTATGCCGCCAGCTTATCTTCAAGAGCAGACCGAAGACAACATAGACCGCTTCACCAGTTTCCTGCGCTATGACCGGGAAGACTTGGAAATCTACGCCAGTCTGAAGGACCCGCTGGAGCGAATAGAACCGGCGGTACTGGGGAAGATCCACGAAATTATTGACGAACTGGAGATTGAGGAGCACCCGTCGTCTGCCTGCTCGCCGGCCGCCATGCAGCGACTGGCCGCAGAGTCCGCCGTACCTTATGCAAAGCTGTCCGATGGCGAGATTCCAGAGAGCGCTCCTTCGCTGCAATTACTGACCCGGGAGTGCCGGGAGCGGGAGTTCGACCACTGGTTCGACCTGATTCTGGACGACCCGGCAATCAACTCTCAGACAGTGCTGCTCCTGGAGCGTGAAAGGGCGAATTTACACCAGTATTTCATAGACTTCGACACCAGAGACTTTCTCAAGGCGGTCGCCGACCCGCTGGTGAAGCCACTGATCGAAGATGCCGTAGCCGACATCCGCCGCAACTTGCAGCGCGACGACCGGTTCGACCTGCTGGAATGGCTGGCCGAGGAATCGGAAGACGCGAACAGGGCGGACATCGAAGAGCAAGCCGAGTCTCTGCGGGAAGTGGTGAGCGCCGCCAACGGCCCGGGAAGGATTATCGCGCTGCTCATGGTGGTGCTGGGCTGCCTGCTGATGGCAGCGGTGCACCTGCCCCGCCCGGCCGAGATGCTGCGCTGGCCGGGCATAACCCTGGTGGTGGGCGGAGGCGTCTGCCTGATAGTGGGCTTTGTCCTGAACTCAGCCATCCCCGGACAGTTCAAGGATGCCATAGCTCGTGCCGCGTCCTACTCCCCCGACGTGCCCGTTTCGGCGATAAACCTGGCTGGCGACCTAGCTGAGTCCTTTGCTCGGCAGGCGACCGCAGGGTTCATACCGGCGTCGGTAACCGTGATGGTGGTTGGTGGGTTGCTTGTTGTGGCTTCTCTGCTCTCAGGCGTCCTTTCGAGTGCGGCGCAGAGAATACTGCCCGGCTCGGGCGGCGACAGGCGAAACCGCTAGAGGTGCCTGCAAAGCACTTCTCGAGACCCGTTCGTCCTGAGCTTGTCGAAGGACGGCGGTTGGACGTGTGGCGGCGACCGGAATCCGTTCCTCCTTCGACAAGCTCAGGACGAACAGATTTGACAGGCCTCTTGCAAACACCCCTTTAGAACAGCGCGATGGGGTTGACCGGCGAGCCGGTCACGTTGCGCAGGCGCAGCGGGGCCAGGGTGAGCATGAACTCGTAGCGACCCCTCTCGGCGCAGGCGGCGGCCAGTTCTTCCAGGTTGGCGTTGTCTATGAACCACAGGCCCAGGCTTACCAGGCAGATGGTGTGCAGCGGGTTGCCGATGGTCTGGTAGGGATTGGGGCGGGCGTCGTTGGAAGTGTCGGTGCCCATCATGGCGATGCCGCGTTCCTTGAACCACGGCGCGCAGGCCGCCTGGTGGGCCGTCATCGGGTCGGACTGCGCCGACGGCCCCCGCTCCAGCCGCATCCGGTAGTTGCCGGTGCGGGTCAGCAGTATGTCGCCTTCCTCCAGTCTGACCCCCTGGGCCTGCTCGGCGGCCTCCAGGTCTTCCGGCATAACAGGCTCGGTGGGGTCCAGCCAGTCCACGCCCCGCAGACGGGGCAGGTCCAGCAGCACGCCCCGGGTGATGATGCCCTGATATGCGGCTTCGATGTTGTGAGACTGGGCGCCCTCCCGCGACGTGATGAGACTGGACGGAACACCGTTATACATCAGGCCGTTCCAGGAGTAATGGGACATGGCGTCAATGTGGGTAATGGTCTGGCCGTGGAACACCATGCCGATGAACTCGCCGGCCCCGCGCCGGGTGTAGCGCCGTTCCGGCGGGTCGGTGTCGCGGCCCTCGCCGCTGTCCACCATGAACCGCTGCACCTGGTAGGTGACGTCGGCGGTCATCTCGGTGGTGATGGGGCGGGCGCAGCTTACGGAAACGCCGTCGGTCACCAGCCCGACGGCCCGCTTGCGCTGTTCCGGGCCAATGAGATTCAGGCAACCGAGCTGGTCGTCAGGCCCCCAGCGGCCCCAGTTTTTCAGCGAGTCCAGCCATTCCAGCACTTGGGATTCATCCGGGATTGCTCTCGCCATTGCCACGTTCTCCTTACTTGCCGATTATCCAAGAAACGCGCCGATGAAGTCGGGGTAGCCCGCCAGGAACTCGCGGACAGTGACAGCCCGCCGCCCTTCCAGTTGGATGCGGGAGAGGCCAAGCAGTCCGCAACCGGTCGTCACCGTTGCCGGCGCCGTGGGACTGAGGGAAAGCACCTGCCCCGGCCGTCCTTCGACAGGCTCAGGACTACCGGATTCCGGCAGCGGGGCCATTTCCAATAGTTTGAGCGTTTTTCCCTGCCAGTGCGTATACAGACCCGGCCAGGGGGCATAGGCCCGGCACTGGCGGGCCAGCGTTTCCGCAGGCAGCGTCCAGTCCGCCGCGCCGTCGGTCCGCTCCAGCTTACGTGAAACCGTGGCTTGGGCATTGTCTTGGGGATGAGCCTGCAACTCGCCGCGCGTCCACGGGCCGATGTTTTCAGCCAGCAACTCTGCGCCAATACCGAAAAGCCTATCGGTTAGTTCGCCGGATGTCTCTTCGCCGGTAAGAGCGCACTCTCGCTGAACTATAACCGGCCCGGTGTCCATTCCTTCGTCCAGCAGCATCAGGGAAACCCCGGTGACTTCATCCCCTTCAAGAATTGCGGTAGCCACCGGCGATGGGCCACGGTGCCGGGGCAGCAGCGAGGGATGCAAGTTAAGGCAGCCGTGCGGCGGCAGCTCTAACACGGGTTTCGGCAGCAGCTTGCCATAGGCGGCCACGACGATAACATCAGGAGATAGAGCCGCCAGTTGCGCCTGGGCCGATTGGGAGCGTAGGCCGTCCGGCTGCAACACCGGAACGCCCAGGCGCTGGGCTGCTTCCTTCACCGGCGGCGGCTCGAAGCGGCGGCCCCGGCCCCGCTCCCGGTCGGGGGGCGTGACCGCGGCCACTACATCGACCTCCGGCATCCGGCAAAGCCTTTCCAGCGCCGGAATTACCGGCGTTGGCGTTCCCATAAAGATAACGCGCATCAAGTTAACCCGCTCGCCCAGTTTCAGGCGTTGAAGTTCCTAACCGGAATGCTGAAGAAGTCTGGAAAATCGGTGTTGACACGGGCAAATCGACGGGGGTAGAATGCCGTCAACCGCTGTGCGGAATTTGAAGAAGGAGGTGATAAGAATGGACGATAGTTTAACACGCAGGGGCGATGGTAGGCATCAGTCTGGACGCGACGAGGTGATCGTTTCGTAGCTATCTGCCACGAAATAAGAGAACCCGAACGTCGGGCCCAGGCCAATGTCTACCATCGCCCCTAGGATCCGGGATGGATTTTCGGGCGAGTCACAGCCAGAGTTGGCCGGGCCCGATTTCTTTGCTTTCAGCGTACTTGAAAGCCCTTTGTTGAGCCAATAATAATTGACATACAGCTACGCAATTCGTACAATTCTGCCGCAGTTAAAACAACACACGGAGACTTAATGCTAAGGATTCGACTTGCCAGGGTAGGGAAGAAGAAAAGGCCCGCGTATAGAATCGTAGTCGCGGAGGCCAAGTCGCCCCGCGACGGCGCTTACCTCGAGTGGATTGGCACCTACGACCCGATGCAGAACCCCCCGGCCATCACCCTCAAGCAGGACCGCGCCCTGCACTGGCTGCGTCTGGGAGCGCAGGCGTCTGACCCGGTGCAGCGCATACTGGACAAGAACGGCTTACTGGCCCAAGCGGAAAGCCCGTCCGGCGCTGAAGCAGAGCCGACTGATGCTGAGGAACCCAGCGAGGAATCCGAGGAATGAAGGAACTCATCGAGTACATTGCTTCGTCATTGGTCAGCAATCCCGAAGCCGTCCAGGTGACCGAAATTACGGAAGGCAACCGTACTGTCTTCCGTTTGCAAGTAGCCCCGGAAGACAAGGGCAAGGTCATCGGGCGGCAGGGCCGTGTGGCCCAGGCCATGCGCTCCGTCCTCCGCGTTGCCGCCGTGAAAGACGGCTCTCAAGCCACCCTTGAAATAGACTAGCCCCTCTTTCCGCTGACCTCTTGAACGGCTCGATACAGCAGCCCACCGACCCGGTGATAGTGGCGCGGGTAATCGGCCCCCACGGGCGAGACGGCGGCCTCAACGTACAGCTCCTCAGCCACCTGCCCGGACGGTTCGACCCCGGGAGTATGTTGCAGATTGACCAGCGGCCCTACCACATATCCGCATCCAGGCAGACCGGGCCGGACACCGCGCTGCTCTGGCTCGAAGGCATAGCCTCGCGCAACCAGGCCACCCCTCTCGCCGGCAAGTACCTCTCCGCCAGCCCCGTCAGCGATGCTGTGCTGGAGGAAGGGGAGTACTTTCACTACCAGCTAATCGGGATGCGGGTGCGCACCGAAGAGGGAGAGGAACTCGGCGAAATCCAGGAAATCCTGGAAACCGGCAGCAACGACGTATACATCATCCGGGATGGTAGTAGAGAATTGCTAATCCCAGCTACCACGCAGGTGGTGCTTGATGTAGACGTAGCCGGGAATGCCATGCTGGTGCGCCTTCCGGATGGTTTGCGCTAACAGGATAGCGTTCCAATTCAGGTGGTTTGCCAGCTCACGATTCGTCATTCCCGCGAAGGCGGGAATCCAAACCCCCAGATGGAGCCTGCCCCCGTGAAGACGGGGGCCTATTGATTGCGCCACCCAATTCGGAACGCTGCCGCACTGACAATCCCGCTTTGACCCTGTATCGAAGCCAATGCTACAATCTGCCCTACCTTTTGCCAGGCCGGGAGGTAGCGCAATGTCCGGTCATTCCAAATGGTCAACCATCAAGCACCAGAAGGGCGCCGCCGACGCCAAGCGCGGCGTTCTGTTCACCAAGCTCAGCCGCGACATCGCTCTGGCCGTCCGCGACGGCGGCGGTGTTGACCCCGATATGAACTTCAAGCTGCGGCTGGCCCTGGACCGGGCCAAGAGCAACAATATGCCGCAGGACAGCATCAACCGCGCCATCAAGCGGGGCAGCGGCGAGGGCAGTGACGGGGAGACCCTGGAGCAGGTCACCTACGAGGGATACGGCCCGGGCGGAGGCGCTATCCTGCTGCAAGCCGTCACCACCAACCGAAACCGCACCGCCGCCGACGTGCGCTCGGCCTTCAACCGAGGGGGCGGCAACCTCGGCGAGTCCGGCTGCGTCGCCTGGAACTTCGACCTGCGCGGCGTGGTCACCATAGACATTGACGATGAAGAACGAGCCGAGGAACTGGGTCTGCTGGCCATAGACGTTGGAGCCGAGGACATCGAGGTCGACGAAGGCGTGCTGGAAATTTACTCCCCCATCGAGAGCCTGCAAGACGTTCAGAAGGCCATTGAAACGGAAGGCATCGCTATCCGTTCCGCCGAGATGTCCATGGTTCCCAAGGCAACCATAGCCCTGGGTGACAGGGAAGCGGAGCAGACCCTCCGCCTGCTGGACACCCTGGAAGACTTGGATGACGTGCAGAAAGCCTTCACCAACGCCGACTTCCCCCCCGAGGTGCTGGAGCGCTACCAGGCTGGCTAGCTTTCAAGAGGTCAATGAAGCCATGTGCCAATACGAAGCCGCCACAGTGAGACGCGATGAGGCGGTTCGGGAATCGACCGCAGCAGCGGAACGCTTAGATGAGGCAGTCCGAGCGTTAACGGCCTTCGCCCCGGTAACGGACACTGAGATACTAAACCTAGACAGCGTTGCAGAGGTGCTTGATAGAGCAGAAGCTCTCTTAGCGCTATCTGGCCGTCAGTGAAAAACCTTACTGTTTTGCAGCGGCAGGGAGCCGAGAATGACCATACTGGCGATTGACCCCGGCACCCTGCGCATGGGCTACGGTGTGGTCGTGTCCCATCCCGCTATGGAGGCGGTGGACTACGGCGTAATCGCCCTTCCCTCTTCAATGTCCATCGAAAGCCGCCTCTACCAGATGTACACCCACATCCACAACCTGATTGCCATCTTCCGCCCCGAAGCGGTGGCCATCGAGGACCCCTTCGTGGGGCGCGGCGAGCGCAGCTTCCCTGGCTCGTCCCTGGCTATCGGGCAGGCCCAGGCGGTTGTGCTTATCGGCGCCGCCAGCCAGGGCATTCCCATTCACAAGTACGCTCCGGCGCAAGTCAAGCGAGCTGTTGCCGACCATGGGGCGGCCAGCAAAGAACAGGTGCGGGGCATAGTCACGGCCACCCTGAACCTTCCCGCAGTACTGGAATTTGACGCCGCTGACGCCCTAGCCGTGGGTCTGTGCCACCTGTCGCAGCAACAGGCAACGGGCGCGTTGCTGAACGAAATCCCACCAGGGCGTGAACGGTAGGGCGCCATTCCTCTACCGGATTACTGGAAAGCACCGTGATTGTCGGCTTACGCGGAACGCTCTCGGCCATCGGCCCGGACTGGGTACACGTCACCGTAGGCGGGGTGACGCTGCAAGTGTTCGTGCCGGCCAATGCCATCACGGCGCTGGGGGCAACGGGCGACACGGTCTCGCTCCACACCCTGCTGCGCATCCGCGACGAGCAACCGGTGCTTTTCGGGTTCCCGGATGATGCTTCGGTGCAACTGTTCACCCTGCTGACCGGCGTGTCTGGCGTCGGCCCCCGGCTGGGACTGGCGCTGCTGTCGGTGCTGGACCCGGCGTCGTTGCAGTTGGCTGTTGCGTCGGGGGACGCCGCCGCCCTGGCCGCCGCGCCGGGCGTGGGCCGCCGCACCGCCAACCGCATCATCCTGGAGCTACGGGGCAAAGTGGACGACATAGAAAGCGATGGCCTGGCAGCCGTCCCAGGCGGCGACCGCGAAGTGCTGGCGGCGCTGGCGGCGCTGGGCTACTCGGCGGCGGAGGCCAAGGCCGCCGTTGACGCCATCCCGGAATCCGACGGCCTGACTGTCGAGGAAAAAATCCGCCTCGCCCTGCAACAGTTTGCCCGGCGGTAGCCATTCAGCAACACGCTTCCCGGACAAGCTGGGGCTATAATATGGCTACGGCGAAATTGCGGAGTTGGGGGGAGTAAGCATGACCACCTACGCACGCGGCAAGAAATGGGCTGATGCCGGGGTTGAGGTCAACGAGCGGCGCAACGCCCAGCCCGAAGACCGGCAGTTCCAACTCACAGCGGATTTTGGCCTGACCGGAGACCAGCCTGCCGCGGTGGCCCGCCTTGCCGAGAGCATCGAGAATGGGATGCCTCGCCAGAGCTTGATGGGCGTCACCGGCAGCGGCAAGACCTTCACCATGGCCAACATCGTCCAGCAGGTGCAGAAGCCGACGCTGGTCATGGCCCACAACAAGACCCTTGCCGCGCAGCTCGCTTCCGAGTTCAAGGAGTTCTTCCCTCACAACGCCGTCGAATACTTCGTCTCCTACTACGACTACTACCAACCCGAGGCCTACGTCCCTCAGTCCGATACCTACATCGAAAAGGACTCCAGCGTCAACGAAGAGCTGGACAAGCTGCGCCTGTCGGCCACCACGTCGCTGCTCACCCGCCGCGACGTGCTTATCGTCGCCTCGGTATCCTGCATCTACGGCTTGGGCGACCCTCAGGACTACTTCAACCTGGTGGCCCAGGTGAAGGTGGGCGAGATTCGCAATCGCAGCCAGTTGGTGCGACAGCTCGTGGATATGCAGTACGACCGCAACGACCTAGAGCTTTCCCGGGCCAAGTTCCGCGTCCGGGGCGACGTGCTGGAACTGGTGCCAGCCTACGAGGAAGCGGCCGTCCGCATCCAGTTTTTCGGCGATGAGGTGGAGCGCATAGTCCAGCTCGATCCCCTGACCGGCGAGATGCTGGCCGAACTGCCCCAAGTAGCGATATATCCGGCCAATCACTTCGTGACCACGAAAGACAAGCTGGACCTAGCCGTAGAGGGCATCCGCGAAGAACTGGAGTGGCGACTGCGGGAGTTGCGTGACGCGGGCAAGATTCTGGAAGCGGCGCGGCTGGAGAGCCGCACCAACTACGACCTGGAAATGTTGCAGGAAACCGGGTTCTGTTCCGGCGTGGAGAACTATGCCCGCCACCTCTCCCAGCGGCCAGCGGGCAGCGCCCCGTGGACGCTGCTGGATTACTTCCCAGAGGACTACTTGCTATTCGTGGACGAGTCGCACATGACGCTGCCGCAGGTGCGCGGGATGTATGCCGGGGATATTTCCCGCAAGAAGACGCTGGTGGAATTTGGATTCCGCCTGCCGTCGGCCTTGGATAACCGCCCGCTGAATTTCGACGAATACGAGAACCGCATCAACCAGGTCGTTTATGTCTCCGCCACTCCCGGCCCTTTCGAGTTGCAGCACAGCCGCCAGGTGGTAGAGCAGGTCATCCGCCCCACCGGGCTGCTGGACCCCACGGTGGAGGTCCTGCCTACCACCGGGCAGATAGACGACCTGCTGTGGCGAATCAAGGAGCGGGTGCAGCGCGCCGAGCGGGTGCTGGTCACCACCCTGACCAAGCGCATGGCGGAGGAACTGGCCGACTACCTCTCCGAAATGGGCATCCGCAACACCTACCTCCACTCGGACATCGAGACCCTCGACCGCATCGAAATCCTGCGCGACCTGCGCCTCGGCGTCTACGACGTTATCGTGGGCATCAACCTGCTGCGGGAGGGGCTGGACCTGCCGGAGGTCAGCATGGTCGCCATCCTCGACGCCGATAAGGAAGGCTACCTGCGCTCCGAAACGTCCATGATCCAGACCATCGGGCGCGCCGCCCGCCACGCCAACGGCCACGTGGTGATGTACGCCGACCGCATGACCGACTCGATGCAGCGGGCCATCAACGAGACCGCCCGCCGCCGCCAGCTTCAGACCGAACACAACCAGCGCCACGGCATCGAGCCGCAGAGCATCCAGAAGGAAGTCCACGACATCACCGAGGGCATCAAGGCCATCGCCGAGAACCGCGCCCGCTACAACACCGTCCGCAAGGAAATGTCCCGCGCCGATATGTTCAAGGTAGTCAAAGACCTGGAAGTGCAGATGAAGGACGCCGCCAAGTCCCTCCAGTTCGAGAAGGCCGCCCAGTTCCGCGACGAGATTTTCGAGCTGCGCCGCCTGCTGGCCGTGGAGGAAAAGACTTTGGCCCCGGCGGGGGACTAGCCTCG
This sequence comes from Dehalococcoidia bacterium, assembly GCA_965204865.1. Taxonomy (GTDB): domain Bacteria; phylum Chloroflexota; class Dehalococcoidia; order Lucifugimonadales; family UBA3495; genus VXOI01. Next base: position 1,189,681 of record OZ242027.1, on the reverse strand, counting down.
CTCCGCTACTCCTCCAGCGTCCGAATGTAGTTGACCACGTGCCATATCTGCTCCTCGCTAAGCTGGCCGCCGAGGGGGGCCATCCCGGTGCCGGGGATACCGTCGCGTATGAAGCGGAAGAGGTCGGCCTCGGGGTGCAGCGGCACGTGTATCACCAAGTTGGCCGGTGGAGGGTCGAGCGCTACCCCGGCAGGGCCGTCGCCTCGTCCGGTTTCGCCATGACACGCCTGGCACATTTGGACGTAGGACGTGGCTCCCGCTTCCAGCGATTCCGGCGTGGGTGGGAAGGGATTTTGTAGCGCTTCGCCCCCTCCGATGCCCAATTGCGCGTTGAACAGCAGCATCAGCCCAGCAACAACCCCCGCCACACCCGGCGTCATCACTCCGGCCCCGGAGCGGGAGAACCAGCCGCCCAGCGGCAGCCCGGCCCCGAGGAACATCGTCCCCAAGACCAGCAGCCCGGCGCCCAGCATCAGGTAGGCTGTGGCAGGCGACGGGGATATTGCGGCGCTGCCCGCGGCTCCGGTGGACAGGGCCTCGAAGCGGAAGGCGGTGCGGGCGTCGAAGGCATCTGGGCGGCGCACCACCAGCTCGGCCTGCCATACCCCGGCGATGCTGAGCTGCGTGTCTTCTCGGACGTACCGGCCATCGCCCAGCGAAGCCGCCGTCAGCGTGTCGTCGCCCAAATCGGATTCCAGGAAGACCAGCCGCACCAGAACTTCGTCGGCGTTGGAAATGGGGCGGCCCAGGCGGTCGGTCAGGGTGACGGTAAGGTCGTTGGAGCCTACCCGGCCCGGCGACACTTCCAGTTGGACGTTGTCGGTGGAAACGGTGTCACTGAAGCTGATGGACTGCCGGGATTCCGCCAGCTCTCGGGAAGCAACCTGACGGGCCGGTTCCACGCTGGTCAGCATCCCCACAGCGGCCAATATCAGCACCGCCAGAGCCACCTCGCCAATCAATAGCCTCCGCAACCAGCCCGCCGACTCCTTGTTGTGGCGCAGGCGGGGCCGCACCCATACGAGGTTCAGCCCTCCCAAGAACAGCAGCGGCAGAACCAGCGCCACTTTTGCGATGAGGGTTATGCCGTAAGGCGTGGTCAGCGCCTCGGTGACCGTCACCTGCGCCCATCCGCTGAATATGCCGGTGACGATGATAGTGGCGACGCTTAGTGAGGCCACCACCGAGAATCGAGGCACAATATCGGCTACGCACTCCCCCCTGTCGTCCTCCGGCAGGCCCCGCAGCAACGACAGGCCCAGGGCGAAGTGAAACAGCGCGCCAATCCAGAAGGCTGAGGCTGCCAAGTGCAGGAAGTCGGCGGCCAGGGCCATGTTCCTGATGTCAACTGTGGCCGCCCCGTGGCTGGTCAGGGCCAGAGTCCACAGCGCCGCACCGCCCAAGACCAACGCCAGCGTCCGCACCGCGGGCTGCCAGAGCTCCGGCGCGAACCGCAATCCGAAAAGCGAGACACCGAAGGCCACAGCCGCCGCAATGCGCCAAAGCCACAGCTTCCCCCACCCGGTCGAGGATAGGGTAGTCCATAGAGGCCCGGCCAATGCTTCACCCAGAGACGTGTCAACGGTGACCAGCGACAGCAGTTGTCCTGCTGACGCAGCCAAGAATACCGCCAAAGCGAACCACATCAGGCGCGATGAGCGTCTCGAAAGTGCAAGACCAGCCTCTCGCATTGCGGACGAAGACCTGACTGCAAACAGTACGGGTCGCACAACCAGCAGCTCGAACACCAGTCCACCCGCCATCGCCAACACGCCCAGCAGCAACAACCAGCGGAGCAGCGGAGAGAAGGGCGACTGCAACAACGGCTGCTCTTCCCCCTGGACGGGAGCGGCGGACAGGGGCTGTCCCACCGCAAAGACAAAGGAGCCGCGCACCCGGTGGCCGTCAACGGTTGATACGTTCTTCCAGGCCACTGTGTAGGTGCCGTCGGGAACGTCGCTCAGACCAACCGACATCGCCAGCGGATTGAGGTCGTCCACAACGCTGTCGCCCTCATCCACCTGCTTTCCGGCGGCATCCAGCACCCTTATCTCGCTGAGGGCAGGTTCGACGGGTTCGGTGAACCAGATGATGACGCGACTCGGCGCGGTTTCCAGCTCCGAGTTTGCCGCCGGGTCCGACGACGCCAGGTTGGCGTGAGCCGCCACGTTTGATGGTGACAGCAGCCACCATCCCAGCACGGCCAGCAGCGCCAAGAGGCCGGCCAGGATGGAAGTCCGACAGTTGACCGCCGACCAGAACCGGCCGACGGTCGGGTTGTGCGATATACCAGCCAAGACCTGCCCTTCCCTTACGCTTACTGTCGGCGCAATGCAGGCAAAACAGCTAACGCGACGAAGGTGATGCCGGCAATAACCACGCCAACAATGCCCACTATCAGCGCAACTATGCTCAGGACGTTGCCGCTGTCCTGCTGTGCCGCCAGAGCCGCGTCCTGCGCTTGCTGGGCGGTGTCCAGCGCGCCCCGCACGCCGCTCTCGATTTCGCGGAGCTCGGGCAGCTCTTCGGGGAAGTGCAGACCGGCCGAGCTTCGGATGTCGTCGAAACCGCCGCCTGCGCCCTTGGAAACAAAGGTTTCGTCCACCACCATGCCTTCAATGCTGCCGAACACCCGGAACTCATAGACCCCCGACGCGGTGGGAATCAGGTGCGCGACGTAGTGGCCCGGCTCGCCGAATACGGCTATGAGGTCCAGCGTCCGGGTGGCTCCGCTGGCGGCGTGTGTCACCTCAACCTGAATTGCGCCTTCCAGTCCCTCCACTGGCGCAGTCTGTTCGTGGTGCTGTCCGGCGACGCTGGCGAGAACTTTGGGAGCGGAAGGCGTTAGCGACGATTGGCCGCCATCACTGTCCTCCTCGCCGTGGTGGCCTTCGCTGTCGCTGTCCTCCCCGCCGTTGCCGTGGTGACCTTCACCTTCCATGACCTTGCTGATTGTCACCGACACGGCGTTTCTCCCGCCTTCGTAGGCGGGTTCTTCCAGCCAGCCGACGACGAAGCGGTAGTCGCCGACCGGGCGTCCTTCGTGGGCCAATGCGCTGCCAATAGTGAGGCTCAGGATGACCAGAGAGGCCACCGCAAGCCAAACGCTCTTGCGGAAATGCCTTTGCATAAACACTCCTTTCGCTGTCAGCATCCGTCATTCCCGCGCAAGCGGGAATCCAAGGAAAGGAGCTACGCTCTGGGAGGCTGCCGGAGAGGGGGAACGGATATGCCGCGCATACGGGCTGCGTCATCGCCCCCATTGCGGAGCAGGGGGCCGCCGTCGTCGGCATACCGGGGAGACGGAACCGCCGCAGGAACCACAAGGTCGGCGTGGGCGTGGCCTGAGCCGTCGTAAGGAGCGAAGAAAATTACGTTTTCGTCTCCGCCTGGCGCCGGGGCGTACAACTCGTCGTAGTGTATGTGGGAATGCTCAAAGGGGTGGGAATGCTCCGGGATGACGGCGCCAAGATATAGATGGCCGTGGGCCGGATGACGCTCGGCAAAGTGATGATCCAGCATCGGCCCCAAGGCCGACACCAGCAGCGCCACAACCGCCAGCAGGGCCAGCAACTGCTTCGCCATATCTTTCAGAACATTGCCCAACGTGTCAGCCTTGAATACTGTCGGCCAGTTGGTGCAGGCGGGCCAGCAACGCCCCGTTCTCTTCCATGCTGAAGTTGTCCACCGTGGGCACGGCGTCGCCCGTTGTGCCGTCCACCGCACCGGCTTCCACCATGCCCCGCACCATCACGGCTTCGGACTCTGTGGAAGGCAGCAGGTTGCTCCCGGCAAGCCGCGAAATGGCGGCGACCAGCCCGTAACCGCCCCAGTTGGACACGCTGGCAATGACCAGGCGGTCAACCTCGGCTATGGCCGGGTCATCGGGCAGGCTGTCCACGGAGGGGATGATGTCAGCAAGGTTGCCCATGCCGATTTCATTACCGCCGTCGCCGATGCCGACTGACGGCACAGAACCATCAAACAGATAATCCACGCGGGCCGTGTTTGAAGTTATGCTGCGGCCACGCATATTCAGATACTCGTCGTTGCGGTTCCTTCCACAGCGCTCGATGGAGATGAGCAGGGCGGGTTGCAAACATTCCAGCAAGTCGGCAGCGTACCGCTTGCTCTCCTCGACTCCGGTGACCGGGAACTCGATTACCTCAGCATCACCCGCCCACTGGCGAAGGACCGGAGCGGTGCAAGCGTCGGTAACGTAGCTGACTTTCCGGCCCAAGGCCATGAGCGCGTTGCCAATGGCTATGGCCCCCGGAGGGCCATCAGTCTCCGGCTTATCAGCCATCAGCACGTAGAAACCGGTGACTATCAGCGTGTGCCCCGGATGGTCAACGACATACTGCGCCGCCTGTTCGCAGAAGTCTGCCGGAACGTGGGGCCGGAGGGCCAGCATCCCGCGTTTGTCGAAATCCAGGATTATGTCTTCTATCGTTTCCGGCACAGGGCCTCCATTCCGGGAAATGTTGGCAGGCAGAGAACTCTCCCTCACCCTAACCCTCTCCCGCTGGGAGAGGAAACTTTCCTACAGCACTGCGTAGTCGGCGTCCTTCTGGTCCGTGATGAACATTTTGCCCGGAGCGTGGGTGAACATCAGCGGGGGCTTGCAGTTCAGGGCGACGGCCTGGGGGGTTACGCCGCAGGCCCAGAACACCGGCTCCTCGTCCGATTTGATTTCCACGGCGTCGCCGAAGTCGGGCAGGGCCAAGTCGCGGATGCCGATGTCGGCGGGGCTGCCGATATGCACCGGCGCGCCGTGGGTGGCCGGGAAGCGGGAGGTCACCTGCACCGCCCGCACCACCTGTTCCCGCTTGATGGGGCGCATACTCACCACCATCGGCCCGGAGAACACGCCGGCCGGAGCAGTCTGGATGTTGGTTATGTACATCGCCACGTTCTTGCCCTGTTCCTGGTGGCGGAGGGGGATGCCTGCATCGGTCATGGCCGTCTCAAAGGAAAAGCTGCATCCCAACAGGAAGCTGACCAGGTCGTCCTGCCAGTAATCTTCCAGCGTGTCCACCTCGGCGGTGAACTCGCCGTTGCGGTAGACCCGGTATCCGGCGGCATCGGTGCGGATGTCCGCGCCGGGGGTAGTCAGCACCGGCTCCACGCTGCCAGCTTCGATGACTTCCAGCAACGGGCAGGGACGAGGATTGCGCTGGCAGAACAGCAGGAAATCGAAGGCCAGGTCTCGGGGCAGAATGGCCAGGTTGGCCTGCACGTGGCCCGGAGCGACCCCCGACGTTACCCCGCGCCACTGATTGGCGCGGATGCGCCTGCGCGCTTCCACGGCGGCGGATTCCATAGTCTGAACGGCCATGCCATCCCTCCCGTCTGCCAACTTTGAGTTTCACTGTTGCCATTCATCATAGTTTGCGGCTGAAACAGCGTCAAATCGGGCTTCCCTCTTGCTCCAGCAAGTGCGGAGAATGGGGGACTTTTTGGTATACTGCGGCATAGTCGAGCGTGTCGCCGCGCCACCGGCGGCGGCCAGCCATCACGAGGGTTGGGCCTGGCAGTTGTATAACGTAGTAGTGCTTAACAACCACGGGGGCGGGAGAGGGCTGGCCGAGTCTGCCCTACGCACCGGAATGGCCTGCCGGATGGCAGATGACGGCGAGTTCCTGATGGACGACGGCAACGGGGATGCGCCGGACGCGGTGCTACTGGACTTGGCGTCCATGGAAACCGGGGCAGCCAGGCGGGTCATAGAACACTGCCGGAGCCGCAAGCTGCCGGTGCTGGCCGCCATCCCCAGGGAGGCGGTGGAACGCTACGACCCGGCGCTCAACCCCGACGAGCTGCTAATCTGCCCCGCTCCCGACGACGAACTGTCGCTGCGAGTGAAGCAGGCAGTCTACCGGGTCAACGGCCCCTCCGGGTCGCAAACGCTGTCGGTGGGCGACCTCACCATTGACCTGGAACGTTACGAGGTATCAGTGACGGGACGGCGGATTACGCTGACCTACAAGGAGTTCCAACTACTGGCCCTGCTGGCCTCCAACCCCGGCCGGGTCTACACCCGCGAGGCGCTGTTAAGCCAGGTATGGGGCTATGACTACCTCGGCGGCACCCGCACCGTGGACGTCCACGTAAGGCGGTTGCGCTCCAAGGTGGAATCGCCGGGGCGCTCCTTCATCGAGACCATCTGGAACGTCGGATACCGCTTCAAGGCGCCGGGGTAGGCCGTATCGCGAAGTACGCCCTCACCCTAACCCTGTCCTGAGCGGAGCCGAAGGGCCTCTCCCGATGGGAGAGGGAATTTCTATTCAACTGGCGTCGGCGTTGGCGCGGCTGGCGAAGCGGGCCACCTGCGCAGCGAGAGGGGCGTGTTGCGGGGCCGAGAGTTCCGGGTCCTCGGCGGCTATGCGCGATGCCAATTCACGGGCGGCTTCCAGCAGTCCGCGGTCGGAGAAACGGGCCATTCGCAGGGCAGGCAGACCGCTCTGCCGGGTTCCGAAGAAGTCGCCGGGGCCGCGCAGTTCCAGGTCCTTCTCTGCAAGCTCAAAGCCGTCGTGGGTGCGCTCGAGGGCCGACAGCCGTTCCTTGGCCGCAACCCCGATTTCAGCCCCCGTTTCGGACGGCAACAGCAGACAGTAGCTCTTGTGCTCGCCGCGCCCCACCCGTCCCCGGAACTGGTGCAGTTGGGCCAGCCCGAAGCGTTCCGCGCCCTCGATGAGCATGATGGTGGCGTTGGGAACGTCTATGCCCACCTCCACCACCGCCGTTGTCACCAGCACGTCGAAGCCGCCGTCGCTGAACTGCCGCAGGATAGCGTCCTTGTCCCGTGAGGGCATCCGTCCGTGGAGCAGGCCCACCCGCAGGTCAGGGAACACCTGCCCCGACAGCCGCTGGTATTCTTCGGTGGCGGCCCTGGCCTCGATGCTGGCCGATTCGTCAATGAGCGGACAGACCACGAATGCCTGGCGGCCCCCTTGCACCTGCTTGCGGACGAAGCCGTAGGCGGCCTCCCGCTGCTCCGGCGCGACCCAACGGGTGCCCACCTTCTGCCGTCCGGCGGGCAGTTCGTTAATGGTGGAAATGTCCAGGTCACCATACAGCGTGAGAGACAGCGTGCGGGGGATGGGTGTGGCCGACATTATCAGCGTGTGAGGGTTTTCGCCGCCCCTTCTCCGCAGGGCGGAACGCTGCATCACCCCGAAGCGGTGTTGCTCGTCGGCAATTGCCAGGGCCAGGTTGGGGAGGGACACGCCTTCCTGGATAAGCGCCTGCGTGCCAAACGCCAAGTCCAGCGTGCCATCGGCGGCCATTGCCGTCAGCAAACGCTTCTCCCGCGCCCGGACGCTCCCGGTCAGAAGGCCGACGGTCACCGGACGCTCCATCCCGTCCAGCGAAACGGAGAGCAGGTTGTCGCCATCCATCTGGCGGGGGCGGCCCTCCAGCAGCCCCGAGGTGGAGCGGAAATGCTGCTCGGCCAGCACTTCGGTCGGGGCCATCAGTGCGCCTTGGAACCCGGCGGCGGCGGTGGACAGCAGGGCGGCCAGGGCCACCACCGTCTTGCCGCTGCCGACCTCACCCTGCAACAGCCGGTTCATCGGCGGAGTGCCCCGGGCCATGTCGGCGGCAATCTCGGCGATGCTACGGGACTGGGCCCCGGTCAGCTCGAAGGGCAGAGAGCGGAGGAAACGCCCGGCCACGTCCACCGGAGGGTTGACGGCGACCCCCACAACTTCCGCCTGCGAATCACGCCGCCGGGATTGCATCGCCAATTGCAGCGTCAGCAGTTCATCGAAGGCCAACCGCGAGCGAGCCGTATGCCAAACCTCTTCGTTATCGGGGTAGTGCGCCTGGAATATAGCCTCCAGCAGGGGCATCCGGCCTTCCCGCAGTCTGTCGGGCAGCGTTTCCTCCACACCGCCCAGCCAGTTCTGCAACGCCTGCCAAGTTATATTCCGCAGGGCGGGCATCCGCAGGCCCTCGGTAAGCGGGTATACCGGAACCATGCGGCCCGTGTGGATGGCGGCGGCTTCGGAGTCGGCGGGGTAGGCCGCAGGCGAGTTGAACACCGGCTGTCCACGAAACACCTCGGGCTTGCCGCTGATGACAACCTTGCCGCCCGTCCTGAGCGTGCGGGCGATGTACTGCTGCCCGAACCAGATGGCGCGGATGTTGCCGGTATCATCGCCCAGCACTGCCTCCGTGTCTTTGCGCCGGCCTTTGACCCCTTGGGCGATTACCCGCGATTCCCAGACGGTAGCGACCACGGTGCATTCCTGGCCCGGCACGACCTCGGAAACTCTGACGACGTTGGAATAGTCGTCGTGCCGCCGGGGAAACAGGTAGAGCAAGTCGCGCACCGTGGCAACGTCCAGCCGCTCCAAACGCTGCGCTGTTTTGGTATCCACGCCTTTAAGTCGGTCAACTGGGTCGTCAACGTTCTGGCCCGCCGGGGGAACGCCAAAGGCCGGGCGTGGTTTGGGCGGTGTACGGGGAGAACGTCCTTCGACAGATTCAGGAAGAACGGATGGGGAAGCAGGACGAGCGGCCGGGTGCGCGGAACGCACAGACGCCGCGGGCGGTTCGGGTTGGGGAGTAGGAGCAACGGATGACGCGGCGGGTTCCGGCGCACCGCCTTCGATGAGCCGCATCCACTGGACAGCCCACACCGCGCGCTGCTCCGGCGGCATATCGGCGTAACTCCGGCGCAGCAGGAAAGCGGCCTCGGAGGTTTCGCCGGCGCAGGCCGTCATTTCCGCCTGCCAGCGTTCCCGGAACCTGTCCAGGCCGCCGATTACTGTGCGGTTGTCGTAGCCGCGCCGGGATTCTTCGGCGAGAATTTTGCTCAACGTCTCGGCAAATTCCGCCGTGTTCGCTCTTTGCCGCGGCACCGGAGTTAAGGCCCGTCGGGGCTGCCCTGTGTTACAGACACTCCTAGGGCATTGGGGCCGAGGTACGTGCCCAGCACCGGGCCGAATCGGGATTCTACAAGGTGCTCCGGGTCTACCATGGCGGCCAACTCGGCTCGCACCGCCAGAGCCTGCGCCCGGTCGGTGCTGTAACTTATGTTGATTTGCCGGAAGGGAGCCAGGTCGCGCACTAATTCGATGAGCCTGGCCCTCCCCCTGTCACGGCTGCGGGGACGCTCCACCGGATGCACCTCCCCGTCCCGGACAGTGAGGATGGGCTTGACCTTGAGCATTCCACCAACGAAGGCCGCCGCTTTGCCGATGCGTCCGCCTTTTTGCAGGTATTCCAGCGTATCTACCAGAACGTAACACTGGTAACTGGTCAAGGACTGCCGCACCCGTTGGGCCAGTTCGCGGGAGTCGGACATTTCCTTGGCCCACTGCGCCGCGTTCAGCGCCGCCAGCGCCTGGGGGGCCGACGCCAGTTGGGAATCCACTACTTCAATCTGCGCGGCGGCGCCCAGCGCAGCTTTGGCCTGGGTCGCGGAATTGACCGTACCGCTCAGCTTGCCGCTACAGTGGATGGACACTATCTGATGGCCTTGGGCCAGCAGCCGCTGGTAGACCTCGTGAAAATCGGCTACCGTGGGCTGAGACGTGGTGGGCAGGCGAGGCAGCGTTCCCAGACGCTCATAAAAGCTGTCGGACGAAATGTCCACGCCATCCCGGAGCGTCTCGTCACCAATGATGACATAGGCCGGGATAACTGTAATGTCGTTGGCGCTGGCCAGCGCCGGGGGCAGGTCAGCCACGCTGTCGGTTACTATTCTAATAGCCATGCAGTTTTCACCTCAGCGTCAGATGCTCTCGTATTGGCGGCGCTCATTGCCGCGTTACTCGATGGAAGCCAGGTAGTGATAGTGGGGCTGCCCGCCATAAATCTGGTCAACCTGAATGCCCGGTATCAGAGATTCGAGGGCGGAGGCGGAGGCTTCGGCGGCTTCCGGGTCAGCGTCCGCGCCCCGATAGACAGTCAAGATGGAATCGGTCTCCACACCGGCCAGCACGATGGCCTGCTCCAAGGCCCTTTCCGGCGACTGGGCGGTGATTACCAGCTTGTCATCCAGCAGCGCGATGTAGTCGCCGAGGCTGACCGCCACGCCGTCCACGCTGGTGTCGCGCACCGCCTGGGTCACCTCAATTGTCACAACCGTAGGCAGCGTCTCCTCCATCGCGGCGAGGTTTTCCTCCAGCGGCGACAGCGGGTTGTAGGCCAACACGGCTGCCACGCCTTGAGGAATGCTGCGGGTCGGCACCACGTGTACCGTCGGGTCGTTGGCGGCAACCTGCTGCGCCGTGAGGACGATGTTCTTGTTGTTGGGCAGGAAGATGGTACTCTCCGCCCCGGCCCGCCGGACGCCCTGCATAATCTGCTGCACGCTGGGGTTCATGGTCTGGCCGCCTTGGATGACGTGGCCGCATCCCGACTCCATGAACAGCGCAGCCAACCCATCGCCTGCGGCCACCGCTACCACCGCCAGCTCGGCGCCAACGGTGGGCGCGGCGCTGTGGCCGGCGGCCCACTCCACGTTCTGGTCATCCATGCTCTCAATCTTGACGTTGGAGACGGTGCCCAGCGCCACGCCGTAGCTGATGGCCGGGCCGGGGTCGTCGGCGTGGATGTGGACCCGCACGTTCTGCGGGTCGCCTACAACGACGGTGGAGCGGGCGTTTTCCTCGAAGTACCGTCGCACGTCTTGGGGGCTCAGGCCCTGGCCGCTGATGATGAACTCGGTGCAGTAGCCCCAATCGGCCTCCAGCGACTGATGCACAAATCCCGATTCTTGGGCCGTGGAAGAGTCGCCCAGCGACGCCATGCTGTCATCTATGATGTCCTCAAGGCCGGCTTCCGCGCTCAGGTCGAGGGAACGCTCCGGGGCCAATCCGGCCAGCACGCCGCCCAAGATGACCACCACGCCCAAGCCGCCGGAGTCCACGACACCCGCCTCCTTCAATACCGGCAGTTGCTCCGGCGTGTTCTTCAGCGCGACGCAGGAAGCCAGATAGGCAATTTCCAGCACCGCCATTAAGTCCGAGGCTTCTCCCGATTCAAGAGCGGCTTCGGCGGCGCGGCGAATCACCGTGAGCATGGTGCCTTCGCGGGGATTACCCACCGCGCCGTAGGCCGCTTCCCGGGCCCTGTCCAGCGCTTGGGCCAGGTGGGCGGCCGAACAAGTCTCGCAGCCCTCCAGGGCGTCGCCGAATCCCTTGAAGAACTGGGAAAGGATGACGCCGCTGTTGCCCCTGGCGCCGAAGAAGGTGCCTTGGGCCAGTTCCTTGGCAACTTCGCCGGCCGTCAGAGCATCGTCATCCGGGCAACGCTCGATGCCGGAGCGAAGAGTCAGGGACATATTGGTCCCGGTGTCCCCGTCGGGAACCGGAAACACGTTCAGGGCGTTAACCGTGTCGCGGTATTCTTCCAACCGCTCGAAGGCTTGGCGGAAAGCCCGGCGCAGTTCGGCGCCGGACAATCCGGTTTGCTGTGAAGACGCCAAGCTGCAACCTCCTGTGGCACATATCGCAGCACCACGACGGCGGTATTATACACCACAGGTTCACAGTACAAGGCTCGCACACCGGCCCAGGCTGTCGCGTTTTTGTTGACAGCCAGAGCGTTCCCGCTTATGATAATTGGCCGAGGTTCAGATGGATTACGCAGTTTTCAAGACAGGCGGCAAGCAGTACCGGGTCCAGCCCGGAGACACCTTGGACATCGAGTTGCTTCCCAATGAAGTGGATTCGCTGGCCGAGTTCGGCGGGGTTCTTGCGGTCTCCAGAGACGGCGAGCTGACCGTGGGCTCCCCCATCGTGCCGGGCGCGATGGTGCGGGCGCAGGTCAAGTCGCACTACAAAGACCGCAAGCTCATGGTCTACAAGTACAAGGCCAAGACTCGCTACCGGCGCAAGCGCGGGCACCGGCAGTCCTACACCAGGGTAGTGATCCAGGACATTCTCACCCCCTAGACCCGGTAGGGTGGGACGCCCCCACCCTAACCCTCCCCCGGAGGGAGAGGGAATTACGCAAGGCAGGGCAAACTGATGGCTCATAAGAAAGCGGGCGGCAGCACCAACAACGGCCGCGACAGCAACGCGAAACGGCTGGGCGTGAAATGCTACGGCGGGCAGCGCGTGACCAGCGGCTCCATCCTGGTGCGGCAGCGAGGCAGCCGCATCCGGCCCGGCACCAACGTGGGGCTGGGACGCGACTACACCCTCTTCGCCACGACTGATGGCGAGGTCAAGTACGAATGGGCCGCCAAGGGCCGCCGCCGGGTCAGCGTTTACCCCTTCAACCAATCGTAAGCCTTCACGACGAAACTAAGGAAGCTCAGGCATGAAGACCGACATACACCCCCGGTTCTTTAACGCGACCGTCACTTGTTCCTGCGGCCACACCTTCCAGACCGGGGCCACCAAGCCCCAGTTGCGGGTGGAGATTTGCAGCAAGTGCCACCCCTTCTACACTGGCGAACAGCGCATCGTCGACACCCAAGGCCGCATCGAGAGATTCAACCGCCGCTTCAACCGGCGGTAACATCGTCGGTAATTGAAATCGAGGGCTTCCAACCCTCGATTTTGTTTTGGCTCTCAGCAACGCCATTCTTTTCTAAGAGTACGCCCTCACCCTAACCCTCTCCCCCAAGGAGAGGGTGCACCCTACTCGCTCCGAGGCCATATATTGGCGACTCAGCCCGCTCACGCCTATGGCGGCCAAGCCGTAATCGAAGGGGTGATGATTCGAGGCCGCGAATGGTTCAGCTTGGCCGTCCGTCGTCAGGACGGCAGTATCGAGCAGCACCGCGAGCGCCTGAATCCTCTCTACAACGGTCGGCTGCGCCGCTGGCCCTTGGTGCGCGGCGTCCTGGCCCTGCTGGAAACGCTGGTCCTGGGAATCAAGGCCCTCCAGATGTCGGCGGACATGGCCGCGACCGAGCCTAGCCAGCGGAAAGGCGACGGCGACGGCATCCCCGGCTGGATGATGGCCTCGACGCTGGCCTTCTCCCTGATATTCGGCATCGGCCTGTTCTTCCTGTTGCCCATAGGCGTCGTCCGATTCCTGGAGCCGGTTCTGGGCAGCGGTCTGCTCAGCGAGGTTGTGGAAGGAGTAATCAGGCTGGCCATTCTCGTCGGTTACATCTCCGCCATCGGCATGATGTCCGACATCCGCCGGGTATACGCCTACCATGGCGCGGAGCACATGACCGTCCACGCCTTCGAGGCCGGGCTGCCGCTGAACGTGGACAACGTGCGGAAGTTCGGCACTCCCCATCCCCGCTGCGGCACCGCCTTCCTGCTGACGGTGGTCGTGGTTTCCGTAGCGGTGTTTATCGCCTTTTCCCTGCTGGAGCTGTCCTGGTGGTGGCGCATCGCCTCCCGCGTGCTGCTGCTGCCCGTGATTGCCGCCGCGAGCTACGAAGTCATCCGGTTCAGCGGACGCCACCAGACTGCCATAATAGGCAAGCTCCTGGCCGCTCCGGGTCTCTGGCTGCAACGACTGACCACCCGCCAGCCGGACGATTCGCAAATCGAAGTCGCCATCTGCGCCATGGAAACCGCCGTAGCTGCCGATGCGGGGAGCTACGAATTCAACACAGAAACCACAGAGATGTTAAGGTTCAATGAATGAACAACCAAAACTCTGTGGTTCTCTGCGCCCTCTGTGTTGAATTAAATCTTCCCTACCAGAGATTCCAGCGGGGGTTGGACGCGGCCTGCTCCTGAAGATAAGGCACGATCCAGTCCCGCACTTCCTCTGCGATATAGAAAGTTGGCTCAATCAGCTCGCTTTCGTCGGAAATCAACCCCTCTTCCAATGCCAGGGCGGCGACGTCGGTGCCGGGCATGATGCTGACCCCGACCCGCAGGTTGGCGAGGGCGGGATTGACGCGGCGCAGGAAGTCCAGCTTGTGCTCGACGCTCTCACGGGTCTCGCCCGGCTCGCCGAAGGTGCGGGCCACGGTGTAGTGCAGGCCGCCCTCCTCGCACAGGCGGGGAACTTCGAGCTGTGCTTCCATCTGCTCTTCTATCGAGCCGAGGCCGTCGTGGGGGTCGCCTCCGCGGTTGCCCATCAGCACCAGGGCGCAGCCCGCATCCCGCATCAGGCGCACCAGTTCGGCGTCGCAGTTGAAGGAGGCCAGGCAGGTGTTCCAGCGCACGCCAATGTCGGCCTCGATAAGGGCGCTGCACAACGACTTGGCGTGGTCCAGGGGGAAGTTGAAGCCATTATCCACGAAGAACACCTTGCGTAGCTGGTACTTCTCCCAAAGCTCCTTGACCTCGGATACCACCTCGTCTATGGGGCGGATTACCCGGAAGTCCGCGTCGGTCATCCCGGCCGTCGAGGCGGGGGTGGGGTAGGAGAAGCTGCCCAGCTTGGTCAGCACGCCGATGCCGAACCCCGCGTTGCGGTACTTGTCCATCTCCAGGTCGTCGAGGCGAGGGCGGCTGGCGAAGGCCGATACGCACAGCCCTTCGTTCAGCGTCACGCCGCCGTCCTGAGCGTATACCACGCCGGGCAGGTCGTAGACCGGACGCTCGCCGATTTCGATGCGGTTGCAGACTTCCGCGAAGGTCTCGCCAGCGTCGCCAGCCACACCAAAATCCGGCTTCAGGAACTCAAAGCACTGCTTGGGCAACAGACTGAAAGCCGGCCCGCCCACGATGATAGCGGCATTGCTGTGTTCCCGGATGCGGTCGATGACGTCCCTCGTGATGGGCAGCGCCCACTGGGTGTTCAGATAGCTATGATTGCTGAGATTCCGCAACGAGATCCCAACCACGTGAGGCTGAAACTCTCGGACGGTCTGCTCGATTTCCGCCAGGTAGTCGTCGGCGAACATCAGGTCAACCACTTTCACCTGGTGTCGCTCGTGGTCGAGGTGGCCGGCGATGTAAGCCAGGCCGATGGGCATGGGCTGAGCATTCATCCGGTTGTTAACGCGGTCGTACCGGTTGGTGGCGACTAGAAGCACGCGCATTGCAATCTCCTGCTGCGCCCGGCCTGCTTTCACTGAATCGGGCGGCCGGGCCGGTTGGCCCATTATGGATTATGCCGGCGCGTTTGACAAAGACCACACGCCAAGGCAGCAGGGCCTTTGCAAAGTAATTGTCTGAACCAGGATAGAACTCACGCAGTTGGCTATAAAATCCCCTCCCCCTTGAGGGGGAGGGTCAGGCCTGTCCTGAGCTTGCCGAAGGGGTGGGGGTGGGATTTCGCATCCGGGAAGACTGGTTGACAGACACAATTTCATAGCCAACTGCATAACTCCTAATCAGGATTTATCGGATTAGGGTTTGTTGACATTTACCCGTCATTCCCGCTAAGCCTGCCCCCGCGAAGGCGGGGGGCGGGAATCCAAACCCCGGCGCCCCACGTCTCGACGGTCATTAACACACCTGCCTGTGCGGGGAGACGCGGGACGCAGGGGACTGTGGGGTAACGGGGGTTTGGATTCCCGCGGCTGCCGGGAATGACGGTTTGGGATTGCGGACGGCTGTATCGCAAATGTCAACACAACCTAGAAGATTAGCAGGATATGGCCTTTATCTTGTCCATCCTCTCATCCTGTAAATCCTGATTCAGACAATGACCCTTGCCAACCAGCCAATCACCCTGTATCATAACTTCATACAGAACATTTATTCTATCACTGCTGCTCCGGGCCCCCGTACCAGAATCCAACCGGCCACTGAGGCCCTGCCGGAACCTATGCCTGAAAAACACAAGAATCCCCGTCGCTTTCCCATCTCCCGCCGGAACTCCGGCCCCTATGCCGGGGCTGGAATCTCCCACTCCGACGTGCCCGACCTGCTCAAATGGGACGAAGTGAGAGAAATTGAAAGCAGTCTCGAATTTTCCAGCCTTACTCATCGCCAGCAGGTCGCCTTGCCCATCATCGCTCTCAATCCTTCCATCAGAGCTGCCGCCCGCCTCTCCGGCATCAGCGAGAGCACCATCTACCGCTGGCTCGCCGACCCCGTCTTCCGACAGCAGGTCGGCCTCTTCCGCCAAGAAGCCGCCGACCGCCTGCGCCACGAAATCCAGGCCATTATGCTGCGCAGCTTCGCCGTCATGGGCGAAGCCATGGCCAGCCCCGATGAAGCTATTCGCCTCCGCGCCGCCCGCTACGCCATGACTGCTGCCCACCGTATCAACGACGTCGAGCAGCTCAGGGCCGACCTTCAAGCCCTGGAAAATAGCGTCAACCTTGCCAATTCCGGCAACCCATAAACTGGACTAAGAGGTGGATCCATGTCCTCCGTGTCCCTCGGTCAGATGAGGCGTCAGACCGATGCTCTCAAGCGTAAGTACGCCCTCGAACTGGCCGTCTACCGGCTCCGTCCCATAACCGAGGAATTCTGCCTCCAGTGGGCCGTGGCCGTCGCTGACTGTCAACCCCTGCCCGAAACCCGCCCCTTCACCCAGAGCATCGTCGGGCAGGGCTTTCGCTTCTTCACCCTCATGGAACTGCACCGCTACCTCGACCGGTGCCGCGCCGAACACACCCAGCCGGACTGCTACGGAATCATGGCCGCCCTGCTCCCCGCCGCCGCAGCCAGCGGCCGGCTCAGTCGCGCGCTCCGCTGGGATGACTCTGCCGCGACCGCCGACCCGGTGCCCCTCCCCCTCTCCCAGTCCCTGGGCATACAGCGCTTCGCCCCCCGCCACACTCCTCCCGTGATCGAAGGACAATATGCCATCGTCAACGAAGAGGAGAATCTACCCCCACGGCCTGAAGACCCTTCCTCCCCTTCCGAAGTAACTGCGCCGTAGTCCCAAATCACTGTCGGCAGCGTTCCCATTTAGGTGGTATCACCGCCGACAACCCGTCATTCCCGCTTTCGCGGGAATCCAGACCCCCGCCGTCAAGCCATTAGGCCACCTAAAGCGGACGCCCGAATCGCCGCCGGAAAACTTGACAACTCCCAGTCCTTGAAATAGAGTTTGCGGAACTCAAGCAACGTTGGTGAGGTTATGGTAACGACCTTCAACGAGAATATGTTCGCCCCGGAAATCATGTACGACCCCTATACTTACTACGGCCAGCTCCGGGACGAGGACCCGGTCCACTGGAACGAGTTGTACGAGCTGTGGGTCATCACCAGGCACGACGACCTGGTCTGGCTGACCCGCAACCACGAGCTCTTCTCCAGCGCGGTTTGGCTCAACGACCCCCGCGGGCCCTACCCCGCCATCAACGAGTCGGACAACGAGCTGTACGAGTTTGTCCGCAACTACCAGGGAAAGCAGTTCATCCAGTACGACCGGCCCGACCATCTGGAAATGCGGAAGGTGGTACACGCCTACTTCACTCCCAAGTCCATGGAAGAGTGGCGCCCGCTGGTCCAGAACGCCATCAACGAGTTGCTGGATGAAGCCGAGCAGAAAGACGACTTCGACATGATGCGCGACTTGGCGACGCCCCTGCCAGTGCTGGTTATCGCCGAGATGATGGGCGTGCCAGTCCAAGACCGCCCCTACATCCGCGCCATCGCCGAGAAGCTGCTGAACATCGCCCGCGGCGAGGCCAACCGCCTGCCCAGGCTGGTGGAAGGCATGGAGGAGATGCTGGATTACGTCAACCCCATGATGGAAGAGCGCATCGTCAACCCCGGCGACGACTTCATCTCCGTCCTGGCCCAGGGCGAAAAGTCCGGCGTATTCACCCGCGAGCAGTCGCTGGTCAACACCTCCCTGCTGCTGCTGGCCGGCCACGAGACCACCATCAACCTCATCTGCAACGGCACATTGGCATTCATGCAGAACCGCGACCAGTGGGACCTGCTGAAGGCCGACCCCCAGGGCATGATGGTTCGCGCCAACGAGGAAGCCCTGCGCTACGACTCTCCCGTGAAGTCCATCCAGCGCCTGGCCGCCCAGGACGTGGAGATGCGGGGCAAGCTCATCAAGAAGGACGACCGCCTCCGCTGGTTCATCCCGTCGGCCAACCGCGACCCCAACAAGTTCGAGCGGCCCGACGAAATGGACATTACCCGCTGGCCCAACCCCCACGTCTCCTTCGGTGCCGGCATCCACCACTGTCTGGGCGCCACCATAGCCCGCGTGGAAGGGCAGGAAGTCTTCCGCGAACTGGCCGAGCGCTACCCCGACATGGAGTTGGGACAGGAAGAGATGGAGTACGAATCCAGCATCACCTTCCGCTCCATCAAGAAGATGCCCATCAACACCAACGCCTAGCCCCGCCATCCGCAGGACACGCCAAAGGCCCCGGCGACAATCGCCGGGGCCTTCATTTCGGAGCATCCGCCTGCTCTTAGCGGGAAAGCTATCATCGTCTGCCGTATCGGTTGAAAGGGCTCACCAGATTGAGGACAAGTCCAGCACGAAGCCCGTCAGTACCGGGTCGGCGGAAACGTCGGCAGGTTCTTCCAGAATCTCAATGGGCTGGCTGGGGCGGTAGATATGTACCCGCCGGTTCTGCGGGTCAATCAGCCAGCCCAGGCGGGCGCCGTTCTCCACATACTCCACCATCTTGCGCTGGACTTCTCTGAGGCTGTCCGATTGAGAGCGAAGCTCAACCACAAAATCGGGGCAGATTTTGGCGAACCCGTACCTTTCGGCGTCACTCAGCGCTTCCCATCGGGACAGAGGTATCCAGGAAACGTCGGGTGCTCGTATTGCGCCATTGGGGAGAGTAAAACCGGCATTGGGGCCGAAGATATGCCCGGTGCCGTCCTGCTTGGCCCAGTTAGCAGCTTGTCTCGCTACTTCGAGTTCTTGCAAACCGCCCTCGGAAAAAACAGGTGGCATGATAATCAACTCCCTATCTGCCGTAAGCTCCAGCCGGAGGTCGCTGTTGTCGGATGACAACTGAGCCAACTGCTCTTCCGTCATTTCGAGGGCGCGGACGTTCAGGGCCAAGCGGTAAGGCAGGTTTACATCCTGCTCAACAGCGGCCGGTTTGGCGGTGGTCATACTCACAAGCTCCGCACGTTCACGGAATTGGTCAACGGCGTTTGTTGTACCGGGTCCACCCGGTAAGGTCATCCCAGAGCAAACTACCTGCTGCCGTAGCGGTTGAAGGAGCTGACCTCCTCGGCGGGCGTGCGCTGGGTGGGGCCGAAACTGCCCCTAGGATAGCCCAGCGGCGTCAGGCACACAGTTTCCACGTGTTCGGGAATGCCCAGCCACTCCTTGATTTGCTCCTCCCCTCGGATATGCACTGTGGTGATGCGGGTGCCAATGCCCAACGCCCGCGCCGCCAGGAACAGGTTTTGTATCGCCAGCCAGATGGACGAGGCGTAGCGCCCCCGCTCGATAGGCTCCCCGGGTGTGTAGGGAGCCGAGCCTTTCGTGTGGTCTACGCAGACCAGGATCATCGCCGGAACCTCCGGCATTCGGTGGGCAAGCTGCCGGGCCTGCCGGTACGCCGGAGGCTCATCCGGCCTGGGCTCCGCGCCCTGCGCTCCCAGCCAGATGTCGCGGTACAGCCCTCCGATCTTTTCTATGAGTTCCCGGTCGGTGATGGCGATGAAATGCCACGGCTGCGTGTTCCCTCCGCTGGGAGCGCGGATGGCGGCATCAATAATCTTCTCTATGTCCTCGCGCGAGACGGGATCATTACGGTAGCGGGTAATCTGACGTTGACTATAGATGGCTTCCATCAGTCCAATGTCTTCGGACATGAAGCACCTCTCTTGGAGTGAATAAGGGAACCGGCAACTCCAACTTCCACTATATGGGTGGACGACGAGTGTGCCAGTCGGTGGCCTGCTCGTAGGCGTGGGCAACCCGGAAGAGGGTTTCCTCGGCAAAGGGCTTGCCGACGATTTGCAGTCCGAGAGGCAGCCCGGACTCCGTAAATCCGCAGGGCACTGAAATCGCTGGAACATTGGCCAAGTTGAACGGCCCGGTGAAGCTGATGCGAGCATTCAAGCCGGCCAGCGCCATCTCCTTGCTCGGAACTCCCGGCACGCTCTCCACCGGCGGCGCCGGGCCGACGCCCGAGGGCAGGGCCAGCACATCCACCTCTTCCAGCGCCGCCATGACCTGTTCCCTGAGCATGGCCCGGAGCTTCTGGGCCTTGTTGTAAGCCTGGGCCGGGATGACGAGGCCCGTCAGAAACCGTATCTGGTTGTTCCGATCCAACTGCTCAAAGTTCGGCTCAAAGGTCTGCCGGTGCAGGTTGGCCCATTCCACGCCGATGATGGTCATGCTCAGTGCGCCCGCCGAGGGAGCCAGCGGTATCGAGACCTCCCGGGCATCGGCGCCCAGCTCACCCAAGGCGCCGATGGCGGAGGTGACGGCGGAACGCATCTCGGGGTCAAGGTTCGGCGCATCCATTCGTTCCGAGATTACGCCCACTCGCAGCCCGCTGATGTCGCCGGTCAGGGCGGCGCGGTAGTCTGGCACCGGAACATCCACGGTATACGGGTCCTTCGGGTCATGGCCCGCGATAGCCTGGAAGGTTATGGCCGCGTCCTCGACAGTCCGCGAAATGGGGCCGACGGTATCCATTGACCACGACCCTCCCATCACTCCATAGCGGCTGACCCGTCCGTAAGTGGGGCGGAGGCCCACCAGCCCGCTGAAGTTGGCTGGGCTGCGTATCGAGCCTCCGGTATCCTCCCCCAGCGACGTGGCGCAGAGGAAGGCTGCCGTGGCGGCCCCGGAGCCGCTGCTAGATGTGCCGGGGTTGCGCGTGGTGTCCCAAGGATTGCGCGGCGTGCCGTAGGGATGGTTATAGATGTCCGCCATGGCAAACTCGCTCATGTTGAGTTTGCCCAATAGCACCGCCCCGGCCTCGTTCAGCTTGGCCATCACCGTGCTGTCTTCGTCAGGAACGAAGTCGCGCAGTATCGCAGAGCCGCCCGTCGTCACCATTCCGGCGGTGTAGAACTGGTCTTTCACCGCCACCGGCAAGCCGTGCAGAGGCCCGCGGTAATTCCCCGCAACGATTTCGGCCTCGGCCTGCCTCGCCGACGCCCTGGCATTGTCCTTCAAGACGGCGATGTAGGAATTGAGCTGGCCGTCCACCACGTCAATGCGATCCAGGTAGGCTTCCGTGGCCTCGACCGGAGACACCTCCCGCGACTCGATGAGGCGGGCAAGCTCGGACGCGCTCAGAAAGGGAATCTCGCTCCTTTCCATCACAACCTCACTGGCATTTGGAATTTCCCAAAACCGGAGAAGAGACCGTCTATTTCGGCATCCGCCGCCTAATCGTCCGGCACGGTGGCGACGAGCCGTCCGCCCTCCACCGCCACTGGGAACGCGGTCATACGCGAGTTGGGACCATTGACGCAGATGCCCTCAGTCTTCTCGAATCGCCAGCCGTGATCGGGGCACATGAACACGTTGCCGAAGTCCACCACCTCGCCCATAGCGTGCGGGCATACAGTCGAAAGCAACTGGTAGACTCCCTTCTTGGTCTTGGCCAAGAAATAGGACCAGTCCCCAATATCCACTTGTGCCGGCAGCTTGATAAATGAAGATTCGGGACCAATATCCACCTGGATCGTCTTGTAATCGGCCATAGCCGCCCATCCTGTCCTGTAGAAAGCATCGGCCGGGGAACGATTCAGCCGAAGCGATGCCAGTATACCCCAAATCAGGATGCGGCGACGGAGGACTGGCAACGCCTTGACGGACGCGAGATTATCCCGCAGTATGGCGCCAAACCAAACCACCACATCACCGGAGGCAGACATGGCCGACTTGTCGAGAGAGGACATACAGGCTCTTGGCCGCGCAGTGGGCCTGGACATCCAGGAACCCGAGCTTACCGAGGTTATGTACAGCCTGAACGCGCTGCTGGAATCCCTGGACGCCATCAACCCGCCGGGCTTGGAGGAAGTGGAGCCGCTGCCCATCATCCTGCCGCCGGCATAGAAGGACTTCCCCCCAAAGTTTCTCCAACCGCAAACTCGGAGGGTCTTATGGACAAGTCCGAGCTTCCTTTCCTGTCGGCATCCGAACTATCGCGGCTTATCGCATCGCGGGAAGTCTCGCCCGTTGAAGCCACGGAAGCGTACCTGGAGCGCATAGACTCGCTGGACTTCAAGTTCAACGCCTACCTGACGGTCACCCGCGATATGGCTATGGATGCTGCCCGGAACGCCGAGCGGGAGATTGCAGCGGGCAACCACCGGGGGCCGATGCACGGAGTCCCGGTGGCGGTGAAAGACCAGTTCCACAGCGCGGGCGTCCGCTCCACCGGCGGCTCCCGGATATTAGCAGACTTCGTGCCGGACGAGGACGCCACCGTCATCGCCAACCTGAAGCAGGCCGGGGCGGTACTGCTGGGCAAGACCAATCTGACCGAGTTCGCCATCACCGGCTTTTCCCACCGTTACAGCACGCCGCGTAACCCCTGGGACCTGAACGCCTACGCCGGCGGCTCCAGCAGCGGCTCCGGGGCGGCTACCGGCGCATTCCTGTGCGCCACGTCGCTGGGCGAGGACACTGGCGGCTCCATCCGCTTTCCTGCCACCTGGTGCGGACTGGTCGGTTTGCGGCCCACCTGGGGGCTGGTCAGCCGCTACGGCGTGATGCGGGGCGTGTGGTCAATGGACACCGTTGGCCCCATATCCCGCACCGTGGAGGACGCAGCCATCACGCTGAACGCCATCGCGGGCCACGACCCCAAGGACGGACACACCTCCACCGCGCCCGTGCCGGACTACCGGGCCGCGCTGGGCGGCAGCATCGAGGGCCTGCGCATCGGTGTCGTGACTGAGCAGATGGAGTCCGAATTGGTGGAGCCAGACGTGAGCCGGGTTGTGGGGCAGGCCATAGGCGTACTAGGCCAGCTGGGCGCGACGGTGGAGGAAGTATCGCTGCCGCTATCGGCTCTGGCTGGTGCGGTGTCGGGTACGCTCCTGGCGGTGGAGCCAGCCAATAACCATGCGAAGTGGATCCGCGAGAACCTCGGCGACTACGGCCATGACGACCGGATC
The DNA here is from genome assembly GCA_965204865.1 of Dehalococcoidia bacterium. Lineage (GTDB taxonomy): Bacteria > Chloroflexota > Dehalococcoidia > Lucifugimonadales > UBA3495 > VXOI01. The sequence goes on along the minus strand of OZ242027.1, from coordinate 1,166,816 downwards.
CTGCTGCTTACAGGCAGCGTGATGCCAGCCAACTACTACTACAAGGCCCAGAAGCTACGCGAACTGATTCGGCGTGAGGTGCTTGAGGCTCTTGGCAATTACGACGCGCTGGTTTTCCCCACCTCCGGCAAGACGGCACAACCTGTCGAAGACGACCCGCAGGTGACCAGCAAGGCAACATCGTCCCGGTTGCCCTTCCTGTTCACCCGCCTGTTCAACCTTGCCAGTTGCCCGGCGATGTCAGTCCCCTGCGGATTCGACGACAACGGGACGCCAGTGGGTCTGCAAATCGGCAGCCTGCCTTTTTCAGAGGAGAAGCTGTTCCAAGTCGCCCATGCCTACGAACAGGCCACCGACTGGCACACAAAGCGGCCTACGGCAGTCACATGACAGGACACTGTGCATAAAAACCTTACGGAACAGTTCCCGGTTCCCTAACCGGCTAAGGAAACATCAGAGGGGCGGCACATGGATTTAGTGCCGCCCCTTTCGGTTGCCGTTGGATTCTTGCTTGCGCTATTCCGCGGGATACATCTGGCCGGCCAGCGCCTCCTGCCATACGGCATCGGCAGGCAGCACGCAGTCTATGGCGCGGAGCTTGTAGTAGCTTTCGGACAGACCTGGCGGGTCGCCGCCGTCCGCCACCGTGTCGGTGGCGCCGAGAAGCATCCGGCGGGCCACTACGATGGCCATATCGCTGGCGGCCAAATTCTCGGTGCTGCGGTCCACGATGGCGCCCATGCTTTCCTGCACCGCTTGGTCCTGGGTGTTGATACCCTCGATGCCGGTGAAAGTCTCGTACTTCTGGACTTTGCGGTCGATCATCCAGTCGTTGTCCCGATTGCGCTTGGCCCGGTAGTTGGCGTCCAGGTCCTCCGGCCCACGGCCCAATTGACGTTCAATATCCCGGTCGGCCTCTGACAGAGGTTCATCGCCGTAGCTGTACAGCCAGTTGAACACCATCGTGTTCTCATCATCAGTGGGAACCCAGCAGTGCCCGGCAATCATGGTGCGTGTCGTTCCGCCGGAAAGCCCGAACTGTTGCGGACGCATCTGGTGGAAGGGCAACACGTAATGATAGGCCCGGATGAAGTTCTGGTCTTGGCCCTCAAGCTCGCGGACACCGGCGTAGCGGTAGCCGTAATCTGTCCGGTCAACCTCCACCTTGGGGGCCTTGCCGGTCACGAACGGAGTATCCACGCCTATTCCCGGACGGGTGGTGTTGGTGGTGATGCGCCGGTGCAAGATGGGGGCGTGGGCGGTGTCTATCCCACCTTCCAGGGCCTGCAACCAGTTGCATTCCTGCCGGTTCTTAGTAATCAGCCGATGGCTGTCCGGGACCTGCGTCCACTCGAATCTAGGCAGGGGAGGCTGCCGGTCGGCGGGTCCCATGTAAGCCCATATCACGCCGCCCATCTCCACCGCCGGGTAGGATATGGCCTTGACCTTGGTGTGGTAGTCGCTGTCTTCCGGCTCGTTCATCATGTGAAGGCAGTTGCCCGCGACATCGAACTTCCAGCCGTGATAGACGCAGCGCAGGCCACCCTCTTCGTTCCGGCCCAGGAACAGCGAGGTTCGCCGGTGGGGGCAGAACTCCTCCAGCAGGCCCACCTGCCCGGAAGTGTCGCGGAAAGCGATCAGGTCCTCGCCCAGCAGACGCAGGCGGACGGGCGGACAGTCGGGTTCCGGCAGTTCGTCGCACAGCAGGGCGGGCAGCCAGTAGCGGCGCATCGTCTCGCCCATCGGCGTGCCCTCGCCGACGCGGGTCAACTTTTCGTTGTCCAGCCTGGATAGTGTCATGGGTAGTATCCTCCTCGGTCTTTTCGGTCGCCCCGTGCAAGGCCTGTTCCGCCGGGGCAGGCGTATGTTGGGGTGATTCTAACGGCGCGGCGCGGCGGTGTCATCCCGCCCGCAAGTTGACAACGGCAGACAGCCTTCCTAGAATCCAATGGCTTGGACACCGCGCTTGTACCAATGACGGGTCCCGCGAGGCGATATGACGACCGTCAGACAGTTGTACGCATTGCAGGAAGTTGACCTGGACCTTGACCGGGTCGGCCGCGCTTTGGCGGAGGCCGAGGAAGAACTGAAAACCGAGATTTCCATAGAGAACCTGGAAGCCACGCTCCAAGCCGAGGAAGAGCGCCTCAAGGAAGTGGAAGTCCGCCACCACGACAATCAGATGGAGACCGCGGTGCGCCGCGAACGGTCTGAGTCGCTGGAATCCCGGTTGTACGACGGTTCGATGGTCAATGCCCGCGACCTGGAATCCCTCCAACATGAGGCCGCCAACGTCCGCAACCTGCTGGAGCAGAATGAGGCGATGTCCCTGGAGCTTTCTATTCAACTCGAAGAGTCGCAGACCCGGTGCGCCGAGCTTCACATCGAACTCACGGAAGCCAAGGCTCGTTGGGAATCCCGGCGGGATGAGTTGAATCGGATCGTCAACGACCTGTACGCGGAGCGCAGCGACTACGAAAAGCAGCGCGAACTGCTGGCCGGACAGGTGGAGCAGTCAGCCCTGCGGCGCTACGAAACTCTGCGGAAGTCCAAAGGGGGCCGCGCGGTGGCCAAGGTCGAGCGCGACCTATGCCAGGGCTGCCGGATGTCGCTGCCCACCCAACTGCGCCAGCGGGTCAAGAGCGGCCGCCAGACGGTCAACTGCGCCAGTTGCGGGCGGATGCTGTTCGTGGAATAGGGCGCAATCTCCAGACCCGGCTACCGCTGAGAACCCTTCCAGATTTGCGGGTCACAGCTACGGCTACCACTAAAACGCCTGCGATACCGCCGGAAACAACCCTGCCCTACCGGCTGGCCCTAGATATTCGCGCCATCGAAATGACAGAAGAGCAATTCCTCCAACTGTGCTCCGACAACGGCGACCTTCGATTGGAGATCACAGCGAAGAGCGAGTTGATAATCATTCCGCCCACGTGGTCAACAGCAAGCCGGAGCAATAGCAGGTTGAATCAGCAATTGGCCAACTGGTCGGATAGTGACGGAACTGGGATAGTTTTCGATTCGAACGGCGGATTCACCCTGCCTAGCGGAGCAGTGCGCGCGCCAGATGCTTCCTGGATACTCCTGTCAAGATGGGAAGTACTTACTTCGTCGGAACAGGCTGGATTCGCCCGCATCTGCCCTGATTTTGTGGTAGAACTTCGCTCGCCGTCGGACAGATTGTCTGACGTGCAGGACAAGATGGCAGAGTACCTGGATAACGGCACCCGCCTGGGCTGACTCCTCGACCCGCGAGACAAGCGGGTCTACCTCTACCGCCCCGGCCATTCTGTTGAGATTCTCGAGGACCCGGAGTCCGTGTCCGGCGGTCCGGTGTTGCCGGGTTTCATGTTGGATCTGAGCGTAATCTGGTAAGCCCGGCGCGGGCCGTTAAGTTGACCCCTCCTAGCCCCTATGCTAGATTAGCGATGGAGGCGCTGCGGGCTGGGTGGCCGCCCTGGTTGCTTCGCAAGGAGCGAATCGGGGAGGAAAGTCCGGGCTCCACCGGGCAGGGTGCTGGGTAACGCCCAGGCTTCCGCAATGGATTAGTCCGGCGCGGGGGACGGAAAGTGGCGCAGAAACATACCGCCCCGATGACCGTTCCGGGAATCGGGGTAAGGGTGAAATCGGGCGGTAAGAGCGCCCGGCCGACTGCGGCGACGCAGCGGCGGCCAAACCCCACCTGGAGCAAGGCCGAATAGAGGGACTATGAGCGCCCGGCTCGTCCCCGGGTTGGCTGCTTGACCACGGCGGCAACGTCGTCCCGCCTCGCTGGCTCTGAGCCTGTCGAAGGGCGGGGCCCGACTCTGGTCGGGAGGCTAGATAGATGGTCACCGCCCCGTTAGTCCTGAGCTTGTCGAAGGGCGGCGGGACACAGAACCCGGCTTACAGGCCCGCCGGCCTCCCGCTTCCTCTAGTCCTTACTGTTGCCTGTTCCGGCAGCGGACTGTATTTTCTGACCATCCTCCCTTTGCCGAATCGGCAACAATCAGTCCGCTTCCAGGCTTTTACTTCGGGTTGCCGGATTCTATATCGTTGTTTATGATAGTCCACAGTGCCGCCCATCATCCTGAGCCTGTCTGAGGGCCAGCGGCGCGTAGAGGAGTTTGGCTGACGTGTTTCTGGACCTGCATTGCCATTCCGTTTCCTCCGATGACTCCCGGGCCACAGTGGAGCAATATGTCAAATGGGTGCAGGTGTTGCGAAAGCGGGGCTACGTCGTTGACGGAATCGTCCTGACCGAGCACCGCAAGTTCGACTACGACAAGGACTATTCGGCGCTGACCGAACAGTACGGAATGCTCATTATGAAAGGCTCGGAGCTGGACACCCGCTACGGCCACGTCCTGGTCTACGGCGTCAGCGAGGGCCTGACCCGCGACATCAACTTTTCCGACGTGCGGATGGACGCCAGGGAACTGATACAGGCGGCGCGGCAGCACGACGCCGTGGCGATTCCGGCCCACCCGGGACGATTCGGTATCGGTCTGACCGAGTACATCCAGCAGGGCGAGTCATTTCCCGGCCTCGAGATGGTGGAACTGCTCAATGGAGGCAGCCGGGCCGGCGAGAACGAAAGAGCCGAGGAGCTGTGCCAGCAGTTTGGCTACCTGGGTATCGGTGGCAGCGACGCCCACCTGACCAGCCATCTAGCCGCCTGCATGACCGAATTCCGCTCAGCCATCGCCAACGAGAGTCAGTTGGTGGACGCTCTGCTCAGCAAGCAGTTCCAGCCGGTGCGTCTTGAGGCCACCGCCGGAGTAATGTTGCCCTGAACTCATCCACTTGCGGCACCCCAGAGAATAACCGCGGATAGCCGGAGATAGTTCCATGACAACGGAGTTGAAATACGACCGGTCGCTGCACGAAAAAGAGCATCGCGCCGGGCCGTTCGAGATTACCGCAGATATGATCTCGGCTGTGAACGCCAGTTTAGGCGAGAAGGGCGCAGCCTTCACTTCCGACGCCGGGGCCAAGGAACAAGGCTATCGGGGCATGATTGCGCCCCCTACCCTATGCTCGATATTCGTGCGCGAGGTCCAGTTGCCTGACATCGGACTGGAATTCGGGCGGGTTCAGATGCACGCCGGCCAGCGGGTGCAGCCCATCGCCCCCATCTACGCCGGAGACAGCATCACCGCCTCGTCGCACCTCAAGGACGTCTACGCCAAGACCGGACGCTCCGGCACCATGGTTTTCGTCGTCTGGGAAACCACCTTCCGCAATCAGAACAGCGAGGTAGTGGCCGAGGTACAGGAATCCTTCGCCCGCCGCGAGTGATTCCCGCACCGCTTGTGACGTGACCAGAACCTGGATATGGCAGATTCGGGGATTATCAGGAATATGACTTACTTTGAAGACGTGGAACTAGGCGACCAGATTGGCCCAATCGAGACCATAGCCACTGACGAGGGCGTAGCCAGCTTTTGCGACGTGTGGTCTCCGCCTACCCCCAACCGCTTCACCGACGTAGAGACGGCGCGCCAGTCGGGAATGGAAGGCCCCATAGTTCCCGGCATCATGGCGATGGCGATGATGGCGCAGTTGCTCACCGACTGGGCCGGCCCCGACGCCATCCGCGACCTGGACGTGGTGTTCCGCCAGCCAGTTCCGCACAACCGTACCCTCACCCTTGAAGCCACCATCACCGACCTGCGCCAAGAAGACGGCCTCAATGTCGTCGAGTGCGACATCCTGATGCTGGGCGCCAAGGGCGAGCGCCACGTCGGCGGAAAGGCCATAGTCTCCCTCCATTCCCGCGATTCCTAAGTTCGCCAACGCAGCCGAAAAGCGGTGAAATGATGTTGCATCGCTTGCGACAGGTTAATTTCGTGGTCAACGACCTCGGTTATGCTGTCGGCCTCTACGAAAACTACCTGGGCATGAGCAGCGTCCGAAACTACGAAACCCTGGACGGGCGCCGCGCCGTTCTGGCGGCCGGAGACGGGACCTTCGTCGAACTCTGGCATCCCGACCTCGGGGACGCCGAATCCTCGGTATTCCGGGAGAGCCGGGGGCAGGGGCCTTATGAGCTGGTGTTAGAGACCAGTGATTTGGATTCCCTGGCATCCCGTCTCTCATCGCTGGGGGGTTACGTCAGTAGCGTGGCCGAGCACCAGGGCTGGCGCAGTATGGTGGTGGACCAAGCGTCGGCCAATGGAGCGCGGCTGCGAATCGTCGAGGTATCCCCAGGAGGAAATCCTTGGCCCCTTGCCGGCGAAAACTGGAGGACGGCTTCTCAGCCCGGCACTCTGCGGCTGCGGCAAACCGCCGTGCTGGTGCGCGACCTGGACGAAGCCTTGTCCCGATGGGGTGAGATGTTCGGCATCCGGGCGACCAAGAGGTTTCAGGTCAGCTTCACCGACCTGGAAATCGCCGTCCTGCCCCTGCTGGGCCGTGACACGTTCATCGAATTGGCCCAGCCGACAGGTCCAGACGCGCCCTCGCAGCGGTTCCTCGACCGCTACGGCGAGGGACTGTACCTGACCATCTACGAAATCGCAGACTCGCTGGCGATGGACGCTCATCTGGTGGAGCAGGGGGCGCGGTTTACCTCGTCGCGCCAGACCGCCAACTACACCAACCTGGGGTTCAACAGCATCTGGCTTCACCCCGCCGGATTCATGGGCGCCTTCACCCAGCTATCCCAAGTGCTTTCCGCCGACAATCCCTGGCCTCCTGCCGGTGACGACTGGTACTTGAAATAGTTCTGTCTCTGAAAATTCATTTCTGTCAGCTTGTTGACTGCTACAACTTCTCCATGTAAAATCGGCGTGACAGATACACAGTATCAATTGATTATGGGAACGTAATCATCGTGCTGACAAAACGAAGCGTTTCTACAAGCGAGAAAATCCTGGATGCCCTGGAAGAGCGGGGGTATCGTTCGACCGCGCCCCGGCGGGCTTTAGCTGCCGCCATTGGGGAGCAGGAGCACCACTTCACCGCCGAGGGCCTGCGCCGGCAGTTGCCGCCCAGGCTGGGCCGGGCCACCGTATACCGGACGCTGAAGATACTGGTCGAAGCCGGCGTGCTATGCCGGGTGTTGCTGGAAGACGGCGACCTCCACTATCAATTGAGCCATCAGGGCCATCACCATCATCTCCTTTGCGTTCACTGCGGCTCCTCCCAAGACCTCACTGGCTGTGATATTGAAGACGTGCTGGTCACCACCTCCGCCCGCCACGGCTTCGAGCTCAGCGGCCACTGGCTGGAAGTTTACGGCCGCTGCCGGGAATGCGCGGAAAGCGGAAAAGCCGCAGCCTAGTTTATTTTTTAGCATCTATTGATACTGCATATCATTATCTTACCATAATTGATACCGAATCTTGATTTAAGAGCAGTAGTGATACTCTGTCTTGATAAATAGCCATCGTTGATACAGAGTCTTAACAACCCAGCTGTTTGAGACAGCACATCACACACGGAAAGGAGAACTTGACGAGAACATGACACAGCCAGCCCTCAGACTATTTGGCATTCTAGCCCTCTCCCTGATTCTGCTGATTGTAGCGGCCTGTGGCGGCGACTCGCCAACGCAAGTCCCGCCGACAAGCATCGCTCCGGCTTCGACAACTCCCGGCGCCACTGCTTCTGCTCCCGGCTCCACCGCGGCCCCCCCGGCTCCCACGGTAGCGGCTCCCACTTCTCCTACCACCGCCGCTCCCACCGCAGCGTCCCCTGCTGCGACCACCGCCACTCCTACCGCAGCGCCCCCTGCTTCCCCTGCGGAAAAGCTCAATGTTGTTACCACCAGCAATATCGTCGCTGACTGGGTGCGGGCTATCGGCCAAGACCGGGTGGACGTATTCCCCCTGCTTCCCGCTAACGCTGACCCGCACACCTACCAGCCGGGCGCGCAGGACATCACCCGCATCGCCGACGCCGACCTGGTGTTCAGTGTGGGACTCCAGCTTGAAGGCGGTTGGCTGGACGAACTAATCGAGAACGCCGCCCGCGACCACGACGCCATAGTGGCAGTGGGAGAGGCCGTAGACCCCATAGACTTCGTTGAAATCTTCGACGAACACGGTGAACACGGCGAGGAAGGAGCTGAAGAAGTCGTCGGTCGCTTGCTCATCGGCGACGGCGAGACCGGCATGATGTCGGTTATCGACCTGGAACACGGCGACGTGGAACAGGACGCCTTTGACCTCGGCTCCCGGGCTGGCCGCATCTACGCCACCAAGAGCGGGCGCTTCGCCATCGCCGTGTCCAGCGACGCCAACACCGCCCACGTCTTCGACGGCGGCATCTACCTTGAGGCCCACGGTGACCACTTCGACCAGGTAGAAGGGCCTGTGGAGCGTCTGAACATAGACCTTACCGGCGACCGCCCGGTGCATCTGTATGTCGGCAGCGAGTGGGCCACCATCTTCTACGACGGCTCGGGCGATATCGTCTTTCTCGAGGAGCACGAACTGGAAGAGGAAGGCAGCGACTACATTCCACCTAAAATCAACGTAGGGGCGCAGCACGGGGCGGCGGTTCCTCTGGAAGACGACCTGTTCGCGGTCTCCGTTCAGCACCCAGACTATGAATCTGACCCCGCGGAATACAGGTCCCCCGTCGGCGCGGAAATCGTGACCCTTGACGGCGAAGTCCTGCACCACGACGAAGGCTGCGAGGGTCTGCATGGCGACGCAGGCAACGGACACATGGCGGCCTTCGGCTGCATTGGAGGCGTTCTGGTCGTCGAGGCCCATGACGGCGACTACGAGGGAATGTTCATAGGGCCACCCGCTGGCTCACCGGACGACTTTCGTCTCACCTCGGTCTGGGGTTATCCCGGGCTGGACCACTTCTTCGCCCTCGGCTCCGCCGTCGGTCTGTATGTGGTCGGTCCCGAGGAAGGCGCAATGGAGCAGTTCATTCCCGCATCGGAAGATCTCAGGCCCATCAACGTCGCCATGAGCCATGACGGCGAGGCCCTGCTGGTGATGATGAGCGACGGCGAGCTGCGGATGTACGACGCCCACGACCTGGACCTGCTTGCCTCGGCCTCGGACTTCCTGACTACTCCGGTTGAGACCGGATTCTGGGCGCGTCCCCACATGGTCACTGCCCCTGGAGCGGTGTTCGTCACCGATTCCATTGGCGGCGAGGTGCTTCAACTGGACGACCACGACCTGGACGTTGTTAACCACTGGGATGTTGACGGAAATCCCACCAAGATCGCCTTCGTAGGCATTTTCGGCGAGACCGAGGGCCACGAGGAACACGGCCACGAAGAAGAACATGGCGAGGAAGAAGGGGAAGAACACGCTCACGGCGAACTCGACCCCCACTTCTGGTTCGACCCGGTTCGAGTGCAGCAGGCGGTAAACAGCATCGCTGCGCAGCTCTCGACCGCTGACCCGGCAGGGCAGACCTTCTACCGAGACAACGCTGCGGCCTACAACCGGGAACTGGACGATCTGCATGCCTGGATAACGGAGCAGGTAAGTGTGCTGCCGGATGACCACCGGGTACTGGTCACCTCCCACGACAGCTTCCAGTACTTCGCACAACGGTACGGATTCGAGGTTGCGGGGGCCATCTTCCCGGTGACCACCGAGATCGAACCTACGGCCCAAGACCTGGCCATGCTCATCGAGACCATCGAGCACGAGGGCGTGCCCGCTGTGTTCACCGAGAAGTCCCACGTCTCGCGGCTGGCACAGCGCGTGGCTGAGGAAACGGGCGCGACGCTTATCGGCGGGCTGTACACCGGCTCCCTGGGCGAGACCGGCGGCGAGGCCGGAACCTACATCGACCTGATGCGCCACAACACCACAACGATAGTGGAGGCATTGCAATAGCCATGACAGCCACAGCGTCCATACCCCCCCTGGCCGCAGAGGACGTAACGGTGGAGTTCGGGGGGGTCAAAATCCTGGACAACGTCACCTTCAGTGCCGGCCCCGGATGTATCATGGGAGTGGTCGGGCCCAACGGGGCCGGCAAGAGCACTCTGTTCAATGTCATCACCGCCCTACAGCCGACGACGCAGGGCCGAGTGTTGATACACGGAAAGTCCATGACCGAATCGCGGGGCGTGGTGGCCTACGTCCCGCAGTACGAGCGGGTGAACTCCCGCATCCCCGCCAGCGCTTGGGACGTTGTGATGCAGGGAAGGGTGCGCCATGCCGGCTGGTTCAGGCGCCCGCGTCGCATCGACCGCGACGTTGCCGAGGTTGCCTTGAACCGCGTCGGCATGTGGGACCGTCGGAAATCGCTCATCTACGAACTCTCCGGCGGGCAGCGCCAGCGGATCTTCGTCGCCCGAGCCCTCGCTCAAGGCGCAGACATCCTGCTGCTGGACGAAGCCTTCAGTGGAGTAGACATCGCCTCCCAGACCGCCCTGATGGACGTGCTGCTGGAGATGCGGGACGACGGACGCACCATCATGATGTCGTCTCACGACATCAATCACATGGCTCACTACTGCGACGAGTGCCTCTGCCTCAACTGCAACGTGTGCGCCTGCGGCCCGCCTGGAGAGGTGCTGAACGAAGAGGTGATGACCCAGCTCTACGGGCCCTTCGGGGCCGTCCCCTCCCACGGACACGGGCTGGCGGGAGACGACCATGGACATCATCACTGAGGCGCTGGCCGGGCCGTTCCAGTACAGCTTTATGGTGCGGGCGCTGATTGTCGCCGTGATCGTCGGCGTGATGTGTCCGGTGGCCGGTGTCTACGTGGTCACCCGCGGCCTGGGGTTCATGAGCGACGGGCTGGCCCACTCGGTGCTGCCGGGCATTGTGGCGGCGGCCATCTTTGGCTCCGCAGCGGCCAGCGTCTTTGCGGGCGGCATCCCCATGGCCATCGTGATGGCGCTGTTGAGCGGCTACTTTATAAAGCGAGCCGGCGTGAGTGAAGACGCTTCGGTGGGCATATTGTTCGCAGCCCTGTTCGCCATCGGCGTCATAATGATCAGCGTGGCTTCATCCCAAGGGGTTTCCGTGCAGGTGCGGCTGGAGGATATGCTTCTAGGCAACGTGCTGGGAGTGTCGCGGATTGAAATGTACGTCACCTTGGGTGTCGCAGGGGCAGTAATGCTCACGCTCTATGGCCTGCACAAGGAGCTGGTCTTCGCCAACTTCGACCCGACTGGCGCATCCGTCGTAGGACTGCCCACGGAAAAGCTGGAATACATCTTGCTGGCGCTGTTGGCGATGGTTGTGGTGATTGCATTGCAGGCCGTGGGCATCATCCTGGTCATTTCAATGCTCATCACTCCGGCAGCGGCCGCTCTGCAACTCACCCGCAGCTTCACCGGGGCAATGCTGGTCGCGGCGCTCATCGGAGTTGCATCAGGCATCTCTGGACTGTATCTTTCTTACCACTTCAACCTGCCGTCCGGCCCGGTCATGGCGCTGGTGGCTTTCAGCTTCTTCATCCTAACCATCGGCTGGAAGCAGAAGGCGGCGGGGATACTATTACGCCAGAGGGCCTGATATGTATGACCTAAACGGGAAAATCGCCATAGTGACCGGCGCGGGCGGACGCCACGGCATCGGCCGCGCCATAGCCACGCGCCTTGCCTCCGAGGGCGCCAACGTCGTGGTCACCGACGTCCCCCAGAGCCTCGACGCCATCCGCGCCGAAGACCGGCAAGAGGGCTGGGAGGGCCTCAACAGCGTGGCCGCCGAAATCGAGGCCATGGGCCGGGAGTCGCTGGCCCTCTTCTCCGACGTGTCCGACAGCGAACAGGTGGACGACATGGTGGGCCAGACTCTTGCCAGGTTCGGGCGCATAGACATCCTAGTCAACAACGCCGGGTCCCGCCCTGGCAAGGACCGGGTGCTGGTGGTGGAGCTGGAAGAGGAAGCCTTCGACGAGGTGATGCGGGTCAACGTGCGTGGCACCTATCTAGTGTCGCGGGCCGTGGCCCGGCACATGACCGCCCGGGGCGGCGGAGGCAAGATTATCAATATCTCATCGGGCGCGGGCAAGCGGGGCATCGCGCGATACGCCGCCTACTGCGCCTCCAAGTTCGCCGTCATCGGATTCACCCAGGCCATGGCCCAGGAAATGGCCCAGCACCGGGTCAACGTCAACGCCATCTGCCCAGGCCTGGTGGACACCGAGCGGGTTGACTACATCGCCGCGGCTCTGGCCCCTGAAGGCGAGTCCAGCGAGGAGTACCGCGCCGGCATGATTGCCGACCGCGCCGTCCGGGTGCCCATGGGCCGTGTGGCCCAGGGCGACGACATCGCCCGCATGGCCGCCTTCCTTGCCTCAGCGGAATCCGACTACGTAACCGGCCTCTCCATCAGCGTTTCCGGCGGCTCGGAAATGAACTAACCGTGCCCAAGTCCCCTCTCCGTAGGGAGAGGGTTAGGGCGTACCCTGCCTATTCTGCCTGTGGCCCTTGACGCCACAGGCGATTTTTTATTTCCAGCCCAAAACCAGGGAACGATTCGGAACCTGCGCGCATATTATCTTTCAAAAGCCCCTGCGCGATACGGAGCTTGAGGGCAACTGATGACTGACAACGAAGCCATATTGCGCTGTCAGGACGGCGACCGCGACGCCTTCCGGCATCTGGTGGAGCAGTACAAGGACGTGCTTTTCGGCACGGCGGTGCTGATGACCGGCAATCGCGCCATTGCCGAGGAACAGGTGCAGGAAGCCCTGCTTTCGGCGTGGCGGGGCATCCGGGGATTCCGTCGGGGGAACCCGGTCAAGCCCTGGTTGTTGCGGATCCTGGTCAACGCGGTGCTGGCTCAACAGCGGAGACGGACCATCCAGACGGTGCGTCTGAATGACAGCGGCCCGGAAGAGCCGGACTACGGCAACCTCGACCCGGCGGAAACGCTGGACGCGCTGGAGAACCGCCTGGCATTGCGTCGGGCCATCGCCGGACTCAGCCCGGACCACCGGCAGGTGGTGGTGCTGCGCTACTTCGCCGGGCTGACCGTGCCGGAGGTGGCCCGGACGCTGGGCGCGCGGGAAGGCACCGTGAAATCTCGCCTGCACCGGGCTTTGGCGATCTTGCGGCATCAGTTGGAAGAGTCCGGCTTGGAAACGCCTAGTAGGCAGGGAGGTTAGCGCGATGGCCTACAACGATTCGCCAGACAATGAATTTGACCAAGAAATGGAGCGCATCCTCCAAGAGCACTTCGATGCCGAGAACTCAAATCTGCGTGCCCCCGGCAACCCGTGGGAGTGGCTGGAAAGCCGCTTGGAGGAGCCGGCTGCCCCATCCTTTTTTTCACGCCTCCTGGGAATGATGAACCCGCTGCGTGAAGGCCGCCTTTCCCCGGCCTTCGCAGTCGCGGGCGTGGCCGTGGTCGCAGTGGCGGTGGCAGCCGTAGTGTGGGCTATATCCGGCGGGGGCGGGACGGAACCGCCGAGCGGGCTGGCCGTAGCCCCGGTCACGGAAGAGTCCGCCAGTGCGTCTGTCGCTACTGCCGTGCCTGCCCCCACCACCATGTCCAGGCCCGCTGAAGTGACCAGAATAGTTGAAAGGGAGGTGGAAGAAGAGCAAGCTCCTGCCGCTACTGAAGTCCCGGCCGCGATGGCAACGAGCGAGCCGACTCACATCCCCGCCCCGGCTGCTACTACGGCTCCAGCGGCGGCCCCCGCGGCAACCGAGGCCCCGGCTATGGCTATGGCGGAGGACTCGGAATCCACTCCCTACCCGGCGCCGGCCGCCACGACGGCCCCCGCGCCTACGGCTACGGCGGCACAGGCTACTTCTGCTCCCCAGGCTCAGGGCGCCATGGCGATGATGGACGAATCGGAGAGCGCAGCAGGGCGGAGGGGCCCGGCGGGAGCGGCCGGCCCACAGGCGAAGGCGGCCAGCGGCGGCACGCCACCGGACACCACCTTCCACGACTACCAGCGGCAACCTTTCGTGGCGGCGTCCGAGGATAATGTCTCAACCTTCAGCCTGGACACCGACCGCACGTCCTATCACCTGGCGCTGAACTGGGCGCGTTCCGGCTACGAAGTGGACCCGGCATCGGTGCGGGCCGAGGAATGGGTAAACGCCTTCGACTACCGGTATGCGCCGCCCTCCGGCAAGCAGGATTTCGCCATTAAAACCGGCTTCCTGCCTCACCCGCTGGACGACGGCAAACTGCTGGCGCAAATAGCCTTTCAGGCCCCGGAGCTGGCGGACGACACGCCGCTGAACGTCACCCTGGTACTGGACGCCTCGGGTTCTATGGCCGACGGCAACCGCGTGGACATCGCCCGGCAGGCGGCGGAGAGCATCCGGCGGAGCCTCCGCGCCGAAGACCGCATCGCCGTCGTGCACTTCACCGACCACGTCATTGACCGCTACACCGTCGAACACCGCCCGCCAGACGATTACCGGGTAAGGGACTCCATCAGTTGGCTGCAACCCCACGGCAGCACCAACGTGCAGGCCGGGCTGAACCTGGGCGTGGTGATGGCCGACGAGGCCCGCACCGAGCGGCCTGACGCCTATAACTACGTCATCCTGATGTCCGACGGCGTAGCCAACGTGGACGCCACCAACCCCTTCGCCATCCTGGAAACGGCCTATGACGACAACGTCCGCAACCCTCTGCGCCTGATAACCATCGGCGTCGGCATCAACAACTACAACGACGTCCTGCTGGAACAGTTGGCCCAGCACGGCAACGGCTGGTATCGCTACCTGGACAGCGCAGTCCAAGCCCAAGCCACCTTTGCCCGCGAGAACTGGCTGGCGCTCTCGACGCCCTTCGCCGACCAAGCCCGCGCGCAGGTAACCTGGGATGCCGAGGTCGTGGAGCGGTGGCGCATCATCGGCTACGAAAACCGGGTAACGCCGGCCGAGACCTTTACCCAAGACCGCAAAGAGTTCGCCGAGATTTACTCCGGCGCGTCCGTCACAGTTTTCTATGAACTGGAGCTGGTGGATGAAGTGCAATCGGGCCCGGCATTTCCGCTGAACAGGATAGAACTGCGTTGGGTTGATCCAGCCACCGGGCAGTCGCGGAACTGGCCGGGAGAATCCCCTTTCGCTCTGGCCGGGTGGCAGCCGGGCGGCAATCACAGCACGCCCATGCAGCGCTTCGGCGCCATCGTCGCCCTGGCCGCCGACCGTTACGGCTCATTGTCATCCCACGAGGAGGAGGGCGATTACCCCGAAGTATACCGCGAGCTGTCTGTCCTGCTGGAGCAACTGCGCTCCCTGAGCGGCGACCTGGGGACCCTGGACGCCTATCACGATTTCCTGTTCCTGCTGGAACACATTAGCGGCAGCGTCGCGGAGCGGCTGCCGCCGTCCACCCCGTCGGGGTACAGCCGGTAGGAAGGGAATAAGGGGAACTGGGCGGCGGACGGGCACTCCGTCCCCGTATTCGAATAGGCGCCCACATATATTTAGGCCCTCGCCGTATCCCCGGGGGCAACGGCCCTTTGCGGAGCGCGGGCCAGGTAAAGCAGCGCCGCGGAGGCCAGGTAGGCAGCCACCATCACGATGTACAGTAGCCCGTAGCTGCCCGAGACGGTCCGCAGCAGGGACGCCAGCGACGGTCCCAAGCCCAGCGCCGCCGTCTGGAAGGGAGAAAACAGCCCCAGCAGCGAGCCGTAGGAGTCGCGTCCGTAGTATTGGGCCAGCATCATGTTCTCCATGCTCCCTACCGCCCCGGAGAACACGCCCCACACCAGCGCGAACACCAGCGCTTCAGCCAGGGAATCCACCATCGTCAGGTAGGCCAGCAACGCCCCGGAGCCAACCATCGTCACCATCAGGCAGCGGCGCGGCGTGAAGCGGTCTGATAATATCCCCCACCCCACGTTGGCTATGGACAGCACCGTCCCGAAGCTGAGCACTCCGGCAGCGGCGGCGAGGCTCAGCCCGGCGTCCTCAACTAGGTACGGAACCAGGCTGAATCCCACGCTGCTGGATGCCAGAGTCCCCACGCAGGCGGTGGCTACGATGAACCAGTAGGTTCGGGTTTTTGCCGCCTCCCTCACTGTCCAGCTCGTCTCGCTTGGCTGAACTGCCACCCGCTCCGGGCCACTGGATGAGGTTGAAGCGGTCCCCGGGTTGACGGGCGCTCCGTCGGGTGCCAAGCCGATATCCTCGGGCCGGCGACGCATCAGCAACACTACTGGGACAATCAGCACGAGGTTGAATATGCCCAGGTAGAAAAACCCCTCCCGCCACGTCTGGGCCAGGGCAATCACGGCAAAGAGCTGTATGTTTATCGCCCCGGCGATAGGCCGGAAAGTCGAAAGCAGGGCCAGTACGATGTTTCGGCGGCGGCGGAAGAAGTTGACTGCCGCAGTTCGCGGCACCAGGCCGATCAGCACGGTGTTGGACACAGCCCGCGAAACCACGTAGGCGGCATAGAACTGCCACACCGAATTGACCCCGGACAACAGCAGGAAGCACACGCCAGCCACAATCAGCCCGGCGGGCATCAGCAGGCGCGGCCCGTGGCGGTCGGCCACCCGCCCGATGAAGGGCGCAATCAACCCGGAACCCCAGGTGCCGACGGTGGCCGCATAGGAAATCGTGCTGGGGCTCCAGCCGGTGTCATTGGTTATATAAACTTGTATTCCGCCCATCACCACCTGCGATACGCCGGTGGCGCCGAAGGTGGCCAGGGATGACATTCCCAGGATGAGCCAGCCATAGTAGAAGGGCGTCCGGGGCCGCCAGTTAAACAGACGGTTAAGCACTTGTTGGGGTATTCCTCATAGAGCGACAGCCGCCCATCACAGGCGCGGCGGCAGAGATGCAGGGGGAATCATACAGCATTCGCCCATGACAGCGGGGCGGGATGTGTTAAATTGTTACTCAAATTCGCCAGAGGTATCGCCATGCCCCTTGACCGGGCCCAAGTGGTCCATATCGCCGCCCTGGCCCGCATAGGCATCTCTGACGCAGAGATAGACGCCTATGCCGGGCAACTCTCCGACATCATTGACCAGTTCGAGGTGCTGAACGAGCTGGACACCACCGGAGTCGAACCCACCGGCCACGCCGGCGAACTGCGGGCGGTGATGCGCGACGACGCCCCGGCGGATTCCCTGCCGCCGGACGCCGCTCTGAGCAACGCCCCTCGCCGTGAAGGCGAGTTCTTCCGCGTAAAGGCCGTGCTGGACGAATAGGCAAGGCAATCGCCCATGAGCAAAACCCCCTCCCCCTCGAGGGGGAGGGTCAGAGCCTGCCCTGAGCTTGCCGAAGGGGTGGGGGTGAAAACCTCGCCAAAGTCATGTTCCTTTCAGTGAGTAGAGCCATTGCCATTGACCGACCTTAACTGGCTGACCATCCAGGAAGCCCGCGACCTGCTGACCTGCCGCGAAATCAGTTCCGTGGAGTTGACCCGCGCCTGCCTGGAGCGCATCGAGGCCGTCGAGGACACCGTCCGTTCCTTCATCACCCTGACGCCGGAACTGGCGCTGGCGCAGGCAGAGGCCGCCGACCGTATGCTGGCCGCCTGCACCCCGGAACAAGCAGGCGCTTCCCCGCTGACCGGCATCCCCATACAGGTCAAGGACGTTATGTGCACCGCGGGCGTCCGCACCACCTGCGGCTCACGGATGCTGGCCGACTATGTGCCGGTCTACAACTCGACGGCGGTGGAGCGGCTGTTCCGGCAGAGCGCGGTGATGCTGGGCAAGGGGAACATGGACGAGTTCGCCATGGGATCGTCCTGCGAAAACTCGGCCTTCCACGCCACCCACAACCCTTGGGACGCCGCGCGCGTCCCCGGAGGCAGCAGCGGCGGGGCCGCCGCGGCGGTGGCGACCGGTGAGGCCATCTACGCCCTCGGCTCCGATACCGGCGGCAGCGTCCGGCAACCAGCCGCCCTGTGCGGCGTCGTGGGCCTCAAGCCGTCCTACGGGCTGGTCAGCCGCTACGGTCTGGTGGCCTACGCCTCGTCGCTGGACCAGATAGGCCCCATCGGGCGCAGTGTTGCCGACTGCGCCCTGGCCCTCAGCGCCATCGCCGGCCATGACCCACGCGATGCCACTTCACTACCCACCCAAGTTGCCGACTTCACTGCCGGACTGGACGCCGAGGGTGATTTGAACGGTCTGCAGCTGGGCGTTCCGGGGGAGTATTTCGCCGAGGGCATCGAGGGCGGGGTGCGCCGGGCAGTAGAGCAGGCCATTGGGACACTGGAAGGGTTGGGCGCATCCGTCCGCGAGGTGTCGCTACCGTCCACCAAGTACGCCCTTGCCTGCTACTACATCATCGCTCCCTCGGAATGCTCCGCCAACCTCGCCCGTTACGACGGGGTGAAGTACGGCTATTCCGACCAGCAAGCCCCTGATATGTGGGGCGCCATGGAGCAGACGCGGCGGCACGGCTTCGGCCCGGAGGTCACTCGCCGCATCATGCTCGGCACCTTCGCGCTGTCCGCGGGCTACTACGACGCCTACTACCTGAAGGCACAACAGGCGCGGACGCTGATTCGCCGGGACTTCGCCGAAGTCTTCAAGACAGTGGACGCGCTGGTGACGCCCACCTCGCCGGTGGTGGCCTTCCCCATCGGTGAGAAAACCGGCGACCCGGTACAGATGTATCTCATAGACGTCACCACTCTCCCGGTTAACGTCGCCGGCCTGCCGGGCCTGTCGGTTCCCTGCGGCTTCTCCGATGGCCTGCCCGTCGGGATGCAGCTAATCGGCCCGCACTTGTCCGAGCCAACCCTGCTCCGCATCGGCCACGCCTATGAGCAGGCTACAGACTGGCACAAGCAGCGCCCACCCTTGTAAAAAATTCCCTCCCCCTTGAGGGGGAGGGTTAGAGCCTGCCCCTGCGAAAGCGGGGGGTGGGGGTGAAAAGCCCCGGAGGCGTCGTCTCTGGAATCAGGAACCGCCGCTACACTATGAGAGCTCCCCGGCCCTGTGCGCCCTCTGCGTAGGCCAGATTAGCCCGCGCCCGGTCCAGGTCAGTCAGGGGCGGCCCGGACAGCCAGTTGTAGAACGAGACGGGCGAGGAAGCCAACTTGCGAACCATCCGGCCGGGCCGCTGTTTGCTGGCCTGCCTGGCAGCAGGGGTTTCGGCGGTGTCGGCGTTCCGGGGAATCTTGGTGAGATTGAAGGCAGTCATTGGGGCCCTCCTTGTGTCCGGTTGACAGATTCTGCTGTAACTGCTTGTCTTTGCCGGGGCGGACTTGCCGCCCGCCCCGGCGCTGCGCCCCTAGATGGCGAGCTTCCGCCAGGTGCCGGTCTCCATCTGGTAGTCGGCGTACTCGTCGCTCAGCTTGGAGACCTTGGCCAGCAGGCGGGCGACGGGGCCGGTGTGCGCCTTGGCGTCCTGCGGCGCGGCCGGGGTTACGGTGGTGGTGTCCGGGGAAACCTTGTCGGGGGTGAACGTGGCCATTGTTGGTCTCCTTCGTGGTCTGCTGACCACTTTGTTTATTTACTTACCTATCAGCTTGACAAGCTGTATAGGTAGTAACTAATAATATATTAGTATATGAACTTTCCGTTGTCAAGGGGTAGATAGTGGCTAATTTTTGATTAGTGTGCTAGTATCCCTGAAATCCGAAAATCAGCGGACTTGGGAGGCCAATATGGACTGCCTGGAACCTTGCCCGCGTTTCGACCGGGCCATTAGCATCCTCAGCAAGAAGTGGAATTGCATGATTATCCGCTGTATGTTGGCGGAACCGCGCCGCTTCAGCGACATCTCCAACTACGTCGAGGGCCTAAGCGACCGCCTGCTGTCCCAGCGTCTCCATGAGCTGGAGAAATCCGGCATCGTCGAGCGGAAGGTATACGACAGCAAGCCCGTGCTGGTGGAATACTCCCTGACCGAAAAGGGATCATCCCTCCGCAGAGTGGTGGAGGCCATCCAGCACTGGGCCGACCACTGGGAAGGGCATCCAACCCCGGCAGCCATTTAATTCCCTCTCTCCAAGGAGAGGGCCAGAGCCTGCCCCTGCGAAGGCAGGGGGTGAGGGAAAAGATGCAGCGCACCAGAATCAGCGACATCTTCGCCAGCGATTCCCCCTTGGGCGATGCGCTGGTGCAGGGCTGGGTCAAGACCCGCCGCTCGTCCCGGTCAGTGTCCTTCGTCCAGGTCAATGACGGCTCCACTTTGCGCGACCTGCAAGTAGTGGTCGGCGAGGACAGCCCGGCCTACGCCGTCGCCAACTCCTTGACCACCGGATGCAGCGTCAGCGTGGTGGGGCAGGTGGTGGAATCCCAGGGCAAGGGCCAGCGGTACGAGATCCAGGCCCAGGAAGTCCAGCTGCTGGGCGGGGCCGACCCGGAAACCTACCCGTTGCAGAAGAAGCGGCATACCCCCGAGTTCCTGCGGGAGATTGCCCACCTGCGCCCCCGCACCAACACCTTCGGCGCCATGGCCCGCGTCCGCAACGCCGCCGCCTTCGCCATACACTCCTTCTTTCAGGAACGGGGCTTCCAGTACATCCAGACGCCCATAATCACCGCCAGCGACGCCGAGGGCGCGGGTTCCATGTTCCGCGTCACCACCTTGGACTTGGACAACCCGCCGCGACGCGAGGGGATCGTGGACGCCGCCGAAGACTTCTTCGGACGCCCCACCTTCCTGACTGTCAGCGGACAGTTGGAAGCCGAAATCTTCGCCATGGCCCTGTCCAACGTCTACACCTTCGGGCCTACCTTTCGCGCCGAGAACTCCAACACTTCCCGCCATCTGGCCGAGTTCTGGATGGTGGAGCCGGAGGTGGCCTTCTGCGAACTGGACGGGCTGGCGGAGCTGGCCGAGGACTTCCTCAAGCACATATTCGGCCACGTCCTCCAAAACTGCGGCGAAGACATGGAGTTCTTCAACCGCTGGTATAACGAGGAAATCATCGCCACCCTGGAAGGCATTATCAACTCCCGGTTCGAGCGGATCACCTACACCGAAGCCGTGGATATGCTGCTCAGTTCAGGGGAGTCCTTCGAGTACCCGGTAAGCTGGGGCGTTGACCTGCAATCGGAGCATGAGCGTTACCTGACCGAGAAGCGTATCGGGCGGCCGGTCATCGTCACCGACTACCCCAAGGAAATCAAGGCGTTCTATATGCGCCTCAACGACGACGACAAGACGGTGCGGGCCATGGATGTGCTGGCTCCAGGCATCGGCGAAATCATCGGCGGCAGCCAGCGCGAGGAACGGCGCGACGTGCTGACGCGGCGCATGGCCGAAGCCGGGCTGAACGAAGAGGATTACTACTGGTACTTGGACCTGCGCCGATACGGCACCGTCCCCCACGCCGGTTTCGGGCTGGGATTCGAGCGCACCGTGCAGTTCATTACCGGCGTTTCCAACATCCGAGACGTCATACCATTCCCCCGCACGCCCAAGAGCGCCGAGTTCTAGGGCGCTCTCTTTGACCACCTCTCCTGACTCGCCTGCGCTGTCCGAGCTCCTCGGCCCGGACAGTGCCGCTGCACGTGCCGCCATCGAAAATCTGGCGGCGTTTTACCAGCAGTCCGAATCCCTGCCACCCGTCGCCAACAGCTTCCGGGCTTGGGTTGCCTGCCAACCGCCGGATGGCGACAATAGCCCCCATGCCTTTATTCACCACACCTGCCTGTCGCTACTCTGCCGCTTGATGGCCTACCGCTTTCTGGACCCGCTCCCGTCGGAGCGCGACCTGTGGGACGTTATCAGCGGCGACTATTTCGTCGGCGCCGGGCTATGCAACTTCCTGGGTGAGGATTTCTTTTCCTGGCCTTACTTTCGCCGCTCAATGGGCATCGGCGACGACCAGGAGGCAATGGATGCTGCCCGTAAGCTGCTGTCAGCGATGCAAACCCTCGACTTCTCCTCTCCGCCACCGGACCTGCTGTCCCGCCTGTACCGGGCCTATGGGGGCAAGAGAAGTAGTAATGACAGGGAGACAACTCCCGCTGAGACATGGGAACTGACCGACAATCCATACCTGTCCTGCATCTCCCCCAGCTGCGGCAGCGGCAGCGCGCTGGCACACGCCGTCGGCGCCGCCGTAGCCGGACGGCTGGCTATGGATGCGCATCCTATGGATGCGCTTCTGGACACATCCGGGCAGTTCCTGGGCATGACTTCCGACCCGCTGGCCGCCGTGGTAGCCAGCGTCTCCTTTCTGCTTTCATTGGGCGACTCAGTCAAAGAGCCGCACCCACCTATCCTTATACCAGTCTACCTGGCCGACGCTACCCGGATTCCCGAAGAGCGCCTGGAAGTCAGCGGCGAGCGTTCTTACGTCATAGATGCTGCCAATGGCATAGCACTGCCGGAGCGCGTAGCCGCCGACCCGTTATACCTGGACTGGCTGCTGGGCAGGCTGCCCAACTACCAGCGCGGCGCGGCCCTGCGCCTGCGGGCGCAGCCGGAGGAAGTAGCGCTTCAGGAAGTGCTGAACGCCTGGTACAACTACCTAACCTCGCCCAAGGCGCGGACGCCTATCCCGGAACCGCTTACACCCGCTGCCGCCGATGTGATGGTCGAGGCCGCCCGACTCCTGATACTGGCGTACATCCGCGGCTCCGGCCCGGCGCCGCTCCACCTGGCGCGCAATGCTCCGGCGCCCCTCTTCGCCGCCCGCCGGGAGTTCGACCTGACCATCTAGACATTTCCCAGCAATTGCCAATCCTGAATGTCCTCTAATCCTGGAAATCCTGATTCAGACAATCCCAGCCCCGCCATCTTCATTTGACGCTCATTATGGCGACTGAATATAATGGCGGGCGTCCCGCAGGTTCCTGGCATAGCCTGATAGAACCATTACAGCGGGGCCGGAAGGAGCGCAATGACTACTCACGAGGTCGTACTGCATCCCGCCTCGGTGGTCGAGGAACTGAAGAAGAACAACATCAGCCACGTGGTCTGGCTGCCCGACAGCGAGACCAACTTCATGTACCAACTGCTCACCGGTGAGCCCTCCCTGGACCTGGTGCCTGTCTGCCGCGAGGGCGAGACTATGGCCATCGCCGCCGGACTGTGGGTTGGCGGAAAACGGCCCATCGTGCTGATTCAGAACACGGGCATCTTCGAATCCGGGGATTCTATCCGCGGGCTGGGACTCGACATCAACCAGCCGCTGGTGATGCTGGTGGGCTACCGGGGCTGGACCCGCCGCGGAGTGACCACCGATTCGGCTGCGGTGTTCATCGAGCACATACTCCACACCTGGGGCATCAACTACTACCTGATAGAAACCGACGAGGACGCCGACCGTATCAGCGTCGCCATCGAGGAAGCCGACCGCACCCGGAAGCCGGTGGCCGTACTGGTAGGCACCGAGTTCGGCGCCTAACCCGGCGGCAACGCAGAACCTGACATTTAGCTCCTGCACGGGAGAGGATTGAAACATGATTGACAATCAGGAAGCAGTCAAGGTTATAGACGCGAATCGTGGCGACGGCGTCATTATCGCCACAATGAACGCCAACAACGTCCACTTCGGTCTGCCCACCGTGACCACGAAGGAGCAGCTGGACCTTCCGGTTTCCGGGGCCATGGGGAAGGCGTCCAACGTCGGACTCGGCCTGGCGCTGGCCCAGCCGGACCGCAAGGTCATCGTGCTGGACGGTGACGGCAGCCTCCTGATGAACCTGGGCGCCATGGTTACGCTGGCCAACAAGACTCCCAAGAACCTTTGCCACATGGTGTTCGATAACGGTGTCTACGCCGTTACCGGCGGGCAGCCGGTGCCTGGCTCAGGGCGGGCCGACTGGGAAGGCATGGCCAAAGCCGCCGGCTACGCCGCCACCTTCTCCTTCGAGAACCTTGAGGACCTGACCACCGGAATTGGCGACGTGATGGCCTCCGAAGGGCCGGTGTTCGTGCATCTGCGGGTCAAGCCGGAAATCGAGAACACGCCGGTTCAGTTCCGCCAGCGCTCTTCGCGCACCATTCATGTAGCCCTCCGTGAGATGCCTGCCATTCTGGTCAGCGACTAGACTCTAATGCTTGGCGAATTGGGCAAGGGCCTGATCTTGCGTCTAGCGGCTTACGCGCTCTTCGTGTGCGGCTTCTGGATGCTGTATCAGGCCTTTGAGCGTTCCAGCATCGTTATCGGCGTGGCCGGAGGCGCGGCCATCCTGGTGGCTATGTGGGCGATGGTCGGGTTCCGGCGTCCGCCTTCTATCAATTCAGAATCAAGGCGTGATGGCAGTGATTCCGATTCCGGCGATAGGCCAAGACCGTGAGCGAGTCTTTCCCCGACACACGGTTATCTCCCGGAATCCCTTACGGCGAAGCGGCGCGGGCTGTGAACTACCACCGGGGCGATGCTCTGGTGGTGTCCACCTCCTCGGCGTTGCGAGAGTGGAGCCAAGTATCGGAGCGCCGGGAGCTGGACCTGGACCTGACGGACTGCATGGACCGCGCCCCGGCCGTGGGGCTGGGGCTGGCGCTGGCCCAGCCGGAACGCAAGGTGCTCACCCTGGACTGCGACGCCACCCTCCGCACCAACTTGGGCGGCCTCGCCACCATCGGGGAGTCATACCCCTCTAATCTGGTGCATTTCGTCTTCGACGACGCCACCCGCCCCTCCACCGGCGGCGTTCCCATCAAGGAACTGGACCACCTGGACCTGGTTCAGATGGCCGTTTCCTCGGGCTACGCCAAAGCCTACCACTTCGACCGGCTGGAAGAACTGCTTATCGGGCTGGAAGAGGCGATGGAACAGGAAGGCCCGGTATTCGTGCTGGTGAGCGTATATCGCGAGGGCGACTCCCCTGCCTTCCCCGAGCGCAAGATGGCCGAGGGTTGGGCGCAGGTGCGGGAGCAACTGGCCGGGACACCCCCACCCTAACCCTGTCCTGAGCGGAGCCGAAGGGCCTCCCCCGGAGGGAGAGGGAATTTAAGCGTCCGGCCGCACTACTATTTGATGGGCGACAGTGATGCCCATCGAAACCTGGCCCTGCTCGGTAGCTACTTCGATCACTCCCAGAAACGGCGTGGCCCCGGCTATGGTGACGGTCTGCTCCGGGACGATTTCCGAGTCGGACAGGAACTTGAGCAACTGCGGGTCTTCCTCCGGGACCCGGTCCACGATGTAGGACCGGCCCGGCTGGGCGGCGTCCAGTGTGACGGAGTTGGGGGGAATCTTGGGTTCGCCGGTGCCGGGTATGGGCCGTCCGTAGGGAGAGCGCCGGGGATTACCTAGCCTCTCCACCAGTTTTTCCATAAGCTGTGACGACATACCGTGTTCCAAGCGGTGCGCCTCATTGTGGGCTTGGTGCAACTCCATCCCCAGCAGTTTCACCACCATCCATTCGGCCAGCCGATGCCGCCGGGCGATGTCCTCGCCGCCCTCCATACCCAGCTTGGTGAGGCGGATGCGCTTGTCCGAGCCGATGTCCACCAGGTGCTGCCGGGCCATCCGCCGTATCATGCCAGCCACCGACGGCACCGAGGTTCCCAGCCCTTCGGTGGGCGGCAGACGGCGCAGTGCATCAGTCAGTTGAGTGATGGTGGGGCTTTCGTCGTCTTCCCACATCCGGTAGAGGCACAACAGATAGTTCTCGGTACCTGGCGACAACCGATCGTGCTGGCCGTTGTTTTCAACCGGATCGCTCTGTGCGGCGGCAGCTTTTCTGGGTCGCGGCATCAAACCCCCAGCCTCATACAAATAATGGGCTGTAACAAATTTCACCGATATGGGACGGTGAAAAAATTATAACAGAGACGGGGGGCAACATTGGAACGGAGTCACGAAGCGGCAATCAGCCGATTTGAGGAGAGAAACCGGCCAGTCTGCCGTTCACGAAGAGGCGTACCCGATGGCCCTCACGCAGTCGCAGGGAAACGGTGGCGCCGACAGGAAATTCGGCGATGTGGGACATCAGACAACGCACCTCCATACCCGATGGCAACCGCACCCGGTACTGGTAGAAGGCTCCCTGAAATTCCCTCTCCACAATTACGCCCTGGCCGTCGTCATCCGGGTAACATTCGAGGCAGTCGGGCCGGACCATGACCTCCAACTGCTCGTCCGCAAGGTCTCCGGCGGTGGCGTTAGCCCATACCGGAGCATCAGGCTCGCCGCAATGATGCTCGCTGGCGTCGCCGTGCCAGTGCAGCTCTCCCAGTTCGCAGGTCATTTGTCCGCCCAACACGCATACAGGCAGGAAATCCACAGTCCCTATGAACTGCGCGGCGAACCTGGATTCCGGGGAGTAGAAAACCGCGGACGGCGAGCCGATTTGTTCCAGCCGCCCCTCGTTCATAACCGCCACTTCATCGCCCACGGTCAGGGCGGCTTGCTGGTCGTGGGTCACGAACAGGGCGGTTACTCCGCTGGCGTGCAGTATGGCTACAACATCGCGTTGCAACTGGTCTCTCAACTTCGCGTCCAGGTTGGAAAAGGGTTCGTCCAGCAGCAGTATATCCGGCCTGGGAGCCAAGGCCCGGGCCAAGGCTACCCGCTGCTGTTGCCCACCGGACAGTTCGTGAGGCATACGGCGGCGCATCTCGGAAAGGCCCACCAAGTCCAGCGCTTCCGCAACTCGCTGAGAGCGGTCAGCATCTTTCCGCAGGCCATAGCCAACGTTCTGTTCCACGGTCAGGTGAGGGAACAGTGCGCCTTCCTGGAATACCATACCGATGTGCCGCTTCTCCGGGGGTAAAGAACCGGCCAAAGAACTGACTACGCGGCCACCGATGGCAATCTCCCCTTCGTCCGGCTGCTCAAAACCGGCAATCAGGCGTAGCGTCGTCGTCTTGCCGCAGCCACTGGGCCCCAGAAGCGCCAGTATCTTGCCGGAGTCCATGGCAAAATCCAAGCCGGACACCGCCTCAACGTCGCCGAAGCGTTTCACTACGCCGACGCATTGCAAAGCTGGCGAGCCACAAACATCCGGGACATCAGACGCGGAAGGAGTTCCGCCTATTGCCGGTGCATTTACCATTCTGTCAATGCTGTGCTATTCCCGCTTTCGCTGCAAACGAATGAGAAGTAATGCCAACGGTTACGCACAATATCAGTCAAAGCGAACGCTGGATAGTGTAGGCATTGGAGCAAGTTGTGTCAATTGGCCGGATAGGGTATTCGCTGCGGGTCGTATGAGCTTGGATTACAACTTGGCAATATACTAATTCTGTTGCTCATCATTGGTTCGTGTATACTTACTCCATGCGACAGTTTGGGCAAACACGGCGCTGTCTGTTACCAGTTTTCGGCGGGATAGTCCTGTGAGGAACCCTGCGGCCGCTATCGTCCGCATCCGCCCGGCGGCCCTCAATGCCCCGCCGGTGATACTCGTTCCCGCCCTGATAGTTGGAGCGGCATTGCTGCTGCCGCCGGTATATCTGGCGGTGCGCTCCCTGGGCAGCGGCAGCGAGCTCTGGGAGCTTCTATTCCGCGAGAGAGTGGCGGGCATCCTGGGGCGCACCCTGCTTCTGGTGGTGACAGTGACCGCCGGGTCGGTGGCGATTGCCCTGCCCCTGGCATGGCTTACGGCGCGAACCGACCTCCCGCTGCGCCGGACTTGGGCCGTGCTGACCTCGCTGCCGCTGGTAATCCCCAGCTACGTAGCCGGATTCGTGGTGGTGGTGGCCCTGGGGCCGCGCGGGATGCTCCAGGGCGCGCTGGAAGGGCCTTTCGGCGTAGACCGGCTGCCCAGCATATACGGCTTCGCCGGGGCCATGCTGACCCTCACCTTCCTGAGCTATCCCTATATGCTGCTTACATTCCGGGGGGCGTTGCAGCGGATGGACCCGGCGCTGGAGGAATCGGCTCGAGGGTTGGGACTGGGGCCGGTCGCCACCTTCTTCGGCGTGGTTGCCCCCCTGCTGCGGCCTGCCGTCGGCGCCGGGGCGCTGCTGGTGGGGCTGTACACGCTGAGTGACTTCGGGGCAGTTTCCCTGTTGCGCTACGAGACCTTTACCTGGGCCATATTTTCTCAGTACGAATCGTCCCTTGACCGCACCTTGGGCGCAGGACTGTCGCTGGCGCTGGTAGTGCTGGCCCTGGCGTGGGTGGCGCTGGAGTTCGTCAGCCGGGGGCGTAGCCGCTACTACTCAGCTTCGTCAGGAACCACGCGCCCTCCTTCAACGGTACGGCTGGGGCGATGGCGCTGGCCTGCCGTGGGGCTGTGCGCTTCGGTAACCGGGCTGGCTCTCGGTCTGCCCGTAGGAATCCTGCTCTACTGGGTAGTGCGGGGCGTGCTGGCCGGGGAACCGCTGGACCCGCTGTGGGCGGCGGCCCGCAACTCGCTCTACATATCCGCCCTGGCGGCCTTGGCTGCCACTGCGGCTGCGCTGCCAGTGGGGTTGCTGTCGGTGCGGCATCCGGGGTTGTTGAGCGGAACGCTGGAGCGCTTGGGATACGTCAGCTTTGCCTTACCTGGAATCGCCATCGCTCTGGCGCTGGTGTTCTTCGGGGCCAACTACGCCGGATTTCTCTACCAGACCATCGGGTTGCTGCTGCTGGGCTACGTGGCATTGTTCCTTTCCCCAGCCCTGGGCGCCGTGCGGGCCACGCTGTTGCAAATGAACCCCCGCGTGGAGGAAGCGGCGCGTGGACTAGGACGGTCACCCCTGGGCGCGTTCACGTCGGTGACGCTGCCTGCGGCCCGCCCCGGCATCGTGGCCGGCGCTTCCCTGGTGTTTCTGCTGACCATGAAAGAGCTGCCAGCCACCCTGATTCTCAGCCCCACTGGCTTCACTACCCTGGCGACCTCGGTGTGGTCGTTTACCTCGGAGGCCTTCTTCGCCCGCGCCGCCGTGCCGTCCCTGCTGCTCATCATCCTGTCGGGCGTGCCTCTGGCGCTGCTGATGCTACGGGAACGGCGATAGCCCCAGCCGTCCACAAATGGCGGGCAGCACCGCTTTTGTATAAATGAGGGCGCGGCTATAATTGGCGCCAGCCAGCCGGAAGTGCCCACCGCCCCCGGCGAGCAGGAGTTGCGACGTTGACCGATTCTAGCAGTCCCCACACTTGTACAAATACAACGGTTATCTTGCCCGGCAAACTCATTGACGGCGTTCAGAACACCCCGCAGGAGGGCATGGCCGTAGCCTTCAGTGATGGCGGCATCTCATGGATTGGACGCCGGGGCGAGTTGGACAACGTACAGGCCGACGTACCCCGAGAGATACTGGAGTTCCCGGATTCGACGCTGCTGCCTGGCCTGTTCGACCTGCACACCCACACCAATATGCCGGGTGACGGGCGCACCGGCGAGGAAGTTGACCGCGACGACACCGACGACGTCCGCCTGCTGCGCTCGGCCCGCAACGTCGCCGAGGCGCTGTCCACCGGGGTGACCACCCTCTGCGACTGCGGGTCCTGGAACAACACCGCCTTTTCCCTCAAGGAAGGGCTGGCTCAGGGACTGGCGCAAGGCCCGCGGACGCTGGTGTCCGGCCCGCCGCTGACCATCACTGGCGGGCATCTGTGGTTCATGGGCGGCGAGGTGGACGGCATCGCGGGAATCCGGGCCGCCGTAAGGGAGCGGGTCAAGCAGGGCGCGGACTTCATCAAGGTCGCGGCCTCGGGCGGCAGCACTCTGACCAGCGACCCTTACCGGGCCTCCTTCTCCCTCGAGGAACTGAGAGCCCTGGTTGACGAGGCGCACAATCGCAACCGCCCGGTGCTGGCCCACTGTCGCTGCACCGAGTCCATCAACTTCGCCCTCGACGCTGGGGTGGACGCCATCCTGCATTGCTTTTTCACCGATTCCGACGGCTCGTACCGCTACGATGAACCCACGGCTGGCCGGTTGGCGGAGTCCGGGGTTTGGCTGAATCCAACAATGCACCTGGGCCGTGTATCTCGCGCCTACTTGCAACGGATAAGGGAGCAGCGACCGTTCACTCCGGCCGAAGAGGAAAGGTGGGAGCGCTCAAACCGTATGGGCGGCACGGCAATGGAGCAGTTCGGGCAGCTGATTCGCGCCGGCGTCAGGCTGGTCGGCGGTTCCGACTGTGGCTGGGGCAGCTATCCCTTCGGCGACTTCCAGGGCGAGATTATCGTCATGCGCGACGCCGGACTCACGCCGATGCAGGCCATTCAGGCCGGCACCCGCAACCCCGCCGCAGCGCTGGGGCTGTTGGCGCAAACCGGCAGCATCGAAGTCGGCAAGTCCGCCGACTTGCTGCTGGTGAAGGGCGACCCGGTGGCCGACATCGGCACGCTGCGCCAGGTGAAGGCGGTCTTCAAGCAGGGCCGCTGCGTGGAATCGGCCCGCCCTGCCATCGCCATGGACTAACGACTCATATACCTTGCCCGAAAAATCCCCTCCCTCTTGATAGGGAGGGTTAGGGTGGGGGTGAAAACCCAAATACCACGTACCCTCAGAGTGAACAAGTATGCACCATTGGGAAGTCGGCAGCAGCATCAACATCGGCTGGCCGGACTACAACGTGCCGGAACGTCCCTACACCATCGTGGAGTTCGACCTCTACGGCCCGGTGTTCCGCGCCCGCGTTTCCGACGCCTCCAGCGGCGGGCGGCAGGGCGGGTTCCTGGTAGTCTTCGGCTGCCCCGACGTGGTGCTGGATATGCTGGCGGAGCAGGCCAGCAAGAAGCTGGGATTCCAGGTAAAGGTGTCCGACCTGCGTTGCAGCATTGATGGAAATACCCTGCACAGTTTCGACTACGAATGGTATCCCACACCGGAATTCGCCGACCGCCCCGGCGCCCTGGCCCGCACTATCGCCGAATCACTGGAAGAGATGCGCCGCAGCGGGTGAACCGTCTCCTAAACTGGACTATGCCGCCGGGCGAATGTATGATTGTCGGCGGCATAAAACGGCCTGAATCGCCTGAACAGACAGCGACAGAACAGCCCTTCGGCATACTCAGGACAAGCTAACGCAGGAGAGAAAACAATGAAGAAAGTGACCATGGGCGACATTCCTAGGACTCCGGCAGATATGGCTCCCCTCGGCAGCGGCGGACTGATGACCGGAACTCAGGTGTGGCGGCAGGCCATCCTGAACCCGGACGACTCCAGCAACTTCAACTTCGCCATCGTGGCTTTTGACGCCGGTTCCCGCAACAAGTTCCATATACACTCCGGTGACCAGATTCTGGTCATCACCGAAGGCAAGGGACAGGTTGCCACCGACGACGAGGTTGTAGACGTCGTAGAGGGCGACGTGGTGGTCATTCCCGCCGGCGAGAACCACTGGCACGGCGCCCCCGGCGACACTGCCATGGCCCACATCACTATCACCGTGAAAGGCAGCCAGACCGAGCAGACCGAGGCGTAAGCAAACAGGGCAACCACAAGGGTTGCCCGTGCCAACGAGAATAGTCCTGTAAGGGCGTCTCTTGTGGACGCCCTTACCTCTGTTCAGTCGCCCTCGCTCTTGACCGACTCGGCAGCCCGCGCGATGCCAGCGTCGGAAGACGATACGGAGGGAGAGGTACGAATCTCGCGCCGTCGCACCGCCGCCAGGCGGGAACTCAGGTTGGAATAGGCCATCACCACGGCAAACACCCCGGCCTCCACCAAGACTATGGTTGCGCCGGATGATACATCGACGAAATAGCTCAGGTAGATGCCGAGGAAGCCGCAAACCGCCCCGATTGCCGCAGACAGCATCAGCATCCGTGGAAAGCTGTCGGTCAACATCCGCGCCGAAACCGGCGGTATGACCGTGGCCCCGGCGATGAGCAGGACACCCAACACCTGGAGCGAGACCACGATGGTCCCCGCCAACACCAGGGAGAACATGGCCTCCACCCATCCCGTGGGAACGCCGTAGAACTGGGCTACGTCGCCGTCGAAGGTTGTGAAAAGGAAGTGCTTGTAGGCCACGAAAAGCACCAACCCCACCACTCCGGTCACCACTGCCAGGGCCACCAGGTCCCCGGAAGTAACGCCCACGATGTTGCCGAACAGGGCTGTCTCAAAGTCGCGGGTGAAGCTCTTATACCGGCTGATTAGCACGATGCCCACGGCAAAGCTGGCCGTGGTAATCACGCCAATGGCAGCGTCGTAGGCTATTTTCCGCTTCTTGGTGGTGAGGGTGATGAGCTGGGCGCACAGAAATCCCCAGACGGTAGACCCGACGAGGAAGTTCAGGGACATCACGTAGGACACCACCGCGCCGCCCAGAACGGCGTGGGCCAGTCCGTGTCCCACGTAGGCCATTCGTTTCAGGACAACGTAGACGCCGATCCCGCCGCACAATGCGCCAGCCAGGATGGCCGCAGCCATGCCGCGGAGGATGAACGGGTACGAAAAGGGTTCGAGTAATACTTCAAGCATGAGTGTGGCTGTGCCCTGAGATTGTCCGGTCTTCTCCCTCACCACCGTTTCGGCCATAGCGGTGGGGGCTCTCGGCTACTATGGGCATTCCTTCGTAGTGAATCACCGGCATATCCGCGCCGTAGGTCTGGTACAGTATCTCGGAGGTTATCACCTGGGAGGGCGGGCCTTCTGCCAAGATTCTCCCGGCCCCATCATTTGAATGGAGAACCGCCAGCCACGGCAGATGCACCGCGACAGCGTTAATCTCGTGGGTGGTGATGACGATGGTAACGCCCTCGTGGTTGAGGTCGTGAAGCAGGTGCATCACGTCGTCGCGGGTCTTCACGTCCACGCCCGATGTGGGTTCGTCCAGCAGCAACAGCGACGGGCTGCTGACCAGCGCACGGGCCAGGAAAGCGCGCTGCTGCTGGCCGCCGGACAGTTCGCGGATGTGACGCCCTGCCAGGTGCAGGATGCCCAACTGGTCCATCATCCGGTCGGCCAGCTCCTTTTCTTCCCGCCGGAACCACGGAAAGAGCCGATTTTCCATGGTTCGGCCCATCATCACCACTTCCCGGACGGTGACGGGAAAGTTCCAATCAATGGTCTCCAGTTGAGGCACGTAGCCGATACGGGGCCGCTTCTGCCCCTTCGACAAGCTCAGGGTGACAACGCCGTCAACCAGCACTTCGCCTTCGTAAACATCTACCGCGCCCAACATCGAGCGGAGCAGCGTGGTCTTGCCGGAGCCGCTGGGGCCCAGAAGACCCACGAAGTCGCCCCGCATTATTTGCAGGTCAACACGTTCAAGCACCCGCTGTTTTTCGTAGCCGCAGGAGAGGCCGTTTATTTCCACCAGCGGCCTGCCGGACCGGTATGCTTGAGGGATGGGATGCAGCATTGGTGGTTACTCACATGGAGAAACAGGATGAACAGGATGCTGGAACGATAAACCTTTAATGATGGTGGTCCCCTCCGTGCGCTCCCGTCCATTCGGCGGGCAGCGGGGCTGGATGGTGGTGGCCGGCCTCGTCGTGGTGGGGTTCGTCTCCGTTGGTCGCTCCTACCAACTGAGTCGCGACAAGCTGGGCGTAGAGGCCATGCTGCTCCAGCAATTCCTGATGGCTGCCCTGTTCCACCGCCTCCCCATGGTCCAGCACCACGATGCGGTCGGCGTTACGGATGGTGGACAGCCGATGAGCTATGACTAGGGTGGTGCGCCCCTGCATCAGATTTTCCAGCGCCTGCCTCAGTTGGCTCTCGCTGACAGCATCAAGGTGCGAAGTCGCCTCGTCCAATATCAGCACCGGGGCGTTCTTCAGCAGAGCGCGGGCTATGGCGATGCGCTGGCGCTGCCCGCCGGAGAGCTGCATACCCCGCTCGCCCACTATGGTGTCGTACCCGTCGGGGAAAGCGGTGATGAAGTCGTGGCAATTGGCCTGTCGCGCCGCCTCTTCCAGCTCAGCCTGGGATGCGTCGGGGCGTCCCAGCAGTATGTTTTCCCGTATGCTGGCGTTGAACAGGTAGGTATCTTGCGACACAAGGGCAACCTGACGGCGCAGGTCGTCCAGCTTGAAGTCCCGGATGTTGTGTCCATCCAGTTGGACCGCGCCGACGGAGGGATCCCAGAACCGCATAACGAGATTCGCGCAGGTGGTCTTGCCCGCGCCGGAGCGTCCAACCAAGGCAACGGTATGTCCCGGTTCGACTGTGAAGCTGACTTCGCTGAGCGCCTGGGGTTCACCGGGCCCGTAGTCAAACCCGACGGCATTGAACACTACGGAAGGGGCGGCAGCCTGATGCCCGTCATGACTATCATCGTTATCGCGGTGGTGATGCACGCCCGCCCCGTCCGTCACCGGGACCGGCTCGTCGTGGATGGCGAACAGGCGACGCGACGCCGCCAGCGTTTCCATCAGTTGTTTCATCGTGCGGGCTATGTCTGAAACCGGGGCGAAGGCAGCCACCGAGAGCACAACCGCCAGAATCAGCTCTGGCCTGGAAATGTTGCCGTTGGTCAGCAACCACACGCCGATGGCCAGCACCACCAGTCCGCCCAGCGCTGTCATAGCCTCGATGAAGCCTATCTGGAAGGCGCGCTCCTTGAGAAAGCGAAGCTGGAAGTGTGCGAATCGCCAACTGTTGGCTACCATTTCAGCCGTTCTCGCCCTCCCCTGCCCGAAGGCGGAAATCTCCCGCATCCCTTGAATGCTGTCCACCATGTGGGCATGAACGTCGCCCAACTGGTGCCGCAATTCCTCCCCTAGCCGCTCGGAGCGCTTCTGGGCGAAGAAGGGACTGAGGGCTACCGCCAGCAGGAAGGGGGCCACCGCCAGCGCCATCGGCCAGGCGATGACGGCCAGCACCGCAACCACCACGCCAGGCACTACAACGGCGGTGAAAGCAGGAGTGATGGTGTGGGCGAAGAAGAACTCCACAGTCTCCACGTCGCCGCCAACCACGCTCACCAGGTCTCCGGAACGCCGCCGTGTCATATACGCCGGAGCGAGGGGGTCCAGCTTGCGGTACACGTCCACCCGCATTTCCGCCAACAGCCGATAGGCCAGGTCATGGGCCACCCACGATTCGGTCCAGATAAAGAAGGCGGCCAGCGGCGTCAGCACCGCCAGCAGTATCAGCAGCAGGGTGAGGTCGCCGCCGGTAATCACCTGGCCTACCAGCAGAGCGCTCACGACGCCGACGCCGATAGCCGTGCCGTGGTGGGCCACACCCAGCAGGAATGTCAGCAGCAGCTCCGCGCTCCACGGCCGGACCAACCCCAGCAACCGCCTCCACACGGTGAATATGCCCAGCATCGCCTGGCGGTCTGCGCGGTAATGCTCTTCGTGGTCGTGGCGAGCCGCGGGGGCGGCATGATGATGATGCCCATGGCCATCGTGCCCGGGACGGGGCATGAAGGCTTCAGCATCCGGCTGGGGGCCATGGGCGGGCTCGGTTGAAACGTGGACTGTATGATGCTGCTCGCGCTCGTGGCCGTGACCACCATCCCGGTGGTGGGCTTGCGCTTCGACGTGATGATGCCCGTGGTCGTGGTCATGTCCATCAT
This sequence comes from Dehalococcoidia bacterium, assembly GCA_965204865.1. Lineage (GTDB taxonomy): Bacteria > Chloroflexota > Dehalococcoidia > Lucifugimonadales > UBA3495 > VXOI01. Next base: position 1,131,673 of record OZ242027.1, on the reverse strand, counting down.
CGCGGCGGGGCGTTTGTGGCCCTTCGTGGTGGTGATGAGCGTGGCCCTGATGCGCAGTCTGCGGCATGAAAGCTGACACGTCGACCTGCGGAGCGGCGGGTTGACCATCGTGGTGTGGCTCGTGAGAGGCCCGTTCGACAAGCTCAGGGTGAAGGCCGAAGTCCAATCGTTCTTGCTGCTGGGCCATCAGCTCCGCATAAAGGCCGCCGGCAGCCACCAACTCGGCGTGCCTGCCCGACTCCACCAGACGTCCCTCATTCAGCACCAGGATGCGGTCAGCATTGACCACGCTGGAAAGGCGGTGGGCGATTCTCAGGGTTGTGCGGCCCTCAATCAGCCTGTCGAGAGCCTGCACTATCACGGCCTCGTTTTCGGCGTCCACATTGGACAGGGCCTCGTCCAGTATCAGGATAGGCGCGTCCTTGAGCAGGGCGCGAGCGATGGCAATGCGCTGCTTCTGCCCGCCGGAAAGCCGCACGGCCCGCTCACCTACCACCGTTTCATAGCCTTGGGGCAGGTGGTGGATGAATTCGTGCGCGTTGGCAGCCCGCGCCGCCTCCTCCAGGTCCGCTTGCGTGGCGTTTGGATTCCCGAAACGCAGGTTGTCGGCCACGGTACCGTGGAAGAGATAAGTATCCTGGGTCACTACCGACACCTGCTGGCGCAGTTCTTCCAGCGGTATGTCCCGCAGGTCGCGTCCGCCCAACCGAATTACGCCCTGCTGCGGATCGAAGAAGCGCAGCATCAGCCATACGATAGTGGACTTGCCCGCGCCGCTGGGGCCAACCAGACCCAGGGTTTCGCCTTCTTGCAGGGTAAAGGACAGGTCGTGCAGCGCGGGGCGCCGACCCTGGTTGTAGGCGTGGCTTACCTGCTCGAAGGTGATTTCCGGCTGAAGCTCTCCAGCCGATTCCAAGGCCGGGCCAGACTCCCCTACGTCATTCCCGCGAAGGCGGCAATCCGGGTCGCGCACGGTCACCCGCGAGTCCATGATGGCAAATATCCCCTCAGCGGAGGACATGGCCATCACGCCATCGTGGTATAGCTGCACCAGCTCCCGAAGCGGGCGGAAGACTTCCACGCCCAGCATAAGGACAATCATCAGCGTCCGCAGCTCCAGGTCGCCGTCGGCCACCCGCACCGCGCCCCAACCCAAGGCCACCGCCGCGCCGCCGGTGATGCCCAGGATAGTCAGCGCCCCGGTGGCGGCGTTGGCCGCCAGCACGCCCATGGTGGTGCGGAACAGGTTGCGGGCGCGCTCCGCCAGCAGTTCGCCGCGGGCGCGGCTCTGCCCGAAAGCCTTGAGCGTAGACAGTCCTTGCACGGCGTCGAGGAAGTCCGCGCCCAATGCCCCGTAGGCATCGCGCCGGGCCATGCTGCGCTCTCGGTTCCAGCGATGGAACAGGTTGGGAATGACCAGCGTAAGGAGGGCGAATGCTAGGAAGACGAGTCCCGTGCGGAAGTCTATGATGGCCATGAAAATGAAGATGACCACGGGCGCCAGAGCCGCGACAATCATCTGCGGCAGGTAGCGTCCGAAGAAGGCTTCCAGCCGCTCCACGCCCTCGGCCAGCGACATCAGCGCGTCGCCGGTGCGAGAGGAATCGAAATGCCCCGGCCCCAATGCCAGCGAATGTTCATACAACCGCTCCCGCAGTTTTACCTTTACCAGGCTGGCAGTATGGTGGCTCATTACCTCCTGAAGGTACTGTAGGTAAGCGCGGGCTACGATGAGAACGGCCATAATGACCAGCGGCCAGGTCAGCGACTCGAAGGTGGCGTTGCCGCGCACCACGTCCACGATGATTACCGCAGCCACGGCCAGGCGGGCCACGCCTGCGGCCACGGCCAGCATCCCGACCACGGCGGATATGATGATGCGCCAGCGCACGTCAACGGCCAGCGACAGCAGCCTCGGATGCAGGTACATGGCTACATCTCCTCAATCCTGTTCATCCTGTTCATCCGTGTCAGTTATTGAGGGTAGACCGCGCCGCTTTCACCCTCGAAAACGGGGCTAACGTCCACGTTGTCGAAGGCGTCGGCGTTGCCGCCCAATGCCGGAATCATGATTTGCATGTTCTGGCGCATCAAACCCAGGTAGGAATGTTCCGGATCTCCGGGAGCGCCGGGCAGGTCGTCGTCGGCCAACTGGTCAACGAAGGTAGTGTTTCCCTCACGGGCGATGGTTTCCAGCACGTCGCTGGGGAATTCCTCGGAACCGAAGACTGCTGGCAACCCTAGTTCCTTGACCTGGTCGATGAGTTCGGCAACCTCCCGCGCTGAAGGCTCGGCGAAGTCCGAGGGCTGCACCGCACCGATAACCTCCATGCCATAGGAAAGGGCGAAGTAGGCCCACGAGTCATGGTAGGTCACTAAGCGTCGGTTCTCAGGCGGTATGGTCGTCACAGACCGCCGGATGGCGGCATCCATGGCGTCAATGCGCTGACGAAACGCCTCTAGGTTCTGCTGGTAGTAGTCGGCATTGTCGGGGTCCAGCGACGCCAACTGCTCCTGCGTCAGCTCGGCGTATTTCAGGCCGAGCTTGGGATCAGGCCATAAGTGAGGGTTAGGGTGACCTTCCGATTCTGGGAAGCTGAAGTCGAACTGCCACTGCTCCCGAGTGATGGCCCGGTCGCCCAGCAACAGGACGGGCGTTTCGTCTTTCTTGTTGGCCTCGGCCAATTCGAGGGTGGGCTGCTCCAGGAACAACCCGTTGGCGATGATCAGGTCTGCGTCAGCCAGCAGCCTGGCCAGCGACGGCTGAGGCTCAAAGACGTGGGAATTGACCCCCTCCGGCACCACTCCCTCCAACTCGATTCGGTCGCCGCCAATGTTTTCAACGATACTGGTGATGGGGGAAACCGTGGTTACCACCTTCAGCTTTCCTCCACCGTCTTCTTCGCTGCTGCACCCCGCTGTCAAAGCAACCGTTAAAAGGATTGAAAGAGCCAACCCACAAGCGAGGGATTGCTTTGCCCGCCGAGAAATCATCTGAATAAAATCCTCATTCCTGAGAGTTTGCCGCCCCAGGTCCTTGTACACCTTCCCCGCCTTCCTGAACCTGTCGAAGGGCCTGGCAGCCGGCACAGACTCCAGTTATTGAGAAGTGTTCGAGATCGGGTATAAATCCGAATTCCTGCACCAAAGTCTCACGAAACTCCAACAGGTAGTGGGGACTGAGGTTGAAGGCGCCGCTGCATACGCGGCATACCATGTGGTGATGCCGGTCGTCGGGCAGGGTCAGCTCGTAGTGAAGCCTGTCACCTATCTCCACCTCGGTTACTACACCGGCGTCCCGGAACAGGCGCAAGGTGCGGTACACGGTGGCGATGTCCATGAACTGGTACGCCTCGCGGGCGCGGCGGAACACCTCGTCCACCCCCATGTGCTGTCGGCCCTCGGCCATCACGGAGAGCACCAGCAACCGCTGGGGGGTGAGCCTGTGCCCCTGGATACGAAGCCTTTCCAAAGCCTGATCGTGATGCAAGGCGTGTCCTGAGCAGAGCCGAAGGGCGCGAACTCTGGTAGTTGCAATCAATTGCCGGTAACAATTTTAGCGGCGCGGGAAGGAAAGTCAATAGGTTGGAGGCAGCCGGACAGCGGCTTGGTCTGAGAAAGACTGCCCGCCGGGTATTCTCTTTTCTCAGGAATGACGGCGAGTATCTGAAGACCGTGCGGCAATAGCGACATATACATATATGGGAAGGCCGTCCGCCGGCTGACGTTTTCAGCCGGCGGACGGCACAACAAACTTCTTGCCCCGCTTTTCTGCCAGCCCTTCGGCAAGCTCAGCAGAGTCCGGTATGGTTTAGCGAGCGCGGGGCTGGCTGCCGAACTCCTCCCAGGTCGCCACGCTATCGCCGTTCAAGTCGGCTTTCAGCGCCGGATGCTGTCTGGTTGTGCCAAAATCCCAGACATCCTCACCGCCGGTCGTGTAGTCAAAATCCTCGTCAGCGTTGTCCAGGTCAAAATCCCACGGGGCGTATATGCCGGTATAGCCAGTGGGCCTCCGGAGTTCCGTCCGGGTCTTGCCTTCGACGCCGCTGGCGTCCCCGGAGCCGACACCGGGACGCCGGAGGCCGGATGTCGTAGTATCCCAATAGCCGGCTACGACCGACCCGTCGTTGCTCCCCAGCAGCCCTCCGTTACTATGACCGCCGGACACTCTGCCGGTGGCGTAGCTGGCGGCTATCGTGTCATCGTTATGTCCCACCAGCCCGCCAACGTCGCCTTTGCCTGACACTCTGCCGGTGGCGTAGGCGGCGCCTATAGCGCCTCCATTATGCCCAGCTAGGCCACCCACGTCGTCGCCCTCGCCGGACACTTCACCAGTAGCGTAGCTGACAGTGATCGAGCCGGTGTTCCACCCGACCAGTCCGCCAACCCAGTTGTTGCCGGACACGTCGCCAGTGGCGTAGCTTTCGGTGATTTCGCCGTCGTTATGCCCCACCAGCCCGCCAACATCGTAACTCCCAAACAAATTGCCTAAGAAGCCGCCGCGGGTGCGAGAGGATACTGCGCCGGTGGCGAAGCTCCCGACAACCTCGCCGCCTCTATAGTTTTGTCCAATCAGCCCACCGACGTCAGAATCCCCTGACACGCTGACACTGGAGGAGCTATATTTGACGACGCCTCTATTACGCCCCACCAACCCTCCCGAGTCATAGCCGTCGGATATAACACCGGCGGCATGACTGTTCTCGATTTTACCCTGATTATAGCCGGCCAGTCCGCCGACGGAATAACCGGCGGTTATACTGATGCCGTCCAGGGTCACGTCGAGGATGCTGGCTCCGCTGCCGACATATCCAAAAAGGCCGACCGCTCCAGGGCTGGCAAAAGAGTTGGAACGGCTGATGTACAGATTGCTGATAGCGTGGCCGTTGCCGTTGAAAGCGGCGTTAAAGCTGTCCGAAAAGGAAAGGGCGATGGGCAGCCAGCCGAGGCCGCTACTCCACTTAGTGTCGGCGAAGTCGAGATCCCCATCCAACTCATACCCGTAGCAGGCGAAATCGCCGCCATTGCAAACAGGTTCCTCATCGGAGACGGGAAATGCGGAGCTATATTCCGCTACGTCGTCTTCGTCATCCGCCGCGCCATCGCCGTCCAGGTCATATCGGACGGCATACAATTTCTCCAGACTGTCGATTTCTATGAGACGGTCGCCGTCGGCGTCATGCGCGCCTCTGTCGTCCTTCGGCACAGCATCCAGTTCTGCGAGTTCGAAACTCAAATTCAGGTTGTCAGAGCCGCCCTCCTCCCAGACGAGTTCCTCTGAGGCATCCAGCCCGTACACCGTAAAATTGACGGTCTTGCCCGCGTAGGACTCTCCTTCGGGCTGGGAAATTGTCATGGAATACGCTCCTCCCGCTTCTGTGACGGCATCTGCCACTGTATCCCCGTCAATAATCGCCTCGACCGTAGCATCCGCGGGGGCAGGCTGTCCTCCAAAATACACGCGCCCGCCAACGGTATGCGATGGATGGTCCGCCGAGACGGAAAGGGGCGCCGCCGCCGCAATCAGCAGCGCCGGCAACAAGATGGGAGTCCATAAGAGGTGACGGGCAAGGGGCATCCTCATTTTCTACATCTCTTGTACTCGCCGGATGGCGTATTGCACCGGCCGGATTCGGCGCGCCTAGTATAGCCATGAGCGCGCCCCTCTCATAGTCATAGCGTCATAATCATCAGGCGGAAACTACTGCGCAATGCGGATGATGTCGTACATATGGCGGTACAGCCGGAACGCCTCGCCGAGCAGGTCGCCTATTCCGCCTCCGCTGGGCCGCACGTGCTCGAAGGCCAGCACCTCGGTGTAGCGGACATTGCCCCGATCCTCGGTGGCGGCCAGCAGGCGGCGGGACTCGGCAGCAGGAACCAGCCGGTCGTGACGGTCATGCAGTATCAGCAGGCGGGCACTGATGTTGTCCACGTGGGCTGAGGGAGAGATTGCGGTCAAGTCCCGGCGGAAGTCGCCGGGCAGCATGGCGTATAGGGAGGCAGCATCCTCCGGCGTCGTGCCGTCCAGCAGCCCGGCCACCGTCCTGGCTTGCGGCGACAGGGCGTCCAGTTCAGCCGGGGTCAGCGCCTGGTTGTTCATATAGCGGCGGGTTAGCGCGTCAATGTCCTCCGGGTCGTCCAGTGTCTCAATCAGCTCGTTGGCCAGCACCCGCATGGTCAGGCGGTCTGGTTCCCATGGTGTGCGTTCACTGTCGTAGACCACCGAGCGCGCCGCCGCTTGAAGCAACAGCGTTTCGGCGTCGAAATACGGCCCGAAAGCGTTTACGAAATACACCTGGTCCTGGATGCGAGGGTCAGCGGCGGCCACCAGAGCGAAGGACGCGCCAACGCAGAACCCGCCCAGGCCGGTGCGTTCCGGGTCTACATATTCCCTTTCACTGAGGTACTGGAACGCCCATACCAGATTTCCGGTTTCGGCCGGTTCGATGTTGGCCTGTAGGGCCATGCTGGGCGACCAGTGAAACATCGTTACATACCCGGCGCGAGCCAGGGCATTGCCCAGGTTGACAACGTCCGGGTCGTCGCGTCCGGCGGCGTTGGCGCCGAGGAACAGCACCACTGCGGCCCGGGGCTTGCCGTCGGGAGGACGGTAAACGTCGGCGACTGTGCTGCCGTCCGACGACTGGTAGTGGACTTCATGGCGCAGCGGTTCATCGGTGAACCACGTCTGGGGCTTGACGCCTATGTCGAGCACCTGGGTGACAAAGAGGATGGTGTGGAAACCGGCCTTTCCCTGTGGGGTAACGGCTATAAACAAAGTCAGCAACGCGCCCAGCACCACCAGGAACTGGAACACCCAGGAAGCACCCTTGCGAAGTATACGAAGGATTACCACGCTAAGTTCTCACACACTGACGCTGGAACCGGGAAGCGGCTTCCCGCGGCATAAATCATCGGACTACACCCGCACCGACTTAATCATAAACGCCGAGACCACGCGCGTCGCGGCCATGGCCAGGAACACGATGGGCCACGGACTCCCTGCCATGTCAAGCACCACCCCGAACACGATGGCCTGGGCGCCAGCGTAAAGGTAGCCGTGCGCGTCCAGCACTCCCGACGCTGTGCCAGCCATCCGGCGCCCGCCCATATCTACCGACACCGTAGACATGGGCGACATTCCCATGGCCACTCCCCCGGCCAGCAGTAGTACCGCTCCCAGAAGCTCGTTGGACGGCGGCACCAGGGCGATAACCGCGATTATTACGGCGCTGGCGACGCAGGAGGAGATTACCAGGGGCCGGCGCTGACTGTTCAAGAAATAGTCGGAAATGAATCCAGACAGCGGAGGCGCTATCAGGTAGCCCACCGGCAGCAGCACGGTCACCAACACAGTGGACTCGATGGACAATCCACCCACCTCGGAATAGTAGATGGCGACCCAAGTAGTCAGCCCGTAGCGGACGACATTTTCGAGGCCCTTGACGTGGCAAGCCAGCAGGAACCGGGTGTTGGTCATCAACACCCGATAGGGGCCCAGGCCACGCAGTTTCTCCGACTCTATGGCCTCCGGGGTGGCCGATACCTCGTCTTCTTCGACGTATTCGGGGAAGCCCACATCGGCAGGCCGGTCACGCACCAGAAGGTAGAACGCTATGCCCAGTACGCCACTGATGATGGGCAGGTAGCGAAAGGCGGCGCGCCAGCCCCATTCGGCCCCGACCCAGCCGGCCAAGGCCCACATCAGCAGCATCGCGCCCCCGGAGGCCGTTCCCACGATGCCCAGGGCGACACCGCGACGGCTGCGGGGCCACCACTGGGAAATCATGCTCATGGCGGGGGCCCAGCAGGCGGCGTTTACGAAACCCGCCAGCCCCAGCGGTACGGCCATGGTAAGGGGAGAGGTGGCGAAACTGGTGGCCCAGTTGAAAACGGCGGTCAGCACCGCCCCCAGCATTACCCACAACCGCAACCCGAAGGCTTCCGCCAGTCGCCCATGAAACACATCGCCCAGCGCGAAGCCCCAGAACAGCATGGCCCAGATAATCGCAATCTCGACATTGCTAAGGGACAGGCCCTCCTTTACCAGCGGCCCCAAGGGATAGAGGCTGAAACGCCCCAGGTATGCGAACAGATAAAAGACTGCAAAGGCCAGCAGCACCCGCCACTTGAACACGTGGTAAGCGCGGGGCAGGTCGTCGAATCGAACTGCGTTTATGCTGCTCATCTTCTATGGTTGCCGGCCCTTCGGCAAGCTCGGGAGGGCTTCGCGGAGTTGGACAAGCCTCAAAATTGTCGGACCCGGGCATCCTTCGACACGCTCAGGAGCGCGTGCTGCCCGGGTCCAGTTATGCGACTTTAACAGGAAGAGCCCGAAACGTCAGTTTGCCGGGATGGCAGCCCTGGCAATGCCGATAAGCTCCTCGTTGGAAGCCTCCAGGTCCACGGGGTCGCCGTGAGGCTGAGGCACGTCGAAGCCGGTCTTGCAGTAGAGCTCGATGCGGTTGCCTTCCGGGTCAAAGAAGTACATCCCGAAAGCATTTCCGTGGCTGACGATGCGGTCTATCTCGACGCCCTCTGCCTTAATCCGCTGGTGGTACTCCTTCAGGTCGTCCAGACCGGGGACGATGAAGGAAATCTGCTGGATGACCCTGGCGTCCCCGGAGGTGACGCGACCTTTCATCAGCACGAATTCGTGGTGTTCGCGCACCGGGTCGGAACTGAGGAAGGTCATTCCCCGACCGTCCAGGTCTTCATCAGCAATCTCCAGGCCCATCACCCGAGTGTAGAAGTCGCGCTGCTTCATAATGTCCTCGGCATATATGCCGACGTGTCCCAGTCCTTCTATCTTTGCCATCGTTCTCTCCTTGCCGCAGCACCGACAACGGCCCGGCTGTTCAAGTTTCGGGGATTATACACCATCACCCCGATCCTAACCTTCCCCCATCGGGGGGAAGGGACTTTGGGGAGAAACGCTAACCGGAGCCGTTGGCCAGGTTCACGGCCAACTGCGCCAGGGTGCGGGCCGGGGCGCCGGTTGCTCCCTTGACCAGGTAGCCCGAGGCCTTCTCGGACGTGGAAGTGCCGGCGATGTCCAGATGCGCCCAAGCCGCGCCGTCAACGAATTCCTTGAGCAGCAGGGCGGCGGTGATGGAGCCGGCCTGCCGTCCTCCGCTGTTCTTCATGTCGGCAACGTCGCTGCGAATCAGCTCCTTGTACTCGTCGAACATGGGCAGTTGCCAGAACTTTTCGCCGGTCCGCTTGCCCGCCTTGATTACATCGCCGATAAGAACGTCGTCGTTGCCCATCACCCCCGTGCAGGCTTTGCCCAGGGTGGTGACCATCGCGCCGGTCAGCGTGGCGATGTCCACCAGCCGGGTGATGCCTCGCTCGCGGGCCAGGCAGAGGGCGTCGGCCAGCACTAGGCGGCCTTCGGCATCGGTGTTGATGACCTCGATGGTCTTGCCGTTCATCGCTCGCACCACGTCGCCGGGGCGCTGCGCCGAGCCACCGGGCATATTCTCGGTGGCGGCCACCATTCCCGTTACATTGATGCGGGGCTTCAGTTGGGCGATTATCTGCATGGCGGCGATGACCGACGCGCCTCCGGCCATATCACCCTTCATATACTCCATCCCGGCGGCGGGCTTTATGGAAATGCCGCCAGTATCGAAGGTAATGCCCTTCCCGATTAAGCCCAGGTTGTTGTCGGGGTTGTCCGGGTCGCCTTCGTAGGTGAGGATGATGAGCTTGGCCGGTTCGTCGGAACCCTGAGCCACACCGATGAAAGCGCCCATGCCTCTTTCCTTCATATCGGCGTTGTCCAGCGTCTCGAAGCTGAGGCCGTGTTCCTCGGCCACCCGCCGGGCCACTTCGGCCATCGCAGTAGGAGTCATGGCGTTGGCCGGCTCGTTGACCATGTTGCGGGCGATCATGGTGGCCTCGGCCATCGCCCGGCCCTGCGCCACGCCGTCGCGGATGGCCCCGGCGCGTTCCTCGTCTCTCTCGACGATGGTCAACTCGGCGAACTCCCCGTCCGAGTCATCGCCGTTGGTGTGATAGCGGTCAAAGCGGTACAGGCCCAGCAGCGACCCTTCGGCAATGGCTCGGCCCGCTTCCTCCGGCGACAGTCCTCCAGCGCCCGCGCCGTGGGCGACGGTCACCGCTTCGCAGATGCCTCGCCGACGCAGGTAGCGCAGCGCCTCGGATGACACGCGACGGGCAACGTCGGCGTCGAAGTCTTCCTGTCTGCCCAGCCCGGCGACCAGGACGCGGGCCGGGGCAATCTTGCCCATGGTGTGCAGCAAAGTCAGCTCACCCTGCTTGCCCTTGATTTCACCGTCCTCTATCAGGTGGCTGATGGCGCCGTCGAGGGCCTGATCAACCGCGCCGGTCGCGCCGCCGGGTTTCTCGACTCCACTGAACAGGTTGACCACCAGCGCGGGAGTGGCGACGGTGGTTATATCTATCGTTTCAACGTTGATTTTCATATTGTCTTGCCTGCCTGTCGAATATGTTGCTGTCCAGAGGGTAAACGATTCATTGTTGCCTTGCCAGTGGGAACCGGGGGCGTTCCAGAGTCTTTCGGTTCTCGGCATAACTGTCTGAACTGTGATTTCTTTGATTCCCTGATTACTATGATTTTCCGAATCATGGTAATCCCTCAATCCCATGAATCACAGTTCAGACGAAGAACGGAAAGACCGTGGGGCGTTCCATGCTTCTACCCATTCCAGCACCTGTTGGAGAGCCTGGGTTATATCTCCTGAAGTATCCACAGAAATATGCGGGCGCTTCACCGGCTCCCACGCCGGGGCCATTCGGGAATGAATGTCCCACCCTGCGTCTGACCAGGTTTCCCGGTCCAGTCCCGCCTCGCGGTCGCGCAGGCGTTGCCGGACAATCCCGGGAGGCGCGGTCACCACGGCAATGGCTAGGGGCACACCCCGCTTTCGGACGATGGCGTAAACCGGGCGGCGATTCCTTTCGGTCAGGTTTGTGGCGTCGAAAATCAAAGGGTACCCTTGTCCCAGAAGTTCGTCCAAAAGCCGGTGACAGGCGCGGAACACACGCCTATGTTCGTCAGGGGTATACTGCGGTTGAGGCGCCAGTGACTTGCGAAGCCGGTCGGATTCCAGTGTCAGGAACGGGCAGCGGGAAGTGACCTCACGGGCGAAGGCGCTCTTTCCGGCACCGGGAAGCCCAGCCAGCATCAGCAGCTTGGGGCTTCCGAGGCGCAGGTCTGCGGCGCGGGCGTCGGCCAGCAGCAGTTCTCGTAACAGGACAACATCGGATTCGGGGGAAGGCTGCCGGGAAGAGGCCATAATCCCCTCTCCCTCCGGGAGAGGGTTAGGGTGAGGGCGTACCCTGATACTGATTGTCGTCGCTTTGCCCGGCCACGCCCAGCCGGTTGCGGCGGTTGACCTGCGCTTCCAGCACTGCCGGGGACAGCAGGAAGGCCACCGACGCCAGAATCATCAACCCCACCGCGACGAAGCCCAAGTCCACCGGCAGGGACAACGCGGTTATCACAATGAGGATGGAGGTAATCACCGCCAGCAGCCCAATGCGCACCAGCCGCGGGCCGACTTTCAGGAATACCGCTGTGGTTACCGCCAAGGCCAGGAAGATGCAGGCGCGAGCGGTGTCCGCCTCAAAGATATGGGTGTGGTGCATCCGCTCGGCGTGATCGCTCCACAGCCCACCCGACCAGTTCAGGAACAGCACCCAGGAGGTGAGGAAGGGGAAGGGAAGGGCGGTAAGAGAAACCAGAAGCCAGTCCCGTTTCGCTATCTTCGACACCACGTTATACACAATCCACATGGAGAAAGGCACGTAACCAATCAGCAGGAAGAAAAGCACGGTGTTGAAGGGCAATTTGCCGGTGGTCAGCAATGTCCAGCCGCCATACCCCAAGGCAATCAGCGACAGCAGCCAGGAAATGGCCGGGGCGGCCAAGGTATAGCCCATCCAGGTGTAGGACCACTTGCTGGGATGTCCGGCCCGCCAGTTGCGCCAGGTTACGAAGGCAATACCAACCAAGACCAGCGACACCAGGAAATAATGGCTCCAGAGGTGAAGAGCAAACAACGCGGCCAAGAGGAAGTGAGGGAACATCGCCAGCACAACGTCACGCCAGACCCCGGTGCTGTGTACGGCGTACATCCGGCTGGCCAGGGTCCGCGGCGCCCCCATTTCTTCCACGGCGCAGTTCAGGGCGGTCTCGCGGTCGAGTCCCTGGGCCTCCAGTTCGGCGGCCTTGTCTTCGATGTGGGCCTGTAACTCCTCCAGTATCTCCCGCTCATTTTGCGGGTCGAGGTGGAGCCTTCGGGCCAGCGAGTTGAGGTAGTTGTTGATTGGGCCCGGCATTATAGCAATGCCTCCCACTCCCCTACAAATGGGGTCGGCTATTGAGTTCCTGCTGGCATGATGGCGTCCATAGCGCGGCTGAAACGCTGCCACTCTCGCAGGCGATCGTCCAACGCCTGCCGTCCCTTGACGGTGATGAGGTAGTAGCGGCGGCGCACGCTATTGGGCGTGTCTTCCCAGCGGCCTTCGATAAGGCCGGCACGCTCCAGCCGGTGCAACGCAGGATAGAGCGTGCCTTCCTTGAAAGCAAAATAGCCGTTGCTGCGCTGATTGACTTCCTTGACTATTTGATAGCCATACATCGGCTCGTCCTGTAGCAAGGCCAGCAGCAACGTATCGGTGTTTCCCTTGAGTAACTCTTGCTGTTGCATTCAACTAACCACTGATAGGTTCCCCTTGGAGTCTACGCCGGGAAGGGTTGCAGGTCAACCGCCTATGGCCGCCACCGCGGCCCGAATAATCCAGAGTATGACCAGCACCACCATCGGGCTGAAGTCAAACCCGCCCATGTTGGGCAGCATCCGCCGGATGGGAGCCAGCACCGGCTCGGTTACCGAGGTTATCATGCCGTCCAGGGTGACCAGCCACGGAGGATGCGGAGGACGCATGAAGTAGACCGCAAATGAGAGTATCACCCTGGCGAAGATAGCCAGGGTAAAGAGGATGATAATCCAGTCAATTATCCTGAAAAGCATCTGCCGGAAAGGGCGTCGAGCTTAGCCTTGCCCAAGCTGTACCGATTTTCTGTAGGCGGCATCCACTGCGGCAACGATGGCCGCGGGAACGCCCTGCTCCTCCAGCACCCGGAGGGCTTCAGCCGTTGTGCCGCCGGGAGAGACCACCATATCCTTCAGTTCCGCCGGATGCCTACCAGTCTCCATGACCAGCCTGGCGCTGCCGAAAACGGTTTGCAGCGCCAGCGTGCGGGCCATGTCACGGGGCATTCCAACATACACTCCGGCATCTATCAGGGCCTCTATGAACAGGAACACGTAGGCCGGGCCGCTAGCGCTGAGGGCCGTCGCCATATCCATGTATTTCTCGTCGGAAACGTATATCTCCTCGCCGACGCTGGACAGGACCGCCTTGGTCATTTTGCGCTGGGCCTCATTGACGCCCGGGGAGCAGGTCCAAAGGGTCATGCCACTGCCCACTTGGGCAGGTGTGTTGGGCATCACCCGGACGACCGCATCATGGGCCAGCCCCTGGGAAAGCGTGGACATTCGGGCGCCGGCGACAATGGACAGGGCGGCCTGCTCCGGGCCGAGGTTTCCATTAAGCTGAGCCAGCACCGTCCCCAGGTCCTGTGGCTTGATCGCCAGCACCAGCAGGTCGGCCCCGGAGGTTGCTTCCAAGTTGTCAGCTACGGGCGATATGCCGAACTCCCCCTTCAGGAAAGCCCGGCGCTCGGCCACAGGCTCGCCCACCGTGATGTCGCCCGGAGCGGCCAGCTTGCCAGCCAGCACGCCGTGAACGATGGACTCGGCCATTTTCCCGCCGCCAATGAACGATAGCTTCATTTTGCTTGCTTCCCGGTTGTGAGTTGCCCCGGTAGCAAAATTATAGCACCGGGGAACGCCCCCACCCTAACCCTGTCCTGAGCGGAGCCGAAGGGCCTCCACCGGAGGGAGAGGGAATTACGGCGGTTAGAAGTCGGCCAGACCGTCGCCCTTGACCAGCGCCACCGCGAGGCGGATAGACTCCAGCATACTGATTTGGGAGGCAATGCCCCTGCCGGCAATGTCGAAGGCGGTGCCATGGTCCACCGAAGTACGCACGAAGGGCAGGCCCAGATTGGCGGTAATGCTCTCCTCAAACCCATAGACCTTGACCGGAATGTGCCCCTGGTCGTGGTACATCGCCAGCACGGTATCATAGCGGTCTTCTGCGGCATGGTGAAATACAATGTCGGCTGGTATGGGGCCGAAGGCATTGATGCCCTCAGCGCAGGCAGCTTCCACCGCGGGAGCGATTTCCTCGGCTTCCTCGTGGCCCAGCAGCCCGCCGTCGCTGCCGTGGGGGTTCAGGGCGGCGGCAGCGATGCGAGGTTCCCGGAAGCCGAACTTGACGAAGGACTCGTGGGTGAGACGCAGGTAGTCGAGGATGCGGTCTTTCTTCACGTAGTCGCAGGCCACCCGCAGCGACCGGTGGGTGGTAAGATGGACGACGCGCAGGTTGCGGGCCATGAGCATGGTCGCCACGGTGCGGGAGCCGGTGAGCTCCTGTAGCAGTTCCATGTGGCCGATGGACTTGTAGCCCGCCAGGCTGGCCGCTTCCTTGTTCAGCGGTGCGGTTGCAAGCCCATCCACGATACCAGCCACCGCCAACTCTCCGGCGCGGGTCACCCACTCCATCGCCGCCTTGCCGCAGGTAGGGTTAATCTCGCCGACGGTTATGTCTTCCGGGTTCAGGTTGCCGATGTCCACCACGTCAATAACGGCGCTGTCCTGCCCGGCGGCACCCGGGTCGTCGGGCCGGCCAACCCGCAGCGGCACGCCGGTCAGGGCCACCGCCTGCTCCATGGCATAGCCGCTGCCTACTACCACCGGGCGGCAGGACGCATACACACGAGGGTCGGCCAGAGCCTTGGCCACCACTTCCGGGCCGATACCGCAGGGGTCGCCCATGGTTATTGCTATTCCGGGTTTCCGGCCGCTGTCCATAGCATTTTCCTTTGATGTTTGTAGAGATTATATCAAAAAATTCCCTCCCCCTTGAGGAGGGAGGGTTAGGGTGGATAGCGTTCCATTTTAGGTGGTCTAGTCAGTTGACAACAGGGTTTGGATTCCCGCCTTCGCGGGAATGACGGGGTGTCGGCGGTCATACCACCTAAAATGGAACGCTGTCGTTAGGGTGGGGGTGAAACTGAGGTCAAACACCCGCGATTGTCTTACTCGCACTTATTCCAGCCGCAGGAGACGCACATCAGGCAGCCTTCCTGGTAGATGACCGGGGTGTTGCAGTCGGGGCAGCGCCGTCCGGTCAACTGCACGTTACCGTTAATGTGCGGGTTGCCGCTTTCGTGGTTGTGGCCGTTGCCGTTGTGGACCACCTCGGGAGCGAAGGCCATCTGCACCGGCTGGCTGGGACGGGCGACCCGTCCGTCGCTGCCATAGGCGTGGCGCTCCAAGGCCAGCGCCACCGCATCCGGGCCGGAGCGCACCAGCGTTCCCTCGTCCCACGCCGGGCAGCAGGTAATGCCCCGGAGCTGCTCCAGCACCGCTTCGGGGGCGATGCCGGAGCGCAGAGCCAGCGATACCAGCCGGGATATGGCCTCCAACTGAGCGGAGTCGCAGCCGCCGGCCTTGCCCAGGTTGCCGAACACCTCGAAGGGCTGTTGGTTTTCATCAAAATTGATGGTCACGTACATATTGCCGTGGCCGGTCCGCACCCGCTCGGTCACGCCCTGGATGGACTGCGGACGACTGCGGGGGGTGGCCCGAACCGGCGCGAGGGCAGACTCCTCAACCTTTTCCTCTGAGCTTGTCGAAGAGCTGGTCTCGCCAGTGCTGAGAACCTGCCCGTCCTTGCTGCCGTCGCGGTATACCGTTATGCCCTTGCAGCCCAATTCGTAGGCCAGCATATAGGCGTGGGCCACATCCTCCACCGTGGCCGTGTGGGAGAAGTTGATGGTCTTGGACACTGCGTTGTCAGTGTACGCCTGGGCCGCGCCCTGCATACGGACGTGCCACTCGGGGGAAATGTCGTGGGAGATACGGAAAACGTCCTTCACCCACTGAGGCACATCCAGCCCTTCCAGGGCGCCAGTGCGGGCGATGTCTTCGATAAGCTGCTCGGAGTAAAACCCCTCACGCCGGGCCACCGCCTCGAAATATGGGTTCCCTTCCACCAGCCGGGTGTTGTCCATAACGTTGCGCACATACCCCAAGGCGAACAGGGGCTCAATGCCACTGGAGGCGCCGGCGATGATGCTGATGGTGCCGGTGGGCGCGATGGTGGTGGGCGCGGAGTTACGCATCGGGCGCGTTTCGCCGCGCTTCGAGTCGTTGTAGATGCTGCCGTCCCAAGAGGGGAAACTGCCCCGCGCCAATGCCAACTCCATTGAGGCATTGTGCGTCTGCCGCTGGATGAAGCCCATCACCTGCTCTGCAATCTCCAGCGCTTCCTCCGAATCGTAGGGTACGGCCATCTGCACCAGCAGGTCAGCGAACCCCATCACGCCGAGGCCGATGCGCCGGGTCTTTTTGCTCATCTCCGCGATTTCAGGGATGGGGTACTCGTTCATGTCAATGACGTTGTCGAGAAGGTGTACCGCGACTCTGACTGTCTCGTCCAGCCGCTCCCAGTCCATCGCTACGTCGCCGTCCTCGAATCGCACCATCCGTGCCAGGTTGACGGACGCGAGGTTGCAGGACTCGTGGGGCAACAATGGCTGTTCGCCGCAGGGGTTCGTGCTTTCGATCCGGCCCAATTGGGGGTTGGGGTTGTCGCGGTTGATTACGTCCAGGAACACCAGCCCCGGGTCGCCGGTCTTCCAGGCCATTTCGGCCAGCAGGTCGAAGACTTCGCGGGCGTTCTCCTGGCCGGTCACCTGACCGGTGCGGGGGTTGACCAGGTTATAGGACTCGCCTCGCTTGACTTTCTCCATAAAGTCGGCATTGACGCCCACGGATATGTTGAAGTTGACCAGCGTTTGCCCGTCTTCCTTCGACTTGATGAACTTCAGGATGTCTGGGTGGGTCACGTCTAGGATGCCCATGTTGGCGCCGCGGCGGGTGCCGCCCTGCTTCACCACGTCGGTGGCGGTGTCGAAGGCGCGGATGAAGCTGACCGGGCCGCTGGCCACGCCGCCAGTGGAGCCTACGACGTCGCCCTCGGGCCGCAGGCGGCTGAAGGCGAAGCCTGTGCCGCCGCCGCTCTTGTGAATCAGCGCGGTCTCCTTCACCTTGTTGAATATCCCGTCCAGCGAGTCTTCCACCGGCAGGACGAAGCAGGCGGAAAGCTGCTGCAACTCGCGCCCGGCGTTCATCAGCGTCGGCGAGTTGGGCAGCAGCTCGAGGCGGCGCATGGCGTGATAGAACCTGTCCTCGGTGGCCTGCCGCTCCGCTTCGCTGGCTCCGTAGTTCCTGTCGGCCTGCGACAGGTTGCGGGCCACGCGGCGGAACATCCCGTCGGCGTCCTCCAGCACATTGCCCTCGCGGTCCTTGGACAGGTAGCGGCGTTGCAGCACCACCTCGGCGTTGGGGCTGAGCTCGCCGGAACGCCGGTTAATCTGTCCTGCGATGCCGGCGTCGGACAGGGCGGCGGCGATGTTGCGGCGGCTCTCCGGGTTGGGGTTGCTCAGGCCGGATTCTTCGGCGGTATTTCTGATGGCAGTCATAATGTCTCCTCCCAAAGGCGTAGGATGCTGGGCAACAGTTCCGCCCAACGCCTACGTCTCACCCGCTCCGTTGCCACTCAGTATCGCTGCTGTTTTCAATCACTCATTGAGTAAAGTGAATCACATTCAGAACAAAATTTCCATTGCCCATTGTCAGTTGACACGGTGCGCCTAAAATACAGTATATCGCCGAAATTTACAAGATATAGTAGTAAAGAAACAGTCCTGATACCGATTCTTGTAGTTATGTAAATCAATCAGGCAAAATCAGCAACGTAGCCAGCATTGGAACAATCCAGCCCGGCTATGAAACGGGTATTGCGGGCAGCAAGAGACTGTCAGACGTTAGAGCAGTCGCCTTCGTCTTCCATGTCTTCCCCTTCGAGTTCGTAGTCGCCAGCCAGCCAGCAGGTGGCTAGGCTGGCGCGGCGGCGGAAGTCAATGCTGTCCTGCAATTGGGCGATGCGGCAGGATGAGAGCGGCTGGCGCATTAGCTCAACTCGCAGCTCGCCTATTTCGGTGTTGAGGGCCAACAGTCTGGTCAGCGGGGAGATTTCCAAGCTACCGTTCATGGGGCGCTTACTCCTTGTCACTTCCCAACGTCCCCACAGCCGCACCTAGCTTTTCTTCTTCGGATTTTTCAGGCCGGTTGCTTTCGGTTTCGGCAGTCCCATCAGCGGCGCCGTTGCCGGTCGCGGGGGGCGGCGGCGCGGAACGGCGGCGGCCTCTGCCTGCGGAGCGGGACTGTGGCGGCATGTCCAGCAACGGCAACTGCTGGCTGCCGTCGCGCAGGTCGCGCACGGCGCGCTCGAAACTTTCGATGTCCTGGAAATCGCGGTAAACGCTGGCGTAACGTATGTATGCCACCCGGTCCAGGTCGGGGAGCCGCTCCATTACCAAGGACCCCAAGAGATAGGTATCCGTCTCGCCATCGCCGCGCCGGTGGAGTTCCGACTCGACCTCATCCACCAAATGTTCAATAGCTTGCGGAGTCACTGGCCGCTTGGCGCAGGCCTTGTGCAACCCGGCAATCATCTTCTCCCGGCTGAATTCCTCGCGGCGACCGTCGCGTTTGTAGACTATCAGCGGGGCCGCCTGAACCCGCTCATAGGTGGTGAAGCGTTGCTGGCAGTTCAGGCATTCGCGGCGGCGGCGGATGCCTGCGTCGTTGGTCCTGGAGTCGGTGACCTTCGAGCCTCTGTCTGAGCAGTACGGACAGCGCATAAATATCGCCCTTGCCTGGAGAGTTGGATCCGGCCAGTCAAGTTATGTACACTATTTTGTGCTGCTGTCAAGCGGCGGTACTATCTCTGGTAGGGAAATTCTAATTTAGACCCGTCGGCAAGTCAATTCCTGCCGGGCCCCGCAAAAGAAAAAGGCCACCCCTCTCAATAGGGGCGGCCCAAAGACGGTTCCCGGCGTCCTTTGTCTGTTGCCCGGAATATGGTGGATTAGTGCGTCAGGCTGCCGGGAACATTACTCCGCGCTGTTGGCGGGATGTGGGCGGGCCACGCTCGGCCCGCCCTTGCTAACTCCTAGCGGAAGGTGCCCCGGGGGCGCTGGCCGGAGTTGCGCCGCAGGAAGCTGGGAACGTCCAGCTCGTCCTCGGAGAGGGGGGCAACGTCGGAGAGCAGGCGCTCCAGTTCCTGTTCCCGCATCTGCCGGGTCTCGGCCAGCACCGGGAAGGCCGCGGCCACCATGGTAATCTTGATTTCGTCCTCCAGACGAGGGTCGCGGCAGGTGCCGAAGATGATGTTGGACTCGGGGTCGGACATATCCTGGATGACCTGGGCCGCATCCTGCACTTCCTGTAGGGTGAGGCTGGCGCCGCCGGTGATGACGAACAGGATGCGCTTGGCGCCGTCCATGGTGATGTCCAGCAACGGGCTCTTGGTGGCCATGCGAGCCGCATCGGCCGCGCGGTTCTCGCCCTTGCCCTTACCAATGGCCAGCCAGGCGGGCCCGGCGTTGCTCAGGATGGTGCGGACGTCAGCGAAGTCCACGTTGATCTCGCCGGGCACGGTGATGACCTCGGCAATGGCCTGGATGCCCTGTTGCAGCACCGAGTCGGCCAACTGTAGAGCGTCTTCCCAAGTATAGGTCGACTCACCGCCGTCAATCAGAGTGAGCAAGCGGTCGTTGGGGATGGTGATAAGGGTGTCCACGTGGTCTTTCAGTTTGGCGATGCCTTCCTCTGCGTTCTTCTTGCGAGTAGCGGCCTCAAAGCCGAAGGGGCGGCTGACCACGCCTACAACGAGGGCGCCGGATTCCTTGGCAATCTGGGCCACCACCGGGGAGGCACCGGTGCCGGTGCCGCCGCCCATGCCCACGGCGATGAACACCAGGTCGGCTCCCTGCATGGCCTGGGCGATTTCCTGCCGGCTCTCCTCCGCAGCTTGGCGGCCCAGGTCGGGGTTGGCGCCGGCGCCCAGCCCGCGAGTCAGGTTGTGGCCGATGGCCATGCGGTGGGGAACGTCCAGCCGGAAAAGGTGCTGGGCGTCGGTGTTGATGCTGTAGTATTCCACCACCGGGAGCTTTTCCTTGTACATCCGGCTCACCGCGTTGGAGCCGCCGCCACCCACGCCGACCACCTTGATGGTGGGCGCTCCGGCGTTGATTTCCTGGACCATTTCAAAGGTGTTTTCCGGTTCTTCTAGGGATTCCCATGCCGCCGATGTCATTACGCTTCCTCCGCACCGTGTGATTATTTGACTGTTCCGGCCTGATACCCGGTAGTGTGTGCAACCCGCTCCCCAATCGGAGAATTATCCCAGTGAGTCCTCCATCGTCCCGATGTCGGCTCCCATGCTGACGGCTTCCACTTCTTCGGAACGCCCTGTTGAGAGCCGTGTTGATCGGCTAACCCGTCTCCACCCTCCGCCTGCCCGAAGGCCGGAACCGTGGTCGCCAGCGCCTTGTCTTGGCCTCTTTGGCCGTTGCCGTTGGTATGCCGAGCTTATCGGCGCTGTCGTGGTGCTTGATGCCCCAGAGCAACAGACCCACCGCCGCCGAGAACGTGGGCTTGCGAAGCTGGTCGGGCAGACCGTAGATTCCGTAGGGGTAACCGACGCGCACCGGCTCGCCCACCATCCGGGCCGCCAGCTCCGGCAGGCCAGCCATCTGGGCGCCGCCTCCGGTCAGCACCAGGCCGCCGATGGGCCAGTCGGTCATTCCCGCCTGCCGCACGTGGGTCAAGGCCATCTTCAGAATCTCGGACATACGATCATGCAGCGGCCCGGCCAGCGCCTGGCGAGGAACGGAGTGGCGGCGCTGTCCCTGGAAGGTCGGCAATTCGACTTCTTCATCGGAGGGGACGTTTTCCGGGTTTACGCTGCCCCACTTGATCTTGACTTCCTCGGCCACGTGGAGGGGCGATCGAAGGGCAGCGGCCAGGTCGCGGGTCAGCGCGTAGCCGCCCACCGGCAGAACCGCGGAGTACCACGGCGTGCCTTGGCGGTAAATCACCAGGTCGGTTGTACCTGCGCCGATGTCCAGCAGCACCGCCCCCATTTCCCGCTCGTCCCCGGTGAGGGTGGATTCCGCAGACGCCATTCCCTGCATCACCAGACTCTTCACCGAAACGTCTTTGGCCTCCACGGCCTTGATGGTGTTCTGAAGGACGATAGACTCGCCCACCACCACATGGGCCTCCATTTCCACCAGGTTTCCGGCCAGTCCCATCGGGTTACGCACGCCGGTTAGCCCGTCCACGGTGTAGCCCATGGGGATGACGTGCAACACCTGCTGGGTCTGGTCGATTTTCGGGAAGGAACCCCGCAACATACCACTGAGCATCTTGGCCGATATGTCGTCCGGGGTTGCCTGATTGTCCAGAATCTCGGAGCGGTTGACACTGGATATATGGGAACCGCTGACACTGACGTAGGCGCTGCTGGCCACTGATTCTCTGCCGATGTAACGCTGTGCCTCGGTGAGAGCCACCGTGACTGAGGCCCTCGCCTCTTCGATATTCTCAACCCGGCCCCTTTGTATGCCTTCGGATGGAACGACGCCGGTGCCGAAGATTTTCAAGTCGCCTTCGGTTCCCACCCGCGAAAGCAGGACAGTCACTTTCGACGTGCCTATATCTACTGCGGTATAAAACGTGTCTCTCATTCGTGTCACCACCCTCCCCTAGATCGTAGGTCGTGTAATTTCCTGCTGAGGCTGCATACGCCGGGCCAGACGCAGCCGGGCGCTCCGGCTGCGCGGGTTGGACGAGACTTCTTCAACAGAAGGCCGCATTACCCGGCGATTTATGATTTCCATGGTCGGGCTGTGCCCGCAGACGCACGCCGGCAAGCCCGGAGGGCAGACGCAGGCGGCGGACTGGCGGGCCAGAAAGTTCTTCACAATACGGTCTTCAAGACTATGGTAGCTGATGACCGCCAAGCGCCCTCCCGGTCGCAGCAACTCCGTAGCGGCCTCCAGCCCGGTTTGCAGGTTGTCCAGCTCGCCGTTTACCGCTATCCGAAGGGCCTGGAAGACGCGGGTTGCCGGATGTACCCGGCGGCCCCCCCGCCTTCCGGTTAACCGCTCCACCAGAGACGCCAAGGCCACAGTTGAGGTAAGGGGCCGTGCAACCCGCTCCCGGATGATGGCCCGGGCGATGGCCCTGGCCCGAGGCTCTTCGCCGTAACGCCGGAACAGCTCGGCCAACTCCGGCTCGGAATAGGAGTTGACGATGGCGGAAGCGTCCACCGGCTGCCCGGCGTCGTAGCGCATATCCAATGGCTCGTCGGTCTGGAAGGAAAGGCCATACCCGGGGCGGTCCACCTGCCGGGAAGAGAAGCCCAGGTCCAACAGTACGCCGTCCGCCTGCCGGACGCCCTGCTCCCCCGCCAGCGTGACCATGTCAGCATAGTTGCCCTGGAGAGGCAGGAAGCGCGGGCCGAAGGGCGAGAGCCGTTGAGACGCCACTGCCAAGGAGCGCTGGTCCAAGTCAAGGCCGATGACCAGCCGGGCCTGCGGGCTGGCTCGCAGGATGGCGCCGGAGTGGCCGCCTTCGCCCAGGGTGCCGTCCAGAATAACGGTGTTTTCCTCGGCAACCAGGGCACTGACCACCTCCCCGGCCATGACCGGCAAGTGGTATTCTGGAGGGTGAGGCTCGGCGAGGCCGAAGGCGGGATCCGGCATATCTCCCGGCCAATCGTCCGCCACCATGCCATCCTTTGCCCTTTTTTCGATTATGTGTGTCGCCAGAACCACTGCCCCACCGACCTCCGCCTCCCATGGCGGCGCTGCCATGATGTCCGCGGTTCGGGAGGCCCAGGCCGACGCTCCCGATATGAAACATAATGAAATTACCAATCGTCCCTGCGAATGTCAACTGAATTTTAAGAAAATTTTTAGATAATTTTGTGTTTTCAACCAATATGGGCTTCCCGGTGTGGCCCGGTGTCGCTGGCTTCCTAGTCATGACGCCCCTCAGCAGCCCGCTTTTGCGCTAAACCCGTCTGTGCTATACTTTGGATACCCCATTGAATGACATGGACAATCCACGCGCCAGCGACTTGGCAGGGCGCAGTTGAGATATAGAAGGTAGCCGGTGAACGTTACGCGGGAATCGGAAAATCCGACCGAGGTGACTCTCAGTATCCTGATGGACTCGGAGGACGAGGAGCCGTTCCTGAACCGCTCCTACCGTCGGCTGGCCGGGCGTGTCCGCATCCCCGGCTTCCGGCCCGGAAAGGCTCCCCGCTCCATTGTGGAGAGTCACCTGGGGCGGGAAACGCTGGTGCAGGAAGCGCTGGAATTTATGATTCCCGAGTCCTTGGACAAGGTGTTGCGGGAACACGAAATCCGGGCCTTCGTGGAGCCTCAGTTGGAGGTTCTGGACCTGGAGCCGGTGTCCTTCAAGGCCGTGGTGCCGCTGGAGCCCACGGTGGACCTGGGAGACTTTCGCTCCATTCGTCTTCAGCCCGCCGATGTTGAAATCGGCGAGGAAGACGTAAACAAAGTGCTGGAAAGCCTTCAATACGAGAGTGCTCCATGGGAACCTGCCGAGCGTCCCGTGATCTTCGGAGACCTGGTCACCATGAACGTGCACGGGACTATCGCGGGGGAGGACGTCATCAATGACGATGGCGTTGACTACATACCCCAGATGGACAACAACCTCCCGGTGCCGGGCTTCTCGGTCTATATCGAGGGTATGACCGAGGGGCAGGAAAAAGAATTCACCCTTCCCCTACCGGAAGAGTCCATTCCCGAAGGTTCCGCCGCCAGCGAGTGTCATTTCCGCGTTGAAGTCATAGCCGTAAAGGAAAAGCGGCTCCCCGAACTGGATGACGAGTTCGCCAAGGGAGTTCGGGAAGGGTTCGAGAGCATGGAAGTCCTTTCCGAGCACATACGTGAAAGGCTCACCGAAGACGCCGAGGCCACCGCTCTGCGGGAACTGGAGCGCAACAGCTTGGAGGAAGTCAAGAAGATAGCCACCATTCAGGCCTCGGAACTAATCTACCAGCGCGAGATGGAATCTATCCGCGAAGACCACCAGCGCACCCTTCGCAACCAGCGGCTCGACATGGACACCTACCTCCGATTCATCGGCCAGAGCGAAGAGGAGTGGGAAGAGCAGCTCCGCCCCCAGGCGGAAGACCGGCTGGCCACACTCCTGGTCCTCCGCAAGCTGGCGGAGCAGGAGGAGGTGGAAGTGGGACCCGCCGAGGTGGACGAGGAAATCGGCCGCCTGATGGAAAACGCGGCGGAAGAGACGTCAGAGGGCCTGCGCCGGATGCTGAACAGCGAGGACTCGAGGGAGTCCATCCGCTCGTCGCTGCTCAACCGCAAGGTAATGGCCCGGCTGGTGGAAATCGTCAAGGGAGACCCCCTGTCGGACGCAGCAGAGGGCGAAGATTCCGTCAGCGAGGAACCGGAGAACGCGCCAGCGGATGACCCCGCAGCCGAGTCCAGCCCGGAGGCGGACGGCGAAGCCGACGCGGAGAGCCCAGGCACATCCGATACCGGAGAGCAGTCAGATGGATAATTTCCTGCCGAATAACGGGCTTTTCGTTCCCCAGGCCATCATACCCACAGTCATTGAGACCAGCCCCCGGGGAGAACGCGCCTTCGACATCTATTCCCTGCTGCTGCGGGAACGGATTGTCTTTCTGAACACGCCCATCAACGATAGGGTAGCCAACACCATCATCGCCCAACTCCTCTTCTTGGAACGGGAAGACCCGGACCGGGACATCAACCTCTATATCACCAGTCCCGGCGGGGTTATCCGTTCCGGGTTCGCAATATACGACACGATGAAGCTGATCAACCCAGACGTGTCCACCATCTGCCTGGGCATGGCTGCCAGCATGGCATCGTTCCTACTAGCTGGCGGGGCCAAGGGAAAGCGTTACGCCCTGCCCAACTCCACCATTCACACCCACCAGGCTATGGGCGGAGCACAGGGCCAGGCGTCGGACATAGAGATTGCCGCGCGGGAGATAATCCGGCTGGAGCGGCAGTTGAACACCATCCTGGCGGAAAACACCGGCCAGCCCTATGAGAAAGTGGCCCAGGACTCCAACCGGGACTTCTACCTCACCGCCGAGGAAGCCTTGGAATACGGCTGGATCGACGAAATTCTCACCGCCAAGAAACAGGACGACCAGAGCGCGTAGCTCAGACTTGGCGTACTGTTGAAACTGGGAACCGAAAAAGGAGACTACCAGATGCTCGACACGCCCCGCGACAACGGACTATTCGTACCCCAGAGCATTATTCCCATGGTCATTGAGACCAGTCCCAGGGGTGAGCGGGCCTTTGACATCTACTCCCTGCTGCTCAAGGAGCGGATTGTCTTCCTCAACACTCCCATCAACGACCAGGTCGCCAACGTCATCATCGCCCAGCTCCTCTTCCTGGAGCGGGAAGACCCGGACCGGGACATCAACCTGTACATCACCAGCCCCGGAGGCGTGGTCAGCGCGGGATTGGCAATTTACGACACCATGCAACTGATCAACCCCGACGTGTCCACCATCTGCCTGGGCATGGCTGCCAGCATGGCCACGCTGCTGCTGTCGGGCGGAACCAAGGGCAAACGCTACGCCCTGCCCAACTCCACTATCCATATGCACCAGCCTCTTGGCGGCGCCCAAGGCCAGGCTTCCGACATCGAAATCGCGGCGCGGGAAATCATACGGCTACAGGAAAAGCTGCGGACGATGCTGGCCGAGAACACCGGCCAGCCCTACGACAAGATCGCCGTGGACACCGACCGCGACTACTACCTCACCGCTGAACACGCCGTCGAGTACGGCTTGATTGACGAAATCCTCGGCGCAAAGAAGGATGAGGAGAACGCAGGAAAAGAGGAAAGTAGCTAGGCATACCCGGGAAGGGAGAAAGCAACACTGCCAAGATGTTGCGAGCGGGGGAATGACAATTGACTATCGGCCATGGCAATCCGCGCCTGTCCCAATGCTCCTTTTGCGAGAAGCCCAATTCCAGGGCGGATATTATGTTCTCCAGCCGGGGACACGCGGCGGTGTGCTACGACTGCATCCTCGTTCTGGCCCAAGTAGTAGCGGAGGAAACGGGCGAAGAGCGGGAACAGCCGCCATCTCTGCGGATGATGGCCCCCCGCGACATCTACGCCAACCTGGACGCCTACGTGGTGGCCCAGGAAAGAGCCAAGAAAATCCTCAGCGTAGCGGTATACAACCACTTCAAGCGCATCCGCACCAACGACTCCTCCGCCGTCGAAATCCAGAAAGCCAATATACTCCTCATCGGCCCCACCGGCTGCGGCAAGACCCTCCTCGCGGAAACCCTCGCCCGCACTCTTGATGTCCCCTTCGCCGTGTGCGACGCCACTTCCCTCACCGAGTCCGGTTACGTCGGCGAAGATGTGGAAAACATCCTGCTCCGCCTGATACAAGCCGCCGACTGGGACATACAACGAGCCGAGCGCGGCATAATCTACATAGACGAGATGGACAAGATTGCCCGCAAGGAGGGCGTGAACCGCTCCATCACCCGCGACGTGTCCGGCGAGGGCGTACAGCAGGAGTTGCTGAAAATCATCGAGGGATGTATCGCCAATGTTCCGCCTCAAGGGGGGCGCAAACATCCTCACCAGGAATTTTTGCAAATAGACACCCGGAATATCCTCTTCATCTGCGGCGGCGCTTTCGACGGCCTGGACCAGATGGTGGAAAGCCGGGCCAATGCCGGGTCGGCCCGGCTGGGCTTTTTGGCTGGCAGCCGCAGTGCCTCAGCGATTCCGGGAGGCCCGGCAGGCAACGTGACCCCCGACGACCTGCTGGAGTTTGGCTTTATCCCAGAAATGGTGGGCCGTTTGCCCATCACGGTAATGCTGGAGCCACTGGACCGCGACGCCCTGGTCCGAGTGCTGACCGAGCCCAAGAACGCCATCGTCAAGCAGTACCAGCACCTGTTCAGAATGGACGGCGTGGAGCTGGAGTTCACTCAGGAGGCGCTGGAAGCGGCGGCAGATCGGGCCCTGGAACACACCACCGGCGCGCGCTGCCTGCGCTACGTCATCGAGGACACGCTGTTGGACGTGATGTATGACCTGCCGTCAATGAGCGGCGCCACCCGCTGCGTGGTTGACGGCGACAGCATAGAAGGAACGGGGGCGCCTATCATATACAGCGCAGGCGGCGATGAAGTGGAATTGCCTACCGAGCCTCTCAGAAAGTCAGCCTAATCCCCTCTCCATCCGGGGGAGGGTTAGGGTGGGGGCGTCCCATCTCTCCGCATCGCTTCCTCAATCTGATCGTCCAGGCACAGGCCAGCGAAAGTATCATGGTGGCCGCTACCACGGGCTTTCGCCACTTCTACTAACCCGCCATTCAGCGCAATTTCGCCACGGCTTAGCGCCCGCAGAGTTTCCAGCAGCAGATAGGGTTCACGGGAGTACTGCGCGGCCCGAATCAGGCGAAAAAGCTCATGGTCCTCGCCCTGCTGCGCCCTGATTTCCGCAACGTCCCGGCCGGCAAGCTCTCGCCAGTGCGGTTCAAGCTCCGGCGTGTTCAACGGTACTGTAACGTAGGACACGACCGGCCCTCGGTCTACTACTTCCGTTGCCAGGTGCATCATTGCGCCGGTGCGCGTTGCGCGCTGTTCAATGAGCTGCCATACCACTTCCTGCCAAGTACCGATGGGGCCATCGGGCAGGGCCGGATGCAGGTTGAGCAGCGGATAAGTCCGGCACAACTCGCCGCTGGCGATGAGCATATAGCCTGCCAGAACGCAGACATCCGGGCAGTAGCCAGCCAGCAGTCCCATCACCTCGGCGTCGTACTCGGCGCGGTGATCGGCAAATCTCCCGCCCTTCCGCCTGCGGAACGCGGCGGACGAGTGGGTTATCAGCGGCAGTCCATAATGCCGGACCAAGTGGAAATACTCATCGGAACCCTCCGCCTCGCCGGGGGCGCGGTTGCTGAACACGAACTCAATGCGGGCATCAATACCAGCAAGCCGCTGGTATACGAAACGCAGCAGCCCCCGGGAGCCTTCGCCCCGGCCGGTGGAGAACCAACCGATTCGCAGCATATTCAGCCCAGCAGCTTCCTTACCTTTGCGAATGCCGGAGTTGGCAATAGCCACAGCGGAGGGCGACGGCCCACGCATATCCCCGCCCGAATTGCCCGCATCAGACCCTCAGGCGTGCCGTCCAGTTCCGCAGCCGGAACCTCGGTGTAGGTACGGCCCAGTTCCAGGGCCGAATGGGAGTCGCTGCAAGACACTACGGGTAGCGAGTGGTCAGCGGCAAACTCAACTCCCTTCCGGTTATCTATCGGCAATATGGTATGGGCATTGTAGCCTTCCAGAAAATCCACCCAAGGCAGGATTTCCAGCAATGTACGCCGTCCCATTGCCGTGGGCCGGACGCGGTCGAAGGGATGAGGAATTCCCACCAGGCCGCCTTGCGCCTTGACCCGTTTCACGGTTTCCAGGGGAGGCAATTTGGGCGGCACCGTTTCTTCCAGGAACAGCCCGATTATGTCGCCCTTCGCCGACTTGATTTCTTCGCCGACGATTACCGGAAGTCCTCCCAGTTCCCGCGCTTCCAGGCCACCCCGTATGTTGTCGTGGTCGGTGATGGCAACCATGCCCAGCCCGGAGTCGCGGCAGCGTTGCAGCACCGATGACACCGGCGCCGCCGAGTCATGGGAGTGGCGGGTGTGGACGTGCAGGTCTATTTTAACCATTCCAGGCGTCATCTGGAATCAAGAACTTCGACAGGCTAGAAGGGCAGGCTGTCTTCGTCTTCGTACAATTCGTCATCTTCCGCCGGGTAATCGAAGGGTGGCTCAGAGTCATTTACATACCCGGCGGGAGCACCCGGTCCTTGGTAGCTCTCGCGGAGTTGGGTAATCTCCAACTCCGCCGTGTCCAGCAGGTGGTTGCAGTGCTGCACCAGCTTCATCCCCTGCTCGAACCGAGCCGTGGCCTCGGCCAAAGTCAGCCCGCCCTTTTCCATCCCCTCCGCAATCTCCGCCAACTGCCGGAAGGCGTCCTCGAAGCTGAGAGGTTGGGCGTCTGGCGCCGGGTGATGGCCGTTATTAGCAGTCATGGCGGCAAGTCTCCGGGCGGAAATGGCGGCGCAAAGGCCGGGGTTAAAACAGTTTGGCCGACGCCGGGGGCGGTTTCGCCTTGCGTTCCCGCCTGGAATGGGCGACGCCGGGCGTTGCCGGGGCTTGCGGCGGTTCCGGCGATTCCGACGCGGCTCCCGCCACCGCCGGAATTGCGCCGTCGGCAACGGTGATGACCAATGCGTCACCATCTTTGGCTTGCCCGGCGCTAGTCAACGCCTGGCCGGAAGCCGTCAACTCCACGACAGCAAAACCGCGGGCCAGGGTAGCGCGGGGATCCAACCCCCGGAGCCGCTGGTACAAGCCGTTCACTTCCAGCCGCCGCTGCTTCGACAGGGACGCCACTGCGCTTGCAGCAATGCGGGACTGGTCGTCAATGCGACGCCGCAGCGTGCCAATGTCCGGCAGGCCCATCTCCAGTTGGCGGCGAGCGCGGTCAATCCCAGCCCGCCGCTGTTGGAGGCGGACGGACAGACTGCGGCCCATCATACCGGACAGGTGAACGACCGTGGCCTTCAGGTCGCGGATGTCGGGCGTTACCAATTCCGCCGCGGCCGAAGGCGTAGGCGCGCGCACGTCGGCCACGTAGTCCGCGATGGTCTCGTCGGTCTCGTGGCCCACACCGCTGACTACCGGCGTCCGGCAGGCGTAGATGGCGCGGGCGACAACTTCCTCGTTGAAGGCCCATAAGTCCTCCAGCGAACCGCCGCCCCGGGCGACGATAATCACGTCGCAACCGCCTTCGTCGTCCAACTGTCGCAGGGCCTCGGCTATGCTTTCCTTGGCCTGCGGGCCCTGCACCATTGCCGGGGAAAGCACCAGCTTCGCCAGGGGGTAGCGGCGGGCCAGCACGTTCTGGATGTCGTGCCACACGGCTCCGGTGGGCGAAGTCACAACCCCAATAACCTCTGGAAAAGCGGGCAAGGGACGCTTTCGGGCTTGATCGAACAACCCTTCGGCAGCCAGCTTTTGCTTGAGCCGCTCCAGCTCCAGGGCCAACTCTCCCAAGCCCTGGGGCGCAACCACGTCCACCGAAATGTTGAGGGTTCCACGGGGTTCGTAGAAGGAAACACGCCCGTGAGCGGCCACCGCTCCGCCATTGGACAGCATTTCTATACCCCGGCGGTTGCGGAACATCACCGCCTGGAGCACGGCGTGCTGGTCTTTCAGGTTGAAGTATGCGTGGCCGGACGACGCAACACTCAGGTTGGAAACTTCGCCTTCAATCCACAGGTCGGCCAGGAAGGGGTTGCTTTCCAGTAACTCCTTTATTTCCGCTGTTACCTGGCTGACCGTATAGGTTGGCACGCCGTCAGCTCACGCGCTCGGTGTAGGCCCCGGTGCGAGTGTCCACTCGTACTACCGTGCCGGGGGTGATGAACATCGGCACGTTGACGCGCAGGCCAGTTTCCAACGTGGCCGGTTTGTTGCCGCCCTGGGCCGTGTCTCCACGGAAGGACGGAGGAGTCTCAGTGACTTCCAACTCAACATGAGTGGGCAAGTTGATGCTGATGGCCGCGCCCTTGTAGAACACCACCTCCACCTGGGCGTTTTCCTTGAGGTAGCCGAGGGAATCGCCCAGAATCTCGGTGGTCAATTCGTATTGGTCAAAGGTTTCCTGGTCGAGGAAGTAGTAATACTGGCCGTCGGTGTACAGGTACTGCGTGGGGCGGTTGTCAATGTCGGCCACTGTGAAGTCGGTATCGTAGCGCTGGAAGGTGCGCTCCACCACCGCGCCACTGAGCAGGTTCTTCATCTTGATGCGGGTGACCGGGGCCCGCTGCTGCATCTTGTGGCGCTCGTAGTCCATTACCATCCACGGAGCGCCATCCAACTCGATGACCAAGCCGCGATTGAGGTCGCTGAAATTTATGCTCATGCCAACCGCCTGTTAGTGATTGTCTAGCTCCGGGCGGGCAACCCGGTAGGGGCGCCCCTTGTGGGCGCCCACTGGCGGGCAACCACAAGGGTTGCCCCTACTTCGATGCCTTGCTCAACGGGGTTGCGCCCTTCTCGCCGAGGATTACGATGTCCTCGATTCGGACACCGCCCCAGCCGGAGAGGTAGATGCCAGGTTCGACGGTGAATACTGAGTTAACATCCAGCGGGTCGGTGGAGCGGGGGCTGACCCTGGGTATCTCGTGGACGGCCAGGCCCACGCCATGTCCCAGGCTGTGGCCGAAGTTGTCGCCATAGCCGGCGTCGGCGATTACGTCCCGGGCCAGCTTGTCGGCTTCTTCCCCATTCATCCCGGTCTTGACGTCCCTGATGGCGGTTAGCTGGGCGTCCAGGACGATGTTGTAAATCTTGTGGAACATTTCGTCCGGCTCGCCGACGACCACCGTGCGGGTAATGTCTGAGCAGTAGCCGCCTACCTTGGCGCCCATGTCTATGACGATAGGCTGTCCCCGTTGAATCACTGTGTCGGTGGGCATGTGGTGGGCCATGGCCCCGTTGGGCCCGGCGGCCACGATGGTGTCGAAGCTGATGCCGTCGGCTCCGGCGTCGCGCATCGCCATCTCCATACGCCAAGCTACCTCGCGCTCAGTCATGCCCTCGGCGATGGCCGGGCATACCTGCTCCATCGCCCGGTCGGAGGCGTCTATGGCCTTCTGGAGCAGCGCCAACTCGTCGGAATCCTTGA
The DNA here is from genome assembly GCA_965204865.1 of Dehalococcoidia bacterium. Taxonomy (GTDB): domain Bacteria; phylum Chloroflexota; class Dehalococcoidia; order Lucifugimonadales; family UBA3495; genus VXOI01. The sequence goes on along the minus strand of OZ242027.1, from coordinate 1,099,788 downwards.
AACTGCGCTGGTCATCGGTCAGGTCTGAGAAAGGCACCAACTCGATGCCGACAAGGTCTGAGTCTTCGCTGATGGCGTTCATCAGGCTGTTGTAGGTGGCGACGGTCATGGCCTGGCCTTCGAACCCCACCTTCTTCGCGCCGGACTCCTTGAGTTGGGCTATTAGCCAGTCCCAGCCAACGCGGACCTGCTCGACGTTGAAGTGCGGGGCCTGAGCGGTGGCCTGCTCGGTATACCGGAAGTCGGTAGCCAGGTGGGCCCGTTCGCCGGTAATGAACAGGTAGCCCGCCGAGCCGGAAAAGCCGGACAGATAGCGGCGGTTTTCAGCCCCGGAGACCAGTATGGCATCCACTTCCCGTTCAGGCAGCTTGGCGACAAAATTCGCCAGTCTTGATTGCATCATTGGGATTCTTCCTCCACCAGTGCGGCCAGTATTTCTAATGCAGCAGTATAACTTCTCCACCCGAAGCCCGCAATTTGGCCCCGCGCTATGTCGGACAGCACGGAGTGTCGCCGCCATTCGTCGCGGGCCAGGGGGTTGCTGAGATGCACTTCGATGAAGGGCTTGCGGCAGTCTATCAGGGCGTCCTTGAGCGTCAGCCCGTAATGGGTGAGCGCGCCGCCGTTGACTATCAGCCCGTCTATGCGGTCCCGCGCTTCCTGAATGCAGTCCACCAGCGCGCCTTCGTGGTTGGACTGGTAGAACTCCACTTCGACGCCGATGCGGTCGGCGACGGCGCGGATTTCGGCGTTGACCTCTTCCAGTGTCTTGACGCCGTAGAAACCGGCATCGCGCAGTCCCAGCATATTGATGTTGGGGCCGTTGAGAATGAGGAATCTAGGCAAAGGATTCACCCTCACCCTAGCCCTCTCCCTCAAGGGAGAGGGGATTTTCCGTGGACGGGGGTGGCGCTGCCGGGGAAGTTGGCTCATCCGCCCGTGGGTGGTGGGTCAGGTAGGCTTCCAGGGCTTCGGCCTTCGTAATATGAGTGTATATCTGGGTGGTCTGGGGGCTTGAGTGGCCTAACAGTTCCTGGATTACCCGCAAGTCCGCGCCCCCTTCCAGCATGTGGGTGGCGAAGGTGTGCCGCAGGGTATGAGGGTGAACGTCGTCGCGGGTTCCGGCCGCTGCGGAATGGCGTTTTACCAGCGCTTCAATGCTACGGCGGGAAAGCCGCTGTCCATAGCGGTTCAAAAACAAGGCGTTGGACTTCTTGCCAGGCGCGGCTTCTTCGGACAGCTCGGAACGGCCTTCGTTCACATAGCGCAACAGCGATTCTTCCGCCGGGCGGCCAAACAGCACCTCCCGTTCCTTGTCTCCCTTGCCGCGCACCAACACCGAACGCTGGCCGAAATTTATGTCGCCAACATCCATGCTTTGAATTTCCGCCAAGCGGACGCCGCACCCGTACAGCATTTCCAGTATTGCCTTATCGCGCATCCCCATGGGAGTGGACTCATCGGGCGCTTCCAGAAGGCGGCTCGCTTCGCTGTGACCCAGGAATGTCGGCAGCGGCTTGGTCACTTTCAGCCTGAAACTTCGCCCCGACGGAACCGGGGTAGACTGGAACATCCCTTCCTGAACCAGGAAGAGGTAGAAGGAGCGCAGGACTGTCAGCTTGCGGGCCACGCTGACCCGCTCATAACCCTTGCCGCCGTCGCGTTCCGGGGTGGCCAGCCAGGCCAGATAGCCCCGAAGCGTGTTGCGGTCCATGTCGGTCAGCGAGAGGTCGTTCTGCTGGAGGTACTCCCGGAAGGCCAGCAGGTCGCTCATATAGACCCGCTCGGTGTTTTCCGAAAGGCCCCGCTGCCCCCGCAGGTAGTTGGGGAAACGCTCCCGGCAGGCGTCAAACTCGGCCACATTTGCCGGGACGCCAGTCTCGCCCGCAAAGGGACTCCCCCACCCTAACCCTTCCCCGGAGGGAGAGGGAACTTCTTTAACTGTCGGGCTAGTCGCCAACTGCCGCCAACTCCTCGGCCTGACCGGCCTGTACCACCGCTTCCTGCCAATCGCAGGACGTGCAGGCGATGTCGTTGCGGTTTTTCTGGACCATCATCTTGCCGCACTGGGGGCAGGGTTTGGGAACGGGTTTGCGGTTGATGATGAACTCGCAGGACGGGTAGCGGGAGCAGCCCCAGAAGGGCCGGCCGCCGCGGCCTCGCGCCCGCCGCTCCACCAGGTCACCGCCACAGTCCGGGCAGGGAACGCCGATCTTGTTGAGCAGGTTGCGACGGTTCTGGCAGGGGTTTTCCTCAGCGTTGTAGCCGGTGCAGGCCAGGAAGCGTCCGTAGCGGCCAGTGCGAATGACCATGGGCCGCTCGCACTTCTCGCAGACCTCGTCGGTGGCTTCCTCGAAGGGCGTTCCGGGGTTATCGCCCATGTCCTTGGTGTTGCGGCACTTGGGATAGCCGGTGCAGGCCAGGAACCGTCCGAAGCGCCCGGTCTTGATGGCCATGGGCTGGCCGCACTTCTCGCAGACCTCGTCCGTTTCCTCGGCGCGGGAGAAAGTCTCGTTGGCCTTGTCCACCGCCTCGTGGAAGGGGTCATAGAAGTCGCGCAGCATCGGCACCCACTCGCGTTCCCCCTGGGCCACGCCGTCCAGCTCTTCCTCCATCTTGGCGGTGAAGTCCAGGTCCATAACGTCGGTGAAATGCTCCGTCAACAGGTCGGTCACCGTCATGCCCAGTTGCGTCGGCGTCAGCCGGTTGCGCTCGCGCTCCACGTACTTGCGGTCTACCAGGGTGCCGATGGTGGGGGCGTAGGTGCTGGGGCGTCCGATGCCGCGTTCCTCCATCGCCCGGATGAGCGTGGCTTCAGTGTAGCGCGGGGGCGGTTCGGTGAAATGCTGATTGGCTTCCAGTTTGGAGCAATTCAGCGCGTCGCCCGCGGCCAACGGGGGCAGAGTGGGACCGTTCTCGCCATCGTCGGCGGTTTCGTCGCGTCCCTCAAGATACACGGTGCGGAACCCGGCGAAGCGCAGCACCGAGCCGGTGGCGCGGAAGTTGTAGACGTTGTCCGACTGCTTGCAGGCAGTGTCAATGTCTACCGTGGTGGCCTCGGAGATGGCGTCAGCCATCTGGCTGGCCAGCATCCGTTCCCAGATTAGAGTGTAGAGGTTCAACTGCTCGCGGGACAGGAAGGTCCGCAGCGAGTCCGGGTGACGTTGTATCGACGTGGGCCGGATGGCTTCGTGGGCCTCCTGGGCCGCCTTGGAGCGGCGGGAGTGCATCCGGGGCTTGTCGGGCATATAGTCCTTGCCGTAGCGCCCGGCGACATAATCGCGCACTTCGCTTATAGCCGAGGCGGCGACCTGGATGGAGTCCGTCCGCATATAGGTGATCAGCCCGACTGATCCCTCGCCGCCGATGTCCAGCCCCTCGTATAGCTGCTGGGCGACGGCCATGGTGCGCTGGGCGGTGAAGCGCAGCTTGCGCCCGGCGTCCTGTTGCAGGGTGCTGGTGGTGAAGGGCGGGGCCGGACGCTGACGCACATCCCGCTTGCGGACGTCGGCAACCTTGTAGGCCGCTCCGTTTAGCTCAGATTCCAGCGCTCGCGCCCGCTCTTCGTTGGGAATCTCAATCCGCTTGCGCTGGCCTTTCAGTGAATGCAGTTGGGCGGCAAATTCGGTGGTCTCGCCCTGCTTGTTCAGCGTAGCGTCCAGCGTCCAGGACTCCACCGGAACGAAGGCGTTGATTTCCCGCTCCCGGTCAACCACCATGCGCAGGGCGACCGACTGGACACGGCCCGCAGACAGGCCGCGCTGCACCCGCCGCCAGAGCAGCGGGCTGATTTCGTAACCCACCAGCCGGTCGAGGATGCGCCGGGCCTGCTGGGCGTTGACCAGTTGCATATCTATTTCGCGGGGGTTCTGAAAGGCTTCTTCCACCGCCTCGCGGGTGATTTCGTGGAACACCACCCGCTTGGGCATGGAAGCCCTTTCATCCCACTTGGCCGCCGCCTGCAAGTGCCAGGAGATAGCTTCCCCCTCGCGGTCGGGGTCGGTGGCGAGGTAGATGTCGTTGGCAGAGTCTCCGGCTGTCCTGAGTTCCTTCAGCAGGGAACGCTTGTCCTGCATCACCACGTAAGACGGCTCGAAATCCTGCTCGACGTTGACGCCTATCTTGCTCTTGGGCAGATCCCGCAGGTGCCCTTGCGAGGCGGTAACGACGTACTTGTTGCCAAGAATCTGACCTACGGTGCGCGCCTTGGCCGGCGATTCTACAATCACCAGGTCCTTGCCCTTGGCGCGGGGGGCGGACGACGTTCGAGAGGAACCGCGAGCCGGGGACTTGCCGTTCTTCGCCGTGGCACGGGTAGTCGCCTTACCTTTCTTGGCGGCCGCTCCGGCTTTCTTGTTGGCGGCGGTCTTGTTTTCCTTCGCCCCGGCGGCGGATTTGGTCCTAGCTGCCATGCGTCACCTCCGCGGTGGAGGCTTTGACATAGTGCATAGCGCCTACTTGTTCGACTTTCCCTTTGAGTTCCAGCAATGTCAACATACTTGTAACGGAGGCTATGGGCAGACCAGACTGACGGCACAGATCGTCCACGTGCAACGGCTCTGCGGACAAACAGGCCAGCAGGGCCATTTCTGCGGCGTCCAACTCCTCCGTTTCTTCTTTCTCCTGCTCTTCTATGGTTTCGGACTGAATGACAAGTTGCTTGCCGTAGTCATACCCGGCGAAGGATATGTTCGGCAGGTTCAATTCTTCCAGAATGTCGGTGTAATCGGCAACCAGTTTCGCCCCTTCTTTTATCATACGGTTGGTGAAGCGGCTGGCCGGTGAGAAAATGCTGCCGGGAACGCAGAACACTTCACGGTTCTGTTCCAAGGCTTGATAAACTGTCCAGCGAGTGCCGCTGCCCTCGGCGGCCTCGACTACCACCGTTCCCAAAGTCATGCCGCTGATGAGTCGGTTGCGGCGGGGAAAACTGCGCGGGTCGGGCCTCATACCCAGCGGATGCTCGCTGATTACCGCTCCACAGCTCTGAATGCGCCGGAAAAGGTCGGCGTGTTCCTTGGGGTAGACCGAGTCCAACCCCCCGGCAACCACGGCGATGGTGCGCCCTCCGCATTCCAGCGCAGCCCGGTGGGCCACGCCGTCTATGCCCAGAGCCAGACCGCTGACCACCGTGATTCCTGCCGAGGCTAGGTCTCGGCTGAGTATGGTAGCCGCCTCCCGCCCGTAGGAAGTCGGGTTTCGCGTGCCGACTATGGCGACGGAACACTCGTCTTCGGGTTTTATCTCTCCAATGTAATACAGCACCGGAGGCGGGTCGGAAATCTGCTTCAGCCGGGGCGGGTAGTCGTCGCCGTTCCAATTGGTGGCGGTGACGCCTGCCGAGGTCAACGATGCCATGGCATCGTCCGGGTCAACCTTCTGGCGGCCAGAGACAATCTCCTGGGCAGTACGCGAGTCCAGGCCAGCATCCCGCAACTGAGACGTCCCGGCCCGCCAGGTATGTTCCAAGTCGCCGAAGTAGGACTCCAAACGTCGGAAACGGGCCGCGCCCAGTTGAGGGATGAGGCTCAACGCCACCCAGTATTTCAGATCCTTCATAGCTGCGATTCTAGCATATGGCAAAAACGGCCAACAACGCGCCCAGATCAACGGGCACTGTCCCCGCCGGAAACCGTCGCGATAGCGTTCCAATTTAGGTGGTTTGCCAGCTTACCATCCGTCATTACCGCGAAGGCGGGAATCCAAACCCCAGATGGAGCCTGCCCCCGTGAAGACGGGGGCCTGTTGGTAGCGCCACCTAATTCGGAACGCTGCCAACCGTCGCGTATTCGTTGACAAGGCAAATCGGGCGGTGTATAGTCCATTGACTTAGACCTCCGCAAAGAATCCGGTTGGGGTGTCGGGCTGTGCTGCCAGGAAACGCTGAGCTGCGTTTCCGGCCCCGCAGGGGCCCCAAGTTCAGCGGCGCCGGCCGGCCTCCCTGAGGAAGCAATCCGTAAGCTGTCATGACCGCCACCGCTCTACATCCCGATACGAATCGGGATACTTGTCCTTCCTCTCTGGCAGCCTTTTTCCTTTTTCCGTTGAATCCTCCTTCCTTGCGGTCGTCTGCCAATAATTTTCGCTCCTCACAGTGAGCTGGGAGGACTCCCCTTATGCAAATGCGTGATTTCGTCGTTCGGTTCGCCGGTGAAGGCGGGCAGGGTGTCGTGACCTCCGCTGAAGGCTTGGCCCAGTCGTCAACCCAAGTGGGTTATCACGCTCTGACCTTTGCCACCTTCCCTTCGCAGATCCTGGGCGGCCCCACCTGGACGCAGGCCCGAATCTCGGTTGACCCGGTTCTCGCCCCCGGAGACGATGTTGACGTCCTGGTGGCCTTCAACCAGGAAGCCTATGACAATCATGCCCCCGAAGTTCGGGAAGACGGCGTGGTTATCTTTAACTCCACCGAGTTCCAGTTGGAGGGCGACCCGCGGGCTTTCGGTTTGCCGGTCGAGGAGCTGGCCCGCTCCACCGGAAACAACCGGGCGGCCAACATGGTAATCATGGGCGCGCTGGCCCACTTGGTGAATATGCCCCACGAATATCTGGAAGAGTTCGTGGAAAAGCGCTTCAACCGGGGGCGCGCAGGCGACGATGAGATTATCCGCTCCAACATCCAGGCCCTCCGCCTGGGACGGGAACACATCGCCCTCAGCGGCTTCAACCTGGGCGACCTGGCCCCGGCGAAGATGCCGGAGTACCAGCAGTTGATGATCAAGGGCAATGAGGCCCTGTCGCTGGGCGCCATCGCCGGTGGGTTGGAGTTCTACGTCGGCTACCCCATATCCCCGGCCACGCCCATCCTGCTCTTCATGGAACGCAACCTGGTGGGCAAAGACCGCTTCGCCTACCAGGTCAGTTCTGAGATTGAATCCATCACCGCCATCCTCGGCGCTGGCTACGCCGGAAAGAGGTCAATGACCGCCACCGCCGGGCCGGGTGTCTCGCTGATGAGCGAAGGCCTTGGCCTGAGCTGGATTGCCGAGATTCCCCTCGTTGTCGTCAACGTGCAGCGCGGCGGCCCGGCCACCGGCCTGCCCACCAAGACCGAGCAATCCGACCTGATGAGCTGTATGTTCCCGGCCCATGGCGACGTGCGCCTGCCGGTCATCGCAGTAGGGACGGTGGAAGAATGCTTCTACGGCGCGGTAAAGGCCATCGAATGGGCTGAGAAGTATCAAGGGCCGGTAATCCTGATGTCCGAGATGGCCTTGGCCGAGCGGGCGCAGAACATCCCCAAGCCCAACCTGAGCAAGGTAGAACCGGCCAAGCGGTGGGTGTACGAAGGCAACAACGGGTATCAGCGCTACGCGGGATTCGAGTTGTCGCCCATGCCCCTGCCCGGCGGCCCCGGCGCTTACGTGGCGAATGGCAGCGAGCACGACGACATCGGCGACACCACCCACCTGCCGGAACGCCACATCCAGATGACGCAGCGCCGCTTCAGCAAGATAAAGCTGCTGGAAGAGGACGACTACGAGCGTGAAGGCGCGGAGCATTCCGTCGCCATCCTGCCTTGGGGCGGCAGCAAGGGCCCGGCGCGGGAGGCATATGACATCCTCAAGCGGGATGGTGTACCGGTAAGCTGGTACTACACCATGTTCCTGAACCCGCTGCCGCCCAAACTCTTGGAAGAGCTGAAGCAGAAAGACTTGGTAATCGTCCCGGAGCTTAACTATCAGGGGCAGTTCTCCAACATTCTCCGGGGCTTGGGCGTCAAGGCCGAGTCCATCACCCAATACACCGGGCTGCCCTTCAAGGCGCGCACCCTGGTGGAGCGGATTTCCGAAATGACCAACTCCCGGTCCACGGAGGCTGTTGCAGTATGAGCAAGAAGAACCCGGAATACGATTTCAAGTGGTGCCCCGGCTGCGGCGACTTCGGTGTGCGCCGGGCGCTGGAATTCGCCATGATCGACCGGCTCGAAGAGACCGGCCTGCCCATGGAGAATAACGTGGTGGTGGCCGGCATCGGCTGTTCCGGCAACTTGGTTCACCTGCTGGAAGGCGACCAACCCTATGGGATGCACGGCATACATGGGCGCTCGCTGCCCATAGCCCTCGGCGTCAAGATGGCCCGCCCGGAGCTCAACGTCGTGGTAGTGGCCGGAGACGGCGACTTCCTCAGCATCGGCGGTGAGCATATCGGCCCGCAGGCTGCCCGCAACGTCAACATCACCGCCGTAGTGATGGACAACGGCGTCTACGGCTTGACCAAGGGCCAGAGTTCCCCCACGACGAAGCTGGGCGTCATCACCAGCTCCACGCCCTACGGCAAGATAGAGAGCCAGATAAACCCGCTGGAGCTTTACCTGACCCTCGGCGTGTCCTACGTCGCCTCCGGCTTCTCGGGCCAGCCGCGGCCATTGTCCCGGCTCATCAAGCAGGGCATGGAGCACCAGGGGTTCTCTATCATCCACGTGCAGTCGCCCTGCACAACCTACAACGACACCTTCGAGGAACTGAAGGGCAACCCCCGCAAAGGCATCGAGCCGACCCTCTGGGATGTGCCGGACGAGCACGACCCCAGCAGCAAGGGCGCGGCCTACGACCTGCTGCAACGCGGCGGCCTGCCCGTGGGCGTGGTCTATCAGGACGAAGACCGCCCGGCCCTTGAGCAGCGCGTGGAGCATATGTGGGACACCGCCCGCGCCCGCTCCGCCGAGGAACTGATGGCCGCCTTCGAGTTCTAGGCCGGAAATCGGAAGGATACGGAAAGGGAATCCCCGCTGGATCGCGGGGATTCCCTTTGTTTGAGCAGGGGCTTCGCGCTGGGGAATGCTGCGATTAGGTTGACGTTCCGTATTCAGGCTGTTCTTCCAACTGGTCTTCGAGGTCGCGGTATTTGGAAGGACACTTGACCAGGATTTCGCTGGCGTGAAAAAGCCCGTCGGAGTTGTAGCTGCCTTCCAATATGATTTCCGAGTGGGGGTTGAAGAACAGGTCAGGCAGCACGCCGTCATAGGTGGCGGGCAACATGGCGGAGCCGGAGCTGGCGCCCTCTTTGTCGGTTATCTGAAATCGGGATACAGTGGATTTCTCCGGGCGGTCGAAGGTGCCTTCCACCAGCTTGCCCGAAACCCGCACCATCTGGCCGTCCTGAATCTCTTGCACTGCCTGTTTGTCATTGAACTCGCTGACCGTCAAGAAATAGCGGGTGTTCTCGCCAAAGGCGGCCCATATCATGGCAAACAGGGCCAGCGCCACCACCGCCGCTATAATGATGAAGCGGGTGCGGTGCGAGCGGCTCTCAGGAATTTCGGCATTCTGCGCTTCTGCGCCCGGCGCTGCCAATCCAGTCTCCGCGTGCTAAGTTGATTGTGATAATAATAACAAATCGCGCCCAGACTGCCAACGCAGGTGCGGCGCCTTGATTCACGAAAGGGCCGGTTACGCCATCGCAGTCGAGGGGCTGGAAAAGAGCTACCGGGACTGGCCGGTGCTGTGGAACCTGGACTTGACAGTGCCGTGGGGGGAGTCGCTGGCCCTCTTCGGGGCCAACGGCGCAGGCAAGACGACGCTGCTGCGAATCCTGTCCACCAGCGTCCGGCCCGACTCCGGTACGGTGCGCGTCGCGGGGCACCACCTGCTCCGCCAGACTAGCGAGGCGAGACGCCGTATTGGCGTAGTGGGCCATCGCAGCTTCCTGTACGAAGACCTCACTCCCCAAGAGAACCTGACCTACTACGCCCGGCTCTACGACGTAAGCGACCGGGAAATAACGGTAAAGGTGGCGTTGGAGCGGGTCGGACTGAGCAGTCGCGCCGACCACCGGGTACGCGCCCTCTCCAACGGGATGCAGAAACGCGCCGCCATCGCCCGCGCCATCCTGCACCAACCCGACGTACTGCTGCTGGACGAGCCGGAGGCGGGCCTCGACGGCGACTCGCGCCGGATGCTGGGCGAACTCCTGGCCGAGTGGACCGCGGAAGGACGCTCGGTAATCCTCACCACTCACGATGTAGACTTGGGATTGGTCTGGGGAACCCGTGCCGGCGTGCTGACCGGGGGCCGGGTGACCTTCCCTTCCAGTACCCCCAGCGGAATACAGCAGGCCATGTCTCAATCCCTGTTATCTGAGGAGTTGCGGTGAAAGGGCTGCTGTGGCCGATAGCCACGATGGTCTGGAAGGACATCGTGCTGGAGGTGCGGTCACGGGAGCTGGTGGTGTCGGTCATCGTATTCGGGCTGCTGCTGGCGGTGGTGTTCAACTTCGCCCTGCGGCCCTCGCCGGGACAGGCGGCGACACTGGCTCCCGGCATCCTGTGGGTGTCTTTCGCCTTCGCCGCAACCCTGGCTATGAACCGGGCCTTCGTCCGCGAGCAGGAGGCCGGAGCGCTGGAGGGGCTGCTGGTGTCGCCGGTAAGCCGCGACGCCATCTTTCTGGCCAAGGCGGCTACCAGCTTCATCTTCATGCTGCTGGTGGAGGCCGCGCTGCTGCCGGCCTACGCCGTGATGTTGCGGTTCTCCGGCCTGTCGTGGACCCTCGGAGCGGTCATCCTGCTGGCGACGTTGGGGTTCGCCCTGATTGGCACGCTGTTCTCCGCATTGGCGGCGCAGACCCGCTCCCGAGAAATAATGCTTCCGGTGCTGTTTTTCCCCATCATGACGCCGGTCATAATCGCCGCTGTGGCGGTGTCGCAAGGCGCATTGGACGGCGAGGGCATTGGGGGGTTGGGCCGCTGGCTGCTGCTGATTGGAGTTTTCGACGCCCTTTTTCTGGTAATATGTCCGTGGGTTTTTTCATTCATTGTTGAGGATTAACGCGGTTTGGCTAATACGGACAGAATCGCGCGGCGCTCCGGCGCATACGCCGGAGCGAAAAGGGGCTTGCGTCTCACCCCCCGTCTGGTCATCGGCGTTATCGCCGCGGTATTGATGGCGGTCAGCCTGTACATGATGTTCTTGGTCGCTCCCACCGACGCCAACCTGGGCAACGTGCAGCGGGTATTCTATCTGCACGTACCTATCGCCCTGATGTCCTTTCTGGCCTTCTTCCTCGTCTTCGTGGGCAGCTTGATGTATCTGATCAAACGCAGCAGCCGATGGGACAGTCTTGCCCTCTCCGCCGGGGAAGTGGGCGTGGTGTTCGTTTCGCTGGCGCTGATAACCGGCGTCATCTGGGCCAAGCCCGTCTGGAACGTCTGGTGGACGTGGGAGCCGCGCCTTACGACAACCCTGGTGCTGTGGCTGATTTACGTGGGCTACCTGATGGTGCGGGCCTACGCCCCCAACCGGCCAAAAGCGGCAACCTACGCGGCGGTGGTCGGCATCATTGGATTCGTCGACGTGCCTATCGTCTACTACTCGGTGCAGTGGTGGCGCTCCATCCATCCGGAGCAGGTGGTGGGGCCGTTGGCCGACGCCGGCGCGCTGGACTCCACGATGTACATGGTGCTGATGGTCTCGATGCTGGCCTTCCTGTTCTTCACCCTCTGGCTGGTGCTGGAGCGAATGGCGTCGCGCGACGCCGAGGAAGACTTGGGGCGTATCCGGTTCGAGCTGCGGCGCGAGGGCCGCTACACAGACCTTTAGGGCAAGTTCCCACTGCGAGTTGAACTGCAAAATGCTTCCGTTGTTACAGACCGGCCTGCCGCCATCCAACCTCCCCTACCTTATATCCGCCTTCGCTGTGACCGCTGTAGTCTTCTTCGGCTACATCTACTTCATCTTCCGCCGTCGCCAGGAGACCAACAACGAGATTACTCGCCTCCTGAGCACAACCCGGGAAGACGAGAGCGCCGAGCGGGAGCAACCCCGGCCCAGCGCTTGAGTCCTTCCTGATTCAGACGAGTCGTTTCTTGTGAGGATTCACCCTCACCCTGACCCTCTCCCTCAAGGGAGAGGGAATTTTTGCGGGTGACAGCGGAGACCTACCCTGTGGGCTGGTAGTCCTGGTAGCGGTCCCTCAGCACTTTCTTGTCGAACTTACCCACGCTGGTCTTGGGAATTTCGTCAATGAACACCACGTCGTCGGGAATCCACCAGGACGCGAAACGGGGACGGATGAACTCCAGCACCTCGCTCTTTTCCAGCGTGTCCCGGTACTCCGCGTTAGGCACCACGCAGGCCAGCGGGCGCTCCTGCCACGTCGAATGCGGGATGGCGATGACCGCCGCCTCCAGCACTCCGGGATGGGCGATGATGGCGGTTTCCAAGTCCACCGAGGAAATCCATTCTCCGCCGCTCTTCACCATATCCTTGACCCGGTCGCCAATCTGGATATTGCCCAGGCGGTCCACCGATGCGATGTCCCCGCTGTGATACCAGCCCTCTATAAAAGTCTCTTCGCTGCGCGGGTCGTTGTAGTATTCGGCGGCAATCCACGGCCCTCGGAACAGCAGCTCGCCGCGCTGCTCCCCGTCCCAGTCCAGGTCTACGCCGTTCTCATCCACCAGCCGCATATCTACACCATACACCGGGACGCCCTGCTTGCCCTGCTCGACCAGCCGCGCCTCGCCCTCCACTCCGTCCAGTTCACTGGGCAGACGATTGTAGGAAACTAAGGGAGATGCTTCGGTCATTCCGTAAGCCTGCACCAAGTCAACGCCCAGCCGCTCCTTGAAAGTCCGGATCATGCTGACAGGCACTGCCGAACCGCCGCTGACCACGGCCCGCAGGCTGGAAAGGTCGAATTCCTCTTCGGTGCGGGAAAGAAAATCCAGCATCCCGACCCAGATGGTGGGAACGCCCAGGCTGATGGTGACGTGGTGCTCGCTGATGAGGCGGCAGACGGCGGCCGGGTCGGGGCGCACACCGGTCAGCACTTGGGTCGCGCCGGTCATCGTGGCCGAGTACGGAACCCCCCAACTGTTGGCGTGGAACATCGGCACCACGGCCATCACCACGTCGCGCTCCCGCACTCCGGCGGCGTCGGCGCTGCATTCCATCATTGCGTGTAGAATCTGGGCCCGATGGGTGTAGGTGACGCCCTTGGGCCGCCCGGTAGTGGCCGAGGTGTAGCAGAGGCCGGCCGGGTCGTTTTCGTCCAGCGGTGGCGACTCGTACCTGTCCGATGCCGCGTCCATCAGCTCCTCGTAAATATGGGCCGACGGCAGGAATGTCTCGAACCCGGAATCGCCGGTCATTATCACGAAATGCTCCACGTTCTCCAGTCGCGGCGCCAGTGGCTCGAGGATGGGAACGAGGTCGGGGTCAACCAGCATCACCTTGTCGCCGGCGTGATTGACGATGTAGGTCAGGTCATCGGGCGAAAGGCGTATGTTGGTGGTATGGGTGACCGCGCCCATGGTGGGGGGAGCGAAATACGCTTCCAGATGCCGGTAGGTGTTCCAGCCAAATGTGCCTACCCGGTCGCCCTTACCCACGCCTAGCCCGGCCAGCGCGTTGCACAGACGGTTCACGCGCCCCTTGAGGTCTCGATAGGTATAGCGGTGAACCCCGTCACCTTCGCGGGTGATGATTTCCTTCTTGGGGAAATAGGTGTTGGCCCGGTCCAACAGACCCGGAACCAGAAGCTGGTAATTCATCATGGCGCGTTGCCTCCTTTTTATCCGTCATTCCCGCGAAAGCGGGAATCCATACCTTCCGGTTGCAACAGACTTATCATCTGCTAGGCCCTCTGGATTCCCGCTTTCGCGGGAATGACGAGTGGGGGATGGGATAACTCTTATGGAGACATTATGTTGACTCCGCCGTCCACGGCCCAAGTCTGGCCTGTAATATATGCCGCCGCAGGGGAGGCAAGAAAGACGCAGAGATAGCCGGGTTCCTTCAATTCGCCCAACCTGCCCAGCGGCACCTGGTCCTGCGCATGTTCCTGCCGCGCTTGATATGCTTCCACCGAAAGCTGCTCAGGGTCGGGGAAATAGCCCGGGGCCACGGTATTAACTCTCACCCCGTAGGGCGCCCATTCCTGGGCCAGGCTCTCCGTGAACCGCATCACCCCGGCCTTGGCGGCGTCGTAGGCGGCGGAACCGGCCCTTCCCCGGAACGACGCGAACCCGGATATGTTGATAACGCAGCCGCTGCCCCGCTCCAGCAGATGCGGCCCAAGGGCACGGCATCCCTGAAACGCCTCGGTGAGGTTTACGTCAACCACGAAATGCCATTCCTCTTCACTCATTCCCTGCGTGCCGTCGGGCAGATTGGCAACGGGCTTGCGGATTGCGTCGCCGACACAGTTTACCAGCGTGTCCACCCGCCCGAACTCCCGCAGCGTGTCGGCGGCGATGCGCTCCATGTCGGCGGCCTTGGTGGCGTCGCCGGTCAGCGGCAGGGCTGTACGGCCAAGAGCGCAAATTTCCTCGGCAACCCGGCCCACGGTGGCCGGAGAAAGGCTGGTGATGGCAACGTCGGCACCGGCCTCGGCAAAGGCCAGAGCGATGCCCTTGCCTATTCCCCGGCCAGCGCCCACCACCAGCGCTTTCTGGCCGCTTATGTCAAATTGCGGCAGGCTCATAGATTAACTCCCTCCAGTCGTCCCACATCGCGGGCGACACCTCGACAACGCTCAATTCGTCCCATGGTTCCCGGCGGGACTGGCAGCCTGACACCGGACAGCGGGCGCACTCCGGCGTTCTGGCGCAGCAGACCTGACCGTGCAGTCGCAGTATCTCGTGGATGTCCACCATTGCTATGGACAAGTCCGCAAACTGCTGATGATGCTTACGATAGACGCATTTTAGGTCCTCGCGCAACGGGGCGGGCATTCGTTGGGCTTTTCCGAGGCTGAATATCCGCTCCAGTACCCGGACACAGTTGGCATCCAGCGGCAGCGCATCCTCGCCCCAGCCATAGGCCAGCACGCACTCGGCAATCTTGTCGCCCACGCCGTTGATTCGCAGCAGAGCATCTCTTTGCCGGGGAACGCCCTGCGCCACCGCCTCAGCCATTGAGACGACGATGGGCAACTGGCCGGGGCGCACGATGCCGCGGACCGCATCAGCCACAACATCCCGCTCATCCTGAGCCTGTCGAAGGGCCGCCAGAGTTGGGGCGTCCGGGAACCGCCGGAAGAACCGGCGGCACATATCCACCAGCAGCGCGTCTCTGGTGCGGGCGCTGAGTCCGAACAGCACCAACGTCCGGTATGGACTGCGGAGGCTGCCGGTTTCGGCCCAGAGGATGGACTCCCACTTAAAGTCGTGGTAAGCGGCCTTCAGCTCCGACAGCAGTTGCAGGATTCGGTCATCCGGCAATAAGGTCATTCTCAACCCTTTATTTTGACGCCGCCCGGCGGCGCAGGTATCATTTGGCGGGCGCAGGCCCAATTTTACTATTCCTGCGGAATACATTGCCTGTTAGTAGCAGGGGGAAGGCAAATGAAGGCAGTTTTCATTAACGAGCATGGCGGCACCGACAAGCTCATCTGCGGCGACCGGCCCGAACCGGAGGTCGGCCCCGGTGAGATTATGCTGCGGGTTCGCGCCAGCGCTCTCAATCACCTGGACCTGAATTTGAGAGAAGGCCGCACCTATCGAGGCCCGCTGCCCCGTATCCTCGGCTGCGACATTGCCGGGGAAGTGGCGGCCATCAGCCCGGCGGCCAATACCGACCTGGAAATCGGTGACCGGGTAATCCTCAACAACCGCGTCACCTGCGGCGACTGCCACAACTGCCAGATGGGCCGCGACGACCAATGCCCCCACCAGAAGCGGCTGGGCGTGGACCTGGACGGCGGCCACGCCGAGTACATCACCGCCCCGGCCATCAACGCCCACGTCATACCCGACGATATGGACTTCGCCGAAGCGGCGGCCCTGCCTATCGCGGCCCATACGGCTTGGCACTGCCTTGTCACTCAGGCGCAGATTCGCCCGTGGGACGACGTGCTGGTTCAGGCGGCAGGCAGCGGCGTGGGCAGCATGGGAATCCAGATAGCCAAGATGATGGGCGCCCACGTAATCACCACTGCCGGCAGCCAGTGGAAGCTGGATAGAGCTTTGGAGTTGGGAGCGGACGAAGTCATCAACTACAACGAGACCCCCAACTTCAGCCAGAGGGTTCTGGAGCTGACCGACGGACAGGGCGTTGACCTGGTGTTCGACTGCGTGGGCGCGTCGGTGTGGGAGGAAAACCTGCTGTCATTGAAGGCCGGAGGGCGGCTGGTCATAACTGGCGTAACCAGCGGGGCCACCTCAACCCTGAACCTGTCGCTGCTCCAGAGCAAGCCCCTGCACCTGATGGGCAGCGGAGGCCGCAGCAACCGCACCTTCGCCGACTTTATGAAGGTGGTGCATCACGGCTCGCTGCGCGGCATCGCGGGCCGCGTCTTCCCGCTGGAAGAGGTTGGCGCTGCCCATCAGGCCATGGCCAACCGCGACTTCTTCGGGAAAATCGTGATTGAGAGCTGATCCCTTAAATTCCCTCTCCCAGGCGGGGTAGGGATAGGGTGGGAGAGAAATTTTCGGGGCAAACTATGGTTGCGGCCCTGGAGTCTCACAGCCTTTGGTAGCCAACGGACAGGTCAGAAGTTAAAATCTACACGCCTACCGCAAGTACATAAATCATAAGGAGCAACCCATGAAAATCGCCCGCTATGAGGCCCACGGGGCCATTCACTACGGCGTCGTCGACGGCGACAACGTGGCGGCCATTGACGGCAGCCCCTTTGGCGACTTCACCGTGACCGACCACGTCCACAAGCTCTCCGATGTCAAGCTGCTGGCCCCGGTGGTGCCTGGCAAGATCCTGGCCATGGGCCTGAACTACACCAGCCACATCGGAGACCGGCCCGGCCCCGAATACCCGATGATTTTCCACAAGACCCCCACCAGCGTCATCGGCCCTGGCGACGCCATCATCCGCCCCAAGGAAATCCAGCGCTTCGACGCCGAGGGCGAGATGGTCGTCGTCATCAAGGACACCTGCCGCTACGTCAGCAAGGAAGACGCCCTGAACCACGTCCTCGGCTACACCTGCGGCAACGACGTGTCGGCCCGCGACTGGCAGCGCCGCGACCGCAACGAGAACAACTCCGACTGGTGGCGCGCCAAGTCCGCCGATACCTTTTCGCCCATGGGCCCCTGGATTGACACCGACGCCGACCCCGCCGACCAGTGGCTCCAGACCCGAGTCAACGGCAACGTGGAGCAGGACCAGAGCACCAAGGACCTGATTTTCGACGTGCCAACGATGATCGAGTTCATCACCAAGTACGTCACCCTGAACGCCGGCGACTGCATCTACACCGGCACCCCCGGCACCACCCAGGACATGGGCGACGGCGCCGTCTGCGAGATAGACATCAGCGGCATCGGCGTCCTCCGCAACCCGGTGAAGCTGGAAACATAGCTCACTGAACTCGATAGAATACCGGACAACTTAGCCAAGTGCGCCGACATCACCGAAGCGTCGGCGCACTTTTTGACTGGCGGGTAGCATCCATTCATTCAGTTACGAGGGCTTCATCACCCGCAGCGTATAGGCGTCCCCTTCCATAATCTCAGGAATCAACGGAGACATACTGCGAAAATCGTCGGCCGCCGCCGAGATAACCCTTCCTGTGAGGGTTCCACTTTCGCCCGACGCCAGCCACACCGCCAGCTCGGCGCAATCGTCAATGGAGGCCCCGCCTCCCGAGAGCACCCTCTGACCCAGCTCGTGGATGAATTCGGCCCCGGCGTCCGCGGCCTGCTCGGTCATCTTCTCCCACATGGTGGTATGCACCGAGCCGGGGCCGAGGGCGTTGACCGTTATCCCTTTGCCTTCCAGCTCTTGAGCCAGCACCTCGGTGAGCCGCACCACGGCAGCTTTGCTGGAGCAATAGGCCGACATATTGCTCCAAGCGTTGGCGACACCGGCGCCCGACAGGTTTATGATTTTGCCGCCGCCCTGCCCAATCATCACTGGAACAACAGCGCGACAGACCAGAAACGTGCCGGTCAGGTTCACGTTGATGGTGTCTACCCACTCGGCGATGTCGTTGTCCTGCAATGGCCCGATGGGGCCGGAAACGCCGGCATTGTTGACCAGCACGTCTATGCGCCCGAAGTGTTGCACAGTCCGGCGCGCCAATCGGTCGGTGGCGATCTGGCTGGTCACGTCAGTGCGGACGGCAATGGCCTCAGCTCCCAGCTCCGACACCGCCGCGACGGTCTCCTCCAACTCCGGCTCACTGCGCGCCGCCAGCGCCAGCCGCGCCCCCTCGCGGGCGTATGCCAGCGCAATAGCTCGCCCGATGCCGCGCCCTGCGCCGGTGATGACTGCCACCTGACCGTCCAGTTTCATGTTACGTCCTCGCTGGGTATATCAAATGCGGAATAGAATCTATGGACGCCACGGATATACGAGCCTACCCGTCCGGTACTCCGGGGGCCACACTATCACCTTTCGCCCCTGTTGCCACTGCACCAGCAGCGCGGGCTTCCCCGTAGGCCGTCCCGTGTCGGCGTCGATGCAAAACCTGCCGTAAAAAGTGGTGAAATCCAGCGATGCCGCCGCCCGACGCAGCTCCATGTCCTTCAGGCTGGCGCACTCCTCGACGCAACGCTGTATCACCACGCCGACAGCGTAGGCTTGGGCCGCGGGATAGTCAATAACAGACTGCCCGGCCCGCTCCCCATTCATCCTGAGCTTGTTGAAGGAAGCCTGTACTTCCGGCGCGCCGGGGCCGTAGTCTATGGCGTGCCTGGCGTCCGGTTCCCATTGGCTGGGGCCGATGAAGTTTTCCGTCCTGTTACCCAGCCGCTCACGGAAGGCATTAACCCCGGCGGCCACCACCGCCACCGCTCCGATGGCTGGTGCGCGTTTGGACAGCAGTTCCGCCAAGTTCAGGTCATTCTGGAACCGGCCGACCACCGCCAGCACGTCGGGCGCTACTTCGCAGACGGCTCGGACAATCTCGCCGAAATCCTCCGTTTCGGCATCAAACTGCAACGATGACGCGACTCGAAAACCAGACTCACAAGCAGCCCGTTCCACTCCGCCTGTCACGTCCCGCGGGAACGCGCCGGTAGACGCCCGGACGACGGCAACGGTGACTGCTTCCGGGCAGACTTCCCACACCGCCGGCAACAGCCCGGCCAAGTATTCGTCGGCAGGGGTCAGGGTTCCGACTACCCACGGGTTGCCCTGCTGGTAGACTGTCGGCGACGCTCCGCCCTGGTTCCACAGCAGCTTGCCGTGGGATTGCGCTACTTCCGCGGCGGCGTTGGTCAGCACGGCGGAGTAAGGGCCGACCAGCAGGTCTACGCGGTCTGTGGTAATCAGACGCTCGGTGACGGCCCGCACGTCGTCACGGCGGCTCGCGTCGTCATACCAGATGACGTCGACCAAGCCTGAGCGTCCGCCGACGGTCAAGCCCCCGGCGCCATTGAGGCCGTCAGCCCAAGCAAGGATCCCGGCCAGTGTTTGCGAACCCTGCAAGCTGAACTGGCCGGAGAGGGACACAGGGATGCCGACCTTGATGGTCATTGTCACTCTGCCGGGGACGCCCTCACCTTAACCCTCTCCCAGAGGGAGAGGGAACCATTACACACGTGAGCGGAAGAGGCCAAAGGAACTGGTGTAGCCGTGCAGGAAGGTGGTTCCTCCTACCGGCCCAATCTCGCCGTTGCAGAAGAAGCCGCCGAGAGGCACCTGTCCCAGCTTTTCTCGGAAGATGTCGGTGTCGTGGTTTGGGCGGCCGTAGAGGTACTCTCCCCGTCCCAGGCAGGAGAACAGCAGCGCGCCCGGCACTTCGTTCTCCCGGTTCTCGGCGGCGTAGCGCTCCAGCACGAAGGTCAGGTCCTGCGCCGAGGTATCGGCGTCGCGCAGGTGGAACTGCACCAGTTGCCCTTCCTTCAGCATCTCGCCTATGGCCAGCGCTCCCGTCCGCTGGTCCATCCCTACAACATTGCGAATCAGGAAGTCCCCTTGAAGCGGACTGTCCAGGAATTCGTCCATCACCACGCCCAAGAACAGCGAATGCCCCATCAGTTGCCGGTCGCGTTCCGACAACGCCCGGAACAGGTCTTGCAGCACCGCCATCGGAGGCTTCCCGTCCAGCTCCGCCAGAACGTTACGATGGCTGGAGGTGATGCGCATGGCATCGCCAATGGGACGGCAGCCCTGGGCCACCACGGTATCCACCATGATGTTGCCGTGCAGCGCCAGTCCGATAGCGCCTGAGCCGTGGACCTCCCCATCGAGGAACAGGGCGTTGTCACCGGCGCGCTGGGCGCCGCTGGCCAGACCGCCTATCTTGGCCGCTTGGGGAAAGGCGAAGTCCAACCCCATAATCAGGTTCTGGACAGGGAAGGAAAAGGGGTCGGCCAGCAGCACGAACTGCAGCTCCTGCCCCTCGGAAACGCCCACCAGCTCCCGCCACTTGTCGGGGCCGGCGTCCAGGTCGGGCAGCTTGTCGCCGTCCAGGTGGAATGCCTCGATGTCCACGCCGGGCAGAGTGGCGGCGGTCACCGAGAGAGCGGGGCGCTGCTCCACTTCCATGCCTGCGCCGATGATGCCGCCGCCGGAGCAGCCGAAGGTGTGTTCCGCGCCCAGCAGTTCGCTCAGCATCGGGCCGACGCGCCCGTAGTCCGTCTGGTAGTGGGGCGATACGAAGGCCACCGCCAACTGCGGCGACTCCCCCAACTGCTCCCGAATTGAACCGGCGCACTCGGCTAGGGCGCCGTCCAGATTGGATTGTTCAGATATGGCCGACGCCCATTTCATCAGCCCACCTCCTGTAAATGCCGGGTAGTTTGGGGCCAGTATAGCACTCTGAGTCAGATTCAGGCGTTGACGCAGCGCTCCCCCAACTCTACGATTGCAAAACACAACCTGGACTCCATACCCGACGCCCTGCGCTATGAGGAGCCATCAATGGCCGAGCAGCAACTTTCCGACGAAGACCGGGCGCAGGAACTGGCCCGGCTTTCGGGCATCCATATCCCCGAGGATGAAGTCGCCGAGGTCGCCAACCGCTTCGGCAGCCTGATGCTGGAACTGGACAAGATAAGCGACCTCGACCTGTCCGACATTCAGCCAGTGACCATCTTTCCGGACGAAGGTTAGGCTCGTCGCACTCGATTTAAACCGCGAGGGTATCTGATGGACAGCAACGAAATCGCCTTTCTGTCCGCAGCCGACACTGCAAAAGCGGTGCGGGCGGGCGAATTGACCCCGAGCGACGCCGTGCAAGCATACCTGGATCGCATTGACCGGCTGGACTCGCGCCTAGCCGCCTACATCACTGTGACCCGCGAAGAAGCCCTCGACGCCGCCCGACAGGTCGAGTGGCGGTTATCAGCGGGTGACAACCCCGGCGCATTGTGCGGGGTGCCGGTTGCCATCAAGGATCAATTCTGGACCGACGGAATCTTGACCAGCAACGGTTCCCGGGTCTACCGCGACTTCATTCCCACCGAGGATGCAACCATCGTGCGCCGGCTTAAAGAGGCCGAAGCAACCCTGCTGGGCAAGCTGAACCTGAGCGAGCTGGCCATGGGCGGCACCCAGGAACCGCCGTGGGGCATCCCGGCCAACCCCTGGGACCTGGACCGCACCCCCGGCGAGTCCAGCAGCGGCTCCGGGGTTGCCCTGTCGGCCCACCTCTGCGCCGCCTCCATCGGCGAGGACACCGGCGGTTCCGGGCGCGGTCCGGCGGCCTACTGCGGCGTGGTGGGCCTGCGTCCTACGTTCACGCGAGTCAGCCGCTATGGGATGACGCATATGTGCTGGTTCATGGACGCCGCCGCGCCCATGACCAAGACGGTGGAGGACTGCGCCATCGTGCTGGGCGTCATCGCCGGATACGACGAGCGCGACCCCTACACCAGCCGCCGCCCGGTTCCCGACTACACCGCCACTCTCCGCGACGGCGCAGAGGGGCTGCGGGTGGGCCTCATCCGCGAGTTGCACCAGAGCGCCGATATGCACCCGGAAGTGCGGGACGCTATCGAGAAGTCGCTGGATACTCTGCGAGGGCTAGGCGCGGAAGTCCGGGAGGTATCCATCCCACTAGTGGAGCTGGCCGGGGCCATCTTCGTCGGCGTAGCCGACACGGAGGGCGCCGGAGCGAGGGACGAGATTCTGAGAACCCGCGCTGACGAGCTTGACCAAGCCAGCCGCACCCGCCTGCTGTCGGCGTCGCTGGTGCCTTTCAAGGTCTACAACCGCGCCGCCAAGGCCCGGGTTCTATTGCGCCGTCAGTTTATGGAGGCCCTGAATGACGTGGACGTTCTGGTCTCACCCACGTCGCCCTATCCTGCGCCGTTACATACAGCACTGACGGCCCGGTTCGAGAGCGCGGAGGACGTGCGGGCGCGGTTCTTCTTCCGCCGCGCCTACACCGGATGCTACTCGCTGACGGCGCTGCCCGCCATTTCCATACCCGGCGGTTTCACCAGCGACGGCCTGCCCATCGGCCTCCAACTGGGGGCGCGGCCCTTCGCCGAGGAAACTCTGTTCCGCGCCGCCTATGCCTACGAACAGGCCACCGATTGGCACACTCGAATCGCACCGGCCGCCCAAGCCTGAATCAAGAGGAGTTGCTGCCATGACCGACAAAATTCGCGTGGGAATCATCGGGGCCAACGCCAACTACGGCTGGAGCAAGCGCGCCCATCTGCCCGCATTGCTGGGGATGCCTGACTTTGAGCTGACCGCAGTCTGCACCTCCCGTCCTGAGACCGCAGCGGAATCTAAAGCCTTCTACGGCGCTAATCTTGCCTTCCACGACTACACTGAAATGGCGAATCACCCCGATGTTGACCTGGTTGTGGTATCGGTCAGCGTGCCAGCCCACTACGGAATGGTCACCGCGGGGTTGCAGGCCGGAAAGCACGTCTTTTGCGAGTGGCCGCTGGGCGCCAACACAACCGAGTCTACGGAACTGGCCGACCTCGCCCGCGACAAAGGCGTCCGCACCCTCATCGGCTTGCAGGCGCGAGGCGGCCCGGCCCTGCTTCGGCTCCGCGAACTGGTGGCCGAGGGCTATGTGGGCGAGATGCTGGCCTGCAATATGGCTATGTTCCTGCCGGGCCTGTTGGGGCGGGGCGCCGACCGGGCCTGGATGGCCAACCGGGCCAACGGAGCCAATACCCTGAGCATCGCCTCTGGCCACGCCCTGGACATCTTCTGCCACTGCGTCGGCGAGTTCCGCGAGTTGTCCGCCCAGGTGAGCGTCCAGTTGGGCCAGTGGCAGACCGGCGATGGCAAGACCGTAGACGTGGACGCCGCCGACAACGTGGTGGTCAGCGGCGTGCTGGAGAACGGAGCGGCGGCATCGGCCCACATCGCCACCATCCCGTGGAACGGCAGCGGCTGGCGCATGGAAGTCTATGGCACGGAAGGCACTCTGTCGGCCCGCTCAGAGGAAATGGTGCAGTACGGCAACGTCCACCTCTACGGGGCGAAGGGAGCCGGACAGCCCTTGCAGCCGCTGGAAGTGCCAGCCCGCCTGTCGTCGGCGCCGGACGATGTTCCAGCCGGAGAACCCTATAACGTGGCACAGCTATACGGCATCATCGGCGACGCCATCCGCGACGGCGGTGGCGGACAGCCTGACTTCGACACCGCAGTAGCCCGCCACCGCTTCCTCGACCTGTTGCAACAATCGTCAGACGAAGGGCGGAAAGTTACCGTGGGAGGTTAGTGTCGCGAGGAATGAGAAGGGACACAATCTACTGCCTAGTGCATAGCGTTCCAATTTAGGTGGTTTGCCAGCTTACCATCCGTCATTCCCGCTGCCCCATCCGTCATTCCCGCGAAGGCGGGAATCCAAACCCCCGTCACCTGCTGATTGCACTACCTAATTCGGAACGCCCACCCTGCCAAGTGGCGCGTCTGAACCGGATGGCTGTCAGGATGGTAAAATAAGGCCGCTGAACTCGAAAGCGGATCCCGAATACGGCATTTCTCCCCATCCAGGTTTGGCTGGATATGAATTCGCGCTCTAACCCCTTCACGTCTCTACTTCGTCGGCTTGGCATCCGCAATCGCGGGTGGAACGTGCTTCCTTCCCTCAATGGCCGTGCCCTGGAGTCCGGGCCGCGCATCACCGTCATCGGCGGCGGAACCGGGCTGCCCAGCCTGATTCGCGGCATCAAGCACTACTCCCACAACATCACCGCCATCGTGACCATGGCCGACGACGGCGGCAGTTCCGGCAGGCTGCGCAGCGAGCTGGGCATACAGCCACCGGGAGACATTCGCAACTGCCTGGTGGCCATGGCAGACTCCGAAGCGGTGATGCAGCAACTGATGGACTACCGCTTCTCCTCCGACGGGCAGTTAGACGGCCACAGCTTCGGCAATATGCTCATCGCGGCCCTGGCGGGCATCGGCGGCGACTTCTATCGGGCCGTGGAAATTGCCGGGGAACTGCTGGCCATACGCGGAAGAGTAATACCCTCCACGACTACCGACGTCACGCTGCTTGCCAGAACCGAGACAGGCGAAACTCTCACTGGCGAGACCAGCGTGGCCTCGGCTTCAGCGCGGATTCAGTCGTTGACGCTTTCCCCACCCAACCCGCAGGCCCACCCGGAGGCAGTGGCGGCATTGGAAGACGCCGACCTTATCATCATCGGGCCCGGCAGCCTTTACACCAGCATCGTTCCCAACCTGCTCATCCCCGGCATTGCTCAGGCGGCGGCGAACTCGCGGGCGTTGAAGGTCTACATCTGCAACGTCGCCGAGGAACCGCGCCAGACCGAGGGCTACTCGGTGCAGGAACATCTGGCGGTGGTGCAGCGGTATTCCGGAGAGGAGTCGGTTCACGCCGTAATAGCCAACAGCAGAATCCCCGCTGGGCCCACTCCCGCCGGGCTGGACTTCATACGGCCTCGACTGCCCTGGGACGCTAACGCCCTGCTCATCGAGGCCGACGTGATAGACGAATTCGCCACCGCCCGCCACGACCCGGCCAAGCTGGCGCATACGGTGGCCACCACCTACCGCAACCACCGGGGCAAGCGGCGTCGTCTCCCCAAGCCCAAGCCGGTTCCTGCCGCGCGGAGGGCTGAACATGAGCTTCAGTCCGAGGCGCTTTGCGGGGACTAGACGAGGATTTTCCTGACACTTGCCCCTTGTCCCTAGTCCGCAATGGAAGGCTAAATAAGTGCGGGAACTTCTCTTAATTTGCGACTGCCATGCAACCGGGCGACGGGCCGCCCCACTATAATTGATGCTATCCCAATTGCGGGAGACTGCCGGTATGGCCAACACCAGCCCCGTACAACGCGCCGAGGAATTGCGGCGCGAGCTTAACCACCACAACTACCGCTACTACACGCTGGACGACCCGGTAATCAGCGACGGGGAGTATGACCTGCTGCTGCGGGAGTTGCAGGACATAGAGGCGGAACACCCGGAACTGCTGACTGCCGACTCTCCGACGCAGCGGGTTGGTGGAGAGCCGTCGTCGGCATTCCCCGAGGTGGAGCATTCGCGCCCGATGCTCAGCCTGGGCAACGCCTTCGACTTCGACGAGCTGACTGCGTGGCACAAGCGCATATCCGGGCTGCTGGACGGGGCTGACTTCGATATGGTGTGTGAACTGAAAATTGACGGCTTAGCGGTCAACCTCACCTATGAAAACGGCGTGCTGGTCCAGGGCGCAACACGGGGCAACGGTATCATGGGCGAAGACGTGACCCCCAACCTGCGCACCATCCGCACCATCCCTCTATCGCTGCAAGGCTCCGTCCCTCCTCGCCTGGATGTGCGCGGCGAAGTGTATCTGCCCGTCGAAGAGTTCCATAGGCTGAATGCGGGGCGGGAAGAACGAGGCGAGCAATTGTACGCCAACCCCCGCAACACAGGAGCCGGCACCATCCGCAATCTCGACCCGAAAGTCACCGCCACCCGCAATATGCAAATCTGGGTCTATTCTCTGAACAGCACCGAAGGAACGGAATTCATCAACGGCCACTGGGAAGCCCTGGACTGGCTGGAGAAAGTGGGCTTCCGGGTCAACCCCGAAAACAGGCTGTGCCATTCGCTGGAAGAGGTGGAGGACTACTATCGGCATTGGCTGGAGCGCCGCCACGACCTCCCCTACGAAGCCGACGGCGTGGTGGTGAAGGTGTCGCCGCTCGAAATGCAGGATAGGCTGGGCGTCGTGGGCCGCGAACCGCGCTGGGCCATCGCCTACAAGTTCCCGGCGGAGCGGGCCACCACCAAGCTGAAGCACATCGTCATCAACGTGGGCCGCACCGGCAGCCTGAACCCCGCCGCTATCCTGGAGCCGGTGGTGGTCAGCGGCGCAACGGTGCAGCACGCCTCGTTGCACAACGAGGAGGACATCCACCGCAAGGACATCCGCATCGGTGACACGGTCATCGTCGAGCGGGCCGGAGACGTTATCCCGCAGGTAGTCGGGCCGGTACTGGCCCAGCGCACTGGCGACGAGGTTGTGTTCTATATGCCGGAACGCTGCCCGGAATGCGATACGCCGGTCGTGAAGAATGACGACGACGCCATGCACCGCTGCCCCAATCCGTCCTGCCCGGCCCAGTTCTTCGAGCTATTGAAACACTTCGTCGGCAAGAACGCGGCCAACATTGACGGGCTGGGGGAGCAATGGTGCCGCATCCTCATCGAAAAGGGAATGGCAACGGACGTTGCCGGCCTCTACCTCCTTGAAAAGGACAAGCTGCTGGAACTCGACCGGATGGGCAACAAGCTGGCAACCAAGATTATGACCAACATCGAAGCCAGCAAGAACCGCCCCCTGCCCCGTATGCTCTTCGCCCTCGGCATAACTCACGTCGGCGCGGAGGTGGCCGACCTGCTGGCTCAGAACTACATCGGCATCGAAGAACTGTCAAAGGCAACCGAGGAAGACCTGACTGAAATAGAAGGCATCGGCCCCAAGATTGCCGAGAGCGTCGTCTCATGGTTCCAAGAACCCGAAAATCAGGCCGTGGTAGAGAAGTTGCTCACTGCCGGCGTCAAGCTGAAGCAGGACTCGCTGCCCGCCGCCGTTGCCGCCGCGCCATCGGATGATGCCCCATTCGGCGGGCTGACTTTCGTGGTAACTGGCACACTCTCAGCCCTATCGCGCAAGGACGCCGAGGCGAGAATCAAAGGCTTGGGTGGCAAGGTCACGTCCTCGGTCACCAAGAAGACCAGCTATGTCGTAGTCGGGGCATCCCCAGGGTCTAAGGCAACCAACGCAGAGAAGCTCGGCATTCGGATCCTGGATGAAGATGCCTTTCTGCGCGTGCTTGACTCGCCGGCCGAAATTCTGAACCAGGGACAACAGGGCAGCCTTGACTGACACCGCCATAATCGTCGGCTTGGGCAACCCCGGCCCGCGCTACGCCGACACGCGCCACAACGTCGGTTGGAGGGTGCTGGACTTGCTGGCCGGGCAGATAGGCGTTCCGGTGAACGAGCGCCGCCCCAAAGCGGTCTTGGGCATCGGCTACTTCGCCGACCGAAGGGTGGTACTAGCCAAGCCGCGCACGTTTATGAACAACAGCGGCGAGGCGGTGGAGTACCTGCTGGCCCGATTCGGGGGCGGCCCGGCCAACCTGCTGATAATCTACGACGAAATGGCCCTGCTGCCGGGCCGCATCCGCCTGCGCGCCGCCGGCAGCGACGCGGGCCACAACGGCATCCGCTCCATCATCCAGGCCGTGGGCGGCACCGGGTTTCCCCGGCTCCGTATCGGCATTGGCGCTCCGCCTCCTGGGGTATTGGCTCGGGAGTACGTACTCGGCAAGTTCACCAACGACGAATCTGAAGCCATTGCTGGGGCTGTGAAGCGCGCCTCCGACGCCCTCCGCTGCGTATTGGAAGAGAGCATAGACGCAGCCATGAACCGCTTTAATCAAGACCCGGCCAAGCAGCAGGAAGAACCGCCGCCGTCCTCATAGCATCAGTGCTGCCGCTATCGCCAGCGCAAAAAGAGGCACTGCCACCACCATCGGCAGGCATCCGAAACGACGCCCGCCGCCGCCCCGCCTTCTGTTCCGCCTTTGGGTACACTCAACACAGGTACACGCGGGAGGATGCGTACCTCTCAGACGGTTTACATCGTAAGACATTCCACAGCCTCGCTTACATCCCGTTCAGCGCGGCAACCGTACTACTGATATGATGCCACAGGCCCAGAAACTTGTCGCGCCCGATATGCTGTAAGTTCTGATACCTCAGCCTGCGGCGGCAACCGGAAAATGACCTTGCTTAGACTGTTAATTGCGGGGCTGCTGTTCCTGGCAGCGCTGACCGGGTGCAGCGAGATGGCCCTGCCAACCCTCACGCCAGCCGAAAATAGGCCATCCCCGACCAACACTCCCTCCCCAACAGGCACGGCACGGCCTTCTCCCGCGAACCTGGAGCTAACTCCGGGACCTTCGCCACCGGACAAGTCCGTCAAATCCGATGCTCCTACACCCGAATCCAACACAACGCCCCAACCGGCGGATAGCATCCCCGTGCCACCGGAGCGCGATCTTTACCGGCTGGCCAGGGAGCTTATCCCCGGCATCGGCGAAGTAAAGCGGGTCGAGGGCACTGCCGCCCCAACCCTCACCGTCGGACACCGGCAGTCCTTCGAGCTGGTGGACTTGGAAGAGATGGAGCGATACCAAAGCGAGTTTGAGCTACGCCTAGTCACACCCAATGCCTATTGGTTCGTGGAGGACGGGCTAAAAATAGAACAGGAGGACATCGAACGATCCGCCGCCAAATTCGAGGACACCATATATCCGCGCATCACCGGGGCATTCGGCGCCGAATGGAAACCCGGGGTGGACGGAGACCCGCACCTCTACGTCCTGAACGCCTCTTTAGCGCTGGTTGGGGGCTATTACAGTCCGGCGGATGAATACCCCAAGGAAATTCGGCCAGTAAGCAACGAAATCGAAGCCATATACATCAACGTCCGACACATTCCCATCGGCTCGGACATTTACTCGTTGGTATTGGCCCACGAGCTGCAACATGCAATTCACTGGAATGCCGATCCCTCGGAAGACTCGTGGTTCAATGAGGGCCTGTCCGAACTTGCCGTAACCATAGCGGGATACCCGGAAATCAGTATCCTGGCCTTCCGCCGGGCCGGGCCAACTTCATTGACCGTATGGCCGGCCGCCGACGTAGGCGGCGGCGAGAACTACGGCGCGGCATCTTTATTCATGCACTATCTCACCGCGCACTACGGGGGCCGCGCCGACCTGCGCCCTCTGCTCTCCCTACGCGCCAACGGCATCGAATCAGTGGACGCCTTCCTCAAAGCCGGCAGTCGCGACGTGGACTTCATAGACGTTTTTCGGGATTGGGCGGTGGCGAACTTTCTCGACGAGGACACCGGGCGTTACGGGTATACCGACCTGGATATCACCTTTCCGGTGTACAGAAGCCTTGAGAATGGCGAGGAACTGGCGTCCTCAATTCCCCAATACGCCACTGAATACGTCCGCCTGGAACTGCCCGAAGGCTCGTCCACGCTGTCCTTCGAGGGCGACGCCACCGCGCCCCTGCTGCCGGTTGATGTGGGCGAAGGCTGCTGGTGGAGCAACAACGGTGATGACATAGACTCCACGCTGACGGCCCATGCCGACCTGCGTAATATGGAACAGGCCGCGCTGGAGTACCAAGTCTGGTACACCATAGAAGAGGATTGGGACTACGCCTATCTGGAAGTGTCAACCGACGGAGGAGAAACTTGGCGAATCCTCGAAACGGCCTACACCAGCAGCAGCAACCCGCTGTCCAGCGCTTTCGGCCCAGGCTACACCGGCAGCAGTGATCGCTGGCTGAACGAGTCGGTGTCGCTGAGCCAGTGGGCAGGACAGGAAATCCTGCTGCGCTTCCAATACATTACCGATGCCGCTCTCAACGACCACGGTCTATGCCTCCGCAACCTCCAGGTTGCCGGGCCGTCCGGGGAGGCTGCGTCAGTGGAGTGGCAGCCCAACGGCTTTGTTGGGACCAACAACCTGGTGCGGCAGGATTTCATAGTCCAGGTGATTTATGAGGGCAAGGGCGACACAGCCAACCGCGTCCTGCAACTGGAACTGGACAACTCCAACTTTGGCAAAATGGCGCTGCAACCCGCGCCGGAAGCCCGCCGCGTGGTAGTGGCGGTGCAGTCAATGGCGCCTTCCACCCGGATACCTGCGAACTACACGATGAAGCTGGAATCGGTGGAATAAAGCCATCAATCCCCTCTCCCTGGGGGAGAGGGCTAGGGAGTGTAGTCAAATTGAGTTGCCAGACAGGCAGCAGCCTTATTTCCGTCATTCCGGCGAAAGCCGGAATCCAGAACCCCTCTATGCCGCAGAATGATTTGCCCACGGAAATCCCCTGGATTCCGGCTTTCGCCGGAATGACGGGTGAATTTGACGACACTCCCTAGGGTGAGGGGGAATCGCTGAGGTCATACGCCCTTGAGGAGTAAGAAATGAACTTCGGACTGTGCGTAATCGGCTGCGGCGCTTTCGCTCGGACCTTTGCCCGGGCGATACAAAGAGAGCTGGAGCACATAGACCTGTACTTTGCCAGCCGGGACACCAGCAGAGCCGCCGCCTTCTCTGCCGAGTTTCGCGGCGCGGGCAGCTTCGGCTCTTACGAAAGCGCCGTCGCCGATGGCCGGGTAGAAGCCGTCTACGTCTGCACCCCCCACCACCTGCACCTGGAGCACGCCCGCCTGGCCGCAAACGCAGGCAAACACATCCTCTTGGAGAAGCCCCTAGCGCGCACCGCCCAGGAAGCGCAGGCAATTGTTTCAGTGGCCGCCGACGCGGGCGTAACCCTGATGGTGGCCGAGAACTACCGCTTCATGCCGCCGGTTATTGCCGCCAAAGATATGGTGGAGCGCGGAGACCTGGGGACTCTGCGATTGGTCCAGTTACAGGAAGACTTCCCCTTCCAGCCCGTGGAATGGCGGAACGACTCGGAACTGAACGGCGGCGGCGTCCTGATAGATGGGGGCATTCACAAGGCCAGCCTGCTCGCCTACCTGGCGGGCAATCCCTCAGAAGTGTATGCCGCAGAAGTGCCGTCGGCGCAGCCCGGCCTGGCTGCCGAGGATGGGGTGGTGGCGATGCTGCGCTACGCCAACGGCATGGTGGGCATAATCAATCACTCGTGGAGCGCCGGGCCCCATGCGACGCGCCCGTGGGTGACGCTGTCGGGTTCCACGGCCAGCGGCGTCTTCGAGCTAGGTGGCGACTGGATAGACACCATTGACACCACTGGCCGACACAGGCAACAACTCAACAGCGACCGGGCCGGACTTGCCGGGATGGTGCGTGAGTTCCGCCAGAGCGTACAGGAAGGCCGCGCACCAGCCATGACCGGCGATGAGGGCGCGCGGGACGTGGCGCTGGTGGAAGCCTGCTACCTGTCCATGCGTACCGCCGCTCCCGTTCCTTTCCCTTAAATTCCCTCTTGTTCCGAAGAAAGCAAAACATGAGTCACCCCGAATTTTGGTGAAGCGGGAAAAAGCGGCAAAAGCGGTTTAGGAATTCAGGCACAAAGAAAGACCCCTTCGGGTGGAATGGGAATGCGACAACACCATTCACCGAGAGGGGTCTTTTGTTATGTTGCGGCATCTGGAGGGGCGGAGGCAAGGGCAGGAGGTGGCCAATCTGTTGCAGTCATTCATTGGACCCTTGGAGCAGTGGTTGGACCAGCAGATAGACCGGCGATTGCTGCGTACTTTCTTTCTGGCCTTGGTGGCCATTGTGCGTCTGCGTAATTCCCGGTCCGGGCTGCTGCTCAGCGAGCTGGGCTCCCATATCCTCTCTCCGGCCCAGGCGCCGGCCGGCACCAAGCGGTTGAGCAATCTGCTGCGCTCTCCCAAGTGGTCCCACACCTTGCTGGAGAGGTTCCTCCGGCATCGGGCAGACCAGAGAGTTGCCCGTCTGGAGGAGCAGGGCCAGTTGACCTTGGCCATCTGGGATGAGAGCGTGCTGGAGAAACCGGAGAGCATCGCGCTGGAGGGACTGTGCCCAGTACGTTCCAGCAAGGCGGCCCGTCTGAGGCGCATCAAGCCCGGCTACTACCATCCACCGGGAGGAGGGCCGGTATTTGTCCCCGGCCTACAGTGGCTCACCGTCATGGTGGCCGGGATGCAGGGGCCTCCGGCGCTGGCCGCCATGCGCTGGTGGACCAGCCGTGGCAAGCTGGCCGGGGACCGCCGAGAGCAGACCGCCTCCCTACTCTTTCAGTGCGCCCAGTGGTGGCAAAGACGGGTGGTCCATGTCTTCGACCGCGGGTTCGCAGGCACGCCCTGGATCAGGGAACTGAACTCCAACCAACTGCGGTTCATCCTGCGCTGGCCCACCCGCTACCGCCTGAGCGACGAGAAAGGTGAGCGCCCCGCTTGGCATATCACCCGGGGTAAGCGTTCCCAGGACCACCGCCAGATCTGGGATATGCGCCGCCGCCAGTACCGCAAGACCGGCCTTGTGGCCGTCCCGGTGCGCCATCCCCAGATTGACATTCCTTTGTGGCTGGTAGTCTCCCGCCCCGGCAAGGGACGCCCTCCCTGGTACCTGCTGACCAATGAGGCCGTCGAAACCCCAGACGACGCCTGGCGGGTGGTGCTGGCCTACGCCCGCCGCTGGCAGGTCGAGATGTGCTACCGCGCCTGCAAGACGGACCTGGCCATGGAAAGTCCCAGGCTCTGGTTCTGGGAAAACAGGCTCAAGTTGCTGCTGATGGTCAGTCTGGTCTATGCCTTCCTGCTCTCCCTGTTGTCTCCACACCTGGCCCCCCTGGTGCAGGAACTGCTCAGAAACTGGTGCCACAGAACCGGAGAGCGGTACCGCCAAGCCGCGATACCGCTCTCCAGATTGAGGACCGCTCTCAGTGCCCTCTGGCTATCTCACCCACCCTCCCAAAATTCGGGGTGACTCATGTTTCCTGAAAGACGAGTTGCTAGGCAGTGGCGGCAGCGCCCACGGTCTCCATTATCAACCTGGTCACGGTGTAGGGGTCGCAGTTGGCATTGGGGCGGCGGTCTTCGATGTAGCCCTTTCCGTCCCGGGCCACCTGCCAGGGAATCCGAACCGAGGCTCCCCGGTCGGACACGCCATAGCGGAACTCCCGGTAGGAACAGGTCTCATGCAGCCCGGTCAGCCGCTCTTCTATCCGGTGGCCGTAGTTGGCGATGTGCAGGTCGTGGCGCCCTTTCAGGGCTTCCGCCGCAGCGAAGCAGGCGTCGAGGTTTTCCCGCATTTCGTTGGTGGAGAAGTTGGTGTGGGCCCCGGCGCCGTTCCAGTCGCCCTTCACTGGCTTGGGGTCGAGGGTGGCGCTGATGCCCCTGCGGCCGTCAACGGTCTCCACGTCTTCGCCTATGCGATAGAGCAGCCAGCGGGCCAGCCACAGGTGGTCGCCAACGGTGGGTGCGCCGATGGGGCCAATCTGAAACTCCCACTGCGCCGGCATAACCTCGCCGTTGATGCCGGAAATCGCCAGGCCAGCCTCCAGACAGGCGTCCATGTGCTTTTCCACTACGGGCCTGCCGAAAACCTCGTCGGAGCCGACGCCGCAGTAGTAGCCGCCCTGGGGCGCGGGGAAGCCGTTGTCCGGCCAGCCCAAGGGCTTGATGCCGTCGAAGAAGGTGTACTCCTGCTCGATCCCGAACCACCAGTCCAGCTCCCCGTATTGCTCCGCAGCGGCGGCGCAACCGGCCCGGGTGTTGGAGGGGTGGGGCGTCATGTCGGTGAGCAGCACTTCGCACATCACCAGCTTGTTGTCGCCGCCCCGCACCGGGTCGGGGACCATCAAGACCGGATTGAGCACGCAGTCCGAGTTTTCGCCAGGGGCCTGGTTGGTGCTGGAGCCGTCAAAGCCCCAAATGGGGGGATATTCCCCGTCCGGAACAATCTTGCCCTTGGAGCGCAGCTTGGCCGTGGGCTGTTGCCCGTCTATCCAAATGTACTCCGCCTTGTAGCTCATAGGTCAACCTCCTTGCAAGATTTTCCTTAAATTATACCTTATAAACGACTCACTCCGCGCTTTCAATCAACGCGGAGCGATCTGTTTCTTCCCTCAGATGCCCGCTCTGCTACGGGCAGAAGCGGAAGCTACTTGTTGCGAAGGAGCTTCTTGGGGAGAATCACCCAGAGGGCAAACAGTCCGATGAAGGCTCCGGCGGCGGCGATGGCTATCATTCTGGGCGTCCTCCGAGTTCGTTATGACCCCAGTATCGGCCCAGGTTGTTACATGGCGTTTACATAGATGTTAAATGTTTGTTACACCGTGAAGTGCGGGTTTTCGGCTATCAGGCGTTGCTCGAAGTGCAGGGTGCGGAGTTGGCGGGAGGGTTCTGGTCCTGCTGGCTGTCAGCGTAGCGGGCGCCTCGCCTCTTCCTGCCCTGTTTGTCTCGGAGGAATTTGCGCGGAAGAATCACCCAGAGGGCGAACAATCCTACAAATGCCCCGGCCGCGGCGATAGCAAGCATCCTGGACGCCCTCCGACAATATGGTTTCGCCAGTATTGTACCAAGTTATTACAGCTCGTTTACGCAAATGTTAAAAATATGTTACGCCACAGAAAAGGAAACTCCACGCTTCTACCGTAAAGGCGGCGTGGAGTGAAATGGTCCCTTTGCGGATGCCCGTTAAATAAAGGGGCAACCGTAGAACTTACTTCTTGCGGAGGAAAACCCGGGGAAGAACGACCCAGAGGGCGAAGAGTCCTGCGAAAGCTCCGGCAGCGGCGATGGCTATCATTCTGGGTGTCCTCCGAAATCGTTATGGACATAGTATCCGGCCAAGTTGTTACGTCATGTTTACGCACATGTAAAATCTTTGTTACATCCAAATTCTCCTTCGGGCCTGTTCCACCGTCCGGCATGGCCCCATCGCCGCAAAGGAATCGCCCCATGCCGGGAGCGTCAGACCGGCACAGGGCGACAGGGGAAAGGAGGGGCCAGCAGCCGGGGATGGGGCCGCTGACGTGGTGGGATTACTTAATCGTTGCGCCGGATGAATTTCCTCGGCAGAACGACCCACAGGGTGAAAAGTCCCAAGAACGCGCCCGCAGCAACCAAAGCAATCATCTTTCCCGCCTCTCGAAACATGAGCTGAAACTTTATGTCCCCAGTATGAGGGCGAGTTGTTGCTAAGGGTTTTCGCTTGGGTAAACTGTTTGTTACATACGGAAGACAAGACACGGGCCGGGGATTGCTCCCCGGCCCGTGTCTTGTCCAGTGCCCTGCTGTCCCTGCCGTATGCAGGAACAAGGAGTTATTGAGGGCTGCTCAGGTAGTCGTAGGCCGGCTGGTCGTGCTCGGCCAGGTCCATACCCTGCTCCTCTTCTTCGCGGGAGGCTCTGACGCCCATGGTGAACTTCAGCAGCAGGAACATGGCGAAGCCCGTAACCAGCGCCCAGGCCAGCACCACGCCCATGCTGATGAGCTGCGAGACGATTTGCAGGCCCTCGCCGCCCACCAAGCCGTTGACGTCGTTGTTGCCGTTGGCGAAGATGCCGACGGCCAGAATTCCCCATAGACCGCAGGTGCCATGCACCGAGATAGCGCTCACCGGGTCGTCAACCTTCAGCACGTTCTCGATGAACATCACCGAACCCATCATTATGGGAGCGGCTATCGCGCCGATGACCACCGCCGCCCAGGGGTCAACGTGGGCGACCGGAGCGGTGATGCCCACCAGACCGGCCAGAGCGCCGTTGCAGGCCATCAGGATGTCGGCCTGACCGGTGCGAATTATGGTGATATAGAGAGCGACCACCGCTCCGGTAGAGCCGGCCAGCAGGGTGTTGATGGCGTTGAGACCAATGGAACTGCCGGAGTTGATGTTGAAGCCGAACCAGCCGAAGAACAGGATGAAGGTGCCAACAATCACGAAAGGCACGCTGTGTATCGGCAACTGATTGGCCGTGCCATCGGAGTTGTACTTGCCGATGCGAGGCCCGACCACGGCCGCGCCGGCCAGGGCGATGAATCCGCCCACCGCGTGGACCACGCCGGAACCGGCATAGTCGGCAGCAGCCGGCAGGCCGATGGAATCCAGGGAACCCAGCCAGCCGCCGCCCCATACCCAGTGGCCGTAGAGCGGGTAGATGATTGCGCCAATCATGAAGCTGTAAGCCAGGTAAGCCTGGGTCTTGGTGCGCTCGGCCACGGCCCCGGCCACGATGGTGGCGGCAGTTCCGGCGAACACCATCTGGAACATCCAGTCAACGTAGACCTGCCAGTCGTTGGCCCCGTCGACCAGGAAGAAGTTGCTGGTGCCGGCGATGCCAGCAGCGCTGGTGCCGGTCATTATGGCGAAACCAAAAGCCCAGAAGGACAGCGACGCGATGGCGAAGTCCATGAAGCTCTTGGTCATGTAGTTGGTGACATTCTTTGAGCGAATCAGCCCGGCTCCCAGGAAAGCGAAGCCGGCCTGCATGAAGAAGACCAGGAATGCCGCGATCATGGTAGTCAGATTGCCGATGTCCGTCGCATTCGCATCCGGGTCGGCATCCTGAGCGAAGGCGAAGTTGTATCCTGCCATTACCGCTGCCGCAAACAGCCCGGCAATGGCATAGGGCAAAAATCGCCGCAACACCGCCGCACTTCGGGAGTTTGGGGCCACCTGAGCCAGCATCGCCGTCCTCCTTACTTTCGCCCAATAACGGGCTGTTGGGATTATTTCACCATAGAATTTAAGCCTCTGATGTTACAAGCGTATTGCCAGCGTGTTACATCGATTTGTCTAAATTTTTAACCCCGTGTTACATAATAGCCTGCAATTCGTTATATGTTAACTATGGATAAACATAATTCGCCACAGACATAACGCAATCACGGGACCGGAAAAGGGGAACCAAAAAGGGCGGGTAAGATACCCGCCCCTGAATCCTCTGCCTGGAGCGGGGCTTTCGGTCTGCCCAGCTACTTCTCGATAGGCGCGCCGACAATGCTGCCCCACTCGGTCCACGAGCCGTCGTAGTTGCGGACGTTCTCGAATCCGAGAAGCTGCGTCAGCACAAACCAGGTGTGCGACGAGCGTTCCCCGATGCGGCAGTAGGCGATGGTCTCCCGGCTGCCGTCAATGCCCTGCCCGCCGTAGAGGGCGAGCAGGTCGTCCACCGACTTGAAGCTGCCGTCCTCGGCCACCGCCTGGCCCCAGGGGATGTTGGAAGCGCCAGGGATGTGGCCGCCGCGCTGCGAGCCTTCCTGCGGCAGGTTGGCCGGAGCCAGCAGCTCGCCGCTGAACTCGGCGGGCGAGCGGACGTCCACCAGCGAAATGCTGCCGGCGTTGACCAACGCCAACACCTGGTCCCGGTAGGCGCGGATGCTCTGTTCACCCTCCGAGGCCGTGTAGGGAACGGCGGAAACAGCAGGCACGTCAGTCGTCATCGGCCGGCCCTCTGCTTCCCATTTGACCCGCCCGCCGTTCATCAGGCGAACATCGCGGTGTCCGTAATACTTGAGCTGCCAGAAGGCCCAGGCCGCGAACCAGTTGTTGTTGTCGCCGTAAAGTATGACCGTCGTGTCGTTGCCGATGCCGGAACTGCCGAGAAGCTGCTCTATTTCTTCCTTTGTCGCCAGGTCCCGTTGCACCGGCTGCTGCAACTGCGACTGCCAGTTCCAGCCCACAGCTCCGGCGATGTGTCCCTGCTCATAGGCCGAGGTGTCCACGTCCACCTCCACCAGCCGCACGTTGGCGTCGCCGCCATGCTCCGCGACCCAATCGGTACTGACCAGAGATTCTGGATGAGCGTAATCCGCCATGCCAAGCCTCCTTACGCTTTTGGATTAAATTCCAACTTCAATGGGGCAGGTAAACCCGCGCTCATTGTATCGCAATAGAGGCAACCGCCACAGCCCTATCATGTGCAAATACAAATCAGGGCCTTTTCAGAGTCCCTTCTTGCCACCCTTCGCTTCGCTCAGGGTCTCTGCGCTTGGGATGGGATTCTTCGCTTCGCTCAGAATGACAGTGCCACGACAGCGACTTTGAAAAGGCGCTGCCTTCACGCTAGGGCAATCGCGTTTTGGTGACAGTTGCCTCTTGTCAAGCCTTGTGACCGGTCCCTAGCCTGATAACTGTACCGCCCATCCCTCCCCCAGGTTCATGGCGAACTCCTTGTCCCGCGACACTGCTCAACCGCGAAATCGCAACAGCGGGAGGGAATAGGAGAAAATGAGCGTAAAATGAAAATTCAGCGCCCAGCTCGGCAGGGTGAAAAACCCATGCGGGCCTTTTTCCTGGGAATGGCTTGTTGCGCCGGGCCGGGTTCAGCTAAAACGCGATTGCCCTGGCCTTCCCGCCGCGCCTTTTGCAATTTTGGAGCGGCTTGGATAATATAAGAATATCCGCAGAATGCTTGTATTGACCGGGCCTGTCTCCCACGGTCAGCAAGGGGATTGTATGGGCAATAACAGATGGCTCCGCAACAGCTTTGTGTACCTGATGATAATCATCGGCGTGATTGTCATTTTCTACACTTTATTGCCCAGCTTCGGCGGCAGCGACGAGAGGCCAGTGAGCGAAGTAATCGCCATGGCCAAGAACGGCCAGCTCTCCAAGATTGAAGTAAGCGGCGACAATCTCACCGTTTACCCCAAGGGAGATACGGAGCCCTTCGAGAGCAAGCTGGAGAAGGGCGACAGCATCACCTCGCTTCTGGTGGAAAGCGGAGTGGAAGTTGGCGCTCCCGGCAGTGTCGAGATTTACCCCAAAGGCTCCAGCGGGCTGTCCAGCTTCTTCGGCCTGCTGCTCAACTTCCTGCCGCTCATATTCTTCGGCGGGCTGATACTGTTTATGATGCGGCAGGCGCAGGGCAGCAACAACCAGACCCTCAGCTTTGGCCGCAGCCGGGCTCGAATGATGCCCTTCAACCGCCCCACAGTAACCTTCGCCGACGTGGCGGGAGTGGAAGAGGCCAAGGTCGAGCTCCAGGAAATCGTCGAGTTCCTGAAGTACCCGGAGCGTTTCCTCTCTTTGGGCGCGCGCATACCCAAGGGCGTGCTGCTGGTGGGCCCGCCCGGCACCGGCAAGACGCTGCTGGCGAGGGCCGTGGCCGGCGAGGCCGGAGTGCCTTTCTTCCACATCAGCGGCTCGGAATTCGTGGAAATGTTCGTGGGTGTCGGCGCGGCGCGGGTGCGCGACCTCTTCGAGCAAGCCAAGCGCAACGCCCCCTGCATCGTCTTCGTGGACGAAATTGACGCCGTGGGACGGCACCGCGGCGCAGGACTGGGCGGCGGACACGACGAGCGCGAGCAGACCCTGAACCAGATTCTGGTGGAGATGGACGGCTTCGAGACCAACACCAACATCATCGTCGTCGCCGCCACCAACCGCCCCGACATCCTCGACCCGGCCCTGTTGCGTCCGGGCCGCTTCGACCGCCGCGTGACCCTCGACCTGCCCGACCTGGCGGGGCGCAGCGCCATCCTGCGGGTCCACGCCTCAGGCAAGCCCCTGGCGCCCGAGGTCACCCTGGACACCGTGGCCAAGGAGACGCCCGGATTCAGTGGGGCCGACCTCTCCAACCTGGTCAACGAAGCCGCCATCCTGGCGGCGCGGCAGAACAAGAAGTCCATCTTCATGTCGGAGTTCGAGGAAGCCGTTGACCGCATCATCGCCGGCCCGGAGCGCAAGAGCCGCCTCATCAGCCGCCGCGAGAAGGAGATGACCGCCTACCACGAGGCCGGCCACGCGCTGGTGGCTTGGGCCTTGCCTCACGCCGACCGGGTGCACAAGATTTCCATAGTCTCCCGCGGCTCCATGGGCGGGCATACGTCTCTGCTGCCCGAGGAAGACCGCTACCTGTGGACCAAGAACCAGTTCAGCGACATGATGGCCGTGACCATGGGCGGGCGCGTCGCCGAGGAGCATATCTTCGACGAGGTCACCACCGGGGCCAGCAACGACATTGAGCGGGCCACCAAGATTGCCTTGGGCATGATCAAGCGCTACGGCATGAGCCGCGCTCTCGGCCCCCGCACCTTCGGCAAGCGGGAAGAGATGGTGTTCCTCGGCCGGGAAATCAGCGAGGAGCGCGACTACGGCGACAAGGTGGCTGAGGAAATTGACGAAGAGGTCAAGAACCTCATCAACCGCGCCTACGAACAGGCCAACGAAATTCTGGTTACTCACAAACCCAAGTTGGTGCGGCTGGCCGAGTATCTCATCGAACACGAAACAGTGTCGGGAGAGGCGCTGAACCACCTCTTCAACGAGGACCAGCCTGGCACTGAACCTGAGGGGACTCCGGCAGTCCCGCCGGGCCCGCCGCCCTATACTGCGCCGCGCCCACAGCCTACCATCCAGCCCCGGCCGGCGCCTACGCTGCCATCCAGCAGCGACCCCGACTCATAGGCGATGGGGAACTGAGGGGCTTCGTGTGGACTAACGCAGGGACGGGGTATCCATCCCGTCCCTGTTCTTTTAATCTACTGCGGCCTCGCCTTCCTGCGGGGCCGGGAGCTGGCGGTAATACAGCCCCCACTGCTTCATCAGGTCTTCCACGCCGGGGTGCTTGAGGGCCACTAGCTCGCGAAAGAAACCGGCCAGGGCATGGGCCGGCATGGATTCCGGGGAGCAGACCCAGCTTCGCTCGGCTGGCACCACGTATATCAGTCCTCTCTGGTGTTCGCAAACCGCCCGAATGCGGGTCATATCTTCGCTGGGCCTTACTTCCAGACCGGCCAGAACCGGCACTGAGCCTGCCGAAGGGGTAGTCATTCTTCTTACCGTCCTGCTGGATGGAATGATTCGCGCGACAGCGGGCCCGCGTGGCCTGAGCACAACGGACATTATACCGCCGGGGCCGTGTTTACGGCTGAATCCGAGACGGAATTATAGCCGTAAGCCAAAGAGCAGTGTTATTATCATTGGCAGGCCTTGCGCCGGGGCAACCGGCGCAGCTAGGAAATGTCTAGTATGTACCAACCCGGAGGGCAACCCCCCAGACAGCCCGAAATGAATTTCGACCAGATGATGGGCGGAATTCGCAATACGCTGGGCCGCCTCTCAGCGCGGCTCGGAGGCGGCGGCGTCGGACTGGCCGTAGTTCTCATCATCGCCCTGATTGTCATTATCTGGGCCGCCACCGGCATCTACACCATCAGCCCCGGCGAGCAGGCTGCGCTCCGTCTCTTCGGCGCGGCGCAGGCCGCTCCGGTCACCGAAACCGGCCTGCACTGGTGGTGGCCGTCGCCGGTGGGCAACCGCGACGTCTTGCGAACCGATCTCACCAGGACGATGGAGCTGGGCTTCCGCAGCGGCGAGGGCGTGGCCGACACGCCGTTTCCGTTAGAGGCTCAGATGATTAGCGGCGACCTGAACATTATTGATGTTCGGATGGTGGTCCAATACGACATCAAGAACCTCAACCACTTCCTCTTCCGGGTGGACGACCCCGGCGAGAACGACGGGGCAAACCGGGATATTCCGCCGGGCCGTCCCGACGGACGCACGCTGAAAGACGCCACCGAAGCGGCCCTGCGTCTGGTTATCGGGCAGCGCTCCATCGTCGATGTGCTGGGCGAGAATCGTAGCGCGCTTAATGACCCCATTCGGGAGAAGTTGCAGGAAATTCTCGACAGCTATCCGACCGGCATTAACGTGAAAAGCGTGGAGTTGAAAGAGGTGCAGGCGCCGGAGGACGTGCGCGCCGCTTTCAACGACGTGCTGCAAGCGCGGCAGGACAAGGTGACCGCCACCAACCAGGCCCAGGCTTACGAGAACCAGGTCATACCCGAAGCCAGAGGCCGCGCCGAGCAGATAATCCAGCCGGCCCAGGCTTTCAAGCAGGCCCGCATCCAGAGGGCGCAGGGTGAAGCCGACCAGTTCCTTTCCATCTTGAGGCAGTATTCCGACCGCTCCATAAGACTCTCCAACACCTTGCAGGATACCGACGGCTCCGATCGGGACGGCGATCCCGCTACTGGAATCGGGATAGAGGACGTTCAGGTCATCGGCGGCGCCGGACTGTTCGTTTCCAGTCTCTCGACCCAGGGCGCTCCCGATTGCGGCTT
This sequence comes from Dehalococcoidia bacterium, assembly GCA_965204865.1. Taxonomy (GTDB): domain Bacteria; phylum Chloroflexota; class Dehalococcoidia; order Lucifugimonadales; family UBA3495; genus VXOI01. Next base: position 1,057,938 of record OZ242027.1, on the reverse strand, counting down.
CACCGCGCGCCAGGTGGAATCCAACGCCTCCATGACCCAGCTCTGCGGTTTCAGCGTGTTGATGGATGGAGTGAACGGAGGCCCCGGGAGCGGCGAAGGGTTCTCCGTGGCCTATCTGGGCAACGAAGACCTGACTATTCCCCAGTTCGCTACTTCCGGCTCCCTGAACCTTCGCCTCGGCAACTTGGCGCTGGACCTGGATAACGCCGATGGGGATAACGACCTCACCACCGGCATCACCATAGCCGACATATCCGTGGTGGACGGGCCGGATGGCGGCGCAGCGCCCGGCATTGACCTGTCCGTTTCGGGATTCAACTCGCTGACCAACATAGTCACTCTGTCGGTGCAGGACGGAGAAACACTGGAGCCGGGCGCATCCTTCACGGTACAGTATCTCAACCGCGAAGAACTGACCGTCCCCTCCACCAGTCAGGTCACCCAGGAGCGTCTCTATCTGGAGGCCATGGAGGAAATCCTGCCTGCGGTCAACAAGATACTGGTTCCTGAAGGAACCGAGCCGGTGCTGCTCATCGGCGGACAGGAAGGCGTGGTGCCGGTGCCGGTCGGCCCCAGCCCCAGCCCATAACCTCCGGCGCGTCTTCTCGTGAAGGCCAAACGGCAATAGTAAGGAAACAAATAAGGGGTTTCCATGGGAAAGCTGGTAATCGCGGGCATCGTTGTCCTGGTGGCGATAATTACGCTCTACACCGCGCTCTACGTGGTGGATGAGACCGAGCAGGCGGTGGTGACCCGGTTCGGAAACGTCCGTGCCATTCAGACATCGCCCGGGCTGTACATCAAGGCTCCCTTCGGCGTAGACCGGGTCATCACTTACGACCGGCGAGTGTTGCGCATCGACACGCCGCCTGCGCCTTTCATAGACGAGGACCTCAACATTCTGGATATAGACGTCTACGCCAGGTACAAAATCACCGACCCCCGCAGTTTCCTGGAAACCCTGACCACCCAGGCCAACGCCGCTACGGTGCTGGGACAGCGCATCAACAACGCGCTGCGGGCGGAGGTGGCCCAGAGGAGCCGTGAGGAAATCATCGGCGGCGACGTGGACCTGGACGATGCCGGCAACCCCATCACCGACGAGGAAGGCAACTCCCTCGTGGTTCCCACCAACACGCGAACCGAGATTCTCGATAAGGTGCTGGCAGTGGTAAAGGAAGACCTGGACCCCGGATTCGGCGTGGAAATGATAGACATCCGCATCAAGCGGGCCGACTTCCCCACTGCGGTGGCTGGCCGCATCTTCGAGCGGATGCGCTCCGACCGCGAAAAAATCGCCCGCCGCCTGCGGGCCGAGGGTGAAGAGGAAGCCCGCAGCCGACGCGCCGCCGCCGACCGCGAGGTGGAAATCATCATCGCCGCGGCCGACCGCGACGCCGCCCGCCTCCGTGGTGAAGGCGAAGGAGAGGCAATCTCCATCCTGGCCGACGCCCTCAATCAAGATCCCGACTTCTACTCCTTCCGTCGCAGCCTGGATGCCTACCGTCAGTTCCTGAGCACCCAATCCACGATGGTTCTGACGTCGGACTCCGACCTCTTCGAGTTCCTCCAGAGCGCCGGAGGGGACGGGTCAACGGACGATAGGTAACCCTGCCGTCAGGCAATAGGGAAATTCCATTTCGCAAAATTCACGGGGGCGCACGGTTGTGCGCCCCTGCTTCATTGCGGCCTGCGCGCCCGTCTCAACTATCGGCCAGCTATCCGCCGGCCTTCCTCCAACCCGTGGGTGGTCTTCTCCGGGGAGGTGATGATGATGCTGAAACCCTGTTCCAGCCGCATGGGAACCTCGGCGGCGGTGGCTCCGGTGGCGCAGGGGACGCCCGCCTCCTTGCAGGTCTCCAGAATCCGCAGCAGGTTGGCCTGCACTTCCGGGTGACCGGCGTTGCCCTTGTGTCCCATGGCGACCGACATATCTCCGGGGCCGGCCCATACGGCGCCAATGCCCCTGACCTCTCGGAGAATATCCTTCAGGTTCTCCACCCCATGCGGCTCTTCCACAATGCCAATCAGCAGCATATTGCCGTCGGGATCCAAGGGCCACAGGTCAGCGGCGTCGTAATACTCCGCTGGGGTCAGGCCCCAATAGCGCGGGGCGATGCGATACCACCAGCCGCGCTCGCCCTCCGGCTCGAAGTCCGCCGAGCCGGGAACCTGCGGGTAGCGGGCCGCCACCACCGCCGCCTTCGCGTCCTCCACCGTGTTCAGGTGAGGCAGCACCAAGCCGTAGACGCCGGTGTCCAGGGCCTGCTTCAGCACCCACTGGTTCTGCTCCCGGAAGTTGGGCGGCACTCGCACGAAGGGAGCCGGGTCGGCCTGCAACGACCCGCCATCGGCTATCTTCTTCCTCGAAAGCAGGAATTGTAGCGACATTCGCAGCTTGTCGAAGTTGAAATCCTGGTGCTCCATTTCGATGATGGTCATGTCGTAGTCTGAGTCCGCCACGAATGCCAGGTCTTCCAGGGCGCCGTTCCAGACCAGCCCCGAGCAGAACACCGGCTTGCCTTGTTCCAGCAGTTCGATGACCTTGTTATAACGGACCATATTCCCTCCTGCCCATACGGGCCTGCGTCACCGGCCAAGTTGTATTTCGGCTTGCGACTTGAGGCGATTATGCTTTGGGGCGGGGCAATTGTCCACCAAGCGGAATTGCGTTGACGGATAGGCCAAAATCGCCTACATTGCTATGGGTAAATGAATCCAATAGCGCGATGCCGAGGTCGGCTTACGCTTGCATGGGCCTCCCGCAATAAGCCAGGGAACAGCCAGCTAGGAAACAGAATGAAACTGCACGAGCATCAGGCCAAGGAGATCTTCGCCCGGTACGGAATCCCCGTGCCGCAGGGCAGAGTGGCCTCCGCCGCAGGGGAGGCTCGAAGCGCAACCGAGGGCTTCGGCGGGCGGGCCGTCATCAAGGCCCAGGTACACGCTGGTGGGCGCGGCAAAGCCGGCGGAGTCAAGGTGGTCCAGTCACCAGAAGACGCTGAGTCGGCAGCCCAGGCCATGCTCTCCACCAGCCTGGTCACCAACCAGACCGGGCCGGAAGGGGTGCCCGTCAATCAAGTGCTGGTGGAGGAGCTGGCCGACATCGCCAAGGAAATGTACTTGGCCCTCACCGTCGACCGGGTGGAGCGCCGTCCTGTAATGCTGGTCAGCGCATCCGGCGGCATGGACATTGAGGAAGTGGCCGCCACCAGCCCCGAGCTCATCCACTCCGAACCCATTGACCCGGTGCTGGGCCTCATGCCCTTCCAGTCGCGCCGCATCGCCCGTATGCTGGGGCTGGAATCAACGGCCGCATCCGCCGCGCCGGGAGTGTTGAGTTCGCTCTACCAGGTCTTCGTGGACAACGACTGTACGCTGGTGGAAGTAAACCCTCTCATTGTCACCGGCGACGGGCGACTGGTGGCCTTGGACGCCAAGATTAGCGTGGACGACGACGCCCTGTTTCGCCGCCCGGCGATGCTGGAACTGAGAGACCCGTCGCAGGAAGACGAACTGGAAGCGCAGGCCGCGGACCTGGACATCGCCTACGTCAACCTGGACGGCGACGTTGGCTGCCTGGTCAATGGCGCCGGGCTGGCCATGGCAACCCTGGACGTCACCTCGGCGGCCGGGGCGGCGCCCGCCAACTTTCTGGACGTGGGCGGCGGCGCCAGCGTGGAGAAGGTAGCCAGCGCCGTGAGCATCATCCTCTCCGATGCGAAAGTGCGGCGAGTGCTGGTCAACGTGTTCGGCGGCATCCTCCGCTGCGACATAGCCGCCGAAGGTATCGTGCAGGCGTACCGCAACACTGGTTCCCAACTGCCCATAGTGGTGCGGATGCTGGGAACCAACGTGGACGACGGCAAGCGCATCCTGGCCGAGTCCGGCCTGCCCGTGGTTTTCGCCGAAACGCTGTCCGACGCTGCCGACGCCATCAAACAGGCTGTGTAGACACAGTATAACTACTACTTTGGAGCATCCCTGAATGGGCATTCTGGTAGACGAAAACACGCGGGTCATGGTGCAGGGGATAACCGGGCGTGAGGGCGGATTCCACGCCCGCAACTGTATCGCCTACGGAGCGAACGTGGTGGCCGGCGTAACTCCGGGACGAGGCGGTGTCATGTTCGATGACTCTGTTCCGGTGTTCAACTCGGTCGAAGAAGCCATGGACGAAACCTCTCCCAACATGGCCCTCATATTCGTGCCGCCGCCCTTCGCCGCCGACGCCATCGTGGAGTCCGCCGACGCCGACATCCCGCTCATCGCCTGCATCACCGAGGGCGTGCCGGGGCTGGACATGGTACGGGTGGCCCGTTACCTGGAGGATAAGCTGGTGAGGCTCATCGGCCCCAACTGCCCCGGCCTCATCAACCCGGGCGCCCGCTGCAAGGTGGGCATCATGCCCGGCGCCATACACCTGCCGGGCCGGGTGGGCATCGTCTCGCGCAGCGGGACTCTCACATACGAAGCCGTGGGACAGCTCACCGGCCTCGGTCTTGGGCAGTCCACCTGCGTCGGCATCGGGGGAGACCCCATCATAGGCACCAGCTTCGTCGAGGTGCTGCGCCTGTTCAACGAAGACGACGATACCGACGCCGTGGTGCTGATAGGCGAGATTGGCGGCAGCATGGAGCAGGACGCCGCCGCCTACGTCAAGGAAGAGTTCAGTAAGCCCCTGTCCGCTCTCGTGGTTGGGGCCAGCGCCCCGCCGGGCAAGCGCATGGGCCACGCCGGGGCCATCATCACCGGCGAGAGCGCCACCGCCGAGGCGAAGGTGCGGGCGTTCCGGGAGGCCGGGGCGACCATTATTCCGACACCTGCCGACATCGGCACTACCACCCAAGCCATGTTGCAGGCCGCAGGGCTGTTGGGCTAGGAAGCGCCCTCACCCTAACCCTCTCCCAGAGGGAGAGGGGACTATGGACAGTGGAAGGAGCCGTTATGCCATATTCCGACATTAACGGAATCAACATTCATTATGAAGTGCGCGGCTCCGGCGCCCCGCTTCTGATGATGGCTCCCGGCGGCTTCGACTCTACCATAGAAAAGTGGACCACCTCGGGCATCTGGGCTGACCTCAAGCCTCTGGAAACACTGACCAGTCGCTATACCTGCATCGCCTACGACCGCCGCGAGGCCGGTCTTTCCGGCGGAAAGGTGGAGCGCGTTTCCTGGACTACCTACGCGCATGAGGCCAAGGGACTGCTGGACGTGCTGGGCATACAACAAGCCTTCGTGATGGGCGGCTGCATGGGCTGCTCCACCGCCACGGCCTTCGGCGTGACCTACCCGGAGGCAACCCTGGGGCTGGTGCTGCACTGGCCGGTGGGCGGCGTGCGCTGGCGGCAGAACGGCCTGGACCGCTTTCAAGCCCACGCTGATTTCGTAAAGCAGAACGGCTTGGCCGCCGTGGTCGAGCTGGCCCGGAAGAACGGCAGCTTCTGGGCCGAGCCAAAGGCCGGCCCCTGGGCCTCCACCATCTGCGCCGACGAGTCATTCGCAGCCAGCTTCGCCCACCAGGACCAGGCCCGCTACCTGGCGATGGTGGCCCTGATGGGGCAAACACTGTTCGACCGGGACACCGCTACCGGCCCTGAGCCTGTGGAACTGATGGCGCTGCGGACTCCCTCGGTCATCATCCCCGGCGCGGACGCGGCCCACGCCACCAGCGCCGCCCGCTACCTGCAAGAATGCCTTGAAGGCTCGGTCTACCACGACGTGCCAGTGGAGCAACAGACCGCCGACGCCGTCCGCCAGTGGATTATCGAGTTCATGGAGACCAACGCCGTCGTCGGTGCGGCCTGACGCCTCTGTTATCCCCCAAGAAACGGATAGGGAATGGTGGAATACGAAACCGTAATCGGGCTGGAAGTCCACGTGCAGTTGCAGACACACAGCAAGATGTTCTGCTCCTGCCGCGCCGACTACCAGAGCGCCCCGGTCAACAGCCGTGTCTGCCCGGTGTGCCTGGGGCTTCCTGGGGCGTTGCCTGTCATCAACAAGCGCGCCGTCGAATACACCATAATGACCGGGCTGGCGTTGAATTGCGGCATTCCCCATCTCACCAAGTTCGATCGCAAGAACTATCCTTACCCGGACCTGATGAAGGGCTACCAGATTTCCCAGTACGACCTTCCCATTGCTGTTGGTGGCAACCTGGAAATCGACTGCGGAGGCGGCACAAGGTCCATCGGAGTCCGCCGTGTCCACCTCGAGGAAGACGTTGCCAAGTTGCAGCACTTCCCCGGCGAGGACGGAGGATACAGCCTTGTAGACGTCAACCGCTCCGGCGTCCCGCTGATGGAGATTGTCAGCGAGCCGGATATGCGGTCAGCGGAAGAAGCGAGGGCCTACCTGACTACGCTGCATTCCCTATTGCAATACCTGGGGGTGACCACCGGCAATATGCAGGACGGCAGCTTCCGTTGCGACGCCAACATCAGCATCCGCCCATCTGGCAGCGACGAGTTCGGCAACCGCACCGAAATCAAGAACATGAACAGCTTCCGCTCGGTCTTCCAGGCCCTGAATTTCGAGGCCGAGCGGCAGCGCCGGGTGGTGGAAGCAGGCGAGCGCGTGGCGCAGGAAACTCGCGGCTGGGTTGATGGGCGGGCAGTCACCGTGTCCCAGCGCAGCAAGGAAGACGCCCACGACTATCGCTACTTCCCGGAACCCGACCTGCCGCCTCTGGACATCGCGCCGGAGTGGGTTGCGGAAATCCGGGAACGCCTGCCTGAGTTGGCTCCGCAGCGTTGCGACCGCTTCTGCCGGGAATACGGTCTGCCTGACTATGACGCCCGTCTGCTGACCGCCAGCAAAGCGATGGCAGACTACTTCGAGCAGGCGGTAGCCACTCGGCCTGAGCCGGTCGAAGGACACCAGTCCCACGCCAAGCAGGTGAGCAACTGGATACTGGGCGACCTGACCGGCCTGCTGAATCAGGAAAACCGCGACATCTCCGACTCTCCTGTTTCCCCTGAGCATCTGGTAGAGTTAATTGAGCTGGTGGACGAAGGGACCATCAGCGTCACCATGGGCAAGACAGTCCTGGAAGAGGCCTACGGCTCAGGCGCTTCCCCCAAGAGTATTGTCGAAAAGCGAGGCTACACCCAGATCAGCGACACCTCGTCGGTGGAGCCGTCGGTGCGCGAAGCGCTGGACGCCAACCCCCGCGCCGTGGCCGACTACCTGGGCGGCAAGGAATCAGCGGCCAAGTTCCTGGTCGGCCAGGTGATGAAACTTACCCGCGGCCAGGCCAAGCCAGAACTGGTCAACCAGTTGGTCACCGACGCTCTGGAGAGGATTAAGACCGGGGCGGAATAAGCGTGTCCATCATTCCCGCCTTTGCGGGAATCCAGCGCGCCGGACACACGATTGAGGCAAGAAACCATCAACCAAACGGCCTGTGGATTCCCGCCTTTGCGGGAATGACAGGAATACGGAGGATGTGGGGGCAGATGGATACGGTAATTCTCATAGTTCAGTTGCTGGTGTCGGTAATACTGGTGCTGATAATACTGTCGCAGGTGAAGGAAGGAAGCGGCGGACTGTTCGGTTCGGCGCAATCCACCGTGCGAACGCGGCGCGGAGTGGAAAAGACGCTCTTCCAGATAACCATCTTCCTGTCCATTGTCTTTCTCGTCATATCCATCATAGTCGTGCGCTTGTGAACGCGGTTGCTCGTATTCACCACCGACTTCGGGCTGGCCGATTCCTACGCCGGGGTTATGAAAGGCGTGGCTCTGGGAATCAATCCCAACCTGCGCCTTGTTGACCTGACCCACCAGATAGCGCCGCAGAATGTAGCCCAGGGCGCTTTCGCGCTGGGCGTGAGCTACCGCTACTTCCCTGCCGACGCCATTCACGTCGCGGTGGTTGACCCCGGGGTCGGCACGAGCCGCCGCCCCGTCCTGCTGCAAACGCCCCACGGTTCCTTTGTCGCGCCGGACAACGGGCTGCTGAGTCGCGTCTTGTCCGAATATCTGCCCGACCAGCCGGCTCATCCGGGGATGGTAGAGCTACCACCAGCGACGCGGGCCTTCCATCTGACCAACCCGGACTACTGGCTGCATCCGGTCAGCAGCACCTTTCACGGTCGGGACATTTTCACGCCCGTGGCTGCCCACCTGTCGCTGGGCGCTGCGCCGGAGTCCCTGGGGGAGCCGACGGCGGAACTCGCTTGGTTGCCGCTGCCGCAAGCGCGTGTTACGCCGGAAGGACTCCGCGGCGAGATAATTTATTGCGACGTGTACGGCAACCTGATAAGCAGCATCCCCGCGACCCTGCTGGAAGGGCGAGAGATTGGCGAAATACGCATCCGGGGCCGTTCCATTCGTCGGCTGAGCGCCACCTTTCTTGACGCCGGCGACAGCACGTCGCCGCCGGAATTGGCAGCCCTCTTCGGGAGCCACGGATACCTGGAGGTCGCCGTCCCCAACGGCAGCGCCGCCGCCGTACTGTCCGCCGGGCCGGGCGAGCCGGTGACAGTGGCCTTCGCAGCCCGATAGCTGCCCTTCTATTGACATAGTTTGCCCAAATGCTAGTATTGGGACAAATTTCGATTATTCGCCATTCGGGGGGAATATGGACCTCGACCGCGACACTCTCATCAGGCTTTACCGCACCATGAAGACCATCCGCGACTTTGAGGAGCGGGGCATCCCGGAAACCGGACAGCGCGGAATGTCGGCTTCCGTGCATTCCTCCGCCGGACAGGAGGCCGTGCCGACGGGCGTCTGCGCCAACCTGACCGACGACGACTACATCGGCAGCACCCACCGCGGACACGGCCACTGCATCGCCAAGGGCGTTGACCCCAAGGGCATGATGGCTGAGCTCTTCGGGCGGGCCACCGGCCCCAACAAGGGCAAAGGCGGCTCGATGCACATCGCCGACATGAGCAAAGGGATGCTGGGCACCAACGGCATCGTGGCCGGCAGCGTACCGCTGGCCGTGGGGGCCGCTCTCACCTCCAAGCTCCAGTACAACAACCAGCGAGTGGCCGTAGCTTTCTTCGGCGACGGCGGGGCCAACCAGGGCGTGCTGCACGAGTGCATGAACCTGGCCTCGGTCTGGAAGCTGCCAGTCATCTTCTGCTGCGAGAACAACGGCTACGCCGAGTCAACCCCGGTGGAATACGCCTCCTCCGTGGAGCGCATTTCCGACCGGGCCGCCGGATACAATATGCCCGGCTTTACCGTGGACGGCATGAACGTGTTCGACGTCTACGAGGCCGCCTCCCACGCCGTGGCCCGCGCTCGCGCCGGCGAGGGGCCGACCATGCTGGAGTGCCGCACCTACCGCTACTACGGCCACACCGTCTTCGACAACCCGCTGTCCTACCGCACTGCTGAAGAGGAAGAACACTGGCGGGGCCGCGACCCCCTCAAGGTCTTCCGAGAAACGGTGATCCCGCAGGGCGAAATCACTGCCGAAGAGCTCGATGCCATCGACGCCCAAGTCGGCGCCCTGATGGAGGAAGCGGTGCAGTTCGCCGACCAGAGCCCGCTGCCCGAACCGCACGAACTCTACGAAGACGTCTATGTCGAGTACCCTGTTGACATGATGCGCCGCGGCGCCAATATGCCCGTATAGGCATCCACCCGCAGAAACAATCCCCTCCCCCTTGAGGGGGAGGGTTAGGGTGGGGGTGATACCCTCGCCGCCAACCACCACCAACAGGAGCGAGTGATGACGACAGCCACCGCCACCCGAGAATTGCAGGTACGCGAGGCCATCAACGAGGCCATCCGCCAGGAGATGGAGCGCGACGAAACCGTAATCATCATGGGCGAGGAGATCGCCGGCGGCGCGGGCCGCGAGCACCTGGGCATCGTGGACGCCTGGGGTGGCCCCTTCCGTACCACCGTGGGACTCATCCAGCAGTTCGGCAACCAGCGGGTGCTGGATACGCCGCTCTCAGAGGCCGCCTTCGTCGGCACCGCCATCGGCGCGGCTTCCACCGGAATGAGGGCCATTGCCGAGCTGATGTTCGTGGACTTCATCGGCGTCTGCATGGACCAGATGCTCAACAACGCCGCCAAGATGCGCTATATGTTCGGCGGGCAGGTCAAGGTGCCCTTCGTGATGCTCACCCGCATTGGGGCAGGGTTCGGCAGCGCCGCCCAGCACTCCGAGTCCTACTATTCCATATTCAGCCACATACCGGGGCTGAAGGGCGTGGTTCCCTCCGACCCCTACACCGCCAAGGGGCTGCTGATTTCCGCCATCCGCGACGACGACCCGGTGGTGTTCTTCGAGCACAAGGGGCTGTACACCAATCGCGGCCCGGTGCCGGAAGAACCCTACACCTACCCCATCGGCAAGGCCCGCACCGTGCGCGAAGGCACCGACGTCACGCTGGTGGGTCTGTCCAAGATGACCTGGACTGCCAACAACGCCGCTGAGGAGCTGGCGAAAGAGGGCATCAACGCCGAGGTGGTGGACCTGCTCAGCATCTCCCCTATAGACTACGACCACGTCCTGGAGTCCGTCCGCAAGACCCACCGCGTCGTCGTCGTGGACGAGGACACCCCGGTATGCAGCCTGGCCTCGGAAATCTGCGCCCGCGTAGCCGAGGAAGGTTTCGACTACCTGGATGCCCCGCCCTCCCGCGTCACCGCCCCCCACACCCCGGTCCCATACAGCCGCGCCCTCGAAAACATCTACCTGCCCAACGAGGAGCGGGTGATGAACACCGTGAGGGGATTGTTCCGGTAACATCCTCTCCCATTTCGCAAGATGGCAAACCCAGCCGGGGCAGGTTCTCGACCTGCCCCTAGCTTTTCCAAGACACCCTTTGCGTCCAGAGGGATTGCGCTCCAACCCCAGACGAATGCCAATGAGACGACCGGATTACAGTTGGCTGATCCTCGCCGCAGGATTCCTCATCCTGTTCTTCAGCGGCGGCTCGCGGTTCGCCTTCGGGCTGATGCTGAAGCCGATGTCGGAGGACCTGGAGGTTAGCCGCTCCACGCTGTCGGCGGCGTTCACCATGTTCATGGTCGTGTCGGCGGTGGCCATGCCCTTCGTGGGGCGGCTGGTGGACCGCTGGAGCCTGCGGGGAACCATCGCCGTCGGCGCCATCATTGGGGCGGCGGGACTGGCGATGATGGGGCAGGTGCAATCGTCTTGGCAGGTGTTCCTAGTCTACGGCGTCGTCTACGCCCTAGGGAACTCAGGTACGTCCATCGCGCCCGTAGTCGTGATGGTGAGTCAGTGGTTCATCCAGCGACGGGGCGCTGCCACCAGCATCGCCGTGTCGGGTAATGCCATTGGCCAGTTGGTCATAGTGGCCGCGCTGGCCTCCGCGCTGGCCGCAGTAGGCTGGAAAGCGTCTTTCACGGCACTGGCCATTGTCAATGCTGCCATTTTGTTACCCATCATTCTGTTGGTGGTGCGCCCCGGCCCACCGCCGGAAACTACCGCACTCCCCAACGCGGAAGGCAACGAACCCGCGCCCCAACCCCTGACATTACGCCAGGCGCTCAGTTCCCGTCCCTACTTGCTGCTGGTGGCAATCTACACTATTTGCGGCTTTCAGGACTTCTTCGTCGCAACCCACATCGTCGCCTTCGCCCAGGACCAGGGTGTGGGCGACGTTCTGGCCGGAAACCTGCTGGCGTGGATGGGAGTAATGGGCCTGCTGGGAGTGCTGGTAGCTGGCGTAATGGCCGATGCCTTCGGCGCCTCCCGCCCGACCGCCCTGTGCTTCGTGATGCGTATTGGCATCTTCGCCCTGATCCTGCCCTTCCAGGGCACCGCGGCAATCTTGGCCTTCGGGCTGCTCTACGGGTTTACCTTCCTGATCACCGCGCCCCTGACGGTGGTCTTCCTGAGCAACATCTACGGCCCCAACCGTCTTGGCACCCTGACAGGCACCGTCTCGATGATTCACCAGATCATGGGCGGCCTCGGCGCGCTCGTCGGCGGCTGGATTTACGACATGACTGGCGCCTATGACGCCGCATTCATCCTCATGCTGGCCCTTTCCCTGGCTGCGACTGCCTTCACTTTCTCCGTGCGGGAACCCCTCAGGCAACAACGGACGCCATTGGGCGCAGCAGTGTGCTGAACGAACCAATGGCAAGGAGAGTATCGGTACAGGGGAAGATTAGTGGAACAGCAGCCCGCCGTTGACGTTGTACGCCTGCCCGGTTACGAAGGATGCCTCGTCGCTGGCTAGGAAGGCGACCACGTTGGCGACGTCCTGCGGCTCGGCGATGCGGCCCAGCGGACTGGCCTGAGCGCCAGCCTGCACTATCTGGCTGCGAAACTCCTCCTGCGTGATGCCCCGCTCGGCGGCCTGGTCCCGCTCCCAGTAGCTCATCCGGTCGGTGTTGATGGGGCCAGGGCAGACAGCGTTCACCGTGATGCCGTAGGGCGCCAAGTCCAGGGCCGACGCCTGCGTCAGCCCCAGCACCGCGAATTTGGACGCGCTGTAAGCCGCGCCTGTGGCGCTGGCCTGCTTGGATGCGTTGGACGCGATATTGATGATGCGTCCGCCGTTGCCTGCCTCGATCATCCGGCGTCCCACTTCCTTCGTCAGCAGGTATGGCGCGGTGGTGTTGATTCTCAGGAAATGTTCCCAGACTTCCTGCTCCAACTCGGTCACAGAAACTTTGTCCCGCCCGATGATGGCGCGGGCATTGTTCACCAGGATGTCTATGCGCCCGTAGTGGTCCATCACCTGCTCGACCATGCGCTCAATCTGGGCACTGTCGCCCAGGTCGCAGTAGGCCGGAAAGGCGCGGCGGCCCGTGGCCTCCACTTCCCCGGAAACCTCGTCAATACCCCGCCAGGCATTGCGTACCTCGGCGGGCGGCAGGTCTTCCGTCTCGCGGTGAACGTCGGACAGCGCGATGTCCGCCCCTAGACCCGCCAGCTTCATCACCGTGGCCCGGCCCACGCCGCGCATCCCGCCTGCTCCTGTAACCAGCGCCACTTTGCCTTCCAATCCTGCCATTTCAGTCCTCCCAGGAATCGAATACCATCGACGGCCCTCTGGCGCATTATAGCCCACCTGCCGCCTTGACACGCCACCACGCGGCTCTATCATAAGCGCAACCGGCACGGCAGGGAGACGCTATGACAACGTCGCTGATTCGGGGGAGATATGTTATCTGCGAGGCGGGAACCGACACCGGGCGCAGCCGCGTTGTAAGCGACGGAGCGGTCTTGCAGCGTGACGGGGTTATCGAAGCGGTAGGAACCTACGATGAACTGCGGGGCCGTCCGGTTGACGAAGTGATCGGAGGTCCCCGCTTCCTGGTCATGCCGGGGCTGACCAACGCGCATCATCACGGGCGCGGCGTGTCCACCTTTCAGATGGGAACCACCGACGGTTGCCTGGAGCCCTGGATCGTCGAAGGCTGGGGACGTCGCGCGGTGGACTGGCGCCTCATTACCCTGTACACCGCCATCCAGATGATCAAGTCGGGCACCACCTCGGTCATGTACAACCACCCTCACACACCGGTAAGTGGGCTGGACGAAGAGGCGGACCAGGTACTCCAGGGATTCGGCAGCGCAGGAATGCGGACGGCTTTTTCCGTCTACTACCGGGGGCAAAACCGCGTGGTCTATCACGACGATGAGACGTTCTTGTCCGGCCTGCCATCAGATTTGGCCGATGCGGTGCGCCGGTACATTTCGGCAACCGACATGACGGAGGACGACTATTTCTCGTCCTTCGAGTCCCTACGCGAGAGTCACGGGGCCGAGGCGTCGGGCGGACTGGTATCGGTGCTCCTCAGCCCCAGCAACGCGCAGTGGGCTTCCGACGAGTTCTTCTTCCGCACCAAGGAACTCTCCGCCCGCTACGGGGCCGCCGTCCATATGCACTTGGTGGAAAGCTGGTATCAGAAGGAATACGGCATCCGCACCTGGGGCAAGACTCCGGTGGCCCACCTGTCCGACCTGGGCTTTCTGGGGCCGGAGCTTTCCTGCGCTCACTCAGTCTGGCTGACCGAGGGCGACATCGAACTGCTGGCGGACTCCGGGGCCACCGTGTGCCACAACCCCAGCTCCAACCTCAGGCTGAAGAACGGCATTGCGCCGGTCAACGCCATGCTGGCCGGCGGCGTCAACGTGGCGATGGGCACCGACAGCACCGCCCTCAACGACGACGACGATATGCTCCAGGAAATGCGGCTGGCCTCCAAGCTGCACCGCCAGCCCGGACTCGAGCGTCCGGCGCTGGATACCCACCAGGCGCTGCGCCTCGCCACCGCCAACGCCGCCCGCCCCACCGGGTTCGAGGGGCGCATCGGCGCGCTGGAACCGGGCCGTTACGCCGATATGGTGCTGCTGGACTGGGACGCCATGACCGCCCCTTACTTCGAGGGATCAGGCGATGCCGGCGCCGGCGCCGTGAACGCGGTGGTCTACCGGGGCAAGTCCAGCCACGTTGACACAGTGCTGATTAACGGCGAGGTGGTGCTGCGCGGCGGACGCTTCGTCAAGGCCGACGAAGAGGAAATCACCGCCGAACTGCGCCAACAACTGGCCCGGCCCATCGAACCCGAAACGCTGGCGACACGGCAAATGGCGGCGCGCCTCCTCCCTTACATCGAGGAGTTCTACAACGACTGGAACATCCCCGCTGACGGCCCACATTACCTGTACAACGGGCGGGCGTGACGATACGCCAGCGAATCGCCATCAGCCCGCTATGGTAGTATGTTAACCGCGGCCATCTCGACAACTGAAATCAGGAATTAGGAGGCAGTTGCTTTGGCTACTGTAGGAAGCAGCAAGTACACTTACGAAGTAATCGAGGACTGGGCGCGGCTGCCCGAAGGAATGACCTTCGGCACCGTCAGCGCCGTGGCAACAGACTCCCAAGACCGGGTCTACGCCTTCCAGCGCGCCGAGCCGCCCGTGGTGATATTCGACCGGGAAGGCAACTTCGTCGGGTCATGGGGCAACGGACGGTTCGAGAACCCCCACGGTATCTACATCGCCGACGACATCGTATATCTGACCGACCGCGAGGGCAGCATCGCGCAGAAATGCACCCTCGACGGCACGCCCCTGCTGACCATAGGCACGCCCGGCGTCTATTCGGATACCGGCTGCGAGGTGGCGGGCGAGGTCTGCCCCCGCTCCGCCGGGCCCTTCAACTACCTGACCGAGCTGGTGCCTTCTCCCAGCGGCGACCTGTACGTCTCCGACGGCTACCGCAACGCCCGCGTCCACCGCTTCAGCGCCGCCGGGGAGCTGATTTCCTCATGGGGCGAGCCGGGCAAGGGCGGCCCCAACCAGTTCCACCTGCCCCACAGCCTCATCGTCGGCCAGGACGGGCGCATCTACCTCTGCGACCGCGAGAACAGCCGCGTCCAGGTTTTCTCCCCCGAGGGCGAGTACATAACGATGTGGACCGATATGCAGCGTCCGTTGGACATCTCCCAAGACAGCGAAGGGATTTTCTACACCAGCGAGCGGCCCGAAGACGGCAAGCCGCCCCAAATAAGCGTTCTGGACGGCGAAGGCAATGTGCTGGAGCGGTTCCCTGGCCGCTCGGCCCATGGCTCCTGGGTGGACGCCCACGGCGATCTCTACCTCGCCCTCACCGCCGAGAAGAGCATCGACAAGTACGTGCGGGTGGGATAATCCTTTATTTCCCTCCCCCTTGAGGGGGAGGGCCAGGGTGGCGGTGAGCCGCCGGGAAAAGCAACCTCTCCGGCGACAATTCTTAGCTGTAACTAGGGGAAGGGAAATGAGCTCAGACGCCCGACAACCGGAATACAGGACACTTTCGGGTTTAGAAGTCAAGCCGGTCTATAGCCCTGAGTCCGCCGCCGGAATCGACTTCGACCACGACCTTGGCAGTCCCGGCGAGTTTCCCTTCACCCGCGGCCCCTACCCCGACATGTACCGTGGAAGGCTCTGGACCCGTCGCCAGATTGCCGGCTTCGGCACGGCGCAGGCCACCAACGAGCGCTACCGGTTCCTTCTGGAACACGGCCAGACCGGCATCAGCACCGACTTCGACCATCCCACTCTCACCGGCTACGACTCCGACCACGAACTGGCCGAAGGCGAAGTAGGGCGGCTGGGCGTAGCCATAGACACCGTGCGCGACATGGACGACCTGTTCCACGAAATTCCGCTGAACCAGGTCAGCGTCTCCCTGACCATCAACCACCCGTCCATCGTATTGCTCAGTATGTTCCTGGCCGTAGCGCAGGGAAGGGGGGTTGATTGGTCCGCCCTTCGCGGCACGGTGCAGAACGATTCCCTGAAGGAATTTCACGGGCAAAAGACATTCGCCCTGGGGCCACAACCGTCTCTCAAGCTGACCACCGACATCGTGGAGTTTTGCACGGAACACGTATCCAACTGGTATACCATCTCCATATCCGGCTACCACACCCGTGAGAGCGGATCGGACGCGGTGCAGGAGCTTGCCTTCACCATCGCGCAGGGAATGGCCTACGTGGAGTCGGCGCTGGCTCGCGGGATGCCGGTGGACAGCTTCGCGCCTCGCCTGTCCTTCTTCTTCGGCGTCCACAATGACCTGTTCGAGGAAATCGCAAAGTTCCGCGCCGCCCGCCGGATGTGGGCGCGGATTGTGAAAGAACGCTATGGCGCAACCCGGCCCGAATCCATGCGGATGCGTTTCCACACCCAGACCCTCGGCTCCACGCTGATGCGCCAGGACGCCCAGAACAACATCGCGCGAGGAACGCTGCAAGCCCTGGCCGCCGTGCTGGGCGGCACCCAATCGCTGCACGTCAGCGGCTACGACGAAGCCTATGACATCCCCTCGGAGGACGCCATGCGGATGTCACTGGCAACGCAGTTGATTATCGCCCACGAATCGGGCGCGGCGGCCACTGCCGACCCGCTGGGCGGCTCGCTGTTCGTGGAGACGCTGACCAACGACATCGAGAGCGCGGCCTTGGAGTACATCAACCGGATAGACGAAATGGGCGCAGGCTCCATGCGCGACGGCGTCCTGCAAGCCATAGGCAGCGGCTACATAGAGCGCGAAATCGCCCGCTCCGCCTACGAATATCAGCAGCGCATCGAGTCGGGTCAGCAGGTCATCGTCGGCCTCAACCAGTACCAGTCGGAAAGTCAGCAGAAGCTGGAGCTTTTCCAGTTCGACCCCGAAGAAGAGGAATGGCAGAAGGCCCGCTTGGCCGAGTCTCGCAGTAAACGCAGCCCGGTCGATGTCAGAAACGCCCTGTCTGCGCTGAAGCAGGCCGCCAGGGACGACGCCAACCTCATGCCCGCCACGCTAGAGGCCGTGACCTCGATGGCGACGGAGGGCGAAATACTCGACACGCTGCGGGATGTGTATGGGGAGTACGTGGACCCGGGGGTGTTTTAGGGAAATTGGGCTTGTACGAGAGACGGAGGCAGTGAGAACAAGCTTGAGTTGTGCCGACCTCTCCAAAATAAGGCAACACTTCGAATAGACTTACTACAAGGATCGATCTGACATGGAAATCGTTCCCAACCAAGAATTCACAGACGCCCTAAGCATAAGCATTCCTGTAGAATGTAGTACCTTCGATCCTCGGTCTGAGGCTTTCGAAGAATCTGATCTGACTGTTGATCTTCGAGCGTGCGGTAGCATCCACCCTCCAGGCGTGTTGTGGTGCGCGATTTATCTGCTGTTGGCGAAGAAGCGTGGAAGCGATTGCACCCTTCTTACGCCCGAAGATGCCTCAGTCTCATCTTATCTAGATTCCACTGGGTTACTGTGCCTTCTATCTGAGAGAGGAGTCAACGTAGAATCCAACATCATAAAGGATTCAAAACCTGATGACATAATTGTCCCTCTTACTAGATTCGACGACCTGCAAGAATCCGAGGAATTTACGAACCGAGTTTCGGGGTTTCTAACAAACTCCCGAAGAGGATCTGCAAACATATATAGGGTCATTTATGAAGCGTTTGCCGAATTGGCAAACAACGCCGCAGAGCATTCTGGATCGGACATCGGGGCCTATGGATTTGTACAGGCGTCCGCGGCTGAGCAAGACCGGCAGATTTCATTTGCAATAGCAGATGGTGGGGTTGGCATTAGACGATCCCTAAAATCTTACATCGAAAGAAATAGATATCACGGCTACGAATGGGAAGCTATAGCGCTTTCTGTCAGAGAACTAGTAAGCGGAACTTCGTCAAACACACGCGGCATTGGTCTGTTCAGTGTCTTGGAAGAGGCGACTATCCCAGAGAGAGAATTGGTCATCCACTCAGGTAAAGGAATCCTGACCGTGAGCAAAGATTCACAGATAGAGATAGTTCGGGCTAGCCTATTTCCGGGAACTCTTGTTTATTTCTCGACTCCCACGTAGTTCAGCAAAGGAGAGGAGGCTGTGAAGAGTATCAGAGTAACTTCTCTTGTCGGCAAACCCTTTTTGGTAGCCCGTGAATCTGCCAGAACCCTTGAACTAGCTCTGAGAGATAGGGAAGAGGATAAGTGCGGAAGCGTGAGTTTGGATTTTACTGGAGCCGTCGGTGTCGCGCCCTCGTTTCTAGACGAAGCGCTACTGGTGGTGGAAGAACACCTTCGAGCTTGCGGCCGTCCAGACTCTACCGTAGTCTTCGGTAAGCCTCCCACTATCCTAGCCGCCAAACACCACGCCATCGCCAGGGCCCACGGCAGAACACTGGTAGTGACGGAGAGCGGCGACTGGGAGTTCCGCAAAATCTGATTCGCGCCTTGGATTGCCTGACTTGCGAAGGGGCCTACAACATTGACTAGCCTCAACGAACAACCGCCACCCAAGGTCCTCCTCGCCAAGATGGGGTTGGACGGTCACGACCGCGGCGTCAAGGTCATCGCCCGGGCCATGCGCGACGCCGGCATGGAAGTGGTGTACATGGGGATGCGCGTCACCGCCGACCAGATTGCCCAGACTGCGTTGCAGGAAGACGCCGACGTGCTGGGCATCAGCATCCTGTCCGGCGCCCATATGCGCCTGATGCCCCGCTTGACAGCCGCGTTGGAGCAGCGGGGACTGAGCGGCGAGGTATTGCTTCTGGTAGGCGGCACCATACCCGAGGACGACGTGGCTCCCCTGCGTGAAATAGGGATTCACGGCGTTTTTCCTGTGGGCAGTTTCACCTCGGAGATGATTGACTTCATATTCGCCAACGTCCGCCCTTCGACAAGTTCGGAGTGAACGGACACAGTAGACGCAAGGGCAAGCTATGACCGCAACGAGTTGGCCGCCCCGTTATCCCGCTGACTATGTACCGCCCGCGGCCCAAGAACACTGGGCACCGACGCTGGAAACCATGCCCCCTGAGCAGCGGGATGCAGCTATCCTGGCCAAGCTGCGGGAGCAGGTGCGATACGCCCACCGGAACTCCGGCTTTTACCGTGAGTTCTACGCTGACGCGCCGGTGGACCCGGAGAATCTGAACACCCTCGAAGAGTTCGCGCAACTTCCCGTCCTAACCAAGGAGGAAATCCGGCGAGAGCAGGAACAACACCCGCCCTACGGACGCTTTTTATGTGTTCCACCCACCGACGTCTTTCGGGTGCATGGGACTTCGGGTACCACAGGCCGGCCTACGGTGTTCGGCATAGGGCGCGACGACTGGGACCGCATCGCCGAGGCCCACGCCCGCATCCTGTGGGGAGCCGGGCTGCGCCCCGACGACATGGTGATGGTGGCCGCCGTGTTCAGCCTCTACGTGGGCAGTTGGGGCGCGCTGCTCGGCGCAGAGCGGCTGGGCGCCACCTGCTTCCCCTTCGGCGGCGGCGCGCCGGGCCAGACTGAGCGGGCCGCCGAGTGGGCCGCCATGGTCAAGCCTTCGGCCCTCTATGGTACGCCATCCTATGCCCTCTACCTTGCCGAGACCGCCCGGCAGATGGGCCTTGACCCGCTTAACGACTTCGCCTTCCGGTTCATGTTCTTCTCAGGCGAGCCGGGGGCCAGCGTCCCAGCCACCCGCAAGCTGATTGAGGACACCTTCGGGTGCTACGTCGTAGACCAGGGCAGCATGGCCGAGATGACCCCGTGGATGAGCAACTCCGGTTGCCGCCATTTGACCGGCGGAATGCACCTCTGGCAGGACATCGTATACACCGAACTGGTTGACCCCGAGACCAAGCGCAATCTGCCTTTGGGCGCTGAGGGAGTGCCGGTGTACTCCCATACCGAGCGCACTTCGCAGCCGATGATTCGCTACTGGTCGGGGGACATCGCGCAGTGGGAGATGATTGACTGCCCCTGCGGGCGCACCTATCCAACATTGACCCGCGGCATCTACGGGCGGGCTGACGATATGATTATCGTGCGCGGCCAGAACGTCTTTCCATCGCGCATCGAGGACATTCTAAGGGGCATGGACACTTTCGGCGGGGAGTTCCGGTTGTTGCTGGAGCGGGAGCGAGGTGAATTGGACCGCCTGACCGTACAGACCGAGGTGATGGCTGAAACTTTCGCCGGGCGGGAGTTCGACCCGGCGGCGTTGGAGCCGGTGCGTGAGGAAATCACCTTCGCCCTGCGCCGCGCCCTCGGTGTCGGAGTCGCGGTCGAGTTGAAACCACCCGGCGAGTTCGAGCGTACACAGTTCAAAGCCAGGCGAATTATTGACCGGCGCACTATCTGAGCGCTACCTCCGACTCTGAATGATGGTAGCTACGGAATGACTTCACGGGGCGCACCTTGGGCCACACTGAACCACGACTTGGGCGAGACGCTGGACATCGTCCGCGAGACGGTGCGCCGGTTTACGTCCGCCGAAGTCGCTCCACGCGCCGATGATATAGACCAGACCAACGAGTTCCCCCGGGACCTGTGGCCCCGCTTGGGTGAGTTGGGATTGCTGGGCATCACCGTGTCCGAGGAATACGGCGGCGCGGACTTGGGCTACCTGGCCCACACCGTGGTTATGGAGGAAGTTTCCCGTGGTTCAGCCAGCGTCGGCCTCAGCTACGGGGCGCACTCCAACCTGTGCGTCAACCAGATTTTCCGCAACGGCAGCGAGGAGCAGAAACGGCGCTACCTGCCCCCGCTGGTCAGCGGCGAACACGTGGGCGCGCTGGCGATGAGCGAGCCGGACGCCGGCTCCGACGTGGTGAGTATGCGGCTGCGGGCGGAGAAGCGCGGCGACCGCTATATTCTCAACGGCAGCAAGATGTGGATTACCAACGGCCCCGAGGCCGACACCCTCGTAATCTACGCCAAAACGAACCCCGACGCCGGTTCAAGAGGAATAACTGCCTTCCTAGTGGAGCGCGGCTTTCCGGGGTTCCATCCGTCGCCCAAGCTGGACAAGCTGGGAATGCGCGGCTCCAGCACCAGCGAGTTGGTTTTCGAGGACTGCGAAGTCCCTGAGGAGAACGTGCTGGGCGAGGAGGGTCGCGGCGTGGCTGTCTTGATGAGCGGCCTCGACTACGAGCGGCTGGTGCTTACAGGCGGCCCGCTGGGCATTATGCAGTCCTGCCTCGACGCCGTGGTGCCTTATATCCACCAACGGGAACAGTTCGGGCAGCCCATCGGCGAGTTCCAGTTGATTCAGGCCAAGCTGGCCGATATGTACACCTCCCTTTCCGCCTGCCAGTCCTACACCTACACAGTGGCCCGCGCCGCCGACCGGGGGCTGATTTCCCGCAAGGACGCCGCCGGCTGCCTGCTGTTCTCCGCCGAACGGGCGACGCAGATGGCTCTTCAGGCCATCCAGACCCTGGGCGGCAATGGATATATCAACGAGTTCCCGGTTGGCCGCCTGCTCCGCGATGCCAAGCTCTACGAAATTGGCGCCGGAACCAGCGAAATCCGCCGTATGCTCATCGGGCGCGAGCTGTTCCGGGAAACGGCGTGATGCGCTTGCAGGCTGTTGCCGCCCCGTTCATCGCGGCTCTAGTGTTTGTGGTCGTCGTAGCCTGCTCTGCGGAGCCCACGCCAACGACGCCCTTGATCATCGTACCGCCGCCTACTGCCACGCCCGCGCCAACGGGCGGCGTAACTGCTCCGCCAACGGCTGCTGCCGCGACCCCGTCAGCGCAGGAAACCCCGGCTGCGCCCACGGAAACGCCTGTGTACCCTGCTCCTCCATCGCCGTTGAACGCCGACGACCTGGACTTTCTGCCTGACAACCCCACCGCGCTGATGTACGCCACCCTGGACCAATCGTTGGCGGATGTAGGGCGCAAGATGGCCTATTCCCACAACACCTCCTACATTCCCGTGCTGCTCGAATTCATGCGATTCCAGCAAAACGAGGAAGCCCTGCTGACGCTGGCATCCTTCATGGTGCGTATCCGGGACAGAATACCCGAAGGAGAATTCACCATCGTGCCAGACGGCCAAGGCGGTTGGGGCTGGTGGCTGGAGTGGCTGACGCTGCACCCGGAGGTCACTCCCCCGGAGGGCTATGACGGCTGGAAGGGGCAACTGTTCAGCTTCATTGACCCCCCGATGGGCGAGTTCATGTACGACGGGGTTCCGGCCACCATCCGGCTGGAGGAAATCGTCTGGGGCGGCGTGCGGCGCGACGGCATCCCCGACCTGCGCTTTCCACCGCATCTTTCCCCCGAGGAAGCCACCTACCTGCAACCCAGCGACCGGGTATTCGGCGTGTCCATCAACGGGGAACACCGGGCCTATCCGCTGCGTGTCCTCAACGCCCACGAAATGGCTAACGACATCGTGGGAGGGGTGCAGTTCGCCCTGGCCTATTGAACGCTGTGCGGTTCTGGAATCGTGTATTCCACCGAGATAAACGGAGAAACCACCGAGTTCGGCACTTCCGGGATGCTCTATCGCAGCAATAAGCTGATGTACGACCGGGCCACGGAAACCCTCTGGCACCAGTTCCGGGGAGAGCCGGTGGTCGGCCCGCTGGCCGGCAGTGGTATCCAGCTCAAAATCCTGCCCAACGTCCTGACTACCTGGAGCGAGTGGCTGGCCGAACACCCCGACACCACGGTCATCAGCAACGACACAGGCGTCTACCCCGCCGAGTTCTACACCCCGGAAGAAGACTTCGGTTCCATATACTATTCCTACCGCGCCGACCCCGGCACTATGTTCCCGGTGGCAGGCATTGACGACGGCCTGCCCATCAAGGAGCAAGTGTTCGGCCTGACCTTCAACGGGGAAGCCCGCGCCTATCCCCGCTCGGCACTTACTCACGACCCGGTGCTGAACGACACCGTGGGTGGGCAGGACGTGGTCATCGTCACCGTGGCCGGAGGCGGAGTCCGCGCCTATAACCGCGACGGACTGGAATTCCAAATCGGCTCCGAAGGACAGTTGCAGGACGAACTTGGCCGGGAATGGAAAGTCTATGAAGAAGCCCTGGGGAACGCCAACGACCCGGCTCAACGACTGGACCGCTTGCCGTCCCGCGACGCCTACTGGTTCGGCTGGCAGTCCTTTTACCCGCATACGGACATATACATTCCATTGAACTAAGTCCAGCGCCTTTCTATCCTCCCTCTCGTCCCGGGCTTGCCGAAGGGAGGGAGAGGGTTGGGGTGAGGGTGAAATCTCGCATCAGCATTCCTATCTACCGGTATCTGGCCTACAATATGGGCGGCCAAATTCGGTTGACCGGCAACGCTCGAAAGGGTGTTGAGGATTGAAACGGAGGTGAACTATGCCCAGAAATACGCCCACCCTGACGCTGGATGAAGCGGAAGCCATCCTTGCGGGGGCCAAGGCCAAGGTGCTGGAAATGGGAGTCAACATGAGCATCTCGGTGGTTGACCCGCGCGGCGACCTGATTACCATGATGCGCACCGACGGCGCTTCGTGGCGCACCCCGCCCATCTCGCGGGCCAAGGCCGTGGCGGCGTCCTGCTTCGGACGGGCCAGCGGCGAGCTGACCGAGAATGCCCTGGCCCCGGTGTTCCGCGGCCTGATGGCAATGGAAGGCGGTCACATGATTCCCGGCCAGGGGGCGCTGCCCGTATTCAGGGACGGCGTGCTGGTGGGGGCCGTCGGCGGCAGCGGCGGCACGGCCCAGGAAGACGAAGACGCCTCCCGCGCGGGCATCGAAGGCGCCGGTTTTTCGGCCACGCCATAAGAGACTAAACTCGGTAGTCAATAGCGTAGGGGCGCACAGCCGTGCGCCCCTATACATTCTGCCAAAGTTCCCTCTGCCTCTGAGAGAGGGTTAGAGCCTGCCCCTGCGAAGGCAGGGGGTGAGGGCGTACCCTCTAACGTTTCTGGTACACCTGGAAACGATGACGATTAGTCTCAACGACATACAGATGCCCTTCGCGGTCCAGCGATACTGCCACCGGTCCCCAGAAGTACGGCTCGGTCTGCGACGAGATGTGGTAGGGCGTGTTCAGGTGCGGAGGCAGCTCTGGCGTCAGGTTGGACTGGCATCGCTCCGCCGCTTCCTCGGGATTCACGTCGAAGTATTCCTGCGCCCACTTGGAGACGGTGGCCTCGCCCCTCAGCAAGACCTGGAAGTTGCCCTCTGCGTCGAGAATCTGCACCCTTTCGTTGCCCCAGTCGGCGACGTAGATGTAGCCTTCATCGTCCACGGCGACCTGCGTGGGCCGCTGGAACTGCCCTTCGCCGTAGCCGGACGTGCCGAAGGAAGCCAGAAACTCGCCAGCGGCGGTGAACTTCTGGATACGGTCGTTGCGCCAGTCGGCCACGTATACGTTACCCGCTGCGTCGGTAGCCGCGCCCCAAGGCAGGTTGAACTGGCCGGGGCCTCTGCCCTGCGAACCCCACTGGCCGATGTAGCTGCCGTCCGAAGAGAACTTCTGGACGCGGGCGTTGTGCTGGTCCACCACATATATGACGTCACCCGGGCCCGAGGCAACTCCGGCGGGGCCGTTGAATTCTCCGTCGCCACGGCCTTCCGACCCCCACTTGTGGAGGAATTGCCCCTCGCTGTCGAAGACCGTCACCCGGTGGTTCTGCTCATCGGTAACGTACAGGCGCTCCTGGCTGTCAAATCCCATTGCCACCGGCCAGCGGAATTGCGTATCTCCACTCCCGGCGCCATCCCCGAACTCGAATAGGTAGTCCTCATCTAAGTTGCAGACACCGATTCTGATACCGGCGGCGCGGGCTGGGTCGCAGCGGTTCAGGACGAAGATGCGCCCGTCGCGGCTCACCGCCAGGTCAAAGGGATTGGCAAAGCCCCGCCCATTCAGGCCGTTGTTGACTATGCCAATGGTCTTAACGTACTCCACCGCAATGGTGGAGGATTGTGTCTGGGTGGTCACTGACCCTTACCTCAACTCTATCCTTGGCAAAGATGTTCACCCTCACCCTGGTCTCACCCCCACCCTGACCCTCCCCCTCAGGGGAAGGGAATGATTGAAAGGGAGAGAGGACGTACCACAAGGGTGAGAAAGTGATGGGATTCTTAGGCCAACTGGTACTCGCGGGTGGCTGCAATCAAGCGCAGCATATTGCCCACGCGCCGCTCGGAATCGTCGCCGGGTTGGCGGTCACGCAGGTCAAGGTCGCCCTGCCTGGAAGCGTAGTCCACCAGTACCGTGCGGGTGTCTTCGCTGACGGCGATGGGGCCAAGAAGGTCAACGCAGCCCTCGGCGAACTCGGCAGGCGAGAGGACGCCGTTGCTCGACTCCGCCAGCCGGTCAATGATGGCGCGGACGCCTGGGCTGTCGGTGTTGGACAGCTCCTTGGCGGCGAAGTTGACCCGCTCCACCAGCGAGCCGCTGTCAATCCACTCGACGCCCTCGTGCCAGCCTTCCACCGTGGGAGGCTGCAACAGGCCTTGCCCCATGTAGAGCATATTGTTGGAAACCTTTTCGATGCCCAGGGTTGGCGTCTGGTAGCTGCCCGCCATGCGTATGGCCCCCACCACCAGCTCCACCGGCCCCTTCACGCGGGCGAAGCGGGCCTCGTCGGACTTGAAGTATTCGGAGTTGAACAGTGTTCGTAGCACGTTCTTGATTTCGTAGCCTGACTCGAAGTAGGTCTCCTTCATTGCGTCAATGGCGCTACGGCCAATGTCGTCCACCTCATCGGCGGCGAAGAACTGGAACAGCCGCGTGCAGATGAATTCTGCGGTGGCGTCCTGCTTCGCAATTATCTGGATGATGTCCTCGCCATTGAAGTTGCCCGTCTCACCGAGGAAGGTCTTCTCCCCTTCGTCGTGGTCTTCCTCGCGATAGTCGAAGTGCCAGGCGATGCGGCCATAGGGCCAGATGGAATCCTTCTGGGCTCGGACGGCCATATACTCGGCGTTGCCCAGCGTCCAGCCGGTAAAGGCGCGGGCGCACTCCTTGATGTCGTCCTCGGTGTAGTTGCCGATACCCATGGAAAACAGTTCCAGCAGTTCCCGGCCGTAGTTCTCGTTGATGGCGTCGCCGTGGTTGTCCTGGTTGTCCAGCCAGACCAGCATGGCCGGGTCGCGGGAAATCTCCAGCAGCATTTCGTCGAATCGGCCCAGCCCGTTGCGGCGGAACATCTCGACCTGGTTGAGCTGGGAGCGCGCCTGGTTCAGCTTGGTGTAGCCAGTGGCGAACAGGCCGTGCCAGAAGAGGGCCATCTTCTCTTCCAGCGGCTTGTCGGTGGAAATCATACGGTACATCCAGTAAGCGGCGGAGCCGGCTAGGTCGCGCAGTTCCGACTGCTCGACGTGATACCGGCGGATCAAGTCGTCGGGCATACTGTTGGCGCTGCCGGTGTCCAGCAGTTCCTCCACTGTCGCCTCATAACCCTGTTCCGTGCGCCGTTCCAGCTCATCCCTGCTTGCGCCGAACCCGGCCCGGCGCATGAGATGGGCCATCAGGGCAATGTTGTTGTCGCTCATTGCAGACCCTCGCGTTTTCGTCTGAATCAGGATTTTCAAGATTGAAGGATGTTCAGGATTGGGTTAGGCGCGGAACAAGTCAAGCTGCTCGAACTGGCCGTTCACGATAGGGTCAGGGTCCAGGTCGAACCACTTGTCCAGGATGGCGGAGTAGGTCGAGCGGAAATCGTTGTTGGAGCGCAGGTCTCCGTTCAGTTGCTCCGCTTCGGCCAGCGACGGATACTCGCCGTACAGCCCGCCGTTGACTGCGCCGCCGATGAGGAAAGCCACGCCGCCGGAACCGTGATCGCTGCCGGTGCCGTTGTCCCTGATCCGGCGTCCGAACTCGGAGAATATCAGCACCGCCGCGTCGTCCTCCCGGCCATGCTCCTTCAGGTCGTCCATCAGGCTGCCCACCGCGCCAGCCACATCGTCCCACAGTTGGGCGTGAGTCGGCAGTTCGCCGGAGTGAGTGTCGAAGCTACCGTGCTGGGTGTAGTAGACCTTGGTGGCCAGGTTCGCAAGAAACACCTGGGCGATGCTCCTGACATTCTGCGAAAGCGAGTCGCTGCGGTATTCCACGTTGGAGGAATACTGCTCCGGGGCGGTGCGTAGAATGTCGGCGCCCACGTAGGCGTCCTGTCCGGTCTTGCTCAGCAGCGACATTACCGGATCCCGGCCTGCGACGTTACCGTACATCCGCGCGAATGCTTCGAGGGTGAACATCCGCAGTTCTTCGTCCTCTATGTCGGGAAACAGCCCGTAGGTCTCCAGGTCGCCCACCGAGGCTACCGAGACGCCGGGACAGCCCAGCGCACGGGGCAGGCCGCGCCCGAAGTTGACGGCAGTCAGCACGTTCTCGCCCTGCGGGTCCATTTCCCGGACGGCCCGGCCCAGCCAGCCCTCGGCGCCGATGGCGTCGGGCTCGGCGGTATGCCATATATCCATGGAGCGGAAATGGGAGCGGTTGGGGTTCTCGTAACCGATGCCGTTAATAACCGCAACCTTTCCCTCATCCCACAAACTCTTCATCGGCCCCATGCTGGGGTTGAACCCTATCTGGTCGTTGAGAGGAATCACCTTGTCCTGCGGGATATGCACCTTGGGGCGGGAGTCGTAGTAACGCCCGTCGCCGTAAGGCACCACGGTGTTGAGATAGTCGTTTCCGCCCGAGAGCTGGATAACTATCAGTCCCTTTTCGTGTTTGTTAGTCGTCATTTGCTGAATCCTTTTCGCAACTGTCGGGTTGCCCTAAATTTACTATGCCAAGCCCAATCGGGCAAGCACATATGAAATTCCCTCTCCCTTGAGGGAGAGGGTTAGGGTGAGGGTGAAAGGCTGGGA
Source organism: Dehalococcoidia bacterium (assembly GCA_965204865.1). GTDB lineage: Bacteria > Chloroflexota > Dehalococcoidia > Lucifugimonadales > UBA3495 > VXOI01. The sequence continues at coordinate 1,029,879 of OZ242027.1, read as the reverse complement.
GCCTAATTCATATCGGTACTCATACCGCGATGTTAAAGACCCTCCTTCCCTCTCGCCGCAGTTCGGAATGAAAGTCGGGGTGAGCGATGGCGATGAGCTCCTGCGCCCGTTCCCGCAGCGATTTGCCGCGCAGATGGGCGATCCCATGCTCGGTGACCACGTAGTCCACCAGCGTCCGGGGAACTGTGACGGCAGCGCCTCCGGGCAGCGTCGGCACGATGCGCGACACTCGCTCCTCCTCTACCAGGCTGGTCGAGGGCAACACGGTGATGGAGCGCCCGCCGTTGGAGTAGTTGGCAGCGATGGAAAAGGCCGTCTGGCCTCCGACGCCGCTCCAGATGGTGCTGCCTATGGTCTCGGCGGCCACCTGTCCGGTCAGGTCGACTTGCAGCGCGTTGTTGATGGCCACCAGATTGTCCTGCTGCATCAGGTAACGCACGTCGTCAATGTAGCTGAACTCGTACAGCTCGAAGGCCGAATTTCCGTCTATGATTGCCAGTTCGTCCTCCGGCACCAGGGCAACGCTGGCAACCACCTTGTTCTGATGGCGGGTCTTGTACTTGCCGGTCACCACTCCCTGGCGCACCAAGTCCGCCACGCCGCCGGTGATTATCTCGGTCTGGATTCCCAGGTCATGTTTTTCTCCGAGGAATGCCCCCATGGCTGAAGCGACGGTGCCGATGCCTATCTGGATAGTGTCTCGGTCGTTAATAAGCTCGGCCGCCACCAGGGTTCCCACCACTTCGGTGACCAGGTCTTCCTCTTCCGACCGGGGAGCCACGGGCAGCACTCCGGTGGGCGCGGCGGCTTCGCACAGGCGGTGCAACTGCGAGACGTGAACGTAGTTGTCTCCGCCGGTGCGGATGAAATTCTCATGCACCTCTCCGATAACCGTAGCGGCGTTGCGGCAGAAAGAGGGCGAGAAAAAGACAGCCGGCCCGAAGCTGCAATAGCCGTGCCTGTCGGGAGGTGAAACCGGCAGCATATACACGTCAGGATGCTCCACGAAGCCGTCGGGCGGGAGCCCGGTCTTCCAGCGGGCCACCGGACGGTATTCCACCCTGCCAGCGTTAGCCATCTCCCGGTCAGCCGGGGTCGTGTAGAGGTCGTGCAGCGTGAACGCTCCCTCATCCCCCGGCTGTACCCACGGAAAGAGTGGCGCCGGGTGGTCTATGCGAACTCCGCTCAATTCGGCTCGCCGGTCGTACAGCGCCTGGCACAGCGTGAAGGGAGTGCAGTTGATGGCCGCGATTGCTACGACGTCCCCGGATTTAACCGCCTGCACCGCTTCCGCCGGGCTCATCAGCTTGTCCGATACCATCTCCCGCCAGTTCATAACTGTTCCCTCCTTCGGCCTGCGCTTCCGAAAAGATGGTTGCTTTGAGACCAGGGCCTTTCAATTTTTCGCCTGAACTGTGATTCATGGGATTGATGGATTGCCATGATTTTCCGAATCATGGCAATCCAAGAATCAAAAAATCACAGTTCGGACACACCCGGTTTACAATAGCCCTGCTATCCCGATATTATGATAAGCAAAATCCTCCAGACTCAGGGGAGGGATGCTCTATGGTCACTTTGCCTGATTCCGCCCACATTGTCCACTCGGAATACGATGTCGTCTATCTGCATGACCACGATACGCAGAAGGCGGATATGCACCGCCTCTACGAGAACGCCAAGCGCGACCAGTGGAACGCCTCCACCTACATCGATTGGCAAAAGCCGGTGGACTTTGAGCAGGGCTTCATCGCCGACGAGCTGATAGACATCTACGATACGCCCTACTGGCACAAGATGAACGCCAAAGAACGCCAGGAGATGAACCGGCTATTCTCAGCTTGGCGTCTCAGCCAGCTGATGCACGGCGAACACGCGGCGGTGCTGGTCTGTTCGCAATTGGCCAACGTGCTGCCCGACCCAGACAGCAAGTTCTTCATGTCCACTCAGGTAATGGACGAAGCCCGCCATCTCGAATTTTTTCAACGCTATATGTCGGGCCGCGTGGGGCAGATGTACGAGCAGTCGGAGGTAGGCCGGGAACTTTTCGACTACATCCTCAGCGACCCCCGCTGGTACATCAAGACCATCGGCCTGCAATTGGTGGGCGAAACCTTCGCCGTAGCCCTGTTTAAGATGCTCGCCGAGACGGCCAAAGATGACCTGTTGCGCGAAGGCTGCAAGTTGATCCTGCGCGACGAGTCGCGTCACATGGGCTTCGGGATGCTCAGCCTGCCGGAGCAGGTGCAGGAGATGTCGCCCAAAGAACGCGAAGAAATGGAGGACTTCACCATCCACTTCCTCCGCAACACCCTGACCGGCGGCTTCCCCAAGGAAGCCTACCTGGACATGGGCTTCAACAATCACGAGATAGACGAAATCCGCACCCTGCGCCGCGACAAGGCCCAGAGCAGCGAGTTCGTCATGTTCCGTCAGCTCTTCAAGCGCGAGATGCACAACACTTTGGTCAACAACCTCTTCAAGTGCGGCGTCCTCAGCGAAGGCGTCCGCGAGCGCCTCGAAAACGAACTGCGCGTGGATGTGGCCGGGAACCTGCCGGGGGACTAACAATATCCCCTCTCCCCTGGTGGGAGAGGGTTAGGGTGAGGGGGAAAGGTGGGGGATAAAATACCATCAATGCAAGACGCCCTCGCTCGCATATCCATCATAGAGGTTGACATCACCACCCTTGACGTAGACGCCATCGTCAACGCTGCCAACAACTCGCTGCTGGGCGGGGGCGGCGTGGACGGGGCCATCCACCGGGCCGCCGGGCCCGGCCTGCTGGCCGAGTGCCTTACGCTGGGCGGCTGCGATACCGGCGACGCCAAGATTACGAGGGGCTACAACCTGCCCGCCCGCTGGGTGATTCATACCGTCGGTCCCGTATGGAGCGGCGGACAAAACGGCGAGGAAGCGGCCCTGCGAAGTTGCTATCGCCGTTGCATGGAACTGGCGCGCGAGTACAATCTGCGCTCCGTAGCGTTCCCCGCCATCAGCACCGGCGTTTATGGCTACCCCTCTGAGGCGGCGGCGGTGATTGCCGTCGAAGCTGTTAGCAAGTTCCTAAGCTGCAACAGCTCCGTCGAAAGCGTGTTATTCGTCTGCTTCAACAGCCGCACCCGGGACGCATATAACACGGTACTGCAAGCGTCGTCGGAACCACCATCATAGTTTGCCTTTAGAGATTTATCCCTCACCCCAACCCTCTCCCTCTGGGAGAAGGGACTTAAGGACGGCTCGCCATGCACGTAGGTATGTCCACGGTGTTCCAGAACCCGGACAAGCACCTGTCCGACTACGAGGTCTACCGCAACGAGCTGCGGCTGGCGGACCTGGCCGAGCCGCTGGGCTACGAGTCCATCTGGGGGGTGGAGCACCACTTCACCGACTACACCATGTGTCCCGACGTGCTGCAATTCCTGTCATATATGGCAGGGCGGACGGAGAAGGCCAAGCTGGGCTCGATGGTGGTGGTGCTGCCCTGGCACGACCCGGTGCGCGTGGCCGAAGAGTTCGTGATGCTCGATAACCTCAGCGACGGGCGCGTCGTCGTGGGCGTGGGGCGCGGGCTGGCGCGCCTCGAGTACGCCGGCTTCCGGCTGGACATGAACGAGTCCCGAAGGCGCTTCAACGAATCTGCTGAAATGCTCGTCCAGGCTCTCGAAGAAGGATACGCCGAATTAGATGGCGAGCTTGTTCACCAGCCCCGCGTGGAAATCCGCCCCAATCCCTTCAAAACCTTCCAGGGACGCACCTACGCCGCCGCCATCTCCCCGGAGTCCAGCATCATCCTCGCCAAGCTGGGCGTTGGCGTCCTCATCATTCCGCAAAAGCCCTGGCACGACGTGCAATCTGAACTGGCGTCCTACCGCGCCACCTACCAGGAGGTCAATGAAGGCGAGCCGCCCGCTCCGGTGGTGGTCACCTTCGCCTACTGCGACGAGGACGAGGAACGGGCCGCAGAGATGTCCCGCAAGTACGTGGGCGCCTACTGGGACTCGGTGATGAAGCACTACGAGTTCCGCAGCGACCACCTGAAGACCACGCGGGGCTACGAATACTACGGCAACTTCACCGACAAGATAAACACCTATGGAGACCGGGACGTAGTTGACTTCTTCGTCAACCTCCAGGTAACCGGCACCCCAGAGCAGTGCTACCAGAAAGTCATGGACATTTACGGTTACACCGGAACCGACTCGCTGGTGGCGGCCTTCAGCTACGGGGGAATGCCCTACGACGACGCCGAGCGCAGTATGCGCCTCTTCGCCTCAGAAGTAATGCCGGAACTCAAGAAGTTCGAGCCGACGCCCGAGTGGGGGTAGGCCAAGCGGCGCAGTCGAACCTGAATCCAGCAGGCTATTCCCCAGCGTATCGGGTCGCCTCTCCGGGGGATTCCCCCTTTGTCCGCCAAGCGAACCTTTCGGTGTAGCGATTCGGCTTGCCTTCGAGAACGTCGGCCGTCAACCGGCCCAACACCGGCGTGAACTTGAAGGCGTGGCCGCTCCCTCCCGTGGCGATGGTGAGACCCTCAACCTGCGGATGGCGCGTGATATAAAAGTTGGCGTCCCAAGTGTCGTTGTAAAAGCAGGCCCGGCTGCCTGCCAGCGGCGCGTTGGCCAACTCCGGCAGCGAGTAGGACAGGAATTCCCGGCAAGACTCTATGACGGCGTCGTCGGCATCCCTCGGGGCGTCCGCGTCAACCACACGCCCCGGGCCGTGGTTTGCCATCTTCACTACACCCTCGGCATTCGCCGGGAAGCCGTACCAGCCAGTGCGGGGGATGTCCGCGCCCCACGGCGGGAAGGAAGGCGGCCTGAATCGTTCCGGCAGAGTCGGACGCAGGTACACCAGCGTCTGCGCTACCGGCGTCATCATATCCTGCATTTCCCGCACCAGTCGGGGCGTCCACACCCCGGCAGCCACCAGCACGGCGTCCGCCCGCACCTCATCGCCGTCGGCGGAACGAATCCCAACCGCCCGTCCTGAGTCTATCAACAACGTCTGGGCGGTGAACCCGGAGCGTATTTCGATTCCCGCTGCTTGCGCTTCAGCAGCCAAGAAGGACACCGTCTCTCCCGCTTCTGCCCAGCCCCCGCGAGGGTTGTAGTACCCATCGGTGTAGCGCTCCGCATTCCACAGCGGAAATCGCTCGGCCACCGCACCGGAGTCCAGCCGCTCCAGCGGCCACCCGGCGGCGGTGAGCAGGTCGTAGGACTGACGCTCGACGGCGGGACTTTCCAGCGGATGGCTGGTCAGCACCAGGAAGCCGTCCTCGTGGTACAGCAGACTTCCCCGGCGCTCGTTCCAGTCGTGCCAGCCCTCGATGGCTTCGGCGGCCAAGTCGCTGTACAGCTTGTCGTCGGCATAGTCCATCCGAACCATCCGGCTTACGTCGTTGGACGCCGCCAGCGGGTGCGGCACCGGGCCGGGGTCAACCACTGTGATGGCGTAACCCCGGTTGCGAAGCTCAAGGGCGGCGGATAATCCGAAGATACCGGCGCCAGTAACGACTATGGAGCTTTGAGTGGACATACAGCTTTTCACCCCCACCCTAACCCTCCCCCTGAGAGGGAGAGAACATACCAGCCTAGCGGCCCACCGCCTCGATTATGGTCTTGAGTTCTTCGACGCTGAGGTCGCCGAACTTGCGCCAACCGCCGATGAGGTAGGTGGGAGTACCGCCGATGCCGCTGGCGCGGGCCGTCTCGTTGGACTCCAGCACCGCGTCGCGGTAGTGGCCCGATTCCAGGCGCGGCCCCAGCTCCGACCAGTCCAGCCCGGAGCTCTCGGCAAGGCCCTTGATAACTTCCAGGCTGCCCAGGTCTGCGCTCTCTTCCCAGTAGGCAGAGGCGGCCACGTGGTGGAAGCGGTCATCAAGGCCCTGTTCCTTGGCGTACAGGGTGGCCTCCTGGACGTAGAGGGTGTTGGGCGACCACTGCGGGCGACGCATGACCAGCCCGGCGCCCCGGGCGCGTTCCTGCATCGCCGGGTTGAGTTCAGTCTCGGTCTCACCGTCGAACAACCGCCTAGGTTGACCCTCCGGAGGGCAGTCGGGCCGCAACAGGAACGGCCTGCGGTCTACGGTGATGTCCAGTTCCTTGGCAATAATGTCGAGCCTGCCCAGGCCCACGTAGCAGAAGGGTCAAGTGTAGTCCTGCCAGACAGTGACCTCGACGGGATTGGCAGTAGCCATCTTTCTCTCTTCCTGAAAATAGATTATTTGACGCAAAGACGCAAAGGCACAAAGATTGCTAGGGCAGATTTCTAAAACCCTTTGCGTCTTTGCGCCTTTGCGTTGAAAATTAGTCGTCAGCCGGAGCAGGAACGGCAGCCCCGGTGAAGGCAGCCCGCAACGCGGCGGTAGCCTCCTCCATGACCTGCCCGCTCTTGTCCATCACGCCCACCATCCCGAAGAAGCCGTGAATCATGCCGTCGTACCGGCTGATGGTGGTGTCCACCCCGGCCTCCTGGAGACGGCGGCCATAGGCTTCGCCCTCGTCACGCAGGGGGTCATACTCAGCGGTGATGACCAGCGCCTGCGGCTGTCCCGCCAGATTGCCCGCCTGCATCGGCGCGGCGTAGAGATTGGATGCGTCGGCGTCGTCGGCCAGGTAGGCGTCCCAGTACCAGCGCATGGCGTCCCGGGCCAGCATATAGCCCTCGGCGTTGTCCACGTAGGAGGCGGTCTCGTAGTTGCGCTCGGTCACCGGATAGACCAACAATTGGTGGACGATGGCCGGGCCGCCCCGGTCGGCGGCCATCAGCGAAATCGCGGCAGCCAGGTTGCCCCCGGCGCTGTCGCCGCCCACGGCCAGGCGGGAGGCGTCGGCGTTCAGGCCGGCCGCGTTGTCAGCAGCCCAGACGGTGGCGGCGTAGCAGTCCTCGGCCGGGCCGGGGAACTTGGTTTCCGGGGCCAGCCGGTAGTCCACCGACACCACTACGCAGCCAGCGCCCTTGCACAGGTGCCGGGCCGTCGGGTCAGCGGAATCCAGGTCGCCAACCACCCAACCGCCGCCGTGATACCAGACCAGGATGGGGAAGGGGCCGTCGCCTTCCGGCGTGTAGATACGGACGGGAACGTCACCGTCGGGGCCGGGGATGCTGCGGTTCTCCACAGCGGCTACCTCCGGCCCGGCGGGACGGGGACGAGCGGCGGCGTTGATGCGAGCCTGCTGCGGCGAGACCTCCCATACTGCGGGAAGGCCAAGGGCGTTCACTGCGTCAATGACTGCTTGCGCTTGCGGGTCCAGCGGCATGATGCACCTCCAAACTTTATTCTCCCCTCTCCCTCTGGGAGAGAGTTAGGGTGAGGGAAACGCTGCTAGTTGGGCGTCCAGGCCAGGCCGCGCACCTCGCTGAACTCGCGGGGCAGCTTGACCCACCAGTCGCCGCCGTCTGCGGTGGCGTAGATCTGGCCGTAGTGGCTGCAACAGAGGATGAAGTCGGCGTCCGACGAATGGGTGGCAAAGGCCCACATCGGCGTGTTGGGTTCCTGCGGCAAGGCCGCCCTCTCCCATGTCTGGCCCCTGTCGGTGGAACGCTGGATTGCGCCGGTTACGCCAAACGGAGAATCGCCGGTTGCCACCAGTAGGGTATTGGGATCGTCTTGCTTGACCGTAATCCCTCGGCAGTAGCGCAGCGGGAAGGAGTCACGCACTCCCAACCCCTGCCAGCTCTCCCCAGTGTCCGTGCTGGCGAAAACCTCGCCGGGCGTGCTGGTAAATACCATTACATCTGCCCCGGCGCTGACCGTCATCCCGTGTATGTCGGGATCGTTCAGGCCGCCGTTGATTCGCGTCCAGGTGTCGCCGCCGTCCAGGCTGCGGCGCACGCCGTCCACTTCCACTCCGGCCCAGACCACGTTGCTGTTGCTGGAATCAACCTCCAGCGCCGTGACCCGTGGCACTCGGACATTGGGGCATTCCTCGGCCATATCAACAGGAAGCTGCTCCCAGCTCTGCCCGCCGTCGGTGGAGCGGAACAGGGCCGAGGGGCTGGTGCCGGCGAAGATGACCGACGGATCCGACTGGCTGACCGCGATATTCCACACCTGCATTGAGTTCATCGGCGAATCCAGCCGCTCGAAGGCTTTACCCCGGTTGACGCTTCGGAATATGCCCTCGTCCGTCCCGGCATAGACCACCGACGGATCCGTGGGATCTACCTTCAGGCCGTAGACACGGGTATCGCCCCAAATGCCTCCGGCCCGCCCGTAGTTGCGCCCACCGTCGTGGCTGACCCACAGGCCCGCGCCAATGGTCCCAACAAGGATCGAAATGTCCTTCGCCATATCTCTATCTCCTGACAGTGAGGTTCGGGTCTATCATTGGACAGGAGTGCCTAAGCCTTGAAAGTGGCAAACACCTTGTTCGAGGTGAACACTCTGGACTCGACAAATTCGATACTGCCGGGCTTCGCGTCCAGCTCCGACATCGCTCCCAGCATACAGGCCCAGTTCAGCAGTTCGTGCTGACCGGAAGCCTCCATCTCAGCGGTGGTGCGGGTGCGCCAGGCTTCATAGTTGCCCTGCTTTAACTCCTCATACAGGGCTCGGTCTGCGGGAACGTCGGGCCACAGGTAGTTGTTCTTCGCGGTCAGGAAGGCGTGGGACCAGCTTGACGACGCCACCAGCGCGACGCGGTAGGGGCTGTCGCGTAGCACGCGGGCCACCGCCACCCCCACATCCATGCACCGCTTGGGTGACGGGCCGGGTGGGTCCGGTTCCAGCGTCTGCCCGTTGACCTTGTGGGGCAGGATACCGCCCCGGTTGCTGATGACGCCTCGGCCATAGCAGTTCACGGCGAAGGGAATAATTGGAAAGTCAAACCCCTCCCGGTCATAGTCCAGGTAGAGCAGCGTGTTGATGAAGGCATGGGCCAGCCCCGGCTCATGCAGCGGGCGGTAGGCGTAGGCCATGTCCACGCCGGAATCCAGCAGCCCACCGGCAAGAAAGCGCGCCGCTTCGGGATGCCCTCGGTAGCTGAACACCTTGTCTGCCGGTTCTTCCCAAACATTGCGGCGAGGCGTGCCATGCCGCATGAACGGTGTGCACTGGAACCCTTCGTATGCCAGGATGCAGAAGGGCGGGATTATGTCCTCCCGGAAGTTCTCGTACTGGTCATCCCCGAATACGACCACGAAGTCCGGGTTGAAGTCGAGAATCTCCTGGCGGACTCGCCGGAACCCCTCCACCAATCGCGCCCGGTGAACGGCGGCGGATGCCATGCCTTGATCATCGCCGTACTCCGCCTGCATCGGCTCCGGCCAGTTCAGCGGATTCTTCAGTTCTTCGGGCAGCCGCTCATCGCGGTTCAGCGTGACGTTGATGGGAAAGCCGCGGTCTTCGTCCGGGGTAATCAGCGGCGGGTAATGGGTACAGCCGACCCCTATGATTTCTGCCATGACGCGCCTCCAATTTTTCCGGGAAATGCTGAGTCCATTGAAGTTGGCTAATGATAGCAGACCGTAGGGCAGGCGGCTAACCTGCGAGTGTTGTAGCGGTTAATCAACCGCCAAGATTATCTTGCCGAAGTTGGCGTTGCTCTCCATGTGCCGGTGTGCCTCCGCGGCTTCGGCCAGTGGAAATACCGTATCCACCACCGGCTTGATAGCTCCAGACGCTATCAGCGGCAGAACATGGCGCTTAATCTGATTAGTAACGGCGATCTTCTCCTCGATGGGGCGGGAGCGAAGCACCGTGCCGGTAATTCGCAGTCGCTTGAACATCAGGGGGCGCAGATCCGCCTCGATGCCACCGCCGCCCATGGTGCCAACAAGCACAATGCGGCCCCTAAGCGCCATTGACGCCAGATTGCGCTCCCAATAGTCCGCGCCGATCACGTCCAGCAGCACATTCACTCCGGCGCCGCCAGTATGTCCCTGCACCACCTCGGCGAAGTCCTGTTCCCGGTAGTTGATGCCCACGTCCATCCCCAGCTCGGCGGCCCGTTGCAGCTTGTCCTCGCTGCCCGCCGTGCCGAACACGAAGGCACCGGTGTTGTGAGCCAACTGCACCGCCGCCGTCCCAACACCGCTGCCTGCCGCATGAATCAGTACCGACTCGCCCATCGCCAGTTCACAGTGGTTGAACAAGGCATCATAGGCGGTGAAAAACACCTCCGGCACCGCCGCGGCCTGCACAAAGTCCAGGTTGTCTGGGATTCGCATAGCCATCCGCGAGTGCGTCACCACCCGCGACGCATACCCACCGCCGCCCAGTAGCCCGAAGACCCGGTCTCCCTCCAATAGGTCGGTGACGTTCGCCCCGGTTTCCAGCACTACGCCGGAGAACTCCAGACCCAGGATATCGTCGGGACTTCCCAGCGGCGCGGGATAGCCTCCCTGCCGTTGCAACGTATCCGCCCGGTTCAGAGCCGACGCCTTGACATCCACCAGAACATCGTCCGGCCCCGGAACCGGGTCCGGCACTGCCTGAATCTTCAGAACCTCCGGACCTCCTGGTTCGGTAATAAAAACAGCACGCATAGATTTCAACACCTACTGACAAAGTTCCCGGCCAGTTTACCATCAGACAAAAGAAAGGCCCCGGCGCTGGACCGGGGCCGTTGATTCTTCGTAGCAATCGGTCTACTTGCCGTTTCCGTTGCTGCGGGTGGCGACGTACTCCTCCGCCAAGCGCCTGCCGGTTTCCCGCATCAGCTTCTCGTCCTCTTCGGGCGTCGCGGCGGGTGGAGCGTAGACCACTGTGTCGTTGCAGTATGTAGGGAAATGCTCGCCTTCCAACTGCGCGTGAGAGCCACCGATCTCTTCTCCGTTCTGCACCGCCCGAATACCGCGACGAACCTGGCGGCGGAACATAGTGATGCCCCGGTCGGTGGCGCCGAGATGCTCCAGCCCGTGAACGGCGATGGGCCGCTGGGTCACCTGAGCCTCATAGTCGCCGGGCTGTAGCTGCTGCTCTCGCGGATCGTCGGATATGGGGAGCTGCGCGGGCAGCATCTGGTCGCGGTCTAGCCACCAGGCCGGCTCCTTTTCCTCGGACTCGGAGATGTGGCGGAGCTCCAGCAGCATGGTGCTGCGGTCGTCTCTTGGCACAATCCAGCGGGTCATCATCGGGCCGTCGAACCCGTGGACGTCCCTGCCATCCTCCCAGATGGGCGCCACCTGTTGCAGGTTGGGCAGGACGTTCTCCACCGAGCGCACCCAGATGTTGTCGCCAACACGACGGGTGGCGATGTAGATGATTCCGGCGGGAGTCTCCATGAAGTCCAGGTTTGGCACCACACCGAACTCGTCGGTGAATTGCGAGCCGCTGACGATGGTGTGCAGGAACGACGTGTGCACCGGGTCCATGGCGTTTTCCAGGATCTGGAGGTAGTTGCAGGGGTAGTCGTACCGCTGGCCCGGCATCAGCCGATAGCCCTCTCGTTCGAAGCTGTCGGGAATGGGGAAGGGGGGCATCTTCTCCGGTGGACCCATGTAGGCGAAGACGGTGCCGCAGTGCTCCTGAACCGGGTAGGCCCCGTGGCACAGCCGGTCCTTGAAGGTGGAGCCGGCCGGCTCGCCGGGGGTTTCCAAGATGGTGCCGTCCACGTCGAATAGCCAGCCGTGGTAGCAGCAGCGGATACCCCGCTCCGACACCAGTCCGAACTCCAGCGACGTGCCGCGGTGGGGGCAGTGGGCCTCCACCAGCCCGATCCGGCCGCTAAAGTCGCGGAAGGCCACCAGTTCCTCGCCCAGGATTTTCAGCCCGACGGGGGTGTCGCCCAGCTCGTCGGCGTAGCACACCGGCTGCCAGAACCGGCGCAGGTACTCACCGGCCGGGGTCCCTGGGCCGACATGAGTCAGTTCCTCATCTTCTTTGGGGACCTGCGAGTGATAGTAGCCGCCGTACTTGGTGGAAAGAAAGGGAGCGCGTGTGCTTGCCATCATCTCCTCCTATTTTCCCTTCGTGAATCTCTCCAAACCAGCGCCAGGACTGGTCTTCTTTATGCTTGGGCGGGATTATATGTATCTCCGCAGAGGTGGTCAACAACGGCAAGATAAATAGCCTACCGACCGGGGTATAATGGCCCCACACCATCTAGTCGTCTCACCACGTCCGAGTCCGGCAATCTGGTAAGAACTCTCGCGTTACCACAACTCCTAGCCGCCGGAGAAAGGGGCGGAACCGTCTTGATACCAGATCGCGGCCATGCTCTCACCACCTGTCAGAAGCAAGTGGTCGAAAAATTCACCAAAGCAATGGAGAAGGAATAATGCCATACGCCATAGAAATTGACCACTCAAGCAACACGACAGCGATTCACGATTCGAGTTGCCATACTCTCAACGGTCCTTCCTTTGGTCGGTATGTGTACGGCGGGGGAGTCATTCGTGGTATGAAAACTCTTGAAAATGCAGAGCAAGCTGCAACAAAAATGGGAGTAGGTGACGTAGTCAGATGCCCACAGTGTTCGCCTTACGCCTTAGAAATTGATGAAGCCAATAATCAAACAATAATTCACAGGAGGAAATGTGGTCTTCTCAAATCTGATGTATTTTATAGGCACCGTGACCGAATGGTAGCCTTTAGGACTCTTGAGGAAGCTGAGTGTTATGCGAGAGGTATAGCAGCATACCACATATCCCGATGTTCTATATGCTCTCGGAAAAACCAGCTCATAGAACGATTAGTTATATGGGGAGTCGCTGTCGCGCTTATTGCTGGAATGATTATTTCTATGATTGTCGGTGAATTTGTGTGGGCAATCATTGGATTCTGTGCACTGGTGCTTATCATAGACAGATTGATACTTAAACGATGGCGCGACTTTAACAGGTTTCGCTTTCAGAGGGAAACGGAGCGCCTAAAGAAATGAATACAAGATGGCGCCATCAGAAGTTCCTGTGGCGGCGAAGAATAGCATTTCATAGAGGGGGTTGCGACGTAGTTTTATATCTTTAATTTGACTCTTACTGGGAGGAAATTCTCATTTTCTCCCGGTAAACATTCGGATCACCTCACCTCTCGCTGCGCCTCCTCAATCCGCTGCATCAGTTCGATGACCATCGGCATGGCCGGGCCGTAGCGGTCTGCGTCGTCAATAGCATAGCCCTTGTGGTAGGCGGAGCGGAAGGACGACAACGGACTGCCCGCCCCGGTAAGCGCCGACTTGCCTTCCTCTTCCTCCTCGTCCCAGTGGCCGCCGTGAATCAGCGACGGCATTGTATCGGGGTCGCGGAACACGTTCATCGGGTCGCCGCCGTCCTCTACGATGCGTATCTGCTCCTCGAACTGTCGCCGCATGAACACTATCGGCAGGTCGGTGCGGCCCAGGTGTTCCTGCGTCCGGTCGGTGATCGGCCCCTGCGAAATCCAGGCGTGGGCATCCTGCGCCAGCACGAAGTCCAGGATGGGCTTGCCGTCGTCGTCGAACAGCGGCACGTCGTAGTAGGGGACGGTTTCCTGCGCCGGGGCGGGAACTTCCTCCGGCGCCATATAGCAGCCGTAGTTGATGTGGTAGGTGTTGGTGTCGTCCACCGGCACCCGTATCTGGAACTCCTGCCGCACCATCCCCGGCCCGCCCGTCTGGGTGTAGAAGGGGAAGATGACCGTGGCGTGGCGGGAGGTGTGGTCCTTGTCCGCGCCCAGGGCCTTGGCATACTTGATGCCCTTCTCCATGCCGTAGCGGGTGGGGTTGGCGTACAGCGACTCGATGCCCCGGCCCATGTCCATGCGAGAGAACAGGGTGTGAATCTGCCCGTCGGCGGCTCGTTCCTCCAGCTTGCCCTGCTTTCGCAGCACGTACTCGAACAGGTTGCCGTGCAGGTAGACGCTGTGAGTGGGGTCGCCGGTGTTTTCGTGACACTGGAGCCAATTGCAGTTGAGGTTCATAATGCCAATCTGACGCAGGGAGTTGGGCATCACGAACAGGTCCCACGGCGGCAGCAGCGGCGCGGGTTCCGGGCCCATGTAGGCCCAGACCAGCCCGCCCATCTCCTGCACCGGGTAGCCCTTGATGCGGATGCGGTCCTTGAACGGGTCGTTAGCCGACTCCAGCGGTGTCTCGATGCAACGTCCGGCGGGGTCGAACATCCACCCGTGGTAGCAGCAGCGCAGTCCCCCCACGTCGGGAATGCCGTACCTCATCTCCGTCATCCGGTGCGGACAGCGGTCGCCCACCAGCCCCATCTGCCCGTCGGCGGAGCGGAACAGCACTAGGTCTTCGCCCAAGATGCGGACGGCCATAACCTCCTCTTCCAGCAGTTGAGCCGTGGGGCGGACGGGAATCCAGTAGCGGCGCATCAGCTCGCCCATCGGCGTTCCCGGCCCGACGCGGGTCAGGCGTTCATTGGCTTCGGCGGTCAGCATCAGAGTCCTCCGTGATTGGTAAAGTGTCTCCTGGCCAACAGCAGGGCAATCGCGTCTTAACAGAATCAACCTTGGAGCAGTTCGTCATTCCCGCTTTCGCCGGAATCCAAAGAACTCTTGGCTGAAACCAGCATGCAGCTTGCATCAGTGGATGGATTCCCGCTTTCGTGGGAATTGTCGATGGCGCTCCGGCCTTCTTCACTCTGGAATCAGTTCACGCGCCACCTCGATCTCTCCGCTGCGAAGCCAAACCCCGGCCGGGATATCTGCGGACAGGTAGCGGATGTTAGGGGTAATGGCCCCTCCGTGGGCGTCTATGAAGCCCAGTTCGACGCGCCCGTCACCCAACCGGCGGGACCGGATCTGTCCGATCGCCTGGTCATCCACCTCGACGTCGCTGCTGTTCCACCAGATTCCGGTAGGATCACTGGTATGGAGGTAGCGCCTGATAGGCAGTATCTGCTCTCCGTCGGAGAGTTCGACGCCGAACTCGACCGAGCCGCCCTCATTCAGCTTGGCGATGATTCGAAAGCGGTGCGGCGGTGGATCAGCCTTTGTCATTGTGGCCATAGGCTCTTCGTAACCAAACAGCAGTAGAATGTCGCTGCTGTCGGCAATTGCCAGCGCCTCCAGAAACAGGGAATTATCGTCATCTGCGCTCGCCACCGCGCACAGCACCGCCTCTGTAGCCAAACCGTAGGCCGGAATGATTGCGCGCATTTCGGCGTCGAGCCTGAGCACTTCATCAGGGTCGGCCGTTCCGGTCGCCTCCAGAACCTCGCTCAGCCCTTCCCCGGAATTGCCACAGGATGCCTGCTGCTCGAGGTCGTCGATCATTTCCTGGACGCCGGGATCCTGCCAGCCCAACTCGGCGGCCCGGGCTCCCTCCACGACCCGGCCGGCCGCTACTGCCGGAGAGATCACCCTGTCGGCATAGAGGAACTCGGCATGGAGGGCGAATGCGTCTGCGAAGGAGAGTGATGCGCCGGTACTGACACGATCCTGGAGCGCGCTCCAAGAGGCTGCCAGGGACACGTACTCCATCAATGCCGATCGGGATAAGCCGAGTACGAGATCTTCGACGTCCGCCGGGATCAGGGCCTCTTTCGCTGCCAAAGCGTCGGGCAGACCAGACGCTTCGATCGCACCCATGTAGGGGTCTGCAAATTGCTCCAACAGAGCCCTTGATGACGGTCCCTCCACCTCGACCGCTGCGGACACTCCCATGGCAGGCAGATCAGCAACCGCTGGCCGCTCGAAGATCCCGTCCAACATCTGTGTGTGTACGCCTGCCGTGTAGACCGCTTTGGCGCGGATGGACGGGTCGACTGCTGCTTCCGGGTCGGCAACGGAGCTAACCGTGGTCGTAACCAGACCGTCTGCATCGGACTCCGCCTCGACCAAGTACTCGGTTCCGTCCACACTCACGGTGGTCGCACCGAACGTCGTGCCACTCAGCACCATCAGGTTATGCCACTGGCCGTGGAATCCGCGTTCCTCCCCCGCATCGTCATAGGTAATGACCCCGACGAAGACCCACGAGGGGCCGGGGCCACCGAACGTTACTTCAAACGGCGTGACCTCCCCTATGGCGACGCTGGTCTCGTTCGCAGTGGGTGCGCCTGTGTGGTAGGAGGCTCCCGACTGCCAGAGCAGCTCTGACGCGACTACCGGGTCAATGTATTCGTACACCCTCGGGCCTACGACGTAGATCTCCGCGTTTCCGCCAACCTCCGCCAGGCCGCCGCCGCCCAGGTTGCCCACGCGGTAGTGAACGTCAAACGGCTGGCCCGCAATCACGTGCTCCGGTGTATGGACCTCCTCTATTTTCAGCAGGAAGCTGGCCTGTTCCGCCTCCTCATCAACCAGGTGGACCACAAGTGTGAAATCGGCCATCAGAGGCTGATAGTCGCGCTCCAGATAGGTGGTTGCTTCCAGTAGGTAGGTGTCAGGACCGAGGTAGCGGTCAATGCGGGAATTGCGACGCTCACCACCGTCGTCGTTCGCGGCGATCAATCCGGCGGTAGTGGAAATGAGCGATAGCACTGGGTCGCCGTTTTCCGACATCAAGTCTACGCGTACGCGGCCGCCCTGAGGTAGATCGAACAGGTAATTGTGGGCCGGGTGTTCCACAACAAAGCGCGAACCGCACGTATCGAGCGTCCATGACCCGGACACAGTTAGGTCCATGCCTGCCTGTAGCATGCCCAGGTGAACCGGATCACAACCCATGACCCGGCTGACGGAAAGAGAGTAGTCGGCCGGACCGCGGCTGCGCCCGCCGACCGTGGTTGCCTCCACGACGTAGCTGCCCGGGGCCAGGTCACGCTCGATTCGCGCGTTGAGGCCGGCACCGCCGTCATCGTTGTCCGTGAGCCGGCGTCCATCTTCAGTCAATAGATAAAGGAACGAGTCCCCATCGGCGGAACTCAGGTCGATCCTGATCCGCCCGCTCTCGACCAACTCAAAGCGATAGCTATGGGCATCGCTGCCGGCCCGAAAGCGGGAATCGCAATCTTCGGTAGTCCAGCGCCCATTGCCCTTCAACTCGATACCTGCTTCGGTGCCGAGGGTGCCAAGGTCTTTCACCTCGCAAACCGGTTCTTCCTGTGCCCACGTCGATCCCCTCCAACCCAGGGCCAGTAGAATGAGAGCCAGCGCGGCGACAGCGCCCGCCAGTACTAATGCTCGTATTCCAAAGCTGGCCGGTGAAAAGGCAAGGGCCTGAAAGTACTTCTGATGCTTCACGGTAACGAGATTCTCCTTAACACCGGGTAATAGAATTGATACCTGGATGGTGTCTCCGCTTCGGAACAGTCCCTCACGAACTTATCTCGTGACATCTGGTGATAACGTAGTTCCAGCCGGGGTGCAGAGTGGGGCCCGGAACTCGGTTCCCCGGTCCACGCTGATGGCCGGCACCACTGGCGGGTTGGCAGCAAGGTCAACAATCGCCTGCGTGTTGAACTGCCCAAACCGCGGGTCTGGGTCGTAGAAGTGCACTACTGGGTGCAACAGTTCAGCCACCGCACGCACCGCGTTTAACGACGATGCATCGCCAGCGGCCTACAGGATTACCTCCTCAAAGTCCTCGTCGGATGAGACGCGATTGCCCTGTGGCCAACAGTATAACCCACCTTCCCGCCATAGTTGGACTATACTGGTAGGGGAATCTCGCTTCTGGAGATGGCGCATTATGACAATCAACAGGTCCCAGTTGAATGATAAGCTGGACTCCTTCTGCACCGATACAGACGCATACCTGGAAGGAGCATCGGGCGGGCCGCTGTCGGGCCTAACCTTTGCCGCCAAGGACATCTTCGACGTGGCCGGCCACGTAACCGGCGGCGGCAACCCGGATTGGAAGGCAACGCATCCTCCAGCGGAGCGAACCGCCTGGATTATCCAGACGCTGGTAGACGCCGGAGCCGCTATGGTCGGCAAGACCCACACTGACGAGCTCACCCGTGGCATCCTGGGCGAGAACGCCCACTATGGCACCCCGGTCAACCCCCGCGCTCCGGGGCGGGTCCCCGGCGGCTCGTCCAGCGGCTCGGCGGCGGCAGTGGCCGGCGGCCTCGTTGATTTCGCCCTCGGTTCCGACACTGGCGGCTCCGTGCGAATCCCGGCCAGCTTCTGCGGACTCTACGGTCTGCGCCCCACCCACAGGCGCATCCCGTTGGACGGCATCCTGTTGCAGGCCCCCAGCTATGACACCATCGGCTGGTTTACCCGCGACGCCGCCACCTTCGCGCGAGTAGCGGAGGCGGCATTCGGCAACCCGGTAACTCCCGGCGTCCCAGCCCGAATCGTCATAGCGGAAGACCTGTTCGAGGAATGCGATTCAGAAGTAGCCTCCGCCCTGCGTCCGGTGGCAGAGAGAGTCGCCGGGATGGCGTCCTCGTCTGAAACGGTGCGCTTGGCGCCGGACGGAGTGGACGGATGGGCCTGGCAGCAGAATACTCTGCAATCCATCGAGGCGTGGAATTCGGTGTCCAACTGGATTGACGCCGTGAACCCGCGTTTCAGCTACATGGTGGCCGAGCGGTACTCGCTGGGAACGTCTTTCACCCAGCCACAAATAGAAGCCGCGCGGGCGACCCGCGACCGAGTGCGGCGGCGCTTGGACGAGATAGCGCCCGCTGGCAGCTTCCTGTGCTTCCCTACCTCGCCGGTGGTTGCGCCGTTGCGGGACCAGGCACTATCGGGCAAGCGGGCTTCGCAGGCCCGCATCATCCGCCTTACTTGCATGGGTGGCACCACCGGGCGGCCCCAACTCTCGCTGCCGTTGGCCGAGGTGGAGGGCTTGCCCGTCGGACTGTCGCTGATGGGCAACCAGGGCGACGATGAGGCGCTCATCGGGTTCGCGCTGGAGATAGAGCAAATGATGGCCGGGCGATAGAGGACTGGACAGCGTATAGACAAAGAAGGTAGTCCAAATTACTATGCCAAAGGCAACACGTAATTGAGACTATGAGGGAAGCGCGATGGCCCATCAGGTTCAGGGAGTAGTATCGGAATCACGGGGAGCCCCTGTACGGCTCACCACTATCAACGTGCCTGACCCCGGCCCCGGTGAGGCGCTGGTGCGTGTGCAGGCTTGTGGCGTCTGCCATACTGACCTGCACTACCGCGAAGGCGCAATCAACGACGACTTCCCCTTCCTGCTGGGACACGAGGCGGCGGGGGTCGTCGAGAACGTCGGCCCCGACGTGGAGAACGTGGCGCCCGGCGACTTCGTCATCATCGCCTGGCGCGCCCCCTGCGGCACCTGTCGCTCCTGCGTGCGGGGCCGTCCCTGGTACTGCTTCGCCAGCCGCAACGCCACCCAGCCGATGACTCTGGCTAACGGAACGCCCCTGTCGCCTGCGCTGGGCATCGGCGCGTTCACCGAGCTGACGCTGGTGGCCGCCGGACAAGCGGTAAAGGTCCCTTCGGAAGCCAGCGCCGCCGCCGCGGGCCTCATCGGCTGCGGCATCATGGCCGGTCTCGGCGCGGCGGTCAACACCGGCAGCGTCTCCCGTGGCGACTCGGTGGCCGTGTTTGGCTGCGGCGGCGTGGGCGATGCCGCCATCGCCGGCTCCCAGCTTGCCGGAGCGCACACCATCATCGCCATCGACATCGACGACCGCAAGCTGGAATGGGCGCGGGATTTCGGCGCAACCCACACCGTCAACGCCCGTAACACCGACCCGGTGGAGGCTGTGCGCAACCTGACGGATGGCAACGGCGTCAACGTCGCCATCGAAGCCGTGGGCAACCCCGTAACCTTCGAGCAGGCTTTCTACGCCCGCGACCACGCGGGTACGGTAGTGCTGGTTGGCGTGCCCAGCCCCGACATGAAAATCGAACTGCCGATGATTGAAATTTTCGGGCGTGGCGGCGCGGTAAAATCGTCCTGGTACGGCGACTGCCTCCCCACTCGCGACTTCCCCATGTTCATCGAGCTGTACCTGCAAGGACGCCTCGACCTCGACCGCTTCGTTTCCGAGACCATCGGCATCGGCGACGTAGAGGAAGCCTTCCACAAGATGGAGCGCGGTGAGGTACTGCGCTCGGTGGTCGTGTTCTAGTGGCCTACGACGAAGCCCTGGCCGACCGCGTCCGAGCGTTATTCGTTGGAAGGACAGGCGTGCGCGAGCAGAAGATGTTCGGCGGGCTGTGTTTCATGCTGGACGGCAACATGGCCTGCGGCATCCACGGCAACGAACTTATCGTGCGCGTGGGAAAGGAAAATTTGGAGGACGCGCTATCCCGGCAGCACTCCAGGCCCTTTGACATGACGGGCCGCCCCCTGCGCGGTTTCGTCTACGTCGCCGCTGAGGGCCTCGGTACTGACGAGGAGTTGGCAGAATGGGCCGCGCGGGGCATTGCCTACGCTACTGCACTGCCGCCAAAATAGTAGAGTGACTCCCCTCACCCTCTCCCTGAGGGAGAGGGAACAATCATTAGGAGAATGAAATGGACATAGGCGCAATGATGTTCGTAACCGACTACTCCATGCGTCCCGATGAACTGGCGCGGGCGCTGGAGGAGCGGGGATTCGAGTCCATGTGGGTGCCGGAGCATACCCACATCCCCGCCAGCCGCATCTCCCCGTGGCCCGGCGGGCCGGATCTGCCCCAAATGTACTGGCACACCTACGACCCCTTCGTAGCCCTCACCGCCGCCGCTGCGGTCACCACCAACCTGAAGCTGGGCACCGGCATCTGCCTGATGATCGAGCGCGACCCCATCACCACGGCAAAAGAGGTCGCCAGCCTTGACCTCATCTCCAACGGGCGGTTCATCTTCGGCATAGGCGGCGGCTGGAACGCCGAGGAGATGGCCGACCACGGCACCAACTTCCGGCGTCGCTGGCGCATCCTGCGAGAAAACATCCTGGCTATGAAGGCTATCTGGACGGAAGATGAACCGGAATTTCACGGCCAATACGTGAACTTCGACAAGTGCTGGGCTTGGCCCAAGCCAGCCCAGAAGCCCCACCCGCCCATCCTGATGGGCGGCGACGGCCCCACCACCTTCGACCGCGTGCTGGAGTACTGCGACGGCTGGATGCCTATCAGCGGCCGCGCCGCCGAAGGCCCCAGCCTGCCCGAGAAGATTCAAATACTCAAACGCCGCGCCGAGGACGTGGGCCGCGACCCCGACTCAATCAGCATCACCATCTTCGGCACCCGCCCTGACCCGGAAAACCTGGCCCGGATGGAAGAATACGGCGTCGACCGCGTGCTGTTCAGCCTCCCTTCGGAAGGCGCAGACACCGTCACGCCTATCCTGGACGAGTGCGCCAAGCTACTTTAGGGAAGAGCTACGAAACTCCTCCCCCTCAAAAATCCCCTCCCCCTTGAGGGGGAGGGTTAGAGCCTGCCCCTGCGAAGGCAGGGGCTGAGGGCGTCCCCCGCCACGGGCCCGTTGCCTGTCTTCGCTCACCCTGAGCCTGTCGAAGGACGAGACAACGGCAGGATTGCAAACACCACTGCCGCCACCGCGAATAGAACGGCTACATAAATCATCGTCTCGGAAAAACCCATCGTTTCGTAAATCGCGCCCGCCACCAAGGCTGAGACCGCTCCCATCAGAAACGCGATGCAGGCCACCACGCCTAGTCCTGTTGAAGCAACCTCGCGCCCCACCACATCGAATACCGCCGCGGTCAGGATGGGTTGGTCCGGGTACAGGAACAGGCCGAGCAGCGCTATGGCAACCGTCAAGGCTATGCCGTCGTTGAAGGGAATCAGGGCCAGAGTAACCAGGCACGACCACAGCAGCCCCGGCACCAGCACCTGTTTGCGCCCGTACCTGTCCGAGAGATACCCCGCGCCCGATTTGGCCACCAGCCCGACTACGATAAGCAGCGCGATGTGAAATCCGCGCCATGCGGTGTTCATGCCCAGCTCGTCTGCCAGGTAAAGGGGAAGTACGGTCACCAGCGAGATGAGGCACATACTACGCAGTCCCCGCACAAAGGTCAGCCCCCACAGCGCGGGACTCCGCAGGAGCTGGCGGGTCAGCTCAAGGCGGCGGGCCATGGTCGGAGGGTCCGCCGGTGCGCCCGATCCTGCGTCCACCCGTCCGATATGCCGGAAGGCCCACAGAGCCACGAATCCGAGAATGAAGGGTGCGATGGCGTATATGCTCAGCAGGTACTTCCATCCATCTTTCCATCCCAGGTAACCCATATATGCCAGCAGCCCTCCGGTGGCCAGAGGCCCCACCACGTCGCCGACACTCCCCCCGACTCCGTGGACCGCCAGCGCCGTCCCTCGACGCTCGGCGAAATGATGCGACAGCGAGGCCGAAGCAGGCAGATGCCAGACCGAATGGGAAATGGCCACCACGCCGATGCCAATCAGCAGCAGCCAATATACTGGGGAAACGCCCATTAGCAGCGAACCCAGCGCCGCCAGCACCAGGCAGCCCGCCAGCAGGAAATCCCAGTGCCGCCGAACGATATCCACAACCACGCCGCCGGGCAGGGCGATGATTCCTGACGCCAAATCTCGAGCCGACATCACGCCCGCAGCGCCCACGGCGTTCAGCCCGAAAAACATCTGGATCTCGGGGAGCACAACAGCGAAGCTCTGGAGGATCCAGTGGAAGGTGGCGTGTCCTGTTGCCAGGCCTGGCATCATGTAGCGGCGCAATCTGGCAATGGCGCCGGGAGAAACGAAGTCTTCTAGGGCCATATCTTCCTGCCCTGCCTCTTCGTAAAGTAAGTGAAAAGGTCCGGTTGAGCTTTTGTACTACGATTGATGCGCCAGCGCTCTTACTCTTATCGCCGAATCATGTTCCAATGCGAACCGGGTCTGCCACATCCCTCACCGACCGTATGATGGACAGCGCGGTGAGCCTCCCGGTCTTGGGGTTCTCGGAAGGGATGTTCTCGATGTGGACTTGCAAAAGCCCGAACTCGCCCTCCACGGTTATGTCGTGACAGTTGCGGCTCAGGGCAGGGTCGGCGATGATGCGCACCATCGTCCGGTCAGGGCCGATGCCCGCCAGGCTAACCGCCGCCGACACGTTCAGGTTGGAAGGAAAGCCCCGGACTGCGGCGCGGGCCGGGCCATAGAACACTTCCCGCTCCTCTATTAGCCCGTCAAGGGGGATTTCGTTTTCTATCAGGTGGGGCGCGCCTTCCAGAGCTGCGACGGGCTTACGGGACACCATTTCCACCCGGTCAACCCGCCCCTGGCAGGCGGACTTGATGCCATCCAGCCCGGCGATAGCCCCGGACGGCGCGTACAGCCGACAGCCCAACGCCCGCGCCCGCTCGATGACCTCCGGGTGTTCCAGCAGCGCCCCAATGCTTATCACCATCAGGTCCTTGCTCGCGCCGAAGGCCGCCTCCGCCAGTGACGGCACAACATGGCCGCCCGCGGTTTCAATCAGCAGCGACGACCGCTCCACCAGTTCGTCCAGTTCCAGATACGGCGGCGGCGAGTTCAGCGTGTCCAGGAACTCGCGCGCGGAACTCGCTGTACGGCTGGTGACACCTGCCACATCTACACCTAGCTGGCCCGTGTCTCCTGCTCTCAACAGCGCCCGGCCAATGGTACCGCAACCTACGATTCCCGCAACGTGAGCCATGCAATTCCCTCCGGCGCAACTCTACCACAATAAGGAAAAAAGCCGCTCGAATCCGAGCGGCTCTTGCTGGTTGCCGTGGAGTCGCCTAGCGGCGGATGGTGCTGAAGCAGTCGCTGCAATACACCGGCCGGTCGCCACGGGGAACGAAGGGGACCATGGTATCCACGCCGCACTGGTCGCAGACCACCGGGTGCATCTCGCGGGCTCCGCCCTCGCCGTAGCCGCCGGAGCGCTGCTGGCTCTTGCGGGCGCTGCGGCACGCCGAGCACCGCTTGGGGTCGTTGGTGTAGCCACGGGACGCGAAGAATTCCTGCTCTCCTACGGTGAAGAGGAAAGGCGCCCCGCACTCCACACAGGTGAGTTCCTTGTCTGCCAACGCCATTCGGATAACCTCCAGATATTTGGTAAACTCGGGGCTCAGTCCAGGTTATCCGAGGCAGCGGTAACGGATTCAGTAACCAACAGCAGGACACCCTAACTTGCTCCATACTCATTATATCACTAACGCGCAATATGAATATGGATAGCGCAATACCAATTCTCTTTTCGTTCCAAGTCCGGCGCTACTCTTCGGGAGGAAGATACGCTTGGGGAACTATGGCGCTGCCGCTGCCCACTCCCGTCGTGTCGCCCCTCTGATTCTGAGCTTCAATCTTGACGTTCACCTTCAGGCCATTGGCTTCCCTTGAAGTGTCAGTTACCTCTCCGGTGAACGTTATTGTGTCGCCCGGGCGCACCGGCCGGAGAAACCGCAGGTCCACCATGCCGCTACGGTTGAAGACGTCGCTGCCGAAGTGCCGCCGCAACAACTCCAATGCAAAGCTGATGGACATTCGCCCCGAGGCCACCGTGCCGCTGGTTCCCAGCGTCTCGCGGGCGGCTTCCTCGTCGGTGAACTGCGAGGGGCCGGACTGCCCGGCGCTGCCCTCGAAGAGGTTGATGGCTTCCTGGGTGATTTCCTTGACCAGCGGCCCCACCGGGTCGCCCTCCCGCACTTGTATAAAAGCCGGGAAATCCTGCTCTAACCCTCCCATTTCTTGCCCACCTCCCAAGGCTGCTTCAACTCGTGGGTAATCACCCGGTCGATGAGCCGCCCGTCCTCGTCCACGGAAATAGCCTCGGTGACGATGTAGTTCTTGCCCCGCCGCAGATACTTGTCGGCAACCCAAGCCGTAACCGTCAGCTTCTTGCCGGGAACGGGCGAGTTGTAGCAATGGAAAGCGCAGCGGGCGTTGACCGAGCCGTTGTCGCTGTACTTGGCATTGAACTGTCGCACGTCCACCTTGTAAGAGATGGTGGGGAAAGCGGCTTCCGGGTCCATCACGCCGCGACGATACTCGTCAATCATATCTTGCGTGAGCGTGTATTCGAACTTCTCAAAGACCTCGCCCACTTCCAGGACATCCCAGTCCAGAGGGATACGATTATCTACTTCGACCATTTTCGACCTCTGATTCAAATGATTACTTTGATTGCCCTGATTCCTTTTCCGCCGCCAACAGCCGCCCAATCCTGTCAATCACTGCATCACAAAAATCCCAGTTCAGACATCCCCCTAACGCCCCTTCCACACCGGCGGCCGCTTCTCGGCAAAGGCCCGGGGCCCCTCCGCAAAGTCCTCAGTCCGAGTCAGCGTGGAGAAAAGCACATTCTCAAACCGCAGGGCATCCTCCAGAACCCGGCCCAGACTGCGAATCATAGACTCCTTCGCCGACCGCACCCCCAGCGGCCCGTTGGCGCAAATGGCGGCGGCGTAGCGTTCAGCGGCGGGTATTAGCCCTTCAAGGGTAGTCAATTCACTGACCAGTCCTATCCGTAGCGCCTCTTCCGCGCCGATATGCTCGCCCGTGAGCTGCATCCGCAGGGCGTTGCCCAACCCAACAATCAGGGGCAGACGGACCGTACCACCGTCGCAGTGATGAAACCCCCGCTGCACCTCGGAGCACCCGAAAACGGCGTTCTCCGACGCGATGCGGATGTCGCAGGCAAGGGCCAACTCCAGCCCCCCGGCCAGCGCGTAGCCGTTCACCGCCGCAATGATTGGTTTCCAGATGTTCAGCCCCCGCGTGATGCCGCCGAAACCGGGGCGGTCAGCGTCCTGCCGCAGGTCGTAGATGTCGCGCTCGCCCAGAACAGGGGTATAGGTCTTCAGGTCTGCCCCGGCGCAGAAGGCCCGGTCGCCCTCGCCGGTGATGATGGCTACCCACGCCTCCGGGTCATCGCGGAAGGTGTGCCAGACCTCGATAATCTCGGCCTGCTGCTCCGGCCCCAGAGCATTCATCGCCTGGGGACGCCGGATAGTGATGTAAGCGGTGTGGCCGCGCAGTTCGTAGCTTACGTCGGACATCGGCCCGTTAGCCTGAGATATACTCATTACCCATCCCGCCAGTCGGCCAATACCAGCGCCGCGCTAAGGTGCTCCGTGCCCAGCAGTGGGAACACAACGTCCGCAATCCAGCGCGCATAGTCCGAGCCGGAGGCCATCATCCTCTCCACCGCCTTGTCGGGGTCATCGCCTTCCAGGTACGCCACCAGCAGGTCGCCCTGCGGCGTTTCCTGAAGGCTTACGAACTCGCGGGTTATGCCCATCACGTGGCGGTTGTCTATGCACTGCTGCTCCCGCGCTCCCTCCATTTCGGCGAAGGTCGCCTTGAGGGCCTCTGTATTTCCAGATGGTATCGGGATTACATACACTCTTGACGGCATCTAAAGATCCTCACCTTCAAACTAGCCCAATCCTAGAATCAGCCAACCGTTCCGTCAAGACAAACCCGCTTGCCCATCGCCGCGCGGCGTGCCACACTACGGCGAAACGCCCCTGAGACTGGAGGATGACGATGAAACTGGCGCTCTACGACGACTATCAACTCGGAGTCATCAACGGCGACCGAATCGTAAACGCAATGTCCGCCGTCGAAGGAATGAGCTTCCGGCGTCCCCAGGACATGATGGAAGAAGTAATCATCAACTGGGACGAGATGCGGCCCCGCATCGAAGCAGCCGCCGAAGGACAGGACGGCGTGGCCCTGGGTAGCGTGCGGCTGCGCGCTCCCGTACCCAAACCGCCCAAGCTCATCTGCGCCGCGGTCAACTACCTGGAATTCGGGCAGCGGGAGCCTGCGGTGCTGGACGCCTTCCTCAAGTCGCCCACGGCGGTCATCGGCAGCGGCGACACCTGCGAGCTGCCTCCGGCTCCTGCCTCCGTCTTCCACCACGAGCCGGAACTGGCCTTCGTCATCGGCCGCACGGCCAGCAAGGTGGAGCAGGACGATGCTCTGTCCTACATCTTCGGCTACACCAACTTCCTGGATATGTCGGCTCGCGGGTTGCAGGGCGCGGTCGGCAACAGCTTCTTCCTCGGCAAGTGCTGGGACACCTTCGCCCCCATGGGCCCAGCGCTAGTCACCGCCGACGAGATAGACGACCCGCAGGACCTCCAGGTGCGGCTGTGGAACAACGACGAGCCGCGCCA
The DNA here is from genome assembly GCA_965204865.1 of Dehalococcoidia bacterium. Classification (GTDB taxonomy): domain Bacteria; phylum Chloroflexota; class Dehalococcoidia; order Lucifugimonadales; family UBA3495; genus VXOI01. The sequence continues at coordinate 1,002,997 of OZ242027.1, read as the reverse complement.
CGACTTCCCCACCAGCGACATGGCCCACAAGATACCGGAACTCATCTCGGAAATGTCGAAAATCACCACCCTGGAACCTGGCGACGTCATCGCCACCGGAGTCAACCACCAGCACATCGGCGCAGTCCAGAACGGCGACGTGCTGCGCATGGAAATCGAGGGCCTCGGCCCGCCCCTCATCATCAACGTCTCCGACCCCTCGGGCCGCGAATGGCCCCGCGGCATTGACGCGGAGTTCGCCGCGATGATTATAGCCAGCGGACGGAGATAATCAGGAATCCTCGGCAGGACGGGGCGGGTTTGTAGCCCGCCCCTGCTTGTGTTCGCCTGTTTACGGTTGCCGCGCAGTGGGCGTCGGCCCGTCAGCCTGAGACATGATATTATGCGGAAGCCCGCCGTGTTACCGGGACGGGCCTTCGTGGAGACCATTCCAGGGTTGGAGGTAAGCCATGACGCAGCCCAACACACTTAACAACACTCTCGAATTCGGACTATTCGACTGGATTGAATGGGACAAGTCCGCTCCCAACGAAATCTTCGAGAACCGGCTCAAGATGCTAGAGTACGCCGACCGTAGCGGCTTCCACAGCTACCACCTGGCGGAGCATCACATCACCCCCCTCAGCGTATCGCCATCGCCGTCGGTGTTCCTAGCCGCCGCGGCGCAGCGCACCTCCCGGCTGCGGTTGGGGCCGCTGGTCTTCCTGCTGCCCTTCTACAATCCCATCCGCCTGTACCACGAAATCTGTATGCTGGACAACCTCAGCAACGGCCGCCTCGACCTGGGCGTGGGCCGGGGTGTCTCGCCGGTAGAGGCCGAGAAGTTCGACGTTGACCTGGACATCAGTTGGGAAGTGTTCAACGAACAGATGGATATGTTCACCAGCGGCTTCGCCACCGGCTTGCTCAATTACCAAGGAAAGCACTACAACTACGAGGACATAGAACTCTGGATAAGGCCCTTCCAGAAGCCCTATCCCCCGCTGTGGTACGCCAGCAACAACATCGAGACGGTGCCTTGGATGGCGCAGCACGGCTTCAACACCTGTCACGTTTTCGCCGACAACGCCGCCACCAAGGAACACTACGACCTCTACAAGCGGGTCTGGAACGCCGAGCGTATGTCCGACGGGCTGAACAGCCACGTCGCCGTCCCCAAGCTGGGACTGGTCCGCCACGTCTACGTCGCTGCCACCGATGAGCAGGCCAGGAACGAGTGCCGGGAGGCCTTCCAGGCCTGGTTCCATAACATCAACTTCCTGTGGGACAAGGCCGGCTACGATTTCCTCAACTTCATCCGCGATTTCGACGACCTGGAACCGCGGGAAATCGTCATAACCGGCTCCCCGGCCACGGTGCGGGACAAGGTACAGCGGGCCATTGACGAAACCGGAGTCAACTACTTCTGCCCCATCCTGGCCTGGGGCGACCTGACCCCGGAGCAGGTGATGCGCTCCATGGGCCTGTTCGTAGATGAGGTGATGCCGAACCTGCGTCCCGGCGCGTAGTTCCCTCTCCCAGCGGGAGGGTTCCACATAATCCCCTCTCCCTTGAGGGAGAGGGCTAGGGTGAGGGGGAAAACTCAAGGGAAAGAAACCACAAGGGCGAGAGGACGCCCTCACCCCTGCCCTATCCCGTAGAGAGAGGGAGTTAACAATTCAGGAGACACACCTATGACCACTGGCAACCCCACCGCTCCGGCTTCTGCCCAATCCATCCAGCGGACAATCGAGGCGCTGGCGGCTCGCAACGTGGTGGCTTTCCTCGTAGATAGCCGGGAGGCCGCTCTGGCCAAGATTCTGGAGCTGGTTCCCGAAGGTTCCGAGGTCTTTGTAAACACCTCCGAAACCCTCGATACCATCGGCTACACCGTATATATGCACGGCAACGACAAGTACGTGAACCTGCACGACCAGATGCTGGCCCAACCCGACCCGGCGTCCCAGCGGGAGTTCCGGCGCAAGACCACCACCGCCGACTATTTCGTGGGCAGCGTGCAGGCCATTGCCGAGACCGGGGAGATAGTCATAGCCAGCAGTTCCGGCAGCCAGATAGGGGCCTATTCCTATGGAGCCCGGCGGGTCATCCTTGTAGCTGGAACCCAGAAGATATGCCCGTCGCTGGCCGAGGCCGAGGCTCGCACCCGCGGCTGGACGCTGGAGCGACATGACCGCTGGCTGGAAAACCGGGGCGTCGCCCCCACTCCCATCGGCAAGTTCCTGGTGATGGAGCATGAGCCGGTTGTAGGGCGTATCTCAATGGTGCTGGTGCCAGAAAGTCTGGGGTGGTAATTGTCTGAACTGTGATTTGTCTGATTTTGGGATGGGTATGATAGGGAAGGTACAGGAATCACGCCCATCATTTCATGCCATGAATCACAGTTCAGACAACTCGCCGTCAGTCGAAGTAAATCGGCTCCCCATTCAGCGTTGACTTGTCCTCGAAGGGCGTGGGGTTGGCGACGGCGGCACGCACCCAGCAGCCGTTGCGGGCGTTACGCAGCATGGCCGCCACCCGGCCGCGCTCGTCGGGGGATTCGATCTCGTAGCTTGTCTCCACCATGGGAGCGCTGGCCTGGATGGTGTCGGCCAGCACCGACCCTTGCAGGCCGAAGTGTACTGCCACGTGCGCCTTGACACTGCTGATTTCGACCTTCATCAATTGAGAGTACCTCTCAATCTGGGTCATCTCTCAAAACAGTATGGAGGCAGCGAAGTAGTGCAGCGGAGCCGGAGCCGTCCCGTTGCCGCCTATGGCTTCAGGCTCGTCGCAATAGATGGTGAATTTGCCGTGCGAAGTGGTAAACGCTCTGCGGAGCATATGGCCCATGTCTTCGGCGTCAATCTCCACGATCATTGACCTGCTGGACTGGCCGGGCGGAAACGGGTCGTAGTTGGGCTGTGGCCTTCCAGTTTCCTCTGTCATCATTCCTCCGGGTGCGGAAAGTGGACGAAACACTAGCATAGCCTGCATTTCTGCGCAATGATTCCCTGTTGACACAGCGGGACGATTGCAAAGTCAGGGATAGAGCTGTACAAAGGGAGGACAAGTGAGAGATGGGAGTGTGTGGATATGGAGGCGGCAGAATCACTGTTCGGTTGTTTGGAGCAGGTGGCGGATCCCAGGAGGCCCAGAGGAGTTCGGCATCCCTTTCAGGCCATTCTCCGGTTGACCCTGCTGGGATTGGTTTGCGGCCAGACCACCATGGCCCATATCGCCCTCTTCGCCCGGATGCACTGGATGACGCTCAAGGAGCCGCTGGGCTTCGTGCGGGACCATCCGCCCCACGCCACCACCATCTCCCGCACTCTGGCCGGAGTCTCCTATGAGCAGTTGCAGGGCGCTCTGACGGGATGGGTGGCCCAGGTGGTGTCGGACCGGGAGATGAGCGCCGCGGTGGACGGCAAGTGGGCTAAGCAGTCTGAGGACGCCCAGGGCAATCCCCTGGTGATGGTGAACGTGCTGGCCCACGACCTGAGGTTGTGCCTGGCCCAGTGGCCGGCATCGGAGAAACGGTACGAGCCCGGGGTGTTGCGGGAGCAACTGGGCTGGCTGTTTGAGAGCTATCCTGGCCTGCAGTTGCTGACCATGGACGCCCTGTATGCGGAGCGGGATCTTTGCCAGGCCATAGTAAGCCACGGGCGGGACTATCTGGTGCGAATCAAAGGGAACCGGCCCGAGGTGCTTACGGCGTTGGCAGGTGGGTTTGCTGGGGAGGAATTGGGGGAGCCCGAGGCGGAGACCGTGGAAAAAAAGCGGGCGTGATTGAGCGGCGGCGCATCTGGACCGATGGGGTGCTAGCCGACTATATCCGGGAGGAGCTGGGCTTCCCCGGGGCCAGGCAGGGAGTGATGTTGGAAAAGGAGAGGATGGACATAGCCACCGGGGAGGTGAGCCGGGAGCGCTGGCATCTGCTGACCAGCCTGAGTTTCCGGCGGTGCGCACCGAAAGATTTGCTTGGAGTGATCCGCAGCCACTGGAAGGTGGAGAACAGCCTGCATCACGTGAAAGACCGCAGTTGGGATGAGGACGTCCACACGCTGCGCCGTCCCGGTCTGGGCGAAGTCTACGCAATCCTGGTCAACACAGCGTTGAACTCCCTCAGCCTGGAAGGGTGGTTTCCCCTCCGAATGTCCATGCCCCTGCGAGCCAAAACCTGCGCCTTCCGGCCCGAACGGACCATCCAACGCCTTTATGGTCAAATCTCCTGACTTTGCAATCGTCCTGGTTGACACAGGGCCAAACGGAATATAGAGTACCCCGCCGTACCGTTCGGGCAACGGTGAGGAGTTTCCTAAACTTGGAGGAGAGATAGATGACAGGTTTCCGCTGGAATCGGCCCGTCGGCCTGAGACTTCAAATGACCAGATTCGCTCTGTTGGCAATGTTGTTCCTGATTCCGGTTCTGGCGGCAGCCTGTGGGGAATCGGCAACGGCCACCCCGGTTCCTGCCGCAACCGAGGCTCCGGCAGCGCCGGCCGCCACTGCGGCCCCGGCGCCAACCGCCGCCCCCGGCGCGCCCGCGCCTACACAGGCCCCGGCGCCGACCCAGCCTCCGGCTCCGGCTCCTACTGCCGCGCCCGGAGCGCCGGATCCCACACCCACCAGGGCTCCTCTGCCCACTGCTGTCCCCACGGCCGCTCCCACCGCCGTGGCGCCCGGCATGATGGCGGAGCCGGACTACGCGCCCGCCATGGCCGAATACTGGAACCCGCCCACGGACTTCTACGGCGATCCGGTATACGGCGGCACCATCCGCATCAACTACGAAGACCCGCTGGAACACGGCAACGTCTGGGGAGCCTTGACCGGCGCCGCCATACGCTACCGCACACCCACTCACAACAACCTTGTGCAGGGCGACCCCTACGACGCCGGCAAAATCATCCCCGACCTGGCCAGGGGCTGGACCAATCACGAAGGCGCCACTGGCCTGACCTTGTTCTTCCACGACAACATCATGTGGCACAACGGCGAGCCTTTCACCTGCGAAGACGCCCGCTTCACCCTGGAGACCATGGTCACCGGCCAAGGGGTGACCTCCAGCGAGATGCAGGGCAAGCTGGGCTTTCTGGATATGCCTGCCTCGTCCTGCCTGGACGATCTGACCCTGGAGCTCAATTTCGTGGAGCCCAACGCCACCGCGCTCCTGGCCTTCACCGACCGCGCCGCGCTGATTTTCAACAAGGCCTGGTTCGAGGCCAACGGCGAAGACTCCATGTTCACCGACGTCTCCGTAGGCACCGGCCCCTTCACTTGGGGCGAAGGTCAGAGCGTCGGCATTGACGAGCAGGACTTCTACAAGAACGAAAACTACTTCAAGGACGGCCTGCCTTACGTTGACCACGTGAAGCTCTTCGGCATCCTGGACGAGTCGGCGCAGCAGTCGGCCATGCTGGCTCACCAGACCGACTGGCACTGGGTGCGCAACTGGGGGCAGTACGATTCTTACGTCGAGCATGACCAGATTCAGACAGTCATCCGCGCCACCCGCGGCCATCACACCCTGTGGCTGAACGCCCGCAACGCCCCCTTCGACAACGTCCGGGTGCGCCAGGCCGTCACCATGGGCATTGACCGCGACACCGGCATCCGCATCCTGCAAGACGGCCACGGCTCCACCGGCTTCCTGATGGTGCCGGGCAGCCCCTGGTCTCTGGACCAGGCCGCCGGCTGCGCCGTGCCGGGCTGGTGTCCACCCGAGGGTGGCGACTGGGACGCCCGCCGCGCCGAGGCCCGGGCCATCCTCGAAGAGGAAGGATTCCCCTTCGGCGAGACCTTCACCTTCACCGTAGAGTCGGATGAGCAGGTGCAGGCCCGCGCCACCTTCTTCCAGGAACAGTTGCGCCTGCTGGGCATTCAGACCGACTTCGACCTGGTGGAGACCGTCGCCTACCGCAAGCAGACTTCGGAAGGCTCTTGGGGCGACATCCTGCCGCGCAACGACACCATGCCAGCAGACGACCCAGCCCTGGGAATGGGCTACTACTTCCGTTGCATCTCGTCCAACAACCACTGGACACCGGGCACGGACTGCGACCAAAGGGCCGAGGACCTGCTGGACCAGGTAGCCACCACCGTAGACGCGGCGGCTCGCAAGGCCCTGTCCGACGAGTTGCAGCTCTATGCCATGGAGCAGTACTGGAAGTTCCCGCTGTACTGGGAGCAGGAAGCCGTGGCTTTCTGGCCCGAGGTGCGCGGCTACTACCATCACCCGCAGCCGTCCGGCTCCTTCGTCCGCTGGGAGCAGCTCTGGCTTGATGAAAGCCACAAGGATGACAGCGGCTTCAGCGGCCAGACTTCCGGCGTCCCCGGCGGCGTCTAGCCTGAGCCCGTAACTCGGCTACCCCCAACCGTTTGTCCTGAGCTTCCGCGCTTGTACAAATGATGGGATGAACGGTTGGGACGCTCTTACTGCCGGGTGTATCAACAACTAAACTCTGACGCGCCTCTACCGTCATTCCCGCGAAAGCAGGAATGACGGGGGCTTGGAAATTAGTTCACTCATCAGTAGCAACAGGGCACGCCAACAGCAATAGGATAGGCAGATGACCAGCTACATCATCCGACGAATGCTTCTGTTTGTCCCGACTGCCGTCGGCGTGTCCATCGTTATATTCTTTCTCCTTCACGTCATTCCCGGCGACTATGCCACTTCTGTGGTGCTGGGAGGCGAAGACCGCGCCAACCTGGCTACCGAGGAGGAAATCCAGCGCGTTCGAGAACAACTGGGACTGGACCGAAACATCATTGTCCAGTACCGGGACTGGGCCGCCGACTTCTTCACCGGAGACTTGGGACAATCTCTCACCAACCGCCAGTCCGTCGCCGACCGTATGCTGCCGCGGATCGCCGTCAGCGCGCAGTTGGCCGTGATGGCAGTGGCCATAGCGGTGATCGTGGCGATTCCCTTCGGCGTCATTGCCGCCGTGCGCCAGGACACGCTCATTGACTACGGCCTGCGCTTCTTCAGCATGATTTTCGAGTCAATGCCCAACTTCTGGCTGGGGCTGCTGCTGCTGGTCGGGCTGGCTGTCATATTCGATTGGAAACCCCCCATATCGTACAGGGACCTTTGGGAAGACCCCTGGACAAACCTTCAGGTGATGTTTTTCCCGGCCCTGGTTGTGGGCGCCCGCGGCTCGGCGGGGATGCTGCGGATGACCCGCTCCTCGGTGCTGGAGGTGCTGCGGGAAGACTACGTTCGCACCGCCCACGCCAAGGGACTGCAACAAGTGAAAATTCTGTTCGTACACGTTTTGCGCAATGCCCTGCTGCCGGTGACCACCCTCGCAGGCTTTGAGGTCGTGATTTTGTTCGGCGGGCAGGTGGTCATCGAGCAGGTGTTTCAGATTCCCGGCATCGGCCAACTGCTGGTGCAGGCTGTGGCGGGACGGGATACTCCGGTAATCCAGTCAATCATCATGTTCATCGCCATGGTCGTGCTGCTGGCCAACCTGGTGGTTGACCTCATGTACGGCCTGCTGGACCCGCGCATCCGCTACGGCTAGGCCCGTATCTATACAAGCGCGGGAAGGCCAATATAATTTCCCTCTCCCTCTGGGAGAGGGTTAGGGTGAGGGCGAGTGGCCGAATCAACCCACATATTGGAAAGGGACAGCGATCAGGCCGCCGGGCTGGAGCGAAGGCAACGCACCTTCGCCCGCATGGCCTGGCACCACCTGCGCTCCAAGCCGCTGGGCTCCATCGGCCTCATAGTGGTGCTGATAGTTGCCGTGGTAGCCATATTCGCCGACCTCATAGCGCCCTTCGACTACCAGGCCCAGAAGTACGATGCGGTCCGGGTCGCGCCGGGGGCGACCCACCTTTTCGGCACCGACGAGTTCGGGCGGGACGTGTTCAGCCGCGTGGTCCACGGGGCGCGGGTGTCCTTGCTGGTCGGCTTCGCCTCGGTGGTGCTTGGCACCGGGGTGGGAGCGCTGCTGGGGCTGATTTCCGGCTACTTTATGGGCTATCTGGATTCCGGGATGCAGCGGCTCATAGATATGTGGATGGCGCTGCCCGATCTCATCCTGGCCCTGGCCATCGTGGCAGCCCTGGGCGAACAGTCCATGGAAATCCTCATCATCGCCATCGCCGCGACCATCCTGCCCAGGGGAGTCCGCGTAATTCGCGCCTCCACCATCTCGTTGCGCGAGTCCGACTACGTGCTGTCGGCCCGCGCCATCGGCGCATCCGACTGGCGCGTAATCCTGCGGCACATTGCGCCTAACTCCATGGCCCCCTTCCTCATCATTATGTCGTCCATGTTCGGAACGGCCATACTCACCGAGGCTGGTCTGTCTTTCCTCGGGCTGGGCATCGAGCCGCCCACCCCGTCCTGGGGCGGAATGCTCACCGGCCAGGCGGCCCAGTTCCTAAGAACCGCTCCCTGGATGCTCGTTTTCCCTGGCATGGCCCTGAGCATAACGGTATTGGGATTCGCCTTTGCCGGCGACGCCCTGCGCGACATCCTCGACCCCCGGCAGCGAGGCCGGTAGCAGCTAGAATGCTTCCCCCCTCACCCCAACCCTCTCCCTCCCGGCATTTGTACAAGAGGGGAGAGGGAGTTTTATGGAGAGACCTGTGAAAAGCATAGACATCCACGCGCACCTGACACCCCAATGCTTCATCCGCGCCATGGACCGGGGCGAAGAATGGCATGGCGTCAAGCCGGGCACAATGCGGGTTGCGCCTCGCGCCGTCTGGACCCCGGAGCAGCGCCTTAACGATATGAACTCCCTGGGCGTGGACGTGCACGTGGTGTCCACCGGGGCCGCCTTCTACTTCTACGACAAGGACCCCCAGGTCATAGCCGCCATGCACCGGGAGTGCAACGAAGAAGTCCACCAGATGACCATGGACTACCCCGACAGGTTCAAGGGGTTCGCCCAGATTCCGATGCAGGACGTGAACGCGGCCATCAAAGAACTGGACCACGTGATGAACAACCTCGGTTTCGTCGGCGCGATGATTAACGACACCGCCAACGGACGCACCTTCGACGAACCGGAGTACCTGCCCCTCTGGCAGGCGGCGGAGCAGATGGGCGCCGTTATGTTCATCCACCAGCAGGGCGGCGACACCCTGGTCACGCCCCGCCTGAATCGCTACCACTTGGCCAACACCATCGGCAACCTCGTTGACCGCGCCGTCACCTTCGCGTCCTTCGTCTTCGGCGGAGTGATGGACAAGTGCCCCGACCTCAAGGTATGCCTGGCCCACGGCGGCGGCTACACCTGCTTCGGCGCAGGCCGGATGGACCGGGGCTGGCAGGTGCGCTCCGAGGCCAGAGTCAATATCCAGCAGCCCCCCAGCGCGTATCTCGACAAGTTCTACTACGACTGCCTGACCCACAGCGAACCCGCCCTGCGGATGCTCATAGACACCGTGGGCATAGAGCGCGTGGTCTTCGGCACCGACTGGCCAGCGGATATGGCGATAGACTGGCCCGTTTCCTGGGTGCTTAGTCTGGAAAGCCTGACAGACGAAGAGAAAGAGGCCATTCTCTGGAAGAACATGGAGAGGCTGTTGGGCATCGAATAAAGTTCCCTCTCCCTCTGGGAGAGGGCTAGGGCGAGGGCGTGCATTTGCGCCATTGCGTCAAAAATCATCCAGCGAGGTAATCAATGCGGGCCATAGACATCCACGCCCATTCCACGCCCCAGTGCTTCCAGCGCGAGGTATTGCAGGGACGCCCCTGGCATGGCATGACCGCCGCCGATGGCGAGCTGCACAACCCCCGCAATGCCTGGACGCCGGAGCAGCGCATCGAGGACATGGATTCCATCGGCGTAGACGTGCAGATTGTCTCGACCAACGTTGCCTTCTACAAGTACGACGCTGAAGTCTCCACCACGGTCGCTATAGCCAATGACTGCAACGACGAAGTGCACCAGATGACTATGGACCACCCCGACCGGCTGGCGGGGCTGGCCACGCTGCCGATGCAGGACGTACCGTCGGCCATTGCTGAACTGGAACGCGCCGTGGCGCAGCTCGGCTTCAAGGGCGCGATGATCGGTGACCATGTGAACGGCCACACCTTCGACGACCCGCAGTTTCTACCCTTCTGGAAAGCTGCGGAACAGATGGGCGCGGTGCTGTTGATTCACCAGGCCCTGCCGACTACCGTTACTCCCCGCCTCAACCGCTACCACCTTCCCAACACCATCGGCAACCTGACCGACCGCGCCGTAACCTTCGCCACCTTCGTGTTCGGCGGCGTGATGGACGCCTGCCCCGACCTGAGAATCTGCCTGGCCCACGGCGGCGGCTACACCTGCTACGGCGCGGGCCGCATGGATCGCGGCTGGAAAGTCAGGCCGGAAGCGCGGGTAAACATCTCGCAGCCCCCCAGCGCCTACCTCAACCGCTTCTACTACGACTGCCTCACCCACAGCGAACCGGCCCTGCGCTACCTCATAGACACCGTGGGCATTGACCGCGTGGTGCTTGGCACCGACTGGCCCGCCGACATGATGATTGACTGGCCCGTGGGATGGGTGATGGGCCTATCCAGCCTCACGCTGGAAGAGAAGGAAGCAATACTCTGGAAGAACCTGGAGACATTGCTGGGCCTGTAAATCTGAACCGACTAGGTGGATCACAGCAAAAGGGCGGGTCTTGGCCCGCCCCTTTTGCGTGACCTATGACAAGCCCTCACCCTAACCCTCTCCCTCTGGGAGAAGGGATTTGGGGAGTGTCCTTTTACTTAAACGCCGGCATCACTTCCCCGGCAAACAGCTCCACCGAGCGCATCACTTCCTGGTGCGTGAGGTCGCCGAAGGTGAACAGGCCGTTGAAGTAGTTGATACCGCAGTCCTCCACGGTACGCGCTATCTTGTCGGCCACCGTCTGCGGCGACCCGACGACAAAGGTTTCCTCGCGGATTTGCTCGTCAAAGTCGCTGAGACGCTCCAGCGGTTCGATGGTTATGCCTGCCTGGTCGAACAGGAATCCGATGTGGGAGCGCCAGACACGATGGGCGACGCGGGCCCGATCCAGCGCCTCATCGTCGGTATCCGCGACATAGACCGGGCGGGCCATGCCAATCTTGGGTTCCGCGACATGGCCGTTGATGCGGTTGGGGTTGTCCTTGTTCTCCGCCCATATTTTCTTATACAGGTCGTAGTGTTCCTTGTATTCCCGCGACGGCTCGATGATGCCGCAGGTGTTCATACCCGCCTCCGCCACCCACGGAATCATCTCGATGTTGGCCGTCGGATACCACAGCGGCGGATAGGGATTCTGGTAGGGCTTCAGCCACAGCTTGATGCCGGAATAGTTGTAATACTTCCCCTCGAAGTCCAGCGTCTCGTTGTTGAAGCCGTAGAGCAGGACTTCCAGCGCCTCCCGCATCATGTCGCGGCGTTCCTCGTCGCCGGGCAGCCCGAACCGCTCCGCCTCCATCGGCACCACGCCCCGGGCGAACCCCAGCTCCAGCCGTCCCTGGCACAGGTGGTCCAGCATACAGATTTCGTGGTACAGCCGCAGCGGGTTGTGGAAGGGCAGCAGGAATCCCAGCGGCCCGATGCGGATGCGGCTGGTGCGCTGGGCAATGGCCGACAGGAAGATGCCGGGCGACGGGACGATGCACAGCGGTGTCGTGTGATGCTCCACCAGATGAAAGGCGTAAAAGTCGTTCTTGTCGGCGAACTCGGCCAGTTCCAGGCGGTTCTCATATATGTCCGCCGCCCGTTCCTCGCTCCATTCCACCGAGTCGAAAATCCCGAAGTCCAGATGAATACCCGTGGGCTTGACGCTGGGCATTTGGCTCCTCCTGCCGTCATTCCCGCGAAAGCGGGAATCTATTTGAACTCTCGATTTCCCATCATTCCCACTTTCGCAGGAACTCTAACGGCTGATAACCTGCCGGATGAACTCGTTGCACCGCTCATTGGCTGCCTCGGACGCCTTCATGGGCATTAACGGAAAGGCGTGAGGCAAGCCGGGGTGTACTGCGATCGCAGCCTCGTTTCCGGCGGCCAGCCAGCGGGCGTGCATGAACAGCGTGTCGTCCAGCAATGGGTCAATCGTCCCCACCGAAAAGAGGGCGGGAGGCAGTCCTGCCAGGTCGGCGTAGAGAGGCGACACGTCCGGGTTTGTACGCTTCTCAGCATGTACGAACATATCCAGGCACCAGTTGATGTATGGCTCGCTCAGTACCACGTAACGGTCGCCCCAAGCGCGGACGCTGGGCGTGAGCGTCAGGTCGTAGGCCCCGTACAGCAGGTTCGCGCCGCAGTATGCGTCGGCCAGCCCGTGCCGGTCGCGCAGGCGTAGCAGGGCCACCGCCGACAGGTGCGCCCCGGCGGACTCCCCGCCGATGACCAGCCTGTCCGTCCCGAACTCAGCGGCGGCGTTGCGGGCCAGCCACAGCGCGGCGGTCTCCGCGTCGTCTGGGCCAGCCGGATACGGATGCTCCGGGGCCAGCCGGTAGTCAACGCTGATGACGGCCACCTCGCACTCCCTGGCGACGCGCTCCAGTCGCGGGTCTTGCAAGTCCGACGCCCCCTGCGCCCAACCCCCTCCGTGGAAGTGCAGGTAAACCCCGTTGACCAGCGGCGGAGTGAATACCCGCAGCGTCAATCCATCCTGAGCTTGTCGAAGGGCCGGGCTGTTTACCACCCGGTCGGCGGCGATGTCGGAGTGTATGACCGGACCGAAGAAAGACTGTCCCGACCGGGCCGCCTCCCGCACTGCCTGTATACCCACAACCTGCGGCGGCGATATCGTCGCCAGCCGCGCCTCCAGGTCAGCGACGAAAGCCGCCGTATCCGGGTCAACTGCCGCCGGGTCGAATTGCGTCCTTTCCAGTCCTTGCGATGCAACCATTGTCGCTCTCCTGCCACATAGGGCGTCATTCCAGGGAAAGCAGGAATCCCCGCCATGTCTACCGCAGTTCGTCTTTCCAGACCTGATAGGTCATCGCCACTGTGCCGATGGCCGCCCCGAAGGTGGTGGTCAACAGCCCCCACGCGGCCCGGGCGTCGCTGTGAAAGTGCTTGCCCGGTACGTAGACGCCCGGCATATTGTCTATGTCCACCCAGTTGAGCATTCCTATCACTGCCGATACCAGCAACAGCACGACCGCCAGTCCGGTCAGGAAACCGCTGGCCCGACCTCGCCGTCTCCATACAAATGACAGGCGCCACAGAATCAGCAATGCGGCGGCAGCGGACAACGACAGAGTAAACACCCCGTCGCCGACCATGCCGTCAATCTGAAAGCGCTCGATTTGCCCGCCGACGTGCAGCTCGCCGGCAACGTTGGCCCACGGGCCGACGGCGGAGCCGACAATCACCAGTCCGGCCCCGGCCAAGGCGGCCAGCAGCGCCGGTGGGAAGCGATCTACGGCGCGCCGTTGCGCCTGCCAACCCCTGTCGGATGACGGGCCAGGCGATCTTCGGCCACGGCCTCGCGGCCTGAGCGCTACCGATGGGGCCACAGCTCTTGCGAAGCCAGGCGCGCGCCCTCCACCAGCGAGGCCAGCTTCATCCACACGATTTTGGAATCCACTTGGAGCCTTCCCGCAAAAGTGCCAAAGCCGCAATCGGCCCCCGCCAGCAGGTTCTCCCGGCCCACGACCCCGGCGTAGCGCACAATGCGCTCGGCGACGTATTCGGGATGCTCCACGAAGTTGGATGTGGAATCTATCATTCCGGGGATAACCGTCTTGCCCTCCGGCAGCTTGATGTCCTGCCATATCTTCCACTCGTGGCCGTGGCGTGGGTTGGCCGCCGGGAAGGAAAAGGCGGCGGGCTTGGCTTCCAGCACAATGTCCACGATGTCGCGCAACGGCACGTCGGTGTGATGCGGCCCCATGGTGCTGCTCCAGCACAGGTGCATCCGCATCCGGTCTTCGGGGATGGCGGCGACGGCGTGATTCAGCGCTTCCACGTGCATCCGAATGACCCGCCGAAACTCCTCCAGCGTAAGGTGAGCGAAGACGGTGCTGCGGCTCAGGGCCAGGTCGGGGCAGTCCAGTTGCAGCAGGAACCCGGCGTTGACGATGGCCTCATACGCCCGCTTCATCACGTCGCCCAGCGCATACAGGTAAGTCTCATCGTCATCGTAATACCGGTTGTGCAGGAAACGCGCTATCTGCCCCGGCGAAGGCGAGGTCATAAACATTTCCTCGCACACCGCGCCGCCCCGATCATCCTGAGCTTGTCGAAGGGCGGCGGCCAGATTGTCCAGGTCGCGCCGGAACGACGGCCAGTCCTTCCAGTCCACCGGCCCGACACAAGCGGGGCGTACCTGGAAGGGCGAAGCAAAGGGACGCAGCAACTCCCCCAACTCTGGGAACTCATCGTCTCCCGCCCCGATGGGCGGCATACTCTCGCCCTCGAACCCGGTCAGCAGGTCTTTGACGAAGACGGTATAGTCCACCCGCCCCATCTCCCCGTCGTTAATGACGTCGAGTCCGCATTCCACCTGCCACGACACAGCATCGGCCACGGCACCACGCACCGACTGGTGGAGTTGTGCCTCGTCATCCAGTTTCCCCTGCTGCTGCCGGAGCAGCAAGTCGAGCATAGGCTGAGGACGGGGCAAGCTCCCGGTGTGGGTAGTAAGTATCCGTTCCGTGCTTCGTTTCATAGCTATGGAAGTTTACCATAGGGAATAGCAAGCTGGGGCGCAGAATCAATTTGTCTGCGGGAAAGCGGAGCAGTTGATACGAATTTCGGCTATAATCCCCTAGTCTCAATTTCCTCACTCCTATATCAACAACTCAGGAGCTTTCCCGCTATATGCGAACCATCGATATTCACGCCCACATCAGCCCGGAAGGCATGGTCAAGGCCATGTCGGAAGGCCGGGACTGGCACGGCATCGCCTCCGCCGAGATGCTGCCCATCCACGAATACACCCCGCGCACCATGTGGACACCGGAGCAACGCTTGCAGGAAATGGACGAATTAGGCGTTGACGTTCACGTCCTGTCCACCAACTCCTTCTTTTACTTCTACGAGCGGGACGCCGCCGCCATCACGGCCATGGCCCGAGAGTGTAACGACTACGTCTCCCAGCTCACCAAGGACCACCCCGACCGCTTCGCCGGATTCGCCACCCTGCCGATGCAGGACGTGAGCGCCTCCGTCGCCGAGCTCGAGCGCGGGATGCAGACCCTCGGACTGAAAGGCGCAATGATCGGCGACCACGTAAATGGCGTAACCTACGACGATCCCTCCTTTCTCCCGCTGTGGAAAGCGGCAGAAGCGTCAGGCGCCGTCATCTTCATCCACCAGGCCGGCGACACCGTGGTCAGCCCTCGCAGCGACAACTACCACCTGCCCAACACCATCGGCAACCTGGCCGACCGCGCCGTCACTTTCGCGTCCTTCGTGTTCGGCGGCGTGATGGACGCCTGCCCCGGCCTGAAAGTCTGCCTTGCCCACGGCGGCGGCTACACCTGCTTCGGCGCAGGCCGGATGGACCGGGGCTGGCAGGTCCGCTCCGAGGCCCGCGTCCACATCCAGCAGCCCCCCAGCCGATACCTCGACCGCTTCTGGTACGACTGCCTCACCCACAGCGAGGACGCCCTGCGGATGCTGATAGACACCGTGGGCCTGGACCGCGTGGTGTTCGGCACCGACTGGCCCTTCGACATGGCGATAGACGAGCCGGTTTCGTGGGTGCGGAACATGACCAAGCTCACCGACGTGGAAAAAGGCGCCATCCTGGGCGGCAACATCGAAAGCCTGCTGGGCCTGAGCTAGGGAGACGAAGAATGCGAAGCATAGACATCCATGCCCACCTGATGCCCCACTGTATGCTCGATACGCTCTATCGCGGCGAGTCATGGCACGGCGTAACCGCCCGTCGCAACGCCGAAGGCCAATTGATCTACGGCCTCGGCGAATTGACCCAGCCGCTTACCCCGGCCTTCGGCTGGAACACCGAGGAGCGCCTGGCCGACATGAACTCCCTGGGGGTGGACGTTCACGTAGTCTCCACCTTCGTCGGTTACTACACTTTCCCCACTACTGACGACGCCGTTGCCGCCTGCCGCGAGGCCAACGAGGAAGTGGCGGGCATGATGCGGCAACACCCCGACCGCTTCTCCGGCTTCTGCACCCTGCCGATGCAGGACATCAACGCCGCCGTAGCCGAGCTGGAGCGGGGAGTGCGCGACCTCGGACTCAAGGGCGCCATGATTGGCGACCACGTGAACGGCGTCACCTACGATGATCCCTCCTTTCTGCCCCTGTGGAAGGCGGCCGAGGCTCTGGGCGCAGCCATCTTCATACATCAGGTTGGCGACACCGTAGTGACTCCGCGCAGCGACCGCTACCACCTGCCCAACAGCATCGGCAACCTGGCCGACCGCGCCGTCACCTTCGCCTCCTTCGTTTTCGGCGGCGTGATGGACGCCTGCCCCGATCTCAAGGTGGTGCTGGCCCACGGCGGCGGCTACACCTGCTTCGGAATAGGGCGTATGGATCGCGGCTGGCAGGTGCGCCGCGAGGCCCGGGTCCACATCCAGCAGCCGCCCAGCGCCTATCTCAACAGGTTCTACTACGACTGCCTGACTCACAGCGAGGCCGCTCTGCGCTACCTCATTGACACCGTAGGCGTCGACCGCATCGTCTTCGGCACCGACTGGCCCGCCGACATGGCCATTGACTGGCCCGTGTCCTGGGTGCTGCGACAGGAAAGCCTGACCACCGAAGAAAAAGAGGCAATCCTCTGGAAGAACGCGGAGCGGTTGCTGGGGATTTAGGCAGTTTCCTTTCCTAACTTTTCACCCTCTCCCTCAGTGGGAGAGAAAATTTTGGAGGTTCTCTCCCTTGTTCCTGATGCGCTTCACCGAGCGGGCCTACACCAACTACACCGAGGAGGATGTGCTGCGCAGCCCCAACAAGGCGGTGCGCGTCACCTTTTCCAACTCCCATTTCGATCCTGACGTTGCGTCGCGGCAGTACAACGAATCCCTGGACGAATGGGAGTACGTCGAGGAGCTGGGTTTCGAGGGTATGATGCTCAACGAGCATCACAACACCCCCACCAGCCTCGGCGCCGCGATGAACCTCGAAGCTGCAATCCTGGCCCGCATCACCAAGAAGCCCAAGATTGTACTGATGGGCAACCCCCTGCCCATCCACGACAACCCCCTCCGCCTGGCCGAGGAACTGGCCGAAATTGACATGATTTCCGGCGGGCGGCTGGTCTCCGGCTTCGTGCGCGGTGGCGGCACCGAGACCTGGGCCACCAACGCAAACCCGGTGCACAACCGGGAGCGATTCGAGGAAGCCCACGACCTGATTCTCAAGGCCTGGACTACTCCGGGTCCCTTCCGCTGGGAAGGGAAGCACTACCACTTCAGGGTGGTCAATCCCTTCCAGGTGCCGTTGCAAAAACCTCACCCGCCGGTGTGGATTCCCGGCTCCGGCAGCGCGGACACGGTGGTGTGGTGCGCCGAGCGGCATTATCCCTACTTCTACTTGGGCATCGTCCCTGATTCCTTCGGGCAGATGCAGCAGATTTACCGCGAGGCCGCCCAAGAGTTTGGTTATGAGGCCGGGCCGGAGCATTTCGGCTATATGCTCCCTATCCACGTGCAGGACACCGACGAAAAGGCGTACAAGGCGGGCCGCGGGTTCCTCGAAGCGTTGGTCGGCGTCGGGCGCATTCCAATGCCGAGGGAGTATTCCTTCCCGCCCGGCTACAGCCGGCCCATCATGCGGACATCGGAGTCCGCTGTCGCCCTGTCAGCCCAGGCCCGGGCGGCCCGGCTGAACGACCCCTTCCGCACCGGGCCCATCACGGACGAAGCCTACCAGGGCATGATTGACGCCAACCGCTTGGTGATAGGAAGCCCCGACACGGTAATTCGCAAGCTGCGAGAGGTGCTGGCGCGAGTGCGTCCCGGCATCCTCGGCGTATGGACCAACGACGGCTCAATCACCCACCAGGACACCATGCGTTGCCTGGAGTTGTTCGGTAAGGAAGTAATGCCCGCCGTCCGGGAAATGGGCGAAGAGTTGGAGTTGACCGACCCGTTCCAGCGCGAACCCTGACCGACTCAAAATTCGCAGTCTCCCAATTGACGCGGATTTAGCCGAAAGCTATAATTCCCGCTTATTGCGGTATCTACCGCAATAGCCTTTGCCCTATTTTTCGCCCAGAGAGACAGGCGTTGTACCAGCGGGAAAGGGGCGACTAACCGACATTTTCGGATACGAGGTATAGATGTTAACCAGATTTCTATTGAATGGTAAATTCTTAGCGTTTGGTCTAATCGCGGCGCTGGTCTTCGTCATCGCCTGCGGCGGTGCGGCAGAGGAGCCTACGGATGCGCCTGCGCCTACTACTGCGCCCGCGGCTGCGCCCACTCAAGCGGCCGCGCCGGTAGCGACACCCGCCGGTGCCCCGCCCCAGGAGGACCGCCCCACGGCCACCAGCGCGGCTCCGGCTGGCGCGCCCCCGCAGGAGGACCGCCCCACACCAACCAGTGCGGCCCCGGCAGCCGCTGCGACTCCAACGGCCATGCCGCAGCCCACTCCGGTGCCGTCCACCGGATTCGTCTCTGAGACCACCCGCCTGGTCTACGCCATCGGCGCGGTAGCCAACGAGACCAACCGCACCTGGGCCGGCAGCCGTCAGGCTTACGTCCAGTACGAGCCGATGCTGGAGAACCTGCTGGCCAAGGACGTCGAGACGGGCCAGATCGTTCCTCGCTTGGCCGAGTCTTGGGAAGCTAGCGAAGACCTGAGCACCTGGGACATCAAGCTCCGTGAGGGCGTCCAGTTCCACGACGGATGGGGCGAGTTAACCACCGCCGACATGATGCACACTCTCAAGATTCTCTGCCGCGAGGACAGCCGGCTGTCAACCTGCGGCGGCATCACAACCCTCACCGCGCGTGGCGACGCCCTGCCCTACGATGAAGTGCTGGAAATCCACGACGATTACAGGATGACCTTCCACGGCACCCGCACCAACTCCAATATGCTGTTCTACCTCGGCGCCCAGTCCGGCGAGATGTCTCCTTGGAGCGTCGATTTCTGGGAAGCCGAAGGCGAGGCTGGCCTGGACGAAAAGGGCCTAGTCGGCACCAACACCTACCAGTACTTGGGCCGCAACCAGGGAACCTCCATCTTCATGGAGAAGCTCGACTACGAACACTGGAGCGGTGAAGATCCCGAGTTCCAGGAACTGGAGATAACCTGGGTCCCCGAAGACGCATCCCGCTATGCTGGCCTGCTGGCTGGTGAGATTCATGTCGCCGACCTGCCCATCGACCTGCAACAGGACGCCGTGAGCGAGGGGATGGCGCTCATCAAGTCCCGCTTCACCTCCAACGACGTGTCCATCTTCTTCGGCGGGTCCTATTTCGCTACCGAAGCCGGTTCCGGGGAACACGGAAAGGCGTCAGAGGAGGCCCACGACCCCGACCAGCCCTGGAACGACCTCAACATCCGCCGGGCAATGAACAAGGCCATCAACCGCGTGGAACTGGGCGACTTCCTCTACGCCGGCTACTGGCAGCCGATGTACATTGACGGCTTCCACCCCACGCTGGAAGGCTGGAACGAAGAATGGGTGACTCGGTACGATGAGGAGTACGGCTACGACCCCGACGCGGCCCGCGACCTGATTGAGGCTGCCGGCTACTCCACCGACCGCAAGGAAGGCCCGAAGGGGCCCATCAAGGTAACGGCCAACTCCTACGTCTCGCCCGGCGAGTCGGAGTTGCCACAAATCATCGAGTCCATCACCCAGTACTGGAACAGGATTGGCATCGAGGCCAAGCTGGTTGACCTGGACGGCTCCGAGGTAGCCAACCGCTATCGCGGCCGCACCATGCAGAACCAGGTATGGCCCAACATCATCATCTACTTCCCCATCGAGTACTACATCAACATCGCGTACACCAGCCACGGAGTGACCAAGCACTACGAAGACGACTGGCTCAACTCCAGGATCAAGGACCTCCAGGTCACCTATGACACGGCGGACCGGGACGACATCGCCCGCGACATCGGCAACTACATGTACGACAACCACGTGTCGATGCCGCTGTTCTGGTTCCCGCACACCATTACGGTGAACCCCAACGTGGTGGCCGACTGGGTCTACCCCGGCAACACCGTGCCGCGCCTCTGCTGCGCCGCCTACGCCAAGGCCGCAGACAACCCGAACTAACGCCACTCAGCGCCATCGTCAGCAAACAGAAAGGGGTGCCCCGGCCATCGGGGCGCCCCTTTCACTGATAGAGACTGATTGACAGAGGCAGAATACCGGCCTAGCATAATGACAGATGCAACGGTTTTTGGACTTATATTGGGTCATCTACTTCATTGGTTGCCTCGTAGCCGTTGCCATTAGGCTTTAGCTTCAATGGGATGATCTGCTACACCAAGACAATCCTCTCTTGCAATTGGCGACCATATACGGCGTAGCAGCAGGGTCAGCCTCAGCATTCGCCATCATCATTGAAGTCGGGGGGCGCATCGTGCTACTGATTCCGGCAGCAGTCAAGAAATTGAAGAATGAAGGAAAGGCTGAGGGACGGGCTGAAGAACGCGCCAGATGGGAAGCATGGCTGAGGCGGCGCACTGAGGCTGAAGCCAATAATCTGCCGTTTGACGAGCCGCCACCGTCCGAGCAAGATAGGAATCAAGATAAGAATCGGGAGGTTTGAAACCTCCCGATTCTTACTTGGCTTGATAACCCAATCCCCATCTATGCGTCTAATACAGGTGACAGCTCGTCATGTGGCCCGGCGCTACTTCCTTGTATTCCGGCACTTCCACCGAGCAGCGGTCCATGGCAAAGGGGCAGCGGGGGTGGAACCGGCAGCCGCTGGGCGGGTTGATGGGCGAAGGCACCTCGCCGGTCAGCACGATGTCCTCGCGTATCAGGTCGGGATGAGAGGGCAAAGCTGCTGAGAACAACGCCCGGGTGTAGGGATGCAGCGGGTTCTGATAGATTTCCTCGGTGTCCCCGTACTCCACAATCTGTCCCAGGTACATCACGGCGGTGTCTTGGGCCATGTAGCGCACTGTAGCCAGGTTGTGGGCGATGAGCAGGAAGGCAACATTGAATTCGTTCTGCAACACCTTCAGCAGGTTCATCACCTGGGCGCGAATGGAAACGTCCAGCGCCGATACCGGCTCATCCAAGACAATCAGTTTGGGGTGAGACACCAGCGCGCTGGCGACGGCGATGCGCTGGCGCTGGCCGCCGCTGAACTCGTGGGGGTACTGGTGCGCCTGCTCCTTGTGCAGCCCCACCTGTTCCAACACCTCGGCAACCCGGTCGTCCATCTCTTCCCGGGACATCTCGCCCCGGTTCACGACCAGCGATTCGGCCACAATGTCGCGCACCCGCATCCTGGGACTGAGAGACGACCAGGGGTCCTGGAAAACCGCTCCGACAGTGGTGCGGTACTCCTTCAGTTTTTCGCCCCGGAAGTCCTGAATGTCCTCGCCATAGAGCTTAATCTGCCCGCCGGTGGGCCGTTCTATGCGAAGCAGCAGCTTGCTGGTCGTCGTCTTGCCGCAGCCCGACTCCCCAACCAGCCCCAAGGTCTTGCCTTCATCAATGGTGAAACTGATGCCATCAACCGCCTGAACGTGGCCGATGGTCTTCATCAGTATGAGACCCTGGGTAACCGGGAAGTGCTTTTGCAGGTTCTCGACCCTGATTAGCGGCTCGCCGTCATTCTGAGCCGATCGGAGAATCTCTGCGTCCTGGTTAGCTACTGCCATGAGGTATCCAACCTCCAGCAATCGGCGGTGTGTCCGGCGCCGACCTGGTACGACGTCGGGTACTCGGCCAGGCACTGCTCCCGGGCCTCGGGGCAGCGCGGCGCGAACCGGCATCCGGGCGGCAGGTCGCGCAGCAGGGGCGGCTGGCCTTCGATGGAATACAGCCACTCCACCCTCTCCTCCAGCTTGGGAACCGACGCTATCAACGCCTCGGTATAGGGGTGGGACGGATTGTTGAATATGTCCCGCACCGGCCCCTGTTCCACGATGCGTCCGGCGTACATCACTGCCACCCGGTCGCACATCCGGGCCACCACGCCAAAGTCGTGGGTGATGAAGATAATCGCCAGGCCGGTTTCTTCCTGGATTTCCTTGAGCAGACGCAGGTATTGAAGCTGAATGGTGACGTCCAACGCCGTGGTAGGCTCATCCGCGATGATAACCGATGGCTCGCAGGATATAGAGATGGCCCCCACCACCCGCTGCTTCATACCGCCGCTCATCTGGTGAGGGTAGTCGTGCAGGCGGCGCTCCGGCGCGGCCACGTTGACGCTGCGCAGAGCGTCTATGGCCCGCCGCACCATGTTCCTGCTGTTTTCCCTGTGGGCCTGGCCCAAGGCTTCCCGCAACTGGTTGCCGATGGTGTACAGCGGGTTCAGGGAGGTCTGCGGGTCTTGCAGAATCATGGAAATGCGCTTCCCGCGAACCTGGCGCATTTCCTCTTCGCTCTTCTGGACCAGGTCCTCGCCTTCCAGCAGTATCTGGCCGCTAACAATGCGCCCGGCGGGCTTCGGCACCAGCCGCAGCAACGAGCGAGCGGTCATGCTCTTGCCGCAGCCGGACTCGCCGACTATGCCCAGGGTCTCGCCCTGACGCAGCTCGAAGTCTATCCCGTCAACTGCCTTGACGATGCCGGCGCGGGTGTAGAACCAGGTGCGGAGATCCCGGACTTGCAGGATTATCTCCCCTGGTTCCTTTCTGACCGGACGGGCGTTCTCGTTGTCATTCTGAGCTTGTCGAAGAATCCTGGTCGTCATACGTTCCTCTGTTTCGGGTCCAAGCGGTCGCGGAGCCAGTCGCCCAGCAGGTTGAAGGACAGCACCACCAAAACGATAGCGATACCGGGGAACAGGGAGAGCTGCCAGCCCTTGCCGGAAATCACCAGTTCCCGCCCCTCGGAGACCAGCAATCCCCATGCCGGGGTCGGGCGTGGAATACCAGCCCCCAGGAAACTCAGGATGGCCTCCAGCAGAATCACGAACCCGACTTGCAGCGTCGCCAGCACAATGATGGTGTTGAACACGTTGGGCAGGATATGCCGCAAGATGACGCGGAAATGGGATGCGCCAATCACGCGGGCCCGCGCCACGAAGTCCTGGTTCTTGATGGTCAGCACTTCGCCACGAACCTGGCGGGCATAGCGAGACCACAGTATGAAGCAGATGACGAAAATCACCACACCGAAGCTGGGCCCCCGCGATGTCACCAGCGCGAGGGCCAGCAGTATTGCGGGTATTGCGAGGAAGACGTCCACCCCCCGCATTATCAGGTTGTCAATCCAGCCCCCGAAGTACCCGGCCATCAACCCCAGCGACACGCCAATAATGCCACTGACAAAGATGACGCTGAGGGAGACCAACAGCACGTATTTCGCCCCGTGAATGATGCGGCTCAGTATGTCCCGGCCCTGTTTGTCGGTCCCCAGTACGTGATCCCAAGTGCCTCCCTCGGCCCATACCGGCGGCTTGAGGCGGTTGGGCAGCGACCCGTCATCAATGGGGTGATAGGGAGCGATCCACGGCGCGAAAATGGCCGGGATTATCAGAATGACAATCAAAATCAAAATCGGAATCAGCGGGTAGCGGCGCACTTCCCTGATAAAGCGCGTGGCTTTGCCGGATTGCGGCTCAGCTTGTGCCGGAGTTGGCAGTGATACTTCCATACATTGTCACTCAATCATGGAGTCTGTAACTGCACCGAGTGGCGTCCCAGCTACGTCTGGCAGACTGGCATTAAGGACTACGCCCGGTCGTAACGGATGCGGGGGTCAATATATGCGTACAGGATGTCCACGACCAGGTTCATTGCGATGTAGATGACTGCGAAAAGGACCACCACAGCCTGGATTACCGGGTAGTCCCGGCCCCGAATGGCCTCAATCGCCAGGTTCCCGGTGCCTGGCAGGCTGAACACCGTCTCGGTCACGATGGCGCCAGTCATCACCTGAGCGGCCAGGATGCCGAACAGCGTCAGTGGCGGTATGGAAGCGTTTCTAAGGCAGTGTTTCCAGATAACCTTCCATTCCTGGATACCCTTGACGCGGGCCAGGGTCACGTACTCGGTTTCCAGCACCTCCAGCATGGCGGAGCGTACCAGCCGCATCAGGGCCGCTACCTGGAACCAGCCCAGGGTGATGGCCGGCAGGATAATCCAGACAATGCCTTCATCCCCGCCCGTGGGGAACCAGTCAACCTCCACCGCAAACAGCCAGATGAGCATGATGCCGAGCCAGAAGGGCGGCGTCGCCTGCCCCAAGAGGGCGAAGACCTTGCCGCCCAGGTCAAAGGGGGTGTCTTTCTTGACCGCCGACAGCACCCCGATGGGTACCGCGATAAGCATACTGATGCCGATAGCCACCGCGCCCAGCTTCAGAGTGAGCGGGAAACGCTCGATAACCAGCCCCATGGCCGTACGGTCCGCCCACTTGACCGAATCGCCAAAGTCACCCTGGAATGCGTTGGCGAGGAAGTCGAAATACTGTTCGGGGTAGGACTTGTTCAGCCCCCACAGTTCCTTGAACGTCTCCTGCTGCTCCGGCGTAGCGTCCAGGGGAAGCATCGTGTCTATTGGATTGCCGGAAGCCCGCGCCAGCACAAAGACGATGATGGATACCGCGAACAGCACTAAGATGGCGTAAAAACAACGGACGATGATGAAACGTTGCATATCATCCACTGGGAGGTTGCCTGACGCGCTTGGCCGCGCAGGCCGTCGCTCCCTTCGCAGAATGACTTAGAATAGATTACCCCCTATGCGGTGTCAACAAAAACCGGCGATGGCGAATGTCCCCTCACAAGTATTCGACAGATGCAATATCAGTGGTTGGCACGGATTTCGTAAGTTCCCGCAGCAAGGTAGTGGCGTAGGCCCCGCTGAGCAGGGTGAACTCCGCCACGTAGCCGTCCGAGCAGGCGTGGAGCCCGATGTCTTCCGGGAGGACGCGGCTGATGCGCCACGCCCCGCGGGTATGTGGGCGAAAGTCGCTGCGCCGCAGCCCGAAGCGGCTCAAAACTGCATCCTCGTGCTTGGCCGCAGCTTCCAGCGCCCCGGAAACCTTGCGGCCATACAGCGGGAGCACGGCGCTAATCTCCAGCCGCCGCGCCCGCTCCGACTCCAACGCGCCGTCGCCTACCAGGAACATCCCACCGGTGTCGTGCCGCCGCGCCCGGTCTCCTGTCAGAACCCGGTCATACACCCTCGCCTCGATACGCCCCTTGAGGTTCCAGTTGAACAGGTGGGCTTGAAGGGCGGATATGAAGAGTTCGTTCAACCGTCTCCCTCCCGGAACCCTCTCGCCCCGCAGCATTCGCATGGCGTCAATGGCGTTGCTGTTGTAGCGCCCGAACCGCTGTGGGCCGAAATAGTTGGGCAACCCGGCACTCGCCAACTGCTCGACGATGGTCTGCGCGAGGTCTTGCCAGCCAGGTTCAGGGTCGCGCACTCGCGCCTCGAATCGGTTGCCGCGCAGATTGCCCCGCCGCAGCCGGCTGCCGTGGCGCGACGTTTCCAGCACCCGCACGCCGTCCAGCTCATCCAGCGCCTCCAAGTGCAGTGAGTAGCGGACGGGAACGCTGAGCCACTGCCGGGTCACGGCCTTCCTGTCCTTGAGTCCCGCTACGCCGACGTCGTTGTACGGAATGCCTCGCTCACGCAGCGCAGCCACCAGGTCGTGGGTGTTCAGGCCGCGTTTTTCGACGTAAGCGTAGGCGTATTCGCCCTCGCCGCTGGGCATATCGCGCGGCACTTCGGATACTACAAAGTCGTCGAGACAGGCGAAGATTCGTCCTCCGGTTCCGGCCAGCCCTTCGGTAATCGCGGGCAGCGCCGACCAGTCAAACCGGAAGTCTTCAAGCTCCGGCGACGAGGCGATGATTTCCGATGTGCTTTGGAAGGTCATTCCCATAATCCAGCAGGGGCAGGTTTCAGGCCCGCCCCCACTTTATGCGCTGGAAAAATCCCGGCAATCAGCCCAGCCCTCTTGCGCGGAATATCTCGTTGGCCGCGTCAATGGCGGCTCGGGTGAAGGGGATGCCGCCGTAGAAGCAGGCGTGTATGAACACCTCCACGATTTCCTCCGGCGTCAGTCCGATGTGAAGGGCGCCGTTGATATGGCTGCGCAGCGGCCCCTCGCGGCCCAGCACGGTCAGGCAGGCCAGGGTGCAGATGGAGCGGTCGGCCAGCTCCAACCCAGGGCGGTTCCAGACCGAACCCCAGTAGTATTCGGTGCTGAGGCGGTTGAAGTCGCGCTCCGCCTGCGTCACCGGGCCGGGGCGGCCCTCAGCGGGCGGTCCCATCAGCTCCTCACGCCGGGCGGCCCCACGCTGGTACAGGTCGTCCGGCGTTTCCGACGGGTCGAAGACGAGTTGCGGCTCGAAGTTGATGCCCAATCCGTCGAACACGTCTTTGGCCACGCCCATGGCATTGAAAGCTGTGGGAACGCCGCCATACCAGGATGCGTGAATCATCACCTCAATGACCTGTTGCGGCGTCAAACCCAGGTTCAGCGCGTTGCTAACGTGCCGGGTCAACTGGTTCTCTCGTTGCAGCACGGTGAGGGCCGAGAGAGTAATCATCTCCCGCCGATGGATGGGCAGGCCAGACCGCTGCCAGATGGTCCCGAACAGAGCTTCCCCGGCGATGCGGTGCAGGTCGGGGGCCACCTCTTGGGACGCAGGCACCGAGCCGCTCCCGATAGGCCCGCCGCCCACAAATTTCGACCTGATTTCCAGCCCTTTCTGGAACCTTTCGTTCAGGGTCGTCATTTCAATTTCCTCTTCCCCCTCTCAGACAGGGATATGGTTGGAGTAAGGACAGTTTCGTCTGAGCGAGAATCTCACCCTCTCCCTCAAGGGAGAGGGGATTATGGAGCGGCTAGTTGAGATGGGACACCTTGGGCGCCACCTGCTCCATCAGGAGCTGCTGCGAGCGTTGCACCAGCGTATGGTCGTCAGGATCCATGGTGATGCCCAGCAGGGTTCCGAATCCGCCGGTCTCCTCGTAGGTCTGTTCGATTTTCTCCACCACTTCCGACGGATCACCGACTATCCAGATGTTCTCCATCATGTAATCAACCGTGACATCTTCGTCGGCCATGCCCGGGTCGTTCTTGAGGTGACCGAGGATGCCGCCGGCCTGGCGGTTCTTCCACTGGTGTTCCTCGAAGGGCCTGCCGAGGACGATGCGGGCCTCCTCGCGAGCTTCCTGTGGCGTCGCGCCCACATAAATGTCCCGTCCCAGCCTCAGCTCGCTCCGGTCCGCGACGCGGCCTGCGCTCAGGGCGCCCTGCTCGCAGGTATGCCACAGGTCGGGGATGAAGCGGTTGGGCAGGTTGGTCATGGGAATCCAGCCGCGCTCCCCGGCCATGCGAATGGTCTCCGTGTTGGGAGACGATGCCGCCACGCCGATGGGCGGGTGCGGCTGCTGGTAGGGCTTGAAGTAGAGGCGGCGCCCCAGCTCGGCCATCTCCTCCGGCGCGTGGACCTGGTAGTGCTTGCCTTCGTATCCGAACTTGCCGCTATCGGCGTTCTCCCACAGGCCCAGGACCACCTCCAACGCCTCCCGCCCACGCTCGCGCACGTCGTCCATGCTGTCGTATTCCACGCCGTACAGTTGCAGGTCCGTGGGCAGCGACCGCAGCCCGATGCCCCAGTAGAACCGCCCTCGCGCCATGTGATCCAGCATCGCTATCCGGTGGGCGGTGTCCACCGGATGGTGCAGGGGCAGCATCGTGACGCCCGTCGCCAGAATGATGTTCTCCGTAAGGGCCAGCGCCTGCGCGATAATCAGCTCCGGCACCGGAGCGTTCTCCCAAGTCTCGGTGATGTGCTCACCGACCCATGCCTCCCGCACTCCCAGCTTGTCGGCCTGGACAATCAGCTCAACGTCGCGGTCATACGAGTCCGACGGCGACCGGCGCGGGGGATGCAGCGGCATCATAAACAGTCCAAATTCCATTGGGTTTCCTCCCGTTTGTCTGGTTGTGTTTCCTGCTATGGGTTTCGCAGTTTAAGATTTCACCCCCACCCTAACCCTCCCCCTCAAGGGGGAGGGAACTAATTGCTCTCTTACGCAAGAGGAAACCAGTCATTTACGTATGGGATTAGGCGGGCTTGGGCGTCGGCACCGGGATGCCTGGAATGTTGACCCGCACCGACCAGAGCTTGTCCCAGCTTGTGAAGTACAGCGTCTTCCAGTCGCCGCCACCGAAGGCCATGTTGGTGTGCAGCGGCGCTCCCGTTTCGATGCTGCCCAAGTGCTTGCCCGACGGGTCGATTATCCAGATACCGCCGGAGCCACCCACGTAGACGTTGCCTTCGACATCCACCTTCATTCCATCGGGGATGCCGGGACGCTCGCCCAGATTGTGGCTGAATATGCGGCTGGTAGCCAGCGCCAGTGTCCCGTTGGGCTGCATATCAAAGGCCCGCAGGTGACCGCGCCGCGAGTCAATAACGTACAGCACGCTCTCGTCCGGGTTGAACGCCAGCCCGTTGGGGCCGATATAATCGCGCACCAGCAGCGTAATCGTCCCCAAGTCCGGCGATACGCGGTATACGCCGGGGAAGTTGAGGTCGGACTGTGTCTGCACCGGCATACCGGCGTTGGGATCGGTGAAGTATATTGCGCCGTCGGACTTCGCCACCACGTCGTTGGGCCGGTTCAGCGGACGCCCCTGGAAACTGTTGGCGACGACGGTGATACTGCCGTCGGGCTCCACGCGCGAGACGCGGCGGCCATCATGCTCGGCGGCTATGAGGCGGCCCTGCGGGTCGCGGGTCAGGCCGTTGGCGCGGTTGGTGGGTTCGCTGAACACCGACACGCCCTCGCCCTCGGCCCACTTCATCCGCCGGTTGTTGTGGATGTCGCTGAACAGCAGGTAGTTCCCCTCCTGCCACCACACCGGCCCCTCCGCCGGCCCCTGCTCACCGCCGAACCCGCCAGCCAGCTCATTGATAGGCTGAGAGGTCGAGATTATCCGCTCCAGCGCGTCGTCATGCGCTACTATGGGCATAGTTACCTCCGGCTCTATTCCGAAATGCACGCCCTCACCCTAACCCTCTCCTTCTGGGAGAGGGAACTCTTCGTTTAGTCCGACAGCGGAATGGTCGCGGTGACCCTCGGCTTGTCGCCCACGGCGCGGGTGGTGTGGCCCTGGCCGGTAAGGTCCTCGGCCAGCGTGGCGTGCCCCGGGCCGAAGCGGTGCACTGTTCCGTCGCCCAAACCAATCTCCACCTCGCCCTGTACCGTGATGACGAACTGGCGGCGCGGCGCGTTGTGCCAGTCGCTGAAGTAGCCGGGCTCGACGGTGCGGAACACTATCCCGGTAGTGGATTGCAGAGACGCCAGCTCGGGGTGGGATTCCGGGCTCATCTCTTCTATGTGAGTCTGCCCATCATCGCCGGTGTAAAGTCGGATGATGCTCATTTCCCTCTCCAACGCAATCTCAGAGTATTGTAATCCCAACGAATTTTCGCCAGTGTAGCCGCACCGGGGCCGGGCGTCAAAAGCAAGGCGGCCACGGCTCCCCGCTAAGGCCGTGGCCGCCTCTTATTCGGAACTACTGGACTGCTAGGACGAGGCCCGCAGTACTTCCTCGACGGTGCCGCTCATGCGGTCATCGCCGCCGAAGGCCGGGCCCGTGTTGCCGTCCAGGAACTTGTTCAGAGCCAAGTCGTAGATGACCTTCGGGAAGGGTATGTAGCCCGTCTCGCTGACGAAACTCCGGTTAGCCTCGTCCAGGTAGAACTCGACGAAAGCCTTGACGTGCGGCTGGTTCAGCGCGTCCGCCGCCACGTAGATGAACAGCGGGCGGGAGAGCGGCGCGTAGGTGCCATTGTTGATGGTCTCGTCGGTGGGAGTAACGCAGCCTTCCCCGCCGTCAATACCGACCAGCTTCAGGCGGTCGGCGTTCTCGGCGTAGTAGGCGTAGCCGAAGTAGCCCAGCGCTCCCTTGTCCCCGGCGATGCCGGTCACCAGTACGTTGTCATCCTCGCTGGGCAGGAAGTCGCCGCGAGAAGCCTGGGACTCGCCGTTCACCGTCTCGGTGAAGTAGTCGAAGGTGCCGGAGTCCACTCCGGGAGCGTACAGCCGGATGTCTTCGTCCGGCCAGCCCGCCCGCACCTGGCTCCACTTCATCACCACGCCCTCGGCCTCGGGCGCCCACACTGTGTGCAGTTCGTCAACCGTCATGCACTCCACGAAGTCGTTGGCCGGGTTGACCATCACGCTAAGGCCGTCAATGGCGACCGGCAGCTCGATGTACTGGACGCCGTTTTCGGCACACAGGTCAACCTCTGACTGCTTGATGGGCCGGGAGGCGTCGGAGATATGAGTCTCACCGGCGCAGAATTTCTTGAAGCCGCCGCCGGTGCCCGACACGCCAACTGTTATCTTCACGTTGCCGTCGGTGGCATATCCGAACTCCTCGGCCATCGCCTCGGTGATGGGGAACACCGTGCTGGAACCATCCACGTTGATGTCGCCGGACAGTTCAGACAGATTGACCATCGCCGTCATGGATGGCGGTTCCATCAGGCCCATGGACATCTTCAGCACTTCCTCGACGGTGCCGTGCATCCGGTCGTCGCCGCCGAAGGCCGCGCCGCTGTTACCGGTGAGGAACTTCTCGAGGGCCAGGTCGTAAATGTTGTTGGGGAAGGGAATGTATCCCGTCTCGCTGATGAAGCTGCGGTTGGCGGCGTCGAGGTAGAACTCGACAAAGGCCCGGAGGTGTTCTTCTTCCAGCGCGCTCTTCGCGACGTAGATGAACAGCGGGCGGGAGAGCGGCGCGTAAGTCCCGTTGTTGATGGTCTCATCCGTCGGGGTTATACAGCCGTCCCCCCCGTCAATGGCCACCAGCTTCAGCCGGTTCGCGTTCTCGGCGTAGTAGGCGTAGCCGAAGTAACCCAGCGCGCCCTGGTCGCCGGCGATGCCGGTCACCAGCACGTTGTCGTCTTCGCTGGGCAGGAAGTCGCCGCGGGAGGCTTGGGACTCGCCGTTAACAGTCTCGGTAAAGTAGTCGAAGGTGCCGGAGTCAACACCGGGCGCATAGAGACGGAACTCTTCGTCGGGCCAGCCGGCCCGCACCTGGCTCCACTTGGTCACCACGCCCTCAGCCTCGGGCGCCCACATGGTGTGCAGCTCACCGACCGTCATGCACTCGACGAAGTCGTTGTTCGGGTTGACCATCACGCTGAGGCCGTCAATGGCAACGGGAATCTCGATGTACTCGATTCCAGCCTCGGCGCAGAGGTCCACCTCCGACTGCTTGATGGGCCGGGATGCGTCGGATATATGGGTCTCACCAGCGCAGAACTTCTTGAAGCCGCCGCCGGTGCCTGACACGCCGACGGTTATCTTGACGTTGCCGTCGGTGGCATAGCCGAACTCCTCGGCCATCGCCTCGGTGATGGGAAACACCGTGCTGGAGCCGTCGACGTTTATGTCGCCGGACAGTTGGGCCACCCTCTCCGGGGGCGTGGTAGATGCGGGCGGCTGAGTTGGCCGCTGCTGTTGCTGGGAGCCGGTGCTGTCCGACTGAGCCTGCGTCGCCGCGGGCTGGGCCTGGGAACCCGTGGACGGGGCCGTGGCAGCCGCCGTGGCCGCAGGGGCCGAAGTGGCTGCTGGCTCTTCATCGCCGCCGCAAGCCACGGCGGCCAGGGTCAACAAGCCTGCTGCCAGCAGGACAGCCAGAGAGAGAAAGTGTACGGGAACCTGAATCAGGTTGAGGCGCATCTATCTTCCATCCTCCGATGAAACTGTTGTGCTATTGCCGGTTCTGCCCAGTAAGGCAATTGACCGGGATCTCCCTGCGCCGGAAGACCAAACCGCCAGTTAAGCCAGGTCAAATTTGGCTGCCTGATAGTGCCGCGGCCAATTAGCGGGGCCTCTCTGGGCGTAACCCCCAAATTTGGTTGCCAGGAATCCGGGACGCGCCGACTCCTGGCTTGGGCAAAAATAAAGCCCCGAATAAATCGGGGCTTGACTGGTGAAATTGGAATGCCGGAAAGATTAGAGAAATCGGCACTTGGGCGAAAATAAAGCCTCTAATCAATAGAGGCTTCTTTCTGTTCAAGTATATCAAGGCTGTTACTTCCCTAGTACAGGTGGCAGCTCACTATGTGACCGCTGCCAACATCCTTTTGGACCGGCTCCTCCACGGAGCAGCGGTCCATGGCGAAGGGACATCTTGGATGGAACCTGCACCCGGTGGGCGGGTTGATGGGCGACGGAACCTCCCCCTGCAACACGATTTCCTCCCGCTCCACATCGGGGTGCGAGGGCAGCGCCGCAGAGAACAGCGCCTTGGTGTAGGGGTGCAGGGGATTCTCGTACAGTTCCTCGGTGGGGCTGTACTCCACAATCTGCCCCAGGTACATCACCGCCGTCTGATGCGACATATAGCGCACGGTGGCTAGGTTGTGCGCCACCAGCAGGTAGGCCACCCCCGTTTCCTGTTGCAGGTCAACCAGCAGGTTCATCACCTGGGCGCGAATGGACACGTCGAGAGCCGATACCGGCTCATCGAGGATTATCAACTTGGGATAGGAAGCCAGCGCGCTGGCGACAGCAACCCTCTGGCGCTGGCCGCCGCTGAACTCGTGGGGGTAGAGGTCGGCCTGGGCCTTGCGCAGGCCCACCTGATTCATTACCTCTTCTACCCGGTCGTCGCGTTCCTGGTTGGTGACGTCGCGGTTGACCACCAGGGCCTCCGACACTATGTCGCGGACTCGCATCCGAGGGCTGAGGGACGACCACGGATCCTGGAACACAGCCTGAACCTGGGTGCGGAAGTCCTTGAGTTCCGGCCCGCGAAAGTCCTTGATGTTCTTACCGTCCAGGAAAATGTCGCCCTCGGTAGGCTCTTCCAGCCGCAACACCAGCTTGGAGGTGGTGGTCTTGCCGCAGCCCGATTCCCCTACCAGTCCCAAGGTTTCCCCTTCGTTGATGGAGAAGCTAATACCGTCCACCGCCTGCACGTGGCCGACGGTCTTCATCAGTATCAGCCCCTTGGTAACCGGGAAATACTTTGTCAGGTTTTCTGCCCGCAACAGTTCTGTGGGCATTGGTTTACTCCCTCTGTCCGGCCAGGGCTGGTTCGGACCATGAAGGGTCGAGCATCCAGCAGTTGGCGGTGTGGTTCGACCGCACCTGGGTGGTGTCAGGATACTCCCGTCGGCAGATGTCCTGGGCGTACTGGCAGCGCTCGGCGAACCGGCATCCATCGGGCAGGTCGTAGAGAGCCGGGGGCTGTCCTTCGATGGCGAAGAGCCGGTCGGTCCTCTCCATCTGGGGCACCGAGGCCATCAACGTCTGAGTATAGGGGTGTTGCGGGTTATTGAAAAGGTCCCTTACTTCGGCATCCTCCACCACCCGGCCGGCATACATCACCGCAACCCGGTCGCACATTCGGGCTACGATACCGAAGTCGTGGGTAATAAAGATGATGGCCAGCCCGGTCTCAGCCTGAATTTCCTTCAACAAGCGGAGATATTGGAGCTGGATGGTAACGTCAAGAGCGGTGGTCGGTTCGTCGGCGATGATGACCTTGGGGGCGCAGGATATGGCGATGGCGCCGATAACCCGCTGCTTCATCCCCCCGCTCATCTGGTGCGGAAAGTCTTCCATCCGCCGCTCCGGGGCCGCCACCCGCACGCCGCGGAGGGCGTCAATGGCGCGGCCCACCAGTTCCTTGCGTCCGCCGGACTGGTGGATGCCCAGGGCTTCCAGAATCTGGTTGCCGATGGTAAACACCGGGTTCAGGGAGGTCTGGGGATCCTGCAAAATCATCGAGATTTGGCGTCCCCGAATCTGCCGCATTTCCTTGTCGGTCTTCTCGACCAGGTTCTCGCCGTCAAGAATAATCTCGCCGGAAACGATGCGCGCAGCCGGGCGGGGTATGAGGCGGAGCAGGGACAGCGCGGTCATCGTCTTGCCGCAGCCGGACTCTCCGACGATGCCCAGAGTCTCGCCTTCGCGAAGCGAGAAGCTCACGCCGTCAACCGCTTTCGTAGTCCCCCAGCGGTTGAAGAAATAGGTGTGGAGGTCCTTTACCTCCAGAACCGTGTCGCCAAAGTTAGAAGCGATGACATCACCTCTTGCCTTGTCGCGTCTTGGTTCCCAACAATACGCCTGTATTTTGGACCGTTAAGGCGTTTGCCTTACCGATTGCGAATTAGTTAACACAAGGCGGGAATCCATGTCAAGCGTCTGGCCGTCGTCAGATTGAAATACGCTTGCACCCGGATGACAAGAGAGAGGATGGGCCATATAATGCCAGTAAAGCAGGTGGGCGCCCTGAGTTAACCGGGGAGCCGCTCCCAGTCGGTCAAAGGGCCACAATTGAGGAGGCCGAATATGGCTACCCAGACGAAGTTCGAAGTCGTGACCCAACCCCTGGTCAAGATAACCGAAATGGACCACATCGTTCTCCGCACCCGGGACGTGGAGGAATCGCTGCGCTTCTACACCGAGGTGCTGGGACTGCAAGCGGAGCGGGTGGAGCAGTGGCGGGCCGGCGAGGTGCGCTTCCCATCGGCGCGGCTGAACGCTGACACCATCATCGACTTCTTCGCGTCCGACAGCATTCCGGACGGCAGGGATGACGTGAAGAACCAGGACCACTTCTGCATGGTCATCGATTACACCGACATGGAAGAGTTGAAGTCCCATTTCGAGGCTATCGGCGTGGAGATCCAGGCCGGGCCCGGCAAGCGCTGGGGTTCCCACGGGGACGGCATCTCTCTGTACATCTACGATCCCGACGACAACGTGGTTGAACTGCGACACTACTAAGCCCCTGCCTGCACAGGTAGGCCCCGAGAATCAAGGAGAACGCCCCAATTCGTGGGGCGCTCTCCTTTTTGCTGGATTGTAATCAAGGAATGTAATTACCCCGTCTGCTGGACAATCCAGTCGGCCACCCGCTCGCCAATCATTATGGTGGTCAGGTTGGTGTTCGCCCGGATCACATCCGGCATCACCGAGGCGTCTGCAACGCGCAGGTTCTCGATGCCGTGGACGCCGCCGAACTGGTCCACCACCGCCATGGGGTCGCTGGCCGGGCCCATCTTGCAGGTGCCGGAGAGGTGCTGACCTATGTCCACCGTTTCCAGCATCCAGGCGTCCAGGGCGTCGTCAGACTCGATTTCCTCGCGGGTAGGGGAGATGGGCTCCTCCACGATGTCCCCGAAGGAATCATGCTCCATGAACTGGAAGGACATCCGAATCGCCTCGCGCATCCGCTCGCGGTCGAATTCCTCCTCCAGGTGGCGACAGTTGATGTCCGGGTTGTCACCTGGCGTCGTGGAGCGCAGCCTGATTTCCCCAGAACTCTTGGCCAGCTCCAGGATGCAGGTGAAGCGAATGCCCTCCTCGGCATAGGGGTCACCACCCAGGGGCGTGGAGAAGGACGAGGGCAGAATCTGCATATCATTACGCAGGTCGGAACCCGTCGCCGTATACCTCAGCACCGTCTGGATACGCGGCGCGTCGGGGTCCAGCGGGAAATCCGGCTTGGTCTTGACGCGGACAGCGCACAGGGGATGATCGCGGAGGTTCTGGCCCACGCCCGGCAGGTCCTTGACCACCGGCACCCCCATATCCTGCAAATGGCCCGCCGGGCCGACACCCGAGAGCATCAGTATCTGCGGGGAGGCGACGGCCCCGGCGCAGAGAACCACCTGCTCGCTCTCGACGGTGAAGGTCTCGCCGCCGCTCTCGACCTCTACGCCAACCGCTCGTGGTGAGCCTGTCGAACCATCATCGAACAGGATGCGGCGCACCAGCACGTTGCCGCGGATGGTGAAGTTGAGCCGGTGCCGGTTGTTGGTGATGTAAGTGAGCGCGGTACTCATCCGCACGCCGTTGGGGTTGTTCATGGGCAACGGGCCGACGCCACTGGAATCCGGGTGGTTGTGGTCATAGACCTCGGCATAGCCCGACGCCATAGCCGACACGTGGAACGCCTCCGCCAGAGGCAGCCAAGCCTCACGCCTGTGGCGGCGCACCGGCACCGGGCCGTCGAACCCGTGGAAGTCGTCCACGATGTCCGTATCGGTTTCCAGTTTGCGGAAATAGGGCAGACACTTCACGAAAGACCACTCGTCATTGCCCCACTCGGCCCAACTGTCGTAGTCCTCCGGGACGCCGCGCAGGAACACCTGCCCGTTGATGGCGCTGGTGCCACCGACCACCTTGCCGCGCGGCACCACCACGTCCTCGGAGCGGGTCGCGCTGCCCTTGCCGGTGAACGACCAGTTGTGCGGCGCCCCCATCTCCGACGCCCGCGGAGCGTACCCGAACTTCAGGTCGTCCGGCGTCTGCTCCAGGTCAACGTAGTCCGGCCCGGCCTCCAAGAGCAGCACCGAGCGGTTGGGGTCTTCGGCCAGCCGGGTGGCGAGGGCGCCGCCGCCGGAACCGGCTCCGATTACGATTACGTCGTATTTCATCGCATCCTCCGATTTTGAGAATTATGGATTCCCGCCTTCACGGGAATGACAGGAGTGAGCCGACGGGAATAATGATTCGGGGTTAATCCCCGACTGGTTGGACCTCTTGAAGCCGCCCGGCCATAGCTTCGTAATGTTCAGACGCTTGCGCGACCAGCGGCTCAACGTCCTCAGCCAGCAGATAACCGTCGGCTACAAGCTGCCGGGCGGCGTTCTCTATCTGCTCCAGGAAGTCCTGCCGGGAGGCATAGCGCTCTTCGATAGACTCGCGCGGATCGCCGGTTTCCTCGCGCTCGGCACGGGTGGCGGCGAAGGGTATGGACGAGCCGCGC
The DNA here is from genome assembly GCA_965204865.1 of Dehalococcoidia bacterium. Classification (GTDB taxonomy): domain Bacteria; phylum Chloroflexota; class Dehalococcoidia; order Lucifugimonadales; family UBA3495; genus VXOI01. The sequence continues at coordinate 966,214 of OZ242027.1, read as the reverse complement.
AGGGTGCCGCCGGACGCCCCGCCGGTGGACAGCGTCTGCCCCTCGCCGCCTATGTCGGCATGGCGGCGGTTCCAGCCGAGATGCGTCGCCAGCGGGACGGACACCAGCGGCAGCCGTATGCCGGCTGCCTCGTTGCCGTCGGCATCCACCTGCGACACCAGGCACGGGTAGTCACGTCCCACCGTCACCGGTACAACCGTCGGCACCAAGGGGTCTGGGCCAAAATCCAGCCGAGTGAATTTCCGCAATGGCCGGGGCAGCTTCACACCCGGAACCGCCTCGAGGCGCGGCGCGGCGCCAGCAGGGGGTGTTGCCGTGGCATCGGCGATACGGGGGTACTGGCTGGGCGGAGCGGGTTCATCATTGGAGACCCAACGGTCAAGGTTCACCAACGCCGCCCGCAACAGGCAACGATAATCCAAACAATTGAAGGCGTGCGCTCCCCGGTAGCCGTCCGCCGGGTCGGTGTCAGTGAGGGGCAGCCCGCCTAGGGCGTGCTGGGTTCCGGCAAAGGCATAGACGCGCACCGCATCCGGCGGCTCCACGTCCTGCCGCCCCTCGGTGTCGGTGTGGACCAGCGCCCCGTGGCCGGCCCAGTATTCCGACGAGGTGTAGGTGTACATCACCTTGGGCAGCTCACCCTGCGTCGCAAGGCGGGAGAGCAGCCCGTCGGTCAGCCCTGTATCAGGATCGGTCTGGGGCGCATCGGCGAAGGGGAACAGGCTGTTGACGCTGCGGGTGGCCTGGCTGGACGGCTGGGCAAAGCGCTGGTTGAATTCGCCCCGCTTGCCGCCGGCCACGTGGGGCATGAAACCGTCGAACACGGCCCGGCCGCTTTCGTCGTAATTCAGCCCGTGGTACAGGAAGGAACGCAGGAACCGCCCGCTCTGGGAAACCCCGAAGGCATAGGCGCGTTCCAGTTGGTCACCGGCGTCGAAGCGCAGGTGCGACGCAATATCCCGCGTAGCCGCCAGCCCCAACCCGGCAATGGGCGCGCCGGTAGTGGTGTAGATGACCTGGTATACCTTGCCGGGCTGGAATCCCCCTTCCAGATGCACGTAGCAAGGATCGGGTATGCGCCGCCCGTCTTCCACACGCGCGAACCACCACTGCTTACGCGGGATGACCTGCTCACGGGCGTCTTCATCCTCCTGCACCGTCATAACCGATTCCCAGTCCTCCAGCTTGTTGGCCGGGTAGGCCCGGTGCATCCGGTCGGAAAGGTACTGAGACTCTACAACAGCGTTGGGCTGGAAGGTGACTACTATCCTGCCGGACACCGCCTTGCCATCCTCCATCGCTTCCGGCACATGGATTCGGAGCAGCCCCGGCGTATTGGGAACATCGTGCTGCCACCCGCACCAGACGATGGTGTAGCCCTGGCGCATCAGGAAACCATTGCCTGGATGCAGCGGCGCGTCGGGTGCGATGTCCGGCGCGCTGTTGATGTTGCGCAGGGCGAACGCCTTTCCCCGGTTCAGCACGTCCAGCAGCAGCCGCCCGTTGCTCTTACTCGGATCCACGGGCCGCAGGATACGGAAGTCGGCGCTGAACTCGACCTGGCCTTGCCCGTTGCGCGGAGCCAGCTTTATGTCAGCGATAGTCTCGTTGGCCGGATGCAGCGGGTCAACGGCGAAGTGCGCCGTCCCGTCAATCTGGGTGTATGAACCCACGTCGCCGAAGGATTCCCCGTCGGCAAAGGGACGCTCCGAAGTGATTTCAAGCCCCGTAACCGGCATGGTTCACTCCTTAACCTAATCCAATTTCATTGCGTCTTTGCGTCTAACCTCACCCCCGGAACTGGCGGAAGAACTCGCGCACTTCATGGGCCAGCAGGCCCGGCTCCTCGAAGGCGGCGAAGTGTCCGCCCCGGGGCATCTCCTGCCAGCGGCGCACGTCGTAGGAGCGCTCGGCCCACTCGCGGGGCGGTCGGGCAATCTCCTGCGGGAACATCGCCATGCCCGCCGGGGCCGGCACCCGCTCCTCCTGCTCCATCTCCCACACGTGAGTCTGGTTCTCCCGGTACATCCGCACTGAGGAGCCGATGGTCTGGGTGACCCAGTAAATCGTCACGGTAGTCAGCAGTTCGTCCTTGGTGTAGATGCTCTCCACGTCGCCGTTGCAGTCGCTCCAAGTGCGCCACTTCTCTACGATCCAAGCGCACACGCCAGCGGGCGAGTCGTTGAGGCCGTAGGACAGCGTCTGCGGCTTGGTGCCTTGGATGTGGTTGTAGCCGCCCTCGTCAGCAAACCAGCGCTCTCGCTGGGCGCTATGGGCTTCCTCAGCGGCAGTCAGGGCGCGCGAGTCAGGGCCGAGATACGGCGTGGGGCGCGTGACGGAGGTGAGGTGGATGCCGTGCAGCTTGTCAGCGTGCGAGTAGCCTAACCGCGAGGTCACGCCTGCGCCGATGTCGCCGCCCACGGCGACGAACTTCCCATAACCCAGATTCTCGGTCATCAGCTTGGCCCACAGGTCGGCGACCTTGCCTATCTCCATGCCCCGCTCGCGGGAGGCTTGCGAGAAGCCGAAACCGGGCAGGGATGGCGCCACCACGTCGAAGGCGTCGGCCGGGTCGCCGCCGTGGCTGCCGGGGTCGGCCAGCAGGGGGATTATCTTGCTCATCTCGAAGAAGGTGCTGGGCCAGCCGTGGGTGATGACCAGTGGAATGGGGTTGGGGCCTTGCCCCTTTTCGTGGATGAAGTGGATGTCCAGCCCGTCAACCTCGGACTTACAGTGATTGAAGGCGTTGAGCTTCCTTTCCTGTGCCCGCCAGTCGAAGCCGGTACGCCAGTATTCGCACAGTTCCTTGATGTAGTCGAGGTTGCTTCCGTAGTCCCACTCGGAGCCGGGGATTTCGTCGGGCCAGCGGGTATCGGCCAGCCGCTGGCGCAGGTCGTCCAGAGTGGCATCGTCTACTGCTATCTCGAAGGGTCTGACTTCCATATTGCTTGCTCCTTGTCGTTTCCTGGTTTCTAGGTTTTCACCCTCACCCTAGCCCTCTCCCTCAATGGAGAGGGGACTACTAATCCAGGCGGTAGACGCGGGCGGCGGTGTCGTGGAACATATCGGCCCGTTCCAAAGCCGAGTAGCCCGCCGAGACCCGCTTGAAGGCGTTGAACAGCACGTGGTAGGAGAAGGACACTTTGTCCACCGGGAAGTTGCTCTCGAACATACACCGCGAAGGCCCGAACTGCTCGATGAGATAGTGCATGATAGGGGCGATGGAGTCGGCAATCTCTTCTGAGCCTACGGGCGTCGCGCGTTCGTGCCAGTCGAAGCCGATGCGCGGCATTCCGATGCCGCCCAGCTTCATTACGATATTGGGGCAGGCGGCCACGGCCGCAATGCCCCGGCGCCACTCCGCCATCACTTCCTCGTCCCGTCCGGAGTACGGCCCGATGCGGCAGAATCCGCCGAGGTGGTTCAGGACTATGGTCACTTCAGGTACGGCGTTGGCGAAAGACGCCAGGTCATCGAGCTGCGGGAAGTAGAGCGAGTTTTCCAATACATGCCCCATATCCGCCAGCACGCGGGCGCCGGCGCGATAGTCGTCGCGCAGCAGGCAGCCCTCGACCTCGCGGTTGTCCAGCTCCGGGCTGGGGTCCCAGCCGACGGAATGACGGATGCCCCGAAAGCGGTTGGGGCTGGCTTCCTGCAACGCCTCCAACACCGGGCGCACGGCGTCCCCCAGCTTCAGGTCGGCGCGGCCGACGATACCGTGGGCCGCTCGGCCGGGGCCGTACTGCCCGGTGGCGCTGGCGTCTGCGATGGCCTGAACGAACTCCACCTCCCCCACCGAGCGCAGCTCCTCGGGGCCTTCGGTGCGGTAGCTGGAGCGGGCCTCGACGAACACGGTGGAGCGCACATTATGTCCGCTGTTGATGTCGGCAGCCAGGTGTTCAAGAAGGTATTGCTGGTAGTCCAGCGGCTCGGGCCGTTGTACCCAGAAATGGTGGTGAGGATCGCAGATGGGTATTTCGGGTTCCAGGGTTTCCTCGCTGGTCAGTGCCAGCCATTCGTTGCCGGTCGGAGCCATAATTCACCCCCGCTCGCCCTGAGTTTCCGCACCCGTACAAGAGCCGGGGGCGGTGCTTGGGCGAATGATAGCACAGGAATATAGAAGGGTAGCCCAGCGTGGGAAATAATCGGTTAAACTACGGCAATACGCCCGGCCCTCCCCCATAGAGAAAGGGAGCAATGAGCCTCAAGCTGAGCATCCTCGATCAAAGCCCGGTCCATGAATCGGACAGCCCTGTTGACGCCCTGCGCCATACCATAGAGCTGGCGCAGAAGGCCGAAGAGTGGGGTTATCACCGCTTCTGGGTAGCGGAGCATCACGGCTCCGGGCGGGTGATGGGGTCGTCGCCGGAGGTGCTGGTCTCGCACCTGCTGGCCCATACCTCGCGCATCCGGGTCGGCTCCGGCGGAGTGATGTTGCAGCATTACAGCCCCTACAAGGTGGCCGAGAATTTCAACGTGCTGGCGTCGTTGGCTCCGGGGCGGGTTGACCTGGGCATCGGGCGCGGGCCGGGCGGGCTGCCCCGCTCCACGGCGGCTCTGCGGCGCGGGGATGGCGAACCTGCCATGAACCTGGCCGAGAAGCTGGGGGAGCTACGGCGGTTCCTGCACGACGAACTGGAGCCGGAGCATCCCCTGTACGGGTTGCAGGCCAGTCCCCTGCCGCCGCGGCCGCCCGACCTGTTCCTGCTGGGGACGACCCGCTCCAGCGGCGACATGGCGGCGGAACTGGCAATGCCCTACGTCTTCGCACTGTTCCTCAACAACGACGAGGACGAGATGGCCGAAGCCGTGCGCCGCTACCAGGCCGGTTCCGACGCTGCAAGAACACCCTCACCCCAACCCTCTCCCTGTGGGAGAGTGGGTTGGCCTTATACGATGCTGGCCTTGCCCATCATTGTGTCCGACACCGACGAGGAAGCAGCGGAACACGCCGCCAAGATACAGGTCGTCCGCATAACGCTGGATAGCGGGCGCACCCTTACCGTCGGCAGCGTTGAGGCGGGCGAAGAGTTCGGGAAACAGTCGGGAGAGGGCTACCAAATCACCGTGCGTCAGGCGGGCGTGGTTCACGGCGCGCCCGAATCGGTGCGGCGGCAGTTGTTGGAAGTGCGCCAAAAGTACGGCGCTGATGAGATAATCGCAGTGACCGCTATAGACAGCTTCGAGAAGCGGCTGCGCTCCTTCGAGCTGCTGGGCGGGCTGATAGATTAGGAGACGCTTTCACCCCTACCTCTACCGTGGGATTCTTCGACAAGCTCAGAATGACGGGGTTAGGACAATGGCTGAACGGCGAATGATGCGCATCGGGACCTTCCTGGCCGGCACGGGCTCCAACATGGCGTCGTGGCGGCACCCCACCGCCGTGCCGGACGCCGCCATCAACCTCGATTACTACCGGCGGCTTACCAGGAAGGCCGAAAACGCCAAGCTGGACTTCGCCTTCTTTGGCGACGGGCTGTACATCAGCGAAAAGTCGCATCCCAACTTCCTCAACCGCTTCGAGCCCCTTACCCTTCTGGCAGCCCTGGCAATGGACACCACCCACATCGGCCTGGCGGCCACCCTGTCCACCACTTACAGCGACCCTTACACCGTGGCGCGGCAGTTTATGTCCATTGACCACATTTCCAACGGGCGCGCTGGTTGGAACGTCGTAACCTCGCCGCTGGAAGGCTCGGCGCTGAACTACAATAAACCGGAGCATCCGGCTCACGACCTGCGCTACCGGATGGCCGCCGAGTATATCGAGATTGCCAAGGGCCTGTGGGACTCGTGGGAAGATGACGCCTTCATCCGAGACCGGGCCAGCGGCGAGTTCATTGACCCCGACAAGATGCACCGGCTGAACCATCAAGGGGAATTTTTCTCGGTGCAGGGCCCTCTGAACATATCCCGCTCACCGCAGGGAAGGCCGGTGCTGATTCAGGCTGGCTCATCGGAGGCCGGTCGTGGCTTCGCGGCCAAGATTGCGGACGCGGTCTTCACCGGCCAGGCCAACCGGGCCAGCGCCGAGGAGTTCAGCAGCGACGTGAAAGGCCGTGCCGCGGCCGCTGGTCGCAACCCCGGCGAAGTCCTGATACTGCCTGGCTGCTCTCCCATCGTGGGCCGCACAGCCGAGGAGGCCGAGGAAAAGTACCTCGAAATCGCCGGGCTGGTGGAAGTCAACCAGGCCCTCAACTACCTGGGCCGCTACTTCAACGACCTGGACTTCACCCAATACAACCTCGACGCGCCCTTCCCGGAGCTGGGCGACTTCGGACGCAACGGCTGGGAAAGCTCCACCGACAGCATAAAGAAGACCGCCCGCGAGAAGGAACTGACACTGAGGGAGATGGCCCAGCAGGTCACCACGCCACGCCACGAGTTCATCGGAACGGCGGAACAGGTGGCCGACACGATGCAGGAATGGTTCGAGTCGGGCGCAGCCGACGGCTTCATGCTCAGCGGCGCAGTGCTGCCCCAAGGCTTTGACGACTTTGTTGACCACGTGCTGCCCATCCTGAAGGAGCGCGGCCTCTTCCGTACCGAGTACGAATCCGAAACCCTGCGCGGCAACCTGGGCCTGCCCAAGCCCGAAAACCGCTACACCGCGGCACGGAAGGCGGGCGCATCCCGTTAAATTCCCTCCCCCTCTGGGAGAGGGTTAGGGTGAGGGCGTCCCCAGCGATTGAGAGGCGTTTCAAGGAGAGGCAGTATGCCCGCAACCCTGCTCGCCATCCACGGAACCGTGACCCGGCCGGGGCGGCTGTATCAGGCGATACAAGCAGCGCTGTCCGGGCTGGAAGGGTTCCCTCACCCTAACACTCTCCCAGAGGGAGAGGGAACGATAGCGGATACGCTGCATCTGGGCGACCACCGCATATCTTTCGCCGACGGGCGGCCCCTTTCCGGCTACGATGACGACACCCAGACAGCGGTGGAGCGGGTGATTGCCGCCGATATGTACCTCATCGCCACCCCCGTCTTCCGGGCCTCTTTCACTGGCGCGCTGAAGAACCTGCTGGACCATGTGCCGGCTGAGGGGCTGCAAGGAAAAGCCTGCGGGCTTATCGGCATGGGCGCCACCGACCACCACTACCTGAGCATTGACGCCCAACTGCGTCCCGTGCTGGCCTGGTTCGGCGCTCATGTCGTTCCGGGGATGGTGTACTTGCAATCCCGCCACTTCCAGGACGGCCAGCTTGCCGACCCGCAGGCCGTGGCCGACCTGCAATCGCTGGCCCGCTCGGTGGTGGCCCTGCACCGGGCCATAACCGGCGGCGGACTTTCCGGCCCCTCGCCTCTTGCCGCCCGCTGAACTTTCGACCCTCGGTCCTTCTCCCGGCCTTGCCTCAATAGTTTATCGAACATCAAAGGAATTTCTATTGCGATATTCGTTGATTATTGTACTAGTTTAGTCTATTTGTAATTATTTTCACAAAGATTTGCTCGTGAATAAGGGTTGCGCGGTGAAATTGCCTTTGCTATATTGCCGCGCAATCGGCGAGGAGTGCAGAATCCCGCCGTCGATTGGGTAAAACTATCTCAGGAGTGTCAATATGCTCTCTCAACTGTCAAGGAAACTTGCATTAGCCGGGGTGCTGGCCCTCTTGATGGCGGTGATTCTCGCCTGCGGTGAGGCGGCTACGCCAGAGCCAACGGAAGCCCCAGAGCCAACAGCAGCGCCCACGGCGACAACCGCCCCGGCCGCGCCCACCGCAACAACCGCCGCGGCGGCGCCCACCGAAGCTCCTACGGAAGCTCCCGAGGCGGAACCCACCGAAGCAGCCATGATGTCCGGCGATGATGACCTCAAGGCTGTCGCCGCCCGATTGGCCGGCGGGCCAGGAGCCATCTACGTCGGCGATCTCAACCAGTTGGTGGGCCCGGTTCCCGAACCCATCGAGGACGACATCGGTGACTACGACGGCGTTCCCTATGAGGGCCTGGAAGACTACCTGTACGTCTTCGACTCCGACTACTACCGGGAAATGGTTGAAAGGGCCAACCTGACCAACCCGACTCAGGCCACTTCAACCGGACTGGAACTGTCCTACCAGTTTGCCTGCATCAACCGGGCCCTCACTCACTGCAAACTGGCCGAGTGGTTTGCCGAAAGGGTGGAAGAACGAACCAACGGACAACTGGTGATAGAAATCATCGGCTACCCGGAACTGGGCATCGCCGGGCCGGATATCCTGGAACTGCTGACCAACGGCACGCTGTCCTTCGCGGAACTCCCGGCGGCCTACACCGCAGGCGACCTGCCCGCAATGGACATGAAGTACCTATGGGGCATGTACCCGGACAATGAGACCTTCTACAACGCCACAGTGGCCTCCATCCCCGACCTGGACAAGCTGATCGAGCGGCGCACCGAGGGCGGCATCACCATCTTCCAGCTCTGGCGCGTACCGGAAAACGAGATTTTCTTCTTCAGCAAGGAACCCATCGAGGAATTGGAAGACTTTCAGGGGTTGAAGGTCCGCAGCTTCGGCGGCGCCCTGTCGGACATGATTGACGGCATGGGTTCCGAGGCCCAGTGGGTGGCCTTCACCGAAGTTTACACCGCCTTGGAGCGGGGCATTCTGGACGGCGGGGTCACCGGCGCCAACGCAGCCTACGGCCAGCGCTGGTATGAGGTGGCCGACTACATGGCCGGCCCCCTACCCCTCTTTACCGTCGAGAACGCTACCTTCAACTACGACGTTTGGCAGGAGATACCCGAGGACTTCCGGCAGATCCTGATTGAGGAAGGGGCCATATACGAGCTTGAGTTCTTCCGGTTTACCCCCGTGCTGTCTTCCCTGGGCATTCCCAAGCTGCTGGACGAAGGGATGATTTACACACCCTTCAACGAGGAGATACGCACCTTCCTGTTTGAGGAAGTGGCCCTGAAGTACGTGATTCCTCAATGGGTGAACCGGGTCGGCTACCCGGACAACCCGGCGGGCCGAGAGGCGGTCGAACTGTTCAACAAGAACGTCGGCCCGGCCGCCGGTATCAAGATCAATCCCGACGGCACAGCATCGCTTGCGGGCAACTAGCTGCCTCGGGAATCAGGTCGCCGGTGCTTGTACAAGAGACGGGCAGGGGCCTCGGAAAATTCCGAGGCCCTGCTTGTTGAGAAAACCGATTGTCAGAAATTCAACTATCAAGACATATATTCTCCAAAATATGTATCAATTCGTAGACTATTGGTCGCTATCCGCATATAGTGGGTTTTTCTCTCAAGATACATATTGCAATATGCCTTGCGTGCTGATTTTCCTTTTGGTATATTCCGCCGAATCGTGCGACGCCCCTGTTCCCGCGCAGTCGTTAACCGCCCGACCTTTGTACAAGAGCGGGGGAGGGAAGCATGAATAGGGAAATCAACGAGGAGAGTGTCTAAATGGTCAAACCTATACTGTTGGGCGCAGCATTGATCCTGATAATGGCTTTCGCGCTGGCCTGCGGCGAGGCGGCCACGCCAGTGCCAACGAAGGCTCCGCCAACCGCCGCTCCCACCGCGGCCCCGACGGCGGCTCCCACTGCCGCCCCCACTCCTACGGAAGCGATGATGGAGGAAGCCACCGAGGCGCCGGCAATGATGGACGCCGACGCCGCCTTGAAAGCCGTGGCCGAAGAACTGGCCGGCGGGCCGGGCGCGATATACATCGGCGACGGCGATTTCAGCCGTCTGGTCGGCCCCTCGCCCGGCGGCGTGGAGGAAGCCCTGGGGGACGGCACCGGCATGGTTCCCCTGGAGTTTGTGGAAAAGAACCGGCACATCTTCGAGACCGACTACTACCGCTCCCTGCTGGAAAAGGCCAAACTGACCGACCCCACACCGCTAACCTCCAGCGGTGAGGACTTCGACATCCAGTACGCCTGCATCAACCGCGCCCTGCTCCCATGCGTTCTCCAGACCATCTACTTTGCCGAGAACGTCAAGGAGCGCACCAACGGGCAGGTGGACTTCGAGGTCTCCAGCTACCCCGAGCTGGGCCTGGCCGGTTCCGATATGCTGCAACTGGTGGAGCAGGGCACCATCGAGTTCGCCCAGATTCAGCCGGCCTACGTCGGCGGCACCTGGCCCCTGATAGACATCATCTACATCTGGGGGCTGTGGAAAGACTTCACGTCGGAACACGAAGCCAACACCGCCTTGCTGGAAACGCTGGACCAGGGAATCTATGACAACACCGGCGGCGGCAAGCTGATTTACCATATCTGGTACGGCGGCAACGACCAATACTTCTTCTCCAGGCGCGGCGCGGAGAAAGAGGACTTCGAGGGCCTGAAGACCCGCAGCCACGGCACCACCATGACCGACGCCATCAACGGCCTGGGCGGGGAGGGCCAGTTCATGGCCTTCGCCGAGGTCTACACCGCCCTGGAGCGCGGCATCCTCGACGCCGGCGTAACCGGCGCCCACGCCGGCCACGGCCAGCGCTGGTACGAGGTCACCGACAATCTCATCGGCCCGTTCATCTCCATGCCCATGGGATTCGAGACCATGAACGTGGACACCTGGAACCGCATCCCGGCCGACCTCCAGGCCATCATCATCGAAGAAGGCGCCAAGATGGAGCTGGAAAACCTCCGCCTGGCCGCCGTCTGGAACGAGACCGGCGTCAAGGTCAACGTCGATGCAGGAATGACCTTCATCCCTTGGTCCGACGAGATGAAAGACTTTGTCTATGAGGAAGTGGCGCTGGGCCGCGTCCTGCCCAACTGGATAGCTCGCGTCGGGCCGGAGGAAATCGCCATCTGGAACGACATCGTCGCTCCCTGGGCCAAGGTGCGAATCGAGGGCGACGGCTCTCTTACGTTCATCGAGTAACCCAGCGAATCCCAGCAGGTTCGGGGACGGCCCGCCCCCGGCCCAGGCATTGGTATAAGAGACGGGTTGCAGACTCGGGCCCCGGCCACCCGCCGGGGCCTTTTCCTTTGCAGCGAAAGTGCGTTATGCGGGGTCAACTTTTCGATAATATGTCATATCTAAAGAAATTACTGTTTCGTTGATATTGTGTCGAATATCGCAAGATAGCTGGCATAAACCGGGTTGCGTGGAAGATTCCATTTTGCTATATTCCGCCGGGCTGCGCGGGCCGTCCTTCGACAAGCTCAGGATGGGCGGCGGGGCGCAGGCCTGGAAATCCATCGGGAGTTAAAGGAGAGTTTGTTTTGATAAAGGCATCCCTGCTGGCTGGACTACTGATTTTGCTGATGGCCCTTGTGCTGGCCTGTGGCGAGGCGGCTACCCCGGTTCCCACGGAACCTCCGCCCACCGCAGTTCCAACAGAGGCCCCAACTGTCGCGCCCACCGCAGCCCCCACCCCCACGGAAGCGGCAATGCAAGAGGAACCCACCGAAGCCCCGGCGATGACCGACTCGGATGTTGACCCAGCCCTGTTGGCTGCCGCCGAAGCACGGGCCGGCGGCCCCGGCGCCTTCTACCTGGGCGACGGCGACTTCAGCTCCCTGGTGGGTCCGGCCCCGGCCGAGGGCTTGGGCGACGCCGACGATATGGTCAACCTGGCCGGGCTGGAGCGGGAGAGCTATCTCTTCGATTCCGACTACTACAAGGACTTGGTGGATAAGGCCAACTTCACCAATCCTACGGAAATGACCTACGACGGCGAACCCATCGAAATCCAGTTCGCCTGCATCAACCGCACCGTGGCCCCCTGTGAACTCTGGGCCAACTTCTTCAAGCCCCAGGTTGAGGCCCGCACCAACGGGAAGGTGCTGGTTCCCATCACTTCATTCCCGGAGCTGGGCATCGCCGGCCCGGACTCCCTCGAGCAGGTAACCAACGGAACTCTGTCCTGGGCGGAAATCACCAGCGGCTACGTCTCCGGCCATATGCCGGAAGCCGAGCTGGCCATCATGTACGGCGTCTACCCTGACCATGAAGTCGAGTTCAAGGTGACGCAGGCCATCGGGCCCGAGCTGGACCGCCTGTTCTCGGAAAACACCGACGGCGGCAAGGTGATCTCGCATATGTGGGTTTCCGGCGGCGACCAGTTCTTCTTCTGCAAGGAAGGCATCACGGAACTGGCGGACTTTGAGGGACGGAAGGTGCGCAGCCACGGCTCAGCCCTTTCCGACTGGATCGAGGGCTTCGGCGCCAACGCCCAGTTCGTGGCCTTCGCCGAGGTATACACAGCCCTGGAGCGCGGCATCTTGGACTGCGGCGTGACCGTGGCTTTCGCCGCCCACGCCCAGCGCTGGTACGAAGTGACCAACTACATGGTCGGGCCGCTGTCCAGCCAACTGCTCAATACCGTCATTGTCAATGCCGACGTTTGGAACGGCCTGCCCGAAGACATCCAGAAAATCCTGGAGGAGGAAGGTGCGCGCCACGAGCTGGAGGCCATCCGCGTAACCCCGGCGTGGAACGAAGTATGGATTCAGCGCAACATTGACGCTGGCCTGGAATACCAGGAGTTCTCCGACGCGCTTATGGACCACATGAGAAACGTGGTAGCCACCCAGCACGTGGTGCCCGGGTTCATCAGCCGACAGGACGAGGACAACCGGGACAACATCATTGCCCTGTTCAACGAGAAAATCGCTCCCATCGTGGGCCTGAAAGTTCTGCCCGACGGCACCACGGAGCGGGTTCCGATTACCCAGTAGCACAGTCGTCAATTGATGTAACCAAACCTCACAACGAGGGCCCCGGCATTTGTGCCGGGGCCCTTATTTATGAACGGAAGCCGCCGGTTTCTGAGATTGTTTTGGACTTATCATACGCTTATGATAGCTCTAATTCGTAATTATGACTGGTATTTCTACTAAAGGATGACTTATATTGACTTATGAAAACTGTACTCCGTCTCATATTCTTGCTTTGAGGTTTTCCATTTGCTATATTTCGCACGGCTTTGCCGGGCGTACACCAACGCAGCGGACGCGGAGCACAGGGCCTGTACCACTCAGATTTTCAGGGGGGTGTCCGATGATTAAGGCTTTCCTGACAGTTGGAACATTGATCCTGTTGATGGCCCTGATGCTGGCCTGCGGAGGCGCCGCAGAACCTGAGCCTACGGCGGCGCCCGCGACCGCGGCCCTGACGGCCGCGCCAACGAACACGCCCGCGCCTCCCCCCACGGCCACCGAGGCTGCGATGGAGGAAGAGGACTCGGCGATGTCCGACGTTGACCCGGCCCTGGCCGCGGCCGCCGCCGAGCGGGCCGGCGGGCCCGGCGCGTTCTACATCGGAGACCTCAATCAGTTGGTGGGCCCGGCGCCCGGCGAAAACCTGGGCGACGAAAATAATATGGTCAACCTAGCCGGCCTGGAACGTGAAAAGTATATCTTCGAACTCCAGTACTACAGGGACCTGGTGGACAAGGCCAACTTCACCAACCCCACCGAGATGACCTACGACGGCGAGCCCATAGAAATCCAGTTCGCCTGCATCAACCGCACCGTTGCTCCCTGCGAGCTGTTTGACCACTTCTTCAGAAAACAGGTGGAGGAGCGCACCAACGGCAAGGTGCTGATCGAAATCACCTCGTTCCCGGAGCTGGGCATTGCCGGGCCGGACTCCCTGAACCTGCTGGCCAACGGCGCCCTGTCCTTTGCCGAGATTTCCAGCAGTTACGTCTCAGGAGCCATGCCCGAGGCCGAGCTGCAAATCCTGTTCGGCGTGTACGAAAACCATGAACACTATCTCAAAGTCCAGGAAGCCATAGGGCCGTTGGTCGACAGCCTGTTCGAGGAGAACAGCGAAGGGGGCAAGGTTATCACCCATATGTGGATATCCGGCGCCGACCAGTTCTTCTTCTGCCAGGAACCCATAGAAAAACTGGCCGACTTTGAGGGACGCAAGGTCCGCAGCCATGGCTCGGCCCTTTCCGACTGGATCAACGGTTTCGGCGCCGCCGCCCAGTTCGTAGCCTTCGCCGAGGTCTACACGGCCCTGGAGCGTGGCGTCCTAGACTGCGGCGTGACCGTGGCTTTCGCGTCGGTCGCCCAGCGCTGGTACGAGGTGACCCAATACATGGTCGGCCCCCTTGCAACCCAGGCGGTGAACACCGTCATGATTAGCCCCCAGGTATGGAAGGACCTCCCCACCGACATCCAGCAGATTCTGCTTGAGGAGGGCGCCCGGCACGAGCTTGAGGGCCTGCGGGTGACCCCGGCGTGGAACGAGGTCTGGATCCCGCGCAACATCGAGGCCGGGATGATCTACCAGGAGTTCACCCCCGAACTGCTGGAACACCAGAGGAACGTGGTGGCCACTGATTTTGTCATACCTGGCTTTGTTAATCGCCAGGACGAGAACAACAGGGCCAACATGATTGACCTGTTCAATGAGAAGATTTCCCCGATCGTGGGCATCAAGATATTGCCTGACGGCACTGGGGAGCGAATCCAGTGACCCTCAGCGCTCCGTAGGCCATCCATCCGGAGCAGCGAAAGGCCCCGGCGTCGAATGCCGGGGCCTTTATACATGGGAAACGAGCAACTGCTCTCCCAAAATCATTCAGCGATAATTATGAATAATTCCTACGAATATCGTAGTATTATAGCAGTATATCAACTTACTATAAGTTATTATTACATTTATTTCCATTCTATTCGTATTTTATCCTTGCGCTGTAAGAATCGTTTTGGTATATTCCGCCGGGCTATGCCTGCCCTGAGTGGAACCGAAGGATTGGCTGCCACAAAACCGGCGGGCGCGGCGCATACGCAGGGATTCCACACAGTTTCAGGAGGTTGTTCCATGACCAAAACATTCCTGACAGCTATTTCTCTGGTTTTGCTCATGTCCCTGGCGCTGGCCTGTGGAGGCGCCGCAGATCCTGAACCTACGGCGGCCCCTGCCGCAACGCAGGCCCCGACCGTCGCGCCAACGGCCGTACCGACGGCAACACCCGCTCCGGCGGTTCCCACACCCACGGAAGCCGCTATGGCAGAACCCACGGAAGCGGCTATGGAAGAAGAGCCGGAAATGCCCGACGTTGACCCCGCACTGGCCGCCGCCGCCGCTGAGCGGGCCGGCAAGCCGGGAGCGTTCTACATCGGAGACCTCTCGCAACTGGTTGGCCCGGCCCCCGAGGAGGGCCTGGGCGACGCCGACGACATGGTCAACCTGGCCGCGCTGGAGCGCGAGCGTTACCTTTTCGATTCGGAGTACTACAAGAACTTGGTGGAAAGGGCCAACTTCACCAACCCGACGGAACTGGTCTACGACGGAGAACCCATTGAGCTCCAGTACGCCTGCATCAACCGGACGGTGGCGACCTGCGAGCTGGTGGACGCCTTCTTCCGTCCCCAGATAGAAGAACGCACCAACGGGCAGTTCAAGATAGTCATCACCTCCTTCCCCGAGCTGGGGCTGGCCGGCCCCGACTCGCTGGACCTGGTTGACAGCGGAACCTTGTCCTTCGCCGAAATCTACGGCGGCTACATCGCCGGGCATCTGCCGGATGCTGAAATCGCCCTGCTCTATGGCCTGTATCCCGACCACGAGGTCGAGTTCAAGGTCACCCAGGCAATCCAGCCCGACATTGACCGGATGTATTCCGACGCCACCGGCGGCGGCCAGGTGGTTTTCCACAAGTGGATTTCCGGCGGCGACCAGTTCTTCTTCTGCAAGGACAGCATCACCAGCCTTGCGGACTTCGAGGGCAAGAAGACCCGCAGCCACGGCGCGGCGCTGTCCGACTGGATTGAAGGAATGGGAGCCGACGCCCAGTTCGTGGCCTTCGCCGAGGTCTACACTGCCCTGGAGCGCGGCATTCTGGACTGCGGCGTCACTGTCGCTTTCGCCGCCCACGCCCAGCGCTGGTATGAGGTCACCGACTATATGGTGGGGCCGCTGTCCAGCCAGCTGCTGACCAATGCCATTATCAACAAGCAGGTCTGGGACGGCTTGCCCCCCGACATCCAGCAGATTCTCCTGGAAGAAGGGGCCAGGCACGAACTGGAGGCCATGCGGGTTACCCCGGCCTGGAACGAAGTCTGGGTTGACCGGAACGTCGCGGAAGGGCTGACCTTCCAGCCCTTCAACGAAGAGCTGATGACCCACATGAAGAACGTCGCCGTGATGGAGCACGTCATACCCGGCTTCGTCAACCGCGTGGGCGGTGGCGACGCCGACATCATCCAACTGTTCAATGAGAAGGTGGCCCACATCGTCGGCCTGCGCATCAATTCCGACGGCTCGACTGAGGCCGTGCCAATAACCGAATAGCGCCGTTTACATCATCCCTCTCCTTCGAGGGAGAGGGCCGGGTGAGGGTGAAGTTCCAAGCCCGCGAAAAGGCCCCGGCTTTCAGTGCCGGGGCCTTTACCATTTCGCTGATGGAAGGCGGGGTTAGTCGCCCCCGGCGGCGGTGGCCGGCCCGCCCAGCGGCTGCGGCCTCTTGCCGCCAATGGAAAGCACCAGCAGGGCGGAGGCGATCAGCAGGGCAATGTTGGACCAGATGGCCAAGTCGTATGTGCTGCGAATGTCGAACAGGTAGCCGCCGAGGAAGGATCCCAGACCCGATCCTATGGGCATAACGGCGAACATGGTTCCGTATATTTTCCCCATGTGGGCGGTGCCGAACCCATCGGCAGTGTAGGCGGCGGTTATCCCCACCACCGCGTTCCACGAAAGTCCCACCAGCAACACCCCTGCTACCAGGGCCACTATGCCCAGCGACGGTACGCCGAGGAAGGGGATTCCCATGGAGAGGAGAACCACGACGAAGCCCAACGCCCGTAGTTGATAGGAAATCGCCAGCCAAACGCGGCGGCCGTACTTATCGGAAAAATGCCCCAGCCACAGAGCTCCGATTATGGCCGTAGCCCCGATGATGCTGAACATGAAAGCCGCAGTAAGCGGGGAATAGCCAAGGTCCTGAGCGTAGGTGACAAAATGAGCATTCACGAAGCTCATCGAGTACCCTCAAACGAAGTACCCAAAAGTCAGCTTCTGGAACATCGGGGTACGGATTGCCTCCATAAAGGAGAAGTTTACGTCTCCCCCCCGACGGCTGCCGGGGCCCGCTGATTGGTCATCGGCGCGGTAAGGTTCAAGCCCTTTGTCCTCGGGACGGTCCCGAATCAGCAATACCCCCACGGGCAGAATCACCAACAACAGGAGTATCGCAAGAAAGAGATACGCCTCCCGCCAGGAAAGCAGCACCAGGAATGCGGACGTGGCCGGCACCAGGATCATGGCGCCGAAGGAACCTGCTCCACTTACCAGTCCCAAGGTCAGCCCGCGTCTTGCCAGGAACCACTGGCTGACTATCTTGGTAAGGATCGGCCCGGTTCCCAGGGTCACGCCAAAGCTCATAATGGCAAACAGCACATACAGTTGCCAGAGCGACTGGACAGCAGAAATCAGGGCCAGCATCCAGCCCATGATCAGCACCCCTGCCAGGGCCACCCACTTGGGGCTGTAGCGGTCGGCAAGATAGCCGGCCAAGGGACGCAGCAGGCCGGATATCAGGTAAGTGACTCCAAAAGCCGCCGACAGGGTTCCCCGGCTCCAGTCAAACTCCTCCGTCATGGGCCTCATAAAGACGCCAAAAGAAAACTGACCGCCAGCCACGCCGAACACAACCAGGGAGCAGCCAATGGTGACCCACCAGCCATAGAAGACCTTGTGCCTGAACAGATCCATATTCCCTGTCTCCGAGCCACCCTAGCTTGATGGGGAAATACTAATCCCGCAGGTATTCTTTGTCCACGGCATATAGGAACGGGAACCGGAAACCAAAGGGACCTGGGATGCTGGTGCGCCGGTTTGCAACGGCGTGTAGAATTGGGCTGGCACAACTGGAGGTCTATTTCATGTTCGACGACGCCCGCCGCCGGGTACAGGAAGAGTTGCAGCGCCTGGAAATCGACGCCTGCCTGGTCACCACGCCAGCCAACATCTTCTATACCACCGGCTTCTTCAGCCCGGTGGTTAACCTGTCTTTCCGCCTGATGGGCACGGACATGGCCCTGATTCCCGCCGATCCGTCCCTGCCCGCAGCGCTTATGACCAGCGATTTCGCGGCCCCGGCCGCCAGAGCAGTAACCTCGATCGAGGATATTCGCACCTACCAGATGTGGGTGGAGAACCGCGACCTGGACGTCATCACCGGGCCTTCGGGCGGCGACGCGCGCATCTCCCGTCCGCCCCAGTGGAACCCGGACGAGTTGGACGAAACGCTTACCTCGATGCTGGAAGAACGGGGGTTGTCCGCCGCAACCGTGGGCATAGACCTGCGTTATGTCTACGCCGATTTCCTGTTCCGTCTGCAACAGAACAATCCCGAATGCCAGTTTGTGGATGTGACCGGAATGCTCTACGGCCTGCGGGCCATCAAGCATCCGCAGGAAATCGAGATGCACCGCAACGCGGCAAGGCTATTTGAGGCTGGCCTGCGGCGGGCCATCAACGAGGCGCGGGAAGGCCAGAGCGCACAGGACATCAAGTATCAGTACCAGGCGGGGGCACTGGAAGCGGCCATTGCCGACCCGTCGCTAGGGGAGTTCCAGTCGGCCTACGGTTTCATCAGCGCCGGGACCGGCAGCAGTTTCGGCGACAGAAGCGGGCTGGGCTCCGGCGACCTGATAAAGTTCGACTGCGGCGTTGCCGTCGGCGGCTTTTACAGCGACTGCGGGCGCACTTTCTCCTTCGGACGCGCCTCCGGCGAGCAGCGCCGGGTACACGACGCGCTGGCCGAAGCCCACGCCGCCGCCCGTGAGCTGATACGCCCGGGAACGCCCATTTCGGCGGTATACCGTGTAGCGGACGAAATCATGCAAGCCCGCGGATTCCCCGGATACAGCCGCGGCCATTACGGGCATTCCATTGGACTGGACACTTTCGTTGAGGAGCCGCCCTTTATCAGCGCCACCGAGCACAGCGAGCTCCAGCCAGGGATGCTGCTCTGCCTGGAAACGCCCTACTATTCCGCCAGCCTAGGCTCCTACCAGATTGAGGACATGATCCTCATAACCGAAACCGGCCACGAGAATTTCAACACCCTGTCCTACGAACTGGTGGAGTTGTAGATTACGAAGTCTGAACTGTGATTCGCGTGATTCAAAGATTGCCTTGATTCAGGGACGGGAGCAGACATGAAAGCATCCTACTTGGGCGCGATGGGCTATGCGCTGCGGCGGGATTTCCCGGCCACTTGGCCCACGCCGCCAGCCTACAACGACCCGGAGCTGTCGGTGCAGAGCTACCAGGACGGCATCGAGGAGTGCGAGTTCGCCGAGGAGATGGGTTTCGAGTGGATTAGCTTCTCGGAACACCACTACTCCGGACGCATCGCCACCGGCACGCCCTCGGTGATGGCCGCCGCCGTCGCCGAGCGATGCAAGAAGGCCCGCATGGCCATGCTCGGACACCTGCTGCCGCTGAACAACCCGGTGCGCATCGCCGAGGAGCTGGCCTTGCTGGATAACCTGACCAACGGCCGGCTGGTGATGGGTTTCCTGCGCGGCACTCCCAACGAGGACCAGGTCTACAATGTCAACCCCGCAGAGGGACGAGAGCGGATGCTGGAGAGCATGGACCTCATCCTCCGCGCTCTGACCGAGCCGCAGCCCTTCGCCTGGGAGGGCCGCTATTACCAGTACCGCACCGTGTCGGTCTGGCCTCGTCCTGTACAACAGCCGCTACCCCCGGCAATTGTCGCCACCCGCAGCGACGATGCGGTCCATTTCGCCGCCACTCACCGGCTGGGACTGGGCGTCTCCTTTCTGCCGGTGGACGACGTGGCAACCATCACCGGCAAGTATTTCCAGTGGTGCCGGGAGGCGGGTTGGACGCCCCAACCCGACGAGGTAGTCTTCCGTGGCAGCATCTACCTGGCGGAGACCGACGAGAAGGCCTGGGACTGGTTCCACAGGCAGGAGGACCAGGGGCGCGCCCGTGGCATGGCCATGCGCTCGTCGGTGGCCCAGGTAATCCAGGCGCAGAGAACGGGCCAAGACATAGATTACAGCCACGTCTTCGCCGGCAGCGCCTCGGGCGACATCGTGGGCGGCGCGCCGGGGCTGACCTTCGTCGGCGGCCCGGACTCCGTCACGGAGCAGATACGGGCCTACTACGACCGATGCGGCACGGGGGTCATAGACCTGTTCTTCCAGCAGCCCAGCCTCGACCACCGCGACATCATGGCGGAAATCGAGCTGTTCGGGCGGGAAGTCCTGCCCCGAATCAAAGAGTTCTAGGCGATGGCATCAGCAAAAGATAGTCAGCCTGAGCTTGTCGAAGGACTGCGCTTCTCAGAATCCGGCGCCGGGGAACCGGTGGTGCTGCTGGACTGGACGCCGTGGGAAACATCGGCGCTGGCCGACGTACTGGCCTCCCGATACCGGGTCATCAGCATCGAACCACCCGATGCCAGCAGGATGCCGGGTTCGGCGCGGGATGCGTCCGAAGCCGTTGCCGCGGTCGTCGAAGCCTGTGGGCTGAATGCTTATGCGCTAATCGGTACTTCACTGGGCGCGGATGTTGCCATGCGCCTGGGACTGCTACGCCCTGCGTCCGTATCCGCACTGGCGCTGGTCTCTCCGACCTGCATCGGGTCCGGGAAACCACTGTCATGGAACACGCCGGAGCTGGCCATGAATGTGATGCTGGCTCACCCCGGAGACAACACTCAAATTCCGCAGACCCCAAGTCGGACGGAAGCGTTGGCCGCGATGTCAGAGCGTTGGGACGCAGCGAATAGCGACGCCGCCGATTTGCTGCCGGGCCTGTCATGCGCCATCCTGGCGGTGTTCGGGCAGGAGGACCGGCTGGTTTCCCGGGAAGCCGGTGGAGTGTGGAAAGAGCGGGCGCCCAACTGCAACGTCTGCTACGTCTACGATGCGGGCCACGCCGTCGCAGTAGACCGGCCCGACGCGCTGGTCAACGTGATTATGGACTTTGTGGAGCGGCGCGAGACGTTCATCGTCGAAAACCGTAGCAGCCTCATAAACCCGTAAGGACAGGGACGGCAGGGGCCGCGATTGTATTCACCGCCCGCCTGTGGTAGTTTCGGGTTAAATCCAATTCATCTTCATTCCAAACTGATTATCGGAGGATAGATTTAGATGGCAACAAAGAGAAATGGCGAGAAGTATCTGGGGCATGAACTCCACGTGCCGCTGTCTCAGGACGGTCAGGTAACGGCCTACGTGTGGCCGGTGCGGGCGCTGAACGTGCGCGGCTCCTGGTGCGGCGGGCCGACCATCGGGGTTGACGTGGGCAACGAAGAAATCATCCGCTTCGACTGCCACGACAGGCCCGGCCACTGGCACGGCGGCGGCTACGACCGCTCCGGCTCCCCCGGCGCCTCTCACCGCGACTTTCCCCGGGACATCGTCGCAGTGGCCGACCAGGTTGACTGGTCCCTGCAACAGTTGAGCGAGCGCACCGCCGAGTTGCTCACCGAGGCGGAACACGGCGAAGCAGCCGAGTCGCTGGACGCCGAGATGGTTCAGTCCGCCATCGGCCAGATTCGCAGCCACCTGGAACAGCAGGGAGACCTGCGCGGCCAGGCCATCAGCGCGGGGATTATCGACGCCTAGCATCCCGAATAGCAGGTTGCCGGAACTATGGGAACGTTCTACGTCGAAATCAGCGTAGGGGATGCGCAAGGTCAGCGTTGGCAGCAGATAGAGGCGTTGGTGGACACTGGCGCATCCCTAACTTCCGTCGCGGCCAGCGTCCTGCAAGACTTGGGCGTGAGGCCGCTGTATACGGAGCGGTTTCGGTTCGCTCAGGGGGAAGTACGGGAAATGCCTTTCGGAGAGACCCGTATCAGGCTCGCAGGAAAGGAGTTCACTACTCAGTTCGTATTCAACGAAGAGGGAACTCCAGCGCTGTTGGGCGCCTTGGCACTCGAAGGCGCGTTCCTGGCTGTTGATCCGGTCGGACAGAAGCTAATCCCGGTCGAAGGTCTTCTAATGACCGGCTTCCCTCTCTAAACTTCTGCTAAGTTTCCAACCCCGCCCGCTTGCGCTGCTCCTCCTGCAAATCGTCTATGCTCTCGCGTGACCGGCCGTAGATGTGCGGCACGTCCCACCCTTCCAACCCCGCATAGGTGTCTATCTGGCTCCGGTGATGCACCTCGTGCTCGAACAGCATCATCATTATGCGCCACCCGCTCAGCATCCCATCGGTGTCTATCATCTTGACCCGGCGTTGCAGCCACTCCGGGGGGCTGTCGTCGAGGCGGCGGTGGAACTCCTCAAAGGAGGCCTCGATAGCCGGAATCCAGTCCGATTGCCGCTCGGTGCTGGGAACGGGCCAGTCGTAGAGCCAGCCCCGGTCGCAGTAGGCGCTGGCGAAGTAGAGGCGGGACTCGGCGATGTGATGCACGATTTCATTGATGTTCCAAGCCTTCTCCCCCTCTCCCCGGGGCGGCCGCCAGCCGTCGGCCTCCGGGGGCAGCGCCAGGATGTCCCGCACCGTGCGCTGGTGGAAGCGGTCGAAGTAACGAAGCAGCGTCGGCAGGTCGGTAATCATCTTGCAACCTCGCGGGAAAGTCTTCCCGATATATCTAGGGTGCCAGTGCGGGCAATCATAGTCAGCGGGCAGAACATCGTCAACGGGATGTCGACTCGCTAGCGCTCCCGGCCCGCATAGCCCGGAACGGCGGAAGGGTGTAGAATCGGCGCGACATTGTTGCATTATTGAGGAACAGCTATGAAGTACGACGTTATCGTAGTTGGCGGCGGTTCGGCAGGGTCGGTGATTGCCAGCCGGCTCTCGGAAGACCCGCAGCGTTCGGTGCTGCTGCTGGAGGCAGGGTCCGACTACCCGGACCCTGAATTCTTACCGGAGCCGGTGCGTAATGGTCACTCCTCCGAGGGGGAGGCCATCGGTTCAGACATATCCTGGAACCTGCGCGGCGTCATCAACGACCAGCAGGGCGAAATCAACATCGCGCAGGGCAAGGTCATCGGCGGTTCGGGTTCCATCAACGGGCAGGTGTTCCTGCGCGGACTGCCCGAGGACTTCGAGCGATGGGAGTCCTTCGGCAACGACGAATGGGGCTACCTGAAGGTGTTGCCCTACTACCGCAGGTCCGAGACCGACATGGATATCCAGGACGACTTCCACGGTACCGACGGCCCGCTGCCCATAGTGCGCCGGGAAAACGAAGAATGGCCGGAAGTACAGCGGGCCTTCTACCAAGCGTGCATGGAGCGCGGCTACCCGCCCAACCACGACCTCAACGGCCCCAACTCCGGCGGCATCGGCGCCATCCCCATGAACAACCGCAGCGGCTGGCGGATGAGCACCAACATCACCCACCTCACACCAGTCCGGCACAGGTTGAACCTGACGATACGCGGGAACGTCTTCGTCCGCCGCGTCATCCTTCGACAAGCTCAGGATGAGCGGGAATGGCAGGTGATGGGCGTCGAGGCGGAGAGCGGTGGTGAGATATTCACCGTGACGTGCGACCGGGTAGTGCTGTGTGCCGGCGCCCTCAAGTCGCCCCATATCCTGATGCTTTCAGGGGTCGGGCCCCGCGATCAGTTGGAAGAGCACGGCGTCCCGGTGCTGGTGGAATCGCCCGGCGTGGGGCAAAACCTGTTCAACCACCCCATGGGGTCCGTGACCTTCCAGGTGAATGAAGACGTCAAGTTGACAGCCAACGCCGAGGCCCTGCGCTTCGGTTTGCGAGTCACCTCGGAGCCGCCATCCCACCCCAACGACGTGATGCTGCACACACTGGCCGTCTGGAACATTATGACCGGCGAAATGGTGCCGTCGGGAACGGCCCGCATCGCCTGCGCCCTGGAACTGCCCGACGGCTCGGGCTGGGTGCGGTTGCAGTCTTCCGATCCGGCCGTTCAGCCGTCCATCAACTACCGCTACCTGCACAACGAGAACGATATGCGCCGGATGCGCGACGCGGTGAAGCTGGCGTGCAGCATCCTGGAA
The DNA here is from genome assembly GCA_965204865.1 of Dehalococcoidia bacterium. Lineage (GTDB taxonomy): Bacteria > Chloroflexota > Dehalococcoidia > Lucifugimonadales > UBA3495 > VXOI01. The sequence goes on along the minus strand of OZ242027.1, from coordinate 942,324 downwards.
TCCGACGCATACCAGGGCATCTCAGAGGGCCGCATCGCTCCTACCGACGAGATTCTAGCCAATGACGGCGAGCTGGATAGCTGGATTCGCCAGACCCTGGGCAGCTCCCGCCACGTTTCCGGCACCTGTCGCATCGGGCCGGACGGCGATGGCATGGCGGTCACCGACCAGCAGTGCCGCGTCCGGGGCGTCAGCGGCCTGTGGGTGGCCGACTCGTCCATCATGCCCCAGGTGACCCGCGCCAACACCAACGCCACCGCCATAATGATTGGCGAGCGGGTGGCGGATTGGGTGGCCGGGAGTTAGACGGGAATGACATTGGCTGGAAAAGTGGTCAATAGCTCAGGAATGAGGATTCGTTGATGGGTGTTTTCAATGTTGGGGTCTCGATTGTCAATATCGAGCGGCGGCAAGGGGAAGATTTGTCGGTTACAGTGGACACCGGCGCTTTCATGATGTCTGTGCCTGGGTCCCTTTTGCGAGCCATAGGAGTAGAGCCCAGCTTCACCGAGAACGTGCGGATGGCCGACGGCAGAACAATAACTATGGACGTCGGCCATGTCTGGCTCAGGCTGAACGGACGTGAGGTCATTACACTCGTGGCCTTCAACGACGACTATACCACCCCGCTTCTGGGTTCTTTGGCCCTGGAAACCCTGCGGCTGGCCGTTGACCCGGTGGAGCGGCGGCTGATCCCTCTGGACAGCATACCTCTGTAGCCCGAATTAGAGCGGCAGGACAGGCGATTTAACTATCTTCACCAACGCAGCTTGAGCCGACGTCTATCCCTTGAACTAGGTAGAGATTGTCAATGAAGTTCGGCCTCTTTCACTCAGTGCAACTCCCCGACCCTTCCGAGCAGGCCCGCTACTACCGCGAGGCCCTGGAGCAGGTTCTCCACGCCGAGCGGCTGGGTTATAGTTCCGTCTGGTTCACCGAGCACCACTTCACCCGCCACGGCATCGTGTCGGCCACCACGTCCGTATTGGCTTACCTAGCCGGCATCACCGACACCATCCGGTTGGGGACTGCGGTGACCGTGCTGCCCTTTCACAATCCGGTAAGGCTGGCTGAAGAGACAGCCACCGTGGACGTGCTCAGCAACGGACGTTTGGACCTGGGTGTGGGGCGCGGCTACCAGTGGGGTGAGTTCCATCGGATGGGAATACCGATGGACGAGGCCAGCCGCCGGTTCGAGGAATCAATGGATGTGCTGACCCGCGCCTGGACCTCGGTCGAGCCTTTCGACCACCGGGGCGAGTTCTGGAGCTTCAACGACCTGACGGTGCTGCCCCGCCCGGTGCAACAGCCGCATCCGCCGGTGTACGTGGCGGCCTCGGGGGCCGACAGCGTGGCCCGGGTGGTGCGCAACGACTGGAACCTGCTCATCGGACAGGGCGAGACCTACGGGCAGGTGGCCGGGCAGATAGAATTCTATCAAGACGCTCTGGCCGAGGCCGAGGCGGAACTTCCTTATCACTCAGGCCGTGGGGCTGGCACGCAGCGGGTGGTAGTGGCGCGGGCCATGTACGCCGCGCCAACCACGGAGCAGGCGCGGCGCGAGGCTGAAGTCCCTTTCATGTGGTTCAAGCAGACTGGGCAGGAGGTCAGTGCCCCGCCCGACCAGCGGGTTGACCTGCTGCCCGAGGAATACGCGGCCTATCGCAGCCGCTACTCGCCGGATGCCAGGTTCGACTACGGCGCCATGTGCGACAACGTGATGCTCTTTGGCAGCCCCGACGACATCGCCGAGCGTATCGGGCGGCTACGCGATTCAGGCGTAGAGAACCTGATATTCTTCGTAAACTTCGGCGGCATCGAGCATCAGAAGGTGCTGGACTCTTTGGAGCTTTTCGCCACTGAAGTTATGCCGCAGTTCGCGGATTAGCCTCTTCCATTTGTTCCCTCTCCCTCTGGGGGAGGGTTAGGGTGGGGCGTCCCCCTCAGCGCACGGGCTGCACCAACTCGATCAGCACGTCGTCCGGGCCTTCGATGTAGGCTAGTTGCGAACCGGTGGGCGTCTTGGTCAGGGGCAGCACCACCCGGATGCCGTCTGCCTCCAAACGCGCCAGTTCCGACTCCAGGTCTTCCACGTCAAACCCGAAATGCTCCAGCCCCAGCCGGTTCAGCTCGGCGACGCTGCGCTCATCGGAGGTTCCGGCCGGCTTGGAGGAAATGTTGAGCCGCACCGGGCCGCCCACTTCCATGCTGACGGTAACGGTGCCGGGCATGATTTCGCGGGCCCACAACTTCCTGGCGTTGAAATACTTTTCGTACCACTCCGCCGAAGCGTGGGGGTCCTGCGCCCGCACGTGAACGTGATTTATGTGGTATTGCATTGATAGGCCCTCCTGCTCTGATGTCCACTCCACTTTAAAGTATATCCTGACCTACTGTAACTGAGCGGCAAAAACGGCACTCAATGTTCGCCTTGTGACGAATTACAACCATTTGACAACTAGGTATTGACAACCGGACTCGCAAGATTATCATTGTCGGCATCATTCAGACACTGAAGGAGCGCTCAGAGGGGATACATGACAACTATCGCTAAAATCTCCAACTGGCGACTGTTGCTGCCAATAGCGGCCATATTTGCGCTGGCCCTGCTGGCGGCCTGCGGCGGAGCGGCCACCGATGCCCCGGAACCGACGGCAACTACCGCTGCGGCGCAGGCGCCAGCGGCAACGGCGGCGCCTACTGCCGCTCCCGCCCAGCCTACCGCCGTACCGACGGCGGCGGCTGAGCCGACCGAAGCGCCCCCGGCCATGATGGCGGAAGAGCCGGAAGGCCAACTGGTGCTGGGCCTGACCAGCTATGGCAATGAGGTGCCGATACCCTGGCAGGAAATCGCCTTCGCCAAGAACTACGGACGCTTCATCTGGGACTACCTGATAGGCACCACCGACGACGCCCAGCTTTCCACCGAAACCGGGCTGGCCGAGTCGTGGGAGATGGCTGCCGACGGCATGACTTGGACGTTCCGCGTCAAGGAAGACATTCCCTTCCAGAATGGGGAAGAGTTTCTTGCCGAGGACATCAAGTTCGCCTTAGACCAGTCGATGATCATCCCGGAGGCGCCCGCTTCCTACAAAAATCAGCTCCTTTGCTGCATCAAGGAAGACGGTCTCGAGTTGCTCAATGACTACGAGTTCATGGTTCACATGAGCAAGCCGCAGATATTCCTGGACTGGGACCTGACCGACGCGCAGGGCAACTTGGGCGTGCCGGTGGACAAGAGCCACTACGAGGCAGTGGGAGAGGACGAGTACGTCCGCAACCCAATACACACCGGCGTCTACCAGTGGACTGACCACCTGAAAGGCGACTTCATTGAAATGACGTATTGGGGCGAACACTGGCGGGAAGGAGTGCCGCTGTGGGAGTCGGTGCTAATCAAGACCATCCCCGAAGAGAGCACCCGCATAGCGGCTCTGAAGGCGGGGGAGGTAGACGTCATCAACCTTTCCCGGGAACGGGTCACGGAAATCGAGGAAGCAGGATTCCGGGTGTACCCGCGACCAGGGCAGGCGATTATCGGGTTCTACTTCCACCAGATGTGGGAAGACGTACCCTGGGCGGATATTCGCGTTCGTAAGGCTATGAACATAGCCATCGACCGCGACGAGATGGTGGAGTTCATATTCGCCGGGCGGGGCAGCCCCGGTATCGTTTACCCAATGCCGCTGTCGGGTGAGGTATATGGCGGCTGGGACCGGTGGGGACCCAAGAAAGACCCGTACCCCTATGACCCAGACGGAGCGCGCGCCCTGTTGGAAGAGGCGGGCTACGGAGACGGGTTCTCCATAACGATGCACTCATACCCGCGACCGGACGCGCCCGAAGGCCCGCGAATGGTGGAGGCAATGGCCGGATACTTCGAGGCAATAGGCATAGACGTGACCATTCAGCCAATTGACTCAGCCACGTCTATCGCCGAGCGACTGGCCTTCAATTTGTCCAACACCATGACCTATCTGGACGCCCCCAACCGTCCATTCCCCGGGTTCGCCGGGCTGATGTTCGGCCTGGAGCATTCAGAAGGACAGGGGCGCAGCGCCGAGGACCCGGCTTTCGACGCCACCATCGAGGCGATGCAGGAAACCCTGGACCCGGTGGAGGCGGAACGGCGCTTCCTGGCCGTGTACGACTACATCTATGACAATTACATCCACCTGCCGGTGGCCAACCTGGACGTGTCCTACGCCGGCAGCGACCGGATTCACGCTGACTGGGATCGAGCTTGGCGCTCATGGGAGGCCAACTACCTCGATCTGGTTCGCCGCCGCTAGTATAGCGGGCACGGATTTATGACCTCCGGGGATTTCCCCCGGAGGTCTGGCTTATTTTCTTGGTGGAAATTTCGTCCACCTATTTCCGCGCCTTGATGCGAGGAAGCAGTGCAGCAGTACATTCTGAGGCGAACCGGGCAGTCCGTAATTGCTCTGTTTCTGCTGTCGGTCATCGTGTTCGGGGTTGTCCGGCTGACCGGCGATCCTACCTATCTGCTCATTGACGAGCAGAACACCGAGGAGCAGCGGCTGGAAATCCGCCGCGCCTTGGGCCTTGACCGCCACGTCGTAATCCAATACGGGATATTCGTCGGCAACTTCCTTCAGGGAGACTTTGGACGCTCGGTAAGAGGCCGCACACCCGTTAAAGACCAGGTGGTTGAACGCATAATGCCCTCGGTCAAGCTGGCCGGGGCCGCCATAGTATTCATACTGGTTACCGCCGTGCCGCTGGGAGTTATTGCCGCGGTCAAGAAGGGAACCATCATTGACTCCAGCGCGAAGTTAATAGCGGTGTTGGGGCAGTCGCTTCCGTCCTTCTGGCTGGGAATAATCCTGATTGAGATTTTCGCCGTTCAACTTGACCTGCTGCCTACCCAGGGTATGGGCGGGATTAGCCACTACATCCTGCCCGCCTTCACCCTGAGTCTCTTCCTGATTGCCGGGGTGATGCGCCTCCTCCGCTCCAGTATGCTGGACGTTCTGGACAGCGAATACATCAAGCTCGCCAGGGTCAAGGGTCTTTCCGAATCCTGGGTCATCTGGAAACACGCCCTACGCAACTCACTCATCGCGGTCGTGACCTTCGGCGGCACCTACATTGCCGCCCTGATAACCCTGGCAATCCTGGTCGAGGTGGTGTTCGCTTGGCCTGGCCTGGGGAGGCTGGTCTTCAACGGCATAATCAACCGCGACTTCCCCTTGGTGCAGACCCTTGTCATCTTGACCGGTGCGCTGGTGATTTTCGTCAACCTGCTGGTGGACATTTTGTACGCATACCTGGACCCGAGGGTCAGGTTTGAGTAACCTTCGAGGATTGGACGGCTAGACAGTGGCTCAGGCAGAAGCAGCGCCAATTCTGGTGTTGGAACCCACACGGGCGAGCAGGCTGGTGGACGCGCTGAAGCGCGCTCCGCTGATACCCTTGGTCATACTGCTCTTTTTCGTTGTGCTGGCCATCTTCGCCGACGTCATTTCCCCCTATTCATCCACGGAAGTCAGCCTGCGGGACCGGCTTATTCCACCCTTATGGAGCGCCGAGGGCAGTTGGAGCCATCCGCTGGGCACCGATCCGCTGGGCCGGGACCTGGCAACCCGCATTGCCTATGGAGCGCGTACGTCGCTCATGGTGGCTGCCGCTACTGTCCTGCTCTCAGCCGCAATCGGGGTGATTTTCGGCCTAATCGCCGGCTACAACCGGGGGATCATAGATACAATCATCATGCGGGCGGCGGACATTACCATCGCCTTCCCCATCATTCTGTTCGCCATAATGTTGGTGGTTATATTGGGGGCGGGAATTATCAACCTGGTGATAGCCGTCGGGGTGGTGCTGTGGGCGCGATTCGCCCGGGTGATTCGCGGCGAGGTGCTGATTCTTATGGAGCGGGACTTCATCGCCAGAGCGCGGGTTTCCGGCTGCTCCAGTGTTCGCATCATTGTGGTGCACCTGTTCCCCAACATCGTCAACACCATGGTGGTGCTACTCACGTTGCAGATAGGATTCGTCATCATCATCGAGTCATCCCTCAGCTTCCTGGGGGCCGGGGTGCCGCCGCCGACGCCGGCCTGGGGTTCGATGATTGCCGAAGGGCGCGAGTACACCACCACCGCCTGGTGGGTATCCGTGATTCCGGGCGTCGCGCTGGCGTTAATCGTGGTGTCCTTCAACCTGCTGGGCGACTGGCTGCGCGAGGCCCTTGACCCCCGGCAAAGGCAGGTCTGAGCCTGGTGTGGATTCCCGCTTGCGCGGAATGGCCGAGAGGAGCATATTGAAATGACTACCGAATACCGCCAGTGGCCCTTTACCGACGACGAGCGGCGCAAGTTCGACCAGTGGATGGAGCGAATCATGGTCGGCCATACGGGAACGGCCGATGTTCGCAACGATACCGTCAACTGGACCCCGCTCCGCAAGCCGCTGTCGGAGTGTGTGGTCTCCCTGTTCACCACCGGCGGAGTTCACCTGCGCGACGACACTCCCTTCGACATAGACAGCGCCCATGGCGACTGGACGCACCGCCAGATTCCCACGGACGTTGACACCCGCAGTCTAGCCGTCACCCACTCCCATTACAGCCACGTGGACGCCGACCGCGACGTCAACTGTATGTTCCCCTTGGACCGCCTGCGGGAACTGCACGACGAGGGCGTAATTGGGGGCATCGCGCCCATGGCCTACAGCATCATGGGTTTCAACCCCGACCCGGACAATCTTATGGCCCACACCGCCCCGGTGTTGGCCCAAGGCTTCCAAGAGAGCGGCGCGGACCTGGTGTTTATGACCTGCGGTTGACCCGTCTGCCACCGGTCCTTGGGGCTGGTACAGAACCACGTCGAGGGCGCCGGGGTATCCACCATTTCGATGTCCGTGCAGCCCCACATCACAGCCACAGTAGGCGCGCCCAGGGCGGTGACCCTGCGCTATCCGGCCGGCAACCAAGTGGGCGAGGCGGGCAAGCCCATCCAGCAGAGGACGATTCTGAAGTGGGTGTTGCAGGCCGCGGCGGACATAGAGTCACCCGGGACCATCCTGGAGTTGCCCTACCGCTGGCGACGGTTCCCGGTGCAGGAAGAGCCGGTATACGCCGGGGTGTCCCACGGGGCGCGGCATCCACAGACCGACGAAATCGCCGCCGCGCTGGACAACTTGGCGCGGCTGGTCCAAGAATACAAGACCTACCTGGAAGAGCGTGTCGCCAGCGAGGACGCAAACCCCTCGGGAATCGAGCACGTCCGCCCGGCCCTGCGCGAGGCGGCAGCGCGGGCCGATACCCTGCTGCAAATCGTGGACGGCGATGCCATGGACCAGCTCCGGGAGATTGTGAACCGCGTCACCGTGCTGGAGCTGATGGTCAGCGGTAAGTTCGTTTAGATTCGCGGGTACACTCTGTGTCTAACCCCTTGCCGTCTGAACGATACGGCGAGGGGTTTTCGTTTGTGCGATGCCTTGCCTCCCGAATAATAACGACGAATAAACTAGAGTAGTCATAGATATACATCTAATTACATATCATTTTACGTAGTAGATTGCTACTATATGAATATACTTTCCCAAAGGAGGATGCCAATCATGCGTAGCCCATTATTGCTCACTCTGGCTCTGATTCTGATTGTGGGCCTGCTGGCCGCCTGCGGCGGAGCAGCTACGGATGACGAGGAAGCGCCCGCGCCGACTGTCGCCGCTCCAGCCGCAACGGCAACCACCGCGCCCACGGCGACCACCGCGCCCACGGCCACTACCGCGCCCACCCCCACCACTGCGGCGGCAGCGCCTGCCGCCACCGAAGAGCCGGAAGAAATGTCCCCTCTGGAAGAGTACGCCGCGATGCACGCCGGCGGTCCCGGCGCCATCTATGTCGGCGACATCACGCAGTTGGTCGGCCCGGCGCCATCGGAAAGCCAAGGCGACTTCGATGGCAACGTTACCCTGGACGCCCTTGAGCGCCACGTGTGGGTGTACGAAAGCGACATCTACCAGGAGTTGCTGGATAAAGCCCGCCTGACCGACCCGACGCCCCTCGAATCCTCCGGCGAGACCATTACTATCCAGCACGCCTGCATCAACCGGGCCCTGTTGCCCTGCCAGTTGCTGGAGACATTCTTCACGCCTAACCTCCTCGAGCGAACCGAGGGCCAGGTCGAATTCGTCGTAAGCTCCTTCCCGGAGTTGGGCCTGGCCGGGCCGGACACGCTGAGCCTGGTCTCAGAAAGGACCCTGGACTCGGCCAACATTTACGGCGGCTACGTCGCCGGTGAGTTGCCTCCCGTGGAAATTCAGAACCTTTGGGGCATCTACGAGTCCCGGGAGCAGGAGTTCGAGGCCACCGAGGCCATCATCAAGGACATTGAAGACCTGGTTCTGGCCGAGACCGGCGGCGTGATAATGAATCACAACTGGTTCTCCGGCAACGACCAGTTCTTCTTCTGCCATGACAAGATCGATTCCATAGACGGGTTCGCGGGCAAGAAGACCCGCAGCCACAGCGCCGCCCTGTCCGACTGGATTAACGGCATGGGGGCCAGCGCCCAGTTCCTGGCCTTCGCTGAGGTCTACACCGCCCTTGAGCGCGGCATCCTGGACTGCGGCGTAACCGGCGGCGACGCAGGCTACGGCCAGCGGTGGTACGAGGTGACCGAGTTCATCATCGGCCCGCTGGTCAGCTTCCCCTCCACCAACAACGTCATCAACGGCGACTTGTGGGAGGAGATTCCTGAAGACCTCCAACAGATTATTCTGGAGGAGGCCGCCAAGTCGGAGCTGGAGGCCCTGCGCCTGGCCTCAATCCAGAACGAGATGGGACTGCTGAAGAACACCGAGGCCGGACTGGAATTCGTCCCCTTCTCCGATGAAATGAACTTCCGCAGTCTGAATACCGCGGTTATGGAACATGTGGTGCCGGCCTGGGTGAACCGGGTGGGCGACGCCAGCCACCCCATCATCGCGGAAACCTTTAACCAGAAAGTCGGCCCCATAGTCGGCCTGCGAATTGAAGCCGACGGCACGGTGGTCAAGACCAATTAGGGCCATAGACGGTGGGGCGCGGCCGTGCGCCCCGCCCGAAACATACGGACCTGGCCCCCTCCCTCGTATGAACTAAGGCGAGGAGGGGGCCTCTGTGTGATTGACAATTGCATCCGGCATCTTTCCAGCAATTATAATGCAATACTGTAAAGGCTTAATTATTTGTCAGAGCTTTATACATCATATTCTGTAATACATTATTATGAATTAGTTATATTTTATGAATTTATGCCTGAATAATTTACAGTGTGTTAATGGCGTGATATATTCAGCCATCCTTTGCGCGGCAGCCACAAAATCCGGCGGCAAAGCGTATTGGTGTGGCCCGGCAAGGTTGTCGGGCCGCAATTTCAGCAGGCCGGAATCCAACGGCCAAACAGGAGGAGAATCACGCCACTGGCAGTTTGGGCGCAGGTTCGCCCGTGGTAATGGAAAATCCGATAACGTCCCGCGCCTTGTTTGGCCGCTTCGGAACTATTAAGAGCTCCAGAGGAGGATACCAATCATGCGTAGCCCGTTACTCCTTACCTTGGCCCTGTTCTTGATTGTGGGTCTGCTTGCCGCCTGCGGCGGTGCGGCCACCGACGAAGAGGAAGCCCCTGCCCCAACAGCAGTTCCCGCCGCAACGTCAACCACGGCGCCACCCACGGCAACCACGGCCCCCACCGCAACCACCGCTGCGGCAGCGCCCTCAGCCACCGAAGCGCCCGAGGAAATGTCTGCGCTTGAGAAATACGCCGAGGAGTACGCTGGTGGGCCGGGCGCAATCTACGTCGGCGACATCACGCAGCTCGTTGGCCCGGCTAAATCGGTAGAGCAGGGAGACTTCGACGGCAATGTGACCCTCGAGTCATTGGAGAGGCATCTCTGGATCTACGAGAGCCCCTTCTACGAGGAACTGATCGAGAAGGCCAAGCTGACCGACCCCACGCCAATGACCTACGACGGCGAGCCCATCACCATTCAGCACGCTTGCATCAACCGCGCCCTGCTGCCGTGTGTGGCTCTCGAAACCTTCTTCGCTCCCAACCTGCTGGAGCGCACCAATGGAAAGCTGGAATTCATCACCAGCTCCTTCCCGGAACTGGGTCTGGCCGGCCCTGACACTCTGAGCCTGGTGACCGACGGCACACTGGACTCGGCGACCATCTACGGTGGGTACGTGGGCGGGGAAATGCCCCCCATTGAGATTCAGAACCTCTGGGGCATCTATTCCTCCCGCGAACAGGAGTTCGAAGCGACCCAGGCCATCATCAAGGACATCGAAGAGCTGGTGCTGGCCGAGACCGGCGGCGTCATAATGAACCACAACTGGTATGCCGGCAACGACCAGTTCTTCTTCTGCCGGGAGAAGATCGACACGCTGGACGGATTCGCGGGCAAGAAGACCCGCAGCCACAGCGCTGCCCTGTCCGACTGGATTAACGGCATGGGCGCCACGGCGCAGTTCCTGGCCTTTGCCGAGGTGTACACTGCCATTGAACGCGGCATTCTGGACTGTGGCGTCACCGGAGCGGACGCAGGCTTCGGTCAGCGCTGGTACGAGGTTACTGACTACATCATCGGCCCGCTGCTGAGCTTCCCGTCCAACAACAACGTAATCAATGCCGAAAAGTGGGCCTCAATACCCGAAGATTTGCAGCAGATCATCTTGGAAGAGGCCGCCAAATCTGAGCTGGAGGCGCTGCGAATCGCTGCCATCCAGAACGAGATGGGGCTGCTCAAGAATACCTCCGATGACCCACGTGGAGCCGGGTTAGACGCGATGGAGTTCGTCCCCTTCTCCGATGAGATGAACTTCCGCAGCCTGAACACGGCGGTAATGGAACACGTGGTGCCGGCCTGGGTGAACCGGGTTGGAGACACCGGTCACACGATTATCGCGGACAGCTTCAACAACAAGGTCGGCCCCATAGTCGGCCTGCGGATTGAAGCCGACGGCACGGTGGTGAAGATTAACTAGGGGGCTGTGTCACGCTGAAATTCCACGGCCCAACAGGACCATAATGAAAGGGCGGGTTCGAGCCCCGCCCTTTCATTATGGTTTTCCCGAGGATGGCCTAGCGTGCGGCGGAACGTCCCTTGCCGGTACGAAGCTTGCGAAAGGCAAGGCCGCCCGCTCCCGTCAGGTATATGGCGATGTTGGCAGCCGCAGCGGCCCCCAAGGCCGCGAAGGTAAAGGGGCCGGTGCGCGGCTCCGCGCAACACTCGATCTCCCGGTTGACTCCATATTCGTACCCGCCCAAGGCTCCAAGAAGTCCCCCGGCGACGGCTATGAGAACGGTGGCTATGATCGAGGGCCAGTGGTGCCGGTCCAGCTTCATCCATCCAAGATACGCGCCCACTCCGGCGCCGATGCTGGCTCCGGCCATGAGCATCACCAGCCAGGTCATCCTGGTGGACGAACCGGAAAAAATGTAAAGTCCCCAAGCTACGGCCAAGCAGACCATGCTCAAGACCAAGCTGAAGCCCAACCCCAGAAGGATGCGGCCAGTGAGAAGAAGGGCGAAGCGGAATATGTCGGTTTTGTCCAAGCTGCGTATATTTGCCATACCAAGATTGTAACCCGGAGCACAGCCTGTCGAGAAGGGCCGGATGGGCCCGCAAAGCGCTTCTGTTCGCCGCTAGCCTCTTGCAAAACTCCGCCGATGTGATAGATGCTTTACCGAACTAGTCCGCAACTTGCAAATCAGGGGTATTTTCGACGAAATTCGTTTTGCAAGCAGTTCCCATTGTCCAGATATAGCCCACGCACCAATAAATTTGGGAGTTTGAATGAACAAAGCTACAAGGCGCAAGATGATAGACTGCATAGACGAACACCTCAAGCAGGAAAGTTTTATCGGTATATCGAGTAGTCAAGGTAACTTGCGGAAATGGGGGATGGATACTCTCAGGTATCTGGAAGATTTAGGAGCGTTGTACAGAGTCGAAAATGGCTGGAGGCTAACTGTTCACGCCCCGAAAGTGCGGCAATCCCTGGCACATCCTTGGTTGTATTGGCTCAAAGAAAACTGGTTTTCGGTAGGAATTTTGATAGTAACTGGGCTTGTGGGAGTGGGTACGATAGTCTCCAACTTCTTATAGCCATAGGAATCACAGAGGCCGTGGCAGCCGCCACGGCCTCGTCTTGCGTATATCCCCGGCGATATGATAGCGTGAGCATGGGAAACTCAAAAGATATGACCGGCTAAGTGAGGGCACACGTAAGCCGGTCGGGGTTCCCCCGAACGCAGGAGGTAAATTAAGACTAACGCTCGATTGTAAAAGAGCCAAGTCCCTGTTTGCCCTCTTGCTTCGGCCATCAGAGGTTGACGATGGCTATGCAAAAGCGGAAACCCCGTCCCCGTCCCATACAAAGGCCGCCGATTCCTTGGCCCCGGTTCAAACGTAGGCCCGGCAGTGTTGCCGGGCATTTTCTTGAGAGTTTGGTAGCCTTAGTGGGACGTTAAATCAACTGTCCTGTTTACTCATTTCCACTTGCGATAACCGTTGGCGTCGTATCTCCCGATTACGTCCGGTAATAGCCCCATTTTCCTTCCAATGGCCTCCATTATGCGAGAGAAAATGCCAGTAGGCCGTTCGTCATACGGTCTGAATAAAAGACCAGGATATCCTGGTCGAATCATCCCATCAACTACGGCCCCCGCAAACCCCTCGTAGTCGCCTCCCGGAGGGAAGCCACGGTCCATAAGATAAAACGCCCGCAGTGCCCACAATAATTCTTCGCGAGACATTCCAGCTGCTAGTGCGTCCAACACATAAGCGGCAGGGTCCAAGTACAACCATGGGCTGACCAGAGGAGTAGGGTCCGAATCGGACTCATCTGCATGGAATGAAGGGTCTTGGGAGGTAGTCATGGCGGGAACCCCCTGCAACGAAGGTTAGGCTAACCGCCATAGCCAGCCTCACCGCAAATGGACGCCACAGGGGGCAGAATGCCCAACCTGTATGACCATTTGTCTGCGGTGACTGTCGCAATGCTACCGAAGCTGGCTATGGCGTTGCAGAGTGTACCACAACTCGAATCCCTATGCCCGCCTTACATTCATAAACGCCATGTGGTCCACGTCATCCTGACGGAGATGCGCCAGCATCGTCGCCAAGAACGCTACCACCGCCGACGTTACGTGATTCCTCACCTTTGCTATCCCGCGATAGCGATGGTTCTCCAGCAACCGGCTCTCCTTGAGAGAAGCAAACACCCGCTCCACCGACCACCGCTTGCGGTACAGTCGCTTCCATTGCTTCGAATTACGCCGGATGTTGCCCATCACCCGCGGGTTGTCATCAGGGTCAAACCAATATTTATCGTTGCAATGCATCTGCCACGCCAGCCCCTCGGTCTTGAGACGGCAACCCTCCTCCCTGCAACGGTACAGATGCCGCTTGGTAACTGGGTCGGTTTCGACGAACTCCATTGCTACCGCCCCCATGCAGGTGGGGTCGCCGTCTTCGTTGAAAAGCCCGTCGTAGAGGCCATCTTTGGCCGTGGGTTTCTTGACAGCGATTAGGGGCTCTGTTCCCTGCTTACGTAGGAAGCGGTGCATCGCCTTGCTATCGTAGCCCTTGTCGCCAGAGAGGTATTGCGGGGAGAACCACTGGAAAGAAGCCTTGGCGCTCTCATACAGCGGGCGGAGCATTTTTATGTCGCTACGGTTGCCCGGGGTAGTCTCCCATGCGATGGGGAACTCGTAATTGGCGTCAACAATGGCATGGTTCTTGTAACCAAAGAATGACACCATACCTCCACCCGGATTGCTGGCTAGGTGTCTCATGCCCCAGGCAGAGTCTTTGTCTTGTCTGGCCCGTTCCTTGGGTGAATTGCCTACGTTGCTCCATGCGTTGATGGCCGTTGCGTCAATGGCGACCTGTGCGGCAACGGGCGGATACCTCTCAGGGTCTATGTTGTGTAATTCATTGATCCGGTTGGCAATGGCTTCAACCAGACGGTTAACAAACGCATCGTATTCAGCCTGTATATTCGACAGCTTTTTGTTGAATCTGGACATAGTCGCTTCGGATGGGACATTACCGCGTACGCCGCATATTTCTGCCAGCACAGGGTTATCCACCAGCTCGATAAGCCATTCCGACATTCTCTCCACGTCCAATAGGTAGCGGCAAATATGCACGATGAACAGGACATCGAGGTCATATCCCCTGCGTCCAGTGGTGTAGTAAGGCTTGATGGCTCTGACCAGAGATTCTACGTCCATATTGCGCAGGACTGCAACAATAATCGATACTTTAATCTGGTCAATGGGCTTTTGGCGGGTCCTGCCGGGTCTTTGGCGGGACGTTACTTTATGAACAAAAGTGCTAGTGGACTGCCATCCCTTGTACTTACGGTTGGACGAAGGCCAGGCCCTGACAATGGGGCGGTGCAATTGCCGTGGCGCTCCGCTGTTGTCCTGCGGCTTTATATGGAACGGAACTGTCTCGTCAAAGAACGACTTTGCTACGTATTTCGGCGGTTTTACGATTTGCGTTGTCGGATTAGGAGCGTTATACTGCTCCCAAGGTGAGGACATACTCACCTCCCTTTGGGTGGGGGGCCGTCAGCTTTGTCGGGCGTGGGCGGCCTCCAAGCATTTAGGTTGCCGGGTACACCTCCTTTATGGGCAAACTTTCATTATACAGCATGCCGCCAGCGGCGTTAGTGTTACGTCAGTGCATTTATTGACATAATCGTACCGCTCTGAGAGGAGTGAATCAATACGAATTCGAGCCGAAAGAGTGCCAGTTTATAGTGGATTATGACTATAAGTAGCTCAATATAGTAAAATAGCAGTAGTAATTAGTCGTTAAACAGACGCTATTCGTTGCTGTGAGACGTCCAAAAGAGGGCAAAGGGGTGAAGCGGTGCTGGAGTTTTGCAAGCAGTCGTGAGAGGTGGCGTGTTGGGCGCAGGTCAGGGGGTGATTATTTGCCCTTTGACGGATTGCGTCATTCGTAAACCATTTGTGCTAATTCCGGTGATTCAAGAAAGTTGGAACATTTGAGTCAGGTTTTGCAAGACCCTATTCGCCGCCGGCGAGCTTGACAGCGAAATTCGGACGGCATACACTGAAATAGCCGGGTCAGCAGCCCGGTTGTTCATGGCCCGGTGGTGTAGCGGTTAACATACTGGCCTGTCACGCCAGAGATCGTGGGTTCGAATCCCATCCGGGTCGCCACGTCGGTACAGAAAGGGGACGCGCGGGTTCGACAGGGGTGTTCTGTAACGGATTGCAAGCCGAGGAAGCCATCAACCTCGTTAATCCGGTGGCGCAAAAGTAACTGGCGAACGTGAATTCGCTCTAGCGGCCTAAGCGCCGCTACGTCTGCTCCCAGCTATTCCCGGGTGAGGGGATGCCAGGCGCCATAAGTCCGGGATGCGGCCAATCCGATGCCGGTAAGGGCGGCCTAAGACACACCGGCTGGGCCTCTCCAGATCGTGTCGGCGGTATCTGAAGAGTCCAAGAACAAACCGCCGGACAAGCTTGTAGCACATCCGGTTTATAGGCTCTTCTGGACGGGGAGTTCGACTCTCCCCCGTCTCCACCAACTCCTTCCAACATCCATGTCCGGCTTGTCCGGCACTGCACCCCTCTTCTCTCCGCCATTGCTGGAATCGGCGCTAGAAAGTCTCCTTGGCGCAATACCTGTTATCCTTTTCTCCTCTGGATTATGGAGGGCGAGAAAATGATGAGTGTGCATTATCCAAAATTGATTTCGGCTGATTCTCATGTCATGGAACCACCCGATTTGTGGTGGAATGCTCTGGGTCCCAAATTCGGCGACCGCACCCCGCGCCTGCTGGACGAATATAAGGGCGAGAAGGGCAGTTTCTTCTACTCTGGGTATCTCGGCGCGCCGGTGCAGCGCGTCCGCATTCCGCTATCCAGCGAGACAGAGGCCGCCGCCTTTGAGGCCGAGGAAAGGGGAATGGGCGCCGTGGGCTATGACCCCGAAGTGCGGGTCAGGTGGCAACTGGAAGCGGGCATAGACGCAGAGGTTATGAACCCCACCACCATGCTGGGAGTGATGCGCAACCCCGACGTGCCGGTACTGCAAGCCTGCTCGGAGGTCTTCAACGACTGGATGGCCGAGTTCGCATCCTACGACCCCCAACGGCTCGTCGGCATCAGCGTCATCCCCATGCACGACGTTGATTGGGCTGTCGGGGAGTTGACCAGAACCCTGAACCGGGGCCTTAAGGGGCCCATGATTAACTGCCAGGCGCCCGAGGGCTGCCCGCCTTACCGGGATCCCGTCTACGATAAATTCTGGGCCCAGGCCGAGGAAGCAGGAGTCCCCATAACCCTGCATATCCTGACCGGCAGGGTTGTGGACGCTCTCTTCCTTGCCCGGATGGGGCAGACCCCGGAAGAAACTTCGGCCAATCCAGGGCTGTGGATTGACCTGTTCATCGAAGCGCAGACCGTCCTGGCCAACGACTTCATCTATGGCGGTATCCTGGACCGCTTCCCCAACCTGAAAGTGCTGTGCAGCGAATTTGAGGTTTCCTGGATACCCGGCTTCATGGCCAGGCTGGACCAGATTGAAGACGTTGCCCCCCGGCTGAACCTGCCCAAGCTCAACATGAAGGCCAGCGAATACATGAAGACCCGTGTGTACCACGGCTTCATAGACGACACCGCAGCCGAATTCGCCATACCTCACGTGGGAGCGGACCGGGTTCTATGGGGCTCCGATTTCCCTCACATACGGTCCATAGGGCTGGATGCACAATCGACGCTGTACCAGCAACTGCAAACCTTCTCCGAAGAAGACCAATCCAAGCTGGTGGGTGAAAACGCCGTCCAGGTGTTCGGTCTCGAATAGCTATAACCGAGAGAGGCCAACCGCTCCTATCCCGGAGGGTTGGCCTTGAACCACTCGGCTATCTCGGAGCCTGTGGCCGCCCATACTCCCTGGCGCCGCACCATGTGTCCCAGGGCCTGGTCCAGATAGCCGATACGGAAGGGCTGGCCGATGAGCCAGGGGTGCAGGTTGAAGGCCATCAGCAGGCCCGATTCCCGGGATCCCTCGTACAGGCCATCGAAGCTCTCTTCCAGCAGGCGGGCGTAGCGGTCGATGGGAACTTTACGGTCCCAGAGCGCGTTGATGTCATCCAGCTCCAGCATCAGGGGCAGGGCGCACAGCTCCCCCTGTTCGGTCGTCATACGATAGGGCTGCTCGTCGTTGACCCAGTCACAGACGTAGCTGACTCCCGCGGCGGCCAATATGCCCGGGGTGCGTTCCGATTCGCCGTACTCCGGCCCCAGCCAACCCTGCGGCGGGTCGCCGGTCGCCTCGCGCAGCGCCTCAACGCTGGAATGCACGTACTCCTCTTCGGCCTCTGCCGTCATGCGGCCGGTTATCATCCGGCTGACCGAAATTCCGTGGCCGATAATCTCCGCGCCGCGCTGCCGGCAGTGTTCGACCAGGTAGGGATTGGCCTCCGCCGTCATCGCGTCCATGGCCACAGTGGGCCGGATGCCGTGCTTCTCCAGCACGTCCAGCACCCGGAAGATGCCCACGCGGTGGCCGTACTCGCGGTGAGACACCCGCGCGTAGTCTGGGAAGGGCCGGTCGGCTATCCCCCCGGGGAGCGAGACGGTGAAGCTGCCCGGCGGGGCTTCCCACTCCATCTTTTCCAGGGTGACCACCACGCAGAGCGCGATGCGGGCGCCGTTGGGCCAGCGGAGCGCGCCCCGCCGGTTGATAGGCGACCATTCGTAGTGTTCGTGGTCCATTCCGGGACGGCGTTCTGCCGGCATATAGTCCCCCTATTGGCTGCGGTATTGGGCCGAGTGGGCGACGACCTCATCATAGTGGTTGGCGATGTAGTGCTCGGCGATTTCGTCGGCGGTGGTTTGCCAGACGCCATCGTGGGACATTATGTAGCCCAGAATCTCGTCCAGGTACTTGGCCCGGTGGGGCTGGCCGATGAGGAACGGGTGCAGGGCGATGCACATCACGCGGCCGCTTTCCGCGCCCTCGGCGTAGAGCTGGTCGAACTGGGCCTTGCAGATGCGGGCGAAATACTCGCCCTCGAAGTTGCTGCGGAACACCGGAACGTCGTTCAGCTCGAAGCTGTAAGGCACTGACACCAGCTTGCCCGACTTCACCCGGATAGGCACCGGCTGGTCGTCGTGCACCCAGTCGGTGTGATAGATAAGCCCGGCCTCGGCCATCAGGTCAGGAGTTCGGTCGGTGCCGGAGACGGCCGGGCCCAGCATCCCCTTCAGCGGCTTCCCGGTGTGGCGGCGCAGCGTCTCGATGTTGTCGCGGTAAAACTCCCGCTCCTCTTCCTCGGACAGGGTGTTCAGGTAGCGGGTGTTGTAGATGCCGTGGCTCATGAAGTCGTAGTCCCGTTCGATCATGGCCTCGGCGATTTCCGGGTAATGTTCCAGCACCGCCAGGTTCAGCGACACGCAGCACCTGATGTTGTGCTTGTCCAGCACCTCGGTCATGCGCCAGAAGCCGACGCGGTTGCCGTAGTCGCGGTAGGAGTACTGCTGCACGTCGGGGATAGGCACCCGGGGCCATGCGGTTCGCACGCCGTCGAAGTCCGGCAGGTACTCGTAGTGCTCGATGTTCGGGGCAATCCACAGCGCCACCCGAGCGCCGCCGGGCCACTTGATAGCGGGACGCTCGATGATTGGGCTGTAATCAACTCTGGTTTCTGCTTCGGCCACGGTCGGGCCTCCCTCTTGCAGAGTTCAAGTCACTGGCCATTCTAACCGCAAATGGGATATGTTTGTAGACAGTGTATCAGTATGATTGACAATCAGCTTGAAAGAGCAGCCAAAACTGATACACTACCCGTTCACAGAGGAACTTTCATCCAATAGCAAACTAGGTTGCAGTGAGGGAAGGGGTAATCGCCCATGGCGCTTGAATCTGACACCCTTCGCAGAACGGCCCTGCTGCTAGTGCTGGCCGGTCTGCTGTGGAACCTGGTGGAGGCAGTGGTCGCTTTCTGGGCGGGCGTGCAGGCCGGAAGCGTGGCCATCCTGGCTTTCGGGCTGGACAGCATCGTCGAGTTGCTGGCCGGCGGGGTCCTGGTGTGGCGGTTGAGGGCGGACCGGGATGAAGAGGAAGCGGAGGCCGCGGAGAGAAGAGCGCAAAGGCTGGTGGGACTCACCTTCTTCCTCTTGGCGATATACATCCTCCTCCATTCCGGGGCCAGCCTGCTGGGATGGCTGCCCGAGCCTGAGCCGAGCCTTGTAGGCGTTGCGATAGTGGTGGCAAGCGCCGTCGTGATGGCCGTCCTCTACGTGGGCAAGATGCGCATCGCCACCCGGATGCAGTCAAGGGCGCTGCGAGCAGAGGCCATGGAGAGCCTGTTCTGCGACCTCCAAGACCTGACCATACTGGTGGGGCTGGGGCTGAACAGCCTGTTCTCCTGGTGGTGGGCTGATCCTGTATCGGCCCTTGTCCTCGTTCCCTTTTTCATCAAGGAGGGCAGGGAGAACCTTTCTGGTCATTGCCACGGGGACGAGCACGAAGAACACGAAGACTCTGCACCCAGAGTCTGCTTTTGCCGCAGTTGCTTATTCGGCGTCCGCGTCTGCCGGGTTATGTGCTGCCAAGCCTAGCTTATGATTATCGAGTTCTGGCAGCGCGAGGGTGGGTAGCCGCCGCCACTTCCTCGCTCGTCAGACCGGCAAACCGTTGCGGCCGATAAGGCCCCAGCACCGCATCTGCCGGCGTCTCGTCGCAGATTTCCTGGGCGGCCAACTGGCTCAGGGCCGGAGCCAGGGTAACGCCGCTGTGAGTGAAGGCCACGTACAGGTTGGGCGCTTCAGACGCAAACCCCATCACCGGGTAGCCGTCCAATGGCATGGGACGCCAACCCACCGGCACCGGAACGGCATGGGCGCCGTCCAGCCCCGGCAGGTAGCGGCGGGCGCGGGTCAGCAGGTCGTCGGCGTGGGCTTGGCTGTCGTCTTCGGCCAGGCTCTCCTGGTCGCCTTCGCCAATCATCAGGCGGCCGTCGGCGCACTGCCGAAGATGAATCTCCCGGCGGCCATCGCCCAAAGGTGGCGCGTACACCACCGGCACGTTGTGGAGCAAGGGCGGCAGCGGGTTTGTCCGCATCACCACGCCGGGACTTTCCGCCTGGGGCGCGTTGACGCCAGCCAGGGCCGCCAGCCGGGTGGTCTCGGTGCCAGCAGCGATGACCACTGCGTCCACTTCCAGGGAACCCGCGGTGGTTAACAAGGTGTGGATACGGCCATCATTACCCTGCTCGAATCCAAGAACCTCAGTTTCGACATAAATCTCACGGCCCATTTCCCGGAGGCGGTGAAGACAGGCATCAACCACCAGCTGCGGCTCCACCTGGCCTTCGTTGGGACTGTACTCGGCGGCAGCCACCGGGCCGACGTCCAGCGCCGGCTCCAGCCGCTTCAGCTCGTCCTCGTCAATCAGGCGGGTCGGGTAGCCCCAGGATTGGAGTTGCCGCACCCGGGCCACCAGCGCCTCGGCGGCCACCGGGTCGGATTCCCAGGAAACCTTGCCGCCCCATCGGAGGCCGACACTGTCCGGGTCTCCGCCATCGCCGATGCCGACGGCAAAACGAGGCCACATCTCCAGGGAGCGGCGGTTCAGGTTGTGATAGCCGATGGGTTCTTTCGCCCCGGCGTTGATCCAAGCAAAGCTGTGGCTGGACGCGCCGTGTCCGGGCTGGCCCTTGTCGATGAGGACGACGCTGACACCGCGCCGCGCCAGACGCCAAGCGATGGCCGCGCCCATAATACCCGCGCCGATGACGGCTACGTTTCGGGGTTTTTCGGGAACGGCCATCAATTGCGTCTCCTTCCACTGCGAGGCATAACGTTCCAAATTAGGTGGTTTGTCAGCCTACAATCCGTCATTCCCGCTTCCCCACCCGTCATTCCCGCGAAGGCGGGAATCCAAACCCCGGTCGCCTGTTGATTGCACCACCTAAATAGGAACCCCGCCGGGCCCAGCTCGCGCATAGTCAGCCCAGCTAGTCCAGAACCCGTACCAGCTTCTGCATCGAGCGAAGCTCGCGGGGCGGGGCCATGTGCCGGCCGTAGTCGGTCCAGGACACCTCAGCCACGTACAGGTCTCCCCTGGAGTCCACGGCTATCCCGTGGGGGGAGTAGAACCGGCCCGACTGGTCGCCGTAGCTCTCGCGCCCCACCCGGGCCAGCACCTTGCCCTTGGTGTTCATCACCGTCACGCGGGGGCCGAGGTCAGTGCCGATGTCGTTGGTGGCGATGCCGCAGAAGTACTCGCCGATGTATATCAGCTCCTCGCCCGACCGGTCGTCTATGCAGATGGCGGCTGCGCGAGAGAGGTTGCCCCACTGGGTCTCGTATCTCCCCTCGGAACTGAAGACCTGGATGCGATGATTCTCGCGGTCAGCTATGTATACCCAGCCGCCCTTGTCCACCTCGACGTTGTGGACGATGTTGAACTGGCCGTCCCCGGTGCCTGATTCGCCCCACGAGAACAGCAGCTTGCCGTCGGGCGAATACTTGTGCACCCTGGCGTTGGAATAGCCGTCGGCCACGTAGAACTCCCCGGTGCGCCGGTCGAAGGCCACGTGGGCAGGAACGCTGAAGGGTTCGCCGCTCATCTTCGGACTGGGCTTGTGGGGCGTGCCCAGGGTCATCAGCAGCTTGCCGTCGGGGGTGAACTGCCGGACGGTGCTGTCGCCGTTGTCCACGCAGAATACGCTGCCGTCCGGCGCGATGGTTACACCGTGAGGGTTGGCGAACACCCCATCGCCCCAGGTGCGCAGCAGGTTGCCGTCGGTGTCGAACACCAGCATGGGTATGGTGCCCCGGTTGAAGACGTAGACCTGGTCCTTGGAGTCCACCGCGACGGCCGTCCCTTCCTGGTAGACTACGTCTTCGGGAAGCTGGCCCCAGTTCTCGCCCGATACCCGGTAGTGAAAGCCGTTCTCGCCGATCACAACCGGGCCGCCCGTTTCACCTTCGGCCCCGTGTCCTTCGGTGCGCAGGCCGTACTCCCAGTCCTGTTCCTTGTCGGCCATCTCCCGACCTCCTTGAGTCTACGCCGGCTGGCATAGTGGCATAGCGAAATATATCACGTGAGCCGCCATGCGTCCGCCGGGGCAGCCCAATGAGACAATTGCAAAACTCCCTCTCCCTTGAGGGAGAGGGTTGGGGTGAGGGTGAAATCGCTGGAATGCAAAGCTGTTCTGTTGCTGTTTACTTCCTCTGGATTCCAGACTTCGCAGGAATGACAGGAGTATTGCAACACCCTCCCCGTTACCTCCAGTCGTGGCGGGGTTTCCAGCCCAGCATTCTCTGCGCCTTTTGCGTGCTGATTATGCTGGCGACGCCGCTCAACCCTTCCCGTATCTCCACCCGGTCGCCGAAGTTGTTCCTGATAATATCAATCGTAGGCTCTTCGAAACGGCTGGACGGCTGGGCGAGCATAAACGCTTCATACTCTTCTATCTCAGCATCCAGCGCCAGTACGTGGGCCTCAGCCACGTCCCGCGCGTCGGCGTAGGCCCACATCACCAGCGTCAGGGGATTCTCCGGGGTGGGGGCCGGCCAGGGGAACTCCGCCTGGACTTCCGGCAGCGCCACGTTGGTGAACCGCAGGCTGACTACCGTGGTGTCCGAATTGCGGGCGATCATCCTGCCGATGTCCTCGCCAACCTGCTTGGTCAGGCCGTAAGGCTCGAAAGGCATCATCGGATGCTCCTCGTCCAACGGCAGGTACAGGGGCACGAAAGCGTTGCCGTCGTGGGCCCACCCCATGCCGAAGGCGCTGGACGAGAACACCACCCGCCGCAGTCCCAGTTCCGCCACCGACATCATCACGTTGAAGTCCGCGGTCACGTTATTCTCGAAGATGACCCTCGGCTCTGCCCGCAACGGCCCGGGAATAGCCCCCATGTGAACCACGGCTTCCGCGCCCTTGAGAACATCCCCCACCGCCCTGGCGTCCCCAAGGTCGCAACGCACAAACTCTGCCGGGAGGTCACCGGCGTCCACCTGGTCTGTTGCCAGGACTTCCCTGTTCCGGGCCGCCAGCAACTGCACTACCCTGCGCCCCAGCCTTCCCGCCGCTCCGGTTACTACTATCATCTTTTCCTCCGGCTAATTCCCTTCGCTCAGGAGCATTGGGTTACTGTCGCGCCGGGATGTTACCATAGGCGTCAAACAATAACAGACGCAACCGGGTCAAACACCGACAATCTTCGGGAGGACAACAGATGCCTGATTTGAACGACCTGCTGGACCAAGTTGACGAGATGCGCGACGAGATTGTGGCGCTGGAGCAGGACATGGTCCGCATCCCCACGGTCAACACCGGCTTCATGCCCACCGGCAACGAGACGGAGCTGTGCCGGTACATCGAGGAGTGGCTGGCCGAAGACGGCATGGACTGCGAGATTATCGAGTCCGCTCCCGGCCGGGGCAACCTGATTGCCCGGCTGGAAGGCAGCTCGGGCAACGCCGGGCTGATGTTCATGTCCCACCTCGACGTGGTGCCGGTGGAAGAGGAAGAGAAGTGGCGGTTCCCCCCTTTCAGCGCCACGCTGGCCGATGGCAGGGTCTTTGGCCGCGGCGCAACGGACTGCAAGGCCCTGCTCACCTGCCAGCTAATCGCCATGCGAATCCTGAAGCGCAACGGCGTCCAGCTCAGGGACAGCCTGATCC
This sequence comes from Dehalococcoidia bacterium, assembly GCA_965204865.1. GTDB lineage: Bacteria > Chloroflexota > Dehalococcoidia > Lucifugimonadales > UBA3495 > VXOI01. The sequence continues at coordinate 918,619 of OZ242027.1, read as the reverse complement.
TGGCCTCCTGCGCCGACGAAGAGCATGGCGGCCGCTACGGGTTCGGCTGGATGGCCGATAATCACCCGGAAAAGCTGGCGGCGCCCCTGGCGGTGAACGAGGGCGGCGGCTACCCCATTGAGGCGGCCGGGAACCTCACCTATCTGCTAGGAGTGGGCGAGAAAGGCCGCTTGCAGTTGGAGATTGACGTCCGCGGCTCCAGCGCCCATGCGTCAACCCCGTGGCAGGGCGCCAACGCCCTGTTCGGCCTCTCGGAAGTAGTGAAGCGCATCGAAGCCTACGAGCCGGAGCGGGACACTTCCACCAGCCTGTTTCAGCACCTTTCCGTTTTCGCCATCGAAGACCGGCCCTTGTCGTCAAACATCGACCAGATTATCGCCGATACCGAAGACTCGAACCCCCGGTTCGCCTCAATCATGCGGGCGCTGTCGCGCATGACCATCACGCCCACCATGATCCAGGGAGGCATCAAGTCCAACAGCGTGCCAGAGTCGGTGCGCCTGACCTGCGATGTTCGCACCCTGCCCCACCAGGATGAAGCCTACGTCCGGCAGGAGCTGGAAAAGATACTCGACGGGATTCCGGGCGTGGAGATCGACATTGATTATATGTCCATTCCCAACGCCTCTCCCTTCGAGACGGAGTTCGCCGATAGAATCCGAGTCAGCACCGCCAGGGCCTTCGGGCGTGACGACATCCAGTGGGTTCCCTCCCTGAGCACCGGGTTCACCGACTCCCGCTTCACCCGCAACCTGGGAACCACCACCTACGGCATGGTGGGCTCCCACCCCGACGACGACCCGATGCTGGCCAACATTCACGGCACCGACGAATCGGTGGGCATCCAGAGCCTGCTGAGCGGCTCGCGCATCATGCTGGCGCTGGCCTACGACATCCTGGCGGAAAAGTAGGGGCTGTTGCGATTGAATCAAGCCGCAATGCGATTTTGTGAGATGATGAAACCAACTGAAGAGGGGAATCATCCCAGGAAGAACTCCCGGGCCTTCAGGGCGCCAGTGACTTTATCCGGTATGTCGGTCTGTCCGGCTCCGGCAACTCCGAGGGGTCGGCAGCAGCCACCCCCGTCTCCGCCAGAACGGATGTTATTCCTGCTTGGTTCGCCCCTCTGATGTCGGTGTCCGGGGTATCTCCGATCATTACCATACGGCGGGTTCCACAACGACGAATGACCTCCTCGAACATTGCCGGATGCGGCTTGCCCAGTCGTGTGAACTTCAGGTCCAAGCGGTCCCGATAGCGGAGGGCAATGGCCGACTCAAACATCTGCGCTACTGCGCCGCTGGCGAAGTTGTAGCCATCTCCTTCAGGGTAGATTAGGTCCGGGTTGGGCAACACCAGGAAAGGCGTCTCTCCGCGGTCGATTTTAAGGAACAGGTTGCTCAGGACTTTTCCGGTTGCTTCCAGGAATGGGAATCCCTCCTGGTCTCCAATCACAAGTACGTCAAAGTCCTTCTCGAACGATACGACCTCTCCACCGGCCTCCCGCACGTAACTGGCGCTATCCTCAGTTCCCAGCACGACACATCTTGACCCGGCCAAGTTCAGATTCAGGAAGTAGTCCTTCAGCAAGAACCCGGAGGTAATGATTTTGCTTGGGTCGATAGCCAACCCCAATTCTGCGTACCGTGCCGAGCGTGTTTCAGGAAGCGCGGAAGCGTCATTCGTCAGTACGAAATAAGGTTTTTCCAGTGAATTGAGCCGCGCAATTGCTTCAGGGGCCATGGGAACGGCAGAAGGCCAGCGCGTGAGCACGCCGTCGGAATCGAACAGGATTACTTCAAAATTGGCGATCATCTCGCCCAAGGAGGTCCAGGGAACCATATTCACTTCACCCTCGATTTTTCGTTCTTGATTTTGAATGAACAGCTTGGCTGCGGGCTGTTACGCAGGCCGGTGGCAACTTGCAATGTCTTTCGATTCTTCGTCTGAACTGTGATTTCTCTGATTCTTGGATTACCATGATTGAGAAATCATAATAATCCACTAATCACATGAATCACAGTTCAGACATTTGCGTCGAGAACCGTTTGAAGGAGGCCAACGCCCATCATGAAGTTTGCCCTGTTTTTGCTGGGTTCCTGGACAGAGCCGGAGACCAGCGCCCAGAGCCGGATATTCGGTGAAATGCTGGAGCAGGCCGAATACGCCGAGGAGCTGGGCTTTGATTCCCTATGGATTGCGGAGCATCACTCCAGCCGGTACGGCATCTGTCCTTCCCTGATGCCGCTGCTCAGCCACATCGCTGCCCGCACCAGGAAAATTCGCATTGGGGCTGGCGTCAGCGTCCTGCCTCTTCGCGATCCCATCTCTCTGGCCGAAGAGAGCGCCATGCTGGACGTGCTGAGCAACGGCAGGCTGGACTTCGGGGTTGGACGCGGTTCAGCGGACTACGAGTACGGCAATTTCAACATCGACTTTGACACCCGGGACGCGCGAACCCAGGAGGCCCTGGACATTATCCTAGGGCTATGGACTCAGGACGATTTCGCATATCAGGGGGAGTTTTACCAGGTGAATGGACTCACAATAGCTCCCCGGCCGGTGCAGCAGCCCCATCCGCCGGTGTACATGGCCGTATCCCGCACCCCCGCCAGCGTGGATGTTGCCGTAGACCGAGACCTGCCCATCCTGACCAGCTTTTCCACCCCGGAGGCCGATAACTTAGGGCTGTTTTCCCTCTACGCGGAACGCTGCGCCGCCGCCGGAAAGGAACTGCCTGTAGAGGAAATGCCCTACTTCCGCTTCGTGTACCTGGAGGAAGACGAACAGACAGCCCGGGAGTACCCCCGGCAGTCCCTCACCTGGGTCCGGGACCTGGCCGGTTACCGGCGCACCCTGACCCATGGCGATGAAATCAACGTGGACCTGGCTCACTGGCGCCGAATCCGAACCGTCGAACCGGCCAGCTATGAGTCGGAGCTGGAGACTACCGCATACTTCGGCACGCCGGAGCAATGCGTGCAGCGAATCGCCAAGCTAAGGGATGAACACGGCATCGGCTACTTCGGCGCCAGTATGTCCTTCGGCAGCATGGAGCACTCCAGGGTAATGCGCTCAATGGAGCTCTTCGCCAAGGAAGTGATGCCCAAGTTCCGGCCATAGGACTTCGTCACCGGCTCTTGCTGTTCCAGCATCTAGTAGGTGATCAGTGTTGTATTGATGGATACAGGGACTTGAGCTTTATGCGGGCGTCCTGGGTGGTGAAGCGCCAGTTCGCCCGGATTCCTTCGCGGTTGCGCTGGCTCCCCCAAGCCCAGGTCTCCTCTCTCAGTATCTCCTGACAGGGAATCCGGCGGTCCAGACACTGCCTCGCCAGCACCGCGAGCTCTATCTCGGCCATATTCAGCCAACTGCCGTGCTTGGGCGTGTAGTGTATTTCCAGCCGTTCCGCAATGCGTCTCGCCTCCCCGGGCTCGAATGCCTCGTACAGCGATGATGGATGGTGGGTGTTCAGATTGTCCATCACCAAGACTATCCGGTCCTTGTCCGGGTAGTCCACGTCCACCAGTTGCTGCACCACCCGGGCCCAATCCACCTTGGTGCGCTGGTCCGACACCTCCACTCTGCGCCACCCCTCCAGGGGCGCGTACAGCATGAACAGGTTGCTCACCCCATTGCGCTCGTATTCGTAGTCGTAGGCCGTGGCAACCCCGGGACGCGGTGGGAGGGGTGTGCGGGTCTCCTTCACCTGTTGCTTGCTGGTCTCGTCCAGGCACACCAGAACCTCGTTGTCGGCATACTGGCGGTGGTAGACCTCCAACACGTCCTCCATGGCGCAGACGAACTCGGCGTTGGCCTTGGGCGGAATGCACCAGCACTGCTTCAGCCAAGGCTTGACCTCGTTTTTTTCAGTGTCTGGCGCACAGTCTCGGTGCTGATGCAGTCCACTATCTCCCACTCCACCAGCCGGTCAGCCAGCAGTTGCAGCGTCCAGCCAACGCGACCCTCCGGCGGCTGGGAGCAGGCCATTGCCACCAACCGGGCCTCGCCATCGCCGTCCAGTTTCCTGGGACGCCGGTTCACCTGCTGCCTGCGGCCCAGGGCGGCCTCGACCCCCTCCTCCACACAGCGGCGGCGCACCCGTTCCACCGTGGCGCTGCCTACCTTCAGGAACCGGGCGATCTCCTCGTCCCTCATCGCCCCACCCTCCTGGGCCTCATCGACCAGCAGCAGGATGCGGGCGTGGGTCTGCTTGTATGCCACCTCGCGTCCCCGGGACACCATCCCCTTAAGTTCCTCTTGCTCCTCCGCACTTAGCCTGACCCGGTACTTCTTGGCTGGCATACCCGTCCTCCCAACATCACCTTGACCTTCAACCTATTCCCAGCAACAGGTAAACCAATTATCCATCAATGCAAACCTGTTGTACTACTAGGATAGCGTTCCAATTTAGGTGGTTTGGCAGTTTCCCACCCGTCATTCCCGCGAAAGCGGGAATCCAAACCCCCAGATGGAGCCTGCCCCCGTGAAGACGGAGGTCAACTGATTAGACTGCCTAAAGCGAAACCCTGCCAGCATCTAGCTGCCGGTTGCAAAGGTGGTTATCTCATGGCATCAAATTCCGGCCATCAGCTATACCAAGGCATCGGCAGCAGCTATTCGGCAGCCCGCCGGCCGGACCCCCGTATCCAACGGCTGATAATTGCGGCCTTGGGCGATGCTCAAAGCGTCGTCAACGTGGGCGCTGGCACGGGCAACTATGAACCCGAAGACCGCCGGGTAGTCGCGGTCGAACCGTCCCTCGCCATGATAGCCCAAAGGAGACCTGGAACTGCTCCTGCGATACGGGCGGTGGCCGAAGCGATGCCCTTCGCGGATCAAACCTTCGAGGCCGCACTGGCTATCCTTACTCTTCATCATTGGAGCGATTTGGCCAGCGGGCTGTCAGAACTGCGCCGGGTGACGGCCCGGCAAGTCATTCTGCTCTTCGAACCGTGGGTTTCCTGGCAGTTCTGGCTGGTAGAATACTTCCCGGAGAGCCTGTCGCTGCCCTCGGAGATACGGGCGCCAAGCGTCGAAGACCTGCGGATGCACTTGGACGTTCAGTCCGTAGTTCCCGTGCCGGTACCGGCTGACTGCATCGACGGATTCGCCGGTGCTTATTGGCGCAGGCCCGAGTCGTATTTGGACCCTTCGGTGCGGGCAGGGATTTCGAGCCTGGCCCAACTGCCGCCCGAGGTGGCTGAACGGTGCGTCCAAAGGTTGCGCCAAGACCTGGCATCCGGGGAGTGGGACGCGCGCTACGGCTACCTGCGAGAACTGACCGAACTGGACCTTGGGTATCGGCTGCTGATTGCTCAGTCAGCCGTATGGAAGGGGTAATGAGCGTACTCATCAAAAACGGGCACATCTTCCCGCAGTGGACAGCTACGTAGCCAACATCCTGGTGGACGACGGGAAAATCCGCACCAGTGGGTCGGGTTATAGGCCGGACTCGCCCGTTCGCAGGGTATATGCGGACTCCACGTTAGTTACGAATATCCGCCCATCGCCGGGAAAGCCGGTGGAGGCCGCGGCCTGGATGCAGTTGGAAACGCTTTCCACTTGGTCGTCCTCAACCACCACTATGAACATACACTTGGCCAGCTCGTCATAGAAGTGGTCCCCGACCTGGACGCCCTGCTGTTTGCCGCGGCCCAGCACGTCCCACTTGGTCATGGCCGGGAATCCGTCGTTAGCCAGGGCCGCCGCCACGGCGACCTCCTTCTCGGGCCGTATGATAGCTCGCACCATTTTCATCATAGCACCTCCTGTGTTCCGGCTATGCTTCGAAGTCGATGCCCGGAATACCGGACTCAAGCAGGTCTTCTCTGGCCTCGAATCCACTTGCCCGCAGCTTTTCGATGAGCCCGGGAAGCACGGCTCCAAGGGTTGACACCGGCGCCTGCTCTGCAATCTTCTTAGCCGGGCGGGCGTTGGGGCCAGTGCTGCCGCCTGCGAATATCGTTACCGCGTCCACCACCTCGCCTTCGAAGCGCGTCTTGCCGCCCTGGAAGCCGATGTCGGCGGCGTGGTGATTGCCGCAGCCCGCCGGGCACCCTGACCAGTACATTCGCAACGGAGCGGCATCGGGGGTATAGGCGTCCAGGGCCTCGACAACCCGGCGGCTGACGCTCTTGGTTTCGATGAGCGCCAGGTTGCAGTAGTCGTTGCCGGTGCAGCTCACAAGTCCCCGCATCAGGGGAACCGGGTCGGGCGATAGGCGCGACAGCAACGGCTCGGCCAGCAGCGCGGGCAGGTTGGCCTCGGGCACATCGGCGACGATGGCATTCTGCCCAACGGTGAGCCGGATTGCGCCGGAGCCGTAGACAGCGGCCAGCCGGGCCAGTTCGGTCATGTCGTCGGCGCAGGTGCGGCCGGCAGGCACGCACAGGCCGACAGAGAACAGCCCTTCCTGTCGCTGCGGGTTCACGCCCAGATGGTCGGCGTGGTTCTCGTGCCTGGCGTCCCGGCCCGCCGGGAGCAGGGCCGCGCCCCAGCGTTGCTCCAGACGCTCGCGGAACTCTTCGACACCCCAGTCGTCCAGCAGGAAGGCCAGGCGGGCGCGAGTGCGCTTCTCCCGCGAACCTTCGTCGCGGAATAGCAGCGTGATTGTCGCGGCCAGTTTCGCCGCGTCTTCCGGCTCCACGAACACGTCCAGGGGCTGGGCGACGGTCATGCCGCCGGATCCCATCTTGCCACCAACAGCGACGTTGAACCCTTTCGACTGGCTCAGGGCAGGAACGCTGCCCGGGCCTATCGCGGGCGTCATGGCGATGTCCTGGGTCTCGGCGTGAATGCAGTTTTCGAGGCAGCCGGTGAAAGCCACGTTGAGCTTGCGGGGCAGGTTGGCGTATTCCCGGTTGCCCAGGAATATCCGGGTGAATTCCTCGCTGAGCGGGGCTGCGTCGAAGAGTTCGTTGGGTGTCAGCCCCGAAAGGGCGCAGGTGTTGGTTCCCCGGATATTGTCCATTCCGGTCTGGAGGGAGGACAGGTCAATGTCGCGCAGGGCGTCCAGGATTTCGGGAACGTCCCCTATCTGGATGTCGCGCAACTCAATCTGCTGCCGGGTGGTGAGGTCCATAATGCCGCTGCCCAAACTGCGGGACAACGCGGCAAGAGCAGTCATTTGCGATGCGGCCACGCGCCCGTTGGTAATGCGCAGGCGCATCATGAAGCGCCCAGGGGTGGGCTTGCGGAAGAAGGCGCCGATCCACTTGAGCCGCTCCCGGTCGCCGGGTTCGATGGTCTCCCAACCGCCGTGTTGCGCCGCCAGCTCGTGGATTTCGTCGAGTATGTCCAGCCCCGGCTTTTCGTCCTTGATGCGTTCTACCGGGTTGCCTGTTTTCGTTGCAGTGGTCACGCTGTTCTCCTGTGCTTCCCTTACGCTGGGGCAGGGGACTCACCCTAACCTCTCCCAAGGGGAGAGGGGACTAGCCTATTTACGCTTCGCTGTACAGGGCCATCGGCACGCGCTTGGCGTAGGCCGGGGAGACCGCCAGTTGCCCGCGGCCCAGCGCCCGTTCCATTGCCCGCCGCTCCTCGGTCTCGCGCTCCGGCGAGAAGCGCACCACCAGCACCAGCGAGGATGCCACGGTCACGATGGCGCCCAGGTAGAGCAAAGCCATCTCGGTGCTCAGGGACTCCATGCGGAACAGGAACCCGGCGGCCACCGCCCCGGCGTTGCCGCCCGCGCCTACGATGCCGGCCACCGCTCCCAGCGCCTTCTGGTTGATGAAAGGCACCACGGAAAAGGTCGCGCCCTCGGCCATTTGCACAAACAGGCTGAACACCAGCATCGCGGCGATGGCGACGGGCAGAATGTCCATCCGCGAGAAGACAGCCAGGGCGATGCCCTCCAGCAGCAGCACGCCGCCGAGGAACAGCGTCCGGCCCCGCAGCCCGAAGCGGATGCCCACCTTGTCGCCAACGATGCCGCCGAGGGTGCGGGCAAAAAGGTTCATCAGGCCGAACAACCCCGCAATCAGCCCGGCCAGCCCGACGCCAAGACCGAAACGGTCGTGGTAGTAGAGGGCGGCGATGTTGTGCATGGTCAGCTCGACGCCGAAGCAGGCGCCGTAGATGAGGAACAGCACCCAGACGCGGTGGTCTTTGGCCGCTTCGAGGAAAGCGCGGGTTTTTGCGCCCGGAGGCTCCTTGGCCCGTTCTTCTGCTATCCGTTCCGAGGGCGAGTCCTGAGTAAACTTGAAGTAGGCGATGCCCATGAGGAACAGGGCGACGCCCGGCACGACCATAGCGATGCGCCAGCCGATGACGTCGGTTGCGCCGAGGGCGACGATTACGCCCAGCACCAGCGGCATGGCCATCTGCGTGACGCCGCCGCCCATGTTGCCCCAGCCGGCAGTGGTGGCATTGGCCGTTCCCACCACGTTGGGCGCGAACATCACCGAGGTATGGTACTGAGTGATGACGAAGGAGGCTCCGATGATACCAATGGCCAGCCGGAAGAGCAGGAAGAACTCGTAGCTGTTGGCCAGGCCGATGGTCATCACCGGGATGGAGCCGATGATGAGCAGGCCCGAGTAGGTAATCCGGGGGCCGATGCGGTCGCACAGCCAGCCCACCACCAGCCGGGCCACGATGGTTACGGCGACAGAGGCGATGACGGTGTTGCCGATTTCGGCCTTGGTCAGTTGCAGGTCATCGCGGACAATGGCCATCATCGGCGCGATGCCGAACCACCCGAAGAAGGCCAGGAAGAAGGCCATCCAGCTCATGTGGAACACCCGCATATGCGGGCGTCCGAAGCTGAACAGCGGGATACTCGTCGCCTTGTGGGTTTGAGGGTCCACTCCGGGGGTCATGACTGTCCTCGCTCAGAAATCACCAACGGGTCTTTTATCCAAATCGCCTGGCTGGGACTTTCGGCCCTAGACTTCTACGGATGAGTCGCCGCTGCCCATCCTGGCCACCACAACGCGGGCCTTTTCCTGGCCGGGCGCGCCGAGAACCGAGGTCTTGCTCTGGCCGAGCAGCCGCTTGATGCCGTGGGGGTCTCGCACGAAGCCGCGCACCTGGTTCAGCCACTTCACGCTCTTGTACCCCTGGAGGAAGGGAACCCAAAGACGCACCGGGCCGCCCAGCTCGTGGGGCAGCCGCTCGCCCTCAATCTCATAGACCAGCAGCACCCTGGGGTCGCGGGCCAGCGCCTTGGGCAGAGTCTCGAAGTACATACCGTCGGCGGAATAGAAGGACAGGAAGCGGGTCCCTGACAAGTCCACGCCCAAGGACTCCATGAGCTGGGGCAGCCGTACCCCCGTAACCACCGGCGTCTCGGACCAGTTGAATATCTGGCAGACCAGCGGCGTCGGCTCCTGCACCTTGGGCAGCTTCTTCAGGTGTTCCCATGTTGCCACGGAGGTCCTGCCGGTGATTTCGGTTATCGGCAGGCTCCAGTCTTCCAGCGCTTTGGGCTCGGGCATCGGGTAGAGGGATAGCACCGGCAGCGGCTCGGCCTCGAAGTCCATGGCCGCGAACTGGTCCTTGAACTTGGGGTACTTGACGTCGGGACGGGCGACCATGTCCTTACACCTCCACTGTTGCGGGTTCCGGGAGCGTCAATTCCTCCGGGGAGAGGATGACATCCTCCACCGGGCAAACAAACACCTTTCCATCGCCGAAGTTTTCCGTCTTGTTCACGGCTATGAGCGCGCGAACCAGTCCGCCGGCCATTTCGTCGGGAACCAGCCAGGTCAGCATTCGTTTAGGAAGGAACTGCATCACACCGTCGTCGCTGCCGTTCACCGGGCGCATATAGCGCAGGCCGCGCTGCTTGCCCCGGCCCATGACGCGAACATGGGAACACTCGGTCAGGCCCATCGCCTGAGCCGCATCAATGGTTTCCTGCCATTTCTCAGGCCGGATTACAGCAATCACTTCCTTCATGCGACTGCGCCCCCAAATAGGTTTGCCATTGAAGTTAAACGATGGGTGTTTCGCGTCAATTACGAAATAGTTTCATTGCTGTTCCAGATTCGTTACATATATTTTGCGTAACTGTTGCTATGGTGTTAAATGCCATCGTTATTCGTTATGAGCGTCTCCGCTGATGTCTTAATGTGACAAACATCATGGATTCTCATTCATTCTTCCGGGCCGAGGTTCCGAGGACTGAAACCAGGCACGTCTTGCGGGCAGGCAGCGAGTCGGATATGCACTTTGGCAATAGAAAAGCCGCCCGAATAGGCGACTCTCCGCATCCCGGATTCCTACTTTCAATGTACGAATCCAGGCTATTTCGTGGCTGCTATGGCATCCACTGGGTTCAACGGCAACCGTCTGTCGGACTTCCGGGAATGCGGCTCTTCCTCGTGGTCAATTCCACCTTCGTCAATCATAGTCCGTTGTATCCGCCAGTTGGCCGCTAAAGGCATCGCTCCGCCTCGGAACGGATGTAGTCCCGGAATTGCTGGGGCAGCCCGACGGCTTCGGCAGACCTAGCGTTTTCCTTGATGCGCTCCGGGCGGGTGGTGGTGGGTATGGCCGAACTCACCCGGCGGTCGGAAATGACCCAGGCCAGCAGGGCCTGGGCCCAAGTATCGATTCCATAGTCACGCAGCGGCGTGAGGTCGGGCTGCTGCTTCAGCTCGAGGACATAGCGGCCCTTCTGCAACGGCTCCATCACCAGGATGCCGGTGCCCAGTTCCTCGGCCAGGGGCAGCAGTTCATCCTCAACCCCCCGGTTCATCACGTTGTAGGGAATCTGGACGGTGTCCACCCGGCCCTGGCGCATCAGGTCCATGATGGTGGGATAGGCGTCGGGCACCATGGCGGACACGCCCACCATGCCGATTTTGCCCTCCGCCTTAAGCCGCTCCAGGGTGGGGAGATGAGTCTGCCAGTCGATCATGTTGTGGACCTGGAAGAGGTCTATGTAGTCGGTCTTCAACAGCTCAAAGGAGCGGGCAATCTGAGCCTCGCCGGCCTCCTGGCCCTCAATGCGCACCTTGGTGGCGAGGTAGAACTGGTCCCGAAGGCCTTCGGTAATCTCGCCCAACACCTGCTCCGCATTGCCGTACCAGGCAGCCGTATCAACCAGGTTTACATCGTTGTCCAAGCAGTTGTTCACGATTTGTCTTCGGACGGCTATCTCATCGTCGTCGGTGACATCGAAAGTTCGTAAAGTTCCCAAGCCAATGACTGAAACGTCCAGGTTGCCAAGTTTGCGGTATTCCATCTTTGGTTGACCTCGCCTGAGTTTTCAATTCGCACATGGATATAAAGGATACGCAAGATGAGGAGTTTTGATAAGGTGGAGATTGCCATGTCCCCGCCTGAACCGTAGAGGTCTAGGTGAGAGTGACTGGTATAATCCCATGTGTGGGAACCTAGCACTGAACTGCGCCGCGTAGCCTGGAGTGCCGTCCTTATCATCGCAGAAAGGTGAAGCAAAGATGCAACTGGAAGGCAAAGTCGCCCTGGTAACCGGAGGCGCCCGCGGATTGGGCCGCTCCATGGCTCTGGCCTATGCCCGCGAGGGAGCGGACATCGCCATTGTAGCCCGAACCCCTTCGGAGTTGGACGCCGTGGCTTCGGAAATCCGCGCCCTGGGCCGTCGCGCCCACACGGTCAACGCTGAGCTGACCACCAGCCAGGGCGCCAACCGGGCTACCCGGGAGACCATCAGCGAGCTGGGCAAGATAGACATCCTGGTCAACAACGCCGGCGGATACCGCCTCTTCACCAACGACCTGACCCACTCGCTTACGGTCTTGGACATCACCGAAGAGGAGTGGCGGCGAGTGATGGAATCGAACCTGACCACCACTTTCATGACCTGCAAGGCGGTCCTGCCCCACATGATGGAACATCGCAGCGGCGTCATCATCAACCTGACTTCCAAGAACGTGGCCCGCCGGGGCCGGGCCGGACAGGCCTCCTACGGGGCTGCCAAGGCGGCGGTGGAGCGGCTGAGCGAGTCGCTGGCGGATGAGGTGAAGAACTTCGGCATCGCCGTAAACATCCTCGACCCCGGCTGGAACCTGACCAAGCCCAACGACGACTACGACGATGAAGTACACAAGCGCATGAGGCTGCCTGACGACATTGCCGAGGTGGCCGTGTATATGGCCCTACAGACCCCGGAGACCATGACCGGCCAGTTAGTCGCCGCCCCGGAATACGACGAAGAACACGGCATAAAACGTCTTTCCGCTTACGAGCGGCTAATCGGAGCGGGTTGTCCCGACCGTACCTACCAAAGGAAACTGGACGGAATCTACAACTCGACTCCGTTAACTCCGGGTGATTAGGGTTTGTTGACATTTACCCGTCATTCCCGCGAAAGCGGGAATCCAAACCCCCGTTACCCCACAGTCCCCTGCATCCCGCGTCTCCCCGCACAGGCAGGGTGTGTTAATGACAGTCGAGACGTGGGGCGCCGGGGTTTGGATTCCCGTGGCTGCCGGGAATGACGGTTTGGGATTGCAGACGGCTGTATCGCAAATGTCAACACAACCTAGCAATCGTCGCAGGTTAAAGCTCTTCCACTGGACGGGTGGCGATGCCGTAGGTGCCGTAGAAGAAGTGGGCGTAGTGGGTGGTGCCGCCGGTTACGAACAGCAGGTACTGCTCCGGGCTTTCCAGCATGGGAATGCTGGCGTCCGGGTCGTTCTCCAGGGATTGCAGCTCCGGGTGATGCAGCCATTCGCCGTTCTCGTCCGTGGGTGCGCCGCGGCTGCCGATGGCCTTTTGCAGCGGCATCCGGCAATGCTCGTGCAGCCATTCTTGGGCATCCCGCTTGCTGTACCCGGCTTCGGCCAGAATGACCGCCCGGGAAGGACTGAGCACAATGGGATGGTATGGCCCGGGATAAGACACCCGCTGGCTAGTATGCCCCACCTGCGCCGACTGCCAGCCTCGTATCCAGTCGCCGCCTCCTGCGCCGGGGTAGGCCATCATCGAGGCGATGTTGTTCAGCGTGTCCTTGTGGTTCCTGGAACCTGAGTCCAGGATGTCACCGGGGCCGGTAACGGTCACCAACGTCACGGCGCTTTCGTGGGCTTGGAACCCCAGATCTACGTGGTAGGGCTGCCACGGGCTGAGCTCTTCGTTCTCGGCTATGCACATGCCGAACTTGGTGGGCAGGCCGATGAAGTTGGGGTCGCCGGACCCGGCCTTGCAGTAGCCGATGTTGATGAGGCACAGTCGCAGCGCCCGTCCGATGGAGGTGTTGGCGCTGTTGACCACGCCGGGGCCCATGGCCGACGTGCCGCAGTTGATGCCGGCGCGTTGAGCAATGGGGCCGTTGAGCAGGATCAGCGGGGCCTCGGTGTGGCCCGACACCTGCATATCCCGGTGATTCATCTCCGGCTGGGCCAGGCAGTCAATGGCGGCCAGCAGGACCGGGAACTGCTCGGGGCGACAGCCGGCCATCACGGCGTTGATCGCGACCTTCTCCACGGTGGCGACTCCGAAGCCCGGCTCCATCACCATCAGCACATCCTGAGGACTCCTGCTGGTGCCTGCCAGCATTCTCTCCACCAACTCGGGCGTAGGCGGAATGACCGGAAGTCCGTCGCTCCAGTCCCGCTCGGCCAAGAACTGGTTCACCGCGTCCAGCCCATCCGGGGATGCGTCCATCTCCACGGTGAAGACCTCGGTGGCGCCGCCGGTCTTCTGAACGGTGACCGGTCCGCGGGACGTAGGGAAAGTGGTGAGGCCCTGGACTATGGCGTCAACCTGCCCGTCCACCATGTTGCGAATGAAGTCGGGCTGCTGCCCGGTGGTGGCGTGGGGAATGGTGACAAAAGCCGTGGTGGGCTGTCCCCACCCGTCCACACACGCCTGCCACGACCGGGCAAAGCTCTGCGCGGCTATGCCCACGGCGGGAATGCCAGCCTTTTCCATGACAACCATGTCATGGCTAAGCCACGACGTGCATCCCCCTCAATGCGCCGTGGCGCCCACCATGGCGTCAACCTCGGTGGCAATGCGGGCGGCTTCCTCGTCGTCAATGTGGACGCCCCGGCTGAGCGCTGGACGGCCTTCGCGCAGGTCTCCGCCGTAACGCTGGAACTTAACCCCGGGATACCGGCGCTGCAACTGCTCGGCGAAGCGGTCAACGGCAACGTCGGCCCCGCCGGTCATGTTGTTGTACAGACCAATCGTCTTCCCCTCAAAGGTCGAAAGTCTGGGAGCGGGCGGCACCTTGAAGTCCACCCGGTCGGCCGCAGGAGACATTATCTGCACTTTCATGCCGTAATTCCTTGTCGAACCCGGTTGTGTATCGGGATGGTGCTACCCTTGCCGCATCGTCAAACTGGCAAGTCTCTGCGGACTTGAGCATAGTTGCACGACTCGCCAACGTCAAACCGTGGCACCGGAAACCGTCCTGTTCTGATGCTTGTCGGCCTAACATAGAGAGTGGTACAACCACAGAGAATTGGACACCCCTGCCACGACTTTCCTGAAGAATCTGCGTGGGCACGGCTATTCAACTGGTAGACTGGTATGGTATTGGAAGGGAGGAGTATGAGGTACGACTTCGTTATCATTGGCGCCGGCTCTGCCGGCAGCATACTGGCAGCCCGGTTGTCGGAAGACCCAGGGGTATCGGTGCTGCTTCTGGAGGCCGGCCCGGATTATCCTGAGTTTCAGTACCTTCCCGATGATGTCAAGTTCGGGTACGGCACCGGCGGGAACCCGCCGCCTCTGCGCACATTTGCCGGTCATCCAATATCCCTGCTGGATAGCCGTCACAACTGGCACTATGTGGCCCGCGCCACCGATGCGTATCCTGAAATGTCGGTGCCCCGGGGCAAGGTAACCGGCGGCTCCAGCGCCATCAACTCATCGGCCTTCTACCGTGGCGACCCCGAAGACTTCGACCACTGGGCGGCGCTGGGCAACGACCGTTGGAGTTTCCGGGAGGTCCTGCCCTACTTCAGGAAGATTGAGACCGATGTGGACCACCGTGACGACTTTCATGGCTCCGACGGCCCCATCTTCGTCCACCATTCCAAGAGGGAACACTGGCATCCGGCGCAGGAGGTCTTTTACAACGCCTGCCGGGCTGCCGGATTTCCCGATTGTCCTGACCACAACAGCCCGGATTCCACCGGGGTCGGCCCCGGTATTTCCAACAACCATAACCGGGTCCGCTTCAGCACTGCCTTAGGCTACCTGGAACCGTCCAGGCGCCGCCTGAACCTCACCATCCGCCCCAACTGCGCCGTGCGCCGGCTGCTGTTCCAGGGGAACCGGGCCACGGGCGCCTTGGTCGAGAGCGGCGGCGAGACGTTCACCGTCGAGGGAGACCAGATTATCCTCAGCGCCGGGGCCATCGGTTCGCCCCAGTTGTTGATGCTGTCGGGGATTGGGCCGGCGGAACACCTGAAGGACTTGGGAATTCCGGTGGTGCTGGACTCGCCGGGAGTGGGCCAGAATCTCAAGGACCATCCGAAGCTGTACGTGACCTGGCGGATCAGCGACAGCTACTCCAGGGGTGATGCCCCAGACCGGGGCGGCGCCGCCCTGCGTTTCACCGCGCCAGGCTCAGCATACCGGAACGACCTGTCCATCATGATGGGCGCCTTCGTCCCGCCGCGGGTCAAGACACTGAAAGTCCCAAACGACGGCGAAATCGAGGCTGCACGTCCCGACCTGGCAGAGATGATGGTCGCCCTGCTGCGTCCCGCTAGCCGCGGCGAGTTGAAGCTGAGGTCAGCCGACCCCAATGTCCAGCCCTTGCTGGACTACAACTATCTCAGCGAACCCTCCGACCGGCATCGATTGCGGCACGGAGTGCAGCAGGCTCTGCTACTGGCCCGGCACGAGGGGCTGAGGGAGTTGCTGGGCGACCGCCTGGAGCCCGCCGACCCCGACCTGGTCTCGGATGAGGCGCTGGATGCTTGGATGTTGCGGGAGGCGGTGACCTTTTCCCACATATCCGGCACTTGCAGGATGGGGCCGTCATCGGACCCGATGGCCGTGGTGGACCAGCACGGGCGGGTGGCTGGACTGGAGGGTCTGCGGGTGGCTGACGCATCCATAATGCCGGACCTGGTGAGCGCGCCCATCAACCCGGCCGTGCTGATGATCGGCGAAAGGATTGCCGATTTGATGCGCCAGGGTTTCTGATATTAAATACCTTGGGGCAAGCAGTGGGCTGGACATCGCGACATCCTACATAGAGGCAGGGTGTCGTCACAGCTTTGCGTCAGCAAAAGGCTTGCTTCGGGAAGCCTTTTCCCCAAAGAAAAAACCGTCTGACAGCGCGGCCTGGGTCTGGACCAGCTATTTTGTAGCTGAATCCGGTGTTCTTTCGGCTGTTGTGGCGTCCCAGGCAGGATTCGAACCCGCGACCCGCTGCTTAGAAGGCAGCCGCTCTGTCCCCTGAGCTACTGGGACTTCCAAAACCCACGGCGCAGAAGCGCTGCTCCGGCTCCGTACATTCATCTTACAGGACAACAGTTCGGGCGTGTCAAGAAACGGATGCCGCCTGCGTGACCCAAATCCGGCGGCTACATGGAAACGGCGAGATTTGCGCTGGGGCGGGGCGTCTGGCAGAATAACAGTTATCCACTCATTGACGCCCGCATTGGGCGGAAGGAGTGTTGGCTTATGGCTGACGACCTGCTCAATTTGCAGTCCACCCCCGACGCCCGCTATCTCATCGCCGGCTGGCGGCGTCAATGGTCCGACGGCGGCGAAATTTCCAGCGGCCTGCCTCGCTACCTGATCGACAAGCTCCAGGCCAGGCGCATCGGCTCCATGGGAACCGAAATCGCCAAGCTGTGCTATCCCTTCCAGGTGCCGGGCACCCACGACACCTACCGCCCCCGGGTGTCCTACCGCGACGGGCTTCCCGACACCGATATGCGGCGGGACAACAACTTCTTCGATGCCGGAAACGGGCTGATAATCTTCCTCGGGGAAGAGCCTTGGTTCCGGCTGGACGTCTACGCCGACGCCTTCTTCCAGGCAGTGCAGCAGTTGGGCGCGCCGCAAACGGTGGCAGTGGAGGGCTATAACGGCGCCGCCCCGCCAGACATGGAGCGCAGCGTAAGCTGCATCTACAGCCAGGCGTCCATGAAACCGGCCATGGACAAGCTGGGAGTCCGGTACTCCAACTACGGTTCTCAAGGCCGCAACGGGCCGACCATCGGCATGGCCCTGATTACCGTGGCCCACTTCCAGCACCCGGAACTGGAGATGTTCCGCTTGGGCGCAATGGCGCCGATGTACCCGTTCCTCACCTCAAACAACGACCCGGTGGGCATCAGCCGCGACCATCGTTCCTTCTATGACATTATGCGCCGCATCAACTCCATATTCGCGCTGGACATTGACCTTTCGGAACTCCATCGTCTGGGTCAGGCAGAATCTCAGGAACTGGTGGACACACTGGAAAAAATCGGCAGCACCAATCCCACGGCCCGCGAGCTGATAGACCGTGCCCGCACAGATTTCAACTACGTCCCCTTCGAGCCGACGGTTGAGCTGGACCCAGCACTGGACAATTTCCTGGAAGACATCCTGCGCAATCCGCCGGGAGGCGACAGCGACAACTAGACCAGCCCTTCGGACACCGCCGCCGCCTCAATAAGGTCCCAACCATCATGGATCCCAGGGACGAAGCTGTTGCAGGCTTCGCCTTTCAGCACGGCCCGCTCCACCTCGTCGGAACCGCTGACCGACAGGAAGGCGGCCTCGATTTCCTGGGCCAGCTCCGGCTCTAGCCCCCGGCTTGCGGTGAAGCAGCAGTGGCTGTACGGCGGGCTGGAATAGAAGATACGCACCTGGTCGCGGGGCAAAGTGCCGTCCTCGGCCATATTCTCCATAGTCCGCTGGCTCACTGCCCCGGCGTCGAACTCGCCCGAAGCCACCCGCTCCACCACATCGCGCTCGTCGGACTTGGTTGCTGATTGCCGCTGCTCGTAGAAGCTGGCTGCGGCCAAGTCCTTTGTTGGGTTGATTCCCGCCTCTTTCAGCAGGTAGTGAGGCACCAGCCCGGCCTGCTCCGAACTGCGGCGCCCGAAGGCGAAGCGGCGTCCCTTGAGGTCTTCCACCGTTTCGATGCCCGAGCCGGGGCGGGCGATGAAGTGGGTGGTGAACCCGATGTCCACGTCCCGCATGGCGATGACCTGGCACGGCTCGTCCAGCAGCCGCCGGATTTTGACATAGCCCAGCGGCCCGTTCCAGGCCAGGTCAATCTCCCCGTTCACGAAGGCTTCCACCATCACGTCGTAGTCGGAATACAGCACCCAGTCCAGGTGGATGCCCCGCCTCCGAAATAGCGTTTCCAGACCCTGAAACACCTCCAGGTGCGGAATGGTAGCCGTGCCGCCTAGCCTGACCATTTGGGGGCCTCCTTTCGGTCGTCTCTTTGCGCCAATGATAACAGTTATTTCACGCCTTTGTCTGATGCTTCGACAGACTCAGCATGACCAACAGGGGTGATTCCTGTGAAGGTAGCGTTCCAGTTTAAGTGGTATGACCGCCGATAGCCCGTCATTCCCGCGAAAGCGGGAATCCAAACCCCCGTTGTTATCCAATTGGACCACCTAAAACGGAACCCTACCTTCCTGTGATTGAATGATTGACGGGGCGGCCCTATCACGGTCATTATTGGAACCAGGCGAATCACAGTCCATTTTCGGAAAAGGAGGGAGCCATGGGCTACAAGCCGAGAGAACTGGGTCATATCAACATCTACGTCCGCAATGCGGAACGCTCCCGTCAGTGGTACGAGGACCTGCTGGGGCTGCACACCTACGGGATGAGGCCCGGCCGCGCTGCCTTTATGACCGCCGACATGGGCAATTCCCACGAAATCGCGCTGGTGGAAGTGGGCGAGGACGCGCCCGGCCCGCAGAAGGGACAGGTGGGCCTGAACCACATGGCCTGGTATATGGAAAGCCTCGACGACCTGAAGGAGCTCTACCACCGCATCAAGGACAGGAATATCGAGATTGAGTCGGTGTCCGACCACGGCCACGCCGTGGGCATCTACATCCGCGACCCGGACGGCAACGGCATCGAGGTCTCCTACGAGATGCCCCGTGAGGAGTGGGGCCACGAGGAAGGTCAGTACATGATCGGCGCCACCGAGAAGGGCCGGCTCCCCGGCCCGTGGGACGAGGAGCCTACACGGGTTCACTAAAACCACAGTTCCCAGCCCTCTCCCAAACCCAGGGAGAGGGCTTAAAATGTGAAGACAGGAGCAATGCCGTATCTTCCAGAGGAGAGACGGGATATGACAACCAAGCAGGGGCTGCTAACTGCCGACGACTTGCTGCGTTTGGACAGCGAGGGAGTGAAGGGCGAACTTATACGCGGGGTGCTTCACGAAACTGTGACCGCGGGCGGAGAACATGGCGATATTGCGAGCGGCTTAATCGGCGAGGTTCGGGCCTATGCTCGTCCCCGCCGCTTGGGGCGAGTGGGTGGCACCGACACCGGCATACTGCTGGAGCGCAATCCCGACACAGTGCGCGAGCCGGATGTCTATTATATCTCGGCGGAGAAGCTGGCGCTGGATGTAAGGGTCGCCGGGTATTATGAGGTCGTGCCGGACATGGTGGCCGAAATAAGATCTCCCAGTGACAGGCGGGCGGAATTCAATGAAAAGATCCAAATGTGGTTGGATTTCGGCGTGCGGCTTGTGCTGGCAGTTTACCCGCAAACCCGGACGATAGAGGCCCATCAGCCCGGCCGCTCGACGGTCACTCTCGCCTACGAAGACACGCTGAACGGCGGCGAGATAATACCAGGATTCAGTTGCCCAGTGCGGGACATTTTCGACCTTTAGAAATCCACTGAAATCAAGGGGTGCGATATGGCGCGGTTGCCGGTACTTACGCGAGACCAGGCCCCGGAGCAATTTCTCGAGGCCTTCGACGAGGAGACCTCCGCCAGCGGCGGGGTGGTTGATTCCGGCCCCGGCTCGGTGATGATTTACAGCCCGGAAATGCGGCGGCGGGCCAACCACTTCGTAGGCTATTTCCGGCAGGTAACGGACCTGCCCCACAAGCTGCAAGAACTGGCCATGCTTTTGACCGCGCGCCACATGGACTGTCAATACATCTGGTACGCCCATGCCGCTCGCGGACGTGAGCAGGGCCTGAGCGACGAGCTGGTGGATGCCCTGCGCGACCGTAAGCCTCTGCCGGAAATGCCCCCGGATGAAGCCGCCCTCGTAGCCTACGCCACCGAGATGTTCAACAACCACCGGGTGAGCGAGGAGACGTTCCAGAGAGCGCTGGCCCAGTTCGGCCCCCGCTGGCTTACTGAGCTCATGACCATGATGGGCTACTACACAATGCTCGCTTACAACGCCAACTCCGGTGAAATTGACCTGCCGGAGGGCGGGCCGGAGCCGGTTCTCCCCGTCTAAGAGGCCAAGACAAATTCTCTCTCCCTCTGGGAGAGGGTTAGGCTTGTCCTGAGCTTGCCGAAGGGGTGAGGGCATCCCCCTACTTTGGCCTGAGAATTTCGAGAAAGGGGAAAAGCAATGCCTGAGAAACAGCGAATGACCACGAGGCTCAAGGAGCTGTTCGAGCGCCCGGAAATCTTCGTGCTGGCCGGCGGCATGAACGCCATGGGGGCCAAGATGGCCGAGGTGGCGGGATTCGAAGCCTTCTATATGTCCGGGGGCAACACTTCTGCCCAGGTTATGGGCCTGACCGAAGGCGGCACCAGCATGAGGGACATGGTGGACAACGCCCGCCGCATAGTCAACACGGTGGACATCCCCGTGTTCTGTGACATGGACACCGGCTACGGCGACGCCATCCAGGTCTACGAAACGGTGAAGGAATACATCCGGGCTGGCATAGCCGGAGCGCACCTCGAAGACCAGACCTACCCGCCCAAGACCGGCCCACGCCGCCGCTGCGTTTCCATCGAGGAGATGGTGGGCAAGCTCAGGGCCGCCATGGACGCCAAGATGGAGTTCGACCCAGACTTCGTCATAGTAGCCAGGTGCGACTACGCCGGCGTCCCCGGCTCCACCTTCGAGGGGGTCATGGAACGGTGCCTGGCCTACAAGGAGCAAGCCAACCCCGACGTGGTATGTCCTGCCGTGCAGTCCTGGGAGGAGAACAAGGAAGCCATCCGCCGAATCCCCGGCCCGGTGCTGCCCTTATTCACCCACGGAAGCCAGACCCATCCCTCCCTGGAAGAGCTACAGGAAGCCGGGGCCGCCGCGGCCTGGTATCCGTCCCTGACTACCATGGCCGGGCTTCAAGCGTCCTGGGACCTGCTCAACGACTTCCACGAACGCGGCACCGGCGCCATTGACGATTTCCTGGCTGCTGCGGCCCAGAGCAGGTGGGGCGTGGCCAGCAACGGTGGCATCCTCGGCGCGCAGCGCATCCGGGAGATGGAGGACAAGTACCTGCCATAAGGGACGCCAAGCTACGAGCTTCGGCGCTGGCGCAAGTAACAGGCATACGTCACTGGTAAATCTCCTCCCCTCGTTGCAGGCGGAGCGCTATCTGGTATGTCTGCCCCTCGGCCCTGGGCGTTGGTGAGTGGGCGGCCAGGAAGCGCGACAGCCCTATCATCACCTGTCGGCCGGACTCCGTGCCTTGCCGTGTCTCGAACTGTCTGAAGGCGGCGTCAACTATCTGGAAGGAGTGGAAGTCAGCGTCCTCGCGCAGCATCATCCGCCCCATTGCAGCCAGCAAGTCCTCGTGCGCGCCGTCGCCAGCCAAGTACCCCGATACTGCCTGAGCCGATTCCTCCACCTGCTGCCGGACGTTTACCATCTCCAAGAGCCGGTCAAGCTGCTCAGGGCCAGGAACCGGACTCGCCGCCGCATCCGGGAGTCGCTGGGGCGGCATATTGAGGAACCGGTCGAGATAAATGCTGATAGCGACATCAAACACGCCCCGGAGCAACTCCGGGGTGGGCGACCGCCGCAGGGCCTGGTGCAGGGCGTTGGCGGCGGTCAGGGTGTTGTGCACCGTATCCCAGTCGCGGAATTCGTTGGACAGGTGGAAGTGCGCCATTCGCAGGAAGGAAGCGTGAGCCACGGCGCCGCCGAGCTGCTCTGGAGTGGCCCCGCTCGCTATGGCGTCTTTTATTGAATCTATGATTTCGCCCGGCGAGTCGCCCAGCATCTGGGCCGCCAGAGCGTCGGCATCGTCCCATTCGCCGTAGCGGCTACGGCCTTGCTCCATGAGCGCCGACAGTTCCGCCCTCGCCTGCCACACCATCGAAGCGAGGTCAATGGGTTGTCGCCACTGGCTCATTTCCTGGCTGCGGCGCGCCCGGGCCATCCCATGCACCAGGCTGGGCAAAACCTGCCCGGCCATTTCCCAGCCTAAGTGGTCCAGTAGCTCAAACGCCTTGTTGGCGAAGTCCACCACGTGACCGGCGTCAAGATAGATGTGGTCGGTGGCGGCGGCAAAAATCATGTCTGCGATGTCCTGCCGGGAAATGCCCAGCTCTATGGCCGTTGCCAGGCATCGCTCGGCCCCTTCATCGTCCCGAACGTCGATGAAGTTCCTGAGCCACCGGGCGAAGACCTCCGGCCGTGTCTCACCTGTGGGCAGCGGGTCTACGGAGAAACGGGGGGCCTTGCCAGCGCACTCTCTGGCGACGTGGCGGATGCCCTGGTACAGCGCCCGCGGGCGGTCGTCTTCGTGCAGTTGCGGCAGGATGTTAGCGGTGCAGGTCAGGATGCTCATGGCCGCGCCCCACCCGTTGGCCGAGTAGGTTGTACCGAACTGCGCTCCGACCCGCAGAGGCTCGCGGTAGTCGGCGCCAGCGGCCTGTAGCCCCAGCACCGACTTGGCGATGACGAGGCGGATGTTATGTTCGAGGCCGTCCTCCAGCCGGCGACGCCAGTGTGCGCCCTCGTCGCGGGGGGCTGGCTCCGGGTCAATCCACACCTCGCCACCGATCACGCTCACCGGGAAGCTGCGCACGTCATCGGCGAAGGGATTGAAGGTGCCGCCGCTGGAGAGGTCGAACCGGGCATGGTGCCAGTGGCAGGTGAGGATGCCATCCTTCACGCTGCCCCGGTCCAGGGGAAAGCCCATGTGCGGACAGCGGTTGTCAACAGCGTAAACCTGGCCGTCGTGGTGAAACACGGCGATGGCGTGCCCCCCGCCGGTAACCACCATGCAGCCGCGTTCCTTGAGTTGATTCAGAGAGCCGACCCTGATATGACCCTTCACTGACGTTGCCATGACTTCACCTCCCATAGTGCGGACTGCCAGAGTTTTTAATCCTCCCTCTCCCTCGAGGGAGAGGGTTGGGGTGAGGGTGAAATCCCACCCGCCCACAACTTTGGCTACACCCGGCGGGTCAGAGCAACTGACCTCGTGGTTGAAAGGGGTTGGTTACCGGCTGCCCGCAGACCTCCCTCCGTCCACCATGTAGACGCCTCCGGTGCAGAAGCTGCTGTCGTCGCTGGCCAGGAACAGCATCATCCGCGCCACTTCCCGGGGGTCTCCGTAACGTTGCAACGGTATGCGGTCGGCGAAGGACTGCTTCGCCACCTCGACGGTCACCGCCAAGTCGTCCATAGCCGCCACCCGCATCTCTTCGATGGAGCGCATCATGCGGGTCTCGATGGGCGACGGGTTGACGGTGTTGACCCGGATGCCGTAGGGCGCGCCTTCCAGCGACGCGACACGCATCAGGCCGATGACGGCGTGCTTGCTGGTGTTGTAGGCCGACATCTCCGGCGTCCCGCCGATGCCAGCGGTGGAGGAAGTGATGACGATGCTGCCGCCGCCCCGCTGGCGCATCACCGGAACCGCGTACTTGATGCCCAGCCACACCCCCCGCACGTTCACCGCCATCACCCGGTCGAAGACCTCGACCGGGTAGTCAGGGATAGGAGACAGGGTTCCCTCGATGCCCGCGTTGGCCAGAAGCGCGTCTATGCCGCCCCAGCGGTTCACGGCGGCGTCTATGTATGCCTGGGTCTGGTCTGGCTGGGTAACGTCGGCCACCGTGTAGCTGGCCTTGTCCTCGCCAATGGACTGCGCCACCTCCCGGAGCGCGGCTTCATCCAAATCAACCAGCGCAACCTTTGCACCCTCGTCGGCAAACAATTTCGATGCAGCCCGACCAATACCGCCGGTTGCCCCGGTAATCACGGCCACCTTTCCATCCAAGCGGGCCATGTCCAACCTCCTTACTATTCGAATCCATCTTTAATTCTCCCACTCCCTCGAGGGAGAGGGCTGGGGTGAGGGTGAATTGTGGGCATATACGACTGCGCGGATTTCACCCCCGCCCTAACCCTCTCCCTCAAGGGGGAGGGGATTTTTGAGCTGATCTCTTCAGTATACGCTTACATCAGCAACCCCATGCTTGCCAGCATGAATGCGTATTCCTCGGCCACTTCGTACAGCCGGTCATACCGGCCCGACCTGCCGCCGTGGCCTGCGCCCATATTGGTTTTGAGCAGCAGCGGGTTGCTGTCTGTCTTCAATGTCCGCAGCTTTGCCACGTACTTGGCGGGTTCCCAGTAGGTCACCCGGGGATCGTTCAATCCGGCAGTTACAAGTATCGAAGGATAGTCGCGCGGCTTTAATTGGTCATAAGGAGAGTAAGATTTGATGTACTCGAAAGCGGCTTTGTCCTCGATTGGGTTGCCCCACTCCGGCCACTCAATGGGCGTCAGGGGCAGGGTATCATCCAGCATCGTATTCAGCGCATCCACGAAAGGGACATGGGCGGCTACGGCGCCCCACAGCTCCGGGGACTGGTTCACCACTGCGCCCATGAGCTGCCCGCCGGCGCTGCCCCCGGCAATGGCGATGCGGCCCTCCGCCCCATATCCTCGCTCCGCCAGGTCACGGGCGACATCCACGAAGTCGTTGAAGGTGTTGGCGCGGCGGTCCAGCTTGCCGGCCTCGTACCAGTGGTATCCCAGGTCGTCCCCCCCGCGTATATGGGCGATGGCGAAGATAAATCCCCTATCCAGCAACGACAACCGCGTGGTGGAAAAGGACGGAGGCATGGCAATGCCGTATGCGCCGTAGCCGTAGAGGTACAGCGGGGCCGTGCCGTCCACTGGCGTTTCCCTGCGGCGGACTATGGACACGGGAACCTGCGCGCCGTCGCGGGCCGTGGCCAACACCCGCTCGGTGACGTATCCCGAGGCGTCGTACCCGCTGGGAACCTGTTGCACTTTGCGGACTTCGAGTTCCTCCGTTCCCAAGTGATAGTCGAACACGGTGGCCGGCGTCACCATCGAGGCGTACTCCAAGCGCAGCGTGTCAGTCTTAAACTCCGGGTTCGTGTCTACTCCGACGGTGTACGCCGACTCGGGGAATTGAATGTACTTTGACTCCCCGGCACAGTCTATAAGGCGTATATGGTCCAGGCCGTCAATGCGCTCTTCCACTGCGATGTAATCCTGGAAGGTCTTGAAGGCCCGGATATAGTGCGCGTCTGAGGCGTCCGCCAGCGGCGTCCAGGACGCTTCGGAAGGGTCGTCAGCAGGCGCCGTCGCCAGCCGAGTGTTCTTGTGCGTGTCGTTGGTGCGGATGACGAAACGGTCGCCCTGGTGGTCCACCGAGTACTCGTGGCCCGTCCGGCGGGGGGAAACCACGAGCGGGGCGGAACCGGGATCCGAAGCGGGAATCAGGCGCACCTCGGAAGTAACGTGGTCGCCACTGCCGATGATGATGTACTCCCTTGACGTGGTGATTGATAGCCCGACGAAGAAACCGGGATCCGTCTCTTCATAAACCACGGAGTCCCGTTCCACCGGCTGGCCCAGCCCGTGGCGGCGCACCTGCCACGGACGCCAGTTTTCGTCCAGCATCGTATAGAAGAATGATGCGTCATCGGCCGCCCATACCGCGTTTCCCAGAGTACCTTCGATTGCGTCTTCCCGCATCTCCCCGGTGTCCAGGTCTTTCACCACCATCCTGAACCGCTCGGAGCCGTCGGTGTCGGCGCTGTAGGCAAGCAGGGAACCGGCGTTGCTCACCGAAAAGGAGCCGAGGCGGAAGTACTCGAAGTCCTCCGCCAGCATCGGCTCGTCCACAATCGTCTGCGCATCGGCAGTTGGGGCTTCACGGGCGTCGGTGCCGTCGGACGGCCAGCGTCGCCATACCCGGTACTGGCTGCCCTCCTGATAGCTCCATTGGTAGTACCATCCGCCGCGCCTCCACGGCACGCTGGACAAGTCTGGCTGTTGTCGGGCCTTGATTTCCTCGAAGATGGTGTCGGTCAGCTTTTGGTGCGGCGACATCCAGGCTTCAAAGTATTCGTTCTCGGCGGCAAGATAGGCCAGCACGTCGGCATCCTCCACCGTCGGATAGCCAGGGTCGCGCAGCCAGTGCCACGGGTCCTCGATGGTGGCCCCGTGGTGGGTGGAACTGTGCGGCCTCTGCCCGGCCACGGGCGGAGCGGGAGTGGCGGCCGAAGCTCTTGCGGCTTCATTGCTTGGTCCCATTGTTCCCTCTCCCTCTGGGAGAGGGTTGGGGTGAGGGCAGTCTTGGGTCATTGGCGGCTCCTCATTACATTGGGTATTCCTGCGAGACAGGGCTTTGGAGCGTGACAGCGTTCAGCGGTGGTCGGCAACCACACGGCCTTCTTTCAGCACCATCCGAAGGTCGCTCAGGTTTTCTATGTCTTCCAGCGGATTGGCGCCCACCACAATCAAGTCGGCGATTTTACCCACTTCCACCGTACCGAGGTCGGAACCCCTGCCGCAGAGGTCAGCCCCGTTCTTGGTGGCGGCCAGCAGCGTTTGCCATGTCGTTGCGCCGTCCTTGACCCACAGCCCCATTTCCAATAGGGCCGAGTCGCGCAACGGGTAAACGTCCGACCCCAGGGCCATCTTCACGCCGGAGCGGAGGGCTTGCTGGAACCAGTTCCGGTGCGTGTCCACCGCCGCTTCGGCCCGCGCCACCAGGTCCGGCGCAAGATTCTTCTGCTTGACCCAGCGCCTCTCCCGCTCGGTAGTGGCCTGCGAGGGCGTCAGGTGGGTTATGCCGAGGGTTGGCACGTACCAGGCTTCGCTTTCCACGAAGAGCTGCATACACTCTTCGTCCATGATGTAGCCGTGCTCCACGGTGTGAGCGCCCATAACGAGAGCGGCCTTTACTGCGTCCGGGTTGGTGGCGTGGGCCATCACCTTGTAGCCTCGCTGCCGGCACAGGGCGAATACGGCGGCCAGCTCTTCTTCCAGCAGGAAAGAATGAACATGGCGGTCCCAGAAGGGGCCCATGACCCCGCCGGAAAGGTTCAGCTTGATGTGGTCAACGCCGTTCTTGATTTGCTCCCGAACCGCGTTGACGAAGCCATAGGGGCCATCGCACTCGCGGGCGTGACCGGAGGTCAGGAAGTGTCCGCCGGTGGTGGTGAGGAAGTTCCCGCAGGCGAAGACTCGCGGCCCGTCCAGCTCGCCCGAGGCGAAGGTGTTGCGCCAAGCCACGTCCATGAAATGGCCCGCCCCTCCGCACCGGACTCCTACCACCCCGGCCTCGAACATCCCACGCATCAGGTTCTGCCCGAACCGGGCCGTCTGCTGGGCTACGGTGATGTTGGGGTCGGTGGCATAGTCCGGGTGAATGTGAACGTCCCATAACCCCGGGAGCAGGTAAGCGCCGTCGAGGTCTATCACCTGCGCCCCCTGCGTACTTGGGGAACGGCTGCCGTTGGTAATCTCGGCTATGCAGCCATCTTCTATGACAACACTCGCCCCGGCAACGGGGTTGGGGTCAACGCAGTCAATCAGCGTGGCATTGGTCAACACCGTCCGCATATCTGCCTCTCAAACAACCAGAGTCCTTTGATTCTCCCTCTCCCTTGAGGGAGAGGGTTGGAGTGAGGGTGAAACCCTGCTCGATCACGACTTTGGCTGCCAGACCATCATCCCGCCTGTCAACCGATAACGGTTACGCACCGCGCCGGGTCGGACTCCGACAGCACGTGAGGCCGGTGTCCGGTGTGGACGTAGTCGGCGATGAGCTTGCCCGCCATCGGCCCGCGTCCAAAGCCGGAAGAAGCGAGGCCGCTGACGATGTACAGGTTGTCCACTTGGGGAATTTCCCCGATGATGGGCCTGCCGTCCAGGGAAAAAGGCATCAACCCCGCCCAGGTACGGCTTACGGAAAGCCTGTTCAGCAACGGAAGAATTTCGGACGTATGCCCGAAGTTAACTTCTACCCCGGCAGCATCCACCGTCTTGTCAAATCCGGCCATCTGCCTGTCGCCGCCGAAAATTATCTCTCCGTCCCTTGTCTGTCGTCCGTACAGGTGCCGGGTTACCCGGCGATTCCCAAGGTGAGTAAGCTCCGGTGGCATGTCAACACCGTTGCCTGGGCTGTTTCTCCAGTGCAAGGGCGATTCAGCCGCGGACAGTGAATGAAAGACACGCGGCGGCAGCGGTTCCGTCCCCCACATCTGCCCCCGGACCGGGACTATCGGTATACGCAGCCCCAGCATCTCCCCCAGCGGCCCGCACCAGGCCCCCGCCGCCAGCACCAGTTGCTTGCCACTGTGCGCTTCCCCCCAGCAGGTAACCTGGAACGTCCCGTCGGACATTCGGGTAATTCCAGTGACTTCCCGCCCGGTCAGGAGCTGTGCGCCGAGATGAGCGGCTGCGTCGGCAAAGGCGCGAGTGGCCTTCCGAGGATCAGCCTGAGCCCGCAGAGGGAAGTGCATCGCGCCCCTAAGTTCCGGGTCCAACTCCGGCTCAATGCTTCTGGCCTCGTTCACCGTGAGCAGTTCCGCCGTATAGCCCCGAGACTTCAGGAACAGCACCTGGTCGCGGGCGTACTCGTACTGCTCCGCCGTCTGAATCACCTGGAGGGCCCCGGAAGCCCGAAACTCGACGTCGTAGCCGAGTTCGAGTTGCAGGGTCTTGAAAATCTGGAGGCTGCCCATGGTCAGGTAGGACTCCAGGTTGGGCATATTGCCCCAACCCAGCGCGCCGATGCCGCCAGCGTTGACCCCGGAGGCTTCTGAGGCGATGTCGCCCCGCTCCAGCAGGGTTACGCTGCGCCCGTGCTCCGCCAGCCGAAAGGCGGCGGATGTTCCGGCTATCCCGCCGCCTATAACGATGACTTCCGAATCGGCCATATCCGCCACTCCCGAACGCTCCTGCTACTATAATCGGACGGAAGGGTGGTGTTCAACGGCAGTGTCTCCGCAGGCCGGGCCGGTACTCTCAACCCGCGCCGGAATTTACGCCTTGCGTCCCTGCGATTGGGTCTCATACGAACCCCGGCGCGGGTTGAGAATACCCAAATTCTGCTTGAGGATACGGCAACAAATTTATTATTATATCTAGGGAGGGATGGCCGAGTGGACGATGGCGGCGGTCTTGAAAACCGCAGAGTTGGTGTCAGCAAGCCTCTTATAGTCTCATTTAACTGCACATTTGTAGTTACCTTGAGTCTCAATTATATCTTTCGCAGCATTGAACGGCATTGAGGCGCAATGAGAGGAATGGCAAAAGAATGGCAAATTCGCTAACGAGAAAGCTCTAGAAATTCGGACGAAAAGCCCATTTCCACCGGGTTGCTTTGGTCAATCAGGCTGTGGCTAGGAAGGCAAGAGTCGGCAACAGGTTGATGCGCAGGAAGCGTTGGGAACTATTTAAGCATCGAAGAGGGCGGTGAACTCCACAAGTCGAGGGACAGAATCGCCGGGTATGCCGATTTCAGGCGGCCAACAAGGTCAAATTGGCCATGATGGCGGCCAGATGCAATTGGAATTTGGTCTTGGCGCAGTCAAAGTACCCGGCGGTGCGCACCCCCAACTGCATGAGCCGCGCCAACGGGTGGTCGGCCATGATCCGAGACTGCCTACCCTGATCGTAACGCGAATTTTGCTGCAACGCCCGGGCTTCCTGCAACAAGCCCTCCTGGAGGGATGCAGCCGGACCGTTCGCCCGATGCCAGCGCTGGCGCGGTGCATTTGGGGCGCAACAGACAGGCCCCATATGTCGCACCGGAAGCCTTCCCGTTTGCAGGTGCGTCGGGTGAAGTTGGAATGGGTCGCTGGGCACTCTTAGGCGAGAACCTGTCCGGCCGGACAGCGCTACTGCCCGCCACCAGGTTGATAACGAAGTCCTCCTTGTGGAAATGCTCCCTGTTGGTATGGCCCGGCCCCCGGTGCCACCCGCCTCCGTCCTACGTCGGCAAAATTCCTGGCGGGTGCCGCTGTCTCCGCAAGCCGCGTCGCCCACGGTCTCAACCACCGGCGCTCCGGCGGTGTCCTCGCTCTGCTTCACCGGGTTCAACTCCCCGTGCTGTACCAGGTGATGACTAAAGGCACATCCACCACGGTGACCAGCGGGATATTGTTATCCACCACCACGGCCATGTGCCCATCATGTCCGCGATGGCTGCTCTTGTGGCTGCGGGGCATCTCTGGATCACGCACTACAACGACCCAGTCCTTGCTCACCCTGTCCTTCAGGCTCACTCCACCGTCGCCGCCGCAGTCTCCATCGCCATCGTCGCTCCTATGCACATCACATCCTGAGGCAGCAATTGCCCCAGGAACTCCGCCTCATCAACTATGGCCGCCCCTCCAAATCTTCCGCGGATAGTCAGGTTTGGGCCTGCCGGGTCGGCTCCAACAGCAAGTTGGCGTCAGCCACGATCTACCCAAGCAGCGTCCACAGCACCGCCTCGTCTGATCACTCAATTGCCGCCTGCTCCTCGCGCTGGATCCAACCCGGGTTTTGTAACCGCGGGTCTCTGCCCTGCGCCGCGTCGGTACATCATCCAACACCGCCAGCGTCCGCATCAGCCTCACTATGTTTTCTGTCAGCAGATTGTAGGTGTCCTTCGCCGCACCCCCGTCCCGGGATGTAGGTCGCAGCCATCGCCACCCTCATCCTGCGCTCGCCCTTCAGGTAGCGCAACTCCTGCGCCTGTCACTGTATTTACCCGAAACCCTCCCGCATCGTATCGTGCAGGATCAGTTGGCCCTGGATCCCTGTATCGTCCTCTTGGCGAATGACCGGACCTCGAACTCAATTTCAGATGCCACCTTCCATCGCAGGTCGAAGTCGGCCCGTGCCTTGGCCTCGGCGTCGCTCACCTTGTCGTGAGCATGCTATAGCAACTCCGTGGCCAGCAGGCCGGGCGGCAGGCTGGTTCAGCCATCATCCAAGCAGTACAACTGGGCTAAATCAGCGTCGCGGAGCAGTCTGCCCCCCAATGACGTCAACAGACCCTGAAACGTTTCACGGACCACCGGGATCCAGGTGAAAGTGGTTCGCCTCCCGCAGGCCCTTCTGGACGGATTCCTCCCCCAGCATCGCTCCACCTTGCTCCACTAAACGAATGGGACGGAGGATTATCTCGCACCCGTCTGCCGGGTTTTCCATCCGAAGATCCGGCGGTTCCCACTCACCGACCAGTTCGACCAATATGGCAGATTCCGCTTTGAGCGGCTTCGCTACCTCCGGCGTAGATGGCTGCATAACGTCAAGTCGATGCCTACCTCACAAGAACGATGGCCCCTATGACGTGGTCGGTTTCTGCGGCGATGGTGCCACACTGTAACTCGCCCGGAAATGGCGTTTAGCCACACCCTGAGTCGGGGAGAGGCTGCGGCTACTCAGCCAGATCTGAATGACGATTAGCTTTGAGAGGCCGTTTTAACTTTTCGTACATGTTTTTTTGTCTGGTGGCTTATTTGGAGTATTGGGGGGAAGAGTTACACCAAATAAATGGAGGCTACGTCGGGTTCCGTACAGTAGTTTTGTACTCTCCAGACTGCCACGCAGGGCGAAGAGAGGTTTGGGGATGAGACTCTTCTATCAGTCGCCATTTAGCACACCCAGTGCGACGCGTATCACCGCCGCTTTACCGGTTTTTGGTTAAACGGGGCGACCATTCCCCCGGCATCGTTGACTCATTCCCCATGAAGTTTTCGTGTAGCTGATGGAACGCCTGGCGTTATTCCTCAAGCAGATTTGCTAGCGATCGTTGTGGGCTGCAGCTGCCAGCGGATAAGGGACACACCAGGAGTTGGGAGCACAGCTAGCCTACGGCGCGACCCCTTGGATCCCGAGGCTCTTTTAACTTTTCTGGCGGTTGGTGTCCTTGCCCTCCCAGTCTGCCGGGGCTGTTGCGGATACTGCCCTAGCAGCGTCACATCGGCACTCTGTAGCTACGGCGGTGGCGTCTTCCAAGCTGCCACTCTCGCAAAAGCGGTGATTGACGTTGTCTCCTGCCATCCCTTTGGGGTGCCTGTTGTGCCCGCCTCGACCCGCACCAATGGCCAAAGTTAGTGGAAGACGGGACTAGCATTAACGCATAGCGGTCGTGTGGTTTTGATATCGCATCAGGCGAGATCGGGCCTACTCGGTTACCGCAATTACGGGAGGCCAAAAGGCACGGGTGTTGACATGGCAGCGACGAGCGATTTCGAGCGAATTCTGGTTGCGCTGCGTGGCGGCGGCGACCGGCTCCTAGTCTTGGTGGAGGACGCCGCAGTTGACAGCGGGTGGCGAATAGTCACCGAGGCGCAACTGGTGGAGATTGGCCAGTCGTTGGAATCCAGCTCCCGGGAGGCTGGCAGTGTGCCGGGCAGGCTTGGTTACAACCTGTCTGAGGCAGCGGAAGCGGTGGGGGTTTCGCAGCACAAGATCCAGGAGTGGCGGAAGCGGGCTGTTGACCCCCTTCCTCATATCAAAGATGGGAGGAGGATCATTTTTCCTGTGGACCTATTGATCGAGTGGCTCCGCGATGAGGCAGCCCGGCACATGCCGGAATGAAGAGGAGTCAGCTCTCATCCCTTTTTGGTCCGACTTGAATAATTCCTACAAAGCCTCATTAGTGAGGGGACCCTTATGGAAGGCGATGTCCAGAATCGAAAGGTAGAGCAACAAAGGACTCGGAGACTCTCCCGGAGACCTTGCGGCAACCCTGGCTGCGAAGAGAAGGCGGTCACCATGTTGGATTGGGGCGGGAGGCAGATTGCCATCGGCCAACGCTGTTTGGACCTGCTCAGGCCTTTCCAGACGATCAGTTCTGCTTGTGGCAACCCTGGCTGTGGGGAGAATGCGGACGACACCGTCGACTGGGATGGGAGGCAGATAACCATCTGCAAAGCCTGCAAAGACCGTCTCTCGCCTTCCCCACGAATCGACCGCTCCTGTGTCTTGGAGGAGATTCGCCATTATTGGTCAGTGAGGGGAAGGGAAGCGCAGAGAAAGCCCGGGCTCATAGAAAGCGTGAGGGATTGGCTAGGCCTGTAGTTGCCGTGGCGGCCAGCTAACAGAGCCCGTCGGGGTCGCTTCCGGGCCGGACATGCCAACGAACAGGAACCCAAGTACAGGGAAACAGGAGGTCAGAAATGGAAGAAACACGTCGCTGGATGAGTATGGCCCCACTTTCGCCGATCAAGATACTGGAGGGCCTGCGAGGCCGGTCCTATGACACAGTGAGGCGGGACTGTCTAGCTTTGCATGATGTTGAACAAGCAGCTCAGACATCAGCAGGCCGGATATTGCAGACGAGCGGGCTGTGGGTACCGAGTTCGCTTGGGCTGAGGACAGAGTACCCGGAGGACCACGCGCATTCGCGCGGTTCCGATCATATGCACAATCCGCTGCGCCCGGAGCTCTCCGACCACCAGCATCCAGGGTACTTCCAAACGAAGAAGGGCATCTTGGATATATACAAAAGGCTGGAATTCAGCGAACTTGCCTTGAGTGTCGCACCTGACCTCTTCGACGGTCCAGGACTGGATTGGAGCTATGAAAAACGAAAGCTCAAATTAACGGAGTGGCGCTACATCAGGCGCAGCAGACTAATACAGGCCGTGGGTACGTACGATGCAGAGTTGCGTCGCGACTACCAAGCCCAGATGAGGATTTCCTACATGTGGGTTCCCAGAGGAATATCGGAGAAAATGCTGCTGGAGCGGTATGAGAACTGTTACGCCGAGGTGGAGACGGTCTCTTCCTATGAGGTGGAATCGGCGCACCTGAGCTTTTCCCTGAATCCCGATGAGCCGCATCATCCTGATCTAGTCCCCATCATGTCGGGGGTCGTGATCGTCTGCGCTGACCGGCGCACCTATCAATTTGCCCGCAGGATTCTGGGGCCATTCCGGCACGATTTGGGACTTGCCATCTGCTGGGTCTGGGGAACCTCCAGGAGGGAAAGACACTATGAGGGTACTGCCTTTCCTGTGGTGGACAACATCGCCGACCGATTCGAAGACGTGAACATCGGCTATCCCGAAGACATCTGCCTTGGTTTTGGGAACGTTGCTCAATGGCGTAGCGGCAGAGGACGGCGCCGAAAGCTTACAAGAGCCGTGGCCGAGTCTGCCACTCTGAACAGTGTCTTGAAGAATCGTCTCTTCTGGGAAGTTGGCGACAACGCTGGCTTCAGCAAAAAAGACTACATGACCATATCGGGTAGCAAGGAATCCGGCACTCGGGTAGAGAAAGCACTTGCCGATATGCTCGAGGACGAATACTTTGATGCAGTGCCTTTCGCCCGGTTGTCGGCGAACAGGGTTGTCTTTGATGCCCAAGAAATCGAACTGCTGAAGGAGGCGGCGGAGCAGGAGAAGAAGGAATTGGACCTGGACGCCATGTATTACTGGACCGTCAAAGCCGTCAGATATGCAGCGGGCCTGAACCGCCAGTCGGGCAAGGACCTCTTGAAAAGGCACAATTCGAAAAAGAACCAGGACCACAGACCTAGGCGCCCTCATCGCCAGCACACGCTCAGAGTTAACGAGGTGGTGTCAATTCTCATAGGAATGGGATATGACGCCGACAACGGCTACCGGTACTTGATTAACCTGCCTGACGTCACCCAGATCCCTCCGGATGCAGTCGTGACGGGCACCTATGCCCGCGGTCCATACGTCGTGGAGCAGTTCACCACCGGAGGCACGGTTGACGCCATGCGGCAAGAGATCCGGAAAGCTCTCCTCAGCCAAGTCGAGGCCTTAGGGGAAGGCAAAGATAGGCCCCCGGCACTCCTGTACGACTCATGGTTCACTGGGCGGGTCATATACGAGGAGAGCCAAGCGTTGTACGACCAATATGGATTGAAGCTGGGCACGCTTATCGCGCCGCAAAGGTTGTTTACTGTGGGGCCAGAGGTCGAAGAGGGAACTACGAACCCGCTTCGAGTGCTCTTCCGAACTGTTCTGTTTTTCATCGAGGTGGAACTCTCGGCGACGTGGACGGAAAGAATGAAGCAAAAATTCAGCACGTACCTCAAGTGGGCTAAAGAAAGCAATGGCACTTGCTTCGTTATCATCATATGCGGAACCAAGGCTGCTGCGGACCTCTTTTACGAGACCACGGAAAGGGAGATGAAGGAGGCCGGAGTTCGCCTGACCGTCGTCATCACCACCGTTAAAGAGTTCAGAACCAAGCGGTTGGCAGGTCATTCGGTTCTGAAGAGTCGGAATCGTCGATTTCATCTGTTTCCTAATGTTAGCGAAGCGGAGAACTTCTGGAAAAAGGTAGCCCAGAAAAGCTTCAGGTAATGAAGCCTAGATAGGAGAGTGGCCCAGATCCCTCTTGTCGTCAGGCATGGGGCCGCAAATCAGGTCCACCAAGGGTGAGTCTCGCAGCGTACTGGGGGCTATTACAAAAACCGCTTTGCATATAACGGCTATTCAGGCATTCGTTTGCACGAACTGAGCCGGGTTTTGGATCCGCGTTAAGACCTCGGGGCATGTATCGTTCGGGCCTTCACCCTGTAGGTGTTGGCCATGCCGGGCTCCGTGGTCGTGGTGTCGGTGTTGCCCTTGAGGACGTTGTCCCGTGTCAAGCATTCTTACCGATCTGGCGTCAACTAGATGTGCCTGTGTCGTTGCCCCATTGAGAATTGATGCCACGTCCCCAATCCCAATCTTGGGCGTGGGTGATGATTCCTTTCTTGAAGTCTTCGTTGAAATCGCTGCTGCTGGCGCGCCGCGGTTACTCACCATGCGGTCGAAGAAGACCTGGCGCCTGGAGGCCCTCCTATAGACCTTTGGTTTAAGGCTGGCTCTGTCGACATTAGAAGTGCGGTCCCACGGGGTTTGTCGCTCGCCAGAGTCCCTGCTTCGCCGACTGTGCCACCTGTTGGGCCTCCCTGTGCAAGATGTTGTCGGCGGAGTCTCCGAAGTCGTAGTGGTGGGCGTTGCCGGTCATGACCATGGTCCAGTTCACGGGGAGCTCGTTGTCGTCACCGATTACCACTAGGATTCGTTCGTATTTGTCGAGCGCCATGTGGCGGGCTTTGACCATCTTACCGGTGGGTACGAGGGCCTGTAGCCTTGCGGTGGCTTCTGGACCGTGGGGCTGGTCGGATTCGGGGGCGTCTATGCCCCAGAGGCGGAGGCGCTGGTCCGGTTGCTCCGACGTGTGGGCGAGGATGGTGTCGCCGTCAATGATCCGTTGGACTTGGAAAGTTATTTCCGGTGTGTCGGGGACCCAGTTTTCGGTGTGGCACTGGTCGATTTCGAGGAGCCGGGCGACGGGATGTTCTGGGTCGTTGCCCAGTCTTTCTGGCATGTATTGCTGGACGTGTGGGGGGAGAGTGGCGGGTTCGCCCTGGTCGAGGGCGTCGTGGGCGTAGTTGACGCAGGCTGCCATTCCGTAATAGAGCGCCCCTATGGAGATGGTGATTATGCCTGCGGCCTTGGCGAGCATGAATAGCATGGTGGCTCCAGTTTGCGGAGGGTTGGTGGCGTAAAAAAGACCCGGCAGCTTGTGGGCTGCCGGGTTTGTGTTTCTGATTCAGGTCTGAAAGACGTTGGCGGTGGTGATTGGCGAGGTTAGCAGTCGTCGTCTTTGAGTCCGAGTCGGTCCTTGAGTTCCTTGTTCTCCCGTTCTAGACGAGCGATGGTTTCGCGTGCCTCTTTGAGTTGTACGACGGTTTCAGGGTTCCGTGCTTCGTTTTCCCTTCTCTTTAGGAAGTCTGCGAGCATTGATACACCGCCTGTAGTGAAGTATACGATGGGGGTGATTAACAGCGCACCTGCCGTTGCCGAACCCAGGATAGTGGGATTCAGTGTAACAGCTTTGTAGATGAGCTGCTTTAGCGTGAGTGCCCCTTGCGTTGTCGCAGCCTGGGTTGCGGGGTCCGGTGGTTCCAGCGCGAGGGCAATGGCTGCGGTGGTCACGATGGATATGCAGATCGCGGGGTAGAAGAATGGGGTCAGAGGCTTTGGCAGGAGGAAGGAACCCTGGGGGTCCGTGTCCCGCGTGGCCCTGGAGACCCAATAGAGTGATTCCGAGAAGAATCTGAGGCTCCCGCGATAGAACCTGCGGATTATGTCGGGTTGTTCGTCGTTCATGTTGCCTACCGTCCGGTTGGAGTCGCAGAAGGCGTTCCGGACGGCGCCTCCGGCGCAGTCAGGAGGTCCGACTGCGCGGAGGGTTTCCGGCCCCGGTTGGGGCTTGAGGCTATGTTGTCGTCTTGACCTGAATCAGTCTGTTGGTAGGGGCGCGGTTTGCCGCGCCCCTTGGTCTAGCCCATTAGGGCTATGCGCCCAGGATCTTCAGGGCCAGCGTGTAGCTGGGGCCTTCGTCCTGGTCGGGGGGAAGCTGTACCTGATTGCATTCGGGGGCCTGGAAGTCGGGCAGGAACCCGACGGCCTCCAGCCGCATGTTCAGGTAGGCCTTGGCGTCGGCGCGTATCCGGGTGACCTTCGTCCCGTCGGGGCGGCAGAGCCAGTACCAGTTGCTGCCGTCCTTGGCGATCTTGAAGGTGGTCCCGGGCTTGACGCCCTTCTGGCGGGCTTCCCGGGGGGCTTCCATGGTGCGGACGATGGCGGTTGCCACCGAGGGTCCGCTGGCGTAGAAGCCCAGGTGTTCCTCCTGGGGCAGGTTGCTGAGGGCCATGACGGTTATGGGAGCGGGCAATGGCCCTTTCTTGAACCGCCTGCGGCAGTTGAGTTCCAGTTGGAACCAGACGTTGGTGAAGTCTCCGTACTGGTACCCAGGGAGTGCCTGGGCCTTTTCGAAGGCCTCGTTCGCGGCCTGGAGTTCCGTCCTGTGGGCCAGTTCGATGGCCTGGGCCCGGAGGCTGTCCAGAACGAAGTCCGGGGTATCGGGCTCCTGTCTGAGGGCCTCTTCCTCACTGACGCATTTGCGCCAGGCGGCGTTCCGCTTGGCGAAGGCCTCCCTGACGATGGCGGTCAGGAGCTCGTCGTGCTCCAGCCTCTGAGGGTGCGTGGCAGGACGAAGCAATGCCGGGAGAAATCCAGCACCTCCAGCAGTGCCCAAACCGCCCGC
The DNA here is from genome assembly GCA_965204865.1 of Dehalococcoidia bacterium. Classification (GTDB taxonomy): domain Bacteria; phylum Chloroflexota; class Dehalococcoidia; order Lucifugimonadales; family UBA3495; genus VXOI01. The sequence continues at coordinate 880,449 of OZ242027.1, read as the reverse complement.
CGGGGTCCGGTGTCCGGGTCCCGGATATTCCCCACCCGGGCGAGGTCCGCCGCGGCGATCTGCCTGGGTTCAGTGTCAGCCATTCGCACGGCGGGGACGGAGTGCCTTACCCAGTTCCGACTCGGAATGAACCGCCACAGCAACATGCAGTTAGCCACACCGCCCGGACTGCCGGCAGTTCCTGGATGCGGGCCACCTGCAGCCGGCCCTCGCTGAGCCAACGGGAGATATGGTCCCCTAGGGGAACACGGTGGCTTCCACTGGGGTCCTCATTCGGCTCGCCCCAGCCCGGAAGATGCCCGCCAACCGGCTCATCAGGACCTCGTCGGGAGCCGGACCACCCTGCTCCAGTCCCAGCGCCATCGCCGCGGCCAGTTACCTGCCCAACGTCACCCGCAACAACCACGCCCTATCCCTCGTCAGATCAAGGCCGGGCCATATAGGTCCACCCCTCTGACTTTGTGCTGCCTCCAAACCCTGCCTTAGGACCCCCTGGGTCCCAGCTAGTATCCCGGCATGCGCTGGGGATGCCTCTTTCCGGCGTGGAATGACCCCACGCTGAGGGGGGTGGAGCGCTCCAGCAGCGCGGATATCTCCGCCAGAACCTGAGACTGCTCCAACGGTTGGCGAAAGTGGGGGTGGATTGCCGTTTCGGCCAGCCTGGCGGTGTAGCCCTCCAGGTCCCAGAGCAGGGGAATGCGCCTCTGGCTGGCGAGGCGCTCCATGCCTCTGTTTCGTTCCATGTCCGGGAAGACCAGGGCGGGCGATATTGGCACGCTGCGGCCCAGCCGCCGCCCCAGGGCCTCGCTCACCTTCAGAGCCTCAAGCTGGGCCTGCTCCAGTGGCGACTGCGTGCCCCGCAAGCCTGCCCTGGCGTCGATGTACCAGTCCTCGCCCTTCATGGAGTAGAGGCCATATTGCACAATCAGGCAGAATCGGCCGGCGCCGGGCAGCCACGTTATGAACACCGGGGCCGCCGGGCCGCCTACCGGAATACCGGAGCGCCAGTAGCGCAGAGAGAAGGCGGGAACCCCGTCGGCGCCTCCTGCGGCCAGAATGGCCGCGGTGGCCCTGTCCTCGCCGCTCTCTTCGCCTATGGAGAGTTGGGGAGGATTTTGCGGTGACATAGGTTTGCTCCTGTGCACAGTTTCAGACATTTTCGAGGGATGCCAGCAGGGTACCCGCAGGCCGGCGATGCAGGGCGTCCGGGAGTCTTGCCACGGAGTCACCGGCGACGATCCGGCCGGGGCAATGCCGTGCCATGCACGGTTGGATGTTGGCGACTCCCTCGGGCGTCGCGTCTACACGGAATCGCAGAGGTGATCACGAGGAGAGGCAAAAACCGCGCGAATCCGGCGGGGTTGTCCCGGCCGAACCCGAACGCCACCGGCATCGACATGGGGGCCACCAGCCATTTCATTGCGATTCCCATGCATCACGTCCAGCCCATGCAAGAGGCCTTGACGCAGTTCAACCTCGCCATGGCCTGTTCCCGATGGTTCATCGTTACATCCCCGATGGGGTTAACCCAGTCTCCGAAGGGTTGGCTGGCGACCGAATCGCAGAGCACCAGCACAGTCTGCGTTTCGGCTATGCCCCAGTTGCGGATCAGAGGACACGCCGCTGGCGTAGACGCACACCTTGCGTAGAAATCATCCGTTCAGGCTATTCCATACTTCCGGGCCAAGCCGCAGCACCAGACGGTCAAGATGGGCGATTTCGATTACACCCTGGCTCGCAACGTCCCTGGACTCGCCGAACCGCTGGCGGGCGAGAGCGTCCCGGTCCACACCGGGCCAGCGGGCGGCCCCGGCCCAGATGGAGGAAAACCGGGCATGGGGTTCTCCGGCGGCGGTGAGCACCAGCAGATTGCGCGCCCTGGTGAAGGCCACGTAGTGCTGGCGGGCGCGGTCGTAGTCTGCGATGAAAGCCTCCGGCTCGCCGGAGTACACGCCGTGCTCCGCCAGGGTGCGGCCGATGCGGTCAGTGTCCAGGTCAGGCCCGGAAAGCGACCCAACTACAACAACGTCCCACTCTCGGCCCTTGGCCTGGTGAATGGTGGTCACCAGCACCTCGCCGTCACCATGTGCCCGGACGTGCCCGGCGGGCTCGCAGCGCGCTGGAATTCCGGCGCGTTCCAGGCCGTCCAGGTATGGACCGCTCACCCCGTCCTTGACGCTGTGGAGCAGCAGCGCCGCCTGTCCGTACCCGGCAATGACGCCGCGGTCTTTCAGGAACAGGACCAGGTCCGCCAGCTGCTTGGCTTCGTGCACCGGGTCACGCCCCAGGACCGCGATGACGGCGGGATAATCCCGGTGGGCGCCGGGTCCATTGGACACTGCGTCCTTGGCGAAGCGGAACGAGCGGCCGCCGATGTTCCACGGTGCTGCGGTTTCCATCCATTGGTCCACGGCGGCAACGATATCCCGGTGGCTGCGATAGTTGGTGGTCAGTTCCGCCACTCGGCAGCCCGGAAACCTGCGGGGGTAATCCAGCAGGTTGGCTACGCTGGCCCCCCGAAAACGGTAGATCGACTGGTCGTCGTCGCCGACCACCACGATGTTGCCGTGTGTCCCCGCCAGCTTCTCTAGGATTCGCATCTGGACGCTCGAGGTGTCCTGGAACTCGTCCACCATCAGGTGCCTGATGGCCCCGCGCGCCACGGCTGCAACATCGTCATCCTGCAACACCCGGTGGGCCCACACCTGGAGGTGGGCGAAGTCCACGGCGTTGTGGCGCAGCAGGAGTTGGCGGTAACGCTGGCAGCTGCGGCCCAGGGCGGCGATGAAGGGCCTGCCGGAACCGGCGACAACGTCGACGTCAATCAGTTCGTCGCAGATGCGGTCGAAATAACGCGCCGCTTCCGCCACCGCGTACACCCCGTCCCGCCAACCGCGTTTCGCAAGTATGTCCCGGTCGGGACCGAATACGGCGTCAGACTCCTGGACCAGCAGCACTAGTTGCTCCTCCTCGTTCAGGACCCGATGGTCCCGTCGCAGGCCGACCATGCCGGCTTTGGGGTTCAGCAGCCGGCGGCACAGGCCGTGGATGGTGGTGACCTGAACCTCCTTGACATCGCCTCTGAACCCGCAGGCCAGCGCCGACGCAGTGAAACGCCGCTGCAGCTGCCGGGCTGCGTTCCGGCCGAAGGTGCAGAGGACCAGCTCAGAGGGCAGGGTCCGGCCCGTCAGCAGGAGGTTGACCGCCCGGAGTTGGATGGTATGGGTCTTGCCCGACCCAGGGCCGGCGATCACCAGCATCGGGCCCTCCGCGTGTCCGATGATTTCCGCCTGGCTGGCGTCCGGCGGCGGGTTCAGGCGCAAGATGGCGGGTGCGATGTCCATGTCCATGTCCATGGGTCTCCCCCGTGTGGTGTGCCCGGGATGGTGACATTGAAAACGGCCCCGGGGTTTCTCTGTGTATTCTCACGGCTCTCTGCGCCGGGTTTTGGCCGACCATGGCGGCCGGGTTTGCCATGCCGGTTCCGGGGCGCCGGACGGATGTCCGCCCGGCGCCCCTGGTGAAGGGTCTGCTGCTAGAGGCCGCACATCACTGTCTGGCCCTCCACGTCCCGCTCCTGCGGGCCATACTGAATCACCAAAGTGTCCACGTGCTGGATGTTGATGGTGACCGAGCCCAGCTTGAGCCCCAGGTCCAACGGACCCGGCAGCGGGGGAGGTGTGGCGGCTTCGGCTGCCGGAGTTTCCTCGCCGTCATCCCGCGAGCCCTCAGGGCCACGGATCTGCAGTTCGTTCACCTTGGTCGACTCGTTCTCCGAAAACCAGGGCTCCGGCGGATTTTGGAATTCCTCCCTGTCAGCTAGGCTCTCCAGGTCCTCCTTCAGGTTATCCAGCCCGAAGATGATGTGCAGGTGCTCGGTATTCAGGGCAACCCGTTCCAGGGCCTCGTCCGGCTGCATGTCGGGGAGGAACAGCACCCCGGCCACAAAGTTCTTGTAGCCGGTGCCCGTCAATATCGCGTTGCGCATCTCGATGGAGGCGTCCACCAGTTCCTTCAACGGGGAGGGTATTTGCTCAAGGATGCCGTCGGGGCAGCGCCGGTACCACTGTCCATTGCTGTCCACCAGGAAGTGACCGCCTTTGACCGAGCCGGCGAGGCGGCCGAGGTCGTTCAGCCAGAGGGCAAAGTCAACCTGCCTGCCGCGGCGGCGGCCGCGAAATTCGTACAGGCCGTACCCGTCGAGGTCCAGCGCCTGCAGACCATCGAACACGTTGGCCTCCGCCCTGCGCTTGGGGTCGTTCCGCCGGTCTTTCGGGAACTCAGGCGGATTCATTTTGATTCCCATTGTGTCTCCTTTTGCTTGGTGAAATGAAAAAACCACACCGCTGGGTGTGGCCTTCGGATACTGCGTGTCAACCAAATCTCGTGCTGCGCCATTCCGGGGCGCTGCCTCGGCCCCTTGGGGCCAGTTACATGGGCGTCCTCCTTACGGGCTTATGCCGGACGGTCGCTTGCGGGCGGCGCGGGGCGCCGCTATTCCGGGGATTTGGGCAGAGCACAAGTCTTCTTCTAGAAGACATCTCCATCGCCCCACAACACTACTTCGCCATCCTGCAGCCTCGCAGATTGCATTACGGCAAGCTCGTTCACGTCCACGGCATAACGGCGAGGCCTCTGCCCCCACTCCATTTGACGGCGACGGAACTGGCGCTGCTGCAAGAGCATCACCGAGCTGGAGTGTTCCATGCCTGCACATAAGAAACTCTGCTGAAGAACAACCCAACCTGCACACGCCATTGGGCGGGGGCCTGGGCGGTGTGTGAGGAGACCCTCCCGGTAAAACGCAATGCATTCCACCGTCAATAGCAGCGGGCGCAGCGTGGCCGCCGGGGAACCCGTGGCGCCTTTGCCGAACATTCGGGAGGCAGCCATCCAACCTCGTTGTCACCCTTCATTCCGCCGGAACCGGAAGAACGCCCGCAAGTGACTTTTAGGGGAAATCCGCTTCGAGAGTGTCTGCACAATGAAGGAACCATCCACGGGGAAAGGAGATATTCCCGCGGCGCCGGAAAGGACTCCCGCTTGCAGTTCTTACAAGGAGGCATTGGGCGCGCGGAAGGTAAATGTTTTCCCTCCTCCTACCTACCATTAAGGGTGGAAACCCATCCGAAGCCGGAGGAGATTATGACGTGTCCCAAGACCCTGTACGTGACCAGTTCGCTGGTGAGGATTTTCCTCGATAAGCCGGAGCCGGAATACGTGGCACTGAAGGAGAGCATCAGCAGGCTGGGATTGCTCGATCCCATCCTCATGTGGCGGGGAACGGTGGTGGACGGCTATCACCGGCTCCGGGCCTGTTTGGAATTGGGCGTTGAACCGAGGTTCGATGCCCTCCCCGCCGATGCGGACCCCATGGAAATCGTGGTGGACAGAATGGGCACCCAACGGCATCTGAACGAGACTGCCAGGGCCGCCGCCGCGGTGCGGGCCTTGGGCAAGCCCAAGCCAGGCCGTCCGAAGGGGTCGAGAAAAAACCGCGCAAATTTGCGCGGTTTCCGGACCCGCCCGTGGGCCTCCCAAAAGTTCCGGGTCAGCGAAAGGACCATCACCACCATGCTCAAAATCATGGACCCGCAGAGCGGCGCCATCCCGGAAGTCCGTCGCGCCCTCGCCACGGGCCTCATTTCGGCCAACGACGGGATCAAGACCTTGCAGGAAAGCCCGGAGGTGCAGCGGGAGGCCATGGAACTGATTTTCAGCGGCGGGGCAAGCAGGTTCGCCGGCGCAGTTTCGAAGATCAGGAACGATGCGGCCCAGGCTGAATTACTGGAGTCTGAGGAAGTCCTCAAGGCTGCGGCCGAAAGCAGCATTGTTCTGCACCACTCGACGCCGGCCGGGCTGAAGGACCTGGTGGAGGCGGCCACGGTGGACGCCATTGTCACCTTCCCGCCGTCCGGGGAGGGACATTACCACCGGATTGCGGACCTCTGGGAGTTTGCTGTCCATTCCCTCAAGGACACCGGGGCAGTCTTCCTGCTGGCAAGCACCGAAGACCTGCCGGAGTTCCTGAAGCATATGGGACGCGAGCCACTGCGCTGGGTCTGCGCCTTCCACTACAGCCACCCGGGCAACAACTACAAACCCAACTCCGTGCATAAAATCCCGCTCACCCAGAAGCTGCTGCTGATCTTCGGCAAACCCGGTTTCCGTCTGAACGCCGGTGCTGAGCCCATCACCGTGCATCCCCTCGCGGAGGACACCGGACGGGGATACTCCAATCCCCGGCTGGACGCCGGCATGGAGATGATAATCGGGAGGTTTACCCAACCACACCACACTGTGGCCGATCCGGTCATGGCGGGGAGGCCCCATTCCGCGCTGGCCGCACTGAAGCTGGGCCGGTCATTCATCGGGGCGTGGGAGGACCGGGCCTTTATCGATCGTCTTGAGGCCCGGCTGGGTCTCGTTTCCGGCGCCGGCCTGACCTGAACCAAAACCGGGATATTGTGTGCATCCGCCGGAAGTGGGGACCGGGCCCGGAAGTCTCGCAGGGCGGTTGCGCCCTTGATGCAGGACGTTCCGGCGCCGTCCCCGTTCCGTCGCTTCGACCGGCTGGCGTGACAATGAAACTCTTGGCCCGCTCCTTAACCGTCTCCGTCAGGGTGATTCAGGATTCCCAAAGTGCATCACCGGAGCTTGGGATTTGCCGGTCTCGTGCAGCTTGCGGCGGTTGGGCGCCTCGCCGGGCTTGTGCCGCAGTGGAACTGCGACGTTCCTGCGACCCCTTGCAGCGATCGCCACACCATGTCTCTTGTGCCTTTCCTCCGGGGTGGTGTCGGCGGAGTGGATGATGAGGATGTCGGTGTCAACGAGTCGCATGTCTGTCGTACAGGACCTCTCTGCTCAGGCTCTGGTTGGCGTCGCTCCCAACGCCTTCCGCCCCGAACCTCGCCATGATCCCGTCCACCTTTTTCGCCCTGCGTTTCGCCTCGGCCTCGCGGTCTTCGCCGTATCCGAGAATCTGCGGGAGGCAATCTTTCGGCAGCGCGGAAATAGATTGCCGGAGGACAGGGAGGTGCCCTCCGGGACGGCCTTACTTCCGGCCCAGCCCGTGAGTATCATCGTCAAAGGTCAGACTTATCACCTTCACGGCAAGCACCTCATCATTTGCGGACGCGCGGATCCTCGTTGGCATAATACGGTGACCCAAGCTGGGCTTTGCGCATCTCAAGCGGCGTAAGCGAGGGAGTCCACCATTCGGTGGTACAGGGTGACAGGGAGTTCCTGAGTGCCGGTGCTGACTGCGGATAGTGAAAAACCTTCCGGCGCCAGCCACGGATGCCGACGCACCAGGGCGATGGCATCCAGGAAAGTCGGCGACGGTTAGTCGCACCAAGCGGCGGTGCGTTGGGTTATGGGATGATATTTCTGCAGAGCATGGGCGGCCAGAGTGCTTCAGGAGAAGAGGCCCGGCAGGACGGGCGCGGTGCGGGCGATGGCCAGGCCGGACCACTGGCGCTGGGTTTCCATGCCCGGATGGGTGCCTCCTTCCTGGAAGGTGACTTCGAGTTGCCAACGCAACACAAACCACTGGAGGATTTGGGCCGGGTTCGCCGACGGGCCGGTGCAGAGCAGGGCTTGGGGGCCTAAGTGCCCTCGGGATCCCGTACCAGCACCCAGCGGATGGTCGCCGCCGGTCTGCTCGAGCGGCGCCAGACGGCGGTCTGGGAGGTGAGTTCTACGGTGCGGGTGGTGCCGTCATACCAGGACACGGCGGCGGCGGTCCACGGCACACCGGCCTGATCCAAGAGGGTCTTCAGCGACGGTAGCCGGGGACCTTTTATGGCTGGCCGGCCAGTTTGGCCCGGTGGCCGTGATGGCGCTGGCGCGTAGAGGGCGGCGTCCAGCCGTAGTCTGGCAATCAGGGGCGCCGGTACCGGTTCACGCAGGGACTGGCAGCAGTGGAGGAGATCCAGCACGGCGCAGCCGTTGTCTCCCACCGGCACCAAGGGGCGATGGGGCAGCTAGCGGCGCAACTGCATGATCATCTGCCGGGCCCAGCCGGTGATCCTCTTGTGCCGGCGTTCCTGCTGTTGGTGGTAGCGCGACGACGGCGTCGGCACCGTGCGCATCGGCGGGCGGGTGCCCTGGGGCGCGGAGGTCGAATATGCCTGCGCCAGCGGCTACGATAGCCGGGGCCGGCTTGCGGTGAACCACATCGTCGACGAGCGGGGCTACAGCGGGATGCTGAAGCAGCCGGAGCCGGGCGATGCGTAGGTACACGTTGCCGGAAAGGTACGGTCTGCGCGAAGAGCAGGGCCGTGGCGCAGACAAGAAGGGCATCCTCGATGCGAGGATGCCCTATTCTTACATGTACAATAGTGAGAGACCCGCTCAGAATCTGGAAACCGGATTCGTCAGCCTAGCTCACCACCATGTGTCGGACATAGACAATCTTGGCGTCGCTGGCCCGCTCGTTCTGGTCCTCGCCGACCCCAAAAACCTCGCATCGGTTCGGCTATTGGCTTCCTTGCAAGGTCAACAGGCCCACGCCATGAACGTGAACGGATTCCCAGGGATGAGAAAAATTTGCTAATCCTGATGCGGGCGGGTGGCTACGAAAAGCTACAAGCGGTACATTGAATATCGCACCAGATTTTCACTGTTTCAGTCGAGGGATTCTCCGTATTCTGCGCCCATAGCAGAATATGTTTGATCCTTACTAGCCGCGTAACTCCCCACGCAGAACACTTGCTGAGGTACAACATGAAGCGGGAAAAACCAGTCTGGCGCAAAACGACCCTGACGGGACTGCCAGACGACGAAGCGCAGATATACCTACCGCAGGGCAGCCTGACCCAGAGTTACGAGCGACACATAGACGCTCCGATAGTCCTCTATGAGAGGACCGCCCAGTCATTGGACACCAGGGGAAACAGATCCCCAATATTCGGGTACTACCTCGGCGGGGAATCAAACCCGCTCCTGGAGAGGATGGCCGTAGCGAACCTCATATTCCAGGGACTTTGGGTCTTGCAGGTCCAAGGAGTGGCCGAGGAAGAGAAGGACAGCACCGGAGAGGGATTACCGTTCAATGACGGTCAATTCACATTTAACGGTCAACTCTACCGGGTGGAGGTCACAGCGGCGTACCCACGATACCCGTCGGGTGAGAACCTAAGAAGTGTGTACGGAAGAGCCTCGGCAAAAGTGCCGACACTTAAGCCACGGGATGCACCGCGGATTGAGTGCATAACGTGCCAAGACACCGAAGACGTCTCCATTGCGACGGTAGATGGCCCGGTGCCGCATCCAGTTCATCACGCCTGGATTTGCTGGTTTCCGGCCGGATGGCCAGGCTCTGAATTTCCCAACCAGCCAACTGCCCGGCTATCTCCAATAGATGACCGACCCGAGGCGATGGCCACTGCCATGCGGGACGCAATACGTTCCAAAGCCGACAAGCTCCGGCAAATCCCATTGGAGGAGCCGGTATGCCTGATCGTCATCTCCCAGGGATTTCCCATTCCTGACGATGGTCGGTGGATAGCAGCCGCCCTGGCGGAAGCCTCACTGTTCGACACGGTTCTGGTCGTCCACGTGGACGGACACATCGGGTTCATGGAGAACGATTCGTTCTCATACCAAGCAGTCGGACAGTTCGTGAAGTGTCCCCTTTGCCCGGAGGACATGGAACATGAGCATAAGCCCGTCTTCACGATGGTCCGGCATCAGTTCAACGAAGCAGGAACCTAGGTCATCCACGCTACGACCAACGAAGAAACCCACCGGCGCAACAAGCACGCAACCTGGGGCACTGCTTGGCACCAAATCAAATTGTAAGTCACACTCTCCGAATAAGCTCTTTGGAAGAAAGTACCTCTATGAAAGACGTCGGGCGAACAATCGGCAACACACCCAGTCGAATCAACGCAGTGTTACATAACACCCGGTTCGGAAGCAGGTCGGGATGCCCAGTAAGAATAGCGATTTTCATCCTAGCCGTAGGCTTTAACGCGCTCGCGATACTCTGGGCGGGAAGCTTTCTAATGGCGTGGGTAACAGCAATTCCATTCGTTCTTTTGGCTACGGTAATATTATATCGAAAGGGACGCTGGCGTAGGGTCACAACGATTATCCGCAACTCCTGGCAGAACCCATTCGGGTTCGCACTCTGTGCCATTACACTGGTCACAACTATAATTGCCTGTCTTGCACTGTACGAATACTTCAACATCCAGGCGAACACCACCCTTCCAGAGGAGGGTCGCCCGTGGCGTGAAGGACTGCCCGCTCGTGTGTGGTGGCAAGAACCACCAACGCAAGAAGTGGAGGACAGCCTTGCTGAAACGGCCAAATTACTAGGAGTGGTGTACGAGCGAGTCCATTCTAGGGAGGAAGCAAACCTGCGCGTGTGGATAGATAGCTGGGCTTACCAGTGCAAGTGGGGAGGATCATACGCAGTAGCCTCAGTGGAACGCAACCCGAACGTCTGTGGGGGAGAAACGGGCGACATATACGTTTGCAGATTCAACACGCCATTCGCGGACCGTCCAACTGCAGACCACTCGGTTATTTCCCACGAAGCAGGTCACATCTTTGCGGCGCAGCCACACTTCGGCGACGGACTCATGGCACGGGGTGGAGGAGACTACGCTGAGCGGGGCACAGATGAAGAAGTCAGAACGATGAGAACTCGGATAAAAGAATTCCGTGAGTCGGTCGAATCGGAGTGCGAAAAAACCGAGGACTGACCGATACCTCAACTACGCCTCACTCTCAGTAGCGCAATCCCCTCAGGGGTGCAAAATCGAGGCTCGTATGTGGCCGCAGTCGCTTGGCCCGCCGGTTCAGCGCCCCTCCGCCTGCGTCTGCGCCTGCTCCAGGGCCAGCCGCCTGTCCTCCGTAATGGACGGGGCGTCGGGGAACCGGCGCAGGAGCTCGTCATAGTCCTCCACCGCCTTGTCCGGCTCCCCCAGGTTGCGGTACACCATGGCCCGGTGGTTGCGGGCCTCCACGTTGGCCGGTTCCAGTTCGATGGCCCGCCCCAGGTCCTCCAGCGCCCGGCGGGGCTGGCCCAGCTTGGCCAAGGTGAACCCGCGCATGTGATACCCCGTGGACTCCTCCGGCATCAGATCCACCAGCCGGTCGTAGTCCTGGAAGGCCCCCTGGTGGTCCCCCAGCATCGTGCGGACGAAGGCCCGCGTCAGGTACACCTCGGCATTCTCCGGGTCGAGATCGATGACGGCGCCGAAGTCCTCCATCGCCTGCTCGTGCCGGCCCTGGTTCAGCTGCTCCATCCCCCGGTTGTAGAGGACCCGCGTGTTGCCGGGGTCCTGGTCGAGGACCCGGCTGTAGTCCTCGATGGCCTCCTCGTGCTGCCCCAGTTCGGTGTGGGCCAGCCCCCGGGCCGTCAGGGTCTCGGCGTTGCCGGGGTCCAGCTCCAGGGAGCGGTCCAGTTCCCGCAGCGCCTCCTCGTCGTGGCCCGTGGCGCCCAGGGCCACGGCCCGGCCCCGCATGGCGGAGGCGTTGTCCGGTTCCTGGGCCAGGACGGCATCGAAGTCCCTGAGCGCCTCGTCGTACTCCCCCAGGTTGATCCTAGTGATTCCACGGGCGTAGCGGGCTAGGCCGTAGCCCGGTTCCAGTCCGACGGCGGCGTCAAAGTCCTCCAGGGCCTGCTCCGGCTGGCCCAGGTCGCGGTGGGCCATCCCCCTGCGGTAGTGGGCGTCCGCCAAGCCCGGCTCCAGCTCGATGGCCCGGCCCAGGTCCTCCACCGCCAGCAGTGGTTCGCCCAGCGCGGCGTGGGTCAACCCCCGGTCGTACCAGGCGTCGGCGTTGTCCGGGGCCAGCAGCACGGCCACGTCGAAGTCGCTCATGGCCGCCGCCAGGTCGCCCAGTTCGGCCAGGCACGCCCCCCGGCTGTAGTGGGCCACCGCGTTGCCCGGCGCCAGGCGGATGGCGGCGCCGTAGTCCTCCACCGCCAGCCGGTACTCCTCCATCCCGGACCTGGCGCGGGCCCGCCCGTGGTGGGCGTTGGCGTGGCCGGGGTACAGGGCGATGATCCTGCTGTAGTCCTCCTCCGCCCGGCGGTGCTCCCCCATCTCGTTGTGGAGCAGCCCCCGGGTGTACAGGCGCTGGATGTCGTGGAGGGCCGCCTCGATCTCCACGTTCAACTGCTCGATCATCCGGCGAACGCCGTCTCGACCCAGGGCGTCCATCATCCGCCGGAACTCCCGCCGGTCCTCAGGCGATTCCCCCGGCTCCAGTCCGTCATCCTCCCAGGCCATGAACGCTCCTCCCACCGTGTACTGACGGCCCGCTGCCCGGCGGGTTCACCCTTACGGGACCGCCACGGACCATGACTCTATGATGGTGGAGCAGTTCCCGGATTGCAACGGCGGTCTGTCAGCAGCTTTCCGCTCTTGTGAGCGGCCTTCGGGCGGCACGGACGTGCGGGACGGGCCTCTTGCGTTTCAACCCCCGCCGGCCCGTTCAGTCCCGGAACAGGTGGCCCAGGCCGAAGGAGTCCGCCACTGCCAGCAGCGCAACATAGTTCCGGGTACAGGGCACCACCCCCCGGTCCCGCCAGCGCCGGATGGTCTCGCGGTCTACACCGAGACGGCGGCCCAGTTCCGCCCAGGTAATTCCCGACTCCCGCTGGAACCGCTTCAATCGCTGCGAGAAGTTGGCGGGGAAGTCCCGGACTATCGTGCTTATCGTGTTGTGGGGAATCCGTTGTCTCGGCATCGCGGCTACCTCCCAACCCGCTGGAAGACCACCGCCTTCCCGCCTTCGCTGTGCAGCGTGAGCCGTTCCCCCGAGACCTCGAACCGCTCTACCGTCGCCAACGAGTCCTGCATCCGTTGTTCCTGACGGAACAGCCCTTGGGAGGGGCAGCCCGCTTCCGTCCAGGTCAGGTCCTCCAGGCTCAGGTCCGACTCCCGCACGCTGTATCTCGCTGCGTAGGAGTTGCAGCCCGTCCACCCGGTCATATCCGTGGCGGTGGTGAACCTCGCGGTTGGGTTGCCCTCCACCACCCCGGCGGGAGCGTCGGCGTTGCCCAGCGCGACCAGCCGCCACTCGGTATTAGCCAACGGATTCCGTTCGCTGCCGCAAGCCACTTGAAGAAACACGAAGCCAAGTAGAAGCCGGCGCATCAATACTCTCCATTCAGGGGATGGTCCTCCCTGAACCGCTTCAGCCGCTGCGGGAAGTCGTTGGGAAGGACGTAGACTATCCTGCTGTTGTGGTTGCGGTGTCTTGGCATTGTCGGCATTCTCTACCGGACCAGGCGGGACGGCCTCGCCCTTGCCGCCGTCATCCGCCCTAAAGACACGGGCGTCCAGCCGCAGCCGGACGCCCGCATGTAAAATCCTGCGCTCCCCAGCCGCTGCCCGGCTAGCCGTCCTCCAGCTCCCGCAGGGCCGCCGTCACCGGCACCCAGCGGGTCCAGCCCCGGTCGGCGTAGGTCTGGGCCTCGTCCGCCGTCATGGCCGTCAGGGACGTGTCCTCCACCGGCTCCCCCAAGGCCAGCAGGGCCCGGTCCCAGCGGTCGGTGTGGGCCTTGTCGTGCACGTAGCGCGGGTCGTTGCGCCACTGGTACATCTGGGGGATGAGGGAGGCGAACCGCTTCACCACCTCCACCTGAAAGGCGTCGCTGGCCCGGTTGCCGTCCGAGTCCTGGGCGGTCACGGTGACGGTCGCCGTACCCTCGGCCACGCCGGTGAGGGTCAGGGTGGAGCCGTCGGAGGCCACCGACACCGTGGCCCGGCCGTCGTCGGAGGATGCGGCGGTGATGGTCAGCGAATCGCCGTCGGCGTCGCGGAACACCCCGGCCAGGGACACCTCCCGGGTGGTCCGCATCTCCAGGCCGCTCACGTCACTGATGGGCGAGGCCACCACGGGCGCGGCCTTGACCGTGACGGTGAACGTGTCGTCCACCGTGCCGCCCTGGCCGTCGTCGGCGGTGACCGTGACGGTCGCCGTGCCCCGGGCCTGGGCGCTGACCGTCAGGCTGGAGTAGTCCGCCGCCACCGACACCGTGGCCACGGTTTCAGCCGAGGATTTGGCGGTGACGGTCAGGCTGTCGCCGTCGGCGTCGCTGAACACCCCATCAAGGGACACCTGGCTGGTCCCGCTCTCGCTGACGATGGTCACGTCGGATAGGGCGCTGTCCACCGAGGGCGCCTGGTTGGGCGGCGGTTCCTGCTGCTGCTGCTGGGCGGCCACCGACACGTCGAAACTGTCGCTGACCGTGTTGCCGTCCGAGTCCCGGGCGGTGACCGTGACGGTCGCCGTGCCTTCGGACAGGCCGGCCACCGTCAGCCTGGACTCGGACGCAATCAGCACCATGCCGGCAACGGCATGGTCCGAGGAGGCGGCGGTGAGGGTCAGGGCGTCGCCGTCGGCGTCCCTGAAGACTCCGCTCAGGGATACCTCCCGCCAGTCCGACACCTCCAGGCCGGATATGTCGGCCAGGGGCGAGGCCACCACGGGGGCGGCCTTGACCGTTACGGTGAAGGCGTCGTCCACCGTGCTGCCGTTCCCGTCGTCGGCGGTGACGGTGATGGTCGCCGTGCCCCGGCTCCGGGCGCTGACCGTCAGGCTGGAGTAGTCCGACGCCACCGACACCGAGGCCACCGTGTTTTCGGAGGACCCGGCGGTGACGGTCAGGCTGTCGCCGTCGGCGTCGTCAAACACCCCGTCAAGGGAGACCTGGCCGGTCCCGCTCTGGTTGACGATGGTCACGTCGCCGATGGCGCTGGACACCGTGGGCGCCTGGTTGGCCGAGTCCGGCGGCGGTTGCTGCTGGGCCTCGGCCACCGACACCTCAAAGGCGTCGCTGACCGCGTTGCCGTCGGTGTCCTGGGCGGTGACGGTGATGCTCGCCGTGCCCTGGCCCTCGGCCGGCGCCAGCAGGGTCAGCGTGTCCTGGAAGACGAAGGCGAAGACCACCGCGTCGTTGGAGGAGGATGCGCTGAGGGTCAGGGCGTCGCCGTCGGCGTCGCTGAAGACGCCGGCCAGGGAGATGTCCCGGCTGCCGCCCTCCTCCAGGCTCACGTCGCCTAGGGGCGAGGCCACCACGGGGGCGGCCTTGACCGTGACGGTGAAGGCGTCGGACGCGGTCCGGCCCCGGCCGTCGCTGGCGATCACCGTGACGGTGGCCGTGCCCCGGGCCTGGGGGCTGACCATCAACGAGGAGTAGTTCGAGGCCATGACCGCCGTGGCCACCGCGTTATCGGAAGAGCCGGCGGTGACGGTCAGGCCGTCGCCTGCGGGGTCGCTGAACACCCCGTTGAGGGAGACCTGCCGGGCCTGGCGCTCGTGCAGAATGGTGACGTCCCGGATGGCGCGCTCCACCGTGGGCGCCCCGCCCTGAAGCTCCCGCAGGGCCGCCGCCACCTCCACCCAGCGGGTCCAGCCCCGGTCGGCGTAGGTCTGGGCCTCCGACGCCGCCATGGGCAACAGCGACGTGTCGGCCACGGTCTTCCCGAGGGCCAGGAGCGCCCGGTCCCAGCGGCCGGTGTGGGCCGGGTCGGCCACGCAGCAGGAGTCGTTGCGCCACTGCCCGATCCGGGCGATGAGGTCCGCGTACTTCTCCGTGTCCGACACCGACAGCGCCAGGCTGCCGGCGCCGACGGCCCTGTAGCGGGGGTCGCCGCTGGTTATGCCGTGGCTGACGGCCACGCTCTCGTCACCGGCGTCGGCGTCGGCCACGCCGCTGACCGTAAAGGTCGCCGGCGAGTACCAGGCCCCCGGCGTGAAGACGTGGGAGGCCGGCGACACCGTGGCCGCGCCGGGGTCGGCGCTGGCGGCGGTTACGGTCACGTCCGCCGTGGGCTGGGAGTCCAGGACCACGGCGTAGCTGGCCGTGCCGCCTTCCCTCACCTCCAGCGGGCCGGCGGGGGTGATGGTCAGCCCGGCGGTGTCGTCGTCGGCGATGGTCAGGGTGGCGCTGCCGGTGAGGTCGCCGCCGGGGAGGGCGGCGTAGGCACTGATGCTCACCGTCTCGTCGTCCTCGTCCAGGTCGTCGTCGGCGATGGCAATGGTGGCCGTCCCCGAGCGCTTCCCGGCGGCAATGGCGATGCTGTGGGGCAGGTCGTAGTCGGCGTTGCGGTCGGCGCTGCCGCCGGAGCCGGCGGAAAGGATGAGGCTGAGGCCGGCCTCCGGGGCCGGGGTGTCCAGGGTGGCGGTGACCACCACCTGGCCGGCGCTCTCGCCCACGGTCCGCTCCGCCGCCGCGCCGTCGCCCTGGCCCAGGGTCAGGGTCACGGCGGTGGGCGAAGCCGCGTCTTCGGGGCTGCCCGGCGCGTTTTCCTCGTCGGCCTCCCACTGGCGCAAACCCTCCGCCGTCTCCGCCCAGCCCGTCCAGCCTCTATCGGCGTAGGTCTGCGCCTCGGCCGCGGTCATGGGCTCCAGGGAGCCGTCCTCCACCAGTAACCCAAAGGCCAGCAGCACCCGGTCCCAGCGGCCGGTGTACGCCTGGTCGTCGGCGCAGCACGGGTCGTTGCGCCGCTCGTGGACCTGCCGGAGCAGCTCGAGGTACTTGCCGGGAATCACCATCACGCGTGGGCCCGCGTGCCCGCTGACGTCGATGATAGTTACTTGGACCGAGGTCGTGGCGCCCGCCGTGATCGACCATTCGGGGGCATACGAAACGTTCGACGGATAACCACCCGCCGGCAGGCTGGTCGCGTCCAGCGCCACCGTCAGGCTCTCTCCGCTGTCGGCAACGCCGTCGCTCCATGCCTTGATGCCCAGCGTCCCCTGGGTCTCGCCTCTCCTGATCCAGACGTCCGGGTCCCGGCCGAAGTAGACGTTGGGGTAGCGGTTGGGGAAAGGTTGGGAACTCCAATCGGCCGACCCGGTCGTGCCGTTGGTCACTATCAGCGGAAACCTCAAATCCAGGGGGGCGGGATAATCCAGCGAGACGGTAACTATCGCCGAATTCCCCTCGAACACCGAGCTGGGGGACACCGAGAGCGACGCCGCATTGGGTCCAGCCCTCATGACCAAGATGTTGTAGATGATCTGGTGTCTTTCCTTGTGCGTGGGGTAATCCTCGAACCGGCGGTACAGCCGGAAATTCACCTCCGTGCCCGAGTGCAACATATCCGAATTCGGCGAGCCGTCGTAGGGCGGCGCCAGGGCCACCTGGACGGTCTGGCCGGACGAAACGGGGAATGTCGGGGTGATCACCCGGTCGGGCACCAACTCACGGTTAAGGGAAATGACGCTCCCTCTGGCCCCCGCGGCGGTCCACGTGGGTGCGAGGGTCACGTGGGTGGTGTCGTAGGGGACGGTCACCCGGTAGGTTCGGTGGTCGGCCCTGAAACCGGTGATGCCGCCAGTTGCGCTTCGCTTCAACGTGACCGGGGACCCGCCCACGGACAGCGTCAGGGCGCCCAGCAGGGGGGTCTCCCGGGGCGTGGCCTGCTGGGCTTGGGCAGGCGGTGGCGTGTCGCCCACAACGAACGCCGCCAGGGCAACCAGGGCTGCGGCAAGGAATAGGAACCGGGATAGTGGAGGAAGGCGGAGGACCCCGGTCATGCCGGGCCTCCGGCCCTGCTCAGAGGGTGAAAGTCGGGGGGGGGGGGGGGGGGGTTGAGAGGCGGACGCGGGTACAGCCGCCCTCAACAGTCGGCCAACCTTCTTGCCGCTACTGGTCTCGAACATTGCTATGCTGCCTCCTTGTTATCGTTATCGGCCGACGCTTTCCCAACCGGGCCGGCGCGGCGGTTTAGTCCCAGGGGTTACGGTGGTTTTCAAGGCAACGGCGCCCGGGCCCCGGCTCCCTTCCCGCCCGGCCGCGCCGGCCCGCCGCCGGCGTCACGGGTGAGATGAGCCAGCAAGACCCTACACCATAATCCGTATCGCGCGAGTATTTTTAAGGACCAAATCCTTGTATTCTTTCCTGTAACTTTTCCCCGCACCTCGCTATAATCAACCTGCGAGACGCCACGGCCCCGGACCAACCCGCCGCCGGGGGCCGGAAAGAGGGGAGGCACCGAATGAACCGGGCAGACCAGCCCTACCGGGAGATCCAGGCGCTCCGGGAACGCCTGTCGCGCCTGAGCCGGGCCAGCCGGCGCATCAACGAGAGCCTGGACTTCGACCAGGTGCTCCAGGGCGTGCTGGACTCGGCCCGCTCCCTGACCACCGCCCGCTACGGCGTGATGACCCTGCTGGACGGCGGGGGCGGGGTGGAGCACCGCCTGACCTCCGGGTTCACCGCAGGCGAGGCCGAACAGCTCTGGCTCACCCCGGAGGGGCTGCGGCTCCTGGAGGCCCTGACCGGCGTCCCCGAACCCCTGCGCCTGCCCAACCTGACCGAGCACGTCCACGGCCTGGGCTTCACCGACTTCAGGATTCCCCTGCCGGTGGGGGTGTTCCGGTTCATGGCGGCGCCCATGTTCCACCGGGAGGTCCGGGTGGGCCACGTCTTCGTGGGGGACAGGGAGGACGGGGAGGAGTTCAGCCAGGGCGACGAGGAGACCCTGGCGATGTTCGCCGCCCAGGCGGCCCTGGTCATCGCCAACGCCCGGGCCTACCGGGAGGAGCGGCGGGCTAGGGCCGACCTGGAGACCCTGGTCAACACCTCGCCGGTGGGGGTGGCGGTCTTCGACACCCGGACCGGGGAGATGGCCTCGGTCAACCGGGAGGCGCTGCGCATCGTGGACGGGTTGCGGGAGGAGGGCCGGCCGCCGGAGGAACTCCTGGACGTGGTGACCTGCGTGCGCTCCGACGGGAGAGAGTTCTCCCTGCGGGACTTCACCATGGCGGAGCTGCTCAGCGCCGGGGAGACGGTGCGGGCCGAAGAGATCGCGCTCAGGGTGCCCGACGGGCGCAGCATAAGCGTGCTGCTCAACGCCACGCCCATCCACTCGGAGGATGGGGAGTTGGCCTCCTTCGTGGTGACCTTCCAGGACCTGACGCCCCTGGCGGAGCAGGAACGCCTGCGGGCCGAGTTCCTGGCCATGGTGAGCCACGAGCTCAGAACCCCGTTGGCGGCGGTGAAGGGCTCGGTGGACACGCTGCTGGAGACGGCGGGGGAGCTGCGCCCCTCGGAGACGGCCCAGTTCTTCCGCATCATCCGGGACCAGTCGGACCGGATGCGCCAGCTCATCGGCGACCTGCTGGACGTGGCCGGCATCGAGACCGGCACCCTGCCGGTGACCCCGGAGCCCTCGGACCTGCACGCGCTGGTGGAGGAGGCGGTGAGCCGGTTCCCGGTTGGGAGAGAGAAGCACCCGCTGAGAGTGGCGCTGCCGGAGGACCTGCCGATGGTAATGGCGGACCGGCTGCGCATCGTCCAGGTGCTGGGCAACCTGCTCACCAACGCCGCCGGCTACTCGCCGGAAGGGTCGCCCATCACGGTGTCCGCCGTGAGGGAGGGGGTCCACGTGGCGGTGTCGGTGGCCGACCGGGGCCGGGGCATACCGGCGGAGCTACTGCCAGAGCTGTTCCGCAAGTTCTCGCGGGGGAACAACGCAGGCATGTCATCGGACGCGGACGGGTCGGGCCTGGGGCTGGCCATCTGCAAGGGCATAGTGGAGGCCCACGGGGGCCGCATCCGGGCCGAGAGCGGCGGTCCGGGCCTGGGGGCGCGGTTCACCTTCACCCTGCCTACGGTGGAGGAGCCTGCGGTCATCGCTCCCGCACCGGCGCCGGCGCGTTCCCGCCGGGCGGCCCGGGGCCGGGTGCGGGTGCTGGCGGTGGACGACGACCCCCAGGCATTGCGCCGGGTGCGCGACGCGCTCTCCGGGGCGGGCTACGCGCCGGTGGTCACCGCCGACCCGACCGACGTGCCCAAGCTCATGGCGGAACACCAGCCCCACCTGGCGCTGCTGGACCTGGTGCTGCCGGGCAGCGACGGCATCGAGCTGATGCACCAGGTCCACGGGATGGCCGACGTGCCGGTGATCTTCCTGTCGGCCTACGGGCAGGAGGAGACCGTGGCCCGGGCCCTGGACATGGGGGCCACGGACTACGTGGTCAAGCCCTTCTCCCAGACGGAGCTGGCGGCCAGAATCCGGGCGGCCCTTCGGCGGGGGCTGGAACCAGGCCAGGGCGAGCCGTCGGCGCCCTACGCCGTGGGAGGGTTGAGCATTGACTATGCCCGGCGCCGGGTGGCGGTGGCCGGGGAGCCGGTGGAGCTGACGGCCACGGAGTACGCGGTGCTGTACCAGCTGGCGGTGCACGCGCCCCGGGTGCTGAACCACCAGGCGCTGCTCCAGCGGGTGTGGGGTCCGGAGCGGCTGGGCGAGGGCTGGCTGCTGCGCAACGTGGTGAAGAAGCTGCGCCGCAAGCTGGGGGACGATGCCGCCGACCCCAGGTACATTTTCACCGAGCCGCGGGTGGGGTACCGGATGGCGGTAGAGGAGGGGCCAAGTGGGGAACCGGCACTGCCCACGCCCGATTGACAATCGGCGCCGGGCGGAAACGATTTAGCGCTACGCCAATTCACGACGTTTCCAATCAAGATGTGACGCTGATTCACAGCTTGCGTTGCTCAACAACACCTTGGGGCCAGCAGAATCTGATGACAGCAGGCGGTTGAGAATCCGCCGCCCGTCGGGGATGATGGATTCAGGACCAGGTTGCGATTGACCAACAGGACCGGTGTTTCAATTTCCGGGTTGATCAGGCCGGCGCAGCCTGGTCCGCCACGGATGAAGCGCAAGGAGGTCCAGCCCCGATGCCAACACCAGCCCTCAATCGTGCGGCCATCTACGTGAAGGCGAACGGTTGGAAGTCGCCCGACGCCGCCCAAATCGAAGTGCAGATGGCTGAGGCCGAGGACTACTGCAAGGGGAGAGGCCTTGAGGTCGGCACCCGGTACAGCGACGGCCTCAGGCGCCGCGACAGCTTCCACCGGATGATGGCCGATGCCGAAAGCGACGAGGTCCAGTTTGACCACGTCGTGGTGTGGAAGCTCATCTACTTCGCCTGGAGTATGGAGGAGAGCATCCTGGCCCAGGAGAAGCTGAGGGCCAACGGGGTGAGAGTGCTCTCGGTAAAGGAGAGGATGTTCGAGGACTAATCCGTAGGCTCCAGCGTAGGGTAACTCGACGGGGCCCGGCTGACGCCGGGTCTTTGCTGTTTCACACCATTTCGAGTGAGCAGACCAGCGACCTGCGGAATAACCGGCGACAACTGCGGTCCCGCCCTGCTCCGGCGCCCATCACCGGCGGCAGTGCAGGGCGACCTGGGTTCCGTCCAGCCGCCACACTGTGGCATTCCCGGTCAGCGGCCCGGCAAAGGCCGGCCCCTGGGTGATGGTCAGCATGGGCAGGCCCCCTCGGGCGTCCCGGAAGTTCGCCTCCGCCTGCTCCGTCCGGCACACCATCAGCAGGGGCAGGGGCCGTCCCAGCCTTTCCATCCGGCGGTAGGGTCCCAGCTTGTGCGCCACCTGATGCGGCACAACCGAATAGCGCTCATACTCGATGTAGTGGGGGCCTCCGCCGAAGGGCCCGTCATGCACCAGCACCAGCAGGTCGGGCCGCACCTGGATCAAGCGGGGCACGTTGACCTCGGCCCGCCAGCCGGCAAAGGCTGCCACGCCCTCCCGGGCGAACCGGACCACCAGCCGGTTCACGCCGTCGTTGTGCCGCCGCTCGTGCTCCCGGTACCAGCGGTCCAGGTAGGGGCCGTGGCGGGACCGGATGATGGCGGGCAGCACCCGGCTCATGTTGGCCGCCCGCCTCATGCCCTGTTCCGACAGGTAGTGTCTCTCGTCGAACACCGCCACCAGCCCGGTAGCCACGAAACGGCGCAGGTGGCGGCGCACACTCTTGGGAGCGCCCTTCACCACCTCGGCCAGCCAGGAGGCCCGCATGGCCGGGAACTGGCAGACGGCCATGAACAGCCGGTGGGCCAGCCTGCCGTCGATGCCAGTAATGTCCGGGTTGTCCCGGAGCCACCGGTTCACGTTCTCGGGCTGGCCCACGTTGGGATGGCCGGCGGGGTCGGACACCAGGTCCCTGGAAGGCCGCAGTTCCACCGCCGGGCTGCACCGGCCGTCGGGGGTGCAGAAGATGGTGGGGGTGTTGCCACTGAGAGTTTGCTTGGCCAACTCCTCGGCCCAGTCGTCGGCGGCCACCACGATCTGGGCCGAGGGTTCCACCTCCTGGTCCGGGTCCTCGTAGAAGAGCCGGTTGCCGATTCTCAGGTTGCGGTCCTCGTCGTGGGAGTAGCAGTCCACGCCCCAGAAGCGGTGCTGCTCCTTTCGCCGGAGCACCCTTTCCGTGGCGTGAAGACCGGCGTAGGTGAAGGGGGTCCAGACGTCGGGGCCATAGCGGGCCACGGCGTGGTAGAAGCCGCCGTGCCTGAGCAGCCGGAAGTCGGTCATCCTGGCATCCCTGGATTCAGCCTGGTCGCCTGGAGGCCTGACCACCCTGCCGCTCTTCAGCAGGTCCGGGGCCAGGGCGTACACAGGCTCCAGCATGGCCAGGCGGCGCAGGGACATCTCGACGCCCCGGGACGTGGCAGTCCAGGGCGGGTGCTCGTGGCCGGGACTGTCTTCACCGTCGGAATCATCCCCTATTGGACTCTCTGCGACGGCGAAAGGGGAACTGTCCTGGTCATCCAGGTGGGCTGCGTGGTCGTGGTCCAGGGCGAAGCGTTCGGTGTAGTCAGCCGGAAGCTCGCGTTGTGGATGAAATTCGGCCTGCCCGGCGGCGCGGGCCTCCTCGCGGGGGCTGGGGTGCCGGTGATCGGTGACGTAGAGTTCGTCCACGGCCTTCCTGGTCAGGAACCAGCGGTGCTGTCGCCGCTCGGTCATGCCCCGCAGCACCGAGTCCGCCCAGCCTCCGCTCTTTAGGGTTGCCAGCATCCGCCTCACCCGTTCCTCGGTCGTGTCCAGGATAGGCGCCAGGTTGGCGGCGCTGGCCAGGGGCATTCTTGCGACGATTTTCAACAATCTCCTTTGTTCGTTGGTCAATGGATTCCGTGGCGGCATTGTTGTTTCTGCATCCTCCTCGGTTCACGTATCTTGCCCTGCCGCCCGTACCGGCGGACTGGCCGGTTCAGGACCAAGCCGGCCCTGATGGGTTTCAGGGTTCACGCGGCCTGGGTTTCCGGCACGAGCGGAGGTGGTGACGGCGTTATCCAATCACCCGATAATAAAGATACGTCCGGGAGATACTGCTGGATTGCTGAATCCGTGACAATATGGACGTAAGCAGGAATTGAGGGCAGACGGACCGCTGTTTTTCGTTGTAGCGGACAGGGCCTTCAGGGGCCGTCGTGGGGTTCGGGTACGGCGTCGTGGGTCCGGACCAGGGCCAGGCCCCACGCCTGCAGGGTGCTGGCGAGCCAGACGACAACGCGGTAGACGTTCTCGGTGATCAGGGCCGCGTCTCCGGCCCTCATGTGGAGCCGGGCCAGGGTCAGCCGGTGAATGGCCTCCCGGACCAGGGCTATGTCGTGGCCCACTGCTTCGCTCCACTCCCCCTGGGGCGCGGTCTCGTCCGGCAGGGTTCCAGCCATTCTGAGTTCCGCCCGGTGCAGCCACCCCTCGATGTCGTCGTCATCGGCTGGTCGTTCCGTCGGGAGTTTGGCCCGTTCCAGAGTCCAGCGGTCTATGTCGGTGGGCGGGTCCAGGGTCATCGGTGTCTCGAAGTCCTGCCCTCCGGTCCTCAGGCCCGGCCCCAGGTCCTCCTTGAGCCACCGGTTGCAGGTTGCGGCAGCGGCCAGAATCACCGAGTAGACCTGGTTGACGCCGAGGTCTTCAGTGTCCTCCTCATCGCCAGTCCCGCCGCCATCGCCGTAGCCGTCCCCGGCGGGCCGCCCGGCCGGCTGATCTCGCTGCTGCGTGTCCTCGACCTCCAGCTTGAGTTCGTTGCGCATCGGCATGAGGATTTCGGTTAGCAGGGTCAGCCGCTCGAACTCGGACATTCGGGCGGTGACGTCCCTGGGCCAGGACCGGCGGTTGGCGGCTTCCGCGCCCTCCAAGTCCCGTCGCCACCGGGCCGCCGCCTCTTCCCTTGTAACTACGCTGTCCATGTTGGACTCTCCTTGCCGGACTCTGCCGTCCTGGGGCGGATGATGCGGGCTATCCCAGGGGGTTCGGGGGGGTTGGGACAGTCTAAGCTAGGCTTTGCGCATTTTTGGAAAAGTAAAAGGACAGGGTAAGCTGGCCTGACCCCACTTCAAAAGGCCCAGCCATGCTCACCCTGCCCATTGCCATTGTACCGGTACTCGCTCCCTTCGCAATGCTGTTCACCAACCCGACCTGGCAGAAGGCCCAACTCCTGATGGTGGGCGCGATTCTGGCTACAGGCCAACGCACCGTGGCCGCCGCGCTGCGCGTCATGGGGCGCAGCGACCAGGACGACTTCGCCCGCTACCACGAGGTGCTCAACCGGGCGGTGTGGTCGCCCCGTGAGGCGGCCCGCATCCTGCTTTTGCTGCTGCTTCAGTACCTGGATCGCGGCGACAGTCCGCTGGTCTTCGGCATCGACGAAACTCTGGAACGCCGTCGCGGCGCCAAGATCAGAGCTCGAGGCATCTACCGGGACGCGGTGCGCTCCAGCCGCCACCAACTGGTCAAGTCCAGTGGTCTACGCTGGATCTCCCTGATGTGGCTGGGCCAAGTGCCTTGGGCGGGACGCCATTGGGCGTTGCCGGTGCTCACGGTGCTGGCGCCCTCGTCGCGCTACCACCAACAGCAGGGACGCCGGCACAAGAAGATCACCGACTGGGCCCGGCAGATGATCATGCAGTTGCGCCGCTGGCTGCCCCATCGTCCCTTGGTGCTGGTGGGAGACAACGGCTACGCCGTGCTGGATCTCCTCCACCGCTGTCAGTCCCTGCGTGAACCGGTGACCCTGATTGCCAGACTGCGCCTGGACGCCGCGCTGTACGCGCCAGCGCCACCACGGCCGCCGGGCCAAACTGGTAGGCCAGCCATAAAAGGTCCCCGGCGACCGTCGCTGAAAACCCTCTTGGATCAGGCCGACGTGCCGTGGACCGTCGCCGCCGTGTCCTGGTATGACGGCACTACCCGCACCGTAGAACTCACCTCCCAGACCGCCGTCTGGTACCGCTCGAGCAAACCGGCGGCGACCATCCGCTGGGTGCTGGTACGTGATCCCGAGGGCACATTCGATCCTCAGGCCCTGCTCTGCACCGACCCGTCGGCAGACCCAAGCCAGATACTGGAATGGTTTGTGTTGCGTTGGCAACTCGAAGTCACCTTCCAGGAAGCACGCACCCATCTGGGCATGGAAACCCAGCGCCAGTGGTCCGACCTGGCCATCGCCCGCACCACGCCCGTCCTGCTGGGCCTCTTCTCCTGGACCACTCTGGCCGCCCATGCTCTGCACAAACATCATCCCATAACCCAACGCCGGGCAGCTTGGTACGACAAACCGTCGCCAACTTTCGTGGATGCCATCGCCCTGGTGCGTCGGCATCTGTGGCTGGCGCCGGAGGGTTTTTCACTGTCCGCAGCCAGCACCGACACTCAGGAACTCCCCGTCGCCCTGTACCACCGAATGGTGGACTCCCTCGCTTACGCCGCTTGAGATGCGCAAAGCCTAGCTAAGGGTTGCCAAGTTTTCGGGAAACTGACAAGCGACGGTGGCAGCGGGGATGGGGCTGGAGAAAGTCGAGACCGAGATTCCGCTGCTTTGGAGCTCCGGCGGTGCTCTTACCCTATGAAACGGGGCCAGAATAAGTGGCAGCCCGGCGTTTCAATGATCATGTGGCTCGCGACGCCCTTCCCCTTATAGGCCGACTCCCACTCCCCCGTGTCCCTGTCTGCCTGAAACTCGTTGCCAGAGTCGCCGATGAGACGTTGGAAGCGGCGCTTTCCGCGACTGCGTAAGCCTATCGGGACTTTGCGGTGTGTGTCGTGCAATGATACACTGGACTTGCTGCGGAGGCTTGGCGAAGCCTCCGCTCCGGGGGATACGGTATGCCGACGGTGGCGGTAGAGGGGCAGTTTCGCTTCGTGGTGAATACCAGGGAAAACGCCTTCGAACCCCCGCACGTCCACGTCTGGGTCGGCAACGAGGACGTTTGCCGGATAGAGTTGAACGGGGGCAGCTACATGGACCAGCCTCCCCCTGGCAACTTCCGGGACATCATGCAGGCGTATGCCAGTCACGCGGCACAGATCAGGGAGACTTGGGACGCCATTCACAGGAGGTAGCCGATGGGAACGGTTCTGGTGAAAAACGCCAACCGGATGATGACCACCGCCACTCTGCTGGATGATGGGATCGAACTGAGCTTCGCCGACGGGCTGAAGGGCCTTATACCCTACGCCGAAGTTCCCGAGGTCAAGACACGCGACGGAATTTACGGCCTGGAGTTGCCAAACCCCTACGAGATGGTCCTGCAAGCTGCTGGGGGCAGGAATGTCGAAATTCCCTGGGACTTCGCCCGCCACTACTGCGACGCTTCCTACCGGCCAACAGTGGAGGCCATAGCGGCATTGGGACGGCGGACCGTCGGCGAGCGGGTCCGCAGGTTCCGGGAGTCGGCAGGGTTGACCCAAGATGCTCTGGCGCGGTCGGCTCATATCGGGAGAGTCACGTTGGTGAGACTGGAGAACGGGGAACAGTCTCCCAGGTTCAAGACCCTGAAAGCGGTCGCTGGCGCCCTGGGTGTGGACACGCCCGATCTGCTGGTTGAACCAGACATCTTGCCCCATATCTAGCTGATGTCGATAAGTGAAATGGACGCGGAGTTGTGGCTGAAACTGGTGGAAATCTAAAAGCGGCGGTTGAGGAATACCTCACCGAGCTGCGCCGTATTCGGGCTTCGGGTGGCGGCACCGGCGAGTTGTCCTATTACCTGCCTCTGGGAAACTTGCTGAACGCTGTGGGAGCCTCCCTGCGGCCCAAGGTATATTGCGTCAGCCAGTTGGCCCAGCAGGGCGCGGGACATCCCGACTTCGGCCTCTACGCCGCCAGGCAGGTGTCCAAGGGCCAACCCAAGCACGGGCAGGTCCCGGAGGGCGGCGTGGTGGAGGTCAAGCCCGCCAGTGACGACGCCTGGCTCACCACCGGCAGCGACCAGGTCAGCCGCTACTGGGAACGCTACCGCCTCGTTCTGGTGACCAACACCCGCGACTTCGTGCTGCTGGGGGAGGACTCGCAGGGCAACCCGGCCAGGCTGGAGACCTTCCGGCTCGCGGACTCCGCCGCCGACTTCGAGGCCAAGTTGCTACACCCTCGCGCCTTCGCCAACAGCATCGGCCCGGCGCTGGCGGAGTACCTGGGCCGCGCTCTATCCCACCGGGCCACGCTGGCCGAACCCCGCGACCTGGCCCGGCTGCTGGCCTCTTACGCTCGCGACGGTTTGGCGCGGGTTGAAGCGTCGGGCGACACATCTTCGCTGAACGCTGTGCGGTCGGCGCTGGAGGAAGCTCTGGGCGTGAAGTTCGAGGGGGAGCGGGGCGCGGCCTTCTTCCGCTCCACGTTGGTGCAGACCCTCTTCTATGGAGTCTTCTCTGCTTGGGTGTTGTGGGCGAGGCAGTCTTCGTCCGGCCCCTTCGACTGGCGCACCGCATCATGGTTGCTGCGGGTTCCCGTATTGCAGGCTTTATTCGACGAAATCGCCCGGCCCAACAGGTTACAGCCCCTTGACCTGGTGGAAGTGCTGGACTGGACGGCGGCGGCTCTGGACCGGGTGGACCGGGACGCCTTCTTCGCCAGGTTCAACGAGGGTGAGGCAGTGCCTTACTATTACGAACCCTTCCTGGAAGCCTTCGACCCGGCCCTGCGCAGGCAGCTTGGCGTCTGGTACACCCCGGCCGAGGTGGTGCGCTACATGGTGGCCCGCGTTGACCTCGCTCTGAAGGACGACCTGGGCATCGAGGACGGGCTGGCCGCCGAGAACGTCTACGTCCTCGACCCCTGCTGCGGTACCGGGGCCTACCTGGCCGAGACGCTGAAACGCATCGCCGCCAACCTGGAAGGCAGGGGCCTGGGCGCCCTCACCGGGGCGCGGGTGAAGCGGGCCGCCACGCAGCGGGTGTTCGGCTTCGAGATCATGCCCGCGCCCTTCGTGGTGGCCCACCTGCAGGTCGGCCTGACCATGCAGGCTCTCGACGCCCCGCTGTCGGACGACGGGCAGGACCGGGCTGGGGTGTTCTTGACCAACGCCCTCACCGGATGGGAGCCGAGGGTGCAGAAGCCGCTGCCCATCCCGGAGCTGGAGGAAGAGCGCGACCGGGCCGAAAGGGTGAAGCAGGACACGCCGGTGCTGGTCATCCTGGGAAACCCGCCCTACAACGGTTTCGCCGGGGTGGCCGTAGAGGAAGAACAGCGTCTATTGGAAGCATACAGGTCAGCGAAACGGGTACAACTGCCTGATACGAGGGCACTTCACGATCTGTATGTCCGCTTCTTCCGTATGGCGGAGCGGCGTATTGTGGAGAAGACCGGGCGGGGTGTGGTCTGCTTCATTTCTAACTACTCATGGCTGGATGGCTTGTCTTTCGCAGGGATGCGGGAGCGTTACCTGGAGACATTCGACGCGATACGCATTGATAATCTGCATGGCGACCGAATTATTTCAGAGTACGCCCCGGACGGACGAACCAGTGAGACAGTCTTTGCCATTACAGGACAGTCGCCTGGAATCAAAGTGGGCACGGCAATCACATTGCTGTCCAAGTCCGGGTCTACCGGGGAACAAGCCGGAAGCGGACGTATCCGCTACCGCGACTTCCACCATGCGAAGGCGGAAGAGCGCCGGTCGGCATTGATAGACAGCCTTAACCACACCGAAATTAACCAGGGATATACAGATATACAGCCCCAGCTTGCACGCGGTCTGCCATTCAAACCGATGGCCGTCAGCCAGGGCTGGAGCGACTGGCCGACGCTGTTAGAGATATTCCCCGTATATTTCTGTGGCGTCAATACCAATCGTGACAGGTTTCTGGTAGACACCGATATTGACCGTCTGAAGTCCCGCGTCACTGACTACTTCAACCCCGATCTCAGCCATGATGAAATTGCGCTGCGTTACCCGGCGGTTATGAATGTCACGGCACGATTCAATGCGCGAGATGTGCGCGACACACTTCTTAGACGTGGTGGCCCGGCGGAGGCTGGGTTCATCCGCTACTGTCACCGGCCATTTGACACACGCTGGCTTTACTGGGAGGCAGACACAAAGCTGCTCAACGAAAAACGTCCTGATTACTGGCCGCATGTCTTCGCCGGCAACCTGTGGTTGTCCGCAGTTCCCCGCTTGAGACGTGACGAGACCGAACCGCAGGCCACAGTCACGACACATATGGCTTCCCTCCATTTGATCGAGTGGGGCGCCAATATGTTCCCGGCATGGCTGCGGGACGAGGGTCTGGGTCTGGGCGGAGACGGGCTGCAACGCCGCCCAAACTTGTCGCAAACAGCCCAAGGCTACTTGGAGCTTCTGGGCTTGGATGTGGAGGACCTGTTCCACCACACGCTGTCGGTACTGCACGACCCGGATTACCGGGAGGCAAACGCCGGGGCGCTGCGGATGGAGTGGCCGCGCATCCCGCTGCCCGGCTGGCCCGACGGCGCTGCGCCCGGCGCTGCCGAGGAGTTGCGGGCCTCCGCCGCGCGGGGCCGGGAACTGGCCGCGCTGCTAGACCCGGAGACGCCGGTGACTGGCGTGACCGCAGGGGCACTGCGCCCGGAGTTGGCAGCCATCGCTGTGCCGTCCACCGCCGACGGGCATAATATGACCGGCGACGACTTCGCGCTGACCGCCGGATGGGGACATTTCGGTGCTGGAGATGCTGTAATGCCTGGCCAGGGCCGCGCCGTGGAGCGCGACTACACCTCCGCCGAGCGCGAAGCGCTGGGTGAGGCCGTTGCCGTGCTGGGGGATGCCACGGTTGACGTTCACCTGAACGGCAACGCCCATTGGAGTAACGTCCCCGCCGCCGTCTGGAACTACAAGCTGGGCGGCTATCAGGTTCTCAAGAAGTGGTTGTCATACCGGGAAAGCAAGGTGCTGGGCCGAAACCTGCTGCCGGAGGAGGTACAGCAATTCACCAACACCGCCCGTCGAATTGCGGGGATTCTGGCGATAGTGAACAGGACTTGAGGAGTTTGGGTCTACCTTAAGGCCGTGCAACACCGTTTCAATGAAAATCGGATTGACCATGTCCGATGGCATTAGCAAATACACGGGCTAAGCCCGTCTTTGGAACTCTCGCGGGTTGAATAATTTCCTGCTACCTGGATTGTTGGAGGTTGGCATCGGGACACTGGCCGTGAGTGTGGTGAGCCTCACAATTCAGATGAAGGAACCTCTGAGATTGAGGATGGTCGGGACCTGGCAGAAATGCCAAGACGCCTTTTTAACCCAGCGTGCTTGGAGGATGGTTTCGGATGCAACCTAGCCGAGTAGGAAATACGGTAGCAGGGCGCTACGTGCTTCAGGCCCGAATCGGTGGGGGCCGAATGAGTTCCGTCTATCACGCCCTGGATAAGGCGGCTGGTGACGCTCCCGTTGCCGTGAAGCTTTTGGATACCCAGCACACCAACCGCATCAAACGGGAATTCTTCAAGCGCGAGACCACTGCGCTGAAGCAACTGCGCCATCCGAATATCGTAAGCCTTCAACAGTCAGGTTGGTCAGATAGCGAGGGGTGTTTCTATCTCATTTTGGATTATGTGCCCTTTTCCTTGGACAGCTATTTGAAAGAAGATTCGGGGCCGACACCGGGCAGTTTCGACCCGTTTCGGGCCATCCGAGAACTGGCTAGCGCGGTCGCCCATGCTCACGCCCATGACGTGATTCACCGGGACATCAAACCATCCAACATCCTTATAGACGAAAATGGGCGTCCTCAGCTGGCAGATTTTGGCATCAGCAAGCTGCTCGACCATCTGACAATCGGCGAAACCCTCGCGGGATACTGGAGCGGCGGTTATGCCTCTCCTGAGCAGAGGGCATCCCAGCCGGCCAACCCCAAGTCGGACATCTACTCCCTCGGGGCAGTTTTCTATCACCTGCTTTCGGGCCTGGCCCCGCCAGCAGAAGGTCCGACACCGGCCGCGGTGGAGGAGAACTGCGGTATGGTCCCAGTCCGGTTGCGGAACATTCTGAAAGATATGCTGGCGAGTGACCCGGAGCAGCGCGAATACAGCGGGTCGGCGCTGGTAGCGGCTCTGGAAGCCATCACCCGGCAGAGAGAATCTCTGCCCAAGTACCCTCTGATTCTAACCAATAGAGCTATAGATGACCTTCGCAGGGACGGATACATTCAAAACGCGGACTTGAGTGCTGCCAGCGATGTCATCCGAGAGAACCTCGGTGGCGCATCTTACAGCGAGGTGTATCTCCAAAGAGACCGCCGAAACCCGGATCACCTCCTAATCATGGGAGATTCTCTTCGCCTGGTCTGCGCCACCGATACCGGATGTCTCGTGGTGATTGCGGTTCATACTCCCCACCTGTCCGACCTGGAGCGAGGCCGGGAATGGGCAGTGCCGTACCGCGCCATGTGGGAGCCCGCCCAAGGAGACCCGTCGGCCCTGGAAGGCAGTGATCTGAATGGCTTGCTGGCGGTTTTGGATGCCCAGGCAGAGGCTAACAGCGCCGACCAGGAGCAACGCCGCTCCAGGGGCGATTTTATTCAACACTGGCTGGACGCTCTCCGTTATCAGGAACGTAGGCTGGCAGATTCGGGGCTGGAGTACGACCAGGTGGATGCAGGGGATGGGTCTCTGATTTTCAGCCTCACCGAACCACCGCCGGACAACCTGGATTGGTGGGAGGACTCCCCTCTTGCGGTTGCAGCATCCGCTCAGCCGTCCAATGGGCAACCCAGAACTGTACCGGTGGGGAACCTGGTTGAGATTCGGGGACAATCCATTGAAGTGGCCAAGCTGAATCGAAGATCCCGTCAAACCGAAGTTCCTGCCAGGGGAAGGCTGATGGTGGACCCCGTGCAGGCGCGCTCGGCCAACAGGCGCCAATTCCAGGCGGCCTACAACTTTCTCAACAGGGAGATGGTCAACCCCAAGCTGGCCGATGTCGTAGTCGATCCGTCGGTGGCTACCCGGATGCCCGAGCCTGCCCTTGATTTCTTTCAGGATTGGCTTTCCGAAGACAAGAAATCAGCCGTTTGCAGTGCTGTATCCAGCTACGAGATGTTCCTTATTCAAGGGCCGCCAGGCACCGGCAAGACCGCTGTTATTGCCGAGATTATCCTGCAAATCCTCAAACAGGACCCGGAAGCGCGCATCCTGCTCAGCTCTCAGTCCAATGTAGCCGTTGACCATGCCTTGTCCCAGGTAGCCAGGGCTGCGAGAGGCGAGACCCCTGAGATGGTACGCTTGGGCCGGGCTGAAAAGATTGGCCTCGACAGTGACAACTGGACCATTGAGCAACGGGCCGACGCTTGGCGGCAGGAAGTGCTGGGAAAATGCAATGCAGTGGTCGGAGAGTTGCGGCAGTCTGAACGGGACTACCAAGTCAAAGTTGATGATGGAACTGCACGGGCGGAAATCATAGCAGAATGGATTGAAGAGACAAGAAAGAGTGTCGCGGAACTACCTGAATCTGAGCCTCAGGTCAGGAGTATGCTGGAGGCGCTGGCCGGGCTGCTGTCTGTAACTATTGATTACACCGGGTTCAATGCCCCGGACGTCTTGGCTGAGATTGTCCAAGTGGCCTCGTCCTCGCAGAACGGCAACGGCGACTCCTTGAACGCCACCGCAAAACTCGAAAGCGTAAGGGAAATCCTGGCGGTCCTCGAGGATTGGGGCCGGGTTGTTGGCCGCGCACCCGACTTTATGAAGCTCATCGTTGAGCAATCCAACGTTGTGGGCGCGACGTGTCTGTTTAGCGGCGGCCGGCAAATGCCGGAGGCCAATTTTGATTGGGCCATCATAGACGAAGCTGGCCGGGCCACGGTCCCTGAAGCACTGGTCCCCATGGTCAAGGCCGAAAGGGTGATTCTGGTGGGCGATGAACGGCAGTTGCCACCAATGGTGGATGACATGATGGACGCTGAAAGTCCTTACGCCTCCGAAGATGTTCCACTGGAGAAGAGCCTCTTCCAGATATTGGTGGAGGAGATGGGTCCCGAACACCTGACCAGTCTCCGTACTCAGTACCGGATGCACCCAGCGATTGGGAACCTGATCAGTGCAGTATTCTACGATGGGAGAATCGAGCAGGGCACTGCGGCAGATAATCACAGGGATTATGGGTGGACGCCGAAACCGGTAACCTGGCTGTCCACATCCACCGTGCCCGACCATGCGGAAACTCGCCGGGGCCAGTCCTTTGCCAACTGGTCGGAGGCCAACCTGATTCTGCGGAAGCTGCAAGAACTGGAGGAAATCTGCCGCCAGAATCAATGGCAGCCCACTGTCGGCGTAATCAGCGGATATTTCGCGCAAGTGGAACAACTGCGCCGCGAAATCGACCCGGATAACGCCGGTCGTTGGCGGCAGTTGCAATTGGAAGTCGCCACTGTGGATTCCTTCCAAGGGCGCGAGTGCGACGTGGTCATCTACTCGACGGTGCGCTCCAATCAGGCGCGGCAAATTGGCTTCCTCAAGGATTACCGCCGGATAAACGTGGCCCTGTCTCGTGCCCGAGATTCGTTGGTAATCGTTGGGGACGATTTCATGATGCGCAACGCCACTATCGGATCGAATGACAACCCCTTTGCTGCGGTGTTGGAGCATCTCCGTTCCCACCCTAACGAATGCTCTGTAGTCCCGTATTCCGAACGGTAGAAGGAAGATTCCTATGGGTGGTAATGCCAGTCCACGCCTTGATATTACCGCTGGCCGAGTGCGGCGCCGGTTCCCCGGCCACCAACTGGATGCCATCTATCCCGTGTGCTGGCCGGTCTACCGGGTCCGTCTGACTGTCACGGTCCTGGAAAGGAGCGAACTATCCACTACCGCGCACTACATCCTGAAGCTCGTGAACCTCGGCATAGGTGAACCGGGCGAGCTGGGGCGAATGTTGGGTCTGCCAGAAAATTACGTAGCCGGTGCCGCTGCCGAACTCCTGCGCGACGATCTGTCGGTGCAGGGGCCGGACCTACTGTTGGTGATAACCCAGAAAGGGAAGCAGGTCATCAGCAATAACGGGCAGGCTATGCGTCCTAAGACCCAACAGGTCGAGGTTCCCTTTGACCCTCTAACCCGGAAGGTCCTTGACATAGACGTCGGAGGGTTGTTGAACCAGGACGAAGTTCGCAAGGAGGAACTCTTCATTGTCAATTACCTGGGGGACAAGCCCAGGCTGAATGACCTGCGCATCGATGAAATTAAGGCTTACAATTCCCACAACGCATCCGATGACCGCATCGAACAGGAAATTATTGACGTATCTGAAATCCGAACCCGGAACGCCCGTCTCCAGTACCGGAAAGACATTGTGATCGCCAAGCTGGATAACCCGAATGCGGGCGAAGTGATTTTTGCGGCATATCAAGGCCACCAATATCTTGATGATGAAACTACCATGCTTCAGCGGCTGTCAGAGCGAGGAGTCAACCTAACGCCAGGAGAATTTGAAGGAGGTCCGTCCCAAACCTGGTTAAATGGGCCCTCGGTGTCGGTTGAAGAGGTTGAACTGCTCAGCGCCATTGAGGGACTTGATGCCGCTGCCAGGGAAGCTGAGCAGATTATTGCAGAAACGGAGGAGGCCCGGGGGGAAACCCGGAGCGCCGAAGAACGGGACGTACTCACCCAGCGCATCGCTGAGATGGAGGCAGAGAAACGCCGCCTGGCAGACCAGCTCGCCAATACTGAAGCAGAATTGAATCGGCGGACAGAGGGATCCCTTTGCCTAGTTAAGACCGAGGCCCATCATCCCCTGTTGCTTGACACAATTGACCAGGCGTCAGAGGAACTCACTTTGGTATCGGCATGGATTGATCCTTACGCCTTTGATGCCGAAGTCCGCCGAAAGCTGGCGGAGGCTGTGAAGAGGGGTGTGACTGTGAGGATTGCCTGGGGCTTTGGGACAGGCCGGCGGTCCGTCGATTCTGAACGCAACCTGAAGAAGGGTGAGGATGGCCTCGCAAGGCTGAAGCAATTGATTCCAGGGGATGCAATCGGGCGCCTGATTGTCAAACGCACCGAGACCCATGAGAAGTTCATCATCTGTGACGACCAATTTTGCGTATGGGGCAGCTTCAACTGGCTTTCTTATCGTGGTGAAATCGACCGGGCATATCGCCGGGAAACAAGCACCTACTCATCTAGGCCGGATGACATTATCCTATGGAAGGAAAACGCAGCTACGCTTTTCCGATGAATTCGCGATGCTACATGGATTGCTGGTGTGAGTTGGCAGGTCTCCTTCAGAAGGTAGCGTCGCGGCGTCCTAGAGTTAGTTTCTGACCCAACCCGCGCAAGTCTTGCGAACGTTGTTGCATCAGGTGCATCTGATCTGGCGCATATGTGTACATATGGGTAAGGAAGGGACCTGCTAGAGTGTCAACTTGAACCTGATGTAGAAGTCCCGAAAGTTATCTTGGAGACGGGGGACGAATGAGAAACACAGGGACACCAGCTCGCCAACGCAGGCCCAGGAAGGAGGCTGTCCGCCTGGGCAAAGAGATATACCGGCGGGACATCCTGCCCCAGGTCGAAACCGACCACTTCGGCGAGTACGTCGCTATTGACGTTGAGACGGGGAACTGGGCCGTCGCTGACACCACTCGCGTCGCGGTGGAGCGCCTACGGGAACGGCACCCGGACGCGGTGGACGTACTGTGCGAGCGGGTCGGCTACCGGGCGCTCCGCAGCTTCGGGGCCGGCTCTCTGCGGAGGCCCGGGTGATCCAGGGTGAGGTCAACGCCGCATACGAAGCCGTTGTGACCCTTCCCCTGCGGGACCCAGAAGGGCGGACGCGGGATATCGAGGCCGTGGTGGACACCGGCTACAGCGGATTCCTGACCTTGCCTCCTGGGTTGGTTGATGAGTTAGGGTTGCCCTTTGCTTATATTGGACAGGCATTTCTGGCCAATGACGCAGAGGTGGATTTCGACGTTCACTACCTCACTGTGCTCTGGGACGGTGAACCGAGAGACATCGAGGTCGACGCGACAGGCAGCACTCCGCTCGTGGGCATGCTTCTGCTCTATGGGCACAGCTTGAACATTGAAGTAGAGAGCGGCGGCCGCGTCGTCATACAGGCCAGGGCGTAGCCGTAGGACGGCCATAGGCTCTTGGCGAGTGTAACGGGAGTCACCGACGGACTCCCTGAAACCTTGCCTTCCACAGAAAAGCTTGCAGTTCTGTGTCGTCCGGCCACCACCTACAGATACCCAGGGCCGCCGCGACCAGAGATCAGGCTCACAAGGTTCTCTGGCGTATATCGAAGACGGTTCCATCTACTTTGCATTCAGGCCCACTTTTTTCGGCCATGGCGTACTGAATTCATAACTCCTCCATGCCCCTACCCTCTTGGGCAAGATCCGTGCCAGGAAGGTATGGTGGTGCCGCTGTGCCTCACCTGTAGTGCTGATCCGCCGGTGGATGACCGTCAGCGTGAGCATCTGCCTGGAACCACAATCAACGCATAAATGCATCGGGCGGGGACGGGGACCCCAATGCCGCTTGGGTCTTCGCGACCCATATGGCGGTTCCTAAGGCCTACCGCCGCTTGACAATGACCAGTCTTCCGCTATGCTTGCATTTCTTCACGGTATGATCCTCCATCTCCAGTCAGTATAGATCATCCCAGAAAGCTCGCATTTCGGCTGGGTCAGTTTCTAGGAGTAAGATAGGGCCAAAGTCGATGACTCGATGAATTGGGGAACCAAGAAGCGAGTGATCGGGTAATGTTGGATCTAAGATGACACGGCCTAGAAAACAAAAACTCTACCTCCCAAGGACAACCGGCAATCCTCACCGCATGTGTCGGACTCCGTACGAATGGAGCGCACCCGGCGTACACACTCCGGCCTGCATCCTGAGGTGGACCCCATTGGTTGGACAGGATTAGGCCGCAATTAAGTGGGACTCCTGCGCTCCTTCGTATGGTACCAATACCGGTCGGTCCAAACACCTCCTCTCTTTCAACTCCTCTATTTCAGGCTCTCCGTAGAAGACCTCGGCCGGTGTCCGGTAGCCCAATGCCTGGTGCGGCCTGCGGTTGTTATAGAACCGGAAATATTCTCCCAGTCCCCGGCGCGCCTCAGTGGCGTTGGCGTAGGCCTTCAGGTACACCTCCTCGTACTTCACCGTCCGCCATAGCCGCTCCACGAAGATGTTGTCCTGATACCTGCCCCGGCCGTCCATGCTGATCTTCACCGAGTGATCCTGCAGTATCTGCGTGAACTCCCGGCTGGTGAACTGGCTTCCCTGGTCCGTGTTGAACACCTCGGGCCTGCCACAGCCCAACGCCTCAGTCAGCGCCTCGGCACAGAAGCCCGCCTCCAGGGTGTTGGACAATCGCCAGGCCAGCACGTAGCGGCTGTGCCAGTCCATCACCGCCACCAGGTACAGGAACCCCCGGGCCATGGGCAGGTAGGTGATGTCCGCCGCCCACACCTGGTTGGGCTGGGTGATCCTGGCCTCCCGCAGCAGGTAGGGATAGACCCGTTGCTCCGCCGCCCACACCTGGTTGGGCTGGGTGATCCTGGCCTCCCGCAGCAGGTAGGGATAGACCCGTTGCTCCGGCGCCGGCCGGCTGGTGCTGGGACGCCGGTAGATGGCTCGCAGCCCCATGACCCGCATCAGCCGCTGCACCCGCTTTCTGCTGGCCGGCTGGCCCTGCCTCTCCAGACAGGCTTTCATCCGCCTGGAACCGTAGAACGGCGTCTCCAGGTACTGGCGGTCGATCTCCCGCATCAGGGACAGATCCTGTGGTGAGGTCCCCTTGGCACGATAGTAGAAGCTGGAGCGGCTGACGCCCAGCAACCGGCACTGCCGCACCACGGACAGGCGCCCATATCGCCGGTCCACCAACTCACGCCGCCGTGCCGGAGTCATGGACCGGACCTTTCCTCCAAGAAATCCCGCTCCACCTTCAGCTGGCCGATCTGCTGGTACAGCCGGGCCACCAGGGCGTCGTTGTTCTTGCTCTTCTGACCCCTGTCCTTATTGGCATTGGTCCCGTTGCCCTGGTCAAAGATGACGGCCGCGCCGTCGACCAGCGCCTTCTTCCATGTCTGAATCTGGTTGGGGTGAACCTCGAACCGGGCGGCCAGCTCGGCCACCGTCTGCTCGCCCTTCATTGCCTCCAGCGCAACTTTGGCCTTGAAGGCCGGGCTGTGCTTTCTTCGCTCTCTGGACATTTCCCGCTCCTCCTCGACAGCTGTCGCTGCCCTCAGTCTAGGAGCAGGATTCCCACTTAGCTACCTGTCCAGTTTCTTGGGTCCACCTCATCCATCAAGCCAAGTTGAAAAATTGCTTGGGATACTTCGCACAGAAGATGCGAAAAACTCATGCCCGTTTACACCTACCATTTCACGGGTGCGGTAGTAAAATAGGGTATCCGTGTAAAGGTCGGCCGAAATTGATATCGTCGATGTCGAAATGGCGGAGTTTGTCGCCAAGCAACTCAAGGTACCTGAGGAGTCGGTCCAATGGTTGATTACGACTTGTCTAAGCTGAATAGCCGCGAATTCGAACACTTGGTTCAGTCGCTGTCCGTAAAACTCCTCGGGCCTGGGATAGTTATATTCGGCGATGGCCCTGATGGTGGTCGGGAAGCGACATTTGATGGGGAAATTCCCTACCCTACGAAAACGAACCCTTGGAATGGCTACGGAGTAGTACAAGCGAAATTCTTGCAGCGTACTAGTGGGCGCAAGAGCGACGGAGACTGGGCGCTCGCGCAACTCAATGCTGAGTTGACCAAATACTCGAAACCCGATTCCAGCTTCAAAATACCTGACTATTTCATCTTTGTGACCAACGTCGTTCTTACGCCGGTTAATGAAACTGGATCTAAGGACAAAGTTCTAAATAGATTGGAAGAGTTCAAGAGCCAGCATTCATTAAAAGGGTATGAGTTGTGGGACTACGACAAGATTCGAGTCCTCTTAGACAACAATGACGAGGTAAGGCGAGCTTACACCGCATTCGTGACCTCAGGCGACGCTTTATCACTCATTATTGAGAGATTAAACCTGCAAACCCCGAATTTTGAAGAAACTATCTGTAGTTTCCTGCAGAAGGAATTGCTTAGCGATGAGTTTGTAAACTTGGAGCAAGCGGGGCATGGTGCCGATGAGCGGATTCCACTAGCGCGGGTTTTCGTCGATTTGCACGCTCGCAGTCAACCACAAGGCCCTCAGATGCAGACTGCGGTTAGTAGTGATAATCCCCATTTTCGAGAAGATTCCGTAGGAACTGAACACGCCGGGTTCATCAAGGAGATCTTGGCAGTTTCGTCCGAACGTCTTGACCCCCAATCAATGGCCGTTCATTCCGTAGGGCAAGCTCCTGAATCTAGGCGCCCGAGAGATTCAAGAGGGAGATTCGTGTTGATTGGAGGCCCTGGTCAAGGCAAGACAACTGTGGGACAGTTCATTTGCCAGATTTTTCGGGCATCAGTCATCTCGCAAAGGCCGCCGACCACGTGGTCTGGGGAGGTAAAGAGTGCTCTCAACATGATCCGGACCCATTGCGAAGAAGAGGACGTCAATTGTTGCCTGGTGCCTAGATTCCCTTTTCGAATCGTCCTCAACGAATTCGCATCTGCGTATCCGGGCATTCGCAACAGCCGGTCTACTCTGTGTTTTCATACTTGGCTCAACAGGTCCGAAAGCGAACGGAGCAGGAAGTATCGGCGGATGATATCAAACAGTGGTTAGCACATTATCCGAGCTTGTTTGTATTCGACGGTTTAGACGAAGTACCTTCGTCCAGCAACCGTGATCAAGTCTTGGAATCCATTCGGGATTTCTGGGTAGACGCTACCAACATTAACGCTGATGTCTTGGCTATTGCTACCAGCCGTCCGCAGGGCTACAACGAAGATTTCTCCCCCGAGTACTACCAACACCAGTGGCTGGTCCATTTGGACAAGCAACTCGGGAATCATTTTGCTAAACGTCTTGCCGATGTGAGGTACGGCACCGATTCAGACCGTAAGGAAAAAGTTCTTAGCCGTCTCGAGAGGGCCTTCGAGAGCGAATCAACGTCCCGTCTGATGAGGACCCCCTTACAGGTCACGATTATGACTGCACTGGTTGACCGAATGGGGCAGCCACCGCAAGCACGTTGGAACCTATTCAAAGCGTATTATGATGTCATATACCAGCGTGAAGTAGAGAGAGATATCCCAGCTTCTGAATTGCTGCGCTTTTATCAACCTGATATTAGCGCTATCCACAACAGGGTGGCTCTGCTATTACAGATCGATTCAGAGCGAACTGGTCTGACTGAAGCCAAGTTTTCAGCTCAACGATTCGTTTCGTTAGTGGAAGAGCGATTGAAGGAAGAGGGCCACGAGGGCCATGAACTGGATCGCCTGAAGCAACAAATCGTCGACGCTGCCTTGGAACGCTTGGTGTTTTTGGTTGGCCTTGAATCAGGTCAGATCGGGTTCGAAGTTCGTTCTCTGCAGGAATTCATGGCCGCTGAGAGCTTGATGGAGGGAAGCGACGAGGATATTGACCGCCGATTGAGGGAAATCGCTCCGATTCCCAACTGGAGGAACGTGTTCCTTTTCGCATCAGGAAAGTGCTTTGCAGATAGACAACATTTGCGTGACAAAATACTCTCCATCTGTACAAGGATGAACGAGAAGCAAGAAGATCAAATTGCTGGTGCGTACTTGGTAGGTTCTGGTCTGGCCATAGAGTTGATTGACGACGGGCTGTCAAGGCATCAGCCTAGATATGTGCAAAGTTTCGCCAGGATAGCGTTAAGAGCTCTTGACGCAACCAATGTCCAATTCCATAAACAACTGTCCATAATATACGAACCGCAACTCGAACAAATCTACATAGAAGAGATAACACGGAGACTAAGCGACGCCCGTGAGAATGTTCGGGTAAATGTTTGGGATTGTTTACTGCGCCTTGTGAATGCCGATATTGTATGGGCAGGAGAACTGGCGGACAGACATTGGCCATCAGACCTTGAGGTTCAGATGAGGCTTCTTGAAAGAATCCCGGACATATCGGAAAGCGCTTGGGCCACCAAGAAGCTAGTTCAATTGGCGCCTGAAATACCCGTTAATCGGTTTCATAATCTCTTCCGCTTTACGCCATTCCAACACGGCGGTCTGGACCAGGATCAGGAGGTCTTTCTTAAGGTCTTGGAGTTGCCAAGTCATTCTGGCAGAACGCAACTTAACTTTCTGGAAACAAGGTTGAGCTACTTTCCAGTTTCTAGAATGTCTGAAAGTGGAATTGCTTGGATCAAACGATTTGCAGAGATGGAAGAGCTTCATCCGACTTGGGTTGTGTACAGATCCGCAGCCAAGTTCCTGCAGGAGCCTACCAAAGAATGTTTAGCTAGGGAGCTAAGGAGCATAGCCCAGTCCTTCGGCCAAGGGATGAATACCCGGACACTGAGGTGGCATCAGTACATCCCTTGGCCTATCTTGGCTTGTTTAGGAATGTGCAACAATGAATCTGAGGTACTGACGATTGCTGACAAAGCAACTTCCGGGGATATGGGTAATACTGATGATTGGTTGAGAGCTGAAAATAGGTGGTTCGAACAAGGCGTCACCTCAGAAGACATTATGAGCATGTCGGATGATCGACTCCCGTTCGATACTGGTATTAGCAATTCAGGGTTCCCGACCTCTTTGTCGGTCTGGCCAATAGCCTTTTACATCGACGAGCATTCACTCCTTCAAAATCTCTTGCCCTTGCATCGCAAGTTGCCGAAGGGCGTGTCACGCTCGTTTATAGCGAGTCTAGTCGATGCTTGTCTACTGCACGCTTCTTTTGGGTGGCCTCGACACAAGCCAGCTATTCCAATGGTCTTGACTGCGGAAACGATCCGTTCAGTATACGAGGACCTTCCAAGTGGTCATAATCTTTCTATGGCGTTGCTTGATTATCTCGTAGAGAGTACCAACACAGAGATCGCGGACTTCGTCGCCAGGTGCGAGCAAAGGAACATGAACCTCCGCATGTTTCATCCCGGAGGGGGCACCAATGAGCAAACCGTTAGGCGATTGCGAGAAGTCTTTGTCGATCTACCCGATAAGACGGTGCTGCTCACAACCTTGGGAGAATTGGC
Source organism: Dehalococcoidia bacterium (assembly GCA_965204865.1). GTDB lineage: Bacteria > Chloroflexota > Dehalococcoidia > Lucifugimonadales > UBA3495 > VXOI01. Next base: position 838,336 of record OZ242027.1, on the reverse strand, counting down.
CGAATGTGGGGCACTCTCAGGACAAGCGATAGAGACGCCGAGCTTCGATCAGCTCGAGAAACAGGACCACAAGGCAGCTGCCTTGATAATCAAGATGGCACTAAGCCCGTGGGAAACCCTAGACATTGAGGGGACAATTGGAATCGTACAAGCAATTGCCAAATCTAGGGACGACATTTACGAAAGGGTACTGACGACGATCCGGGAGAATCGTCTTTCCGACGTGGCGGTGGAAAGGTTTCTTAGTCGATTTGAGGGTATCCTGCCAGATGACAATTACGACGCATCTGCGTGTCAGAATGATCTCTTGGAGAATCTATTGAGGAGAAGAACGAGCCGATTTAACGATCCTACCCAGATTGCACGCTTTAACATGCCTAGTGGGGTGGCCCGATTGTTGCTCGCGTAACGGGACTGGTCAGACGGTCGTCCTTTCCACTGCAAGGAGCTCGAACTACCCGTAGGGATCGCGCTCTCACAGAGATCCCAGCCACATCTCGAAGACGGTTCCACCTACCGTGCACTCAGGCCCGCCGGCGCCGACGAAAAGGCGAACGCCGACGGCATCCGTGCCGCTTCAGGCGCCGCCGCGCCGCCGTTGCGCTTGCGCCCGGCGGGACCATGGGTCTAGCCGTCTTCCTCTTCCTCCTTGTCCTGGTCCTGGTTCTCGTCGTCCGGCCCCGGTCCTCCTCCGCGTCCACGGCGTCCTCGTCCTCCTCCTCGTCGAAGAGACTGAACTGGAAGTCGTCGCCCATCAGGATCTCGGTCCCGCCGGGAATCCGGGAGGCGAAGCGGTGGATGGAGTGCATGGCGCGGCCGCAGGGCTCGAAGCCCTTCCGCCAGCGGGCCAGGTGCTTGGGATCCACGCCCAGGGCCCGGGCCAGGCCGCGCCAGGAGAGGCCGCTGGCCTCCTTCAGGCGCTCCAGGCGCTGGGCGAAGTCCCTGCTGGGCGACGGGGCGGCGTACGGAACTTCCTCTCGTCAGGATTGACGGCGGAGAAGTCGGAACTTCTCTGGCTCATGCCCGAGGGGCTGCCGCATCTTCCAGTCCCTTGCCCACATCTCCGAACCGGTCAGAATCCCCGACCTAGCGGCGCAAGTCCACGCCTTGGGATTCACAGACTTCACCATCCCCCTGCCGGTGTGGGGGTCTTCTCCTTCCTGACAGCGCTCATGTTCCAGCCTGGGCGCCCGCGTGGGCCACGGCTTCGTGGGGTACAAGGATGACGGCCGAGCCGAGTTCACCCAGGCCGACCAAGAAACCCTGGTGATGTTCGCCGCCCAGGCGGGCCTTGTCATCGCCAACGCCCGCACCCACCGGGAAGAGAGGCGGGCCCGGGCGGACTTGGAAACCCTGGTCAACACTTCGCTGGTGGGCCTGGTGGTCTTCGACGCCCGGACCGGGGGGGATGGCCTCGGTCAACCGGGAGGCGCTGCGTCTGGTGGACGGCCTGCGCGACGGAGATCGGCCGGCGGATGAACTGCTGGAACTGGTGACCTGCGTGCGGGGCGGCGGGAGGGAGATTTCCCTGAAGGACTTTCCGCTGGCAGAGTTGCTCAGCGCCGGGGAGACGGTGCGGGCCGAGGAGATCGCGCTGCGGGTCCCCGACGGACGCAGCGTCGGCGTGCTGCTCAACGCCACGCCGATACACTCCGAGGAAGGTGAGTTGGCGTCCTTCGTGGTGACCCTGCAGGACCCGACGTCTTCGGCGGAGCAGGAGCGGCTGCGGGCCGAGTTCCTGGCCATGGTCAGCCACGAGCTCAGAACCCTACTGCCGGCGGTGAAGGGGTCTGCCGATACCCTGGCTGCTGAATCGGCCCGGCTGGACCCGGCGGAGATACGCCCGTTTTTCCGCATCATCCAGGACCGGACGGAGCATATGCGCTTCCTGATCGGCGACCTGCTGGACGTGGCCGGCATCGAAACCGGCGTCCTGGCGGTGGACCCGGAGCCCACGGAGTTGCTGTCTCTGGTGGAGCAGGCGAGCGCTAGGTTCCGGGCCAGGGACGCGAAGAACCCGCTGCACGTGGATCTGCCGGAGGACCTGCCGATGGTGCTGGCCGACCTGCGGCGGGTCGTGCAGGTGCTGGGCAACCCGCTCACCAACGGGGTGGGCTATTCCCCCGAGGAGTCGCCCATTACGGTGTCCGCCGCGCGGGATGGGGTGTATGTGGCGGTGTCCGTGGCGGACAAGGGCCGGGGCATACCGGCGGAAATGCTGCCGGAGCTGCTCAGGAAGTTCTCCCGGGGGTTGGGCACGAATACGGCATCAGCGGTTGACGAGCCCGGCCTGAGGCTGGCCATCTGCAAGAGCATCGTCGAGGCCCACGGGGGCCGCATTCGGGCGGGGAGCGACGGCCCCGGATTGGGGCCGCGGTTCACCTTCACCCTGCCGGTGGCGGAGGGGGTGGTTGCCGCCTTACCACCTCCGTCAGCCCCCGCGCGCACTAGGCGGACGACCAGGGAATGGGTCCGGATCCCGGCGGTAAACGACGATCCCCAGGCTTTGCGGTACATCAGGGACATCCTGACCAGGGCGGGTTACGCGCCGATAGTCACCGGCGACCCGGCCGAGGTGCCAAGACTGTTGGCCGAGCAGGAGCCCCACGTGGCGCTGCTGAACCAGGTGCTGCCGGGCAGCGACGGCATCCAGTTGATGCACGACATGCGCCGGACGGCGAACCTGCCGGTGATCTTCGTGTCAGCCTACGGCCAGGACGATACCGTGGCCCGCGCCCTCGACGCCCTCGACATGGGGGCCACGGACTACGTGGTCAAGCCCTTCTCCCAGACGGAGCTGGCGGCGAGGATCCGGGCGGCGCTGCGCCAGCGGCTGGAACCAAGCCAGGGCGAGCCGTCGGCGCCCTACGCCGTGGGAGGGTTGAGCATCGACTACGCCCGGCGCCGGGTGGCGGTGGCCGGGGAGCCGGTGGACTTGACGGCCACGGAGTACGCGGTGCTGTACCAGCTGGCGGTGCACGCGCCCCGGGTGGTGAACCACCAGGCGCTGCTCCAGCGGGTGTGGGGGCCGGAGCGAATGGGTGAGGACTGGCTGCTGCGCAACGTGGCGAAGAAGCTGCGCCGCAAGCTGGGCGACGATGCCGCCGATCCCAGGTACATTTTCACCGAGCCTAGGGTGGGGTATAGGATGGCGGAGGGGGATGGGGAGGAGCTATCCCCGTCCTCTCAAGGGGCCGCAGCGCCTGGCGCCGATGATGTGCCATAGTTGCTGGCCGAAATAGCTGATTGACCCGGGAAACTCTCACTATGGCTGGTACAGAAAATGGGGCTAGGTCAGTTCTGGTATGACTAATATAGAAAGTGGTACGGCCATCGGGGCAAGTTACCCCACGTGAGTGTTATGAAGATTCTAGCACTTAAGTTGATGCGGTCCGCAGTCCCCCCGATTCTAACGGGCGTAACGGCGAGTCTCTTGGTTATCGCGGGGCATTGTGTAATCGAAGCGAAAGATAAGCACGAGGAGCAAAAAGAGATGGCACGGCTTGTCATTTGGTTGGAGCAGGAGACTTCCCGGGACCCGATCCAATTGTCTGTAGATGGCATCCCGGACCTCTCACCTGAAGAATCTCCCCGGGATTCCGTCTTGCTTGGTGGCTCTTTGGGGCAAGGCGATCAAGTGGAAGTTTATCTGACCGCCAATGGATTAGACAACGCAAGAGAAGAATTGCGGTTGGGCGCGCTTAAGGATGCCCTTGATACCCTTTCTCTACATCTTGATAGCCGAGCGACGTTGATATCTGCCAAGGATAGGCACAGTTTCCGTACCGCGATCCATGACACCAATGCCGCTATCACTCAATTCATAGCACTTAGGGAAAAGATTGCTACAGACAGGAACGGCAGATCGTTAGTGGGCCTTGCAACTCACCTCTCTGAGAAGTTCTTCAACAGGCTCCGCCATTCGGTGGAGTGGTTATCGAACATTTAGAAGATGACAGCAAGCGCTTGAGAATCCGCCGCCCGTCGGAGATGATGGATTCAGGACCAGGTTGCGTTTGACCAACAGGACCGGTGACGACGCCGGCGCAGCCTAGTCCACCACGGATGAAGCGCAAGGAGGTCCGGCCCCAATGCCAACACCAGCCCTCAATCGTGCCGCCATCTACGTGAAGGCGAACGGTTGGAAGTCGCCCGACGCCGCCGAGGTCGAAGTGCAGATGGCTGAGGCCGAGGACTACTGCAAAGGGAGAGGGCTCCAGGTCAGCGCCAGGTACAGCGACGGCCTCAGGCGCCGCGACAGCTTCCACCGGATGATGGCCGACGCCGAAAGCGACGAGCCGCAGTTTGATCACGTCGTGGTATGGAAGCTCATCTACTTCGCCTGGAGTATGGAGGAGAGCATCCTGGCTCAGGAGAAGCCGAAGGCCAACGGTGTGAGGGTGCTTTCGGTAAAGGAGAGGATGTTCGAGGACTAATCCGTAGTCTCCAATGCAGAGTAATTCGAAGGGGCCCGGCCGACGCCGGGTCTTTTCTTTTTCACACCACTTCGAGTGAGCAGACTAGCGACCTGCGGAATAACCGTCGACAACTGCGGTCCCGCCCGGCTCCGGCGCTCATCACCCCCGGCAGTGCAGGGCGACCTGAGTCCCGTCCAGCCGCCACACCGTGGCATTCCCCGTCAGCGGTCCGGCTAGGGCCGCCCCCTGGGTGGCGGTCAGCATGGGCAGCCCACCCCGGGCCTCGCGGAAGTTCGCCTGCACCTGCTCATTCCGGCACACCATCAGCAGGGGCAGGGACCGTCCCAGCCTTTCCATCCGGCGGTAGGGGCCCAGCTTGTGGGCCACCTCGTATGGCAGAATCGCGTGGCGCTCGTACTCGATGCAGCGGGGTCCTCCGCCAAAGGGGCCGTCATTCACAAGCACCACCAGGTCGGGCCGCACCTGGGTCAGGCCAGGCACGTTGACCTCGGCTCGCCAGCTGGCCACGGCCTGCACACCCTCCCGGGCGAACCGGACCACCAGCAGTTCGCCCCGTCGTTGCAGTTCGGTACCGTCTCGGCTTAATCCGATAGGACCTCATTGCTGCCGATATGCACATCGCGAGCAAAACTACGGCTCATCGAACCAGATATTGGCTGGGTCATAAGGGATTGCCGAGATTCCGTATTCGCCCGCCAACCGTCGCCTTTCTTCCCGCCTAGCTGCATCCAGTTCCCCGCTGTCCTTAACGGTTTGAAGACGGTCTAGCAACTGGGTAAGACGGTCGTAGGCAGGCATAACTTTTCGACTGTTCCTGATAATTTGTCCAACCGCCACACCACCCCCTGCTATCCAGTCCATCATTTGACGGTATGAGTCTTCCAAATCGTGATTGTCAAGGTACGGTTCCAGCACTTCCCATCCATCACCCCACTCACGAGTACATTCGACGCTCAATGCATCGTCGATGATCTTGCGAGGAATCCTTTCCAGTGCTCTGTCTAGGCCTGTGTGTTGACCTATTCGTTTAGCTCTTTCTATGTTGCTGAACCTGGGTCCATCAGAGTCTGGTTGCAGGTCCATCAGCAACGTCAGGTATTTGCCGTACGCGTCGTGTGTTTCTGAAGGCAGCCTCGTAAGTCGGATTTCGACGATGGGGGTACCCTTTGGCTCTGGGTCTGCCTCCTCATCTTCGCGCTTCCAGTAGAGGTAGGCGATAATGTCGGAGGGGTTGTCTTCCCACTGTTTCCTAAATTTCGTGCGGATGTGATCCGGGTTGAAGTGCTTCAGGACTGAATCGAACATATATCCCAAGGTGGACCCGTCGTCCAGATTCGGTATGCCTGGGTCGGTGAGGTGTGGCCCAGGTGGAGGCACAACCATCGGTGGCGTCACCCGGAAATGTGGCAACCCAGGCCATATATCCGTAGATTCGTCAATTGGGGCTTCTTCCTTGATGGACCGTCTGTTCTTGTAGCGATTGAAAAACCTCATGATTTCTCCCATTCAAGCTAAATTGGGAACCCCACAGGGAAGGACATACGGCAACGGACAGCGTCATGCCTTCACGAAGAGGCCTGTCAAGGTCAGGGAGGTCTCTAGTGGAGGAGACTGGGCTCGACCCAGACCCCCCGAACCGTTTGGGCTGAACTGCGCCCCACTATTCCGATGTTGGAATGATTAGAACGACAGGCGAGTCTGGCCGTGATATTCCTGCTCCGAAGGGTAAAGCTGCCCGTCAGAAGCAACATATAGAACGCCTAATCGTTCCAGCCTTATCCTCAAAGCCGAAATAGTTACCTGGAATAGGTTTCGTAATCTATACAGGTTCACCCAGGTGGTAAGTTCAACGTCGCGGATGGCTTCCCGCAACAGGTGAGAAGGCATAAGGAGGAAACCCATAAACCGGTGGGCTTGTGTCTCCTTGGGACCGCGAGTGCAAGTCGACTCTTGGTACAGGCACTCGTAAGTTCCCTCCAATTGCGGTAGTTGCTGCTGGGATGCCATTTCAGGGTCGACGTGCAACTCCCAATGGCCGATTTCGTGGCCCAACACGGTGTTATACAAGCCTGGGGTCTCCTCAATAACTCGCCTGCGGGACTCGTTGAACTTGATCATCCTCTTTTGGGGGTCCAACCCAGCCAGGACGGTTGTACCGGGCGGCTCGGACACCGAGTCCCACAGCAACCGCAAATCCAGGAGCCCGTCGGCGATATCCTCCACCGGCACGGGCGGCGATTCCACCACACCGAAGTCTATTTCATACCGATTCAGGAGGCGCAGCGCTTTGTCCTCAATCCGGGCGTCAGGGAGATACCGTGCTGTCATTCCTGCTCCGGTTCCTCTTCAGCGGGGTGGTCCGCAAAGAGTCTGCGCCAATCCGCCGCTGAACGTACGTCCGTTCCCACAGACCGGAGCAAGCGGACCACATCCGGGTTGCGGGACAAGGTTTCCGCCAGGTCGGAAGGAATCTTGCCGGCGAGGGTGATCAATTCATCGGCCAATTCCGTCTCGTCCTTCCCCAACCTTCCCGCAAGCTCTTTGGCGATTCTCTGGAGAACTCCTTCGCTGGGAGGTTCGACGCGGCCGTTCTCAATCTTGCTGAGGTAGGTGAAATCGATCCCGACCTGACCTGCCAGGGCCCGTTGACTCATCCGGGAAGCCCGGCGCAACTCTCGCAATCGGTCGGGGAAAGTCATTTCCACCTCCAGCGAAAGTCTCGCAAATATTGTGTTGAAAGTCAACAAAATCTGTGCCTATAATGTTGACTGGTATTTCAACTGCAAGTTAGAGACGAACCGGCAGCCCTTGACCACTAACAGCATGACGGGGAAAGCACTTGGAATGAGCTCTAGATACGAGCATTTACGCATCCAGTCAGATGATTTTACCCGTCGAATCGCGGTGCGTGGGCGAAATCTGATGTGGTTCCTGGGTGCCGGCGCATCGGCCGCAGGCGGCGTGCCGACCGCGATAAACATGATATGGGAATTCAAGCAGCTTTTGTTTGTCACGCAACGGCGGATACCCTTATCTGAGGTCGCCGACTTATCAAACCCAGTGGTTCTGGACCGGCTCCAAGGTCATATCGACTCGCTTAACGACATGCCCCCTCCAGGAGACGTCGAAGAGTACGCAGCTCTGTTCGAGAAAGTGTATCCATCCGAGCCCGACAGAAGGGCCTATTTGGATGACAAGCTGTCCAAGGCCAAGCCGTCCTATGGACACTTAGCATTGGCAACTCTGCTGAAAGCAGGGCGGGCAGGAATTGTGTGGACGACCAACTTTGACCCGCTGATTGCCGACGCCTGCGCCAAAATCTATGGAGGTACTGGAAACCTGACCACGGCGGACTTGGAATCTCCTGACCGGGCTCTGCAGGCGATCCAGGAGGAGCGTTGGCCGGTCGAGATCAAGCTTCACGGTGACTTTCGCTCCCGTCGCCTCAAGAACACGGCGGCGGAATTGAGGACCCAGGACGCCAAGCTGGGTCAGGCGCTCAACCATTCCTGCCAACGGTATGGGCTTGTGGTGGCTGGTTACAGCGGGCGTGATGATTCAGTAATGGATTCTTTGGAACAGGCCCTAGCCGTTCCGCGTTCATTTCCTGCCGGTTTGTTCTGGCTGCACCGCGGAGACCACGACCCACTGACGCGGGTAACGCAACTGCTCAACACCGCATCTGAGAAAGGTATCGATGCTGCCATCGTATCCATCGAAAGTTTCGATGAGGTGATGCGTGATCTCGTCCGACTGATTGAGGGACTAGATAAGCGTGAACTGGACGCATTCGCGCAGGAACGGCAAATCTGGAGCGCCGCCCCCATTCCTACAGGTAGCAAGGGACATCCCGTGATTCGTTTGAATGCCCTTCCCATCGTTCACGCTCCTTCTGTTTGCAGGCGTGTGGTCTGCGACATCGGAGGAACTGCGGAGGTGCGAAAGGCGGTCCAGCGCGCCGGAGTTGATGTCATAGCAATTCGGTCACAACACGGAGTGCTGGCCTTCGGTTCGGATGAAGATGTAAGAACGGTGTTTGGCCCTTACGGAATAAAGGACTTTGACCTTCATACCTTCGAGCTTAAGCGCCAGGCATATGAGTCCACAGAACGGGGACTTCTGAGGGAGGCATTAACCAAGGCCCTTGAAAGGCAAGCAGACATGGTGGCAATCAGGCGTCGCCGCTCGGACCTGCTAGCACCCCGGGACCCGGCAGCATCTCGCTGGTCTGACCTTCGGAAACTGGTGGGTGCCACGGCTGGTAGGGTCAAAGGCCATTCAGGGCTGACATGGAAGGAAGGCGTTGGCATCCGGTTGGGATGGGCCAGCGGCCGGCTCTGGATGCAGTTTGAGCCACGAACCGTGTTCGAGGGCTTGAATGATTCCAACCGGCATACGGCCGCTGATTTCGCAAAGGAGCGGACAGTTAAGAGGTACAACCGTGAACTCAGTCATTTGCTGGATTTCTGGTCCAATTGTTTCACCCAAGGTGATGATGAATTGCGCGCACTGTCGCTCGGAAACGGAGTTGATGCAGTGTTCCAGTTGTCGGCAAGAAATGCGGGATCAAGAAGGGTAGGAGCATGACCAGCGAGATCGCCCCACATATTTGGCTCCCCGAGCCAAAGTTGACCTTCCATGCCAGCGGAACCTCAGACTTTGATATTCATCCACTCAGGGGATTATCGAGGTACGGTCCTTTCTCCAGAGGGCTGGTACCCAATCCCATTCGATTGGCAACGATTGCGCCTAATGGATACACGGGTCGATTGCAGTCTTTCGTGGCTGAGATGGACTCGGAGCAAAGCCCCAGAGAGCGAAGCGATTATCTCCCCAAGTGGCCTGGATTCAGAAACGTGTTCGGCCTGCGCCTGAATGTGCCACTCGGTAGCTGCGCCATCGAGCTTGCCCCCGGGTTAGAGCGCGAATTGCGTGATTCCAATGGGCCACACATTGTCCTGGCCGACCAATTAGTCCGGGCTGTGCAACGTCTCCAAGGCGTCCGTAACGAATTCGATGTACTCTTAATTTGCTTGCCCAAGAACTGGGATGCCGGTTTCAAGGGGACTCCGGAAGAGGACTTTGACCTGCACGACCACTTGAAGGCCACTACTGCCTCTCTCGGTATTCCGATTCAGATCATCAGAGAAGACTCGGCTCTGGCCTATCACTGCCGGGCGAGTGTTATGTGGCGCATTGGGCTGGCGCTTTATGCAAAGGCCGGAGGAATTCCGTGGAAGCTGGCTGGCATGGACCCGGAAACCGCTTACGTCGGGATTTCCTATGCCATCCGCCCGCCGAGCGCCAACGGCTCAAGATTCGTGACTTGTTGCAGCCAAGTATTCGATGCAGCCGGCGCGGGCGTAGAGTTTATCGCCTATGACGCCCACGAGTTTGAAGTTCACAGGGAGAATCCTTTCCTCTCACGTACCGAGATGTTTCGCGTGATGACGCGCTCTATGGAGCTATACCGCCGGCGCCATGCGGGAAGTTCGCCTCGCAGAGTAATGGTTCACAAAACTACGGAGTTCAAAGAGGAGGAAATACAGGGTTGCCTGGAAGCGCTCCACCTATGCGACGACATTCACCTGGTTCAAGTCGCTGAGGATGTAGGCTGGCGTGGGGTGAAATTCGATAGGCTGGGAGGAAGGGGTGGGGTTGGCCCTGCCCCCTTCCCGGTTGACCGGGGAACCCTTGTAGGCCTTGGACCCCGGCAAGCTCTGTTGTGGACGCACGGCGACGTTCGCGGAATCAACAACAACCGGTCTTTCTTCAAGGGCGGCCGCAGCACGCCCCTTCCGTTGCAGTTGATCCGACACGCTGGACACGGTCCGTGGGATGACTCGGCCCAAGCCATACTCGGTCTGACAAAAATGAACTGGAACAACGACTCCTTGTACGATAACCTGCCCGTTACTCTCGCCTATGCCAAGGTGTTAGCCCGGGTCATCAAAAGGATGCCGAGCTTGAGGCGGAATCCATACCAGTTCCGCTTCTTCATGTAGGCGATGGAAAGGACTTGACACAAAACGCTCCTATGATGAATCCCAATTATTAGGGTCGCTATGAAGAAAACTGATCTGGAGGAACTGCCATTGCTTGACGTGCGCCAACTGTCGCCGACGCAACTTCAGGCGATGTCGGACTTGTTCGCTGGACTCGTAGAAGCCGAGTTCGAGCCGCTGCCAGGCATGGGCGACTGCCCGTCTCGCCGAGTCTTGAGTTTGCCAGACCTTGGGGCGCTCCGCACCCTATTGGCCTCTGAGCCGGTGGTGTCTAACCAGAGGCTCTAGGATCGTATAAAATATCGGCAATGGACCCGGAATGTGATTTACCGGGGTCATTAGGACAGGAGGTCGGTGAAGACCGCAGGTTGTTTCACCTCCGGTAAGAGAGGATTTTATGACGAATGAAGGAAGTGTAGCCGCCAACGGACCGGGAACCGCAATCGTCTACGCCAACGGAACTGGCTCTATTGAATTGCACCTGACAATCTCCGACCCGGATCTCTACGCGGAGCTATCTAAGCGAGACGAGCCGGAGCGGTCCGAATTTGCAGTGGCAAGCATGAAGATCGGCGTAATCGCGTTCCGCCAGGCGCAGGGCCAGGTTGACGCCAGTCAGATACGAGATGCAGGCGAGCGCGTCATCATGGATATGAGCAGCGCCCTTGAGAAGCATCAGCATAGTGTTATCGAGCAAGTAGGTGGCTGCATCAAGGAGTATTTTGACCCTAACAGCGGGTTGTTTACGCAAAGGGTTAGGGGACTCCTCGGGCAAAACGACGAAACTGGGGAGCTTGAGAGAGTCATACGAGGTCAAATAGAAGGAGACGGCTCTCTCCTCGCCAAGACTTTGGCTGCCCACGTGGGCAGCCAAAGCCCTCTAATGCGCATTCTTGATCCTGAATCTACTGGCGGTCTCATTACCAAGTTGACGCAGTCAACTGAGGCCACACTGTTGGAACAGCGGGAAAAGATTCTCGGCGAGTTCTCACTCGATAACGGTGAGAGTGCGCTCAATCGCTTGGTGTCGGAATTGACAAAGAACCACGGGGATGTGGGAAAGGCGTTGGAAGAGCGCATCGATACAGTAGTGGTGGAGTTTTCCCTCGATAAAGAGGACTCCGCCCTGTCACGGCTGTTGAACCGAGTCGAGGGCGCTCAGCGGCAGATTAGCAGTCAGTTCTCCCTGGACGAAGAGGGTTCGGCGCTGGCCAGAATGCGAAAGGAACTCCTGGAGGTCATTGAGAAGGAGCACAAGTCCAACTCCGAGTTCCAACTGGAAGTAATGAAGGCGCTTACCGAGATGTCAGCGAGAAAACAGGAGTCTCAAAGGGGAACCCTACACGGTTTGGTTTTTGAGGACGCCGTTTTCAACTTCGTTAATGAGAGGCAACCGGAAGGGGACACTGCTACCAGGACCGGAAACACAACCGGGCGTATCAGAAATAACAAGAAGGGTGACTGCGTAATCAAGCTGGGCCCAGAGCGTGCCGCTCCAGGAGCACAAATCGTCATCGAAGCAAAGGAAGACCAGTCTTACACGCTTCAGAAGGCTCTCGCGGAGATTGAGGAAGCTAGGAAGAACCGGGACTCCAGCATAGGCGTGTTCGTGTTTTCTAAGCGCACCGCTCCCAAGGATATTCTGGAACCCCTCGCCCGGTACGGAGACGACGTAGTGGCTATCTGGGACGCCGAGGACCCTGCTACGGACGCCTTCCTCGGGGCTGCCCTCTCAATTGCCAGGGCCCTTTGCGTAAGAGGCGCCGCAGGAAATGGCGGATTGGGAATTGATATTGAAGCGCTGGACAAGGCCGTCCGTGAAATAGAACGGCAAGCGGGTGGGTTGGAAGAAATCACAAAATCGGCCGAGGCCATCGACGGCCATGTAGGTAGAATCCTTGAACGGGCACGGATAATGCGGAATGGACTCGACAGGCAGGTCAATGTGCTGGATGAGAGGGTTGGTGGATTGAAAGAACTGCTCGATGCTCTTGAATAGGATTCATGGTGCGGAATTGGGCCGTAGTTTGGATCCTGTTTGTTCACGTTCCCGCTTTCAATCTCTTTCTTAACCCAGTCCGGAAAGAGAAAATGGACGCCAGAGCGCGCTCGGAAGCCTGCCCCAAGGAGAACTGGCTGCATTGACAGGGACAGCGGATTGACCGCGAAATTCGGAGTACAATTGGTGCAGAAAGGGCAACACCGGTCAGCCCTAATCAATGCTGCCGGTATTCCAGGTCTCTATTTCCCGATTAGGGAAGAATTGAGACGGCGCACACGAGATTTTAGTTGCCATTGAAGGCTAAAAGGTACTTATCGAATTGCTCTAAGGTTGCTAGATGCAGAATACGACAATACACAATCCAGATCTTTACATGGCTGACCTGCGTCAAATACTCTCGCAGGGCCGGAAACGCATTGGCATCTTGGTCGGAGCAGGTGCCCCAACTGCGCTTCGCGTAGATGACGAAAACCATTTAGTGGAGGAGGGTGGCCACCCGCTGATACCTGACGTTGCCGGCTTGACGGCTGCTGTCGAAAGCGCATTGGATCAGGAAGACAAGGCAATCATTGAAGCCCTTAAACAGGAATTGACGGGACTCATCAATATTGAAACCATCCTGACGCAGGTTAGGAAGCTCGCCCAAGCAATTGGAAGCGCTACTGTCCTTGGACTGGATTCAACCGGCTACGATGCTATAGCCCAACGCATCTGCGCAGAAATAGGAAAGTGCGTTAACGTCGGCCTTCCACAGGGTCCTAATCCATTTTCGGAGGTTGCTTCCTGGATTGCTGGTACAAGACGGGCACATTCCGTAGAGATATTCACGCCCAATTATGACCTATTGATTGAGGAAGCCTTGGAGAGAGCCCGGACTCCGTACTTCGACGGTTTCAGCGGTTCATATAGGCCATTTTTCGATGCCGCAAGTGTATCCACCGATGTGCTACCTCCACGCTGGACCCGCCTGTGGAAACTGCATGGTTCTCTCGGCTGGAGTGTTACTAACGATACGGTTGTCCGGACCGGGAGCAGGGAAGCTACCGAACTCATATACCCGGACCACCTGAAATATGACCAGGTGACTAGGCAACCCTACTCCGCGCTATTTGAACGCCTGCGCTCGTTCCTAACCAGCCCGGATACCCTGTTGCTGTGTTCGGGGTTTTCCTTCCTTGATGCTCACATCTGCGCGGTATTCGACGAATCAATGGCGGCCAACTCTCATTCCGCCATCTTCGCCTTTCAGTACAAGAAACTTTGCGAAGAAGCAGCAGTCGCATCTATGGCCAGTTCTCGTCCCAATTTGAGTGTGTATGCACGCGATGGCGCGATCATCAACGGGGTTTCAGGCCGGTGGGAGCCTGGTCAATCTCCTAACGAAGAGTGGGAGGCAATTCGGCAAACTTTCTGGACCCTCGAGTCTGAGTCCAACAGCGGAGAGTTCCTTCTGGGCGATTTTGCCAAGCTTTCTAGATTTCTTGCGTTGACTCAAGTCCTAAGACTTGAGTCACTTGCCGCCGACCCGAGCGACACAAGTGGTGACAATCAGGAAACGTCAGTAGTTCCGGAGGCCCCAAATGCTTAGCCGCGACCCCACATATCTTGGTGCGATTGCGGCAGTATCAGGGGCTGCGCTGTACGTACATCTCGCCGAGTCGATAGCTTCTGGATTATCAATAATCAATGGCCAAACCTACAAAGTCGGTCAGGTAGGTAGTTTTGTTAGGGTCCCACAGGGTTACCAGGACCTGTTCGGGGTAGTTTCCGAAGTAGGGGCAAACGCCGTCCCCGAAAATATGGGTTCTGTGAACGATACTGGTCGCTGGATGAAGGTAGAATTGGTCGGTGAAGTCATCGGCGGGGGTTTTGAACGGGGAGTCAGCCAGTATCCGAACATAGGGGATTCAGTCCACTTGGCGGTCGAAGAGCATCTACGCAAATTGTACGACATCCGAGGTCAGGGACACATCGTGATCGGGACTCTTGCCAGTGCCGAGAGTATTACAGCAAAGGTGGCTCTCAACGAACTGGTGACGCGGCATTCCGCAGTCCTGGGTTCGACAGGGTCTGGAAAATCTACAACTATAGCAAGTCTTTTGAGAGCTATAACTACCCCGATCCAGGGATCCGAAAGCTACCCGAACGCACGGGTGCTCCTGCTTGACATACATGGCGAGTATGCGATGCCCTTGTCTGATGTCGCTCAAGTGTTCAGCGTTGAGCCACAATTCGGCGAGGAACGACTGTTCATCCCCTATTGGGCGCTGGACAGCGAGGACCTGCTGAACTTCCTCACTGGGAGGTTGGAAGGCAACAGCGAGACGGCGTTCACCGACAAGATATTCCAGCTTAAGTTAGCGTCGCACGGGGCGCAGAACTTCCCGGGGGTCGATTCAGGGTCAATAACTGTTGATACTCCCTTACCTTTCAGCCTAAAGAAGATGTGGTATGACCTGATTGACTTCGAAATTAAGACATTTGAGGGGCCAAACCGTGACCAACCGGCCCTGCTAGAGGATGGTGACCCGAAAACGCTGACGCGTCCGACCTACAAACCTCATGCCATGGGTAATGTAGAACCGTTCTTGAACACCCGTGCGTTTGGAATACAACGTCCTCTAAACTTGCTTCGGTCGCGATTGTTAGATCGTCGCTATAGCTTCCTTCTGTGCCCTGGACCCTGGGAGCCGGATCTTGATGGAAAGCCAGAGAAAGACTTAGATGCCCTTTTGTCCGGGTGGTTAGGTGGCGAGAGGCCCATTACCATCCTAGATTTGTCCGGGGTACCCAGCAGCGTACTCGAACGCCTGGTTGGTTCTATTCTCAAAATTGTATATGAGGCGCTGTTCTGGAGCCGCGAAAAGACGGAGGGTGGGATCGAACGCCCGTTGTTGGTTGTTATGGAGGAGGCGCATCGCTACCTGTCAGATAGATTGGATGGCACCGCATCTGAGGTAGTCCAGAGAATTGTAAAGGAAGGTAGGAAGTATGGAGTAGGAGCAATGGTAGTCAGCCAGAGACCTTCGGAAGTGAATGAGACCGTACTATCGCAGTGTGGTACTTTTTTTGCTCTTCGCCTATCCAACCCTTCTGACCGATTGCGCGTCCAAGGAACGTTGCCGGACGGGCTGGTGGGTCTTCTCGATGTTTTGCCTATTCTCCGTACTGGGGAAGCCATAGTTACGGGAGAAGCGGCTAAGCTACCGATGCGTTGCCGGGTCACTCTACCCGCTAGAGAACATAGACCAAAGAGCGAAGACCCCGCTGTCAGTGACAACTGGGGCATGGCAAGACGGGACGAAGGTTACGAACGAGTTGTAGCATCGTGGCGAGCCCAGAGTCCGCTTGCGGTCGCCAATGACCTGAACGTAACCCGGACTCCCGTGGAAGACAACTCAACTGACGCGTGAGGTAAGTACAGATGAACAGAAATCAAGTGGCTTCGTCAAACGTGAGGTCGATTGGCTACGACACCACGACACAGACTCTGGAGGTTGAGTTCCACAGTGGCTGGGTATACCAGTACTACGGCGTTCCGGAGCATCTCCATCAGGAGATCATGAGTGCGCCATCGAAAGGACAGTTCCTCAACCAGTACATTAAGAATGACTTTCCTTACTCGCGAGTAGGCTGATAGGTCTGCACTTTGACTTTCGGGAGAGGAGGCTTTAGGCGGTTCAGCATGCACTGCTGAATTTCCAGATGGCAGAGGATGTAGAGGCTCGGATTGGGTGGCGCACAACGGGCAGTCCTCCACCCAATTTTTCGGTATGTCATATCGTCGAAGCCCCGGATAGTCAGGGAGACCATTCAGAAGAAACCCGTTGTCGTTAACCGTGTCAATTCTTGCCGGGCGGACTTGACAGGCGCCTGACGACGGAGAGGTCATAGATCCCCCAGCCACATCTCGAAGACGGTTCCACCTACCGTGCACTCAGGCCCCACCTAACGGGACTCGAACTTTTCCTTCCAGGCTATTTGTCAGGGGCCTTCGAACCCGACGCTCAGACCCTACAGGTTGTATGTAGTCTTTTTCCAAGATGGGAAATTATCCGACCACGCATTTCGCGGCTCCCGAATGAGCGCAAGGATCTTGCGACTTAATTCCTCACAGCTTTGAGGGGAACCACGTTGACTTGACCGGGTGACTGGCGAAACCCCCGGTGCCATTGGCGCAACCAAGGCAGGCGCCGATAATTTGGAACGAGATCCCGCCGGAAATAAACCTCATAGCTTGCTCTTGGACTTGCCGTTTCCTGAGAGTCGCCGGATTCCTCGACTGGATGCCGCCTTCCCCAACCGGTCCCCGGGGCTCACTTGCCGGTGAAACTCCACGGCGTCCTCCTCCCCCAAGGTCCTGAAGTAGGTTTCGGGTATTTTCTTCCACCCGCCGACTATTTTCAGTATCTGCTCGGGCATTCCTGCCCGTAGGGCGTTGATGGCGTAGGAATGGCGGAAACGATGGGGATGCATGTCCTCGATGTCGGCTCGCTTTGCCAGACGCTTCAGTAGCTGGCATATCCCGTTGGGTTGCAGGGCCTCGCCCTTCTCAGACACCCACAGGGCCTTGGTCTGCGGCATGAGGGCTTCTCTTTCCTGCAGATAGTCCCAGATCACTGACCTCGCCGTGTCGCCGATGGGCATTTTTCGCTCTTTGCGGCCCTTACCCATTACCAGCAGCGTGCCGTTGCTCAGGTCCGTATTTTCGAGTCGCAGCTTGGCGATCTCGCTCAGTCGGCCGGGAGTATCCCAAAACGAGTAAAGGACTGCCCGGTCGCGGACCAGCCGAAATCTGTGGGCGGGAGTTCTGGCGAGAGTGGGATCAGCGAGGGTCAGCAGGTCCCGCATCTGGTCTTCGGTTACTATGGGAACCGTTTTCTCCTCCAAGCTGGGTGGCTCTATGTCGGAGAGGGGATTCTCGTCGACGTGTTTACGTTCCACCAGCCAGTTGAAGAACCGGTTGAGGCGGCGGTACTGGGCATTGATGTGGCCCTTGGAGAGCTTCTTGGGTTCGGCGTAGGTCCGCTCCCCGAACCACCGCACCCGGTCCTGGAGGTAGGCGAGGTATTCCTCGAGATGCTCGGTGGAGATCTCCTGCACGTCAGGCCAGCCCTGCTCCTCGGCGTACAGGGCGGCCATGGCGACAGTCGTTTCGAGGCTGGCGAGGTACCCCTCGGAGTACCTGTTGGATGCCTTCAGGCTGCTGAGAAACCGCTTGCCGTGGGCGCGAAGACTGAGGTCAAAAACCTGCTTGACGACCATTAATCTGGTGGCACCTGAGAGAAAAAGCCGTCATTTTGTATCTGATTCTACCATAAATGGGCTGGGTGGTGGGCCTGGATGGACTCGAACCATCGACCTCGGTCTTATCAGGACACTAGTTCGAAGCAACTCCGGTACGTGAAATTCTTGGCTCAAGAGTTGTTCTATGGTCAGCAGACCCACCTCCATCCCGCGGTGCGCTATTAGCGCTGGCTGTCTTGCCTAAGAACTAGGCTGTGTTTAAAATCGGGCTCAGGACTTTGGCGGGCTAGCTCCATCAAAGATTCCTGTCCACCGCGGCGGATAGGTGTTCACTGTCGCTCTCGTAGACCTCCCCTTAGCCCATTGCGTTGGGCAATCACAAGAACCGCCTCTCAAGCAGGTAAG
Organism: Dehalococcoidia bacterium; assembly: GCA_965204865.1. Lineage (GTDB taxonomy): Bacteria > Chloroflexota > Dehalococcoidia > Lucifugimonadales > UBA3495 > VXOI01. The sequence continues at coordinate 820,238 of OZ242027.1, read as the reverse complement.
CCATGGCGCGTGGAACAGTTAGACAGCGTTCGAAAGTCAGGAAGGACTCCTGGACAGTCCAAGCGTATATGGGGGTGGATCCCAAGACTGGAAAGAAGCGCTATTACTCAGAGTCAGTAAAGGGTTCCAAGGCCCTTGCTCAACGCAGGCTTACTGAAATTCTTCGCCAGATGGACAATAATTCCTTTGTTGAACCTTCCCGTCTCACTGTTGGGGAATACCTCGAGCGTTGGCTTAAGGACTCCTCCAAGGGACGCGTCTCGAATCGCACCCTTGAGGGATACAAGGGGAATCTGGACCGGTATCTTATTCCAAAACTGGGGCAGATCGCCCTGAGTAAACTTACTCCCAGGCACGTCCAGACAATGGAATCTGAACTTCTTGAATCCGGAGGGCATAACGGCAAGCCGTTGTCTCCTAGGACTGTCGTTCAAGCTCACAGGGTTCTGTCGAAGTCCCTCAATGATGCAGTCAGGCTAGGAATTGTTGCACGGAACGTGGTGGCGGTGGTGGAGCCACCCAGGGCAACCAAGTATGAAGCCCAAGTGTTGAGTTGGCGCGAGGTCCACGACTTCTTGGATCAGATTCCTGACCCGGTATACCTGACATTGGTATTGCTAGACATTCAGACTGGGCTTAGAAGGTCAGAACTGCTGGGGCTGCAATGGAAGGACGTGGACCTTTCTATCGGGACGCTATCGATTCAGCGAGCGCTGATCAAACTGCCGTCTGGTGAGATGGAATTGACAGTTCCCAAGAACGGTCGGGGACGTGTGGTAGCTTTACCTGTGGAATCAGTCGAATCGTTGCTAGTTCACCGGCAGCGCCTACCGGAACAGTCGGGGAATAGCAATTTTGTCTTTTGCCTTTCCGACGGTTCGCCGATGAAACCGGATATGGTAACAAAGTGGTTCAGGCGAATTGCCAATAGGGCTGGCTTTGAACAGGTCAGACTCCACGACCTGCGCCACACGCACGCCTCCTTGATGTTAGCCAAGGGTATCCACATCAAAATTGTCTCGGAAAGGCTGGGGCACAGCAACATCGGAATAACCGGAGATTTGTACTCGCATGTGTTACCATCAGTGCAAGAAGACGCAGTGAGCCGCTTTGGGAAGGAGTGGAGCAAGGAGAATGGCAAAAGAATGGCAAATTAGCAAACGGGCGATTTAAATGCCCTTTTTTCGTACTTGGGAGGGATGGCCGAGTGGACGATGGCGGCGGTCTTGAAAACCGTTATGCAGGCGACTGTATCGTGGGTTCGAATCCCACTCCCTCCGCCAGAAATACCCCTTTCCACCCGGTGGTACGGCGCAATCCAAAGCTGAATCAGCTTTGGATTGCGCCATTTGTTGCGTCTCGCTGTATACCCAGATTGCTTAACTTACAGAGACAACTGATCCGGCTCAACCTGTGATAGCCGATGAACCGGTATTGGTCCCATGTCTCATCCCCAGACATCAGCCGCGATGGAGATTGCATTCAGGGCAGCAGGATAGCCCGCGTATCCTCCCGTCTGTATCAGCACTTCCACCACTTCCTCCTGGGAAAGGCCAATACGCGGCCCGGCCTGCAAGAAGTTGCGGAGCTGGGAATCGGCCCGCAACGCCGCCAACGCTGCGGTGGAACACACCACCCTGTCCTTCAGGTCCAGCCCCGGGCGGAAGAAAATTTCGCCAAAGCCGAACTGGTAAGTGATGAGTCGCAGGTCCGGCGCAAGGTCCATCAGCGCATTGGCATAGCCGCCCCGGTCCTGGGCGCCCATCAGCTTTTCCCGAAGCTCGCGGCCCCGGCGTTCCATCTCTTCCAAGCTAACCTCCGGCACTTCCAACTGCGGCGCCTCAATGCCCCTCTCACGGAAGGCTTCGTGCGCCACTTCCAGGGAGTTGACCGCCGACGGGAAACCGGCATATATCGAGCAGTGGATAGGCACCTCCTGAATCTCCTCGGCTCCCAAGCCCATGTTCAGCGCGCTGTGGACGTAGGTCTGGAACTGCGATAGCCGTTGAAGCGCGGACAGCACGGAAAGCGTAGCCAGCATCCGGTAGCGAATGTCCAAGCCGGGCCGGGCCCACACCGCGCCGAAGATGGATTCGCCGGTGAAATTCCTGAGACCGGGAACGCCGGCCACCGCCCTGGGCCGCTCCCGGGCCGGGTACGTGCCATGCTGCAAGCGCTCGCGTATTTCGTTGCCCTTGCGCCTCAGCTCCTCTCGACTGCTCATTGTTGCCTCCTGTCTCTGTATGCCAAATTTGCGGCTCAGTATACTATGAGAGGGTGAGCACGGCAGGGATTTCTCCCTCTCCCTTGAGGGAGAGGGTTGGGGTGAGGGTGAAAGTGAACCTGGCAGGAACCGCAACGGTGTTAGAATACGGCGCAGCGAGTATTCATGGAGCGGCTGATTATGAATGTTAACGATGCGGTAGCCCGGATTTTGAAGACCGAGGGCGTGGAGTGGGTTTCCTGCTTTCCCTCCAACAACCTGATTGAGTCGGTGGCTGGTGAGGGGATTCGCACCATATTGTTCCGGCAGGAGCGGGGCGCATTGATGGCAGCCGACGGTTACAGCCGGATGAACGACCGGCGCAAGTTCGGCGTGGCGATCACCCAGGGCGGCCCCGGCTCGGAGAACTCCCACGGCGGCATCGCCCAAGCCTTCTCGGACAACATTCCCATCCTGTATCTGGCAGGCGGCCCGGCCTTGGGGCAGTACGCCGTGCGGCCCAACTTCTCGCCGGTGCGCTCCTACCAGTCGGTGTCGAAGCACGCCGAGGTCATCACCGCGCCGGCGCAGGTCGCGGCGGCGATGCGGCGGGCCTTCCACAACCTGCGCAACGGCCGCCCCGGCCCGGTGATAGTGGAAATCCCCGCCGATGTGGGCGGTCAGGAAGTGCCGGAGTCGGCCCTGACCTACCAGTCGCCTAAGCGCCTGCTCCAGTCCCCTTCTCGCGGTGACGTGGCCGAGGCGGCCCGGCTGCTGCTCAACGCCCGCAAGCCGGTCATCTGGTCCGGGATGGGCGTCCTGTTCTCCTCGGCCACCGAGGAACTGCGGGAGCTGGCCGAGCTGACCCAGATTCCGGTCTACACCACCATGCCGGGCAAGTCGTCCTTTGATGAGCGCCACCCGCTATCTCTGGGCGCGGGCAGCGGCGCGACATCCCTGCCCGCCCGCCAGTGGATACAGGAGTCGGACGTGCTGTTCGCCGTGGGGTCGAGCATGACACGCACCAGCTACGGGCAGCCCATCCCCGACGGCAAGGTCATCATCCACAACGTGGAGAGCATCGAGGACATCAACAAGGATTTCTACGCCGACGTAGGCATACCCGGAGACGCCAAGCTCACCTTGCAAGCGCTTATCGAAGAGGTAAAGGCCCAGGTGGGAGAGTCCGGCCGGCCGGCCAACGGCGTTGCCGAGGAGATAGCGGAAGTGCGCCGGGGCTGGCTGGCGCAGTGGACGCCGCTGCTGGAAACCGACGAGGTGCCAATAGGCACCTACCGGGTAATCAACGAGCTGGAGCGCAACCTGGACCGGGAGAACAGCGTGGTCACCCACGACGCCGGGGCGCCCCGCGACTCCATCATCCCCTTCTACACCGCCACCACGCCCCACAGCTACATCGGCTGGGGCAAGTCCACCCACCTGGGTTACGGCATTCCGCTGATGATTGGGGCCAAGCTGGCCGACCCCAACCGATTCTGCCTGAACTTCATGGGCGACGGGGCGTTTGGTATGTCGGGGCTGGACATCGAGACCTCGGTGCGGGCTGGAGCGCCCATCACCACCATCGTGCTGAACAACGGCGGCATGGCTACCTACCCCGGCGGATACCCGGTGGCCAACGAGCTGTTCGGCCTCACCCGCATGGGCGGCGACTACGCCAAGATAGCCGAGGGACTAGGCGCCGTAGGCATCACCGTGACCCAGCCTGCGGAAGTGGGGCCAGCGCTGGTAAGGGCCCAGCAGCTCAACCGCGACGGGCGGACAGTGCTGCTGGACATCCACACCAACCTGGAAGGTCGCAGGTCCACTTTCTGAACTGTGATTTTTGTGATTGATGTGATTGCCGTGATTCTTGAATGTAATCATGACCATCAATCCAATCACAAAAATCACAGTTCAGACAAAAATAAGGAGGCAACCCATGACCCTGTCCGCAAACCCGCCGGTCGCCACCGACCTGGTGCATCACATCGGCATCGCCGTCGCCAGCCTGGACGAGAGCATCGAGTTCTACCGGGGCCTGTTCGGTTTCAAGCCCGGCCAGATTATCGTCCGGGAGGACATCGGCGTGCGCGGCTGCTTCGTGCCGGTGGGCGAGACCAACCTGGAACTGCTGGAAGGCACCGGCCCAGATAGCCTGATTACCAGGCACATCGAGCAGAGGGGCGAGGGCCTGCACCACGTCTGCTTCGAGGTGGAGGAAATCGCCGACAAGCTGAAGACCCTGGACGACCTCGGCATTAACCTGATAGACAAGGTGCCACGCACCGGCCTCATGGGAGGCGACATCGGCTTCCTGCACCCGTCGGCGGCCCGCGGCGTGCTGATAGAGTTGGCCCAGCACAGCCACTAGCCGAGACAAATCCCTTCTCCCTCTGGGAGAGAGTTAAGGTGAGGGCGTCCCCTCTACGGCTTCGTGCCTACTGCGCAGTGGAAGGGCGTGGATATAAAGAAGGTGCCTTCGGCTTCCGCTTGGGCCGCTGCCGCCCGCCACTCGGCGGCCTCCTCGGCGGTCAGGGTGGGCAGTATGCCTCCCTGGAGGAACTGGAGCCTTTCCCTGTCGGAAAAGGTGCTGATGAAGGGGAACATTTTCGTGTTCGTCAGCCCCAGCCGCGAAAATCTCTGGTACAGGGAAGCGTCATCGCATCCCATGGGATGGCCCCGGTCATCAACCCAGGGGGGCGACTCGATTCTGGTCTTCAGGCCGGGGTCGAGGGGCAGGTTAACCCAGCGGTTCATATCGTGAGCGTGGCCCAACACTGCCACCCGTCCTCCAGACTTGGTTACTCTCACCATCTCAGGCAGCATCAAATCTGCGTTCACCCGCTGGATTACCGTGCTGGAGAAGGTGACGTCCATACTGTTGTCGTCGAAAGGCAATGCCTCCGCGCTGCCCTCCCGGAAGGTCACCACTCCCTCCAGCCCCTCGCGCCTGGCAATCTCGGCAGCCTCGCGCAGGAAGAAGGCGTTTACGTCCATGCCGACTACGGGGTTCTGGCGGGCCGTTTGCCGGGCCAGCCACCGGCACAGCACGCCGGTGCCACAGCCAACCTCCAGTATCCGGTCGCCGGGCTGAACCTCTGCGGCGGCTATCAGGCTTCCCACGGCGGACAGGTATCCGGGTGTGCGGCCTCTTCCTTCCAGGCTGGCCACCATGCCCAAGGCAGGCCCAGTCATTGAAATGACACAATATCGCTCGCTGAAAGTCTCAACCAGTGGCCCCCATTGCGATGGGGCGGCTCCCAACGGCAGCAATACCAACGGCGGCCCCGAACCTTGCACCTTGAAATATATGCCGTCAACCTCGCTTTCCTCAGCGGATGGGGATACACCGCTCGGCCCATCATCTGAGTCCATCCTGGCCAGGAAGTCGCGCATCGCGGCAGCAATGTCGTTGCCCCGCAGGACGGCCAGGTCGTTGTAGTTGTCCGGGTACGCGCAGTCGTCCAAGGCAACCATAGATGCAGACGGCAGGCCCGCCATATTGCGGTCTATGGTCTCGGTCGCGCCGCCACGGTCGGCGTTGACCACCAGGAGCCTGTCAGCCAGGGGCGTCAACGCCAGGGAATCAAACCCCAAGGGGCAGACCAATGTCAAAGAAGCGACTGTCTCAGGAAACCTGCCGACCACGCCGTGCCAGTCGTTCAGGCCCCGGGATGCGAAGTGGGCGCGGTTGATTCCCAATTGCCGCAAAACCCCGACTATCCTCTCCTCGACGGGAGTGTCTATCTCTGTCGTCATTCTCCCCCCGGCCTGAAACGGCCACTCTTGATTGTCAGTCTACTATCCAGAACATACTAAACCAAAGCCGAGCCGGGATGTACATTTACTTCTCCCTCTCCCTTGAGGGAGAGGGTTGGGGTGAGGGTGAAATCCTGCCAACCCAAGACCCTGACTTTACTCAAAAGACGCCCCACTCCGCCGGTTGTTGTAGAATGGCCTGAGATTCCCGCTGCTCTCAGCCCGTTCCGCCGAGCAGCGCACCGTGGGAGGCGTCCATGTCCCAGATGATGACCGGTAAGCAGGCCCTGCTGGAAATGCTCAAGGCCGAGGGGGTTGATTACATCTTCGGCAACCCCGGCACCAGCGAGGGACCGATAATTGACCTGCTGGGCGATTACCCGGAGTTCCGCTACATCCTGACCCTACAGGAAAGCGTCGCCGTGGGAATGGGCGAAGCCTACGCCCGGGCCATCGGAAAGGCATCCTTCGTCAGCCTCCACGTGGACAGCGGGCTGGCCAACGGCATCGCCCTGATGCTGGACGCCCTGAACACCGGCACCCCCATGGTGGTGACCTCCGCCAATTACGACGCCCGCAAGGTCAACGAGACCATCACCGACCTCGCCAATCTCGTCCGTCCCGTGACCAAGTGGGCCACGGAGCTTACCCTTCCCGACCAGATACCCAGCGTCATCCGCCGGGCTTTCAACGAGGCCAACACCCACCCCAAGGGCCCGGTCTACGTCGGCTTCACCTCCAACGCCCTTGAGGGGATGGCCGAAATGAACATCGCGCCCTCCCGCCCCGTCTACGACGCTCCCCGGCCCAGCGCCGAGGGCATCGCCCAGGCCGCCGCGCTGCTGATGGACGCCAGCCGCCCCCTGATGCTGGTGGGCGACCGGCTGTCCGATGACGGCGCCCTGGATGAGGCCGTGGAACTGGCGGAGCTGATGGGCCTGCCAGTCTACCAGGCGCGGGGCGCAGAGGCGGCCTTCCCAACCACGCATCCGCAATATATGGGCCCCCTCTCCTTGCGGGTTTCGGCGCAGCGCGCCGTCCTCCAGCGGGTTGATACCGTCCTGGCCGTAGGCTCCGACCCCTTCGAGGAGCTTTTCTACTGGGGCGACGTAATCCTGCCCCCGGAAGCCAAGCTGGTACACATAGACTCCGACGCCTCGAAAATCGGGCGCTCCGAACCTACCGACGTCGGCGTCGTGGGCCACTGCGGGCTGGCGCTGACCGACCTGATAGCGGCCCTGAAAGAGCGGCTGTCCCCGGGCGATATGCCGGAAATCGAGCAGCGGAAGCAGACGGTGATGGCCGAGAGACAGCACAGGCGGGAAGCCTTCGAGGAGTCCGTGGCCGAAAAGTGGGACCACAAGCCCATGACCCCGGCCCGCATGATGTCCGAGCTGGCCGCCGCCCTGCCCAACAACGCCATCGTCGTGGACGACTCCATCAGCAACCGGGGCACGATGCGCCACTACTTCCAGGCCCGGCAACGCGGCGACCTGCGGGGCGTGCGGGGCCAGTCCATCGGCGGCGGCATCGGCGCGACCATGGGGACGCAGTGCGCCTACCCCGACCGCCCGGTTTTCGGCATCATCGGCGACGGCAGCGCCATGATGACCGTTCAGGGCCTGTGGACTGCCGCCAACGACAACATCCCCTGTATCTTCGTCATCTGCAACAACGGCAGCTACCGGGTGCTGAAGGTCAACTTCAACGTCTATCAGGAGGAAATCCTGGAACTCCCCGAGACCTCCGGCGGACGGCTCATGTACTCCGACTTCGCCACCCCCTTCGACATGGCCGCCATCGCCAACAGCATGGGCGTCCACGGAGAACGCATCACCGACCCGTCCCAGATAAGGCCCGCCGTGGAGCGAGTCGTGGCCTCCGGCAAGCCCGCCCTGCTGGATATGGTGATTGACGGCTCGCTATAAGTTCCCTCCCCCTGAGGGGGAGGGTTAGGGTGGGGGGTGAAACTTTCGATGACAAACACCAAGAGGAGATTCCCATGCGCACCAACACCACCAAGGCCAAGCTCAACGAGGGCGGAGTCGTGTTCGGGGCCATCATCACCCGCTACGCCCCCGATATGGTGGAGATTTTCGGCGCTCTCGGCTATGACTTCGTGATGATTGACTGCGAGCATGGGCCAGCCGACCTCGACCAGGTGGAGCACATGGTCCGCGCCGCCGAGTCCTTCGGCATCACCCCCATCGCCCGCATCCCCGACCACGCCGACGCCACCATACTGCGCTACCTCGACCGCGGGTTGCAGGGAATAATCGTGCCTCACGTAAACACCGGCGAGCAGGCCGCCGCCATCGCCCGGGCGGCCCGCTACTACCCCGACGGCTACCGGGGCATGGGCGGAGGCCGGGCCCAGGACTACGGCATCGGCGTCAGCCGGGAAGAAGGCGCATCCTGGGTCAACTCCCAGGTGCTGGTGATTCCCATGGTGGAAGACATCGAAGCCGTGGGCAACCTGGACGACATCCTCCAGGTGTCCGGGGCCGACGTGCTCCACGTCGCCGCCTCCGACCTGGGGCAGAGCATGGGCAACCCGGGAACGGCGGAAGTCCGCCGCGTGATGAGCGAGGTCATACCCCGCGTCCGGGCCGGCGGCAAGTCCTGCGGCGTGGGCGGCAACAACCCCGCCGACACCGCTGGAGTGGCCGAGTTTGTCAGACAAGGCGCCAACTTCGTTACCGTTTCCGCGTGGGGCCTGCTCCGCATAGGCGGCGAGGACTTCCTGAAGAAGGTCAAGGACGCCCTGTAACGCGATTGTCTGAACTGTGATTTCTTTGATTCCGGGATTGCCATGATTCGGAAAATCATGGCAATCCATCAATCCCATGAATCACAGTTCATACAAAGAATCGAAAAATCCTGCTATCGAGAACATCCCCCATTGTGTCAAATTGCGGTTAGCCATATCATAGCTACCGTTCAGCACTGACCCGCGGAGGCGATATGGCGCAGTATTCCTTCCGGCTTCCCAACGCGGACTATCTCGGCTTCCCGGCCACCACCGAGGCCATCGTCAAGACGGCGTGCAAGGCCGAGGAGTTGGGCTTCGACGCCCTGTTCGTAAACGACCACGTCATCGTCGACGACTCCGCGCGCAGCGAACCCTGGCGCAACGTCTATGACCCCCTGATGGTGCTGTCCTACGTGGCGGCCCGCACATCGAAGATACTGCTGGGAACCTCGGTGCTGATAATGCCCTATCGCAACCCCATAGTCACCGCCAAGATGATTGCCACCCTCGACCGGATGTCCGGCGGCCGGGCCATCGCCGGAATCGGGGCGGGCTGGAGCGAGACCGAATACGACGCCCTCGGCGTTCCCTTCCGCGAGCGCGGCGCCCGCACCAACGAGTACCTGCGCCTCTGGAAAGCCTGCTGGGAGCCTGGCCCCACCACCTTCCACGGCCGCTTCTTCTCCTTCGACAATATGCACGTCAACCCCAAGCCTCTCCGGCAACCCCATCCGCCCATCTGGATTGGCGGCTCCGGCCAGCCGTCCCTGCGCCGGGCAGCGCGGTACGCCGAAGTCTGGCAACCCACCCCGACGGCGTTGCCGGACTTGATACGGAACCGTAAATACCTGCACGACTTTTCCGCCGAAATTGGCAAGGAACCGCCCCGCACCCGCATGAGCTTCCGCGTCAACTTCAGCAACATCACCGGCAGCTCCAGCTCTGAGGGCAACCGTCCCACGGGACAGGGAACCCCGGAGCAGGTTGCTTCCGATATGAAGCGCTACCGGCAGGAAGCAGGGCTTGAGGAATTTCAGATAAACTTCAACGGCTCCGGCAGCCTGCAACAACTGCTGGACTCCATGGACGTGCTGGTCGAAGAGGTCATCCCGAAAGTGGACGCATAGATAACCTTAGCCCGCCGGTGCCCCTGTGAATCCTATGAAGGCTTTTCCCCTGGACAGAGAAGAAAAGCGCCGCGTCCTGATGGACGCGGTGGACAGCGTGCGCGACATACTGGAATCCGGCGCAGAGGAGGGCGAAGAGACCGGCACCCTGCCCCAAGCGTCCGTTGATGCCCTCTACGACTCCGGCCTCCTCCGCCTCAAGATGCCCTACGTGCTGGGCGGCGCGGAAGCAGACCTCGTAACCCAGCTCGACGTGCTGGAAGCGGTCTGCGAGATAGAGCCGTCGGCGGGCTGGTGCCTGATGATTGGCGCCGCCAGCATGGGCGGCGTGGGCGCTTTCCTGCCCGACGACGCTATCGAGGAAATCTTCGCCAACGGCAATCCGCCCAAGACAGCCGGGGTCTTCGCCCCCTTCGGCAAGGCCGTGCCTGTGGATGGCGGCTACCTCCTCAGCGGCCGGTGGTCCTTCGCCAGCGGCATCCGCCACTCCAACTGGATTTCCGCCGGAGCCCGCGTGATTACCGAAGAAATGGGCCATCCGGCGCAGGTCAGGGCCACCGTCCGCACCTCCGACGTCAAGATTCACGACAACTGGCACGTCATGGGGCTGCGCGGCACGGGAAGCTGCGACTTCTCCACTGAGGACCTGTTCGTCCCAACCAGCTTTGCTTATGACGTGTCCCTGACCGAACCCCTCCGTGGCGGCGCGATCTACCGTCTGGGCAGACCCGGCTTCGTCACCAACGAACATTCCGCCTTCGCTCTTGGCGTCGCCCGCCGCGCCCTCAACACCGCGCTGGAAGTCGGCCAGTCCAAGACCCGCGGCTACAACTCCGTCAACCCTCTGGCCCGCCGCTCCGCCTTCCAGAAAATGCTCAGCGAGGCCGACCTGCGCCTGCGGGCGACCAGGCTTCTCAACGTCGAAATACTGGAAGAGGCATCGCGGGCCGTGAACGAAGGCCATCCCCCCACGCCGCTGCTGCAAACGGAAATGCGCAGCCTGTGCAGCTACACCACCGACGTAGCCGTAGACATCGTGACCCAGGCTTTCCGCTTCTCCGGCGGCGCGGCCCTCTTCGACTCCAGCATCCTGCAACGCTGCCTGCGCGACATCAACGCCGGAGCGCAGCACCAGATGGTCAGCGACGCCGCCTATGAGAACCACGGCCAGTTTATGCTGGGCCTGCCCGACGCCAGGGTCATGGAATAGCGGCCCTTACCCCCAGCGGCAAAATACGGAGGCACAATGCGCTTCGGCCACTTCTTCTACCCAATGAAATTCGACGACTCCCACGACGAGCAGGCCATACAGGAATGCCTGGCCGAAGCCGAACTGGTCGAGGCGCTGGGGTTCGATGCTATCTGGATAGCCGAACACTATTTCACCGGCGAATGTGTCTACGGCGACCCGCTGGTATTCGCTGGCGCAGTAGCGGTCAAGACCAGCCGAATCGAGCTGGGCTTCGGCATCTTGGAGCTACCCCTGCACAACCCGGTGCGGGTTGCCATCCAGACCGCCCTCCTCGACAACCTCTGCCAGGGCCGCCTGATAGTAGGCACGGCCAAGGGCTCCAACTACAACGCCTACGAATACATCGGCTTCGGCACCAATCCCGACCTGGGCGTGGAGCAGATGGAAGAGGCCGAAGAGTTGCTTATCAAGGCCTGGACCACCGACAACCTGGAGTTCAAGGGCAAGCACTACCAGGCGTCCTTCCCGATGGTGCGCCCCCGCCCCTATCAGAAGCCCCACCCACGCCTGGCCCGCGCCTGCCTCAACCCCGACTCCGTCCGCGATATGGGCCGCATCGGACGCCCCGTCCTGTTGCGGGGTCGCTCCGCCAACGCCACCGCCGCCAACATCCGCGTCTACCGCGAGGCTATGGAGGAGGCGGGACATGACGAGGCCGCCATCGAGCGCAACCTCGACCAGGTCTGGGTATGGCGCGAGATGCACCTGGCAGACACCGACGACCAAGCCTTCGAGGAGTTCCTGCCTGTCCAGTACGACGCCTTCACCCGCATGGAGCAATACCGCACCCGCTGGAACCCCGCCGAGTACCCCATGGAGCGCCAGACACCGCCCATGAACCGCGAGGGCTACGCCGAAACCCCCGACCCCGACGCCGCCGAAAACATCATCGGCAGCCCCCAGCGAGTCGCCGAGCAACTTGCCCAGATGCGCCAATCAGGCATCCGCAACCTGATGCTCACCAACCGTGGCCTGATGTCAAAGGAAAAAACAGAGAAGTCCCTGAAACTATTCAGCGAACAGGTAATGCCCCATTTCCGCGACTGAAATCTAGACAAACGAGTCATCCTCGCACCACAACTGTCATTCCCCCGCCCACCCGTCATTCCCGCGAAAGCGGGAATCCAAACCACCGTCCAATCCTCTACCCTCGGCGTGACCTCTGCGCCCTCCGCGCTTAACCTCGTCCCTTGAAGTCCGGGTCGAACGCCGCAACCCACCCCAACTCCACCTGCGCGTCCATTGGCACCTGCGACGGCGCCCGCCCGCCGATGGGCTCGTCGCCGATGACTTCCTGCTCCGCCAGCGCCTCCATCTGCACCGCCGACAGCCCCAGGATCTCCCGCAGCGCATAGTCGTTGGCTTCGCCCAGCAGAGGCGCAGGCCCGCCGATTCCGGCCCTGCTCGCCGAGAACTTCCACCCGCGACCGATGTACTCCTTCGTCCCCAACCCTGTCTCTTCCGGGTGTGTGACCTTCTCGAAGAACCCCCGCTGCCGGAAATGTGGGTCCGCCAGCGCCTGCCCTGCCGTCAGCACTGGCCCGGCAGGCACGCTCGCGCCTTGCAGCGTCTCCATCACTTGATACGAGGTGCGCTGCCCCGTCCATTCCGAAACGATGGCATCCAGCGCATCTTGATGCTCCAGCCGTCCCCGGACAGTAGAATACCGCGCGTCCCCCGCCAAATCCGGCGCCCCGATGGCCCCGCAGAATGCCAACCAGTCGTCATCGTCGCGCACGGCGATGGTCACCCACTGGTCCTCGCCCGCGCACGGATAGCAGCCGTGCGGCGCCATTGCCGAGTGCCGGTTCCCCATCCGCCGCGCCCGCTCGCCGTTGAAGGCGTAGGCCAGCAGCCCTTCCCCAACAAACGCCGCTCCGTTCTGGTACATCGCCAGGTCAACCCACGTCCCCTGTCCTGTCTTGGCCCGGTGCAGCAACGCCGCCATCACCGACAGAAGGGCAGTCCAGGTCGCCAGGAAGTCAGTGTACGAGTTTCCCACCTTATTCGGGATACTCCCGGTTTTCAGGACTCCCGTGCCATCGTCGTCCATGTATCCCATGAACGCCCCGGTGCCGTGCGTCGGCTCCAGCGCCGACGCCATCGCCCCGAAGTTGCTCCACGGCCCCGAATGCCCGTACCCTGTGTTGGACACCATGATTAGGTCCGGCTTCACCGCCCGCAGCGATGCGTAGTCCAGGCCGAACCGCGCCATCACCCGGGGCGTGAAGTTTTCCAGCACGATGTCGCTGACCGACACCAGTTCTTTCACAATGCCCTGCGCCTCTTCCGAGCGCAGGTCCAGCGTCAGGCTGCGCTTGCCCCGATTCAGCGTCTGGAATGTTCCGCCCTGCTCCCACCACATCTCGCCGGGCTGGTTGTCGGGGAAGGGGCCGGTGATGGTGCGGGTGGTCTCCATGAACTGGGCCTGGCAGGTGTCAATCTTTATAACCTCTGCACCCAGGTCTGCCAGGTTCGCTCCGGCGAAGGGCATGGCGAACACCCGGCTCAGGTCAACGACGCGGATGTTTTCCAGCGGCGGCCCGCCCCGTACAGATGTTGTCATATCACCCCCGCGTACCGCAGCGCCGCCAGCTCGTCGCTGCCGTAGCCAAGCACGTCGCCGTACACCTCGGCATTGTGCTGTCCCAGCAAGGGCGCCGGTGTCGGGGCGCCCAACCCGTCATTCCGGCGAAAGCCGGAATCTAATAACACAGCCCCCATGCCTGCGTATGCTGCCGTTCCCACCACCGGATGCTCGACTTCCTGGAAGAAGCCACGAGCTTCCAGGTGCGGGCAGGCGACCAGGTCTCCGGCGTCCTGGGCCATGCCGAACACCAGCCGCCGCTCGCCGGACGAGACGAACAGCGGCAGCCGGTCCCACTGCGCCAACCCCTCGATGAGCAGCGCCTTCAGTTCCTCCCCGTTGGCGATGCGCCCTGCGCCGGAGGCGAAGCGCGGGTCATGCAGTTCCTCCAACCCGATGAGGTCGGCCACCGTTTCCCACGGCTGCGACCCCTGCACCGACGGTACCACGTAGCCGTCTCGGGCGGGCATTAGCTCCTCGAAGCCGGAGCCGCGCACCGGACGCCGTCCCTTGGTCGCGCCCATGTAGTTGTAGTAAGGCACTGGCTGCACCAGGTGAGCGGCAAGACACTCCGCCACCGACACGTCCACGTGCTGCCCTTCCCCGGACGCCATCCGGGCGAACACCGCCACCAGCGTAGCTGCCGCCGCGTTGGCCCCGGCCACGTACAGCGACTGGTCAAGAACATTCCGCAACGGTTCCTTATCGGAGTCACCGGAATGGTACATCAGTCCGCTCATGGCGCAGGTAATGATGTCCGTGGCCTGAAAGTCCCGGTAAGGCCCGTCCTGCCCGAAGGGAGTAACCGAAGTCACCACCAACCGGGGATGCGACTTGGACAACGCCTTGTAGCTCAGCGTTCCGTTAGTCCTGAGCTCGTCGAAGGACTCCTCCGCTTCGGACGGCGCGAATCCCTCCACCAGCACATCGGCGTCATCCAACAGCTTTGACAGCACCGCGTGGCCCGACTCACTGGCGCAGTCGAGAGTAACACTGCGCTTGCCGGTATTCAGGTACAGGAAGGGAATGCTTTTCTCCGGGTGCGGATCATCGCCGACAAACGGCCCAATGCGCCGGGCCGGGTCGCCTTCTCCCGGCGGCTCCACCTTGATGACCTCGGCCCCGTAGTCGGCCAGCAGCTTGGCGCAGAAAGACGGGGCAATGCCCGGCCCCATGTCCAGCACCCGCAGTCCGTCCAGCACCCTAGTCCTCGCTTGTCCTGAGCTCGTCGAAGGGTTGCCAGACCAGGGGCAAGTCTTGGCCCCGGCGCGGCAACGCCACGGTTCCGACGCCCGACGCCGTCTGGTGTCCCCGACTATTGGTGAGCGTCACCGTGCAGTCCACGTGGCCGATGCCATCCTCTTCCCGCAGCCCGGTGACCACGCCGTTGGCCGTCAGCACGTCGCCGGGGTAGTCCATGCCCCGGTGTTGCACGTAGAACCGCCGCAGCCAGCCGCCTTGCCCGGCGAAGTCCACCAGCAGTTGACCCAGGTACTGGTTCTTCAGCGAGCCGTTGACCACCACGTTTTCCAGCCCCTGCTGCATCTGGGCGAAAGGCAGGTCCCAGTGGATGCGGGCGTAGTTTCCGTTGGCCGCCGCCCACCGCACCAGGTGCGTCGTCGTCAGCGGCCCCTTCACCACTGGCGGCAGGTCCATCCCCTCGGATACGTCCTCAAAGTAAAGCTGCGGCCTGTCGGAAGGCCGGGGCCGCGCTACTTCCTCACCCGGGCCGGGTGGCGACAGGTTGACGGTCTGCAACTCACTAGCCACTGTCGCGCCCGACTGAGGAGCCGAGGCGTCCTGGTCCAGTGCCCGGTGTATGCTCACCCGACGGGCCAGCAGTATCACCTGGTCGTGCTGGTCTGTCTGAGTCTCCAGCCGCTCTACGAACACCAGCGGCCCCGACCGGCCCTGCTTCTGAAAGATGTCCAGTATCTTGAACTGTCTTGTTATCCAGCTTCCCACGTAGGGCGGACGGAGGAACTGCCAGTCGCTGCCGCCGTTCAAGCCATAGCTGTTGAAAGGCAGCGGCACCTCGAAATGCGATTCCTGTCCCGCCCCGAAGTATCCGATGGGCGGCGTGATGTCCTTCCACGTCGCCAGGGGAGGACAGATGATGCCCCCGAACCTGCTGGCATCGGCGGCCTCCTGGTCAACGTACAGCGGGTTCGGGTCCTCGGTGGCGTCGGCCAGGTCGTAAATCATCTCCTCGCTGATGGCGAAGCGGTTCCGTTCTGGCGGTGTTTCCGTGCCGATGAGGGCGCGTACTTCGTCGGTAATCAAGCTATCGGCCAACCCCTTCCTCCACTGCCTTTCTACCTGACACAACTGCGGCGACTCGTTTCGATTCACGGCAGTTTACCACACCGGAAAGATACGATGGCAGAGTGGCCAACATCCGCCAGGGCAATCGCGTTTTGGTGACAGTTGCCTCTTGTCAAGCCTTGTGACCAGTCTCTAGCCTGATAACTGTACCGCCTATCCCTACCCCAGATTCATGACGGGATCCTTGTCCCACGACTTTGGTCAACCGCGAAATCGCAACAGCGAGAGGGAATGGGAGAAAATGGGCGTAAAACGAAATTTCAGCGCCCAGCTCAGCAGAGTGAAAAACCTGTGCAGGCTTTTTTCCTGGGAATGGCTTGTTGCCCAAGGCCGGGTTCCGTTATAACGCCATTGCCCTGCTGCACGATAGCGTTCCGATTTAGGTGGTTTTGCAGTTTCCGATCCCTCATTCCCGCACCCCATCCGTCATTCCCGCGAAAGCGGGAATCCAAACCCCCAGGATGGAGCCTGCCCCCGTCTTCACGGGGGCACTGATTAGACCACCAAAAGCGGAACCCCGCCGCAACACCCACTGCTGTTTCGCTCACAGCCGATTTGCGGGATAATGGCGGTCAGGATTCACGGAATGTATCAGCGAGGTGGCGATAATGTCTCAGCTAAGTGAAATAGCGGCGTCCGTGGGCGCCCTGCTGAAGGAAACCGGACAGAGCATCAGCGTTGCGGAGTCCTCCTGCGGCGGCCTGATTTCGGCGGCCTTGGTGGCCATCCCCGGCGCATCGGCCTACTACGTCGGCGGCAGCGTCATCTATACGCGGGTGGCGCAGAGGGGCCTGCTGCTGGTCCCCGACATAGCCATGGAGGGCCTGCGGGCCAGCTCCGAACCCTATGCCCAACTCAACGCCCGCACCACCATGCGGTCGCTGAACACCACTTGGGGCCTGGCAGAAACCGGGGCCAGCGGCCCCACAGGCAACCGCTACGGCGACAACTACGGCCACGCCTGCATCGCCGTTGCCGGCCCAGTGGAAAAGGTCATCACTGTCGAGACCGGAGACCCGGACCGCGAGGCCAATATGTGGGTCTTCGCCGAGCGTGCCTTCCAGCTATTGGAAGAGTGCATCCGCGAGTCGCAGCAGTAGAAGAGGACGGCAATGGCACAAGTCGAAGCAAAACTGGCGGAGTTAGGCTACGAACTCCCGCCCCCGCCCGACCCGGTGGGCAACTACCTTCCAGTCACCCGCAGCGGCAACATTATGTGGATGGCCGGGGTAGGCTCCCGGAAGGCCACCGGGGAGCGCATCTCCGGCAAGCTGGGCGCAGACCTCACCGTCGAACAGGGCTACGAGGCCGCTCGCTGGGCCGCCCTCAACCTGCTCTCACGCATGAAGGCCGAGCTGGGCGACCTCGACCGCGTCACACGCATCCTGAAAGTGGTGGGAATGGTCAACAGCGCCCCGTCCTTCACCGGGCAGGCCGCGGTGGTGGACGGTGCGTCCGACCTCTTCGTAGCCCTCTACGGCGAGCGCGGACGTCACGCCCGCTCCGCCCCTGGCATGGCCGCCCTGCCCGGCGACACAGCCGTAATCTGCGACTGCGTTATCGAAGTGGAAGAAGGCTAACGACAGTGGTGCAAGGCACTATACTTTATGACAAGTTGGCCTACCTCTGGCCCGTAATCAGCCCTCCCGAAGACTATGCCGAGGAAGCCATCCACTGGCGGCAGGCCCTCCGGCGGTATCTTGGCCCCGGACGCCACCGCATCCTGGAGCTGGGCGTAGGCGGCGGGCATAACCTATCGCACCTGACTGCCGAGTTCGACGCCACGGCGGTGGACATCTCCCCTAAGATGCTGGAGCTTTCCCGTCGTTTGAACCCCACCGTGGAGCATCACCTGGGAGATATGCGGACGTTTCGGCTGCCGGGCCGCATCTTCGACGCCGTGCTGATTCACGACGCCATCTGCTATATGCTGACCGAGGACGACCTGCGGGCCGCCTTCGCCACCGCCCGCGCTCACCTGCGGCCCGGCGGCCTGCTGCTGGTAGCCCCCGACCTCGTCCGCGACACCTTCCGCCCCGGCATGAAGCTGCGCTGGTCAACGCAGAGTGACGGCGTGGAAATCACCACCGAGGAAACCGTCCACGACCAGGACCCCAACGATACCCTGGTAGAGTCCCACTTCACCTACACCATTACCGAAAGAGGCGCAAAGCGTATCGAGCGCGACATCCACATAACCGGCCTGTTCTCCCTAGCCACCTGGAGGGCATTGCTGGAGGAGGCCGGTTTCGACACCGAGCGAATCCCACTACCCGGCGACGGCGACGGCTGCGGCGAGCATCTGTTCTGCGGCGTGCTGAGACCGCCAAGCAATAAAGCAAAGACGCAATAACATCCCAGATTCCTTTGCGTCTTTGCGTCTTTGCGTCAAAAAGAACTGCTGAAAGCCCTAACGCACCAGTTCCACGGCCATAGTCTCCAACTGCTCGCCCATCTCCTGCTTGGTGTCGCAATGCGTCGGCCACACCGACACCCGGACAGCCCCGGCGTTCAGGAAATCGTCAACCTGTTGCCGCGTGGTTCCGGGCGGCTGCCCGAACACCGAAATGGTCAGCGACTCCGGGTCGCGCCCCCGCTCGTCGGCAAGGGTTTCCAACACCTTCTTGCTATCCTCCACCTGCTGCGGCGTAACCCGGTTGGGCAGCCAGCCGTCGCCCCAGCGGGCCACCCGCTGCAACACGTTGCGGGCCATGCCCCCCAGCAGCACCGGCGGATGCGGCTGCTGCACCGGCTTGGGGTACATATACACCGGCGGGAAATCGTAGTAGTGACCGTGGAACTCCGCCTCATCCCTCGTCCACAGCTCTTTCAGGGCGGCCACGGCCTCCCGCGTCTGCGTCCAGCGGTGATCGAAGTCACCGCCCATCATCTCGGTTTCCTCCCGGTTCCAGCCCGCGCCGATGCCGAACACAAACCGTCCATTGCTGTGCCGGTCCAGCACCGAAATCTCTTTCGCCAGAATCAGCGGGTTGCGCTCCGGCACCAGGGTAATGCCGGTGCACAGCTTTATCTTGCTGGTGACCGCCGCAGCCATAGCCAGCGAAATATACGGCTCCGAGAAGTGGGCATAAGTCCACGGAATCTCCCCGCCCGTAGCCGGAAACGGACTCGCGCTGTTCACTGGCAGGATAGGGTGCTCGTGATACCAGATGGACTCGAAACCCAGGTCCTCCGCCTTCTTGGCAATGAACGCCGGGTCAAGGGTATATGCCGGCAGTGGTACAACAACGCCAACGGACATATCAATCCTCCAGTTTAATGTTCCCTATCTATGGGAAAGCTGCCAGAAAATTCCCTCTCCCTCTGGGAGAGGGTTAGGGTGAGGGCGTCTCCCTTATTCCCTACATAGTCGCCCCCAAGATTACCAGAATAACCCCGCCCACGCTCAACACCGTTCCCACCGCCAGCAGCCAGTCCACCGACTCCAGTTGCCGCAGGAATACCGACGCCAGCGCCAGCGCGATGATGGGCTGGCTGGCGTATATCGGCGTGACAACGGTGACCGGGGCGCGGCTCAGGGCGTGAAACAGCGACGCCACCGCCAACCCCTGCAACAGCCCGGCCAGGCAGCAGATGCCGACGTACTTCATCGGCAGGTTGCGAATGCTGTTGATAACGCTCCGGTGGATGAAGGCGAACAGTATCGCCCCACCGAACACCAGCGCAAACCCCGACACCACGAAGGGCGGAGCCAACGCCAGCGACCCCAACACATGGCGGCTGATGGCATCCCTCGTGACAAATGCCATCGAACCGCCGATAGCCAGCAGGTAGCCCAGCTTACGCACTTCAATCTGCCCCGACACACCGGCCCCAGCCTGTCCTGAGCCCGCCGCGCCCCCTCGTCCTGAGCCTGTCGAAGGGCGGGGCATCACCACCAGCAGAATCCCGCCCACGACAATCGGCGTGCCGATGGTCACCAGCAGGTTGGGGCGCTCACCCAGAATCAGGAAGCCGATGGCGAAGGCCATCAGAGGCTGCAACGAAATCATTGGCACGGCCCGCGTGGCCCCCACCATCCGCAGGGCCCAGTTATGCAGCACCCGGGCAACGCAATAGGCCAGTATGCCCATTGCGGTGACCCAGCCGTAGACCTCCAGCGGCAGCGTCTTTATCTCGTCGAAATTGACGGCAAAGGCGATGCTGGTAATAAGCACCGCGCCCACCAGCACCGTGAAGAAGGTGGCGGCAGGCGGCGGAACGTACTGCGTGCCAACGCGCATCAGGACGCTGCCGGTGGCGAACCCGCAGGCGGACAGAAAGGCGAGGATTACCGCGACTACCAAATCACGACAGCCAGTCGGCCACCCTTTCGCCGATCATTATGGCAGAGGCATTGGTGTTGGCTCGCGGCACCCTGGGTATCACCGACGAGTCCGCCACCCAGACGCCCTCGATCCCCCTCACCTTGCAGTGCTGGTCCACTACCGCCATAGGATCGTCGTCCAGCCCAATCTTGCAGGTTCCCGACACATGACGGGCCGAGCTGACCGTGCGCTTCATCCAGAGGTCAAGCTGGTCGTCGTCGTTCAGCACCTCGTCGGTGGGAGCGATGCGGCCCTCGCAGATGTCGCTGTAAGCCTCGGTCTCCAGCATGGCCGCCGCCAGGCGCACACCGTCGCGCAGCCGCCGCGTGTCCTCGGGGTGCTCGAAGTAGCGATAGTTGAAATACGGCTGCTGCGCAGGATCAGCCGATGCCAGCCGAACCCAGCCGGAACCCTCGGGTAACTCCAGCACACAGGAAACCCGAGCGGTGCCGTCGTCTATAGTCTCTCCGGTAAGTGCATTGAACATCGAGCTGGTGGTCATCATCATGTCGCTGACATGGGGCGACCCCTCGGCGGTGTAGCGCAGGGCGATACGGGTGCCCAGGTTGTCGGCAGCCAGAACCGTACCTTCCTTCACCTTGTACGAGACGGTGGTGATGGCATGGTTCCACAGGTTCTGTCCCACGCCCGGAGCTTCATGCACTACCGGAATGCCGAACTCGTCCAACTGGTCGCGGGGGCCGACGCCCGACAGCATCAGGATATGCGGCGACTTGAGCGCTCCCGCTGACAGCACTATCTTTTCGGCCTCGACGATGAAGGTCTCGCCGCCGCTCTCCGCCTCGACACCAACGGCCCGGTTGTCCTCGAACACGATGCGCCGGACGAACACGTCGCCGCGGATAGTCAGGTTCAGGCGGTGGCGGGCCGGACTTAGGTGGGTGAGGGCCGTACTCATCCTCACGCCGTTCATGTTGTTCATCGGCACCAGGGTGACGCCCAAATGGTCGGGGCCGTTCATATCGGCAGCCGTTCCGTGTCCTGCCTCCAGGCAGGCGGCATGGAACACCGACTGGATAGCCGGCCAGTTGCCGTCGTTGTTCCGGCGGGTGATGGGCAGCGGCCCCTCGGTGCCGTGGAAGTCGTCTTGGATGTCCAGGTCAGTCTCCATCTTGCGGTAGTACGGCAGCACATCCAGGTAAGACCATTCTCGCGCCCCCTGCTCGACCCACAGCTCGAAGTCCTCCGGCAGTCCGCGCAGGAAGACCTGCCCATTGATGGAGCCGCCCCCGCCAATGACTTTCCCCTGGGCCACGTGTGCCGGCCCCTGTTCCTCGGACAGGATGCCGGTCAAAGCCCAGTTGTGCCTGGAGTCCGGAGCCTCAGCGGTGCGGGTGTGGCCCAGACGAATATCGTCGGGCAGGTTCTCCGGGTCGGGATAGTCCGGCCCGGCCTCCAGCAGCAGCACCGACAGATTCGGGTCTTCCGACAGCCGGGCCGCAACCACCGACCCGGCGGAACCGCCGCCGATTACAATAACGTCGTACTTCATTTGGCCTCCTGACATTTTGGGGCGTAGTTGGAGTTTATTTGAGCAAGATGCTTTGAGGCGTTGCGAATCAACACACCCACCGGGTCCATAAAGCTATCCGGTTCGTCTTCATCCACCCGCCAGTACCCGACAAAGTCATCGTGCTCTGTAATCAGATCAGGGGAAGCGTTCTTTGTGCCCAGGAGTAGCGTATCTGTTTCAGAGTCGTACCCCTTCTTCAATGAGAGATACGCCGATGCCCACATAACGGAAAGCCCTACGATGTCATGCCCATCGGCTTCCGCAAGGTCAACAACTATATCGGGGTCATCCAACAGTGAGGCGGAAGTCGCCGGCTGTATACCGGTAGTCAAGCTCAAAACGTCGGCTTCCACATCGTAGTTAGCCTTCATCGCGCACCTCCGAGTCTCCGTAGATGCGAGCGAAATAATCAGTATTCCCTTTGTTCCAATATCGCGTGGCAGTCCGGTCCGGGAAGGCATTGATGATCCTCTCATCATCCATAGAGACTGCCACTCGCGCCATCTCCGTCATACCAGACACGAAAGCCAGGTAGCATATACTCTGTCTTCCGCCTTCCTCAGTACGGACTCCCCTGATAACCCAGTGCTCCAGAACGCGGACGACCCTATGAGGGTAATGCCGGGGCGAGCGTTGTCCCGAAGGTACTGAGTGACTATTCGCGTCTTACCTCCAGCGGTGATGAAGGGCGGCTGCCGCTGTGTTGACGACACCCCGCAACTTGGAGTGGGACAGTCCTCGGGGTGCTCGGAACTTGCTTGCACCGACAATTCACTCCGCATCGATGGCTCATAGCCCGATTATACTCGACTCTTCACGCAACCGGAGATGCACTCTTCCATGCACAAACTCCGCATGACAAATCAGGTTTGTCGCTCTGGTATTGAAAGATAAAAACAGGGAATTACCGTATCGCCGCCAGGAACTCATCGGTGCTGACCACAGTTCCCTGTCGAGGGTAGACCTTCTCGGTAAGAACTCGATGCACCTCCGGGTCGGCGTCGGAGCAGGCGTCGGCCACGACGATGAAGCCGTAGTTTACGTCCACAGCCCAGCGAACGGTGGAAAGGACGCAGCCGCTGGTGGCGACGCCCATGACGATGAGCGTATCTTTGCCCATCTCCCGCAGGTTCACGTCCAGCGCCGTGGTGGAGAAGGGGCCGGGCTTGGTCTTGGTGATGACGCGCTCCCCTTCCGCCGGGGCGACGCCCTCGTGCAACTCCACGTCCGGCGCGTACTCGGCGAAGGGGCCGCCCCGGTGGACGACGTAGATGACCGGAATGCCAGCGCCGCGAGCGCCTTCCAGCACGCGGGCGGCGTTCCGAACCACGGCCTCCGGCTCAGAGGCCACGTTGTTTATGATGCGCTGCTGGAAGTCCTCAATCAGGACAACGGATGTAGCCGGGTCAATCTTCAACGCTGTTTGAGTCATGGCGAACCTCCGCGCTCTCTGCGTTTGATCGTAATTCCTACCCCACTTCTCCCATAGCCCAAGCGCGTATCAGGTGGTGAGCGATGGCCGTGGGGCCGGGTATTGCCAGTATCTCGCTCCTTTCCTCTAGCGCCAGACGCACCTCATCACGGGAGAACCATTGCACGTCGGTCATCTCCTCCGGGTCAAAGGCGATGTCGGTAGTGGCGGCGTCGGCGTGGCAGCCTATCATCAGCGACGACGGGAAGGGCCACGGCTGGGACGAGTGGTAGCGCACAGTTCCCACCCGGATACCGGCCTCTTCCATCACCTCGCGGGCCACCGCTTCTTCGATGGACTCCCCTTGATCCATGAACCCAGCCAGCGCCGAGTAGCGGCGCATCGCCACCAGCCGCCCCCGAGATTGCCCCAGCAGGCAACGGTCGCCATCGTGGACTACTGTGATGACCACTGGATCGGTGCGCGGGTAATGCTCGGTACCGCAGCCCCCTTCCTCTTTGGGTGAGCAGCGGCGCACCTGTCCGCCCCGGGCGATGTGGGTGGGCCGGCCGCAGACGGCGCAGAAGCCGTGGCGTCCGTGCCAGCTCAGTTGCGACCGCGCTTGCGCCACGATCCCTGACTCGGGGCCGCTAAGGTATTCGGCGGTGGTGCGGGCGTCCTCGAAGGCCAACCCGCCCAGCTCGATTGCGCTGCGGTCGGCGGACGACACATCCACCACAAAGTGAGATACCCCGTTCAGCAAGCCCAAGAAGATAGGTTCGGAGTCCACCTTCAATCGCCGCAGGTCGTCAACGCTCAGCCAACTCAATTCCTGTTCTGCTGAAACCGGGACGTTCAGTTGCCACATCGGAAGCATCCGGCTGGCAGGATCGTTGGCCTGGGCAGTCAGCCACTCCTCGTCCCTCCGCTCCACTTCGCCCCGGTCCACGGGATTGCCGGCGAACACATGGGTAATTCTCTCGCGTCTTTCGTTCATAGCGCCGTCCACTCCGTCATTCCCGCGAAGGCGGGAATCCACGGCTATTCTACAACAAGACAGGCAGAGTGTTTCTATATGGTATCTTTCCCTGAGCATGGAGATGCTGGTGTATTCCCTGGCCCTGGTCTGCTGCCGCCAACTGCTCAAATCCAATAGACAATACCTTGCCGTATTATTCGTATATGGCGTGTGATATTCTGGCAGGCGATGCGTTTCTTGTCCGCTCTCACAAGTCTGTTGACCAAGTGGTACACTGTTGCGTTTGTCATGGCCGGTATGGGCATAGCGGCGGGCGTGCTGATATTCGTCTACGTCTTTCCCGGGACCCCCAGGATAGGCGTTATAGACATTCCCTTCACCGTCATCACGGAGGATTCCGCTTACGTTATCGGCGAATACCTAGACTACGCGCGGCGCGATGACTCCATCAAGGCGGTGGTCATCAGGCTGAGCAGCCCCGGCGGGGGCGCCGCCTCCAGCGAGCGCCTGTACATCGAGACCAAGAAGCTGCGGGAAGAGAAGCCCGTGGTGATAGTTATGAACGGGCTTGTCGCCAGCGGCGGTTACATGATGTCCATGGGGGCCAGCCATACCTTCGCCCAGACGTCTTCGCTGGTGGGCAACGTGGGAGTCATTGCCTTCGCCGGGCCCCTGGTTCCGCCGCTGCCCGGCGAGGAGGTCGTTTTCAGCGGGCCCTACAAGCTGGAAGGCTCCTCGCGAAGGGAATGGATTGGGACTGTTGACCTGCTCAAATCGGCTTTCGCCAAGATGGTAATCACCGAGCGGGGAGACAGACTGCTCCTCACCGAAGACGAGCTGGTGCAGGGCCGCCTCTACATGGGCCTGGAGGCAGTGCGGCTGGGCCTGGCCGACGAGATAGGCGGCGACAGCGACGCCTTCGAGAAGGCGGCGGAACTGGCGGGCATCTCCCACTACGGCATGGTGGACGTGAACCTGGAGGTGCTGCGACAGTTCGTCAAGGACTTTGAGGACATTCTCCCGCCTCCCAACGGCAATGATGACGCCGCCGATGCCATGGCCCTGCTGTCCGCGGACAGCAACGCCGGATACTCTTCCCAACAAACCGCCGGTGATGACGCATACGGCGAATCGGAGCGGCTCCAAGCCCTGCGCGGGCTGATGCTCTACGGCAGGCTGGGCGCCAGCCAGGGAGACCCGCTGCCCGATTTCCCCTTGGACCTGAACCACCGCCCCAACATCTATTACATGTACGTTGGCAATGCTCCCTAGACTTGCGCTCCTCGTCCTGCTGCCCCTGTTTGCCGCCGCCGCCTTTGGCGGGGTGTTCTTTTACTTTTACCAGGGCGGTTACGACGCTCCCAGTTCGACGGATATTCCCTATCACGAGATACCCGCCCGCAGCGCCGCTTCCGGCACGGTCGCCGACTCGCCCGGCGCGCAAGAGCGTCAGGGTCTGCTGCTGGTGGACGCCCAGCACGTCAATGCTTTCGCTGAAAACGAAATCATCAGCCTTACCTCGAAGGTAGCCAACCGGGGAGTTGCCGTGGAGTTCGTGGGCGATTTTTCCCCGCTGGAAGACCCAGAGCAGATTGGGCCGCGCCTGCAACAATTGGCAGCCAAGCTGCGGCAGGCCGACAGCTTTGTAGTCATCCTTCCGCAGACGGGGTTCTCGGATGCGGAATCGGCGCTGGTGGAAAGTTTCGTGCAGAAGGGCGGGAAGCTGCTGCTGGTCTCCGACCCCTCCCGTCCGCAGCAGATAAACACCCTGGCGGAGCGGTTCGGCCTGGACTTCCAGCCGGACTATCTCTACAACACGGTGGAGAACGACCTGAACTTCCGTAACATCTTTGTGAGGGATTTCCAGCCCGACCGTCTCACCGCCGGGCTGGACGCCGTAACCCTGTACGCCGCTGGCTCCATCCGGTCGCCGGGGCCGGGGCTGGCCTTCATAGACTCCAACACCAAGTCCTCGCTGCTGGAGTCCGCCGGGGGCCTCTCGCCCATGGCTTGGGGCGACAGCCGCAACGTGCTGGCCCTCGCCGACCTGAGCTTCATGGCGCCGCCCCAGGACTCCCTGCTGGACAACGACAGGCTGGTGTCCAACATCGCGGACTACCTCACCGACAGCGAGCGGACTTACGACCTGGCCGACTTTCCGTACTTCTACAAGCCTGGCCCAGACAACGAAGTGGACATCCTGCTCGGACGCTCGTCCCTTCTCCAAACAGGTTTGCAGGTCAAGCGCGGACTGGCGGCCTACCGCCTGTCGTCGGAAATCAGCCCGGTGGAAGACCTGAGCCGGGACACGGTGTTCCTCGGCCTGTACGAGGACGCGCCCCAGGTGGCCCCCTACCTGCAAACCGCCGGAGTACGCGTCGACGATATCCTTGGAACTCCCTTCACCCAGGACCTGGGGCTGGCCGGAAACGGAACTATCGTGCTGGACCGCGGCCAGGACGGCCGGTATGTGCTGATTGTCCTGGCGGACACCCCGGAGACCCTGGCCGCAACCGTGGCAGGACTGATTTCCGGTGAATACAGAGGTGGCCTGTTGAGTGATTTCGTGGGCGTGTACAAGTTCGTGAGAGTGGTCGAGTAATTTATGAAGGCACTATTCGGCACCCGTCTCATTCTGCCCGTGATGGCGTTGCTGCTGGCCCTGCCCCTGGCCTGCCGACAGGCCGGCGACGCTACGCCAACGCCGGAGCCGGCCTCTCCGCTGGCCTCGTCGGCCAGCGCCGCCAAGCCGCTGACCGGCAACGAACGGGAATCCATCGCCGGGTTCGTCCAGCAGCAACAGGCCGTTGATGAGAAACGCGCCAGTCTGTACCAGGAGTTCGACGACTGGCGCTCCGGCCTGACCGAATGCCACCCCAGCGCAGCCCAGGAAGCCTTGCAGGAATTTGCCGCGTCGTTCAAGAGTGTAACCGGGCAGGCCAGGGGCTTGCCCCGCAAGACCAGCACCAAGGAACTGGCCGACCTGCTGATACCCGCAGTGGAGGCAGAGGAAGCGGCGTTCCGGGCGCTGCGGGACCGCTGGCAGCCCGGCAACGTGTCGCTGTTCGAGACAGTGGAGCGGAAACGGGCCGAGGCCGCCCGCGCCAGGGAGGCTACGGAAGACCGGTCACTGGAACTCCAGGAGGGGTTCGAGGAAGGCCCCACCACCCATGAAATCAGGCAAACGGAGGAATTTTCCCAAGTCTTTGAGGAAATCGAGGACGCTTGGAACGACTATCACGATGCCTACGACGGCCTGTCCAGGAAAGAAGCGAACCTGAATATAGACGAACTTTTCGTGGGATACGCTTTTCTCGCTGAACTCCTTGGCGAAATAATCGAAACGCTGTCCGAACTGGAACCCACCGACCATACCGGGGACTTCATCGAGACGCTGCTGGAGCCCGCGGAAGCGGAACTGGACGCGCTCTCCGGCCTTACCGGGGCCCTGACGGCATCGGCCGCAGATGCCGCCCCGGACCCCGGCATGGAAGGCGAAACCGAGATGCCCACCCCGGGCCCCACCGGCGAACCCGAGGGCATTACCGAGAAATCCGGCGTTGACGGCCCCATGGAAGACTCCGCGGCAATGGAATCAGGGGAAACGGGCGCTCCGGCCGGGTTCCCCCCGGAGAAGCCGGTGGAGGAGGCCCTTCCCGCGCTACAACAGGAACTTGCCGCCGCGGTCGAAGGGAGCAAAGCCACGCTGGAGGAAGTCGGCCATAGCATTGAAGTAATCGTGGAAGACAAGTCCGCTGAGTACTTGGCTGACGTTCAGGACTTCAACGACGCCTATGGCAGGCTGGTGAGAAACTGGAAGTCCTTCCACGAAGGCTACGACGCCTGGCGCAAGACCGGCGGCTGCGACCGGGTAGAGACGCTCCGGGAGCTGGACGGGTTCAGCCGCCGGGCCGGCGAAATCTCCGGCGAGGTGCGCGGCCTGCCTCGTACCGGCTTCCTGCTCCCGGCCTACTCCCTGCTGGTCGAGGCTGCGGAACGGGAGGAAGGCGCCATGCGGGCCCTGTACAACTCGTGGCGGCCCTTCACCGTTGACGCCTTCGTAGCCGTGGACCAAGAGCGGGCCAACGCCGCCCGGCTGCGCCAGCAGGCCAACACCGCCCTCCAGGAACTCCAAAGCCGCCCCTGAGTGTCCGGCGCAATCCCGTCTCCTGCGTCCGGGGCGGGCGGAACGATACCTATATGCAAGGGCGGTACCCAATGCGATAGCGTTCCAATTTAGGTGGTATTACCGCCGACAACCCGTCATTCCCGCGAAGCCTGCCCTCGCGAAGGCGGGGGCGGGAATTCAAACCCCCGGATGGAGCCTGCCCCCGTGAAGACGGGGGTCAATCGATTAAACCACCTAATTCGGAACGCTGCCCCCCAATGCCTCCTCGGTTTCGGCCTAGCTGTGGCTTGCCTATAATTGCCACGACAAGCCGCAGGAGGGATGGGTATGGCGGAAACGAGGGAGCAGGATGGTGCAGCCTTATGGCGGTTCGCCGAAGCTACCGGAATGAGTCGGCGTCATTTTCTTCGGCTGATTGCCGCTGGCGGGGCGACTGCCGTGCTGGCCGCCTGCGGGATACCGGAAACGCCGGAAGCTACGCAGCCGCTTCCACCAACGCAGACCGGCGCCGTAGGGGCAGCAACTCATGTCCGTTTCAAGGATCCGGCTCCCTTCATTGTCCACGACGATAAGAGCCTGGAAACCCGGCTGGAGAATATGCAGGGCCTGGTGACGCCCAATCGCTATTTCTTCGTCCGCAACAACTCGTTCAGCCTCGACCTCGACGCCGATGCCTGGCGCCTGTCCGTCGAAGGCGACGCCGTGGCCAATCCGCTGGAACTCACCTACAGTGACATACGCAACCTGCCCGCCCGCGTGCTGATGTGTTACCTGGAATGCGCCGGCAATCACCGCGCGATGTTCGACATAGTGCAGGGACGGGCTGCATCGGGTACTCAGTGGAGAACCGGGGGCGTCAGCAACGGCGAATGGGTGGGCGCGTCCTTGCGCGACGTACTGACGCTGGCCGGAATCAGGGACAACGCCGCCAGCGTGCTTCTGATTGGACTGGACAAGGAATCCCCGGAAGGAGGATTCCGCCGGGTCCTGCCAGTGGAAAAGGCGATTCACCCGGATACGCTGCTGGCCTACACCCTGAACGGCGAACCGCTGCCCCGGGACCACGGCTATCCTGTGCGGGCGCTGGTTCCCGGCTGGGTGGGCAGCGCCAACATCAAGTGGCTGGGGCGCATCGTCGTCTCTTCCCAGCAGCAATGGACTCGAAACAACACGACTTCTTATGTGCTTATCGGCGACGACTATCCGCCGGAGGGAGAGGCGCAGGGCAAGGTGGCCGAGACGCAGAGTATCAAGAGCGCGCTGGCCCTGCCCTGGCCCGTTGAGCTATCCGCCGGGCGGCATCTCATCCACGGCTACGCTCACTCACCCCACGGCCCAATCGTTCGCGTTGAGTGGAGCGCAGACGACGGCGGCACATGGAGCGATGCCCAACTGCCGGGGCCGCAGCCCCAATACTCGTGGGCACGGTTCGAGTTCGCCTGGGACGCCGAGCCGGGCGAGCGCATGATAATGACTCGCGCCACCGACGCAGCAGGCAATACCCAGCCGGACCGGGTTCCCTTCAACGAGAAGGGCTACCTCTTCAACCAGCCCCTTCCTCACCCCATCCGCGTAAGTTGAGGCAATGTCCCGCAAAACAAGGATAGTGGCGACAGCGTTCCAATTTAGGTGGTATGACCGCCGACAACCCGTCATTCCCGCACCCACTCGTCATTCCCGCGAAGGCGGGAATCCAAACCCCAGATGGAGCCTGCCCCCGTGAAGACGGGGGTCAACTGACTAGACCACCAAAAATGGAACGCTATCGAAAGTGGCGACGCCATTGACGTCGCCACTATCAGCCGAGTCTTGCCTTTGCATCATCACAGGTTCAGCGGGTGTTCTTCGTAGTCCTTCACCTTGTCGTAGACTTGCAGGCGGTGGCGGGCTGCTTCCAGCACGTAGATGCTGTCGTTTTCGTCCACCTTGACCGCCACCGGGCGGCGGAAGCGCCATTCCGGTTCCAGGTTGACCCGGCGGCGGGCCTTCACGATGTCCGGGTTGGCGTCGATATAGGTCTGCGTCCACGGAGAGGGCTGTTGCGCGTCGCCCACCAGCGAGGCGATGAAGCGCCCGTCTGAGGCGTAAACCTGCAACTGGTGGGCGCTCCAGTCGGTGACGTAAACGTCGCCCTCGGAGTCCACCGCCACGCCCGTCGGCCCTTCCAGCGCGCCTACGCCGGAGATGGATGCCTCGAACTTGAGTAGCAGATTGCCGTCGGCATCGAACTTCTGCACCCGCCTGTTGCGCCAATCGGCCACGTAGATTGCGCCCTTGCCGTCAATGCAGAGGCCCCAGGGCATATCGAACTGCCCGTCGCCGCTGCCGTGGCTGCCGAAACCGCCCAGGTACTCGCCGTCACGGGTGAAACGCTGGACGCGATGGTTCATGCTGTCCACGACGACCACGTTGCCGTCGGCGTCGAAGGCGATGCCTGCCGCTCCGTTGAGCTGCCCCTCGCCGCTCCCAGCCTCACCCCAGCTTGAAAGAAACGCGCCTTCCGGGTCAAATATCGAAACGCGGTTCAGGAAGTCGTCAGTTGCGAACACGTTGTTGTCGCCATCCAGGGCGATGGCGCGAGGCCAGACGAACTGTCCGTCACCGCGCCCGAAGGCGCCGAACTGCCCGAGAAACTGGTGGTCCAGGGTGACTCGGCTGATGCGCTGCCCCAGCTCCTCAGCGCCCCGGTTGATGACGTACACGATGCCCGTATCCCCGTTAGATGCGAGGGCCAGGGCCATGTCCTGTGGCGTCCAGAACCCCTGCCCCGACATACCGTACATTCCCAGGCAGTAGCTGTAATCGAAGACTCTGCCTGCGGCCACTGTCGTCAGCATTTTTGCGCCTCCCATTAAATTAAACGTGAAATCCGTTCGTGGTGAGCTTGTCGAACCATGAACGGATTTCGGTTTGCAATCAATGGCTAACCGTCACCATCAAGCCGTCCTTCGACAAGCTCAGGACTAACGGTTGGGTTCGGAATACCCTTATCTTTGTCCGGTCTACACGAAGTCCATCTGCTCGAACTTGCCACCGACTATGGGAACCGGGTCCAGGCCCAGCCAGCGCTCGATGATGGTGGAGTAGAAGCCTCGGAAGTCGTAGTTGGGGGCCAAGTCGCCCTGTTGCAGGTCTTCGGGCCTCAACGACGGGTAAGTGCTGTACATCCCGCCCTTGACCTGGTTGCCGATTACGAAGGCCGCGCCGGCCGCGCCGTGGTCGGTGCCGGTGCCGTTGTCCTTGACTCGGCGTCCGAACTCGGTGAACAGCACCATTATCAGGTTGTCGCCCGCGTCATGTTCTTTGAGGTCGTCGAAGAAGTCGCTGATGGCGCTGGACATATCTATCCACAGCTTGGTGTGCATCGGCGGCTGGTTGAAGTGGCTGTCGAAGCTGCCGTGCTGGGTGTAGAACATCTGCGTGCCCAGGTCGGCCAGGTATACCTGTGCAATGTCGCGCAGGTACTTGGCGATGGGAGTCTCAGCGTACTCGACGGTGGAAGAGTAACGCTCCGGGGCGGAGCGAATGATGTCGGCCCCTTGCAGCGCGTCCCGACCGGTCTGTCCCAGGTAGTCCATCACCTCGCCGGTGCCTATGGCCGGGGCGTACATCCGGGCAAACCTGTCGAGAATCTGGGCGCGCTCGGCCTCCGCCGCCACGCCGGGGACGCTGGACAGCACGCCGTAGGACTCCAGGCTGGAGACCGAGGTCACTGGCACGCCCCTCAGCGCCAAAGCCCGCGGCAGCCCCTGCCCGAAGTTGACGCCCTTCAGCACATTCTCGCCGTTGGGGTCCAGGTCGCGGATGACTCGACCGGCCCAACCCTCGGTACCGACGATGTCCGGCTCGCAGGTATGCCAGATGTCCATGGAGCGGAAGTGCGAGCGGGGCGAGTTCTCGTACCCGATACCGTGGATAATGGCGACCTTGCCCTCATCGTACAGCTTCTTGATGGGCCCCATCTGGGGGTTGAAGGCCAGTTCGCCGTCTATGGGCAGCACCTGGTCTTCGGGGATGCCGACCTTGGGCCGGGCGTCCCGGTAGTGTCCGTTGGTATAGGGGATGATGGTGTTCAGGTAGTCGTTGGCGCCGGTCATTTGCAGCACCACCAGCACCGGGTCCTTCTTGGTAGTAGCCATTGCGCTCCTCCGCTTTACTGTGCGATGGGGGCCGGCCCTCCGGGCCAAGAACGCCGGAGGACAATTCCTGTTGAAAGGCTATGCGAACTGGAAGTCTCTCGACGCTGCGATCAGCGCCAGCATTACCCCCACCCTCTTTTCGGCCTCGTCGCTATCCCAGGTGAGGTCGCCGCCCTGCCGGGCCTGTTCCAGCAGTTCGGAATAGGTGGCCTCGCCGACCTCCACTGGCCCGGACAGCTCCAGGCAGGCTTCCACCAACTGCGCCGGGGTCATCGCCCCACGCTCCCGCAGGTTGCCGACGATGGCCTGCACTCCGGGCAGCGAGGTGTCGCCCAGCAGTCCGGCGGCGAAGTTGACCCGGCGCACCAGCGCGCCCCCGTCAATCCATTCCGCTCCGGTGTGCCAGCTTTCCACGCTGGGCGGGTTCAGCAGTTCCTGGCCCTGGTAGGCGCACTCGAAGGCAAGCTGGTTGAAGCCGGGCCGCGGCCCCTGGTAGTTGCCAGCCATCTTGGCGGTTCCGATGACCAGCTCTGCCGGGCTCTTCACCCGCGAGTACCGCGCCGCCTTGAAGAAGTCGGAGTTGAACAGCGTCCGCAGCATTGAGCGAATATCGCCGTCGGTCTCGTTGTAGGTCGCAATCAAGGCGTCTACGGCCGCCGGGTCGTTGGGCGGCGTAATGTTCCAGCTTGGCACCTGGGGCTCATCGGCCACAAAGAAATTGTACAGGTGACGCGACAGGAAGCGGGCGGTGGCCGGCTGCTTTACCACGATGTCGATGATGTCATCGCCGTTGAAGGCGCCGGTCTGGCCCAGGAAGGTCTTCTGTCCGTCGTCGTGGTCCTCGGGGCGGTACTCGAAGTTCCAATAGAACCGGCCCAGGGGATTGCGAGGAATCTTGGGGCCGATGGTCCAGCCGGTGAAGGCGCGGGACGCTTCCTTGATGTCGTCCTCGGAGTAGTTGCCCACCCCCATGGAGAACAATTCCAGCAGCTCCCGGCCCCAGTTCTCGTTGATTGCGCCCATGTGGTTGCCGTTGTTGTCCAGCCAGAAAATCATAGCCGGGTTCTTGGCCAGTTCCACCAGCAGGTTGCGGAAGCTGCCCAGGCCGTGCTCGCGGAACATGGCAATCTGCTGGGTAAGCTCCGGCGGGTTGTCCACCTTGGAGTTGCCGGTGGCGAAAAGCTGGTGCCAGAAGAGCGCCATCTTTTCTTCCAGCGGCCTCCGGGTGTTGATCATCCGGTAGACCCATTCGGCCTGGTTCAGGGGCGGGCCGAGGGCGCCCTCGTATCCGGGCATGAAGCGATAGAGCAGTTCCATGTCCACGGCTTCCTGCTCTTCCGGGTGTAGCAGTTCCTCCACTGTCGCCTCGTAGCCCTTCGCGGCGCGTTCCTCAAGCTCGTCGTGGGATGCGCCGAAGCCGGCCCGGCGCATGAGGTGGCCCATCAATGCGATTTGTTCTTGGTCGGGCATATAAGACCCTCCTGCGTATAGGGGTCTGGTTACACAACAGGGAAAGCTCGACGCAGCGCGCCAAGCATCTGCGTTAATCCTATGATTTGTGCGCGTTGCTGTCAATGGAATGACGGAATGAGCCAATTCTCCCTCTCCCTTGAGGGAGAGGGTTGGAGCCTGCCCCGTACTCGATACGGGGGTGAGGGTGAAATCCTGCGCACGAACAACTTTTCATCCGGCAAGAGAGCGTCCCGACGCTACAGCGGCGGGTTCACCCCCAGTTGTATCAGCCCGATGATTGCCCCCAGGCCGGCGCCAAACCAGTTGATCCAGCGCAGATGCCGCCCCGAGATTGACATCACCAGGTCCTCAACGTCCTTGACATCGAAACTGTTGATGCGGTTGGTGACCAGGGTTTCGACATCCAGAATCCTGCTCAGTTCCGGCATTTGCTCGCTCAGGAACCCGATGGTCTGGTCGGCCAGGTATTCGTCCAGCCGTTCCGCCGTCTCGTCCGAAAGCGGAATCAGCGACTCCAGAGTGACAGGGTCCTCATTGCCGTCACCGTTACTTCCCAACTGCCTGGCCATTCCGGTTATGTGGCGTGGAGTCGCAGGATCAGTCAAGTAGTCCAACATGAGGTTGGTCGTAACTCCCGACACCACAGCCGTTTGGACGCCCAGGGTGCGCTCCGCCATCTCCCCCAGGGTGGTCTGCGAGTTCTTCTCATAGAACCTGCCTGCGGCCTCCCGCACGCTGGCCTCGGACGTCTCGGACAGCGCAGTGAACGCCCCCCGTGTCGCCCGGTCGGCCATCCAATAGATGGTCTGCTCGTTGTGCCCGATGAGCCACTTGATTCGCCTGGCTGATATGCGGTCCAGCGTCACGCCCACGGCATCGGAGATTAAGGTCTGCATCTCCGGGGTTCTCAGGGCCTCCTCTGCGTCGTCTATCACCTTGGCGATGATATTGGGCATATCCCGGATGGCTTCGTCCTTCTTTCCGCTGATGCTCAGGATGACCCTGGTCATCAGTCCCTGGTGACTTACCGTCTCTTCCACCATATCCTGGCCTATCTTGACCAGCTTGTCCGACATATCCGGCTGGCGAAGCCAGTTGAATATCAGCCAGGTGGCCGTCGGAAGGTTGTTGCGGATTAACGACTGTACGGCCTCCAGGTTTTCCGGCGTCAGGTATTCCTTCAGCCTCTTGTTCTGGTTGAACTGGTCCCGCAGCCAGTTGTTGACGAACTCGGAGGCCGTGTTGCCCAGTTCCTCGTTTCCCAGCGCGGGCAGAACATTGCCGTGAACGAAGTCGGCCAGTTGCTCGGCGCTGGTGATTTCCGAAATCCGCTTGCTGCCCACGTCGCTGGTCACCTGCTCCGCCAGGGACTGCGCCATCCGGGCGCACTGGGGCGATTTAAGGAACGCCGCCAGCAGCTCTTCCACCAATTCTTCGGGAAAGGCGCTCCGCCCGCCTTGCCCGATGCCGTCTGCATCGGCATGTCCGTTGACCATGCCGTCATCCTGAGCTTGTTGAAGGATGGGCCGTTGCATCAGCGTGCGCCGCCGCTCGCCAATCCACTGCTTCAGGTTGCTGCGGAACTCCGGACTGTCCAGTTGCTCCCTGATGGCCTTGGGCGACAGCAACTGCTCCGACACCATGCGTGCGATAGTTCGGGCCAAGTCGAAACGGTTGCGGGGAATGACGCCGGGGGTCAGTGGGACGCGCACGCCCAGAACCCGCTTGGGGTTCAGCGGACGGAACAGCATTTTTATCGCAATCCGGTTGGTGACGTAACCGATGATTGCGCCCAGCAGCGGGGGCAAAATCCAGGGCAGGACTGCGAGGGCGGTGTCCATCGTTACATCCTTTCCCTGCTCCGGGCGGTCTGATGAATGGTTCCCTCTCCCTCCGGGGGAGGGTTAGAGCCTGCCCCGTACTCAATACGGGGGTGGGGGCGTCTCCCCTGTAATCCTCTTTTACTCCCCTTTGCCCCAGACTTCAAGGTTCTTGGCAGGCTGTCGGGTAGCGTTCCCATTTAGGTAGTATAACCGCTGACAACCCGTCATTCCCGCGAAGCCTGTCCCCGCGAAGGCGGGGGGCGGGAATCCAAACCCCCAGATGGAGCCTGCCCCCGTGGAGACGGGGGTCAACCGATTAGACCACCTAAAGCGGATCCCTGCCCACTGACACCCACTCCTGGACAACCCCTGTGACACCTCTCTAACGTAGGAACTGCAATCACTGGAATCCCTGAATCCGGCGATTATAAGCCGTCAAGTTCTTAGTCCAAATCCCGAGCCATCCGACAGAAAATCAGAGAAATCCCATAAATCACAGTTCAGACACCCCAATTCCAACCAACCACTGAGGCCCCGTTATGACCAATGCCCAAACCCCCCAAATAAAAGCCCGTACCCCCCAACCGCAGCCTTGCAACCCCCCGTCACAACCTTCCCATCCTGAGCCTGTCGAAGGGCCAACCCCAAGCCCAATGACAGGAAATGACCGGAAATAACCGGAAAGTAAAAATTTCAACCCCAAGAACATCAGAGGAGGAATAAAGATGTACTCCATCAGCTACCTCCGGCGCCAGGTCGACGCCCTCCAGCGCAAACTCAAACCCGTCCTCGCCATCCTCAAACTCCGCAACCTCGCCATGCAATTCTGCGACGAGTTCGACGAGGCCGTCCTCAGCGAAGACTCCCATAAGCGCGACCTCACCGGCATCTGCATGATGTTCCCGCCCCGGGTGGGACAGGCCGGCTTCCGCCTGGCCAAGGGCCAAGAGCTGGTGCGCTACTTCCTGGGCTGCATCCAGAACAGGACCGGCCCCGAACCCCGCGAGGTCGTCTTCACCCTCATCCCCTGGGCCAGGAGAGGCCCCCTCCTCCGCCCCGACCTCTGGGAGCGCCCCAACGCCGCCTGAACAAAAAATCCCCTCCCCCCTCAGAGGAGAAAATAAACGAAAGACCCTGGGGCCGTCGTGGTATCATTGCCCATACTACACCCCTGCTTGCGGAGGCCCCGTCATGGTTACGAGGGATGGGACAACCTACACCGGCCAGTCTATCAAGCGCTTCGAGGACCACCGTCTGCTCACCGGGCAATCTTCCTACGTGGACGACATGACGCGGCCCGGGATGCTGCACGCCCTGATAATCCGTAGCCCCCACGGCCACGCCCGCATCCGCAGCATTGACGCATCGGCGGCTTTGGCCCTGCCGGGCGTGACCGCGGTGGTAACGGCGCAGGACATGGCGGAAATTGCCCAACTGCCCACCCGTGAATCCGCTGACGCCGACGAGCTGCACCCGCCCCGGCACCCGGCCTTGGCCGTGGACAAGGCCTGCTACGCCGGTCAGCCCGTCGCCATCGTGCTGGCCGAGAACATCTACACCGCCGAGGACGCCGTTGAACTCGTGGCCATAGACTACGAGATTCTCCCCGCCGTCATTGACCCGCGGGAGGCGACCAGCGAGGGCGCCCCGGTGATTCACGAGCAGTTCGGCAGCAACGTCGTGCTGCGCACCGTCAACGCCGGGGGAGACCTAGACGGGGCTTTCGCATCCGCCGATTGCGTCATCACCCAGCGGTTCGACGTGCAGAGGGTAGCCCCGGCGCCCATGGAGCCGCGCGGGCTGCTGGCCGAATACGACCCTTCGGCAAGCTCAGGGCAGGCTGCCGGCCTGCTGACGGTGTGGGACTCCACGCAGCACCCCCACGAAATCCGCGAGCACCTGGCCCGCCTGCTGGAGCGGCCCCTGGAGTCGGTGCGCGTGGCCTGCCCCGACGTTGGCGGCGGCTTCGGTGAGAAGGGTTGCTTCTTCCCCGAAGAGCTGGCAATTCCCTACCTGGCCATGAAGCTGGGGCGTCCCATCAAGTGGGTGGAAAGCCGACAGGAAAATATGCTCTGCTTCCACGGGCGCGGCCACAGCATCGACATGGAGGCCGCGGCCCAGAGCGACGGAACTTTGCTGGGCATCCGCGTGAAAGTCACCGCCGACCTGGGGGCCTACTTCTTCATGTCCACCCCCACTGTGCCTATCCTCACCAGCCACCGGCTGACCGGCCCCTACCGCACCCCCGCCATGTCGGTGGAGGTGGTGGGCGTCGCCACCAACAAGTCGGTGACCGGCGCCTATCGCGGCGCGGGCGGCCCCGAGGCGGCTTTCTGCATGGAGCGCGCGGTGGATCTGGTGGCCCAGGAACTCGGCCTTGACCCGGCCGACGTGCGCCGCCGCAACTTCATCCCGCCCGAGGCCTTCCCCTACGAAACGCCCACGGGCATCATCTACGACTCCGGCGAATACGCCACAGCCTTCGAGCGCTCCCTGGAAATGTCCGATTACCAGGAATGGCGGGAACGCTCCCGACAGCAGTCCGAGGACAGCGGCGCTCTTATCGGCGTGGGCATTGCGGCGGTGGTGAAGGGTTCCGGCGCCAAGGTGACCATGCTGGAGGAACACGCTCGATGCGTCATCGGGCCGGAAGGGGACGTTGAGGTTCACACGGGCATCTCGCCCCACGGCCAAGGAACGGAGACCACCTTCGCCCAAGTGGTAGCCGATGAGCTGGGCATCGCGCCGGGCGATGTGCGGGTGCGCCACAGCGATTCCGCAATTCTGCCCCACGGCGGCGGCACCTCCGCCAGCCGCGGCGTCATTGCAGGCGGCACCGTGCTGTACAACGTGGTGCAGGAAGCGCGGGAGAAGCTGATAACCGTCGCCGCTCACTTGCTCGAATGCCCGCACGGAGACATCGACCTGACCGAGGGCCGGGCCGTTGACCGCAACAACCCGTCCCGCAGCGTGCCTTTCGCGCAACTGGCGGCTGCGGCCCATAACGAAGAGCTACTGCCGCCGGGAGAGGAACCAGGGGTAGACTTCTCCGGTTCCAACACGCTGAGCCGGAGCCCCTACTCCTTCGGTTCCCACGTCGCGGTGGTGGAGGTCTCGCGGGAGAACGGGGCCATCAAGATATTGCAATACACCGGAGTCCACGACTCGGGCAAGGTCATCAACCCCATGCTATACGACGGCCAGATACATGGCGCCATCGCCCAAGGCATCGGGCAAGCGCTCTGGGAGGGCATGGTCTACGACTCCACCGGCCAGCCCCTCAGCGGGAGCATGATGGACTACGTAATGCCCAAGTCCATAGACCTGCCCGACTTCGACCTCGACAGCACCTACGAAACACCGTCGCCCATCACCGCCCTCGGCGTCAAGGGTATAGGAGAGCTGCCCACCCTGGCCGCCCCGGTAGCCATCGCCAACGCCGTCATGGACGCCCTGTCGTCCGCAGGCGTCAAGCACATAGACACCCCCCTGACGCCGGAGAAGGTGTGGCAAGCCTTGAGGGACGCAGGGGCAGCATAGAAACCATCCCCAAAATCCCCTCTCCCTTGAGGGAGAGGGTTAGAGCCTGCCCCTGCGAAGGCAGGGGGTGAGGGTGAAATCCTGGCATCAAGCAACGCGCCTATCCCCAAATCCCTCGCTGCTGGAGTTTGTAAACACACGCTAATCTGAAACCATCACTTCCGCCTCGCGGTACGCTTCTTCCACGAAGCCGGGTATCTGCGTCCACTTGGGATTGGCTGTGTCGCGGTGCAGGGGTATGGCATCGCCCTCGGTGCTTTCCAGCCCCAGCGGATGGTAGACCAACTCGATGAGGTTGCCGTCGGGATCGGAGATGTAGGTGTAGTGTTCGTTGGTGTCCTCGCGGCGGCCCTGGTATGGGTCCTCGCCGCCCGTGCCCATGAACGCGCCGCCCGCCGAGCGGGAGTATGAGACGCCCAGCTTGGCCAGGTTGGCCAGGGCGGCGTCCCAGTCGTCAACCTCGATGGCGAAGTGTACTCGGGGAATGAACACGACCTCATCCACCTCGGTGGTGTGGATTTCGCCGTTGCCAATGCGCAGTTGCAACATCCTCCGGTTGAGCGCCGGGCCGCGGTCGAGGAACTCGGCCCCCAGCACCTTCTCGTACCACTCGCGGGTCTGTTCCCGGTTGGTAATCTGGATGTTGACGTGGTGAATCATGTTGACTTTGGACATGACTGCTTCGCCTCCCGTATCCTGAGCTTGTCGAAGGGTTGCGTGATGGTTTCGCGCATTATGCGTCAACATCCGTTGGCGGGCAAGGCTTCCTAGCCCTCCAGCGTCGCCACGCTGAACACCACAGCGAAGGGATAGCAGTAGATGACCACGCTCTTGTGGATGGAAGTATCCACGTCTGCCGGAATAGGGTAGTTCTGGTTGCCCCGGTTGCCCTTGAGGTCGCCGAGGTCAACGTAGCCCTCCTGCTTCACCTGCTCGGAACGCTCCGGGTCGGGGTGGGTCGAGAGCACCACGTGCAGGGCCGGGCCGTTGGTGACGTCCAGGTTCTCAAGGCGCAGCACCTCGGAGCCGTCGGGGGTACGGTAGATGGTGGCGGTGCCGCTGCCCCGGTGGAAGGCGTCGGCGTCCTTGAAGCTGCCCATTGCTACCGCCTGCACCTGGCTGGTCGCTGCGGACTGGGCCATCATCTCCGACTGTTCAATGGCTTCCTCCATCATTACCACGCCCTCTTCCGTCATCGCGGCAGCTTCCTCCATACTGTCGGCTTCAACTGCCTTCATCGCCATC
This sequence comes from Dehalococcoidia bacterium, assembly GCA_965204865.1. Taxonomy (GTDB): domain Bacteria; phylum Chloroflexota; class Dehalococcoidia; order Lucifugimonadales; family UBA3495; genus VXOI01. The sequence goes on along the minus strand of OZ242027.1, from coordinate 779,629 downwards.
GCCATGCCTTCTTCCAGCTCAGTCAGGCGTGCGGGCGTCATCACCACTGGCGCATCTTCTTCACCCATCATTTCCGCTACCATGACCGCGGAGACATCAATGGCGGCTGGCGCGGGCATGGACTCCATCACGGGACTATCGACTTTGGAAAACCCAGAGAGAATCTCCTCGACTTCCTCCCGCTCCATACCCTCCGGCACCGTGGCGGTGGCGGCGAAGGGAAATGCCTCATCCACCGTTACGTTGGTGAACAGCGGCGACCCCAGCGACCAGCCCAGCCATATGGTCAAAGCCAGCACAGGCACGGATACAATGCCCAGCGGCTTGCGGTATCGCCAGGCCACCATGTGCCAGCCCTGCCAGTAGGCGAAGGCCAGACACGCGGCGATAAACACCAGCACGGCAGCGCCGATGGCCCAGCGGTAGGGATACAGGTCGGCAAAGAACCGCTCGATGTCGCCAAATGTCGCCATAATACTTGTTCTCCCTTCAAGTTATCCGGCCAAATTATGAGAGTGGACAGGCATACCGTCATTCATAGACGATATAAGTTATCATATATCAGAATTGCATCCTTATTATCAGTACGTCAGGAGGCGCTCAATGGATGCTTCAGGAAACGACGCCAACGGCAACTTGGTGGGGGTATCGGTCAGGCGCAAAGAGGACTTCCGGCTGATTCAGGGCGAGGGGCGGTATGCCGGCGACATTCAGCCTCGAGATGTGGCGGAGATGATGGTGCTCCGCAGCCCTCACGCCCATGCCCGAATCCGTAATATCGACGTCAGCGCCGCTCGGGCATTGCCGGGAGTGCTGTCGGTAATGACTGGCGGGGAGTTCAACGCGATTTGCGACGCCCAGCTTCCGGTCGCCGGCGTGCGTGAGCACATGAAAGTCGTAAGCCGATGGCCCATGGCGGCGGACACTGCTAGGTACGAGGGCGAGCCGGTGGCTGTGGTGGTGGCGTTGGACGCCTACATCGCCCGAGACGCCCTGGAGCTAATCGAGGTTAACTACGAACCCCTGCCCGCCGTCGTGGACCCGGAGCGAGGGCTGGAAGACGGCGCCCCCATAATTCACGATGAATTGGGCACCAACCTATGCGTAACCAGCTCCCGCAGCGCCGGCGACCCGGACGCCGCCTTTGCCGAGGCCGACGGCGTGCTGTCGCTGCGGCTGGTGGAGCCGCGCCTGGTTCCCAACGCCATGGAGCCGCGAGCGGTCACCGCCAGCTACGAGCGGGGCGTCGGGGAAGTGACCCTCTGGCTGTCCACGCAGGCTCCGCACATGGAGCGCCGGGCCGTGGCCGGGGTGCTGGGCATGGGAGAGAACCGCATACGGGTGCTGTCCCGCGACGTGGGCGGCGGCTTCGGGGCAAAGATAGACACCTATCCCGAAACGGTTATGGCTGCGGCGCTGGCCATGCGGCTGAACCGTCCTGTGCGCTGGGTGGAGGAGCGGCAGGAGGAGTTTACGTCCACCATCCACGGACGCGGAGAGGTCCAGTACGTGGAGGCTGCCTATCGCAACGACGGCAAGCTGCTGGCCCTGCGGACGCAGTATTACACCGACCTGGGCGCCTACTCCTTCGGCGGCACCCACGGGGTGGCCGAGACCCTCACCCCGTCAGGCGCGGCCGGAGCCTACACCGTGGAGAACCTGGAGTGGACAGTGTACGGCGTATACACCAACAAGATGACCGTCGGCCCCTATCGGGGCTACGGGCAGCACGCCACCGCCTACGCTGCCGAGCGGGTGATGGACGGCATCGCCCAGGCGTTGGGCCTCGACCCGGCCGAGGTGCGGCGGCGCAACCTGATTCCCACCGATGCGTTTCCCTACCGCACGCCCACGGGCCGCCTGCACGACAGCGGCGACTATCATCGCGGGCTGGAGATGGCGCTGGAGCTGGCAGACTACGCCGGACTCAGGGAGGAGCAGGCCCGGCTGCGGGAGCAGGGCGAGCTTTTAGGCATCGGTATTGCCACCACTGTCGACGCATCGGGCTTCGGGCCGTCAGGTTCCCTCAGCGTCCGCCCTGGGTACGAAACCTCCACAGTACAGGTGGACACCTCCGGGCGCGTTACGGTCTACACCGGCTCGTCGCCTCACGGCCAGGCCCATGAGACAACCTTCGCCCAAATCGCCGCTGATGAGCTGGGAGTCCCTCTGGAAGACGTCAGCGTGATTTATGGCGACACCGCCTTGATTGCCCAGGGCACCGGCACGCGGGCCAGCCGCTCGCTGGTCGTGGGAGGCTCCGCCGTCGTGACCGCCAGCCGGCAAGTCAAGGATAAGGCCCTGAAAATGGCCGCCGCCCTCCTTCGCACCGAGCCGCAGTATGTCGAGCTGCGCCGGGGCGGGTTCTTCGCCGAGGACATCCCCGACCGCTACGTCACCTGGCGCGATGTGGTGGCCATGTCCGCTGGCCCCCAGCCGATGCCGGAAGGGACGGAGCGCGGGCTTGAAGCCAGCGTGTACTGGGAACCGGACAGCTACACCTTCCCCTACACTGCCAACGTGGCAGTGGTGCGAGTTGACCCGGACAACGGGGTGGTGCAACTGCTCGACTTCTATTCAGTCAACGACTTCGGGGTACTGGTCAATCCGATGGTGGTGCACGGCCAGGTACATGGAGGGCTGGCCCAAGGCATCGGCGCCGCGCTTATGGAAGAGGCAGTGTATGACGGCAACGGCCCGCTCCTCACGGGCAGCTTCATGGACTATGCCATGCCGCTGGCGAAGCACCTGCCCGACTTCACCGTCCAATTCATGGAAACTCCCAGTCCCTTCAACCCGCTGGGAGTCAAGGGCATGGGAGAGACCCCGACCATCGCCGCCGTTCCTGCCATCGCCAACGCCGTCGTGGATGCGCTGTCTCACCTGCGCGAGACGCAACTGGACATCCCACTCAAGCCCGAGCGGGTGTGGCGGGCGATGCGAGGGGTCTGAGGCCAAATTTGCGAATCCCGACCGGTGGCGACATCGCGTTGTGGGGTTGCGGCCCGTGGAAAACTGGCATCGTTGCGGGGATATTGCGGCGGTTTGACAGCGCATTGGGCTGTGGTTAGTATCGGGAATCGGCTACATTCGTTGATTTTCGCCACGGAGAATGTATGAAATACGACTACATCGTTCTGGGTGCCGGTTCGGCCGGTTCCATTATGGCATCAAGGCTTTCAGAAGATCCAAGCGTATCAGTCCTGCTCATCGAGGCTGGGCCCGACTACCCGGACTTCGAGCGGTTGCCCGATGAAGTCAAGTTCGGCTTCGCCACGGCCACCGACGTCATCACCAAGGACCACAACTGGGAGTTCATCGGGAAGGCCACCGACACCGCGCCGCCCATGCGTGTCCCCCGCGGCAAGGTCACCGGCGGCTCCAGCGCCATCAACGGGCAGATGTTCCTGCGGGGCGTTCCCGAGGACTACGACGCCTGGGCCGAAATGGGCAATGACGAGTGGAACTTCCAGAACGTGCTGCCCTTCCTGCGGATGATTGAGAGCGATACGGAGTTCGGGGGGGACGACTTCCACAACTCGGACGGCCCCATCATCGCCCGCCGGTTCGCCAGAGCGGACTTGATGCCTGAGCAGCGGGGGTTCTATGACGCGGCGCTGGCCGCCGGGTTCCCGGACAGCCCTGACCAGAACCACCCGGAAGCCTCCGGCGTCGGCCCGTCGCCCCTAAACAACCCCAACGGCATCCGCTGGAGCACCGCGCTGGGCTACCTGGACCCGGCCAGGCACCGGCTGAACCTGACCATTCGGGCCAACGCGCTGGTGCGGCGCATCCTGTTCGAGGGCAAGCGCGCCACCGGCGTTGAGATCGAGAGCGGCGGCGAGCGGTTCGTAGTGGAGGGTGAAGAGATAGTTCTCAGCGCCGGGCCGGTATGCTCTCCCCACATCTTGATGCTGTCCGGGGTGGGCCCGGCGGACCAGATCCAGGCGCAGGGTATTCAGGTGACGCACGAACTGCCCGGCGTGGGCCAGAACCTGCGCGACCATCCCTTCGTGCCTGTCACCTTCAGAACGAAGCCCGGCCACGTGTTCAACGAGCACGACCCCCGCTTGCAGATGATGATGAGCTGGACGGCCGAAGGCTCGCATCTGCGCAACGACATGATTTTCGTGGTCCTGTCCTACGCCACCGAGGATTGGGTGCGCGACACCAGCGCCGAGGACGTGGAGCCCATCGGTTTCCGCATCGCATCGGGGCTGTACCTGGCTGTGGGTGCCGGGGAGCTGCGTCTGCAATCGCCAGATCCGGACGTGCAGCCCTTCCTGGACTACAACTACTTCGCCGAGGAGTTCGACCTGCGCCGGATGCGGGAGGGGGTGCGGCTGATTGTGAGTTTGTCGGAAGATCCTGCGCTGGCCGAGCACATCCAGGAGCGCATCAGCCCCACCGATGACGACCTGGCCACCGATGAGGCCTTGGACGCATTTATTCGCCGGAACGGCACCACCGGCCATCACATATCCGGCACCTGCAAGATGGGGCCAGCCTCCGATCCCATGGCGGTGGTGGACCAGCACGGGCGGGTGCACGGACTGGAGGGCCTGCGGGTGGTGGACGCCTCTGTGATGCCCGACTGCATCCGCGCCAACACCAACGTCACCACCATGATGATCGGAGAGAAGATAGCGGACTACGTTCGCAGTGGGGGGTAGGGACACTAACGCAGGAAAAGCCAAGAGCGCAGGGGCTACCCAATTCCTCTGCGCTCTTTCATTTGCATTGAAATACCCCTTGGAGCCGGACTAACTGCCCTGCCGGATGTAATCGGCGACGCGCTCGCCAATCATCATCGTAGTGCAGTTGGTGTTGGCGCGGACGCAGTTGGGCATTATGGAGGCGTCGGCCACGCGCAGACCCTCGATGCCGTGGACGCGACCCTGCTGGTCGACGACGGCCATGGGGTCGGAGGCTGGCCCCATCTTGCAGGTGCTGGTCAGGTGAAGGCCGCTGACCACGTTGCTCAGGATAAAGTCGTTCAGGGCCTCGTCCGATGCCAGCTCCTCGTCGGAGGGTTGGAGGCGTTCTTCGACGATGTCTGCGAATGCCGGATGTTTGCCCAACTCGGCGGCGATTCGGACTACTTCGCGGCAGCGTTGCAGGTCGAATTCGCTTTCGAAGAACTTGAAGTCTATCAGCGGATTCACGCTGGGGTCGGGAGAGACAATCCTCAGTTCCCCGGCGCTCTCCTCCAAGTTGATGAAGGTGTACATCCCCAACCCGGTAACCGGGCGTCCCTCGGACATAGGGTAAAAGTCCGGGTTGATCATAGAGCTCATGAGAATTTGCAGGTCGTTACGGTAGGGAGACCCGGTAGACGTCCAGCGGGCCACCACCTGCATCCGCGGGGCGTGGGCGTCCAGCTCGTGTCCCTCCTTTGTTCTGAATGGGACGAAGACGATGGGATGGTCACGCAGGCTCTGCCCCACCCCCGGCAGTTCGTGAACCTGCGTAATGCCCGCCGCAGAAAGCTGGTCCGCCGGGCCGACGCCGGACAATAACAGAATGTGCGGGGAACCGATAGACCCACTGCTGAGGACAATTTCCTCGGCCTCCACGACGAAAGTCTCCCCGCCGGACTCCACCTGTACCCCGGTAGCTCGCGGTGAGCCAGTTGAACCACCGTCGAAGAGGATACGATGGACGTTGCAGTTTGCCTTGATGGTCAGGTTCAACCGGTGCCTGGCGAGGCTGAGGTAGCCCAGGGCGGTGCTCAACCGGATGCCGTTTGGGTTGTTCAACGGCACCGGCCCGACCCCGGTGGCGTCGGGGTGGTTCATGTCTGGCACATCTGCCATCCCGATGCCGCGACAAGCGGTGTAGAAGGCCGATTGATCGGGCCGCCAGTCGGTCCGGCTGAAGCGGCGGCAGACGATGGGGCCGTCGGAATTGTGGAAGTCACTGCCGCCGAACTCGGTGTCGGTCTCCAGCTTGCGGAAGTAGTGGAGCAGGTTCTGGTAGCTCCACTCGTCGTTGCCCTCGGCGGCCCAGGAATCGAAGTCCTCGGGTACCCCGCGCAGGAACACCTGCCCATTGACGGCGCTGCTGCCCCCGGTGACCTTGCCCCGGGCAATCTGAAGTTCGCCGCTGGCGTCGGTGCCACGGCCACTGAAATCCCAATTGTGGTGATGAGTTACTACGTCGACGCCCGAGGCGAAGCCGAACTTGATTTCCTCGGGCAGGTGCTCGAAGTCGGGGTAGTCAGGCCCGGCCTCCAGCAACAACACCGAGCGATGCGGGTCTTCACTGAGACGGGTGGCGACCACGCCGCCCCCGGATCCTGCGCCGATGACGATGGTGTCGTATTTCATACCGCCTCCTGATGGTTCAATGGTCTGGCGGCGTCACTATACGGCATTTCTGCGCTGCCCAGCAGCCCATACGGAACGGGGCCTCCGGGATCACGCTTTCACGGGAATGACAGCGCGGCTGGAATGGGGGACGTGTGGGACAAAAATTTTCGATTCCCGTCCCATTCCGTCCCATAGTGTCCCACTGCGAGGCTTGTTAGAAGTGGCCGGGGAGAATGGCGGCGGAGCTGGCCGAGGGGTACGTTTTTTAATTTTCCTATCATTTCCGGTCATTTCCAGCTATTGCCTGAATCGAGCCCCTGCTCCCCGTTCTCACGGCAGGGCTTTTCGATTGTTTGTCTGAATCAGGATTTTCAGGATTAAAGGATGAGCAGGATTTTCCATCATCCGCTGTATGGGAGGTTGTTGATGCGAAAATTTCACCCCCACCCTAACCCTCCCCCTCAAGGGGGAGGGAATAATCGAAAGACCCTAGGCCGACTGCCCTGCGTGGTTGCGGTTTTTGGTGATTGCAGTCACTAATTTAGGGAGGCGCCACCAGGGTTGGCAAGGGGCACTGGACTTGTCCAAATGCTATCGCCCTAGGCCCGAAGGCAGGCGGAGAAATGCGGCGGCGGGATGCGGCCTCGTAGGATGAGGCTATGCTCAGAAGGATGTCTTCCCGCCCCGGGTCGGCACGGAACACTAGCGAGAAGGGCAAACCGGGTTCCGGTAGGGATGTTGGGATGTCGGATGGCGCCGGTACGTACCGCGTCCTGTCGTCGCTGAGCCGGAAGACCGGGTCGTAGGCGGTGGTGACGTAGCCTGCCGGAACCAGCACCTCGGTCAGGCCGGCGTTGGGGCCGTTGAAGGACTCCATGCGTATGTTCTGGCTGGTTCCCGGCTGGTGGGCGCCGCCTATCTTGGCCGGAGGGAAGGGGGTGTGAAGGCGCACCAGAGCGTCGAGGCGGTTCTCGTACAGCACCATCATGTCCACCCGGCGCAGCAACTCGCGGAGCATAATGCGCTCCGGCACGCCCTGGCGTCCGTCAAGCGGATTGCGCGGGTCGGCCACTTCCTCCCAGTTCTTGAAGGCGGCGCGCTGGTCGTCGCCCCAGAACTTGGAGCGGGCGTTCAGGGCAGGCCAGTCGGTCAGCGTTTCGGCGAAGCCCAGCGCCTGCCAGTCGGCGGCGCGGCGGCTCAGGTACTGGCGGATGTGGAAGCGGAAGGACATCGCCAGTTCCTGTTCCTGCACCGTGGGGATGTCCAGGTTGGAGGGCGGTTTGATACGTCCTTCGGCCAACTCCACCATGTAGTCTATGGGGGCCACCGTTCCTGAGCCGAAGACCTTGCCGGGCGCGAACTCGGTGGGGGCAATTGCGTCGGCGAAGTCCCGGAACAAGGGCTGGCCCTCGGCGTTCAGGCGGAAGAGCAGGTCTGGCATGAACACCGGCACCAGCACGGCAAGGGCGCGGCGGAAATCGGTCTGCATCTGCTCCATGTTGGGGTTGGGCGTCCATAGCGGGTCGGACGATTCGACCAAAGTTGCGCCGAGCTTGTCGGCCAAGACTTCGTTGATTTCCCGCACTGCGGCGGTGACTATCGGCTCCTCGGTCTTGGAGCCGGAAGGGTACACCATGGACTCGCGGATTACGCCGATACGTATACCGCTCAGCGAGCCAGGTTCGCCGGAAGTTCGGGCGTGAGGGGCGTAGGGCGTGTTCAGCACCGAGGCGCGGGGGACGGTGGTGAAGGGGTCGCGGGGGTCGTAATAGCCGGTTTCCGGGTCTTTCAGCGCGTCGAGAATCTTGGCGCAGTCGCCCAGACGCCGGGCGTGGATGCCGGTGCGGTCGCAGTAGATGTCGGCGCCGATGGCCCCGCCCTCGAAGCCAATCATGGCCTTGTGGGGCAGGATGAGGGCCACTGAGTTGTGGTTGGAGGGGCCGCGAGTGGAGGCGCGGGTCTCCTCGCCCAGGCTGGCCATCACGAGGTTGGCGCTGACCGACACCGCCGAGCCGGAGCTGGAACCGAGGGAGGCGGCGCGGGTGGTGTCGTAGACGTTGGAGGGGTTGCCGCCCCAGGTGCTGCGCTGGTAGCCCAGCACCGAAGGCAGCACCTTGTCCGGCGCGTGCCGCCCGCCGGGGTCGCCGGCGCGTCCGTTGTACTCGGTATTCACCGCCTTGGCGAAAATGACGGCGCCCTTGTTGCGCAACTGCTCTACGAGGATGTGGTCGCGGGCCGGGAAGTCTATGTCATAGGCCGCGTCGCCGCCGCCGGTGGAGCGCATATCCCTGGTGTCGAAGGGGTCCTTGAAGCTGAACACCACGCCGTACATCGGCATGGATTCCAGGTCGGGGTTGCGGCCATAGGCGGCATCCAGCTCGGCGGCGCGCTCCAGGGCGTCGGGGAAGTGGCGGAAATGCTCGCAGACCGGCGGAGCATCCGGCGGCAGCGGGCCGAGGGCGGGATGGCGGTCGTACTCGCCGCGACAGGTGACGGAGCGCTCGCCCCGGATGTTCAGCGTTGCCAGGGCGTTTAGCTGCCCCCGCCCTTGGAAGGAGTCCAGGGGAATGCCGACAATCATGCCGAACTGCTGCGATACCGAAGGGTCGGAGGCCGTGGTCTCCATCCGCCCGAACTCCAGCGGCGGCCCTTGATACTTGTCCAAGTCGGGCAGGACATCCGATGCCTTGACCGTTTCGGTGGGGAACCGGATGGGGGCCTGGGCGCGGACTGCGCCCGTGGCCGGGGCCACCGGCGCGCCGTCCGCGGTCACCAGCATACTGGACACGCCGTTGTAGGCGCGGGCGCGGGCGATGTACTCCTGCACCACGGCGGCGCAGGTGGTCTGACCGGCCCGGATGGCGGCGTGGAGTTGGTCAATGGTTGCTTCCACCAGTTGAAAGGCGGCGGACGGTTCTCTGTTTTCGGCGGACATAGCGCGCTCCCATCCTGACCCTTCGGCTGCGCTCAGGGCGAGGGCCTGCCTTGCGTTTTTGCTCGAAACCGTTGCGGGGGTAGCTGTAGCCATCACGAAGTGTATTGCTACACTGGACGGCGCACAACCTTGCGGAGGGTGACCTATGCGCGTCCTGTTCCGGCCTCTTTCCCTGTACCTGCTGCTGATGGCCCTGGCGGTTGGCGTAAATTTCGCCATCACCCCCATCTATGACGATGGCGCAACCGGGTTCCCGGTCTGGACGATACTCAACTGGCCGATGCTGGCGGCATTGGTTATCGCGCTGGGAGCCACCGGCTGCGCCTGGGTGCGGCAGAGAGACGTCGCCCCGGAAACCCCTAACGTGAAATCCTGGCTGCAAACCAACGCCCGTTTCTATGCGACTCTGGTGCTGACCTTTTGGTTCCTGAACAACTGGTTCGCCGACATAATACGAGACTCGGCCGATGGTCTGGCATGGTTCCTCATTGACGGCGCCTTCGTGGCCGTGATGCTCTCGGTGGGCCTGCAACTGTGGCGGGACGGCGGCCAGGAATAGCCTTCCGCCACCGTTATCCCGCCGCCCCGGGTACTGGCCGGTGCGGTACAGGAAGGCGTTTTCATTCCGCGGAGGGCTTTTGCGGGAGGCCAAGAGAGAGTACGCCGGTGCTGTCCAAGCGTCGGCCATCTTGTCCGGGGCTTTGGGGACGCAGCTTCTCTGCGAAGGGGAGTTCTACTACGCGCCTTGAATCGGTTAAGCGTTACTCCGGGCGGACCAACGCCGACAGCCGCCCATCTTGAATATCCACAAGCAGGGCCCTCATGCGGACATGGGGCTGGGTTACGCACACCCCGTCGTTCTTATCGAACTGCCAGCCGTGGCCGTCGCAGGTGAACACTTCCTCGCCTTCGTCCAGCACCTCGCCAGCCTGATGAGGGCAGATTACGGACAGCAATTTGTAGCCATCGCTGCCCTTGACCAAGAAGAATTTGGCGTCACCCACCTCGACCGGAAAGGGGAGACTCGGGAGCGACGACTCTTCCCCCAAGTCCACTTTGATTCTCCTTGGCCGCCCCATGGCGTTGAGTGGTCGGGAAGACATAGCTGTTCCGTCCTGCAATTTAGTGGGAAATAGAGGAGTTGGATGCGGCCAGCATAGCAAAAGCCTCCGGTGTCATCAATGGGCCATATCCGGCAGGGTCTTTCAGTTCTCCCTCCCCCTAAGAGGGGGAGGGAATTTAGGGGATAGTTTCTTAGCCCTAGCCTTGCGAGAGGGACACGTCAACCGCGGCAAGACCCTCGATGGCCAGACCGTATCCCAGCATATCCTGCATCTGCCGTTTCAGTTGCAGGGTGAGGGCGACACGGCTGTAGCGCAGGGTCAGGGGCGGCCTTTCCGCAAGCTGCCGGGCCAGTTCCCAGGCCCGGGGCAGCAGTTGGTCCTTGGGGAGAACTTCGGCCACCACGCCCAGGGCCAGCGCCTCTCGGGCCGAGAGGGTCTGCCCGGTCAGCAGGAAATACCGGCCCCGGTTCTGCCCCAGCAGCAGGGGCCAGACCACGTGAACGCCGTCGCCTGGCACCACACCTCGCGGGAAGTGGGGAGCGTCCTGGAAAGTAGCTGTCTCCGACGCCAGGACGATGTCGGACATCACCGGAATCTCGGCGTGGATGGTGGCCGGGCCGTTGACCGCGCCTATGACCGGCACCTCTATCTCTAGCAGGTTGACCAGCAGCCGCTTGCCCTCCCAGTAGGTCTTGTCCCAGTCCTTGGGCATCCGCCGGGTAGGACGGTTTGGCTCGAAGTTGGCGCAGTAGTCATCTCCGGTGCCGGTGAGGATTACCACCTTGTTGTCCGGGTCCGCGCCGATGTCGGCGAAGGCGTAACCCAGCTCCCGGTGAGCGGCCTCGCCCCAGAGAAGGCTTCCGTCGCCAGAGTGAAAGGTGACCTGGAGAATCCCATCCTCCCGTTGCACGCTGACCGTTTCGTATTTGTCCGCATAGTCCGCCAGCACTGTCATGGCCGTCCTCCTGTTGTTTCGGCTTGTGGTGCGCCGCGGGCAGCTTGGCCCACGCCCCCACTTTACACCAGCGGGCGAAGTCTCTCTTACCGATTTCGTGAACTTCGGCGCAGTTTAGGCTTATACTGGCCTATACTGAACGAATACGCCTCGCTCATCCGGCTTCACCGCCGCCGGCTCGCCGATGACGGGATGAGCCGAGCCTTTGCATACATCCCATAGGCGGAGGACAGCGTCATGCAACATCGTAATCTACCCTTTCTGACAGTGGCGGAGCTTTCGCAGTTGATCGAGTCCCGTCAGGTCTCCCCGGTCGAGGTCACCCAAGCCTATCTCAACCGCATTGACGAGCTGGACTTCAAGTTCAACGCTTACCTAGCCGTTTCCAGGCGCGAGGCCCTGGAGGCCGCCCGCGATGCGGAGGCCGCCATCGCCCGCGGCGAGTACCGGGGCGCGATGCACGGCATTCCGGTGGCGGTCAAAGACCAGTTCTGGACCAGAGGCGTCCGCACCACGGGCGGCACACGTATCCTAGCGGACTTCGTGCCTGATGAGGACGCCACCATCATCGCCAACCTGAAGCGGGCGGGCGCAGTGCTGCTGGGCAAGACCAATATGACCGAGTTCGCCATGGGGGCGGGATTCGAGCGGTTCAGCCCGCCCCGGAATCCGTGGCATCTTGACCGCCGCACCGGCGGTTCCAGCGGCGGCTCCGGCGCGGCCACCGCCGCCTTCCTCTGCGCCACGTCGCTGGGCGAGGATACCGGTGGCTCCATCAGGTTCCCGGCCACCTGGTGCGGCCTCGTCGGCCACCGCCCTACCTGGGGCCTGGTCAGCCGCTACGGGGTGATGACCGGCGTGTGGTCCATGGATACCGCCGGGCCGATTTCCCGGACGGTGGAAGACGCCGCCATCACCCTCACCGCCATCGCTGGACACGATGAGCACGATCCGTATACCTGGGACCGGCCCGTCCCAGACTTCCGCGCGGGACTGACCGGCGACATCGGCGGCCTGCGCATTGGGCTGATAACCGAGCAGATTGACGAGGAGGCCACCGCTGTCGACACCCGCGATGCAGTGCTGAAAGCCCTCGGCGTGCTGGGTGAGCTGGGTGCGGTGGTGGAGGAAGTCTCGATTCCGCTCACTGCCCACGGGGCTGTCCTGTCCCAGGTCCCGTTGGTGGTGGAACCGGCCTTGAACATGAGGGAATGGGTGCGGGAGCGGTTGCAGGACTACGGCCACAACAACCGCATCGGGCTATTGACCGGCAGCATCTTCCCGGCTCAGGCATACTACAAGGCGCAAAAGCTGCGAACGATGTTCCGCAACCAGGTGCACGAGGCGCTGGAAAGATACGACGTGCTGGTCACCCCGACCTCCAGCGTGGCCGCCCAGCCTATCGTGGAGGACCCGGTGCGCACTAGCAAGGAAGACGCGGCGCCGCTGAATTATCTACAAACTCGGACGTTCAACATGGCCAGCGCTCCGGCAGTTTCCATCAATTGCGGCTTCAGCAACGAAGGGCTGCCCATCGGCTTGCAGATAGGGGGCCGCCCCGGGGCCGACCAGACCGTGCTGAACGTAGCCTACGCCTACGAACAGGCCACCGACTGGCACAATCGCCGCCCGCCCAACGCGTGAGCGGTTGGCTAAGGGGTTGTCTGAACTGTGATTTATTGGAGTGGGGGATTTATCTGATTAGGAGAGCGCATATTATGACCAACCAGAATGACCCAGCAAAGGACGAGTTGGCCGGACGCTCCAACTCGGCTATCGAATCCTCAAGGCAAGCATTGTTCGACCTCTCGAAGGATGTCCATGCCCACCCTGAGCTGAACTACGAAGAATACTATTCATCCGACGCCCTGGCCGGGTTCCTCGAAGGGCATGACCTTGCGGTGGAGCGGGGCATCGGCGGGGTGGAAACGGCTTTTCGGGCCACCATACCCGGAGGCAGCGGAGACGGGCCGACGATTGCCGTGCTGGCGGAATACGATGCGCTGCCCGAGATAGGCCACGGCTGCGGACACAATCTAATCGCCATGGCAGCAATGGGAGCTGCCATGGGCTTGAAGGCCAACGCCCAGGACTTGCCGGGGCGCGTGGTGGTCATCGGAACCCCAGCGGAAGAGGGAGGTGGCGGCAAAATACGGCTGCTGGAAGCGGGAGTATTCGACGGCGTGGACGCCACCCTTTCGTCCCATCCCTTTTCCAACCGCACCGTAATACCCTCGGCGTCGCCCAAGGGAGAGAGCTGGAGCCTGGCCATGGTCGGCTACCGCTATATGTACCACGGCAAGGCGGCCCACGCCGCGGCGTACCCGGAGCAGGGCATCAATGCGCTGAACGCGGTCATCCACCTGTTCACTGGGATTGACGCCCTGCGCCAGCACCTGCGGGACGACGTGCGCATACACGGCGTAATCACCGACGGGGGCACAGCGCCCAACGTGGTGCCGGAGTTCGCCGCCGCCAACTTCATGCTGCGCTCCAGGGACGGGAGATACCTGAGCGACGAGGTGGTGGGCAAGGTAAGGCAGGTGGCCGAGGGAGCGGCGGCCATGACCGGCTCACGCTTGGAGGTCGAGGAATTCTATCCCTTCTACGAGAACGTTCAGCCCAACGTGACCCTGGCCCAAGCCGTGGGAGCCAACGCCCAGGCGCTGGGGATGAAGCTGGACGAGCCGATCCCGGGCCGCCCGGGCAGCGGAGCGTCCACCGATTTCGGCAACGTCAGCCAGGCTATGCCGGGATTTGAGCTACGGTACGCCGTCAGCGAGACACCGGTGCCTTCCCATACCAGGCAGATGCAGGAAACCGCGGTCACTGATCTGGCCCTGAACAACGCCCTGCTGGTGGCCAAGGCCCTGAGCCTGACAGCCAGCGACCTGCTGCGCGACGCCGCGCTGGTGGAGTCGGCGAAGGCCGAGTTCGCAGACCGCCGCAGGTGACGGGGCCAGCCCATCACGCGACGAAGGGCAGGACCTCCTCGGTGAACCTCGACATCTGGCGGGCCTGGTCCGGGGAGGCGAACCTCACGATGAAGTAGTCGGCCCCGGCTTCCTTGTACGCCTGAATTGTGTCAATGCACTTCCGGATGGGGCCGAAGACGCATAACAGGTTCTTGCTGATGACGTCGTAGGGAATGCTGTAGTACGCCTGCATATACTGGTCGCCTTCGGCCAAAGCGGCGTCTGCGTGGTCGTTCAGGTTTACGGAGATGTATAGGCAGCGGCCTATCTCTGCCGGGTCGCGGCCAAATTCCCCGGCGCACTGCCCGATTCTGTCCCAGCACTGATCGAACAGTTCCACCGTAGGGACGTTGGTTATCCAGGCGTCGCCGTATTCGGCGACCCTGGAGAGGCCGCGACGCACCCAGTTGCTGGAAATCCACAGGGGTATGGACGGCTGGACGGGCCGGGGCTCCACCTCTACGTCTTCGAGAGGGTAGAACTCACCATCATTGCTGACCGCCTCACCCATCCACAGCGCCCGCATGACGCGGATGCTCTCTTCCATCCGGGCGGCGCGTTCCATGATGGGAACGCCGACGGCGGCGTGTTCGGCGACAAACATCTGGTTGTTGCCCCGGCCCGCGCCAAGGCCCAGGATGGTGCGCCCGCCGGATATATTGTCGATGGTTGCGGCGGCGTGGGCGAGGTGGACGGGATGGCGCAGGGCGTTGAGCAGAACGGCGGTGCCAATCTTGACCCGGCTGGTGCGGGCGGCGACGGCGGCCATAGCCGTCAGCGGCTCCATGCGAGGCTTGGAGGTTATGCTGTCGCCGACCCAGACGGAGTCGTAACCGGCCCGCTCGGCAGTCTCGGCCATCTGCCAGGTCTGTTCCACCTTCGGGCCGCCGCTCCCGGCGTATACCAGCACGCCCCTCGTGGGCAGCAGGACTCCGAAGTTGCTCACCAACGCCATTGCGTCCACCTCCGGTTCTCCCTCTCCCTTGAGAGGGAGAGAAATCTATAGATAGTCCCCTAGTCCTCGACCTCGACTATCATCTCAATCTCGATTGGCATACCGCCGGGCAGGGTGGCCATGCCGACGGCGGACCTGGCGTGGCGGCCTCGGTCGCCGTAGAGGTTGATGAGCAGGTCCGATGCTCCATTGGCCACCAGGGGCGTATCGCCAAAGTCAGGGGTGGAGTTGACCATGGCCAGCAGCTTGACAATCCTGCTTACCTTGTCCAGGTCGCCGATCGCTCCTTTCAGGTTGGTCAGCAGGTTCAACATGGTCTGCCGGGCGCAGTCATAGCCCTGCTCCACGGACACCTCCCCACCCAGCTTGCCCACGTGCAGCAACCCGCCGCCAGGCAGGCCCGGGCCGGTGCCCGACAGATACACCAGGTTTCCGGTTCGCACAAAGGGGATGATGTTGCCCGCGCCCGGCGGCCGGGGTGGTGGCAGCTCGTATCCCAGTTCCTTCAGCTTGTTCTCAATCTCAGGCATGAAACAGCTCCTTCAAATCCCGATGTGAAAGTTGAAACCTAAACTCGTTCCACAATGCGCAGCTACTAGACCTGACCCAACGCCCCGTCCAGAATCTCGGCCGCTTCGTCCATCTGCGCTTCGGTGGTGGTGAAGGGCGGGACGAAGCGGAATACGGAACCGCTGCGGCGCACGCTCATTATCAGGCCGCTTTCCAGGCAGCGGCGCCCTATCTCGCGGCCCTGGGCGTAGGCGGGTTCACGGGTGGCGCGGTCGGTGACCAGCTCGATGCCCTGCAACAGACCACGGCCCCGGATGTCGCCGATGATTTCGTGGCGCGACGCCAGCCGCTCCAGATGTTCCCGCCAGTAGGCCCCGATGCGCTGGGCCACGTCGGTCAGCATTTCCTCCAGAATGATGTCTATGCTGGCGATGGCGGCATGGCAGGGCATGGGATCGTTGGAGTGGGAGTGGCCCACCACCATGCCGGTTTCCGACGCCTTTTCCTCGATGGCGTCGGTGGTGATGGCCGCGCTGATGGCCACCCCGCCGCCGAAGTGCTTGGATATGGTGAAGATGTCCGGCACGACGCCTTCCTGCTCGAAGGCCCACATCGCGCCCAGCTTGGCTAATCCGGTCTGCGCTTCGTCAACTATGAGTAGCGCGCCACGGGCCTCGCAGCGGCGTTTCAGTTCGGCCAACCAGCCGGGAGGCAGGTCTATGACGCCGCCGGCGCTGAACAGCGGCTCGGTGATGACGCCGGCCAGCGGGCCGTCGGCCTGGGCGTCCAGCAGCTCGAAGCTGGTGTCGAGGCAGGAGTAGTCGCAGGCCGGGCGGTCCTGGCAGAAGCGGCAGCGATAGCGGTAGGGCGCGATGATGGGGTAGTGGCCCGGCGCGTAGGGGCCGTAGCCCTCGTGCCAGCCGGAGAAGGTGACGGCGCGAGTGGAGTCGTTCATCCCGTGGAAGCTGACCGCCGGGCTGGCGAACTCGTAGCCGCCGGTGTAGCGCTTGGCGATGGCCATGGCCGCTTCGTTGGAGTCGCTGCCGGAGGTGAGGAACATGGAGCGGTTCATTCCCTCCGGGGAAATCTCGGCCAGTCGCGCTGCCAGAATGATTTCGCGGTCGTTGAACATACTCATATGGCTGTGGATGAGCGTTTCCCCGCTTTCGTGGAGGGCCTGAACGATGCGCGGGTGGTTGTGCCCGAGGGCGGCGCACATCTGGCCGGAGTTGAAGTCGAGGTATTCCTTGCCGTTGACGTCGCGCACCACCGAGCCGCGCCCCCACACCATGATGGGGCCGGTGACCACGTTCTTGTCTATGCGGCTGCGGAAGCTGAACTTCCGCGCCATTTCCAGCAGTTCGGCTTCGGTAAATTCCTGGGGCATGGTTCCCCCTTGTCTGAACTGTGATTTTTTTGATTTATCTGATAGCCATGATTATCGGCTATCCAATCATGCCCATCACGGAATCATACGAATCATAGTTCAGACTATGCCTGAGCCTTGAACTTGGGCATCACGTCCTTGCCGAAAGCCTCCAGTTGCTCCAGTATGACGTTCTGGGGCGTGCCTATGACGGAGCCGACGTTAATCTCCTCGAGCCCCGGATATTGTTCCTGGATGGCCTCCAGCTTCTCAGCGACCAGTTCGGGCGGGCCGCAGAGCCAGGAACCGGCCCTGACGCCGTCCTCCAGTGTGGGCAGGCCGGCTTCGCGGGCGCGGCGCGGGTCTTCCATCGCCCGAATCTGGTCGTCGGACAGTCCGCGGACGAAGCCCAGCGGGGCGAACATCTTCATGTTTTCCTCGAAGAAGCTGCGGGCCTCCCGGATGGCCTTTTCCTCGGTTTCCGCGATGTGGATGGTGTAGCCGATGGCCAGGTCTTCGCCCAGCTCGGTCTCCCGTCCGTGGGCCGCCAGGGTGTCGCGCCACTGTCGCATCACGCCCTCGGTTGCGCCGCCGGCCGCGGCGCCGCCGCCGATGATGCCCTTGATGTTATGCTTCGCCATGAAGTCCATAGCCCGCTGGCTGGCGCTGACCACCGGCTGCCAGGTCTCCACAGGCAGGTTGATGGGGCGTGGAACCAGCGTGATTTCCTTCAGCGTATAGCCGCGATAGGGGACTTCCGGCGGAATCTTGTAGAACCTGCCCTCGTAGGAAAAGGACTCCTCGTGGAAGGCCTTCATCATGATTTCGACCTGTTCCTCGAACATCTCGCGGTTGGCCTCGTTGTCGCTGAGAGTGCTGGGAACGCCGAAGGTGTCCACCTCCCGCGAGTGGTAGCCGCGCCCAACGCCGAAGACGACTCGCCCGTTGGTCAGGATGTCGGCGGTGGCGTAGTCCTCGGCCAGACGCAGGGGGTGCCACATGGGGTTGATGTTGAAACCGCAGCCGAACTTGAGGTTCTTGGTCAGGTGGGCCAGGTGGACGTAGAGCAGCAACAGGTTGGGGATGCACTCGTACCCTTCCCGCTGGAAGTGATGCTCCGCCGACCAGAAGGTGTCGTAGCCCATTTCCTCCATCTTCAGGACTATGGCTTCGGTCTTGTCGAACACGCCCGCGAGCTGGCCGTCCGGGAGCCAGCGGTCGTTGACCGGGGTGCCGTCCAGCCCGATGTTGTCCAGGTCAACGTGCCCGGCAAAAAGGCTGCCGAATTTGGTTATCATGGTCTCCCTCCTGCGGTTATCCACTTCATTACTTCCTCTCCCTTGAAGGAGAGGGTGAGGGTGAAATCCTGCCTGTCAGAAACTTCCTGTAATTTTGCGCCAATTGTAAAGGGGCGAGTTCCTATGTCAACCTGCGGAAAGGTCGCTTCAGAATGACGTGGGAATTTGTGCGGCGTTTGATAAAATATGTCAGTAATCAGGGAATGGGGCGCCTGCGGGCGCCGGTAGGCGGTGCGGCGGGAGTCGGACGAGATGGCAGTGAACCGGGCGGCTCAAAATATAATGATTGTGGATGACGAGGCCGAGTCTTCCATTGTCCGCACGGTACGGCAGCGGCTGGAAGAAGAGGGATGGCAGACCACGGTGGTGCAGCCTGCCCCCGGCGGCTCCCCAGGAGAGGAGTTCGAGGCGGCGGCCCTGTGGGACATCGAGGAGCAGCGCCCCGACGCGGTGCTGCTGGACGTGCGTTTCGGCGACCACCGCGACGACCGCTTCAAGGGGCTGGGAATCCTGGGGGAAATCGTCAACCGCTGGCCCAAGCTGCCGGTGCTGATGTTCACCCAGTACGCCCAAGGCCCGGACCGGGAGACCGCGGCCCGCGGCGCGCTGAAGTGGGACGCGCCAGTGGACTTCATCGACAAGCTGGCCGGCACCGATGAGGTGGTGCTGAGGCTGCGGCGGTTGATGGGGGCTGCGCCGGAAGTGATTTCCGTGGGCGGCGGCATTTTTCTCGACACGGCCTCGCAGGTAGTATACGTGGAGCAGGACGAGGGCCGGCGCCTGGTGAGCGACATTCAGGGAATGAAGTTCGAGATTTTCCGGGAACTGGCGACTGCGTGGCATCGAGATTCGGGCGGCCTGGTTCCCTTTTCGAGACTGGAGCGCTACTCAGAGGGGGAAGACCCGCGAGCGTCCCTGCGGGTGCGTATTCGTGAGATTAAAGTATCCTTGGGCCGGGCGCTGGGAGTGCGGTTCGGCCCTTCGGAACTGATCCTCAACGTGCGCGACAAGGGGTATCGCCTGTCCCCTCCCCGGGAGTGAGCATGGCTGCCGGAGAAGGCCCGGTATGGGCCGGGCCTCATATCAGCATTCCGCCGGGTTTTCGACTGCCGCAACGTCTCCTTCTGACGATATGGCTGCTTGGCTTGATGGTGGCCGCAGCAGGGCTTGCCTGCCTTATTTTGTCTTTCTTTATTGGCCCTGTTGTCTTTGATTACCTTTGGGGAGTAGAGCCGCTGGCGTACATAGGGGGCATACTGCTCATCGTTGGACTGTTTGGCGCTGCGCTGGGATTGGGAATGGCAATGCGCCAGAGCGAACCTCCTGGGTCGGAAGTCTCACACCAGTGGATAGAAACCACCCGGCAGTTCTTCGAGCTGTTTGACCACGACTTGGGGCGCCCTCTGCGCCGCATAGCCGGCAAGGAGCGGGAGTTGAGGGTGGCCATGCGGACTTCCGAGCCATCCGCCTCTGAGGTGCTGGAACTGCTGGACGAGATCGAGCGTCAGACTGTCAATTACCGGCTGATGCTCTCCAACATCCAAGTGCTGGTATATCTGGAGTCGCCGGAACTCCCGCCGCCCACGGGGCCGGTGGAACCTTCTGAGGTGGTGCGGCGCATCGCCGACCGATACTTCCCGGTGGCCGCCGAGGCAGGGAAGGAACTGACGTGGTGGGCCGAGCCGCCGGACTTCGGCATAGTTTCCTCCGATTCTCATGCCATTGAGCATATCGTCGCCAATCTGGTGGATAACGCCGTTACCCACGCCATCGGCAACGTTGAGATTTCCCTGAGCAAAGACGACACCCGCTTCTACGTCCAAGTGTGGGACGACGGGCCTGGCATCGCGTTGCATTACCTGGAATACCTCTTCGACCGGGGCTGGACGCCGGAAGTGGGGCGTCGAGAGGAGAAGACCAGCTCCGGGCTGGGCCTGTTCATCGCCCGAACTCTGGCCCGGCGCTGCGGAGGCGACCTGACGGTGGAGTCGGTGGCCGCCCCGCAGGACGGGCATCACACGGCTTTCCTGCTGGCTCTGCCGCTGAAGGGACAGTGAGGCACCCTGCGGCCCCGGTCTGCCTTGTCTTGACGGGGCTGTTGCTGGCCGCCCTGCTGGGCTGCGTCACGCCGCTGCCCCGCCATACGCCGACTCTGCCCGCCGCCACTTCGCAGCCCACATCCGTACCCACCGCCACGGTTGCGCCGACGCCGATGCCATCTCCGACCCCGGAGCCTACGGCCACGCCCAGGCCTACTCATACGCCTACTCCCATGGCGGAACCCACGCCGACCCGCCCGCCGGAGACGCCCACTGCGACTCCTTCTAGCACAAGCGCTCCGGGAGGGTTGCTGCTGGCGGTCTATGCCCCTGAAGACGAAGCCGTGGTGCCGGGCAGCTCCGTCGTGGTGTATGGGCAAACAGAGCCGGGAGCCAGGGTACTTATCTCCGGCCTGGAAGCTGAAGTGGACAGCCAAGGCGGTTTCCGGGCTGACGTGCCTTTGGAACCGGGCGAGAACCTGCTGGAAATCTCGGCCGCCACCGACAGCGGCGAGCGCAACCAAACCTCGCGCACCGTGACATCCCTGGCCCTGCCCTTCCTGCTGCTGATTACCGAACCGGAAAACGAGAGCGTCGTTGACAGTCCCCGCCTGCCTCTGTCCGGGCGCACGGGTCCCAATGCCATTGTCAGCATCAACGGCAGGTCGGTGCCGGTTGACCGCTACGGCTATTTCTCCGAGACCATGCTGCTGGTAGAAGGCATCAACTTCATAGACGTGGTTGCAACCAATGACGACGGGCAGACCTTCAGCGAGGTTGTGGAGGTTATCTACCGGCGGCCCGACAGCGAATAGCCCCGGGGGATGTGTAACACAATGGTAACTAAGCTGAAAGTAGAATCCAAAAAGAGTGCAATACTCTTACCGCCATCCACAAGGAGATGATTGCAAAACTCCCGTCATCCGTGCGCCCTTCGGCAAACTCAGGAGCAGGAATCCAGAGGAAGTAACCAGCAACAGACAGCTTTGCATTCCGGCGATTTCACCCTCACCCCCGTATCGAGTACGGGCAGGCTCCAACCCTCTCCCTCCCTTCGACAGGCTCAGGACGAGAGGGAGTTTTGCAATCATCTCCCATAAGGACAACAGTTGACGATCCTGGATAGCAGCATTCCCGGACAGGGAGCCAAGGCCCGGCGGTTGCCCGTGCTGCTCGCGGGATTGCTGGTCTTGGCCGTCCTTGCCCTTGCCAGCTACAACTCGGTGTCGGCCCAGTCTGTGGCCCAATGGCGCACCGTCCTGGGCGGAGACGCGGACGAATTTGCCCACGCCGTGGCTCTGGCCGATGACGGAGGCTACGCAATCGCCGGTGAAACCCGTTCCTTCGGGGCAGGGTCGCAGGACGGTTGGTTGGTCAAGCTGGACGCCCAGGGCGAGGAGCAATGGGCCCGGGCATACGGCGGTGCGGAGAGTGATGTCATTTATGCCGTCCAGAAGGCGGCAGACGGCGGTTATATTCTCGCCGGGGAAACTCATTCCGCCCAAGGCGCAACGGCTTCACAAAGCGATTACTGGCTGCTGAAGACCGATGCCGACGGCGAGGTGGAATGGGAACGCAGTTTCGGCAACTCGAAACAGTCGCTGACCCACGCAACGGAAGAAACTTCCGACGTAGCCCACGCGGTGAGGCAAACGAGGGACGGCGGCTACGTTCTAGCCGGAAGCTCGTCGGGTTCATTCGGCACGGGCGTCTGGCTGCTGCGTACCGACTCCAACGGAAACCTGCTATGGAGCCGTAATCCCGGAGCAGCCACCAGCGCAGTGGCATACGACGTCGTCCAGACTGCCGACGGCGGTTTCACCATTACTGGTATCTCAAATTCGGTCAATACCGGCAGAGACGCCATTCTGATAAAGACCGATTCTCGTGGCAATACGAAGTGGACAGAATCCTTCGGCGGCGAAGACAATGACGAAGCCCGTTCTCTTATCCTGACCAGCGACGGCGGCTATGCCTTGGGCGGGTTCAGTTGGTCTTACGGCGCTGGTCTCTCCGACTTCTGGCTGGTCAAGGTTGATGAAGAAGGGAGACTGGAATGGCAGCGCACCTTCGGCGGCGTGGCCCGGGAATCCGCTCGCTCTCTGGTCCAGACCAGCGACGGCGGTTACGCCCTGGCCGGCTGGTCGGAGTCTTTCAGCAGCGGCGGCCGGTTCTGGGCGGTCAAAACCGGCCCCAACGGCCGACAGCAATGGAGCAGGGCATACGCGCAAGCCACGATCAGCGACGTGGGAACTGCCGCAATACTGGCGCCTGCCGGTGCGCGGGCCATCCGGCAAACAGAGGACCGGGGATTCATCATCGTCGGCTGGACCGGGCCTATTCGGGGCGTCCGAGACATTCTGGCAATCAAGACTCCACCCATTGAAGAGTGGCCTGCGGCGCCGGAAGGCCCGGTGGCAACCTTGCATAACACCGGCCCGGCCAGCATCACCTCGGCGGTGGTGGGTTTTGTGGACCCCGATTCCGGTTATTCCGTGTCTCCATTGCGGTTTTGGCATAGCGCGCGGATTGTAGACCGGGACAATCCTTTGCCTGCCGGGGAGGTGGCCTGCTCTCAGCCGGTATCGGGTTTGACTTCCGGCGCAGAGCTGGGCCTGGACCAAGTTAGCTCCTTCGAGTCGGTTTACCTCAATGCCCTGTCCGGCCAGGCAGAGCCACCTACGGCGCAGATAGACAACGGCGCCATAGAATTCGACTTTGACGGCAATGGAACCGGCATCGCAGGAAGTTTCTCCCTAGTGTCGGAGTCGCCTTGCGACGGGAGCGACCGGCTGCTGCCCGAGGGCCTAGGCGCGCCCGACGGCCTGAAGGCCGCCGTATCCAGCGCGCAACCCGGCATCGTGACGCTAGATTGGGAAGACAGCGCAGAGTCCGACGTATCCGGCTATGCCGTATACTTCGCCAAGAACAGCTCCGGGCCGTTCACCAGGTTGGCCTGGCTGCTGCCCGAATCCGGCTATACGGACATCAGGACGGGAGACGGCGCTACTTACTACTACGCAGTAAGCGCCATCAACTCGTGGGGATTGGAGTCCCCCAAGTCGGCCATAGCGGAAGTCGAGTCCCTCGACGTCACTCCGCCGGAACCGCCCACCGGACTACGGCTGCTCAACGCAGACCGCGCTACCGGAAGGGCGCGGCTGGAGTGGAACGTCAGCAGCGGCGACGCCATCAGGGGTTACCGACTGTACCGGCAGGACGGAGATGAGCCGAGCACTCCTATAACCGCCCTTCTTTTCGGGGCCCGGTTTGAAGACTGGACCCTGCCCTCCGAAGGGGATTTCACCTACTCGGTTTCAGCGATAGACCTGGCGGGCAACGAATCCGGCCCTTCCAACATCGTGCCGGCGGCGCTGGATTTCTTCGGGTCGGTGTGGGAAGTCCAGAGCAATTTCACCGGCGGCGGCCGGCTGGTGGTCAGCACTGCCCGAGGGCGGGTGGACGTTGATGTTGCGCCGGACACCGAAATCAGAGTTCCCTACCGCACCGACGCCAGCCTCGCCGATCTGGATCTCGGCGACCAGGTCGCGGTGGCCCTCAAACAGGGTGGAATATCTGCCCGTCAGGTGTACCTGGTGCCTTCCACAACCCGGAACCGGCATCTGGTCGGCGTGGTGATCAGCGTCGGCGAAGACGAAATCGTTATCCAGCCTACGGATGAGGACAGCGAGCAGGTGACCCTGGCTCTCTCGGATTTGGTGGAAGTAACGCTGCATGGTGGGGTAACAGGGTTGGCAGCTGGCGCATATATCATCGTCTCATATACGTTTGCGGATGGCGAATCCGCTCTTGTGGTAAGCGAGATTAACGTCATCCCGGGCCCGGAGAGGGAGTCGCCGGAAGAGCAGGAAGGGACGGAGGAGCCGGGGAACGTAGCGGTGGTGCGCGGAGTCTTCCAAGGCATCAACCCGGAAAACGCAAAA
Source organism: Dehalococcoidia bacterium (assembly GCA_965204865.1). GTDB lineage: Bacteria > Chloroflexota > Dehalococcoidia > Lucifugimonadales > UBA3495 > VXOI01. The sequence continues at coordinate 755,277 of OZ242027.1, read as the reverse complement.
GTCACTCTGTCTTCCATTGAGGTATCGCTGAACGCGAATACAGTAATGGAAACCGGGCTGTCGGTGGGAGAGTCGGTGGTGGTGGAAGCGCTGCTCCTTCCCGACGGCTCGCTGCTGGCCCGGCGGGTTGGGCCGGATGAGGGAGTCGGACAGATTGCCGCCCGCACCGTCTTGCGCGGGGTGTTTCAGGGCATCTCTTCTTCTGACGGCGGAGTCGAAGCAGGCCAGTGGACAGTCAGCGGGGAGACGGTGCTGGTTGACCCCCGCACCTACATCGACTCGCTGCCTCGAGCAGGTCAGCGGGTGAAGGTGACCGCCATCCTGCAAGAGAACGGTTCCCTGCGCGCCCGGGAGATTGAAAACCAGCCCGAAACCGAAGACCCCGAAGCCGGGCATACCGTCTGGCTTGAAGGAATCTTTCGGGAAATCACCGCCGGAGGCGCATGGGACATTGGCGGCATACAGGTCGACGTCAACGCCGATACGGCTTTGTCCGGGCGGCCGTCGGTGGGCCAGCGTGTTTCCGTCACCGCGGCCTACACCCTGAGCTTGTCGAAAGGGGAAGAAGCGTTACTGGCGACCGAGGTTTCCGGCGAAGCGCCGGAAACCAGCGGCGCTGTTCGCAGCGTCCGCATTCGGGGGATAGTTGAGCGGGGAATCTCCGACGACCCTTCGGCAAGCTCAGGAGTGGTTGTGGACGGAATGCGCGTCACCCTCAGCGACCTCACCAAGACGTTGGGCGACATCCAGGTGGGGGCCACCGTGGACGTAAAGGCGGAAATTCTGACCGACGGCTCTCTGATCGCCCGCGAGGTGTCGGAGGTCAGCCCGGACGACGAAACCGGGGAAACCCGAGCCAATCCGGTGGACATCGAAGGCCGCATCGAACAGGTGGAGGCCGACGGTAGTCTGCTGGTCAGCGGCATCCCGGTGAAAGTCAGCGCACTAACTGAAATAGGCGCCGCGCTACAAGTGGGCGCGCCGGTGCAGGTGCGCGGACTCCTGCAACGCGACGGCTCGGTGCTGGCCCGGGAGATTCTGGGATATGGACCGGGCATCACCGCCGGGACGGAGGCCAGCATAGAAGGTCTGGTCAATGAAGTCATCACCGCAGCGGACGGCAGCGTTTCCAGCTTCCTGATAGGCGGCATACCCGTCACCGTAGACCGGCTTACCCGGCTGGAAGTTGAACCTACAACCGGGATAGGGGTGGCGGTCCAGGCCATCGTTATCGGCGGTGAAATCCTGGCGGTGGCTGTCGAATCACAACCCATCGGCAACGTAGGAGTCCTGCCGAAGATCCAGATGAGGGGAGTTGTGGAGAATATGCCCTCCGGGCCCGTTCCTCTGCCCCTCGATGTTACCATCAACGGAGTCACCGTCCGAATTTACAGCGGCACGCAAATCATCGGTTCCCTGACCGGGGGAGCAGTGATGAAAGCCACCGGCAGAGTATCCGGCGGCGTCTTGCTGGCGGAAGAAATCGAGCGGCTGCCGGGCTACGAACCCAGGGACGCCGGAACGCCGGCGCGGTTCAGGATCAAGGGCATTTTGCAGGAGGCCAGGTTGGACAGCGAGGGCCGCCCCGACCGCCTGCTGGTTTCCGGCGAGCGCATCATCGTCGAGGCTTTAACCGTGTTTCAGGATGACGTCTCCGTCGGCCATTCGGTAACCGCGGAAGGGGTAATACGCAACGGCATACTTCTCGCCACGCTAATCAGCCTGAACGAAAGCGAAGGCGGCGGCGAGTCATAGGAGCAACGGCGTCACTGCGCTACCCTTCACTCCCATCCCAACCTTCCCTCATCAAGGGGGGAGGGACTTTTGAGATAGTTATTTGATGCTGGAACCCGATATATTGAAGCAGGGCGATGACTCCGGTAACCGGATGGTCGTCAAATACACTTCCCCGGCGACGGGCGCGGCGGTGTGGGCGCTGGGCATCCCCCAAGCATGGGAAACTCCCTTGGGGCCAACCTGGTGCTACGTGGTAGAGGGTGAGCAGTTGACAGTCATAGACCCCGGCTGCCACGGCTCGGAGCAACACCTAGCAGAGGGTCTGGAATACTTGGGCCACTCGCTGGACGCAGTGCAGCGCATCGTGGTCACCCACGGCCACATGGACCACGACGGCGGCTGCCTCGACGTGATGCGGGCCAGCGGCGCGGAGTTGTGGGCCCACGAGGTCTACGGCAGCCTGCTGCTGGAAGACCGCTGGGAACGGGAGATGAGCTGGCGCCAGCAGGTGACCGGCTTCGAGGCCTTCGAGAGTTCCGAGACCGTGGAGCGTGTGAAGGAGCATCACCGCCGGGCGCTCCAACTGAATCTCGACAGGAAAGTCACCGACGGCCTGGAATCCGACGGCCTAACCTACTACTACACGCCCGGCCATTCCCCGGATGAGCTTTGCATCCAGTTCGACAAATTTATGTTCACTGGCGACCACGTCCTGCCTCAAATCACGCCGCATCCGTCGGTGGCCCGCAGCCACGTCAGCTTCCGCGCCAACCTGCCCGAGCGATACCGAGGCGCCAACGAAATCTATGGCCTGAAAGCTATGCTGCGCTCACTGCTGCGGGTGGCGGCGTTGGATGACGGCCACGCGGTGCTGCCCGCCCATCGCGCCTTTTACCGTGGCCGGTTCAACCTGGTGGGCTTGGAGCGGGCCAGCGAAATCGTCGAGCATCACGTCCTGCGCTGTCAGGACCTGGTGGACATTCTCAAACAATGGCCGTGCGACCTGGTCTCGCTTACCCGAGACCACTTCTCCCACCGGGAGCTCACCGACAGCAACTTCTTCCTCGCCCTGACCGAAGTGATGAGTCACGTCGAGTTACTGATGGAAACCGGCGACGTGTCCGTAAGCGGGGAGCTCAGCAGGGGCGGCACGGTAAGGTGGAACGGCACTGAAACCTTCTCCGAGTTCATCGAAGAGCTGGGCGCAGAGTTCGTCTCCGCGCGCGATTAGCGCGAATTGACAGCCGGGGGCGCGCCGATATAATGATTCGACCGGCCCTTCGACAAGCTAACAACAGGCTAGTGGTGGCCGGGTTCAGCGCATTGTATCCAGCGAATAGACCGGATGAGGATTGAAATATGCCCAAGAAGGAAATCATCTCGACAGACGCGATTACCTCCGGGAATGCGCCGCTGTCGCAGGGAGTCCGCTACGGCAACCTGGTCTTCGTGGCTGGCTGTACCGGACGCCACCCCACCGACAACAGCGTGGGCGCGGACATCCGGGAGCAGACCCGCTACGCCCTGCAACGCATCTCAGCCATCCTGGAGGCGTCCGGTTCGTCGCTGGACCAAGTGTTGACCAACACCTGCTACGTCACCAACCGGGAAGACCTGCCGGGGTTCAACGAGGTCTACACCGAGTTCTTCCCCGCAGACCGCCCGGCCCGCACCACGGTGGTAGTCAACTTCGGCGCGCCCGACAACCTGGTGGAAATCACCAGCACCGCCGCCATACCTGATTAGCCTGCCCTTCGCTCCCATCCTGCCCTCACCCTAACCCTCTCCCAGAGGGAGACGGAGTAAGGGGAGGGAGAATAAAGAACATCGCTATGGCGACGCGAGCATACATCCTGATAGAGACCAGAGTAGGCCGGGCCAGAGATGTCCTGACGGCCCTCCGCGCTATGCAAAACGTGGAGGAGGCCGACATCATCACGGGAACCTACGACCTCATCGCCCTGGCCGAGGCCGAGGACATGGTGGCTCTGGTGGACCTGGTAACGGCGCAGGTGCAGAACATCGAAGGCGTGGAGCGCACCATCACTTGCGTCGCAGCATAGGGCGAGATACGCCCTCACCCCCCGCCTTCGCGGGGGCAGGCTCTAACCCTCTCCCAGAGGGAGAGGGAATTTTACGGATACAAGGAGTTAAACATGCTTTACCAACTGCGAACCTATACCATCAACCGGGGCATGATGGATGCCTGGGTGGAACTGTTCAACGACCAACTGGTGGGAATCCAAGCAAAGTACGGGATCACGGTCGATGGAATGTGGGTCAATGCGGACGCCAACCAGTTCATCTGGATTCGCTCCTTCCCCAGCGCCGACGAGGTGGCTCCCAGGGAAGAGGCTTTCTACTCCTCGCCGGAGTGGCAAGGCGTAATGGACCACGCCCGCAGCCACATCGCCCGCCTCGAGGTCCAGGCGATGACCTCGGTGATGAAGGTGCCGGCGGCGGCTTAGTCACAGGAACTGCGGCCCCGCGATTTGACTGCGGGGCCGTCCCAGCGCAGGATTATGTCCTCAGCGACCGGTAGCGGGCCGCTCCTTCAGCGGCTCCTTCGCCTCGGCGACCGGCCGCTCTTTCTTTTCCCGGAACTCATACGGCGTCTAGTAGGTCAGCGCGGTAGTGGTCCCTTCAGGCAGCTCCACTTCCAGGGCCTGAAGGCAGTGGGCAAGAGTGTGGTAGTAGCCGCTGACCACCAGAACATCCACCGTTCCGGCGTTGCCCACCAAGCTACGCATCGCCTCGAAGGTGGCGTCGGATATGCGGTGCTGGCGCAGCAGTTCCAGCACGAACTGCACCACCGTGGCATCGTCGGCGTCGAAGCCCGCCGGAGCGCGGTACTCGAGGATGGCGGCGATGATTTCGTCGGAGAGGCCAGCTTCTTTCGCCGCCCGCTGGTTGACCGTCCAGACGTAGTGGCCGCAGGCTTCGCGGGCGGCGGTCAATATGGCCAGCGCCTTGATTCGCGCAGGCAGGGGCGTCTCGAAGCGGGCGTAGCCGCCCAGTCCTGCCATTGCCCCGGCGGCCTGCGGGTTGTTGAGCAGCGCGGCGTAGTTGCGAGCTACGCCGCCGCGACTGGTTTCGATTTCGTCCCAGATGGCCTGCCCGGCGGCGTCCATACCTTCACGGGTGGCGAACGGCACTCTGGTCATTGCGGTGCTCCTCATTCAAGCAGATTCCCAATAATACCGTAGGGGCGCATGATTGTGCGCCCCTACTTGATTTCAGATAGCTAACCCGATGTGCAAGTTATAAAGGGGTTGAAAATCCAGGTCCAAACACCTCTACTAGAGTTGCGGTTCCCAGTGGAGGTGTGTGATGGACCTGGATACCAAAATCATAGCAGTCTTTTGCCGGATAGATGATGCTTTGCAGAGCCTTTTCCAGAGACAACGGCTCCGGCGGAGTGGACCCGAACCTTCGTTGTCCGATGCTGAAGTGCTGACCATGGAGGCAGTGGGCGAATTTCTGGGCTTGGGCCAGGATACGGCCCTCTACCGCTACTTCCGCCACCACTACAGCCACTTCTTTCCGGCTATGGCGCGAGTCTGCCGCACCACTTTCGTGCGCCAAGCCGCCAACCTCTGGTGGGTCAAGGAGCAGGTCTGGCAAATCCTCCTGGGTTCCATCCGGTACGACCCGGCCTTGTCCATAGTGGACAGCTTTCCCCTGCCAGTCTGCCGCTTCGCCAGAGCCCACCGCTGTCAGCGGTTCCGGGGAGAAGCTGCTTTCGGGAGGGATGACGTAGCCCGGCAGACCTTCTATGGTTTCCGGGCGCACTTGCGTCTGAACTGGCCGGGGTTGATCACCGGCTTCGGCTTGGCCCCAGCCAACGTGCATGACCTGGCCATGGTCCCCGAACTGGCTGGAGATGCCCAGGGGGTCCTGCTGGGTGACCGCAACTACTGGTCCCCGACCCTGACTGGGGAGTTGCGCAGCCAAGGCCTGACCCTGCTGGCCCCCTTCAAGTCGAAGAAAAAAGACCCTTGGCCCCAGAGGAGTTACCAACTCAGCCGGCCCCGTTACCGCATCGAGACCGTCTTCAGTCAATTGGTTGAGCGCTTTCAAGCCAAACAGGTCTGGGCCAGGGACATCTGGCATCTGCAAGCTCGGTTGCTGCGCAAGGTGCTTAGCCATACCCTGGCTTTCAGCCTCAATCAGGAGCAAGGAAATCCACCACTCCAATTCGACAAGTTGCTTGCATGGTAGAACTTGCACATCGGGTTAACTACCGAACCCGAAAGCTAGTCGGCGGCCTGCGCCAGACCTGCCGGTTCGCCGTCCTTGGCCCAGAGGCTCTCCAGGATGGCGTCGGGGGACATGGGGAGCTGGTTCATCCGCACGCCAACGGCGTGGTAGATGGCGTTGGCGATGGCGGCCATGGGAGGCACTATCGGCACTTCGCCGACGCCGCGGACGCCGTAGGGGTGGCCGGGGTTGGCGACCTCGACGATTACCGTGCCAATCATCGGCAGGTCGAGGCTGGTGGGCATCCGGTAGTCGAGGAAGGAGGAGTTCTCCATCCGCCCGTCGGCGCTGAAGCGGTATTCCTCGTTGAGCGCCCAGCCGATGCCCTGCACGACGCCGCCCTGAATCTGGCCTTCGACATAGCTGGGGTGGATGGCCTTGCCCACATCCTGAATCGCGGTGTAGTCGAGGATGGTGACCTTGCCGGTGTCGGGGTCTACCTCCACGTCCACTATGTGGGTGGCGAAAGCGCCGCCGGCGCCGCGGGGGTCAACGCTGACCTGGGCGGAGATTGGCCCGCCGGTGCGGTTGAGCTGCCCGGCCAGCTCCTTGAAGGTCATGCTCAGTTCCTGGTCGGAGGCGTGCTGGAACACTCCATCCACCAAGTCGACGTCGGTGACATCAACGTCCCAGATGCTGGCGGCCCGCTCGATCATCTTCTGCTTGATTTCCTGGGCGCACTCGTAGGCGGCCCAGCCGGTGGCGAAGGTGGTGCGGCTGCCGCCGGTCAGGAAGGTGTAACCCACGGAGTCGGTGTCTCCCACGCTGGGGTCCACGTCCTCGGCGGGGATGCCCAGGACTTCGGCAGCCTGCATGGCGATGGAGGCGCGGGTGCCGCCGATGTCGGTGGAGCCTTCCACCAGCGAGATGGTGCCGTCGGTCTGGACGCTGATAGCGGCGCTGGACTGGAGGCCAATGTTGAACCAGAAGCCGGAGGCCACGCCGCGCCCGCGGTTGGGGCCTTCCAGTGACCGCTGGTACTGCTCGGACTCGCGGGCGGCTTCCAACTGCTCGACGTTGCCTATCACCGGGAAGACCGGGCCGTCAACGCGGCGGGTACCTTCCTTGGAGGCGTTGCGAAGGCGGAACTCGATGGGGTCGAGGCCCAGCTTCTCGGCCAGCTCGTCCACCACGGTCTCGCAGGCGAAGGCGGCGATGGGCGCGCCCGGCGCGCGGTAGGCGGCCACCGGCGGCTTGTTGGCGACCACGTCGTAGCCGTCCACGCGGCAGTTCTCGATGTCGTAGCAGGCGAACATACACTGGGCGCCAGCGGTCACCGGGGAGCCGGGGAAGGCGCCGGCGTCGAAGGCCAGCATTGCTTCGGCGGCCACAATCTTGCCGTCGTTGGTGGCTCCCATCTTGACGTGCATGTAGGAGCCGGAGGTGGGGCCGGTGGCCTCGAAGACCTCGGCGCGGGTCATGGCCGACTTGACCGGCACGCCCGCCTTCCTGGACAGCAGGGCGGTCAACGGCTCCAGGTATATGGGAATCTTGCCCCCGAAACCACCACCGATTTCCATCGGGATGACCTTAACCTTGGATACGGGAAGGTCCAGCACTCCGGCCAGGGCGTCGCGGGTGGTGAAAGCGCCCTGCGTGCTGACCCAGATGGTCAGCTCGCCGTTGGTATTCCAGAAGGCGGCGCCGTTCTGGGGTTCGATGTAGCCCTGGTGCACCGTGGCGGTGGAGTATTCCTTTTCCACGATGATGTCGGCTGCGGCGAAACCCTGCTCCAGGTCGCCCTGGTCATAGCGGAAGTGAGTGGCGATGTTGCTGTGGTTGTCGGTCTTCTCGCCCAGTTCCTCGGTGGTCTGGTCATCGTGGAGAAGTTCGGCGTCCTCGGCCATCGCCTCGCGGACCTCGGTGGCGGCCTTCAGGATTTCATACTCCACCTCGATGAGGGCGAGGGCCTGTTCGGCGTCGTGGGCGCTTACGGCAGCGACGGCAGCGACGGGGTGCCCCTTGTAGAGCGCCTTGTCCTTGGCCATCACCTTGCGGGCGGCGGCGCTGTCGGTAGGCACGTCGGCGCCGGTGATAACGGCGCGGACGCCCGTCGCGGCCTCGGCCTTGCCGGTGTCTATGGACTTGATGCGGGCGTGGGCATGGGGGCTGCGCAGCACTTTGGCGTAGAGCAGTCCTGCCGCATCGAAGTCGGCCCCATATTTGGCGCGGCCGGTGACCTTGTCAGTGCCGTCGTGCCGCACCGGCCGAGTGCCGACGACCTTGAAGTCGGTGTTGGACAGTACGATGTTGGTTGCCATGTGAATCCACCTCGCGGGGAGTTTGGATGCCCGGCGCGCACAGGTCGGCCGGGTCGGGCAGCAGGATTGTACCACAAGGGTATTGGATGTGGGATAATGTTGGGCGGGTGACATTCCTTGCAGATTGCGCCACTCTCAACATCTCTACCCGGTCTCGGCACCCGGAGGTTTGTATGCAGCCACTCGCCGGAATTCGCGTCCTCAGCGTAACCGTGTACCTGGCCGGCCCTTTTGCCGCCATGAGCCTGGCCCGTCTCGGCGCGGAGGTCATCAAGGTGGAGATTCCGGGGCGCGGCGACCCGGTGCGAGGAAACGGCCCCTTCGCCGGGCCGGAAGGCACTCACGCAAGGCGAAATTCCGACGAAGACATATCCACCCGTTTCCTGAAGCGGACGCAGGGGGTCAAGAGCATTACCCTTGACCTGAAGACCGAGCGCGGCAAGGAACTGTTTCTCGAACTTGCCAAGCAGAGCGACGTGGTGCTGGAAAACCTGGCGCCGGGCTCGCTGCGCCGGGCCGGGCTGGGCTATGAAGAGGTGGCCGCAGTCAATCCCGGCATCGTCTATGCCTCCATATCCGGGTACGGGCAGACCGGGGCATACAAGGACAAGCCGGCTCACGACCCGCAGATACAGGGAATGAGCGGTCTTATGGACATCAACGGGGAAGAAGGCCGCCCGCCCGTCAAGGTCGGATTCTACATCGGCGACCTGGTGACGCCCATGTTCGCCTGCTACTCGATCCTGGCAGCGTTGCGGGAGAAAGACCGCACCGGCAAAGGGCAGTATCTCGACGTGTCCATGATGGACACGCTGGTGTCCCTGATGTTCATGGAGAACCTGGAAGAGAGTATCGAGGCCGGACTGCCCCTGCGCACAGGCAACATCAGCCGTAGCGGGCCTACGGGACTGTACAGCGCCATCGGCGGCGACATCTCCATCACCGTCACCAGCGACGACCAGTGGCGGCGGATGTGCAACGCGCTGCAATGCCCCGAATTGCTGGAGGACCCCCGCTTCGACACTTATGTCAAGCGCACCGACAATGTGGAGGAAGCCCGGCAGGAAATCCAGCAACGCATGGGCAAGATGACCCTGAATGAGGCTCAGGAATGCCTGGAAAGCCACGATGTCCCCTGCGCTCCCGTGCGGACGGCAGAGCAGGTGATGAACGACAGGCATTTCTGGGAACGGGGCAGTTTAGTGCCAATGAACCACGGCGCAATGTCTGAGCCGGTGGCGGGCGCGATCGCCGCCGGGTTCCCCGTGCGCTTCTCAGGAGGCGAACTGCCCCCGCTCCCGGGCGCGCCGACGCTGGGGATGCACAACGACGAAATCCTGTCCGGGATTCTGGGGCTAAGCGATTCGGAACTGGCTGAGTTGAAGGCGCAAGGCGTGGTCTGAATCCTGATTCAGACAATTCCTTAGTACGGGAGAGATTAAGTGAGATTCAAGGCGAAACCCATACGGACCGAGCTGTTCGTTCCGGGCAACAAGGAAGACTGGATGCGCCGGGCTCCGCGCTTCAACGCCGACGCCTACATCCTGGACCTCGAGGACTCGGTGCCGCCGCCGGAGAAGCCCGCCGCCCGCGAGTCGGTGGGCCGGATGGTGCAGGAGCTGGGCGAGGCGGGGCAAACCATCGTGGTGCGGGTAAACCGGCTGGAAACCGGGTTGACCGGGGGCGACCTGGAGGCCGTGGTAGGCCCGCACCTCTATTGCGTTCTGCTGCCCAAGGTCGAGGGGCCGGAGGACGTGGTGGAGGTGGACACGCTGCTCCGACACTTCGAGCGGGAGAAGGGGCTGGAAGTGGGCAAGGTCTTCATTGACCCGGCATTGGAGACCGCCTCTGGCATCCGGCAGTCGTGGGAAATCGCCAACGCATCGCCCCGGGTGGCGCACATGGGCGCCAGCGGCGGCAAGGGCGGAGACACCGCCCGTTCCATCGGCTTTCAGTGGACGCCGGAGGGTATGGAAACGCTGTTCCTGCGCTCCAAGGTGCTGGTGGACGTGCGGGCCGCCGGGATTCCCTACCCCATGAGCGGCGGCTGGATGGATATTCACGATCTGGACGGACTGCGGAAGTCGGCCCAGCAGGCCAAGCAGTTGGGCTACACCGGAATGCACCTGATTCACCCATCCCACGTTCCGGTAGTCAACGAAGTCTTCACTCCATCGGAGGAGGAAGTCGCCCACTACAAGGGACTCATAGAAGCGATGGAGGCGACGCGGGCCCAGGGCGGCGCGGCGGTCACTTTCGGCGGCGACATGGTTGACATTGCCCACGAGGAAACCGCCCGGGCCATGCTGGAAATCGCCCGCGAGATGGGAGTGCCGGGAGCATGAACGACGAAATTCTTTCCCGGTGGCTGCCCATTGAGGGATGCGTCAACTTCCGAGACCTGGGCGGCTACCGCAACCATACAGGGCAAACCGTCCGGTGGCGGAGGCTGTTTCGAAGCGACGCATTGCAAGACATGACGGCTACCGACGCCGCCTACGCCATCGAAGAGCTGGATGTCCGGCTGGTGGTTGACCTGCGCAACCCCGATGAAGCGGAGCGCGACGGTAAGGGGCCGCTCCCGGACCTGGGCGCCGGTTACACTCACCATCCCCTGCTTCGAGAGCGGGGCTTCCCGCCCTTCACCGGCGGCGACGTGGTGGAGCGGCTTTCGTCCACGTACCAATGGCTGATTCACAACTCCGGTTCGCGGGTCGCCGATGCGGTCAATGCCATTGCCGAAGCCGACGGCAGCTCGGTGGTATTCCATTGCAGCGCGGGCAAGGACCGAACCGGGCTGCTGGCGGCGCTGATACTGGAAGTGCTGGGGGTGGACGCCGAGACCATCAGGGCCGACTACCTTCTGACCAACGAAGCGGTGGAAGGCATCTTGCGGCGCATCAAGGCGATGCAGCCCGACGCCTCGCCCACGACGCAGTCGCTGGCCGCCCAACCCGTCGCATTCCAAGGTTTTCAGGACACGCTGCACCAAGAATACGGCGGTGCGGAATCCTACTTGACACGGCACGGCGTGGCCGTTGAAACGCTGACTCGCCTGCGAAGCAACTTGCTGGAATAGGTGGGGAGACGCCCTCACCCCAACCCTCTCCCAGAGGGAAAGGGAACTTTGTAAGGAACGGCGGAATGGCTAACTACGTTCTGGTGCATGGCTCGGCCCACGGTTCCTGGTGCTGGGAACGGGTCGTCCCTTTGCTGCGGGAGCAAGGGCACACGGTGACGGCGGTTGACCTGCCCGGCAACGGCCACGACGACACGCCCTTGGCCGAAGTCACGCTGGAAACCTATGCCGAATACCTGTGCGGCGTGCTGGACGAGCAGGACAGCCCGTCGGTTCTCGTGGGCCACAGCCTGGGCGGCATCTCCATCAGCCGCACGTCGGAACTGCGGCCCGGCAAGGTGGCGGCGCTGGTGTACCTCACTGCGGTTCTCTTGAAGGACGGCGAGACTTTCATGTCGGCAGTTTCCGATGAGCCTTACGACGAGAGCCGCGCTCTGGAAACCCGGACAAGCTGGAACCTGGCCGAGAACCGCAGCCATGTGGTCTACAAGCCGGAACTGGCGCAGCATCGCTTCTACAATGACTGTACGCCTGAAGATGTCGAATGGGCGAAATCTATGCTGGTTCCGCAACCCGTCGGGCCGCTGGTGTCGCCCATGCGCATCACCGCCGGAAACTACGGGCGGGTGCCCCGCGTGTACATCGAGTGTGCGCTGGACAACGCGGTTGCGCCGGAATTCGCCCGCCGGATGTATACCGCTCTGCCCTGCGCTGAGGTCGTTGAAATGCAGACCGGCCACTCGCCCTTCCTGTCTGCGCCGGAGGAACTGGCCCGTCATCTGAACGCATTGGCGCGATACGCCGCAGCGGGTACGACGGCATGACCTACGGCCTGCTGAACGGACTGCGGGTGCTGGAGTTGGGCGAGTTCATATCCGCGCCCTACTGCGGCAAGCTGCTGGCCGACATGGGGGCCGACGTCCTGAAGGTGGAGCGGGCCGACGGCGGCGACTGGGCCCGCGACTACGGCCCCTACTCCATGGTTAGGCAAGCTCACCATGAACTGACGCACCACCGGGAGTGTAGCGGGTTGTTTCTGTATCTCAACGCCAACAAGCGCGGCGTAACCCTCAACCTGGACACGCCCACCGGGCGCGAGATGCTGGCCGGCCTGGTTTCTCGGTACGACGTACTGGTCCACAACCTCCACCCAGAGGAGATGGACCGGGTTGGGCTGGACTACGAAACTATCCGCCCTTACAACGATGAGCTGGTGATGGCATCCATCACCCCCTTCGGGCTGACCGGCCCCTACCGCAACTGGAAAGCCTACGACATCAACCTGGCCGCTGGGGGCGGCATCTGCGAAGGGCTGGGCAGCCCGGAGCGCGAGCCGCTGACCTTCGGCACGCCGGAGGTGGGCTACTTCGCCGGAGCCGCCGCCGCATCGTCCATTGTGATGGCCCTGCTGGCCCGTGAAGACGGTGGCCCTTCGGCAAGCCCAGGAGGCCAGCACATAGACATCGCCGAAATCGAGTCCATGGCCGGGCTGTACAACGGTCCGGAGGCGTTAATGGCTGTCTACCAGTGGCGCGTGACGCGCCGCACCGGGCATCACGCGCTGGACTTCCCCTATCCCAACTGCATCCTGCGCTGCAAGGACGGCTATATCTTCGTCGGCTCGCCCGAGGGCCGCCAATGGCGTCGCCTGCTGGAGCTGATGGGCAATCCCGAGTGGTCGCAGGAACCCCGCTTCCGCAACCGCACAGTGATGAACAACGAGTACGCCGACGAGGTGGACGGCTACGTCGAGGAATGGCTGCTGCAACGCACCAAGGCGGAGCTGCTGGAGATGGCGTTGGAGCATCGCATCCCCCTGGCCCCGGTGCGCGGTTTCAACGAAGTTCGCGCCGACCCCAGCCTGGAGACTCTGTTCGCCGAAGTAGGCCGCTCCGACACTGGCCCCATCGCCGTCCCCGGCCCGCCCTACGAATTGTCCAGCGCCACAGTTTCTCCTTCGCGCCCCGCGCCCACATTGGGCCAGCACAACAGCGAAATATACTGCGGCGAGTTGGGCTATATGGCCGAAGAGGTGGCGCAGCTCTACCGGACGGGGATCATCTGACGGGATAGCAGGAAAGCCCGTAAGGTATACTGAAACCCGGCCCGAAATCCTTGCGGAAAGCTCCCATTATTGCAGCAATCTTCGCGGCGGGAGGTTCCCCAATGGCTGCATATAGCAGCTACCCGGTTGAGTTGGTGGGAGAATATCAGGAGCGTGTTAACCGCTTCCTGTGGCTTATCAAGTGGATTCTGCTTATCCCCCACTTCATTGTCCTATGGTTTCTCTCAGTCCCTACAATCCTCACCACGCCGCTGTCCTGGCTGGCGGTTATCATTATGGGACGCTACCCGTCGTTCCTGTGGGGCTATCACGCCGGTCTGTTGCGGTGGGGCTGGCGGGTCAACTTCTACTCATATTCTGCGGGCGATACCGACCAGTACCCGCCTTTCTCCTTCGCGCCGTCCGACAGCTATCCGGCAGATTTGATAATCGAATACCCGGAAAGCTCGTCGCGCCTGACAGGTTTCTTTCGGTGGCTGCTTGTCATTCCCCACTGGATAATAGTTTACTTTCTGTCAGCGATAACCGACATACTGGTGCTGTTTGCTCTGGTTCTGCTGCTATTCACTGGCCGCTATTCCCAATCATTCTTCGACATCATCATGGGGCTGAACCGCTGGATTTATCGAGTCAGCGCCTACGGTTGGCTGCTGGTGGACGATTACCCGCCCTTCAGTTTCGACTAGCATGACCATAAACGCACAACAAGGCCCTCTCAACGGCTACCGCGTTCTGGACTTCGGCTGGGTGCTGGCCGGGGCGGTGCCGGGCATGATTCTGTCCGACATGGGAGCTGAGGTAATCAAGGTGGAAACGCGCCAGCGCATGGACTATATGCGCTTGGGGCGTCCCATCATCGGTGACCAGCCGGACCCGGAACAGAACCCCATGTTCCACAACGTGAACCGGGGCAAGCGCAGCGTCACCCTCAATACCACGCAGCCGGAAGCGGTGGAACTGGCGAAACGGCTGGCCGCGGAATGCGATGTAGTTATCGAAAACTTCTCGCCCGGCGTAATGGAGCGTATAGGGCTGGGTTACGAGACACTTAGCCGTGAAAACCCGCGGCTGGTTATGGCGTCCATCACCTCCAACGGCCAGACCGGGCCGCTGCGCGACCTGCGAGCCTACGCCCCGTCCATCGGCGCGCTGTCCGGGCTAGACAGCACCATGGGCTATGAACCCGCCAAGGGGGAGAGCGGGCGGCCGCTGGGCCTGAAGCACGCCTACGCCGACCTGTGCGGGGCGCTCCACGCCGTATTCGCCATCACCTCCGCGCTGCACCAGCGGCTGCGCACCGGGAGGGGGCAGTACATTGACATTTCGATGCTGCGGGCCACAGTGGCAACCATGGGCGCAGGCTTGATGGAGTACGAACTGACGGGCCGGGTTCCCCAGCCGAGGGGCAACTATGACCCGGTAATGGCCCCCTACGGCAACTACCCTTGCCAGGGCGACGATGAGTGGGTATCCATTGCTGTGCGTATTGAATCGGAGTGGCAAGGGCTGGCGGAGGCGATGGGCAACCCGGCATGGGCCGGAGAACCGATATTCGCCAGCCGCTATGCTCGCCTGAACCACCGTCGGGAGCTGGACGCCCGGCTGTCGGAGTGGACGCGGGAGCGGACGCCGTGGGAAGCCACAGAGCTGCTGCAAGCTCATGGCGTGGCAGCCTTCCCTGTTTTGGATGCCGAGGGGCGCCTGTTCAACCCCCACTTCCAGGAACGGGGTCTGTACTCCGACATTGAACACCCGGCGCTGGGAACCGAGCCCATCTTCAACCTGATGTGGCAGCTCAGCCGGACTCCCCCTCGCATCCAGCGTCATGCGCCGCTGCTGGGGGAACACAACCGCGAGGTCTTCTGCGTCCTGCTGGGGATGGACGAGGCCGAAGTGTCGAGGCTGGAAGACGAGCAGGTAATCTGGTAGTTATCTAGGGCAACCACAAGGGTTGCCCCTACCGGGTATCCAGGCGTAAGGGTGCCGGGTATCCAGGCAGGCGTAGGGGCGCCCCTCGTGGGCGCCCGCAGGCAGTGTTGACGATAAGGAGAGGTTTCAATGACCAGCCAGAACGAGCGTGAGCGCGTGGTGGAGACATTGCCGGAGGTCGAGGGCGGCATTTCGCCCGAAGCCATCGCCCGCGCCAAGGCGATGATTGGCACACGGATGCGGACTGAGAATTTCGTCCGTGACGCCTCCTTGGGGGCGCTGCTGAACTTCGTCAACGGCATCGGCGACACCAACCCCATCTTCCGCGACCAGGAATACGCGGCATATTCCAAGTACGGCTCCATCATCGGCCATCCCTGCGCTCCCTATATGCGCCACTGGTCGGGGCGCACTCGCTGGGGACTGCCCGGCGTCCACGGCTTCTTCGCGGGCAACGACTGGGAGTTTTTCCGCAACCTGCGCCCCGGCGATGCCGTCAACTGCATCGAGCGGGTGCTGGACGTGCAGGAACGCCAGAGCCGCTATTCGGAGACGCTGGTCATACAGTTCGTGGAGACCACCTACACCAACCAGCGCGATGAGGTGGTGGCCCGCGTGGTCGGCTGGTGCACTCGCCACCAGCGGCGCGCCTCCCGCGAGCGGGGCAAGTACGCCAGCGTTCCCCGCCGCCACGAGTACACGCCGGAGGAACTGGAGGCCATAGACCAGCAGGTGCTGGCGGAAAAGGCCCGGGGCAGCCAGACGCGCTACTACGAGGATACCAACATCGGCGACGAACTGGAGCCGGTGGTGCGGGGGCCGCTGTCGTTGCAGGACGTTTCGGCCTTCCTGGTGGGCACCGGACGCTCCAGCGCCCACGGCGTGCTGCTGCGGGAGGCTCTGCGACACCCCGACCATTTCTTCCGCAACCCGGAATCGGGCGGCGGACTGGAATACACCGGCATCGGGCACCTGCGCGACTCGGTGGCCGAGGCGGTGGGAGTGCCCGGCGCCTACGACTACGGCCCGCAGCGGGTGTCGTGGATGGGGACGCTGGTCACCAACTGGATGGGCGACGACGCCTTCCTGAAACGGCTGCGGGTCGAGTGCCGCCGCTTCAACGTCTACGGCGATACTCAGTGGTGCAAAGGCCGGGTCATCGGCAAGCGCATCCATGACGGAGCGCCGCTGGTGGACCTGGAAATCTGGGCCGAGAACCAGCGCGGCGAGGTAACAGCGCCGGGCCAGGCCACGGTCATGCTGCCGTCCCGCGACCCGCGCGTTCCATGGTTCGCCGACGGCCACGCCCTGAGCCTGCGCAAGGCGCCCCGCAGCGAGCAGATGCCGCCGATACTGCCAGAGTAGAGGGGTGGTGATACGATGGCCTGAGCAACAACATCATCAGAGGATTGCAACCAATGGGCAGAACATTTGTAGAGGGAGTAATCACTGGCCCATCCGAGACTAGGCAATACAGCTTCTTCGTGGACACGGGCTCTGCCCTTATGGGCCTGCCGATGGAGGAAATCGAGGCGTTAGGGCTGGAAGTAATTCCCAACGGTAGAAGGCGTTTCATAACTGCCAACGGAGTGGCCGAGTTTGACACTTACCGGATTGACGGCGAGATACGCGGACGGGGTTTCGCCACAATGGTTGCTCCATGCCCTATTCCGTTGGTGGGATATGAGATGCTGCAAAATATGCGGCTGAGGGTCAACCCGGTCAGTGAAGAGTCGAAGAAGTGCCGGACGACGAAATCTATCCACCGTATATGATCAGCAGGTTCAGTTAGAAGCGGCGCGCTGAAATGACGACGGCAAACCCAACGCATACGCCCTCTACCCTCGCCGGCCTGCGCGTCCTCGAGATGGGCGGCATGGTGGCAGTTCCCTACTGCGGCAAGCTGCTGGCTTCTCTAGGGGCTGACGTAATCAAAATCGAGCCTCCCAAGCCAGGCGACCCTTCGCGGCGTCGCGGCCCTTTCCCCGGCGACTCGCCCCACCCGGAACGAAGCGGGATGTTCCTGTACCTGAACACTGGCAAGCGCGGGGTTACGCTGGACTTGGACGACCCGCAGGGCCGCGAGATGCTGCGGCAGTTGGCCGCCGAGGCCGAGGTCATTATCCACGACTCGCCGCCATCCGTGGCCACGGCGCGAGGACTGGAGCAGGAGAAGTTGGCCGGGGTTAACCCCCGACTCATCGTCGCTGCAATAACTCCCTTCGGCTCCACCGGCCCCAACGCAGGGTATGCCGCCCATGACGTTAACGTGTTCCACGCCGGGGGCGAGGGCAACCTGCTGCCCAACGGACTGGCCCTCGATACCTTCCCCGACCGTGCGCCCATTGCCGCCGGAGGAATGATGGCGTCGTACCAGGGCGGGCTGACCGCCGCCGTGGGAGTGCTGGGCGCGGTGATAGCGCAGTGGAACGGGGAACGGGGGCAGGCCGTGGACTGCTCCATGCAGGAAGCCCAACTGGCCATAGGCTACCTGCCCATCCAAAGGCTGGAAGCCGAGGATTTCGTGGAAACACGGTTCTCGCGGTTTTTCAGGATGGGCGGGGTCTTGCCAGCCGCCGACGGCTACGTGGAGTTGCTGACCCTGGAACCCCGGCAGTGGGAAGGGCTGGCTCGCCTGCTGGGGGAGCCGGAATGGGCCTCTGCCGACAAGTTCCGCGATCCAGCCACCCACGGCCCGGCCATCAACGAGAACCTGCGGCAGTGGAGCGCCGGGCATACCCGGGATTGGCTTTACCGCGAGGGTCAGGCCCGCGGGGTGCCAATCGCGCCTTACCTGACTCCCAAGGAGGTCTTTGACAGTCCGCAGCAGCGGGAGCGAGGTTTCTACCAGGAAGTGGAACACCCGTCGGCGGGCAGGTACGATTACGTTGGCCTGCCCCTCCGCATGAGCGAGACGCCGCCCACGCTGCGCCGCGCACCGTTGCTGGGGGAGCACAACGCCGAGGTTTACGGGGCGCTGGGCTACTCGCCGGAAGACTTGACCGTGCTGGCCCGGTCAGAAGCAATTTGACGTAAGCCGAAGGGATGGAGTGGCGCGTGACTTCGAGCCTCTACCTGCTCATCGGGTTCATCGGGTCAATTCTTGTTGTGGAAGTGCTCAACGGCCTGGCAGATCACTCCTTGAACGCTTACGGGCTCGTTCCGCGCACCACCAGCGGGCTGGTGGGCATTCCGCTGAGTCCCTTCCTGCACGGCAGCTTCGTGCACGTTCAGTCCAACGCGGTGGGACTCTTGGCGTTGGGGTGCCTAGCGGTCATACGGAGCAGAGAACGCTTTCCGTGGGTCTGCCTGGTTATCATCCTGTTCGGGGGCTTGGGCGTGTGGCTGATTGGCAGGTCGGCAACCCATGTCGGGGCCAGCGGCCTGGTCTTTGGCCTGTTCGGATACCTGTTGGTCAAGGGGTTGCTGGACAGGAGCATCCTATCGATTCTCGTGGCGGTTGTTGTCGCCGGCGTATTCGGCTGGGTGATTCTGTCCGGGATTCTCCCTACCAACGCCTACGTTTCCTGGGAGGGCCACCTGTGCGGGTTGGCGGCGGGGGTATTAGCAGCCATAATTGTCCGCGACGGACGGCCATCCCTCAGAGAAGAAAGAGCGCCCACGGCGAGGTAGTTCAAATGGAATCGACGCAAGAAAACCCAGGGACGGAACGTCCAGGGCCGCTGGCCGGTATTCGGGTGGCCGACTTCTCGGTGCACGCCGCCGGGCCTTTCGCCGGGCTGATGCTGGCCGAGATGGGAGCGCAGGTCATCAAGATTGAAAGCTCCGCCCGTCTCGACATCACCCGCCGCCCGCATACGATGTATGGCAAGCCGCCCTCCAGCTTCGAGCAAATCAACGCCAACAAGCTGTCGGTGTGCCTCAACCTCAAGGAGCCGCGGGCCGTCGAGCTGGCGCTGGAGCTGGTCAGCGTATCCGAGTTGGCGTTGGAAAACTTCCGTCCTGGCGTATTGAGCCGGCTGGGGCTGGGCTACGAGGCCATGAAGGAAGTTCGCCCAGACATCATCCTTGTATCGCTGTCGTCCAATGGGCAGACTGGCCCGGAAAGCAACTACGCCGGATACGCGCCGATGTTCTCCGCGCTGGGCGGGCTGGGCCACCTGACCGGCTACGCCGACGGTCCCCCTGTGGAGCTGCGCCACGCCATGGACCACACCGGCGGAATGCTGGCAGCCTTTGCCGCTGTCGCCGCACTCTCTGCCCGCCAGCGCACCGGCTTGGGGCAGCACGTGGATGTTTCCGTGCGGGACTTGGCAACGGCCTTTATTGGGCCAGAGCTGCTAGATGTCGCAATGAACTCGCGGGAGCGGCACCGGCAGGGCAACCGGGACGATTCCGCCGCGCCGCAGGGGGTCTACCGCTGCCGGGGCGAGGACGAATGGGTTAGCATTTCAGTGGCGTCGGAGGCGGAATGGCAGGGGTTCGTCAAAGCTGTCGGCAGCCCAGCTTGGGCGATCGGCGATGAATACGGCGACGCCTTTCGCCGCTGGCGAAGGCACGATGAGCTGGACGCTCATATCCAGGAATGGACTCGCTGTCACACCGCAGAGGAAGTCACGCAAAAACTGCAAGCCCGCGGCGTGGCGGCCTACCCCTCCCTGGCCCCGGACGCGATGATGCGCGACGCCCACCTGCTGGCCCGCAACGCCTTTCCCCTAGTCCGCAACGACAATACCGGGGAGCGGCAGCGGGCGGCGACCCCGCCCTGGCGCTTCTCGGAGACTCCGGCCCGCATAGACCAATGGACTCCAACTCTCGGCCAGCACAACCCAGACGTGTTTTCCGGCATCCTCGGACTGCCGGAGGATGAAGTGCGGGAACTTGAGCAGGCGCAGGTTATCTGGTAGAAGGAAATTCCCTCTCCCTTGAGGGTGAGAGTGAAATCCTGTATATGAGCGGTTGGTTAATGCAAATTCACGGCGGCGCGGTTATCATAGGCGCAGCCGTGAAGGAGGGGCTGTTATGCCGAAGAAAGGCACGGGGCTTTTGATTATGTGGGCGGAAATTCCGCCGGAATTGGAAGATGAACTTCGGCGCTGGTACGACGAGGAGCACCTAGCCGAGCTGATGGCGGTTCCCGGGGTGCTCAACGCGGCCCGCTATGAGGCCACCAGCAGCGGCCCCAAGCACCTGGTGGTCTATGAATTGGAGAGTCCTGCGGTCGTCGAGTCCGAGGCATGGACCAGCCGGCCGCGTACCGAGTGGGGCAAACGGATAGCCCCCAGCGTCATCGGCACCGTCTACATAAGTAACGTCTACGAGATGATTCACCCGGCCCACCTCACCGACGAAATCGCCAACAGCGACATGGCGCCCGCCCTGCAAATCGGCCGGATGGACGTGCCTGCGGAGAACGACGCGGAATGGAACGAGTGGTATTCGGGCGTCTACGTGCCGAATTACGAAAAGGTTCCAGGGTGCATCCGGGGCCGCCGGGTGAGAGCCGTAAGGGGTAGTCCGGCATACGCAACGGTCTATGAATTCGAGAATGAAAAGGTGTCGCAAACCGAGGAGTGGCTCAAGCAGCGGGAGATTCACCCCGACAACCAGCGGATGCGGGACATTATGACCCACGCCCCCGGCTCTCCCGGCATTTGGAAGAAGGCATTCCAGATTGTAGAGCCCAGCTTACCATCCCACACCCTGACGGAGAACCAGAATAGCGAAGGGGGTTTGGATTCCCGCGGCTGCCGGGAATGACGGGTTGTCGGCGGTTATACCACCTAAATTGGAACGCTACCGACGACGGGTCTGCAACGGCGGGACACGGGCAGCAGACGGGGAAGTGGCATCGCAGGCTGCGGCAGCCTGATTATCGCGCTGATTCTGTTTCGCGGTTATCATTCTCACAACTTATTCACTGCATACAGTGCATTGGAGGTAGGAATGGCAAAGAAAGGTACCGGACTGATGATTGTATGGGCCGACATTCCTGCGGAGATGGAAGACGACTTCAACCGCTGGTACAACGAGGAGCATCTGGCCGAGTTGCTATCCGTGCCGGGCGTGTTGAGCGCCGCCCGCTACGAGGCCACCAGCAGCGGCCCCAAGCACATGGCGGTCTACGAGCTGGAAAGCCCGGCTGTAGTGGAGACCGAGGCCTTTACCAGCCGTCCCCGCACGGAATGGGGCAGCCGGGTCAGTCCCAGCATCATCGGCACCAACTTTATGAACAACGTCTACGAGATGATTTACCCGGCTCAGCTCAACGATGGCATCGCCAACGGCGACATGGCTCCCGCGCTGCAAATCGGGCGGATGGATATTCCCGCCGACCAGGATGCGGCCTGGAACGAGTGGTATTCCGGCGTCTACGTTCCCAACTACGAGAAGGTCCCCGGCTGCATCCGGGGCCGCCGCTGGAAGGCCGTCCGGGGCGCGCCCTCCTATGCCGTCGTGTACGAGTTCGAGAACGAGAACGTCTCGCAGACCGCCGAGTGGCTGAAACAGCGCGACATCCACCCAGATAACCAGCGGATGCGGGACGCGATGACCCATGCCCCCGGTTCTCCGGGAATCTGGAAAAAGACCTTCCAGTTGTAGGGCTGAGGTCAAATTCCCTCCCCCTTGAGGGGAAGGGTTAGAGCCTGCCCTGAGCTTGCCGAAGGGGTGGGGGTGAAATCTTGCCGTCGGCTCAGTTGTAGTAGCGGACGGCTCCGGAGCTCAATCTCACGCCTCAACCGGAGAACTGCAATGGCGACGGGTCTGCAACGGCAGGACACTGGCAGCAGTCGGGGAAGCGGCATCGCAGGCCGCCGCAGCCTGATTGTTGCACTGGTCCTGGTTCTCGGCATAATGATTGCCGAAATCATCGGCGGGCTGCTGTCCGGTAGCCTGGTCCTGCTGGCCGACGCCGGGCATATGCTGGCCACCGCATCGGCTATTGGCATTGCGTTGTTTGCTTCGTGGGCCGAAAGCCGTCCGGCGACCATCGAGCGCACTTTCGGATACCACCGGGCCGAGGTAATGGGCGCCATGCTCAGCGCCCTGGCCCTGTGGCTGGTGGCCGCCTGGGTGCTCTTCGAGTCCATCAACCGCCTTCGCGATCAGTCCGAACCGGAAATTCAGAGCGGGCTGATGCTGGTGATTGGGGCCATCGGGCTGGGCGTCAACGTCCTCGCCGCGCTGGTTCTCCAGTGGGGGGGCCGCCGAAGCGAGAGAGCCAGCGATGCTTTGCAGCACCTTATGGCGGACCTGCTGGCCTCCATCGGCGTAGTGGCTGCCGCCGTGCTGGTGCTGGTCAACGGCTGGGTGGTCGTTGACCCGATAGTCTCCATCGGTGTCGCGGCATTGACCGCCGCCAGTTCGTGGCGGCTGATTCTGCGAGTGTTCCATACCCTGCTGGAAGGAACGCCAGAGCATGTAGACCTGTACCAGCTCTGCGCCGACATCGAGGACCAGCCGGGCGTCACGCTGATTCATGACGTTCATGCCTGGAGCATTTCGGATGACTACGACGCCTTTACCGCTCATGTAATCCTGGAGCCGGGGTACAATGGGAACACCGAAGAGCTTTTATCGAACATACGCCGGCTTGTTTACGAAAAGCACGGCGTCCGGCATCTGACGCTTCAATTCGAGGAATCGGCGTCCGAATGCCTCGAAGACCATCACCTCAGCCATCTGGAAGCCAGGTCCCGGTTCGATGGGTGATAGAGAAACTCCGCGATAGCAAAAGGCCGTAGCATATCGCTCAATTGAGGATGCGCCCACATGACATCTGCCCATCAACATGACGGCGAGCATGAAGGCCATGACCACGACGCCCATGCCGGCCATGACCACGACGCCCATGCCGGCCATGACCATGACGAACACGCCGGACACGACCACGACGCCCACGCGGGACATGACCACGATGCCCACGCCGGACACGACCACGATGCCCACGCCGGACACGACCACGACGCCCATGCCGGCCATGACCACGACGCCCATGCCGGCCATGACCATGACACCCATGCCGGCCATGACCACGACGCTCACGCCGGCCATGACCACGACGCTCACGCCGGGCACGACCACGACGCTCACGCCGGGCACGACCACGACGCCCACGCCAGCCATGACCACGACGCCCATGCCGGCCATGACCACGACGCTCACGCCGGACACGACCACGAGGCCCACGCGGGACATGACCACGACGCCCACGCCGGCCATGACCACGACGCTCACGCCGGACACGACCACGGTGGGCATGACGACCACGATGACCATTCGGGGCATGATCATCACGGTCACGCCCACGATCACGCCGCCGAACTGCGGGAGGCCAGCAGACGCAGCCTGATTATCGCCTTCGTCCTGATTGCCGGTTTCATGGTTGCCGAGGTCATCGGGGGCATCTTGTCCGGCAGCCTGGCTTTGCTGGCAGACGCCGGTCACATGTTGACCGACGCTGCTTCCATCGCCCTCGCTCTGGTGGCGGTGTGGATTGCCGGGCGGCCCGAGTCCATCGAGCGCACCTTCGGCTACCAGCGGACCGAAGTGCTGGCAGCCGCCTTCAACGCCCTCAGCTTATGGGTGATTGCCGGGTGGATAGTCTGGGAAGCAATCGAGCGCTTTGTAAATCACCATGAGATTCATATAGACGGCGGGCTGATGCTCATCGTTGGCGGCATTGGTCTGCTCGTCAATATCGTTGCCGCCTTCGTGCTGCACGCCGGTTCCAAGCACAGCCTGAACGTGGACGGCGCCTTCAAGCACGTGATGGCCGACCTGATGGGCTCCGTCGGCGTTGTGGTTTCAGGCATCATAGTGCTGCTCACGGACTGGTTCCTCATCGACCCCATTTTGTCGGTAGGCATCGCCCTGCTGATAGTGGTCAGTTCGTGGCGGTTGGTGCTGCGGTCGCTCAACGTCCTGCTGGGCGGGGTGCCGGAGCACATAGACCTCTACGCCCTTTGCGCCGAAATCGAGGACGTGCCGGGTGTGACCCTGATTCACGATGTCCACGTCTTTACCGTTACATCCAACTTCGACCTGATGACGGCCCACATCCTCGTGGATCCGGCCTACCGGGGATCTGAGGACGAAATGCAGCGCCGACTGCGCCAGATAGCTTCGGAGAGATACAGACTCCATCACGTGACTTTTCAGTTGTGCCATTCGGCAGGCGAATGCACCGAGAACCACCACGTCGGGCACCTGGAGGCCCTGTCCCGCTCGCCCGGATAACCCGGCCCGGCCTGCCCCGGTTGACCAGATATAGAAACGCGCCGTGCGGAATCCGACACGGCGCGTTATACTGGAATCAGGCGTTGCGCCCACAACCCATCCTCTGCGCACACGGCGGACGCGAGCGCGAAATGACTCCCATAATCTCCCTGCGGCTATCTCCGCGCCGGGCTGCCCTTGCGGCCTTGGCCGCGCTGCTGGCGTTGGCGATTCTATCCCTGTTGCCCGCGACGGCCGCGGCGCAGGACTCCACGAAAGAGGAAGTGCGCTACACCGGAGCGCACGAAATCCGGGTCTCGCCGGTCAACTACAACCTCGCCGTAGGCTCTGCCCAGTTCGCGGTCTTTGTCACCGACCCGGCCACGGGAGCGCCTGTGCCAGACGCCAAGGTGGTCATGCTCGCGGAAAGCGCCGAGGAGGGCAATCCGGGCTGGGCCTTCGCCACAAACTCGCCAGATTCGCCCGAGCGGTACATCGTCCATCTCAAACTGGACTCCACTGGGGAGTGGCACATCAAGGTGGACGTTTCTTCATCTTTAGGCGCAGACCTCGCCGATGTGACCACCCTGGAAGTGCCTTCGCTGAACCGCCTGACCCAAGGCTCGTGGGTGTTCTTCGGCATGTTCGGGATTATCATGCTGGGCATCGCCTACGTATGGTGGAGCGCGCGCCGCAACTATCGCCGCAAGCAGGCGGCGGCGCAGGCCGATTCCCCGTGAAGGCCGCGACGACATTTCCGACAATGGGCCGCCGCTGGCTGCTTATGGCGCTTGCCGTGGCCGCCGGCCTGTTGGCGGCGTTGTGGATTGCCCCGGCGGCGCTGGCCCACGGTGGCATTGACGCCGGGCAGGAGCCGTGGACGGCGTGGAACACCAATCCCCTGCCAACCATCCTCGTCCTGATTGCGGCCTACGTCTACCTCAACGGGCTGAACAACTGGGACCGGCCCAGCCATCCGGTGAACAACTGGCAGAAGGCTTCCTTCCTGTTCGGGCTGTTCCTGATTTTCTTCGCCCTCCAGTCGCCGCTGGACCCGCTGTCCGACCATCTGCTTTCCTTCCACCAAGTGCAGCACTTCATCCTGCGGATGGTCGCGCCGATGTTCATCCTCCTGGGGGCGCCGCTTACGCCTATGCTGCGGGGTCTGCCCGGCTGGGCGCGGCAGGGCATCATCCGTCCCATGGCCCGCAACCACTACGTGCGGCAGCTTTACCGGCTGCTGACCAACCCCATATTCACCATCTTCTTCTTCTTGGGGAGCCTGTACCTGTGGCAGTTTCCGGGGGCCTTCAACCTGGCTCTCCGGAACGACGAGGTGCATGCCCTGATGCACCTTACCATGAGCGCCTCGGGGTTCCTGTTCTGGTGGGTGGTGATAGACCCGCCACCCCACCGCTCCCGGCTGCATTACGGGCTGCGGGTGCTGTACCTGGGGCTGATAGTGCTGCCCAACACCCTGCTGGGTGCAGCGATTACCTTCTCCAGCGAACCGGGCAAGCATCTGTACGAAGCCTATACTGAGGTCGTCCAGCCCTATGGCCTGGAGCTGCATATCGACCAGCAACTGGGCGGGCTGATGCTCTGGGTTCCCGGCGACATGATGAGCATAGTCGCCGCCGGCATCGTGATGATAATGTGGTATCAAAGGGAAGAGGCGGCGAATCGGGTCGAGGCACGGGCGCGGTAGGCGGCATTACGCCCTCACCCTAACCCTCTCCCAGAGGGAGAGGGAATCTGCTCCGACAGGATGGGACTAACAATGGTTAACGAGGCGGACGGAGTACGCTTCAGTTGGTTCATCCCCATCGACGGCGACGGCAGCCGCGCGGGAACGATGCGGGCGGAGCGGCCGCCGGACTTCGAGTACCTGCGCCGGGTGGTGGAGACGGCGGAGGAGTGCGGCTACTACTCGCTGCTCATCCCCACGCGGTTCGCCAACGGGCTGTTCGCCGAGGACGCCCCGCTGGCCGAGACCTGGACCACCGCCACGGCCTTGGCGGCGGTGACCAGCCGCATCCGGTTCCTCATCGCCGTGCGGCCCGGCTTCATCGCGCTGGGGCTGTTCGCGCAGATGGCCGCCGCCTTGCACCACATTTCCAAGGGGCGCGTGGACATCAACATCGTGCCGGGCGGGATCCAGAACGACTTCGAGCGGGTGGGCGAGGAGAGCACCCACGAGAGCCGGTACGAGCGGGCCGAGGAGTTCATCGCCGCCTGCCGCAAGCTGTGGACGGAGCCGGGCCCGGTGGACTTCGACGGCGACTACTACCGTCTGCGGGACGCCTACTGCGCGCCGCAACCCGGCCCTTCGACAAGCTCAGGAGGCGGCCCGCGCTTCTACCTAGGCGGAGCGTCGCCGCGGGCGTTGGGGTTGTCGGGGCGGCAGGCCGACGTACATCTGTCCTGGATTGAGCCGCTGGAGGACACCGCCCGGCGCAACGTAGACGTGGCCGCCGAGTTCGACAAGGCCGGCCGGACGCCGGAGCTGGGCCTGCGTACCCACCTGGTAGTCCGCAAGACCGAAGCCGAAGCTTGGGACGCCGCCAACGAGCTCATCGCCCACGCCGACCCGGCGGTGAAGGCGCAGCGGCAGGCGGCTATCGCCGGGACGCAGATGGTGGGGCAGCAGGCCCAGGCCCGCGAGGCTCCCGACCACCGGGTTGGCCGTCACCTGTGGAACGGGCTATCGGAGGTGCGGGTCAACTGCGGGACCGCCATAGTTGGCACGCCGCGGCAGGTTGCTGATACGCTGTACGACTACGCGCAACTGGGGTTCCAGGAGTTCATTCTCTCCGGCTTTCCTCACGTGGAGGAGTGCCGGAGAGTTGCGGACGAAGTGCTGCCGCGTTTGCGGGAGAAGCTGGCCGGGGGGTAGAGGGGTGTTGGCATAGGCGGGTTGTTTGATGCCGGGGTTTCACCCCCACCCTAACCCTCCCCCTCAAGGGGGAGGGGATTTTGTTGGTTGCTTTTGCCAGTTTCACCTTCACCTAACTACTCAAACCCCGCAGGGCGCTTGTCGGCCCAGGGGCGGGCTCGCTCGAAGGCGGCGGAGGCCTGGAGGACGCGGGCTTCGGCGCGGCGCGGGCCGATGATGTGCAGGCCGATGGGCAGGCCGTCGGCCGAGAAGCCGCAGGGTACGCTGGAGGCGGTCTGGCCGGTCATGTTGATGGGGAAGGTGAAGGGGATGAATCCCCACATGGGGTCTACTTCCCGGCCGCCTATGACCGAGGGTTTCCTGCCTATCTCGAAGGCTGGGGTCGGCATGGTGGGAGACAGCAGAAGGTCGTAGGTGTCGAAGAAGTCCTCCATCTGCCTTCCCAGCACGTCCACTCGCTGGAGGGCGCGGGAGAGGGTGGCGCCGTCTACGCGGGCGCCGTGCTCGAGAGAGTACAGGCCCGGCTCGGAGAAGTCGTCGCGGTGCTCTTCCAGCAGGT
Organism: Dehalococcoidia bacterium; assembly: GCA_965204865.1. Classification (GTDB taxonomy): domain Bacteria; phylum Chloroflexota; class Dehalococcoidia; order Lucifugimonadales; family UBA3495; genus VXOI01. The sequence continues at coordinate 727,311 of OZ242027.1, read as the reverse complement.
GAGCGTAGGAGGTGTAGGTGGCGGTGGCGAAGACGTCGAAGAAGGCGTCGAAGGGGTCTTCCAGATTGAGGGGGGCATCCTCCACGGTTGCGCCCAGCTCCTCGAAGACGCGGGCGGCGCGGGCGGTAATCTCGGCGACCTCGGGGTCAACGGCGGCGTAACCGTAGTCGGGGGTCCAGGCGATGCGCATTCCCTCGACGCCACGGCCCAGGTTGGCGCTGAAGTCGGGCGGAGCCTCCTTGATGGAGTTGGGGTCGCGGCTGTCGGGGCCGGCCAGCACCTGGAGCAGGAGGGCGGTGTCGGCCACGGTGCGGCTCATGGGGCCGGACTGGGAGAAGTGGTTGGCCGCAGGCCGTCCGTAGCCGCCGTAGCGGGGGACGCGATGCTGCGTCGGCTTGATGCCGAAGACACCGCTGAAAGCGGCCGGGATGCGTATGGAGCCGCCGCCGTCGCTGCCGGTGGCGATGGTGCATAGCCCGGCGGCCAGCGCCGCGCCCGCGCCGCCGCTGGAGCCGCCGGGGGTGCGCCCGGTGTTCCAGGGGTTGCGGCAGGGGTCGCCGACCCGGTTCTCGGTGGTGCCCGACTGCCCGAACTCCGGCGTGTTGGTCTTGCCCAGCACGACGGCTCCGGCGGCCTTGACCCGCTCGACGACCACCGAGTCTATTTCCGGGGTGCGGTCGCGGAATATGGCCGAGCCGAGGGTGGTGGGGATGCCCTTGGTCATCTCCAGGTCCTTGATGGAGATGGGGATGCCGTGCAGCGGCCCCAAGGCCCAGCCGCGGGCCACGGCGTCATCGGCGGCGCGGGCGTCGGCCAGCGCCTGCTCCGGGCAGAGGGCGAGATAGGCGTTCAGCCGGGGGTCCAGCCTTTCGATGCGCTGATAGAACAGTTCGGTGACCTCCACCGACGATACCTGCCTTGAGCGTATGGCCCGGCTGAGTTCCGTGGCGGGCATATATGCAAGCTCGCTGCTCATGTCTACTCCTTTGCGGGATTGGCGTTGCGTGTAGCAGGGATTCCTGCGGGTGATAATGGCACCCGCCGGGCAAACGCGCAACCGCCGGTTCCCTGTGGTGGTCGAAGGGGGTTCGCCACCCTATGGGACGGGGGTTGTGGGGGTATTTAAGGGACGCAAAGGGATTGGGGGTCAGCCAGCGGGAGCGGGTTCGGGCAGGACGTTGAGCAGGGAGACCAGCTTTCGGGGCGGGCGGAGCTTGCCTATGATTTCGCTGGCGCCGGGGGAGACGCGGAATCGCCGGCAGTGGTCTATGTAGCCGTGGAGGGGGTTCCAGGACTGGGGGCGGAATCCGGCTCCGGCGACGATGTGGACGCAGTCCATGGGGTCCGGGACGGGCTTTTTCTTTTCGACGGCGATTTCCCAGAGCCGGACTATCCGGCTGACGGCGGCCTTGAGGCGGGATGCGGCTAGGACGCGCGCCAGCTTGCGCTGGAGGGCGTCTACCTGTCGGCGGGCGGAGGCCAGGGAGATTCTTGGGAGGGACAGGGTGAACATTTTATTTTTCCTCTCATTTCCGGTCATTTCCGGTCATTGTCTGAACTGTGCCCCCGCTCCCCGTTTTCACGGGGACAGGCTTCGCGGGGGTGACCCCGTATCAAGTACGGGGCAGGCTGTTATTTATGTGATTAGGGGATTTCCATGATTTTTTTGTTGGGTGGGTTGGCCGTTGAAACCAAGGCAACCACACGGGGCAACCGGCAGCGTTCCGAATTGGGTGATGCAATCAACAGGCCCCCGTCTTCACGGGGGCAGGCTCCATCCGGGGGTTTGGATTCCCGCTTTCGCGGGAATGACGGTGGGGCGCGGGAATGACGGATGGGGAGGGGCGACTGCATGGTTGGGTTGGCGTTTCGGGTGATGGCAGTTACTAGGTTAGGGAGGCGTTACAGGGGTTGGCAAGGGGCAAGTGTCACTATGGCCAGGAGGGTTTGACGCAAAGGCGCAAAGACGCAAAGGGAGAATGGTGGAATGGGAGTTTCCGCTCCGACCGCGCTGAGGGTCTTCGGCTTTCGCGGGAATGACGGATGGAGTGCGGGGGTCAGTACGGGCGGCGCATGATGCAGTGGATGTTGCCGAAAAATCCCCCGGTCAAGTTCGCTGGCGACGGGTGGGTTATGACCTCCCGGATTCCCAGCTTGCTGGTCCAGCGGCCGTCATTGAGTTGCCTGGCGGCGTGGGTACAACCTGCCTACGAAGGCGTAGAGGGCGATTTTTTCGTAACCAGGCTCCGGCGCGTCGTTATCACAAAGTGAAAAGCCCTGCCCGGCGAACAACCGCATCACCGTTCCGATCAAATCATTACGGGGAATGGACGGCGGCCAGTAACCATCAGGGTCATAGCAGTCCCAAGGCTGGGATGATATTCCCAAACCCAGGCTATGCAGTTGTATTCTCTGGACGCTACGCGGGTTATCTCGTAGCCGGAACCGGCCAGATTGGGGAAAACTCTTCCAGTTCCCGCGACATATTGCTACCACCGATAACCTTCTTTCCGGGCCCAGTCCAGCCAGGCCTTTTTCGCTGCGCCGCATTTGCCCCATATATCTTCGGTGACCGGATTCGCGCCGGTGATGACTTCCAGGGCGTGATGCCAGTCAGAGTTGCCGCTGGTTTCCAGCTCGCGGAAAATCAACGGCAGAACCGGCTTTCCCAAGTTGATGATCTTCATGTAGGCAGTGTGCCAGGCTCGCTGGCTACTGAAAGACCAATAGCCGGATTCCTTGTACCAAATCTTGACCAATTCGTTAAAAGTTGCTTCCAGCTCTTCGGTTTTCTGCGTCATCGGTTGCATAGTCTATCCGCTCCGTTGCAGATTCAGCGCCAGCAGGCGCTCCAGTATCTCGGCATCCGGCAGGTTGGCGGGCCAGGCGTAGGCGGCGGCTACGGCGGCGTCGAGGGCAGCGTGGGCGTTGGCCAGCCAGGCCGGGCGCTGGTTGTAGAGGCTGGTGAGGGTGCGGCGGGCCAGGTCTTTGGAGGGCAGGGCCGGGTTGCCGTTGGCGTCCGTCGGGTTCAGCCAGCCCTCGCGCAGCTCGTTGAGGCGGGCGGCGGCTTCGGCGATGGCGTCGCGCTGGGCGTCGTTGGGTTCCGGGAAGGGGAAGGTCTCGAAGCAGGTGGTGGGGGTGTAGCGCGGGCGGCTTTCCAGTTGTGTCCCCATCGCCAACGCCCAAACCTCATGGAACCGGGAGTGCAGTACGCCGAAGGTGTAATCATCGTCGCGGGCCACAACGATTAACGAGTGATCCGGTGAGACTTCTTTCGACAGCCAAGCAAACAATCGGTATTTGGCAGTTGTCGGAGTGGCGATATACCGGTCACGTCCTTGAAGAGCTTGACGCATTTCTGGCCTAGGTCGCTCATGTATCCACCAATTGGATATTTTCGACCTTGACTTTTCCCTACTTGGTCTTACGTGAGTGTTAACATACTCGAAGGGAGCCTCATATAACGCTGCCTCTTCCATAGACAGGTCAACGCCAAAGTCAATGATCCATGTATCACTTGGGCGTGACGTAATGTCTTTGCCGTTAGTTCTAGGCCGGACAGCATCGCTGTTATTCCTGCCATCGGGGTTTGGCTGTCCCAGCATTTCCACAGCGACGGATTGCGGGATGTCGAAAGGCCCGCCCTTAGTATCCCCCATAAAGGCGACGCCGAGATTGTCTGTAAGCCGCTGTGCCGCAGTAAGGTCAGAGCCCATAGTCAAATCGGCGTTGATTGACTCAACCGCTGCGCCGTCCAGTTCCCGGTTCGACTCTGACCCGTCATCGAAACCCACGATGGAAATGCGAACCGCCGCGCCGTCCAGAACCCAGGGGTGATCCGACCACGCCAAGAATATGTCGCCGGATTCCTTGATGCGCTGCAACACCCGGCGGTTGGCGCCGCCCCGGATTCCCTGCGTCGCCAGCAAGCCGGCCCGCTTTGCCTTCCCCTTTTCCAGCATGGCGCGGGCATTCTCGAACCAGTAGCAGACAATATCCGCCTCGGCTGGAACGCGCCCGCGATAGGACTGAAACAGGGCGTCAACGTATTCGTCGCCCAACTGAGAGCGCAGCAGCTTGCCGCCCAGGAACGGCGGGTTGCCGATGATGAACTCGGCGGTGGGCCACTCCGTTTCCCGGGGATTTTCGGCGTCGCCACCGAACAGGATGGCGTCAGTCTGGCGGATGGTGTCCATGGGTGTGAGGATGGGGGACTGGCGGTAGTGGATGCCGTTGGCCTGGTGCCACTGGATGTAGCCAATCCAGAGGGCAGTGCGGGCCAGTTCGGCGGCGTAGGGGTTGATTTCCAGCCCCAGCATCTGGTTGGGCCTGACCTGGGGGTACATTTCTTCCCAGCCCCTCGACCCTTCGGCAAGCTCAGGGATCAGGGCATCGTTGAAGTCTATGACCCGCTTCTCCAGGTCCAGCAGGGAGCGGAGAGCGATGTAGAGGAAGTTGCCGCTGCCGCAGGCGGGGTCGAGGACGGTGACCGAGGCCAGCCGCTGCTGAAAGGCTTGGAGCCTGTCGCGGGCCGCCTCATCTTCGCCACCGGACAGCAAGCGGCCCACTTCCTGCTGGGCGTCTTCCCACTCACGGCGCAGCGGCTCAATGACCACTGGCTCGACCACCAGCTCGATGTCGGATGCGCCGGTGTAGTGAGCGCCGAGCTGGGAACGCTTGGAGGCGTCCAGCGCCCGCTCGAACAGGGTGCCGAAGATGGACGGCTCGATGTTGCGCCAGTCCTTCTGGGCAGCTTCGTAGAGGCGGAACAGGGCCGCGCCGGTGAATTCGACCGTTTCGACCTCGTTGAACAGGTCACCGTTGAAGTAGCTGATCCTGTCTGCCCCGAAAAGCCCGCCCTGGGCCATCTGCTCGAACAGGTTCCTGATGGCCTGATCGAAGGTGGAAGGGTCGCGGTTGTACTGGCGAACGATTCGGGTGAACAGGCCGTCGGGCAAAAGTCCGGCGTCCTCGGCGTAGAGGCAGAACATAATCTGGTTGAGGTAGCGGGCCAACAGCTCCGGGTCGGTGGCCTGCTGCTCCATATCCTGCACGATGGCATAGAAGAGGTCGGCGGTTTCCCTGGTGGCGGCGTCAAGGGTGCGGTCGGGACGGAACTCGTTGGGGGCGTGGAAGGCCCAGCGGAGCTTGTCGAGGTTTTCCTTCCGGTCAAGAGCGGACGCCGGGATTTCGTGGCGCACGGTCTCCATGCCGGGGAAGTTGGTCTGGATGCGGATGGTGCGAAAGGAGGAGACGATGAGCAACGGAGGGGTCTTGAGGTGGAGCTGGTAGCGGAGCAACTGGTTCAGGGCGGCGTCAAGGTCGGCGTCGCTGCCCTTGAACTCCCAGCCGAAATGCTCTTCGTAATAGGCGTCGGCGAACCCGCCGGGAACCCACTTCTCGAAGGTGAACACGTCCGGGTTGCCGACGGCGCCGGGCGTGGGGTGTTCCACCAGAGCGCAGATGTCCAGAAACATCTCCTGGGATGCCTGCTTCTCTCCGAACTGGACGTTGCGCCACTTGGCGATAAATTCTTCCGGCCGCATTTCTATTCTCGACGCAAATGTCTGAACTGTGATTCGTCTGATTGTTTTGATTACCTTGATTGGGCACGTCTAAATCAAGGTAATCACCTAATCCCATGAATCACAGTTCAGACGAAAGACCTGCCATCCAGTATAGCCCGCTGCCGGGCCATTGAAAAAGGCGGCGGCGTCATTGACAATGGGCAATCGTGGCGGGGGGATGCAGCTTGGGACAGGGGAGACGCCCTCACCCCAACCCTCTCCCAGAGGGAGAGGGAACAACGGCAGGAGGCAGCGCTTGGCGTTAGTAGGGATTATCGCCAACCCGGCGGCGAGCAAGGACATCCGGCGGCTGGTGGCCCAAGGACGGGTGGTGCCGGACTGGGAGAAGGTGAATATCGTCCGGCGGGCGCTGCTGGGCCTGCAATCGGTGGGCATTGAGCGGGTGCTGGCTATGCCCGACAGCTCGCACCTGGTGCGGCGGGCCGCCGATGACCCCCACCTGTCGGTGGAGGTGGACCTGCTGCAGATGACCGCACTGTTCAACGAGGGCGACACCGTGCGGGCCGCCGCCGCCATGTCGGAGCAGGGCGTGGACTGCGTCATAACGCTGGGGGGCGACGGCACCAACCGGGCGGTGGCCAAGGGGGCGCGGGATATTCCGATGGTGGCAATCTCGACGGGGACGAACAATGTCTTTCCCGTGATGGTGGAAGGCACGACGGCAGGGATGGCCGCCGGGCTGGTGGCCTCGGGCGCGGTGCCGGTGGAAGAGGCGGCGGTGCGGAGCAAGACCCTGGCCGTCATGGTGGACGGGGAAGACCGGGACATCGCGCTGGTGGACGTGGCGCTGTCGAAGGAGCGGTTTGTGGCGACCCGGGCTATCTGGGATATGAACACGATATACGAGGTGTTTTTGACCCGCGCCGAACCTTCGTCCATTGGGCTGTCGTCCATTGGGGCGCGGTTACAGGCGGTGTCGCTGAGCGATGGCGGGGGGTTGCACTACCGGATTGCGGACGTGCGGCAGGCTCAGGGTGAAGTAGGGGACGGCGGGGGTTTGGATTCCCGCCTTCGCGGGAATGACGGGGGGGTGCATGGGAATGACGGGGGAGGCGGGAATGATGGGGAAAGGCGCGGGGGCGCCGAGGGAACCGGCGGGGATGACGGTTTGGCGGAGGTTTACGTGCGGGCGCCTATTGCGCCGGGGTCGGTGCCGGTGGTGGGGATCGAGTCGTGGCAGCGGCTGGCGGATGGGGAGCGGGTGACGGTGGAGCGGCGGCATTCAACGGTGGCGCTGGATGGGGAGCGGTCGTTCTCGGTGAACCCGGACAACCTGCTGGAAGTCGAGGTGCGGCGCGATGGGCCTCCGGTGGTCAGCGTGGACGCCGCGCTGCGTCATGCCGCAGCCGCGGGCGTGTTTCGTGTCTGATGTGGGACGCCCTCACCCCTTCGGCGAGCTCAGGGCAGGCTCTAACCCTCTCCCAGAAGGGGAGGGAACTGTCTTCAGCTCGCCGAGTCAAGTCCATCCGTGCTAACCGGGGCGGAGTTGGTGGTCGCCATCGTGATGGTGACCCTGGGAAGCGTTGTTCTGGGGACTGTCGGCTTCGGGCTGGGAATGGTGGCCTCCCCGGCGCTGCTGTTGCTGCTGGGGGCCAAGCCGACCATCGTGCTGGTCAACTCGATGATCGTCATCAACGTCTCCCTGGTGTTGCTGCGGACGTGGCGGCACATAGACCTGGGAGTGAGCCGGGGACTAATCCTGGGCGGGCTGGCGGGAGCGCCGCTGGGCGTGTTCGTGCTGAACGTGGCGGAGCCGGGGCTGCTGCGCATCATTATCGGCGTGGTTATCGTGGCATTAGGGTTGATGAACCTGCGGGAAAACCCATTGCCCATCGTCACTTTCACCGGCTCGGGGCTGTTCTACGGGTTCATCACCTGCGTGGCGGTAACGGCCATCAGCATCGGGGGGCCGCTGGGCGGCGTGTACGCCATCGCGCAGCGTTGGCCGACGCAGACGATACGGGCGGCGCTGGCGGCGATGTTTGTCGTTTCCAGCGGAATGGCGGTGGTGCTGTACGCCTTCACCGGGCTCTATGACCGTGAAATGCTAATCAACCTGGGTATGCTGGCGCCGGGCCTGGTGCTGGGGGTGGGGATAGCGCACCTGCTGGCAGGGCGGCTGAACGAGCGGGCATTTCGTTATGTAGTCATTGCGCTGGTGGTGGCGGGCGGCTCGATGATGCTGGCGCGGGAGTTGTTCGGGTAGGGAGCAGGAAATAATAGGCAAGGGTCAGCCGACAGGGACACCCACCGGGTTTCAACAATAAGAAGGGGCAACTCTTATGGTTGCCCCTACGTTGGCAATGTTCCGTTTCAGGCGGTCCAAATGACAGGTTGCGGGGGTTTGGATTCCCGCTTTCGCGGGAATGACGGATGGTAAGATGGCAAGCCACCTGCATTGGAATTCTGTCCGCTACTCCTGCATGTCGTGGTAGGCGGCGAGGGCGGCGGTGATGCCGTCGCCGACGGCTGCGCCTAGCTGTCGGGTGGAGTCGGCGCGGGCGTCGCCGCAGGCGTAGATGCCGGGGATGCCGGTTCTCATGTGGATATCGGTGTAGACGTGGCCGAGGGCGTCCATTTCCAGCAGGCCCTTGAGGTACTCGGTGTTGGGGTGGAAGCCGACGTAGATGAAGGCGGCGGCAGTGTTGTAGTCGTAGATTTCCTCGGTCTTGAGGTTCTTGACACGGGCCGCTTCCAGGGCTTCGTTTCCGACAAATTCCTCGACGACGTGGCTCCAGAGGAACTTGACCTTCTCGTTGTTGAAGGCGCGTTCCTGCAATATCCTGGCGGCGCGCAACTCGTCGCGGCGGTGGATGTAGGTGACAGAGTTGACGATGCCGGTGAGGTAGTGTCCTTCGTCCATGGCCGCGTCGCCGCCGCCGACCACGACCACGTCCTGACCGCGGAAGAAGTTGCCGTCGCAGACGGCGCAGTAGGAGACGCCGCGACCGGAGAATTCGTCCTCGCCGGGGACGCCCAGCTTGTTGTGGGAGCCGCCGGTGGCAATGATGAGGCTCTTGGCGGTGTAGGTGGCGTCGTCGGTGTGGACGGTCTTGACCGGCTCGTCGGCCTGCTCTATGCCCTGGACCTCGGAGTAGTCAATCTCGGCGCCGAAGCGGGTGGTCTGCTGCTCCATCCACATGGCCAGTTCCTGGCCCTTGACGCCCTCGGGGAAGCCGGGGTAGTTCTCGATTTCGTCGGTTATGAGCAGTTGACCACCGGGGCCTAGCTGTTCGATTATCAGGGTCTTGAGCATGGCCCGGGTGGTGTAGAGACCGGCGGCAAGGCCCGCAGCGCCGGCCCCGAGGATAATGGTGTCGTAATCTGTCGCGGGTGTCGCCATACTTGGTTGCCTTCCTCAACAAAATTTAAGCGATTATATGTCCAGCAGCGCTAACGGACCCCTGCCGGGATGTTGCCGTTCATGTACTCGACAGTGCGGGTCAGACCCTCTACTAGGCCAGTGCGAGGAGTCCAGCCGAGTTCCTGGGCCGCCAGGGAGCAGTCGAGGCTGATGCGGTAAACGTCGCCCGCACGGGCCGGGGAGTGGCCGGGGTTCCAGCGGAAGCCGGTGATTTCCTTGAGCAACTCGAAGATGCGGTTGATGCTGGTAAGCTCGCCGGTGGCGATGTTCATTGCCTTGCCGTTGCCCCGGTCAATGGCAGCCATATTGGCCTCGACAACATCGTCCACGGCAATAAAGTCGCGTTCCTGCCCCCCGTCGCCGAAGATGACCGGGCGGCTGCCCTTGAGCATGGCCGAGATGAAGATGGCGACGACCCCCGCCTCACCATCCGGGTCCTGCCGGGGGCCGTAGACATTGCCGTAGCGGAGCGAGGTGTAGTTGAGCAAATACTGTCGCCGGTAGAACTCCAGGTACTGCTCGGCTATGTATTTGGACATCCCGTAGGGAGAAATGGGGGCAACCGGAGCATCGTCGGAACAAGGCACCGATATGGGATCTCCATAGAGGGCGCCGCCGGTGCAGGAATAAACTATCTTCTCCACACCCGTCCGGCGAGCTGCATCCAGCAGGCGCAGGGTTCCCATGACGTTGATTTCGCTGTCGAGGATGGGTTCCCTGGTGGAGCGGGAGACGCTGGACTGGGCCGCCATGTGAAAGACCAGGTCAGGCTTTTCCCGGTTGAATACCTCCCGCAGCGCGGGCTGAGTGATGCTCATGTGGTGGAAGGTCGCATGGTGATTGACGTTCTTCAGCTTGCCCGAAGAGAGGTCGTCAATGATTACCACCCGGAAGCCCTCTTCCAGCAGCCGGTCCACCATGTGAGAGCCGATGAATCCGGCCCCTCCGGTCACCAGCGCAGACCTTCCCTCGACCATCCCCTAGGCTCCTGTGCAGCAGGCGTTTTTCGTTAGCAATCCCCGGCCAGATGACCGGGGAATCCTTCACTATCATAATACCCCGCCAGACGACGCAGCACAACGGCCTTGCCGTACCTCGGGCATCTTTATTCGCCCTCCACTGATTTCCACAGGCATACACCTGCTCCGAAAAAATCTGTCTTGGCACATGATAAACATCGTGTATACTTTTTTATCAACTTGCTTAACATAGATTATTTTAGTTGCTATAAATTATTCTGCTGTTCAATTCACGGTTAAGGAGAGGGTAACATGGCACATAATTCCATCAGAATAGGCAGAATGCTAACACTGTCGGCGGCTCTGGCCGTCATTGCGGTATTGGTAGCCTGCGGCGCCAGCGCTACGGCCATGCCGCAGCCACCGGGGGCTGCCCTCACTGCCGTTGCCCCCCACGCCTAGGCACCGGCCTACGGCAACGCCCGAACCCACATCAACACCTACCCCGGAGCCTGTTGAGCAGGGGCCGGTTCTGCCCGCGTCGATTGTGGATGCCACCGGAAACGAGGTGGTGGTAGAAGACATCAGCCGCATCGTGGTGCTGAAGGGTGACATTACGGAGGTGGTCGATATCAGCGTCAGCGCGACCTACCCCGTCGAGGCCCTGGCGCTGCCCAAGATCGGCTACCAGCGGAGTCTGAGCGCTGAGGGCACCCTGTCGATGGAGCCGTCAGTAGTCATTGGCAATACATTAGCCGGCCGCCGGAGGTTATCGAGCAGGTTCGCTCCACCGGCGTGCCGGTGGTGATTGTCGAGCCTGCGGTCAGCTTGGCCGGGGCGGCCAGCAAAATCCGAAACGTGGCGCAAGCGCTGGGCGTTTCCGACGACGGAGAGGAGGTCGCCGCTGGGCTGGAGGCGGAGATTGCCGCGGTCAAGGCAGCCGCCGCCAATGCGGAGGACAAGCCGACGGCGGTGTTCCTGTATATGCGGGGGCTGGACTCGCTCTTCATGGCCGGGCAGTTCGACCTGAGCCACGAGTTGTTCGAGGCCAGCGGGGCCATCGGCGGCGGCGTCCTAGGCGTAACGCAACGGTTCATACCGCTGACCACAGAAGCCCTGGCCGCTGCCGACCCCGATTGCATCGTCGTATTCACTTCCGGCCTTGAAACCGTGGGCAGGCGTGAAGGGCTCTTGAAAGTGCCGGGAGTGGCGCAAACCGGCTCCGGGCAAGAGGGGTGCATACTGGACTTCGACGGCCAGTACATCACGGACGGAGGCCCCAGAACGCGGAGCGCATTGAAGGAGCTCTTGGCGGCATTCCACCTGGACCTGGCTATCCTGTGAAGGCAGCAGTCAGCAAAGGCGACGGAACGTGGCTGCGCCGGCTGCGGCAAGAGGTGAGCCGACGAAGGGAAACTTTGCGGCTCACCGCCCCGGTGCTGCTGGCGATAATGCTGGCGCTCTTCGTGGTTGCCCTGTTCGCCAACATCAGCATGGGCGCCGTTGAGATTCCGCCAGCGGAGGCGGTTTCGATTTTCTTCAGCCGCGCCGGGATAGATATAGGCATTCCCTTCGAGTCTCGCACCGACGCGATTCTCTGGAACATCCGGCTCCCCAGGATTGTCCTGGGCATCCTGGTGGGCGGCGGCCTGGGGATAGCGGGCGCCGCATTGCAGGGCGTCTTTCGCAATCCCCTCGCCGAGCCGGGCATCATCGGCGTATCCAGCGGAGCGGCCGTGGGCGCAGTGGCGGCCATCGTCCTGGGCATCAACATTTTCGGCACAGGGGGCATCGCCATATCGGCTTTCCTGTGCGGCCTTGTCGCTACCGCCGTTGTCTATCTGGTGGCGCGGTCGAATGGACAGACGGAGGTGACCATCCTCGTCCTGGCCGGGATCGCCGTCAATGCGACGGCAGGGGCGTTCACCGGCCTCTTCGTGTTCATCGCCGATGACGATCAACTGCGCAGCATCACCTTCTGGACGCTGGGCAACGTTGGCGGGGCGACGTGGCCGGTCATCGGTTCCGTACTCCCGTTCTTCGCCATCGGCCTGTTGCTGATGCCCTTCTGGGCCCGGTCGTTGAACCTGCTCTCGCTGGGCGACCGGGAGGCCCGTCATCTCGGGGTATCCACCGAGCGAGTGCGCCTGGGCGTGATAGTGCTTGCCGCGCTGCTGACTGGAGCGGCGGTGTCGGTGTCCGGCATCATCGGGTTCCTGGGGCTGGTAATTCCCCACATCATCCGGCTAATCGTCGGGCCGAATCACAGCTTTCTGCTGCCCGCCAGCATCTTGGGAGGCGCGACGGCGCTGCTGCTGGCGGACTTGCTCGCCAGAACGGTGGTGGTGCCGGCAGAACTGCCCATCGGGGTGGTGACGGCGATGATTGGCGGCCCCTTCTTCCTATGGCTGGTCCACAGGACACGCTCGACACGGGGAGGAATGGAATGAGCTCCGGGTTGACCCCGGGCCTGAAAGCGGCTGGCGTCAGCTACTCCGTGCGGGACAGGGCACTGGTGGACAATGTGGACTTGGAGTTGCGCCCCGGCGAGCTGCTAGCAGTAGTCGGGCTCAACGGCGCTGGGAAGTCCACGCTCTGCGGTATACTGGCCGGAGACCTGCCGCCGACGAAGGGGGAGGTGGAAATCTGCGGCCAGCCGCTGCGCGGCATCAAGCCCGGCGACCTGGCGCGGCTACGGTCGATTTGAGCCAGCATACGGTCATCCGGTTCCCCTTCACAGCCTGGGAGGTCGCCCTGATGGGACGCGACCCGCACATCTCGCGGTGGAAGTCTCCCACCGAAACCGACTACACGATGGTGGACGCCGCCATGCGGGGCGTCCAGGTATCGCACCTGGCGGACCGCATCTACCCTACGCTGTCGGGCAGGGAGCAGCGCCGGGTCTCCATCGCCCGCGTGATGGCCCAGGACACGCCGGTAGTCCTGTTGGACGAACCAAGCGCGGCGCTGGACATCGGCCATCAACAGTTGGTGATGTCGTTGTGCCGACAACTGGCCGACGAAGGCCGGTGCATCCTGGCCGTGCTCCACGACCTCAATTTGGCCGGGGCTTACGCCGACCGGGTGATGGTGATGTCGGAGGGCAGAGTCGTCGCATCGGGCGTACCAGAGGAAGCTCTGCGCCCGGAGTTGCTTTCCGACGTGTTCAACCAGGAAGTCATAGTCATACCGCACCCCCAGACCAACGCGCCAGTGGTTCTCGCGTCCTACAAGGGCGAGAGAGCCTCCACCCTCGTACTGTGCGGTTCGCAGTCCTTTGCCCAGAGAAAGTAAAGCGCACTGCCTGAGCGCAGGGCAGGAGTTTGGAGCGCCGCCCAATGTGTGATACAGTTTTTCCACCTTGACCCGCCCCTTGCCAGGCGGGGCGACATTGAATATCAGGAGGCCGGAAGATGGCCGAAAAGATCGGTTTCGTGGGACTGGGCATTATGGGCAAGCCCATGGCGCGTAATCTGCTCAAGGCCGGGTACGAGCTGACTGTGTACGACATCGTAGGCGAAGCGGTGGAGGAAGTAGCCAGCGATGGGGCAACACCGGCATCATCCAGCAGTGAAGTGGCGGCGGCCACTGACAAGATTATCACCATGCTGCCGGACTCGGCGGACTCGGAGAGGGCCATCCTCGGCCCGGACGGCGTGCTGGAGGGAGCGTCGTCAGGCAAGACCATCATAGATATGAGTTCCATCGCCCCGCTGGTGTCCCAGCGCATTGCTGCCCAGTGCGCCGAGAAGGGCGTGGAGATGCTGGACGCCCCGGTCAGCGGCGGCGAGCCGGGGGCGATCAACGCAACCCTGGCGATAATGGTGGGCGGCAAGCAGGAGATTTTCGACCAGAACTTCGACCTGCTCAAGACCATGGGCAGCAACGTGGTGCTGACCGGAGACATCGGGGCCGGAGGGGTAACCAAGCTGGCAAACCAGATTATCGTCGCCGCCAACATCGAGGCGCTGGCCGAGGCGCTGGTGCTGTCCACCAAGGCCGGCGTTGACCCGGAGAAGGTCTTCAACGCCATCCGCGGCGGGCTGGCCGGCAGCAACGTGATGGAAGCGAAAGCGCCGATGATGCTGTCGCGCAATTTCCGTGCCGGGTTCCGCGTCCGCCTGCACCAGAAGGACCTGCGCAACGTCTTGCAGACCGGACAGGAGCTGAACGTGCCGCTGCCGGTCACGGCGCTGCTCCAGCAGATGCTTGGGGCGCTGGTCAATGAGGGCGAGCAGGAAGCGGACCACTCGGCGCTGCTGAAGTTCGTCGAGGGACTGGCCGGGATCGAGGTCAAGGCCGGGGGCTAAGAGAAAAGGTAGGGGCGGGTCTGAAACTCGCCCCTTCACATACCACCTGCTGTCCAACCTAATCCAATGCCTTGAAGCGGGCGTCTCTCCAGTTGAGGGCCGCCCGCAAGCCTTTTTCGGCGGCGACGGCGTTGAACTCTTCCTGCTCCGGGCTGGTGCTGGTGTCGAAGATGGTCATCAGCTCCAGGTTCTGGGAGACGGCGTTGAGGAAGCCCATGTTCTCGAGGGCCCTGTTGACCGCGATTTTGCTCATCTTGACGCCTAGCTGCGACATCAGGCACATCTTGCGGGCGACGCGCTCGCACTCTTCCATAAGCTGGTCGTGGGGAACCACCCGGCTTACCAAGCCGATGCGGGCGGCCTCGTAGGCGTCCACCGTGTCACCGGTGAGCAGCAGTTCCTTGGCGGCAGCGAGGTTTACGCTGTACGGGGTGATGAGCAGCGGCGGCCCGAAACCAGCGCGAATTTCCGGCTCGCCCAGCACGGCGCGCTCCGATGCGATTTTCACGTCGCACACCTGCACCAGCTCGCAGGCTCCGCCAAGAGCATAGCCGTTGACCGCCGCGATAACCGGCTTGGGGAGGTTCCACACCTTCATAAAGGTGTCTATGAGTTCCTGTAGGTGACTGCGCCACTGGTCTGCGGAACCATCATGGGGGCTGGGGGAACCGGGGTCCGGGTTGATGTCGAATCCGGCCGAGAAGGCCCGGCCGGCGCCGGTGATGATGGCGACGCGAACATCCGGGTCGGCTTCCACCACGTCCAGGGCTTCCTGCAAGTCGGCGACGAGTCCGGAGTTGAGAGCGTTCAGCTTATCCGGCCGGTTGAGGGTTAGGTAGGCGACAGCGTCGCGGCGTTCGTAGATGATGTTCTGGAATGACACTAAATGCGCTCCTGGTGGGTGCTGGCGTGGCAATGCCGCTTACTGACGAGGGGATTGGGTGATGTCGATTCGCTCTATGATCACCCGTTGGAGGGGAACGTCGCCCCGTCCGGTGGCGGCGCGGGAAATGGCGTTGACCACATTCTGCCCTTCGGTGACTTCGCCGAAGATGGTGTGATTGCCGTCAAGCCAGCCGGTCGCCGCCACGGTGATAAAGAACTGGCTGCCGTTGGTGCCCGGCCCGGCGTTGGCCATGGCCAGCTTGCCGGGGGAGTCGAACACCAGGCCGGCCACGATTTCGTCCTGGAACTGATAGCCCGGGCCGCCCGCGCCAGTGCCGGTGGGGTCGCCGCCCTGGATCATGAATCCCTCGATGACCCGGTGGAAAATCAGGCCGTCATAGAAGCCCTGCTGGGCCAGGAATACGAAGTTGTTGACCGTTACCGGCGTTTGGCTGGCAAACAACTTCACTGTGAAGTTGCCCTGGTTGGTGCGGAAGTTGGCTACATAGTCGGACTCCGGGTCCAGCGTCATGGCGGGCGGGCTGGAATACGAGGTGCGAGACCCGGAGAGCCTGGAAGTTGCCGCCGGGGTGAAGGCCGGGGTTGCAGTCGCCGCCGCGGGAGTGCTGCCGGCCGCGGCAGCCGCGGGAGTGGCTGTCGCAGTCGTCTCCGGGGCGGATGTCGCCTCGGGCTCGGGAGTTTGCAGCACGCACGACATCAGGGCGAGCAGGACCAGGACAATCGCAATCACAACGGGAACTCTCATAACATACGCATCCGAGGGCATCGGGGTTTTGGAACTATTCTATTCCGGCAGTGGCATTTGCGGGATCAGCTCAGTTGGCCCAGGAACCGGCTTTGCAACTCAGGGTCAGGCCTGAAACGGCCGCTGAAGGCCGTGGTCTCGGCAACGGACTGGCGTTCTTCCAGGCCGCGAGCCATTTGGCACAGGTAAGTCCCCTTAAGGCGAACCGCCGCCCCCTCGGTGTTCCGGGACATGGCGTGGCAGATTTGCTCGGTGAGACGCTGTTGCGTCTGCAACCGGCGGGCCAGAGCATCCACCACCTGCGGGATGTTGCCCATGCCGTTCTTCGCTTCCCCCGGCAGACAGGCCACGTCCGCCGCGCCGAAGAAAGGCAGCAGATGATTTTCGCAGGTGCTGATAAACGGGATGTCAGGCGCGACGAGCATCCTGCCATTGGTTTTCACCGGAAGGGCCTCGGATGAGGCTTCGGCGCTCTCCAGCAGTTGCGCCACATCACCGTTGGCGTAGCGATAGCCGTAAAACAGGCCGTCCCAGCACTGAACCACCTGCCGGGGCGTGTCTTCCAGCTCCGGGCGGTTGGGGTCTTCGCCAATTTGCTGGAGCATCCGGGTTACGGTATTCTCCGCGTCCTCGGCCAGCTCCGTGCCTTCCCAGGGAAACACGATCCAGTCGTTGTTTTCCTTGACCAGCAACGGTTCCAGGTTCAGATTGTACTTCTCCTTGACCATACGCGCCGTGCGCCCGCTGTCAATCAGGTCGTCCACCGCGATGGTGGCATCGGAGGAGTCGGCGGTGACGGCAACGCCGTGCTTGCTCCGCAGCATGGCCGCCACCACGCTGCCGCCGCGAGGGACGCCCCAG
Source organism: Dehalococcoidia bacterium (assembly GCA_965204865.1). GTDB lineage: Bacteria > Chloroflexota > Dehalococcoidia > Lucifugimonadales > UBA3495 > VXOI01. Next base: position 710,578 of record OZ242027.1, on the reverse strand, counting down.
CAGCGGCTTCCGGGAGGCAGGCGGGCGGCCAGTCCGTCAACCATCCGGTCTATTTCAGCCCAAGTCAACTGCCTAACGCGCACTTTCGGCTACCCGCTGAAACATAGGCCCTCAAACTGCTTCGCCAAGCTCATCAGGAACTCAGGGCAGGCATGGTTTTCTGCCGCCCAAGAATATAACAGAGAAAAGCCCGTGAACACAAAAGCGGGCTTTCCGAAAATCGCGCAGGAGTTCAGCAGTCCCAGTCGTCCCAATTCGCCGAATCGTCGTAATCGTCCCGGCGGTTGCGGCGCAGTCGGGTGTATACGAAGCGAAATCCGACGGCTGCGACGGCCAGCAGAGCCACCCCGGCCAGCACCCAAACATCAATGAAGACGAAGGGCGACGGCTCAGCCTGCTGCTGTTGCTGGGGCGGCGCGACGGGTTGGCGCTGCGGAGGGACAGTCGTAGAGAGGGCTAAGGGGGGATTGTCTCGGGCGGGAACGGGAGTGGCGTGAAGGGAGACGGGCGCCGACTGTTCTTTTTCAACTGTTGATGCAGCCGGGGGGATTACGCCAGTGGCAGAACTGGTCGGTTCCGGCTTGGGCAGGCTTCTAGCAGAAGAGGCCACGGTGGGTACGGGGGTGGCGGCAGGCTCCACGGGCAACCCGGCCCAACGGTCGTCAAGACCGTCAACGTCAAAGCCGTAGACGTTCAGGAGGGCATCTTCGATTACCCGGCCCTTTTTCAGTTCGCCCAGCATACGGCGGAAGTTGTCCTCGCCGTACTCCTCAATCAGGTACGCGACGACGCTCACGGACTTGTAGTAAAAGAGAGGGATGGTGCTGGGAGTGCCGGAGACTCGGTTCATTCCCCGCAGGGGCGGCGTGCGGCCATACAAGTTGCTGCTGCTGCGAATCCGCACGCTGGGTTCGCTGTAGGTGGCGAACCCCTCATCCAGCCAGGCAGGCGTGTCGAGGGCTTTTTCGCCCAAGGCATCCCGGAACAGCAGGTGAGTGGATTCGTGGACGATGATGCGGCGGTCCAGCCCCTGTCCGACGAAAACGCCCTGCTCCGGGAAGGCGTAACCGGCGAAGGTGCCGTGGTCGGTGGTGGTCTGGCTCTGCACCGGGAAAACGGCGTTGGCGTCGGCGTAGCTGTTGTAGATGACGCCCTTGAAACCGTCACGCGGCTCATGCTGCAACAGGGCCAGGACCCGTTGCAGGTCCTGGTTCAGGGCGCGAGCGGCGTCGGCAATCCGGTCGTCGCGAATGTCGTGATACAGCAGTTCCAGGGGGCCGATATTGACGCGCCGCCAGTCGAAGCTGTAATCCAAGTACTCTATCGTGGAACGCTCGGTCTTCAGGACTGCGCCGTGAGCGTCCCTAATCTGGTAGTAATACTCCACGTCTACCCCAGGGGCGAGATAGGCCGCCTCACTCACCGGAATTGAGCGGGTGGCGACAATCCGGGAACCCGGCTCAAAATCGGCGTAGGCATAGCCCCATTTCCGGGAACCGGCGGCACGGAAATACACTCTCACCTCGACGATGTCGGCATCGGATTCCGCGGTGAGCATAAGCCCCACCCCGTCGGGAAAGTTCACCTGCTGGCGCATTTCCAACACCTGAATGGCTCCGCTGGCAGCCTGGACCCGGGGCAGGGCAAAGGCAGCCGACACTGCCAGCAGAACGGCGGCTAAAAGGAGCGGCATTAGCGCCAGAAGATACGGCCTGGTCACCGCCAAGGGTAAACCCTCCCGAGGGCAGCTTTCCGAATCAGGTGGTGCAATCAACAGGCGACAGGGGTTTGGATTCCCGCCTTCGCGGGAATGACGGGTGGGAAAGCGAGAATGACGGCTGGGGAAGCAGGAATGACGAATCGTAAGCTGGCAAACCACTTAAATCGGGAACGCTATCCCCTCCCGAGCGATGCTCATGCCGATTATACGCCTGCGAGGGGGCAGCCGGACTTGTCTTCAGCTACCAGACTGTCGGCGTTCCATCTCCAGCAGGGCTTCCTTGCGGTGCAGGCCCCAGCGGTATCCGGCCAGGCCGCCGTCCTTTCGCACGGCGCGATGGCAGGGGACGATGGGGGCCACCGGGTTGGTGGCGCAGGCCCGGCCCACGGCGCGACTGGCGGTGGGTTGTTCGAGTTCTTCGGCTAGTTGCTGGTAGGTACGGGTTTCACCGGCGGGGATGGCCTGCAATTTCCGCCATACCCGCCACTGGAAGACGGTGGCAAGCACGTCCAGCGGGAGGTCAATATCCGTGCGGCGTCCCTCCAGGTATTCGAGTATCGCGCCGACCCAGCCCTGCAATCCAGCGGATTCAGTGTCATAGTTATTTGGTTTGACGCGGCGTATCTCCGCTGCCGGAAACTCGTCTCTCAATTCGGCTATCAGGATTTCCGAATCATCTCCTAATTTCACGGCACAGACTCCCCTGGCGGTACCGGCCACCAGCAGACCACCCAGGGCCGAACCAGTGAATATATACCGAATGACCACGCCTGCACCGCCCTTGCGATAGCTGGCCGGGGTCATGCCCAGTTGCTCGGATGCGTTTTCGTAGAGGCGGCTGGAAGAGCCGTAACCAGCGTCGTAGGTTGCCGACGTCACGCTCTCGCCGTCGCGGAGCAGCGCCTTGAACCGCCCCAGCCGTCGCGCCCGGGCGTACTGCGCCGGCGTGAGCCCGGTTTCCTGCCTGAAAACGCGCCGCAGTTGGGAGCCGGCAATACCCAACGCCTCGGAGACTTGGGCCAACAACGGCAGAGAGTCGCGGGACTCGATGTAGCCGTCAATGTACTCGGAGGCTCGCTGGGCCAACTCCGCATTCTCGCCGGGATGGTCGGGGCGGCAGCGGCGGCAGGGCCGGTAGCCCGCAGTCCGGGCCTCTTCCGGCACGGCGAAGAAGACCGCCTGCGACTGCCGCGGGCGGCGGCTGGGACAGGTGGGCCGGCAGTACACGCCGGTGGAGCGGACGGCGTAGACGAAGCGGCCGTCGAAGCTGGAATCCCTGGACAGCACTGCCGTCCATAACTGCTGAGGGTCTGGCAGGGCCAGTTCTTTCTGCAAGGTTGTCATGTCAATGTCCTCCAATAACAGCTATGGGGTATCGGCAGTGCGATTTCAAGATGCGCGGGTACGGACGGCGGGGGTTTGGATTCCCGCTTTCGCGGGAATGACGAGTGGGGTGCGGGAATGACGGCTCGGAAACTGCAAAACCACCTAAATTGGAACGCTATCGGGGACGGACGAAGTGCGTTGAGTTAATCAGGGCCAGCAGCCGCCCGTTGCCGTCGGTGATGCGGGTGGAAGCGGCCATAAGGGTGCGCCCCGGATGGGGAACGGTGGCCTCGGCGACAAGGAGACCTTCCTGGATGTTGGCGACAATCTGGCTGGATATGGACACCGCCACGGGGAACTGCTCAGGCTCCAGGTCGCCACGGTAGGCAGCGATAGAGGCGATGGTGGCTGCGGTGTCGGCGAGGGAGAGCATCACCCCGGCGTGGATGTAGCGATGGGGAGTGTACAGGCCGGGGTGCACCGGAAGCTCCACCACGGCGCGCTCCGGCCCTACTTCCATAACCCGCATCTTGAGATGGTTCATCAGCGTTTCTTCGCCATACTGTTCGTTTAGCCACTCCGCCAGTTCCTGGGAAGAAAGGTCCTTGGGCCATCTTTGCACAAGCATTCTTCGTATCCGGTATTTGAGATTTCCTGACAGACGCAGATTATCCGATGCGGGATGGCAATTCTATCCGGTTTTAGCAGTCAAACTTCCGGCGTCATCGTCTGAACTGTGATTTCTTTGATTCTGGGATTGCCATGATTTTCCGAATTCCGGTAATCCATCAAACCCATGAATCACGGTTCAGACAGAGAAACGAAAGGCTCTGTTTCCTGACAGCCACTTATTGTCGGTCGTACAAATGTTCTTTATAATCCAATTTCAATACTCGAAGTCTTTTCTGGTCGCTAATGTCCGAGTCAACCATTGCCTGCCTGCTGGTAACGCACCTGCCGGTCAAGGCGGAGAGGCAGCGATACCCAGCCCTTCGCGGCAAGCCGCTGGTGATAGTCGAAAATCGCGGCTTCGGCAACTTGGTGCTGGACAGTTCCCCGGAAGCCAAGGGCTTAAGGCCGGGAATGCCCTTGCCTGAATCCCTGACCCGCTGTCCGGAAGCGACTCTGCTGCCAGCAGACCATCGGTTTTACGACGATGTGTTCGACCGGATGGCGGATAATATCGCAAGGCGATGCCCGGCCGTGGAAAAAGCGGAAATGGGTTGCATATACGCCGACGTGGAAGGGCTGTCCCCGGTCTACGGCGGCGAAGCGCGGCTCATTGCATCCCTGCTCCAGTCCGCACCCCCCGATTTCGGCCTGCGCGTGGGCGTCGCGTCCGGCAGGTTCGCGGCCTATGTCTCTGCGGCAACCGCCCCGCCGGGCCGGGCAGTCAAGACCCAGCTTGACTCGGCGGCATTCCTCAGCAGCCACTCCATAGGCGGGCTCATTTCTCCGCAGGCCAGAGCGCGATTGCGCCAGTCAGGTATCGCCACTATCGAACAACTGGCCGCCTGATGTGCGAGGGTTGATGTTAAAATAGCGCATCAATTGAACGCATCACCGTCGCCGGGCGTCTTTGCTGCGGCGGGGGCAGGAGGCCGGTATGGACAATCTCCTCGTAATCTCCTCGGATTCCCACGTGTTCGAGCCTCCCGACCTGTGGACCGAGCGCATAGACGCCGAGTTCCGGGACCGGGCGCCGCGGATGCAGCGAGTGGGCGGCGTGGACCATCTGGTCGTGGAAAAGGACCAGATGATCGCGGGGATCGGCCTCATCTCCAACGCCGGCGCCCGCTTCGAGAACCCGGAGCAGATTTCGGCCCACGGACGCTTCGAGGACGTACACGCGGGCGGTTACGACCCCGAACAGCACATCCGGGACATGAAGATAGACGGCGTTTCCGGCGAGCTGTTGTATCCGTCGCAGGGGCTGTTCTACTTCAAGGTCGCCGACTCGCGGCTGATGTCGGCCATATTCCGGGCCTACAACGACTGGCTGGCGGAGTTTTGCTCCACCAACCCCGACCGGCTCAAGGGCGTGGCGATGGTCAACCTGGACGACGTGTCGGAGGGCGTGGCCGAGCTGGAACGCTGCGCCAGGATGGGCATGGCGGCGGCGATGATTACCGAGTACCCGCCGGAAGACCGCCGCTATGACAGCCCGGAGTACGAGCCTTTCTGGGCCGCGGCGCAGGACCTGGAAATGCCGGTCAGCCTGCACACCGCCACCCGGCGCGAGGGCCGCAGCCGGGGCGCGGGCGCAACGTCCGTGCGCGACGCCAGCGGGCGGGCCACGAAGGTCTTCTATCCGGCGACCTCGATGTGCGACATCATCTTCTCCGGCGTGTTTGAGCGTTACCCCAAGTTCAAGCTGGCCATCGTGGAGTTCGAGCTTTCGTGGGTTCCCTACCTGCTGGACTCCATGGACTACACCTACGTCGAGCGTCAGGAAGAAGCCTTCTACCGTTTCAAGGGCGACGCGCGGCCCAGCGATTTCTTCCATAACAACGTCTACCTCAGCTTCCAGGAGGACGCCGTGGGCATTCGCCTGCGCGACGTCATCGGCGTGGACCGTCTGATGTGGGGCAGCGACTACCCGCACTCGGAGTCCACCTTCCCCCGGTCGCGGGAGGTGCTGAGCGAGATACTGGAGGGCGTGCCGGAGACCGAGCAGGCGAGCATCGTGGGGGGAGCCGCGGCGACTCTGTACCGGTTCGACGTGGAGCGAGTGGCGGAGCCGATTGCGTGATGCGCTGTCTTTGACTGAGACACGAAGGAAAGTTAAGAAGGGTGGCCTTGATCGAAGAGATTCGTTGGCAATACCGCTTCCAAAATTTCTCCCGCGCGTACTCTTTGTTGCGTGAAGCCTTTACGCGCGAAGTTGACGAACTAAACGATTTGGAGAAAGAGGGGGTCATCCAAAGGTTCGAGTACACCTTCGAGTTGAGTTGGAACACGCTGAAAGATCGCCTGGAACATGACGGTGTGATTATGAATTCGGTAACGCCCAGAAATGTCATTCGCACCGCTGCAACTACAGGACTGGTTGCCGACGGCCAGACCTGGATTGATATGCTCGAAGACCGGCGAAACACTTCGCATCGCTACGACAACGAGCTACTTGAGGAAGTGCTTGGCAACATCCGGGACAACTATCTGCCTATACTGGAGACGCTGCACGAGCGGCTATTGGCGGAGATGCCGAAATGATGGAGACCCGCCTGCCCTCAAATATTCTTGAGCAGTTGCGGAGAGTTTTCGCTCAGTACCCCGACTTGAAGGCGGTCAAGCTGTTTGGTTCCTATGCCACTGGGCGGGCCACTTCGCGCTCGGACATTGATCTTGCGACAGTAGGCATCGCCAACCGCTACCGCCTGGGCCGACTGGAGTTGGATCTGGAGGACCTACCCATACCGCAGAAGTGCGATGTGCAGGCGTATGAGAGTATCAGCTACGAGCCACTCAAGCGTCATATTGACGAAAGGGGAGTAGTTATATACGAGAACGAAGAAGGGGAGGCGCCATGAGACGGGCATACAAGGCAGTGCTGCACGGCGACCGGGTGGAGTGGATTGACGGAGCGCCCGAGGCCGACGGGCCGCTCCGAGTGGAAATTACGGTTGAAGCGGGTTCTCTCAGCCACCCTACCGAAGAAGAGATTGAACCTGTCTCCCATTTGTTTCAGGCTTTGGCGGATATGGGGGCTTTTGCCGATATAGAGGACCCCGTTGCTTGGCAGCGAGAGATTCGCAAGGATCGCCCGTTGCCAGGCAGATACGAAGATGCTGATTGACAGCAATATCATTATCTACGCGTCCAAGCCCGAAGGGGCGGAATTGCGGTCGTTCCTTGACACCTTCCCACGCTTCGTCTCTGTTATCAGCTACATCGAATCGTTCGGATATCAAGACTTGACCGAAGAAGAGAACCTACAACTTGCTCGCATCTTCCGAAGAACCCGAATTCTCTCATTGACGGACGCTATCGCGCGGCAGGCAGTCAGCTTGCGGCAGCAGCGCCGCATGGGGTTGGGTGACGCCATAATCGCGGCCACGGCGATGGTTCACGACCTTGCGCTGGTAACCCACAACACCGAGGACTTTCGCTGGATTACTGGGCTGGAACTGTTGGACCCTCTCACAAACAACCCGTAAGGAGGCAAGACGATGCTGGATATGCTGATCAAGGGCGGACAGGTCGTTACACCGTCGGGCGTCGGGAATTGGGACGTGGGGGTGGAGGGCGAGCGCATCGTGGCCGTGGCCCTGCCCGGCGTGCTGCCGGAGGAAGGGGCTACCGTCATTGACGCGACGGGCAAGATCGTGGTGCCGGGCGGGGTGGAGGCTCACGTCCACGCCGCGGCCAACGTGCAGCCCGGCGCGCGGGAGACGGTGCCCGGCACTCCCAACGCCGGGCCGGCGGTGCACTCCCTGGGCGCCATCTGGGGCGGAACCACTACCGTCGTTGACTTCGCGCCGACGCCCAGCGAGGGCGACCTGGCTGCCGGTATCCACGACTTTATGAGCGTGTGGCAGGGGAACGCCTATACCGACTACACCACTCACTGCATTTACCGCAACTCCAACTCGCCGGACTCCATCGCCCGGTTCCATGAGCTGGTGGAAGCCGGGTTCCCCAGCGTGAAGATTTTCACCACCAACATCCGCCCGCCGGATGCCGAGGGCACCAGCCTCACTCCCATCGGGAGGATTGACACCGGGCGGCTGGGCGACCTGATGGAACAGATGCACCGCCACGGGGGAGTCCTGGCCGTCCACGGCGAGGACGACGAGCTGGTGATGTACAACTACCTGCTGGCCCATGAGCGAGGGCTGTGGGACTGGCATAACGTCCACCTGATTCACTCCAAGACGGTGGAGGACCTGGCCTTCCGGCACGTGGTGCGGCTGGCCCAGCGCACCGGCGTCGGGATGTACTTCGTACACGTCACGGCCAGCGATGGCAAGGACGTAATCGCCGAGGCCCGCGCCGACGGTATGCCGGTCTACGGCGAGGTTCTGACGCTGGCGCTGTCCTTCGAGGCGGAGCAGTACAAGGAATCCGACGGGATGAAGTACCACACCTACCCGTCGCTGAAGTTCGACCAGGACCGCACTGCGCTTTGGGACGGCATCATGCAGGGCGACCTGTCCTTCACCGCCACCGACAGCAGCTTCACAACCTACCTGGACAAGATTGCCGGCACCAACGTGCGCGACATCCGCGGCGGCAACGTGGGCATCGAAATCCGCATGGGCGTCAACTATACCGAGGCGGTGGTCAAGCGGGGTATGTCGCTGGAGCGCTACGTGGACATCACCTCCGCCAACGCCGCCAAGCTGCTGGGGATGTACCCGCGCAAGGGTTGCATCGCCGCGGGCAGCGACGCCGACTTCGCCATCATTGACCCATCGTTCAAGAAGGCCCTGGAGCTCTCCGACCTGCACGTGCGGGACTACAGCCCGTGGGAGGGCTGGGAGGTCGAGGGCTGGCCCACCACGGTCATCCTGCGGGGCAAGGTGATGGTGGAGGGCGGCCAACTGCTGGGCGGCCCGGACGACGGGCGGCTCATCCTGCGCAAGGTGGACCAGTCGGTGCTGAACCGGGCTGCGTTCTAGCTCCGCACTTCGACCTCATGCCGTGCCGAATTGGAGGAAACCCGGGAAACTCGGGTTTCCTTCAAAGTTTCTTAAAAGTCGGCGGGTAAATTGATAATAACAGCGGGGTGGCGCCGCCCGGCGAGTTCGGAGAAACAGGGAGCAGAAGTATGAGGAAAAGGTGGATGCTGATAGCGCTGTCCATCGGGCTGCTGGCCGCAGCCATCAGCGGCGGCGTGGCCCTGGCCTGGGGCGGGAACGGCCACGGCTGGGGCTGGGGGCGCGGTCATCACGAGGAACAGCAGACGGCGGTGGCCGCCAAGGTGGCGGCAATCTTGGGCACCGATGAGCAGGAGACCGCCGACGCCATCGTGCAGGCCAACCGGGAAGTGCGTGAGGAAGCGCAGGAAGCCGCGCTGCAAGACTTGGCTGGCCGCGTCGCTGAAACTCTAGGCACCGACGCTCAGGCTGCCGCCGACGCTATCAAACAGGTAGCGGGCGAAATGCGCAGCGAGGCTCTCGAAACCAAGCTACAAGCCGCCATAGACAGTGGCAGAATCACCGAGGAAGAAGCTCAAGCTATCCGCGACAAGTCCGCCTCTGCCGGATGGCTCGGAAAAGGCTTCGGGTTCAAGGGCGGCGACGCTCAGGAATTCGCCAACCGGGTCGGCGCAATTCTCGACGTTGACGGCGACGACGTAGCCGATGCCATTCAAGGGGCCATCAATGGCATACGCTCCGACGCGCTGGAAAGCAAGCTGCAAGCCGCCATAGACAGCGGCAAAGTCACCGAGGAAGAAGCCGCCGAAATCCGAGAGAAAATCGAGTCGGGCGATTGGAAAGGCTTCGGCAAGCGCGGACGACACGGTGGGAAGGACCACTGGGGGCGCGGGCATCACCGGGGGCGCGGCCACAGGGACAATCCCGCCGCCACTCCCGAACCTGCCAGCGACGGGGATTCCGCCTGACCACTAACCAACCGGACGGTATGGTCTTCCTTTTCGGCGGGTGCAGGGTGGGCGTCTTGCCCGCCCGCGCCCTTTACAACACCGCCAGCCACTACCCGGCAGGACTTGCCATGAACGCTGACTACCGCGAATCCGACCAAACAGTGCTGGTCGTTGACGACGACGTCAATGTGGTGGAGCTGGCCCGGCTCTACCTCGAACACGACGGCTACCGCGTGGTCTCGGCCAGTGATGGCGCTCGCGGGCTGGCGCTGGCGAGAGAGGAGCAGCCCAGCCTGGTGGTGCTGGACGTGATGCTGCCCCGAGTGAACGGGCTGGACGTGTGCCGGACGCTGCGACAGGAATCGGCGGTTCCCATCATCATCCTGACGGCGCGGGTGGAGGAGAACGACCGCCTTGCCGGGCTCGACCTGGGAGCCGACGACTACGTCACCAAGCCGTTCAGTCCCCGCGAGCTGGCGGCTCGAGTTCGGGCGGTGCTGCGCCGCGCCGCCCGCGACAGCGCCGAGGACGAGTCCGCGATGCTCTCCTGCGGGCCTGTCGAGTTGGACCAGCGGGCCCGGCGGGTAATGGTTGGCGGCAGCGAGGTGCGGCTGACCCCCACGGAGTTCCGGCTGCTGACCCTGCAGATGCACCAGCCGGGCCGCACCTTCACCCGCGACGAAATCATTGACCGGGTGCTGGGCGACGATTTCGACGGGTTTGATCGCACCGTGGACGCCCATGTGTCAAGCCTGCGCCGCAAGCTGGATGCTGCCCCGGAAGGCAGCGCCAGGCTCGTCCAGACTGTGTACGGCAGCGGCTACCGGCTAAACTATTCCACTGAGGCTTCTTCTCTCGGAAAGTGAGGCCCATGCCTGATTTTCGATCCGGTCTGTTTTCCAGCTTGCAGTTCCGGCTTGCCTTGGGGTTTGTCTTGGCCCTGGGCTTGGCGCTGGCGTTGATAGGCGTCGCCGCAGGTGTGGTGACCGGCAAGCAGACAGAACGGTTCGAGCGAGACAGAGGACTGGCGCAAGAAGCGAGAGTCCGCCAATTCGTTTCCAACTATTACGCCGGACAGCAAGCCTGGGCTCGGGACGACCCACAACTACAGGAGACCGTGGAGCGAACCGCCCGGGTTGCCGGGAGTCGCATCGTAGTCTATGACTCCGCAGGCAGCGTCCTTGCCGACTCCCACCCTTCACTGCTAACAGCCTCTTCAAATCAAGTACAGAAGGGAAAGGGGCGTAATTGGAAAGACGCCAGGAAGTTTCCGGTATTTTACGGCGACAGAGAAGTGGGAGCGTTTACAGTATCCGACGTATCCGACCCTGGGCTAGGGGAGTCGGACATACGCGACCCAACAGCCGCAAGAATCTCGTCAGTGGTCAACCGCTCGCTATTCTGGGCTGGAATCAGCGCGGCGGCCTTGGGCGCCCTGCTGGTGTGGCTACTCTCGCGCCGCACCCTGGCCCCGCTACAAAATCTCGGCGCGGCGGCCCGTCGTCTGGGCCGGGGCGACCTGTCGCAGCGGGCCGACACCAGCGGCCCCACCGAGATACGGGAATTGGCCCACAGCTTCAACGTCATGGCCGAGGGACTGGAGGAAGCGGAACGCCAACGCCGCAACCTGACCGCCGACGTGGCCCACGAGCTGCGGACTCCCCTGTCCAACATACAAGGCTACCTCGAGGCCATAAAGGATGGCCTGGTTGACCCCACTCCTGAAACCATAGACACCATCCACGGGCAGGCTCTCCACCTGTCGCGGCTGGTGGAAGACCTGCGCCTGCTGGCCCAGATGGAGGCTGGCGCATTGCAACTGCAACTGTCCTCGGCACGAATTGAAGAACTGCTGCAATCGTCAGTGGAAGCGGTGCGCCCCCGTGCCGACGCCAAGAGGATTGACCTCGGGCTCGACGTGGAGCCTTCGTTGCCTACGGTAGACCTGGACGCGACTCGCATCTCGCAAGTGATTAGCAACCTGCTGGAGAACGCCATCACCCACACGCCGGAGGACGGCAGGGTGACGGTGTCGGCCCTCGCTACTGACAGCACTATTGAAGTGACGGTATCCGACACCGGGCCGGGCATAGCTTCCGAAGATCTGCCCCGGATTTTCGACCGCTTCTACCGCGCCGACCCGTCCCGCGACCGGAGCACGGGCGGCGTGGGCCTGGGGCTGACCATAGCCCGCAGGCTGGTGGAAGCCCATGGGGGCACAATAGAAGCCGAGAGCGAACTGGGGCGAGGCAGCCGTTTCACATTGGGCCTGCCCATCGGGCAGACGAATTTGTCGGCAAACAATGAATCTCCCTGAAATGGGCTTGATTTGGAGGGCAGAAACGGGATAGCATTTTTGTATGCTGCGGAACACAAGCCAGGGTCTAGTCATGACCGCCTCGCCGGTGGCATCTACTAATCCGGTGGTTCCGCTCTTTTATTCACCCCTCGACTATTTGGGAGGCTTTGCCAAACGTGGCTGAGCCGCCTACCATACGCCCATCCGGTACGGTTCCACGCCGGATGGGTCGTCTTTTTTCGTGGAACAACCCTCAATGGCCTGACCTTCTCCGCCGGTGTATTGCCGAAGTCATCGGCACCTGGCTGCTGGTATTGGTCAGCACCTCATCATCCGCTGCGGCAGTGCTGGCCGGAGCGCACACCGGACTCTGGCAGGTCGCGGTATTGTCTGGCCTAGGAGTTACGCTCGCCATCTACCTTACCGCCGCCGTTTCCGGGGCCCACATCAACCCGGCGGTCAGCTTGGCCTTCGTCATATTCCGCCCCCGCGAATTCCCCTTCCGTCTGTTGCTGCCCTACTGGATTTCCCAGTTGTTGGGGGCGGTTCTGGCCGGACTTACCACCCTGTTGCTTTTCGGGTCTTTCTTGCAGCGGTTCGAGGCCCAGCACGGACTGGAGCGGGGCGAGCCGGGCAGCCAGCTATCCGCGATGGTGTTCGGCCAGTACTTCCCCGACCCCGGCGCCGTGGGAACCGGCCAAGCGGCTCTGGAGCTGATGTCGCCCTTGGGCGCCATGTCAGTGGAAGCCCTAGGAACCGGCATAATGGTGCTGGTGATTTTCGCCCTGATTGACCGCCGCAACAGCACCCTCACGGCGAAATACCTAGCTCCGGTGTTAATCGGCCTCACCGTCGCCCTGCTGATAAGCCTCTTCGCGCCCTTGACCCAAGGCGGATGGAACCCGGCCCGCGACTTCGGCCCCCGGCTGGTGTCTTTCTTCGCCGGGTGGGGCCAGATGGCGATACCGGGGCCGTCCGGCGGTTTCTGGGCCTACATCGCCGGGCCGCTGGTGGGCGGGCCACTGGGCGCGGCGGTGTACCAATTCCTGCTCCGCCCCGCTTTGCCGCCAGAGGAAGGGACAGGGCAGTGACCGGCCAGGACTATTTGTGCCCTTGGCGTCATTGTCTGAACTGTGATTTCTTTGATTCTGGGATTGCCATGATTGGGAAATCATACTAATCGGTCAATCAAATGAATCACAGTTCAGACGAAGAATCGAAAGACCCTGAGACGATTGCAAAACTCCAGTCATTCCAGCGATTTCACCCTCACCCCAACCCTCTCCCTCAAGGGAGAGGGAGTTTTGCAGTTGTCTCCTGGCTATTGCGGCTGTTGCGCCGTTTAGCTACAACTTATACAATAGCTTATCCGTCTGCGCAGGGCGCTTGTTGCGTTGCCGCGGTTTATGCCATGCGACACCCACTCTTCCCATTTAGGTGTCGCGTGGACACAGATAATCAGCTAGAGGGAGCAAGCCCTATATGGATGCCAACAGCATAAGAAACGTGGCCCTGCTGTCCCATTCCGGCGCTGGCAAAACGTCGCTATGCGAGGCGGCGCTTTTCGGAACCAAGGCGGTGACTCGCCAGGGCCGAATCGAGGACGGCAACACCGTCTCCGATTACGAGCCGGAGGAAATCAGGCGGGGCGGAAGCATCCAGACCACCCTCATCGCCATCACCGATGACGGCTGCAAGCTGAACTTCCTGGACACCCCCGGCTACGACGACTTCCGGGGCGAAGTGGTCAGCGCGCTGCGGGTGGTCGAAGCAGCCGCCATCCTGGTGGACGCGACCTCCGGCGTGGACGTAGGCACCGAAAGGGCTTGGAGTATGTGCGAGTCCGGCAATCTGCCGCGCCTCATCGTCATCAATAAGATGGACCGGGAAAACGCCGAATTTGACCGGAACGTGGCCGACATACAGGCCACCTTCGGGCGGCAGTGCGTTCCCTTCCAGATTCCTGTCGGCCAAGCAGACGGATTCAAGGGCGTGGTCAACGCCGCCGACCCCAACGCCGACGTTCCGGCGGAACTGGCCGACGAAGTGGAAGCGGCCCGCGAGCGCCTTATCGAGGCGGCTGCGGAGAGTGACGACGAACTGGCTGACCGTTACCTCAGCGGCGAGGAACTGACCGCCGAGGAAATCGAGACCGCCCTGCGCGGCGCAGTGCTGCGGGGCGAGCTGGTCCCCATCCTGGCCGCCTCGGCCACCGAAAACGTCGGGGTGCTCGAATTCCTGGCCATGACCCGCTCCTACCTGCCCTCGCCGGTGGACGGTGTGAAGCCTCGATTGACCAAGGCCAATTCCAGCGACGAAGTATCTTTCGAGGCCGACTCCAGCGCGCCGCTGGCCGCCCTGGTCTTCAAGACTACCGCCGACCCCTTTGTCGGCAAGCTCTCCCTATTTCGTGTCTACCAGGGCTCCATCAAGAGCAACTCGGAAGTGTATGACGCCAACCAGGGCCAATCGGAGAGGGTGGGACAACTCTATCTCCCCAAGGGCAAGAACCAGGAAAACCTGACCGAAGTGACCGCCGGCGACATTGGCGCGGTGGGCAAGCTGTCCTCCACGGTCACCGGAGACACCCTCTGCGCTCGTGATAACCAGGTGACCTTTGAGACCATCCAAATGCCCGTTGGCTATTACCGGGTGGCGGTATCCCCGGCCTCCAAGGCCGACCTTGACAAGATGTCCCTGGCCTTGGGCCGCATCGTGGAAGAAGACCCCAGCCTCCAGATGTCGCGCAACGCCAGCACCAGCGAAACGCTGATTACCGGCTTGGGCGACGCCCAGATTGACGTGGCTATTGACAAAATCAAGCGCAAGTTCGGGGCCGAACTGAGGGTCAGGCTGCCCCGCGTTCCCTACCGCGAGACCATCACCCGCACCACGCAGACCGAGTACCGGCACAAGAAGCAGTCCGGCGGGCACGGCCAGTTCGGCCACGTGCTGCTGCGCCTGGAGCCGATGGACCGAGACCAGGGCTTCGAGTTCGGCAATGAAGTCGTGGGCGGACGGGTTCCGAGGGAGTACATCCCCTCGGTGGAGAAGGGCGTGCGCAACGCGATGGGCGAAGGTTCGCTGGCTGGCTACCCCCTCGTTGACCTCAAGGCGGTGCTGTACGACGGCAGCTTCCACAGCGTTGACTCGTCGGGAATGTCCTTCGAGATTGCCAGTGTCCAGGCGCTGAAGAAGGGCGTCAGCGACGCCAGCCCCATCCTGCTGGAGCCGGTGATGCGCCTGTCGGTAACGGTGCCGGATGCCTATACCGGCGACGTGATGAGCGATCTCAACGGCAAGCGCGGCCGCATCCTGGGAATGAATCCGCAAGACCGCGTGACCGTCATTGACGCCGAGGTGCCGCAGTCGGAGTTGCTGCGCTACTCCCAGGACCTGCGTTCCCTCACCCAGGGCCGCGGCTCCTACTCCATGGAGTACGACCACTACGAGCCGGTTCCCCAGAACTTGGAGCCGAAGGTCATTGAGGAAGCCAAGCGCCTCCGGGAAGAGGACGACTAGGCCCCTCCGCTCCAACGACACAGACACAACAAAAGGCCCCGAAGCAGTTCGGGGCCTTTCACTTCCTGCGATATTCACGGAAAAAAGGGTTAGATTCCCTCGAAGACCTGCGCCACAGGGATAACCAGCCCCGGCACAAGTTGAGTGTCCAGTTCATCTCCGGCGCCAAAAGTCCCTCGCTCGATGTATTCTCCATTGATGAGTTCCAACGGCAAGATGGAACGCATTTCTGGGTCTACTAGCCAATACTCCTTCACGCTATGGCGCTCGTACATACGATACTTGCGTTCCCTATCATGAAGGGTATTTGAGGGAGATATGATTTCTATGATCCAGTCCGGGGCGCCTTCACATCCCCGCTCCGTCAGCAAATTTTCCCGGTCCCGTGAGATGAAGAACAAGTCGGGCTGGGCGAAGTCATCGCCGCCGAAAATCACGTCGAAAGGCGCGTCAAACACTTGTCCAAGTCCTGCATCCCGGACGAAAGGCCAAATCAAGAAGTACAAGGTTCTCGAAATTATTTCATGCCGTTTGCTGGGTGCAGGCACCATGTATAGCACTCCGTCAATCACTTCATACCGGTTGCCGTCGTCCGGTAGCTCGCAGTAGTCTTCGTAGGTGTACCTTACTTTCGGCTGTTGCGTGGTCATTACACCCTCCTTACCGGGCCAGGTCGCAAGTATGGTTAGAAGGCCCAGGTGGGCTGGTATTCCCCGAACACCTCGCGGAACACGTCCATCATCTCGCCCAGCGTGGCATAGGACTTGACCGCGTCAATCAGCGGGGGCATCAGGTTTTCATTGCCGCGGGCGGCGGCTTCGAGGGCGCGCAGCTTCTCCGCCACCTCGCGGTTGTCGCGGGTGCGGCGCACTTCGTTTATGCCTTCGATTTGCAGGCGCTCGCCCTCCCGGTCTACCCGGAGCAGCGGGATGTCCACTTCCTCGCCGGTGTTGTATTCGTTGACGCCGACGGTGATGCGCTCCTTGCGGTCTTCTTCCATCTGGTAGATGTAGGCGGCCTCAGCTATCTCCCGTTGCAGGAAGCCCGTCTCCAGAGCAGGAATCACGCCGCCGACGTCCTCGATGCGCCGGAAGTAGTCGTAGCTGCCGGACTCGAGCTGATCGGTCATCACTTCTAGGAAGTAGCTGCCTCCCAGCGGGTCCACGGTGTCGGTGACGCCGGTCTCATGGGCGATTATCTGCTGGGTGCGGAGGGCCTGTAGGGCCGCCTCTTCCGAGGGCAGCGCCCAGGCCTCGTCCTTGCTGTTGGTGTGGAGGGACTGGCATCCGCCTAGAACGGCGGCCAACGCTTGCAGGGACACGCGGACGACGTTGTTGTCCGGCTGCTGGGCGGTCAGCGACTGACCGGATGTCTGGGCGTGGAAGCGGAGCTTGTGGGAGCGGCTGTCTGTGGCGCCGAAGGTGTCTCGCATCTCCTGGGCCCAGATGCGGCGGGCCGCCCGGAACTTGCCGATTTCCTCGAAGAAGTTGTTGTGCACATTGAAGAAGAAGCTGAGCCGGGGCGCAAACTCGTCCACGTCCAGCCCTCGCTCCTGGGCGTGGCGGACGTACTCGAAGCCATCGGCCAGGGTGAAGGCCAGTTCCTGCACGGCGTTGGAGCCGGCCTCGCGGATGTGGTAGCCGCTGATGCTGATGGGGTTCCAGCGCGGCACGTGCCTGGCGGCGAACTCCACGGTGTCGGTCACCAGACGCATGGACGGCTGGGGCGGGAAGATGTACTCGTTCTGGGCGATGTACTCCTTCAGGATGTCGTTCTGGATGGTGCCGCCTACCTTGTCCAGCGACGCGCCCTGCTTTTCGGCCAGGGCCAGGTACATGGCCCAGATGATGGCTGCGGGGGCGTTGATGGTCATGGACGTGGTTATGCCGTCCAGCCGGATGCCGTCGAACAGGGTCTCCATGTCGGCCAGCGACGACACCGCCACGCCGCAGGTGCCGAATTCCCCGAAGGCGCGGGGGTCGTCGGTGTCGTAGCCGTAGAGGGTGGGCATATCGAAGGCCACGGAGAGGCCGGTCTGCCCCTGCTCCAGCAGGAACTTGAAGCGCTCGTTGGTCTCCCTTGGGCGCCCGAATCCCGCAAACATACGGAAGGTCCAGAGGCGGCCCCGGTATCCGGTATCGTGGATGCCGCGCAGGTAGGGGAACTCCCCCGGCAGGCTCACCGACTCCATGTAGTCATCGCGGACGGTGTCGGCGGCAGTGTAGAGCTGCTCCACCGGCAGTTGCGAGGGCGTGCGGAACTCGGGGCGGCGCTGGGCCGCCGGGTCCTGCCGCTCCCGCCAACTGGCGGTGCGCTCGTTCAGCTTCTGTAATTCCTGGTCTAAACTCAAGGGAGTACCTCACTTGTGCAAAGGATTTCACCCTCACCCTAACCCCCTCCCTCAAGGGAGAGGTAGAAGAGGGAACGGCGCAAACGAGCAGCCGATGAGGAAGCTCTATACTGGCAAGTCTAGTCAGCAGCAACGGGGAGTGTCAACGCGGAAAGGGTAGGCGATGCAATCGCCTTTGACTATAATGGGCAGTGTGGAAGTGCCTCTCTTTGTTATCTACCTGTCGGCGGGCGCATACATCGCAATCATGCTTGCCGTCTTGGGAGTCCCGCAATCGCTGTCCAGCTACTTCGACCACAGAGAGCGCCGCACTGAGCGGGCAGAGAACGAAGCCAACACGGAACGCCGCCATCAAGAGCGTCTCTTGGAAGAACGCCGCCACGAAGAGCGTCAAGAAGAGTTACGCCGCGAAGAACGTCGGTTGGAAGAAGAGCGCCGCCGTCAGGACGCGGAACTTTCAGAGCGCCGTCACCAAGAGATGATGACCCTGCTAATCGCCGCCCTCAACAACAGCAGTAATCAGGGCAACGGCCAGAGTGAACTCGTCCGAGCCCTCCAGCAGACCATCGAAGACCTTCGCGCCGAAACCGACAAGCTCCGCCAGCAGAACGGCAGCGGCTCCGCTTCCTCATAGCCCAGCCTTTTCATGTGGATAGTATAAGGCAGCTCACGGGCGGAGAGTCAGGAGGCAGTGAACCGCACAAAGCGGCGGCGGCCCGCCCTCAGCACATCTCCGACGATGGGAGTTACGGTAACTTGGTCACTTAGGCGGCGGGATTCACCTGATGCAGGAATCAGTTCCACCGCCCCTTGCGACAGCAGGCGGCGGGCCTCGGCGTTGCTGGCAGCCAAGCCGGCGGCAACCAACAGGCGATCGGCGCGGATGGCTGGGATTTCACCCTCACCCCAACCCTCTCCCTCGAGGGAGAGGGAGCGCAGGGCGGACAGCGACACCTCCGGCATCTCATCGGGCAGGCTGCGGCCCTGCACCACGCGCTCGAAGTGGGTTTGAGCGGCGTTGGCGGCGTCAGCGTCGTGGAACTGGTTGGTGATGTCCCAGGCCAGCCGTTTCTTGTGTTCCATGGGGTTGACTGATGGTTCGACGAGCTCACCACCAACGGAACGCGGGGTTAGGTCGCGCTCCAGGTCGGCGAGGGCGGCGGAGGGCAGATCGGTGAGGAGTTCGTAGTAGGGGACAATCATATTGTCGGCGATGGACATTACCTTGCCGTACATATCCGCCGGGTTTTCGTCAACGGCGATGTAGTTGTCGAGGCTCTTGCTCATCTTCTGCACGCCGTCGGTACCGGGGAGGATGGGCATCATGAAGCACTGCTGCGGCCTCTGGCCCATCATTTCCTGCAACTCGCGGCCCACCAGCAGGTTGAACATCTGGTCGGTGCCGCCGAACTCCACGTCGGACTCGATGGCTACGGAATCGTAGGCTTGGAGCAGCGGGTACAGCAGCTCGGTGATGGCTATGGGGCGCTGTTCGGCGAAGCGCTGGGCGAAGTCGGAGCGTTGCAGGAACTGGGCCACGGTGAAGCGTCCGGTCAGACCGATGACGTCTGCCAGGGTGAACTTGCCGAACCACTCGCTTTGCTCCACCACCCGGGTACGGTCCCGGTCCACCACCTTGAAGAACTGGCGCAGGTATGACTGGGCGTTCTCCATGACCTCTTCATGGGTCAGCATCGGACGGGTGGCCGACTGGCCGCTGGGGTCGCCAATCTGCGCCGTCCAGTCGCCGACGATGAGGATGACCTGGTGTCCCAAATCCTGCAACTGGCGCAGCTTACGGAGGCCCACCGTATGGCCAAGGTGGATGTCGGGGCGGCTGGGGTCGAAGCCCATCTTGAGGCGCAGGGGGCGGCCCGATTGCAGCAGGCGGATGAACTCGTCGCGGGATATTATGTCGCTGACGCCCCGGTTAACGACGGTGTCCAGCATTTCGGGGCTGAGCATAGGCGTCCCCTCACCCTAACCCTCTCCCTGGGGGAGAGGGGAAGTGGGAGTGGCTTGGGCCAACACGACCCGCGAGTCGGCAACGTCCTGCCCAATACGCGCTATCAGGGTGTCAATATCAGCGAAGGTTTCCTGATTTCGCACTTTTTCGACGAACTCGACCGTCATCTGCTGGCCGTACAGGTCGCCGCTGAAGTCCATCACGTAGACTTCCACCAGCCTCTGTGTCAGACCGAAGGTGGGGCGGACGCCGATGGAGGTGGCCGACAGGTAACGCCGTCCGCCGAAATAGGCCCAAGAGGCGTAGATGCCGTCGCCGGGCCAGAGCAGGCCGGGGTAGACTTCGATGTTGGCGGTGGGGAAGCCCAAGGTGCGCCCCCGCTGGTCACCGACTACCACCTTACCGCTGAGGGAGTGGTTGCGGCCCAGAAGCCGGGCGCCGCCGGAAACGTCGCCGGCAACCAAAGCCTCGCGGACTACGCGGCTCTTGACCGGCTGGCCGTTTATCTCCAGGGGCGGCACCGAGCGCACCCAGAACCCCAGCCTTTCGCCCTCGGCCTGCATATAGGCCATGTCTCCCTCGCGCCCTTGCCCCAACGCCGAGTCGGGGCCGAGCACCAGCCCCTTCATCCGCATTGAGCCGCACAGGAGCTCGGCGAACCGGCGGGCGGAGACTTGGGAAAGCTCCTCGGTAAATTCCATAGGCACAACCAGCTCTACACCCGCTTCCCGGAGCAAGTCAACCTTGTGCTCGGGTGTGGTAAGGTAGCTGGGGAAGGTGCCGGGGCGGAAGACGGTCACCGGGCGGTTGGAGAAGGTGATGACCGCAGGAGCGCAGCCCGGAGCGGCCCAGTCAATCAGATGGTCGAGCAGGTGCCGGTGGCCCAGATGAACGCCATCGAACACGCCGACGGTCAGCACCGTGTCCCTATCCGGCGCGTAGCCGGCCAAGCGCTGGCTGAAGCTCATCGGCTTTGTGGTCCCCTACTCGTCCCGGTATCGCGCGTAGCTTGGCGCGGAGTGTATTCCGTGGCGCGGATGTTAGCACAGCCCCCCCGGAGCGTCAACTTGAAGCAGCGGGTGAGGGGGTTGCGTTCTGGTCAAAGTCTTAAAATTGGACGAAATTGACGGCCTGCTTTCAGGCAGCGCGAGATGGCGGCTTGTATAATTTCGATTTGTACGAACCATGCGCGTAGGCGGCGGGGAGGCCCGGGGACGGCGGCTCAAGGGCGCAGTGGCCCCGGGAGTCCGCCCCACCACCGAGCGGGTACGGGCGGCGATTTTTAACATCCTGGCGGTCGAGCAGTACCTGGACGGCCGCGTTCTCGACCTCTTCGCCGGCACCGGCAGCCTGGGCATCGAGGCCCTCAGCCGGGGCGCCGGGTGGGCCGACTTCGTGGAGCGCGACCGCAAGCAGTGCGCCGTCATCCGGGAAAACTTGGCCTCGGCTGGGTTCGAGGCCCAGGCTACGGTGCGACAGGGCGATGCCCTTCGTTCCTTGAACGCGCTGCCCAGCGGCTATCGCCTGGTGTTGCTGGATCCGCCCTACCGGACGGGAGAGTTCCACCCGGTCATGGAAGCCATCGCCCGTCAGCCGGGCCTGATGGCCCCGGACGGTATGGTGGTCGCCGGACACTCCCGCCAAACGGAACTACGGGCCGCCTACGGCAACCTGCGGCGGATTATCCTTCGACAGTATGGAGACAACGTGGTTGATTTCTACCTGAACGAGCCGAAGGGGGCTGAGACCGGATGGTAGTCGCGCTTTATCCGGGCAGTTTCGACCCGGTCACCGTGGGCCATCTGGACATCGCGGCCCGAGCTTCGGCGCTGTTCGACGAGGTGGTTATCAGCGTCTACGACACGCCGTCCAAGAGCCTGCTGTTCACCACCAACGAGCGGGTGGAACTGCTGGAGAAAGCCTGCGGGCATCTGCCCAACGTGCGGGTGGTCAAGTATTCCGGGCTTACCATCAGGTTCGCCCGCGAAATCGGCGCCCGGGTCATCGTCCGGGGGCTGCGGAGCGGGGTTGATTTCGAGTACGAGTTCGAGATGGCCTTTATGAACCGCAAGCTGGAGCCGGAGGTGGACCTGGTCTGCTTTATGACCTCACAGGACTATATGTTCGTGAGTTCCAGTCTATTGAAGGAGGTTGCCAAGCTCGGCGGAGACATCAGGGAGATGGTTCCTCCCAACGTGGCGGAAGCCTTATACGCGAAATTCGGAAATCCGGTCGAAGAAGGGTAGTGACCGGGAGAGGGGGTTATCATAGATATTATAAATGTCATCGACAAGTTGGAGACTCTCATCGACACCAGCAAGGCGGCCCGCGCCGGCGGCCACATCCTGGTTGACCGCACCAAGGCCATGGAACTGGTCGACCAGCTACGCCTCGCCGTTCCCAAGGAAGTTCGCGCCGCCGAGGAAGTGCTGGCCCAGAAAGACCACATCATCAACCTGGCCCAGACCGAAGCCCGCCGCACCAAGTCTTCGGCGGAAGACGATTACCGCGAGCGGCTCAACAAGCACGAACTGACGCTCCAGGCCGAACAGCGGGCCATGACCATGCTGCGCGACGCCGAGGAACGCGCCCGCCGCATGGTGGAACAGGCCGAAACCCAGGCCCAGGCCTGCCGCACGGAGGCCGACGCCTACGCCCTGCGCAGCCTGCGAACCCTGGAGCAGGAAGTGAGCAACATCAACTCGGTGGTGCGCCGGGGCATTGACGTGCTGTCCGGCCCGGCCTCGGCCAACCTGTCCTCGCACTACTTCGACGACGCGGAACTGGTACGATAACTGAATCCTTCGACGGCCTTTCCGCTCCGTCCGCGAAGGGCTGGGGCAGGATTGGCGGAAAGGAAACTACGGGGGCAACCGAAATGGTTGCCCCCTTCCCTTGCTATCCCCTCTCCCTCCTGGGGAGGGTGGGGGCGTCGCGCAGGCCATCGAAGTCCGCCAGCGTCGGGTTGACACGCAATTTATGTCGGGAATACAATTTTTGATTATTTCGGGCTTGTTCGGAGGCAGGGTCAATGAAGCAGATGACTGTTGATAGCATCCGGGTGAGTCCGATGAACTACCAGCGGGTCGTAATCCTGCGCGAGAACGACTCCGACCGTTACCTGCCCATCTGGATCGGGCCAGCCGAGGCCGACGCCATCGCGGTTAAGCTCCAGGACCTGAGCGTGCCGCGTCCGCTGACCCACGACCTGCTGCGGGAGGTCATTGACAAGCTGGGCGGCTCCATCAGGCACATACTGGTCAACGACCTGCAAAACGACACCTTCTTCGCCACCATAACCATAGAGGTCAACGGTGCGCAGGAAGACATAGACTGCCGCCCCAGCGACGCGGTGGCGCTGGCAGTGCGGGCGCAGGTTCCCATCTTCGCCAACGAGTCCGTCTTGGACAAGGCGGGAATACAGTTGGACAAGGAAGGCAACAGGCTCAGTCCGCCGCAGTCCGAGGAAGCCCTGCCCCCAGTTGAGGGGCGCACCGAGGTCAAGGAGGAAGAGCTGGAGGGTATGTCGGCGTTCACCGATTTCATAGACTCCCTCGACCTCGAAGACTTTGACAACAAGTAAGCGCGTCGTAACGCACCGGCTCTGCTGAAACTTCGGCCCCGGCGGTATATACCGCCGGGGCCGCCTTGACGAAATTCGTAGTTTGACTTTGGCCATATCCGGTGATAAAATTCCGCCGTTTGAGTTAAGAGCATTCCGGCCAGAGCGGCGTGATGAACCGTCGGCTAGTCGCCCTGCGACTCCTGGGGCTAGGCTGGTATGTCGCCACCTGCGTGGTGGTGGGCGTGGTAGCCGGGATTTTCATGGATTCCCATTTCGGAACGAAGCCGATTTTCACCCTGCTGGGCGTCCTGCTGGGAACTGTCGCCGCATTCTACGGACTCTACAAGATGGTGAGCCCCTTGCTTAACCCCGGCTCGACAACCCGAAATTCCGGTTCCGGCGGAGAGCAAAACTCGTGAGCCGGGGCGTTCTTCTATTCGGCCTTCTGGTCATTATAGCCCTGGCCGTAGCCGGGCTTATAACCGGAGCTATCGGGGCCGGCTTTGTCCAAGACCCGGCAGCAAAGGCCGCAGGCGAGACGGCCGAAGGCATACTGCCCAAGCCTGCCGTTCACCTCCCTCCCCAGGTCGTCGCGCCCGGCGGCGCTTATGAATACTACGTTGAGTTCCTCCACGTCGAGCACAAAAAGTACAAGTACGGCAAGGAAGAGCTGGACGAACACGAGCAGGAAGTGCTGGAGGAAGGGCCATACAAGGGCACTGGCTTCCTGATTACCAACACTCTCCTGTCCTGCTGGATTGCTAGCATAGTCCTAGTCGGCATCTTCGTCATCGGCGCCCGCCGGGCCCAGTTGGTGCCCGGCCGCTTCCAGAACTTCTGCGAGATTGTCATCGAAGCATTGTTGCGCTTTGTTGAAGGCACGGTTGGCCCGGGGCGCTCCCGGCTGCTCTTCCCGATCATTGCCACTATCTTCCTCTTCGTCCTTATCAACGCCTGGATCGGCTTGCTGCCCATCTACCCGGCCCTGGGAACCCTGGTGGACGGGAAAATCGAAGTCCACCTGCTGCGCCCGGCGGGAACCGACATCAATATGCCGCTGGCCCTGGCGCTGGTGTCCTTCGTGTTCGTTGAGTTCCTGGGAATCAAGATGCTGGGCATCGGCTACTTCGGCAAGTTCGTCCGAGTGCGCAGCTTGGCGTCGGGCATGAGCGCCCTGTTCCGCTTCAGGCTGCTGGACGCCTTCCAGGGCCTTCTGGACTTCTTCTTCGTCGGGCCGCTGGAAGCCTTTAGCGAGTTCGTGCGGTTGGTCAGCTTCACCTTCCGTCTCTTCGGCAACATGACGGCGGGCGAAATCCTGGTGCTGATTTCGGCCTTCCTGGTGCCTTTCATCGCCACCGTCGGCGTCTATGGGCTGGAGTTGCTGGTCGGTTTCATCCAGGGACTTATCTTCGCCGGCCTGACGCTGGTATTCGCCGCCATTGCCATGACGGCCCACGAACACGAGGGACACGACGAACATCACTGACGAACATCACTAGAGAGCGCCGGAAAAAGCGAGAGGGGACACACCCACCCCCACCCCCTGCCTTCGCAGGGGCAAGCTCTAACCCTCCCACTCAAGGGGGAGGGAACAACGGAAAAGCGAGAGGGCAAAAATGGAAATTCTGATATTCGGAATGGTGCTTGCCACGGTGGGAATCGCCGCCGCCGCATTGGGCGGGATTTTCGCCATTTACTCGTCTCGCCAGGACTAGGTCACGTCAAAACCAATACTCGGACTGACCCACCCAAGGAGGGAAGATGGAAATCCTTTCGGCACTGATGAGTCTACCCCTGGCCCAGATTGAGGCCGACGCCGCCAAGCTGCTGGGCGCCGGCATCGCCATCGGCTTGGGGCTGATTGGCCCCGGCATCGGCATCGGCATCCTGGGCGCCGCGGCCATGAGCGCCATCGGCCGCAATCCGGAGGCCACCGGCAACATCCAGACCAACATGATTCTCGGCATCGCCTTCGCCGAGGCGCTGGGCATTTACGCCCTGGTGGCCGCGATTATGATTGGCTTCATCTTCTAGCGGAGCGGGATTCTTCGCTTCGCTCAGAATGACAGAGAAGCAGAGGACGATATTATGGAGACATTGGGAGTCCACCTCCCAAGCCTGCTGGTCTACCTCGTCAACTTCCTGCTGGTCCTGCTGATACTGGGCCTGTTCGCCTACAGGCCCATCCTCCGCCTCATGGACCAGCGCTCCGACCGTATCCGGGAGAGCCTGGAAGCCTCGGAACGCGCCCGCGAAGAGGCCGCCAGCTCCCGAGAGGTGGTCGAGGAGCAGTTGGTGGAGGCCCGCCGCGAAGCGCAGCGCATCGTGGAGCAGGCCCGCGAGGCCGCGGAACGCTACCGAGCCGAGGAAATGGAGCGCGCCCGCAACGAGGCGGAGAATTTCGTGGAACGGGCCCGCAACGACATCCAGCGGGAGCGCGACGTGGTAATCGAGGAAGTCCGGGCCAGCTTCGGCGACCTGGCAATGACCGCCGCCGAGCGCGTGGTGCGCCGCTCCCTGGACCGGCAGGCCCACGAAGACCTGATTCAGCAGGTGCTGGAAGAAGGCGAAAGCCTGCGCCGGTCCTGAGCTTGACGAAGGAAAGGGGTTAGCCCCCCACTGGAGACAGGAGATGCCAGGCAAGGTTTCAGGCAGGCGGTACGGACAAGCGATTTTCGAGCTGGCCCAAGAGCAGGGCGAAACCGGCCAGTGGGGGCAGGACGTGGCCCTGGTGGCCGAAGCCTTCGAGGATGCCGACTTCAACGTCCTGCTCAAGCACGCCGGAGTGTCCGCAGAGGACAAGCAGAGCGCCGTAGACACTGTGCTGGGCGGCGTCAACCCTATGGTGCGGAACATGGTCAACCTGCTGGTGGCCCGCGGGCTGGTGGACGCCATCCCCGAAGCCTGCGAGGAATACGCCGAGCTGCTGGACCGGCAGGAAGGCCGACAGCGGGTCGAGGTGACCACTGCGGTGCCGCTGGAACCGCCGGAAATCGAGCGCATCACCAGCTTCATCTCCGGCCTCATCGGCCGGGAGGTGGTGGTGACGGCGCGGGTGGACGAGGAAGTCCTGGGCGGCCTGGTCATCCAGATTGGCGACCGCCTGCTGGACGGCAGCGCGAGGGCGCGGCTGGACGGCCTGCGGGAGCGGCTGGCGTCCGGTGTCCGGTAGCCCTGCATCCGGTATCTGCGCCAGTGCTATAATCGAGGGGCCAGACCCCGGCGATTTTTTATTCTTTTCATTCAGCCTTAATTAGTACGGCAAGGAGACCTCCATGGCCACAACCAGGGGACAGGACATAGTTTCGCTGATAAAGCGCCAAATCGAGGAGTTCGGCGGTGACCTGACCCTGGTGGACGTTGGCACCGTGGTCCAGGTGGGCGACGGCATCGCCAGCATCCAGGGCCTCCAGGGAGTGCGCTCCAACGAGTTGCTGGACTTCGGCAACGACATCCTGGGGCTGGCCCTGAACCTGGAAGCCGACCTGGTGGGCGCGGCCATCCTGGGCGACCCCAACGCCGTCAAGGAAGGCGACCGGGTGCGCTCCACGGGCCGCATCATCGAGGTGCCGGTGGGCGACGGGCTGATGGGCCGCGTGGTTGACCCCCTGGGCCGCCCGCTGGACGGCAAGGGCGCGGTCAACACCAGCGGCACCCGCTCCGCCGAGACCGTGGCCCCCAACGTGGTGGTGCGCCAGTCGGTGGATACGCCGGTACAGACCGGCATCAAGGCCATTGACTCCATGATTCCCATAGGGCGCGGCCAGCGGGAGTTGATTATCGGCGACCGCTCCACCGGCAAGACCGCCATCGCCGTTGACGCCATCATCAACCAGAAGGGCGGCGACCTCATCTGCATCTACGTCGCCATCGGCCAGAAACAGGGCAAGGTGGCGCAGGTGGTGAGTTCGCTGGAAGAAGCCGACGCTATGGGCCACACCATCGTGGTCACCGCCGGAGCTTCCGACTCGGCCCCGCTGCAATACCTGGCGCCCTACGCCGGGTGCGCCATGGCCGAGCAGTTTATGGACGAAGGCAAGGACGTGCTGATTGTCTACGACGACCTGACCAAGCACGCCTGGGCCTACCGGCAGATGTCGCTGCTGCTGCGCCGTCCCGCCGGGCGTGAAGCCTACCCCGGCGACGTGTTCTACCTGCACAGCCGCCTGCTGGAACGGTCGGCGCGGCTGGACCAGGAACACGGCGGCGGCTCTATCACCGCCCTGCCCATCATCGAAACCCAGGCCGGCGACGTGTCGGCCTACATTCCCACCAACGTCATTTCCATTACCGACGGCCAGATATACCTGGAGCCGGAGCTGTTCAACGCCGGCATCCGCCCGGCGGTCAACGTTGGTCTGTCGGTGTCCCGCGTGGGCGGCGCGGCCCAGACGCGGGCCATCCGCAGGGTGGCGGGCCGTCTGCGCCTGGACCTGGCGCAGTACCGCGAGCTGGCGACCTTCGCCCAGTTCGGCACCGCCGACCTGGACGCCGCCACCCGGGCGCAACTGGCGCGGGGCCAGCTTGCCACCGAGGTGCTGAAGCAGCCGCAGTACGCGCCGCTGTCCCTGGACCATGAAGTGGTAATTCTATTCGCCGTCAACTCCGGCGCCATGGAAGACGTGCCGCTGGAGCGCACCGCCGAGTTCGAGCAAGGGCTGCTCCGCCACATCTCCGGCAGCCACCCGGACATCCTGGAAAGCATCACGGAAACTCGGGACATCACCGACGAGACCGAGGCCAAGCTGAACGACGCCATCGCGGCCTACAAGTCCACTTTCGGGGCGTAGAAAATTACACCCCCACCCTAACCCTCCCCCTGAGGGGGAGGGAATTGAAGGAAGCACCTAACTCCCTCTCAGGGGGAGGGTTGGGGTGAGGGTGAAAAGGCAGAGGAAATGCCCAGTGTAAGAGACATACGCCGCCGCATCCGCAGCGTGGAGAACACCGGCAAGGTGACCAACGCCATGTCGCTGATTGCCGCGTCCAAGATGCGCCGCGCCCAGAACGCGGTGTTGCAGGGCCGGCCCTACGCCGAGAAAATCATGGACGTCATCGCCCACCTGGCCGCCCAGCCTGCCGACGACGTGTCCGCCACCCAGCCGCTGTTGCAAGTGCGGCCGGTGTCAAACATTGCGGTGCTGGTCATCAGCCCCGACCGGGGGCTGTGCGGCGGGATGCACGCCAACCTGAACCGGCGCGTGGGCCAGTTCATCCTGGACCAGGAAGCGCCGGTACAGGCCATCGCGGTGGGCCGCAAGGGCCGCGACTTCATGGTGCGCTCCGGCAGCGACCTCAGGGCCGTCTTTACCGATCTGGGCGAAACGCCTACGCTGCTGGACACAGTCGCCATATCGCAGCTCTTGGTAGACGCCTACTCGGAAGAACAGGCCGATGAAGTCTACGTGGCGTACACCCGCTTCAACTCCACCCTGTCCCAGACGCCGGTGGTGGAGCGGCTGCTGCCCATAACGCCCTCGGAACTAACCGGAGCGGAGCGCGTCGGCTACATCTACGAGCCGGACAACCTGACGGTGCTGCACAACCTGCTGCCCCGCTTCGTGGAGATGGAGGTCTACCACGCCCTGCTGGAGTCCATAGCCAGCGAGCAGTCGGCCCGCATGGTCGCCATGCGCAACGCCACCGACAACGCCAAGCAGCTCAGCGAAGACCTCACGCTGGTGATGAACAAGCTGCGCCAGGAAAGCATCACCAACGAGCTGCTGGATCTCATCGGCGGCATGGCGGTGCTGGAGGGGTAGCGCAATGGGGCTGATTATCAAGGAACACACCGTTACCGGAACCCGCCGCAACGACACGGTGCGAGTGTTATATGATACCGGGGCGAGCGCTTCTTTAGTCCGGCGAGACATCGCGGAGCCGTTGGGCGACTTTGCTGTTTCTCCCATTTCGATGGAGTTCATGATGGCCAACGGGCAGGGGACGTTTACCGTTGACCAGGTTATTACATTGGCAATAAACGTGGAAGAAACTCCGTTGGTATACACCTTCTACATCGCGGATGACCTAGCGGAGGAATTAGTCATCGGCGCGGATATGATGCAGAGATTCAAGATAAGCCTAGACATGGAAGGCGAGGCGGTGAGCATTGACCCCCAGGCCTTGTATCTGAGGGCCTGACATTCAAGCTAGGCGCCCCATCCCGGTCTCAGGAGAATAATATGGCTACCGGCAGAATCGTACAGGTAATCGGGACCGTCGTTGACATCGAGTTTCCCGCGGACGAGTTGCCCAACCTCTTCGACGCGGTGGAGGTGGACAACAACGGCGAGCGGCTGGTGCTGGAAGTGCAGCAGCACATCGGCAACAACTGGGTGCGCTGCCTGGCTCTGGGCGCAACCGACGGGCTGGCCCGCGGCGTAGAGGCCAACGACACCGGCCAGCGCGTATCCGTTCCGGTAGGGCCGGAAACGTTGGGCCGCCTGTTCGACGTCACTGGCACGCCCCTGGACAACCTGGGCCCGGTGGAGACCGCCCAGCACTGGCCCATCCACCGCGAGCCGCCCACCTTCGACGACCAAAGCCCCAGCATCGAGATTCTGGAAACCGGAATCAAGGTGTTTGACCTCATCACTCCCTTTATGAAGGGAGGGAAAATCGGGGCCTACGGCGGCGCCGGCGTGGGCAAGACCGTAATCATCCAGGAACTCATCCGCAATATCGGCGCCGTCCACCAGGGCGTGTCGGTGTTCGCCGGGGTGGGAGAGCGATCCCGCGAGGGGAACGACCTCTGGCACGAGATGCAGGACTCCGGCGTGCTTTCCAGCACCGTGCTGGTCTTCGGGCAGATGAACGAGTCGCCCGGCGTGCGCGCCCGCATCGGCCTGACCGGCCTGACCATGAGCGAGTACTTCCGCGACGAGCAGAACCAGGACGTGCTGCTCTTCGTGGACAACATCTACCGCTACATCCTAGCGGGCATGGAAGTGTCGGCGCTGCTGGGCCGGATGCCCTCGGCGGTGGGCTACCAGCCCACCCTCAGCACCGAGATGGGCGCGCTACAGGAGCGCATCACCTCCACCCGGGGCGGCTCCATCACGTCGTTCCAGGCCATATACGTCCCTGCCGACGACTATACCGACCCCGGCATCGTGACCACCTTCGGTCACCTGGACGGCGTGGTGTCGCTGGAACGGTCTCTGGCAGCCCAAGCGCTGTACCCGGCGGTGGACCCGTTGGCCAGCTACTCCCGCATCCTGGAGCCGCGCATCGTAGGCGAGGAACACTACAACTTGGCCCGGGGCGTGCAGCAGGTGCTGCAACGCTACCGCGAGTTGCAGGACATCATCGCTATTCTCGGCATCGAAGAGCTGTCCGAAGAAGACAAGCTGACGGTATTCCGGGCCCGTAAGATCCAGCGGTTCCTGACACAGCCCTTCTTCGTCGCCGAGACCTTCACCAGCCAGCCGGGCAAGTACGTGCCGTTGCGGGAGACCGTACGCGGATTCTCGGAAATCCTGGAAGGTCAGCACGACGACCTGCCGGAGCAGGCTTTCTACATGGTGGGCACCATAGACGAGGCCATCGAAAAGGCCGAGGGAATCCGCGCGCAGGGGTAGGCCGCCATGCCGATGATGCTGGAAATCACCACTGCCGAGCGGCAGGTCTACGGCGAAGAGGTGGATATGCTCATTGCCCCGGGCATTGACGGGCAGTTGGGCATTCTGCCCCGGCACGCCCCGCTAATGACCATGCTGCAACCCGGGGAGC
The DNA here is from genome assembly GCA_965204865.1 of Dehalococcoidia bacterium. Taxonomy (GTDB): domain Bacteria; phylum Chloroflexota; class Dehalococcoidia; order Lucifugimonadales; family UBA3495; genus VXOI01. The sequence goes on along the minus strand of OZ242027.1, from coordinate 679,549 downwards.
TGACCATCCGCAAGGGCGGAACCGACAGCTACTTCACCGTCACCGGCGGGTTTATGGAAGTGCTGGGCGACCGGGTCATCATACTGGCGGACGCCTGCGAGCATTCCGACGAAATCAACGAAGAGCGGGCCCAGGAAGCCATGCGCCGCGCCCAGGAACGCATCGCCGACCGGCCCGCCGATATGCAGATGCAGCGGGCGCTGGCGTCCTTGCGGCGGGCGCAGGTGCGTCTCGAAACCGTGAGACGGCGCCGCGCCCGGGGCGGCGGGCAGTTGCCGCCCTCGGTCAGCAGTTCGCCAGGTTAGGTAAGTCCCAGCGGGGGAGTTCACCCTCACCCCAACCCTCTCCCTCAAGGGAGAGGGAGTTTTTTCGGTAGGTAGAGGGAATGCCAATCTGCGGTCACTCTTCGCTGTCGCTGTTGATATAGTAGGTCATGGACTGGAGGGACAGCACCGGGTCTATGTTGCGAATCCTGACGCCCTCGCGGACGTGGGGGATGATGGGGGCGTAGTTCAGGATGGCGCGGATGCCGCAGGCCACCAGCAGGTCAACGACCTCCTGGGTGTGGGAAACGGGAACGGCCACGATAGCTATGCTTATCTTGCGCTCGGTGATCACCTGCCGCAGGTCGCCCAGCGAGTGGACCAGCAGGCCGCCGACGTCCTGCCCGATCACGTCTTCGTTGATGTCGAAGGCAGCTACTAGGTGAAAGCCGTCGGGGGTGAAGCCGGGGTAGTTGACGATGGCCCGCCCCAGGCGCCCCACGCCCACCACGGCCACGTTCCAGTAGGCGTTGACGCCGAGTATCTGGCGCAGCCGGTCCAGCAGGTCGCTGACACTGTAACCACGGCCTTGTTTGCCAAACCTGCCGAAATAGCTGAGGTCTTTGCGAATCTGGGCCGGTGTAACCTGGAGCTTCTCTCCCAACTGCTGGGAGCTAACCACCATGATGCCGTCTTCCATCAGGCGGTTGAGGATGCGAAGGTATTGAGGCAGTCGGCTGACGACAACTTCCGGCACTTCCGTGCGGGGATCATCCGGGGCGTAAGGGTCGCCAGTCATAGGCTGTTTTCGTCCTTGCCAGTCCGTTTTTGCGGCGGATGCACACAGCGGGTTTGCCGGTATAATCTATAATGCCCGCCCGTATAGGGTCAATGCAATATACAATCAACCAAACAATTCACGTTTCAATTGCCTAATCAACGGGAGGAGCGTTGCACGTTGGAGTTTGCAGGATGACGCTGCATCTGCCGGAAGCGTCGAGCCTGAAAGATAAGCGGCAGGTTGCCCGGTCGCTGTCCGACCGCATTCGCAACCGCTTCAACATGGCCGTGGCCGAAGTTGAAGACGCCGATATGCGGCAGCGGCTCACCCTGGGCGTCTGCTGTGTCAGCAACGACCGGGGGCACGCCGACGCTATGCTCTCCGGCCTGCTCAATTTCATCGAAGAGTCACGCCTGGACGTGGAGCTGCTGGACGTTCAGACCGAAATCATCAGCGGTGTTTAGCCGGGTACTGGTTGCCGGCAGCCAGTCCGTCCCGAAACTCCAGCAGCGCGCTGGCCATGACGTCGGCGGCAACATATTGGGCATTGTTGTGAGAGGCGTCAGGCAAAGTTACGAAGCGTTTGGGCTGGTTGGCTGCCTCAAACAGCTTGACGCCCTGGGAATGAGGTACCATCTCATCCAGCTCGCCGTGCAGGATCACGAGGGGAGCATGGACCTTGGGGATGAGGGACACCGAGTTGTAACGATTGCGCACTATCCACCCGGCCATGGGCAGCGGCAATGCCAGCTTCGCCATATCACGGATGGATGAGAACGGCGCGATCAGGGCCATTCCCGCCGGGGGCTGGGACACCGCCAGTTCGATAGCCACCGCCGCGCCCAGCGAGTGCCCGAAGTAGACGATGCGGCCGGGGTCCACGTCGGGCCTCTGTTCCAGGTACTGCTGGGCGGCGCGGGCGTCAAGGTATGTGCCTTGCTCCGAAGGACTGCCCTCGCTGCGCCCGTAGCCCCGGTAGTCGAAGATGAACTGGTGGACGCCCAGAAGACGGTGGGCCCGCTCCAGTTGGCCGACGCGCGTGCCGATATTCCCGCCGTTGCCGTGGAACCACAGCCATGTCTGGGTATCCGGGCCAGCCTCACCATTCGGGGCTGGAAGGAACCACCCGTGAAGCTTCAACCCGTCCGGGGCCGTCAGGCATACATCCTCGTAGCGAAGTCCGGCTTGGGCTGGTGTGCCGTTAACTTCCGATTCAGGGAAGAATACGAAGCGCTTTTCGGCCCAAGTCCACAACATAGGTGAAACGGTGTACTGCGGCCCTACGGGGAGATTACGGCCTGTCCCCTGGTCCCCATCAGTTCGAGAAGTCGCTGCGAGAAATCACGCTTGGTCAGCACGGCGTCACAACCCAGCCTCCGCGCCTTGCGCAGCGTCTCCGCGTCGCCGTGCGGGCCATAGGCGATGATGGGTGAGGACGCGCTATGGTCATCCGTCCCCGCACTCGGCTTGGATTTAAGGGCTGCGCTCAACACAGAAAGTCCCTCTTCCCACTCTGCCTCGTCTGTCTCCAGGTCAACCAGGGCCAGAGCTACATCGCGTCCGGCCGTGGATTTCAACAGACCGGCGGCGGAGTCGCCATATATCGCCTCCATACCGGAGCGTATGGCGGCGGACTCGATGCGCGGAATGAAGAACAGGTTGCTGGTAAGCACCAGCGCAACCTGTGGTCGGGCCTCATTTTCCTCAGGTTGGGTAGCCATGCTATCGCACGGGCGGAGCGCCGAAAGGCACCGCAAGCTGAGATGGGGGATAGGAAGCCTGCTCCCGCTGTATGGTTTCGAGACGCTCCGCGATGTCACGCTGCTCAGGGCGCTCGGCCTCGCAGCCCGGGCACCATATCAGCGCCTTTGACGAGAGCATCATGTTGTCCTTCTTGACCGTCATTGTCTCGATTTCCGTAGCACAGACACTGCACTTGCGGACAATAGTTACCTGGTCAATGCCGGGCATGGTCTCGTTCCTCCTCTATTCAGTATCCACCGAAAGAAGGTGCAAGCCGATTGTTCCATCAACCCCGGTTACGCTTCCAAGCTCTCTGAGAGCAGTTCCAGCACGTCCTTGGATTCCTTCTGGTCCGCCAGCCCCTTGGACTGTATGCCCTCAGTCATCATCTGGAGGCAGAAGGGGCAGGATACGCCCACGGTCTGGGCGTTGGTTTCGAGGAAGTGGTCGGTGCGGGCGTGGTTTACCCGCTCGCCCTGGCTTTCCTCGATCCACATATGCCCACCGCCGGCGCCGCAGCAGAAGCCGCGCTGCCGGCACCGCCCTTCCATCTCCACCAGCTTGAGGCCGGGGATGGCGCGAGCGACGTTGCGCGGCTCATCGTACACCCCGTTGTGCCTCCCCAGGAAGCAGGAGTCATGATAGGCAACGGTGACGTCCATCATCTTGACCGGCTTGATCCTGCCTTCCCGTATCAGGCCGTCAACGAACTGGCTGTAATGCAGCACATCGAAGTTTCCGCCTAGCTGCGGGTATTCGTTCTTGATGGTGTTGAAGCAGTGCGGGCAGATGGTGACCACCTTCTTTACATTATAGCCGTTCATGGTCTCGATGTTCTGCGCCGCCATAATCTGGAACAGGTACTCGTTGCCCATACGGCGGGCCGGGTCGCCGGTGCAGGTTTCCTCGTCACCGAGAATGGCGAAATCAACCTTGGCCGATTTCAACACCTTGACCATCGAACGGGCAACGGCCTGGCTGCGCTGCTCCAAAGCCGGGGTGCAGCCAACCCAGAAGAGAATCTCGGCGTCGGGGTTCTCCGCCAGCGTCGGCACGTCAAGGCCCTCAGCCCAGTCGGTGCGGGAAAACTGGGTGCCTCGCCACGGGTGGCCGCGCTGCTCCATGCTGATGAGGGCGTTCATGGCGGTTTCGGGTGCGTTGGACTCTTCCAGCACCATGTAGCGGCGCATATCCATGATGGTCGGCACATGTTCCACGGTGACTGGGCATTCCTCCATGCACGCGCCGCAGTTGAGACAGTCCCAGATGGCCGTCTCAGGGATCGCGTTGTTCAGGATGGGCGACGGCTCCGCGTGCTCCGGGTCACGCGCTCCCTGGTGGCCTATCTCGATCATGTGGTCTTTCAGGTTCTCGACGATGTGCATCGGCGACAGCAGCTTGCCGGTGACGTTGGCGGGGCATACGTCGGAGCAACGACCGCAGACGGCGCAGGCGTAGCCGTCAAGGAGCTGCTTCCAGGTGAAGTCCTGCACCCGCGACGCGCCGAAGCGCTCGGCGTTCTCCAGGTCCATGGCTGGCAGGGCCCCTCGCGAGTCCAGCGTGCGGAAGAAGGCGTTGATGGGCGCGGCCACCATGTGCATGTGCTTGGAGAAGGGGATGTACACCGTGAAGAACAGGATGATGGCGAAGTGAATCCACCAGAACAGGCCTTGCAGGACACTGGCGGCGGACTGCCTGATGCCCCAGTCGATGAACAGGCCGCCCAGCGCGCCGCCGATGATAACCTCGGCTTCAGGCCCGGTGCCTCCCTCAGCGACGTAGAAGCTGTGGGCCAGCAGGGTTGAGGCCATCAGCCCGGCAATCATGCCGACGATGATGATGGCGTCGGGGTTGCGGGTCAGGTCAAAGCTGAGACGCCGGGGCCTTACCACCCAACGGCGGACGGCGGCCCAGATAAGCACCACCAGCAGCACCGCCGCCAGGATGTCCAGATAGCTGCTGTACACCATAGCGCCGGTCTCGGTCAGCAGCCATTCGGGGAAGGGCTTCCACGCCGCCGCCGCGAAGATGAAGATGGCATAGGACAGCATGAAGGTGAGGAAGCCCCAGAATATCGCGGCGTGTCCCAACCCAGCCCAGTCTCCAAACGGAACCCGCTGCAACACCTTCTTCTGTCCCAGCACGATGGCCATTGCGCCGGTCAGCCGTTCCAGGGGCCGGTCGAACCTGTATTCGGCCCGGCCCTGCAACACCAACCGGAACACCCGTTGATATATGGCGTATCCGCCGGCGGCCAGCGCCAGCGCGAAAAGAACGTAAACGCCCACCCAGATGGGGATGGGGCCAATGTCGCCGGGAGGAACCAACTCAATACCTCGCCCGTCGTTCCCGTGAAAGCGGGAATCCACTAATCCTTGCTTTACTGCAACCGCCTAAAAATCGGCCACCCTCGGTATTACCTCGCGGCCCAGCAGCTCGATCTGCTTCAGCACCTGCTCCTGGGGCATACCGGGCCACTGCATACGGAAAATCATCATGTTGACGCCCAGCTCTTCCGAGTAGCGCTTCAACTCCGCCACCACGTCGTCGGGAGAACCCAGCAGGAAGCGGTCTTTCGCCAGGTCCTGGTAGGGAACGGCGAAGGATTCCTCGCCGGGCAGGGCCTTGTCCTGTCCCCAAGCGGCATAGGCGGCGTACTTGCCCTCGAGGTATGGTTGGCTCTCGATGTAGGCGGTCTCGCGGTCGGCGGCCACGTACAATTCGCGCATCATGGGCAGGTCGGCGGGAACCGGGTTGCCGAAATTCTCCAGCGCGGCGGTGTAGCGCGTCCACTGGTCGGCCACCATCGGCACGGTGGCGTGGGGGTTGATGAGCCACGGGTAGCCCCAGCGGGCGGCGCGGCGGATGGCGACGTCGTTGTTGGCTGCGACCCAGATGGGCGGATGGGGCTGCTGCACCGGCCGGGTTATAAGCTGCGTCTTGGGGATGGTGTAGTACTTGCCCTCGTACTCCAGCTGGTCTTCCACCCAGAGCCGCTTGATGATGTCCAGCGACTCGTTCATCCGCCCCACGCGCTCCTCTCGCTTCACCCCGAAGGCGGTGTACTCCTCGTCGCGGTAGCCTAGGCCGATGCCGAATACGAAGCGTCCGCCGGTGATGCAGTCAAGGGTGGCGATGCTCTCGGCCAACTCCACCGGGTTGTGCAGCGGCAGCAGCAGCACTGTTGCGGCCACCTGCATCTCGCCGGACTCGGCGGCGAGGCGCGACAGCAGCGGGAAGACGGTGCTCATCTGGTAGGGCGCGGCCAGGTAGTGCTGGCCGGTAGCGATGAGGCTGAACCCGGCGTCGCGGGCAGCGGCCACCTGCTCCACGCTGTCCTGAATCTTCTGCGGCATGGATTCGCCGGGGAGGTACTGGTTGGTTACGAAGAATCCCAGCTTCACGATTGCTCCTTGTGCTTGGCGGCCCGGTCTTGGGGCCTTTCGTCGGCTGACTATTGTATACCAGATGGGGCGCGGTTGCAGAGGAGCGCGAGCTATCCGACCCGAACGAGCCAGCGTTTACCAACCGAAGCAAGCTGGATATACTTATGATCAAAGTCAATGAAAGTTGCCGGAACGCAGAGGAGAAATGGAAACCGCCGACGATTGGAAAAAGCAGTATCAGGTTTACTTGGATCCTACGATATACGCAAAAATAAAGGGCATCGCCCGGATACGGGAAATGACCGTCGAGGAATGGGTGGATGAAGCATTGCGAAAGGCGGTAGGCGACAGCCCCGAAGCCGTCGAAGCCAAGTTGCAGGCCATCCGGGAGGCATCCAAGCACAACTTCCCGATTACTGATATAGAAGAAATGATTCGGGAAATTCACGGAGATCCGATTATCGAATGACGTTCGTTGACGCCAATGTGCCTATGTACCTCGTGGGAGGCCCACACCCCAACAAACTGCGGACGCTCGCTACCCTTAACAGGCTGGCAGTAGAGAAAGAGATACTCGTCACTGACGTAGAAGTTTTCCAAGAGATACTTCATCGCTACACTCATACTAGGCGCTTCAGCATCATAGACAGAGCCATCACGAGCCTTGACAATATCGTTGACTATGTCCTCACCTACGATATGCCGGAAATCTACATAGCCAGAGACCTCATCCGCTCGGTGAGCGGTCTTTCCGCGCGGGACGCTCTGCACGCGGCAGTAATGCGTAAGGCAGGGGTTAGCCGCATCCTTAGCTATGACACAGGCTTTGACGCCGTGCCCGGGATTGAACGGTTGGAGTGACAATCAAAGAATTTACAGCGAGGACTATCCAAATGAAAATCGCAAGGTTCCAGTACAACGGGCATACAGCCCACGGCGTGGTCGAGGGCGATGAGGTCGTGGAGATCGAGGGCGACATCTTCTCCGAGTTTGAGGCAAACGGAGAAAGGCGGAAGCTGGCCGACGTCAAGCTGCTGGCGCCGACCGACCCGAAGGAAATCTGGGGGCCGGGGCTGAACTTCGCCAACCACCTGGAGTTCGCCGCCGGGGTTCTGGGCGACGAAGACCCGCACGTGCCGGAGCACCCGGAGCCCTGGATCAAGGCCCGCAACTCTCTCACCGGAACCGGCGAGAGCATCATCCTCCCCCACGACACCGCCGGCGAAGTCCACTACGAGGGCGAGGCGGTGGCCGTTATCGGGAAGCCCTGCCGCCGGGTCAGCCCCCAGGAAGCGGGCAGCTACATCTTCGGCTACGCCTGCGGCAATGACGTTTCGGAGCGGGCCTGGCAGAAGGACGACTGGACCTTCTGGCGGGCCAAGGGCGCGGACACCTTCGCCCCGGTCGGCCCGTGGATTGAGACCGACATCAACCCGCAGGCCCTGGAGATGATCGTGCGGCTGAACGGCGAGGAAGTGCAGCACGGCTACACCCAGGAAATGCTGTTCACCTTCGCCGAGATTGTCAGCTACATCAGCCAGCAGATTACGCTACAGCCGGGGGACATGATTTTCTCCGGCTCCACCGGTGTGACCACTGCGCTGAAGGACGGCGACTTGGTGGAGGTTGAGATACCGGGCATCGGCGTGCTGTCCAACCCTGTGGTACGAGAGAAGGCGTAGCATCAGTTACAGGCTGACGACGGCGCGGGCGCGGGCCACGGGTTCGCCGCGGTCGTTCTCAACGGCCACGGCGCACTCGACCAGCCGCAGCCCGTCCGCCGTCCGCTTGTCCACAACCTGGCCGGAGAGGCTGATGGTGTCGTTGGCGCGGACGGGTTGCAGGTGTTCCACGTCCAGGCTGCTGCCTTCGGCTTCCAGGCGCTCCAGCGGGAAGCCTTTGCTCAAAAGCTCGGTTACATAACCCTCGACCGTCCTGATGGGCAGGGCTTCGGGCGCTGGGCCGTCGCTTTCATCGTCGCCTTCGTCGTGCAGAGAGGCATATCGTCGGATGCTCTCTTCCGTCTCCCACTTGATTAGCACGGGTAAGGTGTCGCCGACGGCAACTGTTTCGAAGTCAACGGTCAGCGCCCACAATCTGGCCATCACAACCCTCCAAGGCAGCCTGCTTTGCGGGCCAAAGGCTAACACCACCATCGATCTCTGACAACGGCGTCTGGAAACCGCGCCTGCTATACGTTAACCTAATTGGCGATTTTCAACACTGGCATACCTGTGATCGGAAGGGTTAGCAAAGATGGCGGATTCAGAGAGAGAAGAACCATACAGCCGGGCGATGGTCGTTATGGCCCACGCCGATGACATGGAGTGGACCTGCGCGGCTACGTTGGCCAAATTCTGCGCCGAAGGCTGGGAAGTGGTGTTGGTGCTGTGCACCGACGGCTCAAAAGGCAGCGACGACCCGGAAATGACTGCGGAGCATTTGTCAAAGATACGAGCCGAAGAACAGAAAGAGTCCGCTCGGATTCTGGGGCTCAAAGACGTGGTGTTCCTGGGCTACCCGGACTCCTACCTGGAACCAACGCTGCAACTTCGGAAGGACATCGCCCGCGAGATACGCCGCCACCGCCCCCACGTGGTCATCACCGAGCCGCCGACCCGCGACATAGACAGCCGCTACTACGGCAGCCATCCCGACCACCTGGCGACCGGAGAGGCTGCGCTGGCCGCCGTCTTCCCCACGGCCCGCGACCGGCTCACCTTCCCCGAACTGCTGGAGGAGGGCCTGGAACCCCACAAAGTGCGCGAGGTCTGGATTGTCGGCGGGCTGGAAGGCTCGGACCACTTCGTGGACGTGGACGGCTACATAGACACGGCCATTGCCGCGCTAAAATGCCACAGGTCCCAGTTGGACCCGGAGGACGCCGACAAGTACTTCCCGATGGGACGCGCCGCTACCGCGGCCAAGGTGGGCCTGAAGTACGCCGAGGCGTTCAAGACCATCAAGTATTACTGACGAATAAGGGAGCCCCCACCAAAGGCCCCCTCGGCAATGCATTCATATGTCAGACGGTCGAGCGTAGAGTTACGCGGGCGGGTCGTAGGTTTTCGCCAGGACCTCTACCTCTCCAGAGAAACCGCTTTTATCGCCGGGGGACAAGAAACTGAGCAATTCAAATCCAATTACTTTCAGGTTCTTGTCCCTGATCAGTACGACTTCCTCGCCAGTCTCCGAACAAATGTACTCGTTCGATGGATCCCCGAACCATACAGTCAGGGTATTTCCTGTGCGGTCGTGAATCACCTTAACCTTTTTTACATTCTCCACACGGTTTCTCCTTCCTTGATAACATCCGTGGGGTACGCAGTAATCATATACCCTTCTCCGTTTAGCCTCTTGACTACTACACAGAGCCATCTGCCTTGGCGTTCAAGCCTGTAGAAGAGGAAAGCATTAGGGTCACTCCGGCTGCGTCTGACCTCGCTGGGGTCCCCTAATGCTTCCACAACATCATTTTCCCGGCCCAGTACGACCTGGTGTTTTTCGGTAACCAGAAAATTCCAGTAGCGGTGGGTTGTGCGGACACGAAATCCGAGGGGCGTGTCCACCTGAAACAGTATGTCACCGGAAGTCACCGTGCCAATCCATTTACGCCGGCTTCCGCGCGGTCACCTTGAAGCTGGCGGTGTTGGTGTAGGTAGCCCTTTCCGACTCGTCCCAGAACTCAACCCCCTCGCCACTGATTTCTATGTCCTCGAATCCGGCGCGGCGCAGGCGGTCCATGTAGGTCTCGTGGTACTCGGCTCCGGCGGCGCAGGACACCCAACTCTCGGCGTCGGTGACCGCCGGGCCTTCGGGCGTCAGCGCCAACACGTCGGACAGGTGGATGCGTCCGCCCGGGGCCAGCACGCGGAAGCTCTCGCTGAACACGGCGTCCTTGTCCGGCGATAGGCAGACGACGCAGTTGGAAATGATGACGTCGTAGGAGTCGCCGGGCAGGGGCATGGACTCCATCTCGCCCTGCACGAACTCGACGTTGGTGAAGCCGAGATTGTCCCGGTTCTTGCGGGCCAGTTCCAGCATGGACGGGGTCATATCCAGGCCGGTAACGCGCCCGGTTTCGCCCACCTGCTGCGCCGAAAGGAAGCAGTCTATGCCGCCGCCCGAACCCAGGTCCAGCACCCGCTCGCCGGGTTGCAGTCCCGCAAGAGCCGTGGGGTTGCCGCAGCCTGCTGAGGCCGCGACGGACTCGGCGGGCAGGCCGGCGAGCTGGCCCTCGTTGTACAGGCGCATGGCGTGTTCCATATCCTCGGGGCCGCAACAGGCGGAAGCGACGTTGCAGCCGCAACCGTCGTCGTGTTCGTCGGCACCCTGTTCCACTACGGGGCTGAGCTCGATGACTCGCTGGGCCCGGGCGCCGTAGCGTTCGCGTACCAGTTCTTTTATGTCGTCTTGGTTGATTGCCATTGATTTGCCTCCTTGACTTGTTCGGTGTTTTTGTTTGGATTGGCGATTTCTACAATCGTAGGGGTACTGTTCTTCTAGACCTTGACCTCCAATGGTGCGGTGTAAAGGGCCTGGGTCACGCAGTCCTGGATTGCTGGCAACATTCGCTCCCAGACCCGGGCGGCTGACTGGAAAGCCTCTTCGCCTGACGGAGTGAGCCAGCAGATGCGCCGACGGCGGCCTTGATGCTCCTCCATGCGGCTCTCAACGTAGCCGTTGTCCTGAAGCTCTTTCATGGTCGAGTAGACCATCGCCTCCGTTGGTTCGCAGCAACCCTGACAGGCATCCTTGATGGCCTGGTTGACACCGTAGCCGTGCAGTGGGCCTTTGGCCAGTTGGGAGAGAAGCAGGAACCGGCAAAGACTCTTCTTCACCAGATTCTCCCAGTACTCTTCGCTTTTCATACCACTCATTATTAGACCTCGATACTAAAGCCGATATACTAAATTGAGTTAAGTATATCGGCGTATTCTCAGCCCGTCAATCCCCCATAGGCAAATACCCGCTGTGATAGAATGGGGCCGGTTTCCCAGACGAAGATTGGGGTTGCGCCGCCATGAAAATTTCCGGGTACCAGACCCGCCTTTTGCACACGCCCGCCGATGATCCTCTGGCCAACAGCCTGCCCGACAGGGGACGGCAACGGGCCTTTGTCACCCTGGAGATGACCACCGACGAAGGCATTGAAGGCGTTGGGCTGACCTTCGTTCCCGCGCTCTCGGCAAGCCCGGTGGCCGGGGCGTTGCGGATGTCGGTGGACGCGCTGGCCGAGCTGACCATCGGTGAAGACCCGATGGAGATTGAGGGTATCGCGGGTAGGCTACAGGAGGCCACCTCGGGCGCCGGGCCGGGCGGACTGCTGACCATGGCCCTGGCAGCAGTGGACATGGCTCTGTGGGACATCAAGGGCAAGGCGCTGGGGCAGACGGTGGCGTCGCTGCTGGGCGGCTACCGCAAGAGCGTGCCCACCTACGCCAGCGGCGCGCTGATGCGCCCGGTAAACGTGGAGCGGCTGGCCGAAATCGGCCCGATGCTGGTGGAGAGGGGCTTCCGGCAGATGAAGACCCAGATGGGCGCGGAGCCTCTCGCCAGCCGTGAGGTTGACCGCATCCGCACCCTGCGCGACGCCGTGGGCGACGACATTGACCTGATGTGCGACATCAACCAGCTCTGGAGCGTCAACCGCGCCATCGACGTCGGGCGCCGGGTCGAGGACTACAACCTGTTCTGGCTTGAGGACGTGGTGGCCCACGACGATTACCAGGGTATGGCCAAAGTCGCCGACGCGCTGTATACCCCCATCTGCTCGGGCGAGTACGTTTACGGCGTCAATCCTTTCCGGCAGCTTATCGAGAACGAGTCGGTGGACATCGTGATGATTGACCTGCTGCGGGTCGGCGGCATCACGCCGTGGCGCAAGGTGGCGGCGATGGCCGAGGCCTTCAACCTGCCGGTGGTCAGCCACCTGGTGCCGGAGATACACGTCCAGCTCATGGCGTCCATCCCCAACGGCCTGACGGTGGAGTATATGCCGTGGTCGCTGCGGCTGTGGGAGGAGACGCCCGCTTTCGTGGACGGCAATCTGGAAGTGCCTGACAAGCCGGGTCTGGGACTGGCTTTCGACCAGGACGCGCTGAATCACTACGCGGTGGCGTAAGGGGCGGTTAGCTAATGGTCAATTCCGCGGCAACGGAACAGCTTGCCCTTCAACCGGACGGCTCTTCGGAATTGTCGGTTCGTCCTGTCGTCAACGTTGCGAAAGTCCGGCAACTCAGCCCGCTTCGGTATCCAGGAGGCAAGACTTGGTTGGTTCCCGAGATAAGACGCTGGCTGCAAGGGCTTGAGTGCCAGCCGAAAGTTTTTGTCGAACCTTTTGCCGGTGGCGGAATTGCATCACTCACTGCTGTTATCTTGGGGCACGTCGAGCGGGCGGTAATGTCAGAGATGGATGCCGGAGTGGCAGCCTTGTGGCAATGTATCCTCGACGACAGCGATTGGATGACAGACAGAATTCGCAACTTTGAGCCGAACCGCGAAAACGTGGTTTCTACTCTAACGGGGAATCCTGGCAGCCGACGGGAACTCGCCTTCCAAACACTGGTGCGTAACCGGACGCAAAGGGGCGGCATCATGGCTGGCGGCGCCGGCTTGATGAAGAATGGAGAAAATCAGAAGGGCGTTGCGTCGCGCTGGTATCCAGACACTTTAATAGCTCGGATTTCCCGCATACAGAATTTCCGGGACCGGATTAACTTTGTGGAAGGGGACCGGTTCAACCTCATACATCGCTACCAGAACTGCCCGGGCGCTACATTTTTCGTTGACCCCCCTTATACTGCCTCAACCAAGCGTGCCGGCAGGCGTCTTTACCGCCACAACGTGATTGACCACTACGCCCTTTTCGATCTGATGGCGACGGTCAATGGTCCGTTCCTGATGACCTACGATGAAGATGGTCGAATAGTCTCAATGGCGCAGCGGCAGGGATTCACCATAGATCGGGTTGCGATGAAGAATACTCACCACAACCAGATGGTCGAACTGTTAATCACTGGACCATCCAACAACAGCCGCGACGAGATATGACGCAGGCGCGCCGCACCAGCGGACGGCGATTCGGCATAGGGGAATCCTATGGCCGGACCGCAGATACAATCCCGGTTGGTGAGCTCCGGCAACTGGTAGGCTTGCGGCGAGGAACAAGGCCCTATCCATTTCGGTCGGACAGGCGGGGCTGCATCAAGAATGGTGGCATCTGTTCGCTGCGCCTGTACTCTGATTCCGACGGGACAGCCCGTCGGGTAGACGGGCCGGAAAGCCATCTGCGCGTAACTTGTCCTTACCGATTCCATCAAGGCGGCGACGTATTTCGCTGGGTTGGAGAAGCACTGCTAAATTCCCCAAATCCCAGCATGGTAGGCGAGGTAGGGTTTCTGCAATCTGATACAGGAAGCGATGTAGGGCGCATTGATATGGTTATGGCGGCGGAAGGCCCGGCCCAGTCGCTGGACTGGTGCGCCTTGGAGATACAAGCGGTCTATTTCTCCGGGGACGAAATGGGGGCCGACTTCCGGCAGATACAGGGGCACAACGAGTTGGGGTTTCCTTTCCCTGCCGGAAGGCGAAGGCCGGATTACAGGAGCAGCGGGCCCAAGCGGCTTATGCCGCAACTGCAAATCAAGGTTCCAACCCTTCGACGCTGGGGTAAGAAGATGGCTGTGGTCGTTGATCGTCCTTTCTACGATGCCATTGGCGATATGGCTGAGATTCCCCACGTGTCTAACGGCGACATCGTATGGTTCGTTGTCAGACTGGAAGAGGACGCTCAAACGGGAACGCATCGCTTGGTCCGAGACAGCATTCACGTAACTACGCTGGAGCGTGCAACGGAGGGGTTAACCGGAGGGAACCCGGTTTCCAAAGAAGAGTTTGAGACCCGCATCCGCGCTAAATTGCTCGCGGGCCGCTGAACTGCCAAATCCAAACGATTCTAAATGATGGAGGGCAAAGCATAATGGTAGCTCAACTGCGGACTTACACCATCAACCGGGGCATGATGGACTCATGGCTCAAGGTGTTCGACGAAGAGATTCGCCCGATTCACGACAAGATCGGAATGCCCATTTCGGCCACCTTCGTCAACGCCGACCGCAACGAGTTCATCTGGATTCGCAACTTCAACAGCGCCGAGGAAATCCCCGACAAGGAGGCGGCCTACTTCGCCTCCGACGAGCGCAAGGCCCTGGGCGACAAGCCCACCAGCCACATCGCCAAGATCGAGGTCAAGGTCATCGAGACTGTGCTGGAGCCTGCGGGCGTGGCCGGTTAGCCCAGGCAACACCAGGAAAAGTGTGCGGAAAGCTCTCTCCGGGGAACAGGACCTTTCCGCATATTCTCTAACTCGGAAATCACATTGGGGCCGCTCAAAACAGCGGAGACAAACCGTGGGAACTTTCAGCGTAACCGTCCGCATCGGAGACCTCAGCGGAACACGCTTCGAGGAAGTCAAGGCGATGGCCGATACCGGGGCGACGACAACGGTCATACCCCGGACGATACTGAACGGCCTGGGCATCAGCCCGACCCGCCAAGAAACCTTCGAGTACGCCAGCGGCCAGCAGACACGGCTCGACATGGCGCAGGCAACTGCCCAGACGGAAGGGCGGGAAAGCATCACCTGGGTCATCTTCGGTGAAGAAGGAATGTCCCCGCTGCTGGGCGCCTACACGCTGGAAGGGCTGTTCTTGGCAGTAGACCCGTACAACCAGCGGCTTGTGCCGGTGAACGGCGTGCTTAAATAGGGCGCAGGATTCATCGAAGAACTTGGATTGCGGCTTATGCCAATAGAGAGGAACGTCATTAACCCTGAAGGGTTTAACCATGAACTGGAACTGCCTTTTCAGTTAAGGATTGACGACTTCAGATTGGCATTAACCGACGTATATGATTTCTTCTACGATGTGAACGAACATCTAACTGCCCGGGGACTCCGGCGGTTAGACGATATGCTGCGCCCGGCAATCATGTCGGGCGTATTGTCCGACATGCTCACATCCAGCTTGGCCCAGCACTCTCGGACGCTGGTGGAAAACCAGTATTTCAACGGGCATCCCGACCTGGTGGTTCAGGGAGTGTATCCCGGCAATTCAGTCCGAGCAGGCGAGCAGGGAATCGAAGTCAAGACGACGCGCAACCGAGGTGGCGCGGTAGACACTCACGGAGCCAGAAATCAGTGGATGTGCGTGTTTGTACATGAGGTTGACAGAGAAACCGAGCCTGCCATAGACCGTCGCCCAATGACATTCACGGAAGTCTATCTGGGACAAGTAACCCTTGATGACTTTCGACGAAATTCACGAGGGGAATTGGGGACCCGAACAGCCACACTGCACCGGGATGGCATCAGGAAACTTAGGGAGAGTTGGGTGTACCGCTCTCCGGCCCTCCGTTAACAGTATAGTCTGCCAGCCTCGAAATTGCTTCCTTGGCCATTAGAAAGTAAGCCCGGTCTTTCTCGATGCCTATGCTGTCATAGCCGACGGCGTTGGCAGCAGCTAAACTGGAGCCTGATCCGGCAAAGGGATCGAGGATGACTCCTTCGCTCAAGGGTAAAACTGCCCTGACGATTTGCCGGAGAAATGCTTGTGGCTTAAGGCTGGGGTGGGGCGCGAGATCCCTTTCCTGCGCTCTGGTGGGCGCGGATGGAATCACGTCGCCAAAGGGCTTGTCCGGGCTGGGGCGGCGAAATCCCCCGGTGCTCCACTTCTTCAAGTTATCCTGCACGCGCCCCTCCAACGGTTTGCGAAATACCAGCCACGGCTCCCACATTGACCGGGGCATCACGCTGACCTCGCTGAATTCCTCGTGTGCTCCCTTGGGCCGGTCTCCGCCCCGCATGGTCATAGTCAGGCGGATTATTTCGCCGCGCCGTTCCAGTCCTGCTTGGGCTAGGGCCGTTGCGACTATATGGGACACCAGCGGATTGGAAGCTACTATAACGTTGGCGCCGGGCGTCAACACCGGCAACAGCGCATTGGTCCAATCTAAGAAGAAATCCCTGATTTCACCAAGCTGTTGATTGTCCAGCGTAGTGAATCTGGGCAGCGGAGACCGGGTATTTCCATCGAAAGAGGGAGGGATTCTCCATACTCCTCCCTTGCCGGCCCGCAACTTCGATTGCTGTTCCTCCGTGTATTCGTAAAGGCCATAGGGAGGGTCGGTTACGACGGCGTGAACGGAGCACTCCGATTGTCTCTCTATCCAGGAAAAGCAATCGTCATGGTAAAGAACCGATTGCCGGAAGGTGAAAGGCGGTTCCTGACCAGCAGGTTCCATGTGGATGCCTAGCTGCATCACGCCCCCTTCCGCATCTCGACGTGGAGGATGCCGGCCTCCATGAACGTGTCGCCGTGTTCGCTGTAGCCGTGGGAGGCGTAGAAGGCTTTGACGTAGTCCTGGGCGTGGAGGACGATTTCGGTTGCGCCCTGGGCTTTGGCCTCCTGTTCGAGGAATCGCAGTATGAGGCCGCCCACTCCCCGGCGGCGATGCGGCAGGTCCACGGCCATGCGGCCTATGCGGGCTGCGCCGTCTTCCAGGTACATTCGCCCGGTACCGATGGCTTGGCCGTCCTCCACGGCGATGGCGTGGGTGGCTACGGCGTCGTACTCGTCCAGCTCTACCTCGGGGGGTACGGACTGCTCGTCAACGAAGACACGGAAGCGGATTCCGACCGCCGCTTCCATGTCTTCTTCGCTTTCGACCAGCTTGACTGTGATGCTGCTCATGTTGTCATTCACGGGGCGGTTACTTCAACGGTGATTGCGGCAGCGTCTCACCCCCACCCTCCCCCTCAAGGGGGAGGGGATTTTGGGGACGGGGACGCCCTCACCCTAACCCTCTCCCTCTGGGAGAGGGGACTGGTTAGAAGACGATTACGCCGCGGCCGATTTCGCCCTTGTCCATGTCGTCGTAGGCTTCGTTGATCTGGTCGAGGGTGTAGTGGCGAACCACCAGCTCGTCGAGGTTCAGCTTGCCGGCGTGGTAGAGGTCGGCGAACTTGGGCATATCCACGCGGGCATGGGTGGAGCCGTAGTAGGTGCCGCGCACGGTCTTTTCCATCCGCACCATGTCCACGGCGTTCAACGGGGCCTCGGCGCCGAAGGGGGCGATGCCCACCAGGGTGCAGATGCCGGATTTTCCGGTCATTTCGTAGGCGTTGCGGATGGTCTCGGTGGCGCCCACGACCTCGAAGGTAAAGTCTGCGCCCTTGCCGCCGGTGAGTTCCTTCACCCGGGCCACCGGGTCGCCGTCCGAGGCGTTGACGGTGTGGGTCGCGCCGAACTTCATGGCGAACTCGAGCTGGCTCTCTCGAAGGTCTACGGCGATAATGGTGGTGGCGTTGGCCAGGGCCGAGCCCATGATGACGTTGATGCCCACGCCGCCGCAACCGACTACGGCCACGGAGCTGCCGGGCGTTACCCTGGCGCTGTTGACCACGGCCCCTACGCCCGTAGGCACACAGCAGCCTATGAGGGCGGCCTGGGGCATGGGAGTGGGCATATCAATGGGCACGCAGCCCATTTCAGGGACGACGGCGTACTCGGCGAAGCAGGCAACCTTGCCCATGTGGTGGATGCGCGTATCGCCCTTGTGCAGCCGCTGGGTGCCGTCCATCATGTTGGGCCCCGTGGCCATGTGGTTGTCGCATACCTGGGAGTTGCCCGACAGGCAGGAGTTGCAGCGCCCGCAGGCGGGGACGAAGGACAGTATCACCTGCTGGCCGGGGCGGACGGAGGTGACGCCGGGGCCTACGGCCTCGACGGTGCCGGCGCCCTCGTGGCCCAGCACCACAGGCAGGGCGATGGGGGCATCGCCGTGCATGAAGTGGCGGTCGCTGCGGCAGATGCCGGCGGCCCCGATTTTCACCAGGACTTCCCCCTCCTTGGGGTCGTCCAGTTCAACGTCTTCTATGACCAGGGGCGTCTTGGGTTCGTAAAGAACGGCTGCCTTCAAAGCGGGACTCCTATGCATCAGTATCGTTTAGCAGGCACTAGATCGCCGTCTATATTCCACCTCGGCGCGGGCTGGTGTCAATTAGGCTGTCATTGGCGGGTAACGCCCGTCGTTCACCCATTGCCTTCGTCCTCATCCTCCTCGCGGCGGCGTTGCTCCAGTTGCTGCTCCAGACGACGCAGAGACTGTTGGGTAGCGCGGAGTTCGCTGAGCAGGTTGTCGGCGGTGGGCGGCTGCTCCAGCTTGCGGAGCCGTTCCTGCTTGGCTTCGTCGAGGTTGTTGATAACGACCGCGATGAAGAGGTTGATTACCACGAAGGTCCCGAATATCACGAAGCTGACGAAGTACATCCAGGTCAGCGGGTGGTACTCCATCGCCTTGTACATTATGTCGGTCCAGTCTTCCAGCGTTACCACTCGGAAGAGGGACAGCAGGGATATGCCGAGGTTGCGCCAGTGTTCCGGGTCGTGCTCGTGGAATAGCTGGTAGCCGATGATGGCGTAGATGTAGACCATCAGGCTCATCAGGGCCACGATATGCAGCATCCCGGGGATGGAGCGCACCAGCGTGGCCACAATCAGCCGCAGCTCCGGCACGGCGGACACCAGCCGGAGAAGGCGCATCAGGCGGGCCAAGCGGGCGATGACGGCGAAACCGCCGGTGGCCGGAACCAGCGAGAGCACGATTATGGAGAAATCAAAGACGTTCCACCCGTCGCGGAAGTAGCGGTCGGCCCTGGGGGTGACGGCGAATATCTTCAGTGCCGCCTCGACGATGAACACCCCCAGTATTGCCTGTTGGGACAGGCCTATCCAGTAGGAAT
The DNA here is from genome assembly GCA_965204865.1 of Dehalococcoidia bacterium. Classification (GTDB taxonomy): domain Bacteria; phylum Chloroflexota; class Dehalococcoidia; order Lucifugimonadales; family UBA3495; genus VXOI01. Next base: position 660,574 of record OZ242027.1, on the reverse strand, counting down.
ATCCGTTCATCACAGATGGGAGGGTCTCAAGGCCAAGGACAACGGCGTTGAAGAGGATAAGGCCGATAATGAAGTATTCGAAAGCGTGGGATTTGGTGAGCCGGTGGGCGTAGCCCCTCATCGTGTCAAGCATGGCCTTGAATCAGCTACCTCTATCAGTGCGCGGCGAGATTAATCGTCCAGTTTTTCCAGTGGGGCGAAGCTGAGCAGCAATCGTTTTATCCCAACGCCGCCAGCGAATTCCACGGTGACTTCATCGTCCGATGCGGAAGGATTGTAGGCAGTGACGACACCTTCGCCGAAAGCGCGGTGGCGCACCAGGTCACCCACCCGCAACGACGGCCCAGATGGCGGGGCGGCAGTCGCGGCTGCCGCCAGCGCAGCGGCGCGGATGGAACTACCGCGGCCCGCAAGGGGCGGCGGAACGGCCCGGGACGAGCCGAGGCCAGCGGAGGCTACCAGCTCATCGGGTATCTCGCGCAGGAAGCGGGAGGCCACCGCAGGGCCACCGCCCGTGCCGTTCCTGAAGCCGCGCCGGAACGCTCGCAGCAGGTAGAGCCGCTGTTCGGCGCGAGTCATTCCGACGTAGCAGAGACGCCGCTCCTCCTCCAACTGATCCTCGCTGTCCATGGAGCGGCTGTGGGGCAGCAGTCCTTCCTCCAGCCCCACGATGAACACCACCGGGAACTCCAGTCCCTTGGCCTGGTGCAGCGTGATGAGTGTCAGGGAGTCTTCGGCCTCTTCGTATTCATCTACCTGGGACACCAGGGCGGTGCGCTCCAGCAGGGTGGCGAGGCCGTCCGGCGGGGTTTCAGCGTTGAATTCCTGGGCGATGGCGCGGAAGGCAAGCACGTTTTCCCAGCGTTCTTCGGGACGGTCATCACTCTCCTGGATGTGCTTCCGCAGGCCCGACTCTTCCAGTGTCAAGTCAACCAGCTTGACTATCTCCACTTCCTGGCTCAGAGCGGTCAGGCGATCTATGGTCTCCGCAAATCGCGTTACCGATGCTGCGGCGCGATTGGTAAGAGTCGCAGGGCAGGGTTGTTTGGCGGCATGGGCCGCGGCAATCTCCCGAATACCCTCGTACATCGAGAACCCTCGATACGACGCCCACTCGCCGAGCTGCTGAATAGACTTGGCGCCGATACCCCGGGGCGGCACGTTGATGATGCGCGAGAGGTTCACATCGTCCTGCGGGTTGTAGAGCAGCCGCAGGTAGGCGGCCAGGTCTTTGATTTCGCGCCGCTGGTAGAAGCGGGTGCCGCCCACCAGACGGTACTTCATGCCTTGGCTCAGACAGGCTTCCTCCAGGGCCCTGGACTGTGCGTTGACCCGGTACAGCACGGCGCAGTCGCCCAGCTTGAAACCTTCCTCGCGGGACAGACGCCCGATTTCGGCAATGACGCTGTCGGCCTCTTCGTCATCGGTGTATGCCTCGTGCAACTGCACGGGCAGGCCGATGGAGTTTTCGGTGAACAGGTCGTTGTCGAGCCGCTGGCCGTTGGTGGAAATCAGGCCCTTGGCGGCGTTGAGGATATTGCCGGTGGAGCGGTAGTTCTGGCCAAGCGAGATGACCCGCGCTCTGGGATAGTCGGCGCGGAAGTTGAGGATGTTGCGCACGTCGGCACTACGCCAGGAGTAGATGGACTGGTCGGGATCGCCGACGACGCAGAAGTTATGGTGCGAGCGGGCAAGCATCTGGGAGATGCGATACTGGGCGACGTTGGTGTCCTGGAACTCGTCCACCATCAGGTAGTTGTAGCGATGCTGGTAGGCCTGCAACACTTCCGGGAACTCGCGGAACAGTTGCGCCGTGCGGAGCAGCAGGTCATCGAAGTCCGCCGCGCCATTGCGGGCCAGCAGTTCCTCGTAGTGGCGGTAGACGCGGGCGCAGACTTCCTCGAAGTAGTCGCCCACGGCGTGCTGGGTCATGGTCTGCGAGTCCCACAATACGCTCTTGGCCCTCGAAATGGTCGCCAGCACGGCCCGGGGAGGGTAGCGCTTGGGGTCGTAGTCGGATTCCTCGAGGCATTGACGGATGGCGGCCACCTGGTCGTCATCGTCGAATATGGAGTAGTTGCGGGGCAGGCCGACCCGCTCGCCCTCGCGGCGCAGCAACCGGGCGCAGAAGGAATGGAAGGTTCCGACGGTGAGGGCGTCGCTGTGGGAGCCGACCAGACGGTTAAGGCGGTCGCGCATCTCCCGCGCCGCCTTGTTGGTGAAGGTCATGGCCAGGATGCTGTACGGCGTGACCCCGCAGACCCGCACCAGGTAGGCGATGCGATGGGTGATGACGCGAGTCTTGCCGCTGCCCGGCCCGGCGACGATGAGCAGCGGGCCGTCAACGTGCTCCACGGCTTCGCGCTGGGCCGGGTTCAGGCCATCCAGAAGGTCGCGCCCTTCGACTGGCTCAGGATGGGTCATTGGCTTGCGGCTCCGGTCTTTTTCTTCCGCATTATGTTACCAATTTTCGCAGACAAAAAAACAGCGCGCCGCATCAAACGTCGCGCTGTTTCCTATGTATCGCCACGGCTAGGCCAGCGCGGCGGCCACTTCCTCGCTGTTGGAGATGGTGGAGAGGAAGGGGAGGGCTACCGTCAGGGCAGCGTCGTGGGCTTCCTGGTTAACTGAAGCGCAGCAGTCGCCGACCACCACGACGTTGTAGCCGCGGTCGCTGGCTTCGCGGGCGGTGCCTTCGACCACGAAGTTGGTGGCGACTCCGGCTAGCAGCACCGTGCCGATGCGACGGTTCTTCAAGATGGGTTCGAGATCAGAGGCCATGAAGGCGGAGACGCCGCGCTTGGTGACCACCGGCTCGCCCTCCTGCGGGGTAACGGCATCGTGGATGGCCGCGCCCCAGGTGCCTTCAATGAGGGCGTTGGCGCCGTGGAGTCCCTGCCACAGGCCGCCGTTGGCCGGACGCTCGGGGTAGCCTGGGCGGAACTTGACCGAGACGTAGATGACCAGGATGCCGGCGTTGCGGGCGGCGGTGAGCAGGCTGGCGGTCTTGCCCAGCACGTCGTTGTCCTTCACCATCTGGGCGAAGCCGAAGTCCTTGAAAGCCCCTTCTTCGTGGACAATATCGTTCTCGAAGTCCATTACCAGCAGGGCCGTATGTCCGGGGTTGAGTTCCAGAGCCATGATGTCCTCCATTCCCTAGCGGGCGGCGGTTTTCTTGCTGTCTGCCGGAGTCATTATAATACGGAGCGGCTTTGTTTCCCCGCCGTTGCCCGGACGACAGCGCCGGGGTTAACTTCCTTAGCAACAAGGGAATGCTATAATGGGAAATTGGCGTTGCCTGAACGGAATCCGTCGCGCACTTAGCAGGCGCGGCGTCGCCCGCCTTCACTCGGCTTAAAATAATGCAAGGATTTGCCATGCTGAAAATCGAACCCCAGAACCTGCGAACTCCCGGCCCCACGCCCATCCCCGACGACATCGTGGAGGCGATGGGCAACCCGATGATCAATCACCGGGGGCCGGAGTTCGACGAACTTATAACCAAGGTTACCGCACAGTTGAAGCAGGTCTTTATGACCAATAACGACCTGTTCATCCTGACCGCCTCCGGCACGGGCGCATTGGAAGCCTCACTGGTCAACACGCTGTCGCCCGGCGACAAGGTGGTGGCGGCGACGGCCGGCTCCTTCGGCGACCGCTTCATTGACATGGCCGAAGCCTTCGGCGCAGACGTCAACAGGCTGGACTTCGAGTGGGGCGAGCCGATTGACCCCGACGCCATCCGGCAGGCCCTACGGGACGACCCGAAAGTCAAGGCGGTGATGATTACCCACAACGAGACCTCCACCGGCGTAACCCATCCATTGGAGGAAATCGCCCGCATCACCAAGCAGGAGTTCGACAAGCTGCTGCTGGTGGACGCCGTGAGCAGCCTGGGCTGCCTGCCGTTGCCGGTGGACGCCTGGGACTGCGACCTGGTCGGCACCGCATCCCAGAAGGGGTTCATGATTCCGCCCGGCCTGGCCTTCATCAGCGTCAGCGAGCGGGCTTGGGAAGCGCAGAAGACGGCCACCATGCCCCGTTTCTACTTCGACCTGGAGGAGGCAAAGAAGACGCTGGAGCGAGGCCAGACTCCTTTCACCCCCAACGTGGCTGCGATGTACGGCCTGAGCCTGGGTCTGGACAAGATTCTGGACGAGGGGCTGGAGGGGGTTTTCGGACGCCACGCCGCCATCGGCCAGCTAACCCGCGACCGCATCCGCGAGCTGGGGCTGAATTTGCTGGTGTCGGACGAGCGGTATGCCTCGAACACCGTCACGGCCGTGAAGATGCCGGAGGGCATTGACGGGCGCGCGCTGATGGGTCGCCTGAGAACCGAGAAGAACGTGGTGCTGGCCGGCGGGCAAGGCAAGTTGAGCACCAGCATATTTCGCATCGGGCACCTGGGCCACGTCACCGAGGACGACATCGAAGAGGTCATCGCGGCACTGCGGGAGTTGCTGCCGGAAGTGGGGTTCAGCGCTGGATAACCCCAAATCCCCTCTCCCTCCGGGAGAGGGTTAGAGCTTGTCCCTGCGAAGGCAGGGGGTGAGGGCGTCCCGGCAGAGTCAATCAGCAGCGGAGCGGATAAGTTGTCGGTATCCCAACTGGAAAAGGCCATGGCCAATCTCCGCATCGGCCTGGCCGAGATGGAGAACAAGGAAGCGCAACTGGACGCGCAGATTTCGCAGTTCCGGCAGCAGCTTCGCCGTGTGCCGCGGCAGGTCATGTACGGTCAGGCCAGCCTCGACGCTTCGCTGGCGGCCATGGGCGAGATAGAGGAGCGGCTGGCCGACGCGGAGGCTGTACGCCGCCGACTGTTGCAAATCAAGACCGCGGCCCAGCAGGAACTGGAGGCCCTGGTGGTGCTGAAGCAGGTGGACGAGGCCAAGACCAAGCTGTCCGCCCTCAAGCGCAGCCGCGCGACGGACGAAGGCACGTTGGCCGAAATCCGCCAGTTGGAGGAGTTCCTCGCCGTCCAAGGCAAGCGCGCCGAGCAGGCCATCACGGCGCGGTACGAGGAGCGGGGCTGACTAGGAACCTATCTCAAAACCAGCGGTTGCCCTAGCAGTAACCTCTCCACACTACCTTTTCAACCCCCTCCCCCTCCCCCTTGAGGGGCAGGCTCTAACCCTCCCCCTCAAGGGGGAGGGGATTTTGGGGATAGTTTCTAAATCTCCCCGTCAATGCGGTTGATGACCAGGCCAGTGGGCAGCTTGGGGTAGAAGAAGGTGGACTTGCGGGGGAGCCGCTGGCCTTGCCCAACGATGTCCTCGAAGGCGTCCATGGGGAAGGGCTTCATCAGGAAGGCCATTTGCAGGGAGCCATTGGCGACGCCTTCCGCCGCTTCTTCGTGGTCGTGGAGGAAGCCCAGGTGTTCCAGTGTCCTTTCCCCCAACTCCGGGCGCAGAATTTTTTCTTCCAACACCCAGGCTTCGGAGACGGCCATTGCGCCCCAATCCTGGCCTATGGCTGAGGGCCGGAGGGTGAGCAGTTGCGCGCCGTCCGGCCCGAGTGCAGCCATAACCCGGCCAGTGCGGCCCCGCTCCTCGACCAGTTCCACCAGCTCGTCGGCGGATTCCCGCCTTCGCGGGAATGACGGTGAGAGGGGTTCGGCGTCAAAGACCTCCGAGATACGAGCCTGCACGCGGGTCATTTGCTCGTCGCTAAGACCGCTCAGGTTTCGATGGTAGGGCAGCACCACCAGGCCGGGGTCGTCGAAGGAAATCAAGGTCATCATCACGTAGTTGTGGGCCAGTGACGGCCCGTCCGCGCCTTCGGCGTGACGGGCTATCTGGTACTGGCGGGACGCTTCGTAGCGATGGTGTCCGTCGGCTAGGAAGACCGGGCGCTCCGCGAAGAAACGATTGATTTCCGCCACGTCGTCGCTATCGGCGATGCGCCACATGGTGGTGACCATGCCGTATTCATCCCGAGCGTCAACCTCCGGCGCGCCCGCCATTACGCACCGGAAGACTGGCCCCAACTCGTCGTCGGCGTCCCGGTAAATGGACATTATGGGGCTGATGTTGGCCGACACCGATTCCATCAGCGTCACCCGGTCGCGGATGGCCGGGGCCTCGGTGAACTCGTGGGGCAGCACCTGGCGGGTCTCATAGTCCTCGAGGCCGACGCAGGCTATCAGGCCCAGGCGCGAGCGTTCCTGCCCTCCCAATGTGAACCCGTGGCGCAGCAGGTAGAAACCCGGATCGGCATCCTGTTGCAGCACCCCGTCGCGGAGCCACTGCTCGAACCGCTGGGAAGTCTCGGCGTAGCGCCCGGCCGGGTCGGCGGCCCAGTCCAGCCCCTCGCCGGCCTCCAGGTGGATTACATTCAGCGGGTGCCGCTCCATCAGCGCCTGCTGAATCTGCGGGGTAATCAGGTCATACGGGGGGCATAGCACGGCAGCCATGTCATTGACCATCGCCGGGTTGTAGCGCCACCCGCGGAAGGGAGTTACTTTAGCCATACTTTCACCTTGTCAGGCCACGGCTCGGATATAGTTAAATCCGTGGCGTTTCTCTTACGGACACCCTTTCATGTCAAAGTATATGAGCAAGCCGACTGTATCGCAAAGCGGCTTTGCCTATCGGAACAAGAACCGCCTTATGGTATACTCGGGGCGGCTCGAAATAGCCACCAACAGGCCAATCCAGCATATAGGACGGTTGCCCATGCCCGGCGCTATCAGCAAAGTCGACGGCGGCACCATCACGACGGCCCGCGGGTTCCAGGCCGGCGGCACCTATGCCGGCATCAAGACCTACTCCGACGACAAGATGGACGTGGGAATGTTGCTGTCTGACGCCCCCTGCGCCGCCGCCGGGGTGTTCACCAAGAGCAGCATCGTGTCCCCCTCGGTGACCGTCAACCGTGAAACCCTGGCCGGAGGGCAGCCAATTCGGGGGCTGGTGGTCAATTCGGGCATCGCCAACGCCGGGGTGGGCGAGCAGGGCTACATAGACGCCAAGGAAATGGCGGTCATCGCCGCCGGCTCTCTGGGCGTGAATCCCGAGGAAGTGCTGGTATTCAGCACCGGCATCATCGGCGTCGAGCTGCCCATGACCCTGATCAAGTCCGGCGTGGAGCAGATTGAGCTGTCGGGAGACGGCGGAAATCCGCTGGCCCGCGCCATGATGACCACCGACACCCATCCCAAGGAAGTGGGCGTGACCGTGGACATCGGGGGCGTAGATGTACGCATCGGCGGCGTGGCCAAGGGGTCGGGGATGATCCACCCCAACATGGCGACTATGCTGTCCTTTGTAGCCACCGACGCCGCTATAGACCAGGCCCTGCTGCGGACGATGCTGCCGGAGGTTGCCGACTATTCGCTGAATATGCTGACCGTTGACGGCGACAGCAGCACCAACGACTCGCTGGTGGTGCTGGCCAACGGGGCCGCCGGGAATCCGGTCATCACTGCCGGAACGCCGGAGGCCGAAGCCTTCAAGTCCGGGCTGCTGGAAGTCTGCGTGCAGCTCACCCGCCTGCTGGCCCGCGACGGCGAGGGGGCAACCCACCTGCTGGTGGTCGAGGTCACCGGCGCCCGCACCAGCGAGGACGCCCGCGTCGCCGCCCGGACCATCTGCTCGTCTCTGCTGGTCAAGTCGGCGGTCTATGGGGCAGACCCCAACTGGGGCCGCCTGCTGGCGGCACTGGGGCGCAGCCAGGCCGAGGCGGTGGAGGAGAAGATAGACCTGTTCATCAACGGCGTCTGCATCATGGAGGCCGGACGGCCCATCCCCTTCCACCGCGACGCCGTAGTAGCGCTGATGCGGGGCGACGAGGTCACCTTCCGTATCGCCCTCAATCTCGGCGACGAGAACGCCACGGCCTGGGGCTGCGACCTAACCGAGGAATACGTCGTAATCAACAGCGCCTACACCACCTAGACCGCAGAGCTCCATTGTCAAAGAGGAACCAGAGACCACAGAGACAGTCGTTTAATCTCAAACTTCTCTGGGGTCTCTTTTGTTTTTGCAGGCTAAATCCTTAGCAATAGGAGACATCTCCTGTCCATCGTAGTGAAAATCGGCGGCAGCACCTTGGGCAGCCACGACACAACCCTGGTTGACCTAGTTGCCCTGCAACGCGAGGGAACTGAGGTGGTGGTGGTGCACGGCGGCGGCAACGTCATATCCCGCTGGATGCAGCGCCAGGGCATCCCGCCCCAGTTCGTGGGCGGGTTGCGAGTCACCGATGCCGCGAGCCTGGAAATAGTCGTAGCGGTGCTGGGCGGGCTGATCAACAAGGACCTGGTCTCGCTGCTGGAGCAGTTGGGCGGCAGGTGCATCGGATTGAGCGGCATTGACAACTGTATGCTGACCTGCGGCATAGCCAACCCGGAACTGGGATACGTCGGCGAGATACAGTCGGTGAACGCCGCCCCCATTCGCGCCGCGCTGGATGCGGGCTACATCCCGATGATTGCGCCGCTGGGCATCCACCGATTCGACGGCTCGGAGAACGCGGGCAAGCCCCTGAACATCAACGGCGACACCGTGGCCGGGGAGCTGGCCCGCGAGTTGCAGGCCGAGAGGCTGGTGTTCCTGACCGACGTGGCCGGCGTGATGGACGGCGGCGGCCGGGTAATCCCGCGCCTGGACCAACGCCGGGCCAACACGCTGCTGAACTCGGGAGTGGCCGGCGGCGGCATGATTCCCAAGCTGCAAGCCTGCCTGCGGGGACTGGGGGGCGGCGCCGTCGCCGACATCATTGACGGCCGCCACCCCAACGCTCTGCTGGACTGTCTGCAAGGTCGCGCGACGGGTACGACGATCACGGCTGGCAGGAGGCGTTCCTGAATTCATTGCGCTACCCCGCCATCCACTACCTCGCTTTTATCCGCCGCAATCTTTCCGTGTGAAAGATTGCGGCGGTTGTGCGATAATCTAACGGCAACCTGAAGGACTATCGGGAGATGAGGACTCACCATGAGCAACAGCAGCGACTGGATTGACATCGAGAAGAAGTATTACGCCCAGACCGTGCGCCGCCAGCCGGTGGTCATCGTACGCGGACAAGGGACAGAGGTCTGGGACGCCGACGGCAAGCAGTATCTGGACTTCGTGGCCGGCTGGGCGGTGAACCAGTTGGGGCACAGCCATCCGGTGCTCACCCAGGCCATTGCCGAGCAGGCCGGTACGCTCATCCAGACCTCCAACCAGTTCTACACCGTGCCGCAGTTGCAGTTGGCCGAGATGCTTATCGAAAATAGCTGCCTCGACCTGATATTCTTCGGCAACAGCGGCGCCGAGGCGGTGGAGGGCGCGATGAAGCTGGCCCGGCGCTACGGCAAGACGCAGCGGGACGGCGCCTACGAAATCATCACCGCCTTCAACTCCTTCCACGGGCGCACCCAGGCCACCGTCGCCGCCACCGGGCAGCCCCACTACCAAGAGAACTTTGCGCCCCTGCTGCCCGGTTTCGTCCACGTAGACTACAACGACGTGGAGGCCGTAATCAGCGCCACCACCGACCGCACCGCCGCAGTGATGGTGGAGCCGGTGCAGGGCGAGGCCGGGGTCATCATCCCCGACGACGACTACCTGCAACGCCTGCGCCAGTGGTGCGACAGCCAGGGCATCCTGCTCATCCTGGACGAGGTTCAGACGGGCATGGGCCGCTTGGGCAGCCTGTTCGGCTACCAGGAATACGGAGTGGAGCCGGACGTGATGACCCTGGCCAAGGGGCTGGGCTATGGCGTGCCTATCGGCGCCTTCCTGTCCAAGGCCCACTGCCAGGCGCTGGTGCCGGGCGACCACGGCTCCACCTTCGGCGGCAACGCCCTGACCACCGCCGCGGGCTACGCCGGCACCAAGTACATGATTGACAACGACATCCCCGGCCACGTGAAGGATATGGAGCCGTACCTGCTGGGACGGCTGAACGAGGTCAAGGACCGCTTCTCCTTTGTGTCCGAAGTGCGCGGCAAGGGCCTGCTGGCGGCCATGGACTTCGATGACACTATATCGCCGCAGGTGCTGGCCAACGCCAACGAGGCCGGCCTTCTGCTCAACGGCCCGCGCCCCAACACCGTCCGCTTCATGCCCCCGCTCACGGTGACGCGGGAGGAAGTGGACGAGGCCGCCGAGCGGCTCAGCGCGGCGCTGTCGCAGATCTAGCTTGGCAACTTGGCCCGATAGACATCACCCCCAGGGGCTCACGGTGGTGTATTCCTGGGGGAAGCCATCCCTTCAACCAGTCCCGATAGAGGATTAGAGTGGAAAAGCGTGAGTTTTACGTTCTGATTGAAAGGGACAACAATGGCGGTTTCGTCGGCGAAGCCGCGCAGTTCAGTTCGTGCAGGAGCCAGGGCAAGACACTGGATGAACTAATGGATAACATGCGCAAGGCCATAAGGTCCTGCTTGGAGAACGGTGATCAGGACAGGCTTTCCGAGATAGTCGGGATCTATAAGATAGAGGTATAGGTCAAGGCCCGGATGAAGGGTAGACAGTTTTACGTTTTGGTCAAGGATGACTGTGAAGGCGGGTACATTGGAATTGCTCCCGAGCTCAAGGGCTGCCTGAGCCACGGTTTGACCCTCGAAGAATTGATGTCGAACATGAAAGATGTCATCCGGCTCTGCCTAGAGGACGGGGAAGAAGCTGAGAATCCCTGCTTTTGGGGAGTCCACAGGGTGACCATCTAGCCTAATGACCCGAATTCCTGCCCTGAGGGCCAGCGAAATCGTTCGCGCTTTCCAACGCCTGGGTTTCGAGTTCGTACGTCAACGAGGAAGCCATATCAGGCTAAGGCACCCGGATGGTCGGTTCGCCTCGGTTCCAGACCACGGTTCAAGAGAACTGCGCCGCGAATTCATCCTCGACATTCTTAAGCAAGCTCGCGTGGAAATCGGAGATTTCCTAGCAGCCCTTTAGCCAACCAGAACGGAGTCAAAGCGAACAGATGCCTAACGACAGAATCGTGCTCGCATACAGCGGCGGGCTGGACACCACCGTGGCGGTGCCGTGGCTCAAGGAGAAGTACGGCGCGGACATAGTCACCCTGACCATAGACCTCGGCATGGTGGACCTGGAGACCGTCCGCCAGCGGGCGCTGTCCATTGGCGCCGTTGAGGCCGTCATCGTGGACGGGCGGCAGACGCTGGTGGATGAGTTTTTATACCCCAGCCTGCAAGCTGGAACGGTGTATGAGGAGCAGTACCCATTGGCAACGGCGCTGGGCCGCCCGCTCATCGCTCGCTACATGGTGGAGGCGGCGCGGGAGCACGGCGCCTATGCCGTGGCCCACGGCTGCACCGGCAAGGGTAACGACCAGGTGCGCCTCGAGGTGGGCGTGATGGCCCTGGACCCCAGCTTGCAGGTCATCGCCCCCATCCGCGACTGGGGCATGAGCCGCGACGACGAAATCGAGTATGGGCTGGCCCGCAACCTGCCTATCAACACCCGCGCCAGCCGCTTCTCCACCGACGAGAACTTGTGGGGTCGCAGCGTGGAGGCCGGTGAGCTGGAAGACCCGTGGCTGGAGCCGCCCGAGGACGCCTACCTGTGGACTAAACCGGCCGCCGCCGCCCCCGACGAACCGGCGTACTTGGAAATCAGTTTCGAGCGGGGCGTACCCATCGCCATAGACGGCGAGTCAATGGGCGGCGTTGACCTGATCCGGCACCTGAATACCGTCGGCGGCGAGCACGGCGTAGGGCGGGTTGACCACGTGGAGAACCGGCTGGTGGGCATCAAGTCGCGGGAGATTTACGAATGTCCGGCGGCGGTCATTCTGCACGCGGCCCACAAGGCATTGGAGACCATGACCCTGAGCAAGGAGCAGACTCGCACCAAGGCCCGCATCGCGCAGGAATACTCCGACGTGATCTACAACGGACTGTGGTACACCGCCCACCGCGCCGATCTCGACGCCTACGTGCAAAGCACGCAGCGCCACGTCACAGGGGAGGTGCGGCTGCGGCTGCACAAGGGGAACTGCACCGTGGTTGGACGGCAGGCCCCGCGCGCTCTTTACAACTACGGCTTGGCCACCTACGACCGGCAGGACCAGTTTGACCACGCCGCGGCTGCCGGGTTCATCGGCATCTACGGCCTGCCCGTACGCACCCAGAACCAAGCCCAGCCGGACTAGTTGAACTATCAGATTTGTGGATTCCCGCTTTCGCGGGAATGACGATGCAATTGGAGGACAAATGACTGTCGCCGCCAGAATGCACGACCTGGGCACCGAGAGCGCCTTTGAAGTACTGGCCAAGGCCCGCGCTCTGGAAGCCCAGGGACGGGAGATTATCCACCTGGAAATCGGCGAACCCGACTTCGACACGCCACGGCACATCATAGACGCCGGAATGTCGGCCATCAGCGACGGGTTCACCCACTACGGCCCCACCGCCGGGCTACCGGAACTGCGCGAGGCCATCGCCCGCAACAGCCGCGAGGTACGCGGCACCAACACCGAGCCCGACAACGTGGTGGTGACGCCCGGGGCCAAGCCTATAATGTTCTACGTCCTGCTGGCGCTGGGCGAACCGGGAGTGGAGGTCATCTACCCCAATCCCGGTTTCCCCATCTACGAGTCCATGATCCGCTTCACCGGCTGCACGCCGGTGCCGATGCAGCTCCTGGAGTCGAAGAGCTACCACCCCGACCTGGACCAGCTTGGCTCGCAAATAACCAGCAAGACCCGGCTTATCATCCTCAACACGCCGGAAAACCCCTGCGGCTCGGCCCTGTCGGAGGGCGAGTTACGCACCATCGCCGAGCTGGTGATGCAACATCCCAACCTGTACGTCATGGCCGACGAGATATACAAGGACATTCTCTACACTGGCGAGCATTTCAGCATAGCCTCGATTCCGGGGATGGAAGAGCGCACCATCATCCTGGACGGGTTCTCCAAGAGCTACGCCATGACTGGCTGGCGGCTGGGCTACGGCATAATGCCGCCGGAGCTGGTGCCTCACGTGGTGCGGCTGGCGGTCAACAGCGTGTCCTGCGCCGCCACGTTCACGCAGAAGGCGGGCATCGCGGCGCTGGAAGGCCCCCGCGACCAGGTGGAGGCCATGACCGCCGAGTTCGCCGCCCGCCGCCGCCTCATCACCGACGGCTTGCGCAGCATCCCTGGCATACGCTGCCCGGAACCGGAGGGCGCTTTCTACGCCTTCCCCAGTATCGAGGACACAGGCCTGAGCAGCCGCGAGTTCGAGGACCGGGCCATGCAGGAAGCCGGCGTGGCCCTGCTCTCCGGCTCGGCCTTCGGGGAATACGGCGACGGCTACGTGCGCCTGTCCTACGCCAACTCCCAGGAAAACATCAGCAAGGCCATAGAGCAGTTGGACGCCTTCGTCCGCAGCATCTAACTCCGAATCGAACCAAAATCCCCTGTCCCTCTGGGAGAGGGTTAGGGTGAGGGCGTACTCCATAGCCCCGAACCGGCGATAGGTTAGAGGAGACCAAAATGGCGGAATGCAAAGTAATCCATCCTGACGGCCTGGAGGTCGAGATACAGTCCGGCGCCATGACCCGACTGGCGGGCGTGTCCGAGGCGCTGACTGGCTCGACGGGAATCCACCTAGCCATCGCCACCATTCCGCCGCACTGCGCTTCCAGCCCCCACTACCACGTCAACTGCGAGTCGGCCATCTACGTGGTCAAGGGCCACGGCCGCTTCATCGTCGGCGACAAACTGGATAACCCGCTGCCCATCGGCCCCGGCGACTTCATCTACGTTCCCGCCGAAGCCGTCCACCAGCCAGTCAACGACAGCGATGAAGTGATGGAGATAATCGTAGCCCGCAATACGCCGGTGGAGATAGTGGCCGAGGTGTAGCGTGATGGGAACTTTCAGCGTTTCAATGCTAGTGGGCAACTTGGAAAAGTCTTCCTTTGTTGAAGTCCAAGCATTGGCTGACACGGGTTCCGTCCACAGCTACATCCCGCAGGATATCTTGGAGAGCGTGAACATCCGGCCAACCGAAACCCGCGCCTTTGCCTTTGCAGACGAGCGAGTAGTTGACATCCCCTTTGGATACGCGGTGTTTGTAATCGAGGGAATGGAAGTAATCGCCCCTGTGATTTTCGCCGACGAAGGGAGTAGCCCGCTGCTCGGGGCGACAACTCTGGAAGCAGCCCACTTAGCTACCGATCCCGTCAATGAACGATTGAAAACCGTCCTGCCGATAGGCAGGTTTGGCAATGGCAACCAGAACTCACCACGCTGAATGGGTGGATAGGAAGGATCTTTGTTGAGCGCCAATAATGCATAGACTATACTAGCGGCGCTCTGGCAAACGAATCTGTCGGGGATTAAGCGCGACAAACAGCGGAGAGACGACGAAATGGACATGGGCCTTACCGAAATCCAGCAGATGCTGAAGACCAGCGCGCAGGAGTTCCTGGCGCGGGAATGCCCCACCACGCTGGTGCGGGAAATGGAAGAGGATGAGCGCGGCTACCCCGATGAACTGTGGCGGCAGATTGCCGGGCTGGGCTGGGCCGGCGTGCCTTTCCCGGAGCAGTACGGCGGCACCGGCGGCGACTTTCTCGACCTGGCCGTGCTGCTGGAGGAAATGGGCCGCGCCCTGGTTCCCAGCCCCTACTTCTCTACCGTCATACTGGGCGGACTGACGGTGCTGGATGCAGGCAGCGACGCGCAGAAGAACGACCTGCTTAGCCGGGTAACTGACGGAAGCGGACTGATGACCCTGGCGGTCACCGAAGCCTCGGCCAGCCACGAGGCGTGGGGCGTGGAAACCTCCGCCACTCCCGACGGCGACGGCTTTGTGCTGAACGGCACCAAGCTCTTCGTTCCCGACGCCCATGTCGCCGACGTGATTATCGTGGCGGCGCGAACTAAGCGGGACGGCGACTCGGCAGAGGGCATCACCCTGTTCCTAGTGCCTTCGGGCCTCCCCGGCGTCGAGATTTCGCCCATCCGCATCATAGGCAACGAGCGGCAGTTTGAGGTGTCGCTGAACAATGTCCGTGTGCCTGCCAGCTCGGTATTGGGCGAGGTCAACGGCGGCTGGCCCATCGCGGAGCGGGCCATCCAGCGGGCCGTGGCCGGGCATTGCGTCACCATGCTGGGCGGGGCGTCCGCCGTGCTGGACATGACCGTGGAGTACGTCAAGCAGCGCACCCAGTTCGGGCGTCCGGTGGGCAGCTTCCAGGCCGTGCAGCACCACTGCGCCCAGATGGCCACCGACGTCGAGGGCTGCCGGGGCGTGGCCTACCAGGCAGCATGGACGCTGGCCCAGGACCTCCCAGCCCAGCGCGAGGTCTCCATCGCCAAGGCCTGGATCAGCCAGGCCTACCGCCGCGTCTGCGCCACCGCCCACCAGTGCCACGGGGCAATAGGCTTCACCAAGGAACACGACCTGCAACTATACACTCGCCGGGCCAAGGTCCAGGAACTCGGCTATGGAGACGCCAACTATCACAAGGAACTGGCCTTGGACAGTATCGAAAGGGAGTAGCCGCAATGACCACTCCCAACGACAAATATGCTGCTATGAGCCAGGAGTATATGGCCCGGGCCGAGGACTACCTGATGCAGGGAGACTTGAAGCAGGCGTCGGAGAAGTCCTGGGGCGCGGCGGCCTGTGCTCTCAAGTCCATTGCCGAGCAACGGGTCTGGCAACACCAATCCCATTCGTTGCTGCACGACATTGCTAATCAAGTCGTCGACGAACTGAGGCGCCCCGACCTGCGTGATATGTTTGTTACGCCAAATCCATGCACCAGAATTTCTATGAAAACTGGGAGCCGGAAGAAGGGGTGGAGTATGCCATCGGCAGGATAAAGGAATATCTGGCGGAACTGGTAGCCGTAAGTCCTCAGCTTCCGGCGTCCTTTGCCGTGGAGACTCGTGCCCAGCGCAGGCGGCTGGCGCGGCTGACCGGACAGTCGGCCCCCTTGTGATACACTTCCAAAAAGGGGAAGGCGATAGAACTGATGACGACTGCGACACAATGTGTTTTCTGTTCCATATCCCGGGACACTGCCAACCCGGACGTGCTTTACCGCGACGACCGCTGTTTCGTGGTCAAGGACATCAGCCCCAAGGCGCCGGTGCATCTGCTGGTCATTCCCAATATGCACATCGCGTCGCTGGCCTACGTCGGCCCCGGCCAGGTGCCCATCATGGGCCACCTGTTCGTGGTGGCCGAGGAAATGGCCCGCCGTGAGAGCGTCACCCTCAGCGGCTATCGGCTGGTGCTGAACCAGGGGCCGGACGCACAGCAGACCATTGCCCATCCTCACGTCCACCTGATGGGCGGACGCCAACTGGGTGAAATGGGATGACCACCGCCAGCCGGTTTGCTCATCCTGAGCTTGTCGAAGGAGCCAACGCCAAGTTCCGGGAGCGGTTCGACTCGCTCCCCGACAAGTTGCGCGCCCACATCTTCCGGGTGCGTGACGTGGGACTGGATTTGGCGGCACGGCACGGCATCGACGAGGAGCGGGCCGAACTGGCCATCCTGGGCCACGATGTTGCCCGTGCCGCGAAGAAGAGCGAAATCCTGCGACAGGCCGATCGTTTCGAGTTGTCGCTGTTGGACATCGAGCGGAAAGCTCCAATAACGCTGCACGGGCCGGTGGGCGCGGAATTGCTACGGCACGAGGACGGACTGGACGACGACGAGATTCTCGACGCAGTCCGCTATCACACCACCGGCCACCCCACGCTGACGCCGCTGGGCCTGCTGGTGTTCATTGCCGACAAACTGGAACCCAACAAGATAAAGTCCTACCCCTACCAGCAGGAACTGCGGCACATCGCCAACGAAAGCCTGCATCAAGCCGTGCTGGAGTTCCTGTGCCGCGAGTCGGCCCTGCGCCTGCAACGCCGCCGCCCGGTACACCCGGCCAGCGTGGCGACGATCAATGCGCTGCTGCTGCGGGAAGCCAAACCAAAGGCAGCAGTTATTACATCGACCGATAGAGGGAAGTGATGGAAATCGTGCTGAGCCAGCGGGCAGCGGAACATATCCTCAACCAGGGAGGGAGAGCGGCGGTTGACCTGCTGCAACACTCCTCTTGAGCCGGGTGCGCTGTGGAGGTATCGGTCGATACCAGGGTGCACCGGCGGGACATTTCCGCCTACGAGTCCCACAGGCTGAACGACGTCGAGTTGCTTACCCTTCCTGAACTGTCGCGCCACGTGGTCAATCTGCAGATTGACTTGCGGTCGTTCCTGTTCTTCCGCAACCTGAAGGCGGTGGTGCAGCTCGACAACGGCATGGTCATCGGCAAGTCGCCCTACGGGATGCAGAGGGCGGAGGTAGAGGGCTAACCGGCGTCGTCTTTGCCCTGACTTTCTCCCTCACCCCCTGCCTTCGCAGGGGCAGGCTCTAACCCTCTCCCGCTGGGAGAGGGAACGTATGATGCGCCCTCTCCCGCCGGGAGAGGGGATTTTTGTCTTTGACCCTCTCCCAATGGGCGAAAGAACTTTTGTGGTTCCTACCGCGCCTTGTATTCCGGGGCGCGCTTTTCGACGAAGGCTTGGCTGGCTTCCCTGAAGTCCTCGCTCATGTGGAGCTTTAGCGGCAGCGTCTGCATATCGGCGTCGGCGCCGGTCTGCACCCACTGGCGGCGGGTCAGCTTGACGCCCACCCGCGCCGACAGAGGCGGCGCCTTCAGCACCTTTTCAGCCAGAGCCTCGGCGGCGCTGAGGTGGAAACCATTGGGAACCAGGCGGTTGATCAGCCCCAGCCGGTACAGCTCCGCCGCCTCCACGGGTTCGCCGGTGATGACCATTTCGCTGGCGATTTTCGAGGGCATGAAGGCGTTTACCTTGGCCCAGATCCTGCCTCCCGCCAACCCCCGCCGGGTTTCGGTGATGCCGAACTTGGCGTCCTCTGAGGCGACAATCATATCGGACTCGGCGGCGATGACGATGCCGGCGCCCAGCGCGTAGCCGTGGACCGCGGCGATGACCGGCTTCCAGTTGATGGTGCGTCCCAGGTATCCCTCCGGGTTGGGGCCTCGCTCGCGGCGGGCGCTCTCCTGCGGCGTCATGGCGACGAAACGCTGCTTGATGTCGGCCCCGGCGCAGAAGGCCCGGCCCGCGCCGTGGATGATGCCAACCCAGGCTTCGTCGTCGGTGTCGAACTCCAGCAGCGCCTCGTGCAGGTCGTCCTCAAACTGGCGGTTAACCGCGTTCAGCGCCTGCGGACGGTTGAACATTATGTAGGCAATCCGGCCCTTGCGCTCGTAAGTCATCGTTTCGTACTCAATCATAGACCCTCCGGGAATTGGAAATTTTGAGCTTTGACCAAATTAGAACATTTTTCCAAAACTCAGTAGCAAAAGCATTGACATCTACCGCACCGATGTTCTAAATTAAGCAAGCACTATTAGAACATCAGTTTGGGGGATGTCATGGTAACGCTGCAAGCCACCCGCCCGCAATCGCCGAGCCTTGCTTCCCGACGCACCATCCCGGACGACGTTTCGGAATTCTACCACTACGAAGACACCGGCTGCGAAGCGTCGGACTCCTGCCTGGACTGTCCGCTGCCCCTCTGCAAGTACGACGACCCGGCCTGGTATCAGCGCAACCGCCGCCTGGCCCGGGACTTCCGAATCCTGCGCGTCATGACCCAGGAGTCCCTGAGCATCGAGGAAACCGCTCAACGGTTCTCGGTCACCGTGCGGACGGTATTCCGCATAATGCAGCGCTGCCGCGAAGCCACGATGCAGGGCAACACCGTAGGCGAAGGACTGCTACGCGCCGCCTAAGCCACGAAAAATTCCCCCTCCGTTGAGGGAGAGGGTTAGGGTGAGGGTGAAATGTTCCGGTGGAACAAAACTCACCCTCAAAGATTCGCGGCCCCGCAAAGTTCGGGTGTGACTGTGAATTCTCCCTCACCCTCTCCCGCTGGGAGAGGGAGCTTCTTCTTAACCCCGCGGCAGTCCCAGCCCGCGGCCGGCGATGATGTTCCGCTGCACTTCCGAGGTACCGGCGGCGATAGTGCCGGAGAAGCTGAGCATCCAGTGTTCCTGCACCCGGCCCCGCAGCGGCGCCCACTTTTCCTCGCGGCCCAGCGTTCCGTACAGCCCCAGCACGTCCATGGCCGCCTCCGTTACCCTTCGCACCGTCTCGCTGCCGAACACCTTGCTCATCGAGGCTTCCCGGGTTGGAACCAGGCCCTGGCCCTGCATATAGGCCACGTTGTAGGCAATCAGCCGGGCCACTTCACATTCGATGTAGCGGTCGGCCATCAGGCTGCGTACCCACGGTACTTCCATCAGGGATTGGCCGTTGCGCTTGGTCTCGTCGGCGTACTCGCGGACGTCGTCCAGCAGGCGGCGGGCGTTGGCCGAGTAGTCAATGCCGGAGCGCTCGAAGTCCAGCAGGGTCACTGCGACGTACCAGCCCCGGTCTTCCTCGCCCACCACGTTGGCGCGGGGCACCCGCACGTTGTCGAACAGCACCTGGTTGAACTCGTGGCCGCCCGCCATGTTGATGATGGGCCGCACGGTAACGCCGGGCGACTTCATGTCCACCAGCACGAAGCTGATGCCCCGGTGCTTGGGAGCGTCCGGGTCGGTGCGGGTTAGCAGCATAATCCAGTCGGCGCGGTGGGCCAGCGTGGTCCAGATTTTGCCGCCGTTGATTACCAGGTCGTCGCCGTCGCGCACTGCCCGCGTGCTGAGGGAGGCCAGGTCGGAGCCGGATTCCGGTTCGCTGTAGCCCTGGCACCATTGCACCTCGCCGCGAGCCACCGGCGGCAGGTGCGTGCGTTTCTGTTCTTCGGAGCCATGAATCATCAGCGTCGGCCCCAGCATTCGGACGCCGAATATGTCGCGGCCGGGCGCACGCAGGTAGGCGATTTCCTCGTTGAAGATGGCAGACTTGACCGGCGACGCGCCCTGCCCGCCGTACTCCTCGGGCCAGTGCATGGTCAGCCAACCCCGGTCCGCCATCCTGCGGCGGATGACGCGGGTTAGGTCCCAGTCGTCTTCCTCCGGGTAGCGTCCGCCGCCCTCCCAGGTTCCGGGCAGCTCGGTTTCGAGAAAGGTCCTGAGTTCCTGGCGAAAGGACTCATCTTCAGGAGTAAACTTAAAATCCAAAACGGCACTCCCTGGCGGTATGAAGCAGGGTTGGGATAAGGTCGATAAGGGCGCGGCGCGCGGCCCGGGTTAGCCGCCGACGGCTACGCAGGTTACGGTGCGCACCACGCCGTTGACGGTGTGGATGTGGCCCGTGACCAGGTCGCCAACGACGGAAATGTCGTCGGCGCTTATCATGGCGATGATGTCGTAAGGGCCGGTTACAACGTCAACGGTCGCTATTCCGGGCAGGCCGGTCAGCGTGGTAGCAACTTCCCGCGTTTTGCCTACGGAGGTCTCCACCAACAGATACGCTTTAGTCGCCATTTTCCGCCTTCCGAATGTTGACAATATCGAGTTTCTGAATCCACGCCAATTCTACGGCTCGCCAATTTACGTGTCAATTGCGCCATAATAGAGCTATGAGTCTGGGGAGTATCATACAATGAAGCTGCTGGCCGAGGGAGCAAAGGAGCTGGGCATCAACCTCTCCGCCGGACAGCTTGAGCATTTCGAGTTGTATTACCGGGAACTGACCGAGTGGAACCGGCGGTCCAACCTGACCGCCATCACCGGCTACGAAGAAACGCAGGTCAGGCATTTTCTTGACTCCCTGACCGTCTGCCTTCCCTTTCAGAAGGATCTGGATGCTTCGCCGAACAGCCTGAAGGGAGTTGCCAGGGTGGTGGACGTGGGCAGCGGGGCAGGATTTCCGGGGCTGCCGCTGAAGCTGGCCTTCCCGCGCCTGGAGCTCCGCCTGATTGAGTCGGTGGGGAAGAAAACGGCCTTCCTGGAGCATATCTGCGGGGTGTTGGGACTGGACAAGGTCACGGTACATACCGGCCGGGCCGAGGCGCTGGCCCGCGAGCCGGAGTTGCGCGACGGTTTCGACCTGGCGCTGGTGCGGGGCGTGGCGCGGCTGTCCCTGCTGCTGGAATACGCGCTGCCCTTCTGTAGAGTTGGAGGGAGGGCAGTCGCCCACAAGCACGGCGGCATCGAGTCCGAGTTGGCGGAAGCCAAGAACGCCCTGGCGGAACTCGGCGGGCGGGCAACCGGGGTGTTCCCGGTGACGCTGGCCGGGCTGACCGACAACCGGGTGGTGGCAGTCTTCGAGAAGGTCGCGCCCACGCCCGGCCGTTACCCGCGCCGCGTCGGCATTCCTGCCAAGCGGCCTCTGTGAGCCTGTGGCGCAAAAGAATGACCCCGCTCGGGGGATGCGGGGTCAAGGGCTGCGATGGAGGAACGTCGCCAGAACTATTCGTGGGGCGGCGCCTCGTGGTAGTAGCGCGTGTCCGGGGCACGGTTGTGGATGGCCTTGGTTCCCCTCTGGAAGATGCAGGTCTTGATATTGTTTTCCAACTGGTCAACTTCTATGACGCCGTAACGGGCGATAGCGGCCTCGCTGGTCAGATAGTCCTTCATCGTTTGGAGAACTTCGTCCGCCGTTTCTCCCACCGCGATGAAACGGTCCCGAGGGTCGGACAGGAAGTTGCTAACCCTGCAATAGAAAGTGTCGGGCATACTCCTCCTCCTAGGCTGCGGCGAAACCTCGCCAAACTGCCTGGCATACTTGCCTGATCGTAGGTGATTGATACACCATCGGCGACTGAATTGTCAAACGCTGACGCGCAGCAACTCAGGGGGCTTTGGTTCTCCCTCATCCTTGAGGGGAGGGTGGGGGTGAAATGCGGGGTGTCAGCAACTTACCGGGGATTGCGGCATGGGTAGCGTCAATTTATCATTGTCGTAACCTTACAGGCGGCGATACTTTCCCAGCGCCGAACTCCGTGGAGCTTTTGGAGAACGCAAATGTCCGTGATGGTGACCGGCGGAACCGGGTTCATCGGAAACCGCATCATACGCAAGCTGCTGGAGCGCGGCGAGGAGGTGGTCTGCTTCGACCTCGCTCCGCCGCGGGCCAACCTGTCTCCCTACCTGGACCGCATCACGCTGTACCGGGGCGACGTGACGCAACTGCCGCAACTGATGGAGGCCATCAATGCCCACGGTGTCAAGCGCATCATTCACATGGCCGCGCTGCTGCCGCCCGACACCGAAGACCGCCCCCACTTCGCCATGCAGGTCAACATCGGCGGCACCAACAACGTCTTCGAGGCCGCCCGCTGGTGCGGCATAGAGCGGGTGGTCTACGCCAGCTCCATCGCCGTATACGGCGTGCAGGACACCTTCGGGGAGCGGCCCATCACTGAGGACGACGTAAACGACCCCATCAACGTCTACGGAATGACCAAGTCGGTCAACGATTTCTCCGCCCGCCGCTACACCGACCTCTACGGCCTCGACCTGCGGGGCATCCGCATCTGCACCGTGTTCGGACACGGGCGCGTCACCGGAATGACCGGCATGATCGGCGGGCTGATGGTGTCGCTGCCGGCGATAGGACAGCCCATCTCCATGCCCTTCCACGAGGACGAACCGTCGCCCATGATTCACGCAGAGGACGCCGCCGAGATATTCGTCCGCGCCGCCCTGGCCGAGAAGCTGAACCACCGCACATATATCAGTGGCGGCAACCTAGCCACCATCAAGGACATGGCCGACACCGTGCGCAGCATCATCCCCGACGCCCAGATAACCACCGGCGACCGCACCGTACCCCACGTCTACCTGGTGGACAACAGCCGGATGCTGGCCGACATCGGCTACGAAATCGCCCCGCTACGCCAGCGGATCCTCGACCACATCAACGACGCCCGCGCCGAGGCCGGGATGGAGCCGCTGGCCGGGTGAATTTTCGACGCAAAGGCGCAAAGACGCAAAGCAAGAGAGAGGATTTAGATGAGTATCGCGATTGGATATATGCCGGGAGCTTTCGGAGAGGGCGGCGACAACCCCAACTACCTGCGCGAACTGGTGGAGACCGGCGACAGGCACAGCTACGATTCCATCTGGCTCAGCGACCGCATCGTTAGCGAGAAGTTCAGCCTGGAAGCCATGACCGCCTGCGCCATGGTGGCCGCCTATTCCGACAAGTTAAAGTTCGGCACCAGCGTCATCGCCATGCCGTTGCGTAATCCGGTGGTGCTGGCCAAGCAGATTGCCACGCTGGACTTCCTGTCGCAAGGGCGGTTCTTCCCGGCGGTGGGACTGGGTCAGGAAGAGCCGGAGGAATACGAAGCCTGCGGTGTCAGCAAAGAGCGGCGCGGCCCGCGCACCGACGAGGCCATCCAGCTCATGCGCCGCCTGTGGGAGGAGGACATAGTTACCCACGAGGGCGAGTTCTATACCTGCCACAACGTATCGGTGACGCCCAAGCCCTTCCTCCAGCCGTCCACGCCGGTATGGATTGGCGGACGCACCGCCGCCGCCGCTCGCCGCGTGGGCCGCGTTGGCGACGGCTGGCTGGTCTCCAGCGCCACGCCCGCCGAGGTCAAGGAAGGCCACGACATCCTGTTCGAGACGGCGGACGAGTTCAACCGCGTGATCGAGGACGACCACGTAGGCGTGCTGCTGGGTTACTACGTCAACAATGACGTGGAAGAGGCCACCATCAAGGCCAACCGGTACGTCACCCGCCAGCGCCCGGACGCCCACTTCACCGAGTTCACCGCCGTCGGGCCCGTCGACCGCATCGCCGAGTTCGTCAACCGCTACATAGAGTCCGGCGCGTCCAAGTTCGTAGTACGCCCCCTCTGCCAGGCCGAGGAGACGATGGAGCAACTGGACATCCTCGGCGAGGAGCTACTGCCGCAGTTCCACAAGTAGCCAGACTGAGTTATGGCAATTGCCCATAGATTTAGGGGCGGGTTCTAAACAGCCCCCCCTAAATATCACCACCAAAAGACCTCCACTAGCGGAGGTTGCGGCGTGCAGATTTTTGTACCTGAATGTATGCGACCTTTGGCATTCCTGACACCTCGCTATACCTGCTATGTCTCCCAGGTAATCAGCATCTCGCGCATCGGCTTGCGCCAGATCGCGCGGTAGCCGTCGTAGTCGGGCGCGAACAACTCGTCGAACTGTTCCTCAAAAATGCGACGGGCCATGTCTCGTACGCCTTCTCGCGACCAGCGGCCAAAAATCACCGATTCGATGGCCTCCTCTCGTGTCGGGTGGTGCCAGTCCTCCCACCACGTCGGTTCCGGCAGCACTCGCACATCCGGCAGGACGCCCATGTCCCACAGCACCGGCAACAGCTCGCGATGGCCGGGCATACGGGCAAGAGGCTCGCCGTAGACGCGGTGGAACAGTCCGGCGCCCCGGTTGGGCGGGGGTTCGCTCCATACCAATACCATGACGCGACGCCGGGCTACTGACTGCATCTTTTCGATGAACGGAACTATGTCACGGATGAAGTAGGTGACGTCGCAGGCGACCGCGACGTCGCCCTCCACACCTTCGGCGTCCATTAGGCTTGCCGGAATCAGCCGGGCGTTGGAAATACCCGCTTCCTGCTTCGATCCCTCGTATTCGGCGGCCATACCCGCCGACGGCTCTACCGTCAGCACCTCGCGGCAGCGCAGGGCCAGGGGCAGGGAGACGCGGCCCGCGCCGCCGCCAACGTCCACCACCACGTCGCCGGGCATGACGTAGGATGCCAGCGCCGCCAGATTGGTGTTCAGCTCTCGGCGAGGGTCGAAACGGAATTGTGCCGCCGCCTGTCCAGTCCAGATGTCGGCGGGTCGCGGCCCGAACAGGCGCAGTTGCTGCTCCTCTACAGCATCCAGCAAGGCAGCGTAATCCTCGGCGGCGCTGGGCATCTGCATTCTCCTAGCAGGGGTTAGATTGATGGCCGGGTCTTGTACCAGCCGGCGTGCTGCTGGTAGGTGTAGGCGACCTGGAAGCAGCCCGGCTCGTCGAAGGGCTTGCCGGCAATCTGCATCCCGACGGGCAGCCCGGCCTCGGTGAATCCGCAGGGGACGGATATGGCGGGCAAGCCGGTGACGTTGAACGGGGCGGTGAAGCTGCGCCCCCGGACGGTGCTGGTGGGGTCGTATCCCTCGAAGGTCGGCGCGGGAGTGGTCATTGTGGGGGTGACCAGGAAGTCCACCGTCTTCATCACCTCGGCGAACTCCCGTCGCGCCCACGTACGCACCCGCTGGGCTTGCAGGTAGTCGGCGGCGCCCATCAGCGCGCCAGTGCGGAAGCGGCTGCGCACGATGTCGCCGAACTTCTGGGGGATGGTCTTCAGGTTCGGCTCGTGGTAGGCGTAGGCTTCGGAGACCATGATGACCGAGTTGGCAGCGCGGACGTAGTCCAGGCTGGGGAGCGAAACGTCGCGGACGTTGGCGCCCAAACCCTCCAGCTCGGCGACGGCCTTCTCCACCACCGCGACGACTTCAGGGTTGACGCTGGGATCAGGGTCGAAGAAGTAGTGCCGGGGCAATCCGACGGTCATGCCCCTTATGTCTTCTCGCAGCGACGCCGAGTAATCCGGCACTGGAGCAGTGCTGGAGGTGGGATCCTTCGGATCGTGGCCCGCGATGGCCTGGAGCATATAGGCGCAGTCTTCCACCGTCCAGGTCATCGGCCCGGCGTGGTCCTGGGACCAGCTCAGAGTGACCACCCCGAAGCGGCTGACCCGGCCATAGGTCGGCTTGATACCAACGATGCCGCAATACGACGCCGGGCCGCGAATTGAGCCGCCAGTGCAGGAGCCGAGACCACCCATCACCTGCCCCGAGGCCACCGCCGAGCCGGTGCCGCTGCTGGAGCCGCCGGTGATGTGGTCGAGGTTCCACGGGTTGCGGGCCGGCTCGAAGGGCGTTGACCAGTCGGGGCCGCCGAGGGCGAACTCGTGCATCGCCAGCTTCCCCACCAGGATGCCGCCTGCATTCTTGAGGCCCGCCGTCGTCGTGGCGTCCACCGTGGGCACACGCTCCAGGTCAACGTAGGAGCCGGAGGTGGTGCGAGTGCCTGCGGTGTCATACAGGTCCTTGAGCGCGAAGGGAATGCCGTGCATCGGGCCACGATAGTTGCCCTGGAGCATCTCCGCCTCGGCGGTGCGCGCCTGGGCCATAGCCTCATCGGCCATCAGCGTCACGAAGGAGTGCAGTCGATCGTCGGTGGCCTCGATGCGGTCGAGACAGGCCCGAAGCAATTCCACGGGCGATAGCCGCCCGGAGCGCATGAGCTGCCCTGCTTCTCGTGTAGTCAGGAAATACAGCTTGTCGGTATCGGCCATTTGCGTTCACCCCATGTCGGAATTTAGGACGCCCTCACCCTAACCTTCTCCCAGAGGGAGAGGGAACTATAGAAGCACCAGTTACCCCTCCGGCCAGTCGGGGTGAAACTCCGTCACCATCTCTTCGGCCCCGAAATTGATGGCGTGAAGCTGCGCGGCGTAGGCTGCGTAGAGGTCGTAAATCGGCTTGAGCTCCTCTAGCTCATTATCGTTCAGGCCCAACCCGGCCCGGTCGACCATGAACCGGAATTCCTCCATTGATACTTCGCCCTGTTCAGGCATTTTCATACCTCCAACTTTGCGGTTCCTGAAGAAGTCTTATCAAGCAGTAGTTCAGGCTGAAGTTGGTGCTATTATACGCACAAATACCAGAACGCCGGGCGCAATGCCCATAGGCAAGGAATTTTGACGTGACTACTTACGTGTATATCTCCCTGCAACGGGAGGACCGGATTTCCCTGTACGTGCTGAATCCCGATACGGGCGGGCTGACGCGGCGGACGGAGTTTCCGCTGTCGGGGATGCCTGCGCCGATGGCGGTGGACCCGCAACGGCGCTTCGTGTTCGTCGGACGGCGGCGGCCCGGCGACTTCGGCCTGACCAGCTACTCCATCGACCACTCCACCGGACGGCTGACCGAGATTGGCGGCGTCCCGCTGGAAGGCGACCCGGTGCATATCTCGGTTGACCGTACCGGCAAGTACCTGCTGTCGGCCCACTACTACCAAGCTCGGGTGGGGGTGCATGGATTCGGCGAGGACGGGGCACTGGACGCCATGCCCATCGAGTGGCGGGAGACGGGGATTGGCGCCCACTACGTCCAGACCGACCCTTCCAACCGATACGCCTACGTGCCCCACATCGCCGAGGGGGCGCATACGGGGGTCAACGCCATATTCCAGTTCCAGTTCGACCAGCGAACCGGAAACCTGACGGCCTGCGACCCCGACCGCGCCATCCCCAACGCGCCGGAAGGGCCGCGCCACGTCTGCTTCCACCCCAACCTGGACGTGGTGTATTCCTCCAACGAGCAGGGTTGCAGCGTCACAGCGTACAAGTTCGACCGCGCCAACGGGACGCTCAGCCCCTTCCAGACAGCGCCGACGCTGCCGGAGGAATATAGCGAGCACAATTCATGCTCGCAGATACAGATTACACCGTCGGGCAAGTTCCTGTATGCGCCCAACCGGGGCCACAACAGCATCGCCGGGTTCGCAGTGGACGCCGCCGATGGGACGCTGACGCCGCTGGGCCAGACGCCGACCGAGGAAATTCCCAGGGCGTTCAGCCTGGACCCGTCGGGCAACTTCCTCTACGCCGCCGGGCTGGAGTCGGCGCGGCTGGCTTCCTACCGGGTCAACGCCGACAGCGGTGCGCTGGAGCCGATGGAGGTTTACCCCATCGGCCAAGGACCTATGTGGGTGCTAATGGTGGACGTTTAAGCAGTTATTAAACACCGAGCACGCCGGGAACGCCGAGATTTTCTTCATTCTCTCGGCGCTCTCTGCGTACTCGGCGTTAAATCCATCTTTAGCCCACCATCCACCAGGGGTCTTCCAGCAGGCGCTTGACAGTCTGTAGGAACTCGGCGGCGGGTGCGCCATCTATGACGCGGTGGTCGAAGGTGAGGCTGAGGTACATCGTTTCGCCCTTGGCGATTTCGCCGTTGGCGATGACCGGCTTCTCCACTACCCGGCCCACGCCGAGGATGCCTACCTGCGGCGGGTTGATGATGGGCGTAAAGCCGTCAATATCGTTGGCTCCGAGGTTGGTGATGGTGAAGGTGCCGCCGGTAATCTCCTCCGGGCGCGTCCGCCCCTCGCGGGTGCGGGCGGCCAGGTCGCGGTTTTCGGCGGCAAGCTGCGCCAGCGACTTGCCATCTGCGCCACGAATTACGGGCGTCACCAGCCCTTCGTCCAACGCCACAGCCAGGCCGATGTTGATTTCCGATAGCGTCTGCACCTGCGCCTGACCATCTGCCGAGGTAGTCTCTATGGCGTTCATACGCGGGTGTCGCCTCAGCGCCTCGGCGGTGGCCTTGACCAACACTGGCAGCGGCCCGATGTTGCCGCCCGCTTCCTCGGCGTGGTGCCGCGACAGGCCGCGCCGCAACTGCATCGCCTCGGTGACTATGGCCTCGGTGGTCAGCGTGACCTGAGCCGTGGTCTGGATGCTTTGCAGCATACGGGTAGCCACCGCGCCCCGAATACCCGTCAGGGGGACAACGCTGTCTGCCGCCGGTGCAGGAGCGGCGGCCGCGGATGGCGCAGATCGCGCCGCAATGGCAGCCTCCACGTCCTCAATAAGAATCCTGCCCTGCGGCCCGCTGCCGGTGACCGTGGCCAGGTCGATGTTGTTCTCGCGGGCCAGGCGGCGGGCGGCGGGAACGACGGGCACTCGGCCTGCGGCCTCCCCGGCGCCGTCCGCAGCGTGAGCTGGCGGAGCCTGCAACGCCGCTTCAACATCGGCCAGCAGGATGCGCCCATTGGGACCGCTACCGCGTACTTGGGCCAGGTCAACGCCCCGTTCGCGGGCCAGGCGGCGGGCGGCAGGGACCACTTGGACTCCGGAGGCGCCAGCGCCGTTCGATGCAGGGGCAGACTGCGTTGCCGGTTCCGACGATGCGCTGGCCTGGGCGGCAGGCGCGGCGGACGGCGCCAGTTCCTCGCCCGGCTCGGCGATGACGCACAGGACGCCGCGGATGGGGACGATCTCGCCTTCCTGCGCCACGATGCGGCTGAGGATGCCCGAGGCGGTGGACTCAAGCTCCGTTTGCAGCTTGGCCGTCTCGACCTCGACGATAGGCTCGCCCTCGGCAACCGTATCGCCCTCCTGCTTCAGCCAGCGGACGATGGTGCCGTCCTGCATCTCCATGCCCCACTGCGGCAGCACAATCTCCGACGCCATAACTACAACTCCTGGGAAGGAACTTACATGGATACACAGGATTTACAGGATGGAGCAATGGACGAAAGGGCGTCCCATCCTGTGCATCCTGTCAATCCATGACAACTGAGAGGCTACTGCATGGTGGCGCGGACGGCCTCGGCGATGGACTCGTCGGTGGGGTAGCAGAGCGGCTCCAGGGCCGGGCTGAAGGGTATGTGGACGTTGATGGTGCCCAGCCGCTGTATCGGGGCCTGCAAGTCCCAGAAGCCTTCCATTGCCACGATGGCGGCGATTTCGCTGGCCGCGCTGCAAGTCTTGTGGGCCATGTCCACCACCACCAGCCGGCCCGTCTTGGCGACGGAGCCGAGGATGGCCTCCTTGTCCAGCGGCACCAGCGTCCGGGGGTCAATGACCTCGGCGGAGATGCCCTCGCCCGCCAGCGCGTCGGCGGCGGCCAGCGCCCGCGGCACCATGCCGCCGATGGCGACGATAGTGGCGTCGGTGCCTTCGCGCTTCACGTCGGCCACGCCCAGCGGAATACTATATTCCTCTTCGGGCACTTCCGCCCGGGCGCCGAGGATGGTGCGGTCTTCCCAGAAGATGACCGGGTCATCGGTGCGGATGGCCGCCTTGAGCAGCCCCTTGCCGTCGTAGGCGTTGCTGGCGAACACCACCTTGAAGCCGGGGATGTTCATGAACAGCGGGTGCGACCGGTCGGAGTGGTGGGCCGCCATGCTGCCGCCGTAGTACATGGCGGCGCGGTAGACGATGGGCAGGTTCACCTGACCGCCGAACATATAGCGCATCTTGGACGCCTGGCTGACCAGTTGGTCCATACCCACCCACATGAAGCTGGACAGGCTCTCGACGATGGGGCGCATTCCCACAGCCGCCGCGCCGACCGCCGCGCCGAAGAAGGCGTTTTCCGACAGGGGACAGTCGCGCACGCGCTCGCCGCCGAACTCCTGGAACAGCCCTCCCGACGCGCCGTAGACGCCCTTCTGGATATCCTCGCCCATGATGAAGACGCGCTCGTCCAGGCGCATCTCCTCCCGCATCGCCTCATTGATGGCCTGGGTGTAGGTGATGTTGCGGGTCTGCGTTTCCGTGACCATGACCTGCCTCCTGATCCATTTCCGTCATTCCCGCGAAAGCGGGAATCTATCCATCAACACCCGTGGATTCCCGCTTTCGCGGGAATGACGGGTAAAGAAAGGGGCATTACTCCAGCGGAATAGGGTCGGCGAACATATCCTCCCAGACCTCTTCCGGGTCGGGGTAGGGACTCTCCCGGGCGAAGGTCACGGCCTCTTCGATTTCCGCCTTAACCTGCTCTTCAAGGGCGTCTAGTTCCTCTGCCGTGGCAAAACCCTGCTCGATCAGCATGGCGCGATGGATGTCCAGGGGGTCGCGCCGCTGCCACTCCTCGACCTCAGCGTCCTCGCGGTAGGGGTTGCGCACGATGCGCCCCAGGCCCAGCGAGTGGTCGTAGTAGCGATAGGTGCGGCCCTCCACCAGCGTCGGCCCCTGCCCGGAACGGGCACGATCCACCGCCGCCGATACCGCCTCGTGCATTGCCAGGGCGTCCTGTCCGTCCACCAGCACTCCGGGGATGGCGTAGGCGGCGGCGCGGTCGGCGATGTTGTCAACCGCTACCATTTCCTTGAAGCTGCTGGTAACCGCGTACTGGTTGTTCTCGCAAAGGAAGATCACCGGCAGCTTCCAGATGGCGGCCAGGTTGATGGACTCGTGGAACGCTCCCTCGTTGCTGGCCCCGTCGCCGAAGAAGCAGACGGCCACCCGGTCGTTGCCCTGCAACCGGCTGCCCAGCGCAGCGCCCACGGCCACCGGGATGGAGGAGCCGAGGATGCCCGACTCGCCTAGGATGCCGATGCTGAAGTCGGCAAGGTGCATCGAGCCGCCCTTGCCCTTGCAGATGCCGGTCTTCTTGCCCAGCAGCTCGGCCATGGCCGTCCTGACGTTGCCGCCCTTGGCGATGGGGTGGCCGTGGGAGCGGTGGTTGCCGGTCATCCAGTCGTCGTCGCGCAGGGCCATGCAGGCGCCCACGGCCACCGCCTCCTCTCCGATGTAGGAGTGGGCCGCGCCGACGATTTCGCCGCGTTCCACCAGACTGATTACCGCCTCCTCGAAGTGCCGGATGCGAAGCATTCGCCGCATCATTTCCATTAGCGCCGTTTTGTCCAACATCACCGCGCCTCCATAATGTATACCGAAAGAATTGGGGGAATAATACCAGAAATCCGCAAAAGAATGGGACATCGAACAGGTAAAGATGGTGCTGGGGGCCTGAATCTATCGGGTATTGGCGTAAACCTTTGGCGATTGCGCCGTTTCTGGCCTATAATCCACCCACTAACAGACACGAAAAACAATGGGAGGAATCATTATGCCCATTCTTCGACGGGCCGATGCAGAAACCAGCGAGGGCTACCCCGGCGTCCCACGCGCGACGCTGGTGGGCGCGGATCAAGGGGCGCAATCGCTGTGGGTCGGCCACCTGGAGGTTGGTCCCGGCGCCACCATCACCACGCACATCCACCCCGACACCGAGGAGGCCATGGTCATCGTCGAGGGCGAGCTGGAAGCGGTGCTGGGCGACGAAGTGGTCACCCTCGGCCCCGGCGACACCGTGCTGGCCCCGGCCGGCGTCAAGCACGGCTTCGTCAACCGCTCCGGTGAGAATGCGGCCCTGCTAGCCCTGTTCCCCCAGACGGAGTTCCAGCGGGTTCCGGTGGAATAGGGTCTCAATTCGTAATCGCTCAAACGGATATTGTCTATTGTCAACTCGGTGGGTAATTTGATAGACTCACACCACTGTTACCAATGGATCCCAAAATCGGGGTCCCAGCCTGAAAAGGGCATCTCGACTGGAGGTGAGGCATGGTTTCCACTAACGTCTCCGATGACATGTTCAGCCCCGCAGCGATTAAGGACCCCTATACCTACTTCGGTCGCATCAGGGAAGAAGACCCGGTGCACTGGAACGAACTCTACGAGTTGTGGATCATCACCCGCCATGACGACCTGGTGTGGCTGACCCGCAACCACGAGAAGTTCTCCAGCGCGACCTTCCTCAACGACCCGCGCCCGGCCTATCCGGCCATCTACGAGTCGGACGAGGAAATCTACCGGATGGCGTGCGAGTACCAGGGGATGATGTTCATCCAGCACGACCGCCCGGCACACCTGGATATGCGGAAGGTGGTCCACCGCTTCTTCACCCCCAAGTCCATGGAAGAGTGGCGCCCGCTGGTGATTTCGGCCACCAACCACCTGCTGGACCAGGCGGAGATGAAGGGCGACGTTGACCTGATGCGCGACCTTGCAGTGCCGCTGCCACTGCTGGTAATCGCCGAAATGATGGGCGTTCCCGAAGCTGACCGCCCCTACATCCGCACGCTGGCCGAAAAGCTGCTCTTCACCAACCGCGGCGAGCCGGACCGCTACCGCACGCTGATGGAAGGCGTGAACGGTATGTTCGAGTACTGCGACCCGTTGCTGGAAGAGCGCAAGGAAAACCCCGGCGACGACTTCATCTCGGTGCTGGCCAGCGGCGAGAAGGAAGGCGTGTTCAACCGGGCCCACACGCTCTCCAACACTGCCCTGCTGCTGATTGCGGGCCACGAGACCACCATCAACCTCATCTGCAACGGCACCAAGTCCTTCATGGAGAACCGGGACCAGTGGGAGCTGTTCAAGCAGGACACCGAGGGCATGATGGTGCGGGCCTGCGAGGAGGCGCTGCGCTACGACTCGCCGGTCAAGACGCTGCCCCGCCTGGCCAGCGAGGATGTGGAGATTCGCGGCAAGCAGATCAAGAAGGACGATCGCGTGCGCTGGGTCATCCCGTCGGCTAACCGCGACCCCGACAAGTTCGAGCGGGCCGACGAAATGGACATCACCCGCTGGCCCAACCCGCACGTGGCCTTCGGCGCCGGCGTTCACCACTGCCTCGGCGCTACCATCGCCCGCGTGGAAGGGCAGGAAGTCTTTCGCGCCTTGGCCGACCGCTACCCCGACCTGGAAATGGTCCCCCACGAGTCGGAGTACCACCCCACCATGGCGCTGCGCTCGATGATGGAGTTGCCGATGAAGCTGAACGTCTAGGACACAATCCCAGGTACCACACGGCAAGCGTAGGGGCGGGTCTCGGACCCGCCCCTAAGGTTTCTTTACGCCAAAGGTTTGCTATGGCCTATTGACTGACAGAACGTTAGTACTTAAACTGAAAGCGTCTGCCTGAGGACAGACCGTCCATACAACAAAGTTGTACGCAATCGTCGCAGAAATATGCCCACAAGATTTCGTTGTCTCTAAGTTTACTTAGAGATTACTGAAGTGATTGAAGTTAATCAAAAGCGCATGGGTACGAAATGGCACTTCTTCCTCCTGATTATATGAAAACCGTCGTCGCAATTGGTACAAAGACTGAAAATAACAGTATGCGATGGACAAGTACAGGATTCTTGTATATTGTCCCACTTGACGACGACCCTAGTCGCGGATCCGTGTTCTTGGTCACTAACAGGCACATTGTAAAACCGCCTTCGTCTCCGGCATCCCTAGACCTATACGTCAGAATGAACCGTGAAGGGAATCTAGGTGCTATGGACCTAGCACTCAATCCCGCCAACTGGTATTTTCATCAAACGGCAGACGTGGCTGTGGTTGGAATTAATATGGAAGTAGTAAGAGCCAATGAACTCTCTTACAAGTGGTTCAACGAAACTCTTACGCCAGAGAAAGCAACTGAAATTGGGGTCAGCGAAGGAGATGGAGTCTTCGTACTTGGTTTCCCTCAAGGAAATATAGGTACAGAAAATCGCAACTTTGTTATAGTTAGGCAAGGATGCATAGCTCGCGTTCAAGACTGGCTGAGTGGAGAAAGACGGAATATTCTGATTGACGCGCCCGTGTATCCTGGAAACAGCGGCGGTCCCGTCGTTCTCAAACCAGAAGCCATCGCTATTCAGAATACAAAGAATAACAGCAGGGCGTACCTTATCGGGATGGTAGAAAGCTACATCCCCTACCAGGACACGGCCATTAGTCCGCAAACGGGCCGCCCAAGAGTGGTGTTTGAAGAGAATACCGGTCTCGCCAACGTAATACCAGGCGATGTAATTGAGGAAACAGTCAAACTGGCCCTAGATGGACAAAATACCAATGCACCCTAAAATCCTTCAAGGGGCGCGCTGCCGTACGCCCCTACTTTTCGCATTATTGAAATCGGGTGGCTTCCCTACCCCAGCCGCTCAAACGGCGTCGGCATCGGCCCCACCGGCACCTCTATCAGCGACGGGCCGTCGTGGGCCAGGCACTGCTTCAGCGCGGTCTCCAGGCCCTCGGGCGTCTCGACGCGGACGCCGTTCATGCCGTAGGCGTCGGCCAGCTTCATGAAGTCGGGGTTGTGCAGGTCGGCGCCGATGGTGCGGCCGGCGAAGCGGTTGCGCTGGTCGCGCAACACGTTGCCGTAGGCGTTGTCGTTGAACACCACCACCACGGCGTTGATGCCGTACTGCACCGCCGTCGCCATCTCCTGCGAGTTGTACATGAAACCGCCGTCGCCCGACAGCGCCACCACCGCCTTGTCGGGCTGGGCCACCTTTGCGCCCAGGGCCGTGGGGTAGGCGTAGCCCAGGTTGCCGGAGTAGGACGAGGTGATAAAGGTGCGGGGTTCGTACACCGGGAAGTAGGCGCGGCTGTAGTAGCCCAACTGCGTCATCCCGGCGATGAGGATGCCGTCGTCGGGCATGGAGGAGCGCACGGCGGCCAGGAAGGACTCCTGCGGCTCCACCGAGATGCGGGCTTCCTCGCGCTGCGCCCGCTCTGCCGCCACCTCCACGCTGCGGTCGGCGCGGGCCGGCGTCAGCTTGGCCGCCTCGGCGAGCAACGCCTCCAGCGACAGCCGGGCGTCGCCGTGGACGCCGAAGGTGTTGGCGTAGTTGCGGCCTAGCTCTGCGTCGTCCACGTCTATCTGTATCACCTGCTGCCCGCCCAGCCAGAAGGGGAAGGCCAAGCGGGTGCCCACGGCCAGCACCAGGTCATGGTTGCTGTTCTCGCCAGCCACGGTGTCGTTGCGCAGCCACAGCGAGCCCAAGGACAGGGGATGCCGGTCGGATATGATGCCCTTGGCCTCTGCCGTCGAGATTACGGGCATCTGCAAGTGTTCGGCCAGCTTCCGCACGGCGTCCGACGCCCCTGACGCTATAGTTCCGCCGCCGGCCCAGATGAGCGGGTTCTCCGCCGCCGCCAGCATCCGCGCCGCCTCGGCAATGCGGCCCGCATCCGGGGCCAGCGGCCGGGGCGCTTCCGGCTCCAGCAGCTCAACGTCGGCAACTTCGGCCAGGGTTTCGGGCGGAATCTCGATTTCCACGGGACGCGGGCGGCCATTCTTCAGGTGGTGGAAGGCCTCATGCACCGTCTCCGGCACCTCCGCCGGATCCATCGCCCGCCGCGCGAACTTTGTGACCGTCTTCATAATGTCCAGTTGGTCATCAACCTCGTGAAGCATCCCCCGGTTGACGCCAATCAGGTCGCGCTCAATCTGTCCCGACACCATCATCACCGGCGACGACGCGGCGTAAGCGGTGTTCAGGGCGGCGGTGGCGTTCAGCAGTCCCGGTCCCGGTACCACCAGCGCGGTGCCAATGCCGCCCCCGGCTCGGGAGTATCCGTCGGCCATGTAGGCGGTGGCCTGCTCGTGCCGGGTGGTGATGAACCGGATGCCCGGCTCGTCATAGAAAGCGTCCATGGCGTGGTATAGCTGCACCCCTGGCAGCCCGAACACCACCCGCACGCCCTCGCGATATA
Source organism: Dehalococcoidia bacterium (assembly GCA_965204865.1). Taxonomy (GTDB): domain Bacteria; phylum Chloroflexota; class Dehalococcoidia; order Lucifugimonadales; family UBA3495; genus VXOI01. Next base: position 624,676 of record OZ242027.1, on the reverse strand, counting down.
GGGACCTCACCAGCGCCTGTCCGCCAGTCATCTTAGCCATCTGAACGTCCTTTTTCGTAAGTTGGCCTCATCCTTATTACACTCAAACGCAGAGGGACAAGGCCATAGTCGTATCTGCCATGATTGTACCACCTGCCAGCAACACTAATAGCCTCCCCGGCGTGTGGTACAGTGCCGCCAGCATTCTTGAGCCGGCGGAGGGCGGTATGACGCAGGCGCTGATTATCCGGCATCACGAGGCAGAGACGATGGGCGACAACTTCCGGGCGATCCTGGAAGGCCGCGGATTCGAGCTAATCGCCTGCAATATCTTCGAGTCCGCACCGCGATATGACCGATTCGACGCGCCCCCGCTGGACGAGGTTGACCTGATAATGGCCTTCGGCGGGCCGATGTCGGTGAACGACGACCTGTCCGCCCTGCACCGGGAGCGGGAGTATCTGCGAGACGCCCTGCAAGGCGGCAAGCCCGTGTTCGGCGTGTGCCTGGGGGCGCAGATGATGTCCACTGCTCTGGGCGGCATGGTGGAGCCTTCCGGAGGCTACCAGTTCGGGTTGCGTAAGATTCAAGTCACTGCCGATGGCGACGCTGACCCGGTCTTCGGCCGCATAGTCTCACCCCTGGTTCCGACGCTGCACGGGGAGTGCTTCACCATCCCCGACGGAGCTATCAAGCTGGCCGAGGGCGACATCCTGCTCCGCAACGGAGGCTATCGCCGCATCAATATGGCCTTCCGGTACGGCTCTTCCTACGCCTTCCAGTTTGAGCCGCAACTGACACTGGACGAACTGAAGGTATGGGACCGGGTATTCGAGGGAGACTACGAGTTGATGGGCAGCGCCTTCACTCCCGAAGAAGAATCGGCCCGCAACCTGCGCGAGTTCGCCAAGTTCGCTCCCGAGCATCAACGGCAGATGACCGCCTTGCTGGAATCGTTTCTCGCCAACGCGGGCCTGGTCTAGCAAACCCGTTCCTCACACCTTTTCCCTTTCAGAACAAGCTAGGTGGAATATCCATCCGTTACATTGTTTCGTTGTCTTTGCTTGTTTATATTGCTAATTGCATTATTCCTGTAACGCTTTTCGTAAAAAATCAATACGCATTTCGCTGTTGACAATCTGGAAATCGTACAACTACAATTCGCCATTCTAGTGTCACGGAGGTTTCAGCGCACAACCGAAGGTAGGTATTCCGGTCAAATTCTCGGAGGATTCCAATGAAGAAACTGGTTGGATTACCCCTGCTTCTCACCTTGTCCATGATGCTGGTCTTGGCGTTGGCGGCCTGCGGCAGCGCTGCCGAAGCGCCGACGGAAGCCCCCGCGCCGACCCAGGCGCCCGCTCCCACTGCCGCGCCAACCGCTACAACCGCGCCAACTCAGGCGATGGCGGAAGCGACGGAAGCTCCGGCCATGACGGGTGACGCGGACCTGGCTGCCTATGCCGCCAAGGTGGCCGGCGGGCCGGGCGCCATATACGTCGGCGACCTGAGCCAGTTGGTCGGCCCGGCCCCCGAGCCGAGTCTCGGCGGCATTGACGAGGCTGGCGAACCCGACGGCAGCGTTCCCCTGGAGTCGCTGGAACGCCATATCTGGATTTACGAATCGGACTACTACCAAGACCTGCTGGAAAAGGCGAAACTGCTTGACCCCACTCCCCTTACCAGCAGCGGCGAGGAGTTCGAGTTCCAGTACGCCTGCACCAACCGCGCCCTGCTGCCCTGCCAGTTGATGGAGCATTTCCTGATTCCCAACGTGGCGGAGCGCACCAACGACCAACTGATAATCAACCTGACATCCTTCCCGGAACTGGGCATCTCCGGCGCTGACAACATGACCCTGATTCGGGACGGCACCCTCGACATCGCCGAGATATACACCGGCTACGTGGCCGGCGAGGTCCCGGCGCTGGAAATCCAGAGCCTCTGGGGTATGTTCAAGGACCACAAGGCTCAGTATGACGCCACTACCGTCCTTACCCCTGATTTGGAGCGCATGATCGCCGAGGAAAGCGGCGGCTCGCCAATAATTACCCATAACTGGTACGTGGGCATTGACCAGTTCTTCTTTTGCAGCGAAGCGCTGACGACACCTGCGGACTTTGAGGGCAAGAAGACTCGCAGCCACGGCGCGGCCATCTCCGACTGGATTGAGGGAATGGGCGCCGATGCCCAGTTCGTGGCCTTCGCCGAAGTGTACACCGCGCTGGAGCGCGGGATTCTGGACTGCGGCGTAACCGGGGCAGACCCGGCTTACGGCCAACGCTGGTACGAGGTGACCACGCACATGAACGGCTTCCTGGTCAGCCTGTTCAACGACAACGTGGTGATGAACGCCGCCAACTTCAACAAGCTGCCTGACGACATCAAGGCCATCCTGATTGAAGAGGGCGCCAAGCACGAACTGGAAGCCCTGCGCCTGGCCGCCATCCAGAACGAGGTGGGCGTCAAGAAGAACGAGCTGGCCGGCCTGACCAAAGTGCTGTTCTCCGACGAGCTTCAGGCCCTCAGCGACCAGGCAGTGCTCAACAACGTCGTTCCTGGGTGGATAAACCGCGTGGGCAATATGGATGACCCCATCTTCGACATATTCAACGAAAAGATTACCCCCATCGTGGGCATCCGCATCGAGGATGACGGCACGGTGGTGAAGGTCAACTAGCCCCGACACTGACAATCAGGCAATTGGTTCAGCAGCCCGTCCGGCCATACAAATACGGAAGGTCCCGGCGGTGGACGCCGGGGCCTTCCGCTGTACAGTCACTTCCCGGTATGGCCTCCGCGAATATACCCCAAAGCCGATTTATGGGTTACTATTTGAGGGCTAGGATTAGGGCTACAGCCCGGGCAGTTCAGTCTGCATGAACGGCGCCGGGCATAATTTAAGCTCAAGGTGTATGGGATGAATGCAACTGCCGATAAGACAGACGTAGGAGTGCTAATTGCCATCGACTGGGAGAACATTCGCCGCGGCGCCCAGATGTACCAGCAGACGGTTTCGCCGCGAGCTTTATGCGATGCGATGAAGAGTGTGGGAGAGGTGTTCGGGGAAGTTCGGGGCGGCAAAGCCTTCGGCGACTGGAACCTGAGACGAGAGGACGGGACTTCCTTCAGCATGGCCGGCATCGAGCCATACAATGCCCCCCGCACCATGGCCGGCAAAGACCGCACCGACCCTTCAATCATCCTGGAGGTCTACGACTGGATACGGGATAGGGAGGATTGCCAGTGGATCATCCTGGGTTCCGGCGACTCCGATTATCAGGCCCTGGTAGAGCGCGCCAAAAATAACGGGCGACGCATAATCATCTGCGCATTTAGCCAGTCGGTGGCCCGCGATATGCTGGCCGTGGCCCCGTTGTTCCCTCTGGAAGCAGAGTTGGGCTTCCGCTTGCCGGAACACGGAACGCTTCCCAGCCCGGCGGAAACGCAGCAGCAGTCGCAGGATGTTCTGCAAACTTTCGTCCGGCAGATGGACCGGCTGGAAAGCTCCCTCAACTTCGTGGGTTACAACAAGCTCTGCACCCAGTGGATGCTGGACTGGGGCATCGCCTCCACCGAGTACGAATGCTACCGGCTGATTGACCAGTGGCTGTATGACGAGATCGTGGAGCGCCACGACGTGGCCAACCCCAACAACCCGGCCTTCCCCACCTCGGCGATACGGCTGATTCGCTCCAACGACCACGTGCGCGACCTGCTGGGTTTCAGCACCACCAGGGTCAGCAACCCGGTGGTGGTGTAACTCACTCCCGACCGTTCATCGTCCGTCAATGGCATAGGGAGGCAGCGTGCCGAATACTGAGCCGATTCTGCAAGTCCGCGACGTGGTGAAGGACTTCGGAGGGCTACGGGCCGTTGACCACTGCACGCTGGACGTTTATCCCGGCCAGATTACCGGACTCATCGGCCCCAACGGCGCGGGAAAGACGACGCTGTTCAACCTGATTTCCGGCGCGCTGCAACCCACCGGCGGGCGAATTTTATTCGAGGGTCGCAGTATCGAAGGCATGGCCATGCACCAGACCTTCGCACTGGGTCTGGTTCGGACGTTCCAGATTCCCCGGGAAATGAAGCTGATGACCGTGCTGGAGAACCTGATGTTGGTGCCTGCCGGCCAGTCTGGCGAAAATATCTGGTCGTCCTGGTTCATGCCATGGCGAGTGGCCCGCCAGGAACGCAACATCGAGGCCCGCGCCCTGGAAGCGCTGGAGTTCGTCAAACTCTCGCACCTGGCCGACGAACTGGCCGCCAACCTTTCCACCGGCCAGAAGAAGCTGCTGGAGCTGGCCCGCACCCTGATGAGCGAGCCGAAGCTGGTGCTACTGGACGAACCCACCGCCGGCGTCAACCGCACGCTGATGTCCCAGCTTTCCCTCAGCATTCACCTGGCCTCCGCAGAACGGGGCGTCACCTTTGTAATCATTGACCACGATATGGACGTGCTGATGTCCCTCTGCGACCCGGTCATCGTCATGGCTAACGGCACGGTCATCTCGCAGGGCACTCCACTGGAGGTGCAGTCCGATCCTCAAGTGATAGAAGCCTACCTGGGGGGTCGCAGACTTGGCGTTGCTTGAAGCCGCTGACGTGGTGGCCGGCTACGGCGAGACCGACATCCTCCACGGAGTATCCATTACCGTGGACGAGGGAGAGATAGTCACCATCATCGGCCCCAACGGGTGCGGCAAGTCCACGTTGATGAAGACCCTCGCCGGTCTGGTGAAGGTTCGCTCCGGGCGCATTTCCTTCAATGGCGAAGACATCTCCGGCGCGCCGCCGGAACGGGTGGTGGGCAAGGGCCTGTGCTACGTGCCGCAGTCGGCCAACATCTTCGCCTCCCTCAGCATCCGCGAAAACCTGGATATGGGCGCGTTCCTGCGTAGGGACGACTACCGCGGCCGCATCAACGATATGTTCGACCTGTTCCCCGACCTGGCCCAAGCACCCGGGCGCAAGGCGAGCACCCTGTCAGGGGGGCAGCGGCAGATGCTGGCCATTGCCCGCGCCCTGATGCTGGACCCCTCGCTGCTGCTGCTGGACGAACCCTCCGCCGGGCTGTCTCCCGCCATGTTCGGCCTGGTGTTCGAGCGTATCGTGGGCATCAACGCCACCGGGGTAGCCATGCTGCTGGTGGAGCACAACGCGCGGGAGGCGCTGCAAATGTCCAGCCGGGGCTACGTGCTGGTCAACGGCGAGAACCGGCTGGAGGACACCGGCCCCGACCTGCTCAACAACCCGGAAATCTCCCAGCTCTACCTGGGTGGGAGATAAGCGCCTCCCTATAATTCCCTCTCCCTCCGGGGGAGGGTTAGGGTGGGAGCGTTCCTGGCAAGAATATAGGGAACTTAATTGATGACTGCTCAATGGCGCAACATAGCCCGCATCCTGCCGCGCCCGCCCGGGTGGTGGACCCCCCTTCATACCACGGCGGTCATCGTCATCATCGTCCTCGTGCTGGGAATCCTGCCCGTCTTCAAGATGGGGCTGGTGGTCAACGGCGTCTTCCTGGGGGGAATCATCGCCCTGGGTGCCATCGGGCTGTCGCTGGTTTTCGGCATCCTGAATTTCGCCAACATCGCCCACGGCGACTATATGATTACCGGGGCCTACGTGGCCTTCTTCTTCATAGACAGCTTTCTGCCCCTGCTGGGGATTGAAGGGCAAGGGCTGGGGCCTTTCACCTTTGGCTACCCCCTGCTGATTGCGCTGCCCTTCGGGGCCGCGGCCGGGGCGCTGGCGGCCATTGCACTGGACGTCTTGATATACCGGCGGCTGCGCCAGCGGGGGGCCAATGCCGCCGTGCTGGCCATGACCTCGCTGGGGCTGGCGATAGCCCTTCGCGGGCTGGTGCAAATCATTTGGGGCGTCCAGGTGCTGGGCTATCCCCGCGAGTCGCGCCAGGTCTTTCATCTGCCATTGGACGTGCGGATTCCGCCCGACAACATATTCATCGCCGCCGTCGCCATCTTCCTGGTGGTGTCGGTGTACCTGCTGCTCACCCGCACCAAGATGGGCAAGGCCATGCGGGCCACCGCCGACAACCCGGACCTGGCGCTGGTGTCCGGCATCAACACCCAGCGGGTCATCTGGGCCACTTGGGCCATCGGCGGCGGGCTGGCGGCCATCGCCGGGGTGCTGCTGGCCGTGTCGCAGGCGCAGCTAATTCCCATTATGGGCTGGAAGTTCCTGATACCGCTGTTCGCGGCGGTAATCCTGGGAGGCATCGGCAACCCCTACGGCGCGCTGGCCGGCGCTTTCATCATCGGAGTGGTATCAGAAGTATCCACCCAGTGGATTAACCCCAGCTACAAGCCGGCGGTGGCCTTCGCCATTATGATTGTGATGCTGCTGTTCCGGCCGCGGGGACTGTTCGGAGGCTCCGGCTAGAACGGAGCTGCGTCTCGGTGTAACGCTATGGAATTTGCGGGCGTGCTGGATTACTTCATCGGCTTCGTCGTCATGGCGGGCATCTACTCGGTGATGGCCCTGGGCCTGAACGTGCAATGGGGCTTTACCGGGCTGTTCAACATCGGCATCGCCGGGTTCTTTGCCCTGGGCGCCTATACCTCGGCCCTGCTGACCGGCCCGCCGCCCCAGGGACAGTTCGAAGACTACGTTTTTGGCGGAGACTGGGCGCAAATCGGTAGCCTGGGACTAGGCATTGACTGGTGGTTTTTCTTGGGGATAGCGACGGCGATGCTGGTCTGCGCCGCCGTCGCGCTGGTAATCGGGTATGTCACCCTGCGGCTCAACGACGACTACCTGGCCATCGCCACCCTGGGCATCGCCGAGAGCGTCCGGCTGTTCTTCCTCAACGAAAAGTGGGCCGCCAACGGCTCCCGCGGCCTGTACAACATCCCTCAGTTTCTAAGCGGGTGGATTGCCCCCGACAAGTACGACTACCTGTATGTGGTGGTGGTTCTGGTGGCGCTGGCGGTGCTGTTCCTGGCCGTTCACCAGGCAGTGCGCTCGCCCTGGGGCCGGGTGCTGCGGGCGATACGGGAGGACGAACTGGCCACGGAGGCCAGCGGCAAGGACGTATCCAAGTTCAAGCTGCAAGCCTTCATCCTGGGCGCGGTGATAATGGGCATCGGCGGGGCGCTGTACGCCCACAACATCCGGTTCCTGTCGCCCCAGACCTTCGACCCGCTGCTGGCGACCTTCATCATCTGGGCCATGCTGATGGTGGGCGGTTCGGGCAACAACGTGGGCGCGGTGCTGGGGGCCTTCGTAGTCTGGGGCATCTGGACCGGGACCCAATTCATGCCGGGCGTGTTCAAAGACCCCAACTTCCGGTTCTTCATGATTGGCGCGCTCATCGTCGGGGTGATGCTGCTGCGGCCCGGCGGCATCCTGGGCGAGTCCCGCCGCACCGCCCGCGCTACCACCTCGCGCCCGACGGAACCCGAAACTGCCGAAAGCGGTTCACCCCCACCCTAATTCTCTCCATTAGGTGATATGGCCGCCGACAAGCCGTCATTCCCGTGAAAGCGGGAATCCAAACCCCGTCTTCAACTGACTGAAATACCTATTTCGGAACGCTATTACACGCCGGGGCAGCGTTCCGTTTCAGGTGGTCCAATTGAATGGCGACGGGGGTTTGGATTCCCGCTTTCGCGGGAATGACGGCTTGAGAGTAGTCATATCCTGAGACGCGATTGTCTTGGCATTCAGGGTGAGAGTGTGGTGGGCGTGGAATAGCAAAGGGCAACCTGTGATGGGTTGCCCTTTTGTGGATGGCCGACAGATGAGCGTTACGGAGTAATGTACTCGCCGGTGCTGACGATTTCGCCGCCTGACACCTGCCAGATTTCGATGCTGCCGAAGACGTCGCCGTTCTCGTCTATGTCCACGTTGCCGGCGGTGCCTTCGTAGTTGATGTCCCTCCCTTCGGCTATCAGTTGCATGGCGCGGGCTATGCCATCGCGTCCGGGGCCGACCACTTCACCGGGGGCGTTGGCAACGTCGCGCAGCGCGTCGCGGATGGCCGCGGCGTCGGTGGTGGTGCCGGCTTTGGCCGCCGCCAGAGCTACCAAGATCGCGGCGTCGTAGTGTTCGCCCATAAACGGGTGAGAAGGCGGGAAGCCATAGGCCGCAGTGTACGACGACAGGAAGGCGTCCTTCTCCGGCCGGTCCGGGCCGCCCTGCACCGTTCCCAGGGTGCCTTCCAGGTCATCCCAGGCGTCAATGGCGTCAATCCACTCCGGGCCTTTCACGCCGTCAACGAACAGGAAGGTATCGGTGTAGCCGCCCTCCAGCGCCTCGCGGATGTAAACCTGAGCCTGACCGGTGTAGCTCATGGTGACCAGCACGTCCGGGTCGCCATCGGTGGCCTTTTCCAACTCCGAGGTGTAGGTTGGCTGAGTGTCTTCGTGAGGAACCCGGCTCGTAACCTCGCCGCCCAGTTCGGTATAGCTCTTTTCAAACTGGTCGGCCAGTCCTTCGCCGTAGGCGTTGTTTATGTACATTACCCCGGCAGTCTCGTAGCCTTCCCGCCAGGCCAATTCTGCCAGGACCACGCCCTGGGCAGCATCGGAAACCGCGACACGGAAAACCCAATCGTCATCGTCCAGGGTAGTAATGGCCGGAGCGGTCGATGCGCCGCTGATCATAATCCGCCCATTGGGGATTACCACGGCCTCGGCGGCGGCGATGGTTACGCCGCTGGACAGCGCCCCGACGATAGCCACGGCGTTCTCCACGTCTATCAGGGCCCGGGCGGCGTCCACGCCTTGCACCGGGTTGACCCCCGTATCCCGGCTGATGATGACCATGGAGCCGCCCTGGATTCCTCCGGCGGCGTTCACGTGGTCGGCAGCCAGCGCGACGCTGTTGCGCAGCGGCGGTCCGAATTCGGCCAGCGAGCCGGTGAAGGAGTTGAGGTTGCCCACTACCAACGGCGGCAACTGCTCCATCGCCACCTCTTCGGTCACTACCTTGGTGACTTCCACCTCCTCGGTCACCACCTTGGTGACCTCTACCTCCACTTCCACTTCCTCGGTGACCACTTTGGTGACCTCTACCTCAACCTCTTGCTCCACCACCACCGTTTGAGGCACTTCCCTGACGATCTCTTTGGTGACTATGACTTCGTTGGGCTGACTGTCGCCGCAGGCGGCCGCCAGAGATATGACCAGCAGTACCAACAAAAATGGCGCAAATACTCTCACGCGCTTGAGTTGACTCACGGCTTTACCTTCCCGAAAAGTTTTATTCGGAGCGATTTTCCGGCGGCGCCGGGATTTCGCCCGCCACTTCCCATCATAACATAGCCGCCAGATTGCCCACGGCCTTCACTCGAACCAGGGTAGCGTTGCTGGGAACGTAGGCCAGCGGCACCTCGTCTATCTCGACCACCTCCACCGTCGCCGGGTCTGCCCCGGCGGCCACAGCTCTCTCGACGGCAGCGGCGGAGCAATCGGCGATAGCCTCTTCCCTTCCGGCCTGTTCCAGGGAATAGACCCGCTCCACCTGCCCGCCAACCTGCGCGATGGCCGCGCCGATGGCGTTGGCAACGTCGGCGTGTTGCGGGCGCAGCACCTCGGACGCCCCGGCCAGCTCGTCGCCCAGCAGGATGCTGCCTCCACCCACCAAGACGACAGGCACGTCGCCGCCGCTCAGCTTCACCCGGTCTATGGCTGTCTCCACCCGACGTTGTATTTCCGTCATTGCCGCATACACCAGCGTCCGTTCCATCCCTTCAACCAGCCGGGCGTTGCCTACGTTGGCCCGGCCGTCGGCCACGGCCAAGTCGGTAGTGGTCAGCGTATCGCCTCCGAAGACCAACGCCTGGTCCGTCAGCCGGTAGCCCACGCTTTCCGGGCCGATGCGGAAGGGTTCCGGTTCGACCACGGTTCCCCCGCCCAAAGGTATGGACACCATATCCGGCATACGGAAGTTGGTGCGGACTCCGGCGAGCTGGATGGCAACCGCCGCCTCCCGCGGAAAACCCTTGACCAGCGCGCCCACATCGGTGGAGGTGCCGCCCACGTCCACCACGATGCCATCGCGCACGCCCGACAGCCAGGCCGCGCCCCGCATACTGTTGGTGGGGCCGGAGGAAATGGTGAGGACGGGAAAACGGGAAGCAAACTCCGTGTCCATCAGCGTCCCGTCGTTCTGGCTCATAAAGAGCGGCGAGTTGATGCCCAGCGACTCCAGGGCTTCCCCGATGCCCCGGATGGTGAGGGCGGCCATATCGCCCAGGCAGGCGTTGAGGGTTGCAGCGTTCTCCCGTTCCAGCAGTCCCATGCGCCCGTTTTCGTGGGACAGGCATAGGCGAATGTCCGGCGCTTCCTCTCGGATAATAGCGGCGGCTTCGTTTTCGTGGGACGGGTTCACCAGCGAGAACACGCCGGAGAGCGCCACTGCCCGCACGCCCCGATTCCGCATATCGCGGACTGTCTTCCTCAGCTCATCACGGTCGAGGGGTGAAATCTCCCGCCCGTCGAACTCATGTCCGCCGCGCACCATGTAGGTTAAACCGCCGACGGCGTCCTTCAACTCTGCGGGCCAGTCCACCAGCGGCGGCAGAAGTTGGGTGGCGGGCAGGGCCAGCCGGATTACCGCCGTGGGCGAGAGGTTGCGGCGCTCCAGCAGCGCGTTGGTGAAATGGGTGGTTCCCACCATCACGGCGTCCACCTGTACACCTCGCGGATTCTGGGCCAGCAGTTCGGCGATGGCGGCGACTATGCCGGAGGTGACGTCGGCGGTGGTGGGCGCTTTGGCCGCGCCCACAAGTTGCGCCCCGTCCATCAGGACGGCGTCGGTATTGGTGCCGCCTACGTCAACGCCGATGAACATAATCCAAACCAACGCAGGGTTTTCGGTTATTTCCTCTCCCCTTGAGAGGGGGTTTGGGTGGGGGTAAAGGCAGGGTTTCCGGGTATTCCCTGCCCCATTTAGGGGGGTTAAGGTGGGGGTCGAGGGGGGTTAACTCGGGGGGCAGGTCAATGGCATTTGGAATGCCAAGCTCCTTAATTCTTGCTCCGACTGTGCCTGGTTCTTCGACCTTCGGAAGGGTGGAGGGCCGGAAAAATTTTATTTTCCTGTCAAATCCTTCCATTTCCTATCATTCCGGCTTTACAGCCCGGGTTCCGACGGGCAACAGGAGGCACCGGGCTGGGCCTAGCAAGACATATAGAGACCATGTTAGGGATGCGCTGGCGGGCTTGGCAAGAGGGAGATGTCACCACGCCGTCCCAAGTCGATTGCCCTAGGGGGTGTCGTCAAATTGAGTTGCCAGACAGGCGACAGCCTTGTTTCCGTCATTCCGGCGAAAGCCGGAATCCAGAGTCGTTCTATGCCGCACAATGGTTTGCTCACGGAAATGCCTGGATTCCGGCCCCATATCAAGTACGGGGTGACGTTCTTTCGCCGGAATGACGGGGCAGTTTGACGACACGCCCTAGGGTGGGGGTGAAAGGTCAGAGAAAGCAACTTCAAAAGGGGCGTTCCACTTTGAGAGGAACATACTCGGTTTCGTAGCCGAAGGCCCTGGGCCCGGCCACGGCCAGCCCCTCGGGAGTGGCCCAGAGCGCCGGGGCGGGGAATCCGAGGATGGTGACCCGCAGCCCATAGCGCATCAGCTCGGTGGTGACCGGCTCGCCAGCGTCGGTGGCCACGGCGCAAATCAGGTCCGGCACAGTGCAGACCGTTTCGCCGTTGCGCTTGGCGATAAGGTTCTCGTTCTGGAACTCGATGAACATCTGCTCGCCGGAATAGTGGTCCAGTCCCTCGATGGTGAGCGTTCCACGGGCGAACCCAGCGGTGGTGCGCCGCTCGAGGTCGGTCACCTTCCCACTGAACAGAATCCGGCCGGGACAGGTGTCCAGGATAGCGTCCAGCGGGTCTCGTCCTGTGGCGCTGGCTTGTTTCACGGCGTCGCCCAGCTCACGGGCTAGGGACAGGGTGTTGGGTACGGCGGTGCGGCGCACCTGCTCGGCAGTCATGGGGGCTACGGCGTAGCAGGCGACGCAGCCCATCTGCACGGTCAGCGAGCGGGCCAGCCGTTCCGCCCAAACCGGGTTGATGGTCTCGCGGATGACCACCGAGTTGCCCTTCTCGTCGGCGATGGCCATGGGACAGCAGGGCACGCCGTAGACGAAGAAGGTCTTCATCTGGAACTCGGGGAAGGCCCGGCCCATGCCGTCGGCGTCCACCACCGGCAGCCCGGCCATGGCCGCCGGAATCAGCGGCTCCACCGAGTTGCTGCCGCCGATTTCGTTGGATATGAGGGCGGTGGCCTTTTCGCCAGTGAAGTCCTCGATGGCACGGAGGGCGTGGTAGGACTGTAGGTCGCGCACCTTCTCGATGCCGACGGTGGGCGCGCCGATGCCGCCGACGCAGACGACGCGGGCGTCATCCGGCAGTTCCTCCGGGGCCAGCACGGTGACCGGGCCCCACTGCCGGATGGCCTGCCGCGCCCGCAACTGGCCGATGTACGGGTTGCCGCCGCCGCCGGTGCCGAGAATCCCGGCGCCGATGGCGATGGAGTCCAGTACGTCCTCAGTCGCTTGCCACAAGGTGGAACCGCGCTGCCTAGTCGTCGGCTGCCGCTACCGGCTCTTCGAGCTTGCGCGGGTACTCGTTCCCGAACAGGCCCTTTTCGGGGTGGCGCGTCCACTGCTCCTTCGGGTCCTCGTAGTAGACCTCGATCTCGTTGTCATCGGGGTCAAGCAGGTAGACGCCCATGGAGATGCCATGGTCGCCCATCCGTACGATCCTGACGTCGTTCTCGATCAGCCGGTCGTACAACTCCTGCAAGTCCTCGAAGCTCTCCATCTGCCAGGCCATGTGGGCCTGCCCAATGATGGAGTGGTCGGGCCCGGCGGCGTCCATGCCAATGGCGCGGATGGCCAGCTCGTGGGACTTCTCGGTGTTGGCCGACATGAACACCGTACCGCTAGGGCTGCGCTCCATGATGGTCAGGCCCATGACGCGGGTGTAGAAGTCCACGGAGCGGTCAATATCCCGCACCCGCATTACCAGGTGTCCCAAGGCTTTAGGCGTGTATGACATATCGCTTCCTCCGTTATATTTGGTTCTCTCTGAGTTCCGTTATTCGTAAGCCAAATTCTCAGCATCGCGGATGTAGTCAGCAGTCTCTCGTATGCGGCGCTCAGTATCCGGCCCGCACATCCCATTGTAGAAGCAAGTTCCGTGCAGGTAACTGATTCGAGTGAAGTAGCGACACACCAGAGTTTCAAAGTCGTTGGATGCCCTGGCAAGGGCCAGAAGCCCTTCGGCGGTCATTGCGGTGGTAGGCGGCTCCTCGCCGGTCCTGGCGAGAATGAGGGCATCGGTTGCCCGCTTGGTGGCGCACCACGCCTTTTCCGCCGCGTCGCGGATGTCGCCTTCCGCCAGCTTCTGCAAGGCGCTGGCGTGAACCTCGTGGGCATCCTGGAAAATCACCGCTGCTGGGTCGGTAGCTACCACCTGTCTCCTCCGGTCTGGGTCAGGCTACGGCCATTCTTCGTCCGCCAGAAATTCCCGTACCTTCTGCTTGAAAGGCTCCTTGTCGTAGTTCTGGAACAGGGTGATAGAGTTTCGCACCGGATTGCCGCCGAACATCCGCTCGTACAGCACCTGGCGCCCGCTGAAAGCGCTGCACGAGGCGTCCCATGCCAGGTGGAACAGCTTGGCCCGGTCGCGGGCATCGGTGGAGTCGGTGGCGAAGTACCGCTCGATTTCCGGCCCGATGCCCGACTCGAAGTCGGCCTCGGCGGGCAGGGCCATCAGGCCGCCGGTGCCGAGGAGCTGGATAATCTCCACCATCCGGGGGTACATGGAGCGGCCGAAGATGGTGCGGCCGGCGCGGATGGCGTTGACGTCGGGCGACATCATCCCATACTGGTTCATGGTGGCGTCGGCCTCGGCGGCGCGCACGCAGGCCCGCAGCACATCGCGGTTGGTAATCAGCTCCGCCACCTGCTCCTGCACGTGGGGGATGCTGCCCGAACCCAGCGTGTCCACGATGAGGTCAGCCAGCCCCAGGATGAACTCCGTCTTGACCAGGCAGCGGTTGAGAATCTGGTGACCGGTATGGGCGTCCGACTGCGTGCCTGCCGCGTATCCGTTGCCCAGCTCCACGTCGCCCAGCAGGAAAATCCGCTCCCACGGCACCAGCACGTTGTCGAAGAACACCACGGAGTCCATTTCCTCGAACCGCGAGCCTAGGGGATGATTGAAGTGGGAGCGGCCAAAGTCGAAACTCTCGCGGCAGAGGAATTTCACCCCGGGGGTGTCGCAGGGTATGGAGAAGGAGAACGTCTGCCGCTGCGCCTGCTCGTCCAGGCGGTGGCTGGCCACCGGATAGATGGCGATTTCGTCGGAAATCGGCCCCAGCGTCGCCAGCGTGCGGCTGCCCCGGACCACGATGCCGGCATCGGTTTCCTTGACCATCGTCAGGGCGACATCCTCGCTCAGGATGTCGGTGGGCCCGGCATTGCGGCGGCGTTGCAGGTTCACCAGGGCGTGGGTAAGGGTGACGTCGTTCTCGCGGATGAACTCGTGGTAGTTGAGCATATTCTGCTTGAATTCCGGGCGGTTCTGGGCGAAGTAGCCCGCAGACCCGGCCCAAGCGGAAAAGATGGAGTTCATAAAGTCGGGGGAGCGCCCCATCATCCCGCAACTGGCCCAAGCCCAGCGGGTCATCATTTCGCGCCGCCGCACCAGGTCATCAACGGTCTTGGGAATCAGGAAGGACAGCCCCACCGGCTCCCCTGTGCTGGGCGAGGCGAAGGTCATTTCCTCCCGCAGCGCCGGGTCGTGCTGCATATCGTACAGGGCGGCCACCGACTGCACACCGTTGCGCAGGCCCGGGTGGGCGGTCACGTCCTTGACTCGCTCCCCGTTAAGCCACACCTCCCGGGGACGTTCCTTGAGGCCGGTGATGTATTCCTGTCCGGTACGAGCTGGCATCGCTCCTCACCTCCGGCCCGTCGGCCTGAGACATGCAATATAGTTCGGCCAACGCTTTCTTATGATATACGGTATTTGGCAAGGATAGGCGCAGGGCAAAGGCAGGTCAAGGGGCAAGCTCCTTGACACTTCACAGGGGCCTGACTACGCTTATCCCCGCTGAATAATCGAATACGTGGGCGAGGATTCTATGAAATACGACGTAATCATCGTTGGCGGCGGCGCGGCCGGTTCCGTGCTGGCGGGCAGGCTGTCCGAAGACCCTAGCCGGTCGGTGCTGGTGCTGGAGGCCGGCAAGGATTATCCCGACTTCGACCACATACCCGACGAGGTCAAGTACGGACACACCCGCTACGCCGAGTCCCCCGATTCGGAGCACAACTGGGCCCTCCGGGGCATGGCCACCGAGGAGCAGGGCGAGATTCACGTGGCCCAGGGCAAGGTCATCGGCGGCGGCTCGTCCATCAACGGCCAGGCCATGCAGCGTGGAATGCCGGAAGACTACGACGCCTGGGCCGAGTTGGGCAACGACGAGTGGGCCTACGCCAAGGTGCTGCCCTTCTTCCGCAAGATGGAAAACGACCTGGACATCCAGGACGACTTCCACGGCACCGACGGTCCCATGCCGGTACGGCGCCGCCAGTCCAATCCCGCGCCTCCCATCCAGAGGGCCTTCCGCGAGGCGTGTGTCAGCGAGGGGTTCGCTCTGGTCGAGGACACCAACGGAGTGGATGCCGCCGGTGTTGGCGTGTCTCCCACCAACAACCTCGGCGGCGTGCGGGTCAGCACCGCCGTCGCCTACCTCAGCCAGGTGCGCCACCGCCTCAACCTGACGGTAAGAGGGCAGGTCCAAGTCCGCAAGATACTGTTCGAGGGCGCGAAGGCCGTGGGCGTGGAGGCCGAAAGCGGTGGCGAGATATTCACCATCGAAGCCGAAAAGGTCGTCCTGAGCTCCGGGGCTCTCCGCTCGCCGCAGCTTCTGATGCTGTCGGGCGTCGGCCCCAGGGAGCATCTCGAGGAGATGGGCATCCCGGTCATCCACGAACTGCCCGGCGTGGGCCAGAGCCTGTTCAACCACCTGAGCGTCCACATCAACTTCAAGGTGAAGGACGGCGTGGAAGTTCCCGCCGACCTCGACGCCCCCCACTACCGGCTCATCTTCACGGCTCCCGACTCCGAGCTGGAAAACGACCTAGTGCTGTCAACGGTCAACGTGGTGGACGAGCGGGAAGAGCGCGTGGCTGGCGTCAGGACGCAGTACCGCACCGGGGATGTCCCCGCCGACCGCGCGGGGCGCATCTCCTGCACCCTCGGCGTGCCGAGAGGCTCGGGATACGTCAGGCTGTCGTCCTCCGACCCCACCGTTCAGCCGAACTTCAACTACCGCTACCTCCAGCACCCCGAAGACCTGCGCCGCGTGCGCGAGGGTGTCCGCTTCGGCGCCAGGCTGCTGGAATCCGAGGCGTATCAGGACGTTGTCGACTATCGCATCACGCCATCCGACGAAATCCTGGCCGACGACGATGCCCTGAACCTGTATATGCGGCAGACTGTGGGAACGGCCCGCCACGTATCAGGCACCTGCCGCATGGGGCCGGACTCAGACTCCATGACCGTGGTGGACCAGTACTGCCGCGTCAAGGGGATGCAAAACCTGTGGGTAGCCGACGCCTCGGTGGTGCCCCAACTGCTCCGGGGAGGCGGGCTGCACCCCACAGTCGTAATGATCGGCGAGCGCGTGGTGGACTGGATCGCGGCGGGCTAACCCCGCCGCGTTCTCGATTTTGCCCAGTATGGCGGAGAGAGTGGGATTCGAACCCACGGTACAGTTGCCCGTACTCCGGTTTTCGAGACCGGCGCTTTCGTCCACTCAGCCATCTCTCCGTACCAATCATTTTATGATATTCCACCCCCTTTGCCAACGAAGGAACCGGCTAAGGTAGGGCAATCGCGTCTTAACCGAAGTTGTGCCTTCCAGGTTCAGCGCAACCGTCATTCCCACGAAGGCGGGAATCCAAACCCCCAGATGGAGCCTGCCCCCGTGAAGACGGGGGCCTGTTGATTGCACCACCTGATTCGAACCCCGCCGCACGGCGCTTGGGGGTTGCTTGGGAAGGGGGATTCAGGATATATTAGCAACATATTTCGAGATTCGTAGGCGGGTTGGCCCGTCGGCCAGAGACAGACACAGGCACGCCCGCCCCGGTGGCTGGCCCGCTTGGCCTGAGCGCATGAACGGCCGCCGCCCCAGCCAGCGAGACGACAACCCAGCGAGCGACCCCGCAGGGGGACAGAGGGCCTATGTTGACACAGCAGGAGTTGGTGGACAGAATGCGCGAGTGGGCCGTCCGGGTCACTCCGCAAAGGCTGGCCATTGCGGAGGTTGTCCTGAACTCGCAGGACCATCCCACAGTACAGCAGATTTATGAGCGGGTCCGCGGGCATTTCCCCTCGATGACTCTGGCAACCATCTACTCCACGCTGGGAGTGCTACAGAAGAGCGGGCTCATCCAGGAACTTCCTTTTCAGCGTATGTCGCGCTATGAGCCCAACATGGAGCCACACGTCAATTTGGTCTGCATCGAGTGCGAGAACGTGATTGACGCCGACACCGCCAGCGAGGTTCACGATATGGTGGTGAGCCTGCGCAACAGCATCTCGGAAAGCACTGACTTCGAGGTGGGCTGGCAGCGGGTGGACTTCTACGGCCTCTGCCCGCGCTGCGCCGCCGCCAAGCGACGGGGCGAGTTGTCGGAAGTCTAGCGAGGACAGCAGGCGCTTTTGCGCTGGTAGAATGACAGCCGGCCAGTGAAATACACTGGCCGGTTTCACTTTTCCAGGCTCCCGTCATTCCCGCGCAGGCGGGAATCCAGATTTGGAGGACACGGCAATGATTACCGGAGTAGTGGGCGTCACTTTCTGGACCGACGATCTGGAGAAAATGTTCCGCTTCTACAACGATGTGCTGCAACTGCCCCTGCACTCGCGGCATCCCGACTTCATAGCCTTCGAGCTGGGCCGGGGCGGGCAGGGCGGCGACGTTGCCATGCGGTTCAACATCGGGCTGCACGACCGGGTGTCCGGAGCGTCGAAAGACCCTTACCGCTTCATGCCACACCTGGGCGTGGCCGACATTCACGCCGTCGCGGGGCGGCTGGCCGAGGCCGGGGTGGAGTTCATCCGCCAGCCGGAGCAGGAGAGCTGGGGCGGCTGGGTCGCCACCTTTCGCGACCCCGACGGCAACACCCTGCAACTGCTGCAACTTGTATAATTGCCGGAATGCCTGCCCTCGCGGAGGCGGGGGACGGTCAAATCCGTGGAGGTTCCGTAATGACTCAACAAAGCAAGGCAGAAAGGGCAGCGCAATATCTGTTCGACGCCCACCGCGACCGGCAGCCATACCAGGCGCTGCCCGATGACATCTCTCCCGCCACCATCGAAGAAGCCTACGATATGCAGGAAGCCTTCCAGTCGTTGCTGGCGCCGGAGCGAGGCGCCATCGTGGGCTACAAGATAGCCCTGACCACGCCTGTGATGCAGCGGATGGTGGGCTTCGACGCCCCCTGCGCTGGCGCCGTCTTTGAGAACGGGGTGCATCACTCCCCGGCGTCGGTGAAGGCCAGCGATTTCGTCCGCATCGGCGCGGAATGCGAGGTTGCGGTTCGGCTGCAATCGGGTCTGCCCGCCAGCGGCGCGCCCTACGGACGGGACGGCGCGGCGGCAGCGGTGGGCGCGCTGATGCCCGCCTTCGAGCTGGTGGACGACCGGGGAGCCGATTACAGCAACCTCTACTTCCTCGGAGTGGCCGCCGATAACGCCTGGAACGCCGGCGTGGTGCTGGGCCCGGAAAGGACGGACTGGCAATCCCTTGACCTCGAAAATGCCCGGGGCGCAATGACCATCAACGGCGAGCCTGCCGGCGAGGGCTACGGACGCGACGTGCTGGGCCACCCGCTGGACGCGCTGGCCTGGCTGGCCAACACCCTGGCCGGACGCGGCAAGGAACTGCAAGCGGGGATGCTGGTGATGACCGGCAGCATCGTCAGCACCAAGTTTCTGAACCCCGAGGACGAGGCCACCTTCACCTTCGAGGGTCTGGGGGATATACAGCTCAGTGTTAGCTAGACGCTGAGCCTCCACAGGCCGCAAATTC
The DNA here is from genome assembly GCA_965204865.1 of Dehalococcoidia bacterium. Lineage (GTDB taxonomy): Bacteria > Chloroflexota > Dehalococcoidia > Lucifugimonadales > UBA3495 > VXOI01. The sequence continues at coordinate 605,601 of OZ242027.1, read as the reverse complement.
CCATTGCCGCAGTGTAAGTCGAGCCAAAAATGTGGACAGTTATTCGCATCGAACCGACCCAAACGGCTTTTCTCTTGCTCGTTACAGTCATCGCGTTGGTGGCGAGCATCCCGACTGTTGTGACAGCACAATCAGATCGCCCGAACAGGTTTTCCGGGAATGCCTATATTGACGGACAGAAGGCTCCGGACGGCACGTTGGTAGAGGCAATTTCATACGGAAAGGTAATAGGAACGGCCAGAGTCCAGATGCGCTCTGCCAATATCAACTACATTTTGGACGTGCCCAGGCCGTCGGGCAGGCTGGAGCTGACATTCAGGGTCGGAGGAAATCCGGCCCAAGAAACAGCCACTTGGCAGGATGGTAAAGTTACGTATCCTTTCACCCTGACCGTTTTCAGTGACAGCGATACTGGACCGCCTCTTGTTCCACCCCACGCTTTCAGTGGGTTGGTTGCTATTGACGGAGACACGGCAAACAGCGACGTTGAGATTGCCGCCATTGTTGAAGGGCAAACAGTTGCTACTACCGTTACGTCCAGCGATGGGAGATACAAACTGAAGGTTCATCAGGGAACGCAAAACTTTGTCGGCAAGACAGTCAGATTTACGGTTGACGGGGAAATTGCAAGTCAGTCAGCCTTATGGAGGCAGGGCGGTGTTGATTTGCTGAATCTTACCGTGTGGAGCGGCCCCCGGCCCGTGGCCGACATATTCGCCTCGCTAATCAGTGATGGCAGCTTGATGGTTGTGTGGATGTATCACAACGATACGCAAACCTGGAGCCTGTTCGACCCGCGCCCGGAATTCGCGCTAATGAGCGACCTTAACGAAGTGCTCAGTGGCGACATAGTATGGGTCGAAATGGCAGAACAGCAGAGTTTTCAAGGCCGAATACTATACGAGGGTTGGAATCTCATCACTTTGCGCTAAATCCGGTCGGGTTCTACCCTGCCGCCAACTCCATCGGGTCGTAACGGCGCAGGCCGGGGATGCGGTCGAAGTCGCGATCGGCGCTGACAATGCCCTCGAGTCCGTGGCCTATGATCACGGCGGCGTGGATAGCGTCGCGCGCTTCGATGCCGGGCGTTTCGCCTAGAAGGCGCATAGCTGTCCTGATTTCGGCGGCGGTGATGGAGATGATGGTTGGGAAAGTAGAAAGCAGGTCTTCCACTGCGTCAATCCCGCGGGACGCTTCACCCCTTTTGGCGTAAGAATACAGAAGTTCCTGAAGCATCTCGGTATCGACAGCGTATCCAGCGGGGGAAATTTTGGCCGACATTTTCCGGCAGGATTCCCGGTAGGGATGTTCCCGTCCTTCAACGTACATCTGGACGTTGGTGTCAAGAAGCAGCACTATTGAACTTCCTGATCTTGCCCCATTGATTTCAAGGTTCGCCAAGCCATATCCCGTCCCATCTCGCGCTTCAACTCCGCCCAGTCAGCCCCCCAATCAATCGGTTCCCTAGAAAGCATCCGGCGAACTGCCGCATGGCGCTTCTTCGCTTCCTCGGTGAAGTGGGCGCGGAACACGGTGTCGTATATGATTTTCTCGATGCTCCACTTGCTGCCGGTTGACAATTCTTCTAGGATTGCGAACTCGTCATCATCAAAGAAAACTTCGACGCGGTGCTTCTTTTCCGGCATATATTCCTCTGCTTGCCAGCCTTCGTGGATCAACTGTACCAGAGCCGCCGCTTTCCGGCTACAAAATCAGCATGGCGTCGCCGAAGCTGTAGAAGCGGTAGCGCAGGCGAACGGCCTCGGCGTAGGAGTCCAACATCATCCGCCGCCCGGAGTCTTCCGTCCCACCCACGCCGTGCTGCGCGAAGGCCGACACCAGCATCAGCAGCGTGGAGCGGGGCAGGTGGAAGTTGGTGAGCATGGCGTCCACGGCCCGGAAACGATGACCGGGCAGAATGTATATGTCAGCGTCGCCTTCCAATGGCTCAAAGCCGGTGCGCCCCTCCCTCGCAGCATCAGCGGCGGCCTGCTCCAGCACGCGGACGCTGGTGGTGCCGACGGCGATGATGCGGCGGCCCCCGGCGCGGGCGCGGTTGAGAGCCTCGGCGGTATCTGCGTCCAACGAGTAATGCTCGGTGTGGATGTGGTGCTCCGTCGGGTCTTCTCCCTGCACCGGGCGAAAGGTGTCCAGCCCCACGTGCAGCGTTACGAAGGCGGTCTCCACGCTGGCGTCTTGGATGCGGGTCAGCAGTTCCAGCGTGAAGTGCAGCCCGGCAGTGGGGGCGGCGGCGCTGCCGGGCTGGCGGGCGTAGACCGTCTGGTAGCGCCCCGGGTCGTGCAGGGCGCTGCGGATGTAGGGCGGCAGGGGCGTGTGTCCCATACGGTCTATGACGTCTTCCGACGACAGACGGACGGCCTTTATCCCGTTGGGCCGCGACTCCAGTATTTCGACGGTCAGCGGCGCAGCCCCACCCCCAAAAGTCCCCTCCCCCTGAGGGGGAGGGTTAGTATGGGGGTGAGAACGTTCCCAGCCGGGCGGAGTAACGGTCACCGTAGCGCCGGGGCGCAGGCGGCGGCCCGGGCGGGCCAAGGCTTCCCATACTCCCTCGGCCTCCCGGCGCAGTAGCAGCAACTCCACCCGGCCACCGTCGTCGCGCTTCCCGAATAAGCGGGCCGGGATGACGCGGCTCTGGTTGAAGGCCATCAGGTCGCCGGGGCGCAGGTATTCCAGGATGTCTGTGAAGCGGCGATGCTCCCTCCTGCCGGTAGCCCGGTCCAACACCAACAGGCGGGACGAGTCGCGCGGCTCGACCGGCGTTTGGGCTATCAACTCCGGGGGCAGAGGGTAGTCGAAATCGCTGGTACGCACTGGCGGAGGCCCTTCGACAAGCTCAGGATGAGCGGCTAATGCCCTTCAGCAAGCTCAGGATGATTGCTGATGCGGGCGGCGGTGAGGGTGTTCCTGAGCAGCATGGCGATGGTCATGGGGCCGACGCCGCCGGGTACTGGAGTGATGGCTGCGGCCTTCTGGGAAACGCCCTCAAAGTCCACGTCGCCAACCAGCCGGTAGCCGCGCCGCGCTGAGGCATCGGGAACGCGGTTGATGCCCACGTCAACCACCACTGCGCCCTCCTTCACCATATCGGCGGTGATGGCCGCCGGGCGGCCCATCGCCGCCACCACCATGTCGGCGGCACGAGTAATGTCGGGCAGGTCGCGGGTGCGCGTATGGCAGACGGTGACCGTGGCGTTACCGCCGCGGGCGCGCTGCATCAGTAGGGCCGCCAATGGCTTGCCCACGATTTCGCTGCGTCCGCATATCGCCACGTTGGCTCCTTCCGGGTCGTGGCCGTTGCGGAGCAGCAGCTCGACGACGCCGGATGGAGTGCAGGGCGCGAAGTCGGGGCGGCCTTGCAGCAGCTTGCCCAGGTTGTAGGGGTGTATGCCGTCAACGTCCTTGTTCGGATTGATGGCCTCAACGATGCGGTGCTGGTTGATCCCGTCGGGGAGAGGTAGCTGTACCAGTATCCCGTGGACGCGAGGGTCGCCGTTGTACCTGTGGACGCTGGACAAGATTTCGTCCTCGGTGGCGCTGGCCGGGAGATAGGCGGCGTCGCTAAACAGCCCGGCCTGCTCGCAGGCGCGGCGCTTGTTGTTGACGTAGACAGCGGATGCCGGGTCGTCGCCCACCAGCACGACGGCCAGCCCGGGGGTTACGCCGTGCTTCTCCTGCATCTCGATGACGCCAGTCGCGACTTCGGCGCGTATCTCCGCCGCCAAGTCGCTCCCGGACAGAATCTTGGCCGACAAGGACAGGTCTCCCAGCTACTAAGTAGTGGAATTGTATCACTCCTCAGGTTCTATGAATGGGACGAAATTTGTTTTCCCGTCCCATTGCGTCCCAATCTGTCCTATTTCCTGCCTCCCATTTTGGGCTGGAAATTTCGTTTTTCCTGCCGTTTCCGGTCATTTCCTGCCATTTCCCTCACTTCGTCCGATTGTCTGAATCAGGGATTTGCCGGATTTTGGGATTCCAGGAATGGAGGAGATGGGGATTCCGGGCATCACAATGGCGCAAGGGGCTCTGTATTACGTCGTAGTGTTGATGGTAGAAAGGTGCTTCAAGGCTTGGCAAGGGGCAAGTGTCAGGGAATGGGGGTGCGGCGAGTTTCGTCCTCGCCTCTTGCCTTCGCGGGGAAAGGCTATAACCCTCCCATTCGAGGGGCGATTTAAGGGCGCCTTACCTTGTTTCGGGTTGAAGGGCGCAATTATACTGGCGGCACCTTCCAGGCGGGGGAACGTCCTATGCGTATCTGCTCTCTGCTGCCCAGCGCCACCGAGATTGTGTTCGCCCTGGGGCTGGGCGACGACCTGGTGGGCGTTTCCTACGCCTGCGACTACCCCGAGGAGGCAGCCTCCCGTCCGGTGGTCAGCCACAGCCTGCGGAACATCAAGCACCTGGACAGCGGCGAGATTGACGCCCTGGTGCAGCAGGCCCGGGCCAACAACAACCCGATGTACTGGATTGACGAGGAACTGCTGGCCCGCCTGCGTCCCGACCTCATAATCACGCAAGAGCTCTGCGAGGTGTGCGCCATCGCCAGCGGCTCGGTCTTCGAGACGGCGGCGAAGGTCCTGGACTACCAGCCGCACATACTAACCATCCGCCCCGACGGACTGGAAGACATCTTGCAGAACGTTTGCAACATCGCCAACGCCGCCGGGGTATCGGAGCGGGGGCGGGAGTTGCGCGGTTCGCTGGAAGCGCGGGTGAAACGAGTGACCGATGATGTTCCTGCGGAGGGCCAGCGCCCGCGGGTTGTCTGCCTGGACTGGCTGGACCCGCTGCGCAACACCGGACAGTGGCTGCCGGAAATCTCGGAAATGGCCGGCGGCGAGGAAGGGCTGGCCATCCCCCGGGGACACTCCCGCGAACTTTCGTGGGACGAGGTGCGGGAGTACGCGCCGGAATACCTGATGATTATGCCCTGCGCCTTCGGACCGGAACGCTCGCGGCAGGAAGCGCAGGACAAGCTCACCATCCTGCCCGGCTGGGAAACCCTTCCCGCAGTACGCGACGGGCGGGCCTTCGTGTTCGACGGTCGCATTCCCAGCCGTCACGGGCCCCGGGTGGTGGACGTGCTGGAAGGCCTGGCGGAAGTCCTGCACCCGGAGCGGTTCGCCGGACTGGCCCCCCAGGGTGTCTTCGACCCGGAGCCGTTTGTTTGAATCAGGATAGGGTCACGCAGTTCACCCTCGTCATTCCTGCCTTCGCAGGAATGACGGAAGCGGCGCTCCCCGACTGCGTAATTCCTATCCTGATTCAGACAAAAAGCAAATCCAACCGCCATACTACAGCGTATTAAAGGTTATGAACGCAACGCTGTCAGCATTGAGAGAAGGGCCGGGACGCACTTGGCTGGTGACGGCTGCGGTGGCGGGGGCTGCGCTGGCGGTGGCCGTCGTCGGCGCTTTGGCCGTGGGCAGCGGCGGCGGGATTGACCCGGTCAACCTGTTCGTCGAGGGCAAGCTGTCGGGCAACTCGCAGGAGTTCCTGGGCGGGCTGATTGGCGGCACGGCCCTGTTCGCCTTCGCCGCCGGGATGGCCTCGGCGGTCAATCCTTGCGGGTTTGCCATGCTGCCCGCCTACCTGGGGCTGTATCTCGGCTCCAACCTGAAAGAAGAAGAACGGCCCGGGCCGGTGGCGGCGGTGCTGCGGGGCTTGGTGGTGGGCGGCGCGGTATCGGCCGGGTTCATCCTGCTCTTCGGGATTGTGGGCGGAGCGGTGGGGCTGTCGGCATCATTCATCAGCGACCTGCTGCCCTGGTTGGGGCTGATAATCGGCGCGGCGCTGGTGGGAACCGGAGCCTGGATGGTGGCGGGTGGCAAGCTCTACACCGGCATCGCAGCCCGCGCCGCCGACCGCTTGGGCAACCCCAACACCGTAAGCCTTCGCAGCTTCTTCACCTTCGGACTGTCCTATGGAACCGCCTCTTTGAGCTGCACCCTGCCCATCTTTATCGCCGTAGTGGGCATCGGGAGCGCCTCCAGCTCGCTGTTGCAGGTGGTGGGGAACTTCTTCCTCTACGCCTTTGGCATGGGCCTGGTGATAACGGTGATGACGCTGGGAATGGCGATATTCAAGGGCGCCATGGTGCGTTTGATGCGCCGGGCGTTGCCCTACATCCAGCCCATCGCATCCGCTTTCATGGTGATTGCCGGAGGCTACATCGTCTTCTACTGGCTGACCGTTGGGCGCGATAACCTGCTTTAGCCGGGGTGTCCGGCGCAATGTTTCCCTCTCCCTATGGGAGAGGGCCAGGGTGAGGGCGTTACCCGGCCTGATGCTGGCATTCCTGTGCCTGTTGGCGCTGGCAGCTTGCGGGGGAGGCGATACAGCCCCTACGGATACGCCATCCCCCGAAAGTCCGACGGTTGCTGCCACGCCAACATCCGCGCCTGCCGCCGATGCTGCAACCCAGGAGCGCCCTCACCCCAGCCCTCTCCCAGAGGGAGAGGGAAAGTCTGGGACGACCGCCGCCGATGAGCCAACCACGACTGCGACCCCGGCTGTCGCCACCCAAGCGCCGACGGCAACCGATGAACCGCCCGCCACTGCCGCAAACTCCGGCGGCCCGGCGCCGATGGTCGAGCCTGACCCGAATTACCAGGATGCCCTTGACGACGCCCGGTTCAGGACCGGCGAATGGCAGACCGACTTCAGCCGGCACACTGTCCCCTACAACGAGTTCCTGTCGGGCGGGGTTCCCCGTGACGGCATCCCGCCGCTGGACAATCCGCAGTTCGAGAGCATTACCGACGCCGACTCGTGGCTGGACGACGTGCAGCCGGTGGTGTCGCTGGAAATCAACGGCGCGGCTCGGGCCTATCCGCTGGCGATACTGACCTGGCATGAGATTGCCAACGACACGCTGGGGGGAGTGCCGGTGTCGGTGACCTTCTGCCCGCTGTGCAACTCGGCGGTGGCCTTCGACCGGAGGGTGGGCAGCGCCACCCTGGACTTCGGCGTGTCGGGCAACCTGCGCCACAGCGACCTGGTGATGTGGGACCGGCAAACGGAAAGCTGGTGGCAGCAGCTCACCGGCGAGGGAATCGTGGGCGCGTATGCCGGCTACCAACTGGACCTGGTGCCGGCGCAGATAGTGTCGTGGGGCGACTTCAAAGCCGCCTTCCCGGACGCCGACGTGCTGTCGCGGGAAACGGGGTATATCCGCTCTTACGGGAACAACCCATACTACGGCTACGACCAGGTTGACCAGTGGCCTTTCCTCTTCAAGGGACTTCCCGATGACCGCCTGCTGCCCATGGAACGGGTGGCCGCGCTGGTGCTGGACGGGCAGCCCTTGGCCTTCCCTTTCATGGCGCTGGAAGAAGAGAGGGTGGTCAACTACTCGGCGGAGGAGCGCAGCATAGTGGTGCTGTTCCAGACGGGCACGGCGTCGGCGCTGGATAAATCCCGCATTGCCGAGTCGCGGGATGTCGGCTCGACCGGAGTGTTCGAGGCGGAGCTGGACGGGCAGACGCTGACCTTCCGAGTGTCAGCGGACGGCTTCGCAGACGACCAGACCGGCTCGGTCTGGAACGTGCTGGGGCAGGCGGTGTCCGGACCGCTGGCCGGGAAGGTCCTCACGCCCATCATCCACGGTAACCACTTCTGGTTCGCCTGGGCCGCCTTCGCGCCGGAGACGGAGATTTACCGCAGTCAATAGCGGCCCTGCCTTCGGGTGGACAGTGTTTCCAGGGCAAAGTAGAATCCCCTTTACTTCTTCCCCTTTTCCCCCTGATATTGTCTGCTTGCCTAGGCCGTCAGATGCAGTTTGGAGGATACACCGATGCGCCTGTGGATGAACGAGCCGGGCCTCCGCGAGTCGTGGCCAGGGGCTCACCACTCTGGCGCAACCATCGTCAGGTGGTCGGTTGCTCCAGGCGGCCTTTCCCTAGAAGAATGTGCCCGCAAAGGCATTGAAGCCCTTGCGGGTTTTCTCATATCCGGGGACGCTTTCGAGATAAGCGGCTCTCCGGATGAAATGTTCTGCACCTGTGCGGAGATGTATCACTCGGCCACCGGCACGGATGGCGATGTAGGGGATTACATCGGCGTATACTTTCGAGTGGTGGAATTCAAGGACGCCACCTATCCGATGGTGGGGCAAAGGTCTTTCAAGATGCTCATGCAGCCTCTAAGCGACGGCAACGTCATCGCCCGGTGGAATGCGCTTGATCGTGGCGACGCCGGCGAATTGCCTCACCTGCCGGGAACGATGGCGGACGACGTGAACACCCGCTCCAGTATTTGCAGGCCCCTGACCCTTGGCATCATCCCGGAGCAGGAAGAGGGCGACGCCAATCTCCCGTCGTTCCTCGTCCTGAGGGACCCGGGAGCCGGTTGGCAGATATGGCGGAGGTTTTCGCCTGCAACCAACGACGGAAGTTATGTCCTTGAGGACGGGGTTCGGGAAGAGACCTATACTATGGTGTACCCGCTGCTCAACGCCGACGTGAATTGGCGATTCCGGGTATATGATCTCCCCGGCGGTGGGGTGCGGGTGGAAATGAATCAAGGCAGTCGCAGATAGCATCAGGCAATCATCATTTCAGTCCAGCCGCAGGCCCGCGCGGCCTGAGCGCATACGCAGGAGGCAGTCATGGCCAATCCCCGCGCCGAGTTCTCGCCCATCTTTCACCGTCCGCCGCTGAAGCTGCCCAACAACGCCCGCGTGGCCGTCTGGCCGGTCATCAACGTGGAGGAGTGGGACATCAACGAGCCGATGGCCCGCACTGTGCTGCCCACGCCCCAGGGCGTAACCACCCTCCCCGACATCCCCAACTTCGGCTGGTTCGACTACGGCCTGCGGGTCGGGTTCTGGCGCTTCAAGCAGGTGCTGGACAAGTATGGCATCCGGGCCACGGTGAGCCTCAACGCTTCGGTCTGCCTCAGCTACCCGATGCTGGTGGAGGAGTGCATGAAGTCGGGCTGGGAAATGCTGGCCCACGGCTTCATCCAGCGAGTCATCAACCGCGAGCCGGACGAGCGGGCCGTCATCCGCCGCACCATAGACACCATCGCCGAGGCCACCGGCGCCGCCCCGCGCGGCTGGATGGGCCCGGGCCTGGCCGAGACCTTCGACACCCCGGACGTGCTGGCCGAAGAGGGCATCGAGTACATCGCCGACTGGTGCAACGACGACCAGCCCTACGAGATGATTGTCAAGTCGGGCCGGATGGTGGCCCTGCCCTACACCGTGGAGCTGAACGACATTCCCATCTACCTCATCCAGAACCACCGCTCGCCGGAGCTGTTCGAGCGGGCCAAGGACCACTTCGACACCCTCTACCGCGAGGGGGCCGACAGCGCGCGGGTGATGTGCATCTCTACGCACCCGTACATCACCGGGGCGGCCCACCGCATCAAGTACTACGACGCCATCTTCGACTACATCAGCCGCTTCGAGGGCGTGGTGTTCATGACCGGCAGCGAGATTCTGGACTGGTACAATGAAGCGGCAGGGAACGGGAAGTAGTCCCGCAGCGAGAAAGCCAGAGCATGGAATCCAACAACCCGGAATCGAACAAGTACGCAGAACTGAGCCGATGGTGCATCGCCGAGGCAGATAACTACCTGCGCCGACGCAATAATATCCAAGCGTCCGAGAAAGGCTGGGGCGCCACGGCCCAAGCCCTGAAAGCCATCGCCGAGGAGCGGGGCTGGAACCACAACGGCCACAGCCTGATAGCGGACATAGCCAAGCAGGTGGCTGACGAGGAAGATCGCCAAGACTTGTTTCTTGCCTTTGGCGCCGCACAATCTTTGCATGTCAACTTCTACGAAAACTGGTTGGCAACAGATGCTGTAGCAACCTACTTGGACGCTGTCAAGGCGCTTTTGCCAGATCTGGAACGCATCCGCACCGAGCCACCGCCCACGGACTTCACGCCCGAAACCCGCGACCAGCGCAACCGCTGGCGGCGGCTGACGCGGGAAAGAAATCAGGCTTAATGGTCAAATGCCGAATCAGGTGTTCGTGGCGCTCAATCAGTAAAGACACTTGCGGCATCTACAACCAATTGCGAGAGGCAACAGCAATGACTCACCAACCCGGCATCATCACCACTGTCGCAGGCACGGGCCAGCGCGGGTACTCCGGCGACGGTGGGGCGGCGGTGGAAGCGCTGCTCAGCGAGCCGTTCATGTGCGCCTTCGACGCCGTTGGCAACCTGTACGTGGCCGAGGCTATGAACCATTGCGTGCGGCGCGTTGACGCAGCTACCGGGGTCATTACGACCATCGCCGGAACCGGGGCCGAGGGTTACTCCGGCGACGGTGGCCCGGCGACTGCGGCTACATTCAACCAGCCGTATTCGTTGCAGGTGGACGCCAACGGCGACGTATATGTGGTTGACAGGCTCAACTACGTCATCCGCAGGATTGACGCCGCCACCGGCATCATCAGCACCGTCGCCGGTACTGGCGTGCCGGGCTACGGCGGCGACGGCGGGCCGGGAACGGAGGCGCAGTTCCGCGAACCCAACGACTGCTTCCTCGACGGAAGAGGCGGACTGCTCATCGCCGACGTGCAAGACCAGCGCATCCGTCGCCTGGATTTGGCCTCGGGAATCATCACCACCTTCGCGGGCAACGGCGAGAAGGCGCGCGGCGGCGACGGGCGGCCCGCTACGGAGGCCAGCATCCTGGGCGCTCGGGCAGTGTGCATGGACGGCGCGGGGAACACCTACATCGCTGAGCGCGAGGGCAACGGCGTCCGCAAGGTGGACGCCAGCGGCGTGATGTCCACCTTGGCGGGAACCGGGGAGTTCGGGTATGGCGGCGATGGCAGCCCGGCCTTCATTTCAACCTGGGGCGGCCCCAAGGCCATCCGCTGCGACCACGCCGGAAACGTGCTGGTGGTGGACACGGAGAACCACGCCATCCGCCGCATAGATGCGGTCACCAGCCACGTCCTCACTATCGCTGGCGGACGGCTGGGCGGTGCGGGCGACGGCGGCCCGGCAGATGCGGCGGGCATGGACCGGCCTCACGGGTGCGATGTGGACGCAGCCGGGAACATCTACATCGCCGACAGCAACAACCACCGGGTGCGAGTGGTGGGCGCCTCTTAACCTCTGCGAAGATGTGGCCCTAGCTCAACCTTCATCCTGAGCTTGTCGAAGGATAGAAAGTTGGGAGAGGGTCAACTTGGGGGCCTACGAACGATGGCGTTCCGCTTCAGGTGGTCCAAGGTACAGGAGACGGGGGTTTGGATTCCCGCCTTCGCGGGAATGACGGATGGGGAAGCGGAAATGACGGACCACAAGGCAGAAGACTACTTAAATTGGAACGCTATCCCTACGAACGAACCCCGTTCGTCCTTCGACAAGCTCAGGACGAACGGGGTTCCAGCCGTAATTCCTGACCCTCCTTGCCTTGGTGGGCCGGCGGGCATTCCTGACTAGTCGTCGGCCAGCACCGCTTCCAGTGGGTCGGGCTGGACTTCGCGGACGAAGACGGGTTCGCCGTTGCGGATTTCGATGGACCGCTCGAACCGTTCCTGGAAGGTGATGTCGTCCAGGGTGCCGACGTCGCGGGTCAGGCAGCAGTACTCCAGCGAGATGCCGTTGGGGTCGGTGAAGTAGATGGACATGGCCCACTCGTGGTCGACGATGTCGGTCACCTTGACGCCCTTGCCAATCAGTTCCTCGCGCTTGGCGTTAAGGGCGTCCACCGTGCCGGCCTCGAAGGCGAAATGGTAGAAGACGCCGGGGATGCCCAAGCCCCTGTTGATGCCGGTATCGAAATCATCCGGCAGGCCGGGGACGTCGTTGGGCTCCATGAAGGCGACAAGCTGGTCGCGGCCACAGTCAACGAACATGTGCCGGATGTGCCCCCCCTGGCGTATCTTGATGGTATCGCAGCGCACCACCTTGAAGCCCAGCACGTTTTCGTAGAAGTCGCGAGTGGCGTCCAGGTCATGGGTGGAGAGGCCGATGTGCGAGAATCCCTTGTTTGACATCTCTTTTACCTCCTTTCCTTCACCTGCAAAAACCAAGTTTAGCACTTGGCGGGCATGTGCTGCTGATACCAGTCAAGGGTGTGGCGCATCACCTCGGAGAAGGCCGGCTCCTCGTAGACCTCGTAGTGGCCGACGCCCTTAAGCATGACCAGCTTCTTGGGTTGGCCGGCGTGGGCGTATAGCTGCTCCGATTCCTCCGGCGGGACGAGGCGGTCCTGGTCGCTGGTGATGAACAGCACCGGGCGGGGCGCAATGTGGCCGACCACCCACTCCGGGTTGAAACCGAGGGTATCGTCTATGTACTCGACGGGTATGGTCATCACGGCGTTGGGGTTGTTGGCCCGCTGCGCGACGGCCAGGGCGGCGGACTGGCGGTCGGGCAGCAGGATTTCGCCGCGCTCCACCATCTCGGACTTGCCGGTCATCACGCGCCGGATGCGGTCGGCCTTGGAGCGGTCGAGGAGGTCGAACCACTCGTCCATGCGGCGGACGCGGCTCATCCAGCGGGCGCCGTGGCCGATGCCGACCACGCTGACCACGCACTTGGCGCGCCGGTCTATGGCGGCGGTCCAGACGACGGTCGCGCCGCCATAGCTGGTGCCGTAGATGCCGATGCGCTCCTCGTCCACCTCCGGCTGCTCGCCGAGGAAGGTCATGGCCGCCTGCACGTCGGATACGCGGCTGTGGGGGACCAGCCGCAGCGGGGAAACGCCCTCGCTCTGCCCCCAGCCCTTGTAATCGAAGGTCATAGCCACGTAGCCTGCCTCGTTCAGCACGCGGGCGTTGTCGGGCAGGTACAGGTCCTTGACGCCGGTGTAGCCGTGGCACAGCAGCACCGCCCCTCGCTGCTCACCGAGGGCGAGGCCGTCGGGGGTGTATACGTCGCCTTGGAGCTTGAACCCCTCGCTGTAGAATTCGATCGCTCGCTTCATCATCAAACCTCCAAAGAAATTCCCTCTCTCTGGGAGAGGGTTAGGGTGAGGGCGTCCCCTCTAATCCTACGCCGTCCGTTGCAGTCAGCCGCTCGCTCAATTCCCATAGCCGGGCGGCCAGCTCCGCATCGTAGCTGAGCGCCGACGATGGCACGGCCCGGCAGTCCACGAAAAACTTGCCCGTCACCCCCTCCGCTTCGGGCGACGAGGCCAGGTAGACCATCGTCTCCGCCCCCTTGTCCGCATCCACTCCGCGAGCGCCGATGAAGAAGTTGACTACCCGACCCAGCAACCCGTTGTTGCGGGCGATGTTGGTCTGCACCAGCCCGGGGTGCAGGGCGTTGACGGTGATGTTCGTTCCTTCCAGTCGCCGCGCCAGCTCGTAGGTGAAGAGGATGTTGCACAGCTTGGAGCGACCGTAGGCGCGGTAGCCGCGATTACTGCCCGGCTTGGGCAGGTCTTCCAGCCGGAACCTTCCCGGATGAGCGTGGGAGCTGGAGGACACGTTGATGATGCGGGCCGGGGCCGATTGGCGCAGCCGTTCCAGCAGCAGCGTGGTCAGCAGGAAGTATCCGATGTGATTCAGGGCGAAAGTCATTTCCAACCCGTCAACGCTGCGCCGGTTGGACAGGAAGATGGCCCCGGCGTTGTTCAGCAGCACGTCCAGGCGGGGGAGCATTTCCAGTGCCTCGGATGCCACGCGGCGCACCTCGTGCTGCGATGACAGGTCGGCCAGCAGGCGCTCCACGGCGGGGTTGCCGGTCTCGGCGGCGATGCGCTGCACGGCGTCGTCGGTCTTGGCGGCGTTGCGCCCAACGATGACCACCCTCGCGCCCATGCGGGCCAGCTCGCGGGCGGCAACGTAGCCGATGCCGTCGCTGCCGCCGGTAATCAGGCAGTTCTTTCCTTCCATAATGAGGGATTTTATCGCAGGTATCGTTGGGGTGGTAGAATTGGGGCGTTATTGTCTGAACTGTGATTCATGTGATTGATGGATTGCCATGATTTTCCTAATCATGGTAATCACAGAATCAAAGAAATCACAGTTCAGACGAAGAATCGAAAAGACCCTGGGGGCGGCGTAGGAGCAGCGACATGAGCGGCGGCATTACTTTCGGGTGCAGCTTGAGCGTTGAGGACTATTGGGACGTCCCGGCCTTCGCGCGGCGGGCCGAGGAGTTGGGCTTCCGGCGCGTCACCATGGGCGAGCACGTGATGGACGGCAACCCGCCGCGTCCCACGGTGCTGAACCTGCCGGCCATGGCCGCCGCAGCCGGGGCCACCCGCGACATACGGGTGATGACCGGCATCGTCATCGCGCCCCTGTACCATCCGGTGCTGCTGGCCAAGATGGTCGCCAGCGTTGACCAGGTTTCGGGCGGGCGGCTGGACTTCGGCATCGGCATCAGCGGGCAACGGGGCACGCAGGTCGAGTTCGACGCGCTGGGCATCCCGAAGAATACCCGCGGGCGGCGCACCGACGAGATGCTGGACGTGATGAAGCGGCTGTGGACTGAGGAAAGCGTGTCCCACCGGGGACGATTCTTCCAGTTCGAGGACGTCACCCTGCTGCCCCAACCGGCGCAGAAGCCCTACCCGCCCATCTGGGTGTCGGGACGCAGCGAGCCGGCGATGCAGCGCGCCGCCCTTCACGGCGACGGGTGGTATCCCTACCTGTTCACCAACCGGCGCATCAAGTACAGCAACGAGATGGTGCGCCAGTACGCCGCCGAAGCAGGGCGCGAACTGGACGGCTTCCACTGGGGCCTGAACCAGCCGACGGCCATCTCCACCGACGGCGACGAGGCCATGGAACTGGCGGTGCGCAACGTGGGCGAGCGCTACGTCACGCCGGAGCGCAGCGCCGAGGACATCGCCCGCGCCCTCTGCGTCGCCGGAACCCCCGACGACTGCGCCCGGGCCATGGAAGCGAAAATCGAGGCCGGAGTGGAACACGTCAACCTCGGATTCCTGTCTCCCGACGCCGATGGACTGTACCGACAGATGGAGCTGTTTGCCGAGCGGGTTATGCCCCATTTCAACTAGACCTGCGTAAAACAAGATTCAGGAGGGAGAGCTATGCCAGATTCGGTTTCGCTCAAGGTGGAAACCAACGTTGCCGCGACGATGCGCGACGGCACGACGCTGTATGCCGACGTGTACCGGCCCGACGGCCCCGGCCCGTTCCCCACCATCCTGCAACGCACGCCCTACGACAAGACGGCGGCGCTGGCGTCGCAGATGCTCGACCCAATGAAGGCGGCCAAGGCCGGGTTCGCCCTGATTATCCAGGACACGCGCGGGCGCTTCACCTCCGGCGGGGAGTTCAACTGCTTCATTGACGACATCAATGACGGGTACGACACCGTGGAGTGGGCCGCCGCTCAGCCGTGGTCCAGCGGCAGGGTGGGCATGATTGGCGCGTCCTACGTGGGGGCAACCCAGTGGTTGTGCGCCATCACCCGTCCGCCTCACCTGGTGGCCATCGCTCCCAACGTGACCGCGTCCAACTACCACGACGGCTGGACCTACCAGGGAGGAGCCTTCGAACTGGGCTTCAACGCTTCGTGGACTCTCCTGCAACTGACCCTGGCCAACTTCAAGACCCATTCCGGCGTCAGGAGCATCCCGCAGGCCCGGCAGGCCGAGCTGGTCAAGTCCGTTGACAGCATGACCGATGCCTTCCTCCACCTGCCGCTGAAGGACCTGCCGCACCTGAACGGAGGGCTGGCCGACTACTATTTCGACTGGCTGGCGCATCCCAGCTTCGACGACTACTGGAAGAAGCTGTGCATCGAGGACCAGCACTCCAACGTCAGCACCCCGGCCCTGAACATCGGCGGCTGGTACGACATCTTCCTGGGAGGCACCATCCGAAACTACCTGGGGATGCGCCAGAACGCGGCCACCGAGGAAGCGCGGAACGGGCAGAAGCTCATCATCGGCCCGTGGCAGCATAGCTCGCGGGGCACCAGCATGGCGGGGAGCCACTACTTCGGCGTGGCCGCCGACGCCCTCGCGCTGGGGCTGGACGAAATTCACCTGCGCTGGTTCCAGCACTGGCTCAAGGGCGAGGACACCGGGATGCTGGACGAACCGCCGGTCAGGATATTCGTGATGGGCGACGACGTCTGGCGGGACGAGAACGAGTGGCCGCTGGCCCGCGCCCAGGCCACCAGCTACTACCTGCACAGCGGCGGCAACGCCAACACGCTGCACGGCGACGGCAACCTCAGCCCCGAAGCGCCGTCCGACGAGGCGCCCGACGTGTTCCTGTACAACCCGGCCAACCCGGTGCCGACCCGGGGCGGGCAGCTCTGCTGCAACCCCTACTTCGCCAGCAGCGGCGCCTTCGACCAGAACGAGATCGAGGCGCGTTCCGACGTGCTGGTCTACTCGACTCCGACGCTGGAACGCGACGTGGAGGTTACCGGGCCCATCACGGTGACGCTGTGGGCGGCCACCTCGGCCACTGACACCGACTTCACCGCCAAGCTGGTGGACGTGTGCGAGGACGGCTGCGCCCGCAACCTGACCGACGGCATCATCCGAGCCCGCTACCGCGAGTCCATGTCCGAGCCGTCGCTGCTGGAGCCGGGCCGCGCCTACTGCTACACCATAGACCTGTGGGCCACCAGCAACGTGTTCAAGGCGGGACACAAGATACGGCTGGAAGTATCCAGCAGCAACTTCCCCCGCTTCGACCGCAACACCAACACCGGCGGGGTCATCGCCGCCGACACGGAGCTGAAGCCTGCCGTCCAGACCATCCTGCACGACGCGGCTCACCCGTCCCACGTATCGCTGCCCATCGTGCCGCGCTAGGTGAATTGATTAGACGCAAAGGCGCAAAGGCTTTGGTTATTCTCTCTGCGTCTTTGCGCCTTTGCGTCAAAAAAACGTCACGGAGCGAAAATGCCCCACGAATCCATACACGACCCCAACGCGCCGCCCGACCCACTGCGGGACTGGTACGTCAACACCATCTGGGGACGGCGGGCCACCGATGACGACGCGCTGTTCGAGGTGATGAGCCTGCAAGTCTTTCAGGCCGGGCTTACCTGGAAGATGATCCTGGACAAGCGCGATGCTTTCCGTCGCGCTTTCGGTGGCTGGAAGATAGACGCGGTGGCTGCCCTTGGGCCGGACGACGTGGAGCGGTTGCGGCAGGACGGCGGTATCGTCCGCAACCGGCTGAAGATCGAGGGGGTCATCGAGAACGCCCGGCGGGTGCAGTCCATCCGCGATGAGCATGGGAGTTTCTGCGGATGGTTCTACGAAGGTCTGGAGGGGCATGAATACCCGCCGCTGGCCCAGGAACTGCGCCGCACCTTCAAGTTCATGGGGCCGGAAATCGCGCGGATGTGGCTGATGGCGTCGGGGCGCATTACGCGGGAAGAGGGCGACAAGTACCGTCCTGTCCCGCGGACTGACGACCAGGGAGGGTAGTGATGTGCCGGAGCATCAAGGTATTGCGCAACCCGGAATCTCCCGCGACGGAGGCCGAGATTGAGGCGGCGGCGTTGCAGTTCGTCCGCAAGATTAGCGGCTACCGTCAGCCGTCGAAGGCCAACGCGGCCGCCTTCGACGAGGCAGTGGCCGATGTGACAGAAGCGTCGCGACGGCTGCTATCCCAGCTAACGTCGCGACGCTCCGTTTGAGGGCAAAGTCCTCTATTCCCAGATACCGGCTACGCTGCGACCTCGTAGGGCTGTAGCTGTATCTCCTTGAGGGCCGGGATGACTTCCTTGCCTAGCAGCTCGATGGACCTCATGCAGTCCTGGTGGGTCATGGGGCCTTCGTTGCCGTAAATCAGCAGGTAGCCGGGGTTGAGTTTCTCCACCACCCAGGTCAGTTGCTCGATCACCGTATCCGGCGTGCCGACGATGATGGTGCGGTGGTTCTTTTGGAGGTCATAGGACTGGGGGTCTCCGGCGTTGCCGGCGAAAACCCCGGTGGGGCGGCTGCGCTTGATTTGCAGGGCCTGGCGGGACTGGTAGCCCGGCGGGTCCACGTGCTCCCGGGGACCGCGCTGGCGGTGTCCCTCGGTCCACACGAAATTCCGGCCAATCTCATCGGCCTTCTCGTCGGTGTCGGCAACCAGAACCTTGAGCAGGTAGCCGAAATGCTCCGGGCCGGGCTGGTATCCGGCTTCCAGGGCGGTGTCGATGTAGATGTTCTTGAGCCACTCGGTGGTCTCCATCACCGCGCCTAGGTTCATGTATGGATGGCCGTTCTTCGCCGCCCATACCACGCTTTCCGGGCTTCCGGTGCCGGGGAACCAGATGTCGGGCCGGGGTTGCTGCATGGGCAGAACCCAGGGATTGACCGCCCGGTATTGGTAGTACTTGCCCTCGTACCGGAAGGGGCCGGGCTCCGTCCAGCATTTCACTATCAGGTCGTGGGCTTCCTCGAACCGTTCCCGGTTTTCCGTGGGGTCTATGCCTGCCTGGAGGGTCTCCACCGCGCCGCCGCGGACGAAGCCGGAGATTATCCTGCCGCCGGAGTAGCAGTCCAGCATGGCAATCTCTTCGGCCATTCGGATGGGGTCGTTGACGGCTATGACGTTGCCCAGTATGGCAATCTTGGCCTGCTTGGTGACCTTGGCGATAACGGCGGCGTCCAGGTTGACCGCAGGCTTTCCGCACCAGTAGGCGGCGTGGTGTTCGTTGGTCATAATCCCGTCGAACCCCACTTCGTCGGCCAACGCATACTGGTCGTGGTACTCGTTGTAAAGGACGTGGGCCTTGTCCGGGTCGAAGAAGGTATTGGGGAACCCCAAACGTCCCGAGTCGAACTGCTCCAATTGGGCGTCGCTGACGTAGCCCTGGGGTTGCTCGGAAAACCAGTAAACTTCCACCTGGTCTTTGGGCCGGGCTAGTTGGTCAACCATGTCATCCTCCTGGGGAGTTAATCTACAACGGATGATCTCTCGAATAGGCCAGCGCCGCGGGGATACGAATCTGGAAGTGTGAGACACCGGCCATTATAAGGTCATCCCCCAACGTAGGCCAGTAGTCGAGTTCTAGCGCACCCTCACGTACCTGGTTCCCAAGCCCCTGGATGCGTCCGTTGCCGTGCCGCTGACCAGGTAGATGTTGCCGTGGGCGTCGGGCCAGATTTGGTGGCTGCGCGGCGTCGTCCAGCTTGCCAGCACGCTGCCGTTGCCGTCGCGCATGGTCAGCAGGTTCTCCGTGGCCTCGCCACTCTCCCGCTCCGCCAGGTAGAACAGGCCGTCGCGTCCGATGTGCAGGTCGGTGGGGAGCTGCACGTTGGTCCACTGGGTGACGAACTCTCCCTCCGGGTCGAAAATCTGGATGCGGTTGTTCTTGCGGTCGCAGACGTAAATCCGGCCTTCGCTGTCCACCCAGAGGCAATGGGGCGAGAAGAACGCGCCCGGCCCGTCGCCGCCGGGCCGCCCCCAGGACGCGATGAACTGCCCGTCGGCGGCGAAGCGATGCACCCGGCAGTTGCGGTAGCCGTCGGAGGCGTACAGGTCTCCCGACGGCGACGGCGACAGCCGGGTTGGCCGGTTGAAGGGGCCGCCCGCCCGCAGCACCACTCCCTCGTCTTCGAAACATCCGGTGTCCGAGGGCTGGCCCCGGTTGCCGACCTCCAGCAGGACCTCTCCGCTCACCGACAGCTTCATTGCCACGTGAGCGCCGCGGTCGGCGAGGTAAATCACGTCGTCGGGGCCTATGTACATCGTGTGCGGCTCCACGACGTAACCACTGCCCCAGGAGTCCA
Organism: Dehalococcoidia bacterium; assembly: GCA_965204865.1. Classification (GTDB taxonomy): domain Bacteria; phylum Chloroflexota; class Dehalococcoidia; order Lucifugimonadales; family UBA3495; genus VXOI01. The sequence continues at coordinate 585,930 of OZ242027.1, read as the reverse complement.
GGAAATTCCCGTCCCTGTCCATCACCAGTATCGGCGGGTCCTGTTGCTGCTGGCAGAGGTAGACCCGGTCCTGCGAGTCCACCACCACGCCGGTCACGACGCCCGCGCGCATACCGTCGGGCAAACTGCCCCAGCTATCGTCAACGTCAAACCTGAAGTCGCCGGCTTCGATCAATGCCATGATGAATCACCCCCTTCCGATGAAAGGCATCTTGGTAGCCATGATGGTCATGAACTGGATATTGGTGTCGAGGGGCAGGTTGGCGATGTAGACCACCTGCTCGGCAACGTGCTCCACGTCGAAGCGAGGCTCGGGGCGGATTTCGCCGGTGGGCTGGAGGATGCCCCGCTCCATGGGCGCGCTCATGTCGGTGGCCGCGTTGCCGATGTCTATCTGGCTACAGGCGATGTTGTACTTGCGCCCATCGAGGGAGGTGGCCTTGGTCAGGCCCATCACCCCATGCTTGGTGGCGGTGTAGGGGGCGCTGTTGGGGCGCGGCACGTAGGCCGAGATGGAGCCGTTGTTGATGATGCGCCCGCCCATGGGGTCCTGGTCTTTCATTATCCTGATGGCTTCCTGAGTGCAGAGAAAGGTGCCGGTCAGGTTGGCATTGACCACCGACATCCACTGCTCGAAGGTCAGGTCTTCCATGTTGACCGGCGGTGAGCCGCTGCCTGCGTTGTTAAACAACACGTCCAGCCGTCCGCCGAAAGCCTCCCTAGTACGGGCGAAAAGCTCGCCCACCGATTCGGGACTGCCCACGTCGGTGGCGACGGCGATGGCGCGCTCGCGGTGTTCCTCGGCCTCACCTATGGATGCTTCCAGCGTTTCAATCCTGCGCCCCGCCAGCGCCACGGAGTAGCCATCGCGCAGCAGGGCCAGCGCGGACGCCCGGCCCACGCCGGAGCCTGCGCCAGTGACTATGGCGACCCGTCCCAAAGAATTCATAACATTGCCTCCATACCCATCTTTGCCGCCAGTTTAACCCCGGCGGGGCCAATGTGGAATCATAGGGGCCTTTTAGTACTCCCTCTCCCTTGGGGGAGAAGGAACTTTTTGCGCGACGTGTTATGATTCCGGCAATGTTCTTACTGAAACGGGCGCAACAGCGCTCTGGGAGTGATGAGTTGCGCCCAGCATACGATCCGCACCCGACACCGGCACCCATCCTCCGGAGCGGCCTGGCCTGATGGCGTCGCTTGCCGCGCTGCGGCACAGGTTCATCGGCATCTATCCCGGCTGGTGGGTGCTGGGGGCCTGCTGTTTCCTGGCGCTGTTCCCGGGGGCTATTTTCTCCTACGGCTTCCCGGTTTTCTACATTCCCATCCGCGAAGACCTGATGCTCACCGACACCCAGGTCTCGCTGATTTTCGCGCTGTCGCGGGGCGAGGCGGGAATCGGCGGGCCTATTGTCGGCTGGATGGTGGACAAGTTCGACTCCCGGCCCATCGTGCTGGTATTCGGGCTGATGGCTGGCGTCGGTGTGATAATCCTCTCCGGGGTGGACGGCTACTGGATTTTCGTGCTGGTGTACGTCGGCGTGGTGTCGGTGGGCAACAACAGCGGTTTCGGGCAGACCTTCCTGGCCGTGATGAACCGCTGGTTCGTGCGGCGGCGCGCCGTCGGTATGACCATCGTCATCACCGCCTACACTGCCGGCGGGGCGATGCTGATTCCGGTGCTGTCGCGAGGCATTGAGGCCCTGGGCTGGCGCGATGTCATGCTCTACACCGGCATCTTCGTGGTCGTGGTGGTGGTCCCCTTCGCCCTGTTGATACGCCGCTCGCCGGAGAGCATGGGCATAGATCTGGCCGAGGTGGGAGAAGCGGTTGAGCAGTCGCCGACTGCCACTTCCTCGGCCCAAGCCTCGGGGCGGGATTTCACTGTCGGAGAAGCTCTCAGGACGCCTACCTACTGGTTCATCCTGGTTGCCAGCGCCCTTCGCATCTCCGTAACCAGCGGCGTTCTGGTCCACGCCATCCCCATAATGGTATGGAAGGGGACTTCGGAGCAGACCGGCGCAGACATGATGGCGCTGCTCTTCTTCGTTTCGATTCCAGCCCGGCTGCTCATCGGCATGTCTGGCATGAGACTGCCGGGCCAGGGGGTGCTCGGTGTTGGGATGGCGGTGGGCGCGGTGTCTCTGCTGGGCCTGGACCTGGTGCCCGGAACCTGGATTATCTTCCCCTTCATCGCGGGTATGGCGGTACTGGAAGGCGCGTCGGTGCTGAACTGGGTGCTGGTGGGCAACATATTCGGGCGGCGCAGCTTCGCCACGCTCACCGGCATCATCTCGGTGTTCTACAGTGCAGGGATGATGCTGTCGCCCCTGTTCCTGGGCTGGATGGTGGACCGCACGGGAGGCTACACGGAATCGCTGCTGATTCTGACCGTGCTGTACGCCGTCAGCGCCGCGCTCTTCGCTGTCGCCCGCGCGCCGCGACCGCGGGCAGGCTGACCTGCCAGTGGTGGTGCGGATAAGGAGCGGACAGCCGGTTGCTGGTGTGGTGGCCTGCTCCCCGAAAACTGGGCCAGTCAGCGAAAGAGCCCGGACGCTTTGCGAAGCATCCGGGCTTTTGTTTTATGGCAGGGTTCACCCTCACCCCAACCTTCTCCCTCAAGGAAGAGGGAGATATGGGAAGGGAATACGGGGTTAGTTCTTGACGTACTGGTCGAACCAGCCCAGCGTCCTAGCCAGGGCGTCGGCGGCGGCGTCCTCGCGGTAGTCGGGGCGCTCGTTGCAGTTGAAGCCGTGACCGGCGCCGGAATACATCTTGAAGTCGTGGGTTACACCGGCAGCCTTCAGGGCTTCTTCTATCTGGGCCACGTCCGCCGGGGTAGGGTTGGCGTCGTCCTCGCCGAAGTTGCCCATTACCGGAACGGTGGAACCGCTGGTGCGCTCGATGGGGGCCGGGCCGTCGCCGAAGGGCACCAGGATGCGCCCGCCGTAGTACACCGAGGCGGCGCTGAGGCCCGGGCAGCTGGTGGCGGCCAGGTAGGTGATGCGCCCGCCCACGCAGTAGCCGACGATGCCAATCTTGTTGCCGCGGGTGCGCTGGTAGCGGTTCTGTAGGTAATCAATGGTGACGTTGACGTCCTCGATGATTTCCTCATCGTTCAACGCGCCCATGTACTGCTGCACCTGGGGCATCTGGTCGTAGCCCAGCTTGGCGTTGGGGTGCTGACGGTGGTAGAGAGACGGGGCGACGGCGACGTACCCGTGGCGGGCATACTCGTCGCAGACCTGCTCAATGTGCCGCGTGACGCCGAACGCTTCCATAATGACGATAACGGCGGGAAAGCTGTTGCCTTCCGACGGGGCCGGATGGCTGACGTAGGTAGCCATATCCTGGCCTTGCGCGCCGCTAAGCTCGTCCATCTCCCGTACGCCGGGGAATCTGATGTTCTCCCAGAATGATGGCATGGAACTCCTCCTCTCCATTCTCCCAAGTTAGGAGCCGACGGACTCAGCTAACGCCCCTTTCCGATGCTACCGTCCGCATTGGGCGGGGGCCTGCGGACTACAAAGGATTGACGTCGCCGATTCCTCGACTGAATGCCAAAGGATTTTAGCAGATTCGCAAGGACGGGAATAGCGGACGGGTTGCCTCCGGATTGATTAGGAACGCGGGCCGCCAGACTCGGATTCGCGGGCGAGCAATCTGGCTACTTCCGGGGGGATTTCCACTCCGTGCTGTTCCAGTGCTTGGGCGATGCGCTCGCGCTCCTCCTGTCGCCCCTCCTCCAGGCCCACCTTCCGGCCCTTCTCCATCGCTCTCTTCTCAACGGCTTCTTTAGCTGCGAATATCACCTGCGACACTCCGTAAACAACGAATGAAGTTGGGAGCAGCAGCAACGTGGCTACTACTATCATCCCGTCCTGCTTGTTGGTCAGTTCTTGCAGGAACCCGAGACCCCAAAGTCCAGCAAGAGAAGGGATTACGTTAATCAGCACCGCAACCAGCATACTGGCGCTGATGGATGCCGCCCCGTCGGCCATAAGCCATGACGAGGAGCGTCCGGCGCTGGTATTCATTGTACCACCTCGGCGAGGATTGTTCGTCTGGGCTAAGCCAACTCATCCGACCTAATGTTCGGATATTATCGTTATGTCAATAGGTATTCAATCCTCGCCTGTCAGCAAAACCGCCGCCAATCTACCCCGCCTGCTCCCGCAAACGCTGCCGCATATCCTCCGGCACCGACCTCAGCCGGCTTCGGAAAGCCGTGTTGACCCGGTCCGACACCCGCCGGGCCGCTTCCTCCATAAGCGCCACGCCGCCGAGAAAATCCTCGACGTGAATATACTCCGCCTCAATCCGGCCCTCGGGCGCGCCGTTGTGGTAGTTGCCCAGCGGAAAGGCGATGCCGGTGGTCCTGTACCCGTAGGCGGCGAAGGCGCTGGCCTCGCATACGCCGCCGCTCATTAGCTGCCGCTGCGCCGCGAAGCCGCCCTCGCGCTCGCTCAGCGCCTCCCTCGCCCGTATCAGCACCGACTCCGCATCGGCGTCGAAGGTGGACCCGGCGTCGCCCACCCGTATCACCGGCCCCTTACCCTGCTCTGCCCCCGGCAGAGTGCGGCTGGACTCGGCGGAGACTATCAGCGTCCCCGGCGGCAGCAGCCGGGCGTCGGCGGCCAGGCGCGCTCCGACCAGCCCCACCTCCTCGGCGCGGGTGAACAGCGCGTACACGTCTCCCTCGGAAGGCTCCCCACTGCGGGACAACCGCGCCAGCGCCGCCAGCGCCGAGGCGCACCCGGCCAGGTCGTCCACCGCCCGCATACGGATATACTCGCCGTCCAGCTCGAAGTCCACCAAATCGAACACTGCGGCAGCGGGCAGGGGCAGCTCCGACGCAAGACCTGAGTCAAGCACCTGAACCAGCGCCTTGCGCTCCGATTCCTCGCCATAAGGCCCGGCAGTGACCGCCGCGACCCGATGTCCGCCGGGCATTATCACCTGCAACGGCACCCCGGCAGCGAAACTGGACGCCGGTATCCCGCCCGACGCATCGGCAACGAACTCCCCGCCGTCGCCATGCCGCTCCGTCAACTCGAATCCCGGATGGTCCATGTGAGCCACCACAGCCAAGGGTGGAACATCGGGATTGCTACCCGGCAACCGGGACAGGATGTTCCCGAACTCGTCCACGCTGTACCCGACACCCGTCTCGTCCAGTATCGCCCGCACCGTCGCCGCCACTCCCGCCTCGTGGAAGGCCACCGCGGGATTAGCCCCCAGCCTCGCCAGAAAATCCAACGCTTCTTCTCTATCGTTCATCTCTCCCCTCAAAAAACTTTGCGCCTTTGCGTCCTTGCGCCTTTGCGTCCAATCTGACTGCTATAATGTTACACGGTCATCAAGAAGCGCAAGAATGGGGGAATAGCCGTGCTGGAGCAGTTCAAGGTAGGACACGACGAGGCGGAATTTGTCCGGGGCGAGACCCTGAAATCCACCGTGGCGACCATATTCCGGCAACTGGGAGTCCCCGGCGACGACGCGGAGTTGGGCGCTGACGTGCTGGTGCTGGCCGACCTGCGGGGCGTGGACTCCCACGGTGTGTCCAATATGCTGCGCAGCTACGTCAACGGCTACCAGGACGGCTCCATCAACCCTCGCCCGGATTGGAGCGTCATCCGCGAGACTCCGTCCACCGCCACTGTGGACTCCGACCGGGGGCTGGGAACCATCATAACCCCCAAGGCCATGAACATAGCCATCGAGAAGGCCCGCAACGTGGGCGTCGGCATGGTCGCCATAGGCAACGCCCGGCATCTGGGCATGGCATCGTACCACTCCATGCTGGCCCTGCCCCACGACATGATTGGCGTCTGCATGACCAGTTGTCCGCCGTCTGTGCTGCCCACCTTCGGGGCCGAGCCGCGCTTGGGCACCAACCCCATCGCCATTGCCGTGCCCACGGGCGAGGAAGCGCCCTTCGTCTTCGACGCCGCCACCAGTTCCGTCGCCGTGAACAAGATACGCATCGCCCAGCGCCTCGGCGCCGACATCCCGGCGGGCTGGCTGGCCGAAGAGGATGGCACTCCCATAATGGAGGAGAGACAAGCCCCGGACAACTACTGGCTGCTCCCCGTCGGCGGCAGCCGCGAGGGCGGCTCCCACAAGGGCTACGGGCTGTCCTGCGTAGTGGACATCCTGGCCGGAGTGCTGACCGGCTTCGGCTACGGCGCAGTCCCCGGCCGCCCCAACTTCGGCCACTACGTCTCCGCCTACAGCGTAGACGCCTTCACCGACGTGGCCCACTTCAAGCAGGAAATGGACGAGTGGGTCCGCATGATGAACGCCACCAAGCCCGCCCCCGGCCACGACCGCGTCATCGTCGCTGGACAGCCCGAGGCCGAGATGGAAGCCATCCGCCGCGACGAAGGCATTCCCCTACACCCCGAGGTGTCCCAGTCCATCCGCGACATCTGCGCCGAGCTGGGGGTGGAGTGCTTGTTCTAGGATTGCCTGCCACAGGACGCAATAGCCCAATGATGGCGCAGGGTCTTTTAATTCTCCCTCTCCCTTGAGGGAGAGGGCTGGGGTGAGGGTGAAATCCTGCTTTTCCACAACCTTGCAATCACGTGATGAGGCATGATGACTGACTTCAAGACCGGCTCAGTACAGGCCAACGGGATCAACTTCCACTACCTGGAGATGGGCGAAGGGCCACTGGCACTGTGCCTGCACGGCTTCCCCGACCACGCTTACTCCTTCCGCCACCTGCTGCCCGACCTCGCCGAGGCAGGCTTCCGCGCCGTGGCCCCGTTCATGCGTGGCTACGCTCCCACCGAGGCACCCAGCGACGGGAACTACCGGGCCGCTCTCCTCGCTCGAGATGCCGTCGCCCTGGTCGACGCCCTCGGAGGTGGACAGGCCCACCTCATCGGCAACGACTGGGGCGCGGGAGCGGTCATCGGCGCGTCCGTCCTCGCGCCGGAGAAGGTGAACAAGCTGGTCATCATCGCTTCGGGCCGCGTAGACGAAGAGTTGGCGATGGACTACTGGTATCTCCGGGGCACCTGGCACTTCTACTTCTTCCAGATGCCCTTCGCGGAGAGGGCGGTGGCCCACAACGACTACGCCTATGTGGAGCAGTGGTGGCGCGACGCCTCGCCGGAGTGGGACATACCGGCCTACGCCCTCGAGAGCATCCGCGAGACCTTCCGCAAGCCGGGAGTGGTGGAGGCAGCCCTCGGCTATTACCGCGCCAGATTCGGCCCGGCGCCCCAAGACCCGGAGATACTGAGGGACGAAGAGCGCATCAACGCCGGCCCGGTCACCGTCCCCACCCTGGCCCTCCACGGCACCCGCGACCGCCCCAAGCGCCTGGAGTCCTTCGAGAGCGAATACATGGACGCCTATTTCACCGGCGGGCTGGAAAAGATAATCATCCCCGGCACCGGCCACTTCATGCACCAGGAAAGACCGGAGGAGGTCAACCCCCACATAGTGAGGTTCCTCACCAGCTAAGAAGGTGTGTGACACAAATCCCCTCTCCCAAAGGGTGAGGGCGTACCACTCAAAACCTGAGCCTGCCTGCGCCCGCCTACAACTGCCGTCGAGTCGGGTCGGTGCGATCGCGCAGCCAGTCGCCGGTCAGGTTGCAGGACATCACCAGGAAGGTGATGGCGATGCCCGGCACCAGCGGGAACCACCACGCGCCAGGGAAGAACAGGAACTGCTGGGCGTCCCGCAGCATATTGCCCCAAGACGGGATGGGGCGCTGCACGCCCAAGCCCAGGAAGCTGAGCGACGCCTCCAGAATAACGGCCAGTCCCACTTCCAGCGTCGCCAGCACCAGCAGGGTGTTGATGATGTTGGGGAAGACGTGCCGCAGCATTATCCGCGGGCGGCTGGAGCCGGCCACGTTGGCCAGCCGCACGAAGTCCATCTCCATCAGCCGCAGCACCTCGCCCCGCAGCACCCGTGCGAATCCCATCCAGCGCAGAAACCCGATGACGATAATCAGGTTGATGATGCTGGGACCCAGCAGTGTGACCACGGTGAGCGCCACCATCAGGTAGGGCAGGGACAGGAAAGCGTCGGTAATCTGCATCAGCAGCCGGTCCACCCACCCCCTGACCACGCCGGCAACAAGGGCTATCAGAGTACCCAGCAGCGCCGCCAGCAGAACGGCAGCCACAGCCACTCTTACCGAACTCTGCCCGCCGTGGATCAGGCGGCTGAGAACGTCCCGCCCCTGGTTGTCCGTGCCGAGGAGGTGCTCGGAAAACGCCGGGGCCTGCAACAGGTCCGCCGGGCTGATTTCAATGGAGTCGTGGGGGGTTATCCAGCTAACCGGCAGGATGGCTATGATTATGCAGATGGTAAGGAAGAACACCGAGAGCTTGGGAGAACCCCGGAGCGCGCCGCTCGTCGAGCGGAACACGGCAACAACCCGGTGCAACGCGGACGGGGCGGGACGGGATATTGCGCCTGTGCTATCTCTAGCTACCATACCTGTCACCAGAAAGTTCCCTCTCCCTCCGGGGGAGGGTTAGGGTGGGGGCGTCCCTCGTCGCTAACCCAGCCGGATGCGCGGGTCCAGCCACGCATACATCACGTCCACGAAGATGTTGACGAATACTATGATGGCCGCCACGAAGAAGATTACGCCCTGCGTTACCGGGTAGTCTCGGGCGATGAGAGCCGCTACCAGGAGATTACCCACGCCCGGCCAACTGAAGATGGTCTCGGTCACCACCGCGCCGCCGACCAGGGCGGCGAAATTGACGAAGAACAGCGTGAATACCGGGATGGAAGCGTTCTTGAAGGCGTGCTTCCAGATGACCAGCCGCGTGGGCAGTCCCTTGGCCCGTATCATCTTGATATAGTCCGATTCCAGCACTTCCAGCATGGTGGAGCGGACGATTCTCATGTGGGACGCTATCAGGAAGAAGGCCAGGGACGCCGCCGGCATTATGAGGGCTTCAGGCCCTATCCGGTCGAACCCCCCGGCGCTTTGCAGCCAGCCCAATTGCACTGAGAACAGCAGTATCAACAACAGCCCTACCCAGAACACGGGCATGGACTGGCCGATTATCGCCACTACCCGGCCCACCCGGTCGAAGATCGAATCAGGCCGGGCCGCCGACACCGCGCCGATGCTTACTCCCGCAATTACGGCGAAGGCCATGGCTACTGCGGTTAGTTGCAGCGTGGCCGGCATCCGGTCCAGCACCACCTCCACCACGGGCTGACCGTCATATTGGAGGGCGTCCCCCATATCGCCCTGGAAAAGGTTCTGGTAGTAGATGCCCAACTGCACCCAGATGCTTCTGTCGAAGCCGTAGGCGGCGGTCAGCTTCTCGATGTCGGCCTGGGTGGCCTCCGGCGGCAGCATATACTCCACCGGATTCCCCCCGCCCAGCCGCAGCAGGATGAACACGGCCAGCGTGATGAGAATCATCGTGATGACGCCCGCAAACACGCGCCTGATGATGTAACTGCCCAAGTTGGTCTCCCTCTATCCCCTCCTCCTGAGGAGGAGGGGATTTTGGTTGTTGCCGCCCTAGTCCTTCAGCACCACCAAGTCGTAGTGCTTGAAGTGCGGGGTGAACTCCACCGTGGGGTGGGCCAGCACCCGGTCGGTGTAGGCGTTGACCAAGGTCATGCCGTACAGCGGGAAGGTCTCCTCCGTTGCCAGGACCTCGTCCTCGAGTTCGTGGAGAATGGGAATCATTTCCTCCGGGGTCTCGGCGCCGGTGGCGTCCCAGTACAGTTCCTCGATGCGCTCGTTGTATATGCCGACGTAGCCGCTGGTGGCGTGATACCAGCTTATCTGGACGCCGGAGTGGTCCTGCCGTCCCCAGGTCTGGAGGTTCACCGGAATCTGGGCGAAGATGCCCGCCCGGAAACCGCGCACGTAGTCCGACGGGTCGTGTTCCTGCCAGGTCATGGTCACGCCGATGTCGTTCCAGTAGCTGGATATGGCGTCGGCCATCTCGGGGATGCCGGGGCGTCCGGCGAACTGACCGAAGTGTCCGCTCATTTCGAAGCCGTCGCCGTAGCCCGCCTCGTTCAGGAGCTGCTTGGCTTCGTCAGGGTTGTATTCCGATACGTTGTAGACCCGCTCGTCCAGCCGGGAAGCGAAGGAACCGGCGTGGAAGATGGAGCCGATGGGCTTGGAGAACCCGAAGTGCGGCCCGGCGGAAACCGCGGCCTTGTCTATCGCCAGGTTCAGGGCGCGCCGCACCCGGACATCCAGCGTCGGGTGGTCTATGCAGACGTCGGGCGTCGTCCATTCCGGTATGTTCACGCCGCCCTCGTCAACGCGCCCGGCCGGCTTGGCCGCCTCGCGTATGTGTATCGGGCAGCCGAAAGTCATGGTCAGCATACCGTTGGCCTGGTAGGTCTGGGTCCAGGTGCCGCCGCTGCCGGGGTTCACGCCCCGGATGCCCAGGTCTTCCGACTTGTCCAGGTCTTTGGCCAGCGCCCACGGCAGGTTGTACACCGCGTCCACCTGCTCGCTGGCCAACAGGGCGAACCGGGCTGCCGGTTCGGAAACCGTCAGGAACTCCATCTGGCTGAACTGCGGCTTGTGCCAGTGCTCGTAGTCGGCCCAGAAGTCATCCCAGCGGTCGTACAGAATGCGGTTGTTGGGTTCCCACTCCGCGATGGAGAACGGGCCGCCCCCGGCGGCGTCTTCCAGGTAGGCGTCGGGGCCCATCAGCAGCCGGTTGGGGTTGCCGTACCAGAACAGGTGATACCCGTTGCCGCCCAGGTTCCACATCCAGGTAGGCTTGCCGCCGTCGGTCTTCACGAAGACCTCGGTGGGGCTGATTACCTCCACATCGGCGACCAGTTCCTGGGCCTTGGCGCTGTTCCACAGCGGGGCGTCGTAGCCGGCCTGTTCCACGAAGTCGCCGCGGAAGCCCAGCAGGTTGTTCTTCAACGCCTCGCCATCCGCAGGAGTGCCGTCCTGGAAGCGGGCGTCCGGGTTGAGCTGGAAGGTCAGCCCATCCAGCGTTTGCTCGAAAGACAACGCCCATGCCGGGGCCAGGACGCCGTTGGGGTCCTGCATCATCAGGCGCAGGTTGTAGTAGTCGTGCAGGAAGCTGACGCTGGTCTTGGCCCAGGGATTGAGGTCGCTCGTACCCCAACTGTCCATGGCCACGGTGAACTTCCCCACGTCGGCGGGGACGCCGTTCTCTCCGGCCTTGGGGTAAGCGCCGGGCCAGGTCTTACTGGCCTCTTCCACCGCCTCGGTGGGAGCCACGGTGGGGATGACCCGGGCCGTCGGCCTGGGCGCGGCGGTCGTCGCTCCCGGAGCCGCCGTCGCGGCCGGGGCGGCCGTCGCCGCCGGGGCCGCCGTTGCAGCCGGAGCGGCCGTCGCCGCCGGGGCCGCTGTTGCGGCCGGAGCGGCCGTTGCCGCCGGGGCCGCCGTAGGCGCCGGGGCTTCCGTTGGTTCCTCTGCGCTTCCGCAGGCAACCAGCACGCCGGTCATCAGGATTACCAACAGTAGGGGTAGAGATAGCTTGTACGCCAGCAGACGTTTCACTTTTCGTTCCTCCCAAGTTTTTGACGCGGTAAAGCTACAACGCGCCCATAACCCTGTCAACATTGCAAACCGATTTCGTTGCCTCTTTAACAAAGATGTAACCAAATTGTAATTTTGCGGTCACATTGCAGCACCAAGTGCCGTCAGCCCCGCACGGTGAGTTTCCCTGCGGAGTAGCCGCCGTCGACGTAGATGGCCTGACCATTGACGTACTCCGCCGACGGAGACGCCAGGAACAGCACGGCGTTGGCAATGTCCGAGGTGCGCCCCGACCGGCCAGCCGGCACCTGCGCCAGGAAGTTTGTCCGGTACTCGTCCGACGACTCCACGGTGGCCGGGGTCTCGGTGAAGCCCGGCCCGACGGCGTTGACGGTTATGCCGTACTCCCCCAACTCCAGGGCCAGCACCCTCGTGAGCTGCACCACCCCGGCCTTTGCCGCGCAGTACGCTCCTCCGGCGTAGCGCGCGTTGTTGGCGGCGGTGGAAGCTATGTTGACGATGCGCCCGCCGTTGCCCTGCTCAATCATCCGGCGGGCCGCGGCCCGAGCACAAAGGAACTGCCCTTTCAGGTTCACCCCCAGCACCAGGTCCCAGTCCTCTTCCCGCATATCGACGATGGGGCTGTTGAAGCCGAACCCGGCCACGTTCACCAGTATGTCCACCGAGCCGTAGGCCACAACCGTAGACGCCACCAATCTATCGACCTGCCCACTGTCGGTAACGTCCACCTGCGCTACCCGCGCCGTACCCCTGGACGCAGCTATCTGGCCCGCCACCGCCTCCGCGCCCTCCAGGTTGCGGTCGGCGACGGTCAGAGATGCGCCGTCAGCGGCCAGCGTCAGCGCTACCTCCCGCCCGATGCCGGAGGCGGAGCCGGTCACGATGGCGGACTTGCCGGACAGGTTCATATTCCACATCTAAGAAATTGTCTGAACTGTGATTCGTGTGATTTAGGGATACACATGATTCTCTAGCGTTCTACACTCCCAAATCATGCCCAACCCATAATCACAAAAATCACAGTTCAGACAATGGCCCGGCGGCAGCCGTTGAGGCAACCGCAACCGGGGCCTGCTTGTCTATCTTCTTGATTTCCTCCGGGTAGAGGTGGCAGGCCACCATCCGTCCGTCCTCCGTAGGGGCCAGCTCGGGTGTTTCCTGGCTACATATTGGCATGGCGTAGGGGCAGCGGGGATGGAAGGAGCAGCCGCTGGGCGTTTCCAGCGCGCTGGGCACCTCGCCCACTATGGGAATGGGCCAGTTCGGCGTGGTGCCGGGCGGGGTGGCGGCGGCCACCAGCGACGCGGTGTAGGGGTGCTGCGGCCGCGAACAGGTCAGTTCGGCGTCGCCCAGCTCCACCAGCTTTCCCAGGTACATCACGCCGATGGTGTGGCTCATGTGCTCCACCGACGCCAGATCGTGGGAAATGAGGATGTATGAGATGCCCCGCTCGTCCTGGATGTCCTTCAGCAGGTTCAGCACCTGCGACCGGATGGACACGTCCAGCGACGACACAGGTTCATCCAGCACTATCAGGTCGGGATTCAGCGTCAGGGCGCGGGCCACGCCGATGCGCTGGCGCTGCCCGCCGCTGAACTCGTGGGGAAACTGCGACTGCACCCACGGCGGCAGTCCGACGGACTGCAAGGCCGCAGTCACCCGCTCCTCCCGGTCGTCCCGGCCGACGCCATGCACTTCCAGCGGCTCGCCGATGATGTGGCCTACTCGCATCCGTGGGTTCAGGGCCCCATAGGGGTCTTGCAGCACCGCCTGAACATTCCGACGGTAGTTCCGCGTATCTTGCGCCGACATATCCGCCAGAGACGCGCCCCGGTACAAAATCTCGCCGGAGCTAGGATCCAGCAGCTTCAGGATGAGATTGGCCATGGTGCTCTTGCCGCAGCCCGACTCCCCCACCAGCGCGAAGGTCTCGCCTTCGTGGATGGTGAAGGAAACGTCGTCAACGGCCCGGACCACCCCGGCGGTCCGGCTGTTCATCAGCCCCGTCTTGATGATGAAATGCTTGACGGCGTTGCGGGACTCGATGATTACGTCGCCTGCTGTGGCGTTAGCTTGCATATTCACTCCCGGACGGCGGCACTGCTGGCGATTAGGCGGCGATTTCCAGAGGGAGGGCTTGTGGCGGCAAAACGGTAGCGATGGCCGCCGTGTCGCCGTCGAGTGTGAAGAACTCCACCACAAAGGCTTCGTCTCCCGGATGGATATGGATTATGACGCCCACATCGCCGGGTTTCAGCTCCTCGCCTTCGTCACCAGTTGCATCGCCAGTAAGCACAATCTGTTCGTGTTCCTTAAACACCATTTCGCCTCCCGCACCAGTGGGCCAATGTCTGAATCAGGATTTACAGGATTCCAAGATTTACAAGATACTCCCATCCTGAGCATCCTTGGAATCCTGTAAATCCTGATTCAGACAATTATATCTATCACTCCACCAGCCAGCACCGTGTCCTTTGCAGATTACGGGCGTTGAAGATGGGCGGAGGCCCGCCCTCGCTGCACCGGTCCATCGCCTTGTCGCAGCGGGGATGGAAGGGGCAGCCCCCGGGCAGGTTGCCGGCATTGGGGGGATCGCCCTGGATGGTGCGGAGGCGCTCCCGTTTCTCGCCCAGCACTGGCAGCGCCTCCAGCAGGGCCTCAGTATAGGGATGAGTGGGGTGATTCAGCACCTGGTCCTTGGGGCCGTACTCCACCACCAGCCCGCCGTAGAACACCGCCAGGTTGTCGCACAGGTTGCCCACGATGCTGATGTCGTGGGTGATGAAGATAAGGGCCATGCCGGTCTGCTGTTGCAGTTCCTTCAGCAGCTCCAAGTATTGCCGCTGGGTGGTGACGTCCAGCGCGGTGGTGGGCTCGTCGGCGATGAGCAGGTCGGGGTAAGGGCCGATGGAGGCGGCGCTGGAGGCCCTCTGGCGCATCCCGCCGCTCATCTCGTGAGGATAGTTGCGGACTCGCAAATGCGGCGCGGTAATTTTCACCATCCGCAGCAGGTCTATGCTGCGTTCCATCGCCGCCTTCCAGCTCAGCCCGGAATGCACCGCCAGCGGCTCGGCTATCTGCGTGCCGATGGAGAACACCGGGTCGAGGGCGGCCATGGAGTTCTGTAGGATCATCCCCATGCGGACACCCCGCAGCCGCTCCATCTCCTTCTCGGATAACTCCAGGGTGTTCTGCCCTTGGAACAGCACCTGTCCGCCGACAATGCGGGCGCCCCGCGGCAGCAACCGCAGCAACGAGAGGCAGGTGATGGTCTTGCCGGAGCCCGACTCTCCCACCAGCCCCAAAGTCTCCCCGGGCATCAGGTTGAAACTGACGCCGTTGACCGCCCGCACAACGCCGCGGCGGGTGTAGAAGTGGGTCTGGAGGTCCTGCACCTCCAGCAGCGGCGCCGTGCTGCTCCGCCGCAGGTCTGAGGCAAGGGCTTGTTCCGTGGTCACAGCAGCCTCCAGAAAAGGAAATGGCCGACGAAAATCAAGGGGATTTGCAAATATCCCGGCGCAACGGGATTCGAAGCGCCGGGAAGTTATGAGGAAAGGTAAGCCGCAGGCAAAGGGCTGTCAAGCTCCCGGCAGGCGCCGCGCCAAGATTTTACCTAAATGTAACTTTATCGACGACAAACGCCCTGCCGGGGTGATGGCGCCCCCGGAGACCTCTCCTTTGCGCCTTTGCGTCCCAAAGCCGACGGCCGCCTCGCACTCCCCCTCTAGCGAGCGGCCGTTACGGGCTGATGCGCCTTCAGGAACTCGCGCACCTGCTCAATGGTCTTGGCCTTGAGATCCGCTTCCTCTTTCCAAGGGTAAGGGGTCGCCTGGGCCTTGGGCGCAATCTCAATCAGGTCCATGGCGGCTTCCAGCGAATGCGCAGGGGTGTCGTCGGGCATCACCAGCAACGACGTCTGGCAGGAGCGGGCGAAGTCCCGCGACACGCTGTACACGAAGTCCGGCTGGACACGGTAAAGGTTGTGCAGATACTGCTCGATGGTCTCCATCGTCAGACCGGGCCGCTGGGCGATCAGGTCCGGCCCCCAGGAATCGCGGCCCATGTCGTACATGGCGTCCGGCGTTTTCGAGGCGTGCCCCACCGGCTGGCAGAGCACCGCGGCCATCACTCGCTCCGGCGCCCGCTCAATGAGCTTCATTGCAAAGGGGCCGCCGATGCAGTAGCCGATGAACAGGAATTCCTGTATTCCCAGGTGGTCCATCAAGCCCAACTGATCGTCGGCGAAGGCTCCCCACGGATCGTTGACCTGCACCGGGCCGGTGGACTCTCCGCCAATGGCGTTGCGCTGGTCCATGGTGATGACCCGGAAGTCGTCCTTGAACACCTCCATCGAGTCGAACACCTGGCCGGGCCAGTTCTCGACCTTGGAATTCAACCCCCCGCCGGGAGTGGCCAGCAGCGGGAAACCGGACCCAACCTCCTCATATCTGATGGTAACGTCCCCGTTGGTGAAGTGCGGCATTGCAATTCCTCCTTCTTGACCCCGGTATCGGTTCCTAAGGCAATTGTAGCTTGGGAAACCGGGGCGTCAATGCGGAAGGCGCCAGTGGGAGCTTTATATCCTAGCCCATCTCAGGCGATGGTCGCCTATTTGGGTTAAAATCCCCCCGTGATTCCAAAAGAGAAGGAGGGGACATGGCATCAATAAGGCTGTATTCCGGCGACGACGGTGAATCCCACATCGAAGTGGTAGACCCGTCTTCCCATCCTGACTGGACCGAGTTGCACAACGTCAAGGGAATCGTGTTCCGGGCCATGCCGCCGGGGTTCTTCAGTGACTGGCACGTAGCTCCCCGCAGGCAGTACATCATCACCCTATCAGGCGAAGCCGAGATCGGACTCGGCGACGGCACTATCCACCGCCTCGGCCCCGGCGACGTCAACCTCGCCGAAGACCTGACCGGGCGCGGACACACCACCCGCGTCGTGGGCGATGTTCCCAGGGTAGTCGCCACCGTTCACCTGGACGACTAGCGGGAAACGGAGCAAAAGCGAGGGCTTCCGATTATCTGTCTGAACTGTGATTCATAGGATTGACGGATTGCCATGATTTTCCGAATCATGGCAATCACAAAATCAAAGAAATCACAGTTCAGACAAAAGGTTGCATGGGTTCCGGCAAGAGGAAAATTATGCCCCCCGCTCCGGCCAGACCGGGTCGTGGTAGCCCAGCGGCGCCGTGGGCCTGGCCCAGTATGGCTGCGTCTCCGAGAGCTGCACCACCGGGGCCAGATGGCGCAGCCTTCCACCGGGAACGAAAGTTGTCGTAGACCAGCGCTTAATTTCCTCAGACGTGAACTCCTCCGCCACATCCCGGAGTTCGGCTTCCGGCGCCTGACCCCTGTCCACCAGCCAGCGCCCCGTCTGCGCCAGCGACGCCCGCACCAGCCAGCTGCCTCCTTCCCGCACTCGGCGGGCCAGGGCCACCATCGCGCCGAAGGCCATCAGGTAGCCGGTCAGGTAGTCTATGGCCGACACCGGGTAGAACTGCGGCCCCGGCTCCGCGCCGGGGAACAGCTCGCCCTGCCGGTGGGTTATACCGCTCACCGTCTGCACCACCGTATCGAAACCCCGCCGATGGGCCCACGGCCCCACCCGGCCAAAGGCGGACAGGGAGACGTACACGATGCCCGGCCGCAACCTGGCTAGTTGCTCGGGCGAGAGACCCCGCCGCGCCAGCGTCCCGGGGCGGTAGCCCTGGGAGAACACGTCAGCTTGGCACACCAGCTCCCGTAGGGTCTCGACCTCTTCGTTCTTCCGTAGGTCGATGTGGGCCGAGAGTTTGCCGTGGCCGGTGTCCAGTTCTTGCGACGGACTGAAGGGCAAGTGCGGCCCGCTGATTTTCATCACGTCGGCGCCATGTTCGGCCAGGGTGCGGGCGCAGGACGGCCCAGCCAGCACCCGTGTAAGGTCCAGCACCCGTATTCCCGATAACGGCCTGGAGCCTTCGGGCATCGGCTCCGGCGGACTGTCCCCAATCTTCTCAATCTCCAGCAGGGGCAGAGAAGCGACGGCGGCAGACTGGGGGTGCTGCGCCCACTCCGCCATGGAGCGCACCATCCCCCCGGCTCCTTGGGCGGCAATGATGGCCTCCTCCAGCTCCAGGGCGTCCCACTGGGCCACGGCCCGGCGCACCGCCTCCCGGTCTTCTTCGACGCCCAGCACGCCGAGGGCGGCGTCCCGGTGGTTGGGGAAGTTGCAATGCAGGTAGCTCCAGCGTCCGTTCTTAGTCGGATACACGCCCATCACCGGAGTCCGCTCCGCGGCCACCGGCGTGCCGTCCATCTCCAGGTACTTGCCGCTGCGCAGCGAAGCCGTGGCCTGCCGCCCATCAACCTTGACTACCTGTCGGCGCCCGGTGCGAAGTTCCCACAAGTCCGAGACGGCCAGACCGACCGCGGCCAGGCTGGCCGCGGCGGTCTCCCCGATGCGGAAGGGCGTGGGCAGGATGGGGTCGGCTGCGCCGCTGATTTCCGCTTCGGCGGCCCGTCTGGCGTCCCAGCCGACGGTCGAAAGAATCGTTGCCAAAGTCTTGTCACTCACGCTGGAAGCTACTCCTGTCAAGGTCTTTCGATTCTTTGTCTGAACTGTGATTCGTATGATTGATGGATTACCATGATTCGGAAAATCATGGCAATCCCAAAATCAAAGAAATCACAGTTCAGACAATTTAGTTGGGAACCCAGACCATCGCCCCTATCTCGCTGAACTCCCGCTTCAGCTTGTCCCACGAGTCCCCGGCGTCGGTGCTCCGGTAGACCTCGCCCAGGAGGCTGGAAGCAAGAACAAAGTCCGGGTCCGCCGGGTGCGTCACGATGTTCCAGATGTTGGAGTTCGGCTCCACCGGCAGGGGCCGCGTCTCCCACGTCTCCCCGGCGTCTGTGGAGCGCTGGACGGCGCCGATGCTGCCGATGGCCGTGTCGCCCACGGCGGCGAAGAGCACGTTGGGGTCGTCGGGCTTGAAGGCGATGCCCCGGCTGTAAGGCAGCACGAACTTGTCGGTGGTGACTACCGACTGCCAGCTTTCGCCCATGTCAGTGGTGGCGTAGATTTCGCGCGGCGTGCTGGCCAACACCTTGTTGGAAGCCTCGGGGCTGATGGCCATGCCGTGAATGTCAGGATGCACCCCGCCTTGCACGTGCGTCCAGGTGTCGCCCCCGTCCAGGCTGCGGTACACGCCGTCCACCTCCACCCCGGCCCAGACCGTGCGGCTGTCCTGCGGGTCAACCATCAGCATGGTCACCATCGGCGGGCCGATGTGGCACTCCTGGGCCATCTGCGCCGACAGCTTGCTCCAGCTCTGGCCGCCGTCCTGCGACCGGAAAAGGGCCGCGGGCTTGATTCCCACGAAGATGTTATCGGTGTTCTGCGGGTCAATGGCGATTGACCATATCGGCATCCCCTCCATGGGCGACCACATCTTTTCCCAAGTGGCCCCGCTGTCCTCGGTGCGGTAAATGCCGTGTTCGGAGCCTGCCAGGATGCGATTGGGGTTATCGGGGTAGACGGCCATCCCCCTGACCTGACTCCCCAGCGGGAAGGGGTCACGGATGCGGTTCCAGTTATCCCCGCCGTCCGGGCTGTGCCACACCCCGCCGCCGAAACCGACGGCTCCCACGCAGATGCTATAGTCCTTTCCCATAGCAATAGCCTCCTTATACTTGTTTTCTCATTCTTATGAAGGAAGATTATGTAACTTTCCAGCAGTATACGAAATATCAAGTTCGAAATCCATCGAAAATCTGTAGAAGCGGCACTGATGAGAGCCTATCGATGCTTCTGCTTGACACTCTCTCGGATTCGTTCAAGAATGTGGTGCGATTTCATCTGCTGAAATCGAAATTCGCCAACACGACCGGGGAGGCGTTGCAAAATGACAATTTCCTCCAACGGGTACACCGAAAGCACGGTTCACGTCGGCGGCACCGGCGTAACGATACTCCGCGGCGGCTCGGGCCGCCCGCTGCTGGTGTTGCACGAGGAAATGGGACATCCCGGCTGGCTTGCCTGGCACAAGGACTTGTCGCAAGACCACTCGCTGCTGCTGCCGGTGCATCCGGGTTTCGGCGCGCTCCCCCGGGCCGACTGGGTCAGCGGCGTCCGCGACCTGGCCGGCTTCTATTCCCGGATGCTGCGCGAGATGGCGTTAGGGCCGGTGGACGTTATCGGTTTCTCCCTCGGCGGCTGGATTGCGGCCGAGATGGCGGCGGCGGATGCCGGGCAGTTCCGGCGCATGGCGCTGGTAGCGCCCACCGGGGTGAGGCCCCCCGAGGGCGAGATACTGGACCTATTCATCGTGACGGCCCGTGCCTATTTGGACGCCAGCGTCCACGACGCCTCGGCCACCCCGGAGTTCGCGGCCTTGTACGGCGGCGAGGAAACGACGGACCAGTTCGAGGCCTGGGAAGACGCCCGCGCCGAGTCCGCCCGCCTGGCCTGGAAGCCCTATATGCACAACCCCAGCCTGCCCCATCTGCTGGAGGGCGTGGATGGTCTGCCCACTCTGATTCTCTGGGGCCGCAATGACCGGATTGTGCCGCTTTCGGCAGGGGAGGCGTACAGCCGGGCCATCGCAGGTTCAGAGTTGGCGATATTCGACAACTGCGGCCACCGCCCCGAAATCGAGCACACCTCCGAATTTGTGAGCCGCCTTCGCGGTTTTTTGGCGCAAGAGTAAGACTCAGGAGGCATCGCCATGCACATCATGATGTTCACCGAGCGCCCCTACTACGATGTTCCCGAAGACGAGATTATCAGGAACGCCAGCTACTTCGGCATCCCCAATGAGCACTTCGACCCAGCCATCGGCGGCCAGCTCTTCAACTCCTACTTCGACGAGGCGGTCTACGCCGAGCAGATGGGTTTCGACGGCGTGATGCTCAACGAGCATCACGGCACCCCCTTCTGCATGGGCGCCGTGATGAACATCGAGGCGGCGGTGCTGGCCCGCATCACCGAGCGGGTCAAGATTGTGCTGCTGGGCAACCCGCTGCCGGTGGCCGACCCCCTGCGCCTGGCCGAAGAACTGGCGATGATTGACATGATTTCCGGCGGACGGCTGGTGCCCGGCTGGGTGCGGGGCGCGGGCAGCGAGTCCATCTACAACAACGCCAACCCGGCCTACAACCGGGAACTGTTCAACGAGGCCCACGACTTCGTGGTCAAGGCCTGGACCACCCCCGGCCCCTTCCGCTTCGAGGGCAAGCACTACCACTACCGCCACGTCAACCCCTGGGTCCTGCCGGTGCAGAAGCCCTACCCGCAGATGTGGATTCCGGGGCTGGTCAGCCAGGAAACCGTCGTCTGGTGCGCCCGCCACCGCTACCCCTACCTCGCCCTCGCCACCTTTCTGGAGCCGACTCTGGAGATGGTGAAGCTGTACCGGGATACAGCGGCAGAGGAAGGCTACGAGTCCGGCCCGGAGAACTTCGGCTACCTGCAACGGGTGGTGGTGGCCGAAACCGAGGAGAAGGCCCAGGAGATGGGCCGCGCCTTCATGTACGGCGGCGGCATCAACGCCTTCGCCCGCCCCGAGTGGATGTTCCCGCCGGGCTACAACTCCAAGGCGGCCACCCGAAGGCTGGCCCGCGTATCGGTCAACCCCGACAGCGGCGAGGAAACGCTGGTGCTGAAGCCCACCAATACCCCGGAGGAGTTGGAAGCCAGCCGCAACGACATATACAGCCGCTTCCAGGGCGAGCAGGACAACCTGCAACTCATCTGCGGCACGCCGGATACCGTCATCCCCAAGATACGCCACATCATGGAGACCATCCGCCCCGGCATCTTCTCCATGTGGCACCACCACGGCCCGGTCAGCCACGAAGACCGCATGACCAGCATCCGGCTGCTGGGCGAGGAGGTCCTGCCCGCCATGCGCAGCATCGCCGACGAACTGGACCTCCCAGGCCCCTACGAGCGCCTGCCCGGCTCCCGCCCCCTGGCGGCCCCGGTGGCAGGCTGACCGACTAACTCTCCCTCTCCCATCCCAAAACTCCTTCCCCCTCAGGGGGAAGGTTGGGATGGGGGTATCGGGGTGAGGGTGAACTATCCGCCATCATAGACGCCGCCGTGGTAGCGCTCATACAACGCCTGGAAAGCCTCGGCTTTGCCCGGAGGCGCGTTGTCCCGGTAGACCCGGTATATCTGCTCCTCGGTGATTGCCTCCGTCCACCCGGTCGCCTCGGCCTGCGAATACAATTCCCGCATGGCCGCCGACGCCGCGTCGCGCCCGAAGAGTTGGTAGGTTTCCAGCAGGAAGAACTCGCCCAGCGCATAGGTGCAAATCCCGCGGCTTTCATGTCTCTCCGGGTTGACATCGCGCATACTCAGGAACTTGCTGATGGTGCCTGCTCCCCAAACACGGCATTCGTCCTCCCAGACTTGGTGCAATGCCAGCCGACGCGAACTGATGCGCTGCCTGCCCAGTTGTTCCCTGGCGTAGTCGGGCAGGAATCCCGCCGCGCCCTCCGTGAACCAGGCCGGGGCGCCGGTGTGTCCGCCCCAATAGATGTGGCTCATCTCGTGAAACACCGCCAGGTCAAAGCCACGGTTGTATTCCCGCCCGGTTATCGCCAACTGGTCTCGCAACGCATAGCCGACGCCGCGTTGCGGCTTCTCTCCCGCCCGCAAGCTGGGCTCGATGATGCCGACGACAACCGTTTTCCATGGGAAGGGGAGGCTAATGAACTCTTCCAGTGCCCGCGCGATGTCCTCCATCAACTCGATGCTGTCGTCACGGGCCGGGAATGGACTGTGGCGGAACACCAGCAGTTTGACATCTCCGGCCAGCGGCAGGGAGATGGTCTTGGAGCGGACGTTATACGAATCTCGCAAGTCCTCATACTGGTGCACTGAGCGCCACTTCGTCGCGCGAAGGACTGACATAAGGGCCAGCTCTTCATCATCAATGCCGTCGTCGAACCAGGGGACTCCGCTCAATTGAGCTTCGGAATCGTAGAGCAAAGCGCGGAAGTGGTCCAGCGCGGAGCACTCAAAGGCGGTAACTCCGCCTTCAGCCCACGGGTAATCCGCCAGCTTCCCGGCCATCACTGGAGTCACCGAGTCCAGTGAGCTCCGAGGCTCCAGGGATTGCCGGACCAGGCTCAGCACATCCACCTCTCCAGTCTGAATACCATCCCCCAACCAGGAGGCGCTCAGGGTTTCTTCCACCAATCTCCCATCGTCCCCACCACTCTCTGCCAGCAATTCACGGAGCTTTCCCCCGCCATGACTTAGACGAAAACTCGGACAATCCGCCACCCAGACATAGGACGATTCCTCCGTAACGGCGGGTTCTTCCGCGTATACCTCCGCGGTAGCCAGAATTTCCAGAATTTCGCGCAACGCGCTCTTTTCAAGAGCGGCGATGCCGTCGGCAACCCAAGGGTACTCCGCCAGTGTTCCGGCCAGGCCCAAATAGGCGGCTCCGGCCAATCGCAGCAATTCGGCCAGGGTATTGATGTCGTCGGGTTCCGGCACAGTGATTCCGTCGGCAACCCACGGATAAGACGCCACCCTTTCCGCATAAGCGGAATTCTCGGTTCCGTCGGTTTCCAACAACACCTGGAATATGTACAGCGTGTCCAATTCCACCCGGTCGAGTCCATCAGCAACCCACGAGTACCCTGTAAGTTTACCGGCTGCGCCGGAATTTGCTCCCTCAGCAGTATCAATCAATCCGCGCAACTGATAAATGGCGTGCCGCTCGTCGTCGGTAATGCCGTCGGAAATCCAGGCATAATCCAAAGATTCCGTCAAAGGATCCGGGTCATCCATTTCATCGCTCACCGGAAAACTCCGGAATCCGTTAAGTTCCCCCAGTTCCACAGGCGTGACACCATCCGAGACCCAAGAGGAACCCGCCAAACTTTCCACCATCCCGAAATTCATGGCCTCGGTATTCTCAATCAGCAGCAGCAGGACATACAGCACATCCATTTCATGGGCGGTAATCCCGTCGGCCACCCAGGAATAATCGGCTATGGTTTCGTCTACATCGGAATCCACGGCTCTGGCGGCTATCATCAAATCCCGGAACCTGTTGATGGCGTCAGGCTCCGGCACGCTAATGCCATCGGCGACCCAGGGGTAGGACAGGACTTTTTCCGCAAGGCCGGAATCCGCGTCTCCGGCGGACTCCAACAACGTTTGGGAAATGTACAGCGCATCAAGTTCGTCGCCGGTAATTCCATCGCGAATCCAAGTGTATCCCACAATCTTTTCGACGACATTGGAACCCACTGCCTCGGCGGCCTCCAGCAACTCAAGAAGCTGGTCAATCGCTCGCCACTCTTCGGGAGTTAGGCCATCACCGACCCAGGAATATGTCGCCAGCATTTCCAGAAAGGCGGAATCGGAGCCTTGCGCAAAGTGCAACCAGCGCCAGAAAAGATGCAGGTCATCCTGCTCGTCGGAAGTAACGCCGTCAGTAACCCAGCTAAAGCCCGCCAGTTTTTCTACAAACCCCACATCCCCCGGTTGAGCGACGTCCAGCAAGTCCTCGAACCACCGCAGCCCCTCCAGTTCCTCGCTGGTAATGCCGTCGGCAACCCAAGAGTGGCCCGCCAACTGTCCGGCAAGACCCGAATTCGCCCGCTCCGCCACCTCCAAAAGGACGCGGAAGTCGTCCAGCGCCTTTATTTCAACGGCGGTGATTCCGTCGGCAACCCAGGGGTAGCCCGTCAGCATCTCCGCCAGCCCGGAATTGGCGGTCCCGGAAGTCCTCAGCAATTCATCTATCCCGGCCAGCGCCCTGGCTTCGATCCTGGTAATCCCGTCTTCTATCCAGGGGTAAGCCGCGACCTGTCGGCCCAGAGCGGGGTTTGTCTCGAGAATGCCGGAAAGGTGGCCTGCGCCTTTCGACACGTGTTCAATGGCGTCACCACTGGCGAATCCGCTGAAAGAGGCCAACAGATTTGCCGTGTCCAGGTCGTGGCCAGCCAGATCCGCTATCCTGGACAGCGCGTTTGCTTCAACGCTGCTAATGCCGTCCTGTAGCCAGCGGTAACCGGCCAGCATTTCGGCCAGTTCGGCATCAACGGCGGCGGCAAGCCAGATTGCCTCGACACCCAGGTGGGCATGAGCACTGACCCCATTGGGAGTGTTCATCCACGGATAAGCTGCCACTTTCACGGCCAGTTCAGGGTAATCACGGGCCAGGGACGCCAGCTTTTCCAGCAACAACCGTTCCTGTTCAATGATGCCGTCGCCAGCCCAAGCTATCTGGGCTACCAACGCGCCCAGCTCTTCGTCCTCTTCCCATATAGCTTCGATAGAGGTTTGAGCGGAGGAATGAATGGAGTCCGGCGGGGAGTCGAACCAATCCAGATACAACGACGGCGATGGTATGGGAGTCGCCGTCGGCTCGACAGTGGGTGTGGGTGTAGGGGTGGGGCTGGGAGTCGCAGTTGGCGTCGGTTTCGGAGTTGGCGACGGCGCAGGGGTGGGGGTTGGAATTGCCGTCGGAGTCGGGGGCGCGGGCGGGAGCGGCGTATTGGTTGGCAGGGGCTCGGTCGCCGCTAGAGGAGACTCAGGAGTAGGGGTGGGAGGCGGCTGCTCAGGAGCTAAAGTTGGCTGAGAGTCACAAGCTGCCGACAATGCAATAGCCATAAACGACAGCGTAATCAGCAGATAACTCCTGATTTCTTTGCGCAAGACGACTCCCAATCACAAAAATTTCGCTCGCAATTATACCATTGCCGATTTCATTATCCGCCGGCCCCAAGAGGCGGCGGAGGCGGCATTCAGCTTGACACTCCCATAGGCCAATGCTAGGATTATGACAATTTCGTAGCCGTCGGACGGCGGTTTCGTGGTGCTTTTCACCCCATCCTCTGCTCCAGTGACAGGCGACAGAAGCGCGCTGTTTCCCGCTCCGAGACGGCGCAAGTCCGCAAGGAGAATAGGCCATGCCAGAAATCGTGAAGGGACTCAAGGATGTCTACCTCGACACCACTGAGGCCAGCTTCATCGACGGCCAGGTAGGTAAGCTGCTATACCGTGGCTACAACATCCACGACCTGGCCGAAAAGTCCACCTTCGAGGAAGTCATTTACCTGCTGCTCTACGGCAGCCTGCCCAGCCAACAGCAACTGGCCGACTTCGACGCCGAATTACGCGCAAACCGCCGCATTCCCGACGGCATCATCACGGTTCTGGAAGTGATGAAGGACGCCCATCCCATGGACGCCCTGCGCACCGGCATTTCCGCGCTGGCCGGCTACGACGTTGAGGAAGTGGCCGACAACTCCATCGAGGCCACCATCCGCAAGGGCATCCGCCTCACTGCCCAGGGACCGACCATCGTTGCGGCCCATCACCGGCTGCGGCAGGGGCTGGAGCCTGTCGCCCCCAACCCTGAGCTCAACCACGCCGGCAACTTCCTCTACATGATGTTCGGCGAGGTTCCCGACGAAGAGACCACCGGCCTGTTGGACGTGGATTTCATCCTCCACGCCGAGCACGGCGCCAACGCCTCGGCCTTCGCGGCCCGGGTCACCGCCTCCACCATCTCCGACCTTCACTCGGCGGTGGTCACCGGCGTAGGCACGCTGAAAGGCCCGGCCCACGGCGGAGCCGCCGAAGAAGTGATGAAGATGTCTCTGGACATCGGAAACCCGGAGAACGCCGAGGAATACGCCCGCAGGCACCTGGAAGCCGGGGGGCGCATCATGGGCTTCGGCCACCGGGTATACCGGGCCGAAGACCCCCGCGCCAGGCACCTGCGCGACCGCGCCCAGGCTCTCGGCGAGAAGAAGGGCGAGCCGCGCTGGTTCCAGATTCTCTCCCACCTCGAACAGAAGACCATGCTGCCCTACCGCGACCGGGGCATCTGCGTCAACGTGGACTTCTTCGCGGGAGCCATCTACTACCTGCTGGACATCCCCGACGACCTGTTCATCTCCATCTTCGCCCTGGGCCGCATCCCCGGCTGGACCCTCCAGTGCGTCGAGCAGTACCAGGACAACATCCTCATCCGCCCCCTGCTGGAGTACACCGGCGAGATGGACCTGGAGTACGTGCCGATAGAGCAGCGGGGGTAGGGCGAGATTCGAAACAGCAATAGCAAAGCGGGGGGGCCGAAGCGGCCCCCTCTTTTCGACCCCGGGTGGTTTGCAACCGCGATGATGGCCGTTATTGCTCGCCCAGCCGCTCCTGCAACCGCCGCAGTTCGGCCTCGGCGGCATCCGCGCGGGCTGTGGCTTCAGCGGCGCGGGCCTCAGCCTCGGCACGGGCGGCGGATGTTTGCCGCCAGTTCTCCAGATACCTTCCGGTTGACGGGTCATAGAACCGGGGCCAGCCTTCATTCCAAGCGAAGCTCAGTTCCAGTATCTCGCTGTATCCTTTCAGGATGCCGTCGGGTTCGGTGGTCAGTTCTATGGCCTGGTACTCTCCGTTAACCAGCCTACCGCCGTACAATGGTTCTCCGTGATAGCGGCCGCCAGTGGGGTCGAACCGCCAGTATTCCGGCACTCCGATTCGGGCGTAGATGCCCGGCTTCCGGTTCACGTCCACGCGCCTGGTGCTTTCCGACGCCACTTCCAGCACCCAGTCCGGCACTTTGCCGACTTCCCACGGCAGGTACAGCTTGCGCGGGCGGATAGCTCGGTCGTCAACCCCGAAGGCGATGTACACGTCCGGCGCGACGCGGACGTTCAGGTTGCTACGGTCGTAGCAGATGTTGGTATCCGTATCGAGGAACACGTCAGGCCGGCGCCAGAAGTCGGTAAACCGGGCCATTAGAAGCCCGATTACTTCGTTAATTTCGCGGTTCTGCTCCATGTGGTCGGGAGGCAACTCCTTCTCATTGGGATCGAAGTCGAGGGCGGCATAGTCAATCTCACCCTGCCGACGGTAGGTGAGCATCTTATATTTGACTGGCTTCGTGGTCATAACGAGCCTCGGTTATTGGGCGGAGGCCTTTGGCCTCCGACTGTCTTTTCGAGAATTATAGCGAAGGGCAGCCCGTAGAGTATAGAGTGACGCCCGCCATGACCCCTGAAGCCGAAATACGCCGCCGCATCCACGCCCGCGGCCCCATGACCTTCGCCGAGTTCATGGAGGTGGCGTTGTATCACCCCAACGGCGGCTACTATACGTCGGGGGAGCGGGTCGGGGCGGCTGGCGACTTCTATACCAGTCCGTCGGTACATCCGGCATTCGGGGCGCTGCTGGCGGTGCAGTTGTTCCAGATGTGGGAGCTGCTGGGACGCCCCAACCCCTTCACCGTCGCCGAGCCGGGCGCCGGCAACGGACTGCTCTGCCGCGACATCGTGGGAGCTGTCGCTGGGCTGGCCAGCGGGTTCCACCATGCCCTGCGCTATGTGTGTCTCGACCCCCGCGCCAGAGCAGGGTATGAGGGCGGACTGCCGGGCGTCAGCAGGGTAGCATCCGACGGACTGCCGCTGCGCGGTATGGTCGGCTGCGTGCTGTCCAACGAACTGCTGGACGCCATGCCCGTGCATCAGTTGATGGCGGAGCAAGGACGGCTACGGGAGGTGTATGTGACGCTGGACGGCGAGGGGTTTGCCACCCAGACCGGCGAGCTGTCCACCCCTCTGCTCTCGCAACGGCTGGACGGCCTGGGCATCGAATTGGCCGAGGGGCAGACAGCCGAGGTCAACCTGGCCCTAGACGGGTGGGCAGAGGCAGCAGCGCAATCGCTGAAGAGGGGGTTTGTGTTGACGATAGATTACGGGCGGCCCGCCGAAGAGCTGTATTCAGCGGCAGAGCGATTCCGTGGAACGCTGACCACCTTCGCCGCCCACCTGCAAACCGACCGACCGTTGGAGCGGGTGGGGCAGCAGGATATGTCGGCCCAGGTGGATTTCACGTCGTTGGCAAGGGCCGGAGCGCAGGCCGGGCTGGACTTTCTGGGATATACCAACCAAGCTGCGTTTCTGCACAACTTGGGCTTGGGGCAGTTGGAGCAACGTCCGCCCATCGGTTCGCCGCGACGGTCGCAGGGAAGTCGCGTCGGGATGCGTGAGTTGGCCAAACCCGGCGGGTTGGGTGACTTCAAGGTCATGGCGCAGGGCAAGAAGGTGGGGAAGCCCGAGCTTTGGGGATTTTACCTGTCGGAGCAGGCGCAGGACGTCGCGGCGCAGATGCCGACGCCGGTTCCCGCCACGGAGCACCTTGACCTGCTGGCGAGCCGCTACCCGGCCGCGGAAGTCGAGTTCGAGATGGCATGGGAGGCTCTGTGGCCGGACGATTCACCCTCACCCTAACCCTCTCCCTCAAGGGAGAGGGGATTTACAGGCAAGAGGGGAATTTTCTAGGGAGTGCCGTCAAATTCACCCGTCATTCCGGCGAAAGAACGTCACCCCGTACTTGATACGGGGCCGGAATCCAGGGGGTTCCGCGGGCAAATCATTCTGCGGCATAGAGCGATTCTGGATTCCGGCTTTCGCCGGAATGACGGAAACAAGGCTGTCGCCCGTCTGGCAACTCAATTTGACGACACCCTAAGAAGACGGCTCGGTCAGCCCGATCCGTATGGAAACCGGCTTCATGCTCTCCACCACGAAGGCGATGTGTTCGTCCAGGTCTACGCCCAGCTCGTCGGCGCCCTTCAGGATGTCGTCGCGGTTCACGTCTTTGGCGAAGGCTTTGTCCTTCATCTTGCGCCGCACCGAGCGGGGGGTGACTTCGTCCAGGCTCTTGCTTGGCCGCACCAGCGCCACGGCTCGGACGAATCCCGACAGTTCGTCCACAGCGAAGAGGGTATGCTCCATTAGCGACTCGCGGGGAATGCCGGTATGCTCGCCGTGGGTCAGGACGGCGCGAATCATGTCCTCGGGATAGCCGGCGTCGCGGAGAATCTGCGCCCCATAGGTGGGATGGCTCTCCGGCGTCGGACAGATTTCCCAGTCGAAATCGTGGAGCAGTCCGGCAATGCCCCAGCGGTCCTCATCCTCGCCGAACTTGCGGGCATAGCCGCGCATGGACGCCTCCACCGTCAGCAGGTGCTTCATCAGCACGTCGGTCTGCACGTGGCGGCTCAGAAACTCCAGAGTGTTGTCCCTATTCATAATATCCATCGGGCCGTTCCTTAAATCCCCTCTCCCACTGGGAGGGGGTTAGGGTGAGGGCGTGTTTCTGATTCGTCATCCTGGGTGGCGCTTGCGGCCGTTCGCCCTTCGACAAGCTCAGGGCGAACGGAGCCTGGGCGCGGCTCGCAGCGGACGGCGGTGGTGAGGAAACCGCTGTGGGCCACCATGCGGTGATCAGGGCGCACGCTGCGCTCGGTGACGTGCCAGGTACGCAACAGCGTTTCCATAGACTCAACGAGCTGATAGCGCCCGTCCTGCTCCAGAGCGCCCACCAGCCGGTGAACCTGCAATATGGTGGGGACAAAGCTCAGCATCACCCCACCCATCACCAGCGCGTCGGCGATGGCTCCCACGGCCTGCCACGGTTCGGGAACGTCCAGCACCACGCGGTCAACGTTGCGCTCATGAATGCCGTCGTAGATGCTGCCTATCTTGACTTCCAGGTTGGAATCGTCCGGTATGACGCGGCTGATGTTCCGCATCGCTTTGGGCAGCACCGATTCGTCAATTTCGTAGGTGATGACCCGCCCCTCCGGCCCCACGGCGCGCAGCAGCGCGGCGGTGAGCGCCCCGGATCCAAGCCCGCCCTCGATGACGGTCGCGCCGGGAAAGATGTCGGCAAAGCTGACGATATTGCCCAGGTCTTTCTGGTAGATAATCTGCGGGCCGCGGGGCATCTGCCGCACGTAGTCTCCCAGCGTGGGGCGCACGGCCAGCAACGTATGCCCCCGGTCGGTGCGATACCACCCGCCGACACTGCCGCCGATGAGCTGGTCGTGCTGCAACCGCCCCAAGTGACTGTGAAAGGTTTCCCCTTCGTCCAGCGTCACCATGTAGCGGCGGGACTTGCGGTCCAGCAGCAAGGCAAGCTCGCCGGGCAGGAAGAGGTTTGGGTCGGCATCAGTGTCCTCGACAAGGACACCGTCCGGCCTGATGATAGATTCATCCAAGAGAATTGCCTAATCGCCGGCCTGGGCTGGCTGTTTGCTTTCCGCGTAGGCTTCGGGCAGCCTGCCTTCTACGTAGGTGGTGTTGTGGCTGGCGTAGGGCTCCATGTCCGGGAAGACCACCAGCAACTCGGCGTTTTCTTCGCCCACCACCCGGAAGGCGTGCTCCGCCCCCGGCGGGATAACCAGCGTGTGGTCCTTCTCCACCCGGTGCGTCTCACCGTTGATGCGAACTTCCAGCGCGCCGGATAAAATGACAATAAGCTCGTCTATGGCATGAGTGTGCAGCGGCGCGCCGGTTCCAGGCTCGGCGGTGTTGAGGCTCAGAGAAGTCGAAACCCCGTGCTCATGGGTGGTGATGTCCCACTTGCGATAGCCGGGCCGCCACGGCACCTCGGGGGCTTGGCTATGGTCTATGATAGGCATATCCTTTCCTCTCGCCACCGGAGAAGTGTGCTCCCATGGGCCCCGGCTGGCCAGGCTATTGTACGATATTTGAGCGACGGGCGGGATGTCCAGTTTGCCGAGCAGACAGATGGACCGCCGTTCCGCCGACTCTTCGCAAGGAAAAGAAGTTGTATGCGGCGACGCCTGTTTACTCTTGAACAAGCCAACAGTCTGCTCCCCTGGCTGGAGCGAACCTTTCAACGGCTGATGGCCTCCCGGGAACGTCTGGAGGACACGCGGGAACGGCTGACCGAGGTCCAGCGCGAACTGCAACGCCGCAACGGCACCTTCGACCGCTACACCGAGCTCAACTCCATGCAGGCTGAACTGGACAGCATGGACAAGGAACTCAACGACATCGTGGACGAGATAATCGCAGAGGGAATCATCATACGCGACATTCCGCGAGGGCTCGTAGATTTTCCCCACCTGCGCGACGGTCGGGAGGTCTACCTCTGCTGGATCAGCGGCGAGGAACGCATCGAGTACTGGCACGAGACCAATCGCGGCTTCGACCACCGCCAGCCGCTGTAAGTAAGTTGGACAAGTTCGAGAGCGTCAGAGGAGCTGTCTGATGGAATTCGATTCATCAGCAATCGCAGAGTTCTGCCAAAAGCACCACATTACCCGGATGAGAGGCTACGCCAACCCTCATCGCACTGCTGCCCAGAGGGAGAAGGTGCCTGAGTTTCTAGTGGACTTCGAGCCGGGCCACCTTCCTGGCTACTTCGATATGTTCGGCGGCCCCGGCCTAATCGGTATGGAGGAGGAACTGGCCTCGGTGCTGGGGACAGAGGAGGCATACCTAATATCCTCCACTGGACTCAGCCCGTCTTTACGCCAGAAAGACTTGGAAGGAGCCCTGAGTGTGGGGGAACCTCTATATGAGACTACCAAGCAGGCATGACAATCCCGACGGAAGACCTGATTTCTCTGGGCCATATGCTGGAAGCGTCCGAGTGGGCCTTGTTGGTCGCCGAAGGCCGCACCCGGCACGACCTTGATTTGGATTTGCAATTTTTTCTCGCCTTGTGCCGAGCCATTGAAGTGATAGGGGAGGCCGCCAATCGCGTATCCGACGCTACTCAGATAAGAACGCCGGAGATACCCTGGCGGCGAATCATCGGAATGCGGAACCACTTGGCCCACCGATACGAAAACATTGACTACGATACTCTTTGGGATGTGGCGACGATGCGCCTGATTACCCTGGTCGAAAGCGTGCGCCAATTGCTCCCCGACGACTTCGCACCCACCCCAATCAGATAAACCGCGCCTGCTGCCTGGCCGCCTCGCCGTGGTCTATGTAGACCGTGATGGTCTCGGTGAAGAAGTCGAAGGCTTCGGTGCCCTGCTCCCGCTGGCCCACGCCCGACGACTTCAGCCCGCCGAAGGGCAGGTGGACCTCGCCGCCCAGCGTCGGCGCGTTCACGTGGACCATGCCGGTCTCGACGGTGTTGATGTACTCGAAGGCCCGGGAAATGTCGCGGGTGTAGACCGAAGACGACAGTCCGAACTCCACGCTGTTGGAAATCTGGATGGCCTCCTCCAGGTCCTTGGCCTTGAAGACGGTCAGCACCGGGCCGAAGATTTCCTCCTTGGCGATGCGCATATCCGGCGAAACGTCGGTGAACACCGTCGGCTCCACGTAATAGCCCTCGCCGTACTCGCCGTCGGTCAGGCCGCGGCCGCCGTAGGCCAGGTTGGCTCCCTCTTCGGTTCCCACACCGATGTATTCCAGCACCTTTTCGTACTGCCCCGGCCCGCACAGGGGCGACACGTCCACCTCCGGGTCGATGCCGTCGCCCACGCGCAGGCCGGCAGTGCGCTGCAACAGCCCTTCCATGAACTCGTCGTAGACGGAATCCTCCACGATGACCCGGCTGGTGGCGGTGCAGCGCTGGCCGGTGGAACCGAAGGCGCCCTGCACTATGCCGCCCAGGGCCTTGTCCATGTCGGCGTCCTCCAGCACGATGACGGCGTTCTTGCCGCCCATCTCGGCTTGCACCTTCTTGAGGCGGCGGGCGCCATTGGCGTAAAGGTCAGTGCCGATTTCGGTGGAGCCGGTGAAGGATATGCCGTTGACGCGGGTGTCTTCCACCAGCGCGTTGCCCACCTGTCCGCCGGGGCCGGTGACGAGGTTCAGCACCCCCGCAGGCAGCCCGGCCTCCTCGAACACCTCGGCAATCTTGACCGCGCACAGAGGCGTTGACGACGCGGGCTTGAAGACCAGGGCGTTGCCGCAGATGAGGGCCGGGGCCATCTTCCAGACCGGGATGGCGACGGGGAAGTTCCACGGCGTGATGATTCCGACCACGCCCAGCGGGCGCTTCATGGTGTAGGCCACCGTGTTGGGCAACTCAGACGGCGTGGTGTAGCCGAACATCCGGCGCCCCTCCCCGGCGGCGTACTCCATGATGTTCATGGCCCGCCGCACTTCGCCCCGGGCATCGGCGATGGGCTTCCCTTCTTCGGTGGTGATGGCCGTGGCGATTTCCTCGGCGCGGCGGCCCATGATTTCCAGCGCCTTGTACAGCACGGCAGCGCGTCCGGGAGCGGGCATATTGGCCCATTCCGGCAACGCCTCCCGCGCTGCGGTGACAGCTCTGCCTGCGTCCTCTGCGTTGGAGGTCTGAAACTCTCCCACTACCTGGTCCTTGTGGGCCGGGTTGTACACCGGGTAAGTGCGGCCCGATACCGTCTCCACCCACTGGCCGCCGATGTAGTTCTTGTACGTGGTCATTCAAGCTCTCCTGTTGTCTGAATCAGGATTTTCAGGATGAAAGGATTAACAGGATAAATAAGCAATCATCCTGAAAATCCTAAAATCTTGAAAATCCTGATTCAGACTAAAAAGTCATGCTATCCAGTATATTCCAGCCCCACGCCGATGACCTCTATCTGCATGGAGCGGGCGTCGGGGGCGACGCTGTCGAAGACGACGCCGAGGACGATGTTGATGCCCCGGTTGATTTCCGGGCTGCCGGGAACGTCCACGCGATATTCCGGGTGCTCGCCGCGCAGGTCCTGGTCCATGTGCTCGGCGATGCGCTGGTCGCCGTCGTACACGATGATTTCGTTGACCGAGGCGTTATCCCTGGTCCGGAAGCTGACCAGCGCCCCGTCTATTCGCATCCGAGCGCCGTCAATAACCGCCGGGGTGGGCACAGGGAAGTGCAGCCAGGTGTTCTGACCCCTCGCGCCCTCGATACGAACGAAGGGCCCGGTGGCCCGCACCGAAGTTATCCGGTTCGGATATTCAACCTGCATATTTGCGCCGTGCATCCACAACGTGCGCTGCGGCATAAGCTGGCCCCCTTACTGTCTGTTGTCTCTCCCTGCAAATCATACACCCGCCCCCCAATCCAGTACAGACGGCTTTCCTTGAAATCCCCTCTCCCTCCTGGGGAGGGTTGGGGTGGGGGCGTTCTCCCAGACACTGGTAGAATAGATGCGCTTAATTCAACAGAACAGGAGGCGCAACATGGGCAGGCTGGACGGCAAGGTGGCTTTGATTTCGGGCGGCGCACGAGGTCAGGGTGCGTTGGAGGCGGAACTCTTCGTTGCCGAGGGCGCCAGCGTAGTCTTTGGCGACGTGCTCGACGACGAGGGCCGCTCGGTGGAGCGCCGCATTACCGAAGCGGGCGGCGAGGCGGTCTACGTGCATCTGGACGTTACCAGCGACGAAGACTGGACCGCCGCCGTAGACACGGCTGAGGCCCGCTTCGGCAAGCTGGACGTGCTGGTCAACAACGCGGGCATCGCCAACGATGAAAAAATCGAAGAGACCAGCGAAGAGCTGTGGGAACGCATCATGCAGGTCAACGCCAAGGGTGTGTTCCTGGGCACCCGCAAGGCGCTGCCCGCCATGCGCCGCGCCGGTGGCGGCTCCATCATCAACGTGTCGTCCATCGCCGGCATCCTAGGGCGGGCTTTGACCGGCAGCGCGTACAGCGCCTCCAAGGGCGCCGTGCGCACCTTCACCAAGACCACCGCCATCCAGCACGCTTCGGAGCGCATCCGCTGCAACTCCATCCACCCCGGCCCGGTGGACACCCCGATGCTGGCCGGAATCAGCGACAACCCGGACGTTCTGGCCGCCCGCACCGAGGAAGTGCCGCTGGGCCGCCTGGGCCACTCGCGGGACATCGCCTATGGCGCACTGTACCTGGCCTCCGACGAATCGGTCTGGATTACAGGCATCGAGCTGATAATCGACGGCGGCATTACGGCGAAATAGGGGGATGAAGGGCGCCTGCCTCGAAAATCGGCTTTCAGGATTCCGGTACAATAGGCATACCTCACCGGAGAACTCGCCATGAAACTGACCTTTGACCAAGAGCGAGTACCCTTATCCGTCTGGCCCGACGGCTCCGTGCGCGTTGACGGCGGACGGCTGCATCTGGCCATCGTCATCACCGCCTGGAATATGGGCCAATCTCCCGAACAAATCGCCGCCAACTTTCCGCCCCTCGATCTGGGCCACGTCTATTCCATCATCGGCTACTACCTCCACTGCAAGGAGGAAGTGGACGAGTACCTGCGCGACTGGAACGAACCGTGGGAACGATTTGTCGCCGACACGGAAGCCTTCGAGTCCAACGAGGACTACTGGCAGCAGCTACGCATCCGCGCCGTTGAGGGGGGAAAGCTGGAAACCACCCGGACATCCTGAAGAACGTGAAGGAACGGATGGCCCGCCGAAAGGAATTGCTGGACCAGCGCAGCCGCCAGGCCTGCGCTGGCGGATGAGGCCCTTCATGGGGCTAGGAAGCGTTACGAGGCGGGATGTTCTCGCGGCGTGGGCCTTCGCCAACCAGCGCCAGTATCCTCCTTTCCAAACCTTCCCGGAGTTCTTCGGGGGTCTTCCAAGCGATGTGGTAATGATGATTAACGTCGAAATGGAGGTCGTCAATCTGATCCGCTCGGCACGACCTAATGACTTCCAGTCCCAAACCCAACGCGAATCCCGCTTCGTAGTAGACTCCGCCCCTGATGCCCTTGTCGCCGTAAGTGAAATCCGCAATGAGAAACCTGGAACGCCGAATCTCGCCTATAATTTCATCGTCAATTTTGTCCACGTCTGGTTTTTCGTTTATGAGTTGCGGGCGATAGCCTGTATTCAATATCGCGGGCCTAATTCCCTTATCACGAGCTTCATCCATGCTGGGGTCAAACCACATCGCCACAAACACCTGATCCGCACTTGGGTTGACCTCTTGTTCCGCAATTCGCCGGTAGCCCTCCACTGTGACAATACAACTAGCTTCGCCAACGCCGTAACGTAGCAATTCAATCCACCCGGCGGACTTCAAATATTCCAGTAGATAAACTAGTTCTTCAAACTCACTGGACTCTGATATTGCCAACGCCTGGCAGGTGTTATTGTACACCGCTTTCTGCGACGCTGTAATATTAGCATCGTCGGACGACGACTTAAAACTGTTGAGCCTTACATTACTTCCAAGATTCCCTGTTTTCTGCGCCAAAAATCCAAGAAGTCGTTCAGCCCTTTCGTCGGCTGTAAGGTCGCGGGATACTCTGGCTTGCTCAATGACAGAAGTTGTAATTCGCGGGAAATCCACGCCCAATCTTCGCTGGTCAACTAGCCACGTTGTAATCCTAGACTTATGGCGCTCATCAAGATCCCATAGTCGTCGAATCCCAAACTGATGGTCTCTCGTAGTCTCCCAGTCCAGCAGGTAATCTCCGCCGGATCTGTCCGAACCTTCCACAAGCCATTGGTTATCACTTAATCGAAAGACCTTCGCTAGGTGGCTAGGCCAAATGAGACAATTGTCCAAGATATGATTTGGGGCGCAACTCATCCTTCCTTCCCTTATCCCACTAACTCCGCTAGCCGCGCAGCGAGATATTCTTGTGGCCGGTCGCCCTTGATCCGGTTGCAGCTTGGGCATAGCAGTTGCAGGTTTTCCAGGTGGTCAGTGCCGCCCCTTGACTGCGGGATTACGTGGTCAACCTCGAAGATTCGAAAGGGGAACTCCGTCCGGCAGCCGTTGCAGACGCCTTCCTGCTGGCCGAACAGCACGTGCTTGTTCTGGCGGTAGGGAATCGGGGCGTCAATGTCCGTGCGCCGGGGGATGTCGGTGCGGGCGGTTACGTAGCCGTGGTGGAACAGGCTGCCCATAGCCTGCTGCAAGCGCATATTCACCAGCTCGACGGCCTTCGGGGATATGTCTATGCCAACCCACTTGCGCCCCAGCCGGTCGGCGGCGACGCAGGCTGTGGCGCAGCCGCAGAAGGGGTCAAGCACCATGTCGTCCTCGTTGCTGCTGGCCTTGATGATGCGCTCGAGGAGAGCGAGCGGCTTCTGAGTCGGGTAACCTATCCGCTCCTTGGCCTGCGAGTTTATTGGGGGTATATCTGTCCAGACGTTATCGGCCAACTTCCCTGGCATCTCGTTTAGATAACGCTTCAGTCGGGGGCGTTGGTTGGGATTGTCTGGGTACCATATACGTCCTTCGTCATGCAGTTTGGACATAGTTTCTTGGGAGTACCTCCACCCTTTGACTGGTGGCTGGTGCCCCCTCCATTCGTACGTCATGTTGGGCCGCGGATTCGGGCTCGTCATATTGTCCAGTGTGTAGGGACCTCTACCGTCTCCATCGTTATACCGATAGTACCGAGCGATGTAGGCAGGGTCGTACGGGACGCGGACATCGTTGATGTTTATCTGGTCCCCGTAGAACAGGATGGTGTCTGCGACGTTGCCAAAGGTGCGGGAGTCGCTGTGAGCCGAGGTCCGTTCCCAAGTTATCTCAGCCATGAAGTTGCCGGCGCCAAAAATCCCGTCCATTAACAACTTCAGGTAATGGCTGGCCGTCGGGTCGCAATGCAGGTAGATGCTGCCCGTGGGCTTCAGCAGCCGCCGCATTTCCATCAGCCGCACGGCCATCATCGTCAGATACGACTGCATCCCCTTGCCGTGGGTCAGGCCCGCCGTTTGCAGCACGTGGGCCGTCGCGGGCTGTTCGTCGGCAATCAGGCCCATCCAGGCCACGTCCAGGTCGGAGAGCGTCCAGGTGTCCTTGAACGCTGCGCCCGCCGCCGCGCTGCCCACCGGGGCCGCATAGTTCTGGTTGGAGTTGAACGGCGGGTCGAGGTAAATCAGGTCTACCGACTCGCTGTTCATGCCCCGCATGATGTCGAGGTTGTCGCCGGTCCAGATTGTCTTGTCGGCGAAGTTGGGAGTCGCCATACCGCCATCCGCAATAAACAGTGCGAGTGCAGGTCCGCAATTCCCCCAAGCAAGGGGAGTTTCAGGCCAATGTTGGCAATCGGGGCTTTCAGTAGGGGATTCAGCTTTGAGACAAAAAAATGGAGCGGAAGACGAGATTTGAACTCGCGACCCCCTCCTTGGCAAGGAGGTGCTCTACCACTGAGCCACTTCCGCTCTAAACGCCGCCGGAAATCCAAGACTGCCGGGCGGGTTAGGTCTATTATAGCAAAGGACTCTGGTGTTTTGTCCAGCTTTTCGGACATTGTCGGTAGCGTTCCGTTTTCAGGTGGTCCAATTGAATGGCAACGGGGGTTTGGATTCCCGCTTTCGCGGGAATGACGGGTTGTCGGCGGTCATACCACCTATATTGGAAAGCTATCGCCATTGCCCAAATTCCACGACGCCGGGGCTGACCGCAACCGACGCGGCTCCGCTGATTCCTGCCCACGCGGGAACGGCGCGCCGGTAGAGAGACAGCATGGCTTGCCCGAATTGCGGCGCCGAACTGGCAGACCGCGACCGCTTTTGCCCTTGGTGCGGCGCTCCCCAACAGCCTCCGCCGTCTGATTCCGATGCCCCGCCGGGCAACGAGGGAACCGGCCCGGAATCGCCCGAATCCGGCGATTCCCCGTCGCGTGGCGAGGAACTGCGGGAGCTCCGGGCGGCCGTAAATGCGATGACCGCTGAACTGGCCCGGCTGTCGCTGAGGCTCTCGGATTTGGAAAGGGGCGGCGCATCATCCAGCGCGCCGCCGCAACCGTCGGCTCCTGCAACTCCCCCGCAGCCACAGGCGACAACCCCGGCCGTGCCCGTCCCCACCAGTGAAGCGGCAGCCGGTTCAGGGCGGACAATGGGCAGTCCTGCATCGTCTACCTCAGGAACCGCGACGGCTGAAGGTGAGGGTGGGGGCGGACTGGCCAGCACACCTACCGGAGTTTTCGCCGACTGGAACTGGGAGTGGCTGCTGGGCGGCAACTGGCTGGCCCGCATCGGCATTGTGGCCCTGATTTTCGGCGTCGCCTTCTTCATCAGCCTGGCCATAGACCGGGGCTGGCTGGGCGAGATGGAGCGGGTAATCCTCGGACTGGTCGCGGGGCTGGCCTTCCTCGCTGCGGGCGAATACTACCGCAGCCGCTACGCCGTATGGGCCCAGACCGTTACCGGAGGGGGGATAGCCATCCTCTACCTGTCGGTCTACGGGGCATTCGCCCTGTACGGGCTGATTTCCACCGAGCTTGCCTTTGGCGCATTCGCCCTGATTACCCTGGCCGGGGCGCTGCTGTCCCTGCGGCACGAGGCGGTGGGCGTTGCCGTGCTGTCCATATTCGGCGGGTTTGCCACGCCCCTGCTGTTGCAGGAACAACTGCCGGACCAGCGGCTGCTGCTGGCCTACGTGCTGGTGCTGGACGTTGGCGTGCTGGCGCTGGCGGGCTTCCGCAACTGGCGCTGGTTCACCCTGCTGGCCTGGGTTGGCTCGCTGGTACTCTTCGCCTTCTGGTGGTGGGAACTGGAGCCTTCGGTGGGCTTGGGGCAGATTGGCATTACCGCCATATTCCTCATCTTCGCCGGGGCCACCGTCGTCTTCCACCTCGTGCGGCAACAGGCGGCGGGCATCGCCGACCTCGCCCTGGTGACGCTGAA
Source organism: Dehalococcoidia bacterium (assembly GCA_965204865.1). Lineage (GTDB taxonomy): Bacteria > Chloroflexota > Dehalococcoidia > Lucifugimonadales > UBA3495 > VXOI01. The sequence goes on along the minus strand of OZ242027.1, from coordinate 546,072 downwards.
CGCCGCCGGGTACTACGGCGTCAGCTATGCGCTGATGAACGACCCCTACGAACAATGGATGGGCGGCTTCACTGCGCTGGTGGCGGTGTTCTACGTCGCGTTGGCCGCCGCCTGCCGGATGCGCGGGCCGGAGCAGCTCAACCTCACCCTGTTCTCGGCCGGGCTGGCCGTGGTGTTCGCTGTCCTGGCCGTCCCGATACAGTTCGGCGGGCCGTGGGTCAGTGTGGCTTGGGGAGTGGAAGGGCTGGTACTGATATGGCTGTCCTTCCCGCTACGAATGCGCGAGCTTCGCTGGGCAGGATACGCGATGTTCGCCGTTTCCGCCGTGTGGCTGCTGGCGGTGGATACGCCCGGCGCTCTCGGCGAGGATCTCACGCCCTTCTTCAACGAATACGCTATCAGCTATGCCGGAGCGATTGTCCTGCCCATCTTGGGCGGCTTCCTGCTCCACCTGCGCCGCAACGAACTTGAATCCTGGGAAGAAGCCTCCATTCCCTTTATGGCGCTCCGGGCCGCGATATTCGTCGCCGCCATAATCCCGGTGCAGATTGACGGCGTCTGGATTACCGTGGCCTGGGCGGTTGAGGCGGCGCTAGCGCTGGCGTTGTCGGCCAGGCTGAGGATGCCGGAACTGCTCTGGTTCAGCTATGGATTGCTGGGCGCGATGGTGGTGAGGATGCTGTGGCTGGACACTCTCAGCGTGGAGCCGGAGACCTTCCGCCCGGTCCTGAACTGGCGGTTCCTCGCCTTTGCCGCCGGAATCGCGGCCTTTTACACGGCGGGGTGGATGTCGTACCGAGGCAAGGAAGAAGCCGAACCGTCGCCGGTAGTGCTATGGGAAAACCGGGCGGCCCTTCCTGCATTGTTAGCCCTGGCCAACCTGGCGACGCTGTGGCTGCTCTCCGCAGAAATTCTCGCATCGGCGGACAGCGACCTCTTCAACCTTTCTCGCGAGGCCAGCGAAAACGTGTCCAGCTTGGGCCTGAGCCTTCTGTGGGCCGTCTATGCCGCCGTGCTGATAGTGCTGGGAGTAGTGCGGCGGTGGCGCTGGTTGCGAGTGGGCGGCTTGGCGTTGCTGGCCGTGCCGGTGGTCAAACTGTTCGCTTATGACTCCAGCACTCTGGAGCAGGAATACCGCGTCATCGCGTTCATCGCGCTGGGCCTGATCCTGGTGGCCGGCGGCCTGCTCTACCAGCGTTACAGCCGCGCGGTAAGGGGGTTCCTGTTCGAGTAGCAGGCGACGAAGGAGGCGGCGGCGCTCCGGGACAGGCCGTTAACCCGCATCGAGTCTAGTACAAATGGCAGGCTACCGGGTGTCCGGGCTCAGTTTCGCGGTATTCCGGGACTTCCGTTTGGCAACGCTCCATGACGAAGGGGCACCGGGTATGGAAGGTGCAACCCGATGGAGGATTCAGGGGAGACGGCACCTCGCCGGTCAGAACCATCTCTTCCCTTTGGCGGCGCGGGTCGGCGGGCAGAGAAGCCGAAATCAGGGCCTTGGTGTAGGGGTGAAGGGGATTGGAGAAGAGTTCATCCGGAGAACCTTCTTCCACAATCTTGCCCAAGTACATCACCCCTACACGGTGGCTCATGTATCGCACCGTAGCCAAGTTGTGCGCTATGAGGAGATAGCTCAAGCTGTGGGATGCCTGGAGTTCTTTGAGCAGGTTCAGTATCTGCGCCCTGATGGACACGTCCAGCGCCGAGACCGGCTCGTCGAGGACAATCAGCTTGGGCTGAGTGGACAGAGCCCTGGCGATGGCGATGCGCTGGCGCTGGCCGCCGCTGAACTCGTGGGGATACCGCTGGCCGTGGAAGGAGTTCAGCCCCACGACTTCCAGCAGCTCTCCCACGCGGTCCTGAACTTCCCGCTTGGTCGTCCGGTGGTGTGTGGTCAGCGGTTCGGAGATGATGGATTCTACTTTCATCCGGGGATTGAGAGAGCTCCAAGGGTCTTGGAAAACTGCCTGCACTGAAGCCCGAAAGAGCTGTCGCTCTTGCCTGCTGACTTCGGCCATCGGCTTGCCTTCAAAATAGATGCTCCCTTCGGTGGTCGGCTCCACTAGCAGCACCATTCGGGAAGTAGTGGTCTTGCCGCAACCAGACTCGCCTACCAGGCTGTAGGTCTCCCCCGGGGAGATGGCGAAAGAAATGCCATCTACCGCCTTGACCGTCCCGATGGAGCGTTGCAGGACCAGCCCAGTGGTGACGGGGTAATGTTTCTTCACCCCTTCAAGACGCACCAGCGCCTCGACACCATTCATGCCGTCTCTGCTGCTACTAGTTAGCGCCATCACGCACCCAGCACCTAGCTATATGACCCGGTTGGACCTCGAATTCAGGAGGGTATTCTACGCATTTGCCAAAGACGTAAGGGCAGCGAGGGGCGAAACTGCACCCTGGCGGCAGGTTATCCAGGGAAGGCGGCTGGCCTTCTATTGACGGGAGGTAGTCGACTTGGTCATCCAGATCCGGCACCGAGCGCAGGAGGGCCTCAGTGTAGGGATGAGAAGGACTGTCGAACAATTGCAGCACATCGGCTTGTTCCACAATCTTGCCGGCGTACATCACCGCCACCCGGTCGCACATCCGGGCCACGATGCCAAAGTCGTGGGTAATGAAGATGATGGCGGCTCCCGTCCGAGCCTGAATTTCCTTCAGCAGCGAGAGATATTGGAGCTGAATGGTGGCATCGAGGGAGGTGGTGGGTTCGTCCGCGATCAGTATGTTCGGCCCCCGGGACATGGCTATCGCGCCCACAACCCGCTGGCGCATCCCTCCGCTCATCTGGTGCGGGAAGGAAGCCAGTCTCCTCTCCGGGGCTGGAATGCGAACGCTGCTCAGAATCTCGATGGCTCGCTGCTTCAGATTCGCCCTGGACTGCCTGGAATCCATATTCAGGGTCTCGTAGACCTGGTTGCCAATGGTGAACACCGGATTCAGGGAGGTGGAGGGGTCCTGCATTACCATGCAGATTCCCTTGCCCCTTATTTCGCGCATTTCCGCAGGGCTTTTCTCCAGCAAGTTCTCTCCCTGATATAGAATTCGCCCGCCCACGATGCGGCCCGCCGGTTGTGGAACCAGACCGAGAATTGACCACGCGGTCATGCTCTTGCCGGAACCCGACTCGCCCACGATGCCCAGCGTTTCCCCGCGGCGCAGATCGAAGCTGATGCCGTCCACCGCCTTTACGACGCTAGTGCGGTTGAAAAAGTGGGTTTGCAGGTCTTCAACCTTTAGAATCGGCTCGTCTTTCACCAGTCCCGGCCTCTTTGTCGTTTACTGGGCTTGTCGTAATCTGGGGTCCAGCGTATCCCGGAGCCAGTCGCCGAAGAAGTTGAATGCCAGCACTACAATGGTAATCGCCAGACCAGGGAAGAGGGAGAGCCACCAAACTTCAATCAGAATATCGCGGCCCTCCGCGACCATTATGCCCCACGCCGGCGCTCCTGGGGCCAAGCCTAAACCCAAGAAGCTCAGAGCCGCCTCTAAGAGGATGATTTGACCAACCATCAGACTGGATATGACCGTCAAGGTGTTGACAACATTCGGAAATATATGCCGCCATATCACCACCGGCGTGCTGACTCCGGTGATTTGCGCCAGGGTCACGAAGTCCTGGACCTTGACCGATAGTACGTCTCCGCGGGCCATACGCGCGAAGCGAGCCCAAAACGTCAAGGCTACTGCCAGAATGATGTTAATGGTGCCAGTGCCCAGGAACACCACAATTACCATTGCAAGCAGGACGGTAGGGAATCCCAATGCGGCGTCGACGAGACGCATTATGATAGCGTCTACCCAGCCGCCCCAATAGCCGGAAATCAGGCCCAGCACCGTCCCGACAACCGCGCCAGCCAGGAGTGAAACAAAAGAGATTATTACAGTGGTGCGAGCGCCATAAATCAGCCTGCTAAGAATGTCCCTCCCCAAACTGTCTGTACCTAATAGGTGAGAAGAGGATTCCCCAGGCGCCATATGCCTGTTGAGCACGTTGATCTTGAGCGGGTCGTGCGGGGCGATAAACTCGGCAAACGCGGCGCACACCAGGATTAACAGCAAGACAAGTATGGGAATCCACGGCAAACGCGCCTGACGCAGCCTGACGACAAAGCGCCAAGGATCCGCTGACCTGGTTTCAAGCGCGTTCGGAGTGGAGGCAACCATACCTTGACCTACTCGTTATAACGGATTCTCGGGTCTACATAGGCGTAAAGGACATCGATTATCAGGGACAAAGCGATGTAAAAGAAACCCGATGCAAGAACGGCCGCTTGGACCACGGGGAAATTCCGCGCTTGGACGCCGTCCAGCAACATTCGGCCAATGCCAGGCCAAGCGAATACCACTTCGACTACGATAGCGCCGTTCAACAACCCAGCCAAGCTAATTCCTCCGAATGTAAGCAACGGGACCAGGGAGTTTCTCAATGCGTGCTTCCAGAGGACCAATCTTTCGCGCAAACCTTTGACTCTGGCGAACTTGATAAATTCACTATCCAGTATTTCCAACATACTGGATCTTCCCAACCGCATCATGCCTGCCATTATGGACCAAGCCAGCACAAAGGCTGGCAAGACGAATGAATCCGGTCCGCCTCGCCCGAAGGTTGGCAACACCTTGAATATCGCGCCAAACACCAGGATGAACATTATGGCCACCCAAAACTGGGGAGCCGCCATCCCCAGGACGGCGAAAATCTTGCCAATCTTGTCGAAAATTGAGTCGCGCTTTATGGCGGATAAAATTCCCAGCGGCACGCCAAACAAAATGGCCAGGCCCATGCCGGCCGCAGCTAATTGCAGTGTGGCCGGTAATCGGGAAGCTAGTATATCCCGAGCGGGGCGGCGGTCAGTGATCGAGGTGCCGAAATCTCCTTGAAGCGCGTTCTTCAGGAAGATGCCGTACTGCACGACCATAGGCTTGTCGAGGCCGAGCTGCTTCTGAAAAGCCTCGTAGTCTGCCTTGCTCGAAGCGTCGATGGGCATGAGGAAGATCGCGGGGTCTCCGGTAAGGCGCACGCTGACGAAAACAATAACGGTGAGCGCCCAGAGAGTGAAGATGCCTTGCCCCAATCTGATTATGATGTACTTCTGCATGGCCTAATCTGCATGGGCTAAGAGGATGACCCCAGAGAAAGATGCCCGCCTCTTGGGGAGAGAGGTCCCGCTCGGATTAGGAGAAAGGGGCGAGGACTGTTCCACGCCCCTTTGCTCTGGTTCTCTGCCTCGGTCAGGCTACTCGTTGATACGAATGGTCCAGACGCCGGTGAGATAGGCCACCAGCGGCCACGGCTCCCAAGTCTCTATTCTCGGCGACACGCCATAGAGGGAGTGGGTTATGCCGGTGGTCCACTCGTAGTGCTCTTCTCTCAAGAACATCCAAGCGTCCGCAAGAATATCCTGCCGCAGCGCCGGGTCCACGACCGACGTGGCCTCCCGAACCCGATCCACGATGTCCTGGCGTTTGCCCGCTATGTGGGCCGCGCGCTCGGGGTCTCCATAGAGGGACAGCATGCCGCCTGCGGTATCCCACCGGCTCTCATTGGGCCGCAGCAGATACTCACCATCCAGTTGGCCGCCGAACCACCGTTCCCGGGTGGCCACCTCCTCGCCAACTTTCACCTCGGCATCAATGCCCAGGTTGTCCCGCCACATCTGGGCTATCAGCTGGGCCTGCTCCGGCAGGAAGGGCACATCGCCTGCAACCCATGTGTTGATGATCTGCGTGGGCAGCCCCTGGCCTCCGGGGTAGCCTGCCTGGGCCAGCAGTTCCCTGGCTTTTTCCGGATCGTAGGGGAATGGGTCCAGTCCTGGCGAATAGCCGAGGCTGCTGGGAAAGACAAAGCTGAAGCCCTTCACCTCAGCCACATCCGGGCCGTAGAGCTGGTCTACGATCAGCTGTTTGTCGACGGCATAGTCCATGGCCTGGCGAAATTCCTTCTTGTTGCAGGGAAGGGCGGTGTCATGGCAGCCCGGCATGAACATCCACATATAGGCTGCCTCTTTGGCGATAACGATCCGGTTTCCGGACTCCTCAATCTGGTTCATGACCTGTAGGTTGGCGTCGACGATGTCTGCCTGGCCCGCTATCAGCGCCGACACCCTGGTGCTTGCTTCGGGGACCAGCCGCATATGCAGGGTCCTGAAGTTGGAGAGCCGCGAGGGATTCCAGTATTCGTCGAAGCGCTCCAGCACCATTTCGTCGTTGAAAGTATGGCTCAGTAGACGGAACGGGCCGGCGCCTATGGGGGCGCCATCGTAGCCGTCGCGGCCCACCTCTTCGAAGTAATCCTTGGGCATGAGGGCGCCGTTGTTGTTGGTAGCCATGTCAGTCAGGATGAAGGGCAGATATGCCAGGGGCTGGGTGTGGGTGACCTTGAAGCTTTCCGGGCCCACGGCCTCTATGCTTTCGGTGGCCCGCGCCACGGTGAGCACGTTCTGGCCGCCCTGCTCCTTGGCCTCCCACACAGTGCCATCCGGCAGCGTTATCGTGCCGTAGGTTGCGTTCATGGTGAAGACAGCGTCGTCAATGTTGAACTCATGCCCGTTGTGGAACTTGATCCCATCCCTGATGGTGAATATCCAACTGAGGCCGTCAGGCGAGACTTCCCATGTAGTGGCAGCGCCGGGCAGTATCTCGACGTCTTTGCTGCCGATCATCCAGTAGGAATGGATCTGGCGGTTGTAGCCCATCACCTCGCCCCAAGCCCAGTTGGTGAACAACTCAGGGCCCCAGACGGTGTTCAGGACCGTGACCGTGCCTGGGTTGACTAGAGCCGCTTCGCGTATCGCCTCGGCGCTGATGGCGGTGGGCGTCGGCACCGGGGTCGGTATGGCGGCGGCGACGATCTGGGCGATCTCTTCTTCCGTCAGCGGCTCAGGCGCGTCAGCCTGCGCTGCGGCCACCGCGTTTGCCACGATCTGCTGAACCTCAGCCTCCGTCATCCCCTCCGGGACTTCTATGCCGGACACCGCGTCGGAGATGGACCTTTGCAGTTCAGACGTGATGGCCGACAAGTCCACCGGCGTAGGCGTCGGGGCCGCCGTAGGCGGGACTGCGGTCGCTTCCGCCGGGGCTTCCGCAGCATCGTCTCCGCCGCAGGCAACAACGATAATCGTTGCCAATACGAGGACAAAAATCACTAATCGAGATATGTTGCCGCGTATTACTTCGATGTGCATTTCCACTTCCTTTTCAATAATATGCAATTCCTCTAGTTTCGACTCTGGAGATTCGCCGCATTCTAGCCAACGGAAAACGCAATGTCAAACAGCCAAGAATTCGGTCTTGTGTCAGGGTGGCGGAAAAGGTATCGTTATTCTCAACAGGCCGATACATACACAGGGAGGAAAACGATGGCAACCACCCGAGCGCCCTTCCTTTCGACCACCTACAGCGCCTACTACCATTCACAAGTGCCAAAGGAAGATGCGGAGTTGACTCGCATCGGCCCCGGCACGCCCGCCGGTGAGTACCTGCGCCGGTTCTGGCATCCGGTGTGCTACGCCGACGAACTGGCCGACGTGCCCGTCGGCTTGAAGATTCTCGGCGAAGAGCTGGTGGCCTTCCGCGACTTCAGCGGCCGCATTGGGCTGGTCGAGGCCCACTGTCCCCACCGCGGCACGTCGCTGGAGTTCGGACTGGTTTCCGAGCGCGGCATACGCTGCTGCTACCACGGCTGGCTTTTCGACGTGGACGGCACGATTCTCGAGACGCCCGGCGAGCCGGCCGGCAGCACCTTCAAGGACCGGCTATGTCACGGCGCATATCCGGTCCACGAGTTCCAGGGCATCATCTTCGCCTACATGGGGCCGCCGGATGACATTCCCGCCTTCCCATTTTTGGACACCTATGAGCGCGAGGGATACCGGCTGATGCCCGGCAAGCGGTACGACTACCCGTGCAACTGGCTTCAGATTCTTGAGAATGCGATGGACCCGGTCCACGCATCCTTTCTGCACACCATAGTCGCGGGAACACAGTTCACCGACGAGTTCGGGGTGATACCCAACCTCGACTTTTTGGAAACGCCCGCCGGGATGATTTCGATGGGCACCCGCCGGGTCGGCGACAACGTATGGGTGCGGACGACGGAGTGCGTACTGCCCAACGTGCAGCAGATAGCCCCCATCTGGAATGATGGCAAGGGGCCGGAGGAGGGACTGGACGGGCCGATGATGACTCGCTGGATTGTGCCCCGGGACGACGCCAGCACGATGCTGCTGGAGCTGCGCCACATCTCCGAGGCTGAGGAGAGGGAACCGGCCTGGTGGCTGGACCGGAACCAGATGCTGCCCGCCCAGCTTCCGGAGTCCGACGTCCTGCGCGACCAACAGCTCCAGCCCAGCGACTACGAGGCCCAGGTCAGCCAGCGTCCCATCGCCATCCACGGACTGGAACACCTGGGAGCCACCGACCGGGGCGTAACGATGTTCCGGCGGCAGCTACGTAGGGGCATAAGGGCCGTGCAGGCCGGCGAGGGGCCCGGCGTCCTGGGTCTGGACGAAAATAACCACGTTTCCACGTTCTGTATCGACACGCAGGTGCCGATGCCGCCTGCGGCCACCCAAGAGGAGGACACCAAGCAGTTGCGGGAACTCGGACTCCGCATGGCGGCGGAATACATCAGCAGCCCCCCGCACAAATCATAGTCCTGCTCACAGGCTTAACGACAACGGCCCGGGTCTCTCAACCTGGGCCGTTATCGTTGGGGGTTATTGCTTCTCCCAAAGCCCGGCGGGTTCCCCAACCCTTCTGCCCCACCACTCCGGGCCTTCGGTGACGTAAGCCCATTCCGGGTTCTGCTCAACGTCTCGCAGGGCAGCCATCACCGCGCTGAACGTGGGCGCGTCGGCTTCGGCAAACTCGAAGTACCCCACGAAGTCATAGCTGCCTTCCCCTGAGCTTGCCGAAGGGCCATACCCTTCGGGAGCGTGCGCCAAGCGCCGTGTTATGCAGGCGATGCCCGCATCCGCTGCCAGCGCGTGACCCTTTGCCACCATGTTTTCCTTCGCGTCGTACCTGGGCAGAAAGAAGCTCTCCCGGTGCATCCAGTCCAGGCCCCACCATTGGGCATTCTTGTTCATCGGCGTCACTACGCCAAAGGGATGAACGCTGCCGGGGCCGGGCTGCTGAGCGCGGGCATAGGCGTATTCGGTCATGGCGTAGCTGGTATAGCTGCGAGGCTTCTGTACTCCGGACAGCGTCTCCACGCTGCCGCCAGCCGGTTCCAGCAACGCCCGCAGGCCCTCCTCGTATTTCAGAAGCGGCTCGGAAGTCTCTGCCTCCAGCCGGATCAAGGCATCGGCATCCATCACTGCTGGGTGGGACAGGGCCTGCTCCCGGCTCATGGCCGACTCCGCCCTCAGAATCTGGAACCGCCCTAGCCGGAACGCCTCCGCCGATGGTGGCCCGTCCACGTAGTGCATATTCTCCATGCCATCACCGAGACGCCCTATGGCCTGGGCCAGAGCGGCGTCCGCGCCACCCGCCGGGAGCTTGACGAACAGGAACCGCTGATGTCCCGTTACGGTGGTAGTGAGGTTGAGATTGACGGACTGCATAGGCAAACCTCCTCGGATACGAAGCACAAACTTGCGGGGGTTCAAACCACAACCGATTATAAAATCAAGACCGCCCGGTATTACAACCATAGCGTATAGAAGGGGTGTGATGTCCAGCGCCGGGCATTGCGCCACTTCTGGCGAGAGCAGAGCCGTCATTAGCTCCAAGCCCTGCTGATTCAGTCGGCCTTCTTTGCCGCTTACATCTGCCGATACTCGGCGCATCCAGAACAAACTACGCAATGGCCCTGACGACATTTGACTGGGGCAATACAATACCTCCATAGGATTCGCCAGCAGGGAGGCAAGCATGGCCAGAACGCCCGCAGTTACCAGGGATTCCGTGCCTGAACGAGAACGGGAAGCCTTCGATGCCTTCGTGGCGGCCCGGGGAGAGATTCCGGCCACCGGCCCCGGTTCAGTGATGCTGAATGCCCCCGAGGTCGCCCAGCGCGCCCTCGGTCTGGCCGCCTATCTCCGCACCGAAACTTCACTATCGCCCCGCATCCGGGAACTGGCGATGCTGCTGGCGGCGCGGGAGAACGACTGCCAGTTCATCTGGAACGCCCACGCTCCGCCGGCAAGGCGCGACGGTCTCCGCGACGAGCTGGTAGACGCGCTTCGGGACAGGAAGGAACTGCCCGACCCAGCCGAGGACGAGCTGGCGGTAGTCAACTACGGACGCGAGTTCTTCCGCACCCGCCGCGTCAGCCAGGAATCTTTCGACGCGGTGGTGGCCCACTTCGGTGTCAACGGCGCCACCGAGCTGACAACCCTGATGGGCTGCTACGCCATGCTGGCGTTCAACGTCAACGCCTTCGGCGTCGAGCTGCCGGAGGACCGCACCGAAGAGGCGCTGTCCATCTAGCGACAGCTACGGAAAGAACGTCGGCGATGGAGTGGACCAATGGGGCTCGGAAGGTTGAAAGACAAGCTGTTATCCGGCTACCCCGGCGGCTACCGGCACATGAGGCGGGGAACCCAGCCCGTTGACGGCCCACCACCCTTCGAGCTGCCCGCCGACCCCCACGACCGTCGCAGCCGGATACCGCCGACCGGATACCGGGAATACTGGTATCCAGCCCTGCCGGCCAAGGACGTCAGGAAGGACCGGCCCGAGGTGCTGCGGATGCTGGGCACCGACGTGGTCTTCTTCCGCGACAAGGAGGGCGAGGTGCAGGCCCTGCTGGACAGGTGCCCGCACCGCTCGGTCTACCTGTCCATGGGACGCTGCTATTTCAAGGGGTTCCTGACCTGCCCCTACCACGGCGCCACCTTCGACGGCGACGGCAACTGCGTCGCCTTCCTCACCGAGGGCCCCGACTCCAAGATGACCGGCGCTCCGGGTATGCGCGTCCGCAAGTTCCCCACCGTCAACATCAAGGGTATGGTGTTCGTCTGGATGGGAGACGGCGAGCCAGTCGCTCCCGAGGAGGACATCCCGCCGGAAATGTTCGACTGCAACTGGGTGCTGGTGCTGGAAAACACCATGGACGCCCACAACGCCTTCATGGTGCATCGCAACGCGCTGCGCATCCTGAAGAGCCGCCTGGGAGGGCGCCCTCGCACTCCGCTGGGTTATAGAGTGACCTTAGTCAACGAGAAGAACGTCCATTACCGCCCCGGCGAGGGCAAGTCCCACGTCGAGAAGTATTACGAGGACGAGAACGGCGTCGTGCCGTACCAGATGTACTACCCCGGCGTGGATGGAGTCTGGCCCTTGCATCGCTGGCGGCTGCTGTGGACCTGGATGTTCGACCGCAAGGCACGGAAGCGGGGACAGATGCCCGGGCGGCTGCAACCCAGGCAGGCCGCCAGTCCCGACGTCAACGAGTGGAACGGCACCAGACTCCCCGGAATGTCCCGCACCGGCGGCAATAACGAGTTCTTCCGCAGCACCCGCTGGGCCGTGCCCGTCGAAGCCAATCTCACTCGCATGGTGTATCTGAACGTGGAACGGTACGCCCAGCGCCCCGGCATCGTCCGAAGGCTCTGGAGCGGCGTTACCTGGCCCTACCGGAACTGGGAGTTGAACTTCAACTTCAGGAACCAGGACTACGACGCCGAGAAATACGTCCAGTACGCCTCTCCCGAGTACCTGTCGTCCACCGATTCGGTGGTGGTGGCCATGCGGCGGCTCTTCGTGGAACACGCCCGCGACGTACAGCGCCGCCGGGAGCGGGAAGAGGAACTCCCGGAATCCTCGGAGGAAACAGAAGCCGAGCGGATGGTGCGGGAGGTGGACGCCCAGGTCGCCGAGGCGTCCCAGGCCTTCGATGCCGACCGCCTAGAGGAGGAACTGTTGCGCCGGGTATAGACACGGCTCCGGCACGGATATTGGAACACATCTCGCCTACAGGAGGCAGGTCATGTCCAGGGTTACGATGATCCAGCACATCAATATCCAGATCAGCGACAAGGCGCGGAGTCGGGAGTGGTATGAGAAGGTGCTGGGCGCGGAGTATCTAGACCGCGGCCCCGAACTGAACCAGGGGCAACTGCAACTGCGTATCGGCAACGGCGAAATCCACAGCACTCTCACGGATACGCCCAACCCGTCGGGGCATTTCGCCGTGGAGATTCACGACTGGGACGAGATGATTGCCAACCTGGACGCCCTGGAAGTGCCGTACTCTGCTCCCAGCATTCGCGGCTACAGTGGCGGGCATTCCACCTACATCAAAGACCCCGACGGGAACATGATCGAGCTGGTGCAGCATCCCCTGGGGCTGCGAAACTCGAAGGGCGAAACCGTCGAGGTGGCCCATGACCCCAACGGCATGAGGTGGGCCCAGCGCTCCGGCTTCGGCCCTACCGGCTGATTCCCTATTCCCGGCACAGGGACACCGGAAAGACCTACCCAAACGCCGCCTTGGACCGGTAGCCAAGGCTTCGGAGGCTCACCCATGCCTTTTCTGGGCGCCGGTTCAGGGGTGCAACTGCACTATTACGACGACGACTTCACCAACCCGTGGCAGTACGCGCCTACAATGCTCTTGCAGCATGGGTTCTCGCGGAGCGGCAAGTTCTGGTACAACTGGGTGCCGCTGCTGTCCGGTGAGTATCGCGTCCTGCGTCCCGATATGCGAGGAATGGGCGAGACTGTCATTGATGAAGGACAGTTCGAGCCTTCGCTGGACGTCTTCGTTGACGACCTGAAAAGCATCCTGGACCACTTGGGGATAGAGGACGTGGTGTACGTGGGTGAGTCCTTTGGCGGCATCCTGGGACTGAACTTCGCTCACAGGCACCCGGAACGGGTCCGGGCTTTGGTGCTGTGCAACACTCCCTGCCGCCTGCCCAGCAGGGAGCGGCTGGGCAGGGGCGGCGACACGGAAGACGCCCTGAGCCGGAGCGTGGGCGCCTGGTCCACCGCCACCATCAACAACCGCTTGGACACCCGCGTTGCGCCCCAGGGACTCATAGACTGGTACATAGCCGAAATGGACCGGACGCCTTCCTCCGTCGGACGGAGCCTCCAGGCATACCTCGACACGCTGGACTTCAGCCCCCACCTGAAAGAGGTCGAAACACCGACACTCCTGCTGGTGGGAGAGGAATCGCCCACCTCGACCCTGGAGCAGCAGCGGTTCATGGCCGAGCAGTTGCCGCACTCCCGGCTGGTGGTCTACCCCGGCCTGGGGCACGGCATCAACGCAATTTACCCGGAATGGTGTACCCAACAGGTGCGGGAGTTTGTCGCTTCACTGAGCGTTTAAGGAGGGAGTTATGCCCTACTATATGTATGTTGCCGTGAGCGAGGACAACAGGATTTCGGTCTTTACCGTGGACCCTGAAGGCGGGGGTCTCACCCACCAGCACGACGTGTCCGTGGACGGCGGGCCGTTCACCCTGGCAATCAGTCCCGACCGCAATCACCTGTATTGCGGCACTCGGGAAACCCCCGGGTTGACCAGCTTCCGCATTGACCAGTCCGGCGGAGGTCTCACGCCGACGGGGTCGGCGCCGCTGGACTCGTGGCCGGTCTACGTCAACACCGACCGCCGTGGCCGGTTCGTGCTCTCGTCCTACTACCAGGGCGCGAAAGTGACGGTGCATCCCATTGGGGATGACGGCTCGGTGGGAGGGCCGCCCGTCGTATCGCTGGAGACAGCCACCGGCGCCCACGCAATGCAGACCGACCCGACCAACAAATACGCCTTCGTTCCCCACATTGCGGGAAACGGCCCCAACCAGGTCTGGCAATTCCACTTCGACGAGGACACGGGGCAGATTACCCCCAACGATCCTGCCATCGTGGAGCCGGAAGAGTTCCTGGGGCCTCGCCACTTCTGCTTCCATCCCTCCCTGGACGTCCTGTACTTCTCCAACGAGCAGGGATGCAGCGTGAGCGGCTACCGCCTGAATACGGACAATGGCACCCTGTCGCTCTTCCAGACCATCACCACCCTTCCGCCGGAAGGCTTTGCCGAGCGGAACACCTGCTCCCAGATTCAGATTACCGGGGCGGGCAACTTCCTGTACGCGCCCAACCGGGGCCACGACAGCATCGCCTGCTACACGGTGGACACCGCCACTGGCGAATTGACGGGCAACGGCATAGTTGCCTCCGAAGCCCGGCCCAACGCGCTGTGCCTGGGACCCGGCGACCGGTATATCTACTCAGCTGGACAGGATTCGGGCCAGATGGCGATTTTCAGCGTCAACCCTGATTCCGGCCTGCTGACCCGGTCAGCGACTGTCCCATTGGGAAGCGGGCCGTGCTGGATATCGATCGTGGAGTTGTCGGGATAGAACAATCTCTGCCCACTGTTCCAACCACAAAATTCTTGAGCGGGGGTTTAGATTATGGCCTCACCAGAATTGGACCGGGCAATCGCCATGTTCCGGGCGGGCAAGGAGGAGACTCAAGCGTTCACCACCGTCGAGGACTTCCGGGTCTGGTACGAACAGTTCACTGGCCAGTTTGAGCTACCGGAAGACGCGGTTTTCGAGCAGGTGGGAGCGGGCGGCGTCTCCGCCGAGTGGATTTCCACTCCCGGCGTCGCGGATGACCGGGTGGTCATGTACCTGCACGGCGGGGGCTACATGATTGGCTCGATGCGGACCCACCGGTCGCCCCTGTCCTACCTGTCCCGCGTGTCCGACGCCCGGGTGCTGGGTCTCAACTACCGGCTGGCCCCGGAACACCCCTTCCCGGCGGCGGTGGAGGACTCGGTGGCGGCTTATAGCTGGCTGCTGTCGGAAGGCGTCTCGCCGGGGCGCATAGTCATCGGCGGCGACTCCTGCGGCGGCGGCCTGACCATCGCCACGCTGGTCGCCCTGAAGTACTTCGGCTACCCTCTTCCGGCGGGCGGAATATCCCATTCCGGCTGGACCGACCTGGCCCACACCGGGGACAGCTTCGTGACCAAGGCCGAGGCGGACCCGCTCTTAGATAAGGAGATGCTGGAAGGCATGGCGGCAGCCTACCTGGGCGACCGGAGCCGCACCACTCCCCTGGCATCCCCCTACTACGCCGACCTGAGTGGCCTGCCGCCGTTGCTGGTGCAGGTGGGCACCGCCGAGGTACTGCTGGACGACTCGCTCAGGCTGGCCGAAAAGGCCAAGGAATCCGGCGTGGACGTTACGCTGGAAGTCTGGGACGATATGCCCCACGTCTGGCAGGCCTTCGCGTCGTTCCTTCCCGAAGCAAGGCAGGCCCTCGAAAGCTGCGGGGAGTTCGTCAAGAAGCACACCAATTGATTTGTCAATGGTCATTGACCATCCAACCCGAACCAGAGAAAGAGGGAACGGCCCGTCCGTTCCCTCTTTCCGGTGGTAAACGGCGGCGCTAAGGGCCTATTGCGGTGTAGACTGTTGTGAGGAGTCGTATGGAGATTGAGGGGCTGCCGCTTCGAGACATCTGCCAGGAGCTGAACCCGTAGCTTTACCCCTCAAAGACATCACAAACGGCGACGAGAGTGGAGGATAAGAGATGAGCACGACCAACGCGCTGGATGACCAGTTCGAGGATGCCAGGAGAGGACTGGAATGGCTGGAGAAGCTGGAGGCCCTTCAGACTCGCTCTGCATCCGATCAGGCCGCCTATGAGGTCGCGGAATACGTGATGAAACTCCGGACAGCGGTCACCCAGTTGGCCGGAGACCGCACCGTCTCTGAACTGAGTGAGGCCGTTGGGATGGAGACGGCACAGTTGGTGGAGGAGCTGCGGCAGGCAGGAAGCCAAGACTACTGGAACACAAGAATCCGTCCCGCCCTTCTAAAGTCGGACACCTGACAATGATGAACAGCGCCATAATGAAACCAAGTAATTTGCAGGGCTGGAGAATCGAAGGCTCCTGCCGTTGGAGTGAGAAAAGGTGTCTGAGCAAAATGTCGAGTTTGCCGTACTGGGCGGCGGGTGCTTCTGGTGCGTTGAGGCCGTTTTCGCGGAGATAGCAGGGATAACTGCGGTTACGTCTGGATATTCCGGCGGCCGCACGGTTAATCCAACCTACTATGAAGTCTGTAGCGAGAAGACCGGTCATGCCGAGGTGGTGCGGTTGGAATTTGATCCCGGCCGGATCACATTCCCGGAAATACTTGAGGTGTTCTTCGCCACTCACGACCCCACCACTCTCAACCGTCAGGGGGCTGACCGGGGCGCACGGTACCGCTCAGTGATTCTTTACACTACTGAGTCCCAGAAGGCCCAGGCAACGAATTTCATAAAGGCGTTGGACGAGTCGGGCACAGAAAACGGGCCGGTAGTAACGGAGGTTTCCCCTTTCGAAGTATTCTATCCTGCGGAAAGGGAACACCAACTTTTCTACCGGAACAACCCTGGCAGTATGTACTGCCAGATAGTTATCAGCCCCAAGGTCGCCAAGGTACGGCAAAAGTTCAGCTCCATGCTTCGCTAGTTTTCGCTGCCGCGCTCGATGAGCCGGTTAAGACTGCTGGGGGAGGCTATGAACAAAGAGGTCAAGTTCAGTGTCCGCATACATCAGGCGGATTACAGTTACCAGTCACTCAGGCGAATCTGGATGGATGCCGACCGGCTGGGGTACTATTCCGCGACCCTGTACGACCTGCTGAACGCTCCTGCCCTGGAGTGCTGGACCACCCTCTCGGCCCTGGCCGCCGAGACGAGCCGGATCAGGCTAACGCCCCTGGTGCTGGCGAATACCTACCGTCACCCGGCGGTCTTTGCCAAGATGGCCTCCACCCTGGACGTCATCAGCAACGGCAGGCTGGAGGTGGGAATTGGCGCCGGCGGTGGCAGGGGCGACCATCTGGCTTCGGGCCTGGATTTCCCTTCCACGTCCGTGAGGGTGAGGATGCTGGAGGAAGCCATTGCGATGATGAAGAGGTTGTGGGCGGAAGAAGAGGCGACCTTTGAGGGGAGTTACTACACTCTGACCGGGGCGAAGAACGTCCCCGGACCCGTCCAGAAGCCCCACCCTCCGTTCCTGATAGGAGGCCACGGCGAGAGGCACCTGTTCCGGGCGGTGGCCAGGTATGCGGACATCTGCAACGTGGGCTTTGAGATGGACCTGGATGAGCACAGAGCGAGCCTGGATGTCCTTGGGGAGCACTGCCGGAATGTAGGCCGGGACCCTTCGGAGATTGAGGTTAGCCACAACACCAGGGTTGTAATTGCCGAGAGCGAGGCAGAGTTCGACAAGCTGGTTTCCCAGGGGGCGGTCAACGCCAACATGAGCGCGGCTGACTACCGGGCGTCCTTATCCCGGGCTATTGCGGGCGCCCCTGAACAGTGCGTAGAGCAAATCAAAAGCTATGTCGAAAACGGGATTACCTACTTCTTCCTGCTTTTTCCGGACCCCATCCCCACCGAGAGCATGGAGCTATTCGCCAATGAGGTGATGCCGAGGTTCACAGGAACAGCGCCCTGACATTAGCTATACACTATCTCACTGAAGTTCAGCTCACCTACAAATCCAGGCCCAGCAGACGTCGTGCATTGCCGTGGTTGATGAGCTCGCGGTCGGACTCCGGGCAGTCCAGTCCGTCCACCATCTCGTTGAATATGTGCAGGTTAGGAGGGCCGAAGGGGTGGTCGGTTCCGTAGAGCAGCCGGTCTGCCCCGAACATCTTGTAGCAGTATTCCAGGGCAGCGGGGCTGTGGGCTACGGTGTCGACGTACAGCTTGTCGAAATAGAACTGGGAAGAGTGGGCCAGGTCTACCCAATCTTCGGGAGAGGTCCATTCGTCTATGAGCCGTCCTACCCGTCCACGGATGTAGGGTACGAAACCGCCCGTGTGCGGGACAATCAGCTCCAGTTCCGGGTATTCCTGGAAAAGGCCGCTCATCACCATGCGCACCGTGGCCAAGGCGGTATCGAACATAAACGCCATGCCGGGAACCAAGGGGCGGTGGTCAATGGCGTTCATGTTGATGGGGGCTGTGGGGTGCATATTGATGGGCACGCCCAAGCCCTCGATATGCCTGTAGACCGGCCAGAATTCCTTGCTGTCCACGGTCTTCTGGTTGATGTTGGAAAAGAGATAGACGCCCTTGAAACCCAACTGATTCACGCAACGGTCTATCTCGGCGATGGTGCGCTCGGTGCTGTGCCAACCCAGGGTGGCCCAAGCCTCGAATTTGCCGGGGTGGGCCTGCATCACCCCGGCGAGGTGGTCATTTATGCGGGAAGCCCAGACATCGGCCTCCGGGCTGCCCAGCAACTCGGGCCCCGGCATACCGTGACTCAGCACCGAAATGCCTATGCCCAGGTCCTCCATGGCTCGCAGTTTCTGGTCAATATCGGCGTGGGCCGACGGCGAAGCGTGCTGGTACCCGCCGCTGCAACTCACGAAATAGGTGCCGCCCCGGAGAACGCCCTGGGGCAGGGAAGCGCGGCCCGTGAGATATTCCAGATACGGCAAGTAGACCAGGTGACTGTGGACATCAATGCGCATTGGTTTTTCTCCGATTTCCCTCTAGTATCGGGGAATTAGCCTCTCGGCATAGGCATTCGACTCGGCGTTGGCGGTACTTCCTGTAGGCTGCTCAGGTCCAATTGTGGGATGTCTACCTGGACAAACTCCTGTACGCCATTGGCCAGCTCGTTGTAGCCGTCAAACCAGACGGCCAATTGTCGGCGCCAGGACTCCAGCCCGCCGCTGGCATGGAGCTCGAAGACCGCTTCGCGCCCGTCCAAGCCTGACGACACCTGGTCCCAGGCGAGCTGTAGGAGGGCTGCCCGTTGCAGCGCGGTGTAGCCGCCACCGCCGAAGGCGTCTTCCAGCTCGGCGGCCATCTTCGGGTCAGCGAAGTCGGTGTCGGCCGGGGCGTTGACCAGCGATGAACCGGGCAGGCCGCGCAGGATTTCGCCCATCCGCTGGCGAACCTTGAGGGTGTTGATTCCTGACGCGGCCACGTGAAGCTGGTTGGGCAGGGCGTGTCCGCTGGCCGTCGTTTCCGGGTCCAGTTCCGCCGCCGTCAAGCAGGTGCGGGTGGTCTGGACGTTTACCGTAAGCTCGACCAGTTGCTCGATGGTTTGAGGATTTTCCTTCAGGCCCATTACTTCAGCCAGGGCAAGGGCGAGAGCCAGGGTCAGTTCCGACTTGGCCAGCCAGCCGTAGCTGTGATGCCAGAGCAGCCAGCATACCAGCGAATGGCGCCGGTTCCGGTTCAGGGGTTCCCCGGTGAAAACGCGGGAGCGAGGGACGAAGACGTCCTCCATCCAGACCATGGAGTCCAGCTCGTCAAACCGGCTGCTCAAGGGCGACATGAATCGGTTAGGGTGCTTGGCGGCGATTCGACGCGACACCACCTGAAGGCCGGGGGAGTTCACCGGCACGATGAACCACAGATGCCTCCCGCTGCCCGGCGGCATCTCATCCCTGCTGGTTATCAGCAGGTCCTCCGCGAAAGGGGTGCTGGTGTGCATCTGAATCTTGCCGCTCACCACGATACCCTCTGCGGTTTCGCTGACCAGGCGCATCGCCACGCGCTCGCTCTCAGCTTCACGGAGCCGTGTCCCGATAAGCGGCCCGCCCCCGGCGAAGGTGAGAAACCTGCCGCTGTCAGACAGAGACTCCAGATACGCCTCAGCCGCCTCAATCTCCTCTGAGGGGTTGTTCAGCCGCTTCAGAGAATTCAGCATCCCCAGGGCAATCAATGCGCCATAGCCCGGGGTGTGAGTCATGTTTCCGCCGGTCACGAAATGCACCGCGGAAATTTCCTTCCCCAGTCGCCGCAGATCCTCGGAGGTCTTAGGCGGGGTGAGGGCGAGAGGGCGCCGGTGGCCGTTTCCATCGGCCTGGGTCAGCAGCATATCCTGCCAGTCGGGGTCGAAGTGGCGGTCATACCACGCAACGTACTCGTCCACCATGGCCGAGGTCGAGGGGTGTGTCGTGACGTCCGCCACAGCGCCTTCGCCCATCACCCAAACGTTGCGCCCATCGCGCAGACTCTCCTTGTAGTCAGCCCCTGTTCTCATACTTCAATGTCCACAGAATAACCTTATCTGATACGAGCACTGCCGAAAGGCTCCGGCTAACAGGTAGTCCGGGACCTTTGGGTAATCAACGATATAATTCCCCAGAGATTCTCACCGTTCCTTGCCTTTATGGTCAGATACCCTGATTAGGGTACTATGAATTTGTTCAGCAAAACGGTGAGGAAGTAAGGGTTCGGCAAAGCAAACGAGACTAATGCAAAAGCCGTGGGGGACAAGAATAAGGGGGTGGTGCCGAGGGACAGACTCGAACTGTCGACACCGGCATTTTCAGTGCCGTGCTCTACCACCTGAGCTACCTCGGCTTGAGTTTCTATTATCGAATCCGTCGCGGCGGCTGTCAAGGCGGCAACTCGCCGGGGCGGCGTTCCGAATTAGGTGGCGCAATCAACAGGCCCCCGTCTTCACGGGGGCAGGCTCCATCCGGGGGTTTGGATTCCCGCCTTCGCGGGAATGACGGATCGTAAGCTGGCAAACCACCTAAATTGGAATGCTATCACTCGCCGGAGAGGCTCTGCTGCCTGTTCGACAACGACGGGGCGACGCTTTATAGTTGGTTGAGGATAGGCCCTCACCCAAAGGGAGAGCTGGAATCGTCAGGATATGCAACCCACCAACGACGAAATCGCCGAACTGTTCGAGAACCTGGGCGCCCTCCTGGAAATTAAGGGCGACTCGGTTTTCAAGATTCGCGCCTACCGGCGGGCGGCGGAGACCATCCACCAGCTCACCTTCCCGCTGGCCCAGGCCGTCCAGGACGGTCAGAAGCTGACTGGCATACCGGGCATCGGCAAGGCCATCAGCGACAAGATTCACGAGCTGGTGACCACCGGCCAGGTGCAGACCTACGAGCGAACGAAGGCCGAAGTGCCGGAGGGCGCGCTGGACCTGCTGGCAATCCCCGGCATCGGCCCGAAGACCGCCATGCTCATCGGCACCGAACTGGGCATCAGCACGGTCGAGGGCGTGGAGCAGGCTGCCGCCGACGGGCGTCTCGCCACATTGCCCCGGATGGGCAAGCGGGTCGCCGACAGCATCCTGCGCCACATCCAGGCCACCCGCAGCATGGGCGGGCGCACCCCCATCGGCGAGGCGCTGCCTGCCGCCGAGTCGGTCATGGCCGCCCTGCGCGACAGCGACCCCGAAATTGCCCTGCTGACACCGGCGGGCAGCCTGCGCCGGTGGGAGGAAACCATCGGCGACGTTGACTTGGTGGCGGTCACGCCGCGGCCCGAGGAGCTGGGCCGCTGCCTGGCCAGTCTCCCCCAAGTGCGAGAAGTGCTAGTCAATGGGCCCCGCAAAACCAGCGTCATTGTCGAGCCTGGTTTGCAGATTGACCTGCGCACCGGCGAGTCTGACTCCATCGGGGCGATGTTGCAATACTTCACCGGCAGCCAGCAGCACAACATCCGCCTGCGCGACTTCGCCAACCGGATGGGGCTGTCCCTGAACGAATACGGAATCACCAACATCGAGTCCGGGGAGGTGGAATACTTCGCCGACGAGACGGCCTTCTACGCCCGGCTGGGCCTGCCGTGGATACCCCCGGAGCTGCGGGCCGGGATGTGGGAGCTGGATGCAGCGCAGCAAAATCGTCTGCCTCAACTGGTGGAAACCCGCCACCTGCGCGGCGACCTGCACGTCCACAGCGAATGGAGCGACGGCAGCGACCCTATCGAGACGATGGTGGCGACGGCAGCCTCCTTGGGCTACGAGTATATGGCCCTCACCGACCACTCACAGGGCCTGGGCGTCGCCAACGGCCTCACCCCGGAGCGGCTGGCGGCACAGCGGGAAGTGCTGCGCCAACTGCAAGACAGGTACGAAATCCGCATCCTGGCCGGTTCCGAGGTGGACATCCGCGCCGACGGGCGCATGGACTTTCCCGACGACGTGCTGGCGGAGCTGGACGTGGTGGTGGCGTCGGTGCACAACGCCATGTCGCAGGACCGCGACACCATGACCCGGCGCATCATCTCGGCCATGGAACACCCTTCGGTGACCATCATCGGCCACTTGTCCACGCGGCTGCTGGGGCAGCGCCCGCCCTCGGACTTCGACCTGGAAGCGGTGTTGCAGGCGGCGCGGGACACCGGCACGGCCCTGGAAATCAACGCATCACCGGCCCGCCTCGACCTGCGGGACACCCACGCCTACCGCGCCCGGGAGCTGGGCGTGCCACTGGTCATCAACACCGACTCGCACCACCACTCCGAGTTGTCCGGCGGACGGTTCGGCGTCGCCGTGGCCCGCCGGGCCTGGTGCGAGCCGCGGCACATACTGAACGCCCTGCCGTCGGGTGACTTTCTACGCTTCATACAGACCCCCAAGCCAGACCGTCTCCGAGTATTCGACGCTGCCGCCGGAAACTCCTGATGCCGCCCGCCAACTCCGGCGAATTTCCCCCCGGTGGCGGCGTTGCCGTCATCCCTCCTCGTGCGGACGAACCCGGCTCCCGGCAGACTGTGCCGGACACCGCCGCATATTTCCGCGAGCAACTGGCGGCTGGGGCTCCCTGGCACCGGGCGCTGCTGGAAGCGATGGGACGCTGGACGCTACCAGAGGAAACGTGGAGGGGACGGCGCTACAAGTACATCGTGGGGCGCGAGGCTTTCGACTGGCTGCTGCTGGCCGAGCGCCTTTGCGCCGAGGCCGGCGACGCCATACCGTGGGAAGAGGCGGAGTTGCTGCTCTTCCACGGAATCCTGCCTGAACCCATCGAAAGCGACGAGTTACGCTCTTTGCTGGGCGCCAGCAAGCACCAGGGCTACCTGAACTACCATTACGGCATAGTGCTGGAAGAAGCACTGCAACTGGCCGCCGAAGAGAGCATACGCAAGCGCCACATAGCCCGCGGCTATACCGACAGCGAGGAACTGGTGGAAGACGCCTTCCGCCATCTGTACAACGACTCCCGCTCCAACCTCCTGGACGAATTTCGCCGTTCCGCCGGACTCGCTCGGCGACGCAGCCTCTCCCTCACCGACCTCAAGGAATTCACCTACTGGCTCCACAAGCGCCGGGTGAACTACTGGGACCCGGCCCGGGTCGCATCCGACACCCGCCTGGCTATCCGCCGTCTGGCCGCGCTACAGGAATCCGCGGCAGCATTCACCCTTCCTCAATAGACGCCCCACGCTTCCCGGTGTTATATTTGCCTCAATCGCTACGTGTCGTTTTTCGTTGTCTGTCCTTGGGGTGTTGCAGGGCCTCCCCTATCTGCCGCCGGAATTGCCGGCCCCGGAGTTTGTGATTACCGATGACTTCCGGCCAGATGTCACGCGCTTATGACCCCTCCGCAGTAGAGCGGCGTATATATCAGGACTGGATGGACAAGGGCTATTTCCATGCCGCGCCCAAGCCGGGCCAGCAGCCCTACACCATCATCATGCCGCCGCCCAACGTCACCGGCGAACTGCACTTGGGCCACGCGCTGGAGAAGGCGCTGGAGGACGCCCTCATCCGCTACCGGCGCATGACCGGAACGCCGACGCTGTGGCTGCCCGGCACCGACCACGCTGGCATTGCGACGCAGTGGGTCGTGGAGCGCCAGTTGCTGGACGAGGGAACCAGCCGCCACGAGGTGGGCCGCGACGCCTTCGTCGAGCGCGTGTGGGAGCACGTCGAGAAGTCCGGCGGCATCATTCACGAGCAGTCTCGGCGGCTGGGCATCTCCGCCGACTGGGAGCGCCACAAGTTCACGTTGGAGCCGGGCCCCAGCCATGCCGTCCGCACCACCTTCGTCAGCCTGTACGAAAAGGGACTCATCTACCGCCACGAGCGCATCATCAACCGTTGCGTCCGCTGCGCCACCGCCCTTTCCGACCTGGAAGTGGACTATCAGGATTTGGACGGCCATCTCTATCACATCCGCTATCCTCTGGAGGATGACCCCCAAAAGTACGTCACCGTGGCCACCACCCGTCCTGAGTCGATGCTGGGCGACACCGGCGTCGCGGTGCATCCTGAAGACCCCCGCTACGACGGCATCCGGGGCCGCAACGTCGTCCTGCCCATCATGGGCCGCGTCATCCCGGTGGTGGGCGACGAGGCCATCGACCCGGAGTTCGGCACCGGCGCGCTGAAGGTCACGCCGGCCCACGACCCGGTGGACTTCGAGGTGGGCCAGCGCCACCGGCTGGACGCCCCCAACGTCATCGGCGAAGACGGCAGCATGACCGGGGTAGCCGGCAAATACGCCGGCGTGGAGCGATTCGAGGCCCGCCGCCGCGTGGTGGAGGAACTGGAATCGCTGGGCGTGCTGGAGAAGGTGGAGCCGCACCGCCACTCCGTCGGACACTGCCAGCGCTGCGCCACGGTGGTCGAGCCGCTCATCAGTATGCAGTGGTTCGTCAATGTGGGCAGCCACGAGCAGCCTGACAGCATCGCGGGCAAGGCCTACCGCGCCGTGACCGAGGGCGACATCCGTATTGTCCCGGAGCGGTTCACCCGCGTCTACCTCAACTGGCTGGAAAACATCCGCGACTGGTGCATCAGCCGTCAACTGTGGTGGGGACACCGCATCCCCGTCTGGTACTGCGGCCCCTGCGGGCGCCTGACCGTCGCCATGGACGACCCCGACGCCTGCGAAGCCTGCGGCTCGGCGGATATTCGCCAAGACCCGGACGTGCTGGACACCTGGTTTAGTTCCGGCCTGTGGCCTCACTCTACTCTTGGGTGGCCGGAAGATAATCCCGACTTCGATTATTTCTACCCGACAACGGTGATGGAAACGGGCTACGACATCCTGTTCTTCTGGGTCGCCCGCATGATAATGCTGGGCATCGAGAACACTGGGAAAGCCCCGTTCAACACCGTCTACCTGCACGGCCTCATCCGCGACGGCTCCGGCGCCAAGATGAGCAAGACCCGGGGCAACACCATGGACCCGCTGGACCTGGTGGAAAAGTACGGCACCGACGCCCTGCGCTTCGCCCTCACCACCGGAACCGCGCCGGGCAACGACCTGCGCTTCACCGAGAATCGCCTGGAGGCGGGGCGCAACTACGCCAACAAAATATGGAACGCCTCCCGGTTCGTCATGTCCGCCCTTGACAGTCATTCCCGCGAAAGCGGGAACCCAGGGCTGGAGGGTTGGAGCAACGTCACCCCGCAGCACCGCGAAGACCGCTGGATTGTCAGCCGCCTCGACCGGGTAACAGCCGAGGTGAACCGGGCGTTGGAGAGCTTCGAGCTGGGCGACGCGCAGCAGCGGCTCCACGAGTTCATCTGGAACGACTACTGCGACTGGTACATCGAGATGGCGAAGATTCGAGTCCGCAACGGCAGCGAACCGTCGCCGCTTCCCACACTGGCCCACGTCCTCGAACGCATCCTGCGCCTGCTGCATCCTTTCATGCCCTTCATTACCGAAGAGGTCTGGCAGGCGCTGATGGCCCGACTGCCCGCGGAAGGCGAGGACAAAGCGGAGTCCATAATGATTGCCCCGTACCCAGCATCCGGCGAGCGCATTGACCCGGACGCCGAGGAGGAAATCGCGCTGGTGCAACAGGCGGTGCGGGCCGTCCGCAACACCCGCGCCCAACTGCGCATCCCGGCCGCGCAGCACCTGGAAGCACTGGTGGAGGCCAACGGGCAGCGGGCCGCCATCGAGGACGAGGCCGACGTCATCCGCGCTATGTCCCGCGTCGAGCCGCTGCGAATAGTCGAGGGCGGCGCCCTTCGACAGGCTCAGGACGACCGGAGCGGCGGCGCGGGCGTGACGCTGGTGGTCAGCCCGCTGGTGGTGCGGCTGCCGCTGGAGGGCGTGGTGGACCTGGACGCCGAGGGCGAGCGCCTGCGCTCCGAGCTGGCCGACTGCGCCCGCAACCTGGAGCGGGTGGAGAAGCTGGTGTCCAACCCCAACTTCCGCGAAAAGGCCCGCCCCGACGTGGTGGAAACCGAAGAGGCCCGCCTGTCCGAACTCCGCGACCGCAAGCAGCGCCTCGACGAAATCCTGGGGCAGTTGGGGCGATAGTTCACCCTGCCACCTGTTCTTGGCAGAGGAAAGAAATGCCACAGCGACTTGGCATAATCGGCCACCCCATCGGCCACTCCATATCGCCCCTGTTCCAGCAGGCGGCGCTGGACGCCATCGGGTTCGACGGCGCCTACGAACCGTGGGACGTTGCGCCCGACGGGGTAGGCGATTTCGTCAACGGCCTACGCGCTCCAGGCACTCTGGGCATCAACGTAACCGTTCCGCACAAGGAGACGGTTATCCCGTTCCTCGACGAGGTGGACGACTGGGCCTCCACCGCCGGGGCGGTCAACACAATCGTTAACCGGGACGGACGGCTGACCGGCCACAACACCGACGGCATAGGCTTCCTGCGGGCGCTGCGCGAGGGCGCGGGGTTCGAGCCGCAGGGCCGGGACGTGCTGGTGCTGGGCGCCGGAGGCTCGGCGCGGGGCGTGGTGTACGCTTTGGCGCGGGCCGGGGCCGACCGGCTGGTCATCGCCAACCGCACCCTGGAACGGGCGGAGAGGCTGGCGAGCATCGCCATTGACAGCGGCGTAGCCTCTCAGGCATTGGCGCTGTCGGATGCCGCCAGCGCCGCGGGCGATGTAGCCCTCATCGTCAACTGCACCTCCATGGGCATGGTCCACGGCCCCGACGAAACGGGCGCCCCGCTGATTGCATCCGACATCCCTTCCACGGTCCTGGTCAACGACCTGGTGTATAATCCGCTGGAAACGCCGCTGCTGCGCGAGGCGGCCCGCGCCGGAGCCGCCACCCTGGGCGGCATCCAGATGCTGGTCTACCAGGGCGCGGCCTCCTTCGAGATGTGGACCGGCCAGCCCGCTCCGGTGCCGGTGATGCTGGAGGCCGCCACCGCCGCCATGCGGGCGAGAAGCTGACGGCTGCCGGGGGACGCCCTCACCCTAGCCCTCTCCCGGGGGGAGAGGGGATTTTAGGTTCCGTTGACATTTCTCCGTCATTCCCGCGAAGGAACGTCACCCCCGCGCAGGCGGGGGCGGGAATCTAAACTCCCGTTGACGTTAGGATACCGCTCCCGATTAGGGGTTTGGATTCCCGCCTTCGCGGGAATGACGGCTGGGTTAGGCGGGAATGACGGCTGGATTAGGAGAATATGGTTCGCTTTGTAACTGCCGGGGAGTCCCACGGCCAGGGGTTGGTCATTATCGTTGAGGGGGTGCCTGCCGGGCTGCCCATTGACGAGGACTATATCGGCGTCCACCTCGCCCGCAGGCAGAAAGGGTACGGGCGCGGCGGACGTATGCTCATTGAACAGGACTGGGCGCACATCATATCCGGCGTGCGCCACGGGATGACGCTGGGCAGCCCCATCGGCATGACCGTCGAAAACCGCGACTGGGCCAACTGGGAAGAAGCGATGTCGGTGCGCCCCATCGAGGGCGAGCCGCTCTCGCCCCGCAGCCAGCGCGTGACCCGTCTGCGCCCCGGCCACGCCGACCTGCCCGGCGCGATGAAGTACGGCTTCAACGACGTGCGCAATGTGCTGGAGCGGGCCAGCGCCCGCGAGACCGCCGCCCGCGTCGCCGCCGGCGCCGTCGCCCTGCGGCTGCTGGAGGAATTCGGCGTCGCGGTGCATAGTCACGTCATTTCCATCGGAGACGTGCGGGCCGAGCCGCCCACCAAGATTGACTGGCAGGCCGTGGAAGACTCGCCGGTGCGCTGCGCCGACCCCGCCGCCGCCGAGCGCATGACCGCCGAGATTGACGCCGCCCGCGACGCCGGCGACACCGTGGGCGGCATCGTCGAGGTGCTGGCCGAGAACGTGCCTATCGGCCTCGGTTCCCACGTGTCTTGGGACAGGAAGATAGACGGGCGGGTGTCGCAGGCCCTAATGTCCATCAACGCCGTCAAGGCCGTGTCCATCGGCCCCGGCTGGGACATCGTCCACCAACGCGGCTCGGAGGTGCAGGACGTCATCGAGCCGGTGACCGACTCCGACCGTCCCTGGCAGCGCAGCACCAACAACCTGGGCGGCACCGAGGGCGGCATGACCAACGGGATGCCGCTGACGGCCCAGTTCGCCATCAAGCCCATCGCCACGCTGATGAGTCCCCTCCCGTCGGTGGACCTGGACACCGGCGACGAGGTGCAGGCCCACTACGAGCGCTCCGACATCTGCCAGGCCCCCCCGGCCTGCGTGGTCGGCGAGGCGATGGTGGCCCTGGTGCTGGCCGAAGCCTTCATGGAAAAGTTCGGCGGCGACTCCATTTCCGAAACCCGCCGCAACTACGAGGGCTACATGAAGACCGTCGGCCCCCGCGTGCGCTACCAGTGACATTGACGCCTCTGCTATCCGCCGGAACCCGGCAGCCCTGAGATGGTAGAATCAAAATCAGACAATCTACCCACGGATAGGGGGCCAACGTGAGTCTCAACATCAAGAACGAGGAGACCTGCCGGCTGGCCAGTGAACTGGCGCAGCTCACCGGCGAGACAATGACCGGCGCCATCACCGTGGCTCTCAGGGAGCGTCTGGAACGGGAGAAAAAAGAGCGCGACGCGGAGACCCTGGTACAGGACCTGAAGGCCATAGCCCACCGGTGCGCCGCTACCCTCCGCGATGGGCCGTCCGCAATAGAACACGGCGATTTCCTCTACGACGAGTGGGGACTACCCAAGTGATCATCGACACCTCAGCCATCCTCGCCATACTGTTCGAAGAGGCCAAAGCAGACCACTTCATAAATACCATCGCAGCGGCTTCATCCAGCCGCATATCCACCGCCACACTCCTGGAAACCACAATAGTCCTCGAAAGCCGCTCCGGTCCCGCAGCCTCCCACCAACTTGACGCCTTCCTGAGAAGGGCCCAAGTCGAACTGGAGCCGGTCACTCCTGAACAAGCGCAGATAGCACGCGAGGCCTGGCGGAGATTCGGCAAGGACAACCACCCCGCAGGACTGAACTTCGGCGACTGCTTCGCCTTCGCCCTAGCCAAAGCTACACGAGAACCGCTCCTCTTCAACGTCCGCGATTTCGAACTCACCGACATCCCGGCCGCCTGAACACCCCCCACAGCACAGTCGAAGCACGCCGCAACTACGAGGGCTATATCAAGACCTTCGGGCCGCGGGTCAGGGTCTTTGCAAAGTTCTTTGGGAAACGAGACCGTTAGTCCTGAGCTTGTCGAAGGGCGGGCGTCTAGAATCCGGTGATGGTTCGACAGGCTCACCACCAACGGATTCTCAAAGACTTTGCAAAGGCCTTGGCCGCGGGTGCGCTACCATTGACACCGGGTTGGCGCCAATGCGATGTGGACGGGTGGGATGACCGATTCTAACGCTGAATGTGAGTCCGCCCGTTGACACAACCCATCCGCATGGGCAACCAGAACCCCCGAGGCTACCATACGCCGAATCGTGCGCAATACGCCCGGCCATATCCACGTTCTCAAGCCCGGCCTGTACTGCTTGCAAGAGCTCGCGGCAACCCTGGAAAAAGACTACGACTTGCCGGAGGAAGGAGACGTTCCGCCTCGCGTGGAAAAGCGCAATCACTGGTACTATCAGGGCTTGTTGCTCGAAATCGGCAACGCGCGAAATTACAAAACCTACGTACCTTCTCAAGACAGTAATCGCGCTTTCGGCAACCAAAAACTCAGTGACGTCTGCGCCATAACCAAGCTGCCCAGCTTTGGCTACTCAGAATTTATTCGGCGGGCAAGGACGGTCGACGTCATCTGGTTCAACCGGCGTGAAATGCCAGCAGCGATGTTCGAGGTCGAATTGTCCACCGATATGCTGAACTCGCTGACTAAGTTCAACGAACTGCGGGATTTCCATACCCAGCTCAGGATCGTTGCGCCAGCGCATCGCAAAGCCCATTTTGAGGACCGAATCAGAATGGACACGCTCCACGAAATTCGCGGGCGCGTAAAATTCGTCAGTATCGGTGAACTGGAAGAAAAGTACACCCGAGGCAGGTGGTGAAATGACCTCCGAAAACACTGCAACCAGCCCGAGGTTTGCCTGCAAGGAATGCGGAAGCGACGAGGTAAGGGGCGATTTTGACACTTACCCTGTGTTTCGCGCCGAAGATGACAAAATCGTATTCTTGCGTACAGAATTAACCGACACCGGAGTAATGGAGCTATACTGCAACAGTTGCGGCGAGGAAATAGATGAAGACTTGGATGGAATAACGATTGAGTAGCGCGATGCGGTTTCACGCGCCCATCTGACTGATATGGTCCCAATGGAGACACTGATGACGTTCGCGACATCCACTCAGTCAAATAAAACTGCGGGTTGGGACGCCATCTTTGAGCGATACAGCATCCATGAGCACGATTTCGATGCCGGGCCGTTTGAGATTTCGGCAGAGCAGATTAAGGATGCCTGTCAGCACTTTCAACGAACAAGCCAAAAGGAAGTGCGGATATTGTGCAAGCAAGACAGCCGGGAAAGTCGTCCGCAAGTCGTCCGCGAGCGAGGACTTTTCATTTTACCTGTAAGAAATAAGCACTATGCTATTGTCAAAGGCGAAGGATACTTAGATGTTCCGCCCATTGAGTCGCCTTTGCTGGAATATCGCAGTGATTTTCCCTTCGGGATGGAACCATCGCAGATAGGCAATTCGGAGATGCAATACTTGGATCGCGCTTACGCATTGAGCTTGGTCCGGCACTTCGTCAATGACGATTCTCTTGTGCTCACCATACGAGGGAGGAAATACACGTCGGCCTTTAGTCTCTCAGCTGGAGGATTTCAGATTGACATCGAGGGGGTGCAGACTGAAGTTGACCGAGGCTACGAAGGCGCGGAACAAGTAGTGCTGGTTGAAACCAAGAGCGGCAAGGCCAGCAATACCATCATCAGACAGCTCTACTACCCCTTTCGCCACTGGCAACAGCACACCGCAAAATCTGTCTCAACCCTCTTTTTCCAGCGTATCAGCGACGAATACCATCTCTGGCACTTCGGATTTGATGACCCGAATGACTACAATAGCATCCGTCTGTTGAATTCGGCGCGATACAGAATCACTGTTCCACTTGCCCCAGGAGGCCGTCCACAATGAAATTCGGCGTCACCATGTTCCCCAATAATCTCGCGGATGTTGCCAGCGGGGCGAGGCTGGCAGAGGAAATGGGCTTCGACTATGTGGGCATCGCCGACTCCCAGTCTTTGGCCCGCGAGCTGTACGTGACCCTCGGCGTTGTGGCCGCGTCCACCGAGCGGGTCATGCTTGGGCCTACGGTCAGCAATCCGCTCACTCGTCACCCGGCGGTTGCCGCCTCCGCCATAGCCTCGATTAACGAGCTTTCCGGTGGTCGGGCTTTCCTGGGCCTCGGCAGCGGCGACAGTGCGGTGCTGAACCTGGGACTGCGTCCTGCGCGGCTGGCGGAGCTGCATCACTACATCCAGACCGTCCGCGAGATGCTGGCCGGGGAGACCAGCGAGTACCGGGGCGACCGGGCCCACGTGCGCTGGGCTGCTTCGGCTCCGCTCAGCACAGGCACTTCGACTGCGCTCAGTACAGGCATACCCGTCGCCATGTCCACCGAGGGGCCGCGCACCCTGGCCATGGCCGGGGCCGTCGCTGACGCCGCCATCATCCACACCGGCCTGACTACGGAGGTGCTGGCCGACACGGTAGCCCGCATCCGCGAGGGGGAGCGCGCCGCCGGACGCGAGGAGGGCGCCACCGGCGTCTGGGCCTTCGCCAAGTGCAACATCGCCGACAACCGCGACGATGCCATCGGGGAAATCAAGATGGCGCTGGCCGCTTCCGGCCATCACGCCTTCCGCTTCACCCTGGAGGGCAAGAACGTGCCGGAGGAACTGCGCGAGCTTGTATCCATCCTGCACCGCGAGTACGAGGCCGCCGAGCACGAGCAGGTGGGCCATACCCGCAACGCCACGCTGACCGACGAGCTGGGCCTCACCGACTACTTCGCCGACCGTTTCGCCGTGGCCGGAACGCCCGAAGAATGCCGCGCCAAGGCCCGCGCCGTCTTCGACTCAGGGGTGGACGCACTGCTGATAACCGCCATCGGCCCCTCGCCGGAAACCATCATCCGCCGCTTCGGTGGGGAAGTCATCGCGCCGTTGCGGGGAGGGTAGTCCGCGACTACTAATGCGCAGGACTCTCTCTAACCCGCCGGGAAACACCGTGATTGTTATGTAGCCTAATGCTATCATTAGCGCATAATTCACCCTGTCGGCGGCGGGCGGTTTGGCGGAGGCGGTTGTGGCTGATGGAATGTTCATTGTTTTCGAGGGCGGCGAAGGGGCAGGCAAGAGTACGCAGGCGGAGCGGCTATACCGACGGCTCTCGGAAGCTCGGGGGGTAGCGCTACTGGTGCGGGAGCCTGGGACTACTCCCCTCGGCCTGCATCTGCGCGACTATCTGAAAAGCGGGCGGCCCTTGACGCCGGAATCTGAACTGCTGCTGTTCGCTGCGGCGCGGGCGCAGTTGGTGGCCGACCAGATTCGGCCCAGTTTGGGACAGGGAACGACAGTCATCGCGGACCGCTTTGCAGGCTCCACCGTCGCCTATCAGGGCCGCGGGCGGGGCATTGAGCGTCGCGTCATTGACTACCTCAACGATTACGCCACCGGCGGTCTGAACCCCGACATCACCTTCCTGCTGGACATTGACCCCGAAGAGGGCCTGCATCGCGTCGGCAAGCCGCAGCTCCAGATGGCCCTGTCGCCCGACGATTCAGCCGACGTGGGCCGAGCTGACGTTGAAGGACACCGCCGTTTTGAAGACCAGCCCCTGGCCTTCCACAACCGGGTGCGTCGGGGCTACCTGGATTTGGCGAAAGACAATCCTAGCTGGCACACTCTAGACGCCCGGCTGCCGGAAGAGGAACTGGCCGAACAGGTATGGGACATCGTTCTGCCGCTGCTGCCCCGGTTGACCTCAGACCCGCCTGCCGTTGAGACCCCGGCCCTGCTCTAGTCAAAGCGAAAGCCCCTCCGTTCAGTGGAGGGGCTTAACCATTCTGTCAGGCCAATTGTGCGAGCCGTCTGTCGGTCCGCTAATCGTCGTCGGCGGCTACCAGGTCCGCCTCGGCGATTCTCTCGCGGACGTGAGCCAGCATTTTGCGGACGCGGCCCAGGTCGGGGAAGATGTTGCCTTCGCCCTTCTTATCGAAGATGCGCTCGCCGTCCACGAACACCTCCATGATGCTCTGGCCGCGAGGGGAGATTGCTACTGCTGCATCCGGGCCGAAATGCCGGAAAAACTCGTTTGCCATCCACGTGGCAGTTCCGAGATGCTGTCAACTGACGCAGTAGGTAATCTCGATTTGGACTTTGCCTTCCATGTTTTCCTCCGGGGGTTCAGGATGCCCTCAGTTTAGCGTCCCGCTCGTTGCGGCGCAAGTGAGGCAGAAGGCGCGGCGGGGTTCCGTTTTAGGTGGTCTAATCGGTTGACGACAGGGGTTTGGATTCCCGCTTTCGCGGGAATGACGGATCGGAAACCGCAAAACCACCTAAATTGGAACGCTATCGACGGCGCTCACACCCGGTAGAACATCACCGCCCGGTCGGGTTCGCGGCCCTGGCTGGTGGAGGCTACGTTGTAGCGTTGGCCCAGCATATGCTGGAGGCGGCGGATGTGGGAGCGCTGGGGCGACAGCTTGACCGTCATCTCTTCCCCGCTCAGCACGCGGTTGGCCGCTTCCTCGGCCTCCTGCATGGCCCGCTCGATGTTGGGGGCCTCCTGCGGTTCGGCGGCCGGGGCGCGTCCGCCCCGGAATTGGCCGTTGGGGTTTCGCTGGGCCACCACGGTGCGGAGGAAGTCCTGCAACTGGGGCAGGGAGTTCTTGCGCAGCACGTATACCGGCTTGCCGTTGGCCTCGGCGATACGCACAAGCTGCGAGCCGCGGCGGTAGTGAGTCTTGGTGGTCAGCACCAGGTCGGCGCGGCGCAGTTCGTTGACGATTTGCACCGGCGTCCCCGACTCTACCATGGCGGCTTCCAGCTTGTCGCGGCCCACGCCGAAGAGGAATACGCGCACCTCCGACGCCATCGCCGCCTCTTCCTCGGACATTTCGCCCATGGGCCGGGGAGAAGGAACGGCGCGGCCCGGCTCCCGGTCATAGTCTCGCCGCCGTTCATGGCTGGAATCCCTGTCGGAACGGCGGCCCTCCCGCTGCCCTCTCGACCCGTTCATGGCAAAGGGCGGCGGGGCGTCTTCGTTGGCGCGGTACTCTTCCTCTGCCCGCTGCACCACGCCGTTTTCGTCCAGCCAGCGGACTTCGGGGACGATGGGGTAGCCGCGCAGCCACTGGTCAACCACGTGGGCTACGTCGTCGTGAACCGCCAGGCGTTCCCAGCTCTGTATCTCCACCACTACGTCGAAAGTGGGCGGGGCCTTGCGTTCCAGCACCGTCTTCTGGGTGCCGCGATAACGCGCTTCCTGGTCGCCCAACGTGACGGTCTGGATTCCCCCCACCAAGTCCGACAGCGTGGGGTTCATAATCAGGTTGTCCAGCGTGTTGCCGTGGGCCGTGGCGATGAGCTGCACGCCTCGCTCGGCGATAGTGCGGGCGGCGGCGGCTTCCTGTTCCGCCCCCATTTCGTCAATGACGATGGTCTCCGGCATATGGTTTTCTACGGCTTCAATCATGACGCCGTGCTGCTGTGACGGAGTGGGAACCTGCATCCGCCGCGCCCGCCCGATGGCGGGATGGGGCACATCGCCATCGCCAGCGATTTCGTTGGAGGTGTCAACGATGACGACCCGCTTTTGGGCCTCCACCGACAGCACTCTGGCGGTCTCGCGGAGCATGGTGGTCTTGCCGACGCCCGGGCGCCCCAGAAGCAGAATGTTCTTGCCGGAGAAGGCCAGGTCTTCAATCATCTTGATGGTGCCGAAGACGGCCCGCCCGATGCGGCAGGTCAGCCCGATGACCCGCCCCCGGCGGTTGCGGATGGCCGAGATGCGATGCAGGGTGCGCTCGATGCCAGCCCGGTTGTCGTCGCCGAACTCGCCCAGGCGCCCTATGACGCTCTGCAAGTCGTCGGCGTCCACCTCCTGGGTGCTGAGGGGAGCGTCGCCGCTGACGAAGCGGGCTTCCGGCTCCCGGCCCAGGTCCAGCACCACTTCCAACAGCTCTTCCAGGTCTTCCCGCTGCCGCAGCGCCGCGGAAACCCGCTCCGGCAGCACGTCCAGCACCAGCTCCAACTCTTCCCGCACTGCGTCATGCACCGTCGCCAATATCATTCCTCCGGCAGGGACGAATAAGGGCTATTTGGGGGAACCACAACGCGAAAAGCTCCCACAGCTATCATTGTAAAGATGACGCCGGGGAATTTCCTTTGGCAAGACCTACAAAATACTGATGAACTCGGGCATCGCGGGTGAGTTCGGGGTGGAAGGACGTAGCCAGCAGGTTGCCCTGCTGCACCGCCACGGGCCGCCCGTCATCAAGGCTGGCAAGAACATCCACCGGGGGGCCGACACGGATGACCACCGGGGCGCGAATGAAGATGCAGTGGTAGGGTTCGGAGTCCAGCGGGGCGATTTGCAACGGCTGCTCGAAGCTGTCCACCTGGCGACCGAAGGCGTTGCGCTGGACACCGATGTCCATAAGGGCGAGAGGCACGGGATCCTGCTCGGTGATTTCGTTGGCCAGCATTATCATGCCAGCACAGGTGCCCCAGACGGGACGGCCCTCAGCCGCCATTTGCGCGACAGGCTCGCGCAGGTGGTAAATGGACATCAGGCGGCTGAGCGTAGTGCTTTCGCCGCCGGGAATAATCAGGCCGTCCAGAGTCTCCAACTGCTCCGGCAACCGAACTTCGCGGGTGTCAACGCCAATCTTGCGGAGAATAGCGATATGCTCCGCGAAGTCGCCCTGTACCGCTAATACGCCTATTTCCAATGCTTTATGCTAACCGGCCCTCTTTTGGTGAGGTGAGTCTACGGAAAGACTCACCCAGTGCCATACTTGTCGAAGTGAGGTTCCTAAACGCTCCGCGGGGCCAGCAGTTCGCCTTCGGGGATTTCGCGGACGTTGCGGCCTACCATCGGCTCGCCCAGGTCTTTGGAAACCTCGGCCAGTATCTGCGGGTCATTGTAGTGAGTGACCGCCTGCACGATGGCATAGGCGCGGCTGGCCGGGTCGCCGGACTTGAAGATGCCGGAGCCGACGAACACGCCATCGGCGCCCAACTGCATCATCAGCGCGGCGTCGGCGGGGGTGGCGACACCTCCGGCGGCGAAGTTGACCACCGGCAGGCGACCCTGCTCACGGGTCTGCTGCAAAAGGTCGAGGGAGACGCGCAGGTCGCGGGCTTCCACCACCAGCTCGTCGTCGGGCATGGTCTGGAGCTTGCGGATGGCATCCTGGACTGCCCTCATGTGGCGCACAGCCTCCACCACGTCGCCAGTTCCGGCCTCGCCCTTGGTGCGGATCATGGCCGCGCCCTCGGATATACGGCGCAGGGCCTCGCCCAAGTCGCGGCAGCCGCAGACGAAAGGCACCTTGAAGTCATGCTTCCAGACGTGATGGGTCTCGTCGGCCGGCGTCAGGACTTCTGATTCGTCAATGTAGTCAACGCCAAGAGCTTCCAGAATCTGGGCCTCGACAAAGTGGCCGATACGGACTTTCGCCATAACCGGGATGGTGACCGCGTCCATAATGCGGGTGATGATTGCCGGGTCGGTCATGCGAGCCACGCCGCCGTCGGCACGGATGTCCGCTGGCACCCGCTCAAGAGCCATAACCGCCACGGCGCCGGCTTCAGCGGCAATTTCAGCCTGCTCTGGGGTGACCACGTCCATGATGACGCCGCCCTTGAGCATCTGGGCGTGTCCAGCCTTCACGGTAAAAGTGCCGGTTAAAATGTCTGCTATCGCCATATCCGTCATCCTCCAGCCGAGCGTGCGGGTCCACTCCCTTCGGCCAGTCTGTGATTAATCGAAATTGCGCGGCCCTTGGCAGAGCCGCTCCAATCAACATATTGACCAACCCTCATTATACGGGCCGCAATCATGGTTATCAATTGCGTTACTCCGGGCGCGACATGACACTGGCCGGCGGAGCAAATCAACAACAAAATCAAGGGAGGCATAACTACCCTGTGCCTCCCCATAGCAACATACGATACACCCTCCGCAAGCCGGAAAAACCCTACGCCTCCATCCTGTCTCCTGTCTCCAGCGTTTGCACCATTAGGCTCATCATATTGGCCAAGTGTCGAGTACCGGATATAGCCCTGGAGTACCCCATGCGGGTGGGCCCGACAACGCAGATCGAACCGCCCACGCCGTCGGGGCGTCCGTAGCGGCAGACTATGACACCGAAGCTATGCAGGGCTTCGTCCTGGTTCTCAGAACCGATGTAGACTTTGGGGGCGTCACGGTCAGGTTCGCGGGCAGCGGTTACAATACGCTCCAGCAGCACCCTCTCTTCCACCGCCTGCACCAATTGGCGGGCGCGCTCACCGGCGGCAAACTCCGGTTGTCCCAGCAAACGCCCCAAGCCTTCCACGTGATGCTCCGGCATATTCGACTTCTCGGATTCCAGCATCATCTCCAGCGAATCTTGGCGAACTCGCTGCTCCAGCGGGTCTAACTCAACCCGGCGCGCCTCTATCTGACGGCGGCTCAGGCCCGCCAGGGACTCGTTCAGGCGACCCGCTGCCTCATCGAGCTGCTGCTGGCTCACCGGGTCGTCCAGCGACAGCAGGCGTTTGAGCAGGCGCGTTTCGCCCAGCACGATGACCAACAGAGCTATGGACTCCTGCAAGAACACCAGTTGCAGCCGTTTCAGACGCGGCGATGGAGAGCGTGGCTGAGTTACGATGGCCAGGTTGGCGGTCAACTGCGAAAGGGCGGTAGCGCAGCGGCGGGTCCACACCTCAACGTCCGGCTCTGCTTGGCCCAGCCAGCGGTCAACCCGCTGTCGCAACGGGTTGGGCAAGGGCGGCGGTTCACCCAGAGACTCCACGTAGTGCCGGTAGCCCAAGTCCGACGGCACGCCCCCGGCGGATACGTGAGGGCGGGAGATATAGCCCGCCTCGGTAAGCTGCGACATCGCGCTGCGCACCGTTGCCGG
Organism: Dehalococcoidia bacterium; assembly: GCA_965204865.1. Classification (GTDB taxonomy): domain Bacteria; phylum Chloroflexota; class Dehalococcoidia; order Lucifugimonadales; family UBA3495; genus VXOI01. Next base: position 508,056 of record OZ242027.1, on the reverse strand, counting down.
GCTGACCCGCAGGCGCCTGTCCTGAGCCTGCCGAAGGGCTGGACTGCGCGCTATACCGTCCGACGCTACCGGCGCGGCGGTCTGCACGTATTCGTCTATCAGCAGGTTGAGGATGGTTGACGTGCGGTAAGATAACATCGGCATTGCCCCCGCTGCGGGGATAACCGCCCACACCGGCAAAAGCCGGGGCCTTTTCTCGAAATTAGCACAGCATTTGCGGCAGTGTCAAACCTTCCGGGAAGCGGGGAGCAGGCCGTCTTTAACCGTTTTGGCGATGCGTTTCTCGCAGTCCGAACTATTGAATGATATACTCACCGGCGCAGCGAGGACGACGGTTACGGGCGGCAGAGCGGCTATGGACATAGTGTATCTGGGGCATTCTTCCTTCCGGTTGCACGCCAGCGGCATGGTGGTGGTCACCGACCCCTTCCCGGAGTCCCTGGGGTTGCGGACGGACGCCCGGCCCGCCGCGGTGGTCACCGTCAGCAACACCCACCCCAACCACTCCGCCATCGGCGCGGTCAGCGGCGCTCCCAAGGTGTTCCGCGCCCCCGGCGAGTACGAGTACAACGGCATCGTGGTGCGGGGCGTTATGACTTCCCTGCCGCCCGGCGTGCCCCACGAGCGGCGCAACGTGGCCTACACCATCGAGATGGACGGCGTTAACGTCTGCCACCTGGGCGACCTGGCCCTGCCGCTGACCACGCGGCAGATTGACGAGCTGAAGCCGGTGGACGTGGCGCTGGCGCCCGCGGGCGGACACTGCGCCATCAGCCCCGACCAGGCTTTGCAGACCATCCAGGACCTGGACCCCCGCATCGTCGTCCCCATGCACTACGCCCACGGGCAGGCCGGCGTGACCCTCGATGGCCCCGACACCTTCCTGCGGCGGCTGGGGCAGGACGCCTCCCAGCCCCAGCCGCGACTGGTGGTCACCACCGGCAACCTGCCCGCCGACCTGCGGGTCAACCTGCTGTCGCCGCCCCGTTCCTAGACGCCCGGTGACGCGAGAGGGGCAGCCGTGCGGCTGCCCCTTCTTCTAGTCCTCTTCCCCGTCCAGGAAGCGTTGCACTTCCGGCGTGTCAGGGAGCATCCTTACGCCGTTCACCTCCACGCCGAAGCGAGACATAGCCTCCCGTCTGCGGGCGCGTTGTCTTTCCTCGCCCTGCTTCATCCCCCGTTCTTCCGCCCTGCGTTCCGCCTGCTCGCGGTAGCGGGCCCGCAGTTCCGACGCTTTCTCGAACATTCTTCGCACCCCCTCGAACAGGCCAATGAGCGCGAACACGTTGGCCCAGTACATTGTCTTGCAGGCGGTCTCGAGATACTGGTAGGCGCGGGTTTCAGAACCCTGGAACTCCACCAGCGCCGCGGTGCTGACCGCGCTGACTACGGCGAACCCGGCAATCTGCCACCATACCCCTCGCTCGACCAGCTCACCGGGCAAGTCCGCCAGCGCCATTATATCATCCGTCCTTCGGCGCGCTCAGGGTGAGCGGGTTGAGCGGCGGGCGGCGAGGAGCAGCAGGCCCGCGCCGAGGGCCAGCAGGGCGGCGCCGGCGGCGATGACCAGGGGCGGGATGCGCGTTACCGCCGGGTCGCCGGTGACGGGCAGGATGGCCGTGGGGGTCGGCTCCGGCGTGGGCGTGGGTTCCGGCGTGGCCGTCGGGACGGGCGTGGCCGTCGGCTCCGGCGTCGGCGTGGGCGTCGGTTCCGGGGTGGGCGTGGGCGTCGGCGTCGGCGGAGGCGTGGTGGGCGTGGGGACCGGCGTCGGCGGAGGCGTCGGCGTCGGGTAGGCGGTGGGGATGGCGTCAGCGAAGGTCAGCCCTATGGTGTATCTCTGCCGGGCGCCTATGAAGAGCTGGGTTTCCGCCGCCTGGATGCTGCCGTAGGTGGTGGTGATATGGAAGGTGACCTCGTCGCCGACCAGGTCCCAGTCAGTGGGGGTGAGGGCGAGCCAGGTGAAGGCTCCACTGGCGTCCAGGGACACAGCGTTGCTCTGGTAGACATCGCAGCCGTCTATGCAGGCGACGAGCTGGGTGTCTGCGGGCGCGGTGGCGCCCTGTACGGTTACGGTCCCAAAGTAGTAGTCCGGTTCCAGGGGGGCCGGGGGGCGTTCGTTCTGTCCGGGGGTTGCCGCCACCAGCAAGAGAGCGAGGATTCCCGCCAACATCCACCACCATGCGCGCACAGCACACCTCCGCCGCCACTTTTATGTAATTCTATACGGGGAGGGCGGGGGGAACACAGGGGTTTGGAGGCGAGAATTGGGGGATTTCTCTGCATACCCCCTATTCCTCGGACTGGCCGGACTCGCTATCCAAGAACTCCTGGACCTCCAGGGTATCCGGCAGCACGCGCACCCCATCCACCTCAATACCGAACCGCTCGTAAGCCTCTCTCATGCGCTTGCGCTGCTCTTGGCGGCCTTCCTGACGGCCTTCTCTTTTCAGTTTGTTGACGGCTGCCGGGATTAGCAGCATGACTCTTACTCCCATTTCCGACAGGATAGTGAATGTAAGGCAGGGGCGCCCCTGGCGGGGCGCCCCTGGGGGGGTGCGCTGGGTGGGGGGTTCGCCCTCACCCTAACCCTCTCCCAGAGGGAGAGGGGATTTGGGGGGTTAGGCGCGGCGTCCTGCGATGAACGCTCCGCCTGCCGCGACCACGCCGACGATGGCGATTATCAGGGCCACGATGGCCAGGGCTCCGCCGCCGCCGGCAGCTCCGGCGGGGCCGGTGGCTCCGGCAGGGCCGGCGGGGCCGTCGTTACCGGCCGGGCCAGCGGCTCCGGCAGGGCCGGCGGGGCCGGCAGGACCGGCCGGGCCAGCGGGACCGGCGTCGCCGGTGTCGCCCTGGGGACCCTGGGCGCCGGTGTGACCGGTGTCGCCAGCCGGGCCAGCGGGACCGGCTGGGCCGGCATCGCCGGTGTCGCCCTTGGCGCCGGGCGCGCCGCGGGCGCCGGCGGGGCCAGCGGGACCCGGCTCACCCTGGGGGCCAGGCTCGCCCTGGGCGCCCGTGAGGCCGCGCGGACCGCTCGGGCCGGTCACTATGGGCCTGCCGTCGTCGGTCCTAGGCGGGGCGTCGCCGACTTCCAGGTCGATGTTGGAAATCTCGCCCTGCATGTACATCACCGGGTCTTCCATCATCATCGTGGTGCCGTCGTCCATCATCATGGACGGCATGGCGTCCATCTCACCCACCATGAACATGATGTCCTTGCCGACATACATGGAGTCGCCCATGGTGGTCAGGATGTAGTTGCCCATGGCGTCGGTCATGGTTGAACCAATCTGCTTGGTTTCTTCCATCATCTCGCCGTCCTCGCCCTCAGTCATAACCATGACGCTGGCGATGACCAGGGTGCCTTCCGGGGGAGCTTCCCCCTCCACCATGACCATGCCGTGGAATTTATGGGGCGGGACCGGCTGCTGGGCCAGGACCGTCGCCAGCGGCATCGCGGCCAGCAGCGCCAGCACACTCAACAATGCCACAATTCTGGTCTTGGTCATCCGTTCCTCCTCGTCTCTCACCGTTGTGCTTTTGGGGCGGGCCGTCATTCCCGTGAAGACGGAAACCGCCCCGCGTATTCCTTAGACTTGCCGGGGGTAACGGCAGCCGGCGAGGCCGGCCGCCGTTGCGCCAGGGTCTTTGAGCTTACTCCAGGGTTATCAGGCTCCAGCCTGCGTTGAGGTTCCTGCCCTGGAATTCCGCGCCCTCGGTGAGCTGCAACCAGACGATGTCATCGGTGGAGACCAGGTTGAGGTCATTGAGCTCAGCCGGAGCCGTGGGGTCGTAGGATGCCCAGCTAGCGGTGGCGTTGTCGTAGCGCCAGACCACAGTCAACTGGTTGGCTGCAATCAGGTCTTCGAACACCTCAGCCGTCGGGCGGGTAACGATGTCAGCGACAACCACGAAGCGGGCCACGCTGATGTCCTCGTTACGGGCATGGGCCGTCAGCTCAACGGTGTGAGTGCCGGGGGTGAGCTGCGGCACCAGGATTACCCTCTCGTAGCGGCCGGAGCCGTCGGAGGCGTCGTCCTCGCCGATGGCGCGTCCGGCAGCGGCGATGCCGCCGATACGCACGGTCACCGGGGTGAACAGCGGGAGGTTGCCGCCAGTGACGGTCAGCCGTCCGCCCGCGGCCACGGTTTCCGGCGAGAGTTCCAGGGTCTCGTCAGGCACCTCGTGGTCAGCGGTGGCGCTCAGGTTGGCCCTGGTGACACCGTCAACGGTGGTGCCGTCGCCCTTGTTCTCGGACTTGGCCAGCACTTCGTGCGTGGCGCCGATGGGGGCGGTGATGGGAACCGTGAAGGTTGCCCGGAACTGACCGACGGTGTCGGTGGTGCCGGAGGCCACTGCCACGCCCCGGTAGCGGACCGTTACCAGGTCCTCGGCCGGGAAGTTGCTGCCTTCCACAACCACCGTATCACCGCGCTGGCCCATGTCCGGGTCCAGGGTGATGGCCGGCTTGGGAACCACCAGGTCGGCCTCGCCGACGCGGTTGCCCTCGTCGCGGACCACCAAGCGGTAGGTGCCGGGAGACAGGCCGAAGGGAACGTGGAAGGAGTCGGCCAGCTTGCCGTTGCTGTCGGTGTCCACGCAGTCGCGCTCGTCGCCGCCGACGTCGTCACCGGTGGTGGCTTCGTTTATGGGCTGCTCACCGACCATGATGCTGGTGATACAAGCCCTGGGGAGGAAGCCGGTGCCCTCAAGCCGAATCACCTGGTCGGTAACCGCGGTGCTGGGAGTCACGCTCAGGTCGAACACGCCGACGTCAACCGTCTGGGTGTCCTTGTCCTGGCTGCCCAGGGTGCCCTGCATATCGTAGGTGGTGCCGTAGACCACCACTTCCATCTCGCCCAAGCGGACGGTGCGGTCCACTATCACCACGAGGTCGTCGAGCTTCGTGCCGGGAACCTCTTGAAGTTCCCAGTCCTCGGCTATGTCGTCGGCATCGGGACCGTCCGGGAGATCGACCTGTATCCCGTTGACCCTGATGTCGTCTATGTCGCCGTAGTACCAGTCGGACACGGAAACCTTCATCCTGCCGGAACGCCGTACTTCAGTGACGTCCAGCTTGACGGAGGGCTTAATCCCTATGTTGGTGTGGCCGACCACGTTGCCGCCGGCGTCAACCATGACTATGGTGTTGGTGGCTCCGGCGCTGGCATCATCAGTTGCCGGCGTCGCCTCCGCCATGAGCCTTGAACTGGTCGCGTCGAACTCCACGACGGCTGTTCCATCGTCCATCCGGGCGGAGCCCAGAACCAGGGAGCCGGTCAGGTCGCCACCCGTCAGGTCACCGACGTCCTCATCGCCTTCGTACAGGTGGAGGGTGACAGTGCCGGTGGAATTGATGCCCTTGCCGGTAACCGTCACGGCGTTCCCGCGGCTGACCCACACGGGCTTGGCGGAGATGTGAGAGACTATCGTCACCATCAACTCATCGGCAGTGGTGTCAAGGTCTTTAACCGTGATGGTCTTGGAACCCGCGGAATTGGGGTTCTTGATCCCAGCGCTCTGTTTGAAGGTGATCTCGTAGTCACCTTTTATGGAATCGATTGTGGCGCCTGTCGCAGCAATCCTAGTTGGCAGAGACAGGGTTATGCTACTGCCGCTGATGGCGATCGACGCCGGATTTCCATAGTATTCGGCAGTGGCGCTCCCAACTGCTCCTGTTCCCATCCCGTCGATGATTACCGTATCCTCGTCAATGCTGTCAGGAATCTGGAATCCGGTCAGGGTGACTACAATGTCGCGCCCACCGGCGATGGGATTGCTAGCGCCAGCCATGCTAGCGACAGTCACTGTCACAGCGGCGTCGGCTTTGTCGGAGCTGAGCACAGCATCAGTGTCATCAGCATCGGGGTCAGCAGTGTCGGGGGCGTCAGGGCCTTGGACCGCAGGCCCACCTATTGGGACCATTGCCGTGAAGTGAGTACCCTGTGAGAGCATTACTTCAAGGCCGTCCCAATTTTCAGGGCCGCTCAGACCGGTTATGTCGACTTGGACTGCACCCATTGGGAATGCCGAAAGCTCAATGGAGCCGGGAGTGGTAGCAGTGGATGCGGTTCCAGTCTCGGAAGTGACACCAGTGGGATCAGAGATTGCCGGGGTGCCCGTGAGCTCCTTTGGCATCGTGATAAGCACATCAAACTCATCGTCGCCTGAAGCGCTTGCCATTCGGGCCGTGAATTTGACCCTCAGACCGAACGCGCCATTAACAATAGCTCTATCAGCCTCGGCAGCCGTGAAGGTCTTCACGGGATCAAAGACTGCGGCCATCACTTCGTGCATGGTCGTAAACGGGTTCTGTTGAACCGTGACGGTCCCGCCAAAGGGGGTACCCTGGGCTGTCACGAAATCGGTTTCGACCGCAGTAGTATCAGGGTTATCGCCTAATGTGGCGGCGGTACCAGGAAACTCGATCGCCGGAATGGTGACAGTTGCCATCACATCCTTTGCAAGATTTCCTCGACCACTAACAGTAGCCTTAGCGATAGTGATCGTCAAACCATCGGCAGCGGTCCCGGTCGCGGTTACGGCACCAACGTCCACGCCGCCTTGCTTGGCAGTCACGCCCGTGAGAGTGGTACCATTGCTGTCAATGGCTGAAATCAGGTCTGACGCCACGGTGATTACGACGCTGTCTGAGCTTTCGCCACCCTCAAACAGACCGTCAACATCGTCGTCCACCTGAAAATTCACCACGATTGAGCCGCCTGTCCGGCTATCTGAATCAAGGGTGAGCGGATTGCCATCACTACCCAACAGGCTGACGGTTGGGGCGTCGTCACCAGTTGCCACGCGGGCATCCAAACCTGCGGGAGCGAAGACGCCCATGGCGAACAGGGCGGCCAAGAGGCCTGCCGCCAGCAGAAGGGCAATTCCTACGGATTTGCCAGTTTGAGTATTCATGTTTTGCAAAATCTCCTTCGACAGGCCCGCCGGGAAGACGGGGCCACTCGAGCCCGCTGCTCCCTGGAGCCTGGTTACCGTTGTTCCCGCTGATACGGGAATGAAGGTTATCGGTTGGTGGGCCATGGCCGGAAGTGGGGCGACTTGAGCCCGCTGCACCGGGTTGGCCCGATTGGTTCCCGCTCCGTTCTCCCCCTGGCCCTCGCAGGGGTTACGGGGGTTTGGATTCCCGCATTCGCCTGCCCGGGGTTACCGGGGTCTGGATTCCCGCCTGCGCGGGAATGACGGGGTGGCGGGAATGACGGGGTGGCGGGATTGCCTAGTCTGCGGGGTGAGGCCCTGAGCGGAGGCGGGGCGTCATGCGCCCTCTTTACCGCCGGGTCCGGCCTGCGTTTCGGCATTGGTCCCCGCCTGCGCGGGGATAAAGTTGTTAACCTGGGGTTGCCTGGGTTGCCGCACCTGCGCGGGGAGGGCTTTGCACGAAAAATGTTTTTATCTCCGATTTTCCGTGCAAGTTGGTTTTTATCGGTTCGTTGCCGCCCATCTCGCTTCCGTCATCTTATCCCTGACCGGTTCCCGAGGCTTTTCCATCCTCCGGCGGGCCTGCTTTGCAGTCCGGTCTGCCCTGTCGGTATTCCTCGGCCTTGCATACTTGGATGCCGTACACGATGGCGGCCCGGGCGGCCCGGAACCGCACCATGGGGTCAGGGTCTTCCATCAGTTCCCTGATCACCGTGATGCCCTGAGTGACAAGGTCCTTCAGTCCCTCGCGGGTAGTCTCGGCGATCTCGTGGGTCAGGCGGTCCATTTCCGCCCTGAAGCGTTCGTCCCGGCGCCACCTTCGGAGGGTGGCGTCGCTGATGCCAGCCTCCTTGGCTCCCTCGGTCAGGTTCGGTGCTGCGGCGAGAATGGGCAAGGCGAGCATCTGCCTGCGGGATAGTTTGGTTTCGGTCGTCTCCTGCCTGGTGGAATCCGTGTTTTCGCTCCTTCTGGGACTGGTTTCGGGACCTGACATTTTGCCTCCAAGCCTGTTTGGGTCTGTCCGGTCCCTGCTTGCATGGAAGAGGGCGAGCCCGGAATGGCTCGCCCTTCGTGTTCGCTTGTCTTGCAGCCTGGGGCCAGCGTCTCCGCCGAGGCCCCAGGCGTTGGGATGAGTTCGGAGTTGGTATGGGATTTTCTTAGGGAGGTGTGTTGCTTCTCCTGATTACATCAGGTTCCACCGTGATTTCTCTTCTAGTCCCATCTGTCGTAATGAATACTTTCTGCATGCAGGCGTAGTCTCCATTTCTCAACCTCAGGTACTTCTTGGTGTCAGAAGGCTCCACTTCTATTTGCTCTATGTCGGCGATGAATGAGATTTCTATCATGTCTCCGATCTCTACTGCCATTTCTCCTCCATTTGGATTCAAACTTACCTCTTTATTCCTTTCCTGTTGGTTACCGGTCTCCAGGCCTTGATGATATCGTCCTCCAGGGACAGGGTTTCATCCTCATCGCCGGTGAGTGCGATGGAGAACTCCACTGTGTCGCGGTAGAGCCGTAGCAGGCTCCTGAGTTCTGGGTTGGTCTCGTTGTTCAGGTGTTGCAGCAGACGGCGCCTGATGCAGGTGTCGGACATCCCGACGTAGAGGCATTCATCGGGGCCGCCTTCGGGCAACCAAAGAGCGTAAACTCCCGTTCGGCTCGTCTCCAGTTGGAGAAGGTTCCCTCGGTTGAAAGGGAGTCGCTGGTTCTCCAACTGGTACTTGAGACCCAGCGGTGTTCGCGGCCCGTCCGTCATCGCAGGTTCAACTGGCCTTGGGGCGGTTTGCTCATCTCGGCCTGTATGTCATCCCATGACGTTACCAGGTTGTTGAACATGACCGCCCTACGGGAGTCACGGATCCTGTCGAAGTGGTTGTACAGGATGCGAGCCAATCGCTCCACGGATTCTGCATTGCTGCCCATGCGGCGACCGACGCCCGCAGCTCCTTGGATGCTGCCGTCCTCATGGTCTAGGTTCCATGCCATTCGGAAGCAGCCCTCCCAGGCGGTCATCGTTCCCGGAGACGGCATTCTGTCGGCCGAAAAGTAGCCCGGCGGCTGAAGTTGGACGTTTCCGCCCTGTGCGGTTACCAGACCATGAGCATCTCGTAGTTCGTCTTCGATGGACACGTTCTTGGCTTGAGCCAAGGTCTGGGCTTCCCCGTACTGGCCTTCACCGAAGCCATTCTGTTTCAGCCAGTCCAGACAGAACCTGGTCGGTGGGTCCAGCTCTCCCTCCTGCCGCTCGTCGTAGTTCGCGATCGCTTGGTTGATGGCTGCTAATGCTTCCCGCACGGTTACTTGGTCGCCGCTGATGGTTTCTACTTGGCTGTACCTGGAGTACACCTGCATCCCAGGGCCTATGGCTGCTTGGGCAAGGTCAACGGGAGCAATGTGTCCTTCGCGGGTGAGATGGTCCAGTGCCGTCGGTAGTTCTGCTTCCAGTGCGTTGAGGAAATCTCTCCTGCTCGCTGTCGGAGCGTCTTCGGGTCGAGGCCGACATACCAACACGACCGAGGATGCTAGTGCGTTGGTTCCCATGGCGTTGGACCTGCCTGCACGTTCTGTACGCATGGGCCAAGTACCCACGATCTCGAAACCAGCCCTGACTACTGCCGTGAGCATAGTTTCCCAGCCAGTCGATGCTCGGCCCTCTCGTTCCTCTTCCTGCTGTTTGTATGCGTAGAAGATTGATGATGGGAACTCTTGCGAGCATCTTTCATGTATCAACCGCAGGGTTTGCCCCAGTAAATCCTCGAATCGCTGGCGAGGGTCGTCAAAGCGTCCAGGAATGGCCGTCATTTCTTCGTCTTTGGGGGTAAGGATACCCGCGAACAATTCAGGGTATATGTTCCTGAGTAGCGGCCTGAGCCAAACGTAGAAAAAGTCTGAAAGGTCAGCGTAGTCGATATTGTCATAGTATGGGGGGTCAGTAACGATGACAGGACCCTTATCAGCGTGAATGGTGTTGGCTGCGTTTGCTTGGCGAGCTTCGGCAGAATTCGCCTCCCCCGGAAGTCTGGCGACAACCTCAGATACCCATTGAACTTGGGCCATCCAGTTCTGAGTTGATGAAGAGAACAAGTTTGTTTCAGCGAAATCCCATAGCATTGGTATGGCCTGACGCGCGAAACATGAGTCACCCCGAATTTTGGGAGGGTGGGTGAGATAGCCAGAGGGCACTGAGAGCGGTCCTCAATCTGGAGAGCGGTATCGCGGCTTGGCGGTACCGCTCTCCGGTTCTGTGGCACCAGTTTCTGAGCAGTTCCTGCACCAGGGGGGCCAGGTGTGGAGACAACAGGGAGAGCAGGAAGGCATAGACCAGACTGACCATCAGCAGCAACTTGAGCCTGTTTTCCCAGAACCAGAGCCTGGGACTTTCCATGGCCAGGTCCGTCTTGCAGGCGCGGTAGCACATCTCGACCTGCCAGCGGCGGGCGTAGGCCAGCACCACCCGCCAGGCGTCGTCTGGGGTTTCGACGGCCTCATTGGTCAGCAGGTACCAGGGAGGGCGTCCCTTGCCGGGGCGGGAGACTACCAGCCACAAAGGAATGTCAATCTGGGGATGGCGCACCGGGACGGCCACAAGGCCGGTCTTGCGGTACTGGCGGCGGCGCATATCCCAGATCTGGCGGTGGTCCTGGGAACGCTTACCCCGGGTGATATGCCAAGCGGGGCGCTCACCTTTCTCGTCGCTCAGGCGGTAGCGGGTGGGCCAGCGCAGGATGAACCGCAGTTGGTTGGAGTTCAGTTCCCTGATCCAGGGCGTGCCTGCGAACCCGCGGTCGAAGACATGGACCACCCGTCTTTGCCACCACTGGGCGCACTGAAAGAGTAGGGAGGCGGTCTGCTCTCGGCGGTCCCCGGCCAGCTTGCCACGGCTGGTCCACCAGCGCATGGCGGCCAGCGCCGGAGGCCCCTGCATCCCGGCCACCATGACGGTGAGCCACTGTAGGCCGGGGACAAATACCGGCCCTCCTCCCGGTGGATGGTAGTAGCCGGGCTTGATGCGCCTCAGACGGGCCGCCTTGCTGGAACGTACTGGGCACAGTCCCTCCAGCGCGATGCTCTCCGGTTTCTCCAGCACGCTCTCATCCCAGATGGCCAAGGTCAACTGGCCCTGCTCCTCCAGACGGGCAACTCTCTGGTCTGCCCGATGCCGGAGGAACCTCTCCAGCAAGGTGTGGGACCACTTGGGAGAGCGCAGCAGATTGCTCAACCGCTTGGTGCCGGCCGGCGCCTGGGCCGGAGAGAGGATATGGGAGCCCAGCTCGCTGAGCAGCAGCCCGGACCGGGAATTACGCAGACGCACAATGGCCACCAAGGCCAGAAAGAAAGTACGCAGCAATCGCCGGTCTATCTGCTGGTCCAACCACTGCTCCAAGGGTCCAATGAATGACTGCAACAGATTGGCCACCTCCTGCCCTTGCCTCCGCCCCTCCAGATGCCGCAACATAACAAAAGACCCCTCTCGGTGAATGGTGTTGTCGCATTCCCATTCCACCCGAAGGGGTCTTTCTTTGTGCCTGAATTCCTAAACCGCTTTTGCCGCTTTTTCCCGCTTCACCAAAATTCGGGGTGACTCATGTTTGCCATCTGGCGTAACTAGAACAACTGTTTGTATTGCGTCCGATTGCTAGTGCAAGGTAGGTACATACCGTGTTGGCGTACTCGTCATCCGCACCATCTTTCACCATCTGTTCCTTTGCGTCCGGCAAGAGGTCGCACAGCGTAGTGTGTCCAGTAAGCTGACGTTCTGTGAACAACTGGTGCCAGTGGGTAACGCTGTATCCTCTGCCACTCACTAGAGTTGGATTGTTTGGCATTGTCTGAGTAGGTTTCCATTCTGGCGTAGGTGCCGTTGCAGCTTGGATGTGTTCTCTAGTTGGTGAGACAAAAAGCCGCTTTCTTTCGCCCTCAGCGACAATGCCTGTCATTGTCTCCCCCATGTTTCCGTTTTTGGCTTGTTCCCGAACGTATTCCAGTGAAACAGCTCCGTTGCAGGCGATGCACATGGCTCCAGTTCCGCCTCCAACCGTCGCCTCAGACGGTACTCCATCAGAGTTGGACTGAACCTGGAAAGTTATCCTTTTCTCCTCTCTGTCTACAACCGGCTTGGTCCAGTGACGGTTGCCAGATTTGGTGCAGAGTTGAAATGTCTTCATCAGCGGGAGGTTTATCCCGCAGGCTGGATTGGGGCAGGGAACAGTTCTGGTCCAGAGCCAAGCGATTACAGTGGCCTCACTTTGGTCAGGTAGTTTTACAGTGGGGTAGTGCCGGCCTATCCTCTCCCAAGCCTTCTCCTTCATCCATTGACCGTAGTACCGGATGTCATCGGCGAGTCCCGTTGCTCCACGCCATGGGATTTTTCGGGCGTTCCGTCCCCTACCCTTGGTGATCCCCATTGGGTCTGCGTCGGGGTTGACTGGTGATCTCCCCTGAAACTGGTGGGGCAGTTCGATCAGTGCTTTTGTTATTAACACCGCCACCGGGTTCAGGTCGCTGCCGATGGCACGTAAGCCCAGACGTTGGGCTTCGAGAGGTATAGAGCCTCCACCACAGAAGGGGTCGTAAATCGGCAGGGCCTTGTCGTTCAGGTAGGCCATCACTGCGGCTCGGTCATTCCGGTCTGGTGCCGCCTCGTGGCGGGACCGGGCCACAGAGTGAGCGATTTCCCAGCGGGCATCTGCCAGCAGTTCCAAGTTCTGCGGGTTGGTCTCGTCGGTACTTTCCCACCGGACCAGCCGCCGAATAATATCGTGGAGCCGCTCGCGCTCTTCTGCTTGAGATTCCGGCGTGGGGAATTCGTCGGGGCATGATGAGGGATCGTCCACCATGCTTGCGAAGATGACGGCCCGGCAGGATGCCAATGGACGGCGAGCCCACCACAGGTGCAAGGTAGATGGGTGGCCGTGACGGATGGACTTTTCCCGCGCTGATTCGGCGTTGATCGCGTCCAGCGGTAGGTCTACCTCTATCAACTTGCGACGGTAGGCCGGTTCAGCTCCCATTGAGGCGCTGGCCATAATCCTGTCCTCTACTCCAAGTCAAGTGAGTTGAAGTCCAGTCCCAACTGTCTGCTGTTGTCGCGGACAGGGCGGGTTACTCCTTCGTCGAAGCCATCGTCCTTGCTTGCCTCGATGGTGATGGTAACGGTAACTTCCCCGCCGCCGTCCCGCAAGACACGGATGATGTCGTTTCGCAGGTTGCCTACGTCGTCCAGGGACAGGTCTCCTTGAACAGTCTTCGATGCCCTTACATGGCGTGTTAGTTTCGGCCCTGGTCCGGGAGGCGGAACGTCATCTCCACTTTTTCCGCCTCCGTTGACCGGGCCCACATCGTAAGGGCCCGGGGTTGGAGGGTTGTCCTCGTCAGTGGGGGTTTCCGTTTGCCGCTCCTGCTCCCTACGTTTTTCTTCGGCTGCACGGCCGGGCGCCACCAGTAGTCCGCCGGAGTTCTCGTTGATGACCCCGCCCAGCGTAGAGTCGTTGAGGGGGCCTTCGTAGCGGAGCTCCCTATACTCGTCTCTCTCCGAGTTGTAGTCCCGGGCATAACCAAATGTGCCAGCCCGCACTCCCTCTTCAATGCAGCCTTGCAGGACGGCTCGGTTGCGGAGTCTGGGTAGGTAGATGTAACTGGTGAGCATCTCCCAGAGGACATTCACGTCGATGTGGTCGCCGTATGCTGGGTTTCCCCAAACCCGCTGCCGGAGTTCACGAGCCAAGGCGACTGGCGAGATTTTCTCGACCAGTGCCTCTTCCTCCACGAACTTGGTGAAAGCGGCGTTGACGATCTCACCCTGGTCCGAGACGTTGGTGCGAAGCTCGCTGAACTGGATGCCTGTGGCGTCCTGCGGGTTGGGCTGTGAGGGCGCCAAACCCCAGCGGTAGGCTGATACCAGGGCGGTCCGTACTGATCCATCGGCGTTCCGCAGGCCCGTATTGGCCTGGTTGGCCCGTTCCCCGGTTAGCCCTGCGATACGGCGGTCGTCTCCATTTCTGACCTGTGTGATGGATTGCCAGGCCAAGAAGTTTCGGACCGCTTGGCGGAGTGTCCGTGCTTCATCACGCTTGGTCGCTAGGAAGAGGACAGTGTTCCTGTGGACCCGGTTTCCATCATTCGCGGTAGTCAGCAGGGCTTTCTTCGCTTCCGTCACAGCGTCGTTTGTTTCCGCTGAACGACTGTTGATGGCCTTGTCGGGCGGGAGTATTACCAAGCGAACTGTCTGGCTGTTGTCCGGGATCACGGCTCCGCCGTTGGCGTAGACGATGACGTCCCTGTTGCTTCTGCGGACATCGCTGTTCAGGAGGTCGATGATGTAGCGGTCCACTTCGGCGTCGGAGAACTGGAGGGCGCGGTCTGTGGCGACCTTGTTCAGATTCTCTTCGGCATGGAAGTAATACCGGTCATCGGAACTGTACAGGTAGTGGAGTTCCCTGGACATTTCCAGGAGGGCTTCGTTGTAGCTGGCTGCCCGATCGCCGGGCTGGGTCGTCCCCAACCGCACTTGGCGCTCGTCTATTCCCCTCAGGGCGCCTCCGGGAGCGCTGCCGAGAAATACGGTCCTGGCGATTCTCTTTGCAGCGCCACCTGCTCGGGCAAACCTCTCTGTCTCGTCGATGCGGTCCGTCCTCCCCCCGTCGCTGTCGGCTTCGGAGATGACAGGTCCCCAGTTGCCTGGGAGAAGCCTTTCAAATTCCGAATTTGTCGCGGGGTCGCGGATGGGCAGATTGGCTGGCATGATCAGGGGGCTGGAGTCGTTCTGCCGGTAGAGGTAGCTCACGCAACTGGCCATCATGCGGAGGACGCCGCGGGTCCTCTGGAACTGGGTCAGGGTGGACCAGTCAGAGTAGAGGCGCTCGAAGATTTCCGGGTGGACGGGGTAGCAGGCTTTCATCCTTTCGAGGTAAGCCTGCTCTCCGCATCCCTGCGGGTAGTTCCGCCGGTTGTTGGCGTACATCCTGCTGAAGGCTTCGCAGGTCCGGTCCCGCTCGGCCGGGTTAAGGACTTCGCCGAAGAGCCTGCGGCTGACGACCTCGAAGGCTTGATTGACCGCCAGCGGTTCCCACACTGCCTCAATTCTGGCGAAGAGTCGACTCAGGGTTTCCAGGACCTGCATTCCCCTTTCGCCGCCGGCTTCCTCATCGTGTTCGGGGAGGGTGACCACGAGGGCGGCGTCCTTGCTGCCGGTGACCGACTGTGTCAGTGCCTGTAGGAAGGTGAATGTTCTTTCCGGGTTCTCGAGGTTCCGGCAGTATGCCACCAATTCGTCGATGAGAATCACACATGGACCCACATGCTCGAACAGGGCATCAAGTTGGGCTTGACCAGGGGCAATGCCCGTCCGAGCTGCCTCCCCGACGATCTCGTACCCTGACTGACCGGCAAGTTGGTGTGCCATTTCACCCCAGAGGGTGTTTAGCGGGTCCCCGTTCTCGGCTTTCTTCTGGTCCGTGGGGGACAGGTGAGTGCCGTCCAGGACAGCAATTTCTCCCAGCCCGGACGGATGCTCAGTGAATCCGGCCTGGTCCAGGATGCTCCTGATTTCCCGGCTTGTGCTGGAGTCGCTGCCGGACGGCGGGTCGATGAGAATGTCGGCATGTCTTACCAAGTGGAAGAGAGCTATGAGGCTGTGAGTCTTGCCTCCACCGAACCCGGTTTTGGTCTGAATCACTGGGTCGCCGCCGGTGCCGTTCAGCCTCCGGACCGTGTTGACCAGCAGAGATCGCATCCCTGGAGTGATGTATGTCCGGTTGAAGAAGCTGACCGGGTTCCCGTATTCGTTGTCGCGGGCGCGTCCGTCATACACCCGTTGCAGGCTGGCTGCGAACTCAGCCTGACGGAATCGTCCTTCGGTAACGTCCTCGTTCGGGCGGATGACTTCGCGCCACGGGCGGAGCTCGCTGGTCCGCTGGGTTGAGATTTCTTCGAAGGTACCCTGCGTGGCCTCAGGTTGTTCGCCCGGCGTAGTTGCTTCTGGTACTTGGCGGATGAACAGGTCGTCCCTGACCTTCTCTACCTCTTCCTTTTCTTGCGTTCTCCCTATCTTGCCGAGAACATCGGCAACCATGTACATGTGCACCCTGGTCTTTTCCTCGTCCAGGTCTCCGGCTCCGGGGTGGGAGGCCTCGTCCCGTATGGTCTTTATCTCGTAGAGCCGGTTCTGGAAGTTGCGGTCCCCGGGGAATTTGTTGGTAAATACGTCCCGCCAGTGGGTCCGAACCAGTTCGGGAAAGTCGTTGATGTCGATGCTTTCTTCGACCGACCTGCCGCTTCGAATATTCTGGTCGAACTGGTTGGCTTGGTTATCCCTGAGGGCCTGCTTGATTGCCTCTTCCACCCGCTTACCTGGAACCTGTCTGAGGTGATGGACGACGAAGGGTCGCATGGCGTCTCGATAGATGTCGATCACCTTGATCAGGGCATCCTTGTTCGGCCTGTGAATGGTCGTCATCTCAGCTCCTGTTTCGTTACAGGTCATCGCTTCCTGTGGCATTCCCTGGCCTTCCGTGTGTTGAGCCGCACACATATTACACCAACTTCGGGCTGGCTTTTAGGTTGTAAATCCCCTCCCAGTGTCGGTTCGTTCTGAATGCCAAGGTTTGTTGCTTTCGGGAGAATCTGCCCCTTGTTTTCCTCGGATTTCGCATCTGACGCTTGACATGGAGTCATTCGATTTGAGAGAGTGACTATGTAGGGACCCGATGGAGGTGATCCTGGTGGCCTGGTAAACCAAGGGACCGTCGTTCGAGCTTTGAGTAGCCCCGGACCTGGTGGGCGACCTTCCGGCTTTTGCCGGAGGCGTCGTTACCGGGCCGGGGCTTAGCTTTTTCGAGGGAGATTTGGAGGCTGAAATGATGGCTGATTTCTCTTGTGAATCGCTGGCCCGGGAGGCCATTTTCAATGGGCACCCAGATACAAAAATGGTAAAATCTGAACAGTTGTTCGGCATGGTCTGAGCATAAAGAAAGGGGCGTTGGAGTTCGCACCTCCAACGTCCCGGACCTAGAGAGACCACTCGGAACTGGAGAAAAATTCTTCGTGGTATCACCCAGTCTATCAGGCGGTGCACCGTCACCGCAAGGTCGCCCTGGCCTGTTGGCCCTCCTTGGCGGCATTGATGAGGCCAAGGCGGAGTCCCTTCTCGCGTCGTCGAAGGGGTCCGCGCCTCAGTTGCCCAGCCCGATCACCGGGCTTCTGCTGTCCCTGAGGTATGATCCAGTCGCAGTGCTGGAGCTCGTGGACAAGCTCTGGCCTTACCGGTTGCATCCTCGGTCGGGACCTGGCAGAAGGCAGGAGGATCCTCTCCCGCTTGTCTGCTACCTGTTGCCCTTCTGTGATGCGGTTCACGGGGGCGTTATCAACTTGGCCAATATATACCGCCGGCTGAAGGCCGACAAGGAGTATCGGCGCATGTGCGGGTATGTTGACCGTCTTCCCAGCAGGAGCGTCCTCCAGAAGACTTCTACTGTCATGGTCCGGAACTGGTCTCGCTTCCAGGAATGTTTCCTTTCCCCGGAGGACTACGAAAAAGTGCGGCGTCGCACTTCCCGTAGTCTTGATGGCCTTTCTGTGAGGTCCAGTTCCGGTCTGGACCTGTCAATGCTCTCCGACGAGTTGCAGGGGCGGGGTTGGACCGATGGTCTTCCTCCCCTGTACCGATTTGAGGAAAGGTTCTTTTCGATGCTCCATCCTGTCGGCCTCCCGCATCTCGAGGTCTGCGAGTTCCCTTCCAGGGATATCTCTGTTGGTGTGGATGTTGAAGTTCCCACCCTTGTCGAGGTTGGTAAGCAGAAGTCTTCCTCTGGGCGCTACCCGCGGGACTGGAGGGCATACAACCTTGCTCAGACTCACGAGGAATCGGACGTGAAGGCCCTGCTGGGTGGTTTCTGTGAAATCATCACTTACATGGAGAATCTTTTACTGGGGCCTCGCGGAAAAGGTCGGCCCAGGTGGTCGCTGGGGCATGTCGTGTTTGCCCTTGTGTGGAAGGTCTACAGGTGCATATCGTCCCGGCGCTCTCAGTCGCCCCTGAGGGAGGCTGCTATGCAGGGCTACCTGGGGAACTCCTCTTTGTCCAGTCTCTCCCGTGGGAATGGTGTTGTTCTTGACTCCCCCGCGGGGGAGTCTGAATACCTGAAGTTCAACACGGTGTCCGAGTCAATGCGGTCTGATTGGCTGATGCCCTTGTTGTTGGAGTTAGTGTCGGTGGTTGCCGCTCCATTGAGGGATTTGGAGACCGTCTTCGCATTGGACTCTACCGGCTTGTCGACCCGCATTTTCGGACGATGGTTGGATGACAAGCCGAAAAAGGATTCGGATGAGGAGACATCGGATGGAGATGAGGGTGGTGATGCCGGAAGTGAGGCTCGAGATGAAGACGGGCATACCGAGGGCGAAGTTCAGGATGAGAATGGGGATGAGCGGCATGATTGGATGAAACTTCACGCACTATTTGGAACGAAAACGGTGGCCATCGTTCGTGCTGCGATGTCCTCCAGCCGTGGTGGTGACACTTCGTTCTTTCGGGGGCTGACTACCGAAGCTCGTGCGCGGTTCAATGTCCAGAGGGTTACCGCTGACAAGGCTTACTCCAGTTGGGATAACGCCGAATTGGCGGAGGAGCTGGGCATCTGGTTCTTGGCTCCGTACAAGGATAACACCCGCACACCTTCTGATGATGATGACTCGCCCTGGGCGAGGGGATATAGGTACCAACTGGGGTGCCCGGAGGGGTTCTGGCCCAACTACTTTGCGAGGAACCTTTCGGAATCAGGTTTTTCCGCTATAAAGAGGCTCTTTGCCGCGCCGCTCCTCAGCAAGTCGTATAGCGGCTTGGTCAATGAGGGTCTGTGCAGGGTGATTGCTTACAACCTCATTGTTCTTGCCCGTGAGGTGAGGATGAGGGGGATCGAGCTGGATCTGCCGGGGGTGGCTATGCTCCTTGAGGATAGCATCAGGGATGTGATTGAGATGCGGAATGCTCGATGCTTGCGCTTGCCTCTCGCTGCATAAGTGTCTCGGTTCCTTCCCATTTCTCTGGCGGAAATTTTTTTGTCCTGTAAATCAGGATTTTTCGTGCAGAATGGTTTTTTTGGTTCGCAAATCGGGATTTTCCGTGCAAAGCCCGCGGGGAGGAAAAATCATTTTCCTGTCATTTCCGCTCATTTCCGAGCATTCCCGCTTGGTGGGTGTGCTCCGTTCGTCCTTCGACTGGTTCAGGTTGCCCTTCGACAAGCTCAGGATGAACGGGGGTACCTGGCTGTCCCGCCCCTGGCGGGGGCCTCATACCTGCATGGGCGGCGTCCTCCTCAAAGATGAAAGATAACCGGCGCAATACCGGCTTAGCTGTCCGCTGAGAGCAATGTTAGCGGCCCAAGTATTACGCGCGGATTACGGGTCGTCAACAATTTTGGGCGAATTTTGGGAATTTTTTAAGAATTGATTGAATGTTATGTTTTGCCGCTATCTGCGGGCGGGAAACTGGGTGATTTCAGGTCGTTTCGGGCTGGGGGTTATTCCCATAGATGGACAGGATGGACAGGATTGGGTTGCCGGCGGCGAGGGCAATCAGGCCGTTGCCGGAAGCCAGGGAAAGCCGCGAATTACAGTTCAGACAGGGGTTATGGTAAGCAGGCGCCGCCGGAGTTGGCAAGGGGCGGGTGTCAGGGGAATTGGGGGGAATGGTATACTTGGGGCGGAGAGACCGAAGGTCTTATCAAGGAACAGGAAATGACCACCATAAACGAAACCTTGGCCAGAGAAATACTGGACCGGCTAATCAGCCTGGAAACGCTGCTGAAACCCCATATAGAGGAAACGGCCCGGCGTTTCGACGAGACGAACCGGCGCATAGACGAGACCAACCAGCGGGTCAATGAGACCAACCAGCGGATAGACGAGACGAACCAGCGGATAACCGACGGGCTGGCGGCCACCAACCAGCGTATCACAGAGTCCAACAACGCTACCAACCAGCGGATAGACCGGCTGGAAGACCGGGTAGAGGGGATGGACACGCGGATGACCGGGCGGATAGACAAGCTGTTCTACACGCTGATAGGCGTCGGAGGGGCAGTAGTGGCGGCGGTGATAGTGGGGCAGGTTTTCGACTGAAAGCATCCTGCCCTCGCCCCAACCTTGTCGGCTGCGGGGGTTTCACCCTCACCCCTTCGGCAGGGTCAGTACAGGCCCCGTATCGAGTACGGGGCAGGCTCCAACCCTCTCCCTCCCTTCGACAGGCTCAGGACGAGAGGGAGTTTTTTTGCGTTAGCCGCGGGTTTGGTTTCTGCGAGCGGCTTCGGCCTTCATTTAGGTATGTCTGAACTGTGATTTTTTTGATTATGGGATTGCCCTGATTTTGGGGCGCGGGGAATCATGGTCATCACTGAATCAGGGGAATCACAGTTCAGACAATCACCCTCACCCGGACGCCCTCACCCTAACCCTCTCCCAGAGGGAGAGGGGATTTTGCGCGGGAGAGGGGATTTTTGTGTCAGGCGGCGCTGGCGGCGGAGAGGGTGCGGAGGAAGTCGTGGTTGGTGGGGGTCTTGGAGAGGCGCTCGAGGACGCGCTCGGTGGCGCTGGCGCCGTCGCCGTTGTTGGAGAGCATGCCAATCATGCGGCGGAGGAGGACGACCTGCTTGTGGGCTTCGTCGGAGTAGAGCAGCTCCTCGCGGCGGGTGCCGGAGCGGACGATGTCGATGGCCGGGAAGTAGCGGCGCTCGGCCAGCTTGCGGTCGAGGTGCAGCTCCATGTTGCCGGTGCCCTTGAACTCCTCGTAGATGACCTCGTCCATGCGGCTGCCGGTGTCGACCAGGCAGGTGGCGATGATGGTGAGGGAGCCGCCCTCCTCGATGTTGCGGGCGCCGCCAAAGAACTTCTTGGGCGGGTAGAGCGCGATGGGGTCTATGCCGCCGGAAAGGGTGCGGCCGCTGGTGGGCACCGCCAGGTTGTAGGCGCGGGTGAGGCGGGTGATGCTGTCGAGGAGGATGACGACGTCCTTGCCCAGCTCGACGAGGCGCTTGGCGCGGTCGAGGCACAGCTCGGCGACGCGGCACTGCTCCTCGACGTTCTCGTCGAAGGTGGAGGCGAAGACGTCGCCGTCCACGGAGCGGCGCATATCGGTGACCTCTTCGGGGCGCTCGCCGATGAGGGCGACCATCAGGACGGCCTCGGGGCAGTTGGTGACCACGCCGTGGGCAATCTGCTTGAGCATGGTGGTCTTGCCAGCCTTGGGCGGCGAGACGATGAGGCCGCGCTGGCCGAGGCCGATGGGGGCGAAGAGGTCCACCATGCGGGTGGACAGCTCGCTGGGCGAAGTCTCGAGTACCACCTGCTGCTCGGGGAAGACCGGGGTGAGGTGCTCGAAGACGGGGCGGCTGCGGCCATGTATCCTGCCGGAGGGGTCGCCGGCGTCGTAGCCGTTGACCTTCTCGACGCGGACCAGGCCGAAGTAGCGCTCGCCTTCCTTGGGCGGGCGCACCTGGCCGGTGATGGTGTCGCCGGTGCGCAGGCCGAAGCGGCGAATCTGGGACTGGGAGATGTAGACGTCGCCGGAGTGGCGGTAGGAGGCGACCTGGCGCAGGAAGCCGTAGCCTTCATCCATGATTTCGAGGATGCCGGTGGAGACGAGGGACTGCTGGGCCGAGGCGACCTGGAACAGACGCCCGAGGATGTCCTCGCGGTGCATCTTGTCCAGCGCGGCGGGGTCGCCGAGGCCAACAGCGGGGGCCAGGCTCAACAGTTCTTCCTTGGACTTGCCGCCCAACTCCACCACGTCCAAGCTCTTGCGGGTTGCCGTCATGGTCACCTCAGTTCTGGTTCGTCTGACATACTCCCTCTCCCTCCGGGAGAGGGTTGGGGTGAGGGCGTCGCCCTAGCATCACGCCTGCCCGGCCTTCTGCCAGTCGGCGATGAAGCGGGCCAGGCCGGCGTCGGTGAGGGGGTGCTGCGCCATCTGGATGAGGGTGCGGTAGGGTACGGTGGCGATGTGGGCGCCAGCCTGGGCCGCCTTGACGCAGTGCAGGGGGTGGCGGACGCTGGCGGCCATCACCTGCGTCTCGACGGCGGCGTCGCGGTACAGGTCGGCGATGTCGCGGATGAGGGCGATGCCGTCGTGGCCGATGTCGTCCAGCCGCCCGATGAAGGGGCTGACCACGGTAGCCCCGGCCTGGGCGCCGAGGAGGGCCTGGTTGACGGAGAAGCAGAGGGTCTGGTTGACCCGGATGCCCTCGGACGCCAGGGTGGCGATGGCCTCGATGCCCTCGATGGTGCTGGGAATCTTGACCCAGGGGTTGGGAATCCAGTTGGCGATGTCGCGGCCCTCGTCCACCATGCCCTGGGTGTCGGTGGAGACGACCTCGACGGAGATGGGGCCGTCGATGAGGGAGGCAATCTCGGCGACGGCGGAACGGTAGGCCTCGCGGTCGCCGATGCCGGCGGAGGCGGCGAGGGAGGGGTTGGTGGTGACGCCGCTGACCACGCCGAGACGGGCGCCGTCGCGGATTTCGTCCAGGTTGGCCGTGTCGAGAAAGAGCTTCATGTTGCCCTCGCGGGTGTCGGTAGGTTATCCCAGAGGGAGGGGTTGCTGGCTGCCTTCGCGGATGGTCCTGGTGGCTTCGGCTAGGAAACGGACGAAGAGGGGATGGGGGCGGTTGGGGCGCGACCTGAATTCGGGGTGGTACTGCACCCCGACCATAAACGGGTGGCCGCGCACCTCCCCGGCCTCCACCAGCCTGCCATCGGGGGAGAGGCCGGCGCAGACGAGGCCGGACTGCTCCAGGGCCTCGCGGTAGGCGTTGTTCAGCTCGAAGCGGTGGCGGTGGCGCTCCATGACCTCGCCCTCGCCGTAGGCCGCGCGGGTCATGGTGTCGGCCTGGGGACGGCAGGGGTAGCTGCCGAGACGCATGGTGCCGCCCTTGATGGTGACGCCCTCCTGCTCCGGCATTATGTGAACCACTGGGTGCTCGGTCTCCGGCTCCAGCTCCTCGGAGTTGGCGCCCCCCAGACCGAGGATGTTGCGGGCCCAGTCAATGACCATCACCTGGAGGCCGAGGCAGAGGCCGAGGTAAGGAATCTCGTGCTCGCGGGCGTAGCGCACCGTCTCCACCATACCCTCGACGCCGCGGGTTCCGAAACCGCCGGGAACGACGATGCCGCTGACGTTGCGCAACAGGTCGTCGGGGCCGTAACGCTCGATGTCCTCGGAGTGGACCCACTGCAACTCCACGTCGAGGGTGTGGGACAGCCCGGCATGGCGCAGGGCCTCACGCACGGACAGGTAGGAGTCGGGGTATTCCACGTACTTGCCGACCAGGGCGATGGGCAGGGGCTCCTTGGGGCGGTCCATCATCTCAACCATCGCTTGCCACTCGGCCAAGCCCGGAGCATAGCCGGGCAGTCCCAAGGAGTCGAGGATGATGTCGCCCAGACCGGCCTCCTCCAGCACCAGCGGAACGCCGTAGACGTTCTGCACCGTCTCCAGGGGGATGACGGCGTTGCTGGGAACGTCGCAGAAGGAGGCTATCTTTTCGCAGATTCCGGGCGGGACGGGATGGTCGCTGCGGCAGATAATGGCGTCGGGCTGGATGCCGATGGAGCGGAGCTCCTTGACGCTGTGCTGGGTGGGCTTGGTCTTGAGTTCCTGAGCGGCGGAGAGGTAAGGCAGCAGCGTCAGGTGAATGTAGAAAACGTTGTCACGGCCAACCTGGTTGCGCATCTGCCGGATGGCCTCCAGGAAGGGCAGGCCCTCGATGTCGCCCACGGTGCCGCCGACCTCGACCACAATCACCTCCGCGCCGGACTCGTCGGCCAAGCGGAGGATGCGTTCCTTTATGTCGTTGGTGACGTGCGGCACGGACTGTATCGTTCCGCCGAGGAAGTCGCCCCGGCGCTCCTTGGCGATGAGGTTCAGATATATGTCCCCAGCGGTGAGGTTGGAACTGCGCGTCAGTTCCAGGTCTATGAAACGCTCGTAGTGACCCAGGTCCAGGTCGGTCTCGCCGCCGTCCTGGGTGACGAATACCTCGCCGTGCTGGTAGGGCGACATGGTGCCGGGGTCAACGTTCAGGTAGGGGTCTAGCTTCAACACCGAAACGCTGAGGCCACGGCTCTTCAGGATGCGGCCAATGGAAGCGACGCAAATGCCCTTGCCCAGGGAGCTAACCACGCCGCCCGTGACGAAGATGAACTTTGTAGGCATATACCCGCGCAGCAACAGATAGGGAAGTGCTGTTAAACAAACATCGCCACTGCCGATTCAGAACAAAGGAAATTGCAAAGGCAGCGCGAGGGGGAAGGGAGGAAGCATTACTGCCACAATGATTATATTTATTCCTTTCTTTACTGTCAATCGCCGTATTTATGCAGTTTTTACAAGCATTCAGCGCCCCATTTGCGTGGCTGAAGCTACCGGATAGCCTCTTCCAGCGCGGTCCAGGGGAGCAGGGCGCACTTGACGCGGACGGGATACTGCCGCACCACACCCAAGGCGCACAGCTCTCCCAGAGACGCAACGGACTGCTCATCTTCGCCCGGCTGGGAGCGAAGGAAGGAGCGGAAAAGGCCGGACAGGGCATCCATTTCCGCTACGGTCTTGCCCTTGATGGCCTCGGACATCATGGACGCCGACGCCTGGATTATGGAACAGCCTTCGCTGTTGGCGAACACGCCGTCCACTACCCCGTCGCCGTCCAGCCGCAGTTGCAGGTCAATGAGGTCGCCGCAGAAGGGGTTGAGTTCGTAGGCGGTCAGGGTGGGCGCGGACAGCGGCTCGCGGTTCCGCGGACTGCGGTAATGCTCCATTATCAAATCGCCATACAGTCCGTCGAAGACTGGGCCGTTGAGCTGGGTCATAACGCCAGCTACTCCGTGGTCACCGTTTCCCCATCATCCTTCAGGGCGGAGCGCATGGTGTGCCAGGCGAGGACGGCGCACTTGATTCGCGTGGGAAATTCGTTTACGCCGGACAGGGTTTCGAGGTCGCCCAAGGTGTCGTAGTCAGGTTCGATGTCGGGGTGGGTAATCATCTCGTGGAAGGCGTTGAAGATGCCGTTGGCTTCGTCCAGGCTCTTGCCCTTTATGCTCTGGGTCATCATGGACGCAGAGGCGCGGGAGATGGCGCAGCCGACCCCCTGGAAGCCGACATCTTCTACCACGTCGTCAATGACCTTGAGATATAGGGTTATCTGGTCGCCGCAGAGGGGGTTGTAGCCCTCGGCGGTGGCGCTGGCGTTTTCCACCTTGCGGAAGTTGCGGGGCTTGCTGTTGTGCTCCAGCAGGATTTCCTGGTATAGGTCGCTGAGTCCTGACATTCTATTCCCCGTTCATCCTGAGCTTGTCGAAGGATAGCCCGTTCATGGTTCGACAAGCTCACCACAAACGGACTTCGTCCCGTCAGGAAAATACCTCGATAACCCGGTCAATGCCTCGAACCAGGGCGTCTATGTCTTCCTTGGTATTGTACATCGCCAGGGAAGCGCGGGCCGTGGCCGGAATCTGGAAGCGCTGCATCACCGGCTGGGCGCAGTGGTGGCCGGTGCGGACGGCGATGCCCTCGGCGTCGAGGATGGTGCCAATGTCGTGAGGGTGGATATTGTCTATGACGAAGGACAGTATGCCAGCCTTGCGCGGCGACGTGCCGATGATACGCAGGCCGCCGATGGATTCCAGGGCCTTCGTGCCGTACTCCAGCAGTTCGTCCTCGTGGGCTGCGAAGGTCTCATAGCCCACGGACTGCACGTAGTCCACCGCCGCTCCCAAGCCGACGGCCCCGGCGATGTTGGGGGTGCCGGCCTCGAACTTGTAGGGCAGGTCGTTGTAGATGGTCTTCTCGAAGGTCACCGACTTAATCATCTCTCCGCCGCCCTGCACCGGGGGCATGGCGTCCAGCAGCTCGGTCTTGCCGTAGAGGACGCCGGTTCCGGTAGGGCCGAAGAGCTTGTGGCCGGAGAAGACGTAAAAGTCGCAGTCCAGCTTGCGCACGTCCACCGCCATGTGCGGCACGGCCTGGGCGCCGTCCAGCAGTACCGGAACGCCCTGGGCGTGGGCCAGTTCGATGATTTGCTCCACGGGCAGGATGGTTCCCAGCGCATTGGACACGTGGGTGATGGACACCAGCTTGGTGCGCGGCGAGAGCATCCGCTCGTACTCGTCCATCAGCAGTTCGCCGGCGTCGTCAATGGGAACCACCCGCAGCACTGCGCCCTTTTCCTCGCACAGCATCTGCCAGGGGACGATGTTGGAGTGATGCTCCATGTTGGAGACGATAATCTCGTCGCCTTCGCCGATGTTCTGGCGTCCATAGGACTGGGCGACGATGTTGATGCTCTGGGTGGTGCCGCTGGTGTAGATAATCTCGTGGTCGTCGGCGGCGTTGAGCAGCGCGCGCAGCTTGGCTCGCGCGTTCTCGTAGTCCTCGGTGGCGTTCTGGCTCAGGGTGTGGACGCCGCGATGCACGTTGGCGTTCTCCGTGGTGTAGTAGCGCACCAGCTCGTCAATGACCGCCTGCGGTTTCTGGGACGTTGCGCCGTTGTCCAAATAGACCAGCGGCTTGCCGTTGACCAACTGTTGCAGCACAGGAAAGTCGGCCCGAATTTTTTCCACATCGAAAGCGGAGGGCATTTACATTCTCCCGACCGGCAGGCTCTTGACCGCGATGTTCCGGTCGAACAGGGATTCCAGGTAATTGCGCAGCGTCTCGGGCTTGACGGTGTCCACGATTTCGCGGGCAAAAGCCTGCACCAGCATCCGGCTGGCCGTTTCCAGGTCCAGGCCCCGGCTGCGCAGGTAGAACAGGGTCTGGGCGTCTATCTGCCCGGCGGTGGCCCCGTGGCTGCACTGCACGTCATCGGCGTAGATAAGCAGGCTGGGCTTGCTGTCCACCTCGGCGTCCTCGGACAACAGCAGATTCTTGTCCGTCTGTTGGGCGTCACTCTTCTGAGCGTTGCGGCGGACGACCACCTCACCACCGAAAACTGCCCGGGAGTCGCCGTCGAGGATGCCCTTGTAGTTGAGGCGGCTGGTGCAGTGCGGCTGGGCGTGGTCAATGCTGATTAGGTTGTCTATGTGCTGGCCCTGCCCGGTATA
Source organism: Dehalococcoidia bacterium (assembly GCA_965204865.1). Lineage (GTDB taxonomy): Bacteria > Chloroflexota > Dehalococcoidia > Lucifugimonadales > UBA3495 > VXOI01. The sequence continues at coordinate 481,029 of OZ242027.1, read as the reverse complement.
GTACAAGCCGTTGAGGGAACAGTAGGCGCCGGGGCCGTCCAGCGTTACCGCGAAGTCGTTGCGGGCCAGAGCGGTTCCCAGCGCGAAAGAGGCCGACGAAAAGCTACTGTCGCGTTCTTGGTGAACGCGGGTGGTGCCGACGTGGAAGGCGCCGGGGCTTTCGTTGAGCAGGCGGTAGTGGTCAACCTGCGCTCCCTCGGCTAAGACGATTTCGGTGACAGCGTTGGTGAAATAGCGCGGCCCGGAGGGGCCGGTATAGGTCTCGACGACGGTGAGATTGCTGTTGCGCCCGGCGAGTATGAGGGTGCGGGGGTGGCGGGCGTATCGCTGTTCGCCATCCAGACCGGGGAGGCCGCCGTGGTTGACGGAGACCGCGACGGGTTCACCGCTGTTGTCAGGGACACGGACGACGGCGACATCGCGGAGGAAGGCGGTGTTGAGGGCGGTGAAGCCGTCGTCTTCCACTGGCGCCAAGCTACCCAGATGCCGCTGTATTTCCTCTTCGTATTCATTGTCAAAGGCCGAGACCACCGAGATTGGAGAGAAACCAAAGTTGAACTCGGCGTTCTCTACGTTCTCTACGTTTATAAAAGGATAGCCGAAACCGACCCGTGCGATGGGGGCGACGGCGGTATACTTCCAACGTTCGTTGCCCCGCCGGGCGGTGGGAAAGCCGATTTCGTTGAAGCGCTCCCAGCCGGCGGCGCGCAGGTCATTGAGCCAGGCCGGGCCGGTACTGGCGGCGGCGAGGGCGAGATGGTCTTCGTAGTAGTGTGGGTGGCGGATGGTTTGGGTAGTCATAGGATTATGCCCCGGACCCCACTTCCTCGCGAATCCAGTCGTAGCCCTTTTCTTCGAGTTCGAGAGCCAGTTCGGGACCGCCGGAGCGGACAATGCGTCCGTCCACAAGCACATGGACATGGTCAGGGCGGACGTAGTCGAGCATACGCTGGTAGTGGGTGACCAGCACCATGGCGTTGTCGTCAGAGCGGAGCCTGTTCACGCCGTCAGAGACTATGCGCAGTGCGTCTATGTCAAGGCCAGAGTCGGTCTCGTCCAGCAGGGCCAGGCGGGGTTCGAGGACGGCCATTTGCAGGATTTCGTTGCGCTTCTTCTCGCCGCCGGAGAAGCCCTCGTTGACGGCGCGGCGGACCAGCTCGGGGTCTATCTCCACCTGCTTGACCTTGGCGTCCAGCAAACGCTGGAACTCGCGGGCGGAGAGCTCCTCCTCGCCGTTGTGCTGGCGGCGGGCATCCACCCCGGCCTTGAGGAACTGCCAAGCGCGGACGCCGGGGAGTTCGACGGGGTACTGGAAGGCGAGGAACACGCCCATGCGGGCGCGGATTTCGGGTTCGAGGGCGAGGAGGTCCTCGCCGTCGTATATGGCCTCTCCGCCGGTGACGGTGTAGTCGGGACGTCCGGCAAGGATGTTGGCGAGGGTGCTCTTGCCGGAGCCGTTGGGGCCCATGATGGCGTGCACTTCCCCGGCGTAGACCTCGAGGTCCACGCCGTTAAGGATTTCGAGATCGCCCGCCGAGGCGCAGAGGCCGCGGACGGAGAGCAGGGGGTTGTTGTCGGTCATTATCGCATCCGGTTCTGGTTAGGAAGATTTACTCGCAGGTCGCGTATCTGGTTGGAGACACCCGGTTTCAGAAGGGAAAGCTCAAGGTTACAATCGCCGATCTTTCAAGAGATGGGCCCACGCTGCATCCTCTTCAAGTTCCGCCCGCAGTCGCTCCACCGGCATCTCGGATGGGTAGCCCGGCTTAAAGAGCGCTATCAAGGTGTCTGGGTCCGCTACCGTTACCAGAACGTGGGTGCCCTTCTTCAGCTCGATATCATCCAAGATATGGATGATGCCCTCATCATCAACAACGCCCCGGTGGGTAAACAGCATATTGACCATTCCTTTCCCTTGTTTATCGGCCCTAGTCCGCCGCGCCATTCAAGAGTTCCAGGATACGTGCGGCGGTGTATCCCGCTACAATCAAAGTTGGGTCTGTGTTCGCAGCCCGCACTAGCGTGGGAATACAAACTCTGTCCCAATTCCGCACTATGTTACCCAGTTGACCGATAGTCGCGCGATCAAGGGTAGATTCTGCCCGCGCATCGTGGCCTGGCCTGAAGAGAACTTCGGGATTGTTTGGGTTGTTCTGGTTCCCACAGCCGCAGAGACAAAAAGGATGTAGACGATTAGTATCAGGTTGACACTCAACTTGCGGGTCGCTTAGGACAACAACCAGAACCTCACCGCCCGGCGGCAGGTTCACGTCTGCCGGCAACCGAATGGCACCGTTCTCGTCTACGTTGCTGCGGTATGTACGCAACACGATAGAACGCCCTCACCCTAACCCTCTCCCGGAGGGAGAGGGAACTGTTGCGTGTGTCCCAAATTCGGTTACCCCACTGTCCCTTCAAGGCTCACCTTCAGCAGTTGCGACGCTTCCATGGCGAACTCGAAGGGGAGCTCCTGGAAGATGCCGCGACAGAAGCCGTTGACGATCATGAAGTTGGCGTCCTCGGCGGACATGCCGCGCTGCTGGCAGTAGAAGAGCTGGTCGTCGCTGACCTTGCTGGTGGTCGCTTCATGCTCCAGTTGGGCCGTGGGGTTTTTTACCTCGATGTAGGGGACGGTGTGGGCACCGCACTGGTCGCCGATGAGCAGCGAGTCGCACTGGGTGAAGTTCCTTGCGCCGTCGGCGGTGGGCATCATCTTGACCAGGCCGCGATAGGTGGCGTTGCCCTGTCCGGCGGAGATGCCCTTGGCCACAATGGTGCTCTTGGTGTTCTTGCCCTGGTGAATCATCTTGGTGCCGGTGTCGGCCTGCTGGTAGCGGTTGACCAGGGCCACCGAGTAGAACTCGCCGGTGGAGTTGTCGCCCTGTAGGATGACGCTGGGGTACTTCCAGGTGATAGCCGATCCGGTCTCCACCTGGGTCCAGGAAATTTTCGAGTTGCGCCCGCTTGCCAGGCCCCGCTTGGTGACGAAGTTGTAGACTCCGCCGTTGCCGTCCTTGTCGCCGGGGAACCAGTTTTGCAAGGTGGAATACTTGATTTCGGCGTCGTCCAGGGCCACCAGCTCCACCACGGCGGCGTGCAGTTGGTGGGCCTTGCGGGCCGGGGCGGTGCAGCCCTCGAGGTAGCTGACGTAGGCGCCCTCTTCGCAGACGATGAGGGTGCGCTCGAACTGGCCGGAGTCAGCCTGGTTGATGCGGAAGTAGGTCATCAGCTCGATGGGACAGCGGACGCCCTTGGGGATGTAGGCGAAGGAGCCGTCGCTGAACACCGCCGAGTTGAGGGTGGCGAAGAAGTTGTCGGTGTAAGGCACCACGGAGCCGAGATACTTCTGCACCAGCTCCGGGTGGTTCTTCACCGCCTCGCTCATGGAGCAGAAGATGATGCCTTCCTTCTCCAGCATATCCTGGTATGTGGTGGCGACGGACACGCTGTCCAGCACCGCGTCCACGGCGACGCCGGCCAGCCGCTCCCGCTCCTGGAGGGGGATGCCCAGCTTGTCGAAGGCCTCCAGAACCTCCGGGTCAACCTCGTCGAGGCTCTTGGGGGCGTCGCCGCTGGAAGGGGCGGCGTAGTAGTAGATGTCCTGGTAATCGATGGGCTCGTGGTGGATGTTGGCCCAGGCCGGCTCCCGGTACTGGAGCCGCTCCCAGTGACGGAAGGCTTTGAGCCGCCATTCCAGCAGCCACTCAGGCTCTTCCTTCTTGGCCGAAATGAGGCGAACCACGTCCTCGCTGAGCCCCTTGGGGGCCAGATCGGAGTCGATGTCGATGGTGAAGCCCCACTTGTAGTCGGAGTCCAGCTCGGTGGACGTGGTGTCACGGGAAATGACCCTGGGGGTGGTCATCGGCTTCTCCTCCCGATGCGGGTATAGCGCGCGGGAACCCTCCCGAACGCATACTGACGGAAACGCAGGCCGCCGCGCCTATGGAGGCCAGCGGATAGGTTAGCATTCTTGACCTAATAGGTCAACAATTATGGTAGCAGGGGCGTGTGGGGGTGTCAACGAGATTCGTATGCGAAACAATGGGCCGCTGTATAGCATTCCCAATGTTGTAGTAGAGTCTACCTTATCATCACTGCTCAGCCAGAGGACTACGATGCCCAACACCTTCCACCGCCGGTGCGAGTCGGCGATGCCACCGGATACTTTCCTCAACATCGCGTGGCGGCGTGGCTCCGTCGCACCCGGTGCGTTCCGGGCGGGTTTGGCCCTGCTGGCTGCTGCGTTTCTGATCATCATGACGGCCTGTTACACTGCCCACGGCATAACGAGAGTAGGCACTACGGAACAAGAGGTGATGGCGGGAGCGCTCTTTAGTGAGGATGAACGAACCACCAAAGGGGAATACATTTACTTCGTCAGTGGGGATGGCGGTGAGACATGGAGACCGAGCCGTGAGCTTACGGAAGTTCAATGGAGTGAAGGTCCGATTGGTACATCTAGGGGAGCCTTTAGCATTCAGGGTCCCGACATTGTTCTGAGACCCCCGGATGGAGTAGCTCGCACCGTTTTCTCCGCAGCAAGCTGGAGGACCTCCAGCAACCAGTGGTTCCAAGAAATTCAGACCAATACCCTGGAGGCCCGGCTAAACCAGGCACGACTAAAAGAGGGCCAACCATCGAATACAGTTGATGACCGAGTACTTTCGAAGGGACCGGTCGCCATCGCCTATGACTCCGGCAGCGGCAACGTCATCGCGGCCGCCGGGATCATGGGCGTAGTCGTGGGTACCCCCAACGGGCAGTGGAGGAGTGTTGCGGTGGGCGATTACACGCCAGTGGAATTATCCCGTAGCGCAAAACTGAAGGCACTGCTGTCGCACAACATTTTCTGGGCTACGGCCATTACGTTTCCTTTCCTAATGATGGCCTTGACGTTCTCTTTCAAGGATATCGCTCATAAAGGATTTCTAACTCATAAACATGAGATGGACGGAGATACGGCAACTAATCCTTCTCATAGCCGTCGGTCTTTAACCGAAACATCCGTCGACTATAACTATTATGTGCGGCGAGGCCGCGGTCATCAATTGACACCTACAGCGTACAGAAATCTGAGGCTCGATCCAGTGTCTTTTATTTCCGTCATATTCTTGGTTATGTCCTTTCCTTCGGTGGCATTCATGTGGGTATTGGGTTCCGGCGTCAATAGTGGCGGATGGATCTGGTTAGTAGTGATGATTCTAGCAGGGGCATCGGCATTGGCATCTATGATTGCATGGCGGGGACAATGGAAAGTCCATTGGGGAGGGCTGGCCGGGAGCTATCTGGCAATGGCTGTCTTTATCGCTCTGCCTTTCCTGTTATGGGTACAGACGGGACTACCTCTGGCCGTCCCCAAGACGCTGGCGATTATACTGTGCCTTGCCGTTGCGGTAACGATATATCTCAGGCTTGATTACAAGCCATCCTCACTTTCCGGTCTAGATAAACCTGCGTCGGAAAGTTGACCGCCTTCGCCCGACATGGCTATCATCAACCCACAAACCCACACCGCAGGAGCTGCGCCATGACCGTACCGCTGACCTTTGGCGACTGCCATACCCACCTCGACCAGTACGACGCCGCGGAGCTGCCGGGTCTGTTGGAGCGGGCCGCGGAGGTGGGGGTGACGTCGGTGATACTGGCGGGGACTACATTGGAGTCTACGCGCGAGTGCATCGGACTGGCGGCGCAGTTTGACGCCTTTTATGCGGGGGTGGGGATACATCCGTGCCAGGCGTATGAGCGGGTGGATGATGCCAGGTATGCCGAGCTGGAAGTGTTGGCGCGCGCTCCGAAGGTGGTGTGCATCAGCGAGGTGGGGCTGGACTACCTGCCGGAGTCGCCCGACCACGGGGTGCAGGACCAGGTGTTCCGGCAGCACATCCGGCTGGCCAAGAGCCTCGACCTGCCAATCATCTTCCACTCGCGGGAGGCGCACTCGGCCTGCTTCCAGGTGCTGCGGGAGGAGCAGGCGGGCGACGTGGGCGGCGCGATGCACTACTTCCAGGCCGACGAGGCCACGGCGCGGGAGGCTATAGACTGCGGCTTCTACATCTCGCTGGCGCGTCCGCTGACCCGGCTGCCGGAGGTGCAGGAGGCGGCGCGGGCCATCCCGCTGGAAAACATCGTGCTGGAGACCGACGCCTATCCGCAGCCGTTCAAGAAGTACCGGCACAATTGGACCGAGCCGCGTCACGTGGCCGAGGTCGCCCGGTGCCTGGCCGAGGTCAAAGGTATTACGGTTGAGGAAGTGGCGGCAGTTACTACCGCCAATTTCAGAAAGATGGTGAACCGGAGGCAGACCGTTATATGACCGCCGAACACGAACACCCGCCGCATCACGAAGCGCCGGAGCAAATCGTCCCCCAAAGCCTGAACGACTACCTGGAAGTGATGACCAAGGCGGTGTTCCAGAGCGGCCTGTCGTGGCAGGTGGTTACCAGCAAGTGGCCCGGCTTCCAGGCTGGTTTCCAAGGGTTCGACGTGGAAGCGGTTGCCACCATGGGCGAGCCGGAGATAGACGCTCTGGCCGCCGATACTGCCATCGTGCGCAACCGCCGCAAGATTGCCGCCACAGTACACAACGCCCAACGGCTCATCGAGCTGGACGAAGAGTATGGCGGGATTCAGAACTACATGAGGTCGCACGGCGACTTCTACGCCGCGCTCAAGGACGTGCGCAAGCAGTTCAAGTATATGGGAGACACTGGCACGTACTACTGGTTCTACGTTCTCGGCGAGGATGTGCCGGACTACGGGGAGTTCTGTAACCGGGGCAAGTAATCCCTTGGATGCAGGTGTGTTACCATTTCAATCGTTCCACATATGTAAAGCGACACGAATCCGGGGGAGCAAAAGATGAGCGTTCCCGAAAAGTGCCAGATGGCTCTGAAGGAATGGGCCATCACCTGCGAAGCCATTGGCCGGGGCGAGCAGATACTGCTGCTTCGCAAGGGCGGCATCCACGAGGACGGCAAGGACTTCCGGGTGATTCACCGGGAGTTCCTGCTGTATCCCACCTACGAGCACCAGAAGGCGGAACTGCTGCGGTCGGAGCATCAACCGGGACTGGAGGCTCTGCTGGCGCAGCCGCACGACCCGAAGCAAATCACCTTCACCCACTTCGCCAAGGCGGAGGAAGTGCTGGAAGTGGAGGAACAGCGGCTGGTGGACGACTTGGCGCCGCACTACATCTGGACCACCGACTACGCCCAGTCGCGCCTGCGCTGGAAACCGATGCTGCCGCTGTCGGTGATGCTGCTGCGGGCCTACCGGCTGGAAGCGCCGGTGACCGTGCCGTGGCTGCCGGAGTACAGCGGCTGCACCTCGTGGGTGGAAGTGCTGACCGACGTGCCGCTGGGCCAGATGGAGCCGGTGCTATCCGACGCGGAGTTCCAGGCTCAGGTGGACGCCATCAAGGGTAGCCTGGGGTTGGCGGTAGCGGCGAGGTAGCCACGAGTGTCGCCGCTATTCGCCACGCTGTTGGGGATTTGATATGACCATCCTGCTTTCTCTGCTTGAGCGGGAGAGCCGTGAGCGCGGGCTTCTGTCCGACGGGGAATCGCTGTCGGCGGAGCAAGCTTTCGCGTTGGTGCGCGATATGCCTTACCGGCGGGCCAGTTCACGGAAGCCAGAGGCGATTATTGAGGAGTGGCGCGGGACGTGCTCGGGGAAGCACTACCTACTGGCGGACATTTTCCGCGAGCTGGGACTGGAATCGCAAGTGATTATGTGCACTCATCGGTTCACGACCGAGAACACGCAGCACTTTCCCGTAGAGCTGCGGGAGCTGGTGGCGGAGGCCCCGGTTCCCGACGTGCATACCTACCTGCGGGTGAATACAGCGGACGGCTGGACGGTGGTGGACGCCACCTGGCCCAGCAGCGCCGCGCCGCTGGGGATGACCGTGAACCGGGAGTTTGCGCCCGGCAGGGACATGACGTTGGCCTGCGATCCCATCGAGACGCTGCCGGTGCCGGAGGGGCAGGACCCGCAGGAGTTCAAGGAGCAGGTCATCCGCGAGTTCTGCGGCGACAGCAGCGGGGCGAGGGACGACTTCATCGAGGGTATGGGGCGCTGGTTGGGTGAATCCACGTAAGGAAGTAGTCAAAATGAAATTCCGACAACTGCCGCGAACCGATCTTGTATTGTCCGAAGTGGGCTTTGGGGTTTGGACCGTTGCCACCAACTGGTGGGGGAGGCTGGAGGACGCCGAGCGGGCCGCTCTGCTGGAGAACGCGGTGGAGCTGGGCATCAATTTCTTCGATACCGCCGATACCTACGGGGACGGCTATGGCGAGGAGATTCTGGCGAAGGTGCTAGGGCACAAGCGCAACGACATCGTCATTGCCACCAAGTTCGGGTATGACATCTATGACCCTACGCCGCGGGACGGGCACCGGGAGCGCCCGCAGAAGTTCGACCGCGAGTTCGTGAAGTTCGCCTGCGAGCAGAGTCTGCGTCGGCTGGATACCGACTACATTGACCTGTACCAGATTCATAACCCCCGCGTTGAGGCTTTGGAACGGGACGAGCTGTTCGAGACGCTGGAGCAGTTGCAGTTCGAGGGGAAGATCCGGCACTACGGCGTCGCCCTGGGGCCGGACATCGGCTGGTTCGAAGAGGGCGAAATGTCCATGCGGGAGCGGCAGGTGGAGAGCCTGCAAATCATATACAGCATCCTGGAGATGGAGCCGGCCATCGACTTCTTCCCCATCGCCGAGGAATGCGAGGTGGGGCTACTGTCGCGGGTGCCCCACGCCTCGAACACGCTGACCGGGGAGTTCACCGAGGTGCCGGAGTTCGACCCGTCGGACCACCGGGCCTTCCGCCGCGCCGAGTGGATGCGGGAGGCGCTGGCCAAGGTGGAGCGGGTCAGGTTCCTGGCGCAAGAGGACTCGCGCACCATGGCGCAGTCGGCGTTGCAGTTCGTGCTGAAGAAGCCTCAAATAGTGTCGGTGCTGCCCAACTTCACGAAGATGGAGGAGCTGCGGGAGTACACGGCTGCGGTGGATACGCCTGCGCTGACGGACGAAGAGCAGGCGTACCTGGACGAACTGTGGCAGAACAAGTTCTACCTGGAGGACGTGGAGCCGGCGTTCCGGGAGATTTAGGGGCCGCTATTGCCGATGGTTCGCTCGCTTCATAACCCTCCCCCTTGAGGGGGAGGGATTTTCTTCTCGGGTTGCCGGAGTGATGGGAGGAATTTAGTGCTGCCGATCCGTCCAAGTCCGGTATTTCTCCGGGACGGTGGCTCCCCCGTAAATGTCATCGAGGGCTTGGAACACCATTGGGAACCGTTCCTTGAGTTTATCGCGGTCGCTGATCTCGCCCAGTTCGTTCGTCACCTCGAAATACCAGGTGGTCATCACCGCAAAATACTCGTCCAAGTCAGCCATCATGTGGCTGCCCGGGTACAGTTCCGCCTGCACCGCCTCCTGATAGAAGCCGTTCCACTGCTCGTAGTCCGCTTGCGTGAAGCAGAGGTTCTCGATGCCGTGGGCGAATTCATGCACTGCCACCAGGCCGCGGAATGGGTAATAAGGATGGTGAGGCTCCAGGTTGCCCAGAAGCTGCTCTTCCGCCGTCGAGGAAACAGGCAGCCCGCGAACTCCGCCCACGCCTCGAATATCGAAATTATCGCGTCTCCGGCCCGTGAAGTCGGTGGTCCCCTCCAAGTGCTGGTATTCCGGCAATGAGGTCAGCGGTTGATCCTTGGGGACGATGGCCAGATCCCCCTTTTGTCGGGCCATGCAAGGCACTATGTCCTGTCTTCCTGAAAGCATGGCGGCCACTATTTCCGCTCCCGCCTCCACTGCGGCAGGGTCAACTGTCTCGCCGGCTTTTACGATCACCCCGTTCACCGATATGAACTGCTTGTAGTACCCGGCAGGCTTGGTCAAGAGCCGGATACTTTCCAGTATGCCTTCCCTGACCTGACCGTAGGTTGCAGTATCATGCTCGCACATCCAGGCTCTTACCCGGAATCCATGGGGGTTCCCTGGCAGGACTTGCGCGACCACGACCAACTCTTCCACGTCTACTATGCAGTACTCCGGCGACTCCTGCACCCGATAGCGTATGCGACTCGTCGGCTGGTTATCCGTCAAGTCCTCCTCAATGGACGTGATTTCAAACAGCGAGGCGTTGGGCCACCAATCCTTTTGGAGGCCGTCCTGCACGAGCTGGCTGAACTGATCAACGGTATCTCCATCAGGGATAATCTGAGACGAGATCGTGAGCCGAGCCCATGGAGAGTCGCTGCTGTACCTGCCTTCGCCTTCCTGGTTCCAGTTGTCCGGTAACTCTATGGTGTAGCCGTATTCCATTTCCCGCTTCAGGACCGTGGTACCCTGTTCGCCACTTGCCGGGGTCGGCGTTGGTGTCGGGGGCGGAGCGGCGGTGGGTTCGGGAGTTGGGGTGGGCGCAGGTGTCGCGGCGGGAGCGGGAGTAGCCGCAGGTGTTGGTTCCGGGGTCTCCGGGGGCGCCAGGGTAGGCGACGGCATCGGGGTGGGCATGGGTGTAGCAGTAGGTGTTGGTTCCGGGGTCGCAGTGGGTATCGGCGTGGGAGTCTGAGTGGGTTCCACTGTCGGCGTTGACGTCGGAGTAGAGGTTGCTGTGGGCGTGGGTGACTGCCGGAGAGCCGGAGGGTTGGTTGGGACGGCCATCATGGTAACCGTGGGGGTTGGGATTGCCGTGGGACTGATGGCTGGTTCCGGCGTCGGGGGTGGCGTCGGAGCGTCCGTGGGTTGAGCTGGAGCCTCGGTAGCCGCTGCGGGAGGTGCGGCCTGCTCTCCTCCGCAGGCGAGGGGAGTAATCAGGGCCACGAGGCACAGCAGGGTCAGCATCGCTGCAAACCCGGCCCTCGGCAATCCAGAGTGGCCTAATCTCATAACGCGAATTGTCCGTTACTCGGGAAAAGGTTGTCAAACTGGAATCTAATCTCTCATTGCACCTCAAATTTTCCCTGCCTGCCGCCGTCGGGTATAATGGAAGACCGGTTTGCGCGTAGGGAAGGGGTTGTTGTGGAAGGATTAGCCGGGGAATATGACGGTCTTGGAGGGGTATCCGGCCTATGGTTGTTCAAGCTCAGGCAGCGAAGTTGGTTTACCGGTTCAGCGAGGGGGACGCCTCTATGGGCGATCTCCTGGGCGGCAAGGGGAGCAATCTGTGTGAGATGACCCGGATGGGGCTGCCGGTCCCTCCGGGGTTCGTCATCACCACGCAGGTCTGCCGCGACTACCTGGCCGGGGACTATACGCTGCCCGAGGAGCTGGCCGAAACGGTCCGGGAACGCATTGTTGAGCTGGAGCAGGCTATCGGGCATGAGTTCGGCTCGAAGACCAACCCGCTGCTGGTGTCGGTGCGGTCGGGGGCGCGCATTTCCATGCCGGGGATGATGGACACCATCCTTAACCTGGGCATCAACGACGAGATTGTCGAGGGGCTGGGCACGATGATGGGCGACCGGCGTCCTGCCTGGGACGCCTACCGCCGCTTCATCCAGATATACGCCGAAGTGGTGCAGGAAGTGGCGCCGGAACCCTTCGAGGAATGCTTGGCGGAACACAAGGCTCGGGCCGGGGTTGAGTTGGACTACGAACTCACCGCCGGGCAGTTGCAGGCGGTGACCGCCGATTTCAAGGAAATCGCCCGCCAGTCCGCCGGGGCTGCGCCGCCGGATGATCCTTGGGAGCAGCTTTTCGGGGCGGTGGAAGCGGTGTTCCGTAGCTGGAATAATCCGCGGGCCATTGTGTACCGCAACCAGTACGGCATTGACCACGACATGGGCACCGCCGTGACCATCATGGGGATGGTGTACGGCAACCTGGGGCCTACCAGTGGAACCGGCGTGCTGTTCACGCGCAACCCGTCCAACGGCAAGCGCGAAGTGTACGGCGAGTTCCTGAGCAACGCGCAGGGCGAGGACGTGGTGGCCGGCGTGCGGACACCCGAACCGCTGTCGGCGCTGGCCGGGGTGATGCCGGAGCGCTCGGAGGAATTGCTGACGCTGGCCGACAACCTGGAGAAGCACTACCGCGACGTGCAGGACGTGGAGTTTACCATCGAGCAGGGGCGGCTCTACCTGCTGCAAACGCGCAACGCCAAGCGCACGCCGCTGTCGGCGGTGAAGACGGCGGTGGACATGGCGCGCGAGGGCATGATTGACCGGGAGCAGGCCCTCAGGCGGGTTGACCCGGAGGAAATTACCCAGCTTCTGGTGCCGCAGTTCGCCGCCGACCTGTCGCCGGAAGAGCTGTCGGAGCGGCTGGTGACGACTGGAGCGGGAGCGTCTCCGGGGGGCGCGTCGGGGCGGGTGTGCTTCGACGCCGACGTTGCCGAAGACCTGGCCCGCCGGGGCGAGCAGGTCATCCTGGTGCGCCCGGAAACCAAGCCCGACGACATCCACGGCATCATCGCCGCCGCCGGGGTGGTCACCAGCCGGGGCGGGGTCACCAGCCATGCCGCCGTGGTCACCCGCGGGCTGGGCAAGCCCTGCATCGTGGGCTGCGAGGGGATGCAGGTTGACCTGGAACTGAAGGAAATGAGCGGCAACGGCCATATCATCAGGGAGGGCGAGCGGGTCAGCATGGACGGCACCCTGGGGCAGGTGTACGTCGGTGAGCTGGCCACGGTGAACCCGCGACTGGAAGACCTGCCCGAGGCCAACGTGCTGCTGGGGTGGGCCGACGAAGCCCGCAGGCTGGGGGTGATGGCCAACGCCGACACGCCCGCCGACGCCCGGCAGGCGCTGGCTATGGGCGCCGGCGGCATTGGGCTGTGCCGCACCGAGCATATGTTCCTGGACCCCAACCGCCTGCCCGCCGTGCGGCAAATGCTGCTCAACTCGGAGGCGGCGGAGGAATGGCGGCGGGAGCACGGCGACCGGCATATCGACCCGCTGGCCAATCCGTTTATGAACCCGGACGTTGCCGATATACCGGCGGCGGTGGTTGATTTCTACCAAGCTCTGGACCGGGTGAAGCTGTTACAGACCAACGACTTCCGGGGCATCCTGCGGGTTATGTCGCGTCGCCCGGTGATTATCCGGCTGCTGGACGCGCCGCTGCACGAGTTCCTGCCGCCCTACGACGAACTACTCGTCGAACTGGCGACGCTGCGGGCAACGGGGTCAGACGCCGAAACGCTGGCGGAAAGGGAAGCGTTTTTGCAGCGGGTGGACTCGCTGCGGGAGAGCAACCCTATGCTGGGGCATCGGGGGTGCCGGTTGGGGCTTTCGTTCCCAGACATCTACCGGATGCAGGTAGAGGCCATCATCACCGCCGGGGCGCAGTTGGTGTCGGAAGGTCTGGAAGTCCACCCGGAGATTATGATTCCCTTGACCGTGGACGTGGAGGAGATGCGCCGCCTGCGGGCCGACCTGACGCGGGTGGCCGCCGAGGTGCAGGAACGGATGGGCGTGGAGGTGCATTACAAGTTCGGGACGATGGTGGAGACGCCCCGCGCCGCCCTTACCGCCGGGGCGGTGGCCGAGGAGTCGGAGTTCTTCAGCTTCGGCACCAACGACCTGACGCAGATGACCTACGGGTTCAGCCGCGACGACGCCGAGGGCAAGTTCCTGCGCAACTACATCAACGAGGGCGTGCTGCCCGCCGACCCCTTCGCCAGCATCGACCGCGACGGCGTGGGCGAACTGGTGCGGCTGGCGGTGAACGCGGGCCGCAAGGTACGCCCGGAACTGGAAATCGGCATCTGCGGCGAGCACGGGGGCGACCCGGCCAGCGTCGCCTTCTGCCACGAGGCAGGGCTGGACTACGTTAGCTGCTCGCCGTTCCGCGTGCCGGTGGCGCGGCTGGCCGCGGCGCAGGCGGCGTTGCAGGATAGTTAGCCCTACGCATTTTTGACGCAAAGGCGCAAAGACGCAAAGGTTAAGTCCCTGTGCTGGGAGAAGCTCTGGTTATAAAGCGATTCCTGTTGGTCTTGGGGGCGCTGGCGGTTGTGGCGCTGGCGCTCCTTATTGTTGCGTGCGGGCCGGATCCCGCGCCTACTTCACCCCCGGCCCCTACGGCGCCGCCCGCTGAGGCCCGGCCAACGGCTCCACCTGCCGCCGAGCCGACGGCACCGCCGACTTCACCGGCGCCGGCTCCTACGGCCCGGCCGGCGTCAACGGCAGCTCCCGCAGCCACGGCCCCGACACCGGAGCCGACCCCCGAGAAGCCGGAGCAACCCGATCCCAGCGAAGCCTTCTTCGTCATGGAGCGGGTTCTGGAGGTCAGCATCGAAATCGCGCCGGAGGATTGGGATATTTTGCGCCATCAGACCAGGACATTCGAGGACTTGATGGCGGAAATCGAGAAATACAATCTTTCCCAACCTTTTGCCGACATCTACGACTGGTTCTCCGCCACCGTGACCGTATCCGTTGATGGCGTTACCACCGATGGGGAGACCTATACCGAGGTCGGCGTCCGCAAGAAGGGGTTTCTCGGCTCCCAGAGTGATACCAAGCCGTCGCTCAAGCTGCGCTTCGATAAGTACGTTGACGGGCAGGCGCTGGGGGGCGTCATTGAGCGCATGACGCTGAACAACAGCGTGCAGGATCCCTCGATGGTGAATACCTGCCTGGCCTACCAGGCGTTTGCCGCCGCCGGCAATCCCGCGCCGCGCTGCAACTTCGCGACGGTGACGGTGAACGGGAAGGAGCTGGGGCTGTACGTTCACGTGGAGGAAATCAAGGCGCCCATGCTGGCGCGGCACTTCGACAGCGCCGAGGGCAACTTGTACGAGGGAATCATCAGCGACTTTACGCCCACACACCGGGGAACCATCGAGAAGAAAACCAACGAGGACGCCGATGACTGGTCGGACGTTGACGCCGTGATGGCGGCACTGCAAGACCCGTCGGACGCGGGACTGGAGGCGCTGGCAGAGCTGGTTGACCTGGACCGCTTCCTGTCCTTCTGGGCTACAGAATCGCTGGTGGGGCATTGGGACGGCTATACCGGCGACCGCAACAACTATCACTTCTACCGGGAGCCGGACGGGAAGTTTGTGTTCATACCTTGGGGCGTGGATGACGTTTTCCATCTGAAGGACGATCCCAATCCCTTCGACAACGTCAGCGACCCGCCCCCGTCGGTGCTGGCCCTCGCCGCCATCCCCAACCGGCTGTACAACATACCGGAGTGGCGGGCGAAGTATGCAGCGCGGCTGAAGGAAATCCTGGATGCCGTCTGGAACGAGGACGAATTGCTGTCCAGCGTTGACCGGATGGCGGCCATCGTGCAGGAGCATTCCCTGCCGGAGGCAAAGGACGGGGCCGCCGAGGACACGGAGCGGGTGCGGAAGTTCATCCTGAAGAGGAAGGGCGAGATACTAGCGGACCTGACGCCGGAGCCGCCGGACTGGCCGGAGCCGGACTATGGGGCGGCGGCGGACGGGGTTGAGTCCTTTGAGTTACGGTTCGAGACTACTTAGGGAACCAACGGAAGCGCGAATCCGCTGGCGGAGGGAAAGGTTTACGAGCTGACGGAAGACGGGGAGTGGGTCGCCGCAACACAGGGGGAAGCCGGGGCCGTCGCCGGGCCAGCCCGCCCGCAGGAGGAGGCAAACATCGGCGTGGAGAATGCGGCTATCATCACCGTCATGGGGCTTTATCCCGACGGCGCCATCCGGGGAGTGACTTTCTGGATGCCCGTTGACCGGATTGCCGCCGGAGCCGAATTGGCCATCGGCGTGGACGCCGATGTGGGCGGCGCAATCTGGACGATACCTGCCGGGGGGGTTGAGCCGGAAGGGTTCATCCCGGTCACTGCCGGGAGCATACTACTGAGCAAGGCAGGCACGGAGCCGGGGGCGGCTATCGCAGCCACTATCTACGCCGATTTCGGGGACGGTCAGATGCCCGATGGCGGGGGCGCAACTGGCGGGGCGGTGTCGGGCTCGGTGGAGGTTAGATTCGAGACTGCCTGGGGCACCAACAAGAGTCTTGACCCCTTCGCTGCGGGTGGGTCAGTCTCCTATCTTGTGGTGGACGGGGCTGAGGAATCGTTCGCGGCTACGGCGGTCATCGGCGGACACGCGGGGCCGGATGAGTCGGCGTTGCTGCCGGGGGTGGACAATCCGGCTTCGCTGACGGTCATTGCAGTGCAACCGGACGGCTCGATGGGCGGGATAATTCTTGTAGTGCCATCGGACGAATTGGCGAGGGGAGCCGTGTTGGTTATTGGGAAAGATACTATCGCCGGTGGCGTGTGGACCCTTCCGCCGGGCGGTGTCGCGCCGGACAACTTCTGGCCCTTCATCAAAGGTACGCTCACGCTGTCGGAAGCAAGCACGGCTGAAGGCGCGGCAATTTCCGGCAGCTTCTCGGGCAGATTCGGCGACGCTGCTCTCCCAACGAGCTCCGTAGACGCAACAACAGAACCCGTCAACATCGGCCTGGTCATCAACGAAGTGGCCGCCAAGGGCGATCCGCTGGACTGGTTCGAACTGCACAACACGCTGAGCGGCCCCATCGGGCTGTTCGCCTTCCTAGTGGCGGATGACCTGACCGACGCCAGCAAGCGGGTAGCCTTCCCGCCCGGTACGGAAATCCAGCCGGGCGAGTATCTGCGGTTCGAGGTAGACAACGACAACTGGGCCGGATTCAGGCTGGGCAGCGACGAAGAGCTGGGCATCTGGTTGCAGGACGGTACTCTCGTCGCTATGGTTGACTGGGACGAAGGGGACTCCGGTGAGGGCGAGAGCTACGCCCGCATACCGGACTCCAGCGGGGAGTTCCAGACCGTCGGCAATCCTACGCCGGGCACCGCCAACCGGCCATAAAAATTAAACGCCGAGTACGCCGCGAGCGCCGAGTTCTTGATAAAATGCCCTGTGAATCTCGGTGTTCTCGGCGTTGAAAATAATCCGTAAGGAGCGAACCGTGGTAGCAACATCCGCAGAGGCACG
Source organism: Dehalococcoidia bacterium (assembly GCA_965204865.1). Taxonomy (GTDB): domain Bacteria; phylum Chloroflexota; class Dehalococcoidia; order Lucifugimonadales; family UBA3495; genus VXOI01. Next base: position 464,112 of record OZ242027.1, on the reverse strand, counting down.
GGCACAGATTGTGGCGCTGGTGCGCGATTTCGTGCGGCGCGAGGTGGAGCCGGTGGCCGCCGAGCTGGACCGCGATGACCGGGTGCCTCACGACCTGATTGACCAGATGAAGGAGCTGGGGCTGTTCGGCATCACCGTGCCGGAAGAGTACGGCGGGCTGGGGCTGGACTACACCACCTTCGCCACCATCTTCGAGGAACTGAGCATGGGGCTGATGAGCCTCAGCGGGGCCATCGGCACCCACCACATCCTGACCTATACGCTGACCCACTACGGCACCGAAGAGCAGAAGCAGCGGTTCCTGCCCGACCTGGCATCCGGCAAGAAGCGGGGCGGGCTGGCGCTGACGGAGCCGGGGGGCGGGACGGACGTCGCCAACCTGCAAACCACCGCTACGAAGGACGGCGAGGAATATATCATCAACGGCTCCAAGATGTTCATCACCAACGGGCGGTACGGCGATATGTTCTGCCTGCTGGCGAGGACCGACCGCGACATGGAGCCGCGACACCGGGGGCTGAGCGCCTTCGTGATGGAGCGGGGCGAGCCGGGTTCGGGGTTCGAGGTGGGCCGCGACCTGGACAAGCTGGGCTACCGGGGCCTGGACACTGTGGAGCTTAACTTCAACAACTACGCCATCCCCGCCGACAATCTCATCGGCGAACAGGAAGGCGTGGGTTTCGGGCAGGTGATGAGCGGCTTGGAGACCGGGCGCATCAACGTGGCGGCGCGGGCCGTCGGCGTGGCGCAGGCCGCCTTCAACGCCGCCATCCGCTACGCCCAGCAACGGGAGTCCTTCGGCAAGCCCATCGCCGAGCACCAGGCCATCCAGCTCAAGCTGGCGGACATGGCGACGAAAATACAGGCGTCGCGGCTGCTGGTCTATGACGCCGCCACCAAGAAGGACGAAGGCGGACGGATAGACCTGGAGTCGGGGATGGCCAAGCTGTTCGCCAGCGAGGTGTGCGGCGAGGTTACAATGGAGGCCATGCGAATCCACGGCGGCTACGGGTTCATCAAGGAGTCGCCGGTGGAGCGCTACTACCGGGATGCGCCGCTGATGATTATCGGCGAAGGCACCAACGAGGTGATGCGGCTGGTGATTGCGCGGCAACTGTTGCGTAGGCCGGAGTACCAGATTTAGCGCGGCTGTGTAACAATAGGGCAGCTCTCAAGAGGGTGAGTCACCATGGCGGCTCCCCTCTTCGCGTTAGGGTGCATTTGCGGGTTTACGACACAATGCCTATCCCTCCCGAAAGAAGGATAGGGTGAGGGACAAAGAATGAAGCCAGCCAAGTTCGACTACTACGCTCCCACCACGCGCGACGAGGTCCTGGAACTGCTGGGTCAGCACGGGTACGACGCCAAGGTGCTGGCCGGGGGCCAGAGCCTGATGCCTATGATGAACCTGCGGCTGGCGCGGCCCGCCGTGGTGGTGGACATCAACCGGGTGGAGGGGTTGTCGGGCATCAGCAGCGACGACGGCGGCATGACCGTCGGCGCGATGACCCGGCAGCGGCAGATAGAGCGGTCGGCGGAAGTGGCGGAGCGTTTCCCGGTGATTTCCGCCGCCATCCCGCACATCGCGCACTTCCAGATACGCAATCGTGGCACCATTGGCGGCAGCCTGGCCCACTCGGACCCGGCCGCTGAGATACCCGCCCTCTGCCTCGCCCTGAACGCCCAGATTACGGCGGCCAGCGGCAACGGCGAGCGGACGATTGCGGCCAGCGACCTTGTCATCGGCCCGCTGACAACCTCGCTGGAGCCGGAGGAGCTGTTGACTCAGGTGAAGCTCCCTGCGCTGGACGGCGAAGGCGAGTGGCGCTGGGGTTTCCGCGAAGTCTGCCGCCGCGACGGCGACTTTGCCCTCGTCGGGGCCATTGCGTTGCTGCGGCTGGACGGCGGGAATGTTTGCCAGGAGGCTCGCATTGCCATGTTCGGCGTGGGTGACGGGCCGATTCGAGCATCGGAGGCCGAGGCGTCGCTGGCGGGCCGGGCTGTGGACGCCGACGCCCGGGCCGAAGCTGCCGCTCTGGTATCGGCGGCGGTGGACCCGGGGTCGGACATCCACGCTTCCGCCGAGTACCGCAAGGAAGTCAGCAGCGTGATGGCCCGCCGTGCGCTGGAAGACGCTTGCGCCGGTTAAAACACAGCAAAGTTCCCTCTCCCTCCCAGGGAGGGTTAGGATGGGAAAGTCCCTCACTGCGGCCTATGGATTCCCGCTTTCGCGGGAATGACGGGAAAGGCGGGAATGCCGGGAGAGGCGGGAATGCCGGGGGCGATTCTTACAGTCAAGTATAGTTCCGTGAGAGGAAACAGCATGACGCCACTAATCGACATCAGGATGACGGTAAACGGACGGGAGTATACCGGGCGGGTGGAGCCTCGGCTGACCCTGGCCGACTTCCTGCGCAACGAGTTGGACCTGACCGGCACTCACCTAGGCTGCGAGCATGGCGTCTGCGGCGCCTGCACCATCCTGGTGGACGGCGAGGCGGTGCGGTCGTGCCTGCTGCTGGCGGTGCAGGCCGACGGGGCCACGCTGATGACGGTGGAGGGGCTGGCCAACGGGGACGAGTTGCACCCGCTTCAGGCGCAGTTCCAAGAGAACCATGCCCTGCAATGCGGCTTCTGCACTCCCGGCTTCCTGATGACGGCCTACGCCTTCCTGCGAGACAACCCCAACCCGACGGAGGCCGAGGTGCGGACGGGCATCGGCGGCAACATCTGCCGCTGCACCGGCTACGCGCCGATCGTGCAGGCTATTGTGAAGACGGGGACGGTGTAACGAGTTCACCTCAATTCTCAACAGCCGGGTGGGAAATGACCAGCGACCGAAAGCCAATTACCGCTGACGAGTTACTCGCCATGCCAAAGGACGGCAACCGGTACGAATTGATTCGGGGAGTCCTGGTTCCCAAAGAACCTACCGGGGAACCTTTGATGACTGCCGAAGAGTTGTTGCGCCTGCCACGGGGGAATGGCAAGCGGTACGAGCTGATTCGGGGAGTGCTGGTAGAGAAGATGCCCACCGGAGACACGCACGGAGATACAACGGTCCTCACTGCCTATTTCTTGACCCAATATACTTTTGACAGTGGACACGGTGTTACTCGCACAGGCGAACCCGGATTCCGACTGGAGGCTGAACCCGACACAGTGCGCGCCCCCGATGTAGCCTGGATAACATCGGGGCGTATACCCGAAGGTACACAGGGTTACCCGGAGTTGGCTCCCGACCTGGCTATCGAGGTGAAGTCCCCTAGCAACTCCAATGCCGAGATGGGCGAAAAAGCTTCCATGTGGCTGGCTTACGGCTCACAGCAAGTATGGATATTGAACCCGGAAAACACCACAGTGATTGTCCGACGGCCATACTCCGAGGCAGTCGTCCTCTCTGAAAATGACGTGCTGGACGGCGGAGACCTGTTACCTGGGTTCTCCATAGAAGTCTGGCGGCTGTTTCGCAGGCAACGACCCTCACCCTAACCCTCTCCCTGAGGGGGAGGGAAATAGTAGACGGAGCGCGCGATGGTTACGCACGAAGAGGTTGTCCGCCCGGAGCTGGCCCGCATGGTGCGGGGGCGGGGGCGGTTTGTGGACGATATCAAGCTGCCGGGGATGTGCTTTGCGGCCTTCGTGCGCAGCGATTATGCCCATGCCAATATCGTGTCGATAGATACGACGGCCGCTATGGAAGTGCCGGGGGCCATCGGCGTCATTACGCCCGATGAGGTGCTGCCGCACGTCAACCCGGTGCGCCCTGCCGCTCCCGGTTCCAGCGAGTTCGCCCGGCCTTACGACCGCTTTCCGGTGCCGCCTGGGAAGGTGACCTTCGTTGGCGACCCCATTGTGGCGGTGGCGGCGGAAACCGCCCATGCGGCACAGGACATGGCCGAAGCGGTGGTGGTGGAGTACGAGCCGCTGCCGGTGGTGCTGGGAGCGGAGCAGGCGATAGAGACTGACGCGCCGGTGATTCACGCCGGGATGGCCGACAACATCGTGTTTCACCGGGAGTTTGGCGGGGGGGACTTGGAGCGGGCCTTCCGGCAGGCCGATATGCGGCTGGAAAAGACTTTCCGGTTCCCCCGGCAGACGGGCGTTCCGGTGGAGGCGCGGGGGGTCATCGCACACTATGACCGGGGACAGGAGCGGCTGTCGGTGTGGGCGTCGTGCCGCTCGCCGCACCTGGTGCGCACCACCATCTCCAACGTGATGCGCCTGCCGCAGCACGCCGTGCGGGTCATATCGCCGGACGTGGGGGGCGAGTTCGGCATCAAGGGCGCGGCCTATCCGGAGGGGATTATTCTATCCTTCCTCTCCCGCAAGATTGACCGGCCGGTGAAGTGGATCGAAGACCGGATGGAGAACCTGCTGGTGTGTGGACACGCTCACGAGATGAAGGTGGACGTGTCGGTGGCGGTCAGGAACGACGGACGGATTCTGGGCATCGACTCCAAGGTGCTGGTGGACCAGGGCGCGCATACCCTCGGCCCAACGTCGGCGGGCCTGGAGCCTATGACGGCGGGGCAGTCCATCGTCGGGCCGTACCGGATAGACAATTTCCGGTGCGACGCCTACGGCATCCTGACCAACAAGTGCCCCGGCGCGGCCTACCGGGGCGTGGGCACGGTGCAGGGCGTGTTCGTCATCGAGCGGGTGATGGACATGATTGCCGCCGAGCTGGGGCTGGACCCGGCGGATGTGCGGATGACGAACTTCATCCAGCCCGAAGACCAGCCCTTCAATACCTCTGCGGGGCGGCTGTACGACAGCGGCGACTACCCGGATACGCTGGCGAAGCTGCTGGACGTTTCGGGATACGAGAAGCTGCGGGCGGCGCAGGCCGAGGCGCGGGAACGGGGCGAGCTGGCGGGCATCGGCATCTGCTGCTTCGTGGAGCATTCCAGCACCGGGTCGCAGGACTACCGCAGGCGCGGCGTCTATGGGCTGCCCGCCTTCGATTCGGCGACTATCAAGGTGGACGCCGGCGGCAACGTGATGGTGGCGGTCAGCGCAAAGTCAACAGGCCAGAGCCACGACAGCGTCTTCGCCAGCCTGGTGGCGCGGGAGTTGGGCGTTCCCTACGAGACGGTCAAGATTCTGGAGGGCGATACCGACGCCGTGCCCTTCGGGGCGGGAACCGGGGTCAGCCGCAGCGCGGTCAGCACCGGCGGGGCCATACGGCTGGCGGCCCATGACATCAGGCGCAAGGCCACCGAGATAGCCCGATTTTTCCTGGAGGGTGAGGGCGAGGAACTGGAAATTGCCGAGGGCCGAATTTATGCTGCGGCAGATCCCTCGCGCAGCGTAGACTTTGCCGCCGTGGCCGCGGCGGCCCATGACGCTTCCCGCATTGTGTCGCTGCCTGACAGCATTGAGCGGGGACTGCAATCCACCCGCACCTTCGACCCGCCGCACCAGACCTTCGGGCATGGGGCGCACCTGGCCTTCGTCCGGGTTGACGCCGAGACGGGCAAGGTCAGCGTGGAGCAGTATATCTGCGTGGAGGACTGCGGCACCATCATTGACCACGTCATAGTGGACGGACAGGTGGTGGGCGCCGTGGGCCTGGGCATCGGCAACGCGCTGCACGAGGAACTGGTGTACGACGACGGGGGCCAACTGCTCACCGGGACGTTCATGGACTACCTGGTGCCCATCGCCCCCGATGTTCCCGAAATTCAGACCACGCACACGGAGACGCCTTCGCCGTTCACCGAAGGGGGCGTCAAGGGCGTGGGCGAGGCTGGCACGGTCGGCGCGTACACCGCTGTGGGCAACGCGGTGGCCGACGCGCTGCTGCCGCTGGGGGCCGAGGTCACACACCCGCCGGTGGGGCCGCGGCGGGTGTGGGAGCTGATCAAGGGCGCGGATAACGGTCGGACGCAATAGGGAGAGGTAGGATAAATGTTAGGCTCATGAACGATCGGGAATTTCTCCGGCGAGCGCGACGATACGCCCGCGCCAATGGGTTGGAGTTTTGGTTTGACCCAGGCCGTGGAAAGGGTAGTCATGGGGAAGTCCACATCGGTGAATACAGGACTATCGTTCAGCACGGCGAGATTCCCCGAGGAACTTTATCGTCGATGCTCAAGGACTTGAACATCCCTCGACGGGGGTTTTGATTCATGCGGTACGTTTTCCCGTGCGATATAGTGCTGGATCAGGAAGAGTTGCAAGCAACGGGAAGGAAGGCCTTTAACGTTACCTTCCCAGATGTATACGGTGCGAACACCGGCGGCTGGTCATGGGAAGAAGCCGTCGAAATGGCCGGAGATTGTCTCGGGGTTGCTTTGGGAATGTACATGAAGGCCGGCGAAGACATTCCATACCCAAGCTCGATTGCCGAAGGACAAGTGCCAATTCCAGTGCCACCTGTTGTAGCAGCCAAACTGGCGTTATACACCGCAATGCGTCAGCAAGGCATATCAGCCGAAGACTTGGGCGATATTCTCCAACTCGAAAAGGCCGCCGTTGGCAAGCTGCTGGATCCAAGGTACAGATCCCATCTAACTCAATTGGAGAACGCCCTACACGCCATCGGCTACAGCCTAGTAGTTGAAGACACAGTTAGAATTCCTGCGGAGACAGGATCAATCGCTTAGAATCCGTACTGGAAACTCACATCGAAGGACGAATTGGGGGCGGAAATGACGTCGACCTATATCGGCGCTCCCATCCGGCGGAAGGAAGACCGGCGGTTTTTGACCGGGCGAGGGCAGTTCGTGGACGATGTGAAACTGCCCAACGCGCTCCATGCCGCCATTGTGCGCAGCCCGCACGCCCATGCCCGCATTGTGTCCATTGACACCGGGGCGGCGCGGGAGATGGCGGGGGTGGTGGATGTGTTGACCTTCGAGGACATTGCCGCCGTGGTGGAGCCGCGGCCGATTCCGGTGCGTCTGCGGGCGTATAGCGACCTGCTGCGGTTTCTGCAATATCCGCTGGCCCACGGGAAGGTGCATTACGTGGGCGATCCGGTGGCGGTGGTGCTGGCCGAGAGCCGGTATCTGGCCGAGGATGCGGTTGAGGCGGTGGAGGTCGAATATGAGCCGCTGCCCGCATTGGTGGACGTGAAGGAGTCACTGAAGGGCGAGACGCTGATTCACGAGGCGCAGGGAACCAACGTCGCCTTTGAGTTTTCTTCGTCCATCGGCGACCCGGATGCCGCTTTCCGCGACGCCGATTATGTGCGGAAGGAGGAGTTCCGGTGTCACCGGCATACCGCCAACCCGATGGAGACTCGGGGACTGGCAGCGTCCTATGACCCGGGGCGGGAGCAGTTGACCGTCTGGGGCGAGACCAAGGTGCCGCACTACAACCGGGGGGTGCTGTCGTCGCTGTTGCAGATGCCGGAGCACCGCATTCACTTCGTCGAGCCGGACGTGGGCGGCGGGTTCGGGGTGCGGGGCGAGTTCTACCCCGAAAACTTCCTGGTGCCCTTCGCGGCGATGAAAACGGGCCACCCGGTGAAGTGGACCGAAGACCGGGCCGAGCATCTCATCGCGGCCAATCACTCGCGGGAGCACGTCTGCGAGTTGGAGCTGGCCGTCAAGAACGACGGAACTATCCTGGGTATGCGGGCGCAGGTGCTGGGGGCGCTGGGCGGGTACGTGCGCACGCACGGCGCGTCGGTGCCGACTTCCACCACGGCGCTGCTGACCGGGCCGTACAACATTCCCAACTACGGGTGGGACGTGAAGTGCGTGCTGACCAACAAGGTGGGCATGGGAACCTTCAGCGCGCCGGGACGGTATGAGTCGTGCTTCTTCCGGGAGCGGATGTTGGACATGGTGGCCGCCGACCTGGGCATCGATCCGACGGAGTTCCGGCTGAAGAACCTCATCCCGCCCTCGATGATGCCCTACGAGGTGGGGCAGACTCGCCCGGAGTCATATTCCATCATCTACGACAGCGGCGACTACCCGGAACTGCTGCGGCAGGCATTGGACGAGATTGACTACGAATCGCTGAAGCCAAGCATCGGGCGCAGAGTTGACGGCAGGTATCACGGCGTAGGGACGGCGTGTTTCGTGAAGAGCACTGGCACAGGGGATCCAGGGGAAGGCGCCCGTATTGTCATCAGCAACGCAGGCGGACCGCACCGGGGGCCGCTGCCCGGCGAGCGTGGGATGCAGACGTACCCCGGCTGGGGAGATGAGCGCGAGACTCTTCAAGCGGAGGTTGCGGTCTACCTGGGCATCGCCACCATGGGACAGGGACACGAGACCATCTTCGCCCAGATATGCGCCGATGGGCTGGGCGTGCCGCTGGAAAGCATCACTGTCTATCACGGCAGCACCGACCTGACGCCCTACGGCGGGGGCACCTACGCCAGCCGCGGCACCACGCTGGCGGGCAACGCGGTGTACGGCGCAGCGCAGAAGCTGCGGGAGCGCGTGCTGGCGGTGGCGGCGGCGTACATGGACGTTGACCCTTCGGAGTTGGAACTGGTCGGCGGGGTGGTGCAGCGAGTGAACGGCACTTCGTCGGATTTGACTCTGACGCTGGCGGAGACGCTGCGTTTGGCTGCGCCGGCCAGCATCTACAACCTGGGGGAGGCCGGGCTGGAGGCCAACCACTACTTCCAGTCGCCGCAGGAACTGTATCCCTGCGGGGCCCACGCCGTTCACGTGGCGGTGGACCCGGAGACGGGCGAGATAGAGATACTGCGCTATGTCATTGCCGAGGACGTGGGGCACGTCATCAACCCGCTTCTGCTGAACGGGCAGATTACCGGCGCGGCGGCGCAAGGGGTGGGGGCGACGCTGCTGGAGGAACTGGTGTACGACGAGCAGGGGCAGCCGCTGGCGGGAACGCTGATGGACTACCTGCTGCCCACCGCCACCGACATCCCGGACTTCGAGACGAAGGTGCTGGACCTGGCGCCCTCGCCGCTGAACCCTCTGGGCGTCAAGGGCGGCGGGGAGATCGGCATCGTCGCAACGGGGGCGGCTCTGGCCAACGCCGTGTCCAGCGCTCTCGCGCCGCTGGGGGCGCAGGTGCGCGACCTGCCGCTGAGCCCGGACCGGGTGCGGCGGCTGGTGCGGGAGGGGGGAAGAGGATAGAATTTAAGGTGTGGTTGAGAATAGTCCCTTATATGAGGTTATCGAGACCGCCACGTTCACGCGGTGGGTCAGCAGGTTACGAGATCAGAGTGCAATTGGTCGCATAAATGCACGCATCAGAAGCGCTGCGACAGGGTTGTTGGGGGACGTCAGATCAATCGGCGGACAACTGTCTGAGATGCGCATTGATTATGGTTCCGGCTATCGGCTTTATTTTCTACGAGAGGGCAACTCCAGAATTGTATTCCTCTGGGGAGGGAATAAAGACAGCCAACGGCGCGACATACCACGCGCCCGACAATTGGCACAAGAATGGAGGGCGGGAAGTGCGTGAAACATCCAGAACATGGGACGCTGTGAACTACTTGCATACCAGTGAAGCGATACGCGGGTATCTCGCCGCTGGTATAGAAGAAGATACGGGAGACGGCAGACTTGTCCGTTCTGTTCTAGCCGATATTGCTCGTGCGATGGATAAGAACAACTTAAAGCACAAGTTCGCTATCTCAAGCGAGGAGCTTCGCAACAAGCTTTCGGATGAGGAGCGCCTTTCATTTTCGACGGTTTCTCATATCGCGCATGCGTTGGGGATGAAGCTGACGGCCACAAAAGCGGATCCTCCTCCAGAGGAGATCTGCTACAGGACGGTGAGCAAGGAGGAGGCGCAGGGCGAGATACTTGACCTGCTGGCCGTAGAGCCGGACCTTTGCTACGACGACATTTCCGACAGGCTGCGGATCGAGATGGAGACGGTGGTGGACATCTGCATCGAACTGGAAGATGCGGGTGTCATCAAGGTAGACGCTTAGAAACTATCTCGAAACCAATGGCGCATTCTGCGGGTGCACCTGACGGTGACATTGCCCTACCTTTTCACCCCCACCCTAACCCTCCCCCTCAAGGGGGAGGGAACTTTTTAGATAGTCTCTATGTTAGCGCCCCTGCCAGTTGGGTTTGCGCTTTTCGGCGAAGGCTCGGGGGCCTTCCTTGCTGTCTTCGGTGGTTAGTAGCTGGTCGTACATGTGGTAGGTGAGGGAGGAGATGTCCTGGGTGGACATGTTGAGGCCGCGGTAGGCCAGCTCCTTGAAGTATTGGACGGCGAGGGGGGCGTTTTCGGCTATCTGCTGGGCCAGGGCCATGGCCTCTTCCATCAGGTCTTCGGCGGGGACCACCTTGTTCAGGAAGCCTATGTCGTAGGCACGCTGGGCGGTGATGGGGGCGGCGGTGAACACCAGTTCCAGCACTGCCGACAGGGGAATCATCTTGGGCAGGATGGTGCCGAAGGGGGGCAGCAGGCTCCACTTGGTCTCGGTGATGCCCAGGCGGGCGTCCTCGGAGGCCAGGCGCAGGTCGCACATCTGGGCGATGGACCAGCCGCCGGCCAGGGCGAACCCGTTGACGGCGGCAATCATCGGCTTCCAGGTCTGGGGCCACATATAGGGCCGGTCGGGGCTCATGCTGTGGGAAGCGCGGGCCTGCACTCCCTCGGCGTTGTCCTCGGCGCGCTCTTTCAGGTCGCGTCCGGCGCAGAAGGCGCGCCCGGCGCCGGTGACGATAGCAACGAAGGCCTGGGGGTCGCTGTCGAACTCGGTTATGGCGTCGGCTAACTCACCGCGCAACTGACGGTTGATTGAGTTGAGGGCGTCGGGCCGGTTGAGGGTTATGACTACGATGTTGTCGCGCTTTTCGTAAAGGACTGTTTCGGCCAAGTCAGTTTGCTCCCTTGTGAAGTGTGTGAGTAAAGAGCAAGGTGCGAGTGTCTAGCCGGGACGGGTTGGGTAGGGACTGGGAACGGAAGATGAAAATATGTCGTGCTCGACGTAGTGGCCGAGGAAGGTTCCGCCGACGACGTGCAGGTGGCCGTGGCTCTGGCTTTGCAGCCCGTCGCGCCCGAAGTTGGACAGGATGCGGAAGCCGTTGGGCGCGTACATCGCCCCCATGTCCACCGCCAGTTTGCCCAAGCGCGGCAACAGGCCGCTGTCCCACATCCCAATCTGCGAAAGGTGCTCCTTGGGCATCACCAGCAGCATCAGGGGCACCCAGTCCAGCCTGTTGACGATTACGATGATATCGTTGTCCAGATAGCGCACCCTGGCGGGTGATTTGCCCGCGACAATCTGGCAGAAGACGCAGTTGGATTCGGTTCTCAACGGCTCGTTCCCGGGGCCGGGTGTCCGGCGAAATTGCGCTGTGAATATAGTCGCGGGCCGTGGGGTTGTCAACGCGCAGCGGTTATACTGACAGGGGTCTTTCGATTGTCGGCGTAATTGTCTGAACTGTGATTCGTGTGATTAATAGATTGGCATGATTTCCCAATCATGGTAATCCCGGAATCAGAGAAATCACAGTTCAGACGAAGTATCGAAATACCCTGGTTATACTGACACCGCGAATTGTCACGTTGAGGACTGAACAGCGTTTGAGCTGAGCGGGCTAACCTGAAGGAGGAAGGCACCAATGCACTGTGGAGTGATGGTCACCGGCTACAACCAGGGCGACTGGCCTCGTCTGATGGCGGAGGACTATGACCGCCCGCCGGATGTGCCAGACGCCAAGAACCTGGATGACACCCTCTATATGGGGGAACTGGTCGAGCCGCTGGGGTTCGATTCAATCTGGGCGACGGAACACTATGGTTCCGCCTATTCGATGCAGCCCAACCCGTTGCAGTACCTGGCGTTCTGGGCGGGCCGCACCAAGCGGGTTGATGTGGGCACCGCGGTCATCGTCGCCCCCTGGTGGAATCCGGTCCGGCTGGCTTCGGAGCTTTCCATGCTCGACATCCTGCTGCAAGGCAGGCGTCTGCACCTGGGCATCGGCCGGGGGATCGCGCCTCACGAGTATGCCTCGCTGGGGTATCCGATAGAGCAATCGCACAAGTATTTCTACGATGTCATCAACGCTATCAAGGCAGCCGACGGCGCGGAGCGCTTCGAGTTCAAGGGCGAGGTCTACGATATTCCTCCGACTACCATCCGGCCACAGGCCCGCCACAAGGGTGAATTGACCAAGGACATCAAGGTGGCGTTCACCACGGAAGCATCGGCGAGAATGGCCGCCGAGAACGGTCTGGGGCAGATGTTTGTCGCCGGGGACGACGTCCAAGTGATGACCGACAAGGTGCGAAGGTTCAACGCAATCAGGAAGGAGCTGGGCCTTCCGCCGGACCAGCCCACCACTCTGCTGTGGATGTACTGCGCCGAGACAGCGGAGGAAGCCGAGGAGGGGTGGACCTATTTCCACAACCAGCTCACCGCGGCCCAGCACCATTACTTCGAGTGGAACAATCCGGGCTATGACGGCATACAGGGCTACGAGGAGTACCTCGTCCGCCAGACTGCCGACATTGGCACTGCGGACGCCAGCTTCGCCGCCCGGCGGGCAACCCAGCCCATAGGCACGCCGGACGAGATTATCGAAAAAATCAGGACGCTCCAGTGGACCATCAGCCTCGAAAAAGTCGTAATCCATATGTTCTACGGCGGGATGCCGAGGGACAAGGCCGAAAAGAGCCTCCGGCTCTTCGCTGAGAGAGTCCTGCCGGAAGTGCAGGCAATGCCCACTCCGATAAACCCCATGTCCCTGGGGTGAGGGCCAGGGTTCCCACTCAGTTAGCGCAATGAGCTGACGACGGGGGTTTGGATTCCCGCCTTCGCGGGAATGACGGGGGAGCGCGGGAATGATGGGGGAGCCGGGAGTGGAAGGTCGCGCGGGAGGGACGGGTGGGCGAGCGGCTCCCGCCTGCAAGGCTCGTTTTCCGGCTGGGCGGGTTATGGTATTATTTGCGGCGGAGGACGCTATGTTTGGCTTGGGCGTATTGACGGTCAGCACGTCTGGGGCGCAGGGCAACCGCGAAGACACCAGCGGGCAGGCCATCCGCGAGATGCTGTCGGCGGACGGGTTCGAGGTGGTGCGTTCCGAGATTGTGGCGGACGACCATGCCGCCATCGCCGGCAAGCTGGAGGAATGGGCGGACTCGCCGGACGTCAACCTGATAGTAACCACCGGCGGGACCGGCCTGGGAAGGCATGACGTCACGCCGGAGGCCTGCCTGTCCATCCTGGACAAGGAAGTGCCGGGGCTGGCGGAGGCGATGCGGGCCAAGACTCTGGAGTTCACGCCGATGGCGATGATCAGCCGCTCGGTGGCAGGCATTCGGAACAATACGCTAATCATCACTCTGCCCGGCAGCACCAAGGGAGTGCGCGAATGCCTGGAGGTGGTGCAGCCTGTCCTCCACCACGCCATCGAACTGTTGCAGCGGGAAACGGTGAGCGAACATCCCCGCTGAACAGGGCGCTATTGTCCTCTCAAGTACTGGGGACGCCCTCACCCTAACCCTCTCCCAGAGGGAGAGGGGATCTATCACACACCTTCCAAGGGGGAAGGTGGGGTTAAGGCGAAATAATATGAAATCGGGTTAGGGAGCATGAGCGAAGGTTCCAGCAACGAGAAAGTGGTTTACTGGCCCCGGGTCAAGGAACTTCTGGACGGTATTATGCACAAATGGGAAGAGCGGTGGGGGCGCGAGCCGCTGCCGGGCATCCACGCCTACTACTGGGAAACGCCGGAGGAACTGCAAGAGGCAGTGCTGTCGGGCATCCGCGCCATCGAGCCGGGGGTTCCCGGACGGGAGACGCAACTGGTCCGGTCGCTGGCCCGCAGCGTGGGGACCTCGGGGCGGATGCCACTGCGGGGGCCGTTCATGCCGCGGGATGAAATCGAGGAGATTATCGCCTGGATAGATAACGGGATGCCCAAGGGACCGGAAGAGAATTAGGCACCTTCTCTCCAGTTTTCGGGTTAGACTGGACTATCGGGAAAGGTGGCTACATGATTGAAATAGATGGACCAACCGCAACCATCATCGCCACACTCGCAATCGTACTGATAGCAGTAGTAGGTTTTGTGGGCAGCGTCCATCACCGCCTGGGCAAACAAGAGAAGAATGATGAACTGCTGGCTCAAGAAATCAGGCATTCCCGTGAAGTATCCGAGACTCAACACGCGGAAACGATGTCGGAAATCCGGAGGTTGATTGACGCCCTAAGCACACACCGCCATGAAACCGACGGTGAAACGATATTCCGCGTTCCAATGCAAGGGGCAGCAGGTCAGGAAGAGTAGAAGAACAAGAACCACAAAGAAAAAGGGCCGGGGATCCGGCCCTTTTCGTTTGCCTGGCTTCTGCGCCTAGCGGAGGACGGGCTCGTCTTCCTTGACGTAGACCTGGATGCGGCCGCGGGTGTGGTCGATGATGGCGATGCGGCCCTGGTCGTCGATGCGGACGCCGCAGGGGTGGGCGAAGCGCTGCTCGTAGGTGGGGTCGTTGGAGTAGGCGATATTCCGCTGCCGAATCATGTCGGGATTGGAATTCAGCTTGTCCTTGCCCCACTTGGACAGGGCGGCGTCGCCGCGGAACATGGTAATGAAGCGGCCGTCGGGAGCGAAGACCTGCACCCGGTTGTTCATCCAGTCGGCGACGTAGATGTCGCCGTCGGCGTCAACGGCAACGCCGTTGGGCCGGTTGAACTGGCCGACCCCATCGCCGGTGGAGCCGATGGACTGCTGCCACTCGCCGGCGCTGTTGAAGACCTGGATACGGTCATTCCGCCAGTCGGCGATGTAGATGTTGTCGTTGCTGTCGAGGCTGATGCCCCAAGGCAAATTGAACTGGCCGGGGCCGCTGCCCTCTGAGCCGAAGCTGCTGATGAACTGGCCGTCGAGGGTGAACTTCTGGACCCGGTTGTTCTTGCTGTCGACAATGATCATGTGGCCGTGGGAATCAATGGCGATACCGGCTGGGCCGTTGAGCTCACCCTCGCCGGAACCGGCGACGCCCCACTTGCTGACGTATTCGCCATCGCGGGTATGCTTGGTGATGCGGTTCAGCCACTCATCGGCGACGTAGACGTTGTCTTCGCTGTCCAGCGCCACTGCGGTGGGCCAGACGAACTGGCCGTCGCCCTCGCCGTACTCGCCGAAGGCGCTGATGTATTCCTCGTCCAGGGTGCACACTGTCATGTGCACGCCGTCCGGGCGGTTCTCGTAGGAACGGTTGACGACATAGACCGAGCCGTCGGAAGCGATTGCCATGTCCACCGGGTTGCGGAAGCCGGTGCCGGCGAATTCGTTCCGGCCGACGGCATGGCTATGGTAAAACGTCCGGTCTTTCAGACCGAAGAAATGTGTTGCCATATCCTTACCTCGTCCTGCTTTGGTGTGGGAAAGCGCCGGTGCGGCACCTTCCCATTGGATTCGTTGGCCGGAAGCGCTCTACTTGTTGAAGAAGGGCACCCGCTCGAAGTTGCCGTTGACGATGGGGTTGGCCTCGAGACCGAACCAGTCTTCGAGGATCGTCGAGTAGACGGAGCGGAAGTCCAGGTTGAAGGCCAGGTTGCCGCCCTCTTCCTGGTCTGCCGGGGCCAAGGACGGGTACGTGCCGTAGACGCCGCCCTTGACGTGCTCACCGACAGCGAAGGCGACGCTGGCTGCGCCGTGGTCGGTGCCGGAGCCGTTGTCGGCGACGCGGCGGCCAAACTCACTGAACAGGAACAGCGTTACGTTGTCGCTGGCGTCGTGGTCGCGCAGGTCGGTGAAGAAGGTGTCGACGGTGTTGGAAACGTCGGTCCACAGGGCGGCGTTGGCCTGCGCCTGGTTGGCGTGGGAGTCAAAGCCGTTGTAGGGCGACGTGGTGTAAAGGACGCGGGTGCCGAAGTTGGCCAGGTGGGTCTGGGCGATGTTCTTCATGTACTGGCCGACGACGGTGCCGGAGTACTCGACGTTGGAGCTGTACATGTTGGGGGCGGTGGCCAGGATGTCGGCGCCCTTGAGAGCGTCGGTGCCGGTGGCGTGGATGTAGTCCAACACCGGGCCGGAGCCGATGGCCGGGGAGTACATCCGTCCGAAGACGTCCAGAGCGTCGTTGCGCTGGGCTTCGCCGTCTATGCCGGTCAGCAGACCGTAGGTCTCGAGGTTGCCGACGGAGGCGACGGGCACACCTTCCATCACCAGGGCGCGGGGGAGGCCGCGGCCAAAGTTAACGGAGGTCAGCACGTTCTCGGCAGTGGGATCCATCAGCTTGGCGGCGCGGCCCAGCCAGCCCTCGGTACCGATGATTTCGGGCTCGCAGGTGTGCCAGATGTCCATGCTGCGGAAGTGGGAGTAGCTGGGAGTCGGGTAGCCGATGCCCACGAATACGGCCAACTGCCCGGCTTCCCAGAACTTCATCAGGGGAGCCATGGTCGGGTGGAAGCCCAAGTCGTCGTTGATGGGCAGGATCTGGTCTTCCGGCACGCCGATGGTGGGGCGGAAGTCCCGGTAGTAGCCGTTGTTGCGGGGGATGACGGTGTTCAGGCCGTCGTTGCCGCCCGACAGGGAGAGGACTGCCAAGACGGGGTCTTTCGCGGTCGATACCATTTGCTGCTCCTTTTAGCGTTGTGATTTTCGTTTTCGGGATTGTCTGAATCAGGATTTACAGGATTTGAGGATTTTCAGGATGGGAGTCCGTTTATCCTGTTAATCTTTTCATCCTGAAAATCCTGATTCAGATGAGAACCGGGTTTACTCGAACTGGAACTCAGCCGTCGCGGCGATCATCTGGAACATTTCGCCGGTGCGGCGGGTGAAGGTGGCGCGCTCATCGTCGCTGCCGTGGCTGAGGTCGCCTTCCTGCGCGGCGTGGGCCACGAGCTGGGCGTGGGTGTCGTCGGTGACCTGCACCGGGCCGGTCATGTCGAGACAGCCGTCCACGAACTGCTCGGGGGTCATGGTGTCGCCGCGGGCCATCAGACGGGAGACTAGGCCCTGGACGCCTTCCAGCTCGGTGTTGCCCAGCATCTCGGCGGCGAAGTTGATGCGCTCAACCAGCGTGCCGCTGTCGATCCACTCACGGCCGGTGTGCCAACCTTCCACCGTGGGCGGGTTCATCAGGTCCTGGCCCATGTACTTGGGCTCCTGGGAGAGCTCGAACAGGCCGGGCTTGATATCCTTATGCTCGCCGACCATGCGAATGAGGCTTACGACCATCTCGGCCGGGTTCTTGACCTTCTGGTAACGGACGGACTCGTCCTTGAAGAAGTCGGAGGTGAACAGGGCTTCGAGCATGGCCTTGATGGAGTGGCCGGAGTCGAAGTAGGCCTTCTCGAGGGCCTGGATGGCTTCGATGTCCCGCGGCGGGGTCAGCCGCCAGGCGGGGATCTGCGGCTCGTCGGCCACGAAGAAGTTGTACATGTGGCGGGCGAGGAAGCGGGCCGTTCCAGGCTGCTCGCAGATGATGCGAATGATGTCGTCGCCGTTCCAGGGACCGGTCTCGCCCAGGAAGGTCTTTTCGCTGTCGTCGTGGTCGGCGGGGTCGAAGCGGAAGACCCAGGGGCTGCGGCCATGGGGGAAGGGCGGGTATGACGGGGCCACGTTCCAGCCGGTGAAAGCGCGGGCGCAGACCTTTACGTCGTCCTCGGAGTAGTTGAAGGCCCCGTCGTGGCCGACGCCGAGGGAGAAGAGCTCCAGCAGCTCACGGCCATAGTTCTCGTTGAGATTGGCCTTGTGGGACTCGGTGTTGTCCAGGTAGTACATCATGCCGGGGTTCTCGGACAGCCTGAGCAGCAGGTCGTCGAAGCGGCCCATGCCGTGCTCCCGGAACATGTTGACCATGATGCCCATTTCCTGGCCGGAGTCAATCTTGCTGTGGCCGGCGCAGAAGATCATGTGCCAGAAGAGGGCCACCTTTTCCTGGAGCTGGTTGGGGTTGTTGATCATCTTGTACACCCAGAGCTGGGTGTTGACTTCGATGGCGCCCGGTTCGTAATACGACGGGTTGTAGCGCATCAGGAGATCGTCGTCTACGCCGCCGGTGGGGTTCAGCAGTTCCTGGACCACGTTGTCGTAGCCCTGGGCTGCCTTGGCTTCGATCTCATCCCGGCTCGCCCCGAAACCGGCGCGGCGCATCAGGTGAGCTACCAATGCAATGTCCTGGTCAGCCATATGCTCCTCCTTTCTTATCTTAGCCTTTTCCCTTTGTTTCCTTGACATTATACCCGGATTTGGCACCTTTGTGGATATTGCCGGTTACAGAAAGAGACGCCCTGCCTGCGGCCGCCCGCCGGGGTCGCCATCCTTATGTAACATTCATTACAAGATAGAAATATATGGCAATCAGACGGAGGTGTCAACAGTTTTCCCGGACAAGGCAGCGTTCCGAATTAGGTGGCGCAATCAACAGGCGACGGGGATTTGGATTCCCGCCTTCGCGGGAATGACGGGTTGTCGGCTGTCATACCACCTAAATTGGAACGCTATCCCCGGACAACCAGGGCCTCCCGATTCCCGGCGGGATTGTCTGAACTGTGATTTCTTTGATTCTGTGATTGTCATGATTTTCCGAATCATGGCAATCCCTCGATCCCATGAATCGCAGTTCAGACGAAGAATCGAAAAAACCCAAACCACGAACCGGATATTGCTTGACATAGCTATGGGCCTTTGCTAGATTCTCAGCCATACATCGGATACCGATGTTGAGGCGCTGGCTTTATCGGCGGGCGGTGTCTGCCGCCCCAGTTTGTTAGTCTATCATTATTATGATATGCAGGGAGAAAAGGCGCAGGCGATGCCACCGGATTCCACTTCCGTTTCCACGGCTGGCGCCCGTTCCGGCCCCAGGCTGCCGGGGATGTTTTCCCGGTATAAGGACCGGATAGAGGAGGAGCTTGGCCGCGCCGTGCCGGAGACAACCGGCTCGGACGTGCATCTGCTGCTGCGCTACCACCTGGGCTGGGTTGACCGGAATGGCGACTCGGCTATCTCAGCCTCCTCCCAAGGTAAAGCCCTGCGCCCCACCTTGTGTATGTTCGCCTGCGAGGCCCTGACCCCCGCCAGCGGAAACGATTGCAGCCAAAACCGCGCCACGCCCGCCGCCGCCGCGCTGGAACTGATTCACAACTTCTCGCTGCTCCACGACGATATTCAGGACCAGGACCTGGAGCGGCGGCATCAAGCCACGGCCTGGAGCCTGTGGGGCATCCCCAAGGCGCTGGTGGCCGGCGACGCCATGCAGTCCACCGGCGACCTGGCGATGCTGAGGGTGGCCCCTTCGACAAGCCCAGGAAAGGGCGTTCCGCCGGAGATGTCGCTGAGGGTCTCGGCCACCCTCACCGGCAGCTACCTGGAAATGATTGAGGGGCAGTGCCTGGACCTGGAGTTCGAGGGGCGCACCGACATCAGCACCGACGAGTACCTGCATATGATCGCCTGCAAGACCGGAGCGCTCATCCGCTGCGGGCTGGAGACCGGGGCGCTGCTGGCTGAGGGCGACGAAGAGACGGTACGGGCCTTTGCTGAGTTCGGCGATGGACTGGGGCGCGCCTTCCAGATACGGGACGACTACCTCGGCATCTGGGGCGATGAAGCCACGCTGGGCAAGGCCACAGGCAACGACATACGCCGCCGCAAGAAGTCATACCCCGTGGTGTTTGCCTTAGAACGGGCAGGGGGCGCTGCCCTTTACGACCTGCAACGCATCTACTCCCAGACCGAGCTGGAGGAGGATGACGTGCAAAGGGTTCTGGCGATTCTGGACGAGGTGGGCGCGCGGGAGAGCTCTCAGGAGCTAACCGAATCGGCGGCCAATCGCGCCCTGGAAGCGCTGGCCCCCGTCCCGCTGCCCGACTGGGCCCGGGCCGAGGCCGAAGAACTGGTGGATTTCCTGGCCCGGCGGGAATACTGACGGCCCGGATACATCATAGAATAGGCAGCATGGAATGTGTGCCGGGGCAAACCCCGGAGTTCCAAATCAGACATCCGGAAAGGACAGCCGATGACCACAACCTTAAAGCGCGCCAAAAGGCCCATGGAGCTTTCCGTCCGCCTTGCCGCCTACATCCTGAAGCAAAAGGCGAAGGGACGGGGCAAGTTCCCCTTGGTCACCATGCTGGAGCCGCTGGAAATGTGCAACCTGGCCTGCATCGGCTGCGGGCGCATCCGCGAGTACAAGCCGGTGCTGGACAAGATGATGCCCGTGGACGAGGCCATCAACGCGGTCAAGGAGTCGGGCGCGCCGATAGTGTCCATCGCCGGGGGCGAGCCGACCATCCATCCGCGCATCCACGAAATCATCAACCGGCTGGTGGCGGAAAAGTATTTCGTCTACTGCTGCACCAACGGCCTGCTGCTGGAGCGGGTGATGGACAAGGTGCCGCCCTCCAAGTACCTGTGCTGGGTGGTGCACCTGGACGGGATGGAGGAAAAGCACGACGAATCGGTGGCCCGCGCCGGGGTGTTCAAGAAGGCGGTGGCAGTGCTGGAGCAGGCGTTGGAGCGGGGCTACCGGGTCTGCACCAACACCACCGTGTTCCGGGGCAGCGACGTGGAAGACCTGACGGAGATGTTCCGGCTGGTCGGCGACATCGGCGTGGAAGGCTCGATGATTTCGCCGGGCTACGACTTCGTTGATGCGCCGGACCAGGAGATTTTCCTGACCCGGCAGGAGTCCCACGACCTGTTCCGGCAGATTCTCGACCCGGAAAACTCGGACGGAGCTCGGTTCTACAACAACCCGCTCTACCTGAATTTCCTCAAGGGCGACCGCGAGTACCAATGCACGGCCTGGTCCAACCCCACCTATACGGTGATGGGCTGGCGCAAGCCCTGCTACCCGCTGGCCGACGAACACGTGGACAACGTGGCCGAGCTGTTCGACAAGGACCTGTGGGAGAACTACGGCGTGGGCAAGGACCCCCGCTGCTCCAACTGCATGATGCACTGCGGTTTCGAGTCGGCAACCATCTTCAACGCGGTGCAGTCGCCCCGCGACTGGGCCACGCTAATCAAGTCGGGCGCGGCCCACAAGGGCGGGATTACCGCGGCCTAGCAATTTCGGGTTTTGGGTGAGAGGGAAATTGCTCTACATCGTCGCCGCCATGGAAGATGAGCTGCTGGGACTGCGGCGGGAGTTGGACGCTCTCGGCGCGTCGCAGGGCGTGGGGTTTCCGCTGGAGCTCCACGTCGTGGGCGTTGGGCCTCGCCGGGCAGGCGAGACTATGGCAGCGGCCATCGTCAACGGCAGGCGGCGGCCCCAGGGTGTGCTGATGCTGGGCGTGGCCGGCGCGGTGGAGCCGGGCCGGGAGACGGGTGAGCTGGTGCTTTCCGGGAGCTATTTAGTGGACTCCGCCGTTGAGCCGGCTGAGGGCATCGCTCCGGACCCCACGTTGCTGGAAGTGGCGGAGTCGGCGGCCGTTGAAGCAATGATGCCGGTGAGACGGGACAGTTCGCTGACGGTGGACCACCTGATAGCAGAGAAATGGGAACGGCAGCAGCTTCGGGAAAAGTACGGAGTGGGCACCGTCAACATGGAAGACCACGCCGCGGCCGCGGCGGCCCGGGCCGAGAGTATTCCGTTTCTGTCGGTGCGGGTGATACTGGACACCGCCGAACAGGGGCTGCCCGGATACCTGCCCAAGCTGTACCGGAGCCGCAACGCGCTGTTCGGAGAGGTGCTGGCGAGGCCGTGGCGCATTCCCACCCTGCGGCGGCTGAAGTCGCAGATGGAGCTGTGCCAGTCGATTCTCACCCAATTCGGACTGTCATTCATACACCAGGAGGCCGAAAGGCGAAGGAGCGTCAGGGAAAAAGAAGCTGCCGATGCCATCTATTAGAGGGCGTATCTCCAGTACATTCAGAGTCGTGGGCGAACAGGATTTCACCCTCACCCCAGCCCTCTCCCTCAAGGGAGAAGGAGAAATACCGGGAGAGTAGGGTACGGGGCGTAACACAACGATGAAAGTCCTGATGACCGGGGCGACGGGGTTTATCGGCGGCAACCTGGCACGCGAGCTTGACGCTCGCGGCTACGAAGTCCGGGCGCTGGTCAGGCCCGGCAGCAGCGTCTTAACAATCGAAGACACCAGCGTCGAGCGCGTCGAGGGGGACATCCTCGACCGGGAGTCGGTGCGGCGGGCGGCATCGGGATGCCGGGCCGTCTTTCATTGCGCCGCGGCCTATACCTTCTGGTCGAAAGACCCGCAGGGTGTGCGGCGGGCCAACGTGGAAGGCACGGTCAACGTGCTGCAATGCGCCGCAGCCGCCGGGGCCGAGCGCATCGTCTACACCAGTACCGTCTCCACCATCGGGATGCCCAAAGGCGGGGGTCTGGGCGACGAGGACACCGAGCTGGCTCCGCACTCGCTCCACGGCCACTACAAGCAGTCGAAGTTTGAGGCGGAACAGGCAGCGTTGCGGCTGGCCAGCGAGGGAGTGCCCGTGGTGGTGGTGAACCCCACGGCGCCGGTGGGGCCGTGGGACGTCAAGCCGACGCCCACCGGCAAGATTGTGCTCGACTTCATGCGGGGGCGCATCCCGGCCTATCTGGCCACCGGGCTGAATCTGGTGGACGTGGCCGACGTGAGCGCCGGGCATATTCTCGCCCTGGAGCGAGGGCAAACGGGACAAAGGTATATCTTGGGAAACCGCAACGTGACATTGAAAGAA
Source organism: Dehalococcoidia bacterium (assembly GCA_965204865.1). Taxonomy (GTDB): domain Bacteria; phylum Chloroflexota; class Dehalococcoidia; order Lucifugimonadales; family UBA3495; genus VXOI01. The sequence continues at coordinate 441,556 of OZ242027.1, read as the reverse complement.
ATGTTCGGGATGCTCAACCGGATAACGGGCCGTCCCGCCCCCCGGGTGCGGTTGCCCTACTGGCTGGTGGTCAGCGCGGGCTACGTGGAGCAGGCGGTGTCCGGCGGTCTGCTGGGGCGCCAGCCGGCGATTCCGGTGGAGGGCGTGCTGGCATCGAGAAAACCCGCTTGGGTTAGCAGTCAGCGGGCAGTTCAGGAATTGGGGCTGCCCCAAAGCCCGGTGGAGCGGGCGCTGGAACAGGCGGCGGAGTGGTTCTCCGCCCACGGTTACCTGGATTCCAAGAAGGACGGCGCAAAGTCTTGAAGGCAGAATCTATGGGTTCGATGCTAAACGGACTGACAAAACCGGCCGAACTGGCGAGAAAAGTTAAGAAGGCCATCAGCCATTCTCACAGGTATTTCCGGGACTCGCAGCACCCGGACGGCTACTGGTGGGGGGAACTGGAGTCCAACCCGACCATGGAAGCCGAATACCTGATGCTGAGTCACTTCCTGGGCCGCAAGAACCCGGAACGGTGGCGGAAGGTGGCCAACTACATCCTGAGCAAGCAGCAGGATGACGGCTCGTGGGGGCAGTATTACGAGGCCCCCGGCGATGTCAGCACCAGCGTGGAGTGCTACTTCGCCCTGAAGCTGGCCGGCCACCCGGCGGGCTCGCCGGAGTTGCGGCGGGCGCGGGAATTCATCCTCAGCAAGGGCGGAGTGCCAAAGACGCGGGTGTTCACCAAAATCTGGCTGGCCCTGTTCGGACAGTGGGAATGGAGCGGAACGCCCAACCTGCCGCCGGAGCTGATACTGCTGCCGTCGTGGGCCCCCTTCAACATCTACGAGTTTTCCAGTTGGGCCAGGGCAACCATCGTGCCGATGAGCATTATCCTGACCGAGCGGCCCTACTGCGAAATACCCGACTCGGCCAGAATTGACGACCTGTATCCCAACGGCAAAGAAGCGGCGGACTTCTCGCTGTCGGTGCCGGACGACTGGATTTCCCGCGGCCTGTTCACCCTGGACCGGCTGATGAACCTTTACCGCAAGGCGCCGATGCAGCCGCTGCGGGGCCTGGCCCGGCAAAGGGCGATCCAGTGGATTCTGGACCACCAGGAAGCCGACGGCGCGTGGGGGGGCATACAGCCGCCGTGGGTATACTCGCTCATCGCCCTGCATCATGCCGGAGAGGAAGAGTTCGCCGACGCGCTGGACAAGGGCTTCGACGGCTTTGATTCCTTTGCCATTGAAGACGAGGATACCTGCTCGGTGCAGGCTTGTATTTCGCCGGTGTGGGATACCTGCCTGGCCCAGTTGGCGCTGCTGGAATCCGGCGTTGCCGACAACGACCCCATGGTGCAGCTCTCCAGCCGCTGGCTGATGGACAACCAGATTCTGGCCGAAGGCGACTGGCAGGTGCGGGCCAAGGACACACCCCCCGGCGGCTGGGCCTTCGAGTTTCATAACGAGAAATACCCCGACATTGACGACTCGTCTGAGGTCATCATCGCCCTGGCCCTGGCCCGGCTGGAAGGGGGCCCCGGCTCCGGATACAGCGACGCAGACCGGCAGGAGGCCATCAAGCGCGGCGTGGAGTGGATCGAGGGGATGCAGTCCCGCAGCGGAGGCTGGGCCGCCTTCGACAAGGACAACAACCGGTGGTATGTGGCCAGGATACCGTTCTCCGACTTCGGCGAAACGCTGGACCCGCCCAGTGCCGACGTCACGGCTCACATCCTGGAAATGTACGGGCGGCTGGGCTACTCCATAGACCACCCTCCGGTGCAGCGGGGCTATCAATACCTGTTGCGGGAACAGGAAGAGGATGGCCCCTGGTTCGGTCGCTGGGGCGTCAACTACATCTACGGCACCGGCGCGGCCCTGCCGGCCCTTGAGGCCATCGGCGAGGACATGGGCCAGCCCCACATCCGCTCGGCGGTGGAATGGCTGACAGCTCACCAGAACGACGACGGCGGCTGGGGCGAGTGCTGCGGGTCATACGTGGACTGGTCGCTGCGCGGAGTCGGCACCTCCACCGCATCGCAAACGGCGTGGGCGCTCCTGGCGCTCATCGCGGCGGGCGAAGCCAATTCGGAAGCCTGCTACAAGGGCGTCAAGTATCTGCTGGACATCCAGCAGCCCGACGGCAGTTGGGACGAACCCTATTTCACCGGCACCGGCTTTCCCGGCTACCGGGTGGGGCAGCCGCCCAAGGGGATGCCCAAGCCCGGCGAGGCCGACTACCAGGGCTTGGATATGCCGGCCGGGTTTATGATCAACTACCACCTCTACCGGAATTACTGGCCCCTGCTGGCGCTGGGACGCTTCGCCAGGGCCATCGCGCAAGACTGTCAACCGGCCGTCTCCCAAGAGCAACGGGAGAAAGAACCACGCCAGCTAGAGGGCGCGGCCTCTGAACATCGTTAAAAAACCGGGGCCCGGCCTCGTCACAAGGGGATGGGAAGCATGAAAAGCAAATCGTTCTGCCTCAGCGTCAAGACCAAGGAAGCGCCGGAATTCATTGACATCACCGATTGGGTGTCGGGTTGCGTCGCCGACTCCCAGGTGGACAATGGGTTCGCTGTGGTCTTCTCCAAGCACACCACGGCGGCGGTGAAAATCAACGAGAACGAGCCTCTGCTGCTGGAAGACATGGCCGCCTTCCTGGAGCGGAGCGCTCCGCGACACGCTCCCTACCGGCACAACGACTTTGAAATCCGCACGGTCAACATGACCCCGGACGAATCGCCCAACGGCCACGCCCACCTCCAGCACCTTCTGCTGGGGACCAGCGAAACGGTGCCGATCATCAACGGCGAAATGCAGTTCGGGACGTACCAGAGCATTTTCTTCATCGAGCTGGACCACCCGCGCAATCGCGAAGTGATGGTTCAGGTTGTGGGAGAATAAGCGCGCGTTCACAGGCGGATTACACCCTCACCCCGACCCTCTCCTCCCTTCGGCAGGCTCAGGAGGAGAGGGAGAATGGAAAGGCCCTGCCGGAGGGAGAGGGGACTGACATGGCGGCATCCAACAGAGACCTGGACCTGGCCTACGCCGACTGCCGGAACATCACCCGGCGGGAGGCCAAGAACTTTTACTATGCCTTCGTCACCCTTCCGCCGGACAAGCGGAAGGCCATATACGCGGCCTACGCCTTCTGCCGGCACTGCGACGACTCAGTTGACGATGCGGCCTCTCAGGAAGCCAAGCTCTCGGCATTGGCCGGTCTGCAAGCCAACCTGGACGCGGCATACCGGGGCCGCCCGGCCACGCCGGTGTTCCTGGCCCTCTCCGACGCCGCCGACCGCTACGCCATCCCCCAGGAGTATTTCAGCGAGATAATCCGCGGCGTGGAGAGCGACCTGGTCAAGACACGCTACCAGGACTTCGACGAACTGCGGGAATACTGCTACCGGGTGGCCTCGGTGGTGGGGCTGGTGTGCCTCCAGATTTTCCAGTACCCGCCCCAGGACGGCGCCGCGGCGCGGGAGTGCGCCGTGGACCTGGGCCTGGCGATGCAGTTGACCAACATCATTCGCGACGTGCGCGAGGATTGGAGCATGGGCCGAGTCTATCTGCCGCAGGACGAGATGGCCCGCTTCGGCTACACCGAGGAACATTTGGGAGCGGGCGTTCACAACGAGGCCCTGGTGGGACTGCTGCGGTTCCAGGGACAGCGGGCGCGGGGGTACTTCCGCAGCGGTTTCCGGCTGCTGCCCTACCTGTCGCGGCGCAGCCGGGCCTGCCCGGCGGCATTGGGGGCCATCTATTCGCGGGTGCTGGACCGCATCGAGGCCTCCGGTTACGACGTGCTGGGCGAGCAGCGCATCGCCCTCAGCGGCGGCGAGAAGGCGCGCATTGCCGCCCGCGCCTGGATGGCCAGTATGCTGTCTCTGCCCGGCTCGCCCGCCTGACAGGGGTTAAGCAATTGGCTATGAAATTGTGTCTGTCGGTCAGTTTGGCCGGATGCGAAATCCCACCCCCACTCTAACCCTCCCTCTGGCTTTGGATTTTAAGTGGGAGGGTATCCCGTTGGGAAACCTCCGGAACCAGTCCTCCTTGTCCTTTCCGAATTCCTCGATCTCCACCCAGTTGTCGGCGTCGCAAATCACGGCGCACAGGGTGATCACAATGATGTCCAGCAACTCATGCCGTCTGGCGTGGCCGGTGCGAGGATCCTCCAGCATTCCAAACCGTTCCACCATCGCAAGGGCTACATCGTCCATCACCACCACCCTCCGCATACAGCTCATTCTCGCCTAACAGTTTATCCCCATTTTTAGACTGGTTTGAAATGCGATTGCCCTGCGGCCCGGCGGAGAGGATTGCAAAATAAAACCTCCCATCCAGGGGTGGACGGAGAAAACCATCTCCGCCGACCCCTTTTGCTGCAATTTGATTCTGTTTGCTGACGCAGTGACATTAATAGTCTGACGATATTAGTCACATAGCGGCGAATTGCTATTATTATATCCTATTTCTGATTCGGAAGCAATTTGTAAATCCAGAAAACTTCGCCCTCTATCGTCATCAAAACCCCTTCCCAGACTTATCTAGCTGGGGTAGACTCTTACCGTAGTCAGATAGACATCAACGACGAGGAAACCAGCCCTAGCAGCCCACCACAACCAAAACGAAACCGCCTGAGCTTTGGCGAGAGCAGGCGGTTTCTAGATTACGGGAGACGTCTCAATGTCCCAGCAATCTACCTTAATCTATAGCTCGCAGGCCAAAGGCCAGCAAGCCCCACTGCCGCCTACCCGTTTGTGATTTACCTCCCAGCCGGCATGCCTCAACAGAGCGGTGATTCGCCGGTGACCGTAGCGCCGAACCGGGTGGCCAGCCCCACGATAGCGTTGGTCAGGGCCTGCTCGTTGTCCAGGACCCGCGGCTCATGGCGCTGGGTGGAGCGGGGTTGCTCCAGCACCTTGCAGGCCCGACGCTCCGATACTCCCAAGACCGACCTGACGTGCTGGACGCAGAGGCGGCGACTCGCAGGCCCTGCTGCCCCGGCGGACAGTGCAGGTTCATCCCGGTTGATGCCGGGTTTCGTGGTGTCTCAATCCGGTGCCCTGTTCGTTCGGTGGCTGCCTATTGGTTCATGCCGGCTGCTGGGCCTGGCTGGCGGCTTCGGCTTCGGGTTCCCCTTCCGGATCTTCCTCCTGGTGGGCGGGCAAGTTCAGGGTGAACTCGGCGTATTCGCCGAAAACAGTCTCGAATACCAGGTCTCCACCCATCCGGCGTGCTACATCCGCGGCGATGGGCAGTCCCAGACCGGCGCCCATTGCGCCCCCCTGGGTTGTGAAGAACGGGTTGAATATCCGGTCCTTCACGTCATCGGCTATCCCGGGCCCATTGTCCCGGATTCTCACCTCTATTGTGCCGTCGGTCAGATGGCTGGACACCTTAAGCGCCGGCGAGTATCTCTCGCCCAGGTCCGCTTTTTTCTGTTCCATGGCGAAGCAGGCGTTGGTGACCAGGTTCACCACGGCCTCGCTGAACTCCCGCTCATTCAGCATTGCCATCCCCACCTCGGGGTCCAGTTCAAATGCCATGTCCACCTTGAACCCTTCGTTTCCCTCGGTGAATGTTTCGTATCCATACTGCGCCGCATGTCTCAGGACGTAGTTCAGGTCCCTCAGTACAGGGCTGCCTCCCTCCGAACTCAGGCTCCGCATCCGTTCCACGATGGCCAGAGCTCTTCCGCCGTTGTATGAGACCCTTCCCAGGCTGTCGGTGATCTCCGTGGTCAATTCGTCCAGCAGAGATGCGTCCTCGTCGGAGAGACGGTCCCGGTAGTTCTCCAGCATCTCGGTGAGTTCCTGGTAGAGGTCCAAGGATCCCTCAGAGAAATTCTTGACGAAGTTCAGCGGGTTGCTTATCTCGTGGGCCACGCCGGAGACCAGTTCGCCAAGGGCCGCCAGCTTTTCCTGGGCGACCAGGCGGGCCTGCATGCGCTGGAGTTCGGCGTTTGCGTCCCGCAGTTCACCGTAGAGTTGCTCCACCAGATTGAGACGCTGCACCTCCAGGGCCTGCTGCCGGAAGTGTTCCAGGGCGTCGGCCAGTTGGCCTATCTCGTCCCGTCCCACCTCTGGTACCGGCGTCTCCAGGTCCCCTCGGGCCATGCCCCTCATCCGGTCCGAGAGCGCCGAGAGGCGCCGGACCACGGCGTTCCCGACCCAGAACCATGCGGCGATGGTGGCGGCGGCCATGCTGACGATGCTGATGACGGCCAGAAGGATCCGGCCTTGGTCGAAGCTCTCGACCGAGCGGTTGAGGATCTCTGCGGCGTGGGCCTGCGCCTGTCCCAAGAGGGAATTTGTGTCGGCCTCCAAGTCCTGGCTGTGCCGGTCGAAGAGGGCGGTCAGCTCTGCTCTCTGCGCTTCCAGGGCCAGTTGCAGCCTTTTGGTTGCGAACACCCCGTCCTCGCCCCCGGCGGCGGCGGAAACCGAGGGTTCCAGCCCGCCCCGGGCCAGCTCCCTGAACTCGTCCAGCCTGGCTTCCAGTTGGTCGCTGCTCCGGGCCTGTAGCGCGTCCTTCAGGGCCGCTGTGCCCTCTCCTGCGGGCATCCGGGACAGGGTCTCCTCCAGCGTCCCTGCCCTCGTATCCGCGTCCTGGGCTACGGCCCGGTTCTCGGCCAGCGCGTTTGCCACGTTGACCAGTTCCTGGGCCGACTCGTTGGCCCGGGACGCGCTCTCGAAGAGCTCGGGCACGCTTCCGGCCTGGCTGAGCGCCCCCTGCATCCTGGACAGGGAGGCGGCGGTTGCTTCCCTGTTCCGGTCCAGGAACTCAGGGTCTCCGCTGCCGGCGTAGTTGGTCTCCAGGCCCAGGCTCCGCAGATTCTTGGCCTCTCCGGCGGCGTCCCATGCGGCCTCCAGGACAGGCACGGACTGCTGTTCCGCCTCGTAGTTCAGGTTCCCGCTCCGCTCGAAGTAGTAGACTCCGACTGCGCTGGACACCAGGGTCAAGAAGACGGCGAACGCCAGGGCGAGGTAGAGCTTGGTCCCGATCCCACGCCATCTGTTCAGGAGATATCCCATCTTGTACGCTCCTTTTCCCGGGTCTCGGTTTGTGTCTTCCCTCGTATTCTCCGGCCGCGCCGCCCAGTCCTATCTTCTTCTGAGCAGCAGGTACAGGAAGGTTCCTGCGGACAGCATCGCCGCCACTCCCATGACGATGACGAGGGTCGTCCTTTCCCGGGTGACCTCGGCCACGGCGCCAAGGGCCTGCATGGCCGCCTCTCCGGCGGTCCCCAGCACCGGTAATCCCGGCTCGGCTAGGCCGGGGATGGTCGGCGGCGGGTTCGTTGGCAGCGGCACCGGCGTTGGCAGGGGTGTTGGACTCGGTGTGGGCGTGGATGTGGGCGGCGGGACCGGCGTGGGCGTCGGAGTAGGCGTGGCCGTCGGGATCAGGGTAGGTCCCGGCGTCGGCGTGGGCATGGGCATGGGAGTGGGCGTCAATGTAGGAACCGGCGTGGGCGTCGGCGTCGCTGTCGGCGTCGGCGTGGCCGTCGGCGCCGGTGTGGGAGTGGATGTGGGCGTCGGAGTAGGCATAGCCGTCGGCGCCGGCGTTGGCGTCCTGGTCGGGGTGGGAACCGCTGTGGGCTCCGGGGCTGGCTCCGGCGTCGGCTGGGGCGGCGTGGGTGTTGGCGTTGGCGCCCTGGTCGGGGTGGGAACGGGCGTGGGCTCCGGTGCCGGGACCGGCGTGGGTGCCGCCGTGGGCCTGGGAAGCGGCGTAGGTGTAGCCGTGGGTACCGGAATCGGCTCCGGGGTCGGCGGCGGAGGTGGCGTGTTCCCGGGCCCCAGGATTGTCGGAGGGGGCGGCGGCTCGACGGTTATAATCACCGCTATTGTGTCGTCCACCGCCCTTGACGGCCGGTAGTGGGCGTCAAACCCGTCGTGGACCGTCAACGTGACGGTGTAGCTCTCCCCCTCCGGGTGATACAGCGCCTCCCTCGTCCTCAGTTGTCCGTTCCTTGGGTCCACCAAGAAATACTCTGCGTACCTGCCCCTGATGGCGTAGGTCAGCGTGTCCCCCTCTGTGTCGGTCGCCCGCACCGCCCCTCCCACGTTCCGGTTGGCCACCGGGCTGGAGGTCACCGTCCTTCCGACCACCCTTGGGTCTCCCGGCTCCACCGTTGCCGGGAGCACGAACATGGGCCGGGTGTTGGTCATCGGCCTGGTGTCGCCTATGGCCTGGGAGAGAGCGGTGGTGAGTTCCCTCTCGGTCGGGCTGTTCATGTAGGTTGCCGTCACCCGCAGGGTGCGGTTCAGATCGTCCTCGGTGGCGGTGTAGTGCTCGGAGGTCTCGCCCGGGATCTCCTGGCTAGAGGACCGTTTCCACTGCCATTCCAAGTCTGTTATTTCATCGTCATCCACCAGTTCGGCTTCGAACCCGGTTCCCCAGGGCTGGACTGCGTTCTCGTCGTACCATCCCTTGTCTGGGAATATGGTCAGCGTTCCCGGCTCGTCGACGTCGGCTATGGTGATGGTCACCCCCAGATTCCCGATGAGTTCGCCGTCCGAGGCCTGCACGGTCACCGTGTAACTATCCTTTTCCTCGTAGTCGGGCGGCTCCCTGAAATATAGCGTACCTGCTGAGGTGATGACGAAGCTCTCCGCGTCGGTCACTGCAACCGACCAGGTGACGGGTTCCCGCTCCGGGTCCCGGGCGGTGTAGGTCCCGATGGAGCCTAGACCGTTCTCAGGGAACGCCCTCATCTCAGTCCCCTCGACCGTGGGCGGCTCGTTCACGTCCGTCAGCTCGACGGTTACTGCTATCGAGTCGTCCGTTGCCGTGTCGGCGTTGCCGTCCTGGTTTTGGCCGTCGCTGACCCTGAGGGTGAACCGGTACATCCTCTTGGTCTCGTAGTCCAGTTCGTCGTCCATTGCCACGCTGAGTTGGCCGGTTGCGCTGTCCAGCGTGAACGCTTGCGAGTCTGAGCCGGTCATTGAGTAGGAGAGTGTCCCCCCCGGAGGTCGGTGGCCGTCACCGGGTCTCCCACCAGGGTTCCCTGGCCCGAGTTCTCCGCCACCTCGCGCCGGCCATCCTCGGCGTCGGGGAACACCGGGGCTGCGTTGGCCGGGGGCGCCTGCGCCACCCTGGAAGTCGCCGCATCCGCGGTCTTGCCCGTGCCCTCGCCGTCCGTGTAGGAGGCCGTGGCCCGCAGGTAGTTGCCTTCGTCGTCGGTCTGGGTGGGAGTGTAGGTCTCCCCGGTGGCGATGTCCGTCCAGTTCGAGCGATCGCCTGAGCGGGCCCACTGCCAGGTGAGACCGCTGACTCCGCCGTCCGGGTCAGTCAGCGTTGCCGTCACTGGCACTCCGGTCTGGATCCTGTTGGTAGGAGTCGAGAGGGAGACTTCGCCGTCCTCATCCACGTTGGTCACCGTGATTTGCACGTCCTGAGTATCGTCAATGGTGGTGGAACTGGCCCCTGCCGCGTCCTTCCGGTCATGGACCCTGACGGTCACCATATACCCGTTTATCTGCTCGTAGTCGAGGGGTTCCTTTACCCTGATCTGCCCCGTGCTGGAGACGATCTGGAACAGCTCTGCGTCCTCTCCCTCCAGCAGGTAGGTAAGGCCGTCGCTCTCCGGGTCCGTCGCGGCCACGGGGGATCCGATGTTCGTTCCCCGGCTGCTGTTCTCCGGGACGGAGCGCTGTCCCGTCTCCGTGGACGGGAAACTGGGGGACGTATTGGAGGTGCCCATTCGCTGTGCGATGCTGTGGGCGGTTTTGCCAGTTCCCTGCCCGTCATCGTAGGTAGCCTTGGTCCGCAGGTAGTATCCCTTGCCGTCGTGGTTTCCGCCACTGATCACGTCATTAGTGGCCGACGGTGTGTAGACATTGGAGGCCGCTCCGGATATGTCGTCCCAGACCGGGGTGTCCGCCTCCGCGTCCTCCGACCTCTGCCACTGCCACGACTCGCCGCTGACGTTGCCGTCGGGGTCCTCCAGAGTTGCGGTAAGCTCCACGCCGGGCTCCGGCACCTCCTCGGGGGAGAGGGTGATCGCCCCGTCCTCATCCACGTTGGTGACGGTGATTGTGACCGCGTAGTCGTCGATGTCGACCAAATCATCGTAAACTGGCGTGCCATTGCTTTCTCCCCTGCCGTCGCTCAGGGTGAGGGTTAAACTCATGGTTCTTTCGCTTTCCGACAGGTCCTCGTAGTCCAGGGCATCGACGGAGCGCAGCCTGGCGGTGAACAGAGGCTGGATGTACGGATTACCCATGTCGGACGGGTCCAGAGAGGAAGGGGACGGGATGATCTCGAACAGGTCGGAATTTTGCCCAGTAAGGCCAAAGATAAGGGCTTCGCCATCCCGGTCGGTGGCCGTGATCATCTCGACCGTTTCCGTGCCTGCTTCCCCTTCCGGGATGGTCAGGCTGGCCCCTGAGCGGAACCGGGGCGGCGCCACCACCCGCTCGTCCACCACGGCGGCGGTGGGGTCGCTCCCGGCCATCTTGCCGGTGCCCTTGCGGTCGGTATAGCTGACCGTAGCGCGGAATTCTTTTCCGGTGTCGTCCTCGTTGACGGTGTAGGTCTTGGAGAGTGATTGGGGGTCGTCGTCGTCAATGGATCCCCAGGGCCCGGCGGGATCGGGAGGAATGGCCGGATTACGAGCTTCGATGGTCCAGTTCATGCTGCTCCCGGTCACCTCGATCTCCCCGTCCGGGTCCGACAGCGTGAAAGTCAGCATATCGTCCACCTGCGGCGGGTCGCTGGGGAGCGCGACAACGACCGAACCTTCCTCCTCCTTGTCAGCCACGGTAATAGTCACCGCGTATTGACCGGCCTTTGGGGTGCTGTCGTCGTCGGTCGCAACTACCGTGATGCTGTAGACGTTGTCAGTGTCCTGGTCCTGGGGGTTCTCGTAGCTGGGCAGGGGTCCGAACCCCAGGCTGTCGTTCTGCACGAACGTCAGGGCGCCTTCCGAACCTACCTCATTGCTGATGCTGAAGTCGGCTGCGTCATCGCCGCTGAGGGACCAGGTGAAGGTGTCCCCATCGTCGTAGTCGGTGGCGGTGAAGGTGTGGACTGTGGCCAGCGTGTCCGTGGAATAGAAATCGACCTCCGTGTACTGCAAGGCGTCGCCGGACACCGCGCCTATGTCCGGTCTCTCGTTGACGTCGGTGACGGTGACGGTGACAGGCAACTCGACGGCGTTCGCGTCGGTGTTCGGGGAGGCTGTGCCGTCGGTGGCTTTCACGGTGACCTCGTAGGTGTTGTCCGCAGGGTCGCCTGGAGTAGAGGGCGTTCCGGCAGGCGTCTCGAAGTCAGGCGGATTTCTGAACGACAACACGCCCGTCATGCTGTCGATGCTGAAGTCGCTTGCGTCGTCACCTTCGATGCTCCAAGAAATGGTCTCCCCTTCCTCATCCCGTGCGGTGTAGGTCTGGATGGTGAGGACAGGGGAGATTGCGTCGTATTCAATCTCGGCGAAGCTGGGGGTGGCGCTTCCCGAGGTGAACTCCGGCGTCTCGTCGACGTTGGTTACGGTGACGGTTACGTTGAGTGTCCCCTTCGCGTTGTGCGGGGCCACTAGGGTGTTGTCATCAGTTGCCTCTACTACGAATTCGTAAGTGTTGCCAGTGTCGCCATCGACGGGGTTCTCGAAGTCCGCGGGCTTATTCGTGGTGCTGGGAGTTGGATTCTTGAAGGCAACCAAGCTGGAACCATCCATGTTTTTCGTAATCTGGAAGTGATTGGCATCTGTCCCGCTCAGCGTCCACGTAACGTCGTCACCATCATCGTCAGTAAAAGTATAGGTTCCGGGAATAGTGAGTTCTGAGGTTGTTAGCGTTGAGCCGCCGACGTCGTATTCAATTTCAGAGAAGTTCGGAGTTCCATTTCCGCTGATCACCGGAGTTTCGTTTACATCGGTTACAGTGACGGTGAGCGTGTGGTTGTCGCTCAGGTGATTGGTGGAAACACGATCGCCATCGATGCCGTTGTCCGTAACTTTCACCGTAACGACGTAGGTGTTGTTCCCGGCAGTGTCGCCAACGTCGTCGGGCGTTTCGAAGTCCGGCGCGCTGGTGAACGTCAGCGCACCGGTGGACGGGTTGATGGAGAATTTGCCCCCGTCATCGGTAGACTCCACCGACCAGGTCAGTGTGTTTCCAGAATCAGTGTCTACGTCCGACGCCTCGAACGTGAGAACGGCAGTCGAATTCTCGGGCACGCTCCTGGTGGCGTCGGAGGTCGTGATGGAAGGAGCCTCATTCACATCGTTGACGCTGATGGTCACCGCTATGGTGTCATCGACCGTCGTGTCGCTGTCGCTGGCGGCGTCCAGCCCGTCGTGAACGGTCACGTTAACGCTGTAGCTGCCCTTGGTCTCGTGGTCCAGCTCAGACTTGGTCTTGAGCTGACCGCTTGACGTGTCGATATCGAAAGAGCCGGCGTCCGTGCCGGTCAGCGCGTAGGTCAGTGAGGCGCCGGTGTCGGAGTCCGTGGCCGACACCGCGGAGCCGATGTTCGTATTCGCGGCGGTGTTCTCGTCCATGGCGCGAGTGGCCGGGTCGGTCTCGTCGAAGGTGGGCTCGCTGTTGCTGGCCGCTATGGCGCTGTCCGTAACGTCGTCGGCGGACTTGCCGGAGCCCTCTCCGTCGGTGTAGGACGCGGTTGCCTTCAGGTATTTGCCGACGTCTGCGGCCACCGACGTGTAGCTGGCGCTGGTGGCGTTGGTGATGTTCGAAAACGTGCCATCTGGCATATCGCTGCGCGACCACTGCCATGTCGGCGAAATCGACATCTGACCGCTCGGCGGTCCGTCCGGATCATCGGTCAGCGCCGCCGTCAGTTCCTCCCCTCCTTCGAGCGTGCCCGAGATCGACACCGTGCCGGGGTCGTCGGCGTTAGTAACGGTGACCACCACCGCCAGGGTGTCGTCGATCGCTGTGTCGGCGTTCCCGTCGGCATCCTTGCTGTCCCGCACCTGGATGGTCACTTCGTAGGTGTTGTCGGCGGGGTCTCCGGTCATGGCAGGAGAGCCTCCCGGCGTCTCGAAGTTCGGGGAGGCCTTGAACGTAAGCACTCCATCGCCGTCCGTGTTGGCGTCTATGTCAAAGTCGTCGGCGTCGGCCCCCGTGAGCGTCCAAGTGAGTACCGCCCCCGAGTCCGGGTCTGTGGCCTCGAACGTGGCGACGGCCGTGGTGGCCTCCGTGTTCTCCGCGAAGTTGTAGGCGATGACCGTCGTATCTATGTTCGGCGCCTCGTTCACGTCGTTGACGGTGATGGTGATAGCCTGCATGGCGCTCAGATTCGGGCTGCCGTTGTCGGTAACTTTCACTGTCACCTCATAGGTGTTGTCCGCAGGGTCCATGGGGTCTGCGGGTGTACCGGCCGGCATCTCGTAGTTCGGCACACTGTCAAAGGTGAGCGCACCGGTTGATGAGTCGATATCGAAATCCCCCGAGTCATTGCCCTCCAGCGTCCACGTCAGGGTTTGGGCAGGCACGTCCTCGTCGGAGGCCGTGTAGGTGGCGATAGCCACGGTGGTCTCCGCATTCTCGTCGACACTGAAGTCAGCGGGTAGGCTGTCAAAGGTAGGAGCGTCGTTCACGTTGGTGACGGTGACCACCACATTAAGGGACGCATCGACCATGGTGTCGGTCATGCCCGAGCCGTCCTTGCCGTCTTTCACCTCCACGGTTACTTCGTAGGTGTTGTCCCCGTCGGTCCCCATGGGCGGAGTACCCTTTGGATCCTCGAAGTCCGGCGAGGCATTGAACGTGAGCGCCCCGCTCGAGGAGATGGCAAAGTCGCTGGCGTCGTTACCGGAGAGGGTCCAGGTCAGCGTGTCCATGTCAGTGTCGCTCGCCACAAAAGTCGCGACGGCGGTAGTGGCGTCCGTGTTTTCCGCAAAGTTGTATGCGGCTTGGGTGGTGGTCATAGTGGGTTGGCTATTGGCATGCACCTCCCCCGGAGACAGCAAAAGCGCGGACAGCACGACGAGGGCTGACACGCACAACAGCAGGCGAAGATTCCCTGTGGGACGCGGCGTGGACATCTGTTCCGGTGGTCTTGTCGCTTTCACTGACGCGTGCCGATGCTTTTGCGGCGGCACGGCTCTGTGAATGGGCAATTAACTGGCTGTTCTACGTGTGTAATGATGAAACTTCTTCTGAGTTCTTGCAAATCATGAGTTTACATGTCCGACCTAGAAACCTGATAACCCCTCACGCTGGATCAGTCGCAAAGCGTAAACTTGCACCACGGAATCTTCGCCCCGGAGAGATCCGCCAGCAGCCGACGGACAGAGTCTGCCTCTCCTGTGCGCAGACTGGGAAGCCGCCCACCGGAACGGACCCTTCCGGTCCTCCCTCTACCCTGGATTTGCCCGGAGGTTGATGCCGGTCCCTGGTTTCCGTTAGCCGGATGGCCGTCTCGCCTGGAACATGGTTATATCAAGCGCGGTGCACTCCCAGTACAGTCCCCTCGCACTCGAGGCAACAAGACTCTTCCCCACACGTCTCAGTTCGCAATGCCCAAGGCCGACTGCCAGAATCTCGCGCTGAAGACTATAACCCCGCCCACCAAGCGGCCATTGAGGCCGTCGGACTTGGAGGAACCCAGGCACGAAGTTCGGCATGTACAATTCTATCGCCAACCCAAGGCAAGCGGCTGGACCTGCGCATCGACGAGGTGATCCCGAGGCCAGGCTGGACGGAGAGGCTGGCTGTCTCGCCGCTAGTGGCGAACGGCGCGCGAAGGAGATTTCGTTGCGGAGCCGAGCTGAATGTAAGCGGCGGCGCTAAAGTGTGCCGGGTAGGCGGAATGACCGACTGACAAACGGCTGTCGAAAATTGGACTGCCCACTGCCATTCATAAGGGTTGTAGGCGACCTTACGGATGGTGCGACGGATGTACGTGGTGGACGTATACCTGCGGATTCGCCGGGCGGTGAAGGTGGAGGGGATGAACATTCGGGAAGCCTCCCGGGTGTTCGGGCTGCACCGGGACACGGTGCGCAAGATGCTGGCCTATTCAGTGCCGCCGGGCTACCGGCGAAAGGGTCCGCCGCGGCGTCCCAACCCTTCGACAAGCTCAGGAGGAGCCTTTCACGGGTGTCATCGACCGCATCCTCGAAGAGGATCACCGCGTCGCCAAGAAGCAGCGGCACACCGCCAAACGGATCTATGAGCGCCTCAGGGACGAGTATGGCTTTGACGGCGGGTACACCATCGTCAAGGATTATGTGAGAGAGCATCGTCGGCGGACCAGAGAGATGTTCGTGCCGCTGTCCCACCCGCCAGGCCAAGCCCAGTGCGACTTCGGCGAGGCAGTGGTGGTCATCGGCAGCGTGGAGCGGAAGGCCCACTGCTTCATCATCGACCTGCCCCACAGCGACGGTTGCTTCATCAAGGCCTATCCCGCCGAGAGCACCGAGGCCTTCCTGGACGGCCACGTCTCGGCCTTCGCCTTCCTGGGCAGCGTACCCCAGAGCATCCTCTATGACAATACCAAGCTGGTGGTGGCCAGGATACTGGGCGACGGCAAACGCCAGCGCACCCGTGCCTTCACCGAGGTCCAGTCCCACTACCTGTTTGATGACCGGTTCGGGCGTCCCAGCAAGGGCGGGGAACCACTGGCCTCGTCCGAACTCCTGCAATGGCTAGGGGTCTATCCCCGCGTGTGCGGGAATGACGGTCGGAAACTGGCAAAACCACCCAAATTGGAACGCTATCTTTCAACTACGTAAGTCCTGATGGATTTCCGCGGCTGACGGGACGGTTTGGAGACTGGCCCCCATTCCGGTAAACTCTTCCTATGACGACGCAGCGGAAGGTAGTGGCGGTCACCGGCTCTTCGGGTTACATCGGCGCAAAGCTGCTGGAACATCTGGAAGAAACGCCGGGGCTGGGCAAGCTGGTCACCTTCGACACTCAACCGATGTCTGCGCCGATTCACAACATCGCCGCCTATCGCCGCGACGTTACCACCCGGATTGACGAGGAGCTGAACCTGCACCGCGTCAACACGCTGGCGCATCTGGCCTTCGTCCGGCAGCGCAGTCCCAACCGCCGCGACCGGGCCGCCGCCGGCGAGCGGAACCGGGAGATGCTGCGAAGCGTCATTGATTCCTGCGCCCGCGCCAACATCGGGCATCTGATATACCTGAGTTCCCACACCGTTTACGGCGCGCGCCCCGATAATCCCCTCCCAATAGATGAGGATTCCCCTCTACATCCGGCTCCGGGCTTGCAGTACGCCAACGACCACCGCGAGGCAGAGCAGGTCTTGTTGGAGTTTTCCCGTACCATGCCTGATATGAAGCTGACCATCTTCCGTTGCCCGGCGGTGCTGGGAACGATGGCCGGCATGGCTCTCCTGCGGGAGTTCTACTTCCCGGGACTGGTGGGGGCGTCGGACTATAACCCGCCGTTGCAGTTCGTATACGACGATGACCTGGCGCGGATTTTATGCCTGGCAATTACCGAGGAAGTGTCCGGCGTTTTCAATATATCAGGCGATGGCGTGGTGTTCCTGAGAGAACTGGACGAGGCGCTGGCGGTTCGGCAATTCCTCTTGCCGTCGTACCTGGCCCGCCCCCTGAATCGTCTGACCGGGGGCGGGTTCACCTCTGCCGACCACAACCTGACTCGATGGCCGATCATAATGAGCGCGGCCCGCCTGCACCAGGCAATGGGCTACCGCTTCCGCCACACCGCGCTGGACGCCGTGGCCGCCTTCGCCAATTCCAACGAGGAGGTGGACTGGCGGCTCCGCAAGAAGGTGGAGATACGCTAGAGGGATATTGCCGCGCAGTGAGGCGCGCCAACTGCTTAACTGTCCTCCCCGGCATAATCGTCTGAACTGTGATTCATGGGATTGATGGATTACCATGATTCGGAAAATCATGGTAATCCCAGAATCAAAGAAATCACAGTTCAGACGATTATGCCGGGAATGACGAGGGAGATATGGACAAAGCCGCAAATCCTGACCCTCCCTTGCATCTCATCCTCGACACCGATCCCGGCGTGGACGATGCCGTCGCCATCCTGATGGCCCTGGCCGCGCCGCAGGCCGAGGTGATGGGGCTGACCACCGTGGGCGGCAACGTGCCCCGGGCGCGGGCCACGCGCAACGCCCTGGCCCTGCTTCAAGCCGCCGGGCGCTCCGATATTCCCGTGGCTCGGGGAGCGGCGCGGCCCAGGCCCTCCGACAAGCTCAGGGGGCGGTTCCGCCCCTCGGTGGCCTTTCACGGGCCCGGCGGACTGTCGGCCCGGCTGCCGGAACCTGCCGCGGCACCCATTGAGCGGACGGCGGTGGAGTTTCTGGCCGAAAGCGTCGGTTCCAGGCCCGGACTGGTCACCATCGTGGCCTTGGGGCCGCTGACCAACCTCTCACGGCTGGAAGATAGGCATCCAGGAATCCTGAACCGGAGCGCCGGTGTGGTGATTATGGGCGGCGCAGTCGAGACCCGCGGCAACGTCACGCCGAGGGCGGAGTTCAACTTCCACAGTGACCCGCTGGCCGCGGCCCACGTTCTGGGGTTGGGAATCCCGGCGACGCTGGTGGACCTGGCCGCCTGTCGGCAGGTGGGCATCAGCCGGGAGCAGGCGGCCGGGCTGTCGGCGGATACGCCGCTGGGACGGCTGGCGTTGCGGATAGTGCAAGGCTGGTTCGCCCGCGACACGACCAGGCAGCGGTTCGAGTTCTACGACCCGCTGGCGGTTGCCATGGCGCTGGACCCGGCAGTTGCGACGCTGCGCCGGGTAGCGTTGACCGTAGCGACTGCGCCGGGCGAGGCATGGGGCGAGACGACGGTTGAGGGACAGCCGGGCCCAGTCGCGCTGGCCGCAGAGGTGGACTCGCCGCGCTTCTTGGAACTGGTATGTGGGCTATTGGGATGGCGGGGACTTTAGCAAGCGCCGAAGATATTGCAGACAGTCTCCCTTGCTCAAATGATGATTTCCTGATTCGCAAATTATGTTTTGCCCAGCAAGGAGTGGTGTATCCTACATAATATAAGGATAGAAGTTACGCAGTTGGAGATCTCACCCCACCCTAACCCTCCCCCTGAGGGGGAGGGAATTTCATAGCCAACCGCGTAAGTCCTATAAGGATACTCAGGGGAGTAAGGGTAGAAGATGTCGAAACTCCTGTTTGGCGCTTTAATTCTGGCAATGGCAGCACTGCTGGCCTGTACCGGCGAAGATCCAACGCAGGCGCCTACCGCCACACTCATACCAACTTCGACACCAAAGCCGCAGGCTACGGCAACGCCGGTCCCTACCTCTACACCCAGGCCGACGGCGACGCCAACTCCGGCGCCAACCTCTACGCCAACGCCTGAGCCGACCATGGCAGCCCCGAGGCAAGTTTCGACTGGCGAAGGCATCGCTCCGCTGCCTGTGAACAACGCGCAGGCGCTCATGTCCGAGTTGTCGCAAGCCGAACTGTCCTGTATGGCAGAGGGCGGCGCTCCCCAGAGACTCTTCGCGACACTGCAAGCACCGGATGTCGCCTCGCCCGAGGAGTTCATGGAACTGAGTCTATGCCTGAGAGACGGGACGCTGCTAAGGCTGTTCCTGACCGGAATCATCGGCGAGACCGGGCCGTTGAGCGGCGAGACCTCGGCGTGTATCCGCGACGGATTCGCCGGGCTTGACCTTCGCTCCATGATGCTGGCCGGGGCCGCAGGAGGAGACGAAGGGGAGAGTAGTATGGCCTTCCACTTGACCATATCCTGCCTGAACGAAGAGGAATGGGCTGCTGCCTCGCTTGGGCTGGGCTTGAGTCTGAACTACAGGGAAGGGGTGCAATGCCTTACGCGGGAATTGGGCGGGCCGGAAGAAGCTGCGGCCGCCTTGCAATTGTCTGAACAAGGGCCGTCCTTCGCCCTTATCGCCGCTGCCGTTGGGTGCGGTATGACGGAGTCCGACCTTGCCGCTTTGACCACGTCTGACCCTGCGCCTGCCACTGAGACCGGGGAGGACATGAGCGTGATTACCCCTCTCAGCATGGAAGACCCTCTGGCGTTTACGTCCAGGTTATCAGCTGGCGAGCAGTCCTGCATTTCGGGGATTGCGGAGCCGCAAGAGCTTGCGCTGATTATGAGCAACCCCGAAATTGCCACCCCTGAGCAAATCAATGCCTTCAATCAGTGCCTGGAGGACGAAACGCTGCTCAGGATATTCATAACCGGACTCATCGGATTGACCAGCCCGTTGAGTGTGGAATCTTCGGCGTGCATTCGCAGCGGGCTGGAGAGTACCGACCTGCGCTCGTTGATGTCGGCAGGCGCTGAAAGAGACGAACAGACTGCCATGATCGTCAGTATGTCATCCTATATGCTGACCCTTTCCTGTCTGAACGATGATGAGTGGCAGACGGCCAGCGCGGCCACTGACATGGATCCCGGCGAGCGGGAAAACCTGCAATGCGTTATGGATGAACTCGGCGGGCCGGAAGGCATGGCCACAGCGCTGCAATCCGAAGACGGAAGCGGAGTCTTTACCATAATGTTGGCAGCCATAGGTTGCGGTTTGCAGATGGAGGGGATGGCCCCGGGCGGCTAGTCCTTCGACAAGCTCAGGATGATGGGGGTAGTTCAGGGCTGGCAGACTGGACGCGCGGCGGCCTCGGCGCGGAGCATGGGGATGAGCTCTTTGCCGTAGTCCATGGTGTCCTGCATCGGGTCGAAGCCGCGAATCAGGACGGTGGCGCAGCCGGCGTCGTAATAGGCCAGCAGGGACTCGGCCACCTGCTCGGCGGTGCCTACCAGCGCGGTGGTGCTGCCTGCGGCGCCGGTAGCCGCGGCTATAGGCATCCACAACCGCTTATCGTGGATTTCGCCCTGCGCCGCCAAGTCCAGCAGACGGCGGGAACCCACCGATTGCAGCCGCGCCGGGCGGTCGGGCCCGACGGAGTCGCCCACCGAGCCGCGCACCCGCTCCAGGATGCCGCGGGCCCGTTCCCACGCCTCGCCCTCGGTGTCGCCGAGAATAGGACGCACCGACAGGCTGAACCGGATTTCGCGCCCATATTTCGCGGCGCGGGCGCGGATGTCGGCAATCTGCCCCTTGATGGCGGCCACCGGCTCGCCCCACAGGGCGTAGACGTCGGCGTGGCGCGCGCCGACCTCCATCGCGGCCTCGGACGCGCCGCCGAAGTATAGCGGCACGTGGGGGCGCTGCTTCGTGCGTACCTGGCTGTGGGCCTGCTCCAGGTGGTAGAACTCGCCTTCGTAATCGAAGGGCTGGTACTCGGTCCAGATGCGGCGCACTATGTCCATCCACTCCCCGGTGCGGCGGTAGCGGGAATCGTGGTCCAGCCAGTCGCCGTCGCGCCGCTGCTCCTCGTCGCTGCCGCCGGATATGACGTGCAGGGCGATGCGCCCGCCGGAAAGCTGGTCGAGGGTGGCGGCGTGGCGGGCGGCCAGCGTGGGGGCCATGAACCCGGCGCGGTGAGCGATGAGGTAGCCCAGCGTTTTCGTGCGGGTGGCGGCGTAGCCCGCCACGGCGAAACCGTCGGCAGTGGCCGAGGAGTAGCCGATTAGCACCTTGTCGAAGCCGCTGTCTTCATGGGCCTGGGAGAACTCGGCGATGTACTCCGGGTCAACCCCGGCGGGAATTTCGTCGGCGGGGTTGATGCCGCCGCCGAACAGGCTGACGGTGACGCCGCGCGAGGAATCCCGCTCGCGGTTGACGCCGATCATGCCGATGACTTCGATGTTGGACATTCCGATACCTCTGGGCGTCGTGTAGTTGGAGGGCTCACCCCCCCGCTTGCGCGGGGGCAGGCTCTAACCCTCCCCCTCAAGGGGGAGGGGATAATTGGGGTTGGAGGGACGCCCTCACCCTAACCCTCTTCCAGAGGGAGAGGGAACTTTCTGGAGCCTGGGCAGCAGTACCGTGGCGTAAAGGTGGCTCAACCCTGCCATTATGGGGACTACCAGGGCATAACCGGCCAGGGCTGCATCGTATCCCACGGTCAAGACGGACACCCACGACAGCACCGGCACTCCAGCCAGGAACGTAAATAGCGCGACCATGGACTTCCTGGTGTGATAGAGAGCCACCAGGGCCAGCGCCCCCAAGGGAAGCGCAAAAAGCGGCAGCATAGCTATCAGCACGCCAACGGCGACGGCGGCACCCCGGCCTCCCCGGAAGCGCAGGTAGATGGGGAAAATATGCCCAATGAAGGCGCAAACGCCGCCGAACATCTTGATCCCGGTGTCGTTGGCAATAGCGCCCACGACTATTACGGCGACTCCGCCCTTGATGATGTCCAGGGCGCCGCAGGTCAGTCCCGCCTTCGGACCAATCTCACGGTATACGTTGGCTGCGCCGCTGTTGTTGTCGCCGATGTTGCGAATGTCGCGGCCCAAGGCGAAGCGGGCAAAGAGGTAGGCCGTGGGAATGGCGCCGATGAAGTAGGCCAGCACTCCCAACCCGAGCCAGCGGGCTATTTCGACCAGCGTTTCCACAAGCGCCCGGGGCCGTCTCCCTTGCCAGTCGTCATCTCGACTTTCACCTTGCCTGCGCGGGCTATTCGCCCCTGAGTTTTCGCAGCTCTTCTTCCAGTTCCCTTGCGCGGGCCTCGGCCTGCATTCGGGCGCGCCGTTCTTCTTCGGCTCTCCCCTCAGACAGAAGCCTTGCTTCCCGTTCCTGCATCCGGGCCAGGTGTTCCCGGTCGGCACGGTCGCGCTGGTCGGCGTAAGTAAGGATAGGCGCATCCGTTGCCGGGTCGATCCACTCCAGTTGCCCGTTGTTCCATTCGATGATGAGGTTCAGGACCTGGCTGTATCCTCGCAGCCGTCCGTCGGGCAGGACGTCTATGGCGACTGGCCGGTATTGCCCATCGGTCAGCCGATCGCCGGCCAGCCCCGGGTTGTTCCTGTTCGGGTTTCGATCAAACCGCCAGTATTCGGCGATGCCGAGGGCGGCGTAGTTTTCCCGCTTGGTGGTCTGGTCGGTTCTTCTGGTGCTGGGAGAGGCTATTTCCAGCGCGAAGTCGGGTGGCTTTCCCTGTTCGGAGATGACATAGGCGTTGGTTCTCTGGTAGGCTTCCGCGTCGGCGTCGAAAGCGACTATCAGGTCGGGATACGTGATTCCGGTCATGTCCCTGGTGAATTCGCCACTGAGGTAGTGTTCTCCGGCCACGAGGGTGTTGGGGCGGCCGGACAAGTGGATGCTCAGGTAGTGGGCTTTCCCAGTGATGTGCAGTTCGTTGAAACTGGTCATTTCGGGGGTGCGCTCCGGCGGGTCCGGGAACCGGAAGCGGCCAGCGAGTTTTGTATCCTTATTAGCAGTTGTCATTGCGGTTCTCTCTGGCGCTTTTTGTGGATATCATTCTGCGTGTTTTCACGCTAACCCTCTCCCTTGAGAGAGGGGATAGTACGGCCTCGTCCAGACGCTCGCGAAAGGGAACCCTCCCCGGGGAGGGCGACATTTAGGCCGCCACCAGGTTGGGGACGGCGGCGGTGCACCAGTGCAGGTACTTGGGGTTGCGCCCGAACACGATGTCGAAGTACATCTGCTTCAACTGAGTGGACACCGGGCCGGGGTTGCCGTCGGCGATGGGGCGGCTGTCCAGCGAGATTACCGGCGTCAGGTGGGCCGCCGTACCGCTGAGAAAAATCTCGTCGGCCAAGTACAACTCGCTGCGGTCTATGCGGCGCTCGACGACCTCGATTCCCAGCTCCTCGCGGGCCAGTTCCATCACGGTCTCGCGGGTGATGCCGGGCAATGGGTTGTCCTCAAGGATGGGCGTGATGAGCTGCCCCTTGCGCATCATAAAGATATTCTCGCCGGAACCCTCGGAGACGTGGCCGTCCTGGTTCAGCAGGATTGCCTCGTCGAAGCCGCCCAGCACTGCCTCGGTCTTGGCCAGGATGCTGTTCAGGTAGTTGGCCGAGGTCTTGATTTGGGTGGGATGCACCTGGTCTTCCATCCGCCGCCAGGACGAGGTGCAGCAGCGCAGGTTCTCGGTGCCCAGGTAGTTGCCGAAGGGGACTACGATTAGGGTGAAGTCGCTGGCGATTTCGTGCAGCTTGAGGTTGGCTACCAGCTCTTCGCTCTTGTAGGCCAGCGGGCGAATGTAGACGTCGGAGCGGTTGCCGTTCTTCTGCACCAGCTCGACGGTGATGTTGCAGAGGTCGTCAACGCTGTAGGGGATGTCCAGCATCAGCATCCTACAGCCCAGGTGCAGACGCTCGTAATGCTCGCGCAGGCGGAAGATGTAGGTGGTCTCGTGCTCCGGGTTCCAGTTGCCGCGGATGCCCTCGAAAACGGCGGTGCCGTAGTGGAGGGCATGAGTCATCACACTCACACGGGCATCCTCCAAAGGCACCACCTCGCCCCGGAAAAAGGCGAACTGGGGTTGGGACGCGCCGTTGCCGGAAGCCGTGCGATTGGTCATTTTCACTGTCCTCGGAGCAGAATCAGGGCTAGATTATATGGGAAAGCGCAAATCCATTACAACCGGCGTGAGTTCGCGTTATGACAACTCCAAGGGCGGGCAGGGCCTAGCGGTTCCCGGAGTAATTGTCTGAACTGTGATTTCTTTGATTCTGGGATTACCATGATTTTCCGAATCCCGGTAATTCATCAATCCCATGAACCACAGTTCAGACGAAGAATTGAAAGACCGTGAGGATGGGAGTAAGAAGGACACAATAATCGTATAATCGCCTGTAATTCCGTTCTTAAGGCAATTATTTCCAGGAGAGAAAGGGGGGATGAGCGGGCAAGCGGCCAGGTACATTGGCGCGGGGATTGCCGGGCTGGCCGGGTTGGCGCTGGTCATCGCCGCCGTGGTGCTGCTGACCCGCAGCGACGATGCCGCCCCGGTGCGCATCGTCGCGCCCGAGGCCGCCGCCCTTCGGCAAGCTCAGGATGGGCGGGAGGGCGAGGCTGCCGACATCAAGGTGCAGGTCAGCGGCGAGGTGATGTTCCCGGGTGTATATGCCATGAACTCCGGCGACCGGGTGATTGACGCCATAGCCGCCGCCGGGGGCATCGGGCCCAACGCCGACCTGTCGGGCATCCACTTGTCCAAGCGGGTGCAGGACGAAGCCCGCTACCACGTTCCCGCCATGGGGGAGTCATCGCCCGCCGCTCCCGTCGCGGCGGCAAGCGCGGCAGAAGAAAGCGGCGGGCTGATAGACCTCAACACCGCCCAGGCCCATGAACTGGAAACGCTGCCCGGCATCGGGCGGTCGCTGGCCGGGGCCATCGTCGCCTACCGCGAGGACAACGGCCCCTTCGCCGCCGTTGACGACGTGGACAATGTTCCCGGCATCGGCCCTAAGACGCTGGATGCCATCCGGCCACTGGTCACCGTTTCCGGCGGGCCGTAGGGCTATGCCGGGAGACGCCCTCACCCCGACCCTCTCCCTCCGGGAGAGGGAGTTAAAAGGGCGCTGGCCTTGAGGTTGGGGCTGCTGGCCGCTGCTTGGTTGGGCGGCATCCTGCTGGGGCTGTCCTCGGGCTTGGAGGCTGCCGTGGCGCTGCTGCTGGCCGGGGCTGGAGGGCTGGCCGCTGTTTCGCTGTGGCTGGCGCGTCTGCCTGCCTTTCCGGCAGTCGTAGCGGCGGTGCTGCTGCTGGCAGTGGCGCGAGCCGAGGCGTCGCAACCCGGGCACGGCGCGGCAACCGCCCTCGACGGGCAGGAAGTCACTATCGCAGGCTCCATCGCCGACGACCCTGAACCCAAGGCAACGAGAGTCAGATTCGAGCTGCTGGTTTCCGAAATCCGGGTAGACGGCGATACCCAGGAAGTCAACGAGCGTTGGCTGGTCTACGCCCAACCTTCCGAGGAACTGGTCGCGCGACGCAACGCCCCCTACTTCCGCTATGGCGACATCCTGACCGTCACAGGAACGCCACAGGAACCCCGGCCCATTGACGGGTTCGACTATCCGGCGTACCTGGCGGCACAGGGCATCACGGCGACGATGTTCGCGCGGGAAGCGCAGGTAGCCGGCGAGGGCGGAGCGCGGTGGCGGGCTGCGATATACGCGGCTCGCGGGCGGCTGGCAGACAGTATCCAGCGGGTCATGCCCTACCCGGAGTCGGCGTTGGGGCAAGCCCTTCTGCTGGGCAAGCGGGAGTCGCTGACGCCGGAGCTGGTGGAGCGGTTCCGCAGCACCGGCGCGGCGCACCTGCTGGCGATTTCCGGCCTGCACGTAGGCGTCCTGCTGGCGGTGGCAGTAGGCGCAGGGGCCTGGCTGCTGGGTCGGCAGCGGCCAACGTACCTGATAATCGCGGCGGCGATAATCTGGCTGTACGCGCTGGGCGCCGGAGCTTCGCCATCGGCGCTGCGGGCGGCGGTGATGGGAACAGTGTACCTGGCAGCGCTGGGGCTGGGCCGCCCGTCCAGCGTGCTGCCCGCCCTGGCGCTGGCCGCGGCGCTGATGACTGCCGCATCGCCCAACCTGGTGCGGCAGGTCAGCTTCCAGTTGAGCTTCGCCGCCGTGGGCGGGATCGCGCTGGCCCTGACGGTCTGGGACGGCAACTTCGGCGGATGGCGTTCCCCGTCGGCAGGATGGCGGGGACGGCTCTTGGGCTGGGCGGTCGCGCTGATGGTGGTGTCGGCGGCGGCTACGCTGGCGACGTGGCCGCTGGTTGCCGCCAACTTCGGCGAGGTGGCGCTGCTGGGCGTGCCGGTGTCGCTGCTGGCGATCCCGGCGATGGCTCCGGCGGTTGTCACCACGATAGTTGCAGCAATCGGCGGGGTGGTCTTTGAGCCTCTGGGTGAGCTGCTGGGCTGGATAGCGGTTGCGCCGACGGCATATCTGATTGGCGTGGTGTCGGCCTTTCCGCAGTGGACGGTGGAAGCGGAGTGGGTTGGCAGACCATTGCTTACCGCTTGGTACGGTGGCCTGGGATTGGCGTTGCTGGCCGCGCAGCCGCACCGGACGCGCCGCTGGCGGCAGGCGGTTGGCGGATGGATAGCCCGCGCCAGAACCAATCCGGGAGGAACTGCAATTAGTCTCCCCAGCCCGTACATCACCATAACCGCCGCCGTGGCGCTGGGCATTGCCGCCGCCATCCTGTGGGCGCGAGCGGTGGGCGGGCCAGACGGATACCTGCACGTCCACTTCCTCGACATCGGACAGGGCGACAGCATCCTGGTAGTCACGCCGGCGGGAAGGCAGGCGCTGATAGACGGCGGGCCGGACGGCGACGTTGTGTCATCCGCGCTGGCGGACACGCTGCCCGGAGGAGACCGCAGCCTGGACCTGGTGGTGATGACGCACCCGGACTCCGACCACAGCAACGGCCTGCTGGACGTGCTGGACCGCTACACCGTGGGCGCGGCGCTGTCCGGCCCGCAACCGCCGGGCGGCGAGATGCAGGCGCAATGGGAGCGGCGGCTGGAACGACACGGAATCAAGCCGGTGGAAGTGTACGCGGGGTACGTTATAGAGTTGGGCGAAGGCGTGGAGTTGCAAGTGCTGAACCCTCCGCGAGACAGACTGCTCGGCGATTCCAATAACAACTCGGTAGCCATGCGGCTGACTTACGGCGATGTCACTTTTCTGTTGACGGCAGACATTGAATCCGAATCCGAACAACAGTTAGTGGTAAGCGGAGCAGAACTGCACAGTACGGTGTTGAAGGTGGCGCACCACGGCAGCAAGTCGTCTACCACTCCGCGATTCCTGAACGCTGTCAGCCCGGCCATCGCGGTGGTGTCGGCGGGCTTGGATAACACTTATGGGCATCCGGCCCCGGCGGTTATGGAGCGGCTGGAAGCGGCGGTTGGGGCGGAAAACGTGTACCGGACGGACAGGGACGGCAGCATCGAAATCGTGTCCGACGGCGCCACGGTGTGGGCGCGGACGGAGCGGTAAGACAGAACGATTTCAGCCATATACTTTCGCAAGCAGATTGTCCTTTAACCAGCCTTTGGTTATTCTGTTGGCATAGTGCTTGGAGAAACCTGATGCAGACACATTCGATGGGAGTAGTGAAACACCGGGAAACGGCGCGGACATTCCTTCAAGAAGCCGATGAGTATTTCCGGCTGGGCGATGACTTACAGGGCGCGGAAAAGATGTGGGGCGCAGCGGCCCACGCAGTTATCGCCGTCTGCCAGCAGCGGGGTTGGCGGCATCGCAGCCACAGAGCAATGAGCGAGGCGGTGACCCGACTAAGCGGCGAATTGAGGGATTCTGGCGACGAGCTGAATGCGAATATACTGGAATCAGGTTTTGTCATCGCCTCGAATTGCCACATCCACTTCTACCACAGGGATATGGATGAAAATGGAGGCGGTGGGTGGTTTTTTGACACCGCCAAGAAATCGGTCGAGAGATTTGTTGACAGCATGGTGGCGATTTCTCAATCGCTCGATTCTCAATGAGAAACAGTCTCGCCGAGGACCTGGCACGGGGCAACCGCACAGGTTGCCCTATTCTTCATTATTGAATTATGGTCTTGGGGAGAGTTGCTGGAAGGGAGTGCTGGCTTTGACCAACATCAAACGGGCCGACGGGCGGCGGTGGGATGAACCGCGCCCGGCGAGCATCACGGTGGGCTACCAGCGGTCGGCGGAGGGGTCGGCGCTAATCGAGATGGGCGGGACACGGGTGCTGTGCGCCGCCTCGCTGGAGGAGCGGGTGCCGGCCTTTCTGCGCGGGCAGGGGCGCGGCTGGGTGACCGCCGAGTATTCGATGCTGCCCCGGGCCACCAACACCCGCACCTCCCGCGAGCGGGATACCGGAAGAGTCAGCGGGCGGTCCCAGGAAATCCAGCGGCTCATCGGGCGCTCGCTGCGGGCGGTCACCGATATGGACGCCCTGGGCGAGCGCACGGTGCAGATAGACTGCGACGTCATCGAGGCCGACGGCGGCACCCGCACGGCGTCCATCACCGGGGCCTATGTGGCACTGCACCAGGCGATGATGATGCTGGTGCGCCAGCGGGTTCTGCGCCGGGTGCCGCTGGAGTGCCCGGTGGCGGCGGTGAGCGTGGGCATCCTGCGGGAGCAACTGCTCCTCGACCTGTGCTATGCCGAGGACTTCGAGGCCGACGTGGACTTCAACGTGGTGATGACCGCCAACGGCGGGCTGGTGGAATTGCAGGGCGCAACGGAGGCGCGGCCCTTCGCCCGCCCAATGGTGGAGCAGGTGCTGGCGCTGGCGGCGCGGGGGCTGGAGCCGCTGTTCCGCGCCCAGCGGGAGGCTTTGCGGGGGGTGTAGGGGGACGCACACTTTGGACTCTGCGTTTCACCTTCACCCCAACCCTCTCCCTCAAGGGAGAGGGGGTTTTAGGTCGCCCTCTCGCCGTCTTCCGTCAGGTGTATCAGCAGCAGGCCAAGTTCGGACAGGGGGGCTTCGGTGGTGGCCCGGTCGCCCACGACGAGGATTTGCAGGTTGCCGGGGCGGATGTGGGTCTGGGCGGCGCGGTGTACGTCGTCGAGGGTGATGGCCTCGACGGACGGGCGGACGGTGCGGAAGTAGTCGTCGGGGAGGCCGAACTGCTCCATTGAGACCAGTTGACCCAGCACGGAGGCGGGCCGCTCGAAGCTGGCGGGGTAGGCCCGGAGCAGGCCGTCCTTGGCGTTGGCCAGCTCCTCGGCGGTGATGGGGCGGTCGGCGTGTACTTCGTTGAACTCTTTTATCGTTTCGTAGACCGACTCCTTGGTGGCGTTGCTCTGCACGGAGCCGCCGGCCACCAGCAGCGACGGGCGGCGAATCCACTGGATCGAGGACATATAGCCGTAGCTGTAACCCTTGTCCTGCCGCAGGTTCTGGTTGAGCCGCGCCGAGAACTGTCCGCCAAAGGCGTAGTTGGCAAGCAGCAGCGCGAAGTAGTCGGGATGACGCCGAGGAACCAGCGGTTGCACGGCGCGAATCACCGACTGGGGCGCGCCGGCCCTGTCCACCAGGTAAATGGTGGCTTGACCGGACAAGAGGTCAATGCTATCACCGCCAGAAGCCCCGTCAGAAGCGCCGTTCCACCCGCCGAACACACCGGCGGCGCGGCGCATCACTTCCTCGCGGTCAACGTCGCCGACGACCAGTAGGTGGGCGTTGTCCGGGCGGTAGGAGCGGCGGAACTGTCCCAGCAGGTCGTCGCGGGTTATGGCCTGAACCGATGCCTCGGCGCCGCCGATGGGATGGGCGTAACCGCTCCCCGCCGGGTAGACCAACCCGGCGACCAGGCGCTCGGCGATGACGTTGGGCTCGTCCTTGCTGCGGCGCAGGTCGGTCAGGCGCTCGCGGCGCACTCGCTCCAGTTCGTGCTGGGGGAAATCGGGCGAGAGCAGCACCTCGCCCATCATCTCCAGCGCGCTGCCCCAGTGCTTCGAGAGCGTCTCGGTGGAGAGCAGGCTGTACTCGCGGCGGCTGTCCACCGACAGGCGGGCGCCGATGAACTCGAAGTCGTTGGCAATCTGCTGGCTGGACTTGCCCGCCGCGCCCTCGGGCAACATATCACCCACCAGCCCGGCGAGGCCGGGAAGGTTGTCCGGGTCGGCGGACGCGCCGGAACCCAGCAGCACGCCGAAGGCTACGATGGGCATTCCGCGCTGCTCTACGACGGTAACGCCCATGCTGTTGGGCAGGCGGTCGCGGGTCGGCAGCGGCGGCGTGAAGACCGGCTCCTCGGTAGGAGGCGGCATGATGTTGCGGTCAACGACGGTGGCGGCAGCGGACAGGGGCGTTTCGGGCAGCACCCGCAGGCGAACCTGATTGTCGCTCACGTAGGCTTCGGCCACCCGCAGGATGTCCTCGCGCTCGACGGCAAGGCAGCGGTCGAGGCTGGTATTGATCAGCCCGGCATCGGACTCCATTATGTTGAAGTGGTTGAGCTGGTCGGCGCGCCCGCCGAAGCCGCCGATGCGGGCGAGCTGGCGGAAGTGGGTGGCCTCGATGCGGTTCTTGGAACGGGCGATTTCCTCGTCGGTGGGCGGGTTGCGGTGGATGTTCTCCAGCTCAGCCTCTACCGCGGCCTCAATCTCGTCCAGGCTGTGGCCCTCGGCGGCGGTGACCTGCACCAGTAGCTGCCCGGCTATCTCCGAGGGGACGTAGCGGACGAAGGCGTGCTGCGCTATCTGCTTTTCGTAGACCAGCGAGCGGTGCAGGCGGGAGCTCAGGCCGTCCGACATCACCGCCTGGTACAGTTCTAGCGGCGCGTCGTCGGGGTGTCCCTCCGGCGGCGCGGGCCAGGCTATGTAGAGGCGGGGCAGAGTCACCTTGTCCCGCATCTCGATGTCCACGCGGCCCGACAGCAGCGAGTCCTGGCGTCCGATGCGGGGCACGCTCTCGCCGGGAGGCAGGTCGCCGAAGTAGCGGTTCACCAGCTCCAGCGCCTGCTCCGGGTGGAAGTCGCCGGCGATGGCCAGGCTGGCGTTGGAGGGGCCGTAGAAGCGCTGGAAGAAGTCCTTGACGTCGTCCAGGCTGGCGGCGTCCAGGTCTTCCTGCGAGCCGATGGTCATCCAGTGGTAGGGGTGGGGCAGCGGGAACAGGGCCGACTGCAAGTGCCAGTGGGCCATGCCGTAGGGCCGGTTCTCGTAGGACTGGCGGCGCTCGTTCTTCACCACGTCGCGCTGCACGTCGAACTTCTGCTGGTCGAGGCCGTCCAGCAGGAAGCCCATGCGGTCGGCCTCCAGCCATAGCGCCAGCTCCAGGTAGTTGGAAGGCACGTCCTCCCAGTAATTGGTGCGGTCGGTGGTGGTGGAGCCGTTCAGGTTGGCGCCGGCCTTCTGGAGCGGCTCGAAGTGGCTGCGCTGGTGGTGCTTGGTGCCCTCGAACATCACGTGCTCGAACAGGTGGGCGAAGCCGGTACGGCCCATCTCCTCGTTCTTGGAGCCGACGTGATACCACACGTTGACCGCCACCAGCGGTATGGTGTGGTCTTCGTGGAGGATGACGTCCATGCCGTTGGATAGCTTGTGCTGCTCGAAGGCGATGGTGACCATTTGCAAACTTCCTAAGTTCAGTTTGGATTTTGGAGCCGTAGAGTTTTGTCCGCCGCGCCGCGGTTTACATCAGCAAGGCTTCCTCCGGGACCAATCGTCGGCCTATCGGGTCCACTACCAGAAGCATATCTTCCAGCGCAGTAGCCCCCAGCAGGTATATGCCTTCCGGGCCAAAGACTACCCGAGCCTCCCCCTCATAACCCCCGGTCTCGAAGTAAGCCAGGGCGGTTTGGTACTCAACTCTTTCGCCATTGGCGATGCGAAGCCGCCTCGAGCGTGTGGGTTCTATGCCAAGTCGTTCCAGCAAGGACGCGGGAATCATGGAGTAGGTCGCTCCCGTATCAACCAGCTCATCTACGGTTTCGGAAACTCCGGTACGGGGATTTCCGACTTGGAGCGAAACTCTGAAAGTTTCCATTCTCAGCTAATTTCCGGTCTCGTGGGCCCAGTAATTCTCGTCGGTGCGCTCACTGACCGGGGAGTTGGACTTGTTGCCGCCAATCTCCTCGGCGTCCCACAGCTTGGAGAACTTCAGGGCGCGGGGGCAGTGGCTGTAGGCTTCCTCCACCTCGATGAGCAGGCCCTGGAGGTGACGGGAGTTATCGTCGGTTTCGTAGAGGGCCAGCTCGATGCTCTGGCGGTCCAGCTCGTCCTTGCCGACCACGCTGGCCTTGCCGTTCACGCGCACGGTGTCATTGAGGCCGGGGATGAAGAAAATCAGGCCGACGTAGGGGCTGGCCTCGATGTTCTGGTAGGACTGGAACAGCTTGTTGCCGGCCACGTCGGGGAACAACAGGCGGCGGTCGTCAATGACCTTGACGAAGCCCGGCTTGCCGCCCTTGGGCGAGGCGTCGCAACGTCCGTCGGCGTCGGCGGTGGCCATGACCACGAAGGGGGCGTTGCTGACGAACTCCTGTACCCACGGGGTGAGATGGCCCTTGAGTTTCTTCACCGCCCGCTCCGACGGCGGCCCGAACTGTCCGTTGAATGTACTCTCGCTGACCGATGCCTCGTCTCTGATGGCTGTCATAACGCCCGCTCCTTTATGTCTGACTCGTATCCCGTGATTCTAGCGGCCAGGGCTGGCAGCGTCTAGGCTGCTAGAACTCAATCCCCGGCTGGGCCTTGATGCCCACGTGGTAGGGGTGCTTGACCAGGGTCATCTCGGTGACCAGGTCGGCGAACTCCACCAGTTCCGGCGGCGCGTTGCGCCCGGTGATGATGACGTGCATCATCTCGGGCCGATTGCCCAGGGCTTCCAGCGCGTCCTCCACCGGCACCCAGCCGTAGTGGAGGGCGTAGGTGAACTCGTCGAGGATTACCACGTCGTGCTCGCCCTTGGCGATGACTTCCTTGCAGTCCTCCCAGTGGGCCCGGGCCAGGTCGGCGGAGTTCTCGAGGTCCTTGGAGCGCCAGGTGAAACCGTCGCCCATCGCTCGTACTTCGATATCCATCTTCTTGGCCGCGCGCTGCTCGCCGAAATTGGCCGTCGTGTGCTTGATGAACTGGAGCATTATGACCTTCATGTCGCGGCCCCAGGCCCGCAGCATCACGCCCATGGCGGCAGTGGTCTTGCCCTTGCCGGTGCCGGTGTTGACGATGACCAGCCCCTTGTTGATGCGGGGGCCGGTTACTGACTGGGGGCCGGGTTCCTGTCTGGGGTTTCCTGCTGCCTGGCCGGTCGTTGACTGGTCGTTGGTGGTCATTTCCCCTCACCCTAACCCTCTCCCAGGGGGAGAGGGAAATAATCTTTGGTTTGGCGGCGGGGATTTCACCCTCGCCCTAACTCTCTTATCTGAACTGTGATTTGTCTGATTATGGGATTTCCCTGATGGGATGCTTCTGAATCATGGTCATCATTCAATCAAACGAATCACAGTTCAGACAGTCATATAAAGCTGCGAGCGGCGCAGGTTTCCACAAACCGGAGTGCCAGACCCGGTGCGCTCCCCAAGTGCACATGGACATAGGTGGCCCAGACACTGCCAGCGCGGAAACCGTCGGGGCGCCCGCCCTGGTTGACCACGCGGTAGGCCGATTCGTCGTCCTGGGGCGGCTGCTCCAGCGTTGACCAGTGGAACTCGTGGCCTCTCACCCGCTGCCCCGAGGCCAGCAGCGGACCGTCGGCGCGGGCCTCCACCTCGCGGTAGCCGAGGGACAGCCGTGACTGCGACATCGCCGACACCGCCGGTATCAGCCCGGCCATGGGATAGGGCACCTCGTCGAACCCAGTCAGGCTGCGGCCCAAGTACATCAGCCCGCCGCATTCGCCGTAGATTGGGACGCCCTGCTCCGAGGCCCGCCGGATGGAGTCCAGCATCGGGCGGTTGGCCGACAGCTCGGCGGCGAACATTTCCGGGAAACCGCCGCCCAAGTAGACCCCGCCCGCCCCTTCGGGCAGGCTGGCGTCCTCCATTGGGCTGAAGGGGACTATTTCCGCTCCCCAAGCCTCCAGCAGGTCAAGGGAGTCCTGGTAGTAAAAGTTGAAGGCCTTGTCCTGCGCCACGGCTATCACGGCCCGCTTGGACTGCGGCTCCGAGGGGTAGACCTGCGGCGCGTCCGCAGATGGCGATGGCGGTGCGCACGTCCCGGCCAGTTCCGCGATGCGGCCCACGTCTATGGTTTCCTCAACCTGGGCAATCAGGGCATCGTACCACTGGCGGGCCACGGTTCCCTCTACGGTGGGAATCAGGCCCAGGTGCCGCTCCGGCTGCTCGAACTCGGCGCGGCGGGGCAGGTAGCCCAGCACCGGCAGGCCGGTAGTGGCTTCGATTTGAGGCTTGCAGAACTCCAGATGCGCCGGGCTGCCCACGCCGTTGAGGATGACGCCGGCCACGTTCAGGGCCGGATCGAACTGCTGGTAGCCCAGCACCTCGGCGGCCACGCTGCGGGCGACTTTGGAGGCATCAGCCACCAGTATGACGGGGGAGCCTATCAGTTTCGCCAACTGGGCGGTCGAGCCTTCCTCGTCGAGGCTGGAATGGCCGTCGAACAGGCCCATCACGCCCTCGACCACGGAAATCTGCCGCCGGGCCGACGCCTTGTCGTACAGCTCCAGCACCGTCGGATGGGGCAGCAGCCAGGTGTCCAGGTTGCGGGAAGGCACGCCGCAGGCCAGTTGGTGATAGGAAGGGTCGATGTAGTCCGGCCCGGCCTTGAAGGGCTGCACGGCATAGCCCCGCCGGGTCAGCGCGCCCATGATGCCGGTGGCGATGGTAGTCTTGCCCACCCCGCTGCGAACCCCGGCGACAACGACAGTCGGCATCATAGGCCCCGGCTCCCCTTCCATCCGGTGAAGTATTTTGACACTCGCCTTGCCCAACGCTACGATAGCATAACATTCGCCCACAAAGTAGCAGGCTGCTTCCCGATGCCGCCAGGCGGCGGGAGTTGCCGACCTCCGGTAGTTTCGTATCCTGACCCATGGAGCAGGAGGCAGGCATGACGAGCGATGCCGTCCAGTTCCGACGCGACTTCTGGACGAAATACGCGGAACTCTATCCCGACGACGGCGTTCCCCCAGGCTGGGGGCGGAGTCACGCTCGTGTTCCAACCGAGTCTGTCGGCCTCGATATATCGCTGGCGGTGCTGAACTCAGGAGTTGGGGTAGCCCTTCGCGGCCACATAAACGAATCGTCCGATAAAGTGGCGGAGCGAGCGCTGTTCAAGGACTCTTTCCAGAAAGCGGTAGGAGAAGCCTTCAACGGACGTTCAGGTCTTGCGCCTGTCACGGAGTGGATAAATGCCGCAGGCGACCTCGACGCCTCACGGGAGTTCGACGTAAGCGATACTGAGAACTGGGAGCACATGGCGGTCTGGCTCCACTATATGCTGCATATCTATCTCCGAGTCATCGAGAATGCTCTGGTTCCGCAGGAGTAGGGGAGCACGCACGGCCGCCGCCGAAACAGGGCAAACGCATTCTCCCCGTCATTCCCGCGAAAGCGGGAATCCAGTAACCAAAATCCGTAAGCATCCTCGATGAATCAGTTACCATGGCGTCTCTGGACTCCGGCTTTCGCCGGAGTGACGGGTGTAGAAATTAGAATGCGTTTGTCCTGGCTGCCGAAATTACACTTGACATCTCTCGTTGGATGGATTACTATAATGCAACATCCGCCCCTTGGCAGTAAGCTGTTTCCCCAGTCCGTGAGACTGGCGATCACGGGAGCAGCCCAGCCCTTGGGGCTTTTTCATGCCTAAATCCCACTGGCGGCAGTGAATATGAGCACTAAAGTCGCTATCCTCTTGGACGCTGGCTTTTATCTGAAAAGATTGCCGTACATCCGCCGCGAACTGGACGTCTCAAATCCGCAGGATGTCGCCAAGTCGATTGGACAACTCATTGACGGACACCTCAGACAAATCAACGAAGTATATCGTTATCCCAACCCGGAACGACTTCTATACAGGTGCTTCTTCTACGACGCTTGGCCTTACGCAAACAAGGCCCACCTTCCTATCAGCAAACGCGCAATAGACTACGCCAAATCAAATCAGGCCCAGTTTCGCAACGAACTTCTGGAACTCTTACGCGACGAGCCTAATTTGGCGTTGCGAATGGGCGAAGTCATAAGGCCGGGAAATTCAAGCTGGATTCTAAAAGAGGATGCTCAAAGACATCTTCTCAATGGGGATATTTCAGTGTCCGACCTTCAAGACACCGATTTCACGGCGAATTTGCGTCAGAAAGGGGTTGATATGCGTATCGGCCTCGACATAGCGTCGCTCACTCTGAAGAAGCTGGTCAACATCATAGTTCTGGTATCCGGCGACAGCGACTTCGTGCCTGCGGCAAGGTTGGCTCGACGGGAAGGCACTACCGTCATCCTCGACCCGCTTCAGCAAGCGGTAACTCCAGATCTCTGGGAACACGTAGACCAATTCATATACGGGTTCTACAATCCCGAGCAACAGTCAGGCCAAGCGTAGAACAAACATACATCACCGCAGGACACCAATACCTGACTGCAAGTTCCAATCCCAAACTAACGGCAGGTGCGAATATGCCCAGGCTTGAGACCCTCAGCGAAGTGCAGCGGCGGATGCTGCAAATGTTCCCGTGCATGGAGCACGACGATACTCCGTGGGCGCCGATGCGCAAGCCCCTCAGCGAGAGCCGGGTGGCGCTGGTCACCTCGGCCGGGCTGCACCTGCGGGATGACAAGCCCTTCATCACCGACACGCAGGGCGGCGACTGCTCCTATCGCGTGATACCGCGCGGCACCCCGGCGGCGGACATCATCCAGAGCCACGTCAGCATCGGGTTCGACCACGCCGGCATCTACCGCGACATCAACGTCACCTTCCCCATGGACCGGCTGGAAGAGCTGTGCGAACAGGGAGTCATCGGCTCGCTGGCCGACAACTACTACTCCTATATGGGCGCTCTGCGCGACACTTCCCGGGTGGTGAACGATACCGGGCCGGAAGTGGCCCGCAAGATGCTGGACGAAGGGGTGGAGGTCGTGTTCCTCACCCCCACTTGACCCCTCTGCTCGCACGCGGTCAGCGTGCTTGCCAGGTGCTTCGAGGAAGCCGGAATCAGCACCACCGGCGTCGTGTTCGTGAAGGAGCACGCCGAGAGGACCAAGCCGCCCCGTATGCTGTGGGTGCCTTACGCCTTTGGCAACGCCCTGGGCCGGGCCGGCGACCCGCTGGTACAGCACCAGGTTATGAAGGCCGCCTTCGACCTGCTGGACGCCAAGAAAGGGCCGGCGCTGGAGGAGTTCGAGGACGACACCATGCCGGAACAGCTCTTGCAGGCCTCCGGCGCCAAGCGCTCCGACGCGGCCAAGGGCCTCAACCCGGCCGACGAGCTGACCTCGCTGCGCCCCTACTACGAGCGCTGGGTTGAGAAGAACGGCGGGCGCACCGCCGTGGGCGTCAGCGGCGTGCCGCAGCGCCGGTTCCGGGGCATCGTGCGCTTCCTGGAAGCCTACGCCGCCGGGGAGGATACCGATTACGACGGGCGGCCCGGCAACGTCGGCGTCCCCCAGTTCATCCGCTACTGCGTGGACGACCTCAAGGCGTTCTACTACGAGGCGCGGATGGAGCAGCGTCCGGGCGCGGAGGACAGCGAAATCCACGAGTGGTACTGGGCCGAGACCGCTATGAGCGCTCTCATCGTCAAATTGACCGAGACCATGAACCAGTCGGAAGACCCGGCGGTCAAGGCCATTCCCTACGGCCTGGCGCGGTAGACAGCGTTCTCACCCTCACCCCGACCCTCTCCCTCAAGGGAGAGGGAATTTTATTTGTCGAGGAAACGTCAGATGGCCTTCTACACCTACGACCACATTCACCTGCTGAGCCCGGAGCCGATGGCGACCGCCCGGTATTTCAACCAGATGTTCGGGGCGCGAATCGTGGAGTCGGTGCAGTCCGACGGCAACCCGCGCGTGGACCTGGACCTGAACGGGCTGGAAATCTTCATCGCCCGCTGCGCCGAAGACACCACGCCCAGCGCCGACCACCCCCACCAGGGCCTGGACCACTTCGGCCTGCGCGTCGAGAACCTTGACGACGCAGCGGCGGAGCTGAAGGGCAAGGGCGCGGAGTTCACCTCGGAACCCCACGAAATCCGCCCGGGCGTCAGAATCGCCTTCGTGGTAGCCCCCGGCAACATCCGCATCGAGCTGCTGGAGAAGGACCCCAACCGCGTGGGTTCATAAGGTCGGAGCCCGCCATCCAAGCTACAATAGAGCTTGAAAATCAGGGCCGAAGCCAGGCTGGACAAAATTGTAAAATCGAAGTCGTTGAGGGCGGGTATGCAAGAACGAATCAGGAACCTGGAAAACTTCGCGCAAATTGCGACTCAATGGGCTATGGAGATGGAGGAGTCCCAGCAGCGCATTGAAGCCGCACAGCGGCGGAGAGACGAGTTGATGCAGCAAATGCTCCAAGCTGTTGCGGTTATGCAGGCCGAATCGTCCGCATAGACGAAACGCATTCCTGGCGAATCTAATGTCTCGTCAACGCTCCCGCCGCCGACTCGTCAGCCAGCCGACGAGGGTCAGCGCCACCACCAGCACGCCGATGCCCAGCAGCAGCCAGCCGATGCCCTTGATTATCCACTCGCCCACCGGGGAAATCAGCACCGCGCCGATGGCCGCCAGCCACACGCCCGCCATCAGGCCGCAGCCCGGCCCGCCACCGCCAATCCGAATCGTCCGCCTGTCGTAGTTCACTTCTCGCTGCCCTTCAGGGCGTAGGTGGACGACGATTCGACCACCCGGCCCTCTTCCACCAGCTTTTGCAGGTGGGTGCGGACGTTGCGGGCGGCGGCGGCCCGCAGGTTGTCTGCCAGGTCGCGGGGGTAGACGGCAGTCACGATTTCGTCCACCGAATCCGCTCCCTCCGCCAGTGCCGCCAGCACCTGTTCCTCCCGCTCGTTGCGGTGCCGGGCATACCAGGCGACGCGCGCCGCGCCGTCGCGGATGACCTGCCCGTGGCCGGGGCAGAGTATGTCGGGGTTGAGCCGGGCCAGCGTCTCCAGCGATTCCATGTACTGCTTCAGGTTGCGGACGCTGGAGGAAGAGTTGCCCAGGATGGTGTCGCCGCTGAACACTGCTCCGTCAGCGGGCAGGTGATAGGCGATATGGTCGTCCTCGTGGCCCGGCGTGTGCCACGCTTGCAGGGATACTCCGCCTCCGGTCTCCACCGTCTCCTGCTCCGCCAGTTCCCGCACGATGCCGCGGCCAAGCTGGTGCGTTAGTCTCGGCTCCAGCTTGGGATGACAGCGCACCTCGCAGTCGAAGCTCTCCTGCAAGCGGTCAAGGCCGCCTATATGGTCGCCGTGGCCGTGGGTAATCAGGATGGCGGAAATCCTGGGGCGGCCCAATTCGGCGTGATAGTCGAGAATCTGCCGCGTCCAGGCGCGGTAAGGCTCGCCGGAGTCCACCACCACCATGCGCTCCGACGGGTGGCCGACGAAGTATATCTGCGTCCCGCCGGGGTGCATCGCCCCGAAGATGGTGGGGTCTTCCTCGATGTGGGTGCTGTAAATGTGGGGCGCAATCTGCATCGGCGGGCCTCGTCTCAAGAGTGTTGCAGGTAGTTTAGCAGGGATAGGCCCATCCTGCGCCCGGACGGGTGTACGCGCATTGTCTGAACTGTGATTCGTTTGATTCTTGGATTTCCCTGATTGGCCGACTGGCGCACCTTCCGGCGACGCCCAATCACGGTAATCACTGAATCAAACAAATCACAGTTCAGACAACATGAGCCGGGTCAATGTCAATAACACAGCCCGCCGGAAAGTCCACGCTCTCCAGGAACTCCGCCAGGCCGCGGCCCCGCAGCAGCAGGCGCCAGCGGTGGCGGCCCCGCAGGCGGGGGGGCAAGCCGGGGGCCGGGCCGTTGACCTCGATGTCGGTGCGGCCCTCGGCGGCGGCGCGGCGTTTCAGCTCGTCGGCGATGGCCGCGGCTTGGCGCTGCGTGGCGTCGGCGTCGCTGTTCTGGTAGACGATGTGGGCAAGCTGGTTGAAGGGCGGGTAGCCGAGGCGACGACGGGACTCGATTTCCTGCCGGTACATCTCCGAGTAGTCCTGGTTGGCCCC
This sequence comes from Dehalococcoidia bacterium, assembly GCA_965204865.1. Lineage (GTDB taxonomy): Bacteria > Chloroflexota > Dehalococcoidia > Lucifugimonadales > UBA3495 > VXOI01. The sequence continues at coordinate 402,123 of OZ242027.1, read as the reverse complement.
GGCGCGGACGGCGTAATGCTCCGGGTCATAGGTCTGTATGAACACCCGGCCCGGCGCATCGCCCCGCCCGGCGCGTCCGGCTACCTGGCAGAGCAGGCTGAACACCCGCTCACCCGCCCGGAAGTCCGGGACGTGCAGGCCAATGTCGGCCAGCACCACGCCCACCAGCGCGACGTTGGGTATGTCCAGCCCCTTGGCCACCATCTGCGTGCCTACCAGCACCTCGGTCTCGCCCGACGCCAGCTTTGCCACCGCTTCCTCGGCGGCCCCGGCCCCTCCCCGTCTGCCTTGAGCCTGCCGAAGGGCGTCGGAGTCCAGCCGGTCCACGCGGACGCCGGGGAAAAGGCCGACAACCTCATCCACCACCCGCTGCGTGCCTAACCCCAACTGCCGGATGCGATGCCCCCGGCACTCCGGGCATTGCGTCAGCGGGCGGCGGGAGTAGTTGCACTGGTGGCAGAGCAGGCGGGCCGGGCTGGCATGGTAGGTCAGCGACGTGGTGCAGCGGCGGCAGGCGGCAACATAGCCACAGTCGCGGCACTGGACGATGGAGGAGGAACCCCGCCGGTTGAGGAACAGTATTGCTTGGTTGCCACTGCCCAGGCATTCCCGCAGGCCGTTGGAGAGGGGGCGGCTGAAGATGTGGCGGTTCCCCTCCCGCAGCTCCCGGCGCATATCGCAAACTTCCACCCGTGCCAGGCTGGGCGACGGGCATGAGCCACCAATTATTCCCTCTCCCTGGGGGAGAGGGTTAGGGTGAGGGGGAAATGTCGCAGCAGAGGAAGCTGTGCCTCCGGCCACGCGATGCGGCAGTTCCAGCAGGCGCAGACGGCCCCGCGAAGCGTGGTAGTAGCTCTCCACCGAGGGCGTGGCGCTGCCCAGCACCACGACGGCCCCAGTACGGCGGGCCAGCTCCAGCGCGGCGGCGCGGGCGTGGTAGAGGGGGGGCGATTCCTCCTGCTTGTAGGTCCACTCGTGTTCTTCGTCTATGACGATTAGGCCGAGGTTGTCCACCGGCGAGAACAGAGCGCTGCGAGGGCCAACCACCACGTCGAAGCTGCCGCCCCGGATGTCCCACCACTGGTCGAACTTCCGGCGCGGCGTCTGCTGGCTGTGCAGCAGCGCGACCCGCCCGGCGAACCAGGCATTGACCCGCTCCAGCGTTTGCGGCGTGAGCGCTATTTCCGGCACCAGGAACACCGCCCGTCGCCCCAAGCGGACGGCGTGGTCTATGGCCCGCAGGTACACCTCGGTCTTGCCGCTGCCGGTGACGCCGTGCAGCAGGAAGGACCTAGCGGACAGCGGCGATGGAGGGCCGGGCGTCCCCGTCTTGCCATTCATCCTGCTGTCACTATTCATCCTGAGCTTGTCGAAGGATGCGTCCAGGGCGGCGGTAATTTCCGAGAGCGCCTGCCGCTGCTCGGCGGTGAGGGTAAGCTGCTCCGGCCCGTCGGCGCTGCCCAGCGCCGGGATGGGCGGCGGCCCCCCGGACGTGCGCCACCACTCCTGCGCCACCAGTCCCTTCCCCCACAGAGCTTGTACGATTCGAGGACTGAACTCCCGGTTGGCTTCACCCATCGGCAGATGTCCCGGCGGTTGGCGCACGGCGTCCAGCAGGGCCTCTTGCCGGGCGGTCAGCTCCGGTCTTCCTTCGACAGGCTCAGGGCTATCGAATTGGGCCGGTATCAGGTAGCCCTCGTACTTGGGCGCGACGCCGGGGCGGGGAATGGTGACCTCGCGGCGTACTGCGCCCCGCTCCACCAAGCGGTTGAGTTCGCGGATGCCCCGCCTGCCCAGCAGCTTCACGAAGTCGGCTTGCGACATACGACCCTTGTCATTAAGGGCTTCGAGGGCCACCGCCGTTTCCTCCCGTCCTTCGACAAGCTCAGGACTAACGGGTGCGGGGTTCTCGGAGCTAACGGGGGCAACAGGAAAGATGCGGGAGCGGACATGGGACTCGAATCCGGGCGGGAGCATCAGGGAGAGGGCGGCGAACAGCGGTGAGCGATAGTAGCGGCTGAGCCACTGGCCCAATTGAAGCTGCTCTGGGCCGAGCAGCGGCGCAGGTTCCACGGGCTGGAGAATATCGCGGGTGGGGAAGTCAGGCTTGGCTACGGAGAGTTCGACCACAATGCCTTGTAGCGTCTGCGAGCCGAAGGGAACCCAGACCAGTTGCCCAGGCTGCACGGTGAAGCGGGCGGGGATGCCGTAGGTGAAGGTGCGGGCGTGGCCCACCGGGGCGTCCACCGCCACGTCCGCGTACCTTAAATCATCCACAACTCATCATCCTTCGACTGGCTCAGGATGGGTTGCGTCCTTTTCAGGATGGGTTACGTCCTTTGAGGGAATCAGGTGCAGGCAGGCGGCCGGGTTATTCCTCGACCTACTCTTCGGCCTCGGCTTCCGCTTCCGCCGCAACTTCTTCAACTTCGGCGACGGCCTCGGCGTCAGCCTCTTCGTCGTCCGCCAGCTCTTCCGCTTCGGCGGCGGCCTGTTCCAGCGCTTCAGCTTCGGCGGCAAGGCGAGCTTCCTCGCGGCGAGCCTCGGCGGCGGCCTGGGCCTCCATGGCGCGGCGGCGCTGGGCTGGGTTCAGTTCCTTGATGCGGGCGGCGCGGCCCTGCAACCCGCGCAGGTAGTACAGCTTGGCCCGGCGCACCGAGCCGTGGCGAGTGATTTCCACCGACTCGATGAGCGGCGAATGAAGGGGAAAGATGCGCTCAATGCCGATGCCGGCGGTGATGCGGCGCACCGTGAAGTTGGCGGCCGGGCCGTTGCCGTGGTCCAAGCGGATGCACACGCCCTGGAAGGCCTGCACACGCTCGCGGTCGCCCTCGCGGATGCGGAAGTTGACGCGAACGGTGTCGCCCGCGGAGAACTGCGGGATGCGTGGGTTGGCTTCGGGCTTGTATATCTCGGTGGCGTTCATTTTCAGTCTCTGTCTTTAAGTCAATAAATGATGCCGTGCGCGGCACACGCAAAATAGGGTCGCAAACGGCGGAAAATCCGAATTTAGTGCGGGGCGCCGTCCGTGCCAAGCGGAACCAAGGCAATAGCCTGACCTGATGGTGGGCGGTAGTGGACTCGAACCACTGGCCTCTTGCGTGTCGAGCAAGTACTCTAACCAACTGAGCTAACCGCCCGCACTGCAAAAAGTGTACCAATCACTGTGTCGCGGGTCAAGGCGCGAATGTCTGAACTGTGATTCGTATGATTAACGGATTAACATGATTTCGCCATCATGATAATCCCGGAATCAGATAAATCACAGTTCAGAGGAAGAATCGCAGGTATAATAGATTATGAAAGGCGAATCGGCCTCGGCGGGAGGTGATATGGCAGTGAAGGAACGCTACCGACTGCTCTATGACGGCGCCTGCCCGGTGTGCAGCCGGGAAGTGCTGTGGCTCCATCGCCGCCGCCCGGATGCCATCGAAGCCGTGGACATTGCGGCAGAGGGCTTTGACGCCGCCAGGTTTGGTCTGACCGGCCAGCAGGTGGACGCCGCCCTCTACGGCATCCGGCCCGACGGCAGCGTCACGGTGGGCATGGACAGCCTGCGCGAGGCTTACCGTCTGGCCGGATTGGGCTGGCTGATGAACTGGACGGGCTGGTGGCCGGCCCGTCCGGCCTTCGACGCCTTCTACCGCTGGTTCGCCCGCAACCGGATGCGCATCGGCAGGCTGCTGGGGCGGCAGGACGACTGCGCCGACCACTGCCGGTTCTGACGCCCGGAAAGCCGGCTTGACAGCCCACTGGCCAAGTCCCGAATTGCCTCCTAAAGCAACGGCGGTTAGGAAGGAAATTAGAGAAATATGCCGCGTTCAGAGAGAGCAGATGAAATGGTGTTCCGTGCTATGATCATTTCTTGGGAGTAGCAATGTCTCGGGAGCAGCAATGCAATGACACTAAGGATATCAACCAAGCAAGAGTTCAAAGGATTGATTGAGAAGACTTGGAGTAAGTTGACCGATCTGGATCAGTACCCCAGTCGAGTAAAATCTTACGAAGCAATCGAGTGGCTGACCTCTGAGAAGTCTGGAGTCGGCGCGAAGTGGAAGCAGACCCGAAGGGTATATGGAAAGAGCCACTCGCAAACTATCGAAGTTGTCGAGTGGAGGGAGCCGACTTCTTTTGCATTGGCTGCGACCGAGGCCGGAGCAACCTATCTAACCCGTTACAGCCTCAGAGAATCCAAAGACGGCGAGACCACCGAGGTCTCGGCATCTTTCGAGGTCCAGCCCAACAACCTGTTCAGTAAGGTATTCGTCAAGCTCATTGGCAAGAAGCTCCTGGGGTCAACCGGAGATACCCTGCAGAATGATCTCTCTGACCTGGCCAATGCGGAGGAAAGGGCATGAGCGAGCCGATGCGGATCGTAGACACCACCCCGGACACCTACCTGGCGTCGCTTCCCGGCGAGCATCGCGACACCCTGGCATCGGTAGACAGGGCGATCCACCGTGCGCTGCCTGACCGCCAACGGGTGCTTTGGCAGGGCGTGTTCTGGGGCGGCACACAGCAGTCAATCATTGGATACGGCCACATCGAGCAGACAGGCTCATCGGGGAATACCGTCGAGTGGTTCCTCGTCGGCCTCGCCCGCCAGAAGAGGAACTACAGCATCTACGTCAACGCTACGGTCGACAACGCCTACCTCGCCCACCGCTATGCCGACCGCCTCGGAAAGGTGAAACTCGGCGCGGCAAGCATCGGGTTCCGGCGACTCAAAGACCTCGATTTGGCCGTGCTGACCGAGCTGGTCACCGAAGCGAACTATCTGACATCGCCTGACCCTGTCCACTAGCCCTGCGGGTCGAGCCCGGAGCCGGACGCCGGGCAAGCGCTCCCTCCGTAAGCGCAACTATTAACCGGACAAGCAGGACAAGGCGACTATCACCGTCTTGGAGCAGGTTGAGGTCTTGTACGACGGCGCGTGCCTTGCGTGCAGCCGGGAAGTGCTATGGCCTCACCGTCACTGCTCCGAAGCCCCCGGTTCTGATACCGGGGAGTGCTATACTTCGCCCTGTCCTGAGCTTGTCGAAGGACCCGCACACTACTTGCCGCTGAACCGGAGGGGACGTTGGAAACATCAGAAACGACGCGGGCGCTGCTGGCCGCCAAGAAGGCCGCCGGACTGAGCTTTGCAGACCTGGGAAAGGTGATTGACCGGGACGAAGTATGGGTGGCCGCCCTGCTCTACGGGCAGGCCAGCGCGCCGCAGGACGAAGCCCTGAAGCTGGCGGAGGTCCTGGGAGTCGGCTCCGAGATTGCCGATGAGCTTACGGAGCCTCCGGCGAAGGGTTTGGGGCCCGTCGTTCCCACCGACCCCCTCATCTACCGCTTCTACGAGATTATGCAAGTCTACGGTATGCCGCTGAAGGACGTAATCCACGAAAAGTTCGGCGACGGCATTATGAGCGCCATTGACTTCACTATGAACGTGGATAAGGAAGAAGACCCGGAACACGGCGACCGGGTGAAGGTCACCATGTCGGGCAAATTCCTTCCCTACAAGCGATGGTAGAGCCGACCAAAGCGGAACTGTTCAACCGCGCCGCCGACCTGGTGCCTGTGCTCAAGGAGCGGGCCGACCGCACTGAGGAATTGCGCCGCGTTCCCGACGAAACGGTCAGCGACCTGCTGGCAACCGGGCTGCACCGCATCGGCGTGCCCAGGAAGTTCGGCGGCCTGAACGTCAGCTACGGCCTGGCGCTGGACGTGGCCGCCGAATTGGGCCGGGGCTGTCCCTCAACTTCGTGGTGCTACGGGCTGTGGGCCGCCCATTCGTGGCTGGTTGGCTACTGGCCGCTGCAAGCGCAGCAGGAAGTGTTCGGCGAGAACCCCGATACCCTCTTGTCCAGCTCATTGAACGTCGGCAAGGCCACCTGCGAACCCGTCGAGGGCGGCTACCGCCTGTCCGGGCGCTGGGAGTTCTCCAGCGGCTGCGACCACGCGGGCTGGGTGATGCTGGGCATCCCCGGTATCGGACGGCGCGCCTGGGCCCTCATCCCGCGCAGCGATTTCGTCATTGTGGACACTTGGTTCGTATCCGGGCTCCGTGGCAGCGGCAGCAAGGACATCACTGTTGATAACACCTTCGTTCCCCCTCACCGCATCATGGATGTGGACGCCGCAGGCATTGAAGACTTGAGTAGCTGGGAATTACATAGACAGGGACGCTACCGGACACCCGTCTCGACGCTTCTAGGGTGGGACTTGGTGGCGCCCATGGTGGGTATCGCGCAGGGAATGATTGACGAGTTCACGGCGCGCCTGGAAGGAACCTCCGGCCCCGGCCGGACCGCCGACTCCCCGGCCGTCCACACCCGCCTGGCCCAGGCCAGCGCCGAGACCGACGCCGCCCTGACCGTGATGCAGCAGGACATCCGCGAGATTCTGCGCAAGGGCAGGGAAGGCGAACCCTTCACTCCTCTGGAACGGGCGCGGTTCCGGCGCGACAAGGCCTTCACCGTCCAGCTCTGCCAGCAGGCCGTCAACCGGCTGTTCGACATCAGCGGCGGCCACGGCATCTTCGATTCGACGCCCCTGCAACGCTTTCACCGCGACGCCCAGGCCGTGGCCCACCGCGACGGGTTGGTGATGGACCTCGGCGGACGGGATTACGGGCGCGTGGCGTTGGGACTGCCGCCGGAGGGGCCGATCTAGCTGACGGCGCGCGGCGGCCTGCCGAAGGCGGCGACCACGGCGCCTACGACCGCCACGCCAGCCCCGATCATGAACACGTCGCGGTACGCCAGGACGAAGGCCATGCTCTCCGCGCCTGCGGTTCCGGCCAGCGCGGCCAGGTGATGGTCGCTTCGCATGGCAAAGATGCCGCCCACAATGGCTACCGCCGTGACCGACCCCAGCGCCTGGGTGAGCGACAACATAGCGCCCGCCGAGCCGAACCGAGCAGGCTCGACGCTGCGCATGACCAGCGCATAGGCCGCCGCCTGAAACGTTCCCAGCCCGACGCCCACGATACAGACCCGCAACAACACTTGGGTCAAAGCGGAATCCTCGTTCAGAAGAGCCATCCACGCCAGACCCACCGCCATCACAACCATCCCCGCCACGCCGACGGGCTGCGTTCCGATGCGGTCGGTGAGCCAGCCGCCCAGCAACGAGAACGCCGTTGCCAGCAGGGAGGATGCGGCCAGCAATCCGCCCAGGACCACCGGCCCTCTGCCCAGCGTATCGGCCACATAGAAGGGAAAGATGAACCAGACCACGAAGGCCCCGAAGAAGGCCAGGTACATACCGACACCGGAAATCGCAAAGCCGAGGTTCCGCAACAAGGCCAGAGGCAGAACGGGCCACTCGGCCCTCCGTTCGATGCTCCAGAACAGCGCGAACAGCGTCGGCGTGAGCGCCAGCATGGTCAGCACCGGCCACGAGTCCCAGCCCAGGTCACGGCCCAACCGCAGCCCGATAATGAGGCAGATCAACCCGCCAGCCAATGTGAACACCCCGGTCAGGTCAAAGGCGGGGCCTTTGGTCCTCTCCGCTCCAGCCTGGCCTGCGGACAACGGGAGGTCTCGGTCAAGGAATAGCCATGCCAGGACCAGGGCGGCCACCATGAAGGGCACTCTTCCCCAGAACACCCATTGCCAATCCTGACCGAACCAGCCAGCCCCCACCAGCAGCCCCGCGCCGATGGTGCCGCCAACCATGCCCAAGGCCAGGCTGCCGGCAGTGAAACCCATACTCAGCCCGCGACGGTGGGGCGGGAACAGGTTGGCGGCAATAGCCGGGGCCACAGCGTACATACAAGCGGTGCCGATGCCGTGCAATACCCGGAACCCGACCACCGATGCGAGGTCTGGTGACAGGGCGATGCAGAACATGGAAACGAGGTAGGCCAGCCCGCCCCAGAGGTAGACGCGGCGAAGGCCGAAGCGGTCGGCGAAGCTGCCGGCGCCCAGCACCAGGCTGGCCCGGACTCCCATGAACACCACCAGCGCCCACTGGACGCTCTGGAGGTTGGCGTCCAGGTCGGCGGCAATCTCCGGCAGCGCCACGTTGACCGAGAAGTCGAGGGAGGCAAGAAACATGGCCAGCCCAGCGGTGGCGCCGATGAGGACGCCGCGCCACCGCCCGCCGCTTGCAATCGGGCCGCTGGCGGCGGTCCCGCTAACGGCGGTCAAGGCGGCAGCTCGCGGGGCGGAAATGGCCGGTGGGGGAACAATCGCGCGAATCCATCATTGGGGGATTCTACGCTATCGGGCAAGGGTTCGGGGGCGAAGGTGAGCCTGTATTGTATAGAAGAGTACAGGGTCTGCGGATGGTAGAATACGCCGAGAGAAGAAACGAAGGGCAGTAGTTCAGGGTTATACTTGGAGGCAACCAATTTCCCCTACACGATCACTTGCGTTGAATATTTGGGAGACATGCCCACGACTTAGTCAGGAGGGTAGTGATGGTTCAGAACACCGGAGGCATTGACGCACTGCTTCAGGAGGAGCGGAGCTTTCCTCCGCCCGCCGATTTCACTGCAAAGGCAAACATGGCCGACCCGGACATCTATGCCAAGGCTGCCGCGGACCCGGAGGCATTCTGGGCCGGGCTGGCCGAGGGGCTGGACTGGTTCCAGAAGTGGGATACGGTGCTGGACTGGAGCGACGCCCCCTTCGCCAAGTGGTTCATCGGCGGCAAGCTCAACGTGTCCTACAACTGCATCGACCGCCACGTCAACAACGGGCGGCGCAACAAGGCCGCCATCGTCTGGGAGGGCGAGCCGGGCGATTGGAAGGTATACACCTACGGCGACCTCCTGCGCGAGGTATGCCAGTTCGCCAACGGGCTGAAGAGCCTGGGCGTCAAGAAGGGCGACCGGGTGACCATCTACCTGCCCATGACCCCGGAGTTGCCCATCGCCATGCTGGCCTGCGCCCGCATCGGCGCGCCCCACAGCGTGGTCTTCGGCGGGTTCAGCGCGGAATCGCTGCGGGACCGCATCAACGATTCGGAGTCCAAGCTGCTCATCACCGCCGACGGCGGCTGGCGGCGCGGCGGCGTCATTCCCCTCAAGCAGAACGCCGACGACTCGCTGGACGGCGCGCCCAGCGTCGAGAAGGTGGTGGTGCTGCGACGCACCGGAACCGCCGACGACAAGATGGTGGACGGGCGCGACATCTGGTGGCACGACCTGATGGAAGGCCAGCCCATGACCTGCGAGCCGGAACCGATGGACAGCGAGGATATGCTGTTCCTGCTCTATACCAGCGGCACCACCGGCAAGCCCAAGGGCATCGTCCATACGTCGGCCGGCTATCTGCTGGGAACGATGGCGACGACGAAGTGGGTTTTCGACATCAAGGAGGATGACATCTACTGGTGCACCGCCGACATCGGCTGGGTGACCGGGCACAGCTACATCGTCTACGGCCCGCTGGCCAACGGCGCGACCACCGTGATGTATGAAGGCTCGCCCGACTACCCCGACCGCGACCGCTTCTGGGCCATTGTCGCCAAGTACGCCGTGACCATCCTGTACACCGCGCCCACGGCCATCCGCACCTTCATGCGCTGGGGCGAGGGCTACCCCCAGAAGCACGATATGTCGTCCCTGCGGCTCATGGGCACGGTTGGCGAGCCCATCAACCCGGAGGCGTGGGTCTGGTACTGGCAGCACATCGGCGGGGGCCGCTGCCCGGTGGTGGACACCTGGTGGCAGACGGAGACCGGCGCCATGATGATTGCGCCGCTCCCGGGCCTCACCACGCTGAAACCCGGCTCGGCCACCAAGCCCTTTCCCGGCATCGAGGCTGAGATATTGGATGCCGACGGGAATCCCGTCGGACTCGGCGGGGGCGGCTATCTGGTCGTCAAGCGCCCGTGGCCCTCGATGCTGCGCGGGGTCTACGGCGACCCGGAGCGCTTCATTGATACCTACTGGTCACGCTATACCGATTTACAGGAAGGGGGCATCTACTTCACCGCCGACGGCGCAAGGCTGGACGAGGACGGCTACTTCTGGCTGCTGGGCCGGGTGGACGATGTCATCAACGTGTCGGGCCACCGCATCGGCACCATGGAAGTGGAAAGCGCGCTGGTGGACAACCAGAAGGTGGCCGAGGCCGCCTGCATCGGCAAGGACCACGAGGTCAAGGGGCAAGCCGTAGTCGCCTTCGTAACGTTGAAGGACGGGGTGGATATATCCGACGACGTGGTGGTCGAGTTGAAGGCCCACGTGGCCGGCAAGATAGGCGCCATGGCCCGCCCCGACGACATCCACTTCGCCGCCGAGCTGCCCAAGACCCGCAGCGGCAAGATAATGCGCCGCCTGCTGCGCGACGTGGCCGAGGGCCGCGCCCTGGGCGACACCACCACGCTGGCCGACCCGGCGGTGGTGGACTCGCTGAAGGCGCAGTATGGGGATGAGGATTAGCCACGCAGGAAAGGGTAGTAGGGGCGCGCGGCCGCGCGCCCCAGTCCTAGGCGAGACGGAATGAGGACAATGCTAGTAGAGACAGCCGAAGACGCCATTATGATGGCGGACGACTTTTTGTCCCGGTATTACAACTGGAAGCACCCATTGACTGCCCGGAACGACGGTGATAGCTGGACGGTGCTGTTCGACGTGGGAGCCGTCACCACCCGGAAAATCGAGATGAAAGTTGACTGCGCCAGCGGTAAGATACTGGAATTCGTCGGTTTGGACTACGAGGAAAGGACGGGCAGCCAGGCGCCGGATGTTAGGGGCTCGAGTAATTGACCGCAGGAAACGGCGATACCGGCCACTACACCCCGCTTGATGAAGTCCGAAGGCACGTGGCCCACTCCAGGCAGTATCTGGACAATGCCTTTATCGCGCTCCAAGACGGAGAGGCTGGGAAAGCTGGGGAGTTGCTGTGGGGCAGTGTGGCGCAGGCATTCCACGCCTTAGCCGCTTTTCGCCAGCGAAACGTCGCTACTCACAGGAGTCTAAAAAACTTTGTCATTTAGATAGGCGACTCCACGAGGGACTCATCGTTGCGAGATGATTTTGAAGCGACGGAAAAATACCACGACAATTTTTACGATGTCACTCATACAACTGAGGACGTAGAAGATATAATCCCAACGGTGAACCGTCTGATTGACCGAGCCTTCCGTCTGCTTCCACCCGAATTCCTAGAGGATTCTCGGTCCCGAGATTAACGAATATGGCAGCCATAAATACGGCCGAAGATGCGGTTGCCGCCGCAGAGGAAATCCTGGCCGGCTATTACAGGTACAGGCTTCCTGTATCCGCCATGCTCAAGGGAGAATTCTGGCGGGTGGTTTTCGATGTGGGCGCGCTCAAGGATTGCAAGCTGGAGCTGGATGTAAATGTTGCCAGCGGGGCTGTCACAGGGCTTTGCCAGCCCGCCGCGCCTGTCGCTGAAAATACCGGGAAAGTGCGGCGGCACGTCATCCATTCCCGGCGATACTTCGACAAAGCCTTAACTGCCCTGGAAAAGCGGGATGCTTGGGAGTCCGGCAAAATGATTTGGCGCAGTGTGGAGCAAGCCTTATTGGGAGCGGCGGCTTCACGACACTATACCGTGAAAAATCGCCCGGATCTGAACGCCTTTGTCAGACAATTCAGAGATATGCCGGACGGGGAACAGTTTAATTTGGACTTCAGGGCCGCGTCCCTCGGTGAGGGTTTCCAGGCAATCGAACCCGATGTCCATGATATAGAGGACAGACTGCCGCAGGCGCGTCGGGCGCTGGCTCGCGCCTTTGCTCTGATACCTGCCGAAATTGCAGACGAAGTTCAGGCCCCAGGTCATCTTCGGACATCTCCAAGCTCAAGAAATAACGGAGAATCGAAAGAGGTCTAGGCCCTCCAAAATCCCATATTCAGTCTGAAATACCACGTCAGCCGGGAGGATGGTTATGGCAACTTACCGCAAGCATGAGGCCCAGGAGTGGGCTTGGGAGACCCTCAAGGGGCAGTGGACTACGCTGATTACGCCCTTTACCCCGGACAACCGCTTTGACCGGGAGGGGATGAAGCGCAACATCCGCCACGTGCGCAGCCTGGGCACCGTGGGGGCCGGCTGCACCTGGGGCATGGGCGAGTTCTGGAGCCTGACCCACGAGGAACGGCTGGACGTTATGGACGCCGTGGCCGAGGAAGCAAATGGGGGCTGGCCCATCGGCGCCCACGTCACCCACACCTCGGCGCCGGAGATGCTGTCGCTGGCCGCCCACGCCGAGGGGCGCGGCTACGACCTGCTCATCGTCGCCCCGCCGTACATGGTCACCAAGACCGAAGACCAGGTGGTGGAGTACGTCCGGCTGCTGGCCGAGCACACCAACCTGGCCATCATGTTCTACAACTCGCCGCAGTTCGGCATCACCATGAGCGTCAACGGGCTGGCCCGGCTGTGCCAGTTGCCCAACGTGGTGGGGGTCAAGGAGGCCAGCTTCAACCAGCAGATTTCCATTGAGGCGCACCTTACGCTGGGGCGGGATTACGTCATCAGCACCCCCGACGAGTGGATTTACTTCAAGGGCCAGGAGCTGGGAATCAACCAGCAGGTGATGTTCGCCAACACCTCGGACTGGCGCTTCGATGTCCCCGAGGCCAACAACTACGTGCGCTGGATCGACCGGGCCTGCCAGGGCGATTTCGACGAGGCGTTCTATGACCGGCACATTCGCCGCCTCAACGAGCTGTCCGATGCCTGGTGGACCCGCACCGTGGACAAGTACAACGGCGCGCTGCCCATATCGCTGGTGAAATACTGGGGCGAGCTGATGGGCATGGCCGCCGGCAAGCCCCGCCTGCCCATCCTGGAGCTGACTCCCAGCGAGAAGATGCAGTTGCGCGAGGAGCTGGAGCCGCTGAAGCCCCGTGTGACCGAGACCAGAGCGCCCGAGGTCATTGCCGACCGCAGCGAGGCGGCAAGGCCGGCCTACACTCCACAGCCGGTTTACGCCAGACCGACCGACCCTCAATCGCGCACGGCGTGGCTGACCGGCAACGACAACTTCGCGGCGGGGATGCTGCTGATGGTCAGCGTCCAGAACGTGGACGAGGCGCTGGAGGCCGAGCAGGGCGGCGCCGACGTGGTGGACGTGAAGAACCTGCAAGAGGCGCTGGTCGGCTCCGGGCATCCCTCCACCGTGCGGCAGGTGCGCGGCATCATCCCGGTGGAGAAGCACGTCAGCGTCACTCTGGGCGTGGTGCCCAACCAGGCCGGCACCGTGGCGATGGCGGTGTACGCCGCCGCCATGATGGACGCCACCTCGGTCAAGGTGGGGTTCCGCGTGGCCGACTACGACACCGCGGCGGAGGTCTTGCAGGAATCCCGCCGGGCGCTGGACGGCTTCAACACCAAGCTGGTCGGCTCGCTGTTCGCCGACAACGAGCTGTACGAGGGCGGGCTGGACCCGCACCTGATGGTGCAGCTTGCCAAGGACGGCGAGTGCGACGGCTTCCTGATAGACACGCTGACCAAGGACGGGCGCAACCTGTTCGACTTCATGCCGGAGCCGGTGCTGCGCCAGATTGTGCTGGAAGGCAAGCAGCTAGGCATGAGCACCGCGCTGTCCGGCCACCTGAAAATCAGCGACCTGGACGAGCTGGCCCGCATCAACCCCGACATCGTGGGCGTGCGCGGCGCGGTCTGCGCCTCGGGCAACCGTGGCCGGGCCGTGGCGTGGGAAGCCGTGGCCGAGTTCAAGCGGCAGCTCGACCTGCGCAAGACCGGCGAGATTGCCGTTCACGCCGAACCCGCGCCGGTTACTACCGGCAACGGGTGGGTGGTCATAGACGGGCGCGGCAAGAGCTGCGCCGGGGTCATCGCCGCCCTCACCCGCCAGATGGAGCAGGACAAGGAGTCCTTCGTGGAAGCGATCCTGGCCGACGCGCTGAACATCTACGATGTGACGCTGTGGGCCGAACAGGCCGGGCACCGCCTGCTAACCCAGCGCAAAGACCCGGACGGGGCCGTCCGTGTCCTGATTCAGCCGTAGACTCCTTCACCCGAAGAAATCCCCTCTCCTGCTGGGAGAGGGGATTTTCTGTCCCGGCAATTCACATTCTGTCCGGCAGACATAAAATTGGGTATTGATTACCGGGGGCCGCCAATATAGAATTACAAACTGTCGCCCAATACGAGACTGTGCTAGGAGCGACATTGATTCATAACATAAAGGGAGGACTTGTGGATTGACGGTTCTAGGTTGTCATGTCTTGCTGGAACTTAGGGACTGTAACCCCACCCTGCTCAACGACCTCAATTACATACGTCAGGCGATGCTGACGGCCGCGCGTGACGTAGGCGCCACAGTCGTCGGAGAGTCTTTTCACCGCTTTAGCCCCCAAGGCGTCACCGGCATCCTGGCCATCGCCGAGTCTCACATCTCGATACATACGTGGCCGGAATACGCTTACGCCGCCGCCGACATCTTCTCCTGCGGCTCGTCTTTCCTGCCCAGGGAAGCGGCGCAGCGGCTGGCGGCGCAATTGGAGTCGCGGGACGCCGAAATCAAGGAGATTGAACGGGGACTGATAGCCGATCTCACCCCCCGCCCCCTGCCTTCGCAGGCGCAGGCTCTAACCCTCCCCCTGATGGCGAGGGAATAAGGGGAGCTGCCCTTACCTATGGAACTGACGGGCAACTGGTTCGCTGAAAGCGTTACCCCGGACTGGGCGGTGATGTTGCGGTTGCGGTCAGTGCTCTTTTCCGGAGCCACCGCCTACCAGAAGGTGGAAGTCCTGGACTCCAGCGTCTTCGGGCGCAGCTTGGTGCTGGATGGGAAAACGCAGTCCACCGAGTCGGACGAGTTCATCTACCACGAATCGCTGGTGCATCCGGCGATGCTTTGCCACCCCGACCCCAAGTCGGTGTTCATCGGCGGCGGGGGCGAGGGCGGTACGCTGCGGGAGGCGCTGGCCCATCGTTCCGTGGAAAGCGCGACCATGATTGACCTGGACCGGGAAGTGGTGGAGCTTTGCCGGACGCATCTGCCCAACCACCATCAAGGGAGCTTCGACGACCCGCGAGTTACGCTGCTGCACCAAGACGCCCGCGCCTTCCTGGAATCGCCGGGCGACGGTTTCGACGTCGTCATCCTGGACCTGGTGGACCCCCTGGAAGAGGGCACGGCCTATCTGCTGTACACCGACGAATTCTACCGCATCGCCAAAGGGCGGATGAATCCCGGCGGGGTGCTGGTGACCCAGTCGGGGCCAGCGGGGCTTTCCACCCACCAGGAATGCTTTACCTGCATCTACCACACCCTGAGCGCGGTGTTCACCCACACGGCCGCGGCCCAGGTGCACATACCGGCTTTCCAGACACTGTGGGGGTTCACCATTGCTTCCGACTCTCCGCTCCCGCAACTGCCGGATGATGAACTGGAATACGCCATCAGCCGACGCATCAGCAAGGAACTACGGCACTACGATGCCGAGACTCACCGGGGAATGTTCGCGCTGCCCAAGTACCTGCGCCAAGGGATGGCGGAGGAAAGGCGGATAAACCGGGACGACGCCCCCGTGTTTATGATTTAGCGGCCCGGATTTTCTCCCTCACCCCGGCCCTCTCCCTCAAGGAAGAGGGAACTTCACCACTTACTCGTTCTCGCTCCATGCCGCCTGCAATTCCCCTTCGTCTATTACGCCTTCCTCTTCTTCTTCGTCGGCGTCGGCTGTTTCCTCGTCTGCGGACAGCAGGTCGGCAGGGTCGTTATCCCGCTCGATTCGCGCCCCCGGCAGGGGAGCGGCACGGGTGGGAAAGGAGGCGACGTGCTGGAGGCTGCGGTCGCGGTGGGTCTCGTGAATGATGACGCTGATGCCTTCGTCGTGGAACCCTATGACTGCGGCTTCATAGGTGTTGCCGCCCTCGATGAGACGGCTCAGGCGGTGTCCCAGGCGCGGGTCCACCTGGCCCAGGTACTGGCCGTCATCGGCGTACACGTTGACGGCGTGATGCTCCAGCCGCAATGACACCGGGTCCCCCGGCGATACCAGGGCCGGGGAGAGGCGGCGGGGCGTCTGGCGCAGCAGGGTGGTGGCCGACTTGCCGCTCTCGCCGATGAACAACTGCGGCGCTCCTGCCGCCTTGCGGGCGTGGCGGGATGTGGCGACGGCCCCGTCATTTGTTTTGACTTGGGCGCGCATCTGCTCCAGGCGGGCGCGGTTCCTGCGGGCGATGTTGTTGTATGGCGCGACGTTGACCAGACGGTCGAGAACCGAGCCAGCCTCCTCGTAGCTGCCCAATTCAATCAGGGCCTTGGCCAGCCGGTTCATGGCTTCCACATCGTCGGCGAACAGTTCCAGTATGGCGCGGTTGACTTGGGCCGCGCGCTCCCACTCGCCCTTGAGGGCGAGGTCTACTGCCTCGCGGTCCAGGCTGCGCCTGAACTTCGCTCCGTTAGCGGCGGCAGGAATTTCGGTACTCATCCTTCTCCATCCATAATTTGGCGCCCCGGCGTCCGGGGCGCGCATTCCATTTTTCGGCTATACAGTTATATCAATTGCACGCGTGCGGTCAATAGGAAAATCAGCCTGAAAACGGGCAATTTCAAGCGCAATTTCCACGAAAGGCCATACCCCTCAATGCCGGATTATGTCACTTGGAAAAGCGCCTGTGCCGCCACCGGATACGCAACAAATCCATAGTCATCGAAAGGGCGTCGCGGAAGGGCCTTACCTTGCTGTGTTCGCGGTAATGCCAGTCCACGCCGATTTCGGCCACCGTCATCCCGGAACGGCGGGCGAGATGGAGCACCTCAACGTCAAAGGAGAACCCGTCCAGAGTCGCCCGGGCGAACAGGCGCTCGGCTGCGGCGGCCCGGAAGCACTTGAAGCCGCATTGAGTGTCCGCCAATCCCACGGCGGCCAAACGACGGACGACGGCGTTGAAGACACGGCCCATCATGTGGCGGCGGCCCGGCTCGCCGTAGCGGGCCGCGCCTGGGGCCTCCCGTGAGCCGACAGCAACGTCCACGCCGCCGCTGTGGGGCGGAAGCAGCCGCTCCACCTGCGCGATGGGAACCGACAGGTCGGCGTCGCACAGCAGGCGGAATTCGCCGACGGCGGCCAGCATCCCGTTCCTGACCGCCCAGCCCTTGCCCCGGTGCTCCAGCGGCAGCACCCGAACCCGCGGATCGCCCCCGGCGGCCTCGGCAACCAGCCGGGCGGTGGCGTCGGCGCTGCCGTCGTCGGCCACCACAATCTCCCATTGGTAGTCCTGTTCTTTCAGGTAGGAGACAATCTCGCGGATGGTGCGGGAAATGCGGATTTCCTCGTTGTAGGCCGGTATGACGACGGACAGATGGGAGGTTGGGGTCATTCCTGTCCCTGCACTGCGGGATTACTGATTCGTGAAGCAAAGGACTGAACGAACAACCCGCCGTCATTCCGGCGAAAGCCGGAATCCATACCTCCGCACCAACAAAAGGCTGTCATAGGCAGGGCGTTCTGGATTCCGGCTTTCGCCGGAATGACGGGAAGGGCGCAGGAGAGACAAACCGCTCTTCACTCCCGGTCGAGTTGGAAGCCCTCGTGCAGCAGCCGCACGGCGTCGCGTCCCTGAGCTTCGGAGATTATACAGGAGATGCGGATTTCCGAAGTGGTAATCATGTCTATGTTGACGCCGCCGTTGGCCAGCAGGCGGAACATACGGGAGGCGTAGCCCGGCGTGTTCTGCATCCCGGAGCCGACGATGCTGACGGCGGCCAGGTCGGGCGCGCTGACCACCCCGGCGGCGCCCATCTGCGGCGCCACGGCCTCCACCAGGCGCACGGCGGCGGGCAGGTCGGTGCGGCTCACGGTGAAGCTGATGTCGGTGGCCCCCGCTTGTTTGGGGGTGACGGGGCCGCCGGTGTTCTGGACGATGGTGTCCACGCTGATGCTCGCCTCGGCCAGCGGCTCGAACAGGGCGGCGGCCAGGCCGGGGCGGTCCGGCACCCCCTGGACCGTTATCTTGGCGACGTTGGCGTTGTAGGCGATTCCAGTTACTTTGATTCTGTCTTCCATAGAGTTCTCCGGGGCTTTCCGGTCCGTTCGTGGTGAGTCCTGAGCTTGCCGAAGGGTCGAACCATGAACGGACGGCCCTTCGACAGGCTCAGGGCCAGCGGAGGCAGCAATTTCAGGGCCAGGGGCAAGCTCTGGACTGGCGAAAGCATCGGACGGACCGTTGCCGACGGCGTGAATCAGCGTACCGGGAACGTCGGTGAAGCTGGAAGCCACGTATATGGGGACACGGTACACTCCGCCCAGCTCTATGGAGCGGGGGTGCATCTTTGCCCCCAGGCTGGCCAGCTCCAGCATCTCCTCGTAGCCAACCTCGTCCAGCTTGCGGGCGTCGGGAACGATGCGGGGATCGGCGGTGTAAATGCCCTCGACGTCGGTGTAGATTTCGCAGCGGTGGGCTTCCAGAGCAGCGGCAATGGCGACGGCGGTGGTGTCGGAGCCGCCCCGGCCCAGGGTGGTTATGTCGTCTTCGGCGGTGATGCCCTGGAATCCGGCCACCACCACAATGCGCCCCGCATCAAGCTCTCTTCGCATCCGGCCAGCCTCGATGCGGCTGATGCGGGCGCGGCCAAAGCTGGTGTCGGTGTGGATGCCTGCCTGCGGCCCGCTGAGGCTGATGGCCTCGTGGCCCAGCTCCCGCAGGGCCATGGTGAGCAGGGTACAGGAGACCAGCTCGCCGGTGGAGAGCAGCAGGTCCAGCTCGCGGGCGTGGGGTTCGCGGGAAACGCTGTGGGCCAGCTCGATGAGCTCGTCGGTGGTGTCGCCCATGGCCGACACCACGGCCACCACGTCCGTGCCCGCCCGCCGCACCGCTCCGATGCGCCGGGCCACGCTGAGGATTTTGTCGGCATCGGCCACCGAGGAGCCGCCGTATTTCTGGACTATCAGGGGCATAGAGGACTGTTTCTCTTAAAGGGTTTTTCAACGCAGAGGGCACAGGGATAACCAGAGAATGCAGAGGGTCTCTCATCGCCCACTTTACCGGATAGACAGGGTGCGCTCCGGCAGGGAGTTGATTACCCTAGGGCTACCGGCCGCCTAAGTAAGGTCTCTCCGGGTGTATGAAGGGAACCAGTTTATTGCGGCGCGGGTCTACCATCAAATCTAGACTCTCCAGCGTACTTGCCCCCATGAGGTACTTATCTTCCGCGCCAAAGATGATAGGGCAGGGAAACTCTTTGTCTTGCCAAGCTATACGGGCCAGGCCCACGCCGAGCGATTCCTCATTGCCGTCCGCGAATTCAAAAGTTTGTTCCGCAAGGCGCCGCACTTGCAGTTGCGCCAATAGTGATGCAGGTAGCACAGTATGGTAAGCGCCAGTGTCAACTAACGCCGATACTTCAACCAAGTCTCCACCGTCGAGGTGTCCAACTCCGATGGTCACTGTGAACAGGCCCATACTGCCACTCTCTATCAATCGCTCAATCGCTATAATACCAGATGGGTGCCCGGCGGCTGGAGGGCGCAGAGGCTTTCCCCATCAATATGGTCGCTCGTAGTGTATCTTCGGAATCAGCCTGTGTTCGCCGGGTTCTACTACCAAGTCGAAGATTTCCAGCGTGGTCGCGCCCATCAGATATTGTTCTTCAGGGCCAAATATAACTGGGCAGTCGAATCGCTCATCCTGCCAAACTATGCGGCACAGCCCGACGTCGCGTATTTGTTCGTTGCCGTCAGCAAAACGGAAGCTCTTTTGCAGCATTGGCTCAATGCTCAGTTGCGTTAACAGCGATTCAGGCAACATTGTATGGACAGAGCCAGTGTCAACTATCGCCGCTATTCCTACCATATCACCACCTTGGGGGTTGCCTACCTCAATAGCTACTCTGAATATCCCCATAATTCCCTCCACAGTAAGTTTACGCCTTGAATTTGCGCCATTCTACGATACCAAATGCGCCCCCAGCGCCGTTGGTTGCGTCACCTTCACCCTGCCCTCGACGGACGCCTGGCGGGCGGCTTCGGCCATCTCGTAGGCGACCGTCATCTCGCGGCCCTGGGTCAGGGCAAGGACGGTGGAGCCGCTGCCGGACAGGAACGCGCCCAGCGCCCCGGCATCGAGGGCCGCCTTCATCAGCAGTTTCATCGCCGGGAAGAGGGGCTGGCGGTAGGGCTGGTGCAGCTTGTCCTGGGTGGCGACGGACAGGTACTCGGGGTGATTGGTGGCCATCCCGGCCACCAGCAGGGCGACGCGGGCCATGTTGTGCACCGCGTCGGGCACCGGCAACTGCTGCGGCAGCACGGCGCGGGCGTCGGCGGTGGCGATGCGGGTTTCGGGGATGAACAGCACGGCGTGAATGGCGGCGGGGATGCTGACCGGCACGGTGTACAGTGTGCTTTCCCCCACATCCGTTCGTCCTGAGCTTGTCGAAGGATGCTCGGTCACTACCAGTTGCAGTCCGCCCATCACGGCGGCGGCCACGTTGTCGGGATGGCCCTCGATGGTGGCGGCCATTTCCAGCAGGTCGCGGGGCGCGAACCCGCCACCGTCTCCCGTCATATTGGCGAGGGCGTTGGCGGCGGCCAGCCCCCCGGCAATAGCGGCGGCGCTGCTGCCCAGCCCGCGGGCCAGCGGTATCTCGTTGTCGCAGCGAACCCTGAGCGGCGGCATGGGGCGGCCCAGCTCGCGGTACAGGAACTCCATGGAGCGGTAGACCAGGTTCTCCGGGCCGGCCTCCAGCTCACCTTCGCCCTCGCCGGACACGCTGACCGACGGGGCGTCGCCGTCGGGCAGCGGCTCAACCTCCACGGTGTTCCAGATGTCGAGGGCCATGCCCAGGCAGTCATAGCCGGGGCCGAGGTTGGCGGTGGTGGCGGGCGCGGCGACACGAATGGTGTTCATAGGCGTGGCGGGAGAACCTCGTCAAAGATGTAGCGTCCCACGTCCAGGTTCTCCCGGAAGCGGGCCGAGTCCCTGTCGTTGTCAAGGCCGGGGCCGCAGCCGATTATCGGCACAGTGGTCTCGTGGGCTGAGCCGTGGGAGCGCAGGCCCGGCGGCATGGTCACTTCGGCTGGATCGCCAAAGACGGTAGCGGCGTCAGCCAGCGCCAGGATGTCGCCCATACGCTCCGGCATCAGGCGGAATCGTTGCGCCGCCTCTTCGACGGGCAGGGCGTCTTCCACGCCTTCCAGATTGCGCAGGGCGTCGAGGGCGGCGTTCATGTCGGCGGAGTTGTCCAGGTGCACGTAGATGCTGCCGCCCAGGTTGGAGTGGTGGACCACGTAGCGGTCCTTGATGACCGGCACGGCGCGCGCCTTGATGCCATAGCGGGCCAATTCGCCGGGCAGGTGCAGCATTCGAGACTTGTCCGACATCCCGTGGTCGGCGGTGACCAGCATCCGCGATTCGGGGGACTGTCCGAGTATCGCGCCCAGTCCTTCGTCCAGCAAGGCCACGTGGCGGGCCGACTCGGGATGCTGCGGGCCGTAGGTGTGCATGGCGTAGTCGGTGGTGGTCAGGTATACCAGGTCGAAAGGCTCCCTAGACATGGCGTAGCGTCCGGCGTCCAGCACCCAGCGGTTGACTTCCAGCGAGTAGATGGGCGGCGGCTCGCCCACCCCGTCAACCACCCACCCCGGCGGCTCCTCCGAGGATATGCTGACCGTGGCGCCGTCACTGAGCAGGCGACGCAGCTTGTCCTTGGCGGTGACCAGCAGGGAGCGCAGGCCGGCGGCGGCGGCTCGCTGGAACATGGTCTCGGCGCGGAGAAACTCGCCGGATTCCATGTAGAACTCTTCGCCGCGCTGCCGGTCGAGCCAGTAGTTGGAGGTGATGCCGTGGCGCTCCGGGTAGCTGGCGGTCACCAGCGACACGTTGTTGACGTTGGTGACGCTGGGCGTCATGCCGCGGCCGTCCACCCGGAAGCCGCGCCGCGCCATGGCCGCCAGGTTGGGCGCAGGGCAGCCGTCCAAATACTCCGGGTCAAAGCCGTCAATGAGGACAACGATGGTTGGGGCAGTCATAGCTTTACTCCACTTCCGATTTAGACTACCCCATACCGGCAGCGGCGGCAACCGGAGGGAATTGTCTGAGCTGTGATTCGTATGATTAACGGATTAGCATGATTTCCCAATCATGGCAATCCCAGAATCAAAGAAATCACAGTTCAGACAATTACGCCAAGACTTGACAGCCCCGCTGGGGAGGAACCTATAATTTTCCCTAGCCTGTTCGGATGGACGGGCGCGAGTTTCATTAAAATGCTCTATAATGTTTCGCAGCTTCTGATGGAACCCACCGGCTCCACCAGGTGGTTTCAACTGGATGAGCCGACGGCCGTCTCCGACGGCGCGCCGGAAAACTCGGGCATTGGCCGGGCGACCGGCACGGTGCGGTTGCTCCGCACGCATCACGGATTGCTGGTCTACGCCACCGTGGACGTGCAGGTAACTGCTACCTGTGCCCGTTGCCTCGCCTCCTGCGACCGGCTTTCCAAGCTGGACGTGGAAGAGGAGTGCTACCCGACCGTTGACCCGAACACCGGCAGGAATATGTACCCGCCGGATGAGTCGGAAGGCGTATTGCATATTGACACTCGCCAGATTCTGGACCTGAGCGACGTGCTGCGCCAGTACCTGCTGGCCGACGAGCCGCTGAAAACCCTCTGCCGCAGGGACTGCCGGGGCCTCTGCCCGGAATGCGGCGCGGACCTGAATACGGAAAAGTGTAAATGCGACCGGCCCGCCATAGACCCCCGCTGGGGAGCGCTGGCGGAGCTCATGCCCAAGGGCTTCAAAAACCCCCAATAGGCAAGGCCGCTCAGGAGGACCCGATATAATATGGGCGCCGTACCCAAGAAGAAACTGACCAGAGCGAGGCAGGGCCGACGGCTCAGCTCTTACAAGCTCAAGCCGGTACACGCGGCGGTATGCTCGCGTTGCCGCAGCGCAAAACTGCCCCACGCCGCCTGTCCTGAATGCGGCTATTACCGGGGACGGCAGGTAGTGCAGGACCCGCGATAATCCGGTGTCGCAGGATACTACCCTTTTACCCGAGCCGACTCCTTGCCGCCTTTTCTCCTTCTAAGGCGGCGGAATGCCTTTATGTCTAAAAATGTACCGGTGCCGCGAAGAGTGTAGCGGCGGCGCAGGCCGGGTAACTCAGTGCAGCCAGCATATCCTTGCAGATGCAAATTCTGGCAGGAGCCGATTTTCGACATAACACCCCGCATCCATTGCATTGCATTATTTTGGCAGCATAATTAAAATTCTCCGAAATGGAATCTCGCCAATGGTTCCCTCCGCAGGAGGCTGCTACGACTACGACAGAACTGAATGATCGGGCATACGTGTTCCCGGGGCAAGGGTCGCAGAAGGTGGGCATGGGCGCCGCTCTCTTGGAATCATCGAGGGCTGCCCGCGAGACCTTTGAGGAGGCCGACGACAGCCTGGGGTTCCCGCTGTCCCGCATGATATTTGAGGGCCCGGCCGGGGAGCTTCAGAACACCGTCAATTCCCAGCCAGCCATAATGACCGTGAGCATCGCCGCTTGGCGCGCCTGGCGCGAAGTGGGCGGCCCCCAGGCCGCGGAGGCAGGAGCCGTCGCCGGCCACAGCCTGGGCGAATATACCGCCCTGGTAGCCTCTGGTGTCTTGGACTTCTCCGACGCCGTGCGCCTGGTGCGGCGGCGGGGCGAGTTGATGAACCAGGCCTCCGTCAACCGCCCGGGGGCCATGGCCGCCATCCTGGGGTTGGACGAGTTGGCCTTCCACCAGATTTGCGCCGAAACCGGCGTGGAGCTGGCAAACATAAACACCGATAATCAGATAGTAATCAGCGGCGACAAGATAGCCATTGCCCACGCCGTTGACCTGGCTACCGCCCGGGGCGCGCGCAAGGCCGTGCCGCTGCCGGTCAGCGGAGCGTTCCATTCATCGCTGATGCGCGAGGCCGAGGAAGGGCTGGCCGCCGAACTGGAGTCGCTGCATCTTCGGGAGCCTCGCATCCCGATTGTCGCCAACTGCAACTGCGCTTCCTTGACCACCAGTGGCGAAGTCCGCGAGGAACTGGTCAGCGGTCTCTGCCGATGCGTCCAATGGAAGGATTCCGTGCGTACTATGATTGACTCCGGCATCAGCCACTTCGTTGAGTTCGGCGCGGGCGGAGTGCTGGCGGGTCTGATCAAGCGAATTGACCGGGGTGTGGAGGTGTCAGCAGTGGCCGACCCAGATTCCATCCGCAAGCTGGCCGAAAGCTGGTAGTCTGAATCAGGATTTTCAGGATGAAAGGATTATCCCTGTGAAACGCGAAGCCATCCTGAAAATCCCTGAATCCGGTAAATCCTGATTCAGACAGGGTGCCGTGTTGTATGGTCAAGTCCCCGGCCCGTAAGGATATGGACCCCAGGCGCACAGCGAGAACCGTCGCGTTGCAATCCCTGTTTGCCGCCGACATCACTGGTATGAGAGACGGGGGCACGAGAGAGGGGCGCGCCTGGAAAACCGACCCCGATTACGGGTGGATGGATGAAGAATTCGACGGCTCCATCATGGAGCTGGCCGGGCGGTTGCACCAAGGGGTGTGCGAACACTGGTCCGGCCTTGACAGCCTCATCGGCCGCTACGCTCCGGCGTGGCCGGTGCCGCAGTTGCCCATCGTTGACCGGAACATTTTGAGAATTGCCATCTTCGAACTTCTGCATAATTCGGCTACACCCCGCAAGACGGCGGTTGACGAGGCAGTGGAGATGGCCAAGGCGTTCGGAAGCGACAGCTCCGCCAGGTTTGTCAACGGAGTCCTCGGCTCCATAATGTCCGGACTGGAATCCGGAGAACTGGCTGCCGCCGAACCCGCGTCTAAAGGGAGTTGAACCTTGCCCACAATTTACGAGCGCGTCAAAGACATCGTTGTAGACAAGCTGGGAGTCGGCGAAGATGACGTCGAGGAAAGCTCTTCCTTCGTCGAAGACCTGAATGCCGACTCCCTGGATCTGGTGGAACTGATAATGGCCTTCGAGGAAGAGTTTTCCACCGAGGGAAACCCGCTGGAGATTCCCGACGAAGACGCCGGCAATATCGCCACCGTAGGCGACGCGGTGAACTACCTGAAGGGCCGCGGCATCGAAGACGAATAAGCCGCCCCTTTCGCAAAGTCCCCTCTCCCCTGGGAGAGGGTTAGGGTGAGGGCGTCTACGCCGGAGGGAGCTAGGCTATGGATAGCCTGGACGAGGTAGCCCGGGCAGTCCGTGATTGCACCGATTGCCCGTTGCACCGGGGCCGCACCCACGCCGTCCCCGGCGAGGGCAGCCCATCGGCGGAGTTGATGTTCATCGGCGAAGGGCCAGGCTTCCACGAAGACCGCCAGGGGCGTCCCTTCGTCGGCCCGGCCGGGCAGCTCCTGGAAGGACTGCTGGCGTCCATCGGCACCAACCGGAACGACGTTTTCATCGCTAATATGGTCAAGTGCCGCCCGCCGGACAACCGCGACCCGGAGCCGGGCGAAATCGCCGCCTGCGGCAAATACCTGGAACGGCAGATTGAGCTGATCAACCCCAAGCTGATTGTCACCCTGGGCCGTTTCTCTCTGGGCCGTTTCTTCCCCGGCGAAAGCGTGACCCGCGCCCGCGGCAAGCTGCGCCACAAGGATGGCAGGCATATCTTCCCGGTGCTGCATCCGGCAGCGGCCCTGCGCCGCCCCGAACTGCGGGCGACGATGGTGGAGGACTTCCGGGCCATCGCCAGCATCCTGGAGGCCGATGCCCTTCCCGATCCGCCGCCTGCGCCGGCCCCCGGGCCGGCCAAAGAGCCGCCTGCCGAGCAATTGGACATATTCGGCGTTCCCGCCGCTCCGCCGCCGGCATCCGTCAGCGATGAAGCGCGAGAACCGGCGGAAGCCCCGGCCCCGGATTCGCCCGGAAGGGATGATGGTCCGCAACAGCTTACGCTGCTCTAGACGCCAATCCCCTCTCCCTCTGGGAGAGAGTTAGGGTGAGGGAGTCTCCCCAAAACGAAGAAATAAGAGAGGAAAGAAACCCCGAATTGGCTGAAAAACTTCGCATCATACCCCTGGGAGGGCTGGGGGAAATCGGCAAGAACATGATGGCCCTCGAATACGATGACGACATCATCATCGTTGACTGCGGCGTCCAGTTCCCTGAGGAAGGGATGCCGGGCGTTGACCTCATCATCCCCGACGTTTCCTACCTGGTGGAGCGGGCCGAAAACGTCCGCGGCATACTGATAACCCACGGCCACGAAGACCACATCGGAGCGCTCCCCTTCGTGCTGCCCCAACTCCCGTCCGCGCCGGTGTTCGCGCCCCGGTTGGCCCACGGGCTGATTTCCGCCAAATTGAAGGAACGCCGCGCCAGCCGGGGATTCACGTCCACCCCCATAGACCCCGGCGTGCCATACCAGTTCGGCCAGCACTTCGCCGCCCGCTGGTTCCGCGTCTGCCACAGCATCCCCGACGCCATGGGCATCGCCATCAGCACCCCGCTGGGAACCGTGATACACACCGGCGACTTCAAGATAGACCACACCCCGGTGGACGGACGCACCATTGAACTCACCACCCTCGCCAGGTACGGCGACGAGGGCGTGCTGCTGCTGCTCTCCGACTCCACCTACGCCGAGGTGCCCGGCTACACGCCCTCGGAGCAGGTGGTCGGCGAGGCTCTGGACCGCGCCATCGGCGAAGCCCCGGGGCGGGTGATGGTCGCCACCTTCGCCTCCCTGGTCTCGCGGGTGCAGCAGGTGGTGGACGCCGCCGAGCGCCACGGGCGCAAGGTCAGCATCGTGGGCCGCAGCATGGTGGATACCGTCAACGTCGCCTCCGACCTGGGCTACCTGCGGCTGCCCCCCGGCATCCTTCTGCCGATGCACGCCACCCGCAACCTGCCGCCGGAACAAGTGGTGCTGCTCACCACCGGCAGCCAGGGGGAACCCACCTCCGCGCTGGTGCGCATCGCCAAAGAGGAACACCGCGACGTGAAGATAATGCCCGGCGACACGGTGGTAATCAGCGCCACCCCGATACCGGGCAACGAACTGCCGGTGAGCCGCACCATAGACAACCTGCTGCGCCAGGGAGCGCGTGTACTCTACGACCGCATCGCCACGGTACACGTACACGGCCACGCCAGCCAGGAGGAGCTGAAACTGGTGTTGAGCCTGGTCAAGCCCCGGTACTTCGTGCCGGTACACGGCGAGTACCGCCACCTCAACGCCCATGCGCAAATCGCCTGGGACATGGGCGTAGGCGAGGATGGCATATTCGTGCTGGAAGACGGCGACGTGCTGGAAATCAGCCGGGAGGGCGCCGAAACCGTGGAGCGCATCAACGTCGGCCCCATCTACGTGGACGGCATATCCCGCCGCGACACGCAAAGCCCGGTGCTGTCCCAGCGCCGAAGCCTCTCAAAAGACGGCGTAGTCGTCGTGGTGGTGACCATCGCGCAGGACAGCCGTGCGCCCGCATCCCAGCCGCTGACCGTGGCCAGCGGGTTCATGGAGGAAGGAGAGACCGGACAGCTATTCCGGGAACTGGGCGAACACCTGGTGACGGAGCTTTCCGCCAATGGCGGCCCGCCCCCGGACGACGACGAGCTGAAGCGCAAAGTGCGCGAAACTGCCCGCAGCTTCATAGCTAACGCCACCCGCCGATCGCCTATGATAATTCCGGTGGTGACCGAGGTATAGTCCCCTCCCCCTTGAGGGGGAGGGTTAGGGTGGGGGTGAAATGCCGGGTGCAATACACCGTCTGAACTGGCTGTTCCCTCTGCGCCCTCTGCGTTGAAAACCCCGGCCTCCGGTTGCCGCCGTAATCCCGTCGGCAGGAGGCTTGTCGTGGCCGCTACCGCCAAGCAGGAGCAATCCGGCTCCCCCCCATCCTTCCCCGCTGCGCTCCCCAGCGGCCCTTGGTTATTCGTTGACTCCCTGGTGGTGGCCGCCGTGGTCACCGTCGCCGCAGTATTCTTCTACATTTCTCCCGATACCCGTGAATGGACGTATCAGGCGTTGGGTTACGGCTGGGGGCCGGTGGGCCTGTGGGCCGTTGCCGCTGTCTTCGTCTTGCGATACTCCCCTCGTTCCCTGTTCCGCTATTGGCGTCGCTGGGCCGTGGCCGCCGCAGTGGTGGCGCTGTCCATTGGCGTGCTGTCCTACTTCGCGCCCTCCGACGGCCTGCTGGAAGAGGCCACCATGGGAGGAAGCTGGGGCTTGGCCGTGGGCGGCCCCCGGCTTTTTATAGATGACGGGTTGCCCCTTGGCTTGGTCAAGATGCTTGCCATCGTCGCCGTGGTGCCGCTGGCGCTGTACCCCCGCGCCGCCGGGCCGCTCTATTCTCGCGGCATCGCCCGCCTCTGGCGCTGGATGGTGCTGGGCGCGGTCTACACCTACCTGGGCATCCGCCGCGCCGCATCCGCTTTCGACAACGTAATGGACAGAGCCAGGGAAGGACGCGCCCGCCGACAGGAAGCGCGCGCTCAAAGACGAGCGGAAGCCGACGCGGTTCGCAATCAAATCGAAGAGACGCCCATTGTAACGCAGCCAATCCAGACCGACCCGGTCGGCGCCAGCACCATAGCCGACATCTGGGACAATGCCACCACGCCTGACCCGGATGACGCTTACGGCGACGGCTACACCCCCCCTTGGGAGTCCGCCCCTTCCACTTTCGCCCCCCCGGCCCCGCCGGCCGAACCTACCGGGCCCGTCTGGCGGCTCCCGCCGGCGGAGATGCTGGCGCCGCCGGAATCCATGGAGGCGTCCCAGGACGCCCTGAAGGAAATGGGGCGGAAGGTGGAGGAAGCTCTGGCCGACCACGGCGTCCGCGTCGAGGTGACCGACATCAAGGCTGGCCCCCGGGTGGTGCAGTTCGGACTGTCGCCGGGCTGGGTTGCGAAGCGCGGCGGGGATGGCAAGGAAGGCGGCGAGCGCAGCCGGGTCAAGGTCCAGAGCATCATCACCCGCGAGAAAGACCTTGCCCTGGCCCTGATGACCCCCTACCTTCGCGTCGAGGCCCCGGTGCCCGGCGCGGCCCTGGTGGGGCTGGAGGTTCCGGTTCCCACGCCCACCAAGGTGCATCTGCGGGCCGTCCTGGAGACTACCGAGTTCCGCAAGATAGCGGGCAAGGGCGGCCTGCCCATCGCCATGGGCCAGGACACCGGCGGCGCGCCCGTGGCCCTAGACTTGGCCTCCCTACCCCATATGCTCATCGCCGGCGCCACCGGCAGCGGCAAGAGCGTACAGATAAACTCCATCATCGCCTCCTTCCTGCTGACCAAGACCCCCGAACAGCTCCGCCTCCTGATGGTGGACCCCAAGCGGGTGGAGCTGACGCCCTTCAACGGCATACCCCACCTGATTCAGCCGGTGATAGTGGAGGCCGAGGAGGTCACCGACGCGCTCAAGGGCCTCAACCGCGAGATGATACGCCGCTACAAGCAGATGGAGGAGTTGGGCGTCCGCAACATCGAGGCGTACAACGGGCGTTCCGGCGAGAAGATGCCCTTCCTGGTGCTGATAGTGGACGAGCTGGCCGACCTGATGATGGTTTCCGGTTTCGAGGTGGAGCAGAACCTGGTGCGCCTGGCCCAGTTGGGCCGCGCCGCCGGCATCCACCTGCTGCTGGCGACGCAGCGTCCCTCGGTCAACGTGGTCACCGGCCTGCTCAAGGCCAACATCCCGGCCCGCTGCGCCTTCGCCGTCTCCGGCCAGGTGGATTCCCGCGTCATCCTGGACTCCGCCGGAGCCGAGAAGCTGATGGGCAAGGGCGACGCGCTGATACTGCACAAGGAATCGCCCAAGGCCCAGAGGATGCAGGGCGCGCTGGTCTACGACGAGGAAGTGGAGGCGCTGGTCAAGTTCTGGCAGGAGCAGGAAGGCCCGCCCGTCGCGCCCATCAATCTGCTGTCCGGCGAAGACGAAGGCGGCGAGGCCGAGGCCCTGGGCCTGGACGCCAACCAGATGGACCAGGCCCGCGACCTCGCCGCCCGCAACCCCAACCTCAGCGCCTCCATCCTGCAACGCCGCCTGAAGGTCGGCGGCAGCCGCGCCGAGGAAATCCTGGAGGAACTGGAGGAAGAGGGCTACCTGACTCCGCGCTAAAGCGATAATTCCCTCCCCCAGCGGGGGAGGGTTAGGGTGGGGGGAGAAATTCCGGCAATAACCAGTATCGCGCCCGGAAGGTCTCACCCTCACCCCAACCCTCTCCCTGAGGGAGAGGGAGAACGAAAAAGCCCTGCCTGCGCGCCCCTACCTCTCCCCTTTCCGTTTGCCTGCGCATTTTGCTATCATTGCGCAATCCTGCTCCCGGCTCTCCGGTTATTGTTTTGCTCATAGACCTGCATACCCACAGCTACCCCATGTCTGACGACAGCTTTATGAGCGTCGATGAGGCCATCGAGGGCGCCAAGGCCGCGGGGCTGGACGGCATCTGCCTGACCGACCACGATGCCTTCTGGACTGACGAGCAGACGAGGGAGCTGTCTCGGCGGCATGGTTTCCTGGTGTTGGGGGGCAGCGAAATCAACACCGACGCGGGCCACGTCCTGGCCTTCGGGCTGCGCCGCTATGAGTTCGGGATGCACAAGCCGGAGTTCCTGCGGAGTTGCGCCGACCGGGACGGGGGCGTCCTGATTGCTGCGCACCCCTACCGCCGCCGATTCCTGGAAGAACCGGGGCGAGACCCCGGCGTCCGCGCCGGTATGCTGGAGCGAGCCGTCGCCGACCCTTTCTTCGGCCTGTGCGAAGCCATCGAAGGGTTGAACGGGCGCGGCTCCGTGGAGCAGAACCGCTACTCCGCAGACCTGGGCGCATCGCTGGCCCTGCCCGCCGCCGCCGGCAGCGACGCCCATCGCATCACCCAGCTAGGCACGGCGGCCACCGAGTTTCACGGCAAGGTAGAATGCGTTGCAGCTCTGATTCGTCTCCTGAAAAGCGGCCAATACCGCCCCGTGGACCTGCGAGCCGGAGTCCCCGGCCCCTGACAAAACTCCTTCTCCCTCTGGGAGAGGGTAGGGGTAAGGGCGTCCCCCGAATAACGGAACCAACGAACCAACGGAGCGCCGCTTATGGCTGAAGCCCTGAGAATTGAAAACCTTCGGGTGGAATTCCGCACCAAAGCGGGCACGGTCAAGGCCCTCAACGGCGTCAGCCTGAGCCAGCAGGAAGGCGAAATCTATTGCCTGGTAGGCGAGAGCGGGTGTGGCAAGAGCACCCTGGCCCTGGCCATTATGGGGCTGCTGCCATACAACGCCTCGGTGCTGGGCGGCAGAGTCTACTTTCGAGGCGTGGACCTGATGCAGGCCGGGCCGGAGTACATCCGCAGCCTGCGAGGGCACGAAGTATCCATGGTGTTCCAGGATGCCCAGGCGGCCCTCAACCCGGTGGAGCCCATCGGCTCCCAGTTGGAGGAAGTAATCCACCAGCACACCAATATGTCGCTGCGCAACGCCAACCGCCTGGCCCAGGAAACCCTGCGGGAAATGGGCCTGCCCGACCCGAAACGGGTGATGGGGCAGTACCCCTTCGCCCTCAGCGGCGGGATGTGCCAGCGGGTGATGATGGCCATTGCCCTGGTGCTCCGCCCCAAGCTGCTGATTGCCGACGAGCCAACGTCGGGGCTGGACGTGACGTTGCAGGCGGAGATACTGGAGCGGCTGCGCGCGCTGGTGCGGGAGCAAGGCTCCTCAATCCTGCTCATCACCCACGACATGGGAGTGGTGGCGTCCATGGCCAACAAGGTGGGCGTAATCTACGGCGGCAGCCTGGTGGAGCACGCCGACGTAATCCCGCTGTTCCGCCGCGCCCAGCACCCCTACACCTGGTCGCTGTTACAGTCTCTCCCGCGCCTGGACGACCCGGGCCGCCGGATACAGCCCCTCCCCGGCAACCCGCCCGACATGGTGAACCTGGGCGAAGAATGCCCCTTCCTTCCCCGCTGTTTCAAGGCGGTGAACCAGTGCCGCCACCTTCACCGCCCCGCGCTGGCGGAGACGGAGCCGGGGCACCACGTCGCCTGCTACAACCCGGTGGCGCCGCCTGATTAGACGATGATGTATAAGAACTCAGCGATACATAATGACAGATTTGCGCGATGATGACGAACTCCAGCAAAGGCGGGTATACGCCCGGAGAGTCATTGAGAATCCTACTGACCACTATCTAAATGAGGCACGATACGAACATAATGAAGTTAAAGAAGAATGGATAGAAAGGGCGATTGTTGAGCCATATCACACAGAAATACAGGCAGACGGTAGAGTGCGCTACTGGGGAGCTGTTCCCGAAGTGGGGAATTGGGTGCGAGTAGTGGTGGCAGAAGACCAGCTCCATACCGCATTCCTGGATGGCAATCAACGACGCAGGTGGGGGATACCAACATGAAGAAAGCGAAAGACCCCAAACTGTTGATTCACTACTACAGCGACACGGACACACTGGTGCTAAGGAACGAAATGCCCGCAGGGTACGGGCAAACGGTCGCTGAACACGTTACGGCTTCGCAAAATCGCGATGGCGATGTGACGGGCGTTACTATCGAACACGCTGCGGAATTGCTACGGCCCTATCTGTTCTCGGACGGCGAGAAGTCGAAAGACTTTAAGCACGCTGAACCGAGCAGCGAAGGCGAAGAAACTCGACTCTCGGCAACGAAAGAGAAGGTAGAATAACCCCTACCGCCGCGGCGCAGATTCCCCCACCAGCAGCTCCAGGGCTAGGTCGGGTTCCAGACGGCCCTGCTTGATGGCCAGGTCGGCTTCCAGCAGCCGGTCGTAACGCCAGGCTATGTCCTGGCGGGTGTGACGGCGGGCTTGGTCGGTGGTCTTGCGGACGACGAAGTCCGATGACGTTCCCAGCGCCCGTTTCAGCTCTTCGGGGGGCAGGCGGCGGTCCATTGAGTCGCGGGCCAGCGCCAGCAGGCGCAATTGACGTTCCACCATGGCGATTATGTACAGCGGCTCGCGTCCGTCGTCCCGCAGTTGGGCCAGCAGGCGCAGCGCCGCCTCCGGGCGGCCGTCAATCATCGCGTCCACCGCCTCGAAGATGCTGGCCTCCCGCACCTGGGACACCATCAGCCGCACGTCGGCCTCGCCAATCTCGCGTCCGGCGGCGTAGAGCGACAGCTTCTCCAGTTCCTGGTCCAGCGTCCAAAGGTCGCCGCCTACGAGGTCGGCCAGTGAGCGGATGGCCGCCGGGCTGACCGCCGCGCCCTTGGCTTCCGCCGTCTCCTTGATCCAGCGGGCCAGTTGCTCGCCCCGGGGAGCTGTATGCTCCTCCACGTTGCAGACCGGGCGCAGCAGCCGCAGCAGCGGATTGTTGGCCGACAGCGGCCCGTCCGACAGCAGCAGAAGCGTGGTGTCGGGCATCTGGGGAATGGCGTCGCCCAGGGCCTGCCAGCCGTCGGATGAGTTGCCGCCGCGCCGTCCCCGCCCCCGTCCGCTTCCGCCGCCGGAGCGCGATTCGGCGGTCGCCAGCAGCCCCTCCACCACCACCAGCCGCAGCGGGTCCATAAAGGGAATCGCCTGGCATACGCCCAGCAGTTCCGGCGGCGAAAGCTGTCCGCCCTGCATCCGGTGCCGGTTGGCGTCCAGCAGGGCGTCGGCGCCGTGCTCCGCCTCCAGCGCCGCCACCCGCTGCCGCACCAGGAAGCTGTCACCGAACACGATGAACGCAGGCAAACCGCACTCCGCAATTGCAGACTGGAACGGCCCCGATTATAGCACCAGCGATTCTGTTTCCAGCACGCTCGGGGGGACGGGTAACGGGCCGTTTTCTCAGTGGCGCAGGCAGATGATGTGTGAAATAATGGGCCGTCGTTTCCACTGAATACCGTTCCCTTCATTCCAAAAGCCCGGATGTTGCAATGAAATTTGGTCTGTTCTCTCATGTGCCCTGGCCCGAGGATGTTGCGCCCGCGCAGGTGGTGGACAACATCACCGAGGAGTTCGTTGTGGGCGAGGAGCTGGGGTTCCACAGCGGCTGGCTGGCCGAGCACCACTTCTCCCGCTACGGCATAGGTTCGGCGTCGCTGATGCTGCTGGCCAACATCGCCGCCCGCACGAAGAAGCTGCGACTGGGAACGGCGGTCATCATCCCGCCGCTGCACCATCCGGTAAGGCTGGCCGAGGACACCGCGACCCTGGACTTGCTCAGCGGCGGACGGCTGGACGCCGGCTTTGGTCGCGGTCAAGGGGGCTACGAGTACACCGGATACAGCGTTGACAACAACGAGAGCCAACTCCGCTTCCAGGAGTCCATTCAGATTATCGAGGGCCTATGGACCACGCCGGGCTTCACCTTCGAGGGGCAACACTACCAAGTCAAGGACGCCAACCTGGTGCCGCCCCCGGTGCAGCAGCCCCATCCGCCCATGTATATCGCCGCCACCCGCACCCGCGAGACCCAGGACTTCGCCGCCGCCAGCGGGCATTCGGGCATCATCGGCGTGGTGCTGGACACCACCGACGGGCTGGACCTCTGCTACCAGTTGGTCGAGGGGGCGCAACAGTCCGGCAAGCCCATGGACATCGGCGGCATTCCCTTCTTCCGGTACTTCTACGTGGGAGAGACAGAGGAACAGGCCCGCCGCGACAGTGAACCGGCCCTCAACTGGACCCTGGACGTCAACCAGTGGCGGCGCACCTACCAGCGCGGCAGCGAGGTCTACGACAGCCTGGAAGACTTCCGCCAAACCCGCACCGAACTGCCGCCGTCCTACGAATACCTGTTCCAGCACCGCGCCTTCATCGGCAACCCCGACCAGATAATCGCCAAGATTCGCGCCCTGCAAGACGCGGGCATAGGCTACTTCGGCTGCAACTTCTCCTTCGGCGGTATGCCCCAGGACAAGGTGCTGAAGTCCATGGAACTCTTCGCCCGCGAAGTGATGCCGGAGTTTTCATAAGGCGCGTATGCAGCCCAACCGTTCGTCCTGAGCTTGTCGAAGGATGGGCGGTTGGGCGGCGGTCTGCGCGCCTTCATCGAAAGAAACCCGTTCATCCTTCGACAAGCTCAGGACGAACGGTTTGCGAGCCGGACAAACGACAGGACAAACGGGAGGCCACAGCATGACCACCCTGGCCGAGACCCTGAGCAGCTACGCTTCATCGCTACGCTACGACGACCTGCCCGCCGAAACCGTCCACCTGGCCAAGCGCTTCATCATAGACACTCTGGGCTGCGCCCTAGGCGGCTATGACAGCGAACCGGCGCGGGTGGCGCGGGAGATGGCCGGCCTCGTCTCCAGCGCCCACCCGGTCACCGTGATGGGCAGCGGGCAGCAGACCAGCCTGGACCTGGCCTCCTTCGCCAACGGCGTCGCCATCCGATACCTGGACTTCAACGACGGCTACACCAGCAACGAGTCGGGGCACCCCAGCGACAGCATCGCGGCGTCCCTGTCGGCCACCGAAGCGGTGGGCGCCCTTCGACAGGCTCAGGATGGCGGAAAGACGTTCATCCTCTCCACCGTACTGGCCTACGAAGTCTTCTGCCGCCTGTGCGACACAGTGGACATCAAGCCCCGCTTCGACCACGTAACCGTCGGCGGCACGGCCAGTACGCTGGCGGCGGCACGGGCGCTGAGATTGACGCCGGAGCAGACGTTGCAAGCCCTCAATCTCAACGTGGCATCCAACATCGCCCTGTACCAGACGCGCATCGGCGACGTTTCCATGTGGAAGGGCTGCGCCTATGCCAACGCCACCCGCAACGCCATGTTCGCGGTGCAACTGGCGCAGCGCGGCATCACCGGCCCGTCGCCGGTGTACGAGGGAGCGGGCGGGTACTTCAACGCCATAACCGGACGGCCTATCGAGCTGGAAGCGATGGGCGGCAACGGTCAGCCCTTCAAGATTGCCGAATGCAGCATCAAGCGATTCCCGTTGGGCCAGTATTCCCAGACCATCGCGCAGGCGGCCCTCGACGTGCGCGAGCAGGCACCCGGCGGCATCAGCTCGGACGCCGTGGCCGAAGTCAACATCGCCACCCTCCAGACGGCGGTTAACATCATGGCTGGCGACGCCGAGAAGTGGCGCCCGGCCAACCGCGAGACCGCCGACCACTCCATGCCCTACACCGCCGCCGTGGCGCTGCTGTACGGAGGCGTGCAAAGCCGCCACTTCGACGACCAGTTCCTCTTCGATGACACACTGCTGGACTTGGTGGGCAAGGTCAACGTCTCAGTATCGGAGGAAGCCAACCGCCGCGTCCCCGAGGCTATGCTGTGCGACCTTGAAGTGGTCACCACGTCCGGCCAGCGCTACTCGTCCCAGGTCGCCTACCACAAGGGCCACTACAAGAACCCGCTGACCGACGCCGAGGTGGAGGACAAGTTCCGCTCCCTGGCCGCCGAGCGCCTGCCCACTGACCGGATAGACGCCCTGCTCGCCTACCTCTGGCGCATCGAAGAGGCCCCTGACCTCACAGAGTTGTTCCGGCTGACGCGATTCGAGTAAACGCAAAGTCCCTTCCCCCTTGAGGGGGAAGGTTAGAGCCTGCCCCTGCGAAGGCAGGGGATGGGGGTGAAAACTTGATGGTCACACACCCTCCAAGGAAACAAGAGGTGCCGCCATGCCTAATGCCCACGGCAAGATAATCGCCAACGTCGAGCGGCTGCACGCGCTGATGGACGAAGAAGGATTTTCCGCCATCATCGCCCGCTCCGGCAAGAACTTTACCTACCTGGCCGGGTTCGCCTATCCCGGCACCCTGGCCCGGCACCTGGAGTTCCCGGACTCGCCGCGGGAGGTGCTGCTGGTCTGGCCGCGAGCGGGCGAGCCGGTCATGGTGCTGAACTCCTACGCCGCGCCGCTGGCCCGCCGAGACTCGTGGCTGGAGCGCATAGAGGTCTACGACGACTACGCCGAATCCCCTTACCAGCGCGCCGCCGACGTACTGCGGCAGTTGGGATTGGCCGAGGAAACCATCGGCTTCGAGAAGAGCTACGTCAGCGCCAACCGCTGGGAGGAAATAGCCGCCCTGCTGCCCAAGGCCCGCATCTTGGACAGCACCGAGCTGATGGACCGAGTGCGCTGGATAAAGACGCCGGAGGAGGTGGCGGCGCTGGAAGCCGGGGCCAGGCTGCTGGACGAGGCGTACCTGGAAGTGCTGCCCACGGTCAGGCCCGGCGACACCGAGCGCCTGGTGCACAGCCGCATCATAGAGAGCTGCCTGCGCCGGGGCGCCAACTGGGCCCACGGCATCCTGAACTCCAGCCGCAACATCGTAGCCTACGGCGGCGAGAGCGACATGGCCTTCCAGGCGGGCGACATCATCCGCAACGATTATGTCTCGTACCTCAACGGCTACCCCGGCCACCAGTCGCGCAGCGTCTGCGTCGGAACGCCATCGGACGAGCAGAAGAGGATTTACCAAGTAACCAGGGACATCTACCGCGCCACCATCGAGCGATGCGTCCCCAGTGCGAAGACCGCAGACATCTACCACTTCGCCAACGACAGCTTCCACGAGGCAGGCTTCCAGGGCAACGTGTCGCTGGCCGGACACGGCGTCGGCGCGTGGTGGCACCAGCAGG
Source organism: Dehalococcoidia bacterium (assembly GCA_965204865.1). GTDB lineage: Bacteria > Chloroflexota > Dehalococcoidia > Lucifugimonadales > UBA3495 > VXOI01. Next base: position 364,682 of record OZ242027.1, on the reverse strand, counting down.
AGCCGTACATGGTACCCTCCAGCAACCGCGTCCTCGAAGAAGGCATGGTGGTCGCCCTGGAGCCGCACATCGGCTACTGGCACCTCCAGGACATGGTGCTGGTCACCGCCGACGGCCCTCGCCTGCTCTCGCCCCTCATCAGCACCGACGAGATGCTGGTCGTGGGGTAGACAGGACAGCCGCGGCCCTAAGCCGAAACCTCCTGGTGGCGCGGGTGGAAGCCGGAGTGGTCTTCGAAGGCTCCCGTTTCGGGGTAGACCTAGCGGTACAGGGCGCGGGTGCGATCAAGGCTCCGCAATCAAATTCATGGCTTCCAAGAGTTCTTCGAGCTTCTGGTCGACACTCAGCGCTGAGTGTTTTGCAGAGTCGAATAGTGCTACTAACTCTTCATATTTGTCTCCAAGAACATTAGTTCTGTGAAGAGCAGAGCCTATTTCGTTTCCTTCTTCATCCAAGACCGCCAGCCTATATTGTCTTCTCCACGGACTTTCAGATGGGATTTCGAGCGAAATCAATACGGACAATTTTCCAAAGGTAGCCGCAAAAGCTGATTTATCCACCGTGGTCTTCCAAGGGACCTGTCTTTTTTCGGTAAGTCCGGCAAGCTTGGCAACTACATCTTGGATATCTGCCATGTTAGTTACTCCCGCTGTCGTCTGAGTACATCATACTACTTTGTAATTTTTCTAATGCCTGCTGAAGCTCACTCAAAGCATCATCGAAACTTGAAATGTCTTCCGGTTCGCCGTCCTCGCTCTCGTACCTAGACCGTCTTACCATATTCTCCATGACGGTAATTTGAGGAACGGCACTGTTTATGAAGCCTCGATGTTGAACCAAATTATCTGGCATGCTTTCTGCGATTTGGCTCAGAGTCCGCCTAAGGTCCTGATAAAGCCCTAAAGCATAGTCCCAATTCCTCAGGTAATGGATTTCCTTCAATCGACCTATCAGGGCTATCGCTCGTCCCACGTCTATTGAACTCAAAGTACTTGCCACGGCCTGACGGGCTTCTCTGGCAGCCTGTTCCGCCGACTTGGCAGCACGGCGGGCAAGAAGAGCGTACACCAGCCCGCCGACACTTGCCAAGAATCCCATGACACCGACAAAGCTGCCCCAATTTTCGAGGAAGTAATCCATCAAACCCTGCCTGTGTCCAAGTTTAACACCATGGTCCCATCCAACGACCTAAGCCGACACCTCCTGGTGGCGAGGGTGGAAGCCGGAGCGGTCCTCGAAAGCCCCGGTCTCCGGGAATATCTGTCGGTAGAGGCCGCGGGTGCGGGCCTTGATGGTCTTGTTGACGCGCAGGTACAGGGCCGTGGGGTCGGCATTCTGCTCCTGGTACATCTGGCTCTGCAACGGGCTACCGTCCTCCAGCTCCCAGATGCACAGGTACGTCAGCGCGCCGTCGCCTTCCTCCAGCTTGAAGCGGCGGGCGCTGACGTATCCGGGAATCTCCATCCGTTCCGGCAGATGCTGCTCGTTGTACCACTTGTTGAACTCCGCCTTGTCCTCCGGGTCGACGTCCATAGTGACCACCAGTACCGTGGCGCCTACTGGAATCGTGGGGTGATTGCCGTTCCGTTCTGCCATCGCTGTCGCTCCTTTCGCGTCGAATGAAGAAAAGTATACCAAGCCGGGAAAGGGCGGTTGACGAATTGCGGTTGACGCTGTGGCTACATAACGCTATTGTTTCAGGGATGGTCAAATTGAATGTCAACGGTGTGGAACGCGCGGCCGACGCCCCGGCGGGCCGGCTGCTGCTGGACTTCCTGCGCTACGATCTGGGGCTGACCGGCTCCAAGGAAGGCTGCGGCGTGGGCGTCTGCGGCGCCTGCACCGTGCTGGTGGACGGCGAACTGCACGCCTCCTGCATCACCCTGGCCGTCGCCGTGGAGGGCGCGGAGGTCACCACCATCGAGGGCATAGCCGACAACGATGGGCGGCTGCATCCGGTCCAACAGGCATTCATAGACTACGGCGGCTTCCAGTGCGGCATCTGCACCCCGGGACAGGTCATCGCGGCCAAGGCCCTGCTGGACTTCAACCCCAACCCCACCGAGGACGAAATCAAGCGCTGGATGATGGGTAATCTCTGTCGCTGCACCGGCTACTACGGCATCATCAACTCGGTGGCCGCCGCCGCAGACCGCGCCCGTCAGTCTTGAAACTGCTGCGGGTAGCCCTCACCCGTTAGCCCTGAGCCTGTCGAAGGGCGGCGCGTGGTTCGACAAGCTCACCACCAACGGATTACAGGGAACGCTACGGATAAACGACTGTTGATAGATTTCGAGTTTCATAACCCGGCGTCGCTGGACGACGCGCTGGAGCTGCTGGAGCGCTACGGCGATGACGCCCGGCTGATGGCCGGCGGCACTGCATTGGTGCTACAGATGAAGCAACGGTTCGCCCAGCCCGCCCACGTTATCGGACTGCGCCCTCTTGCTCAGAGGAATAGCTTGGGCGCTGTGGAAGAGACCGGCGGGGCGCTCCGAATCGGCGCGTTGTGTACGCTGCGGCGGCTGGAAGACCATCCACTGCTCCACGCCCGCATCCCCCTGCTGGCGGAAACCGTGAGCCGAGTCGCCACCCGCCGCATCCGAAGCATGGCCACCATCGGCGGCGGCTTGGTCAACGGCGACCCGAACCAGGACCCGCCGCCCACCCTCATAGCCCTTGGCGCATCCGTGGAGCTGACCTCGCCCAGCGGCTCCCGCATCTGCCCCGTCGAAGAACTGTTCATTGACTACTACGAGACCGACGTGCGCCCCGGCGAGGTGCTGACCGCCGTGAACGTTCCCCTGCCGGAAGAGGACACCGGCGGCGCATACCTGAAGTTCCTGCCCCGCACTGCCGAGGACTATGCCACGGTGTCGGTGGCCGCCGTGGTGTCGCGCAACCCCGACAACACCTGCCGAGATGTTCGTATCGCCCTCGGCGCGGTGGGCATGACCCCGGTCCGCGCCCATGCCGCCGAAGACCTGCTGAGCGGCCAGGAGCTGGCCGAGGACGCCATCCGCGCCGCCGCCGCCACAGTCCCGGACGCCGTTGACCCGCTGGACGATTTTCGCGGTTCGGCGGACTACAAGCGCGAAATGGCCGGGGTGTTCACCCGCAGGGCGGTGATGCAGGCCCTGGCATCGGGAGCGGCAGCGCAGTGAAACTGCAAAACAGTTGCATAGCGCCCGCCGGGCTGACCGAGAGTTGGGACTTCTTGATAGACATACCCAACGCCGCCAAGTGCGTCCCCGGCGTCGTGGACGTGACCCCGGACGGCGATGGCCGCTATCGTGGCACGCTGCGGGCTAAGGTTGGCCCAATGAGCATAACGCTGTCCGGCACCGTCACCGTACAGCAACAGGAACCGGAATCGGGCCGAGCCCGTTTCCTCGTCGAAGCCAGCGACCGGCGGGTCGGCGGCGGCGTCAAGACCGATATGCTGATGCAACTGACGGCCAGGTCGCCCGCCGAAACCGAGCTGACCATCGAGACCGACACCACCTTTATGGGCCGCCTGGGCGAGCTGGGGCAGCCGGTAATCCGCCGCAAGGCCCAGTCCACCATCGAGGAGTTCGCTCGCAACCTGGCCCGGGAACTGGCGGGGCGAGACAAATCTACATAGCATGGAATCCGATAGGTTGCGATATGCCAGAATGGTTGTGGCGAATGCCATGGATCATTATTACGCTGGAAGGCATCCCGAGGTGAGAGAGGAATGGATAATCAGAGCGATAGCCGAGCCGGACCACATGGACAACGACGGGGATGATTTATACTTTAGTTATGTTACTGAAATAGAAAAATGGATTAGAGTCGTGGTTGCAAATGACCGGCTCCTTACTGCGTATATTGATAGGCGTCCTATGACATGGTGGGGGGTTCCAAAATGAAAGACCCTGAATTGGTGATTCAGTATTTCCCGGATTCCGACACTCTCCGGCTTGGCACCGGAACGACGCCGGCCGAAGGCGAAACGATAGCGAAGTGGCTGATGGTAGAGTGGAGCCGCGACGAAGAAGTGACCGGGGTTGTTCTCAGAAACGCCGCGAAGGTTTTGCGTCCATATTTGTTCCCCGACGGCGAAAAGCCGGATACTAATGGCGACGCAAAACGTGACCACCCATCCGCTCCTGGACCCGCTGATAATCTCTCCGGTGACTCCATACAAAAAAACCGACAGGTATAGGCACAATGAGAGACTTAGCGAATTTGAACATAGATTTCTCACATGTTGGAGATCTGTTGTCCATCTGGACAAAAAGCCCATCCAAAGGGGGCGGCCATTTTGTAACGTTGAAACCGCATCTGGACACCTTCTATTTGGACGCAGATGCGGCAGACAAGCATTGCGTCGGCATTTACTGGTTCGACGCCTGCCGCATCCTGCTGCCCGTGCTGGAGCGTGGCGATATGTCGGAAGTAGAGAAGTACCCGGAATTGCTGGTGGAGTATTCCCGGGAAACCGATACTCTAGTTTTCGGCAATCGTGAGGCAGTCGTGCGCAGCCAGGAAATGACAGAGGGACTAACCGCCCATTTCGACCACAGCGGGCTGGCTGGCAGCTTCACCATGGAAAACGCATCGGTCATCCTGTTGCACCACTTCTACAATCCCATAGACAAAGATTCGAGGGCAAGAACGGTTTCCGACGCTATCTAGGAGCGCGATGCCCAAGAATAGACTCCGGTTCATTATCCGTATCAATAGCAGAGGGTTGCCGTGTGCGGCATTGTTGGATACGTCGGCCAGGATGACGCCTGGCCCATCATTTACGAAGGTCTGAAACGACTGGAATACCGGGGCTATGACAGCGCCGGCATCGCCGTGGTGGACGACACCGGGGCGCTCCACTTTCGCAAGACGGTTGGCAAGGTCAGCGGGCTGGACGTCGCTATCCTAGGCTCCGCGCCTCGCGGCTCGCTGGGGCTGGGCCACACCCGCTGGGCTACCCACGGTGCCCCGTCCCACGCCAACGCCCATCCCCACACCGATTGCGGCAGCCGCGTGGCGCTGGTGCATAACGGCATCGTCGAGAACTACCTGGAACTCAAGCGCCGCCTGACCGCCTCGGGCCACGTCTTCCAGTCCGAGACCGACACAGAGGCCCTCTCGCACCTGGTGGAGGAAGGGCTGTCGCTGGGACTCAGCTTCGAGGAAGCCTTCCTGCGGATGGGACGCATGGTGAAGGGTTCCTCGGCCATCACCGCCACCTTGCAGGGAGAGGACGGCCCCATCTGCGCCCTGCGGCTGGGCTACGCCGGCGGCATCGTGGTCGCCCACCATAAAGACGAACAAGGGAGGGGGCAGGGCATTGTCGCCAGCGACCTGCCAGCCCTGCTGCCGGTGCTGGAGCGCGGCCCCGGGGCGCCGTCGGTGGGGTTCCTGGAGGGCGGCGAGATGGCCGTGGTCAGCCGCGACGGAGTGCGGTACTTCGACCTGTCCGGCAACTCCATCGTCAAGCAGCCGCGCCGGGTCTCCCGCGACGACGTTCTGGTGGACAAGGGCGGCTACCGCCATTTCATGCTCAAGGAAATCATGGACCAGCCCCAAGCCATGACCGCCGCCCTGCGCGACCGGGCCGACTTCGCCAACGGGCGGGTGGAGCTGCCCGGCTTCCCCCTGCCGCCATCCGCCATCGGCGCGTTGGAGCGGGTGGTGCTAATCGGCTGCGGCACCAGCCTGCACGCGGCGCAGGTGGGCCGCCACTACATCGAGCGGCTGGCCGGCATCCCGGCAGAGGCCGAAAGCGCCTCGGAGTTCCGCTACCGCGACCCGCTCATCGGGCCCCGCACGCTTGTGGTGTCCATCGGGCAGTCGGGCGAGACTGCCGACACCGTGGCGGCCATGCACCTGGCCCGCGAGAAGGGCGCCACGCTGGTCACCATCTGCAACGCCGAGGAGAGCCAGGCCGCCCGCATTGCATTGGATAACGGGGGCGGCGCCCTCTATATGCGGGCCGGGCTGGAAGTGGGCGTGGCCAGCACCAAGACCTTTATCGCCTCGCTGACCATCCTGCACCTGCTGGCCGTATACTTGGGCCGCGCCCGAGGCCGCCTCGACGACAATGCTGTGCGCCGGATGGTGGACGAGCTGGCCCGCGGCCCCGGGCTCATCAGCGACCTGCTGGCCGCGGCCGACAGCTACCGCGAGCTGGCCTACCGGATTGGGCATTACGGCAACTTCCTGTTCCTGGGACGGGGAGCCAACGCTGCCATCGCTGCCGAGGGCGCGCTGAAGCTCAAGGAAATCAGCTACATCCACGCCGAGGGATACCCGGCGGGTGAGATGAAGCACGGCCCCATTGCCCTCATAGACCCAGGGATGTGCACCGTCGCCCTGGCGCCCCGCGACGCCCTGCGCGACAAGACGCTGAGCAACATCAAGGAAGTTAAGGCGCGGCGCGGAGTTGTGGCCGCTATATTGACCCAAGGCGACGACGAGGCGGCGTCGGAAGTGGACTATCCGCTGTTTATCCCCGAAGCCCCGGAATTGCTGCTGCCCACCCTGACCACAGTACCGCTGCAACTGCTGTCCTACCACATCGCCCTGATGCGCGGCTGCGACGTGGACCAGCCCCGGAATCTGGCGAAATCGGTAACAGTAGAGTAACAACTATTCGTTGCGGGAAGAGTAAAATCTTCTCATAACCCTGTCAGGAACCGAAGGAATGTATCTGAAGCTCGACCACCCGCCCGTTTCCCTAGACGCCTACCGCCCCTATATGGACTCAGACCTAGCCGATGAACTGACCTCCGTGGCTGCTGACTTGCGGGGCGCGCGCGTGTTGCATCTGAACGCAACGGCCATCGGCGGCGGGGTGGCCGAGATTCTTCAATCCATGGTTCCCTTGTTTAACGCCCTGGGCGTCGCCACGGAGCGCATCGTTATAGAACCCTCTGAAGCCGAGTTTTTCCAGGTCACCAAGAAGATTCACAACCTGTTGCAAGGGGCCGAAGGCTGCCTCAGCGAAAGGGAACTGGAAATCTACCACGGCAACCTGTGGAAGGTGGCCGAATCCATGCGCTTGGATGGGCTGTCGGCAGACGTGTGGTTCATGCACGACCCACAATTGCTGCCGCTGGCCGAGATGCTGAGCCGGGGCCGTCCCTGCGGCGGGCCTGGGGCCTGGCTCTGGATATGCCATATAGACCTGACCCGCCCCAACCCGTCGGCCATTGACGCGCTGCTGCCCATGCTCCAGGACTATCACCACCTGGTTTTCTCGCTGCAACAGTACGTCCCCGTCAAGCAGGTCAAGGATAAGCCGGTCTACATCGCCCCACCAGCCATAGACCCCCTGGCCGAAAAGAACAACCCCATGGACGAAGGAATTGCGTGGGACATCGTTTCCTCAATGGGGATAGACCGCAGCCGTCCGCTCATCACCCAGGTCTCCCGCTTCGACTCGTGGAAAGACCCTTGGGGAGTCATAGACGCCTTCCGTCTGGCCCGCGAGTCGGCGCCAGGCCTCCAGTTGGCGCTGCTGGGCCTCTCGCAGGCCAGCGACGATCCAGAGGCGGGGGAGATTCTGGGCAGTGTAGTAGCCCACGCAGCCGGCGACCCGGACATTCACCTGTTCCACGACCCCGACTCCATCCCCGTAGGCAACGACCAGGCGGTCAACGCCCTCCAGATGGCTTCAACGGTGCTGGTGCAGAAGTCCACCCGGGAGGGCTTCGGGCTGACGGTCACCGAAGGTATGTGGAAGGGCAAGCCGATGATTGGCGGCAACGCGGGCGGCATCCGCATCCAGATTGACGACGGGCAAAACGGCTACCTGGTTTCCTCTCCCCAGGAATGCGCCCGGCGCATAGTGACCCTGCTCCAGGACAGCGAACTGGCCTCCTTCATAGGCGCGGCCGGCCGGGCCAGCGTCCGCCGCCGCTTCCTCCTCCCCCGCTTGGCCCTCGACTACCTCAAGGTGGCAAGGGAACACGTAGCCTAGGGCAAGGCGTTTCATTACCCCGCTCCGTTGTTGTACAAAAAACCCTCCCCCTCATGGGGAGGGATGGGTTGGGGGGAGGCATCCTGCGTATGAGCAACTTTGTATCCAGCGGAGCGCCTTTGTTTCACCCGGCGAAAGTTTGTTCCGGATCGTAGGTAATGAAGGCGGGAGCTGGCGTTTCTACCGGAGACTCCTGGCTTATGCCGATGGTGACCGGGATGGTTGAGGTTCCAGTAGCCCGTTGCAGTATGTCCGCTCTCCGGGTTGCATTTTCCCGGTCCTTCTGCTGAACGGTCATGGAGATTTCGGCGACGACGAAGACATCCTCACCTGCTTCAGTGAGAGCAGCGACGATGACGTCTGATAGCGCTAGGTCATCGGCCTCATCCCAAGAGATTCTGCCCGCTTCAGCGGCTTGGTCGCCTACAGGCAGAGGCAGGGTAGCGTTGGGGCCCCTGGCCCGTGTCGTGACCGCCGGACTTATGAGGCGCAGGTGGCGCCTTGCCAGCCTGTCGGCGTAGCGCGCAACGGTGCTTTCGTAATCTGTGCCCAGCAGGTTGCTGACGTGGCCGCCTATCCGGTCGAGGTCTATCCTCATTGCCTCGTGCGAGTCCGTGAGGCTGTCGACTTTCTCCGTGAGGCCGCTGACTTTCTCCGCTAGGCTGTTGACTTTCTCCGTGAGGCTGGAGAGGTCTGCCTTTATTGCCTCAACGTCTTTGGTGAGAACCGCAACGGTTTCGCTGAGAACCTTAACGGTTTCGGCGAGAGCGGCGACGGTTTCGGTGAGGGCTTTGACCTGCGCCGGCAGTTCCAGCAGGTCGTCGGTGAGTATGTGGCGGCGCAGCGCATCCCGTAGCTCCGGGTTGCGCTCCATGGCGTCCAGGATGTCTTGGAAGGTGTTGATTGGACTGGTCATCCGGGTTCTTCTCTTGTAGGGTCGGCCAGTTTTCCCTGCTTATTATACAGCCTGACCCTGTGGTTAGCGCCGGCCTCTCAGCAATCAGCATAGCGTTCCAATTTAGGTGGGTTGCCAGCTTACCATCCGTCATTCCCGCGAAGGCGGGAATCCAAACCCCCGTCGCCTGTTGATTGCACCACCTAATTCGGAACCTGCCAGCAATCAGCCATTGATTCAGCCCCCGGAATCAACCTCCGACAACAGGCGCAGAATCTCCGGGCTGAAGAGGCGGTTTGCGGGGCGAACCGCTCGGCGCGGCTCCGCATCCTCGCCGACGGGAGCAGCAGTCAGCGCCCGGATGGGCAACCGAGGGCCTTCGTCTATAGGCAGCTCCACCTGCCGGAGCCAGCGGTTCAGCCCGATGCCGGTCTGCTCGATGGCCGCCAGCACCACCACTCCGGCGGCCTTGGCGTCGCCCAGCGCGTCATGGCGCTGGTAGCGGTAGCCCAGGATGCGGCACAGGTTCTCCAGCCCGTAGCCGCGCTTGGCGAAGCCCTTCCAGGCCCGGCGCGCTATCAGCGTGGAGTCCAGCCAAGCGCAGCTCAGGCGGGGGATTTCGTGGCGGTCGAAAGCCTGCTCCAGGGCCACCCGGTCAAACTGGCTGTGGCTGACGACGATTCTGCCGTCCAGCATTTCGTGGAGACGCCCGGCCACATCGGGCAGCGTGGGCCAGCCGCGCACCGCCGCTGCGGTGATGCCGTGGACAGCGATGTTGTCACGGTTGAAACCGCCCTGCGGGTCGATGTAGGACATCCATTCCTCGGCCAGCTCGCCGTCGCGGTAACGGGCAATGCCTATCTGGCATATGGAAAAAGCGTCGGGGTTGGCGGTTTCGAGGTCTATCGCCGTGAATTCTGTCGCCATGCTACTCCGCCGCCAATCAAAACCCTCTCATCCTGTACATCCATGTAAATTACCCCCCGGCCAGCTCCACGGCGCGCGCCGAGGCCCAGGCGTCGGCTTCCAGCACCTCGCCCACGTCCTCTCCGGGCAGCGGTTCGTGTTCCGAAAGAATCTGCTCCACCAGCCGGTGAATGCCGCCGTAGCTGATTTTGCCGTCTAGGAACGCCTGCACCGCCACTTCGTCGGCGGCGCTGAGGGCAGCGGGATAGGTGCCGCCCTTCCTGCCAGCTTCGATGGCCAGTGAGAAGCAGGGATAGCGGGCCGGTTCCAGCGGATCGAAGTTCAGGGAGTGCGACTTGGTGGTGTCCAGGCGCGGGATCATCGCGTTGGGCAGCCGCTGAGGGTAGAACAGGGCGTACTGGATGGGCAGGCGCATATCGGGCGGCCCCATCTGCGCCTTGACCGAGCCGTCGGCGAACTCCACCATCGAGTGTATGGTGCTCTGCGGATGCACCACCACCTCGATACGCTCCCACGGAACGCCGAACAGCCAGTGGGACTCGATTACCTCGAAAGCCTTGTTCATCAGGGTAGCCGAGTCTATGGTTATCTTCTGCCCCATCCGCCATGTGGGGTGCCGCAATGCCTGCTCCACGGTGACGTTCTCCATTTCCTCCAGCGGGGTGGTGCGGAAGGGGCCGCCCGACGCGGTAATCAGCAGACGCAGGATTTCGTTGTCCTCTCCCTGGAGGCACTGCCAGATGGCGCTGGGCTCGCTGTCCACCGGCAGCACCCGTCCGCCGTAACTGGCTTCGTACTCCTTTATCAGCTTGCCGGCCATCACGATGGGTTCCTTGTTGGACAGGGCCACCGACTTGCCCGCCGCCAGAGCGGTCAGGGTAGGCGTGAGGCCGACGCTGCCCATCAGGGCCACCATGACCTGGTCCACCCGGTTCAGGGCGACCATCTGCTCCATGGGCGTGAAGGATGCGGTGGGGAAATCGCCGGGCCCGGCGGTTGCGCTCCAGACGTGGCGCGGACTGAATTCCTGCACCTGCTGCTTCAACAGCTCGGTGTTGCGGCCAGCCGACAGGCCCACAACCTCGAACTCGTCGGGAAAGGCCCGGACGATGTCCAACGTCTGGCGCCCGATGGAGCCGGTGGAGCCTAGAACCACAATCCTTCTCATAGCCGCAACCCCACTGCCAATAACATATAGAAAACGGCGGGTAGGGCGAAGAGTATGCTGTCCATCCGGTCCAGAATGCCGCCGTGTCCGGGCATTATACTACCAGAATCCTTCACATTGGCTGCGCGTTTCAGGGCAGATTCTGTCAAGTCGCCAGCCTGCGCCGCCACGCTGGCCACTGCGCCAATCAGCGCCTGCTGCCAGAGCGGAACCGTCAGGTCGAACACCACTCCCACCAGCAGCGCGGCCCCGACGGAGACGGCGAACCCGCCGGCTGCTCCCTCCCAGGTCTTGTTGGGACTGAGGCGCGGGGCCATCGGGTGGCGTCCCACCAATCGCCCCACGGCAAAAGCCCCCGTGTCGCAGGCAAAGACCACCAGCAGCGTGAACAACAGCCAGGCCCGGCCCAAGTCCCCGTCGCCGCCGGTCAGGTCGCGCATCGCCAACCCGTGGCCCAGCAGGAACCCGACATACACCGGCCCCAGCAGCAGGAACAGGAAGCCCAACCACGGGCGTGCGCCCCACCCTGCGCTATCATCCTCATCGGGTTCTTCGCTCGGCTCGAACTCGTCCAGGTCTTCGTACAGCCCCCCCTCATCCAGCTCTCCGTTCACTCCGGGCCTATCCGTTTCTGCCTCGCCTCCATCACCGCTAGTCCTGAGCTTGTCGAAGGACGGGTCATCCGGCGCAGCCTGCCCTCCCCTGTAACAGGCTATGAACCACAGGAGGGCGGCAAAGGCCCACGCCGCCAGCACAAGCCCGGAGGCTAGGTGGAAGTCCCGTCCTGACGCCGTCTCTGCGGGGAGCAGCAGCGCAACCACCGCAGTCACGCCGAGGACGACGGGCATACGGCCCACGCCGGGGGGAGTCAGGCGATAGGCTTCGCGGACAGCCAGTCCGCCGCCCAGCAGGGCCAGCAGCGTCAGCCAGGGAGCGCCCAGCCATATCGCTCCCACCACTACGGCGGCGCCGGTCACCCCCGTAACCAGCCGCAAGCGCAAGGCTAGGCTCCGGCGCCGGCCACCTTGCCGTAGCGTCGCTGACGGGCGCGGTAGGCTTCCAGGGCCTGCTCCAGCTCGGCGGGCTGAAGGTCGGGCCACAGGGTGGGGGTGTGGTAATACTCGCTGTAGGCCGACTGCCACAGCAGGAAGTTGCTGATGCGCTGCTCGCCGGCCGTGCGGATAATCAGGTCGGGGTCGGGGCAGTGGGCGGTGAACAGGTAGCGGCGGAAGGTCTCTTCGTCCAGACCGTCAGGGTCCAGGCCGTCGCGGATGATGCGCCGCACCGCGCGCAATATCTCGTCGCGCCCGCCGTAGTCGAAGGCCACGTTGAGGGTAATCCCGGTGTTGGCAGCGGTGAGCCTCTGCGCGTTCTCCACGGCGCAGCGCACTTCGGGGTCTAGGTTGGCGGTCTTGCCCAAGTGGACGATGCGCACGTTGCGCTCGTGCAGGTCGCGGGTCTGCTCTTCGACGGCGGAGGAAAAAATTTCCATCAGGCCCTCCACCTCATCCTGGGGCCGCCCCCAGTTTTCGGTGGAGAAGGCATAGATGGTCACGTACTCAACTCCGAGGGCACCCAGGGTTTCCAGCACCATGTGGATGCGCTCGACGCCCTTGCGGTGGCCTTCCAGGCGCGGCAGTCCCCGCTCCACAGCCCAGCGCCCGTTGCCGTCCATGATGAAGGCGACATGCCGGGGGGCCGAACCGCCAAAGCTAAGGCGCCTTTCCCTCTCGAGCGGCACCTGACAAGTCCCCTCCCCCTGAGGGGGAGGGTTAGGGTGGGGGTGTGACCCTAGCGCCCCAGTCACAGGAGCAGGCTAGACCTGGAGTATCTCCGCCTCTTTGGCGGACGCGGTCTCGTCTATCAGCTTGGTGTGGCCGTCGGTGACCCTCTGAAGCTGCTCTTGGGCCCGGCGGTTCTGGTCTTGCGAGATGGCCTTGTCACGTTCCAGCTTCCGCAGCGTCTCCAGCCCGTCCCGGCGCACGTTGCGCACCGAAACCTTGCCGTCTTCCGCCTTCCGGCGCAGCAGCTTCACCATCTCCTGCCGCCGCTCGTTGGTCAGGGGGGGAATGGGCACGGTGATAACGTTGCCGTCGTTGGACGGGTTGAAACCCATCTCCGAGCGTTGCAGGCTCCGCTCTATCTCCCGCAGCGCGCCCTTGTCCCAGGGCTGCACCATAATGGCGCGGGCGTCCGGAGCGGAAATCGAGGCAATCTGTTTCAGGGGCGTAGCCGAGCCGTAGTAGTCTATGGAAAGGTCTTCAATCAGCGCAGGAGCAGCCCTGCCGGTCCGCAACTGGGTCAACTCCCGCTTGAAGGCGTCAATGGTGCGATCCATCCGGTAGCTAACGTCTTCCAGTACGTCTTCCGGAGTTAACTCCGTATCACCGTCCTTCTCTGGCATAATCAGTTCCTCCCGCCTATGGTCGTTCCAATCTTATCACCGGAGAGTATACATCCCACGTTGCCCGGCTTAAACATATCAAAGACAACGATGGGCATTCTGTTTTCCCGGCAAAGGGTCAACGCCGTGGAGTCCATCACGGCCAGTTCCCGCTCCAGCGCCTCGGTGTAGTCCAGGGTGTCGAACCTGACGGCTTCCGGGTTCTTGTGCGGGTCGTCGTCGTAAACACCGTCAACATTGAACTTTGCCATCAGCAACACATCGGCTTCTATTTCCAGAGCCCGCAATGCCGCAGCGGTGTCGGTGGACATATAGGGGTTGCCGGTGCCGGCGGCGAAAATAACGACGCGCCCCTTTTCCATGTGACGGACGGCGCGGCGGCGGATGTAGGGCTCCGCCACGGCCTGCATCTGGAGCGCGCTCTGGGTCCGGGTGTCCACCCCTCGCTTTTCCAGCGCGTCCTGTAGGGCCAGGGCGTTGATGACGGTGGCCAGCATACCGGCGTAATCCGCGGTGGCCCGCTCCATACCCCGCTTCTCGGCGGCTTCCCCTCTCCAGATGTTGCCCCCGCCGATGACTATCGCCAACTCCACGCCCAGCGCGTGAGCCTCGCCAACCTGGGCGGCCAGGTACTGGACCGCATCGGCGTCAATACCCGAACCGGACGAGCCCTTCAGGGACTCGCCGCTCATTTTGAGCAACGCCCGGCGATAAAAGGCCCGGCTGGGAGGCTGGTACGGAGGTTCTGCCATATCCGGGGAAGCTACTCGCCCACCGCCAGGCGCTGGAAGCGAATCACCCGCACGTTCTCGCCCATCCGGGCCGCCAGTTCCTGCACCAGCTCACCCACCGACGAGGAGCCGTTCTTGATGAACGGCTGGGACAGCAGGGCCACCTGGGCCGCGGGCCGCTCGTCGCCCTCTTCGATGTCTTCGCTGGAAAGGTACACCGGCGACATGGCAGCGACCTGCATGGCGATGTCGTGGGCCATCTGCTTGAACTCGTCGGTGCGGGCTACGAAGTCGCTCTCACAGCCCAGTTCCACGATAGACCCGACGCGCCCGCCGGTATGCACGTAGGCTTCGATAACGCCCTCGTTGGTGGCGCGGCCCACCCGCTTGGCGACGCCGGCCAGGCCCTTGGCCCGCAACGCCTCCGCCGCCTTTTCCAGGTCGCCGCCCGTTCCTTCCAGGGCCTGCTTGCAGTCCATAATCCCTGCACCGGTCTGGTCGCGCAGGGTGCGAATCAGTGCCGTGGTTACCAACTGCCTACTCCTTTCCTAAAATTCCCTCCCCCTCAGGGGAGGGTTAGGATGGGGGTGATTTGTTTAAACTCTATGTGTTTGACTGGTACCGATAGGAGAATAGGCTAATCCGCCTCTGCGGGCATAGCCGCCACTGGCTGGCCGGTGTTCTGGTCGTGGGTATATCTTAGCCATATTTCCAACATAGCCTCAACGCGGCCAATGCGGGCAGACAGGTCCACCATTTTCAGAAACATCCCTGCCATCATCGCCAGCATCCCAGTCATCATCGCCAGTAGTGCCCCCATCATCCCCAGCAACGCAGTTTCCACGTCAGCCCCTCGCAGTTAGCGCTTTGTTCTATTTTTAAACCGAGAGCAAAAAGAGCCGATATGTTTGCCCTAGTGCGTCTGGCTATACCCCACTGGAGAATGATCGCCTATCGGGGGCCGTTCCCCTCGCCGCAGCCCTAGCAGACGCCCCAGCCGGCCACGGTCCTCCTCATCCTCTATCGTATAGGGACGGGGCGGCGAGTTCCTGATTACGTCCAGTTCGTCCACGAACTCCGCGACAGCGGACAAGGCCGCCCGAATGGCCGGAATGTCCCGGATGTTCTCGTAAAAGTTGTTGTGCATGGCTTGCGCTTGGGACAGATACCCCAAGAACTGCGTTTCCTGTCCAAACTCCCGGCCGAGCTGCCCTCCGATGTCATAGATGTTGGAATGATTGCCGTGAATCCAGCCCCGCTGTTCGCCAATGGCTTTCAGGGCGTGAGCGGCGGCGCCCCAAACCTTTTCCGACGCCTGTATGCGATCGCCCTGGCCTAGATAGACTCCGGCGTGTTCCAAGAAAAGGCGGCTCATCTGGGCGTGGCCCTCGACGCCTAGCTCACCCGGCTCAGGCAGCGGTGTGCTCATATCGCCCTGCCCCCGGGCTACTCGCCCTCGCCACCGTCGTCAGCCCCCCCAGCCACCCGGGCGCCCATCCCGGCGGCCAGCTCCGCCAGGGTATCCAGGTCCAGCGTCACCGCATCCGTCAGGGCTGCGTCCTCGCGCTCCGACAAGGTTTCCGGTTCCTCGCCGGACAGAGATTGCATCTCCTCCATCTCGGCCTGGAGCGCGGCCTCCCGCTGGGCCAGCCCTTCCAGGACCGCCGAGGCCATCCGGTTGGTGACCAGGCGAATGGAGCGGACGGCGTCGTCGTTGCCGGGGATGATGTGGTCCACCAGGTCGGGGTTGCAGTCCGAGTCCACGATGGCGAACACGTCAATGCCCAGCCGTCGCGCCTCGGCGACGCAGATGTTTTCCCGCCCGATGTCGATGACGAAGATGGCCTGGGGCAGGGTGGTCATATCCCTCATGCCGGTGAAGTACTTTTCCAGCCGGTTGAGGGTGTCCCGCATCTTGACGCCCTCTTTCTTGGGCAGCAGGCGGAAGTAGCCCTGCTCGCGCTTCTGCTGCAACTCCAGCATATAGTTGATACGGGTGCGGATGGTCTGGAAGTTGGTCAGCGTGCCGCCCAGCCAGCGCTGGTTGACGTACCACATTCCGCAGCGGTCAGCCTCGCTCTGGATGACTTCCTGGGCCTGACGCTTGGTGCCGACGAACAGCACCTTGCCGCCGCCCGCGACCAGCTCCACCATATCCTTGTAGGCGTCGTTGATCATGCCCAGCGTCTGTTGCAGGTCAATGATGTGGATGCCGTTGCGCTGGGTGAAGATGTAGCGCTTCATAGTGGGGTTCCAGCGGCGGGTCTGGTGCCCGAAGTGCACTCCCGCCTCCAGCAGCGCCTTCATGTTGATGGGCTCCCGGCCCGTGGGCTGCGGGGGCCGTTCCGGCGCGGGCCGGGGCGGCCGTTCAGTCGGCCGTTCCTCGACGGCGACGGCGCTCTCGGCGGCCGGCGTGGCTTCGGGAGCCGGAGCCGCAGGCGGCTCGGCTACTGCCACTGCCGGGGCCGCCGACTCAGGGGCAGACACCGCCTCGGCTGGCGTTTCTGCCGCAGGCGCGGGTGCTTCCACCGGCGCGCTTTCCGTTACTACTTCCTGTATGGGCTGTTCCTGAGACTCAACCATCCTATACCCCTTCAATCCCTTACTGGCTATGCCAGAGATAGGCGGCCCGTCCTCGGCCCGCCCTGCCAAACGGCGAATTGCGTAACCACGAAAGTATAGCACGCCTTCAGAAAACGGGGCAAACGCGGAGCAGCCCCGCTCTGGACACTATGCCCCCGTGTTCCGCTCCACCAGCTTGCCGGTGGAGTACTGGTGCAGAACGGTAGTTATCAGTGTCTTGTAGTGTATCCCCTGCTCAAACGCTTTTCCCTGGAGGCCAATCAAGTCCCTACCGGATATGGTGATGGTTACGTCATGGTGCTTGCTCAAAATGTCTAGGGTATTTCGGGCCGCTTCCTCATACTCCCGCCGCTTCTCATCAGTCAACGGCACTGACTTCCATTCACCGCAGTTAAAGGAGTGCAGAAGTTCCTTCTCTTCCTCATCAAGGCCCATCGCCTCCATCTCGGCCTCGGTTTCGTATTCATCTTTAACGTCAGACATCGCCGCTTCTTCTCCGTAAATAATCTCTGGTAGCCTTGCGGCTGGGGAAGACCGTCTTCAGGAAAAATACGCCGCCAGACTCCAGAAACGGAACCTCGTAGGCGTAATCCCCAATTCTGACGATGAAAATCCGCTGCCCAGGGTATCGTTCCTGATTGCGATGGACGAGGATAGCCAGCAAATCGTCACTGTTCAAATGGGACACTATTTCCTGAAACGATATGCCCCTGTCTCGAATCAGTTGCTGATTCTTCTCTTCGTTCCAAAAATACGAGGGCACATATTCACCCTGTGCGTCAGTAAGCCACGATTCATTCTACCACGCCAGCCGGTACGCCAAGTTCAGTAGGCACGCGCCGATGACTCCCGCGGCCACATCGTCGGCCATGATGCCCCAGCCACCCGGCAGCCGCTCGTAGCTTCTGATGGGCCAGGGCTTGAGCACGTCCATCGCCCGGAACACCACGAAGGCGGCGGCCAGCCAGGGCAGCGTCTTGGGCAAAAACAGGCAGGTCAGCCACATCCCGGCCACTTCGTCCCACACCGCCCGCTTGGGGTCCGGGTCGCCGGAGCTTATCAGACTGCCGCAAGCCCAAGGGCCTACGACCAACGACGCGGCAATCAGGGCGAAGAAAGCCGGGGAATCGCCGTCGAAGGGTAGCGGGTAATAGGCCAACAATGCCGCCAGGCTGGCCAGCGTAGCCGGGGCCACCGGAAACAGGCCCAGTCCTAGCGCCGTCCCCAACACCCACCCCACTACCTTGTCCGCCCTTCCCAATATCCCATCCTGTTCATCCATGTAAATTCATCAGCCGTAGCCCAGCCGGTGCAGGTCCGCCTCGCTCATCCCCAAGTAGTGGCCTATCTCGTGCCACAGGGTCACGCGGATTTCGCGGGCGGCGTCAGCGCGGGTTTCGCAAGCGCGCAGTATGGGCTGCCGGTAAATGACGATGCGGTCGGGAAGCGGCGGGCCGATGCCGTCGCGCTCCGTCAGAGGCCAACCCTGGTAGAGGCCGAAGAGGGTGTCGTGTTCCTCCAGAAGGTCCGCTTCGTCGGGGCCGGGCCATTCCTCCACCACGATGTCCACGTTCTCCAGCCGCCCCAGCACATTCTCCGGCAACTGGGCGTAGGCCCGGCGCACGTGGCGCACGAACTCGCGGTAGGTCATCTGTATCACTGGGGCGCGCCCACCCGGCTGCGAATGGCTTTCAGGATGTCAACATTGCGCTGGTCCGGGCCATTGCCCTCAAAGCCGGGAACTTCCAGCAGGAAGGGAACATCGCGGAAGGCCGGATGCCCCATGAACACGGCGAATCCGTCCTCGCCGATGAACCCCTCGCCGATGTTGTCGTGGCGGTCCACCCCCGAGCCGCAGACGCGCTTGGAGTCATTGGCGTGGATGGCGACCACGTTGGCCGAGCCGGGCCCTGCGTCCAGTTGCGCCAGCATATCCTCGATGCCTTCGCCGGTGGTCAGGTCATACCCGGCGGCGAAGCTGTGCTGCGTATCGAGGCAGACCTTGAGCCTCTGGTCGTCCACCGCGTCGAGTATCGCCCCCAGTTCCTCGAATCGGGCGCCGATGTGCTTGCCCATGCCCGCCATGTTCTCCACCGCCAGGCAGGGGCCGTCGGGCGCGCCGTCCAGTGCGCGGCGGATGGATCCAGCTACCTGCGGCAGCACGGCCTCGAAGCCGGCCCCGCCATGACTGCCTGGGTGGAAGATAAGCCCGTCTGCCCCCAGGCGCCCCGCCAGCTTCAGGTGGTCGGACAGCGACTTGACCCCCTTCTCCACCACGTCCGGCTTGCCGGAGCCGAGGTTGACCAGGTAGATGGCGTGCAGAAATACCGGCCCCATACCCGCGTCTGCAAGACCTTGCCGGAAAGCCTCAACCTCCGCGTCGGGAACCTCGCGGAAAGCCCAAGACTGGGGCGATGAGCCGAAGATCTGCAACGCCTCGCACCCGATTTCCTGCCCGCGACCCACCGCCTTGCTGATGCCGCCCGATGTCGATACGTGCGCCCCTATCTTCAATTTCAGTCCCTCAAGCGAAAGTATGCGATTCAGCCATTAGGCCGATTATATGGGACAGGCCGTTGGCGATGCACGGCTGTCAGCATACAATGGCGAGCAATGCGCGCGCTGATGTTGGAAAGCCCCGGTAGGCCGCCCCGCCTGTCGGTGGCCGATCTGCCCGTGCCGCGCCCAGGCCCGGGCGAGGCGCTGGTGCGGGTGGCCGCCTGCGGATTCTGTCACCACGACCGGCTGGTGATGTCCGGCACGCTGCGCCGTGGCGTCCGTCCGGGCGTGGTGCTGGGACACGAAATCGCCGGCGTTGTGGAAGAGGTGGGCTCCGAAGTAGACCGAATACGCTCCGGCGACCGCGTGGTGTCGTTGCTGACCAACGCCTGCGGCCACTGTGACCGCTGCAACGCAGGGCGCCAGCACCGCTGCCGCAATGGCGAGGGCATCGGCCACGGGCGCAACGGCGGGTTTGCCGAGTACGTTACGGTTTCCCAGCACGCCCTGATGCGGCTGCCCGACACGCTGGACCTGACTTCTGCATCCCTGCTGGCCTGCCCCGCTGGCGTGGCGCTTCAGGCGCTGTTGGCGGTCGAGGTGTCTGCTGGCGAGACGGTCGTGGTCACCGGCGCAGGCGGCGGGCTGGGCGTTCACGCCGTGCAGCTCGCAACAGCCTTCGGAGCGCGCACCCTGGCGGTCACGTCGTCCCCCCGGAAAGCCCAGGCTTTGGCAGATTACGGGGCCGATGAGGTCATAGAAGCGGGCGAGCTGGACTTCGCCGAGATAGTGATGGCCCTTACCGCCGACGAAGGGGCCGATACAGTGATTGACACCGTGGGCGCCGCAACCCTCCGTTCATCGGTACGATCCCTGGCCCAATACGGGCGGCTCGCGCTGCTGGGAGAAGTGGGCGGCGAGGGCAGTTTGAGGGGCGTCATCCCGGAAATCGTGTTTCGCGACGCCCGCATTACAGGGGTTTCAGGAGTATCGCGAGGGGCGCTGGAGCAGGCCATCGCGCTGACTGCGGAGGGGAAGCTGACGCCGGTGTTGCAGGAGGTGATGCCGCTGGAGGAGGTAGGCCGGGCCTATGAATTGGTGGAGTCTCGCACTGTGCTGGGGCGGGTGGCGCTGGCTCCTAGCAGTTAGTCATTCTTATCAGGGGAGTGAAGCGATTCGATACCCTCTCCTGGGAATCCAAATAGTCCGCGCCGTAAATCTCCCAGAGAGCTTCTAGCCGTCCCTGCCTCCGACCTTCCTCGATACCCCGCCGTCTGCTTTCCTCACGCCACCTTTCTTGGCGCCTTTCAGTAGCCTCTCTAATCCAGCTAGCCATTTCCGACATTGGTTCCATCCGTGCCGTTGGTGTTCTCTGCATCCGGCGGTTTTTGAGACCCTATCCGTTGAGAGCCCGGTGGACGCGGCGGCTTGCCTTGCTGAGCGTCCTCATAGCCCCGTAGGTAGGCCTCTTCACTCCGTCTTTGCTGACGCTTTTCGGCAACAGCTCTAAACCAGTCCGCGATATACATTGTCATCTCCTTGGCTTGCAACAATCCCCAAGCAATGAAGCCGGATGCAACGAAACTCGCGCCAATGCCCAGAACTATGTTTCTTGCAACTTCGCTCGGCGCGCCACCGCCGGAGAGGGAATCAAGCTCCAACCACGTCAGTATGACGGAACCGGCTATGCCGCCTATCAGGGTGAGCAGTTGAAACCACGGACGGTCTTTCGGGTCTATGCCCCAAATAGATTCGCGGTAGCTGTCGTCACCGACCCGGCTCAATTATATCATCCTTGCCGGGAGGGAACGGCCGGGGCTACTTGCCAAACAGGTTGAACAGCGCCGACGGGGCGGTGGCGGCGGAGCGACCGAAGCGGCGAATCTCGCCCCGGTCCCACATCACCAGGAACTGGCTGGCTATGAAGATGCTGCTGTATGTCCCTGCCACCGCGCCGATGGCCAGGCACAGCAACAGCTCGCGGATGCTGGGGCCGCCGATAAGCAGCATGGCAATCAGCACGAACAGCGTGGTCAGGCTGGTGTTCAGCGAGCGGCCCATGCTCTCCATGATGCTCAGGTTCACCAGCCCGCCCAGGTCCCGGTCGGGGTGGCGCACCACGTTCTCGCGGATGCGGTCGAAGACCACGATGGTGTCGTTGACGCTATAACCGGCGACTATCAGCAGGCCGACGACGAACATCGAGTTGACCTCGAACCCGATGACCCGCCCCAGGATGGAGAACACTCCAAGGATGATCAGTATGTCATGCACCAGGGCCAGCACAGCGCTGACGCCATAGCGATAGGCTTTGGGCACCCGGCGGAAGGCGTACCAGACATAGAGCAGGATGAATACCGACGCGGCGGCCAGGGCGTAGAAGGCGATGCGGACGGTTTCCGCCGCCACGATGGGCGACACGCTCTCGAACTCCACCCGTTCTTTATCCAGCCCCAAGTGCTCTTCCAGATCGCGCTCTATTGTTTCGCGCTCCGACAGCCCGTCGCCTACGGCCTCTTCCAGCACGGCGGTGCGGATGAAGTAGTTGTTGGCCCCCACCTTCTGCACCAACGCCTCCGGGTGGCCCAGCGCGGTCATCCGCTCCTGTATGGCCGCTTCGTCTACGCCCTCCCGGATGAAGGTGACGTTCAGCACCGACCCGCTGGTGAAGTCAATACCGGGGCGCAGCCCGGAATCCAGGGTCACCCAGCCGGGCGGGAGCAGCATCGAGACGATGCC
Organism: Dehalococcoidia bacterium; assembly: GCA_965204865.1. GTDB lineage: Bacteria > Chloroflexota > Dehalococcoidia > Lucifugimonadales > UBA3495 > VXOI01. The sequence goes on along the minus strand of OZ242027.1, from coordinate 342,788 downwards.
CGCTATTATTATCAGGGCGGAGAACAGGAAGTACCAAGCCCTCTTGCCAACGATGTCCAGCACTACCGTCCCCCTCCCGCGCTTTGGGTCGCTCGTCCTGAGCCTGTCGAAGGGGCCGACTCAGGGGTGAACAGGTTAATCCGGTGTCCGAATCCGGCGAAGGCCAGCAGTTGCAGCAGGTTGCGGCTCACCACCACCGCGGTGAACATACTGGCCGCCACGCCGATGAACAGGCTGATGGCGACGCCAGTGACCAGCCCGCCGCCTAAGCGGTCGCCGAACCACAGCAACACCAGGCAGGTGATCATCGTCGAGATGTTGGAGTCGCGTATCGCAGGCCAGGCCCGGCTGAACCCCACCTCCATGGAAGACGCCAGCGTCCGCCCGATTCGTACTTCTTCCTTCATGCGCTCGAAGATGAGTATGTTGGCGTCCACCGCCATACCGACCGACAGGATGAAGCCTCCGATGTGGGCCAGCTCCAGGGTTATGGGAATCAGCTTGAACACCGCCAGCACCATCACGGCGTAGAACACCAGGGCGCAGGCGGCCACCACCCCGGCCATGCGGTAGTAGGCAATCATAAAGACCAGCACCAGCCCCAAGCCCACCAGCCCGGCCAGCAGGCTGTTGCGCAGCGACTCGGCCCCCAGAAGGGCGTCAACGTCACTCTCCTGGATCAGCTTCAGCGGCACCTGCAAGCGGCCCGATTCCAGCTGAATCGCCAGCGTCCTGGCTTCCTCGCGGGTGAAGTCGCCGCTTATCTGGGTATTGCCGTCGCGGATCCAGGCGCGGGAGACCGGAGCGATGATTTCCCGGTCGTCCATGAACACGGCGATGCGCTTGGTTTCCACCCCGGCGATGCGGCGGGTCAGGTCGGAGAAAATCTCCGAGCCGCGCCCGTCGAACTGGAGGTTGACCACCCAGCCCACGCCCACCGGGTCGGCGGCGGCTTCGGCCCGTTCCAGGTCGTCGCCGGTCAGACCCAGGTCGGCGTCGGTGTAGTTGGCGCAGACAAGGGTTTCGCAGGTGCGCTCCTTGAACTCCAGCAGCGCGGTCTGACCGATGAGGGCCTTGGCCTCGTCAATGGCGCTGTTTACGGTGAAAGACTGTACGGGAGCGACAGCCTCGGATACGGCGGCGTTGGCGGCGGACTCCGTCTCGGCGTCGACGGTGCCTGACAGGATGCGGAAGGTGCGGTCGTCCACCCGCTCAACCTTCACGTCCCGGTATCCTGCGCCGGTCAGCGCGCCGGACAGCCCGGCTTGGGTCGCAATGTCCACCGGGTCTGTGAAGACCAAGTCGGTAGTGGAGCCGCTGGCGCCGGGGAGCTGGATGATTATCCGGTCTTCACCGAATATCTGGATAATCGGCTCTTCGGTGCCGAAGCGGTTGACGCGGGCGGTGATGTTTTTCAGCACCCCCTCCATCTGGTCGAGGGTGGGATTCTCGATGTCGGTGACCTGGAACAGGCTGACCTGCCCCAGCGCCTCCTCAATGGAATCCCGCAGCCCGGTACGGCGGGGGTCGTCGGTAGCCATCAACGGCGTCCGTATCTGGAAGATGCTGGCCACCGGAACGGTGATGAACTCCGGTTCGGGCGGCGCTTCTTCCTCTTGGCCTTCTCCTTCACCGCCTTCCGGCGCTTCGCTGTCTGCCGGGGGCGCTTCCCCCTCCGCGGCTTCCGGTTCCTCGGGTGCCGGAACGGGCGGCACTTCCCGCTGGACCAGGCCCACGTCGCGGGGGAATACCTGGTAGTCCTCCAGGGCCAGCTCGTCCTCGCCGAAGCGGAACCCTTCCACCGCTACGGAGATGGCCTCCAGATCGGCCGGCTCCAGCAGGGTCACGTCGAAGCGGGAGCCGGTGTCGGCCTGGTAGACCAGGTGCCCGCCGCCGCTGAGGTCCAGGCCCAGCTTCAAGCCCAAGGGCCCGGCCCCGGCACGCTCCAGGGCTGGCAGGCCGGGTATGTCAATGTTGATGGCCCGGAAGCCCAGGGCCGCCAAGGCCAGGCCGAGGATGAGGACGATTACGAATGTGAGTCGGACGCTTCGGGATCGCATAACTTAAACGGAACTGGGCCGGGAGTCATCGTCCCGATAGCCGTCGTGAATATCCAAGCCGGAAGTATCCCGGTTCTTCAGCATCACAGCCGCCAATTCCAGGGCCTGCTCCTGAGTCTCGATTTCGCCTGCCGCGCGCGCCTCTTCGATTGTTGCCAGCAGGGAGCCGATGTGCGGGCCGGGAGACAATCCGAAATGCGACATCAAGTCGTGTCCATTGACCAAGCGCGGCGCGGAAATGGATACCGGCTCCTGCGAGCCGACATAAAGCACGTGGCTAATCATTCTAGCATGATTCAGCCATTCCGGGTGCGCCAATTCGGGGCCTTTTGCGCCCAAATAATCGGCCATGCACAGGTAGAGCGTATCCAGGGCCACGTCGCCCACGTCCCGGAAGTAGCGGTAGATGGCCCGGTTGGTGGGCCATTCGCCCCGGTTTCCGTCTGACGCGGGGGACATCCCGGTAGGGCGCAGGTGATGCTCCACCATCTTGGACACCATGGACACCCCCCGGGAGCTGAGCCGCAACTGCCGCAGCCGTTCTTCGGCCACCACCGCGCCCTTCTCCGAGTGGCCGAAGAAGCGGGTGCGCCCGTCTGGCTCCAGCGTCTTGGTCCGGGGCTTGGCGATGTCGTGGAACAGGGCGGCCAGCTTTAGCACGGTGCGGCGGGTGTGACCGTCGCTCACCGTCTCGGCGAAATAGGCCTCGCTCTCCGGCGTCCACGGCACGCAGGAAAACACCGGCGAGTTCTGGTGCCCCCCGGTCACTCCCTCGGCGGCCTCCACGGTGTGCAGCGAGTGGCCCCACACGTCCCAGTAGTGCATTCTCGGCTGCTCGACGCCCTTGGCCTCCATCAGCTCCGGGATGATGTGCTTGAGCATCCCCAGGTAATCCAGAGTCTCGATACGCCCCCTGGCTCCGTTGAGAGCCAGCAACCGCAGGAACTCCTCGCGCACCCGGTCCGGCGCCACTTGGGGCAGCAGGTGAGAGTTGGCCATCAGCAGCCGCACCGTATCCGGCTCGATGCGAAGCCCCAGTTCCCCGGCCAGCCGCACCGCCCGCAGCAGGCGCCCTGGGTCATCCTTGAACACGTCAGGCCCCAGCGCGCGCACCGCCTTCCGCATCAGGTCGCCGCGCCCGCCGTGGGGGTCAATCACCGCATCGCCGAAATTCCAGCCGCCCTCATCCTGAGCTTGTCGAAGGAGCGGCAGAGCCACGGCCATGGCGTTGATGGAAAAGTCGCGCCGGGCCAGGTCTTTTTCGATGCTCCCGGAGAAGCCGGTAAGGTCGATGGTCAGCCCCGGCTCCCGGTCACTGCCGCCGGGGTTGGCCAACACCACTCGCATCATCCCGCGCGGTACGCTCAGGGGCGCCAGCGAGCCGCCCAGTTCCGCCGCCAGTTCCTGCGCGACGGCTACGGCGTCTCCGGCCACCGCCAGGTCAACGTCCTTTTCGGACGGACGCCCCAGCAGCCGGTCGCGCACCACACCACCCACCAGGTAGGCGTCCAGCTTGCGGACGGCAAAGAAAGAGGTCAGCCGGTCAATGACGGATTCCATACTCAAAAGTCCCTTCTCCCTTGATGGGGGAAGGTTAGGATGGGGGTGAAAGGGCAGTCAGGAAGGATTCCACTAAGGCACGGCAGGCTTGTCCGGTTCGGTTGCGCCGCCCTCGTCCAGGTTCATAGCGTGCAGCCTGCGATGCAGAGAGTCGAAATCAGGGTTGAGATGGCTGGACTCCGTGGGATGGTGGTGTTGATGGTCATCCCCGTGGCCGCCTTCTTCTGCTTCTTCCTCGCCTTCCTCTTCCTCTTGGACCTTGTACAGCGTAGTATGGGCCACGAGGTGGTCCATGTACATTATGCCGTTCAGGTGGTCAATCTCGTGTTCCAGGGCCTGGGCCAGCAGGTCGTTTTCGGCGTCCACCTTGAAGCGCTTGGAATTCAGGTCGAGGGCGCGCGCCTGCACCTTTTCCGACCTTATCACCATGCCCCGGTAGCCCGGAACGCTGAGGCAGCCTTCCTCGACCTCGCGCTGGCCTTCCTTCTTGACTATCTCCGGGTTGACCAGGATCATCGCCTCTTCCATGTCGGGAGTCTGGACGACGCAGATGCGTTCCAGCACCCCCACCTGGTTGGCCGCCAGCCCCACACCGCTATGCTCAGTCATGGTCTCCACCATGTCCGAGGCCAGCTTCTTGTGCTGCCCGGTAATCTTGGCGACCTTGCGCGCCTTCCTGAACAGGATCGGGTCAGGCGCCAGCCGGATGTTAAGTATCGTCACTGGAAAACCCCTAACTCGACGCGAGACGCCCCAAGACACCGACCAGGCACGTCCCCGGATTGCAATAAACAATTATAGGTTATCTGCGGGAAATGGGGAATCGCGGTGTCGCGGGATTTGACTGGCTGCCAGCCTTTCCGGCGATATTGACAGGAGAGACTGTAACCTTGTAGTTTTGGGATTGTCTCAAGAATAAATAATACTAAGTATCAATTTTGTATCAATAATATGCACCCGCTATTGGATGGTGTATCAATTGAGAGCCGGAAGGGGGTGATCAAGTGTTCAGGGAAATGCGCTCAACCGTGATCATAGTGTCTTTCGGGTTAGTTATTGCAGCCCTGTTGGGTTTGTTGATTGTCCGGTACGGCGCGGCCGACGAACCACAGATAGGATTGAAGGCCACAGCGGTCTTGACTTCGCCGAGCGGAGAATCCATCGGCGCCGTGGAGTTCACCCAGACATCCACCGGGGTTCTGGTTGCTGCCGAAGCCAAGGGGCTGGAACCGGGTGGCCACGCCTTCATCGTCCATGCCGTTGGCTCCTGCACGCCGGACTTCTCGGCTGCCGGCGACCACTTTAATCCCGAAGGAACCAGACACGGTTTTGCCCACTCCAACTGGAGCCTGCGCGACTCCTCTTCCGGCGGACACGGCGGCGATCTTCCCAACATTTATGCCGCCTCCGACGGCTCGGCCCGGGCCGATTTCTTCACCGACGGCATAACCCTGCAAGACGGTGAGAGACATTCGGTCTTTGACGCAGACGGGGCAGCCGTCGTGGTTCACGAAAGACCCGATTCCTATGGAGAAGTGGAGTCCGACACTGGTGAGCGGGTGGCCTGCGGCGTCATTCAGCGCAGCTAGAAACCGGATTGCCGGGATTATGGGCACGGGCCGGGCGATACACCAGGCTGTGTTATCATCCCCCAAACCGTTAGTCCTGAGCGAAGTCGAAGGGCTTGCCGCAGGGCGAAAGAGGTGAGCGGCATGGTGGGCGTAAGCGAGATTGGCAGCGCCGAACTGGCGGCGGCTATTCCCCAACTTTCAGGAACGCTGCAACTTGAGGGTCTACAAGGCAAGGTCGAAGTCTACCGAGACGATCTCGGCATACCCTACGTCCGCGCCGAAAACGAGCGCGACGCCTTCTTCGCCCAAGGCTTCGTCACCGCCCAGGACCGTCTCTGGCACATGGAATACGATCGGCTGCGCGGCAGCGGACGCTGGGCCGAGGCCGTCGGCGACGGCGCGCTGGAGCAGGACAAGCTCATGCGCCGCTTCCGCCTCACCGCCAGCGCCCAGGCCGACTACGCCGCCATGGACAGCCACACCCGCATGGTCTTCGACGCCTACGCCGCCGGAGTCAACGCCTTCATCGAAGGCCCCGACCCCCTGCCTGCCGAGTACGCCATAGCCGGCATCGCGCCGGAGCCGTGGCAGCCATGGCACAGCCTCGTCGTATACAAGGTGCGCCACATCCTGATGGGCGTCTTCGAGTCCAAGATTTGGCGCGCCCGCATGGTGCAGGCCATGGGGCCGGAGAACGCCGGAAAGCTCTTCCCAGGCTACGAACCCGGCCACCTGCTGATACTGCCCCCCGGCGCCACCGCCCCCGGCCCGCTGGACACTGGCCTCAAGGAACTGGCCGAGGGCGCCGCCGCTCTCAACTACCTCTCGGAAATGGACGGCGGCAGCAACAGTTGGGCTGTGTCCGGCGAATCCACCGCCACCGGCAAACCGCTGGTGGCCGGCGATTCCCACCGCGCCCTCGACACCCCCAACGCCTACTACCAGAACCGCATCGCCTGCCCCGAGTTCGACGTCATTGGCCTGTCCTTCCCCGGTGTCCCGGCCTTCCCCCACTTCGGCCACAACCCCTGGGTCTGCTGGTGTGTCACCCACACCGCCGCCGACTACCAGGACCTCTACATCGAGCAGCTCCGCGACGCCAACACCCCGCAGTACCTCTACAAAGACGAATGGCGCGACGCCGAGGTCTACGATGAGACTATCCGCAGCAATACCGGACGCGAGGAATCCATACGCATCTTAGTCACCAACCACGGCCCAATAATCTCCGGCGACCCCGAACAGGGCGCGGGCCTGGCCCTCAAATACACTGCCACTATCCACCCTCATTCAGACGAGGATAATCCTGTCAATCAGGATAATCCCCAAAATCACAGTTCAGACAACCCCGGTTCAGACAACTGGCCCGCCATCCTCTGGAAGATGCTCCGCGCCCGCAACGCCGACGAGCTGGTGGAATCCCAGCGCGGCTGGGTTGACCCCTGCAACAACTTTGTCTTCGCCGACGTGGACGGCAACTACGGCTACTTCTGCCGGGGACGCATCCCCGTCCGCTCCCGCGTCAACGGCTGGCTGCCCGTGCCGGGCTGGACCGGCGAGCACGAGTGGCAGGGCGACATCCCCTTCGAGGAGCTGCCCAAGTCCATCAACCCGCCCGAGGGATACATCGCCACCGCCAACAACAGGCCCGTGGGCGACGACTATCCCCATTACATCGCCGTGGACTTCACCCCGGAGTTCCGGGTGAAGGGCGTAACCCAGGGCCTCAAGTCGTTGACCAAGCCAGCGGCTCCCGATATGGCCAAGGTGCACGCGCAGCGGATTTCACAGCCAGCCCAGGCTTACCTCGCCATGCTGCCCAGCGTTGAGCCGCAGGACGCGCTGTCGGCCATCGCCCGCGAGCGCCTGCTGGCGTGGGACGGCTCGATGGACGCCCACCGCGTCGAACCCACCATCTACTCCGCCATGCGCGACGCCCTGCTCAAGGAACTTTTCGAGCGCAACCTGCCGCCCGACCTGGCCGACGCCGCCTGGCATCCCGCCGACCGGGGCCTCGGCTCCTTCGGCAACCGCCTCAAGGCCCGCATGGTCGAAATGCTGCGCCACGACGACCGCTCCCTGCTGGCCCCCGGTCACCCTGAGCTTGTCGAAGGGGACACCTGGCCTGCCGCCATCTCCCGCGCTCTGGCCCAGGGCACGGCTGACCTGAAAGGGCGGCTGGGAGACGACCCCGACGGCTGGGCCTGGAGCCGCCTCCACCGCGCCGTGCCGAAGCATACCCTCTCCGCCGCCCACCCGGAGCTGGACGGCCTGCTGGACCCGCCTGCCATTCCTCACAGCGGCGACGGCGACACTCCGTTGCAAGGCGGCTACTCGCCCGCCGCTTTCGCGACAGTCACCAGCCTGTCCGTGGCCCGCTACGCCTACGACACCGCCAACTGGGACAACTCCCTGTGGGTGGTTCCCCTAGGCAGTTCCGGCCACCCGGGCAGCCCCCACTATCACGACCAGTCCGAGACCTGGCGCAAGGTCGAAATGGTCCCCATGCGCTGGGACTGGCCCGCCATCATCGCCAACAGCGAGACCGCGCAGACGTTGGAGCCGGGGTAGAAAACCAGCCTTCGTAATGATACAATTGAGCATGAGTCGGGGCGTGGCCCAGCCAGGTAGGGCACCTGCATGGGGTGCAGGGGGTCGCCAGTTCAAATCTGGCCGCCCCGACCAGCAAACGAGACCTGTTGAGTGGACCACCAAGATCTGGTGGTCTTTTTGTATATTAGTTTCAATGCCCGCTATCCATTTTAGCAGGAGCAAGACAATGGCCCTTGTCAAACCAGTATCCCAAGAGAAGCTGGCCGAGTATTGTCGCGCCAACGGCATCAAGTGGCTGGCGGCCCATGACGCGGAAATAGTGCAGCGCAATTTCCCGGATGTCGACCTCTTCCTGCTGGTGGAATTTGAGGAAGGCCACCGGGTTGGATGGAACATTGTCAAAATAGAGAACGAGTTGGCGTCTTTGTTTGGGGTTCCCAAGGTAGACCTCCGCACGCTGCCGGAACTGCGGGACTTTTATCGCGACGAGGTTCTCGACGCGGCAGAGGTTCAATTTGTTGCGTGATGACTCGTTCCACTTGCGCCATATGTTGGAAGCAGCTCAAGTGTCCCAATCATTTACCCAAGACAGGGTTCGAGCTGACCTAGACAACGACCTGATATTCTTCTACGCCTTGGTCAAGGCTGTGGAGATTATTGGCGAAGCCGCTTCTCACGTAACCCGGGGGTTCCAGGCCAGTCACCCCAAGATAGAGTGGGAAGTCATCATAGGCATGAGAAATAGGCTGGTCCATACCTATTACGACATCAACCGAGATGTAGTTTGGGAAGCTGTTCAGGATGGTGTCCCCATTTTGATAGCACAGTTGAAAGAGGTTCTGCATGAGCAAACTTGTTGAATACATTTGCATCTTCAGCCAGCGTGATGTCTATACTGTTCTTCATAATTTGTTAGCACACGTCTCCCGAAAATAGGCAAGCGGCCAACGAAAGGCCGGGCCAGCGCGAATGGCTGGCCCGGCTTCGTGTTCCCTCAAGTCTCTGCCGACGGCTAATCGTCGCCGTGAATCTGCTGGTTCAGGTAGAGGTCAATACCGATGGTATTGATAATCTCCAACTGTGTCTCCAGCGTGTCGATGTGCTCCTCTTCCTCGCGGATCATACCTTCCAGGACGCTGCGGGTGGTGTAGTCACTCACCGACGCGCAGTGGGTGATGGCCTCGGCCAGCACATCCACGGCATTCTTTTCCGCTTCCAGGTTCAGCTCCAGGTCCTCCCTGATTGACTCGCCGACCTGCACCTGGTTCAGCCGTTGCAGGTTGGGCAGCCCTTCCAGGTAGAGGATGTGCCGGATGAGGTGCTGCGCGTCCTCCATCTCCGACATACTGTTGGCCCGGAACAGCTTGCCAACGCCGGGGAAACCCCAGTTGTTTGCCATCTCCGCGTGGATGAAGTATTGGTTAATGGCTGTCAGTTCGATGGTGAGTATGTTGTTCAGGCGTTCAACCACGCCTTCTTTCGCTTTCATGGCAGGACTCCTTGCTGCGGGAAATGATAAGCCGCCGGACTGCGAGCCGTAGCCCTGCTGTCACCGGCGGCCCAACCCTCTTCACCTTCAATTGTACCACTTGGGGGGCGGTTCTATCCCGCTTTTACCAGCAGACCTTCCAGCTTCAACTCGACCATCTCGGATATGCGCTCCACATTGTTCAGGCAGCGGCCGCAGGCGTCGCCGTCGTCGAAGCCCCAAGTCTCCGTGAGCGCGTCTGGGGAGCAGCCGCGTTTCTTGGCCGACTCGACGGCCTCGGAAAGCCTCACTCCCTTGCACACGCAAACGTACACAGTGCCTGCCTCCGGGCTGAGTGCGCTAATCCGATTGGTGACGCGCAATTTACATTAACATCCCTACCGTGTCAACCCTTATTTTGGAAAAAGGTTGTACGACTTCTGCGGTGAAATGCGGAGTGACGAAATGCGCCGCTATACCAACAAAAACCGCCGCAGGACTCCCTGCGGCGGTGGTTTTGGCATAGTTGCCCCGATGTTCTGTAAAGCCTACTGCACTAGGTTGGGCGTCACCTCGGCGGGGATGCCGCCGGCCTCCATCTCGCGGGCGCGGGCCTCGACGGCCGGGATTACCGAGGCGATGACGTCATCGTCCAGGTCGGCGGCCACGCCGGGGTAGCCGGCGCGCTCCAGCATCACCTTCAGCTTCTTGCCCTTGAACTGGTCCAGGCACCATCCCAGCGGGTCGGGGACCAGGGTCTTGTCCCAATAGATGCGGTGGTTCTTGTTGCGCGGGCCATAGTGGTAGTGGGGGCCGTCCCAGAAGCAGTCGAAGGCCAGCAGCTCCGTCTCCTCGGTGAACACGCGGCCCGTGTTGCCAGCCAGGTCCGCCAGCACGTGGATGGCCACTCCGCCGTCGCCCGAGCCCAGCCGACGGTTCTCCAGCCCGAACTTGATATTGCCCGCCTCGAACACGTCGGTGCCCCGGTTGTGCTTCACGGTGTTGCGCTCGGCGGCGAACTTGTAGCGCGCGGTCTCGTCTACCTCGTCCAGCGCCTGGTTCACGGCGGCCATGTCAACGGCGCCTGCGGCCTCGGCGAATCCGGCCTCGGTGAGCATGATGCCAATGCTGTTTCGCAGCGTCTTCACCGACCAGCCGATGGGGTTGCCGTCCACGGTTTCGTCCATGCGGAACTTGACGTCCTTGGCGCCCGGCCCATATATGTAGCTCTTCTCGCGGTCGAAGCAGTTGAACCGCAACGCGGTGGCGTCGCCGACCTCGACCAGGATGGCCACGCCCTGGTCCGAGTGGTCCTGGATGTTGCCGTCCCAAAGCTCGTGCTGGACAACGAAGGTAACGTTGCCCGCCTCAACCCGAACACGTCCAGTCTGCATCATAGCTTCCAGTCTCCTCAAACTGTGGTGATGGTATGGGGAATATAGCCATCGCGGGGGCAGGGTGTCAACCGGAGTCGCGCCAGTCGAAGCGGACGTCAAGCTCATTCAGCATCTCAAAGGTGTTCACGCGGGGAACACCATACTGTTCACAGACATTGGGCAAAGGCACCCTTCTCCTTGCATCCGGATGATGTGTCTCCAGGGTAACGAGTATCACGTTGTGCACCCGGGCGTAGGCTACTAGCCAGCCATCAGCACCCTGAGAAAACTCGTTCTTGGCTTGGATAGTAAATTGGCGGTTAGCATAGACCCAACGCATCACTTCTCGATAGGCGTCAGTTACAGCCTCTCCCAATGACGGCACAAACAATTCTGGTGGGGCGGCGTCTCTCACCCAGTCTGATAGTGCGTCTCCGTATCCAACTAGCTCATCTCGTACCCGATCAATGCTCAAAATCCGCCCGGCATTAAAGTGATGTATTAGACAATCCCAAAAGCCGGGGCACAAGTTCAACGCATAATAACTGCGGTGGGCGGCTATAAATACATTGGCATCCGGCAAGAACAATGGTTGAGATTGACCATTCACAGTCGTATCCCCATTTTCCCCGGCATACTCTCGAAGCTGTCTCCTTTCAAATCAGTGAGCCTGTACGCTTCTCGATGCAGCAAGCGGCCTTCTTTCACGGCCCGCGCCACGACCGCGCTGAACCTTCGCCCTAACCTCACATTCTGATTGTTCCAGAAGTCGCCTCCCCCGGCTCGGCTCTCTTTTTGGCGGCGTTCATCGGCAAGATACTTGTTGTAAAACTCAAAATACGCTTCCTGGTCTATCAAGCCAAGATCAAACGTCCGCCGTGCCGCAACTATGACGCTAACCTTAAACTTCCTTGCTATCTTCCGGTATGGTTCTTCATCCTTTTCTATAGTTTCCCAAAGGTCCTCTAAGGCTGCGTGGGGAACGAGAAATTCGGCGGCAATGTTGTTGCAGAAACTTTCTGTATTGTGATCAGACGGTAGCAGCTCTTCAAAGTTGGACACACCCTCGGCGCCTACGAAAATGTGGGCCAATTCGTGTGCTATAGTGAACATCTGCGCAGATGTGAAGTCAGCGTTATTGATGAAAATTAGCGGGGCATATTCGTCAATCAGAGCGAACCCCCGGAATTCGTCCGGGTCCAGTCTCCGGTGAGTGTTGTTGCCTACGATTCCGTTGATGAAGATTAACACTCCCGCTTCTTCTATGCGGTTTCTAAGAAATCGCAGGGCAGCATCCCATGTGGAGTTACTCGAAGCCCAGTCAGGTTCGAGAGTAAGCGCTTCCCGCATCCCGTCGGCCACATCTTCGAAGTCCGTGCTGTCATTGAACGCGCCGACAAACTCCAACGGGTCGGCTTCTTCAATCAGCAACTCCTCTCGCATCCAGTCCTGACGTCGCTGCATCTGATAAATCGTATCCAGCAGGTTAGGGCTGGGGCGGGCTAACGGACGGTCGCCGATAGTGCGAAAATCCGCTATCGGCAGGCTGTCGTCTGGCGGCGTATCCAAGAAGAGATACCCTTCCGGCGTATAGGTGCGCTGGGCCAGCTTGCGTACTTGGGCCATACTGATTTCGCCGGAGCGTTCCCACTCTTGGACGCGCTCCGGCTTGACTTGCAACTTTCCGGCCAGTTCGGCGGGGTCAAAACCCGCCCTCTCTCTAGCCCAGCGCAACACATTGGGCTGCAATGTTATTTTCGGGCGTCGCTCTGTCATTGCCGCATCATACTATACCCCTAGTCCCGCTGCACCCGCCCTCTACCCCAGCGGCTTCTCCTCCACCTCGAAGTGCGGCATGACCTCCTCGCCGAACCGCTGCAACTGCTCCAGCATCACCTCCAGCGGGGCGCCCATGCGGTTGCAGCCCACGTGCATGTGCTCCAGGCCGGGGTAGCGCTCCTCGATGGCCTTTATCTTCTCGGTGACCTGCTCGGCGGTGCCTACCAGCCAGGCCTGCTGCTCCACGATGTCCTCCATCGTCGGCAGGCCGGCGCCCCGGGCCCGGCGGGGGTCGCCCAGCGCCTCGATCTGCGACTCCGACAGCGCCCGGAAGAAGCCCAGCGGCGCGAACATCTTCATGTCCTCTTCCAGGTACTTGCGGCCCTGCTCGATGGCGTCCTTCTCCGAGTCGGCGATGAACGTGGGCAGGCCGATGACCAGCCGTCCGCCCGGCTCCACGTTGTGGCCGTGGCGGTTCACCGTCTCGGTCCAGCGCATGATGACCTCGTCGTTGGCGCCGCCGGTCACCGCGCCGCCGCCCATGATGCCCTGGATGTCGTGCTTGGCCATGAAGTCCATGGCCCGCTGGCTGCTGGACACCATCGGCTGCCAGGTTTCGACCGGCTGGTACTTGGGCCGCGGCACCAAGGTCAGCTCCTTCAGCGTATAGCCCCGGTAGGGTACTTCCGGCGGAATCTGGTAGTGCTTGCCCTGGTAGGAGAAGGAGTCCTCGTGGAACGCCTTCATTATGACTTCGACCTGCTCCTCGAATATCTCCCGGTTCATCTCGTTGTCGCTGTTGGTGCTGGGCACCCCGAAGGTGTCCACCTCCCGCGAGTGGTAGCCCCGGCCCACGCCGAAGATGACCCTCCCGTCGGTCAGGATGTCGGCGGTGGCGTAGTCCTCGGCCAGCCGCAGGGGATGCCACATGGGGTTGATGTTGAAGCCGCAGCCGAACTTGAGCTGCTGGGTCATCTTCGCCAGATGCACGAACAGCATCAGCAGGTTGGGGATGACCTCGTTGCCCTCGTGCTGGAAGTGGTGCTCCGCGCCCCAGAAGCTGTGATACCCCAGCCGGTCCATCAGCTTCGCCATCTGCTCGCACCGGTCGAAGATGGTGATGAGACGGTCGTTGTCAAACCGCCGGTCGTTGACCGCGGTGGCCTCCAGCCCCAGGTCGCCCAGGTCCACGTGCCCCGCGTAGAGGCTGCCAAAGTGCTTGATCATGCTCTCCTCACTGGTGTCGATTTCGTACCCGAAATTGTATCCACTCCACTGCCGTTCTTGTCAAACGTCCCCGGAGCAGGCAGGCATACTCTCTCGGAAACAATCACCCTTGATAGCGTTCCGAATCAGGTGGTTTGCCTGCCCACGACCCGTCATTCCCGCGAAGGCGGGAATCCAAACCCCCGTCCTGAATTCAGTTAGACCAACTGAAATGGAACGCTACTCCCTGCCGATACGATTGCAAAACTCCCGTCATTCCCGCGAAAGCAGAAATCCAGGTATTCCCAATCAAAAAATCCTGTCTATCCTGTGCATCCATGTAAATAAACCCCCTTGCCCCAGGGCCAACGCATTCTAATTTCAGGTGGCCTCATAAACCGTCATTCCCGCGAAAGCGGGAATCCAAACCCCTTGCCCATAGCTGATTGTACCGGAGCATAACCCTCTGGATTCCCGCTTTCGCGGGAATGACGGGTGCCTGCATAGCCGGTAAATTAGAATGCGTTTGCCCTGCCCCCTTGCCTCTGACCCCTTGCCAAAGCATAAGAACATTTGTATCATAATAGCAGTCCGTTCCCTGAGATCCCATGAAGCTGGGCAGGGACAATCAATGACCGCCACTGAGGCAATGCCATGTTTAATGTCCAATAAGCGAAAGACATCCCCGCGCGCCAACTTCCCCAGTCGCAGCCACGGCAACGGGGCAGACTCCGCCGCCGCCCCCAAAGTACCGGAAACTACCGGAAGTTACCCCGATTTCGAATTTTCCGGCCTCACCTTCCGGCAGCAGTCCGTCCTGCACATCATCGCCGTCTCCCACACCGTCGCCCAGGCCTCCCGCGACTCCGGCGTATCCGAGAAAACCCTTCGCAAGTGGCTCGATGAACCCTCTTTCAGCCGCGAGCTGGACCGGCTCCGCGAAGAAGCCTACAACCTTGCCCGAAAACAGTTCCAGGCCCTCGTCCCCCAACTCATATCCGTCTTGGCTAGGGAAGCCATCGAAAACCCCGACCCTTCCATCCGTATCCGAGCCGCACGCTACGCCCTGAATTACGCCGTCAAATTCAGCGACTTCGATAAGCTCGTCGACGACGTCCGCGACCTCCAGCGTGTCATCCTCGAAGACCAATAGCTCGCCCCGGGGAGCACAGGACGATTGCAAAGTCTTCACCCAGCTCCAAATTCCCTCCCCCTTGAGGGGGAGGGTTAGGCCTGTCCTGAGCTTGCCGAAGGGGTGGGGGTGAAATCCTTCGCAATAGACAAGGTATCCAACTGCGTAACTCCTAAAGAAAATCGTCGGCCCCCAGACAGTCAAAGGGCAGATAGAGCCATGACTTTTACCCAGCTAAGGAACCAGGTCAATACCCTGATGCGCAAGTACGCCACCCGGCTGGACATCTACCGTGCCCGGCCCATGGCCCTGGAGCTGTGCGACCGGATGGTCGACGCCGTTACCCCGGGCAGACCCAACCCCCAAATGTCCTGCTCGGACTGGGCCTGGAATCTCTTCAAGAATCTGCGCGATCGAGGTATCCGGGTCAGGAGCCATGTCGGCCTCTCCGACTACCTGGAGCACTGCCTCCAAAAGCTCCTGTTGCCCCAGGTCAATGATGTCCTGCGGGCTCTCTTCCCCAAAGCCAGAGACCGCGGGCTTATTCCTTCTTCCACCCTGGCCGTCCGCTTCTGGCCGAGAAGGGTCTGGAAGCCCGCAATGGGTTACTTCATCGCATCCTTGGCCGACGCCGCCAGGGCCGCCCCCACAACGTCCCACCACGCCTTCCGGGACCTCACGGCTAACGGCCCGGCCCCAGCTCTGCCATAGCCCCCACCTGCGCCGTTAGATAGCGTTCCAATTTAGGTGGTTTTGCAGTTTCCCATCCGTCATTCCCGCGAAATCGGGAATCAAAACCCCGTCACCTGTTGATTGCACCACCTAATTCGGAACGCTACCGCGCCGTCACCCCCGGTTGACGCCCCCCAACCCCCACCGTATCATCGCCCCCAACCCCCGCCATGCGTGGAGCACAGCCATGACCAACGACAAATTCGCCAACATCGACCTCGACGAGCATGAAGCCAAGAGCATGGCCATCTACCGCGAGAAAATCCGCCCCCTAGTGTATCCGCAACAGAAGGGCCGGATACTCATCATCGACCCGGAAAGCGGCGACTACGAGATTGGCGACCAAGCCGCGGTTGCCGCTGAGCGACTGCGAGAGCGGCGCCCTGACACCCTCTTCTACGAAATAAAGATTGGCTACAAGGCATCCATCAGCTTCGGCGGGCGCAGGCTGCCAGAGGAAGAATGCTGACCGGCACAATCAGCGATGACTTGCAAGCATGGGTTGTCGTCGAAATACTGTCCCCTAACGGTCAATCCCTTTCTGTCGAAGTTGTCCTCGATACCGGATTCAATGGACAACTTGCATTGCCTGCCGCAACTGTCCAGCGATTGGGGCTTCCCGAACACATCCAGGTTCCTGCCTTCCTAGCCACTGGCGACAGGGTTAACTTGATGAGCTATCGCGGCACCGTCCTTTGGGACGGTCAGCCGCTCCCCGTCAGGGTAGTCGAAGCCGACGGCGAGCCACTGCTAGGCATGGAGCTCCTCCAGGGCAGCCGCGTCACCCTCGACGTCCGCGACGGTGGTCCCGTAACCATTGATGCTCTTCCCTAGCCTACCTGCACCCCCGGTTGACGCCCCCCAACCCCCGCCGTATCATCGCCGCAAACCTGCGCGATACATAAGGAGAAGGGCAATGAAATACGACTACATCGTGGTCGGCGCCGGCTCCGCCGGCTCCATCATGGCATCCCGCCTCAGCGAAGACCCCTCCGTCTCGGTGCTGCTGCTGGAGGCCGGCGGCGACTACCCCGACTTCGAGCAGCTTCCCGACGAGGTGAAGTTCGGATACGCCACCGCCACCGACGTGATGACCAGCGACCACAACTGGCAGTTCTGGGGCAAGCCCACCGACACCGCCCCGCCGATGATGGTGCCTAGAGGCAAGGTCACCGGCGGCTCCAGCGCCATCAATGGACAGGTCTTCCTCCGCGGCGTGCCCCAGGACTACGACTCCTGGGCCGAGATGGGCAACGACGAGTGGAGCTTCATCAAGCTGCTGCCCTTCCTGCGGCGCATCGAGACCGACACCGACTTCCCCGGCGATGACTTCCACAACTCCGACGGCCCCATCATCGCCCGCCGCTTCAAGCGCGAGGAGCTGCTGCCCGACCAGGCCGCCTTCTTCCAGGCCTGCCGCGACGAGGGGTTTGCCGAAGTCGCCGACCACAACCACCCCGAGGCCAGCGGCGTCGGCCCGGTGCCTTTCAACAACCCCAACGGCATCCGCTGGAGCACCGCTCTTGGCTACCTCGACCCGGCCCGCCACCGGCTCAACCTGACCATCCGCCCCAACTGCGTCACCCGCCGCGTCGTCTTCGCCTCCCCGGCGGAGCCAGGACAAAAGCCGAAGGCTGTCGGCGTCGAGGTGGAGAGCGGCGGCGAGACCTTCACCGTCGAAGGCGAGCAGATTGTCCTGTCGTCGGGCGCCATCGGGTCGCCCCATATCCTGCTGCTGTCGGGCGTCGGCCCGGCGGCCCACCTCAACGAAATGGGCATCCCCGTCGTCCACGACCTCCCCGGCGTTGGCCAGAACCTGCGCGACCATCCCATGGTCTACACCACCTTCCGCACCAGGCCCGACTACCCGTTGGACGGCTTCGCCCCCCGCGTCCAGATGACCCTGCGCTGGACCGCCGAAGGCTCCGACCTGCGCAACGACATGATGGTATTCATGCAGTCCTACGCCACCGAGCGGGTAGACCGGGGCGGCGAGCGCATGGACGCCATGGGCATCCGTATGCTCAGCGTGCTGGACCTGGAGCTCAGCGCCGGCCAACTCCGCCTGACTTCCACCAACCCGGACGAGCAGCCCTTCCTCGACTACAACTACATGGAAGACCCCGAAGACCGCCGCCGCCTGCGCGACGCCGTCCGCCTCTGCGCCCGCCTCGGCGAGCACGAGTCGTTCCGCGACATCGTCCAGGAGCGCGTCGAGCCCACCGACGAAGAGTTGGCCACCGACGAGGCCCTGGACGTCTACATGATGCGCGAGGCCACCACCGGCCAGCACATCTCCTGCACCTGCAAGATGGGCCCCGCCAGCGACCCCATGGCCGTCGTCGACCAGTACGGCCGCATCCACGGCATGGAGAACATTCGCGTAGTAGACGCCTCCATCATGCCCAACTGCATCCGAGCCAACACCAACGTAACCACCATGACCATCGGCGAGCGCGTGGCGGAGTTCATCAAGGAGGGGCGGTAGACGGTACGAATGGTTAACGCTGGGATACTGCGCCGGAGTTGACAGGCGGTCAACTTCCCCAGCACACTTTGATAGAACCGGACTGAAAAGAGGTCTCAATGGGAATGGTGCAAGTGGACATTGAGGTGGGGCACAGGGACGGTGGCGAGATGGTCAGGATCCCTGATGTGCTGGTCGACACCGGCAGCGCACATACGACGTTGCCAGCGGCTACGCTCAAGGAACTCCACATCGCCCCCATTGATCACGTTGTCATAGCTTTGCCTAACGGCGAGGAGGTGGAGTGGGGAGTCGGTGAAGCAAAGGTCCGCATAGCGGGCCGCAGCGAGGAGTGGACCTGCCCGGTCTATTTTTGCCCACGGGAGGAATACCTGCTGGGCGCCACGACCCTAGAGATATTTGGCCTGATGGTGGACCCCATCGAGCACGGCCTCATACGGAAACAGGTACGCGCGCGGTCCATCTGACTCTGTGAGAGGCTTTGGCGAGTCCAAAAGAAGGCCCCGGCCAGATGGCCGGGGCCTCAATGTCCCGTACGGCGCCTTACACTACAGCCCGATCAGCTCCCGGGCGTTCCCGCCCAGCATCTGCTCTTTGGCCGCGTCGGGCAGGGGGAGGGACTCGATGAACTTGGCGTCCTCGGCCATGTCGGCCAAGGGGAAGTCGGTGCCGAAGCAGACCTTCTCCGCCCCGTGGCGGCTGACTATGCCCCCCAGCGTTTCGCTGCCCAGCTCCTTGAGCGCCGGAGGCCAGGTGGTGTCTATCAGCACGTTGTCGCGCCCGATGAGCTCCCGTTCCGCCTCGTCCAGCATATAGAACCCGCCCAGGTGCAGCGCGATGAGCTTCAGCTTGGGGAACTGCCGCACCACGTTCATTATCCGCGCCGGTTCCGCCCACACCGTATCGCCCGGCTGGGTGTGCGCCCACCGGCCGGAGTGGATTTCCACCACCATGTCGTCGCCCATCTCCTCGTAGAAGGGGAACATTCGCGGGTCGTCGGGGTAGTAGCTGTTGACCATCGGGTGCAGCTTGAAGCCCTTGATGCCCGCCTCCCGCATCCGGCGCACCTCGGCGGGCTTGTCCTCCAGGTCCGGGTGCATGGCGCCGAAGGGCACCAGCATATCGTCCTGTATGCTGATGAGCCAGTCGTTGGCGCCGCGCAGGTGGTCCAGCCGCTCGACAACGCCCAGCACCACCGACTTGTCGACGCCCGAAGACCGCATGTGCTCCTTGATGCCGTCCACGGTGTTGACCCCCACCGCAGGGTAACCGAAGGTGTTGGTCATGTTCTCCAGCACCGCCGGAGCGATGCGGTCGGGCCAGATGTGTGTGTGAACGTCTACGCGCATGGGCGCTACCTCGCTGATTGCAGTTGTCCGCCATGGATGATACCTAGCCCAGCACTGTCTCGGCCAGCCTCTCCATGGCCGATGGGGCCTCGTCGCCGGGAACGCCGCCGAGACCGGCGATGGCCATGTTGGCCCCGGCGTCCTCCATCTGCCGGATGGCATCCTTGTCGGCTACCCCGTAGACGCAAATCTGAATGCTCTTGGGGTCTCTGCCGGCCGACTCCGCCAATTCGTCCAGCGTGGCGCGGGCGGCCTGGACATCCTGGGGCGTGACGCGCACCGGCATCCAGCCGTCGCCGTAGGCCACCACGCGGCGGAAGACGTTTCGGGCGTTGCCGCCCAGGAACACCGGAGGGTGCGGCTTCTGCGCCGGCTTGGGGAACACCTTGATGGCCGGGAAGTCGTAGTAGCGCCCGTGATGCTCGGCTTCGTCCTTTGTCCACAGGGCCTTCATCACCTCGATGGCCTCGCGGGTCTGCGTCCAGCGGTGCTCGAAGTCGCCTCCCATAATCTCGGTCTCTTCCCGCAGCCAGCCCGCGCCGATGCCGAAGATGAACCGCCCACCGGAATGGTGGTCCAGGGCGGCAATCTGCTTGGCCTGCACCAGCGGGCTGTGCTCGGGCACCAGGCATATTGACGTGCCCAGCTTGATGCGGGAGGTAGTGGCCGAGGCCATGGCCAGCCCGATGAAGGGGTCCGCCATGTCATACATCTGCGGCGGGATGGAGCCGTCGGGCGTGCCGCCGTACTTCGACGTGGTGTTGACCGGGATTAACGGGTGCTCCGGCAGCCAGAAGGAATCGAAGCCAACCTCCTCCGCTTTCCGAGCCAACTCGGCCACATTCGTTGAGTTGCTGTTGAATACGGTGCTTACTCCGACTTTCATACCTATTCCCTCTCGCCAATTGCTGATTGGACTATTCCGGCGTGATAGTATCATAAAGAGAAACAAGGGGCGGTTACCTGTCCAGCTTCGGCGATTTAAGGCATCCTGCACTGGGGGACATCAGCCGTGACTTTTACGGAATCAGTCAAGACCTGTTTCCAGAAGTACATAGATTTCAGCGGCCGGGCGTCCCGGTCGGAATACTGGTGGTTCTTCCTGTTCACCTTCATTGTGAGGATCGTCACCTTTTGGATTCCCTTCATTGGATTTATCATCGCCTTGGGGCTGCTGTTGCCATCCCTGTCGGTTACAGTGCGGCGATTGCACGACACTAACCGGACAGGATGGTGGGTCCTGTTGCCCGTCGGCTTGGCCCTGGGAGGCGCAGTGGCCGGAGCAATTCTGAGCTTCATCGGTCTCGCTGCCCTTGGCATAGCTCTGATAGCTTTGGGCTCCATAGGCGGGTTCGTAGTCTTGCTGTACTTCCTGATACAGCCCAGCGACTCCGGCCCCAACCAGTACGGCCCCAACCCCTTGCAGCAGCGGGGCGTGGGGGGTTTTGGCTACTACCAAGACCCCGGCCATCCATACTCTCCGCCGCCTATAACGGGAAGTTACAGCGAATCCCCCTACGACTCTGCCCCGACCGACTACCCGGCGGAGCCCGAGGGACGGCAGTTCTGCTCTCAATGCGGGATGGAGTTGCAACCTGAAGCGCGATTCTGTACCGTCTGCGGTTCCGCCGTCTAAGAGTCCGCCTAGGCCCCATTCCAGAGAGAACACAACGGCTGCCAGGGAGGGCGAAGGGCGTGAATCCGATACAGGCAATCCTGTCCGGCTTTCGCAACTACGCCAATTTCGAGGGGCGGGCTTCTCGGTCGGAATACTGGTGGTTCTACGGTTTCTTCGTGGTCTGGCTGATTGCCATATTCGTGGTCAGCGTCGGCTGGTATCCCGCCCTGTTCTCTCTCTGGGGCCTTTACATCGCGGCGATGCTGCTGCCTCTATTGGCGGTGACGGTGCGGCGGCTGCACGACGTGGACCGACCCGGCACGTGGGCGGCGCTGGCCCTCATCCCCTTCGCCGGCGTGCGCCTGACCAGGCTGCTGGTGCAGCCGGGAACCCCCGGCCCCAACCGCTACGGCCCCGTCCCGCTGCGCCCGGAGCCGGGCAGCAACCGGAGCCGCCGCCAGCCCCGGCCCACCGCTCCGCAGGCGGAAGCGAGGACGGCTGAAAAGCCCGAATCCGCCACCGCAAGCCGCTGCTCCCGCTGTGGGTGGGAACGGTGGCCGGATGCTCTCTTCTGTGCCGACTGCGGCGCTGCCCTGTGATGACAGAGGCTTTCCATTCTTCTCTTCGTCTGAACTGTGATTTCTTTGATTCAGTGATTACCATGATTGGGAAATCATGCCAATCCGTTAATCCCATGAATCACAGTTCAGACATTTGCGCCGAGAATAGAAAGGCCCTGCATAGCCCCACCACGACGTTGCGACTATAATCGGCGCAGCAAACCCACACCACCAGTATTAAGTTGAGGTACCGTTTTGAAAATCGACCCTAAGACCTTCGAGAACTTCTACCGCGTCCTGACCGGCGTGGTGGTGCCGCGCCCCATCGCCTTCGTCTCCACCCAGTCGCCCGACGGCGTGGACAACCTGGCCCCCTATTCCTTCTTCAACGCCGTGGCCTACGACCCGCCCACGGTGGTCTTCTCCTCATCCCGCCACGTGGAGCACAAGAGCAAGGACACCCTGCGCAACGTGGAGGAGACCGGCGAGTTCGTGGTCAACATCGTGGTGGATGACATCGCCGAGGCCATGAACCGCACCGCCGCCGAGTTCCCCGAGGACGTTGACGAGTTCGAGATTGCCGGCCTGACCGCCATCCCCTCCGACATCGTGAAGCCGCCCCGAGTAGCCGAATCGCCGGTCAACATGGAGTGCCGCCTCAACCAGGTGGTCAACCTGGGCGAGGGCCCCGGGGGACACGGCCTGGTCATCGGCACTATCGTACTGATGCACGTCCGCGACGACATCATCAACGGCCACCGCATCAACCACCACCTGCTCAAGCCCACGGGCCGCCTGGCGGGCAGTATGTACTGCCACACCGCCGACACCTTCGAGCTGGTCCGCCCGGTCTACGACCCGGAGCAGAGCCTGGCGACATATCGCTAGGGGCTGCACCGCGTCTGCCGGGGCGCGCACGACCCGGCGCCCCGGCCCCGCGATTCGCCAACTGGATGGAGGGATGATGGATTACGACGCGATTCAGCAAGCAGCATTGGCGTTAGATTTCGATGACCGGGCGGAATTAGCGTTTCTTCTGCTCGATACTGTGAAAGGGCTTTCCGACGAGGAAGTCGGACGTGGCGAAGATGTGCCGAAGGCCCGGCGGGAGGATGCGCTGAAAACAGCAAAGGAGATGCTGCCCCAAATTAATTCCGCATTGGTACAGGCCGCTATCTCCCTCCCCGTAAAGGAACGCGACGAACTTATGGACAAGCTGAGAGACACTCTGGACGATGGCTTTCCGGAAGAAAAACTAGGGGGGAGGGCATGGGAGAAGGAGTGGCGCATCGAGATAGAGCGGCGTGTGCGAGAGTTGGATGAAGGAAAGGTAAAGTCAATTCCGTGGGAGGAAGTCAAAAAGAAGGGACGAGAGCTTCTCGATGAATTACGAGATCCGTCCTGAAGCGGAAGGGGATTACCTAGAAGCGCTGGTTTACTATGGAAACAGACGGCCTGAATTAGCATTAGAGTTCGAGGCCGAGTTTGAATCTCTTATCGAGGGCATACTCGAATCGCCGCGAATGTACCGGGTAACGCACGAGCCGGGTATTCGCCAAGTCCGTATGCGACGGTTTCCATACTCTATCGTTTACCAAGAAATTGCGGACGGGGTACTGATTATCGCAGTGGCCCACCATAGCCAACGCCCCGGCTACTGGCTGGACCGGCTCTAGTACGGGCTGGGGGGCCGCTCCTCTTCGTCGGCGCTGCCCGTCTCCACTTCCACCTCCGCGCCGTAGGCTGGAGTGCCTTCGCCGGAGTAGTCAGGCGCAGGCGCTTCGGTGTAGCTGCCGGAAACGCGGGAGGTATCCTCCACTGTCTGGGGACTGTCCTCGAAAACCGACGGTTGCAGTTCCTCAATCTCGGTATAGCTGCCGGAAGTGCTGGCGGCTTCCTCCACTCGGCCGGTGTAGGTTTCCGGCTCCGCCGCCTGGTCATCACTGTATACCGTATAGCTTTCGGCTTCCGATCCATGCGGTTCAGTCTCGAACCCTTCCGCCGTTTCCCACTCTCGCTCGTCCGGCGGACTAAGCACCGAGCCGTAGGTTTCGACGACTCCGCCGGTCTGCTCGCCGTGGTAGCGGGCCAGGGCATCCTCCAGGTGGCCGAGGAAGGCGCTGGGGTCGCGCATCATCAGCATCATGCGGTTGCCGGCCACCATTCGCAGCCGCAGCCGCTCGCCGAAGGGCATCGCCAGCAGTTCGGCATGGGAGATTTCGGCGAAGGATATGATGCGTGTTCGCGGCATCCCATATACAACAGTCATACGGTCGCGGTAGAGCAGGTACTGCCGGGGCGTGGTGAACCAGCTATACGCCGCCATCGCCAGCCCCAGGATAATCAGAAGGAATTGGCCGGTGATAATACCCAGCACCGCCACCACCAGGGCGAAGATGAGCGTCAGATTCCACCGGGATGAGTGCTGGTCCCAGTAAATCGGGTTGTCGTACTGCTGCGCCATGCCGGTATTCTAGCATAAGCCGGGGCCGCTTGGCATTGGGGTATACTGAAATCAGCGAATATGGGAGCGGCGCGGTTATGGACTCTTCCGAAGCCAAACGATTCTTTGAGCAGACAAGCCAACTCTACGAGCAGTATGGCAAGCCCCTGGAAGCGGAGCATTGGGGGGAATACGCCGCCATTCGATACGATGGCAAAACCATCATTGACCACTACCTGGACGTCTTGACCCAACGGGCCAGGGCCGAGTTTGGGGATGACCCCACTCTCATCACAATAATCGGAGGGAGAATCGAAAGCAGGCCGAGACTGCTCCATCCCGACGGAACTCCCGAACAGCAGGAGGAAAGGCGCCGGGCGAAGGAACTGGGCGACCGGCTCTATGAGCAGTACGGCAAGCCCCTGGAGGCAGAGCACTGGGGAAAGTTTCTGGCCGTTCACCCGGACGGGCGAACAGTGCTGACCGACGACTACGAAACTCTGAAAGAACGAGCCCACGCCGAACTGGGGATGGGTATATATGTCTTCAAGGTAGGGCCGCGGGCGGTTCACAGGATGCCGTCCCTCCGGCTGGTGCGGCGTGACAACTAGCCCCTGGCGACCAACCGTTCCAATCACAGTGCATTTGAGCGGGCGTACTCGCAGTGATGATGCGCTGGCGGACACCGGGTTCGATGGAGACGTTATCATCCCCACCCGCTTATCGGCAGGTCTTCAACCGGCGAGGCGAATGCCATATCGTCTCATTGATGGGACAATGGGAGAAGCGTTGATATTCAACAGATCTATTCAGTTGAGCGATTTTGCTCCAGTACAGGCAGAGCTTATAGCCTTGGGCGAAGACTTCATTGTGGGCACCGGCATCCTCAGCCGCTACGAAGTCATCCTCGACCATGGGCAGCGGGTCATTGTCAACCCGTAACGGCGTATCCTGCTTGGTCCGCTTTTGACATTACCCCGCCCCGCTGATATTTTGGAACGCGGCCCGCTACTGGCGCGGGCAAACCGTAAATGCGGCGGGATATGACCGTGAATGCTAACATACCCCCCTCCGAAAATTGGGCGCACCTAATTGTCCAGGCGCTGAAAGACCACGATATTTCGCTCATCGCCTACGTGCCTGACTCTTCCATACACCGGGTGACCAGGATCATTGCCGAAGACTCCTTTTTCCATTTGGTGTCGGCCACACGGGAAGAGGAGGCCGTCGGCATCGCCGTTGGCTCCTACGCAGCCGGGCGCAACTCCGCGGTGTTCATGCAGACCAGCGGCTTCGGCAACAGCATCAACGCGGTGGCCAGCCTGTGCATTCCGGCTCGCGCGCCCATACCCTTCTTCATCAATATGCGCGGCGGTACGGGCGAGTTCAACATCTCCCAGGTTCCCATGGGCCGGGCCACGGTGCCGATTCTCGACCAGTTCGGAATCGTGAGCTACACCATCGACGACGACTACCGGATGGACAACCTGCTGAATGGAGCGATGAAGCTGTGCTACGCCAACCGCCAGCCCGTCGCCATCTGCCTGACCCAGAGGTTGCACGGAGGTAAATTTGCGTAGGTTCGATGCTATTGAACTGGCGGTGCGGCTGGCCGAAAACCGCCCCATCATAGGAAACCTCGGCCCCACATCCGACGAGCTTTGGCACGCCGGGCACCGTGACCGCAATTTCTACACCTACGGCAACATGGGCCTAGTTTCCTCCCTTGCGCTGGGGATGGCCCTAGCTACCGACGAGCAGATAATCGCGCTGGACGGCGACGGCTCGCTGCTGATGAACCTGGGTTCGTTGGGGACCATCGCCCGGGAGATGCCCAAGAACCTCATAGTGGTGGTGTACGACAACGAAGCGTGGGGGCAGACGGGCCACCAGATGAGCCATACGGGCACCGGAACCGACCTGGAGCAGGTGGCGGTGGCCTGCGGCATAACCAGCGCCACCACGGTCAACGACTTAGAAGAGTACGAGGGCGCACTATCCACAGCCCTGGATACCGACGGCCCCCACGTCATTGTCGCCAAGATAGAGGAGTCGGGTTACCTGCCCATCTCGCCGGTGGAGCCGGAGTTCACGCTATACCGCTTCCGCAACACCTTCGTCGAGGGCCAGAAGCCCGCGCCGCCGCACTAGCCGGGGCTGCGCGCAGACGGACTGTCCACTTCCGTCATTCCCGGCAGCCGCGGGAATCCAGTGCGATGCTCCGGTGGTCGTGTTGTACTCAGTTGGCCCTCTGGATTCCCGCGGCTGCCGGGGATGACGGGGAATGCCTGAAAACCGCTGAGCAAAGCCGAAGGGCCCCGGAAACGGGGCCCTTCTCGTTACCGCTCAGGCAGGGGATACGGTTAGCGGCTGACCATATCGTAGCTGCGCAGCAGCTTGCCGGGGGTGGCTCCGGTGCACACGGTGCCCTCGGTGAAGGTGACTTCGCCGTTGACCATGGTGTAGCGGATGCCCCTGGCCTTCTGGATGATGCGCCGCTCGCCGCCGGGGAAGTCGGTGTCGTAGACCGGGCTGTCAAACTGGAGGCCCAGGTTGTCCAGGTCGTAGACGATGATGTCCGCGGCGAACCCTTCCTTGATGATGCCGCGGTCGGTGAACCCGGCAATCATGGCGGGCAGGCTGCTCATCTTGTAGTGGGCCTTCTCCAGGCTCATCATGCCCTGGTCACGAACCCGGTCGGCAATCATGTTGACCGGCCAGGTGCCCAGGGTCTGGTACCGCGTATGAGCGCCGCCGTCGGACACGCAGGGGTGGGTGTAGGGGTGGTTCAGAATCTCGGACACGGCCTTGCGGTCGGTGCCCTGGGCCGAGTCGAAGGTGAACTCGGTGCGCAGCCCCTCGTCGATGGCCAGGTCGAGCATGGCGTCCATGGGGTGCTTGCCGGTCATCTCGGCCAGCTCGGCGATGGTCTTGCCCTCGTACTGTAGGTTGCGGTCTTCGCGGACCTCGACCACCCGCATCTTGGACCACTCGGAGGCCGCGTCGGCAGCGCCGCCCTGACCGGCGTAGGCGCCCACGTCCTGGCGCATCTTGTCGCGGTTCTCGGGCATGTTCAGCTTGGCGATACGCTCTTCGGGCGTTCCGACGAAGGGGTCAATCCAGTTGGGCATGGCGTCGAAGCCGTTGTACTCGGCCAGCTCGAACACCGGCGAGGGGGAGTAGGACGTGGTCTGGGCGAACATGGGCGCGCCCTCCTGACGGGCCCTTTCCAAGAACGCCAACTGCTCCAGGTATCGGCCGGGGGCGTTCTCGTTGAAGGCCACCGCGCCCCACTGGATGGGCCGGCCCGAGGCCAGGCACATCTCGATGAGGAAGTCCTCGCGGCCCTTACCGGGAGCGTCGCCTTCCACTGCGTCCATCAGGATGGCCGACTGGCCGGTTACGGCAGCCACCGCCGCGCCGGGGTCTCCGCCGCCTATCAGGTCGGGCTCACCGGGGGGCAGCGGGCGCTCGGCCGGGCCGCGGGTCCAGCCGATGTGGCCGACACCGAACTCGTTGAGCACCTTGGCCAGGGCTAGGAACTCGTCATTGTGGGCGACCTGGCTGGGGATGAAACGCCCGTCGTCGGGGCGGTTGGCCAGGGTCTTCATGGCCGACCAGCCGAAGGCGCCGGCCTGCATGGCCTCCCGCTGGAGACGCTCCATCTCCCGGATCTGCTCGTCGGAGGCCCGGATGACGGTGCGGGAGTCCTCCACGCCCATCACGTACATACGAAGGGTGTTGAAGGGCACCAGCGCGCCCACGTTGACGCCCAGGGGATTGCTGTCCAGGCTGTCCATCCACTGGGGGAAGGACTCCCAGTCCCAGCGCAGGCCCAGCTCCATGGTGCGGAGCGGTATCGCTTCGATCCTGGTCATGAGGCGCATGGCCGCTTCGCGGTCTTCCGGCTTGCAAGGGGCGAAGCCGAAGCCGCACTGGCCGATGGTCACCGAGGTCACTCCGTGCCAGCCGGACATGGTGGCGTACGGTTCCCAGTTGAGCTGGAGGTCGTAGTGGGTGTGCAGGTCAATGGCTCCCGGGGCTACGATGCAGCCCGTGGCATCGAGCTCCTCGGTGGCGGAGCCCTTGATGTTGCCGCTGATCATGGCAATCTTGCCGTTCTTTATGGCGACATCGCCCCGGAATGCCGGTGTCCCGCCTGTGCCGTCGACAATCGTACCGTTGCGAATAATCTTGTCGAAATCAGCCATATCCTTCCCTCTTCTCGGGATGATTTCTTGTCGTCCTCAGATTACCTAATAGCAATGAAGCCGTCAAGACTCATTCTCGCGCTCCAGAGGCCGATCGTGGGGAGACCGGAAGCCGGAGAGGCCCTGCTCCGACGGGAATCCCGACGGCGGGGCGTTGGGCGGAGTGGTCCAGACCCGGTCGGGTTCGTGAATCGGGAAGACGTACAGCAGCCGGGCCGGAGCGTCGGACAGATTGATGAACCCGTGCACCGTGCCGGCAGGGGCGAGCACCACGTCGCCGGGTTCGATGTTCACTCGCTGAGATCCCACCAGCGCCTGCAACTCCCCCTCCAACAGCACCATGGCCTCTTCGGTGTTGGTGTGGGTATGGCGCGGCACGCGGGTCTTGGGGGCGACGGTCAGCTCCCCGGCCCTCAGATGGTCGCTGCCGTGAGCGGCATCCACGATGCTAAAGGACTCCAGTCCCTCCGAGATGGCCTCATTCCTGTTCCGGTCGCTTCTCCTGATGATGGGCATATCTCCTCCTGCCAGTGTTGGATGGGCGCGAGCCAGGGTGTATTTGCAAACTCAATCAGCCAGAGAATCGGGCGTAGCAGCATTGTTTGATGCTGGGAGTTCACCCTCACCCTAACCCTCTCCCTCAAGGGAGAGGGAATTTTGCGGGTTATTTTCAGCTCTCTTTGTGGTTTGCAGACACGTCCTAGTCCAGCCAGCGGACGAAGTTGCCTACCGGCGTGCGCTGGGAGTTGGGCGCTTCGTCGGGGTAGCCGATGGAGAGCATGGTTGCCAGCGTCCATTCTTCTTCCGCCCCCAGAGTCTTCCCCAGGTCCGGGTGGCGGGTGGGGCCGCCGGTCTCCCAGGTGACCGCCAGGCCCTCGGCCACTCCGGCCAGGGCAATGTTGTGGGCGGCGCAACAGACCGCGGCGTAGTTTTCCTGAGTGCCTTCTTCATCGCGTCCGGGGGTGGAGTACATATACATGATGACCGGGGTGTTGAGCAGAGATTGGCGGGTGGCTTCGGCGCGCTGGGCATTGCCGCTGCGTTGCAGGGCGAAGTCGTGGGCCAGCCCGGCCACCGTCTCCGCCGCTGCGCTCCCCTTCTCCAGGACGAAAAACCGCCAAGGCTCGGTGAGGCGATGATTCGGCGCCCAGATTGCGGTATCCAACATCCGGTCCAGTGCCTCCCGGGGCACCGGCTCGTCCTTGAAGCTCCACGCCATGCGTCGGCGGTAGAGGGCTTCGTAAACGCTGACATCAGTATCCGGTACGTCGCATTGCTCGAAGCCCATTTTCTCCGCGCGGACAGACTCGCTGGACATATCGGCCTCCTTTCGCTCCGGTTGGGTTGGGTTTTCCAGTTGCCTTGCTCCTTGCCTCAATCTCCCCGGGGGTGTTCCGATTAAACGGTTCAGGCCGGCCCCGGGAAAAGGACCGACCTGAGCGGTTCAGCGTCTTTTACTGATGGGTGAATAAGTTGCTAAACTTACCCTTCTCCCGTCATTCCGGCTTCCACCGGAATCCAGAGACCTTAACCGCCGGTTACGTTCCTGTGTCTGGCCTTTCCTGGATTCCGGCTTCCGCCGGAATGACGAGGCTACGCTTAGCAATTCGTTCACGCTTCAGTAATTCTCCCTCCACCCAGAGGGAGATGGAACTGTCAGCTCAAGCCGAACTGCTCCCTGGCGTTTCCGCCCATCATGCGGGCGATAACAGGCCGGTCTATGTCTGCCTGGGTTAGCGTCTGGATGGCTTCCCAGGCGCTGCAAGTGTCATGGTGGGGATAGCGGGAGCCCCATACAACCTTCTTTTCAAAGGAGTAGGGAAGCTCCTGAATCAGCCGCTCCTCGGCGTCGAACCCCAGCATAACGCGGCCTTCCTCCCACATCTCTTCCGGTTCGGTGCTGACCGGGTAGTAATGCTGGAGCGGAATGACCCGCGTGGAAGCCTCCATCTTCTCCAGGACTTCCTCCATCCAGGAGGCTTTCCCGTGGGCCATCACCACCTTCATATCCGGGAACCGCTGCATCACGGTATAGCCGATGAGCGTGGACGCTACAAACAGGTGGTTGTCCAGCCAGTGAGACAGTATCGGCGCCACGGGGTGGCCCAGCGGGACCATCCCGGTGGCCGGGGACACCCGCTGGCGGTCGTCGGTGCTGCCCCCGGAAAAAGCCCCTCCACCACCGCCGCCCAGGGCGGCAGTCTGCGTGAGACGGCCCTTGACCTTTTCGATGAAAGGCCCGTGGGAAGTCCATTCCGGATTCCACAGTCCGGCGGCGGGATGCACGGCGGCGGCCAGGCCCAGGCTCTCCAGCTCCGCCCAGAGGGGGTCATAGTAAGGGTGAGTGAAGTAATGCCCCTCCATGAACATGGGGCGGATGAAGGCCCCTCGGAAGCACCGGATTCCGGCGACCCGGCGCAGCTCCGCCAGGGCGAAGTCCATGTTCCTGAGCGGGACCATCGCGGCGGCAAAGAGGCGCTCCGGCGCAGCCTGGCAGAAATCGGCAATCCAGTCATTGTAGGCCCGCGCCAGCGCGTAGGAAACGTCCGGGTCTTCCACCAAGTGAAACCCTTCGGCGAACCAGGTGGGGTACAGGAAAGCCTGGTCTACGCCCATGGCGTCCATATCGCGGAGCCTTGCCTGCGGCTCCGATGCGCCCTCGCTGGCCGGGTGGCGGGTATCCGGGTCCAGCTCGCCGATGGCGTCCCAGGTCATCCCGGGCTTCCAGATGGCGTGGCGGGGTATGTTGGGGTTGCCGTCGTCCCGAAACACCTGGCCGTTGATCTTCAGGTACGAGTCGAACCGCCCTTCTTCCCGCCAGAGGGCGTGTTTGCCTAGCACCCGGTACTCGGGTTTCAGGTATTTCTCCCACACCTCGCGGGGCTCCACCACATGGGAGTCGCTGTCGAAGACCTCGAAGTCTTTGCTGGTCGTCATCGTGCGTATTCCAAGGACACTCTAAGGACAAGAATGCTAGGATTTCACCCCCACCCTAACCCTCCCCCTCAATGGGGAGGGAATTTGGGGGAAGGAACTTTGTCTGAAAGCTATAAGGCCCTGGTCACCGACGACTCCGGTTTGAGGGATTCCCTTATTTCGTCTTCGTCGGGCCACCAGTCCGGGCGGTGAATCTCGGTCACCCGGTCCCGGATGATGTTCTTGGGCGGCTTGACGTTGTACAGCCGGCGCGCGTTTTCGCCCAGGAACCTGGCCTGGTCGTCGATGGGCAGCTCGCACTCCTCCATCGTCTCGATGGCGCGCCAGGCGTCGTCCCCGTCGTGATGGTAGACGTCGGAGGCCCAGGCCAGTATGTCGCGGTAGAAGTCGGGCAGGCGCGACGGGGGCGCCTCGTCGCCCTCGAACCCGGTGACGCAGTGCTGGAAGAAGGTCTCGCTGGGCAGACGCTTCAGCGCAGGCATACGGCGGTCGTTGCGGTAGAGCCGGTAGGTCTTGTCGCACTCGTCCAGCAGGAAGCTGAGCCAGGTGGAGGATGCCTCGAACACCGCCGCCCTGATCCCGGGATGCCGCTCGAAGAACCCGGACATCAGCACCATGGTCACCCACAGGGAGGCTTCGGCCTGGAAGTTCTGCACGTTGGACAGCAGGGTATGGGGCAGGCCGGAGGTGGAGATGGTCTTCCTGACAAGCTCCGCGCCAGAATACTGGTCGGAGTAGCCGGCCGGTTTGGCCGCCCCGGTGGCCGGGAAGGGGTGCATACCGTAGACCAGCCCGGTGTCCTCCAGCGCGTTCCAAACGCCCTCGTACTTGGGCTGGAGCGGATAGTTGCCCATGGCGTCCATGGGCCGGATGAGGGCGACCCGGCAGCCCCTGGCGGCAACGCGATAGACCTCTTCGGCGGCATACTGGGGATTCTGCATGGGAATCAGGGCGGCGAAGAACAGCCGCTCCGGGTCTTCCTGCGTGTACTCGTAGGCCCAGTCGTTGTAGGCCTTGCACATGGCCCTGGCCCCCAGCGCGTTCTGCAACCAGGGATAGGTGTCGATGCTGGTGGGGATAATCATCACCTGGTCGATGCCCTGGACGTCCATGTCGCGCAGCCGTGGGCCGGGCTCGTCGGCTCCGGCGTGGGCCAGGTAGTCCGACTGCTCCTGCGTGAGGGCGGTCTCAGGGCGTAGGTTGCGGACGTTCAGGGCGCGCTGGATGTCGTGCTTGAGGCCCGGCCCGGCCAGCCGGACGATGTCGATCATGCCGGGGCCGGTCTTGGGCGTAGGGGAAAAGCTGTTGACGTCGGCCTTGCCGTTGACCAGCAACTGCTTCGACTCGGCGTCGTACCACATGGTGGACTTCAGGGCTTCCAGCTCGTCCCTGGTGAGGTTGTCTGCGGCCCGCTCCCAGACCCTGGCCGGCTCAACAATATGAGCGTCGCAGTCGAAAGTGGCGAAATCCTTGGTCATTGGTCTGAATCTCTGGACTGGCAATGCGCCCCCCTTATCGCAACGCGACGGGTTGTTTCGGAACGATATTTTGCCTAATCTAGCAACGGGCATTCTCATTGTCAACGCAGTGGCAGGTCTTGCGAGCCGGAATCGTAACGGCTAAACCAGGGTGGTCGCCCCAAAACTCGAAGGGAGCGGTGCGACGATGGAATATCGTAGATTCGGGCCAACGGACATGACGGTTTCGGCCCTCGGCTTCGGCTGCTGGGAGATGGGCGGCACCTATGGCGACATTGGCGAGGCGGAGGTCACTGCCGCCGTCAACCGGGCCATTGACCTGGGCATCAACTGCTTCGACACGGCCCCGGCCTACGGAGGCGGCGAGTCCGAGGTTCTCTTGGGCCGGGCCTTGGGCGCAAGGCGGAAGGACGTGCTTGTCGTTACCAAGTGCGGCGTGGGCTATGCCGACCGGCCCAAGGGCCGCGACAGCCGGATGGTGGCCATTCTGGCTTCCGTGGAGCAGAGCCTGCGTAATCTGGCGACCGACTACCTGGACGTGCTGCTGATTCACTGGCCGGACGTGAACACGCCCTTCGATGAGACCATGCACGCGCTGGACAGCCTGGCGCGGCAGGGGAAAGTTCGTGCCGTAGGAGTCTCCAATTTCACCCTGGCCCAGATTCAGGAATGCGAATCGTTCCGAAGCGTGGACGTCGTGCAGTACGGCCTCAATATGTTCGACCGGCGCATGGAGCAGGAGATTTTCCCCTACTGTCAGCGGCAGGGAACCGGCGTGATGGTCTACGGCCCGCTGGCCTTTGGCCTGCTTTCCGGCGCGTTCACCGCCAACACCACCTTCGGCAGCAACGACTGGCGTTCCACCGGAGGAAGGCCGGGGTGGAACGTGGGAGTGTTTGCCGAGGAGCACTTCCAGCGGAATCTGCAAGTGGTGGAGGAGCTCAAGCCCATCGCCGAGGCCCGGGGAAGGAAGATGCCGCATCTGGCGCTGCGCTGGGTGCTATCGAATCCCGCCGTCAGCGTCGCGCTGGTGGGCACCCGCACGGTGCAGGAAGTGGAAGACAACGTAGCCGGGCTGGAGTGGGCCCTGTCGGGCGCGGAGATGGCGCAGATTGACGAGGTATTCGCCCGGTACGGAGTGGACACCCACCCGGATATAGTCATAGACCCGCCGGAGTAGGCCGTTCCCCTCTCCCCCGGAGGGAGAGGGAGAATTATAAGCCCCCAAACAATAGCCGGGCTTCCTTAACCGCTGCCGAAACCTAGGCGCTGGCCCAGGGGCGAGACCGGGCCATCTCCCGGACGCCCTGGGGCGTGGTGATGGGAGCCAGGCAGCGGTCTCCCATGCAGGCGTAGAGCGCCGCTTCTTCCCGCAGGGGGAAGCCCAACCCGCGGATTTGCCCGGCGTCCCGCTCCGTGTCCAGCGGCTGGACGATGCGGTGGGGAGCATAGACCCGCAGGGCCGCCCGGTGCAGCCGCCGGTAGGCCGGGGCGGACGAGTCGCCCACCAGCACCAGGGTCACCGGCCCCTGGGTCAGCATATCCTGCGCCCGCCCCCAGGCCGCGCCCGCAGGCAGGAACAACACCTCTTCGTCCTCCTCCATGCGGCGGGAGGCGTGGGAGCCGAGGTAGCTCTTGCCTGGCACGACGGACTCAAAGACTTTCAGGGCGGCGGCAGCCTGGGCCGAATACGCGGCGTCGCCGGTCAGGTGGGACAGGGCCAGCAGCGCTTCGGCCCAGCAGCCGTTGTCCAGCGCCGGTTGCTCCCTGGGGAGCAGACTTGCCTCGAAGGAAAGGGGCGGCGTGGTGTCGTAGCAGCCGCCGCCGGGCGCGCCGAACAGCCGCTGCACGGTTCCGGCGACCTCAGCCGCCCGCGCCAGATACTCAGGTTGCCCGGTGGACTGGTGCAGGGACAGCCAGGCCCGCAGGAAGTTGACCTGATCGGTCAGGATCGGCGTGGCGTCTCCCAGCTCG
This sequence comes from Dehalococcoidia bacterium, assembly GCA_965204865.1. Lineage (GTDB taxonomy): Bacteria > Chloroflexota > Dehalococcoidia > Lucifugimonadales > UBA3495 > VXOI01. Next base: position 308,293 of record OZ242027.1, on the reverse strand, counting down.
CCCGCGCGGCGCCGCAATCCCCCGGCGGGGGTCCAGCTCCCACGCCACAGCTTTTCCAGGATGTCGGCGCCTATCCGGCGATACGCCGGGCTGCCCAGCACGTTGGCCGCCTGGACCAGGGCATCGGCGGCCAGGGCGTTCCAGCCGGCGTAGAACGTGCGGTCAACGGGCGGCGGCGCCGTGGCGTCGCGGGCCTTCCAGGACATCTGGTAGAAGGGTTCGTCGGCGTCCTGGCTGGCGAAGAACAGCCCTTGGTGGGGACTGAACAGAGTGGTCAGCAGGTAGTCCAGGATGCCGGTGGCCGCTGTCCGGTATACCTCCTTCCGGGTGAGCTGGAACGCTTCCAGGTAGGACACCAGCAGGCTGACGTTGCTGACCAGCATCTTCTCGTAGTGCGGCACTTTCCAGTCGCGGCTGACCGAGTAGCGGAAGAACCCCTGGTCCTTCCGGTCGTAGATGCCGTGCCACATCCCTTGCAGGGTGGTCTCTACCATTCCCAGGGTGGCCCGGTCTCCGGTGAGGCCGTAGCGGGCGGTCAGGAACCGCAGCGCCTCCCACGGGGGTTGCTTGGGTTCCACCCCGAAACCGCCGAACTGCTCGTCGTAAAGCTCCGTCAGCCGGGCCGACACCGCGTCAACGGAAGCGCTGGCTCCGGCGCGGGCGGACGGCGCAGAACGGTCTGCGGCGTATCCGTCCGCCGGGATGGCCTCGCCGCTGGACACCCGCTCCAGCAGCACGGCCATCTCGTCCGGCGGCGTGTATGGCCTTCCGGTGAGGAACTCGCCGCTCCCGGTCAGGAAGGCCACCGACGGAAAGCCGCCTTGGTTGTAGCGCAGCGAAATGTCGGGCCGCTGGTCCACGTCCACGCGCACCGGGATGAACTGGGAGTTGACCAGTTCGATGACCCGCTCGTCGGAGTAGGACGTCTGGTCCATCACGTGGCACCAGTGGCACCAGGTTGCGCCCAGGGTAAGCAGCACCGGCTTGCCCTCGGCTCTGGCGGCCTCGAAGGCTTCCTCGTTCCAGTCCCGCCAGGAAATTGCGTTGGCGTCGTCAGGTTGGCTCATCAGGCTGACCCTCGGCTCCGGGCAAGGGTGGAGACTCCCGGAGATGATTCAAGTGTTGAGCGCAGTTTAGCCCCTCGCTGCCGCCTTTTACAGACGCCCGGCGGGAGGGCACAGAGTAATGACCTTTGGCGACGGCTTCTTAGCTTGACAATGACAGCAGCCGCAACCTAGAATCGCTGCCAATGGTAGGAAAGTGTCATAATGACATCAATAACAGGAAAAATAAGCAGGTTTTTTATGCGAATTCTTGGTAGAGTTTTTACAAATCAGTTATGGATTATAGGGATACTGGTAACGATTATCGTTGCCTGCGGCGGAGAAGACCCAACAGCGACTTCCGCACCCGCTCCAGCGGCGCAGCCAACAACAGCGCCCGCTGTATCGGCTCCAACAACGGCCCCTGCCGTAGCGGCGCCGCCGACGGCAGCGCCAGCCCAGCCCTCGGCTGCGCAACCAACCGCGACTCTAACGGTTTTCCGCCCGACAGCTACTCCCACAGGTGGCGGAGGAGCCCCAGCCGCTACCAACACTCCAGTACCCACGCCAACCCAGGCTCCAGCTCCGGTGGGGCAACTCAAGGCGCAACGGGTAATCGCGGCGATGCCTGTGTTGCAGGAAACCAACCGGATATGGGAAGGCCCTTGGTCTCTATTGCAACAGCACGTTCCGTTCGCGGATACGCTGCTGCGGAATGACCCCACCACTGGCGCTGCGGGTCCCGGTCTGGCGGTGAGCTGGGAGTTCAATGACGACTTCACCCAGTGGAAATTCGACCTCCGCGAGGGAGTCCAGTTCCACTTCGGCAACGGGCAATTTACTTCCAGCGACGTGGCCTGGATGCATTCCATGCTCTCTTCCGACGACTCGGTTTCCACCATGAGCCCCGTCTGGCGCACGGTGACTGTAGACACGGTCGGGCCTTTCGAAGTCGCCTTCAACTTCGAAACCCCATACCTCGATGGTCTACGGCTGTTCTCCCGCACCGCCGGCGACCTCTATATGTTGAGCCAGGCCCAGTTCGACGCCGAGGGACTCGACGCCATCGATAACCAGCCCGCCGGGACCGGGCACTACCGGTACTTGGAGCGAAGCCCTGGCTTGGGCGTGTCATACGAGCAGGCCGAAACCGAACACTGGGACGGGGCAACCCCCGACTTCCCGGAATTTGAGCTCAAGTTCATAACCGAAGACGCCACCCGCATGGCAGTACTGCTGGCTGGCGATGCCCACATCGCCAACCTGAGCCGGGACCTCCAGGTCGAGGCCGCCAATCGCGGAATGCGCGTCATAAGCTCCCAGCAGCCCACCATACAGACCGTTTCATTCATGCTGGGGCAGTACTTCCTCACTGGCGACGAGTCGTACAGGGATGATGTGCCCTTTGAAGACATTCGCGTCCGCGAGGCGATAAACCGGGCCGTCAACCGCGCCAACATCATGGAGTTCATTTACAAGGGAAGCGCCACACCGGTTTACGTCTATGGATGGACTCCAAGCCATGAAGGATGGGACCCGCGGTTCGAGGAGGAATTCGAGGCCAACTATGGATTCGATCCTGATAGAGCCAGGCAGCTTCTGGAAGAAGCCGGCTACGCACCTGGGGATATTGAGATCAATTTCCCGACGATGAACTTCTCAGGAAACCCGGAGCTGTCCCAGATTGCCGAGGCCATTCAACTGGACCTGGATGCCGTCGGAATTACAATCAATCTTCAGGAGATGGAATACACCGCCCTCCGCCCTGACCTGGTGGCCAAGCAGGCTTGGAACAGGATGTGGATGAGCCGTAACCTGCCGATTCGTACAACGCAGGAGGCGGTTCGGGTCTTCTATGCCGACGAGGGCGTTACGCACGCTGCAATGTACGATGAGCTGGAAGCGATGTACCAGCAGTTGAAGGCAACGGTTGACCTGGCGGAGCGCGACGAGATAGCCCGCAGGATGGGCAATTTCGCCTTCGACAACTACATCAGCATACCCATCGCCCAGATTTTCTATGAGCTGACCGTCGACCCGGAGATAGTCGAGGAGTACATATTCTCCGGCCAGACACCGACCTCCCTGGACCACATTCATCTGATCCGCGGTGTCAGGGAATAAACACCCTGTCCGTGGCCCCTGCGAACTGATGTGCCGCCGACGCGCCTCTTCAGGTAGTTGGCGGCACTGGAGTTAATTACCCGTCAAACAAAGGAATGCTCCCAGCCTTAAGCCGTTTGGAATCTCGCTCTCATGCGCCGTTACCTGTTCATCCGCGTTCTACATAGCCTTATCACCCTGCTGGTGGTGAGCTTCCTGGTGTTCGGCATGGGGCGCCTCTCTGGGAACCCCCTGGACATCCTGTTGCCGGAGGACGCCACCGAGGAACAGTACAACCGCCTGAACGAGCGGTGGGGATTCGACAAACCCATCGTAGTCCAGTACTGGAAGTTCATCCAGAATGCCCTTCAAGGCGACCTGGGTGAATCGCTGGTCAAACCGGACTCGGCTATGGAACTGGTTGCCGAGCGGTTGCCGGCGACATTCCAACTGGCCCTCTTTTCACTGGCGATCAGCACCATCATCGCGGTGCCCATCGGCGTGTTGGCCGCGGTGAAAAGGGACACCCCTTTAGACTACTTCGGCAAGATTATCGCGTTGCTGGGGCAGTCTGTACCCTCGTTCTGGCTGGGACTGATGTTGATGTGGGTGTTCGCCGTTCAACTGGGCTGGCTGCCCGCGTCTGGAACCGGGTCCTTCAAGCACATGATCATGCCCGCCATCGCGCTGGGCTGGTTCCAGGTAGCGGCAGTAATGCGGCTGTTGCGCTCTTCAATGCTTGATGTACTGGATTCAGAGTACGTCAAGATGGCGCGAATCAAGGGACTGCCGGAAAGAAAGGTGGTCTGGAAGCATTGCCTTCGGAACGCCGCCATAGGCCCTCTCACCTACTACGGCGTTATCGCCGGGATCCTCTTGACCGGCTCCGTAATCACCGAGCAGGTGTTCCAGTGGCCTGGTACTGGGCTGCTGGCCATAGAGGCCGTGCGAAACCGGGACTTCCCTGTATTGCAGGCGGTGATAATCGTTTTCGCCGGCATATTCGTGGCGTGCAATCTAATCGTTGATATCCTTTACGCCTACCTTGACCCCCGAATCCGCTACGCGACATAGCGCAAGGCCCCAGACCAACAGAAGAGATATGGGATGGATGCGATCTTAGCCCCCCAGAAGCCTTGGTACGCACCCGGGCGGTTGTTGCCCAGAATGCGCAGTATTCGTCGGCTGCCCTGGGCTCCGATTATACTGATTCTGGCTCTGCTGGTCGTCCCTGCGATATTTGCTGATCAGATAGCCCCCTATGGCCCCAAGGAAGGAGGACTCCCCAAACGTTACTTGCCTCCGGTATGGGATGGCGGCACCAGCGAGCATATCCTCGGCACCGACCGGCTGGGAAGAGACATATTGAGCCGCATCATCCACGGAGCGCGCGTCTCCGTGAAGGTGTCGTTGATTGGGATAGCGCTGGGCGGGTTCATCGGGATCTCCCTAGGGCTGATCGCAGGATATTTCGGCGGCAAGTTCGACCTGCTGATTATGCGCTTGGTGGACATCACGCTTTCCATACCGAGCATCCTCTTCGCGCTGGTGCTGGCGGCGGCGATAGGGCCTGGGTTGAGCACCGTATTGATTGTAATCAGCTACATACTATGGGCTTACTACGCACGCCAGGTCAGGGGCGAAGTGCTTAGCATCCGCGAGCAGGATTACATCGCTCGCGCTCGAGTTACCGGAGCGTCCGACTTTCGCATCATCACCCGTCACATCCTGCCCAACGTCATCAACACCATCATCGTGCTTGCGACGCTGCAAATCGGCTTTGTTATATTGCTGGAAGCCTCCTTGAGTTTCCTCGGCGTCGGGATCCAGCGGCCCTCCCCAGCCTGGGGGCTAATGGTGGCTGATGGCAGGGAAGTGATAGTCACCTACTGGTGGGTATCCCTCTTCCCGGGGCTGGCCATCATGCTGACGGTGTTGGCTCTCAACCTGCTGGGCGACTGGCTGCGTGACCGTCTCGATCCCAAGCTGCGCCAAATTTAGCGCCAACTGATTATTGGCATTACCTTATAAATTCGTAACCAATTTTGGGCGCGATTGCATCGATTATCGTTGCTTGTAATGGAGAAGATCCAACAGCAACTTTCGCAGCAATCAGAACGCCCCAACGCATAAATAGCTTGGGGCGTTTCGTTTAGGACAGCGAAGCGATGGAAGTCAAACTCGGCAGCCGTTCCCTGCCAGCCCCAGAGTTATTCGGATTGTTAACTGCGTTGCTGGTCATCATCGGCTCAGCAAGCGCTTGGGTTCGGATTTGGGGAGTGGGATTCGTCGGAGACGAAGTCGAGATAATTTATGTGAACGGCACCATCGGCGAGGGACGGGTAACTCTCGCTTTGGGCATCCTGGCCGCGGCCTTGGTCTTATGGAGGCTGTTTCGCCGCAGATCGACCACCTTCAGCGCCATTGCGCTGGGCGCGGCGATAGTCATTATGGTCATTGCCGGATTGGTCGGAGTGTTCAACTGGTCGGAACTCAACAAGATTCCGGGCCTGGACCACGGATCAAAGTTTTTCCAATACGGATTCCAGCCGGGGTGGGGATTAATCCTCGTGACGGTCGCCGGCTTGACCGGGGCTGCCGCCTTGGCTTACCAGATGCGGAATGATCATTTTCGGTAATCCCTTTTCCTCTCTTCTTCCTATTCCTCCAATTCCCCCTGTGATCATCGTTTCGGCTCAGGCCGCTGTTTTCCTGTGCCAAGAGCTTGACACTGGTATATCCGCAACCTAGAATACCGCAATCGATTGACAGAAATGTTCTCGTAAGACTGATATAAAAAGAATCCGTTCTTCGCCATAACTTTACGAATTTCGGACAGGCAGGAAATTATGATGGCAGCAACATGGTTCAGGAACTTGCGGTTCAGTGTTCTCTGTGTGATGGTGGGTGTGCTGGTACTGATAGTAGCCTGCGGCGAAGCCGCGACCGCGACGCCGGAGCCCACGGAGGCGCCGGCAGCGCCTGCGGCGACGGCCGCTCCCGCAGCCACAACGGCCCCGGCAGCCACGGCCGCTCCTGCGGCGACGGCCGCTCCCCAACCTACTGCGGCCCCCGCTCAGGCTGCCCCCTCAACCTCGGGTAATGTCAAGATAAGCAAACTGCGCTTCGCCCTCCCCACGCCTGACGTGGAGAGCAACCGCACCTGGGTGGGACCCTGGCTCTACATCGTGCAGCACGACGTGTTCGCCGAGACTCTGTTGCGCGTCGATCCGGATACCTCCGAAGTCGGCCCCCTGCTCGCCGAGAGCTGGGAAGCGACCAATGACTTCAAAACATGGTCGTTCAAGCTGAGGGAGGGCATACCGTGGCAATTTGGCTGGGGCGATTTCAGCTCTGCGGACGTGGTCCACAGTTTCGACCTGGTGAACCGGGAGGACAGCCTGGCCATTTTGAAGGAGCCGGCCTGGAGTCAGGCCACGCCCACGATCATTGACGAATTCAACATGAAGTTCGATTTCGAGAACCCTTACCTGGCCGGACACCGCCTGTTCTCTCGCTGGGCCGGAGACCTGATCCTCGTAAGCAAGGCCCAATTCGACGATCAGGGCCTTGACGCCTTCGACCAGATTCAGACCGCGGGCACCGGCCCTTACCAGCTTACCGACCGCAAGCTGGGTGAAAGTCTCACCTACGAGAAGGTCCCGGACGGACACTGGGCCTATGACGTGGATTTCGAAGAGTTCGAGTTTGTCTGGGCGCCGGAAAGCCTGACCCGGATGGCGATGCTGCTTGCCGGAGAGGTGCACATTTCCCAGATTGAACGGACCCTACAGCCCGACGCCGAGGCGCGCGGCATGAGGGTAATCCAAAGCGCCAACGAAGCCGCCCAGACCTACACCATGTTCGGCGGCCTCTATGGCGAGAATACCGACGAATGGCCGGACCATTACACGCCCGGACTGCCCTTGCAGAACGCCAACATCAGGAAAGCTCTGAACAAGGCCATAGACCGGGAAGCCATCAACCAGCAGATTTATCTTGGCCGGGCCACCACCAACTACAACTACGGATTCCACCCTAGCAACGAGGGTTGGAACCCGGAGTGGGTGGAACGGTGGGACGAAATGTACGGCTACGACCCCGACGAGGCGAGGGCGCTGTTGGCCGCCGAGGGATACGACGAAAATAATCCCCTCAATCTCAAGTTCATCTCGACGACCATCCCTGGAAGCCCCGAGTTGCACGACGTGATCGAGGCGACGCAGATCATGTTCGCCGACGTGAACGTGAATATAGAGATTGAGAAGCTGGACTTCGGCAGTTGGCTACAGCGGGGAAGGGACCACAAGCTGGAGAATACCCTGAGAGCCTCCAGGAACCTTCCCATCAGGACCACGCAGGAGGGAATCCGCGTCTTTTACACCAGTCACTACGCCTCCTGGTACCTGAACGAGCCTTTCGTGAATGACACGTACCTGTGCTTGGAGAGGTCTGCCGACCTGGAAGAACGGGACCAGTGCGCAAGGGACATCGGCGACTTCATTTACAATAACCACATTGCCGCGCCGATGTTCCACCTCCACGCCGACGTGACGGTTGATCCCAATTACATCGAGAGTTATGACTGGCCGGGGCTGACCTCAGCCGGAGTCTCTCACTTCCACAAAATCAAAGGGGTGCGCGAATAGAAGGGCCGCTACTGGACTAGAGGCAGAGCAGCCGGCTGCACACGTTCCCAAGAGCGTTCCGGTGGCCGGCTGCTTGTTTTCAATCAATCACAGAATGCCCAGCCCGAATAGCTGTGCTGAAACCTGGCAGCGTTTCGAAATGGGTGGCGCAATCAAACAGGGACGGGGGTTTGGATTCCCGCTTTCGCGGGAATGACGGGTGAGGTGCGGGAATGACGGCTCGCAGGCTGGAATAGCACCCGAATTGGAACGCCATCCAGGGAAGGCCCCATCTGCACGGGGCGAACCCCCGTTCCCAGGGCTTCGGACCAGAGCCTGCTATTTCGCAGCTTGAGCGCCATCTGTGTTACCCATACCGAGGATGTCATCAAAGGTTTTCGAATAGGCTATGCAAAGATATCTGATAATTCGAACGGCGCAGGCGCTGGTTGCCCTATGGGTGGTCACCGTGGTGTCCTTTGGCCTGACCCGAGTGACCGGAGATCCCCTCGACACATTCCTGCCGGAAGAAGCGACGCAGGAGCAAATCGACCGGATGCGGGCACGCTGGGGGTTGGACAAGCCCTTGGTAGTCCAGTACGGCGTATTCCTGGGCAACGCGTTCAAGGGCGACCTCGGTGACTCCCTGAAGTATCCCGGGTCAAAAGCCGCGGACATCGTGATAGAGCGAATGCCGCCAACCCTCCAACTGGCTGGCATAGCCATGGCCATTGCTTTGGTCATAGCCGTGCCTGTAGGAGTACTCTCGGCAATCAAGAAAGACTCGGTGTTTGACTACGTCGGGAAGACACTGGCCCTGGCAGGACAATCGATACCATCGTTCTGGCTGGGGATCGTGTTGATGTGGTTTTTCGCGGTGCACTTGGACCTGTTGCCGACCTCCGGGAAGGGCGGAGTCAAGCATTTTATCTTGCCGGCTATCACTTTGGGATGGTTCCAGACTGCGGCGATAATGCGCTTGGTGCGTTCGGCAATGCTCGAAACTCAAGACGGCGAGTATGTCAAGTTGGCTCGTATCAAGGGGCTGTCGGAGTGGAAGGTCGTCTGGAAGCACTGCTTCAGGAACGCAGCCATACCCCCTCTCACCTACTTCGGAATTCTCTTGGCCAACACCCTCACTGGATCCCTCACCACCGAAGTCGTTTTCAACTGGCCCGGCACCGGCCAGCTCGCGTTCACGGCCGTGCTGTACCGGGACACCCAGCTAATCCAGGCTATAGTCCTGGTGTTTGCCAGTATGTTCATCTTCCTTACCCTGCTGGTAGACGTCCTTTACGCCTATCTTGATCCCCGAATCCGTTACGACTAACGACAGATCAGCCAACAAACCGGGAATTTAGGGACCTGCAAGGACATATCAGGCTATGGCTACCGAAATAACAAGCGCCACAGGGGTTGGAGTTCGCCAGTCCAATGGGGTTCTGGGCGGCGTCCTGACAGTTGCGGCAGAGGCAAGAAGACTGCCTCTGATTCCCATCATAGTACTGCTGGTGGTTCTGATAATTCCGGCGATTTTCGCCGATGTAATTGCTCCCCATGACCCGGTGAAGTCCCCGCTCGGGCTAACGGGGCGGCTGCAACCTCCTGTATGGTCGGAAGGCGGATCCTCCACTCATATCCTGGGCAGCGACAAAGTTGGTCGGGATGTACTCAGCCGTATCATCCACGGATCGCGGGTGTCCATGCAGATCTCCTTGGTCGGGATAGGCATAGGTGGGTTTATCGGCGTCATATTGGGGTTGATTGCCGGTTACTATGGCGGCAGGGTGGACCAACTGATCATGCGCGTGGTGGACGTCTCCCTTTCCATCCCAACCGTCCTGTTGGCGTTGTCGTTGGCTGTTGCTCTGGGACCTGGCCTCGATACCATTGTCATAGTGGTGGCGGCATTGTTATGGGCCGTATATTGCCGGCAGGTCAGAGGGGAGACCCTTGTAATGAAAGAGCGCGATTTTATTGCGCGCGCAAGGGCTGCCGGCTGTTCCGATGCCCGAATAATTTTCCGGCACCTTCTGCCGAATATCGTCAACACCCTTATCGTATTGGCCACTCTCCAGTTGGGACTGATAATCCTGCTGGAAGCCTCCTTGAGCTTCTTGGGCGTCGGGCTGAGCCCCCCCACTCCGGCATGGGGATTGATGGTAGCTGAAGGTAGAGAACTGATAATCACCGCCTGGTGGGTCGCCATGTTTCCCGGGATCGCCATCATGTTGACCGTGCTCTCGTTCAACCTGCTGGGAGACTGGCTGCGGGACCGCCTCGACCCCATGCTCAGGCACATATAGTCATCACCCCGCAGCGTCCTGTAACCGGCCTCGCCCCCTTGTTAGGCCCTTGCTTCCTCGCTGGCCACGGCGGGAGCCGGGCCAGCGTTGACGCTGTTTGCCGCCGGTGCTAGATTTGGCGCAGAGCAAGAACGCAATGCGGAGCAAGGAAGGAGGGGCGATATGGATTTCGGACTGTTCAACACCTGGAACGCCCTGTATGAGGGCGACATGGTGCCGTGGCACCAGGATTATCAGGGCGGCAAGCTCCTGGAGGAAGACGCCTACATCAAGAACTACGAAGAGATTGACGCCGTGGAAGAGATGGGCTGGGACTACATCTGGCTGGGCGGCGGCCACTTCTCCAAGCAGGCCAGCATGGACCCCCAGGTGCTGATGCTGGCGGCGGTAATCTCCGAGCGCACCGAGCGCATCAAGATTGGCTCGTCCATCCACCGCCCGGTGATGAGGCAGGAGGGCGAAACGCTGTCGGCGGCGGCTCTGCCCCACGAGCGATACGGCTTCGACAACCTGCTGATGGAAGACCCCATCCAGACCGCCGAGCAGGTCGCCATCGTTGACCAGGTCAGCCGGGGACGCTTCATCTATGGCGCGGGCGGGCGCACCCGCGGCTCCGCCACCCGCCGAGAGCAGTTCTTCGAGTACCTGGAGGTGATGAAGCAGCTCTGGACGGAAGACCATTTCTCCGGCTTCGAGGGCAAGTATTACAGCTACCCGGCCTTCTACGAATCCTACCTCGCCATCCCCAAGCCCTACCAGAAGCCCTATCCGCCGATGCTGCTGCCAGTGGACAGCCAGGAGAGCTTCGTGCCCATGGGCGAGCAGGGCTACCGCATCGCCATCGGGGCGGGCAGCTCGCCCCACAACCCCCGCGGCTCGGCGGTGCTGAAGGAGGACGTGAAGGCATACCGCAAAGCCTGGATTGACGCGGGCCACCCCGGCGACCCGACTACCGTCGTCCGCATCCCCACCCTGGTGGCAGACACCCAGGAAGAGGCCGACCGCCAGACCGAGAACCTGATGAACCTGGCCCGCCGCTACTACGCCGGCCGCATCGCCATCGGCAGCACCGACGCAGGCACCGCCAGCCCCGAGGCCACCGAAGAGGTCAACCTCTTCGGCACCCCGGAGGAAGTCTGCGACAAAATCGAGATGCTCCGCGACGACTTCAGCACCGACGAGATAATGTTCGAGGTCAACTGGACCTCATCCGTTCCCCGCGAGGTGGTGATGAACACCATGCGCTGCCTGACGGACAAGGTGATTCCCAAGTTCAAGTAGGGGCAGGGTAAAGACTACGCTTGATGGCTTGGAGGCCGGGTAGCAAACCCGGCCTTCATTCTGTCACTCGGCATATTCGCCAGTCCGTCATTCCCGCGAAAGCGGGAATCCACAGGACTGAAACTGCTGGTGAGGTTGATGGTTAGTAAAGACGGGCTCTGGATTCCCGCTTTCGCGGGAATGACGGATAGGAGCGCGACCTACCCCGGCAACAGCCCCTCGCCCACGAACAATTCCTCGGCTTCCCGCAGGGTCAGGTCCGGCTCCGGGAGGATGAGGTCCGACTCTACCAGTTCGTCCACCGGCACCGGCTCGCCGTGTTCCCGCACCAGGTCCAGCATCTGCTTCAGCAGGGTCTCGAAAGCGGCCTGGTCCTCGGCCTCCACCGCCTCGACCAGCTCGTTGTCTATTTGGTTGAGCAGGTCTATGTAGGAGCCGGGCAGGTTGTACTGACCTTCGGAGCTGATGCGGACTATCATTGCTGGCTCCCGGCGCGCCGGGCCTTCAGCGCGGCCAGTTCGCTCTCGGCGCTGCTGCTGACCGACATCTTGTCCAGCTCGCGGGTTATGTCGTCCCTGGTGTCGCCGGTGACGTCGTCCAGCACTCCGGCGCTGGCCAGCTCGTCTATGGCGCTGGCGCGGGCCCGCATATTCTGGGTCTTGGTCTCGGCCCGCTCCACGGCCAGGCCCACGTCGCCCATCTCCTCGGAAATGCCCGACAGCGCCGAGCCGATGCGCACCTGGGCCTGGGCGGCGGTGTACTGGGCCTTGATGACTTCCTTCTTGTTGCGGAAGGCGGCCACCTTGGCCGAGAGGCGCTGCTCGGCCTGGGTCAGCTTCTCCTGCTCCTCTTCCATGCCGGCTATCTGCTCGTCCAGCCCTTGTAGCTCCAGCACGGCGGTATGCTTGCGCTCCAGGGCCAGCAGGGCCAGGTCTTCGCGCCCGGCGTCCAGGGCCTGCTCCGACTGCCGCTCCAGGCGGGCAATGTTCTCTCGCACCTTGTCGGCCTGCTGCTGAATTTGCCGCTTGGCCGCCACCATCTCGACAACGCCGCGCTTCACGTTGCGCAGCATCTCAAGCTGCTTTTCGTAGGAATAGTCCAGCGTTTCTCTCGGGTCTTCCGCATTGTCCAGAATGCGGTTCATCTTCGACTTAACGATGGTGGACATCCGTGAGAGCATCCCCATATTGCCTACCTCCTGATATAGACCTGGAGCTGGAGCCGGGCCGGGGCTAAAAGCGGCCCGAGCTGCGGTTCCGTCCGCTAAAGGCGTTGAACAGCCCCACGACGATCACGATCACGCCGATAATGATGATAATGATACCGATAATGTCCAGCAGCACCTCGAATATGTTCGACTGCACGAACCAGCCCAGAAGGATGAGAACGATACCGATGACCAGCAGCGTGAAGGGCGATCCCATTACGCGACTCCCTGTTAATAGCAATTAACGAATTTAAGCATAACCCGCCCTTGCGCCTTCCCGCAACCGCTATGCAGCGCGGCACGGCAGATTGACCTGCATCCCCGGCCTGAGTACACTCAATCCACGCTCGCACGTGACCTTTGGAGAATGAAATATGCTGCGCTCGTTGTTTGGCCGGGGGAAGAAGCGGCGGGAGACAACCGGGCCACCGCCGGACGAGAGCATCCGAGCCGCGCGGGTGGGCGACGTGCTGTTGTTCGCCGGGATGTCGCTGGAGTACGAGTACCGGCACTTCTACGTCGAGCGCATCCACCGCTACGTCAGCCCTTCCGACACCTGGTATGAAATGCTCTGCGTGGATGGCGACACCCGCCTCTGGATTGACTGGACCGACGGCGCAGACCTGTCTGTAACCATGACCCCGGACGAAGGGCCAACGGGCCTCGCCGTCACCGGCCTCAGCGAGGACGACCTGATACAGCTCGACGAAGAGCACTCCATAGACAACTACGTGGAAATCGAAGGGGACGCCTACCGCTATCGCACCAGCTCAGAGGTCACCTTCTACCGCGACTGCCGGGGGCCGGGGGAGAGTTTCTACCACTGGGACTTCGTCACCGAAGAGGGCGGCCATACTCTGTCCATCACCAAGCGGGAGGGCCGGCCCTTCGAGGCGGTGTTCAGCGAGGTCATCTCACCCGGCAGCATCACCCTCTACAAGGGCAGCCGCCCCGGCCCATGAACCACCCGGCTCGCAAGTCCGCTTGTCCTGAGCCTGTCGAAGGATGCGCGGACGGCCCTTCGACAAGCTCAGGGCCAACGGGGGAATAATGATTGAATCATTCATAGACTCGCTCCAAGCCTTCCCGCGCGGGCTGGTGTTCGTTGCCGAGGGGCTGATTGTGCTGGCCCTGGCCAAGTTCGCCAAGGACGCCGTAACCCGCCATTACCGGGTAGATGAGGAAGTGACCACCAAGGGCAACCTGGCCATGGCCCTGCGGCTCAGCGGCTACTTCATCGCCATAATCCTGGTGTTCCTGGGGGTGCTGTACCAGCCGTTGGCGCTGGGGTTTGCGGCCGACGGATTCGGGTTCGACCGGAACTTCGGCGAGGAAGTGCTGCGGGTGTTCCTGTATTCGCTGGGCGGTATCGTGGCGCTGAACCTGGTGCGGGTGCTGTTCGACCGGCTGATCCTATACAAGTTCCAGTTGGAAAAGGAAGTGGTGGAAGACCGGAACATCGGGGCCGGGGCCGCCGAGTTCGGGATGTACGTCGCCACCGGGCTGCTGATTGCCGGCGCGGTGGCCGGCGAAACCTACCGCAGCGAGGGCGAAGCCGCCCTGATCGCGCTGGCCTTCTTCGGCATGGGGCTGGCGCTGCTGATTGCCTTCGCCCTGGCCTACGAGTTCACCACGCCCTTCAACATCCACGACGAAATCGAGCGCGACAACCCGGCGGTAGGCATCGCCCTGGGCGGCAACCTGATAGCCATCGGGCTGGTGACCCTGAAAGCCGTGTTCGGCGACTTCGCGGGCTGGGGCGAGAGCATCGCCTCTTTCCTGGTCTTCGGGGTGCTGGGCTTCGTCCTGCTCTACGTGATGCGGGTGCTGGTAGACCTGGTGCTGCTGCCCACGGTGCGAGTCTCCCAGGTCATCGGCAGCGGGCACAACATCGGCGTCGCCCTCGTGGAAAGCGCCGTGGTAATAAGCTCCGCCCTGATACTGTTTATGGCTATCTGATGGGAGATTTTTGACGCAAGGGCGCAAAGACGCAAAGATTAGGTTGGGATGTATTCCCTTTGCGTCTTTGCGCCTTTGCGTCAAAAAATGGGTCAATATAAGTCATTCTCCGCCCGCCGCAGGATTTCTTGCTCCGCTTCCTCCCGGCGGGTTTGCTCCTGCCGTTCCTCCAGCCACGAGAGGCCGCTCTCGATGACCAGCTCCATCGCTTCAGGGGTGGCCCCGTCGCGGTTCACCACCGGCTCCAGTATGCCCTCGTAGAACTCCTCGTCCTCGATGGCGTCCTGCCAGTCGCGCAGGCGGTGGTCGAAGGTGCCGTCGTACAGCCGCAGCAGGAACACGGCGCGGATGGGGTCCAGTCCCTCGGCCAGGAACGCCGCCACCCGCAGGTCTGCGCCGCGACCGGTGTCGAACTCCGCGTATGCCTCCCCTTGTATTCCTCCCCGGTGGGGGGGAAGAAACAGGGGGTCAACCACCGTGTCCCGGTAATGGTCGTACTGGTCAATGAGCGACTCGGTCTCGGCCAGCAGTCCAGCGATGAACCGCCGCCCCAGCGGGGTGATGGCGTAGGGGGCCGGGTCATCGGACGGGGGCGTAGGGGTAATCAACCCCTGCGATTGCAGAGAGGCCAGCGCCCCCCGCAACCCCGGGCCGGATTCGGTCGGCGAGTCGTGGTGCAACTCGACTTCGTGCTTGTCGAGGAAGTAAAGCGTGGTCAGCGAGCGCATCCAGTCCAGCAGTTCCTCGGCGCTGGCCCAGAGGCCGTGCCGCACTGCGTATTCGATGGCGCTGTACTGTTGCTCCAGCCGCAGGGTCAGCAGCAGCGAGTCCGGGCCAACATATATGAGCGTCGAGACCGGGGCCGCCAGGTCAACGTCGGCCCCGTCCGCCGACGTGACGCGCAGGGCGCAGCGCCCGTCGCGCCATTCCTCGCAGACGGCCAGGAACACGGCGTATATCTCGGGCAGGTCGGGATTGGCCCGGAAATTGCAGGTGCCGGGGGCGAACTGTGCCCCGATTGCCTGCTGTTCCTCAGGAGACCCTGGAAAGGCGCGGTCCAGCAACTCGGACACTGAAAGAAGGCGGAACTCCGGCGGCATTTCCAGCCGGATGCGGTCCTCCGGCGCCATGCCTATGAGGGACACTTGCAGCGTGAACGGGCCGTCTATGCCGCCGATGCCTAGAACCTCCGCCGCACCCGCATGGCGCCACCGCCCCCGAAGCCCCCGAAACCGCGCGAGGACGAGCGGACGGAACTGGTGCGGGATACCGTGCTGCTGGTCTTGAAGGCCCCACTGGTCCTCTGGGCGGACTGGTAGCTGCTGCGGTTGGAGCTGACGTTGCCGCGGGACTGCTGGTAGCGCGACCCGGCAAAGGACGACTGCTTGGCGTTGTAGCTGGCGTTGCGGCTCACCTGGCCGTTGTAGGCCGAGGAGTTGCGGTAGGTGGTGCGCTGGTTGCGTATCTCCGGCCCGCGGGTGGGCGGCGTCGTGTAGTAGTAGCCGCCGAACCGGGGGGTGATGGCCGAAATGAGCAGGTAGGTGAACAGGAAGTCGCCCGGCCCCCAATAGCTGTGATAGTAGCTGTTGGCGTGGTAGCCGCGCATTTCGTAGTCGCCGCCGGTGTTCTGGACGATGGCAAAGAGCTGGTCGTCTTTGGAGTCGTCAATGGTGTTGTCGGAGTCCAGGTCCTCCCAGCCTTCCAGGGTCAGGACTTGCCCGTCCTGCTTGGCGCGAATCAGCACCAGGCCGTCGCCCTCGTAGATTTCGTTGACCCGCCGCTCGAAGTCGGTGGCGCTCTGGGAGTCCTTGAAGGCTTCCTGCACATCGTCCAGGTTGATGCGCCCGGCGGCGCCGTCGGTGGCGGCCCAGTCCTCGTAGGACGGCCCGCCGCCGCAGGCCGCAATCAGCGGCGCAGTAGCGACAATGCCGCCCAGCGACAGGGCCGTGCCAAACTTCAGTTTTCGCCACGCCATCCCATTTCCCCTTCGGTGGGGTGTTGCTATTGTAACCGCCGGGCTGTGCTGCCGTCATTCCCAGTTACCGCTGGAGACGCCCTCACCCTGACCCTCTCCCAGGGGGAAAGGGAACTTGATCGGCCAGCAGCAACTTCGTTTCCCGGCTAACCTCTACCGGCGGCTCGTCCGCCGGAGGCGACAGCGGGAAGGCAATCAGGCGCGACAGAAACTCAGCGTCCACCAGTTCCCAATACTCACCCCACGCCTCGTTGCTGCGGCGGACGTACTGCGCCACCGCCGACTTGTGGTTGAGGTTACTCAACAACTGGGAGGCCATTAAGTCCCGCAGTCCGGCGATGTGGGCGGGCCACAGCTCGCCGCACACCTGGAGCCAGAGCAGCCGGGCTGCTCGCGGAAAAACGCCTTCGCCTGTCCTGCCAACCTGTTGTTCCAACCGGCCAGAGAACAGCTCCGACAATTCCGCGGGCATAAGGGCCAGGTCCGTTCCATACAACCCGGAGCAGTCCACGCCGTAGTCCACCCGCATTTCTTCCGCCAGCCGCTCGAACCGGCGGGGGTAGTCGTCGTCGGCCTCCAGGGCCAGGTGTTGCGCCGCCAGCCGCGACGCCACCCGCCGCGCCGTTTCCCGGCACATATCTATCACTCCTTCTCCCTCAGGGAGAGGGTGAGGGTGAAATTTCGCTGCGCTCAGCCCTTGGACTCTGCTCAGGATGACATCCTGGCGACGGCGGTAATACAGATTCGCCTGGCGGTCGAACTCGGCGGCGTAGTCCTGCATCAGGCTGCGCTGGGCCTCGCCCTCCCTGTCGGCGGCGGCTTGCAGCCTCTCGATGCGCCGCGCCACCTCCGGCCCGGTGTAGCAGACGCGCCCGGCGTCGTCGGTCCGGCGGCGGGCCTTGTCATTCTGAACAGCGCGAAGAATCCCGTCGGCGTCCAGGTTGACCAGCCGGTCCTCCAAAGACAGGAAGGTCTGCGCGAGACCGAACTCCCCCTGCCGCCCGCTTCTGCCGCGAAGCTGGAGCTCCACGCGCCGCGAATCGTAGATTTCCGTGCCGATGACACACAGCCCCAAGGCAAAGTCCAGCTTGTGGACTTCCCTGCCTTCACTGGCGTCATGCAGAGTAACGCGCAATGTGCCTTCGGTCCCCACTTTCGCAGGAACAAAGGGCGACGCATGGAACAGGCTGGAAGCGTCCAGCCCAGCCCTCAATACGGCAGCCTGCTCGGAGGAGAGACAAGTTACGTCAACTGCGCCCGCTCTCCCCTGAGCTTGCCGAAGGGTCAGCAGCCGATGAATCTCGTCGGCGCATCGTTGCGCCAGGCGCGCGTTCAGACCTGGTTCCAGCACGATGTCGGTTCCTCGCCCGGCCATTGGCGTGGATACTGTGACCGCTCCGAACCTGCCCGCATCGCGGACTATGCGGGCCTCAGCGTGGGTGGTCACCGCGTTGAGCAGTTGGTGGGGGATTTCCCGGCGGGCCAGCTCGCGGCTCAGTTCCTCCGACTGCTCCACCGTCTGCGTCGCCGCCAGCACTGGCTGCCCCATCCGGTGGCGGGATGCCACTTCGTCAGCCACCGCCGCGATTTTGTCTTCGCGGGTGAAAAACACTTTGGGAGGGCGGTTGGCCCGCATCGGCGGGTTGACTGGCGGAATAGCCGCCACATCCAACCCGTACTTGCGGTGGAACTCCCCAGCTGCGGACGCAGCGGTACCGGTGATGCCGGAGACTTGGCCGTACAGGCCGACGAACCCGGCGACGGAAATCCAGGCCAGCGTCTCCGAATCAGGGCGGACGGTCACGCCTTCCTTGGCCTCCACCGCCGCCTGGAGCCCATGCTGATAGATGTTGTCCGGCTTGGGCCTCCCGGTATGCTGGTCAATCAGCGCCACACCGTCGCCATCCACCAGGTAGTCCACGTCGCGCTTCAGCAGCAGCCGGGCCCGCAGGGACTGGAGCACCTGGTTGCCCATACCGTAGCGGCGCGACAGACTTCGGGCCACACGCCCGGCCCGCCTCCGCCTTTCCGTCAGCGGCAGATTGCGCTCCAGCGGGGCGGAAGGGGAGTCGTCGCCCTCATAGAACGGCCCCAGCCGCTGCTCCAAGAACTCTCGGCCCATTTCAGTCAAGGTGACGAAGCGACTGCCGGGGTGTACGGCGTAATACAACTCTAAAGTCAGCTCAGGGTCGTGTTCCTCCGCCAGCGCCCAGGCCCGTTTCAGGCTGCGCGGGTTGATGGAGAAACGCCGTTGCAGCGCAGGTTGTCCTCCTGAGCTTGTCGAAGGATCGGCCAGCAGCAGACGGGCCAACGCCTGCGCCTGCTCACCGGGCTTGGCGCTGGACGCTTCCAACTCATCCGTGAGTTCACAAGCGACTCCCTGCTGCGCCCGTATCATCTCCGCCACGGCCCGGTCGGCGCGGATGGCGGCGCGGCTGCTGCCTGTGGGGTTGCCCGAAATAATCATCGGGGTAAGGGCTTCGTCTATCAGGGCGTGGTCGGCCTCATCAACGATGGCGACAGCATTGGACAGGCCGGCCCCAGGCTGTACCTGCTGGGCGGGATCCGACTTCAGGTTGTCACGCAGGTAGTCGAAGCCCAGCTCACGCATCGCGCCATACACGATTTTCCGCCGGTATACGTGCCGCCGCTCCCCTTCCTCAGTGTGTTGCAGCACCGCCCCGACGCTGAGGCCGAGGGAGTGGTATACCGGCGCCAGCAGCTTGGCGTCGCGGTCTGCCAGGTAATCGTTGGCAGTGACCACGTGCACCGGACGGCCCATGAGGGCGTGAAGCGCGGCGGGAAAGGCGGCGGCCACCGTCTTGCCCTCTCCAGCATCCATCTGCACCACCCGGCCCCGGAACAGGTGAATCCCGGCCAGCAGTTGCTCGTCGGCGGCCCGGAGGCCCAGCCGCCGGCCTATCGCCTCCGCGACGACGGCGTAGCATTCGGAGAGCAGGCCATCCGCCGCCACGTCTGCCGACCGGGATTGCAGGCGCTTGAAGGCATCCCGCAGTTCGACGTCGGAATACGGCGCGAAATCGTAAGCCCGGATGCGGGCCAGCAGGGCTGTGGGGGTTTGCTGACGGGGTTTCATGGAGCAAGTTTATACCGTGGTTCAATAGCGGAAACAAGGATGCGAAGGTTTTCACCCTAACCCTAACCCTCTCCCTCAAGGGAGAGGGGATTTGCCGGGCTGAAACTCAACTTCGCAGCTTGATTATGACTAACCCCGACTCGTGCCCCGGCCCATCACACTCGTCCAGTCTCGCCAGCAGGTGCTCGCGGGCCAGCAGGATACGGCGGCTCACCTCCGGCTCGGCGGCTTGGAAGGCTCGGCCCAGGGGCGTGTCCAGCGTCCACTCATCGGTGATGGAGTGTTCGAGCTGTCCCCGGCGGCATACCTCTAAAAACTCTCCTCGGTCACGCAGGTACTCCCGCTCGCTGCGGTACGAGATAGGCGCGACGTAGTAGTCCGCTGATAGGTACAGCCCCAGCTCGTTGTCGAATACCTGCATCAGGTCGGCGAAGGGAATCCAGCCCTCCAGGGCGAAGAACAGGTTTTCCGGTATGTCCTGCGGCGTTTCATGGTAGTAGAACTGCTCCTCGGACTCCACCATCCTGACGGGCAAGGACGCTTTGCCCTCGCAGCGCAGCAGCCGCTCTGCCTCGGCGTCCCGGAGGAACAGGAAGGGCACGTTGCCGTTGGTGGCGTCCACCAGCACCCGCGCGCCGTCCACGCGGTAGAGCAGGGCGGTGTGCTGCCAGTAGCGCATATACCGCTTGGACAGGCTGAAATCGAAGGTGATGAGCAACTCCCGCAGCTTCTCCGCCGGGAAAGGGCCGTGGGCGTCCTGCCCGGCGAGGACGTACTCCGACTGGAAGCCGTAGTGGTCGGTCAGGAACTTGAGGGCCTGCACCTTCTCCGAGCAGATGGCGCCGCCGCCGTCCAGGATGTTGTCGATGGTCTCGTCGCCCGACTTGTAGACCAGCTTGCGCCCGACGAACCGGGAGTAGTTCTCGAACTGGCTGTTCCAGATGCGTCGTGCCAGCGATTCCAGGAATTTTAGTTTCTGCTCCCTCGAACGGAGTTCCAGTAATTCGTCGGCGCCACTCTCTCCGTAGTCGGCGGCCAGGGTGTCGCGGACGAAGGCAGTGTAGCGTTCCGGGGCGCGCCGCCACCTGCGGGCATGAAACCCGCGCCAGTTGCGGTCGTACTCGCAGGCGATGCGGTCAATCCCGATGTCCAGCAACGCAATCTCCTGCTCCGGGGGACGCCCCCACCCTAACCCTCCCCCGGAAGGAGAGGGAAAGGGTAAATGGTGAACGGCGGGCACTTCCTCCAGACCGATGGGTCTTCCACCATCGGTGAAGGCGATGCCTGCAAACATATCCCGCAACCGCCCGCAATCGTCGCTGGCGTATACCAAATCTCCCAGTGCATAGAGTGTGTCGGCGGACGAGGCAGTTATCCGCGACTCGGCCAGCAGCCGCTGGATGGAGGGGTGCTTGACGTAGCAGCCCAGCAGTTTGCCAAGCGGCAGGCCAACGTCCCTTGGCTCCAAGCGCAGGGAACACTCCCGCGTGGACACGGTGTCGTGGAGTTGGAGTAGATGGGGGATGGGGGAAACTTTTTCCGGCAAGATTTTCACCCTCACCCTAGGGAGTGTCGTCAAATTCACCTTCACCCGTCATTCCGGCGAAAGAACGTCACCCCGTACTTGATACGGGGCCGGAATCCAAGGGTTTGCGTAGGCAAATCATTCTGCGGCATAGAGCGATTCTGGATTCCGGCTTTCGCCGGAATGACGGAAACAAGGCTGTCGCCTGTCCGGCAACTCAATTTGACGACGCTCCCTAATCTTCTCCCTCAAGGGAGAGGGGATTTGCTCATCTTTCGCTGTCAGACACTCCCCACCGGACGGCGTATTCGGCGTAGGACGGGCGGCTTTGCAGGATTAGCTCGCCGCGCGTGTTCAGCGCGTAGACCGACGGCAGGGCCACGCCGTTGAAGGTGTGCGCCTTGACCAGCGTGTATGACCCCGCGTTGCTGAACACCACCTTGTCGCCTATTTTCAGCGGGTCGGCGAACCGGTATGCGCCGAACAGGTCGCCGGCCAGGCAGGTGCAGCCCGCCAGCAGGTACTCGTGGGGCGCGTCATCCTCGTGGCCCACCACGTCGGGCTGGAAGCCGTACTCGAACACCTCCGGCATATGGTTAACTGTCGTGTCCAGCACCGCCACCGTCGCGTCGCCGCTCTGGAACAAGTCCAGCACCGAGGCCACGAAGTACCCAGCGGCCCGGATGAGGCCGGAGCCGGGCTCGATAAACACTTCCACCCCGTACTCCGACCGCAGCGAGTCAACGGTCTGGCACAGCTCGTCCAGGTTGCCGCACGGCTCGCCATCCTCCTCGAACAGGTATCCGCCGCCCAGGTTGACCCACTCCACCTGCCGCAGCAGGCTGGGGATGCGGGTTTGCAATCGCTCCACTGTGGCCCGCAGTTCCCCGAAGTCCGGTGAGTCGCAGTTGGAGTGAACCAGCAGCCCGCGCACCCCGTCCAGCCGGGCCGGTCCGTCGCGCAGCACTGCGGCGAGGTCGTCCAGAGGCACGCCCAGCTTGGACTGCGGACGGCAGGGGTCGTAGCGGCAATCGTCGGCGAAGGAAAGCTGCGGATTCACCCGCAAGCCGCAGTTGACCTTACTCTGCAACCGGCTGGAGTACCTTTCCCTTTGTCTCAGCGAGTTGAAGGACACGTAATCGCACAGCGAGCCGATTTCGCTGGCTTCATCCTCCCGCAACCCCGGCGTGGTGATATGCACCGACGCCCCTGCGCCTCCGCGCTGGTCAACCACGCTCCGGGCCAGCCGCGCCTCGTACAGCGAGCTTACCGCGAAGCCATCCAGGCGGGGGGCCATCACCCGCAGCGCTGGCGCGAAGGAGAAGGACTTGATGGCGAACAGCACCCGGCACCGTTCCCGCAACGGTTCCACGTAGTCCAGCAGGCGATGTATGGCCCGCTCGTTGTAGACGAAGGCGGGAGTATCCGCCGAATCGAGTGTCGCAACATCCATTGGGCGATTCTAGCACAGGCCGGTTTCAACGCAGAGGAGGCAGAAGTTCGTCGGTGCCCTACATCATTCTTTGCGTCATTGCGCCTTTGCGTCAAAAACCACCGGCACCGGGGCCAGGGGCCGCCGCACCGACGCCGGGTTGACACCCGCCTTCAATGCCGCTATCACGCCCGCCGCTTCCCAGTAGTTGGCGGCGCGGTGGAACTGCCCCTGACGCCATGGCAGAGCCGACAGGTCGTTGCGCATCAGGTTGGCGTTCTCCGCCACCTCGATGACCGGGATGCCCTGTTCCAGCGCCGCCAGCGTCGGCAGGCCCAGGCAGCCCTGGGGCAGCACCAGGCACGACACGTCGCGGGCGGTCAGCACGTGGGGCTCCCTCATGGCGTCGTGGTCGGTGACTATGCGCGGGCTTCTTTGCAACCCCTTCAGCACCGACTGGAAGAACGTCATGGACACCGCCTCGGCGGCCATCCGCGGGTCCACCACACCCACGTCCAGATCCAGCACCTCCTGCGACTCCAGCATCGGCGAGTGGGCCGACGGCACGTCATAGCGGCTGGATATGGCGTGGGTCAGCATCGCCTCGACACCGCCCCACGGGTTGACCATCCCGCCGTCGCTGCCGAAGTAGTCGGCATGGTACTGGAAGGGGACGGAAATCACCGACGACAGCGCCACGGCGTCGAACTCGCCCCGCCGCGCCTCCAGCACGGCGAACAGACGGTCAATGTCCTCCACTCTACCGGCGGCGCGGGTGGAACCAGTGTACTCAGAGCGCATCACCAGCGGCGTCTCCAACGCCACGACGCCGGGGCACAAAAGGCCGTAGGAGGCGTGGGCCGCATTGACAGCGTTGACCGCCAGCTCAGTGAACAGCGGGTTGGGGTGCGAGTCCACCACCGCCAGCACCCGGTTGGCCCGCGCCGGCTGCAACCCGGCAGTTCCCATCAGCAGGCGGCAGACCACGCTGCCCTCGACGTACAGGGCATTGGCGGGCATCTCGTTGATGTCCGAGGCGTTGACCACGTTGGGGTGCGTGACCAGCGTGTCGCACACCGACGCCAGCAGCCGCGCCACCGGCGTAGCATCCCCGGCGTGTCCCCCGATGGCTGCGCCGATGCCCGTCGGCACCAGCAGCACCGCGTTGAACTGCGCGGTGTTCTCGGAGAGCCGGGGGCGGAACCCGGTGATGCCGCCCCGCGTGACACCATTCCACGAAACCTCCGTGGAATCATCGTCGGCCAGCACCGTGACCTCACAGCGGTAGCCGTGAGCGTGCGACTCCGTGACTACCAGCCGCAACGGAGTCTGGTTCGCTGGCAGCCCCTCCGCCACCTGCCTCGTCAGCCATTCCAGCAGGCCAACGCCCGCCGGGGCATTTGGTACGCCCAGTTCCGTTTCCGTTAGGTACACCGGGTTGACCTCTCCCGCGCTTCAATACAGAGGATTCGGATTGACAGTATAATCTCTGCGTAGAAATAAAAGCACAGACGGAAGGTTGAAATGCCCGAGCACCGATTGCTGGCCTGTTTTGCGCACCCGGACGACGAGGCGTTCCCGGTAGGTGGGGCGCTGGCGGCCCACACCCGGCGCGGCGTTGACGTGCGGCTGCTCACCACCACGCTGGGCGAGGAGGGCGAAATCCGGCAGGAGGGGTCGGCCACGCGGGAAACGCTGGGGGAGATTCGCAAGGTGGAGCTTTCCTGCGCCGTCCGCGCCCTGCGGCTGGGCAGCAACGACGTCTGGGGCTACCGCGACTCCGGGATGCAGGGCTGGGAAGCAAACGAGCATCCCCGGGCCTTCATCAAAGCCAGCGCCGATGAGGTGATAGAACGGCTGGTTATGGAGATGCGGCGCTTCCGTCCCCAGGTAGTGCTTACCTTCGGCCCCGACGGGCTGTACGGCCATCCAGACCACATCGCCATCAGTAATCACGCTACGGCAGCCTTTCATTTGGCATCCGACCCGACGGCCTTCCCGCAGCAGCTATCGGGCGGACTGGAACCATACCAGCCGCAGCGGTTGTTCTACAGCGTCCGCCCCCGTGGATTTCGACGCGAGTGGGCCGAGGCGCTGCGCGGCGAGGGCATCAACTGGCCCATGCCCAGCCCAGAGCAGGAGCTACAAGGCGTGCCGGAAGAGGAACTGCACCTGGCGCTGGACGTATCCGGCGACGGCGATATGGAGGCCAAGATAGCTTGCATCCTCTGTCACCGCACCCAGGTCGCCCCTGACTGGCCCTACCACCGCGTCCCCCGCCACGTAACCGCCCGCATCCTGGGCCGCGAGTTCTACGTCCGCGCCCATCCCCTGGTGACCGAGGGCGAGACAGTTACCGGAGATTTCTTCGAGGGACTGGCAAAGGATTAGCGCTTTTAGTTTTATATGGATGGACAGGATGCCCAGGATTGGGAGTCAAAATAAAACATCCTGTTTATCCTGTGCATCCATGTTGAATCAAGCTGTTGGGTTAGGCCAGTACCACCCGCTCTTCACCAGCCTTGGGGCGCTGGATTATCTCGACGCTGACCTCGTCCGGCGCGACGATGAAGGCCACGGCGGAACCGGAGGGCATCACCCACGGCTCGCAGTTGAAGTGGACGTTGTTGGACTTCAATGTGGCCGCCAGGGTCATGATGTCGTCGGTCTGGAAGCCCAGGTGGTCCAGGCCGTAGCGCGGCTCGGTGGAGCCGGCGACGGGATCCTCACCCTCGGCCCTGCCGGAGATGGTCATCAGGTAGGTGCCGTTCAGCGACAGCTCGATGGACTTGGTGTTGGACAGCGGCCGCTCGGCCACTATCTCGGCCCCGAAGTTGTCGCAGTAGAACTTGGCCGCGTCATCGGGGTCGGAGCTGCGGAAGTGCAGGTGGTTGTAGAAAACGTTCACGGGTTCCCTCCTGTATAGATATTGTCTGCACTGTAATTTATTTGATTAGCTGATTTCCATGATTGGGCGTCACCGGAAGGCGTCCTAGCGAGTAGCGAGCCAATCACAGAAATCCCAAAATCAAACGAATCACAGTTCAGACAGTTTACCCTACGGATGCTCAGTTGAGAAATTCCGCCGTCCACCGCTGGTAGCTGGCGCGGCGGGTGAACTGGGCCATCTGCTCGTCGGTGGCCAGGCTGTCGCGCAGATCGGCGGGCGGCACACCGTCGCGCAGGGCCTTGAGGGTGTCGTAGACCGCCTTCACCGCCGCCGAGAAGGGCAGGTGCCCCTGCAACGCCACCTTCACGCCGTTGGCCCCCAGCCATTCCTTGTCCTGCAACTCGCCGGTGGTGCCGCCCAGCAGCAGGGGCACCGACAGCTCGGATGCCACCGCCGCCACCTCGTCGCGGGTGTTGGCCCCGGCCAGGAAGATGGCGTCAACGCCAGCCTGCTCATAGGCTTTGGCTCGCTTGATGGTGTCCTCCACGCCGGTGACGCGAAGAGCGCTGGTGCGTCCGGCGATGGTCAGGGCCGGGTCGGTGCGGCCCTGTAGGGCAGCTTTCATCTTGCCCACACCTTCCTCGACGGAAAGCAGTTGCACGCCGTTTGCGCCGAAGCTGACGGGCAGCACGGTGTCCTCGATGGTCAGGGCCGAGACGCCGGCGGTCTCCAGCTCCTCCACCGTGCGCATCACGTTCAGGGCGTTGCCGTAGCCGTGGTCGGCGTCCACCATCAGCGACAGGTCGCCAGCGCGGCAGATGCGATGAATCTGCTGGGCGAACTCGGTCAGCGTCAGCACCACGATGTCCGGCGCTCCCAGCACGGTGAAGGAGGCGATGGACCCGGCGAACATCCCCACCTCGAAGCCCAGGTCCTCGGCAATCCGCGCCGAAATCGGGTCGAACACCGACCCCGGATGCACGCACTGGTCTCCGGCCAGAATCCCCCGGTATCTTGCCCGCCGCGTCGTGAAGTCCATCTCGATACCCCCGTAGCCAATTTTCAGTCGTATAATGCGAACAAAGCCGGGGCAATTCTAGCACGGGGGCGGCGCGATGGCGGAACGGACGATAGTGGGCGTGGATTTCAGCGGGCGTGAGAGCGGCAACACCACGTGGGCTACAATGGCAGTCTTGCAGGAAACCACTTTCACAATACAGTCGTGCGCCAAGATGGGCAATAGTCGGGAGGCAGCACACAGCCAACTGAAACAACAGTTAAAGTACCTATCCCCTGGCTCCATAGCGGCCATGGACTTCCCTTTCGGAGTCCCAAAAGGTTTCCTAGCTCATCTAAACCTGACAGCAACTACGATGAATGAGGTATGGCCCCATTTAGCGGGCTTGGGCCTTGAAGGTTTCCACAACAGCCGCAATGAGCTCGTGGCGGAACGCCGCCGGAAACAACTAAAATTATTGGAATTGAAGCGGACGGGCGACGCAGCAGACTATCCCGAAAGTATTTCCCCTCTAAATCTCAGGATGCGCCCGATGACCTATCACGGCATCTGCGTCCTGCATAGCTTGCATCAAGAGTCGCCGGGGCGTTGGTTAGTTCCGCCGCTGGACTGCGATGAGGGTGTTGAAGAACGAGTTACCCTCTTGGAAGTGATGCCCGGGGCGTTTCTTAAGTCAATAGGCTTTTCCCAAGAGACAATCAAAAACTACAAGGGAGAACGCAATCTGCTAAATCGGAAATACATCGTAAACAATCTATCTGATTTCTCTAAAGTGGAGATGTCAAATCTGGATGAATTTCGTAGGATTTGCCTAGATAATGACGACGCCCTTGACTCGGTGGTTGCAGCAATTGCCGCTGCGATGTGGTCAAAGGACAAGACACTATTCCACCGCCCGGAAGACAATCCAGACCCAGCCGTGCTCAAAGACGCCCAACTCGAAGGCTGGATTTACGCACCCAAGAAATAACCCTTGCGCCCATTGCGTCTTTGCGCTATTGCGTCAAATCTCCCGCCGCCCGCCGGTTGCCACGCGCCGCGCCGACGTTTAAGCTACGGCGCAGAAAACGCGCTACGACAGGAGAGCCAACTATGGGAGTCTACCGCCTCTACACCGGCGACGACGGGCAGAGCCACATCGAGGAGCTGGACATCGCCGCCCGCGCCGACATCACCCAGGGCCTGGACGTAACCACCATCACCTTCACCGAGCGCGACTCGGGCAACTTCATCGACTGGCACCCGGCGCCGCGCCGCCAGTACGTCATCTGCATCGAGGGCGGCGTTGAGATTGGCCTGGGCGACGGCTCGGTGCACCAGTTCGGCCCCGGCGACGCCCGGCTGGTGGAGGACACCACCGGCCAGGGCCACACCACCCGCAGCACCGGCGGCGGCAAGTGCGTCACCGCCACCATACCACTGGCTGACCAGGGTTAATTCAATTGTCTGAACTGTGATTCGTGGGATTCTCGTGATTGCCCTGATTTTCTTCCTGCTTAATCATGGCAATCTCTGAATCACGAAAATCACAGTTCAGACAAGAATGGAGGAAGAAATGAACATAGTCCGCGTTTATTCCGGCGACGACGGCGAGTCCCACTTCCAGGTGGTCTCCCCGGAGGAGTTCGCCGAGATTGCCAAGCGCCGGGGCAGCGGCGACATACAGTTGAACGAGCGCCCGTCGCCCTCCTTCTCCGACTACCACACCGCGCCGCGCCGCCAGTACGTGGTGGGTCTGAGCGGACTGTCGGAGTTCGAGTGCGCCGACGGCACCAAGTACCAGATGGGCGCCGGCGACATCCTCATCGCTGAGGACCTGACCGGCCACGGCCACATCGCCCGCGGCCTCGGCGACGAGCCCCGCGTGCTGCTGGCCGTACCCCTGGCCGACTAGACAGGAGAGACGAAATGAAGATTATTCGCGTCTTCGCCGGCGACGACGGCGAGTCCCACTTCGAGGAAGTGTCCTTCGAGGATATGCAGGGGATGGTGGATCGGGTCGGCCCCGGAGACATCAACGTCAACCGCCGCGAAGCCCCCAACTTCTCCGACTACCACCAGGCCCCACGACGGCAGTACGTGGTCAACCTGGAGGGCATCGCCGAGTTCGAGTGCGCCGACGGCTCCAAGGTGCAGCTTGAGCCGGGCGACATCCTGGTGGCGGAAGACCTCAGCGGCCACGGCCACATCGCCCGCTCCCCCTTCGCCGGGATGCGGACGTCTCTGGCCATTCCATTGGCCGAGCCGGACTAACAAATATCCCCTCTTCCTCTGGGAGAGGGTAAGGGTGAGGGCGTCTCCAGCAAGCTAGGAAGTGTCGTCAAATTCACCCGTCATTCCGGCGAAAGCCGGAATCCAGGGGTTTGCGTAGGCAAATCATTCTGCGGCATAGTGCGATTCTGGATTCCGGCTTTCACCGGAATGACGATACTGGCTGAGAAAATCAAGGGGCAATTCACCCGCCACCCCGCAACAGCGCGGCCAGGTGCAGCAGGCCCTGCTGACGGCGGGGGGAATTGACTTCAGCCCGCCAAAGTTCTGGGAGCAGTTGGTCCGCCATCTCCCGCACCACTTCGTTGCCTTGCAGCCTGGGAAAGCGCCAGTACAGCGTCAGGTATTGCGACTCTGTAGAACCATCCAGGCTGTGCAGCACCGGCAGGACGGCGTTGACCGCCAGGTCCCGCGCCCGGCCCGCACCGATGGGAGCCGGGCGGCCGTTACGCCCCTCAACGGTCAGAGCGGCGGTAAGTTGCGAGAGCGACCCGGCGGCGTCCGCCAGTCCAGCGAGCAGTCCACGCTCCAGGAATCGCGCCACCAGTTCCGCCGCGCCCTCGATTCGCGCCGCCGGGTGATTGGTCGGACGAACCCGGAACAGATGCCACTCCTTCCGTTCCATGGCAGGGCCGAGCCCGGGCGGCGGGCGCGACGGGACGGCGGAAGCGCTGTCGGCGAGGCCCGACACGCCCAGCAGCCAGTGGCGCAGAACCATCGGACGCTGCTCCGCCAGCACTGGCAACGCCGCCCGGCGCAACGCGGCGATGGGGGCGGCCTGCGCCAGCTTGACGAAGGGCTGCTGGTTGTGCCGGTAGCCCAGACCTTCCAGCAGCGCCTCGTACAGCGTCTGCTCCGGCCCCTGCTCTGCGGCGAACCGCCCCAGCAGGGCGGCCTTGCGCCGGAACCGTTCATCGCCAGCCCGGTCCAGCAGACTGCCGACCTCTGCCGGACTATCGGGACGTTGATAGCCGTGACGGGTCAGTAGTTCCCATAGCCCGGACGATACTTGAATGTCGTTATGGGCAGCGGATTCGTCATCATCCGTGCCGTCCAGCAGACCGGACAGAGAGACCACCGGCGCAGTCGTCCCACTGTGCAGAGGGGTATCCGGGCTGTCCACTTCCAGCGCGCCGTGTAGGGCCACACCGTCATAGTTGGGGTCGTCGCCGTGGCCATGAGCGTCCCAGTCGCGCTGCCGCAGGTGGATTTCCACGTCGCCGCGCACCAGCCCGACGCCCTCGACGTCCAGAAGCGCGTCTCGGAAGTCCGGCCCGGCGGCAGTTCCGGCGCGGCCTGGGTACAGCACGCGGACGCGCGTCCCCGCGCCGGTGCGGAACTCGTCCTGCCGGGCAGCGCGGCGTTTCCACAACTTCCACAGCAGCCGCTCCGGTATCGCGGGCCGCTCGTCCTTCGACGGCTCGCCAATGCCGCGATGAGCAGTTGCCGCCCCTCCTCCACCGTAGGTGATGGTCATACTTCCTCTGCCTTACGTCTCCCTAGCCCGGAATCTCGTCGTAGTAGTGTTCCTCGGATATGACCCGGTTCCGCCGCATCGCCTCCACCTCCTCCGCGCTGTACTCCAGTATCCCAGACAGCACCTCCTCGTTGTGCTCCCCTACCTGCGGCGTCGTGCCCACGTTCACCGGCGTCCTCGAAAAGTGCCAGTAGTCCCCGCTCACCGCTATCTCCCCAGCCAGGAAGTCCGGCACCTCCACCATCGCACGACGCTCCCACGGGTGCGGGTCCTCCGCCGCCTGCGGTATCGTGTTCACCGGCGCCGCAACAACGTCGTGCTCCGTGAAGTGCGCTATCGCCTGCTCCATCGTCTTCTCCGCAAGAAGGTCGCGGACCGCCTCGTTCACCAAAGCCGCGTTGTTCAGCCTCTCGTGCCTCGTGTTGAACCGCGGGTCCTCCAGCCACTCCGGCCTCCCCAATGCGTTGCACACCCGGTGCCAGTGGTGCTGGTCCCCCGCCGACACCAAGACCCACCCCTCCTTGCACGGGTAGATCCCCGACGGCGGCGCCGTGCTCTCTCCCCGCTTCGGCGCTATCTTCGTCCCGTGATACGCCGTTACCGGTATCTCCGTCATGGAGTACCCCGTGTCCGCCAGGCACACGTCCATGCTCTGACCCAGACCCGACGCCTCCCTCTCGTGCAGCGCCGACAGCGCCCCTATCGCCGCGTGCAACGCCGTTATCCGGTCTATTATCGGCACCCCCGTCCGTATCGGCGGCATCCCCTCCTCACCCGTAACCATCGTTATCCCAGACATGGTCTGCCCTATGGGGTCGTAGCCTATGTTGTCCCGGTACGGCCCGAACTGCCCGTAGGCCGACACGTTCACCATGATGATGCCCGGGTTCAGCTCCCTGAGGGTCTCGTACCCGAAGCCCATCTTCTCTATGGTCCCCGGCCGGAAGTTCTGCACCAGTATGTCCGACACCTTGACCAGCTCCCGCAGCACCTCCTTGCCCTCCTCCTTGCGCAGGTCTATGGACAGGGACTTCTTGCCCGAATTGTACTGCACCCAGTAGCTCGACTGCTTCCTGACCCAGGGGCCGTGGTAGCGGGTCTCCTCTCCGCCCAAGCGCTCCACCTTGATCACCTCGGCGCCCATGCGGGCGAGGACCTGGGCGCACCTGGGGCCAGCCTGGTGGCGGCCCAGGTCTATGACTCTGACGTTCTCCAACGGGTGGTTCAGTCCTGCCATCTCGCTCTCCTTATTCCGGCCTGCGCCGCCGCCTCAGGGATGCCGACCGGACTGCCGTCGCTTTCCGGCATTCTACGGCCCATTACCATTTACGGCAAGGCGGATTGTCTGAACTGTGATTTCTTTGATTCTATGATTACCATGATTTTCCGAATCATGGTAATCCCTCAATCCCATGAATCACAGTTCAGACAAACTTCAAGGGAGAGGGGATGTTTTCGGTGCGGACAGCGAATCGGGGGCTGGCTGGAACAGCCATACTTCGGTGCTGTTGGGCAGGCGTTCCTGGGAAAAGTCGGCTTGGTGGGAATCAAGGCGGCGCACCGTCTGCTGGCGTTCTAGCCATTGCTCCGGCGGCAGCAGCTCGCATTCGGCGGAGGTAATGCCGGGAATAGCGTAGTGCATCGGGATGACCACGCGGGGTTGCAGGCGATTTATCAGCCCATCCACCTCGTCGTAGGTCAGTAGGTGAATGGAATCGTCTACGGTCACCATCAGCACGTCAACATCTCCGACGGCGCGGGTGACCTCGGGCGGCCACTCGGCGCGGTTGTCGCCGATGTGCAGGAAACTGACGCCGCCCACTTCCAGCCGGAACATCACGTTGGGGAAGTTGCTGAGACGGGGTGGGCCCGAGTGGAAATCTCCGATGCCACGAATCTGCAAGTCGGACACGGCGAACTCCCCAGGCATCCGCAGCAGCGAGGCAACCTCCGGCAGGCGATTGGCGGCGTCATGGTCGAAGTGGGCGTGGCTGATAAGGCCCAAGTCGCAGTGAACTTCGGGGAACAGCCGGGTGAACCAGTAGCGGCCGGCCTGGTTACGGTAGGGGTCGGCCATGACTGTGACGCCGCCGGGGGTTTCCCAGCGGA
Source organism: Dehalococcoidia bacterium (assembly GCA_965204865.1). GTDB lineage: Bacteria > Chloroflexota > Dehalococcoidia > Lucifugimonadales > UBA3495 > VXOI01. The sequence goes on along the minus strand of OZ242027.1, from coordinate 275,972 downwards.
AGGCGCAGTGGCCGAAATAGGTCAGTTTCATGTCGGCGTTTTCACCCTCACCCTAACCTTCTCCCTCAAGGGAGAGGGGATTGTCTGGAAGTCAGAAGAGGAAGTTGAACGGCCCAGCCAGAAAGCGCCAGAAGAATTCCCATTTCCCTAAGGGAAAGGCGCCATCCTCAGTGAAGAAGTACATCAAAGTGAACAGGAGCCATATCCCCGACACGGGTATTCCGAAGCAGCCGGAGTTGTACCTGACGCTTCCCCGGTTGCCGCTTCCTGAATCGTCCATGCTGGTTCCTCCCGGCTGAAATTTCGCGTCATCAGGCTGCCTGCCCCTACTCCCGCAGCAGTTGCCGGGCGATGGTCTGGCGCTGTATTTCCGAGGTGCCTTCGTAGATGGTCAGGGCGCGGACCTCTCGATAGAGGCGCTCGACGCGGTTGCCCTTCTCCAACCCGGCGCCGCCGTGAATCTGCACCGCCTCGTTGACGATGCGGGACGCTGCCTCGGTGGCGAACAGCTTGGCGAATGAGGCTTCCTTTATGATGGTCTCCTGCCCGGAGTCCTTAAGCCAGGCGGCCCGGTGGGCCAGCAGGCGGGCGGCGTCCAGCGACACCGCCATGTCGGCCAGCTTGAACTGGGTGGCCTGGAAGTCGCTGAGCTGCTGTCCGAACATACTGCGATTGCGAGCGTAGTCCAGGGCGGCCTCGTAAGCTGCCACCCCCATGCCTATCGCGGCGGCAGCCACAGTGGTGCGAAAGGTGTCGAGGGTGCCGAGGGCGAGGCGCAGCCCCTGCCCGCGCTGGCCGATGAGGTTGCCCTGCGGGATGCGGCAGTCGTCGAACACCGGTTCGCCGATGGGATGGGGCGCCAGCAGCTCCAGCCGCTTTGAGTCGTCGAAGCCCGGCGTTCCCCGCTCCACGATGAAGGCCGAGAGGCTGCGGCTGCCCTGCCCCGGGTCGGTCTTGGCGAAGACGGTGTAGGTGGAGGCGTCGCCGGCCTGGCTGATGAACTTCTTGCGTCCATTCAGCACCCAGTCGTCGCCATCGGGCACTCCCGCGGTGGTCATGCTGATAACGTCGGAACCGGCGTGGGGTTCGGTCAGCGCGAAGGCGGCGATGGCCTCGCCCCGGGCCACCGGCGGAAGGTAGCGGGCCTTCTGCTCGTGGCTGCCGCCGAGGGTGATGGGATAGCTGCCCAACCCCTGCATGATGAAGTTGGTGTCGGCCTGGGCCGAGATACGGGCCAGTTCCTCGCGGATGATGCAGAGGTTAATCACCCGCACGCCGAAGCCGCCGTACTCCTCCGGCACGGTGTAGCGCAGCAGCTCCGACTCGGCCAGGATGGCCATCAGCCCGCGATGCACCGTCCCCGACTCGTCGGCTTCCTCCGCGATGGGCGCGATGCGCTCCTCGGCCATGCGGCGCGTGCTGTCCTTGAGAGCCTGCTGCTCGGGGGTAAAGGCGAAGTCCATTGGGATGGCTCCTTAATTCAGGGGGTTTCTATTCTCGGCGCAAATGTCTGAACTGTGATTCATTTGATTAATGGATTACTATGATTTTTCCGCTACAACCCCAGCCGCCGCACCAGCTCCTCGGCGGTGACTATGGCGCCGGTCAGGCCGCGGGCGTCCTGGGCGGCAAGGTAGACGGTGGCCTTGGCCATGTCCTCCGGGGTGGCCCAGGTGGAGAAGTCGGCGTCGGGGCGCTGGAAGCGGAAGCCCTCGGTGGCCACCGGGCGCAGGGGCTTGAGGGCGTTCACCGCGATGTTGTGCGGCCCCAGCTCGGCGGCCAGCCCCCAGGTGAGCCGCTCCAGGGCGGCCTTGGATGCGCCGTAGGCTTGGCCGATGAGCGCGATGCCCGCGTCGTGGTCCTCGCCGAGGGTGGACGAGAATATGTTGGTGGCGGCATGAGACGAGACGTTGATGATGCTGCCGCCGCCCTGCTCGATCATGATGGGCGTGACGGCCTGGCAGGCGATGAACGGGGCGCGCAGGTTGATGGCCATGTTCAGGTCCCACTCCCTGAGCGTCATCTGGAGGAAGGGCGCGTAGCCGCCGATGCCCGCGTTGTTCACCAGCACGTCCACCGCGCCGAATTCGTCCAGCGTGCGGTTGACCATCTCGCGGATGCTGTCTTCCTCACGGACGTTGCAGGTTACGGCCAGGGCGCGCCCTCCGGCGGTCTCGATTTCGGCCACCGTCTCGTGGATTGTGCCGGGCAGCGTGCCCCTGGGTTCGGCGGTGCGGGCGGCCACGACCACCGAGGCGCCGGACTCCGCCAGCCCCAGCGCCATGGCCTTGCCGATGCCCCGGCTGGCCCCGGTGACGATGGCTACTTTGCCTTGAAGTGATTGCTCAACCATTAATCACCCTTCGGATTACTGCTTTGCGATGGGATTCTGTCAGACAGAGAAGGCGAGGTAAAGACCCCGGCTTGACAAACCCGGCCCGTCATTCGATTATCGAAGGCGATTATCAGGGCTCATTCGCAAATCTGAACGGCTTGCAGGAGGGATTATGACCACCCTCATTCTGGGCGGGACCGGGTTCATCGGGCGGCGCGCCGTGCCCCGGCTGGCCGCGCGCGGCGAGCGGGTATTCGTGATGGACATCAACCCCAACGCGGCATCATTCGAGGAGTTCGGCGACTTGGTGACCGTGATGCGGGGCGACATCATGGACTTCGAGGACGTGGTCAAAGCAATTCTTGCGTCCAAGCCCGACCGCATCATGAACTTGGCTTACCTGCTGGGCAGCGGCGATGACACGCCCCACTTCACCATGAAGCTGAACGTGCTGGGGATGGACAACTCCTTCGAGGCGGCCCGGGTCTGCGGCGTGAACCGGGTGACCTACGCCAGCTCGGTGGCGGTCAGCGGGCAGCAGAGCGCCTTCGGCGACCGGCTGGTCAACGAGGACGACGCGATGCACGGCACCAGCCAGTACGCCATGCACAAGCGCTTCAACGAGTTCCAGGCCCAGCAGTTCAACAGCGTCTACGGCATGAACATCACCGGCATCCGCCCGGCCAACGTCACCGGGCCGGACAAAGTGCGCGGCTCCACCGACCACGTGCAGTGCGTGACCCTGCCCGCGTCGGGCGAGCCGGTGCGCTTCCCCAAGAGCGGCTTCATGCGCCTGCCGGTGCACGTGGACGACGTGGCCGAGGCCTTCGTGCGGGTGACCATGTCCGACTCCTGCGCCCACTCCGTCTACAACACCGGCGGCATTCCCGTCAGCATGGGCGACCTTGCCGACATAGTGCGGGGCTTCCTGCCCGACGCCGACATCTCCTTCGACGCCGACGGCGGCAAGGAGGACTCCGGCAACTACCTGGTGGACAACAGCCGCCTGCTGGGAGAGTTCGAGTTGGAGTACCCGTCGCTGGAAACGTGGGTACGCAACATCATCAACGACGTGCGCCGGGATGACGGCCAGCCGCCGGTTTAGTTGGACGCAAAGGCGCAAAGACGCAAAGTTTTCATGTTTTCCTTCGGCATAATCCCCTCCCACGTCAGCACAATTCCCTCCCTCTCAGGGGGAGGGTTAGGGTGGGGGTGGAGTCTTAACCTCTTGACGTTCCTTGCAGCGCTGCTTCTGGCGGCCGGTCTGTCCGGCGGGACGGCGTCGGCCAACGGGGCGGTGAAGCTGGTGGTGATAGACGAGGTGGCCGGCCCCTACCTGTTGCGTGTCGGCGTGCTGCCCGGCGACCCGACCCTGGGGCCGCTGCACGTCAGCATCCTGATTCAGGACGCCACGGGCGAGACGGCGGTGGACGACGCCATCGTGAGCGTGGCCGCCACCGGCCCCGGCGCTCCCTCGCAGACCGAGGCCGTGAACTCTCCCCAGAGTCCGCAACTGTACGAGGGCAACCTGTGGCTCGACGCTTTGGGCGACTGGTCGCTCACGCTGGACATTGACAGTTCGCTAGGGCAGGGAAGCCACACCTTCGCCATCCGGGCGAGGGAAGAGGGCGGCTTCAACCTGATGTTCGTCATCGCCGCGGCCGCGGCCATGCTGGTGGTGGGGTCGCTGGTGTGGTCGCAATTGCAGCGCCGGCGGAGGCTGTCGCGGGGGCGGTAAGGGGATGTAGGTCAGCAGTAAACGTCGCCCCGTCCTCCAACTTCCACTACCAAGACAATCAATGCAGCGTCCTGAATATCGCAGATAATCCGATAGTCGCCCACCCGGTAACGCCAGTAGCCACTCCAATGACCATGCAACGCTTTGCCAATCTCCCGAGGGTTATCACGGGTTGCGACGCGATCCCGCATATAGTTTCTAATGCGCCGGGCAATTTGCCGGTCGAACCGCGACAATTCCCGCTCAACAGCGGTGGTGTATTCAACGGTCCAAACCAAGAGATGCGCTCAACTCAGCCGCGGTCAGTATACGGTCCTCGCCCCGGCGGATACGCTCCATTGCTTCATGGGCGCGGCGGCCGTCCCTTTCGTCCTGTTCCAGCAGTATCCGGGCGATGCGGTTGAAGGTTGGGGCCAGTTGTTCGTAGGCGACCGTTTTCAGCCCGACCTTTGAGGCTATCGCTTCCACCTTTTTCAGGGATATGCGCTGGGTCTTTCGCTCAAAGACCGGTTCCGGGAGTTCATCCTCGGGCATTACGCAGAACCGCCACTGGTCGGCGTCACGGTGATCGGCGGCGTCCGGGTCGGTCTCCAGGTGCCAGGCGAACACGTAGATATGGGTCTGGCGTCCCTTCTTGCCGGGGTGTATGTCGAAGGATATAGCCTGCGGCTTGCCCGGATTCTTCCCGCCAGAACCGGCAGGCAAGGCCGCCGATTGCTTTACTTGCACGTGACAATGGTCGCTGTTTTCCAAATCCCAGGGATCCCATTCTTCAGCGGGCCGCCAGCCAGCTTCGGGAGCGCTACCGCTCAAGGCGAGATAAACCAGGGCCTCGGCATAGATGTCCAGCCAGTCGCCGGTCATCAGACGCCGGCCGCAGACCCGGTGAGCGATGTACACGCCCATGTTGTCGCACAACTGATTACTCATACTCATACCCCTGGATTTTGACAGGCTAGGCGGAGAGCGACGATATGCAGATGGCTACCCCTTCCTGTTCCCGGCTAGATGCGTCGGGAAGCCGGTGGATTAGCAGGGTGTTGAAATTGGAATCGTCGTAGTTCCAATGGCTGATATTGCCCGGGGCGGTCTCAGGGTCGCAGAAAAGGCCAGCGGCCAGCGCATCCAGGAGCGGCTTGACGAAGTTCTCAACATCCAGGTCGCGATAGCCATGATTTGCACCGTGGAAGCTGAGAGCAAGCGTGATGACGTAATTGTTGCCGGGATTCCAGGGGGGCGTTCCCCGATTCGATTTGACTTCGGACGCTATTTTGACTTTCCAGGCTTGCAGGTTTTCCTTCCTTTCGGTAATCGAGTTCACCATTGTTCCGACTACCGGCAAGCACAGTGAACTACTGGCTGGGCTAACGAACTCGACGGTGGGAACCGTCCGGCCCCGATTTCCCTATGACAAAGCTCCAGTCCGTCGCTTGACATCATTTCCCTCCATAACCAGTGGTTACAGCAAAGGCCCCGGCTGTATCAACCGGGGCCTTCTTGTGTTCGTTATTGGTAGCGGGGGTTGGACTCGAACCAACGACCTTCGGGTTATGAGCCCGACGAGCTGCCACTGCTCCACCCCGCGATGTTGTGCGGAGAACACGCTGACCTGAAAGTTTGCCTGGTTTCCTGCCCTTCGCTGGTAAGGTTTGAAGCTCATTGCGTGGGTCAAGCCGCTCGACTGGTTAGTACCGGTTTGCTGAAGTTGTTACCAACCTTACACATCCGGCCTATCAAGCAGATAGTCTCTCTGCAGTCTTACCCCCTAACTTAATAGGGGAGGGAGGCCTCATCTTGGGGGTAGCTTCGCGCTTAGATGCCTTCAGCGCTTATCAATGCCAGACATGGCTACCCGGCGCTGCCCCTGGCGGGACAACCGGAACACCATAGGTCTGTCCCTTCCGGTCCTCTCGTACTAGGAAGAGGTTCCCTCAAGCCTCCTGCGCCTGCGGCGGATAGAGACCGAACTGTCTCACGACGTTCTGAACCCAACTCACGTACCCCTTTAACCGGCGAACAGCCGGACCCTTGGGACCGCCTTCAGCCCCAGGATGGGACGAGCCGACATCGAGGTGCCAAACCTCGCCGTCGATGTGAACTCTTGGGCGAGATAAGCCTGTTATCCCCGGGGTAGCTTTTATCCGATAAGCCACGGCCCTTCCACACGGTGCCGTAGGATCACTTTGCCCGACTTTCGTCCCTGCTCGACTTGTAGGTCTCGCAGTCAAGCCCCCTTATGCCAATGCGTTCTGTGGACGATTTCCATCCGTCCTGAGGGGACCTTTGGGCGCCTCCGTTACCTTTTAGGAGGCAACCGCCCCAGTTAAACTGCCCACCAGGCACTGTCCCCGCTATGCAGGTTAGAACCAAAAACTGCCAAGGGTGGTATTTCAACGATGGCTCCACCCCGACTGGCGTCGGGGCTTCTCAGCCTCCCACCTATCCTACACATGACAGCTCCCAGCCCAATACCAGGCTACAGTAAAGCTCCACGGGGTCTTTTTGTCCTGCCGCAGGTCGCCCGCGTCTTCACGGGCACCGTAATTTCACCGAGCCCTCCGTCGAGACAATGGCCAAGTCGTTCAACCATTCATGCGGGTCGGAACTTACCCGACAAGGGACTTCGCTACCTTAGGACCGTTAGAGTTACGGCCGCCGTTCACCGGGGCTTCAGTTCGGAGCTCTCACCCCTCCCCTTAACCTTCCGGCACTGGGCAGGCGTCAGCCTGTATACGTAGGGTTTCCCCTTAGCACAGACCTGTGTTTTTGTTAAACAGTCGCCCGGCCTTCTTCTCTGCGCCCCCAGAACGCTCCACCGGCTCGCGGCTTCACCCCCCGGGGGGCCCTTTCTCCCAAAGTTACAGGGCTCTTTTGTCTAGTTCCTTAACGGAGGTTATCTCGAACGCCTCGGGACTTTTATCCCAGCCCACCAGTGGCGGTTTGCGGTACGGTCGCCACAGTTCCATAACCACGAAGCTTTTCTGGTCGGTATGGCGTCAACAGGATTTCGTAACCCTAAGGTTCGATTTCCTCAACCCTCAGCTTTGCGCCGGAGTGGATTTGCCTGCCCCGGCTCGCCTACGGAAAAGGACACACCATGTCCAATGGGCATGCCCTGCCTAGCCTCCCGCATCCCTCCTTGGTTTTAAAGCGAAAAAATGGCGGTGCAGGAATATTAACCTGCTGTCCATCGCCTTCGGCGCTTGCCTACGGCTTAGGACCGACTAACCCTACGCCGATAAACGTTGCGTAGGAAACCTTGGGCTTTCGGCGTCAGGGATTTTCACCCTGATTTACGCTACTCATTCCGGGATTCTCACTTCCCCGCGCTCCAGCAAGCCTCACGACTCACCTTCATCGCCCGGGGAACGCTCCCCTACCATGCCCAGGCGGTGTTCAGCGACTCCGGTCCAGCTTTCGCGGGCCTGCCGCCGGTATCCGCCGCCCGAAGGCGGTTTCAGCCATTGGCGGGCCGTTGTCGGCCGGGCCTTTATCACTGCACCTGAACATCCACGGCTTCGGCGGCAGACTTAAGCCCCGTTACATTTTCGGCGCCGGACCCCTCGACCAGTGAGCTATTACGCACTCTTTAAAGGGTGGCTGCTTCTAAGCCAACCTCCTGGTTGTCTGGGGAACCCAACTTCCTTTCCCACTTAGTCTGCGCTTGGGGGCCTTAGCCGGTGGTCTGGGCTGTTTCCCTTTCGACAATCGCACTTATCTGTGACTGTCTCACTCCCGGGCATCGGATAAACGGCATTGGTGGTTTGGTTGGGTTTGGTAAGCTCACGCCCCCTAGCCCATCCAGTGCCCTACCTCCGTCCACCTAACCCGAGGCTGCACCTAAATGCATTTCGGGGAGAACCAGCTATCTCCGGGTTCGATTGGCATTTCACCTCTACCCACAGCTCATCCCAAGCTTTTGTACTAGCCACGAGTTCGGTCCTCCAGTCCGTTTTATCGAACCTTCAACCTGGCCATGGGTAGCTCACCCGGTTTCGGGTCTAATACATGGAACTGATCGCCCTATTCAGACTCGCTTTCGCTGCGGCTCCGGAACTACAGTTCCTTAACCTCGCTCCACACATTAAGTCCCCGGATCATTCTTCAATAGGCACGCCGCCACCCCGACGAATCGGGGCTACGACCTTCTGTAGGCTCACGGTTTCAGATCTATTTCACTCCCCGCTAGGGGTTCTTTTCACCTTTCCCTCACGGTACTGGTACGCTATCGGTGACCAAGGGTATTTAGCCTTGGAGGGTGGTCCCCCCGGATTCCCACAAGGTTTCCCGTGCCCCGTGGTACTCAGGAAATTCGCCAGGAGTCCGCTCCCTTTCGCCTACGGGGCTTTCACCCTCTATGGCGGTCCATCCCAGGTGCCTTCGACTAGAGAACGGATTTGTAACTCCTGCGGGCCTGATGAGGCGGCCCCAGGCGACTCCTACAACCCCGGTGCGACATAGGCCCTCATGCCGTTAGGTCGCACTGGTTTGGGCTGTTCCCCGTTCGTTCGCCACTACTTAGGGAATCTCGGTTGATTTATTTTCCTCGGGGTACTTAGATGTTTCAGTTCCCCCACTTACCCCCCGATAAATCGGGTTGACCGACTCAACACCGGTCAAGGTTTCCCCATTCGGGTATCCCCGGCTATGCCCGCTAGACGGCTCACCGAGGCTTAACGCAGCCTTGCCGCGCCCTTCATCGGCCCTTGGTCCCAAGGCATCCACCGTAAGCCCTTAATAACTTGACCCACGCAAGGAACTTCAAACCTTCCGGGGCCTGCGCCCCGGCAGTCTTTATGCGCCGCGCGCGCTACGGTAACGCGCCGGCACACATGAAGTATGCAGGATTTTCAGATCGCGTATTCTCTTTTTAATGTGCGGGCAAGAAAAAAGCGGGCCGGGTTTCCCCGAACCGCCGTTCAGGTATCCCTTTCAAGGGTGGCCTATTTCAGGAGGTGTTCCCCATCAATGCGGATTCCTTTCGTCTTGCTTGAACCAGATTATAGGCACCCCGGCCAGTGCCGTCAAGGGGCAATTTGTCTCAATTCCCGAATTGCCGCCAAATTCCCTTGCCGGGTTGTCTGAACTGTGATTTTTTTGATTGCCATGATTAAGACGTGTCGTCAATCGCCCCTTTTCGTCATTCCGGCTTTCGCCGGAATGACGGGGTATATCAGAACACCCGGAAGGCCGGTTCCTGGCCCAGCAGCAGTTGGCCGCCGTCGGCCATGGTCGTCTGGCGCACGAAGGCGTGGGCCGCCACGGCGTGGGCGTCGCGGAAGAAACGGTCTATGGGCGAGGAGTTGTATATGGAGCTGACCCCGGCGGCCCGATGGGCCCGGTCGGCGGCGTCCACCGAGGCGGTGACGGCGTGAGTGCAGGCCAGCCGCATCGCCGCCCGGAGTTCCCGCGGCAGTTCCTCCCCGGCCAGTATCAGCTCCCACGCCCGGGCGGTGGTGTCGTAGAGGTAGGCGCGGGCCGAGTCCACCGTGGCTGTGGCGATGCCCAGGTCGGCCTGCTTGTCGAAGGCTGCGGCCACCGGACGCTGGTTGCGCCGGTCAACCTTGCCGCCGAAGAGTTCCGTCAGCGCGTCCACCGCGCCCCGGGCCGCGCCCAGGGCCACCGCCGAGAGCATCGGCACGTTGAAAGCGGGGTAAGCGTACCGGCGGCCGGGCAGCGTGGCTTCCTCCAGCAGGGAATGCTTCTTCACGTAGTTGTCGGCCACGAACACGTCTTCCATGGTGTAGTCGTGGCTGCCCGTTCCCCGCAGGCCGGAGGTATGCCAGGTGTCGAGGATGACGCAATCTGACACCGGAAGGTGGAACACCCGCCACTCCGGCGCTCCGTTAGCGTCGCGGATGGGGCCGTCCTCGTCGTGCAGCCAGGCGGCGGTGGGCATCCAGGTGGCCTGGTGGCAGCCGCTGGCGAAGGGCCACTGCCCGCTGACCCGCCAGCCGTCCTCGACACGCGCGGCCCGCCCGTGGGGCACCAGGGTTCCGGCGATGACCGTGGGTTGGATTTCGCCGGGCGATACATCGGCGAAAATATCCCGCCGTACCTCTTCAGGCATCATCCTGACGGTCCAGAAGGAAGCGGTGGCGAGGATCATCGTCACCCAACCCACCGACGGGCTGGCGGTGGACAGCGTCTCGATGACCTTTGCCGCGGTCACCGGGTCGGCAGCCATTCCCCCGTGTTCCCGGCCGGTCAGCAGGTGAAAGAAGCCGGCATCGGCCAGCCGCACTGCCAGCCAGTCGGGCAGACGGCGCGCCTCGTCCACCGCATCGGCGGCGGCGCGGATTTCGGGCAGCATGGCGTGGGCGGCGGCCAGCGGGTCATGGGAGGACACAAGGCCGGGGCGCTGTTTTGTAGTGCTCATACCTTACCTCCCTTGTCTGAACTGTGATTCGTGTGATTGATTTGATTACTATGATTTAATCATGGCAATCCCAAAATCAGAAGAATCACAGTCCAGACAAAGCGTTACCGTCCCTTGAACACCGCCGGGCGCTTCTCCAGGAACGCCTGCACCGCTTCCTTGTGGTCTTCGGTCTTGCGAGCCTGGCTTTGGGCGACGTGCGCCAGGTCGAGGCTTTCCTCGAAGTCCATGTCCATGCTGCGATGCACCAGGTACTTGATAAGGGACAGCGACTGGGTTGGCCCCTTGGCCAGGCGGGTCGCCAGCTCCATGGCCGATTCCATCAACTGGTCGTCCGCCACCACCTTGCTGGCAATACCCAGCCGATAGGCTTCGTTGCCGTCTATGCGGTCGCCGGTGTACTGGAGCAGCAGGGTGTTGCTCATCCCGATGAGCCGGGGGAGCTGCCAGCAGGAGCCGTCGCCGGGAATCAGACCCATGCGCGAAAAGGCTTCGGAGAAGATGGCCCCTTCTCCGGCTATGCGGATGTCGCAGGCCAGCGCCACGCCCATGCCCACGCCCATGGCGTGGCCGTTGACCGCCGCTATGGAGGGCTTTTGCAGCTTGTGGATGCGCAACGGCACCAGCGGCGCGCCCCCGGCGTATTCCATCCGGTTGTCACGGGTGGCGTAGCGCGTTTCCATCTTGCCCCAGGGCAGGGCTTCTGGCTCGGCGGCTGCGCTCTCCGCTTCCTGGATACTGCGGTTGAAGTTGCGCACGTTTGCGCCGGAGCAGAAGGAGGGCGCGGTGCCGGTGACCAGCAGCACGCGGCATTCCGGGTCGTCCTCGAAGCGGTCCAGTTCGGCGCGGACTTCCGCCGCCATCTCCGGCCCCAGGGCGTTGCGGGTGGGCGGGTCGTGCATGGTCAGCACCAGCACGCCGTCTCGGTTTTCCGTTTTGATGAACTCGTAGGCCATCTGCCGTTACTCCATAGAACTTGGGATTTCGATTCCTGAACCGGGCGGGCGGCTCAACCCAAAGAGGTGGCGCGTCCGCGCCGCAGCCCATATAATCGCAACAGAAAGGCGGGGTGTTCCCTCTCCCTCCGGGGGAGGGTTAGGGTGGGGGAGTTCCCACGCCCGGCGCAGTACCGCCAATTCAGGTTAGCATACGCCCCGAGCGTCAAACAACACAGCCGCGGGCTGGCGGGCAACCGGCCGGCACGCGCGAGAGGAGCGTCGTCATGCAGCAGGGAAGCATCACCAACCTTCACATCGCCCGCGTCAAGGAAACCCCGTCGGACCCGGTGCAGGAGGCCACCGCCATCTCCGGTATGGGGCTGGAGGGCGACCGGAGCTGCCGCAAGGGCAATATGCGCCAAGTGCTCATCATGGACAACGAGACCCTGGGCGAGTTCGGGCTGGTTCCCGGCCAGATTAAGGAGAACATCACCGTCTCCGGCCTCGACCTGTCGCAAACCGTCGCGGGCAACGTGGTCTTCATCGGCGACGAGGTGACCATGGAGATAGTCGGCGAGTGCGAACCCTGCGGCAAGATGGACGCCATCCGCATGGGCTTGCAGGCCGACCTGAACCACCGCCGCGGTATGCTCTGCACCGTCATCAACGGCGGCGCCATCAAGGTGGGCGACAACATCCGCGTCGAGCCATAGTCAGGGCTGTACGGAGTCGGGAGAATCGGACGCCGTGAAAAATTATGTGTTCCGAGTGGTGCTGGAACCAGACGAAGAGGGATGGCACGTCTATTTTCCTCCGTGGGCCAGCATCGGCGCATCAACATGGGGCTACACACGGGAAGAGGCCTTGTACTACATCCAGGAAGTCCTCGAAATGATAATTGAGGAATTTGAGGAAGAGGGAACGCCTCTCCCATCCATGGAAGAAGAGGAATCGGTTGACGGCATACCGGTTTCGGTAACCGTGTGAGGGAAATCGATTATAGCAGCCTGCGTTCTTTGCCAGTCCGTCGTCTGATTCGTGCACTCTTGGATGATGGATTTACGTTCAATCGCCAAAGGGGCAGCCACCACCGATACAGACACCCGGACGGACGCAGGGTGTCCATTGCCTTTACGAGGACAGGCGAAACCATACCGATAGGCACCCTGCAATTTATCATCGAAGAACAAGCGCGCTGGAACGCCGATGACCTGCGCCGGTTGGGGTTGCCTTAGGCAGTGTGTTCGCCGGACTAACCTGTAACCTTTGTATCTTCACAGACCTAAACCGCGGAGGTGCAAAGCATAATGGCGAACCTGTACTACGACGGCTCACGGGGCGGGTTCTACTCGCAGGAGGCCGCCGACAGTATCTTCACCGGCGCGATGGCCCGGCTCTACGGGTGGATTGCGCTGGGCGTGGTGACCACCGGGGCCGTCGCCTGGATCAGCCACCAGGCCGGTTTCCTGGAGGCCATCCTCGAGAACTTCGGGATGATCGGGTATTTCGTGGTGCTGGGCGTCTGGCTGGTGTGCATATTCGGCCTCAGCTTCCTGGCCGCCCGCGTTCCCCCGGCGATAGCCGGTGGAGCCTACCTCGTCTTCACCGCCATCACCGGCCTGATGATTTCCTACATCTTCTGGGCCTACACCGGCGACACCATCATCTTGGCCTTCGCGCTGACCACCGGCGTGTTTGCGGTGATGAGCGCCATCGGCTACACCACCAAGCGGGACCTCTCCGGCCTGGGGACGATGTGCTTCATCGGACTCATCGGGGTGATCATCGCCGGGGTGGTCAACTGGTTCATCGGCTCCGGTATGCTCTCTTGGATCATCACGCTGGTGGCCCTGCCCATCTTCCTGGGACTGACGGTCTACGAGACCAAGCAGGTTAAGGAACTGGCGCAGGAAGCCGCCATGCAGGGCGACGAGCGGGCTGCCAGCCAGGTCGCCATAATGGGCGCGGTGGGCCTCTACGTGACCTTCCTCAACCTGTTCCTGATCCTGCTGCGGATTATGGACTTCTTCAACAGCGATTAGCCCGCCATCGGCGGCGGCACTATCCGAAAGTAAAGGCCCCGGATGTACGTCCGGGGCCTTTGACACGTCGACCAACATGGTAGGGCAGCTACCATCGGTCATGGCTTTGTGCCACCCTACTTGACGGCGATGGGGCTGCCCGGCGAGCCGGTGCCTCCCTTGAAGGGGACCCGCACGAAGATGTAGGCGAACTCGTACACCCCGTCTTCCGCCAGTTCGGACAGGTTGAGGTTTTCGTGAATCAGTATGCCGTTCTTGGTGAGTAGGTGCTTGTGCACCGGGAAGGCGTTATTGGGGTCTACGCTGGGCACAACTTCCACCGGGAAGGTATCGCCGCCGACGAGGGTGATTTCGCTGTCTGCCAGCCATTCGGCGATTTCCATCCCGATGCCCGGGGGGCTGGCGTTATAGCGCTCGTTGTCCACCATCCAGAGGCTGCCATAGCCGGTATGGAACAGCACCACGTCGCCTCGTCCAACGTCGGACTCATTCATGCGCTGGCGGCGCAGCGCGGCCCGGACGTCGTCCATGGAAATCTCGTAGCCTGCATCCAGCATCGCCCCCTTGGACCCGGCTACGTCAATCAGGACTCCGCGGGTGAATATCGGACGCAGCTTTTCGACTCCCAGCTTTTGGAGACCGTATCCGCCAGAGATGTCAGCCTGGGTGAAACCATTGTAGTACCGCATGTGTCTCTCGACGCCCGACTGGCCAACGTGAATGGTTCCAACGTGGCCGAGGCCGTCGAACTGGGTTCCCACCTGACCTATCTCACCGGCGACAAACTCGTCGTGGTAAATCAGCCCTCCGGGGAAGGGGCCTCCGGTGGGCGCGCCGGGAATGGTAAGCGTATAGGTGCGCTGGCCGAACAGGGGCATTCCGTGCTCGTAGACGCGCCCGAGCTCGTAAATCTGTCCTGTCTCGATTAGCTCGGCAGCTTCCATCACCGCGTCCGGGGTAATCCAGTTGGTCGCTCCGGCCTCGTCGTCGGCGCCCCACCTGGAAGGCCACCAGTAGTCCGATTCGCCAGCCATCTGAGCCGACGGGCCTGAATCCGGCGCAGCCAGCGCTGCCGGAACCAGGGCGACAATCGCCACCAGCACCGCCATCACTACCAACAGACGTTTCCTGTCCTGTATCAATCCAAGCATCTTGTTTCCTCCAGACCTTTGAAGATTTATTGACAGAATGTGCCTTCTATACTGCGATTAACGTAGAGTTACCACTGGCATAGGAAGCAAACATTCCGAAATAGGGCGCAATTCTAGTCCAGTTCATCGAAACTGTCAATTGATTAACAAGAAGGGTAGTGTCTCAGTTTGAAAAATTGGAGCCTGAAAATAGGCAGATTTAGCTGCGAATTCTAAAGAGGCCACCCCGGATGCCGGGGTGGCCTCTTTGGGCATGGGTGAAGATAAGGTTCTTAGGTCTTCGTAGCCACCAGGGTGCTGCGCACCAGCTCGGCCACGTTGGTGACCTCGGGGATGTCGGCCCACGCCTGGACGGCGTGGTTGACGTCCTCGTTGTTGAGGACGAGGGCCACGTTCTCCTCAAACTTGGCCCTGATGTTATCGAAACCCCACGGGTTGCCCTGGCTGCCGAGGATGTCGGCGCGGGAAGTGACGTGTTCCAGCACCCGGCCGTCCTTCAGGGTGATTTTCACCTTCAGGCCATCCTCGGAGTTGGTCAGCAGCTCCTCGGACTTGGCCATTACGCGGGTGCGGACCTTGTCCATGACCTCGCCCATGGTGGGATCTTCAATCTTTTCCTGGGTGAAGGTGTCTATCTTGACCTCGCCATCCACCAGGGCGGCGGCGACGTTGTACTTGGCGCTGAACTTGCCCTTGAGGTCGTCCTCCGGCTCCTGGTAGAGCATCACCACCGAGAAGTAGGACTGGTCAACCTCGGCGTTGGCCACGTCGTCCACGGTGAAGTCGTTGTCGCGCATCAGGCTGAACAGGCTGTCCAGCATAGCGTGGTTGCCGCCGCAGCAGGGGTACTTCTTGATTATCAGCGCGTCCTGGGTGCGGAAGGGCTGGCCCAGGTTATCGGCCATCTCGTCCAGGTCGTAGATGCCGGGTCCGAGGACGGTGTTGGCGAAGCCGAAGGGGTGCTCCACCACCTGGTCTCCGGCGGTCAGCCCGGCCTGGGCCAACTGGACGGCGGTGACGCCGTCGCGCCCGGTAAGGCCGGCGTGCAGAGGCTTGGTCATGGTGCCGAAGTTGTGGATGAGGCCCGAGGCCATGGAGCCGGCGATGCCCAGGGCGGTGACCGTCTGCTCCTCGTCCAGCTTCAGCAGCTTGGCGCAGGCGGCGGCGCAGGCCAGGCGTCCAATGACGGCAGTGCTGTGGAAGCCGCGGTCCATCTGCTTGTACTTGGTGGTGTGCTGCAACGCGAGGCCGACCTCGCAGCCGATGACGTAGGCCTCCAGCAGGTCGCGCCCGGTGGCGCCGCTCTGCTCGCCGATGGCCAGCAGGGCCGGGAAGATGGCGACAGTGGGATGGCCGAAGCCGCCGAAGTCGTCGTAGTCCAGGGCGTGGCCCATGGTGCCGTTGGCCAGGGCGGCGTTGGCCAGCGTGGTCTGGCTGCCGCCGGACAGTACGGTAGCTTCCGGCGCCGCGCCCTGGTCGGCGACGTATTTCTGGATAATCTGTCCCACCGGCTGCACCGACCCGGCCAGGATGACGCCCAGCAGGTCGAAGCAGGACTCGTTGGCGACGCGGATGGCGTCGGGCGGAATGTCCTCGTAGTTGGTGTTGACAACCCATCGCGCCATGGTCTCGGTAGCGCCCATTGCGGTTTCCTCCTGTATTGTTCTGGGGCGGTAACCCGCTGCTTTTGAGGGTCATTATATCCGGTTGGCGGGCCGGGGCAAGCCGGAGCGCTGGCCGGTATTCTCAACGTGGGTTGGTGATGGTTTGCTCGGCCCAGCCATTCCCCAGAAGCAGGAATCCATACCCCTCCATTGTGGAAAGCCGCATCTGCCGAAGCCTTTGGATTCCCGCTTTCGCCGGAATGACGAAGTGGAGCGGCTTACACGTCCACCAGCAGACCCGGGTTCAGGACGCCGTTGGGGTCGAGGGCGCGCTTGGCGGCGCGAAGCGCCTCGGCAAAGGGTTCGGGGCGCTGCTGGTCGTACCACGGGCGGTGCAGGCGGCCTACGGCGTGGTGGTGGGTTATGGTGCCTCCGGCGGCCATGATGGCGTCGGACGCCGCCTGCTTGATCTCGGCGTACATCTCCAGCTCCGCGCCGCGCCGTCCCATGCCTTCCCAGGTATAGTAGGGAGCCGGGCCGTCGGGGTAGACGTGGGTGAAGCGGCAGGACACCGAGCCGCCGCCGCAGACGCGGTCCAGCGTTTCCTGAAGCGCGCCGCGCACCATCTCGTCCATGGCGGGCCAGCGCTCCCAGGTGATGGCCGTCTCCAGCGTCTCGGCCACTAAGCCCATGCCGGTGGTTATGTTGCGCTGGTAGGGCGCTCCGATGAAGGCGTTGCGCCACGCTCCGACCGCGCCCTGCCGTCCGGTGTCGCCGCCGGATGAGTCGCTGCCCCGGTCGCCGGGAGCGGAGATTCTGATGTCCTCTTCCGCGATAGTTCCCCCGGCGTCGCGGGCGATGGCCACCGCCTGACGGATGTTGTCGTCCTGCGGGAGTTCGTTGGACTCGAAGCCCAAAATCAGCAGGGCGCGGGAGCCGTCCAAGCCAGCGGCGGTCTGGGCTTCGCCGGGGTCCAGCAGGCGGCAGTTGGCGGGCCACAGCTTGGCCTGCACCACGCGGCGGGCGGCCTCGGACCCAGCCATAAAGCTGGGGTAGGTGACGCCCGCCGATGCCCGGTACTGAGGGCGGGCCTGTATCCGCATCCACGCCTCGGTGATGATGCCCAGGATGCCCTCGCTGCCAATGGCCATGCGGTCGGGGCTGGGGCCTGCGCCGCTGCCGGGCAGCCGTCGCGACTCCCAGACGCCCGTCGGAGTGACCATTCGGACGGACTCCACGAAGTCGTCAATGTGGGTGTGGTTGGTGGCGTAGTGTCCGCCGGAGCGGGTGGCTATCCAGCCGCCCAGCGAGGAGAACTCGAAGCTCTGCGGGTAGTGGCGCAGGGTGAAGCCGTGGGGCCGCAACTGCGCCTCCAGCCCCGGGCCGTAGGCCCCGGCCTGGATTCGCGCCGAGCGGGAAACATCGTCCACCTCCAGCACCTGGTCCAGCGCCGACAGGTCGATGGTGACGATGCCGTCGTAGCCCTCGGGCGGCTCGAACCCGGCCACCGTGGAGCTGCCGCCGCCGTAGGGGATGGCGGCGTAACCGTTGGACGAGCACCAGTCCAGCACCGCCGTCACTTCGTGCTCGGTGGTGGGGTGGGCCACCACGTCGGGCGGGTTGGGGAACTGGAGGTTGTAGGCCCGGATACGGTCGCGGAAGCTGCGGCCGTAGGTATGCACCGCGCGGTCGTGGTCGTCGGTGGCGCAGATGGCAGCCAGAGACGACGGCGGGCTGATGCGCGGCGGACGCAGCCGCAGGTCTTCGGCCCGGGGCGGCATCGCCGGCTCCACTGCCACGCCGTAGCGCTGCGACAGCCGGGCCGCCGCCTCGCGCACCTGCTGCCCGGTGGGTTCGTCCTGCTCCAGCCCCCAGGCCCAGAAACTTCTGCGGCTCACGCTACGCTCCTTTTGGCTGCCTATCCGTCCGGGCGGAGGCGGCGCAGTTCCTCTTCCAGTTGACGTATCCTGGCTCGCTCTGCTTCTAATTCAGCCTCGGCGACGGCCCGGGCCGCGCGTTCTTGTTGCAACGCCTGCTGTTCTGCTCGCAACGATTCCCGGTCCTGCCGCCAGTTTTCCAAGTAGGTTCCGGTGGCAGGATCGTAGAACCGGGGCCAGCCTTCATCCCAAGCAAGGCTGAGTTCCAGCACTTCGCTGTATCCCTTGAGGATACCGTCGGGTTCGGTGGTCAATTCTATGGCCTGGTATTCGCCATCAACCAGCTTGAGGCCGTTCAGTTGAAAGCGGTAGTAGCGGCCTCCCGTTGGGTCGAACCGCCAGAATTCCGGGACGCCGATATGGGCGTAGATAGGGGGTTTCCGAACCAGGTCCACTCGCCTGGTGCTTTCCGACGCGATTTCCAGCACCCAGTCGGGCACCTTGCCAACCTCCCAAGGGAGGTAAAGCTGGCGCGGACGGATGGCCTCGGCGTCAACTCCGAAAGCCAGGTACACATCGGGGGCGACGCGCACGTTCAGGTTGTTGGGGTCGTAGCAGATATTGGTGTCGGTGTCGATAAAGACGTCGGGACGCCGGTGGAAGTCGGTGAAATGAGCGAAAAGGTGCCCCATCACCTCGTGGATTTCCCGGTTCTGTTCCATGTGGTCGGGCGGTACTTCCTTTTCGAAAGCGTCAAACTCGAGGCTGGCATAGTCAATCGGGCCGCCCTTGCGGTAGGGCAGCATCTTGTACTTTGAGGCTTTCTTGGGGATGGGCGCAGTCATTTCTCAGCCTCGACCCCGGCCGGGGCGTAGATGGCCGTTGCTTGTCGAATTTTAGCACACCCCTTCCCTGACCCTATGAAGAAGTGCGCGGCGCAGCGTAGTTAAGGACTAGCCCACCACGTCGAAGCGCTCGGACTGCGGGGGCTGGGCCCATAGCTCCTCGGCCCCGGCCATAGCCACGGCCCGCTCCGGGCTGGCCCGCCAGGCGTCGTAGATTTCGTTGCTGTCCCAGGTAACCAGCGTGGAAATCTTGGTGGGGTCGGACAGCGAAATCAGCGTCTGGCGGCTGCCGAAGCCGGGGGCTTTGCTCTGCGCCAGACCGTTGCCGTCCAGCAACGCCTTGGCTTCCTCGATCTTGTCGGACTTGGCCCAGTGGTGCGTCAGTACGCCTATCATCTTTCCTTCCCCTCAAAAATGACTAAACGCCGAGCCTACAGAAAAGCAAATCTCCGCAGCCTCTCCGTTCCCGGCGTTTTACATCGTTCTCTAGTACTGCTGGCGGCGTATGCCGATGACTCGGGCGAAGACGAAGGACAGCGCGGCGACGATGACGCTGAACACCGCGCCCATCTTGCCGGGGTCGAGAAAGTCCGTGCCGTAGTATGCCTTGTTGGCCACGAACAGGGCCACGGTCAGGCCCAGCCCGGCGATCATTCCGGCCACCATCAGGTGCCGCAGGCTCATGCCCTCGGGAAGCGGGAAACCCAGCTTGGAGACGATGAAGGAGAAGAGCGACACGCCGACGGTCTTGCCCACTATCAGCGACAGCAGGATCATCAGTGTCACCTGGTTGATGTTGCCGAAGGCGACACCGGCATTGGCCCAAGCGAAGAGGAACAGGCCGAAATCCACCGGCAGCTTGAGGTGATGCTCGAACCGCTCCAGGACCCCAGCCCGATGCTCGTGGGCGCTGTGAGCATGGGCCGCGTCGTGCTCGTCCCCGTGCTCTGCGGCTTCAACGGCTTCCATTTCGTGTTCCGCGGCGTGGGTCGCAGGCAGGAAGGGCACGATGACCACCAACGCCAGCGCCGGCTCAACACCTGTCTTGACCAGCCCTACCCAGCTCATGCCGCCCGCGACCAGGATATACACCGGCCACCAGGCGATGCCGATTCTCCGGAAGACGTAGGCCGCGACCATGCCGCCCAGCGTCAACAACAGCCAGAGGGGCAGCACGTTCTCAGAGTAGAACACGGCGATGATCACGAGGCCGATGGCGTCGTCGGCCACCGCCAGCAGCAACAGGAAGTTCACCGCCGGGTGCCGGGCCCCGAAGATTACGCGGGCCACCAGCCAGGCCAGGGCGATGTCGGTGGCGGTAGGAATGGCCCAACCGCCGAGGACACCCTCGGCCGGGAACATCATTCTACCGAGGTCGTCGGTGCCGCCGTAGAAGATGACCGCCAGTAGTATGAACAGCCCCACCGGGCCGAACACGCCGCCCAGGGTCCCCATGATGGGGTTGATTGCCTTGGGCAGGGGGTTCAGCGCCCCGCCGGGGAGCACCGACTCGGTAATCTCCTTGGCCGCGATGCCGAAGAAGAAGACCATGAACATTTCGTTGATCAGGAAGTGGAAGGAAACATGCTTGCCGAAGACATAGAAGTCGTTGACGTCGTGGTGTTCGCCGTCGTCCAGGAACGGGCCCTTGCCGAAGTTCCAGAAATCGAACTCCACCACGTTGTAGTAGCTGGTGAAGTCGATGTTGGCCCACACCAGCCCGGCGATGACGCCTAGGATGAGGGGGATGGAGTATTCCTGGAGGAAGGCGATGAAATGGCGAATCTGCGCCACTGGAAACCCCTTGAAACCCGTAATGAGGCTAACCCGTCTACCCGCAAGCCGCCGCCGATTATACCACCAGATTCAACAGCGGCCCAACCCATGAAAAAGTCCCGGCGTACCCCTGAGCAGGTCGCTGCCGACTGCAAGAGCATCGGAGTCGCTGATAATATGGAGCCGTCAAGTTCGTCTGTTACAGGTAGCCCAGAAATGGAGAGTATATGAACGCCGACCAAGCGAGAAGAGAAGAAATAGCCAGGGCAGCGCAACGGCTGGAAGGTTTCCTGCACACCCTGGGGCCGGAGCAATTGTCGCAACAGAGCGCGTGCGAAGGCTGGACCGTCGCCGACGTGGTGGCCCACATGGTGGAACGGGGCGGCCCCATTCCCGACCAGATTGAAAGGGGCCTCGCCGGAGACCTCTCGCCAACGCCGGGCGTCTCCACCGCCCCGCCAACCAGCGAAGACCAGTTCCGCATGGACCTGGACCACAGCGCCGTCGCCCTGCGGCGCGAGCTGGGTGACCGCCTGCTGGAGGAATTCGGCCGCGTCAACCGCGAGTTCGACCGGGTGCTGGCGCTGGTCCAGCCGGAGGACTGGGACAAGCTCTGCTATCACCGGCTCCGTCCCGAAACGGTACGGGCCAAGGTGGACATCCGCATAGCCGAGCTGGCGATGCACGAGTGGGACATCCATTGGGCCTTCAACCGGGATGCCTCGCTGGCCGAGGACAGCCTGCCGGGTCTGGTGAGCGCGTCGGGGCGCGCGGTGCGGCGCGCCTTCCGCCCCGACCAGGCGCGGACGCGCCCGGTGCGCTACCGGTTTGCGCTCAGCGGGCCTGCCGCTACGGGCGTAGACGTGGTTCTGGCGCCGGACGGGGCCAGCTTCGAGATGGATGCACCGGGGGAGCCCGATGTGGTCTTTCGCTGCTCGCCGGCGACTTACGCCATGGTGATTTTCGGAAGGTGGAAGCTGGACGCCGCCATTGAAGACGGGCTGGTGGCGGTGGACGGAGAGGAAAAGCTGGTTGGAGAGTTTATTGCCGCCTTTGTGGGGGGCTAACCAGGGCGTGTTTGTAAACTCAATCAACCGGGAATTGGGCATAGGAGCGTTGTTGGATGCCAGGAATTTCACCCTCTCCCTCTCCCTCAAGGGAGAGGGGATTTTTGCGGTTTGCTTCCGCTCTTTCAGATACCCAGCCTGTCGTACAGCTCCGGGTTGGCGCAGTGGACCAGGCGCTGGCCGTTGAGTCCGTTGACCAGGTTCTGGGCAGCCATGATGCTCATGGCGCGGCGGGATAGAACCGAGGCGCTGCCGATGTGGGGAGTGATGGTGACGTTGTCCATGAACAGCAGTGGGTGGTCGTCGGGTATCGGCTCCGGGTCCACCACGTCCAGCCCGGCGCCGCCGATCCAGCCCTCGCGCAGGGCTTGGCACAGGGCGTCGGTGTCCACCACCGGGCCGCGTGAGATGTTGACCAGGATGGCCGTGGGCTTCATCTTCCTCAGCGCATCGGTGTTGATGAGGTGACGGGTTTCCGGCGTCAGCGGGCAGTGCAGCGAGACGAAGTCCGATTGGGACAGCAGCTCGTCCAGCGAAGCGTAGGTCACCCCGTACTGTGCCTCCGCCTCCGGGCGCCGGTTGCGGGAATGGTACAGCACCCGCATATCAAAGCCCTGGGCGCGGCGGGCCATCTCCAGCCCTATCTGGCCCAGACCCACGATGCCCAGGGTACTGCTCTGCACCTCGCTGCCCAGCCAGTAGTTGGGATGGAAGGCCAGCTCCCAGTTGTTGCCGCGCACCCACTTGTCGCTCTCCACCACCCGGCGGGCGGCGGACAGCAGCAGCGCGAATCCGTGGTCGGCGACGGCCTTGGACAGGATGCCGGGCGTGCTGCCCAGCAGGATGCCGCGGCGGGTGCATTCGGGGACGTCCACGTTGTCCAGCCCGGCGGCGAGCTGGCTGATGACCCGCAGCCTGGGCGCAGCGTCCAGCAGGGCGGCGTCCACCCGGTCCATGATGTTGATGAGGACGCCCTCGGCGTCGGCCAGCTTGGCCCGCAGCTCTTCCGCGCTGGGCGGCGGGTCGTCGGGCCACACCTCCATATCGGCGCCCTCGCCGATGAGGGCGATGGCGTCGGGGTGCATCATGCGGCTGACAAAGGCCCGCGGCTGGCTCATGGCTAAACTCCCAAGAAGTGCGTCGCCCGGCAATTGTAGCGAATGGGCCTGTCCTGTGCCAGAATTGTTGTCTGAACTGTGATTTTTGTGATTTGAGGATTACCCTGATTGGAAAATCACGAAAATCCGTTAATCATAAAAATCACAGTTCAGACAAAACCGGATGATGAGAGGGATACTATGGCCCTGTTTCTGAACGAACAGGAAGTGGCCCAACTTCTGCCCATGGACGAGTGCATCGAAGCGCTGGACCGGGCCTTCGCCCACGCCGGAGCCGGTCAGGTGGACAACAAGGCGCGCTCGCGCATTCGGATGCCCGGCGGCTTCTTTCACTTCATGGCGGCAGCCGACGGCGGGCAAGGGGTGTTCGGATACAAGGCTTATCCGTCCTTTGCCGGGCCGGGCGGCGCCAAGATGATGGTGACGCTCTACGACTACGAGTCGGGGCAGATGCTGGCCTGCATGGAGGCGGGGCGGCTGGGCCAGATTCGCACTGGGGCGGCCAGCGGGCTGGCGACGGGCTACATGGCCCGCGAGGACGCGGTTACGGTGGCGGTCATAGGCTCCGGCTTCCAGGCCCGGACGCAGTTGGAAGCGGTCTGCGCCGTGCGGGAAATCCAGCAGGTGCGGGTGTTCAGCCGACGGCAGGAACGCCGCGAGGACTTCGCCCGGCGCAGCAGCGAGCGGCTGGGCGTGGACGTTCAGACGGTGGACAGCGCCCAGGAATGCGTCGAGGGCGCGGACATCGTCATCGCCATCACCTCGGCCCGCGACCCGGTGGTCTTGGGCGAGTGGCTGGCCGACGGCGCCCACGTCAACGCCGCCGGGGGCAACCACTGGCAGCGCCGCGAGATTGACGAGGCGGCGGTGCTGCGCTCGGAGCTCATCGTGGTGGACGACCTGGAACAGGCCAGGATAGAGTGCGGCGACCTGATGTGGCTGGAAGCGCGGGGCAGCTTCCGCTGGGGCATGGCCCACGAACTCCGCGATGTGGTGTCTGGCCGGGTTCCCGGGCGCCTGTCGGCGGACGGGGTGACGCTGTTCGAGTCCATGGGCGTGGCCCTGGAGGACATCGCCGCCGCCGAGCTGGTGTACCGCAAGGCCAAGAAAGAGGGTATAGGGGTGGAACTGCCTTTTTAGCCCCATACCGTCATTCCGGTTGTCTGAACTGTGATTTGTCTGATTTTGGTATGGACATGATTGAGGAGTGTGGGAATCCTGCCCATCATTTCATCCCGTGAATCACAGTTCAGACAGTCATCCTCCAACTGCGCAACTCCTATACCGCTTCACGAGTACAGCCGGTTCAGGTTGGCATACTTGGCCGGGTTCAGGTCCTTGCCTTGCAGCGCGGGATGGTCGTGGCCGTAGCGGTGGGCGCGGAACACCGAGTTGGCGAGTCCCGAGAGGGAACCGCCGACGCCGAAGCCGCTGGACGCCATGAACGGGTTGATGTACTCCCACACGATTTCCTTGCCTGGCGTCACCTCGAAGATGCGGCCCGGAGCGCCCTCGCATATCAGCGTGTTGCCGTTGGGCTGACGCTCCGCGCCGCTGATATGATAGCTGTAGAAGGATATGGGCGGGTCTCCCCGGTACTCCCAGGCAATCTCGTTGGTGGCCGGGTCCACTTCGATGACGCGAGAGTGGGTGAAGCCGCTCTTGTGCGGGCCGTTATCGAAGAGCAGCACCCGGCCATTGTCCAGCATGACGGGGTTATGCTGGTGAGAGATGTTTCCCGGCCCCCACTTCCAGCGGAAGCCGCCGCTGGCGCGGTCTACGATGCCCACGGTGTCGGTCTGGCGGAAGCTGACCACCAGGTCTCCGTCCGGGGTAACGTTCAGGGTGTTCTGGTGCGTCCACTCCCCACGGCCTTCCAGGAAGCAGATGCGGTCTTCCTCGAAGTCAAGATGCTCCCACGACTTCCATTCGTAGACCACCTCCCCGGCGGGCGTTACCTCCCGCACCTTATCGCCCAGCATTCCCTGGTGGTCGCCGTGTCCTCCCTTTACGTTCCGCGCCATCTCATCGGGAATCAGTTCCCAGATAAGCGCCAGCGTATTGCCGTTGGGCAACCTCTCGAAGTCGTGGTGCAGCAGCGGGTAGCGGTACTCCCAGACCACGTTGCTCTCCCAGTCAAGCTCGAGGATGGCGCCCGAGACCGTCCTGCCGCGGTTAGGCAGCAATTCCCGCGCCTGGCGGCTCAGAAACGAAGTCTCTTCCGCCGCCGGGCCGGTGCGCAGCAACAGGTTGCCGTTAGGCAGCAGGTAAGCGTAGCTGATACCCTCGTTGGAGTGCCAAGCGTGGCAGACTCGGCCCTCCATGTCTATGAGGCGAGTGTCATGACCGTTGAGGTTTGTGACCAGGGTGTAGCCCCGGTAAGCCTGCTGAGGCGAGTAGTAGATCAATCCGTTGGAATGGTGATGGCTGGACCAGCCCATGGTTGCCTCCTGAGTCTCATAAAGGGTTCACCTGCGGTGGCGGCGGAACGGTGAGTAAATATAGAATCCGTCCCCCAAGTGGTCAACCCAAATGATACAAGATGGTAAACTGACGCACCGGACAACAGTCCCGGCGAATTTTCGTATTCGCGTTGCAGAAACGCCGCAGGAGGCTTCATGACCACGCAAGCCGCCGAAATCAGGAACATGAAGCTCATTGCCCACGTGGACCTGAATGGCCACAACAACATTGGCGAAGGCATTGACATGCAGCAGACGGCCAGCGGCCGCCGCATCCTTCACCTGGCCCACGAGAGCGCGCCCAAGGACTTCACCAGCGTTGACGTTACCGACCTTGCCAACCCCAGGGTGGTAGCCCAGACGGATTTGGACTACAACCACCTGCGCTCCAACTCCCTGTCCATCGTGGGCGACACGATGCTGGTCGCCTACCAGTCGCGGGAGCACGGCCAGCCCGGCACCGGCATGGGCGTCTACGACATCAGCAACCCGGAGTCGCCGAAGCGCATCGCCTTCTACGACGCCCAGGGGCCCGGGTCGCGCGGCTGCCACTGCCTGTGGTGGGTGGACGGCGACTACGCCCACCTGGCCACGGGAACGCCCGATTCGCGCCCCACCGACCCGAAGGACGACCAGTTCTACGTGATTATGGACGTGAGCGATCCCGCCAATCCGAGGGAGGCGGGCCGCTGGTGGCTGCCCGGCACGCAGGAAGGCGACGACGCCCCACTACCGGCGCGGCATCCGGCCTTCGACGTGGGCCACAGCGTCCACAACACCAACGTCTATCCCAACCGGCCCGACCGCGCCTACTGCGGCTGGAAGGACTCCGGCGTCATCACGCTGGACATCTCCGATGTGTCCCGGCCGTCGCCGGTGGCCCAACTGAACTACGCACCGCCCTTCCCGGGGTTCACCCATACGGTGCTGCCGCTGTTCAGCCGCGACCTGCTGGTGGTGACCCAGGAAGCCACCATGCTGGGCGGAGCCGACTACCCCAAGCTGGTATGGCTGATGGACAACCGGCTGGAGAGCAACCCGGTAATCATCAGCACGCTGCCGATGCAGGACACCAACGACTTCTTCAACCGCCCGGGCCGCTACGGGGCGCACAACATCCACGAGAACCGTCCCGGCCCCCTGTCCCTGCAATCGGACACGCTGGTCTATGCCACCTTCTTCAACGGCGGCATCCGGGTCTTTGATACCACCAACCCCTTCCAGCCCCGGGAGGTCGCCTACTTCGTTCCCCAGATTCCTGAAGGGGCCGACGCCAACGGCATCAACGACGTGCACGTTGACGAAAACGGCATTGTCTACGTGGTGGACCGGCTGCATGGCGGCCTTTACATCCTGGAGTTGAATATTTAGCCTGAGCGCCGTCGGATACAGGGCCTCCAGTAATTCCCTCTCCCCGAGGGAGAAGGTCAGGGTGAGGGCGTTTCTGGGGTTAGCCAAAGTGTACGCCTCTGCGGCTCACCTCCATCCTAACCTTCCCCCTCAAGGGGGAAGGGACTTCGGACTACCCGCGAAAGCGGGAATAACAGAAGGCAGTGAAAATCCATGCTCCGAACACGCTTCACCGACCTGCTGAGCCTCGACTACCCGGTGATGTCTGCCCCCATGAGCAACCACAGCGGCGGGCAGTTGGCGACGGCGGTGTCGCTGGCCGGAGGGCTGGGAACCTTCGGCGGCACCAACGACTTCGGCCCGGAATGGCTGCGTGAACAGATAGCCCACGTCCGAAGCCAGACCGGACGGCCCTTCGGCGTCGGATTCATTTCTCAGCTCATCGAGTACGACACGACCAACATCGAGATTGCCCTGGAGGAACGGGTGCCTGTGGTCATCTTCTCCTTCGCCGACCCGAGCCCCTGGCTGGGCCGCGCCAAGGACGCCGGGGCCATAACCGTCTGCCAGGTACAGTCCCTTGAGCTGGCGCGGCAGTCGGTGGACGCCGGGGCCGACGTGCTGCTGGCGCAGGGCAACGAGGGAGGAGGGCATACCGGGGAGATAAACCTGCTGCCCCTCTTGGTTGACCTCGTGGAGCGCTACCCCCATCTGCCGGTGCTGGCCGCCGGAGGCATCACCTCCGGGCGGGCGCTGGCCGGAGCGATGGCCGCCGGAGCCGAGGGCGCTTCCCTCGGCACGGCGATGCTGGCCACCCCGGAGGCCGTGGAAGTCCCGGAATCCTTCAAGGAAAGAGTCGTGCTGTCCGACGGGCAGGACACCGCCTTCACCCGGCTCTACGACCTGCTGGGGACCCGCCCCTGGCCGGAGGGGATTGCCGGACGGGTCTACCGCAACCGCCTGGTGCGGGAGTGGGACGGCCGGGACGCCGAAATACTGGCTCGCCGCGAAGAGCTGGCCTCGGACGTGGCCGCCGCCCGCGCCAACGGCGATACGGAGTTGTCCGCCGTCTACATGGGACAGGGCGCGGGCCGCGTCAACGCCATCCGACCTGCCGGGGACGTGGTGCGGGACATCTGCGAGGGAGCGGAAGGCATTCTCAGGGAACTGTCGGAAAGATTTTAGGCCCGAGCCGTCTACCCGCGCCCGATGCACTCCAACCCCCTGACACCCAGCCCTTGCCAAGCCTTGAAACACTACCCTACCATAACCCTGGACCCTTCTCGGGCCTGATCGCTGGCGTCCTAAAATCCAGCCCAACCAGGCCGAGTAGCCGGAACGACACACAATGCCGCACTATGTGACACATAACAGAAATTTCCTGTTCAATTCCGGTAAATCCCATAGTCCTGTACATCCTGTAAATCCATGTCAAACAAAAATGACTGGAAATGACCGGAAAATCAAAAAATTCACCCCCTGACTTTGCACAATGAATCAGAAAGACAGGGAATTAAAGTTATTCCTGCACAATGAATCGCAAGGAAAGGGTTTTGTCGCGCAAAGCCAGCCCACTGCCAGAGAATAGAAGGAGTTGGCTACATGCTAGCTCTAGCCATAGCCGCTCTGCTGACCGCCCTCGGCAGCTGCGGTTTAATACCGGCGGTCGGACTACAGCAAATCTCGCCACACGCGGCTCCTCAGTCACCTGCCCTGACCACGAACCAACCGCCTCGACCGGCCTACCTGATAGGAGAAATACCACCGTGCACGCCAGCCAACGGCAGCACGGTGGACCCATGCGAACCAAGAATAGCACCCCTCACAGAAATCACAGGAATGATCGATCTCCCCGAAGAGCCTCCCAGCGTACAGTACTTCCTGAAAGGTGCACGAGACCGCGTGCCGCATATAGTACTGCGCGCCACCTATCTCCCCGGCACCGTACGTTGCGCCACCACAGTTTTTCGGCCACGCCCTTATCACGGTCCGGAAGTGTACAGGTTTCTGAGAGGGAGCCCGATGCTGATGTGCTACGCCGACGTGCGAGTGAATGCCTACATCCTCGGCTCAGGCCCGCCAACGTTGACGGTCAAGGTAACCCATGACTTCTACCCCGAAACCTGGGAAGAAGAGGAAATACAAGAGATGATACATCTCTGGGAGCAAGAGCTAAATGAAGGCGGATGGGGTGTTGAACACCACTACGAAACAGAGGCCATTCCCGGAAGGGAGGCCATCATGTTCATCGGGCCGGCAGTCGGAATAGCTGTAGAAGTATGGGAGGTCTTTGGGACTTGGAACATCGAGCGGCGGGACGACGGCACGGTGATTGCCGTGCACCCGTTGAGAGACTATTACTCCCTTGAGCAACACCGTGATGCGCTGGAGATTGAGCTGCCAAGTTTCAGGCAGCAGGTAATTGAAGCCCAAGCAGCACGCGTAGAAGCAAACGAGGGACGCATCCTGCCAGAGCCAGGCCACCCCATGCTGCTCACCGACGTGCACTACCTCCGCCAATTCTTCACAGAGGTAGGCGCCTACGGCGACATCACCCCGGACAACGGCACCGACGAGACCTTCATGCCAGTGATGCCGCCGCCCGTACCTCCCTGGACCTGCCCAGCCAACTTAGAAACCGACCAGGCCGCACAGGTTCTCAAACAACGATCGTCGAAATAAAAACAAATTCTGCACAACGGATCGGAATTAAAAAACTTTCATTGTACAAAGCCTCATCCCCCTGAATCATAGGACAAGGAACTGGACCCCTTGCGTCCCTGCAATACTCCAAATTTCCCCCAACGCTTAATTCCCACCCGTAACGGAACCCTGTAGCCGCACTGGATAGCGTTCCGATTTAGGTGGTATGACCGCCGAAAACCCGTCATTCCCGCTTTCGCGGGAATCCAAACCCTCGTCGCCTGTCAATTGCACCACCTAAATCGCAACCCTGTAGCCGCACTGTAACGTCATTGAAACATCAGAATCGCGGGGGTAGAATGGGCCTTTCCCTTCGTATTCAGTCACGCAGTGGCGGATGATGTTCAACTTTGGCTTGAGGCGCGAGGGCCTGGTTATCGGAGACCGGCGTATCCACTACGCCTTTGTTATCGTCGCCGTCGCCACAATCATGTGGATGACCAGCTCCAGCCTGCGCTTCGCCGTGGCCGTCCTTGTACCGGAGTTCGAAACCCTCTTCGGCTGGAGTCTCACCGTCATCACCGCGGGATTCACCATCCAGTGGTTGATGTCGGCGGCGCTGAGTCCCATCTGCGGCTGGCTCAGCGACCGCTACGGCGTCCGGCGGGTGATGTGGGGCGGCGGGCTGCTGTTCATGTTCGGCATGATTATGACCGGCATCATGAACAGTTGGTGGGAATACTACGTGTATTTCGGCCTGGTGCTGGCGGCAGGAATGGCCTCCTTCCAGGTCACCCTGGTTTCCGGGGTTACGCTGTGGTTCCGAAAGAACCTCGGCCTTGTCATGGGCATCCTACAGGGCCTCCAGGGCCTCGGCACCGGGCTGGCCATCCTGATGGTGTACCTGCTCTTCGACCGGTACGGTTTGCAGGTAACTTTCTGGGTCCCGGGAATCGCCGGCGGCATCATTCTGCTGACTCTCACCAAGTGGTTCTACAACGAACCGGCGGACCGGGGCATTACCCAGTGGGGAGCGCCCTCCGACGAGCCGGTTCGCCGCCTACAGAACAACGCCATCGCCAAGCTCCGCACCCAAGTTTTCCTCAAGCAGGTGCAGAAGACCTTCGCTTTCTGGAACCTGTCAACGATACATGGCCTGGGGTGCGCCGGACACAACATCATCCTCATCCTGCTGGTCGCCATCGCCATCGACGACGGCATTTCCGGCGGCATGGCGGCCATGATTTACCTGGCCCTCACCGTGGTCAGCACCTTGACCCGCTTCGCCGTCCCCGTCCTGGCCGACATCATCGGCAGCAAGTGGGTCATGGGCGTCTGCTTCGGGTTGCAGACACTTCCCATCCTTATCCTGTTCGTGGCTGGCGACAGCGTTGCCCTCTACTTCCTGTTCGCCGTGCTGTTCGGCATCGGCATGGGCGGCGAGATGACCGCCTTCCCCATCATCAACCGGCAGTACTACGCCGACGCGCCCACTGCCACGGCCTACGGGTGGCAGATGATGGGCGCAGGCTTCGGCATGGCCCTCGGCCCGGTGGCGGCCGGCTTCCTCCGCGACCTGACCGGCTCCTACGTCTCGTCTCTCTGGCTGTCCTTCGGTCTCAGCACCCTGGCGGTCGCCGCCATCATGTTCCTGCCCAGCACCAAGCGTCTCCAGTTGCCCGATTGGGAGGAAGCGCTCCCGCCGGAGGCCCGCGGCAACGTGGCTCGCGCCCAAGCGACCAGCGACGCCCCTGCCGCAGCTCCGTCGAGCCGGCCCACCCCCGCGGTCGGCGCCACTGGCGACGGCGACGGAGATTAGCCGCTGGCCTCGCCAACGCCCGATTTAGAGTTGCCGGACGGCGACGGTGCACCGTCCGGCATGACCATCTCCGCTACGGAACTGGGCAGCTACGCCAGCTTCGGCTTCTGCGCCCGTTGCGCCTGGATACGGCTCCACGTCAGGCCGCTGCCCTGGCAGGGTTTCCCCGGCATTTTCAGCAGCATTGACCGCTACACCAAGCAGGTCGTTGTCAACCATCTGCAACGGGAGGGGCGTCTGCCGCCCTGGATGGCCGGGATTGGCGAGGCCGTGGAGCACCTTGACCCGCCGCACTGGTCGAGGTTCAAGGCCACCGATGAGGCAACGGGCGTCACCCTGCGCGGTGAGGTCGATGCCGTTTTCCGCCTCGGCGACGGCGCCTGCGCCATAGTGGACTACAAGACCTCCCGCTACAACCCGGAGAACCGCAGCCAGCACCGCGTCTACCGCGCCCAGCTCAACGCCTACGCCTGGATCGCGCAACGCCTCGATTTCCCGCCGGTGTCCCGGCTGGCTCTGGCCTACATGGAACCGGCCACCACCCCCGAAGCCACGGACGCGGCAGACTTGATAGACGCCGACGGTTTCGTCCTCGGCTTCCGGCCGCGGCTGGTGGAGGTGGAGCTGAATCCCCGACGCCTGATGCCGCCGCTGCTGCGCCAGGCCGCCCGAATCCACGCGCTGACGGAACCGCCCCGGGCCCGCGAAGGCTGCCGCGACTGCGCCGCGCTGGGGGGAGTGCTGGAAGCGCTGGGCAGGTGAGCGTCACGCCAGGGCGGTGTAGTAGAATCAAGGAAGAACACTATGCGCCAGGTGATGTATGGCAAGGGCACTTACGAAAAAGCTGACTGCTGAAGACCTGCTGCGACTCAGCAGCCAGGGTGTCAAGGGCGAACTTATCCGGGGAGTATTGAGTGAACCCAAGAAAGAACTCAGGCCGGGAGAGCGTATGGCGACTGCCACGACTGACAAAACAAAACTGCTGACCGCCGAAGACTTGCTGCGGCTCAGCAGCCAAGGGGTCAAGGGCGAACTCATCCGGGGAGTGCTGTGTGAAACCGTGTCAGTCGGAAAAGTACATGGACGGATTGCGATGACTTTTGGGAGTGCGTTGGTGGCTTACGCCAGACCACAACGCTTGGGCACCGTGATAGGGAGCGATGCCGGCGTTCTCGTCCAACGGAACCCGGACACAGTGCGAGAACCGGACATTGCTTACATCTCGGCGGGGAGGTTGCCCCTTGATGACCAGTCCGACGGCTACCTGGAGGTGGCGCCGGAACTGGTGGTGGAAATCGTCTCCCCCAGCGATAGGGAACAGGAAGTCAACGACAAGACGCTGATGTGGCTGTCCCTCGGCGTGCTGATGGTGGTGGAAGTCTACCCGGCAGAGCGAGCCGTGATGGTTCACCGCCCCGGCGTTCCTGCCGTAACGCTGACCGGCGATGACGCGCTGGACGGCGGCGATGTGCTGCCTGGGTTCAGCCTGCCCCTCAGCGAGATTTTCGACCCGTAACCCGCTCAGCAGGCCTCGCCCTCGTAGATGCCCCCAGCTATCTGTAGCTCTCGCACATAGCAGATAATCTTCTCTATATCCTCATCCGAGACGCCGGGCTGCGGCGGCATGTGGCCAAAATTCCAGTGATGAGATATAACCCCGTTCTTCACGGCATTTCGGAAGGACACATCGGGGTGATGCCCGGGCCGGTAGATGGCGTCCACCAGCGGCGGCCCGGCCTGGGTTCCCTCGGCCATGGCCCCGTGGCAGACTGAGCAGGTCCTGTTGAACAGCTCCTCGCCTTCCTGAGACGTGCTGGCCTGGCTGCTCTCAGACTCGCCTCCTCCTGAGCAGGCCGCCAGCAGCAGCAAAGTAGCAATAGCAGCCGCCCACCACAACCGGGCGTAGCGCCCCAATCCTGTTCCCGTCATCTCCATCCCCACGCTACGTGCTGGCCCGGCCTCGGCGCAAGGCCCGGCCAGGCAGCGCCCCGGTGTTCTCGCCGTTGTCTATCACCACTTGGCCGTTGACTATCACGTAATCTATGCCAACAGGGTATTGCTTCGGATTTTCCTTGGTGGCGAGGGCCTTGACGGTATTGGGGTTGAAGACCACGATGTCGGCCTTGAACCCGTCGCGCAGGATGCCCCTGTCGGGCAGGCCGAGACGCTGGGCCGGAAACGACGTCATCTTGCGGATGGCCTCGGGCAGCTTCAGGTGTTGCTCTGCCCGCACGAACTCGGCCAGCACGATGGGGAAGCAGCCGTAGCTGCGCGGGTTGGGGTACTCGCCGAACAGGATGGCATCGCTGGCAATCATCCCCGCCGGGTGCGAGACGAAAGCGTACAGCGTCTGCGCGTTGGTGCCCAGCCCCACGGTGGAGATGCCCAGGTTCTCCTCCAGCAGCAGGTCGAACAGTGCGTCCTCCGGGTCCTGCCCGCGCATCTCGGCGATGTCGGTAATCAGGCGGCCGTCGTACTGCTGGTTCTGCGGCTGGGTGAAGTTGGTCAGCCAGTTGTTTTCCAGGCGGTCGCGGGAAAGCTCGCGCTTCATCCGCTGGCGGTCGTCCTGGTCCCGCAGGGCGTCCATCAGCCGCTCCGGGCCGCCGTCCTTGGCCCAATGGGGAAAGCCGATGGTGACCGTGGTGCCGGAATAGGGATAGGTGTAACAGTCGAAGGTGACGTCCATGCCCTCGTCGCGGCCCCGCTCCACCAGCCCCAGGTAGTCCAGGTGGCTGCCAACGCCCGATGCGCCCTGCCGGTAGTGGGTCAGATGCACCGGACAGTTGCCCAGCCGCCCGATTTCCAGTGCCTCCTCCCACGGCGCCATCAGTCCCTGCGAGCGCAGGCTGGCGCGGGTGTGGGTGTGGTAGTGGCCGCCCATCCGCGCCGTCACTCCGGCCAGCGCCCCCAGCTCCTCGGTGGAAGCGTAGGAGCCCGGCGGGTAGTCCAGCCCCGTGGACAGGCCCCACGCGCCTTCCTCCATTGCCTCGCGGGTGACAGCCTTCATATCCTCCAGCTCGGTGGGAGTGGCCGGGCGGTCGTTCCATCCCACACTCCATATACGGACGGGAGAATTCCCAAGGATGTATGCCATGTTGATGGCTACCGTGTTGTCGTACTTGTCCAGCAGTTCGGCCACGGTCAGCCAGTCGGCGGGCAGGGGCGGGTAGCCGTTCAGCCCGGAGTCCAGCCAGATGTAGCGTTCCAGCTCTTCGCGGGTCTTGAAAGGGGCATGGGAAATCCCGTCTATGCCCACCAGCTCGGTGGTGACGCCCTGGCGCACCTTGGGGTCGTGGTGCGGCTCGCCCAGGATGGTCAGCCCGGCGTGGGAGTGCAGGTCAACGAACCCGGGGCAGACGACGTATCCGGCGGCGTCTATCATCCGCGCCGCCTCCAGCCCGGACACGTCGCCGCGGTGGATGCTGACGCGGTCGCCCTCCACCGCCACGGCGGCAAAGAAGCCGGGGCTGCCGGTGCCGTCTATGACCAAGCCGTTGGTTATTAGCAAGTCGAGCATGGACGAACCTCCATGATCACGGATTATGGGGCAGCAGCCGGATTTCCGGCATCGGGAAGTCCCGCACGTCGTTGGTGATTAGGGTTGCATCGTTGGCAATGGCGACGGCGGCGATAAGCGAATCGGTGGCTGAGAGTGTTGTTCCCAACCTTGCAAACTCGTAACGATACCTTCCCGCCTCTTTGGCAATGGCAGGGGTCGTCTCATAATAGAACCACCTGTCCACCACGGAGTCAGCTGCGATACGTTGCTGTACGTTGAATCCAGAGTATAGTTCGGCTAATCCGACGGCGCATATCGCCAGACGGTGCCCCTGCGCCTCCAGGTCCTCCAACAAGCTGAGCGTTGACCTTTGCCCGCGGAAGTAATCTATAAGCGCATTGGCATCAAGGAGATGATCGGTCACGCCAAATCTCCATAGAGCGCTCGTTGTCCAAGTCGCGCGACGCCCGCACCCATGCGTAAACCATTGCGGACGTGGCCCATTCCGGGTGGGTTACCGGACTGATGATTGCGTCAAATTCCTCCTCCCCCTTGCTCAACTCTTCCCGTGCTTCATCCACGCCCTTCATCACCAAGTACTCTATGAAGTGCGGACGGCCCCTTTCGCCCACCAGTTTATCCACGGCTCGCACCAAATATCCCGGCAGATTTACGAGCAACTTTCTGTATTCGAGGCCAAGCTTGCACAGGCATTCCAGTTCCGGGATATGCTTAGTGTCAACCGAGAACAGAGATTGCCCATTCCTGCCCTCGACCGAACGCTGCAAATCCTCGGAGAGGCATTTGCGAGAAATTTCCCTTAACCAATCAACCCTGATGAGGTACGGGTATTCGTCATCGTCCAACCTGCCTGGCGCATACTCATAGGGGCTGGCACATAGCCCTATCATAATGTCGCCGGGTTTGGGCAGGGGAATGATTATCCAGTCGTCTTTGCGTATGTCGTTAGCGAAGCGCCATAACTGGTTCGCTACATTCCCAATCCTGCTCTTATTTTCATACCCAGCGGCGCGAAGAGCATTTTTCAATTCAGGCATGGTGGAACAACGGAGGTCCGGCCCGCCATTCCCCAAGTAGTCTATCGCGGCGACCCTCTCGTTCCAGAATCGGCGAGCATACTTTTCCGCTCTCCATTTCTCTGCGGCGCGTATTGCCCAGACCTTTGGTTGTTCAGCCATTTTCAACGCTCCTCGCTTGGGGGCGTCGCGATTCCTCGGACACTTCCTGAATACGATTATACGCCCCGATTAGCCCGCAGCACCTTCTCTGCCGTCAGCGGCAGCGAGGCCACCGGCGCGCCGATGGCGTCGGTTACAGCGTTGGCGATGGCGGCGGCTACCGGGATGTTGGCGCTCTCCCCGATGCCCTTGCTGCGGTAGGGGGCCGGGCCGTTATTGCCCTCCACCAGCACGGTGACCAGCTCAGGTATGTCGGCGCTGGTGGGTATCTTGTAGTCGCCGAAGCTGAGGGTGGAAATGTGGCCGTCCTCGGTCAGCAGTTCCTCCATCAGCGCGTAGCCGAGGCCCTGGATAACGCCGCCCTCCACCTGCCCCTGGTGCATCAGCGGGTTCAGGATGGCCCCCACGTCATGGGCCGTCACGAATCTGGTGACGGTTATCGCGCCGGTCTCCGGGTCAACCTCCACCTCGGCAGCCTGGGCGCAGAAGGACGTCATGTCCGGCGGCTCGGAGGCGAACTCGTACTCCGCCTCGATGGTGCCGTCGCCCACGTGGGCCACCACCTCCCCGATGTTGATGGTGCGATAGTACGCCGGACGCAGCGGCGACGGCCCAACCACCACCCGCCCGCTCTGGAGCGAGACATCCTCCTCCGGCGAGTCCAGCAACGGCGCGGCCTCGCGGATTAGCTTGCGGCGCAGCTCCCGGGCCGCGCCCACCACCGCCTGCCCGGCGGTGTAGGTCACCCGCGTCCCGCCGGAGCCGGAGCTGAAGGGCATTTCCGACGTGTCCAGCAGTTCGATGTCCACCTCGTCCACCGGCACCGAAAGCTCCTGGGCCACCATCTGCCGCAGCACGGTATGGGAGCCGGTGCCGGTGTCCCAGAAGGCCATGTGCAGCGTGGGACAGCCCGACGAATTCATGCTTATCTTTGCTGCGAAGCGGCCCACGCCCTGAGACAGGTCGGTGATGGCCAGCCCGCGCCCGGTCAGCATCCCCTGATTGGCAGGCTTGGGAGTCTCCCATCCGGCGGCATCTGCGGCACGGCGCAGCGTCTCCTCGGCGCGGATGTCCTGCCAGACGTGGCCCACTGGCGAGGCGTCGCCGTTGCGTAGCAGGTTCATCTGCCGGAACTGGTAGGGGTCGATACCCATCTCGCGGGCGATGAGGTCGGTGTGCGCTTCCACGGCGAACACCACCTGCGGCTTGGCCGGGCTTCTCATGTGGCCCTTGGGGACGTTGTTGGTGTAGACCATGTAGCTGTCTATGCGGGCGTGGGGGATGCGGTAGACGCCGCAGAGATGGTCGGCCCCCCGCAGGTAGACTGTCGGCTTGAACGCGCCGTACCCCCCGCTGTCGAACACCACCCGCGCCCGCCGGGCCACCAGCGTTCCGTCGCGCTTCACGCCGCTCCTGATGGTCATGGTCGCCGGGTGGCGCGGATTGGCCGCCATCAGTTCCTGGATGTAGTCCATCACCATCTTGACCGGACGCCCGGAGTGCAGCGACAGGTAGTAGCACAGCGGAACGTCCATGAACGAGCCCTTGCCGCCAAAGTCGCCGCCGATACTGCACGGGTGTAGCACGATGCGTTCCTCGTCCATACCCCAGACGGCGGCCAGTTGCTCGCGCAGGGCGTAGGGATCCTTGTTGTTGACCCACACCTGCGCCCGACGCCCTTCGACAGGCCCTTCGGCTTCACTCAGGACAGGCTCAGGGCCAGCGGGTTCGGCGCTGACGACGCAGGCGTGGGGTTCGATATAGGCCTGGTGCATTAGCTGGGCGTTGAAAGTGTGCTCGAACACGAGGTCAGCCTCGGCGAAGCCCTGCTCAACGTCTCCCTGCCCCCAGGTTATGTGGGCGAAGACATTGTTGACGTCCGATTCGGGTTGCGGCAGTCCCTCGTAGCCGGACATATCCGGGTGCAGTACCGGGGCGTCCGGTTCCATTGCCTCGTGGGCGTCGAAGACGGCGGGCAGTTCCTCGTACTCCACGTCTATGAGCAGCAGGGCTTCCTCGGCGGCTTCCTCTGTCTCGGCGGCGACGGCAGCCACCTTCTCTCCGACGAAACGCACCACGTCGCGGGCCAGCACCGGCATATCGCGCAGGCGGCGGCCCACCAGCGAGTCGGGCAGGTCGGCGGCGGTGATGACCGCGTGGACGCCCGGCACGGCCTTCGCCTGCTCCGTGTCAACGCTGACGATGCGAGCGTGGGGGAAGGGCGAGCGCAGCGCCTTGCCCCAGAGCATCCCCGGCAACGTGACGTCGGCGGCGTAGACCGACTTGCCGGTGACCTTGTCCGGCCCCTCGCCGCGAACTACTGACTGGCCGATGGCTCGTGCGGTGGTGGTCATTTCTCCCCCCGGATGTGTTGTTCCGACTAGCCAGACTGACGGGGCAATATGCCCCCGGTGCCTCGCGGCAGGTCCCAGTCCTCTTCTTGCAGGCCGCGCAGGTAGTCTACCTGCCCGTGGTGGTTGTTCTGGTGAACGATTACGTGACGCAACGAACCTCCGACCGTCTGGCGCGGCTCGTTAGTGGTGATGAAAGCGTCGAGCCTATCGTCGTCCAGCGATGCGACGAAACGCATGGTGCGCTCGTTCACTGCCTTGAAGTATGCCAGCAGCACCTCGGGCGCCGGAATCGCCAAGCTCCGCAGCCCCAGCCGGTCGCCGGGGTCGGGCGCGGTTACCGGCTGGCCGAACTGCTCGTACCAGCCGCTGGCGACCCACAGGTCGGTCTCGAATCCCTCAGCCCCGCAGGCGGTAGCGGTGACGCGGCTGTCCTCGTGGCGTCCCATGTGCCACAGGATGAATCCGATATTGTTGGCCGTGGGCGCGGGCCGCCAGGCCATCTGCTCCGCCGTCAGCCCCTCGCAGGTGGCGTGCAGCCGCAGGTGGGTCTGGGCGAGGCAGTCAGCGATGAATTGGGCGGTGTTCATTGATTCTCCCGGGATGGGGGACTTGCTATTTTGCAGTGATCAAAGCCCCTGTCCATGAAGTCGCGCTCGCAGATTACCAGTGGTGGTAAGAAACCTGACAAAAGGGCGGGGCGTATTTTCATGAAGTTCTTCCAGCTTCTCCCAACTATTGATGACCAGTTGGATTACGCTTTCGGTTGGTTGCTGCCCTCCGGTCAGGAACACGATTCCCACGTTGTTGGCGACAATGGCCTCGAGTTCATCTGTATCATCCAGCATCGCCCTGTCTCGGGACAATACCAAGGCATCCTCAATCTCGCCCACCAATGGTAACCAGTCAGCGTCCCGTCTTCCCGACCAGTCCAAGGACTGAAAGGAGCGAGCATCATAACCATGTTCACGAAGGGCGTCCGGAAGCAGCGGGCTAATGTTCTCGTCACAGTAGAGTATCAAGGCGTAACTTTGAGGGCATATCGCAACGCTGCCTCGACATCCAAAGGAGGAAGGTCGAAGTCGCGGGCCAGAGATTCAATTGAGTCTCCTCCAACAAAATAGTCTCTAATGTCCACGACTCTTAGCCTTCTCCTTTTTAAGGTGGGTTGTCCACCGGCCCTCCTTGGGTCCAGCGCCAGCGCTCCGTCTTTGCCCAAGGGGCACCACCGCGACACAAAGCTGTCTTCGTAGTCGAACTGCTCCAATGTTTTAATGACCTCAGCGGGCAATTGTCCCCCAGACACTGACATGGATTGATGGGCGAAAGGAAACTGAGTTCCCCATTCGGCAGCAAGGGTGTCGTGATATTTTCGGACTTCCTTGTAGCTACCTCCATGGGCAGCCCGGATTTTGCCGGCAACCAGAATCTCCACCAGTTCAAGAAAGGAAAGTCTGGTTAGATTAGTCCAAGACCTTCCCATTCCATCCTTCCAGGATGGCTTCAGGTCGGCAATACAGTCAGGATAACTCTTCAGCCAATCCTTTATTGAGTTGGCAGAGACGCCCGTCAGTCGATGGGCCACACCAATATCGTACTTGCCATTGGTACGCCAAGACCCCAATCGCTCCACTGTGTCCAGCATATCCGCCTCACCCCGGCCCTCTCCCGCAGCGGGAGAGGGCGTTGCAGTCCGGTTGTCGTCCGGGGCGTTCACGGCGTCCGCCCCTAGTAGTACACCGCGGCGCCGGTGCCGCCGCCGGCGGCTATGACCTCGCCGGTCACCGCCCAGGCCTTGTCCGACGCCAGGTAGCAGGTCAGGTAGCCAATCTCCGAGCCGTCCACCATCCGGCAGATGTGGTTGCCGCGCGGCGAGTCCGGGGCGAAGTCGTGCGCTTCCACTTCGCTGACCGGAATGCCAAGCTGCGCGGCCCGGGCCTCCAGCAGGCCCGGCGTGCGCTCGGTGCGCGTGGTGCCGGGGTGGATGCAGTTGACCGTGATGCCGAAGCGGCCCAGTTGCATCGCCAGCGTCTTGGTCAGGTGGACCATCGAGACGTTGCGGGCTCCGCCGCTCAGGTTGCCGGCGGTGCGCCCGTTGCCGCCGCTGATGTTGACGATGCGACCCCAGCCCTGTTCCTTCAGGAAGGGGATGGCCGCCCGTGCGCAACGGAGCGCGCCCACGTACTTGACGTCGAAATCGCCGATGAGGGAATCCTCGTTGACGGTATCAATGGGCCCGACTGCATCCGCCGACCCTCCGGGCAGCGACGCGCTGTTGACCAGGACGTGCAGGCC
The DNA here is from genome assembly GCA_965204865.1 of Dehalococcoidia bacterium. Classification (GTDB taxonomy): domain Bacteria; phylum Chloroflexota; class Dehalococcoidia; order Lucifugimonadales; family UBA3495; genus VXOI01. The sequence continues at coordinate 235,484 of OZ242027.1, read as the reverse complement.
GCCCAGCCGCTCGGCGGCCTCCGCTACCGCCCGGTTCACCTGCTCTGTGTTGGTGGCGTCCATGGCGATGGGGATGATGTTGCGACCAGTGTCCTCGGCGATTTCCTGTGCAGATTGCTCCAGGTCCGCCATGGTGCGCGAGGCTATGACCACGTCGCAGCCCTCCCGCGCCAGCTCCAGCGCGATGGCCTTGCCGATGCCCCGGCTGGCCCCTCCTACGAATGCTTTCTTGTCGGTGAGTCCAAAGTCCATAGTTTCACCTCTTTTCAGTTGGGGAAATTGGATTGAGGGGCGGGAGGGGGCGGCGCGTCCGCCGGGGCGTCCTCCAGCCAGTCCTCGGCAATGAGTTCGGTGGCGCCGCTGTCCAGGGTCACGTAGTAGACGTTGGGGATGCCGGGCTCCAGCTCCAGCTTGGTGCCCGACCAGTCGTCGGTCATCTGCGGCGCGATGACGCCCAGCGCGCCCCTGATGCTCTCCGACGGCTGCCGGTGCCTGCCGCCGCCGCGCCTGCGGATTCGCACCCGCTGGTCAACTTGAAAGCGGTAGGGAGATACCATAGGCTATTGCTCCTGAAAGCGTTGGCAAGGGCATTATAAAGGAAATCATCGGCGCGCCTAACCGTCATTCCCGCGAAAGCGGGAATCTATGTGGCGTTGCCGATGTGGGAGCACATAGAGCGGAAAGAGCTGGATTCCCGCGGCTGCCGGGAATGACGGTCGGTGGGAGTGAAATTACCGCAGTGTGCGGAAGAAGGCGCGGATGTCCTCAGCCAGCAGTTGCGGCTGCTCCATGGCGGCGAAGTGGCCGCCACGGGGCATCTCGGTCCAGCGCTGCACGTTGTGGGTGCGCTCGGCCCACTCGCGCGGCGGGCGGTTGATCTCCACCGGGAACAGGGCCACGGCGCAGGGTGGCTCCACCCGCTCGCCCGGCTGGAAGCGCCAGTTGTCCACCCGGTTCTCATAGTAGTGACGGACCGACGACGGGCCGCTCTGCGTCACCCAGTAGACCATGATGTTGGTCAGCAGCTCGTCGCGGGTGAAGCTGTTTTCCGGGTTGCCCTGGCAGTCGGACCAGGTGCGGAACTTCTCGATTATCCAGGCGGCCAGCCCCACCGGGGAGTCGTTCAGCCCGAAGCCCAGCGTCTGCGGCTTGGTGCGCTGGATGTGGAAGTAGCCGCCCTCGTCTTCGAACCAGCGGCGGGCCTGGCGTATGAATTCCTGCTCGGCGTCGGTCAGCGGCGGGTCGGGCGCGCCGCGAAAGGCCGGGACGCCGGTCATCAGGTTCAGGTGGACGCCGGCCACCGATTGGGGGAAATCGAAGCCCAGCCGCGAACTAATCATCCCGCCCCAGTCGCCGCCCTGCGCCCCGAACCGCCGGTAGCCCAGCCCCTCGGTCATCAGCGTGTGCCACATCCCGGCGATGCGGGTGTTGCTCATGCCCCGGTCGACGGGTTTTTCGGAGAATCCGTAGCCGGGCAGCGACGGCACAACGACATCGAAGGAATCCGCCGGGTCGCCGCCGTGGGCCGCCGGGTCGGTCAGCATGGGGATGATTTTCAGCATCTCCACCACCGAGCCGGGCCAGCCGTGGGAGACTATGAGCGGGAAGGGCGCAGGCCCCTTGCCGTGGGCGTGGATGAAATGGACGCCGAGGCCGTCCACCGTAGCCCGGAAGTGGTCGAACTGGTTGAGCGCCTGTTCCTGCGCCCGCCAGTCGTACTCCGTGCGCCAGTACTCCACCAGCTCGCGCAGGTAGGCCGGGTTCGTGCCGTAGTCCCAGCCGGCACCGGGGATTTCGTCGGGCCAGCGGGTATCCGCCAGCCGCGCCGCCAGGTCGTCCAGCGTTGCTTGGGGAACGTCTATCACGTACTTTTCTATGTCCATGTCTGAACTGTGATTTGTTTGATTACGGGATGGGCAGGATTGTGATACATCCCTTCATCCTGTCTATCCTGTGCATCCATGTAAATTACTCTTTATGAAGTAAACCCCGACTCGCGCCGCCATTGCAGGTAGTCGGCGATACCGGCGCGGAGGTCGTACTGGGGCTGCCACCTGATGTCCTGCCAGAGCCGGTGGCCCGACAGCGGCCCCCGGCCCGACACCGACGCCCGCGCCCGGTCCATCGCGTCGCCGTCGTCCGCTGCTGGCGCCGGAGCGCTGCCCTTCGACAAGCTCAGGGGGGACAGTTCGGCGAGGGCGTCCAGGATTTCGCGGTAGGTTATCCAGAGGCCGGTGGTCAGGTTGTACAGGTCGTGGGACAGTTCCGGCGCGTCGAGAACGGCCTGCAAGCCCCGTGCGGTGTCCACGACGTAGGTGTAGTCGCGCCCGTCGTCCGGGGCGAAGGACTCCGCGTTCACCGACAGCGGCTCGCCCCGCGCCGCCTGTCCGGTCCACTGGTACAGGGCCGACATCACGGCGCGGTGGCCGGTGACCCGCTCCATGGGGCCGTAGGGAGTGCTGAGGCGCACGCTGGCCTGCTCGAACCCGTAGAGCTCGCCGTAGCGCCGGGTAATCAGCTCGCCGGCGTACTTGGTGATGCCGTACATGGAATCGGGAGCGACGGGCATTTCCTCGCTGTAGGTCTGGTCGGTGCCTGCGGCCAGCCCGTAGGCCGCGCCGGAGCTGACGTAGACGAAGCGACGCACCCCCGCAATCCGCGCCAGTTCCAGCACGTTGGCCAGCCCCCCGACGTTGATGCCGATGACGTCGCGGCCCCGCTCCACCTCCAGATCGTGCTGGTTCACCGTGTAGGTGGCGGCGTGGATTACCTTGTCGATGCTGTGCTGCCCAGCCAGCCCGGCCACGGCCTCCCGGTTGCGGATGTCGCCTTGGACAAAGGCGATGCTGCTCTGCCACTCCGCGATGAACTGCCGCATCAGCTCGTCGGCGGGGGCGACATCGTAGCTGACCACCTCGTGCCCGACCCGTGCCAGTTCACGGACGATGTTTGCCCCGACAAACCCGGTTCCCCCGGTGACCAGCGTAGCCATAATCTTGCCCTCCCTGTCTGAACTGTGATTCATGTGATTCGGAGATTACCATGATTAGGAAATCATACTAATCCAATAATCACATGAATCACAGTTCAGATATTTCGGCCTGGAATAGAAAAGACTTGAAAGCCCGCCGCGCCACTTGACAGCCGCCACCGGGCGGGCCTACGATTTGATATAGGCCGCCCGATGTTGCGGGCCTGGCCGTTGCGCGTGGGGACATAGCTCAATTGGGAGAGCGCGGCGTTCGCAATGCCGAGGTTGGGGGTTCGATCCCCCCTGTCTCCACCACTCCCTCGCCGCCTTAGCCTTCTTCAATGCTTTCCACGAACTCCAGCGTTCTGGCCGCCAGTGTGTCGGGGATTTCCACCTTCATGTTGTGGCCGACGCCTTCGTAGACCTCCAGCACGGCTTGTGGCATCCTCTGGGCCATCATTTCCTGCACGTTCAGGGGCGTGATGTCGTCTTGGGACGCGGCCAGTATCAGGGTGGGAACCGCAATATCCGGCAGCAGCGGCGTCAGGTCCTGCGCCAGCAGGCAGCCCTGTAGGGCCATCACCGCCGGCGCGGGAGTCCTGGCCCCTTCGTCAGCGTACCATTCGACCACGTGGCGATCGGTGTCCGGGCCGAAGCGCTTGTCGGTGTCGGCCAGCAGCCAGGCCCTCGTGCCTTCTTCCTCCAGGATGCGCCGCCATGATCCCGCGTCCATATTGGCCCCCATCTGGGCCAGCCGAGGCGTGGAGGCCACCAGCGTCAGGCTGTGCAGCCGCTCCGGGAAGTCGTGGGCGAAGCGCAGGCTGACGATGCCCCCGGCGGATGCGCCTACCAAGTGGATTTTCTCGATGTCCAGCCCGTCCATGACCCTGGCGATGTCGGCGGCCAGCTCCGGCAGGTTGAACTGCAAGTCCGCCGGGGGCGGCGTACCGGCGTGGCCCCTCATGTCGAAGCGCACCACCCGGCGATGCCGGGCCAGCGTCGGCGCCCAGGCCCGCCAGCGGTGCAGGTTGCCCCCGGCGGCGTGATGCAGCAGCACCGGAGCAGACGACAGCCAAGGGTCCGAGAAGTCGTCCACGTGGTAGTGGAAGCGTTCGCCGTTCAGGTCGAGGAATGGCATAGTTTACCCCTTACCCCGTAAACTTGCCGGTTATGGGCTGGTGGCCGGCGTTCTCGGTGTACGGCTCCTCGCGGTACAGGGCCAGGTCTTTCAGCACCGGGATGTCCTGTATGGAGAACAGCACCGCCTCCTTGCCGGAGTCGTTGGCGTGTTCGTGCCAGGCCCACGGCGGCACCACGAAGAAGTCGCCCTCGTTCCAGTCGAACCGCTGGCCGTCAATGACGCTGTACCCCTCGCCTTTGTACACCTGGTACACGGCGCAACTGGTCTGGCGATGGGCCTGGGTGCGGATGCCGGGGCGGATGAGCTGGGCCCAGCAGGTCATGGAGCGGAGCACCGGGCCGCCGGTGGCCGGGTCGCTGAACTCCATCGCCACGTCGTCGAAGGGGCTGGCGTCCACCTCGGCCAGGCGTTGCAGGGCCTCCCAGGTCTTGTCCCACTTGTAATGCCACAGCGGCGAGTAGGGCGCGCTGGGACTTTCCCATGCCGGACGCAGGGCGCCGGAAGCGAACTTCCGCTCCGACTCGGCCACGCCGACGACGGGCTGCTGGTCTTCGGGGTAGGGTTCGTAGAAGTTGGCCCGCAGGTAGCGCACCAACGGCACGTCCAGCCCGTCCAGCCAGATCATCGGCTCCGCGCCCTCGTTGTTGTGGTCGTGCCAGGTCCACGATGGGGTCAGAATCAGGTCGCCCGGCTCCATGTAGCACTTGTCGCCCTCGACGGTGGTGTAGGCGCCCTGCCCCTTCAACACCCAGCGGATGGCCGTGGGCGTGTGGCGGTGGGCCGGAGCGTTCTCGCCGGGCAGCAGTAATTGCAAGGCCGCGGTGATGGTGTGGGTGGTGCCGCGGTCTATGCCCGGCGTCGCCAGTCGCAGGGTGCGACGCTCCACGTCGCGGTCGGGCGTCACCAGTTCGCCGCTCTTCAGCACCAGCGGCTCCACCTGCGACCAGCGCCAGAGGTAGGGTTCGATCTCGGGCATAGGCTGGCCCTCGCCCTGCATCCAGCCCGGCCGGATGCGGATGCTGTCGGCAGTGTCGTAATACTGCTGCGCCTCGTCCACGGTGACCTTTTCCGGTACTGCCATCGTGCTGCCTCCTCTCCCTGATTAGCCTTTCTTTTGGGGGATTGTAGCCCTTTTCTCTCCCGAAGACACGCTCAAGACTGAGCATCGCAAAGTGATAGAATCGCTTATCAAATCCAACAGCAGAGAGGAATCATGGCCAGAGTACCAATAGTCACGCGAGATATGGCGCCGGAGGAATTCAGGGAAGCCTTCGACGAGCTGACCAGGGACACCGGCGGCACCATCGCCGGAGGCCCCATCTCCATCATCATCAACAGCCCCGAGCTGGCGCGCCGCCGCGCCGGACTCACCTCGTACCTGCGATACGAGAGCGCCTTCTCCAACCGCATCCGGGAGCTGGCTATACTGGCGACGGCCCGCAACTTCGACTGCCCCTATGTCTGGAACGCCCACGCTCCCGATGCCCGCAAGGCGGGTGTCAGCGACGCCCTGGTGGACGCCATCCGCGACCGCCAGCCGTTGCCGGATATGGCCGACGACGAGCGCGCCATCATCAACTACTGCAACGAGTTCTACACCAGCCACCGGGTCTCGGCGTCAACCTTCCAGATTGCCCTGGAGCAGTTCGGAGTGCAGCACCTGGTCGAGCTGACCGCGCTGATGAGCCACTACGCCCAGACCGCCTTCTTCCTCAACGCCTTCGAGGTGGAACTGCCCGCAGACCGCGCCGAGCCGGTGCTGCCGGTGGGGTAGATTTTACCGACGGTACTCGTCGCCGCAGTCGCCGATGAGGCGGTAGAGGTCGCGGGACTGAGCAAGAACAGTCTCGATGGCTTCCAGGTCGTCGGCATCGAGTTGTATGTCGAAAACGCGGGCGTTGTCGGCAATGTGTTCCGCCACGCCCAGCCTTGCGCCGACGATGACGCCCGCGACGGCCGGGCGGTCGAGGATGTAGCGTACCGCGACGTTGGCGATGGTGGCGCCGTGCTTGTCTGCTACGCTACGCAGGACTGAAAGAAGCTGCTGGAAGAGGCCCCAGCCGCCCCAGGCGTCGATCATCTGCTTGTACTTGCGGAGGCTGGCGGTGTTCAGCGCCCCGACGGGCGGCTCCGGCTGGCCGACGTAGCGGTCGGCCAGCAAGCCGCCGCACAGCGTCCCATAGGCCAGCAGCGAGGAGCCGTGCGCTTGGCAGAACCCGGACATGGCAACCTCGGGCCGGCGGTCTATCAGGGAATACTGTACCTGGTTGGACACCACCCGGACGCCGTGGTCGGCAATGTCCTGCATCCGTTGGGTGTCGAAGTTGGTCAGAGCCACCTCCCGTATCTTGCCCTCGTCCCGCAGGTCGGAAAGGATGGCAAGGGCGTCGAGATAGCGGCTGTCGCGGTAGTCCCACCAGTGGAACTGCAACAGGTCCAGCCGGTTCATTCCCATGCGTTGGCGGGAGATGTCAATGTTGCCCTCGACCACCTGGCGGGTCATCGGCCCCGGGCGCGGCACCCACTTGGTGAAGGCCAGCATCCCCGAAAGCACATTGGGCCCGCGCGACGACGCCAACTGCCGCCGGAATTCGCCGATGAAGTCCTCGGCCGGGCCGTAGTGGTCTGCCAGGTCCCAGGTGGTGAACCCGGCATCCGCGTAATCGAACATATTGCGGATGGCCGCGTTGGGTTCGATGACGCCATGGGCACCGGACACCTGCCACAGACCGTTGAGGATGCGGCAGATGGGCATACCGGCGGTCAGGTTGTACTGGCTGGATTCGGGAAGGGTCATGACTACTCTGATATGCCGCTAACGGCCCTCCCTGATGAAGTCGGCGGCCCGCTCGGCCATCATTATGACGGTGGCGTTGGTGTTGGCCCGCACGATGTCGGGCATCACCGAGGCGTCAACGATCCGCAGCCCTTCCATTCCGTGGACATGGCAATACTGATCCACCACCGCCGTCGGATCGGAGGCTGGCCCCATCTTGCAGGTGACCGACTGGTGCCCCGCGATGCCCGCGTTCTGCTGGAGCCAGGCGTCCAGCGCCTCGTCGCTGGCTAGGTCGGCGTCGGTGGGCGCCAGCCGCTCCGCCAGCAGCCCGTCGAAGGCCGGATGCTCGAAAATCTTGACCGTCCGGCGAACCGCGTCCCGGTATCTTGCCGTATCTCTGGGATCCGTGAGAAACCGGAAGTCCAAGCGCGGCTGCTCCTTCACATCTGCCGACGCAAGGGTCAGCAATCCCTCACTGTAGACGTACTCGATGCGGCAGCCGAAGCGGATGTCGGGTGGCTCCGCGCTCTCCGGGTAGGACGTGGTAGGCTGCACCTGCACGTCGTTGCGCATGGACGAACCCTCGGCGGTGAACCGCAGGCCCACCTGGTTCCTCGGGGCGTCGGGCGCGAGGTGATGCTTCGGGTCTGAGCGGAACACGATGGAGACCGAGGGATGGTTCTTCATGCTGCGGCCCACGCCCGGCAGGTCGTGGACGGGAGCGATGCCGAGGGGACGCAGTTCCTCCGCAGGCCCGACGCCGGACAGCAGCAGCAGGTGTGGCGAGTGGATGGCCCCGGCGCTGAGGATGATTTCCTCGCCCTCAACCACGAAAGTCTCGCTGCCGCTGTCGACCTCAACCCCGGTGGCGCGATTACCGTCGAACACGATGCGCCGCGCCAGCACGTTGGGACGGATGGTGAGGTTCAGGCGGTGGCGGCAGGCGTCCAGGTAGGTTATCGCCGTGCTCATCCGCACGCCGCTGGGGTTGTTCAGGGGCATCTGTCCGACGCCGGTGGCGTCCGGGTGGTTCATGTCCGGGTCTTCGGGGAATCCGGCATCGCGGCAGGCCTGGTGGAAGGCTGCTTGCAGGGGCAGCCAGTTCTCCCGGGAATGCCGCCACACCGGGATGGGGCCGTCGGCGCCGTGGAAGTCGTCGTGGATGTCGGCGTCGCTTTCCAGCCTGCGGAAATAGGGCAGCGTCTTGACGTAGCTCCACTCGTCGTTGCCCGCGGCGGCCCAGGCGTCGAAGTCCTCGGGCATCCCGCGCAGCACTATCTGGTGATTGATGGCGCTGCTGCCGCCGGTCACCTTCCCGCGGGCGACGTGCAGCGGGCGCGGTTGCTGGGGGGTGGCCTGGCCCACCAGCGACCAGTTGTGGGCCGCCCCTTCTTCGGAGGCGGCCTGGTTCATGTCGTACCTGAGCTCGTCGGGCAGGCGCTCCGGGTAGTCCGGCCCGGCCTCCAGCAGCAGCACGGAGCGGCCGGGATCCTCCGACAGCCGGTTGGCCAGCACGCAGCCCGCCGACCCGGCCCCCACGATGATGACGTCGTATTTCATGGAACGCCCCCAGCAGTGCGGAAAGTAGCTGATGCCCGCGATTTCACCCTCACCCCAACCCTCTCCCTCCTTTCGGCAAGCTCAGGACGAGAGGGAGAATTGAAGGACCCTCCCCAATAAGTTCCCTCTCCCCTCTGGGAGAGGGTTAGGGTGAGGGCGCTTACGTCTCGATCTGGTACACCCTCACCGCCGTGTCGTGGAGCATGGCGGCCCGCTCGCTGGCGCTGTAGCCGCTGGAGAGGCGCTTGAAGGCGTTGTACATCACGTTGTAGGAGAAGGACACCTTGTCGGGCGGGAAGTTGCTCTCGAACATGCAGCGCTCCGGCCCGAACTGCTCGATGGCGTAGTTCATCCACGGGGCCATGCCTTCCGCCAGCTCCTCTGAGCCGATGGGGATGGTGCGGTAGGGCCAGTCGAATCCCCAGCGGGGCATACCCATGCCGCCCAGCTTGCAGGTGACGTTTGGGTTCTGGGCCACCGCCGCGATGCCCTCCCGCCACGCCGGGATGATTTCGTCGTCCTTGCCGGCGTAGATGCCCGTCCGGCTGACGCCGCCCAGGTGGTTCAGGATGATGGACACCTCCGGCACGGCCCGGGCGAACTCGGCAACCTCGTTCATCTGCGGGAAGGCCAGCATGATGTCCAGCGACAGCCCCATGCGGGCCAGCACGCGGGCGCCGGCGCGGAAGGAGTCGCTGGCCAGGACGCCCGGCTCCTCTCGGTTCTCAATCTCCGGGTCGGGACTCCAGGTGACGTTGTGGCGGATGCCCTTGAAGCGGTTGGGGCTGGCCGCCTGCAAGGCCTCCAGCACCCGGGCCACGTCGTCGCCCATCTTCAGGTCGGCGGCGCCGATGATAGTCGCCGCGGCCCTGGTCTCGCCGTAGGTGCCGCTGGCGCTGGCCGCCGCCAGGCCCTGCACGAACTCCACCTCGCCCACCGAACGCAGTTCCTCCGGCCCGGAGGCCCGGTACATCGAGCGGGCTTCGAGGAACACCGTGGAGCGGACGTTGTGGCCGCTGTTCAGGTCGGCCATCAGCTCGTGAATCAGGTAACGCTGGTAGGGGATGCTCTGCATCCGCCCGTCCCAGAAGTGGTGATGGGGGTCGCACAGCGGAATATCGGGTTCGATGGGGTCTTCCTGGGTGAGAGCCAGCCAGTCATTATTTCCAAACGGCATATATATACCTCCTATGCCGGGCAGGCGCAGGCCAATGATAACACTTCTGATGAGCGGGATTTCACCTTCACCTTAACCATCCCAGGACGATTGCAAATTCACGGAGAATCCGTTGGTGGTGAGCTTGTCGAACCATCAGCGGATTCTCTCGCCCCGTCCTTCGACAAGCTCAGGACTAACGGTGTCGGTTATTGACGGACTTTGCCATCGTCCTGCTAATCCTCCCCCTCGAGGAGGAGATTTTTCGCGCACCCTCTTGGCGTAAGGTGTATCATCGGGCGTCGTGAGCGGTATAAGCAACTGGGCGGCCTCTCTGCGCATCAGGGACTTCCGCCTGCTGTGGGCGTCCACCCTTCTCTACTCCCTGGCCACGGGAATGGAGCAGGTGTCGGTCGGATGGCTCATTTTCGAGCTGACCGGCTCGGAGCTGATGGTGGGCGTGGGAGCGGCAGCGCGTATGCTGCCCTTCTTCCTGCTGGGCCTGCTGTCCGGGGCCATCGCCGACCGCTGGGACCGGCGGATGCTGGTGCAGATCGGCACGCTGGGGGCGTCTGCCGTTGCGCTGGTGATGGCCCTGATGCTGCTGGGCGGCCTGGAGAACGTGTGGGTGGTCGTCGCTCTGGTGGCGGCTTTGGGCTGCACCTTCGCCTTTGTCCTGACCGTCCGGCAGACCTTCACCTACGACATCGTCGGGCCGGAGTACGCCCTGAACGGGCTGGCCTTGGGGGCGATGGCCATGCAGGGCGGCGGCATCGCCGGATCTCTCGTCTCCGGGGCGGTCATCGAGGCTGCCGGAGCGGGCTGGCAGTTCGCGGCGGCGGCGGTCTGCTACCTGTTGTCCGCGCTGGCCACCCTGACCATAAGAGACCCGGGGCGCTCAATACGCCCTGCCGCCGCATCGGTGCTGCAAAACCTGGCGGGCTACGTCCGGCTGTTGCGGAACTATCGCCTGCTGCTGGTTCTGATGCTGCTGACGGCGGCCACCGAGATCCTGGGCTTCACCCACATGACCCTGCTGCCGGTCTTCGCCAAGGAAGTGCTGCACGTCGGCCCGACGGGGCTGGGCGTGATGACCGCGGCACGCCAGGGCGGCGGGCTGCTGGGTCTCTGGATACTGGCGGGACTCGGCGGGGTCAGGAAGAAGGGGCTGATGATGTTTGCCACCGCCGCCGGATTCGGCGCCGGGCTGATGGCCTTCTCCCTGTCGGGCAACATCTACTCCTTCATCGGGGTGCTGCTCTTCGTCAACGCCTGCGCCATGGCCGTTGACACCCTCTACAAGACCCTGATGCAGGACGCGGTGTCCGACGAGGAACGGGGGAGGGCCATGGGTTCGTGGGTGCTCAGCATCGGGTTCGCCCCGGTGGGACACGTGGGGGTGGGCGCGCTGGCCGGGGTCGTTGGGGCGCCGAGGGCCTTGCTCATCAACGGCGCGGTGCTGGCCGCCATCAGCGTCGTCTCCGCCATCGCCCTGCCGCGAATAAGGCGGTTGGAGTGACGTTCCGGCTGATTCGGGCAACGGACAGTCTTGACACTCAACCAGCCTTTTGGGATGCTGTAAATGGTGATGGTAGTTGGAAGCGATCCCTTGTCTGAAAGCAGGGTAGTCGCAATCCTAACCCACAGGCACCGTATCCTGCCCCTGTAGCTCAGAGGATAGAGCGGCAGCGTCCTAAGTTGCGCGTCGGGGGTTCGAGTCCCTCCAGGGGTACCACTGACAATAAGGCTCCGGCAGTTGCTGCCGGAGCGCGTTTCGTCTGGGTCTCTGCGAGTCCGTTACCCCAACGTCGCCAGCGCCTCCTTCACTCGCTCGATGGTGGCGTCTATGTCCGCCTCGGTGTGGGCGGTGGATACGAAGCCGGCCTCGAACTGCGACGGGGCGATGTAGACCCCCCGCTCCAGCAGGGCGTGGAAGTAGCGGCCGTAGCGGGCGGCGTCGGACTGCTCCACCTGCGCCAGCGACTCCACCGGGCCGGGGTTGAAGAAGCCGGTGAACATGGAGCCTACCCGGTTGATGGTGCCAGGTACTTCAGCGTCGCGAAAAGCCGCAGCGATGCCGTCAGTCAGGCGGGCGGCCAGCCGGTCAATCTGCTCGTATATGCCGGGTTTCTGCAACTCGGTCAGGGTGGCCACCCCGGCGCTGACGGCCAGCGGGTTGCCCGAAAGCGTTCCGGCCTGGTACATATCGCCCAGCGGCGCTACTCGCTCCATGATTTCGCGCCGTCCGCCGTAGCAGCCCACAGGCAGGCCGCCGCCGATAATCTTGCCCAGGGTAGTGATGTCGGGCATGATGCCGTAAAGGCCCTGCGCCCCTCCCGATCCCACGCGAAAGCCGGTGATTACCTCGTCGAATATCAGCATCGCCCCGTCGTGGGCGGTCACCCGGCGCAGGCCCTCGAGGAAGCCGGGCGCGGGTGGCACCACGCCCATGTTGCCGGCCACCGGCTCGACGATGACTCCGGCGATGGCGTTGGGGTAGTTGCTGAACAGTCGTTCCACGGAATCGAGGTCGTTGTAGTCGGCCACCAGCGTCTCGCTGGCGTAGGAATCGGGCACCCCGGCGCTGGTGGGGATGCCGTGGGTCAGCCCGCCCGAACCGGCGCGCACCAGCAGGCCGTCGGCGTGGCCGTGGTAGTTGCCCGCGAACTTGATTATCTTGTCCCGTCCGGTGAAGGCGCGGGCCAGCCGTATGGCGCTCATGCAAGCTTCGGTGCCGGAGTTGACCAGCCGCAGCGACTCGATGCTGGGCAGGGCGCCGGTAATCAGCCGGGCCAGTTCCACTTCCTGCTCCACCGGCGCGCCGAAGCTGGAGCCGCCTCTGGCAGCTCTCTCAAGGACAGTCACCACCGACGGATGGGCGTGCCCCAAGACCAGCGGCCCCCAGGAGCCGAGGTAATCAATGTATTCGTTGCCGTCCACGTCAACTACGCGGGCGCCGCTGCCCGAGGCAATGAAGGGCGGGGCGCCCCCCACGGCGCGGAAGGAGCGCACTGGGCTGTTGACGCCGCCGGGCATCAGGCGCTGGGCTTCGGCAAACAGGGCTTCCGACTTGGCGAGCTGCATAGCTGTTCCTGGCAATTTTAGTTTCGACCTAATAGAACTGGGGGACGCCCTCACCCCCTGCCTTCGCAGGGGCAGGCTCTAACCCTCTCCCTCTGGGAGAGGGGATGTTAATCCCGCTGCCAGCGGGCTACGTCTTTGGCGAAGTAGCTGATGATGATGTCGGCGCCGGCGCGCTTGATGCCTGTCAACAGCTCGGTGGTCACCGGGCGCTCGTCTACCCAACCCTGCTGCCCGGCGGCCTTGACCATGGAGTATTCGCCACTGACGTTATAGGCGGCCAGCGGATGGTTGAAGCGCTCGCGGGCCTCTCGGATGACGTCCATATAGGCCATGGCGGGCTTGACCATCACGATATCCGCGCCCTCGGCGATGTCGCTCTCGATTTCGCGCATGGCCATGCGCGAGTTGGCCGGGTCCATCTGGTAGGTCTTGCGGTCGCCGAACTGGGGCGTGGAGCCGGCGGCGACGCGGAAGGGGCCGTAGAAGGCCGAGGCATACTTGGCGGCGTAGCCCATTATCGGCGTGTCCTCGTAGCCTTCGGCGTTGAGCGCCTGGCGGATGGCCCATACCTGGCCGTCCATCATCGCCGACGGTGCGGGCAGGTCGGCCCCCGCCTGCACGTGGGACAGGGCCGTGCGCGCCAGCAGTTCCAGGGTGGCGTCGTTGTCCACACGCCCGTTGTCTATGACGCCGCAGTGGCCGTGGTCGGTGTACTCGCACATGCAGACGTCGGTGGACACCAGCATCTCCGGGTGGTCGCGCTTGATGACGCGCACCGCCTCCTGCACGATGCCCTCCGGGTCGTAGCCCTCCAGCCCCAGCGGGTCCTTCTCGGCGGGCAGGCCGAAGAGCAGCACGCCGCCGATGCCCAGCTCCGCCGCCTCGCCCACCTCCTCGGACATCACGTCCAGCGACACCTGGTAGCAGCCGGGCATGGGTTCGATAGGCTCGCGCATCCCGTGGCCGTGCATCACGAACATGGGGTATATGAACTCCTTGGGCGAAAGGCGGGTCTCCCGCGCCAGGTTGCGCAGCGGGTCCGAACCGCGCAGGCGGCGAAGGCGGGTCTCGGGATAGGCATTGTAACCGGTCATGGGGCTGCTCCTTTTGTTTGTCTGAACTGTGATTTTTGTGATTGAAGGATGGACATGATTGGGCCGCTATCCTGTTAATCCTCTAATCACAAGAATCACAGTTCAGACAGTGTGGCGAAATGACTTATCAATGATTGGGCCAGTCCTTCAACGGTATGCTCGTCGGCCTCGATGTCCACGCTCAGGCCCAGCTCCCGGGCAGCGCCGGACGTTACAGGCCCAATACAGGCGATCAGGCTGCCGGACAGCGCTTCCTTGCCGTCGTCCAGCAGGGACAGCAGGTTGCGGACGGTGGATGAGCTGGTGAAAGTGACGATGTCTATGCCGTCGGCGAAGGCGTCGCGCGCCCGCTGCGCCGCGTCGGGCGGCGTGACGGTGCGATAGGCAGTCACCCGCTCGACGCTTGCGCCGAGGCCGGCCAGACCGTCGGCCAGCTCGTCACGGCCGATGTCGGCGGCGGGCAGCAGCACGGACACCCCCGTCCACTCGTAAGCCGACAGTTCCTCCAGCGCCGCTGACGACACGGAGCGCGACGGCGTGAAGTCGGGCCGGATGCCGCGACGCTCCAATGCGGCGGCGGTAGCCGGGCCGATGGCGCCGACGCGGGTTGTTCCGAAGGCGCGAGCGTCTCTGCCCTGCGCGTCCAGCCGCTCGAACACTGAGTCCACGGCGTTGACGCTGGCAAAGATGGCCCAGCCGAAGCAGGACAGGCGCGAGACAGCATCGTCCAGCGGAGCGAAGTCATCGGGCGGCGCGATGGCGATGGCGGGCAACTCCACCGGGGTTGCACCAGCGTCCTCCAGCAGTTCGCACATCCGCGACGCCTGGGTGCGGGAGCGGGTGACCAGCACGCGCTTGCCGAACAGGGGGCGGTTGTCGAACCAGGCCAGCTCCTCGCGCAGGTTTACCACCTCGCCAATGACGGCGACCACCGGCGCGGCCAGTCCGGCGGCGCGGCCCTTCTCGGCGGCGGTATCCAGCGTTCCGGTCACGGTCCGCTGACGGCTCCAGGTGCCCCATTGCACTAGGGCCACCGGCGTGTCGGCGGAAAGCCCGGCCTGTTGCAGGGCTTCCAGTATCTTCTCGATGGAAGCCCAGCCCATCAGCGTCATCAGGGTACCGCCGCGGGACGCCAGCGAGCGGGCCAGCTCATCCCAGCGCACCCGCCCCTCGTCATTCCCGCGAAGGCGGGAATCCGGGGCTTCGCTGCCGCTGACCACGGTGAACCCGGTGGCGATGCCCCGGTGGGTGACCGGTATGCCAGCATAGGCCGGGGCGGCAATGGCCGACGACACCCCCGGCACCACCTCGAAGGGGATGCCGCAACGGGCCAAGGCCAGGGCCTCCTCGCCGCCGCGCCCGAAGACGAAGGGGTCGCCGCCCTTCAGCCGCGCCACGCGCAGCCCGGCCCGTGCCCGCTCCACCAGCAGCGCGTTGATGCCGTCCTGCGTCAGTTCCTGCTGCCCCCGCGCCTTGCCCGCGAACACCCGCTCGGCGAAGGCCGGCGCGTAGTCCAGCAATGACGGATGCGCCAGCCGGTCGTACACGACCACGTCGCACCGTTCCAGCGCCTCGCGGCCCTTGACGGTCAGCAGCCCGGGGTCGCCTGGCCCTGCGCCGATGAGGTAGACTTTGCCAACCACCAGTTGAATTCCTGTATCCAAACGTCTATTAAAGATTCTCCGTCGCGGGCGGGCCTTGAGGTTGGCGGACACCTTCCAGCAGGTCGGCGCCGCCGCGCTCGGCTACGGCGAGGTAGGCGTCGCCGGCCAGTTGCAGGGGGTCGTGCTTCAGGCCATCGACCTTGGCGGTGAAGACCCGGGAGCCTTCGGGATTGCTGAGGAACACGGTCATCAGGAGCTCGTGCCCCATGCAGCGGGCGTAGGCCCCCACGGGTATGGAGCAGCCCCCGCCCAGCGTCTCGAGGAAGGCCCGCTCGGCGGTCACCTCGAAACGGGTGGCCGGGTGTTCGATGGACTCGAGGATGTCCAGCATTCTCCGGTCGTCGGCCCGCACCTCCACGGCCAGGGCGCCCTGGCCCGGCGGCGGCACGAAGCGCTGGGGGGACAGATAGGCCGCCACCCGGTCCTCCATCCCCAAACGGGCCAGCCCGGCGGCGGCCAGCACCGCGCCGTCGGCCTCGTCGCCCTCGGCCTTGCGCAGGCGTGTCTCGACGTTGCCGCGTATGGGCACCACCTCGACGTTGGGGAAGTAGCGGCGCAGTTGTGCGGCACGGCGCGGGCTGCTGGTGCCGATTCGTGCGCCTTTGGGCAGGTCCTCCGGTGGGCAGTTCCAGCGGTTGACGAGGACATCCCTGGGATCCTTACGCTCCAGGATCGCCCCCAGTGTGAGGCCGTCGGGCAGTTTCGTAGGCAAGTCCTTGAGGCTGTGAACGGCCATATCCAGGTCGCCCGACAGCAGGCGCTCCTCTAGCTCGCTGACGAACACGCCCAGGCCCATCCCGGCCAGGGGCGCGGTCTGGTTGGCGTCCCCGCTGGTACGCACCACGACCACCTCGAATTCCAGCCCCGGGTGGTGCGCCTTGAGCTGTGCGATGGCTTCGTCGTCCTGAATCAGCGCCAGGGGACTGCCCCGGCTGCCGACCCGGATGGGAGGGCTGGCGGTCATGCGCGCTCTCCATCGCGTCGGATGGAACAACCTTCCACATGACAGGCGGTTATGTCGTCACACAGGCCCCGATTATCCTCGCCCATCAGCCCGGCAAGCAGCGTCTCGGCGGCATCGGCGTTCCGTCCATCCTGCGCCATGGCCAGCAACTCGCGGGTTATGCAACATTGCCAGCGCTGCGGATCAACGGTGGATAGCAGCCCCGCCTCCCGCAGGTGAGAGCGGGCTACCGCCATGACGCTGGACAGGTCCGCCCATGCCAGGTCAGCGGAGTCTTGCAAGGACTCGCGCAGCTTGCGGGCCAACGCCGGTGACACCCCGCCGGTGGAGATGGCCAGCGTCACCGGCCCGCGCTGCACGATGGACGGGGCGATGAAGCTGCAATTGGGCGGATCGTCCACGGCATTGAGTATTACGCCCCGCTCGTTTGCTTCCTCGAAGATGCGCCGGTTGACCTCGCGGACATTGGTGGCGGCGATGGCAATGAACGCCCCCTCCAAGTCGCCGGGGCGATATACGCGCTGCTCCCAGCGCACGGCCCCGTCGGCCGCGAACTGCCGGATGCCGGGCGTGGCATCCGGGCTGACTACGCAGATGTCCGCGCCGGAGTCCAGCAGCCGGCCAATCTTGCCCTCGGCCACGGTCCCGCCGCCGACGATGACGCAGCGGCGTCCCCGCAGGTTCAGATATACGGGATAGTAGGAGGTCATTCGCTCTCGCTCATAACTCCCTCTCCCTCTGGGGGAGGGTTGGGGTGAGGGCGTTTCCCCACCCGGCAATCACTCTAGTCAGAGGTCGCCAGCGGGGCCATTTCTTCAAACTCTTCTTCGTCCAGTTCCGCAGAGTCCAAGTCCACGAGGGACTCCGACTCCAGGTATTCGTCGTAGTCCGGGACGAAGTAGCGCACCCGCGTCTTCTTGTACTCCCGCGTGCTGTACAGCGCCAGCCGGTCGGTGATGCCGGTGGCCTCCGAGATTTCGTTGCTGTACTGCTCGCAGCCCTCCGGCGTGGTGGCGTGCACCATGGTGAAGTGGGTGTAGGGCCAGTCGGGGAAGGTGGGCCGCTCATAGCAGTGGGTGACCGCCTTGTGGCCCGCCATAATCATGCCCACTTCCTCGGAGCGTTCCGGCGGCACCTTCCAGACAATCATGGCATTGGAGCGGAAGCCGGAGCGGCGATGGTGCAGCACCGCGCTGTACCGGCGCATAATGCGGCGTTCCTGGAAGTTCTCGGCAAGGGCGAACAGCTCGGCGGTGGTGATACCCAGGCTCTCGGCTATGGGGTCGAAGGGACGGGAAACCAGCGGCAGGTCTTCCTGCATCCCGCGGATGGCGTCCTTCTCCCACTCGGTGACCGGCTGGGGTTTGTTCCAGCTATCGGCCTCGGCCTTGTTGAACCCGTCGGGGCTGAAGTTGTAGGACGAACCCTGCTGCTTCACCATATCGAAGTTGACGCCTATCTTGAAGAAGCGGATGGTGGGCATGATGCGCGATTCCATAGCCCCGGTCTTGCGCCCCATGTGCTTGGCCGTAGCCTCCAGGTCGTGCTCCGGCGGCACGGCCAGGGTGAACCAAAGGTTGTAGTAGGAGCCTTCCCGGGCGTAGTTGTGGCTCACTCCGGGATGGCGGTTGATTTCCATGGCCGCCCGGTGCAGCTTCTCCGGCTCGTAGGCCATGGCGACGAGGGTTGTCCTGTAGCCCAGCCGCCGAGTGTCGAAGATGGCGCTTATCTGCCGCAGGACGTTCTGCCGCTTCAGCTCGGTGAGCCGGGCCAGCACATCCTCTTCGGTGGTCTCCAGTTGCTCCGCCAAATTAAGGTAGGGCTGCTCCACCATCGGGAAAGGCCCCTGGATGAGGTTGAGCAGCTTGCGGTCGGTCATGTCCATAGTCATAGCTTCTGCCCCTATCTTTTCCACTCCGTGAGGATGGAAACTCCTTTACTGAGAAGCGGCTGATTCTGTGGCCCGCTGGTAGGAACTGCATACTCCGGCCAGCACTCGATCAGAGGTTTCCAGGATGCGCGACCACGAAGCGGCGGGCGCGCTGTCCAACACCATGCTGCGGAAGAAGATGAACGCTTCGACGGTGTCGGTGAGCGCGACGTTCCGCTCCAGCATTTCCGAGCCGTATTCCTGGCCCAGAACGCGGGCCTCGGCCAGCAATTCCTGTCGCCGCCGCCGGGGGCCCGACTCTTGCAACAGGAGAGAAAGCAGGCGGCGTCCGAACAGCCGCATCCGGTCGTGCCCTTCCGGCTCCACGGCCTGGAACCACGGCTGGTGCGTAACGCTGTCCTGGCTCAGCCTGCGGCGGATGCGGCGCAGGGCCGGCCCTTCTCCCGAATTCTCGCGGGCCTGGTCGGCAGATTGACGGGCCGCCTGGGTCAGCGATTCCACGTCCTGGCGCAGGAAGCGGCGGTGCCCCCCCGGCGTGCGGTACACCCGCAGGTGGCCGGCGTCGGCCCACTGCCGCAGAGTTGTATCGCTGACGTCCAGCAGACGGCAGGCGTCCCGCAACGAGAGCCACTCGCCTTCGCTCGGAGAACGATTGTCTGAGGAATGGATATTAACCAATCGCCCCTGCCCCATCAAAAACTGTAAAAATCTGGAAGAATCCCAACCGTACTCTCTCAGCGGCGACGAAAATCCTAGCATAACTGCCGCCCGCCGGTCAAACGATTTTGTGTTCGGAAAGAACTCAGGGTATGCGGCTGACGGCGTAGGGGCGGGTTTGAAACCCGCCCCTACGCCGTCAGCCCCGCGCGAAGTAGGCCCCTAGCCCGGAATCTCGTCGTAGTAGTGTTCCTCGGATATGACCCGGTTCCGCCGCATCGCCTCCACCTCCTCCGCGCTGTACTCCAGTATCCCAGACAGCACCTCCTCGTTGTGCTCCCCTACCTGCGGCGTCGTGCCCACGTTCACCGGCGTCCTCGAAAAGTGCCAGTAGTCCCCGCTCACCGCTATCTCCCCAGCCAGGAAGTCCGGCACCTCCACCATCGCACGACGCTCCCACGGGTGCGGGTCCTCCGCCGCCTGCGGTATCGTGTTCACCGGCGCCGCAACAACGTCGTGCTCCGTGAAGTGCGCTATCGCCTGCTCCATCGTCTTCTCCGCAAGAAGGTCGCGGACCGCCTCGTTCACCAAAGCCGCGTTGTTCAGCCTCTCGTGCCTCGTGTTGAACCGCGGGTCCTCCAGCCACTCCGGCCTCCCCAATGCGTTGCACACCCGGTGCCAGTGGTGCTGGTCCCCCGCCGACACCAAGACCCACCCCTCCTTGCACGGGTAGATCCCCGACGGCGGCGCCGTGCTCTCTCCCCGCTTCGGCGCTATCTTCGTCCCGTGATACGCCGTTACCGGTATCTCCGTCATGGAGTACCCCGTGTCCGCCAGGCACACGTCCATGCTCTGACCCAGACCCGACGCCTCCCTCTCGTGCAGCGCCGACAGCGCCCCTATCGCCGCGTGCAACGCCGTTATCCGGTCTATTATCGGCACCCCCGTCCGTATCGGCGGCATCCCCTCCTCACCCGTAACCATCGTTATCCCAGACATGGTCTGCCCTATGGGGTCGTAGCCTATGTTGTCCCGGTACGGCCCGAACTGCCCGTAGGCCGACACGTTCACCATGATGATGCCCGGGTTCAGCTCCCTGAGGGTCTCGTACCCGAAGCCCATCTTCTCTATGGTCCCCGGCCGGAAGTTCTGCACCAGTATGTCCGACACCTTGACCAGCTCCCGCAGCACCTCCTTGCCCTCCTCCTTGCGCAGGTCTATGGACAGGGACTTCTTGCCCGAATTGTACTGCACCCAGTAGCTCGACTGCTTCCTGACCCAGGGGCCGTGGTAGCGGGTCTCCTCTCCGCCCAAGCGCTCCACCTTGATCACCTCGGCGCCCATGCGGGCGAGGACCTGGGCGCACCTGGGGCCAGCCTGGTGGCGGCCCAGGTCTATGACTCTGACGTTCTCCAACGGGTGGTTCAGTCCTGCCATCTCGCTCTCCTTATTCCGGCCTGCGCCGCCGCCTCAGGGATGCCGACCGGACTGCCGTCGCTTTCCGGCATTCTACGGCCCATTACCATTTACGGCAAGGCGGGAAAATTATAGGTGTAATTCGTAACACTCTTGTAAGGTTTAGGCATATAATATGAGTTCTCGCTCACTATATCGGCATCAAGACACTGCAAAGGGAGGATTGACCATGTTCAAGCTGCGAGGCTGCCCCAAGTGCCACGGAGACCTCTATGTCGGCGAGGACATCCACGGCGTATACCTGAGCTGCATCCAGTGCGGGCGCTATTATTCCGCGGCCGAGCCGTCCGCCAAGGCCCGGAGGCCGGAGCAGGCGGCCCAGCCCGCCGGACCTCCGGTGCTGGCGGATCTGGAGCTGGCCGCCTAGCGGCGCAGGCTTCTTTGGTCAATTTCTGAAATTATTTCGGAAATATGCCCAAAAATGTTGACTGTTGCCCCGCTAAGGGATAGTTTTGCTGTACGGGAAATCGGGCCATTATTAGTGGCCTCCCGTACAGCATTATTTTTCTTTTCCGACGCTGGTTTGAGGAGGTGGAGCGATGGTCTTGGAACAAATGCGAGGGGCGCTGGCGGTGGAGGATGCCCCGGTCTGTCGGCATCATTGGGTCATAGAGCCAGCCAACGGGCGCTATAGCGAGGGAGAGTGCCGCAACTGCCACGCGGTCCGCACCTTCGAGAACTCCATCTACACCGGAGGCGAGGACGACGAGGATTAAGGCTGGCGCCGGGCCGTCATGCTCACGGGGCAGGCCGATGTGCCTGCCCCGGTTTGTGTCTCAGGGGGCAGCCCTCACTCCCTGCTTTCGCCGGGGCAGGCTCTAACCCTCTCCCAAAGGGAGAGAGCATATTACCCGTTACAGGATGGCTACGGGGTTGACCGGCGAGCCGGTGCCGCCCACCACCCGCAGCGGGTTCAGGGTCAGCATGAACTCGTAGCGGCCCTCCTCGGCGCAGGCTTCCGCCAGCGGCTGGAGCAGCGCGTTGTCCAGCAGGCCGATGCCGTAGGCGAAGATGGAGCCGTGCACCGCCCACGAGAGCTCGTACCCGTTGGGCGTGTGGTCCATCATGTCCCATCCCAGCAGGCAGATGTCCGACTCGCGGATGAACTTCAGGCAGCTCATGTGCAGGCCGGGCCGCTCCAGGGGGTTGCTGCCCCATATCGGGTTGCCGTCGGCGTTCCAGGCCTCGCGCCCGCCGTACACCAGCAGCGCATCGCCGGGCCGCATCTCGACGCCCTGCTCCTGGGCGATGTCCTCCAGCTCCCAGCCGTGGATGGGGGTGTCCATGGTGACGTAGGCCCCGCCCCGGTGCTTGGGCACGTCCAGCAACACGCCCCGGGTGATGAGCCCTTCCTTCCAGTGGTGCACCGCGCCCCACTGGGCGCCGTCCATGGTTATCTGCTCCTCCGGGTTGCGCCCGTTCCACATCCCGTTCTCGTCCCACACGTGGCACAGGGCGTCCAAATGAGTCGTGGCCGTGCCGTGGTAGGAGATGCCGTAGTAGTCGGCGGAGAACCCGGCGGTCGGGCTGCGGTAGACCTTCTTCATGTAGTGTATGGCCGGAGTCGGGTTGTTGGGCGCCGGAATGGACGGAAACTCCCGGCTGAGCGACACCGCCCGCCCCGACTTCACCAGCCCGGCGGCCTCGATGCGCTTCTCCGGCGTAATCATGTTGACCGCGCCAAGCTGGTCGTCGTCGCCCCAGCGCCCCCAATTGCGGTCGTCCTTAAGGTATGACAGCACCTCTTCCTTGGTGGGAATCCTGCGTTCCATCGGGAACCTCCTTGATGTTGTCTGAATCAGGATTTACAGGATTAAAGGATTACCAGGATGATTCGATGGTCTTTTTATCCTGGAAATCCTTTAATCCTGTAAATCCTGATTCAGACTATCATTTGGTGGCAGACTCGGCCAGGCAGTTGAAGAAGCGGTCCATCATGCTGCGGGATACGTTCTCCATCATCCGCTGGCCTACCCGCGCCAGCAGGCCGCCCGCCTGCCCGTCGCCGTCCACGCTGACGGTGGTGACGCCGCCGTCCTCGGCCAGCGTGATGAATGCCTCGCCATTGACGAATCCCGGCACACCATTGGCCGACACAATCATTCGATAGGACTCGTATGGATTCCAGTCCTTGATGCTGACCTTGGCGTTGAAGCTGCCCCGTATCGGCCCGAATTGCGCGCTGATGGACGCCTCATAGTTGCTGTCGCCCACGTCTTCCAGCCGCTGGCATCCGGGAATGCAGCCTTGCAGGGATTCGGGTTGGGTGATGGTGCGCCACACGGTCTCCCGAGGGGCGTTGATCTCATAGCTGCCGGTGAGTTTCACGATGGCCGTTCCTCTTCGCTCGAATTGGGTTTGAATAAGATAAACCCTTTGCTCCCACCCTCCAGGATATTGACTTGCCCGGGCTATATTGGCCCGTATCCTTCGGCCCAGCGTGAATTGCGGGCTATTGCTCTGGCCTTCCCGCGGCTTTTGCGTCCAGTGATGTTGCAGTGTCCTGGGTCGCCGGATATGGGGGCGCGTTCCACATCGAGCCCTTGAGCGCGTATGACTCCTATTTCCACTTCGGCGACGTATGTTCCGGGGTATTCTTGGGTGATGCGCGCCGGGGTAGTTTCCGATTCCAAGTAAACCGAGACGTCTCCATCGGGCCCGTCTTGTATGAAAGCGTTGCTGGCTGGTCTTCTTGGGCCGTCGTTGCTGTCCGTGATTATTTCGTAGTCTCTGACCCGTCGCATCACAATCTGACTGTCTTCAAGGCGGCCTTCCTGGGTTAATGACGTCATTTCGGGACGGTCTACTTCCTGTCTGGGGGCAGCATTCGGACGTGTCGCTTGAGTTGGGACAGGGTTTCATCCACCGGGCCCTCGTATTCTTCTATTCCCGGCCCAGCGAAGTTGTATTCGATAGTTCCGCTAGGGTCACACTCGATTTCCAGGTCGAATCCATTGACGTGCCATTCTGCGGTCACTCCGCCTCGCCAAGTGGGGATAATGCCGGTAGGCGGCATGGTGTTGTCGTCCAGCGCCATCGCCAGGAGCCAGAGCAGAGCGGCGGCCGCTTCGGGCTGGGGCGGAGTTCTGCCGTCCGGGAGGTTTGTCTCGAACCAGGGCAAGCGAGCCATGGCAGCCGTGGTGGGGCCAAGCCATCGTATCCCAGAACCGCCGGTTTCTCCTGGATTATCCCGAGGTACGGCACTAAAGGTTACAGACACCCTGCTTCCGGTTATGGCCTTTTCCACAAAACTTCTGAGCACGCCGTCTGGAACGGAGTGTTGGGGCGCTGCCATGTCCGGTGTTGCCGTAGTCATCGTCGTGCTCCTCGTCTAGCGCAAATCCGGGGGGTATTCCCGATTTCCTCCCACGCCTACAACCGCTCATCCGCCAGCAGCAGCAGCTCCAGCAGCACCTGCGTGCCGTTGGCGCAGTCTTCGGGCGACGAGTATTCCTGTATGGCGTGGCTGATGCCCTCGACGCTGGGCACGAAGAGCATGGCCATGGGCGCGATGGTGGCGATGGCCTGGGCGTCGTGGCCCGCGCCGCTGGGGACGCGCTCCCAGGCGAACCCGGCCCGCTCGGCGGCCTCGCCCACCCAGTCCTGCATTCCGGGAACGATGGGCACCGGGTCGGTGAAGCGGTGGCGGTTGATGGTGATTTCCACGCCGTCCTCTTGCTCCGACTGCCGCGCTACGCGGGTCAGCTCCCGCTCGGCGGCCTCCAGCGCGGACATTTCCAGGTCGCGGAACTCCACGCCGACGGTGGCCCGGCCGGGGACGACGTTGACGGCGTTGGGGGTGACGTCCAGCGCCCCGGCGGTGGCAACGCGGCAGATTTCATCCTCGGCGGCCATCTTCTGCACCTGCACCACCAGCTTGGAGGCGGCAACCAGCGCGTCGCGCCTCTCGCCCATGGGCGTGGTGCCGGCGTGGTTGGACATACCGTTAACATCCAGCTCAAAAACCGCGCGTCCGGTTATGCCGGTGACCACCCCTATGGGCGTACCGGAGCGGTACAGGTACGGTCCCTGTTCTATGTGCAGCTCAAAATAGGCCGCCAGTTCTCCGGGCTGGCGGGCGGCCTCGTCCACCCGCGACAGGTCGCCGCCGATGTCCGCCATGCGCTCGGCCAGAGACACGCCCTCGGCGTCCACGGCAGCCAGGTCCTCGGGCTCCAGCATACCGGCCATGGCGCGGCTGCCGATGAGCCAGCGGTGGAAGCGGGTGCCTTCCTCGTTGGTGAACACCATCGTCTCGATGGGGTGGCGGGTGACGTGGCCGTTCTCAGCCAGCGTCTTCACCACCTCGATGGCTCCCATCACGCCCAGCGCGCCATCGTACTTGCCGCCCAGCGGAACGGTGTCGGTGTGGGAGCCGAGGGCAATGGCGGGCAGGGAATTATCGGAACCGGCCTTTCGCCCGATGATGTTGCCGCCGGTATCGATGCGCACCTCCAGCCCCGCCTCGCGCATCAGACCCATGGTGTAATCGCGGCTGGCCACGTCGGCGGGCGAGAAGGCTAGGCGGTCCATCCCCTCGGGCGTCTCCCCGAACTTGCCCAATTCGTCGAGGGTGCGGTTGAGGCGCGCTGCGTTAATGGCAAAACCGGGCATGATGGCGTTTCTCCGTTGTTGGGATGCGGGTTGGTGAGGAAGGACTCTTACCGATGCCGCCGTCGCAGGGGGCGCACCTGCCGGATCATCTCCTCCAGCGCCCTGCGGTCAAGGCCCAGGCCCACGGCGACGTTGATGTCGCGCTGGGCCTGGTCGCGCTGGCCCATCATGGCGCGGGCGGTGGCCCGATTGACGTAGGCCACGGCGAAGGTGGGTTCCAGCTTGACGGCTTCGTTCAGGTCCTTGATAGCCAGGTCCAGGGCGCCGGTGGCGATGTAGGCGTCGGCCCGGTTGTTGTACGGCACCGGGAAGCGCTTTTCCAGCCGGATAGCCTGGCCGAAGTCGTCTATGGCCGCGGCCAGCCGCCCGGCGGCCCGGTGCACTGCGCCCCGGTCGCTGTAGAAGCCAGCGAAACGCGGGTTGATACGAATGGCCTGGGAGAGATAGCGCACCGCTTGGTCGTACTCATCCCGCGCTTGGTCCTGCTCTTCGCGATCCTGGTGCGCTTTGCCGAGAGCGTGGTGGGCGTTGCCTAGGACGCTATAGGCTACGGGCTGGCGCGGCTCGCGGCGGATGGCCTCGTCGGCATCGGCGATAGCCAACTCAGGCTGGCCCAGATTCAGGTAAGCGGAGCCGCGGTTGCTGTAGGCGGTAGCCATCTCCGGGTCCAACCGCAACGCCTCGGTATAGGCGCCCACTGCTTCTTCCAGGTTCCCGCGCCGCTGCTGGCGCACGCCGTAATCGTACCAGCGAATGGGTTCCGGCTTGGGCCCGGGCAATATCCTCCTCAGTATGTTGGCAACATCCGGCAACTTCCTTCCCCTTGGAGCGAATTGACGCCTAAAGGCCGACTCTGGCCCTGGTGTCATCCATCTGCTGCTCCAGTTCCTCGCGGTCGGCGCCCAAGGCCACGGCCTGCTCCAGGTCGCTCTGGGCCTGCTCTTCCCGCCCGGTTATGGTATACATCATGCTGCGGTAGATGCGGGCATTGACGTTCCGAGGGTTGTTTTCGATGGCCGAACTGAAGTCGCCGATGGCCCGCTCCGGCATACCCACCGCGGCGAACAGCAGGCCGCGATGGAAATAGGCCTGGTCTCCCCGGCGGTTCATCCGAATGGCCCGGCTGAAGTACCACAGGGCGCGGTTGGTCTGCCCCCAGCGCGCGTAGATGAGGCCCCACTGGAAATAGAAACTGCTGACCAGCGACGCCAGTCCGTAGAAGGCCAGTTTCAGAAATTCAAACACTATCATGGCGCAGATTATAACGCAGGAATGCTGCCCAACACAGGGTGGGTGTGGCGTGTCTTGCTCCGGGGCGGTTCGTCGAGTTCACCCGTTAGCCCTGAGCTTGTCGAAGGGCGGACCACCGTGCGAAACCCATCCATCCTTCGACTGGCTCAGGACGAACGGGTTTCGCTGGGCGCACTGCAAACCTTTCTCACACCAGCACCCTGAAGCCGTAGCCCGGCAGGTTCAAGTCGCCCTCGGCGAAGCGCGACATCCGCAGGGGCGTGATGTCTATGGTGCTGGCCTTTCCGTCCAGCGCCAGCTCCGACACCAGCAGGCCCACCGCCGGGGACAGCTTGAAGCCGTGCCCGCTGAATCCGGTGCAGATATACAGCCCGTCCACGCCGTCCACCCGGTCAATCACCGGATGCGAGTCCGGCGTCTGGGTGTACAGCCCGGCGTAGCCCGTGGCGAACTCGGCGTCGGCCATGGCCGGAATACGCAGCGCTATCCGGCCCCACACTTCGCCGATGAAGCTCTGGCTGGCCCGCTGGGCGTACACCTCCGGGTCGTCCACGTCGTCCTCCAGGTTGCCGTTGCCTATCAGGGTCAGGTCGGCGCTTTCGGGGCGGAAGTAGATAAGATTGGCGATGTCGCCCCCGCCGGGGTGATAGGGGACATCCGGCGGACGGCGCAGGTGAATGACCTCGTGTCGCGTAGCTTGCAGAGGCAGGTCTATGCCATGCGCCAGCAGAAAGCGGCGGCTCCACGGCCCGGTGGCGACGATGGCCTGCTCCGTCTCGATGCGCTCTCCGTTGGCGACCACCGCCGTCACCCGCCCGCCGCTGACCTCGACGGACTCCGCCGGGGCTTGCAGACGGACGCGGGCGCCCAGCTCCCGGGCGCGGGCGGCATAGGCCAGGGCTGTTCCCGACGGGTCGGCGTGGCCCGACAGCGGCTCGTAGGCGATGCCCGCGCAGTCATCGAGGTAAAACGCAGGGGCAAGTTCGGCGGCGTCCTCCCGGCTGATTTCGCGGACATCTATGCCCACGCTCTGTTGCATGGCGACGTTGGCCCGGAAGCCCTCAACGGCGTCGTCATTGGCGAAGACCAGGTAGCCGGTGTTGGTGTATCCGCACTCGCCGCCGACGATGCTGTCGAAGTGGCGGAACACCTGCACGCTGTGCCAGGCCATGCGGGCGTGAACCTCAGTGGAGTAGTGCATCCGCACCGCGCCCGAAGAACGCCCGGTGGAACCGCTGCCCAACGCCTCGCGCTCCAGCAGCAGCGCGTCGGTCATCCCCCGCGCCGCCAGGTGATACAGGATGCTGCACCCCATAACCCCGCCGCCAATCACCACTGCATCGGCCGTTTCCGTCATCCGCCGGGCCTCCTGGCAAATTCCCACGCTCGGTTTCGATTTGGTAAACTCAACCACCCCACCAGAATACCATGCGGGCATCATGGAATTTGCGCTTGCTGGATTTGAATGAACTTGCCACTGGCCGGATACCGGGTATAAGCCCGGCGGTCGGCATGGCAATTGCAGAAGCGGCGGGGATTTGTCTTGAATCACAGGATCATGCGCCGGGCGTTATATTACAAGTCAGGGGCGATAGCAATAGAGATTACTCGTTGGACTGGCCGCTAATTACTGCCCAGGCTTTAAGAGCGTGGCAGGAACCCGATGAAGCAACAGAATTTGGGGCCGCCGCTATTGCGGTCGCACTGGCTAAGGTAGAGACTGGTTACGAAGTAATACGCAGGTCTCACAATGGCACTGGTTTTGACTACTGGCTGGGAGATGAAACTTCACAAGGATTCCAAGACAAAGCCGGACTGGAAGTTTCAGGCATCAGGCAAGGCAGAGACAGCATCGTTAGCGCAAGGGTAGAGGATAAGCTGCGTCAAGCTCGCCGCTCCCGTCATTTGCGGTTGCCCATTTATGTGGTAGTGGTTGAATTTGGCAGGCCCCTTGCAGAAGTGAGGAAAGATGAACGCCCTCAACGAATTGCATGACAAGGCTATGGACCTGACTTTTTTCGCCTTGAGGGAACGCAGTCAAGGCAATGAAAAAAAAGCCCTTCCCCTCTTCCAGCAAGCTCTGGAACTCGAGCTTGCCGCCATTGCCTCCCTGGAAGAGTACATCGAGCCGACCTACTCCGTGCTCCACCGCAGCGCCGCCACGCTGGCCCTCGACTGCAACGAACTACGCAAGGCCGAGCAACTGGCGGCCAAGGCGCTGGCCAAGGAGCCGCCGGATTTTGTCGCGGACGAGCTGCGCGAGGTCTTGGAACAGGTTTACTCGCAGTGGAACAAGGCGTCAGCCAGCACGATAGACTGAAAAACTGAACTATCCCCAAAGTCCTTTCCCCATTAGAGGGGAAGGTTAGGAGGGTGGTGAATCTCCAACTGCGTAAGTCCTATCCTGTTTTCGCCGGAATCCGAAAAGTCCATAATCAGTGCCTTCTGTTTATCCTCATCATCCATGAAAAGACTCCTGACACAGAACACCCATAGCGCTCCAATGTAGGTGGCTTGCCAGCTTACAATCCGTCATTCCCGCGAAGGCGGGAATCCAAAACCCCGTCACCTGTTGATTGCGCCACCTAATTCGGAACGCTGCCCAGAAACCGCCGCCCTTGACGCTAACTCCTCCTCTCTGATTCCCTACCCGGTCACATAACCGTTCTTCACGTCCCACGTCGCCGCGTCCTTGTCCCGGTCCTCCGGCTGTCCGTACCCGCCGCCGCCGGAGGAGAGGCAGATGATGTGGTCGCCGGGATTGACGACCACCCCCACTTCCTTCGACCCCAGCACCCGCTCCGAGCCGTTGGAAACTATCTTGTAATGGTGCGGCAGCCCGTCGGTGGCGCCGAACAGCCCGAAGGGCGGCACCACCACGCCGTCGCCTGCGGTGTTGAGCAGGGCCGGGCCTTCCCCTTCGTAGACCAGGTCGCACACCGCCCCCAGGCCGCCGCGCCACGCGCCCACGCCGCCTGAGTCGGGCCGCAGCTCATGGCGCTCGATGAAGAAGGGGAACCGCTCCTCCGTCACCTCTATGCTGGGCGACCGGATTCCTCCGGCCACGTTGACCTCGCCGACGTTGGACCACCCGTCGACGCCTTGCGAGGCTCCGCCGCCGCCCCGAGCCAGGAAGAAGTGCCAGATGAACCGCCGCCCCGTCCTCGGGTCGGAGCCGGTGATGGCGTAGCGCAACCGGCGCGAGAACCCGGCGGAGACCGCTGCGGGAATGGCCGGCGCCAACGCCTTGAACACCGCTTCCACCACCTCCTCGGCGCAGTGGTTGGTGCTCATGCACACTGGCGCGGGAGGGTTGGCGTTGACCACCAGTCCCCGCGGGGCCACTATCTGGACGGGCCGCATGGAACCCTCGTTGCGAGCCACGTCCATCGGCGCCAGGTACATGATGGCGGCGTGAGCCAGGGAGCGGGTGTTGGCGTAAGCGCTGTTGATGAACCCCTCGACCTGGGGGCTGGACTCGCTGAGGTCTATGGTCATGGAGTCGCCGGCGATGGTGACCTTCGCCCGAATCGGCACCAGCTTGCTGTCGAAGCCGTCGTCGTCCACCAGCGATTCCCCGTAGTACACGCCGTCGGGCCACCCGGAAATGAACTGGCGCACCTGCCGCTCGGTGGCGGCCAGGATTTCTGCCACCACCGCCATCAGCCGGTCGGGGCCGTAGTCGGCCAGCAGTGACTCGATTCTCTGGGCGGCCAGCATCACCGAGCCTATCTGCGCGTTGAGGTCGCCCAGGAAGTTCTCCGACTGCCGGACGTTGGCCGACAGCATTTGCAGCAGGTCGTTGCGCGGGACGCCCTTGTCGTAGAGCTTCAACGGGGGTATGCGGAGGCCCTCCTGGAATATCTCGTTGGCGCCGGGGTTGTAGCCTCCGTGGGTTCCTCCCCCCACGTCGCTGTGGTGCGCCCGGTTGACCCCGTAGAACAGCAGCCGTCCTTCGTGAAAGACGGGCCGGATGATGGTGATGTCCGGCAGGTGACTGCCCCCGAAGTAGGGGTCGTTCAGGATGAACAGGTCACCGTCGTGAATGTCATCGCCGAAGTAGTCCCTAACCGCCGCGCCCGCCACCGGGAGCGCGCTGATGTGCACCGGGATGCCCTCGCCCTGCGCCACCAATTGGCAGTCGCCGTCCAGGATGGCGGTGGAAAAGTCGCGGCTGGAGTTCAGGATCTGCGACATGGCCGTGCGCAGCATCGCCTCGGTCATTTCCTGGGCGATGGACTCCAGCCGGTGCTCCACTACCGCCAGGGTAATGGGGTCGTCGCTGCCACGGCCATCCGCTCCAACGGAGTCAGTTGCGGCATCCTGAGCCGATGGCATGGTCTCTAAGTTCACCCGCAACTCGACGCCGCCCATGGAATCAACCGTGGCGTAGTCCCCCGGCCACACCAGAATGGTAGTGAAATCCGACTCCAGTATGGCCGGCCCGGCGATTTCCGTTCCAGCCAGCAGGGAATCGGCGGCATAGGTTTGCGCATCCCGCCACTCGCCAAAGTAGACCCGGCGGCTGCCGACGGTGCTGGCCGCGTTCCCGTCTCCTGTCCGGTCAAGCTGGGCAATCCTCGGGAGCTTGCCCACGGCCGACACCCGGAGAGTGACCAGCCGCACCTCTTGGCTCTGCTGGTTGTAGGAGTAGAGTTCCTCGTATCGCCGGTGGAAATTGGACGTCAACCGGGCGATAAATTCCGAGTCCGGCAGAGCCGGGTCGGGCAGCGGCACGGTGACCTCATAGATTTGGTCCAGGTACCGCATATCGGCGGAGTAGTGAATCTCCACCGCTTCCTCGGACACGCCCTGGGCGGACAGCTTGTCCCGCCCCTGCGCCCCCAGTTCGTCCAGAATGGCTCTCAGCTCATTCAGGTCAATCCTGTCCAGGCTCACCGGGTATGACCGGAAGAAGTCATACTTGATGTCGGTGTTCAACATCCCGTAGGCCGACAATACCGGCGCCGACGCCGGTATGTACACCTTTGACACCTGAAGCTGCCGGGCAACCTCCGACGCATGGAGGCCGGACGCTCCGCCGAACCCCATCATGGTAAATTCCCGCGGGTCAACGCCTCGCTGCACCGACATCAGCCTTATGCCCTCGGCGATGGTGGTACAGACCACCTTGAACACGCCGTAGGCGGACTCCACGTTGGAAAGGTTGAGCGGCGCTGCCACGTCGTCAGCCAATGCCCGCTCGGCGGCCATTGCGTCGAGACTGGCCCTGCCTCCCAGGAAATTGCTGGCGTCCAGGTAGCCCAATGCCAGGCTGGCATCGGTGACCGTGGGCCGTTCTCCGCCCTTGCCATAGCACGCCGGGCCGGGTTCGGCCCCGGCGCTGTCCGGCCCGACGTGCAGGATTCCGCCTTCATCCACCCGGGCGATGCTGCCCCCGCCTGCTCCCAGGGTGTGAATGTCAATCATCGGGGCAGCGATCTTCCAACCGGCCTCGAACTTCTCGTTGGTGATGTGGGGAACCCCGTTCTCGATGAGCGAAATGTCGGTGCTGGTGCCGCCCATGTCGAAGGCAATGACCCTGGGTTCCTCCAGCAGTTGCCCGATGTAGGCGGCGGCGCTGACGCCTCCCGCCGGGCCGGACAGGATGGCCCGCACCGCCATGCGGCCGGAGTCGGCTATCGGGGCCACCCCGCCGTTGGACTGCATTATCAGCACGTCTTTCAACTGGGGATACGCTTCGAAACGCTCAGCCAAACGCGAGAGGTAGCGGCTGAACACCGGGCCGACGTAGGAGTTGATTACCGTGGTGCTCAGGCGGTCGAACTCCTTTATCTGGGGAATCACCTCGTGGGAGAGGGAAGTGTACATATCTGGAAAGCGGCGGCGTATGTTCTCCCAAGCCCGCTGCTCGTGGGAGGGGTTGAGGTACGAGAACAGGAAGCAGACCGCCAGCGCTTCGGCTCCCTCCTGAACCAGGCACTCCAAGTTTTCTACCAGCGCAGCCTCGTCCAGGGGCCGCTCCACTGTGCCGTTGGCGCGAACCCGCTCCGGGACGCCTGCCCGCAGGTAACGGGCCGCCAGCGGCTCGACGGGCTGCATCCGCAGGTTGTAGCGGTCCTCCTTCAGTCCCTCCCGCATCTCCAGCAGGTCGCGGAAACCGTCGGTGGTGATGAGACCCACCCTTGCCCCTTTCCGTTCCACCAGCGTGTTGGTGGCGACAGTCGAGCCATGAATCACCAGGTCCGTGTCGCCCAGCAACTGGTCCAAGGACAGACCATACGCGGCGGCGGCTTCCCGCAGCCCGGTCATAACGCCTATGGAAGGGTCGTCCGGGGTGGACTGGGTCTTAAAGAAACGTGGCTGCCCCCCTTCCCCGGCTACCACGAAGTCGGTGAATGTGCCTCCAACGTCTATCCCTATCTTGTACACCTGGGACCTCCTGAGCCTTATGGCAGCAAGCATACCGGGGCGACGGCGCGGAAAGGTCAATCTAATCCAAGCCCGGAAACTTTGGACCAGAAATAGCATAGATACACAGGCTATACAGGATTCGGTTTATCCCCATCCAAATATCCTGTACATCCTGTGCATCCATGTAAATATAGGCTTGATGCGGTGGAAGTCAGAGCAGGGGCCGCTAGGGCCGGAATACTGCCATGCACTTGTTGGAGTTGAACACGTAGGTCTCAACGTAATCGAGGACCTCCGGCTTCCGCTCCAGCTCGGCCATGGCTCCCAGCAGACAGGCCCAGTTCAGCAACTCCTGTTGCCCGGCAGCTTCAATCTGGGGTGTGGAAACCCGGCCCCATGCGTCGTAATCGCCGGACTGGAGGGCCTCGAACATCGCGCGGTCGGACTCAATGTCCGGCCAGAGGAAATGGTTCTTCTCGGTCAGGAAAGCGTGCGACCAGCTCGACGACGCCACCAGCGCCACCCGCCACGGCGAGGCCCGCAGCGCCCGGGCCGTAGCCGCCCCCACCTGCATACAGCGCTTGAGGGAAGGCCCGGGCGGGTCCGGCTCCAGGAACTTGCCATTCTCCTTGTGCGGGAGGATGCCGCCCCGGTTGCTGATGACCTTGCTCCCGTAGCAATTGACCGCAAAAGGCACCACCGGGATGTCGAACCCCTCCCGGTCATAGTCCAAGAACAGCAGGGTGTTCAGGATGGAGTGGGGCAAGCCCGGGTCGTGCAGCGGCTTGTAGGCATAGGCCATGTCCACGCCCTGCTCGATCAGTTGCGTAGCAAGCCACCGGGCCGCCTGCGGGTGTCCCCGGTAGCGAAATGCCTTGTCCGCCGGCTCATCCCAAGCGTTGCGCTTACCGGACGCAAAGCCCTTGCTGAACGGGGTGGATTCCGAATCCTCATAGGCCAGGATGCAGAAGGGCGGGATGATGGTCTCCCGGAAATTCTCGTACTGGTCGTCGCCGAATATCAGCACGAAATCGGGATTGAATGCCTGGATTTCATCGTTGACCACCCGGAAACTCTTCACCAGGCGTTCCCGGTGCCGGGCCGCCGAGGCAACGCCCTCGTCCTCCCCGTACTCCACGCGCATCGGTTCCGGCCAGTTGGCCGGGTTCTTCATGCGTTCCGGCACCCGCTCGTCCCGCGCCAGCGTGATGTTGAGCGGGAACGCCTTCTCTTCGTCGGATACCAGCATCGGCGGATAGTGGGTCACGCCCGCGCCTAATATCTCAGCCATCTTGACCTCCCGTTCCTGAAAGGGGTTTAGGGGCAAATACCCTGTGCTTACAGGCCAGACTCGGCTAGTACCGTTTCGCGATTGTCGGTATGAGACGTCCGGCCACAGGATCCACTACCAGGAGCGCTTCCTCCAGCGTAACTACCCCTAGCAGGCTGGGCTCCCCTTCTTCCGCGAATATCACGAAAGTGTGGAACTCCTGTCCCTCGAGTCGTATGAGCGTTTCGCCTACATCCACCGGAGCGCTGCTCCCGTCTGCCAGTGTTGCTTGTACCGAACGTGTCACTGGCACTCCCAGCCGCTGAAGCAGTTTCTTGGGCACCGCTGTAATGGTTGAGCCGGTATCCACCTCGACTTCCAGTTCCTCAAAACGCTGCCCGCCGGGGTCTCCAACCTCTATTGTCACGGTCACTGCTCCCATTCCGTTTCTCCTAAGCGTCTCCCGGCGACCAGATCCAGTACCTGGAAACCGCGCCTGCGTCCACGCGCAGGTCGAACCCGGTAATCATCTCGGCGTCGTCCGACGCCAGGAACACCGCAGCCTTGCCGTAGTGCGCCGGGCTGGGCAGCTTGAGCAGGGGCGCGCCCAGGCTGGCGTCCGGCAGCAGGCCCGCCGCGCGCTGCCCCAGGCGGGGTGCGGGCCAGTCCACGCCCCACCGGGCGGCCCGTTCCTGGGCCTCCGATGAGTCCGTGGCCGTCGGCGTCAGGCTGTTGACCCGGATGCCGTAGCGGGCCAGTTCCATGGCCACCGACCGGGTGAAGTTGAGCAGTCCGGCCTTGGCCGTTCCATAGCCCACGTTGCCCGGCTCGCCCTGGTGCCCGGCGGTGGAAATGATGTTGATGATGTTGCCCTTCCGGTTCTGCTCAATCATCAGATGGGCCACGTGCTTGGTGAACAGGAACGCGCCGGTGAGGATGATGTCGGTCTGGCGGCGCCATTCCTCCACCGGCATATTCAGCACTCCCTTGAAGTTGAACTGGGCCGCGCCGTTCACCAGTATGTCCACGCCCCCGAACCGTTCCGTGGCCCGGGCGATGGCGGCGAGCGCCTGGGCTTCGTCGGTTACATCGCAGCTTACGCCTATGGCCTCATGCCCCTCGGCGATAATGGCCGCGGCGCATTTCTCAGCGAACTCCTCGCGCAGGTCCACGCAGACCAGGTTGGCGCCCTCCCGGGCCAGCCCCTCGGCGATGCCGCCCATAATGTTGGGGCTGGTGCCCGTAACCAGCGCTGTCTTGCCTTCGAGTTTCAAGCTCTAGCCTCTATCGCCCGATTTGGAAAACACCCCTACCCGAACCCTCTCCCTATGAGGGAGAGGGAGCATTAAAAGATGATGCTGACCGCTCCGTGCCAAGACAGGGCTTCCAAGTCCAACACGGCGCGGCGGTAGGCTATTTTCAAGTCTCCGCCGTTCCGCCGCAGGATGTAGCGGACGCTGCCGACGTAGGGCGCTCCCTCGCCGCTGCGGAACCGGTACACCATAACGTTTGAGGTAACTGACAGCTCGCCGTTTCCGGTCTCCGCAACCCGCACGTTGGAAACGAACCGGCGGGTGCGCGACCACGGATACTCCCGGTGAGCGTGGCGGCTGTTCAGCCTGACGGCCCGCGCCCGCAGGCGGGTAATGTCGTCGTCTATAAATACCAGGTCACGCCGAGGGTCGCCTTCCGGCAAATCGGTGGTGGGAACCACGTACCGGCCATCTTCGGTAAACAGAGCGACCCAGTCGTCCAGGCGCCAGTCATCCAGAAGTTCCGCTTCCCTGAACAGGAAATCCTCTACCAGCTCGCGCAGCGTGGGGGTGTTGGCGGTCGTCATCTTTCGTTCAATCCGGCGGGGCGTTAGTCGTCGGTTGCCAAAGCTACTTCGGCTTCCCTTTCCATGGCCCGCCCGTCCTGCACGTCGGTATGGCTCAGGCCCTGCATATTGGCGTGCCACTGCCGCCAGAATCCCCGCATCTGGAGCTCATCCGTGGACAGCGGGCCGGGGTTCAGCATCCCCCGGGAAATATCTGACCACTGGTTTTCGGTGGCGCGGAAGCCCATCTGGCACGATTCCAGGGCTTCCACGTCGTCGGGGGTGGCGAAGCCGCCCGGCCCCAGGAAGGTCAGGAAGCTGTCCAGCCGGGTGGCCAGCATCGCGTCCGATTCCTCCCTCGGCACCAGGTGCCAGGCCGTTACTGCCATCTCGTCCGGGACCAAAGGTTCGAAATACCGGATGGTGATGGCCATGATGTCGTTGATGACCAGGTTGGGATAGATGATGAGGTTCCGGGA
This sequence comes from Dehalococcoidia bacterium, assembly GCA_965204865.1. GTDB lineage: Bacteria > Chloroflexota > Dehalococcoidia > Lucifugimonadales > UBA3495 > VXOI01. The sequence goes on along the minus strand of OZ242027.1, from coordinate 199,239 downwards.
GGTGTCGGCCATCCGGTAGGTGCGCTCCTCCCCGTATTTCTCCACCAGCCGCCGGCGGACTCGCGCCATCGGCTCTCTGGCCTCTTCGCCGTACAGCGGGTGCCAGTGGGCGATGGGGCGTCCGTTCCGGGCTGCGGTCTCGATGACGCAATGGCCGTTGCCCAGCGCCCGAGCCGCTCCGGGGATGCGGCTCGCCATCGTTTCACCGCTGTCGTCGGTGCCGAGACCGCTTATGTAGTCCAGGTATGTCTGGTGCGTCGGAATCAGGTGATACCCGTCGAGGCTGTTTTCCACCAACAGCTTCCAGTTGGCCTTCATGGTGTACTTGTTGGAACCGGCGACCACCCGCATCCCTTCCTCGGCCTGGTCTACTATCAGGTCCAAGTACTCCCTGGCCCCCGACAGGTAGGTCACCAGGTCTTCGACGTAGGGGTTGAAGCTCACGAAGACAAAACCCCGGTAGCTCTCGACCCGGGGCGGTTCCTTCAAGCCCAGCTCGCCCCGTTCCCAGCCGGGGCCGTAGGCATCCTCGCCGGGGACGCCAATCAACTCCCCGTTGGTATTGAAAGTCCAAGCGTGATAGAAGCATTGCAGGACTTCGGCGTTCCCCTCGTCGCGGCGGCAGATGAGAGCGCCTCGGTGGGTGCAGGTGTTCAGGAACACCCGCACCTGGCCATCCTTGCCGCGAGCAAAGAACAGCGGACGCCCGGCCACCGTGCGGCGCCGGTAGTCCCCGGGTTTCTCCACTTCCGACTCGTGTCCTAAATAGATCCAGCACTGGTTGAATATCAGTTCCCGTTCCCGCTGGAACAAATCCGTGGAGGTCATGGACGACCGGTGAACCCTGAAAATCCCCCTCTCGCGGTCGTCAATTATCAGGTCTTTGATCTCCATAAATTCACCCGTAGCCCCAGCGCAGGTTCCAAGCTGCCGTTAGCCTAGTGTCCTTCTCCGGGGCTGTCAACAATCAGTCAAGTACAGGGCAATTGTCTGAACTGTGATTTGTGTGATTCAGGGATTAACATGATTGGAGAATATCCTGTTCATCCTTATAATCATGCAAATCACAGTTCAGACAATTGCCCACGGGCGTCGAAGAGGTAGAAGAAGATGCTGGTCGATCTCATTAGCGTGGTGAACCGGGAGGGCCTGACGCTGGACGGCGCGTTTTACGCTCCCGCCGCCGGTGCCCCGGACCCCGGCCCGGTGGACGCGATGCTCCTGATTCACGGCTCGCGGGGCAATTTCTGCGACCCGGCCACCAAGTCCATGGCCCAAGACCTGAGCGCCCGGGGCATCGCCTGCCTGGCCCTGAACACCAATGCCCACGACACCATCTGGTATCACCCGCCCAGCGACGGCTACAAGGGCAACGCCTTCGAGATACTGGAAAACACCATGAGCGACCTGCGGACCGGCATAGACCACCTGGAGCAGCGCGGCTATCGCAACATCGGCCTGCTGGGGCACAGCATGGGGGCGGTGCGCGTGACCTACTACGCCGCCACGCAGGACGACCCGCGGGTGGCCGCCGTGGTGCCAGTCTCGCCCGTGCGTCTGTCCTACTCCTACTATATGGAATCGGAGGACGCCGACGAGTTTCGCGCCAACGCGGAGGCGGCGCAACGGTTCATCGACCGGGGCGAGCCCGATGGGCTGCTGCGGGTGAACTTTCCCATCCCGCAGTACTACAGCGCGGCATCCTACCTCGACAAGCACGGCCCCTCTGAGAAGTACAACCTGGTCAACCTGGCCCACCGGATACGGGCGCCTCTCCTCGCCCTCAACGGCTCCCGGGAGACCCATACCCGCCTGAAAGATATGGCGCAAGACCTGGCCCGGGCCGCCGTGAACAGCCCCGGCGCCACTGCAATAATGGTGGACGAAGGGGAGCATTCTCTGGTGAACCGCACCGCCGAAGCCTCGGCGGCAGTCCTGCAATGGCTGGCCGCGCTGGCGCTTCAGGAGTCTCCGGTCTAGGGGCTGTCGTCGAATGATGCCCTCATTCGGATATGTAGGGGCGCATCGCGATGCGCCCCTATTACTTTGACGACACGCCCTAGAAGGGTTCTATTGTACGTTGTAGCTACAAGGGAGTGTTTTCGATGACCAGGATGACTCTGCTCTCGCTTTCACTCTTAGCCGTTCTCCTTTTCTGTTTCTTGGCGCTCGGAAGTCGAACCGACGCGCTGGCCCAAGAGCAAGGGCAATGTTCAGCGTACGATGCTGACATCCAATGGCTGGAGTCTGTACACGACCAATACTCCATCTGCTACACGGCTGAATATGCCGGTGACGTGAAGGTGGTGCAGGGAATTATCGACCGCGCAAAGCAACTGATGCGCGACAAGTACGGCATAGACAAACTTAGGACCGAATTACGGAGCGGGGACGAATACGGTGATCCCCTCCACGTCAATATTATGTTGCTCCCAGAACCGAACGATCAGGCAAGTACTTGGAGATCCGGGTTCTACTGCTGTGATGGCGGGTTGGGGCAACTTCCTTATCTCACCCTCTCCCATTCCGATTGGAAAAGCAGCTCCACCTTTGGTGGAGCCCGTTTAACTCCTGAAAACTACCACGAAAAGATTCTTACTCACGAGTTTGTTCATGCCATTCAGCGCACCGACCGGGATTACAGCAGGGATCTGCCTCGATGGTTCACCGAAGGACAGGCCGAATACGACGGCATTTTCCATACCACGGAGTACAACAGGACGACGGGATTCAGGAATCTTCTCGACCTCGTCCATCGTAGCCACCTGGACAAGATAGTCCTGGGTCAGACGTTAGACGGAGATGAGAACAGACTCGTAGTGACCGAAATTTACTTCAGCGCCTCCGTTGTGCTCAGATACCTGTCTGAACGCTTTGGAGAGGACATCCAATTGCGTCTCATGAAGCACGAATACCCGACGTTCCATGATGCTCTCATGGCTGAGATTGAGTCGGCCGGCACCACGCTGGAGGCAGAGTTCGAAGGGATGAGGGATTGGTTTGATAGATGCCACTCCGATTCCAATGACTGCGATGTTGCGGGAATCGTTGCGGAAACCATTGATAGAGTGGCCCTGGCGCAGGTCCGGCCCCAAGTAGGCGTCCCGTGGTGCCCGTGGTGATCCCATGAGATACTTCCTTTGACGTCAATCCCTAGGATGCGGGAGAATGCTCCTAGACCCCCGGCCCCCAGGTTGTGCCGAAGTCGAATCGGGCCGCCAGTTGCCCGGTGAAGGTGCTGGCGTCCTGTAGGGCCAGGTACACGGCGCAGGGGCCGACGACGCTGGGGTCCACCCTTACGTGCCAGTCGCGCTGCGTCCACGGGATTGCTGCCGAGCCTTCACTGCGCAAAGGGCCGGGGCTGAGGATGTTGACCGCGATGTTGTAGTCGCGCACCTCGTCGGCCAGGCACAGGCTGAACATATGCACCGCCGCCTTGCTGGCGCTGTACAGGACGCCGCCGCCCTGCGCGGGGTCGGTGGCCATCCGGGAGCCGAGGTTGATGATGCTGCCCCGCCGCTGCTCCATCATCACCGGGAGCACCGCCCGGCTGCAATGATAGGGGCCGCTCACGTTAATCCGCATAACCTGGTCCCAGCGGGCCGCATCAATCTGGATGATGGACTCCCCAAGCACCATCTGTCCGGCATTGTTGAAAAGCGCGTCTATCCTGCCATAACGCTCCACGGCTTGGCGAACCATCTCGTTGACCTGGGACTCATCGGTTACGTCGCACTCGACGGCCAGGACATCTCCCCCTGAGTTCCTGATGTCCGCGACCGTCTCCTCGAGTGTCCCGGCCAGGCCGGTCGGCGACTGGCTGCGGGCGCAAATGACCACGCTGGCGCCTTCATTGGCGTACTCCTTGGCGATGGCCCGTCCCAAGCCCCGGCTCGCGCCGGTGACGATGGCGACCATTCCGTCCATCTGACCCATAAACGGCCTGCCTGTACGAATTGAATACGCTGATTTCGGCGGCTCAGGTGGCCTGGCCGCCGTCCATTTCTATGCACTGCCCCACGATAAACTCGGCGTCCTTGCTGCACAGCCACGCAATCACGTTGCCTATTTCCTCCGGGGTTCCGGCCCGCCCCAAGGGGATGGTTTGCAGGCGGTCATGCCACTCCTGGCTGCGGGGATAGCCGTAAAGCGCGTCGTTGCGGGCGGTGTCGGTGGTGCCAGGACTGACGGCGTTCACCCGGATGCCGTGGGGTGCCAGGGCCCGGCCCGCCTTCCTGGTGAACGTGTACAGCGCGCCGCTGGCAACGGCGTAGGCCACGTCGGCGGCGCGGGCAATCTTGGCCTCAACGGAGATGACGTTGACCACGCTGCCTCCGTCTCCCTGCTTGAGGAACTCCCTGACCACTGCCTGGGTGCAGAGGAAGGCCCCGGTGACCTTGATGTCCAGCACCCTGCGCCAGGCGTCCTCGGACAAGTCCTCGAGCTGGGCCCAGGCCGCCAGCCTGGGGGCGCTGGCGTTGTTGACCAGAATGTCCACACGCCCGAAGCGTTCCACAGCTTGGTCCACCATAGCCTGTACCTGGTCGCCCTTGGTTACATCGGCAACTGTCGCCAGAGCCTCGCGGCCCATCTCGGTAATTTCCTGGGCCACGCTGTCAACATCCAGCCAACCGGCTGCCTGCTCGTCCTGCGGAAAGGTCGCCGGGTCGCGTCCGGTGCCAGCTACGACAACGTTGGCGCCCTCCCGCGCCAGGGCCAGCGCGGTGGCGCGCCCGATGCCTCTCATGCGGCCCGCGCCGGTGACCAGCGCTACTCGTCCGTTCAGCTTATCCATGCAACCCCGAGGCGTCAGGTGGATTTATGAGACCATGGGAAGAATTGGCGATTTGCGAGGGTTAGCGGGAGAGCTCAAGGGGTAAGCATCACAAATATAACCAGGAGAAGGGCGTCCGTGATACTCAGCGAGGCTTTGTGGGAAAGTAAAATGGCGGAGAGGGCGGGATTCGAACCCGCGAGAAGCTTGCGCCCCTACGCGATTTCCAGTCGCGCCCGTTCGTCCACTCCGGCACCTCTCCGCGCGGGGACGATACAGTCCATTATAGGTTCGGCCCAGATATGCCGCAAGTTTCGCGGTGGCGAACCCGGCAAGCGGTGGCCTATAATAGCCTGCGCAACCATTCCCTGTTAGGAGATGCGAAACCTATGGCCGATGCCGGCTTCGTCAAAGTGGCCCAAGTCAGTGAAATCAACCCCGGCGAAATGATTACGGTGGACTTCCCCAGCGGCGACGCGGTGCTGTTAGCCAACGTCGACGGCGTCATCCACGCCTGCGACGACATCTGCTCCCATGCCTACGCCTCTCTGTCCGAAGGCGACCTGAACGGCGCCGAGGTCGAATGCCCCCTCCACGGCGCGGTTTTCAACGTCACCACCGGCGAGGCCCTGACGCCTCCCGCCGAGGCCCCGGTCAAGGTCTACCAGGTGCAGGTCGAGGGCGACGACATTCTGGTGGCTCCGCCGGCGGAATAGAGCAATGGAAAGACTGTTCTACGGCGAGTCCACGAAGTGGATGTCGCCCCAAGGCCAGTAGACCAGCCACACCCGGCCCACGATGTTGTCCTCCGGCACGGCTCCCCATGAGCGGGAGTCGTTGCTGTTGCGCCGGTTGTCGCCGATGACGTAATACTCCTTCTCGCCCAGGGTCAGCGGGGGCGCGTCGGAACTGTCCTTGCGTTGCAGGTAAGGCTCCGGCAGCGCCTCGCCGTCAACCAATACTATTCCGCCCCGCACTTCCACCGTCTCCCCCGGCAGGCCCACCACCCGCTTGACGAAATCCTTCCTCGGGTCACGGGGGTAGTTGAACACGATAACCTCGCCCCGATTCGGAGGATCAAAGGCGAACTGCGGCTCGGCCTCCGACGCCTTCCAGAAAGGCACCGCCCGCGACAGCCGTTCCTTGTCGAACTTGAAGAACGAAGCCTGGTCTACCACCAGGTACTGTCCGCCCTCCAGGGTGGGCACCATGCTGGAACCTTCCACCTTGAAGTTCCGCACCGTGGTCTGCAACACCACCAGCACCACCAGCGCTATCAGCACGGCCTCCGTTATCTCACGAGCCAGTCGGGGCATGGGGAACGCTCTACACAATCTATTAGGGCTTACGCAGTTCAGCTATCCCCTCTCCCTTGAGGGTGAGGGTAAGGGTGAAAATCTCCAACTGCGTAACTCCTATCTATAAAACAGGATAACGCAAATCTATCCCGGCTGGTAGTTTCTCTATCAGTGTGAAACGATTGCAAAACTCCCTCTCGTCCCGAGCCTGCCGAAAGCAGGGCGAGGGTTGGGCCTGTCCTGAGCTTGTCGAAGGGGTGGGTGAAATCGCTGAAATGCAAAGCTGTCTATTGCCGTTTACTTCCTCTGGACTCCTGCCTTCCCAGGAATGACCAGAGTTTTGCCATCGTCTCCCCTCTTTTCTCCATTGATGACGACTGCCCCTTGCCCAGTCCGGTGACTCCTCTCTAGCCTTATTTGTGTGAGAACCACAATACCCGCCGGAACGGAGGACAGCCTTCCAACTCAGTTGGTTTGCCAGCTTACCATCCGTCACCATCCGTCATTCCGCGCCCTCCCGTCATTCCCGCGCCCTCCCGTCATTCCCGCGAAGCCTGCCCCCGCGAAGGCGGGGGGCGGGAATCCAAACCCCCGTGTTGCCCCGCGCCTGGCATTCCAGGAAGAGCCATCTACTTCCCCTGCCTTCTCTCCCCTTTTTCTCCATTGATGACCATTGCCCCTTGCACAGTTCGGTGACTCCTCGCTAGCCTTATTTGTGTGAGAACCACAATACCCACCGGAACGGAGGACAGCCTTCCAACTCAGTTGGTTTGCCAGCTTACCATCCGTCACCACCCGTCATTCCCGCGAAAGCGGGAATCCAAACCCCGGATGGAGCCTGCCCCCGTGAAGACGGGGGCCTGTTGATTGCGCCACCTGATTCGGAACCCCGCCGGAACGGAGCCTTCCTATGACCCTCCGAAATACCCGACAAAACCCCCTCATTCACCAGGAGATACGGTTGCAAAGCCATGTCCATCCCCTGTCATCCCCCCGCTGATGACCAGCCCCTCCCAAGCTGCAATGAGCGGAAATGACTGGAAATGACCGGAAAGTAAAAATTTCAACCCTGAAACCACCAAGGAGCGTGACTATATGTACTCCATCAGCTACCTCAGGCGCCAGGTCGACGCCCTCCAGCGCCGCCTCAAACCCGTCCTCGCCATCCTCAAACTCCGCAACCTCGCCATGCAATTCTGCGATGAGTTCGACGAAGCCGTCCTCAGCGAAGACTCCCACAAGCGAGACCTCACCGGCATCTGCATGATGTTCCCGCCCCGCGTGGGACAGGCCGGCTTCCGCCTGGACAAAGGCCAAGACCTGGTGCGCTACTTCCTGGGCTGCATCCAGAACAGGACCGGCCCCGAACCCCGCGAGGTCGTCTTCACCCTCATCCCCTGGGCCAGGAAAGGCCCCCTCCTCCGCCCCGACCTCTGGGAGCGCCCCAACGCCGCCTGAACAATAAACCCCCCAGCGGGAGGAGGGATGGAGCCTGCCCCTGCGAAGGTGGGGGTGGGGGTGAATCGGTGTGTCAGGGTCTTTTCAGATTGCGTTTGGCAGTGTGCTAAAATCGCAGCATCTCCCTGTACTTTCCCTCGCAAAAAATCAGTGCATCGGGGTTCTGTTATGAGTTGGAAATTTGAGCTGTTGTGCAAGCCCGTGGGCGGCGTCACCGAGGGGCCCGTCTGGGACGGCGAGCAGTTGCTGTTCACCCACATCCCGGCCAGCCGCATCATGCGGATAGACCCGAAGACCGACGAGATTACCGTATGGCGTGAAGGCACCAACCGCACCAACGGCCTGGCCCACGACTCCGCTGGACGCCTCTTCGGCTGCTGCTCCGGCGGCCGCGCCATCGTGCGCTTCGACGATGACGGCTCCACTGCCGTCGTAGCCGACCGCATCGAAGACAACCCCCTGAATACCCCCAACGACCTCGCCGTGGACGCCCAGGGCCGCATCTGGTTCACCAACCCCTGGAACGCGGGCAACATAGACGCCACCGAAGTCGAGGTCCCCGGCTGGCGTTGCGTCCTCCGCGCCGACCCCCAGCCCGACGGCTCCTACACCGTCACCCGCGTCGAGAGCGACAGCACTATGCCCAACGGCATCCTGGTGTCCATCGACGGCAAGACCCTGTACGTGGCCGAGAGCAACAGCGACGACCCATCCATCGACCGCGAGCTGCGGGCCTACCCCATCAACGACGACGGCTCCCTCGGCCCCTACGCCATGCTCCACGCCTTCGGCACCGACGGACGCACCGCCCAGCGCGGCATAGACGGGATGTGCTTCGACCGCGAGGGCAACATCATCGCCACCGCCGGCTGGCCCACTTCTGGCCCCGGGCCCCTGATCTACGTCTTCGACCCCAAGGGCCGGGTCATCGAGACCCACCCGGTGCCTTGCATCCGCCCCACCAACTGCTGCTTTGGCGGCCCCGACCGCTCCGTGCTGTACGTCACCTCCGCCGAGGGCCACGTCTTCAAGGCGCAGACCGACATGGAAGGTTGGGCGCTCTTCCCGTAACGGTGGCTTGACTTTGCCCAACCGTTTGTCCTGAGCTTGTCGAAGGGCAGCGGTTGGGCTGCCCACAGGGATCGAGGGGACGAAAATACCCTCTCCCCCTGGGAGAGGGTTAGGGTGAGGGTGAGCCTAGAGAGGACTCGGAAACTACGAAAGGCCGGACAAAGATATGAGCCTGCGTAACTTAGGCGGTTTCGGGCGCGACCAGCTCCGTCAGGGCGGCGGACGCGGCAACGGCAACGACCACTTCGACGAACTGGTAGGCGCAACCGAGCTGTTCATCTACCAGACTCCCAATCGACGCGCCAAGGGGTTCGACGCGCTCAAGCTGTTCCTCGAAGCCAACGAGTGTGAGCTGCTCTTCACCACCGACGTTCCCCCGGAGCTGCGCAACTACGAGGCCTTCCGCATCACCCACAAGCGGGGCGAGGCCATCCCCAACGCCGTCCTGCGCCGCTCCCACTCCTGGGCCCACAACCGCAACTTCCTCCACAGCTTCTTCAAGCCCATGTACCGCTGATTGGAATATGGCAAAATGGTACGATGAATTTGGCCCATAGCAATGGGTGAGTGGTGGCAAAACCGCTGGCTCAGGCGCCACGTCATGTTTATACCCTTCGGGGTATTCATAACAACGGGGCTTTTGACATACTTTACGGAACTGGGGCCGTTGGGAGTCCGGGCATTCCTTAAATCTGCGGCTTCAATGGTAGACTTGGGCACGGTAGTCTACGCAATGGCCGCCGTACTGACTGAGCGGGTGATTCGTATGTGGTTCTGGGCCCTTGACCAAAGAGAAAAATGGCGCGAGAAATGGCGCAGGGAAGCGCAAGCCGAAGGCCAGGCCGACCTCCTGAACCGGATGTGGGCCGCAGCCAATGCTGAAGGCAATCAGGAGTTGGCCGCGCAAGTGGAGCGCATCGCGCGAGAAGAGGGCATCGTTCTTGATGAACCGGTTTCTCAGCCTAAGCCCGGCTAGTCCTGTTGACACCGGTTTATAGTTTGAGACACAAGGGCCGGTAGTGAACCGGCCCTTGTAAATAAACGCCTATCATCCCATCTCAGCCTGGGACGGGTTTTTATCTTGCGCCCTACTCCAGGTTGAATCCCGCGTAGCCCCTGCTGGCGATTTCGGCGCGCCTGGCCCGCATCTGGGGTGCGGTGTCAGGCGCGGTCAGCAGGAAGCGGGCCTTGCCGGGGATGTTGGCCCCCACGAACCAGGAGTCCGCCTGCGTCCGCAGGATATTCTGGCCCCCGTCAATCATGTGCTGGGTCCATTCGTCTTCGGACTTCTGGGTCGGCTGGATGCGCTGATGGCCGCTGTCGCGGACGTAGGCTATGCAGTCGCTGATCCACTCCACCAGCGGCTCGGCGGCCCGCACGAAGTTGCCGACGGACGCCGCGTTGATGGTGAACAGGTTGGGGAAGCCCACGCTGGAGATGCCCATGAACGTGCGGGGCCCATTGACAAACTTCTCCTGTAGCGTAAGGCCATTCGCCCCTTGAATGTGCATCCGGCTCAGCGACCCGGTCACCGCGTCGTAGCCCGTGGCGTAGATAATGACGTCCAGCTCGTAGTGGGCGTCTGCGGTCTGGATGCCGTTCTCGGTGATGCGCTGGATGGGCGCCTTCTTCACGTCCACCAGCAGCACATTGTCCTGATTGTAGACCTCATAGTACCCGCTCTCGCAGGGCAAGCGCTTGGAGCCGAACATATGGTCCTTGGGCGTCAGCATCTCCGCCACCACCGGGTCCTTCACCCGCTCGCGTATCTTGTTGCGGAAGAACTCGGCGTAGTCCTCGTTGGCCGGGCCGGGCATCATCACGTCGTAGAAGTTACTGAGCCACTTCTTGAAGCCCGGTTCCTGCCACAGGGATTCGTAGAACTCCACCCGCTCTTCTTCCGAAACGCTGAAGGCGGAGCGGGTGTCGAACTCGTGCATGAAGGAGCCGGCAGTCTCCAGGCACTTCTCGAAAATCTCCGGGTAGCGCGCCCTGATTTCCTCCTGCTCTTCCGCGGTGATGGGACGGTTGCGCAGGGGGGCGCAGTAGTTGGCGGTGCGCTGGAAGACGGTCAGGTGCCCGACCTCCCTGGCAATCTCCGTGATGAGCTGCACTGCGGTCGCCCCGGTGCCGACCACACCAACGCGCTTGCCAGCCAGGTCTATGCCCTCCTTGGGCCAGCGCCCGGTGTGGAACCACGGCCCCTTGAAGTCATGGATGCCCTCGAAGTCGGGCACGTAGTGGGCCGACAGCAGCCCGACGGCGGTAATCAGGAACTGACCCCGCGCCTTGTGGCCGTCCTGCATCGTCAGCTCCCAGCGGTTGGCCTCCTCGTCGTACACGCAGGACTCCACCCGCGAGTTGAAGCGGATATGGCGGCGCAGGTCGAACTTGTCGGCCACGTAGTTCAGGTAGCGCTCGTTCTCGGGCTGCCCGGAATACAGCTCCTTCCAGTGCCATTCCTGGAGCAGTTCCTCGGAGAACGAGTAGCCGTAGGTATAGCTCTCGGAATCGAACCGCGCTCCCGGATAGCGGTTCCAGTACCACGTCCCGCCGACGCCGGAAGCGTCCTCGAAGGACTTGCAGGAGAACCCCAGCTCCCGGAAACGGTACAGCGAATACAGGCCGGTCACGCCCGCCCCGATAATCAGAACGTCATATTCCTCGACGTTCCCATTCCTGGAAGCCTCTGCCACTGGAGCCTGTTGCAAGGAATCAGCCATGGATGTTCCCTCCCTAAGCTCTTTCTTTCTCTAATCAACAGAAATTATACAGGGACAAGGCAAGTATGCAATTTCGTGATTCCAGCCCCTCTCTCCTATGTATACAGCGACGCCGGCAGCGTTCCGCCCATCAGCATCGCGCCGCCGTACTCGAAGTTCAGCGGCAGGCCGGAGATATGCTGGCCGTGGACGTGCAGGTCACGGAAGTAGCGTTCCAGCCCCACCGAGCGGTGGATGGCGTTGGTGCCGGCGGCGCTGAACAGCTTGTCGGCTACCGCGATGGACTGGCGTATGGCGTGGGTGATGGCCAGCCGCGCACGCATCGAAAGCTCCGGCAGTTCGGGGTCGCCGCTGACCTGCGCTTCCCACATCCTGCTCACCGTGTCCAGCACGTAGCGGCGGGCGCTGTCTATCATCGCCTCGCACTCGCCGACAACTATCTTGATGTGCTGGCGGTCGCGCAGCAGCGTGGGCGAGTCGGTGGTGCCGGAGTCGGTGGCCAGGTCAACGAAGGTGCTCATCGCCCCCCGGGCCATCCCCAGCGTGTTGGCCGCAGACAGCGTCCACCCCAGCACAATGGCCGACTGCGGCGGCGAGTACAGCGGCCCGTCGTAGTGGGCCGGTGCGCCGCGAGTGTAGGTGTGGTGCTCAGGCACAAACACGTTGGAGAACTCCGCGTCGCTGCTGGCGGTGCCTCGCATCCCCAGCGTGGTCCAGGTGTCCAGCACCTCGCCCTTGGCCACCGGCAGAACCACCGTCTGCATTCGCGGGCTGCCGTCCTCGTACAGCACTGGGCCGTTGTTGTCCACCACCCGGCAGGACACGAAGATGGCAGTGGAATGGTCAATGCCGCTCAGGAAGTTCCATCGACCCGAGACTATATAGCCGCCGTCGGTAATCCTGGCCGTGCCCCCGGCGCGGGCCGACCCGGAGCCCAGGACGCAGGGCGGGTCTCCGAAAATTTCCTTGGCCGCCTTGGGCGAGATGCGGACCACCGCCGACGATACGGCGGTGCCGTTGAAGACGCACCATCCCGTGGAGCCGTCGGCCTGGGCGATTTCCTCCACAACGTGAAAGGCTGTTATTGGGTCAGTCTCCGGCCCGCCCAGCTCCCTTGGCACGTAGAGTCCGAACAGTTGCTTTTCGGCCATCCTGGCCGCCAGGTCCGGGGGAAGCTGGCGGTCGGACTCTATCCGGTCCCGGTTCGCCACAATCTCCGGGGCTATGCTCTTCGCTGCCGCAATCAGGTCACTGGAGGACAGGCCGTTAACCGGGCTCTCGGACATACGCAGTTCGGCTCCTGGCAATTATCCGCCCTATTATAGCCAAAGTCGGCGGCTGCGCCCAACTGCCGGAAACGCCGATCCCAGTTTTGGCTCGGAAACCCGCTCTGGAGACGAAAATCTTGGCTGCGGGTTGAATCCAGGCGCGCAAAATGGTAGTCTAGCGTGGATTATTGCTGCCCCAATTGGGAGGTGGAAATTCCTATGGCAGACCAGGTAACTGCGCAAGATATTTCCCTCATGGCCCACCTGATGCGCCGGGCCGGTTTCGGCGCCCGTTACGACGACCTCGTGGAACGGGCCGAGAAGGGATATGAAGCAACCGTGGAGGAGTTGCTCAATCCCGAATCCAACCCCAACGGTCTTGACCTCGACCTTGCGGAACGCTGCTTCATCGAGTGGAGCCACTTCACCCGCGGCGTCCCCGAATACTTCGCCTGGCGGCTCATCAACTCCCGGGCCCAGCTCGAAGAGAAGATGGTGCTGTTCTGGCACAGCATCTTCTGCACCGCCGACAGCAAGGTGCAGAGCTACCCCACCCACTACGACCAGTTGGAAATGTTCCGCAAGTACGGGATGGGCAGCTTCCGCGACTTGCTGATCGAGATTTCCAAAGACCCGGCGATGATTTTCTTCCTTGACAACTGCCTGAGCCACAAGGAGTCCATCAACGAGAACTACGGACGCGAGCTTCTCGAGCTGTTCTCCCTGGGCGTGGGCAAGGACGGCGAGTTCAACTACACCGAGGACGACGTGAAGGAATGCGCCCGCGCCTTCACCGGCTGGACCATCTCCAACCCCGTCCCCGGCCAGCCCTACGGACGCTACTCCGCCAAGTTCGTCTACGTCCCTGAAGACCACGACGACGGCGAGAAGACCTTCCTTGGCGAGACCGGCCGCTTCAACGGCGAGGACATCGTTGAAATCATCTGCAAGCAGCCCGCCGCCGCCCGGTTCATCTCCCGCCACCTGTACAGCTACTTCATCGCCGACGAGCCCGGCGTGCCTTCCTGGATGGAGACCCCGCCGCAGGACCTCGAGACCATCCAGATGCTGGAGGAGGAATACTACCGCTCCGGCTACAACATCAAGGCCATGCTGCGGGTGCTGTTCAACTCCGACGCCTTCAAGAACGCCCAGTTCCGCCGCATCAAGAGCCCGGTGGAGACCGTCATCGGCACCCTGCGGATGGTCGGCGACTGGACCGAGCCCAAGCCCGGCTTCGAGTTCATCTTCGACGAGATGAAGTACATGGGCCAGGAGCTGCTGAACCCGCCCTCCGTGGAAGGCTGGCACACCGGCAAGGAGTGGATTGACGGCGGCACTCTGGTGCACCGCATCAACTTCACCGCCGACTTCCTCGGCGACACCAGGTTCCCCGGTATCCGGGACATCGTCGAAAAGCTGGCCGATGTTGGCCCGGCCATCACCCCGGGCGAGATGGTGGACGGCTGCCTGCAATATCTCGGCCACTACGAGCTGTCCGACGAAAGCCGCCAGATGCTGATGCGCCGGGCCGCCAAGGACGACGTAGTCCGCACCGACACCGCCGAGTTCCCCCAGGAAGTGGGCGAGATGCTCCAGCTCATCGCCTCCACGAAGGAGTACCTGTACGCCTAGCGGCGTAAAGGAAAGGAAATGGAAGGCGGCCCTACAACAATCGAGCTGACAATACTTATTGCCCTCGGCGGGGTGATGGTGGCCGCAGTTGCCCTGCTCAGTGGGGTATGGTTTCGGCTAGGCCAACTCAGCAATCACGTCGCTCAACTGGACCCGCGTTTTGACCAGCAGGCCGAAGAGAATCGCGAGACCCGCGAGGAGAACCGCCGTAACCATCAGCAGCTATTGCAGGCCCTCGCGCATCATTCCCACGACCCCGATACCGGATTCGCAGTTTTCCGCATCCCGCCCGGGACGGAAAACCCAGCAGGATAACTGCCCCGCCATACCCATGCCAACATTAACGAAGGAGACGGCAAACAGCCATGACGACCAACAAGAAAGACCGGGTGCTGGTGGTTCTCCAGATGACGGGCGCCTACGATGCCCTCAATACCGTCATTCCCTACAATGACCCGCATTACGCCGACTACCGCCAGGCGGTGAGCGTTGACCCCGCCGATGTGCTCCACATCAACGACGAGGTCGGCTTCCATCCGGCGATGTATCCGATCAAGCGCCTTTACGACCAGGGCAAGGTTGCCGTGATCCAGGGCATCGGTTACCCGGAGCCCAACCGCTCCCACTTCCGCTCCCTGGACATCTGGCATACCGCCGAGCCGGCCAAGATTATCACCGAAGGTTGGCTGGGCAAGGCCCTGCGCGAACTGGACCCCAATCGCGAGAACGTGCTGACCGGCGTGAACTTCGGTCGCGGCCTCCCCCGCGCCCTGTCGGCCCCCGGCGTCTCCGTCGCCTCCGTCGGCGACCTGAGCTCCTACGGCGTGCTGACCGGCATAGACGGCGAGGACCAGCGGATGGAGGCCCTGGACATCTTCTCCAAGATGTACTCGCCTCTCATCGGCACCGGCCCGGCCAACGACTACCTGTCCCAGACGGGTCTCGACGCGCTGAAGGGCGCCGACATCCTGAACACCGCTCCCGACACCTACTCGTCCACCATCGAGTATGGCGGCAGTATGTTCGCCCAGTGGTGCAAGAGCATCGCCCAGGTGCACCTGGCCGAGTTCGGCACCCGCATCCTCTATACCGGCGTTAACCCGGGCACCTTTGACACCCACGCCAACCAGAACCCCTCCTTGTACAAGCTGTGGGAGGATGTCACCACCGCCACCGTCGACCTGTACGATGACCTGAAGGAGCACAACGCCGCCGAGGAAGTGGTCATCCTCATGTTCACCGAGTTCGGGCGCCGCGTGCAGGACAACGGCTCCGGCACCGACCACGGCTCGGGCAGCGTGGCCTTCGTCATGGGCGACGGCGTCAAGGGCGGCACCTACGGCACCTACCCGTCGCTGGAGCCGTCCAAGCTGGACGAGGGCGACCTCCGCTGGAACAATGACTTCCGCAGCACCTACGCGGAACTGCTGGACAAGTGGATGGGTCTGGACGACAGGGCCATCCTCGGAGCCAACTACGAGCAGTTCGGCTTCATTAGGTAGTAGCACCTTTCCCGGGTAACTCCCTTCCCTGGAGAGAGCCGGGGTGAGGGGCAGCAATCCGTTCATCCTTCGACAAGCTCAGGATGAACGGATTGCCCGCTGAAAAGCTCCACCCTCACCCTGACCCTCTCCCTCAAGGGAGAGGGCATTTTCAGTTGGAGGTAATCATGGTTACTGCCATCTCCCCGATAACTTTCCAGTACAGCCACACCATCGGGCGGCAGGAAGTGCGCAGCGGCAACGGCTTCTTCATGCCGGTGGCCATCACCCGCGACCCGGAGAACCGCCTCTATGTCCTCAGCCGAGGCTCCGAGACGCCTGCCTTCTTCCCCTGCAAGCGGGTCACCGTATTCACGGTGGACGAGGAGTTCATCGAAGACTACGGCCAGAAGATTCCGCCGGAAGAGGCCGACCCGGCCACCTGCCCCAACGGCAGCTTCATGTGGCCCACCTCCGTGGCCCTGGACAGCGAAGGCAATACCTACGTGTCCGACGAGTGGCTACAGCGGGTCTCCGTCTACAAGCCCGGCCAGGGCTGGACCGATATGTGGGGCACCGTCGGCTCCGGCGACGGCGAGATAAACAAGCCGTCGGGCCTGGCCTTCGACAAGGACGACAACCTCTACCTCGTGGACAGCTACAACCACCGGGTGCAGGTGTTCACCAGGGACGGCAAGTTCCAGTTCAGTTGGGGCTCCCATGGCGATGGCCCCGGCCAGTTCAGCTACCCCTGGGGCATCG
This sequence comes from Dehalococcoidia bacterium, assembly GCA_965204865.1. Taxonomy (GTDB): domain Bacteria; phylum Chloroflexota; class Dehalococcoidia; order Lucifugimonadales; family UBA3495; genus VXOI01. The sequence continues at coordinate 182,769 of OZ242027.1, read as the reverse complement.
AGATAGACCGCAACGGCGATGTGTACGTGGCCGACTGGCGCAACGACCGCATCCAGAAGTTCGCCCCCGACGGCGCCTTCCTGATGCAGTTCGGTTCCTCCGGTTCCGGCGACGGCGAGTTCGACCACCCCACCGGCGTTGCCGTTGACAAGGATGGCATCATCTACGTCACCGACTACAAGAACGACCGTCTCCAGATCTTCGACGCCGACGGCAGCTTCATCACCAAGCTCCACGGCGAGGCCACCCTGTCCAAGTGGGGGCGCGAGCGCGTGCTCATAGACCCCATCACGGTCAAGGGCCGCTTGGCTTCCAACGATCTGGGAGAGCGCGAGGCAGCCTTCCAGGGGCCCATCGCGGTGGAAGTTGACGACGAAGGTCGCGTCTTCGTGGTCGAGGTGGCCCGCCAGCGCCTACAGGTCTTCCAGAAGCAGAGCGCCGTATACCAGGGCGGCCTGCTCTAACCACTACTTACGCGAGTCTTTCGAGGCCCGTTTATCCTGAGTCTGCCGAAGGATGAACGGGCTTCCCTCGTATCACGCACTTCCACCTTTAGGAGCAACCATGACCAGCGTTGCATACAACCCCGCAGCCCGCTTCGATGTCGAAACCACCGATGTCGTCTACCTCGACCATGACGACATCCGCCTCGAGGCCACAATATACCGACCCCAGGGCGAAGGCCCCTTCCCGGGCCTGGTGGACGTACATGGCGGCCGGTGGTTCCTGAACGACCGTTCCGCCGACCTTCACATGAACTCGGCCCTGGCAGCCAGCGGCATCGTCGTTGTCGCCGTGGACTTCCGGCTGGCCCCAGACCATCCCTATCCGGCCCAGGTCGCCGACGTAAACTACGCCATCCGCTGGACCAAGGCCCATGCCGCACAGTTGAACATCGACCCGGCGTCGGTGGGCGCCCTGGGCTGCTCCAGCGGCGGTCATACCATCGTGTTGAACGGGATGCGTCCCAGGAATCCCCGTTATGCGTCGCTGCCTCTCGCTGGAGGGGAGGATGTGGACGCATCCCTGCGATTCATGCTTTGCTGCTGGTCCGTCCTCGACCCTTACGCTCGCTACCTCTGGGGTATCGAAATCAATGACGAACGGTTCATCGGCCCCACCGAGTCCTATTTCGGCAACCCGGATAATATGCACGAAGGGAACCCCCAGGAATTGCTCGACCGCGGCGAGTCCGTGGAGCTTCCCCCCGTTATCATCATCCAGGGTACCAATGACAACAACATCCCCCTCTTCATTCCCGAGAAATTCGAAGCCTCGTACCGCGCCGCCGGAGGCCATGTGGAGGTCGAGTGGTTCCCCGGAATGCCGCACCAGTTCGGCAACACCCCCAGCCCCGAATCCGACCGGGCCATCGAGCTGATGAAGGGCTTCGTCGCCCGGCAGTTGGCACACCCGGCCGTGGCAGCGGTATAACACCTCGCTCCACTGAGCGCGACTCGAAATTAGCTCCCTCCCATCATTCTCTCTCCCTTAAGGTAGAGGGTTAGGGTGAAACCCTGCTATGCCGGACTATCACTTCAGTTCCAGCATCCTGTTGCGCTACCCGCTTCCGGAGGTCTTCGACTTCTTCTCCACGGCGGAGACCCTGAACCTGCTGACCCCGCCGTGGGTGCACTTCTCCATCCTGACCCCGCTGCCCATCGAGATGCGGCAGGGAATCGTCATACAATACCGCATAAGGGTGCGGGGAATACCCCACAGATGGGACAGCGAAATCTCGGATTGGCGCCCACCCTTCGGGTTCACCGACACGCAGATACGCGGGCCATACCGCTACTGGGTACACCGGCACAGCTTCGAGGAAACACCGGAGGGCACAATAGTCGCCGACGATATTACGTACCGAGTTCCCGGAGGCGCTCTGGTCAACCGCCTCTATGTGGCTGGGGAACTCCGCCGAATCTTCGCCTACCGGGAGGCCAGAATCCTCGAACTCTACCCCTGAACGCCTACGGTTTCTGATTTCAGCCGTTAGTCCTGAGATTGGGGAAGGGCGCGGGGTTTCGTCCGTCGTGGGGACGCCCTCACCCCAACCCTCTCCCAGAGGGAGAGGGGATTGGAACTATTCCCTAGAAGTTGAACGGCGTCCAAGGCTGGTGCTGCACGGCAAACATCCGGTCCGCCCGGTGTAGCGCCCCCGGCGTATGCTCGTCCGCCAGGCCCGCGCCGGCCAGCGTAGTGAAGCTCACGGTGCCCAGGTACGCCGACGCCAGCCCCGAGATGGCGACGGTCACGTCCGCCGACGAATCAGTGGCTCGGCAAGTCGCGCCCTCCGGCCCGCCTTCCAACTCGAACCGCCCGTTGTTCCAAGGGCACAGGTCGTCGCGCACTTCCAGCGTCAGGCGGCCCGCGTCGGCGTAGTTGCGCTGCTCCAGCGCGGCGCGGGCGTCCACCACACGCAGCCACACGCCGTCGCGCACCGTGCGCTGCAAGCGGCGCGGGTCCAGCAGCATCCACGGCAGCGGGTCGTCCAGCGGGCGCTTGATGGCCTCGGTGTTGCTCATCAGGTCCAGGTCGAAGCAGAACCGCCACAGGGCGGCGGCGGCTTCCCTGGTCGCCGCCATCAGCTCCGTGACCATGATGGTGGGGCGGTTCGAGCGGTATATGGCGTACCCGTCAATCCCGCCGTCTTCCTCATACGCCGCGTAGAACAGGCCGCCGCGCCCGCGCCCGCGCACCCGCGGCTGCGGCTCGTGGGCGTCCGGCGAGCGCGCTTCCTCCTCCCACTTGTGCGGCGGCTTCGGGAATACGCCGGGGCGGCCCGCCGTGCTGCGCCGGTAGACCTCGGGCAGCTTTTCGGTAACATCGTCCGGGTCCACGAAAACGATGCGGCCTGGACTCTCGAACTTCCTGGCGTAGGCGTTGTGGTGGCGGTCTATCTGCCAGCTCTCATGCACCGTTCCCACGCCGTACCCGAACCGCCCGTATATCGCGCTCTCAGAGGCGAACAGCGCCGCCAGCGGCTCGCCCCACTCGTGGATATCGTTCATCTGACGACGCATCATCCGCGACATGACGCCCTGCCGCGTGTGCGTCGGCTGCACCGCGACGTTGGCTACCCCGGCCACCGCCGACGCGCCGCCGGGAATGGACATCTCCAGCCGGTGCGCCTGGCAGCCGCCGATGATGTTGCTCCCCTCAAACACCGCTAGGGAGCGCGCCAGGTCGAAGTGGGGACGCAGTTCCTCCGGCTCGTGGTCCAGCCGGTTGCTGTGGGCCCGCGACTCGGCCCGTAGCCACGACTCGAACTCATCGGGGGTTACGGGCCTGAGTTCCTGCATCGGCTTGACTCTCCTGCGTGTGTTGGCGCCTGCGTGTATTGGTGGTGGAACCGGGCCTAGTATACAGCTTGCCAGCCGGAACGGGCAGTTGAAGCGTAGCTATGCTCAATGGGTGTCTATACCCGTTCCAGCCGGATCAAGCCGGTTCTGCCGTTAATCAGCAGCTCGAACTGGCACAGCACGTCGCGGCCGATGACAGCGATCCAAGGATGTTCCAGAATCTGGAGAGGCAGGCCGCGCAGCGGTGGCGCAACCGTAGTTTCCAGTAACGGAATTTCCAGGGCGGCGTCGAATCGCGGGTATTCGTCGGCGCCAGTAGCTCCGATGGCTTCGTGAGTGCCGCGCGAGGGCAGTTGCAGATCCAAGGCAAGGCTGATGTCAATAGCCGATGCGTATGCTCCGGTATCCAGCAAGGCCACCCCTTCTACTCCCGCCACGATCACCGGGATATAAGGCCCCCACCTCAACAGCGATTCGGGCGGAACGTAGTATTGGACCATACTACCCGCCGTGGGACAGGATAGTAGTGTCGTACCCGACAATTCGCATGATCAGGCAGTCCCGATCCCGCGGGTCCAGACCCATTTCCCTAGCCGCGGCGTAGGCGGACCGAGAGGAATCATATCCTCCTCCCGCCAGTTGCGAGCCGTTGATGATGACCCATTGCCCAAGGTATTTACGCCGCAGTTCGTCTCTCATCTCTGCATAGGCCCTAAGGCTTGGGGGGTCAAGGATTTCGCCGTCTATGTCTTTCATGGTGTCCCTCTTGCTCGAAGTTTCACCTGTACTGTTTATCCTAATGGTAACACGCCGCCCGGTGCTTCCGGCGTGTATTCTGCGTCCTTCCTCTGTGTTGAACCGTTGCGCTGCCCCCTCCCACATTGCATCCCGCCGCGCCCCGGTGCTACACTCGCCCTTGCCCACTATTTGTGTTGGAATTCGTATCCGTTTTGTACCAGTATGGACTGATAGGCGATATGTCATCGGCGGCGCTTGTCGGAACCGACGGCTCCGTGGACTGGTGTTGCTTCCCTCGCTTCGACTCCCCCAGCGTCTTCGGCTCCATCCTTGACGGGAAGGCCGGAGGCCACTTCCGCATCAACCCCGCCGACCCCGGCTTCCAGTCCCGCCAGCAGTACCTCCCCGACACCAACATCCTAGAGACCACCTTTACCGGCCCAACCGGGGAAGTTTCCATCACCGACTTCATGCCCCTGACCGGCGACAACGACGGCAACCCCGACACCCCACCGCCCGACCCGCCCCACGAAATCCACCGCATCGTCACCTGTATCTCCGGCCTGGTCGAGTTGCGCTGCGACTTCCGGCCCAGGCACGACTACGCCCTCGCCGTCCCCGACTTCCGCCCGTTGCGCTGCGACTCCGCCGGCGCGGCGGTGCAGGTGCGCGGCGGAGGCCAGACCATGACCCTCCTCGCCAGCATCCCCTTGCCTGTCCACCGGGAGGGTGTCTCTGCCACTTTCATCCTCGCCCAAGGTGAGACTGCCACCTTCGTCCTGGCCTACGGCAGCGGCCGCCCCACCAGCCTTGAGCGGCGCCAGACTGCCCGCAAGCTGGCCCAGACAACCCGCTTCTGGAAGGGCTTGGTGGAGCGCATGAACTACGAAGGACTATGGCGCGACCAGGTGGTCCGTTCCTTCCTGGTCCTGCACCTGATGATGTACCCCAAGACCGGGGCCATCGTCGCCGCCCCCACCACCAGCCTGCCGGAGACCATCGGCGGCTCCCGCAACTGGGACTACCGCTTCTCCTGGCTGCGCGACGCCGCCTTCACCGTGGACATCCTCTACCGCTTGGGCGACGTCTACGGCGCCGACCGCTACATCCACTGGCTGCTGGAGCAGTGCCAGTTGCACCGCCGTGATACCCGCATCGTCTACGGCATCAGCCCCGATTCTTCCCTCAGGGAATACACTCTCGACCACCTCAGCGGCTACGAGGACTCCCGCCCCGTCCGCATCGGCAACGCCGCCGCCGAGCATATGCAACTGGACGTTTTCGGCGAGGTCATCATCTCCATTCATTCCCTGTTGCTGCTCTACGGGAGCATACCCGAAGAAGCCTGGGATTTGGTGGAACAGTTGGCCGAAACGGTGATGAAGAACTGGCAGCGCAAGGACCGCGGCGTCTGGGAAGTGCGCGGAGAGCAGCAGCATTTCGTCTACTCAAAAGTGATGTGCTGGGCCGCCCTGGACTATGCCGCCTACATCGCCGCCGCAACCATGCACCGCAACCTCTACCGCCGCTGGTCCCTGGCCGCCGACACCATCAAGACCGAAATCCTCGACGAAGGATGGAGCCCCACCAAGCGGGCCTTCCGTCAGCGCTACGGCAGCGACGCTCTCGACGCCTCCAACCTGGCCATACCCTTCATGGGCATCGTGCCCCGCGACCACCCTCGCATCCGCCAGAACGTGGACGCCATCGAGCGCGAGCTGGCCGACGGCCCCCTGGTCTGGCGCTACCTGCCCGACGAGACCGACGACGGCTTGGACGGTCAACCCGAGGGCGCCTTCACCCTGCTCAGCTTCTGGCTCATCGGCAACCTCATATACACCGGCCAGCACGACCGCGCCTTCGACTACTTCCACGAGGTCATCACCACCCAGGGCAACCACCTGGGCCTCTTCGCCGAGATGTACGACAAGTCCATCCAGCGGCAGCTAGGCAACTTCCCCCAGGCCTACTCTCACATCGGCCTAATCCACAGCGCCCTCAACCTCTCCGGCTACATCGCCGACACCCCCACCCGCCGCACCGCCCGCGACAGCGTGGACTAGGCAAACCGCATCTTGAATGGACTCGCCTTTGCCGACGCAGCGGGCAATAGGCTAGAATTGCAAGTACAGTGCGTGGAGAAAGGCTTTCTGATATGGGAATCTTCAACCATTCTCTTCGGCTTTCCGCCATTGACGGCCAGCAGTCTATGGATATTGATGCCACGGTCGATACTGGCGCCGCATACACCACGATTCCCGCCCGCCTGTTACGCCAATTGGGAATTGAGCCACTGGGCCAACGCCTATTTCTGCTGGCCGACGGGCAGCGCGTCTGGATGGACTACGGAGAGGCTCGAGTAACCATAGATGACGAGAGCGTGACAACCATCGTGGTCTTCAGCGAAGACGACGCTCCACCTCTCTTGGGCGCATACACCCTAGAGGGTCTGGCTCTGGCGGTGGACCCGCTTCACCAGCGGCTGGTTCCCACCCACCTCATACTCTACTAAACCGGCGTCCTCTGCGAAGGAATTTACCTTCACCCCTCCTCATTTTCTTTCAACCACAGCGGCAAAAACCAACACAAGGAGAACAACGATGGCAACACAACCCCAGACCATCGACTGCCAGGTCCACTGCTACGCCGCCAACACTCCCGAGCGCCCCTGGCGTAACCACCTCGAAGGCCCCGACGAGGTCACCGGCGACGACATGGTGGCGGCCATGAACGCCGTCGGCGTTGACGGCGCAATCCTCATCTCGCCCTTCTCCCTCTACGGCTACGACCCCAGCTACATCCTCGGAGTATACGACCAGCACCCCAACAAGTTCGGCCTGGTCCGCCCCTTCGACCCCAACTCCGAGTCAATAGGTGACGACGTTGCCCAGTGGACCGGCACCCCCGGCGTCGTGGGCTGCCGCGTGATGCTGGCCAACACCGACTACGAGGCCGACCACCCCGGCCTGAACGCCATCTTCGCCGCCTGCGCCCGGGCCGGCGTGCCGGTCAACGTCATGGCCGCCGGCAAGCTGCCGCTGCTCACCGAGCTGGCCCGCCGCAACCCCGACACCTCGGTCATCATCGACCACGTCGGCCTGGCCCAGCCCTTCGTGCCGCCGCCGCCCGCCGAACCCTTCGCCGACCTGCCCAACGTCCTGGCCGCGGCGGAACTGGACAACGTGGTCATCAAGATTTCCGGGGCCTGCACCCTCTCCCACCAGCCCTTCCCCTACCCCGACATCTGGGAGCCCCTCGGCCGCATCTTCGACGCCTACGGCCTCGACCGCTGCCTCTGGGGCACCGACTGGACGCGGGCGGTGCGTCTGCTGACCTACGAACAGGGCGTGGAGTCCTTCCGCGTAACCGACCGCCTCACCGACTCCGACCGCGCTACCCTGATGGGCGGGACGCTGGCGCGAGTGTACCAGTGGACGCCGGGCGGTTAGCAGCCTCACCTTTGCTCAAGTGCTGCTAACAAAAAAGGGCCGCCGAGGTAATCCTTCTCGGCGGCCCTGAATTGGTCACAGCATTCGCAGACCGACTACACCTGATTGGTCTGTTGCGTTACAAAATCCTGCGGAGTGAGGATGGCAACGCCACGAAAAGGATGCAGTGCCACCAAATCGTCGTCGTCGCTGATGATGACGGCGGAGTTTCGCTTCGGGTGGTCTAATCAGGAAGTACACGACTTGAGGAATGAAACGCCAGGGCAATGGCAAAGACCACAGCCCTGGCATTAGTCCGCTTGGCCTAGTCTCTTGATAACCTCGAGAACTGGCCGCTGAGCAGTCGGCGACGCTGCTCCTTCCTCGCCACGTACAGCAAGAGCAGGAACAGCAAGGACCACAGCGCGGAAATGGCGCTGTTCCAGGGTATGCCGGACTCGTCGTCCCGGTCGCCCGCCGGTTGCTGGGGAGGGACCGGTTCGGGCGTCAGCACCGCAGCGCGCACAATGCGCGGCCCGGATGTTTCCGGAGGAACCGGCCTCTCCGTGGGTTCCGGCGCCGGGTCCAGCATGGGACCGGCATTGGACGAAGAGGCGCTTTCCTGCATTCACGTTGGGCCGGAAAGCAGAACGTCTATCGCGTTTCCGTTTTCCCCGGGTGACGCCGGGCCTTCCGGACCCAAGGAGTTCCTTACCTGGCCGTCGCCGCCGTTCCCGTCGCCGCCGTTCCCGCCATTGTTGTTCCCTTCGGGGTCGTTGTCCACCGGATCGGGGTTCACCGGGTCGGGGACGATGGGGTCAGGGACCACCGGGTTGGGCGCCGGACTTTGCAAGGGAGTAGGGATTGAGCCGGGTTCCGACCGGAGGCTGGCGCCCTCGTGGTTGACGGCCCGAACCCGCACCTCGTAGTTGCCGTCGGCTACCACGCCCTCAATGAACGTCTCGGTTTCCGTGCTGGGCGACTTGTGGAGACCAAACTCCGGCACCGGTTCCTGGTCCAGTTGCAGGTAATGCAGCCGGTAGCCAGTGATGGGCGGGCCGGGGTTGGCCGGTTCCGTCCAGGTTACGTGCAGCCAGTTGCCCGGCTCCTCGGTCCTGGGGTTTACCGTGGCCCGGGCCACCTCCGGCGGGTCGGGCTGTTCCGGCGGCTCGTCCACGTCGGTGACGCCGATGGTCAGCGCCTTGCTGGCGTCCGCCACGAACTCGGTCTCCGCGTTGCCGTTGGCGTCCTTCCTTATCGCTAACCTCCACGGTAACGATGAACAGGATGTTGCCGCTCTCGAAGTCCAGCACGGCGCCTGGAGCCACGCTTATCTGGCCGCTGGCCAAGTCAATGGTGAACTCGTCATCGCCGGTCAGGCGATACTCCAGCGTGTCGCCGTCCGGGTCCGGGTCCGGGTCCGTGGCCGTCACCGGGTCGCCGACGCTGGTGCCTTTCGGCGAGTTTTCCGGCACCGAGAGGTCCGCTCCGGGCAGGTCTAAATCGTCATAGCCCGGGGGCCCATAACGGGCGGCTGCGGGTCGGGGCGCGGGTTGGGGCCCAGGTCCGGTACCTCCCAGTCCGGGATTTCGGGGTCCGGTTCCGGCTCTGGTTCCGGCTCCTCCTCGGGGAACTCGGGCCTGCGGTTCTGCCCGCTGATGTCCGACCACTGGCTCCAGCCCTCGATGCTGTGGGCCCGCGCCCGGGTCTCGTAGCTGCCCTCACTGGTGATGGTGTAGGCCAGGGGTTCAAAGGTTGTGATGGACTCGGTGGTCCACGCGTCAGTGCTGCCCAGGGTGCGGTATTGCAACTCGTACTCGTCTATGTCCTCGCCGTGGGCGTCGGGGGCGGTCCAGGTCACGACCGTGGAGGCTTCGTCCGGCGTCTCCAGCGTCGGCGGGTCGGGGCGGGCCGACGGCATTCCCGGCCTATCCCGCAGGGCCTAGGCATCAGCCGCCGCACTGTGGGCACTAAGGTCATTTGGAAACATCCTCACCAATACCCCATGAGACATTCCGGCGCGGGGGGCGGCGGCTCTGCAAGCCATACTGTCGCGTGAATACGATAATGTGTCGCGCTACCGCCAACTGGCCACCCTCCGCCTCGACGTTCCCATAGATGTCTCTCCCGACACCCTCTGCTGGCGTGGTGCTCATCTCGCCGAATACTCAGCACTGTGCTGGGAACTGAACGACTGACGACTTTGCCCCCTCTAATACCGCCGCTGAGATAGCACGCAAGGTTCGTGAATACTTGGCCGCCGGTTCGCAACGGGTGTGGGTCATCTATTCCTCCACTCGCGGGCAACCCGCCGCGTGGTAGTCCACCGGGCTGATGGTACCACCGTAACCTACACTGGCGACGACGTGAATACCGGCGAGGAACTTCTACCAGGGTTCTCACTACCGCTGTCTGAGATTTTCGAGTAGCCCGGGCCCGCTATCCTCGTTTCACGCCTCCGCTGACTATACGACGGTGCAGTGCCGATTCCAGCCCCGGAAGCTGCTGACGAGCGGTGTCAGCGGCCCTTTCCACAAGCGCGGCGTCATCGCGGAACAGCATTCCGATAACGGTGCCGCTGTGGGCCACGTTCACGCCAACTGCCCCCACCTCTCGCGACAGTTCCAGGGCCGGCTCCATATGGGGATTGAACAAGACCTTCTGGTTGGCCTGGGCGCTCACTGTTGCGCCCCTCCCGATGCGTAGCGGGTCGCTGCGCAGGATGCCGTCTTCTATTAGAGCCACCGATTCCGCCATTTCCGGCGCCAGCAGCTTGAGGACATCATCCCGGTCGGCTTGGTTGAACTCCAGGGTGTCCACGCTGCCTCCGAAGTCCAGTATCAACACACGCATGGGCGGCGGCTGGCCCAGAGTTCTGGCGATTCTGCCCTCGCGATGGTCAAAGACGGCGACATGGGGGAACATCACGCCGTCGCTGGGCTCGACTCCCAGAGCAATTTCTGCGATTTGCTCCGGGGAGAGCTGGCGCCCCACCGCCGCAGCCGTGGCGACAACGGCCGCCGATACGTCAGCGGTGCTGCTGGCCATGCCTTTGCCGCGCGGCAGGCAGGAATACAGTGACAGATGTGCATCCATGCCCGCTGCGCCGAAGAAATCCAGCGTTGCCCGCACGGCCCGGCAAGCCTTGGAGGAGTCCGCCGGGCCGTGGATTCCCGCTTTCGCAGGAATGACGGTGGGGCCGGGCCAAAGCTCCACCGTTGCCACACTGTACAAGTCTATGGGGCAAGTCACCATGCAAAGGATGCCGTCGAGCATTCCTTGGGCCAGTTCGCCGCAGGTTCCCGGCGCGATGGCCGACGCCCTGCCTCCTTTGACAGACTCAGGATGACTTGGATGGGAGGACGCAGACATCACTCTTAGCGCCATTCCGGGCTGGTGTACGGAAGCGGGCCGAGGGACTTCATTTCCAGCGCCAGCCCGGCGACCATGAAGTACACCTTGTCGGCCCGGGCAGCCACCGCCTGGTTTACCCGGCCCAGCGCGTCCCGGTACACAGCTCCCAGGCGCGTCGAAGGCACGACGCTCAGCCCCACCTCGTTGCTTACCACTATCCAGGTTGCCGGTGACTGCTCGTGAGCTTCCATAAGCTGGTGGGCCGCCGACAGGATTTCCTGCTCGGCGTTAGGGTTGTCCTCCATGCTCAACAGCAGGTTGCTGACCCACAGCGTCAGGCAGTCCAGCAGGCAGGTGTCGTAGCCGTCCAGGGCCGACGGAAGAACATCGGGTAGCTTGAGGGGCTCTTCCAGCGTGTCCCATTCGGGCGGACGCTGCCGGCGGTGGTTGGCGATGCGCCGTTCCATGTCAGCGTCGAGGGCCTCGGCGGTGGCTATATACAGCACCCGCCCACCCTCTTGGGCTTGTCGAAGGGCGGCCATCCGCTCGGCGAAGGCGCTCTTCCCGGAACGGGCGCCGCCCAGGACCAATATCAACTCCTTAGACAAGGCTTCCCTCAAAGTCCCTTCTCCCTTGACCGGGGAAGGTTAGGATGGGGGTGAAAGTCTGAGAGAACCTGTTTCAGGGCATCGGCCAGCCTGCGGTTGTCCTCCATAGTCCGCACCCCGATTCGGATGTACTCCGGCAGGCCGAAGGAGGCGCAGTCGCGGACGCAGACCTTGTGCCGCGTCAGCAGTTGCCGCCGAAGTTCAGCGGCGTGGCCCGTCCGCAGCAGCAGGAAGTTGGCGGCGGACGGGGCCCACTCCAAGCCTAGAGAGCGGGCCGTCTTCAACAGGTACTCCTTGCCTTCGCGCACTGCCTCCCGGCCCTTCTCGACCTGCTCGGGGTCGGCGATGGCCGCGATTCCGGCGGCCTGGGCCGGGGAGTTGACGCTCCAACTGTACTGGAAGCTCCTTACCCGCTTGAAGATTTCCTCCGAAGCCAGCATATAGCCAAGCCGCAGGCCGGTCAGGGCGTAGTCCTTGGTCATCGAGCGCAACAGCGCGACGTTGCCCAGCGACAGCAGCGGCGTCGAGTCCCATGACTCTTCTACGAAAGAGACGTAGGCTTCGTCCAAGACCAGCAGTCCGGCGCCCTGCAAAGCCCCGGCGATGCTTGCCACTTCGTCCTGCCCCAGGTAGACCCCGGTGGGATTGTTGGGGTTGCAGAGGAACACTACCGACGGGCGAAGGACGGCAATGCTTTCCAGGGCGCCCGGCAAGTCCCAATGAAACGGCCGCTCCGCAATCTCGTAGTTTGGAGGGAGCACTGTAACCGGCGCCACACCCTGGATACGACAGGCTGCCGCATACTCCCCGAAGGTGGGCGCGAAGATGAGGGCGGTGTCCTTGGGGCCGATATACGCACGGGCCAGCAGGTGGATAAGCTCGGTGGAACCGTTACCGGGCAGAATCCGGCCCGGCTCCACGTTCAGCACGCCGCCTATGGCCTCCCGTAGCCTCAGGCATTCCGGGTCGGGGTAGGCGTCCAGGTTCACACTCTGCACGGCCTCCAGCACTCGTGACGAGGGACCGAGGGGGTTGATGCTAGCGCTGAAGTCTATGACCTCCTCGGTGCCCAGGCCAAGGGACTCCAGTTCGGCCACGTTGAGGCCGCCGTGTACGGGTCTGCCCTCCGTGAAAGTTCCCTCTCCCTCAGGGAGAGGATTAGGGTGGAGGTGTCGCCTGTCTGCGGTATCCGCCATATATCAACCCGCCGCCAGTCCGCGCAGGGCCAGCACTCCAACCGCTACCGGAATGCCGAAGGCGGCGACGGCGCAGGCCACTCGGATGGATGTGCCGATATGCGCGGGGCCGGGGTTCCGCAGGCCGTCGCCGATACGGTAATGCCCCGCCTTTTCCAATGCGACACCAAGCAAACCGGACATCGCTCCGATGGTCCAGCCAGCGTTGGGACTGGCGGTCAGCCGGCGCCCCGTAAAGGCCCAGCGCCATCCCCGGCCTGCGGGCAGGCGGCACAGGGCTCCCGCTGCGACCATCAGTGCCGCGCTGATGCGCGCCGGAATCAGGTTCATCACATCGTCCAGCTTTGCCGATGCCTTGCCCAAGTATTCGTACCTTCCCCGGTAGCCTATCATGCTGTCCAGCGTGTTCACGGCGCGGAAGGCGAACGCGCCGGGCAGTCCCAGCAGGGCGAACGCCAGCCAGGGGCCGATGTAGCTGTCGGTAGTGTTCTCGGCCACTGATTCTATGGCTGCCGCCGAGGCAAGGGATTGATTGAGAGCCGTGGCGTCTCGGCTGACCAGGCTTCTCAACTCATACCTGGCCTCGCCTATGCTTCCCTCGTCCATAGCGTCCTGAACCGTCTTCGCAGCCTGCGCCAGTCCCTTGACTGCAAAGGTGGTGCTGAGCAGTACCGCCACTCCTACAAGATACGGTATCGGCCCCAGTTCCCGCAGCCCGTTGGCCGCCAGCCAGGCCAGCCCTCCGGCCAGCGCGGGAACGAATACTGCCATACACGCGCCCCAAACAAGCGACTCCTTTCTCGACTCGGCAGAGGGGCCGATGCGCTCCAGCAGCGAGACCAGCTTGCCCATCCACACCACGGGATGGATGGCGCTGGGCAACTCCCGTAGCGCCAGGTCCAGCGCCAGCGCCAGCAGCAGCGCGCCTGCGTCAAGATACCACTCTCCGGGCCATACTCGCCATTCCATTACGCGCCGTCATCACCACCAATACAGTCGGTGGATTGGCTCCAGGAAACTTTCCGAAACCGCGAAGGCCAATATCGCCGCCAGCACCAGAACAGTCGCCTCGGCTGACTCGTTGGCTGCGCCATAAACATCTCCGGTGACGCCGCCCAGCAGCTTCGACGCCCATGCGCCCAAGCCCAGCGCGATGGCGGTGGCAACGGCCAGCAGCGCCAGTCCTCCCAATCCCGTCAGGGCGAGGGTGGCGATTACGGTTACGGCCAGTCCCGCCAGCAACTGCCACCTGCCGCCTTGTGGCAGGAAGGGGACGCCGATGCCGTCTCTTCTCACATAGGGAAACAGCTCCAGCAGGAGCAGCATTCCCCAGCGGGAGAGGCAGGGAAAGACCAGCAGCACCCAAATCCGGCCCGACGGCGGCAATGCCATGATAGCAGCAACCTTGATGAGCAGCAGGCTAACCACTCCGGTAACGGCAAAGGCCCCCACGTGAGAGTCGCGCAGGATTTCCAGCCGCCGCTCCTGGGTGAAGCCGCCCAGCAGCGCGTCGCAACAGTCCATAAACCCGTCCAGGTGTAACGCACGGGTCAATGCCACCAGCAGCATCGCCAGAATCGCCGCCGACAGCAACGGTGGGAAGGGGCGGTAAACATCGGTTAATAGTGGGTAGCCCCAGTGCATCAACAGGTCTGCGGCTGCCAGAATCACCCCCAGCAGCAGCCCGGCTATCGGGAACCAGCCGCGAGCTGTCGCCAGTCCGCCGGCCTCGCGCGGCGCTACCGGCAGTATCGTGAGAAACCCTAGGGCTGAGCGCAGGCCGTTCACGCAGTTGCCCCGTCGTCGGGTTCGCGGTCGGACACCCCTGCCTCGGCGAAGGTTGCCATCTCGGACAGGGTCGCGGCGGCGGCTTCGACGATGGGTATTGCCAGCGCCGCGCCGGTGCCTTCGCCCAGACGCATCCCCAAGTCCAGCAGCGGCGTCAGCCCTAGGCCGGACAGCGCGGCCCGGTGCCCCCGCTCCGCCGAGACGTGAGACGGGAGCATATAGTCGCGGGCTGCGGGGCATACGGCATTGGCGACCAGCGCCGCCGCGCCGGATATAAAGCCGTCCACTATCACCGGCTTGCGCATCATCGCCGCGCCCAGGATTACCCCGGCCAGCACCCCAATCTCGAACCCGCCAACCTTTGCAAGCAGTTCCAGACCATCGTTGCCGTCGGGAGCGTTGACTTCCAGCGCGGTACGCACCACGCCAATCTTGTGCTTCATCTCTTCCGGAGTGCGTCCGGTGCCCTCGCCGGTGGTCTCTTCAGGCGGGCAGCCCGTAACAGCGGCTGTTATGGCGCTGGACGCCGTGGTGTTGCCGATGCCCATATCCCCCGTCGCCAGCAGGTCAACGCCGGACTCGGTGGCCTCGACGGCCAGATTGATTCCCGACTCCAGGCACCGGATGGCCTGCTCCCGGGACATGGCTGGGCCCTGGCTGATGTCCTCTGTGCCGCGCCCTATCTTCAGCGAGCGGAGTTCCGGGTTGTCGGGCAGGTCGGCGGCCACACCCGCGTCCACGATGACCTGCCGTATTCCCAGGTACCGGGACATGACGCTGATGGCCGCGCCGCCAGCGAGGAAGTTCAGCACCATCTGGGCGGTGACTTCCTGGGGATAGCCCGTGACGCCCTGCGCCACCACGCCGTGGTCTCCGGCGGCAATGATGACGGCCTTGCCGCCGATGGATGGGCGCTCGGTGCCGAATATGCCAGCCAGCCGGATGGACACCTCTTCCAGCCGCCCCAGGCTGCCCGGCGGCTTGGTCAGGTTCTGTTGCCTGGCCTCGGCACGTGTCATAGCCTCAGAGTCCGCCGGGCCTATCCGTTCTATTGCTTGGGCTAAGGTGATTGGGCTGGCAGTCATAAGCTGAACCTCCACCTTATACGGGATACGGGGTCATTCCCACAAAAGCGGGAATGACGGTGAAAATAGTCACTGCGAGGGACCGATGAGCCAGACCTGGGGGCTGCTGGTTGCCGGGTCCACCTGCACCGTCGTCTCGACGCCGAACACGCTGCGCAGGTTGCCGGGGGTCAGCACGTCGGCGGGACTGCCCTCTGCTGCGATGATGCCCTCCGACAGCAGAGTCAGACGGTCGCAGTAGCGGCCTGCCAGGGATACGTCGTGCAGGGCGACGACCACCGCGACGTTGCGGCTGACCACCTCGGCCCGCAGGGTCTCCATCATCGAGAGCCGGTGGCGCAGGTCGAGGCTGGCCGAAGGCTCGTCCAGCAGTATGATTCCGGCCTGCTGGGCCAGTGCGCGGGCGAGAATGACTCGCTGGCGTTCCCCGCCGGACAGCCGGTCCAGTTGGCGGCCCTCGAACTGCGCCGTGTCGGTGCGGGTCATGGCTTCCCGCGCAATCCGGCGGTCTTCCCGGCCCTCCAGCTCGAACCGGCCCAAGTGGGCGTACCGTCCCATCAGCACCGTTTCCAGCGCGGTAAACGGGTGCATGGCGTCGTGCTGCGGCATAAAGGCGATACGCCGCGCCCGCTCGCCGGCGTTCAGGCTTTTCAGCGGCGTGTCCGCCAGATGCACCCCCCCAGAGTCCGGGCGTAAAAGCCCGGCCAGCGCCCGCAGCAGCGTGCTCTTGCCCGCTCCGTTGGGCCCGATGAGCCCGGCGACTTCGCCGGGTCGGGCCTCGAATGACACGCCCCTCAGCACCGGGTTTCCGCCCAGTGTCACCGACACATCTGTTGCGGTCATTCCCGTAATCCCCTCTCCCTCCGGGAGAGGGTTAGAGCCTGCTCCGCGCTTGATGCGGGGGTGAGGGCGTATCCCTACAGCCATCGCCTTACTCTCCGGTGTACGGCTCGAAGTCGGTGAACTCTACGTCGGTGAAACGGTCGGGGAACAGGATTTCAGCGGTTCGCTCCACGCCCCGGACGGTCCAATGGGAAAGCACGATGTAGTTGGGCGGGTGGACTATGTGAATCTGCTCGTTGACCACCGATGGAACGGTTGCCAGCACCGGGTCGTTCATCAGGTCGTCGCGCAGCTTGACGGCGCCCTCGCCGTCCTGGGGTATCAGGATGAAATCCGGGTTCATCGCCAGGATGGACTCCACGCTGATTTTCTGGAACCCGTCTATGCCGTCGCGGGCGGCGGCGTTGACGCCCCCGGCGGCTGCTATGATGTCGCTGCCCGTGGTGCCGCCGCCGGATATGCTGATGGAGTCACTCCAGCGGGTAATGGAAATCACCGACGGGCGCGAGGAGTCGCCCGGGGGCGGCACCCGGCTGGCGACGGCCTCCAGCCGCTCGCCGATTTCCGCCACCAGCTCCAGCGCCCGCTCCTCGGCCCCCAGCATATATCCCATCAGCAGAATCTGGGAGATGTGCCCTTCTGCTGCGTCCTCCAAATCGGGGCGGGCTACGGGAACCCCGGCCTCTTTCACCAACTCCACGATGTCCGCTTTGGTGGACCTGGAAACGATGAATATGTCGGGGTTTTCCGCCAGCACGTTCTCCGCGCCCTTTTCGTAGACCGGGAATTGCGCCGCCAGCTCGGCCACGTTGGAATAGGACGGGTTGCCGGTAAACTTGCCTAGGGCGGCGATTCTTTCGGGCGGCACCAGCGCCAGCGCCATCTCGTCGTGGCCCAGGGAGTAGGTCAGTATGCGCTGGGGCGGGCCTTCCAGCGTAATCTTGCCCTCGGATGTTTCCACCTCCCGCGGCCAGCCGTGGTTGGACGGATCCACTATACCGGGCACCGCCGGGTAGGGAACCTCCGTCGGCGCCGGAGTCGCCGTTGGATTCGGGGTGTTTGTGGGCTGCGGCGCAGCAGTAGGAGCCACCGTAGGCGCAGGCCGGGCTGTCGCCGTCGGTTCGGGTGTGTTCGTGGGTTGCGACGCGGCGGCAGTGGGCGCTGGAGGTTCCTCTGTGGGCTGCGGTGTGGCCGTGGGTTCTGGCGCCACTGTCGGCGCGATGGCGGCGGCGGGAGCGGGCGGCTCGGTGGGCTGGTCTGCGCTTCCGCAGGCTGCGAGCGCGAAGGCCGCCACTGCCATGATGGCAACTATTACGGTCAGGTATCTGAGGTGTGCTTTTATAGTCATCCCTCGTTAATTCTCCTGTTTGAATCAGGGTTAGGACTTACGTAGTTCAAGGCAAGTCCAATCCTGTTCATCCTGTCCATCCATGTTAATTTCGGATTCACAGCATCGAGGCCCTCGCCTTGTTACGGGCCAGCAGCATCAGGAAGAAGGGCGCGCCCACCAGGGCGGTGATGATTCCCACGCTGACCTCGGCTGGGGATATGACCAGCCGGGCAAGGGTGTCGGCGGCCAGCATGAACACCCCGCCGCCAATGGCGCTGAGGGGGACAAGAACGCGATGGTCGGCCCCGGTCACCAGCCGCAGCGCGTGGGGTACGATGAGGCCAACGAAGGCGATGGTGCCGGAGAAGGCCACCGCAGTTCCCGTAATCAGGGAGGCCGCCAGCAGCAGCGAGTTGCGGGTCAGCCCGACGCGCACTCCCAAGGCGCGGGCCTCGTCCTCGCTGACCATCAGCAGGTTCAGGTCGCGGGCCATGAACACGGCCACCGCCACGCCGAATAGCACGAAGGGCAGCGAGAGGCGCACATCACTCCACCGCGAGGCGTCCAGCCCCCCGGCCAGCCAGAAGAGCATATCCCGCTGCGCCTCCAGGTTCTCGGTGAACAGGATGATCGCCGAGATGATGGCCGCAATAAAGGCGCTGATAGCCACGCCAGACAGCAGCAGCGCCGACATGGAGAAACGCCCGCCGACAGAGGCCACGGCAAACACCAGAACCAACGCGCCGGTGGCACCGGCGAAAGACATCGCCGGCAGCGCGAGGGCGAAAGCCGCCTGCGCTCCGGTGGCGATGGCGATGACCGCCCCCAGCGCCCCGCCAGTGGACACGCCGATGATGCCCGGGTCGGCCATCGGGTTGCGGAACAGGCCCTGCATCACCGCCCCAGCAACGCCAAGAGCGGCGCCCACGGTCAGCGCCAGTGCGATGCGGGGCAGCCTGATGGACGCGACTATGGCCTGTTCGGTGTCCGGGGCGGCGGACTGTCCGATGCCGATCTGCTCCAGCAGGATGTCGACGGTGTGGGAAAAGGGGATAGTGTACGGGCCAAGGGCGGCGGCGATGATGACCAGGACCATCCCCACCGCAAACAGCGGGAAGGCTCCCCCGGCCAGCCTCAGCAGCACAGGGGAACCGCTCAACGCCGGGTTGCGCCGGAGCCAGCCCAAGTAGAGCCGCACTAACAGCCTGTCAGTAAATGGCCTTTCCTCGCCGGAGCGCAGGTTCGGCGCCCCGGATTTTGCTGTATGCAACAGAAAATCCCTGCCGTCTTCGCAACAGCAGGGACTGTATCGCCTGACCTGCTCCCATCCTGGGGCATGGCCGGACCTGAGCACTCCCTGGACGAAGAGCGACCGCTCAGCTCAGCCCGGCAGGTCTCCTGGCTCCCGGCTCATCGCCTTTCCCGCGCCTTCCCATCCGTCAAGGACAGTGGCCTCAGCGGGCGGCTAACCGGTTACAGTGGCGCCTCCGCAGCGGATTCTCACCGCTTTCCCTGTTCACGCCCGCTTATCGGGCGCGCCGGGCTGGTTGACCTTTAGTATGCGCCGATACTAACAACGCATTCCGGGGTTGTCAACCGCGCGAGTGACCGTACAACACAGACCCTTCATTCCGGTTGACAAGCGTAGGTGCGCAACCTATACTCCTTGCCGTGATGCCCGTTGTGGCTTCACTTTAACAACCGATATGGCCCGCCCGGTGCGCCGTTCTCGGCATCTCAGGGGAAGGCGGTGTGATTCCGCCACGGTTGCGCCACTGTGAACGGGTTCCCGAAGCTATCGGGGTGCCCGCAAGTCAGGAAACCTGCCCGGGTGGAGGTGCTCTACGTTCTGCGCTAAACAGACAGGCCCTTTGGCGTTATTCGCCAATCCCGGAACCTTGCAAATCCCTGGCAGAAGTAGAGCCAGGGATTTTTTTGTGCCTATACCGCCGGGCTTGGGGCCCGGTTGTCTGAGGTTGACCCCCATTTCTGATTCCGGCAACAACAGCAGTTCGATAACCGTGGTGGCCGTTGGCCCCGGCGATTCCAATATGCTCACGCTGCAAGGGCGCGAAGCGTTGCTGAACGCCGACCTGGTGCTGGGTTTCGCCACTGTCCTGAACGTGGTGCGGCCCTGGCTGGAACACGGCGAGGTGCGCCCCATGACCTACCGCGACCAGGAGGAAGTCCTGGAATACGCGGAGAAGCAGGTCAAGGAAGGCAAGCGCTGCGTCGTCTGCTGCTGGGGCGACCTGAACGTATCGGCCCGCGAGCTGCTGGCGCGGGTGCGCCGCCGCGCCGATCACGTCAAGCTGGTTCCCGGCATCAGCTCGGTGCAGGTGGCGATGGCCCGTACCGGCATCTCGCTGGAGGACGCGGTGTTCATCACCCTGCACAAACGCGCGGACACCGGAGGCGACCTTGACGAACTGGTCCATTACATCAACGAAGGCCGTCGGCACGCCATCTTGCTGCCCCGGCCCTTCGACCTGATGCCCGCCGGAATCGCCGGTGGGTTGCTGGAGGCCGGAGTCCGCGCCGACCTGCCGGTGCGGGTCTACCAGCGGCTCACCCTGGACGACGAAAAACGCTGGCAAGGGACGCTGCGGGAGTGCGGCGAGATTGAAGAGGAGTTCAGCGACCTGTCCATAATGGTCTTTCTCAGTGGCGACACGCCAGTCCAATTCCCTCTCCCTCCGGGGGAGGGTTAGAGCCTGCCCCGTACTTGATACGGGGGCGGGGGCGTCCCCCATAGGGCGTATTATGCAGCAACAGAAGTCTATCCTGTTCATCACCACCGCCGACACGGACATCCTGACGGCTGACCGCGCTCTGTCGGCATTGCCCGGCGGTTTCCCGCAGGTAGCCGCTGTCAATCCGTCCAATCGCCCTCACCCTAACCCTGTCCTGAGCGGAGCCGAAGGGCCTCTCCCAGAGGGAGAGGGAACTAACGGCGAGGGCCAGCCGGACGCCGAGATTATGGCGCTCGTGTCCAATGCCGGCGTCGTGGTGCTGCGGCTGCTGGGCGGCAAGCGGGCTATGCCTGACACCTTCGATACCCTGGTGCGCCACTGCCGCAGCGAGGGTATACCCCTCATCGCCTGCCCCGGCCACCAGGAATGGGACGAAGACCTGGTCACCGCCTGCACTGTCCCCGCGGTCGAGGTGGATACCGTCTTCTCCTACCTGATGCAGGGGGGCGTCCAGAACCTCCAGAACCTTTTCCTCTTCCTCAGCGACACCTACTTCGGCAGCGACTACGGCCACGAGGCCCCGGCCCCGCTGCCGTGGGAGGGCATATATCACCCCGCCGCCGCCGATAGCCTTGATGTAGACACCTTCATCGCCCAGAGATTTCGGGAAGGCCAACCGTCCATCGGCATCCTGTTCTACCGGGCCCACTGGATGAGCGGCAACCTGCTGCCCATAGACGCACTGATACGCAGCCTGGAGGACAAGGGCGCCAATGTCTTGCCAGTCTATGCCTTCAGCCTGAAGCACAGCCCCGAGGGCGATGGTATCGCCAACCGCGCTTTCACCGAGTATTTGGCCGGGCCGGACGGCAAGCCGAGGGTGCAGTGCATCATCAACACCATGGGAATGTCCATGGGAGAGTTAAGCGCCGAAGGGCCGGCCATCGCCACCGGCTGGTCGGTGGACTACCTCGACAACCTGAACGTGCCTATGGTGCAGGCCATAGTCAGCACCGGCACCGAGGACGACTGGCTGGACAGCGACCTGGGCCTGGGGCCCATAGACACCGCTATGAGCGTGGCTCTGCCGGAGTTCGACGGGCGGCTCATATCGGTTCCCATCTCCTTCAAGGAGGAGGTATCCGCTGGCCCTGAGCCTGTCGAAGGGCGGGTAGCTGGCGGCCTCACTGGACGGCTGCAACGGTACGTGCCGAGAGACGACCGCGTGGAGCTGGTGGCCCGGCTGGCCATCAAGCAGGCAAACCTGGCCTTGAAGCCCAACTCGGAAAAGAAAGTCGCCGTCATCCTCAGCAACTACCCAACCAAGGACGCCCGCATCGGCAACGCCGTCGGGCTGGACACCCCGAACTCGGCCGTGCTGGTGCTGAATGCCCTCAAGGACGCAGGCTACAAGGTTACGGATATACCGGAAACCGGCGACGAGCTGGTCCACCGCATCATCGAGCGGTGCAGCAACGACCGCGACTCCCTCACCGAAGAACAGTTGCGGCTGGCTGCCGGACACGTGACCACCCGGCAGTACGCCGACTGGTTCGCCACCTTCCCCGACGACGTCACCGAGGAACTGTCCCGCGACTGGGGCGAACCGCCGGGCCAGGTCTACCGCACAAACGGCAGCCTCGCCATCGCTGGCATTGACCTGGGCAACGTGTTCGTGGGCCTGCAACCGCCGCGCGGCTTCGGCGAGAATCCCATCGCCATCTATCACAGCCCGGACCTGGCCCCCACGCACCACTACATCGCCTACTGCCGCTGGGTGCGCGACGTGTTCGGGGCCGACGCCATCCTGCACCTCGGTAAGCACGGCACCCTGGAGTGGCTGCCGGGCAAGGGCATCGGCCTGTCGCCCTCCTGCTACCCGGAGGTGGCGCTGGACGACGTGCCGCTGTTCTACCCGTTCATCATCAACGACCCCGGCGAGGGCTCGCAGGCCAAGCGCCGCGCCCACGCCACCATCGTTGACCACCTGATACCAGCCATGACCACCGCCGACAGCTACGGCGACATCGCCCGCATCGAGCAATTGATGGACGAGCATTACCAGTGCCAGACCCTGGACCCGTCCAAGCTGCCCCTGCTGGAAACCCAGATATGGGAAATGGTGCAGCAGGCGGAGCTGCACCGCGACCTCGGCATCGAGTCCCAGCCCGAGGATTTCGGCGAGTTCATCCTCGAAATCGACGGCTACCTCTGCGAGCTCAAGGACGCCCAAATCAAGGACGGCCTGCACATCCTCGGCGACGTTCCCCAGGGCGAGCAGCTTATCGGGCTGCTCTGCGCCCTGACCCGTCTGGACATCAGCGGCGTCCCCAGCTTGCGCCGCTCCGTGGCCGAGGGGCTGGGCTTCGACTACGCCACGCTGACCGACGACTTGGGCGAGGCCCCCGCCAACAACATACCGCAGGTCATCGCGGCCCTTGACGAAGATTCCCTCGTCCGCACCAACGGCGACGTGCTGGAACGCGTCGAACTGCTATGCCGGCAGGCATACCGCGAGATGCTGGATCGGGGCTTCAACGCCGCCGACGTCCAGCCAGTGGTCAGCAGCGTTCTGGGCGCGCCGGACGCGCAGACGCAGTCGGTGCTGGAGTACGTGGCCGAGACCGTCTACCCCGCCCTGATGCGGACGCCGGACGAAATCGGCAACCTGCTGCGGGGCATGGAGGGCAAGTACGTTCCGCCCGGACCCAGCGGCTCGCCCACCCGCGGCATGGCCAACATCCTGCCCACCGGGCGCAACTTCTACTCCGTTGATCCCAAGACCATCCCGTCTCCGGCGGCATGGGAGACCGGCAAGCAGTTAGCCCAGTCTCTCTTGGACAAATACCTGGAAGAAGAGGGCGCGTACCCGGAGATGGTGGGTCTAGTGGTCTGGGGCACATCAGCCATGCGCACCCACGGCGACGACATCGCCCAGATACTGCACCTGCTGGGCGTCCGCCCCAAGTGGCAGGCGGAGAGCCGCCGAGTGCTGGGAATTGAGGCCATTCCTCTGGCCGAACTGGGCCGCCCGCGCATTGACGTCACCGTGCGCATCAGCGGCTTCTTCCGCGACGCCTTCCCCAACCTGATAAACCTGCTGGACCAGGCCGTTGAGCTGGCCGCATCACTGGACGAGTCGCCGGAGGACAACTACGTCGTCAAGCACCTGCGGGAAGACCTGTTGCGCCCAGAGGAACGCCCTCACCCTAACCCTCTCCCAGAGGGAGAGGGGATATATGATGAGCTGCGGAACCGGAGCTTGTATCGCATCTTCGGCAGCAAGCCCGGCACCTACGGCGCAGGCATCCTGCCCGTGCTGGACGAGCGTAACTGGGAGACGGTGCAGGACCTGGCCGAGGTCTACACCGCCTGGGGCGGCTACGCCTACACCCAGCAGGCCCACGGCGTCCACGCCCGCGACCAGTTCCGCCAGCGCTTCAGCCAGATTGTCGTCGCAGCCAAGAACCAGGACACCCGCGAGCATGACATCTTCGACAGCGACGACTATATGCAGTACCACGGCGGCATGATCGCCACCGTCCGCGCCCTGACCGGCCGCAGCCCGCGCCAGTTCTTCGGCGACAGCGCCGACCCTTCCCGCGCCCGTAACCGCGACTTGCAGGACGAAGCCCGCCGCGTGTTCCGTAGCCGTGTGGTCAACCCCAAGTGGATTGACTCGATGAAACGCCACGGCTACAAAGGCGCCTTCGAGCTGGCCGCCACCGTGGACTATATGTTCGGCTACGACGCCACCGCCCAGGTAATCGAAGACTGGATGTACGAAGACGTCACCGAGAGCTATGTCTTCGACCCGGACACCCAGCGGTTCTTCCAGCAGAGCAACCCCTGGGCCTTGAAAGGCGTCGTCGAAAGGCTGCTGGAAGCCATCGAGCGCGGCCTGTGGGAGAACCCGCCCCCCGAAATGCGTCAGAAGCTTCAGCAAATGTACCTGGAACTCGAAGCCGATTTGGAAGCCAGACAGGAAGGAATCGGGGGCCGTCAATAATCCAAGAAGCCCGGTCAAAACCCTTTTCTCCCTCTCCCTACAAGGGAGAGGGTCGGAGTGAGGGTGAAATCCACGGCATCCGAAGAGGTGGACAGTGGAAATAGCACTGGAACTGATACAGGAGCTGACGAAAGACGAGTCAATGATGTGGGTCGTCGGCGGTGGCCCGGTGGTCAGCGAGAATCACGCCAAGGGCATCCAACAGCCCCAGAACCACAACGGAAATCTGACAGTGGAGGCCGACAACTGGCACTTCCACATCAGAATATCCGACGTGGCAGGAATCCAGTTCGTGGAGACCAAGACCCACGGCGAGCGGCTGAGCTACTACGTGCGCTTCTCCGGCCACAACGAGGAAACGTTGCTGCGCAGCTACTTCCCCAACCCGTTCCTCGACGAAAACTATAAGCCCACACCGTTGCAGGAAGATAGGCTCAAGGCGTTCACCGATATGCGCGACAGGTACGTCGGAAGAGACGGGATTGTTTTTGTGCATTACATCCCGCCATCCCGGAGTTAAACCCCGAAACACCAAATTTTGGTAAAGGAGGATTTTATGGCAGGTATATTCGCTGGGAACATCGGACAAGAGAGCCTGTCCAGGGTGGCGCCCTGGTTCCTGCTGGCCGTCGTGGTACTGTACTTCGTCGGCTTCGTGGACGGCACCGTGCACGGCGCGGCCTTCGGCTCGGCCAGCGGCGCAATGGCCGTGGTTCACGAGTTCTTCCACCACGCCCGCCACATCGCCCTGATGTGCCACTAGGGCGGAATAACGGCACTTGGCCAGATGAGTCCGGGGAGGCCAACACCTTCCCCGGACTCCCGGGCAAGTTTAATTTCAGCGGCGTTTTTGCCGACAGGTTGTTTTTGTCTCCAGAATCAGCTTCTTATGGGAATTGCATACGCCGGAGGAAATAAATGAAGCGGCTCGTCATCACTTCAGTCATCGTCGGGATAATTGCCGGCCTCCTTGTGGGTGGCTTCTACAACTTGTTCCAGGTGCCAGTGATGGAACGCGCCATTGCCCTGGAAGAAGAACGGTCCGCTTCGGTGACTTCCACCGCCGAAGAAGAAGAGGAAGGCGGGGCCGAGGTCTCGCTAGGGGTTCAGCGAATAGGAATGGTGTTGGGAACTGCAATAATGGGGGCTATCCTCGGCCTGTTCTTCGCCGTCGGTTTCGTCCTGCTCCACCGGGCCGCGCCCGGATGGTCCGTGGTGTGGGTTGCCCTGACGATAGGCGCCCTTGGCTTCTGGAGCCTGTCCCTTTTCCCATTCATCAAGTATCCCCTCAACCCCCCTGGGGTGGGTGAAGAGGCATCGCTGGCCGCGCGCCAACTGGGGCAGTTGCTCTTCATGCTCATTTCAGCGGCAGCGGTGGGCGTCGCGCTCGACGCGATACGACGGATACAACAGAACTTTGCCGATTTTTCGGCGCGGCGCATCTGGTACGGGGGCGTCCTGGGCGTTTACGCAATCCTGGCCATCGTGATCGTCTTTGTGTTCCCCGGAAACCCCGACCCGGTTCCAGTGCCTATTGACTTGCTGGAATTGTTCCGCGCGCTGACTATGGCTGGTCAGTTCCTGATATGGGCCTTGCTGGCAAGCGGTGTTACACTGGCCCTGCTGTGGCATCAACGTTCCCAGACCTCCCACGCCTTGGGAACATCTCCCGCTGCCGGGCTGGCCCGGTGATTCCAGCCGCAGAGGTATATGGGAAAGCGCATGACTACTGAACCGTCGCAATCCTTCGACAGGCTCAGGACTAACGGAGCCGAGCCGCGCTTTCCCTTCACCGCCATCGTCGGGCAGACGGCGATGAAGCGGGCTCTGATACTCAACGCCGTCAACACCCGCATCGGCGGCGTCCTGATTCGCGGCAAGAAGGGCACCGCCAAGTCCACCGCCGTGCGCTCCCTGGCTGCCCTGCTGCCGGAAGTCTCTGTCGTCCGTGGCTGCCCGTACAGTTGCCACCCGGACAATCCCCAGCCGCTTTGCTCTCACGGAAAAGAAACCTCGCCCGTAACCCGCCAGGTGCGCATCGTTGACCTGCCCGTGAGCGCCACCGAAGACCGGCTGGTGGGCTCCCTTGACATTGAGCAGGCCATCCGCACTGGCAGCCGCAGCTTCGAGCCGGGCCTGATTGCCGCCACCCACCGGGGCATCCTCTATGTAGACGAGGTCAACCTGCTCAACGACCACCTCGTTGACGTGCTGCTGGACGCCGCCGCCATGGGGCGCAACTACGTGGAGCGCGAGGGCATATCCGTCAGCCACGCCTCCGAGTTCATCCTCGTCGGCACCATGAACCCCGAGGAAGGCGACCTGCGCCCCCAACTGCTGGACCGCTTCGGTCTCGCCGTTGAGGTGGACAGCGCCTTCACGCCCGAGGAGCGCCGCGAGGTCGTCAGGCGCCGCATAGCCTACGAGTCCGACCCCTTCGGCTTCATGGACGCCTGGCAGGAATCCGAGGCCGCCGAGCGCGAACGCATCCTCCGCAGCCAGCGACTTCTCGGCCAAGTCGTCGTCTCAGACGACATACTGGAGCTCATCACCAACATCTGCGCCGAGTACCAGGTTGACGGCCTCCGCGCCGACATCGTGATGTACAAGACCGCCAGTACCATCGCCGCCTACGAGGGTCGAGACCACGTGGCCGCCGAGGACGTGCGCGAGGCCGCCGAGATGGCCCTGCTCCACCGCCAGCGCCGCCAGCCCTTCCAGCAACCGCACCTGGTCACCGAGCAGCTAGACTCGATGATAGACGAATTCCAGAACCGTCCCCACGACCGCGAGCCATCCAACCAAGACAACTCCCAGTCCGAAGAGCAGGATGACGGAGACCCTGACCCACCGGAACCGGAAGAGCAGCTACCCGAGCCGGAGGGCGATTCCGGCCCCCAGGACCAGTATTTCGAGGTGGGTACGCCCTTCTCTGTACGCTCCCTCCAGGTGAAGCCTCCCGACCATCGCGCCCGGCCCACCGGCGGACGACGCGCCCGCACTGTCAGTGGCACCCCCTCTGGCCGGTACATCGGCGCAGCCGTTCCGCAGGACAAGGCCAGCGACCTCGCCCTCGACGCCACCCTCCGCGCCGCCGCGCCGCACCAGGTTGAGCGGCGTTCTCACCCCCACCCTAACCCTCCCCCTGAGGGGGAGGGGAGCAATAATGTCCCCGCCTTCCTCATCGAACCGCACGATGTGCGCGAGAAGGTGCGGGAGACCAAGACCGGCAGCCTCATCCTCTTCGTGGTGGACGCCAGCGGCTCCATGGGCGCGCAACGCCGCATGGTGGCGGTCAAGGGCGCCATCCTATCCCTGCTGCTGGACGCCTACCAGCGCCGCGACCGTGTCGGTCTCATCGCCTTCCGAGGCACCGGAGCGCAGGTGCTATTGCCCCCAACCTCCAGCGTAGATCTGGCCCACGCCCTGCTCAGCGAGATGCCCACCGGAGGCCGCACCCCCCTGAGCCGGGGATTGCTGCTGGCAATGGAGGTGATCGAGACGGAGAAGCAAAAGGACCGCAACGTACTCCCCCTGCTGGTGGTGCTCTCAGACGGGCGGGCCAACGTGGCTATGGGAACCCCCGACGCAGGCCCATCAAACGGGACCAGCCTGCCCATCACCGAAGCCCGCGCCATGGCCGCCGCCATCAGGGAGCAGCGCATCCCGTCGGTGGTCGTAGATACCGAGACCGGCTTTCTGCGCCTCGGCTTGGCCGAACCCATCGCAGAGGCCATGGGCGCGCCCTGCATCAAGCTGGAGGAACTGCACTCCGACACGCTGGCCGACACCGTGCGAATGCAGTTGCCGACAACCGACAACCAGCCCCTAACCCCGGACGAAGTACAAGAACTACTGCAACGAATAAGGCCGGAGTGGGCGAGTGGTGAAGGTGGTGGTCTCGGGGTTGCCTAGGAACTGATTCAGGTGGTGGTGCAGGCCGGTTTCAATCAGGTACTCGGCGGAGGTCATGTCGCTGGGCACGTGATGCGCTACCGGCAACTACTGACATTTGCCGGTAGCGCATCACGTGCCTGGGTTGCTACGCTGGACCAATGTCATTGCCCGGCTGGAAATTCTGGACGCCCTAGACCGGATGCCCTTCATCGACAACGGTGAGTCGGCCCCATCCTAGGTGAGCCTTTGGCCATAGTGCACCGGGCGCTTACCGCCCTGCTGAAAGACGACCCGACGCAGCTTCGGGGTGGTGCGCCAAGGTCCGGCCCTCCATCGCCGCTCCCTCTACGACCGCCTGCGGGCCATCGCCGAGTACGACTACACCCGCCGTCCCAATGTGGCGCTGGTTCTGGCGCCCAGCCCTTGGGAGCAGCGGCTCACCGGTGAATTCTGCCTGAACGCGGACCTCCGGGACTACTACGTGGGCCCGGCTGGGATCGAACCAACGACCAGCCGGTTATGAGCCGGCTGCTCTACCACTGAGCTACGGGCCCCTGTATTGCGCCAAAAGAGTCACTTTCCATTATACCTTTTCCCTCACCTACAAAACCAGACGGTCGGAAGAAGGAAAAGCCCAACTCAGGCAAAGGAAAAAGGACTCCGACCGAGCGTCCAAAGAGCGAAGAAGTCAAAGCCCGGAGAAACTGCGGCAAGACAAGGAGACCCAAAGGCTTTGTCAGCAAGCCCGCATACAGGAGGCGAGGGATGGCGGCCGTTGCGTCCACTGCTCTAACCCGGCCGTCGCAGGAAAAGTCCGCTGCGAACCCTGCGCCGAAAGGGCACGACAAAGCAACCGAAAGCGGTACTAGAGACTCAAAGAAGCGCGACTGCTCAACCCGCCCCCCGCGAAATCCCCACAAGAAATAGCCGACGCAAAAGAGAGGGCGAAGCAGGCTCGCGAAGAATACGAAAGGCAAAGGCGCCTGACTCCCGAATGGCGGGAACACCAAAGGCAACACCAGCGAGAAAAGGCACAGCAGGCGAGGGAAACCGGGAACTGCATCAAATGCAGCCAGCCAGCGATTCACGGACAACTCCGCTGCGAACCCTGTGCGCAGAAAAACGCGCCCAAGACAAAAAGTACAGGGACAACCAACCCCTACTCCGGTACCTTGACCAACACGGACGAGAAAACGCCATCTCGCTACAGCAGACCGGGATAACACCACCTCTCCATCCAAACTGAGACAACAGGAGCAGCGGCCAGAAAGCAAAACCAACATTTGTCCACACATGATAGGAAATCCGAAGGGACCTCCACTGCCTGCGCACACAGTGGCTACTGCCCTCCGAAAACACTGGCGCTGTCAACGTCATCACTGACAACGACTCTGTCCATAATCCAGCCATCGCCGACAATAACCTCGTTGACTCCATGCTCCACAGCGAGATGGTCCGGGAGGAGCGGGAGTTCATGACCTCGGTTACGTCCCTCACCGGGTCGTCGTCAACCTCGGCGTCGTCCATGACCACTATGCTGGCACCCCTTCCCGCGAGGGCGGCATCCAGGTACTCGAACGCGAACCGGCAGAGCCGCTCCCCGGTGCTCGACCAGGATGGTCCTCACGGTATGGTCGGCGACCAGCCGGCGGAGCTTTCGCAGGTTACCGTTTAGCCCGGAGCCGATTTCTTTGACCACCTCATCCGGGCGGAACCCCGGCCGGGTGGCCCACTCGGTGACACGGCCTACCTGCCGGTCCAGGTCCTCCCCCTGGTCATTGGAGGAGACCCGGGCGTAGATGACGCAGCGGCCGTCATTCTCCGGCAGCACGGTGACGTAGTACCGCCCGTTGGGCAGTTGCTCCACCTGGAGTTCGGGAGACAGCTTGCCGCCAAGGTGCGTCTTGGAGATGGTCGACTCGTTGAAGCCGTAGAGGCGGCACCAGACGGTCAGGCTGGTCCGGCGACTGACAACATCCATAACATAGTATATTCTGCATGATTTTCTACAGTTGATGAGCCCCGCGACCGCGAACCCTGCCACAGTTTCCCCCTGCCATGACAGTTGGTCCTTGCTATCGCCGAAAGACCGCCTTAACCTGTAGTGACAGCAACCTATGAAGCGCATCACTAAACCAAAGCCAAGTAGGATGTGCATTTCCAGTAGAGGGGAATCGGGCTGGGAATCTCGCTGGAGTGCCTCGGCCCTTGATTGCAGCACCGTCCGGCAGCGCTGTCTCACCTCATCCGGCCGGTAGGCCAGACCGGACAGCAAGCTGCTCTTCCGTTTCTGCACTGCCGCCCTGCTGCCCAGGCGCAGATTGCCGGCAGCCTCCTCTCTCGCCCAGCCCCAGATGGCCTCATCTGCGTTGAAGTCTGGGCTGTAGCTCGGCAGAGCCTGCCCTCGTGGAGACGGGGGTTCACCAACCTCAGGTCCAAGTCAGGCGTCCGCAAGTATTCCCGCAACGCCTCGCCGCGGTGCGCCGGCGCATTGTCCCAGATCACCTACAGCCGCCCGCCGTGCCTCCTCCGCAACTGCTCCAGGAAGGCCACCGAGGTGCCGGAGTTGCTGTTGCCCTCCAACTCCATCCACTCCACCTCGCCGGTCTCCAAACACACAGCCGAGTAGTGGCTGGCCTTCTCCCCGTAGCTGGGGCTGGTCGAGTCCACCAACGCCGGTTCTCCTTTCAGCACCCATTTGCCCCGCAGTTCCGCGTCGGCACGGAAGTGGGCCTCATCGGCAAAGAATACCTTGGCTCCCGTCTGCCCGGACTCATCCATCAGGGCCGGGTACTCTGCTACAAAGGCCTCCCGTTTCTCCGCATCCGCCTTGAGAAGGCGTTTCTTGGGCCGCTTGAAGGCGGATCCCAGCCGGTGCAGAGCCTGCCCTCGTGTAGACGGGGGTAGTTCAGGCAACTGCTGCGGCTCAGGCTGATACCGAACCTTTCCGAAATAAACTGCCGCACCACTCGCCAATACCAATTGGCCAGTT
The DNA here is from genome assembly GCA_965204865.1 of Dehalococcoidia bacterium. Taxonomy (GTDB): domain Bacteria; phylum Chloroflexota; class Dehalococcoidia; order Lucifugimonadales; family UBA3495; genus VXOI01. Next base: position 151,506 of record OZ242027.1, on the reverse strand, counting down.
CCAGGCCCGATGATGACGGCGGCAGTTGCACCGCCCCTTTCAACTCCTCCTGCTGCCCCTCGTCAAGGACGGGGGGAAACGCCGGTCTGCTCGAATATCAACCCCTCGGGTCCACCCTCGCCGAAGGCGGCAGAATCGTCCGCCGGTGCACATCCCTGACATTCATCTCCCATTGTTCAAGAAACCGGTCTATCTCCTCTCTCATTTTCGTGCAGCCCTCTCAAAGTAGTACACAGGCGAAGGGAGTGAAATTTCCCCTGCCTGCTGCGGTCGTGCCTGACGGCGGATCCGCCGCCTCGCTTTCGTTCCCAAGTGCCAAAGTCAAAATTAGGCGAGCCGGTTAAGGCTCGCCTTTTATCCGTTGTCCCAACGCTGTTGTGCCCGTCGGGATTGGTGGAGTTGCTACTCCGTCTGCGTCAAGTTCGTTGCCCATGCGAGTGGACAGTCGCTACTTGGGGAAGTGGAACCCGCAGTATTCCTCGTTTTCGAGGGTGTCCAGAGGGCATTGTCAGCCCTCGTCGTTACGGTAGCGGCACTGGATGCGCGGCTTGTCGATAACTGAGGTCATGATCAGCTCTCCCTCGCGTAAGTCTTCACGGTTGCTGAACCGGCCTGTTCACCGCTCACTCCACCTTCGTGGGAATCGAGGCTCACAGTGAGATGCCCAAGGGCCAGACAGTAGCCAACTTGAACGCGGCGGAATCCAACGCCCTCATCTGCCACGAAGTGGACTCCGGTACCCTCACCGCCATGTTTACCTGGCGCCTGTGCCAGGGGTTTGCTCAGGCCTCTTTGATTGTTGACCGCAAACGCAGGGGAGCGTCGCCGTGCATCCTTGGTTATCGTTTCCTGCCTCGATGTCCTTGAAACTCTAAGGCGCCGGAGTCGGTGCCTATGCTGCTCGAGCTGATGGAGGATGCAGACCGCCAGGTCAGGTATGACGCCTGTAGTGCGCTGAAAGGGATGAGAGTTTCCCAGGCGGCGCCGGCGTTCATCGCGGCTCTCAGAGATTCGGAATCCAGTGTACGGAGTATTTCGGCCATGGCTCTGGGGGAGATGGGGGACCGGGAGGAGGTGCCGGTGTTGCTCTCTGTGTTCAGAGACTCCAGGGGTGTGAGTCCCCGGTCGGTGGGTTACGCCCTTGCGCGCTTGGGGGGCGGCCAGGCGTGGGAGGGGATCGTTGAGGCCGTTGAGATGGGCTATATGTCTCTGATTCCCGGCATAGCCAGGAGTCTGGGAGAGTCCGGATACGTTCGGGCCATGCCGAGGCTGCGTGGGTTGCTCGACTTTGACACCGAATACGAGTGCCAGTACGCCGCCATGGCCCTCAGGGGGCTGGGGGACACGGTTACAGGTCCCGAGATGCTGGAGGAACTGGGAAGTGACGTTCCTTGGAAGCAGGCCGGGCTGCCTGGTCGCTCAGCGCGCTGGGCGGGCCGGAATCGGTTGAACCCCTGATTGCGGCCCGGGGGACGATCGGGACTGCGTCAGGGAGGCTGCTGCCGTTGCTCTTGGGGAAATGGATGACCACCGGGCCGCAGGGCCTGTGACGGCGGCGGCTTCCGACGAATCCGAAGGGGTTCGGCGTCGGGCGCAGTCTTCGCTGTAGAAGCTGAACACGGGTCGTAACCTGTGGGGCCCCATTAGCCCTCCTTTGCCGGAGAACGCGGTTGAGAGCATCCCAGCCTGTCGGGACCCGGGCCCCGCGGTAGCGGCCAGCAGGTTCTCAATGGCCTGGGTGCCCTACCGGCCCGTGATGGACCGGACGCTTTCAACTCCCGCTGTCATCGTACATGGCTGGGGAGTCCACGTCTGCGGCAGACGTCGGAGTGGACGTTGCGGTAGCCTGTGAAGTTCCTGTGTTCGTGGACATCAGCACGGTCATCTTGGAATGTGTGTTTATCTTGGGGACAGGCTGAACCACCTGTACCGTATATTGAGAACCAAGATGGCGACTACGAAGCCCACTATGTCTATCAGGACGTGGGGGAAGAGGGCGTAGCTGTCAAAGTGGACGATGAGGAGCGAAGGCGTCGTCAGTGGTGATACGTCGGTGTTCGCGATCACTCCCAGAAAGAAATTGTTGACGAAGTGGTATCCCCACGCCAGCTCGAGCCCCCCGTCCAGCAAGACGACAGCGGCGAAGAAGATACCCGAGGCAACCAGCGAACTGAGGTAAGGCGCGATCCCGATAGCGCCCGGCTCCGGGTTCGTCATGTGGGGAAGTGCGAAGAGAACGCCTGCAATGATTGCCAGTACGGCCCTGTTCCTGGTGAGCTGGATGAGGCCGTGCAGTATGTAGCCTCGGAAGAAGACCTCTTCGTAACCGGACTGAATCGGGACGAAGATCAACGCGAACAATAAAAAAATCAGGAATCCCCAGCCGGGTTGCTGGAAGGTCGTGTCGGAACCAAGGGCGTACACGTCGATGGCGAGCATTACCAGCAACAGGACCAGAGCAGTCAGCATTCCCATGGAGAACCGGGTGTAATCGAACCTGTTTCTCCCGGTCAGGAGTCTGGAGAATTCCTTCCGGTGGATGAACTTCAGGACCAGCCAGATTCCGAGCAGGCCGACGGCGAATCCCAGGCCGAAGATGACAAGCTGGGCTGAAAAGGCCCCGTCGCCGGTAAATTCTCCACCGGAACAGTCGAGGCCCAGGAGTCCGGTTTCGTGAAGCAACTGGCATCCCGCGAGTGCGAGGCCGATGGAGCCCACGCCCAACCAAATGACCACGATGATGACGACGCCCAGGCTCCAGCGCCACCAGTGGTTGAGGCCGAGGGTCGCGTTCCGGAAGAATTGTTCCTTGGCAGTTCCCGCGGAGCCTTCAGACGCGGAGCCGTTCACTTTCGGTCGGTCAATCATGGCAATCTCCCTGTGGAGCCCAGCTATTTTTGTAATGCCAATCTTCGATGATGATTCTCAGGCCGTTCCATCGGCAAGGTTCCGGCCTTATCTGGGTCTGAAACTCTTCCGGGATCGTGTCAGGAACCGGAACCTGCCTGGCAGCCTGGCTTTGAAATGAAAAGCAATGCGACCCCGCACTCTGCAAGCCTTCTTGTCCGCTCCGTGACTTCCTCCGGGGAGTCTGCAAGGTGGTCCGGGCTCTCCACCAGGACCTCCTCGAAGGGGGACGGTCTTCCGGAGGCCTCCATGATCATCCTTCCGAACTGGATGCGGCTTCCGGGAGCTTCGAAATAACCCCTGACGACTCTCTTGTTATGGCTCCGGGCGTAATGCAGAAGGATGTCCAGTTGCTCTTGGAAGGGCTCTCCCCGGTTTCCGGGACGTGCCCTGACATAGAGCGCCACGGGAGTGGGGTTGGTAGCCCCATCGTGTGTTCCGTCCTCCGGCTCCTGGCCGGGGAAGGGAGTTGGTATTTCTGGCAATGGATATGCTCCACTTTCCTGACTTACATTCCGGGATCGCCCCGGCGGTCGGGTTCTCCTACGGGGTGGCCCTGGCGAAGTTGGACTGGCTCCCGGCTCCGGCGCCGTTGATGGCCTTCACCCGGTAGACGTGCCTGGTCCCGGCAGTTGTCTCCGTGTCCGTGTAGCTGGTCCCCGTGCTGCCGGTGTTCCCCACATGGATCAGGAGGGTGTCCTCCCCCGTCTGGGGACGTCGCCTCAGTATCTGATACCCGGTTATGGTGTCGTCGTCCGGCGCCTCCCAGGTCAGGGTTATGGACCCGTCTGAGTTCACAGTGGCCAGCAGGTTTGTCGGAGCCGGCGGGGGTTCGAGAGTTTGGGGCGTTCCCCTTGCCTCGGTGGACGGAGGGCTGTCGCCCACGTCGTTGGTAGCCACTACCCGGGCGGAGTACCCGGTGCCGCCGGTGAGTCCGGCTATGGTGTGGCCGGTCCCGGTGACGCTTACTTCCGAGACTTGGTCCGGGCTGTCCCAGTCCCCGGAGGTCTCCTTCCACTGGAGGGTGTAGCTGGTTATTTCCGAACCACCGTCGTCGTCGGGCGCATTCCAGGTTGCCCGCAATTCTCCCGGAGCGGCAGTACTGAGGGAGAGGTCCATTGGGGCTGTCGGCGCCGTGGGCGCCGGTTCCACCGGCGCGGTCGGAGGGCTAAGGAGTTCCTCTGTGTTGCCTTGGTCGTCGGTAAAGGACACCCTGACTCGGACTACCTTGCCCTCCTCGCTGTCGGTGAGGGTCAACGTCTGTCCTGTGGCGTCCTCAATATCGGTGCCGTCGGAGGTCCATTGGTAGGAGAATTCGGCGTTTTCCAGGCCGTCGGCGTCCTCAATCACCGTGGTATCGGCGGTGAGGGTCTCTCCCACCTGGGGGGTGCCGGTTACTTTCGGCGCTCCGGTCGCCGGGGAATTTTTCTCCTCTGCCGATTCATCTTTTTCTACGCTCTGTTGCTCTCCGTCTGGGTCTGGGTCGTTTGACTTTCTCTCCTTGCTGCCTGGGTCATCTGACTTCCCCTCCTTGTTGCCCGGGTCATCCGACTTTCCCTGTCTGTCGCCCTGGCCGTCCTGCTGCTCGTCGTTGCTCCTGGCCCCGTTACCGTCATTCTCGTCCTCGTCAGCGACCTCCCGGATATGGTAGTGATACATTCCGGTGCGGTCGGCAGTCCCCGATCCGAAGGCCAGGTGGTGGGTTCCGCTCTGGGCAGCGGTGAAGGCGACGCTCACGTGTTCGCCGGTTTCCGTCCCGGCGGTCCCTTCCATCAGGTTCCCGTCGGGATCGTAGACGGCGACGATTCTCATGTCGGTGACTTGATCCTTGGCCAGGTACTCCTTGGCGGTCCAGGCTTCGACCTTATAGGTCTGTCCGGCTGAGAGGGTGGTCCTGGTCCAGTCGACGTCGGGGTCTCCGTCCCAGTACCATTCCCAGTTGTCGCCCAGGAAGTCCTCCTCCTTGTGGTGGGTGGTGTCGATGTATTTCTGGGTGTTGCTGTCGGCAGGTGTGTCGAGGACGTACCCGTCCGGGCCTCCGAACCAGGGATAGTGAGCCTGGCCGCCGCTCATCCAGCAGACGTTGTTGACCCGGATCTTTATCCGGTAGGTGCCGGTGTTCCCGTTGCCTGTGATCTCCACTTGGTGCCAGCCGGAGATGGTGCGTCCGGAGGCAATGTAGACGCGGTTCCCGGTCTGGCTGGACTGGAGCATCATGGTTTTCTCGTCGTTCCACAGGGCCATGAGGCGGGGGCCTCTGAGGGTGAGGCTGCTGTCGCTCATGTCCTGGCCCATGGCGTCTGTGCCGCCTCGTTCCCCGAACAGCTCGAAGAGGTACATACGGTTGAGGTCGAGCTTCAGCCTCCAGAACTGGCTGTCGCCGACATTGGCGATCTCGCCCACATAGTCCAGGATGACCCGCTTCCCGTTGTCCGGGGGGTACTGGCTGAGGGCTGGCTCGACGGTCACGTTGGTGATGTAGACCGCGGCGGTGGCCGGGGCGCCTTGGCTGACTCCCTCCGGCAGGGTGCCGAACCCCAGGTTGACCTGCTCGGTCGTCTCCTCTAGGTCGTCCGCGGTTGCTGAGAAGACGATGGTTCTCTCGGTCTGGCCGCTTTGGAAGACGACTGAGGCTGGGACGCCGGAGTAGTCGCTGGCGTCGGCCCCGTCCAGGTGGCTGGTCTCTATGGGGACTGCGACGGTCCTCTCCGGGTCGGCGTCCAGCTTCACCAGCACGTCCACCGAGCTTCCTTCCTCAACGTTGTAGGAGGAGTTGCCGAAACTCACGGTCACCTGGGGGTGGTCGTCGTCGTTTATGGACACGACGGTCTCGGTCACCGTTCCTGCCTGGGTGCCTGATGGCAGGGTCCCAAACCCCAGTCGGACCGACTCACCGTCGTCGTCTTCCGTGTCCTGCGTGGCGGTGAAGGTGAAGCTCTTCGCCGTGTCGCTGGCGCCGAAGGTGATGCTTGTCGGTACGCTTGAGTAGTCGGAGCTGGTGACACCTCCTTGTTCACTGGTTGTGATGGGTATGGTCACCTGGCTTCCGGGGGCCTGGCTGAGAGTTACGGTCACGTCCACCCTGCCGCCCTCCACCACCATGTAGTCCGGCGCTTGGAAGTTCACAGTCACCGAGTTCTGGGTGGCCACGTCCAGGATGGTGACCACGGCTTGGGTTATGCTGCCGAAGCTGACTCCCGGGGGCAGTGTGCCCAGGGTCAGGCTGACCTTCTCACCGGCGTCGGTGACGGCGTCTTGGGTTGCGGAGAAGGTGAAGGACTTCTCCGTCTCTCCCGCGTTGAAGGTGACGCTGGCCGGGACTCCGGAGTAGTCGTCGGAGGTGGCCCCGTTCAGGTTGAGCCTGAGCAGGTTCACGCTCACGGTCCGCTCCGGGTCTGCCGACAGGGTAACGGTCACCGTGACGGTGCTGCCCTCGGAGACGGAGTAGGAGCTGTTTCCGAACTGCACGCTCACCGCTGGTCCGTCGTCGTCGTCGACGGTCACTGCCACGGAGCCGGTGCGGCCGTTGTAGCCGGCGTCTGCGGAGGTGGCGTTCAGGTTGACGTTCAGGCTCTCGTCGCCGGCGTCCTGGTCCTCTTCCGCATCCACGGTCACAGTCTGGGCGTCGTTCCAGTTGCTCGAGTTGAAGGTGAGCGACGCAGTGTCAACGGTGGCGGCCCCGGTGTCCGTAGAGGTGACGCTCACGGTCACGTCGGCCGTTGGCTGGGTGGTCAGCTTGACGGTGAAGGTGTCATCTTCTCCCTCGTCCAGGGTCAGGCTGCCTGGGCTTGTCGCCAGCCCCGGTGTGTCGTCGTCGGTGATGGTGGCGCTCACCGTCCGGCTCAGGCCCTGGTAGTCGGAGTCCGTGGAGACTGCGGAGACGGTAATGTCCACGCTCTCGTCGCTGGTGTCGGTGTCTTGGACGCCGCTGATGGTGACCGTCTGGACGGTGCCCCAGTTGGTCGTCGTGAATGTGAGGGGCGTGGGCGAGGCCGTCGCCGCCCCGGTGTCGTCGGAGGTTATGGATATGGTGACCGACGCCGTTGGCTGGCTGTTCAGCTTCACGGTGAAGGTGTCGGTGCCGCTCTCGCTGGCCGAGACGCTGGTCTTCGACAAGTTGAACCCGGCGGCATCGTCATCGGTTATCGACACCACCGTCTCATTCTGTGAACCCTCGCTCACGCCCGCTAGCAGGGGGCTGCCAAAGGTGAGCTTCACGCTCTCCCCGTCATCGTTGACGTCGTCCTGAGTGGCGCTGAGTATGAAGCTCTTCTCGGTATCGTTGTTCCCGAAGACGACGCTGGCCGGGATTCCGGAGTAATCGGAAGCCGTCGCCCCGTCCTGATTGGAGACGGTTATGGGCACGGTCACGGTCCGTTCCGGGGCCACGTCCAGCTTGAGCGCGACGGTGGCTTCCCCGCCTTCAGACACCGTGTAAGAGGCTTCTCCGAAGGTGAGGGTCACGGCGGGGTAGTCATCGTCCCCGATGTTTATGACCGTCTCGTTGGGACTTCCGGCGCTGACGCTGGATGGCAGTGTGCCGAAACTGATTTTGACGCTCTCGCCGTCATCGTCCACTTCGTCCTGGGTGGCGGTGAAGATGAAGGACTTGCTGGTCTCCTCGGAGTTGAACACCACCGATTCGGGCACTCCCGAGTAGTCCCCGCTGGTGGCTCCGTCCTGACCCTCATCTTCGATGGGGATGGTCACGGTCCGCTCCGGGTCGGCGGAGAGGTTCACGTTGATGGTGACGCTGGTGCCCTCGTTGGCCGAGTGGGAGGCGGAGCCGAAGCTGACGGTCACACTGGGGACGTCATCGTCGGTGATGGACACCGCGGTCTCGTCCGTGGAGCCCGCGCTCACCCCGGTTGGCAGGGAGTTGCCGAAACCGAGTTTGACGCTTTCGCCGTCATCGTCGTCCGAGTCGCTGGTTGCGCTGAAGTCGAAGGTCTTCTCGGTCTCGGTGGACTGGAAGGTCACGCTGGTGGGGACGCCGCTGTAGTCCGAAGCCGTTGCTCCGTCCTGGTGGGTCTTGGTTATAGGGATTGTGACCGTCCGTTCCGGGGCTGCGGTCAGGACCGTCTTGACAGTTACGCTTGCGCCCTCGGCGACGGTGTAGGTGCTCTGCTCGTAGCTGACGGTGACGGACGGGACGTCGTCGTCGGTGATGGAGACGACGGTCTCGTTGTTGGTGCCGGCGTTCACCCCGGCAGGAAGAGTGCCGAAGGTGATTTTCACCGACTCCCCGTCGTCGTCGGTGGAGTCCTGGGTTGCCTCGAAGGTGAATGTCTTCTCCGTGTCTTCCGAGTTGAAGGTCACGTCTGCCGGGATCCCGGAGTGGTCGGCGTTCGACGCGCCGTCCTGGTTTTGCACGGTCAGCGGCACGGTGACCGTGCGTTCCGGGTCGGCGGAGAGTTTGATCTTGACCTGGACCGAGCCTCCCTCGGCGGCGGTGTAGGAGCTCTGCTCGAACTGCACGTTCACCGTCGGGACGTCCCCGTCGGTGATGTTGACGGTGGTTTCTCCGTGGCTCCCGGTGCTCACCCCGGCTGGGAGGCTGGTGAGGGTCAGTTTGACTGATTCTCCGTCGTCGTCCACGCTGTCGTCTGTGGCGTTGAAGGTGAAGCTCTTGTTCGTTTCCTGCGCTGAGAAGGTTACGCTTGCCGGCACTCCCGAGTAGTCGGCGTCAGTGGCCCCGCCTTGGTTGGCCTTGGTGATGGACACGGCGACCGCCCTTTCCGGCGCGGCGCTCAGGGTGACGGTTATTTCGACCGAGCCTCCTTCCTCTGCGGAGTAGGTGGCAGCCCCGAAGCTGGCGGTCACCGCTGGGTCGTCGTCATCGTTTATGGAGACCACCGTCTCCGCGGTAGTTCCTGCGGTCACCCCTGAGGGGAGGGTGCCCAGGGAGATCCTGACCTTTTCCCCGTCGTCGTCAGTGGTGTCCTCATCTGCCCGGAAGCTGAATGTCCGGCTGGTCTGTCCGGCGTTGAAGGTCACGGCCTCTGGGATGAGCGAGTGGTCGTCGTCCGTGGCGCCCTGTTGGTTTGTCACCTCCAGGGGCATTCGGGCCGTTCGTTCCGGGTCGGCGCTCACGGTCATGGTGATGTTGATGGAGTCGCCCTCGTCCACCGAGTAGGTGGCGTTCTGGAAACCGACGGTAATCTGAGGGTCGTCGTTGTCGGTGATGGAGACCACGGTCTCGGCGTGGGTGCCGGTCGTGACTCCATCCGGCAGGCTTTCGCCGAAACCGAGCTTGACGGACTCCCCGTCGTCGTCCAGGGAGTCGTTGGTGGCCCGCAGGTCGAAGTTCTTCTCGGATTCGGCGGCGAGGAAGATGATCGAGCTGGGTACGCCGGAGTAGTCCTGGCTGACGGCTCCGTTCTGGGGGGTGCTGGTTATGGGTATGGTGACCAGACGTTCCGGGGCCGCGCTCAGGCTCACGGTTACTTCGGTGGTCTGGCCCTCCTCGACGGTGTGGGAGGCTTGGCCGTAGCTCACGGTGATGGCCGGGTGATCGTCGTCGGTGATGTTGACAGTTGCTTCGTTCACGCTCCCGGCGGATACGCCCGCGGGCAGGGTTGTTCCCAGGCCCAGCTTGACGCTCTCCCCGTCGTCGTCCACGGAGTCGGAGGTGGCAGAGAAGGTGAACTGCTTCTCCGTATCCCCCGAGTTGAACGTAACGTTTGCCGGCACCCCGGAGTAGTCGGCAGCCGTAGCGCCGTCCTGCCCGTCGTGGGTGATGGGCACCACGACGGTCCGCTCCGGGTCTGCGGAGAGGGTGACGCTTACGGTTGCGTCGTTGCCCTCGGCGACGGTGTAGGTGGCTTGGCCGAATCCTACGGTCACGGACGGGTCATCGTTGTCGTTCAGGTTGACGGTGGTTGTGGAGTTGGTGCCGGGGTTGACCCCGGCGGGGAGGGTGCCGAACCCCAGATTGACCTTCTCACCATCGTCGTCGGTGCTGTCGTCTGTGGCGCTGAAGGTGAACTCCTTCTCCGTATCTCCGGAGTTGAAGACGACGCTTGTGGGCACTCCTGAGTAGTCGGAATTGCTGGCCCCGTCCTGGTTGGTCTTGGTGACCGGAATGGTCACCGTCCTTTCGGGATCGGCGGACAGTACCACCTTGATGGTGGTATCGTCTCCCTCGTCCACGCTGTAGCTGGCGTTCTCGTAGGACACGGTCACAGTGGGGACGTCTCCGTCGGTGATGCTGACCGTTGCCTCCGAGTTGGTCCCCGCCGACACCCGGCTGGGGAGGGTTCCAAAGCCCAGTTTGACCGATTCCCCGTCGTCGTTGGCGGAGTCATCGGTGGCGCTGAAGGTGAAAGTTTTCTCCGTGTCGGTGGCCGTGAAGCTGAGGCTGGCTGGCACGCCGGAATAGTCCGAGTCCGTTGCTCCATCCTGGTTGGTCTTGGTGATGGGGATGGTGAGGGATCTCTCAGGGGCCTGGTCCAGTTGGACGGCGATGGTCACGGTACCGCCCTCCGGGGCGGTGTAGGTCGCGGCGCTGAAACTGACGTTCACCTGGGGGTCGTCGTCATCGGTGATCGAGACCACGGACTCGTTGGGGGTTCCTGCGCTCACCCCGGTGGACATATTGCCGAAGGTGAGCTTCACGCTCTCATCGTCGTCGTCCACCGTGTCCTGGGTGGCTTCGAACTCCAGCGTCTTCTGGGTCTCTCCCGTGCCGAATTCCAGTGTGGTGGGCGGTCCCGAGTAGTCGGCGTTGGTGGCTCCGCCCTGGTGGGTGGTGTTGACGGAGACGCTGACCGTCCTTTCCGGGTCTGCGGAGAGGTTCACCGCCACGGTGACCGTGCCGCCCTCGGCAACTGTGTAGGTGGCGGCGCCGAAGCTGGCGGTGACGGCCGGGTCGTCGTTGTCAGTGATATTGACTGTGGTCTGGGTGGTTGATCCTCCACTTACACCGCTGGGGAGGGTGCCGAACCCCAGCTGGATTCCCTCTCCGTCGTCGTCGATGGAGTCGTCCACGGCGGTGAAGAGTATTGCCCGCTGGGTCTGTCCCGAGTTGAATGTCAGGGTCTGAGGTACCCCGGAGTGGTCGGCGGAGGAGCCACCGTTCTGCCCGGTGGCGGTGATGGGTATGGTGACCGCTCTCTCGGGGTCCGCCGAGAGCTGGACGTTTATGGTGACGGTGTTGCCTTCGGTGGCGGTGTATGTTGCTTGCTCGAACTTGACGGTCACTTGGGGGTCGTCATTGTCAGTGATGGAGATCACCGTGTGGGTGTTGGTGCCGCCACTCACGCCCGTTGGCAGGGTGCCGAAGTCCAGCCTTACCGACTCTCCGTCGTCGTCGGCGCTGTCGTCGGAGGCGGTGAAGTTGAAGCTCTTCTGGGTGTCCTCGGACATGAACGTCACGCTGGCTGGGACGCCCGTATAGTCGGCGGAGGTGGCTCCGCCCTGGTTGGTTATCTGAATGGGCAGGGTCACGGTCCGTTCCGGGTCCGCCGAGAGGGTGACCTTGACGTTCACCGCCGTGCCCTCGGTTGCGGTGTAGGTGGCGTTCTCGAAGGTGGCGGTGACGGCCGGGTCGTCGTTGTCGGTGATATTTACCGTGGTCTCCGCGTGGGTTCCGGTTGAGATGCCGGCAGGCAGGGTAGCTCCGAAGCCGAGCTTGACGGACTCCCCGTCGTCGTCATCGCTGTCGTCGATGGCCGTCAGGTTGAAGCTCTTCTGGGTGTCGTTCGCCAGGAATATGATCCCGGTGGGCAGATTGCCTGCGTAGTCTGGATTGCTGGCCCCGTCTTGGTGAGTGTGGGTCAGCGGGATGGTCACTACGCGCTCTGGCGCGGCGCTTAGGGTAATGGTGATGCTCGTGGTCTGGCCCTCCGTGACTGTGTAGGTGGCGGCGCCGAAGCTGGCTGTTATTTGCGGGGCGTCGTTGTCGACGATGGCTACGACCGACTCGTTGGGCGTCCCCGCGCTCACGTCTGTAGGCAGTGTGCCGAAGCCGAGTTTCACGCTCTCCCCGTCATCGTCAACGGTGTCGTCGGTGGCGGAGAATGTGAAATCCTTCTCCGTGTCGCCGGAGTTGAACGTGACGCTGGTGGCCACCCCGGAGTAGTCCGAGTCGGTGGCCCCGTCTTGGTTGGTCTTGGTGAGCGGGATGGTGACCGTGCGCTCGGGGTCCTGGTCCAGTTGGACTTTCACGACCACCGTGCCGCCCTCGGTGGCGGAGTAGGTGGCGCTTCCGAAGCTGACGTTCACCGGTATCTCGTCGTCGTCGGTTACGGTTACGGACACGGTTCCCGAGACGTTGACGTACCCGCCTCCGTTGCCTGTTACGGTGGCCGTCGGGCTCTCGTCGTTGGTGTCGCTGTCCTGGACGCCGTGGACGGTTACTGTCTGGGTCGTGTTCCAGTTATCCGGCGTGAACGTCATAGGCGTGGGCGACACCGTGGCTGCGCCGGTGTCGTCGGAGGTTACGGAGACGGTCACGTCGGCGGTGGGCAGGGTCCCCAGCTTTACCGTGAAGGTGTTGGTTCCGGCCTCGCCGACGGTGAGGGAGGTGGGGTCCAGCACCACGTTGGGCGTGTCGTCGTCGGTTACGGTCACCGTGACCGAGCCGGTTTTGCCTCCGTAGTTTTCGTCGGTGGAGGCGGCGGTGAGGGTCACAGTCACGCTCTCGTTGCCGGTGTCGCTGTCGTCCACCCCGGATACGGTGACCGCCTGGGTCGTGTTCCAGTTGGAGGTGGTGAAGCTCAGCAGGGACTCGGAGACGGTGGCGGCGGTGTCGCCGGACTCGACGGTCACGTTGACGCCGCCGGAGGGCTTGGTGGCCAGCTTGACGGTGAACTGTCCGGTTCCGTCCTCGGTCACGGTCATGCTGGTCGGGTCGGCCACTATGGAGGCCACGTCGTCGTCCACGACGGTGGCGGTGAGGGAGCTGCTCATCTCGTCGTAATCGGTGTCGGTGGAGGCGGCGGTGAGGGTTATGGTCACCAGCTTGCCGTCGGCGTCGTCGTCCTCGATGCCGGAGACGGTCACGGTCTGCTCGGTGTCCCAGTTGCTGGCGGTGAAGGTGAGGGAGCTGGTGGACACAGTGGCCGCGGCAGTGTCGCCCGACTCCACGGTAACGGTCACGTTGTGGGTTGGCTGCGTTCCCAGCTTGACGGTGAAGTCGGTGGTCCCGCCCTCCTGGACGTTGAAGGACGTGCTGCTGACCGTCAGCCCGGCAGTGTCGTTGTCGGTGATGGAGACGGTGGTCTCGTCCGTCGATCCCTCACTCATGCCCGCCGGCAGGGGGCTGCCGAAGCCCAGCTTCACGCTCTCACCGTCATCGTCCACGTTATCGTCGGTCGCCGAGAAGGTGACCTCCTTTTCCGTATCACCGGAGTTGAATACCACGGTTCCCGGCACACTGTAGTCCGGGTTGCTTGCTCCGTCTTGGTTGTCCTTGGTCAACGGAATGGTCACGGTCCTCTCCGGGTCGGCCGAGAGCGTTACCTTGACGCTCACGTTCTGCCCCTCGGTGACCGTGTATGTGGCCTGCCCGAAGCTAACCGTCACCGCCGGGACGTCATCATCGGTGATGTTCACCGTTGTCTCGCTGGGGGTGGCTAGGGTGACTCCTGTCGGCAGGGTCGAGCTGATGGTGAGCTTCACGGACTCACCGTCGTCATTGGCGGTGTCCTGGGTGGCGCTGAAGTTGAAGGTCTTCTCGGTCTCGGCGGCAGCGAAGGTAACGGTTGTCGGCACCCCGGAGTAATCCGAGGCCGTGGCCCCGTCCTGGTTGGCCTTCAGGATGGTGACCTGCACTGACCTTTCCGGCTCCGCCGAGAGGATGAGCTTGATCGTCTGGTCGGCGCCCTCGGCGACGGAGTAGGTGTCCTGCTCGAACCGGACGGTCACGGCGGGGTTGTCGTCGTCGGTGATGTTCACCGTGGTCTCGTCGGGAGTTCCCCTGGTCACCCCGTCGGGCAGGGTTGAGCTGATGGTGAGCTTGACCGACTCCCCGTCGTCATCCACTGTGTCCTGGGTTGCGCTGAAGGTAAAAGTCTTCCCGGTTTCTGTGGCGGAGAAGGTTACAGTGGAGGGCACTCCCGAGTAGTCGTCGGTGGTGGCCCCGTCTTGGTTGGCCTTGAGTAGGGTGATCTCGACCTCCCGTTCCGGCGCGACGGACAGCAGCAGCTTGACGGTTTGGTCTGCGCCCTCAGCGGCGGTGTAGGTGTCCTGCTCGAACCGGACGGTCACGGCGGGCACGTCGTCGTCGGTGAGCGACACTACCGTTTCGTCCGTTTCGCCCTCGCTCACGCCCGTCGGCAGGGTGCTGCCGAAGCCCAGTTTTACGCTCTCTCCGTCGTCGTCCACCGAGTCGGAGGTGGCTGAGAAGGTGAACTCCTTTTCGGTGTCCCCGGAGTTGAATGTGACGCTGGCTGGGACCCCCGAGTAGTCGGCGGCGGCCGCCCCGTCCTGATTGTCCTTGGTGAGAGGAATGGTCACGGTCCGTTCCGGGTCGGCACTGAGGGTCACTTTGATGGTGACGCTCTCTCCCTCTGCCACCGTGTAGGTTGCGGAGGCGAAGCTGACTGTTACGCTGGGCACATCGTCGTCGGTGATGTTGACGGTGGTCTCGCTAATCGTCCCGGCGGTTACGCCGTCGGGCAGGGTCCCGAAGCCCAGTTTGACCTTTTCGTCGTCGTCCACGGTGTCGGAGGTGGCTGAGAAGGTGAACTCTTTTTCGGTGTCGCCGGAGTTGAATACCACGTTGGCTGGAACTCCCGAATAGTCGGCGGCGGCCGCCCCGTCCTGTGGAGTGTGGGTGACGGGGACGGTCACTGTCCGTTCGGGGTCCGCGGAGAGTGTGGCCTTGACCTGGACCGTGTTCCCCTCGGCCACGGTATAGGATGCTTGCCCGAAGCTCACCGTGAGGCTCTCCGGGGCGTCGTCCTCCAGGGTCACGGTCACGTCGGCGGCGGTGACGGACCCGTACCCGGTCACCTCGTGGGTGATGGTGGCGCTCTCGTCGTCGGCGTCGTCGTCTTGGGCGGCCCTGACTGTGACGGTCTGCGCGGTGTCCCAGTTGGACGTGGTGAAGGTCAGGCTGGCGGGGTCGGCGGTGACGTCGGTGTTGTCCGTGGGGTCGTTGATGGTGACGGTCACGTTCCCTGACGGCAGGGTCTCCAGGACCACGGTGTACTCGGCGGTTAGTCCCTCGGTTACGGTAACGCTGGTGGGTGAGACGGTCACCCCGTCCTCATCGTCGTCGGTCACGTCCACGGTTACGCTGTCCGCGGAGATCCCGTTGTAGGTGGTGTCGTCCGTGCTGGTCACGGTGTGGGTGAGGGTGACCTGGGCCTCGTTGGCGCTGTCGCCGTCATGCTCCGCCGTTACCGTTACCGTCTGTGCGGTGTTCCAGTTGGAGGTGGTGAAGGTCAGGGTGGACACGTCCAGGGACAGATCGGTGCCTGATGCGCCGCCGATGGTCACGGCCACGTCTCCGGCTGGCTGGGTGTCCAGGACCACGGTGTAGGTGCCGTCGTCCCCCTCGTTAAGGTTCAGGGAGCTCTCGGAGATGGTGACCCCGGCGGTGTCATCGTCGGTGATGATGACGCCCACGTCGTCGGCGTTCACGTCGCGGTAGCCGCCCCCGGTCAGGGTATGGACCAGGGTCACCGAGTCCTGCACTCCGTCTCCGTCCTGCGCGGCGGTGAGGGTCACGGTCTGGTTCGTGTCCCAGTTGGAGGGGGTGAAGGTCAGGGTCGCGGGGTCTGGGGTGATGTCGGTGCCGGCGTGGCCGGTGATGGTCACGGTCACGTCCGCCGACGGCTGAATGCTGAGCCTTATAGTGTAAGTTGCCTGGTTTCCTTCACTGATAGTCAGGGACGTGGGGTCTATGATCACCGAGGCCGATACCGTGTCGGTTACGGTCACGGCCACGTCGTCGGCGCTGGCCCCCTCGTAGAGCGGGTCGTCGCTGGTCACGGTGTGGGTGATGGTGTCCGTCGAGTCGTCGCCGTCCGGGTCGTCCTTGGCGGTGACGGTTATCCGTTGCTCGGAGCGCCAGCCACGGGGGGTGAAGGTCAGACTGCCGGGGCTGACGACAAAGGGGGCCCCTGCCGGGACGTCGATGCTGACCTCCACGTTGTGGGTGGGCTCCGAGTCCAGGCTCATGCGGTAGCTGCGTCTCTCGCCCTCGGGCACGGTCAGCGTGGTCCGGTTGGTGGACACGCCGGCGGTCTCGTTGTCGGTGAGCACGACCTGGGTGCTGACCACGGTCAGGTCCGCGCCCCGGGCGATGCCGCTTATCTCGAGGGTCTCGTCGCCGTCGTCCACATGGTCGTCGGTGTCGAAGATGGCCAGGACGGTGACCCCCGCGTTCTGGCCGGCCTCAATCTTGAGCCTGGTCAGGACCCCGCTGGAATACCTGGTTTCTGACCGGGTGAGGTTGGTGACCCTGGGGTTGATCTGCACCGTCTCTGTGAGGGTGCTGTCGCCCTCCAGGGTGGCGGTGAGCGCTATCAGGTGGATGTCGTACTGCTCTTCGAGGGTGGTCTCGGTGGTGGACAGGGTGATGGTGGTGGGCGCCGGGTCGTCGTCCACTATGGTGAGGCGGACCCCGCTCACAGTGAGGTCGGGATTGCTGCCCCGGACGGCGATGTACTCATTCCCCTCGTGGTGGGTGTCGTTCACCGGGGTTACGGTCAGGTTGACGGTTGCGCTGAACTCCCCCGCTGGTATGGTCAGGGTGGAGTTGTCGAAGGTGACCGCGTAGTCCTCGGTCTCCGTGGCCGTGAGTCCCACTGTTGTCAGGGTGACCACGGTGTCCGTTCCCAGGGTGCCGCCTCCCAGCAGGGTGGCGGTTATGGGGACGGTTACGGCCCCGCTGGCTTCCTCTATCGGGGTGCTCCCGGCCTGGAGGCCGATGCTGGTGGGGGCGCTGTCGTTGTCCTGGATGGTTACGGTCGCCGGGGTCACGGTGATGGTGCCCGGGACGGTGCCGGTTATCCGTAGGGTCTCGTCGTCCTCGTGCCGGTTGTCCTCGATGACCGTCAGGTTCAGGCTGAGGGATGCCGTTTCCTCCCCAGCCGGTATGGTCAGGGTGGTTCCGCTGGCTTGGTAGTCCTCGCCGGCAGTGGCGGTTACACCGGTCAAGCTGACGGTGACCACGGTGTCCACGTCCCGGACGGAGGCGCCTTCCAGGGTCCCGGTCAGCGCCAGGGCCACCACGTTGGCCGACTCGTCCACGCTGTCCGGGGAGACGGTGAGGGTGACCATGCCCGGCTCCACGTCGTTGTCCTCGATGATGACCTCGGCGTGGTCGAAGCCGGCCACGGCTGGTGAGCTGGCCTCGAGCCGGGCGTACTCGTTGTTCTCCGAGTACCGGTCGTCCACCGGGGTGATGGTCACGGTGGTGGTGACGCTCTGCTGCCTGGCCGGTATGGTCGCGGTTGCCGTGCTTCCGGTGTAGTCCTCGTCCAGCACCGCGTTGTTGGTCCGGCCGGGCCGGTTTTTGAACTCCAGGTTCACGGTGGTGTCGGTGGGGAACTGGGTGCTGCCGTTCAGGGTCACGGTCACGCTGATGTCCGTGGCCCCGGCGTCCTCGGTCACCCGGTTGGGGTCTACGGTCACGGTCAGCCCGTCCGGTACGGCGTCGTCGTCGACTATGGTTCCGGTGGCGGCGGTGACGCCCAGGCTCAGCATCTCCGGTGGAGATGAGCCGGTTATCCGGGCCTCGTCCAGGATTACCTGGAAGGTCTCGTTGCCCTCTGCCAGGGTGTCCTGGCTCGTCTGGACGGTGATGGTGGCCGTGGTGCTTCCCGCGCTGATGGCCACGGTCCCGCCGGAGGTGCCCGTGTAGTCCGTTCCTGCGGTGGCGGTGACGTCGGCGGTGTTCCAGTCGACGGAGACCGCATCCTGGCTGGCGGAGGACAGTTCCACCGTGAAGGCGGCTTGGCCGCCCTCGTTCACCTCGGGGCTTCCCCGCACCGAGGCGACGATCATGTCCTGGTCCAGGATGGTGGTGGAGGCCTTCTCGTCCCCGGCAGGCACTGCGGCCTGCCTGGAGACGGAGGAGACGTTGAATATCTCGACCTCGATGGTCTCGTCGGCGTCCTCCGTTTCGTCCCGGATCACCGGGTACGAAATGGTCCCGGTGGCTTCGCCGGCGGCTATCGTGAGGGTGCCGCTCCTGCCGGACCGGTCTCCCTGCGGGAAGGTCAGGTTGCCCACCGGGGTGTTGTAGTCGGCCCCGGCGGTGGCGGTGCCCCCGGTCTCGAAGTTGACCCGTACCGGTTCGGCGGTTACGCCCCCGGTCAGGGTCACCGTGAACACGGCGTCCTGGCCCTCGGCGACGAACTCCGCGTCCGCGGTTATCTTGGCCGAGAGCGTCTCGTCGTCCCGGATGCTGGCCTCGAATGAGCCCCCGGTGGGGGATATCTCAATCAGCCTGGATTCCGAGGCCACCAGTTCCACGGTGAAGGTCTCCAGTTCTTCCTCCAGCAGGTTATCGTCGATCAGCCCGACCTCAATCAGCCCGGTGGTCGTGCCAACGGCGAAGAAGACCTTCCCGTCCGCTGCCGTGTAGTCAACGTCCTCCGTCGCGGTGCCGGCCATGAGCCTCCATCCTGCGGCGGGGTTGCGCTCGCTGGCGGTGGTCGTGGGGTGGGCCAGCTCCACGGTGAACCGCACCGCTCCGGCGTGGTCCTCGCTGACCGTGGCGTAGGCCCGGGTCACGGAGGCAACCAGGGGGTCGTCGTCGTTACGGATGGTGCCGGTGGCCACCGGGCCGGCCAAGGAGACGCGCTCCGGCTGGCCGCTGAGTTCCACGGTGAAGGTCTCGTGCTTTTCCTGGAACGTGTCGTCGGTTATGGCGACGCTGAAGGTCTTGGTCTGCTCCCCGGTCTGGAAGGTGATGGTCTCTGTCTTGGCCTCGAAGTCCTGTCCCAGGCTGGTGGCGGTCACGTTGGCGTGGCTGGTGGCCTCCCCGTCCGCCGTGGTCGCGGTCACGCTCACCTGCTCCGGCGCCGGGGCGTTCAGGCTGACGGTGAAGTCCATCGTCGCTCCCGCCCCCTCCGCTACTTGGGCGTCGGCGATTGACAGGGTGAGGTCGTTGTCCTGGATGTTGACGGTCTCGGTCTGCACCGAGCCCGTGAACTCCGGGGAGTAGCCGTTCCCGTTCAGGACCGTCACCGTAAGGGCGCCGTTGGCCTCCACGGTGCTGTCGTCGTCGGTGCTTATCCGCACCACGGCGAACCGGCTTCCGGGTTCGAAGGTGGCGGTGGCCGGCAGGCTCTGGGTGATGTAGCTCCCGGTCTGGGTCACCTGCAGCCTCACCGTCAGGGGGGTATTCTCCGGGGCCGCCTGCGGGTCGAAGCACTTCACGGCTTGGCCGCCAGCCCGGTAGCAGGGGTCGGTGGCGGTCTCGGCGCCAGTGGGCGCCCCGCCAACCATCCGGCGCAGGGTGATGGCGATCTCCTCGCCTTCTTCCATCGTGGCGGGGGCGTCGGTGATGGTCACGCCGTAGTCCAGCTCGTCGTCCCGGATGGTGACGGTGCCGGTGGCGTCGCCCTCTTGGGCACCCGAGAGGTTGGTGAGCGCCACGTCGAAGGTCTCGTCGTCCTCCGGCGCGGTGTCGTCGGTGATGGTCACCGTGAATTCCTGGGAGGTCTCTCCCACGGCGAAGGTGTGGGAGCCCGAGCCTGCCTGGTAGTCCGAGCCGGCGGTTGCGCTGCCGTCCCGGGTGCTCCAGTCGAAGCTGACCGGGTCGTCGTTGTTGGCCTGGGCCAAGGATACGGTGAAGGTCACCGTGCCGGCGTCCTCGTCCACCTCCTGGTCGGAGACGGATATCTCGGGCAGCGCCTCGTCGTTGTCCATTACCATGGTGAATGCCGAGTGGATGGTCCAGGGTGTGCCGAAGTACTGGCCGGTCTCGTAGGCGTTTTCGTCGTCGGTGTAGCCGTCCGGCTCCAGTATGGTGACTGTGACCCGGCCGTTGGCCTCGTCCGCGTTGTCGTCGTCGGTGGCTACCGTGAGGGTGGCGGTGGCATGGTTGGCCGGGAACGTGACTGTCTCGGGGGTCGTCCCGGTGATGTAGTCTCCTTTCTGGGTCACTTCCACCTTCACCGTCAGGGGCCGGGTCATTGCGCCGGGCTTCCCCCCGTGGCGGTGCGTGGTGAAGACGGCGGCGACTCCCTCGGTGATGGAGGACTGGTTGGCCTGGATCCTGACGCCCATCAGGTTGGCGCGGACCTCGACGGTGGCCTCCTGCGTCGTCCCCAGGGTGTACTGGGGGCCGTACCCGCAGGTCTCCGGGTCGTCCGGGCAATTGTGGGGGTCTGCCAGGAACAGGGTCCGGGTCCTGCCCAGGGCGTTCACGTTGGCGAACCCGGTCTGGTTGATGACGGAAGTTGCCTCTCCGGGCTGGATCTTCTTGTCGATGGCGGTGGACATGATGCCGGTCTCGTCCTGCTTGGGCGCCGGCCACCGGGTGGTCGGCTGGTTCTGGACGTTGACGGTGAGGAGGGTTGACGAGTCCCCGGTCCGGGTCAGTGCGGCCTGCACGATGATGGAGTCGTTGTCCAGGGACACTCCTGGGTAGGGCACTCCCGGGTACCCGTAGAAGTCCGTCGTGGGGGCGTTCCCGATGGTCACGACGGGCCGGTCGTCGTCCTGGACCCAGACTGAGTCGGTGTGCTCGTAGAATGCGGTGTAGGGGTCGTCCTGGCCCGCCAGCACGAAGGCGTGGTAGGTGCTGTTCCCGTGGTTCACGTTGTCGTCGGCCGTTGACCGGGTTACGGAGACGGTGTGCTGGCCGACGGGGAAGTTGACCGTTATCTCCTCGTGGTCCAGCGGCACCAGGTATACCGGGGTGGTGACGCCCAGGGTGGGGTCGGCGAGTTCTGCCGCCGTCACCCGGGACCTCAGCCGGTAGAGCCTCAGCCTGGCATCCAGGGCTTCGGTGGTGTCCCCGGAGCGTATAACGCGGAAGACGACATCCTCTCCCTCGTTCACCCAGTCGTTGGTGGCCCTGACCCGTACTCCGGGCAGGCCCCCGTCGTTGTCGAATATGCTGAAGGTGAAGCTGTTGGGGTAGCCCGGCCGGTAGTCCTCCCCGTCCTCGATGGTCACCGTGAGCTGGGCGTTATCCTCCTCCACGGCGTCGTCCACGGTCTGGATGGTGTACTCCAGCCGCTTTTGGCCGGCCCCGATGGTCAGCTCGGTGGGCACGGTGGCGCTGACGTAGCTGGCCGGGGCCTCTATGTCCAGGGTTACGGTGAGGGCCTCGTCCTCTCCGTCGGGGCGGATCAGGGTGAACGTGACCGGGTTGCCCTCGAAGACCCGGCCGTCTTCCACCTCCAGGTTGATCCGGGGCAGGTCGTTGTCCCGGACCTCCACGGTGTGGGAGAGGGTGCCGTCCCGCCAGTAGGTCTGGGGCTTCCCGATGATCGGCGGGTAGAGCATCCCAGCCCGGACGGTGTATAGGCCGCGCCTCACGTTGTCGTCCTCCGTGGGGACGGTCAGCGTGGCCGTGGCCTCTCCGGCGGCGAAGACCACCTCCTCCTGGGTGGTGACGTTCTTGGGGGAGCTTTGGATCACCCTGACCCAGATGGTGAGTTCCCCGGCGGTGCTGCCGGTCCGGTTGAAGGTGAACTCGACGTCGGTGCCTTCGACGACCGTATCCAGGGGTTCGGACATGGTGATGTAGGGCTCGTCGTCCTGGATCTCGATCACGGCTCTGAGCTCGGTCTGCCCGTCCTGCAGGACGGCGTTCAGGGGATGGCGGATGTCGACCACGAACTGCTCGTCGGCCTCGGCCAGGTTGTCCTGGAGTATCTCCACGGGGATGGCCTTCCTGGTCTCGCCCGGGGCGAACCTCAGCCGTCCGGTGCTGGCGGTGAAGTCCTGCCCGTCCTTGGCTGCGGCGGGGCCGGTTATCTCCCAGGCGACGGATACCTCTCTTGGCACCGGGAGGGCGCTCACGAGCTCCACCCATATCTCGCCGCCGGTCCCGGCGGACTCCTCTATGTCCACCCGGTCGCTCTCGAACCGGATCACCGGCAACGGGTCCTTGTCCTTCACGATCATAGCGGCTATGTCATTGTCCGGGTCCACCACGTAGCCGTCCCCGGGGAGGAGCCGGACGGTGAAGATGGCGTCCCCGTCGCTGCCGTCGTTGGCTTCGGTGTAGACGACCGGGGTCAGGGTGCTGGCGCCGTAGGGTATAGACGCGGGCCTCTCGCCCAGGAGGGTGTCTTCGACGGCGTTCCCGAACTCTTCTATCAGCAGCTTCACAGGCACGGCCGCCTGGGTGTGCCCGTTGTGGAAGACCCGGAACCTGAGGGGCCGGCCCTCGTCCCAGTTGATGCGGATGCGTTCGATGCCGACGGTGTAGAGGTCATTGTCCAGCACCGTTCCGGTGACGGTGAGGTCTCCCGAGGCGGTCCAGAACCGCGGGTTCCCCGGGTAGAACGATGCCTGGTAGTGGGTGTCGAGCCCCTTGTAGTCGTCGTCGACGCTGCGGAAGCGGTGGCGGAGCAGGGACTCGCCGGGGTCCATTCTCAACAACATGTACTGCTGGTCGCCGACGGGCCCGGCGGTTACGGGAATCTCGATGGGGTTCTTGTCCTCCCCGGTGCGGGTGATGCTGAGCACTAGGTCGGTGCCCTCTTCCACCTCCTGCGGAGTGAAGGCGATGCTCACCTGCGGGGCGACATCGTTGTCGGCGACGCTGACGGTTACGGAGGAATCTCCGGTTATCTCGTACTCCGGCCCTGTATCCAGGGTTAGGGTGAGGGTGCTGTCGCGTATGTCCCGCCAGTCGTCCGGGGGCGTAATAGTGAGGGTTGTGGTGGCGTCACCGGCCCCGAATTCCATGGTGGAAGGCGTGGTCACTTCTTCGCCCGGGAAGTTACCTTCCAGGAACCCGCCGGGGTCGTCTAGGGTCACTCCGACGGTTAGCTCCTCGGCGGTGTTGTTGGTGCGGGTCAGGGTGAAGGTCACCGGCTCGCCCTCGGTTATGGACGTTGTGCTGGCTGCCAGGGCGACCGTGGCCCGGTCGTCGTCGCGTATCAGTGCCCTGTTTTCCAGCATGGATTGGCTGGTTTTGACGTCGTGGCTCACCGAGACCACCTCGGCCCGGATCATGTCCCTGGCCTCGAATACGGAGTCCTGCTCGGTGGTGACCGTGATGGTCTGGGTCTGGTCTATGTCCCGGCTGCGGATGAACGTGCTGGTCAGCGGCGACGCCGGGAAGGTGAGCGTATGCACCTGGTCGGTGGGGTTGGCGCCGCCGGGCTCCCTGCGGCTGGGCTCCCAGGTCCTCACCTCCACGGTCACCGGCTCCAGGGCGTAGCCGGCCTTCCTCTGGACCGGGAACTGAACCTGGTCTCCCTCGGGTACGGGTCTGGGAGTTGGATTGTTCAGATTGATCTGCAGGGACACTCCGGCGTTGCTTGCCTGGATTTCCCGTGCCCTTTGTCCGCTGAAGGTCCAGTACTGGGACTCCACGCCGGAGTCCAGTTCTGTCCCGGTACTGGCGTCGGACATGGGGAGAATTCTGGCGGAGAAATGCCAGTCGATGTCCTGGCTGTTGTCCAGTACCTCGATGCGGACGACCACGCTCCGCTGGTTGGCGGTGAGCGTCAACGGGAAGTCCTTGTAGTGCTTTCCCGTGACCGGGTCGGTCAGCCAGTCGGAGTGGCGGGGCGAGAGCCAGCCCCGGTCGTGCTCCACCCGGACGGTGAAATGGGCTGTCCTGTCCTTGTCCTGGCTCCTGCATAGTACCTGGAAGTGCACCGGCCAGTAGGTTTCTACCTCGTTATAGAAGTCGAAGTCCCGGCCGTCGGTGTAGTACCAGGTGCCCTCGGCTGGGCCGTTGGTGCAGGTGCCGTTGCACTCCAGGTAGCTCTGGCCGGATTCCCAGTCCGAGTCGCCGAAGTCGAGCCAGCCCCACTGAAAGGTGAGTTCCTGGGGCACGTCGTTATCGACCACTATCACTGATGCCGTGGTGGACAGGCCGGTGTTGCCCGGGTGGTATCCGGTCCCGGTGAGGACCGTGACCGAAAACGCGCCTGCTGGCACGTCCCTCTCGTCGTCCAGGGCGGTGAGGGTTATGGTCTTTGTCGTCTCGTTGGCTCCGAACTCCACCTGCGCGGGTATCTCCGGCGCTGCGTCCCAATGGTTGCCCCGCAGATACCCGTGGGCGTCGTCCACCCGGATGTTCACGGTGAGGGCTTGGGCGGTGTCTCCGCCTGTGCGGGTGAAGGTGAATGTGGCGCTCTGCCCCTCCGTTATTCCGGTGTTGTCCACCGCTATGGTCACGGCCGCGCTGGTGGACGGCGGGTCGTTGATCTCCACGGCGATGAAGTCCGCCGTTTCCCTTTCGTAGTCGCCCCCGGTCACGGATGTTATTCTCGCCCGGAGCCTGTCGGCGCCCGGCTCCGTGTCCGTGTCCACATAGGCGTAGACGCTGAGCGTTGCGTTCTCTTCCCAGGGCGGGATGACGACCGTGTGGAACTCCTGGCTTGGGTTGTTTCCTCCGCTGTTCCGGTTGGGTTCCCAGGTCCTGACCTCGACTGTGATCTCCTCGGCCCGCTTGCCGGCCACTCTGCCCAGGGTGTAGACGACCTCGCCGCCTTCCTGCACGGTGGTGACGTCCGCCGACAGGGTGACCGTGCCGGTGCTGTCGCCGGAGTCGGAGGCTTCCACCTCTGTTTCCCGGAACCCGCTCTTCACCGTCCAATAGAGGGCTTCCACGGCGCTGTCCAGGTCGTTGCCCTGGTAGTCCTGGAGCGGGAGTATCTTCGCCGTGTAGCTCCAGTCGTCCTCGGTCTCCCCGTTCTGGGTGACTGCAATTTCCTGCTCCACCTCCAGGTCTGAGCCTGTCAGTTCGTAGGAGTATTCCCGGTACAGGTTTCCGGTGACAGTGTCCTCTTCCCAGTCGTCCAGGAGCAGGTCGGGGCCGCTGCGGTCGGTCTCCACCCGGACGGTGAACCGGGCCGGGTTGTCCGTATCCGTTGACCGCCGCTTGACCGTGAACCTGAGGGTGTCGCCCTCGGCGGCGTCGGCGCCGTTGGTGCCGTCCTTCCCGAAGTTGAGCTCCAGCTCTTGGGCTTCGTCGTCGTCGATGATTTCGGCGCTGTCCGAGGTGACCACGCTGCTGCTTGGCGCGAGCAGGTAGTCGTGGGAGGGCAGGGCGATGAGGGTTACATCCTCCCTCCGCGTGGCCGCGTCCCGGTGGTCGTCGGGCAGGGGGATGGTGAGCATGGCCCAGCTCTGTCCCGCGGGCACCGTGAACTCCGTGGGCAGCTCCGGCAGCGGGTCCCAGTGGTTGCCCCGGAGCCTGTTGCCCGGGTCATCCACCCGGAGGAGGACCGTGGTGTCCTGGGAGGTGTCCTTGGTGCGGTGGACCCTGAACTGGACATTCTGGGCGCCTTGGTTGCCCTCGGTGAGTTGGGGGGTTTCCCGTTCGATGCTCACGAGGGGGTTGGTCATGTCGGTGGTGTAGGCGAGGACGGCGATGGCAGCCAGGCTGGGGCTGCCCACGGTGTAGTCGTTGTCCGGGGAGGCCTGGACCTCCGCTCTCAAGTCGCCGGTTCGGGTGGCTCTGACGTCGTTGTAGACCGCCACCCGGAGGGTGACGTCCCTGGAGAATCTGGGGAACCACACCTCGTGGACCTGCTCGGTCGGGTTGCCGTAGACCGGGTCGTCGTGCTCGGTCTCCCAGGTCTTGACCTGGACGGTCTGCGCTGAGACGGTGCCGCCGACCCGTCGCACGGAGAACTCCGCCGGTCCGCCCTCGGTGGCGACCTGTTGGAGGGCATGGACGGTGACTTGGTTCAGGGTGACCTGCTGGGCTTGGGCCGGGTGGGGCTGGTATGAGAATAGTATGCTGGCTAGGGCCAGCAGTAATACGGAGGCCGTGAGCGCTCTGAGCGCCTTGCCTGTCCGCGTCATCATCCCGCCCCATCCGTCTCGCTCAGCGGGGGTTCCACGCAGGTAATCCCGGAGGCAGTGGAGCCTCCGGTTTTCCGGGCGCTGAGATTACCCAGCCCTCCCTTAAACACCTCTCCCTTTGTAGTCCGGGCCGTGACCACGATGCTGGGTGCTTCCTGCCATGGGACACTGGGTGCTTGGGGCGTGGCGGCGAATGCGCCGGGGCTTGGGCTTGGCAGGTAGGTCGCAGGGGAAAGCGGTCTTGCTCTTCGGCCTGGACTCATTGGTGCCTCTCCCCTCCCCTGCGTCTGTGGGGGAAGAGGTCTTGGTGATTTGGTTCCGCTTCAGTGATCCTTGACATGGCGACGCGAGCGTTGGTTCCTTTTGGCAGGACGGGTTGTCGCGGCACTCTTTGGCCGACAGCGCCCGACGGCGGATTCTGCGGATACCAAGGTCACGCCGTGATGGGGAGTCTGACGGTTACTGCACATTGGTTCGCGCCAATGTGCATGGACTCGCTGGAGAGTGCCCTCTCAACCTCATGCCGCATCGAGAGGTCGCTAGGTTCCTATAATGTGCGGGAATTCCGGTACAGAAGCTGGTGAATGATCAAAGTTCCGCCCGTATGGGTTGCCCGCAGCCTTTACTTGCTTCTCCGTCTCTGGATTCTCCGTGCTTTTCAATTTGAGAACTTATTCTCTCGACAAAGAGTCGCAAGCAATGTCCTCAAAATGCCGTCTGTAGCGGTCCAATGAGACTGATGTGACCGCTGAAGCAGTCCCTTTCCGAACATTCTCTGAGCCTCTTTTCCCCAGGCGAAGAAACGGTACAGGGCCTTGAGAACAGGGTTAGCTTTTCATAAATTTAGACAAATAACATCTGAATTTCGCCTTGCGGACAATTTTTGACATATCGCCTTTGCTGTGTGCGTGCGCACATGGCATCTGACTAGGAATGGGCGGAGACCCCGAAGGCTGGGGAGGTGCTTTCAGTGCAGGTTTAGCCTTTAACGGTCTGCTGCGGGGGTCTGGCCTATGCTAAAGTCGGCGTGAAACACCCGGAAACATAGGGCTGATTGGCGCGGTAACCGTGTTGACTGGTCTCTGTTGGCTGGTGGAATGGACCGGCTTCTGAGACAGGAATTCAAGACCTGCCGCGGCGGACGCCCCCCCGGCTCCAAGACCTCCGGGGGAAGGGCATGCACGGTTTGCAATTGAAGGCCGGGACGTCGAAGGGCGAAGCTCTCTTTGTCTCCCGGCCTTCGCCGGGACTGATGCTTTCCGGCTGCCGGGGGACTCTGATGGGATCCGTGACATTGCGGTGAAGCCATGACGACGGAAAGGGCTGTACAGAGAGCGAGGGCTACCCAGGTAGGACTCCTCATGCGGGCCTACAGGGAGTCTTTCTCCTCCGAGGACGGTCGCCGGGGTCTGACACAGGAGGAGCTCCTACAGCGGATGGGGGATGCGGACTCTGGATACGCGCAGAGGTACAGTCATGCCACCGTCTCCCGGTGGGAATCCGGAGCCACCCGCCCAACGGAGGAGCGGCTGCGGGTATTCGGGAAGGCGTTGGGCCTGTCGGAAACGGAGGTGAAGGGTTTGCTGCGTCTGGCCGGGCTAGACGCCTATCTGGACGCTGCGGTCGGGCAGGCTGAGACCGACCTTCCGGCGCGTTCGGATCCCGAGGACCTGGAGGACTGGGAAACCGGTGATGAAGAGGTGGAATCTCCCGTGGGAAGGACTGGATTGCCGGGCGACATGGCCAGGTTCTGGCTCCTTCGGTGTCTACCTCTGGGAGCCAGCATCTCCCTGTTCGGTTTGCTCTTGTCGCTCTTGGGCTGGGCTCCCGAGTGGATGCCAGTGGCCTACGTCGGTTTTGCCCTGGCGTTGGTGCTGGGGCAGGGGTTCTTTGCCCCCGGCAAGGAAGTGCCACTCAGGGAGTTTTTCTGGGTCACCATATTCTTCACGCTGACCACACCGCTCCTCCAGTTCGCGCCCTTGGGCATGGACCACTACAACTTCCATGTGATTGAGGGGTTGACAGGCACCGCTGCGCCGTACCTCCTGGCGATGCTGTTGAATCTGGGCCTGTCATCGTGCGCGGGGGCGATGTTCCATTTTGCCTGGAAAAAGAAATACGGGACTGAGGCTGGTGATGGCAGCGCTCTTCGGAGGGCAACGTGGGTGGTGCTGCCTCCTGTAGTCCTTGCATACGGGGTTGCGGTTGCAATCACCAACCTGTCGGTTTGCCTACAGCTCACCCTCCTCATGCCGGTTCTGGCGATTGTCTTTGTGATTCTGCTTACCCTCCGGGATCCCCGGGTAAATCTGACGGAACAGGATCAGAGAATGCTGTTCCCGGCTGTCATGGCAGTGGCTATTGTGTCGTCCGGCCTGGGGATGGCCACAATCATGGCCGTATATTTGCACCCCGACATTCCGGCGGTGCTTCCAGACCACAGCCTGCTGGGGTCCTGGGAGATTGACTTCGCCGGTCTGGGCTACACCCGGGAGGAGGCCCTGGGTCTCCTCAACGTCGGTTACATGTGGAGTGCCGTCTGCTTCTGGGTGTACATGACCTTCGTGGTTGGATCGAACTTCATCGTGGCCGTTTACCAGATAGGAAGAGGAGGAGGGGGTGCTACGGAGCCTGCCAGGGAGGCCGGGTGGTTGGTTCAGCAATCGGGGAGTAGCAGAACGTCTCGGAGGAGGGTGGTGCGCCTGACTCCGGTTCTGGCGTTCCTCTCCGGTCTCCTCCTCAGCCGCAGGCGTTCGGGACGAGTGTCGGCCTGAAGGCCGGAGCCTGTTCCGGGAGGCCGAACAGTAGAGTAACGACGCCTTCTTTACATCGGGTGCATTGCTACCGGGCTTGGGTTCGGGGTCCTGGTCGTTCCTGTCGGGAGCGCTCCGTGTCCCCGGTCTCCGGCCCGGCCTTATGTTCCGTCCAGCTCTGAAAGGGAGATGCCAGATGCCAGATGATCCCATTGTCCAGGTCCGTGACCTCGTGAAGGTCTACCCGGGTGGGACCCGCGCCGTTGCGGGAATCGACTTCGATGTTCCCAGGGGAGAATTCTTCGGCTTCCTGGGGCCCAACGGCGCCGGAAAGACCACCACGATGAGGATTCTGGGCACGCTCCTCAGGAAGACATCGGGGACTGTCACCGTGGGTGGGTTTGACGTCGACTCCGACTCGAAGGCCATCCGCCGGAGCATCGGGTTCGCCATGCAGGAGGTCGGTCTCGACGACCTGGCCACCGGGCGGGATTTCCTGCGGCTCCAGGGGGTGCTCTACGGGCTGTCCCGCCGGGAAGCCCACCGGAAAGCCGATGAGTTGCTGGAGGTAGTGGAGTTGTCTCACGTTGCCGGGCAGAGGGTCGGCGCCTACTCGGGCGGGATGCGACGCCGCATTGACCTCGCGGGCGCACTCATGCACGATCCTGACATCGTATTTCTCGACGAGCCGACGGTCGGCCTGGATCCCCAGAGCCGGCTGTCGATGTGGGAGCATCTGGAAGAGCTGAATGCGAGGGGCGTCACCATCCTGCTCACGACCCAGGTGATGGAGGAGGCGGATCGCCTCTGTCGCAGCATCTCGATCTTCGATCATGGGCAGATAGTCGCCAGTGGTTCGCCCGAGTCGCTCAAGTCCGGAGTGGGCGGCGATGTGGTGCATATCGTCATGGATGAGTCCGCCGGCGGTCCCGGCGACGAGTTATACGAAAGTGCCGAGGAGCTCGTTCGCCAGCAGGGATACGTCGACGCGGTCAGCAGAGTCGATGGGGGCATTGCCGTTACCGTTGGGGACGGCAGCGCCGCCATCCCCGACCTTGTCGGCCTGCTTCACGACAGTCGGATTCCGGTCATCAGTGTCTCGGTCGCCAGACCAACCTTGGACGATGTCTTTCTGATGCACACTGGCCGCAGGATCAGGACTGAAGGCGAGACGAATTGATGGACCCGATAGGGAGAAGGAGACAGCCCCGATGAACATTGCCCGGGAGATCTACTTCATCTACATGCGCAACCTGAGGATCTGGGTTGGGCAGCCGTCCCTGGTCCTGGTCACGGTGCTTCCGTCGGTGTTCATGTTCCTATTCTTCGGTGCGCCTCTGAGCGGCATCACCAGCGTCCCCGGCTTCCCATCGGACGACTACTACGCCTACTTCACTGCCTTGATCATCGTGCTGGCAGTGGTCATGAACGGCTCAGACGTCGCCATCACGCTGCTTGAAGACATGATGTCCGGCTATTTCGACAAGCTGTTGCTTGCCCCCATAAACCGCTTCTCGATGCTGATGGGGATGCTGGTCATGTCCGGCACCCGGGCGCTGTTGCACGTGCTCATCATCGTCGCCATGGCCCTGGCCTTCGGTGTCAGCTTCAAGGGCGGACTTGTGGGTGTGGTTGCGATCATCATCGCCGCCACGGTCTTCGGGATAGCCATGGCCTGCATCGGCTTGATAATCGCCCTGAAGACCAGGAACTTCCAGGCGACCCAGAACAGTTGGCTGATGTTCATGCCGGTGGCGTTCCTGACTACGGCATTCATGCCGAAGGAGTTCCTCGCCGGATGGTTCCGGTGGGCGGTGACCCTGAACCCGGTCGACTACGTGCTGGTGTCCGTGCGGACGATCATCATCGAAGGCTGGCATTGGGACTCGATTCTGCCGGGTCTCTGGGTCCTGACCGGGCTCACGGTGATTCTGGTCACCGCGGCCACCTGGACCTATACCCGCGCCACCGCGTGAACTTCCCTATCCGGCCCAGCGGTGTCATTCCTGTCGATGTTCCCAATCGGGTTCCGAACTTGAAGGGAGCCGGTGTCGGCGGGCGGGTCGATACCTGCCAGGGTTCACCGAGTTCGGGACAGGGAGTTGTTCCGGCTAGACGTGAAGTGTGCCGGTCCACGGTGGATCTCCGTCAGGGGGTGAACCGGGACATGCCGGCCATGCTGGTCGGAGTGTACGGCAGTGATCTCAAGCGGGTGCTGGGGCGTGGGGAAATTGTGGCGGGCTATGATGGCCATGAGGTGTCCCGGGTGCGTGGGGATCTGGCCCCCGGGACCTACTGGGTCTGTGTGAAGGCCCGCGGAGGCGTGGACTCCGGGGGTACCGGCTGCATGTCGGCGCTTCGTTCAATATTGTGAACTCTTGGCCGGCGTTTGTTGTTCTCTCTGCTGGGGTTGTCCCTACGGGCATTCTCTCGTGCCGTCCGGTCCGGGCGGCCCGCATTCGGGTAGCGGCTCTGCCGGGTGCATTGCCGCGCAGTGGGCCGCGTGTTTCGCGGTTTTGTCCGACTCCTCCGGGGGTGCCTCATCCAGCATGAGGGATATGACTGCGTCGATTCCTCCCTCGCCTGCGGTCAGGCACCGGGCGTGGGCTTGGTCCCTTTCGGTCATCCCGGTTTCCTGCCATTCCTGCACATTCAGGCACGTTGCCCAGTGAATCGCCACCGCGTATTCCAGCACGGGCACCAGTAGGGTGCTTTCGCCCCCTCCGGCTCGTTCTAGGAGCATTCTCCGGACGGTCTGTCCTCCGGCTTCTGTAGCCAGGCAACTCTTGGTCTCGCCGGAAAAGTCGGCCTGTGAGGCCGCGCTCCGGACGATGACCTGTTCCGCCAGTTCTTGGTCAGGCAGGCAGTACGCGATGTTTATTGCGGCTTGGGGTGTTGTTGCGGCCACGGCTCCGGGCTGGCCCGTCAGGAGCGCTTCCTGGGCCTCCTGGGTCAGGCTGTCGTCGGTGGTGCGGCCTTCGAAGGGCGTGACCGCCCTTGGAGCCGGGTAGATCTGGGTATCAGCGCCTTGGTCGGTGTCGGCGTTGCATGGTATAGAGTCGCCGTCGGTATGCGAGGCGGCCCCGGCCGCGGCGGTGCCCACCTCCACGTCGGATGTGCCGTGTTCTCCGCCAGGGGACAGCCGCTTGCGGAAAATCTTGAACCCAGTGGCCGCCTCTCCGCCCTCTCCGGGGGTCCAGGTGACTACGACCTCGCCAGCAGCCTCCTCGGAGAGTCCGATGCGGGTGACTTCCTCGGGGATGCCGGGGGTCTGATTCTTGCTCTTGATGGAGCGCGGGCCGTTGGCGGAGCTCTCGCCTCCGGAGTTCACCGCGGTGACCTGGTACCCGTACCAGGTCTCCTCCTCCACGGTGGCGTCGGTGTGGGATGTCGTCGGCGCGTCCACAGTGGCGAATAGGGTCATGGTGCCGTTTCCGTCGATGACGTGCCGGTATACCCGGTACTGGTCGGCGTCGGGGCCGGTCGTGGCCGGGGTCCATGCGACGACTATTTCCCCGGCGGTGTCCTCGGATAGGGTGATGGTCTTCGGCTTGTCCGGCGGGTTGGTCTGTGCTTCCTGGGCCTCGATGGTCTCCCATGAGGTTGTTGGTCCGTCGCCGACGCTGTTGGTGGCGTAGACCCAGTAGGCGTAGGTGGTGCCGGCGGTGACGTCCGAGTCGGTGTGGGAGGTGGTACCGGAGTCCGGGGTGGCGAGCTCGGTCTCGGTGCCGTCACCCATGTCCCTCCGGTTGACGGAGTACCCGGTCACCGTCTCCGTGCCGGAGGGCGCGGTCCAGGTCAGGCTTATGCTCCCGTCGGAGTTGGACGTTGCCGACAGGTTGCCGGGCTTGTCCGGGGTGCCGGGTTGCCGCATGGTGGTGATCCTGGCCCCGCTTGACCATGGGCCGTAGCCGTTGTCGTTTCCGGCCCGGACCCTGTAGGAGTACTTGGTGTTGCACTCGGTGCTGTTGTCCTCGTACGACGTGGCGTTGCCCACGTCGAAGACGTCCCGGTCCTCTTCGGTGGTGGGGATCTTTTCCCGTTCGACCTGGTATTTGGTGGCCCCGGTGGAGGCGGACCAGGTGACGGTCACTGGGTTATCTCCTGAGTTCTGGGCGGTGCCGACGGAGCGGACTTGGGCGGGTGTTTCCGAGGGGGTGGTCACTTCGGCCCGGTCGGGCTTCCGGCTGGCCTTCCCGGAGGGCGGGACGGCGTCTACCCGGTAGAGGTAGTTGGTTTCGGCTTCCAGCCCGGTGTCGGAGTATGAGGTGTCGGTGGAGGTGCCGACTCTTCTCAGCTTGCTGCCTTCGGTGCCGGTGGAGGTCCCTATCTCGGTGAGCGTGGTCCCGGGGGTGCTGATGTCCCTGCGGTGGACCTTGTAGTGGTCCACGGCGGCCCCGCTGGAGGGGGCGTTCCACGTGAGATCCACGCCTTCATGGGTGACGTTGGAAGCCGTGCGGCCGCTGGGCCTGCCCGGCTTTTCGTCCTGGGCCATGGCGTTGCCGCCCAATAGTGCCGCTGCGATGAGGATGAGCAGTAGCGTCATCCCTGCGGGCAGTGCCCACTTTCATAGGAAGTCCTCGAAGACATCGTGTTCACCATGATGAACCAAGTTCTGACCGAATATGAACTAAACTATCAGGTTGACTCCTTCGCTATTGAGAGCTCGCCACTTGCCCGAGAGAAAAAGGCGCAGCAAGACGCGCTAAAGAAAAGGAAAAAGAGGTCTCAAAGCAAATAAAGACCCAGATGAACAATCTTCGGGTTGCGCAGGCAGCAGACCGTTCAAGGGCCGCCATGCGCATCATAGAGGACACCGACGAACTGGACGAAGAACTGGAAAAAATCCAAGGACAGATCCAAGACTTCGGAAAAGACACTGAGGAATTCGCCGCGCTGCTTTCGGACCGTGACGAAATCATAGCGGCAGCATCGGAATCGAGAACTTACCTTGAGGCTGAAGGCGAGGAGCTTGCCAAGCAGTTCCTCACCGAGTTGATCCAGAAAGTCTACTGCTACGACGACAATCAAGCGGAGATGTTCTACAGCATCCCCGTACCAGAAACAGAGAAAACCGCCGAAGGCTACAAGGGATCAGCGGTCGATAGCCACGAAGGGATTCTTTTAGAGAAATACAAGCCCCTCGTATCTAGCTTATGCCCCGCCCTTTCGCAGTGTCAAGGAAATGGTGAGGCTTTGGACAGGCCATGCGACTTGCGCGCTTACCGAAGTCTGACCGCGGTGCCATAGGCCAGGATTTCCGACATGCCCTGGCTGATGGCGCTGGTGGTGTAGCGCACGTTGACCACGGCGTCGGCGTCGAGACGCCCGGCTTCGTCAACCATATGCCGCGTTGCGTCGGCGCGGGCTTGGGACAACATTTCAGTGTAAACACCCACCCTGCCGCCGACAACGCTTCGGAGACCGGCCTGGAGGTCGCGGCCTATGTTTCTGGCTTGCACGATGTTCCCGGTCACCACTCCCAGGACCTCGACGACTTCACGTCCGGGCACGGTCTCGGTGGTGCTGACTATCATGGCTGTACTCCTTCAGCGACGGGATGCGCGGCCTACTCGCCAAGCCCCAATCGCTCGCGGTAGTCGGGGTCCCAGGCCGCTATGGTGCCGCGCTCCAGGGCCTCCGGTTGCAGCACCACCGGCGACGGCTCGCCGCTGGTCGGCACGGCGGTAATAATCACGTCCTCGACCAGTTGCTGGTATGTCGCATCCGGCACGCCCAGCAGCTCCTTCAGCGCTGGCTCGTTGTGCTCCCCGAAGGCCGGCGACGGCCCCTGTATATGCAGCGGACTCTTGGAGAACTTGTATGGACGGCTCAGGAACATCCGCTCGCCCAGCTTGCGCTCCGGCGGGTACTTCACCCGCTCCAGGAAGTTGCGGCTCTTGTAGTGGGGATCAAAATGTACATCGCGCCCCGTCAGCACCGGCCCCGACGGGATGCCCTCGCCCTGGAGCGCGTGCATCGTGTCATAGCGGTCTCGAGCCGAGGTCCACGCCGCGATGATTTCGTCCAGCGCGTCATGGTTCTCCCGCCGCCCCAGCAGCGACCTGAACCGCTCATCCGACGCCAGTTCCGGCTGTCCCATCACCCGGCACAGCGACCGCCACTGGGCGTCGTCACCCACCGACAGGGTAATCCACTGGTCATTTCCCGCCGCCGGGTAGCAGCCCTGGGGCGCCCGCCACGGGTGCCGGTTGCCGATGCGCCCACCCTCTCGCCCGTTGGCGACAGCGTCCAAGATGTACTCCGAGAGGAACATCACTCCCGACTGGTACATCCCCATGTCCACCCACTGGCCCAGCCCGGTGCGGGCGCGGTAGCGCAGCGCCGCTCCGATGGCGAACAGAGCCGTCCACGTGGACAGGAAGTCCACGAAGGACGCCCCGGCCTTGGCCGGCCCGTCGCCGGGATAGCCGGTGACCCAGCAATGGCCGTGGGTCGCCTCCTGCGTCGTGGCCTGCGCCGGGTAGCTGGAGTACGGGCCGCCGCCGTGGCCGTAGCCCGTGTTGGACACCAGTATGACGTCGGGCCGCAGCTTGCGGATGTTGGGGTAGTCCAGGCCCCAGCTCCGCATCACCCGCGGCGTGAAGTTCTCCATCACCACGTCTGAGACCGTCACCAGCTCTTTGAACAGGTCCCGGCCCCGCTCGTCGGTCATGTCCAGCGTGATGGACTGCTTGCCGCGGTGAATCAGGTTGTAGGTGGAAGGACGGTTCCACCAGTCCTCGCCCGGGTCGTTCTCGGCGAAGACGCCGAAGTAGCCGCCGGTGCGGGTCACGTCGGGTCTTCCCGGCCCCTCCAGCTTGATGACCTCGGCCCCCATATCCGCCAGCAGTCCGCCGGCATAGGGCAGCGCGAACACATAGGTCGAGTCCAGTACCCGAATCCCTTCCAGCGGTAGCCGTCCAGTTCCCTCTCCCCCCGGGAGAGGGTTAGGGTGAGGGCGTCCCTGTCCGTAGTCAGAAGTGGTCATATCAGATAGCATCCGTCTGCCGAAGAACGGTCAGTTCCTGGGGAGTGAGGCCCAGCCCCTCCACGTATATCTCTCGGTTATGCTGGCCCAGGGTAGGAGCCGGCATCACATACTGGTACGGAGTCAGAGACATATTGAACAGCACCGCCGGCACCTTGATTTTCCCGATGACCGGATGCTCAATTTCCCGGTAGAAGTCCCGCGACTCAAGCTGCGGGCACTCGGCCAGCTCCGAAGGCGTCTGCACCAGCCCGAACAGCATCCGCGACGTGGCCGCCTCGGTGAACAACTCCCACTTCCCCCGCTGGCTGATGGACTCCAGCACGATGCGGTCCAGCTCCTCGCCGTTGCGATTGCGCTGCGCCGTGTCGGTGAACCGTTCCTCGTGCAGCCGAGGGTCGCGGAAGAAGTTGGCGATGGTCTCCCAGGTCGCCCCGCCGCCGGTCTGCACGATAATCCAGCCGTCCTCGCACGCCATCGGATGCCCGAAGTTGCTACCCGAAGGGCGCCGCCGCGGCTGCGTCCCCCCGATGAAAGGATACATGGACTGGGTCGCCATCATCGTGGAGGCCACGCACTCGGTCACGGACACGTCGATGTGCTGCCCCTCGCCGGTGTTGTCCTGCATGAACAGCGCCATCGCCGTGGCCGCCGCGCCGTTCAGCCCGCCCTCGTACTGCGCCTGGAACCCGCCGTGCTTCAGTGGCTCCCGGTCTTGCAGCCCGCTGATGCTCATTATCAGCCCCATGGCGTAGCTGACAATCTCCTCACCGGCGTACTGGCTGTACGGCCCCGTCTGCCCGAAGGGAGTGATCGAAGTCAGCACCAGACCGGGGTTGATGGCCTCCAGCGCCTCATACCCCAGCCCCAGGTCGGCCAGGTGGCCGGGGCGGTAGCTCTCGACGACCACATCCACGTGAGGAATCAGCTCCCGGAACAACTCCCGCCCCGCAGCCGTCTTGAGGTTGATGGTGGCAGACTTCTTGTTCAGGTTCATCGCCAGGAAGAACAGGCTCTTCTCCGGGTGCGGGTCGTCGCCGAAGAAGGGCGGCATCCGGCGCAGGGCGGCCCCGGCGGGCGGCTCCAGCTTCAGCACCTCAGCCCCATAGTCGGCCAGCAGGCGGGCGCAGAAAGACCCGGCGATGTCCTCGCTCAGGTCCAGCACCTTCACTCCGTCCAACGGCCCGTGGCTCATCGGCGGGGGGAACAGGGCATCATCGGTCAAGGCAAGCATCCTAGCAGGTCAGCATACAGGGGCGGCCCTCCGACCGCCCCGCCGATTGTAACGAAAGCCGCCAAGCGCGGCAATGCCGGAACGTCCCCTTAGAGCGGCAGCGACACCACCTGCCGGGTCTGCGAGCTGCGGGTCACGGCCTCGGTGAACTCCATGTAGTGGACGCCCACGTCGAAGGGGGTGCGGGTGATGCGCTCCTGCCCCCGGATGGCGCTACAGAACTCTTCCTCTACACGCCAGTAGGCCTGGCTTTCGGGCGGGTTGGGAATCTCGGCCATGGCGCTGTCGCCCCGCTGCCCTCCGTAGAGGTTCAGGGCCGAGTCCACTCGCAGCGTACCCTCGCTGCCGTAAATCCAGACTTCGTTGCCTGGGCCGAACCCGGTCACCGCGCTGAACCGCATATTGGCTTGGGCCCCGCTGGCCAGGTCGGCCAGGATGTCCACGTGGTCGGGGATGGTCACCGGAACCGGCTGGCCGTCCTCGTCGCGGCGCTGCCTCACGTTGACCTTGGTGTTGGCCATGACGCGGGTGGCCGGGCCGACCCAGCGAATCATTGCCTCGTACCAGATGCCCATGTTCAGGATGTTGTAGCCGCTGAGGTCGCGGTCGTTGCGCCAGTGCATGGGGCCGCCGATGTCGGCGAACCCCGGCGTCAGCGATTGCAGCGACACCGCCAGCACGTCGCCCACGTAGCCCTCGGCAATCTTCTGGGTCAGCAGGTTGTCCACCTTGAAGGTCAGGGGCGACGGGACAATCTGGGTGACCAGGCCCGGGTGCGCCCGCGACGCCGCCAGCATCTCCCGCGCCTCGGCGGCCGACGACGCCATCCGCGCCTCGGTCAGCACGTGCTTGCCCGCCTCCAGCGCCGCGATGGTCAGGGTTCGGTGCATATAGGGCCAGGTGCCGATGCAGACGGCGTTGATGGACTCATCCTCCAGCAGCTCCTGCCAGCTATCGTAGACCGCGGGGATGTTGAACTGGTCGGCCACCACCTGCCCCGACTCCCGGGAGCGGTTGGCGACGGCCACAATCTCCACTCCGTCAACACCGTGGAACCCGGGGATGTGCCGGTCGCGGGTGTTGCGCCCCGCGCCGATGAGTCCGATTCGTATGCCTTCGTTTGTCATGCCCATTCTCCTATCCTTAAGCCGCAACAGCAGACCTTAGCTACTGTGCCGCATTCTCAATATTCTTGCTGGCATAAGGCGCAGACCCACAGGGTCAACCGCCAACCGCACTCCCTCCAAAGCGTGTGCGCCCAGTAGCGAAGCCACATTCTCAGGGCCGAAATTAACCCATGTAAAGGTGGCGCGTCCGTTGATTTCCATCCTGACTTCAGCAATGGGATCCTCCACCACCCGCCCATCGGCCAGTTCAGCCTCCGCTGTGTCGGTGGGGAAGATACCCAAGCGTTGCAGTACAGAACCGGGAACTTGGGAGTAGGACGCTCCGGTGTCCACCAGCGCATCCACTGTCTCGGACCTGTCGCCGTTGGCACTGAAAACTTGCATTTCATGGTAGAAGGTTCCCATCTGCTCCCTTCCCCAAGGCTAGATCCGGCCCGTCCGCGAAACCAGTTGCTCACCAACCGGGTCAACCAGCAGAAGGAACTCCTGGAGCGCGTTGGAGCCGATTAGGGAGTCGGCATCATTGTCGCCGAAAATGACGCGCATATAGCTCTCGTCGCCATTGATGACAAGCAGGGCTTGGCCAATGTCGCGTTCAATGACACTGCCATCGGCTTGCTCGAACCCGCGCTGTCCGATAGGGACGATGCCCAGACGTTCGAGCATACTCCGGGGAAACACTGAATACGACGCCCCAGTGTCTACCATTGCAGACACTGTCTCCATCCGCTCCCTATCCACGCTCCATACCCCGACGTCCCAAAAGAACTCTCCCATAATTTCCCTCCTTGTACTGTGCCTGCTATGCCCTGCCTGCCTGTCTTGGAAGCAGGGCATAGCTTGCGACAATCCCGTTACAGCGGCAACGCCACCGCCTGACCTGTCTGGGCGCTGCGGGTTACGGCTTCGGTGAACTCCATGTACTGCACGCCGATGTCGAAGGGGGTGTGGGTTATGGGTTCCTCGCCGCGGATGGCGTTGATGAACTCCTCCTCCACCCGCCACTTGCCCCGGTTCACGATGGGCAGCTCCGACAGGGCCTCGTCGCCGCGCTTGCCGCCCAGCACCTTGTTGAAGGGAGCCCCTTGCAGGCTGATGGTGCCGTCGGTGCCGAAAATCCAGAAGTCGGTGCCGGTTTGCAGGCCGGTGACTGCGCTCCAACTGAAATCGGCGGCGGCTCCGCAGCCCATCTCGGCCAGCACGTTCACGTGGTCGGGCACCGTCACCGCCTGCATCACGCCGTTCTCATCGCGGCGTCGGTTGGCGAAGGTGCGGGTCATGGCCGACACCTTGGTGGCCGGGCCCACGTAGCGCATAACGGTCTCGTACCAGATGCCCATGCCCAGGATGTTGTAGCCGCTGAGGGTGCGGTCCTGCCGCCAGTGCAGCGGCCCTTCGGTGTCGATGAACGTGTCGGCCCGGTTGCTGCGCCCGTGATAGTCGCAGACCCGCAGGCGGACGGCCAGGATGTCGCCCAGGTAGCCGTTGCCCACGTGCTCGATGACCGTGTTGTCCACCTCCAGCGTCTGCGGGGCCGGGACAATCTGCGTCACCAGGTCGGGATGCAGGCGGCTGGCGTCCAGCATTTCGTGGGCCTCGTCGGCGTTCATCGCCATGCGAGCCTCGGTCAGCACGTGCTTGCCGGCGTCCAGGGAGGCCAGCACCAGGTTGCGGTGCATATAGGGCCAGGTGCCGATGCACACGGCGTCTATGCTGTCGTCTTCCAGCAGGTCGGCCCAGTTGTCGTACACCATGGGAATCTCGTACTCGGCGGCGATGCGCTCGCCGGACTCGCGGCTGCGGTTGGCGACGGCCACGATGTCCACGTCGCGCTGCTCGCGGAAGCCGGGGATGTGGCGAAGGCGGGTGTTGGCCCCGGCCCCAATCAGGCCGACGCGGATGATTCCGTTCATCATCAGAAAGACTCCTTGGAATTGATGTGCGCCAATTCTATCACGGGGGAAATTTCACTACAGAGGACGTAGAGACCACAGAGAAGTGAAGGCAATTCCCTTATAATTCTCTGTGTACTCTGTGCTTTCTGTGTTGAAAATGAGAAGGTCTGATGCCGTAGACTCCCCGGTGCGGTTTCGAGTCGAGGGCGACAGCATGGCCCCGACTCTGGAAGACGGCCAATACGTGCTGCTGATGCCGCCGCTCCTGCACCGCAGCAGGGTACGGCGGGGCGACGTGGTGGTGTTCAGGCAGTTGACGCCGCCCTGGGGCTGGCTCATCAAGCGAGTGGTGGGAATGCCCGACGAGTCCATCGTGCTGGACGGCGGACGCCTGTATGCCGATGACCTCCTGCTAATCCCCGACTACATCCCCGCAGGCCCCGACGGCAGGGCCAACGGCAACTGGTGGAACGGCCCAGACGAATACTTCGTCCTCGGCGACAACCCGGCCAACAGCACCGACAGCCGCGCCTTCGGCCCAGTCCCCGCCGGCCGCGTCATAGGCCGCGCCTGGCTGCGCTGCTGGCCGCCTAATGCGTGGGGACGGGTGCGCTAGGATGTTTCACAAAGGGCGAGTTATGTACTAAGATAGAATAGGAGTAGAAGCGGCTGCGCTGACAGGCGGGTAGACAGGCGTGACTGATTCGAGTATCCAGCCGGGGGCTTTCGTATGGTATGCCCCCAAGGGGATAGGGCGTGTTGAGGAAACTGGCAGCAGCCTGTCAGTTCTCTTTTGGATTGATAGAAAGTCCGGCAAGACAGAAAGGCTGCCGCCAAACCTGCTGACCCCGCTGGCGGATTACATACCCGAAGCGAAGCCGCCGGGCAAAGCAGGCGAGGCTGACCCGTGGAAGCGGTTTGAGTCCGGCGCAAAGAAAGCGCCGCTGAAACTGGTGGCGCTGGCATTATCCGCCTGCGGAAATTCCGGCGGAACTGCGGACATCAAGGAAAAGCTGGACCGGCGCGCGCCGGTTGGCCCTTGGGGAAGTTGGTGGAAGCGCACTGAGCCAAAGCTCGGTGAAATGCCGTCCCATTTCAAGATTGACGGCACTGGCGAAGAGGTTAAATACGTCCTGCTTTCCAGTGTTGCCGATGTCCCTGCGGATTGGGTTGAGCCAAAAGCCACGCCGGCAGACTGGAAAAAGTGGCTCTCGGCCAAGACGCACGAACAACCCCCGGGACGCTTCCCGACCAAGCAGATAGCCGACTCTCTCGCCAAGTGGCCTGAAAAGACCATCGACCAAGCTCTATACCGGGTGATGGCAACCTCAGAACAGCTTTTGGCGTCGGGCGACGTTTCTTCACAGGTTGCCGAGGGTTGGCTGCGAGCGGTGGCCCAGGCATCCCTGCGCTGGCGCGAGGTTGCAGACCCGGATTCCCGCGGCTACCAGGCAGCCCGGGTAGGCGCACTGCTGGCCAGCCTGGCCCGGATTGCCGGAGACCGGACGCCGCAGGACTTGCTGCTCCGGGCTGGCGAGTTGGACGGGGAGGCGGAAGCCTGGCGACGCGGATTCGCAGCCGGGATGTGGGAATCCTTCGACGGCGACGGCGCCCGCGATATGTACTTCAAATCGTCTGCTGTACTGAGGGGACAAGACCGGTCGGGCTTGGCGCGGGAAATAGCGCTGGCCGCTTTCGGCCCCGATTATTCCGACCGCCGCCATTCCGCCCTTGACCACCTGCTGGATGCCTTGCCCGAAAGTGAGCGAGCTCAGCTCTTGGGTGAAATGATAGCCGGGGCGACCAGCGGGACAAAGAGTGGGGTTCTGGACTACATCGCCAACAGCCGCCATGCCGCCGGTTCGGAAGACCCATCGGAGCGGCTGAACCTGCTTCTGGCGGCCATTCTGTTGTCCAACGGGCAAGACCAAGTTGCCGCGCAAGCATCCCGTGAACTTGCCGCTGTCCTGGACACACCGGAGGAATACGGCCCGGCAGCCCAGGCTATCTCCCGCGACACTCGCGCCCGCATCGCCGAAGAACACGCCCGCATCGCCGGGGAGCTGGATTCCCAGCGCCAGACCCACGCAGCGGAGTTGGAGCGCGAGCAACGGGAGCAAGAGCGATGGCGGCAACAAGTGCGGGAGCGTAACGCCGAGCTGGCTGCAAATCGCGAGGAGTCACGGCTGGAAATACGTCAGGATATGTTGCTGGCCGTTGGCGAGGTATTGCAAATGGTGGCGCGCCACCAGGGAGGCGTTGATGAACTCGCCGGAAATGTGGAAGCCGGTTTAACCCTTGCTCTACGAGCAGGCGGGGCCGATTTGCTGGATACCGCGCCTGAAGGCAAGGTTGTTGCGCCAGGCGTCATTGTGCGCGGCGGACTCCACGGCGACAGAGTGCTACTTAAAGCTCAGGTCAAACACGAGGCTGGTTAATGGAAATCGTAGGCATCGACTTTGGCACTACCAACGTGCGAATCTCAACTTGGGACCCTGACGACCCGAATGCGGGTCAGCCCCGTTCTCTCCCAATCGGCAAGGGCGGCGCTGAAGCCATGCCGGTGGTCGTCGCCTTGCAGCGGCAGAACGACGGCTCGGTTTCAATGACGGCGGGTGAGGAAGCGGACGAACTGGAGGATGGGCAACACCGGCTGGTCATCCGTAATATCAAAAGGTGGGCGTTGTCCAACGACGACTACGTAAAATGGCGCTTGGAGACCAGCGGGGTCGAATGGCCTACTTGGTGGAATCCCGAACTGCAATGCGTGGAAGTCTGGGGGCAACACATTCAGGCCAAAGAACTGATTGCCGTCATCCTGCGGGAAGCGGTAAGCCGCGCCAGTCTCCCCGTCGAATTTGAATGGCGGGCCGGCTGCCCGGTTCACGCCGGATACGAATACAGGCTGATGCTGAAAGAAGTTCTGACCGGGATTGCCGGAAAGGGCAGCGTGAATTGGGTGGTGGACGAGCCAGCGCTTTTCTTAGCGGCGGCTCAGCGCAACATCGATCCCGATTCCGAGTTCAAGCTGCATGGTTCATACTTGGTCTATGACTTGGGTGGCGGGTCCTTTGACTGTACGCTGGTTGAGGTCCGCGATAATGGCGAGATGATTGTCTACGGAGCCGACGGTCATCCGTTGCTGGGCGGCTCGAATGTGGACTTGGCCCTTGCCGCCAAACTGCAATACGATGGCCCGGTGAACCTGTTGCGATTGGCTAAAGAGGACACGTCCCCGGACAACCCCACTGCCCGGGTTAACGCCAACCTGAATTTGACGTGGACGGATGTGGAAGCCGAATTAAAGGATGGC
Source organism: Dehalococcoidia bacterium (assembly GCA_965204865.1). Lineage (GTDB taxonomy): Bacteria > Chloroflexota > Dehalococcoidia > Lucifugimonadales > UBA3495 > VXOI01. The sequence continues at coordinate 108,372 of OZ242027.1, read as the reverse complement.
AAGTTCATCCAGCGCTCCCTGATGGCGATGCGCGACGCCTACATCAGCGCCAAATCGGTGGTCTGGCGGCGCGATGAGGGTGGTAGCGAGACCGGCGATATGGTCTTGCAACAGGACGAAAACACTGGGGAAGTGCGCTTCACCTGGCAGCTCGGCTATGAAGACATGAAACGAGACTTGGACGGCGTTATCCTGTTTGGAGGCCCCACTAGGTCGCCGTTTTTCGCGGAGAGCCTGCGCCGTTGGTTCGGGGATGACAAGGTAATTCTGGCCCGAGACCTCATTGGCGGTGTGGACGCCCCAGAGATAACCGGGGTGAGCATGGGCGCCTGTTATTATCCCAGCGGGCAGCATTTCCACGAAGTGCCAAGCCGCCTGCCCTACCGGGTTACTCTCGAAAACCTGCAAACCGGCAGCGAAGGCAACCCGGCCGAATACCGCCCCCATCAGCATTTCGTCGAGACGTTCCAGCCTGCCGAACAATTCGCTTCGCGGTGGCTGCAACAGGAGCTGGACAATCCGCAGGAGTACGAACTGACGATAACCGACCCGGACGGCGTGGTGCTGGAGCGGCAGACGGTGGACGGCTTCCTGGAGCCTGGGAACCGTCATCCAGCCACCAGTTTGCGGCTGGTCATTGACCGGCTGGGGCCGGTGTACGTCGAGAAAAGGTCGGAGGGAACTGGTCTGCCTTGGACCAAGAGGGTCGCGGTAGTCGAAAACCCGCCGTGGCAGACTGAGGAACAGCGGGAGATATTGGACGCCTTGAGGGAAAGGGAACACCAGCGCGAGGAGGCAAAGCGACAAGAGGGCCAAGCGAACCTGGATCGCCCCACTTATTTGGAAGTCAACTAGCGTCAACAGGGGCGGCCCGGCGGCCGCCCCTTTCGCATCCTACACCCGCCACATATCGCCGGTCTGGAAAATCAGGTCCACCTGGTACACATCATCCGCCGGCCAGCCGGCCATTTTCATCCAGTCCTCGAAGTGGGACTGCTCCACCGCCTCGCACTCGGTGAAGAGCTTGCCGCTGGCGGTGTCGGCGTAGACTTTCAGGATGGTGGTGCGGCGGTCGGGACGCCACTTGCTGACGCCGCCGGTGTAGGCGCCCAGCTTGTTGCGGAGTTCGTTTTCGGTCAGTCCTGATATGGTATGCGTGGCTAGAAACCTGGCCATGCCGGTGTCACCTCGCTGTTGGACGGATTGTTGCAGAGCGTAAGGAAACGCCCTCACCCTAACCCTCTCCCGGAGGGAGAGGGGATTATCTCTAGTCCTGGGGCGGGACGAAGGGGTAGGGGATGGGCGGGCCGTCGCGCAGGGGCAGGGCCACCGTGGCCGAGCCGGGCATACTTTCGATGCCGTCCTGCGTCTTCATGCCGATTTCCAGGTCTACCAGGCCCATGCCGCCCTTTTCCTGCTTATCGGTGACCGTGCCCCACATTATCAGCACGTCGCCCGGCACCAGCATCGCCCGGTGCTCGAACCGCGCCTTCCAGGGCCAGCCGCCGGGCAGCGTCCAGTCCTTCAGGTACTGCGGCACCACGCTCTGCTTCCACGAGCCATGCACCAGCAGGCTGGGGTTCCTGTCGTGGTTCAGGCCGAAATCCAAATCATAATGAATCCGGTGGAAGTTCTCTATGGCCGCGCTCCACCGGAACAGGTGAGTGGGCGTGGGAGCGTAGATGTACTTGGGCAGCTCGTCGCCCACCTCCACGTCCTCGTAGTAAATCTGCTGCTTGTTGCGCAACTGCTCGCCGTTGGGCCGCTCGTTGTGCTGGAGGATTTGCTCCGGCGTCATTTGCAGCAGGTCTTCCAGTTTTACGCTCATATTTTGGGCCCCCTCCCGTCATTCCCGCGAAGGCGGGAATCCACGGGTCGTTTGATTGATGTCTTATTGTCCTACCCCAAACGCCACTTTTCACTGGATTCCCGCCTTCGCGGGAATGACGGTGACATTGGTGATGAAGGTTCCAATTCGATTGTCCTGTCGTCGCCTACCGCCGGATGGACGACTGGCGGGTGATGCAGAGCAGGTCGCCGTCTTGGTTGGTGAAGCTGGTCTCGACGGTGATAATCAGGAAGGCCCGTCCGTCGCGCCCGGAGCGCTCGCGGATGTCCGAGTAGCGGTTCTGGAAGTATATCTTGTCGCCGATGTTGGGGTACTTGTAGACCTCGATCTCGTTGCCGGCGTTGAGCACCCGCACCAGGTTGGTCGGCACCGGGGGCAGGGCGCCGGGGCGCTCGACGCTGCCGATGCCGTCGGACTCCGGGTTCTCCTGGAAAGCGCGGGTGATGGGGTCTTCCTGCTCGGGCCGGTGGCGGCTCACCATGTAGCTGACCATGATGGGCGGGGCGATGACGCCGCCGAACTTGGTGCCTTCGGCAAATTCCTTGTCCCAATAGCGGGGGTCGGGGTCCATCACCGCCTGGGTGAAGCGGCGCAGGTATTCCTCGTCCACGTAGCCCCAGGACTCGACCACCTCGCCGGACACGCCAATCATCGCGCGGACTTCCGGCGTGAGGGCCGACTCGGTGTCGTGCTGGGCCTGCTGAGTCATAGCCATTTCCTCCATGCGAGTACGGGGCAAGCCTACCCCAGCCCCGGCGGATTCGTCAACCGGAAGCACCGGGTTGAGCGGGATGCGTCCGGTGGGATAACATGGCGGGCGATGACTGCGGGGATTGTCCGATGCCGGTTACGCTAATCCTGTTGCTGCTGACCCTGCTGTCCTGCGGTGGCGGAGCGCTGACGGCGGCCCCGGAGCCACCGGACTCGCCGGGCGTGGCGTCGGTGCGTATTGGGGGTGAGGCTACCTATGCCGTTGACGTGGCGGATGAACCGGAAGAACGCTACCAGGGCCTTTCGGGACGCGAAACAATGGCCAGGGATACCGGGATGCTGTTCGTATTCGAGGGGGAGGAACAGCTCACCTTCTGGATGAAGGATATGCGCTTCCCCCTGGACATCATCTGGATTGACTCTCAGTGCCGCCTGATAGACGTGGCCGCCGATGTGCCAACCCCGCCGCCCAACGCAGGCAACGACGAGATTCCGAGGGTGCAGTCGCCCTCGCCCGCCCGCTACGTGCTGGAGTTGAACGCTGGAGAGTGGGCGCGGGCCGGGCTGTCGCCGGGCGACAGGGTGGAGTTCTCAGGCGCCATTGAGGGGCAGTACGGCTGCTGAGCCTGACGGTTCACCCCCACCCTAACCCTCTCCCTCAAGGGGGAGGGAACTAGGGGATGGAACTAAACTATGAGAAAGCAAGGTGCGTTTCTGATGGATATTCTGGTTTCCGGCTCGATGGCCTACGACCGCATAATGAACTTCAGCGGGCGGTTCAGCGACCACATCCTGCCCGACCAACTGGACAACATCAACATCAGCCTCCTGGTGGACAGCCTGACGGAGCACATTGGAGGTACGGCGGGCAACATCGCCTATTCGCTGTCCCTGCTGGGTGAGAAGCCTCGAATCCTGGCCAGCATGGGCCGGGACTATCACCGGTACTTCGAATGGCTGGAACAATGCGGGATAAGCACGGACGACATTCGCATCGTGGAGGACGAGCTGACCGCCGGGGCGTACATCACCACCGACCTGAACGCGAACCAGTTCACTGGCTTCAACCCGGGGGCCATGAAACACCAGGCCGGTTTCAGCTACGACGGAGTCAACGCTTCCGACACCATCGCCATCGTGGGGCCGGGCAATCTGGCCGACATGATGGAGTTCACGGCCAAAAACAATGAACTGGGCATCTACAGCATCTTCGACCCGGGGCAGTCGCTGCCGATTTGGGAACCGGAAGCCCTCTCCCGTTGTATCGGCCAGTCCAATATGCTCATCTGCAACGAGTACGAGTTGGGGATGATCAGCAACAGCACCGGACTCTCGCGGGAAGAACTGGCCGGGATGGTGGAGCACCTCGTGGTGACGCTGGGCGCGGAAGGCGCGGAGTTTCACTCCAAGGGGACATCAGAAAGGGTTCCAGTGGTCTCCACCGACGCCGTTGACCCCACCGGGGCGGGCGACGCCTTCCGCGGTGGGCTGATCAAAGGCCTGGCCCACGGCGCGGGCATCAAACGCGCGGTGCAGATGGGCGCCGTCTGCGGCTACTACGCGGTACAGGTCAACGGCACCCAGACCTACCGCTACACGCAGGCGGAGTACGACGCCAAGCTGCGGGAATGCTTCGGGGAGTAGAGTCCGCAGCAACCGGATTTTCACCCCCACCCTAACCCTCCCCCTCAAGGGGGAGGGAAATGAGGGAGGGATGTTCAGAGGGTCAGCGGGGTATCGTCGCGGTTGGCCCACTCGCCCATGGAGGCGTCGTAGTTCTTGGTCTGGTTGTAGCCCACCAGTTGCAGGACGAACACGCCGTGCGCCGCACGGATACCGCCCTGTCAATAGGTGTAGACGTTCTTGTCGGGCGTGATGCCGTGGTCGGCGAGAATTTGGCGAATCTCGCTGGCCGACTTGAAGCGGTGGGTCTGGCGGTCCATCACGTTGAACCATTCGAGGTGGACGGCGCCGGGGATGTGCCCGGCCCGCTGGTTGCCGCGAGGCTCGCTGCCGTCCCATTCGCCGTCGCTGCGCACGTCCCAGATGACGGCGCTGTCCAGGCTGCAAGCCTCCTTCAGCTCGTCCACCTTGACCAGCAGGGACTCGTCGCGGTTGGGGGTGAAGGTCACGCCCTGGGCCGGAGCGGGGCGGTCCAATCCCACGCCGTTCCCTGCGGTGATCCAGCCGCGCCAGCCGCCGTTGAGCACCTTGGCGTTGCCGTGGCCGTAGGTGTTCAGCGCCCACCAGAGCCGGGCGGCGTAGAGGCTCTGGGAATTGTCGTAGCTGATGACCAGCGTGTCGTCGCCGATGCCGAGGCGCTGGCACATGGCCTGGAACTGCTCCGGGCTCATCAGGTGGACGCGGCCGGTGTCCGGGTCCTTCTCGAAATTGTCGGGCACCACCACCGAGCCGGGGATGTGGCCGCGGTTGTAGGCGGCATCAACGTCGCAGTCCACGACCACCACGTTGGCGTCGTCCAAGTGCGCGGCAAGCCATTCCGGTTCCACCAGATATTCGGGGTGGGAATAATCTTCTTGCGCCATGGTTTCCCTCTTCTTGTCTGAACTGTGATTTTTGTGATTAGGGGATTTACAGGATTTTCCGGTCGTTTCGGGGATTGTAGGCTACCGGCGCGAAGAGGGTCAACGCAAGCAGTAGGGCTTGCCTTGCCGCTACTAAACCCGAAAGTTAGAATGGAGCAAAAGGCGTCGGCCCGCCCCGGGCTTTGGGCTGGGGCGGGCCGTCTTATCCTGCCCCGGAGCGTTGCTTTCCATGGGCAGCCTCCGGCAGCCCCCCTTCCTTATCGCAGACATGGAGGCGTCCAGTGAGTTTTGGGTCAGGATTCAATCTGGGCTGTGGTTTCGTATTCGGCGTCTTGGCGGCGATAATTATCATCATCGCGCTGTTTGCCGTCTGCTCGGTAGTGGTTGCAGGGGCATAGAAGCCTGTTGCTGGAGGGAGCGCAAATGCGTAACGAATTTACGGCGATATTCGAGTTGGACGACAGCGGGGAAGAGCCGCGCTATTTCGCTTACTGTACGGAAATCATCGGCGCCAGGGCGGAAGGCAAGACGATGGACGAAGTGCGGGAGAAGCTGCGCAACGCCATCAAGTCTGCACTCCAAGCTCGCCGGGAGAAAGCCATGCACGACATCCTGTTCGACCTGCCGCCCGACGCCACGCAGGAAATCATTGCCGTCCAGGAAACCATCTCCTTGTATCCGTCGCAACCGTATCTAGGCGAGTAAATTCAACAACGCCTTTTGGAGGTCGGTCAATGACACTGGTAGCGAAAGAACCGTTGCCGGACGACGCCGAAGTGACGTTTGTCTACCAAAAGCCCCAAGCCGCCGTTCACAACGAATTCACGGCAATCCTGCTACAGGATGAAGATTGGTACGTCGCTTTTTGCCTGGAAATATCCGCCGCCAACGGACAAGGCAAAACAAGAGAGGATGCACTGGAAAACCTGGCTGAGGCGATATTGCTGTATTTAGAGATGCGGCGGGAGGACGGATTGCGGGGCGTGCCTGATAAAGTCCATCGAGAGGTCATTGTAGTCCAATGAAGCGCGGCGACTTGATACGGCATCTTCGAAACCACGGGTGCGAATTTGTGAGGGAAGGCCGTCGCCATTCGATATGGATCAACCCAGAGACAAACGAGATCGAAGAAGTGCCGAGACATACGGAGATCCGCAACCACGTTGCCCGCAAGATATGCCGGAAATTATCAATCCCCATAATCGGCCGAGAAAACAGGTAGTAAAGGAGCCGCAACATGGTGCAGCAAGGACAGATTGACCACCTGCTCCAGGAGACCGGTCAGATTCAGCCGCCCGACTTCCTGGTGCGGCAGGCTTTCCTCCAAGACTACGAGGGCCAGTATCGCGACTCGATGGAGTCGCCGGAGGGATTCTGGGAAGGAGTGGCGTCGGAGCTGGAGTGGACGCGGCGATGGGACAGCGTATTCCAGTGGGACTATCCGACCTTCCGCTGGTTCCTGGGAGCGAAGTGCAACATCACGCAGAACGCCCTGGACCGCCACCTGTCCAACGGCAACCGCAACAAGGCGGCGTTCATCTGGCTGGGCGAGGACGGCACGGAGCGCGTGTTCACCTACGGGCGGCTGGCGCAGTTGGTCAACCGCTTCGCCAACGGCCTGCGCTCGCTGGGCGTGGGCAAGGGCGACCGGGTGGTCATCTATATGCCGCTGACGCCGGAGGGGGCCATCGCCATGCTGGCCTGCGCCCGCATCGGGGCGGTGCACAGCGTGGTCTACGCCGGGTTCAGCTCCGGCTCGCTGCGGGACCGCATCCTGGACGCCCAGGCCAAGGTGGTCATCACCGCCGACGTGGGCTACCGCCGGGGCAACGAGGTTGACCTGCTGGGCATCACCGAGCGGGCGGTGGAGGGGCTGGACGTAGTGGAGAAGGTCGTGGTCTGGCGGCGGAAGGGGGAGGGCGTCCTTCGACAAGCTCAGGACGAGCGGGCCGGGCTGGGCGGGCGCGAGGTGGACTTCGACTCGCTGATGGCCGAGAGTTCGGTTGAGTGCCAGGCTGAGGAAATGGACTCGGAAGACCCGCTGTACATCCTCTACACCAGCGGCACCACGGGCAGGCCCAAGGGCGTGCAGCACGTCCACGGCGGCTACATGGTGGGGACATACTACCACTTCAAGAACTTCTGGGACGTCAAGGACGACGACGTCTTCTGGTGCACGTCGGACATCGGCTGGGTCGTGGGCCACAGCTACATCGTCTACGCGCCGCTGGTGGCCGGGGCCACCACCATATTCCGGGAGGGCGCCCCGGACTTCCCCCATCCCGGAACGTTCTACGAAATCATCGAGAAGTACGGTGTCAACGTCATCTTCACCGCGCCCACGGCCCTGCGGATGCTGATGCGCTATGGCGAGGACTACCCGAAGCAGTACGACCTGCGCTCGCTGCGCTTCCTGACCTGCGCCGGCGAGCCGCTGAACCCGGAGGCGCTGCGCTGGAGCTACGAGCACATCTGCGGCAACGGCCAGTGGGGGCATATCGTGGACAACTGGTGGCAGACGGAGACCGGGGGGCCGTGCTTAGGCACTACGGCCACCATGCCGGTGAAGCCGGGCCGGGTGGGCCGGCCCATGCCGGGCGCGGAAATGGACATCGTTGACCGCGAGGGCCAGCCCATCACCGAACCGGACAAGGGCGGGCTGCTGGTCATCAAACGTCCCTTCCCCCACTTCTTCCGCACCGTGTTCGGCGACCCCGACCGCTACGCCCGCGACTGGAACACCATCCCCGGCGTCTACTTCACCGGCGACGTGGCCCTGCGCGACGCCGACGGCTACTACATGGTGGTGGGCCGGGCCGACGACGTGCTGAACGTGGCGGGACACCGCATCGGCTCGGCGGAAGTGGAGAGCGCACTGGTGTCGCACCCGTCGGTGGCCGAGGCGGCGGTCATCGGCAAGCCCGACGAGCTGCGAGGGGAGAGCATCAAAGGATTCGTCACCCTTCGCGTCGGCAACGACCCGTCAGAGGACATGGTGAACGCCCTCAAGCTGCACGTCCGCAACGAGCTGGGGCCGATAGCCGTCCCCGCCGAGATCGACTTCACGCCCACGCTGCCCAAGACCCGCAGCGGCAAGATAATGCGCCGCCTGCTCAAGGCGCAGGAGCTGGGGCTGGACCCGGGGGATATTACGACGCTGGAGGAGTAGCAGAGCATCATCGAGAGTCGCGCCCGGCGTAAGGATGGTAAACGATGAACGGCAGGGAATTTGTCCGGCGGGCGCGACGGTACGCTAGGCGGAATGGGTTGGAGTTTTATTTCGACCCAGCAAAAGGCAAAGGTAGCCACGGAGCGGTTTACGTGGGAGACCAAGAAACACAGGTGCAACACGGTGAAATTGCCACTGGCACCTTGATGTCAATGCTTAGAGACCTGAACATCAACAGGAGGGAGTTCTGAGCTATGAAATATGCGTATCCCTGCATATTTGAACCGGAAGACGATGAGTCGTACGAGGGTTGGTACAACGTGTCTTTTCCTGGCATTCCGGGTGCCTTGACTTGTGGGCGCGACTGGAAAACGGCCATGATAATGGCCGAGGACTGCCTGGTCGTGTCGTTGGCGTCGTATGTAGACCGCCAAATGGAACTACCGACGCCCAGTCCCTGGACAAAGGGGCAGGAGCTTTTCACCGTCCAGCCGCTCATCGCGGCACAACTGGACTTGTACGTTGCTATGCGTGAACAAGGCGTCACCATTTCAGGCTTGGCGCAACGCTTGGGCCTGCCGGAAGCGCACGTCAAGAGGCTGCTTTCGCTAGACTACAAAAGCTCGATAAACGAAGTGATGGAGGCCCTGGAACTGCTGGGCTGCAATCCGGCGGTGGAGGGTCTGGCGGCGTGACCATCCAGACTTTGCCCGGCGTGCGGCTTGCGGTGGACGATTTGCTACAATAACAAGAGTGCCGACTTGGAGACACCGTGATGCTGGTGGACGATTTGTTTGGAGTAATTGAGTTACTCAAAGAGCGCATCGCCACGCATGGGGCAAGCCTGCGACAGAATGAGACCCGTAGTACCCGTGCTGCGCTGATCGACCCGTTACTGCAAGCGTTGGGGTGGGATACTGCTGATCCGGTTCTTGTTACGCCGGAATACCGTGTTGATATAGGGTGGGCTGATTACGCGCTCATTGGGCCTGGGGAAAAGCCATCGGCAGTTATAGAGGCCAAGCGGCTTGGAACAATCGTTGAGAATCACTTGGAACAGGCGGTAGGCTACTGCATCCAGCAGGGGATAGCATACGCAGGCGTGACTGATGGTAGTCACTGGCAGTTATATCGAACTTTCGAACCGGTGCCGTTGGCGGAGAAACTTGTACTGGACGTATCCATCGCCAACACACCCGCCCACGAAGCCGCCCTGAAACTACTGCTGCTCTGGCGTCCCAACCTGGCATCCGGACGGCCAGTGGCGGCTAACGCGCCGATTGTGTCTGCTCCACCGGAACCAGAGCCAATCCAAGCATCGCAGCCAGGGAATATACTATCGCGTTCAATTCAGACGCTCCCCTCAGAATCAGCACCATCAACTCCCATACCTGTTGAATCAGGTTGGGTGTCCCTTGCAAACATCAGCTACCAGAAAGGCGACAAAAACCCGACTGGCATCAGGTTTCCCGACTTGAAGTCAATCGAGATTGAACGTAGCTGGACTGATATGTGGTTCCAAGTCTGCGAGCGGCTGGCGTCGACCGGGAAGCTCACTGAAAACGATTGCCCAATTCGTATCAGTAATAGAGCAAGCCGGTTCCTTGTGAATAGTGTCCAAACTCACTCGAACAAGAAGCCATTCGGTCAGCCAAAGACGACTACCACAGGGTTGTTTGTTGAGCGACAGTTCGAACCGAAGAAAACGCTAGAATATGCCCGCTTTCTCTTGGCTAAATTCGGAGTTTCAGGAGACGCTGTGGAACTGCGGTTCGACTAATCACAACTTGGCAGCTCCATCCCTGACTCCGTGGTATCCTGTCTGCCGTGATAGCCGGATTTGGCACCGGGCAATACGACTCAAAGCGAGCAAGCTATGGCGAAACGAAAGAGGTCGCTCGATATGCCGCCCCGGTCGCCTCGGTTCCGCACCTCGTGCCGACGCTTCGCTCCCGGTTGCTGCGCTAAGGAACGGGAGTTAATGAACCGATGGCATAGGCAGGACAACAAACGATTCTGCCACAATTGGAGTGACGAGTAACACAGGTTTACAGGAAAAGGATTCAGAAATGAAGGTCTACTACTTCAGCGAGTTTCCCTACCACGAGTACTCCGACGAGGAGAGTCTCAAGTACCCCTCGATCCGGCTTACCTTCCCCAACAGCAACTTCGACCCGGATACGGCCAACCAGCTCTTCAAGCGGTACTTCGACGAGTGCCAGTACGTGGACGAGCTGGGCTACGACGGCATCATGGTCAACGAGCACCACAGCACGCCGTCGTGCATGAACGCTTCGTGCAATTTGACGGCGGCGGTGCTGGCGCGGACGACGCAGAACGCCAAGATTCTGCTGCTGGGGAACATTCTGCCCATCCACGAGAACCCGGTGCGCCTGGCCGAGGAAATCGCCATGATTGACGTGATTTCCGGCGGGCGGGTCATCTCCGGCATGGTGCGGGGAACCGGCGTCGAGACCGTCTCCACCAACGTCAACCCAGTGGAGAACCGGGAGCGGTTCGAGGAATGCCACGACCTGCTCATCAAGACCTGGAGCACGCCCGGCCCCTTCCGCTGGGAGGGCAAGCACTACAACTACCGGGCGGTCAACCCGTGGATGGTGCCTATCCAGAAGCCGCACCCGCCGGTGTGGGTGCCCGGCACGTCCAGCCCCGAGACCGCCGAGTGGGCCGGGCGCCACGGCTATACCTATGTCGCTTTCCTGACGGACGTGGACGTGACCGAGGAGCTGTTCGGCATGTACCGGCAGGCCGCCGCCGAGGAAGGACGGGAGACGACGCCCGACAACTTCGGCTACCTGCTGTGCTGCTACGTGGCGGAGACGGAGGAAAAGGCCAACGAGGAAGCCCGGCACTTCGTCTGGCGCATGGGCGCCACCACCCGCGCGCCCCGGGAGTACATGAACCCGGTGGGCTACCGCTCCCAGGCCAGCGCGTCCATCGCCGCCCGCCGCACCATCAAGCCCCTGGCGAACCAGACCTATGAGGAGCTGAAGGAGAACTACCACATCGTCTGCGGCACTCCGGACCAGGTGCTGGAGAAGCTGGAGTACATCCACCAGCGGCTGGGCATGGACCACCTGATTATGTACGGCCAGGAATCCAAGATGTCCCATGAGGCCACCATGTCCAACATCGGGCTGTTCGGCAAGGAGGTGCTGCCGGTCATCAGGGACTGGTAGCCGCCGGGCGATTTCACCCTCACCCCCGCTTTCGCGGGGACAGGCTCTAACCCTCTCCCTCAAGGGAGAGGGAACTTTTTTCCTTTACGGCAAAGGAATTTCCGATTGAGGGTTTGTTATTTATACTTGATATAGAAAGGTGTAATAGAATTGCAATAGGTCAGTCCCTCAAGGGGCTGAAAGAGAGCGTCAGGCTTCCCGAAATGGCTTTAAATCCTGCAAACCGTTCACTCCGCAGTCCGGAAGGGCCCCCCGCCACCGATCAGGCGACTGGAGCCCAGGGCAATCTGGTGCCGCGCGTGGTGCGGCTCTTCAGGCCCTACAAGTTCCATGTGACCGTGGTGGTGTTCTTCATCCTGTGCACCTCCGGGCTGGGCGTGGTCAACCCCATGCTCATCCAGGTGGTGTTCGACGACGGGCTGGGAATCGCGCCGGGAAGCGGCGGCCCGGACATCCGGCTGCTGTGGATTCTGGGCGGCGTGATGATCGGCATCGCCTCCATAAACGCGGCAATGGGCATCTTCCAGACCTATATGACCAACAAGGTCGGGCAGTACGTGATGCGCGACCTGCGCGACGCGGTGTACGCCCACCTGCAAGGGATGTCGCTGCGGTTCTTCACCGGCACCCGCACTGGCGAGATTCAGTCGCGGGTGTCCAACGACGTGGGCGGCATTCAGCAGGTGGTCACCACCACCCTCAGCGACACCATCGCCAACATCGCCATCCTGGCCAGCACCCTGGGCGCGATGGTCTTCCTGTCGTGGCAGTTGACCCTGGTGGCCGTCGCCACCGTGCCGCTCTACTTCTTCATGGCCCAGTGGGTAGGCCGGAAGCGGCGGGAAATCACTTCCCAGACCCAGAAGTCCATGGCGGAGATGACCGTCATCACCCAGGAAACGCTGTCGGTTTCGGGAATCATGCTGGCCAAGCTCTTCGGGCGCCAGCACGAGGAGATGGCCAACTTCCGCCGCCACAACCAGGAACTTTCCGACCTGACCGTGCGGCAGCAGATGATCGGGCATTCCTTCTTCGCCGTGGTGATGGCTTTCCTGTCGGCCAGCCCGGTAGCCATCTACCTGCTGGCGGGATACATCATGGCCGGGGGCGGGCCGTCGGTAATCACCGCCGGTACGGTCATAGCCTTCACCGTCCTGCAAAACCGCCTGTACTTCCCGGTGGGACGGCTGCTACAAGTGTCGGTGGAGCTGCAATCCTCGCTGGCGATGTTCGAGCGCATCTTCGGCTACCTGGACCTGAAACAGGAAATCGTTGACTCGCCCGACGCCCGCCCCATGCCCGCCGACAAGGTTGCCGGGGAGATAACTTTCGACTCGGTGCGGGTGAACTACCGGCGGGGGGCGGGAGACGAGCCCGAGGACGCCGACGGCGAGGAAAGCGACAGCGACCGGGAATGGGCGCTGGACGGCGTGAGCCTGTGCATCCCGCCGGGGCAGATGGCGGCCTTCGTCGGCCCCAGCGGCGCGGGCAAGACGACCATCGCCTCGCTGGTGCCACGCCTGTACGACGTGACCGAGGGCGCGTTGTACCTGGACGGCACAGACGTGCGGGATATACGGCTGGCCGATTTGTCGGAAATCATCGGCTACGTGACGCAGGAAAGCTACCTGTTCCACGCCAGCATGGAGAAGAACCTGCTCTACGCGAAGCCCGACGCCACCTGCTTTGAGGTAGTCGATGCGGCGAAAGCGGCCTTCATCCACGACCGGATAATGGAACTGCCGGAGGGCTACAACACCATTGTCGGGGAGCGCGGCTTCCGGCTGTCCGGCGGCGAGAGGCAGAGGCTGTCCATAGCCCGGGTCATACTGCACCAGCCGAGGGTGCTGATACTGGACGAGGCAACGTCGTCCCTGGACACCGCCAGCGAGCGGTACGTCCAGGCGGCATTGCAGCCGCTGATGCGGGGCCGCACCACGCTGGTCATCGCCCATCGCCTCTCCACCATAATGTCCGCCGACGTAATTTACGTCATAGACCGGGGCAAAATCGTGGAGCATGGGACTCACGACGGGCTGCTCTCCAATAACGGCCTTTACGCCCGCCTCTACCGTGAGCAGTACGACAGCGGGCGTATCGAAGCCCATTTCCAGGACGGCGTGGTCTACAGCGACGGCAGCATTGTCCCCACGGAAACCCAGGACCAGGAACCCGCCCTGTCCGGCCGCCCTGACAAACGAACATGGATGCACAGGATAGACAGGATTGAAAGATGACCAATGAGCGGGACCCCTGATCCTGTATATCCTGTCCATCCATGTAAGAAGAAATAGGATGGGGGTGATGGCAGACTCAAGACAACCCCACCATCACCGGCAACTCTACAATTCGCGTAGCTACGGCCTGGCGCGACGGGTCATAGGTCTTTTCGGCCCCTACAAGCTGCCGGTTGCCGCCATTGGCCTGCTGATAGTGGTCAACGCCGCTCTGGGCGTGGTCAACCCGGTGCTAATCCGGGAGGTTTTCGACTCGGCCCTCTTCCCCGCCGACGGAGGGCTGAACCTGATGCTGCTCTGGCTGCTGGCCGGCCTGATGGCGGCCATCGCCGTGGCGGGCGGAGCGTTGAGCATTGTCCAGAACTATCTTACCAACAAGGTGGGGCAGGACGTTACCGGCGACCTGCAAGAGGCCGTCTATGCTCACCTGCTGGGAATGTCGCTGAACTTCCTGGCCCGCACCCGCACCGGGGAAATGCAGTCCCGCGTCTCCCACGACATCAACGGCATCGAGCCGGTGGTGACCAGCACTTTCGCCGACTCCGCAGCCAACGTGGCCTCGCTGATTGCCGTGGTTGTCGCCATGGTGTTCATTTCCTGGCAGTTCACCCTGGTGGCGATGGCGATTCTGCCGGTGTTCTTCCTGCTGACCCGCTGGGTGGGACTCAAGCGGCGGGAAGTGATGGCGAGGGCCCAGAACTCCATGGCCCAAGTGACCGCGGCCACGGAAGAAACGCTGTCGATGTCCGGCATCCTGCTGGCCAAGCTGTTCGGGCGGCAGCACGACGAGCTGCATCACTTCCGTAGGCATAACGAGGACCTTTCCCGGTTCGCCGTGCGGCAACAGATGATCGCCCAGAGCTTCTACACCGCCGCCTCCGCCTTCCTCACGCTATCCCCGGCGCTGGTGTACCTGCTGGCGGGCTATCTGATTTTCATGGGCGGGGCCGGAGCGGCTACGGCGGGGACTATCATCGCCTTCACGGCGTTGCAGGCGCAGTTGTACCGGCCAGTGGAGCGGCTTTTGCAAGTGTCGGTGGAGCTGCAATCCTCGGTGGCGCTGTTTGAGCGAATCTTCGGCTACCTGGACCTGGAACAGGAGATTACGGACGCCCCAGACGCCCTGCCTCTGCGCCGCGAACAGGTCAAGGGAGAAGTGGCGTTCGACTCGGTGCGGGTGAGCAGCCGCAGCTACCACGGCAGCGATGGGGAGTTGAGAGGGCCGAACCAGTCGCGCCTGTGGGCGTTGGACGGGGTCACATTCCGCATCGAGCCGCGCCAGATGGCGGCCTTCGTCGGCCCCAGCGGCGCGGGCAAGACCAGCATCGCCGCCCTGGTGCCACGCCTCTACGACGTAACCCATGGCTCGGTGTCCATTGACGGCGTGGACGTGCGGCGAATCCGGTTGGCCGACCTGTCCGCCGCCGTGGGGTTCGTCACGCAGGAGAGCTTCCTGCTCCAGACCACCATCGAAGAGAACCTGCGCTACGCCAAGCCCGACGCAACCGGCGACGAGGTGGTGGCCGCAGCCAAGGCGGCCTACATCCACGACCGCATCATGGAACTGCCCGCCGGTTACGCCACGCTGGTGGGCGAGCGGGGATTCGGGCTGTCCATCGGCGAGCGGCAGCGGCTTTCCATCGCCCGGACGCTGCTCCACGAGCCGCGCATCCTGATTCTCGACGAAGCCACGTCGGCGCTGGACACGGCCAGCGAGCGGATGCTGCAAGCGGCGCTGATGCCGCTGGTGCGGAGCCGCACCACGCTGGTCATCGCCCACCGCCTGTCCACCATCCTGGCCGCCGACGTGATATTCGTAATCGAAGAGGGCCGGATCAAGGAGTACGGCGCCCACGAGGACCTGCTGGACCGTTGAGGTGTCTATACTCGGCTGTACGCCGAGCAGTACAACGGGGGGCGCGTCGAGGCCTACTGCGCCGACGGGGTGGTGCTCAGCGACGGGGCCATTGTCTCCACGGAGCCGGTGCTGGCGGACAACGAAGGGTTGCGCTGATGCCGGGGCGCGGCTGATACAATGGACTGCGGGAGGGCGCCGCCATGATAACGAACATCACCCTGGAAAACTTCAAGTGCTTCCGCCACGTCAGCATCAACCCGAAGCTGCTGACGGTGCTGATTGGGCCGAACGGAACGGGGAAGTCGAGCGTGCTACAGGGCTTGCTGCTTCATAAACAGTCGATTGGGGAAAGTCGAGGGCGCCCCATTTATCAAGGTGAATTCATAGACTTGCGAAATTCAGCGGAGATTGATCCAAGGTTTATGGAGCAGCCACCCGGATTCCGTGTAAGTTCCAATGTGAGCGATCCGCAAAATCCGGATTCAAGACGCCAGCATTTAGAAGGATTGAGATTTATCCCAGCCATCAGAGGGTTAATTCAGCCGACTTACGAACTAGGAGACCATATTACAGATTACCTTTCTCTAAGACAGGGGTTCGACGACCAAGAGGCGCAGCTTGCGACAAATCTAGTTTATCGAAACGAGGAAACCGAAAAACTATCAAGGATGATGCTTAAGGTGACCGGGGTTGGACTGCGAGCTGATCCAATTCCTGGGCGAAAAGTGGAGGTGAAATCGAAAACAAAAGGAGGGGATGTAAATATATCGATAGAGGGATTTGGCACAAATGCCTTAATCCAGTTATTGCACCAACTTATCATCGCCGACAGAGGCGCCACCGTCCTCATCGAGGAACCCGAAATCCACTTGCACCCGAAAGCGCAGGCGGACTTGGCGGAGGTAATGACCGAGACCGCTAAGGCCGAGGACAAGCAGATCATCATTACGACACATAGCGAGCATCTGGTGGAACGCCTGCTGCTATTGGTAGCCGAGGGTACATTGACCTCGGACGACTTGGCGATTTTCTCTTTCTCAAAGGATGAGAAGGGCGAGTGCTCAGCCAACGAGATAGTGGTAACGAAGAACGGCCAAGTAGAGGGCGGTCTTACGGACTTCTACGCGAACAATCTGGAAACTCTGGACCGTCGTGTGAAGGCCCTGAGGCGACCCCAATGACTCAACGCTTCATCCTGGACGAGAATGTGTTTATCTGCGCTCAACTGGAAACCAATGTCCACGGGGAACCCGATCCGACTTGTCTCGACCTACTACAAGGAATATTGGAGATCTGCCACCCCATAGTCTTCGACTCTGTCCTTTACGAAAAAATCCAGCACCAGTTAAACCGGCCGCCCCATCAGCGTCGCGGATTCGATTCGGCTATCCTGCGCACCTTGGGGCAGGCCATATTCAGGCCCGGCAAGCTGGAATATCAAGAAGAGGCCCCGGCTTTTCCCGAAGAGTCTGACATCCCACAGGGAAGTCAGGACGACACCTACATCGCGCGGCTTGCGGTGGACTCCGGTGCGACGCTGGTGACAGCCGACGGAGCCCTCCGGGATGACCTCGCCTCCTCCGGCATACAAGGACGCTATGCCCTGAACATCCTCTCCCCGGAGGACGCGCTCGCCGCCCTCTAACGTCTCCTGCCGCGTTGGGAATACTCGCCTGATGACCTCCCGGGCCTTCTCAGAAGAGATGTTGCTGGCTACGGCGCGGGGGCGCCACCGGGCTGAGTCATGGTTGTTGATGCGCAGGATTTCACCCTCACCTCGACCCTCTCCCTCAAGGGAGAGGGAGAACAGAACGCCCCTAGGGCTAGAGAAGGGATTCGCTGTCGAGCAGGGCGCGCGCCCGGTTGTCGTCATCGGTGGTGACTGCGACGACGGCCTGTCCCGCCAGCCGGTGCACGATGTGGATGGTGCGCACGTTGAGTTGATGGTCGCCAAAGAGCCGCGCCACGCCGGCCAAGGCTCCGGGGCGGTCGGGCAGGCGTAAGATGACGGAATCCGAGGTTATCGCGCGCAGGTTGGCCTCCAGCAGCGCCCGCAGCGCCGCGTCATCGTCGCTGGTGCTGAGGGAGACGACGCCCAGCTCTCCGGCCAGTCTGCCGTCAATGGCCTCGATGTTAATCTTTGCTTCACCGAGGGCCTCCGTAACCTGCGCCAGCGCGCCCGCCTCGTTGGGCACGATAACGATGATACGGCGGCTGTCGTCTGCGGGTATCTGGCTCATGTTTCGGCTCTCGGCCATTCAAGATAATCTGCGATGACCTGATCAATCATCTCGCGGGTTACATGGGGCATGGTAATCAGGTGAGCGATGTCGTTCAGGGGCGCAAGCTGCCACTGGAATAGCACGTAGGGCGAGGGGCGAGGAAAGACCACGGTGGCGCTGTTCTTGTTCCGCCAGGCAGGTATGCCGTTGCCGTTGAACTGCCGCACTGCATATTCGGCGGTGTCCAGCATCCGCGCCACAATCTCGCGGAAGCCCTCCCGCCCGTGCTTGGTCAGTGAGTACCAGATAATCATGGGCGTGATGGCGTTGCGCGAGCCGAGCAGCGTGGTGTCCAGCGCCCCCACGTACTCGATGGCGCGGCCAATCTGCGCGGTGTACTCCCGCCTGGTGACTACCACGCCACAGGGCAGGGGAGACCCAATCAGCTTGTGGCCCGAGATAGCGATGCTGTCTATACCGCTGTCGAAACCGAAGGGCTGGGGGTCGTCCACGAAGGGCAGAATCATCCCGCTCAACGCGGCGTCGGCGTGGATGTAGGAGCGCGGCAGGGCCAGTTCCTCGATAATGCCGCGTATGCGGTCGAGGTCGTCAACTGCGCCCTTCATCGTGGTGCCTATGTTGGCCACTATCAGCGGCGGCACGTCGCGGTTGATGCGTATGGACTCGCGCAGGTCGTCGTAGTCTATCTCTCCGTTGTCCAAGCTGCGAATCATGATGTTGCGGATGTTCAGGACGTGCAGAATCTTGATGACTGAGTAATGCGTATCCTGGGAGAAGTAGGCTATCGGCTGGCGGAGCAACTCACGCCCCACGTATATGCCGTACATATTGCCCTCTGTGCCGCCGGCCGTGACGTAACCCCAGGCATCATCGGGCGGCAATCGCACCAACTCGGCGATGGCGCGGACTACCTCGCGCTCCGTCTCGTGGGTGTTGGACTGGTAGCGCGAATGTCCGAAGGGATCCCCTATGTTGTTGGCAGCGAAGGACAGCAGAGGGTAGAGGTCGGAATAATCGAAGTCCTGATTAACCGGATAACCTGCGGAAAAGGGGCCGTGCAGCTTGAATCCCGATAGCACTCCGTGAATGCGGTGGTCGAGTTCGGACTGTCTCAAGGAACGCTCCGCTGCTGCTGGCTATGATTCAGGATGAGTTGACGCTGCTATTCCGTCCGGGGCAATCTACCGCGCCGGGAAGACGCGGGTTATGACCTCCCTCGCCTCCTCCAGCGGGATGCTGTTGGCTACGGCGCAGGGGGCGGTTTCGGCCAGGATGGCGTCGGTGCTGCCCGACAGGGTGTGCTTCTTGTACTGGTCTTCGTATTCGATGCCGAGGGCGCGGCCTACGAGGGTGAGGTAGTGCTCGACGCGCACCGGGTAGTCGGCTTCGAGGCCGCACATGTGACGCTGGCAGCCGTGGTACAGGGTGGCGTAGGTGTCTGCGCCAGCGTCAATCGCTTTCTGCACCCACTGGTTCGACATTTCGTCCCACGCCTCCGGCCCCATCTGCTGGCGGACGGCCGGGGTGCAGTGGCGTCCGAAGCGCTCGTCGCCTCCGATGTCGCGGACGGTCACCCCGGGAAGGGCGCCCAGGAGGGTCAGGGCGCTCTGCGCCTCGGCGTCGGACTGTGGGCGTCCGGCGTGGTAGTGCAACGATACGGTGGTTTCCGGCTGAGGACGGAGGTCCAGCTTGTCGAGGTTCTGGACCAGGTACTCGGTTACGTGCTGGAAGGCGAAGTCCTCGCGCATATCCATTATGTCGTCATAGAAGAAGATGCACGACGGGCACCACATCACCACCTGCTCCGGCTGGAACTTGCGGAAGTTGGCGGCGGTGGTCTGGGCAACGGAGTGGGCCGACGCCTCGTCGCCGCGCTGGTGGTGCTGGATGCCGCAGCAGTAGGCCGCGCCGCCGACAGCGGTGAAGTCCACGTCCAGCAGCTTGAAGACGTCCATCACCGTCCGCACCAGGTGGGTGGTGCGCATCACGTTGCAGCCGAGGTACAGCACGATGTCCGACTGCTTGACGTCGCCCTTGGGCGTGGTCAGCAGCCAGTCACGCTCTTCGGGCGTGGACTGGAGGCCGTGGAGGACGTCAATCTCGCGGTAGTAGTTGCGGTAGAAGCTGCGGTCGGTCTGTGCGTCGGCCATGTCCGTCTCCTCAATGTCCGAACCAATTGTCGATTATGTGATTATTCTTACTCTGGTCTTATTTACGGCTGTCGTTTTCTATCTTTGTAGATATTTCCTTACAAACGCAGTCCGTGTTCTCTTTGAGGATGCCCGTCGGCAATTGTTCTCAGTTCCCTCTGCGCCGGTGCATTGCCATTGTAGCCAATGCTCTCTGTATTTCTTGGGGCTCACTGTCCACCATTGCGATGGCCCTTTCGGCCTCTTCAATCCAGGTTCTCACCTGATTCCTTGTGAATCTGGAGTAATCCTCGTAGTCCGCTTCATGCCTCAGCGCCTGCATTTTCACGAAGGTTTGGGCGAACTGTCTGGCCCCTGTGGAAAGGAGCGTTTGGCTGACTATTCGCTGGCACTCTTGTCGCGCTGTCCGGTGGTCGAGGGCCCGGGCAGTGTGCGTCCAAGCAGGGGATTTCCGGCTTCTGGCCCTTCTGCCGGTTGCGGCGTCGGCAGCCATGATGGCCAATTTGTGAAACAGGGCGTAGTAGACTCTGTTAACTGCGGTCTTCAAGTCGGCTTGTCTTGGTCTCCCTCTTATATTGTTTCCTCCTGATGCCAGCTCGCTGGCGATTCTGAGCATTTCTTCGGGTTCCAACCTATGTCCACCCCAACATTCTCTGGAGTTGCTTCCACTCGGACTTGGCGACGAAGGACTGGATGGGTATAGCCGGATAGCCCAGCGCTCTCGCTTGGGGCCACAGCTTGCCCGGGAGGGCCATTGTCCATCCGGGGTCGAGCTGGTTAAAGTCGCCGTCATAGACGATGTAGGTGTGCAAGTAATCGTCACCTTCATGGTCGGTTTTGACTTCGACGACGATTGGGTTGAACACGAGCGTGTCCTTGAAATGCTCCTCGAGCATTCTTCTTATAATGGCCCCTATTTCCCCGGTGGGGTCCTCGGTGACGAGGGGTTCATTCATTTCATTCCCCATCACGTCCTCGCTTTCCGCTCTGCGTGGGCCGATGAGCTTATTTGTCCGCTGCGGGTCTTGGCGCGCCAACCCGGAGCGGGAGCATCGTGCAAAGCCCCGGATGTGTAGAGTTCTATTACTTCACCGTGGCCTCTGTGTTCTCTGTGGTTGAATCTCTATTACCACCCCACCACCGCGCCATCCTTGCGGGGTTCGGTGCCGCCCTGCAATACGCCGGTGTAGGGGTCACGGCTGATTACCTGGGCGCCGCCGATGGACACGCGGGAGCGCCCGGCCATCAGGCCGAGCTTGTGGCCGCGCGATTGCAGCTCGCGGGCGGTGTCGGGGTTGATGCCCTCTTCCAGCAGAACCTGGTCGTTGCCGACCATGAAGCGCAGGGCGTTGACAGCCTGCTGGGGGTCCATGCCGTGGTCCACCATGTTGCTGATAAGCTGGAGGTGTCCCTGGGGCTGCATGAACGCGCCCATCATTCCGTAGCAGTAGAGCAGTTCGCCGTCCTTCGTCGCCAGGCCGGGGATGATGGTGTGGTAGGGGCGTTTACCCGGAGCGAGAGCATTGGGATGGGCGGCGTCCAGCGAGAACAGCCCGGCGCGGTTGTGCAGTATGATGCCGGTGCCGGGGACGACCATGCCGGAGCCGAAGTCGGAGAAGATGCTGTTGATGAAGGAGCAGGCGTTGCCCTCTCCGTCAACCACGCTGATGTAGACGGTGTTGCCGCCTCGGTGCTCGTTTTCAGGGTAGGGCTGGCCGTAGGGGGCGGTCGCCATGGCCCGGCTCCGGTTTATCAGCGAGCGTCGCTGGGCAGCGTAATCCTTGGACAGCAGTTGCTCCGTGGGAACATCCACGACGCGGGGGTCGGCAACATAACGGTAGGCGTCGGCGAAGGCCAGGCGCATCGCCTCGATGAGGTGGTGATAGGCGTCGGGAGACTGCGGGCCCATCGCCGCTATGTCGAAGCCCTCGGCGATGTTCAGGGCCTCCAGCGCGGCAATGCCCTGGCCGTTGGGCGGGCATTCCCAGCAGGTTACCCCCCGGTAGTCGGTGGTGATGGGTTCGTCCCAGTCGGAGGTGTGGGCGGCCAGGTCCTCGGTGGTCAGCCAGCCGCCGTGTTCCTGGACGAAGGAGGCCATCTTCCGGGCGATGGGGCCGCGATAGAAGGCGTCGCAGCCGTCATCGGCGATGGCCCGCATCGTGGCGGCCAGGGTGGGCATACGCATCACGTCGCCCTTCTTGGGGGAGTCGCCGTTGAGCAGCATTTCCTCGCCCGAGGGATAGGAGCGCAGCTTGGGCAGGAAGTTCTGCCACTGCCAGGCGATGACCTCGGATACGGGAAAGCCTTCCTCGGCGTAGCGGATGGCAGGCTCCAGCAGGCGCGAGAGGGGCATGGTGCCGCACTCGGCCCGCAGCGCCTCCCAGCCGTCGACGGTGCCCGGCACGGCCACCGAGTAAGGCCCGGCGCCGGGCATGGCGCGGTAGCCCTGCGAGACCAGTTCCTCGATGTTGGACGCTGCCGGGGCGCGACCGCTGCCGTTGATGGCCCGCACCGACTTCTCTTTCTCGTTCCACACCAGCGCGAAGAGGTCGCCGCCCACGCCGGTGGAGTTGGGTTCGACCACCCCGAGGGCTGCGGCGGTGGTGATGGCGGCGTCTACGGCGTTGCCGCCGTCCATCAGCGTCTGCAATCCGGCCATGGCCGCCAGCGGCTGGCTGGTGGCGACCATGCCATTGGTGGCGAGAACGGTGCTGCGTCGGGAATCGAAGTACATATCCGTTGCCCTTCCCTGTGTCCTTGAGCCGCCGCTGCCCGGCGGCCCCGCGATTGTAGCACAACCCGCCCTCTATCCTTATGGTAAGATGACGCCATCACTCACCTTTTGGAGGATAATCAATGGCAGCGGATGTTGGACAGGCGGCCCCGGAACTCGGCCTCTACGATTTTGACCGGCAGGTTCGCAACCTGGCAGACCATCGGGGCCAGACCGTGGTGCTGGCCTTCTTCCCCGGCGCGTTCACCGGTGTATGCACCACCGAGATGTGCAGCTTCCGCGACCGGGCCGACGCCTTCAACTCCATCAACGCTACGGTCTACGGCATCAGCGTTGACCCGCCCTTTGCCCAGAAGGCATGGGCCGACCAGAACAGCCTCAACTTCACGCTGCTCAGCGACTTCAACCGCACGGCGGTAAACGCCTACGGCGTCGCGCTGCCCAACCTCGCGGGCATTGACGGCTACGTAGCCTCGCAGCGGGCGGTGTTCATCGTGGACGGCGAGGGCGTCATCCGCTACAAGTGGGTGGGCGAGTCGCCTCTCAACGAGCCGGACTACGACGAGGTGCAGCAGGCCGCCGCGGCGCTGGGCGGCTAGAGACCACAGGTTCTACAAACGGGGATATTCCCTGAAAGGGGCGCACATCCATGCGCCCCTACGCTTATGCTGGCCAATACCACCCGGTTACCGTCCTGTTTATCAATTTGGGTGGGGTTCGTTGGCAAAGCCCGGGGATTTTCCTGCGGTGCATCTACAAATCCAGGAGAGTTCCTTCTGATTTGGCTTGGAGGGGTTGGGAGACCAGGAAATCGAGCTTTCCGTCCTGAGAGTCAGCTTCAATCTGCTTGTCCCATTTCTTCCAGTCCAATTCGCTGAACCATTGTCGCAGCCGGACGTAATCACTTTCGGGAAGGGCCAGGATAGCCTGCTGAATTTCTGTGACAGTTGACATCTGACATCCCCAAAGCCGGATATTTAGGTTGTGTCCGATCCGGCCAAAGTGATTTGTATGTGTCAGTCTACACCAACCCCCGGCACAGCCGCTCGGTGAACATTGCGGTCAGCGCGGCGGAATCCACCTCCAGGCAGATGCGGGCGTTGGGTTCCGCCGCGTTCCAGTCGGCTACCGTCTGGCCCTTGGTCAGCTCGCTGTGCGTCTCGATTTCCACGAAGGCGGGGCGGGCGGTGAATAGGCCGGGGTTTACGGCGTAGCCCACGGCTGGCATATCGTTGTAGCGGACGCCTTCGTCGGCGCCGATGCGCCCGATGCGTATGTATGCTTCCCGCAGGTAGCCGGTGGCCTCGGACAACAGTTGCGTCGCCGGAGATTCCGCCTCCGCAATGGCCTCCAACTGCGCCGGGCTCACTGTAACCCGGTTGCACACGTCCAGCCCCACCTGCGCGATGGGAGCACTGGAGCGGTAGACGATGGCCGCCGCTTCCGGGTCCTCGTGCAGATTGGCCGTCGCCACACCGGAGACGTTGCCCGGCACCGTTACCGCGCCGCCCATCACCACGATTTCCTGCACTGCACCGGCGATGCTCGGCTCCAATGACAACGCTAGGGCCACGTTGGTCATGCGCCCCAGGGCCAGGATGGTCAGCTCGCCGGGCGTGGCCATCACGGTCTCGGTTATCGCCAGCGCGGCGTGCTTGCCCGCATCCGCCCCGTCATTCCCGCGAAAGCGGGAATCCACACCTTGCTGGCCCGCAACACTCCCCAGCCCGTCGCCGCCGTGGATGTGCGATGCCCAGCCCTCGCTGGCCGGACGCAACAGGGGCTTGCCCGCGCCCATGAACACCGGGATGTCGCTGCGCCCCGCCGCCGACAGCACCCGGCGGGCGTTGGCGGTGCACGTCTCCACCGAGGCGTTGCCGTAAGTGGTGGTGACGGCGACAACTTCCAGCTCCGGGCTGGCCAGGGCCAGCAGGATTGCCGCCGTGTCGTCAATGCCAGGGTCGCAGTCTATGATTATCCGCTTCATGTCATCCGCCTGTCTGATGTATTGGTACTCTCAAAAGGTGTTGATATGCTACCATTCCTGTGATCTCAACCCGTCATTCCCGCGAAGGCGGGAATCCATACGATTTGAGGTTCAGAGTAATTTGGCTTTTGTAAAGACGCCTGGATTCCCGCCTTCGCGGGAATGACTGGCGGGTTGCGGAGGACTGGCGTGGCGACATTCGTACTGGTGCATGGAGCCTGGCATGGCGGCTGGTGCTGGAACAAGGTCGCGCCGCTGCTGCGCCGGACGGGAGCCGTGGTGTATACGCCCACCCTCAGCGGGCTGGGCGAGCGGGCGCACCTGGCCGGGCTGCTGGAGCCGTCGCAGGTCAACCTCGACCTGCATATACAGGACGTGGTCCGGATGATGGAGTACGAGGGGCTGGACGACGTGGTGCTGGCCGGCCACGCCTATGCCGGGATGGTCATTACCGGCGTGGCCGAGGCCGTCCCGGAGCGGCTGTCGCACCTGGTGTACATCAACGGCGTGATACCCGCCGACGGCGAGAGCATGGCCGACCAGCTCGTCCCGGTGCGCGGCCCGGAGTTCGCCGCCTGGGTGCGAGGCCACATCGAGCGGGGCGACGGCTACCTGCCCTCGCCCGCGTCGCCCGAGGAGATTGGCCGCCGCTGGGGCATCCCCGACGCCGCCGACCGGGAGTGGATGTTCTCGAAGGTGACTCCGCAGCCCGCCGCGGCGATGGCCGCCCCGGTGCGCATCGGGAACCCGGCGGCCCAGGACATACCCCGCAGCTTCATCGGCGGCGAGGAGGCCGGGTTCCAGCCCGTGGCCGACCGCGCCCGCGAGGCCGGATGGGGGATGTACCACCTCGATTCCGGCCACGACCCCATGGTCAGCCATCCGCGTGAACTGGCCGAAATACTTCTGGGAATCGGCGCGGCGTTCTAGAATCAGGCAATCAGGAGAATTAGCATGGATGATGTGAAGGCGCTGGTCTTCGACGTATTCGGCACGGTGGTGGACTGGCGCAGCTCGATAACGAAACACGCCGCAGCCTTCGGAGAGGCCCAAGGCATCGAGGCCGACTGGGCGGCCTTCGCCGATGGCTGGCGCGGCAAGTACCAGCCTTACATGAACAAGGTGCGAACCGGCGAATTGCCCTGGACCAAGCTGGACGTGCTGCACCGGATGGGCCTGGTGGAGTTGCTGGACGATTTCGGTATCGAGGGCGTCAGCGAGGAGGCCATTGACGAGCTCACCCTGGCCTGGCACCACCTCGACCCGTGGCCCGACGCCCCTGCCGGGCTGTCGCGTCTCAAGGCCAGATACATCATCGGCACCATGTCCAACGGCAACGTGGCGCTGATGACCAACATGGCGAAGTACGCCGGGCTGCCGTGGGACGTAATCCTGGGCGCGGAGCTGGCCCAAGCCTACAAGCCCGACCCCAAGACCTACCTGACCGGCGCGGAACTGCTGGGGTTGTACCCGGAGCAGGTGATGATGGTGGCGGCCCACCAGAACGACCTGCTGGCCGCCGGGGCGGAGGGCCTCAAGACCGCCTTCGTTCCGCGCCCCATGGAGTTCGGCCCCGACCGCATGCCGGACCCGACGCCCGACCCGTCCTTCGACATCGTCGCCGCCGACTTCCGAGACCTGGCTTCGCAGATGGGAGTTTAGGGGGAAAGGGCGCGATTGCACGCCCCGTTTTCAGACCGGAACACTGTACTTTGACCATAATAAGATGTCGCCCTTGTCCACATAGGGCCAGCCGGGCGCCAGCGTCCCCTGATAGGCCATGTCTCTGAGTCGGCGGGCATAGTCGAGGGCCGCAGCGTCGGTCAACCACGGGCTGTTGTGGAAGCCGTCATCACCTTCAGGCTTGAGGGCGGCCCAGTCGTCGGCAAACTCCGGGCGTTTCTTCAGGAAGTGATGCTCGAAAAGCTCGATTTCAAGCCCGATAACGTCGCCAGTCTCGGTATCGTACCGGACCATCAAATCTACGTCTTGGGCCGTGTCTGCATTTATGGCGTCCCGATTCTCGACGAACAGCACCATCAGGCTGTCAACAAACAAGGGGGCATCTTCGTCATCGTACAGTTCCCCCGTATACCAATACATCACCCTTTGGATTTCGGGCCACTTCAAGGGGGGAGAATCTGCCATGTCTCTATTCATGAGAAAGTCCACGTATTCCCGGTATTCTGCCAAGGACTTTGCCTGACTGGAGGCCCAGTTCGGGCCGACTGCCATCCCTTTGACAACCTCTTGAAGGCAACAGGCCAAGCCGATGGCTCCGGTACTATCCAGCCAGTCGCTGCTATGTATTCCGTCTGGCGCATCCGGCTTGAGGTTTGTCCACTCGGCAGCCAGCTCCGGGCGCTGCTGGACTAGGAAGGAATCCTCGAATCCCCTGATTTCAACCCCGGCGACATGGCCGGTCTCAGGGTCGTACCGGACACCCAGCTTGCCACCCACGTTGGCATACACTAACGCGCAATCCTCAACAAACAGGACCGTCAGGATGTCCGTCTTATGCCCGCCGATTTCACCCAGATACCGAAACCTGGCCTTTTTGATTTCAGGCCACTTCAAGGCGGGAATCTCGATTACGGCGTCACGCCCGGTCTCGACCATATCAACGTTTCCTTTCCCTCATCAGGCGGTTTCCGATAAGCGGTAACAATGTGTGCAACTGCGTGCCTGTCGGTGGGATAAGCGACTACTATCACCAGAAAATCCTGGGGATACGGGTACGGCAGAACTCCCTTGCGGTAATGGAGCTTGCGGTTTGGGTATTCATCGCTCTGGTACACCAAGTCCGGGTCGGACAGAGTAGCTATTACCGCCGCTTGCCGGTTTTCCATATCTCCGTGCCTGATGGTGATGTGCCTGCTCCAAGCCCGATGGGAACACCTGACAACCGCGCCCTCGTAATCCCTCACTTCAAACTCGCAGGACATCTAGCCTATGGTAGCATAGGGGCGGCAGCTACGGCGCAGCCTGAATCCCGCTGCCGAGGACGGTACACCGATGGCCCGATACGGAGTTCGTTTCGAGAATGACCCCTCGCTTACCCCGCAGGACTTGCAGGAGTTGGGCGTGCTGGCCGAGGAACTGGGCTATGAGACCGTCTGGGCGCCGGAGGGGGGCGGGCGCGACTCGCTGACGGCCCTGGCCGCCATCGCGCTGCGGACGGAGCGGGTGCGGCTGGGGACGGGCATCCTGCCCATCTACGCTCGCACCGCCACCAACACCGCCATGGGCGCGGCGGGCATGGCCGCCGTCTCCGGCGACCGTTTTATTCTCGGCCTGGGCGTGGGACACCGCCCCACCGTGGAGGGGCGCGACGGCGTTCCCTTCCGGCGTCCGATGGCCCGGCTGCGCGAGACCATCAGCATCGTGCGGGGGCTGCTGTCCGGCGAAACCGTGTCCTGCGAAGGACGCCACTTCAACATCGCCTCGGCGTCGCTGGGCGGAGCCGCGCCCAAGGAGCGGGTGCCTATCTACATCGCCGCGCTGGGGCCGCAGATGCTGGAGCTGGCCGGGGAGATGGCCGACGGCGTGCTGATGAACTGGACCGCCGAGAGCTTCATCAGGGAGGCGGTGGAGCACGTAAAGCACGGCGCGGAGAAGGCGGGCCGCGATCCCTCGGAAATCGACATTGCCGGTTACGTCCGCGTGGCCGCCGGGGGCGACGAAAACGCGGTGCGCGCCTCGCTGCGCGGGCAGGTGGCCCGCTACGCCAGCAACACCTTCTATCGCAACTTCTTCGTGGAGACCGGCTTCGGCGAGGAGATGGCCGAGGCCGCCAACGCCCTGGCCGCCGGAGATGTAGCGCGAGCGTCGGAGGCGATCACCCAGGAAATGCAGGACCAGTTGGCCGTGGTGGGCAGCCCCGAAGAGTGCCGCGCCGCCCTGGAACGCCGCCGCGACGCCGGCCTGCAACTCCCGGTGGTGGCGCCCTTCGCCATCGGCGACAACAAGGAATCGCACCGCCACACCATCACCGCGCTGGCTCCGGGCGGTTAAGTTAAACGCCGAGTGCGCTACTACCCCGTCATTCCCGCGAAAGCGGGAATCCAAACCCCCAGATGGAGCCTGCCCCCGTGAAGACAGGGGTCAGCTGATTAGACCACCTAAATCGGAACCCCGCCTGATTAGTCCCCTGCCTTATACCCGCACACCTCGGCTACCAGCTCGTAGCTGCGGCGGCGGTCGGCGTAGTCGTGGCAGATGGTGACTATGCTCAGGTCGTTGGTCTGGTACATCTCGGCGATGTCGTCCAGACCTTCCTTCACCTGCTGCGGGTCTCCGTCTATGCAGACCTGGGCGTACTGCTGCACGAAGC
This sequence comes from Dehalococcoidia bacterium, assembly GCA_965204865.1. Lineage (GTDB taxonomy): Bacteria > Chloroflexota > Dehalococcoidia > Lucifugimonadales > UBA3495 > VXOI01. The sequence continues at coordinate 79,355 of OZ242027.1, read as the reverse complement.
GGTACTCGTCGGGAGTGTACTGGTAGGCCAATGACTCCTCGACCGTGGGGATGCCCTTGGCCCGGCCCGTGATGTTTTGCAGGCGGGCCAGGTTGCGGGGACCGGCCAGCCGCTGGGCATCCTCTTCGGTCTCGGCGCAGACCACGTGGACGCCGACGTTGACCTTCGGCTCGGACAAGTACTGCGACGGCTTGAAGTTCTCCCGATAGTTGGCGCAGATGGCCGGCCCTTCCTCCACCGCGATGCCGAAGAAGTGGGCGTAGGCGAAGGGCAGCCCCAACTGCGCCGCCATATAGGCGCTCTCGTATCGTGAACCCAGCAGCCACACCTCCGGCGCGGTGCCCGGCTCACGCTCGGGCCCGGCCTGAATCTGCGAGAAGATATGCCCGTCCTCCATATCGCCGCGCAGGTAGCCCAGCAAGTCCACCACCTGCCGGGGGAAGTGGCGTATCTCGTTGGGGTGCTTGGGGAAGGACAGGGCCGCCGCCGTTATCTGGTCGCTGCCCGGCGCCCGCCCGATGCCCAGGTCAATGCGGCCGGGGTGCAGGGACTCCAGCATCCGAAAGTTCTCAGCGACCTTGAAGGCGCTGTAATGGGAGAGCATGACGCCGCCGCTGCCGACGCGAATCTTCCTGGTGCGGGCGGCGATGTGTCCGATGAGCACCTCGGGGCTGGTTCCGGCGAAGTTGGGCAGGCTGTGATGCTCGGCCACCCAGTAGCGGTGATAACCCAGCTCCTCCACCGCCGCGGCCAGCTCAATGGTCTCCCGCAGCGCCACGCCGGCGGTGGCCCCGGAACGCACTGGCGACTGGTCTACGACGCTTAACAACAACTGATGGCTCAACGGGCATCTCCATGCGCTCAAATGACGGGCTGACGCTTGCCCCCTAGTATACAGCTTTCCCGCCCGCCGCCGTCATTCCCGCCCGCCACCGTCATTCCCGCCCGCCGCCGTCATTCCCGCCCGCCGCCGTCATTCCCGCCCGCCGCCGTCATTCCCGCCCGCCGCCGTCATTCCCGCCCGCCGCCGTCATTCCCGCCTGCCGCCGTCATTCCCGCCCGCCGCCGTCATTCCCGCCTGCCGCCGTCATTCCCGCCTGCCGCCGTCATTCCCGCCTGCCGCCGTCATTCCCGCCTGCCGCCGTCATTCCCGCCTGCCACCGTCATTCCCGTGAAAGCGGGAATCCAAACCCCGGCGTCCCCGCGCCTCAACTGCCATCAACACGCTGGTCTGTGCGAGGAGACGAGGGACTCACGGAACCGTGGAGTAACGGGGTTTGGATTCCCGCTTTCACGGGAATGACGGCAGTTCGCAGACGGACGTAATTACCCCGGAATTTACCAATCTTCCCCTTGCGCTTCACAAAAGGCGTGGTTAAAATGATGCGCGTTATGGACAAAGCAAAGCAGTTCGCGTATCCGCTCGCCGGGCGTTTGGCTCCGGGGAGCGATTTTTTTTGCTTCGCTCACAATCGCTCAATGGCGGTTTTTCTTTGCCTGGGCCACGGTCGAATCCGATATAACCCGGACAAGGCTAATCAGTGGCTAGTGAACATTCCTTGAACGGTTTCACTGGCAGTCAAGCCGGCCGGGCCCTGCGGTCCAGTTGGCGAAAGGTACTCCCGGAACGGGTCATCACGATCATCATGGTCTTATGCACCATGATGTCGGTACTGACCACCGCAGGCATCGTATTCGTCCTCCTGTTTCAGGCCCTCCAGTTCTTCGGCGAAGTCTCCTTCATTGAATTCATCACCGGCACCCGCTGGACGCCGCTGTTTGCTTCCAAGCACTTCGGGGTGCTGGCGCTGGTCAGCGCCACCCTGCTGACTTCCATCCTTGCCATGGTAGTAGCGCTGCCCCTGGGGCTGCTCAGCGCCATCTTCCTGAGCGAGTATGCGCCGGAAAGGATACGGCGGGTGGTGAAGCCGGTGCTGGAAGTGCTGGCCGGCATCCCGACGGTGGTCTACGGCTACTTCGCCCTGCTGTTCGTCACTCCCATCCTGCAATCAATCTCCGAGGACATCTTCGTCTTTAACGCCATGAGCGCCTCCATCGTGATGGGCATAATGATTCTGCCGATGGTGGCCAGCCTCTCGGAAGACGCCATGCGGGCGGTTCCGCGCTCGCTGCGGGAGGCGGCCTACGGCCTGGGCGCCACCAAGCTGGAAGTGTCTACGCAGGTGGTGGTGCCAGCGGCCCTTTCCGGCATCGTGTCGGCCTTCATCCTCGCAATCTCCCGGGCCATCGGCGAAACGATGATTGTGACCATCGCCGCCGGTCAGACGCCCAACTTCACCTTCAACCCCTTCGTGCCTATTGAGACCATGACGGCCTACATCGTGCAGGTGAGCCTGGGCGACACGCCCACCGGGACGCTGGAATACAAGACGATATTCGCCGTCGCCCTGCTGCTCTTCGCCATAACGCTGGTGATGAACCTGCTCAGCCAGTACGTGGTGCGCCGCTTCCGGGAGGAGTACGAGTAGTGGCGCTGATGACGCAAAGCGAGTTCGCCCGCCTGAAACGGCAGCGGGTGATGAAGGGACGGGCCTTCTACGGCCTGTGCCTGCTGGCGGTACTCATCTCGCTGGGAATGCTGGGGGTGCTGCTGGTATACCTGGGCCACCAGGGTTACGCCCGGGTCAACTGGGACTTCATAACCTCCTTCCCGTCGCGGCACCCGGAACAGGCGGGCATTCACGCCGCATTGCTGGGCAGCGTCTACGTGGTGGGCGTCGCCGGAATCACGTCCTTCGTGCTGGGCGTGGCGGCCGCGGTGTACCTCGAAGAATACGCGCAACGCAGCAAGTTCGCACAGCTTGCCCGTGTGAACATCGCCAACCTGGCCGGCGTGCCGTCCATCGTCTACGGTCTGCTGGGACTGGAGATATTCGTGCGTATGATGGAGTTGGGCCGCAGCGTGCTGGCCGGCGGGTTCACGCTGGCGCTGCTGGTGCTGCCCATCATCATCGTGGCCTCCAGCGAGGCCATCCGCGCCGTGCCGAGCTCTTTGCGCGAGGGCGGTTTCGGGCTGGGCGCGACCCGCTGGCAGGTGGTGCGCCACCTGGTGCTGCCCCAGGCCATGCCCGGCATCCTCACGGGCGTCATCCTCGCGGTGAGCCGGGCCATCGGCGAGACTGCGCCGCTGATTGCCATGGGGGCGCTGACCTTCGTGCCTTTCGCCCCCGACGGGCCGCTGGACCGCTTTACCGTGCTGCCCATCCAGATATTCAACTGGGTGTCGCGGCCCCAGGCGGGATTCCACGAGGCGGCGGCGGCGGGCATCATAGTGCTGCTGGTGCTGTTGTTGGCGATGAACGCGCTGGCAGTGTTCCTGCGAAACAAGTTCCAAAACAGGCTGGAAGGGTAGCATGGTGGAAGCGACAGCAACCAGCGCCATCATCCGGGCGGAAGACCTGGGCGTTTCCTATGCAGGCAAGCCGGCGGTCACCGACGTGACCATGGACGTCCCCAACCACAAGATAACCGCCATCATCGGCCCCTCGGGTTGCGGCAAGAGCACCCTGCTGCGTAGCTTCAACCGGATGAACGACCTGGTGCCGACGGCATCGGTCACCGGGCGGGTCATCTTCGAGGGGCGCAATATCTACGACCCCGGGGTTGACCCCACGGAGATACGCTACCTCATCGGCATGGTGTTCCAGCGTCCCAACCCCTTCCCCAAGTCCATCTACGACAACGTGGCCTTCGGCCCGAAAATCAACGGCTTTCGCGGCAACATGGATGAGCTGGTGGAGCAGTCACTCAAGGCCGCGGCGCTGTGGGACGAGGTAAAAGACCGCCTTAGAGGGAGCGCCCTGGCCCTCTCCGGCGGGCAGCAGCAGCGCCTCTGCATCGCCCGGGCGCTGGCCGTGGAGCCCAGCGTCATCCTGATGGACGAGCCCTGCTCATCCCTGGACCCCATCGCCACCCTGGCCATCGAGCAACTGATGCAGGAGCTGAGCCAGGAATACTCCATCATCATAGTCACCCACAATATGCAGCAGGCGGCCCGAGTGTCCCACAACACCGCCTTCATGCTCAGCGACGAGCGGAACATCGGCGGCTTCCTGGTGGAGTACGACGAGAGCAGCCGCATCTTCACCAACCCCAAGGACGAGCGAACCGAAGCCTACATCACCGGGCGGTTCGGGTAGAGGTAATCCCTCGACGCCAGTCCCCACTAGCTTGCGCGGTAGGGTAAAATATAGGGAATTATATCGAATCCTACACGCCTTCACCCCGTCATTCCGGCGAAAGCCGGAATCCAGAGCGCCCCTGCCAATAGCAGCTTTGCGGTTGTTGAACCTTCTGGATTCCGGCTTTCGCCGGAATGACGGTATGGGCAAGAATGACCATGGGCAGAGGAATGTGTAGGATTCGATATAATTCCCAAAATAAACCCAACTGCCCCCATGGAAGGCGACGATGACCAACCGCTACCAGAAAGAGATTGAAGAGATACTCAAAAAGGCTGGGGAACCGCCTCCCGAGCAGCAGCCGTCCGGCGGCCCCGATGAACCGCCGCCGGAACGCCGCCCGCGCCGCCGCAGTAGGCCGACGGCACAGGGAAGCGCGATGCGCCGAGTCGCCGTCAGCTACAAGCACCTGCTGCTGGCGGGCGTGGGCGTGCTGATAATCAGCATATTTGCAGGCGGCCTGCCGATGTTCCTGGTTGGCGCTGGCTTGCTGGTGGCGGGCTACATCTGGTACTATCGCGCGCCGCGCTCCGGCGGGGGCAGCAGCAGGGGCAGCGGAGGCGGACGGGCGCCCAAGATGTGGCGCGGGCGAATGATAGACCCGGGCGACGACCCGCACTTCACCGACGACCGCTGGGGACGGCGGCGGTAGGCGGGTCAGCTACTGCATCGGACACGGATAGGCGGTAAGAAGCCGTTGGTGGTGAGCCTGTCGAACCACTAATGGCTTCTCAGCATCCGTCCTTCGACAAGCTCAGGACTAACGGTTCGGGTTCACAGGAGACTTTGGAAAGGCCGGGCGCATCGCAGCGTCCGGCTTGTTGCATTTCCTGATAGTTGAATGGCAAACCTCGTCAACTGCTCTTTTGCGCCACCCCGTCCAGCCGCTCTGCCAGGGCCAGCACCAAGTTGCCCATATGCGGGTGGTCGGGCTCCACGTCCACCTTCAGGTCGTTTTGCAGCAGACGGCGGGTGCATACCGGTCCGACCGATGCGACCAGCACAGTGTCGGAGTTGAGGCAGCGGCGCAGCGCGTTCTCCCGCCCGGCGTTGGCGGCTATGGACAACAGGTTGGGGACCTGGGGCTGGCTGGTGAAGGCCACGGCGGCTATCTCGCCAGCGTCCAGCCGGTCGAGCATACCCACCACCGGCGAAACGTCCTCCGGCAGTCCCCACGAGTAAAGCGACGTTTCCCGCACGTCCGCGCCCCATTCCCGCAGCGTGCGCAGCAACAGGCTGTTGGGGCCACCGTAAGCCTGCACCGCCACCGAGCGCCCGGCGAATTCGATGCTGCGGAAGGACTCAACCATATCCTCGGAGGTGAAAGGCTCCGGGGGCATCAGGTCGATGCGCACCTTGTTGCGCCGCAGCACTGCCGCAGGCTTGGGACTGCGGGCGAGGACGGTCATGCCGTCGAGAGCGGCCAGCAGTTCGGACAGACGTCCCTGGGCCTCCGCCGCCTCGAACAGGGCGCGGGTGCCCACGCCGGTCTGGAGGATGGCGATGTCCACCCGGCCGCCGCAGACGTCGTCAATGAGCGCGGCGACCTCCGGGGTGTCGGTAGCGTAGATTTCCTGAAGCACCGGCGCGGCGTAGGGGACGCCGCCGTGGCGCTGTATGAGACCGCCCATTTCCGACTGGAAGCGGGCCTCGACGTAGGCGATGGTATGCCCGTTCAGCGAAGCAGGCACGTCGTCCACCGTTGGCCCCGCGACTGTCCCCCCCGTTGGCTCTGAGCCTGTCCCCCCCGCTGGCCCTGAGCCTGTCGAAGGGCCGTCCGTTCATCCTTCGACAAGCTCAGGACGAACGGACTGTGGACTCTCGCCGAAAACGGACTCCCGTATGCCCGGGAATTGCAGGCTAGACGGCGCATTCGCCCTCGCCGCGCTCCAGCTTGTAGATGTTGGTGCGCTCCCAGTCCACGTACATATCGGAGCCGGGATCCGCTGCCTGGGCCGATTCCTCGGCGGCGATGGCTACTTCGGTCAGCTCTTCCAGCCCCACGCGGTCCAGGAACTGGTTGAACTTCTCCGATTCGTCGGCGCGGTTTTCCTTGTAGTAGGTGACGATGGTCTTGAGCACGCCGGGAGCCGCCTTGGCCGGCACCTTGACCCGCGGGATGCGGGCGCCGATGCGGGAGTCCTCGACGCGGTTGTCGCCGTAGTTGCCGCCCAGGAACAGCTCGTAGGCCGGCACCTGCTGGCCGTCGGCGCCCTTGAGGGCCGCGCCGTGGAAGCCGATGTTGGCGATGTGGTGCAGGCCGCAGCCGTTGGGACAGCCCGACATCTTGATGCGAATGTCCTTCACGCCCTGGTCGTCCAGCAGGTCGCCGTCCCATTCGTCCATCTCGTCGCGCAGGGCCTTGGCCAGGCCCATGGACGATGTGATGCCCAGCTTGCAACTGTCGGTGCCGGGGCAGGACACGACGTTGGTGATGGCGCGGGCGTCGGCCTCGGCCAGCCCGATGCGGTCCAGCTCCTCCCAGACGTTGTGCAGATAGCCCTCGGGGATGTAGCGCAGAACGAGGTTCTGCTCCTGGGTGGCGCGGGCGCGGCCGCCGGTGTAGCGGCGCATTATGTCGGCGATGGCGCGGAACTGCGGGCCGTCCAGGTTGCCGCGCTCCGGCTTCACCATGACGGCGTAGTAGCCCTCCTGCCGCTGCGCTTCCACGTTGGTCTCGCGCCACTTGCGGAATTCCTCGGATGCGCCGACGCCGTTGGGAGCGGGCGCGACGGGCGGGGTCTCGCGCAGCAGTTCGTCAATTTCCATGTAGGGCGCGGGGTCAATGGGGCCAATCTTTTCCAGCTCGGCGTCCACCATTTCGCGGAACTCGTCGAGGCCGATGCGGTCTATCAGCACCTTGAGGCGGGCCATCATCCGGTTCTTGCGGAGCATATCGGCGTTGTTGAACACCGTCCATATTGCCAGGGCCACCCGCAGGTAGTCGTCGGTGGAAACGAACTCGTACAGCGGCTTGGCCAGGCGGGGCATGATGGAAGTGCCGCCGCCGCAGAACACCTTGAAGCCCTTCTGCTCCACCCCGTCCACCACGCGGATTTGCGACACGTAGGTCAAATCCTGGATGGCCGCCGACACGTGGTCCCGGGCGTCGGTGCCGGTGAAGGCCGACTTGAACTTGCGCGGGAAGCTCTGGGTGATGGGATGGCGGACGCCAAAGCGGACGTAGGCCGCCAAGTAGGGCGTGGGGTCGAAGACCTCTTCGGGGTCAACGCCGGCGTAGGGCGAGCCGACCACGTTGCGCACGGTGTTGCCGCAGGCTTCGCGGGTGGTCAGGCCCGTGGCGCCCAGCAGCCGCAGGACTTCGGGGCATTCGGCCAGGGGGATGTGGTGGAACTGGACATTCTCGCGGGTGGTGATGTGGCCCTTGCCCAGCGGGGCGTACTTGTCCGACACCTCGCCCAAGCCCTCCATCGCCTCCGGGGTGAGGATGCCGCCGGGAATCTTGACGCGAATCATCTGCACGTCGGGCTGGCGCTGGCCGTACACGCCCTGCCGCAGTCGGAAGGGGGTGAATACGGCGTTGTCCAACTCCCCGGACTCAAAGCGGCTAGACTCCTCCTCCAGCCGCACCACCTCTTCGTCCATAAACGGGATAATAGCGTCTGACGACTTGGCAAGCTCCAAACTATCGTGATGGATGTCCTCCAGGGTGCGCTGCTGGCTAGAGGTCTGCGTACTCAAGTTCTCCTCCCCGACTATATGGCCCAAAATTTGACAAAAGAAAAACCCGCCGAATTCATCTTCCTCGGCGGGCGATAAGGTCTGTTCGCGCTGTTCGGCTAACGCAGCAGGCTACCCCCACCTATGTCGGCGGACAAGAACAACAGGCGAATGCTGCGGGCCGATTACTATTCACGGAGATAATTTACTCCTCTGCCACGGGAATGTCAACCTGTATTTCGGGGGTTGTCTGAACTGTGATTTTTGTGATTAAAGGATGCCCATGATTGCCAGATTCCCATGACCAGCGGAATCAGCGAAATCCCCAAATCACACGAATCACAGTTCAGACAACCCCAGCCATGGAAAGCGCGGGCTTGCCAACGCCGGGGCGGGCGGGTAAGTTTAATCCCAGAGCAGGGATTCTTCGCTCCGCTCAGAATGACAGGCACAGGAGGCGACGGACTATGCGGGCGACGGCGGACGTGGTGGTCATCGGCGGCGGCGTGATGGGGTGCAGCATACTCTTCAACCTGGCCCGGCTGGGCATCACCAATACCGTGCTGCTGGAGAAGGACATCCTCAACGGCGGCTCCACCGGGCGCAGCCAGTCCATCTGCCGGATGCACTACTCCAACCCCGTGACCGCGACGATGGCCTGGGAGAGCCTGGGCGTCTTCACTCACTTCGAGGAAGTGGTCGGCGGGCCGTCGGGGTTCACCGAGACCGGCTACCTGGTGGTGGTCAAGGAGGACGACCGGCCCGGGCTGGAGCACAACATCGCCATGCAGTACGGGCTGGGCATAGACACCATGCTGGTCACCGCCGCCGACCTGCGCGACATCGCGCCGATGGTGTCGGTGTCCGAGGACGAGGCCATGGGCTGGGAGCCGCAGTCGGGCTACGCCGACCCCTACCTGGTGACGTCGTCCTACGCCAACGCCGCCCGTGACCTGGGCGCCGAGATAAACCTGGGCCTGCCATCCACCGGCATCGAGGTCGAAGGCGGGCGGGTCCGCGCCGTCAACACGCCGCAGGGCCGCATCGAGACCCCCGCTGTGGTGGTCGCTGCCGGGCCGTGGTCGAAAGCGGAACTGGCGCAGGTGGGAGTGGACGTTCCGCTGGTCACCGTGCGGCACCAGGTGGCGTCGCTGGCCCGTCCGGTGGACAGGCTGCCTCTGCACCCGGCAGTCGGCGACATCGCCCAGTCCTTTTCCTTCCGTCCCGACGGGCCGCGCATGACGCTGATGGGCTTCGGCGACGACGAAGAGGCCGACGTCGAGACCTACAACCAGCTATCCGGGCTGGACGACATGGCCGCGGCCAAGGAAAAGCTGGCGCGGCGCATCCCGGCAATGTCCGACGCCTACTTCCGCGGCGGCTGGGCCGGGCTGTTCACCACCACCCCGGACTGGCACCCGATACTGGACCAGGCGCCGGGCGTCGAGGGCCTGTACTGCGCCGTGGGCTTCAGCGGCCACGGCTTCAAGCTGTCGCCGATGATCGGCCTCACCATGGCCGAGCTGATAGCCGAGGGCGCGTCCTCCAGCATAGACATCTCGCCGCTGCGCTTCAGCCGCTTCGAGGAAGGCGACCTGATGGAGTCCAGCTACCGCTACCGGGTGCTGGCATAGCCGACAACGCCATTCCAGCCAACTTACTGACTCTCGTCATTCCCGCCGACTCTCGTCATTCCCGCCGACTCCCGTCATTCCCGCGAAAGCGGAAATCCAAACCCCGGTTACCCCATGGTTCCGTGCATCCCGAGTCTCCCAGCACAGGCGGGCGGGCGGATTAATAACAGTTGAGACGCGGGGCGCCGGGGTTTGGATTCCCGCGGCTGCCGGGAATGACGGAAACGGTCGACTCCAATGAGACTGCTATTAGGGTGAGGGCGTCCCTCGGAACGGCGAGTATGAACGCCACAGACCAGCCGGAATACCACAGTGCGAGCATAACCTTCTTTCGTTCCGCCTTCCTGGTTCTATCGCGGGGGTTGGCGGTGGTGTCGCTGGCCGCGCTGCTGCTGTGGGCCGGAAGAGACTACCGCCCGACGGAAACGGAGGTTGCCGTAGCGTCCCATCGGTTCAACCTGCTGGCGTGGGAAGTGGGTAACGTCTTCGACAAGTGGTATCACGAGCTGGTTGTCCTGCTCCCTTGGAACTCGCCGCTGCCTCGCGGGGAACGCATCGCGTTGGCCGAAGAGTTCTTTCGGATTGGAGAAGAAGAACGCAGGCTGGAAGACGAACTACTGACCGTAGCCGAGTCATCCCCAGAAGCCGATAGCATCCGGCAGCGACTGGACGAAATTCACCAGCGGCTGAACAGCATCCGTCCCATCGTCGAGCAGACCGTCGAGCGGGAAATCAGCGATGTTCTGGCGGCGGAGGGATTCGAGTCCCGCATCGGGGCCATCCTGCCGCCGGTGGACACGGTGCTGGACCATGCGCCCACCCTGCTGGTGACCTCGCCCCGCGACCGTATCTTCCGTCTGGAAAACACGCTGCTGCGCCACGGCATCCGCCCCGACGACCGCGAGGCGTTGGAGGGGCTGACACTGGAGAAGCGCAACCTGTCGGCCATAGTGGTGAACATCGGGGGGGTAGGCACCTTCCCCAGCGTGGTCTCCTCCGGGAGCAGCCTGCACCACGCCTTGACCACCGTGGCCCACGAGTGGCTGCACAACTGGTTCTTCTTCCACCCGCTGGGGCAGCACTTCTGGGACAGCCCGGATATGACCACCCTGAACGAAACGGCGGCCACCCTGGGCGGCTGGGAAATCGGCGACCGGGCCTACGAAGCCATGACCGGAATCAAGTTCGACCGCAAGCCGCCGACCCCACCCGCCGAGCGGGACCCCAACGCCTTCGACTTCAACGCCGAGATGCGGGAGACACGGCAGCGCACCGAGGAACTGCTGGCGGACGGTCATATCGCCGAAGCCGAGAGCTACATGGAGGAGCGCCGTCAAGAACTGCTGGAGCGGGGCTACCGCATTCGCAAAATCAACCAGGCCTACTTCGCCTTCTACGGCTCCTACGCCACCAGCGCCGCCTCGGTCAGCCCCATCGAAGGCCAGCTCCGCGGCCTGCGCCAGCGCAGCGAAACGCTGGGCGAGTTCCTGAACACGGTGGCGCAGTTCTCGACCTACGAGGAATTTCTGGAGTACCTGTCTGAACCGTGATTTTTGTGATTAAGAGATTACGCTGATTCGCCGGCAAGAAAATCAGGGCAATCAAGGAAATCACAAAAATCACAGTTCAGACAATATATTGTGCTAGACTAAGCCCGCCCCGATGCTGTCGGGAAAGGGGGCCGTATATGGCAAGCACAGAGCAGTACCGGGTCATCCGCGAGCGCAACGTTATGGTGCCCATGCGTGACGGCGCGCGTCTGGCCACCGACATCTACCGCCCCGACGCGCCGGGCCGCTTCCCGGCCCTGGTGACGCGGGGGCCATACGGCAAGGACGGCTACGCCGACAACCAGGAGCATTCCATCTGGTACTTCCCCCAGCGCGGCTACGTCGTGGTCAGCCAGGACTGCCGCGCCCGCTTCGACTCCGAGGGCGACAACTACGACCCTCTCTTCCAGGAAGGACAGGACGGCTACGATACCGTCGAGTGGGCCGCCCGTCAGCCGTGGTGCAACGGGCGAGTCGCCACCACCGGCCAGTCCTACCTCGGCGCGACGCAGTACACCCTCGCCGCCGGGCCGCGTCCGCCGCACCTGGCCTGCATGGCCCCGGTGTCGGCCTCTGCCGACTTCCACCAGAGCTGGGTCTACCACACCGGCGGCGCGATGGAGTGGGGCTGGATGGTTCCCTACGCCATCCACAAGGGCCGCAACACCCTGGTGCGGGCCGGCCGCGAGGACCTGCTGGCCCAGATGGACGAGTACGTCCTGCCGCCGGACAACTTCGCCCAGCCCCTGACCGACGCCTGGTTCCGCCATCTGCCCCTGCGCGACTGGATTGACCGCCTCAAGGAGACCGCCCCCTACTTCCACGAATACTTCGATGAAGAAAAGGACGGCCCCTACTGGTCGCGCATCAACCTGATGCGCCACGCCGACAAGATTTCCCTGCCCATGTTCCACGTCAGCTCGTGGTACGACATCTTCCTTGAAGGCGCGCTCAACGGCTACCAGTCCCTCCGCGACAACGCCGCCACCGCCGAGGCCCGGCGCAGCCAGCGGCTGCTGGTCGGCCCATGGGCCCACATCCGCCCCTACACCGCGCCCACCTCCGGCGACACCGGCGACATAGACTTCGGCCCCGAGGCCCGCATCGAGCTGCACGAGCATCTGCTGCGCTGGTTCGACTACTGGCTGAAGGACATGGAGTCCGGCCTGATGGACGAGCCGCCGGTGAGCATCTTCGTCATGGGCGAGAACCGCTGGCGGGCGGAAAACGACTGGCCGCTGGCCCGCACCCACTACGTCAAGTGGTACATCCACTCCGGCGGCGACGCCAACACCCTCGACGGCGACGGCACGCTGTCCACCTTCCCGCCCGGAGAGGAGCCTTACGACGTCTACACCTACGACCCGGCCGACCCGGTGCCGACTCGTGGCGGCTGCACTCTCATCATCCCCCAGGGCGTCGCCGACCAGCGCGAAGTCGAGTCCCGTCAGGACGTGCTGGTCTACACCTCCGAGCCGCTGGAACGCGACACGGAGCTGACCGGCCCCATCACGGTCACGCTGTACGCCGCCAGCACCGCCACCGACTCTGACTTCACAGCCAAGCTGGTGGACGTGCGGCCCGACGGCTACGCCCACAACCTCCAGGACGGCATCATCCGCGCCCGTTTCCGCACGTCGGTGGCGGAGCCGTCCCCCATCCGGCCCGGCCGCATCTACAAGTACGAAATAGACCTCTGGGCCACCAGCCACGTCCTGTTCGCCGGCCACAGGCTGCGGCTGGAGATTTCCAGCAGCAACTTCCCCCGCTTCGACCGCAACCCCAACACCGGCGCGGCCATCGGAGTGGACGCGCGGCTGGAAACGGCCTTGCAGACGGTGGTTCACACGGCGGATTACCCGTCCCACGTGACGCTGCCGGTGATACCGCGGTAGGCGGGTTTTTGACGCAAAGGCGCAAAGAAATATATTGGGATGAGGAAGGAATGAGTACGTCTCGACAGGTTTTCTCCCCCGCGCAGCGCGAACTTTTGGACTCAGTGCTGGACCGTCTCATCCCGCCGCAGGACAACCGGCCCGGGGCTGGTTCGCTGGGCATCGGCGACTTCGTGGAGTCGGTAGCCGTGGGCGAGCCTGGCCTCATCCGGCTGTTCATGCAGGGCCTTGCGGCCATTGAGATAGCCGCCGCCGAGCGTGGGCCGGGCGGTTTCGCTACGCTGTCCGGCCAAGCGCAGGACGAGGCGTTGCGGTCGGTGGAGGCGTCGCACTCCGACTTTTTCGAGCAGTTGGTGTTGCAGGTCTACAACGGCTACTACACGAACTTGACGGTTTTCGAATCTATCGGTTACAATCTGCCTTCTGTTCCCGTCGAGGGAGCAAAACTCGAACTTTTGGACGAGACCTTGTTAGAGGCGCAGCGCCAGCGGCCACCCTTCTGGACTCGGGTATAGCCGGTTTAGAGTGGGCGGGCTGCCGGCATTTGTGCCCGGGAGGTAGGCCATGACCATGCCCACTCGCCGCGAAGAATTTGACCTGAAGCTAACCGGCCTGGAAGGGGAAGTGGAGGCTCTGGCTGACTTCGTCAGCGACTCTATCAATCTCTCTGTCGAAGCGCTCAAGAACCGGGATCTCGCTGCCTCTCAGCAGGTCGTTGACTTCGACGACTACATTGACGACAAGCAGTCCGAGATAGAGGACCGCTGCATCCACCTCATCGCCACCCAGCAGCCCGTGGCCAGGGACCTGCGGGCCATCATCGCCCTGCTCCACATTGCCGTCGAGCTGGAGCGCATGGGCGACTACGCCGAGGGCATCGGCAAGATTAGCCTGCGGATGGGCAACGAGCCCACTCTGAAACCCCTTATCGACATTCCCCGCATGGCCGAAAAGGCCACAACCATGCTGCACGACAGCATCGACGCCCTGCTCAACCGCGACACCGCCAAGGCCCAGGCCGTCCTGGACTCCGACGATGAGGTGGACGACCTCTACGATCAGGTCTACCGGGAACTGCTGCTCTTCATGATTCAGGACCCGCAGACCATCGAGCGGGCAACCTACCTGCTCTGGGTAGCCCACGACCTGGAGCGCATCGCCGACCGCGCCACCAACATCGCCGAACAGGTCCTGTTCCTGGTGGACGGGCGGGACATTGCCGTACCCGCCGTTCCCCTGCGCCGCCTCCACCGCGAGCGCGTAGCCGCCTTCCCACGTTAGCCGCATCGTCCTGCGTTAGCCACACTGCCCGGCGTTTCCCCGAGACGCCGGGCGTTCTTTATTCCAGCGCCCCCTTCCTTCTGTGCTTCCACCTTTCCCTCTACCACCATTTCGATGACAGCATTAGTCCAGCGTAATCACAAGGGTTGCTGCTCTTTGTCTGAACTGTGATTTTTCTGATTCCAGGATTGCCATGATTGAGAAATCATCCTCATCCGTTAATCACGTGAATCACAGTTCAGACAACTACGCCAAGAACCGAAACCCCCGGAAGGCACGAGTCTGCCAGTGACAATGCAAGTGAAATATGCGATAATAGTAATTGAAAAACAGAATAACTTGGGAGGATTACCATGAACGCCGTAGCAAACCAGTCCGGTATCGCTCGTATGCTCCAGGAAATCGGCGTCTCCCACCCCGAAGAAACGCTGCTGGGAACCATCGTAAGGGATGGAAAATCGGCTGAAGTGGCCCTAATCCACCAGACCGGACACCTCTACGCCAGGGACGGCGAAGGAGGCAGCACCCTGTTGGCGCGTCTGAAAGTGGAGGATAGGGGGCTGGAATCCTGTATCGAGACTGCCCGCGGTTGGCTAACCCCCTCCAAGCCGTGCGACACGCCCGGTTGCTCCAACCCTGCCGAACAGTCCACCAGCATCGCTCCCGGCACCTTCGTCTCCGTCTGCCGCCAGTGCGCCGGGGCCATAACGCCGCTGGCCGCCTAGAGTCGCCGCCCGGCGCCCCCAATACCTGCTGCTGCCCTGCGGGGGGGACGACACAACTGCCTTGCGGAGATAGCGTTCCAGTTCAGGTGGTTTTGCGGTTTCCGGTCCGTCATTCCCGCGAAAGCGGGAATCCAAACCCCCGCCGTCAACTGATTAGACCACCTAAAGCGCAACCCCGCCCCTTGCGCAGGGCTATCGCATATGGGCAGTTTAACCACCGTCATTCCGGCGAAAGCCGGAATCCAGGAACCGAAGCCATTCAACACGTTACGGAAATCAAGTACATCGTAAACTCTGGACTCCGGCTTTCGCCGGAGTGACGGGATTGGAATTTTATATGCGATAGCCCTGGCCCCTTGCGGATTAACGCTTGACAATCTCGCCAAAGCCTACTAATATACGAACAAATGTTTAAGAACACTTATTCTATCGAGGTAACGGCATGGCGGGCGCTCAGGTAACGGAAATCCACTGCAAGACCCTGCTCAACCGGCTGGACGTGCCGATGTTCCCCTTCCGGTGGACGCTCAATCCCTACCGGGGGTGTCGCCACGCCTGCCGCTACTGCTATGCCAGGCCGACCCACGAGTATTGGGGGATGGACGCCGGGCGCGACTTCGAGCAGCGGGTGTTCGCCAAGGTCAACGCTCCCGAGGTGCTGCGCCAGGAGCTGAAACGCCCCAGTTGGCGCGGCGAGAGCATCGCCATCGGCACTGCTTCCGACCCCTACGAACCCGCCGATGCCGAATACCAGCTTATGCGCGGCATATTGCAGGTTCTCATAGACTTCGCCAACCCCGCCAGCATCACCACCAAGGGCGTGCTGGCGCGGCGCGACGTTGACCTGCTGCAACAGCTCGGCGAGGTCGCCGAGGTCAGCGTCAACTTCAGCGTCGGCTCCCTGGATGAAGAGGTCTGGAAGCTGACCGAGCCGGGCGCTCCCCGCCCGCAGGCTCGGCTGGAGGCCATGCAGTTCCTGGTGGAGAACGGCGTCAACGCCGGCGTGATGATGGCTCCCCTGCTGCCCGGCATCAGCGACCACGAGGAGAACATCGCCGCCGTGGCCGCCGCCGCCCACGCCCACGGGGCGCAGTTCCTCGGCGCAAACGTGCTGTTCCTCAAGCCCGGCTCTAAAGAGTGGTTCATGCCCATGCTCAGGGAGACTTACCCGCACCTGGAGCAGGGCTATGCCAAGCTCTACCGCAAGACCTACGCCCCCGAGGAATACACCAAGAGCGTGCTGTCCATCGTGGACCGGGAGCGCCGCCGCTGGGGCCTCCACCGCCGCGAGCGGGACCCGGCCCCCAAGCCCGTGCGCGGCCAGCTTGAGCTGAGCCTGACGCAAGGGCCTCCTCCACGGCGCCGAAAGCCTGCGCAGGCAGCCGAATCCCACGCCGGGCAACTGGAACTGGCGCTGACGGCCTAAGGGCGGGACAACACTGCGGCCTTCCAAAAGGACAAAATAAGAGAAAATGAGAGGGGATTTGAAAATTCCTATTGCCCTCTCGCAGCCCGGAGTAGCAAGCTGAACTAGCCTTCGCCGGCCGGAACGGAGCGTAGCCGGCCCCGTCGGTCGCCCCGTCGGAACCGCCGGTTCTCACCGCGAATACCGGTAGCCGTCGCCGGAGCGGTCGCAGTTCAGGCGGCGGCTCAGGTGCAGCCCCTCCAGCACGAACTCCGCCGCCGCCGCGACGACCTCGGGCCGACGGTCGCCGTCGGTCAGCTTCGCCACCGCCGCTCCCATTCCGTCTATGGCGTCCACCAGCGCCGGGTACTCCGCTGCCGGGTGATCGCTGCCCACAATAGCCGTCCCGCCCAGGTCAAAGGCCAGGATAACGTCTTCCAGTTCCTCCAGGCTGAAGTAGCTCCCGAAAACCCGCAGCAGGGCGCGGCGGGTCAGTTCGTCGGTAACCCGCGATTCCCGGCCCTCCTCGAAGGTCTCCAGCTCTATCTTGCCAGCGAAGGACGCCACGATGTAGGACAGGTCGCTGACCCGGGGGCAGGCCCACTCCTCGCCGTGGATGATGCTGCGGCGCACGGCGTTGGACAGCGAGGTCTCATAGTTGGCGATGGACACACGGACGCTGACGCCGGAGCGCTGGTTGATTTCGCTGCTCTGCCGGGCCTGAGCGGTGATTTCCGCCAGGATGCGCTTCATGTAGTTGGGAACCACCAGCCGTTCCTCGTCGGGGAAGCGGTTGCGCTCCTGCTCCATGATGGCGATTTCGTCGCGCGGGTCGCGGGGGTAGTGGGTGTGAATCTGCGAGCCGTAGCGGTCCTTCAGCGGCGTTACGATACGGCCCCGGTTGGTGTAGTCCTCCGGGTTGGCCGTGGACACCACGTAGACGTCCAGGGGCAGGCGGATGCGGTATCCCTTTATCTGCACGTCCCGCTCTTCCATCAGGTTGAACAGGCCCACCTGGATGCGCTCCGCCAGGTCGGGCAGCTCGTTGATGCAGAAGATGCCCCGGTTGGTGCGGGGCACCAGCCCATAATGAATCACCAGCTCGTCGGAAAGGTAGTGTCCCTCCGCCACCTTGATCGGGTCAATCTCCCCGATGAGGTCGGCGATGGAGATGTCGGGCGTAGCCAGCTTCTCCGAGTAGCGGTCATCCCGGTGCACCCATTCGATGGGGGTGTTGTCGCCCTCTTCGGCCACGCGGTTGCGGCAGGCCATGCTAATGGGGTCATAGGGATTGTCGTTGATTTCGCTGCCGGCTATTTTCGGGATATACTCATCCAGCAGGCCGACCAGGCCGCGAATCAAGCGGGACTTGGCCTGCCCCCGCTCGCCCAGCAGGATTACGTCCTGACCGGCCAGGATGGCGTTCTCCAACTGCGGTATTACCGATTCCTCGAACCCGATGATGCCGGGAAATACGATTTCCTCGGCGCGAATCCGGTTAATCAGGTTGTTGCGTATCTCTTCACGGACGGGACGAACCACGTATCCGCTCTGTCGCAAGTCCTTGATGGTTCGCAGGGAAGTGTAATCAGTCATCAGCAAAGGCTCCAGTCTGTGGCAAAGTCCCCTCTCCCTCTGGGAGAGGGTTAGAGCCTGCCCCCGCGAAAGCGGGGGGTGAGGGCGTCTCCTTTCGCAAGCGATTGCCACTCATACCCAGGCGGCGAGTCCTGTACAAACTTACCATAAGTTCCTCTATAATTGAACGCAGCGGCGGAACACGGAGGGATTCGCCATGTTCATGCGGATAGCCGTTCCCCTACTGCTATTCTTCGCGCCCCGCTTCCTGCCCCACATACTGCGTTTCGCCCGGCTGGTGTGGCGGCTCAGCTTCGACAAGCGGGTGCCTTTGTTGTTGCGCCTGCTGCTGCCGGTGGCAATCATATACGCCGTCTCACCCTTCGACCTGGTGCCCGACCGGGTTCCCATCCTGGGCCGGTTCGACGACCTGATATTCATCGCCCTGGCCCTGTTGCTGCTGGTCAAGCTGTCTCCCAAAGAAGTGGTGGACGAACACAACGGCGGCACTCCGTCGTCCAATCGTCCCGAAGACAAGGACCCGAACAAGGTCGTGGACGGCTCCGGGCGCGTCGTAGACGACGAATAATCTCGCTCCGAAGGTCTTTACGCAAAGGCGCAATGACGCAATGACCATCCGGTCAATCCTGTCCCTCTCTCCCGGCTTGGGCTTGTACGTCCACGTGCCTTTCTGCAAGACCAAGTGCCCCTACTGCGACTTCAACACCTACCAGGGCATCGAGTCGCAGATGGGCGGCTACCTCGACGCCGCAACCGCCGAGCTGCGGTTGTGGGGACAGTCCCTTGGCCATCCGCCGGTGCGAACCGTGTTCTTCGGCGGCGGCACCCCGTCGTACCTGCCCGAGGGCGACGTCGCCGAGATTCTGGACGCCGCCGCGAACTCCTTCGCCATTGACGCCGGGGCCGAAATCACCATCGAAGCCAACCCCGGCGACCTGAACGCCGACGCCTGCCGCGGCCTGCTGCGGCAGGGCGTGAACCGCCTCAGCGTCGGCGTACAGAGCCTGGACAACGGCCTGCTGCAACTGCTGGGCCGCCGCCACACCGCCGACGGGGCCATCGAGGCGTTCCAGACGGCCCGCGACGCCGGGTTCAACAACGTCAACCTCGACCTGATGTACGGCCTGCCCAATCAGTCCCTAACCCAATGGGAAGACACCATCACGCGGCTGGCCGCCCTGTTGCCGGAGCACATTTCCCTCTACGCGCTGACGCTGGAAGAAGGTACGCCCATGAAGGTGTGGGCCGACCAGGGCAAGATACCGGAGCCGGACCCCGACCTGGCCGCCGATATGTACGCGCTGGCCCGCAAGGTGCTGGCGGAGTCTGGCTACCGCCACTACGAAATCTCCAACTGGGCGCAGCCGGGGCGGGAGTCGCAGCACAACCTCGTCTACTGGCGCAACGAGCCCTACCTGGGCGTCGGGCCGGGGGCGCATTCCCGTTTGGTGGCGTACCGATTCTGGACGGTTCTCTCGCCCCGCGACTACGCTAGTCGCGCAGCCGGGTGGCGGGAAGCGCCCGCCGGACGGTGGGACGCCTTCGGCGAGCCGGAACTGCGCCAAGCCCGCACGGTGGACGGCTGGGAGCATATAGACGCCGACACCGCCTGCGCCGAGACCATGTTCCTCGGCCTGCGCCTGCTGGACGGGCTGGACCTGCGGCAAGCGTCTGCCGCCGCAGGCCAAGACCTTGCAGCCAGATACCACGCCGAAATCGAGGAGTTGCTGGCCCTAGGCCTGCTGCGGCGAGAGGGCGATATCATCCGCTTGGACGAGTCGGCCTACCTGATAGCCAACCAGGTGTTCACCCGGTTCCTCGGATAGGATGTGAAATGTTGCCCCATCGTCTGCCGAATGCAGAGTTAGCATGGGTTCCAGTCGAGAAAATGACGGAGTATCTGCTAAACCCTTTCAATCCGCAAGCCGGTAGCAAACCCGGTGATTTTGCTAAAATGGGATATGGTATATGGAACACTGACGTACTAGCGCGCGACCTGATCAGTGTCGCGCAAAATTATCCGCCGGTAGAGGAAAGATTATTCCCAGATTATGCTACTTACCGGGTGGAAGGATACATTGCGACTCCCGAAGGCGGGAACAGGTATATGAGAACCGTTTGGGAAATTCGGGCTGACACCCCCCGCCCCCGCCTAGTGACCGCTTATCCGGTGAGGCCACCTCGAGGAGGTTGATTTGTTTTCCGAGTTCCAGTCGGTTGCTCTGCTCCGAGACATTGATGGAACGGAGCGGGCCGGGTTCGAAGATCTGGATTTCAAGTGCGGCGATGTAGGCGTGCTGGTCGACTTTCTCGGGGGCAAGGGCGGTGTTGCCGTAGAGTTCAACATGGGGAAGGCGCATACCGCCGATGTGTTGTTCATCTCCGAATCAGACATTCGCTCCATCCAGCCCTGTGAGATTTGCCATGCCCGTCCAGTGAATCCAAGCCGGAGAAATACCGAACCGGCAGAATGGGAACGAGGTCTTTTTGATATTGTGCAACTGCGCTCTGACGTAGTGCTAACGCGCAACTTCAGGGAAGCCGGTCTTAAGAAAGGGGACTTGGGCGTAGTGATAGCCTGCGATGTTGAAACTGGAACGTACCAAATTCAAGCGGCAGTCGGAGAAGACTGGAACGGTCCACTGCTGACAGTACGGCCTGAAGACATTCGGTTGTGGGAGCGGGATGAGATAGCGACAGTCCGGGAGTTCATGCCAGTATCTCCTGATCCTGAAGACATTGCAGAGGGGTAGGAAGGCTGCGATGTACGTAATTGGCACTGCCGGGCACGTCGACCACGGCAAGTCCACGCTGGTGAAGGCGCTGACCGACATTGACCCCGACCGTCTCCCCGAGGAGAAGGAGCGGGAGATGACGGTGGACCTGGGCTTCGCCTGGATGACGCTGCCCAGCGGCCGGGAGGTCAGCATCGTGGACGTGCCGGGCCACGAGCGTTTCATCAAGAATATGCTGGCCGGCGTCGGCGGCATTGACCTGGCCCTGCTCATCGTGGCTGCCGACGAAAGCGTCATGCCCCAGACCCGCGAGCACCTGGCCATTCTCGACATCCTGCGGGTGACCCGCGGGCTGGTGGTGGTGACCAAGACCGACCTGGTGGACGAGGAGCTTGTTGAGCTGGTCAAGGCGGAAGTCGAGGACACGCTGGCCGGAACGTCCTTCGAGGGCTGCCCGATGGTGGGCGTGTCGGCCTACACCGGCGACGGCCTGGACGAACTGCGCGGCATGATTGACGGCATACTGGACGACACAGAAGCGCGGCGCGACCTGGGCCGCCCCCGGCTGCCCATAGACCGCTGCTTCACCATATCGGGCTTCGGCACCGTGGTCACCGGCACCCTCATTGACGGCTCGCTGGCCGTGGGGCAGGAAATCGAGCTGGCCGGTTCGCAGCAGCGGGCCAGGATACGGGGGTTGCAGAGCCATAAGACGCGGGTGACCAGCGCCGAGCCGGGCGTGCGGCTGGCGGTAAACCTGTCCGGCATCTCCCGCGACGACATCGAGCGCGGCGAAATCCTCACCTCGCCCGGCTGGCTGCGTCCGGCGACAAGGGTGGACGCCCGCCTGCGAATGGTGAACGACGCGCCCCATTCCCTGAAGCACAACGAGGGCGTTACCTTCCACCTGTTCACCAGCGAGTCTCCGGCCCGGGCCCGGCTGCTGGACGCCGAGCAGTTGTCTCCGGGCGCCGAGGGCTGGGTGCAGTTGTTGCTGTCGGAGCCGCTGCCGGTGGTGAAGGGCGACTACTTCGTGGTGCGCTCCGCCGACAGCACCCTGGGCGGCGGGCAGGTGGTGGATCCCAATCCGCGCCGCCGCCACCGCCGCTTCGACGCCGGGGTGGCCGAGCGGCTGATGCTGCTGGACGAAGGGGCCAGCGAGGACGTGATTGTCAGCGTGGCCGAGCAGTGGGGGCCGTGCGGCCTGGCCGAGCTTTCCCGCCGCGCCAACCTGCCCCGGGAGGAAGCATTGGAGCGGGCAACGGAGCTGGCCGAAGAGGGCGACCTGGTGGCCCTGGGCGACCTGGCAACCGACGGCGACGCGGTGGTCTACTCGGCTCTCGGCTGGGGTACGCTAAAGGGCAGGCTGACGACCGTGCTGCGCTCCTACCACGACCAGTATCCGCTGAGGAAGGGCGCTCCGGCCCAGGAAGTACGCAGCCGCTTGGGGCTGTCGCAGCCGGTTTACCTCCGGGCGCTGGCTCGGCTGACCGCCGAGGGCTTCGTTGCCGAGGACGGCCAGACAGTGAGTCTGCCCGGCCACGAGGTGACCTTCACCCCCAGGATGGAGCAGCAGGTGACCCGGTTCCTGCAATCGCTGGAGCGCGAACCCTACTCGCCGCCCACCGACAACCAGCCCGACGCCGAAGTGCTGGGCGCGCTGGTGGAGCAGGGCCGGGTGGTGCGCGTGGGCGACTCGGTGGTCTTCACCGCCGGCGCCTACCGCGAGATGACCGGGCGCATCGTGGAACACCTGCGAGAACACGGCGTCATCACCGTAGCCGAGGCCCGCACCCTGTTCGACACCAGCCGCAAGTACATCCTGCCCCTGCTGGAGCGAATGGACCAGGAGCAGATTACCCGCCGCAACGGAGACGAGCGGGTGCTGCGGTAGTATGGGGCTGGAAGTCCTATCTTGTATATCCTGTCCATCCATGTAAGTTAAGCCATTACCAGTATGTTTCCAACATGGATAGACAGGATGTACAGGATGAGAGGAGAATTATAACGATGCTGCCTTACCACAGCTCCTGAGACGCCAGTCTGGCGCCCTCGGCCATTGCGGCCAGCTTGGCCCAGGCTATGTTGGCCTCGACCTTGCGGCCCCAGGCCGATGTGCCAAACCCGCAATTGCTGCCGGCCATCACGTTCTCCCGCCCCACGATGTTGGCGTAGTTGGCGATGCGCTGGGCGATTAACTCAGGATGCTCGATGAAGTTGGTGGTGGAGTCCAGCACGCCGGGAATCAGCAGCTTGCCGTCGGGCAGTTCCACGTCCTGCCACACCCTCCACTCGTGGGCGTGCCTGGGGTTGGCCCCCTCGAAGGACAGGCCGAGGGGCCGTGCCTTCAGCACCATGTCCACGATTTCCTTCAGCGGTATGTCGTGGTGGTGCGGGCCTTCGGTGTTGCCCCAGCAGAGGTGCAGCCGCATCCGCTCCGGGTCTATGTCCTTCAGGGCGTAGTTGATGACCTCCACGTGCAGTTCCACAATCTTCTTGAACTCTTCCACCGACAGGTGGGAGAACTGGGACACGCGAGTCATGGCCAGGTCGGGGCAATCTATTTGGAGGAGCAGGCCCGCGTCAACGATGGCGTTGTATTCGTCCTTCATCACGTCGGCCAGGGCATACAGGTAGGCTTCCTCGGTGGGGTAATACTCGTTGGGCAGGAAGTTGGCGATGACCCCCGGCGAAGCCGGCGTGTCAAAAGTCAGAACTTTCACACTCACGGTTCCAATGATAGACCCCTACGAAGAAAAGCAAAAGGAGCAGGAACGCGCTGAGCGAGAGAGGATAGCCAAGCAAAACAAAAAACTGCAAGCAGCCAAGAAATTCCAATCCCTGAAAGAGCAGGGAATATGCACAAACTGCCGCAAAGCCCCGCCCGAGGGAAACCACGTCGAATGCTCCGAATGCAGGAAAAGGCACCAAGAGAGCTACAAGCTCAGGTACCACCAGCGAAAGGCTGACGGACTCTGCATGTTCTGCGACAACCCACCCGTTGAAAACAGGACCATCTGCCAGACTTGCAGAGACAAACGCCGTCGTTACTCCACAAAGACGACCAAAAGGCGTAAGAATAACCAGAACCGCCACTTCCAACCGAATCCTGCAATTGATGACAGTTGCCTGTAGTCACCCAGCAACAGGGTGACAGAAAATAGGCTCAGGGCCGAATTGGGTATACCAACACCAGCCCCGGCGCAACCCATCCAGATTGCCAAACCAAAGGGCGGAGGAAGTGATGGAAAGAACACAAAGCGATGGAGGCCGACCGGCCTTCCAGGAATTGATGGGACACGCTACCAGCGGCCACGATACCTTCGACTGTATCATCGTCTACGACATGCGCACGCTCTCCCATTCTGTAACACAGTTCGAAGAACACCGGAACCGGTTGGAAGCCCACGGAATCCGGCTCGTGCCCACGACCGAGGAGAGTTCAACCTGATCAACCCCTAGGAGGCGGAAGGAAGGTAAGAGAAACATGGCCCAGCACGAGAATCAAACCAGACTTACGTCTGCACTCTACACCAAGGAACCCGCCACGGACGGAAACGAAGAATCAACCGCCACAAATTTAGCGCACATGCGAGCGTTCTGCCAGGAGAACGACATCATCGAGGGGATGGTGTACACCGACACCGCCGGAAGCTGGGACGCCTTCGACCAGATGATCAGGTACGCCATGGAAGAGAACCCGCCGTTTCAGAGGATAATGACCTGCGACCTAGCCAAGTCCTTCGGGTCGCTACCGGAAATCGCCGAACGCCTGCAAAAGCTCGCAGTCAACGGGGTCCGCGTTATACTCGTCGATCAAGACCCGGACTCAACAGCACGGTTCGCAGAGAACATCAAAAAGTTCTTTGATGGCGTCGAACGCAAGCGGATTTCTGACCGAATAAAGAGGGGCTTAGGCACAAACCCCAGCACGAGCCACTCGGCATCAAGCAACGCTCCCCAGGGTTGACACAAGGTCGAAAATGCCTTTCCTCCCATCGTGAGCTCAGAAGAATTCGAGCGAGCGCAGTAGAGGCTGGAACACCAGCCAATGTGCCAACTCCAAATGACGAGTCACCCTGTGGGGCCCGGCAATTGCCGGGCCTCACACCTTGTACCCCGCGCGGACACAACAGGACGCTGCGACTCCCAGGCCCAAATGCCCAAGGCCCTCTATCCGACTTGCGGCACAGAATCCTAGAGCCACCCCGGCCCTTAAAGCACCGCTTGGTAAAACAGCACGAGTTTGCGCCGCAACAGATTGATGACAGTCGCCCCTTATCCTGTCCTACGTCAGCCCAGTACCATGTAATCAGCGCCATCCTCAGTGAGAATAGTCTGGCAATGTCAAACAGGAAAGCCGCCATCTACATCAAGGAAACCGCGGGCTACCCCGACGGCGAAAACTCCAAGGAACTCCAGCTCCACCACTGCGAGGAGTTCTGCAAGTACCTCGACCTCGACATCGTCGCCCGCTACCACGACGCTCCGGGCATCAGGAACGACTTCGACTGGATGATGGGTGAAGCCACTCAGAACAACCCGCCCTTCGAATACATCGTCGTATACACGCTCCGCAACTTCTCGTGGTCCCTCGACGAGACAGTCCTCTGCCGGGACAGGCTCAAGGCCAGCGGAGTGACCCTCGTCTCCACGATGGAAAGCTCGCCCTGAACGACGACACCGCCGACGACCGACCCCTCGATCCGCCCAACGGCAACTTGCAGCGTCGACCTAAATGCTGCTTACACTGACCACACCGCCGCCTGACCCAGGCTGAACGTCCCGGTCCCTCAGCACCTCAACCTTTTGCTCATCCCGAAACAGCATGCGGGCAACGGACCCTTGGCCTTCGACAATTAAGCCACCGCTCTGCTGGAGTCCCTCTACCAGCAGCACTTCGCACACCTTACCTCAGGGAAGGAAGATTCCGTAGGGCCAATCTGCATAATCATCAGTGAACACACGCTCAGGAGGCCCCTCTATTTCATCAGCCCAGATGTTCAACACCAGGTTGTCCAACTGCGCCAACCTCTCCAGCTTGTCTTCGAGCACCTCGAATGAAACCCGTTCCTCCGGCACAGTCTTGCCCCTGGACGTCGTAACGTTCCCATGGCGACGGAAGGAATGGGCCAGCGTGTTCCGGAAATCATAGAATTCACGCATCTGCTCAGCCAAGTCGCCGAACTGATACGTCATGCCTCCACCCTTCGTTACCGCCTCATACAAGCGTATCTTCGAACGGAACGGTATCGGCGCCTCCATGAACCATTCATGAAATTCCTCCCGGTGCCTGCCAACCTCCAGCCACTCCGCTAACAGAAAGGTCAAATGCATCTCCAAGGACGCCACCAAACCCAGGTAAGCTCCCCGCATCCGGTCATATTCCCTACCCTGCTCGTCGCCAATACTCATTCTGAATCTCCATAACTAACCGGGCACCCTTCCCGGTTCACAAGCGCTACGCCGCCAGTCAATACTGAACACAAACGAACCCTCAAATCTGCCGGCTAAATCCATGACTGCAGACGCAAATGACCCATCCGGCAGCAGCGCTTGGCACGTGGAAAACCCCCACAAGATCACCCTTCCTCCCACCACAGTCAGCGCCAGGTTAAAGGCCCGTCCCATCGACGCTCAATACCGGCAGCTCCCACCCAGCCCCGCGTCGACAAAGAATCCAGAAATCCCAATGGATGTTGACACGGGAACAGGACTCAATCAACTAATTGCGGCTGGGTCTCCTTCCCCGCATCGGAAAAGAAGGCATACCCAGTATGCTCATACATGCACCCCCTTACCCCCTACTCCAAACCCACAGTCAAATCCGGGGCGATGCCAGAGGACGAATCGGAGCAAGCCCTTTCCCCGAAACTCACCCAGCGATCAACCGGGACACCGACATCCCCACCCCTGACCTGCTGCCAAAACCACCCCGACCGCCGCCGTCATCGCCGCTATCCCCCCAACCACGCCAACGGGCAAAGGATTCCTTGCCCGGAAAGACAATGTCTACTCACGGCCCACATCCGGCGGGCCAAAGGCAGGGACTTCAAGCAGCACACCTGACGGCCCGCACTGCCCGCCCCCAAAGAAAACGACCACACGAATACCACCGTCATGGCCGCACCGCCTGACACGAAATCGAGAGGCCGACGATATGAAGCAGGTACTCTTCATCCTGACGATAACCCTGGCAACCGCCTTGGCAGCATGCGGTGGAAACGGGGAAGAACCCATCCCAACCCTGGAACTGCCAACAATAGCGATCTTTGATTCAAGACCCACTCCCAAACCGTCGCCAACGCTGATCCAACAGCAGGAAATCCCCAATACGGCAACACCGGAAACAGTGCCCACCCCGACACCGACTGCGGCGACACCGACCGAAGTAACCGAAGCAGCGGAAGAAACGCCAACTCCCATGCCGCCAACATGGACGCCGGAGCCCATCACCAAGAGGCAAGCGACCAAGATTCCGACATACACGCCACCGCCACCGGCAACCGAACCAGGGGTACCTGCGGAAACTCCTCGCCCCCAACAAACCACAGAAAATCCCCAGCCAGAGCCCACAGTTGAGCAACCCACCCGCGAACCTGAAACCGGCGGGATGTACGTCTACCGGGATCCCGAAGGCGTATTCACCTTCAGTTACCCCGCCGACTGCGGCAGGATGACCGAGGGCACCGGGCCGGACGGCAGCCGCGTGGCCGGCAACGAGAACAACTGCCCCGGGAACGACGGCGAAATAGACGTTGAACTGGAGACTTCCGACCTCACGGAGGACGAGGAGGAACTGCCCCTGTCGCCGGAGTCGGCGGCGAAGCACGTGGCCAATGCCCTCGCAGACCTGACCCACGACGCTCACCGGGAAACCCTGACCACCGGTTCCGGTGACACCCTGGAAGTCATCAGGAATGAGCTGGAAGCCTGGGGCAACGAAAAGATAGTGGTAGTCACCGTCATCCACGTGAGCGCCGACTGGCAGGCCACCGACATCATCATGTCCTACTGGGCCAGCGGCAAGGAAGATCCTAACTGGGACAGAGTCTTGGAATCCCTCCAAACCTTCAGCACAGGCGTCAAGGACTGAAACTGAGCGCCAGCGGGCATGAGTGAACGATAGGTGGAACCGTCTTCGAAACGTGGCTGGCAACTCTGTAAACTTATCACCCAGACCCCTACTCAGTCTGGTGGTCAAAAACCAGAGGCTTCGAACCGCGCCATACTAGCGGCTTCCCTGATTCCGCATCCACAGTACATTCGTGTATTTGCGGCGGATTGTCAGGTTCAGCCGTGGCCTCATCAAGCTGGTCCTGTGTCAACCGAACATAGAGCTTCTTAGAAACCGGCGGGTCCGACATTGTCACTTGGTTTGCTTCGCCAAAGCTGACACCAGATAGGTTTGTGTTGAACAGATTAGCCCGAGTAAACTCCGTGGCAGAGACGTTGGCTCCAGTCAAATTAGCGTGCGTCAAATAAGCGTGGGAAAAGTCTGCGCTGCCTATTCTGGACTCTGAGAAGTCTGCGTCCTGTGCCATAATCCAGGATAGATTTGGAGCGCCCAATAAGTTCGCCCTCCGCATCTTCGCGTCGGCCAAATGCGCCCGACACAAATTCACTCCTGACAGATTCGCGTGAGACAAGTCTGCGCTCGTCAGGCTAGCTCCTTCCAAAATTGCATTGGTAAGGTCCGCTCCACGCAGATTAGCGCCGCTCAACTCAACGGACAGCAAATTCGCTCCATACAGGTCCAAGCGGAAGTCATTGGCGTTACTCTCCAATTCCAGACAATTCTCACTCCGATAGGAGATCGCAGACATAGCTGCTTGGACATCATCGCGCAATCGAGGATACCTCCTGCCCCTTTCGTTCTTGGGCGTCTCGACAGTCCCAGCCGGGTTTCGCACAAAGGCACAAAGTAGCCGGATTACCTGTATGTGGTACTGCGCTGAATGCTCCAAAGCTAACCTTTGTAATGCAAAGATGCCTCCCATGCGCACTGAGAGAACCTCACTGCCAAGCATCTCCGCCCCTCGTTCATAACGCTCGTTCAATAAACTTTGCTGCGCTGTATCAGCCTGATGCTGGGACGCCAGCGATTGACGCTCAGCGATCCTGCTCCGCCACACGGCTAGTAGCATGGCAATCATGCCGCCGATTACCAAGGCCAGATTGCGTACTATGGTGCTCAGGGAGTCCCGAGGGAATTGGCGCAGTTCATCCCAAAACCACCAAGAGGCCAAGACGCCAACTACAAGCACGCTGACTATCGAGGCTATCCACCAGGCACCCTCTGGAATACTGCGAACTCGTTCCAAGTCTATCCTCGTCATAGAAACCTACATCACGGTATCCATTATCCAATCAACATCATATACTTCGGTACTCCTGAGAGATGGATTTGCAGCCGGCAGGCAGTCATACGACATCATCGGCACCAGGCGCTGCGGTCCCTGGAGAGGACAACGATGACGCCTCCCCCGTCTCCCCCTCCGCCATCCGGTACCCCACCCTGGGCTCGGTAACGATGTACCTGGGATTGGCGGCGTCATCCCCCAGCTTGCGGCGCAGCCGCTTCACCACGTCCCGCACCAGCCAGCCCTCGCCCACCCGCTCCGGCCCCCACACCCGCTGCAGCAGCAGGCTCTGGTTCAACACCCGCGGAGCATGCACCGCCAGCTCGTACAGCACCGCGTACTCCGTGGCCGTCAACTCCACCGGCTCACCGTCCAGCGCCACCTTTCGCTGCGCGTAATCAATGCTCAGCCCTTCCTTAGAGAAGGACACCGACGGTTCCCCCGGCAGGGGCTCCATCCGCTTGCGCAGCGCCGCCCTTATCCGGGCCGCCAGTTCCGTCTGCGAGAAGGGTTTCACCAAGTAGTCGGCGGCCCCCATGTCCAAGGCCCGTGCCACGGTATCGTCCTGGCCGTAGGCCGACACGAAGATCACGGGAACGTCCGCCGTCCTGCGGATGTCGTGCATCAGCTGAATGCCGTCGCTGCCCGGCAGTACCAGGTCCAGCAGGACCACGTGGGGCTTTTCCTCGGCCATCAACTTCGGCACGTCGGCGGGATCGCCGGTAACGATGGGCGCGTAACCCGCCTTGGTCAGAATGTCCCTGACGTAGCGCAAAGCCTGGGGATCGTCGTCCACCGCTAGGACCCTCACCCGCTCCCTAGTCGTCCGCCTGATACGCGCCGGGGATGGCGGAGCAGATGCGGGAACCGCCACACCCCCCGCCATTGGCAGGGTGAAGGTGAA
Organism: Dehalococcoidia bacterium; assembly: GCA_965204865.1. Lineage (GTDB taxonomy): Bacteria > Chloroflexota > Dehalococcoidia > Lucifugimonadales > UBA3495 > VXOI01. The sequence continues at coordinate 49,384 of OZ242027.1, read as the reverse complement.
CCGCGCCCCAAGGCCCGGACCGTCGCTCTCGGCTCTGATCCGGCCCCCATGGGCCTCCACGATGCCCTTGCAGATGGCCAGCCCCAGCCCCGACCCGTCCACGCCGGAGGCCGTGTCCCGGTCAAAAGCCCGGGAGAACTTGCGGAACAGTTCCGGCAGCATCTCCGCCGGTATACCCCGGCCCCGGTCGGATACCGAGACTGCCACGTGAACGCCGTCCCGCACCGCGCTCACCAGGATCGGCGACCCCTCCGGAGAATACCCTGCGGCGTTGGAGAGCAGGTTGCCAAGCACCTGGACCACGCGCCGCCTATCGGCCAGCACCATGGGCAAATCATCAGCCAGCTCAACTTGCAACGGGTTCTTCGCGTCCCCGCTTTGGAAACGGCTCGCGGCTTCTTCCAACAGAGCACGAATGTCCGAAGGCTCCGGGGCCACCGGCAGGGTGCCGGTCTCGATGCGGGCCACGTCCAACAGGTCGCCGATCAGAAAGCGCATCTGGTCCGACTGGTCCCGGATGATCCGGTGGAACTGGGCCGTCTCCGCCGGGTCCAGCTCCCCCGCCGCCTCCAGCAGCGTGGTCACCGACCCCTTGACCGCCGCCAACGGCGTCCTCAGCTCGTGGCTGACCATGGCCAGGAACTCGGCCCGCAGACGCTCCTGCTCCGCCAGCGGCGTCATGTCCTGTAACGTAACCACGAAGGATGTCAGAACTCCGTCCTCCGAGTAAATCGGCGTGGCGTTTAGCAGAACGCTGACGCTGCGCCCGTCGGGTACCCGCAGCGTGATCTCCTCGGCCCGCACCGTCTCCCCGGCCTGAAGCACTTCAGCCAGAGGCAACTCCCTGAGAGAGACCTCCCGGCCGTCGGAGCGCACGCAGGTCACCACCTCCAGCAGGCCCTCCGGCTCCTGACCATCCTCCCGCAGACCGTCCACGATGCGCAACGCCTCCCGGTTAACCGAGGCCATCCCTCCGGTCTGAGCGTCGAAGACCACGACGCCCACCGGCGAGGTGTTGACCAACGTCTCCAGGTCGGCCCGGGCCCGCCGCTCCTCCCGGTGAGTACCGGCGTTGGCGATGACCAAGGCCGCCTGGGCGGCGAACATCACCAGGGTCTCCTCATCGGCCTGGCTGAACTCCTCCCCGTCCTCCCGGTCGCCTACGAAGACGTTACCCACCCTGATGCCCCGGTGGAACATGGGCGCCGCCATGAAGCGGAATACCCCCACTGGCAAAGGAACGGCGAACTCCGTGAAGCCCAGGGCGTGGACATGCTCCACCAGGTCGGGGAGCCTCACGGGTTCGGAGACGCCGGTCAGGGCCTCAAGGAGCCGCAGCCCGTCCGGAGTGAGCCAAAGCTGTTCGGCCTCACCGGCGGTGAACCCGGAGGTCAGGCGGTGCTCCACTCCGCCCCCGCCGTCCAGGAGGGTCATCACCCCGTAGCGGGCCACCGTCAGGGAGCGGGCCGAGTCCAGCACCCCCTGGAGCACCGTCTCGAAGTCCAGGCTCTCGTTGATGCGCCGGCTGGCCTGGCTCAGGCGGGACAGGCGCTCCCGCAGGGACTCGATCTCCCGGTAAGCCTGCTCTGACTCCCCCATTATTTCCTCCCTGGCCCGGACCTCACCAGCCGCTGCAACGGCGCCCTGGCCGTTCGGCATTGATTGCCTAGCTGGCCAGGCTGAATTATACAATAACCCACACAATAGATGATCTTAAAAATACGGACTATTCTACGGATGATGTTGTAAGGTTTTAGTGGGTCATTCTACCTGTGACGCCAGCGGCAGGCCCGCTGGTCCGGGCGGGAAAGGAACCGGGCTCCAGCTACAGTTGCCTTGAAAACAAACGCGAAGGCGGGGCCGATACGCCGCGCCGACCCGACCGGGAAAGCACCGGCCGATAACAAGGAGACAGCGCAGCCATGTTCGAGACCAGCAAGAACAGCAGCAGGGCCAGCCGCCTGTTGAGGGCGTTTATCTCCCTGTCAGCCTTCCCTCCCTGACAGGGGTAGGTAAGGGCTGAATTTAGGTATAAAACCTTGGAATTTGCCGGAGTCGAGCGCAGGCTCTTCCGCTCATTGAGAGTGCGGCAAAGCCGAGTTTTTAGGTTTGAAAGTCATAGACCGAGCGCCATCTGAAATGAGGTGCATCAACATGACGAAAAAATACCTACCCTTTCAGCCCCCCCGACTCCATAGCATGGAAGCCTCAGGCTGGCCCGTCATGATGCGGGGCTTCCTTGCGCCCCGGTCCTGGCTGCTGCTCGCAGTAGTCCTGGTCGCTCTCGTGCTCGCTGTCCTCCTGACCGCCGATACGACGCCCGCGCAGGCGCAACAACTCACCACGCAGTCGCGGTTCCAGGTCTGGAACAGCACCCTGACCATAGGTGCCGGAAATACCTGGAGGGGCTACGATGGCAACGTCGGATTCCTCCCCGGCCCCTCGTTCATCTTCGACGGCGTGACGTACGAGGTCGAGAGACTCTCCGTCACGAACAGTGACAAGACCCTCCAGCTGGTCCTTGACAAGGCAATCCCGGACCGCCTCAAATCGTCCCTGCGACTACAGGTCGGCTACACCGAGTACAGCCTGGCCAGCGCCACACTGTCCGACCTCGGAGGCGTGTCCAACGACACCGTCACTTGGCCAGACATCCGCCAAAGTTGGCCCACCGCAGGTTATAGCCTTTCGGTCTCTCTTAACGCCGCCGACCTCTGGTCCGCTACCCTGACGGCGAAGGACCTCGGCTCCGAAACGATTCTAGGGTGTAATCAAGCGGTAACGGGCGCAGAATGTGTCTCCGGCCTCACCGATAACTCGTTCACCTACGCTGGGACGGACTACCAAATCTCAGCCCTTTCCGTCAACGACAACGGCACCTTGTTCCTCACTCTTAACAAAACGATTCCCGACAGCCTGAACAGCCTGGTGTTGCACGTGAACGGCAGGCGGTTCGGCTTGGTCAGTGGCGAGAAGGCCACCGTTGTCGACGATAACGCGAACGACACCAGGGAATGGTCCGAGACCGGCCTCAGCTGGTCGGCGAATGACTCCATTAGGCTACGGTTCACCGAGCGCCAGAGGCTACTGTCCTGGGTCAGCTTTACCCTTGCTACCGATATCACGACGGAAATTTACATTATAGACGCCGAGAGGAGCATAGAGCCGGTTTACGTCCAAATTGACCCGCCCCTGGACTCCGAAAGCGAAGTTATGGTGAGAATCAAGGACCGCTGCGCCACAGGAGAATCTCAAGATCGCATTGCCGTGGAGTCCGTGGACTACTTTATGCAACTGCCGAGTGTGCCGGACAAGCCCAATACGAAGTTGCTACGGCTGCCGGAGGGAGTAGGCGAGGTCATCATCTGGATACGGGCCGTGGCAGACCGAAAAAATGAAGGCGAAGAGGCAACGTGTTTTGAGCTGGTTCCCTTCAACGACGCGCCCTATATCATTCCCGATTCACATGAAGAAGGGCGCTATCCGGAGCTTGAGTTCGTAATACTTGACAACTCGATTGCGGTACCTGACGAGGCCGACCCGAATCGGGGCATCATTGTCCAACCAGTCTCTGCGGGATTCGTCGAAGGCGGTTCCCTCACCTACACCGTCCAACTGAAGAGCGCACCGCGTGGGAACGTCAAAATATATGCGCGGGTTCTTGAACCCAACGCCCCAATTCATACCAGCCCGTCGTCGGTGGTCTTCACCCCGGATAGATGGTTCGAGGCGAAGACCTTCACCGTAACCGCCCCGCCGGCCAACTACGGCGGCAGTTTCGGTACGGTTTACACCATAACGCACGCCCTGAGAACCGACCCAGTTGACGAGAACTACGACAGTTCCTATTGGTTCCATGGTCCCGGCATAGACGGCCAAAAGCACATCCGGGTAAGGGTGAAGGACTCGCAGGAATATATGGGCAGTACGGGGGGCGATCTGGGCGTGGTGCGCCTGCCCACTGGCCTGACCCTGGCCCTGGACCCCGCCAGGGTTAGCGAAAGCGGCGGCTGGGCGGCCATCACGGCCACCCTGGACGAGCCGGCCCCGCCCGGCGGCGTCAGCCTGCACCTCTACCCCAGCAACGACAGCACCGCCGTCAGGGACGTCGACTACACCCTGTCCGCCAGCGTCGCCATTGCTGCGGGGAACCGCTCGGGCACGGCGCTGGTCCGGGTCATCGACGACGCCCTGGACGAACCGGACGAAAGGGCGGTCATCGCCGCCTACGCCGAAGTATTCGGCTTCATTCTGGTGGACAGCGTAACCCTCACCATCACCGACGACGACACCGCCGGGATAACGGTGAGCGCCCCAAGCCCGCTCACCGTGGACGAGGGCGATAGCGCCAGCTACTCCGTGGTGCTGGACTCCCAGCCCACGGCGGACGTGGTAATCACCGCCACCAGCGGAGACGGCGCCAAGGTCTCCGTCTTCCCGTCGTCGATCACCTTCACGCCTGAGGCCTGGAAGCAGCCCGACATCTTCTACGTGGACGGACTGGCCGACGACGACAGCAACGACGAGAGCGTCGCCGTCAGCCACCGCGTTACCAGCGACGACCCCCTGTACCGGGCCGTCATCGTCAGCACGGTGCCGGTAAGGGTGTCGGACACCACGGTGTCGGGGCAGCAGGGGGAACAGACCACGCAGGGGAAGTACGCCGACCTCATCGCCAAGATAAGGGAGTGGCGCGACGACCCGTGCTGCGCGAGCAACAAGGCCCACACCGACCGCTGGGACCGGACGCTGCTGGCCTTCGGGGAGACGATGGGGGACACGACGCTTTCGCCCATGACGGCGGCGGAGGCCCAGACCTACGCCGATAGGGGCTGGAGCCGCTGGGTGGAGGTGGCGGCGGCGCTGCGGGAGCTTCAGAATCAGGCGCCCACGGTGTCCAGCGAAATCGCCGACGCCACCATCGTCAACGAGAGCGGTACGCTGGAGGTATCCCTCACCGGCGTCTTCACCGACGCCGACGGCGACACGCTCACCGTCACCGCCGAATCCTCGGATGAGGCCAAAGCCACGGTGTCGGTGGCCTCCGGCTACTCCACGCTGACGGTGACGGCCAAGAGCAGGGGCACGGCGACCATCACGGCGACCGCGTCTGACGGCAGGGGCGGCACGGTGGACGACAGCTTCACCGTCACGGTTAAGGCCGCCCCGATGGTGTCCTCAGCCATCGGCGACATGAGCGGCCTGGAAGTGGGCGCGACGCGGGACGTGTCCCTGAGCGAGGTGTTCAGCGACGCCGACGGCGACGACCTGACCTTCGCGTTCGCCTCCTCCGACGAGGATGTAGCCTGGGCCTTCGAACTCCTGGGCGTATTGACCGTACTGGCCGCTTCGGACGGGTCGACGACCATCACGGTCACGGCCCAGGACAGCGACGGCAACACGGTCAGCGACGCCTTTGACATGTCGGTGGGCTCCACTCAAGAGCAACAGCAGCAGCAGGACCCGCCGCCCAACCAAGCCCCCACGGTGACAAGCGCCATCGGAGACGCCACCATCGTCAACGAGAGCGGAACCAAACAGGTCTCCCTGTCCGGGGTGTTCAGCGACGCCGACAACGACTCTCTGACCATCACCGCCGGTTCCTCGGCTGAAACCATCGCCACGGTGTCGGTAGCCTCTGACTACGCCACGCTGACGGTCAGCGCAAAGGCCCGGGGGACCGCAACCATCACCGTAACCGCCAAGGACGGCAACGGCGGCACCGTGTCGGATGAGTTCACCGTCAGGGTGAAGGCCGCGCCGGCGGTGGCCTCAAGCATCGGCGACATATCCGGCCTGGAGGAAGGTTCGTCTCAGGACGTCTCCCTGTCCGGGGTGTTCAGCGACGCCGACGGCGACAGCCTCACCATCACGGCCTTATCCTCGGACGAAAATAAGGCAACCGTAACCGTCGCTGCCGACCAGTCCAAGCTGACGGTGGCAGGCGTGGCCGAGGGTACGGCGACCATCACCGTCACTGCCCAGGATGCTGACGGCAACCTGACCAGCGATACCTTTGACGTAGCAGTGGCACCGCCCGAGGCCAAGGATGAGGCGCCGACGCCGGTGGCCAACCTGCGCTGCAGAGTGGACACCGACCAGTTGCTGTTCCGGTGGGACGCCCCGGAGTGGTATGGCGGCGAGACCTACGCTTACGACTTCCAGCTTACGCTGCCTGGCGGCGGGAGCGAGAGCGGCCGAGTCATTGGCGGCCCGGTGCTGTACCGGACTGGGGAGTACCAAGCGGGCGGCGAGGCCGGCGCGAGTGTCAAGGCGGTCTACCAACTTCCCGACGGTAGCCGTGTGACCAGCGCCGAGGCGACGCTGACCTGCACCGTCAAGGAATAGCCGCCCATGGCAATTCCCGCCTGGCAGCCGGGACGGGGCGGGACAGCAGGAGCAGGAGGACGGGCGATCCCGGGCCCATGACGAGCCGGGGGCAGGCATTCAGGCTGCCGGAACCTGCCCCGGTTTCCGTGATATGAGGTGCAGGCTGGCCTCACTCGGCCGGCACAAGCGCTCCCGCAGGGTCTCGATCCCCCGGTCCCGCTGGTTGGGGTGGCCCACCTCTTCCTCCCAGCCCTGGAACCCGCCAACCGTTGCATCGGCCCCGGCAGGGTTCGGTCACTGATTACATAGCTGGCGTAGCTGAATCATACAATACCCCACACAAAAGAGAGTATTGGAAATACGGACTATTCTACGGTTTTTGATGTAGGGTTTTGCTGGCTTCTTATACCCATGACACCAGGGGCAGGCCCGCTTGTCCGGGCGGGGACGGAACCAATGCCCGGATGCGGCAGCCTTGGCGACAACACACTGCCGCAGCAGCGGCGCCCCTGGACAAGGAGACAGCAAAGACATGTTGAAAGCAAAGCCGGCCGGTATGTTCCGTCCTCTTCCCTCGTTGCGCCTGTTAATAGCGGCGCTGCTGACGGCCGGACTGGTCGCGCTGCTGCTGTGGCCGCCGGGGCCGGCCCGAGCCCAGAACGGCGAGCCGCAGCAGCAGCAGCAGACCGCGGACTACGACACCGACGACGACGGTCTGATAGAGGTGTCCAGCCTGGCCCAGTTGGACGCCATTCGCTGGGACCTGGACGGCGATGGAGCTAGCAATAATAGCGGCTACGCCGCAGCTTTCCCCAACCCCGCAACCGGCATGGGCTGTCCATCGGCGGGCTGCGTGGGCTACGAGCTGACCGCCGACCTGGACTTTGACACCAACGGCAGCGGCGAAGCCGACGCCGGGGACCAATACTGGAACGACGGCCAAGGCTGGCTGCCCATCGGTCGATACACCGCCGTCTTTGAGGGCAACGGCCATACCATCCGCAACCTGTACTTTAGAGCTGAGGGATTTGAGCCTAGGGGTTCGGGGTTGTTCCAAGCGCTTGCGGAGACCGGCGTCATCCGCAACGTGGCGCTGAAAAACGTGGACCTATCCGGCATACCCGCCCTGAAAAGCAGCCTGGGAAGAAGTCGCATAGGCGGTCTGGTCGGGGAAAACTGGGGCACGATCAGCAACGCCGGGGTGACCGGGTCGGTATCCGGCAATTGGGTGATCGGAGGCCTGGTGGCGTGGAACAGGGGCGGCGGCACGATCACGGACAGTTATTCCTCAGGCGAGGTCTCAGCCAACGGCAGTAAAGTGGGGGGCCTAGTCGGGCGGAACTGGGGCGGCCGCATCGTGCGCAGCTGGTCCACGGCCAACGTAACCGCAGGCGTTGGCGAATATGACATTTCTCCCTACTGGGGGAGCGGCGGCGGCAGGGATGTCGGCGGTCTGGTTGGCAAGAGCTGGCACGAACTCGGCGCGGGAGGCGACATCATCCAAGCCAGCATCGTGGGCAGTTACGCCACGGGCCGGGTAAGGGGCGGCGACCGTAGTGTGGGCGGCCTGGTGGGGGCAAACTTCGGCGATATCTTTGCCAGTTACGCCACCGGCGACGTGTCCGGCGGCGGATGGAGTCTCGGGGGACTGGTGGGCTACAGCGAGGGAGTCATCTCTGCCAGTTACGCCCTGGGCGCCGTGTCCGGCAGAGCCGTGTCCGGCGTAGCCGGGGTCAACGGCCTGGTTGGTGTTCAACACTCGCACCTTGTCACCGTGCAGCGCGGTGATCGCCGCGCCGGGAGAAACGGCCACCGGTGTATCGACTGCGAGATCCCGAACGCAATACCGGGACATGGCGATAGAAGCGGCATCACCGCCTCCTACTGGAATACCCAGGCGCCCGGTCAGACCGCCAGCCGTGGGGTGAATATGAGCGTACTTCGCCTTTACGGGGGCCCCAGATGCACGGGGCGGACCACCGCCGAGCTGCGCCAGCCCACGGACTACACCGGCATCTACGCCCTCTGGGACGACCTCAGGGACTACAGTGGCGATACCTACGCCTGGGACTTCGGCACGCCCCTGGACTTCCCGGTGCTGAGAGACACCGGCCCCAGCGTGGCGGCCCAGCGGGCGCTCCTGCCGGATGTGCCGGACCAGCTGGATGATCCTTTAGATCGGAACGCGAGGCTCATCGCCAGGATGTACCAGCTGCGCAACGACTCGTACTACAAATCCTACGCCCGCCTCTGGGACCGGGTGCTGCTGGCCCTCGGAGTGACGGTGGAGGACACGACGCTCACGCCCATGACGGCGGCGGAGGCCCAAGGCTATGCTAACACGGGCTGGCACGACTGGAGGGATGTGGCCTACGCGCTATCGGAACCGGAGTGCCCCAGCCAGCAGCAACAGCAGTCGGCGCCGCCCAACCAGCAGCAACAGCAGTCGGCGCCGCCCAACCAAGCACCCACGGTGGCCAACGCCATCGCCGACGTGAGCGGTCTGGAGGCGGGAGCCACGCAGGACGTGTCCCTCTCCGAGGTGTTCAGCGACGCCGACGGCGACACGCTGACCATCACCGCCGCATCCTCTGACGAAGCCGTGGCCACGGCGTCGGTGGCGTCCGACGGGTCCGTGCTTACGCTCAGCGGCGCAGCCGAAGGCACGGCGACCATCACGGTAACCGCCCAGGATACGGACGGCGACCGGGTGAGCGACGCGTTTGAGGCGCCGGTGGCGAAGCGGTACGCGTCCCTCGTCGCCCAGATGTACCAGTGGCGCAACGACCCGTGCTGCGCCGGCAACCAGGCCCACACCGACCGCTGGGACCGAGCGCTGCTGGCCTTCGGGGAGACGATGGGGGACACGACGCTTTCGGCCATGACGGCGGATGAGGCCCAGACCTACGCCGATAGGGGCTGGACCCGCTGGGTAGAGGTGACAGCCGCCCTCCGGGAGCTGGAGGCCGCCGGTCAGCAGCAACAGCAGGGAACGCCCAACCAAGCACCCACGGTGGACTCGGCCATCGCCGACGCCACCATCGTCAGCGAGAGCGGGACCCAGCAAGTATCCCTGTCCGGGGTGTTCAGCGACGCCGACAGCGACCCGCTGACCATCACCGCCGGTTCCTCGGCTGAAACCATCGCCACGGTATCGGTGGCCTCCGACTATTCCAGTCTGACGGTGACGGCCAAGAGCCGGGGCACGGCCACCATCACGGTAACGGCCAGCGACGGAAAGGGCGGTACGGTGGACGACACGTTCACGGTGACGGTCAAGGCCGCGCCTAAGGTGGCCTCGGCCATCGGCGACATGAGCGGGATGGAGGCGCTCGCCTCGCAGGAAATATCCCTGTCCGGAGTGTTCAGAGACGCCGACGGCGACACCCTGACGCTGAGCGCATCCTCCTCGGACAACATGGTGGTTGAGCCTGTCCTCGTCGGGGACACGTTGACCGTATACAGCTTGCTCGAGGGTACGGCAACCATCACCGTCACGGCCCAGGACAGCGACGGCAACACGGTCAGCGACGCCTTTGACGTATCGGTGGGCGCCGACCAGCAACAACAGCAACAGCAGGAACCGCCGCCCAACCAGTCGCCCACGGTGGACAGCGCCCTATCCGACGTAACCATCCCCAGCGAGAGCGGGACCAGCCAGGTGTCCCTTGATGGGGTGTTCGACGACGCCGACGGCGACAGCCTGACCATCACCGCCGCATCGTCCGATGAGACCAAAGCCACGGTGTCGGTGGCCTCCGACTACTCCACGCTGACGGTGAGCGCCAAGGCCCGTGGGACTGCAACCGTCACCGCCACGGCCAAAGACGGCAAGGGCGGCACGGTCTCGGACGCCTTCACGGTAACGGTCAAGGCCGCGCCGGTGGTGACCTCAAGCATCGGCGACGTGTCCGGCCTGGAGGAGGGTTCGACGCAGGAAATATCTCTGTCCGGAGTGTTCAGCGACGCCGACGGCGACAGCCTCACCATCACCGCCGCATCCTCCGACGACGCCAAGGCAACCGTAACCGTGGCCGCCGATCTGTCCAAGCTGACGGTTGCAGGTGTGGCTGAAGGGACGGTGACCATCACGGTAACGGCCCGGGACGCCGATGGCAACACGGTTAGCGATACGTTCGCCCTGTCGGTGCTCAAGGAGCCGGAGCAGGACCCGCCGCCCGACGGGGAAACACCCAACCGGGCACCCACGGTGGCCGAGCCGTTGGCCGACATCAGCCTGGAAGGGCCGCCGGGCTGGCGGAAAATCTCCCTGTCGGGCGTGTTCCACGACCCCGACGGCGACGACCTGACCATCACCCTCGTATCGTCTGACCACAGCGTGGCGTCCACGTTGGTGGACGGCTCCACCCTGACGGTGCTGGCGATGGGCACGGGAACGGCCACCATCACGGTGACGGCGGAGGACTCCGACGGCAACACGGTCAGCGACGCCTTCGAGGTTACGGTGACGCCAGCCTCATAGGAGACGAACGGCGGAAGCTGTGCGGGCCGGGCTGTCCCCCGAACCATAGACTCGTCAACACGGGCGTCCGGCTAACGGTTGGACGCCCGCTTTCAGTGGCGCAGCCCGACCGTAAACCGGCAAAGGCCCCGGAGGGCAGCGACCCGCCGGAGGGCCACATCCTTAGGGATATAGCCCCGGAGTCAATTCTCTTCGCCCCTGAACGGGGCAAAGGAACCCTGGCCGAGCGAACCTCGGCAACCACAACACCCTGTCCCACGGACACGAGCCCCGGCTTCAACTGGAAGCCGGGGTTTTGCGCGCCCTCCTCCCGAATGGACGAGGCCAACTCCGGCTAAGGACATCCGCAACTCCCCTGACCGCCCCCACACCCCAATCCCCCGCCCAAGACGACAGCATCCTGTCGCCGGACGGGCCCGGCTGCAATTCACCGCGACACGATCAAATCGCCCCGGCAACTTTTTCTCGCCAACCGACAAAGTCTCTCAACCCCCCGTACAGAATTGAATTGTGCCGGTGAACGGTGCTGGCAGCACTACTCCAAGACCCACTGCAATCACAGCCAAACCAACAACTTGAGGAGCAAGCCGACCATGCAGACCGCCGACGAGCAGGGGAGGCCGCGGCCCCCGCCAGAGGCCAACCGCCCCGGTCCCGGCCGTGGCCGCGCGCCGCAGGCCTGGAGCGCGCCATCGCCGGCGACACGACCGGGGAAACGGGACTGCAACGCCCCGAATACCCCAGTCCCACCCTTGGAATCAAAGGCAGAACGCAGCAGGTGAAAAAACAAAAGGAGACAGCAAGCAAATGAGCGAACTGGCAAGAAGGACAATGCTCCCCTGGGTTGCCCTGGCAACCCTCATCGCCCTGATCATCGCAACAGGGACCGCAACCCACGTCCGGGCCGATGCACCGGCAACCCCGGAAATCCAGGCCGTGCAGACATACCAGACGCACCACATCACCTGCTCCCAACCTCACTTTATCGTCATCTGGAGCAGCGTGCCAGGGGCAACGGGCTACACCGCCCAGTACCGGGACGCCGACAACAACGGGACCTGGCTGAACCTCAAAGGACAGAAGAGGAGAGGCAATGGCTTCATCGCCGGAACCCCGCCCGTCAAAGTCGACGTGAACTACCAAATCCGAATCGCCGCCGTCAAGGACGGAACCACCGGAGAATTCGCCACCGCCACCGCCAAGGTCGAGCCCGACACAGGAAAGCCCACCGGACTCACCGCCGTCCCCAGCAACGAACGCGCCGACGCCGTCGTCCTCTCGTGGACCAACGCGCCCGGCAACAGCCCGACCCACTTCGCCCTCCAACACCGCGTGGGCGAGGGCGAATGGGGCGACCCCAGCATCCACCAGGTGCCAGGGGACGAACTCAGCCTGCCGGTCTTCAACCTGCAGCCGGACATCCAGCACGACTTCCGGGTGGCCCCCCAGTCCTCTTTCTGCACCTACAACAACTGGTCAGATGTCGCCAGCATAACCCTGGTGCGGTTGCCGCCCACGCCCACAGTGACCATTACGGCGGGACACCAGAGCAATGACCCGGTCATAACAGTCACGGCGGCGGACAACCCGCGCACCGACAGCTACAAGCTCAGGCACCGTAAAGCCGGCGCCGACGGCTATACCGAGACCACCCTGACCACCGCCGCCGCAACCGCCGGATACGTCATCACTGGCCTGTCTCCCAGCACGGAGTACGAGGTGGGATTGGCCGCCGTCAACGGCTACGGCGACAGCGGCTACGCCACCAGCACCGTCACCACCGGCGAGGTGATCGTCCTGCCGACGGAACCGGCCTTCGACCTGACCGCCGGACACCGGAACGAGGCCACCGTCATCACCGCAACCGTAACGGTACACGACGAAGCCAACGCCAGCTACATGCTCAAGTACCGCAAGAGCCACGACGAGGACTGGTCAACGCCCGTCGCCGTCTCCAGGACCCAGGCCGCAGCGGGCCACGTCATCGACGTTGACGCAGACACCTCCTACGACGTCGCCATGGCCGGAGTCAACGGCAGCCGCACCAGCGCCTACGCCTCAGAGACCATCCGCTCGGAACTAGAGTGGTTCGTGCCGGACACCCCGGCGTTCACCGCCACCGGCGGACACAAGGGAGCGCAGGCCGTGATCTCCGTGCAGGTGACCAACGCCCAGCAGGGCACGACCGGCTACACCCTTGAACTCACCAAGCAGGTAGACGGCGCCAGCGCAAGCACCCACTCGCTCACCCCGGCCCAGGCCACGGCAGGATACGACCACGCCGTTGAACACAACGCCACCTACAGCGTCAGGATGTCGGCCACCGGCAGGAACGGCGACAGCCCGTTCTCCGCGGCAAGGACGGTCACCGCTCCCCCGCCGCTGCCCAAGCAGCCGGAGTTCACCGTCGCCGCCGGACACGCCAACAAGGAGACCGTCCTCACCGTAACGGTGACCAACGCCGACGAACACACCGACGAGTACCTCATCACAACCCAGGAGCCGGAGGACGACACCACCGCCGCCACTACCACGGAAACCAAGGCCGCAGCAACGGCGGGAGTGGAAGTCTCCGTGGAACCCGACACCCAGTACTCCGTGTCGGTCAAGGGACGAAACAGCGGAGGCACCGGCAGCGCAGCCACCGCCACGGCAACCTCACTGACCCCGTTCCCGGCCAAGCCGCAAGCCACGGTGACCGCCGGGTACGACGCCCAGAAGCGCAACATCATCACCGTAACCGTGACCTCGCCGGATACCCACACCACCGGCTACACCGTCGCCCACCAAGAGACGGGAGCAGAGGGAACTCCCACTACGGCCACCGTGAGCAAGGCAGCCGCCACAGCCGGGCACGTGATCCTGGTCGAGCCGTCAACCGGGTACACGGTAACGGTGACCGGCAACAACGCCCACGGCGCAGGAAACTCCGCCGAGTACACGGTGACGTCCCTGGTCGAGGTCAAAATCCCCGACCAGCCAGTGATTGCCGTAGCCCCGGCCTACGACGCCAGCAACAACTCAGTGCTGCGGGTGACCGTCTCCAACCACGACGCCGACACCACCCACTACGACTACACCGCGTCCATGACGGGGGTGGACGACGTAACCGGCACCGCCCGGAGCGACACCGACGCCGCCACATTCTCCTTCGACATACCGACCACATCGCCAGGAGATTACTCCGTCAGCGTGAAGGCATACATCGGCACCGAGGGCAGCGAGGCCGCCACCGCCCCGGCCACCGCATGGGCCAGCTACGTCGCGGGCATAGTCCTGTCCAAGACATCGGTAACGCTCTCCGAGAGCAAAACTTACGAGGTATACACGGTGTCCCTAGACCAAGCACCAGCAACTCAGGGAAAGGTGACCCTCGAGATCACGCCCGAGAACGACGGCGCGGCCCACGTGCTGAGCCAGCACATCAGGGAGTTCGACTCAGGCAACTGGCAAGCGGGACAGATCCTGTACGCAATCCTGCCCAGCACGCCGGACAGTGCAGGTGAGGTGGACTTCGTCCACCGGCTCCTGCTGGACGGCAAGGCCACCGGCAACACCGCCAGCCTGAGCGTGGAAATATCAACCGACTGACTCACGTTCATCGCCAAGGAGACTGGGGCCGGGAACTGGGATTTCCGGCCCTGAACCCCCTGGAGGATGAACCGGGAAAAGGACAGCAACACCCGCAACCCGCCCAGAGAGGCGAGCCATGTCCAGCCAAGAATCAACCTACGTCTGCCCCAAGTGCCGGCACACCGAGTTCGAGGCCGGCGAGTTCCGCGCCACCGGCAAGCACACCCGGTTCTTCGACGTCCAGAACCAGAAGTTCACCACCGTCTCCTGCAAGCAGTGCGGCTACACCGAGATCTACAAGGGCGACAGCTCCACCCTGGGCAACGTCCTCGACTTCGTCTTCGGCGGGTAGAGCACCCCAGCCAAGGTCCGCCAGTGAACCCCCGTCCAGAGCTGGAAAAATGGAAAGAATCATGAGCAGAACACTGCTGGCAGCCACACTACTGGCTACGGCGTTGACCCTGACCGCCGGATGCGCCGACGCGGAGAAACGGGATGAGGAAATTGCCCTGCGGGTGAACGCCACCGTCGAGGCACTACCTTCCCAGACGCCGTATCCAACGCTCACCCCGGAGCCAACATACACGCCGTATCCGACGCAGGAGCCCCTCCCAACCCACACGCCGTACCCGACGTTCACCCCGCTCCCGACCCACTCGCCCTATCCGACGTACACCCCGATGCCGACCATCACGCCCCTGCCGGTGCAGAATGACCCGATGGTCACGAACCCGGAACCGGCCCCCATGTCCGAAGAACTGCTGGACAGGCTGGTCGGGATGCTGTGGATCTGCACCAAGAATCTCCCGGAGTTCGGGCAGGAGTTTGTAGAAGGCGCCATGGATGCCGGACTCACCCAGCATGACGCTATGGCAATCCTGGAAGACCAGCAGACCTTCCGGGCGGTCGTGAAGGAACTCGCCGAAGAGGAGGACTGGTTCGGAAATCTCCATGAGATAAACGCCATGATCTACGTGATGGAACTCGAGTGCGGCACCGAATACCTGGAGTAGAGAAAAGCCAACGATGAAAGCAATCATCCTCCTGTGATGCTGACCGCCGTGCTGACGTTGGGATGTACCACCGACACAGAAAATCGGGAAGAAGAAATAGCCCTGCAGGTGAGTGCCACGGTGGCGGCAATGGCGCCGACAGAACCAACCCACACGCCGTATCCCACCCACACTCCCGCCCTCGTCAGCACGCCGGAGCCGACGCCGTATCCGGACCAACCCGCCACCCGCAACAGGACGGCAACAATCACGGACGACCAGCCGTCAGCGGAAACCGACCCCTACATCACCAACCCGTCTCCATACGAATACAAACCAGCCCTGGCCTACGACGGCCCGGCCGGCATCCACGTCAGCGGGACAGGCACCGCCACCGGCGTCCCCGACGTCGCCGTCATCTCCCTGGGAGTGGAATCCTCCGAGAATACGTCAGCAGAGGCGCGGGCAAAGGCCGCCCAGGCGATGAACGACGTCATGACCGCTCTGACCCAAGCCGGGGTTTCCCCGGACGACATCCGGACCAGCCGTTTCAGCGTCGCCCCACGCTACCAGGGGGTCGAGGTCGAACGGTGCGAGGACGATGACGACCGAACGGGAAACGACGGCCAGCCGGCCTCATTCATGACCTGCTACAACGCCTGGGAGAACCGGCTGACGGGCTACACCGTCTCAAACCAAGCCACAGTCAAGGTCCGCAAAGTGGAGGACGCAGGGACCATCATCGGCCAAGTGACCCAAGCCGCTGGAGACTTGATCCGCATCCACGGCGTCAGGTTCGACATCGAGGACCACACTGCCCTCGAGGACCAAGCCAGGGCGGATGCGGTGGCCGACATGAAGCGGAAAGCGCAAATGCTTGCGGAACAGGCAGGAGTAACTCTGGGACGGCTGGCGCACATCACCGAGGACTCGCCCTCCCTCCGTCCAATTCAGCCACTGTATGCACTGGAGGAATCGGCAACGGCGGCGTTCGACTCGCCCACCCCGGTCTCCGGAGGGCGGATGGAGTTCACCACGAGAGTCCAGGGAGTCTACCTGATCGAGTACGGCCAGTAAGCCAGCCAATACAGCCGTCCCTGGACCGGGAGCCGCACCCTTCACCCTCACCGGCAATGACGCCGCGGAAGAGCATCCTGAGAGCCTTCACCGGACTTCTGAGATGAATGTGACGAAGGCAACGATGGAGATTACTAAGCCTAGCTGTACCCTTTAAGCAAGAACGGCGATTTCTGGGACGGGGAAGTATGGACGGCGTAGACAACGACGACATGAGAACAGGCCAGCATAGACTTTTGGCCATCAGGGCGATTCTGGCAGCCAGCGGAATGGCCTTGGGAGGTATGTTCGCAGTAGTAGCCAAGGAGGCTGCGGATGCAGACCTGCCCTGGCACGCCTTCGGGCATTCCGTGGTCGCCGGAATAGCGGTTATCGCTCCCAGCGCCATTGTGCTGTGGGAGTGGATTCCCAAGCCAAGAATGCCGCGGACGAGATAAACCGGGAATAAGACAACCGTACCTGCCCATATTCGGAAGAGGCCCGGAGGTCAGCGGCCCGCCCCAGGTGCACACCCGGAAACCGGCGACGAGTGAGCTTGCGCTGGGGTCAAATTTCCCCGCTCTGAACCGGGGCAACAACGCCATAAACATCCGCGCCCCGGCACCCACAAAACCCTGCTCAAAGCACCCGAGCCCCGGCTTCAGCCTGAAGCCGGGGTTTTTCTCGTCCACCTCAGAAGGGACGGCAACAAAGCCACCGGAGGACATGAGCAACATCCCTGACCGCTCCACGCACCGACCCCCACAGCCTCCGCCGCAGTCGGACATCCTGACTGCGCCGGTGGCGCCGTCCAGGACGTCCCCTGCGACTCCAAACGGACGGCAGGCAACCTGAACACCGAAAAACCCGGCACACTGCACAGGTCCTATCGAGGTCTGCTCACAGCCCTGTCAGAATCAATGTATTGGCTTACCAAGCCGACACGGGATACGAACCCCCAGGGTACCTTTTTCCTGCCAAAGCCTCTGACGCCGTTCTTCTACCCCGCGATCTGCATATCCATCGTAATCACCGCAGCCATTGC
The DNA here is from genome assembly GCA_965204865.1 of Dehalococcoidia bacterium. GTDB lineage: Bacteria > Chloroflexota > Dehalococcoidia > Lucifugimonadales > UBA3495 > VXOI01. The sequence goes on along the minus strand of OZ242027.1, from coordinate 31,905 downwards.
GCTTTCACTGGCACCACCGGACCCCGCAACCGAGGCTGCAACAACGCAAGGGGCACTCACGCTAAAGCAGCTCATCTACAAAACTGTTACACTGAACCCCGCTATCCTGGGTTCAGCAACAGCAGGTGCGCTGTTCATCACCCCCGTCCTATACTTCGCTGCAGGCGGTGTATCAATGCTGGCAAACTACCTCAAGAGAAAGGAACAAGAAGCAAGGAACCCTGAAACCGTCGTACAACTCCAAGAGGCCCGCAGGCTCAACGAAGAGAAAGACAAGGTCATCGAGAAGCAACAACAGGAGATCCAGGAACTCAAAGACCAGCTCGGTCTCAAAGGCGACGACTGCTAACCTCCCCAATCACCACCGCCAACGTCTTCCAGACCTGAAGCAGCAACACAAACCCGGCAGCCCACAAGCTGCCGGGTCTTTTTTATGCCCTCAACAATTCCCTATCGGAGCGCCAAGACTACCAATGACCCTCAATGTCCTGGGCATGTAGCTCAACTGGGCAGACCCCGTGGCGCGGTGTTAGCCGCCCCCCAACCGGGTACTGACCTCAGGAATTCAATCCTGACATTGACACGAGGCCGCCGGACAAGCCGCCAAGGCAACATCGTGGGACATGACACACCCGGCCACGCCCTCCACCGCGCCAACGGGCAAGCCTCTCTACCCTCCCCATAGTATAGAGACATCAACCACAGCGAGGTGAGGGCATGGAAACCTCCGCAATGCCACGTCTGTGGCCTAAGGCCCTCGGAGGACTGGCCGCCATGGCAGTGACCGCACTGACCCTGGCCATGACAGTCCACCCGTTCACCACCACCCCGGACCGGACCAACCCCACACCGGACTTCGACGGCCTCACCGCCGGCCAGACGTCGGACCACGCCCACGATCAATACAATGACGCCTAGGTCCCGGTCAAGCTGAAAGGAATACGCGGCAGCATCGACGCCATCGCCGGAAACAGCCTGTACATGACGACCCCGGGAAGCCCCTGCCTGGAAACCCGGCACAAACCGGAATGACAACCGCCGCAGGCCAGTCCTCGAACACCGCCGGGTGTCCATACCTGCGGTGCGGGAAAGGACGGTAAGAGGCCATATTTCCAGCCCGCCTGCGGCATCGAACAATCCGGCAGTGGAAGACGTGGAGAGCGGCGATATAATCGCAGATGGCCCGGTTACTCCGATAAGAGGAACTCCACGTGTGGAAATTGCTTCTGACGGCGACCCTGATCATCTTGGCGCTCCCGATAGCCTGCTCCGACTCGAGCCAGGAAACGCTGGCGCCAAGGAACATTGACGCCACTCCTCTGCCACCAGCGAATACCCCGGAGCCGGAGGGCACGGCCCCTGCGCAAACGCCAGCATCTACGGCGGCACCGACACCCACTGCCGCATCCGAGGCCACTCCGAACCCGTCCCCAACCCCAGAGCCGACATCGACACCGCCGCCAATACCCGAAGACGAGACGCCAGCAGGCGTCCTGTCGCCCTTGAGCGTACACGGCGATGAGATCGTCGACTCCGAGCTCTCCGACGCCGAACTGGAATGCATCAAGGAAATCGGTCCCTTCATGTACCAGAGGTGGGACTTCATTCTCCCGGGTCCGGGGTACCAGGAGGAGCGGGCAAAGATCATCGGGTGTCTCGAAGACGAGACCGTAGCCAGGATTTTCGTCGCTGATACCGCCGAGGGAGTCCCAACCCTGAGCTTGGAATCCTCCGCCTGCATACGGGCCGCGTTCAAGGTAATAGACCCCCGTTTGATGATGCTGGCAAAGGTCGAGGGATTCCCCGAAGACACCCTGAGTTCGGCAACGATACTATCCTTGGTAACGATGGCGTGCCTGAACGATGCGGAATGGGAAACCGCCGCTGAGCTGCTGCGGGAGGAATCGGAACTCCGGGAATTGATGCGGTGCATGATGGAAAAGCTGGGCGGACCCGGGGAGATGACGGCAGCCATGACGGCGGAAGACGAGGAACACCAGAAAGCTCTGGCGGAATCGGCTACGGTATGTACGGAAGAGACACGACCGGTACCGGACGGGGAGCCCGCCGTCCTAGCGGAGAAACCCGAACCGGCATCAACGCCTGAACCGGCCAGCATCGCTCCCTTGGACCCCGACGACTCGCCGGATCTGCTGTCAAGGCTATCGGAGGAGGAGCGAGACTGCATCACCGACGTCGAGTCGCTGGCGGACTTCTGGTCAAGGCATCCCTTCCTGGGTTACGTCGTGGATTACGAAGAAGTGGCTCAGCAGTTTGGATGCCTGGGCGACGAGACCCTGCTGGACCTCCACCTCGCCAATCTCGCCTGGTATTTCCAGGACCTGGGCGGCGAGCTCATGGTGGACACGACCTCCTGCATACAGGACGGTCTCGAAGGGATCGGCCTGGGCACCCTCATCCATGAAGCCCATACTGCGGAGCCCCGCTTCGTCAGAGAGATGTACACCGCGTTCCGGGACCTGACCGTCTTCTATTGCCTCAGTGAAGAGGAAGCAGCGCTGGCCGCGTCCGACTCCGGTATTACAGACGAGGAATACGATGGCATGGTCTGCGTAGTTGATGCGTTCGGTGGACTCAAGGGGATGAACAAAGCGTACAGGAACACCGGCGCTGAGGAGCTCACGGAGATGCTGATGACCAACCTTTATTCCTGCCCCGGGGCATGAAAATGGCAACTGCACAGGCAGTAAGACAATCCGCAGAGCGCAAAATCCGCGAGTAGTTATCTCCAACAAAGCGGACTTCCTTTGATAAACCCATGCCCATGCCCCGGCGTGTAATCGGAACCTTGGAAAACTCAGACGCATCACGTTAACCGCCGGTGCCAACCAGAGCGAAGGGCGCTAAGGGCCCGGAGGATCGGTAACCACCGCACCAGAACTACTGCTGCGAATACGCGTGGTACGGCACGGAGATAAAAGCCCGGTGGAGCCTGGCGATGACCAAAATCGAGGTGGAGACCGTGTTCGTATGCCATCACCCCATCCATACGTCGGGCCATGCCCATCCTAGCAATCGCCAAGTTCTCCTACTGAGGTAGCTCGGCTCCGACACCATATGCTGTAGGAGACTTAAACGGCTAACACTAGACATTCCAACTTCGGGAGGAAGGAATGCAGAACAATGGGATACTCAGGGCACAAGATGCTATCGAAACATTGCTCAGGGATGCAGGGGAGCCGATAGAGGCAGGACAGTTACTGAAAAACATCAGGGAGAAGAACCGAGATATCAGGGACATCGACCTCAGAGAGGCAGTATGGATACTGATCGGTAGAGGCACGATAAACATGAACCCCGACCAGGAATTGACCCTGAGCAAAGAGGCCAAGTCAAACTCGCTGGTGAATCAGCCTCAATGACAAGTGACCACCGCATAGAAAGGATCCACTCCAGTGGCCAATGGGATGACCAGCAGAAAGCCATACCCACGGCATCGCACCAGTTCGGTGCGGCCACCCGGCCTACGAGTACCCACCGACGGCGAGGCGTAGTGTGTGAGTAGAAGACAAAGTGCCACCGGCGTTACTGTCCTAAGGACATCACAGCCCCGGCTCAACAGCTGAGCCGGGGTTTCCCTTGAATAACGAAGAACCCCGCACACCGGGACAGGAAACCCCCACAGCCCCTAACCCGCCCAAGAAAAAATACCCCAAAGGGCAAGGTCACCCCCGCATCACCGCAAGATGACCTGCATACCGGGCGAGCCGACCAACTCCCTAACCCGACTCACTGCCACCATGGCACACCTACGCCCCGAGCCGACGGCGAATACCCAAGCGGCACACGCCCAGTGGATAAACGCCACTTCGCGGAACCCACAAATTCTGAATCCACCCGGACAATCTCCCAGACCCCGCGACGGAGTATCCGCCAAATGGGCACCGCCCAGCAGACACCGGAACCCCAGATCTACCACTCGCCAAAAGCCAAGGCACAGAAGGCTATCATCGCCCTGGAAATACTGGCGGTCATTGCCCTCATATCCATCTGGTCCAACTACCAGGAACTCCAACTGGCCAGAGCCATCCAGAACAACGAACCCGTCACCACCGAACAGGTCGAGAGCAACGACAAAAGGCAGACCCTCGTCGAAATCCCCTACTACAGGCAAAACCTACGAGGTCTACACAGTGCCCCTGGACCAAGACCCGCCATCGCAGGGAAAGGTGACCCGAAGACCACGCAGGGGACCGACGGGGCGACGGTCCACGTGCTCAGCCAGCACCTGGGCCAGTTCAACTCCGGCAATTGGCAGCCAGGACAGGCCCTGTACACAGCCCTGCCCAAGGCACCTGAAAGTACAGGTGAGGTGGATTTCATCCACCGGCTGCTGCTGGACGGCAAGGCCACCGGCAACACCGCAACCCTGAACGTCACCATACCCCGCCCATAGCGCACAGGATGCGCCAAGCAAACAGGTCACTCGGTACCACCTGACCGTCCATCGCCGGGGAAGCAGTAAGCAGCTATGAGAATACGGAAGCCGACAGACGGCAGCAGCAACAAAGGCGTTCCAGAACAGCACATAGAGTGCTTTACCGGAAAGAAATGGACTGTCATCGCCATAAGCCAGCGGGGAATAAGCCACGAAAGACAAGCCATCCCCAACCAAGACAGCTACGACGTCAGCATAATCTCCGCCACCAAAGAAATGCCAGAAACCATCATAGCCGCAGTAGCCGACGGAGCAGGGTCCGCACCGCTATCTCACGAAGGTGCTAGGACCGCGACCAGTACAGCCATAACAATGCTCCGCTACCTCATCAGACGGACACCCGAATCGGCGCTCTCCCCCGATCAAGCGGTTAAGACCCTGAGCCAAGCAGTCAGATACACCAGTCAAGCGTTGAAACTAAAGGCACGGCAGAACCACGCAAAGCTCGCAGAACTGGCTACCACGATACAACTCGTCCTCGCCAACGAGCGGCTGATCTCAACCCTGCACATCGGCGACGGGCGGACCATAGTCAACAGCAAGGACAGTTACATCAATCTCAACCCACCCTACAACGGCGAGTACGCCAACGAAACCGCGTTCATCACCAGCTCAGAGCATCCGGCATCGGATTACGCCATCGGACTGAATTTGAAAACGATGGAATCCAAGGATACCCAGCAAATTGCCATATTCACAGATGGACTGGATCCCTTAGCAGTCAACTATCCCACAGACGAGCCACACACGGGCTTTTTCAGGCCAGCGTTCAACGCCCTAGCAAGGTCGAAAGAACCTGAATCAGCTGCAAAGAAGCTCGCGGATGCACTAGGCACGGATGCAGCACAGCGCAAGAGCTCCGACGACATCACGCTGGTAATGGCTACGAGAACATAAGCACCTCAAATTACATCAAATGAGACAAATCGTGCAGGGCCAAGCGTTGACGCCATGAGCAAAAGAGCAGAAGGAGGGCTACAGTGAACAACCGAAACTACCAGACGGAGGCAGATATCGGTGCCAGCGCAGCGGACGAAATAGAATTCGCTGAAAACCCTGACCAACGCTGCCCGGCAGTACTGCTCTGCGACATATCAGGCTCAATGCAGGGAGAAAAAATCAATCAGCTCAACAGCAACTTGCACACGTTCAAACAGGCGGTCTCCGAAGACGACACAGCCGCCCAGCGCGTCGAGGTAGCCGTTGTAACATTCGCCAACGACGTAAGGCTGGAGCACGAGTTCGCGCTGATGCACAACTTCGACCCGCCCCGGATGACGGCCGGGGGAGGCACCAACCTGGCAGGAGGAATCCACTTCGCCATAGACCTGGTGGAGAAGAGAAAACAGAATTACCGCGGTAGCGGCATACCGTACTACCGCCCATGGCTGATCATCCTGACAGACGGCATGCCGGGCAACAGCGACGCCGAGATGGATCAAGCCGGGCAAGCACTGGCCGACGCGGAGAACCGAAACGCACTGACCTGCTTTCCCATCGGGGTAGGCCCAGAGGGACGAAGGGCCCTGGAACAAAACCTAAAAGGACCCCAATACCCGCCAAAAGAAATGAACCCCAGCAAATGGCGGGAATTCTTCCAATGGCTTTCCGCATCGGTATCCACCGTATCCAATTCAAGAAGCGGAGCCCAAGTCTCACTCCCATCCGCAGATCCTTGGGCAGCAACGACCGTATAGATGAACGACCAAAAACCTACAGGCCTCGTACGTTCCAACGGACAGCCCCTTGAAGTTGCCCAGCACCCCCTCGCCTCAGGCGGTGAGGGAGCCGTGTGGAAAGCCACCGGCATGACCGGGATCGTCGCCAAGGTATGGCACAAACCGGCAGAAAGGGAACTCACAGCCAAACTGAACGCCATGCTCAAGATCAATCCCAGAATCACCGTGGACGGGGAAATAGCGGCAGCATGGCCAACCGAAGGCATATACGACGGCAGAGGATCTTTGAGAGGATTCCTCATGCCCGAGGCCCAAAACACTACAGCCATCGAGAATCTGTACACAAGGCGAAGAAGAGACGAGAAAAACATCACAGTACGGAGACACGAAGCAGCGAGGCTTGCTATGCGCATAGCCGCTACCATGGAGATCCTACACCGGAACAACTGTTACATCGGCGACGTCAACCCCAAAAACATCCTCGTGCGGCGCGACAACCTCTTCCCATTCATCATAGACTGCGACAGTTTCCAGATACCAAACCCCCAAGATCCAGGTAGACCATTCCTGTCGACGGTAATGTGGGCGGAGTATCAGCCACCGGAAAGGATAGAGTCAGGTACGGTACCCATCGACGACTACAACGACACCTTCTGCTTGGCCGTGCTCACGTACATGTTGCTATTCAATGGAGTACACCCCTTTCAAGGGAAAGACAACTCAGGAATCAAGCCGGTAGAAACCAGAGAAGAACGTATCGCAGCGCACCGCTTCACCCATGCCTTCCCCCGAGACTGGGAAATAAGGCCTGACCAGCAAGATGAGTGGAGCCGACTACCCAGGGAGCTACAGCAAAAGTTCAACCGAGCGATGGACTATAAGAGGTACGGCCGGAACCGGCCCAAAGCCCAAGAATTGAAGGAAGCCCTAAGGCTGATCGCAAATGACCCACAAAAAGGATGGCTACCGAGTGCGGCTCCAACCCAGAAACCCAACAAGACAGCAGGGCGTACAACCTCTGCTCGGAACCAATTGCAGAGCCAAGCACCTGCCCAGCAGCCCAGTCGGACACCCAAACCCTCAACCAACGGACGGGGTCAACAGCCTAACCCGGTAAAAAGCGGGCAGACAACCCCGACTGCGAGCCAACCCGTAGGCAAATACAAAACATGCAGGAATTGCGGGAAAAGGTTCACACCCAACGCGCCACACCACCGAGAGTGCCCTCCATGCCACAGAGCAAGGACCAAACAAAATGCTCCATTCGATTCCAAGGCAAAGAATACAAAGGAAGGACTAACAGGAGACTTCCTGCAAGATGTATGGAAAGGAGAATGGTGGAGCGAACTCTTCTGGGGGAAAAGACAGTAGAGTCCTAATCTGGAAATAGCAACATACCTGGACGACAAAGCCATCAACCTCGCCGAACGGGCAGGCATCCACGCCGACATGGGCAACGGCGCAGAAGCACTGGAGGACGGCTACGACGCCCGCAACAGCCCCGACCAGACCGACGGATGGCGCCACTCGAAAGCCGAAGCCAATCTGGCGATAGCCAAGGGGTGGGCGCTGATAAACCGCTGGGAGGAATCACTGGACCAAGCTGAGGAGGCCCTACAACTGGCCACTGAACACGGATACCCGGAAGACAGGCTCAGGGTGATTCAGACAATCTTGAAGGAAGCTGAAAGGCAGCTCAACAACTGAAATAGGTCTTCCTCAACGGGGGGAGGAACAGCGATATAACAGGTTCCCGCCGAACATTCCCTGAACGGGAATGCCACGCTCAAACTGATCCTTACCCCTCTCCTGGTCATCCTGTCGGCACTAATAGCACGCTCAGGCGCGACACCCGCCCCAAAGACCCCGGTCCCGAATCCCGCGCTGATTCCGAAGGAATCATGAGCAAAACACTGCTGGCGGTCACCCTGCTCGCCACAGCGTTGACCCTCACCGCCGCCAATTAGGCGGAACACCCTGCCCTAAAACCCAGGCATCAACGGCGATTCCCCCAACAGTAGCAGCCCGCCATCGGCCAGGGTGGCCGGACGGACGAAGGCGTGGGCGGCGACGGCACGCACGTCCCGGAAGTATCCATCCAGGGATGAGGGCACGTATATGGCGTTGGTCCCGGCGGCGCTGTGGGCCCGGTCCACCGCCTGCACCGAAGAACTCACGGCATTGGTGCAGGCCAACCGGTACTGCGCCCGAAGACGGAGACCGGGATCTTCCCCGGCCATCACCGCGGCCCACAACTCCTCCAGGGCCTGATAGAGATAGGCCCGAGCAGAGCCGGTCAAAGCTTCCGCCGACGCCAGGTCCATCTGCCGGTCGAAGGCCGACGCCGCCAGCCGCCCGCTGCGGCGGTCAACCTTGGCCTCCAGCAACTCCAGCAGGCTGTCCACCGCTCCCCGGGCCGCTCCCAAGGCCACGCCGGACATCATCGCAATGCTCACGCCAGGAAAGGCGTAGTGGCGTTCCGGGCGCACCGGCGCTCCCGCCAAGGGGTGAGGAAACACCCGGCGGTCGGGAACGAAAACGCCGTTGACCACGAAATCGTGGCTGCCGGTTCCTCGCAGTCCAGAAGTATGCCAAGTGTCCAGTATCTCGCAGTCGTCCGCCGGGACCAGGAACAGACGCCACTCCGGCCGGCCTTCGGCGGACTGTATCGGGCCTTCGCCGTCATGCAGCCAGGCCCCGCAGGCCAGCCAGGCCGCTTGGTGGCAGCCGCTGCAAAAGGGCCACTGCCCGGAAACCCGCCAGCCGCCCGGGACGCGGTCGGCCCGGCCGTGAGGGACTACGGTGCCGGCGATGTTGGAGGCCCGCCCAGCGGGAAACACCTCGTCCCGCGCTTCCTCGGGCAACACCCTGGCCATCCAGAATAGCGACGAGGCGATAATCATCACCACCCAGCCCACCGAGGGGCTGGCGGTGGACAGGATTTCCACCACCTTGGCCGCGGTCAGCGGGTCCACCTCAAGCCCGCCCGACTCCCGTCCCAAGGTCATGCGGAAGAAGCCAGCATCGTCCAGCTTGGCCGCCAGCGCGTCCGGCAACCGCCGCGCCGCCTCAGCATCAGCAGACGCCGCCCGGATTTCCGGGAGCATTTTCTCGGCGGCGGACAGCAAGGCTTGGGAAGTCCCGGTGCCGGCGTTCCCATTGACTGTGCTCATCCCTGCCTCCTACGGCGGCCTTTCTAATTCCTTCGACGGATCCTTAATGGCAGAGGCTTCACCAGATGCGGGTCAAGGTAACTCAACATCGCCACGTCCGCGACGCCGACCCCGACGGCAACCTTGAGGGCTACCACACCGACGACCGCGTCCACGCCGACCTCAGGCACGACGACCAGGATCGGCAACTAACCGCCCCGTGGGGCAACTCCACCACCTCTGTCTCAGACTGCGCAGCAGGCGGCCCGGCAGGAACTCAGACCGAACAGGCAGGACCGGCAGGAGCACAGCTGCAGGTCAACGGGACGTCCACCCCCGCGAATCCCCGCCAGTCCCTCCTTAAGCAGCCAGGGAACCAGCAGCAGAGCCGTTACCGCATCCAGCCACCACCAGCCCAGCGCGGCGTTGGCCACCAGTCCGATGAGCAGAGTCAGGGAGAGGACGCCGCAGGCCAATGTCTCCTTGGCCTCGATGGCAATGGACTGCAGATTTCCCCGGGCCGCGATGCGGAGCTTCCACACGGCTATCAGGGGCATCAAGGTGACCGAGGCCAATGCGAGCCCGATGCCCACCAGAGATTCCTCGGCGCCGCTACGTTGCGAAAGGGCCCACGCAGACTGCAACACGATGGCGGACGACAGGGCGATAAACGTCCAGCCAATGAACCGGATTACCCGTTGCTCCACTGCATCGGCATACTCGCCATCCGTGATGCCCACCCTCCAGAGCACCAGGGAAGCGGCCGCCACCTCGATGCAGCTGTCGGCACCGAAAAAGACTAGGGCGAAGCTGCCGGCAACGATCCCGGACCAGACGGCAATTGTGCCCTCAGCAACATTGTAGAGAATCGTGAAGAGGAGCAGAAATCTTGCGGTATTGAGCAATGCGATGGATACTCCCTCCCCGGATGGAGACGGTTTTAACACAAGGGGCTTTGCCAGTCCAGTTGTCCCGGATGAGACGCATGCCGGAGTTTGTCCCCGACTGGCGCCGGATTGGAGAGCGGGTGTAACAGTGCAGCGGTGAGGCGCTGGCCCAAGAGGGGCGTGCGGCAAGTCCCCTCTCCCTCCGGGAGAGGGCCAGGCCTGTCCTGAACCTGCCGAAGGGGTTAGGGCGTTCTCCTACTCTCGCAGGAGCGGCCAATGCCGCTTCGACTTGCACCTTGCCCACTAAAGGCAATTGCCATACGCCCCTCAAAGTGTTTCAACAAGACTATTTGATGACACCAGCCGCTTGTGAATCCGTCGCCCGTCAGAGATGATGGATTCAGGGACAGGTTGCGATTGACCATCAGTGCCGGTGACGACGCCGGGGCAACCTGGCCCGTTGAATCCAGCCACCGCCACCACTATGTCGGAACTGACACAGCGGAGGCACATGACGCCCCTTGAAAAACACATACAGGCCCTGGAGGCAGAGCTGGAACTCCAGCTCACCGAGCTGAATCCGGGCGTCTCCACTGACGCCGTCAGGGCGGCCATTAAAGCACTGCCAAGGGTCATCGACTTCTTCGACACCTACCCCCGCATACGCACCGAAGGAGAGCAGGCAATACTGCGCATGCCAAACGGCATGTCCATCGCCTTGCGGCCCGACGGCACCTGTACACTCCGCAGGGACGGACGGCAGGACCAGGAATACCCCACACTGTCCAGGCTCCTCGCCGACCCCGAATTGCTCCGACAGATGCGCGACCAACGGAGACCCTACTTCGAAATCAGGCCCTTCATCGGCCTGAGCGAACTCTTGGACGAAGTAGTGGCAAGCCCGGCCAGGGTGTCAATCAGGCGCAACAGCAAAACCGAATACCTGATCAGGGTCAACGGGCACGGGTTCAGCATGAGCAACCGCGGGCCAGAAGACGGCAACGAAGAAGTCCTACCGGCGCTTCTCTTCGAGATCATGGACCCGCACCACATGCCCGGATACAGCGGCACGGTGGAACACACGGACGACCCCGCCCGGCCAGGAGCTCTCGAAGGGCTGGAAGGGTACGATACCTCGCTCCACATCGAGCAGATGCACGACTGGAACTTCTGGGCCGGAATCGGCAGCGGCAGCTACTACTTCACCCCACAAAGACAGGAAGGGCCCCGACTGCAGCTGACTCGCCTGTCACCGAAGGAGACCACAGCACACTTCGGAGAATAACGGATCCCCGGCCAACGCCCACACGTCGCCTAGGAACCACCATGTCGTAAAATCCTCCGCTGGACTCCCACCGGAAGAGGAACGCCCAGCAGGTCAAAGGCACTCCTGTTGACCGAAACCGTGCAACACCCCCTCGGCGTTCGGCAGTGCGTCTTACGGTTTCTCTGTAGCCGAGGAGCATAAGGAAAGGCTCGTCCCTGAACCGAAGTCCATCCCGACGACTGCAACCCCTCTACTCCGTTACAATGGCGCCAACCAGCAATGCCCCAGGGGAGCAGTCCATGAATACCAGCCGCCAGACTGTACCAGCCGGGCACCACTCTGCGGACCCGGAGATGAATATCCCCAACCCTGGGATATATGAAGGCAACGACCCCTTCGGGCTGAGACGGTTCAGCCTCAGGCGCTATTCCGTCCGCCACATGCTCATGCTCACGACCACACTGGGCATCCTATGTGCCGTAACGGCGCGAGCCGCCTGGGCCCAGGACTGGTTCATCCTGGGACTGGCCGCAGCAGGACTGGCCCTGACCGGCATGGTGATGTCCCTGATGCTCCGGGCGACCGTACGGCGAGTCATCGTGGAGCAGTGGATCCGCCGGCTGGGGATGGGCGATTTCGACTACACCGTCGAGCCCTGGGGGAGCGACGAACTCTCCAAGTGCTGCGTCGCCCTGGAAACCCTCCGCCTGAGGGCCATCGAAGCGATGCAACTGAACGAGGTACAGAGGCTCTCCCAAGAACTGCAAGTGAGAAACGGCGAGCTCGAAAGCGCCCTGGAGGACCTCAGAAGGACGCAGGACCAAGTGGTGAGCCGGCAGAAACTGGCCGAACTCGGTGAACTGTCGGCAGGGGTGGCCCACGAGATCAGGAACCCGCTCCAATTCATCAGGAGTTTTGCCGAAGACGCGGATTCGGTCGGCGGACAACTGGTGGAGGTGGTGGAAAGGGTGGCCCGGCAGGTCACCCCCGAGGAGAGGGAGGAAATCAACAACCTCACCAGTCAACTAAAGGAAGACGTGGGTCGTGTGGTCAGGAACACCGACCGTGCCGACCGGGTGGTGGCCGACATGCTGGCCCTGCACCGTGACTCCCGGGGCGAGTTCCAGCCTGTGGACCTCAACCGGCTGGTGGAGCAGCAGACCATGGTGGCCTACTGGAGCGTCCAGGCCCAACTGGACGGATTCGCCGCAGACGTCAGGCTCGACCTGGAACCCGAGATGGGAGAGACCCAGGCCATCCCAGAGGACCTGGGGCGGGTCATCACCAACCTGGTGACCAACGCCTGCCAGGCGCTGGCGGAAAGGGCGGAGAGCGCCGGGCCTGACGGGTACGAGCCGGCATTGCTGGTGTCCATCAGAAGGGCGGAGGGCGCCGTTGAGATCAGGGTTTGGGACAACGGTACCGGGATGACCGAAGAAGTCAGGACAAAGATATTCAATCCGTTCTTCACCACCAAGGGTCCCAACCGGGGGACCGGGCTGGGACTCAGCTTCTGTTTCGACGTCGCCCGGGAGCACGGCGGGACCATAGAGGCCAGGTCAGAGCAGGGGGAATTCACCGAGATGCTGGTCAGGCTGCCAGCGGAAAGTAGGTCAGAGGAGCAAGAGGACGTACGGGAGCCGGAGGACGACAGAGCAGAACCTGCCATTTCCCCCGAACATCGCAATCAGAAAGCGACCATCCGGCAGAATCCCTGACCCGGAATCAAGAGAGCGAACAATGCCGTACATTTGGTGAAACGAATCAAAACCGACCGCAAAGACCGAATGAGCGGGAAGCGATAGTTATCTGCTGTATCTGAGCCAGGCCGGCTGGCGCAGGAGATTCCCATTGAATCGGCTATTCCCGATCTGCATTCCCCAATTTTCGCCACAAGTGCGCAAGAGCCCATTAGTGGACAGGATTAGGCCGACAGTTTGCTCAAGATACCCCCAGAACAGTAAAATCTACCTCAACAAACCTGATAAATCCAAGATAACGGGAATAAGTGTCATGACTACTAACCTGATGGCACCACCCGCCATTTCATCCATCAACACCATGGAAATCGTGCAGAGATACAGCAGTCAGACCGCCTCGGTCAAAGAGGCACCCTGGGCCACCCGCTCCAAAGCTCACTGCGGCCTCATGGCCCCTATGGGTAATGACAAGAGGATCGAGTACCTCGGAACGGCCGGATGCGATGACGATACCACCCGACTTATAACTAGAACAATTGCCGACATCATCGGCAAAACCGCCAAGCCGGCTCTACAACACGTCGCGCGAGAGTGCATCAGAGGCAAAGAGGACATCGAAAGTCTGCTGGACAAGTGGCCCCATGCAGAGCACTTCCAGCTGTTGGCTTCAAAATTCGCCGACCTGACCAACGAACAGATATCGCTCGCCACCGCCTACGCTGCTTGCCAGATCTATGAAACCGCGGCTACGGCACTTTACCTGGCTATCGTGGACGGTATGGAACCAGTCACTACTGAGGAACCATCCGACACATTTATCAATGAAAGGGACCGCGCAATCGCTGACGCTGGATACACCGACGAGGTGGCTAGATGGCCCAAGTGATCAGCGGTCACATCTACCAATGCGAAGGTCATAGCCAAAAAGGGCACGAATTAGCCGCGAATCACCCCGTAATCGTAGTGGGCAGACAAAGCCTGATAGACAACCAAAGCATCGCCATAGTGGTCCCCCTGACAAGCACACCGCCTCACCACCCGGTACATTGGGCCGTGGAAATCGAGGACGACGACGAGGACACGAACTCATACGCCTACGTTCGCCACATCAAATCAGTCCACATCAGTAAAATCGGAGACTACCGCGGAACCGCCAAGCCCACTGAAATGGAGAGCATCAAAGAAGGCCTCGCCCGTGAACTCCAATACGAGAACCACGAAAACGCTACCGCGTCAGGGCAAGAGGTACGGCCAGGCAGTCTGTGGTCCGCGTCAATACCGAACGCGCGGGGGCAGAACTTTGAAGGCGATCTCCTGATCCTCACATCCAATCGGGACACCGGAATGGTCACTGCGCTAGCGGTGGACCCGGAACGGCGCCGGGACCCAATGCAATTCGTCCCGGTAACACTCCAACATCCAGAGCAACGCGCGTTCGCAATCACTTACCAAGTCAGAGCCGTGGCTACGGAAGAACGCCTCACTGGATTTAGAGGTGAAATCCAGGATAGATTCTTAACATTCGCCAAGGCGGCACTGCTCAGGTGCATCGGGGCATAACCACGGCGAAATCGGCACCATTGACAATCTTTTCCGCCCCTGACCCAACCAGAAACTGTGCAAAATTCACTCAACCGCCGCGACTACGTGAAAAATTCTGCACAGCTTCAGGTACGTCGGTAAAATTCTCCCGCTATCCCTATCAAATGGCTCCCCAAGCCAAAAGCACAACCCACAACAGAACGGCAGGGCCGCTGAGGTAGAACGCCAATCGAACCCGGTGCATTTTGATACTGGCAACCCGGGAAACCGAGTGAACCTGCTCAAGCAACTGCCCCTCTATGGCCTGAGCGTCCATCTGCCTGGCTTGCCCCTCGAAGAACTCCAAAGGCATAGCGCCAATGTCTTCAAAGTATATGAGCGACTTTCCGGTCCTCGGATTCCTGGGGATATATACATTGGCCGCCACCGCTATCGTGGCAACCAAGAATAGCCCATACAGGCCCAGCAGAACACTCAGAGCAACCGCTTCAACGCCAGAAGAGTTGGCGGAGATGATGGCCCAAAGACCCTCCATCCTGGCCGCAAGCGTCCCTACCAAGGCGACCTGAAGGGCAAGTACAGGGGCCGCCTTGGCGTCTGCCGCCCTTGTGAAGCCTATCGCTCGTGACAGCGACTCGTAATGCGACTTCAGGCGATCTTCCAACATCAACCCACCGGATTCTTACCGGTAACCACCGCTTCACAGAACTCCACCCCATGCTTGCCGCACCACATCCTGTTCCGCCGGTAGACGCTATGGAAGTCCAAACCCAGATTCTTTGGGACAGCCGCTTTACTCCAAAGGTGAGCGGCCTCATGCACAGGCAGGCCCAGACCAGCCTTCGGTTTGCCGACAGTGCATCCACAGGACCATAGCAGGGATCTCTGCCTGATTTTAGAAGCATTGCCATACGCGGCGTATACCCGGTCGGAGACTACCACCTGATTGTTTCCCGCAACGGAACTCAGCTTCGCTGCCATGTTCACCGGCTTTCCCGCCCACACCTCATTCTGCCTAGTGCCCCTGAGGCCCAGACGACGAACCAGCAGGACACCCTGATCCACCCCAATCCCAACTTTCAGCCCCTGCTTGGTAGACGCGTCCTTCCTGAATCTCGGTTCCACCACCCGCTCCATCTCCGTTTTCATCGTAACCGCGCAGGCCGCCGCCGAGAATACCGAGTCCTTGCCGCTGAACAGCCCGAATATCCCATCTCCCTGGATATCCACATATCTCGCCCCGAACCTCTCAAGGACCACCGTCATCGCTCTGATGAAGTACGTGTAGGCGAAGGCTGCATCCTTCCTGGAACCGTTCACGCTGATGGAAGTCGAACGTTTGAGGTCAGCAAACACGGCAGTGACATTGGGAATTCTCCACCATATGCCGCCGTTCACCGGCCCCTCTTCAGGAACATTTTGGTGCTCAACAATCTGCACGCCAAGCTCGGTCTGGGTATTCAACTGCTCGGAAACGGATGCCCTAACCTCATCCAGTTTCAACTCTTCACTCCTAATTCAACCTGGAGGGACCTGGCCCCCAAGAATAACACGGCGGAGTCTGGCCTCAGCGTCGGACAATTTCTTCCAAAAGGCGCGAAGGGCTGCCCACTGCAAGACTCCGTCGCACTTGAAACCACCACGATCTCGTATATAATCCCGCTAGCTAACGACCCACCATAAAAGGATAGGTAGAATCCGCAACCTAAATAGTCCATCATGAGTGAAACAACACAAACAAGCTGGCGATTCGCCCCGACTAGCGGAGGCGCAGAGCAAGGCAACAGCCCTGGGCAGCAGTACTTCGTGAACGACGCCGTAACCAAGACGGTCCGGGAACTCCTACAGAACTGCGTAGACCACCCGGCAGACGGCATCGAAACCATCGACGTGAAATTTCAACTCGTCGAAGCCACACCCGACGACATAAAGGCCCCAGAACTGAGGGAGCACATAGAGTCATCGCTCGCCGAAGTAATCGGAGACCGTGACTCCGACGCCATCGAGCGTTACCAGCAAATGCTGTCCATGCTCAGCAAGCCAGCTATACCTTGCTTGGCCATCATCGACAGTGGCACAACCGGGCTCCAAGGACACAACTGGCGCAACCTGATATTCAGAGAAGGAACCCCCACCATCGCAGACGGACAAACAAAGGGAGGCTCCTTCGGATTCGGCAAGAACGCGCCTTTCAACCTCTCCACTTGCAGCACCGTGATTTACAGCACGCGCTATGTCAGCATTCCGCTCAAGGGCAGAATCGACCACCTCGCGGGCAGATCACAACTCGTTTCTCATGACGACCCAGCGCAACCAGACAACAGGTTGCAGCAGACTGGATTTTTGGCCGTCCATCCGCCGAACGGCAAACCCAACCACCCGGTGGAAGGGCCATCAATACCCACACTGTTCCGCCTTAGCCAACAAGGGACAGGCATATTCATCGTCGGATTCGACCCAAGCATCTACCCCGACTGGGCAGATGAAACTGCAAACGCAGCAGTGACCCAGTTTTTCTACGCCATCCACACCCGCAAGATGACGGTAACGATACAGACAACCCCAGACACTGAGCCAAGGATCATCAACCACGATACACTCCCCCTAGAACTCGACAACTGCCCAGAGCTTGACCCCACCCGGTTCTACTACCAAGCCTTGGTCGAAAATGACTCAGTCCTCACCAACCCGTCGGGAAGGCTTGAACAGATGGGGCAACTGCGCTTGTGGATCAGCACTGCCAAAGACGCTCCACGCCGCACCGCACACATCAACCGCAGGGGAATGCTCATCACGGACACCCGAACCACCTCTAACAACCCCTTCTATCCTCACGGCGGACGCGGATGGCCAAACTGGTGCGCAATCACCATGGCCCACGACGAGAAAGCTGACGCATTCATAAGGCGGATGGAACCACCAGCTCACGACGCCATCCACTTCCGCCAACTTCGGGACCCGAACAGACAACGGTTGGCCGGTCAAGAACTCAGAGAACAGAGAAATCAGGTCACTGACCTGATCAAAGCAAGGATAGACGAGGCTCTTACTGCTGCCAGCACCAACGTCAACGAACTGGCTGAACTCTTCGCCGACATGCCTGACCTGAATCAGGGAGTCCATGACCTGAATTGGCGCGAGCAACGACTTACCGAAAGGGTCAGCGACATAGTCGACGTGGTGGACGAATCAGAAGAAGAGGAAATGGTCAGCGACGATGACGGCACTTCAGAGGCCGAGACCAACCGCCAAAGGGAAAGCGACGGAAAGGACGACACGCAAGACGACCACGAACAGGACGACAGGGAAAACGAAGAGCAAAATAACTTCGAAGAGCCTGAAAGGCGAAGGGCCAGCCCCAAGCCTTCCGAAAACGCCATCAGGCACGCTAGGGTTATCCGTTCAAACCCAGGCGAACTGGTAATGACCTTCACCACGCCATCCAACAAAATCGACTCCCTAAGGTTCGCCATTAAGGCAGCCGGAGAACAGTACCAGAAGTACGAAGACACCATCCGCATCGCCGGTGTAAAGCAAACTGCCGACCTCCTGGTTACTGCCAGGGTGGAGGACAACGCCGTGGTGGTGTCAGGCCCACCGGATACACCTGTAACCCTGAGACTTGCACTTGAAAACACGGAAGAACCCTATCACAGCTACTCTATCTCCCAAATCCAGAAGCAGGCGGCAACGGCATGACCACTTACAACCGAAGGGACATGCCCCACCCCACACTGAGGGCGGAGCAAACCAACAGGGACTACGAGCCGCATATTGCCTTCAACGCGCAACTCGCCGCAATCAGACGCTCCGCAGAGGCAGGAGAAATCAGCATCGCCCTGAAATACACGCTGAACAGCCCAGTCCTACGCGGGCTAGTAGACACCCAGCAGGCTCACTTCCACACCCTCACTGAGTGCATCGCAACAAAGCTACGTGAGTCCCACAGGACAGACCAGGACGCCCACCTGATCCAACTGAAGGCCGATCAATACCAGGGGCCAGTAACCATCAGGCCCTTCATAATCGCCTCTGCGGATATCCCACAAATCAGGAACGACGACTGGACCCAACTGTTGAAAGAAATACTGCCGAATGGAACCCACGTACCCAAGGGATCCATCCTAGCCATCGGGCGAGAGAAGACATTCGACCCGGACGCTTCCAGAGAATTGGAAAGCTACATCGAGATCGCACCCTCTCAAGCGGTGGAGCGCGACCGTTACAGAATCGACCTGTCCGGCCCCCGCATAGTCATCCAGATAAACCCAGAGGACAAGCCCGACATCGACCGACTCCGCCAAGACGAGGAATCAATCCAAGCACTGTGGCCCTCCATGTACCAGCGGGCCATCGAAGAGGCCATCAGACAACACCGAAAGGACGAACACTCCACCAAAAGGTGGGCATCTAGAATCGCCACCAAGCTTGAAGAACACAACATAGACGCCGAGGACGAGGAAATCCTCGAAGCCAACTCCCTGGAATATGCCCAGCAGATTATGGAAAACCCCCTTGCCCGCATCACCACACCCACCCAAGAAAGGCAGCCATACGAGGACTAAATGCCTGAACCCATACAGATCATGAGGCTCACGGCCGAGGCCATGGATGCTCTGAGATCAATGGCCGAAAACACCCCCGAGATATGGCAGAACCCGGAAACCGACTTCGAAGCGGTACTGGCTTCGGTCAACGTCACCGAATACGCCACGCCGACCGGACTCTATGCCCAAGGCCCCATCTCCATGCCGTCGGCGGACCAGTACAGCCGAACCTTCAAGTCCAGGGCGGACACCCATGCCCTGGCGTTCCGGCAGAACATCCCGAACATTACCGCAGCCCAAATGGCCGACCCTCAGATTCTGGCATGGCTAAGCAGCTTCCACCTCCTGCCCTTCGGCATATCCCGATGGGCAGTGCAAGAAACTTCAAATGTGACAAACCATATACTCCAGCACTATCTCCCGGAGAGTGGACGACCTATCACAGACGCCAGTGTCGCAGGCCGGACACTCTGGCTGACAGAAATCGCGTTCAGGGCAGCCAACCACGGCAAGTCCTTCACCCCGCAACAGGTTATAGAGCACTTCGCATTCAACCCCGAGGACTACCACAACTGCACGTCGTACTACGTCATGAGGTCCCCCACTGTCCTTGCGGAGTACGTCCGCGCCATGATGACCGATGCCCAGGGCATCAACCGCGAGGGGTCCCGAGAAGTAGCAAGGGACTTGAACCGCGCCGCCGGCGCCAGGCTGCTCGATTCGATGGACCGGAAGGATATCAGGGAAATCATCACCCCATCAGTGGACCGGCTCATGCACCAAGTCAGGTATGTCGCTGACCGAACCAAGCTCCGGGGCAGGAAGAACCTACAGGTGCTGAGCCTAGGGGCCGGAGTCCAATCGACTGTGATGGCTCTGATGGCAGACCAAGGGTACGATGGGTTCCAGAAGCCGGACTTCGCCATATTCGCGGACACCGGATGGGAGCCGAAAGCAGTTTACGAACATCTGGACTGGCTCGAAAAGCAACTGTCTTTCCCCGTCATCCGGGTCAACAACGGAAACATCAGGGACAACATCCTGCGGGGTATCAACCCCGAAGGTCGAAAGTTCATCGACATTCCGGTATACGTCATCAAGGAGGACGGCAAGGAGTACGTCGGGACTCGACAGTGCACCCGACAGTACAAACTCAAACCGATACATCGGTACCTGAGGGAGTACTTAGGGCTGAAGGATGGCCGCGTGGCGCCCAAAGACCAGCAGGTCGATATGTGGCTGGGCCTGAGCCGGGACGAAGTAGCAAGGAGAAAGGTAAGCCAAGAAGCCTGGATAACCTTGCAATACCCTCTCCTAGAAAAGGACATGTCACGCACCCAGCTATACAAATGGTTCAAGGAACGCTACCCAGAACGTCAACTGCCAAAGAGCGCCTGTATAGGCTGCCCGTACCATACCGACCAGATATGGGCCGACATGAAACAGAACGACCCCGATTCGTTCCAAGATGCCGTCAATGTCGAATGGGCCATGCAGAACGTCCCACAGAGTCGCGGCGCCCTCACCGGCACCGCGTATCTCCACAAGTCCCATATACCCCTAAATCAGGTGAAGTTCGACTATACAGGATCCCAAGCTGACGCCATGATGGAGGAATGCGAAGGTCTCTGTGGTATATGATGTCCTCCGTTGCTTTTGTCAAGGAAAGCAGCGACGACCTGCAGGGAACGTTGCTCCCAGTGTCCCGCCCGATGATCCAAGAAAAGACAGGTCCTTTTCGAAAACAACTGATAGGACGACAGTGAAGAATGGAAATTCAACGTGTAGTGCAGCAAATCCGGACAGGACAAATTCGCCTGCCCCCATTTCAGCGAGGATACGAATGGGATAAGGGCAGGGTCATCGAACTGATGGATTCCCTCTACAGGCTCTATCCTGTCGGCATAATCACATTTTGGGAACAACCTAACGACGAAGGACAACTCGTAACATTCATCGTGGACGGGCAACAAAGACTCTCCACCATCTATACCTGCTACACGGATCAAATACCTGCCGCGTACAACGGCACTCCAAGCCAACCCCACAGAGGCCTGTGTTTTGACCCACGTAAAGAGGCGGACAATTTCATTTTTCCAAGCAGATCACAGCACACAGCTGATCATGCTCTATTAAAAGTGTGCGACATCCTCCAAGATTCACAAGAGAACTACTATCAACAGTTGGAAAACTGGCAGATCAATATGGAGAGCGCCGGATACTCCCGACAAGACCTACGTCCCTTCGAAAGTAACATCAATAGAGTAAGGTCCATTCGAGAGCGAATTATTTCAGAACAGACAGTAGACCAAGGCCTCGAAACAGATGACGTGATTAAGATATTTCGCAGGATAAACAAAAACGGGAAGTCTCCGGGTAGAGGAGACCTGGAACTAGCTTGGATTGTCGCCCGATGGACTGAGGCCAAAACTTCCGTCAATGAAGAGATTCAAAGGTGGAAGAACACGCCAATAGAGAAAGCCATTAACACAGACTCTATCATTAGGAGTATGGAAGCCGTCCATACAGGTAGGTACAGACCTGGAGACGATGCCTTCAGGAAGTCAACTCCCAGTTCTCAGCAATTGCAGGAAGCCTTCAACCACGTCGCCGCTGCACACACAGAAATTCACACATT
This sequence comes from Dehalococcoidia bacterium, assembly GCA_965204865.1. GTDB lineage: Bacteria > Chloroflexota > Dehalococcoidia > Lucifugimonadales > UBA3495 > VXOI01. The sequence goes on along the minus strand of OZ242027.1, from coordinate 10,034 downwards.
CTTGCGTAACGATCTAGGATTCAAAGAACCTCGAAAGATCAATTCATCCACGCCCATGACCATTCTGGCGAAATATCTGATCGAAAGCAAGAACCGCTTTCCCACCCGCAGCGAGAAAGCAAAGGCGATTGGCTACTTTCTGACCTCGTCCGCCCTGCCAATCTACCATGGTTCCACAGCTACACAAATAGACGCGGACCTCCGAGCTGTAGACTATGAGAACCCTTGGGGTGCCCTGCACGAAAGCGCCGAGAGAAAGATCGGAGAAATACGATTTGGCCCTGAGCGCTTCAATATGAATCGCAGGGCCAGCGGTCGCTTCCTTTGCATAATAGATATGCTTAGGTACAAACCCTCGACACTGGACTTCCTCACGAAACTTCCAATCAGAACCTACGAACCGACAGAACTTGAAGATCATCACATTTTTCCGCGGATACATCTACAAGAAAGAGGAACAGACACCAAAGATATAGAGTCTATAGCAAACATTGCAGTCATCACCGCTGACTCGAACAGGAAGATCGGGGACCGAGCACCTGCAGATTACCTTGCAGAGATAGACAACGAAGACCCTAATGTCCTGGCCGAACACTGTATACCACAGAACAGGCCCCTGTGGCGGATAGAAAACTATGAGAAATTCCTTGAGGCACGTAGGCAGCTCCTAGCTGAAAGAGCCACAACCATCATAGATGGAATGAGAAATGGAATACTTCCTTGACGACATATAAATCTAAGATACGACACGAATCCGTTTTTCGTTGAGGGTCAATCAAACGTCAGGACGAACGCTCACCTGAGCTGCTGAAACTGCCGGAATCCCTACACCATCGACGAAACGGCACTCCTCTCTTGAGTGTTGACGAGGTGAAGCCGTAGTTGCTTGGAAAGATGAGGCGGCCAGGGTCGCCCGGTGGGCCGATGACATAGAACATGTGCATGAATGCATCGCTGGCAGGTTCCGGCGGCCAGGCCCGCGCAACCGCCGCTAAAATAACGGCCACAAGAACCTGAACTCACGGGAGCGTCTCCGGGGAGAGAGCAAAACGGGCGAGATACGCACGAACCTCGTGGTGAGCAACCCCAACACGGAGGACAGTCCGCAAACTATCAGGAACGCCCTGGATGGACACCGGAGCCACCCACACGGTGCTGCCCAGCCGCAAACCTCCCGTCCCCAAAGCCCTCAAAACACAAGGAAAGCAACGAAGCTGATATATGGATAGAAGAGCCAGACTCGCACTTGAGGCAATAGCTGGCCATTGGCTACCAAGAACAGCATGGATCCTGTTCGCCACACTACTTTTGGCGACTGCAGCACTGGGACTGACACAGAACATTTACAACTGGACGGGAGAGACACCGCCCAAGGGCATAGCCTCCATAGATGTCTGGAAGACGGGAATGGTGATAGGAACGACTGGCACTGCGGCGGCGTTCCTCGCCACACTCTATGTCGCCCAGAGGAACTATCTCAGAGGCAGAGAACACATACCCCACCTCACGATGACACTGTCAGTGGAAAGAGTGCCTGTAAGCATGACGTACGACGCCGTAGTCGCATCACTCGAAGCTCAAAATACAGGTAGCGGACTGTGCTCTGTGAAAGAACTAACCTGGATGATTGTAGTTGTGTCTCCTTACGATGACGAAACAGTCAACCAAATGATGGAGGAGTTCAGAAGCCCTACCGGTCTGACCCGTGAGGAAGAGTTCCCTTGGCGAGAGATCACCCAACGGCGAATCCATGTCGACCTCAAAATCGAACCCGGGGAAACAGAGCAATTGACTCAGGAGTTCGTGATATTATCCGAAATAGGAGCCACAATCACATCAGCTTATGTCTCAAACGCCTCTGACCCCAAACTGACCGAAGGGTGGTACAGAAGAGCTTTGCATATTCCTTCATAGGAGAACACTCCATGGAAAACGAGAACGAGAAAGAAACTCGAGAAGTCAAAACAGAAGACGGCATAGATTCAAGAGGTAGAGGAGGTGGACAACCCAGACCACGGACACCCTCCGGGGAACGACAGCCATGGACCCCACCGAAGGAAGGGACCACGCCTGCCAACAGAACCGACAAAGTGTAAGACATAGTTGCTGTGAAGCAGAAATTCAGGCTTGACGCTACATCGATGCCCGAATTTCTCGAGATAGGAAGGAGGCCGCAATGCCCCTCCTCGAACTTCTCCACTCCGTCACCGGCACCTGCCAGTACTGCGGCGACAAGGCCGGAGTCATCGCCCGGGACCACCCCGAATGCCGCCGGACCTTCGGCGCCGGCTGGAATCGGATGGTCAAACTCGCCGCCGATGCCGCCCGCTACCACAGCTTCGACGAGAAGTCCCTCCGGCTCTCCATGGCCGAGATGGCCAGGAACTCCTAGAGGGAAGGCAACACTGTCAACCAAGCCCTCGAGGAGGGCTGGAAGCGGGGCGTCGGCCACGCCATGGCCGACAGCATCATCACCCAAGCCGAGGAGATAAAACTCAGGGAGTTCAGGGACCGGCTCACCCTGGCAGACTCCGCCGCCGACCGGCAGGCCACCGCCCAGCTCGACAAGGCATCCCGGGACCGGCTCACCCTCGACGCCCGGCTCGCCGCCATCGCAACCAGCGACCCCGAAGCCCACCTGAACGGGCTGGGCCAGTCCCTCACCGACTCGGGACTGCCCCAAAGCCATCAGACCGCCATTCTGATCCGGGCCTAGGAGGCCGCGGTGGAAGCCGCCCTCGAAGACGGACTCATCACCCTCGACGAGGAGAACTCCCTCAACCGGTACATCGACCACTTCGGCCTCACCCAAAACCAGATGGACCAGAACGGGGTACTTACCCAGGTCGTCAAGGCCGCCGTCATCCGTGACATCGCCGAGGGCATCGTCCCCGACCGCCAAAACATCAACGGCCGCGTACCCTTCAACCTGATGAAGTCCGAGAAACTCGTCTGGGTCATGCAGGAGGTCGACTACCTGGAAGTCATAACACGCCGGGAACGCTGGAGCAGCCCCCACGGGCTCAGCATCCGGGTGGCGAGGGGAGTCTACTACCGGCCCGGCACATTCAGAAGCCGGAGCGTGGAGTGGGAGGAGACCATCCACTAGGACACCAGACTGCTGGTGTTCACCACCAAGCGCACCTACTTCTCGGGACCGAGGAAGAAGTTCCGGGTCAGGTACGACCGGATCGTGGACTTCGAGCTGTTCGACGACGGGTTCGGGCTCATGCGCGACGCCCAGACCACCAAGCCTCAGAGTTTCAGGACCGGAGACGGCTGGTTCGCCTTCAACCTCGCCACCAACCTGGCGCAGATGTAGAGGACGCCGACGCGGCCGGAATTCAGGGAAACCGCAACAAGACAACCGGCAACAACGAGCGGACACCGCCTGCTGTCACTTTCCGGTAACGTCAGGCCCGCATTGACACCACTAGCGGCCAAGCCTATCCTCGAGGACCACGACTGCCGCGACTACGCCCGGGGGTATGCCCAGGGACTGGAGGACGCGGACCATCACCGGAGGAGGGCCGATGAGGCGGAGCGGGAGGTGGAAAGGCTGCATAAGCAACTGCGGGACCGTCAGTGACCTCGCCCGCCTGCCGGGGAATCGCAGCCATGCAGCACCCATACCCCCGGTGGCCCAACCTAACCTGGGATGACCGTGAACTTCAGGCCCACACCGCTTATGAAGGCTCCCTGCCTGCGAGCGGAAACCAGCGACGGACGTGGCAAAAAGACACAGGCAGTCGCTAACCCTCCTGCCTCAGCCGCTCAACGGCCTGCTTCCACGTCTCGCCCCGCATACGCTCTTTGTCAGCTCTCTCCATCAGAGCAAGGGCTGCTTCTGCACCCAACTCCTTCACCAAGCGCACGGTCACGACCGCGGCCTCGGACCGCACTTTCTGGTCCCGCTTCGCACGTCTCCTGTCGAACGCCTCAAGCGCATACAGTGCCAGCACCATGACCAGCCACGCTCCCGTTTCCAGCGCCGCAAAGGACGCCGCATAGAGTATGAATCCCAAGGAGGCGAACTCGGCCGCTACCTTGTAGTCAGCCCGGGAATTCAACCACCAGCCTACGTTCCCGGCCTGGGACAAGTACAGGGTGATCAACAGGGAACCGAAAGGCACAGCCACCAATTGCACCTGAACCCAGTGCTCACCCCACCACTCCAGGAACCACCTTACAGCCCGTTCCATCACAGAAAGCAACTATCACCACATCCACGCCAATCTTATCAGGGACCGAGGCTCGCTCAGAAAGGGCGCCTAAAAGCAACGAGGATCCCGAGGGTGGCATCACTTAGGCGAAGGACGACAGCATCCGGCTGCGTCCGGGATACTCCCCTTCAAGCTGGTCCTTCTTCTTGGAGAAATCCAGATTCTCAATCACCAAGGGCTTGCCCGCAGCACGGGCCAAGGCTACCACCTGGGCCACCGCATCACCGATGAGAGCCTCGTAGGTGAACTTCCGGTCGCCCACTTGGGCGGAGCCGGACTGAATCTTCTTTCTCTTGGGAGAGGCCATAAGAACATATTATCGGAAAATCACTCAGTAGGCCAGTGAAAGGAGACCCACTTCGAAGAAGACGCGACGCGAATGCAAACAACCTCAGCATACGAAAATCGACTATCGTGGCAACAGTTGGCAACACAGTGAACAATGACGTTGTTATCCCGGTCCCGGCCAGAATCCTTGCGAACCCGCTCAGGATTACGTGCGGGAGAACCACGGTGCAATCCAGAGGGAACATCCTGGCCGCCAACAGTCTCAGCGTTAGCGCATCCATGGGGCGAACTGCCCTGAATGTTGCCGGCTTCAGCCGGGCTCGATCACCGTCTCACCGATAACGTAGGGCACGATAAAAGCGACACCGACGAAAATCAGGCCGCCGCCGACAGCGCCATGAGGAAAATCCTGGACTTGCCCATATTCTGGGCATCCCCAGACGACGTCATCATCGGGGTGTCGGCGTACAAGACCGCGATCGTAGAGATTCCCCCTCCAACAATGGCCAATAGCCTGGAGAGGGAATCAAAGAAATTCGTTATCGCGCCCATGAAGCCTAACCCCCGGTCTAGGCCACAAAGCGCCTAAATCCAGGAAATTACTCCACGCTCCAAGTGCTCAACCGGGACACGTACATCCAGCACTTCGAATTATCAGTCGGCTTCTCCTCCGCCTTAGAGGACCAGTGGATAATGATGTTGTTGTCACGATCCCGACCCGAGTCATACCTCGGGTTCTGATTTTTCGGCGTCGAATTCGTCGAAGATGTTGGATCATTATCCTCGTGCAACCCGCTAGGAACATCCTGGGTCCCAATGCTGCTGTAAGTCGTTGCACCCGCGGCAGCGTAGCAACCCTGAACAGGGTCACTCCCACTAGCAGCAGCCGCTTTCACCACCTTCGGCTTCCACACATCTACCGAGCATTGCTCCACCCGCTGGTTCTGAATCACCGAAATCACAGCGTTCAAGGCTTCAACAGTCGAAGCGTTTCGCTGGAACACAAACTGGTTCTGCAAGATGTCATCGCAGTTCTGACCCGCCTCCGTACCACCAATGTTCCCGCCCACAGGCTCGACCACCGTCTCGCCGATAATCCGGGGAACGATGAAGGCAATGCCCACGATGATCAGGCCGCCCACGGCTCCCATCAGAGCCATCCGGGCCTTCGACATGTTCTGCGGGTCACCGCTGGAAGTCATCCACAGGATGCCCGCGTAGCAGACAGCCACCGTGGAAATGCCACCTCCAACGATGGCCAGCAAACGGGAAAGCGAACCGAAAATGGTCGTTATCTCGTCCATGACCGTTCCTCCTAAAATTCAGCCATCGCTTGGAATTCCTCACGCTCCATCGAGGGTCCACCCCCTGCCCGGCAGCGCCCGCAGACCGCCAGTATCCAGACAAACATCCTTACCAAGAACACGAAAACGGGCGGCAAGCTGCCGCCCGGCCACTTCCTACTCCACGCTCCAAGTGCTCAGACGTGAGACATACAGCCAGCACTGGGCATTATCAGTCGGCCTGCTAGCCTCAGTAGCCGACCAGTGGATAATTATGTTGTTATCCCGGTCACGACCTGACTTGTTGCGAACAGTCTTGTCAGCATCACCATTAGCGTGCAGACCGCTGGGAACATCTTGCCCACCGATTGCCTCGTTACTGTGACACGCCGTATTCGCATCATCCACCACAGGCTTCCAAACATCGACAGAGCACTGCTCGACTCGCTGGTTTTGAATCACAGATATGACAGCCTTCAAAGCCGTCTCAGTCGAAGCGTTCCGCTGGAAAACAAACTGGTTCTGCAAAATGTCATCGCAGTTCTGCCCAGCCTCAGTGCCACCAATGTTCCCGCCCACCGGCTCCACCACGGTCTCACCGATGATCCGGGGAACGATGAAAGCCACGCCCACGATGATGAGGCCCCCAACGGCGCCCATGAGAGCCATCCTGGCTTTGGACATGTTCTGCGGGTCACCGCTGGAGGTCATCCACAGGATGCCGGCATAGCACACGGCAACCGTCGAGATGCCACCTCCAACGATGGCGAGTAGGCGGGACAAAGACCCGAAAATTGTCGATATCTCATCCATCAGGAAACCCCCTGGACTCGAGGCTCAAATTGAAAGTACAAGTACCCCTCAGACCGATTGCCCTTTCGCGCGAAATAGAGCCAACACTCGGAGTTTCCAGAGGGAACACGGCTACCGGCCGTCCCATAATTGGTGAAATTGTTGCGAGCATCCCGCCCGGTACAGCGCGAGCAGGTCCGGAAGAAACGCCACCGTCGCGTAACCCAGGAGAGACAGTCTGACCACCAATGATTCCGTCAGTACGGGACCCGGCAGTAAAGCAATAGCGAGCACCGGAACCTGAACGTAGGCAAGAATCAATGGGTTTCAAACACCAGGAGCACACTCGCCCCTGCTCGACTGAATCTCCGAGATGATGGAGTTCACACGGGCTGAAGCAGGAGCACAGTTCAGCGCGGCCAACTGATGACGCAGGAATTCATGGCAATTTGCGCCGGACTTGAGGTCAAAGAGAATTCCCCCGAAAGTTCAAACATGGTCTCCAAAACCACCCGGGGAATAACGAAGGAAACACCGACAAACACCAGGCCCAAAACGGTACCGGGGAAACTCACAGAGACCTTCGACGAAGGCTTCGGCATCATGCGCAACGCCCAGACCGCAAAGCCTCAATCGTTCAGGACGGGAGACGGTCGATTCTCTTTCAACCTAGGGCGCGTTAACATTCAACAACAAGCATTGAATTCCGACACCGTCACAGCAGCGCAAGGCTTCAGAAAAACTCACTTACTGATACAATTTCCAACACAAAGGGGTCCAATCAGGAAAACCACCCGGAGGACGATTTGCTAAAGAAATTGCCCTGCCAGCAGAAGGAATCAATCGAAAGACGATTGGAGGAACTCAGACACAGGGAAACGGCACCCGGCACCGATTCACCGAAACCCGCAGCCTTCACTGACGCTGAAGCCTTCGCCCGACAGTTGCCCTCGCCTCTCAGCGAGATGCCACACATTTCACTGGCAGACGACGGAGAACTCAACTTCGCCTGGAACGGCGGTCAGACATACATAGACCTGGGCTTCTACGGCACAGGAACCTACTCCTACTTCGCCCGAGACACCCGTGGCCAGAAACACCACGGAGACGACGTACCCGCCAGCGGACCAATACCGGACAATCTGATGCAAATCCTGTCACGATAAAAAGACCCGGATGCAGCAGCATATTCCCCACCTCGACGAGTCCACCAGCGCCAACCCGGCGCTCTCTCCGGGACCGGTCCAAGACCGAGAAAACCTACTCAGAATCAGCATCGAATTTCATGACATCCGCTGCTTGAAAGCCGCCCAGACCTCTATCACAATGGAATCAGGGTTGGGTTGCGTCTTGACCAACACACCGGCGACGACGCCGGCGCGACCGGCCCTCCTGCAAGCAGTACAGCGGGGAACGCGGCTTGGAAGTCGCTAGCGTGTCCATCGACGCAGAGACCGAGCCCTCACAGAGCTGACAGCCAAAGGAAATCACCCCAACCTTCCACCCCGAACATCGGCAGCCCGCAAAGCGCCCGGCATTCGCCGGGCCTTTTTCTTCACCCGAATGCAACAGCACTTCAAGGAGGAACCAATGAAGTGGATAATCACCGCCGCCGCCATCGCCGTAATACTCGCAATCGCCATCGCGTGCGGCGGAGACGGCGGAAATCGAGGAGAGGAGAGACTTCACCCTGTCCTTCACGACGTAACCTACCAACAAATCGAAGAAGGACGGGAATACGTCACAATGACGAGCCTTCACATCAGCCGCCATTTGTCGGACAGGATAAACGCCATCCACGAGCAGGGTTACGAAATACGCCACGCCACCAGTGACGAAAGGGGCTACGTCCTGCTCATCTTCAGGAAGATTCCCCACCCCCAAGAGTCTGTGCCCCCGAACGGCACGACACCCACAAACTGACCTTCCCCGTCAGACCCGAACACATCGCAGGCGCAGTCGACTTCCCTTGTGGCAGTCCACGACTCTCCACGCCGACACCAACGTCCTCGACTCCACTGCCAAGCGGCCTTACGTCTCTGGAAGGGAACAGTTCCGTGCCAGATACCACCGCACAGCAGACGCCGAACCCTTCGCTGACGGCTTCAGCATTATGCGCGACGCCCAGACCGCCAAGCCCAGAGATTCAGTACCGGCAACGGCCGGTTCGCGTTCAACTTGGCAACGAATCCGACACAGATGCAATAGGAACTCCACCTATCCCAACCGGCACGATAGCAGTGGGACAACGGCGAAAGGGCGAGCCGGTTAAGGCTCGCCTGATCTTTGTCTGCGGCCTCAAGGAACGAAACCGAGACGGCGGACCCGCCGACAGGCGCGACCGCAGCAGACAGGGAAAATTTCACTCCCTCACCTGACTACCACTTTGAGAAAGGCACACGAACATGAGACAAAAGATATACCTATTGCTTTCCCCGCCAGAGCGCGGCACCCCGAGACACCTGATCATCACCGCGGTCAAGGAGACCTCCCGCTGGCTGATCCTGGCCCTGGCCGCCCTGATTGTCGCCAGGGCCTGCGGCGCCTTCAACCCGGCCCCCGGGTCCGCGGGCCACCACTTGATAACGGCCCTCATATTGGTCTTTATAGCGTGGTTCGCCATCGAGCCTGTGATATGGCTCCTCAAGAAGATCGTCGGAACCGGCAGCAAGAACGGACAGGACATATAGTTCCAACTGCCGACCGATGTTGGGACGGCCGCCACGGCCCATCAAGGACTGCGGCCGGTCCCGGTCCAACGGAATTTTCTCTGCTCATTGCCTTCAACCAAGCATCCTGCACTCGAAACGCCCCGCAAGACTCAGCCGTCGTCAGGCGGCCAGAACACCACCATCTTCTTGGAAATCCGCAACCGGAGAAGAACGATGAACGACGCCACAAAGGACGCGACCACCAAAGCCAGCATCGAGGCGATGCGCCATGCCCTGGACGACCACACCACCGACATCGAGGACCACGTCAGCCAGCATACCCTCTCCGCAGGACCCATGTTCGCCGGGGCAACGGCTGTCGTAGACTTCTCCGGAAACTCACACAATTGGCGGGAAAGAGCCCTCGCCCTAGCACCGGACGAGGACATAAGCCCCATGGCCATGCACCTGGACCTGAATTACCTCGCCACTGCCCGAGTCCGGTACCTCGACCAAGAGACAAACCGACTGGAGGAGTGGCCACTGGACCCAGAGCAACAGGAGATCGCCGACCGGTACGCCAGCCAGGCGATACACCGGCTCACCACCATCGCGCTGGCGGAAACCCCGGAGGAGGAGGCCATGGAGGAACAGGCCCTGGCCCAGACCGGCGGGGTCAGGGATCAGGCCGCAAAGCTGGACGAACTAACGGCCAGAACCATCCGAGACGATTTCGAAACTCAAGCGGGTATAATCCACTAACTCCGTAAAGGAATCCAAGCAAGTGGCCACAATCA